>JAWKIO010000005.1 GCA_041394265.1 Acidimicrobiales bacterium
CTCGTTCTGGTGTGCTCCCGCGATGCCGGCCACAGACAACACCCACTGCCTACGATCAATCCGACTCAGCTGACCTGCGAGCGAGGCGGTCATCGTTGTACAGCCGAACGCTGGCAGCGCCCAGACGAAACGAGCAGCTTCCTCCAGTTCCCCGAAGCTACGCGCAACTGATACAACATCATTCATAATTGGCAAGTTGTCGGCACAGTCGGACCAGGCTATTGCCGCCGACGCTGGACATGTCACTGAACAAAGATAGCCCTTGCGACCGAGATTAAGGTCGCAAACCGTGAACCCCGACTGGTCGAAAGTGAACTCACGTTGAAGCTGCCAGGCTGCGCCCCTCGCCGACCAGCTTCGGATTCGGGCCTTGGCAGTCGGCGCTGATGGTGTGCCCTCCACTTCAATTGGCGAAGCTGAAAAGAGGCCGCCTACTCGGAAGCTTGACCACACTTCCGCCCAGTCGCCATCAACTGGTGTTGGCACGTTGTGGGAATTTGACGATCGCTCCCACGCTCGCCTCTCTCCTACGTACGATGTTGTGCCCGGGTCGGCAATAAGAAGCTGTCCGCTGTCCCATAGTTCAAAGCTGCCCCAATCCGACTGAATGTGCGCTGGCAGTTCGGGTGGCCCTGCCTGACCTAGGTCCGCCACCACCATCCAAGTTGCCGAGGGTGCCCAGATGACATACCCCGAAGCAGCTAGAACCCGCAGCCTCGGAAGCCGACCAGCCTCTCGGTTTGAGCGAGCCAGTAGCACCTCAACGAGACCAGCGGGAGGCTGAACACAGTCGCCAAACCTTGGGAGGGTGGCATCGGGGTAGGTAATGCAGTCTAGCCAATGGACCATTGATTCTACTATGGCATCCATCGAATGGATCTTGTGGCCGCTAGCTTCGACTAGATCCCTCACGTCACACGTGTCGGCCAGCACCTGCGCGTGATAGCTGGGTGAGAGCTCGTAGTGCCCGCCGTCTTGAAGGACTTGACGCGCGACCTCGGCGTCAAACATCTGGCTGTTCTTAACGAAATCATTTCGCTTTAGAAAATCGGCCAGGCCAACAAGTGCCTTCAGGTTCTTGAGTAGGTGGTTCCCCCCAACATCCTTCTCAAGGTTGTTCTTGAGGAGCTGTGCGCTCAGCTGCAGTACTTTCAGGACGTCCGGTTCGATCTCGCTGCCACGTACCAACGAGTCGAATACGCCACACAACACCCATGCCCTGAGTGAGACCACGTAGGGTGACCATTCATCCCAGCGTCCGACTTGGGTGTTGGCTCTCCATGATTTCCACAGTGTCCCGAAGTCGTCACGGTTCTGTTGGCCGCCCTCCTTCGCCATCGGCCATGCCCACTCGAAGTAGTGGAGATGGTAGCGAAAGAGTTGGCTTCGCTCCTGCGGCCGCCAGCCTCCGGCGAAGACGTCGTGGACCTCGCCCACCATGTGGATCTCGCCGCGTCCGAACTCGGTGTGGCGCGGTGCCTCGTGCTCGACGTTCCAGTCGATCGGCACGAAGTCCTCGGGCCAGCTCCCGGTCTCCGGAACATCCTTGGCCCACCGCTCCTCGAGACCATTCGGGAAGCGCAGGTAGTAGGCACGCTTCGTGCGGAGGCGAACGCGGTGGTAGATCTGCTTCGGTGGAATGTGTCGAACCGTCCGCAGGAAGACGGGGATCTCGCTGATCTTCATGCCACAAGTCCCAAGAGTGCGGCTTCGTCTTCGATCCCCGCAACGAACGAGCGCGGACGGTGATCAAGAAGCTCGGATGCAGGCTGCACGTCGAAGGCCTTGTCTTCCACGAGTCGATCGATCTGCTCGACCTTGATGTTCGGGCCGATGTCGACCCTCTCGCGCAATCGCATGATCTGGCGGACCGGCCCAACCGGGACCGGAACGACTTGGCCCCGGCGGCCGACGGCGTGTGCAGCGCCCTCGACGATCTCACGAAAATGGAGAGCGTCGGGACCAGGGACGTTGACTGCCTGAGACGCAAGATGGGTCGACACGCCTGCCGACCAGAGTGCGTCGGCCAGGTCATCGACATGGACCGGCTGCTGCAGATTGTTGCCGCCGTTGGGCGCGGGCAAGACGGGCACCCTGGCAAGGTATCGGAGGAGTCGTTCCATGTTCCGATCTCCCGGCCGCCCGTAGATCATGGTCGGGCGAAGCGTTATCCAGCTCAGGTTTGATTCCTCGATCGTCTCCTCAGCGGCGAGCCTCACGGCCTTCGACGCCGGGTTGAGCTTGGTGAAGATCCCGGTCGTGGACGTGAAGACCACACGGTCGGGACCGTAGGACTCGAGCGTCTCCACGAGCGAAGGGGCATGACCGAAACCGAGAGACGCCGTCACGATCACGATCGCTGGCTTCACCGACTGGAGTGCGGCGGCCACCGACTCGGGCTGGTCGAGGTCGCCCTCGACGGGCGTTCCCTCAGCGTTCGACACCGCCGTTGCTGCGGCCGCCGAGCGGACCATCCCGTAGACTGTCCAGCCCTCGGGCGCCTGTCGAAGCACACGCGATCCGGTGAAGCCGCTGGCGCCGATGACGAGCGCACGCTGCGCCGTCATCGTTCCTCCATCGTTCCTGCCAGCACGCCCTCATAACGCCGAGCCAGCTCTGTGCGGTCGTAGTTCTCGTGAACGAACTCACGTCCGGCAGCGGCCATGGCCGCACGGCGCTCTGGCGCAGCGGCGAGGTCGTTGAGCGCGCTTGTGAGTGCCGAGGCGTCCTCGGGCTGGATCACCATCGCTCCGGCCCGTTCGAGAATCGCTGCTGCTTCACCGGCGACCGACCCGATCACTGCCTTCTCCGCAGCCAGGAACTCGAACATCTTCGAAGGGATGAAGGTCTCGAACAGCGGGATATCTCGCAATGGCACCAACAGGATGTCGGCGGATCGAATCAGGTCGGGGACTTCATCACGATCCACTCCGTCATGAAACGAGAGGTTGCCGCTCCCCGATTGGGCCGCGAGCTGCTGCAGACGCTTCTTGTCGGCACCTTCGCCAACAAAGGCGATCTTGACCTTCTCATCGACGAGTCCGGCTGCTTCGATCACGGAGTGCAGCCCTTGCGAAATCCCGTGAGCACCGATGTAGAGAGCAAGCGTGTCGTCTTCGGCTGCGCCAAGCCGGGCCCGAACCTCCGGCACGGCCGGGCCTGGAGTGAATCGATCGGTATCGACACCATTGGTGATCACGTGGACCTTATTGGCTGGGACTCCGCGCCGAACGAGGTCCTCCTTGAAGCCCTCGGTGACGACGACGACTGCGCTTGCTGCTCGGTAGGCGGCAAGCTCGAGGCGCTCGAGCAGCCAGATGATCTGCTTGTTGGTCAGTACCCCGAGTTCGACGAAGATGCCGGGCCAGAGATCTCTTACCTCGACCACGAGTGGCGCTCGGAAGCGACGGGAGTGGATCCATGCCGTCAGGATCGAGAAGAACGTCGGCGAGGAGACCACGACGACATCAGGCTTTATGACGGCACGCCACGCCTGCAGCACGCCAGTCACCATGAAGGAGAGGTGCCCGAGTGTCTTGCGAGCAATGCCCTCATTGGGTGTGGCGTACAGCCATGTCCGGATGATGCGATACCCATCCTTGGCTTCTCGCATGAAGCGCCGGTTGCGATAGCCGTCGTGGATCACACCGGTCGGGTGATTGGGCATGCCGGTGAGGACTTCGACGTCGTGGCCGTCACCGGCCCAGACCTTGGCCATCTCGGACAGGCGCGCCTGTGGAGCCCCGATCTCTGGAGCGAAGTAGTGGCAAACCAGGAGAATCTTCATGCGCGGGCGGGAAGGACGAGGTAGGTGACGACAACGGCCAGCCCGATCACAACGCCGACGAGCTGGGCGAGGAGCGATCGCTGACCGATGGCAAGTCCAACGACGGACAATAGCGCCGTCAGCGCACCGACCGTCAGCGTCGTTCGCTCGTGCCCCCACCCGCCGTTGGCGAGGCGTTGGTAGACGTGATCGCGGTGAGCGGAGAGGAGGGCTGACGGCGACGGGCCCGATCGAACAGGGTCCAGGCGACATCGGCCACGTAGAGGCCGAAGACCGGGAGGACTGCCATGATCGGGGCCCCCATCGGCCGACATCAAGGCGGTGACCGCCAGTGCAGCGCCGATGCCGTAGCTGCCAACGTCGCCCAGGAAGACCTTGGCGTTGGGAAAGTTCGACGGCAGAAAGCCGATCGAAGCTCCCGTGATCGCAGCGGCGAGCAGCGCGGCGCCACCGCTCCCCCACGCCAACGATGCGACCGCGATCGTTCCTCCGACGATCGCCGACGTCATCGACGAGATGCCGTTGATGCCGTCCATGAAGTTGAAGACGTTGACGAATCCGACAATCCAAAGAATCTCTCCCGCGCAGACCAGCGGCGCAGGTGCGTCCACGGCGAGTGGCTGGAACAACGCAACGAAGGCGGCAGCGAGAGCGATCTGGCACGCCAAACGGATTGGTGCGCTCAGCGAGTGGTGATCATCGACGAAGCCGAGGAGAGCAAAGACCAGCGCGCAGCCAGCAGACGCTGCAAGTCCGTTCGAGTCCGAGGCGGCGACCAGCGAGTACACAACGGCGGCGGCCGCAGCGATGACGATGGCGAGCCCGCCACCACGGGGAATCCGACCGGAGTGCGAGCTGCGCTCGTTCTCGCTGTCGAACAAGTCAGCACGACACAGGTACAGCACCACGATGGGCGTCACGGCCAGCGTGACGACGAGACCGAGAACGAAGGCGACCAGAGCGTCGGAGGCTCTCACAGACGAGATCCAATCGAGGGCGGAATCGAGAACGAGCGCTTCCATCGGCGGGAGGTGAGAAAACTGGAGTCCGAAATCGACGTCGATGCTGTGGGTGCCGCCCACGAGACCAAGCATCGGCTCATCTTGGGTTCTCCATGCAACACCCCCGCAACGGCCTGAGTAGCGCAGCGATGTCGCCTCGGATCATCGACCTGCCGCTTCGTGCCAACGTCTCGACGGAAGGGTAGGCGGTGCTCGGCGAGATGCGAGTGATGGTTGGTTGAACCTGTGGTGATAAGTGGTGGAGATGGCGACGACGAGTGGAACTACTCAACACCGTGCGACATGGGCCGAAAGGCTCAGCAGCAGTTGACGCCCAGGAGGGCCAGATGGTGGCATCAGAGATTCCCGCACAGTTTCGGCAAACGCACGTGCCGA
Source organism: Acidimicrobiales bacterium (assembly GCA_041394265.1). Lineage (NCBI taxonomy): Bacteria > Bacillati > Actinomycetota > Acidimicrobiia > Acidimicrobiales > Acidimicrobiales bacterium. The sequence goes on from JAWKIO010000005.1 coordinate 5,185, forward strand.
TTCCCGACACGCTCGTCCGATTCCGCCGGGCGCTCCTGGCAGCGCTCGACTGCGCGGTGTGGGCCATCGGGGTGACGATCTCGGCACTCGTCCTTTCTCCAGCGGCTTCGGTGAGCTACGTCGCCGCCATTGCCGGTGGCGCAGCGGCAATGCAGTTGATGTTCGGCATGGGTCGTGACCTTTACCTGGGCCGCCACCGCATCGGCAGTCGCGATGAGCAGACCTTGCTCCTCAGCTCATGGCTGCTTGCGTTCCTCGCGCTCGAGGTGGCGCTCATCGTCACTCGGCCGGGGGCAGCGGCTGCGCTCCTGCTTGGGGCCCCGATCGCTGCCGTGCTGATGCTCAGCATCCGCCAATCATGGTGGATGGTGTCGGAACACTACGTCCGCCGTCACGCCACCGACCAGCGCCATCGGGTGCTCGTCTTCGGCGCTGGCGATACCGGTGCCGAAATGGTCCGGGCGATGCTCACCGACCCGGCGTCGCCGTATCTCCCCGTTGGGATCATCGACGACGACCCCTACAAGTCGAAGCGACGCCTCACGGGGGTGGCGGTCGTCGGCAATCGGCTCGCTATCGAGGCCGCCGCCCGCCATCTCGACGCCGAACTCCTCGTGATCGCCGTTCGCACGGCCGATGCCGAACTCATCGGCGCCATCGACGAACTCGGACGACTTGCCGGGCTCGACATCCGAGTAGTGCCGTCGACGGCCGAGATGATGGGCCGCCTCACGGTGAAGGACATCCGTCAGCTCACCGAAGCCGACTTGCTCGGCCGAGCCGAGGTGACGGTCGACATGGCCTCGATTCTTTCGTACGTGAAGGGTCGTCGGGTACTCGTCACCGGTGCGGGCGGTTCGATCGGCTCTGAGCTTGCCCGCCAGCTCCACCAGCTCCAGCCGGCCGACCTGATCATGCTCGACCGTGACGAAACGGCGCTCCACAGTGTGCAGCTGTCGATCGAGGGCAAAGCGCTGCTTGACGATCCACACCTCGTGGTCGCTGACATCCGCGATGTCGATCGGGTCAACGAGATCTTCGCTCGATGGAAGCCACAGGTGGTGTTCCACGCCGCTGCACTGAAGCACCTCACGCTGCTCGAACTTCATCCGTCGGAGGGCGTGAAGACCAATACGTTGGGCACCCGCCACCTCCTGCAGGCAGCGACGGAGTACGGCACGATCCACTTCGTCAACGTGTCGACCGACAAGGCAGCAGACCCCACGAGCGTGCTCGGTGCCACCAAGCTCCTCGCTGAACGTGAGACCGCGAGGTACGCCGCCGCAACGGGACGCAAGTTCGTGTCGGTTCGGTTCGGCAACGTGCTCGGTTCGAGGGCTCGGTGCTGCCGACGTTCCGACGACAGATCGAGCGTGGCGGTCCCGTCACCGTCACTCACCCGGACGTGACCCGCTACTTCATGACCATCCCTGAAGCCGTCCGCCTCGTGCTGCAAGCCGGCGCCATCGGGCGGCCCGGCGAGGTGCTCATCCTCGACATGGGTGAGCCGGTGCGAATTGCCGACCTGGCGAAACAGCTGATCGACCACGCTGGGGCCAAGGTGGAAATCGTGTACACCGGCCTCCGCCCGGGCGAGAAGATGCACGAGATCCTCGTCGCCGCCGCCGAACGAGGCGAGCACCGGGAGCACCCCCGCATCACTCACACTCGATCCGAGGTGCCGGTTCGAGCGCTTGACGCTCTTGCCCTCTCCCGAGCGGAGAACACCGCCGAGATCCTCCGCTTCGCCGATGCGGTGCGACCGATTGGTTCCGGTGGCCCCGAGCCGATCGTGCTCGAATCGGCCGACTCGGGTTCCTCCCGCTGACTGCCTGTCGCGCTCGATCTGAGCGGACTCGCCGCTCGGTGTCCCAGGTCAGACTCAGTTCAGCTCGGGACGGCCGTTCTGTCATCGGCTAGCTTCACCACCGGCAGCGCCGGCTACGAGCCGATCCAACGTGGGGGACGAGTGGAGTCGCAGAACGACGGTGGCACACGACCGATCATCCGGCTGATCGGGCCGGTAGGTGTCGAGACTCATCAGTTGTTGCACGTCGCACCCGGCCCGTTCGCATCGACGTGTCTTGCGCTGCTGGCCACCAGCACCGTCCCGATCGACGCCGATGCCCTCGTCGACAAGCTCTGGGGCGACCCCGCTCCCGCTAGCGCCCGTGCCTCGCTCCGAAACCACATCAGCCGACTCAACAAGCTGCTCCGCCAACACGGCGTCGAGCCCGCAACCTCGCGTGAAGGTGTCGGCTACGAAATGCCAGGTGGCTCGCTGCCAATCGACATCGACCTGGTGCAGTCGGCGGTCGACGCGGCACGCGAGGTCCAGGCCCGCGATCCCAGGCAGGCACTCGATCACGTGCGGTCGGTGGCCCGATTCAGCTCGAGTGAGCCGCTGGGCGGCGTGCGAGGCTGCGCCGATCTCGACCGGCTGGAGCGACGAATCGCTCAGTTGCTCGCAGATGCTCGGGAACTCGAGATCGAGCTTCGGGTATCGCTCGGCGAGACCACGTCGGTATTGCCGCTGCTCATCGATGAGGTCGACCGACAGCCCTACAACGACAGGATCGCCGGCCACTACCTGATGGCGCTGCATCGGTCAGGTCGAACCATCGATGCGCTACGGGCCTATCAGGATCATCGTCGGCGCCTCATCGATGACCTGGGGATCGAACCGTCGAACGAGCTCCGACTGCTCGAATCGAAGATTGTCAGCGGCGAAACGCTCGAGACGACGCCTGCTCCATCGTCACCCTCGACGCCGAAGCTCCCGTCGAACGACGTGAGTGTAGGGCGTCGCTCCGAGATCGAGACCATCGTGGCAGCAGTCGCCGACCAACGCAGACGGTGTGTGATCGTTTCCGGCGATGCCGGCATCGGCAAGTCCCATGTCGTGACGGAGGTCTTGCATCGGTTCCTGACGACGCACGAGGTCGCGCTGGTGTGGGCCGATCCCGACGGCGAGAGCTACCAGGCGTGGCGGCAGCTCGCTCGTCAGTGGTCCGGACTGCGTGCGTGCCGAGACTCGGCCGAGCGATTCCTTCGGCTCAGCGCGAGTCAGTCGACGAACCTCTCGCACCAAGCCGATCTCTACGACGCAGCGCTCGAGCTCGTGAACGCTGCGACCGGTGAGCAGCCGGCGCTCGTTGTTATCGAAGATGCGCACGCGGCCGATTCGGCTTCGCTCGCACTCGGCCGGCGTCTCGTTCGCGAGTGCGACCGACTGTCGCTCGTGGTCACCAGCCGATCCCGGTCTTCCGACCTCGACCATCTTGCTGCGCTCGGCACGACGCCGCTGGTGCTCCAACTCGGCCCGCTCGACAGCGACGCGATCGCCGAACTCGTCATCGCTCGGCTCGATGTCAACCCCGGCCGGGCTCGCCGAATCAGCCAACGGTTGCTCGAGCGGACCGGTGGACACCCCTGTTCGTGACCTCGCTGCTCGACAGTTGGCGTGGTCGTGAAGCAGACGACATCGACACGATCGAAGTTCCCGTCGATCTGACAACACACTTCGCCGAGACCTTCGGACGTTGTGACGAGTCGACCAGCAAGGCACTCGAGGTGGTGGCAGTGCTCGGTCCGCACGTCTCCACGGATCTCTTGGCCGCCATGTTGGACGAGTTGGACCACGCCACCCTCGAGGCACTGAGCCCCGCCGAACGCCAAGGCATCGTCCGCGAAGTCGACCGGGGAACCATCGCGTTCTCGCACGATCTGCTCCGTGAACGAATCTACGCCGACACCCCGTCGGTACGGCGTGCCCGAATCCACGGAGCAGCGGCCCGCGCGCTCGCCGCCATCGGTGGTGCGTCCACCACCCGAGCGGCCTGGCACGCCTGCCGAAGCGTGCCGCTCACCACCGCCGATCACGCCGTCGAACTGGCCCTTGCCGGAGCGGGGCAGGCCGAACACCAATATTCGTTCGACACCGCCGGTGCCCTCTACGCCGAGTCCCTCTCGGTGATCGAAAGCCGTGGACCTGACTCATTCCGACCGGTCGCACTGCTCGGTCTTGCCCGTTGCATGACCCTCGGGGGCCGCGGCCCTGCCGCCGTGGCCGCTCTTCTCGATGCCGAGAGGAGTGTGACAGCGCACGACGATCCTTCGCTCGATGAGCAGCTGATGCGATCGGCGCGGGTGTTCGCTCGCTTTCTGCGAGGCGACCCGGCGCCGACGGATGTGCTGGCCCGTCTCACCGCTCGTCTGCCATCCGACACCACCACTCGCGTTCACGCTGCAACGGAGCACATGCTCGCCGAGTTCGTCATGAACGGCTGGACCGAGCATGCAGAGCGGTCGGCACTCATCGTCGAAGCCGCTCCACCGGAGCAGTTCGAGATCCCGCACCGACTCGTCGCCCTCTTCCGTCTTCTCGGTGGACCCGACGCCGCGTCGACACTCGACGCAGCTCGCCGACTCCTCTCCGCTACGCCCGACGAGTGGTGGGACCAGCATCTGATCGAGCGAGTCGGCTACCAGACCGAGATCAGCTCGTTGTTGATGCTCGGTCGACTTGGTGAGGCTTCGGAGCGGGCCGCCGTGATGGCGGCTTCGACCGCCGCTCGTTCGCTGCCAGTGCTGCGCTGGATGGCGTCGGTCATCGAGGCTGACATCGCACTGACCGTCGGCGACTTCGATGGCTTCCGCCTTCTTCTGGACGAGCTGCTGATCGAAGGGCAGGAATGGGAGATTCCCGACGCCGTGCCCATCCATCTCGGTCTGGTCCTCAGTAGCTCGTTCGTGCTCGGCACCACCGATCCCCGACTAGCAGGGTGCGGAAATTCGGCCCGTAGGGCCGTGCGGCTGGGCCGGGATTGAAAGGCCGGGTCTGGTGAGGGTGTCGGGTTGCCCGGGATGCTCTGGCGGACTCGGCCTGCTGATCTGGCGGTCCCGGGCCCGAGCCGGTCAGGCCATCGCGGCGTCGAGAGCGCAGATCCTGAGGAGGTTGTAGACGGCGGCTTCGATCTTGAACCAGGCCCGGTTCCTGGCCTGGCCGATGTAGCGGAGCTTGCGGCTGGCGCCGACAGTCTTGATCCAGCCGAAGGGTTCCTCGACGCGTTTGCGGATCCGCTGCGACGTCTCGTAGCCGCCATGGCGGGTGGTACGCGCATCAATAGCGGAGCGCCGGTTCGATGTGTTCTGCGCGACGTGCGGGGTGAACCCCAACTCGCGGACGTCGGCGACGAAGTCCTTCGTGTCGTAGCTCTTGTCCCCAGCGATGGTCCGGCGCCGCCCTGACGCCGGCAAACGCTTCAGCATCTCGGTCGCGCAGTCTCGTTCGGCGTAGCCCGTGGCTTGGGTGAGGTCGGCATCCACGATCAATCCGTGACGATTCTCGATCAACAGGTGCCCTATGTAGGACAGCTCTGCGGCGGCGGCGTTGGACTTGCGGAACAGCAACGCTTCCGGATCAGTCGTCGACGTATGGGTCTTGTTCGACCGTTTCTGCCCCTTGAAATCGACTTCGGCGTTACGGCCTTTGAACCCGCCCCCATCATCGTCGCCGCCGGGCTCGTTGGGTTTGAAGCTCTTGTTCGACGCCCACGCCTGCAACAACGTCCCGTCCACGGAGAAGTGATCCGACGACATGTAGCGGCGCAACTTCGCCTGGGTCACCACCGCAGCAAAGAACCGATCCGCGATCTCGTGTTCGAGGAGGCGGCGACGGTTCTTGGTGAACGTCGTCGGATCGAAGGCCCGGTCGTCGATCGCCATGTCGAGGAACCATTTGAACAACATGTCGTAGTTCAGCCGCTCGCAGAACGCCCGCTCGGAGCGGATCGAGTACATCGCCATCAACACCGTCGCCTTCAACAATGTCTCCGGTGGTACCGACCGACGACCCGAGGTCGCGTACATCGCGTCGAACTCGTCGTCCAGGCCCGCCAACACCTCATCGACCACGACCCGGATCCGGCGGATCGGATGATCGGCCGGGATCAGATCCTCGGTCGACAACGACGACAACATCGACAACTGACGCTCAGGGGTCCCACGCATGAACCCCATTCTTTTCGACACCCGCCACAAACGCGAGCACCAATCAAGAGAACTTCAGCACCCTGCTAGCCGCACTCACTCACCAGTCATCCGGACCTGCAACCTCGCTCTTGCTCGCCGGCCTCGAGGGGATGGTGCATGTGATCAATGGTCGACACGATCGGGCGGGCGCATGCTTGGCGATCGGGCTCGATCTCGCTTCCACCGCGCTTCGCTCCAATGTCAATGGCGGTGCGCTGATGGCAGTTGCGACCGTTGCCACCGAGGTCGGTGTGTCGCAGGGGGATGCCGAACTCCTCTATTCGACCCTGCTGCCCTATCGGGGTACCACCCCACGATTCGGCCAGGCCGGCGGCCATCTGGGCCCGGTCGATCGTATCTTGGCGCTCCTCGCAGCTCGATGCGGGCTCGGCGACGTGGCTGCCGACCATCGTGGCGCCGCCATCGACCAGGCTCGAGCCATGGAAGCCAAACCGTGGATCGATCGCTGCTCCTCACCCCGTTGACGACAAACAGAAGATGAAAGGTTGACCATGGCACTGCAACCACACGAACTCGAAGAGGGGCAGTTCCTGCTCTTCCGAGCCCCGACCATCGGTTCGCTCACCGAGATGACCAGCTACTACGGCGAGCTCCGTGGATTCACGATCGACGAGGCGGTGTGCCTCAACGAATTGATTGCCGGTCTCGACGGATCGGGTTTTGTCCACGCCGCGATCGTCTCGAGCGTCGACGGTGCCGGTGAGGTCGAGATCGTCGAGCAATCGATGCCGCACATCAAAGCCCGGCCATTGAACGAACGGTGCGTCCCCTATGGGGGTCAACCCGCACTGGTCCTCCAGCTCAGGGACCCAAACAAGCGAGCTGGCGCAGCGGCAGCTGCAGCGGAGCGAGCGCTCGACGGAGCCGATGCCCCCTACGGCTCCGAGGCGATGGTCTACCAGGCGCTCGTGCTTCGCCTGCGAGCGATGGTCGAAGGCGACGAGGGCCGTGCCGAAGAAGTACTGGAAGCGCTGGCGGCGCTCGTCGCCGAGGACCTCGGCGACACCTGCGGGTCGCTGGCCGCCGAGGTACTGGCAGCAGTCGGCTGTGAAACGACGAAGCCTGCGACCCGTCAGCACGTCGTCTTCGAACCTCGCGACGCGTGCGACGGTCCCACCGAGCAGGCGTTCATCAAGCTGGGCGCTGCGGCACAACTGACACCGGAACAAGCCGTCGAACTCGCCACGTTCGTTCGTGGCGATGGCGGGCTCGAACAGTTACTGGAGCCGCTCAACGACCTGCTTGCGGACCTTGCGACCAATCCCATACTGCAAAAGCTCATCGATCGTCTCTACGCAATCGCCAAACTCGCAGCAGCGGGTCTGACCTCACTGTGGACCCCGCAGGACTTGCTCCTTTCGGGCGACCTCGAGGTGGTCGGCGAACTCGAAGGATGGTGCTAGCAGCGGCATGACGTCTGCGGATGACGGGGCTTCCGAGGTGGATCCCGCCAGAAGGTCAGTCCGTCCGCCATACTCCAACCCGAACGGCAGCACTCTCAGACACAAGGCGGCGAAAGAACATGAACACGCAGAAGGTGGCCGTTGTCGGCCAGGGCTACGTCGGGCTTCCGGTCGCCGTAAGGGCGGTCGAGGTCGGCTTCGACGTACTTGGCTTCGACACCTCGACTGAAAAGGTCGACTCGCTCAACGACGGTGTCAGCTACATCGACGACATCACGAGCGATGACATCGCCGAAGCACTCGCCACTGGCCGCTACTCGGCGAGCGCTGACCCGGCATCGCTTGCCGGTTTCGACGTTGCCGTCATCACGGTGCCAACGCCGCTGCACGATGGTGCGCCAGACATGAGCTACGTGAAATCGGCGTCCGAACTGGTCGCTGCGCATGTCAGCCCGGGGTGCCTCGTGATCTTGGAGTCGACGACGTATCCGGGCACCACCGAAGAATTCGTCGCCCCGATTCTCGAGGAGCTCTCGGGCCTGATCGCCGGACGAGACTTCCATCTCGGATTCAGTCCCGAGCGGATCGACCCCGGCAACACGACGTGGACGTTCCAGAAAACGGCGAAGATCGTGGCGGGCGTCGACCCTGCGTCGCTCGACGCCGTGAAGACGTTCTATGACGCGCTCGTCGACACGACCGTTCCGGTTGCCGGCACACGCGAAGCCGAAATGGCCAAGCTGCTCGAGAACACGTTCCGTCACGTGAACATCGCGCTCGTCAACGAGCTGGCATCGCAGTCACGGGCGCTCGGCATCGACATCTGGGAGGTCATTGGTGCCGCCGCGTCGAAGCCGTTCGGCTTCATGCCGTTCTACCCCGGGCCCGGTGTTGGCGGGCACTGCTTGCCGATCGATCCGTCGTACCTGTCGTGGAAGTTCGAGCGCCAATTGGGTCAGCCCAGCCGTTTCGTGAAGATCGCAAACGATGTCAACGATCACATGCCCGACTATGTGGTGAAGCGCATCATGCTGGGGCTCAACGACCGGGGGAAGCCGGCGAAGAAATCCCGTGTTCTGATCCTGGGCGTTGCCTACAAGCGCGACTCGAACGACGCACGCGAGACTCCGGCGTCGCCGATCATCCGGCAGCTGTGTGAACTCGGCGCCAACGTGCGAGTGCACGATCCTCACATCGCCAGCTACGACCATGATCACCTGATCACACGAGTCGATCTGACTGTCGAAGAGGTGAAGGCCGCCGACGCGGTCGTGCTCGTCACCGATCATTCGAACGTCGACTACGAAATGGTCGTCGCCCACGCCAGCTATGTGTTCGACACTCGAAACAAGCTGAGCGGCGACACCGTCGAGATTCTCTGACCCGTCTCTCCGCCACGAAGGACTTCTCATGCTCGTCACCTGCGTTGCGGGAGCGCGGCCCAACTTCATGAAGATCAAGCCGGTCGTCGATGCGCTCGAAGCCGTCGGCATCGAGGTGGATCTGCTCCACACCGGACAGCACTACGACCAGGCGATGTCGGATGTGTTCTTCGACGATCTCGGGCTTCGCTCCCCCGACGTTCACCTCGGTGCCGGCTCCGGCAGCCACGGTGAGCAGACGGCCCGGGTGATGGTGCTCTTCGAGCAGTACATGAATGAGCGCCGACCCGATGGCGTGGTGGTGGTTGGCGACGTCAACTCGACCCTGGCCTGTTCGATCGTTGCGGCCAAGGCCGGTGCCGTGGTCGCCCATGTGGAAGCGGGCCTGCGCAGCCGCGATTGGGCTATGCCCGAGGAAGTCAATCGCGTGGTCGCCGACCGTCTGGCCGATCTGCTCTTCGCTCCATCGCCCGACGGCGTCGAGAACCTTCGCGCAGAGGGCTACCGCGAGGACCAGATTCATCTCGTCGGCAACGTCATGATCGACACGTTGTTGAAGAACGTCGAGCGAGCCAAGCAGCGATCCACGCTGTCCGACCTCGGCCTGACAGCCGGCGGCTACGCCGCCGTCACGCTGCACCGTCCGTCGAATGTGGATGATGACGCGTCGCTGGCCCGTTTGGTTGGGGCGATCAGCGAAGTGTCTTCCAAGCTCCCGGTCGTGTTCCCGGCGCACCCGCGCACGGCCGGCAAACTTTCGTCGCTCGACCTGCCGCCGTCGTTTCGAGTCATCGAACCGCTCGGCTACCTCGACTTCCTCGCTCTTCAAGCCAGCGCACGGTTGGTGCTCACCGACTCTGGGGGCATCCAGGAGGAGACCACCGCCCTCGGCGTGCCGTGCCTCACCCTTCGTGAGAACACCGAGCGACCGATCACGATCACCGAAGGCACGAACACGCTCGTCGGCACGGATCCCGCCGCAATCATCGCGGCCGCGGGTCGGGCGCTCGCCGGCAAGGTTGAACCTCGGTGCCCGGAGTTGTGGGACGGACACGCTGGCGACCGCATCGCCGCTGTGCTCAAGACTCGCCTCAAGGACCCAAGCGCTCCTCGACCGACCGATCTGGCGTAGTCACTCGAGCTGGCCCAACGACCCATCGAGTACGACCACGAGGTCGTCGCTTCCGGTCCCGTCGCCGATGGTGCCGTTGTAGCCGACATAGGGATACGGCACCGAGAACAAGACACTCCCGTTGCCGGTTGCGTCGGTCGTGAGCAACACCCCGGCCACCACTCCCAAGTTGTCGGGCACGCAGTTGAACGATTCCGTCGCTTCGAAGAGCTCGACGGTGAGCGTCAGGTTCGGTGCACCGCTGTAGACGATGTCGACCACCATTTGGCCGTTGGCGACATGCACCGACACCTGCCCGACGATGCTCTCCGCCGTGTTGCCACCCTGGCAGCCGATGCCGCCGGGACCTACCTGGTGGAGCGCAGCTGTTGCGATCGGTGCTCCGGCCTGGCAGGTGCCGCTCGAGCAATCGATCGCATCGTGGATGGTCTCCACTCCACTCTTCACGATGCTCACGTCGTAGTGACCGGCGAGCACGCTGAAGTGTGATTCGTTGGCCTGGGCCCCCATGGTCATCACGCCTCCGGCGACCGTGCCGACCTGTCCGTCGTCGGCCCGGATCTAGACCGACGCTCCGGTCACTCCGGGGAAGTGTCTCTACCTCGCGGTGGCTCGGCATCTGCTGATCGCAGAAAGCGATGACGTTGACGCCCCAGGGTTTCCGTCGCAGTGAGCTCAGACACGAAACCAGATCGTCTGACAGCTAGCTCATGCTCGCTCATTGACGCGTCCCCTGATCTACATCTCAAATATCTTCAGTAATTCTCATACTTAGCGTTTGTCTTAGCAACATATGTTCGATATCATTCACCCATGTTCCTTGGCGGGATCACAAGCAGGGCAAGCGAAGGCCCCGTCGACGACCAACTGGCCACCGGCCCCGAACTGTCGCTGCACGACCAGATCCTCGAGGCCGAGGCCCGGGCCCGTGAAGCGAGGGCCGAGTACTGGGCACTCCTGGCCAAAGCGCAGGAGCAGGCCGGTCCATCATTGACTCGCCATCGCAACGAAGCACTCTGGCTGGCCGACTCACTCCGCGTGGCCAAAGCCGCCGCCGGCAAGCAGTGCCGCCGCGGCCGCTTCCTGTTCACCGAACAGCCCACCGTCGGGCAAGCCTTCGCCGACGGCATCATCAACGAAGAACACGTCTCGCTCTTGCTTCGCCTGTGGAGCCGGCCCGAACTCCGAGCCGCCTTCAACGCCGATCTCAACGCCCTCATCGGGTTCGCCCGAAACGACTGGGCCACCTGCAAGCACCTGTTCAACTCCTGGGAAACCCTCGTCGACCCGATCGACCCCAACGAATACGCCGAACGGGCCCACGCCGACCGTGGTTTCGACTTCACCGAGCCGGTCAGCCAGCAGGTCCTCATCGAGATCCTGTCCACCACCGCCGCCTGGGCCCAGATCGAGCCGGGACTCAACGCCAAGGTCGACGAACTCTTCGAAGCCGACTGGGCCAACGCCCAAGCTCGGCTCGGCGACGAAGCCACCATGGCCGATCTTGGACGCAACGACAGCCAACGCCGACACGACGCCTTCGTGATCATCATGCGCCAAGGCATCGCTGCCGACCCGGCCCTGGCCAAGGTGGTCGCCAACATCGTCGCCGACGACGAAACCCTCGAGGAAGAAGCGGCGCGCCGAGACTCGATCGCACGCGGTGAAGAGCCACCCGCACGCCGCTACCAGCCGGGCGAAGCGGTCGCCCGGGCCGCCACTCGGCGGTGCGAGACCGAGTCAGGCCTGTCGCTCTCCCCCGCCGATGCGCTCGACTACGCCATCGCCGCCCACATCCGGCTGTTCCGCATGGACACCGAGACCCGCGACTTCACTGCTTCGGCCAAGACCCGGTTGTTCAAGGGTGCCATCCGCACCGGCATCATGATCCGAGACCGGCACTGTCAAGGCGCCGGCTGAGACACACGAGCCTGGCGATGCCAGGCCGATCACACCGTCCGCTACGAAGACGGCGGCCTCACCGAAACCACCAATGGTGCGCCGCTCTGCGGCCCCTGCCACCGGCACAAATCGCGGCTCGAGATGCTCGGCCTCTGGCCACCCGCACCCTGACCCCAGTGCCGGTCGAATCCAAACTCGCAGCTACCCCGGCCCAGGCCGGGGTACTCGCGCGTCCCGACTAGTCTCAGCTCACCCCTCGCCCTTCAGTGCTTGTGTCGAATGCCCTCCTCCGCGACATCCCAGCCCCGCCTTGCGGCACTCGGTGCTGTTTCCGTGCAGTCGCCCTTGCCGGGTGGCGTTCCTTCGCGAATCACGCAATCGCAGACACGACTCCTGGCGGGCCTGATCGCCGCCGGCCCGCAGGGTGCGAGTCAGATCCGACTTGCCGAGTCGGTATGGCCCTCCGGCCTTCCCGCTGCCTGGCAGTCGGCACTACGACTGAACGTCTCGAGGTTGCGACGGGCAGCCTCTGGGCTCGAGGTGAAGAGTGAAGCCGGGCACTATCGACTCGAGCTGCCGACGCCCAACGTCGATCTGTGGTGGCTCGAGTCGTTCGTCGAATCGGGTGCATCACCGACACCGTCCGATCTCGAGCGTGCGCTTGCTGGACGCCCGCTCGACGACATCGGCGGTGGGCAACTCGTCGACGACGCACGTCGCCTCGCCGAGTTCCACCAGCGAAGCCTGCTCGGTCGGTTCGAGACCGACATTCCCGACGATCTTCCTGACGGATGCGCGTCAGCTCTCGTTCGATTTGCTGTAGCCGAATGGCACGACGACGCCGTGGTTCAGCGAATCGTGCACATACTCACGCACTGCAATCGCGAGCCTGAGGCCGAGCGCCTGCTCAGCCTGGTGCTCGATCGCTACCAGAGCGAAGAGATGCAGGCTTCGTCGGCATTGGTGCAGCTGCACTCGAACGCCAACAGCGAACGCCGACCCGACCCGCCCGCACCGATCGGCCAACGGGTCGTGCAGTCACGACTCCATCCTGCGCTCGACCTCACACGGGCAGGACCCTTGATCGGCCGTCAGTCCGAGCTCGCCCACCTCGTGTCGCCTCGGACACTCCTCCTCCTCCTCGGCGAGACAGGGTTGGGCCGAACGCGCCTGATCGCAGAGGCGACATACCAGCTCCGACACGCTGGGGCCGACTACATCTACATCACTGCGCTCGACGACGATGCACCACCCCTGGCCCCACTCCACGTTGCTCTGCCGACTCTTGCCCATCTCCATCTTCCTGCCGCCACCGACGTAGAGAACATGGCGAGGGAGATCCACTCGCACGTCCGTTTCCTCATCGACAACGCCGAGATGGCGACACACCCGCTCCACTACATCGTCGATGACGCCCATGCACTCGACGTCGCATCGTTCGAAGTGATTCGCCGGCTGATGCAGCACTCACTCACCGCTGGACCGCTGGTCGTGAAGGTTGCGGGCGACCCGAATACGGCCACCGCCAACTGGCTGGCGTTCCAGCGCCAGATCGACGAGTTGGACGTGCCCAAAATCATGCTCGGCGCCGTCACGCAGTCCGATGTATACGTCGTTGCGCAACGCCACTTTCCGTACGCAACCCACGATGCTCGCTCGCTGTTGGCCGACGAGATCCTCGAGCTGAGCGCCGGTGTGCCTGGGATGGTGGCTGCGCTCCTCGAAGCCACCGATCCCGGGTCGCTCGCGTTGCACCGCACGCCCCAGATCGGGCGAAGGGCCGAGTTCGCGCTTGCCGACCTGGGAGCACACGCTCGAGCGATCGCCGTCGTCGCCGCCGTTCTCGGACGTGAGTTCCGAGTGGGGACGGCCATCCATCTCTCCGAACTGCCCGTCGCCGATGCCGAGCAAGCACTCGACGACCTCTGGAACCGCGAGTTCATCGACGAGACCGACGAGGCCGACATCTATCGCTTCCGAGACGCCAGCTTCTGGCATGCATGCCTGGCGAGCGCTCCATTGTTCCGCATCCACTCGCTCCACGAGCAGGCGTTCGACCTCGAGACCGAGCTGCATCGCCGGGCCGAGCACTGCTTCCAGGCGTCGTCGCGCATGCCCGTCGAGTTGACTGCGAAGCTGCTTCAGGCCTCGGCTGAGGCCTACCTGGCCGAGTCCGAGTGGCGGAGGGCTGCTCGACAGTGCGAACGCATCGATGGTTTGCGCGGCAACGACACGAGCGTCGAGGTGCTCATCACATGGGCTGAAGCGCTCGATCTCTCGGGCCGCGACGGTGCGGAGGCCCGAAGCCGGGCCTTCGACCGTTGTGTCGCCAACGCCGACTGGGAGCGAGCCGCAGCCGCGGCGCTCAGTGGCCTCCCCGGTGCCGAACACACCGGCGGCGACCCAGTTCGCCGATCTCAGCTCGAACGGATCCGCCTCGATGCCCTGGCACCCGGTCTGCGCTTCCGGGTCGTTTGCCAGCTCAGCCGGCTCTCATCGCTCGAGGGCGATGCGAACGCCGCACATCACTGGTCAGCGGTCGCTCTCGAGCTGGCGGATGACGAAGCCGAGCGAGCCACCGCCCACATCACCGCGTGGACAACGCACCACCACCATCTGCCGGGCGCCCACCCGTTCCCACCTGACACGCTCAATACGGCGGGGGTCGCAGGGGCGCGCATTCGCCAGATGCAGGCAATCTCGGCTTTCGAGGCCAACGACCTCGGCGAGTCACGAGAACGCCATCACGAATTCGTCGAACGAGCCGAACAACTCGCCGATCCTTTGCGGATCTGGCACGCCAGGTGTTTCTCTGCGGTCCTGGCAATGGGTGATGGCGACCTCGCACGCTCGCTCGAGCTCGCCGAGAGTGCGTACGAGTTCGGCACCCAACACGGATTCCGAGAGGCGGCCAGTGCACGCGTTGCCCACCTGTTCGTCGATGCACTCGATCGGAACGCACTCGACTCGATCGCTCCGATGTTCGACCAGGCACGAAACAATCTCAGCCGGTCACTCATCGGGCAGGCCGCCCTCTCCGTCGTCGACGTCGCCCAGGGCACCGAGGAACGTGGACGCGCCATGGCAGTACGTGTTGCGAACAATGCCCTCGACTCGCCGGGAAGCATGGCCCTTCCAGCCATTGCCATCGTGGCATCGGTGGTCGCCGAGGCGGGCGACGAGAAACTTCGACGGCGATGTCGCCGATTCCTTGCGCCCTTCGAGTCGACGTCGATAGTGATGGGGTTCGGGATCGGTGCGCTTGGCCCCTGCTCGCGCTTCATCGCCGAACTTGCCGGCGATGCGGAAGAGCGCACCGACTCGCTCATGCGCTCGGTGTCTCTTGCTGACCAACTCGGTGCGAGGTACTGGCGGGTGCTGTGTCGTCTTCGCCTCGCTGACCACGTCGACGATTCGACCATCCGTGATGTCGCCCGAGCGTTGGCGGCTGGAACCGAACTCGAATTGCTGACCGGGTAGCGGGACCGGACACCATCCGTCCGCAGAATTCTCCTCAAGCTCGTCAGGCATTCGACCACCTAGCGTGGTGCTGATGATTCGGGCCCGATCCACGACGCTGTCGCCGCTCAAGCGTGGCATCGACATCGCCGTCAGTACCGTGGCGTTGATCGCGCTGTCACCGATGCTCGTTGTCGTCGCCATAATGGTGCGAATGCGTTTGGGGTCCCCGGTGCTGTTCCGCCAGGCTCGACCAGGCCTCCATGGCGAGCCATTCGAGCTGCTCAAGTTCCGGACGATGACCGCCGCCACTGGTCCTGATGGGGTGCTGCTGCCCGATGGCGATCGGACGCATCCCTTTGGCGAACGGCTGCGTCGCACCAGTTTGGACGAGCTGCCGGAGCTCATGAACGTGCTTCGAGGCGACATGAGCCTCGTCGGCCCACGTCCGCTTCTCATGCGATATCTCGACCGCTATTCACCTGAACAGATGCGCCGACACGATGTCCGTCCCGGCCTCACCGGCTTGGCCCAAGTGAGCGGCCGGAACGACCTCTCGTGGGACGAACGGTTCGAACTCGACGTTTATTACGTCGACCACCACTCGCTGCGCATGGACCTCTCGATCTTGGCCAGAACGGTGACCACGGTCACGAAGGGTCACGGCGTCGCCGCCGAGGGCATGGCCATCGGGGCCGAAGAGTTCATGGGATCAAGGTGAATGTAGGCATCACGGCTCACTGCGCGCCCTTGTCGCCACGCTGGGTGGCGAATAGCGTGGAACACCTGAGACAAGACCGATCTTGTCAGCGCGACTCAGAGAACGAGGAGTATTGATGACGGCCCCCGACAACGGCTGGGTCTTCCTCTCGCCACCGGACGTGACGGATGCCGACAGAGAAGGCCTGCTACAAGCATTCGACGGTGGCTGGATTGCGCCCGCTGGGCCCTCGATCGATGCCTTCGAGGCGTCGGTACGTGAGTACACCGGCGCCGAAGCCGCGGTCGGGCTTTCCTCGGGCACCGCTGCGCTGCAACTCGGCCTGATCCTCGCCGGTGTGAAGCACGGTGACGAGGTCGTCGTGCAGACCGCCACGTTTGCCGCAAGCGCCTTCGCTGTGCTGCACGTCGGCGCACACCCGGTGTTCTGCGACGTCGGGCCCGACACCTGGAACCTGGATCCCGACCGTCTCGACGGCTTCCTTGCCGAGCGTGCCGCTGTCGATCGTTTGCCAGCCGCCGTGATGCCGGTCGATCTCTACGGAAATCTTCCTGACTACGTGCGTATGCTCGAAGTGTGCGCCCGGTATGGCGTCGCCGTGGTCGAGGACTCGGCCGAGTCGCTTGGGTCGGTCGGGCCAGATGGCCGCAAGGCCGGCACCTTCGGGGATCTCGGCGTCTTCAGCTTCAACGGCAACAAGATCATCACCACCTCGGGTGGCGGCATGCTCATCGGTCCTGCCGAGCAGATCGCCCGGGCGCGGCATCTCGCATCGCAGGCACGGGAGAACGAGATCCACTACGAACATCTCGATGTGGGATTCAACTTCCGGATGTCGAACCTGTTGGCGGGGCTCGGGCTCGCCCAGTTCGGTCGGCTCGAGGAGAAGATCGCAAGGCGTGAAGCGATTTTCCGAAGGTACCAGGAGTCGTTCCCGGATCTAGATTGGATGCCCGACGGTGTCACCACTCGGCCGAACCGCTGGCTGAGCGTGGCGCTGTTGCCCGCAGGTTTCTCACCGACGACTGTATGCCGCCGACTGCAGGACCAGAAGATCGAGGCTCGGCCGGTCTGGAAACCAATGCACCAGCAGCCGGTGTTCAACGGCGTCGAGACCATCGGCGGCGGCGTGGCCGACTACTTGTTCCGGTACGGCATCTGTCTTCCTTCCGGATCCGGCATGACCGATGATCAACAGGATCGTGTGATCGATGCGTTGACCGCAATCGTTCGTGCGCCCGCCGAGACTCGAGTCGCCTGAAAGTTCATCTCCTCACTCCTTCGCCCCTGCTGCCGATGGATCGGTAATCCAGTCCTGAGGCGACGAGAAGGCCGCGATGGCGATCAAACCTGACAAGCCGTCCCCCGAGTGGGACGAGTATCCGATCGACGACTCACCGCTGCCGGTGCGCGTCGACCCGGAGCCGTCTCCCACCTCGGGGACCCCGTACTTGATCGCCGGTGCGCTGGTGGTGCTGCTGCTGATCGCCGGGATCATCGCGCTGACCAACGGAGGTGACGACGGCGATGTGACCCAGCGGGATCGTTCCTCTTCCAGCGAGAGCACCGAGACCGAGAGCTCGCAGCCGGCGGCGTTGCCCTTCGTCGACGAATCCGTCGAGTCGACGGGCGCCGAGGCGGCAGCTGCGCCCGTCGTTCGCTGGCCCGACGAGTTCGGTTCGGAGGTCGACGGCGAGGCGTACTACTCGGGCTGTGTGCCCGGGTCGTCCGACACACTTCCCAGCGGGGTGTGGTTCGGGTACGTCACGGCCATCGGCGACGGCACCATCGACTTCGATCTGGCGTGCTACTACGGCATCGAGATCATCGAGGAGACCGAGCGGCCGTTCGTCGAGAACTCGAACAAGGCGACTCGCACACTGGCGTTGGCATCCGATGTCGACATCTTCACCTTCTCGAATGACGAGGGCCCGATCGGCCCCGTGACCGCCGGCGACTACGCCATCACCGGCTGGGTCGACGGGCTGGCCGAGGCGGTCGTCACCGTCGAAGATGGTCAGGTCGTGGTGATCCAGCACCAACCAGCAGCAGGCTGATCCAGAACCGACCGTAGAGTCAACGACGATGTCGATCGGAACGAAGTTCGCAGGCGTGGCGGCCGTTGCGCTGACGTTGTGCGTCGGTTGGATGGTCTGGTCGATCGCGCGACCGTCGGAACATCTGCCCGGGCAGGCGAACGGCGTCGTCGTCTTCGCCGGTGGACACGGCGAACGGCTCGAACGAGCGCAGCAACTGATGGCCGATGGCATGGCCGACACGCTGGTGCTGAACACCGGAACCGACCAGTGGAACGCCGAAGCGTTCGCTGCCCAGGTGGCGGTGTGCGACGACACCTCGCTCCCCTACGACGTGGTCTGCGTGAGCGCCGACAACACCAAGGGCGAGGCCATCGCGTTCGCCCGAGTGGCCGAGGAGCGGGCGTGGACCTCGATGGTGGCCGTCACCGACGACTACCACCTGAGCCGAGCCAGCCGATGGCTCGGACGCTGCTTCGACGGTGAGGTGTACCGAGCAGCCGCCGACAACGACCAGGGCATCGGCGTGAAGTTCCGCGAGCTCGCGGCACTGGGCCAGATGTTCACGCTCGACCGAGCGTGCTCACTCGAGGGTTAGCTGACGCGGTCGAGTCTGTACGACCGCCCGCCACCACAGTGGCACGGTCACCACGTTGGCAATCGAGCCGCCGATCGCCAAGCCCCGAGCACCGTCGAGGATCGCTCCGACGATCACACCAAAGGCGAACGGACCGCTGGCGAGCAGGCGCGCGTGCATGGCAGCCCGGGATTCGTCTCGACTTCGGAGCACCCCGGACGCAGCCAGACTCGCTCCGCTCGTGGCACTGAGTACGACCATCGGGACGAGCACCGGTCGGGCTGCTGCTCCCGATTCGCCCAGCGCCCGCACCAGCTGTCCGCCCAGCACGGCAACCATGGCCGTTGCGACCACGCCAGCGATGGCCATCACGCCCACGACCATCCTGCCGAAGCGCTCGATGACTTCGGGATCGGTCGCCCGGAGCCGCGCTCCCTCTGCAGTGAGAGCCTGGAGCAGCGCCACGAAGAGCAAGGTGAGCGGTGCCGCGATCATCTGTGCGCCGCGCAGACCGGCTGCCTGCTCGATGTCGATCCCAGCGAGCACGAACAATGCGAATGAGGTGACGCCTGCGCTGGCGAGGTAGTCGACGAAGAGCGGCAGGCCGATCGAGCGATGGGCCGCCAACCACGTGTTCGGAACGCGCGGTCGCAGCCGTGAGAGACCTCGGGCGCTCGATGCTGCCGCCAGCAGCCCACCCAGGGAGAGTGCGATCAGCACGTAGGTCGCCGAGGAATCGGGTCCGCCGGTGACGAGCGGGAACGACCCGACGGTGCCGACGATGAGCAACACGCTCAAACCGGCTGCCCGATCGGGCCTCACGTCGAGCACGGCGAACGCACGCAGCGTTTCCACCGTACAGAGTGCGATCGCGGCGACGGTGAAGGCGACTGCCGTCGCACCATCGAGCCTCGTCCACCACATCGACGTCACGACGGCAGCGAGACCTGCCGCAGTGGCCAGGGCGACCGAGAGGCCGAAGACGACCGAGCGTTGATCGGCGCCGTGGTGCGCTCGCCGAATGATCATCGGGTCCAGGACGAGTGCCCGCAGCGAGTCTCGAAGCACGAGATAGGCCGCGAACAGCGTCGAGAACACGCCGAAGCCGACGACGTCGAGTTGCTGTGCGGCGAGAAGGCCGGCCACCAGACTGAAGATGCTGTTGGCGGCCTGATCAGCGACCATCCACCCGGTACGCCCGACGACGGCACGCGGCGGGGCATTCTGCATCGCTCTCATCCTGCGGTTCGCGCTGGACTCGGCGACGGCGTCGCCAACGGGGCCGCTGGGCGTGGTGCGAACGTGAGCGAGGCGACCGCTGCCGACAACACGACGAGGGCAGCACCCGGCTTGCGCAGCGTGTTCTCGGTGATCGACAAGAGGACGAAGATCCCGAGGGTGACGATCCGAGGATCGACGCCGCGTTGGAAGCGGTCGCGCGCTCCAGAGATGGACCCGACCAGTGCGGCGACGATCGCAACGGCGAGCAACCCCTGGGTGAGAAACAGGTTCAAGAGGAGGTTGTGGGCATCCGGTGCCTCGAACGGCACCCATCGCGCCGCAACGGCAGCTTCGAGCACCGGCTTCGAGGCGAAGGCCCCGTGGCCGACGATGGGACGCTCCCACGCCAGCGTCCACACGACACGCCACAGGGTCGTCCTTCCCGTCCCGGTGGCGAGCTCGCCGACTCCGCCTCCGTCGCGGGTGACGGCATCGACCAGCGATCGGCTCGACACGGTGATCAGGATCACCGTTGCCATGCCGAGACTGATCAGGGCGGCGACCGCTCGCTTGTGCCCATGGCGAACATGCACGAACGCCAGGGCGATCACTGCCGCAGCGATCGCCGTGCGGCTCTGTGCGAAGACCAGACCACCGATGCCGATCACCTCCAGCAGGATGGGCACCCTCCCCCGCCCCCGGTACAACAATGCCGCACCGCCGACGGAACAGAGTGCGCTGACGCGACCGAGGGCGTTCGGGTCACCAGCGATACCGCCGAAGCGGCGGAGGCCGCCGATGCCGACATCGGGCTGCCCGGCCCAGTCGATGCTCGGCCCCGTGATACCTGCAGAGGTGGAGAGGACCGAAGCGAGGACGATCAGTGCGAGCCCGAGAACGGCGGCCTCCAACACATCGTCGAACCCTCGATGCAGCACGGCCACGGCCACCACGACGACGACCGCGATCGTCGCCAGTGACTTCGAAGCCGAGACGACAGGGTCGACCGAGGTCGGAGCCAGCACCAGTCCCAGCACCGGCAGAGCGAGCAAGTACACCAGCGGTGTCCAGAAGACGAACGAACGATCACGACGGGCGGACCACCAGCCGAGCACGGCGGCGACGAGCACGATGGCCGCCACGACCAGATCACGACCCCGATCCGCTGCTGCACCGGCGAGCGGTTCGACGTCGACCTCGAGGGCAATCACGAGGACGACGAGCGCCATCAGCGGATCGCTTCGTCTCGCCGTGGCTCCGACGAGTCCAAGCGCCGCCACGGTGGCGATGACGCCGATCGATGCGGCCGCGAGCAGGCTCATCGCAGGGTGGGACCGACCGCGGATCGAGTCACGACCGCCCGCCGGGGTCGATCGGGTGCAGGCTCAGCGAGCAGTACGAGGAGAACGGGCGCACCGAGGGCTTCGAGACGGTCGACCATCCGGCGCGCCGACGCCGACCGCGCGTGATCATCGATGACGACGATCGCCTGCGCCGAGTGAGCGACGACTCGTTCTGCGACGAGAGGATCGGCGGCAGGCACCACGATCAGCGCGAGCTCATCAGGACCGAGCCCGATCGTGTGCGAGCGCTCGAGGAGACCAGCGCCCGCCAATACCCGTGAGCCGAGACCGGCGAGGGCCAGTTCCTGTTGGAGTGACGACACGGCGGGGGCTGCACCTTGTCGAGTTGCGTCGACCACCGTCAATGTTGCCAGCCCTTCCTGGGCGACCTGGTGGGCCACCGCTGCCAGCTCCGGAACTCCACCGGATGCGATCGCCTCCGAATTCAGCACGGCGGTGCGCCGATCGGGGAACACGCGCGCGAGTGCACCGATGTCGCGGACACGTCCCCGGCGGCGGTCGAAGGCCATCGCTGCAGCTGCGCTCACGATGGCGACCGCGAACCCGATCGCCGCCGCTCGGCTCTCGCTCGAGAGCGCAGGCGTCTCGTCCTCCACGAACGGGGACCCGACCGGCACCGCCCGGGGAAGATCGGCCCGATCGAGCGCGATTGCGTCGAGGTCACGCTCGAGGTCACCGACGACGGCGTTCAGTCGACGGCGCTCGTCCTCCTCGACCCATTGATCGGCGGCCAATGCATCCGCTCGCAACTGATCACCGACGCTGAGGGCTGCCTCACGTTCGCTCCGCATGTCGGCAATCCGCCCCGCCGAGGCGTCGAGCGCAGACCTGGCGTCGTCGAGCTGTGTCGTCACCAGTGCTTCTCGAGTATCGAGCGGCTGACTCCACGCGGGTTGCACGTGGCCGAGACCGTCGATCACCTCGGCGAGCGCTGCCTCGGCCTCGGTGTGATCGGCAGCAGTCACGACGAGAAGGAACGACGTCGATTCGCTGCTCGGACGTTCGAGCCGCACGCTCGGCGATGTCGGAAGCGACGACTCGACCCACGCCTCGTTTCGGTCGTGCGCCGTTGCCAGATCCAACCAACTGGCGCCTTCCACCGTCATCGGTTGACGGAGTCGAACGCTGCCCGTCGGCTCGGGAAGCAACTCGAGCGAGGCAAGAACTGCAGCGATCGTCAGGATCGCGACGAACCAGGCAGAGCGGGACAGGCGAGCGATGTCGCTCCACACGGTGTTCCCCCGCTTCCGGCTCGCATTTGCCTGCCCGACGGCCACGCTACGTTCCCTGCTCATCGATTGCGGCAGCCATGGCCCCGTGCCAGCGAGCCTGCACTGTGGCCAGATCGTAGTTGACCCGGACATGATCACGAACCGCAGCGACCGAGTTCGCAGCCCGCCTCGGGTCGAACCTGATCGCAGCCATCGCTTCGGCAAAGCACTGACCTTCATCGACGGGGCTCCACTCGGCCTCCTCGGACGCGAGCAGGCCGGCGAAGGCGTTCGTGGTCCCGACGATCGGTATCCCGGCGGCGGCGTAGTCCAGCACCTTGGTGTTGACGCCACCTCCCACGATCTGCGGTGCGATCGCCACGGCCGACGCAGCGAGAACATCCGCGAGGTCCGGCACGAATCCCAGTGGCTCCAGACCGATCGAGCGAAGCCAGCGCTCGACTGTTGCCGACGTCCTCCCGACGACGGCGATCCTCGGTGCCCGCCCGAGCAACCGTCGCAGCTCGGGGAGTACCTCCTGTGCGAACCAATGGAGTGACGCGAGATTGGAGAGGTGCGTGACCCTTCCGACGAAGGCGGCATCGAAGCGGGGATCACATCGATACAACCAGGTTGCCGAAGGCAGCGAGGGCAAGGCCATCGGAAGCGTGTCGACGATGCGCCCGATGCGTTGCGACAACGCCGCAGCCTCGACCGGATTGACCAGCGAGAGACGCGCACCCGAGGCACACACGTCCAACTCGAACCTTTCGGCCGCTCGTGCTTCGTGGCGAAGCACATGGGGCAGCAACGGTCGCAGACGCCGCGCCAGCCCGTTGACGGGGCTGGAGGGGTTGGTGCCGAAGATGTCGAACGGCAGCTCGGCGAACGGCAACGATGCCCAGGCTCGATATCGAACCGAGAGCAGATCGTCGAGGTCGACCAGGGCCGGCGCGCCGATGTGCGACAGCGTGGCGGCCACACGCAACCCATCCAAGACGAAGAGATCGGGGGTCACGCCGACGCCGCAGAGCGCCGCTTCCAGGCCTGCCAGCTGCGTTCGGTCGATGCCGGCGGCCTCGTTCAATGATCGGTGCCCGACGATCCCCGACGCAACGAGTTGCCCGACGCGTGCGCGCCTGCTGTCGGGAAGCTGGACGTAGTCGACATGGGGAACAGCGGCAGCGCCATCCACGGTGCTCGGCCGGAGGAAGCACACCGTCACCCGGTCGAACGACGCATCGAGGACCCCGAGTGCGGTGCGCAGGACCGCCATACGCCCATGATCCACGACGGCTCGAGGGTCACGAGAACTCACCATGACGGCATGCGCGCCCAAGCGTTCCATCTAGTCGAGCGCCAGTCGTGAGGTTCGGCCGAGCTCGGCCAGCAACGCGAAGACGATGAGGTCGGTCCAATCGATTCGGGAGGCGAAGACCGACTCGGTGACCGAGAACACGGCAACGAGCGCTCCCAGGGCCAGCGTCGATGGCGGGAGGTGTCGTGAGGACGACTGGCGCCGGAGCCACAGGGCGATCGACCCCAACGATGCCAACCCGAGGACACCGGAGGTCAGCATGATCTGCAAGACGGCGTTGTGCGCGTGGGCGACGGCATTGTCGATCATCCCCAGGCGACGGGCTTCGGTGAGGACGTCCTCGCTGTTGCCGAAGCCGTAGCCGACCAGCGGTTGTCGGGCCCAAGCCTCCGCCGACGCTGCCCAGATCTGTGTTCGTCCGGTCAGCGTCACGAGTTCGCCGGGGTTGTCGTCACGCTCGAACAGGTCGCGCGCGGTCGGTGACGCAGCGAGTGCGGCCACCACCACGAACAGGGCGAACAGGACGACCGCAGCGGCACTCGAGGTCCGACGGGCGAATCGACGGCTGTCTCGTCGAGCGCCGATCAACACGACGATCGCGACCACACCACCGATCGCGGCCGTGCGGGACTGCGTGGCCACCAACAGACCGGCAGCGGCCACACCCAAACCAGTGATCCACACCGTCGATCGGTGAGCGACGCCAGCGCACAGGACCACCAGCGCGGCGGCGGCGCGTCCGGCAGCATTCGGATCGGCGAAGCCTCCGCGCAACCGTCCGTAGCCGAAGGCGCCATCATCGGCGGCGAAGAACTGCGTCAGCTCCGTGCGCGGTCCGAACGCCTCGATCAGGACACCGAGTGTCAGCGACACGACGAGTGCTGCGATCAGCGGAGACGTCGCTCGCTCCAGCCCAACTCGACCGATCACGGCAACGACGACCGTGCCGACCACCAGGAAGCCGAGGGCGCTCTGCTGTGCGGCGGCTGCATCGATCGCCCTCGGTGCGATGAGGAGGCCGACAGCGGGGAGCGCCAGGTAGGCGGCGCTCGGCATTCGCCGGACCGGCGCCAGGACATCGGCCGTCGACAAGGCCAGTGCGCCGAGCGCCATGCCGCTTCCTGTGACCAGGATCAACAGCTGCGCAACGTCGACGCTCGGGCGTAGCACGGTGTCGAGCGAGTCGCTGGAGAAGGGGGCAGCGACACACACGAGGAAGAGGCCGGCTCCAGGCCGACCGAGCCCGGTCCTCACCGGCAGGTCGTCGCCCTTCACCACCAGTACCAACGCAACGCCGAGCAGGAGACCGGCGACGGCAGCTCCCATCAGCCGACTGCCACGCCAGGGTTGTGTTGCGTCGCCGACGGGTCGCAGCTCGATCACCTCGACTGGCTCGCTCATCGACGTCGCTCGGCGTTGCTCGTTGATCCATTCACGCAACAGATCGAGTGCGGTCTGCGTCGTGCGGACCACGAGGTCGGCATCGTCGCCTCGACCCTCCAGGTCGAAGAAGCCGAGTGGCCGGTAGGCCTCATCGCCGAGCAGCTCGACGGCATCGGAGCCGGGCTGGCGTTGTCGGAGTTCGGCGACGAAGTCGTCGGCTTGCAGCCGCGACACCAGCGCGTTCCGCACCGGTTCCAGTTCGAAGTAGGAGACCTCGGAAACGAAGCCGATGCGGCCCGTGGCGCGGAACGCTGGACTGGGATCAGCCGTCGCCACGAACCCAACGGCAACGGCGAGCAAGGACACCGGGACGAACCAGTAGCGGAGGATCAGTCGGACGTAGTCGGCACTTCGAGCGGTCGCGAGCTCGAACATCAGCACACCTGCTCGACCAGGGTGGCAATCCGTTCGGCAAAGTTGTCATTCGAGTGACCGGCCTCGATCAGCTGGCGTCCGAGGGCTCCCATCCGGTCAGCCCCCGCCCCGTCCTGCATCACCTGTCTGAGCGCACTGGCCATCGCCACCGCATCCGATGGCGGAACCGACAAGGTCGCGGCGTTGTCGAGGTGTTCCAGCAGTCCCGGCGTCGACGTTGCCACCACCGGTCGTCCCATGGCGTGCGCCTCGCAGAGACCGTTCAACCCGGCACCGAACGTCAACCCGGCCTGCAGCGGTACCGCAATGACGGCGGCCCGAGCCATGAGCGAGCGCAACTCCCCTGCGGGCAAGAAGGGTCGGAACTCCACGTTCGAGGGCGCCGGTAGCGCCTCGCCTGGTGCCCTGCGCTTTGCCCACGGGCTGTTGGCGACGATGACGGCCCTGG
Organism: Acidimicrobiales bacterium; assembly: GCA_041394265.1. NCBI lineage: Bacteria > Bacillati > Actinomycetota > Acidimicrobiia > Acidimicrobiales > Acidimicrobiales bacterium. The sequence continues at coordinate 31,231 of JAWKIO010000005.1, forward strand.
CCTCGGGGAGGCGTCGCATGGACTCGACCAGCGTCGTGTAGTCACGGTGCTCCCGGCCGACCGCCACCACCAGCGACGGATCGACGACCGCGTCGGCTTGGGGCGAGAAGAAGCGTTGGTCGGTCGGATGTGGAACGACGTGTACTCGCTCGCCTGGCAGACCGACCTCGCTCACGAGGAACTGGCCCATCACGTGGGAGAAGACGACGATTCGGTCGAACCACTCGAGCCAGTGGGTCGTCGACTGCAGCCGTCGCTTGAACGGGGTGATCACGTTGTGAGCAACGACGACGTGGGGCGTGCGGTGACGGTCGAGTACGGCGAGCGGAACGCCGACCTGCTCCGACATCGATACGAACGCTTGCGCCCCAGGAGTGCGGACTGCACGGTACGCAGCGCGGAACTTGAACCCGGCCCGCTGTTCGACGAGTTGCAGGACCTTGTTGTCGGCCAGCGGTGCGGGGTAGTCTGCCCCGAGACGACGTGCCACCGACATACCGAAGTGTTCCGGCGCCTCCGCTCCTCCCCAGTAGTCGGCGCTCGTCGGGTGCTCCGCAACGACGACGCCCATCAGACTGCCACTCCCGATCGTGCGCACAACGCCGATCGCCACGCGTCGGTGCAGATGTGCTCGAGGTCTCGGGCACAGTCGATCCCGAGCGTGCTGCGAGCCGAAGTGGTGTCCGCAACGAGGGTGGCGACGTCGCCGGGGCGACGTTGGACGACCCTCGTGGGGATCGGATGGCCGGTGATGCGTCGGCACATCTCGACCAGTTCGAGGACGGAGACGCCCACGCCACGCCCGATGTTGAAGGCCTCGAACCCGCAGGCGGCGCGCTGCGTGAGCGCTCGCACATGTGCGTCGGCGACGTCGAGCACGTGCACGTAGTCTCGTTCTGCCGTGCCATCATTCGTTGCCCAATCGTCGCCGAGGATCTCGACCTCGCTCTGCATCCCGAGGGCGACCTGGAGCACCCTCGGGAGGAGATTGGCGGCCGCACCAACAGGATCGTCGCCGAGCAGGCCCGACGGGTGCCCACCTGCAGGGTTGAAGTAGCGCAGCGCCGTGATCGACCATCGAGGATCGCTGTGGGTGACGTCTCGCAGCATCTGTTCCCCGACGGATTTCGTCAGCGCATAAGGGTTGGTGGGTCGGTGGGCTGCAGATTCGGGAATCGGACATCGATCGGCGTGTCCGTAGACCGAGCCTGACGAACTGAAGACGAGGCGAAAGGCACCGACCGCTCCCGCCGCCTCCACCACGCTCGCCAAACCGTCGATGTTGTTGCGGAAGTAGTGCGACGGACGCTCGACCGACTCCCGGACGTGCTTCGATCCGGCCAGATGGATCACGGCTTCTGCCCCGAATGCTCGGAGCACATCGGTGAGCCGCGTCGTGTCACGAACGTCGAACACCTCGATCGGCGGGCAGATCCCTGCGATCCGCCCGATCCGATCGCCGACCTTGCACGCGTCGCTGTTCGATCCATCGTCGACGATGACAACGTCGTGCCCGGCTGAGATCAGCGTGACGGCTTGGTGACTCCCGATGAATCCCGTGCCCCCGGTCAGAGCAATCCGCACGGTCTCAGTAGCTCCCGGTGCCGGCCAGCACCTGCTCGATCGTGCGACCGCAGATGGCGAGATCGAGCCGCAGTGATGCCTTCTCGACGTAGGTCAGATCGAGTTGGATCCGTTCTGCATAGTCGACCTCGTTGCGGCCGCTCACCTGCCACAGCCCGGTGAGTCCGGGTCGAACGCTGAGCACGGCCTCCAGGTCGGGCCCATATCGCGCCGCCTCCTCGATGAGCTTCGGTCGCGGGCCAACGATGCTCATCTCACCTCGCAACACGTTCACCAGCTGCGGCATCTCGTCGAGGCTGTACCGGCGAAGCACCCTGCCGACCCTCGTGACGCGGGGGTCCCGCTGCAACTTGAACGACTCCTGATACTCCGCTGCCGTCTCCGGATCACTCGCCATCGCTGCGGCAAGCGCAGCGTCGGCGTCGGCGCACATCGATCGAAACTTGATCGCACCGAAGGTCGAGCCACGATGGCCCCACCGTTCACTCCGATACAGAACCGGGCCACGGGAGGTGGTGAGTACGAGGAACGCAACCAGGGTCATCAGCGGAAGCAGCGCGACCAAGGCCAGGCTTGCGACAACGACGTCGAACAGTCGCTTGTAGCGCACCGGTCTGCGACGGACATGCGAGATCGGCAGCCGAGCGACGCGCACGATGGCGTGATCGCCGCACAGATCGATCTCGGCACCCACCTGTCGCACCGCAACCAGGTCGCGATCCGCCAACGGCACCGACTCGGCAACCGCTGCAGTCTTGCGTTGTCCCCTCACCCCGCTACCGATCTGCCGCCTCCCTGCACACCGGACCTGGCGGTCGACCATCGAGGTCAGACGGACCAGTTGGCGAACACTAGCAGTGGTCGACTTCAAACGTTGTAGGAGAACGAACCCATGGCGACGGTTTGACACAAGCTTGATCCAGCTGCGTGATTGTTGATAGATGTCGCCTCAATGACATCGACGAACCCTCCCGATCGCCGCCGACATCACCACCATGTGTGAGGATCGATGCTGGCTGCTCGCTGTCAGAGGGTGGGCAATAGGCTCGTTGCCGTGGGGCAACCGTGGAGCCATGTCGATCTGGACGACGCAGCGCTGGTCGACGACGTGTTGGCCCGTCAGCCGATCGTGCGGACCGCGTTCGCCGAGCGACCGGAACGTCGGCGGGTGCCGTTCCTCGACGGCTCGGGGGTCGGGCTCGGTTCGGTGGCCAGCTCGCTCGACCGGATCGCCTACAACCTGCTGTTCGTCATCAAGCTGAACAACAATCTCCTCACCCGAGATCAGGCGATTGCCGCTGCCGGCGATCTCGAACCGCACTGGCTCGATCGAGCGGTGGCGGATCTGGTGGTCACCGGGCTCGGCACCATCCTCGACACCGGTGAACTCACGCTTTTCGACGACATCGCCGGGCGGATCGACCTGCCGATCCCGTCGTTCCGGGACTTCCTTCCGACGATCACCTCCGAGAAGCTCCGGCGTGCTGCCGCACTCGCGGGCCTGGACGACGTGGGCACACGAAAGGAGGAGCGAGCAGCCGCCGTGGCCAGCGTCATCACCGATGGCGAGGCCATCGCCCGGGTGCTCGAGCGCCTCTCGCTCGAGGCTCGGCAGGTTTTCGCTCTCCTCATGCAGCGAACGTTCGAAGGGTTCCCGAGCCACTCCGACATCCCGGGCGCCCACTCGGCCTACGAGATCCTGCCCGACGAACTCCGCCGGCTGGGGCTGATGCATGCGTACAGCCCGATCCGCGAGCTGGCCGATTCGCTCCTGATCGGTGCCGACTGGAACTACCGCGATGTCTGGATCTGGGCCGAGATGGCGAGCGTCTTCGACATGCGGCTCACCGCCGATTGGGATCCGCCGTCGCTGCCCGATGTGGTCACGCTCGATCCTGATGGACCCGACGCCATCGTCGAAACCCTGCACGCACTCGACGAAATCCTCGCCGCTGCCGCAGCCACACCGGCGCTGGGCAACAAGTCCGGCGGCCGACGACCGCCGGTCAAGTACTGGCGAAGTGTGGCCAAGGCCGCAGGCACCGACGCCGAGCTCACGGTCCGCTGCGGCAACCTCGCCATCGAGCTGGGTCTCCTCGTTCCCGAACTCGGCCCCATCGCCGGCCGGGGTCGCGGCGCCACTCGGGACTGCTTCTGGGTGCCCGAGCCCAGCCGGGCCAAGGCGTACGGCGTACAACCCGCGATCGAGCGGTGGGCTCGTGTGGTCGAACGGTGGATGACGCCGGTGCTCTCGCCGGATCCCGAGGCCACCCAGCGTCGTGTCCTGCTCCTCGCTGCGCTCGACCATCTCCCCGACGGTCTCGGGCTGCCCGCGTCGAGCCTGCAGCGCTACCTCGGGCTCCGTCACAGCCGCTTTGCATTCGGCGACCCGATCGACGACGACCTGGCCGATCTGGTGCGCCTCGGCGTCGTCTCGTCGGGCACGGCCGTCGGTCTGACCGCGGCCGGTCGGGCCGTGTGCCGCCGCACCGGCGACCTCGGCTCGTTGTTCGGGTCGGGTGGTCAGCCATCGGTCGTGCAGGCCGACCACACGATCATCACGCCCGCGGGCGCGTCACTCGACACGATCATCGGGCTGCGTCGCATCGCCGATCCGGTCAGCTCGGGAGTGGTGCAGGTGTGGCGATTGTCGGCCGATCGGGTCACCCGCTCGGCGACCGACCCCGACTTCTCCCCGCTGGCGTTCGTGCGTTCGCTCACCAAGACCGAGCTGCCTCCGGGGGTCGAGCGCTTCCTGGTCGACGCGAGCGAGAGCGGCACCACCATCACCATTCGCACCGTTGGTTGCGTCATCACGTGCGCCGACCACATCGCCCTCAGCGACGCCGCCCGCCACAAGGCAGCAAAGCTCGACGTGGTGGCGCCGGGTGTCGCCATCTCGCCGCTTCCCGAATCGAAGGTGGCCGAGGTGTTGCGAAGCAAGGGTGTGGTGCTGTCCGGCACCCGCCTCGACGGGGCGACCGCTCCGAAGCCGGCAGCAGCGTGGCAGATTCCCCACGTCGGCGCCGACCAGCCTGCCCAGCCCCTGACGCCTCTCCTGTTCCCATGACCGACCCGACCAATCCCCTCATCGTCCAGGCCGACCTGTCGGTGCTCGTCGAGGTCGCCTCACCCCGCTACGAAGAGGCACGCGAAGCGCTTGCCCGGTTCGCCGAACTCGAGACCTCACCCGAGCACATCCACACCTACCGCATCTCGCCACTGTCGCTGTGGAACGCCGCAGCGTCCGGCGAGTCGGCGGGCGACGTGGCTGCCACGCTGACCCGGCTGGCGAAGTATCCGGTCGCACCGTCGGTGCTGACCGAAGTGCATGACCAGATGAGCCGGTTCGGTCGGCTCCGCATCGTGGCCGATCACGACACCGCCGGACTGGCGCTGGTGACCGACGAGATCGCCCTGCTCGAAGAGGTGATCCGCCATCGCTCGGTGGAGCCCTTGGTCGGTGATCGACTCGACGGGAACCGGATCGCCGTCCGTCGAGGCGACCGAGGCGTGCTCAAGCAGGCGCTGATCACGCTGGGCTGGCCCGCGGCCGACGAGGCCGGATTCGACGAAGGTGCGCCCCTCGCCGACGTCGAACTGACCGCCGAGCTGCGCTCGTATCAGGGCGATGCGGTGTCGGCGTGGTGGCGCGACGGCGACCCCTCCGGTGGTTCCGGCGTGCTGGTCCTGCCCTGCGGCGCTGGCAAGACCATCGTCGGTCTGGCCGCGCTGGTCACCGCGGGCGAGCACTGTCTCATCGTCGCCACGTCAGTGTCGTCGGCCCGTCAGTGGCGGCGGGAACTGCTCGACAAGACCACGCTCACCGAGGGCCAGATCGGCGAATACTCCGGCAGTGCCAAGGAGATCCGCCCGGTCACGATCGCCACCTACCAGGTGCTCACCTGGGCCAAGAAGGGCTCGCCGAAGACCGCCGATCCCTTCGACCGCCACCCGCATCTGTCGCTGTTCGACTCCCAGCAGTGGGGCCTGATCATCTACGACGAGGTCCACCTGCTACCGGCGCCGGTCTTCCGAGCTGCGGCCCGCATCCAGGCCGTGCGCCGCATGGGGCTCACCGCCACACTCATTCGTGAAGACGGCAACGAGGGCGACGTGTTCTCCCTCATCGGCCCCAAGCGATTCGACATTCCGTGGCGTGAACTCGAGGGGCTGGGCTGGATCGCGCCGGCGCGCTGCACCGAGATCCGGGTCCACCTCAACGACGAGCAGCGCATGACCTACGCCCTCGCCGACCCGGCCGACCGGCACCGCATCGCCGCCACCGCTGCGGTCAAGCTCGACGCCCTGGCCCAGCTGGTCGAACGCCATCGGGGCGACCGGATCCTGGTGATCGGTCAGTTCCTCGAGCAGTTGGAGACGGTGGCCGAGCGACTCGGGGCACCGCTGATCACCGGCAAGAGCTCGCAGAAGATGCGAGACGAGCGCTTCGAGGCGTTCCGCACCGGTGAGATCCCGGTGCTGGTCGTCTCCAAGATCGCCAACTTCTCGATCGATCTGCCCGAGGCCAACGTCGCCATCCAGCTGTCGGGCCAGTTCGGGTCACGCCAGGAGGAAGCCCAACGGCTGGGCCGGATCATGCGGCCCAAGCTCGACGGCGGCCAAGCCGACTTCTACACGATCGTCACCGCCGAGACCGTCGAGCAGGCGTACGCGCTGAACCGCCAACGGTTCCTGGCCGAGCAGGGCTACAGCTACGACATCGTCGACCACTGATCGCACGATCGTTGCACACCGCCGCGTATGGTGGTGCAGTGACCGCACAGCCGACTGATCTGCCTGATGTCGTGGAGTTCCGGCCTCGGACGTTCGCCGATGCCCGGGGCTGGTTCCGTGAGACGTGGTCGACCCGCCAGCTCGACGAACCGTTCTGCCAGGACAACGAATCGATGTCGGTCCCGACCGGCACCCTGCGTGGCATCCACTTCCAGAAGCACCCGTTCGCTCAGGGCAAGCTGGTGCGGGTCGAGACCGGCGCCATCCTCGATGTGGCCGTCGATCTGCGGGTCGACTCCCCCACCTTCCGCCAGTGGGTCGGGGTCCGCCTCGACGCCGAGACCGGGAACCAGTTGTGGATCCCGGTCGGGTTCGGGCACGGGTTCGTCACCCTGGAACCCGACACCAAGGTCGCCTACAAGGTGACCGCCCTCTACGACCCGGCGTCGGAACGCTCCATCATCTGGAACGACGCCAATCTCGGTGTCGATTGGGGCGACGAGGTCACCCCGGTCCTGTCCGACAAGGACGCCGCCGCCCCCACGTTCGCCGAAGTCCTCGAAGCAGGAGACCTGTTCTGATGCGTCTACTCCTCACCGGTGGCTGCGGGTTCATCGGCTCCGCCGTGGTCCGCCGCCTCATCACCCAGACCGGCCACTCGGTGCTCAACCTCGACAAGCTCGCCTACGCCGGCGATCCTCGCACGGTCGCCTCCGTCGCGGACGACCCCCGCTACGCCTTTGCTCAGGTCGACATCTGCGACCCGGCCGCGGTGGCCGCCGCGTTCGCCGAGTACCAGCCCGACGCCGTGCTGCACCTGGCGGCGGAGTCCCATGTCGACCGGTCGATCGACGGCCCGGCAGCCTTCATCAACACCAACGTCGTCGGCACGTTCACCATGCTCGAGGCAGCCCGCACCCACTACGAACAGCTGGACGGCCCGGCCCGCGACGCATTCCGGTTCGTCCACATCTCTACCGACGAGGTGTTCGGCTCGCTCACCCTCGACGACCCGGCGTTCTGCGAGACCACCCCGTACTCGCCTCGCTCGCCGTACTCGGCATCGAAAGCGGCGTCGGACCATCTGGCCCGGGCCTGGTTCGACACCTACGGCCTGCCCACCATCGTCACGAACTGTTCGAACAACTACGGGCCGTTCCACTTTCCCGAGAAGCTGATCCCGCTGGTCACCATCAAGGCCCTCGCCGGCGAACCCCTTCCCGTCTACGGCAAGGGTGACAACATCCGCGACTGGTTGTTCGTCGACGACCACGCCCGAGCCCTGATCACCGTGCTCGAGTCCGGCGCCCCGGGCGATACCTACACCATCGGTGGCCGGTCCGAACGCACCAACCTCGACGTCGTCCACACCATCTGTGACCTGCTCGACGACCGGGTCGGCGGTATCGGTGGCGACACCAGCCGCTCGCACCGTGAGCTGATCACCTTCGTCACCGACCGGCCCGGCCACGACCACCGCTACGCCATCGACGCCAGCCACATCGAAACCGACCTCGGCTGGACCCCATCGGTCACCTTCGAGACCGGGATCGCCACCACCATCGACTGGTTCCTCGCCAACCGCGACTGGTGGCAAGCCATCCTCGACGGCAACTACCAAGGCCAACGCCTCGGCACGGCTTCATGACGGGGGTTCTGGTGTTCGGAACGACCGGACAGGTCGCCACCGAACTCGGCCGGGCCGACTGGCCCGACGGCACCGAACTCGTCAGGCTCTCACGGGACGACGCCGACCTCACCGACCCTGCTGCGGTTGGAGCTGCGATCGAGGCGCACCGACCCGACGTGGTCGTCAACGCTGCCGCCTACACCGCGGTCGATCGGGCCGAGACCGAACCGGTGCTCGCCTACGCCGTGAACGCCGTCGCGGTGGAAGCGATGGCTGCTGCCACCCGGGCCATCGACGCCGGCTTGATCCATGTGTCGACCGACTACGTGTTCGACGGCACCAGCGCTGACCCCTACCTGCCGACCGATTCGCCCCGTCCCCTCGGCGTGTACGGCCGGTCGAAACTCGCCGGCGAGTACGCCGCCCTGTCGAACTCGGCCGCCGTGGTGCTCCGCACGTCGTGGGTCTACAGCTCGGTCGGGAACAACTTCGTCAAGACCATGCGCCGCCTCGCCGCCGAACGCGACGACCTCGGCGTGGTCGACGACCAGCACGGCTGCCCCACCTCGGCAGTCGACATCGCCCGAGCGATCGTGGCGATCGTCGCCAACGGTTGGTCGGTTCCTGGTGTGTACCACTGCGCCGCCCCCGATGCCGGCACCTGGGCAGACCTCGCCATCGCCACCATCGACGCGACCGGCAACACCCGCACCACCGTGCGCCGTATCACGACCGCCGACTATCCCACCCCGGCGCCACGACCGGCGAACAGCCGGCTCGACACCACCACGCTCACCGACACCTACCGCATCACCCTGCGCCCCTGGCGTGAGGCCCTCGCCGAGGTGTCGGCCCAACTCGACCAACTGGAGGGCACCGCATGAAAGACGACAAGCGATGAAGGGGATCGTGCTGGCCGGCGGCACCGGCTCGAGGCTCCATCCGCTCACCATCGGCACGTCGAAACAGCTCCTGCCCGTCTACGACAAGCCGATGATCTACTACCCGCTGTCGATCCTCATGCTCGCCGGCATCGACGACATCCTCGTCATCACCACCCCCGAAGACGAAGCCGCCTTCCGCCGACTCCTCGGCGACGGCTCCCAATGGGGCATCAACATCACCCAAGCCGTCCAACCCTCCCCCGACGGCCTCGCCCAAGCGTTCATCATCGGCGAGGACTTCATCGCCGGCGACGCCTGCGCCCTCATCCTCGGCGACAACCTGTTCTACGGCCAAGGTATGTCCACGTTGCTCACCAACGCCGTCGCCAACAACAACGGCGCCACCGTGTTCGCCTACCAGGTCGCCGAACCCCAGCACTACGGGGTGGTCGAGTTCGACGACACCGGCCGGGCCCTGTCCATCGAGGAGAAACCCGAACACCCACGATCGTCGTGGGCCGTCACCGGCCTCTACTTCTACGACCACCGGATCGTCGACATCGCCAAAGCCGTCAAGCCTTCGGCTCGGGGCGAGCTCGAGATCACCTCGGTCAACAACGCCTACCTCGAAGACGGCACCCTCGATGTCGTCCAGTTCAACCGGGGATTCGCGTGGCTCGACACCGGCACCTTCGACGCCATGGTCGAAGCCGCTGAGTTCGTCCGAGTCCTCGAACACCGCCAAGGCATGAAGATCGCCTGCCTCGAAGAAATCGCCTGGTCCCGCGGCTGGATCAACGACCAACGGCTCACCGAACTCGCCCAACCACTCCGCAAGAGCGGCTACGGCGACTACCTCCTCAAGCTGCTGGGCTGAGGCGGCGACCTGAGAAAGCCCACGTGGGCTTCACGCGTGTATCAAGAAGTCAGGACTCCTCGGATCTGGATGACCTCGACCGTCGACGTGGCCGACACCACGATCGGTTCGAACGTCGGGAGCTGATCGCAGAGCACTGCTGGTGAGCAGATGAAGGAGACCTCGTAGCTGATCGACACGATCTGCTCGACACCTTCGGGACCGGAGATGGTCTCGAGCGTGAGGCCACAGCGCTGCGGGTCGTCGTCGCTCAGGCTCTCCTGCCACGGCAGGCCTTGGGCGCAGGTGACGGAGTGGTCGCCGACCTGCCAGGTCGACTCGATCGGCGTGAGGACAGCGGTGACCGACGCCGGGGTCGGTTGGCCGAGTGATGCTGTACCGGTCGCCGTGCGCCAGTCGGTGTCGTCGAGCCACCACCAGGTCGGCATCTGGGTGACGTAGGGAATGGTCACACCGTCGGGCGCCCCGTGTGGCGTGGGCGGGGTGACCGCCGCTCGAGCCATGGCCTCGCGGCCGAGAAAGACGACGACCGGGCGAGGGATCGGGTCGCCGACCGGCCAGAAGCCGTACCGACTGCCGGCGAACACCGGGGTCGGGCAGACGATCATCGTCCAGCGCTGGGCGTCAGAGTGGGCGTTGTCGGGACCGAAGGCCTCGGACTGGAGGTGGACGAGGACCTCCGTCGGTGACAGATCGAGGTAGATCGTGCACTCGTCGAGCGACGACGACGCCAGATGCTCCGACGACACCGACCCGGACTGGGAGACGGTGGTCGTGATTCCTCGACTGTCGTTGGTGGCTGAGGAGGTCGTGTGGATGTCGCTCGCCTCGCCTGCGCTGGCAGGTGCCGATAACCCAACCACGCTCGCTCCGGCCATCAAGCCCGCAGCTGCTATCAGTCGAGCACGCACTCGAGTCCGCTTGCTGCATTGTCCTTGGCGTCACCGACAACCCAACGCCCGTTCGATTTCTCCATCTCCGCCGTTCGGGTCAACGGCGTGGGGTCCGGTTCTGAAACCACCATGCCCTCCTCGACTCGAACTGTCGTGTCCCAGCTGCACACATCGATTTCGGCAAGGTCCAGGCCAAAGAATCTGATCCCGAGGACTTCAATGTGGAGCGTGCCGTCCGTGCCGATCCCCTCAAGTCGGCGCCTCGCGATCGATGCCTCTATCGCCTCACCAACCGGTTCGGATGCCAAGGACCTCAAGCGGGTCAGGTCACGCTCGCTATCGACGAGGACGGCCACCAACTCGACCTGGAACTGCTCGTACGCATCGATAATCGCCTGCTCCTCTTCGGTCCACACGGGCGCAGCGGTGGTCGAGGTCGTGGCCGGCGGGGCGGTCGTTGTTGTCGGCTCGGGCACGGTGGCCGCAGTCGTCGTGGTTGATGGCGCCCGTGTGGTCGGGGCGGCGTCGCTCGAGCCGGAGGTGCACGATGCCCAAACGAGGGCGGCGGCCACGGTCGGCAGGAGGCGGTGCAGGGTGGCTCGGGCCGCAACGGTTCGCTTCACGGAGTCGACGGTAGACACTGGTGCCCGCCGGCAACATGGGGAGGTCGCACCACCTGCGTTCAGTTTCAGCGTTTTCGCAGGTCAGGGGCGTGTCACACCCCCTGCGTAGAGTGATCTCCATGACTCCGGCACAGCGCCACCTCCACCATTTGGAGAACACCGACCTCGCCACCTGCACCGCAGCGCAGCTGGCCGCACTGTCGGAATCGTGCCGCCAACTCGACGCCTACGTCTCCTACGTCACCGCTTCCATCGCCCAACGAGCCAACACCCTGAAGAACGCCGACAAGTCCGCACCCGATCCCGCCGATGTCATGGGCAACAAGGGCCGCACCAGCAAGCGCACTGCCCGCCGCAACACCCGACGCGGCAAAACCCTCGGCGAACTCCCCGGCCTCGGCGAGAAGGTCGCCGACGGCACCGCCAGCGGTGAACACCTCGACGCCGCCAACAACGCCCAACACGGCCTCACCCAACAAGAACGCGCCGCGTTCGCTGCCCGAGACGCAGAACTCGCCAACGCCGCCGGAAAACTGTCACCCGAAGCGTTCGCCAAGCACTGCCGACAGGTCGCCAACGACATCAAAGCCGACCGGGGCGAATCACGGCTCGAACAACAACGACGCGAGTCCTACGTCAAAGCGTGGACCGAACCATCCACCGGGATGATCCGAGGAAGCTTCGCCATCGACCCCATCCGCGGTGAAACCATCCTCAACGGCCTCAACACCCTCACCGACTCGCTCATCAACACCGCCAAGGACGACCCGAACGGGGCAGGGCTCGGGTTCGCCCCACTCGACGGCGAAACCATCCGCCGAGAGCAATACGCAGCCCAAGCCCTCACCCTGCTCGCCTCCGCCACCCTCGCTGCCGCCGGCAGGGCTGACATCACCGCTGTTGCCGACGCCGACACCCTGGCCAACGGGTTCCACGACCACACCGTGGCCGAAACCGCCAACGGGGCACCGATCCCGCCCGCCACCCTCGCCCGGCTGTGCTGCGACTCGGTCCTGCAGGCCATCTCGATCGATCCGCTCACCGGGCAGATCAACGTCGGACGCCGTCACCGGGTCGCCACCGACGCCCAACGAGCCGTCCTACGGGCACTGCACTCCACCTGTGCTGTCGGCGACTGCGACACACCGTTCGAGCAATGTCATGTCCATCACATCCTGGAATGGGAACACGGCGGGCCCACCGACCTCGCCAACCTCGTGCCCCTGTGCTGGCGGCACCACCACCTCGTCCACGAAGGCGGCTGGCACCTCATGCACTCGGTCACCCAACCCGGGCAACTGTTCCTCACCGACCCCGGCGGCACCGTCCGGGCCACCTGCCGGCCCACACGACTCGAGGCCTGGACCGCTGCCAAGAAGCAGCGCCGGCAACGACCAGCCAGCAACGTGCACCGGCGGCGACGAACACCCGAGCGAGAACCCGCCACCAACTGAACGGCCCGGCCCGGCACCCGGTCGAGCTACCCGAGGAACCGCCACCTCGGGTAGCTCCGCGTGTCCAACGTCCAAGCTTCGCAACGACACCAGTGATTCACCGGCACGCAGAACGGGGTCGGCGGGGCTCGCAAGCGGCCGCAGTTACTCATCGTGCTCTCCCCTGGCTCGGAGCAGAGCGATGAATGGTCCGCGACCTGCTCCACCGCCCTCGTACTTCGCAACATCGAGCGGCCGGTGCCCATCGACTGTTCGTTGGTTGTGAGCTCGACGACCACCCCTGAGATGCACAATTGCCCTTCTGGAGCCCAGCCCGAGAGTGGCAGACTCGGTGAGGGCCACAAGCACTGCACGCGCCCTGTAGCCGACCCGAGGAATCTCGCATGCTCGTCACCTGCGTCGCCGGCGCCCGACCGAACTTCATGAAGATCAAGCCCGTCGTCGACGCGCTCGAGCAGCTCGGCATCGAGGTCGACCTCGTCCACACCGGGCAGCACTACGACGCTGCGATGTCCGACGTGTTCTTCGAGGATCTGGGCTTGCGTGCTCCTGACGTGCACCTCGGCGCTGGTTCGGGCAGCCATGGCGAGCAGACGGCTCGGGTGATGGTGCTGTTCGAGGAATACATGAACGGTCGACAGCCTGACGGCGTGGTCGTGGTCGGCGACGTGAACTCAACGCTGGCGTGTTCGATCGTGGCCGCCAAGGCGGGGGCCGTGGTCGCCCATGTCGAGGCCGGTCTACGGAGCCGCGACTGGGCCATGCCCGAGGAAGTCAATCGCGTGGTCGCCGATCGGTTGGCCGATCTCCTGTTCGCCCCGTCGGCCGACGGTGTCGACAACCTGCGGGCCGAGGGCTATCGAGAGGACCAGATTCACCTGGTCGGCAACGTGATGATCGACACCCTGCTGAAGAATGTGGAGCGGGCCAAGCAGCGTTCGACGCTCGCCGATCTCGGACTCGAAGAGGGTGGCTACGCAGCGGTGACGCTCCACCGACCGTCGAACGTCGACGACGAGGCGTCGCTGGCTCGGCTGGTGGGAGCGATCAGTGAGGTCTCCTCGAAGATCCCGGTCGTCTTCCCTGCGCACCCTCGCACCGCCGGCAAGCTGGCGGCGCTCGAACTTCCCGAGACGTTCCGAGTGATCGAACCGCTGGGCTACCTCGACTTCCTTGCCCTGCAGGCCGGTGCTCGGCTCGTGCTCACCGATTCGGGTGGCATCCAGGAGGAGACCACGGCGCTCGGCGTGCCGTGCCTCACGCTGCGAGAGAACACCGAACGACCGATCACGATCACCGAGGGCACCAACACACTCGTCGGCACCGATCCAACGGCGATCATCGGGGCCGCCGATCGAGCGCTGGCCGGCGACGTTGCCAAGCGTTGCCCTGCCCTGTGGGACGGCAAGGCCGGCGAGCGGATCGCCGAGATCATGAAGGCTCGCCTGCTCGACCCCGCTGCTCCCCGCCCGACCGACCTCGTCGAGACACCGCCCGGGCGCTCGGAGGTCTCAGCATGACCAACGCTCCGATCGAACCCATCACCACCGCGGCGGCGTTGCCGACCTCAGAGGCACCGACCAAGCCAGACCTGCAAGTGCTGCCCGACCTGTTCGCGACTGCAGATGACGTCACGGCGCTTCGTCCCATCTACCTGGTCGCCTTCGAGGACCTTCGCCCGGGAACTGCTGCCTACGGCAACACCTGTGCGAAGCTGCAACGTCTCGCCGATCGGCATGGCGCCAAGCTGGTGATGGCGCCCCTGTCGGACGGTCGTCTGTCTCGGTACCTCTCGGCATTCCGACTGGCATGGCAGTGCCGTCGCAACGGAGGGATTGCGTATCACCGAAACTTCCCCTTCTCGCCGATCGCCGGTTTGCTGAGCGGGACGAAGCACATGGTGATCGAGCTGAATGGCCCGCCCACCGACGCGACCACTGCCTATCCTCAGCTGGCGTGGCTCGGCGGCCTGTACCGACGGGCGTACGACCTGTTCCTACGTCAGGCACCGCTCATCGTGACCGCGACCACTGGCCTGGCCGACTATGCCCGGACGGTGGCGCCCCGGACGCAGGTGGTCATCGCTCCGGCTGCCGCGCCCGAGGTCCCCGCAGACGACGTCCACACGATCGAGAAGAACCTGCGACAGGTCGTGTACTTCGGAACCTTCGCACCATGGCAGGGCGCCGAACTCCTGCTCGATGCGGTCAACGATCCGGCCTGGCCGGTCGACGTCGAGCTGGTCGTCATTGGCGACGCGTCGAAGTCGGAACCCGGGCAGACACTGGCCAAGCATGAGCGGGTTCGCGCCGTTGGGCGACTCCCCCACCGCGACACGCTTGCTCTCGTTGCTTCGTCGTTGGCCTCGCTCAGCCCGAAGACGTATCAGCTCGATGCCGAGGTGAAGACCGGGCTGTGGCCGGTGAAGGTGATCGAGTCGCTCGCTGTCGGCACGCCCGTGATCGCGACGAAGATCGAGGACCAGCTCTCGTTCGTTCAGGACTCCGGAGGCGGGGTGCTCATCGAGTCGAGTGGCGCCGCCCTTGCCGAGGCGGTTGCGGCACTGGCTGCTGATCCTGATGCCGCGATCGCAATGGGGCAGACAGGTCAGCGGCATGTCGACGAGAAGCACAGCCTCGACGTGCGAGCCGACTTCATGGTCGGCTATCTCCGCTCTGTGAGTAGTCGGTAGGGCGCGCATGAAGATCGGGTTCCTGACGTCGATACCTCTCACCATCGAGTCCTTCTTCCTTGACTGGATCAAGGAATGGACCGAGCGCGGCTGGGAAGTCCACGCCGCCGCAGGAGGACCCGAGCCCGACGGATTGTGTGCGACCAGCTACAGCGACATCGACGGGCTGACCCAGGATCCGTCGCTCAGATCGATCAAGGCATTGCGCTCGCTCGCCGATTGGCGGGCCACTCACGAGCTCGACCTGGTGGTGGTGAATACGGCCACCGCCTCCGCGCTGTACCGGCTGCTGCCACGGCGCAACACTCGTACCGTGTACTTCTGTCACGGCCTCCACTTCGGTGACCGTCCCGAGACCCCGGTGGATCGGGCATTCTGGCTGGCCGAGCGAGCACTGCTTGGCCGAACCGATGGCGCCATCGTCATGAACTCTGCCGACGTAGAGTTCTTCACCGGCGCGCTCGACAAGTCACTCGTGCACATGTTGGACGCGGGTGTCGGTCTCGACACCGATGCTTGGACTCCGCGGTCCACGCGCCGCAGCGAGAACGGCTCGGGTGGAGACACTGGCACCAAGCTGGTGTGGATGGGGATGTTCACCGCCCGCAAGCGACCTGCCGACGCCGTCCGCGTCCTGGCTGCCCTCCGTCACGAAGCAGAGCCAGAGACCACGCTCACCATGCTCGGAACCGGTCCGCTCGCCGATGAAGTGCGCGAGCTGATCCATGAGCTTGGACTCGCTGATGCGGTCACGATGCCTGGACAGGTTGATCCCCGCTCCTATCTGGCTGACGCCGACGTCCTCGTCCACACCGCCGAGTGGGAGGGGTACTGCCGCACGCTGATGGAGGCGTCCTACATCGGTCTACCCGCCGTCTCCTATGACGTGAAGGGCTGTCGCGATGTGTTCGGTGTCGAGGCGATCGGCCAACCTGGCGACGTCCACGGTCTGGCGAAGGCCGTACTTCGGGTTCGAGAGGCTGCCCCGGCGATCGAGAGCCGCCCCGACTTCTCGTGGCAATCGGCCTTCGAGTCGACCTCGGCCTTCCTCGAGCGGACGTTTGCGGTCCGATGACGATGACCGAGGCCAGGATCAACGGGGAGAACGCCGCCGCTCCGACACCGCCGTCGGCGCCGGGGGTGGTGAAGGAGAACTCGAAGCTCATGGCTTCGAGCATCGTGCTGTCGGTCGGCTCGATCGTGTCGATCATCGTGATGGCTCGGGTGGCGGTGCCCGCCATCGTCGGCCAATACGTCAGCGTGTTGGCGGCCGCGTCGACGGTGTCGACGTTCCTGTCGTTGCGCCTCGATGCCATGATCCCGCTGCGTCCCAATCCCGACGAGGTGGCGAAGGCCGCGAGTACCGCCCAGCTCGGCTCGATGGTGATCGCCCTGCCGGCGTTGCTCGCCTATGGCTCGCTCGTCGTCGACGGCTCGCTGGCGAACCCGGCCGGTATCGCCTTGCTCGCGGCGGCGCTTATGGTGCTGGGGTTGACCCAGATCGGCACCGGGATCGCCTCGGCCGATCTGGCGTTCGGTCGGATCTCGGCCAGCCGGATCGCCCAAGGCGTGTCGATGCCGGTGGCGCTGGCCGCGCTGCTGTTGGCGGACGGCGAGAACTCTTCATCGCTGACGACGCTGCTTGCCGTCGACCTGGTCGGTCGATCTGCTGCGGTGCTGCCGCTCGCTGTGCCGATCGCCCAGCGTGGCCTGGCCTCGGTGGGTTTCGCCAAGCAGATCGCCAACGAGATGCGCCAGGCGCTGACGGCGAACTCGGCGGCGGCGCTGATGAGCGTGCTGGCGCTGTATCTGCCGATCCTGCTGGTTCCGGCGATGATCGACGACACCGAGTCGGGGCTGTTCGCCCTGGTGTTCCGCTTCGTTGCGCTGCCGGCGGCGTTCGTCGGCGGTGCCGTGCAGCGCACGCTTCCTCGCATGGCTCGCGACGTCACGATCTCGCGCAAGCGGGAGTGGGTGCGCAACACCGGGCTCGTTGCTGTGGCGCTCACCCTTGTCGGTGTGCTCACACTGGTGCTGTTCGGTGGGCTGGTGCTCGACCTGGTCGGTAGCGCCACCTGGCAGGGCCTGATCTTGCCGCTCACGCTTGCGGTGCCGTGGGCAGTGGCGTGGGCCGCCTCGCAGGTGCCGGCCTCGCTGGTGCTGAGCTACGAGCGTCACCACGTGCTGTTCGTCGTGTCGGCGATCGACCTCGCCTCGAAGGCCGCGGTCGTCCTGCCCCTGCTGTGGAAGCCGACGGCGGCCACCGCCGCCGCGTGGCTGTCGATCTCGAGTGTGCTCGTGGCGTTGTTCACCGCCCGCTACCTGCTGGCCACCGACATGACGGCCGAGAAGGCGGCGCACGAATGACCGCGCTCACCATCATCGGCACCGGTCGCTGGCCCGAGCATTTGGCCAACCTGCTGCGGAACCGGGGCGGGATCGACGCCCGGCCCATCAACATCCGTGAGCGTGGTTGGGCCAGACAGTTGCTGCTCGGGTCGGGTCCGGTGCTGCGGGTCGGCTTGCGCCCGGGTGCGTCGAACCGCAACGGTCGACTGTTCGATGCGGTCTGGCGGGCGGCGGTGACACTGCGTCGCCGCTCGGCCGCGTACTACTGGATCGGGACCGACGTGTTCGATTCGGTCACCAACGGTGACCGGGTGCCGAAGTGGGCGCTCGACAGCCCCCACTGGGTTGGTGCGCCGTGGTTCGCCGACGAACTCGAGCCGCTGGGTGTTGCCGCCGAGAACATCTGGTTCCCCACCGAGCAACCGGTGCTCGAGCGGTCGTCGTCACTCATGCCGCCCGGTCCGTTCACGGTCTCGGCGTATGTCCCCGCGTTCAACGCCGATCTTTATGGATGGGGGTTCCTCCAGAAAGTGGCCGATGCGCTGCCGACGATCCAGTTCAAGATCTTCGGTGAGGGATCCGAAAAGCTCCAGGCCGGCAGGAATGTTGCGCTACTGGGCGAGGTCGCGAACGGGGCAGCGGTGATCGAACAGAGCCACGTTCACCTGCGTCCGACCAAACACGATGCGCTGGCCGGCACGGTCCGTGAGGCGCTCGCGCTCAGCCGCTACGTCGGATTCTCCCAACCCTTCGACGGGGTGTTCGCCATCGATCGGAGTCACCCGGAGTCGACCATCGAGTGGCTCGACGAACTGGCGGCCGTGAACGACCATGGTGGGCTGGCTCCAAACGAGCTGGGCAGGGACGCTCTCAACCGCCTGTTCGGCGATGACCAGGCGATCGTGGCATTCGTCGAGCGGTGCCGGAGGCTGGTGTGAGACTTCGTCCACTGCCTCAATCTGGCCTGACCGCTGTTGCCATCGTGCTCACGATCACGATGACCGCCGGGCGCTGGGGTGGACTCACCACAAGCCTGTCGCTGCTGGCGTTCGCCTGGTGTCTGCTGATCATCACCTTGCTGATTCTTCGCCCTCGCCCGGTCGACCTCGATGTCTTCCGTCACCCGGCGCTCGGTCTGGGTGTCGGCGCCTTCACCGTGCTCCCACTCATCGGCGTGCTCGCCGGACGGGGCAGCCTGAGTAGCGCCGCCGCCTTCGGCGTCGGCCTGTCGCTCGTCGCCGCCTATGCGATGGGCCAGTACCTCGCTGCCGATCGGTTCGACATCTCGACCTCATTGCTGGTCATCCTCGGCGCCAATCTGCTGTTCGTCCTCTCCCAGATCGCAGCCTTCAATGGCTTCCCGGTGCTGAACCAGCTCAACGCCTTCGACCTCGACTCGAAGTTCGGGGCCGGCTATTTCATCGTGGCTCGGCCTTCCGGGCTCTTCCTCAACCCCAACGACCTCGGCTCGTTCGCCGCCGTCATCCTCTGCTACTCGATGGTGGTGCACCTGCGTCAGCGAATGACCACGATCGCGTTGTCCTCGATCCTGGTGCTCGCCAGTGGCAGCCGTGGTGCACTCCTCGCGGTCGGAGTGATCATGGCGTGGCTGGTCGGGAGGCGCTACTTCTCAACGACGGGACAACTGCTCCGACTCGGACGGATCGCGGCCATGGTCGGCGTCGCCATTGCGCTCCTCTTGGCGTTCGGCCCCGACGTACTTATCGAACGACTCCAGTTCCGTGGTGGCGTCGCTGCCGACTCCAGCGTGTCAGGCCGCTTCGACCAACTGGCCGATCTGTGGGACTGGATGCTCACCTACCCACTCGGCTACTGGAGTCCGCCACAGTTGCTGAGCGGCACGGCGATCGACAACGACTGGACGCGAGTGCTGGTTCAGGGCGGGCCACTGCTGCTGCTGCTCTGGGCCGCAGGTCTCGTCGTGCTTGGCACTTACTTGCGCAACGTGGGACCGGCGATGGCTGCGCCTGCCATTGCGGTGGCGGTACTCTCTTTCAGCCAGCTGACGGTCGGTCGGCCGACCGGGCTCCTCTTCTTCTTCCTCGTCGGCTATCACCACCGATTGACATTGGTCGCAGCGCTACAACGCAGCCAGCGCCACATTTCAATCGGTGCGGACCGGCGATCGACATTCGCACACGGGCGGCGACCCCAGGTGGTGCACCATGGCTGAACTCACGCTCGTCGACCGCTCCGGCGGGCCGCACGCCTACATCTATGGAGCCGGTGGCCATGCTCACGTGGTGGCGACCGTTCTGGAAGACCTCGGCATCGAGGTCGTCGGCATGTTCGAGGATCACCCCGAACGCAGCCACCCGCTCAGCGACAAGATGCTGCCCGGCATCGTCGAACTGGGCGAGCGAGTACTGCTCGATCATCCGGTGGTGCTCGGTGTCGGCGACAACACCGTCCGACAGACCGTTGCCGGACTCATCGGCAGCCGCTTCCTCACCGCCGTTCACCCCAGTGCGCTCATTGCGAAGCGCGTCACCATCGGAACCGGAACCGTCGTTCTGCAGGGTTCGGTGATCCAGCACAACACCAAGCTCGGCGAGCACGTCCTGATCAACACTTCAGCGAGTGTCGACCACGACAATGTCATCGGCGACTTCGCTCACATCTCCCCCAACGCCACGCTGTGCGGACATGTCGTGGTGGGCGAGGGCAGCCACGTCGGTGCCGGGGCAACACTGCTACCCAGCATCCGTGTCGGCAAGTGGGCGACCGTCGGCGCCGGCGCAGTGGTGACAGAGGACGTACCCGACTTTGCGACGGTCGTTGGCGTACCCGCACGGGTGATCAAGTACAGCCCGCTCGGCGATCGAATTGCGACACGGCATGAGTCGAGCGGCTGACATGTTCGACCTCGCGTTCGTCGGTAGTGGTCTCTCCACCAGCATCGTCCTGCGGTCGTTCCTCGAGGATCTCCTCGAGCGGCCTCGCGGTGTTGTCATCGACGTGTGTGTGATCGAACAGGGACCAGACCTGTTCGGCGGTGTGGCCTACGGCGCACGCTCGGGGGCGACGAGTCGAGTGATCTCCCCGCTCAGCGAGTTCCTCAACGACGCCGAACGCTCCCGCTTCGTGGCATGGCTGAGCGAGACATCGGTGCAGCACCCGGAGATCCTCGACGATCTCACCGGCGCCTACACCTCGACGTGGATTGCAGAGAACCGACGGGCGATCGAGACCGGGTTGTGCGACGACCTCTTCATTCCTCGCAGTCTCTTTGGCCGGTACCTGCGAGAAGCCATGGAACGGATCATTGCCGACGCAACCGCTGCGGGTGCCGCAACGATTCGATTCATCCATGCGTCCGTGACCGACATCGATCGAACGGCCGACGGATTCCGTGTCGCCACGGACGGACCCGACGGTCAGGTCGAATCGGAACGAGTCGTGCTCGGAATCGGCACACCATCGGGACGGCGAGTCAGCGAGACGCTGACGCCCGCGCCGGGTGTCCTCGTGGTAACCGATCCCTACGCACTCGGCATGCAAGCAACGATCGACCGAATCGCTGCACATCTGGAGCGACCCGGACCGAGGCCCATACCTCCCAAGCTCGTGATCGTCGGCTCGAACGCCACGATGCTGGACTTCGTCTATCAGTGTGAGGACGACCAACGCATTGCGAAGCTCGAGCCCACGTATTGCGTAGTGTCGCAGAGCGGCACGCTTCCGGCGCGCTACGCGTCACCATCGGACCCTGTCCGCGAGCTTCCTCACCTGGAGGCGCTGAAGCACCGCCACGACGTGCGAGCGTGCGACGTCGTCGCTGCGATCGACGCCGACCGAGCCCACTACCGCGTCCGCGCCACTCCGACATCCGTCAAAGAGCGCAATGGCGATCACGACGACGGTGGGTGGATGATTCCGGCGATCAGCCGAACGATCGCTGACCTTGCCGCCCAGTTGCCGCCGAACGAGCGGCGGATCTTCGCCAACCGAACGGGGGCGGAGATTGGGCGCATGCAGCGTCGCGCTGGTGCCGAGTACCTCGGGATCGTCGATGCGCTGAAGGAGGCTGGTCGGTTCGTCGGTGTCGCGGCGTCGTTCGAGTCAGTTGCGTCGTCGACCGCAGTCGTCGATCGCTGGGACGTCGTCATCGATGCATCCGGACCCACGGCGCTCGATGCTGACTCGCCCCCCGAACCGCTTGCCTCCCTTCTGCGACATGGTCTCGCTTCGCTCACCCCAGCCCGGAACGGCCTCGTTGTCGACGACCGACTCGAGGCCTCGGCTGGGCTCTACGTGATGGGACCGCTGCTGGCAGGCAACGTCGTTGCCGGGCGGCCGATCTGGCACCTGGAGCACGCCGGGCGAATCATCGAGATGGCCACCACACTCGGCCGTCAGATTGGGCAAAGGTTCTCACGATGACCGGGGGCTTCTACCCTGTCATCCGGGCGAATCGCTGCCTACCTTCAGCTGACGGATCACCATCGCTGTGGCGGGCGGTGGTCCTCCACGGACGAAGAGGACTTCGAATGGAAACCAGGACCTGCCTGGCGATGGGCAGAGTGGCGACAGACGAGGGTCTACGCATCGGCGGGTGCGTATGACCGACTCGATGGAATTGAACATGGCCGACATGACGTCGTTCGAAGAACTCGTCGACATCGACCTGAGCTCGGACGACATCGTGATCGACCTCACGGTCGAACCTGCGATCGTCAGCTACCGGCAGCGGAAGCTGCCGCTGATCGAGGAACCCCCCAGTCGGGCCCAGCGGGCGCTGGTGCGCTCGTTCGACCTGCTCGCCGGGTTGCTGCTGATCGTGCTCCTTCTTCCCGTCCTCGCCGTGCTGTGGTTGCTGGTACGCCTCACCTCCCCCGGACCGGCGATCTTCGTGGCGAAACGGGTCGGCCAGGACGGCGAGCCGTTCAACGCCTACAAGTTCCGATCGATGGTGGTGAACGCCGAGGAACTTCTCGAGAAGCACCTGGCCGACGACCCCGAAGCCAAGGCCGAATACACCCGCTTCCACAAGCTGCGGAACGATCCCCGGGTCACCCGCGTCGGTCGTGTCCTGCGGGCGACCAGCCTCGACGAACTCCCCCAGCTGTTCAATATCGTCCGGGGCGACATGAGCCTGGTGGGTCCCCGCCCGCTGCTACTGATGGAGGCCGAGAAGTTCGGCCACACCACTCGCACCGTGTTGCGGGTCAAGCCCGGACTCACCGGATTGTGGCAGGTCAGCGGACGAAGTGACCTCACCCTGAACGACCGGATCATGCTCGACGTCGAGTACGCCACCACCCGCACGCTGCGACGCGATGTCGTGATCTGTCTGCGCACGGCGTGGCATCTGGTCACGCCGGGTCGACGCGGCGCCTACTGAAGTTCGCAGGTTTGTCCGGCACCGTCGAAGATGCCGTTGACGAGCCACACACCCTCCATCAACTTCATGTCGACCTTCGCCGTTTCCGGTGCTTCGGGGACCTCGCTGAGCTGCTCGCCCTCGTTGTAGACATACGTTTGGTCCCAGGCACACATCAGGATCTCGGCCTCGTCGTCGGCGACCATGGTGACCGACAGCGGCGTGAAATCGTAGGTGCCACGGACCACGTTGCCGACCGAACGGTCACCGACGATGACCTCTTCCAGCGCCTCGGCGAGGCGGGGTGACGCCAGGTCGAAGACCGGGTCGAGATCGCCGTCCTTGGTGGCGGTGGCGTCGGTGAGCTCGGTTCGGAACGTCGAGTAGACGTCGAGGATCACCTGCTCCTCGCTGGTCCATGACGCCGGTGGGTTGAGCTGGTCGGCCGACAGTTCGTCAACGTTGCCCGAGGAGCAGGCGACGGCAGCACTGGCCATCGCCAGCACGCCGCAGATGGGCCGAACTCGAGAACGGAACAGAGTCGAGCGCATGCGGGCACGGTAGCGGTGCAGATGATCAGTAGCTGCCGGCCCGGAACATGGCGAGCGCCTGCAGGAGATAGCCGTCGGTGATCTCGCCTCGGGCGGCGAGGCGGATGACTTCGTCGAGCGGCACGGCCCGAACCGAGCGGATCAATTCGAGCTCCTCGTGGACGACGCCGACATAGGTCAGGTCGGTGAGCAGGTGGATCGCCATTCGCTGGGTCAAGATGCCGGTATCGGTGTAGGTCGTACCGAGCAAGCGGACACGGTTGGCTCGATAGCCGGTCTCCTCGCTGAGCTCGGCGGCCGCGGTTTGCGCCAGCGACATGCCGGGCTGGGCTGCCCCACGCGGCACTTCGAGGTGGTAGCGCCCGGTGGCATGCCGGAACTGCTCGATGAGCAACACCGACAGGTCGTCGCGATCGCCGGTCACAGCGAAGGCAACGACGGCGTCGTCGTTGCCCCGCTCGGCCGGGATCATGCGACTGTAGGGGTGCACCCGATGCCCGAGATCGAGCAGGTCGACGACGGTGTGCATGAACGGTGAGGTCATCACCATGCCGACGGCGGCGCCGGTGTCCTCGGCATAGGCGATCAGACGGTCCCGATCGGTGATGATCGGCAGTGCGGCCCGACCTTCGACCAGCTCAGGGCGCTCGGCGATCAGGGCGAGATAGGCGTCGATCTGTTCGATGCCCTGGGGGGTACGGAACGCAACGGGGGCGCGTTCGTTGGTGTCCACAGACGTCATGATGTCCCATCGGCACGGCACCGATGGAGATGAGTCGAATGGCCTATGTCGAACGAACGAGGTCGATCGTGGGTGGCGAGGTCAGCGACCGAAACCGAGCGAACGCTTCCCGTTGGGATGGCCGAGGTCGCTCGGGGTGCGCTTGCGCATCGGTCGACCGCTACGCACGAGCACCCGATCGGTGGGGGTAGGATCGCCGTTAGAGGCTGCGTCGGCGGCGCTGAAGAGCGCAGATCGAAGGCGGTTCGTTTCGGCGTTGCTCTGGTCCACGTCGGCAGTGTCGACCGCGAGTTCGGCGATAGAAGGCCCATCGCCAAGGTTCTCACTCGGCTGCCGGGCCGTGCGCCGCCATCGGATCGTCGTCGCCATGACCGGCGATGATGGCAGGCCAAGGGCGCTCAGTGGTGGATCAACCGCCCGAGGTGGCCGAGCCGTTGGTGCCGGTGACCGGCGTGTCGGGCAGGACCGGATTGCGGGTGACGAGGCTGCCAGGATTGGGCACGGTGATGATGATCGTCGTGACGGTGGGCTTCGTGGTCGGCGGCGTCGTCGTGGTCGGCTTGGTGGTCGTGGTGGTGGGCTTGGCCGTGGTCGTCGGCGCTTCGGTCGTGGTGGGGGCCGCGGTGGTGGTCGGCTCCTCGGTGGTGGTCGGGATCTCCCGCGTGGTCGTGGTGGTTGGCCTGGTGGTGGTCGTCGTGGGATTCAGCGGCGACCCCGGCTTGGGCAGCGAGAGCGATGGGATGGTCTGAGGCTGCGTCGTGGTGGTTGTGGGTGCTGCCGTGGTCGCAGTGGTGGCCGGCGGCCGGGTCGCTGTGGTCGCCGGTCGGCGGGTCGTGTTGGTCTGCGGGCTGGTCACCGCTGGCGCCGGTGCGGTGCTGCCGGTAGTCTCCGCTTCGGCACTCGAATCGGTGTTGTCGCCCTCCGACGACGCCATTGTGGTGGTCGGAGCGGTCGGGGCGGTGGTGGTCGTGGTTTCCTCGGTGGTGGGCACGGTATTGATGCCGAGCACCTCGGTCGAGATGTCGGGATCGGAGGGTCGGAAGACGGTGAACGCGGCGAACAGCAGCGCCACGAGGCCGGCGCCAACGAGGATCGGTAGCTTGCGGGGCCCGAGACCGGCAGGTGGGAGCTCGGAACCGACGTCGCTCGGAATGAACGAACGCTCGGCATCAACGGTGTGTTCGAGCTCGTAGAGGAACTCCCGCACCGTCCACTGCCGCTCACCGGGATCCAGATCGAGGGCACGGCGCAACGCCGCCTCGACGTGCTCGGGCGCGCCGAGAGCACCCGGCTTGTCGGGGGTGAGGCCGGTCTGCAACCACCAGCCGAGGGCGCCGAGTGAGAAGACGTCGTCGGCCACCACCGGCCGAGGCCGTTGAGCCTGCTCATCAGGCTGGAAGATCGACGCCGAATCGTCGACATAACCGGCAAGCCCGGCGTTGAGCAGCTTCAGCGTGCCATCAGGCTGCACGACGATGTTGTCGGGCGACAGGGCGCCGTGCGCCAGCTGATGCTCGTGGAGCACCGAGACGGCGTCGGCGATCCCGCTCAGGCGGTCCATCGAACCGCCGTGCTCGAGTTCGGACAGCAGCTGCCCTTCGACGACTTCAGCGACCACATAGCCTTGGCCGCCGGCTTCGATCCCGGCGTCGAGCACACGCTGGATCCCGGCGGGTGCGAGGTCCTGGATCGCCCGCTGGTGGGCGATGACGAGTTCGAGATAGTCGTCGTCGCCGGGCGCGATGAACGACACGACGACCGGCTGGCCGGTCGAACGAACCTTGGCGTCATAGGTCTCGAGGCGACCCGCCGTACGGCAAAGCTCTCCGAGATCGATGCCGGGAATGGAAGGGCGGGCGTCCTTCATCCATGGACCTCCTGGGGAGACGCCAATCTAGTCGCCAATCTGGTCGAGCGGTACCGCGGCGCGTGGTCGATTAACGTCGAGCGTCATGTCGACGCCTGTTGCCGAACTCACCCTTCCGACCTACGAACCCATCGCCAGACGCAACCGGGGCATGACCCGAGACGAGATCGAGGACTACCGCCAACAGCACTGGATGGTCCAAGTCCCGTTCGGCTATCAGCTCCTCGACCATGACGATTGCATCGCCGTACTGAAGGACAAGCGCTGGCACCAGGCCATACGTCTCGTCACCGCCATGTCGGGCATCACCGACGAGGAATACCTCGCCCGCCGCCAGCGCACCTCGATCCTGTCGGCCGAGGGCGACGAGCACCAGCGGCTGCGTCGGCTCGTGAGCGGCGCCTTCACTCCCCGATCCGCCGACCGGCTCCGTCCGTTCATGCGCGAAGTGATCAACGACCTTCTCGATCGAGTCACCCCCAGTGGTCGCTGCGAACTGGTCAACGACGTCTGCGACCCCTACCCGATCCCGATCGTGTGCGAACTGCTCGGCGCACCGAAGGAGGACTGGGAGCTGTTCAGCCGCTGGGCCACCGACATCTTCAAGTCGTTCGACGCCGACGTCGCCGAGCACACCAAGACGATCATGGCGGCCTCCGACGCCATGGACGCCTACGTGGCCGACCTCATCGCCGCCCGCCGAGACGACCCGAGGGAAGACCTGCTGTCCGATCTCATCGCCGCCGAGGAGGAGGGCGACCGCCTCTCCACCGAGGAGCTGGTCATGCTGGCCGAGGCGGTGTTGCTCGCCGGCACCGACACCACCCGCAACCAGCTGGCCTGCGCCCTGGCCGTGTTCGCCGAACACCCCGACCAGTGGGCGATGCTGGCCGAACACCCCGAGCTGGCGCCCCGAGCAGCCGAGGAGTCGCTGCGCTACCTCGGCGCCGTTCGCGGCACCGGCCGGTTCGCCTCCGAAGACATCGAGTATCGGGACATCCTGTTCCCACAGGGGACGCTCGTGTTCCCGAACTTCGTGGCCGCCAACAACGACCCGTCGCGCTTCGACACACCCGGCGAGTTCGACATCACCGCACAGCGGGAATCGACCCACCTCACCCTCGGCTTCGGCCTTCACTACTGCCTCGGGGCGAACCTGGCCCGGGCCGAACTGCAGGAGGCGCTGGTGATCATGTCGCAGCGCATGCCGAACCTGCGCCTCGACGGTGAGCCGGTCTACAAGCCTGCCGGCGTCGGCATCTGGGGCCCCGCCTCACTCCCCCTGGCGTTCGATCCGACCTGAGTTCGATCCGACCGGAGTTCAGCTCTCGGCGACGGTGGCGACCACGTGCTCGAAGCTCGACTGGCCGCCTTCCTCGCTGGTGAAGGTGGCGGTGAGCAGGTACTCCGAGTCGGGTTCGAGTCGGTGTTCGGGCGGGGGTGACAGGATGTGGGCGCTCACGCACGTGTCGATCGTGTCGGTGCCGTTCGAGCCCGGACCCTCCCATTCGAATTCGACGGTGGTGCAGATACCGGTACGCACGACCACCTGGAAGTCACGGGGAGTCGACGATTCGACCACCATCTCGGCCACCGGACTCTCGACGATCGGAGCATCGGTGTTGATCTGCAGGGGTGGCGCCGCTTCATCACCGATCTTCGAGCCGTAGTACCCGATCACGCCCAACGCGGCGATCAGACCGACCGCCGGCCGCAGCCGGGGCCACGGCGGGGGCGTGAGCTCTCGCCCGGGAACGGCGTCGATCGCCAACATCAGTCGGCCCAACGTCCACGGTGGACATAGTCACCGAGCGGCAACCGGGGCCCGGCGACCGGTGACGGGCCGCTGCTCGGGGCCGGATGTCCGAGGCTGACCACCATCGGGGCGTCGACGTCGTCGGGGATGCCGAGGATCTCGCGCACGACGGCCTGGTGGTGGAAGGTGACCGGGCACGACGACAACCCGAGCGCGGTGGCCGCCACCATCAGGTTCTGGGCGTGTCGGCCGACGTCGAACAGCGCGCGGGGTCCGGCGTCGGCCCGCACGGTGAACACCACGAGCACGGGCGGCCGGTCGATCCACGCCGCGAAGTCGCCGCCGGCCTTCAGCGCTTCCTTGGTGGCGGGATCGGTGACCACGACGAGACGGACGGGCTGCTGGTTCTTGGCCGACCCGGCCATGCGGGCGGCGTCGAGCACGGTGTCGAGCAGGTCGTCGGCAATCGGCTCGTCGGTGTAGTCCCGTTGGTCTCGCTTGTTCCGGAGGGCGGCGATGGCGTCCA
Source organism: Acidimicrobiales bacterium (assembly GCA_041394265.1). Taxonomy (NCBI): domain Bacteria; kingdom Bacillati; phylum Actinomycetota; class Acidimicrobiia; order Acidimicrobiales; species Acidimicrobiales bacterium. The sequence goes on from JAWKIO010000005.1 coordinate 59,740, forward strand.
TCTGGGCAGTATTCCACTCTCCGTGGTGGTGGGGCACCTCGACTCAGTGCGATGCTCTCTCACCTGCGGAACGATGGAGGGATGTCGAAGTGTGGGGTGATCGCCGTCGCCAGCGTCGCGCTGCTCGTGAGCAGTTGCAGCGTGGTCGGCGGCTCCAGCGACGCCAACGATGGCGATGCCGGCGCCGCATCGTCACCGCTCGCCGACTTCCTCGGCATCGGCGATCTGGGCAACGCTCGCTCCGACGACGCCCAGGCCCGCCTGCTCGACATCCAACGCGAGATCAACGACTCGGTGGCCGCCTGCATGACCGCCCAGGGCTTCGAGTTCGTCCCTCCCGATCTCGACGAGGTCACCTCGTTCGACTCGGCTGGCCCCGACGGCATCGAGTACGGAACGCCCGAGTACACCGCCCGCTACGGGTTCGGGGTCACCACGCAACGCTGGCCCCAGTCCACGGTCGGCCCCGAGCTGGTGGGTTACGAGGACTTCAGCGAGTCCGAGTACATCGACCCCAACCAGGCCTACCTGGAGGGCCTCACCGAGGCCGAGCGGATCGCCTACGACGCGGCCCTCTACGGCGACGGCCCCGACTACGAGTGGGATCCGTCGCTGACCGACGACGAGAACCAGGAACGAGCCGAGGCGTTCTACGCCGACTACGACGCCAGCGGGTGCTACGCCGAGGCCGAACAGGGTGGCGCGTTCGCCAACGTGTCGGCGTTCTACGAGGAGTTCGGCGACCAGCTCTTCGAGCTCTACGACCAGATCGAGAGCGACCCCCGCGTCACCCAACGGTTGGCCGAGATCGAGCAGTGCATCACCGAGCAGGGCTTCGACTACGTCGATCCGATCAGTCCCTACGAGCACTGGGAACCAGCACTGAGCGAGATCGATCAACAACACCTCTCTTGGCCGGCGAACGAGTCCGGCGACGGGCCGAGTGCGCCCGTGATGGACGACGAGGGCAAGGCCCTCCTTGCCCCGCTGCAGGCCGAGGAGATCGCGATCGCCACGGCGACCGACGAGTGCGGCGGCAGCCAGACCGAACTGATGGCGCTCTACGAATCGGTGAGGAACGAGCTCGAGCAGCAGTTCCTCGATGACAACGCCGACGCCGTCGCCGGGTTCCGGGCCGACGGTTCGTGATGGAACGTCGTCGTCTGCTTGCTGCCGTCGCCGCCGTGGCCGTCGCCTCGACCGGGGTCGGCTGGGTCGCGGGGCAGCGCATCAAGTCGCCGGCCGAGATCGCATCCGAGACCGCTCCGCCCACGCCGTCGCTCATCACCGTGCCGGTCGAGTCCCGGGTGCTGTCGAGCACGGTCATCGTGCGGGGCACGGTCACCTTCGACGAGCAGACCGACATCTCGGTGACCGGGGCCGGGGCGAGCGGCGGGTCCGCGATCATCACCCGGGTCCCGCTCCAGCCCGGCGATCAGCTGACCGAGGGCGCCGTGCTCGCCGAGATCAGCGGCCGACCGGTGATTGCGCTCCAGGGTGACCTCCCCGTGTTCCGCAACCTCACACCGGGTCTGCAGGGCCCCGATGTCGCCCAGCTCGAAGCGGCCCTCATTCGTCTTGGCTATGACCCCGGCTCGGTCGACACCAACTACGACGCCGCCACCGAGACGGCCGTCGAAGCCCTCTACCGCGACCTCGGCTACGCCCCGAAGGGTCCGACCTTCGACGAGACGACAACGCTCGAAGCGGCCCAGGACCGGGTGCGCGGCGCCCAGGAGAGCCTTCGCATCGCCGAGGCCTCGGTACGCAACGCCGGGGTGGCGAACTCGACCCGCCTCCAACTCGACCGGGCCGTCGCCGCCGCCGAACAGCAGCTGGCGATCGTCAATGGCCAGTCGGCGATCGCCCGCACCCAGGCCGCCGAGACGGTCGCTGCGGCCCAGAACGCCTACAACATCGATCCCTCACCGGACAACGCCGCCTACCTTCGCGACGCCCAGGCCAACGAGGTGGTCGTCAACCGCGAGCAGGACCTCGCGATCAACGATGCCACCGCCCAGCTGGACATCGCCCGAGCGCTACGGGCCGAAGGCCTCGACGACGACAGCGCCGCCGGCGCCCAACGCCAGCTCGACGACGCCCGAGCAGAGCTGGCCGACGCCAACGACGACCTGGCCCGCCTCGATGCACTGATCGGCGTGTCGTTCCCTGCCGGCGAAGTGGTCTTCCTTCCGATGCTGCCCCGCCAGGTGCAGGCCGTCCCCGTCGTCCCCGGCGATGCACTCGACGGTCCGGTGATGACCGTGAGCGGATCCGGGGTCGTGATCGATTCGGCCATCTCGGTGACCGACCGGGCGCTCGTCGAGGCCGGCGCCGAGGCCATCGTGGACGACGACGGACTCGGCATCCGAGCTCGGGCCACCATCACCGTCATTGCCGACAACCCCGGCGGCGATGCGTCGAACGATCGCTACGCCATGCGCCTCGAGCCGCTCGACCCGCTGCCCGACGAGGCCGTCGGCCGCAGCCTGCGAGTGTCGATCCCGATCGAGTCGACCGGCGGCGAGGTGCTCGCCGTACCCCTCGCCGCCCTGTCCGCCGGGCCAGGCGGCGACGCCCGAGTCGAGGTCGAGCGCAGCGACGGCACCACCCAATTCCTCGCCGTGACGCCGGGCCTGCGGGCCGAGGGCTACGTCGAGCTGTCGACCGTGAGCGGCGGCGAACTCCGAGCCGGCGACCGGGTCGTGGTCGGCCGCGATCTGGCGCTGCCGGTCACCGACGGCGACGGATGAGCGGCCACCGCCCGCCGGTGGTGGAGTTGTCGGGCGTCAGCCGCACCTTCGCCGGCACACCGCCGGTCGAGGCACTCCGGTCGGTCGACCTGGTGATCGAGGCCGGCGACTATCTGGCGATCGTCGGCCCTTCGGGGTCGGGCAAGTCGACCATGCTGCACCTGCTCGGACTGCTCGACTCGCCGACCGAGGGCAGCTACCGGCTCGACGGTGTCGACACCGCCGACCTCGACGAACGGGAGCGGGCGGCCCTTCGGGGCAGCAGCATCGGGTTCGTCTTCCAGGCCTTCCACCTCCTCGCCACCCGATCGAACCTCGAGAACGTGATGCTGGCCGAGACCTATGCGGGTGGACCCCGGAGTGGACGGCGAGAGCGAGCGCTCGCTGCTCTCGATCGGGTCGGCCTCGCCCACCTGGCCGACCGCTCCCCCGCCGAACTGTCGGGCGGTGAACGTCAGCGAGTGGCGATCGCCCGAGCACTCGTGGCCTCACCGTCGCTGATCCTCGCCGACGAGCCGACGGGCAACCTCGACACGGCGAACTCGCTGAACGTGCTGGACGTGTTCGACGAGCTCCACGCCGCCGGCGCCACCCTGGCGATCATCACCCACGATCTCGACGTCGCGGCCCGAGCCCAGCGCCGAGTCGCCATCCTCGACGGGCGGCTCCAGTGACTCGCTCGCACCTGTCGCTGCGAGATCTCGCCAACGAGGTCACGATCGGGCTCACGGCTCGACCGGCCCGGACGTTGCTCACTGCGCTCGGCACCATCATCGGCGTGGCGTCGCTGGTGGCCACGCTCGGGCTGGCCAAGACCGCAGGCAACCGGATCGTGTCTCGCTTCGACGAGCTGGAGGCGACGACGGTGACGGTGACGCCGAGCAACGATCGGGTGTCGCTGCTCCCGTTCGATGCCGAGAGCCGGCTCGACCCACTCAACGGTGTCGTCGCCTCGGGCACGAAGAGCGACGTCGCCGTCGGCGATCGGTTGGCTCGCTCCGTTCCGGTGGTCGACCCGCTGGGCCAGACCGAGTTCCAGATTCCGGTGATCGCCGTGAGCCCCGGCCTGTTCGACGCAGCACGGGCCCGCCTCGCCACCGGCAGCTTCTTCGACGCCGGCCACGACGCTCGCAGCGACCCGGTCGCCATCCTCGGCCCCGGTGCCGCCGAGCGGCTCAACGTGGGCCGGGTCGACAACTCACCGTCGATCTTCCTCGGCGACGAGACGCTGGCGGTGGTCGGCATCCTTGCCGAGGTCGAGCGCCAGCCGGCATTGCTCAACGCGATCATCGTGCCCAACGGCTACGCCCGTTCGGTCCTCGGCCTGCAGGCGCCCGAACTGGTGCTCATCGAGGTCGACGTCGGCGCCGCCGACCTGATCGGTACCCAGGCCCCGGTCGCGCTGGCCCCGGGCCGCGCCGACCAGCTCCAGGCCCAGGTACCCGCAGCTCCGACGCGAGTGCGGTCCGACGTGGCCGACGACGTGAACGCGCTGTTCCTGATCCTCGGCGCCGTCTCGCTGCTGGTCGGCGCGATCGGGATCGCGAACGTGACCCTGGTGTCGGTGCTCGAGCGAACCGGCGAGATCGGCCTGCGCCGTGCGCTCGGCGCCACCCGTCGCCACATCGCCTCCCAGTTCCTGGCCGAGTCGGCCGCCCTCGGTGCCCTCGCCGGATTGTTCGGCACCAGCCTCGGGATCCTCACGGTGGTCGCCGTGGCCGCAGCCCGGCAGTGGTCGCCCGTGCTCGACCCGTGGCTGCCGTTTGCGGCACCGCTGCTCGGTGCCGTGATCGGACTCGTCGCCGGCACCTATCCGGCCTGGAAGGCGTCGCGCCTCGAACCGATCGACGCGCTCCGCGGACTGTGACCGTTCGTCCTCGGTGACGGCCGATTCCACGCCGGGGGATGCGGCGCGGAACTTGGTGGACTAGGTTCGGTCGAACGCACCGCTGAACCGGTGCTGGTCAAACAACTTGGAGGGAACCATGTTCATGCGCAACGCACGCCCGCCCGGCGCTGCACGTCGACCGCTCATCGTCGCGGCCGCGGCAACGACGGCCACACTCATGTTCGGGGCGGCACCGGCCGACGCCCAGGACGATCAGGAATTCACCGGCACGTTCGCCGCCGTCAACGAGTCCGGCGCATCCGGCGACATGTCGATCACACTGTCGGGCACCACCGCCGAAGTGACCATCAACATGTCGGGCCTGGCCGACGACGTCCACGCCCAACACATCCATGGCGAGGTGGGCGCCGAGAACGTCTGCCCCGAGCCGGCGCTCGACGAAGATGGCGACGGTCTCATCAGCACCGTTGAAGGCGTTCCGGCCTACGGCCTGGTGAAGGTGTCGCTGACCACCGAGGGTGATTCCTCACCCGACTCGGCGCTCGCCATCGATCGGTTCCCGACCGGATCGTCCTACACCTACACCCAGACGATCGAGCTGCCCGAAGACATCGCCGGCGATCTCGGCAACATGAACGTCATCATCCACGGCCTCGACATCGACGGCAGCGGCGCCTACGACGGCGACGCCGTCTCGAGCCTCGATCCCGGTCTGCCGCTCGAAGCCACGATCCCCGTGGCCTGCGGCAAGATCGTCGCCGCTGCTGCGGCACCGACCGGTGGCGTCGCCACCGGCGCCGGTGGCACCTCGAGCACCCCGGCCCCGCTGGTGGCGCTCGTCGCCGCCGTCGGGGCCGCTGCCGTGCTCACCACGACCCGTCGGCACCAGCGGGTCTGATGCTGCGGCTCGCGCTGGCGGCCATCGCCCTCGTGGCGGTGGCCGCCGGTCTGGCCGCGGTGTCCGAGGGTGATCCACCGGCTGCCGCCGTCTCTGCGACGGGCGGCGGCGAGATCGCCTTCGGTCAGCCGCCGCCCCCTACCCTGCCGGCTCCGCTCCCTCTGCCGACCACGTCGGTCGAGGCCGAGTCGGCCATCGTCAAATCTCCACCTCGTCTCGTGACGATCCCGGCCATCGACGTCGAGGCGACCGTCATCGACCTCGGCCTGGAAGACGACGGCTCGCTCGAAACGCCCCAGGACTACGACCTTGCCGGTTGGTGGGCTGGTGGCACCACGGCGCTCGAGCCAGGGCCGGCCGTCATCGTCGGCCACGTCGACGACTACACCGGGCCGGCGGTGTTCTACCGGTTGCGGGAACTCGATGTCGGCGACGAGATCGAAGTGACCGACTCCACCGGAGCGGTGAGTCGTTTCGTGGTGACCGACACCGGGGTCTACGACAAGGACGACTTTCCGACCCAGGAGGTATACGGCCCGACCGATGGCCCAACCCTCCGCCTGATCACCTGCGGCGGTGCCTTCGACCGCTCCGCCCGGAGCTACGAAGACAACGTCGTCGTGTACGCCGAGCTGCATTGAGAGCCCTCCCTCGAGCGGCTCGGCGTGTCGCAGCCCCACCATGGGGGGGCTGCGACCGCGTTCTCAGCCGACCGACGCGGCCGCTTCTCGCTGCATCAGCGACCACATCGCTTCGACGTGATGCCGTTCGGTGCGCAGCGAGCCGATCGAAACCCGCACGATCCACCGCCCCTGCTGCACCGACGGACTGGCGAACGCCGTGCCCGAATCGTTGATCGCCCGGACCCAACGAAGCGTGTGAACGTCGAGTTCGTCGCCGTCGAGGCCGACGGGCCGATGCACGACACAGACGGTCTGCAGGGTGAGCGGCGACGCCAGTTCCCAGTCGTCGGCTGCCTCCACCTGGTCGGCCAACCAACGCGCGTTGTCGAGATCGCGCCGCAGCCGCTCCTGGATCGAGGCCACTCCGTCGATCGACAGGTGGAACCACAGCTTCATGGCCCGGAAGCGCCGCCCGAGCGGGATGCCCCAATCCCGGTACTGGACGGCCGTGTCGTCGTCGGGTGACTGCAGATAGCTCGGGTTGGTCGACATCACACGGTTGAGCATCTCGACATCGCGAACCCAGAACAGCGAGGTGTCGAGGATCGTGCCCATCCACTTGTGCGGATTCCAGGTGATCGAGTCGGCTCCCTCGACGCCATCCCACAGATGACGGAGTTCGGGCAGCAGCATGCCCGAGCCCGCCATGGCGGCATCCACGTGCACCCACGCCCGGTGGGTGCCGCCGTCGTTGCCGGGGAAGCGGTGGGCTTCGGCCACCTCGACGATCTCGGCCACCGGATCGAAGGCGGTCACGCCGGTGGTGCCGACCCCGGCAATCACCACGGCCGGGATCTTCCCGGCCGCCAGGTCCTCGGCCATCGCCGCCGCCAGCGCGTCGGGCAGCATGGCCGAGGTCAACGGATCGATGTCGACGTTGCGGATGTTGTCCCAGCCGTAGCCGGCCAACAGCGCAGCCTTCGCCACCGACGAGTGGGCCTGGGTGGTGGTGTAGACCACGAGCGGCCGGTCGACCCCGGCCAGACCGTCACGGTTCTGCGACAGATCGGTGGCCCGCTCTCGCGCCACCAGCAGCGCGGTGACGGCCGAGGTCGAGGCCGTGTCGTGGATCGTGCCGTGCCACTGATCGGACAGCCCGGTGAGTTGGCGCATCCATTCACACACGACTTGTTCGACCTCGGTCAGTGCCGGGGCGCTCTCCCACGAGATGCCGAGTCCGCCGAGTCCCGACGAGGCGAGATCGCCGAGGACTGACGCGAGCGAGGCGTTGGCCGGGAACCAGCCGAAGAACATCGGGTGCTGCACATGGGTCATGCCCGGCACCACGACGGAGTCCATGGTGGCGAGCAGGTCATCGATGCCGACGGTGGTCGTCGGCGCCACTGGGTCGAACGCTGAGCGGACGTCGCCCGGTGCGACCTGTGCTCTGACCGGATGCTGCTCGATGCCGGCACGGAAGTCGGCGATCCAATCGATGAGGGCGTGGCCGGCGGTTCGGAAGTCTTCGGGGTCCATGGGCCAAAGGTACTCATTCCATGGACCATCCGACCCAGACGAAAGTGATGCGAAAGACTCATTGACGCCTCAATTCAGCGACGAACAGACCGATAGGGCGAACATGACAACGAAGACTCAGTGGATGATGTTGCGGCGCGCCTCCGTCGCCACGGCCGTCGGTGCGCTTGCGCTGCTCGGTTCGACCGGCACGGCGGCGGCGCAGACCTACACGCCCACGCCGTCGGCCAACTTCTCGGATGCGACCCCCGAAGCCGGACAGACGGTTGCCGTCAGTGGCAACACTGTCGCCAACTCCGTCGTCAGCATCACGCTGGCTCAGCCCGACGGCACGGTCCTCGTGCTCGGCACGACGACGGCGAACGCATCGGGTTCGTTCAACCTCAGCATCACGCTGCCCTCCACCCTCGCAAACGGCAGCTACGTCCTGGCCGCGGTGAATGGCACGACCACCCTGTCGTCATCGGCCTTCGCCGTCAGCGGCGCGACGACCCAGGGCGACATCACGCCGGCCCAGACCACCGGGAGCGGCAGTGCCCCGACCGCCGGTGGCGCCGTCGCCCCCACCCAGACCACCACCCTGCCGGTCACCGGCGGCGAGTCCGGCCTCCTCGCCTGGACCGGCGCCGGGTTCATCGTGCTCGGCGGCGCAGCGCTGATTGCGTCGAAGTCCCGTGCCACGACCGAACCGGCCCGCGTCAAGATCTGACGCTTCGGCGTCCCCCAGTCTCTGAGCCGGCCCGTGCTGGGCCGGTGACAGCCAACGCCGACCCCGTGTCAGCGTTCGAACTCGACGATCGTGTCTTCGACCAACTCCAGTTCGGTCGATCCGATGACACGGTCGTCGTTTGCGTTTTCCAGTGTCACGCTGACGTGGTCATCGTTGATCAGCGCCTGATTCGCGATCGACAGTCGGTAGGGCTCGTCGTCGTCGAGTTCGAGGCGTCCATCGAGTTCGAAGCGCACCGTGCTCGACGCTCCCGCCGGCACATCGACGAAGATCAGGTAGCGCTGCCATCCGAGTTCGACCTGTGGCTCGACCATCTCGGTGGTCCCGTCGATCGACACCGTGTCGAGGAAGTGTGGGGTGTAGATCGACAGCTGCACGTGGGTGGTGCCGACCGGATAGCCGTCGGGCGGGGTGCCGATGATGTAGTCCGGAAGGTCGAGGGTGGCGGTGTTCGTGAGCGTGATCGATGCCGTTGCCCGAACATCGCCGTTGTCGTTCAGACGGACCCGATAGTCGACGTCACGCTCGAGGAACGAGTCGATCTTGTTGGCCTCGCCATTCGTCTGCACGACCGACAAGAAGTCGACCCCGGGGGTCGGTGTCGGAAACTCCCCGAGCATGAACAGGGTGCGAAGGAAGTCATTGGTCGACGCATCGAGGGTGGCCATCTGTAGGTGGCCACCCCGAGCGGCGGGTCCGAGCACACGACCGAGTTCACGCGGGCTCGGTAGCTCACCGGTCAGCAAGCGGCTGAAGGTCGCAGCAGCGATGTCGGTCAGGTACTCCTTGCGTTCGGTTTGATCGTCGAAGGTTTCGTACTGTCCGACGTTGAGGAACTCCACCACGCTGTCGGCATCGATGGTTCGTCCGATGCCCGGGAGCTCGACGGGACCCGACAACCGCATGAGACCGGCGACGCCGATGGGGTCGAGGTAGATGACACCGTCGACCGAGCGACCGCCGAAGCCGGGGTACAGCGACGACACCGCCTCGGCGACCATCGGCAGGTCGGGAATGCTCGTCCAGTTCGTGGTGAACAACTCGGGCTTGTTGGCGATGAAGCGGGCTGGGTAGCGGCCGGGATCGTCGAGCACCCCGTCGGTGGCGCCGTCGGCAGCGTTGCGGTTCAGCTGGCTGGCGGTTCCCTGGTCGGTCACGGTGATCGCCCCGTTGCTCGCGGTGAGCTCGAGGTAGGTGCTCATGATCCCGCCGAGTTCTCTGGCCTCGGCGGGCATGGCGAACATCACCAGATAGCGGCGGGGAGCCTCGGCCCCGAGCATCGACGGCATCACCTTCGTCGCCAGCGCCGCCTTCTCAGCCTCGGGGTACGTGTCGGTCAATTCGATGGCGGCGTCGTCGATGGCGTCTCGGACCGGTGGAACGAGCCACGGCGAATCGACCGAGCGGAGCGCGGCGAGCGCCAGTCGCATCGTTCGCTCGACGTCGGCCAGGGGCTGGGCCATCGACTCGATCAATGCCAGATCGACGGCACCGCCGGAGAGGCGCAACCGATCGACGTCGGCGAGGTCAATGGCCTGGCTCGAGGCGGCGACCAGCTCGGCGACGGGTCCGGTGGTCGCCCGAGCGGCCGCGAGATGCTGGCCCACCACGGGAACGAGCCGCCCCGGTTCGACCCACCACGCATGGAGGCGGCGGTCGGCCTCGCCGAGGAGCCGTGAGCTCTCGGCGAGCTCGCCCGCCGCAGCGACCGGATCGCCGTCTCGTGCCATGTCGAGACCACGACGAGCAGCCGCCGAACCCGCGTCGAGATCGCCACGCGCACCGAGCAGAGCCGCCACCGCAGCCCCACTTGCCAGTACGGCAAGCAGCGCAACGAAGCCACCGAATGTGAGAACCGCACGACGAGCGGCGCCTCGATCGCCGCGCAACGACAACACCGACGCCCCGATCACCACCAGGGCCCCGACTACGGCGGTCGTCCCGAACGGTCCGACGGGCCGAAGATGGAGCAGCCCGTGCACGACGGCGATGCCGATCGCGATGCGGCCCAATTGGCTCTCGACGCTCGTGACCTCGAGGGCGATGGCGAGCACCATCCCAAGCCCCGCCACGAGCAGCCACTCCGGGCCTGCCGCCAAACCGCCCGTCACCGCCAGCGCCCCGAACCAGGCCCATCGGGGCGAGCCGGCGAGGGCCAATGGTGCGATCAGGCCGAACGCCAGTCGAAGCACGCCGTCCCATCGGGCGAGGTCGGTCGGGGCCGCCGCTCCCAGCAACGCAAAGCCCCCGCTGGCGACCAGGCCCAGCACCGCCCACACCCGGTCGGCCTGTTGAGAGGACAGCATCGACCTCATGATCGCCTCGGAGGCTGCAGCTCCGGTCGATACCCGCCAGATTCACCTGACCATCGGCGCAGTGGGCCGAACGACTCATTCCACGGTGGGTGGTCATACCCCACACAACGTCTCCGACATTCCTTTCCCAACTCGGTTCTCGTGGGCCCATCGCCCAGCCGTGACACGAAAGGACGCCAACCGTGGCTTCAACCAACCTCAAGTCCATCGGTGCCGCAGCGGCGCTGGCGCTCACGATCGGCCTCGGCGTGGGATCACCGGCGGGTGCGGTCGACACCTACACGCCCTCCAGCCAGATCACGGTGTCGAACCCGACACCGAAGGCCGGCCAGTCGCTGACCCTGTCGGGCACCACCACCCCGAACACGCTCGTGACCGTCACCATCACTGCCGGTTCGTCCACCCAGAGCCTCTCGGCTGCTGCGGCGACGACCATCACGCTCGGCTCGACCACTTCCGACGCGAACGGCGCCTACTCGCTCACCGTCACCGTGCCGTCCACCCTGTCGGCCGGTAGCTACGTGCTCGCCGCCAGCGCCAACAACACCGTGATCTCCTCGTCGAACCTCAGCGTCACCGCCGCCCAGACCACGACCACCACCACGACCCCGGCCGTCACCACCGAGAAGCTCGCCTTCACCGGTTCGGAGTCGGCCCCGATGGCCGGTGTGGCGCTTGCCATCATCGGCGCCGGTGGCGCCCTGGTCCTGCTCGCCCGTCGTTCGGACGAGCTCGAAACCAGCTGACCCGAACCCTTCGGGGTTCTATCCGAATCCGGCACCCGTCGGCGAGCTCCTCCCCCTGCTCGCCGGCGGGTGTCGTCCGTTTTGGCTGCGATCGCCGGCCTCGGTGTCGGGCCACAAGATCAGGCTCGAGTCGAGCGCCGGTCGAGAAATCGTCAAGAAACTCGACCGATCACCCTCATGACGCCCGAGTCGGCTCCGAGGTTGTTGTCCGTGACCACGCTGTTCAGCCATCCTCGTCAGCCACGCCGCAACACCACTGCCTCCACTGTCCCGGCCGCTCCGACCCGCCCAACGACTCGCCGTCCTGTCAGTCCGACGGCCCCGCCGGTGTCCGGCGCGCTGCAGCGCCCCCGCATCGACGATCCCCAGCCGAGTCGCGCCGACGCCGTTCCCTCGTTCATCCCACCGTCGGACAACTCGGTGTCCCGTGCGGCGGCCACGGCCACCGTCGGGCTCGAACTGCGCTCACCCGCTGCGAGCTGGGACGCCATCGCCGCCACCTCGCGCCAGATCAGCCGATCCGAGGCCACCTCGATCCCGAGCGACATCGCCGGCCTCGACCGTCGCACGCGCATCATGGTCCGTGGCTTCGATCTGGTGGCGTCGTCGATGCTGATCGTCGTGACGCTGCCGCTCATGGTGCTCGTGGCCCTGTTGGTCGCCGTCTCCTCCCGAGGCCCGGTCCTCTACCTGTCGTGGCGGATCGGCCGTGGCGGCAGGATCTTCGGCTGCGTCAAGTTCCGCACGATGACCCGCGACGCCGATGCCGTGCTGCCTCACCTCCTCGCCGCCAACCGGCACCTGGCCAACGAGTTCCGTTCGTCGCACTCGCTGCGCCACGATCCCCGTGTGACTCGGGTCGGCAAAGTGCTGCGCCGCACCCACCTCGACGAACTGCCGCAACTGTTCAACGTGCTGTTCGGCCGCATGAGCCTCGTCGGCCCCCGCCCAATCGTCCCCAAGGAGATGGGGCTCTACGGCCCGTCGCTGTCGAAGACCCTGACGGTCAAGCCCGGCATCACCGGCGCCTGGCAGGTGTCGAAGCGACTCGGGTGCTACGCCGGGCGGGTCGAGACCGACGTGCGCTACGTCGGGCGCCGCAGCCTCGCTCGCGACCTGTGGATCTGTGTGCGGACCGCGCTGCTCGTGATCGGCATCGGTCGACGCCCGAACCGCTGAGTTCGCAGACCCCGAGGGGCTGACTCAGTTGGCCCGTTCCCGGCTGCTGTAGCCGAGGCTCTCGATCGCCACTGGCGCCGAGGACTTCGGCCCACCGTTCGCCGACGGACCACCGCCGGCGATCTTGGCCGCTTCCTTCTTGGCCTGCTCGATCTCGGCGTGTTCCTTCTGGTTGTAGTAGCCGTAGCCGTACTGGCCATACAGCGACTCTTCCTTCACACCGACCAGGACCACACCGATCACGTTGCCGCCGACCTGTTCGATCCCGGCGACCGCCCGAGCCAGACTCTCCTTGGTGGTGGTGCCGGCAGCGGCAACCATGACCACGCCGTCGACGTTGCGAGACATCAGCAACGAATCCGACACCGGAAGGAGCGGCGGCGCGTCGAGGAGCACGAGATCGGCGACCTGCGACAAGGCGTCGACCGCCCCGATGAACTCGCGAGTGGCCACGAAGTCGGCCGGGTTCGGCGGCTTCGAGCCGGCGGTGAAGACCGCCATCGTGCCGTCGTCGTTGCGGAATGCCAGCTGCTCGAGCGGGACGTCTTCGATGATGTGGTTCGACAGGCCCGGCTCGGCCGGCACATCGAGCGCCTGGTGAAGACGGGGCTTGCGGAAGTCGACGTCGGCCAGCACCACCAGCATCTCGGGATTGGCCAGCGCATAGGCCAGGTTGACCGACGTGGTGGTCTTGCCCTCGGACGCGTTGGCGCTCGTGATCAGCAGGGTGTTGACCGACTTGTTCATCAGTGAGAACTGGAGCGAGGTGGCGACGCGGCGATAGGCGTCGGCGACCGGTGAGTCGTCATGGTCGCGGCTGGAGAGCGCCAGCTCGAAGCCCGACATCCAACGGCCGGCGAGCGGAATCTGGCCCAGCACTGGGAGCCCGGTGACGGCGGTGATGTCGTCGGCCGTCTTGATGGTCTTGTCGAACGATTCCGCTGCGAGGGCGGCGGCCACGCCGAGCACCCCACCGGCCACGATGCCGAGCAGGATCGTGCGCCACAGCGGCGCACCGGACTCGGTGTCGGGCGGGCTGGCCACCACGTAGACCTTGGCGGTGCCGGCCGATGCCGTCTCGGCCTGGAGCTCGAGCCGCAACAGCTGGCTGTTGACCTCGGAGCGCTGATCGATCAGGAACTGCTTCTGATCGTTGCCGTCGCGCAGCCGGGCGATCTCGTCGTTCAACGAGTCGCGCTTGTCTTCCAGCACGGCGATTCGGGTGTCGATGCTGCTGCGAGCCTCGTTCTGCTTGGTCTCGACGTAGGCCGTGGCCCAGGTGTTGGCCCACTCAGCCGATTTCTCCGGCGTGTTCGCCGTGGCCGTGAAGTCGAGGTAGTCCGAGTCGGCGACCGCCGTGATGCCGATGCCCCTCGGGAGGAACCCGAGCAGCTCCTCGACGCGAGCCTCGACGGCGTCGGTCTTGGCGAAGTTGATCTCGTTCTCGATCCGTCGGGACTGGACCTGGACGTTGGTGCTCGACCCACCCAGGATCTCCTCATCGGCGGAGTCGACGAGGCCGACCGTGGCCGTGGCGGTGTACTGGGGTTCGGACCGCAGACCGAGTGCCGTCGCCGCTGCTGCGAGGAGAACGATCGGCGCCAGGAACCAGATCCAACGCCGCCGAAGGATGGACACATAGTCTTCGAGCGTGAGCTCTTGGGCCGCGGGCTGTGTCACCGGCGGAACTGTAGCCCGGAACTCTGCTCGTGAGAACGACGGGTGCCACCCTCACCCAGCGTGAGCGACGCCACACGCTCACCCTCGGTGGCATTACCCCTGACCAGGGAGTACGTGAGAGCGCAGGATGCGGGACCGTTGCATTCTCGTTGCTCACTCTGACCCCGTGCCGGCCGGATCCGACCGGCGTGAACCACCGCATTGCTTGGACGTCCACGGAAATTCTTGCGTGGACGTCCAACCTTTCTCGTCCGGTGCCAGACTCTCCCCCATGGCTTCTCCTGACACCACCCTCGATCGTCCCATCGGCAAGCTCGGCGTGATCGGCGCTGGATTGATGGGCTCGGGCATCGCCGAGGTCTCGGCCCGTGCCGGCATCGACACCATCGTCATCGAGGCCAGCGAAGAAGCGGCCAAGGCCGGTCGGAGCCGACTCGAGAAGTCGCTCGATCGGGCCGTCAAGGCCGGCAAGATGGACGTCGCCGATCAGGTCAAGACCCTCGACTCGCTGGTGTTCACCTCGAAGATCGGTTCGCTGGAAGACCGCGACATGGTGATCGAAGCAATCATCGAGAACGAGAATGCCAAGACCTCGGTGTTCCGTCAGCTCGACGACATCGTTGCCTCCACCGACGCAGTGCTCGCCTCCAACACCTCGTCGATCCCGATCATGAAGCTCGCCATGGCCACCAAGCGGCCCGAGCACGTCATCGGCATCCACTTCTTCAACCCGGTGCCGGTGCTCCACCTGGTCGAGTTGGTCACCTCGCTCCACACCTCCGACCAGACCCAGAAGATCGCCCAGGACTTCTCGGCCGGTCAGCTCGGCAAGCGGGTCATCCACTCCAAGGACCGGGCCGGCTTCATCGTCAACGCCCTCCTGATCCCCTACATCCTGTCGGCCGTTCGGATGTTCGAGTCGGGCTTCGCCTCGAAGGAAGACATCGATCAGGGCATGGTCACCGGCTGTGCCCACCCGATGGGCCCGCTCGCTCTGGCCGACCTCATCGGTCTCGACACCACCATGGCGGTGGCCGAGTCGCTCTACGAGGAGTTCAAGGAGCAGCTGTACGCGCCGCCGCCACTGCTGGCTCGTATGTGCGAGGCGGGCCTACTCGGCCGCAAGACCGGGCGCGGGTTCTACGACTACCACTGAGCCCGGTTCGGTTCGTTCGGTCGGTACGACGGCGGCACGGGGCCGTCGTCGCCAGCCGTCGTAGGCGAAGATCACGAGTCCCACCCAGATGACGGCGAAGCCGGCGAAACGTCCGGCCGTCACTCGCTCGTCGAACACGAACGCGCCCAACACGAACTGCATCAGCGGGTTGATGTAGAGCAAGATGCCGACCGCGCTCAGCGGGATCGATCGGGCAGCCGCCGCGAACAGCAGCAGCGGAGTGACCGTGACGATCCCGGCGGTGAGCAGTACGGCGAAGCGCCAACCACCGGGAACGACGAGTTCGCCGGCGGCGGCCCGAGAGCCGAGGAACAGCGAGGCGGGCACGGCAAGAAGGACCACCTCACTGGCCAGCCCCTCGATCGAGGGCAGCGGCGAGAGCTTGCGCACCAGGCCGTAGAGCCCGAACGATCCGGCAAGGGTGAACGCGATCCACGGCACGACGCCGGCCTCGATCGTCAGCACGGCGACACCGACCGCTGCGAACGCCACCGCCAGCCACTGCCACGACGTGAGCCGTTCCCGCAGCACCACCATGGCGAGGACGACCGAGACGAGTGGGGTCATGAAGTAGCCGAGGCTCGATTCGACGACCCGGTCGACGGCCACGGCATAGAGGAAGGCGAGCCAGTTCGTGCCGATCAGCAGGGCCGACACAGCGTGCACGGCGAGCGTGCGACGATCACCGAACGCCCGGCGCAGGTCGACCCGGGTGGTGAGGAGGCCCGCCGCTCCGAGCATGACGGCCGAGATCGTGACCCGGTAGGCCACGATCTGGTTCGACGGAATCTCCGACAGGAGCTTCCAGTACAGCGGGAAGAGACCCCACAACAGATAGGCGACGATCGCCTGGACGTAGCCTCGCTCGGTCACCAGGGCACGCTAGTGGCCGAGCCGACCGAAACGATTCGGCGGCCCGGCAGCGCTGTCAGTCAGCGATGGGGCGCAGTCGTCAGCGGCGGCTGAAGATCCGCAGCACGTACCAGAACATGGTCATCAGCGAGGCGAACAGGCTGACGGCCGCCCCGACGTGGGCCCAGGCCGGGTAGGTGCGGATGATGTTCTGGGTCTGGTAGAGGATCGAGGCGCCGGTGAGGGCGACCATGCCGAGGCTGAACCACAGGCCGAGGTTGAGGCCGAACAGCACGGCGGCACCGATCAGGACGAGGGCCATGATGCCGCCGAACATGATCATCGGGCGCATGAACGACAGGTCCTTGCGGGTGATCATCCCGACGATGGTGAGGCCGATGAACCCGGCGACGGTGACCACGGCGGCTTGTGCGACCGTGCCGGCTCCCTCGCCCTGGGTGTTGAACACCATGTAGAGGAACGGGGCGAAGATGAGCGCCTCGGCGCCGGCCATGCCGAACAGGCCGGCGTACTGCATGCCCGGATTGGCGAGGTTGTGGGCCGACTGGCTGGCCAGCCACTGCACCACCATGAACCCGCCGAGGATGAGCAGCCAGATGGCGCTGCTGCCCGAGATCAGGTTGTAGAGCCCCTCGGCGGCGCCGACCATGAACAGGACGGTCTCGAACGCCATGAACGCCAAGACGGCGAGGGCGACGTGCTGGTAGACCCGGACGAGGAAGGCACCCCGGGTGTCCTCGTCGGCCGTGATGACCGGAGCATTGCTGAGTGGACTGGCGTACGCCATCGAGACGAACCTCCTGTGGGGATTGCGTGCATCGTACAACCACGTACCGGGCCGCGAAGGTTCCAGCCGGGCGAGGATTTTTGCGGGCAATGCCGCCTATGGTCTGAGCCATGGTCGGCCACGCAGCACCAGGACTCGACGTGAGCGAGATCCACGAAGTCGCCGTCGCACGGCTCGGGCACCTCGACCAGCGCTACACCGCCAACCGCAAGACCATCGTCGCGGCCCTGGCCTCGTCCGACACCCCGCTCACCATCGGTGAACTCCTCGACACCGACGGAGGGTTGTCGCAGAGTTCGACCTACCGGAACCTCGCCGTGTTGGAGGAAGCCGGTGTGGTGCATCGCATCGTCACCGCCGCCGACCACGCCCGCTTCGAGCTCACCGAAGACGTCACCGGCACCCACCACCATCACCTGGTGTGTACCGGCTGCGGGATCGTCCTCGACGTCACCCTGCCCGACCCCGTCGAGGAGCAGCTGCACGCGGCGTTGTCGGCCGCCGCTGCGGCCGAGGGCTTCACCGGCGCCCACCACCGGGTCGACCTGGTCGGCACCTGCCGCACCTGCACCCCCGCCCCCTGACCACCCCACCGTTCTCGAGAGCCAGAGCGTCAGTTCTGACGCTTTCGCTCTCCAGAACGAGGGCGATTGACGCTCAGGCTCTCAGGAACTGACGGCGGACCGCTCAGAACGAGGGCTTGGTGATGTAGTTCTCGCCGCCGCCGAGGCGGATGACGTCTTCCACCCAGCCCGACTCGTAGGTGTCGGTGGGTGCCTGGAGGAGGTCGGACGCCTCGCCCTCGGGTGTGGTCTCGATGGTCCAGGCCTGGCGCTTGTAGGTCCAGTTGCTCGGATCGAGCTCGTGGGCCCGACGCCACCATGGAACGGCGGCCCGATGGCCGACCACCGTGCGCAGGTGCTGGCCGAGCTCGAACGCCGCGGCCGCTTCGGCGTGGTGATCCTCTCGAGGCGCCGAGAGCGCGATCACCTGATCGGGGGTCAGGGCGAACTCGCTGTCGGCCCCCTTCTCGATCCAGTCGATGACCGCCGCCCGGTAGCGCTCGCCGATGTCGGGGATCTTGCCGACCTCGGTCATCACCGCAACCAAACGCTCCGGCAGTCCCTCCGGTAGCTCACCGCCCTTGGGCCGACCTTCGAGGCTTGCGCTCTCGGCCGGTCGCACCAAACGACCCTCCTCGTCGATCCACACCGCCATGGGCACGTTGTTGAACCCGAACAGCGCGTTGGAGACGTGGCTGTTGTCGATCAGCGACGGATGGGTGGGCGCCGCCGCCTCGATCCAGGGCAGGGCCTTGGAGGTGTCGACGTCGAGGGCGACGGTGACGACCGTGAGTCCGGCCGCTTCGTAGTCAGCGTGCAGAGCCTGCCACACGGGCAGGCTGGTGCGACAGCCTCACCACGACGCCCAGGCGACGAGCAGCACCTTGCGGCCGTGCAACGACGACAGCTTGAACGGATTGCCATCGGCATCGGGCAGTTCGAGATCGGGAGCGACGGCGCTCGACAGTGCCCGGCCCGAGCCGACGGTGTCGGGACCGAGCGCCATGAGGCCAGTCGCCTCGTCGGTCAACAGCGGCATGCCCAGCCGTTCGGCCAGGACGGCGACGCTCAGCTCGCCCGAGTCGAGCAGCGCCCCCGGCGCCGGCACGCAGGCGTCGCCCTTGCACAAGCCCTCGGGTTTGGCCTCCCAACCGGTACGGCGGGCGAACTCCTCGGGCGAAACCGATGTCGAATCGATGATCACCCGCCCGACCCTAGACCACCCCCTCGCCCTCCGCCCCACCGACCGCCGCTCCCCCACCCCCACCGTTCTCGAGAGCCTGAGCGACACTTCTGACGCCCTCGCTCTCCAGTTCGCCACCCACTGACGCTCTGGCTCTCCGGAATCGACAAGCCGAGCCGCCCGCTACGGCGTCAGGCGAGGGGCGGTGGCATGCTTGGTGGTCATGCTGCTCCACCGAGTTGCCTCGACCTCGGCCGCCGTCGCGGCCACGTCGGCCCGGAACGACAAGATCCGACTCCTCGCCGAGACCCTGGCCGACCTCGAACCCGACGAGATCGCCCCGGTCGTCGCCTACCTGTCGGGCGAGATCCCGCAGGGTCGCATCGGTGTCGGTTGGGCGACCGCCGCCAAGCTCGTGGCCGACGAGGTCGAGACGCCCACGCTCACCGTGGACGACCTCGACTCGGCGTTCGAAGCGCTCGCCGGCATCAGCGGTCCCGGCTCGGTGGCGGCGCGCGACGACGTGCTGCGCTCGCTGCTGTCGAGGGCCACGGCAATCGAGGTGGCGTTCGTACGGCGACTCATCGTTGGTGAGGTCCGCCAGGGTGCATTGGCCGGCGTGGTCACTGGCGCCATCGTTGCGGCCTCGACGTTGCGGAGCGAGCGTGGACTCGGCCATCCGGTGAAGCTGGCCGCGCTCCGACGAGCGGCGATGCTGTTGGGCGATCTTTCAGCGGCAGCCGAATTGGCGCTCGGACCGGATGGGCACGAGCGACTGGCCGCTGTCGGGCTGGAGGTGCTGCGCGGGATCGAGCCGATGCTGGCCGCCACCTCCGCCAGTGCGAGCGAGGCGATCGCCGACGTCGGGATGGCCTCGGTCGAGTGGAAGCTCGATGGCGCCCGGGTGCAGGTGCACCGGGCCGGCGACGAGGTGCGAGTCCTGACCCGCAACCTGAACGACGTCACCGATCGCCTTCCCGACGTGGTCGCCGTTGCTCGGTCGCTGCCGGTCGAGTCGATCATCCTCGACGGTGAGGTGCTCGGGCTCGATGCCGATGCTGCTCCACGCCCGTTCCAGGACACGATGGCCACCTTCGGCACCGAGTCCGGACCACGATTCAGCCTTCTCCCCTACTTCTTCGACGTGCTCCACCTCGACGGGGTCGACCTCATCGACGAGCCGCTGTCGGTCCGAAGCTGCGAACTCGACCGAGTGGCGGCCCAGCACCGCATCCCCGCCGTCGTCACCGACGATCCCGAGCGAGCCGAGGCCGCATTGGCCGAAGCGCTGGCGAGCGGGCACGAGGGCGTGATGGTGAAGGCGGTCGACGGTCGCTACGAGGCCGGGCGCCGGGGCAAGTCCTGGCGCAAGGTCAAGCCGGTCTACACCTATGACCTGGTGGTGCTCGGCGTCGAGCGAGGCAACGGCCGTCGGAAGGGCACGCTGTCGAACCTCCACCTGGGCGCTCGCGATTCCGAGACCGGCGAGTTCGTGATGGTCGGCAAGACGTTCAAAGGCCTCACCGACGAGCTGCTGGCCTGGCAGACCACCGCGCTCGCTGAGCTCGCCGTGAGCGACGACGGCTACACGATCATGGTCCGTCCCGAACTCGTGATCGAGATCGCCATCGACGGGGTGCAGCGCTCGACCCGCTATCCCGGCGGGGTGGCCCTGCGCTTCGCCCGGGTCAAGGGCTACCGCCCCGACCGCTCGCCCGAGTCGGCCGACACCATCACCACCCTCCAGGCGCTGCTCTGACCGAGTCGAGTCGCTCGGATTGTCGGAACCTGAGACGAGGGGCGACACGGCCGCCCGATTCGGAGTCCCAGCGCGTCAGAACTGTCGCTCTGGGTCTCGAGAACGGGTGGGGGTGTCGCTGTTTGGGTCAGGCGAGGTGGGTGATGAGTTGGGTGGCGAGGAGGTCGGCCATGACCATGACCGCCATGTTGGTGTCGGCTCGCGGCGAGACCGGGAGTACCGAGGCGTCGATCACGCTGCGGTCGCGGCGGCCGTTGACCAGCCCGGCCGGTCCGACATGGGTCCCGAGCGGGAGCGTGCTCGTGACGTGGTGCACCGGGTTGGGTTGGATCGCCACCCACGAATCGATCGCAGCGTCGTCGGCGTCGATCGTGAGATCGACGGCGGCCTCGACGCCGGCAGCCGCAATGAGGTCGAGCGCTCGACGAACCCCGAGGCGCAGACGAGCCCGATCGGGCTCGGTCGTCGCTCGCCCCAGCTCGCTGCCCGACAGCAAGCTGACGAGCACGAGACCCTGCCCTCGCCCGGCCGCATCCCAGCCCATGTGGTCGAGTACGACCAGTTGGAGGTCGGCCCTCGATCGCTCGAGCACATCGACCGGCTCGTCGCCGCGCCCGTCGGAATGAACCGCCGAGGCGCCCGGCAGCCCATCACCGAGGCCGCTCGCCCACCGCAGCACTCGGGTCACCGCCGGCTGGTCCCGCTCGGTCTGGAGTGCCGGCGGCAAAGGCACCGGAAGCGCAACGGCGAGATGCTGTTGTCCAACCGTTGGCCGAACTCCAGCCTCGATTGCTGCAACCAACGGCGGACTGGCCAGCGCACCGGCACTGATCACCAGATGATCGAATGCAGAGAGGTCCGGCTGGTCGAGCGACGTGATGACCGTGTCGGTCACCAGCGCTAGCCCATCGGGCGCACCGTCGAGGTAGACCGTGGCAGCGTCTCGCCGCTCACCACTGCGAGCCGCCAGCGCCGTGACCAGCAACCCACGAGCGTCGACATCGAGCGTCGAGCCGCCGATGCCTTCGCCCTGCTCGAGCGCCGTTGCGCTCAGCGTTCGGGCCAGCGGACCCGGCGCTGCGATCTGGGGCGACACCTCGGCAATCACCCGCTCAAGCGCGGCTCGGGCCGACCCGGGATCCAGTCCGAGCGCTGCGTCCCACGAGGCGAGGTCGGTCGAGTCGGGCGCCGAGAGCAGCATCCCGTTGATGGCCGAGGCGCCACCGACGGCCCGAGCCCGAATCACCCCTGGCGGCATCGAATCGTCGTCGGCCCAGCGGACGTCGTCACGCCCGAGAAACGACGCGAAGTCGACGGTGGGCACGGGCCGGTTGCCCGCCTCGAACAGCGTGACGTCGTGACCGGCGTCGGCCAGTCGACGCGCCGTCAGGCAGCCGGCGGGTCCGGCACCGACGACCCCGACCCTGCCCACGACCGTCCCTAGCGTGCGGTGAGCGGCGGCGGGGTGAAGTTGACGCCGAGCACCGAGGAGATCTCCTCGCCGATGGCGATGAGCCGGTGATCGGACCACTGGGGGCCGATGATCTGGATCCCGATCGGCATGCCGTCGGGCGAGAACCCGAGGGGCACGGTGATGGCGGGGAGACCGGGCATGGTGGCGAGTCCAGCCCAGAAGAGCTGGTTGCGATAGGGCACGTCGACCCCGTTCACGCTGATCGTGCGGTCGTCATACGCCCGTTCGGTGTCGTGAGCGAAGGCCGGCACCGGCGAGACCGGGGCGATCAGGACGTCGACGTGGTGCTCGAACAGCTCGCTCCACGCCACCTGCGCCTGCGACCGGCACTCGTCGGCCTCGAGCCAGGCCCGATGACTGATCGTGACCCGCCGGGCCATCTGGGCCCGCGGATCGGTGCCGCCGTTGGCGGCCCGCTCGACCAGCTTGTCGTAGAAGTCGTCGGGGAACCCGGTGGACAGCGCTGCCGCGAGCAGGTCTTGGTAGGTGTCCCACAGCTGCTCGGCCACGAACGGCGGGCGGGCGTCGGGATCGACCTTGGCCCCAGCGTCTTGCAGCCCGGCCATCGCCGCCTCGATCACGCCGACCACCGAGGAGTCGACCGGCGAGAGCGAGTCGTCGGCCCAGACACCGATGCGAAGGTCTTCGATGTCGACCGGCTCGTCCTGGTGCGGCAGCACGAGGCCCGGCACACCGTTGGCAGCGGTGGAGGTGTCGGTGAGGACTTCCAGAATCGCCCGGAGGTCGCCGCACGAGCGACCCATCGGACCGAACACACCGAGGTCGAGCGTGGCCACCGAACCGGGAGGACCGGGAATGTGCCCCCGACCCGAGACGAGGCCGAACGTGGTCTTGAGGCCGTAGACGCCGTTGTGGCTCGACGGCTGGCGGATGCTGCCACCGATGTCGCTGCCGACCTCGGCCGTCGTCATGCCGGTGGCGATCGCCGCCGCCGCACCACCCGACGAACCACCGGCGGTGCGATCGGTGTTCCACGGGTTCTTGGTGAGACCGTGGACCTCGTTGTAAGTCTGATGATCGCCGGCCATGTAGGGCACGTTGGTCTTGCCCCAGATGATGGCGCCGGCCCGCCGCAGGAGGCGGACCACGGTGGCGTCACGTGACGGCTCGTGGCCGATCAACTCGGGCGCACCGGCAATGGTGGGGAGCCCGGTGGTCTCGTAGCAGTCCTTGACGGTCATCGGCAGGCCGTGGAGCGGACCCCGCTCGTCGCCCGAGGCGTAGAGATCGTCGGCGGCGCTCGCCTCGGCTCGGGCCTGGTCGAGATCGTGGGCGATCACCGCGTTGATCTCGGGGTTGAAGCGCTCGAAGTTCTCGATCTGGGCCTCGAGGATCTCGGAGCTCGAGACCTTCCCCCGTTCGAGCGCCCGCAGGAGCTCCACGGTGGTGGCGGTTCTGAGATCCATGCGTCACTCCTTGGCTCCGCCGGGGTGTCGGCACCCCGGCCCCGGCGGCTCCGGGCGATCAGCCCTTTGCCTGGTCCCTGAGGAATCTACGAAGGATCTTGCCGGATGCCGACTTCGGGATCTCCTCGGTGAATTCGACGAGGCGAACCTGCTTGTAGGAAGCGACGTGTTCGGCGACGAATGCCTGGAGATCCTCGGCGGTCGCTTCGGCTCCTGGCTTGAGCACCACATAGGCCTTCGGGATCTCACCGGCCTCGTCATCGGCCACGCCGATCACGGCGACGTCGGCGACCGCAGGATGCTTGATGATCAGGGCTTCGAGCTCGGCCGGCGGCACCTGGAAGCCCTTGAACTTGATGAGCTCCTTGACCCGATCGACGATGAACATGTGGCCGTCGGCGTCGAATCGGGCGACGTCGCCCGTGTGCAGCCAGCCATCCTCATCGATCGTGGCCCGGGTGGCGTCGGGGTTGTTGAGGTAGCCCTTCATGACCTGCGGGCCCCGCACCCAGAGCTCGCCCTCGCCGTCGACTCCCTGGTCGTTGCCGTCTTCGTCGACCACGCGGCACTCCGTGTTGGGAGCGGTGAAGCCACACGAACCGACCCGGTATTCACCGGTGACCGTGGCGTGCGAGACCGGGCTGAGCTCGGTCATGCCATAGCCCTGGATGATCTCGGTGCCGATGCGCTTGGCGGCCTCTTCGGCGACATCGCCACCAAGAGGTGCCGCGCCAGAGAAGATCTTGCGGATCGACGACAGGTCGTAGTCGTCGACCATCGGGTGCTTGGCCAGGCCGAGCACGATCGGCGGCACGGCGAAGAACTGGGTGACCTTGCGTTCCTGGATGAGCTCGAGCGCCCGTTGCATGTCGAAGCGGGGCATCGTGATGGTGGTGAGACCCTCGGCGAGCAGCCCGTTCATCAGCACCTGCATGCCGTAGATGTGGAAGAAGGGCAGCACGGCAAGCGCAACCTCACCGTCCTCGTAGGGCATCATGGCGTCGATCTGGACCAGGTTCGAGACCAGGTTGTGGTGCGTGAGCATCACACCCTTGGGCAGGCCGGTGGTGCCCGAGGAGTACGGCAGCACCACGATGTCGTTCATGGGGTCGACCGGTGTCTGGCCGACCGGTTCGCCATAGAGCGAGGCGAAGTCGAGCGTGCCCTCGACGTCGCTACCGCCGATGACCGCCACCTCGGTGGCGGGCGAACCCTCCATGGCCGCGACCGCGGTGGCAGCGAAGTCGGGGACGGTGATGATGAGGGTGGCGCCGGCATCGTTCAGCTGGAAGCGGACTTCCTCCGCTCCGTAGACCGGGTTGATGGTGGTGACGATGCCGCCGAGCAGGGCGACGGCGTGGAAGACGATGGCGTACTGCGGCATGTTCGGCGCCATGAGGCCGAGCGTGCTGCCCTTGCCGAAGCCGCGAGCTGACAGGCCCCCGGCCAGTCGGGCGATGTGGTCCTGCAGCTCGGCGTAGGTGTAGCTGGTGCCGGTGATGCCGCACACCATGGCCAGCCGGTCGGGATGCTCGGCGGCGTTGCGGAAAACGTACTCGCCGAGGGGCACCTCGGGGATCGTGACGTCGGGCAACGGGCTGGTGAAGATGTGAGAGGCCATGGGCCACAATATGGCCGAGATCTCGCCACTTTGCACCGTCTGGCCCGCGCGCCACCGCTGCTCGGGTCGGGCTCAGGCGGTCGAGGGCGCCGTGGGTGTCGGGGCCAGTTCGGAGAATCGGTCGGCCTTGGAGAGGTCGGGGAAGATCCGCCAGAACAGTCCCACCACGATGATCGTGCCGATCCCGCCCGACACGACAGCGCCGACTGTGCCGATGAGCGCAGCCGCGACGCCGGACTCGAGCGCGCCGAGTTCGTTCGATGCGCCGATGAACACTTGCTCGGTCGCCAGGACGCGGCCCCGCATGTGCTCGGGCGTAGCGATCGGCACGATGGCCGAGCGGATGAACATGCTCACGCTGTCGGCGCCGCTCAGCACGAACAGGGCAGCGAACGCGACCACATAGTTGGTGGTCAGCCCGAGCACGATGGTGGCGACACCGAACAGCGCAACGACCGACAACAGGACCGGGCCGATCCGCCGAGTGATCGGACGGGCGGCGATGGCGAGCGACATCGACGCCGCCCCGATCCCGATCGACGCCCGCAGCCAGCCGTAGCCGACGGCACCGACCCCGAGACGCTCGTCGGCGATGATCGGGAGGAGGGCCACCGCTCCCCCGAACAACACGGCGAACAGGTCGAGAGCGATGGCCCCGAACAGCACCGGCGTGTGGACCACGAACCGCAGACCTTCGAACGCATCGTGCAGCGCACCTCGGATCCCGGCCGGTGCCGCCAAACGAGACACGGCAACGCTCGGCACGAACAGCGCCAGGGTGAACCAGCCGGCAACCAGCATGGCGAGGGTGAACCAATACGGCGTCGCCGGCGACACGACGTAGAGGAAGCCGGCGATGACCGGAGCGATGATGGCGCCGATCTGGAAGGTGAGGGTGATGGCAGCCAGGATCCGCTCGACCATGCCGGCCGGCGCAAGGTCGACCGGTAGGGCCCGAATCGGCGGCGACACGATGGCGCGGGCGACGCCGAACACGAAGACGACCACGAAGATCGGAGCGACCGACGTGCTCGAGCCTTCGGCCAGCAGGGCGAGCGCCAGCGCCGCCGCGCCTTCACCGAGCAGGCCTCCGAGCAGCACCTTGCGCCGGTCGAAGCGGTCGGCAACCGATCCGGTGATCGGCGACAGCAGCGCCGTGGGGAGGAACTCGGCGAGACCGAGGAGGCCGAGATCGAGCGCCGACCCGGTGATGTCGTAGACCTGCTTGCCGACGATCGTGACCTGGCAGACCACCCCGACGGTGATCAGGAAACGGGCGAGCAGCAGGGCGCGGATCGGTCCCGGGATGGGCGGCCGCGGGGCGCTGGTCGTCTCGGACATCAGCGCACGCTATTGCGCTCGGCGCTGCAATCCCTCATTCCATCGCGGGCGCAGTCGTCCGTTGTGACCCGGGCGTTCGCCGCAGGGTCAGTTGGCCCGGTCGGCGGCCTCGTTGATGTTTTGTGCGATCGAGCCGGCGACGGCAGCCTGCTCCTCCACGGCGCCCGCGATGCTGGTCTGGAACTCGTCGATCTGATGGATGTCGCCACCCATCGTCTCGAGGTCGTTCCGCAGGCTGGTGATCGACTGGGTGATGGTGCGCAGGTGCTCGCTCACGTCTTCGGTGGCGAGTGCGGTCGAGTTCGCCAGGTCCTTCACCTCGCCGGCGACCACGGCGAAGCCCTTGCCGGCCTCGCCGGCGCGAGCGGCCTCGATGGTGGCGTTGAGGGCGAGCAGCTTGGTCTGCTCGGCGACGGCGTTGATGGCGGTCATGGCCACGTCGATCTCGGCCCGCCGGGCGTCAAGCGTCACCACCTTCTGTGCGATGTCGCTGGTCTTGTCGCTCACCTGCGAGGCGATGTCGGCCACCTGGCTGGTGTCGTTCGAGATCGACACGATGGAGATGTTCAACTCCTCGACGGCGGCAGCGGAGGTGTTGAGCAGTTCGCGAAGTTCCTCTGCTCGGTGTTCCGCGTCGATGAGTTCGGAGATGTTCCGCCACGACACGATGTAGCCGACGTGCTGGCCTCGTTCATCGTGGAACGCGTTGATCGAGGTGGACAGGCTCACGTTGCCGAACGCGAAGTCGGCGTTGTGCGGCAGCACGAACGAGTCCTGCTGGTGAAGGATCTGCTCCACTCGTGCAGGGTCACGATGCATGCGATGGATCGAGCCGCCGAGGAGCTCGTCGACACCGATGCCGAAGGCCGAGCGGATGTCCGACTCGACCATACGGAGCGTGGCGAACGACATCGGGTTGATGTAGCGGACCGTCAACTCCCGGTCGGCAATCATGACGTTGTGCTGCAGGGCGTCGAGCGCTGGCCTGGCATTCGCCATCGCGGCGTCGAAGGCGCTCTGCGCGGAGTGATTGCTGCGGCGGAGTTGAGCAAGGACCATGCCCGCCAGATTCGGATGTTTCAACCTGGAAAGAAGGTCTCGTCAAGAGAAAGTCAGCGACCCGCGGCTCGCCCGCGCGTCCGCTGCCGACGTGGCGACCCAGCCGTGGTACACCGGCTGGTCGAGCATGTTTCGAGAGGTCCGCCCCTTTCTGTGCGTCAAAGCCACCGGGCAACCCCGTTCTGTGCGTCAAACGCGTCGGCAGCGGGAACTCTGACGCACAGTTCGGATTGATTGGGCTCAATCGGGCAGTGGAGCGGGGCCGGCTGGGCCAGCGGTGAGCACTCGGTGGAGCCAGGCGAGCTTGTCGATGGCGGGCGGAGGCGGGGCGAACGGGTACGCCTCGGCGACGCCCATCGAACGGTTGAGCTCGTTCAAGACCGTGGTGAGCTCGAGCCACTGGGGGTAGACGACATCGAAGTCGGCACGCCACAGCTCGTCGTGCTCGCCGTCGACCGGGCCGGGCGCGTCGAGGTCGACCAGCGGGAACGACCGGGCGGTCTCGAGGGTGTCGGCGAGGTGGAGGTAGTGAGCGAACGTCTCGGCGAAGTCCTCCCACGGATGCGACGAGGCGTAGTGGGTGACGTACGACGTTCGCCACGAGCCGTCATCCCCGCTGGCGTAGTGCTTCTCGAGCGCGTTCGCGTAGTCGAGCGTCTCGTCGCCGAAGACCGATCGGAAGTCCTCGAGCACCGACGGGTCGGCGTTCTGTTCGACCATCGCCGCCCAATACCAGTGGCCCAGCTCGTGACGAACATGCCCGATCGGCGTGCGATACCGCTCCCCCATGCTCGTACGCACCTCGGCCAGGCGGACCGGATCGGCCTCGGCGACATCGAGCGTGATCACACCGTTCTCGTGCCCGGTGATGACGGGGTGGTCGGCGTCGCTCTCGAGCAGCTGGAACTGCAGCGGCGGGGTCAGCTGCGCCGGGTCGAGATCGAAGCGGAACAGCTGCCGGAGCGTCCGGCGGCGAGCCTGCTGGAAGGTGGCGACCAGTGGGCTCAGATCCGGCACGAGATCGAGCCGACAGTTGGCGCAGTGTTCGTGCTCGCCGTCGGTCGTCGCCCAGTTGCAGACACCGGGACCATCACGGTTGACACACGGTTGGACGTCGGCGAGGGCCGAGAAGCAGTCGTCGGCGGGGACGTAGGCGACCTCGGTGTCGCACACCCCGCACCGGTCATTGCCGAAGAAGAGGGATCGCCCGCACGCGGGACATGGGAAACGGCGCATCAATCCTGCCTGGTGACATCGACGGAAACCGAGAGCCGCGTCTTGCTGCTCTCGGAATAGATCACGCCCTTCAGGGGCGGAACATCGCCGTAGTCCCTACCCCATCCCGTCGTCACGTAACGCTCATCCACGAATTGATCGTTGGTCGGGTCGAGATCGATCCAGCCCGCCCCCGGCACCATCACCGACGCCCAGGCATGCGACACGTCGGCACCCACCAACTTCGGCTTCCCCGGCGGCGGGATCGTCTCGAGGTAGCCGCTGACGTAGCGGGCGGGTAGACCCTGCGACCGCAGCGCCGCCACCGCCAGGTGGGCAAAGTCCTGACACACGCCGGCTCGATGTTCGAACAGGTCGTCGAGCGTGCTCGTGACCGTGGTGGCCTCGGCATCGAACTCGAACGACGAGTGGATCTTTCTCACCAGGTTCGAGACCCCGGCGAGTATCGACGCATCCGGGTCGAAACACTCCGCGGCGAACGCTCGCACCCGATCGTCGACAACCGCTCGCTGTGAGTCGAGTAGGTAGTGCACGGCGTCGACGTCGCCATCGAGTGCCACCGGTACGTCGCGCAGCAGCATCTCGGCCTCGAGCGGCAGCACCCCCCGCTCGGGCAACACGTTGACCGTGCTCGTGGCGACGATCTCGAGCTCGGTGTGGCCCCGATCGACCTTGAAGTAGCTGACGCGATTGCCATAGAAATCAATTCGCTCACGCTGATCTTCCGGCTCGGGCGTGATGACCAGCTGCGACCCGACGCAGCGCTGGGTGGCGAAGTCGCGCGGCAACAGACACGACTGGCCATACGACGATGACACGGGCGCGTCATAGCGGTAGCGGGTCCGATGCACCACTTGGTAGTGCGTCATCGGCCACCTTCGGTGCTCTGCGATCGGCCACCCGCGGAGCTCTGCGATTGACCACCTCCGGTGCTCGGCATGGGCGCACCCTCGCCAAGGTGACGATTGATCGTAGTCTCGCCGCCATCGACCTCGGTGAGTGAACGACGGGGCTGAAGGTGCACGAAGCTGCGGTTCGACAGCGCATTGGCCACGTCGTTGATCCGGTCTTCGAGGTCGGTGAGGAAGTCGAACAGCGCAGCACGGTTGCCGAGCTCGTTGGGCTCGGCCAGCTCGGCGAAGTGCGCCACCCGGAGCTGGGTGGACAGCGGCAGCAGGTGACGCTCTTCGGCGGTGAGCGCACCACTCACGTTGCCGGGCAACGCCGCCAGCGCCGACTCGAGCCGGTCGACCTGGAAACGCAGCGATCGGGGGTTCCCGGCGTCGGTGACGAGCAGATCGAGCAGGGTCTCGACCTGCGCCCGTGAGCGATAACGACGGCGATACGTGATGATGCTTTCGGCGCTGACCAACACCGATTCCAGCAGCAGGCTCTCGGTGGCGGTGTCGTGATCTCGGTCGAGCGTCGCACGCAACAGGCGCACCAGCTGCTGGAATCGCTCGATCCGACGGCCGGATTCGAGGAAGTGCCAACCGGCGTCGCGCACCATCGACTCGCCGATGAGCCCGTGGAGGGCCAGCAAGGACTGCAGCACCACGCCGAGCGTGCCCTGCACGACGTCTTGCCGGTTCGGCGAGGTGGTCGACAGGGTGTAGAGCTGCTTCTCGAGCGTGCTCGTGACCTGCCAGGTGTCGATCGAGAGCTGGTCGCGGACCGCTTCGGCCGACCGCAACAGCCGAGCCACGGCGTAGGCCAACGAACCCGGTCGCTGGGCGTCGCAGGTGAGTGAGAACAGCTCACGGTCAGGGTTCGCCAACAGCTCGTCGGCGTTGTCGCCGACGAAGCCCGGCCACGCAAACGTGGTGATCGTGAGCGCTCGGAGCAGGGCGTCGATGGTGTCCTGTCCGTCGGTGTCGACCAGCGTGAGGTTGTTGCGACGGTCGTGCACGGCTCGAAGCAACCGGGCAACGGCCTCGGCCCGTTCGGCGTAGCGGCCGATCCAGTAGAGGTTCTCGGCGGCGCGCTCCGACAGGCCCGCCATTGGGTCGTCGGCGCCGATCGCCGGCCCCGAGCGCAACCAGAACTCGGTCTGGCGTTGCGGCACGCTGGCCAGCACCCACGTGTCCTTCGACAGCGCCCCGAACTGGTTCGAGATGAGCGGCGTGGTCTCATCGGGCGCCACTCGAGTGAGCCCTCCCGACATCACCGTGAAGGAGTCCTCTCGTGCCACCGCATACGTGCGGAGCAGGGTGCGGCGCGGAGCGACACCGGTGGCAGTCAGGGTGGGCGTGGTCGACATCGCCAACGGCTCCTGACCGACCCAGCGGTGGGGCTCGGCCTCGATCCGCTTGCGGAGCTGCGACAGCTCGGCCTTCGACATCGTCGAGCCGAAGTGGGACCGGCTCGAGGTCTCACGAGACACCGGCTTGCACACCAGTTCCTCGAGATGGTCGAGCACGAACTGTCTGCTGGACGGCTCACCACACCACCAGGTCGCCATACCGGGAAGGAGCAGGTCCTGCCCGAGCAGCGCCTTGGAGGCCGCTTCGAGGAAGCAGTGCAGCGCCGGGTTCTCGATCACGCCGCTGCCGAGCGGATTGACCACGGTGACGTTGCCCCGGCGGCACGCCTCGACCAGGCCCGGGATCCCGAGTTGGGATTCGGGGCGAAGCTCGAGCGGGTCGCAGTAGCCGGCGTCGACCCGACGCAGGATCACGTCGACC
This sequence comes from Acidimicrobiales bacterium, assembly GCA_041394265.1. Lineage (NCBI taxonomy): Bacteria > Bacillati > Actinomycetota > Acidimicrobiia > Acidimicrobiales > Acidimicrobiales bacterium. The sequence continues at coordinate 91,233 of JAWKIO010000005.1, forward strand.
TTCTCGAGATGACCGAGCGACCGGAGGTAGACATGCCCGCCCTGGACGACGAGGTCGTCGCCCTCGACCAGGCTGTAGCCCAGGTAGGAGGCGAGGTAGGCGTGCTCGAACGCGGTTTCCGACCGGGCACCAGGGCTGAGCACGACGATCCGGGGATCGTCGCTGTGGTGCCCGCCGAGCTGCTGGAGACCGGACCGAAGCGACCGGAAGTACGGCGACACATGATGCACCTGGACATCTCGGTAGATGCTCGGGAACACCCGGGACAGCACCATCCGGTTCTCCAGTGCATACCCGGCACCCGACGGCGCCTGGGCGTGGTCGCCCAACACCTGGAACGAGCCGTCGGCGCTGCGAGCCAGGTCGACCCCGTAGCTGAAGAGCTGCGAATGGTCGGCGAGTGCCACGCCGTCCCACGGTCGCAGGAAGCCGGGGTGATCGAAGACCAGCGCCGGTGGGATCACCCCTCGCCGTAACAGCATCCGCTCGCCGTACAGGTCGCGCAGCACGAGATCGAGCAGCACGGCCCTCTGGGTGACACCGGCCTCGATCACCGCCCACTCGTCGGACGACATCAGCAGCGGGATGGCGTCGAGGCTCCATGGCTGCGCCTGTCCGGATTCCAGATTGCGGTAGGTGACGCCATCGGCGTCGAGGAGTCGTTCGACGTCGAGTTGTCGCCTCGTCAGCTCCTCGGGCCCGAGGGTCTCGAGCGCCGTGGCCAACGAATGCCAGTGGTTGCGAATGCCGGTCGGCGTCGCCAGCTCATCGAGTCCACCCAGCTCACGACGGTACGTATCGAGCATCGTCGTGGTGAGTTCGGTGGTCACGATCGCAACGCTCTCGGGCGGTCTCGGGCAAGCGCTGCACCGTGATCGGCACATCGCTTTCGGGGCAGGGTCGACGCACGATCCGGCGGGGCCGGATCAGATCGTCACGGAGCTCGTCGGAGATCCAGGGAGACAGGATACTCGCGGTGCCACGAGAGCCGGGTGGGGACCACGTCGATGGTTCCCGGCGTGTGGCCGATCGCCTCGAACCGGGTCTGGCGCCGCGATTCAGCCTCGCTGGCGTTCACCGGGATCGAGTCATACGCCAAGCCGCCCTGGTGGACGACGTGGTACCGGCAGCCGCCCATCGACCGCTTCTGCCACCGGTCGACCACATCGAACGTGAGCGGCGACTGGACGCCGATGGTGGGATGCAGCCCTGACGGCGGCGCCCAGGCCTTGAACCGGATGCCGGCGATGGCGAGGCCGGGCACGTCGGTGGGGGTCAGCGGGACCTCGACACCATTGCAGGTGATGACGTGGCGGGAGTCGATCAGTCCGTCGACCCGGAGTTGGAGCCGTTCGACCGACGAGTCGACGTAGCGGGCCGTACCCGTGCCCGTAGCCTCCTCGCCCAGCACGTGCCACGGCTCGACGGCGCCTCGCAGTTCGAGGGTGACGTCGCCAACGGTGACGGTGCCGTGACGGGGGAAGCGGAACTCGATGAACGGATCGAACCACGCCGGGTCGAGGTCGATCCCGTGGTTCGCCAGGTCGTCGAGCACGTCGTGGATGTCGCGCTCGACATACCACGGCAACAGGTAGCGGTCGTGCAGGGCCGAGCCCCATCGCACCGGCTGGTGTCGATAGGGCGACTCCCAGCAGCGGGTGACGATGCTGCGCACCAGCAGCGCCTGCACCAGCGCCATCCGGGGATGGGGTGGCATCTCGAATGCCCGGAGCTCGACCACGCCCCACCGGCCCCGCTCGGAGTCGGGGCTGAAGAGCTTGTCGATGCAGAACTCGGCCCGGTGGGTGTTGCCGGTGAGGTCGACGAGCAGGTGGCGCAGGAGCCGGTCGATCAGCCACGGCGGCACGTCGTCGTCGCCCCGGTGATCGAGTTCGGCGAAGGCGGTCTCGAGTTCGTAGAGCGACTCGTGGCGGGCCTCGTCGACTCGGGGCGCCTGGCTGGATGGGCCGATGAACCGACCGGAGAACAGATACGACAGCGAAGGATGATGCTGCCAGTAGGTCACCATCGACCGCAGCAACGAGGGCCGACGGAGCAGCGGGCTGTCGGCCGGGGTGGGCCCGCCGAGGGTGACATGGTTGCCGCCGCCGGTCCCGGTGTGGGTGCCGTCGAGATCGAACTTCTCGGTGCCCAGCCGGCTCTGACGGGCATCGGTGTCGACGCCTTCGACGATCGAGACCAGCTCGTCCCAGTCCGACGCCGGCGGCACGTTCACCTCGATCACGCCCGGATCGGCAGCGACGACGATGTTGCGCAGCCGGGGGTCACTCGGGATCGGGTAGCCCTCGATCACGATCTGTTCACCGAGCTCGGCGGCGGTGGTCTCGAGCGCAGACAGGAGGTCGAGCGCGTCGTTGGCCGTGTCGAGCGGCGGCAGGAACACGTAGAGCTGGCCGCTGCGAACCTCGAAGCACATGGCGGTCGGTGGCGCATCGCCGGCGATGGTCACGCCGCCGTAGGTGACGGAACCCGCTGCGGTGTCGAGCCCGTCGTCGGACGCATCATCGCCGCCGCCCGATCCGTTGCCGGCACCGTCGGCCAGGCGCGGGCCCGTTGCCGCACCGGAACCGACGCCATCGCCCGGGCCGACACCGGTGGCCGGGCCCTCACCGGGAACGAGGCCACCGGCCAGGGAATCGCTCGACTGGTGCACGATCGGCGCCGCACCCGGGAACGGCACCTGCGGCGAGAAGGGTGAGGTCTCGAATGGCACGGGGAATGGGTCCCAGCGCAGCGACCGAATGGGCAGCCGGTAGCCGATCGGCGAGGTGCCCGGCAGCAGGAACAGCTCGGAGCGACGGAACGACCACTCGGCAGACTGCCAGCGATCGCTGCGCCGGAACAGCGGGAGCACCCAGCCGGTCGCCGCGCCGGCCCGGTTGTCGAAGTTCGCGACCAGCGCACGGCGGCGTCGCTCCTCGATCAGGTCGGGATCGGTGGGGTCGAGGTCGTCGGCGGGGGCCGGCCCCTGCGGGAGCAGTGCCTCCTCCCACAGCGAATGCAGCGGGTCCTCGAAGGCGGCCTTGACCGAGCGATCGCCAACCCCGAGCGTGGTTGCCAGCGCGGCAGCAAAGGCGCGGGCCCGCTCGCTCTGCGCCGGCCGGTCGGACACGGCGAGATCGTTCTCGATGAGTTCCCGCGGGTACGCAAGCAGCGACCGATCATTCCAGATCGGCACACCGTCGGTCCGCCAGATCAGGGCGTGCTGCCATCGGGGCAACGGCTCGCCCGGATACCACTTGCCCTGACCGTGGTGGGCAACGCCACCTTTGGCAAATCGATCGAACAGCCGCCCGGTCAGGTCGGCTGCCAGGCGACGCTTCATCGGCCCGTCGGCTGCGACGTTCCACTGCGGTGACTCGAAGTCGTCGATCGAGACGAAGGTCGGTTCGCCGCCCATGGTGAGGCGCACGTCGCCGGCGAGCAGTCGCTCGTCGACCTCGTGGCCGCGCTGGTTGATCGTGTCCCACTGCTCGTCGGTGTAGGGCTTGGTGACCCGCGGGTCTTCGTGGATCCGGGTGACCACATTCGAGAACGAGAAGTCGACCTCGGCCTCGTCAACCAGTCCCGAGATCGGTGCTGCAGTAGAGGGCGACGGGGTGGCCGCCAACGGGATGTGCCCCTCCCCCACGAACAAGCCCGATGTGGGGTCGAGTCCGACCCAGCCGGCGCCCGGCAGGTAGACCTCGGTCCAGGCGTGGAGGTCGGTGAAGTCCTCCCTGGGCCCCGATGGGCCTTCGAGCGGGGCGACGTCGGCGACGAGCTGGACGAGGTAACCCGAGACGAATCGGGCCGCCAGGCCGACCCGACGCAGGATGTGCACCAGCAGCCAGGCGGAGTCACGGCACGATCCGCGCCTCGAACCGAGGGTCTCTTCGGCGGTCTGTACCCCCGGTTCCATGCGGAGCGAGTAGTCGATGTCGTTGGCGAGGCGCTGGTTGAGCTCGACGAGGAAGTCGATCGTTCGAGGACGCTCGCTGGCGTCGACCTTCGACATCCACGACGACAGCAGCTTGCCGTCGGGCAGCGGTGCGAGATACGGGGTCAGGTCGGCGCGGGTCTCGGCGTCGTACTCGAACGGGAAGCGCTCGGCCGACTCCTCGAGGAAGAAATCGAACGGGTTGATCACCGACATGTCGGCGATGAGGTCGACCTTCACCTCGAACTTCGTGGTCTTCTCGGGGAAGACGAGTCGGGCTTGAAAGTTGCCGAAGGGATCCTGCTGCCAGTTGAGGAAGTGTTCGGCCGGCTCGATGCGCAGTGAGTAGGCGTCGATCGGTGTGCGAGTGTGCGGGGCAGGCCGCAGCCGCACCACGTGGGGACCGAGATTGACCGGGCGGTCGAATGCGTAGGTGGTGGTGTGTTCGAGCGCGACCCGGATGGTCATGTCTCAGCTCCCGACGGCCGCGTGATCCGGAGCGAACCAGGTGGCTTCGATCCGTGAGTGCAGCATCGAGATCGACTCCTGCAGCGCTTCGCTGAAGTCGTGGAGTCGGCCGTCGATGAGTTGCTCGACGTCGATGTCTTGCACCATCGCCGAGATCGATGCGCAGGCGGCCATCGGTTCCTCATGGCCGGGAATCTCGAGCAGCCAACGAGACGATTCGACGAGGCACGACTCGATGGTGCGTGGACACTTGGCGTCGTGGAGCAGGAACGCCACCGTGGCCTCGCCGGTACTCGAGGCGCCGCTTCGCCGGAACGACTGCAGCGCCGACACCGAGCGCAGCGCGGCAGTCCAGCGCAGCTCGTTGTAGGGCACCATCTGGTCGGGGGTCCGTCCGGTGAGGACGGCCGATTGAACATCGAGCACCCGAGCAGTGAGGTCGGCCCGCTCCAGACGACGCCCGACGCTGAAGAAGCAGTAGGCATCGTCGTGGGTCATGGTCTCGGTGAGGATGCCCGACAGGGTCTGGCAGCCCCGCATCACCATCGACAGCCACTCGTTGCGGGTGCGCCGGTCGACCGCCTGATCGGCGGTGTCCTGCACCGTGTTGTGCAGGTCGATGAGCACCTCGGCGGCCTCGACCGGCATGACCGATCGGGTGACCCGCAGGTTGCGGTGCACCGAGGCGATCGACGATCGCACCGAACTCGGGTTGGCCTCGTCGGCGGTGAGATGGTGCACGACCACGTCTTCGGTGGCGTTCGGATGGTGGCTGACGAACGTCGGGTCGATCCCGACCAGCGCCAGCAACGGCCCCCAACCGAGGCCAGCGCTCTTCGGCAGGTCGATGATGAGGTCGGCGTGCGCCTTGATCAGACGGGCCGTTCCTTCGGCTCGCTCGAGGTAGCGCCCTGCCCAATACGCCGATTCGGCCACACGGGAGAGCAGCAGCGGTGAGGTGTGCGATGGCATCAGTCGGTGTCCTTCGTGGTTGGCCGTTGGTTGCCGGCGTCGAGGATCCAGGTGTCCTTGCTGCCGCCGCCCTGCGAGCTGTTGACGATGAGTGATCCCTCCCGCAACGCCACCCGCGTCAGGCCGCCGACGCTGACATAGGGGTCGGCACCGGAGAGCACGAACGGGCGGAGGTCGACGTGGCGTGGGGCGATCTGATCGCCGCAGATCGTGGGAGCCGTCGACAGTTCGAGAATGGGCTGGGCGATCCAGTTCCGAGGGTCGTGTTCGATCTGGGCCCGTAGATCGGCGAGTTCGGCCGCCGACGACATCGACCCGATCGTGACGCCCTTGCCACCCGACTCGTTCGCCGGCTTGCAGACGAGTTCGTCGAGATGGTCGAGGACGTAGGACCGATGCTCCGGATCGAGGCAGCGCCACGTGGGCACGTTTGCGATCTTGGGCTCCTCGCTGAGGTAGTACTGGATCAGCTCGGGCACGTAGGAGTAGAGCACCTTGTCGTCGGCCACACCGGCGCCGGGAGCGTTGGCGATGGCAACATTGCCGGCCCGCCAGGCGGCCATCAGGCCACGGGGACCGAGCACCGAATCGGGATGGAACTCGGCGGGGTCGAGGAACAGATCGTCGACCCGGCGATAGATCACGTCGACCCGTACAAGTCCCGACACGGTCCGCATGTAGACGATGTCGTCCTCGACCACGAGGTCGGACCCTTCGACGAGATGGGCGCCGATGCGGTTCGCGAGCATGACATGCTCGTAGTAGGCGGAGTTGAAGATGCCGGGAGTGAGCACGGCGACGATCGGCTCGATGCCGGATCGGGGCGACAGCGCCCGCATCTGGGCCCCGAGTCGATCGGTGTAGAGATCGACAGGGAGGATGTCGAGATCTCGGAACAGGTCGGCAAAGACCCGCTTCACGACCTGGCGGTTCTCGAGCATGTAGGACACGCCGGAAGGAACCCGCAGGTTGTCCTCGAGCACGACGAACTGGCCCGAGCCGTCTCGCACGAGGTCGCTGCCGGAGATGTGGGCCCAGACGCCGTCCTTCACGGTGACACCTTCACACTCCGGCCGGTAGTTGCTGGATCCCGTGATCAGATCACGGGGCACGATGCCATCGGCGAGGACGTGCTGGTCGTGGTAGAGGTCGTCGATGAACGCGTTTAGCGCCCGCAGTCGCTGGATCAGGCCGTCGCTCACCTGCTCCCATTCGCTAGCATCGATCACCCGTGGGATGACGTCGACCGGCCAGTTGCGGTCGATGCTGCCATTCTCGGTGTAGAGCGTGAACGTGATCCCGAGCGACCGCACGACCGCCTCGGCTGCGAGCTGGCGGTCGTGAAGCTCCGGACCGAGCTGCTGCAACCGTTCGACCAGCGACGCGCACCCCGACCGGGGTGTCCCGTCGGCCTGCAGCAGTTCGTCGAACGCATGCGAGGCGTCATAGTCGGTCCAGGAAAGAGTCACTGGCCCATGTGTACCGGGACGGAACGAGCGGGTCACGTCGACTCTGTTTCACGAGCGTGAAGAGACCTGACGCGTTTGTTTTGTCTTGGTTGCGCAGTCTTCGTGGCCACGGTCCGTCGATCCCCATCGATCAGAAGCACAAACCTCAACGTAACAGAGGTCGCATCCTCACGACCGTGTCGAGCCGACGAGCCGTCGACTCGACGCCCAGCAGCTTGGCGAAGTTGGTGGCGAAATGCGGCGACTCGCTGAGCTTGCCCCGTCGCCGCCAGTACAGCTCGCGTCCGACGATGGCGAACCGGTCCTCGGGTGTGTCGAGCGCGGCGAGGCGTTCGGCGGCCTCAGGTGCTGGTTCGCCCAGGAGGAACGACACATGCACCACGTCGTCGTCGGTCCAGCCGGGGTCGCCGGGCGCACCGAAGGGCTCGGCTGCGATGACCTCGTCGATCTCGGCGGGCGTGCGAAACGCAGAGACGACCTCGAACCCCAGCCGTTCGCTCAGCCCGCCGTCGAAGTTCACGCGAACATCGTCGACCGACTGATTCTCCGGAGCGCTGAAGGCCACGTTCCCACTGGCGATGAGGGTCTGCACATCGACGAAACCGAGGGCCTCCACATGCTCGATGAGCGCCGCCATCTTCACTCGGCGCTTCCCCACGTTGATCGCCCGCATAAAGGCGGCGAAGCGGACGGTGTCGTTCGGCATGCGACCAGTGTGACGCCAGTTCGAACGTTGCGCCCATCGGTGCCAGACTCGATCGCATGCCCCCCGGGACCGGGCCGAACTCGACTGCCGATCGCTCGATCCCCTCGACTGGAGTACGACGTGAACTTCGACATCCCCCAAGACCTCGCCGACTACCTCGACGAACTCGACGCCTTCATCGAGTCGACGATCAAACCGATCGAAGAGGCCGACGACAACATCCGCTTCTTCGACCACCGGCGCGAGGATTCACGCACCGACTGGGATCGCGGCGGCCTCCCGAACGAGGAGTGGGAGCAGCTCCTCCACCGGGTCAAGCGACTCGCCGACGAGGCTGGCCACTACCGCTACCCGTTGTCCGAGGAGTACGGCGGCCGCAACGGCACCAACCTCGGCATGGCGATCATCCGTGAGCACTTCGCCAGCAAGGGCCTCGGTCTCCACAACGATCTGCAGAACGAGCACTCCATCGTCGGCAACAACGTCGGCCTGCTGCTGATGATCGCCTACGGCACCGAGCAGCAGAAGGCCGAATGGATCGACGACCTGGCCAACGGCACTCGCGGCTTTGCCTTCGGCATCACCGAGCCGGCGCACGGCTCCGACGCCACCCACATGGAAACGGCGGCCGTGCGCGACGGCGACGAGTGGATCATCAACGGCGAGAAGACCTGGAACACCGGCATCCACAAGGCGTCGCACGACCTCGTCTTCGCTCGCACCTCGGGCAAGCCCGGCGACGGCGAGGGCATCACCTGCTTCCTCGTGCCGGCCGAGGCCGAGGGGTTCAAGGTCGAGGAATACCTGTGGACCTTCAACATGCCGACCGACCACGCCCATGTCAGCCTGCGTGATGTCCGCGTCTCCGACGCCGACATCTTCGGCGGCGAGGGTCGGGGCCTGCAGGTGGTGCAGCACTTCTTCAACGAGAACCGGATCCGCCAGGCGGCCTCCAGCCTCGGCGCAGCGCAATACTGCATCGACCGGGCCGTCGCCTACGCCCGTGAGCGCAAGCCGTTCGGCAAGGCGCTCGCCACCAACCAGGGCATCCAGTTCCCGCTCGTCGAACTCCAGACCCGGGCCGAGATGCTACGGGCGCTCATCCACAAGACCGCATGGCAGATGGACACCTACGGCGCGTTCTCGGTGTCCGACAAGGTGTCGATGTGCAACTACACGGCCAACCGGTTGTGCTGCGACGCCGCCGACCAGGCCATGCAGGTCTTCGGCGGCCTCGGCTACTCACGCCACGAGCCGTTCGAGCACATCTACCGCCATCACCGCCGCTACCGGATCACCGAGGGCGCCGACGAGATCCAGATGCGCCGCGTGGCCGGCTACATGTTCGGCTTCATGCACCAATCGGCCCCGAAGGGTGTTCGAGCTTGAATTTCTCCCGCAACTCTGGAGAGTTGACACCCCTGAGCGGGCTCAACTCGCCAAAGTTGCCAACCGGCACGACGTCGGGGCCGATCGCCTATGCCTTCGAGAAGTCTGGCTTGCGCTTCTCGGTGAAGGCGGCGACGGCCTCGGCGTGCTCGGGGCTCACATACGCCTGCTCGAGCAGTTCGAGCTCACGGCGCTGGGCGGCCGCCACCTCGGCCTCGGCCCCGTTGATTGCCAGAAGCTGCTTGATCCAGCGCAGTTGGCGGGCCGGGTTCTCGCCGTACTCGGCAGCCTTTGCGAGTGCGGCGTCGATGAGCTGATCCGGCTCGGCGAGCTCGTCGGCCAGGCCGATCTCGACCGCCTCGGCCCCGCCGACCATGCGGCCTGACAGCATGAGGTCTCGGGCCGTGCCGTAGCCGACTCGCTGCGGCACGATCTGGCTCGACCCGAGTTCGGGCACCAGGCCCATCTTCACGAACCGCAGGCTGAGCCGGGCCTCGGTGGACACGATGATGCGATCGAACGGCAGGATCATGGTGAGTCCGACGCCGACCGCCACCCCGTTGACCGCAGCGATCAGTGGCTTGGTCGACTGCACCAGTTCGACCCAATCGCGGGTGCGCTTGGGGCGGGCCGCGGCGTCGTCGCCGGCGATTTGGGCGCCGAAGACGGCTTCGATGTCGGCGCCGGCGCAGAAGCCTCGGCCTCGGCCGGTGACGATGACGGCGCCGATGGCGGGATCGGCGTCGGCGGCCTCGATGGCCTGCACCAATTCGGCGCTCATCGTGGGGGTCCAGGCGTTGAGTTTCTCCGGTCGATCGAGGGTGAGCAGGAGTGCTCCGTCGATGACCTCGGCTTCGATTTGGGTGTAGGTCTGCGTCATCGCGCCGACCCTAATCGGCCCTCTCGCGGAGACCGAATCGAGGGATGACGCCAATCTTTCTGCGCGATTGAACTCATAGCACTTTCAGAGGGTTCGAAACTCGTCGCATGAAACTGCCCGTCACCCCCACCCGTCGCTCGGCGCGAGTCGCTGCTGCAACCCTCATCGCTGCGCTTACCTTGGCGCCCGTCGCCGGAGTTCCCACCCCGGCGGGGGCTGCTCCGGGCGATCCGCAGATCTCCACCCCCACCTCGGTCTCCGGCACGCCGGGGACCGCCATCAAGCCCTTCGCCGACGCCACGATCAGTGGTGTCGGCACCATGACCGGCGTCACGCTTCGCATCACCGGTGGCATCAACCAGACCATCGATCGCCTGGCGCTCAGCGGTAGCCATCCCGGCATCACCGGCACCTACAACACGACGACCGGTCTCTTCCGACTCCGGGGATCGGCAACGGTCGAGGCGTACCAGGCCGCAGTCCGAGATGTCACCTATACCCAGCTCGGGGAACCAGAGGAAGGGAGCCGAACGTTCATCATCATCGCCGGTACGGCGATCTACCTGCCGGTCACGAACAACCTCTACGAGTACGTACCGACCGGCACGTCCATCACGTGGACCGATGCCCGAGCTGCGGCGTTGAACAAGACGATCGGTCCGTACAGCGGTCACCTCGCGAACCTCACACAAGCGGCCGAGAACGAGGTCGCCATGATCGAGCTCACCGGCAACACGTGGATCGGCGCCTCCGACGAAGGTGCCGAGGGAACCTGGAAGTGGATGGACGGCCCCGAGGCCGGCCAGACCTTCTGGCAGGGCACCGGCAGCGGCACCGCTGTCGGCGGGGCCTACAACAACTGGGCCTCGGGTGAACCGAACAACGTCGGCGCTGGGGGCGAGGACTACGCCCACATGTACGCCAACGACGGCACTTGGAACGACTTCCCCAACTCACTCAGCGTCCGTGGCTACCTCGTGGAGTACGAGGTCGACAACATCGGCGACGTCGCCAGTCAGGTTCGCATGCTCGTCGCCGTCGACACCGATGGCGACGGCGTGTCCGACAACGACGAAGACGCCCAATCGACCGACCCCCTCGACCCCGAGTCCGTCCTCGACTCCGACAATGACGGCGTGCCGGACTCCGTCGAGGTTGCCGATGGCACCGATCCCGAAGACATCAACGACTACCTCGACACCGACGGCGACGGCCTGTCGGACTACCGGGAGTCGCGGGAGGGCTCGAACCCGCTGTCGCCCGACACCGATGGCGACGAGATCGAAGACGGTGACGAGGTCAACGACGGCACCGACCCGGCCGACCCCAACGACTACGTCGACACCGACGGCGACGGCATCCCCGACGCCGTCGAAACCACCGAGGGCACCGACCCCAACGACGCCGGCTCCAAGCTCGACACCGACGGCGACGGCACACCGGACTACTTCGAACGGCGCTACGGCAGCGATCCGGACGTCGTCGACAGCCCGCCCGACACCGACGGTGACGGTCTGAACGACTATCTCGAAGACCAGGCCGGCTCCGATCCGACGAAGGTCGACACCGACGGCGATGGCGTCGACGACAACACCGAGGTCTCGGTCGACGGCACCGACCCGACCGACCCCAACGACTATCTCGACACCGATGGTGACGGCGTGCCCGATGCGGTGGAGACCAGCGACGGCACCGACCCCAACGACGGCGAGAGCTTCACCGACACCGATGGTGAGGGACTTCCCGACTATGTCGAGAATCGTGAGGGCACCGACCCCACCAAGGCCGACACCGATGGTGACGGCGTGGACGACAACACCGAGATCAACGTCGATGGGACCGATCCGCTGGATGCCCAGGATGTCAAGGACACCGACGGTGACGGTGTGCCCGACGCGGTCGAGACGACCAACGGCACCGACCCCAACGATGCCGACTCCGACAACGACGGCGTCAACGACGGCGACGAAGCCACCAACGGCACCGACCCACTCGACGCCGACAGCGACGACGACGGCGTCAACGACGGCGACGAAGCCACCAACGGCACCGACCCACTCGACGCCGACTCCGACAACGACGGCGTCAACGACGGCGACGAAGCCACCAACGGCACCGACCCACTCGACGCCGACTCCGACAACGACGGCGTCGACGACGGACGTGAAGCGACCGACGGGACCGACCCGCTCGACGATGCTTCGTTCGCCGATGCCGACGAGGACGGAATGCCGGATGCGGTCGAAGAGGCCAACGGCACCGACCCCGACGTGCCCGACTCCGACGGCGACGGCGTGAGCGACTTCGACGAAGACGTCCAGGGCACCGACCCGCTCGACCCCGAGGACTATGTCGACACCGACGGTGACGGCGTCCCCGACTCGGTCGAAACCGACGACGGCACCGACCCCAACGATGACACCGACTTCGTCGACACCGACGGCGAGGGCGTTCCGGACTACACCGAGGCGATCGACGGAACCGATCCGGCCAAGGCCGATACCGACGGTGACGGCGTCAGCGACTTCGACGAGGATGTCCAGGGCACCGACCCGCTCGACGCCGAGGTCTACCTCGACACCGACGACGACGGCGTGCCGGATTCGGTCGAAATCGAAGAGGGCACCGACCCCAACGACGACACCGACGTGAAGGACACCGACAACGACGGCATCCCGGACTACACCGAGACCAACGACGGGACCGATCCCACCAAGGCCGATACCGACGGTGACGGCGTCAGCGATGCCGACGAGGCCGATCAAGGCACCGACCCGACCGACGACACCGACGTGAAGGACACCGACAACGACGGCGTGCCGGACTCGGTCGAGGCCGAGGAGGGCACCGACCCCAACGACGACACCGACGTGAAGGACACCGACGACGACGGTCTCTCCGACTACGACGAGGCACGCCGCGGCACCTCGCCGACGTCGGCCGATTCCGACGGCGACGAGATTCCTGATGCGGTCGAGGTCGCCGATGGCACCGACCCCAAGTCGGGCACCAGCATCAAGGACACCGACGAAGACGGCGTGCCCGACTACGTCGAGGTCAAGCAGGGGACGGATCCGGCCAACAAGCTGTCGTTCCTCGACTCCGATGCCAACGGCGTCTCGGACTACGCCCAGGCTCGGGGTGCGGTCCCGCTTCGGTGCCAGCCGGAACTGGGTGAGACCTTCACCTCCACGCCGAACCGGAATGCGATCTCGCAGCTCTATACGGCGTACTTTCACCGGGCGCCCGATGCCGAGGGCTTTGCCTACTGGACGGCGCTCGCCGACCAGGGCCTGTCCCACGAGGAGATCAGCCTGTACTTCTCGGCCAGCTCCGAGTTCACCGAAACCTACGGCCAGCCGGCCGATGACCGGTTCACCACGCTGGTCTACAACAACGTGCTGTGCCGGAATCCTGACGCTGCCGGCGGGTCGTACTGGATGGGTCTGCTCAACGGTGGGCACATCAGCCGGTCGGATCTGATGCTCTACTTCTCGCAGAGCGTCGAGTTCCAGAAGACCACCCGCACCAAGTAGCACCTGCGGGTAGCGGTATCACGAGTGGTGGCCCGGGCTTCGGCCCGGGCCACCGTCGCGTCCGGACCGGGCTCCCGTCAGCGGAGCGTCACGTGAAGATGTGCAGGGCTGCGGCCGAGGATCTGGCGCCACTCGATATCTGCTGCATCGAGTGGACCATCGGCGACGAGTGTGTTGCCCAGACCCGCCGCCGCTGCGGCGAGCACGATCTCCTCCATCGTCATCCGAGCGAGCGCGGCACCGAGGCAGTAGTGCGCTCCGGCGCCGAACGAGAGCAGCTTGGGCGCGTCGGGCTCGTCGAATCGGGCAGGACGAAACTCCTCAGGATCGCCCCACACACGCTCGTCGCGGCTGGCCGACGCCGATGCCAGGAACACCATCGAGCCGGCCGGTCGCTCGATCCCGCCGATGTCGATGGGCTCGAGCGCTGTGCGGGGGACGACGGTGATGCTCGGCTCGAAACGGATCGCCTCGTCGACCACGGTCCGACAGAGCGACGGGTCGGACCGAAGCGCGTCGAGCGCCTCGGGGTGGCGCAACAGGGTGAGCAGCGTGCAACCGACCTGGCCCGACGTGGTGTCGTGTCCACCGACGATCAGGTTGCCGACCATCGTGACCACCTCATCGTGCGTCAGTCGGTCGCCCGACTCCTCTGCGTCGAGCAGTGCACTGATCAGATCGTCGCTTCGTTCCTCGAGCCGTGATGCCATCATCGCCTCGACGTCAGACATCAGATCGACCACGGCGGCCTCGGCCACCGAGATCTGCCTGGGGTCCATCAGCCCGAAGACCGGACTGAGCGCATCGCCGTACGCGACGAAGTCGCCGATCTGGTCATCGGGCACGCCGAGGAGCGTGCAGATCACCGTGATCGGGACGTCGCCCAGCGCCTCGACGAGGTTTCCACCGCCGGCCTCCACCAACGAGGCGAGCCGGTCGGCAGCGAGGGACGCAGCGAGCGCTCGGTGACGCTCGACCGAACGAGGGGTGAAGGCCCTCGAGACCAGTCCTCGCAGCCGATGGTGCGTTGCACCCTCGTTGGTGAACATGAGGCTGGCGTACCAGCGCCGGAGCGACCCGTCACCGATCCCGAGGAAGTCGAAGATCGACAAGCCGACGCCGGCCAACCGAGCGTCGTGTGACAATCGCTCGACGTCGTCGTAGCCCAACACGACGATGGCTCCCGTATCGACGGCGACGCCGACCGGCCCGGCAGCACGGGCAGCTCGATAGTGGTCGTGCAAGGTCTCGTCGAAACCCGTTTCGAGCAAGGTGTCGGTCATGGCTCCCCCCTCCGTGGCGGCGCCTTCCGATTGTTGCCGTCGTCCGCACCGCACGCAACGGTGACGTCACAGGGCACAACGGCGGTCGAGGTCCCGGCGACTCGAGGAGCGAACCGTGGTCGAGCTCGTCGCAGACTACGGTCGGGTGATGATCGGACGCATCGAAGAGATCGTGATCGACTGCGCCTCTCCCTCGACGCTGGCGGCGTTCTGGGCCGCCGTGCTGGGCGGCACGCCGATCGACGAGCATCCTGCGTGGTCCTTCGTCGATCCACCGGGCTGGTCGAGACTCGCCTTTCAGCGGGTGCCGGAGCCCAAGTCCGTGAAGAACCGGGTGCACCTCGATGTCGACGTCGCCGACCTGTCCACCGCCACCGCAGCTGCCGTCGCCCTCGGTGCGACCCCGGTGGGCGACATCGTCACCGAGGACGGCGGAGCGTTCCAGGTGATGCTCGACGTCGAGGGCAACGAGTGGTGTCTGGTGAGTTCCGACGCCGGCGTCGCCACTGCCCCCGATGAGCACTGACGGCTGGCCGTCGATCCAACACTGACGGCTGGCCGTCGATCCAACACTGACGGCAGGCCGTCGATCCGGCACTGACGGCAGGCCGTCGATCCGGCACTGACGGCAGGCCGTCGATCCGGCACTGACGGCAGGCCGTCGATCCGGCACTGACGGCAGGCCGTCGATCCGGTACTGACGGCGCTTGTCAGCCGTTGGCGCGTTCGCCGGCAAGATCGTGGGGTCCTGATGCCGGGTAGCCGAAGGCCGCACGGATCGTCTGGCTCCAGCCGTTCATGAGGTCGCAGAACTCGTCGAGATCGTCGCCCAACGCATCGACGATCGGCTGGCACCCGCGGTCGGTTGCGATCTCGATGTCTTCCCGGAACGCGAGGCCGGCGGCGGTGAGGGCTCCCGCGTCGACAAGGCCTCGGGCCGCAAGGCGAGCCTCGGCGGCGTCGAACTGGTCGTCGGTCCAGGCCCGCGTCCGGGAGTACGAGCGCATCGGCAACCCCCAGTAGAGCTCGGTGAGCAGTCCCATCTCGGTGGCGTCGACACCGGCGGTGGTCCACGCCGCGGTGTGGACGTCGCCGCGGTATTCGCGCAGCTGGTCGGCCAGCCACCAGGTGGCGCCGAGGGTGGTGGGCGGCCGGGGCTGTGAACGGGTGCCGGCGTACAGCGGACGTCCCTCGGGTCGTAGATCGGCGGCGGCACGCTCGACGAGCTCGAGCGCCCGGCCGATGCCCTCAGGTTCGGGGCCGAGGATGCGCTCGAGCTGTTCGATCGCACCCGCCGTCCGCTCGGCGCAGATCGTGGTCGCGTCGGTGAGCGACCAGCCATGCGCAACGGCGGCCGCCACCGCATCGGGGTTGAACACGGCGAAGGCGGCGGCGATCAGGTCGGCCGGGACCTGCCCCATGAGGGAGCCGCGGCTGCAGAAGTAGGCGGGACCGTCGGGCATGGCGACGCCTCTGACTTCTGCGCCGCTCGGAGCGAAGCCGAGCGCGGCGTAGCGGGTATGGCACTCGGGCGAGAAGTACACCTGGCCGGTGAACGCCTCGATGGCGGCGCCGATGGCGCGGGCGGGTGTGGTGGTCATCGGTCGGCTGCTTTCGAGTCGTTGGTCGTGGCCGGTGGGTTCGCCGACGGCTCCTTGGGGAGTCCGAGGATGCGTTCGCCGATGATCGAGCGTTGGATCTGCGAGCTGCCGCCGGCAATCCGCCCGCCGGGTGCCGCCGTGAGACCCTTGGTGTCGGCGTTCCAGAGCATGCCCTCGGGCCCTCGGAGTTCGGCCTTCAGCACGGCATTGTCGAAGGCCATCTCGGTGGTGCCCAACTTGCCGAGTGACGACCCGACCGAGGCGGCCGGGCCCTGCCGCTTCCCCATCGCCAGCAGGCTCTGGCCTCGGGCGACGAGCCGGGTGAGGCGGTCGCGCTCGACCGCTCCCAGCTGCTGCTCCGCCTGCGCGCCGAGTGCCACCATGGCGTCGAGCCGGCGCTGCATCGCGATCTGCGCCGCCCCGATCGAGCCTCGTTCGTTGGTGAGGGTGGCCATGCCGACACCCCACCCTTCGTTGATCGGCCCGAGTAGCGAGTCGGCGGGGATCACTACGTCGGTCAGGAAGACCTCGTCGAACTCCGAGCCGCCCGTCATCTGGCGCAGCGGCCGCACGTCGATGCCGGGCAAGCTCATGTCGAGCAGGAAAAACGAGATGCCCTTGTGCTTGGCGACATCGGGATTGGTGCGAGCCATCAAGATGCCCCAGTCGCTGATGCGGCCGCCCGAGCACCACACCTTCTGACCGTTGACGACGAACGTGTCACCGTCGGCGACGGCCGTGGTGCGCAGCGAGGCGAGGTCGCTGCCGGCTTCGGGTTCGCTGAACAGCTGGCACCACACGCGTTCGGCCGTGATGATCGGGCGGAGGTGGCGCTCCTTCTGCTCGTCGGTGCCGAACCGCTGGATGCCCTGGCCGGCGAGCACGAAGCCGACCATGTTGATGAACGCCGGCACCTCGGCGTTGGCGCATTCCTCGACCCAGATGGACTGGTGGTCGGGGGTCAACCCGCGACCGCCGTACTCGGTGGGCCAGTGGATGCCGGCCCAGCCCTCGGCGAAGAGGTGCTGCTGCCAGGCGACGCCGGCATCGCGCATCTCGGGCGGCATGATCGCCCCGTAGTCGCGGGGAGCCCGCTCGGCATTGTCGGCGAGCCAGGTGCGGGCGTCGTTCCTGAAGGTCTCGAGATCCATGGATGGCGACGCTACACCGGGTGGTGCGACGCATTCGAAACGCCTGTGAAGCATGCCGAACATTTCTCGTCGCTGATCGGTCGTCGCTCGCTCTGGGCAACTAGCCTTGCGGGATGGCTCCGTACGTCTCACCCGAGCACCACCCTGCCCTCGAGGAGTACTGCGAAACGATCTACGAGCTCGCCGAAGACGACGTCCGAGTCATCCAGGCCCGGATCGCCGAGCGTCTGAGCGTGTCTCGGCCGGCGGTGTCCGAGATGGTGAAACGCCTCGACGAGGAAGGCCTCGTCACGATCGAGAAGGGCACCATCACGCTCACGGCCAAGGGCGAGACCCTGGCCACCACCATGGTGCGACGACACCGCCTGGCCGAACGCTTCCTCACCGACATTCTCGGCCTCAGCTGGGCCACCGCCCATCACGAGGCCGGCAAGTGGGAGCACGTGATCAGCCCCGAGGTCGAAGCCGCCCTCCTCACTCACCTCGGCGAACCCACCACCTGCCCCCACGGCAACCCGATCCCGGGCAGCGACTACGTCGAAACCGAGATGACCCCGCTGTCCGGTCTCGAGATCGGCAGCGACTTCCGGGTTCGCCGCATTCCGGAAGAGCTCGAGTTCGCCACCGGAATGCTCGAGTTCCTCGAGGCGTCGCACATCACCCCGGGGGTGGCCGGCACGGTCATCGCCATGTCACCCGACGGCACCACCACCGTCGACATCGACGGTCAGGTGGTCGGCCTCGGCCCCTTCGCCGCCGAACGGATCCTCGTCGCCACCTGACCCCGAAGGCGGGGATCAGCCGTCGAGGTGTCGGAGCAGGCCGTCGAGGGCGACGGCATAGCTGTTGCGCCCGAAACCGGCGACGACGCCGAGGCACACGGCACTGATCACCGAATGGTCGCGGAACGCCTCACGGGCGTGCACATTCGACAGGTGGGTCTCGACGACGGGAATCGTGATGGCCGAGATCGCGTCGCGAAGGGCGATGCTGTAGTGGGTGTAGGCGCCGGGGTTCAGGATGATCCCGCTCGCCCACGTGCGGGCCTCCTGGATCATGGTGACCAGTTCGCCTTCGATGTTCGACTGCACGCTGGTGAGCTCCGCACCCCGATCGGCAGCGATCTCGGCGAGGTCGGCCATGATGTCGGCGAGCGTCTCCGAGCCGTAGACCTCGGGCTCACGCTCGCCGAGCAGGTTCAGGTTCGGGCCGTTCACGACGAGGATCTTGTGGGTCACGGCGGCGATCCTACCGGGGCGACGCCCCGGGCTCAGGGAACTCTCGGCGGCCGGGTCATCACCCAGACGGTCGGCGCGCCGTCGCCGACGTCGAGTGTCGCCGTGACGGCGAACCCCAGCTTCTCGTAGCGACGCACGTTCGACTCGGTCGAGGTTTCGAGTGCTGTCGGCAGCCGATCGGCATCGAGCTGATCGAGGACCGATGTCAGGAGTCGGTGTCCGAAACCTTGCCCCTGCGCAGCGGGAGCCGTTCCCACACAGTCGAGGAACCAGTACGCGCCACTGGGGCGAGCGACGAGGGTGGCGGCCTCGGCCCGCTGCACGGCGGGCAGCCGATCACCGAAGACGTCGGCGAGCGCTGACACCCGCTCGATCAGCTCGTCGGGCACACCTCGATACGCATCCATCGAAGGCACAGCCGCACCGTCGAGCAGGCTCCATGCCGCCGCCGAGCGGATCTCCCCGTCGACCTCGAGCACCCAGAGGTCGCCTCGGTGTGCACCGATCGCCGAGTGCACGGCGTAGATCGTGTGCAGCCGGCGGCGATGGTCGTCGGCCGGGACGGCCCAGGTGGTCCAGACGTAGTCGGCAAACGCATCGGTGAGCAGCTCGGCGACGGCGCCGACGTCGTCCGTTGCTGCCTGACGCACCGTGATCGATGCTCGACTCATGCTTGCTCCTCGGGTGGGCGAATCGAACCGAACGAGCGCAGCAGTTCGAGGTCGTAGACGATCTTCAGCGAACCGGCAATGATCAGCGGCCAGCCGAACGTGGTCCGGGCGAGCAGCGCACCCGACATGGCCGGACCGGCGGCAGCCGCCAGGCTACGGGGCACATTCGTGATGGCAGACGCCGCCGATCGGCGCTCGGGTGGCACCACCGCCATGACATAGCTGGTGCGGGCGGGCACGTCCATCGTGGCGAACACCGAGCGGGCGAGCAGACAGCCGACGGCGAGCCACGCATTCGGCATGAGGGCAGCCGCCATCAAGAACAGGTTGGCGGGAATATGTGTGAAGACCATGGTGCGGACGAGCCCGATGCGATCGGCCAACCATGGCGACACGAGCATCGAGGCCGCAGTGAAGAGGCTCGTCCAGAAGAACACGACGCCCGAGACGGCCACCGACAGGTCGAAGCGCAGCGACAGCCACAGCGCCAGCATCGCCTGCACCGTGAACCCGCTCGCGAACGAGTCGAGGCTGAACAGGGCGGCCAGGCGAAGCACGATGCCGCGGCTCTCCCCCAGCGCCCCGGGCTCGCCGCCGATGGTCGGTTCGATCTCGGGGCTGAGCCGAAGGTACGCAACCAGCGACACCACGCCGACGGCGGTGTAGAGCCAGAACGGGATGCGCAGCGCAGCGATCTCGCTCGTCCAGCCTCGATGGTGGATGGCCGCGACCAGCCCGACACTGAGCGAGCCGAAGGCACCCAGGAGCGAACCGACGAGCGAATAGCGGGCGAACAGTCGCGTGCGGTCACGATCGGGGGCGGTCTGCGGGAGCAGGGCGTGCTCGACCGGCTGGAAGACGCTCACGTCACCCGACGACGGATTGAGCGTCCCGAGGAACGCCACCACGACCAGCAGCCAGAACGTTCGTCCCAGCGCGAACCCGCATCCGGTGAGGATCATGAGAACCGACGCGCCAACGAGCACGTGCCGCCGAAGCCACCGCCGTCCGACCCACGCCACGGTGAGGGTCGCCATCGCCGACCCCAGCATCGTGATGGTGGCGATGGCGCCGACCCGGGCCGTGCTCAGCCCCAGGAGCGCCAGGTAGGTGGGGAGCACCACGCTGGCGGCACCGTCGACGAACCCACGCAGTCCCCGCAGCCCGATGACCCGTCGAGCATCGACGTGGTCCGGCAGCACCCGAGCGATGGTCCCCGACACCGCGGCGAGCGTACCGCCACCACTCCCCCGCCACCGCCGACCCCACCCCGTCCCGCCAACCGTCTCGCCAACCTCCGGGTCACCGTCCATTCCCGCCAAAGCTCCGGGCCTGCGTCCGCCAGAGCGCGCAGAGTCCCGGAGCGTTGCTGAGTTTGGACGCAGTCCCGGAGGTTCGAGCTCGTGGTGCAGCGGGGCGTCGCTGCTTCACCGCTGCCTGGCGTCGACGACGGCCGGTAGCGTGCGGTGATGCAGGTCCTCGCCGTCGAAGCGGTTCGCAGCAACCTCGGCCTCGACCCCTCGGTCGAGCAACTGATCGACCTCCTCGGGATCTTCGTCTTCGCCGTGTCGGGTGGCCTGACGGCGGTCCGCAAGCGATTCGACGTGGTGGGGGTGATCGCCCTCGCCGCCATCACGGCGCTGGGTGGCGGCCTCCTGCGCGACGTCCTGCTCGGCGACACGCCGCCACCCGCGCTCACCGAGCCGGCATACCTCGTCGCCGCTCTGGTCGGCGCTGCGGCCACGTTCGTCGGCCACCAACACATCGAGCGCCAGTGGCTTCGTCCGCATCTCGTGTTCGACGCGGCTGGACTCGGCCTCTTCTGTGTTGCCGGCACCACGAAGGCACTGGCGTTCGGCCTGAATGGGGTTGGTGCGGTCGCGCTTGGCGTACTCACCGCGACCGGAGGCGGCGTCATGCGTGACGTCCTGGCCGACGAGCAGCCCATGCTCTTCCGGAGCGAGACCGTGCTCTACGGCATTCCGGCCGCACTCGGTGCCACGGCGGTGACGATCGCATCGAACCTGGAGCTGGCGAACGCCGGTGTCGCCGGCGTCGTCGCCGTGGCCGTGTTCGCCTTCCGTCTGGCCGCACTCCACCATGGCTGGCACGCGCCGCACCCGCGCGGCGTCGACCTCGCCGGCGACGACTGAACCTCCGGGCCTCCGTCCGATCTCGGCCAACCTCCGGGACAGCGTTCGCCACAGCGCGCAGAGCCCCGGAGCTTTGGATGGGTTGGACGGTGGCCCGGAGCTTCGTTGAGGGTGTGCGGGCCGAGCGATGGTCGACGGTCAGAGGGCGCGAGCGACCTCGGCCGGGTCGACGCTGTCGAGGCCGAGGGCAACACCCACGGCCGGCTCGGTGAGCTTGCCCTGCGCCACGTTGAGACCGTTGAGCAGGTGCGGGTCCTCGAGCATGGCCTGCTTGGCGCCCTTGTCGGCCAGCGCGAGCACGAACGGCAGCGTCGAGTTGTTCAGGGCGTAGGTCGAGGTGCGGGGCACGCCGCCCGGCATGTTCGCCACGCAATAGTGCACGACCCCGTCGACGATGTAGGTGGGTTCGGCGTGCGTCGTCGGGCGCGACGTGGCGAAGCAGCCACCCTGGTCGATGGCGACGTCGACGAGGACCGAGCCGATGCGCATCTGTTGCACCATGTCGGCGGTGACGAGGTGCGGCGCCCGAGCTCCCTTCACCAACACGGCACCGACCACGAGGTCGGCGTCGAGCACATATGACTCGAGTGAGTCCTGCGTCGAATAGACCGCCTTGATCGACGTGCCCCAGCGCGCGTCGAGCGCGTCGAGCACGTCGAGGCTGCGGTCGAGGACGGTGACCTCGGCGCCGAGACCGACGGCCATCTCGGTGGCATGACCGCCGACGACGCCGCCGCCCAGCACGACGACCTTGGCCGGTGCGACCCCGGGAACACCGCCGAGCAGCAGGCCGGCGCCTCCCTGCGGACCTTCGAGTGCGTGCGCTCCCGCCTGGACCGCCATCCGACCGGCGACCTTCGACATCGGGGCCAGCAGTGGCAGACCACCACGTCGGTCGGTGACCGTCTCGTACGCGATGCAGGTGGCACCCGATGCCAGAAGGTCGTGGGTCTGGTCGGGGTCTGGGGCGAGATGGAGGTAGGTGAAGAGCAGGTGCTCGGGACGCAGCATGGCCCGCTCGACCGCCTGCGGCTCCTTGACCTTGACGATCATCTCGGCCCAGTCGAACACTTCGGCCGCATCGGTGGCGATGGTGGCGCCCGCTGCCACGTAGTCCTCATCGGAGGCGCCGATCCCGATGCCGGCCCCGGATTGGACCTTCACCTCGTGGCCGTGGCCGACGACCTCGCGCACCGAACCGGGCGTCAACCCGACTCGACGCTCGAGCACCTTGATCTCCGAGGGCACACCAACTCGCATCTGCGCACTTCCTGTTCTCGATGGGCGATCCACCACCGCACGCCGCGTGATGAACGTCGAAGTGGTCACGCTACGACACGACCGCCGGCAGGTGCTTGCGAAACGGTGCACCGAACCGCGTCGTCATGCACTTTTCTGTTGCCATTCACAGTTCTGACGCCTCATACTTGCGCTCATGCCGCTCGACGCCACCGATCGCGCCATCCTCGCCATCCTGCAGGACGACGCTCGCATCACGAACAACGAGCTCGCCGAGGCCGTGCACCTCTCCCCCTCGGCGTGCCTGCGACGAGTCCGTCGTCTGGAAGAGCAGGGCGTCATCGACCGCTACGTCACCCTCGTCGACGCCGGCGCCATCGGCCGGCCGACCACCGTGTTCGTCGAGATCTCCCTCGCCAGTCAGGAGGAGCGGCACCTCGACGCCTTCGAAACCCAGGTGATCGATCGACCCGAGGTCGTGAGCTGCCACCTGATGGCGGGCAACGCCGACTATCTGGTCCAAGTCCGCTGCGCCGACGTCGAGGACTACGAGCGGATCCACCGCACCCACCTCGCGCTCCTGCCCGGCGTCACCCGCATCCGGTCAAGCTTTTCGCTGCGCACGGTCTGCCAGCGCACCGCCCTCCCGCTCGACTGAGCGGCGGCCTCACCGGCGGCCGGTCACGTCCGGCGCGGCGGTGGTCGCGCCACTTCGAACGATCGGACCGGGGCGAGTAGCTTCGTCGCCATGACCGACCAGAGCGCACCAGCCACCGACGATCTCGACTCGCCACTGCAGGGCGTCCGGGTGATCGAGATCACCAACTGGATGGCGGCGCCCGGTTGCGCAGCGATGATGGCCGACATGGGGGCCGACGTGATCAAGGTCGAGCCTCTCACCGGCGACGTGGTCCGCAACATGATGCGCCCGCCGCTACCCCAGGGCGACCGACCCGCCATCGACGCTTCGTTCGAGGGCGACAATCGAGGCAAACGATCGATCGCGGTGGCGCTCGACACCGACGCCGGCGCCCAGCTGGTGCGCGATCTCACCGCCACGGCCGACGTGTTCCTCTGCAACCTGCTCCCGCAGCGCCAGGCCAAGTTCGGCCTCGACGCCGAGACCCTGCTTGCCCTACGACCCCAGCTCGTGCACGCCACGCTCACCGGCTACGGACTCAAGGGTCCCGACGCCACTCGCCCAGGCTTCGACGTCACCGCCTTCTTCGGCCGGGGCGCCATCACGGACTTCAGCACCGAACCGGGCGCCGTCGCCCCCATGCCGGGCGCGGCCCAGGGCGACCACACCACCAGCCTCTCGCTCCTCTCCGGCATCCTCGCCGCCCTCCGCATGGCCGAGCGCACGGGCCGGGGCCGGGCGGTCGACGTCAGCCTCATGGGCACCGCCACCTGGACCATGATGAGCAACCTCGCCGCTGTGCTGGTCGACGGTCGGGTGCCGACCAAGCGGGACCGCCGCAACCTGATCGCCCCACTCGGCAACCGCTTCAAGTGCGCCGACGGTCGCTGGATCATCCTCAACATGGTCGAGGCTCGATGGTGGGAACCATTCTGCCGCACGGTCGGACTCGAGGAGCTGCTCGATGACGAGCGGTTCGACTCGATCCGCACCCGCTACCAGAACATGCCGGACCTGATCGACATCATCGATGCCAAGTTCGCGACCAAGTCGATGCCGGAGTGGGGGCAGATTCTCGACGACGCCGGCCTCATCTGGGGCCCGGCATCGTCGTTGACCGAGCTCGCTGCCGACCCACAGGCGGCCGCCGTCGGCATGTTCCCCGAGATCGACCACCCCGAGGGCGGCACGTTTCGTACCGTGGCGACGCCCATCCACATCGCCGACGCCACCATCGCTCCCCGCGGCCCGGCACCGAAGGTCGGCGAACACACCGACGAACTGCTGCGCGAGCTCGGTCTGAGCGACGACGCGATCGCCACGCTCCGCACCGACGGCAACATCGGCTGATCTCGCCCAATCTCGGCGCAACGTTGGCGAGTTGACACCGCTCAGCGGCATCAACTCTCCAAAGTTGCCAAGAATCAGTCGGTCGTCAAGGCCATGACGCTAGCTGGCACGTCGACGCCGTCGAGCACTCGAGCGTCGCCGATCGGCGGATCGAAGACCGTACGCATCGGCACGACGCCCGCCCAGATCGGGAGGGCATAGTCCTCGTCGTCATCGATCGGGTCGCCCGTGCGGACCTTGGCCGAGGCGTGGTCGAGCGAGAGCCGCAGCACGGAGGTGCCGGCGATCTCCTTGCTGGTGTTGGGGCGCAAGTCAGCCTGTCGGCCGGGCACGAGCCCCTCGACGAAGCGGTGGAGCGCGGCCGCCTTCTCCTCCGGATCGGTGACCTCGATCGCCTGGCCGATCACCATCACCGAGCGATAGTTCACCGAGTGGTGGAAGGCCGAGCGGGCCAGCACGAGACCGTCGAGCAGCGTGACGGTGACACACACCTCGACCCCGTCGTTGCGGGCGGCATCACCGCGACGGATCACACCGGAAGCCGGCGCGCCATGCAGGAGCAGCGCGTCGCCGTCACGCACGTAGAACATCGGGATGACGACGGGTGCGCCGTTGCGCACCGTACCGACGTGCGCCACGTGACCGGCGTCGAGGATGGCATCGATCTGCTCGCGGTCATAGCGGGCCCGATCGACCCCGCGCCGCACGACGACTCGTGGATCAGGAGCGCCTTCGCTCGACGCGGTCAATTGTTCTGGTGCATTCTCGGACACAATCTGCTACATTAGCGCGATGTCCAACGATGCCGCCACCGTTTTCGGCACCGACGGGTCTCGACCGCTGACGTCGGCCACCGACGTCGCCGGCCATCTCGAGGCGCAGATCACGAGCGGCGCGCTCGTCCCGGGCGACCGCCTCCCGTCCGTCCGAGACGCGGCGAGTGAGCTTGGTCTGGCGCCCAACACCGTCGCTGCGGCCTACCGCCGACTGCGGGAGCGGTCACTGGTCATCGGCCGGGGCCGTCAGGGAACCCAGGTCGCAGCGGCTCCGAGTCGACGGCGGACCGTCCAGGTGCCGTTGCCTCCGGGAGTCGTCGACGCCCTGTCCGGGAACCCCGACCCGGCGCTGCTCCCCGATCTCGCCCCAGCCATGCAGGCGACACTCGCCGGTCGACGCGGCGACTACGGCTCGGCGATGATCGTCCCCGAACTCGCCGAGGCGGCCCGGCACTGGCTCGACGCCGATCAGGTGCCGAGCGAATCGATCACGGTGGTGTCCGGGGCGATGGACGCCGTCGAACGGGTGCTGGCCGAGCACCTCCGCCCGGGCGATCTCGTCGGTGTCGAGGATCCCGGTCATGTTCCGGTGTTCGATGTCGTCGCTGCGCTCGGGTTGGTCGCCGTTCCGATGGCGATCGATGGTGACGGGGTCACCGCCGACGCGCTCGCGCAGGTAATCGCCCAGGGCGCCCGTGCGGTCATCATCACGCCGCGAGCCCAGAACCCGACCGGCGCGGCCATCACCGCCGAACGAGCCGCCGAGCTGAGCGACGTCCTCGATCGCCACCCCGACCTGCTCGTCATCGAAGACGACCACGCCGGGCCGATCGCCGGCGTCGACCTTGCGCCGCTCCCCCGCCGAGATCGGGCTCGCTGGGCGTTCGTGCGGAGTGTGGCCAAGTCACTCGGCCCCGACCTCCGCCTCGCCGTGCTCGCCGGCGATCCCGACACGGTCGCCAGCGTCGAGTCTCGCCTTGCGGCCGGGCCGGGCTGGATCAGCCACCTCCTCCAAGGCGTGGTCGCCCGTCTACTACTCGACGACGACACGGCCGACCTGGTCGAGCGAGCGGCCACCAGCTACCAGGCGAGGCGTCGCCAACTGATCGACGCGCTCGCGGCCAACGGGATCGAGGCCGCTGGAGCGTCCGGACTTCAGGTCTGGATACCGGTCGACGACGAGCAAACCGTTGCCGATGCGATGCGCGATGCCGGGTTCGCCCTCCGTGTCGGCTCGGCCTATCGCCGCTCGTCGCCGCCAGCGGTCCGGGTCACGATCTCGTCGCTCGACGAGGCGCAGATCGATGCGATCGCCGCCGAACTCGTCGTCGTGCTCGGCGACCATCGACCACACCGAACCCGGCGGGCGTGACGCCAAACCGCCTACCGCCCCGGCGCGGCGGTCAGCGGCCGGGCCTACCCTCCGCCCATGGAGATCATCGTCATCGGCGCCGGCGTCGCCGGACTGACCGCAGCTCGTGCACTCGCCGATGGCGGCCACGACGTGGTGGTGCTCGAGGGGCGCGACCGCATCGGTGGGCGGACCCATACCGCAGACATCGGGTCGTCGAGTGTCGACCTCGGGGCTGCCTGGATCCACGGTCCGCACCTCAACGAGCTGACCGCCGCCGTCGAGGCAGCAGGCCTCCCGTGGGTCAACGACGGCATGTGGGGTGCGGCCATGCATCTCCACATCGAAGGCTCGGGCTGGGCTGCGCCTTGGGAGGTCGCCACGGCGGTCGCCAGTCGCTACGACTTCGACCCTGACCAGGTGATCGCCGCACTCGGCCATGACGCGTCGCTGACTGCCGGAGCGGCGTGGTACGTCGAAGATCGCGAACTCCGAGGTCGCTCCGCCGAGATCGTCGAGTTCGGCATCCGCTGGCTCGAAGGCGGACTCAACGTCGGCGGGCATCCCGACGACATCTCGCTCTCGGGCATTGCCTGGTACCAGCTCCATTCCGGAGGCAACGGGGTGGTGGTCGGTGGCTACCGGCGATTCGTCGACCACCTCGCCGAGGGCCTCGACATCCGAACGGGCGCAATCGTCGAATCCATCGACGCCGAACGTGGGCCCCGACCCATGGTCACGACGGCTGCGGGGGAGCAGCTCAACGCCGACGAGGTCATCCTCACGGTGCCGCTCGGGGTCATTCAGCAGGGATCGATCCTCATCCGACCGACCACCGGGCTCCAGCGCCACGCCGCCCAACTCGGCATGGCGGCGCTCGAGAAGGTGGTGCTGTCGTTCGACGAGGCGTGGTGGCCATCCGAGGTCAAGCGCGTCATCTACATGAGTGAGGATCGCCGCCACCCGGTCTGGCTCGATGTCTCACGCCACGCCGGCCACCCGACGATCGCCATGCTCCACAACCCACGCAACGCGACCTCGATGGACTCCGCCGATCCCGACGAACGCATCGGCGCTGCGCTCAACACCCTCCACTCGCTGTACGGCAGCGACGTCCCCGCGCCTGCCGCCGCGCACAGCACCGACTGGCTCCACGACCGCTTCAGCCACGGTTCGTACTCCTACCCTCGACTCGGGGCAACCACCCACGACATGTCGGCGATGGGCGGCCGCCTCGCCCCCGGGCTGATCGGTGCGGGCGAACACACGGTCCCGCACTACTACGGCACGGTGCACGCCGCCTACGAATCGGGCCGGCGAGCGGCTGCGCTCATCGGCCCGGCCGGCAGCGGCTGACCTCCAGCAACACCAGTCGCCTCGTCGGCCGCGCCCGGTGCGGCATCCGGCCGACACTCGTCCTACCGTGCCCGCCATGACCACCACGCCTGCACCCATCGTCATCGTCGGCGCCGGTCTCGCCGGCCTCAGCGCCGCCCGAACCCTCCACGAGGCCGGCCACACCCCGGTCGTGCTCGAAGCGTCCGACGGCGTCGGCGGTCGGGTCCGCACCGACACCGTCGATGGGTTCCGCCTCGACCGCGGCTTCCAGGTCGCGCTCACCGCCTACCCCGAACTCGGGCGCCAGCTCGACGTCGACGCACTCGACCTCCGCCCGTTCGACCCCGGCGCCGCCGTCCGCATCGGCGATCGATTTTCCGAAGTCGGCGACCCGTTCCGCCGGCCGATGATGCTCGCCTCGACCGTCACGTCGCCGATCGGCGGCGTCATCGACAAGATCCGGCTCGGCATCCTGCGTCGCCGCATCACCACCACGACCGCGCCCGATCTCCTGCGGGGGCCGGACCGATCCACGATCGACGCGCTCCGGGCCGACGGCTTCAGCGACACCATGATCGACCGGTTCTTCCGCCCACTTGTCGGCGGCATCCAGCTCGACCCCGAACTCGCAACGAGCCGCCGGATGTTCGATGTGGTCTTCCAGAGCCTGTCGACCGGCGAGTCGGCGGTGCCGGCCGCGGGCATGGGCGCAATACCGGATCAGCTCGCGGCGCGCCTGCCCGCCGGCACCATCCGGCTCGGCACACCGGTCCAGGGCATCGACGGAACGATCGTCCGCCTTGGCGACGGATCGTCCGTCGAGGCCGCTCGCGTGATCGTCGCCACCGACGGACCAGCGGCGAGCCGGCTGCTCGGGCTCCCCACCGTCGCCTCGAAGCCCGTCACCGGTGTGTGGTTCGCGGCCCCGACGCCTCCGGTCGACCACCGGCTGATCATGCTCGATGGCACTGGCCAGGGTCCGGCGCTGAACGTCGCGGTGATGTCGAACGTCGCACCCGAGTACGCCCCGGCCGGTCGGGCCCTCATCGTCGCCGCCTGTCCCGGCAACCTCGACCCGGCGATCGAGCCGGCGGTGCGGGCCCAGATGCGGTCATGGTTCGGCCCACAGGTCGACCAATGGGAGCACCTACGGACCGATGCGATCGCCCACGGGCAGCCCGAGCAGCTCCCCCCGTTCGACCCGAAACAACGGGTCTCGCTGGGAGAGCACCGTTTCGTGTGCGGCGACCACCGCGACACCGCCTCGATCCAGGGAGCGCTCTACTCCGGCCGACGCTGCGCCGAGGCTGTGCTCGCATCGCTCGCCGACTGAGCACTCATGGCATCGGCCCCGCCACCGATGCAGCACTCATGGCATCGGCCCCGCCACCGATGCAGCACTCATGGCATCGGCCCCGCCACCGATGCTGTGCCATGGCGCGGGGCGGAACGGCTGACGACGACGCACATGCCTCCATCGTTGGCTACGGCGCCTTCCTCCTGCTGTCCTCGGCTGCGGTGTCCGAGTCGATCGAGCGGGGCGACAACATCGAGATCGTGCACGTCGTGGTCACCAACGCCGCCGACGTCTGCTCGGTCTACGGCGATGTCAGCGACCAGATCGACATCACCCTCGGCACGATCCTTCGCACCCTCACGCGCTCGACCGACCTGATCGGACGGGTGAGCGGCTCGAGCTACTCGATCCTCATGGAGGGGGCTCCGCACGGAGCCGGCCTGCATCTCGCCGACCGCATCGTGCGAGCGGCCGAGAGCTACAACGCGATCCGCGGGCTCGACTGGCCGATCGACGTGAGCTGCGAGGTCCTCGACGGCGCTGCGGTCCAGCAGCTGAGCGACGTCTTCGACATCACGGTGTAGCCGAGCAACGCAAGCCATCCACAACGGTCGCAGACTCGACGCACCCGAACCGGCTACGAGGTGAAGAACCCACCCCGGATGCGGTCGGCCTCCATCAGTTCGACCTCGTGCGCCCCCGACACGACCACCGCGGGGTCGGGCACGAAGTCGAGGTCGCGGTTGCGTCCCTCGTAGTCGACCGAGTCGAGGATCACCCGCATGGCGTTGAGTCGGGCCAGGTGTTTGACCTCGGAGCGGATCACCGTCCATGGCGTCTGCGCCGTGTGCGTGCGAGACAGCATCTCGTACTTCTTCTCGGTGAAGTCGTCCCAGTGTTCCTGCGCTTGGACGTCGATCTCGGACAGCTTCCACTGGCGCAGCGGATCGTCGCGCCGACGATCGAAACGGCGCTGCTGTTCGGCCTTGGTCACCGAGAAGTACAACTTCACCAGGATCGTGCCCTGGCGCACCAGGTCCTTCTCGAACCCGACGACGCCGCGCATGAAGTCGTTGTACTCACGTTCGGTACAGAAGCCGAAGACCGGCTCGACCATGGCCCGGTTGTACCAACTGCGGTCGAACAGCACCATCTCGCCGCCCCGGGGGAACTCGGCGACGTACTTCTGGAGGTACCACTGGGTCTTCTGTTCCTCGGTGGGCTTGCCCATGGCGACGACCCGGTAGTGCTTTTCGTTCATGTACCGGGTGACACGGCGGATCGTTCCACCCTTCCCCGCAGCATCGCGGCCCTCGAACAGCACGATCATCCGCTTGTCGTGACGTTCGAGATGCTCCTGCAAGCGCAGCAGCTCGACCTGGAACGGCTTCAGCTCGTTCTCCTGGTTGTCGCGCTTGACGAGCTTGCGGTAGCGCCGCAGGTCGACCTCATCGGCCGTCAGGTCATTCTCGAACGGTGTCATGTGGGGTTGCCCTCGGGTCACGGGTCGATGTGTCGTTGGTGGTGCCAGTACACCCGCAGTACAGCCCCATCGGCAGGTCGACACCCGATCGTGAGGTACGACATACTCGAAATTCACCCACATGAACCGAGGTTCCGCCCATGGCCAAAGGTCACCACGACGCGAAGTCCAGCCGGCCCGAGGACGAGTTCGAGGGCCAATGGCAACAAGACGTCTGGGGCCAACGAGCCGACGCCGCCTCCGTGTCGTCGCCGCATTTCACCCCGACCCTGCCCAAGCCCGAAGACTACGCCGGCGGCCGACTCAAGAAGGACGTCTATGAAGCTCGGCTCGAAGAACTCCAGGAGGAGCTGGTCAAGCTCCAGTACTGGGTGCACCACAACAGCCTGCGAGTGCTCATCATCTTCGAGGGCCGGGGATCGGCGGGCAAGGGTGGCGTGATCAAGCGCATCAACGAGCGCACGAGCCCTCGCATCGTCCGCACCGAAGCCCTGCCGAAGCCCACCGACCGTGAGCAGACCCAGTGGTACTTCCAGCGCTACGTCCCGCTACTGCCCTCGGGCGGCGAGATCGTGCTGTTCGACCGCAGTTGGTACAACCGTTCCAACGTCGAATGGGTCATGGGCTTCGTCACCGAGGAGAAGCATCAGGAGTTCCTGCGCACCTGTCCCGAGTTCGAACGCATGCTCGTTCGGTCCGGGATCATCATCCTCAAGTACTGGTTCTCGGTCAGTTACGAGGAGCAGGAGCGCCGGTTCAAGGCCCGCAACGAGGAGCCGATCAAGCGCTGGAAGCTGTCCGAGATGGATCTCGAGGAGCACCGGTTGTACACCCGCTACTCGATGGCGAAGGACACCACGTTCCAGCACACCGACATCAAGCAGGCGCCGTGGTACGTGGTGCCGTCCGACGACAAGCGGTCGGCTCGCCTGAACTGCATCAGTCACATCTTGTCGCAGATTCCCTACGAGGACGTGGTGCCCGAACCGGTCGAGATCCCCCAGCGTGAGGAAGTCCCCTACATCCGGCCGCCGCTGCGCGACCAGACGTTCGTTCCCCGCATCTACTGAGCAGGCATCAGCCGGCCGCCACGACAACGGCTGAGCGGGACTTTTGACGCGAAATGGCACCGATCCCGGACATTTGAGGACCTTGGTCCCTTCTCGTTCAACGCTGAATCAACGACAACTGTCGGAGTCCCGGCGTCGGACGGCACGTGCCGCCACGCCCTCGCCCCCACCGGAGATCACACATGGCATCCCCCGACCAGACCGCGCCGTATGCGGCCGGCCCCCAACAGGAACGCCTCGGCGGCAGTTGGTTCCTCATCCTGACACTCGGTGGTCTTGCCATCGTGATGGCGTTCATGCTCGGCATCGCCGCCATCGGCATCCTCGCCGGCGACGGTGGAGGCGCAAGCGCCACGCCGTCCACCCGCATCGATGTCACGCTGGCCGAATTCACCATCAACGGCAACCTGGTCGCCCCCGAAGGCGAGGTCACCCTGGTCATCAAGAACGACGGCTCGATGGATCACAACGTCGGCGTCCGCGAGCTCGGGCTGCTGTCGCCGAACGTCGGCGCCGGCGGCGTGGTGGAGCTGGCCTTGGGCGAGCTCAACCCTGGCACCTACGAGGTCTACTGCGACATCGCCGGCCACGCCGATTCCGGCATGGTCGCCGTGCTCACGGTCAGCGGGAGCGGCGAGACCGTCGCCGCCGCAAGCTCGGGCGGTGGCACCGACCATTCGAACATGACCGACGAAGAGTACGCCGCAATGGACACCGCGATGATGGAGTCCATGCTGGCCTACCCGGCCGAGACCGAGGGCAAGGGCAACCAGATCCTCGAGCCGACCGAGGTGCTCGCCGATGGCACGAAGGTGTTCGACCTCGAAGCCTCGATCGTGCAGTGGGAGAAGGAGCCGGGTCTCTACGTGGATGCCTGGGCCTACAACGGCATGGTGCCCGGACCGAAGTTCGATCTCGACCGTGGTGACAAGTTCCGGGTCCGTTTCACCAACAACCTGCCAATGGGCACCGACATCCACTGGCACGGCGTCCACACCCCGAACGACATGGACGGCGTCGCCCCCTACACCCAGGATCTGATCGAGCCCCACGGCGGCACGTTCGTCTACGAGTTCGTCGTCGACGATGACGCCATCGGCATGTACCACGCCCACAACCACGCTCAGACCCAGGTGGTCAACGGCATGTTCGGCGCCTTCGTCGTCGGCGAGAACCCCGCACCGTGGGGCATGAGTGTCAGCGGTGTCGATCTGCCCGAAGACGGCGAGTTCGCCGTCGACATGCCGATGATCCTCAACGACGCCGGCACGATCGGCCTCAGCCTCAACGGCAAGAGCTTCCCTGCCACCGAGCCGCTGGTGCTGAACCAGGGCGAATGGGCGAGCGTCACCTATTACAACGAGGGTCTGCAGATCCACCCGATGCACCTCCACCAGTTCCCGCAGCTGGTGTACGCAAAGGACGGCATCCCGCTCGAGCAGCCCTACTGGACCGACACCCTCAACATCGCTCCCGGTGAGCGCTACACGGTGATGTTCCGGGCCGACGACGCCGGAGTCTGGGTCTGGCACTGCCACATCCTCACCCACGTCGAGCGTTCGACCGGCATGTTCGGCATGGTGACCGCCATCATCGTCAACGAGACACCCGGGTTCGACCCCAACGACGAGCCGGTTCGCCCCAGCAACTGGCGGCTGAACCCGAATCACAGCGTGGCCGAGGACGGCACCAACCCCGGCGGCGTGACCGCCGAGGACCTGGCCGACGCCCAGGCCGAAGCCGACGCAGCGGACGAGGCCGAGGCCTCGGCCAGCTCGACCAACAGCGACGGCTGACGCTTCTCCCAACGAGCGACTCGTCGACAGCACCCGGCCCCAGCGGCCGGGTGCTGTCGCGTTCGGACACCTGGTCCGGATCCGTGCGTTTTGCCTGGCGATGGCTACCGTTTGGCCGATGGAGTTGCGAGCACAGAAGCTGGCCGAACTCGACGGCGGGCACTTCGACGTGCTGGTGATCGGGGGCGGCATCAACGGTGCGGTGACCGCAGCGGCCCTGGCCGCCCGCGACCTCAGGGTCGCCCTGGTCGAGCGCGGCGACTTCGCCAGCTTCACCAGCCAGCAGTCGTCGAACCTCGTCTGGGGCGGCTTCAAGTACCTCGAGAACTACGAGCTGAAGCTGGTCTGGGATCTCTGCACCTCTCGAAATCACATGCTGCGGAGCTACCCGACCCAGATCAAGGAGATCGACTTCCTCGCCACGCTCGACCAGACGGCCCCGTTCCCGCTCGCGCTCGCGGCACTCGGCGCAGTCGGCTACTGGGGCATCGGGCGCTTCGCCACCAAGGCGCCCCGGGTGTACCGGGCGTCCGACATCGAGTCCACCGAGCCGTTGGTCGACACCAGCACGGCCAAGGGTGGTATCCGCTACGCCGACGCCTACCTCCCCGACAACGATGCCCGCTTCGTGTGGGGCTTCGTCCGCTCGGCCCTCGATCTCGGGGCGACCGCCGTCAACTACGTCTCGGTCGATCGGGCCGATCGCCACGACGACCGTTGGACCGTGTCCCTCACCGACACCGAATCGGGCTCGCCGCTACGGGCGACCGCCACGGCCATCGTCAATGCTGCCGGCCCCTTCATCGACGGCCTCAACGAGCAGCTCGACCTCCGCACCGAGCACCGCATCGTCTACTCCAAGGGCATCCACCTCATCGTGCCCAAACTGACCGACAGCGACCGCATCCTTGCGTTCTTCGACGACACCGGCCGCCTGTTCTACGTCATTCCCATGGCGAACCGGTCGGTGGTCGGCACCACCGACACCCGCACCGACAACCCACGCGAGGGCGTCCTCGACGCCGACCGTGACTTCCTCCTCGAGCAGATCAACGCTCGCCTCGATCTCGACACCCCACTCACTCGCAGCGACATCATCTCCGAGCGCTGTGGGGTCCGTCCCTTGGTCGTGACCCGGACCGGCGACGACCGCACCGACACCGACTGGACCTCGCTCTCCCGCAAGCACGAGGTCGAGGTCGACGCCGCAAAGAAGGTCGTGAGCATCTTCGGCGGCAAGCTGACCGACTGCCTCAACGTCGGCGACGAAGTGGCCGAGGCGCTGGCCGAGATCGGCGTCATCGGCGGCACCCCCGCCCCCGGATGGTTCGGCGAGCCGAGCGAGTCCGAACGGACACGCTTCTACGAAGCGGCGGCGAAACGTGGCCTCGATCGGGCTCCCGACATCGAGGTGGCCGACACCCTCGCCGAGGTGCTGTGGCGGCGTCACGGCATGGCGACCTTCGACCTTCTGGCGCTCATCGATCGCGATCCGTCGCTCGCCGAGCCGGCGTTGGCCAACAGCGATGTGCTCGTCGGCGAACTGATGCTGATGGCCGAGCGCGAGATGATCGTCCACCCCGACGACTTCCTGCGTCGACGCACCAAGCTCGCCATGGTGATCCGCAACGACGACCTCGGCGCCGATCCGGGCATGGAACGGGTCAACGAGATCTTCGGCTTCTGATCATCCGCAATCCCTCACGTGCTTGCGGCGGGTGCGATACGGTGCCGTTTCACAGCGAAACGCTTGCGTTTCGTCATGATCCAGCGAAACGCTTGCGTTTCGTCATGATCCAGCGAAACGCTTGCGTCTCGCCCTTGCAGTGTGAACCACCGAGCCGAGTGAGGCGAACCATGCAGACCACCGACGCCAACGTTCCCCTGTGGGAACAGCCGCACGTCTACGAACGGCGCTGGAAGTTGCTGGGCGTGATGTGCCTCTCGCTGGTGATGGTGGTGATGTCGGTGTCAGGGCTGAACGTCGCCCTCCCGACGATCCAGGAAGAGTTGGCGGCCTCGGCGACCGACCTCCAATGGATCGTCGATGCCTACGCCATCATCTTCGCCGGGCTCTTGCTGGCTGCCGGCGCCCTGGGCGACAAGTACGGGCGCAAGAAGGCACTGATGGCCGGTCTCGTGGTTTTCGCGATCGGCTCTGCGGTGGCCGGCCTCGCTGACGCACCCGCCCAGATCATCGCCGGGCGCGCCATCTCCGGCATCGGTGCTGCGTTCGTGATGCCCGCCACGCTCTCGTTGATCACCACTGTTTTCCCACCCGACGAACGCACCAAGGCCATCGCCTTCTGGGCCGCGTTCGCCGGTGCCGGCGGTGCGCTGGGTCCGGTCGTGAGCGGGCTGCTGCTGCACGCCGGGTTCTGGTGGGGCTCGACCATCCTCGTCAACGTCCCGATCGTCGTCGCCACGCTGGCTGCCGTCGCCGTGTTGTCGCCCACCTCGAAGGACGACGACGACACCCCGCTCGACCCGCTCGGCGCGGTGCTGTCGCTCATCGCCATGGCGGGCATCCTCTACGGCATCATCGAAGGTCAACACGGCTGGACCGCCGGCGGTGTCCTCGCTGCCTTCGCCATCGGCGGCCTGGCGATGGTCGGCTTCATCGCGTGGGAGTTGCGGGCGGAACATCCGATGTTGCCGATGGAGTTCTTCAAGGTGCCCAGCTTCAGCATCTCGAGCGCCGTCATCACCGCAGCGTTCTTCATGATGTTCGGGTTCTTCTTCCTTGCGACCCAGTACCTGCAGTTCGTGAAGGGCTACTCACCGCTGCGAGCGGGCTTCTCGACCATGCCGCTCGGCATCGCACTCATCATCGTGTCACCGCGCAGCGCCGCGTTGGCCCAGAAGATCGGCGCCGCCAAGGTGATCGCGACCGGCTTTGCATGCATCGCCGTCGGCTTCGGGCTGCTGTCGCTGGTGACGCCGACCACCCCCTACTGGCGGCTCGTCATCTCCTTCGTCCTGCTCGGTGCCGGCATGGGATCGACCGCGGCGGTGTCGACCGGGCGCCTGATGTCGTCGGTCCCCCAGTCGAAGGCGGGCGTCGGCTCAGCCGTCAACGACACGACCCGTGAAGTCGGCGGCGCCTTCGGCATTGCCGTGCTCGGCTCGATCCTCAACTCGGCGTACCGCGGCGGGATCGACCTCTCCGGTCTCGGCCTCCCGGGCCCGGCGCTGGCGGCGGCCGACGAGTCGATGGGTGGCGCCCTCTATGCCTCGAGGCAACTTCCCGAAGCGCTCGGCCAAACCGTGCGCAGCAGCGCCGCCGTTGCCTTCACCGATGCGTTCTCGACCGTCGCGCTTGTCGTCAGCGTGGTCGCCGTCGTTGCCGCCATCGCGACGGCCGTGGTCATCAGCCGCACCGAGTCGTGAACGCCGGTGCGACCCCGGCCGGCGCCGACGTGCCGGTCGACCCTCGGATCGAGCACTCCCGTCGGATCATCTGCGACGCCGCGCTCGCCGAGTTTGCCGAGCGCGGTTTCGACGGCATGTCAATCGAAGCGGTTGCGGCTCGGGCCGGTGTCGGCAAGTCCACCATCTACCGGCACTGGAGCTCACGGGCCGAACTCGTCGACTCCGCCATCCGATCCATCTCGATCACGGCGGGCCCGGTCGACAGCACCACCGGCGACGACGTCCGCTCCCATCTGATCCGCTACCTCGGCCAGCTCGACACCATGCTCCACACCGACCCCTGGCGAGGTGTCCTCCCGGCCATCATCCATGCCGCCGAACGGTTCCCCGAGGTGCGCGAGATCCAACTCCGCTTCGCCAACGAGAAACGAGCAGCCCTCCGCTCGGTGCTGCAACAGGCGATCGACGACCACCAACTCGCCGCCGACACCGACCTCGACGTCCTCGTGCGCACGCTGGTCGGCCCGTTGTTCCTGGGGCGCCTGATGCTCAACGAACCCGTCGGCGCCGACCTCATCACCCGCATGGTGACCACCCTCATCCCGCCCCCACCCCTCCCACCCCCAGCAACTTTGGAGAGTTGACACCTCTCAGCGGCATCAACTCGCCACAGAAGCGCCCGGATTCGGGCACAGCGTGCTGATCTGACCTTTGACTCCTCACATCGGGCCACGGCAGCGGCCATGATCGGGGGATGGCTGCGATCGTCACGCTCACGCTCAACCCGGCGCTCGACATCACCACCTCGGTCGATGTCGTGTCACACACCCACAAGCTTCGCTGCGGACCGGCATCCACCGAGGCGGGTGGCGGCGGCGTGAACGTCGCCCGAGTGGCCGACCGACTCGGAGCCACCGCCCTGGCGATCCTCCCGCTCGGCGGGGCCAACGGCACCCGTCTCGCCCGAGAGCTCGATCTCGAGGGCGTCATGCATGCCGATATCGGCTGCGAGGGAGAGACGCGAGAGAGCTTCACCGTCAACGAACTCAGCACGGGCAACCAGTTCCGCTTCGTGGTGCCAGGCGAGCCCCTCGACGCTGACACCCTGCAACGCTGTCGCGACGAGGTCCTCGCCGCCTGCGCCGATGCCAAGTGTTTCGTGATCTCCGGCTCGATGCCCGGCGGGGTCCCCGACGGCTACATCACCGAGCTGATCGAGGCGGTTGCAGCTCTCGGCGTCGACGTCGTGGTCGACACCTCGGGCCCGGCATTGCTGGAGGCGATCATGGCGCCGAGTCGGGTGGTAAAGCCGAGCGCTCGGGAGCTGTGTGGCGCCGTCGGTCGCGAGCTGTTCACCGAATACGAGATCCAGGGCGGCCTCGTGGAGCTGATGGCGAGCGCCCGATGTGGTGCGATCGTCGTCTCGATCGGCGCCGGCGGCGCGATGGTGCTCGACCAGGACGGCCGGTTCGTCCGCTTCCGGGCCCCGTCGGTCCGGGTCGCCAGTGCCGTCGGTGCCGGTGACTCCATGGTGGCCGGCATGGCCGTCGAGCTGGCGAGGGGCGGTTCGGTCGACGACGCCGTCCATCTCGGCATCGCGGCGGGCACGGCAGCTGTCCTCACCGCCGGCAGCGAGCTGTGTCGCCCGGCCGACATTGAATCCCTTCACCATCTCGTGACCCGCTCGACCTGACGGTCCGCCGGCCCCGCTCCTCCTTCCTCTTTCTGTGCGCCACACTTCCCACTACACCCCGCTCTGTGCGTCAAACCTCCCGACTGCGGGAACTCTGACGCACAGAACGGGTGGGTTTGCCTGAAACCGCCATCTCGACCTTGCGGAGTACGCCGTCATGACGCTCGTCCTCGGAATCGACTCGTCCACCCAATCCAACAAGGCCGAGCTGCGCCGCATCGACACGGGTGAGCTCATCGCGACCGGGCGCGGCCGCCATCCCGCCACCTCACCACCACGCAGCGAGCAGGATCCTCGCGCCTGGTGGTCGGCCCTCACCGAGGCCCTCGCTCCCCTGGCCGACCATCTCGCCGAGGTCAGCGCGATCAGCGTGGCTGGTCAGCAGCACGGCCTCGTGCTCCTCGACAGTGCCGGCGAACCGCTCCGACCGGCCAAGCTGTGGAACGACACCGAATCAGCCCCGCAGGCGACAGCGATGGTGTCGTCGGCCGGGGCCGCCAACTGGGCGAGGGCGTGCGGGTCGGTTCCCGTCGCCAGCATCACCATCACCAAGCTGGCGTGGGTGGCCGAGCACGAACCCGAACTCCTCGACCGCATTGCACATGCCATGCTCCCCCACGACTACTTGACCTATCGGCTCACCGGCCGGGTCGTCACCGACCGAGGCGATGCCTCGGGCACCGGCTGGTGGTCACCGATCACCGGCACCTACCGCCCCGACCTCCTCGAAGCGGCCGGACTCGACGCCGGATTGATCGAGCGATTTCCGTCGGTGCTGCAACCGCTCGAGATTGCGGGCGAGGTCGGCGACAACGATCTCGGGCTCCCTCCGTCGGCCATCGTCGCCCCGGGCACCGGCGACAACATGGCCGGGGCCCTCGGCATCGGCCTCGCCGTCGGCGACGTCGCCATGTCGATCGGCACCTCGGGTACGGCCTACGCGGTCAGCCCGGTGCCGACGACCGACGAGACCGGCGCCGTCGCCGGGTTCGCCGACGCCACCGGCCGCTACCTCCCACTCGTCGCCACCCTGAACGCCACCAAGGTCACCGATTGGATGGCGGCCATGCTCGGCCTGAGCGCGCCCGATCTCGCCGACCTGGCGCTCGTCGCCCCTGCCGGTTCCGACGGGGTCGTCCTGGTCCCCTACTTCGACGGCGAACGGACCCCCAACCTGCCAGATGCCACCGGTCGGCTCCACGGTCTGCGCACCGGTACCAGCCGAGCGGCGCTCGCCCGCGCCGCTCACGAGGGCGTGGTGTGCGGCCTCCTCAACGGCGTCGAAGCGCTCAGTACTGCCGGCGTCGAGCTCGACGGTCGACTGTTCCTCATCGGCGGCGGCGCCCGATCGGCGGCCTATCGCGAGATCGTCGCCCAGCTGGCCGACCAGCCCGTCGTGGTCCCCGACGCCGACGAGGCCGTCGCCGCCGGCGCCTGCGTGCAGGCCGCATCGGTGCTCGGCCAGGCCGACGCCATCGCGGTAGCGGCAGCCTGGGGTCTCGGCGCCGGCACCGAACTCCCGCACCGAGCGGTGGAGGCTGACGACGCCCGATCATCGATCCGCCGCCGCTACGCCACCATCGCTTCCCAGCAGCTGCCCTGACCCGGCGAAGACGGCACTGGCCCTCGAGCAAGCAGCGTTTCCACAGGCCACCCCAAGCGTCCGCGTTCCGAGAGCGCAGAACGTCCCGATCCGGACTGCGGTCACCGTCATAACGACGGTGGTGCCGTCCGATACTTTCGTGTGCGGCAGAACACGTTCGAGCAAACCCCTACGACGACGAACGACGGCCTGGCAGTTCGTTCACTCGAGCGGGACCTCTTCGACGCTGTGACCGACGAATCCTTCGAGCTGCGGTATCGACCGCTGTACGACCGGCGGAGTGGCGAACTCGCCGGCGTCGACGCCCACCTCAGCTGGCAACACCGCCAACTCGGCGTCGTACCGCCTCGAACCTTCTGGCCCATCGCCGAGGCCACCGGCATGGTCATTCCGATGGGTGACTGGGTGCTGTGGCAGGCATGCCTCCAACTCGCAGCGTGGACCGAAGACGAGCTGCGGGTGCAGGCGTCGATCTCGGTCTCGGCCCAACACCTCGTCGCCACGGCGTTTCTCGCCACGGTGGCCGATGCCATCGAGACCAGCGGCATCGATCCCGGCCAATTGTGCCTCGTGCTGACCGGCACGATCGACATCGACGACTGTGCCCGGGTCGAGTCGCTCCTTGGCGCACTGCGGGCCTACGGCATCGGGGTCGAGCACGACGCCGGCGATCGACGAGTCGAGACCGACCCCGCCGGGCTCCTCACCGGCGACGAGATCCTCGCCCGCCGGACGGCATCGGACCGCTGACGTCCGTGTCCGACCGCTGAGGCCGATCATCTCCACCGCAGCCACCGACCGCCACGGAAATCGCCAACGGCCCCACCTCTTCGGAAGAGGCGGGGCCGTCGTGACGAAGATCGAACGAGCTCAGTAGATCTCGAAGAGGCCGGCGGCACCCTGACCGCCGCCGATGCACATGGTGACGACGCCCCACTTGGCGCCCCGGCGCTGACCCTCTTGCAGGAGGTGGCCGGCGCAGCGGGTGCCGGTCATGCCGAACGGGTGACCGATCGAGATCGAGCCGCCGTTGACGTTGTACTTCTCGGGGTCGATGCCGAGCTTGTCACGCGAGTACAGGCACTGGCTGGCGAAGGCCTCGTTGAGCTCCCACAGGTCGATGTCGTCGACCGTGAGCCCGTGACGCTCGAGCAGGCGGGGCACGGCATAGATCGGACCGATCCCCATCTCGTCGGGCTCGCAGCCGGCAACGGCGAAGCCCTTGAACGCACCCATGGGCTCGAGCCCACGACGCTCGGCTTCGGCCGCTTCCATCATGACCACGGCGGCGGCGCCGTCGGAAAGCTGGCTGGCGTTGCCGGCGGTGATGTAGTTGCCTTCGCCCCGCACCGGCTGGAGCTTGGCCAGGCCTTCGAGGGTGGTGCTCGGACGGTTGCACTCGTCGCGGTCGACCACGTAGTCGATGATCGACTCTTCGCCGGTCTCCTTGTTCACCACCTTCATCTTGGTGTTCATCGGCACGATCTCGTCGTCGAACAGACCGGCCTCCTGAGCGGCGGCGGTGCGGCGCTGCGACTCGAGGGAGTACTCGTCCTGGTACTCACGTGACACGCCATAGCGCTCGGCGACGATGTCGGCGGTCTCGATCATCGCCATGTAGATGGCAGGGTACTGGTCGGTGAGGGCCGGATCCATGTTGGGCGAACCACCGAAGCCAGGGTTGGGCATCGAGATCGACTCAACACCACCAGCGACCACCACGTTGGCACCGTCGGACTTGATGTAGTTGGCGGCGGCGGCGATCGAGTTGAGGCCCGACGAGCAGTGGCGCTGCACGGTGCCACCGGCGGTGGTGACCGGCAGGCCGCCGAGGAGACCGGCCAGACGAGCGAGGTTGCCGGCGCCGTGGGCGCCGTTGCCGAGGTAGAAGTCCTCGACGGCTTCGGGCTCGATCCCGGCCTTCTTCACGGCGTGCTCGACTGCATGGGCAGCCATGGTCATGGTGGGGGTCATGTTGAAGCCGCCACGGGCGGACTTGGCCAACCCCGTGCGGGCATAGGAAACGATGACGGCTTCGCGCATGGTGATACTCACTCCGAGATGTGTGAACGATTGCTGGCCCTAGTTTCTAGCCCAGATGCGCCCGCCATACCTAGCCACTCATCAGCCGGGCCGGCCGCCACGTCTCCAAGTCGGCGATCGGCGACCCTGCGTACAGATCGGCGATCGCCGACCCCGCCTACAGATCGGCGATCGCCGACAGTGCGCCGTCGGCCAGATCGGTGAAGTCGTCGGTGCCGCCGCCGGCGGTCCACTGGCGGGTCGCCACTCGGATGGCCGACATTGCGGCGCCGGCGATGATCTCGGGACGAGGATCGGCGACGGGATCGACGCCGAGGCGAGCAGCAACGGCGGCAATGATCTCGCGCTCCCACTGGGCCTGCACGACCGCCCGGCTGTGGGCGGACACCGACGGCGTCGCTGCGGCCAGCCGCACCTGCAGCAGGCGCCGCTCCCGATTGGTGTCGAAGTCGGCCGCCACGGTGAGCATGGCGTGGCGCACGACGTCGAGGATCGCTTCGTCGGCCGGTCGCTCGGCGAAGGCTCGGCGCAGTTCGAGCTTCAGCTCGTCCATGTCGCCGTAGAGCAGCGCCTCCTTGGTCGGGAAGTGACGGAACAGCGTGCGTTGCGACACATCGGCCGCCTCGGCGATGTCGTTTGTTGTGGTCTCATCGAAGCCGGTGGTGGCGAACAGCTCGGCGGCGGCCTCGATCAGCCCGTCCCTCGTGAGCCGCTTCTTGCGGTCTCGACGACCGTCGTCGGTCGGGTCGGGCTCGACGGATCTGGTGCTCGGTTCGGCAGTCACGGTCGTCACGATCGACAGCTTAGGTCAGTCGCCGCCATTTGTCAGCCATTGACGAATGTCAGTCGCTGACATATCATTGCTCCATGAGCCGATCTGCTGCCATCTTCGACCTCGACCGGACCCTGATCAACACCTCGTCGGCCCCGGTGTTCCAGCGACATCTCGCCGGCGCCGGCCTCGGCGATCTCCCGCACCTGCCCCTCGCCGATGCGTTCCTCAAGTTCTACGAGACCTTCGGTGAGAGCTGGATTCTGATGCAGCCGGCCAAGCTCGGTGTCCGCACATCGAAGGGGTGGCCGGTCGACGCCATCACCGATGCCATGACCAGCGCCGCCGCCGAACTCGAATCGATGCTGCAGCCGTTCGCCAAGGTCGTCTTCGAGCAGCATCGGGCCAAGGGCGATCTCCTCGTCCTCGCCACCACCTCACCCGCTCCCTTCGTGCGCCCCTTCGCCGAGCGGCTCGGCTTCGATCACGTGATCGCCACCGAATGG
The DNA here is from genome assembly GCA_041394265.1 of Acidimicrobiales bacterium. Lineage (NCBI taxonomy): Bacteria > Bacillati > Actinomycetota > Acidimicrobiia > Acidimicrobiales > Acidimicrobiales bacterium. The sequence continues at coordinate 135,019 of JAWKIO010000005.1, forward strand.
GTCGACGATGGCACCCACTTCACCGGCGAACACAACGGCACCTTCGTCTGGGGCAAGGCCAAGGCAACAGCAGTCGCCGACTGGGCCGCCGCGAACGGCGTCGATCTCGACCGCAGCACCGCCTACTCCGACAGCTACTTCGACGCTCCCCTGCTCGATGCCGTCGGCACCGGCGTCGCGGTCAATCCCGACCTCCGGCTGTCGTCGCTCGCCCTGCTCAAGGGGTGGCAGATCCGCCACCTCGACAAGAACGAGGGCGTGTTCAAGATCGCCGGCCGGGAGCTCCAGGACTGGGCCCGCCCCTTCATGCGTCCCGAGTTCTCCACGCTGGCCGACGTTCGCATCACCGGCATCGAGCACATCCCCGCCGAGGGCCCGGCCATCGTGGTCTTCAACCACCGGTCGTACTTCGATCCCACGGTGATGGGCTACGTGTCGGCCAAGGCCGGCCGCCCGGTGCGCAGCCTCGGCAAGAAGGAAGTGTTCGACGTTCCGATCGTCGGCAAGATCATGCGAGGCATGGGAGGCGTGCGTGTCGACCGCGGCACGGGCTCCGACGAGCCGCTCCAGGCCGCCGCCGCGGCCCTGGCCGGTGGCGAGCTCCTCATGATGGCGCCCGAAGGCACCATCCCGCGGGGGCCGGCGTTCTTCGAGCCCGAGCTCAAGGGCCGCTGGGGCGCCGCCCGCCTGGCCGCCATGACCCAGGCGCCGGTCATCCCCGTCGGCCTCTGGGGCACCGAGAAGGTGTGGCCACGCAGCTCCCGCCTGCCGAACCTCACGCCCCGCACCCGCCCCGTGGTCACCGCCACGGTCGGCGCGGCCGTTCCGCTGAAGTACAAGAGTGCCGACGCCGACACCAAGCGGATCATGAAGGCGCTGGTCGACCTCCTACCCGACGAGGCCCGCGAGCGCCGCACCCCCACCCACGAGGAGTTGCTGCGCACCTTCCCCCCTGGCTACACCGGAGACCCCGAGGCCGAGGTCGATCGTCGACCCGGCTTCGACACCCAGAAGAAGGGTTGAGACCGTGACCATCACCCCGGCGAAGCACGACAAGCCCCGCACCATCGAGTCGTCCGACCGCATGACCGAGCACGAAGCGCTCATGTGGAACGTCGAGAAGGATCCGTGGCTGAACCCGAGCGGCGCAGCGCTGGTACTGCTCGACAAACCACTCGACATGGCGGCGTTCCGCCAGGTGATGCGCAACGCCGTTGCCCACATCCCCCGCTTTCGTCAGCGCGTGGTCCCCGGGTTCGGCCGAATCTCCACACCCGCCTGGGCACCCGACGCCGAGTTCGACCTCGACCACCATCTGCGGCACATCACCCTGCCCGACGGTGGCTCCGAACGAGAACTGTTCGACCTGGCCACTCGGCTCTACCAGGAACCGCTCGACCGCACCCGCCCCCTGTGGCGCTTCGTCGCCATCGACGGCCTCGAATCGGGCGGCGGCGCCCTGTGGATGCTCACCCATCACGCCGTGGCCGACGGCATCGGGCAGATCCGGCTTTCCGAGCTCTACCAGAGCCTGAGCCCCGACGACCCGCTCCCGCCCGAGGTCGACCTCGAGCAGATCATCGCCGACGACGTCGCGGCCTACGAAGAGAAGGAAGCCGGTGGGGATCTCGCCACCGATCTGCGCACCACCGTCACCCGCTCCACCACCCACCTCGTCCGCCGGCAGCTCGGGCTCACCCGGCGTTTCGCCGCCGAAGTGGCCATGTGGCCGGCCGACCCCACCCGGGCCAACGAACGTCTCGATGAGCTGGCCGCCACCGCTCGCAGCAGTGTCGGGCAGCTCGTCAACACCGGCGGCGAGGCCACCAGCGGCTCCCCGCTGTGGAAGGAGCGCTCCCGCCACCGTCACCTCGAGCACGTACGCGTCCCGCTGGATCAGTTGAAGGCCGCCGCCAAACGACACGACGCCACCATCAACGATGCCTTCCTCACCGGCATGGTCGAGGCGGTCGTGCGCTACCACGGCACCCACGACACCCCGCTCGAGTCGATCAACACCTCGTTCGTGCTCAGCACCCGCAAAGGCTCCAGCGCCGGCGGCAACTCGTTCGTGCCCGTGCCGGTCCGAGTGTCGGGCCACGAGATGTCCATCACCGACCGCCTCGACGATGTCAAGCAGCACATCGCCCGAGCCAAGGACGACGCCACCAAGGGCGGTGGCGTCACCATCCTCTCCGGTGTGGTGAACCTGCTCCCCACCTCGGTCATCACCCGGGCGGCGCGGGCCCAAGCCTCGAAGCTCGACCTCGCCACCTCCAACCTGCGCAGCGCCCCGTTCCCGGTGTACGTGGTCGGATCCCGGGTCATGGGCACGGTCACGATGGGACCGCTGGCCGGCACCCCGTGCAACGCCACGGCGATGTCGTCGGAGAACAACTTCGACATCGGCCTGTTCATCGACCCCACGGCCATCGAGGACCCCGCCGAGTTCCGCCGCCACGTCGCCGAGTCCTTCGCCGACCTCCTCGCCACCCTCTGACCCAGGCCGCGCCCCCACTCGTCGACGTCGCCGAGCCGTCCTCCCACGCTGACGGTTCTGCCGGGGCACCGTCCAATCCAGCCAAACCTCCGGGCCTGCGTACGGCGGAGCCGACGCAAACCCGGAGGTTGTCAGGTTTTGGACGCAGGCCCGAAGGTTCGGGCTCGTTTGGGAGGGAGGCGGTCGGTCGTGTGAGAATGCTTCGACACACAAACCGTTGAACATCGAGGGGGACTCGAGTGTCTGGGGAAGAAGCAACGATCGACGTACGCGATCCCGATGTGGTCGTGGTCGGCGCCGGCATGGCCGGCCTCTATCTGCTGTATCGCCTGCGCAAGGAAGGATTCTCGGCGCGCTGTCTCGAGACCGCCGACGACGTGGGTGGCACCTGGTACTGGAACCGGTACCCGGGGGCCCGCTGCGACATCCAGAGCATCGACTACTCCTACAGCTTCGACCCCGAGCTCGAGACCGAGTGGACCTGGTCGGAGCGCTACGCCACCCAGCCCGAGATCCTGCGCTATCTCCAATTCGTGGCCGACAAGCACGACCTGCGCCGTGACATCGAGTTCGAGACCCGGGTCGAGAGTGCCCGCTGGGACGACGACACCAAGCGCTGGATCCTCGCCACGAGCAAAGGCACCGAGGTCAGCTGCAAGCACTACGTGATGGCCACCGGCTGTCTGTCGCTGCCGAAGGAGCCCGACATCGAGGGCGCCAAGGACTTCGCCGGCGAGGTCTACTTCACGAACCGCTGGCCGCACGAGGGTGTCGACTTCACCGGCAAGCGGGTCGGCGTGATCGGTACCGGCTCGTCGGGCATCCAGTCGATCCCGATCATCGCTGCCCAGGCCGACCAGCTCACCATCTTCCAACGCACCCCGAACTTCTCGATCCCAGCCCACAACGGGCCGGTCAAGCCGGAAAAGAAGGCGGCGCTCGAGGCCGACCGCGATGCCTACCGCGAAGCCCAGAAGTGGAGCCGCGGCGGCTGGACCCAAGAGCCGGTCGAGATCGGGGCCATGATGGTCAGCGAGGAAGAGCGCAACGCCTCGTTCGAGGCGGCTTGGGAGGCTGGCGAACTCGGAATCTCCGGGATCTTCAACGACCTTCTCACCAACCCGACCTCCAACGAGGCCATCGCCGAGTTCGTGCGCAACAAGATCCGAGCGACCGTCAACGACCCCGAAGTCGCCGAGGCGCTGTGCCCGAAGGACTACCCGTTCGCCACCAAGCGTCTCTGTCTCGACACGAACTACTACGAGACCTTCAACCGTGACAACGTGGAGCTGGTCGACCTGCGAAAGCACCCGATCTCGACCATCACGGCCACCGGCATCGAGACCGACAACGCCACCTACGAGTTCGACGCCATCGTGTTCGCGACGGGCTTCGACGCCATGACCGGTGCCATCGTGGCGGTCGACATCGAGGGTCGCGACGGCCTCAAGCTCGCCGATAAGTGGTCGGCCGGTCCCAAGACCTACCTCGGCCTCACTGCGGTCGGCTTCCCCAACTTCTACATGATCACCGGCCCCGGCAGTCCCTCGGTGCTGTCGAACATGGTGGTGTCGATCGAACAGCACGTCGACTGGGTCACCGACACCATCGTCAAGATGCGCGCCGACGGCTACGACACGATCGAGCCCACGGAACAGGCCGAAGAGGGCTGGGGGCTCCACGTCAACGACTGTGCGAACATCACGCTCTTCCCCCAAGCCAACTCGTGGTACATGGGGGCGAACGTGCCCGGCAAGCCTCGCATGTTCCTCCCCTACATCGGCGGTGTCGACACCTACCGCCAGATCTGCAACGACGTGGTCGACAACGGCTACATGGGCTTCGAATTCACGGGGTCGGGCAAGCAGTCCCGCACCGACGGCGTCATCCGCCGCCTCCAACCCGACGTCGCCATGCTGCTCGAGATGATGGCGACCATGGACCTGCCGCCGTACGAGTCGATGTCACCCGACGAGGCCCGCGCCTTCGGTGAGGCAACCGCCGCCCAGCGCCCGCCCGGGCCCGAAGTCGGCGAGATCGTCGACGGCACCTACCCCGGTGCCGATGGCGATCTGGCCTACCGCCTGTATCGCCCGGCCACGCCGGGACCGCACCCGGTCGTGCTCTACTTCCACGGTGGCGGGTGGGTGCTCGGCAGCGAGCAGTCCGACGATCCGATGTGCCGCGACCTGTGTGATCGATCGGGTGCGCTCATCATCTCGGCCAACTACCGCCACGCACCCGAGCACCGCTTCCCGGCGGCTCCCGACGACGCCATCGCAGCGTTGGCGTGGGTGAGCGAGAACGCCGAGGCGCTCGGCGGACTCCCCGGCCCGGTCGTCGTTGCCGGGTGGAGCGCCGGAGCCAACCTTGCGACCGTGGTCGCCCAGCACGCTCGCGACAACGGTGGCCCGGCCATCAGTGGCCAGGTGCTCCTCACTCCGGTCACCGACAACGTGCTCACCACCGGGTCGTATGTCGAGAACGCCGAGGGCTACGGACTCACCAAGCCGCTCATGGAGTGGTTCTGGGATCACTACATCGACCCGGCCGATCGCAACGACCCACGGGCCTCGCCGCTACGAGCTTCGAGCCTCGCCGGGCTGCCGCCCGCCACGGTCATCACGGCCGAGTTCGATCCTCTGCGCGACGAGGGGGCCGCCTACGCGAAGGCGATGGCCGACGCCGGGGTCGACGTCCACCACATTGCGGCGCGAGGCCACACCCACATCTCGATCCCCATGGTCGACGTGATGCTGTCGGCTGCCCCGATCCGCCAGCAGATGGCCGAGGCCATCACCTCCTACCTACCGGTACGTTCCGGGGTCTGAGCCACCCGCCCGGCACGCCGTGCCGGGCTACAGATCGGACAGCGGCGCCCACGTCGAGTGGGTGCCGCTGCTGATCCGTTCCGGCAGCCGGATCCGTGCGACCGGTTCGCTCGCCGGGTCGGCGGCGTCGAGCACGAGACACTCCGACAGGTCGCGGTTCATGTCGACCGTGAACGTGATCAGGTAGCCGTCGTCCTCGGCGGTCGACCCGAGTCGTGGCGCCATCACGGTCTCGCTGACGAACACACCGGGCTCCATCGGCACCCGCACCTCGTCGCCGGTGTCGAGGTCATGCTTGATCAGCCCATCGAACGCAAACAACCCACGGGCGCAGGTGGCGTTGTAGGAGTAGCGGTGGCGGCGTCCGGCGTGTCGACCGTTGACCATCGGGAACTCGCAGCAGGTGTCGCTCATGGACTCCTCGCGACACTCCCCGGTCGCCAGATTGAAGCGCCAGCGATGGGCGCGAGCATCGAGCACGTTCATGTCGAGGGTCTCGAACCCCTTGAGTTCGCCCGGGAAGCGAGCGACGCCGCGAGCGGTCGGGTTGTGCTGGAAGAAGCCGTCGAGCACGACCTCGTCGCCGTCCTCGTAGGCATTGGTCCAGTGCAGGACGAAGGTGGGATCCGCTTCGAACCAGCGGATGTCGTCGGTGGTGCCGTGACGCGGGATCAGAGCGAATCGACTGGGACGATCGCGGTCGAAGGTGTTCGAGTAGTAGCCATCGGCAAGTGCCTGCGGGTCCCAGAACAGGGGGAGGTCATTGAGGATCGACCAGTTCTCGGTGAATGCCATGTCGTGCGGAAGTCGAGGCCCGGGGAGTGGGATGTCGACGTAGGTGACCAGCTCACCGGCCCGGTTCACCACGCCGTAGTGCATGTAGGGCTTCTCGACCGAGTAGTTGAAGAAGAGCAACTCGCCGGTGTGTTCGTCGAGCTTCGGATGGGCCGACACACCCTCGGGCGGGAACCAGCCATTCCAGGTGGTCTTGCCGAGGTCGTCGAGGGTCCGCGGATCGAGCCGATAGAGCTCGCCGCACTGGTAGAAGCTGGCGAGCGCGACGCCGCCGTGCACGATCACGTCGGTGCTGGCGTTGTCCTTCATCATCGTGCGAGCGCCCCAGCCGTGGTCGGCGATGGCGTTCGACGGGTGCTCGGTGATCCCGGCCCACAGGCTGCGACCGGCCTCCTGCTCGGCGAGGAACCCGTCGGTGCGAACGAACCGGCTGGCGTAGCGGGCCTCACCACCCTCGAAGCTGATCGAATGCATCAACGAATCGCCGTCGAAGGGGTGATAGCGCTTGATCGGCTCCATCAGCGCGGTCTCGGTGTTGCGGAGGTAGACACCGGCCAGATCGTCAGGAATGTTGCCGACCACGTCGAGATCCCAGGCGTCGTACTCATTCACCTGGGGCCGCCACGGGCCGCTGCGATACGGGTGCTGATCGCCTGGAGGTAACCCCGACTCGACGGTGTTGCGCAGTTCGACCTTCAACGTTGCTCCCCTCTTCGGCAATCGCCGTTGGCCGGATTCTGACAGATCACCGGACCAGGCCAAAGGCGACACCGGGAAAAGAATTCCGTCACCGACCAATCCGCCCGGAGCACGGTTCCGAACCCGTGGTGATCGGCCTTGGGCCGTTCACCACCTGTACCCCGCTGAGAGGAACCCTCATGAACGCACCACCGGCTGAACGCCGTACACCGAGATCCACACGGCGCCGCGGTGCCATGGTCGCCACCGGAGCGACGGTCGCCACGATGGCCTCCCTTCTCGCTCCGTCGATCGCCGACGCGGCACATGCCCCCGGCAGCTCGGAGATCTACACCGCCACCCTGACCGAGCTGAACGACTCCGGCACGACCGCCGAGGTCGTCGCCCTCCGCAACGGTGCCACCGTGACCCTGACCATGCAGGTCTCCGGCGCAGCTGCCAACCTGCCGCACCCCCAGCACATCCACGGTTCGATCGAAGCCGGTGGAAGCTGCCCGACCATGGCCGACGATGCCGACAACGACGGCTTCGTGAGCGTCGTCGAGGGCATCCCACGCTATGGCGGCATCCAGGCGTCGCTGTCGACCGGCCCGGACTTCACGGCCAACGCCGCATTGACCGGCCCGTTCCCGACCGCCGACGCCGACGGCAACTACACCTACACCGAGACGTTCACGCTCCCGGATGCGACCGCGGCCGCCTTCGACAACTTCCACGTGGTGATCCACGGCAACGACATCGACGGCTCGAACGCCTACGACGGTGACAAGAAGTCGTCGTTGACCGACGAGCTGCCCTTCGAGGTGACCGTTCCGGCCGCCTGTGGCGAGCTCGTCGCCCAGGAGCCGGCAACCATGTCGCAGTCCTACACCGGGACCCTCGGCTCGCTGAACGGCTCGGACACCACCGCCTCGGTTGCGGCGCTCCGAGTTGGCAACGAGGTCACCGTGGCGATGAACGTCTCCGGCGCATCCGCCGACCTGCCGCATCCGCAGCACGTGCACGGAAAGCTGGGCGTGAGCAACGTCTGCCCACCGGCGAGTGCCGACACCGACAATGACGGCTTCGTGAGCGTGGCCGAAGGTGTCCCGTTCTACGGCACCATCCAGAACACGCTGTCGACCGGACCCGACTTCAGTGCCGGTGCCGGCCTTACCGGCCCGTTCCCGACGGCCGACGCCGATGGCAACTACAGCTACCTCGAGACGTTCACGATCACACCGGAACAGGCCCGTGACTTCGGCAACCTGCACTTCGTGATCCATGGCATCGACATCGACGGATCGGGTGCCTACGACGGCGAGAAGCGCTCGTCGCTCACCGACGAGCTCCCCTTCGAGGTCACCGTTCCCGCCGCCTGCGGCCAGCTGAACCTGTCCAAGATCGGGCTGAGCGACGCCTACGCCAACGCTTCGGGTACGCAGGGATCGATCGTGCGTCAGTACGTCACCCTGCTCGACCGTGAGCCGGACGCCACGGGCTACAACTACTTCGCCACCGAGATCGCCAACGGCGCAAGCCTGGAGGATCTGGCGTGGTCGGTTGCCTCGTCGACCGAGTTCAAGGCTCGCTTCGGGGGTGCCTTCGATGCTTCGGCTGATGCCGACTGGGTCGACTTCGTCTACACCGCAGTGTTCGAACGCCCTGCCGACCAGGCCGGCAAGGACTACTGGCTCGGTGAGCTCGCTGCCGGACGGGTCGACCGTGTGACCATGCTCGTCTACTTCGGCGAGTCGGCCGAGTTCATGGCCACCACCCAGACCAGCTGAGGTTGCTCGTCAGCTGACCGTGCTCCTGCCATTCAGCGGGAACCACGTTCGAGGCCGCCCCCTTCCTCATCGGGGGCGGCCTCGTCGCGTGCGGTGGCAGATCTCAGCGTGGATTGCCGAGGACGAACTCCGGCAGCGGCAGCTCGTCGTAGCCCTCGTCGCCGTTGAGCTTCACCCCGGCAACACCACCGTTGCCATCGAGCACGATCTTCGGAATGATCGGGGTGGGCACACCCACTGCTTCGGCTGCGGCCATGGCGTCGGCCGTGGTGGCATGGGGTTCGAGGAAACGCAGCGACGCCACGGTCGGTGGGAACATCTGGAGTTCGCCGTTCTTCCACTGCTCGATGGCGTCGACCGGCCGGACCCACAGGCTGGCGATGGTCTCGGCGTCGTCGTGCAGCGGTTCCTGCAACTGTGGGGCAACGGCGACGAAGAAACGGGTGTCGAAGCGGCGCCGCTCGCCCATCGGGGTCACCCAGTGGTCAACGAGATGCATACGGTCGGTCAACAGCACCAAGCCCTCGTCGGCGCACAGCTGCTCGAGTGAGTAGTTGCCATCGTGGATCTCGTGACGAGTGCGGCCGAACCGCTCCTCCAACTCGGGGGTGTCGAAACGGATCACCTCGCTGCCGTCTGTCGGGCGGGCGAGCAACACACCCGCCTCCTCGAAACACTCCCGGATGGCGGCGACGAGCCAGGCCAACCCACCCTTCGCCATTCCCATCTGGGCCGACGCACTGGCGTCATCGAGACCATCGCTGATGGCCTCGAGCGCCTCACCGTGGTCGGCGTCGTCGACCTTTCCGCCGGGGAACACGTACTGACCCCGGGCAAAGGCGGCCGACAGCGAGCGTTGCAGCATGAACACCTCGAGCCCCTGGTCGCCGTCTCGGACCAGCATCACGGTGGCAGCAGGTCGGACAGGGACAGCATCGGCACGCATCGGTTCGTTCACGGTTGCCGACGCTACATCGGCCCAGCGAAGCGGGCACATTGGCGTTCGCTGGTCGCAGCGCCGGCGGCCTCGTAGTGTGCCGGCATGGACCTGGGACTGCGAGGCAAGCGAGCATTGGTGACGGGCGCGTCGAAGGGCATCGGCCTCGGCATCGCCGAAGCCCTGGCGACGGAGGGCGTCGACCTCGTGCTGGCCGCCCGGTCCGGCCCGACCCTCGACGCGATCGCTGCCGACCTCGCCGGCCGCCATGGCGTCGACGTCGAGGTCGTGGCCGCCGACCTCTCGCTCACCTCCGAGCAGGAGCGGCTCGCCGATCGGGTCAAGCTGCGACCACTCGACATCGTGGTCAACAACGCCGGCGCCATCCCTGGCGGCACGATCACCGACATCGACGACGAGCGCTGGCGAGACGCGTGGGACCTCAAAGTCTTCGGCTACATCAACCTCATGCGCCTCCTCATTCCTCACCTCGAGACGTCACGCGCCGACTCGGGGACCGCCGACGCCGGGGTCTTGCTCAACGTGATCGGCGCCGCCGCCGACCGCCCCAATCCCGGCTACATCGCCGGTGCGGGCGGCAACTCGGCGCTGGCGGCGATGAGCCGAGCGATCGGCTCCCGGTCCATGCGCACGGGGGTGCGGGTGCTGGCGGTCAATCCCGGGCTCATCATCACCGACCGCATGACCGATCTCCTCCGACAGCAGGCCAACGCGAAGTACGGCAGTGACGAACGGTGGGAGGAGTTCATCCCCGCCGATCCCGTACCGGGCACGGTCGAGCAGGTTGCCGACGTGGTCACGTTCCTCGTCTCGCCCCGGGCCAGCCATGTGAGCGGCACCACGCTCACCATCGACGGCGGCGCCAGCGCGAGATAGAGCCGTTCACAACATCCACGAACCCCAGGACCCCTCCATGAAGGTCGAATCACTCCTACCGCTCGGCAAGCTCGATCCAGGGCTACGCGAACCCGAGACCCCACTCGACATCCGAGACTTCGCCACACTCGCAACGACCGCCGAATCGGTCGGGCTCGATGCGATCCTGGTCGAGGAAACCAAAGACGACCCGTTCCAGCTGCTCGCCCTCGGCTCCACCACGACCGATCGCATCCAACTGGGCACATCCGTAGCCATGGCCTTCCCCCGGAGCCCGACCGTCACGGCCATGTCGGCGTGGTCCCTCCAGAAGGTCAGCAATGGCCGGTTCCTGCTGGGGTTGGGTACCCAGGTCCGAGCCCACGTCGAACGCCGCTACGGCCTCCAGTGGTCACCACCGGCGCCATGGGCCCGCGACTACATCAACGCCATGCGAGCCGTTTGGACCTCATGGCAGGAGCGGGTGCCACTGCAGTTCGAGAGTGATCACTATCGGCTCGATCTGATGGTGCCGCTCTTCGATCCCGGCCCCATCGAGCACCCACACATCCCTGTGCACCTGGCCGCCATCGGGCCCAACATGTGCGCCGTGGCCGGCGAAGTCGCCGACGGCGTGCGCCTCCACCCGGTGTGTACGCCCCGCTACATCGACGACGCCGTGCTTCCCGCTCTGGCCAAGGGAGCGGCGCGCTCGAACCGAGACGTCACCGAGGTCGACGTCTGCATGAAGCCACTGATCGGCACCGCGCCCGATGAGGCCCGCCTCGAGCGGGTGGCCGAAACCGTGCGCGCCCGCGTCGCCTTCTACCTGTCGACACCCTCGTATCGGCGAGCGTTCGAGGTGCACGACTGGGGCGACATCGCCCGCCAGGCGTCGGTGTTGTCGCGAGCCAAGGACTGGGACCACCTGCCGAATCTCGTCACCGACGAGATGCTCCACACCGTCGCCACGATCGGCACCTACGACACCATCGCCGAGCAGCTCAACGAGCGCTATGCCGACCGGGTCGACCGCATCGAGTTCTCGATCCCGGTCAACTCCCCCGCCGATGCCGAGGTCTTCACCGACATCCTGGCGAGGATCCGCTGACGCTCCCAGCAAGAAGTTCGTGAGTCGAACGACCTCTTCGCTCAACCGACCCCAGATTCGCGTCGACACCCCCTCATGGGTTCGCCGACCACCGGAGCAGCAGAAGGGCGCGAGCGTCACTGGGCCGCGTCGCCCCGCATGGCGCGCCTCGTGCGAATCACCATCTTCGCCCTCCCGATCGTCGGCGCATGGTCGGCCGTGCGCGTGGTCTCCGACGGCCTCTACCGGCCCGATCATCCACTCGGCATCGTCGTCTGGGCGGTCCAGGCCATCACGGTCGCCTCTGCGACTTCGCTGCTGATCGATCGACTGGTCTCTCGCTTCCTCCCACTCGCCAGCCTGCTCGGGCTGTCACTCACGTTCCCCGACCAGGCACCCTCCCGGTTCTCGGTGGCGCTCAAGGCCGGCACGATCCGCAAGCTCGAAGCCCACCTCGCCGAGGCATCGCAGCGAGGACTGGCGGCGGACGAGGCCGCTGCGGCGCGCCAGGCGATCGAACTCGTGACCCTCCTCGGGCGGCACGAGCGCCTCACCCGAGGCCATACCGAACGGGTGCGTGCCTACAGCGAGCTCATCGCCAAGCAGATGGGCATCGACGACGAGTCGCGTCAGCGTCTCGCCTGGGCTGCGCTCCTCCACGACATCGGCAAGCTTACGGTGCCGTCGTACATCCTCAACAGCGACGGCAAGCCGAGCGACGAGGAGTGGCAGATCCTGCGGGGACATCCGGCCGCGGGCGAAGCGTTCGTCGAACCCCTGGCCGACTGGCTGGGTGAGTGGCGGGGGGCCACCTCACAGCACCACGAGCGGTGGGACGGCAAGGGCTATCCCCGTGGGCTGGCAGGCACCGAGATCTCGCTGGCCGGCCGCATCGTGGCCGCCGCCGACGCCTATGACGTCATCACCTCGAAGCGGTCCTACAAGTCGGCGATGTCGGCCGAGGCCGCCCGCACCGAACTCGTTCGGTGCTCCGGTACGCAGTTCGATCCCGAGGTGGTTCGGGCGCTGCTCGAGGTCTCGCTCAAGGAACGCAAACCCCAGTCGGCACTCGCCTGGCTCATCGAGCTGTTGCGGCTCGAACGCGTGACCCAGGCCATCGCCGTCGCTCCGGCCGCCGCCATGATCGGCATCGCCAGCATCGGTTCGCTCGTTGGTCTCACTGACGCCGCCGCCACGAGTGCTCCCGACCAGCTGGCGTTCATCGCTCCCGACCCTGCACCGGGTCCTGGCGCCGCTGGCGCTGACGACCCCGCCGGCGAGACGGCGACTTCGACGAGCGCCCCAGTTGACGACACCGAGATCGGCGATGCCAGCGAGATCGTGTCCACCAACCCGTCGACGACCACGCCGCCCTCGGCGTCGCCGGATGCCACGACCGACGAGTCGACGCCGGGCTCGACGTCGACCTCGTCGCCCGACCGCACGACGAGCACCTCGCTCCTCCCCTCGCTTCCGCCGGTCACGATTCCCGGGATCACGCTCCCGACAGTGACGGTGCCGGGCGCCACCCTGCCGCCGCTCGTCACCACGACCACCACCCCACCGGCCACGTCCACCACCACAGCACCGACCACCACGACTGCACCGACCACCACCACGACCGCTCCCACCACCACGACCACGGCGCCCACTGGTCCCAACGCCGTGAACGACGTCCACGTCACACTGCTCGGTCTGCTCCAGTACATTCCGGTGCTCGTCAACGACGCACCCGGCTCGTCGGCGCTCGACCCCGCAACCCTTCGCATCGTGAGCGGGCCGAGCAGTGGCACGGCGTCGATCTCGAACGGCACGATCAGGTACAAGACCCCGAGCCTGATCTTCCTGGGGACGACGATCACCTACGAGGTCTGCGATCTCAACGGTTTGTGCGATCAAGCTCAGGTCACCATCGCTCTGTGATGATCGGTCCGGCCACGCTGCTTTGACACCCGGCGTCCGGTCTCCGTAGCTTCGCACCATCGACCGAGCAACGGGGGCCATGACATGAGTGACACCAACCAGACCTACACCGAGGTGATCGTCGAATCGCACGACCACGTCGACGTCGTCACCATCAACCGGCCCGAAGCTCGCAACGCACTCACCTGGACCACTTACGCCGAATTGCAGCGTGCGGTCGAGACCAGCACGGCCCGCTGCATCGTGATCACCGCCACCGATCCGGCGTTCTGCTCGGGCGACGACGTCAAGCAGATCATGGTGAAGGCCGGCGAGGGAACGGCCGAGCGCCTGAGCAACGAACCTCGACTCACCCCCGCCGCAGGCGCCCTGCTCGGCACCAACATCCCGATCATCGCCGCCGTCAACGGGGCTGCGGTCGGATGGGGCATGGAACTCGCGCTCATGGCCGACATCCGTGTCGCCTCGGAGCGAGCCAAGTTCGGCGAGCTGTTCGTGCTCCGCGGCCTGTGCTGCGACGTTGCCGGGATCGGACGCCTTGCCCAGCTCGTCGGCCGAGAAGCCGCCGCCGAGCTCCTCTTCACGGGTCGAGTCTTCGATGCCAACGAAGCCAAGGAGCTCCGAATGGTGTCACGAGTGGTGCCCCACGAGGAGCTGATGCCGACCGCCATGACGCTGGCCAACGCCATCGCCGCCAACCCGCCGCTGGCCGTCGCCGAGCTGAAGGCAGGCCTCCGTCTGGCGCTCGACCCCGATTGGGACGACCTCGGGGTCTGGGTCAGTTCCACGCTCGGCCGGCTGTTCAAGACCGACGACCACAAAGAGGGCGTTGCCGCGTTCCTCGAGAAGCGGCCCGCCAACTATGTGGGCTCGTAGCCGCCGCTCATCGCCCGCGTTCGAGTTCGGCGACCTCATTGCGTGCGCGACGCAACGCCTCGACCGACTCCTCGATGTCTCGGAGCCGATCACGCACCACGGCCGACGATGCCTGCGCAGCATCGAGCAACAGGCGGGCACAGACCCCCTCGTACTCGCGAACCAGTGCTTCGATCTCTCGGCGGACGGCCGGTCGAGAGCTGAGCGGCAGCCGCGCACACGCCAGGAGTTGATGATCGATCAGGTCCGATGCTTCGGCGAGGCGCCAACGTAGGTCGGGCCGGCCAAGTGCATCGCCGACCGAGTGGTCGATCGTCGCCGTTGCGGCGTCAAGCCTCCGGGTCAAGACATCTTCCCAGCTCCCGGTCAGACGCCACTGCTCGATCACACCTGTCCGACGCGGCCACCGACCGGTTGCGGAGCGCAAGAACGCCAGGTAGCCGACGACGGCCGCCAACACGACGATGACGACCAACACGATCGTGATGAGTCCGCTGAGCATCGGGTGTCCTTTCGGTCTGGCTGTTCAGGTCGTGCTGGTCGGTCGGGTGGTCAGTTCTCGGAAGCGACGCATGAGCGCCGCCGTTCGTGAGCGATAGGTGGCCGCTCGACGGACCTTGAGTTCCTCGTAGCCCCGAACGTGATCGGGCAGGCCGGCGATCTCGGTGGCCAGGTCGTAGGTGGTCTCGTCGACCCCGGCCACCAGCTCGTCGATCGTCGTGCGGTACTCACCCGGCAGCTCTCGTTCGATCCGGCGAACCTCGGGGAACCGGAACGGGTCGAGCTTGGTGCCCCGCAGTCGCTTGCCCTTCGCCAGCACGGCGAGGGCCGGCGCCCCCTTGACGGGGATCGATAGCTTCTCTTTCATCCCCAACGCTCGCAGCATCGGCGGATGCAGCCGGTAGCTGATCGAGCCGGAGGCACCGGCCAGCCGACGGGCCTCGGCCAGACCCTCATCGAGCAGCATCAGACGGGCCACCTCGTACTCGTCCTTGTACGCCGTGAGCTTGTGCAGGTTGACCGCCACCGTCCGTGTCAACTCATAGGTCGACCCAAGACTGCCATCGCTGTTCGCCACCCGCTCGACCACGTCGAGATACGCGGACGCCGTCTCGACGTCCTGGAATCCAATGAGGTCATCCGTGAGCCGTGCGAGCAGATCACCCAGTCCGGTCGTGGCGTCGAGCGTTTCCACCCGACGAGCAAGCGATGCAGGGAGTGCGGGTCGGCCCTCGGCGTCGGTCGAGCGAAGGTGCGCCGTCGACTCCGGGTCGGCAGCGTGGGCCCGGCCCCAGCGGAACGCAGCGAGGTTCTTCTCGACCGCCACCCCGTTGAGTTCGATGGCTTGCTCCAGCGACTCGGTCGACACGGGGATGGCGCCGGCCTGCACGGCCATCCCGACGACAAAACTGTTGGCCGTCACGGCATCGCCGAACAGCGCCGTGGTGATCTGCTCGGCATCGGCCCAGACATGCTTCGTCGCATCGGTCTCGGTGGCGATCACCTCGGCCAGCCGTTCGGCCGACGCCAGGTGAAGGTCGGGGTGCAGGATCATCTCCCCGGTCGGTGTCGAAGCCGTCGATCCGACCACGATGGTGTGCCCAGCCTCACACACGTCGAGCGCTCGGTCGGTGGCCGCCACCAGCTGGTCGCAAGCGAGCAGCAGGTCGGCCTGCTCACGACCGAGACGATTCGTGGCATCGGCACCGATGCGAGACAGGCGAACGTCGCTCACCACCGGTCCGGCCTTCTGCGACAGGCCGATCTGATCGAGGCCGGTGACCGTGTAGCCATCGAGCATGCCTGCCGTGCCGATGATCTGCGCGACGGTGACGATCCCGGTGCCACCGATCCCGGTGATCCGCATGGCGAAGTGATCGCTGGGCACAGCCAGCACGGGCTCGGGAACCGTCGGCGGTGTGAACCCGTCGATCACACCGGTCGTTGGCGACTCGTCGAGTTCCACGGTCATGAACGAGGGGCAATCGCCCTCGAGGCACGAGAAGTCGAGATTGCACGTCGACTGGTCGATGGTGGTCTTGCGCCCGAATGGCGTGTCGATCGGCTGGACCGACAGGCAGTTGCTCACCTGGCCGCAATCGCCGCAACCCTCGCAGATCCGGGGGTTGATGACCACCCGCTGGGTCGGTGCGACCACCTTGCCCCGCTTACGGTCACGCCGCAGTTCGGCGGCGCAACGCTGGTCGTGGATCAACACGGTGACCCCGGGGACGGTGGCCAACATCTCCTGGGCTTCGAGCAGCCGCGACCGATCCCAGACCTCGACGCCACGAGGCAGCTCGCCCCGCTCGTACTTGTCGGGCTCGTCGGTGGTGACCAGGACACGAGACACCCCACTGGCCTGGAGCATCCTCACCACCCGACTCACCGACAGCTGGCCCTGGGGATCCTGGCCGCCGGTCATCGCGACCGTGCCGTTGTAGAGCAGCTTGTAGGTGATGTTCACGCCGGCGGCTCGTGCCGCCTGGATCGCGAGTTGGCCGCTGTGGAAGTACGTGCCGTCGCCGAGGTTCTGGATCAGATGATCGCGCTCGACGAAGTCGGCCATGCCGATCCACTGGGTGCCCTCGTTGCCCATGCAGGTGATGCCGGCGATGTCGCCGACTCGCTCGGGATCCATGAACAGCGCCATCGTGTGGCACCCGATGCCGGCGCCGACGAGCGATCCGTCGGGCACCTGGGTGCTGCGATTGTGCGGGCACCCGGAGCAGTAGTACGGCGAACGGGTCGAGCCGACGTTGACCGGGATCCGCTGACGCTCCGGTTTCTCCGGCACCAGCCGATCACCGATCCGCTCGGCCAAGACTCGGCGCAACGGGTCGATGATGAGGTCGGCATCGAGGTGACCGTAGGTGCGAAACAGGGGCTGGCCGTGGGCGTCGTGCTTGCCCAGCACCATCGGGCGATGCGACGAGGTGTAGAGGCTCTGCATGATCAGTGCCTCGACGAACGGCTGCTTCTCCTCGACCACCACGAGCGTGTCGACCCCGCGGGCGAACGTGCGGATCGTCTCGGGGTCGAATGGAATGGGCATCTGCATGCGCAGCAGGCGGATGCCGGCAGCGGCGATGTCGTGGTCACTCACCAGCCCGAGCCGAGTCAGCGCCTCACGCACCTCGCGGTACGTGATGCCCGATGCTGCGATGCCGATCCACGCATCGCTCGGGTCGACGGTGGTCTGATTGAGGCCGTTCTTGGAGGCATAGCTCACGGCCAGCGGGTACCGGACGTCGTAGATCTCCTGCTCGAGTTCGACGGTGTACGGCGTGAGCAACCGGCCACTCGGTCGACGGCGGGTGGCCTCGTCGAACCCGTCGGGAGCGATCGGCTGGACTCGGTCGGGGGCGAGATCGACCGACGTCATGCCGTCGGCCACGTCGGCCACGATCTTGATGGCGCTCCACAGACCGCTGAATCTCGACAACGCAATCGCGTGGCGCCCGAGATCGAGGACTTCCGCCGGGTCGCCGGGATAGAGCAGCGGCATGTGCATGTCGGCCACGACGCCCGCCGACGACGACGGAATGGTCGAGCTCTTGGCGTTGGGGTCGTCACCCACCAGCGCCACGGCGCCGCCCCAGCGAGACGTTCCGGCGTAGACCCCGTGACGGAGCGCATCCATCGCTCGATCGACGCCGGGGGCCTTGCCGTACCAGATACCGACGACGCCGTCGTAGCGGGCATCGGGTTGCGAGGACGCAAGCTGTGAGCCCATCACCGCCGTGGCCGCCAGTTCCTCGTTGCCGCCGGGCCGGACCACGATCGGCAGATCGGGGGCGAGCTTCGCGGCCCGGGCCGCCTCCTCGCCCATCCCTCCGAGCGGTGAACCCTGGTACCCGGTGAACAACGCTGCGGTGTTGCGGCCGTCGCGGCGATCGGCGCGAAGCTGCTCGATCGGCAGCCGGGCGAGCGCCTGCACACCGGTGAGGATCACGCGACCCGAGTCGTGCTCGTACCGGTCTTGGATGCGGTAGGAACGCTTCTGCAGATCAGTCATGGCGACTCTCCTTGTTGCGACGTTAGCAGCCGAGCCAGCGTCGGTCGGGGGCAGGGAGCCGGCGCACGAAGGGTCGTTGGACTCCGGTGCCGATCGCGCCGTCGCAGTACGGTCGAACCACAGGACAGGGTGGAAGGAGTACCCATGCCCGGCTCGAACAAACCCGCACGGCTTCCGCCGCGGTGGTTCGTGACGACGTTCTGGAAGGTCCATCGGGCGGTGGTCCGCCTGACCGGCGGCCGACTCGGTCTCTGGCGACCCAAGCCCGGCGGCTGGGGCGCAGCTCGACTCACCACCATCGGCCGTCGTTCCGGCGAGGAGCGCACCGTCATGGTCGGCTACTTCGAGGACGGACCGAACCTCGTCGCCCTCGCCATGAACGGGTGGGCACCGGAGGAGCCGGCGTGGTGGTTGAACCTCCAGGCCAACCCCGACGCTCGCGTCGAGATCGTCGGCGGGGAACGCCTGCTCACTGGTCGCGCTGCCCGTGGTGCCGAACGCGAACGGCTCTGGGCTCGCTGGCGCGAAACCGACAAGGGGCTCGACGACTTCGCCGCTCGCCGCCCGAACCAAACCGCCGTTGTGGTGTTCGAGCCTCGCGAGCGAGCTGCTCGTCGCCCTCGACCCGGAGCAACCGAAGGAGGAACCAATGCCGACACGAGTCGCGATCGACCGCTTCTTGGACACTGACCGCATGGCGCTGATCGGGGTGTCACGTGATCCGAAGAAGTTCGCCAACGTGGTCTTCCGAGAGCTCCAGAAGACGGGCTATGAGGTCGTCCCGGTGAACCCCCACGCCGACCATGTCGAGGGCGTGCCGGCATTCCGCTCCGTCGCCGACCTCCCCGACATCGACCGGGCGATCATCATGCTCCCGCCCGCCGAGTCCGCCCGGCTCGTCGCCGAGTGCGCCGACCGTGGCATCGAGCAGGTGTGGCTGCACAAGGGTGCGGGGACCGGCTCGGTCACCGAAGAGGCCGTCGCCATCGGCCGGGAGCGTGGGCTCGAGGTCATCGACGGCGCGTGCCCGCTCATGTTCCTCGCCGGCACCGGCTTCATCCATCGCCTCCACCGCCGCCTCGTGAGCCACCGCTTCGCCACGACCTGACACCACCGTCCCGACACCACCCGACACGACCAGACCCGACGCAACCCAACTCAACCCGGCACCCAACCGTCGACGCTGAAGCCCACCTCGCCCAACTGTCCACGCTGAAGCCCGGATCTGAGCTCCAGTGTCGACAGTTCGCTGGGATGAGCTCCAGTGTCGACAGTTCGGTCGAGCAACACGCTGGGATGTCTCACTGTGCGAAGGTGGGCTGATGCACCCTGACCGCTACGACAACGAGGCGGGGTGGGCGGTGGTGTCCGAGCTGCTCTCGAGCGACGACATCGCCGAGACCCTGGCAATCTGTCGGCGACTCCTGGCGTTGCCGGCGCACGAACGTGATGCCAGAGACCGACCGCACGGCGGCACGCAACACCTCGCTGACCTCGATCGCCGGAGCGAGTTCGTGGCCTCGCTGGTCGAGCGGCCGGCGCTGGTCGACGTGGTCGCTGCGATCCTCGGGCCGACCTTCCGGCGCGTCGAAGTGGCCTACCGGAGCCCGCAGCCGTCATTCGGCAGTCAGCAGCTCCACGCCGACGACCTGCCTCGGATGCAGCCGGCGTCGAACACGATCGCCACGGCGATCGTCGCGCTGACCGCGTTCACCACCGACAACGGTGCGACCCGGCTGATCCCTGGTAGCCACCGGCGCCCCGACCTGCAGCGCCGAGCCGGCTCACTCGACACCCATACCGACGAGATCACGCTCACCGGCGCAGCGGGAACAGCATTCGTCTTCTCGGGCCATCTCCTGCACTCGGGCACCACCAACCAGTCGGCGTTCGAGCGCCCTGCGCTGCAGGTGATCTGGCGGACCTGACACCAACCGTCGACGATGAAGCCCATCTCGCCGAACTGTCCGCACTGAAGCCCGGAACTGAGCTCCAGTGTCGACAGTTCGCTGGATTGGGCTTCAGTGTGGACAGTTCAGGCGGGACGGCAGTCAGGACTCGGGCCAGAGATCGGTCTGAGGATGGAACTGTGACCAGGCGAACCAGAACGCCTCGTGGCTCGGGACGTCGTTGCCATCGACATCGACGGCCCGCAAACCGCCGCCGTCGAGCACGAGGCTGATGCCGAGCGTCGACACGGTGTCGCCCTGTTCGAGTGCCTTCCGCGCCTGCGCTGCGTCGAACGCGATCGGCGTGCCGTCAGGGGCGACGACACCGAGCACACTCGCCTGCACCGGCATGCGGTCGTCGACTTCTCCGATCGGGAAGATCGGCCCGTCGGCGTCTCGGGTGTTCCGCAGATCGCTGTCGGGACGGCCGAGCGCCTCCTCGATGGCGAGCACCGTGGTGTCGGGGTGATCCGCCTTCCACTCTGCCCACGTGGTCACGATGACGCTGTGCTGCGGCAGCACCACTCCCGCTTCCCACAGCGGCCCACTCACCGCCGCACCGAGGAACGTGTCGAACACCGAGTTCGTGCGGACGTCGTACATCACCTTGTTCGACCGTGACAGCAGGCCCGAGGTTCGCATCACCGGCCGTTCGAACCCGTCGGCGCCGTCTGTGAAAAAGACCTGAGACGAGCCACAGAGGGTGCAGTAGGGCATGGCGAAGTCACGGCCACCGAGGGTGTCGTTCACCATCTCGCGCACCTCCATGATCGAGCGGGGGTAGGCGCGAGCTTTGCCGTCGATCTCGATCCCGAAGACGACCGTGTCGTCCTCGAGCCATTCGTCGCCGGTGGCTGCGTCGGTGACGGCCGGGTCATCGGCTGCGGGGATGCAATCGCACGGGGAGTCGGTTTCGCCGTACGGGCGATCGTCGACCAGCACGCCACCCCACGACACCAGGCGCCAATCGATCGCGCTGTCGTCCGGCATGAGTGGCTGCCATCGCTGGTCGATCGAGAGATACAGGGGGCGCTTGAGCTCGAGGTACTCCGGCGGTGCGGGAACATCCCAAGCAATCAGGTGGTCAACCGCATCGGGCCAGCCGGTGAACGGCTCGATCGTCACGCCGGTCAGTGCCTCGAACGCACCGGCAATGGCGGTGGCGGTCTCTCGGCTGGCCGTCACCCTCAGCAGGTCGGTCAGCCACCACGCCATACGCGGATCGCCGGAGGCACCGATCGTGGCGAGCGCCTCGTCGGTATTGGCGTCGAACCGCTGCTCGATCTCACGCTGTGCGATCACCACCCGTGCCGCGTCGACCAGCGCAGGGTCCAGCGGCCCGTCCGGTGCCTCGGGAGCCGGACCGAACGTTCGTGGTTCGGCGGCGATCTCGAGACTGGTCGCCTCGTCACCGAGATCGTCGTCGATGCCGGCCGCGTCGGGTGCCACTGTCGCGGCCGTGGTCGCGGTCGCCTCGTTGTCGGCATCGGAGGACGGGTCGGAGCAAGCGGCCAGCGTGACCGCGACTGCCACCAAGGTGATCGCCAGGCGCTGCATGCTGGCATTCCAGCAGACAACGGCCAGCGCCTGCGGTCACCACCGCCGAACTGCGCCAAAACGCAGCAACGTTGGCACTGGGAGCATCAAAACGAGGCTCCCAGCGCCAGAGTTGCGCACGGACGGAGTGGACCCCCCGGGGGGGTCAGCCCAATTCGCTGCCGACGATCGAGACGAAGCTCACACACTCGCCGGGGGCGCCGCCGAGGTTGTGGGTCATGGCCAGCTTCTTGCCCGCTTCGGTGACGCTCGAGATCTGGCGCTCGGGCGGTGCTTCTTGGCGAAGCTGGAGCCAGCACTCGAAGAGCATGCGCAGACCGGAGGCGCCGATCGGGTGGCCGAAGCTCTTGAGACCACCGTCGGGGTTGACCGGCAGCTCACCCTGCAAGTCGTAGGTGCCGGCCATGACTTCCTTCCAACCCATGCCACGCTCGGCGAACCCGAGGTCTTCCATGAGGACCAGCTCGGTCGGGGTGAAGCAGTCGTGCACCTCGGCCATGGCCAGTTCGGCCCGCGGGTTGGTGATCCCGGCCTGGGCGTAGGCGTCGGTCGCACAGGCCGCCACCTCGTTGAAGGTGGTGTAGTCGTAGTCGGGATCAATCGGCCCGGCCGCAGGGCCTGCGGTGAAGGCCAACGCCTTCACGTACAGCGGGTTGTCGGTGTACTTGTGGGCGTCCTCGGCTCGGCACAAGATCGCAGCCGCCGAACCATCGGACACGCCCGAGCAGTCGAAGATGCCGAGCTGGCCGGCGATCAGCGGCGCGTTGCAGATGGTGTCCTTGCCCACTTCCTTGCGGAACTGGGCTCGCTCGTTGCGGGCGCCGTTGTAGTGGTTCTTCCACGCGATCCGAGTGAGGACGTCCTTCATCTCGTCCTCGTCGACCCCGTACTTGCGGGAGTAGGCCGGTGCCAGGAGGCTGAACATGGCCGGGGCGGTCAGCTCCGCGCTCGTGCCGTCGTCGGGGATCGGCGGCATGACGAGACCGGACATGCCGTTGTCCTTGAGCTTCTCCACACCGATCGCCATGACGAGGTCGTAGGCGCCGGAGGCCACGGCGTAGGCGGCGTTTCGAAACGCCTCGGAGCCGGTGGCGCACATGTTCTCGACCCGGGTGACCGGCTTGTAGTCGATCTTCAGTGCCCGGCTGAGGGTGAGGCCCGAGATGCCCGAGCCCATCGTGCCGAACCAGAAGGCATCGACGTCGTCCTGCTTGATGCCGGCTGAGGAGTACGCCGCCTGTGCCGCGTCGACGAGCATGTCGTCGACCCCCGAGTCCCAGTGCTCACCGAATGGCGTGCACCCCATCCCGACGATGGCGACCTGATCCTTGATGCCTCGTGATCCCATGTGATTCCCCTTTGTCAGCGTTCTCGTGTGGTGTGTTCTGCGTGTCGTTTGCGGCGGGCTAGCCCTGGACGGGCTTGGCCTTCCAGAAGTAGTTGTGGATGTCGTCGGCGGTGGTCATCCGACGGAAGGTCATCTGCACCCGGTCGCCGATCTTGACCTCGGAGGCATCGGCGAGTGCGCAGTTGAAGCGACCGCCTCCATCGAAGTCGACGACCACGGCGATGGTGGGCGGCGACAGCGAGTAGGCCAGGCGGTCGATGGTGAAGGTGGCGACGGTGCCGAGCACGTCGGCCATCGGGACGAGTTCCATGTCGTCGACCGCTCCACCCTTGACCGACACCCGCTGGGGCGGAAGGTGGATGGCGCCGGAGGTGCGATCCTTCGACCCGACAAAGGCGTACTTCCAGTTCTCCGAACGGAACGAAGGTGGCGCCGCTGGTCCGACGGGATCGGGTCGGCGTGGTGGTTCGCGATCGAGGAAGCCTCGCCACGTGAGGAACTTGGCGTAGTCGAGTGAGTCGTCGCCCGACTCGATCTGCAGGGCGACGGTGAGGCTGGGCGTGTAGTTCGCGATGGCGTCGGTGGCGCGGAAGAAGTTGACGTCGCAGCCGTCGGCCAGGTTGATCACCATTACGGTGGTGCCCGGTGTTGCGGTGTCGAGCGCAGAAGCGAGCAGCAGCATGGGCTGGGGTGTTCCGGTGTTGCCGACGGTGGCCGACAGGTCATCGACCATGGCGGACGCACCGACGCCGGCGGCCTTGGCCGCACCACGGGCGGCCCGGGCATGGAGCCCGGCGACCACGACGAGGTTGATGTCGTCGGGTTCGAGCTGGCACTCCTTGAAGGCGGCGTCGGCAGCCTCGGTGACGAGCGGCAGGTAGACATGCTCGCCGAAGCGGTCCTCCCACACTCGTGAGTGGTCCCAGCCCGGCAGGCGCCAGCGCTCGAGGAACTCGGCGGTCGACGAGGCACCGCCGAGCCACTCGGCGATCACGGGACCGTCGTCGTCGCTGCCGATCATGAGGGCGACGGCGGCGTCTCCTCCATTGGCCTCATCGGCCGAAGAGGGACGACCGGTGCGGACGTCGGACGACACGACGAGCGCCGGGCGGCGGCCTTCGAGCGCTGACCGCAGGGCGAGCGACAGTGACCGGGGGGATCCCCCGGCGTCGCCAGCCATCGAGGCCGACGGCAGGCGCAACGCCGCGTGGATCACGTTGGCGTTGGTCTTGTCGAGGTAGGGCGGCGTGGTGGAGACGAAGGTGAGGGTGTCGGGGGTGACGTCGACCGTGCGCATCAGGGCGCGGGCCGCCTCGACCGACATCGAGGTTGCGTCTTCGTCGAAGCCGGCGACCGTGCGGGTGCCGCGACCGCCGCCACTCCCGAGCGCCGCCGTGATGGCGCTGCGCTGCAGCCGATGGTGAGGGAGGTAGGTCCCGTAGCCGATGAGTCCTCGCACGTGTGCTCCTCGCAGAGGTCGATGTGACGCCCGCGACACTACCGCCCGACCGCTGCGGAGTGCATTTCGGGTCCAGCCGGACACACCGCCACGACGGGATCGCCCGCTTCGATGCGGCGTACTAGCGTCCGCGTCATGGCCATGACCGACACCACCACCACGCCGGCCTCGACCCGCTCGCCTCGCCCGGGCGCCGTCGCCTCACCCAGGACTGCCTACGACACCTTTGCCGTCACGACACTCACGCCCCACCTCGGAGCGGAGATCATCGGCGTCGATCTGTCGGTACCGCTCGATCCCACAACGCTTGCCGACGTCGAGCAGGCGCTTGCCGACTGGGGCGTGTTGGTGTTCCGAGACCAGGTCATCGATCGCGAACAGCACAAGGCGGTCGGGCGACACTTCGGCAAGCTCCACGTGCACCCGATGAACTTCGCACGCAACCAAGACCCCGAGCTGTTGATCGTGAAGACCACCGCCGATTCGCCCTACACCGCAGGTGACGGCTGGCACGCCGACGTGACCTGCGATGCCAACCCACCGTTCGTCTCGGCCCTCTACATCACCGAGACACCCGAGTGCGGTGGCGGCGACACGCTGTACGCCGACATGGCGTTGGCCTACGAACTGCTGTCACCCACGATGCGCAACTTCCTCGAGGGCCTCACTGCGATCCACGACGGTGCCATCCCCTACGTCGGGTCGTACAAGTCGACTCCACCAGAGGGTGGGTATCCCCGCAACGAACATCCGGTCATCGCCCGCCACCCCGTCACCGGACAGAAGCTGCTCTACGTGAACAGCGCGTTCACTTCGCACATCGTCGGGATGCACCGCTGGGAGAGCAAGGCGTTGCTCGAATCGCTCTACGACTTCATCGCCACCACTCCCCGTCTCCATGCCCGTGTCGAATGGCGGCCCAACACGCTGACGCTCTGGGACAACCGTCGCACCCAGCACCACGCAGTGTGGGACTACTACCCGCATTCCCGATACGGCGAACGGGTGTCGGTGCTGTGCGACGAACCGCCAACCGCGGCCGCCACCAACGAAGGGATGACACTCGATGCCCGCTGAACTCACCAGTCCGATCGACATCGGCACCTTCGGGATCTGGAGCGGGCTCGTCGACCTGCACCCAACGAGTCGAGTGCTCGAAATCGTCGCCGAGCTCGACGAAATGGGATGGGGTTGCCTGTGGCGACCGGAGTCGACCGGAAGAGAGCCCTTCGTGTCGGCGGCGATGTGGCTGTCGGCGTGTGACCGCATGGCGGTCGCAACCGGCATCGCCCAGACCTACGCCCGCCACCCGATCACCACGATGGCGGCCGCCCGTACGCTCGACGAGGCCTTCCCTGGTCGGTTCCTCCTCGGGCTCGGCGTCAGCCACGCGCCGCTGGTCGAGGGCGTCCGCAAGCTCGACTACTCGACACCGCTGAAAGACATGGCGGCGCATCTCGACGCTATGGACGCCACGCCGTTCGCCGGCCTCGCCCGCGAGGGTCGACCGCCACGCGTCCTGGCGGCTCTCGGCCCGAAAATGCTGGCGTTGGCGGCCGAGAAGGCCGACGGTGCCCACCCGTACTTCACGACGCCCGACCACACCGTGATCGCGCGCAACGTGATGGGCCCCAACAAGTTCCTCGCCCCGGAGCAGATGGTGGTCATCGAGACTGACGCCGAGGTGGCCCGGCGCATCGCCCGCAAGAACATGGCCCGCTATCTGCAGCTGCCGAACTACACCAACAATCTGCAACGGCTGGGGTTCACCGAAGCCGACATCGCCGACGTGAGTGACCGGCTCGTCGATGCGATCGTGCCGTGGGGCAGTGTCGACGACGTCGTCCCCCGCATCCGTGAACACCTCGACGCCGGTGCCGACCACGTCTGCATCCAGGTCCTGGTCGAGACGACCGAGGTGCCGGTGGCGTCGTATCGCGCGCTGGCCGAGGCACTGCTCGGCTGACCGCGTCGGTTCGAACTGGCGGCCGCGAAGTGACAGGATCACGGCCATGTTGAACGCGCTCGACGACTACCCGATCCACCAGACCCCGGAACCGGTCGCCCAACTGGCAACCACCGATCGCAACGCCTACGACCGCACCTGGTTCAACGGCTACAGCGCCGATGCGTCGTCGTACTTCGGGATCGGGATGGCGATCTATCCCCACCGTGGCGTCATGGACTGCGCGTTCAGCTGCGTGTCCAAGGGAGGCCGCCAGCACGCGTTCTTCGCCTCCCGCAATGCGCCGCTGGAGCGGACCGACATGCGAGTGGGCCCGTTTCGCATCGAGGTGGTCGAGCCGTTGCGGCGAACCCGAGTGGTGCTGGAGGACAACGACACCGGCGTGGCCTGCGACCTCACCTTCTCGGCCCGGACCTCCGGCATCCAGGAAGGGCGCCAGACCCTGTGGCAGGGCGCTCGACGGTTCATGGATGCCACCCGGTTCGACCAGTTCGGCCGCTGGACCGGAACGGTCCAACACCCCGACGGTGAGTTCACGGTCGACGAGTGGCACGGCACCAAGGACCGCTCGTGGGGCATCCGTCCGGTTGGCGAACCCGACACGGCCGGCGCCCCGGCTCGGCCCCGCTCGTTCTTCTTCCTATGGGCCCCGCTGATCTGGGACGACCACGTGTCGCACGCCATCTTCTTCGACGGGGCCAAGGGCGAACCGCTGATTCGCGAAGGCATCGAAGCCCCGTTGTTCGCCAGCGAGGCCGACATCCCGGCGTCGCTCGAGGACACCGACACTCGCATGCTCACCGCCGTCCATCGGGTCGACTATCACCCGGGCACGCGACTGGCCAAGTACGCCGAGATCGACCTGATCCGGCTGGATGGCAGCAAGCGCACGATCGCCATGGAGCCGCAGCTGGTCTTCTACATGAAGGGCCTTGGCTACGGCCACCCCACGTGGCGCCAGGGCATGTGGAAGGGCGAACTCGAGCTGGGCTACGAGGTCTACGAACCGACCGAGATCGACCCGCTCCGACCTGAGAACGTCCACGTGCAGCAGATCGTGACCACCAGCGATGGGACGAAGACCGGCATCGGCGTGCTCGAGCAGATCGCCATCGGTCCCCATTCGCCGTCGGGGCTCACGGGCGCGCTCGACGGCTTTGCCGGCTGACGTCGGTCCGTCAGGCAGCCGCCAACGGTTCAGCGACGAACTGGGTCCGACACAGCTCGGCGTACAGACCTTCGGCGGCGACCAGTTCGTCGTGGGTGCCGAGTTCGACGATGCGACCGCCGTCGACCACGGCAATCTGATCCGCCTTGCGAACGGTGGCCAAGCGGTGGGCGATCACGATCGACGTGCGACCTTCCAGGGCTTGATCGAGCGCGGCATGGACGAGTGTCTCCGAGTTGGCGTCCAGGTGAGCGGTCGCCTCGTCGAGGATGACCACCGACGGATCCTTCAACAGCAGGCGGGCGATAGCGATGCGCTGCTTCTCGCCGCCGGAGAGTCGGTGACCCCGATCGCCGACCACCGTGTCGACACCGTCAGGAAGGCGATCGACGACGTCCCAGATCTGTGCGGCACGGAGCGCCGCCTCGAGGTCGTCGTCGGTCGCCGAAGGCTTCGCGTAGCGCAGGTTCGACGCCAACGTTTCGTGGAACAGGTGCACGTCCTGCGACACGACACCGACGGCGGCCCCGACGCTGGCGAGCGTCGAGTCGCGTAGGTCGATGCCACCGATGCGCACACTGCCACCGGTCGGGTCGTAGAGACGCGAGACCAGTCCGGCGATCGTGGACTTGCCGGCGCCCGATGGACCGACCAGTGCCAGGGTCTGCCCGGGCTCGACCCGGAGCGAGATGCCGTGGAGCACCTGCTCGCTGTCACGATGATCGAGGCGAGCGACGCCCTCGAGCGACGCGAGCGACACCTCGGCCGCATTGGGATACCGGAACTCGACCGAGTCGAACTCGACGGCCACGTTGCCGCCCGGAACCAACACCGGCTCCTCGGCGTCGACGATCATCGGTTCCAGGTCGAGCACCTCGAACACTCGCTCGAAGCTCACCATCGTGGTCATGACGTCGACCTGCACATTCGACAGGGCGGTGAGCGGGCCGTAGAGCCGGTTGAGGTAGGCGGTGAGAGCGACCAGCGTGCCGATGCCGAGCGACCCGGCGGCCGCCATGACGCCGCCGACGCCGTACACCATGGCGACGGCGAGCGAGGCAAGGAGCCCGAGTGAGGTCATGACGATCCGCTGATACATGGCAGCGGTGACGCCGATGTCTCGGACTCGATTGGTCCGCTTGGCGAACGCTGCCGACTCGTCATCGGGACGACCGAAGAGCTTGACCACCATGGCGCCCGACACGTTGAACCGTTCGGTCATCATCTGACCCATCTCGCCGTTGAGCCGATATCGCTCCCTTGTGATCTTCGACAGTCGGTCGCCGGTCCACCGAGCGGGGAGCACGAACAACGGGAGTAGGCCCAGAGCGAGCAACGTGATCTGCCACGACAGCACGAGCATGGCCGTGATCGTGGCGGCAACGCCGATGACGTTGCCCACGACGTTCGACAGAGTCGAGGTGAATGCCTGCTGTGCGCCCTGCACGTCGGAGTTCAGCCGGGTGACGAGCGCTCCGGTCTCGGCTCGGCTGAAGAACCCGATCGGCATGCGTTGGACGTGATCGAACACCTGCGAGCGGAGATCGGCGATCAGCCCCTCGCCGATCCGGGCCGACAGCCAACGCTGCACGATCTCGATGACGGCCGTGGCAACGGCGAGCGCACCGACGAGAAGGCTCAGCCACACGACGAGGTCGGTCCTTCCCGGCGTGATGCCGTCGTCAATGATCGCCTTGAGGACCAGTGGTGTCGCTGCGCCCAACAACGACGAGGCGACGACGAGTGCAAGGAAGCCCGCGATCATGCGCCGATAGGGCTGGGCGAATCGCACGACACGGGCGTAGGTGCCGGGCGCGAGCCGATGGTTCATCACGGAGCGGTCTTGTGAAAGGGAGCGTCCGGGTCGTGGCATGTTGTCTCCGTTGGGGTCGAGCAAAGGGGTTCGGAAGGCAATCGATGTGTCTACCTCATAATGAGTTAAACTCACTACATGGCCGAATCTATTCCCGTGAGCGCGGAAATTGCTGAGCACCTCGAACACTTGAGCAGGCGCATGCGCCATACGGCCCGTGCCCAGTTCGAGCCGCTGGGGATCACACCTGCGCTGGCCAGAGCGCTGCGCATCATCGGACGGGCGGAGACACCGATCCGGATGAGCGAACTGGCCGACCGTCTGCGAGTCGCCCGTCGATCGGCCACGTCGGTGGTCGACGAACTCGCCGAACGGGGCCTGGTCGAACGTTGCGATGACCCCAACGATCGTCGTGCAGTGACGGTCGAGCTCAGCGAGGAGGGTCGGTCATTGATGCGAGAGCTACGGTCACGCCGCCGCAACGCCGGCGCAGCGTTGGTTCGAGGGCTCAGCTCGACGGACCAGGTCGCGCTCCTGGAGCTGCTGCGAAAGCTCGATGCACTGGCTCCACCACACCACCACCGGGCTTGATCGTCAGAGGTCGGTCGCCGGCACCGACTCGAGATCGTCGAGAATGACCCGAAGGCTGTCCATGGTCGTTCGTGGATTGACGATGCATACCCGCAGGCACTGCTCACCCCTGAAGCGAGTCGGGACGATCAGGTAGTCACCAGCACGGGCGTGCGTCTCGCACCACGCCTTGGTGTCGTTCGCCGACAAGTCGGCACGGCGGAAGAGCACGACCGAGAGGTCGGGTTCGAGCAACAGCTCGAGACCGGGTCGAGCTCCGACCTCGTCGGCAAACGCCCGGGCAGTCGTGAGCGTGGCCTCCATCGCATCGGCGTAGGCGTCGGTGCCGTAGGTGGCCAGCGAGAACCACAGCGGCAGGCCCCGGGCCCGGCGAGACAGGTGGTAGGCGTAGTCGGACGGGTTCCATTCCGAACGGTCGACCTCTTCGAGGTAGTCACCGTGTTGGGCGTGGGCGCGAGTGGCCAACTCGGGTTGGCGGTAGACCAGAGCAGCGCAGTCGTAGGGAGCGAACAGCCACTTGTGGGGATCGAGTCCGAAACTGTCCGATCGCTCGATCCCGGCGAACGTGGCGCGTGCCGACGGCGCGCACAGAGCGGCAAGCCCGTAGGCGCCATCGACGTGGAGCCACAGACCCCGCTCCTCGCAGACATCGGCGATTGCGTCGAGTTCGTCGACCGCGCCGGCGTTCGTCGTGCCACCGGTTGCTGCGACGGCGAACACTTCGACTCCGGCCTCGTCAGCCGCGGCGAGGGCAGCTCGTAGCGCCGCTCCGGTCATCCGGTCGCGCTCGTCGATCTGCACGTCGACCAGGCCGGCGTCCATCACGTTCGCCGTGGCCCGGACCGATGCGTGGGCTTCGCACGTGACGGCGATCGAGAGCCGCCCGGTCGAACCGGTGCGCTCCCGGTAGGCCGAACGAGCCGTGACGAGCGCCGACAGATTCGCCGCCGATCCACCACTCACGAACGTACCGCCCGCCGTTGCCGGATAGCCGGCCAGGTCGGCCAGCCAACCGAGCGCCTGGTTCTCGGCCGCGATCGCACCCGCCCCGGCCTCCCACACGCCACCGAAGATCGACGATGCGCTGACGACCAGATCGAACACGGCCGCCGCATTCGTCGGCGCCGTGGGGACATACGCCAGATTCATCGGGTCGTCCATCGGACGACACGCCGGCAGCAGCTGGTCGCGGAAGATCGCCAACGCCCGATGAGCGCCGACACCCGACGGCGACACACACCCGGCCAGGGCCTCGGCCAGCTGTTCGGCCGGCATCGCTCCCCAGCGAGTGTCCTTCGGTTCGCGCAGTCGTTCGATCGCGTAGCCGATCACCGAATGGGCGAACAGATCCGTGCTCTCGTCCCACGTATGCATTCCCGGCATGCCCGCGACCGTACCCCTCCTCCCCACTTCTGTGCGTCAATCCCACCGCCAATCCCGAACTGTGCGTGGAAGTTCCCGCAGGCGGGAAGAATGACGCACAGAACGGTGGGGGCGGTGAGTTTGACGCACAGAACGGTGGGCGAGAGCGGCCCTCAGATGCGCTCGAAGTAGCGGCGCATCTCCCAGTCGGTGACGCTGCGGTCGAAGGCGGCGATCTCGGAGCGGGCGAAGTGGTGATAGTGGTCGACCACATCGTCGCCGAGCAGCCGACGGGCGTCGTCGCTCGACCCGAAGCGCTCGGCAGCCTCGTGCAGCGTGGCCGGGAGCGAGGGAAGGCCGTCGTCGACGTAGGCGTCGCCGCTGAACTCCGGCGGCGGTTCGATCTGCTGCTCGATGCCGTCGAGTCCGCTGGCGAGTGCAGCGGCGAACGCCAGATACGGATTCACGTCGGCGCCCGGAATCCGACATTCGATACGAAGCGACGAACCGTCACCGGCCCGGCCGTCACCGACGACCCGGAACCCGACCGTGCGATTGTCGGTCGACCAGGCGACGCGCGTCGGCGCCCACGACGCCGACTGGAATCGCTTGTAGGAGTTGATCGTCGGGGCGTAACAGACCATCAACGCCGGCGTGTGCTGCATCCAGCCACCCAGGAACCAGCGGAACGCATCACCGCGGCCATCCGGCCGGGAAGGATCCGCGAACGCGTTGCGACCGTCGGCCCAGAGGCTGAGGTGGAGATGGCAGCTGCTCCCCGGCTGGGAGGCGTCGGGCTTGGCCATGAACGAGACGCTCACGCCGAGGGAATCGGCCAGCACCTTGAGCCCGTGCTTCATCACACTGTGGTGGTCGGCCATCGTCAGCGCGTCGCCGTAGCGAACGTTCAGTTCGTGCTGACCGACGGCTGCCTCGCCTTTGGTGCTCTCGATCGGAATGCCCGAGGCCGACAGCACTCGCCGCGCCGGGCCCATCACGTCTTCCACCCGAGCGCTTTGCAGGAGGTGGTAATCTTCGACGTACCAACCGGCTGCTTCGAGCTCGCGATACCCACGCATCTGCGCCTCGCGATAGCTCGAGCGAAACAGGAAGAACTCGAGCTCCGACGCGCAGGCCGTTTCGAAGCCGGCCCTCGCCGCTCGCTCGACTTGCGCCCGCAAGATCGACCGGGGCGCCACGGACACGTGGTGATGAGCCACGTCGTCGTGCACATCGCACAGCACCATTGCCGTGCGATCAGCCCAAGCGGCGAGGCGAAGCGTGGTGAGGTCGGGCACGAGGTGGAAGTCGCCGTAGCCCTTCTCCCACGTCGCCGATGCGTAGCCCGGCACCGGCTCCATCTCCATGTCGACGGTGAGCAGATAGTCGCACGCGTGTGCGCCCTCGGCGATGTGCTCGGCGAAGAAGCGAGCATCGAGCCGCTTGCCCAGCAGCCGGCCGTAGTGATCGGTGAACGCCACCACGACGGTGTCGATCGTCCCGTCGTCGATGTGCCTGGCGAGATCGTCGAGTTGCATCGACCCATCATGACGCATGGCCCCGACCCGGGCCCGACCTGCCTTCGTCGGCCGGCAGCCGCTCCACTAGTGTCCGGACCATGGGGGAAACGACATTGCACATCGAGCCGATCGACGCGTCGTTCGGCGCCTACATCCACGACATCCAACTGGCGCACGTCACCGACGCCATCTGGCCTGCGCTGCGTGAAGCGTGGGTCGAGTACGGCCTGCTCGTCTTCCACGATCAGACCCTGAGCAAAGCCGAGCAGGACGACTTCGCCCGTCGCTTCGGTCCGCTCGAGTTCGGCGCCGCCGCCATCTCGAACCTCGACAAGGACGACAGAATCCACGCCGATCCGGCCGACGATCTGGTCAAGTCGCTGCGAGGCAACGAGGGCTGGCACCACGACAGCACCTACATGCCGGTGCAGGCGATGGGCGCGGTGTTCAGTGCCGAGATCGTCCCGCCGTCGGGCTCCTCCACCGGATTCGCCGACATGCGCGCCGCCTACGACGCGCTCGACGAGGCGACCAAGGGCCAACTCGTCGACCTCCAGGCGCATCACTCGCTCGAGTACAGCCAGGGCCGCGCCGGCTACCTGCCATCGCCGAACAACGAGGGCGGCTACTCGTTCTACGGCTACCACGGTGGGACGGTCCCGCTCCGCCCGATGGTGAAGATCCATCCCGACACCGGCCTGCCGAATCTCTGCGTCGGCCGCCATGCCCACAACGTGGTGGGAATGGACCCGGCCGAGTCCGAGCAGTTCGTCGACTCGATCAACGAGCGTGCGGTGCAGCCGCAGTGGATGCACTACCACCACTGGTCACCGGGCGATGTCGTCGTGTGGGACAACCGTCGCCTCATGCACTGCGCGGTGCCCTTCGACCTGACCGAACCCCGACGCATGTGGCACACCCGCATCGCCGGCAACCCGGTCACCGAGCTCGCCCTCAACTACGACTCGCCCGAGATCACCACCGCCTCTTGACCGCCTCCCGGTCCACCTGCCGGTCGATGGGCTGACCACCGCGCCCGTCGCACCGTCATCGACCTCGGTCCAAAGCGAAGGGGCTACCGCCAGTTCCGGAATAGCTCAGGGGTTCCCAGCAGCTGCTTGCTGGGAGCCCCTGAGCTTTTCTGGGTTTGCTGGGTGGCCCTGAGCTTTGTCGCGTGGCCGGATCAAGCTTGACTTGAATATCGGCAGACAGCAATATTGGCGAATGCAGATATTCGCCGCGGTGGCCGAGCCCAATCGACGGGAGATCCTCGACCTCCTGCGAGACGGCGAACAACCGGCCGGAGCGATCGTCGACACGATCGGGTTGTCCCAGCCCACGGTGTCGCAGCACCTCAAGGTCTTGCGCGAAGCGGGGCTCGTCACCGTGCGGGCCGATGCCAATCGACGGCTCTACCGACTCCAGCCTGCGGCCTTGCTGGAGATCGACGCCTGGCTCGAACCGTTCCGCCAGCTCTGGTCGAACCGACTGGACGCCCTCGAGCGCCACCTCGATTCCCAGGCTGACGACCGCGGCGCACACAACCTCGACCAACACAACCTCGACCCAACCGACACGACACGACACACGAAGGATCAACCATGACCGACCCACGACACCCGCTCGGCACCGTCCGCCGAGACGAGTCCGGCACCTACCTCCAGTTCGAACGACACCTGTCGCACGGACCAGAACGGGTGTGGCGAGCATTGACCGAGAGCGACCAGCTCCGGCACTGGATGCCGTGCGACATCATCGGCGACCGAGCACCGGGCGCCGAGCTCGTCGTGCCGTTCTGGGACGATGTCGCCCAGAAGTACCAGATCGACGAGCCAACCCTCACCGGCCGCATCATCACCTGGGAACCGTTCACCCGCTTCGCCTGGGAGTGGGACGACGAGCTGATCTCCTACGACCTCGCGCCGAACGACGGCGGCACCATCCTGACCCTCGTTGTCCGGCTCGGCAGCAAGAGCCCGGGCGCCGAACTCGTGCTCGCTGGCTACCACGTGTGCCTCGACCAGCTCTGCGAACTGGTCGAGACCGACGCACCGCCACCGTTCATCGACGCCGATCCCTCCGGCTACGAGCAGCTCTACACCGCCCAGCTCAGCGGGAGCTGACGAGTTCGAAGCCTTCGTCGAGCCAGCCGACCTTACCCCCGATCATCTTCTTGACCGGACGATCGAAACGGGCGAGCCGGGCGGCGGCACGGTCGGCGGCATTGCAGTGCGGGCCGGCGCAATAGACCACGAAGATCGTGTCGGCGGGATACGGCGCCAAGGTGTCCTCGTTGATCGTGGCGTGCGGGAAGTACGTGGCGCCCGGGATGTGGGCGTCGTCGAACCCGGCCTGCGTGCCGTTCACGTGGAGCAGGACGAAATCCGGTGCCCCGCCCTGCATCGACTCGTGCACGTCCCAGCAGTCGGTCTCGAGCGAGAGCAGCAACTCGAAGTGCCGGGCGGCGTCCGCTCTACTCGCAGCGGGAATGGCGGTCACGTGGCTCGGGGTGGAGGTGGTCATCGGGGGCGTGTCCTTCTGTTCGGGGTTGTCGCTCGTTGCGACGCCTCCACGATCCTCGAAACCGACCACCCGATCGAGTGGCAGATATGACGTTGTTCGTTACGATCCTGCCATGGTGACGAATCGGTCAGTGGTCGCAGTCGCGTACGACGGGTTGTGTGCGTTCGAGTTCGGCGTCGCCACCGAGCTGTTCGGCCTCGCCCGACCCGAGCTCGACGTCGACTGGTACGACTTCGAGGTGGTGTCGGTCGACCCCGGTCCGCTCCGCACCCTGGGCGGCGTCACGATCTCCGCTCCCACCGATCTCCGACGGATCGAGACCGCAGGCACCGTCGTGCTCCCGGGCTGGCGCAACCCCGCCGAGCGGCCGCCCGAGCCGTTGCTCGATGCGCTGCGAGTCGCCCACGACCGTGGCGCCCGACTCATGTCGATCTGCTCGGGCGTCTTCGTGCTGGCCGCCACCGGACTGCTCGATGGACGATCAGCCACCACCCATTGGCGCTACACCGAGCGACTGCAGCAGGACTACCCGGCCATCGACGTGCAGCCCGACGTCCTCTACATCGACAACGGTCAGCTCCTCACCTCGGCCGGGAGCGCAGCAGGACTCGACCTCGGACTCCATCTCATCCGACGAGACCACGGTCCGACCGCCGCCAACCAGGTGGCGCGCCGCCTCGTCGTCCCACCCCACCGTGACGGCGGCCAGGCCCAGTACATCTCGGCACCGGTGGCACCCGAGAGCGCCACCTCACTCGCCGCCACCATCGACTGGGCGGTCGAGCGACTCCACCAGCCGCTCGCCGTGGCCGACCTCGCTGCTCACGCCTGCATGAACGAACGCACCTTCGCCCGCCGGTTCACCAACGACACCGGACTGTCGCCGCATCGGTGGCTCACACGGCAACGGGTACTGCGGGCCCAGGAGTTGCTCGAGACCACAGACCTCGGCGTCGACGCCGTGGCGATCAGTGCCGGCTTCGGGAGTGCGGCCAACCTGCGCAAACACTTCGAGCGGGAGACCCACACCACACCAACTCGCTATCGAGCCACGTTCGCCCGCTGAGGCGAGCGGCCGGGCGCCGCACCCAGATCAGGCGGAGTCGGTGGAGTTCGGGCTGGCGGGACGAAGGTGCTCGGCGAAGAAGTCGAGAATGATCTCGGCACGCATCTGACGATGCACCGGCGACCCGCTGCGCGACAGCTCGTGGTCCTCGCCGGGGAAACGATAGAAGGTGACGTCACGCCCGAGCAGGCGGAGGGTGACCCACAGCTCCTCGGCCTGGTTGATCGGGCACCGCAGGTCGTTCTCGGAGTGAATCAGCAGCATCGGCACGTGGATGTCGCGTGCCATGGTGCTGGGCGACATCCGCAGATACTCCTCGGGGTCCTCGACCGGATCCACACCGTGTTCGGTGCGAAACGCCGTGGCGATGTCGCTCGCCCACTCCTCGCTGAGCAAGTTGTTGACCGCTCGTTCGGAGCAGATCGCTGAGAACCGGTCGCCGTGGCGAGCGGCGAGCATGGTGGCCATGTAGCCGCCGTAGCTTCCGCCGAGCATGCCGACCCGTTCGCCGTCGCAGAACGAGTACCGGTCGAGCGCCGCGTCGAGCACCGACAACACGTCGTCGACATCGACCGAGCCCCACCCGCTCCCGGGTGCGGCCTTCTGCTTGCGACCGTTGATGGCCTGCCCCCAGGCCGTGTCACGACCGCTGCCGCCCCGGGGATTCGACATGATCACGACGAAGCCGGCCGACGCCTGCATCTGGGCCTCGTCGAAGAACAGCTCCCCGTACTGGGTGAACGGGCCGCCGTGCACGTTGAGCAGTACCGGATAGGAACCGGACTCCTCGAAGCCCTCGGGACGCATGATCCACGCGTCGATCTCGCCACTTCCGTCGGCACACGGGGCCGTGAACTTCTCCCACTGCCGCCACGACCGGCTGAACGACGTCACCCGCTTCAGCTCGGCGTCGCCCTCGGCGAGCCAGAGCTCGGGGGTCTGGTCGACACGACTGATCGCCGCTGCCAACGCGCCCCCCTGAGCGGAGAACGCGCCCACCGTGATCGGACCGGAGGTGATCGGCTCGGGCGTGGCACCATCGACGGTCAGTCGGTAGAGGTGGGTCTCCCCGCGGTCCTCGGCCGTCGCCAGCAGCGTGGCGTCGTCGAGCCAGACCGGGGCGACCGCGCCTGCCGTGCAGACGAAGGTCCGATCGAGCCCTTCGCTGATCCAGCGACGATCCGAGCCGTCGGTCTGCACCACACCGATGCGGAAGTTCTGTGGGAACAGAAGTGAGTCGTCGACTCCGTAGAAGGCGACCAGCGAACCGTCGGGCGAGACCGACGGGCCGCCGTACAACCCGGTCTGCTGCGTGAGCGCCACCACCTCTCCGTCGAGCGGAACGAGATAGAGGTCCTCGGCCAGATCACGATCCCAGGTGTCGTGGCGCTGCGCGCTGGTGACGACACCGGACGAATCGGCCAACCAAGAGATCCCCGTGTGCTGGAACGGTCCAGGTGTGAGGTTCCGAGGCGAGCCGGTGCCGTCGGCGCGAACGACGTACAGGTGCTGGGGCCGGTCGAAAACCCAATCCTCGCCGTTCAACCGCGAGAAGAACCGCTCGACCTTGCGGGGCGACTGCCACGACTCGTCCTTCGCCTCGTAGCGCGAGTCGCGAGTGCGACTGGTGAACGCGAGCCATTGACCATCGGGTGACCACGCGACGTCCCCGAGCCCGTCGGGCATCGCACAGAGCTGGCGGACCTCGCCCGGCCCGTCGACCGGCAGCACGTGGAGCGTCGCCTCCCCTTTCGTCTCGCTCCGCTGGCTCGTGAAGGCCAACCAGCGCCCGTCGGGCGACCACACCGGGCCGGCATCTTTCGGTCCCGCCGTGAGCGGCGCACCGTCGAGCCACACCCGGGACGAGGACTGGTTGGCGTCGAGATCGACCGTTCGCACCACCGACGCGAGGCGGCCGCCGTCGGGCGACAGCGCCGGCGCTCCCACCGTGGTCAATCCGTGCAGGTGATCTCGGGCAACCGCAGCGTGCGGGGACCGATCTGTTGCGTCGCTGTTCCCAGTCATCCCGAGACGGTAGCGCCACGGCTGGGCTACGGCCGGAGCTTTCTGCGCCACCCATTCGCCCACGATCCAGCCGGACGCTCACGACGGCGCAGCGCGGGTGAGATCGGCAGTCGTCCGCAGTAGGTTCGTTCCATGGCGATTGCGTGCGTGTACTGCGGGGGCGAGCACGAGACGGCGGCCCAAGTCCGCCAGTGCTGGCAGCAACACGACGAGCCGACAATGCAGACGACGGCGAGCTACGCGGCCACCGGCCCCGCGTCGTCCGCCGAACCGATGCCCGAGCCGTGGCCAGACAGGGTGGAAGACCAACACCTCCCTCCCCCGCTCGACGACGACGAGCGCCGACCGGCACCCCGACCGCTCCCGCCCCGCGTCGCGCCGATCGAGGCCCGCCGAGGCGCTGCGCCGGCCCACCCCGGCCCCGACGAGCTCGGACGCAACGCCGTCGTCACCTCCGGCGTCACACCACCGCCACCCTGGAACACCGCGGAGCGGGTGGTCATCGACGCGACGACACTCGCCCGCCCGACCGACACGCTGCAGCGACTGCGAGATGCGGCGTTCGCTCGGCGGCGCGTCGCCATCGAACTCGCCGTCGATCTCGAGCAACCGCCGGCATCGATCGAGCGACGCCCACCTCACGAACTACATCCCTCCTTCGCGTTCGAGCTCGACGAGTTGTGGCACCACGTGTGGTCGAACAGCGTCGACCTCCGGAAGCCTGATCAGCCTCGGTGGATCGGGCTCGACACCGCCATCGCTGCGGGCGCCATCCCGGTCGGCGACGGGACCGCCGACGTCGAACTCGCCTCCGGCCTTCGGGTGTGGATCGATGGAGGACCGTTCCGCCATACCGACCCCATCGACGGTGTTGCCGTCGTCCCCTTCGTCTCGATCGAACACCGAGCGCCCGCCGTCCCCGGCCCCAACGTCGCAACGGCCGATCTCGCTCCCGACCAGCTCGCTGCGGTCACCCACGCAGGTGGCACGGCACGCATCATCGCGCCTGCCGGGTCGGGCAAGACCCGGGTCCTCACCGAGCGCGCACGGCATCTGCTCATCAACTGGAACGTTCCACCCAGTGCCGTGAGCCTCGTTGCCTTCAACAAGCGGGCGCAGGAGGAGATCGCCGAACGCACCGACGACCTTCCGATGCTCGGCATCCGGACACTCAACGCCATTGGCCTGGCGATCGTGAACGGCACCCCTCCGTTCGCTCCCCAACCCAA
This sequence comes from Acidimicrobiales bacterium, assembly GCA_041394265.1. NCBI lineage: Bacteria > Bacillati > Actinomycetota > Acidimicrobiia > Acidimicrobiales > Acidimicrobiales bacterium. Next base: position 174,909 of record JAWKIO010000005.1, read on the forward strand.
GCGATGGAACACCATCGGCGAGATCGAGGTCCGCCGGATCATCGGCAAGCTCGTCTCGTTTCCGCGCCGCCGCAATGCCGACCCGGTCGCTCCGTGGATCGAGGCACTCAGCGTCATTCGCCTCGGCCTTGTCGATCCGAGCGACGTCGAGGCCCGCTACGACGGTGACGTCGACGGGCTGGCCGAGATGTGGCCGTCGTATCGGGCCGAGCTCGCCCGAGCCGGGGCAGTCGACTTCGACGACCAGATCTACCGGGCGCTCGAGGTGCTGCTCACCCAGCCCGACGCCCGGGCCACGGCCCAGCGGGCCTGCCGAGTCATGCTCGTCGACGAGTTCCAAGACCTCACGCCCGCCCATGTGCTGCTCATCCGGCTCCTCGCCTCGCCCGGCGGTGCCGTGTTCGGCGTCGGCGACGACGACCAGACGATCTACGGCTACAACGGCGCCGATCCGGCATGGCTCATCGACTTCGACGTGTTGTTCCCGGGGGCCGAGTCGCACCCCCTCGAGGTCAACTACCGATGTCCGGCCGGCATCGTCGACGCCGTCGATCGACTCCTGCGACACAACACTCGCCGTGTCCACAAGACCATCCGAGCGAGTTCGGTAGATCCGTCGGGTTGGCGAGCCGAGTCGTCGGCCGACCCCGTTGCCACCACGGTTGCGTCGGTTCGAGCGGCGCTCACCGACGGCGCGACACCCTCCGACATCGCCGTGCTGACGCGAGTCAACGCCGTGCTCGCCCCGGTACAAGTGGCCCTCGGCGTTGCCGGCATTCCGGTGAACGGCGGCGTCGGGCCCGAGTTCGCCGAACGAACGGCGATCCGCACCGTGCTCGCCTGGATCGCGCTGGCGACGACCGGTGCCGGCGGCCGCCAACGGTTCGCCACCGACGACGTGCGCGAGGCGTTGCGCCGACCATCGCGATCCTTCCACCCCCGCATCAACGACTGGATCGCCGAACAGGCGAGCCTCGACGATCTCGAACGGTTGGCGGACCGGCTCAACAACGACAAGGACGCCGACCGGCTCCGAGGATTCACCGGCGACATTGCAGCGCTGCAGCGGCTTGCCCGCTCCGGTGCGACGACGAGCCGACTGGTCACGTCATTGATCGACGACATCGGGCTGGCTGGGGCCGTGACCACACTCGACGTGCACCGACGGGGCATGAATCGTGCAGCGCAGAGCGACGACCTCACGGCGATCGGTCAACTGGCTCGCCTGCACGACGACCCGGCCACGTTCGGCTCGTGGCTGCGCTCGCAACTTGCCGTTCGGGGATCAAACGACGGCGTCGTGCTCGCCACGGTGCATCGGGTGAAGGGGCAGGAATGGCCCCATGTCGTGGTGCACCTCGCCGACGACGAGCAGTACCCCCATCGACTCGCCGACGACGTCGAGGAGGAACGTCGGCTGTTCCATGTCGGCATCACCCGGGCCAGCAGCGAAGCCACGATCGTGACCGGGCCGCACCCCAGTCCCTTCATCGCCGAACTCTCCAACGAACCGTCGCAGAGCGCGCCGGTGCGGCTCCACGCCACCCCACCGCCCACCACGACACGATCGTCGGCCAAGGCCGGCGACCCCCAGGCCGAACTCGATGAGCAAGGTCAGGCACGGTATGACCGGCTGGTCGAACTGCGTCACGAACTGCGCGACGGCAAGCCCGCCTACGTGGTCTTCGACAACAAGACGGCCGTCGCCATCGCGGCGGCAGCACCGACGACGCTTCGAGCCCTCGGTCGAGTGAAGGGCATCGGGCCGACCAAGCTCGACAAGTACGGCGAGGCCATCCTCCGAGTGATCAACGCATGACGCAGCCGGCCGAGCCACGTTCGGCCGTCAGGAGCCGACCACGGTGACAATGGGATCGTCGTCGCCGAAGAGCCGCTGTACCAAGTCGGCCCTCCGCTGTTGGACCGCCGCCTGGTTGACATAGCCCTTGTCGGTGATCTCGTAGGCGCCCGGGTCCGGGGGCTCGTCGAGGATCAGGAACCGGTCGATTCGGGTGGACGAACTCGGATGCGCAGCATTGTGCCGAGCGAGACCGGCGGCAATGGCGGCGCGCACCGCTGATGACGACTCGATCGGGTCGTCGCTTGCAACCGCCACGCACTGCTCGGCGTTGAGCCACACCATGAGCCCGACATGGTCCTGGTTCAGCCCGCAGACCACGGCGTCGCGCACCAGCGGCGACGTCGCCGCAACGGCCTGCGAACGCAGCGCCCCGGCGCTGACCCACGTTCCGCTCTGCAGCTTGAAGTCCTCGGCCACTCGACCGGCGAAGACCAGACCGCGTTGCGGGTCGTCCGGGTCACAGAACCGGACGGCGTCGCCCATGCAGAAGAAGCCTTCGTCGTCGAACGCCTCAGCGGTCTTCTCCGGCGCCTTCAAATACCCACGCGTGACGCCGCGCGACCGAATCCGGATCTCGTACCGGCCACCGCCCACTGGCAGCAGCTTCACCTCGGCCCCCGGGGCCGGGAGACCGAGCACGTCGAGGTCGTCGCACGGCCAATCCCGCAGCAGCCCGATGCTCACCTCGGTCGACAGCAGGCTGGTTCCCATCACGAGCCGCTCGCCGGTGTGCCGACGATGGAGCACTTCGAGTCGCTCGGCCAGCGGCGCCGGCATGGCCGCCGAACCGAACTGCATGGTGTCGACGTTGGCGAAGAACAGCTCGGCGAGCCCGGGATCGCGCTCGAGGGCGTCGGTCAGCACTGCCCACCCCAGCGGTGCTCCGCTGTAGGTGGTCGGCCGCACCTGGCGCATGTTCTCGATGGTGGCCTCGAACTGGCCGGGCACCGGACGGCCGGTGTCGAGGTAGACCGAGCCGCCCCTGGCGATCACGCCGTTGAGCCGCATCACCCCGGCACCGACATGACTCCACGGCATCCAATCGAGCACCCTGGGGGCCCGATCTCCGAACCCGAAACCACGACTCGCCGCATTGCTCGCGAGCTGGCCGCATGCCATCCCGTGGTCGTGGATGACGCCCTTCGGCATACCAGTGGAGCCGGAGGTGAACATGTAGCGCGTGATCGTGTCGTGGTCGATGGCGTCGATCGACGCCTCGACGTCGGCGGTCGCCACCGTGGCGGACACCGCTTCGAACGACACCATTGGCGTCGACGCAGCAACCGCTCCGCCATTCCCTGGCGCACCGATGTAGGTGACGCCGTCGTCGGCGAAGCCGATGGATTCGAGCGCCGACGCATGCACCGACAGGTCTTCGGCGAAAACGAAGCTCGGTGCCACCAGATCCAGGACGGCCGCCAACTTGGGGAATGCCCCGGCGACCGTCGAGTACGACAAGCTCACCGGCACCGTGGGAACACGTGCCATCTGCGCGCCCCACACCATGACGAAATGCTGGATCGACGCCGGCGACAGCAGCGCCAGCGGATGATCGACATCGGCTCCTCGATCGAGCAGCCACTGCGCAGTCGAGCGAGTCCGCTCGACGGCCTCACCGTAGCGAAGCTCCTCCCACGAACCGTCCGGCCGCTTCTGGGCCAGCAGCACGGCGTCGGGCGTCGCCTCCGCTCGGTCGAGCAACACGTGCACGAGGCTGCGTTCAAGCGGCCCGAGCCTGCGGGGATTCGTCAGCAGCAGGGTGCCGTCGGCACGCGAGTCCACGATGACTCGCGGCTCGCCATCGACCAAGGCTGTCTCCATCGGGCGAATCTGGTTCGCCCTGGCGACGCTGTCAACCTCCCAACGCCGAGAACCACGGAACCCTCAGAACGACCCGAGCTGTAGCTTCGTCGCCGTCGGCATGTCCAGCCACGGATCGGCCGGGCGACCGAACAGATAGCCCTGGGCAAGCGGGACCCCGAGGGAGATCAGACACGCCGCCTCCTCGAAGGTCTCGACCCCCTCGGCAAGCACACATGCGCCGATGCGACGGGAGAACAACTCGATCATCTCGACCAGCGCTTCCTTGGCCTCGTCGCTGTCGATGCTCTCGACGAGCCCGCGGTCGAGCTTCAGCACGTCCGGACGGACGTCGAGAAGCTGACGAAGCCCGGTCTGTCCGGTGCCGGCATTGTCGATTGCGAACCGCGCGCCGGCTGAGCGCAGCTCGGCCACGACCGACGCCATCATCGGCCACGACCACGGTCGGTGCTCGGTGATCTCGAGCACGACGCCGTCGAGGTCGCCTTCGTCGTGCAACAGGTGGCGGACCCGCGGCGAGCGCAGGGCATCCGGGTCGACGTTCAGACTGAGGAAGCAGTTCTCCGGGAGCGACGACCGATGGGACAGCGCGAGCGACAAACACGTTGCCTCCAGATCGGCGCCCGCACCGAACTCGTGGGCCGCGGCAAACCACTCCTCCGGCCCGAGGTAGCGACCGGAGCCGTCGGCGAACCGGGTCAGGGCTTCGTACCCAACGACCGCCTTCGCTCGCAGATCCACGATCGGCTGGAAAACCGTGCGAACGCCCTCGCCACGCAACGCTCGCTCGATGCGTTCCGCCCAACGGAGGCCTTCTTCGCCGACGGTTCGGGTGGGTGGACTCAGCGTCGTGAACATGTGGCTCTCCGTCTACACGACGTGACCGCGGACCTGATCACGTGCCTGACGACCATCGACCACGCCGGCCGAGAACTTGAGCCATTTGCCCCATGCCGTGCCGGTCGGCTGCTGTTCGCGGTGCGGTCGACCGGTCACTACGCTGACCCGATGTCCGATCAGAACGCCTGGCTCGCCCTCACCACCAAGAACCCCGGTCACTCCACCTGGTACATCGAGCGGTTCCAGACCATGGCAGCAGAGGGCAAGGATCTCCACGGTGAGGCCCGCATGCTCGATGCCATGGCAGCCCGTGGCAGCCGCATTCTCGACGCCGGCTGCGGGCCCGGGCGCGTCGGCGCTCGCCTCGCCGAACTGGGCCATGAGGTCGTCGGCGTCGATCTCGATCCCGTCCTGATCGACCATGCACGCAGCGAGCACCCGGACTCGACCTGGATCGTGGCCGACCTGGCCGACCTCGACCTGGCGGCTCACGGGGTGTCGGACCCGTTCGATCTGATCGTGAGCGCCGGCAACGTCGTCACCTTCCTCGCCCCGAGTACCCGTCGAGCGGTGCTGGCCAACCTCTGCGACCTGCTCGCCGACGACGGACGACTGGTGGTGGGGTTCGGGGCCGGTCGCGACTACGCCTTCGACGACTTTTTTGCCGACGCCGAATCAGTCGGCCTGGTCCGGCTCCTCGACGTGGGAACGTGGGACCTTCGCCCGTTCACGACCGACTCCGACTTCCTGATCGCCGTCCTCGCACGCCGAGCCGGCACTGCGGGCTGACCATCCCGGCGCAAACTATGCTCTCGGCCGTGACCGAGGGACCACATCCATCGCCTCCCGGGCGTCCACCTGCACCCGGAGCACCACAGCCGCCGATGGTGCCCACACCGCCCCATCGCTCGATCCGAGCGCAGGTGCCCGACGATTCGGCCCGGCGCATCGACCGACGAAAGCGGATCCGCAACGCGTTCCGCATCGTATGGGTGCTGTGGGCACTGGTCTGGCTGGCGGGAGGTATTGCTGCCGTCGCCGATCGCCCGGCGACCGAGTCGGCCGGCGAGACCGCGGCGTTCATTGCGTTCACCGCCGTCTTCGCACTGGGCCCGCTCGCTTGCCATCTCTGGTGGACTCGCAGCCACCCGATCACCGAAGCGGGCTCGGCCGCTGGCGCTCGATCTCACGATGACCTACTCCGGGCCACGCTCGTCCAGATCACCGAAGCCGCCGACGAGTTGAAGGCACGAGGCTGGTCGAGCAACGAGGACCGACGAGCCATCGCCGAGCGTGTGTCGCGGCTCGACGCGCTCGTCACCGCCGACGAAGTGTCGGTCCAACGCGGCGGATTGCGCTCACCGGTCATCGCCAATGAGATCGACCAGCTACGAGACCGAGTGCTCGGTCTCCTCGACGCAGCGATCAACAGCGCAGCGGTGGCGCCGGGCGATCGCGACCTCGACGACCGTTTGCAGGCCCAGCTCGACGCCCTGCACGCTCGACAGCACGCCGTCAACGAACTCGAGGGCCGCCCCCAGCCCGGCTACTGAACCGGCGCCGTCGGCGTCGTCGCCCACTCGACGTCGACCGGCGATTCGGCGGGGGCCGTGTTGCGTCGTCCCAGGTGAGCGAGCCGGAGCAGGATCACTGCCGACATCAGCGCTCCACCACCGCCGCCGATGCCGAGCGCCAGATCGCGTTGTGACCAGCCATAGACGAACCAGATGGCTGCCTCCCCCAGCGCCATCGTCCACGTTGCTCGGGCGATCCCGGAGACATCGTCGGCCCGCAGCGCGGCGACCACGGCGGGAGCGAACTGGATGGCGTAGATGGAGCCGATCGCCACGCCCGCCGATGCCCAGCCGCCGACGATCAGGAAGAGCAGCGGCACCGACGCAATCAACAGGCCACCCCGAACGACCAGCCGAAGGCTGCCCGACCCGTCGCATCGTCGCAGTTCCGAGGCGATCACGCCGTAGAGCGCGACGCCGACCACCGAAACCGGCAGCATGCCCCACAGCTGTTGCGAGACGCCGTAGCTCACCCACCACAGATTCATTGCGATGCCGACCCCGACCCACGACGGCGACACGCCGGCCGTCGAGTGATGCCGGCGGAGGTGGAGCACCTGCGGCACGATCATCCCCGCCCCCAGCACGTTCGCGACCAACACGGCCATCGCCAACACCACACCCGTCTCACCTGCCATGCCATCCTCCTCGAACGACGATCCGACGACGGACGAGCGATGGCCCGCCGTCGACGATTCAACCCAGTACGTAAGGAGCTATCGACACCTTGCTCCTAGACGTAAGGTTCTATCGGATCTTTGGTCCGCACGGCAACCTGGTTGGTACCATTGGTCCGTGTACGTAGGTTCAACGATCCAATCCGAGATCGCCATCACGATCGATGTCTCGTTCGAGATGGCGAACGCGCTGGCGGCCGGCGACCTCGACGCTCGGGCCATGCTGAGCGAAGCCGGCTTCACCCGGGCACCGACCGCGTCGGAAGCGTCGATGTCACGGCTGGTGGATCGGCTGGGTGAACTTCTTCCGCTGTTCGATCACCTCGCCGACGCCGACGACGCCCAGGCCACTCGCCGCATCAACGAACAACTCACCGAGCTCGCCGTCGCCCCGGCCGTCCAGAGCCACGACGGCATCGGTCCCCACATCCACTGGACGCCCGCCAACGCCACCTTCGACGACCAGGTCATCACCGACGTCGTGATGGCCCTGGCCCAGGAGATCTGCGACCACGGCACGCTCCGCTTCGGCCGCTGCGGCGCGGCCGACTGCGAGAACCTCTATTTCGACCAGACCCGCAATCACTCCCGCCGCTTCTGTTCCGACAGCCGCTGCGCCAGCCGAACCCACACCGCCGACCACCGCGCCCGACGACGCTCGGGCTGAGCCGATCAGCTCCGCAGCACCAATTCAGCTCCGCAGTGCCCCATCTGCTCCGCAGGCCGATCAGCTTCGCAGCACCAATTCAGCTCCGCAGTGCCTTGCGGGCGGCGTACAGCCGACGACCCGAGTCGCGTTCCTCGGCGATGTAGCGGCCCAGGAGGCCACCGGTGACCGGATCCAGGTTCTTGTCCTCGAACATGGCGTCGAACACATCCGGCCCACCCGGCTTGTTGCCGATACCGAAGGCCGAGAACTTCTCCCGGTCGGTCATCGAGGAGCAGGCCATGGCCATCCGGGCGTCGACCCGACCCGAGTCGGGCCAGCGGACCTCGTAGCCCAGCTCGAGCATGCGCTTGGCGAACGCCTTGCCGTGCTCGCCCTCACGCATGGCGACGAATCGCAGCGTCTCGGCCAGATCGGGGTCGTCGGTCGTTGCCGCCCAGCCGGTGAGGTAGCACTCGGCTTCGGTCTCGGCCACGGCGATGGCATTCAGCAATCCCAAGAAACTCGGCGTCGACGACGAACCTGCCCCCTCGCATGTTGTTGCGGTCTCGCCACCGCCGTTGCTCGATGCGTGCTTCTTCTTGTTCTTCTTGTTCTTCGATCCCATGCGGCATCTTGGCAGCTGACATCAACGGGAGAACAATCAGCTCCGCGCCAAATTGCGGAGCTTCGGCCGCAGTGTGAGGATGCTCGACGTGAGTGAGCAACAGGAACAGACCTCCGCCGCCACCATCACGACGCGCCGTCCCGACCACGAAGTCATCGTCATCGGCGCCGGCGTGGGCGGCATCTACCAGATCAAGCGGCTGACCGACCTCGGTGTCGATGCCATCGTGCTCGAGGGCGAGAGCGACCTCGGCGGCACCTGGTATCGAAACCGGTACCCCGGGGCACGGTTCGACTCGGAGAGCTACAGCTACGGGTTCTCCTTCTCGAAGGAACTCCTCGACGAATGGCACTGGAAGGAGCGCTTCTCCAGCCAGCCCGAGAACCTTCGCTACCTCAACTTCGTCGCCGACAAGTTCGACCTCCGCCAGTACATGCGCTTCGACACCAAGGTGCTCGCCATGCGCTTCGACGAGGGCGAACGGCTCTGGCACCTCGAACTCCACGATGGCTCCACCCTCACCTGCCGATTCGTCGTGACCGCCATCGGGCTGCTCTCGGTTCCGACACCCCCGAAGCTCGAGGGGATGGACTCCTTCGAGGGGCAGTCCTTCCACACGTTCCATTGGCCCGAGGAGCCCATCGACCTCACCGACAAGCGCGTGGCCGTCATCGGCACCGGGGCCACCGGCATCCAGGTCATCGGCGAGATCGCCGACAAGGTCGGTGATCTCACGGTCTTCCAACGCCGCCCCAACTGGAGTGCGCCGCTGAACAACAGTCTGATCTCCGACGAAGAGATGGCTGACATCCGCGAACGCTACGACGAGATCTTCGCCGAATGTGCCCAATCGCCCGGCGGCTTCATCCACTCACCCGACCGGCGAGGGTTCTACAAGTTCACTCGCGAGGAACGCATCGCTCGCTGGGACGAGCTCTACGACGGTTCGGGCTTCGGCATCTGGCTCAACAACTTCGCCGAGATCTTCGTCGACGAAGAGGCCAACGCCGAGTTCTCCGAGTACATCGCCGATCGGATCCGGCAGCGGGTCGACGATCCCGAGGTCGCCGAGAAACTGATTCCCCGAGATCACGGGTTCGGCGTGCAGCGGGTCCCCATGGAGACCAACTACTTCGAGGCCTACAACCGCGACAACGTGCATCTGGTCGACCTTCGAGAGACTCCACTCGAGCGCATCACGCCCACCGGCTTGCGCACCACCGAACGCGACTATGAGTTCGACGTCATCGTCTATGCCACCGGATTCGATGCGATCACCGGTGCCTTCGACAAGATCCGCATCGAGGGCACCGACGGGCAACTCCTCGCCGACAAGTGGCGCGACGGCCCGTCCACCTTCTACGGCACGATGATCCACGGATTCCCGAACCTGGTGATGATCGCCGGACCGCAGAGCGGCTCGGCCTCCACCAACTTTCCACGTGGCATCGAGACCGGCGTCGATTGGGCGACCGACTTCCTCCAGTACCTGTGGGAGCACGACCACACCCGAGCCGAGGCCACCGCCGAAGCCGAGCAGGCGTGGACTGAACACGTCAGCGACATGTACAAGATGATGCTGATGCGCAACGCCAAGAGCTGGTTCACGGGCTACAACTCGAACGTCGAGGGCCACGAGGAAGGCACGTTCCGCCACATGGTCTACAACGGCGGATACCCCAAGTTCTGCAGCCTCCTGGAAGAGGTCGCGGCGAACGACTACGAGGGCGTCGAGTTCGACTGATCCGGGACCTCGGCCTGCCGCACCGCCCGACAACCGCGACGGAAGTCCTGCTCACCCCCGACGGCTACACCCCGGCGGCCACCAGGCATGCCATGATCGTCGTCATGAATGGATCGACCATCACCGCCACCGCATCGCTTGTGCCATCGAGCACCATCCGCTGATGGCCTCGACACTGGTCCTCATCCTCCAGATCGTGTCGCTCGTGTTCGTCGCACGTGCCATCGTCAGCTGGTTCCCGATCCGCCCCAACTCACCGATCTATCCCGCAGTCGACCTGCTCTACCGCATCACCGAGCCGGTCCTTGCCCCGATCCGACGCCTCCTCCCTCCGACCTCCGGCGTCGATTTCTCCACGCTGCTCGTGATCCTCGGCATCAACTTCGTGCTCGTTCCCCTCGTCAGCCGACTCTGACCCCCGACCGGGATCGGCCAGATACCGACGTCAGTGGAACGCGCATCGACGGTGAGTTGAGCGATCGTTGACCGACACGGAATCTCCGGTCCATCTCCGCCGAGCACGGTGGAGATCGGACGCAGGAGGTCTCGCGATGACACAGACAGATGTGAGGATGGCATGGGGAAAGGTCGGCGATCGGCTGTCGTCGCTCGGGCTGAAGCTCAAGCTGCACGCCGAGCAAGAGTTCGCCGATGATGACGACGAGGTCACCGGAGCGCTCGACCGACTGGCCGAGGCCATCGATGACGCCGTCGACATGTTGACCAACGCGGCGACCGACGAGGCCGTGCAGCGAGACGTTCGCGACGCGGGGCGCCATTTCATCGACGCCGTAGCCACCACCGTCAACCAGGCGACGAGCCAGCTGCGCAGCAAGGCTTGACCGATCTCGTCGTCGACGCGGCGGAAGGGAGTGCACCAGGGACCGATGTCCCTGGTGCACTCGCGCGGAGCGTCTCACACTGGACACATGACCGATCGCAGCGTTGCAGCCGGCAGCTCCGAGACGCCGTGGGAGTTCCTTCCCGGCGACGACGAGGTCGATTCCTACGACGACAACGGGCCCGGGCCCGAGGAACGTGCGCTCCACGTGCAGCGCAAGAAGTCCCGGCGCCTGATCGGCGACGAAGACGAGCAGATCGTGCACTATCTCGATGACGAGGAGCCCGAACTTCCCGACCGGTCGGTGAGCCGTCGCCGCAGCAGCGACACCACGGCCGAGGTCGAGGAGTTGCTCGTCCGCCAGCACTACCTCGAGCCGGGCGACCGCTGAGCCCAGTGGCGCACGGCGAGCTTCTTCGTCTCGTCGACCACCAGAACGCTGGAACCCAGCGCCACACACATCAGCCACTGTCGAGGTGACAAGGGCGTGGTGCTGAACGCAGCGTTGAGGGCCGAGGTGTGCACCACCAGCCACTGGAGGAGCACCGAAGCAGCAACGGCGAGCCACAGCAACCGGTTGCCGAACAGATCGGCAAAGGCGCTGTGGCGCGCCGATCGGCTGCTGAAGCAATTGAACAGCTGGGCGAACACGAGGGTCGTAAAGGCGACGGTCCGAGCTGCGACGATGTCGCCGTCGCCCTCGATCCACCCGCCAGCCAGCGTGGCATCGAGCGCCACCAGGGTGGCGGCGCCCATCACCAGCCCGGTGAACAGGATGCCGAGCTGCATCTCGAGGTCGATCACCCGGTCGGTGAGCTGCCGGGGCGGCCGATCCATCACCTCACCGATCGGGGCATCGACACCGAGCGCCAGCGCGGGCGCCGTGTCGGTCAACAGGTTGATCCAGAGGATGTGCACGGCGAGCAGCGGGGCGGCGATCACCTCACCGGTGTCGTCAAGTCCGAGACGGCTAGCGAGCACGACACCGAAGAACATCGCTGCGACCTCACCCATGTTGGACGACAGCAGATAACGCAGGAACTTGCGGATGCTCTCGAAGATCGCTCGCCCTTCGGCCACAGCGGCGAGGATCGTGGCAAAGTTGTCATCGACGAGAATCATGTCGGCGGCTTCCTTGGAGACCTCCGTTCCCGCCTGCCCCATCGCGACACCGATATCGGCCGACTTCAGCGCCGGCGCATCGTTGACGCCGTCACCGGTCATGGCCACCACGCTGCCGTCGCACTGCAGCGCCCGAACGATTCGTAGCTTGTGCTCCGGCGCCACCCGGGCATACACCGATGTGGTCACCACAGCGGCAGCGAGATCGTCATCGGACATCGCATCGATCTGCGTCCCGGTCACCACCGAGGCTTGCGCCTCGACGATGCCCAACTGCTCCGCGATGCGCGCCGCCGTTCGCGGGTGGTCGCCGGTGATCATGACCACACGGATCCCTGCGTCGTGAGCGGCGGCGACCGCAGCCGCCGCCTCCGGGCGAGGCGGGTCGATGATACCGGCCGCGCCGAGGTAGACGAGCTCATCCTCGAGGGGCATCCCGCCGAGGTCGTCGGCATGGTCGAGATGCCGATACGCCACGGCCAGCGTGCGCAGCGCGTCGTCGGCCATGGCATCGACCGTCTCGGCGATCTGGCGTCGGCGTTCGTCGCTCATCGCCACCACGCGCCCGGCGCACCATTCGTGCGAGCATCGGTCGAGCAAGACGTCGGGCGCACCCTTGGTGACGACCAGAGGTCGACGCTCATCGTCACGATCGAGATCGACGGTGGTCATCAGCTTGCGCTCGGACGAGAAGGGCACCTCGTGGACTCGCCGGAACCGTCGCAGACGCTCCGATGTCAGCCCGAGCTTGGCCTCGGCGACGAGGAACGCCGCCTCGGTCGGGTCCCCGCTGATCGTCCACTCCCCCTCGACCTCGTTGGTTGCTGCATCGTTGGCGAGACTGCCGCGACCGACGACGAGCTGCACCTCGTCCCACAGTGGCCCCGGCGCCAGTGGTTCGCCGTGCCAACGCACCTGGCCTTCGGGTCGGTAGCCGACACCGGTCACCTCGACACAGCCTGACGCCGTGCACACCCGCTCGATCGTCATCTGATTCGTGGTGAGCGTGCCGGTCTTGTCGGAGCAGATGACCGACGCCGAGCCGAGCGTCTCGACCGACGACAGCCGCTTGACGATGGCGTTGTTCGCTGCCATCCGCTGCACACCGAGCGCCAGCACCACGGCGAGGATGGCAGGGAGGCCCTCGGGCACCGCTGCGACCGCCAGCGACACACCGACGAGGAGGACGTCCACCAGCGCCGCCCCCGAGTCGATGTCGGAGGTCACGAGAATGGCCACGATCACGACCAGGGCAATGGCAACGACGACGGCACCGAGGAAGCGACCGACTCGGGCAATCTCGAGTTGTAGTGGTGTCGGGTCGTCGTCGGCCTGTTCGAGCAGACCGGCGATGCGGCCGATCTCGGTGGACATGCCCGTGCCCGTGACCATCGCTCGGCCGCGGCCGACCGAGATGGCGGTTCCCGAGAACACCATGTTGGTCCGATCGCCGACGACGGTGGGACCGTCGACCACCGAAAGGTCCTTGATCACGGGCTGACTCTCACCGGTCAACGCCGCCTCGGCCACCATGAGCGTCTCGGCCTGGAGCAGTCGGGCGTCGGCGCACACCGTGTCACCTTCGCCGAGAAGCAACACGTCGCCGGGCACCACCGCGTTGGTCGGGATCTCGACGGTGCTGCCGTCTCGCACCACTCTTGCCAGTGGCGCGGTCATCTTCGCCAGCGCCGCCACCGCTGCCTCGGCCTTCGCCTCCTGCCAGAGCCCGAGCACGGCATTCACCACCACGATGACACCGATGACGCCGGCCTCGTACGGCGTGCCGCTCGCCCCCTCGAGGATCCAGGCGACGAGTGAGATCACCACGGCAGCGAGCAGGAGGAGCACCAGCGGATCGTCGAACTGGGCGATCATCCGGCGAAGCCACGACGGGGGCTCGACAGTCCTCAGCGCATTCGCCCCGACCGTCTGGAGACGTCGCTCGGCTTCGTCCGACGTGAGCCCGGCGCTGGCGTCACTGGCCAGGTCGGCGACAACGTCCTCCGCCTCTCGGGCCCAAGGGGCCGCGCCGGCAGACCCGATGGTCACGGGCGTGCCAGGTCGAGATCATCGAGGATCACACCGGCGATCCCTCGCTCCGACAGGTCGGCGAGCATGGCGTGGTCGGTGACGTTCCATGTGAAGACCGGACCCCGATGTTGCAGGCGCTCGAGGATCCGCGGTGACAGGAGTCGGCGGTGCACCACGATGCCATCAGTCTGCACGCGTGTTGGCAGCCAGAACAGCAGCAGTAGCTCGAAGCGATTCCCAACCGAGCGGAACGTGCGCAGGTTCGGGGTGCCGGTCAACCGACCGAGGAGCCACCACGACTTCGACGACACCACGATGGGGCGTTGTCCCGACTCGGCGAGTTCGAGCAAACGACTAGTGAGGTTCGTGGACACGCCCTTGAGGTCGAACCACAGTCCCGTGTCGGACCGGGCAGCGGAGAGGACTTCGTCGAGCTGCGGTGACACCGCGTCGCGGGGCAGCAGATACCAGCGCTCCCAGAGTCGCCGCGTTGGCCACAGTCGCTTTGCGTGCCGGACTTCCACCCGATGGCCTCGGTCCCGGTGGACGTCGAGTTCGATGAGGTCGGCAATCCCCTCGGCCGCTCGGAGCGCGACGGGATCGTTCCCGGCACGGTGGGCGACGACCTCCATGTCACTTCGCCGTCGCCAACTCGGGAACGAGGACGTTGGCCGAGCCGAGATCCATCGTCTTGGCGAAGTGCAGCTGCACACCGTCCTGCCGGGTTCTGAACCGGAACCAGACCGCTGCGATCCCGAGTGTCGCGGCGGTGAAGGTCGGCCCCATGAACGACTTGATGATCACGAACGTTGTCACCGACTGGGTGAACAACAACCACAGTGTGACCGCGGCGTTGGCCAGGCTGGTAGCCGCCCACAGCAGGGAGAGGCGGGCGAAGAAGAGCCGTAGCAGCGGGTGCTCCGCCGTCTCGGGATCGAACGGGCAGAAGTCGCCGGCGAGGCGCTCGGCCAGTGGCTTCCCCATCAACACGGAGGCGAGAAAGGCCACGCCCACCATGGCGGTGGTGATGGTCGGCTGAAGGAAGTAGACGACCAGACTGCCGGTGGCCAAGGCGAGGACGGTCTTCGCCGCCAGGCCGATGGTGCTGAGCAGGACGAGCCCCGGGACCTCACGCCCAGCACGACGGCGATGGATGACAACGGCCACCGACCACCCGAGCGCGGCGATCAGGGCTCCCGTCGTGCCGATCAGGCGCAGGAAGCTCAGGAAGAGGACCAGCGGGACCACCTTCCCGACGAGCACGTTCGGCCACGAGTGACGCAGGACCGCGCCGGGTCCGGGAATGATCAGCGGTTGCTGCACGGAGATTGCTCTTTTCATTCGTATCCGGCGGGGCCGGAGTGGGAGGAGCGCCAGGATCGAACCACGACCGCCTGCGCCTCGGAAAGGTGAACCAGGTTGACGTCGGTGTCGGAGGTGGTGAGTACGTCGGGGCCGGCCGATCCTTGCGAATCGAACACGATCTTCCCCGAGAGCGCGATGGTCGTCGGTTCGTCGGCCATGTTGACGATCACGGTCAACTCGCCACGTCGGAATCCGAGCAGCGAAGGCATCAGGTCATCGAGCCATTCCACCGCGGTGTTGGGGTCGGGGCAATGGTGCCGACGAGCGGCGAGAAGCGAACGGTGCCGCTCCAAGCTGCTTGCGGTTTGACCGGTTTGAGAAGCGACCGATCGCGACGGAGCGTCGGCGCTGAACGGGAGCCACATCTGTGATCCCCCGGTGAAGCCCGCCATCGGCCCAGTGTTCCACGGCATCGGAGTGCGGCAGCCGTCGCGTCCGGCGCTTGGTTCGCCCCCCACCCGATCCACCCGGTCGCCGGGGTCGATCCGGCCCTGCTCGAGCCCCAGTTCGTCGCCCTGGTAGATGAACGGAACGCCGGGCAGAAAGGCCATGAGCGTCGACAGCGCCAGTGCCCGGCGTCGCCCTCGCTCCCCGCCGCCGAATCGCGACACTGCCCGGGGCTCGTCGAGACTCGATACCTGCCATCCGATGCTGTTGTGGTTCGTCGTCAGCTGGACCGGTGCCCCGAGGACACGACGAAGCTCATGGGCCGACCACGGCACGTGCATCGGCTCGAGCCAGAGGCCGAGGTCGAGGCCGCCGTCGCCGAGCAAGCGAGCGAACCGCTCGGGATCGTCGACCGACACCTCGCCGATGAGGATGGCGCCGTACTCGTCGCAGATCTGCTTCCATCGTCGGAAGATGTCGCGTGTCTCGGGCTGCAGGATGTCGCGGTCGTGCTCGAAGGCCTGCCACTGGCGGATGCGGTCGTCGCCGGGGTCGAGCGAGCGTGTCTGCGGATTCGACCGGAGGTGTTCGTCCTTGACCAATCCCTGGGCCACGTCGACCCGGAATCCGTCGACGCCGCGATCGAGCCAGAACCGCAGGATCCGCTCGTACTCCCGACGCACTTCGGCATGCCGCCAGTTGAGGTCCGGCTGCTCGGCGTGGAAGAGGTGCAGGTAGTACTGGCCAACGCTCGGCTCGTAGGTCCATGCCGGTCCCCCGAAGTAGCTCACCCAGTTGTTCGGTGGGCCGCCATCGTCCGACGGGTCGGCCCAGACGTAGTGATCGTGCCACGGGTTCGACCGGCTCGCTCGGGCAGCAATGAACCACGGGTGCTGGTTGCTCGTGTGATTGGCGATCAGGTCCACGACGACCGCCATCCCGAGCGAGTGCGCGCTGTCGAGCAGTTCGTCGACGTCATCGAGGGTGCCGAAGCGTGCATCCACGCCGCAGTGGTCGATCACGTCATAACCGCCATCGACCATCGGCGATGGGTAGAACGGAGCGATCCACACCAGTCCGACACCCAGCCCACGGAGATGGTCGAGGTGGTCGATCACGCCCCGGAGATCGCCCTCGCCGTTCCCGTTCGTATCGGCGAACGAGCGGAGGTACAGCGAGTAGCCGACCACCCCATGTCCGAGCAGGCTCACGCCCCGCTCCGGCAGACGAGTGCGCAACGTAGACGACCGCACACCGATCCCTTCGTTCCATCGATGCCTCCACTCTGACAGTCCCATCAACACTTGGGACCCTGTTGTCGATCAACGCTCGCTCAACCCCACGTCACCGACGGCCTGTCCGCCCCGACGTGGGTCATGATCGAAGGGCAGAGCTTCGCTGTGGAGGTGCGTTCGACATGCGTGCACCAACGACCCGTCCGTCCGACAAGAGCTTCGACGCGGCCGTCACCGAGGCATCGGTCGATGAGCCGGTGGCCGAGGAACCCAGGTCCGACGAGCTCACGATCACCGACGAACCGGTGGTAATCGACGACGATCGCGATGGCGCTGAGCCCGAACTTCCCGAGGTCAACGGCTGGATCGAGTTGGCCAAACAGTCCCTCCTCGTGGGTCTCGCCGTCTTGTTCTACTTTGCGGTCCGCGGCATCACCGAGGGCTCGGCGGCGACGGCCATCCAACACGGCCGCGACATCATGGCGCTCGAGCAGCGGCTCGGTATCGCGCTCGAACCAGCGTCGCAAGACCATCTGGCCAGCCACCGGACGCTGACGACCCTGGCGAACTGGGTCTACATCTGGGGGCACTGGCCGGTGATCGTCGCCACGCTCGTGTGGCTCCACGAACGGCATCGCTATCACTACCTGCTGCTGCGCAACGCCATGTTCATCTCGGGCGCCATCGGTCTCCTGATCTTCGTCTCCTATCCTGTCGCCCCGCCACGACTGATCGGCGCCGGATTCGTCGACACCGTCACCGAGATGTCGACGTCGTACCGGCTGCTGCAGCCGCCCAGCCTGGTCAACAAGTACGCCGCGATCCCCAGTCTGCACGTCGGATGGAATCTGCTCGTGGGCATCGCCCTGTGGCGGGTCGGTACGACGTGGCGCCATCGGGTGATCGCGTCGGCGAGCCCTGTGCTGATGACGGCGGCGGTGCTGATGACGGCGAACCACTACTTGCTCGATGCCGTGGCCGGCGCCATCGTTGCCCTGATCGGGCTGCTCATCGCCCTACGCGTCACGCTGCCATTGGCAACTCGACACTGAAAAGGACATCCGGCCCTCCCGCATGCCGGCATCGTCGGCCATCGTGTGAAGGCGGAGGACCTGATGACCATCACCGACGAACGACGTTGCGAGCTGTGCGGCGACCGCGTCGACCTCTCGCCTGGCCGCTGGATCGAACTTCGACACACACGACCGGCCGACGCTCCGGGGCTGGCGGCGCTCTACGCCCGCCTCCGCCCCGAAGACATCTACCGGCGGTTCTTCACGACCACGGCGCCCGTGTCGCCGTGGTTCGAGAACTGGGCCGACATCGAGTCGAAGGGCGGGTTCGGCCTCATCGCCGTTCGCCACGGCGACGGCGACGGCGACGGGGACGGGGACGGCGAGCAGATCATCGCCGAAGCCGGCTACGCCAAACTCTGCGACGGCGACGGAGAGCTCGGCATCGCCGTCGATCCGGCGGCGAGGGGTTGGCTTGGCCCGTGGCTACTCGATGCGCTGCTCCGCCACGCTGCAGCCAGGGGCGTTCCGAACATCCAGGCGTTGGTGCTCTCGGACAACCGACGGATGGCAGCCATGGCAAACGCGCGGGGGGTGGCCACCATGAGCTCCGACGACTGGTCGACCACTCGGGTGTCGATGAGCACGACCGGGCGAGTCCCGTCATGGCCGGCTCAGAAAGAAACGGAGCGAACCGAGCGCAAGCCGCGCCTCCTCGTCGAGTCGGAGCGGTCACGCTGGCCCGGATCGCTCGACGCCATCGCCGCCGGTTTCGACGTGATGGTCTGCCGTGGCCCCGATGCCACTGCGCACGGCTGCCCGGTCGTGCGCGGTACGCCGTGCCCGCTGGTCGAGGGCGCCGACGTGGTGGTGCGGGTCCTCGATCCGGCGAAGCCGTCGACCGCAGCGCTCGTGCTCGAGACGCCCGTCGTTCATCCCAGCCTTCGCCTGGTCGACGGCTACCACCGTGACCCGGCGACGCATGAGCTCACACGTCGACCGGTGACCGAGCTGATCGAGGAGGCAACGGCCTCGCTCTCCGGGATCGCGCCGGCGACCGACGAGCAGCAGGTGTCTCAACCCATCGACGACTGATGCCCGACGGGGTGCACGATCATCACGGGGACGGTGGCCCGCTCGACCAGCCCCATGCTGGTACTCCCGAAGCGTTGACGGACCGCACCGGTGCCAGCATGGGTGGTGGCGACGAGCATCGCGGCGTGGCGCCGAGCCGCAAGGTCGACCAGCTCGTCGATCGCTTCCTCGCCATGCACGATCTCCCATGCCACCGGCGCCGGCTGATCGACCAGGCCATCGGCCAGCTCGCGCAGATACGAGCTTTCCGACACTCGTTGACCTCGTTCCTTGAGATGTTCGATGTGTTCGAGGGTGGCCGTCGGGATCACGGTCACGACTCGAACGGCCGTCTCGGCGGCGGCCGCCAACGCCAGACCGACCGCAACACCGTCCTCGGCCAGGCGAGTTCCGTCGAGCGCGACGATCACCTCGCCGGAGGCGTGGTAGCCCCGGGCACGAGGACCGATCAGGAGGAGCGGCGCCGATCGTCGCTGGACCAGACGTTCGGCGACCGAATCGTCGCCAAGCCATTGGCTGGCGTGGTCGGTGGCGAGGACGACCAATGTGTCACTGCCAGCCGCTTCGGCAATGGCGATGGCCACGTCCTCGTGGTCGAAGGCCTCGGTCTCGATCGTGACGGCAGGATGGTGGCGTCGAAGGTCGATCGCCATGTCGGCCACGGCGGACGGCGGGGCGTCGGCATCGCCATCGAGGGCGCCGATGTGGAGCAATGTGACCGGCAGGTCCCAGTCCTCGGCCAACTGCAGTGCCACACCGACTCCCCGATCAGATCGTTGATCGGCCATCACGGGCACGAGCAGCTGAGCGACCTCGTTGCGGTCGAACAGCCGAGGTGGTTGAGCGGACGTCGTGGCATTCATCGGGCACCCCCGGAGTTGTGGTGCCATCCATCCAAGCGGCGATCGCTCCCCCCGCCCAGGGACCTTGGCCCCTCCCCTCCTTTCTCGGAGCGTCGGACAATCGAGCAGAGGGCAGATCGAAACCGGACCCGCCGGCGAGCCGGGGGACGCAGAGGAGATGGTGATGACTACGAACCACGAGCACGACGCCGCCGGGCGCATGGCGATCGAGGTGGTGTCGTCCGCGGACTTCGACCAGACCGTGGCGGCGTGCCGCGACGCTCTGGCCGAAGAGGGCTTTGGCGTGCTCACCGAGATCGACATGGCGGCCACGCTCACGAAGAAGCTGGGCGGGGAGCACGAGCCCTATCTCATCCTCGGCGCGTGCCACCCGCCGAGCGCGCAGCAGTTGATCGGCACCTACCCGGCGCTGGGAGTGCTCCTGCCGTGCAACGTCATCGTCTCCCGCGAGAACGACGAGACGATCGTGCGGGCCATGGACCCTGCTGCCGTCGTGGCGGCGGTGCTGCGCTCGGCGCCCGACGCCGAGATGGATGACGTGGTCGTCATCGAAACCATCGCGGATGACATCGCCGGAAGGCTACGGAGCGCGCTCGCACGCCTGTGACGGGACGTCTCCGAGTTGAGAACTGCTTCCACCTCGAGAACGGAGAAGATCATGAAGCTCGACACCATCGTCGTCGGGTTCGACGGTTCGCCGACGGCATTGCGCGCCCTCGACACCGCAGCCCAGCTCGTCGCCGACACCGGCGTGGTCCACGTCGTCACTGCGTTCCGCCTGCCTTCGGCGGGCGACACCGCCGGCCTTCTGGCGCAGATGCCCGAGGAATTTCGCATCAACTACAACCCGACCGCAGCACCCGAGGCCGATCTGCTGCGGGCTGCCACGTTCCTCGCCGACCGCAAGGTCGACTGTCAGCCACACCTCGTTGACGACCATCCGGCGTCGGCGATCCTCGACATCGCCGATCAGGTCGATGCGCAGCTGATCATCGTGGGCAGCCGGGGCATGAGCCGCTCGACGAGGTTCCTGCGAGGCAGCGTGTCGACCCGGATCGCCAGTCACAGCGCCCGCAGCTTCATGGTCGTGCACGACGAAGAGTGAACTGGTGCTCGGGACAGAAAGAGGAGGCCCCCTGGTCATGCCCTCGAATGACCAGGGGACCTCGTGGTGACGGTCAGCGGCTGCGACCGTTCACGATGCAGGCACGATGAGGAGCGGGCAGGTGAGGTGGTGCACGGCATAGGTCGTCACCGAGCCGAGAAGCAGCCCCTTGAAGCCCCCGAGCCCGCGCGACCCGAGGACGACCATCTCCGCCGGACCGTCATCGCCGCCCTCGGCGGCCTTGATGATCTCGGCGCCGGAGTGCCCGAGGCTGGAGGTGGCCGTGACCGGCACGGGAAACCCACCCTCATAGCGGGACTCGAGTTCTGCCATTTCCGTGGTGAGGAACTCCTCGCCCGCATCCCGTAGGGCGTCGAGCTCGATCACGGCACCGAACTCCGTGCCCATCACGGCGGGCAGGGGGACCGCATGCACGGCGACGATGCTGGCGTTGCGCCACTCGGCTTCACGGACCGCTTCGGCGAACGCCGCCCGCGAGGTCAGCGAGCCATCCAAACCAACGACGATATATCCCATGATCAGCTCCTTCTCCTTGCTCCGATCCGTGCGTGCTTCGGGGTGCACCGATCACGCGGTCAACGACTCCCACCCTGCTTCTCGTTCGGCCATGCGACCGGCCAACGCCGCCACCTCGGCCCGTCGCGCCATCCCGAGCTTGCCGAGCAAGCGCGAGACGTAGTTCTTCACGGTCTTCTCGGCGAGGATCATCTCGATGCCGATCTGTCGGTTCGACCAGCCCTTGCCGATGAGTTCGACGATCTGACGCTCCTGGTCGCTGAGCGCCGAGACCGCCGGGCCCTCCTCGCTGACGACGGCCTTCGCTGCTTCGTCCACCTCGGACGGATCGAGCAATCGGGCGCCGCCCGCCACTGCCCGAACGGTGTCGATGATGTCGGCGGCACTGAGGCTCTTGTGGCAGAACCCCACCGCACCGGCCACCGCGGCTTCAACCAGTACCCGTTGGTCATCGATCGAGGTGAGCATCACCGATGCGACCCCGGGATGACGCTTGCTGACGTGTCGGCAGACGTTGAGGCCACATCCTTCGGCGAGCCGCACATCGAGCACGGCGACATCGGGCTGGAGACGGTCGATCCGTCGGATCGCTTCGCGTTCGGTGGCCGCCGTGCCGACGACCACCATGTCGGGCTCGGCGTCGATCAGGTCGACGAGACCGCGAACGACGACGTCGTGGTCGTCGAGGACGAACACACCGATGGTCGGTGCTTCGCCCGAGGCCTCTCGTGCACTCGCAGTCCTTGGTGTCATGTGACGAGCGTCCCGCGTCGAGATCCACGGTCGATACCTCGATCGTCAACATCCGATCAAACTCGTCGAGGGCCGCTGGACCCTGGTCCTGGCCTCGACCGGGACCGAGACTGATGCTGCTCGAACGACTCGACCGACAAGGTGCCGAGTCGACATCGACGAGTGAGGTGACGTTCCATGGCTGTGTTCTCGACGATCGCCGTCGGCTTCGATGGCTCCAACGGATCGCAGGCCGCCCTGCGCTGGGCCGAGGTGCTGTCGGAACGGACGCACGCACCGCTGGCGGTCCTGAGTGCCTTCACCCAGCCGCCGGCCGAAATGACGGTCGCGCTGCACGACGACCTGCTGGATGACTATCGACGCTCACTTCGCGAGCACGGCGTCGACCAGTCGCTGCCGGTGTACATCGCCGACGGCGACCCCCGCCAGGTGCTTTCCACCACGGCGGCAACCCGCGAGTACGGCCTGCTGGTCCTCGGCCGGGCGGGCCGAGGCAGCGAACCAGGCTTCTTCCACGTCGGCAGCGTGGTCGAGTACGTCGCACACCACACGAACACACCGCTCGCCGTGATCCCCCTCGACGCAGTGTTGAACGATGAGCCGGGTCCGGTGGTGCTCGGGCTCGACGGATCGCGAGAGTCCGCGGGTGCTGCCGAACTGGCCGCCCAGGTCGCCGAGGGCTTGGGCGTCGAGGTCGTCGCCGTCCACGCCCGCCTACCGCACCAGGGTCACGACCGAGTCTCGGCCTTGGCTCGGCTCGATGAGGCCGAACGCCAGCGTCTCGATCAGTGGTCGGAACCGCTGAAGGATTGTGGGATCACGACCACCGCCGTGTCGGTCGTCAACACCGATCCGGCCGCTGCGGTGCTCGATCTGGCACACGAGAAGAAGGCGTCGGTGGTCGTCATCGGCACTCGCGGCACGGGCGGATTCAGCGGTCTCCGGTTCGGCGGCCAGGCCATGCGCACACTGCACCGCGCCGCGTTGCCGCTGATCCTGGTGCCGCCACGCCGGAGCGAACCGGCGGCTTAAGGAGGTGCGCGGAGAGGGCGACGAAGGAGCCCTTGACGTGCACCGACCCAGAAGCCCAGCCTGGTTGTTTCGCCGACGAAGGAGGCGAATCGCAGTGCAACGTCTCGCCTCTCCGCCCTGCCTGAGACCTACTCGTCGTCGGCTAGTAGCGCCGCCAGCAGATCGAGGCTGCTGAGGATGCCGACCGTCGCCGCCCCTCGAACGACGAGGAGGTGGTGGACTCGCTGCTCGAGCATGTAGCGAGCGGCCTCACCGACCTCGCTCTCGGCGTCGATGGTGTACGGCACCGAGGTCATCACGCTCGACACCGGATCCTCGTCCGGCCAGTCGTCAACGAGATCCGTGCTCGTGACCAGGCCGGCGACGCTGCCGCTGGCCACGACCGGCAAGGCGTGGATCCCGAGGGTGAGCATGAGGTCGCGGGCCCGACCGATGGGGTCGTCGGGTCCGATCACGACCGGTTCGATCGTCATGACCTCCTCGATGCGCCTGCGGTCGTGTGCTCGATGCTCCATGCGTCGATCTCAGCCCATGGTGCGTCCTCGGCGACAGAGCAACAGGTCACCTCCGATGCCGGACCTGACGCCGACCCCAACCCGACCCCGACCAAAGACCCTGTCCACGCAGGTCGTCGGCAAGGTACAACTGAGCTGTCGGAGGATTTGGTCTCCGATGTGCTTCCACTTCTGTGAGGAGGCGACATGGCCCCCAACGCACCACCGTCCCCCGGACCGATGCTCGACGACGCACGAAGCGCCGATGACTCGCCACGGGCACAAGTCCTGGTCGTCGACGACGACGACGAACTCCGATCCATCGTCGGAGCGGAGCTGACCGACCACCACTTCGAAGTGATCGGCACCTCGAACGGACATCGCGCCCTCGACATCATCCGCTCCCGGCCGCCAGACCTCGTCGTGCTCGATCTCGGTCTGCCCGACATGAGCGGCCTCGATCTGCTCCGCACCGTTCGCCAGATGGGCTCGCTCCCGGTGATCATCTTGTCGGGGTGGGACTCCGAAGCCGACCGTGTGGTCGGACTCGAGATGGGCGCTGACGACTACGTCGTCAAGCCCTTCTCGTCTCGCGAGCTTGCGGCTCGGGTCAAGACCGTGTTGCGGCGAGCCGAGGCGATGCCCGAGCACGCACCCCCGACCCGGCTCGACTTCGACCGCCTCGTGATCGACCTTGCGGCACGCGACGTACGAGTCGACGACGAGTACATCGACCTGACCGCCAAGGAGTTCGACCTGTTGGCCTTCCTCGCCGAATCGCCTCGCCAGGTGTTTTCCCGAGCCCAGTTGCTCCGCCGGGTGTGGAGCTCCGATCCCGAGTGGCAGAGCCCATCCACGGTCGCCGAACACATCCACCGGCTTCGCCGCAAGATCGAGCCGAACCCGTCCGACCCGCGTTGGATCCATACGATGCGAGGCGCCGGCTATCGGTTCGTGCCGTGACCACCGGCGACGCTGCCGGCTCGTCGATGAAGGTCGACTGGGACGACTTCCTCGACCTGTCCGAGGCGGCGTTCGATGACGCGCCTGTCGGCATGGCCCTGGCGTTGCTCGATGACGAGGGGAATCGTACGATCCATGTGGCGAATCGGGCCCTCGCCCGATTCCTCGGCACAACGCCCGACGATCTGTTGGGCGTCAACTTCAACGATCTGACCCACCCCGACGATCGGGCCGCCGACCTCGAATCGGCCGCAGCGATCCGAGCTGGAGCCGTCGACACCGTGCGGCGACGCAAGCGATATCTGCATGCCGATGGCACCTACCGATGGGCCGAGCTCAACGCTCGCGCCCTCCGGGTGAAGGACGACAGCATCGTCACGCTGGCCCACATCCTCGATATCAGCGACCGCATCGAGCTCGAGCGAGCACAGGCCGAAGCAGCCGACGCATTGGAACGCATGGTCGCCGACCGTACCGACGAACTGGCTCGGTCTGAGACAGCGCTCCGGGTCGCGCTCGACCAGAGTCAGGGACGCGAGCGTCAGCTGGAGCTCGTCCTCGACGCGACGAAGGCTGCCGTGGGTGAATGGAACATGCTCGACGGCACGCTCCTGCTCAGCGACAGCTGGTACCGGCTCCTCGGCTACGAACCGGGCACGGTCGATCTCACCGATGGACCGTGGCAGGCGTGGGTGCACCCTGACGACTGGCCCGAGTTGCAGCGGTTGTTGGAGGAATCGGAGGCCGCAGGTCAGCGACTGGTCGAGCATACGCTCCGGGTCCGCCACCGTGACGGCACCTGGCGGTGGAACCGCTACCGAGGCGTGGCCACCGAGTGGACCGATGCCGGCCGACCGGCGCGCATGTTGGGCATCGCGCTCGATGTCACGGAACAACGTTCGCTCGAGCAGCAGCTGGTGCACTCGGCGAAGATGCAGTCGCTCGGGGCGTTCGCCGGCGGCATCGCCCACGACTTCAACAATGTGCTGGCCATCGTGCAGGGCCATACCGAGGCGCTCGAACGCTCGTCGCAAGTGCAACCGCTGACCGACGATCAGCTCGCCAGGATCGAAGCGATCCAACGCGCCGTCCGCCGAGCCACCTCGCTGGTGCGCAGCCTCATGCTGCTGAACCGCCCATCGGCAACGTCAGGCAAGGTCACCGACCTCGCTGATCTATTGCATCGCACCGCTGCGTCGCTGCCGTACCTGCTTGGTGAGGACGTGCGTCTCGATGTCACGGTGCCGCCGTATCCAGTAGTCGTGCCGGTCGACGAGGGCCGGCTCGAGGCAGCGCTGCTGAACCTCGCGGCCAACGCACGAGACGCCATGCCGGCCGGCGGCACGCTCACCATGGTGCTCGACGCTGGCGATGACCCGACACCCTCGGCGGTGCTACGCGTCACCGATACCGGCGTCGGCATGGACGACAACACTCTGGCGTCCATCTTCGAACCGTTCTTCACGACCAAGATGCCCGGCGTCGGCACGGGACTCGGGATGGCCACCACCTACGCCACCATCACCGAGGCGAACGGCACGATCACCGCAACCTCGACGCCAGGGAACGGCGCCACCATCACCATCGTCCTCCCGATCGTCCCCGTGACCACCTCGGCCGAGCAGGTACCGCCCATGCTCCCGACACCACTCCGGCCGAGCACCTCGCTCCTGGTGGTCGAGGACGAGGCCGAACTGCTCGAACTGACGACCGAACTGCTCGAGGATCAGCAGTTCCGTGTGCACAGTGCGCTCGACGCCGATGAGGCCCTCGAGACCCTCGAGCGGTACGACGACATCGCGTTGGTGATCACCGACGCCGTCATGCCGGGGATGAGTGGGCCGGAGCTGGCCTCGATCATCCGGGAGCGGTGGCCTCAGATCCCGTTGCTCTTCATGAGCGGCTACTCGGTCGAGAGCCCAGCAACGCTGCCGTTCGGCGACGACCACGTCCTCACGAAACCGGTGACGTCGGAAGCGCTCATCGAGGCCGTCGCCCGGGTCTTGCAGCCCGACGGGAACAGAAGGGATCGACCATGACCTCGAACAGCACCACCTGCCGCAGTTGCGGGGCCCGGAACCGGGTGCCCGTCGTGGCGATCGGGCGGCCGCGCTGCGCGAAGTGCAAGCAAGACCTCCCCTGGATCGTCAATGCCACCGCCAACGACTTCGACGAGGCCATCGAGCGTTCCACACTGCCGGTGCTGGTCGACCTGTGGGCCCCGTGGTGCGGGCCGTGCAAGATGGTGGCGCCGATGCTCGAGCGCCTCGCCGCGGAGCGCTCCGGCAAACTCCGGGTGGTGAAGCTCAACGTCGATGAAGCGCCGGCGATCTCGGCGAGACTGCGGGCACAGAGCATCCCGACACTGCTGCTGTTCGATCGCGGCGTCGAAGTCGGGCGCCAGATCGGTGCGCTGCCCGAAGACGCGCTGCGCCGCTGGATCGACCAGACATTCACGTGACCTTGTCCCCTGGCTCTGTTCGCAGGGCCAGGCGACGATCGGAGGCATGGTCGAAGATCGAGCGGAGCGAAGCGAGCGCTACGGCATCGTGGTCGGGATCGACGGATCCGATGGTTCCCGGGCAGCCATGCGCTGGGCCGCTGCTCACACCGATCACTTCGGACCGATTCAACCGGTCGTCGCCTGGCGGTTCCCATGGTGGCTGGTCCCCAACCCCTTCCCCGGCGCCCCGGCACCTCCGCCCAGCGAGCAATTTCAACTCCGGGCCGAACGCCAAGCCCGGCACGAACTCGACTCGCTCGGTATCGAGCCCACGGCGGATCCCATCGTGTGCGAGGCCGCCGCCGGCCCGACCCTCGTCACCATCGGGGCGCGGGCCAACCTCATCGCCGTCGGCACTCGCGGCCGCGATGCGCTCCGCGGCACCCTGCTCGGATCGACAGGCATGCATTTGGTCACCCATGCCCGAGTCCCCGTCGTGGTCGTGCCACGCGATCTCCCGATGACGCCTCGGCAAGGCCCCGTCGTCGTCGGCATCGACGGTTCGCCCAATGCCACCGCCGCTCTGCGATGGGCGCTCACCAACACACCCGCAAACACGCTGTTGGTCGCCGTGATGAGCTACCTCGATCCGATTGACGTGACGCTGCGCCCTGACCTGCCGCCGAAGACGGAAACCGCACAGGCGGCGGAGCGGCTGCTGCGCACGACGGTCGACGAGACCCGTCGTGCGATCGGTCCCGAGGCACACGAGGTCACCACTCGGGTCCTCTACGGCGAACCGCGCGAGGTGCTCGAGGAACTCGCCACGACGGCGCAACTCCTCGTTCTCGGCACCAGAGGGCACCGAGGAGTGGCGCATCTGCTGCTCGGGTCCACCACCGACGCGCTCATCCGCCACCCGATCGCGCCGGTCGTCGTCGTCCCGTCCGACGGTTGAAGCCCGGGCGCATGCCGG
The DNA here is from genome assembly GCA_041394265.1 of Acidimicrobiales bacterium. Classification (NCBI taxonomy): domain Bacteria; kingdom Bacillati; phylum Actinomycetota; class Acidimicrobiia; order Acidimicrobiales; species Acidimicrobiales bacterium. The sequence continues at coordinate 202,955 of JAWKIO010000005.1, forward strand.
TGTTTCGATGACAGTGCTGTGGATCGTCGGCGTCGTGACCGGGTTGACGGTCGCGATCATTGCCAGCCGCCACGCGCTCGACGCGGCATCCGAGGTCGGCCGGCTGCTCGGGTTGTCGCCCTTCGTTCTCGGGATGACCGTTGTGGCCATCGGCACCGACCTTCCCGAGATCGCGAACAGCATCGTCTCCTCCGCGACGGGTCACGGCGACCTCAACATCGGGGACTCGATCGGCTCGGTGGTGACGCAGTCCACGCTCGTCCTCGGTGTGCTGGCGATGTCGGGCCGCCTCGAGACCGAGCGCCGGTTCGTGGTGACCACCGGGTCGCTCACGGTCCTGGCCCTGCTCATCGGGGCCATGGTGATCGACGACGAGTTCCTGAGTCGAGTCGACGCGCTGCTCCTGATCGCGACCTGGCTCGTCGGCACGTTCATCATCCAACGGCCGACACCCGACGAGCGCCGAATCCGATCCGAGGGCGACACTCCGCGCCCACCGGGCGACGTGCTCCGGCGCGAGCTTCGACGCACGGTGATGTTCTTGCTGATCGTCGGGGCGGGAGCTGCGCTCGCCGTCGAATGCTTCACTCGGGCCGCCAGCGCCTTCGGGGTTCCCGAATACCTGCTGAGCTTCTTCGTGCTTGCCGCCGGCACGTCGCTGCCCGAACTCGTCGTCGATGCCCGTGCCCTACGCCGGGGTGAGGGTGCGCTGGCGCTGGGCGACCTACTCGGCTCGTCGTTCGTCGATGCCACCCTGTCGCCTGCGGTCGGACCGCTACTCTTCCCCACCGTGCTGAGCGCCGGGTTGGCCCGCGGCAGCCTGCTCACTGCAGCGGTCATCGCCGTCGTCACGTCGCTGCTCCTACGCGAGGGCCAGCCCCGTTGGCCGACGGGGCTGGCCCTCGTGATGCTCTACCTGGCGCTGTATCCGGCGCTCATCGTGTGAGCCATCCCAGTCGGCGTCACCGGTGGACGATCAGGTGAAGATGATCTGGCCGCCCGCTGCCTTCTCGTAGAACTCACCGACGGTGATGATGTCGTCGAGTTCATCGATCAGGTCCTCCCGCTCGAGCTTGAACAGATCGACCGAGGCAAGACAGGCGTACAACCCAGCGCCGGTGTCGGCGATCATCTGCACGAACTCGGGGATATCGGGAATGTCGAGCTCCTCGATCTGGTGCTCCATGTACTTGGTCATCAGCCCCGACACGCCGGGCAGGCCGCCGGCCCACGTGGGGATGTGGAGACCCGGGTTGCCGACGGTGGCCACCTTGATGTGGGACTGGTGCTTCTTGTGCACGGCGTCCATGCCGAAGAAGGTGAAGAAGACGTTGGCCTCGATGCCCTCGGCTCGAGCCCCGTTGGCCATGATCAGACCCGGATAGATCCCTTCGAGCGAACCCTTGGAGATGATGATCGAGACTTTCTCGATCGGTGCTGGTTCGGTATCGTCGGACATCAGATGCATCCCTTCGGCTTGGGGATTCCGGCGCAGCGGGCGGCAATCTTGGCCGGGCCCTTCGGGAAGAGCTCATAGAGCTCCTTGACCGACACGCCGGAGGTCTTGCCCAGCTTGCGGACCGTCGGTCCGGTGCCTTTCTCGAAATACTCCTTGCGCATGAAGTTGATGACCTGCCAGTGCTTGTCGGTCAGCTCACCGAGGTCTGCTTCTGCCGCCATCTCGACGGCCATGGGTTCGGTCCACTGGTTGGGATCGACGAAGAAGCCCTCCTTGTCGACCTCGATGGTGGCGCCGGCGAGCGTCTTGGTTGCCATGGTGCATCTGCCTTTCTCGTGAAATCGTGGGTTGCGCTAGTTGGCGACGGCATGTTTGCCGATGGTCGGCATGTCGGAACCGATGCCGGGCATGTCTCGGCCGGGGAGCAAGCTGTGCCAGTAGAAGGACTGGAACATGAGCTTGCCCATGTGGTTGAGGCGGGACTCCTTCAACAGCGGCAGTCCAAGGGGTCCGGGATAGTGCCCCGGCAGCGGTTCGGTCTCGTAGTTGAAGTCGATGAGCAGGGCCTTGGAGAACCCCGTTTCGATGAAGCAGTTCGCGTGCCCGTCGAAGCGGGCCGGCAACTCCTCCCCATCGATGAAGGCCTCCATGTTCTCGAGGAGCACGTCACCCTCGAAGTGGGTGACCGAGCCGGCCTTCGACGTCGGGACGTCGGCGGCATCGCCGATCACGAAGATGTTGGGCTTCACCAGCGACTGCAGCGTCGCGTTGTCGGTCGGGATGAAGCCGAGTTCGTCGCCCAATCCTTCGGACTCCTCGACGTAGGGCGCACCGCCGTGGAGCGGGATGACGACGGCAAGGTCGTAGGGGACCTCACGGCCGTCGTAGCCGATGATGACCTTCCGGTCCTCGTCGACCTCACCGGTGTTGAACTCGGTCACCACCTCGATGCCCTTGTCGGCCAAGAGGTTGCCCAATGCCGACGCCGCCACCGGTTTGGTGAAGGCACCGTCGAGCGGCGTGACGTACGTGATCGTGATGTCGTCACGTACGCCTCGCTCGGTGAAGTACCAGTCGGCGAGGAACGCGAACTCGAGCGGCGCCACCGGGCACTTGATCGGCATGTCGAACACGTTGATCACGAGCCGGCCCGACGTGAAGGTCTCGAGCCGCTCGGCGAGTGCCGTTGCTCCCTCCATGTCGTAGAAGGTGAAGACGTCCTTCATCCACCCCGACCCGAGCAGTCCTTCGGTTTCGTCGGGCAGGAGCGAGGTGCCCGTGGCGACCAACAACAGGTCGTACGGCAACAACTCGCCATTGTCGAGCAGAACCGTCTGTTCTTCGATGTCGACGGTTTGGATCGTCGCCGCGTGGTACGTGATGTCGCGGTGGAGTTGGCGATCTCGTTTGCGGACGATCTCCTCGGGTTCGGCCAGGCCGAAGGGTACGAAGAGCAGTCCGGGTTGGTAGATGTGGTCGTTGTTCTGGTCGATGATGTCGATGTGGAGCTCGCTCGTCGAGTAGTGCCGACGCAGCTTGTTGGCGGCAAGAGTGCCGCCAGTGCCCGCCCCGAGTATCACCAGATTCGTTCGTCCTCCGGTCATGAGGCGAACCTCCTCGTTTGTTGTTCTGGTGTTGAACCTACGCTCGGCGGTGCTTCTCGGGAACGGACGAAGGTCCCCTTCTCCCCCGCCTCACTCGCACGCATGGGTGGTGACGGGCGTGAGCCATGGAGCGCAGGCGTTCTGTGCGTCAAACTCCTCGCGATCCCCGTTCTGTGCGTCAGAGTTCCCGCAGCCGGGAAGTTTGACGCACAGAACGGGATTGGCGGTGGGTTTGACGCACAGTTCGGGTGTGGCATCGGAGGGTGGGTCAGAGGCATCCGAGGCGGGCGATGGTGGCGTCGAGGACGTCGTCGGGATGTGGATGGGTGTCGACGGCGATGGCTTCAGACCATGGCGCGTGCCGGGTGCGGAGCTCGTCGATGAGCTCGGGCCGAGCATCGGAGGGATCGGTACCCTCGTCGAGTCGGGCGGCAACCCGCTGCTTCGCAGTGTTCGCATCGAGCACACACTCGATCTCGATGACGTCCGCTCCCTTGGCTTCGGCGAGCGCTCGGGCGGCCGCCCGGTGTTCCTCTCGATTCCACGAGGCGTCGAGCACGACCGACTCGGCTCGGTCGAGCAGCGCGCCGGCCCGCTGCAGCAGCGTCTGATACGTGAGGTCGCTCATGCTCGGGGTGTAGATCCCCTCGTCGGCTTTGGCCACCTCGTGATCGAGGTGGGGCCGACCGGCCAGGTCCTTGCGGAGCTCGTCGGTGGTCAACAGCATCGAGCCGAAGGCGCCGGACAACCCGCGCGCCAGCGTCGACTTCCCGGTTCCCGGCGTGCCACCCACCAACGTGACGGTCAGTTGGGCTCGCTCGAGATGTGACACACACAGGTGGTGGTAGGCACGGACCGCAGCGGCCGCCGAGGCGTCGCCCTGGCGATAGCGGAGTCCCTCGACTTTCGCCCGCACGTGTGCCCGGTAGGCGACGTAGTGATGAGCGAGTGCCGCCGGATGGTGCTCGTTCGAGAACTCGCAGTACCACCGCAGGAAGGCGCTCGACAGCCGTGAGCCGGCGAGGCGGTCGAGGTCCATGACGAGGAAGGCCACGTCGAGCAGCACATCGGCGATTCGCAGCTTGGGATCGAAGGCCAGGCAGTCGAGGATCTGCGGACCCTCGTCGAGACAGAAGATGTCCGACGCCGTCAGGTCACCGTGACCATCACGGACGAGACCGTCCGCCATCCGCTGACGAAGCAGCGGCTCACGGTGATCGAGGAACTGACGCACCAGATGGCGAGCTCGTTCGACCTCCGCTCGCTGCAACACGTCGCCAACCAGTGGCTCGATGTCATCGAAGTTGTCGGTCCAGTTCTTGAGCAGACCGGTGCGGCCGGCGATCGCCTCGGCATCGAGCAGCGGCTCCTGCGCAGCATGGAACGCCGCCACCGTGCGAGCGATCGAGCGCACGCATTCTCCCACCTCGGGGTGACCGAGCATCGCCGTGAGTCGGCGGTCTGCGGGGAGGCGACGCATCACGATCATTCGATCGACGACCTGGCCGGCTTCGACCACGTCGGCGTGCCCGAGGTAGACCTCGGGCGCCAGCCGGCGATTGAGCTCGATCTCCTGTGTGACGGCAGCGATGCGCTTCTCGGTGGTGGAGAAGTCGAGGAAGCTGGTCGTGAGCGGCTTCAGCAACTTGTAGGCCCGATCGCCGACGAAGCAGACCGTCGAGATGTGGGTCTCGACCACCTCGGGCGCAACGCGTTCGAGCCGTTGGCCGTCGGCTGAGGTCTCGTGGTGGGGTGTCACGGTCGACAGCTCCTTCGATGATCGGCGATGTCGTACGATCCGGTGGTGGCACTCACCCGGGCTCGGGTCGCCTGTCCTTGCGTTCGCCGACGGGCACGATGAGGACGGGCACCGTGGACGCCCGAGCCAGCTTCTCGGCGACGCTGCCGAGCAACCAGCGCTGCACACCGCTGCGGCCGTGCGAAGCGACGACCAGCATCGACGCCTCGCTGTCGGCAACGACGTCGAGCAGACCATCCGCCGGCGAGTCACGGTGGGTCAGCACCGGAACGACCTCGACCTCGGCGGCATGCGCCGCACCGATGCGCCGAAGGACTTCGTGGCCGGCCTCGTCGAACGTTCGCTGCTCGGCTTCGGCCACCTGTTCGATGGCGGCGCGCTCGGGCACGTTCACGTTGACGGCGATGATGAGGGGGACGGCAGTGGATCGGGCGAGACGCCCGGCCTCGGCGACTGCCTCGGCCGACGCGTCGGACAGATCGACGCCGACCACGATCGCGCCGGCCATCACTGCCGGTGAGGTGACGTGCTCCATGCCATCAGTGTCGGGGTTGTCCGCCGGCGGGGACAGGGTCGGACGTCACTGCGCAGCGGCCGCTGACTCTGCCGGTCACGACGAGCCGCTCGCCAGAGCGCCACGATCTTTGTCAAGATGCACCGATGACCATCACGAGCTTCGCCACCGGCGAGATCGACGTCTTCTCCAGCGACGTCTACACCCGGGGCATTCCCCACGAACAACTGGCCTGGTGTCGAGCACAGCCGGGGATGGTCCTACAGGCAATCCCCGATCCCGACCTCGAAGACGAGGCGTTCATCGCCGCTCGCTACGACGATGTGATCGCCGTCGCCAAGGACAGCGAGCACTTCACCATCACGGATGGCCACAACGTTCGCCGTGTTCGTGGACGCAGCGACCAGCGGAACCTGCTGGTGCTCGATGATCCCGACCACCTGTATCTGCGAGCCAGGGCCAACAAGGGATTCACGCCGCGAACCGTGCGTCGCTACACCGAGCACTACCGAGACCTGGCCGATGCCATCCTCGACCGGGCCCTGGCCAAGGGCTCGTTCGATTTCGTCACCGATGTGTCATCGGAGCTCCCACTTGCTGCTATCTGCGAACTGCTCGGCGCACCGTCGAGCGACCACGCCAAGATCTTCGAGTGGTCCAATGCGATCATCGGCACCGAGGACGCCGAGTACTCGAGCGGCCTCGAAGGCCGTGTCGCCGCCGCGACCGAGATGGCCGTGTACGTCGAAGGTCTCGCTCGCGACCGGGCGGTCGAGCCGCGAGACGACCTTCTCACCACACTGACCCAGTCGACCGCGGCGGGCGAGATGACGCCCGAGGAGTTCTTCACCTTCGTCCTCCTGCTCTTCGTCGCCGGCAACGAAACGACGAGGAACAACATCTCGCACGGTGTCATCGCGCTCGCCGAACGTCCGGAGGTCTGGCAGCAACTTGCCGCCGCGCCGTTCGACGATCCGCTGTGGGACACGGCGGTCGACGAGATCACACGGTGGGCGACTCCGGTCGTCTACATGAGTCGCACCTGCACGAAGCCGGTCGATGTCAACGGCCAGCACGTCGAACCCGGACAGGTCGTAGCGATGTTCTACCCGTCGGCGAATCGCGATCGAGCGGTCTTCGGTCCCACCGCCGACGAGTTCGACATCACCCGCTCACCGAACCCGCATCTCAGCTTCGGCTTCTCGACGCACTTCTACCTCGGTGCCCACCTCGCCCGTCTCGAAACCAAGATGATGCTGCAGCAACTCATCACGAGGGTCGACGGACTCGAGATCACCGCTCCCCCGTCACACCTGCGGTCGAGCTTCATCCACGGCATCAAACACCTCTCGGTCACGGCGCGCTGAACGAGTTGCTTCGCGACGGCACCTGGGTCAGTCGCCACACCGCAGCGACGGCGAGCACGGCCACGAGCCCGGCGAGCCCGATGCGGCCCGGGGCGCGTGCCACCACCGCAGCGAACGCGCCGACGACCCATCCCAGCTCGAGCCGAGTCTCGAGCCCGGCGAAGGCCCGACCGCGACGAGCGTGCGGGGCGTCGGTCTGCACGATGCCATCGAACGCTCGCCGCCCGACGCTGCCGGCCAGACCGAGCGCCAGCCCGAGCAGCGCTGCGGTCGCACTGACGAACCACACGGCCGCGAGGGTGGCGACAGCGCCGAGTCCGAGGATCGCGCCGGTCAGCATCTCCTGCTCGTGGTGGCGCCGCCGCAACCGAGGAGCCGTGAACGTTCCGAGGAACCCGCCCAGGCCGATGGCCGCGCCGACGAGTCCCATCACCCAGGTCGGCTTGCCGGTCGACTTCAATACGAACCCGACGTGGAACACGATGAAGCCGGTCGCAAGTCGGACGACGGTCATCGCACCGGCGGCCGCCATGACACCGGCTCGATGCATCTCGAGCGTCTCCTCTTCGACCGGAACAGCCTCGACGCGCTCCGGCGACGGCATGCGGAGAGCGGCGAACGCACCGAGCGCGAAGGCGAGCGCAGCGCCGCGAACGGCCATCGACGCACCACCGACGCGCAACACCACGACGCCGAACGCACCGCCGAGCATGCCGGCCAACGTGCCGATCCGTGCCACCTGTGCGTTGAACGTCATGAGCTCACCGTCGGGCCCGAGCAGCGAGGGCACGATCGAGTTGCGGCCAACGGCGTAGACCTTCGCCCCGACGAGAAGAGCGAAGGCCTCGGGATAGAACAGCAGTGTCTTGAGCTGGGTGGAGAGGAGGAGCGCGACCAGGCCACGCAGAGCCAGCGACGTGGCGAGGACCATGCGATGGCCGCCACGGACCCGATCGATCATCGGACCGATCAGCGGTCCGAGCACGGCGAAGGGAGCCATGGTGACGGCGAGGTAGAGGAGAATGCGGGGCCGGGCGGCGTCGATCGAGACGTTGAAGAACAGCGAGCCGACCAGCGACAGGGCGAACAGTGACTCGCCGAAGCTGTGGAAGGCCTGCATCGGGAACAGCGCAGCGGCGGGAGAGCGCGGATGGAGCCCGCGACGAAGGCGACTCACAGCGGCTCGACGACCAGCTCGGTCGCCACGGCGACGGGCTCGTCGGTCAGCCGCATGACCGGTTGGTCCGATCCGGCCGGCCGATGGTCCTCGAAGTGGAACTCGAAGGCGGCGGCATCGTCGGCAGCGATGTAGTACTCGGCGTGCAGCACATAGCCTTCGCCGTCCGGCTCGATCGGGCCGAGGGCGACCAGAAGCGTGCCCTCACGCGCCGGCAACCCGGCGACGTCGAGTTCGATCGCCTCGGCGAGTTCGTCGACGAAGCGGATCCGGTAGACCTCGGCGAAGTCCTCGACCACCGCCACCTGGGTCTCGAGGTCGATCCCGTCCTCGACCAACACCTCGACAAAGACCACGGGATCGGCCCATCCCTCGACCAGTTCGACGCCGGAGGTCGCGATGAGCTCCTCCAGCGCCACCTCGTACATGCCGGCATCGCGTGCGATGTCGGGTGGGGTCGCATCCTCACCGCAACCCGACGCGGCAGTGACGAGCAGGAGTCCGGGCAACAGGGTGCGGAGCAGTCGAAGGGCCGACGATGCGGTCGAGGTCACGAGTGAGCTCCTCGGGCGTGGACGACGAATAGGTGAAGGCTAGGCCCGGGCTCGGACCGATGAGGGACCGAGGTCCCTGGCCTGCCCACGAGCCCAGCCGTTGAATGGAGTCGTTCGCTGCGACCGTTGATGTCGCGCTCATGAAGGAGACGATCGTGGTCGGATTCTCGTACTTCCTCCCCGAGGGCCTCACGGATCCCGTGCGCTCGCTCGCGGCCTTCGCCGTCCACGAAGGATCGCCGTCGGACTCGTTCGCTCTCGTCGCCGAGCGGCTCACCAGTTTGGGCTGCAGCGCGCTCCCGGTCCGTATGCCCGATGGCCGACTCGGCATCGTGACCGAACGTGACATCGTCCAAGCCGTTGCGCTCGACACGACCGACCTGACAGCGGCAGCCCTCGCCTCGATGCCGGTCATCGAGATCGACGCCGACCGATCGGTCGACGACGCCGCCGAGCTGATGATGGTGTCGGGCGTCCGACACCTGGTCGTGCGAGACGACGAGCGGCTCGGGATCGTTTCGATGCGCGATGTCGTCGAGGCGCTGCTCAGTGCCAGCCGAACCTGAGACCCAGCCGTCCGTGGCGAGCGTTCGCCTGCGCCCTCCCGCTCAACCGAACGCCGGGTGCAGCATCGAATCGGGCAGCGGAGCGGCGGGATCCGTGGTGGGGATCGGAGCGAACTCGTCTCGGTAGTACTGCCCCGACAGCGCAGCGATCGAACGCATGACGGCGCCGGTGATCTCGGTCTTCGTGTCGGCATTCTTCGGCCGATCGACCCAGGGGCCCATGTCGATCGGCGACCCGAAGCGCAGCTCCACTCTTCCCCGGAATCGAGGAAGTCTCGAGTCGGGCGACTGCACAGCGTCGGAACCGATGATCCCGACCGGCACGATCGGAGCTCCGGTCTTCAATGCCAGGTGTGCAACGCCGGATCGACCCCGGTACAGGTCGCCGGTTCGGCTTCGGGTGCCCTCGGGAAAGATGCCGACCACGCCGTCGGTGGTCAGGACTCGCTCGGCCCGGCGCAGGCTCTCGACGAGCCCGCGCCCGGACCGATCGACGGGGATCATCCCGGCCGAGGGGAACAGCCGGCGGGTCGCCCATCCCTGGAGGTACTCCGCCTTGCCGAGCATCGTCACCTGGCGATCGAGCCCGAACATCAGCAGCGGCGAGTCGAGGAACGACAGATGGTTGGCTGCGAGGATCACCGGGCCATCGTCTGGCACGTTGCCGACGTCGACCAACGTGGTATCGAGCCACCAGTGCCGGATCGGGGCCGTGGCTCGACGGACGGCCCAGTAGTGCGATCCGACCCGATCGAAGACCTGGTTCGACCGGTTCCGTCCCGCTTCGTGCTGATCTCGGTTCTCGTCGGCTGCCGTGCACTTGACCAGGACGTCCATCTTGTTCTCCCGATGTCGAACCGATGTGATGCCGCCAAGGTAGATGCCGAACGTTTCGGTGAGATGTCGCGCCGATGAAGGCTGACGCTCGCCCGGCTGAACCTCGTTCAGTGTCGGCGGCGGGTGGCGCTGAGCGCTCGACGCAGCTCGTCGGCATCGAAATCGCCCGACACGACGAACACGTCGTGCGCCGACCAATCGACCGTCGTCACGCTGGCGGCATCCACCGAGACATCGTGGTCGGCGAACCAGCGACAGATCGCTCCGAGCAGTCCCGGACGGTCAGGAGCGGTGATACTCACGATGGTTGCTCCGTCGGCCTCGCCAGTGACGATCACCTCCGCCTTTCCCTTGGCGACGAACGACGACGAATCAGACGCCGCAGCGCTTGGCTCTCGTAGTCGGGATCCGACTCGTTCCCACCGCTCGTCGTCGACACCACCGGCCGTCAGGTCGATGGCATCCGACGACGAGTGCGAGTCGTCGATCATGACCGTGAGCGAGTGCATGGCCAGCCTCCGATCGGCCCAGGTCTGGACCGATGCGTCGATCACCGACAGTCCCTCGGCCGCCAGCACGGCGGCGGTGTCGGCCAGCAGACCGCGGCGATCCGCCGCCAGCACCGTGAGCCGGTGCGCTGCGCCGTCGTCGACCGGCCGGACCACCACCCGCACCTCGTCGTCGCCCAGCCGAGGGTGGCAGAGCGAAAGATCGCCGGCCAGCACATCGGCGGGCGCGCTGAGGAGCCAGTGTTGCGACAGACCGTCGAGCAGCTTCGACCTCGTCCGAGCGGGGATGGTGGTGGCATCGAGCAACGTCTGCAACTCGGCCGTGGTCGCGCCGCTCGATGCCGACCGGTGGCGCTCGCTCTCGACAGCGAGCAGGTTCGACAACACCTGCGCGAACGAGTCGGGCTCGGTGAGGAGCCAAGAGTGGCCGCCGGTCGCGACATGGCCGTTCGCCCCGAAGGTCTGGCAGAACGTGTCGAAGGCCGAGTACGGGATCACGGTGTCACGATCGCTCCACAGCACGGTCACACCGAGCTCGGTCGCCGCCAGGCGCTCGAGGTCAGCACGAACATCGGCCCGCTGCGCCAGCCAGGCGGTGCGAGTCACCGCGACCGGATCACGAAGCAGATTCTCCACCGCATAGGCCGAGTAGCGGCGCACCTGGGCGCCCTCCTCCGACGGCCACACCAGCGCGAGCGCTGCCGGGAGGCCCCGGCCGCCGACCGGTCGAGCAGTACGGGGGCCGAGCCGGAACCCGAAGGCAGTCGGATCGCCGACCGAATTCACCAGGACGAGGCTCGACGCCCACATGGGATGCTCAGCGGCGAGACGAGTCGCGACACCGCCCCCAAAGCTGTGCCCGAGAACGACGAACGGTTCGCGCTCGCCGAGCTCGGTGAGAAAGCGGGCAACCCAGTTGGCGTGGCCGTCGAGCGAGAGGTCGGCCGATGCCAGGCTCGCCGTCCCGCCGAACCCCGGCAACGACGGGGCAATCACCCGACACCCCTTGAGCATCAGCTGCTGGAGCGGACGATGGTACGCCCGATGGTCGAGACCCCAGCCGTGGAGGAAGAGCACGGGTAGCCCACGCCCGCCGGTTGCGTACGCCACCGGCCGACCGTCGAGTTCGATGACGTGAGCTTGCAGCCGGAGCGCGGCGCTCGGGCTCGAGCGTCGACGACGGTCGGCCCGGTAGCGGCGTCCAGTTCGAGGGAGGAGCAGGGGAACGACCACGCACGCGACGGTAGGAGTCGCTCGTGTCTCGCTCGCTCCGCCGGTGTGAACGCTGCGAGAAACTTGCGCCGGTTCAGCTTCGAGATCGGAGTTGGCGACGGGCCTTCGACGCTCCGGTGTCGAGGAAGTCGACGATGACGTCGGCCATCTCGGCGCTCCGGGTGAAGAGGAACAGGTGCCCACCGCCCTCGACCACGTGCAGGCGAGCATCGGGAATTCGATGCGCAAGCAGGCGAGCGTTGGTGAGGCGAACGATCGGGTCGTCGTCGCCTGCGAGGACCAGCGTCCGCTGGGGCAGCTTGTGAAGCCACGGCAAGCTCGTCCAGCGTTGGATCGCACTGAGCTGGTAGAGGTAGCCGAGCTGACTTGGAGGCCGAGCCGCCCGCTGCTTGGCATGCTCGTCGAGCAGGTCGGGGCGCTGGCGGATGGCTCCGCCGTACAGGGTGGGTGCGATCCGCTTGAGATACTCCGGTGAGTAGTAGCGGGCCGGCGACATCAGCGTGGCGACGGCCGCCGGCCGCCCCGGGATGCTCGTGACGCCCGGCATGGTGGCTACCAGGATCAGCCGGTGGACGACCTCCGGGTGACGCCGAGCGAGTTCCTGAGCGAGCGCGCCGCCCCAGCTCAGGCCAAGGACGTCGACCCGATCATGACCGAGTTCGTCGACCAACCCCGCCACTGTGGCGGCAACACTGCGCATCGAGAACGGCATGAGCGGTCCGGGACTTCCGCCGACGCCAGGCGCGTCGAACGCGATCGTCTCTCGATCTCGCAGGTGCTGCCGGAGGGGGTCGAAGAGGTCGCCGGTGGCGCCGATGCCGTTGATGAGCAGCAGCGGGCGGCCGGCGCCACGTTGCTCGACGGTGACCCGAAGGCGCTGGAGTCCGACCGACACGGTGGTCGACTTCGTACGAATGGCGGCGTCAGCAGCGAGCACGGGCGTCAGTCAATCACTCGGACGGTGAGAAGCAACGGGCAACTCCACCCGAGCGCTTCGGCGTGCCGGTGCTCGCAGGTGCACGACCACGACGTGGTCATCTCGGCCGCTCGCGCTCAGCGGAGCACGTAGGCGCCGGGGGCCGGCATCAACGGCTCGTGCTGTTCGCTGCCGGCCTCGGTGGGAGCATTGATCTTGCGGCCACCGTGCGGCGCCAGCCACTTGGCCCAGTGGTCCCACCAACTGCCCTGGTGCTCGGTGGCGGCGGCCCGCCACGCTTCGGCCGACTCGGCCGATCCAGGGTTGACCTCGTACTTCCCCTTGGGATTGCCCGCCGGATTGACCAGCGCCTGGATGTGTCCCTGTGAACTCAGGACGAACTCGGAGTCGCCGCCGAGCAGGTTCACCGTCTCGTAGCACGCCTCCCACGGCGTGATGTGATCGGTCACCGCTCCCACCACGAAGTTCGGGCAGTCGATTGCCCCCAGGTCGATCAAGGTGTCGAGCACCTCGACGGCACCAGGCACGGTCATCGCGTTGTCGCTGGCCATGGTCATGAAGTCGGCGTGGAGCCCGGCCGGGAGGTTGGTGGTGTCGCCGTTCCACGCCAGGACGTCGAACGCGGGCGGATTCTTGCCCATGAGGTAGTTGTTGACGACGTAGTTCCAGACGAGGTCGTTCGGCCGGAGCCAGGCAAAGATGCGGCTGAGGTCCTCTCCCTTGAGGATTCCCTGGCGCTGGCTGCGGCGGGTCGCTGCTTCGATCACCGGCTGGGAGATCATGGTGCCCACGGTGGATGGAACGGACCAGTCGAGGATCGTCACGAGGTAGCTCGCCGAGTGCACCCGGTCGTCCCCGACGGCGGCGAGATGCCCGAGCAGGCCGGTCATGGTGATCCCGCCGGCGCAGACCCCGAGCATGTTGAGGTCGTCGACGCCGGTGATCTCGAGGGTGGCGTCGATTGCCTCCAGGATGGCGGCGGCGTAGGTGTCGAGGTTCCAGTCACGGTGCTCGGGACCGGGGTTGCGCCAGCTGATCGCAAACACCTGGTGGCCTTTGCCGACGAGATGCTCGAACAGGCTGCGGCCGGGCGCCAGGTCGAGCACGTAGTACTTGTTGATCTGGGGCGGCACCACGAGCATCGGGCGTTCGTAGACCTTGGCCGTCGTCGGTGTGTACTGGATCAATTCCAGGACCTCGTTGCGGAAGACCACCGCCCCCGGCGTGGCCGCCACCGAGTCGCCCGGTGTGAACGGGCGGCTGTCGACCATCGACGGCATCCCGCCATTCGCCTTCAGATCGTGCATCGCGTGCCGGGCACCGTCGGCCAGGCTGCGACCCTTGGTGCGGCGCGCTTCCTTCAGCGCCGCCGGGTTGCCGAGCAGGGTGTTGGTCGGCGCGAGCGCGTCGGTTGCGAAGTTGGCCAGGAACTCGCTGCGCAGGCGGGACTTCGGATCCATCTCGAGATCGGCGACCAGGCCGTGGATTGCCTCGTCGAGCGCCAGGTAGGACTGGCCGAGACGCTTGTAGACCGGGTTCGACGACCAGGCCTCGTCGGCAAAGCGACGGTCCTTGGCGTCAGGGGCGACGTTCGAACGCCCCGCCAGGATGCGGGCCTGCTCGACGCCGAGCTTGGCCATTCGCTTGGCGAGCACCTGCGGCTGCTTCACCGCCGTCTCGACGAACCGACCGGCGGCAGCCGCCGCCTGATCGGCACCGAGACCGGCCGGAATGGTGCTGGTGACCGCATCGATCGTTGCGCTGATCAGTTCGCTGTCGGTCTGCGCTGCGTTGTCGGACTGCGCGGTGCTGTCGGACTGCGCTGCGCTGTCGGACTGCGCGGTGCTGTCGGACTGCGCCGTCGTGCCGTTCGATCCTGCCGTTGCGGTGTCACTCATGCTCGATGCCCCTCATGGTCGATCCCTCGAATATTGGATGACTCAAACATTTTTGCACTCTGAAGTCAATATTGGATTGGACATTTATTTTTGTCGGCAGTACAACAGTGGACGTGAGCATCGACCTCGACACCGTCGGCTACCCCCGCAAACGCCGTCAGACCCGCCGCCGCCTCCTCAACGCCGGCATGGCCGTGCTGGCCGAGCGCGGGCCCGGCCACATGACGGCCGCTCAGGTCGCAAAGGAGGCGGGCGTGGCGATCGGCACCTTCTACAACCACTTCCCCACCATCGACGACATCATCGAGGCGATCGCAAACGACCTCGGCCGAGGCGTGGAGATCAGCAGCGACACTCTCAACGAGATCGAGCACGACCCCGCCCGCCGCGTCGCCATCGGCGTCATCCAACTGCTGCACATGGCCGAGGATGCGCCGGCGGCCGCAGCTGCCTTCGGCAGTCTGGCGGCGACACTGCCGGGGTTCCGTGGCCGCATCCGTGGCGTGATCAATCAGGCGATCGCCGAGGGCGTTGCGGCCGGGCGCTTCGACATCACGCCGGGCGAGTCGGCCACCAACGCCGTCCTCGGGACCTCGCTCCAGTCGATCCGCTCCCGGTTGTTGGGCGAGACCAGCGCCGCCGACGCGCCCGACGTGGTGCGACTCGTCCTGCGAGTGCTCGGCACCTCCGCCAACGACATCGACACGATCGTCGACCAGTCGCTCGCCGCAACCATGGCGGCCTGAGGGGCCCGCTCAGCCCGCTGGCAGCTCGATGGTGAAGGTCGTCCCGACCCCGGGCGCACTCTCGACGCGCAGCCGACCGTCGTGGGCGATCACTGCGGCATCGGCTATGGCCAGTCCCAGCCCGCTCCCGCCACGGTTCCGACTCCGCGACACATCGGCCCGGTAGAACCGCTCGGTGATGCGCGACGCCACCTCAGGCGTCATGCCGGGACCTTCGTCGCGCACCTGCACGCGCACGATCCCATCCACCCGGCGGGCCGACAGGTGGACCGGATCACTGTGGTCGGTATGCACCAGCGCATTGCCGACCAGGTTGGCCAACACCTGCCGCAGTAGGTCCTCGTCCCCTCGCACCATCAGCGGTGTGTCCGACACGTCGACATCGATCGTGCGATCTGGTTGCGTTGCCTGAGCGTCTCGACCGGCGTCGGCGACAAGGGCCGCAACATCGACGGGCCGAGCGTTCAGCGTCGGGTGCTGGTCGAGCCGTGCCAGATTGAGCATGTCGCCGATCAGCCTGCTCATGCGGAGGCTCTCCTGTTCGGTGCGACGCATGGCGTCGTCGAGATCATCACGCTCGCCGAGCCCGCCACTCCGGTAGAGCTCGGCGTACCCCCGGATCGTGGCCACGGGCGTCCGCAGCTCGTGTGAGGCATCGGCAATGAACTGACGAAGCCGTTCCTCGGCTCGCACGCGCTCGTCGAAGGACTCCTCGATACGACCGAGCATCGTGTTCAGCGCCGCGCCGAGCTGACCAGCCTCGGTGCGCTCGTCGGTGTCGGCCACGCGTTCGGACAGATCACCGGCGGCAATAGCGCCGGCCGTGGCGGTCATCCGCTTGATCGGAGCGATGCCGAGCCGCAAGACCCAGAGCGCCACCAGCACGAGGACGAGGACGACGGCCGCCACCGTTGCGGCGACGACGGCGGTGACCCTGGCGACCGTGGCGTCGACGCCATCGAGCGGGATCGCCGTGATGAAATAGTCGCCGGATCGGGCCAGTGTGGCCGACACCCGATAGCTGGTCGAGCCCTCGACGGCCGAGACGGTCACCGGCGCCTTGGTTGCATCGGCAGCGACATCGGGGTCGACCGACGGTGCCGGGAGCTCGACGCCGGTGCTGTTGGGAGCGAAGAACGTCCACAACGTGCCATCGGTGAGGAGTTCGCCGGTGTAGGTATCGCCGAGACGTTCGTAGGGACGCGGCTGATTCCCACCGGCGTCGGGAGTGTCGTGATGATCGAGGCTGCGGTCGAAGCCCCCGCCGACGTCGTTGCGGTCGGGTGCCTGCGCGACGGCGAGCCGGGCATCGATCTGATCGATCAGTTGGCTCCGGGTGGCGGACACCACGATCGCTCCAACGACGACCTGCAGCAGGGCCACCAGGCCGATCCCGGCCAGCAGTCTGGTGCGGAGGTCGAGGTGTCTCATCGGGGCGCGCCGCTCATGGCTCGATCCGCATCGTGTAACCCACGCCTCGGATCGTCTGGATCAGCTTGGGCTCGGTCGTGTCGACCTTGCGTCGCAGGTAGCCGACGTAGGTCTCGTCGATGCCCCCGTCGCCATCGAAGTCGTACTCCCAGACATGGTCGAGGATCTGCGCCTTCGACAGCACACGACCCTGATTGACCAACAAGTAGCGGAGCAGCTTGTACTCGGTCGGTGAGAGGTGCACGCTCTCCCCCGCCTTGAGCACGATGTGGGCGTCGTCGTCGAGCGACAGATCGCCCAGCGTCAACACCGTGGTGTCGTCCTTGATCGAGCCGGACCGTCGCAACACCGCGGTTGCCCGGGCCACGAGCTCTTCGAGGCTGAACGGCTTTTGCAGGTAGTCATCTCCCCCAAGCGTCAACCCACGGACCTTGTCCTCGGTGCCATCCTTGGCGGTGAGGAAGAGGACAGGGGTGTTGTTGTTCTCAGCTCGCATCCGTCGGCACACCTCGAAGCCATCCAGCTCGGGCATCATCACGTCGAGTACGACGAGGTCGGGCGCGAGCTCACCGACGCTGGCCAGTGCTTCCCGACCGTTCGACGCAGTGGAGATCTCGAACCCGTGATGGCGGAGCGCCGCACTCAGCATCGAACGCAGGTTGTCCTCGTCGTCGACGATCAGCAGATGTTCACCAGCCATGACGGCCTCCCCGTGGTCCTCGCATGAGGCCTAGTGAATCAGCGTTCCCTGGGAGTTCGCTGAGAACCAGCCGCGCATCCCCCCAGAATGCACCCACCCCGAGGCGCCCTCAACACCCCCGTTCTGTGCGTCATTGTCACCGCCTCCACCCGTTCTGTGCGCCAAACTTCCCGCAGACGACGCGAATGACGCACAGAACGGGATTGGCGGTGGGTTTGACGCACAGAACGGGCGGGTGTCGGGGTTCTAGACTGCGGGTCGGTGAGCGACGCGACTTCGAACGAGCCGATCGACGCCCGGCCGGCGATCTACCGAGAGAGCGGGCTGCTCGGCACCGTCATCGAACTCCGCGTGGCGATCGAGGGTGTCGACGACGTCGACGCCGTTGCCGATGCCTGTCATTCGACCGCCATCGCCGAGATCGAGCGACTCCAGCAGGTCTTCAGCGCCTACGACCCGGCGAGCGTCTTCTGCCGTTGGCGATCCGGCAACACACCCGCAACGGCACCCGAGTTGGTCGAACTCCTGCACACCACGCTCGACTGGCAGGAGCGGTCCGGCGGCGGCTTCAACCCGCTCGCCGGGCTGCTCAGCGACCGCTGGAAGCGGGCCGAGGCCGATGGTCGACCACCGGCCGACGATGAACTCCTGGCGATCGCCGCATCCATCCGGATGCCGCGGTTCTCGATGCTCGACGGCGAGCCCACGGTCGTCGGTGACTGCTCCGCCATGAACCTGAACGCGATCGCCAAGGGTTACATCGTCGATCGGGCGATTCAGCGGGTCGCCGAGCAGCTGGCAGGTGCCGAACGATGGTGGGTGTCGGTCAATGCGGGCGGCGATCTGGCCCACCGCGGCGCAGGCTCGCTGCGGGTCGGGATCGAGAACCCGCATCGCCCCTACGACAACGAACCGCCGCTCACGACGGTCACTCTCGACAACGCGGCACTGGCGACGAGCGGACTGGCCCGCCGTGGGTTCCGAGTCGACGGCCACTGGTACGGGCACGTCCTCGACCCGCACACCGGGCATCCGGTCGACGCCATCGCATCGATCAGTGTGGTCGGCCCCGACGCTGAGAGCGCCGATGTCGTTGCGACGGCCGCCGGGGTCCTCCCGCCCGACCGGGCCATCGAGTTCATCGAGGCGCTCGACTCGGTCGAGGCGATGATCGTCGACTCCACCGGACAGCGATGGCATTCGCATGGATGGCCGGCCCTCGAGGTGTCCTGACGGCACCCCCAGGACTCGGCCGCCCGATGGTCCGCCCGGAGGTGGGCGGCGGTCACGATCCGGCGGGAGAGGTACCGAATCGTGCCGCGCCGACGGTCAGACTCGAACGAGCAGCGACGCGGTGTAGGCGCCGCCCGACGTGGCGATGGTCGCCAGCTGGTCCTCCCAGCCGTCGCTGAACACGTTGTCGGTCGACAGCGAGAGGCGAGCGAGATTCTGCGTGCTGTTGCCGTACCGGCTGTCGGCATAGACCGCCTCACAGTCGGCCTGCGGGAGCGCGAGCTGCGAGGTCTTGATCGCCTGGCTCCCTGCCGTTGCGGTGTCGAGGCTCTCGTACACCTCGAAGTGCACATGGGGCCACCGCCCGGCATAGCAGCCGGGGAACACCGACGTGAAGCTGACACGGCCGGCGGCGTCGGTGACCTGGACACCCCGCAGGTAGTTCTGATCGGTGACCTCGTAGATCGAGTACTGGCCGCCCGGCGTGCAGTGCCAGGCGTACACCGCGGCACCGACCATCGGGTCGCCGGTGGCGGCGTCGACCACGGTGAACGAGATCGTCGCCGGGACACCATCGACCGCACCCGACAGCGAACCGAAGCTCGTGGTGATGTCGGCACGCTCGATGCCGGCTTCGCCCAGAGCGTTGGGGCCGTTCGAGCCATCAGCCGGATACGGGCCGGCGGTCTCGTCGGGGATCTCGGCCCCCGCGCTGGCCTCGACGGCCGAGTCCGTGGCAGCGGTCGTCGCCGTCGTCGCGCTGTCGGCTGCGGCTGTCGAGGCGGTGGTGGCCGACGTGGTGGCCGAACCGCTCGAGCTTGCCTCGCTGCCGCAGGCGGTGAGGACGCCGGCCAGGCTGAGCCCGCCGATCCACTGCAGCGCCCGACGCCGGCCCAGCACGTGCGGGAGATCTCGGTGCAGCCCACCGAAGTCGTCGTGATCGTCGTGATCGAGGAGCGTTTCGATGGGGTCGAGGTTGTTGGTCATTGCGTCGTCCTGTCGGAAGGAGGGAACGGGTGAAGTGCTGTCATCGTCGCCAGTCGACCTCGTGGCTCCCCGAGGGTTGGCTGAGCGTTTGCCGAGAATCGGCGGCCCGGCACTCGCAGCGGCGGACTCAGGCCAGGGTGACCAGCATCAGTGCGATCGAGACCGCTCCACCGAGCACGGCGATCGTGAGAGCGGAGCGGCGCCGCTTGCGCAGGAAGAACTGCATGACCAAGCCGGTCAACGAGATCAGCACGAGGAACCCGGCCGACACGTCGATCACCCACTTCCATCCACTTCCGGCATCGCGGCCCTTGTGGAGGTCGTTCATGACCGCGACGATGCCCTGCTGAGTGATCCGCAGGTCGTAGTCACCCGATGCCAGGTCGAAGTTGAGGTCGGCCGAGTACCCGGGGTTGAGGAACACGATGACACCGCTTGCGGTATCGCCGCTGCCCGTGGTCGAGAAGTTGTCGACGCTGCCCTTCACGTCGTAGGTGGTCCGCACGTACTCGGCGATCGACAGCCAATCGACGTTGCCGTCGTCGGTCGTGGTCGCAAACGGCAGCGTGCCCGACTCGAGCGTCTCGCTCGCCTCGTCACCGAAGACCCACGTCGGATGATTCAGTGTGATCCCGGTGACGGCGAAGAACAGCACGATCAGCAGGGCGATCATGCTCGTGTACACATGCAGCCAGCGCGCGATCCGATGGGTCGTGTTCTTGCGGGACGGCCGTTGTTGACGAAGCTCTGCCAGCGCCGCTCGACGGTCGGTGGTGCTTGGCGGCCTCGTCGGCACGGACTCGTCGATGATCGTGGCGAGCGGGGCGTCGGTGTCCGGCGGAGTCATCTCGTTCACACCGAGAGTGTGGCGGAGGCAGCGGTCAGTTCAC
This sequence comes from Acidimicrobiales bacterium, assembly GCA_041394265.1. Classification (NCBI taxonomy): domain Bacteria; kingdom Bacillati; phylum Actinomycetota; class Acidimicrobiia; order Acidimicrobiales; species Acidimicrobiales bacterium. Next base: position 223,356 of record JAWKIO010000005.1, read on the forward strand.
CGTTGGGGGTCAGCTCGACGGAGAATCCGGCGTCGGTCACCGAGATGGTCTCGCTGATCAATTCGTAGGGGCCGTGTTCGCGGGACGCCTCGATGTTGAGCACGTAGTCCCCTTGAGCAACCAGGTTGCCGCTGTCGTCGGTGCCGTCCCAGGCGACGGTGTAGCTGCCTGCGACTCGGGTGGCACCGGAGGTCGACTCGTCGACCGTCTGGCCGGTGGCGGCAGCCCATCCCTGGAGGTGGTTCAGGTACTTGGCGCCCTTGCCCGACTGCTCGTACCAGAGGCTGATCGTCTTGACGAGGTTGCCGTCGGCGTCCTCGATCCACACGGCGATGTACGGATTCAGGATGCGACCCGACCCCGATGCTTCATAGGTGAAGTCGACGAGCAGTTCCGCACCGCTGGGGAACACCGCGCCGGTCGTCGTCGCTTCGGCAGCCGCAGTCGTCTCGGCGGCACGGGCGAGCGTTGTCGTGGTGCCGTCGATGGTGGTGATCGTGGTGTCAGCAGCGCCAGCTGCGGTGGTCTCACTCGCTTCGGCCGACGCCGTGGTGGCGGTCGTCTCGGCCGAGGCAAAGGTGGCCTCGTCGTTGTTCGAGCACGCAGCAAGCGGCAGGACGAGCATGGCACCGGCGGCCGCAGAACGGCCGACGACCGAACGGGCGGCCGACGTGCGCTTCAGCGCTTCGAGATAGCGCGACTGCTGTTGGGGGGAAGTAACGCGGGAGGTCATGGGGGTCAAGCTACGGACGATTCCTGAGAACCGCCTGAGAGCTCGCCGAGACCTCGCCGAAGGTGGCAGCTGCCACACTCCGCCCGCGTGGCGCTGCAGGACCTCACGTCAGCGCTTCAAGGCGCAAGACATGGCCCGCGATCCCCCATCTGTCCGGCGTTTCGGCCTGGGCTACCACGAGAAGGTGTGAAGTGTGACTCGACGTTTCTGTATTCATTCACAAGTTCACTGCGTCGCTGGATCGAGCATGCGCGTCGGTGCGGCCCCAAACAGTGACCTTCTCGGCTCCGACGCGCGCACGTTCTCGGCGTTGAGTGTCGAGGAATTCGGACGCTCGCGCGTTTTGGTGTTGCGCCAACGGCAGTCCCGAGTGTGGAGTTCCCCGTGGTGACGGACGGGTTGAGTGTCGGTCATGCCGCGTGTGCGGTCTCGCCGTCGATGAGGACGAGGTAGCCGCAGGAAGACTGGCGGCGCTTTCGGTCGGGAACGGCAGATCGAGTGGCTGACCGTCCGGATCAGGTCGCCGGTTGGGGCAGCCCTGCTAGGTCGAAGGTCGACACGACGCGAGATCTGCGAGCTCGTTCAGGTCCGCCGTTGTCGTGGGCGCAATTGTGTGTGCACCCTGGTATTCGAACGCTGGATCCGGTTCGGCGGCCACGCTCGCTGCCCGGTACAGCGTGACAGCCCTGACCAAATCACCGAAGGGCCCAAGGTCACGGTCGCCTGTGACACTCTCGGGCGAATCGAGTGTCGAGACGATCATTGGTGCGAGGATCACGGTGGCGGCCGCCCACTGGATCGCCCTCCTGCACGCCCAAGGCCACCCGGACCGGGCCGCCCAGGTCGCCAACGACCTCACCGCCGCCAACCGTGCCCTTCACTTGACCTGACCTGCCGCCCGCCATGGGCTGCGAGCCTGGGCGCTGCAGCGCGGGGATGGTCTTCAGATTCGCCGTAGATCTCGATCACGTTGTGATCTGGGTCGGCGAAGAACAGGACCCGGTGACCGAAGTCGGGGAGGTCGCGTACGGGTTCGAGGAGTTCGACGCCGTGCTCGATCAGCTGGGCTGCTGCGACCTCGACATCAGGTGGCGGGACTCGGAACGCGAGTTGGACCGATCCGGCAGTGTTGACCGGGGCCGCGCCGTCGTAGGGCCGGGTCCGGAGCCGGAACGCCAGCGTGGTAGCGCCGATTCGCAGCTCGAGGTAGCGGCCGGCGATCTCTCGTTGCACGTCGAGACCGAGGAGGTCCACGTAGAACGACCGCATCGGTTCGATCTCGTTGCACAGCAGCATCGTGCAGTCGAGGTTCCGAAGGGCGGCCAGCCCAGCGCGTTCGATCATCGATTCCACTCTGCCGCGACCCAACCGACATCCCACTGGCAGGCCGGTACCGCAGCAGCCCGTGGTTGGTCAGGTCTGCGATGTGGCTTCGGCGAAGGCGCGGTCGAGGACGGCGGTTGCTGCGTCGACCGAGACGTGGTTGGCGTCGAAGGTGAGGAGGTCGTGGTCGCCGTCGAGGAGGTGATCAGTGAATGCTTGGCCGACGGCGCCGAGGATCCGGAACGCAGTGTCGGAGGGGCCGCCGATGAAGGCGATCTGGGTGATGGGTGTGCCGTCGACGACGTCGGTGTCCACCGTCCACAGTTCCCGGATCAGCGCGTCATGTGTGAAGTCTCCGAGTTCGTCCATCCGGCAACGGTAGGTGCCGCATGTCGTGCGACGGAGAGCAAAGCGACCTGCCCATCGCCGTTGTTCGCCGCTCACAATCACCTTGCCCGTGCCTGCCACGAGTGGTTCAGTCCTCCGCAGCGAGACCGCCGTTCGCTGGGATCAGCTGGCCCGCAATCTTCTCGAGCGTCACGCCACGGTCGCGGCCGCCCACCGGGTCGCCCTCCTCCATGCCCATCCGGATCGTGCCGCCCAGGTTGCCTCGGACCTTTCGACGGCGAACGCCGGTCTGCACTTGGGCTGAATGCTCTGTCGACGGTCCGTTGGCCGTTCGAACAGGCTCGTTGGTCGTGTGCTAGCTGTTGAGTATCAGCTTTGTCCGGACCGTTGGTGGAGTGGCGGGAATGGTTTCCGTCGCATGTTGAAAGGACGGCCATCACGGCGGGAATCATCAGTGTCAGCGGGAACCTTGCCGCGGACCCGGAGCTCGAGTCGGTGAGCGTGGGCTGTGAGCAGCCTGACACCGGGCGATCCAGTACTCACTCCAAGGTGAGGTTGAGGCCGTCTCGGACGACGTCGGCGAACACTTCGGCGGTGTGGACGATGCCGCGAACTGATGATCCGTCGGAGCGGGTGACGAGGTGAGGTGGCGAGCTGGTCGATGGCGTTGGGGATGCGGATGAGGTTCCCGGCTTTGGGGTTCATGACCATGAGGTTCACGCTGATGCCCGTCCCGGTGCAGTCGTAGGCAGCGCTGTGGGTGAGCCCGATCACCGCGTCCTTCGACGCCGGGCACGCGGGTTGATCGTGGTGGGGGCGGAACGAGTTGGTCACCCATCACGACCTTGGCGCCCGCTTCGGCAAACGCCAGCGCGATGGCTCGTCTCATCCCGCCGCTCGCACCCGTGCCAAGCGCCACCTCACCGCTGAAGTCGGTCGTGACCGTTCCGATGGCACCATCGTGTCCGGCCGGAGCGGCACTCTCGCCGTCCGGTACTCACTGGATACAGACGAGTGTTGAAGCCGCGTCCTGGCGGGCACGGCCACCGTTCAATCGGCCTGGAGCTGCAGCATCGGCGCAACGACCGCGGGTGCCGAGGGCCGGCCGGTGAGATACCCCTGGACGTGGCTGATGCCCGACGCCCGAAGCGAGGTGAGCTGATCCTCGGTCTCGACACCCTCACACACCACCGGCACGCCAAGAATGCCGGCGATCGTCACGATCGACTCGAGGATCGCGCACGGGCCGGTCGGATCTCCGCCCGCCTGGGCCCGCATGGCCGACAGCATGAGCAGCAGTGAACGATCGATCTTGATGATGTCGAACGGCACCGAGAGCAGACGCCCGAGGTTCGAGTAGCCGGCTCCGAAGTCGTCGATCGAGATCCGGAAGCCGACAGCTCGCAGTTGCTCGATCCTGCGCTGCACGTTCCCGCTGTAGTCGAGCGCCGCCGACTCGGTGATCTCGATGACGATCCTCGTCGGGTCGACGTGGTGGTGGCGTGCAATGTCGAGCATGTTCGACGCGACCTGCTCCTCGACCAGCTGACGAGGCGACACGTTGACCGACAGCGCAATCGTCGGGTCCATGCCGGCGTCGACCCACTCGGCCAGCTGAGCGCAGACGGCATCGAACACCCACATGCCCAGTGCGCAGATCTCCCCGGTCACCTCGGCGATCGGGATGAACTCGTCGGGAAACACCTCGCCCAGCGGTGGGCTGGACCAGCGCAACAACGCCTCCAGCGACGAGATGGCACCGGTCTCGGTCGACACGATCGGTTGGTAGACCAGACGGAACTCGTCGTCGTACACGGCATCCCGCAGCGCCCGAGCGAGCTGATCGCGTCGCATCGTCGTCGACTCGAGGCCTTCTTCGAACATGATCACCTGATCGCCGCCCTGCTTCTTTGCCTCGTACAGCGCGATGTCGGCCCGACTCATCAGGTGCGTCACTTGGTCGGCATCGTCGGTGGTTGCGATGCCAATGCTCGTTCGAACGTGCTCGACCCGCTCCCCCAGCAGGAAGGGTTCACGCAAGACGTTCAACAGTCGAGTCGCCGTCACCTCGGCGGCCGCACTTCCCGAGATGCTGGGGACGATCAGGATGAACTCGTCGCCGCCGAGTCGCAAGATCGTCTCGCCCTCGCGGGTGACGTTGCGGAGACGAGCAGCGACCTGCACCAGCAGCTCGTCGCCGGCCAGATGCCCGAGCGTGTCGTTGATCATCTTGAAGCCGTCGATGTCGAGGTTCATCACGGCCATCGTCGAGCCGCCCTGATCGACCATGGCGGTGGCCTTGTCCAATTCCGGAGCGAGGGCCCGGCGGTTCGGCAGTCCCGTCAAGAGGTCGGTGGTTGCCTGGTGCTCGAGTTCGGCCCGCAGCTCGACCTCGCTCGTCACCTCGCGGATCGTGACGAGGCGGCCTGCCACCAGCGGGTCATCGGCGAGGTCGGAGATGCGGATGTCGAACCAGCCACCCGTGTCTGCCTGTTCGGTCGAACCGCCGCACCGCAGCTGGAACACTTCTGACGCTCGGTCCACCTCGGCGTGGTGCAGGTGGTCGCGCAGCGCGCTTTGCATCCGCCGAGGCGCCAGCTCGACGAGGTCATCGAGCATCTCGCAGGTCGGGCCCAGCAAGACCGCACTCGATTGTGAGCGGTAGCTGACTCGGTCGTTGCTGTCGATCACGACGAGGATGTCGGGCGAATCGTTGAGCAGGACCTCGAAGCGCTGGCCCGCCCGATGCTGAGCAATGGCCACCTCGCGAGCGTGGAGTGCCCTTGACCGCGACCGCGTGACGACCCACACCACGAGGACCATGACCAGCGAGGTCAGTCCCAGGGCCAGGGCCGCGCCACGTTCGGCAGCGATGGCGTCATCGGATGATCGCTCGGTTGCCGTCGCCAACAGTTCCTGCAGACGGTTGTGGTCGTGGTCGGTTTCGTCGACATGACCTTCGCCGAGCAGCGATGTTCCATGATTCGCGATCTCGTCGAGGAGGAGGTCGGCCTCTGCCAGCTCGGCCGGCTCGAGGGCGTGCAGCGCCTCAGCTCGGTGATGTCCCAGCATCTGGACCGACATCATGAGTTCGTCGTTCGAATACGAGCCGCCGAGCCGGTGCACCTCATCGGCGTGGTCGACCGCGGTAGCGGCCATCCGAAGTTCCATGGCCGCCGTCGCCGCTCGGTCTTCCTCGACCGCTTCGATCGTGGAGTGGATGGCGAAGACCATCGACACGGCGAAGAGCGCGAACGCGCCGGGGACCACGAGCGAACTGATGCGCTTCCCTCCCATGTCCCACCTCCGACGATCTCGAGTCGACGCCCAGCGACGCCATTCGACGAAGCATCGGATGCACGCAACGCGCCATGAGTGAGCGATCCGATACGAGTCGACCAGCCCACTCGGCGTGGGCAAACCCACTTCACTGGCCGTCCAAGACCCGAACTCTCGGCTGACGAGCCCGCTGGATCCGAACTCTCGGCTCTCCAGCCCAGAAGTGGGCTCCTGGGCCGAGAGTTGGCTGAGGGTGGGCTGGGGAGCCGAGAGATGGCGTCGGTGCGGCGGGTCGCAGCCGACGTTAGGTGATGGTTTCGCCGCCGTCGACGAGCAACGTCTGGCCCGTGACGAAAGAGGCGTCGTCGCTGAGGAAGAAGCAGATGGCGGCGGCGAGTTCGTCGGCGGTGCCCATCCGCTGCATCGGCACCTTGGCGCCAAAGATGCGCTCGCCGTTCTCGAGGTCGTTGCCACGCTCGATCATCAGGGGCGTGGTCATGCCGGTGATGGTCCGACCGGGGGCAACGCAGTTGATCCGGACCTCGGGCAGCGCTTCCAGCGAGAGCTGGCGAGTCAAGCCCGAGATCCCCGCCTTGGCCGCACCATACGGGACGTTGTTGCCGTTGGCGGTGAAGGCGGCGGTCGAGGCAATGGTGACGATCGAACCGCGACCGCCGGCCTTCATCACCGGGAGCGCGTACTTGCAGACATGGAACGTGCCGCCGACATGCACCTCCAGCATCCGGTTGAAGCGAGCGGCGTCCCACTCGGCGACCGGCCCGAACTCGGCGTGACCGGCGGCCGCAAGAACCGCGTCGATCCCGCCAAGCTGTTCCTGGGCGGCAGCGACGACGGCGGCAACCTTTGCTTCGTCGGCGACGTTCGCCGCAAGGCCGATGCAGCCGGGCAGGGTGGACGCCACCTCCTGGGCTTTGGCGAGGTCGAGGTCAACGATGGCGGCTCGACCCCCTTCGGCGACGAACCGCTCGGCGGTGGCTCGACCGATGCCGGAGGCTCCGCCGGTGACGAACAGGACTCGATTCTCGAAGCGCATCGCCGGAGTGTACGGGTGACGGCGGGATCGCCGAGCGACGTCGCGCCACGAGCCAATAGGGTCGCGACCGTGAGCAGCTTGCCGCCCGACTACGACGCCGATCCCGGGCGCTGGGCGTCGTGGGAAGCACCGAGCGACGTCCACCACTCGATCGCTCCCGAACTCCGAGGACCGGTGCTCGACGTGGGGTGCGGCGACGGACGGCTGGCCGACCTCCTCGGCGACGACGTGGCGTGGTTCGGCGTCGAGTCGTCACCGACCCAGATCGCCGGCAACCCGCACCGCCCTTTGGTGCGTGCCGACATGCGGGCCCTCCCCTTCCGCGACGGCGTGTTCGCCGAGGTGACGCACCTGTGGTGCCTCTACCACGTCGACGACCCCGAGCAGGCCGTCGCCGAAGCCGTCAGGGTCCTCCGCAGTGGCGGCACGTACTACGCCTGCACCAGCGCTCGCGACAACGACCCCGAACTCATGCCGGAGGGCTACCCGCCCACCTCCTTCGATGCCGAAGACGCAGTGGCGATCGTCGGCAGGACCTTCGGCGATGCCATGGCGGAGCACTGGGATGGCCCGTTCTTCCCCTTGGAACGACGCGAGGACGTCGAGGCGTACTGCCGCCACCACTCCATTCCAGCCGAACGTGCGGTCAACGTGCCCCTCCCACTCTGGCTGACCAAACGAGGTGTGTTGGTGCGGGCAACCAAGCCCTGCGCCAACGGCGGCGCAGCTACCCTCCCCCACATGCTGCTGGGCCTCGACGAGTATCCGTTCCATCAGGTCACGAACACGTTCGCTGCGGTCGACGGGCTCGATCCGAGCTGGAACGACGGCCACTACCTCTGCGTCGCCGATCAGGCAGGCACGGTGGCGTTCACCTCGAACGTCCGGCTCTACGCCAACAACGACGTGCTCGATGGGTTCGTCTGCCTCCGGCATCGGGGCCGTCAATACAACGTGCGGGTGTCGCGCCGACTACGCCCCGCGATGGAGCACCTCGGTGCGGGCCCGCTGTCGCTCGACATCATCGAGCCACTCGAGGCGGTGCGACTCGTGCTCGACGACAACGAGGTCGGCATCAAGCTCGACATCACGTGCCATACCGCCAACACCCCGTACATGGGGCCGATCGAGGTTCGCCGGGTCGACGGCCGTCTGCTCAGCGAGCGGGCCACCTACGAGATCACCGGCGAATGCGAGGGCTGGGTCGAGGTCGCAGGCGAGCGCATCGTGCTGGAGCGAACCACGTCGTCGTTCTTCCGCAATCACTCCTGGGGCTTCCAGCCCGGACGCGGCGGGCCCCGTCCCTACGGCGCACCGGCGCCGAGCCACCGTGTGCCGGGGCTGCGCCAGTGGGTGCTCTTCCATCTCCCGGACCACGGCGGGTTCTTCTTCCAGGATCCGAGCGGGCGTGCCGCATCGGGCCGGGGCGCGATTCTGCGGGGCGACCGGATCGTGCCGGTCACCGATGTCGTGACCGAGCTGGACTTCCACGAGGGCGACCGCCGGGTCCGCAGCGGCAGCTTCCGACTCACCGACGTCGAGGCCAACGTCCGCAACTACGAGTTCGAGGACCTCGGGTGGGTGTACTGCCAGGGCGGCGGCTACTTCGGCGGATTCGATGACGGCCTGGGACAGGGCGTCTATCGAGGCGACGAGCACTTCGAGGGCGAGGTGTGGGACGTGAGCCACCCCACCACCATCGTCGATGCCGATGGCCGATCGTTCGAGTTCCAGCACGACTGGGCCGAGAACTTCACGCTCGTCCGCGAGGGTGGTCGGGTCGGCTTGGCGCACTACGAGTGCGTGCGGGTGCAGCCCTCGAGCTAGCGCTACGACTCCGCGAGGATGTCGAGCCGGTCCGTGGCGCTGGCACGGAGTTCGGGCTTGCGCACCTTGTTCGACGCCGTGAGCGGAAGCGTGTCGACGAACCAGATGTGGCGAGGCACCTTGTAGTTCGCCATGTGCTCGCGACACCAGGCGATCAGCTCCTCTTCGCCCGGGCAGCCGTCAGGGCTCGGCACGACGAACGCAGCACCGACCTCGCCGAGGCGTTGGTCGGGCACACCGATCACGGCGGCCATGCCGATCCCGGGGTGCTCGACCATGACCCGCTCGATCTCTGCGGGGTAAGCATTGAAGCCCCCGATGATGAACATGTCCTTCATGCGATCGGTGATGTCGATGTAGCCGTCGGCGTTCATGACGACGACGTCGCCGGTGTGCAGCCAACCCTCGCCATCAGCGGCGGGCTCGACCTTGCCGTCGCCGACGAGGTAGCCGGGAGTGACCTGATAGCCCCGCACCCACAGCTCACCGGGTTCTCCGGTGGGAACGTCGGCACCCAACTCGTCGACGACCCGGATCTCGACCCCATCGATGACTCGGCCCGACGTGTGTGACACCACCTCGTCGGGATCGTCGGCGAGCGTGTGGGTGACGAGCCCCGACGTCTCGGTCATCCCGTAGGCGGTCACGATGGTCTCGAAACCCAGACGCTCCCGCATGGCGACGACCATCTCGACCGGGATCGAGGCGGCACCGGTGACGCAGGCCCGCAGCGACGACAGGTCGTAGCGGTCCAGGTCGGGGTGGTTCAGCAACCCCTGATAGAGCGCCGGTGGTCCGGGCCAGATGGCGACCCGCTCCCGCTCGATGAGCTTCATCACCTCGACCGGGTCGTAGACCGGGAACGGAATGTTCACCGCACCGAACAGGAGGCACACCACGATGCCGCCGTTGAAGCCGAAGGCGTGGAAGTACGGGTTGACGATGAGGTAGGGATCGCCCTGGCGAGCGTGCATGGCGGCTGCCCAGCCGTGGAACGCCCGGATCATCGCCCCGCCGCGCACCATGACACCCTTCGGATGGCCGGTGGTGCCCGACGTGAACATGACCGCTGCGACGTCGTCGGGGGTGACGGCGGCCGAGCGGTGGTCGACGATCTCACGGTGTTCGACCGAGTCACCAAGCGCAAGGAAGTCGTCGAACGCCGACGTGGACAGATCGATGATCGGGTCACCGGCGGCCGCTCGAAGCGACGGAAGGTCGTGACCATCGAGCGACGCCCGGTACCCGGTGCCGAGAAAGCCGTCGACGATGAACACCATGCGGGCGGATGCCGTGTCGAGCACGTACGCGGCCTCGACCCCTTTGAACCGGGTGTTGACCGGCACGAGACGGATTCCGGCACGAGCGGCGCCGAGTGCGACCACCACCCACTGCCAGCAGTTCGGCGCCCAAATGGCGATGGCGTCGACCTGGTCGAGGCCGAGTGCAACCATCGCCGCTGCTGCTCGATGGCTCAGCTCGCCGAGTTCTCGGTAGCTGAGTTCGGTGTCGCCGTCGCGCAGCGCCGGCGAGTCGGCGAAGGCCGCGGTCGACCACTGCACGAGCGCGGCAAGCGTGGTGGCAGTGGGATCGAGCGCCGAGACCGGCGCGGCGGGATCGAGTGCGAGATGGTCGTCCATGGTGTCCGTTGTTCTAGTTCGTGGTGGCGGGCGCTGCCGCCCGATCGCCGTCATCCCTCGAAGTGAGGAGACCACCCAACACCATCGATGCCATCTGGTCGCCGAGGTCGGCGGGTGAGAGTGGGCCTTCGGGGTCAAACCACTCGAGCGACCAGTTGAGGGCGCCGACGATGAGGAGCCGCACGGCTGCCCGATCGAGGTCGGTTCGGATCCGTCCCGCGGCTGCAGCGCGGTCGAGCAATCGACGCCACACCTCGCCGTAGGCCCGGTGTTGGGCGATGTGGAGTGCGGCGAGGTCGGGCGGGAGTTGACCGTAAGCTCGGACGTTCGCCCGGGGATAATCGTCGCCACCGAGCACGGCAACCGTGTGCGCCACGATTGCCACTCGCAGCGCCTCGATGGGGTCGGTGTCGTCGCCGAGCGTGGCCAACGCCGCAACCACCGCGTCATGGGCGAGTGCCGTGCCGATGCGGAGCACCTCCAGCACCAGATCGTCTTTCGACGGGAAGTGGTAGTAGAGCGAGGCGTCCTGCATGTCGACCGCATCGGCGATGGTCTTCAGGCTGGTGGCGCCGTAGCCGCGGCTGGCGAGGGCGCCGGCCGCCGCGTCGAGGATGCGTTGTCGAGTCAGTTCGGACTTCTTCGCCATGCGTGTCTTCCGAGGGAGGGCCTTGACATTTTCTAGTGACTACTAGAATCTATCGTCCGATGACCTCGACGACCAGCACCACGCCCGATTCGACCGCAACCGAGTCACTCGACATCGAGTCGCTCGACGCGGCACTCCATGCCGCCGACCTTCGCGTGCTGGTGGCCTGCCTGTTCCACCTGACCGGCGACGAGCGGTGGTTGGCCGACGACCTGCGCCCCCGCCGCGACGTCCGGCTGATCGCGGATCCGTCGGCCGGCTACGACGACGAGACCGCCGCCATGATCCGCTCCGAGGTACGCGAGTGGCTGCTCGCCGAGCAGGCCACTCCCGTCATCCTCGATCCCGGCCCCGAGCGTTTCGGCGAGATGCTGTCGTTCTTCCTCGGGGAGCAGGTGCCGCCGGAGTACGAACCGATGGTTCGCCATGACTTCGGGTTCGACGCCAGCCCAGCCACGTCCGACGAAGCCGAATCGACGGCCGGCGCCCGCCGCCGGGTGATCATCGTCGGGTCCGGGGTCTCGGGCCTGTGTCTCGCTCACCGGCTCGACGAGGCCGGCTTCGATTGGCACATCGTCGAGAAGAACCCCGATCTGGGTGGCACGTGGTTCGACAATCGCTATCCGGGCTGCGGGGTCGACACGCCCAACCACTTCTACAGCTTCTCGTTCGCCTCCAATCCGGACTGGACCCACTACTTCTCCGCCGGTGATGAGCTGCGCGAGTACCTGCAGACGTTCGCCGCCAACCGATCACTCCGCGACCGCATCGAGTTCGGGGCGAGCGTGACCGCCGCCGAGTGGGACGCCGAGCGGAACCAGTGGTCGGTCACCATCGAGTCGCCGACCGGCACCAGGGTCGAGGACGCCGATGTCGTCGTGACCGCCACCGGCCACTTCAACCAGCCAGTGAGCCCGACCTTCGCCGGCACCGACGAGTTCGAGGGTGAGATCGTCCACACGGCGCACTGGCCCGAAGACCTGGATCTGACGGGCAAGCGGGTGGCGGTCATCGGCACCGGGGCATCGGCGATGCAGTTGGTGCCGACCATCGCCGATTCGGTGGCAGCCCTCACCATCTTCCAGCGCACGCCTCAGTGGGCCCGGCCGGTGCCCGAGTACCACCTGAGCGTCGAGCCCGAGGCAGCGTGGCTGTTCCGCAACGTGCCGATGTACGACCGGTGGTACCGCTTCTCGCAGATGTGGCGCTACGGCGACGGGCTTCTCCGGTTCCTGCGCCGCGATCCCGACTGGGAGCACGCCGACCGGTCGCTCAACAAGACCAATGAGCGGCATCGGGTCGAGATCGAGACCTTCATCCGTGACGAACTCGACGGGCGCGACGATCTGATCGCCAAGTGCATCCCGTCCTATCCCCCCTTTGCCAAGCGGATCCTGATCGACAACGGCTGGTTCAAGACCCTGCGACTCCCCCACGTCGAGTTGGTCACCGAGCCGATCGCCGACTTCACCGCTTCGGGTGTACGAAGCGCCGACGGCACCGTCCACGACGCCGACGTCGTCGTGTTCGCCACCGGGTTCGACGTCACGAACCTTGCCGCCAGGATCGACTTCATCGGGGCCGAAGGTCGACGACTGGCCGACGACTGGGCCGACGAGAACCCTCGAGCGCTGCTCGGCATGACCGTGCCCGACTTCCCCAATCTGTTCGTCATGTACGGGCCGAACACCAACATGGGCCACGGCGGCAGCGGGATGTGGCTCGCCGAGACCCAGGCCGACTACATCGTTGCCCGCCTGCGAGATATGGCCCAGGAGGGTCTCGCCGCGATCGACTGCTTACCGGCGCGACGCGACGAGTACACCGAACAGATCGACCAACTCCACGCCGAGCTGGTCTGGACACACCCGGGAACCGAGACCTACTACCGCAACACGAACGGGCAGGTGCGTTCGCCAATGCCGTTCCGGTTGGTCGACTATTGGACGATGACCCGGACCCGGGGCCTCGAGGACTTCGAGACCACCCCGCTTCCGGCCAGCACCACCGAGAAGGGGAACTGACCAATGCGACACGAGCGCCAGGTCGAACTGCTACGCCGAGTCCAGGAGAGCGGCGACCGCTTCCAAGGGCTCCACACCGATGCGAGCCGTACCAACTCGACCGCGTCCTACGCCGATCCCGAGCGGTTCGCCCTCGAACAGCGGAGGCTGTTCCGCAAGGGTCCGATCTTCTTCGGGCTCAGCGCCGATCTCGCCGAGCCGGGTTCCTATCGGGCGCTGCGCATGGACGGCATTCCGCTGGTCGTGGTGCGCCAGCACGACGGCTCGCTGGCGGCGTTCGTGAACGCCTGTCGCCATCGTGGGGCTCCGCTCGTCGATCCCTCGTCGACCGGAGGCGGTCGCGCCGCCCTCACCTGCCCCTACCACTCGTGGACCTTCGAGCTCGGCGGAGCGCTACGAGCTCGACCCGGATCGGCGGGCGCGTTCGACGACGTCACCATCAACTGCGACCTCCTGCGCCGTCCGGTCGCCGAGCGTCACGGCCTGATCTTCGTTCGCCCCGAGGGCGACGACCCGATCGATGTCGACGAGGTGCTGGGCGGGGCGCAGGACGACCTCGGATCCTTCGGGCTCGACCGCTATGTCCACGTCGAGAGTCGCTCGAACGAGTGGGACATGAACTGGAAGCTCTTCTTCGACACCTTCTCGGAGAGCTACCACATCCGCACCTTGCACAAGAACTCGATCGCGCCGGCGTTCAACTCCGACTGTGTGATCTTCGAAGGGTTCGGCCGGAACCTGTTGTCGGTGGGGCTGCGAGCCAACGTTCGTGAGGAGTTCGACAAGCCCGAGGACGAATGGTCGATCCTCCCCTACGGCACCATCCAGTACTTCCTCGTCCCCAACGGGCTGGTGGTGCATCAGCTCGACCATGTCGAGGTGTGGATCGTCGAACCGCTGTCGGTCAACCGGACCCGCACCACCACCTCGGTGTATGCACCGGTCGAACCGGCAACCGAGAAGGCGCGGAACTATTTCGTGAAGAATCTCGAGCTGTTGCTGCAAGTCACCGGCTCGGAAGACTTCGCCTTGATGGAGCAGATCCAACGCAGCTTCGAGTCCGGTGCGCTCGAGCAGGTCGTGTACGGCCGAATCGAGCCGCCGCTGGTGTACTTCCACGACCAGATCGATGCGGCGATCGGCCTCGCCCACACATGAATCGCTTCGACGGACGAGCCGCCATGGTGGTTGGCGGCACGTCCGGTATCGGGAGGGCAACCGCCCGACGGCTCGCTGACGAGGGTGCCGACGTCGTCATCGTCGGCCGTGACGCCGATCGGGGCGAAGCCGTCGCGACCGAGCTTGGCCCTCGAGTCCACTTCGTTGCGGCCGACGCCACGAACCGGTCCGAGCTCGATCGGGTCATCGCCGAGATCGCCCAACGCCATGGCCGACTCGACGTGCTGGTCAACGCAGCAGGTGCGGTGTCGGTACGACCCTTCGCCACCATGTCGGCCGCCCACTGGGAATCGGTACTCTCGGTGAACCTGACCGCCGTGTTCCACGCCTGTCAGGCTGCGCTCGGGCTGCTGCGCCGAACGGTGGCGGACCAGGCGGTGTCGTCGGTGTCGATCGTCAACGTCGCCTCGCTCGACGGCGTCGGCGGCGATCGAGGGATGACGGCGTACGGCGCAGCGAAGGCCGGGGTTATCAACCTCAGTCGGAGCCTTGCGCTGGAGCTCATCGAGCACGGCGTGCGGGTCAACGCCGTGTCACCCGGAGCGGTCGACACACCGATGACCGTCTCGACTGCGGGGCACCCAGATCGGGCAGCCGCGTTCACCTCGGCCATTCCCATCGGACGGTTCGGCCGACCCGAGGAGATCGCCGCCGCCATCGCGTTCGTTGCGTCCGACGATGCGTCCTTCATGGTCGGTGCCAATCTCGTGGTCGACGGCGGCGTGACCACCGCGACCGGACACCCCGACCTCCTGGGGATGTTCGGGATGACGAGCTGAGAAGACGCGACGGGAGAAGACGAGTTACTTGACAACGACGATGGTTGCGACCTTTGCTTCGACAACGTGGGCGGTCCACACCTGGAGGCGGCGCCCCACAACATGTCGATCGGCGAACACATCGCGCTGTACGCCATGATCAGCCAGCACTCCGAGGACGGTCGGGGTCAGGACATCAGCCACATGATCGAGCCCGTGCTCCGCCGAGCCACCGTCAAGGGCAACATCGTACGTGAGCACGAGGACATGCGAGCGGAGTTCAACAGATCGTCGCCGGCTGGCTCCGTTCGGCTGAGGTCGAGCAGCTCCACACCGTCACCGATGGCCTCGATCACGCGGTCGGTGGATCCTCGCCATGCTCGGGGGCGGCGCCATCGGCAAGGCCCTCATCCACCTCGACACGACCCGTCCCATCCGACCCACCCGGTCAGAGGGAGGGGAGGCCGACGATGCGGTCGGCGATGGCGCCCACCTCGGCGCTGAACTTCTTCACGCCGAGGCCGCGATAGGAGGCGTCCTCGTTGAGCATGGAGGCCAGCGAGGTCTCGATCAACGAGACGAGGGCAACAGCGATCACGCCTGCCTCGGCCCGAGCCGTCTTGCCTCGCACCGTGCGCACGGCACCCAGCAGCTCATCGACCAGGTCGAGACGCGTCTCACGCCGCACCGCCTCGACCATCAAGTTCAATCCGATCGAGGTGACGAAGTACACCGTCGCCGGCGTCTTGCGTTCGGCGGTCCAGGCGAGCAGGTGCTCGACCAGCGCGCGGAGACCGTCGACATCACCGTGGGCCGGCAGGTTGGCTCGCACCTGTTCGAGCAGTTGGTCACGGAACCGCTCCAT
The DNA here is from genome assembly GCA_041394265.1 of Acidimicrobiales bacterium. Lineage (NCBI taxonomy): Bacteria > Bacillati > Actinomycetota > Acidimicrobiia > Acidimicrobiales > Acidimicrobiales bacterium. The sequence goes on from JAWKIO010000005.1 coordinate 239,035, forward strand.
GCCTTCGATGAGGATCTGCTCCTTTGACGCGAAGTGGTAATAGACCGCAGCGGGGGTCATCTCGACGGCGCTGGCGATGTCGAGCACCGTGACGTCGTCAACCGGCATGGTGGCGAACAGCCCCATCGCGGCGTCGATGACGTTGTTGCGCCGAGAGGGTCGGTGCGCAGGGCGTCGTTTGCTGGTTGAGCTGGCGATGAGGGCTAGGGTAGGCCAACGATGCGCTGGTGACGAAGATGCGCCGGCAGCCACCTCCGCATGACCGACTCACCCGATGACGCCACCAGCACCCAGCCGGCCCATCGGCCCTCGCGACGAAACAACATCATCGACGCGGCGATCCGTCTGTTTGCGCAGAAGGGCTACGTCGACGCCGCGATCAGCGATGTCGCCCAGGAGGCCGACGTGGTCGCGACGGCGATCTACTACCACTTCTCCGGCAAGGAGGAGCTCTATGGCGCGTGCATCACGAGAGTGTTCGAGTCGATCAGCAACGTGGCCGACCAGGCACGACGATCCGTCGGCGACGGCAGCGGGCCCGACATCACCCCCGTCATCGACGCCGTCTGGGAGTGGATCGATGAACACCCCGATGAGGCCGCGCTGCTCCATCTCCAGCTGCCCGGCGCCACACGACAGATCACCAAACTTCGCCAGGACTTCGAGGACAAGCACGTCCAGCGAGCGTTCGGCTACCTGGGCGAGTCCACGTCACGGGGTCGAGTCTCGGCGGCACGGCGAAGTGTCGAGTCGCTCACGGTTCGCACGCTGATCGACGTGTTGATCTCGGTCCACACCATGCACCGGGCCGATAGCCCGCTCAGCAACGAGTCAGGCGCCAAGCTCCGCCAGGCGCTGCACGCACTCGCCGGCCGCCTCGTCATCGACTCATCGTCGTAGGCAAACGTCGGTCGGCCGCCCCCCAGCGCTGGATCTCGCCCTGCATGGTGCGGATCTTCGTCGTCTGACCGCGAGCGAAGACCACCTCGTCGATCGCTCTCGACTCGACGCTCGAGGGTGCCCTCCCCCCTCAACGAGCCGAACGACGCATCGCCACGGTGGGTGGGGTGTCGATGCAGGCGCCCTTCGACCCCGCGTCCCGGCCGGCGGACAGGTAGCTCGCAGCGATACATCACGTCATGGTCGAGATTTCACCACAGTGATTCGAGATCGCACTCGATCGTTAGTGGAGTCATCCACTAGTTTCTTGTGAATGACTGGTGAAATCGGGAAAACAATTGCCACCGCCGTTCACGAGGCCACGGCAGCGAAGAACGGACTCGCCGTCGCCGCTGCGTTGAACTGCATCGAGCCGGCGGCGCTCGCCGAGTTCTTCCACGTGCGACTGACCGGTCACGCCGATGCCATCGCCCTCGGCACGGGCCTCCCGGCGTCACCCGGCGCGGCGAGCGGTGCCATCGTCCTCAGCGCCGACGCCGCCATGGCGGCAGGCGACCAGGGCCGCGACGTCATCCTCGTTCGCAGCGAGACCACTCCCGACGACGTCCTCGGCATGCAGGCCTCCCGCGGCATCCTCACCGTCCGAGGCGGGCTCGTCAGCCACGCCGCGGTCGTCGCACGTGGCTGGGGCATTCCCGCCGTCGTCGGTGCTGCCGACGTCCACATCGACGGCGACACGGTCACGATCAACGACACGGTCCTACGGGCCGGCGACGAGATCACGATCGACGGCAGCACCGGCGAGATCTACGCCGGGCGACTCGAGACCTTCGGGTCGGTGCCGCCACCCGAACTCGACACGCTGTTGGCCTGGGCCGACACCGTCGCCCGCGGCAGCGTGCAGGTGCGGGCCAATGCCGACACCGAGGGCGACGCCAGCCACGGTCGCGAGCTCGGCGCCCAGGGCATCGGCCTCTGCCGGACCGAGCACATGTTCCTCGCCCACGACCGGCTCCCCATCATGCGGCGCTACATCCTCAGCAACGATCCCGCCACCGAGCAGGCGGCACTCGACGAACTCGAGGCGGCGCAGGTCCACGACTTCGAGCGGCTGCTCGACGCCATGGATGCCCTCCCGGTCACCGTGCGCCTGCTCGACCCACCGCTCCACGAGTTCCTGCCCGATCTCCTCGACCTCACGGCCCGCGAGGCGAATGGCACCCTGACCGACGCCCAACGGGTCGAACTCACCGCCGTCCGTCGCCTCCATGAGACCAACCCGATGATCGGCACCCGAGGGGTCCGTCTCGGGCTCGTGCGCAGCGGCCTGTACCAGATGCAGGTGCGAGCCCTCTGCCAGGCCGCTGCGAAATTGCTCGCGCAGGGCAAGCAGCCACGGGTCGAGATCATGATCCCCCTCGTGGTCGATGCCGAGGAGCTGCGGATCACCCGCAAGTGGGTCTGCGAGGTCCTCGACGAGCTCGGGTTCGGCGACCTCAGCTCCGAAGCGGTCACGGTGGGCGCCATGATCGAAACGCCCCGCGCCGCTCTCACCGCCAAGGCGCTGGCCGAGCATGCCGACTTCTTCTCGTTCGGCACCAACGACCTGACGCAGATGACCTATGCCTTCAGCCGAGACGACGTCGAGGCTCGGCTCCTGCCTGCCTACCAGTCACTCGGCATCCTCGATGCCAACCCGTTCGCCGAACTCGACCAGGACGGCGTCGGCGAGCTCGTCCGCATCGGATGCGAGGCCGCTCGTTCGGCCAAGTCGACGATCAAGCTCGGTGTCTGCGGCGAGCATGCCGGCCACCCGGCATCGGCCGATTTCCTCGTGCGTCTCGGGGTCGACTCGGTCAGCTGCTCGCCGTTCCGTGTGCCGATGGCACGACTCGGCGTGGCTCAGGCCCTCTTGGCGTGCGGCCGAGTACACATCAACGACATCGAGTTCAGCTACGACGCCACAGCGTCGGACGAGGCGAGCAGCGAGACCGACGGCTCGACCATCGATCTGTCGTCCGATGACGATGCCCTCGACATCTCGGTCGAGGTCGACGAGGCCTTGGTCCTGCACACCATGCGTGTCCGTGGCTTCGTCACCAGCAACGGATTCAAGGAAAGCATCGGCAGCCATCCCGCCGACCTGCTCGACCAGCTGATCGAGGCCGGGCATGTCCGCTACCTCGAAGCCCGCGACATGTTCAGCCTGATGCCCGGTGGCCGGGAACGACAGGAACAGCTCCTCGCCGACTACGCCACCCCAGATCTCCAGAGCGGTCTCGCCGAGCCCTACCACGAGTTCCTCACGCTCAACGACGAGTTCAAGCAGCTGTGCACCGAGTGGCAGATGCGAGGCGACCAACCCAACGACCATGCCGATGCCGAGTACGACCAGACGTGTGTCGATCGTCTGTCGAACCTCGCCCAACGGGCCACTCCCGTAGTCGAGAGCATCGCCGCAGCACTCCCCCGCTTCGCCCGCTACAACCAGCGGCTCGGCGTCGCCGCCGACCTCGTTGCCAACGGTGAGACCAAGCGGTTCACCGGCGTGATGTGCGAGTCGTTCCACGACATCTGGATGGAACTGCACGAGGATCTGATCGTGTTGCAGGGCATCGACCGCAAGGTCGAAGGAAGCTTCTGAGCCGTTCAGAGCTCGCCCAAGCGAACGAGGGTGTGACGGAGGCGGTCGCGACCGATGGTCTCGACCGTGTCGTCGCCGTAGTGCCGATAGGCCCCTTCGATCACCATGATGAGGAACAGGTAGAGGTCGTAGAGCAGGCGTCGCTCTCGCTCGGCATCGATGGTGACCATCGCCGAGCCGTATGCAGCGATGAACGAGGCATCGGACGCCTTCGTGTAGAACTGGGCCTCCATCAGCGGATCGGCCCACAATGCACGCTCGAAGTCGATCACCCCGCTCACCGCGAGTGTCTCGGGATCGATGAACACGTTGGAGTCCCAGAGATCCCAGTGCACGAATCGACGCACCGTGACCTCGTCGAGCGCGGCGCGACGCTCGGCGATCAATGACCGGACCCGGTCGTCGGCGATCCCCAGATCGACGTCCTTCGCTTCTCGATCGGCCAGCAGGTCGTCGATCAGGTGGGCGAAGCAGTCGCCCCACGAATCGAATGACGGCGCCGACGGGGCCCCGAGTCCGAAGCCGGTGTGCGTAATGTCGTGGAGCTGCCGGAGGTGCACGGCGAGCTGTGCGTCGATGTGCTCCTGCTGCTCGGCGTCGAGTGTGGGGCGCAGCTCGCTGAGGAGCACGCCGAAGCAACGCTCCATCACGAACAGCGAGCTCGGGACGCGTCGACACGAGGTGTCCGACCAAAGCACGGCGGGAACGGGGATGGCCGTTCGTTCACCGGCCAGCTGCAGCGCAGCAACTTCGGTGGCCATGAGGTCATGCTCGTAGCGCATGACCGTCACCTCCGGAGGTGGCGCCACCTTGAGCACCGCCTGGCGTCCGTCGTCGAGACCGAGCCGGTAGGCCGCGTTGAACCATCCCTCGGTGGCCTCGTTGAACTCGACGAGGGCGACGTTCGGCCCAAAGGCGTCGGCCACGATCGCCGCAGCAATGTCTTGGGAGACGACGGTCTTGGAGATGCTGCGCATCGGTGCATTCTGGCGCACATCCCGATCGCCGACCTCGTGGATCAGGTCGACCTCTCGGGCGCCATCGTCGTCGCCTAGCGTTGTCGGCATGTCGACCCGAGTCCTCGTCCTTCCCGGCTACTCGACGTCGGACCACGCCACGCAGGTCATTCGGTCGTCCCTGGCGCTGGCCGGCCATACGCCGCACCGATGGAGGCTCGGCCGCAACGAAGGCCCGAGCCCGTCGACCACCGCTGCGCTCGCCGAACGGTTGGAGGAGCTGCATGACCGCGACGGTCGACCCGTGGCGCTCGTCGGCTGGAGTCTCGGCGGTCTCTACGCCCACTGGTTGGCGGCGGCAACGCCGCACCTCGTTCACAGCGTGACCTCACTGGGCAGCCCACTTCGGTCTGCCGATCGAACGCCTCGCCGGCTCGCCGTGCCCGTCACCTCGGTCTTCACCCGCGGCGACCGCGTGGTGCCGTGGACGATGTCGCTGGTCGACCCCACCCATCCCCGCCATGAGAACATCGAAGTGCGTGGTACGCACCTCACGCTCGGTATCGACCCCGCCGTGCTGTGGCTGATCAGCGACCGAGTGGCCCAGAACCCGGCGACGTGGCGGCCATTCTCCCCACCGTTCCCCTTCCGCCTCGCCTACCCGACACCGGATCACGTCGCGTCGCCACCAGCCGCCTGATCGACCAACCAGTTCTCAGGAAGTTCACGGCGAGGTCTCGGCACCGGCAGAGGTTGGTGGCGTTCCCTGGCGCACATGCGCTTTCGATCGTCCCCAATCCACCTCACCCTCGCCGCCATCGTGGCGATCGCCGGATGCACCACCCCAGTGTCATCGACCGAGGAGGCCCTCGCCGCCGACTCGGCGAGCGTCGAACCGACCACTGCGGCATCGGTCGTCGCCGACCTGTCAGGATCGCTCTTCGACGCCGATGTGGTCCACGTCATCGACATCAGCGCCGATGACGACGCCATCCGATCGGCCGTCGAGCGGTATCTCGCCGACGGTGAGAAGGAATGGATCAGCGCCACCGTCACGATCGATGGATTCACCTACGAGAACGTGGGGCTTCGACTCAAGGGAAACTCGTCGCTACGCGACATCACCGCCGATGCGGCGCCCGAGGAGCTGCCGTGGCTGATCCGGCTGGACGAGTATGTCGAGGGCCAGCAGCACGAGGGCTACACCGAACTCGTGGTGCGCTCCAACAACACCGAGACTGCCCTCAACGAAGCCGTCGCCCTCGAGCTCCTCGCCGAGGCGGGGCTGGCCAGCCAGTCGGCCGTCGCCACCTCGCTCAGCGTCAACGACAGCGAGCCCACCCTTCGGCTGGTCATCGAGCATCCCGACGACACCTGGATGTCCGAGCAGTTCGCCGACGACGGTGCGCTCTACAAGGCCGAGAGCACTGGCGACTACTCCTACCGCGGCACCGACTCGGAGGCCTATGACGAGGTGTTCGATCAAGAGGCTGGGAAGGACACCACCGACCTCACGCCGCTGATCGAGTTCCTCGACTTCGTGAACAACAGCGACGAAGAGACGTTCGCCGACGAGCTTGGCGACCACCTCGACGTCGAGGCGTTCGCCCGCTATCTCGCCATGATGGAGCTCGTCGACAACTTCGACGACATCGACGGTCCCGGCAACAACTCCTACCTCTTCTACGACGCCGAGACCGAGAGGTTCACCGTGGTTCCGTGGGACCTGAACCTCGCCTTCGGTGTGACGCAGGGTGGGCCGGGCGGCGGAGGCCCGGCGGGCCGCGACGGCGACCCGAACGCGGCGCGACCCGGTGGGATGCCACCGGGAGGAGCCGCTGGCCCCGGCAGCATGGGCGGCTCGAATCCGCTTGTCGAACGCTTCCTCGCCGTCGACGAGTTCGCGGCGCTCACCGACGCTGCGCTCGACCAACTCCAGAGCGACCTCTTCGACAGCGGTCGCGCCGAGGAGATCCTCGATCGCTGGACCGGCGTGCTCGAGACCGTCCCCGAACTGATCGACGCCGACACCGTCGCCGCCGAAGCCGCCACCATCCGAGAGGCACTCTCATGACGCTTGCGAACCCGATGCCACCGATCGAGCGATCCACCTCCCCGACGCCCACTGGACCGACCCACCCTCGTTCCCGTCGACGCAGGACCGTGCTCCGTTCGGTCCTCGCCGCCGTTGGCATCGCCGTCGTTGCTGCCCTCGGCACCGCGTGGTGGGCCCTCGACCGCTTCGTGATCGACCATGTCGAGATCGCCGACGTCGCGGCCTACGAATCGTCGGTGCTCGATGCGACGACCGATGCGGCCGCGTCCTCGACGCCCGCCGACACGAGCGGCTCATCTGACCCGGTCGAGGCAGGCGAGGCCACGATCACCGCGACCAGCTACCAGGCGGGTGGCACGAGCATCGAGATCTCGACCGTGGTCACAGGCTCGGGGAGTGACACGGTGACCTACTACGTCGCCGACGTCGTCGTCGACGACGCAACGAAGGTGCGGGCCGGCTTCGCCGACAACTCGTTCGGGACGAACATCGTTGCCAACACTTCCGACATTGCCGAGTCCTACGACGCCGTCTTCGCGATCAACGGGGACTATTACGGGTTCCGCGACTCGGGCATCGTCATCCGCAACGGGGTCGCCTACCGCGACGACGGCATCCGGACCGGCCTCGTCATGTACGTCGACGGCACGATGGCGGTCTACGACGAGACCGCGACCAGCGCCGACGAACTCCTCGCCGCCGGCGCCTGGAACACCTGGTCGTTCGGCCCGGCGATCGTCGACGACGGCGCGGTGCTCGACGGGATCGAGGACGTCGAGGTCGACACGAACTTCGGCAACCACTCGATCCAGGGGGTCCAGCCTCGCACGGGCATCGGCGTGATCGACGACAACCACTTCGTGTTCGTCGTGGTCGACGGCCGCAGCACGGGCTACAGCCGGGGCGTGACGATGACCGAGTTCGCCGACATCTTCGTCGAGCTCGGTGCCACCACCGCCTACAACCTCGACGGCGGCGGCTCTTCGACCATTTACTTCGACGGCGAGCTGGTCAACAACCCGCTCGGCAAGAACCGCGAACGCGGTACCAGCGACATCATCTACATCGGCTGACAGGACGCACGACGATGGTCATCCTCATTCCCGCCTATGAACCGGGCGAACGTCTCATCGAACTGATCGAGTCGATCAACCGGGCACGGATCGCCCAGCATCTGGTCATCGTCGACGACGGCTCGGGAGCATCGCATGCACCGATCTTCGACCACGCTGTCCGCCTGGGCGCCACGGTGCTCCGCTACCCGGGCGCCGGCGCATCGGTCAACCGTGGCAAAGGCGTTGCTCTCAAGTTCGGTCTGGCGAGGATTGCCGAGGCGTTTCCGGACGAACCCATCGTCAGCGCCGACTGCGATGGCCAGCACACGGTCAACGACATCGCCAAGGTTGCCGATGCCCTCGCCACCGGCACTGCACCGCTCGTGCTCGGCTCCCGGGCCTTCACGGGGGCCGTGCCGCTTCGCAGCCGATTCGGCAACGTCGCCACACGCCTCGTGTTCGCCGTCGCCACGCGATCGCCCATCGGGGATACCCAGACCGGGCTTCGGGCGTTCCGCCCCGAACTCCACGATTGGCTGCAGTCCATCGACGGTGACCGCTTCGAATATGAGCTCCACATGCTGCTGCGGGCGAAGCGAGACGGTGTGGAGATCGTCGAAGTCCCGATCGAGACGATCTACCTCGACCAGAACGCGTCGTCACACTTCCGGCCGCTCGTTGATTCTGCGCGGGTCTACTGGCCGATCGTGAAGTACAGCGTGTCGTCGCTCGCCGCGTTCGCCGTCGACTTCGGTGTCCTCTTCGCGACCATGGCCCTGACCCATCGCCTCCTGTTGTCCGTCGTCGCCGCCCGAACGATCAGCGCCTCGTTCAACTTCGTCTGCAACCGCAACCTCGTCTTCGGCCGCGACGATGGCCCGTGGCGGCCGGCTGCGGCGCGATACGGCTCACTCGTCCTCGCGCTCCTCTCCGCCAACTACGTGGTGCTCCGAGTCCTCACCTCGCTGGGACTTGGACTCGCGATCGCCAAGGTCATCACCGAGGCGACGCTGTTCACCGTGGCGTATCAGGTGCAGCGGCGGGTCGTCTTCGAACCTCGAGCACTCGACCAGTCCCGCGCCTCGACATCCGAGCGCAAGATCACCGCCGCCAGCTGACCGATGCGTCAGCGACTCGTGACCTGCTTGATCGCCTGCTCGGCTTGGCTGTGGCTCCCGACGAAGAGGATGCGCTCATCCGAGTGGGCGTTGGAAGCGAGGCGCTCCAACTGCAACTTCAGCGTGGTCGTCCCGACGACGAGGACGCCGCGGCGCATTCCTTGCTCGACCGAGTAGGCCATCAGCTGCTCGTGGGTGGCCTGGACCTCCGGGGTCTGCAGCACCGAGCCGAGCATGTCGCCAACCACGACGAACCCGGGTTCGGCCTGGTCGACCACGTCGACGAACGCTTCCGCCCAGCTCGCTGCATCGTCAGCGGTCCAGTGTCCGGCCATCGCGAAGTCGATCCGGTTGCGGTCCGAGTCAAACGAGAGGGTGTAGGCATCGGGCATGGTGCGCACCTTCTCCAGCGGTGTCGAGGAACGTGAGGCCGTTCGTTTCAGCCTCGGACGATCCCCACCCACCATGAGTCGAACGAGCGCCCTTCGGCCCTGTTCGCTCGCGGCCGCGAGGAGCGATGCTCGAACTGACCAGAGCTGATCTCGTGGATGGGGGCCGGTATGTCGCACGCCATCGTCATCCGGGTGAGTGTGCACCTTGCGGCGTTGCTCGTCGCTGGCACCGTTGCCGCCGCCTCGTGTGGAAGCGACGGGGTGGAGGACACCACGCCACCGACGACGACCATCGTCTCGGCGACCACCCGAACGACCGGAACCCCACCACCCACAACCGCGGCGACGACCTCGACGTCCACGACGACCATCACCAGTTCCGTCACGACATCGACCCCACTCCCAGCGCCACCGCTCGCCATCGACCCGGCGTGGGTCGCCTATGACGACCTCTTCGGTGTGTGGGGCGTTGCCGCCGACGACGTCCTCAACGTGCGAACGGGCCCCGGCGTGAGCAACCCGATCATCGGTGAGTTCGGGCCGACGGCTCGTGACGTGCACCGATTCGATGTCACCGAATTCGTGAGGGATCAGCGTTGGGGTGTGGTGCGTTTCGGACAGGGCGCCGGCTGGGTCAATCTGGCGTTCCTTCGTCCGGTCGGAACCACCCCGCCCATCACGATCGGCTCGGTCGATGCCTCGATCGCAGGAGCAGCCGATCGGGTTCGCGAACTCCTCGGGTCCGGCGACGTCGCCACCCTGTCCGAGCACGTCGACCCCGACCGAGGTCTGACCGTCTCCGTCCACGCCTCGATCACCGAGACGACGCCGGTGTTGTCGCTTGCGCAGGTGGCGGGATCGGCCACCGATTCCGCGACGTTGCTGTGGGGCTACACCGACGGCGACGGCGCCCCGATCGTCGAGACGATTCGGCAACGGCTCCGAGCCGTTGCCGGCGACACCGGTCTCACCAGCACCGACGCCATCGGCTACGACGTCCGCCTCGGCTTTGGCAACTCGATCGACAACATCGACCACTGGTTCCCTGGCTCGAGCGTCGTCGAGTACCACTTCGACGGCACCTCGCTCTACGGCGACTTCGACTGGAGCAGCGTCCGGTTCGTCTTCGACGCCGAGGCCGAAACGCCGAGCGGCCGACCGGTGTTGCTCGCGATCGTCCAGGACACCTGGACGATCTGAGCACCGGTCGGCCGAAGCCACAGTGGATGCCGGAACCTCAAAGGAAACGAGCAGTCCAGACGAAGGCGGCGGCCGCGGCCGCCATCAGCGCTCCCAGGCCGGCGGAGACGAACCCGAGCGTGAGCTCGCGTTCCTCGGTCGTGGTGCCCACCTTCGCTTCGATGTCGTCATAGACGGCGCGGAGTTCGTCGGCGCTGGCGGCGACGAAGGCCGTGCCGCCCGTCGTCTCGGCGACCATGGCCATCGTTTCGGTATCCGGAGGAACGGCGATCGTCTGGTTCTCGACGGTCACGCTCCCTTCGGCCGAACCGTAGGTGATGGTGGACACGGGAACGCCGGCCGCAGCCGCCGCCTCGGCTGCCTGTTCGATCGGCATGCCGACGGTCGTGGTGCCGTCGGACAACATGACGATGGTGGCAGTCGTCTCGAAACCTGGTTCGGTCGTCGTGTCGTCGTTCGTCGCTGCGCTTGCGGCAGCGGCGCTCAGGGAGGCATCGACAATCGTCGAGTCATCGGCAAGCGCCACCTCGATGGCCGATAGCGCCGCCCCGATGGCGTCACCGCCGGCGGTGCCCCGACTGGTCGTCAGGCCGGCGATGGCGGTCATCACCTGATCGTGATCGGTCGTGGCCGCCGACAGCACGCGAGCAGTGCCGTCGAAGGCGACGAGACCGACCTCGTAGTCGTCGGGGAGTTCATCGACGAACGCGATTGCCTCGGTCTTCGCCGCCTCGAGCCGGCTGGGGTCGACGTCGGTCGCCTCCATCGAGATCGAGGTGTCGATGGCCAACATCACAACGGCCGTCTCGGAACGCACGGTCATCTCAGCGACCGGTCGAGCGAGACCGACGACCATGGCCAGCGCGGCAAGACCGGCGAGCCCGGCTGCGACGTGGCGCCGCCAGCCTGGCCGCTGCGGAGCGACGGCGTCGAGAAGATCGAGGTTCGTGAATCGGACGGCGTAGCGCCTTCGCCGTCGCTGCATCACGGTGTAGAGCACCACGAGCAACAGCAGGGGAACGACGAGGAGGAGTCGAGCGGGAGCAAGGAAGGTCATCGGATGCGCTTTCGGTCGAGGTGGTAGCGGACGATGTCGCCGAGCCAGTCGCGGTTGGTGGACAACACCAAATGGTCGGCGCCGGCCGAACGGACGTTGCGCTTCATGTCTGAGCGGCGTTGCTGCGCGGCCACGGCGTACCGGGCGCGAACGTGACGGTTCGAGGTCTGCACTTCGCGCAAGCGACCGGTCTCGGGGTCGACGAGGGTCAGGAGACCCACCGGTGGCAGCTCGTCCTCTCTGCGATCCTTGATCTCGGCGACGATCGTCTTGGCGTTCGCACCCAGCGCCCGCATCGGGCGTTGCCAGTCGTCAGGACCCAGGAGGTCGGAGATCAGCACCACCGCGCCGGGGCGACGCCCGATGCGGCGGATCCGCTCGATCGCTGGGCCGAGGTCGGTCGTCCCGGTGCCGGCCAACGGGCGCCGCTCGAGCGTGAGGAGCAGCCGACGCAATTGGTCGCGGCCAGAGGCGGCCGGATGCACGGTGACCCCAGAGGGTTCTGCGATGACGGCACCGAATCGCGACCCGCCCATCGACGAGAGGAATCCGAAGGCTGCGACGGTGGCGATGGCGAGTGACCGCTTCTCCCACTCGTCGGTCCCGAAGTCCATGCTCGCCGAACCGTCGATGACGGCCCACGTCTCGAGTTCACGGTCGGCGATCGTGTCGCGAACATGGGTGTGCCCACACCGAGCCGACAGACTCCAGTCGATGCGGCGAACGTCGTCGCCCAGTTCATAGGGTCGTCCGTCGTTCAGCTCGGACCCTGGTCCGGGCAACAGTCCGCGATACTCGCCGTGCAGGAGCCCGTCGAGGCGACGCGTGACCATGAGCTCCAGTTGCCGAACCGACCGCTCGGCGCTGGGAACGGCCGAGGTGAGTGCCGTCGTCATGACGCCCACTCGGTCAACTCGGTGGACGGTGTCGTTGCATCGTGCACCACCGGGCCGTCCTGCCCTGGCGTCACCCGCGGCGCCACCACGTTGGTCACGATGCGGACGACCACCTGCTCGACGTCGATCCCATCGGCGACAGCGTCGAAGGTGAGGAGCAATCGGTGTCGGAGGACATCGCGGCTCACGTCATAGACGTCTTGCGGGAGGACGTAGCTTCGTCCCCGCATGATGGCCATCGCCCGCCCGGCCGCGATCAGGCCGAGGGTCGCCCGAGGGCTGGCGCCATTGGCAATCAGCGGGACCAGATCATCGAAGCCATGTTCGGCCGGTCGGCGGCTGGCCATCACGAGCCGGACGGCGTAGTCAACGATCGCGTCGTGGACGAAGACATGATCAACGGCGTGCTGCAGGCCGCGCAGCTCTTCCGGGCCGAAGACCCGCCTCGCCCGGGGCCGGTCGACGCTCATCCGTCGAACGATCTCCGCCTCTTCTCGAGCATCGGGGTAGTCGACGAGCACCTTCATCAGGAACCGGTCCCGCTGCGCTTCAGGTAACGGGTACACGCCTTCGGATTCGATCGGGTTCTGTGTGGCCAGCACGATGAAGGGATCGGGAACATCGTGGGTGACCCCGCCGATCGACACGTGACGCTCCGCCATCACCTCGAGCAACGCCGACTGGACCTTGGCCGGCGCTCGATTGATCTCATCGGCCAGCACGACGTTGGCGAAGATCGGACCGAGTTCGATGTCGAACCGCTCCTGGCTCTGGCGGTACATGCGGGTGCCGACCAGATCGGAAGGCACCAGGTCGGGCGTGAACTGGATGCGGGCGAAGTCGCCACCCATGATCGTGGCGACCGTCTCGGCCGCCAGCGTCTTGGCCAGGCCCGGTGCGCCCTCGAGCAGGCAGTGACCGCGGGCGAGCCAGCAGACGAAGAGCTGTTCGACCATGTGATCCTGGCCGACGAGGATGCGTTTTGCCTCGAACATGGCTTCTTCGAGCCGAGAGGCGGGGGGTCGGGGTGCCGAAGCCCGGGTGACGGCGAGTTCGGGAGTGTCGAGCGTCATGGATGTCTGCTTTCGTACGTGAGCGGAGGGGAGCGTTCAGGGGGAACGGCGGGGTCCGGACAGCGGTGAACCGGACCCCGCCGCGATCAGGGAGATCGTGGAGCGACGGCGCTAGAGCGAGCTGCCGTCGACCGTGGTGGTCGTGGTGTCGGGAACCACCGTGGCGTCGGTGGTGGCGTCACTCGTGGTGTCGTCGCTATCGGTGCTGTCCGAGGCGCCGCTGCTGGCACCGTCGCCGTCGCCCGCACCGTCGCCGGCCTTGTCACAGCCACCGTCGCCATCTCCACCGCGCATGCCGTCGCCTCGGCCGTGGCCGCGCGGTCCACGCTGCTCGACGGTTTCGTCGGTGGCGGTGTCAGTGGTGTCGCTGGTCGTTGCGTCGTCGGTGGTGTCGCTCTCGACCGACGTGGTGGTCGACGTGTCGTCCGACTGGGCCGACGCGAATCCGGCGGCGCCGAGCGTGATGCCACCGGCGACGAAGGCGGCGAGGGCGATGGGAAGTTGCTTCTTCATGTCGAGGTCTCCTTGGGTTGGGGTGGTGTTCGACATCCACCAGCCAACGGCATCGACCTGTGAGCTCTCTTGGATCGAGCAGGGAATCAGCAGGGAAGCTCGACCGAGATCCTCAGGGAGTCCTCAGGAAGGTCTCCGAGAACCCCGAGGTCGGGCGGCGACGATGACACGATGGAACCCTTTCTTCCCCCTGCTCCCCCACTCCGCCCCGCCACCTCATCGCCACCACCGACGTCGACGGTCGCAGCATCGCACCGCACACGCTCCGGCTCGGCGTGGCCCGTCCGCGGCTTGGCGCTTGCCGGCGTCCTCACGCTCGGCGGCGTCGCCGGCTTTGCCGGCGGCCTCCTCGCAGCCGACCAGCGAACAGCGACCGCTCCGGTCGCTTCGACGATCGCAACGGCGTCGCTCATGCCGTCGTCTGCAACGATGAACACAGCGGCCGTCGTTGCGGCCGTCGAACCGTCAGTCGTGTCGATCGAGACCGTCGTCTCGTCGGGTCGGGGCAGATGGGCCGTCACCGGCACTGGCGCCGGCACCGGGGTCATCCTCGATGCCGAGGGCCACGTGCTGACCAACGCACACGTGATCGAAGGGGCGTCCGAGATCAGCGTGACGATCGGCGACGACGTGCGGTCGGCCACGGTCGTCGGATCGGACACCGCCGCCGACGTCGCCGTGCTGTTGCTCGACGACCCAACCGGCATCCGGCCGGCCACACTCGCCACCACGAGCGCCGCCGTCGGTGACGACGTGATCGCGGTCGGCAACGCCCTGGCCCTCGAGGGCGGCTTGACGGTCACCCGAGGCATCGTGTCGGCGATCGATCGCTCCATCGACACCTCGTCGGGCACGATGGCCGGCCTCCTCCAGACCGATGCTGCGATCAGCTCCGGCAACTCGGGCGGACCACTGGTCGATACCAACGGCCGGGTCATCGGCATCAATACGGCGGTGGCGGCCAGTGGCAGCGGCGTACAGGCCTCGAACATCGGATTCGTGATCCCGATCGATCAGGCGCTTGCCGCCGCCGAGGACATCCTGGCGCAGGCCGACCGCTGAGGTCAGCTGCCGCGGCTCGAGGCATTGGGAACGCCCGACGGGGCGGCTGGCACGGCCGCCGATCCGCCGACGCCGGCCTGCCCACCGCGTTGGTCGTGATGCCGACCGCCGAGCGCCGGTGCGGAATCGACGACCGATCCACTGTCATCGACGAGGGCGTCGGTGAGCTGGCGATCGGCGTTGCTGCTCGTCTGGACGCTCCCGACCGTTGCCGTCGATCCGTCGTCGCCTGCCATCATGGCGCCGACGATTGCCCCGGTGGCGACCACGGCACCGACGCCCGCGATCCAGCGGGCACGGTGTGCCGCCGGGCGACCCTGCGACGGAGCCGATGCCGTCGGTGCTTCAGCAGCGCCGGAGCTCGATGGGGGCGCGGTCGGTCGCGTGGGCGGGGCCGGCGGCGCCATGGGCGGTGCGGCCGGGATGTCGGATGATGAACGGGGATCAATGGGCATGACGTCGCTCCTTTGCGATGACGGGCACGGTTCGTTGTGGTGTGTTGGTCGATCGGCGGCGCAGGTGCTGATCGATGGTTGCTGCCGTGAGACCGACGACGGCAGCGGAGGTCGCGAGCATCGCGACCCGCAGGATCGGGTTCGCACTGTGCGTTCCCGCCGTGAGGCTGTGGACCGTCGAGAGCCCGAATAGGGCGAAGCTGAGCGAGTGGGTCCATCGCCAGACCCGCCGACTGATGCGCTGGCGAAGCAGCGAGGTCGCCTCGACGGCGAGGAGGAGGTAGGTGGCGATGATCCCCCAGGCAACAGCCGCCGGCCGGTACGTGCCGGTGAACGGCACGAGGATCTCGGTCAGCCCGAAACTGACATAGGTGTCGAGTACCAGTGCACCCACGTGGATGCCGGTGAAGATCACGGCGAGGCCTCCGAGGAACCGGTGGACATCGAGCAGCCAATTGGCTCGGGGCCGCCCGCCGAGGATCCGGGTACTCAGGGCAAGGCCCCACAGCGTGCTGGCGGCAAGCAACGCCCAGGCGACGATGCCGCCCGAGCGGGCGACATACCACCACAGTTGGTCGTTCATGACAGGACTCCTTCAGGGGTGCAGAACCGACCGAAGCCGGTCGAGGTGTGGACCGAACCGTCGTCGGTCACGATGAGTGCTTCGATCCCGGATCCGTCGATGGGATCGAACCAGTGGGGCCCGCCTCGCAAGAGCAACGTCTTGGCCATGGTCTCGGCCCGCCAGCCGTCGGCGGCGATGGCGGCGGCGAAGGCGACGCCAGACGCTGCGGGTTGCTCGGTCCGTGGGTCGATGAGATGGTGGCGCCGCTCACCGTCGATCTGCCAGGCACGGCACAGCGTCGTCGAACTGGCGACGGCCCCGTCGCCGATGCCGACGAGGGCGAGTGGTTCGTCGCGGACGGGATGATCGATCGAGATCGTCCAACCCCCCGATGGCGTCGGTGTGCTGTCAGGTGCCGTACCCCGGACTCGGAGGTCGCCACCGACGTCGATACAGACGCCGTCGGCGCCGCGTCGCATGATGGCGGCGCTGACCAGATCGGCGGCCAGCCCTTTTCCGATTCCACCGGGATCGAAGCCGATGCCCATGGGCAACCGAGCGGCGGTCGCTGTGATCTCGATGTCGGTCGGCCCGTGGCGACGCAACGGAGGCTGTGGGGAGCGGCGATCATCGATCGGCCGGGCGCGCTCAGCAGACGAACGGTCCGCAGCCAACAGCTCGAACGAGCGGTCGTAGCCGGCGGCGAGCAAGGCCTCCAACTTCGTCGCGTCGACGAAGCCGCCGCTCAGCTCCCACGCGTCGATCGCCGTGCGCAGCAGGCGACGGGTTTCGTCACCGACGATGACGAACTCGCCGTTGGCGCGGTTGAGGCGTGAGATCTCGCTGTCCGATCGGAAGCGAGACCACAACGCCTCGAGGTTGCCCAGGCGGCCCAAGGCCTCGTTGGCCAGGTCCTCGGCCAGACCGTTGGGCCCGACGACCGTGATGTCGACATCGGTGCCCATGGCCCGACCGATCAGTCGGGCGACGTGGTCAGCTCCCATGGCTGGACGCATTCGCCGTCGAGGAGACCGTGGCCGGCGTCGCAGCATTGGTCGACGTCGACGAGCTCGACGTCGTGCTGGCGCTGGTGGTGTCGGTCGACGCCACCGAGACGGAGGCCGTTTCGTCGGTCGAGGCCTGCTGATTGGTGGCCATGACCGCCGTGATGCCCAGCATCGACAGACCGCTGGCGACGGCAGCGATGCGACGGGCACGCTGGGCCGGATGCGGCCGCTTCGAGCGAAGGCGGCTCACCCGGTCACGACCGGAAGTGGCGGAGGAAGTGTGTTCGAGTGACATGGTCATCTCCGTTTCTCGGGATGCCATCACGATCCGCCGCGCGCTCGCGATCCTCGCCGAGCGTTGGCCGGGAGTTCGCTGAGAATCGTCCCGAGTGCCAGCATGTCCGACACCGAGACGGCAGAGCACGAGCGAAGGGGACCGCCATGGCAGAGCAGACCGAACCGGGACGGAACACGATCGAGGTGGACGGCAAGGTGGCGGTGGTGACCGGCGCCGGCTCGGGCATCGGCCGATCGCTCGCCCTCCGGTTCGCCGAGAACGGCGCAGCGACCGTGGTGTGTGCCGATCTCCACGGCGATGCGGCGGCCGAGACGGCGGCGATGGTCTCGGAACGCACCTCGACCACCGCCGCATCGGCGGCGATCGACGTTGCCGACGAGGCCGCCATCGAAGGGTTGGTGCGCGACACGATCGCCGAGCATGGAGGCATCGACATCTTCGTGTCGAACGCCGGCTACGGCCGACGCGGCGGGCTCGACCTCCCAACCGACGAGTGGCAGCAGATGATGGCGGTCCACACCTGGTCGCATCTCGCGGCGGCCCGTGCCGTCATCCCTGGGATGGTCGAGCGCGGCGGTGGCTACCTGCTCAACACGGCCTCGGCCGCCGGGCTCCTGACCCAGATCGACTCCGGGCCCTACGCAGTGTCGAAGCATGCGGCCGTGGCCCTGGCCGAATGGCTGGCCATCAACTACGGCGACGACGGCATCGGTGTGTCGGTGCTCTGCCCGCAGGCGGTCAGGACCAACATTCTCGGTCCACGCGCCGCGAAGGAGGGTGGCCGCCAGGCCGCCGGCGACGGCATCCTCGAACCCGACGACGTCGCCGACGCCTGCATCGAGGCCATGCGCACCGGCGAGTTCCTCGTCCTCCCCCACCCCGAGGTCGCGACCTACGTCGCTCGCAAGGCGACCGACGTGGATCGCTGGCTGGCCGGTATGCGTCGCTTCCGACGCCGTCTCCGAGCCCAGTAGTTGCCCGAAACGGGTCAATCGCCAACTGCCCTCATGACGACGACGCGTCCGACGCTGTGCCATGCGTTTCATGGCCGCCCGCCATCGATCGTTCCCGGGAGCGCATCGTCTCAAGGGCTACACGATGATCGGGCTGCTCATCGCCAGCCCGCTTGTCGCCTACGGCATCCTCATCGACGAACGCTCCAGTGAGGCGGCCGTCCTGCAGCAACAGCAGGATCTCGCCGAGCTCGACGATCTGATGGGCTACGGCGGGTTGATCCACAATTTCAAGAATTGGGTGCTGCGCCCAGGTGAACCGCGGTACCGGGATGACGCCACCCGGCAGGCCAATGAGGCCATTGCCGTGCTCAACCGTCTCGATCACCACCTCAACGGCGAAACGATCGAGATGGACGATGCCTTCGCCACCATCCGGGAGTATCAGACGAACATCGACCGCGTGACCGAACTCCACCAACAGGGCTGGGACATCGAGGCGATCGACGCCGAGGTTCGCGTCGACGACGCAGCCGCGCTCGCCACGATCGATGCGCTGCAGGCCCTTATCTCTGCATCGATCGTCGAACGGCGTGCACACCTTCGACAGGAGCAACAGATGTTCTGGCTGTTGGTGGTGTCGACGGCGACGTCGATCGCCCTCCTCGACTACAGCCGGCGCCGTGCCTCGAACACGCGACTGCTCGAAGCAGCTCGGCACACCTCCGACATGGAGTCCTTCACTCGCATCGCCGCGCACGATCTGAAGGCACCGCTCAACCAGATCTCGAGCCTTGTCGACTTCATTCGTGAAGATGTCGGCGAGGCCGAACTGTCACCCGAACTCGAACATCACTTGACCCGGATCGACGAGCGGATCGTGCGGCTCAACGCCCGAATCGTCGGTGTCTTCGAGTATCTGCGGGCTGGAGACTCAAATGAGCCCATGGTCTCGGTCGATCTCCGGCAACTGATCGACGACGTGTCCGCCGCCCTCCTCGCGGACGACGTTCAAGTCGTGATCGATCCGTCGGTCGGCGTCGTGACTGGTCGACCAGCCGAGCTCGAGACGGTGGTCGGCAACCTGTTGAGTAATGCTGTCAAGCACCACCCCGATCACAGCCCCGCCATCAAGATCAAGCTCGAGAACGATGACCACGGCCCGGTGCTGCACGTCATCGACGACGGTCCCGGGTTCACGCTCGACCGCAGGCAGAGCGTGTTCGAGATGTACTCGACACTCGACCAGCTAGCTGACCCGCTCTCGGGTGTGGGGCTGGCGATGGTCCGTCGGATCGTCAACAGCTGGGGTGGTGAGATCACGATCGCCGACGTCGTCCCTCATGGCGCCGACGTCATGGTGCGTCTCCCTGCAAACTGACAAGCACTTCGCGTTTAGCCTGGTGCTGTGCACAGGTATCGCAACGTCGTCCTGACCGGGTTCATGGGAACGGGCAAGTCCACGGTTGGGCGACTGCTCGCAGCCCAGCTGGGGTTCGAGTTCGTCGACACCGACACCATCATCGAGGAGCGGCACGGTCCGATCGCCGTGATCTTCGCCGAGCAGGGTGAGTCGGCGTTCCGAGCCATCGAGCGCGAGGTGGCTGCCGAGCTGGGCGAACGCGACCATCTGGTCGTCGCCACCGGCGGTCGGCTGATGCTCGATCCGGCGAACGTGCACGCGCTGAGCAACAATGCTGCGGTGTTCTGCCTCGTTGCCAGCCCCGACGAGATCCTCGAACGAGTGACCGCCGACGCCGCTCGCATCGAGCGGCCGCTGCTCGCCGTCGACGATCCCCGTCAGCGCATCATCGACCTCCTCGACGAACGCGAGGCGGGGTACCGGTGCTTCACCCAGATCCTCACGTCGCATCGCTCCCCCACCGACATCGCAGCGGAGCTCGCCGCCATCGTGGGAGCCGAGAACTCATGACCGCCGAGATCCCCGTTCGATCGGCGCGTGATGCCTCCGCCGATGTGGCCGACGTCCTGGCCGAACATGGGTGCGTGGTCATCGAAGGACTGGCCGACGACGCCACCCGGCAACAGGTCATCGACGATCTCCAGGACCACATGGCGAGGGCGTCGACAGCCGACACCAACCCCGAGGACTTCTACGCCGGCAAGACCCGTCGGGTGATCGCGCTCGTCACCCGATCCGAGGGCGTTCGCACATTGATCCAGGATCCGCTGATCCACGACCTCTGCGAGGCGCACCTCGGGGCGAACTGTGCGCACCATCAGATCCAGGTGACCGCCGCTCTCAACATTGGGCCGGGCGCCCGGGCCCAGGTACTGCACCGCGAGGAAGACCTCTACCCCTTCTTCGAGTTGCCTCGCCCCAACCTCGTGCTGGCCACGATGTGGGCGATCAGCGACTTCACCGCCGACAACGGCGGCACGCTGATGGTGCCCGGCAGCCACCGCTGGACCGCCGATCGTGTGGCCCAACCCGACGAGATCGTGGCCGCCGAGATGCCGGCTGGCTCGGTGCTCGTCTGGCTCGGTGGCACCCTGCACGGCGCGGGAGCAAACGTGAGCGACCAGTGGCGCTACGGCGTGGTGGTCACCTACTCGGTGGCGTGGCTCCGCCAAGAGGAGAACCAGTACCTCAGCATTCCGCCCGACGTGCTCGCCACGCTGTCACCGGAGCTGCGGGCCCTGACCGGTCACACCATGCACAACGGACTCGGCTTCCACGACCCCTCGGTGCGCTGAATTCATCGGCTCCGTACGACCGCTGCCTCCGTCGGTGTCGGTGGCCTGTTTCGCCGACGTGAGCGGCGCTGCGGCCCCGGCCACCAGGGTCGCCACCACGAGCATCGCCGGAACGAAGGTCAGGGCCTGCACCACACCGAGGTGGTCACCCACGAAGCCGATCAGCGGTGGACCAGCCAGGAAGGCGCAGTAGCCGATCGACGAGACCACGCTCACTCGCCGCGCCGCCACTCGCGGCTCATCGGCGCCGGCGCTCATGGCGATCGGGAAGCCGAGCGACGCACCGAATCCCCACAGCACGACACCGGCGAATGCGACCGCAGGTACCGGTGCGACGATGAAGATCCCGGCGCCGACAATGCCGCAACCGGCCGTGGCCCGCAGCAGCCGGACGCGACCGTACCGATCGATCATGCCGGGTCCGAACCAGCGTGCAAGCGTCATCGCCGCGAGGAACACGGCAAGGGCAAGCGTGCCGATGGCCTCGGGGGCGTCGTGACCGTCGACCAGGGAGACGGCGATCCAGTCGTTCGCCACACCTTCGGCGAAGGCGAACGCAAGGGCGATCACGCCGATCAGCAGGGTTCGTGGCTCACTCCACGCGTCACGTGCGCCGAAGGGTGCAGCGACGGTGCTGCCGTTGGTGTCCTCGGAAGCATCGGGCTCGACATCGTGCAGGAACTGTGTGGTGGCAACGATGACCGCGGCACTCACGGCGATGGCCACCAGGCAGAGATGCACGGTGACCGATACCTTGGCGGCGACGGCGAGCGTGCCGAGCAACGCACCCGCCACGGTGCCGAGACTGAAGCCGGCATGGAACCGAGGCATGAGTGACGAGCCGACGCGTGTCTCCACCGCCGCACCATGGACGTTGATGCCGACGTCCCAAGCACCAGCCGACAGCCCGATCATGAACAGGCCGATGGTCACCGGCACCACACCCACTCGATACCCGACGCCAACGGTCACGAGTGCCGGGGTAACCAACATCGCCATCAGCTTCACCGTCTTCGCCGGGCCGACCGCCGTGATCAACGGGCCGGCATAGGCCAACGACACGAGCGATCCGACGGCCAGCGACAACAGCACCAGTCCGAGCTCCGACGGCTCGAGCCCGAGCCGGTCGCGAATCTGAGGGATGCGTGCCGCCCACGAGGCGATGAGGAAACCGGCGCCACCGAACGACAGATAGGTGGCGGCGACCGCCCGTCGGACGCTCGAGTCATGCACGGTTGGTGGCGTCTCGGAGGTGGTGATCACTCGGTGACGATAGTGGCGCAGCGTCGGGATGATCGCATTCGCCATCGAGCGAATCACGCGGGAGACTCCCCCGATGGGATCACTCCTCGAAGGCATCACCATCGTCGATCTGTCCACCGTCGTCTCCGGCCCGTTCGCAGTACGGATGCTGCTCGAACAGGGGGCACGGGTCATCAAGGTCGAGGCACCCGGTATCAGCGATGCCTCTCGGTTCGTCGGGACCAGTCGGCACGGCGTCACGGCGATGTACACGACCTGCAATCACGGCAAGGAGGTGCGGACCATCGACGTGAAGACCCAGGATGGTCTGGCCGAACTCCTGGGGCTCATCGACGATGCCGACATGTTGGTGCAGAACTTCCGCCCCGGAGCGATGGATCGAATGGGACTGGGTTGGGACACCCTTCACGCCCGCAATCCGCAGCTGATCTGTCTGTCGATCTCCGGCTTCGGGCCCAACGGTCCGATGTCGGGCATCCGGGTCTACGACCCGATCATCCAAGCTGCCGCCGGGATCTGTGACACCCAGGTCGACCCGCTGAGCGGCGGCCCCTTCCTGTTCCAGGGGATCCTCGCCGACAAGGTCACCTCGCTGTACACCGCGCAGGCCGCCTTCGCGGCGCTGCTCGAACGGGCCCAGCAACAGCTGGCCACCGGCACCAGCGAGGGCCGCCACATCGAGCTGAACATGTTCGACTGCGCCATCCATTTCAACTGGCCCGACGGCATGTACAACCACACCTACGTCGATGACGACGGCGTGGTCCCGGCCCCGGATTTCTCTGCGGCCTACCGCCTCACCCCGGTGGCCGATGGCCATCTCGCCTACAGCGTGGTCACCGACTCCGAACTCAGTGGCGCCATGCGAGCCGTCGGGCTGGGCCCCCTCTTCGATGATCCGTTGTACGCCACACCGCAGGCTCGCGCCGCACAACGCCTCGACCTGCTGCGAATGGTTCGTGACGCCATCGTCGAGGCACCGTCGCTCGACGATCTGCTGACTGCTCTCTGGCAGCACGACGTTCCTGCGTCGAAGGTCGAGGCCCGAGCCGACCTGCACGACCACCCCCAAGTCGAGGCGAACGGCAGCATCCGGGTGGTCACCGACCACGAGCATGGTCCGTTCCGCCAATCGGCGCCTGTCTTCGAGATCGGCTGACCGAGCGATCGTCAGCCCATCGGCGGACCGACGAGATCGATGCCGTAGTTCGCGACCGATCCCACCATGCGCGCAATGTCCGGCTCGGTCGCCGGAGGCAGCAGCGGCTCGCCGGCCACGTCACTTGCATCGATGTGGAAGCCCTCGACGCCTCCCGGTGTCGCGAACTCGAGCAGGTGGACCTCCTCACTCTCCACCCGGAAGCTGTGAGGCACGTTGCGCGGGAGCCACACGAAACCGCCGGCCGAGACGCCCTGCTCCACGTCGCCAACCGCGACCGTCAACTCGCCCTCGAGGACGAGCAGGGCGGTGTCTTCGCGATGGTGAACATGGAGCGGTGGAGAGAAGCCGCGACGGGCCCGCTGCTCCAGGACCGAGAAGTTGCCCTCTGTGTCCGCTCGTCCGGCGATGACCCGCAGGAGTGTTCCTGCGAACCACCGGTCGCGATCCGCCTCGTGTGCCCTCATTGCCAGCATGGCTCACATCCCTCTGCTATTCAATAGAGTTCATCTCTATTCGATAGAGTGATATTCTACCGATCGATGTCTGGTGTCAAGAGGCCATCCGGGACCGACGAGAAGGCGAGGCGGAGCTACGACTCGAGTCGCCGCCAGGCCCGGGCGCGAGCGACCCGTCGATCGATCCTCGACGCCGCCGCTCGATTGTTCGTCGACGCCGGGTACGGCGCTACGACACTTCAACAGATTGCTGACGAGGCGGGCGTCGCCGTCCAGACGATCTACGCAACGCTCGGCTCGAAAAAGGCGATTCTGGAAGAGGTCCTCGACGTATCGATCGCAGGTGACGACGCACCGGTGGCGGTGAACGATCGTGATTGGATGCACGACGTCTTCCACCACCCCGATCCTCACGAGCGCCTGCGCGCCTATGCCGCCGCGGTCACCGCCATTCACCAACGTGCCGGATCGGTCTTCACCGTGATCCGTTCAGCGGCAGCCGCCGACCCCGAGCTCGCACCATTGGCCGCCACCACGGAACATCGGCGACGTGTAGGAGCCACGAACATCATCGACGCACTTGCTTCGATCACACCGCTGCATCCGGGTCTGAGCGTCGCCGAGGCGATCGACGTGCTCTGGACCCTCAACAGCCCGGAGATCCACCGCCACCTCGTCGTCGACAGCGGGTGGGCACCTGACCGGTTTCGGACCTGGCTGGCCGACACCTTGATTGCAGCGCTCCTCCCGCCGCCGACCCCCTGAACGCTCGACAAGCGGCGTCGGCAGACGACCAGGGTCCAACGTCACCTCCCGCATACCACTTGGGTATCGAGACACCGCACAACAAGTATTGGATCTCCATTGTGACCGTGGTCATGCTGGCGAACAGGGCAACGGCAACGAGGCCGCAGCGCCCGAGTCGTCACACAAAGGAGTCCTCGATGGCATTGACAGGCGTCATTCGTCCCGGTCACATCCAACTTCGCATGCTCGATCTGGAGGCCGGTGTCCACCACTATCGAGACGTCCTCGGGCTCGAGGAGACCGGTCGCGACGACCAGGGCCGCGTGTATCTCAAGACGTGGGACGAGCGTGATCACTCGTCCGTGATCCTGCGCGAGGCCGACGAGGCCGGCATGGACTTCATCGGCTTCAAGGTGCTCAACGAAGCCACGCTCGATCAGCTC
Organism: Acidimicrobiales bacterium; assembly: GCA_041394265.1. Taxonomy (NCBI): domain Bacteria; kingdom Bacillati; phylum Actinomycetota; class Acidimicrobiia; order Acidimicrobiales; species Acidimicrobiales bacterium. Next base: position 264,023 of record JAWKIO010000005.1, read on the forward strand.
GAGCGGGCCGTGCAGGACTACGGCATCGAGACCACCCGCCTCCCGGCCGGCGAGATGCTCGAGACCGGCGAGCGGGTTCGCTTCGTCATCCCGACCGGTCACCAGTTCGAGCTGTATGCCACCAAGACCCTGGTCGGCAACCCGCTCGGCACCAACAACCCCAAGTCGTGGTGCCCCGATTCCGATCGCGGCATCGCACCGGTCCGCTTCGACCACGCCCTGCTCTACGGACCCGACGTGCTCGGCGTCCTCGATCTGTTCACCAACGTGCTCGGCTTCCATCTGACCGAGTACGTCACGTTGCCCGACAGCGACGAGAAGGGCGCACTCTGGCTGTCGTGCTCCAACAAGGCCCACGACATCGCGTTCGTCGTCCATCCCGAACCCGACCGCTTCCATCACGTGTCGTTCCTGCTCGACTCGTGGGAGAAGGTGCTGCGGGCCGCCCAGATCATGGCCGTCAACGACGTGCCCGTCGACATCGGCCCCACCCAGCACGGCATCACCCGTGGCGGCACCATCTATGCCTGGGACCCCGCGGGCAACCGGTTCGAGACCTTCCAGGGCGGCACCGCGCCCTACCCGGACTGGGAGCCGATGGCCTGGACCTGGGAAGGACTCGGCGCCGGCGGCGGCCTCGACATGTCGAAGCGGGTCCTGCACGACACGTTCCTGTCGATCGTCACCTGATCAGCCATGGACATCATCCCGAACTACATCGCCAACAAACCGGTGACGAGCGGGGACGGGACGACCTTCCCGCTCACCTCACCGGTCGATGGCTCGGTCACCGCCCAGGTGCACGAAGCAGGTTCGGTCGAAGTCGACGAGGCCGTGCAGGCAGCACGGGCTGCCCTGCGCGGTCCGTGGCGCGACCTCAGCGTGACCGAACGCTCCGATCTCCTCATGGCCGTCGCCAACGAGATCCGTCGTCGATTCGATGACTTCGTCGAAGCCGAGATGGCCGACACCGGGCAACCTCGCCACGTCATGGAGAAGGCGTTCGTGCCTCGCGGCGCCGCCAACTTCGAGCAGTTCGCCGAAATGGTGCGCAGCGTCCCGACCGAGACCTTCGAACTCGAGCATCACGGCGGCCGGGCCCTCAATTACGCGCTGCGCCGCCCCAAGGGTGTCATCGGCGTGATCTGCCCGTGGAACGCTCCGTTCCTGCTGATGACCTGGAAGGTGGCGCCGGCGCTTGCTGCCGGGAACGCCGTCGTGGTCAAGCCATCGGAAGAGACGCCGCGCACCGCGGCGCTGCTGGCCGAGGTCATGGCCGACGTCGGCATCCCACCCGGGGTCTACAACGTCGTCAACGGCTTCGGCCCGGGTTCGGCCGGGGAGTTCCTCACCACCCATCCCGAGGTCGATGCGATCACCTTCACCGGTGAGACCACGACCGGTACGGACATCATGAAGGCCGCAGCCGAGGGTGTGCGTGACGTGTCGTTCGAACTCGGCGGCAAGAATTCGGCCGTCGTGTTCGCCGATGCCGACTTCGATGCCGCCGTCGATGGGGTCTTCCGGTCGGCGTTCCTCAACACCGGCCAGGTGTGCCTGGGCACGGAGCGAGTCTTCGTCGAACGGCCGCTCTTCGAGCGGTTCCGTGATGCGCTCGCCGAACGTGCCCGCAGTGTCACCTATGGGCGACCCAGCGACCACGGCACCACCTACGGCCCGCTGATCAGCGCGGAACACCAGCAGAAGGTCCTCGGGTACTACGCGAAGGCTGCCGCCGACGGCGCCACCATCGTGACCGGCGGCGGCGTACCCGAGATGCCTGACGACCTCGCCGGTGGCTCGTGGATCGAACCGACGATCTGGACCGATGCGCCCGCCGACTCGGCGATACTCAGCGAAGAGATCTTCGGACCGTGCTGCCACCTGACCCCGTTCGACGACGAGCGACTCGTCATCGACGCCGTCAACGACACGCCGTACGGGCTCGCCACCACGATCTGGACCACCAATCTGTCTCGGGCCCACCGGGTGGCCGCCGAGATCGACGTCGGCATTGCCTGGGTCAACAGCTGGTTCCTCCGTGACCTACGCACCGCCTTCGGCGGATCCAAGCAGTCCGGCATCGGCCGTGAGGGCGGCGTCCACTCGCTCGAGTTCTACACGGAGCTGAAGAACGTGTGCGTCCAACTATGACCTCGACCACCACTCCTACCGTCAGCGACGCCGAGATCGACACGCTGTCGGCCGAGCTGTTCGAGGCATGGTCGAACCGTTCGACGCTGGAGCCGCTGCGGACACGCAGTGCGCTCGAACTTCCCGACGCCTACCGGGTGCAGCTCGGCTTCGTCCAGCGTCGCCTCGACGCCGGCGAACAGATCGTCGGCAAGAAGATCGGCGTGACCTCGAAGGCGATGCAGGACTCACTCGGCGTCGACCAGCCCGACTTCGGGCAACTGACCTCGGGCATGGACCGCTCGTCCACCGGCGTCATCGACCTTGCCGAGCTGATCGCTCCTCGTGCCGAGGCCGAGTTGGCGTTCGTGCTGTCGGCCGACCTCGTTGGTCCGGGTATCACCGCCATCGATGTGCTCAACGCCACCGAGTACGTGGCGCCGTGTGTCGAGATCGTCGACTCCCGCATTGCGAACTGGGACATCGGCATCATCGACACCGTCGCTGACAACGCCTCGGCCGGACAGTTCGTGATCAGCGGTGCCAAGGCGCACCCGCTCGACGTCGACATGGCGCTCGCCGGCATGATCGTCGAAGTTGACGGCGAGATCGTCACCACCGGCGCCGCCGCGGCAGTGCAGTCCGGGCCGGCCAACGCGGTCGCCTGGCTCGCCAACACGCTTGGCGCCCTCGGGCTCCCGTTCCGCAAGGGCGAGGTGATCCTCTCGGGCTCGCAGTCCATCCTCATCCCGGCGGTTGCCGGTACCGAGCTCAAGACCACGGTGTCAGGCCTCGGTTCCTGCACGGTTCGGTTCATCGACAGCACCGCCACTGGAGCGAGACAATGACGTCCACCACGCTGGCCGATTCGGACGTCGCCGCCCTCGGCGCGGTGGTCTACGGGGCCCAGACCACGGCGACGCCGATCGCCAAGCTGACCAATGAGCATCCGGCCATGACCGTCGACGACGGCTACCTCGTGCAGAACGCCGTGCGAGCGACCTACCTGGCCGACGGTCATCGGCTGGTCGGGTGGAAGGCCGGTCTCACTTCGAAGGCGAAGATGATCCAGATGGGGGTGGACAAGCCCACCGTCGGCTTCCTCACCGAGCAGATGGCCGTGCCCGAGGCGACCGCAGTCGACACGACCCAGCTCGTGCACCCGAGGGTCGAGGGCGAGGTGGCCTTTGTGCTGAAGTCCGATCTCCCGACGTCAGGATGCACGATCGACGACGTCGTTGCGGCCACCGCCTACCTCCTGCCGGCGATCGAGATCATCGACTCGCGCTACGAGGCCTTCAAGTTCGACCTCCAGAGCGTGATCGCCGACAACAGCTCGTCGTCTCGCTTCGTCGTCGGCACCAACGCCCAGCGGATCGACGTGATCGACCGCACGAACCTCGGGCTCGCCATGGTCAAGAACGGCGAGACGATGACCACCGGTTCGAGCGCTGCCGTGATGGGCGACCCGGCGGCCGCCGTGGCCATGGTCGCCACCGTCGTCGGTTCGCTCGGCGCTCGGTTGACCGCCGGCATGGTCGTGCTCAGCGGCGGCATCACCGAGGCCTTCGCCGTGCAACCGGGTGATCACGTGTCGGCCCGGTTCCAACAACTCGGAGTGGTCGACGTCAGCTTCGCCTGACCTCGTCGTCACCACACAACCAATCGAAAGCAAGCACAAGGAGCAGTGTCGTGAGCAAGATCGCGTGCGCACTCATCGGATCCGGGAACATCGGTACCGATTTGATCTACAAGTTGCGTCGAACCGAACACCTCGAACCGGTGTGGATGGTGGGGATCGACCCCGAGTCCGAAGGTCTCGCCCGGGCCCAGGAGCTTGGCCTCAAGACCACGGCTGATGGCATCGAGGCGCTCCTCCCCCACATCGAGGACGACCAGATCCGGATCGCCTTCGATGCCACCAGCGCCTACGTGCACCCGCATCACAACGAGCTTCTCGCTGCTCACGGTGTGCGGGTCATCGACCTCACACCGGCCGCGATCGGCCCGCTCTGCTGTCCGCCGGTCAACCTCGAGGAGCAGCTCGCCCTCGAAGCGCAGAACATGAACATGATCTCGTGCGCCGGGCAGGCGACCATCCCGATGGTCCACGCCATCTCGCGGATCCAGCCCGTCGACTACGCCGAGATCATCGCCAGCCTGGCGAGCCGCTCCGTCGGGCCCGGCACCCGGAAGAACCTCGACGAGTTCGTCTATACCTCATCCCGGGCCATCGAGCTGATCGGCGGGGCCAAGAAGGGCAAGGCCGTCGCCATCGTGAACCCGGCCGAACCGCCGGTCATCATGCGTGACACGGTCCATTGCCAGGTCGAGGGCGAACCCAAACGCGACGAGATCGATGCCTCGGTGCTGGCGATGATCACCGAGGTGCAGAAGTACGTGCCCGGCTACCGACTCGTGAACGGCCCGGTCTACGACGGCAACTTCGTCTCGATCTTCCTCGAGGTCGCCGGCCTCGGTGACTTCCTGCCGCCCTTCGCCGGCAATCTCGACATCATGACCGCCGCCGCCGCTCGCACCGGCGACATGGTGGCCGAATCCATGCTGATGGGAGCAACATCATGAGCGACTCGACAACGACCGCACCGCTGAGCCCCCTCGATGGGCGCGAGGTGCTCGTGCACGACATGTGCCTGCGCGACGGCATGCACGCCAAACGTCACCAGATCACCCTCGACGAGATGGTCACGCTGGCGAAGGCCATGGACGACGCCGGGGTCCGCCTGATGCAGGTCACCCACGGCGACGGCCTGGGCGGGTCGTCCCGCAACTACGGCTTCGGGCTCCACACGAACGAGGAATACATCGGCGCCGTCGCCGATGCGCTGGTGAACGCCAACGTGTCGGTACTGCTGGTCCCGGGGTTGGGCACCATGAACGAGCTGCAAGCGGCCTACGACGCCGGCGCCCGCAGCGTGCACGTCGCCACGCACTGCACCGAGGCCGACGTCTCCCCGCAGCACATCGCGTTCGCCCGTGAACTCGGGATGGACACCACCGGTTTCTTGATGATGGCGCACCTCAACTCACCCGACGGCTTGCTGGCCGAGGCGAAGATCATGGAAGCCGCCGGGGCGCAGACCATCTACATCACCGACTCGGCCGGCTACCTCCTGCCTGACGACGTGACCGACCGCATCGCGATCCTCCGCAGCGAGCTTGCGCCGGAGACCGAGATCGGTTTCCACGGTCACCACAATCTCGCCATGGGCGTCGCCAACTCGGTGGCCGCCGTCGCTGCTGGTGCGTCACGCATCGATGCCTCGGTTGCCGGCATGGGCGCTGGTGCCGGCAACACACCGCTCGAGGTGTTCGTCGCCGTCGCCGAGCGGATGGGCATCGTCACGGGCATCGATCTGTTCAAGATCATGGACGTCGCCGACGACATCGTGGTGCCGATGATGGAACGCCCGGTCCGGGTCGATCGGGAGTCCCTGACGATCGGCTACGCCGGCTGCTATTCGACCTTCCTGCTGTTCGCCCGGCGAGCCGCCGAGCGCTACGGCCTCGATGCCCGTTCCCTGCTCGTCGAGATGGGCCGACTCAAGATGATCGCCGGTCAGGAAGACATGATCGAAGACGTCGCACTCACCATCGCGAAGGAACAGGGGCTGTTCGCCGACGCCGCCTCCACCCTCGCTGCAGCCTCGGCCTGACGCCGGCGAGCTGCTCGCTTGCGCTACCGGCGCTCGTCATCCACCACCAGCCACCCGTAGTCGAAGGAGACTCGCCGTGCCTGTCGCCAACATCAACGTGCTCGCCGGGCATCCCCGACCGGTCCTCAAGCAACTCCTGCGAGAGGTGTCTCGGGTCTACGCCGAGGTGCTCGAGTCGCCGATCGAGCGGGTGCAGGTGTGGATCACCGAGATCGACCCCGAGCTGTATGCGATCGGCGGCGAACCAGCCGACGAGGTGCTGGCTCGAGGCGATCGGTCCCAGCTGGAGATCCCGCTGGCTCGGCTCGTCATGATGGAGAACCGGCCGCTGAGTCAGGTGGAGACCGCGATCACCCGACTCACCGAGGTGATCGCCAGGGTGCTCGGCGCCGACGCCGGACGAGTCCGGGTCGAGGCGCAACCCGTCGCCGCCGAACGATGGGGCATCGGAGGGATCCCGGCAGCGATCCTCCGACGCGACGAGATCGCAGCACGAGAGGTCGCCAGCCGGTGACCGACGCGCCGGCCACGCTCACCTGCACGGTGGTGATCGACGACGGCCACACGGTCGCCTTCCCGGCCGGCTTCGGCGCACCGGTCCTCGATGCGCTGGCGCGGGTCACCGGACAGCCGGTTGCGGTCGGCTGCCGAGGCGGTGGTTGCGGCGCGTGTCGCGTCCAGATTCTCGAAGGTCACTACGACACGAAGAAGATGAGCAAGCGCCACGTCACCGCCGAGGAGGCAGCCGATGGTTATGCACTCGCCTGCCGGGTGTTCCCGCTCGAACCGTTGCTGCTGCGTCCGGCGCCTCGGCTCCCGTGAGCCGCCGGCAGTCGCGTCACCCCAACGCCGATTCTGGGAAATGCTCGGTCGCCGCTTCTCGCAGTGAGTCGACGAGACGGGCGAGCAACGGTGATGGATCGTCGCTGCGGTAGATGCAGCACAGCTCGATCTCGGATCGGGACGCCTCGACGAGCGGCCGGTAGACCACGCCGGGTAGGTGGAGGTTGGTGGCAGAGCCGGTGACGAAGCAGACGCCGGCACCGGTGGCGACCAGCGCCATGCCATGCACGACGCTGCCGACCTCGGCGGCGACCGTCGGTGAGAAGCCGGCGTTGCGACAGATCTCCTCGACCACATCGATGAAGCTCGGTCGGATGCCGGTCGGGAACAGCACCATTGGTTGACCCTCGAGATCGCTCGGCCGGATCTCGGCTCGCTCGGCGAGCGGGTGATCCTCGGGCAGGGCGACGTGCAACCGCTCGGTCACCAGCGGCTCCGAGGCGACACCTTCGGTCGGAGGGATGAACCGATTGAACGCCAGGCTGATCCGACGATCGGCCAGTGCCTCGAGCTGGTCCTGCTTGTTCATGTCGTGAAGCCAGATCTTCACGTCGGGGTTCTTGTCGCGAACCGAGCGCAGCAGGACGGGGATCACGCCGAACACGCCGGTGCCGAACACGGCGATGTCGATCCGCCCGGCCAAGCCGCGACCGGCTCGTTGGGCCCGGTCACCGGCCTGGTCGGCCATCTCGACCACACGTCGCGCGTCTTCGAGGAACACCCGACCGGCGTTGGTGAGCTCGACCCCCTTTGCCGTCCGGTTGAACAGCTGGGTGTCGAGTTCACGTTCGAGCTGGCTGATCTGGCGAGTGAGCGGCGGCTGGGTCATGTGGAGGCGCTCAGCGGCGCGACCGATGTTGCGTTCCTCGGCGACGGAGATGAAGTAGCGAAGGTGTCGGAGTTCCATGACGATGCTCGAAACGAGCCATACCGATCGGGTATGACGTGGCGGCGAGATGGTACTCCAGGCGCCAGTGCGGTCGCAGAGTGGTCGCTCACCCAGCTCGTGCCGGATCCGGTGGCGTCCGATGCCACGACGAACCAGACTCGCTCCATGAGCACCGCACCACTCAGCAAGCAATTCCGCACCGTCGACGGCAAGCAGATGGCCTACCACGAGGTCGGCCAGGGCGATCCGGTGGTCTTCCTCCACGGCAACCCCACCTCGTCCTACCTGTGGCGCGACATCGTGCCCCACGTGTCGGGCATGGCCCGTTGCATCGTTCCCGACCTCATCGGTCAGGGCGACTCCGACAAGCTCGACGACTCGGGGCCGGGCTCCTACTCGTTCGTCGAGCATCGTCGGTATCTCGACGGGCTCCTCGACCAGCTCGATCTCGGTGATCGCATCACCTTCGTGATCCACGACTGGGGCTCAGCCCTCGGGTTCGACTGGGCCAACCGTCATCGGGATCGTGTGGCCGGGATCGCCTACATGGAAGCCATCGTGCGGCCGGTGACGTGGGACGAGTGGCCCGAGGCGGCGCGCGGCATCTTCCAGGGGATGCGATCCGAGGCCGGTGAAGAGATGGTGCTGACCAAGAATCTCTTCGTCGAGGCGATCCTGCCGGCCTCGATCATCCGCAAGCTCGGCGACGACGAGATGGCCGAGTACCGGCGACCGTTCGCACATCCGGGCGAAGACCGGCGCCCCACGCTGACCTGGCCGCGGCAGATCCCGATCGACGGCGAGCCGGCCGAGGTCGTTGAGATCGTGCAGGCCTACGCCGACTGGCTGTCGACCTCCGACCTTCCCAAGCTGTTCGTCAACGCCGATCCGGGCACGATCCTCATTGGCGCCCAGCGGGAATTCTGCCGAAGCTGGCCGAACCAGACCGAGGTCACCGTGGCCGGCATCCACTTCATCCAGGAGGACAGCCCCGACGAGATCGGCCAAGCGATCGCGGCGTGGCTGCCCGGTCTCAGCCGTTCGTGAGTTGGTAGCGAATCGGCAGGTGCTTGTAGCCGCTGACGAACGCTGACCGGCTGAGCGTGGCTCCCTCACCCAGTTCGAGTGAGGACAAGCGCGGCACCAGCTCGGTGAACAGCGAGGTGAGTTCCATCTTCGCCAGGATCGCACCGAGACAGAAATGCACACCGAAGCCGAAACCCAGCTGGTTGTTGGGCCGGCGACCCACGTCGAAGGTGAAGGGATCCTCGAAGAGGTCTTCGTCGCGGTTGGCCGACCAGTACGACAGGAACACGTCGTCACCAGCCTTGATGGTCTTGCCACCGAGTTCGTAGTCGACCGTTGCGGTGCGCATGAAGTGCTTCACCGGTGAGGTCCACCGCACGATCTCGTCGACGGCTGTCGGCATCAGGTCGGGGTTGGCCTGGAGCCGGGCCAGCTGGTCGGGATGTTCGGCCAGGGCTTGCAAACCACCGGCCATGGCATGGGATGTGGTGTCGTGTCCTGCGGTGGCAGCGATGATGTAGAGCCCGAGCTGCGCCATCACGCCGATCGGCTCGCCGTCGATCTCGGCGTTGGCGACCACGGAACAGAAATCCTCGGTGGGGTTGGCCTGACGGTCGGCGGTGATCCCGTTGAAGTAGTTGAAGAAGTCGGCGATGGTCTCGTCGAGGCCGGCGAGCGAGTCGTCGGCATCACGAGCCAGCTCGGGATCCTCGGCCCCGAACAACTCCTGGGTGAGCTTGAGCATCCGTGGGTAGTCGCTCTCGGGCAGACCCATCATGGCGAGGATCACCTGCAGCGGATACTGGACGGCAAGGTCGGTGGCGAAGTCCATCTCGCCACCGGCGTCTTCCATCTTCTGGATCGCCTGCGCCGTCAGATCATCGAGCCGGCCCTGCATGCGACGGAGGTTGCCGGGACGGAACCAACTCGCCGCGAGGTCTCGGTGGGCCTTGTGCTCGGGTCCGTCCATGACGACCAGCGACTTGATGCGATGATCGCCCGACGCCGCTCGCTGATCGTCGGCCTTCTTCGAACCGAGGATGCCACGCGGCTCGTTGAGGAACTGCTCGTGATGACGCTCGACTTCCATGACGTCGGCGTGCTTGGACACGATCCAGAACGGGTGGACGTTCGGATGCTCGACCCAGTGCACCGGATCTTCCGCGCGGATCTTCGCCGCTGCTCGGTGCCACCGTTCCGGGTCGGTGTAGGACCAACTGTCGAGAAACGCGTGGCCGGCTTCCTCGAGTGAGAGATCGGTGGTGGTCATGAGCGTCCTCCGCGTCTGCGTGGTGTGGCGGCCACATGATCCCCAGCACCAGCGGAAGACGTCAAACTCCGAAGCGCCGCATCGGCGTCAACGCAGCGTCAACTCGTCGCGACCGTCCGGAACTTCGACCAGCCGTAGGCGAGGGCAACGACGAAGACCAGGCTGGCGATGAAGGTCAGCCAGAGCAAACCCTTCACCACGGCCCCCAGGATTCCGAGGGCGGCGAGCAGGACGAGAACGATCACGAAGGTCAGCATGCGGTGGCTCTACCCCGTATCGGCGCTCCGCAATCCTCGGTGCGATCACCAAGGCGGCAGGAGGGACATCGGACTCTGTCGGCTGTGTTGTGGGCCGGTCACGATCGAGTTCGCAGACACTCAGAGGAGTTGGCCATGGCACCGGCGCTGAGCTTCCATTCCTTCGAACTCGACCCCAACGAACACCGACTCGATCCGAATGATCGGGTCCGGGCGACGTATCTGGTGGCCAACCGCGACGACAGCGTCGTGCTCGGTGACATCGTCCTCACCCACCATGATCGAGTCGACAACGGCGGAGCGGTGATCCTTCGGTGTGAACCCGGCCAGCTCCGCATTGAAGGCGAACTGACACCGCACGAGGAGCGGCAGGTCAGCTTGGAGCTGTTCACCAATGAGCACCTACCGGGGCGTCACACCCTGCAGGTGACCGCGACCTTCAGCTGTCGCCCGGTCTCGCCGGAGGCCGACGCGCGGTTCGAGTACACCGTGGCTGCTGACTGATGCGCCTCAGGCACCGAGCACGGCCCCGAGACGATCGACGTCGCTGGCTCGATACGGGCCACGCATCGAGAAGATGACCTGATCGACACCGGCCTCGGCCAGCTCGCGGGCTCGCTCCGCCAACTGGCCGGGATCGTCGTCGGCGTTCCACGCAAGGTGGGCGGATCGCTTGATCTCTCGGTGGTCGCGGCCGAGCGCCTCGCAGTGGCCGATCAGCGAGTCGTTCTTGTCGTGCCACTCGTCGACTGATCCGAACGAGGCATCCCACTTCTGGGCGTGTCGAGCAACGATCTTCAGGGTGCGCTTTCGCCCGCTCCCGCCGATCAACAGCGGGACCCCACCGACTTGCACCGGCTTCGGCTCGCAGTAGGCATCGGCCAGTTGGAAGTACGCACCGTCGAAATTGGTGACTCGCTGGGAGAGCAGGCTGGTGATGACCTCGACACCCTCTTCGAAGCGGTCGAGTCGTTCCTTGATCGAGCCGAGCTCGATGCCATAGGCGCTCGATTCCTCGATGTTCCACCCGGCGCCGAGCCCGAGGTCGAAGCGCCCATTCGAGATGATGTCGACGGTTGCCGCCATGTTCGCCGTGACCGCCGGGTGGCGGTAGTGCATCCCGTTCACCATGGTCCCGATCCGGATACGGGAGGTTGCCTGCGCCAGCGCCGCGAGCATGGTCCAACCTTCGAGGCAGGTGCCGTGGGTGTCGCCGACGAGCGGATAGAAGTGATCGAAGTTCCACGCCTGGGCGAAGGCATCGCACTCGTCGGTCGCCCGCCAGACGTCGAGGAAGTCCTGCCACGCCCCATGCTGTGGTGGGGTCTTCACTGCGTACTCGACCATGACATCCTCCGGTATTCGACCTACCTCGTGCGTGGGCAAGACTGACACAGTCGTGTGGCTCGCGCTCTGGTTCGACCTGGACGCTACGCTCCGCCCATGCAGCTCGGGGCGATGTTCGGTGGGGTGTCGATGGGGCGGGACTTCGCCACGATCAGCGAGGCCGCGCGGGCACTCGAAGCGGCCGGGTTCGACAGCATCTCGACCAACGACCATGTCGTCGGTGCCCATCCGGACCGCTCCGACGGCGTGAAGATGAACACCTACACCACCGCGGTCCACGAACCGATCGTGCTGTTGTCGATGCTCGCTGCGGTCACCTCGAGGATCGAACTCGCGACCTCCATCATCATCGCCCCGCAACGCCAGACCGTGCTGCTCGCCAAACAGGTCGCCGAGCTCGATCTGCTCTCGAACGGACGTGTTCGCCTGGGCCTTGGCATCGGTCGGAACTGGATCGAATACGAAGCGCTCAACGAGGAATTCGGCACTCGTGGTCGCCGACTGGAAGAACAGATCGAGGTCCTCCGACTTCTGTGGCGAGACGAGTTGGTCACCTTCGAGGGACGATGGCACACCCTCGATCGTGTCGGCATCAACCCCCGGCCATTGCGCGAGTCCATCCCGATCTGGCTCGGTGCCTATGTCAACAGTGTCTCCGAGCGAGTGCTCGAACGAATCGGACGGCTGGCCGATGGTTGGATGCCGCAGTATCCGCCCGATGTCCTCGCGCCCGCGATCGAGAGCGTGCGCCGATCGGCAGAGACGGCAGGGCGGCGGTTCGAGGACATCGATATGGAATGCGTCGTCACCGCATCCCCGGGTGATTCCTCCGATCAGTGGCTCGAGTTGGCCGGCGCCTACCGCGAGCTCGGTGCCACCCACCTGAAGGTGGCTCCGGGGTACGTCGCCGATCAGACGCCCCGTGACCGCGTGGACCTCATGCTGCGCTGGCACGAGACGGTGCATCCGGCCTTCGGCTCGTGACGCTGGCGAACTCCGTTCAGGATGGCCCGACCAGCTCGAGTCGATCCCCGTCGAACTCGTAGCCATCGGCGAGCAGGCCACGAACATAGAAGGCGGCGAGCTGATGGGCCACGGTGTCGGGGGCGGCATCGTCGCCGTACATCCATCGCACCGATCCGTACATCCCGTCGAAGATCGAACGCACGACGATGTCGGCATCGATCCCTTGGCGAAAGACGCCTTCGTCGACCCCTCGCTCCACCAGATCGATCCACGTGAGGCGACCACGCTGACGAGCGGCCTCGGTGTCGGCCAATGCCGGTGTATCGCGGATGTAGGCCTTGTCGACGCTCAGGATCTTCGCCGCATCGGGTTCCTGTCCAACCCAATGAACAAAGCGAGTGATGAGTTCGTAGAGGGCGACGGCCGAGTTGGCCGACTCGTCGATCACCGATCGCGACATCGCCATCCGGTGAGCCATCCCGGTGCCGACCGCCTCGGCCACCATCTGCTCCTTCGAGTCAAAGTGGTGGTAGAGGCTGCCAGAGAGGATGCCCGCCTCTTCCGCTATCTGGCGCACGGAGGTGTTGGCAACGCCCTGCTCGGCGAACAGGCGCATCGCGATCGACAACAGCTCGGAACGTCGAGACGTCATGGATCGAGAAGCTGCATCGTTCACGCTCAGGCGGAATCCTTCACTCGGGGCCGCCGCGGATCACCCGCTGCGGTCGCAGTTCGCAGGAGTCTAGGCACACCACCCCTCACGAGCACTTTCCGGCCCACCGCCGACCACCCACGGGCCACTCATCGCTCTGAACTGTCCCCACTCGAGCCCATCTCGGCGAACTGTCAACACTGGAGCCCGCTTCTGAGCTTCAGTACGGACAGTTCGCCGGTTTGGGCTTCAGCGTCAACAGTTGGGGCTCCTGCGAGAGTGGGTCAGCGTTGCGGCTTCGTGCCCGGGGCCGTATCGACCGCTTGCCACAGCTCGGCCTCGAGCTGGGTTGCGATCGATGGGTCGAGTTCGCCGCCGGTGAAGTGGGCGTACGCGTCGAGGCCCTGCCCGAGGAACAGTTCGAACCCGCTGAGCACGTCGACGCCCCGCTCCCGTGCGCGGACGAGGAGAGGGGTCCCGATCGGCGAATACACCGCATCGAACAACCAGGCCTGGCTGCCGATGACGTCGAGGTCGACGGGTGCGCCGGGAGCGAAGTACATGCCGATCGGTGTCCCGTTCACGACACCGTCGGCGCCGTCCGCTGCTGCCTCGGCGGTCGATGCCATGACGACTGTCAGGTGGTCGAACCGAGACTCGAGCGCTGCTGCGAGCAGTCGCGACTTGTCGGAGTCGAGGTCGAAGAGGCGGAGCTCGATGGCGCCGAGCTCACCGAGCGCGAATGCAAGCGCTCGTCCCACACCACCCGTGCCGACGAGCGCCACGACTCCCGGTGACCGGTACGGCCAGCGGTGGTGCCAACGCCGCTGGAAGCCGCTGAAGTCGGTGTTGTGAGCCACCGGCTGGGGTTGGTCGCCACCGAGGAGCACCGTGTTCACCGCGCCGATCACTCGAACACTCGGATCATCGACCCGAGTGATGGCGGCGACTCGTTCCTTGAAGGAAAAGGTCACATTCAGCCCGTCGAACCCTTGTGAGCGGTAGTGCTCGATCAGCGCCGGAATCTGGTCGACCTCGCCAGCGTCGTGCTCGAGCAGTTCATAGGTGATGTCGATCCCGGACAGCTGACCCGCTCGGATGTGGAAGGCCGGCGCCATGGACCGTGCGATGCCGGACCCGACCAAGCCAAGCCGGAGTGAGGAGGTGGTCACCGATGGGCGATGGCGTGGATGGCGTCGGCCACCTGTGGGATGACCTTCGACGACAGCTCGTGGCCCATCTCGGCGAGGACCAACAGGTCGGCGCCCGCCACCGCCTCAGCCGTCGCGATCCCACCGGTCCAGGAGATGATCGAGTCCTCTCGTCCGTGCACCACGAGAAACGGCACCTCGACCGAACGAAGTCCCTCGGTTCGATCGCCGGTCGCATAGATCGCCGCCTGCTGGAAGGCCGCACCAGCCGGATAGAAACTGCGGTCGTAGGTGGCGGCGCACCGGATCTCGGACTCCTCGCGATCCCACAGCGGGCCGGCGAGGATCCGGTTGCGTTCGACGGTTTGGGCGATCACCGCCTCTCGGCCGTCGGCCGGCGGAGCGAGGAGCGCCGTCAACGCCTCGCGGGTGGGCTTGCCGACGGAGCGGTCGCCGGTGGTCGACATGATCGAGGTCACCGAACGGAGGCGCTCGGGATGCTCGATGGCCATCACCTGCACGATCATGCCGCCCATCGACACCCCGACGACGTGCGCCGACTCGTAGCCGAGGTGTTCGATCAAGCCGACGGCGTCATCGGACATGGCCGACAGCGTGTAGGGAACATCGGGGGTCACGTCCTCGCCTTCCATCGTTCGGGCGAGGATGGCGGCGGCATCGGGCGGTTCGGCCGGGGTCTTGTGCGACAACCCGCTGTCGCGGTTGTCGTGGCGGATGACGTAGAAGCCTCGGTCGACGAGCGCTTGCACGAACTCGTCGGGCCACGTGATCAACTGGGCGGTGAAGCCCATGACCAGAAGCACCGGTTCGGCGTCGGGATCGCCCGAGGTCTCGTAGCAGATGTCGATGCCATTGACGGTTGCGATGGGCATGGGTTCCTTCTGGTGTCAGGCCTCGGGCCGCAGGCCGAGGAAGTCGAGGGCATTGGCGCCGAGGCAACCGTCGTGAAGTCCGGACGCGACCGACTTCGTATCACGGAGCATCGCTTGCTGCTCGTCGAGGGCACCAGGGAAGAACGGATGGTCGGTCCCGAACATGATGTGGTCGGCACCGAACCGGTCGACCAGGATCGGTAGCAGCGCAGTGTCGAACACGAGGGTGTCGACCCACAGGCTGCGAACGAGGTCGTCGAGGTGAGCCGCAGCCGACGCATTGCGCGCCGCCATGAGCCGCAGTCGGGGGTGGGTCCATCCGAAGGTGCCGCAACCGTGCGACAGAGCGATGCGGAGATCGGCGTGGCGATCGAGCACCCCGCCATACACCAGTGCCGCTGCAGCAAGCGCCGTGTCGGTGAGCATCCCGATCCCGAACTCATACGGCATGCCGCTTCGCCGCGTGGCGATGCGCTGGTGCGCCGGATGGATGAACACCGGCACCTGCTCCTGAGCCGCCGCAGCCCAGAACGGCTCGAACCTCGGGTCGTCGAGTTCGCAGCCGTCGACCATCGCCGTGATCTCGATGCCGACCATGCCCGCCGACATGATGCGGGCCATCTCGGCGATGGCGAGGTCGGGGTCCTGGAGTGGTACAGCACCGAGTGCCAGCAGCCGACCGTCTGACCGACGGCTGGCATCGATCAGGCCGTCGTTCTGCGCTGCGAGGAAGGCAGCTGCTTCCTTCGGCGGCGCCCAGTCGACGAGGGTGACCGGGACGGGCGAGATGACCTGTCGTTCCACGCCGGAGGCATCGAGCTCTGCCACCCGACTCGTGACGTCGAAGCAAGGAGGGCGAACCTGGCGGAACACCGTGGCGCCCTGCATCAGCCGAGGCGAGTCGTCGACGACGAGGCTGGGCCAGCGCTGATCACCCGTCGTTGCGGCAAGATCGGGAAGGCCTTCCGGGAAGTGGTGAGCATGGAAGTCGACGACCACGGGACCCGTCATCGTCGCTCACCTTCCGCCGACCCGCCGGGGACGCGTGCAGGAAGCTGCGGCCAGTACTTCGCCAGCGCTCCCCCATCGACCCGAACATCGGTGCCTGTCATCATGGCGGCGGCGTCCGAGGCGAGGAAGACGAGCGGCCCCACGTAGTCTGACGGCGTCGGCAGACGCTCCCACGGATTCAGTCCGGCGAAGTCGACCAGCCCAGCATCGGCTGCAGCCGAGATGGCTCGATCGAACCGGCGAGCGAGTTCCGGATCATCGGGCATGGTGGCGGTCGGGGTGAGACTGTTGACCCGTATGCCGTGCGGCGCGAGCTCCATGGCGACCGATCGGGTGAAGTTGATCATGCCTGACTTCGCTGTGCAGTAGCCGACGTTGCCGGCCTGCCCCTGCCATGCCGCGGTCGACAAGATGTTGATGACCGAACCCCGAACACCTCGCTCGACCATCGATCGGGTGACGGCTTGGGTCATGAGGAACGATCCGCCCAGCACGATGTCGACCTGGCGGCGGAACCGCTCGATCGGCATGTCGAGCACGCCGGCTTGGTCGAATGCAACCGCGTTGTTGACGAGGATGTCGATCCGGCCGAAGCGGTCGATCACATCGTCGACGGCGTCCGACACCGCCCCGGGGTCGGTGACGTCGAATGGTGCGGCGAGCGCCTTGCCAGCCGCCGCCGTGATGGTGGCGGCTCGCGCCTCGGCGGTGGCGGCGACGATGTCGTTGCACACCACCGTTGCTCCGGCAGCAGCGAGACCCGAGGCCAGGACGCCGCCGATGTTGGGACTCGTACCGGTGACGATGGCGACCTTGCCATGGAGGGCGCCGGGGTCGGCGCTCACTCGGCGTCCGTCCCGTCGACGACGTTCCAACTGGCGAAGACCTTGTTGGAATTGAAGATCTGGGTCTCGACGAAGGTGCTGTACGACAACGTGGCGTCCAGCTCTCGAGCAGCACCGAGCAGGGCAAACCAGTTCAACACCTCCTGCTGGCCGGCATGCACGACCGCGTCGGTGGTGGTCTGCTCCCAGGTGGTGAAGTCGCCTTCCACCATCGCGTCGTACAGCGCTCGGTCGGCCGGAGTATCTGGACGCAGCCGCCAGGTGTGGTCGGTGAGAAACGCGTGCGACCACGACGACGAGGCGATGATCGACACCCGGTACGGACTGGCCTGGAAGAAGCGGGCGACGGCAGCGCCCATGTGCATCAACCGTTTCGGCGATGGCGCCGGCGGGTCGAGCACGAGCTCGACACCGAACGGCTTCCACCCGCCCTCGGCGGCGATGACCTTGTTGCCGTAGCAGTTGATCGGCATGGCGATGATCGGCCACGGGAACCCGCGCCGATCGTGGTCGAGGAAGAGAATCGTGTTCAGGAAGGCGTGCGGGAGCTGGTCGTCGTGCAGCGGCTCATAGGCGTAGGCGACGTCGAACTCGTCGGTGATCAGTGAGGCGATGAGTTCTCTGGCGATATCGGGTCGCCCCTTGACCTCGACGGCGTAGTCGGTTTCGTCGCCCTCCCAGTAGGTGGGGAACCGCTGACCAACCTTGGTCGCATACGGATGCACCGTTCGGTCGCCGTAGGCCAGCACCGAGAATGGCGGCACGATGTCTTCTTTGAAGTTCTCGTACTGATCGTCACCCCAGACGAGGATGACGTCAGGGTCGAACGCTTCGAGATCGGCACGGACCCGGTCGAGACCGTCGATCAGTTTCGCTCGATGCAGCGGTGCAGCAGCGAGCCCCTTGTCGTCGGACCACTCGGCCTGCATCTCGTCGGGCCAGTTGGCCGGGTCCTTGGCGTCGGCAGGGATGTCGGGATCGGAAAGGATCATCTGCATCAGACCGGACATGCTGGCGTCGTTCCATCCGAACGGCGGGTAGTGGGTCATGCCAAGGAGTTGGATCGCTGCCACGTGCGTGTGCCTTTCAGAGGAGGATGCTGAGGCGCCCGTGCGGGCGGAGTTGTTCCATGGCGAGCACGGCGAGCCGATCGGAGATCTCGAACCCATTGGCGCCGCCGCGCTGGAGGATCAGCGACAGTTGGGCGGGGTACGCGTCGAGCCGGTCGGCCCTGGCTCGATGGGCGAGCACGTTGGCCTTCACGGCGATCGAGCCGTCGTCGTTCTCGACGGCCCGAACGTTCGAGATCATCCGGTGCGTGGTCGACTGGGGCGATTCGGTCCACGCCGTTCCATCCATCAAGGCGTCGACCCGCTGCGACAGCAGGAACCAGTCGTCGTTGACGAAGAACAGATCGGTGCGGGCGTCTCCACCCGGCCGGTCGGTGGTGGGGATGCGGTAGTGAGCGGCGGGCGTGAAGTTGGCGAACCAGTCCCGCAACTGCCACGTGTCGAGCAGCTCGGCGTCGAGGTAAAGGAACTCCTCGACCTCGCTTCGCAGGTGGGTGGAGATCACGACGATACCTCGACCCCATCGGTCCGGTTGCCCAGGATGCGGGTGTGATACGGCAGGTCGACGCGACCGGCCCGTTCCATGATCGGCACCTCGGGTGGATGCTCGGTGCCGGTCATCCGCTTGTCCCACTCCCGCCAGAACGCCCGCATCTGCAACTCGTCGAACCCGGTGGGACTGTTCCGGATCATCCCCCGGGAGATGTCGTTCCAGGGAGCGTGTTCGTGGGCGGCGAAGCCTTTTTGACAGCGTTCCAGAGCCTCGATGTCGTCGGGGGTCGCCAGACCGGCGGGTCCCCAGAAGGTCAGGAAGTTCTCCTGGCGCATGTTCTGCAGCGCCGGCACGTCGTCTGAGGGTTGCAGGCTCCACGCCGTGATCTCCATGTAGTCGGGGCTCACCGGGTAGTAGGTGCGGAGCGTGATGCCCATGATGAGATCGATGATCGCCAGGTTCGGGAACAGCACGAGATTGCGGCCCGAGAACATCCGGTTGGCCCACGCCTCGCCGTACTTGTCGGCGAAGTGGTTCCGACGAGCGACCTGAGCGTCGAGCGCCTCCTTGGTTGCCAGGTCTCGACCGAGCCCGGTGTTCTGCCCGCCGGTTCCATCCGTCCCGCCGATGACGGCGTGCCCGTTGCCGAGGTCCCAGCCGAGCGAGGGTCCCCCGCCGGCTGCGCCGAACACCTTCGACAGGTCCTTGCCCGACTCCTTGAGCATGGCGAGGTAGCGATGGTGTGTGGTCAGCGCGTGATAGCCGTCGTAGCTGTTCTCGCTGAGTAGCTTCCAGTTCGCTTTGGCGGCATAGAGGTGGGTGCCGCCGATGATCCGCATCCCCTCATCGGACTGATCGGCGAACAGGTCGAGGATGTCGGTGGCGCCGCCGAGATAGGCATCGAGCGACTCGATCTCGTCGGTCCACGACAGGAAAACGAAGCCCCGGTAAGAGTCGACCTTCGGCGGTCGGGCGAGGCACAGGTTGTGACGGTCGAACGTCTCGCCATAGGAGTCCTCGTCGGGCAGGGCCACGAGGGTGCCCTCGGTGTTGAAACTCCACCCGTGGTAGAAGCACTTGAGGAAGCGCCCCTTTCCTTCCGGCCTGGTCTCGATCTGCATGCCGCGGTGCGGACAGGTGTTGAGGAACACGTTGACGCTGCCGTCGGTGTGCCGGGTGAAGATGATCGGCCTCCCGCCCACCTTGCGGGTGCGGAACTCGTGGGGCTCGGACAGCTCGCTCTCGTGCCCTACGAACAGCCACGACCGATCGAAGATCAGCCGGCGTTCTCGTTCGAGGATGTCCGGGTCGACCATGGTCAATCGCCGCACCCGGAATCTCGGCGTGTCGCGGTCGTCGATGACGTACTCGCTCTCGATGACTCCACCCATCTCGTGATCCTTCCTCCGTAGCCGAGGCCGGTCCCCTGGGCGACGTGCTACGTGACAGGTACTCAAACACGGCCGTCGTCACTCGACAAGCTGGGCGCCGAGACTACGCTCCGTCGCGTGAGGAAGATCGACCAACGCGCGGCGGCAGAGTTGGTGGCTGCAGCGGTGCTGTCGGCTGCGCTCTACGTCGGTCTCTCGGCGGCCGCCATCGGCTGGAGCGGCGACCTGCGTCCGATCCCACTGTGGCTGGCGACCGCGGCCTGTGTTGCCACGGCCGTCGTTGCACCCACGAAGGATCTGCGCTGGGCGGTCGTCGCCGGCGGCGCAGTGGTCGGCAACGTGGCATCGGGCTTGTGGCTGTTCGACGAAACCGCCCGTTCGCTGGTCACACCGGGATTGGCAGTTTTCGTGCAGACCGTGCTCGCTGTCGCGCTGCTCCGCCGAGTACTCGGCCACGATGTCGCCATCCGACGGACCCGGCGTTCGATCGAGGTGCTCGGTGTGGCCGTCGTGACATCGGCGGTCGGTGCCACGATCGCGGTCGCCGAAACCCTCTCCCCCGTCGTCGGTGATCGATTCGACTCGTGGGTCTCGTGGGCCCTGGGCGATCTGGTCGGCCTGCTGGTCGTGCTTCCTCTGGTCCTCGCACCGCGCGTGCCACTCGTCATTCCCCGAGAGGCATCGGTCGTTCGCGAGAGCGTGCTCAGCGTCGCCTTGCTCGTGATTGCCGTGGCGATCACGTTCAACATGTCGAACTCGGCCGTGTACGTGATTGCGCCAGGGATCCTGTGGCTGGCGATCCGCTTCGGCCCTCGAGTTGCGGCACCGTGTGCACTCTTCACGGTCGTCGCCGGCACCATCCTCACCGGCGACGGCCACGGCCCGTTCCTCACCGGCGACCACCCGGTGCTCCACGTGCAGGGTTTCAACCTGGCGGTCGGGCTGTGCTCGCTCGTCGGCGGCGCGCTGGCGGTGCGGGCCTGGGACGACCAGCAGCACCTCGGCGCGATGGTGGCGGCCATGCCCGACGCCACGCTGATCAAGAATCGCAGCGGCCAGCTGCTGAATGCCTGGATCCCACAGGCCATGAGCGATGCGTCGGTGAACCTCCTCAGCGCCACACCTCGGTCGAACCATCCGCTCGACACAATCGACGCCGGTTCCGTCGAACCCACGATCCACCTCACACTTGACGGTCGTACGCTCGAACAGCGGACCGCCGCCATGGTCGACGGGCGAACCTTGCACCTCTTCCGCGACATCAGCGAGGAGGAGGAGCGACGGCGACAGCTTTGCGCTCGACGTGAGCAGCTCACGGCGGCGATCGCCGACGAGCAGGCTCGACTCGGCAAGCGACTGCACAACGCACCGGTCCAACTCCTGACCGCTGCGCTGCTGCGGATCGGCGAGGAACGTTCACGGCGTGACTCGAACGACCTGGACGACGCCGAATCGATGATCGCAGAGGCCATCGGACAACTACGATCCGTGTCCGACCAACTCGTTCCGCCCGATGTCGAGGCCGGCGGCCTGGTCGATACGCTCGTCCAATTCGGACACCAGTTCCTCTCGTCGCCCGATGTTGCGCTGGCCTCACACGACCAGTCCTCGCCTCACGTCACCGGCCAAACGGCGTCGACGCTGTACCTCATCGGCAGAGAGGCGTTGACGAACGTCGCGCTCCACGCGGACGCGAGTCGAGTCACGATCGACCTTGCCACCAGTGACCGTGAAGCGATCTTGCGAATCGAGAACGACGGGCGCGGGTTGCAGCCGGTCGATGGATCAGACCGCCGCCATCTCGGCGTGGAACTCATGCGTCAGCGGGCCACTGCCCTCGGCGGTTCGCTGGAGATCGAAGCCGGCCCGAGTGGTGGCGTCGTCGTCACGGCGCTCGTCCCGATCAGCTGAGGGTCCGACGTTCGGGAATCTCGATCAGGCCAAGTTGCACCGCCTTGACCACTGTCTCGAGCTGCGAGGTCGCCTCGAGCTTGGTCAGGATCGACCGTATGTGCGAACGCGTCGTATGAATCGACGTGAACAGTGTCTCGCTGATCTCCTTCGCCGCACGACCACCCGCGAGCAGCCGGAGGATGTCGAACTCGCGCTCGGTGAGTTCGGGTCGAGCTTGGTCGGTGACCGATGTGAGCGCGGCGATCGCATCGGCCGCAAAGACCGTCCCGCCGTCGAACACGGTGCGAATCGCTCGCTCGAGCTCCGCCAACGGTGAGCCCTTGTGCACGAAGCCGGCGCACCCGGTTTGGGCAGCGGTTGCGGCCACCAGCGCCTGGCTCCATCCGCTGAGGACGAGCACCACCGCACCTGCGGCGGCGGCCTGCGGGACGATGTCGGTGCCGAGCCCGTCGCCGAGGTCGCAGTCGGCCACCACCACATCGAAGGGGGCGGCGTCGCCCGAGCACTCGAGGAACTCCGCCAGCGAGTGCATCGTGGCGACGACCTCGATCCCGTCGCGACCGCCGAGACTGCTGGCAAGCGACTCCAAGAGCACTGCGTGATCGTCGATCACCACGATGCGGACGGGAGCGGCCGGTTCCATACGGCGTCGAGCCTACGACAGTATCCAGGCCCGGGCATGCCCCTCGTGCAAACGATTTCACCAAATTTGGGGATGCCCTGCGTTGGCGCCTGACGTCATCATGAGCATCTCGGGTGCCGAGGCGATCGCCGCCGTCCTCGGCACCCAACCTCCGACCACGACGGCGACAGACTCCAATGGTACGACCGTCGCCCAGCTGCACGCCGACCGTGCACTGCGCCCGTCATCTCGACCGAGTCCGCGACCGTTCACTGGTCGCCGAACTGCGGATGCGACTCCTCAGCGCCGGTCAGACCATCGAGGCAACTCGATCGCTGACACTCGTCGAGGTCGAATTCGAGCAGCGGCGCGTGTGCCTCGTGGTCGACCGCCGTTGGCTCGCACTGGCCGCCGAGGCCCGTCGACTCGACGCCGACCTCGTCGAGGGCATCGGCGTCCCGACCACCGCACTCGTGGCGCTGCTCGATGGCACCGCAGCGCAGTGGTCGAACATCGACCGTTCGTGCACAGCGCCTTCCGGCCCGACGGCACCCTCGTGCTCCGCCTCGGCGATCGGACGAGTTGCCCTCGCTGCGACTGAGACCCGGCTACATGTCGATGGCGTTCCGTGTGGTCTCGACCAGTTCGGCGAAGTCGGCAAGTTCGGTGTCGGACAGGACGCCGTAGAACGGTTCGAGCATGCGCGCAGTGATCACCTCGGCCTCGAGCCGCTGCTCTCGCACCTCAGCCGGATCACGGAACGGGCCCACGAACCCCATCTGCTCGGCGTACCCCGGCCCGGTACGAGGCGGGGCGTTGGTGGAGGCAAGAATCGCGTCGAGCGGGGTGAGTCCGACGGAGAGAATGGCCACGAGATGGGCGGCACCGCGCATCTCCCGCAGCGTCTGCGTGGTCATCGCCACCCGCTGTCCGTAGGTCTCGCCCTGAGGCATCCGGCGCCATCCCTCGAAGATCGCGCCGAGGCTCGCCGGAGCGGCATCGATGATCCGTCGCCCGAGCAGGTGCAACCGTTCCATCCGCTCCGGGTCGAAGCGGGCGAGCTCGGCGTCGCCCCAGGCGAGTACCCGGCCTGCGTACTCGGCGGCGACCATCGACGGGCTCAGGTGTTCCGGTATCGCCGCCCATGCCGCAGCGACCGAGCTCGGTTCCTTGAAGCCGAGGACCGCTGTCGCCGTCTCCGCAGTGCAGTCACCCATGACGCCGGCTCGACCCACGATCCAGAAGTCGTTGCCGCTCCGCATGCCGACCGCCACGCCGTAGTCGGCGGTCGCCGGGGCCATCATCCACCCTCGGGTGAACTGCTGCAGCGGTTTGAACGTACGCTCGATGGCCTCGCTCACCGATGGCCGCGAAACGTCCCCCACTCCCGTGTCGGTCATGCCGCACCTTTCTGTCTGCTGGCGATGGAACCGCATCAGCGTGCAACGTTTCGCCTGACCAAGCAAGTGCTTGGCGTATCGCCTCTGGAGGTGACATGCTTCGCCCGGGACCATTGACCGATTCGGGGGAACACCATGGCAGCACGTGACGGCGAGGCCTACCTCAAGGGACTGCGGGCAACGAGCCGGGAGATCTGGCTCGGCGGCGAACGGGTGGACGACGTCGTCGAGCATCCGATGTTCGCCGGCGGGGCCAAGGCAATCGCTGCCTACTACGACCTCCAGATGGAGCGCCCCGACCTCCTGCTCGTCGACGACCCGGAGTCCGGTGAACCGATCAACGTAAGCCATCGAGCACCGCGCACGGTCGAGGAACTCCGCCATCGCGGCGACGGCCTGCGAGCCATCGCCGAACTCAGCATGGGCGTGATGGGGCGCACCCCCGACTACATGAACGTCACCTTCGCCGGTTTCGCCGAGGATCGCACTCGCTGGGCGGGCGAGGACGGATCCAACGAGGCGGGCTATCAGCGCCTGGTCGACTTCCAGCGCCGACTGCGACGCGACGACCTGTCACTCACCCACACGATCGTCCACCCCACCGTCAACAAGGCGACCGACAAGAACTTCGTCGACAACCCGGTGCCGCTCCACAAGGTCGGCGAAACGCCCGACTCGATCATCGTGCGCGGCGCGCGGTTGCTGGCCACGCTCGCCCCCTACGCCGACGAACAGACCGTCTACCCCGGCGGCCCGCTCCCCCCAGGCTCGCCATCGGAATACGCGCTCTCGTTCACCCTGCCAATGGACACGCCCGGTCTCGTGTTCCTCTGCCGCGATTCGGGGATGCGACCCGATGTCGACCCGGTCGACGCCCCGTTCTCCAGCCGCTTCGACGAACAGGATGCGTTCTGCATCTTCGATGATGTCGAGGTGCCGAAGGCCAACGTGTGGATCGACGGCAACGTCGAGGTCTACAACTCGGTGATGGGCATGAGCTCGTGGTGGCCGAACATCATGCAGCAGACCACCGTGCGCGCCCTCACCAAGCTCGAGTTCGCCTACGGGTTGGCGTCTCGGATGGCCGACACGATCGGCGACGCCTCGGAACGCACCCTCGAATTCCTCGGCGAGATCCTGGGCTACGTCGAGATGACACGCAGCGCGCTGATCGCCGGCGAAGCCCGCTACACCACCTGGGAGAGCGGCATGGTCTCGCTCGAGGCGCGGGCGATGCATCCACTCCGAGCGCTGCTGCCCGAATGGTTCACCCGAGTCAACGACATCATCAAGATCATCGGAAGTCACAATCTGCTGCAGGTCTCCAGCCAAGGGCAGATCGCCGACGCCCGCATCAACGCCCTCATCGGCGAGTTCATGCCCGGTGCCGACGACATCACCGCCGAGGACCGATCGAACATCTTCCGCACGGCATGGGACTTCGCCGGCTCATCGCTCGGCGGCCGCAACGAACTGTACGAACGCAACTACCTGTCCTCGGCCCGCACCAACCGGATGAACTCGCACCGCATCTACTCCGCCGAGGCCCGCCGGCGCGGCGACGAACTCATCGACAAGCTCCTGAGCGACGCCCGAGGTCGGCGCTGAGGTCTCACGGCTCGAGCATGGCGAGCCGACCGAGCAGTTCGGTCAGCGTGGCCAGCCCATCCGCCCCGAGCGTTTCCTCGATCCGTTCGTACTGACGGCGCAGTTCGTCGGCAACACTCGCCACCGTCTTTCGCCCGAGGTCGGTGGCCGAACACTCGACCCGGCGGGCATCGGCAGGGTCGATCGTCCGACTGATCAAACCACGCTCGTCGAGCACGGGCAGCATGCGGGCGATGCTCGGACCGAGCAGTGCGGTCGATGTTGCCAGCTCGCCGACCGACATCGACGACGGCGAGCCGACCAGTGCTCGCAACACTCGCCACTGCTGCTCGGTCAGATCGAGCGGACGAAGGACGGGGACGAACAATCGCAGTACACCGTCTCGAGCTCGCGCCAACGAGATGGGGAGCGACTCCGGAAGTGGTGGGAGTCCTGACGCTGCGACATCGGCATGCACGGCTTCACGGTAGCCCTTGCCAACCTATCTAACGTGTTAGATACTCTGCTCGGGACCATGACACGCAGGAGCAACCGATGACCACCATCGACGACGGCCAGATCGAGACCAGCGTCCGCATCGAGGGCACTCCCGACACCGGCACGGCGTACGGCATGCAGCCCGGCACCCACGATGCCGACCTCACCGAGGTCGGGCCTGGCACCCCGATGGGCGAACTCCTTCGGCGCTACTGGCATCCGATCGCGTTGTCCGAACAGGCCACCGACCTTCCGAAGCTGGTACGGATCCTCGGCGAGGACCTGATCCTCTACCGTGACACCGAGGGGCGCACCGGCCTGATGCACCCCCGCTGCACCCACCGGGGAACGTCGCTCCTCTACGGCCGGGTCGACGAACACGGCATCCGCTGTTGCTACCACGGCTGGGCGTTCGACACCGAAGGCCGCTGCACCGACCAGCCGTGCGAACCCAACAACGGCCCGAGCCGCGACAAGTTCCGCCAGCCCTGGTACCCGACCGAGGAGCGCTACGGGTTGGTGTGGGCCTACATGGGACCACCCGAACGCAAGCCGCTCCTCCAGCGCTACAGCCCGTTCGAGAACCTGGCCGAGGGCGAACAACTCTTCACCGACGACCACAACATCGGCAGCGGCCGCTACTTCGACGGCGAGGTGCCGTTCAACTGGTTCCAGCACTTCGAGAACATTCTCGACACCGCACACTTCCTGTGGCTCCACGTGTTCCACTCGGGTTCACAGTTCGGCTCTCGCTACGGCGAGTTCGACAACCTCGACTTCCAACCGTGGGAGCGACTGGCGGCCAGCTCCTTCGAGGTCACCGACACCGGCGTGGCCACCTCGCGCACGATGACGATCCCCGACGGTCGTCACCTGCACACGACCACCGAGACGATCCTTCCCGGCGTTCGCGGCGTGTCGAACCCGTTCGGCGATCCGGGGCCCACGGATTCACTCGGTTTCGTGGTTCCCGTCGACGACACCCACTTCAAGATCTTCACGATCCTGCGGGGCGCCGACCGCACGTTCTTCGAGCGGGTCGCGTCCATGCGACGAGCCGAGCCGACACTCGAGGGCGCCCAGCGCTATCCGGGTGACTGGGAGGCCCAGGGCAGCCAGGGCGAGATCACGCTCCACTCCGAGGAGCACCTCGCCAGCTCCGACCGAGGCATCCGCATGCTCCGACGCCTGTTCCGATCGCAGATCGAAGTGATCACCAACGGCGGCGATCCGATCAACGTCGCCTTCGAGCCCGGTCAGGAGATGGTCCAGACCCAATGTGGCCAGTACTTCGTCGAGGACCAGGGAGCGTGAGCGCTGGCGATACCGCCGGTCAACGGAGGTCGAGCACGAAGATCGGGTGGTTGTCGGCGATCGCCTCGAGCTCAGCATCGGTCGCGTCGGGCCCGACACCCTCGAAGAATCTACCCACCTCGAACTTCCACTTGGTGAGATAGGGCCGGAGCACCCGGGCCTTCTCGCTCGGGTCGACGAGCTCCGACGCTTCGAACTTCTGGGTGCGCCGACCGACAACGAGCTCGCCGGCGCCGGCGGCACGAAGGTTGCGGACCCACTGCGTGGTCCCGCGCGGGGCGACCAGGTACCAGGTGCCGTCGATCTGGATCGGATTGACCGGCACCGAGCGAATCTCACCCGAGGTTCGGCCCACGACCCGAAGCTCACGCGAACCCCACACCGAGATGCCCCGGCGAGTGAGCCAGCGAACGAGCGGGTTGAACACCTTGCGAGTGAAGAGGTCGGGGGCGAGATAGCGATCGGCGTGCGAGTTGGCGTTCATCATGACTCCAGGTGGCGAGAGTTTCCGTTACGAGAGCAGTGATCTCGCAAGAGAGCATGCGCCTCCTTCCGTCGATTGTCAAGAGCAGTGCTCTCGTTTTAGTTCATCGCTCCGCCAGGTGAGGTGAAGAGGGCGCGGCACTTCCCCGAGAAGCGTGATCAGGCACCGAGTGCTGCGAGCAGCTGCGACCGGTGATCGAGCATCCATGCCGCAGCCCGAGTGCGCCACGTGATCGCCCACAGCACAGGGAATCCTTCGAGGTCCGGGCTCGGCGTGTCGGGGCCGATCCGCCCGACGACGGCCTCCTCGCGCGCACTGCGTATGGCGAACTCGATCATCATGTCGACGAGGGCCGGACGCGCTGCACGCTCCAGTCCGTAGCCGTCGAGGAAGGTGACGAGCTGAGCGATCCGCTCGGCCGGGCTGCCGAGGTTGTTGCGTTCCGCGACGTCGTCGTCGTGGAGTTGGGCATTGAGCCAACCCGCTTGGGCCAGTTCCCACAAGGCGTCGACCGGGCCTGCGTTGTCCCAATCGATGAACGCCACCGTCATTCCCTCTCGGGCGATGATGTTCCACGGACCGAGGTCGCCGTGGCCCAGCACTGGCCGCGCCCCGGGCAGGTCGCGAGCGAACGAGGCTCGCCACCGCGGGTCCGGCCCCGGATCGAAGCTGGCGGCGATGTCGTGGAGTCGGCGAAGGGTGTGGCCGATCTGCCCGATCGCTTCTCTGGTCCACGGTGCTGGCTGGGGACTGCGCCCCTCGACGTATTCGAGCTTCTCCCGTCCGTCAGCTGCGAAGCCGTCGCCGACAGGCCGCGGCGCGGCACCGAATCCGTGTGCGTCGAGGTGTGCGAGCAGCCGAATGACGGTGGCACTCTGCGGGCCCGCCGCACGCAGCACCGTGCTGCCGCTCCGGTGAACCGAGGTCTGCCACTGTTCTCCGAGCTCGTGCTCTCGATCAGCAGCCATCGGACCAGTGTCTCACTCACGAGTGAGGCCCGAACACCCTTTCGATGACTCAGCCCGCCGCCGGGCGTCGTTCGGCCCCGTTCACCGGCACCACCCGCCAGCCGTCGATCTTCGCCTCAGGGCGGCAGAGCGCGACCACGCAACCGCCGAATCCGCCACCGGTCATCCGAGCACCGAAGACGTCGGGATTGGCGAGCAGCTCATCGACGGCGGCATCCATCGCCGTGGTCGAGACGGCATAGTCGTCGCGCAGGCTCCGGTGACTCGCGGCCATCAGCGCTCCGGCAACGGCGTAATCGCCGTTCGCCAAGGCCACGGCGAAGTCGCGCACCCGCTGGTTCTCGGTGACCACGTGTCGCGCCCGCCGCTCGATCGTCGGATCTCCGATCGTGGCGACGCCGTCGAGGCTGGCGAGGCGGAGCGGGCCGACGAGCTCTTCGGCTCGCGCGCACTCGTGGACCCGATCTGCGTAGCCGGAGCCCTCCAGCGTCCGGTGGGCGACGAATCGCACGGCGATCGCGACCTCGTCGGGAACCGGGACCTGGGTGACGTCGCAGGTGTGGCAGTCGATCATCGTGGCATGGCCTTTGGTCGCCGCTGCGATGCAGAGCTGGTCCATGATCCCGCTCGGCACTCCGGTCGCTCGATGCTCGGCGCGCTGGGCCAACTGGGCCAGCTCGAGCGGTGTGCCGTCGAAGCCGACGGCCAGCGCGACGGCGATCTCGAGCGCCGCCGATGACGACAACCCGGCTCCCACCGGAATCGTCGTGGTCACCTCACCGTCGATGCCGACGGCGCCATCGACCTCGGCAGCCACCGCTGCGACGAAACGGCCCCACGCCGGCAGCGAGTCGATCTCGCCGCCTGCATCGGGAGCGAGATCGACCGGTTCGGTCTCGACATCGGAACGAAGGCGGATCCGGTCCGATACGACACCGGTGATCTCGGTCCAGCGGTCGATCGCCATCGGGAACACGAGGCCGCCGGTGTAGTCGGTGTGGTCTCCGATCAGGTTGACCCGCCCAGGGGCAAGGACCTGCACTCGTTGCGAACCGTTCTGCGACATGCCCATCATCCAACCACGAGCGCGGTCGCTGTCGGCAGATCCGTGATCAATACGTCGATCCAACCACCCGCAGCTGCCGCACGAATCGCCTCGATCTTGCGCTCGCCCCCGGCAATGCCGATCTTGCGATCGACCCGGCGGAGGGCATCGATCCCGATGCCGACCACGCGGTCGTCGAGTTCGGAGTCGACGGCGACCCCGTCGGCATCGAAGAACCGTAGGCAGACTGTGACGCACGCAGCCAGCGACGAGCCAGTGAACATCAAGGTTGTCGCCGAACGGGCCCAGGTGTCACCGGGCACGGTGTCGAACGTCTTGAACCACCCTCAACGCGTCGCCGAGGCAACTCGCGAACGAGTCCTCGCTGCGATCAACGAGGTGGGGTATGTCCGCAATGGATCGGCCAGCCAGCTCCGCCGCCTTCGCAACAACGCCATCGGGCTACTGATGATCGACGTACGCAACTCGTTCCTGTGTGAGCTGGCCCGAGGCGCACAGGATGCCGCCGAGGAGGCGGGCTACTCGGTGTTGCTTTCCGACGCCGACCGTTCCTCCGAACGTCTCGCCCGCAACCTCGACTTCCTGGTCGAGCAACGTGTCGCCGGCATCCTCGTGACGGGCTCGTCGATCGAGGGGATACCCCAACGGCTCGAATCGCTGCGAGATCGGGGCATCGCCATCGTTCGAGCCGACGAGACCTTCCAGGATCGTTCGCACTGTGCCGCCGGCGTCGACGACATCCATGGCGGGGAACTCGTCGGAACCCACCTCCTCGAGTTGGGTCGGCGTCGGATCGGATTTCTTCAGGCTGGTATCGCTTTCCGCCCGTTCGACGACCGCCTCACCGGCATCACCCGAGCGGTCGCCGGCCACGCGTCGGCACGTGTCGTCGAGGCTCGCGTCCCGGGCACCGACTTGGAAGAGGTCGGCGATGCCGTCGACGAACTGCTTGCCGCAGGCGTCGATGCGATCGCGTGCGCCAACGACCCGATGGCGCTCGCTGTCTTGCGCAACCTGAACGAGCGCGGCATATCGATTCCCGACGACGTGGCGTTGATTGGCTACGACGATGCCGAGTTCGCCGCGGTGGTGACTCCGCCGCTGAGTTCGGTTCGCCAGCCTGCACGTCTGGTTGGTGCCGCTTCGGCGCGGTTGCTCATCGAGGAGTGCTCCGACGAACCACACCAGCATCGCCACGTCATGTTCCAACCCGAACTCGTTGCACGTGCCTCCACCCTCGGCTCACGCGACGGTGCTGCGAGCGCCGGTGCCTCGTGATCAGCCGACATGATGATCACTCGCCGATAGCAGGTCAACGGCGGCGAACCGGTGTCGGTGGCCTCGGCGATCACATGGATGGTCTGCCCTTTGCCGGCGTGAGTGGGAAGTGTCACGGTGCAGCGGTTGCCATCGCTCACCATCTCGACGTGGCCTGGGCATGAACCGGCCTCGGGATACCACCACCAGGTGACGTTCACGTCGTCACCGTCGGGGTCGGATGTGACAGCAGTCAGCACGATCGATGCTCCGGGAGCAGCGATGAGGTCGAGGCCTTGGGTGATCTCGAGCCGGGGATGGTGATTCACCGACGTCACATCGGACGTGAC
The DNA here is from genome assembly GCA_041394265.1 of Acidimicrobiales bacterium. Lineage (NCBI taxonomy): Bacteria > Bacillati > Actinomycetota > Acidimicrobiia > Acidimicrobiales > Acidimicrobiales bacterium. Next base: position 295,397 of record JAWKIO010000005.1, read on the forward strand.
ACTCCACTGCAATCGGGCGGCGAAGTCGTCCTGGAACGCGCCGAACCAGCGGGCGGCGTGATAGTCATCGGGCGTCGAGCCGTCGGGCGCCCGATCCTTCGCGAGCGAGCTGTCGAAACGGGTTCCGCTCCCGGGGACCGCCGCCTGGCGACCGCCCCAGCCACCGTGGTTGGCGTGTTCCCAACTCCGCAGACCGTTGTCGATGTGGAGTGCGAAGTTCGACGAGTCGCCTTCGGAGATCCACGAACCCTGTTCGTGGAGTGGACACCAGACTCGATAGCCCTCGGCCTCGAGCTCCTCACGTGTTCGACCGGCGATCCCGAAGTAGTCCTCGTCGTCGAACCCGGCAGCCATCTGCCCGCCATCGCCCCAGACTCGGTAGGCGGCACCCATCGGCCCGACGTTCGAGACATGCTCGCGGGTCCACGCCGCCGACAGTCGATACGCATCGGCATCGGGCACGACGTTCCAGGCGAAGTAGCCCCACACCATCGTCGCCACCTGACGGTGCTCGATCTCGGGCCAGTGGCCCTCGATGTAGTCCTCGTAGGTCGAGTCCTGGAACCCGAAGCCCGTCATGACCGTCTTGTTGGTCACCCGCTCGTAGATGTCGGGCCACTCGGGTCGATCGATGTGGGTGTCCTCGATCGACCGCAGCGCCCGAGCGATCGTGTTCATGCCACCCCACGCCTGCACGAAGACCGGCCGCGGATTGTCGTCGAGCAGCACCTCGGCGATGAGGTCGGATCCGGGGGTCGGATGCTCCATGTCGCCGACGTTCGCAACATTTCCCATCCGGACGAGTGACGCGAGGTGAGCCGGACTGGGATAGCGATGGTCGTGCGCAACGAGATTGTGGTGGACCTCGGCATAGGCGGCAATGGCCTGGTCGATGGGCAGCGTGTCGCTCTCGGCCGGCCAGCGCTTCGGCGTCACACCGCTTGCGGGGTCGCCCCGGTAGTGGTGTTCGCTCGAGCAGTAGACGAGGCCGACGAGGTCGATCTCGTTGCTGTAGAGCAGCAACCGCAGCATTGAGTTGAGATCATCGAGCTCGGGATCGGTCGTGACGATGACGCGGGGTTGCAGCATCGGCTCAGCCCGCCATCGTCAGACCGGAAGCGGCGAGCCAATCACCGAAACGCTCGATCCAGGTGTCCGACGGCAACCCCTGCGTGCCCATGCCGAACCCGTGGCCGCCCTCGGCGTAGAGGTGGAGCTCGACGGGCATCCCGGCGGCATGCCAGTGGCGGTAGATGTCGAGCGAGTGGGAGGCGAGTCCGAGCTGATCGTTGGTGGCGGCTGCCAGGAACATCGGGCCGCTCCCCTGCGGCGGTGTACTGACGTCGAGATCGTGGGCGGCGGCGTAGATCGGGGCCACGAAATCGGGACGAGCGGCGGCATCGTCGGTGAAGGCAACCCGGAGGGTGAGGTTGCCGCCGGCGGAGAACCCGATGAAGCCGACACGTGTGGGATCGATGGCGAAGGACTCGGCCCGGTCACGGACGAGACGGACGGCGGCCTCGGCGTCGAGCAGTGCGAGCTTGGCGATCTCGGCCATCTCGGCCTCGGCTCGACCCTTGGTCATCTTCTCGATGAGCTCGGCGACCGCATCGTCGCCACTCGGCACCAATCGGTACTTCAGCACGAACGCGGCAACACCGCGCTCAGCCAGCCACTGCGCGACCTCGAAACCTTCCCGATTGATCGACAGGGCGTGATACCCGCCACCGGGCGCCACGATCACCGCCGCACCGTTGCCGCTCGCAGGAAGCACCGGGGTGAGCGTGGGTACCACCACGTTGGTGATCACGTCGGTCTCGAAGAACGAGGCGAAGTAGGACATCTCGTCGTGGGTCCACGTCTCGCTGCCCGGCGCCGGGCCGTCGAACAGCCGAATCGGGTCGAGCGTGCTGGCGGTGGTGGTGATCGGATGGGGCATTCCCGGCTCCTCGTTGTTCGGTGCTCGCCAGCCTAACGGTGGCGCCCTCCACCGTGAAACGATTCAGCACCTCGACCGCTTCAGCGCGTGGCGTCGCTGGATCGTCGCACCACGAGTTCAGGCCGAAACACCACCTGCTGGTGCGCGTGGGCACCGTCCCCGCACTCTTCGAGCAACAACTGGACGGCGCTCTGGCCGATCTCGAAGGCAGGCTGGCGTACGCTCGAGATCGGGATGACGGCCAGCCCGGCGAACTCGATGTCGTCGTACCCGATCAGCGCAATGTCGCCAGGTACCTTGACCTCACGTTCCAGCAGGCCGCGCAACACTCCCAGGGCCAGGAGATCGTTGGCCGCAAAGATGGCGTCGGGTTCGAGTGCTAGGACAGTGTCGGTGGCGGCGTAGCCGGCCCGGCCGGTCATCGAGGTGACGTCGACGAGGTCGAGTTCGACCGGATCATCGGAAGTCGCGGCGAACTCGGCGATCGCGTCGCGCAGTCCGGTCAACCGGTCGGCGCATTGGCGGATCGTCGGGGAGCCCGACAGATAGACCAGTCGCCGTCGACCACCGGCCAGTAGGTGCTGACCCGCGAGATGGCCTCCCTGCACATCGTCGACCGACACCGAACAGACGTCGAGCGCAGGCGACGCCTCGTCGACCAGCACGACCTCGACGCCGTGGGATCGCAGCGCCGCGAGGTGGGTCTCGGGCACGGCAGGGCTCGTCGGTGTGAGCAGGATGCCGCCGACACGCTGCTCGGCGAGAAACGACAGGTGCCGCTCCTCGCGACGACCCGATTCGTCGGAGTTGCAGAGCATCACGGCATAGCCACGCTCTTCGGCCGCCGACTCGGCACCTCGGGCGATCTCGGTGAAGTAGGGGTTGCCGACGTCCAACACGACCAGACCAATGGTCTTGCTCCGAGTGGAACGAAGCCGGCTGGCCGAGCCGTTCCTGACGAAACCGAGCTCGTCGATCGCCACCTGCACTCTCGCTCGCATGGCGTCGGAGACCAGCTCCGGCCGGTTCAACACATTCGACACGGTGCCGAGCGAGACACCCGCGGCCTGCGCCACGTCCTTGATTCCCACCGGCTGAGAGCGCATGGTCCACTTCCCGTCGTGTGCTGGCCGTCAGGCTAACGCCGGTCGACGACCGGGCACGGCGGACAAACGACTGCCACGCCAACGAGTCAGTGAGAAAATTTCTCGTGTTCGCCGGTTGGCCACGACCGCTGCTGACCTGCCACTTCTCATGCCGTGACGTTCGTCACGCTCCAAGGTCGAGGCAGCGAGGGCAGGTGCGGGTGTTGACCGCTCGGCAGTGGATTCCGTAGCGTGACGCGAATGAGCAGCCCACCGATCCAGTTGTCCCATCAGATGGGATCTCCAACGGAAGCGGACCGCACACGATGAGTCAGTTGGGCCGGGCTGCTTCCATCTTGCGGGCGCTCGAGGACCATCCCGAGGGACGCATGGCCGCCGATGTCGCCCTCGATGTCGGCCTGCCCAGGTCGACGGCCCACCGCCTCCTCCAGAACCTGGTTGCCGAGGACCTCGTCGTCCAGGTGGTCGACGGACGCCGGTACCGACTAGGCCCGACCCTGATCCGCCTCGGCGTCACGACGCAGGCCTGGCTGGCCGACCGCCTGCGTCCGCTCGTCACCGAGATGTCGCTGACTGCGTCCGAGACCGTCGATGTTTCGATCCAGACCGGGGATCGTGCGTTGTTCATCGATCAGGTCGTCGCGGCCGGGCGACTCCAGGCGGTCTCTCAGATCGGCGGATCGTTCCCTCTGCACTGTTGCGCCAGTGGCAAGGCACTCCTTGCCCAGTTCGGCAACGACGACGTCCGCAGCATCGTGCGCGACGAACTCGAGCGCTTCACCGAGAACACGATCACGACGATCGACGACCTTCTCCGCGACCTCGACACCGTGCGGGCCACCGGTATCGCGTACGACCGCGACGAGCACACGATCGGGATCAGTGCCGTGGCCGCCGCCGTGCTGAACAGCACCGGGCTCCCGGTCGCGCTGGCCTTCCCGGTGCCCTCGTCTCGGTTCGTCGAGCGCGAGGCCATGCTCGTCGACATGCTCGGCGACGGTGTGGAACGGGCGAGGTCGATCCTTGGCTGACCATCGACTCCTCCCGCCCGCTCGGCGATCGCCGCTGGACCTCGCCGTCGAACTCGGCCCCTTGCTCGAGTCGCAGTCAGAAACTCACGATCGCACGGGGCGCCTGTCCGACGCCGCCCTCGGCGCACTCGTCGACGCGAACCTGTTCGGCGTGCTCGTTCCCGAGACGCTGGGCGGGTTCGAGGCGTCACCCACCGAGGCACTCGACACGTTCGCCGAAGTCTCGCGTGCCGATGGCGCCGCAGGCTGGGTGCTCACGACCTGTTCGTTCGCCAACGCCCTCGCCGGGGCGTTCCTCTCCGACGACGCCGTCGACGAGATCTTCGGCCCACGCATGCCGATCATCGCCGGCGGTGGCGCACCGCGTGGCCGGGCCACGCCGGTCGACGGCGGCCTCCGACTGGCCGGACACTGGGGATACGGGAGCGGCATTCACCACGCCACCCACCTCCACAACGGTGGCTTCATCATCGATGAGCAAGGAACGGTACGAGACGACCTCGGCCACCACATCTTCGTCGCCCCGATCGAGGCGGCCACGCTCGACGACGAGTGGGACGTGATCGGGCTGCGGGGCAGCGGAAGCGTCGACTACACGATCGATGGCGCCTTTATCCCGACGGGCTATGAGCACCCGATTCGCAACCCCACGATCCAGCGAGGCGGCTCGCTCTACCAAGTCGGCATGTTCGGCCTCGTGTGCATCGCGCACACCGGCTTCTTCATCGGGATCGGGCGTCGCATCCTCGATGAACTGGCGGCGATCGCCGTCACGGCCGCCGACCGACCCGGCACACCACTCGGCGGAGATGCGTTTCTCGAACGCTACGGACAGGGCGAGGCACTGTACCGAGCGGCCCGGGCCCTGGTCTTCGAGCGCTGGCGCGAGGTCGAGGGCGAGCTGGAACGCTCGCCGGATCGTCCAATCGGACCACGCCAGCTGAGCTCGCTCCAACTGGCGATGTACCACATGGCTTGGGCCAGCACCGAGGTCGCCGAGATGGCCTACAAGTCGGGCGGCGGCATCGCCCTCCGAGACGGTCCGCTCCAGCGCGCCTTTCGCGACTGCATGGCGGGACGCCAACACGCACAGGTGTCGAATGCCGTCGTCAGCGCCTGTGGTCGCTCACTGCTGTCGACATTCACAACGGGGACCAAACAAGGGGAAGCATCATGAAGATCGGTTGGTGGGATCATTTCGAACAGCTGCGTGGCGTTCCACTCGCGCAGCAGTACGACGAACGCCTGCAGCTGCTGCAGATCGCCGACGCCGCCGGGTTCCACGGCTACCACATCGCCGAACATCACCTCACGCCGCTCGACATGGCGCCGTCACCGCTCATGTTCCTGACGGCGGCGGCCCGCGTGACCGAGCAGATTCGGCTCGGCACGCTCGTCCTCGTGCTGCCGCTCTACCACCCGGTGCGGTTGCTGCAGGAGCTGTACATGCTCGACCACCTGAGCCACGGGCGCCTCATGCCCGGCGTCGGCAAAGGTGTGCGAGACGTCGAGCACGAGTGGTTCGGACACGACCAATCGGAGTCCCGAGACCGGTTCGACGAGTGTCTCGCCATCCTGCAATCTGCGCTCGCCACCGACCGGCTCGACTTCCACGGCGCGTACTTCCACTACGACGACGAGCCGACGAACTACACCACGATCCAGAAGCCGATGCGCTTCTGGTACGCCGGCAACGTCGAGTCGGCGTTGGAGCGTGGCATGAACGTCATCGGGTTCGGCCCACGAGAGGCATTCGACCACTACGCCGCGGTGTGGGCGCAGCGACAGGCCGCAGGAGATCCCGCCTATCAAGGTGAGGAACCGCTCGCCGGCTCGACCCGTCGGGTGTTCATCGCCCCGACCGACGACGCGGCACGCGTCATCGCCGAGCGTGCCTGGGCGATGCATCACGAGAACTTCGTCGCCACCTCCTTGCGCATTGGCGGCAAACCGGGACCGCCCGGCTACAAGGGGGTTCCTGCGGCCGACGGTGGCGTCGTCTATGGCTCGCCCGACACGGTCCGCACGGCGCTGGTCGACCTCCTCGACCAGCTCGGCCCGAACCACAACTATTTTGCGCCGTCGTTCCAGTGGGGCGATCTGTCGTACTCCGAGGCCAGCCAGTCGCTCGGGCTGTTCATCTCCGAGGTGATGCCGGCCCTTCAGTCCATGCACACACCGGAGCCGGTGTGAACGAGCACTGGCACAGCACCCAGCAGGGCACGGGTACGAGCCCGGCCGACAACAGCTTCCGCGACATCCTGCCTCCACCCGATCACCCATCGGTTGCCGGGATCGGCGAACGCGACGCCTACACCCACGGCGACCGTCTGACCCAGTCCGAGCGAGGTCGAGCCTGGCTCGCCGACATCGACGCACGAGTGGCGCAGCCGTTCACCGGCATCACGACCGACGGCAACGTCGTGCCGTCGCTCTTCGAGACGGCCGGCAACGGAGCGCCCACCGGGTCAATGGTGGCGTCCGCACGTCGCCTGCTCAATGGGCTCGGCAGCGACGACCTGGCTCGGGTCATGCACCCGATCGATGCGACGGAATGGCGACGGTGGGCCAACCCCGAGCTCTATGTGAACCGGCACGGACTGCGCCTCGACGAACTCGGCGCGTCGGCTCGTCACGATGTCCTCGACGTCGTGCGCGCCACACTGTCCGCCCCCGGGTTCGACAAAGCCCGAGCCTGCATGATCATGAACGGCTTCCTCGGCAGCCTCGTGGGCGGGACCCGGGTCATGAACGAGTACAGCTACAACTTCTCGCTGTTCGGCGAGCCGTCGCTCACCGAGCCGTGGGGCTGGCAGCTCCACGGCCACCACCTCGCCCTCAACGCGGTGGTCATCGGCGATCAACTGATCATCTCGCCGAGCTTCATGGGAGCCGAGCCGAACATCATCGACGAGGGTCCTTATGCCGGCCTGACGATCTTCAACGCCGAAGAATTGGATGGCCTGGCGCTGATGCGTTCGCTGCCCGAGGATCAACGACGCCGAGCCCAGATCTACGAGCAGATGTACGACCCGTCGATGCCGCCCGGCCGCTTCCACTTCGCCGATCAGCGACACCTCGGCGGCGCCTACCACGACAATCGGATCATCCCCTTCGAGGGGGTGAATGGCGCCGAGCTGACCGGAGCACAGCGCACCGCACTCGTGGAGTTGGCGCTGACGTTCGTCGAGTATCTTCCAGCGCCGGTGCTCGAGGCTCGGCGACGTGAACTCGAAGCGCACATCGACGACACCTGGTTCTCCTGGATCGGTCACTACGGCGACGACGACCCGTTCTACTACCGCATCCAGAGCCCGGTGATCATGTGCGAGTTCGACCATCACTCGGGCGTGTTCCTCACCAACACCAAACCGGCGAAGTGTCACATCCACACCGTCGTCCGCACGCCCAACGGCAACGACTACGGCAAGGATCTGCTCCGCCAGCACTACGAACAGGTTCACGGGCTCACGCCGGCCACGGAGGAGTCATCGTGACCACGACACCGATCGACGACGTGCTGGCACTCGAGGTGCGACGGTGCGACGCCATCGCGGCGGGTGACATCGACTCGCTGCGCTCGATGCTGAGCGACGACTACGTCCACGTGCACTCGACCGGCAAGGTCGACGACCGGGCCGGACACCTGGCGGCCGTGGCTACTCGACCCCGCACGACCACTCGAGGCGAGCTGACGGTCCGCCTCGTCGGCACCGTGGCCATCATCACCGGCGAGGCAACGAACCTGATGCCGACCGCCGAGGGTGCCCACCGGGAGCTACGCGGCTTCTGCCATCAAGTTGCTGAGCGGAACGGCCACGGATGGGTCTTCCGATCCTTCCAGATGACGACGATTCGCCCGCCGGACGTCCCCGCCGACAGTGCGGCTGACGAGGTAGCCATCCGTTCGCTCGAGGAGGCCCGCTGTGCCGCAATCGCAGCCGGCGACGGCGAGGCACTCGGACGTCTGTTGGATGCCAGCTATACCCACGTGACCGGCCGCGGCCGCACCATGAACCGTGATCAGTACATCGAGTGGATCGGCGACTTGGCACGCCGACACGAACGTGGCCCGCTTCGGATCCAGCCGTTCGGCGACACTGCTGTCATCCACGGTCCGCTGATCAACCATCTGTCCACCGACGACGGTGGCGTGCGAGTGTTGGAGACCTTCGTGACGCAGGTCGTGCACCGCTACGGCGGCGAGTGGCGATTCGTCTCGTTCCACATCACTCCAGTGCGCTGAGTTCGCCGTGTCCGTCGTGGAAACCTGTGTCGTTCCGAGCCCGACGGGCGAGCTGCTCGTCGACGTCTTCCGACCCACGTCGACGGGCAACCGATGCGGCATCATCTTCTTCCACGGCGGTGGATGGCGTGCGCTCTCGAGAGAGGTCATGCACGTCTACGCCCAACCGATGGCCGAGCTTGGGTTCGTCGGCCTGGCGGCGGACTACCGGCTACTCGGCGAAGCGCCGTGGCCGGCCCAGATCCACGACGTCAAGCGGTTCATCCGCTGGGCACGAACCAACGCCGACCAACTCGGGATCGACCCCGAGCGCATCGTGTTGTGGGGCGCGTCCGCCGGCGCCCATCTGAGCCTGCTTGCTGCCGGCACGCCCAGTGACGCATTCGGCGACGATTCAAATGATCCCGACGCAGCGTCGGACGACGTAGCCGCCGTCATCGCGCTCTTCCCGCCGACCGGCTTCCATCACGGCGAGCCGACCGAGCGCTACCTCGCATCGGGCAACACGTTGCTCGGCGAGGGGTACGACGCACCAGCTGCCCATCGAGCCAGTCCGATCAGCCACGTCGGCCCCGACTTCCCGCCCACGTTGCTCCTCCACGGCACCGACGACCACATCGTCAGCCATCGGCACAGCGAGGTGATGTTCGAGGCACTCCGTGAGGCCGGGGCCTCGGTCGACCTCCACCTGTTCCACGGCCACGACCATGAGTTCGTCGCGATTCCCTCGGTGCTGCGGCGCGTTGCGGCCGAGGCTGCCTACTTCATCGATCGATTCGTCATCGACCCTGAGCAGCATCGAGCCGAAGCCGAGGAGTTCTCACTGTTCGCCCGACGGGCCGCTGAGGAACGACGCCGACATCAGTGATCGAGTAGCGCTTGCGCCGAATGTGATGGCCGCCGTTGTACGCCGGCTCGCTTCGATGCGGCGACGAACCCGAGAACGAGCGCAGCCGTGGCGATGCTCGAGCTCGTGACCGTCTCCCCCAGCAGCAACGCCGACCACAACAGCGTCAGCGTCGGCTGGAGCAGCTGGATCTGGCTGACTCGAGCCACGCCACCAAGATGCAACCCGGCGTACCACGCGAAGAAGCCGAGGTACATGCTGAACAGCGAGACGTAGCCGAGCGCCACCCAGTGGGAGAGCTGCGGATGGTCGATGCCGTGGTGCACGAGCGAGATGGTCGCGACCGGCACGGTGATGGGAAGGCCGATCACGAGGGCCCACGAGATGGTCTGCCACCCGCCGAGCTCGTGTGTGAGGGCCGCTCCCTCGGCATAGCCGATGGCAGCAGCGAGCACCGCGAGGAGGAAGAAGACATCGGCGAGCTCCGGTCGTCCATTCGCTCCGGTGGCCACGGCGAACACCACAACGGTGAGGAGGCCGCCGCCGGCCGCGAGCCAGAACCAGCGGCTGGGACGCTCGCCGTGCCGCAGCGTTGCCACGAGCGCGGTCGCCGACGGCAACACGCCGATCACGATCGCCCCTCTCGACGCCGTCGACGTCTCGAGCGCCAATCCGGTGAAGAGCGGAAAGCCCACCACGACGCCGGCTCCCACGATCATGAGGCGTTTGAGCTGGCTTGCCTCGGGCCGAGCCGTGCGGGTGGCGATGAGCACGGCGACAGCGCAGATGGCAGCAAGCACCGCCCGTCCGAACCCGACGGTCCACGCCCCGAAGGCTTCGACCGCCTCGCGGGTGGCGGGCAGACTCAGTGAGAAGATGGCCACCCCGACGAAGCCGAGGGCCATCCCGATCGATTCGCCACTGCGGTGGATAGCGCTACTCTGTTGTCTCATGGTTCACGATAGCGCTTCTGATCGTGTGGTTGCGCACCTCACGGCACTCGTCGACCAAGGCAAGCCCGGCGACCGGCTGCCGTCGGTACGAACGCTCATGTCCGACCTGGGTGTCAGCCCGGCCACCGTCCGCGCCGCAGTGAGCGAACTCGTGCGCGCCGAGCGCATCGAAACCATCTCTGGCAGCGGCACCTTCATCCTCTCGCCGCCCCGACCGCAGCAAGATGACGGCGACCGCGGCTGGCAAGTCTCGGCCCTTGCACCCCACCGCCTCGAGGTCGACTTTCCGGGCCCGCTCCGATCGACGCCGACCCCCGACACCATCGACCTGGCGAGCGGCTACCCCGACGCCGCACTGCAGCCGATTGCGCTGTTGGCCAAGGCGATGCGTGATGCCGCTCGACGCCCCGGCACCTATGGCCGTGCGCCGAGCGAAGGCATCGAGCCGCTTCGGTCGTGGTTTGCGAGCGAACTCGATCGTCGACGGGTTCACGACGTTCTCGTCACCTCGGGCGGCCAGACGGCACTGTCGTTGATCTTCCGCTCGCTCGCCTTGCCAGGCGACATCGTCGCCATGGAGACGCCGACGTACATCGGCGCCATCGCCGCCTGTCGTGCCAGCGGACTGACACCGGCGGCGGTCCCGACCGATGCGGGCGGCGTTCGGCTGGATGATCTCACCGCCGTCGTCGAGGCGACCGGGGCTCGCATCGTGTACCTGCAGCCACGGTTCCACAATCCCACCGGCACCAGCCTGGCCGCGGATCGCAGGCCGGCGCTGATGGCGCTGGCCGAGGAGCGGGGACTGATCGTCATCGAGGACGACTGGTTGTACGACCTCGACGATCCCATGGCGCGCCAGCGGCCGCTCGCCGCCGACGACCCCAACGGTCACGTCGTGCATGTGCGCTCGCTCACCAAGTCGGTCGCTCCCGCCATGCGCCTGGCCGGCGTGGCGTCCACCGGCATGATCGCCGAACGGCTGAAGGCGATGCGGGCGGTTGAGGACTTCTTCGTGTCGCCGGTCCTGCAGGAGACGGCGTTGAACGTCGTCACCAGCACGGGCTGGCCGCGACACCTGCGAGCGCTCCGAACCGAGTTGGCGTCGAGGCAGTCGTCGCTGCGGGCAGCCCTCGCCGATCTGGCCCACCCCGACGCCATCCTCCGGGGCGGGCCGATGCACGTGTGGCTCCGTCTGCCGTCCGGCCTCGACGCTGTGACCGTTCGTGATGCTGCGCTCCGTCGGGGCGTCTCGGTCGTCGCCGGCAACCAGTGGCACCCGAGCGACCAGCGGACCGACCACATCCGGCTGAGCAACGCATCGGCGACGTTGCCGGACATCGTCGAAGGCGTCGAACGGCTACGGCGGGCCATGAGCGAGATCTCGTAGCAGGTTCACGAGCCCGCTTGTCGGAGACACTTCACTCGGTGAAAGATGGCAGACGCATGGACTCGGGAGCAGCAGTCACCACATCACCATCGACTGCGACCACCGGTCGGCTGTTTCATGGCTGGCGGGTCGTCGGCGCGGGTGCCATCGTGCAGGCGCTCCAGGCCGTGTTCTTCATCCAGGGATACGGGCAGTACGCCGTCGTACTTGAGCGCCAGTTCGGATGGAGCAAGACCTTCATCTCGGCGGGCTATGCGATGAACCGTGCGGAGAGCGGCCTTCTCGGACCGCTCCAGGGCTGGCTCCTCGGACGGTACGGCACGGTGGCCGTGATGCGAGCCGGCGTCGTGATGATGTCGAGCGGGCTCCTGGCTCTCAGTCAGATCCAGAACAAGGTCCAGTTCCTGGCCGCGCTCTTGCTGACCGCCGTCGGGGCGAGCCTCTCGGGATTCCTGAGCGTGACCACCGCAACCGTCAAATGGTTCGAACGAAAGCGCGCCCGTGCGCTGTCGCTGTCGGGCATGGGATTTGCCATCGGCGGTGGCTTCGTCCCCCTCCTGGTCTTCAGCCTCGAACGGGCGGGCTGGCGGTGGACGGCTGCGGGGTCGGGACTGATCTTCTTCGTCCTCGGCATGGCGTTGATGTCGACGTTCGACGGCACGCCGGCGTCGAGGGGCGAGTTCGTCGACGGCGTCCAACCGAGCGAGGCGACACAACGAAGCTTTCGGGCCGAAGGCGTGTCCGACGTGCACTTCACCGCATCGCAAGCCCTTCGAACCCGAGCGTTCTGGATGATCTCGCTCGGCCACGCGTCGGCGTTGCTGGTGGTCGGTGCCGTGATCGCCCACCTCTCCCTCTATCTCACATCGGAGCAGGGCTACTCCCTCCAGCGCGCCAGTTTCGTGGCCGGTTCGCTCCCTCTGGTGCAGATCGTGGGGAACCTCCTGGGCGGCGTGCTGGGCGACCGGATGAACAAGCGCATCCTCGCCTCCATCGCCATGCTCGGCCACATGGTCGGCTTGCTCTTGCTCGCCTTCGCCACCCACCGCTGGATGATCTGGCTGTTCGTGCCCATCCACGGTCTGGCCTGGGGCGTGCGAGGCCCATTGATGCAGGCACTGCGAGCCGACTACTTCGGGTCCACGTCGTTCGGCCAGATCATGGGCTTCTCGTCGCTCATCGTGATGTTCGGCACCGTCGGTGGACCGTTGGTGGCCGGGATCCTCGCCGACAGCACCGGCAGCTACCGCACGGGCTTCACGATCCTGGCCCTGATGGCCGGGGCCGGCCTCACCTTCTTCGTGCTGGCAACCCCGCCCGCTCCGCCATCGCGCTCCTGACCGCCCAGGCCAACGGCGACGGGGCGCCGACACCGCCCATGTGGTTGACTCTCCGGTGGGCCTCGATCGAAGCGTGCACGTGGGGGAATCATGGCGCCGAAGACCGTACTGATCACCGGAACGTCGTCGGGCATCGGCGCCGCCTGTGTCGCCCGTCAGGCCGAGGCGGGATGGCGCGTCTACACCGGGGTGCGCAACGACGCTGATGGCGAGCGGCTGTCCCACCCGGGGGGTGAGGTGATTCCCGTCATCCTCGACGTCACCAAACAGGAGGACATCGACCGTGTGCTGTCGCGGATCGACGCCGAAGTGGGGCAGCTCGACGGGCTCGTCAACAATGCCGGCGTGGGGGTCGGCGGCGCAGTGGAGTTGTTGACCGACGATGAGTGGCGTTGGCAGTTCGACGTCAACTTCTTCAGCCTGGTGACGCTGACACGAGAGGCGTTCCCACTCGTCAGCAAGGCCGATGGCCGCTTCGTTCACATCGGGTCGGTGGCCGGTCGGATCGCGATGCCCGGACTCGGACCGTACGCCGCCTCCAAGCACGCCGTGTCCGCCTTCAATTGGGCGCTCCGAGCGGAACTCGCCCGCAACACCAAGATGACGTCGTCGGTCATCGAGCCAGGTGAGATCAAGACATCGATCTGGGACAAGGCGGAAGCGACGATCGCCGAGTTCGAGGCCCGCCTGGCCTCGACGAACACGCAGGACCGCTACGGCTTTCTGCTCGACAGCCAGCGCGGCTTCGTCGAAGAGGGCAAGTCGAAGGGGATCGATCCCGACCGAGTCGCGTCAGCCGTCGAGCACGCGCTCACAGCATCGCGACCCAAGGCTCGCTATCTCGTAGGACCCGATGCCAAGGGCGCCGGCGTCATCGCACGTCTCCCCGACCGGGCGCGGGAAGCACTGATCACGCTCGACGGCAAGCGGTTGGAGCGAGCCGGCCGTCGCCGCTAGTCGCGTCTCACACGTTCGTCGGATCGATGCGTGCCCGGGACGGGATTTGAACCCGTACATCCTGAAGGATCGAGGGGTTTAAGCCCAACACCAGCCATGCTGGCCAGTCCGAACCCATCCGGCTGAGTCCGAGAACATCCAGCTCAGAGCACTGCACCAATCCGACGCCGTCCAGCCCCATCCGAGGCAATCCGGCCACGTTCGCGACTAATTCGCGACTATTTTCGGGCTTCACCTGAGTCTGTTCAAACCCTCTCGGCCGACACCGATCCATCGTGTGCAAGGCACCGTTGCGTTTGCTCGACAGGCAGGGGACCTTTGTCGCAACACTGACCCGGGATCTCCACCGCTTGCCGCACGCCTACCACCATGCCTCGACGTTTGAGGATACGAGTCCCTGTCAGCGTGGGGCGTACATGATCACAGCGACACCGATGAGGCAGATCCCGGCTCCGGCGAGATCGAAGCGGTCTGGCTTGAATCCATCGACCAGGCGACCCCACGCCAAGGATCCAGTCACGAAGATTCCGCCGTAGGCGGCCAAGATCCGACCGAAGTTGGCGTCGGGCTGCAAGGTCGCCACGAACCCGTAAGCCGCGAGCGCCGCGATGCCTGCGCCGACCCAGATCACACCCCGATGTTCGCGAACCCCTTGCCAGATCAACCAGGCGCCACCGATTTCGGCGACCGCGGCGAGAGCGAACAACAGGATCGATCGGAGCGTCGAGGTCATCGACCCACACTAGGAGTCTACCCCTCCGTGCCACGCATGGTCCTAGAGCATGGAGCCGAGGTCGGAGGTGACAGTCGGGTAGGCGGCAGTCATGGACTTGAGTTGCCGGGTGGTGAGGTCGAGTTTGATGGCGAGCGCACAGAAGTTGATGAGTTCGCCGTACTCGGGCCCAAGCATGTGTGCACCGACGATGAGGTCTGTCGCTCTGTCGACCAGAATCTTGACTGCCGCTGCCGTCTCCCCGATCCGGTAGTTCGAATACCAGCCGCTGGTGTCGGTGTACCGGACGTCGAGGTCGATGCCGGCGGCGACAGCTTCGGATTCGAGCATGCCGACACGGGCTAGTTCGGGGATGGTGAACACCGCTGTCGGAACACCGGCATAGTCCGGGACGATGGTCGCCGACTTCAACATGTTCGACGCCGCGACCTTGCCCTCGAACACCGCAATCGGGGTGAGCGGCATGCCTGGCGTGTCCGCAGAATCTCCCGCAGCGTACACCCTCGGGTTGGTGGTGCTCTGCAGGTGTCCGGCAACCCTCACACCGCTCGGACCGTATTCGACGTTCGCGTTCTCGAGGCCGAGCCGGGACAGTTCGGCGACGCGTCCGGCGCCGTGCACGACGAGGTCCGTCTCGATGACACTTCGCTCACCATCTCGCTCCATCGTCACTCGATAGACGGCGCCGTCGGCCTCGACCGACACGACCGAGGTACCGGTGTGCGTCTCGACGCCGGCTTGGATGCCGCGATCGACCAGAAGCTCGACAAGGTCCGGGTCGAACCCCTTCAGCGGGCGTGCACCATGATCGATGATCGTGGGTCGGGCTCCGGCTCGGGCTGCGATGTGGGCGAACTCGAAGGAAACGAAACCGCCTCCGACGAACAGGATCCGTTCGGGAAGCTCCACGAGATCCAGGAATGCAGTGCTATCGACGAGGCTCTCGGCGCCTGGAACATCGAGTGGTCGGGGGCGGGCGCCGGTCGCGATGAGAAAGTGATCGGCGATGTAGCCGACGCCGTCGATGTCGAGGCTGTTCGTCCGGGTGAATCGGGCGGTGCCGTGCAGTGTGTCGACCCCGCTCCTGGCGAGGCCGCGTTCCATGTTCGCAGGGACTGGCTCGGTGAATCCGAGTTTGTGTTGCATCAGATCGGCCCGGTTGATGTGCAAACCCTCGGCATCGATCCCCTTGCCACTCAGGAGGCGGGCACTGTCGATGATCTCCGCACCGCGCCGCAGGATCTTCTTCGGGTCACAACCCCCGCAGCGCGCAGGTGCCGCCGTAGGGAAGTTCATCGACGATCGCGACGCGCCAGCCTGACGAGGCGCACTTGTTCGCTGCTGCGTTGCCGGCCATTCCGGCACCGATGACGATCAGGTCATAGGCGGTGTTGTCGTTACTCACTGCGGGGTTCCTCTGCGGGTCGGTGGTTCGTTGTGGCAATTGGATGTGGTGGTCGTGCCGGGGACGGTTGGGCGAAGCTCGTGAGTGTCCGATGCACGTCGGCGAGGCAGCAGTCGCCGCTCGGATTCAGATGCTCGCAAGCGCACAGGCTGTCAGCGACCGCTGTCTTGATCTCGGCTTTGATCACGCTGACACCGTCATGCTCGGCGAGGTCTCGACCGAGTGCGGCTGCGGTGTGGGCGAAGCAGAAACACACCGGCGTCGGTTGGTCCGTGGCCTTCAAACCGACTTGGGTGACCACCGAGTCGGCGTCAACAATGCCTTCGCCCAAGTGGTAGATGACCGGACACTGTTCGTTGGCGCAGTGCTGCCAATCACCATCGACCGCCTCGGCCAAATGGGGACGCACCGGGGCGGCGCCGATGATCGGGCCGACGTGACCACACTTCGGGCACGGCTCGGCGTCAGCGTCGGCGTTGCTGCAACAACTACTCATCGGGGTTCTCGTCCATGAACCCGACCATAAACCTTCTCCCACAGAAGAAGGTCAAGCGGTAGAATCGGAAACATGTTGATCGGACAACTCGCAGACGCCCTCGGCATCCCCACCAGAACCGTCCGGTTCTACGAGCGCAAAGGCCTCCTGCCAGACCCCGAACGCGCCGACAACGGCTACCGCGTCTACGACGACGCCACGCTCAACCGGCTCCGATTCATCCGCACCGCACAAGCCGCCGGACTCACCCTGGCCGAGATCGCCAGCGTCATCCACGTGCGCGACGACGGCACCGTCCCATGCAGCCATGTCGACGCACTCCTCGAAACCAAACTCGCTGAAGTCCGAGAACGACGACGGCAACTCGCCACGCTCGAATCCGATCTCTCCGAACTCCTGGAACGCAGCAGACACCTCGACCCAGCAAACTGCACCGCCGGCGAGATCTGCCACATATTCACGCCAAGTGACCAGCCCTGACAGGTTGCGGCTGCAAGAGCATCCGCAGACGAAGGCAACCCCACCGGGCAAGACACGAAAAGAGGCGCACTCGTGCCAACCACCTCATTGCCCGAGCATCCATCGCTCGAAGAACTCAAGGGCCAGGCCAGACTCGTCCGAGACCTCATCCGCACGGGGGACCCCGGCGGGCTCTCGATGGTGGACGAGTTCCACCCACGCCTCGGCGCAGCCGACCTCGACGACAGCCAGCGACCAGGCTTCAAGACCGCGGACGCTCGACTGATCGTTGCCCGCATGTACCGGTTCGCTTCTTGGAGTCGACTGCGGGAACACGTTGCCGTCGTCTCCGCCCACAGCTTCACCCCGCACGCCGAACGAGACTCCGGCCCGACCCGAACAGCCTCGTTCGTCGAAGATGCGTGCCTCGACTACGCCGAAGACGGACCCAGCCCCGCTGACCGGATCGCCGCAGCCCACCGGATGCTCGACGCCGACCCGATGCTCGCCTCGGGTTCGATCGAGGCGCTGGCCACCGTCGGCGACCACCGGGCCCTCGACGCCGAACTCGACAGCAATCCCGACGCCGTCGATGCGCCATGTGGCCCAAACGACTGGCCGCCGCTGCTGTACGCGGTCTACTCCCGTGTCTCCACCGACAATCCCGACTGGTCAGCCATCGAAACCGTCAAGGTCCTGCTGGACCGAGGAGCTGACCCCAACGCCGGGTTCCTTTGGCGTGGCCTCGCCCCGCCCTTCACTGCCCTCACCGGAGCCTTCGGAGGCGGCGAAACCCACCAGACATGGCACACCGAACGTCTCGAGCTCGCCCGACTCCTCCTCGACGCCGGGGCCGACCCGAATGACGGCCAGCTGCTTTACAACAACGACATCGGCGGTCAGAACCACGACGACCCTGCCCACCTCGAACTTCTCGTCGAATACGGGCTCGGCTCCCATCAAAACGGCCCCTGGTACCGGCGTCTCGGCGACCAGCTACGCGACCCCGCCGAACTCCTCTACGACGAACTCGAAGCCGCAGCCAAACGCAACCGACCGGCCATCCTCAGCTACCTCGCCACGCTCGGTCTCGAACTCGACCGACCCATCGGACGCTCACAATCCACGCCCGCCAGAATCGCCGCCGCCGAAGGCCACGACTCGGTACTTGCCGTCCTCGCCGAAGCCGGAATCGACACCGAGCTCACGCCGCCCGAAGCCGCGCTTCGACTGACGAGAACCAACCGAACCGATCAGCTACGGCAACTCCTCGCCGATCACCCCGACCTCCTCCCCCACCTCCACACCAGCTACCCCGGCCTCTGCAAGAACGTCACCGCCGAACACGCATCCATGCTCGACCTGCTGATCGAGCTCGGCTTCGACCTCGATGACCGATCCGGTACCAAGACCGCGCTCCACCGCGCCGCAGAAACGAACGACACCGACCGAGCCCGCATGCTCATCGACCACGGTGCAGACCCCAACCTCGTCGACACCCATATCGGTGCCACACCCTGGGGATGGGCCGACCACTTCGGCAACTCCGAAACAGCCACCTACCTCCACCCCTCACCCACCACGGCGACCCACTCTCCGAGATCGCCATCCACCACGAGCAAACCGTCCGAACGCTCTCGACACCGGAACTGATCGAGAACCTCCTCGACACGATCCATCACACAGCAAACGAACCAGTCCTCGTACGCCTCGAAACCAACCAGGCGAGCCTCAGCATCGGACTTGGCCGAGACGACCTGTCGGTCGCACTGCACCTCGATACCGACAACAACCCATGGCACGCCGAAGGCGACCCCAATCTCACCCCGGCAGGACCGATCACCTTTTCCAGCCCGGACGGACACGACAACTACGACTTCCAACCAGAAGCTACCGTCACGGTCGAGACTGCACGGGCGACTGCCCGAGGCTTCGTTCTCCAGCCATCGACGCCACCGACAACCGTTGTGTGGATACCGGAAGGCAACCCAGAATCGACGTAACTCCCAGTTCAGCGGCGCCCGGGACGGGACTTGAACCCGTACGAAGGTTGCACTCCCGAGGGGTTAAGCCCAACACCAGCCATGCCGACTGGTACAACCCGTCCGCTGACTCCGAGAACATCCAGCTCACAGCGCTGCACCAATCCGAGCCCGTCCAGCCCCATCCGAGGCAATCCGGCCACGTTCGCGACTAATTCGCGACTACGAGCGGCATCTCCGATCTCCGTATGAGTCCCTTGGCGTGGTGGGATTTCGGGGCGGGTCCACCTGTGGGTGAGTCACCGGCGTGATGCTCGGTGTGTACGACCAAGTGCACACCATGGAGAACCACACCGATGACTCTTGAACAGTCTGACATCGACCGCCTGCTCGACGCGATCTCGATCGGAGAAGGAACCGATCTGGTCCGCCAGCTCGCCCAATGGGCGCTGCAACAGTTGATCGAGGCCGAAGCGGCCGAAAAGATCGGCGCCGGCCCCTACGAGCGCAGCATCGACCGGACCACGCATCGCAACGGGACCCGGCCACGGACCTTGTCGACCAAGGCCGGCGATCTGGAACTCGGGATCCCGAAACTTCGCAAGGGTTCGTTCTTCCCCAGCATCCTCGAACCCCGCCGACGGATCGATCAGGCTCTGTATGCGGTGGTGATGGAGGCCTATGTCAACGGCGTCTCCACCCGAGCGGTCGATGATCTGGTGGTGGCGATGGGGATCGACACCGGCATCTCCAAATCAGAGGTGTCGCGGATCTGCGCCGGTCTGGACGAACGAGTCGAAGCGTTCCGGACACGCACCCTGGGTCACACTTCGTTTCCGTACGTGTATCTCGACGCCACCTACATCAACGTCCGTGACGACGCCCTCGGCCAGGTCGTGTCCCGAGCGGTGGTCATCGCGACCGGGATCACCGCTGCTGGTGACCGCGAAGTGCTGGGTGTCGATATCGGTGATTCGGAGGACGAAACGTTCTGGCTCCGGTTCCTCCGCTCGATGCGTAAACGTGGTCTCGGTGGTGTCCGCCTCGTCATCTCCGACGCCCACGAAGGGCTGAAGGCCGCCATCCGCAAAGGGATCAGCGGGGCGAGCTGGCAGCGGTGTCGCGTGCACTACGCCCGGAATCTGTTGTCCAAGGTCCCGAAAGGGCAGCAAGAAATGGTGGCGGCCGCGTTCCGGTCGATCTTCGCGCTCGGCACCACCGGGGAGATCAACACCCGTTGGGACGAGGTCGCCGACATGCTCGAGGCCAAGTTCCCGAAAGCGTCGTTGTCGATGCGTGACGCCAAGACCGATGTGTTGGCGTTCGGGGCGTTCCCGTCGTCGCATTGGCGCAAGATCTGGTCGAACAATCCGTTGGAACGACTGAACAAGGAAGTGAAACGGCGCACGAACGTGGTCGGGATCTTCCCCAACGACGCCGCAGCGATCCGGCTCATCGGGGCCGTGCTCGCTGATCAGCACGCGGAATGGGCGGTCGCTCGCCGCTACATGACCGAGGGGTCGATGGCAGACCTCAACACTGTGCGCGACACTGAGCGATCACGGGCCCAACTCGAGGCCTGACACACCGAGCAACACACTCGGAACCCCACCACTCCACGGGACTCTGTCGCATCTCCGAGAACGCAACTGACCCCTTGAGGTAACCAAGCACTATCGGTCGAACCACCGCATACCCACCGACACCTCCGGTCTCGGCTCGATGCTCTAGATGTGGCCATATCGGCCGGAACTCGAAGCCTTCGTGGAGCGCAGACACATAAGATCCCGTCGACTGTGGCGAAGGCCAAATCCTGCGGACCGACTGGAGTCGTAAGGCCAGCCAGTCCTGCCGAACCATTGTTCCTCGAGGACTGCTCACTGCCGTTGCATCACGACCGCAACGTAGGGACGACTGTCGCCGACGCCCGCGTCCTGGCGGTGCTCGGTTGTGTGCTCAACGAACCGGAAGCTCGCGCCGAACGCTGACGCGAGACCTTCGGCGTCGTAGCGTTCAACCGGCAGTCCCGCGCATTGGTCGGGGCCGTCGAGTGCGAAGGTCGCCACGACCAGGTGGCCCCCTGGCGCAACCGCCCACCTCGCGATGTCGACGTAGGCGCGGCGATCCTCCTCCTCTGCCAGGAAGTGGAAGACCGCCCGGTCATGCCACAACGCCCACGTTCTGGCCGGTTCCCAGCGGGTGACGTCGGCACGAACCCAGCTCACGGACCGGCCCGCTGATCCAAGCCGGCTTCGAGCTCGCGTCAGAGCCGAATCCGACACATCGAGGACGGTCAGGTCGCTGTAGCCAGCTTCTGTGAGCTCGTCGACCATACGGCTGTCACCTCCACCAATGTCGATCACGGGATCGGACGGAGACGAGAATCGCTGTACGAGAGCGAGGGTGGACGGGCGCGGTTCATACCAACCCAGATCCTCGCTGTTCTTCGTTCGATAGATGTTGTCCCAATGCTGTTCTATGCCCATGATCACTCCCGGCATCGCTTGTCGGCGGTCATCGTTCAACCGATCGCGAAGGGCAAGCCGGCTTCGCGCCACTGTGGGTAGCGATGGTAGAGCCAGCGTGCTCGCCGACCGACGGCGGTGATGCCGCGAACTGCTTCGTCGGTGCAAACACAGACAAGGGTCGCAACGACCCGCGTCAGGTGTCGCCCGCGGGCGGCACGCTGTTCGCTACTGGCTGATCGGGGGATCCAAAGCGAAATTCGCGCGTGCTTCGCGATCGAGCGATCGACACGGAACCAGCGATGAGCCAGAGGCTGAAGAGACTGAATCCGGCAAGTGCCTGCTTGCTGGCATTGCTATTGGTGTAGGTCTCGGCGTGTTCTTGTGCCGCTGTGGTGTCGTTGGGCGCCGATCCGAGCGGTGCCGCCTGTTGGGCGGGAGCGGCCATCAATGCGGCGATAGTCAGCAGGATGGCGATGACGACGATCACGGCGGCCACAGCAAGCTGGTTGAGGCTGAACACCCACTGACCATTCTGGCGGATGCCGCGTTCGCGTGCCTGGGCCGAGGTTGTCATTTCGCCAGTCTGGCACCGCAGCCGCCGACATCTGCATCGCCTTCGGGTCGAGAGGCGAGGTGGTGCACATGCCCCTTTGCTGCTGACCCGCAGCTGGCAGGGGCCGAATCTCGTCTCATCGGTATTCCTGTGCTGCGCCGGAATCGGACCGAACACGGTCATGCGTCTCGGCTTCGAGCACCAGCGACAGAACGCAGCGAGGCCGCCTCGCCCCACCCAGCGACGAAGTTGGTGTTTGGCCACAACGTCACCACGCATCCGCGGACGCATCGATGCATGCGCCGACCATGACCACACAACGGTGTTCACCAACTCGTTGGCAAACAGACATGCTCCACCAACTTCGGCAACGGACGAGAGCGTCAGGGCTTTGACATGCGGGCTGCTGCGGGAGTGGTTCATCCGCCCTCGCCCGGGCCATACTGGTCAAGTGCGACAGAGTGTGCGACATAGAGTTCTCGCAGTCCCAATCCACCGGGTGGCGATCGTGGTGTTCGTGGTTGCCGTTGGCTTCATGTTCGCCAGCCTCGCCCTCACATCGAACAGCAGCGCCCGGGAACCAACAACAACGACAACAGCCAGCCAGCCGCCTTTTGCCGTGCCAGCGGACGGCGCGTCGGCTGGAAGTCGGGTCCCGCTTCTCGCTGGATTCGGACTGGTTGCCGGCTGGGGAGGCTGTGTTGCCGTCACGGCGATTCGACGGCGGCCGCGAGCGACACCACCCCAAGGAGCGTCATGATGTTGGCCGCTGCAGGCACCGAATCACCTTGGGCGTGGGAAGCCCGCCCCGATGTGTGGCTACTCGTACTATCGATTGCAGTGGGGTATTGGTGGTCACTGACCAGGCTTCGTCCCAAACTCCCCGGCCCGCCTCCCATGCCTGGGCGTGCGAGCCGATTCCGGTTCGCGTCCGGGGTCGTTGTGTTGTGGATCGCCGTCGATTGGCCGATGGACCGGCTCGGCGACGACTATCTCTTCAGCGCTCACATGGTCCAGTTCCTGATGATCACGCTGATCTCGGCACCGCTGTTGGTTGCAGGGACTCCGACCTGGCTCCAGGTCGAGCTGACGCAGCCGATCCGGGGGATTCTCGGATTCCTTGGTCGGGGCCCTGCCGCTCTCGGTCTGTTTCAGGTGGTTCTGGTCGTGACGCACCTTCCGACCGTTGTGGCGTTGTACACCTCGAACTCGGTCGTCCATTTCACGCTTCACGCGCTCTGGGTGCTGAGCGGATGTTTGTTCTGGTTGCCGTTGCTGGGATCAGAACCCATGGTCCGTCCGCTTCGTCCTCCGCTCAAGGTGGTCTACCTCATCGGAGCCACCGTGATTCCCACGGTCCCGGCGGGTTTTTTGACCTGGACCGATAGGGCCCTCTACGACTCCTATGCTGACGCACCGCGATTGTGGGGCATCTCGGCGGTCGAGGATCTTCAGCTCGCAGGCATCATCATGAAGCTCGGTGGCGGCACCATTCTGTGGGCATTCATTCTCTGGATGTTCGTGACTTGGGCGAATGCGGAGCGGGATTCGTCAACACCGGACGCCGCTGAACCGCTGGCTGGCGCCGTCACTGATCCCTCGCTCGAACCCGTCGATTGAGACAGTCGAAAGGCATCTGCTGCAGATCCACGAGGGCGCTGCGCGCTGCAATCGAAAGCGTTTCGGGCCAGTCGGCTCAGAATGGGGTCAGTACACGAACGGCGTCAGCGTGCCGTCGGTTCCGATGAGCATGACGGGTTGGGTTTGCCATGATTGTTGGTCGCCGCCCATGCCGGGTGAGTCGGCGGGCATTCCTGGGAGTGCGAGCCCGGCTGCGTCTGGGCGTTCGGCCAGCAGCGTGAGGATCGCTTCGACCGGCACGTGTCCTTCGATCGCGTATCCGCTGACGATCGCTGTGTGGCACGACATGGCGTTTCGGGGCACGCCGAGATCGGCGGCGGTCTGGAGACGTCCTGGATCGTCGACGACTGTTGCGGCGGCTCCGTTTTCTTGTAGGTACACGACCCACCCGGTGCAGCAGCCTCAACCGGGATCGCGAAACACCTCGAAGGTGATGCCGGTCAGGTCGGTCGCTTGGCTTGAGGGCTGCACGATTGCGTCACTGCCGGCGATGCCGGCCTGTGGTTGCGAGGAACCGCCGCAGCCGGCGGCGACCGCGACTACCAGTGCCAGAGCAGGGATTGTTGCCGATCTCTTCATCCATGCATGCTACGACAGTGAGTCGCACATGAAACGTCGTGTCAGGCTGGAGAAGGCTTGCATTACATCAGCCAATGTGAATATCATTGACGGATGATGTCTCAACACGCGCTTGCGACCCTCGAACGGTTTGGGACGGCGTTGGCTGATCCGATTCGACGACAAGTTCTGCTGCTTCTTGTCGAAGGGCCGTGGTATCCCAACGATTTGTTGGAGCGGATCGACACGAGCCAGCCGAATCTGTCGAACCATTTGGCCTGTCTTCGCGGGTGCGGTCTGGTGCGCAGCGAGCGTGAGGGAAGGCGTGTTCGCTACGAGCTGGCATCGGAAGGGCTGGCGCACGCGTTGACCGATTTGACCACGGTCGAGCTGAGCGTCGAGGACCATGACCACATGGGACGGTCGTGATGGCGGCATTCGCGTTGATGTTGTTCGCCGTGATGTTCACGGTGGTGTTCGTTGCCAGAACCCTGGTCCAGAAGCGGCGCACGGGTGACAGCGGAATCCGGGCCGGGTCATTGCGCTCAGCGCTCGGATCGGCCGAATGGTTCGCCGGATGGTTGCTGGTGGTTGCGCTGGTCGCAGCCGCTGCTGCTCCGGTGGCTGAGTTGGCTGGGTTGGACCCGTGGTACGAATCGGTCTGGGTTCGAGGTTTCGGGGTTGGGTTCGCTGTGGTCGGGATCGTGCTGACGTTCGCGTCGCAGCTTTCGATGGGCGACGAGTGGCGGATCGGGGTCGATCGGGCCGAGACGACGGAGTTGGTGACGCAAGGTGCGTTCAGGGTGGTCCGCAACCCGATCTTCAGCTGCGTCATCCTCACCGGTGTCGGCCTGGCGTTGATGGTGCCCAACAGCATCTCGGCGATCGGGATTGTTGTGCTGGTCGTGGCCATCGAGTTACAGGTCCGCTGCGTTGAAGAGCCGCACCTGCGTGAGCTGCATGGCGATGCCTACACCGGGTACGCATCCCAGGTCGGACGATTGGTCCCAGGGCTCGGGCGTGGCTGAGCACGCAACCGTCGTGATCGGCGGAGCCGGCGTCGTCGGGGGCCACGTGGCCCGGCTGCTCGCCCAGGATGGGCACAGAGTGTTGGTGTCGAGCCGCAGACTCACTACGGCTGCGGCGGCGGCTCGAAGCATCGAGGGCGCGGAACCAGTCGTCGTGGACACCGACGATCCCCGCTGGAGTCTCCCTGATGATGCCGGGCTCGTGATCGACTGCACCGGGAGCGGTCGGCTCGAGGTGGCACAAGCTGCGGCCGCAGCCGGCGCAGACCTCATCGACACGACGGCATCGAGTGGCCACATCGCGTCACTCGAAGAACTCGACCAGGCGTTTGCGAGCAGCGGCTGTCGCCTGTTGTCGAGCGTCGGCTTGGCGCCGGGGCTATCCAGCGTTCTCGCCAACACCGTTCATCGGTCCGAGCATCCCGAGTCGATTCTCGTGCAGGGGGTGCTCGACACCCGCGACGAGTACGGCCCCGGATCAACTGCCTTCACCCTCGGCAAGGTGGGCACCGAGTTCGCCGATCCCGCGACCGGGGAACGCGTGCGGAACTACAGCGGGCTGACGCGTCCGCGCTTGCCCGCCGGGTTCGGGCGTTGTCTGCTTGGCCGGGTTGACTTCCCCGACCAGTACACCCTCGGATCCGATCTTGGCGTGCCGGTGACCACCCACTACGGGTTCACCAACGAGGTCATCACCGCCGCTTTGGCTGTCCTCACACGCATCCGGCGTGCGCGCAGAGCGCTCGAGCGGGTCACGTCGCTGATTCCGGAACCCACTGGCACGGGCCCATGGTTGATCACCGCCGGAACAGCCCGTCGCCGGGTCTGGGCCACAGGAACCGGCCAGGCCTACGGCACTGCGGTGGTCACCCGCCTTGCAGCACGTCTGCTCGCCGGGGGCGGCATCACCCCTGGCCACCATCGTTTGTACCGGCATCTCGCCCTCGATCCAGCGACCATTGCCGACCTCGCCGAGTACGGCATCGCGATCGCATTCGACCATCACCAACTCGACCCAACCCGAACCATCTTCGGTCGCCAGATTGCGGCCTCGGCGAGCGCAGCAGAAAGAGACAGCACACAGTGAGCAACACCTTGCAACTCGACCTCGATGTCGTACTACCCGGGGCTCACGGCGCCGATGATCGCTGCGTCGCCGACCTCGTCGCCGCACTCGGCGGTATGGACGGGATTGAATCTGTTCATGTGATCCGCAGCGATGACGCCGCCACCCCCGATCACGGCCCGCATGCCCAGGTGTGCCTGCATCTGGCGTCGGGTGCCGTGTCGATCAAGCGGCTCACCGATCGGGTCAGGGCCACCGGCGCCTCGATCGAAGACCGGTACGGTCACCTCATCGTTAAGACCGACGGCGTCGGCAACACCAGCCGGGCGGCGGCGATGACCGAACGTTTGCGCTCGATCCCCGGTGTGGTCGATGGAGCGGTCACCGTCGAAGGGCTCGTTCGAGTCGAATACGACAAGGACGCAACCGACGAGACGACTCTGCGAGCCACCTTGAACTCAATGCTCGGTCTCGACATCGCGACCCCTCGCCCTCTGCCAGGCGGTGACCACGACCACGAGCCCGGCGATGGCCATGGACATGACCACGGGCATGGTTCGAGCCGGATCGAACTCGGCGCTGCGTTGGTGTCGCTCGGCATCTATCTCGTGGCACGGGGCCTCGATTGGTTCACCGACATCGACTCGCCGGTCACCGGCCTCTACATCGCAGCAGCCGTCCTGACTGGTGTCTTCGTCGCTCGCGATGCCTGGATGTCGGTGCGCGCAAGGGTGTTCGACATCGACCAACTGATGCTGATCGCCGCGATCGGGGCCGCGTTCATCGGCCACTGGTCCGACGCAGCACTGCTGCTGGTGTTGTTCTCACTCGGCCACGCCCTTGAGGGGTACGCAATGAATCGGGCTCGCAACGCGATCGAGGCGCTCGGTGAGTTGGCTCCCGCAACGGCGCGCCGCAAGGAAGACCCCACCGTCGAGGTTCCGGTCGGTGACCTCGTGGTCGGCGACGTGGTTGCGGTACGTCCGAACGAACGGCTGCCCGCAGACGGTGTCGTCGTGGCCGGCGAGACCGCGATCGATGAGTCCGCAGTGACCGGCGAGAGCGTTCCTGTTGACAAATCAGCGATCGGGGACCCATCGGCAGCGCTGCAAGGGATCGACGCCATCGACTCGCGACACCGGGTGTTCGCAGGCACGTTGAACGGCCCCAATGCGATCGACGTGATGGTGCTCCGGGTCGCAGCCGACTCCACCCTGGCTCGTGTCGTCCAGCTCGTCGCCGAGGCGGAAACCCAGATCTCCCCGACTCAGCGGCTCACCAAGCGGATCGTCAGGATTTTCGTACCGTCGGTGCTCGCACTCGTCGCCTTCCTGCTCGTCGTGCCGCCGCTTGCGGGTGAGGCGTTCACCGATTCGTTCGCCCGTGCGATGGCTGTCCTGGTCGCAGCCAGCCCCTGCGCCCTGGCCATCGCGACCCCCAGCGCGGTCCTCGCGGCGATCGCCCGGGCTGCCCGATCCGGGATCCTAGTGAAGGGTGGCGGCCCGCTCGAAGCACTCGGCAGCGTGTCGACGATCGCTTTCGACAAGACCGGTACCCTCACCGAGGGCAAGCCCGTCCTCACCGACATCGTGCCTGCAGTTGGCGTCGACGAGGCGGACCTACTTCGGGTCACGTTCGCTGTCGAACAATCGAGTGACCATCCGATCGCTCGAGCCATCACAGTCGGTGTCGCCGAACGAATCGGCGACTCCGTCCGCATCGAGGCAACCGGCGTGACCGCGGTGAACGGCAAGGGTGTCACCGGCGAAGTCAACGGGACCACAGTCATGATCGGCAACGCAGCGCTGTTCGAACTCACCGAAATCCCTGCCGCTGTCCAGAACACCAGTGACGTGCTCCAAGGTCGGGGCCGAACCACCATGATCGTGAGTCACGGCGAGAAATTCCTTGGTGTCCTCGGTGTCATGGACACGCCTCGCAGCGACGCCAAATCTGCGATCGAGGTCCTCCGAAGCCTCGGGATCGACACCGTTGTCATGTTGTCCGGCGACAACCAGCGTGTCGCCTCAGCCGTGGCCGGCGAAGTGGGGATCACCGACGCTCGAGGCGGCCTGTTGCCAGCCGACAAAGTCGATGCCGTCCAAGACCTCGCCAACCACGGCGGGGTAGCCATGATCGGCGATGGCGTCAACGACGCACCAGCACTCGCCGCAGCGAGCGTCGGGATCGCAATGGGCGCAGCCGGGAGCGACGTGGCGCTCGAGACCGCCGACATCGCGCTGATGGCCGACCGGCTCGAACACCTACCCGTCGCCGTCGGCTTGGCCCGACGGGCCAGCCGAACGATCAAACAGAACCTCTTCTTCAGTCTCGCCGTCGTCGCCGTCCTGATCCCCATGACCATTCTCGGAGTCGGGATCAGTGTCGCAGTCATCGCACACGAGGGCAGCACACTCGTCGTGGTAGCCAATGCCCTCCTGCTGTTGAACTACCGGTCCGACTCCTGAGTCGGACCGGCAACGTCCCTGACCTGAACCGACGCCAACCATCCCACCGCTCCTGACGGCACGACGACGATCACTGCTCCACGACGCAAGGCATTGCGGTCGGTTCCAATGGAAGCTCGGTTGCCGCCATGTCGACGATCTCGTCCGCTTCCGGCGCAACGACCTCGACCCCCTCGTCGTACCGAAAATCGATTGCGTAACCATCGCTGTGGTCGGTGGGTGTCGTCGTGTTGGCAGAATCAGGGCGTCGCACGACCAGTCGCTGGACCGTTCCTTCCGCTGCGACATAGACATCGATGATCGGCGGCACGTCTCGCTCGAGCGTGGCGGTCTCCTCGAATTGCTCGAGATAGCCGGCAGGGTCGAGAACGATGCGGATGCCCGGCAGGGATTGACCATCGGGTGCGATCGCGGTGATCGACGACGCAATGGAAAGCGTCGACTCGACGAGGTCGTTGGGATGGGTGGGCCAGGCTTCTCCCGCGATCGTTGCCGACAAGGAGGTGCCGAGTGCCCCGTCGATCCGGTTCAGCGTTTCGGCGTCGGTCGTAGCGTCGACGGGAATCCTCACATACGGGTGGCCGCGGTCAGGCAAGCCAAGGAGTTCACG
Source organism: Acidimicrobiales bacterium (assembly GCA_041394265.1). Lineage (NCBI taxonomy): Bacteria > Bacillati > Actinomycetota > Acidimicrobiia > Acidimicrobiales > Acidimicrobiales bacterium. The sequence continues at coordinate 324,673 of JAWKIO010000005.1, forward strand.
TTCGATAAGCAGCTCGCCATCAAGGGAGTAGACCTTGCCAGCGCGTTGGCGTGAGCTGACGACCATGGCTCGGCGCTCGGCGTCGACCGCCCCGTCAATGTCTTCGACACCCGACAAACACCCCATGAACAGTGGACCGATGGCGGTGTAGGTGAAGCGGTAGGAAGCCGGAACGTCCGATGCGGCGATCTGGGCAACTAGATCCTTCACTTCGGGTGATGCACTGTTGAGAGCGCGTGACGACGATCCACAACCCGAGGTGAGGGCCAGGAGAACGAGCCCGACAAGTGCCGAGACGGCTCGCGTGAGCCAGTCGGCACCGCGCCACCGGCATGGGTGGCGCCCCCAAGACGACCTGTCCATCAGCACCGAACCGTTACACACTGTCGCAGACTACTTCTCTCTTGTGGCCGAGGAGCCGAGCGGGTTGAGCCCAAGCCGATCGGCAATCAGTTGAGCGGTCAGCTCGTCGAGTCGGCACAAACCTCTCGCGTAGACTCCGAACGTGAATGGATGGGTGGAGCAATGAGTCGTCGGCCGATGGGCAGCCTGGAAGCCGCTATCCTCGAGGTGCTCTGGGACAGCCCCGATGCACTCAAGCCCGGTGACGTCCTCGATCGACTCGAGATCGAGCCGGTGGTTTCCTACTCGACGGTACTCACGATCCTTCGTCGGTTGTGGAAGAAGAACCTGGTGACTCGCTCGAAGGATGGCAAGGCCTACCGGTATCGGCCCACTCGATCCCGCGAGCAACAAGTAGCTCAAGCCATGTCCGACGCATTTTCCGGTGCCACGGATCCCGCTGCCGCCCTTGGGCACTTCGTCGAACAGCTCTCCGCCGAGCAAACCTCTGCGTTGCAACGGCTCCTTGGTCGTCGTCGATGAGTTTGTTCGTCGTCGCCGTCGCTATCGCCTTGCTGACGGTGCCCGCCCTCGCTGCCCGTAGCTCGATGGGGCCAACGGCGCGGGTTCGAACAGCTTGCCTTACCGCCGTGGGTGGCATGGGGCTGCTCGGGTTCGGCACGCTACTGACTGCCAGTCCGTTGTTGCTGTGGTGGCACGACGAGGGAGAGGTGTCACGTCTGGGTCTGAGGCACCTGTCGCCCGGCGGGCCGCTGGCTTGGACGGCGAGTGGACTGATCTGCGGGCTCGGTGTGAGCTGGATTATCGGTGTTGCGCGCCAGAGCGTGGCCGCTCGACGCCGAGCATCGCTCCCGGTGTGGGCTGCGGTTTCGGTCCTTCACGACGATGGTGCAGGCGTCGAAGTGCGTGTAGCGCCGTCTCTCGAGCCGCTGGCTTTTGCTGTGCCCGGACGGGATCGTCACGTCGTCGTCTCCGAAGCGGTCACTCGACTGCCCGATCCCGAACGCCGGGCTGTGCTCGCTCACGAGGGGGCACATCTGCGCCTCGGCCACCATCGTCACCTCTTGGTCCTTGTGGCCTACGAACGCATCTGGGGATGGGTCCCAGGAGTACCGGCGGTAGTTCGCACTCACCGACGTTCGATCGAGCAGTGGGCAGACGCGGATGCCACTCACGTCCCGCAAGTTGATCGGCAGGCAATTCTCCAAGCCCGAGCACGGCTGGGCTCCTGCAACGCCATGCCGGACAAAGAGCCCGAGGCGTCCCTCGGTGACCTCGAAACCGGCTCGTCACCTCGAGATCTCGCCGCCATCACAGTATTCGTTGCAGGTTTACTCTTCGCGGGCGCCTACACCGCAACACATACCGTTGGGGATCTCACCGCAGCGATTGCCGCCATCCACTGAAACCTAGGGACCGTTTGGCCGCCTTGCGACGATCATCCCGGCTGCTCCGACCGTGGCGTCGGGTCCCCTGCGCCAGGCATGACCGAGTCGGCGAACACCTCGGACGCCGTGGAGGTCGCACGAACGTTGCCGTCGGCAGTGGCCTCCGGTGCATCCAGATCCTCGAACATGGCCACGAGCTGACGACCGGCAGCCGAGCGTTCCGATACCGAATCGGCAGAGCTTGCGACATCTTGGAGGAGCCGTGCCCGACCGAGCGTCGCTGCAGCGACGGCACCCTCTCTGACAAGACGCTCGAACGCCTCGACGATGAGGGCCCCTTCTCCGTGCTCAATCAACTCTGGAGGCGATTCACACACGGGAGTTCCCCGAGCCGCGCGCTCTCTCGCCTCGCTCCGCCACGACCGAATGCCCAACGCCAACCCGGCTGTGGAGCCCACGCCCAATGCGACCAGTTCCAGGCCCGTCATCGGTCCAGACTGCGACTTGATAGTTGGTCGGCACAGGACCACGGCGAGTTCATGACCTTTATCGTACAGTCTGTCGCAAGAGGGTCTACGAGCTTGGCCCCGCCGATCCTCCACCTCGGCAATCACCAGAGCAATGCCACAGTCGTGGCATTGAAGGCGATGTGCGCCCAGATCGGTGACGCGAGTCCCCCGGTACGACGGGCCAGCCACGCCAACGTCAAACCGACGGCCAACAGGCCCGGGAACTGCACCAACTGAAAGTGGGTACCGGCGAACAGCAGCGCACTCACGAAGACGGCGCCACCGTCGCCCAGACGCCTTGCCAGTCCTCGTAGGAGAACACCACGGAACAGCAGCTCTTCGGCGATCGGAGCGATAGCCACCACGCCGAGAGCAATCGCGGCTTTTTCGGGACCAGAGACCTGACCGAAGAGCGAGACTGCCGGCCCCGACACGTCGAGGTCAACGCCTGCGGCCAACAGAGGGAAGTAGATTCCCGGCACGACGAGTAGCTGGACGGCGACGCCGATCAGAACAGATTTTGCGACGTCCCCCGCCGCGAGGCCCAGCTCGAAGCCAGCACCAATGTCGCCAAACCCGAAGAATCGACCGGCGACGAGCGCCGCACCGACGAAACCGATCCAGAGTCCAAGCTGACCCATCAACAGCGCTGCGATTCCATCACTCCCTGCACCCGCAGTGACAGCGATCCCCGACGCAAGACTCGCGAGCAAGACGGCAATCAACCATCCAGCGAACGCCAACCACATCGGCCACCCAGCGGCCTGCAACGACCGTGGATCGGCCGATGCGGGCAGCAGAAACCCGGCCCCTCGATGCACGATGGATCTCACGCGACGGGCGAACGTTGGATCATGACAGGCACCAGTCGATGGTTGTTGCGAGCGGAGACAGAACGGTCCAGTTTCGTTGGCATCACCGAGGGAAACGACGGAGGAAGCGAGCAACGATATCGCACAGACAGTAGTAGCAGAGATGCCGGTGACCTGTTTGACTTGGCAACGGCACTGAGCCATCCGGGGTCACCGCCCGCCGAACACATCGGTGCTGCCGGATACATCTGCCAGCACCGATATGATTGGACTGTGAACGAGGTGATCGATCGAAGCGACGTCATCCACCTGGCAGCAAAGCTGTTCTGTGGCTTTGGTGATCGAACACGATTGGCCATCTTGGTCCTACTCGCCAGTGGTGAGCGACGAGTGAGCGACGTCGTGGAGTCACTCGACGGCTCTCAGGGCAACATCTCGGGCCATCTGCGATGTCTCAAGGACTGCGGGCTCGTTGCCGACCGCCGATCCGGCCGCGAGGTCTACTACCGCATCGCCCACGACGAGGTCCTCGACCTGCTGCGCTCCGCCGAACAACTACTCGCTGTCACCGGCCACCACATCGACCTGTGCCCGAACTACCGACCGGCCAGCTCGTGACACCCTCGTGACGATCACCCGATTCCACGTCGCAGCGATGGACTGCGCGGCAGAAGAACAACTTGTCCGAATGGCACTCTCCGACGTCGACGGTCTCCGCCGAATCGAGTTCAACCTCGAACAACGTGATGTGATCATCGAGCACGACACCAACACCAACACCATTGCCGCCGCGCTCGAACGACTCGACCTCGGCGTCAGCTACGTCGACGACACCAGTGAGATTGGACCAACCACAGACACCCGACGCGAGCACAACGCACTCCTTGTCGCTCTCGTGATCAATGCCGGTTTCTTCGTTGGCGAGCTCACCATCGGGCTCATCAGTCGGTCGATGGGACTGATCGCCGATGCTCTCGACATGGGTGCTGACGCAAGCGTGTACGCGCTCAGCCTCGCCGCAGTCGGGACCGCAGCGACGCGGAAGAAGCAACTGGCACGAATCAGCGGATACCTCCAGCTCGGGCTCGCAACGATCGGACTGATCGAAGTCGTCCGGCGCTCCCTCACCGACAGCGAGCTCCCCAATCCAACCTCGATGGTCGTGATGTCGATCCTCGCGCTCGCAGGCAACATCGTCACGCTCATCGTCCTCCAGCACGTACGTTCCGGGGAGGCACACCTTCAAGCAAGCTGGATCTTCACCGCCAACGACATCAAGGTAAACGCCCTCGTCATCGCCGCCGCGATCGGTGTGATCGCCACCGACTCTCAGGTCCCCGACCTCCTCGCCGGTGGCATCATCTTTGCCGTTGTCGCAAACGGTGCTCGGCGCATCCTGAACATCAGTCGCTGAGTAACCATCGAGGACCGGCGCCTGCCACGGCAGCAACTGTCGCCCTCGTTGGTGTCGATTTGGCCCTCAACATCGTCCGATGTAGTTGTAACTTACAACTGCTTTCCGTACGCTGCCGCCATGCCACCGAATGGAACTAGCCACGCACAGGAGTTCGTCGGACTCATCCACGCCTTCGGTGTCCTGCGAACCGACAGCACCCCGTGTGGGCAACCCATGTCGGTGTCGACCGCCCACGCAGTCTGCGAGCTTGCGACCACCGGACCGCTCCAACAAAGCGAATTGGCCGACCGTCTCGGCCTCACGACGAGTTCAGTCAGCCGCCTGGTCGATCAGCTCGAACGCAAGGAGTGGGCAGCCAGGGAAGCTGACCCGGACGAGGTCGACAAGCGAGTCCGACTCGTCCGCCTCACCGAACGGGGACACGACATTGCAACGACGGTTCTTGCTGCCCGCTTTGCACGGTTCGAGCGCCTCCTCGACAAGATCGACCCCGCCAAGCACGTCCAGGTATTCGAATCCCTCCACCTTCTGAGAGAAGCTGCTGATGAACTTCGCTAGCCGAATCCTCGTCGTTACGTCCGGCACGATCCTGACAATGTCGTGTGGCTCGTCGAGCGATCTCGCCGAGCGGCAAGAAGCCGTTGCGGTGGCAGGTGCCGAAGTGATGCCCTTCGATCTCGACGCCACGACGCACATCTTCACCGACACTGACACTGGGGGTGTGCAAGAGGTCGTCGCTGACGACCCCAACGACACAGCCAATGTCGAGATGATCGCTCAACACCTTGCCGAGGAGGCCGGCAAGTTCCAGGCGGGCGACTTCTCCGACCCCGAGGCAATCCACGGCCGCTCGATGCCGGGCCTCGCTGTACTCGAAGCTCGATATGCCGAGATCGATGTCGAACTCGTGACCGGCGACGACGGTTCGACACTGATCTACACCACCGATGACCCCGAACTGGTCAAAGCCATCCACGACTGGTTCGAAGCCCAAGCATCTGACCATGGCGAGCATGCCGAACACGATGCCTGATGCCAACGCCGTGCGCCACGGCCTCGACCCCAAGTAGCGACGGGCCCTTGGATCGCTGATCGATCCGTTGGCGCCTGGTGTTTCATCTACGATCCCCTGTCGTAGTATGTCGGTTCGTCCGCGCTACGAGCGCTTGTCCCCGGCCCATGTGGGAGCTACACAATGGCACCTCGACAAACCTTCGATCGACTTCTTCGAGTTCTCGCCCCGGCCGGTCTCGCTGTCGGCCTGACACTGATTGTCGGTGCGTGCGGGTCTGACGCTGCAACGTTCGAAACCGCTGGAGGCGGCGCCGGCAACGAGCTCGGCGCCGAGGTCTATGCGAATTCGTGCGCAGCGTGTCACGGAGCCGACCTGAAGGGCACCGACAAGGGACCATCACACCTCTCCATCGTCTACGAACCCAACCATCACGGTGATGACTCGTTCCGCTCGGCCATTGCCAACGGAGCGCAACAGCATCACTGGACCTTCGGCGACATGGCGCCGGTCACTGGCCTCTCCGATGACGAGGTCGTGGCGGTCATCGCCTTCGTTCGTTCCGAGCAGGAACGGCAAGGCTTCGAACAGTGACCTCAGCAACCGCCAGCACCCACGAGCAACACGAGCGATCGCCGTCGAAGACGTTGGTGCGCATTGCCCTCGCCGTCGCTCTGGCCTCGGTCGTGGCCGTTGCCGCTTTCTTCGTGGTTCGAGTCACCGGAAGCGGTGCGTCACTCAAGTCGGAACTCGAGGACGAGTTCGCCGGCGCCTACCCGGCTGAGCCTGTCGGCGGCGGAGAGGTCATCGACATCGAGCTGGTCGCTGCCCCAGCAACGATCGAAATCATCGACCAGCCAACCGACGTGTGGGCCTACAACGGCACCGTCCCGGGACCCGCGCTCCGGGCCGCCCTCGGCGACACCGTCCGCATCACCGTCCGCAACGACCTACCCGCATCGACCACCATCCACTGGCACGGAATCCGCGTCCCCAACGACATGGACGGCGTCCCCGGCGTCAACCAAACCCACATCGAACCGGGCGACACCTTCGTCTACGAGTTCACCCCACCCGACGCCGGAACCTTCTGGTACCACTCACACACCAACGGCAGCGAACAACTCGAACGCGGCCTCTACGGCAGCATCGTCATCGACGAGCCACCCACCGCCAACCCCGACACCTACGCACAGGACGTGGTGTGGGTCATCGACGACTGGCTCCTCACCGAAGACGCACAACTCGACCCCGACTTCGACACCGCAGCCGACCGGACCCACAACGGACGCTGGGGCAACGTGATCACCGTCAACGCCACACTCGGCGAGACCCTCGAAGCCCAACCCGGGGAACGGATTCGCCTCCGGCTGATCAACGCATCGAACGGACGAGCCTACACCCTCGACTTCGGCAAACTCGAAGCCAACCTCGTCGCCGTAGATGGCTTGACCGTTGGCGAGGTGGGTGACGCCGCTGGGCTCGTCCTTGCTCCCGGCAACCGCGCCGATGTCGACATCACCCTGCCGGCCACCCCCGGAACCTACGTCGTCAACGACACGTTCGTCGGCACACCCCAGCCGCTGGCCACGATCGTCGTGCAGGGCGAAACTGCTGCAGATTCATCCTTCGCACCGACGACCAATGACAATGTGCCCGATTGGGCGGCCGCAGCCGAAGCAGAGATCGACCAGGAGCTCATCTTCGAGACCAGCAATCGAGACGGCGAATGGGTGTGGACCATCAACGGCGAGGTCTTCGGCGAGCACACCCCCGTCGAGGTCACCGAGGGTGAGTTCACCAAGATCAAGCTCACCAACCAAACCCATCCGATGCACCCAATCCACCTCCACGGACAGTTCTTCAAAGTCCTGTCACGAAATGGCGAACCCGTCGACGAACCGTACTTCCGGGACACCGTGCTCTTGAACATGCTCGACGAGGTCGAAATCGGCATGGTCCCCCTCGACGTCGGCGACTGGGTACTGCACTGCCACATCCAAGAACACGCCGAGGCCGGAATGATGACCGTCATGACGGTCACCCCAGCTGCTGACTAGGCCCAGATGCTCGACTCTCGCTTGGCCGCGCCCCTGCACGGTTCTCGGCGCACTAACGAAACTAGGTGACGAAGGTCCCTACCCATACCCCCTAGGGGTATCTAGCGTGGTTGGTGAAGCAACCACCAAACAAAGGGAAGCACCATGAGCTATCTGGAGACCCATCGCAAGCATGTGTGGATGATCGGAGTCATCGCTGTTGCTGTGGCAACAATGAGCTTCGGCCCGGGAGTCGGTCTCGGCATCGGCGCTGGTTTTGCAGCCGGCGCGTTGCTGTGCGGTGCAATGCTCGCGGCAATCGTGTTCTTGGTCAGCAGGTCGGAGACGACGTCGACGCAAACCGAATTCGACTCGACCCAACACGCAACAGCCGACGCCAGCCAACCGCCGTGGCGATCCATCGATACCTGATCGACTCGAACGGGCGACTCAGCAAACAACCACAAGACGTCAGAAAGGAACACTCAAGATGAACACCACCGTGATGCTCCTCGGCGACAGCCGAGGATTCGAACACATGGGCGGATGGGGTGCCGGCTGGATGTGGGTCTGGGGCACCTTGATGATGATCGGAACGATCGCCCTGATCGTCTGGCTCGCCCGGTCGACGAGCTCGACCGCTCCCCTACCACCAACTCCGACGACACCCGTGGATCGAGCACAGCAGGTGCTCGCCGAACGCTACGCACGCGGTGAGGTGTCGACCGAGGAATACCGCGAACGGCTCGAGAACCTCACAAACGGCTAGCCACCCACGGAAGCCCGCTGTCGTCAGTTGTTGCGACCGACGGCGGCGACTCGTCCAGTTCGAGCGAGGGCCGCGTTGGCAACATCAACCAGCCGAGTGATGACGACGGCGCCGAGTACCGAAGTCGTCGCTACGACGTGCACGAGCGCGCGTTGTTCCTGGAACTGGAATCCGACGACGTGGACGACAACAAGTAGGCCGGCCCCATAGCTCAGCCGCTGGGTGCGCTTCCAACGGCGAGCACCCAGCCGTCGCATCGATGTGGTGTTCGAGGTCGCCGCGACCGGAACCAGCAGGAGTAGAGCCGCAAGGCCAGCCCACGACGCCAACGACATGACCAATAACAAGCCGGAGGACCGGACGTAGCTGAACTGTTGCCAGAGCTTCCATCCCGGGTTGTGTATCGTGATGGCGAAACCCACGTGGACGCCGGCCCACAGAGAGGCCCAAACACCGGTCGCCCGCCGCCAACGAACGTGAAGCTGCCGCCGGCGTCCGGCCAACCGCCGAAGTGGTCCGATCACCAGGGTGAGGGCAAGAAACAGCAGTCCAGTTGTCCCGCTTGCGACACTCGATCGCCAGACCAGTGAATCGGCCTTTCGACCATAGGATTTGTCTCGCCACAGCTCGCTCGACAGATCAGTCAGCAGCCAAAGACCGACGGCCAGCACGATCGATGCGCCTCCCGCAGTCAGCTGCGGATGGGACCTGACCGCTCGCGCCGCTGACGCCGGCGCAACGAACCGTCGCCGCCTCTCGTTGCGCAATTTCACTGACTCTTGCGGCACCGCCGAAATTTACGACAGTGCGTCGTAAACGGCAACGGGAAGAAGTCTGAGAAATCGGTCGCCCTGAACCTTTTCCTACGACAGAACGTCGTAGTGTCACGATCTTCAACAACTCTTGGTCGCCCTTGGAGGACCTCGTGCACAAATCCATTCCCGTTTCCGCCGCGATTGCCGCAGCTGGTCTCATCCTCGCCGCCTGCGGCTCCAGTGACAGCGCAGCGGACTCGCCAACCACGACCGCAGCAGCGCAGGCCGCCACTGACGCTTCCTTCAATGATGCTGATGTCGCATTCGCTCAGGAAATGATTCCTCACCACTCCCAAGCAGTCGAAATGGCCACACTGGCGCTCGACCGGAGCGAGAACCCGCAGATCCTCGACCTCGCCAGCCGCATCCAACAGGGGCAAGATCCCGAGATCGAACAAATGCAAGGATGGCTCGCGACATGGGACATGCCCGAGATGGACGACGAGATGGACGGCATGGCAATGAACGGCATGATGTCCGATGACGACATGTCCGCCCTGACCGACGCGAGCGGCCCCGACTTCGACGCCCTGTTCGTCTCATTGATGATCCAACATCACGACGGAGCCATCACGATGGCAAAGTCACTGATCGACGAGGGTTCGGATCCCCAGGTCCGCGCTCTCGCCGAGGGCGTGATCGCAGCCCAGGAGGCCGAGATCGCCGAGATGGAAGCCCTCGAACTCAGCAACTGAGTCCATGACCTGAACCCGGCGGTGGTGTCGAGCAAGCGCACAGAGACTACGCTCTGTAGTATATGCGCTTTCCTCGAACCGCCGCCGGCCGGACCCTGACGACGTTGGCCCTTCTCATAGTCGTTGCTGGATGTTCGTCCGAAACCGGGTACATCGCAACGAGCAACGACGTCGGCCACGTTCATGAACTCGTCGAAGGTGAGGATGGGTTACTCATCGCGACGCACAGCGGGTTGTTCAACATCGAAGAGAGCGACACCGCCGTGCTTGTTGGCGATGGTCGCCATGACCTCATGGCTCTTGCCGTTGCAGCGGATGGGAGTTTGGTTGCTAGCGGCCATCCGGACCTCAGAGATCCTGACTGGCAGCGCGATGGCAAACCGCCTCACATGGGCTTGGCCCGCAGCGTCGACGGCGGCGTCGATTGGCAGCAATCGAACTTGGTTGGCGAGGCGGACTTCCACGCGATCGTCCCACTGACCGAAGGCGGCTACATCGCTGCGGAGTCCTCGGGTTCGATCATGTCGAGCCCGAACGGGATCGATTGGGACACGCTCGCGGAACTCGAGCTACGAGACCTGGTCGTGAACCCGACAACGCCCCTTCACCTCCTTGGCACCACCTACGCTGATGAGTTGCAGGAGAGCATCGATGGCGGAGCGAACTGGAGTCTTGTGGAAGATGCTCCGCCCGTTGCGCTCCTTCAATGGACCGGAGCAGGCATCGTAGGCATCCGACCGGAGGGCACCCTTCTGACCGCGTCGTCACCCGCCGGCCCCTGGACAAATCGTGCCGTGGTCAGCGGCAAGCCCGAAGCATTGCTTGTTGGCGAGAACCTCGTGTGGGTTGCGCTGGAGGGCGGCATCGTGGTCTTTGCACCCGATGCCGACGGCCCCTTCACCACCCTCTACGCTGCACCGCCCGCCGACGACTGAACGGTCAGCGCTCGAGCTCAGCCATCAGAAGTTGCAGATGTGGCCGACGAACTCTGCGAGATGAAGTACCTGCACTGAGGCAGCGGTACTGACGATGCCGAGAATGGCCACCGCAACCGCAGCTCCGAAGAGGAGAGACGCTGGCGAGGCAGGTGCTCCGATGAGAGCTGCAACCCGCTGGACGGATGCTCCCCCCTTGAAGTGAGCAGTCGAGGCCAACTGGTCGACATCATCCTGGCTGTCGGAGTATTCCGACAGCGAGACTGCCGCTCGGGCGATGGCAGTTGCAACGAGTTCCCGGTCGCCGCCGACCGCCTTGACGGCAGCCTCGTCGGCGCAGCGTTCGGTTGCGAGACGGATCTGGGTCGCCAACGGAGCGAGCAGAGGAACCGCGGCGACAGCAATCGCTGCGACGGCAAGGTGCCGGTCGTGGTGCTGGTCGAGGTGGGCCCGCTCATGAGCGAAGAGCACCCGACGCTCTTCCGGCCTCAGCAGTTGGAGAATGCCTTTTGAGACCACCACACAGCCCGGGCGCCCAGGTGCTGCATACGCGATGGGTTCGGGCGTCTCGAGCACCAGCAAGCGGCGCCCCTTTGTGCCAGCCACCGCCCAGCGGCGGAGGCTGAACACCCGGTACACGCGATACGCGATAGCACCGAGTGCAGCAACGGCGGGAAGGCCGATGGCGTAGCTGATCTGGTCATGAAGTGGGATTGCTGGGCACCAGGCCACGAGCTGTTCGATGAAGGCCGTGCGAGCGAGCAGACCGGCCGACAGCATCCCGACGGCACTCAATGCGCTGAAGGCGGCAACGGCAGCAACAGCCGTGAGGGCGCGCAGAGCGAAGGCTGGTCGCATCGTCAAGGGTGCGTGCCCAGCGATGACACCGAGGGAGATACCGACGAGCGCGGGCAGCAGCATGACGAGGGTTGCGACAAGACTCATTTCAGGAGCTTTTTCAGTGCCTTGGCGTCGGCCGATCCGAGTGTCTCGACGAACGAACTCAGGACGGCCATGCGATCGCCGGAAACCTCGAGGGTGTCTTGCATCTGGGCGGCGCGGTGCGCTGCTTCAGATTGAACAGCCGAGTAGCAGTAGGCACGGCCCTGGCGTTCTCGATCGAGGAGGTCCTTCTGCCAGAGTCGGGTGAGGATGGTCATCACGGTGGTGTACGCCAGTTCGGGTGCGACCGCCTGGTGCACGTCGGCCGGCGTGACCGGCTCGGCGCTACCCCAAACGAACTCCATCACCAGATCTTCGAGTGCACCCATGGCTCGCTTCGGTGCCATCAGCTTTTCTCCGTTCTCATAGGTCAAAATCTACCCGGCTCATTGCGGTCGCGTCGTGAGCAACTTCAGGTCGCGGTGGGCTGATCGGATCATGGCCTCGTCGGACCGTACCGCATGCCTGTCCACCGGACGCCCTCATGAGGCAGCGCCAACGAGTATCGCAGTGACCACGATCACTGCTGCCAGCGCAATGGCCTCGACCGTGACGATCGCTCGCAGCCGGGCCCCGTTTCGATCCGAATGATCGGCGTCGAGCGCAGGAATCACCACTCTGTGGTTGTAGCCGCCACAGGCAGCGGCGACGGCGACGATGGCGAGCTTGGCTACGAGCAGCTGCCCCCACGGTGTGGTCCACAGCTCGCTGACCGAATCCAACACGATGACAGCGAGAGCAACACCGCTGACACCGACGGCCACAAGCGACACCGACGCGATGACGGAGAACCGCAGGCCCAACTGGAGCGCTCGGTGAGGGTGACCGCCACGATGACGTCGCCAGAGGACGACCATTAACATGATGGCACCACCAGCCCAAATCGACCCGGCAAGGAGGTGGACCATGTCGGTGATCCCTGTGAAGAAACGGTTGCCCCGCGAGACGGTGTGGCCGTCGAAGAGAAACGACAAGCTGACCAACGCGGCCCCGACGAACGCTCCCGCCGATTCCTTCGATACATCCCACGCTTCATCGCCATCTCGGACGAAGTCCGAATGGCTGCCAGCAGCTGGCGGGCCGCTCGCTCGGTTCTCCGCTGATGGCATCGACCCGCTGGTGGCGCCGACACCCGCGAACTCCTTCAGCGCCACGACCGGATCGCTGACACGGTGCGCTTCGACGAAGAACGAGCGCACGCCTGTTGCGAGCAACGTGCCACCAACGAGGCGAAGTGCGAGCGCTGCACCGGCGACGCTCGTGAGAACCGGCCAGAGCTCGGACCATGAGAGGAGTGATGCCCAGCCATCGCCGCTGTTGACGAGAACTCGGCCACCGAACGCCAGCAGTCCGCCGATGGCGACGACCCATCCGCTGCGCCGAACCCAGCGCAGCACGTACCAGATGTCTCGCCTCGCGCCCCGCAGAACAGCGACGGCGAACACGAGCGCTCCGACGCCGATGATTGTTCCGCCGATGCTGAGTGAACGCCCGAGGGTCATGAGGCGATCAGCTCCCGATTCGGACGCGGCGTCGCTGATCAGGAACTCGTCGAGCTCCACCGCTGCTTGCGGTGCCGCCAGTGCCGCTTCGCTTGCTGGTTCTTGGCCGCGCTCTGCATTCGGGGCGGTGGCCGCTTCCTCTGAAGCCGATGCGAGGTCACCGACAGCGCTGTCTTGCGTTGACGGCGCTGCCGCCTCGGTCTCACTTCCATCGTCGACTGGGGGTTGCTCGGCTACGGCCGGGGCGGCGGATGGCAGGAGTTCGAAGGCGTAGGACCCTTCGATCGGATGGAGATCCGGAGCTTTCACTGACCAGCGGACACCAATCTGCCCGGCCGCGAGTGGTGGATCGAACATGAGGATGAATGTGCGGGTGTCGTCAGTTGACACACTCGCAGGGATCCTGACGTTTCCGTCGCCGTCGAGTACTTGGAAACCATCACCGGTCTCCTCGGAGTCACCGGTGAAAGAGATGACCAGTTCCGACAGGGGACCTTCGACAACGTCACCGTCGGCCGGGTCTGATGATTCGAACCCTGTGTGTGCGCCAGCCGGAGCGACCGATCCGAGCAACACGAATATCATGACGGCGGCGAGTGCCGCTCCAAGTCTTCCAACCACTTACAACCCTCGATTCGACTGCGAGCGTCGCTCGCATCAATCGATGATATCCGACATCGTGTCGTAGTTGAAGGGGTCGAGTGACCCAATAGTGCGATCCTCGGCCATCTGGCGTTGTTCGTCCCAGAGGTCCCAGGCCACTGATTGGCGGGGCCGGCGGACAGCGGAGAAGCTGATCGGTTCGCCCTTGGGAACCCGTTGGAGCACACGACAGTCAGAACTCAAGCCCATTGGGAGAAGGCCGATCGAGTCGGCCACGTTGTCGGCGAGGCCGTAGGCACAGAATCCACCGATTCCGTCCAAGACATCACCGACTTCGAGGTCACGCTTGGCAACGGCGATGACACCCACCACCGGATCACCGACCGGCGTCAGTGTTGCGTCACCGAACAGCGCAACTCGGGCGATCGTCAGAGGCGTTTCGAGCGGGCCGAGGTGATAAGGCGCGTAGAAGGTGTAGAGCGGGCCGGGGCCCATCTTGTAGACCTCCATGTACCGCCGCCGCCAGAGTTCCTCCGAGTGGCCGATGATGAAGACGCCGAAGCTCGGTTCCGCCCCGAGCACGTAGTCCACATAGCCCTCGCCTGCGATGAGCTGCTCGGCGTCGAACGCCCGATGCGCCTCCCCCACCTCAGCTCGCACCTCTGGGCCAAGCATCCCGCGCTGCAAGACACCCATGCCCGTTCCGTTCGCCAGCGTCGCCATTTCGAACGCGATCTTCGATCCATCGGCAAAGCCGGCAACCGTCTGAGGTCGCTGCCACACTCGTCGGGCGAACTCCACCTGTGTGTCGGGGTTGCGCTGGTGGTCGAGCAACGACTTGATGTTGCCGAGCAGGAGCGGGCGGAATCCCCAGCTCTCGACCTGCCGTTTGAGGTTCATGAGGACCCCTGGCTGGTCCCCGTCGACGTCGGTCAGGACAACCCCGGCGCGGTCCGCCAGCACCTTGAGGATCGGGCCGAGCGTGGCGTCGAGTTCAGCGTTGAGGAGCACAACGTGTTTCCTCGAAGCAATCGCCAGCAGCACGGCCGACGCACCGTATTCGACCGTCCCGGTTGCCTCGACGAAGACTTCGGCGTCTGGTGCGAGTGCAGCGAGACCGACGTCGTCGGTGATCGCCAGCGTCTCGGAGGCGATTGCCGCTTCGAGTTCGTCGATGGTCCGGACCTCGACGAAGTCGTTGACGTCGAGGTTGTCCAGCAGCGTGTGGATGGTCTCGATGGTGCGGTTGGCGATGATGCGAAGCCGCATCCCGACGCTCGCAGGCCCGAGGAGTTGCATGACGAGACCCTGAGCCGCAAAGCCGGCGCCACTGAGCGCAACGCCGATCGGGTCTCCGGTCGCTTCTCGCTGCCGCAATGCTGTGTCGACGATGATCACGCGGTCCTCGTTTCGTTGTCCATGATGCTCAGATCACCTGTGCTGCTGGGATGGGGACGATGAATTGCCCGCCCCAGGCCCGAATATGAGACAGCTGCTCGACGATTTCGTCAGTCAGGTTCCACGGCAGGATCAGCACGAGATCGGGTTGCTCGTCATCGAGTCGCTGCGGATGGTGGACTGGGATCCTGGTTCCCGGAAGGAACCTGCCGATCTTGTACGGGTTGCGGTCCACTGCGAAGTCGATGAAGTCCTCACGGATGCCGCAGTAGTTGAGGAGTGTGTTGCCTTTCGCGGGAGCCCCGTAGGCAGCAATTCGTTTTCCTTCGCGTTTGGCCTCGATGAGGACCTCGAGGAGTTGGCGCTTGGTTTCGCGTACCTGTTTCTCGAACCTCGTGTACGTGGTGAGGTCATCGAGACCCGCTGCTTGCTCCCTCGCACGCAGTTGGTGGACAGCGCCAGTTACTGGCCGGTCGTCGCCGGTGGTGTGACGGGCGTAGATGCGCAGTGATCCCCCGTGGGTCCACAGCTCTTCGACGTCGAAGATCGTGAGGCCGTGAGCGGCGAAGATCGCTTCCGCTGATTTGAGCGAGAAGTAGCAGAAGTGTTCGTGATAGATCGTGTCGAACTGGTTCTGCTCGATGAGCTGAAGCACGTGGGGGAATTCGATCGTGATGGTGCCCTGCGGCGCCAGGATCGTGGTGATCCCCGAAACGAAGTCGTTGAGATCGGGAATTTGAGCCAGCACGTTGTTGCCGAGAACCAGGTCGGCGCTCAGCCCGCCCTCGCGCAGCTCCGCTGCCTTGGCCGAGCCGAAGAACGACACGTCGGTCGGAACCCCGAGCTCGACCGCTGCAACGGCCACGTTCGCAGCCGGTTCGATACCGAGGCACGGGATGCCGGCATCGACGAAGTTCTTGAGCAAGTAACCATCATTGCTCGCCAGCTCGACCACCGATGATGACGAATCGAGCTGAAGCCGATCGGTGATCATGGCGACGTAGTCGGCAGCATGACGCAGCCAGGCGTCGGAGAACGACGAATAGTACGCGTATTCCTCGAAGATCTCGTTGGCGCTCACATACTCGTTGAGTTGCACGAGATAGCAGCTGTCGCAGACCCAGACGTTGAGCGGATAGAACGGCTCCATCGAGTCGAGTTGATCTGGCGACAGGAAGCTCTGGGAGAGCGGAGCCGAACCAAGGTCAACGACCTTGTGGCGCAGCGATCTGCTGCAAAAACGGCAGGTGAACGCCGACAGCGAACTCGACGCCGTCGATCGGTCGGACCCACCCGAGGTCGTGGGTGGAGCGATGGGGTTGGCGGTTGCGCTCATGCGCACTGCTCCATGACGTATTCGCCGGTGCGATCCACGTGTTGGGTCGGATCACATCGGATCCACGGTGCGTTGCCGGCATCCCAGAGCGATTCGAGGAAGATCTTGTCGCGGAGCGTGTCCATGCACTGCCAGAAGTCGCCATGCCGGTAGGCCGACAGTTGGCCCTCCGCCGCGAGGCGCTGGAGCGGCTCACGGGAGAAGTCGATGTCATCGCCATCGATGTAATCGAGGACCTTGGGCTCCAAGACGAAGAAGCCACCGTTGATCCACCCCTCCCCCATCTGGGGCTTCTCGTTGAATGCAGT
Source organism: Acidimicrobiales bacterium (assembly GCA_041394265.1). NCBI lineage: Bacteria > Bacillati > Actinomycetota > Acidimicrobiia > Acidimicrobiales > Acidimicrobiales bacterium. The sequence goes on from JAWKIO010000005.1 coordinate 341,516, forward strand.
GACGACGTCGCCATCGAATTCGATCCGGCCGAACCGAGCAGGTGGCCGAACAGCGGTGAGCGTTGCCAGACGGCCACTCTGCCGATGGAAGGCGAGCAAGGCATCCAGATCCACATTGCTCACCCCGTCGCCGTAGGTGACCATGAACGTGCCGTCGATGTGAGAAGCAAGCCGTTTGAGACGTCCACCGGTTTGGGTGTCGAGACCGGTATCGATCATCGCAATCCGCCAGGCCTCTTCGAGCGACGGCTCGTGACGCGTCACCTCACCACGACCCAAGTCGACGGTGAGATCGGATTCCAAGTGGGAGTACTCCGAGAAGTAGCGCTTGATGGAGTGACCCATGTAGCCGAGCGCAAGCACGAAGTCCTGATGCCCGTAGTGAGCGAAGTGCTTCATGATGTGCCACATGATCGGCCGATCACCAATCTCCACCATCGGCTTCGGCCTCGATGCGGTCTCTTCCGCGAGGCGACTTCCAACGCCACCCGCCAGGATCACAGTCTTCATTTACTGACCTCCGTAGTCACAGTTCGAGAAGGCCTGCCGATGACTTGACATCAGCACCACCTGGCCCGCTCGATTCAAATTACTACAGAATGTCGTAGCTTGATAGGTCGGATAGGCCTTTTGGTTCGTTTGACCCAAGCGCTTCCAATGATCCCAACGAGAGTTGAACGACACAATGTAGTATCCGACCCATGGCAACCTTTGGTCAGCGTCCGGTCGGACCGGGCAGCCTCGTCGTCGGGGCGTTCGTTGCCGGTTGGTTTCAAGCACATCTGCGTTCGAAATCGGTGAGGGCGTGGGCACCGCCGACCCTCGGTCCCAGTTCGACTCACTCGCTCTATGCACGGTCTGGCGGAGGAGGCAGTGCCATGGTGCTCCTCCATGGGCTGGTGTCGACCGGTGACATTTTCGGCTCAACGTTCGACACGCTGGCCGAAACCCATCAGCTCGTCGTCCCCGACCTGTTGGGATTCGGGCGATCGATGGACTCCACTCGTGACGCCTTCTCGCTGGCCGATCACCTCGACGCGCTCGACGACCTTGCCGATCAGCACGGGCTGTTCGACCACCGGTGGACGATTGGCGCCCACTCGATGGGATCGTCGTTGGCGCTGCACTGGGCCACACGACATGCCGAGCGGGTCGATCGGATCGTTTGCTGGGGTGCCCCGATTCACCAGTCACCGGTCCAAGCCCGACGACAGATCGGGGGCAGTTCGATGGCACGCCTTTTTGCCCTCGATGACGGGCTCGCCGAACAGGCGTGCGCCATCAGCTGTCGTCACCGCGCCGCCGCAGGTTGGATGAGTTCACTCGCCGAGCCGCGCCTGCCCGTCGCAGTGGCGAGAGCAGCCAGCCTTCACACCTGGCCGGCGTATCGAGATGCCATGCGTGAACTCGTCATCGAGACCCCATGGCGCGAGCTGATCCTCGAGCTCGATGAGCGCGGCGTCGAGATCAGCCTTGTGTGGGGCACCGAAGACCACGTCGGTGATCGTCGCGCAGCTCGGGAGATTCTCACGTCGTGCCGCAACGCCACGATCACCACGGTGCCGGGCGTCGACCATCATCTACCGCTCTCACATCCAGCGGTCTGTGTCGGCCACCTCGTCGAGAAGAGGTCGATGTGAGGACTGCCCACCTGGCTCCGTCAGGAGGCGGCACCCACGAGGAAGGCCGTAATGACGATCACGAGCAGCAGGGCCGCCGCCTCAATCGAAACGACGGTCCGAAAATGGCTCGCAAGGGCGTCGCTGTCGCCCACCTCGTTCATCTCTGGGATGACGACCTGGTGGTTGTATCCGCCCCCCGCCGCAGCGACACCGACGACGACCAGCTTGGCCATCAGAAGTCGACCCCACGGCGTCGACCAGAGCTCCGATGGACTGTCGAGCACGATGACCGCGAGTGCGGTTCCAGCGACGGCGACGGCGACCAGTGCGACGCTCGCAACGACCGAGAATCGAACGGCCAGTTGCAGAGCACGCATGTCGTCACCTCGCAGGTGACGTCGCCAGAGCACTGCGACCAACATGATGACGCCGCCGGCCCACACCGCTCCGGCCGCAACGTGGACCACGTCGATCAGACCGGTAAGCAGTCGATCTCCCTTTGACACGGTGTGCCCGTCGAAGAGGTACGACACGATCAGCAGGGCTGCTCCAATGAAGGCACCGGCCGAGTCCGACGAGGCATCCCAGGCCTCGTCGCCGTGGCGGACAAAGTGTTCATGAGACGATGGTGGCGCCATCTCGCCCATCCCTCTCGAATCCCGGATTCCCTGCTCTGGTGCGGCATGAGCACCGACACCGACCAACTCGCGCAGCGCAACGACGGGATCGAGCACCTCGTCGGCAACGACGGTGAACAGTTGGGCGCCCGAGGTCAGCACGACGCCGCCGGTCACCCGGAGGCCGATGGCGATGCCGGTGGATCCGTACACCACCGACCACAATGCTGATGGCGAGAAGAGCGCTGCCCAGCTGCCACCGTTCTCGAGCGCGACTTGGGCGACCAACTCGGCGAGAGCTGCCGCAACGACGATCACTCCGCTACGGCGAACCCAGAACAGGACATAACGAATGTCTCGCCTTGCCCCACGCAGAACGGTGGCTGCAAACACGAGGGCGCCGAGCCCGATCATTGTCCCGCCCAGCCCGAGGATCCGGGCGACAGCTGCCGCCTTCTGAGCACCTTCGGTCGAGCCCTGCGTCGAGGTCATGAACTCCGACATGTCCATCGGCGTGGAACTGCCAGCTTCCATGCCCACCATCGCAGCTCCAGGCTCGCCCACTGCCGTTGCAGGGGTTTGTCCGTCGACCAAACCGCCGGCCATCGCAGCGTCACCGGCCCCATCGATTGCGGGCGCTCCTCCGGCAATCGTAAAGCTGAAGCTTCCATCGACGGGGTGAGCGTCGCCAGCCCTGACCATCCAGCGCACTGCGGTCGCGCCCGCTGCGAGCGGTGGATCGAACGTCAACACGAAGGTCCTCGTATCGTCGGTGGTCACCGCCGTCGGGAGTCGAACGACGCCGCTGGCGTCGAGGACTTGAAAGCCGTCTCCTGTCTCCTCTGAGTCGCCGGTGAAGGTGATCGAGATTCGATCGAGCGAACCATCGACGGTGGCGCCATCGGCAGGATCCGACGACTCGAATCCCGTATGCGCCGAAGCCGGTAGCGCCGTGAGAACAACCGTCAGGATGACCACGACACAAACCACTACCAAGCGACGAATTCTGAACATGGACACCTCGAAGTCGACGATCTAGCGGAGCCCCCGGTGCCCGGGAGACAACATATACGACAATGTGTCGTAGTACAACGTCGTCTCTACCGAGAACCGAGTGATGCAGGTCGAAGGTCGAGTCGTCGAAGGAGTTGGGCGTTGGCAGCGACCACGATGGTGGAGAAGCTCATCAGCAGAGCACCGACTGCCGGCGGGAGAACGAACCCGATCGGCGCCAGAACGCCTGCCGCCAAGGGAATCGCGAAGATGTTGTAGCCGGCTGCCCAGCCGAGATTCTGCAGCATCTTTCGATAGCTGGCCTTCGAGAGCTCAATGACACCGAGCACGTTTCGAGGATCCGACGAAGCGAGAACGACGCCAGCAGATTCGATCGCCACGTCGGTGCCCGCCCCGATGGCGAGCCCGACATCGGCGCGAGCAAGAGCAGGAGCGTCGTTCACCCCGTCGCCGACCATCGCGACCTTGCGCCCGCGCTCTTGCAACTTCGAAACGGTTCGGTCTTTGTCTTCGGGGAGCACCTCGGCGAACACTTCATCGATCCCAAGCCGCTCGGCAACGTGGTCGGCGACCGCCCGAGAGTCACCTGTGATCATGACGACCTCGATGCCGCGCTCATGGAGTTTGTCGACGGCCACCTTCGACTCCGGACGGATGTCGTCTTCGAGGGCGATCGATCCGATGATCCGCTCATCCTCGATGACGTGAAGAACCGCGGCGCCACGTGCTTCCCACTGACAGATTTGAGCGACGAGCCCGTTCGGCCGGCTCAGGTTCATCGTCCGCAGCATCGACGGACCGCCGATTGCGATCGTCTTGCCATCGACGGCGGCGCTGACGCCACGACCAGTCATCGATCGGAAATCGCTTGCCTGCGGCACCTCGACAGACAGACTGCCGGCATGCCTCACGATGGCGCGTGCAAGAGGATGCTCACTGTCGGCTTCGACTGCTGCGGCCACCGCCACCAAACGGTTGGTGTCTCCATCGGCCGCAGAAACGTCGGTCACTGCGTGCTCCCCAGCGGTGAGGGTTCCGGTCTTGTCGAACAGCACCGTGTCGATCTTGCGCATCCGCTCCAGAGCAAGACGGTCCTTCACGAGGATGCCGTTTCGGGCAGCCATCGCCGTCGACAGGGAAACGACAAGAGGGATGGCGAGCCCCAGCGCATGAGGGCAGGCGATGATCAGCACGGTCACGGTCCGGATCAGCGCCTGGTCAGGTTCTCCCAGGAGCAGCCAGACGACTGCGGTGATCGCCGCCGAAGCGATGGCGACGTAGAACAGCAGCGCCGCTGCACGGTCAGCGATCGCCTGAGCCCGCGACTTCGATTCCTGAGCTTGACCAACGAGCCGCTGAATCCCACCAAGCGCAGTGTCGTCGCCGATGGCTGTGACCTCGACTCGGATGGTGTTGTCGGTTGCGACCGAGCCAGCGATCACGTGATCGCCTTCGGACTTCGCCACCGGATTGGATTCTCCGGTGAGCATCGACTCGTCGACCTCGACGCTGCCCTCGATGATCCGGCCATCGGCGGGCACTCGGCTTCCCGACCGAATCAGCAGCCTGTCACCAACCACAAGATCGCCGATCGAAACCGTCGCGAAACTCCCGTCACCGTCGATACGTTCAGCTTTGTCGGGGAGCAGTTCGGCCAATGCAGCGAGGGCTCCCCTGGCCTGGCCGATCGCCTTCATCTCCTGCCAGTGGCCAAGGAGCATGATCACGATGAGGCTCGCAAGCTCCCACCAGAATTCGAGATCGAGGATGTCGGTCAGCGACAGGACCGATGCGCCGAAGGCAACGGTGATCGCCAAGGCGATCAGCAGCATCATGCCCGGCTGGCGCTGCTTGGCTTCGTCGTAACCGCCGGTCAAGAATGGTCGACCGCCATAGACGTAGATGACGGTGCCGAGCAGCGGAGCGATCCAGCTCGACCCGGGGAACGACAGGTCGAAGTTCAACCACTCCTGGATCTGAGCCGAGAACACCAACACGGGCACAGCGAGCGCAAGATTGGCCCAGAACAACCGTCGAAAAATCTCGGCATGCCCCTCATGCCCGCCATGTTCCTCGTGCCCGCCATGCTCCCCGCTGCCGCCATGTTCCTGGTGCGTCATGTGGTCGGGGTCGGCCGTGTCCATCTCGCCTACTCGCTGCCGAAGTCGACGGCACATGTGCGGTCGCTTGTTCCGGTGAATTCGGGGATTGGTCGTGCGTTGGCTTCCTCGACGGTGTCAGCAGGTCCGTTGTCGGAGATGTCGTCGATGAGCCAGTCCATTTCGTCGATCTCACGTCGCTGGGCTTCGATGATCCCAACGGCGAGGTTGCAGACCCGCAAGTCCTCGATTTCTGCTCGCTCGCTGGTCAAGATGGCGATCGAATGGTGAGGGATCATGGCACTCATCCAGGACTCGTCCTGCACGGTCTCCTGGCTGCGAACCAACCACAGCGAACCGGCAAGGACGACGACAGCGCCAACACCGATCCCGATGTTGAGCTTGGTGTTGCGGTACATGCTGAGCATGAACCCGAGCATGATGACGGCCATCGCAGCACCCATGAGCAACGCCATGTAGAAGCGGGTCTCACTCCACCGAACGTGGCCCCAGGCAAATGTGTTGAGGTACATGAGGCCGAACATGACCGTGGTCGAAGTGGCGATCATTGCGCCGAAGCGAACGTACGACATGTGAACACCGCCTCCGGACGACGAGCCACCATCGCTCCTGGTGGCGGAATCGGTCGCGAGGTCGGTGTGATGTGTGTCGGCCATGGGCCTGCTCCATTCAGATAGGGATCGAACGCCCCCGACCTACCCGCTGATCCGACCTTGAAACTACCGTTTGTAGAAGTTGGCGAGTCGCTCAGCTCGCTGCGGGGTCGTCGGTCAGAAGGTCCCGACCGGATGCCGTCCAGCCGTTCATGCCACCATCGAGATCGATGACGTTCGTGTAGCCAGCGGCAACGAGCTCGGCTGCGGCCTGGCCTGACATGCTCCCCGACCGGCAATACACCACGACAGGGTCGTCAAGATTGGCTGGAAGGCCGCCGAATTCGAGAATCTGCGTGAAGTCCACGAACTCGTCGGTCCCTTCGATGTGCCCCTCGTAGGGAATGTGCACATTGATGACATCAACGGTCGGATTCTCGTCCATATAGCTGGCGAAGTCTGCGGGTGCGAGAAGCCGAATCGGGTCCTCGACCTCATCGGCGGCAGAGCTACCGGTCGAGCAGGCACTCGCGACCAGCGCTACCAGTGCCGCGAGCGCAACGACGAAGTACGGCAGCCGGGAGTGCCGTCCGATCGGTTCATACCCGCCAAATGATTCTGCACCAGACACGCTCGTCTACCTCCACTCGCAGCTCACGGCCGCGACTTCATCGTGACGAGGTGATCGCCAACTCGTGGCGATCCTACAGTCTGTAGGTTAACCGTGGCTCACACTCGAGCTTTCCCCGACGGTCGCAGCTTCGCCATTGGCAGCTCCTACGACCACGCGCTGATCGCTCTCATCGAGGTCGACAGTTGGCGGCACGGCGCGACGCTGGGCAACGACCAACCAGAGTCCTCCAAGGAGTACTGCGGCTCCGCTCACCCAGTGGTTGACGCGAATCCCAGCGATCAGGGTCGCTTCGTCGGTGCGCATTCCTTCGACAACGAAGCGCGCAGCCCCGTAGAGAGCGATCCACAACGGCAACATCGCGCCAGGTTTCAGCAACTTCCGGCGGTCCAGGACGATCAGCGTCGCTGCGATCACCAAGTTCAGAAGCCCCTCGTACAGAAAGGTGGGGTGGAAGGTCGTGAACCCTTCGAACTCCGCACTCGGATTGTCGATCTGGACGGCCCAGGGCAGATCCGAGGGCCGCCCGTAGATCTCTTGATTGAACCAGTTGCCAAGACGCCCGATCGCCTGTGCGACGGGAACCCCAGGAATCACCGCGGTGAGCAAGCCAGGGACCGACCAGCCTCGCGATCTGGCCACCAGCACGCCAACTCCGACTCCAGCCACCAGACCACCGGGAATTCCCAGCCCGCCCTCCCAGATCTTGAGCGCATCAATCCAACGCCCCTGGTAACGGGTCCAGTCGGTCACAACATGGTAGACACGCGCACCGACGAGCCCTGCAGGCACCGCCCATTTCGCGATCTCTGCGACATCGTCGGCCGCGCCACCCTGCGCCACCCATCGCCGTCGTCCAATCTCGACTGCTGCGACGATCCCGAGCGCGATCATCAACCCGTAGTACCGAAACGTGAGTGGGCCGAGCTGGAAACCATTGCTCGAGGGAGATGGGAGGGAGGCGAAGGTCAGCGACGTCATCAACACACCCACAGGCTACGACACCTTGTCGTATTTTATTGATCAGCGAGATGCGTCATGCGATGAGAGCGCCGACGGACCAGCAGGTAGACGACCATGCCGAGTGCAGTGGCTGACGCCAGCGATGCGCCGCTCATGGCAACGGTCCCCAGACTCAACACCCCGAAAATGACAAGCATTGGCACTCCACAGCAGATCCCGCAGAGGGCTGCAAACAGTGACTTGCCGCGAGCACCGAGTTCTCGATCGTTCATGGAAGACCTCCACATCGACTACCTACTACTACACTAAGTAGTCGTCCATCTCGCATGGATACTTGAGCACTTCAACCCGCTACCCCGCAGCACAAAGTTACTCCTACACTCCGTAGCACTTCATCGGAACGGCAGCTTCATTGCCAAGAGAGGAACCAGCCGTGGGTAAGGCGTCGAGGCACAAGGGAACCAACGAAGGGGCACAGGCCCTCACCAGGCCCGCTCAGCCGAGAGGTGTTCCCTGGTTCGCCGTGACATTGGTGACCATCGGCCTGTCGGGCGCTGCCCTCGTCGGACTCCTGGCGACACAACGGACGTCGGCGCTCGGGATCGCTCCCGAAGCGGGGAAGGACCATTGGCACAGTGCGTTCGCGGTGGCGGCGTGTGGTGAGGTTCTCCCAGCGACACAGGATCCTCAGCACGGCGATGGGATTCATGCCCACGCCGACGGCTTGATCCATATCCACCCGACCTCGTCCCAGGCGGCTGGGCCAAATGCCACGCTGGGGAACTACCTGTCCACCGTTGGTGCGAACCTGACCGACGGCCGCTATGAACCTGGACCGGGTGAGGCATCGAACGTCCTCGATGTCACCGAAGGGTGCGACGGCGAGCCGGCAGTGCTCCAGCTCGCGGTGTGGCCAAAGGGCAAGTTCGATTCCGATCCGACGATCATCACGAGCAACCTTGCCGATTACCGGTTCGAGGAGGATGGCCAGGCCATCACGTTGGCCCTCGCGCCGGCTGGCTCCGAGATACCGATCAGCCCCGTTGCCGACAACGTCAACAATCCTGGCGACCAGTGAGGCGAACGTCGTCAATCACCGTCGAGGCCGCCCACCCGTCGGAGCGGCGAGCACTCCCCGGTCGGGTCAGGATCGCATCAATCGTGCGATAGCCGCGGTGGCTTCGTCGATTTTGACACGTCCGGCCTCCTCACTTTCGACCAGCGCCTCCTGCACGCAGTGCCGGATGTGTTCGTCGATGAGACCAATCCCGACGCTCTGCAGTGCCTTGGTCACCGACCCGATCTGAGTGATCACGTCGATGCAGTACGCATCCTCGTCGATCAAGCGTTGCAGGCCCCGAACTTGACCCTCGATCTTCCTGAGTCGTGCCGAGTAATCGTCTTTGGTAAAGGAGTATCCAGCCATAGAAGCACCCGACTCTAGTGATGAGCGTGGTGACTTGGCCCGCTGGGTTCAACAGCAGTGGGATCGGCGCCGATCTCGATGGTGACCTCACCCAAGACCGCTGCAACAGTGCCCTGCGGGGCGTGAGGTTGCCAACGCCGTAGCCGGCTGGCGTTGGCGACGACTGACAGGCTCGAGGCTGCCATCGCCGCTGCAGCAATCATCGGACTGAGTTGGACGCCGACGAAGGGATAGAGCACTCCAGCGGCGATTGGGATACCGATGCCGTTGTAGACGAACGCGAGGAACAGGTTCTGCCGTATGTTGCGCATGGTGGAGCGGCTCAACGTGATGGCGGTGACCACACCGTCGAGGGCACCCGAGATCAGGGTGATGTCTGATGCTTCGATGGCAACGTCAGTGCCGGTACCGATTGCGAAACCGACGTCGGCCTGGGCGAGGGCGGGGGCATCGTTGATGCCGTCGCCGACCATCGCCACCACGCCGCCCTCGTTCTGCAGGCGCCGGACTTCGAGCGCTTTGTGTTCGGGCAGGACTTCAGCGAGGACACGGTCGACGCCGACCTGGCGGGCGATGGCGGCGGCGGTGCGGGCGTTGTCGCCGGTGATCATTGCGACCTGGATCCCGAGCGCCTTCAACGCCGCGATCGAAGCAGCCGAGTCTTCTTTGACGGTGTCGGCAACAGCGATCACGCCGCTGGCCTCGCCATCGATGGCGACGAGCATCGGGGTGCGGCCGGCTTCGGCGAGCCGGTCCATCTCGGCACCCAGAGTGCCGGTGCCAATCGCCGAGTCGTCGAGGAGCCGTTGGTTGCCGATCAGCACGTCGCGGCCTTCGACTCGGGCCCGGATGCCTTTGCCGGTCACCGATTCGAAGTCGCTGGGGTCAGCGAGTCCGAGCTGACGTTCGCGGGCACCATCGACGATGGCCTGGGCCAGCGGGTGTTCCGATGATTGCTCGGCGGAGGCAACGAGTCGGAGCAGGTCGTTCTCGTCGACACCGGGGGCGACGACGATGTCGGTCAGTGCCGGCTCGCCACGGGTGATGGTGCCGGTCTTGTCCAACACGATCGTGGTGATCTTGTGCGCCGTTTCGAGCGACTCGGCTGACCGGATGAGAATGCCCTTCTCGGCACCCTTGCCGGTGGAGACCATGATCGACAGCGGTGTTGCCAGACCCAATGCACAGGGGCAGGCGATGATGAGCACCGCGACCGACGCGACGAGGGCCAGGGTGAAGGCGGGGTCGGGACCGACGACGAACCACGTGGCGAAGGTGGCGATGGCGATGAACATGACCGCGGGAACGAAGTAGGACGACACCAGGTCGGCCAGCCGCTGGATTGGCGCCTTCGATCCCTGGGCTTGTTCGACCAGTTTGATGATCTGAGCGAGCATGGTGTCGGAGCCGACGTTGGTGGCTTCGAGGCGGAACGCACCGGTCTGGTTGATCGTGGCACCGATCACGGTGTCGCCGACGGTCTTGGAGACCGGGAGGGATTCGCCGGTGACCATCGACTCGTCCAGCGTCGAGCGTCCGTCGACGATGATCCCGTCGACGGGGACCTTCTCGCCGGGGCGGACGAGGATCACATCGCCGGGGACGACCTGTTCGATCGGCACCTCCATCTCGACGCCGTCACGGATGAGGGTGGCGGTCTTGGCCTGGAGCCCGATCAGTTTGCGGATGGCTTCACCGGTTCCGGCCTTGGCCTTCACCTCGAGCAAACGACCCAGGAGGATGAGCGTGATGATCACGCCGACCGCTTCGTAGTAGACCTCGCGAACGCTTTCGGGCACCAGGGTGGGGGCGATGGTGACCAGCAGGCTGTAGCTGAAGGCGGCAATCGTGCCGATGGTGATGAGACTGTTCATGTCGGCGGTGCGGTGCTTCAGCGTCAACCAACCGGTCCGATGGATCGGCCACCCGCTGTACACCATGACCGGCGTGATCATGACGAGCTGGAACCAACGGTTCATCAGGAACTCCGGGATCCAGGAGGCCCCGAACAGATCCATGGCCATGACCGCGAACACGATGGGAGCGGCGAGCACCGCGCCGAGTGTCATGCGTCGGGCCAGGTCGGTGATCTCGGCTTGGCGTTCGGCCGCCTCGGCGTCGGCGCCACCGGCGTCCCCCGACGAACGGGGCACCAGCCGGTAGCCGGCGTCGGCCACCGCGGCCTGCAGCTGTTCGGGTGATGTCTTGGACGGGTCGAAATCGACGGTTGCCCGCTCGGTCCCGAAACTCACATCAACCCGGTCGACCCCCGGCATTTCGCCCAGGACCGACTCGATGTTCACGACACACGATGCGCATGACATGCCGCTGACCCTGAACTCGGCCTGTTCGGTCTGCACGCCTTGCTCGGTCATCGGCCCGACGCCAACTGCCTCCGCCACCTGCGGTGACACCGGAGGTGTGTCGTCCGACCGGGTTCCGGCCGGTTCGACGACGAGCTTGCCGTGAATCATGTTCATGCCGCAGGCGAAGTCGAACTCACCCACCTTGTCCGGGGTGAACTCCAGCGTCGTGGTGCCGAAAGCGGAAAGGGACTTCGATACGCCGAAGTCGGCGAACACGACACGCGAGGTGCAGTCGCCAGACTCCTGGCGATCGAAATTGAGTCGGAGGGGCACGCCCGCCTCCACGCGGATCAGGTCGGGCGAGTACCCACCCTTGACGGTGACGTCGACTACTTGAACGCCTCCCCGCACCTCGGCCTGCCGAGCCTTCTTCGGGCCGAAGAAGAACCACCACAGGAACCCTGCGAGCAGCGCACTCCCGGCGATCACCAGTACGTCGTTGACATTCATGATCGGGACCTCCGCAGATCTCTGTTGATACCCTATAGGGGTATGGGGTATCTTCGCAACGGGTCGACGACACATTGTCGTACATGGCCGAGGCGGCGGTCGCCGTCCGAGAGGAAAGAGGCGAGCCAATGTCCACAGAGCAGTCAGAACGCAGCCGGGATCACCCGCCCGTCGAGCCGGCAGTGCTCAGCGCAACCGGGCTCGCCAAGGCATACCGGCGTGGCGTGTGGCCTCGACGCTCCACTGTTGAGGTACTCAAAGGCGCCTCGCTCGACCTGTTCGCAGGCGAGATGGTCGGGCTTGTCGGTGAGAACGGATCAGGCAAGAGCACCCTGATGAAGGTGCTGGTCGGCGATTTACGAGCTGATGGCGGGTCGGTGAGTCAGCTTGGGAGTTTCGGGTATTGCCCGCAGGTGCCGGTCCTCTATGACCGCTTGACCTGCGATGAACACCTCGACCTCTTCGGGATCGCCTACGGCCTCGACGGCCAGGCACTGAGCCGGTCACGATCCACGATGTACCGAGAGCTCGACTTCGAACGGTTCGCCACCACTCGCGTCGAGGCACTGTCGGGAGGGACCCGATCAAAGCTCAACCTCGCCCTCGCCATGCTCCACGACCCCCAGGTATTGCTACTCGACGAGCCATACGCAGGTTTCGACTGGGACACCTACCTTCGGTTCTGGGAACTGACGGCGACACGACGCGAAGCCGGCGCCAGCGTCCTGGTCATCAGTCACTTCATCGCCGACGAGGAGCGTTTCGACCGAATCTACGATCTGCGTGACGGACGACTGGCGCAACGATGACTGGCCGAATGATCCGTCTCTGGTTGATCGAGTACGCACGTCGGCCACTCAATCTGGTGCTCATGTTGGCGGTACCGGTCGTCTTCGTCACGATGTCGGCCGGGACGCTGGCCGAGTTCGGCGACATCTTGAGCGGTGTCGCCGACATCGGCAACGTAGAAGCTGCCACTGCTGGATGGGCCGCCTCGGTGCTGGCTGGTGTATCGGCCTTCTTTCACGTCTCGGCGTCGCGTGATGCCGACCGGCGTTTGGCAGTCGTCGGAGCTCAGCCCTACCGAATCACCGTGTCTCGTTTGTGTTCCACCTTCGCTCTGGCCATTGCATCCACCTTTGGCGCTTTGATCGCCGTCTGGGCGCGGAGCGATGTGGCCATGAACACCGAACTGGTCGGGTCGGTGCTCATCTTTGCGGCGACCTACACCGGAATCGGTGTCGTGGTCGGCTCGTTGGTGCGTTCCGAAATGAACGGATCGCTGATCGTCGTATTTCTCTGGATCTTCGACGTCTTCTTCGGACCGGCGATGGGTGGAACCTCGCCATTCCTGCGGGTCTTTCCCCTGCACTACCCCACGTTGATGATCACCGGCCTGGCATCGGGCCATGCCTGGCGGCTCGGCGACACCGGGATCTCACTGCTTTGGGCCACTTTCGCTGTGACGACTGCGGCGCTCTTCCTTTTGGTATCGACGAGCCGACGAGCCCCGAGGCCAAACGGTTCGCCCCATCGACGCCAACGAGTGGCTATCGCCCTCGGGTCGGCGAGTCGTCAACTCCGGCGCACTCCGGTGATGTGGGTGCTGTTGCTCGGACTGCCGGCAGCGTTCATCACCACTTCGATCGCCATCACACCCGATTCGCCAACACCGGTCGAGCTTGTTGAAGACGGTCGGAGTCGGCTGACCATGTTGTCGATGGCTCAATTGCACGGCGCGATCATGGTGCCCATCACTGTCGGATTCCTGAGCTCGCTCGTCGGGCTCTTCGTCGTTCTTGATTCGTCGCAGGCCAACCGGCGGCTCTCACTCACCCGATTCGGCGCCTGGGAGATCCTCGCTGTCCGGTTGGCGGTCGTCTTTGCCGCAACGAGCTTGGCGACGGTCGTTTCGGTTGCCGTGACGGCGTTCAGCTTCGAGCCTCGACGCTGGCCGCAGTTCGTCGCCGCCAATCTTCTCGTTGCCCTGACCTACGCCATGATCGGTGTGATTGTCGGACCACTACTCGGTCGGCTCGGCGGGCTGTACGTAATGCTCGTCATGCCATTCATCGACGTTGGGATTGCGCAGAACGCCATGTTCGATGCAGCCCCGCCCACCTGGGGCCGGTACCTGCCTGCCCATGGTGCGGTCAGAGTCATGATGGACGGTGCGTTCACACCCACGTTCGATGAGTCCGGCTCGGCACTTCTGGCTGGACTCTGGCTCATTGCCCTCGGCTCCTGCGCCTTCGCCGTCTTTCGACGCACCGTAGTGACGTAGGGCTAGTGGTGTTGGCCAGCGCCCACGCCCTTCTTGGGTGATCGGCTGCCGACGAACCTCTGACAGTTACTACTACACTCTGTCGGTTCGACCAATACGAAAGGAACTCACCATGTCTTCGACCTCCGGATGGAGTCGTCGTCGTTTCCTCATCTCCACCAGCGCCGGGGCCGCGGGGCTTTGGCTTGGTGGGTGCAGCAGCGGGTCCACTGCGGGGACCGTTGGTGTCTCCGCAAGCGACATCGCCATCCGGGAGGCACAGCGAGTTGTGAGCGGCGCTGGCAGCAAGGTCGTCGATCTCACGGCTGGACCAGTCGAGCTGGATCTCGCAGGCCGAAGGGTGCGAACGGTCGCCTACAACGGGCTGGTGCCCGGCCCAGAGATTCGTGTGCGAGCGGGCGATGAACTCACGGTCAACCTCAAGAACGAACTCACGACCCCGACGACGATTCATTGGCACGGCCTTGCGATCCGGAACGACATGGACGGGGTGCCGAATGTGACCCAGGATCCGACAGCTGCTGGTGGGCTCTTCACGTATCGCTTCGTCGTTCCCGATCCGGGAACGCATTGGTTCCATCCCCACATGGGTCTCGATCTCGATCGCGGCATGTATGCCCCGATCATCGTGGAGGATCCGTCAGAGCCCGGGGAGTACGACGTGGAATCGGTCATCGTGCTCGACGACTGGCTCGACGACATCGATGGCAACAGTCCCGAAATGACCTTCGCTGCGCTACTCGAAGACGGTGGGATGGGGGGGATGAGCGGGATGATGGGTGGTGGTTCCGATATGGGAGCAATGGAGTGAGTACTGGATCGCGCGGTGTCAGGCTGCGGTTGAGTTGACTCGTCGGGCCCGGTAGGCGGCGGGGGTGGCATACCCGAGTGCCTGGTGGGGCCTGCGATGGTTGTAGAAGATCTCGATGTAGTTGGCAACCGCTTCCTCAGCGTGAGCGCGGGTGGGGAACTCGGTGCGATGCACGAGTTCCTTCTTCAACGCAGCAAAGAACGACTCAGCGACCGCGTTGTCGTACGCTTAACCCAGGCTGTTCGGTAGGGGTTGTTGGTGTTGGTGTGGTGAGGGGGTGGGTCGTGGTCGGGTGTTCGTGGCGGCCTGGTTCGGTGTCGGGGCGTGCGGGGTTGGTGTGGAGGGGGTGGTGGGGTTGGCCGGCTGGCGGGGTGCTGCGGTCGCCGGTGGACCGCGATGTGTTGCTCAGCAGCGCAGCGGAAGATGGCGGACGCGGTCGAACGCGGTGACGAGGTCGGGGTCCAGGGCCAGTTGGCGGCGAGCCGGCAGGTGGTTTGTCGTCCGGTGCGTCCGATGCGTGCGGCGGTGTGCAGGAGGCAGTAGCGAAGCCGTTTGGGTTCGGCGTTGGCGAGGCTGGTGCCTTTGAGTGCGAGGAGCTTGGTCCAAGCAAGTAGGTCGTGGGCGCAGAGCACGAGGTGGAGCCAGGCGTGGTTGATGGCGAATGAGTGCGATGGCAGGTTGGCCAGTCCGGTGGCTTTGGTGTCGCAGATCTGTCGTTCGGCTCGACCCCGGCCGCGGTAGAGGGCTTCGAGGTAGGCGATGTCGGTGTCGGCGAGGTCGGTGACAAACACTTGGCGGTGTCCGTCGATGTCGGTGAAGGTGAGTTGGGCGCCTGGGTGTGGTTGTTCGCGGCGGGCGATCATCCGGAGCCCTGGGGGCCAGGGTCGTGTGGCGTTGAAGACGTCGGCGACGAGATGGGTGATCTCGGCGACTTCGGCGTATTCGCGCCAGTCGGACCCGTCGGCGGAGATCGCTGGCTGCCACGCCCGTTGCGGCAGGTCAACGAGCACGGATGCGATCTGCACGGTGAGTTGGTGACCGATCACGAACCGTACGTGCCGGCCGCGGCAGGCCTCGACGAAGTCGTGTGACCAGCCGGCGGAGTCGGCCCGCACGATCATCTCGTCCTGGGTCGGGTCAACTGGTAGCTGGCCGAGGGCTTCGTCGAGCACGGTGACGTGATCGGCGGCGGTGCCTGAGCCGGCGTTGCCTGGTCGCAGCACACCGGCGAGTGCTTCACCGGTGGCGTCGAGATAGGCCAGCAGCGGATGGAACCCGAACCCGCGCTTCCAGGTCGGCGCCGCATGTTCTTTGTCCGAATGGGACCCGACGAGCGTGGCGTCGATATCGATCACATAGAACCCAGGATCAGCGCCTGCCTCCCAGGCGTTCGCTCGAGCCTGCGCACGAGCGGCCTTGATCCGTGCCAGCGCCTCGCCGTCGATCGCGGCCAGGGACCGCCACGTCGTGGGGTGCGACGCCACCGGGCCGAACAGGTCGGGCTGGTCGCGAAGCACCGCGAGATCCGAGATCGTCTCAGCCCCATCGGCGATCGCGACCGCCAGATCGCACAGCACTTCGCCACGGTCGTGGCCCCGGTGACGCTGCTTGGTCGGCGCCATCGCCGCCGACAACGCCCCAGTCAACCCCACCGCGTCGGCCAGATCGGCAAGCAGACGCGCCCCTGCGTGATTGGCCACACCATTCCCATCACCGGTCACCTTCAGAGCCGGCCGCCGCGGTCTACGCTTCACCATGAAAGTGCCCTTCGGGTTCGGATCACTTGGCCTTCGACAAGCACAAGTTTCCCGCACCAGAAGGGCACTTCCGCGGACTCACCACCCCCAACCCCGGACCGCTACTGAACAGGGCGGGTTAACCGGCCAATCTTGGCTCACATGTGCCCGTGTGGAGTCGGGTGGCGGTGTCTAGTTCGCTCGTTGTCGGGGTTGTCTGTCCTCGAGGTGGCGGAGGCGTTCTTCGTGTTGGCGGACTCTGTCGGCGATGGCTTCGAGAGCGGTGCGGAGGTGCCCGATTTCGTGGGTGAGGCTGGTCAGGGTTCGGGGATCGGAAGGCTGGTTTCGGTGGGCGTCGATGACTGCCCGGAGCTCAGGGGTGTTGTAGAGGGTGGTCCGGCTGAGACCTGTTCGTTGAGCGACCGCGGCGAACGTGACCCTGATCTGTTCGGCAGTGAGGTCGAGACAGGCTTGTTCGATGCCGTCGAGTTTGGTCATGCGCCGGCCTGTTCGATGAGATGATCGAGGCGTTCGAGGAGCCGGTGGTGTCGGTCGGCTTCGTCGATCCAGCCACGACGCTCGGCGTCAGCAGCCAAGGCACGGGTATCAACGCGTTGGGCAGCGAGGACGGTGACCGACGCAGCGTCGGTGCGCAGGTTCGGACAGTGCTCACAGATGTTGGCGTAGGCGCAGGCGCCCTGGGCGGGGGCTCGGAGGCAGTAGCCGCCGGCGAGTCTGGCTTTGATCGCTGGCTCGTCCCGCCAGTCGCCGCTGGTGTTGATGGCGTTCACCGGGATCAGGTCCCGGCCGGTCTGGGTGAGGGGCATGGCCCCGATCCTGGTCTTCGCGAGGTTGAGCGCTCGTTCGTATTCGGCCCGGACGGTCGTGTCGAACAGGTGCCCGTAGCGCAGGCTCATCTGCGCGGACACGTGCCCGAGGAGCGCCATGAGCGCTTGGAGAGAAACACCGGCGTTGACCATGGCGGTGGCGTAGGTGTGACGGAGTTGGTGTGGGGTGACAGGGCCGATCCCTGCGGCCTCGGCGGAACGGCTGAGTTCGTGACGGACCGCGGTTTGTGAGAGCCGGCGGCCGTGGTGGGTGAACAGGAACTGGGTGGGACGCCCGTCGCGGGGATGGTTGATCGGCCGGCCCGGGGTGCGGGTGTCGACGATCCGGTCGATCAGCGCGACGGTTTCGTCATCGAGGGGACCATGCGTTCGGTGTCGAGTTTCCCGAGTGGGACTTTCAACCATGATCCGTTCCCGGCGATGTCGTGCACGCAGTCGAGTTCGAGATCGATGAGTTCACCGATACGGAGCCCGACCGCCCGGGCAAGGAGCAGGGCGTCAGCCGACAGCCGATACGGCGATGCTTCCAACGCGGCAGCGAGTCGACGATCAGCGTCGACGGGAAGGTAGCGGGCAACGGTTTGGGGAGCCGGGGATGATCGGAACGGAAGATCAGTCGTCGTGGCGGTGCGTCGTCCCAGCCCCATTCGCCGATCTCGACCAGCATGTGATCGACCGCCCGGATCCGACGGTCCTGATCGGCGATCGTGAGCGGGAGCCCGGTCTTCGACGACGACGCGCCGGCGACGGAGTTCAGATACGGCTCGATATGGCGGCGCCGGTCGAGCCCGTTGAACGAGATGAGCGTCGGGTCGGTGTCGGTGAGGAACAGGCCGAAATGGTTGAGGCGGGTCGCCAACGCAGTCACGGTCTTGGGGCGACACGTGCCGGTCTTGCGTTCCAGGTAGGCGACCATCAACCCGCCGAGTTCGGGGTGCAACCGGCGAACCGGTCCGTCAGAGGCAACGGTGTCAACGATGGCGGTGGTTGCGTGTCGAGCACGCCGAGATGGAACAACACCTGATGAGCACACACGATCGCGCTGCGATAGTGCCGCCAGCCCTGACCCGTAACCGCCTCACGATCGGTGCATGCCCGGGCCAGCGCGTCGAGGTCGGCGACGGTGATCTGATCGAGACGGCGACCGGTTTGGATCAACACCCGGCCGATCGACTGGGACCCGGCCCGGCGGGCCTGGATCGGGGTGAACCCGACCTCGACCGCCGCCGTAACAAACGCCGCCATGTCGTCGCCGATCGGCGTGCCGGCGCTGGCGGACCAGAACGCTGAGAGTTTGCGTCTCACCAGCCAATCCCAACCCGGGCGGACACGGCCCGACATCATCAACATCGCCAACAACGCCGTCGCTGACGGATCGATGGCGAGGCGAACGTCCAACGGTTCGGCCTCCCAGGCCGACGGCTCAGGCCATGCTCGCAGGAACAATCGGGCGGCGCGTTCCGAAGTCACGTTGCCCCGCCCCGTGGCGGTCATGTATTCCCGGTAGATCTCGAACAACTCGTCGCCCTGGGGCAGCGGGCCGGCTGGTTCAGGACTGGTGGCGTTGTCGTTGACGGGCAGCATCGAACTCAGCTTTGACATGGGTCGGAGCCAGATGGACATAGCGGGCAGTGGTGTCGATATGGGTATGGCCGAGCAGGGCCTGCATCACCGCCAGATCAACCCCGGCCTCGGCCAGCGCAGTGCCGAAGGTGTGGCGCAACGCGTGCGGATGCCCGCCCGCAACACCAGACAGTTCCCGGTGATACCGGAAGATCCGCCGCAGCCCGGCCGTGGTCAACGGCTGCCCGCGGGTCGGGCCCTTGGCAACGATGAACAACCGGCCGCTCGCCGTCTCGGGCCGCTCCGCCAGCAGGTAGGTCTGGATCACCCCGGCAACATCGACATCGAGCGGGACACGACGTTCCTTAGCGCCCTTGCCGTTCACCCGGAGCCAGCGGCCACCAATGTCGACATCGGTGACGTCGAGGCCGAGAACCTCGACCGAGCGCAGACCACAGAACACCATCAACCCGGCGATCGCCCGGTCACGCCACGTCAACAACGACCCAAACAAGGCCACGACCTGGTCGGCGTCGAGCGACCGTGGCAGCCGGTTCGCCTCGCGGACACGTATCGGTGAACGCCGCCGAGGGCGACGCTCGACATGCGACAACATGCCGCCACGCTCCGCCGGCGACCGACGACGCGCCTCAGCGCCCTTGGGAACCGGGTTCCCCAACTCCGGGCACCGCATCGTCCGGAACGTGAACATGCCCGACACCGCCGCCAACCGGAGGTTCACCGTCGACGGCGACAAAGCGTCAGCACGACGACCGTTCATCAACACCACGTTCGGTCCCGGCCGGCCAGCAACCCGCTCGACCCGGCACGCCGCCAAGAACCTGAGCAACACATCAGTCGTCACCTCGGCCAAGTCGATCTCCTCAGCATCGAGCCAACGGACGAACGCGAGGAGCCCGTAGCCGTACGTCCGGATCGTTCGAGGCGAATAGTTCCGGTCGGCCAGATAGCTCAAATACTCGTCGACCAACCCGAACCGTTCCGCCCCCGCACCCCCGATCGACCAGACCCCGACATCGTCTTGCTCGAGGATCAACCCAGCGGCAGGCACACCAAAACATGTAAACCCGACGCCAGAGAAACGCAAGGAAGAATCTCAGGAAACCCAGTAACTATCTGGGCTCAAGCCGCCAACACCAGATCCGATTGGCCGGTAAAGGGGCAGCAGCCGACCTGGCCCATCGACGAGCGGATCCGCCCGTTCACCCGCAGGCAGTGCCGGAACGCCCTCGAGGTGTACTCACTCCCACGATCAGAATGAAAGATCGCTCGCCGGCGGACCCGCCGGTTCCGGCGGGCCATCACGATCGCTGCGCACACCAGCTCGGCCCGATGATGCTCGGCCATGGCCCAACCGATCACTTCACGGTTGTACAGATCGATCACCGTGGCCAAGAACACCGGGCCTTCCCACGTGTCGATCTGGGTGATGTCGCCAACCAGGCGGACCCCGGGCCGCGTGGCGGCGAAGTCACGGCCGATGAGATCAGGGGCCGGCGGGGTCCCATCGGGTTGGGTGAGATGCCGCCACGGCGCCGGATGACACGACTCCAGGCCCTGTTCGGCCATCAGATCCCGGACCAGCCGGTCACACACCACGATCCCCTCATCCGCAAGTTGGGCGTGCACTTTGCGGTAGCCGAACACACCATTGGACGCACCGAACACTCGGGCGACCTCACCGGCCAGCCACACCCGGCGACGAGCGGCGGCAGAGGGGTGCGGCGGCGCCAGGCGTAGAACCCAGACTCCGACACCTGCGCCCACCCGCACATGCGGGCGATCGGGAACTCGGGCTTCTCCCCAGCAACAGCGATCTGGTCGATCACTGCGAACCACGCTTCGGGCGTTGTTCGGCTGCGAAGAAGCCCGCCGCTTTTTCAAGAACTCGTTCTCCTGCCCGGCCCAATACAGGTCGTCCTTCGCCTGCTTGAGTTCGGCGCGGAGACGCTTGTTCTCGGCCGCGAGATCGGATTCTTCGGTTTCGGCCACTCGGGACTCCTCCTGGCGGGCTCGACGAAGCCAGGTTCGCAGAGTCTCATGCGAGATGCCGAGTTCTTGGGCGACCTCACGCACCGGTCGGGAGTACTCGGTGACTTGACGACAAGCCTGAGCACGGAACTCAGGCGATGGCTTGATGCCCTTCGGCACGATGACACTTCCCTTCAGCAGGGCAGCCCCTCACCGCGAAATCCGTTCCCCACTCCACACCGACGCCGCCATCAGACCAGAGCCGGCAAATGCCCAACGGATGCCGGTGGTCTGAGTGAGGACGAAACCGGGATCGTTGCCCATGTCGATCAGGTAGTAGGCACCGGTCATGAAGAGTCCGACCGAGCCGACCATCAACAGCGATATCGCTCTCGGACTCACCCTGACCAGCACGACCCGTGGTGATCCCTCCGTTGCCGTGTTCATGTCGTTCGGGCTCCAGAGGATGCGGCTTCAGACCGTCGAGCTTGCTGCAGTCCGTGAGCAACGGCAGGCTACGGAACGAACACCCCTTCGGAAGTGTTGGTGCGTTCAAGCGACAGTACTCGCGTGTCATCGATCGTGTCTTTCGTCGCTGCCGGCAACGATCGTTCCTGGAGTCCTGACAATTCGACGGAGGCAGTAGTGGTTGTCCCAATCGTCATCGCGCTCGTGTGCTGGGTGCTCGCCTGGGTTCTACGCCGAGTTGGTCGAGCCGTTCCGAGGGTTGGCTTCAAGGAGCTTGGTCGTAGGGGCGGGACCTATGACGATGTTCTGAATTTCCGGCTTCACATGCTGCCTCCGACTCTCGTTGTCGTCGGCCTCTTCGCTCTCGCGTTGGGCGTGCTCAAACAGCTCGGCTGGTAGAGCCGCAGGAACGTCTCCAGGCCTTCGTTCGGCGGCGGTTCGTGCGGGTAGCGACAAGAGAGTTCTGGGGCGCTTCGGGCCAGAGTGATCTCCGTAGCTCCATTCCGATCGACCACAGCATCTCTGCAGCACTGAGCGACGCAGCCCTGTCGATGTCGGGCGAGTTGATCTTCAGCAGCGATCAGATACTCATGGCTTCGCCGACGCTCGGTTCCTCACGTGGCTGTCGCTCTACGCTGGGCGGGCATGGCGGACCAGGCGGTGTCGATCGTGATTGTTCGCTACAACCGTGCCCGGATGTACGCGGGATTGTTCGTGTTGCCGCTCGCAGCGTTCGTCCTGTGGCTCGGTCTGAACGGCGAGGCCGGCCTTGGCCGCAACGCGATCGCACGCGTCGTCGGGGCCGGCTCCTTGTTCTTCGCCACGATCACCTTGGTCGGTCTGGCCTGGCGGCGGAACAGCTTGATCGTCGGCCGGCGAGGTGAGCTGCTCGTTTACCAGTACGTTCCCTGGCCCCGCACCCGACGGTTGGCTGGTGATCTCCGCGACGTCGAACTGGTGTCCCCACCGCTTCCGCTACCCGAGCCGGTTCCCTTCGCGACCCTGCTCAAGCAGCATTTCAGCACGTTCGCAGTGTCACCACCGAGGCTGACCTGGGTCACGTTCGTGTTCCAAGGCTCCGCCGGGTCAATCTGTGCCGATGTTGCTCTGGAACGTGTCGAGCCGGGGTTCGTCGAGAACTTCGCGGCCTGGAAGACGCTTCAGTAGCGACCCAGCGGGCCACGTTGCTGAGCAACGATGCGACACGCGAACACGACACCAGCGATCGCCGATACACCGAACATGTCACGTCCTTCCCCGAGCAGTCACGCTGGAGGCGTGGAACGCCTGGGTGCAGTGTGCTCTAGCCTCGAATACATCTATGGGGACCAGCACGCCTGCCAGGTTCGAGCCAGCGGCCGGAGTCGACACTGCCTACCACGCACGCAGGACCGTGTTCTGGACATCGATTCTCATCGCCCACATCAGCATCATGGCTGTGCTCGCGGTTCCGGTGCCGGGACTCGAGCTGCACCGCCTGTTTGCTGGGGGTGTCGTCTTCGTCAGCGCCAACGCCGCGTCCCAGTTGATCGAGTATCACGGCCGACGCACCGGCTACCGGCCTGCGACGCACCGGATCCTCGGCCGACAGACAGAAGTCGGGAACGACCATTGCTCGATGATGGTCGCGAGCGCTCCGATCTGGCGGCAGTTGTGGCGTATGGCCGGCTACCAGGAACGAACCGAACGGATCCTGCCAAGGTTGGCGATGATCAGCTTCGGGGCCCTGTTCGGCTTCGGTGTCGTGCACATGGTCGATATCAACGCGTAGAACGTCACTCTCCGGATCGGCGCAACGCAACCCGCAACCCAGGCCGCACCGCTCAGGCCCTCGGCGTTGACCCACCCACCGGTCCCGACCGACTCTCGCCGACAATGCTGCATCCCTTGGCCGCTCGGATCATCGAAAGCGAGCAGCGAGATGCCATCTACCCTGGCAACAGGTCTGGGAGGTCCGAGGAGCGGCACGAACTTGTCGCTGCTCAGCGCAGACGGAAGGACGACCGGCCAGTGCACGTGGTTTGGAGCGAAGTGGCATGGTCGACGGCGTTCGCGGTCGCGCTGTTCCTTGCCGCCGGACTCATCCGTTGGCGCGGTACCCGACGAGGAACGACCCCGCTGCCGAGTCTGCAGAAAGATCAATCGATCAGCACGATCTATCACCACCAGATGGCGGAACTTCCCCGCACGCTCGTGGTTACGGGTGCGGCGAGTCTGCTCCTGCCGTGGCTTGCCGCCGTTTTCCGCTAGAGGCCGCGTCTCTTGGATGACAGGTTCGTTCTTGTTCGGGTCGGGTTCTTCCGGTTCTTGGCGGCCGAGGCGGTCGGCGCCGGCATCTGTCTGATCGTCTACTTGCTGATCACGACGAGTCACGGTCCGAGCGTGTACACCTCGCCGCCAGCGAAGGCGGTCTCGGCGTTCATCTTCGTGTTCTGCATGTTCTGGATGGCGTACTTCGCCGGTTGGATGATGATCACTCGAGGGATCCAGCTCGAAGGGACACGCAACTCGCTCGTACGCACCGTGGTGTTGCCGACCCGCACCAACCCGTTTCGGCTGGCCATCGATGGCGACCTTCGAGACGTCGAGTTTCGGATGAAGCCCCATCCGCACATCGATCGTGTCGTGGTCCTCACGCTTCACGGCTCGGCCGGACGGCTCGACTTCCCGCTCAGCCGCTTCATCGTCACCAACGACATCCACGACCGGGAGCGAGCGTGGCAGACATCCACGCAGTAGCGCACCACCCCCAATGTCCCAGGACTCCGCGACACTCGGTCACGCCGGGTCAGCGCGACGTCTCGTCGCCCAGAACGGTCCCCGGCAAGCGCCAGCCAATTCGGCGACAACCGTCCCCAAACGCGCGGTCAATATCCAGATGGGGCATGCCCCCAGGGTGCCGATAGGTGACGCTTCGATATCGCCGCTCGCGAACAGTCAGGCGGCACCTCTCCGCCCATGCAAATCACGCCCGTACAGTGTTGACACGTCCGGCTGCTCCGCCGCCGAGCCGAGGATGCGCGCAGCCAACGCCGACTGCACCAACCACTGCACCAGCGGCTCCGAGCGGCGAACCAACGGCTGCACCACCCGCTGCACCAACATCGCAGAAGTGCAGCCCAGGCCGCGCCAACGCACATCGGGGCGATCGCCGGTGGAGCGATCGTCATCCGAGCTTCACCGGGAAGATGACCGGTGGCTCCGCAGGCAGCCCCGCCTTCACGACGTGCGGAGGCGACCGATGGCCACGGCCACAGGCCTGGCCGGCCATCACGAAGTCGCCTCCCTCAAGCACAACGGCGCCCCGTGAACATGCTCCGAATCGCTCGAAGCGCCATCCATCGCCCGTCCGCAATTCGTCGCTCGCCACGCCACAGCCGACGACTCCAGCAGATCCCAAAACGTCCGGCACAGACTTGCTACTTCCGCCGGTGGCGGAGCTAACGGGCGCATCGCCACTGCCGATACACCGGGGTTCGCGGCGACCCGCCACGACGTCAGACAGCTGGCCAGCTCGGCGGGCCGGGAACGCGAGCCTCGATCGACAAGCCGTTTCCGCCGCCAGGCGGAAGGGGCAAGTCTGTGCCGAACATTGGAGCGAGAACTGGTGCAGTGCGTGCTGGGCCGAGTCGCGGCCGAGAAGGGTTCGTGCTGACTGGTGAGCGATCGACCATGCGATCGGAACGCGGTCAACTTGGGGCGGCGGCTGGCGTGTACGCCAGCGTCGATCGCTGTCGCAGCGCCCGTGTGCCCGCAACGTGACGAGTACGTGGAGTCCGGCCACATCGCCGATGTTCCGCCCGAGCGACACAACACCACGATCAGATCCTCGACGCCGCGAGGGACCCCCAGGGACGTTCTGACAGCGAGGCAGCAGGCTTCCGCAGCACACCGTCGCAGTGCGCTCCCGGTCGAGCGGTCAGCTACGTCACCGGTTCTGTCGAGAGTGCTGACGTCGATCATGGACGCACCGCCAAGCGCTGGCTGACCACTGGCAAGCACCGGGTTGTCGCTGACCTCTCCCCCGCCGCTCGCCTCGGCATCGTCGAGGCAAGCGCTGATGGGTGCAAGGTCGGCGCTCACTGTTCGCAGTGACCTGACAGCGGATGCGACAAGCGCGGCGGCGGTCGTGCAGATGCCGAGCCGCGCATAGGCCAATGAGGCGGATCGTGTCGGTGGTGCAGCGCTCAAACAGGTTGGTGCAGTTCTCGGTGCAGTGGCATTCGGTGTGGAACCGAACGAGCACACAACCACCCCGGTGGTCCGGGAGCGCAGTGCTGCTTCCGCAACGCCGTCGCTCTCCGAAAGCCCGTACCTCTCTCGTGACCCGGGGCCGGACTGGTCACGTCTCGAGCGGACGCTGCGCGCCTCGCCCATCTGATTGGCGTTGAATGTGAGCAGGAGCTGTCGCGTTGGGCGTCCGTTGTCCGCCTTCCTGTGTCGTCCGACGACGTCCGAGAGGAAGACACCAATGCCCGGCATCCACGATCTACCTGATCTACTCACCGTGGAGGAGGCGGCAAGCGCACTGCGCATCAGCCGATCGTCCGCCTACGAACTGACCATGCTCTACCGAGCGGACCCGAGCACGGGACTTCCCGTGATCCGCCTCGGGCGGCGCCTACGAATTCCGAAGCGATCGCTCGAAGCCATGCTCGACGCAGCCAAGCTTCAGGCACCGGGCGCCGATGCATCCGGGTTCGGCAATCAGAGATCGATCGACAGCTGACCGGCGACGGCGTTGGCAGCATCGCGATCCATGCCTGGCGACACGTGGCTGTACAGGTCGAGCGTGATGCCGATGCCAGCATGCCCGAGCCGCTCGGACACGACCTTCGGATGTACGCCGGCCTTCAATGCGAGCGTCGCGTGCGTATGGCGCAAGTCGTGCAGGCGCACATAGGGCAGCGAGGATCGCTTCACCAGGATCGCAAAGTGTTGCGAGACAGCGTCGGGACTCACTCCCCTGCCAATCGCATCGGTGAACACCAGTCCCGTCTCGATCCAGGCCGGACCCGCGACCTTCCGTTGCTCGAGCTGATCTCGATGGAGCCGACGAAGCATCTCCACCGTCATCGGGTCGAGCGAGATTCGTCTCCGGCTCCGATCGGTCTTCGTCTCACCCTCGACTTCCTTGGAGCTCGCCATCGTTCGAGTCCGCACCACCGACAGCGAACCGCTGTCGAGGTCGACGGCCGGCCAACCGAGCCCGAGCAACTCGCCACGTCGCAGCCCGGTCGTCGCAGCAGTGAGATACACGCCGAAATAGGGATCGTCTCGGATGGAGTTCAAGAACTCGCTCAGCTGATCGGCCGACCAGGTTGCCTGCTCGGCCCGGAGCACCTTCGGGCGTTTGGCGGAGCGTGCCACATTGCGCTGCACCAGGCCCAAACGCTCCGCATCGTTCAATGCCTTCCGCAGGACCGAGTGCGTGTTGAGAATCGTCTTGGGGGCGAGGCCGTCCTTTCGATGCTGCCGATAGGAGGCCTCGACCATTGCCGGCGTCAGCTCCTGCAGCTGTCGGTGACCCAAGGTCGCCTTCAGTTTCACGATCGCCCGCCGGTAGCCCGCAGCGCTCGTCGGGCGCAGGTCATGCTCTGCCCCCTCGAACCACTCGTCGAGGTAGTCGGCCACCGTGATTCGCCGACGCTCGACATGGGTCCCATCGTCGATCTCGACGAGCTTCTTGTTCAGGGCTCGCCGAGCCTCGCCCTGGGTCGCAAACCCGCCCTTGCTCACGAACTTGCGCCGACCCGTCGCCGGATCACGCCCGACTTCGGCCCGATACCGCCAGCCCTTGCCATACCTCTCGATCGTGCCCCGCATCCCGCCCCCGTCGTTCGCGACTATTTTCGCGACTAAATCTGGCTCGGAGTCGGCTCCGCACGCAAGCAATTCATGAATTCCCAGCTCACAGCGGTGCCCGGGACGGGATTTGAACCCGTACATCCCGAAGGATCGAGGGGTTTAAGCCCTCTGCGTCTGCCAGTTCCGCCACCCGGGCAGGGGGCCTTGCGAGCGTAGTGCGTCCGCTTCGCCGCAGCGTGCGACCCCCAGTAGTGTCGGCGACACGCAGCAGAGGTTGGAGGAACGACATGGCCGGCAGTACAGCGACGGGAGACAGCGCGACGATGGGCCACGGCGGCCAGCTGGCAGCCAAGGCGCTCAAGGCCGCCGGCGTCGAGTGTGTCTTCACCCTGTCGGGTGGGCATGTGATGGGCATCTACGACGGCTGCCTCGACGAGGGCATCCAGGTGATCGACGTCCGCCACGAACAGGCCGCCACCCATGCCGCCGATGCATGGGCCCGGCTCAACCCCGGCAAGATCGGCGTCGCCATCCTCACCGCCGGCCCCGGCGTCACCGACGGCGTCACCGGGGTGGCCAATGCGTGGCGAGCCAACTCCCCCATCCTCGTCTTCGGTGGACAGGGCCCATTCAACAATCTCCGTCGCGGTTCGTTGCAGGAGATGGACCACGTTGCGCTCATGAAGCCGATCACCAAGTGGGCCGACGCGTGCTACGAGACCAAGCGCATCGGCGAGTACATCGAGCTCGCCATTCGCAACGCCATGTCGGGTGTGCCCGGTCCCGCCTTCCTCGAGATCCCGATGGACGTGCTCCACGGCCCAGTCGATCTCGCCACGCCGCTCCCCGTCTTCCGTGACTACCGGGTCGCCGCCAGCGCCGCCGACGATGCGCTCGATCAGGCGGCCGCCATCCTCGCCGCCGCCCGCCAACCGATGATCATGGCCGGCACCGCACTCAAGTGGTCCGAGGGCGGACCCCGATTGCGTTCGTTCGTCGAGTCGACCCAGATGCCGTGCTTCACCAACGGCATGGGCCGTGGCCAGCTCCCGATGAGCCACCCGCAGTACTTCAATCGCAGTCGCAAGCAAGCGCTCGCCGAGTCCGATGTGGTCGTGCTCGCCGGCACCACGCTCGACTTCCGCATGAAGTTCGGTGCGTCGATCCCTGCCGGCACCAAGATCATCCAGCTCGATCTCGATGAAACCCTGATCGGCCAGAACCGCTCCGCCGACGTCGGCCTGGTCGGCAACCTCGGCGCCAACCTGGCGGCACTCGAGGAACGCCTGACCAAGCGGGGAGGCGTCGACTTCGCCGAGTGGTCCGCCACGCTTCGTGCGGCCGAAGTCGAAGCCGAGGCAGCGTTGGCGCTCCAGCTCACGAGCGACGAGGTGCCGATCGATCCGCTGCGGCTCTGCTCGGAGATCGCGTCGTTCGTCGACACCGACGATTCGATGATCGTGATCGGCGACGGTGGCGACATCGTCGCTCAGGCATCGAAGGTGTTGCGCGTGCCGGAGAACGGCACCTGGATGGACCCGGGGCCACTCGGCACGCTCGGCGTGGGGATGCCGTTCGCATTGGCCGCTCAATTGGCGTGCCCGGATCAGCGAGTGCTGATCATCTACGGCGACGGCTCGTTCGGACTCAACGGCTTCGAGTTCGACACCGCCGTCCGGTTCGGATTGCCGATCGTCGGCATCGTCGGAAACGACGCGGCTTGGGGCCAGATGATGCGGCCGCAGGCCATGATCTACGGTCAGGACCGCCTCGTCGCCACCGAACTGGCTCCGACCCGCTATGACCTCGTGGTCGAGGCCCTCGGCGGGCACGGCGAGTGCGTCACCGAACCCGATCAGATTCGCCCGGCGCTCGAGCGGGCCTTCGCGTCGGGCAAGCCGGCCTTGGTGAATGTGATGATGCGCACCGATGTCGGCGCACCAAAGGGTTCCACCTACGTCTGACGCCAGTCAGTCCGCCCGGCAGACCGGTTCGCTGTCCGCCGACAACCGGCCTCCATCACCCACCGCCCGCACCACCACGCACACTGATGGCGAGTCCGTCTCCAGAACGGCACTCGTCTCGCTCGTCTCGACCACCGCTCCGGAGCCCACGATCTCGATCTGGTAGGCGACGGCCACACGTCCTTCGCCGGCGTCCCACGAGACGGTGGATCGACCGTTGGCATCATCCTCGACGCGTACGTCGGTCGGGACGCTCGGGAGTTCGAAGAACTGGTCGGGCAGTTGCTGTTCGACGGTCGCCGTGGCGTCGTTGCGATCGACGGCGGCGTCGGCGTCTCGCCGTCCGAGGGCCACGGCGGTCGACCCGAGAGCGGTCAGCGCGAGCGCAGCCAGCGCAGCGGCGGTGAGACGGCGACTGCCCGACCCCGACCACGCCGCTGGCCACGACGTCGACCTACGTGGCGGCAAGCCCACCACTCCCCCGCCCATCACGTTGTCCGTTGGGTCGGCGACCGATCGCAATTGCCCGATCGGCTCGTGTCCGACGGCGATCAGTGGCGTCGGCCGGTACCCGAGATCGACTTGGACCTGCTGGAGCTCGTAGCCGAACGCCGCCGCAGAGGAGGGCCGCCGATCGGGACGCTTGGCCATCGCTCGTTCCAACAACGACACCAGGGGCGGTGGCGCATCGTCGCCGAGCACCGGTGTCGGCTCCAGCAGGATTCGCCGGGCCAGATCGGCCGTGCTCTGACCCGGTCCCCTGGGAAAGGGCTTGTCACCCGACACCAACGTGAAGAGCGTGGCCGCCAGCGAATAGATGTCGGAGGCGATCGACGCCGGTTCGCCCTCGATGAGTTCGGGTGGTGCGTAATGGACCGTCAGCCCACCGCCACCGGTGACCGTCCGCTCATCATCGACGCTTGCGATCCCGAAGTCCCCGAGGACCGCTCCGCCGAACGCCGACACGAACAGGTTGCTCGGCTTGATATCGCGATGCACGACGCCGTGATCGTGTGCCGTCTGGAGTGCGCCCGCCACCTCGATGCCGGCCTGTAGCGCAGCATTGATGTCGAGCCGACCGTCGGCCTCGACCCGATCGGCGAGCGTTCCGGCGGCGAAGTACTCCATGACGATGCACGGACGACCGTCCTC
Organism: Acidimicrobiales bacterium; assembly: GCA_041394265.1. NCBI lineage: Bacteria > Bacillati > Actinomycetota > Acidimicrobiia > Acidimicrobiales > Acidimicrobiales bacterium. Next base: position 371,944 of record JAWKIO010000005.1, read on the forward strand.
GCTGAAGGCCGCAGCAAAGACCGATACGATCGACGGGTGATGGGCGAGCGCACCCATCGCCTTGCATTCCCTCTCGAACGAACCTCGCTGTGCGGCGGTCTCCATGTCGACCGACAGGACCTTCAATGCCACGTCACGACCGAGGTCGCGCTGCGTCGCCCGAAAGACGCGACTGAACCCGCCGGATCCGATGCGCTCGACGATGTCGAAGCCTGGTACTGCGAGGTTCACGTCGGGTACTTCGACCCGCACCGGGTGGCCCTTGAGTTCCTCAAGCCGGTCGCGACCACCTCCGATGAGCAGGTATGGGCGTATCGGCGCGGCATTGGCGGAGTGGCGGAGTGCTGCTCATCGTCGCGCTCTTGCTGAGTGGCGTTTCGTGGGCGGCGACACGAGCGGAAGGGCGAACCGGGAGCGAGTCCGCCTCGAATGACGGCGGCGCGTGGTTGTTGAAACGGGATGCCGGTGCCGTCGGCCATCTCAACCGTGAGGTGCTCGAGGTGTCGGCTGCCGTACGCGTCGCCGAGCCAGGAACCGACATCGATGTCGACCAGTCGAGCGACGTGATCGTCGTCCACGACCGATCTCGTGGTGGGGTCATGCTGCTCGACAGCCGCACGAACCAGATGCAAGGTGACCTGGCCGTCCCCGCGGGTGCAGACGTGCGGGCGATCCACGGCGGCATCGTCGTCGCACAGCGGTCACCGCTGCGGATCTGGCGGCTCTTGACCGACGATCTCGCGTCGATCACCGACCTCGCCGAGGTCCCACCCCTCGTCACGGGTTCGAACGGACTCGTCGCCGTCGGTCCCGACATCGTCGCCGTGTTCGACACCGACACGATGTCGATCGCCCGCTATGTCGACGGCGTCGAGGCCGATCGGCTGACCGTCGCCGATCGTCCGACCGCACTCTCCCTTGCCGGGCACGACGTCATCGCCGCCATCGGCGACGACCTCGTCGTGATCGGTCGAGATCAGACCCACCGCCCGGGCGTTGGCCCGTACACCCTCCAGCAACCGGGACCCGACGGCTCGATCGTCGCCGTCGACACGACACTGCGCGCCTTCGTCCTGAGCGATGGCGGGTCGACGCGTTCGTTCGACCTGCCGAGCGCAACGAGTGAACCGGTCAATCACGACGGCTGTGTCTTCGCCATCGTCGAGGGTCCGACCCTCGTCCGAAGCTGCGGCGATGATGGCGCCGAGACCATGCCGATCGAAGGAGCGACGGGTGAACTGCGGTTGCGAGTCGTGAACGGCTGGGTCTGGATCAACGACCTCGACACCGGCGGCGCCTGGATCATCAGCGCCGACGCACCGTTGAGCCGCATCGACGACTGGGGCGCTGCGCTGGCCGACGAAGAGGTCGAGGAGTCCGATGCGACGGTCGAGAACGACGGCGGCATCGAGGAAGTGCGCCTCAACCCTGACGCCGACGACGTCCAGATGATCGAGGCCGACCAGCAGGACGATGACGACGAGAATGACCCACCCGTCGCCCGCGACGACACCGCGAACACGAGAGTCGACCGGCCGGTCGTGGTGCGGGTACTCGACAACGACGAGGATCCTGACGGCGACGTGCTCCTCGTGGCTGGTGTCGAGCTGGTCGACACCAGCGACGCCCATGTCTGGATCACGCCGTCACGCGATGCCGTCCAGGTCACACCACGAGCGGGTTTCGCCGGCCGAATCTCGTTCCGCTACACGATCGATGACGGACGAGGCGGCGTCGCCACTGCCCTCGTCACCGTCGACGTCTCGATCGCCTCCGAGGTATCCAACCAGCCACCGGAACCGGTGACCGATGTGGCCACCGCTCGTGCCGGCTCAGCTGTCTCGCTCGATGTACTCGGCAACGATCGTGACCCCGACGGTGATGCGCTCACACTCATCAGCGTGGGCGGCACCGACGGCAACGACGACGGAAGGATCGTGTTCGATCCATCCGGTCATGTGACCTTCACACCGGACGCGGCTTCGCAACAGGGTCGGATCGACCTGACCTACGTCGTCGCCGACGACTTCGGTGCCACCGCCGAGGGCCGCATCGTCGTCAACATCCGGCTGGCCGGTGCGAACAGCCCTCCGGACGCTCGCAACGACTCGGTCGTCACGAGCGTTGGCAACCCGGCCCGGATCAACGTGCTCGACAACGACGCCGACCCGGACAACGATCCGCTCATCGTCGCTCGCCAGCCCACCCAGACCCGCGGCCCCCAGGGCCATGGCGGTGATGACTCAATTTCGGCCGCCGTGCATATGACGAGCGACGGAGCGTTCTCCTTCGTACCCGACGAGCCCGGCACGTACCTGTTCGACTACCTCGCATCGGACGGACAGAACAACGACACCGCGCAGATCCGGGTCGATGTCAGCCCGGCCGAAACGAACCAGCCGCCGGTGGCGATTCGCGACGACGTGTCGATTCCGATGGGCGGCACCCGCCTCGTGTACGTACTCGACAACGACGGCGACCCGAACGGCGACGTCGTCGACATCGTCGAGTGGTCCGGCGCGCCCGGGCTCACCATCGAACCGGTCCCGGGAATCGGCTTTCGCGTCACGGTCGAGACCAACGCTGCGCCTCGAGTGACCTTCCGGTACGCCATCTCCGACGGCATCGCCGAGCCCGCCGCAACGGTGGTCGTCGTCTCGGTGGCCGATGTCGCCGTCTCCAACCAACCGCCCATCGTGCGGCCCGACATGATCGAGCTGCGACCGGGCCGCAGCACCGTCATTCCGGTGCTACTCAATGACTTCGATCCCGAAGGCGGGTCGCTTTCGGTGATCCGACTGCCTCCGTCGGACGAGAACGTGACCTACGAGCTCGGGCCGGACAGCCAGTCCATCGTCATCACCGTCGCTCCGACGGCGACCACGGGATTCCGTTTCGGCTACGACGTCACCGACATCGATGGCGCCACCGCCGCCTCGATCGTCGACGTCCGCATCATCGACCCCACCGAGCCCAATCGCCCGCCGACGGCCCGCTCCGACATCGGGCGCACGGTCGAGGGACGGCCGATCACCCTCGGTGTGCTCGTCAACGACAGCGACCCCGACGGCGATCCGATCACGATCGAGAGCATCTCGGCGCAGCCGGCGCGCGGCTCTGCCGTCGTCGACGGTTCGACCATCGTCTACTCCCCCGCCGACGGGTTCACCGGCACCGACCGCTTCGCCTACGTGATCGTGGACACCGCCGGTGCCCGCTCGATCGGTTCGGTGCAGGTCGGGGTCACCCCGATCGCGACCCAGAACCGGCCACCATCAGCCAACGACGACCGCTTCGACGTGGATGCACCATCGACCCTCGACATCCTCGCCAACGACCATGACCCCGACGGGGACACACTGACGTTGACCTTCATCGGCAAGCCCTCGCGTGGCACGATCGACCAGCGCGGCGCCACCGTCTTCTTCACCCCGCCGAACGTCACGCAGCCGACCGAGTTGTCGTTCGTCTACGAGATCGCCGACGGACACGGCAACCGCGACACCGGCACGGTGATCGTCGTGGTGCGGCCCGAGCCCGAGCCGATGCCGCCGATCGCAGTCGACGATCTCGCCGGCCCGGTTCGCGGCAATCAACGAGTCACGGTCGACGTCGTTGCGAATGATCGTGATCCCGACGGTGAGGTCTCTGCCCTGACGCTCACCTCGCTCGACCCCGCGGCGCGGGTTGTCGCCGGCCAGCTGACGATCGACGTCGGGCAGCAGTCGACACAGGTGCGGTATCGCGTCACCGATGCCGACGGCCTGAGCGATGAAGCGATCGTCAGTGTTGTCGTCGTCGCCAACGAGGCGCCCTCGCTTGCTCCCGTCGCCACCAGCACACCGCACGACACGCCGCTGGTGCTGAGCCTCGCTGCGAGCGCCAGCGATCCGGACGGTGACGAGCTCTTCTTCGTCTGCTGTGAGAACGTAACGGGTGGCGTCGCCGAAGTGGTGCGCTCGGCGGCGAACACGCTCGACGTCCGCTTCATCCCGAGCACCGGCTTCACCGGCACCGCGACCTTCTCCTACCGAGCCGACGATCGGGCGGGCCACCTCGTCGCCGGATCGGTGCGAATCACCGTCGAGCCGCCCGACAACCGTGCACCGATCGCGCAACCGGGCTCGCTCGAGGTCGAGGCCGGCAGTGTCGTTCCGTTCGATCTGTCGTCGCTCGTGGATGATCCTGACGGCGATCCCCTCCGGTTCTCACTCCAATCGAACCCGCTTGGCGCCACCCTGTCCGGTGGGACCGTCATCCTGCAGGCTCCGATCGACGGTGCCGGCACCACCCACCAACTCGACGTCACGGCGACCGACCCCGATGGCGAGTCCGTGTCGTCTCGTCTCACGATCACCGTCACTCCCGTGAATGCTGCACCACCTCGGGCGATCGCCGATCACGCCACGACCCACCAAGGCGCACCGGTCACGATCGAGCTGCTGACCAACGACGTCGACCCTCTGGGTCGCGGCCTCACCGTGGTCTCGGTCGGCGCCGGCCCGAACGGCACGTCGACCTTGACCGACGGGGCCGTGGTCTTCACTCCCCAGTCCAGCTTCTTCGGGACCACGAGCTTCACGTACACCGTCCGCGATGCCGCCGGTTCGGCCGATCGTGAGTCCGTCGGCCAGGTGACGGTCGACGTCGTCGGTCGACCGGGGACACCGACGACCCCGGCAGCCAACGCCGACAACGCCACCGCCACCCTCGTGTGGACCGCACCACCGGCCAACGGTGCTCCCATCGACGCGTACCGTGTCGAGGCCCGTAGCACGAACGGCGTGTCGAGCATCGACCTCGGTGCACAGAACAGCCACACGTTCAGCGGACTTCGCAACGGCATCGACTACGAGTTCCGCCTGCAGGCGCACAACGCAGCGGGATGGGGCGAGTGGAGCCCGTGGTCCCTGAACGTTCGGCCCGACACCGTTCCCGACCAACCGGCAACACCGACCGCCACGTTTGGCAATGGTGAACTCCGGGTCGAGTGGACCCCGCCCGCCAACACCGGCAGTCCGATCACCGTCTATCAGATCGAGATCGGGGGCGGGGCGAACCAGATCATCTCGGTCGGCTCCTCGCCCTACACCTGGCGCGGACTGACGAACGGCACCGAGTACCAGTTCCGCGTGGCGGCAGTGAACGCCGCGGGCAGCTCCGACTGGTCGAACTGGTCGACCAGCGAGCATCCACTCAGCGAGCCCGCTGCGCCGGCGGCGCCCATCGTGACCCGGGGCAACCGCTACCTCGACGTGGACTGGACGGCACCGAACAACAACGGCGACCCGGTCTCGACCTACGAACTCCAGATCCAGAGCACCAACCAGATCGTGTCGATCGCCGGAGCCAGCACGACCGACTACCGCTGGGCCAGCCTCACCAACGGCCAGCCCCAACAGTTCCGGGTGCGTGCCTCGAACCGCGATCCCGACCCCGGTGCCTGGAGTGCATGGTCGACGCCCGTCGTCCCCTGCTCGGTTCCTGATGCGGCCACGGCGCCGACGGTGGTACGGGGAGATGGTCAGGTCACGGTGTCGTGGACGGCACCAGCCGACCAGGGATGTGCCATCTCGAGCTACTCGATACGAGCCAATGGCACGTTGGTCCAAACCACCGGCGCCACGAACTCCTACGTGTTCACCGGCCTGAGCAACGGCACGAGCTACCGCTTCGACGTCCAGGCATGGAACGAGGAGGGCCCTGGCCTGTGGAGCAGCTCCTCGACCGCCGTCACGCCCGCTGGACCGCCCACCGCACCCACCATCTCGAGCCTCACGCCGACGGCCATCGGACAGCTGACGGCGGCCTGGGGCGGGGCCTACTCGAACGGCGCACCAATCACTCGCCATGAGATCTCGGTGAACGGCGGCGCACCGCTCGTCGGCGGCGCGACAGGACACACGATCACCGGCCTCGCCGACAGCTCCACCTACGACGTACGGGTACGGGCCTGCAACGACGTGGGCTGCAGCCCCTACAGTCCCACCGTGTCGGCCACCACGTGGGGTCCGCCCAGTGCGCCGGTCGCAGTGAACGCCTCGGCCGGCGACGGCACCGGCCAGGTCAACTGGTCGACGCCATCGTCGGCCGGCGGCACCGCCATCACGAGCTACCAGATCACGCTGTCGCCAGGATCGACGCTGACCGTCGGCGCCGGGGTCCGGAGCCAGCCGTACAGCGGCCTCACCAACGGCACCACCTACACCGTTGCCGTGGTGGCCTGCAATGCGGTCGGTTGCAGTCCGAGCGGCTCGACCACGTTCACTCCGATCCAACCCCCGGTCACACTGGCCCTCAGCCGTGGCGGGACGTACACCGGAGCGAACTGTGTGAGCGGCAACTGCCAGTACATGCACGTCGAGGCTCGCAACCTGACGCCGAACACCGGCGTGAGCGTGAGCTGCTACGACAGCGTCGACGGTCGGTTCAAGACGGTGAGCCTCACCTCCGACGGCAGCGGCTCGCTCTCGGCCGACCCATGCCACATGGGGTATCCCGGTCGCCAGGTCTGGACTTCGGTCACCGACCCGGTCCGTGGACAGACGCTGTCCAACACCATGACCTGGTAGCCACCATCGGCCAGTCTGCGGCGCTCGCCGCCGCTGCAAGGAAGCGGCTGCCACAGCACTCGGCGTCTAGCGTGTCGCCATGGATCTCGGACTCACAGGAAAGCGTGTCATCGTCACCGGCGGGAGCAAGGGCATCGGCTTCGCCATCGCCCGGGCGTTCCTTGACGAGGGAGCTCGGGTCGCCATCTGCGCCCGCGATCTCGCGGGTCTCCAAGCGGCCGCCGATGAGCTTTCGTCCCACGGCGAGATCCACCACGCCGTCGCCGACACGGGCGACGAGGGCGCGCCAGCCGAGTTCGTGCAGTGGGCGGTCGACACCCTCGGCGGCGTCGACATCGTGATCTCCAACGTGTCGGCCGCCGCCGGTCCCGACTGGAAGGCTTCGGCAGCAGTCGACCTCATCGGCGCCGACGCACTCATCCGATCGGCGCTCGAACACATGGACGACCACACCGACGCCAACATCGTGTGCATCGGCTCCCGGGCCGCAAGCGTCGCCGCCCCACGCATCCCCGCCTATGCCGCGGTGAAGGCGGCAACGGTGAGCATGATCAAGTCGCTGTCGCGAGAGGTCGCCCGCCGGGGCATCCGGGCGAACGTGGTCTCACCCGGCGACATCATCTTCCCCGGAGGCACCTGGGACCGAGCACGCGAGGAAGACGGCAAGCTGTGGCAGGCGATCGTGCGGGAGAACCCGTTCCGCCGGCTCGGCAGTCCCGAGGAGGTCGCCAACGTCGTCGTGTTCATCGCCAGTCCCCAAGCGAGTTTCGTTTCCGGAGCCAACATCCTCGTCGACGGCGGAGCAACGAGCGGCCTCCAGATCTGAACGGCCTCGTCGAGGCGTGTCATACTCCCTCGTCATACTGTTTGCATGGGTTTCGGGTCGGCGAAGGATGCGGGTGAGAACGGGCGGATCACTGCTGATCCGTCCACGCCCTATGTCGCCCAACTGGCGAACCAGCTCCTCACGTTCTCCTCCATGAACAATGTGGAGGATCTGTCGGCCGATGAGATGGCCGACCTGTTGTTGGTGATGGCCAACGCCGCCGAGCACCTCGAGACCCAGACCGGGCAGCTCGCACTCGCCGCGCATCGGCGTGGTGTGGGCCGCCATCTCGGTTCGAGGTCGACGGGGGCATGGTTGGCGCATCGGGCGAAGGTCACCCCAGCGCATGCGCATCGGATGATCCGCCGGTCCGAGACTGAGGTGGCGTTCGCCCGCTTCTATCTGGCGCATGAGGACGGCAAGATCACCGGCTACCACCTCGACCATCTCGGGGAGTTGTGGCGGAACAATCCCAAGCTCGAAGATCTGCTGTATCGGGACGAGGAGATGCTGTGCGACGCCGCCTGCAGTCTGCCGCCGCAGAAGTTCGGTTTGGTCTGCCAGAAATGGTTGTCGCTCGCCGATCCCGATGGGGCGTACGAGAAGTATTTGTTGAATCTAGAGCGCCGGTTCTACCAGTCGTCGAAAGACCTGGACGGCAACTTCCATCTCGCCGGACGGCTCGATCCGGTGAACGGTGAGATCTTCGATCAGCTGGTGTCGAAGCGGGCAGCGGAGTTCTTCGACGCCGATTGGGCGAAAGCGGTGGCGGAAGCAGCGCCGGGTGAAGTGATCACCAAGTCGATGCTGCGGCGCAGTGATCGGCAACGTCGCCTGGATGCGCTGGTGTCACTGGTGATCGACGGGTCATCCACGCCCGAGGGGGCGCAACGCCCGGAGCCGTCGATCATCTTCGGCCTCGATGTGTTGAGTCTGTCGGAGTTCATCGCCCAGATGCTGCATGCCGACCTCGGCGACTGGGCCCCCGACACCGGCCCCGCCACGGGCACCGACGGCGGGGCCGCTGCTGCTGCGAACGGTGCTGCCTCCAAGAATACTGCCGCTCACGAAGGCACCGCTGGTTCCACGGCCACCGCCGCCCGGGAAGAAGCTGCCGCATCGGCGGCTGGTAGCGGGGCGAGCGGCCACACGGCCCCGCACGACGCCGGCGCCGACAGTGGTAGATCCGTGGTGTCAGCGCCCGCCCGCAACGACCACGCTGCCTCTGGCGCCAACACAGCCACCGGGTCCGACGCTGCCGGAAGCGACGCTGCCACCACCGCGCACGCCACCAACCCCACGACCTCCACCAACACTGCGACTGGCACCACGTCCGGCGGGCTGCGGCTGCCGGACCCGCCGTACCCGGTTCCTGCCGGCCCGTCCACCGCAGCGGCGGTCGATCCGATGCGACGCTGCGAGACCTTGCGGGCACACCGATCCCGTTCCGGATCATGCTCCAACACCTGTTCGAAGCCCGCATCCGCCGGATCGTCTACACCGCACCCAACATCATCATCAACGCCGGCCAGTCCCGCCGCCTGTTCACCACCACCCAGAAACAACTGATCAAATTCCGTGACCGCTGCTGCACGTTCCCCGGCTGTCACCGCGACGCCATCTACTGCGAAGCCGACCACCTCCGAGCCTTCGTCGACGGCGGCCCCACCGACCTCACCAACGGCCAATGCCTGTGCCGCTACCACCACGACCTCAAAACCCGCAACAAGTTCTACTGCGAACCCCTGCCCGACGGGACCATCGGGTTCTTCCTCCCCACCGGCATCAAACTCGAGTAACCCCCCGGCGCATCCAGAGCAGCACGCCAGCCACACCACACCACACACCGACCCGAACCGACGTTCGAGGCCGGCACCGCCGCGCCCGAGCTCATGAGCGGGTCAGCGAGGTTCAGCTCTCGCCACGTTGCTGGGCTTGATAGTCGCGGTCGGCCCGCTTGCCGCGGTACACCCGCATGTCGATTGCCCGAGTCACCTCGGGGCGAAGCTCGAACAGCAGCCGGTGCTCCGTCTGCATGTTGGCGAAGAAGGCCTCCCGACCCTCGGGTGCCACGTATTTGTCGACCAGTCGTCGCGAGATCGGCCAGATGTCGAAGTCGGGCAGCTCATGGCGAACCACCGTGCCGTCGACACCAACGTGGCCAGCGACCGGCGCCATCGCCTCGACACAGAGCGAGGCGCGAGGATCGGCGAACAACTGCTTGCACCAGACCCGCTCGTAGGTCCCGGTGATCCAGAACGATCCATCGTCGTGGAGGAACCACACCGGCACCGTGTAGGGCAGACCATTGGAGCGCAGCGTGGCGAGCACCCCCACATGCGGCTGATCGAGAAAGTCGATCATGTCATCGGGCTTCATACGGGGCACAGCGATCATTCTTTCTACAGGCGGTCCAAGACTGATCCGACAAAGATGACGTGGCTGCGGCAAACGAGCAAGACGAGAACAGGATCTTCGACGACGGCGCGAATCGCGGTGACGCAACCGACGTGCTCGACGCCGAGACGGTCGAGGGTTACGCCGAGTGGTTCAACCAGACGTTGGCCAACGTCGAGCTCGTGATCAAGGGCAAGCGCGATCAGGTGGCGATGGCGCTGATCTGCCTTCTCGCCGAGGGCCACCTTCTCCTGGAGGACGTTCCCGGCACCGGCAAGACGGTCCTGGCGAAGTCGATCGCCGCGTCGATCGGCGGGTCGATGAGCCGGATCCAGTTCACCCCGGATCTGCTGCCGTCGGACGTCACCGGCGGTCTGATCTATCGCCAGGACTCGGGCTTCGAACTCCACCGGGGGCCGGTCTTCGCCAACGTCGTCCTCGCCGATGAGATCAACCGAGCGTCACCGAAGACCCAGGCCGCGTTGCTCGAGGTCATGGAGGAGCGTCAGGTCACGATCGGCAACGAGAGCCACGCCGTGCCGCGGCCCTTCGTCGTGATCGCAACGCAGAATCCCGTCGAGCAGGCCGGGACCTACCGTCTGCCCGAGGCCCAGCTCGATCGATTCCTGATGCGGGCATCGCTCGGCTACCCCAGCGAGGATGCCGAGGTCGCCGTCTTGGCCTCGCAGCACCGTACGCCCGACGCCCTGGCGAGCGTGCTCGATACTGAGGGTGTCCGGCACATGATCGCGGTCGCTGGTCGAGTGCACGTCGACGAGACGCTACATCGCTACATCGTGCGCCTCGCCGCTGCTTCTCGACAGCGCAGCGAGCTCCGCCTCGGCATGTCGACTCGAGGGGCAATCGCCCTGGTGAAGGCCAGCCGAGGCCTCGCCGCATCACAGGGGCGTGAGTTCGTGAAGACCGACGACGTGAAGGCGGTCGCTCCCTTCGTCATGACCCACCGGCTCCTGCTCACGCCCGACGCCGAACTGAAGCGCGTCGATCCCGCCGCGCTGGTGCAGCAGATTCTCGAATCGGTCGACGCCCCGACCGCTGCTCGCGCTGGATAGACCGTGGCGCCTCTCACTCGATCCGGGTCGACGATCGGGTTTCTTGCCCTCGCCAGCTATCTGGCCGGGTGGCTGCTCGGATGGAACGAACTCATGGTCTGCGCCGCTGGCTGCGGGCTGGCGTTGTTGTTCGCCGTCGGCTTCGTCATTGGCCGTCATCGTGTCGAGGTGACGCGAGCGCTCTCCCATGATCGGGTGACCGTCGGCGAGGCGGCGACGTCGACGCTCACCATCACCAACCCCGGCCGCACGCCGGTCGGCCCGCGCCGGGTCGAGGAACGTAGCGGCGAGCGTTGGACGACCATCGACATCACCGGCCTCGGGCCGGGTGCCACGACAAGCGTCGATCATCTGCTCGACACTCGACGTCGAGGCATCGTCGACGTCGGTCCAGCGGTCATCGCCAAGGCCGATCCGCTCGGTCTCATGCGCCGAGAGGTCGAGCAGGCGGGGGTCGATCAGCTGTGGGTGCAGCCACGCGTCGTGTCGCTCCGACCGGTTCCGGTGGGGTTCGCGAAAGATCTCGAGGGACCGACGAGCGACACCTCGCCAGCGGGCGACGTGTCGTTTCACGCCATCCGTGAGTACTCGTTCGGCGACGATCACCGCCATGTCCATTGGATGTCGACCGCTCGGACCGGAACGCTCATGGTCCGCCACTACGTGGACAACCGACGGCCGCAGCTCACCGTCCTGCTCGACACCGACGACGTCTACGACCTGATGCCGACCGACGATCGCGAGGGGCGCAGCGAAACAACAGCGGACACCGTCGACGCTGCAGTTGAGGGCGATGGGTTCGAGCTCGCGGTCGAGGTGGCGGCGTCACTCGTCGTCAACACCCAGCTGGCGCAGCAGCCCGTCAGTCTGGTGTGCAGTGCCGATGATCGGACATCCGAACCTCCGCTCGACGTGCTCACCACCGTGGCGATCGACCACGCCCCACTCGAGCGACGACTTCGGCACACGCTCGCTCACGCGCCGGCAACCTCGGTGTTGGTCATCGTCACCGGGGCTCGCCCACCGGCGTCGCTACTGACCATCGTCGAAGAGGCGAAGCGGTCAGCACACGTGATCGTCGTTCGGTGTTGTGCCGACGCCGATGGGTTGCGGCTCCCCGGGACGACGACGTTCAGCGTCGACCGACTCGAGTCCTTCCAGGCCGCCTGGAACGCGAGTCTCTGATGCGACGAGTTCCCCAGCTCCTCGTCGTCGCGGCCTTTGTGATCGTCGCCGTCCTCGGCTTCCACGGTTCGCTCGACGGCTGGGGCTTCCTGCTGCCGGCCTGCACCGGGACCATCGTCGCGCTCATCGCCCTGCTCGTGGCGAAGCACTATCGGCTGTACGTCGGGGAGTCGGTGGCGCTGTCGGTCGTGCTGTTCGGCGTCGGAGGCGTCATCGTGACCGGCGGTTCGTATCCAGACTTCTTCGCCGGTTTGATCGGCGGGTGGGCCGACCTGCTGTCGAGCGCACCGCCCGCCACCTTGACCCACGAACTGGCCGTGCTGCCCTACGCCGTCGCATGGTCGGCGATGCTGATCGGCGGCGAGTTGTCGAGACGAGCAGCACAGCCGATGCTTCCCATCATCGGTCCGATCACGGCGATGGTGGCGACGGCGCTGGTGTCGGTCGAGACGCCACGACTCAGCCTGTTCCAGGGCGTGGTCATGGCTGTTGGTGCACTGATGCTCGGCCTCATGCACCTCTGGACCGTGATCGAGCCTTTGGGTGGCGAGGATTCTTCGGGAACGGTCTCACGACGACTGTCCGCCGTCGGGTTGACGGCGTTGCTGGCGGTCGCCGCACCGCTCCTCGGGCCTCGCCTTCCGTTCGCCGGTGCCAACGAACGCTTCGATCTTCGTGACCATCGGGAACGGCCGTGGGATCCGCTGGCCGAGCCCAGCCCGCTGGTCACGGTGAAGGCGTCGCTCAAGGAGGGACGCAGCGATCAACCGGTCTTCTCGGTCACCTCCGACGTTCCACTTACGCGGTGGACGACCGCGGTCCTCGCCAGCTACAACGGCACGGTCTGGTCGGTCGCCGACGAAGGCCCGGGTGCTCCCGCCGAGTTCGAGCCGGTCGATCGCCGATTCCCCTCCGATCCCGACGACCCGGTCGTGGAGGGCGAAGCGGTCGCCTACCGGATCGAGTTCGCCGAACCCACGCTGTGGGTTCCCGTCGCCGGTCGAGTCATCGAGGCAGCAAGTGCGAGCGAACTCCGCTTCAACCGTGCGACGGGCACGGTGGCGGCGCCGCTGCGCGTCGACGCGGGGTCGAGCGTCGAACTGCAGTCGGTACCGCGGACCGAACCCGCACCGCTCGATCTCATGTCAGCCGAGGCTCCGCCGGCCGACGAGGGGGCCACGCTCGATCTCGTGCCGCCGCAGCTGCGAAATCTGGCCGGGGATCTGTTCGAAGGCATCGCTCCGGGCCCGTCCAGAGCGGTGGCGCTTGCGGATCGCTTCACCCAACAGGGCTTCTACGACCATGGCGACGACATCAGGCCCGGCCACAACCTTGCCCGACTCGACGAGTTCCTCGCCGACCCCGACCGGGTCGTCGGGTACACCGAGCAGTACGCCGCGGCGGCTGGTCTCCTCGCTGCTGTCGGTGAAGTGCCAGCCCGGGTGGTCGTCGGCTATCGGATCCCGGCCGACCGGTACGTCGATGGCACGGCGGTGGTCGTCGCCGACGACATCGCTGCCTGGATCGAGATCCGGACCGTCGAGTTCGGTTGGGTGCCGATCGATGTGACCCCCGATCGCGCCCGGGAACCGCAGGACGAGTCATTGGGCGTGACGATCACCGACGTCGCCATCCCCAATCCTCCGCCACCTCCGCCCCCACCGCCCGACGATCAGGTGGTCGCACGTCCCGAGACCGATGAGGACGAACTCGACGAAGAGCCGGCGGCCGACGACCAATCCGGCTTCATCGCGTCGATCCCGACCGCAGCGGTGGTGGCAACAACCGTCGTCAGCGTGCCGATGACGCTCCTCACGCTGTTCGGATCGATCGTCGTCGCCGCCAAGGTTCGGCGCACCAAGCGCCGACGTCGAGGGACGGCCCGACAGCAGGTCGTCGGGGCATGGCAAGAGATGCTCGACGGCTACGCCGAGGCGGGCATTCGCACGACCGCATCGATCACGCCCGACGAGGTCGTTGCCTCGCTGCTGGTCACCGAGCCGAGCGCAGCCGCCGCAGCTGAGGACCTCCGAGCGCTGGCCAATCACCTCGACCGGGCCAACTTCCACCCTCGAAGCCCCGACGACCACACGGCCGACGATGCCTGGCAGCGATGCGCCACCGTCCTCGGCTCGCTCCGACAGACCAGGACGCGCCGCCAACGGCTGGCGATGCGGACCGACCCCCGCCCACTCCTGCGACCACGACCGAACAGGCGATGACGTGACCGACGATGACATGAGCAAGAGCAACGACATGAGCAACAGCGACGATCTCACCATCGACGGCACGAACCTCCGTCAGATCCTCGACTCCCTGCAACCCGGGGCCCTGCTACCGAGAACAAGCCAACCCACGGGAGGGCATCGAGCCGATGAACTCACGATCACGCAGGCACCGCCCACCGGCGGCTGGACGATGCCTCCAGTCGGTGACCGCTGGACACCGCCGTTGGCGGTGGTGCCGTCGACCGTCTTCGAGCAGCGAGCCGGTCTCAGCGCCGTGCAGCTCGCCGCGGTGGCGGGAACGATTGCACTGGGCGTGGTCCTGGGCGTTTTGGTGGGGTTCGGGTGAGCGACGACGACACCATCACCGGCGCCACCGACCTCGACGAACTTCGTCGCTACGCCATCGCACCCGTCACCGGTGTGTCGGATTGGGGCGCCGCCACGTCGAGCGGACGCATCCGTCCCGAGAACGAGGATGCGTTCGGGCACCTCGACCAGCACCTGTTCGTGATCGCCGATGGCATGGGTGGCCACGCCGGTGGGCGGATGGCGGCAACCACGGCAGTCCAGGGTGTGTTGTCGACCTCGGGAACCGCCGGCATCTCATCGTTGCCGGATCTGGTCCGCAGTGTCTCCGCACAGGTGCGGATGCAGACCTGCGCTCGAGGGTTCGAGAACGCCGGGACGACCTTGGTGATCACTCGCGTGTTGCAGGGCGTCGTCACGATCGCCGGCGTCGGCGACTCGAGGGTGTACCGCCTTCGAGATGGCGAGCTCACCCAGCTGACGACCGACCACACGGTGGCTGGAACGCATGCCCTCACAAGGTACGTAGGTGCTGCCGATGGGAACGACGTGCCTCATGTGACGTCCCTCGCTCCCCAAGCTGGCGATCGCCTCCTCATGCTCACCGATGGCGTGTTCAAGCAGTTGACCGACGCCCAGATCGTCGACGCTCTCGACGGCCGATCGGCCGGCCAGGGCGCGTCCGAGCTCGTGACACAGGCCGATCGAGCCGGGGGGCGCGACAACGCCACCGCGCTGATCATCGACTTCGCTGCTCAACCGGCCGAGGTGTCCCATGTCTGATGCACGCTTTTCCCTCGCCGTCGCCCTCGCTTCGGGCAGTGGTCTCATCGGGAGGCGGGACCACACCCTGTTGTTCGTGCCGGAACCCGACGATCGGGTCAAGGTCCTCCTCGATGCGTTCACCCAAGGTCCCGTGGACGAGACGTGGGATCGGCTGGCCGAGGCCGTCATCGACCAAGGGTTCGATGTCTGTGCGTTCGCCTGTCTCTCGGCGGCCGAGCGCATCGAGATCCGAGTCTTCGGCGACCTCGAACTCACCACCGACCTTCGCTCGGCGCCGATGCTCTCCGGTGCCGGCTCCGGCACGTGGGTGGAGCATCGAGCGCCGGGGAATCCCCGATCGGCCTCGATCACGACGGCAGCCGAAGGTGTCGACGAGCGGACGTCGTTGCTCGACGGTGTCGTGCACGCCGGCGGCTTCACAGCGGCGTTGGTCGAGCAGCGGGGTGCCATCTCGACATCGCTCGCTCGTACTGCGCCGCCGGCGACGACTACCCCCATCTCGATCCCGACCGCTCGGTCCGCCATCGCCGAACCGGCCACGACGGCGGATCCTGTCGGTGATGACAGCGCGCTCATGTCCTACGTCGACCAACTCGAAGACGCAGTGTCCGCATCGAACCTTGGCGACGGCAACAACGACGACGACCGCGCCCTGGACACGCTCGACCCGGCCGAGGCGGCAGAACTGATCGAGTCCGTAGCGATCGAGACCATCCAAGTGAGCGACGACATCCAGGAGCCGAGCGCTGCCGTCGACGACGCTCCCGTGCCGACGACCAACCCCTCAACCGGCGTGCCGACGGTGCCGGCCCGAGTCTGCAAGACCGGGCATGCCAATCAGCCGAGCCGCACGACGTGTGAGGTGTGCGACGTCTTTCTGCCGGCCGGGCCCGATGGCGTCACGCTCGTGGACCGGCCGTCGCTCGGAACGCTCGTGTTCGACGGCGGTCGGCGAGTCGCCTTGACAGGCGACGTCATGATCGGACGGAATCCGACTCGCAGCGGCGACCAGTGGATCCCCGCCGTTGTCGAGGGCGAGCGCATTTCTCGCACTCATCTCACCGTGCGGTGCAGCGCCTGGGAGGTGTTCGTCGAGGATGTCGGATCGCACAACGGCACTGTGGTGGTCCCCGCCGACGGCTCGCAACCGATTGCCCTGGTGTCCGGCACGCCTTACCTGATCGAGCCCGGGGCGACGGCGTACTTCGGCTCCTCGTCGTTCCGCTTCGTCGGTCGAGGTGACGACGCCGACGAGACCTCCGAGGCGGCGGCGTCGTGAGCGTCACCGAGCTCGAGCCCAACGCGCAGGCGAGCCTGCTGGTCGAGTTCTGCGGCGAGCAGTACGCGCTCGACGAGAGCAGCTCGATCGACTTCGGCCGCGCCGCCACCATCGAGATCGACGACAACCCGTACCTCCATCGCCTGCTCGGCCGGTTCGAGCACCGCTCCGGTGCCTGGTGGTTGATCAACACCGGCAGCCGGATCCCGCTGACGATCAAGGATCTGACCAGTCGCTCGCAAGTGCAGCTCGCTCCCGGCCGTTCGCTGGCGATCAGCTTCCCCGAAGCCGTGGTGCAATTCGAGGCCGGCAAGCTCAACTACGAGCTCGAACTGACGCTTCTCGGGTTCGACCCGACGGTGTCGAGCTCGAGCGACCAAGCCGGTGTCAGCGACGGCGACGAGGGGGCCACGATCAGCCACGCCGATCTGCCCCTCACCGTCGACCAGCGCAAGCTGATCGTCGCCATGGCCGAACCCACGCTGTTGACCGGCGAGGCCGCCATCGAACTGCCGTCGAATCGAGCGGCGGCGCTCCGGCTGGGTTGGACCATCACCCGGTTCAACCGCAAGCTCGACAACGTGTGCGAGCGCCTCACGAAGGCGGGCGTCAGCGGACTCCGCGGCGAACTCGGCGACGTGGCGGCCGACCGGCGGACCCGGTTGGTCGAGCACGCCGTGAGCTCGGGCCTGGTGACCCTTGCCGATCTCGACCTGCTCGGCAGCCCGTCTGCCGAGCGCTGACGGGGCCGGCCGGTCCTACCTACCGAGGTGGGTGCCGACCGATCGAGTCTGCTCGGCGGCACTACCGACATAGGACGCCGGGGACATCGCCTTGAGCCGGTCCTTCTCGGCTTCCGGGATGTCGAGGGTGTCGACGAAGGCAACCATGCCGGCACGATCGAGGCGTTGTCCTCGCGTGAGCTCCTTCAGCCTCTCGTAGGGCTTGTCGACGCCGTAGCGCCGCATCACGGTCTGGATCGGCTCCGCCAGTACTTCCCAGTTGGCGTCGAGGTCGTCGGCCAGCACCGACTCGTTCAGCTCGAGCTTGCCAAGACCCTTGAGCAGCGACGACATCGCAATGCTGGTGTGGGCGAAGCCGACGCCAAGGTTGCGCAGCACGGTCGAGTCGGTGAGGTCGCGCTGCCATCGTGACACGGGCAGCTTGGCGGCCAGGTGACCGAACAACGCGTTGGCCACCCCCAGATTGCCCTCGGCGTTCTCGAAGTCGATCGGGTTGACCTTGTGCGGCATGGTCGACGAGCCGACTTCGCCGGCCACCACTCGCTGGCGGAAATAGCCGAGGGAGATGTAGCCCCAGATGTCTCGGGACAGGTCGATCAGGATCGTGTTGGCCCGGGCGACGGCGTCGAACAGCTCGGCGATCCAGTCGTGCGGCTCGATCTGGGTGGTGAAGGGGTTGAACGTGAGGCCGAGTGAGGTGACGAACCCCTCGGCGAACCCGGCCCAGTCGAGGTCGGGGTAGGCGGCCAGGTGGGCGTTGTAGTTGCCGACGGCGCCGTTGATCTTGCCGAGGATCTCGGTGTCGGCGATCTGGCGCCGCTGGCGCCCGAGCCGGTGCACCACGTTGGCCAGTTCCTTGCCAACGGTCGACGGTGACGCCGCCTGACCGTGTGTGCGTGACAGCAGCGGGACATCGGCGAAGTCGGTGGCCATCGCCGCGAGGCCATCGATGACCGCATCGAGTTCGGGGAGCAGGACCGAGTCTCGACCGGCCGACACCATGAGGGCGTACGACAGGTTGTTGATGTCTTCCGAGGTACAGGCGAAATGGATGAACTCCGACACCGCCTTCAGCTCAGGATTCGATTCGGTGCGCTCCTTGAGGAAGTACTCGACCGCCTTCACATCGTGGTTCGTCGTTCGCTCGATGTCCTTGACCCGCTGGGCGTCGGCCTCGCTGAACTGGTCGACGATGGCGTCGAGCTCGGCGTTGGTGGCTGGGCTGAACGGTGGCACCTCGGCGATGGCGTCCCAGGCGGCGAGCGCCTGCAGCCATCGCACCTCGACCAGCACCCGATGCCGGATCAGGCCGTATTCGGAGAAGATCGGGCGCAGCGCCTCGGTCTTCGAGCCGTAGCGGCCGTCGATGGGCGCGATCGCAGTGAGGGTCGAGAGCTCCATACCCACAGGGTACGCAGGATCGTGCCGCCCCATGTGCTGCCAGAACGACGCATCGCTTCGTCCACGGTGGTGTGGTGGAGAGGTCTCAGATGCCCAAAACGAGCCGAAGCCCGTCATCGATGTCTTCGAGCAACACGCCAGCGAGGCGGCCCGCTTGCTCGCCGAGCAGCGACCGGTCGATCAACTCGAGTCCGAGCGGGACAGCGACCGAGTCCTGGGGCAACCCGCTGGCACTCGACGGAAGGAACACGTTGCCGGCGAGACCAGCGCGCGCAACATTCGAGGTGAGCGGCACGACATGGGTCTGCCACACGGCGACCTCGAGCACCTCGCTGGCCGAAACCACCACGCATGGCCGCCGCTTGTCGAGATCGATCCAGTAGACACCACCGCGCACTACCACGGCGCTGATCGGTCCATTCGCTCCAACGATGCCAACGATTCGGCCCGGGTCGGCGGTGCGACGGCCGCAAGCTCGGCGTCGACCAGCAATTGTTGCGCAAGGCTCAACCCACGCTGCGATGCTGCGTGACGCCGCAACTGATCGGCCACCCAGGTCGAGAACGGAACACCGAGCGTCTCGATGATCGGTAGGACGTCGTCGGGAACGCTGATCGTTTTGTTCGGCACATACGTATCATACATACGTATTCTCAGGCGGCGAACGGCACGACGTTGCTCGGCAGTGATGCCGGTTCGTTGCTGTGCTCGAGGACCGGCAGAACGGCAGACCAGAGCTGATCCCGAAGCAGACCAGCGGGCTCACCGGTGAGATCGTTGGTGGCGATGATGCCGTCGATGAGATCGCCGAGGACGGCAGGCATCGGACGCTGGCGAAGGGCGACGGCGACGGTGGCCGAGCCGTCGCTGCGACGGCGGATGGTCCGCCGATTGCTGCCCCGGGGGCGACTACGAAATGACGGGGCCCGATACCCCGCACGACGAGCGGCCCCCGAAAGGCACCGGACGGCCTCGGCGAATTCGAGGGATGTCATTGCGATGCTCCTACCCCTGGTCTGAATGGTCTGCTTCCCACAGACACCATTCTGACGATGGGGTGTGACAGCGCCGTTCGCTTCGCTCACTTCCCGAGTTTCCTCGCTCCGCTCCGAAACATCGCCGGCCGTTCGGACGGGCTCACTTCCCGAGTTTCCTCGCTCCGCTCCGAAATATCGCCGGCCGTTCGCGGGCGGGGCGAGGCAGCGGCTACCGGAAGCCGGCCAGGCGTTGGTCGGTGTCGGTGAACGGGTAGTCGTGCTCGGCCTCGTAGGCGAGGCCAGCCTCGATGCCCAGCTGCTCGGCGGCGTTGAAGAGGTCCTTGTAGGCGACGAATGACTCGGCGCTGTTCTCCTTCATCTCGTCGGCCAGAGCGGCCACGGTGTCTCGGAGGTCGTCCCGCGGCACGGACACTGCCGCCAAACCCCAAGCGGCAGCCTCGGCACCGGTGAAGTTGCGGGCGGTGTAGGACAGGTAGCGGGCCCGGGCCAGGCCGACCAACGCCGGGAGCCGCTGGCTCATGCCCCAGGTCGGGCGGAGGCCCCACTTGGCATGGGTGTCGCCGAACTTGGCCTCGTCGGCGGCAACGATGACATCGCAGGCCAGCGCCAGTTCGAGGGCCCCGGTGAAGCAGAAACCGTTGACGGCGGCGATGACCGGCTTGGGCATGGTGGACAGCGTCGACGTGAGCTGGCGGGCCGGGAGATCGAGGATGTCGCCAACCTTGCCGTCGACGAGCTCCCGCTCGCCGAGCGCTTTCAGGTCGACACCGGCGCTGAAGGCACGGCCGTTGCCGGTGAAGACCACGACTCGCACCGAAGCGTCGCCGGCGGCGGCCTCGGCGGCCGCATTCAGCTCGGCGAGCATCGTCGGCGTGATGGCGTTGAGCGCATCGGGTCGGTCGAGGGTGATGGTCGCCACCGCATCGGCGACGTCGTACTGGATCTCGGTGTAGGTCACCGGACGAACCTACCAATCCGGCACACTTTGCGGGTGACCTCCGCTCCACTCGGCGCACCTCCGCTCATCGCCGTCACCCCCGGGCGCCGAACCGTCGACACTTGGATCCATCCCGAGCACGACCTCTACACGATCGACCCCGAATACCTCGATGCCGTCACCGAAGCCGGCGGGATCCCGGCGCTCGTCCCGTGGGTCGAGGGAGCCGACGACGACGAACGACTCGCCCGGGCCCGGGTGGTGATGGCGCAGTTCGACGGGTTGCTACTGACCGGTGGCGACGACGTCGACCCCGACTATTACGGTCACGAACCCGACGGCGCCCGCAATTGGGATCGTCGAGCCGACGACTCCGACACCGCCCTCCTGCACGCCGCGCTCGAGCAACACAAGCCGATTCTCGCCATCTGCCGTGGACTCCAGATCGCCACCGTCGGACTCGGCGGACTGCTGCACCAGCACATCCATGGCACCTCGGTGTGGCACCGTCCGCCCAACGACACCGGCGATCGGGTGGCCGACGCCGAGGAGTTCCTCGGCCGCCGCCATCGGGTCGAGCTGGAGAAGAACTCGACCGTCTCGCTGATCTTCGGCGGCGCCACCCACATCGAGACCAACTCGATGCACCATCAGGCCGCGGTCGATGCCGAGGACCAGCCGCTGGCGGTCGTCGGTCGAGCGCTCGACGGGTCCGTCGAAGCGATGGAATGGGCCGACGAGAACCTCGTCGCCGTTCAGTGGCATCCGGAACGTCAGACCGACGAAGGACATCATGTGCTGTTCGAATGGCTCGTCGACTATTCCCGGCTACAGGCAGACGCCCGCCGCGATCTGCGCCGAACTCAACGCTGGCACCGATGACCGAACAGCACCAGATCCCCGTCGCTCCCTCGCTCAACCCGGCGCAGCAGGAGGTCCTCGACCAGCTCGGGTCGACCGATCGGCCGACCTTCCGTGACGATCTGCGCGATCACCTGCGAGCCGAGATCGAGGCGGTGCTCGCTCCCCTCGCCGAGCAGGTCCCCGATCCCCCGCTCTACCTCTCCAAACACAAGCTCTCGATGCTGCATGGCTGCGAGTCCCGCTTCATTGCGTCCGAGAACGAGGACTTCGAGTGGACCGTCGCCTCGGCCCGCGGCACGGTCGCCCACAAGGCCATCGAACTGTGGGTGGCTCGGCGGGGCGAGCCGACCCCGCTCGACCTGGTCGACGACGCCATGGAACGTCTGATCGCCGACGGCCGCAACATCGCCGACTGGCTCGTGTCGTTGTCAGAAGGCGAACGGGCGGAGCTGGTCGGTCGGGTCAACGACTTCGTGGTCACGTTCGTCGACACGTTCCCGCCGCTCAAGCGACAGTGGGCGCCCGTCGCCGAGTCACGGGTGCGGGCCGACCTGTGCGACGACCAGATCGTGCTCGCCGGCACCATCGACCTCAGCCTCGGTCGGGTGCGGGGCAACCAGGCGGGCAAGGTCATCATCGACCTCAAGACCGGCAAGCCCGTCAGCAGTCACGTGGAGGATCTGCGGTTCTACGCCCTGCTCGAGGCACTCCGGTTCGGGATCCCACCCCGCCTGCTGGTCAATTACTACCTCGACGCCGGACAGGCCCGGACCGAAGACGTCACCGAGGATCTGCTGTGGTCGACCGTCCGCCGGGTCACCGATGCGGTCGAGCGCTATGTCGCCATCGAGTCCGGCGACCGCGAGCCCAACCGGATCCCCAGCCACAGTTGCCGCTGGTGCCCACTCGCCAGCGAGTGCGACGAAGGTCAGGCCTTCCTCCGCTCCCTCGACGACGACGATCTCTGACCCCTCACGCGGCCGCTCCGCCCGTCAGGCAAGCTGGCCCACGCCCCGTCAGCCCCCCGGTCACACTCGTTCTGTGCGTCAAACGCGTCGCCCCACCCGATCTGTGCGTCACACTTCCCGGCTGCGGGAACTTTGACGCACAGAACGGGATTTGCGGTGAGAATGACGCACAGAAACCGGGGGCGACGCTAGCCGTCGGTGTCAGAGGGACTCGTACTCGCCCTTGGTCCAGTCATCGCGGAGCTTGAACTTCTGGATCTTGCCCGAGCCGGTGAGCGGGAACTCCTCGAGCGAGAACCAGTGGGCCGGGGTCTTGTGGGGAGCGAGGTGCTCACGCAGGTGGGCGAACAACGCCGCCTTGTCGAGCTCGGTGCCCGGCGCCGGGCGGATGAACGCGCCGACCACCTCGCCGAACCGGTCGTCGGGCAGACCGACGACGGCGACTTCGGCCACATCGTCGCGAGCGAAGAGCAGATCCTCGAGCTCGCGGGGATAGATGTTCTCGCCGCCCCGGATGATCATGTCCTTCAGACGCCCCTCGACCGTGCAGTAGCCCCGCTCGTCCATGGCGCAGAGGTCGCCGGTGTGGAGCCAGCCGTCGGCGTCGATCGCCTCGGCGGTGGCCTCGGGCATCTCGAAGTAGCCGTGCATCACGTGATAGCCGCGGGTGAGGTACTCACCGATCTCGCCGATGGGGACCACGTCGCCGGTCTCGGGATCGACGATCTTGATCTCGGTCTGTGGCATGGCCACACCGATCGTGCCGCCCTTGTCTTCGGCCGAGTCGGAGGGGCGGGTCATCGATGCCACGGGTGAACACTCGGTCTGGCCGAACACGATGACGAAGTCGACCCCGAGCGTCTCCTCGATCCGGCGGACCAGCGGCGCCGGCACGGTCGAGCCGCCCGACACGATGGTGGTCATCGAGGACAAGTCGCGTGCGGCGAAGTCGGGATGCTCCATCAGCGCCACCAACATGGTGGGTACCCCGCCCATGATCGCCACCTTCTCGGACTCGATGAGCTCGAGCACGAGGGCCGGGTCGAACATCAGCACCGGGATGTGGGTGGCTTCGAGTGCCAGGGCGCCAAGGGTACCGAGCACGCAGCCACCGGTGTGGAACAGGGGCATCGGGTTGGCCCAGGCGCAACCCTTGGGACCGCCACCGAGGATCGCGGTGTGCTTGCCGTTGTTGCAGATGCCTCGGTGGTGCAGCAGCGCACCCTTGGGGAACCCGGTGGTGCCCGAGGTGTATTGGATCTGCGCCGGGTCGTCGGGAGTGATGACGGGCAGTTCGGTGTCGTCGGGGGCCGAGGCCATGAAGTCGTCCCACTCGTCGAGTCGGATCACCTCCCGCAGTTCGCTCAGCTCGGGTCGGACCGACTCGAGGGTGGCGAGCATGGGGTTGCCGCGGAACTCGGGCAGCACGAAGATCCCTGCCGCTCGCGACTGCGTGAGCACGTAGGCGACCTCACGGGCCTGGAACGCCGGGTTGACGGTGACGAGGACGACCCCGGCCAGACCGGCACCGAGTTCGAGGACGACCCATTCGGGAACGTTCGGTGCCCAGATCGCCACCCGTTCGCCCTTTTCGAAGCGAGCGAGGAGGGCACGGGCGCACCGCTCGGCATCGGCCAGCAACTCGGTGTAGGTCCACTTCCGTCGTGCCGCCGGGTCGTGGACGCCGGCCATGAGGGCGGTGCGATCCGGGGCCGAGGCCACCGCCGAGCGCAGCATGTCGCCGACGGTCAGTTCCTCGACCGGCAGATCGGCGGTGGCCTGCCAGTGCGACATGGTGAGGGGCAGCGTGTTCGTCGAGCCAGTGTTCATCTCGCCAGTGTTCATCTCGGGTCCTCCGGGGTCAGGCGGGCTGCGCCGTCACGGCGTCGCCGAGTCGGATGGTGCCAGAGGCGAGCACGTTGCCGCCAACGGACAGGTTCGAGCCGCGTTCGGCATTGATCGTCCGCAGCACGTCGAGATCGCGTTCGAGGCCCGGCTGTGGTCGGGTGATCATCACGCATCGATCGATCGGCTTGTTCATCACCAGTGTTGCGCTCGAGCCGATGCGCACATTGCTGCCGACCAGGTCGTCCTCGCCGGAGCCGTCGAGCACGAGGTTGGTGCGGAATCGGCGGATGTCCCACTCACCGAGCGAGGTGGTGCTGACCATCGACACTCGCGACTTCGTGGAATCGTGGAACGAGCCGGTCGGCCCCGACCACGACACCCAGGGAGCGGCGTCTTCGTGCTCGGCGTCGGTCGGCGACTCGAAGGTGCCCGACGTGTCGGCGCCGGCGCGGCGCAGCTCGATCGGCTCGCCGAGCCACGCCGACAGCGCAGCGTCGTCGCCGGCCACCGATCCATCAGGCAGTATGATCTCGGGCCGGCCGTCGACGAGCTTCGCCGACGCGAACAGCAGCTCCGGCCGTCGGCGAGCGGTCAGGATCTTGCCGGAGGCCACGTGGAGGAGTCCCCACCCGCGGTCCCCGTGGAGGCCGGTGTCGGTGATCTCGACCTCGTCGAGGCGCTCGCCGCCGAGCGACTTGACCGGGTACCGCCAGATCTGGGCAATCGTGAGTTCAGCCATACCGGCCGAACCCTAGCAGGGTGCTGAAGTTCGTCTGATTGGGGCTCGCGTTCTGGGCGGGGATCGAAAATACTGGTGGGTATGCGTGGAACGCCTGATCGCCAGTTGTCGATGTTGTCGTCGCTCTCGACCGAGGACCTGATCCCGACCGATCATCCGATCCGCCGGATCCGGGCTGTGGTCGACGAAGTCCTGGCTGGCATGGATGACCGGTTCGATGCCATGTACGCGGACTCGGGCCGCCGCAGCGTGCCGCCCGAGACCCTGTTGAAGGCGACGGTGTTGATGGCGCTCTACTCGATCCGTTCCGAGCGGGCGTTCTGTGAACGGTTGAACTACGACATGTTGTTCAAGTGGTTCCTCGACATGGCGATCGATGATCGGGCGTTCGATCCGACCACGTTCACCAAGAACCGTCAACGCCTGTTGGATCATGCGATCGCGGACGAGTTCTTCGCCGCCGTCGTCGCCCAGGCCAGGTTGCGGCGCTACACCTCCTCGGAACACTTCAGCGTGGACGGCACGCTGTTGCAGGCGTGGGCATCGAACAAGAGCTTCAAACCCAACGACAGGTCCGACGACGACGGCGACGGGAACGGGTTCAAGGGCCGCAACGCCGAGGTCGACTTCAAAGGCCAGCGGCGATCGAACAAGACCCACACCTCCACGACCGATCCCGAAGCGATGCTGTTCCGGAAGTCTTCCAACGCCGCAGCAGAGCTGTCCTACATGGGGCATCTGTTGATCGAGAACCGGTCCGGCCTGATCGTCGATGTCGAGCTGACCCAAGCGACCGGTTACGCCGAGCGGGACTGCGCGACCGAGATGCTCAAACGGTTGCCGGCATCGGGTCGGCGTCGGACCGTGGCGGCGGACAAGAGCTATGACACCAAAGACTTCGTGGCCGGAGTCCGGGAGTTGGGGTTCACCCCGCATGTCGCGCAGAACACCTCGAATCGTCGCTCCGCGATCGATGGCCGCACCACCCGGCACGAGGGCTACCGCACGTCGCTGCGGATCCGGAAACGCGTGGAGGAACCCTTCGGTTGGATCAAGACCGTCGGGGCGGGCCGCAAGCTCCGCTACATCGGCCAGACCAAGAACCGGGCCTGGCTCAAGATCGAGGCAGCGACCTACAACCTGATCCGGATCTGCGCCCTCGACACCGCCACACCAGCCTGAAGCCAGGGCCCCGACAGCTACCCGAGCCGGTCCTCCGGCCAGCCCAGGGCCACGAGAACCAGCCAGCCCTACCGATCCCGACCAGAACCGCCGCTACAAGCCGATTTTCCGCGCCCTGCTAGTCGCCGGGCTGCAGTTTGAACCGAGCGCGATAGGCGAGGAACGCGGGAGCTCCGAGCAGGATCGGGAAGAGCAACGAGACTGCCCGGTAGGCCGCGGTGGCGAGCGCGGCGTCTTGGGTCGAAATACCGGAGATCACGAGGAGGTACAGCAGCCCGGCCTCGACGAACCCGAACCCACCGGGCGTCAACGGGATCATCGCCAGCACTTGGGCGCCGGCGTAGGCGAGGAGCACGAGGCTGAGTCGGGGGTTGGCCCCGACGCCGTAGAGCGCCGAGATCAGGGCGAGATAGTCGAATGCCCAGTTCCCGGCAGCGGCGACGATCGATCGACCCCAGGCGGCGTCGACCACGCTACGGAGCCGGTCACGCTCGTCGAGCAAGTGCTGGGGATGGAGGCTCCTGGGTCGGTGCAGGCGGGAGGAGACCGGGACCACGACGGCATTGATCGCCCGCCCGAGTACGAGGAGCGGTCGGTCGAACGCCGCCGCGATCGAGCCGGCACCAACCAGCACGACGAACATCACGCCGCCGGCGACAGCGGCCGGCCACAGACTCTCGGGCACCGGCGCGCCGAGCAGGGCGATCAAGAGGGCCGTGGCAGGGATGGCGAAGAGCGCAGCAGTCGAGAGGATCGAGGTGGCCGCCAGCGCTCCGCCGGCCTCGGCCGCGCTGACACCGCTGACCGACAGCATCCGGTACAGGGTGGCGCCACCAACGGCCGCAGCGCCGGGCACCACGCGGCTGACGGCATTGGCGCAGAGCTGGCTGGTGGCAGCGACGAACCAGGAGACGCTGGGCAGCACGATGCGGATGAGCCACCAGGTGCAGGCGAAGCTGATGGCCTCCATGACCAACATGACCACGAACCACCGGGCGTGGATGGTGCGGAGTCGTTCGGCCGACGAGACGACCTCGATGAACTTCGGGTGGAGCAGGTAGAGCGACAACGCTCCAAGCGCCAGGAAGACGCCGCGCTTGATGATGCCGCCGATGTCGAAACCGGCAGACTCGGCGACAGGCCGGGCGGTCGGTTCGTCGACCACCGGGATCGTGTCGTCGCTCCCGTTCGGCATCAGTCGACCCGAGCCGATCGAGCGGGCTGCTCGAACTCGAGCAAGGCAAAGCCCATGGAACGCATCACAGCATCGACGGCCGCCAGTGGCAACCCCACTACGTTCTGGTACGAGCCGGCGATCCGCTCCACGAACAGCGCCGCCCGGCCCTGGATGCCGTAGGCCCCGGCTTTGTCGTCGGCCTCGCCCGACGCCAGGTACCACTCGATGTCGGCATCGCCAATCGGTCGGAACACCACGTCGGTCACCTCGGTGGCGCATTCGATCCGGTCGTCGGCGGTGACTGCCAACCCGGTGATCGCCTGGTGGGTGCGTCCCGAGAGGCGACGCAGCATCGATGCGGCATCGGAGCGATCGACCGGCTTGCCGAGGACAAGCTCGTCGACGACGACCACGGTGTCGGCAGCGACGACCGTGCGCGACGGATGGCGGGCCGCGACGGCCTGGGCCTTCTCGACCGCCAGACGTACCACGAGGTCGGCGGCGGCCTCGCCGTGACGAGGCGTTTCGTCGATGTCGGCAGCCTGGATGTCGATGGTGCCCAGCACCGATTCGAGCAGTTCTCGCCGCCTCGGCGAGCCGGACGCGAGCAACAGCGGCCGGAGTCGATGGGTCACGGGAATCAGGCTAGGGCGGCCGGCATCGCTTGGCCATGCCGCCCCCAATCGGTCCGTTCGACCCATCGTTGCGACTTCTGCTTCAGAAGTAGGACGATCGCGCCGATGCAACGCCCATGAGGAACCGTCCTGACAGCGGCGACGCCGCGTTCTGTCCATCGTGTGACGGCCCTCGAGAACTGTGGTTCACCACCTGTCCGACCTGCGATTTCCCGTTCCAGATCGGTCCCGGTGCCATCCTCGCCGGTCAAGTCGCCGCTCCCCTTGCCGCCAGCGGCGCCGCCCATGACGAGTGGATCGACATCCCGATCCCGGCCGATCAGCCGGTCAAGACTGCGCTGATGCGCGCCTTTCTCGCCGACCAAGGTTTTGCGTACGAAGAATCACGTCGGTTCGTCTCGATCCGGGTGAGTGATGCCGCTGCCATCGAGTCGGCGATCACGATCTGGGCCTACCACCACGACCTGCCCGAGGATCATCGCCACCTCGACACCCTCATGTCGACGCTCAAGGAGATCGGCGACGCGACCATCGCCGCCATCCATGCCGCGACCATGGCCTCGACCGGCTCCCGACCCGAGCGTGGGAGCAGGCGGGACAGCGATCGCGACACCGATCGCGACGGCGGCGGCGAGCTCGACCTGCGCTGACGCCGACCGCCGCCGACTGACGACACTGACTGGCGACACTGACTGGCGACACTGACTGGCAACAACACCGGCGACATTGGGTCGTCGCTGCCAACACCTGGCAGAATCATCGCCCATGAGTCTCGTCACCGTTTCCGTTGCCAACTCCGTCGCCACGCTCACGCTCAACGACCCCGATCGCCGCAACGCCGTCACGCTTGCGATGTGCGATGAAGTCGCCGAGGCACTCGATGAGCTCGAAGCCGACGAGAGCATCAAGTCGCTGGTGGTGACTGGCGCCGCCCCTGCGTTCTGCGCCGGTGCCGACCTCACGCATCTCGGCGAGTCGGCCGAGGAAGGCCTACTCGCCATCTACGAGGGATTCCTCCGGGTCGGCCGCTCACCGCTGCCGACGATCGCTGCCGTCAACGGGGCCGCGGTCGGTGCCGGTATGAACCTCGCGCTGATCTGTGATGTGCGACTCGCCGGTGTGTCGGCCAAGTTCGACGACCGCTTCCTCCAGATCGGCATCCACCCCGGCGGTGGCCACACCTGGATGTACAACCGGATCGCCGGCCCTCAGGCCACGGCGGCTGCGGTGATCTTCGGCGAAATCCTCGACGGCCCCGAGGCCGAGCGAGTCGGCCTGGCCTACAAGTGCTTCCCCGACGATCAGCTGCTGGCCGAGGCGCAGAAGATGGCCGAGCGCCTGGCCGACGTGCCCCGCGAACTCGTGCTGCGCACCAAGGAGAGCCTGCGCGACATCGTGGCGCTCGGCACCCAAGATGCTGCGGTGAACTACGAGCTCGGCCCGCAGTCGTGGTCGACCCGCCAGCCGGCGTTCCAGGCGCAGCTGGCCAAACTCAAGGCCCGCATCTCCACCAAGAAGTAGGGGTTAGAGCCAGTACTTCTCGAAGTCGGGGCGGCGCTCGGTCCACTCCTCGGAGGTGATCGCGAAGCGGATGTGGTCTTCCCACGTGCCGTTGATCTCGAGGTAGCGCTCGGCAACCCCTTCGGCTCGGATGCTGAGCTTTTCGACGACGCGCCGGGAGGCGGCGTTGCGGGGCACGATCGAGATCTGCAGGCGATGCAGGCCGAGCGTCTCGAAGGCGAAGCGACACACGAGCGCCACCCCCTCGGGAATGAAGCCCTGGCCGGCCTGGGCCTCGTCGACCCAATAGCCGACGTAGGCGTTCTGGAAGGGTCCTCGCTGCACCGAGTTGAGGTTCACTTCGCCGGCGAACTGCCCACCGACGAAGACCCCGAACCCGTAGCCGGCGCCGAGCTGCCATTCCCGCTCGCGGGCGTGGCAGCGGAGCGAGAACGCCGACCGGTCTTCGATCACGTCGGGCGAACCGGGGAGGCGGCTCGGCTCCCACTTGGTGAGCCACTCGGCGTTGCGACGCCGAACTTCTCGCCAGTTGGGGAAGTCTTCGGGCCGGAGTGGGCGGAGCACGATCCGACGGCCGATGAGGGTGGTGTTGAGCGCTACCACGTGCTGGCCCCGAGTCGTTCCCGAAGGGCGGCAGCCGCCCCATCGAGCAGGTCGAACTCGGTCACGACGATCTCACCGATGCCCAGGTGACGCATTGTTTCCACCAGCACGCAGCAACCCCCGACGATCAGGTCCACCCGGTTCTCGGGGAGGCCTGGATTGTAGCGCCGGGCGTCTCGCGGCTCCGTGGCCAGGGTGCGAAACACGTCTTCGACCGCCTCGACCGACAGGGGGAACCACTCGAGTGCGCTTCGATCGTCGTCGAGTAGACCGATCTCGACGGCACCGACCGTCGTGATGGTGCCGCCGACACCGACCACGGTCCCCGAACTGATGGCGGCGAGCAGGCTCGGCATCTCACGAACAACGTCGTCGAGATGGAGCTGGACGACCGACAGCGCCGCCGACAGTTCAGCAGCGTGTGGCGGGTCGCTCTCGAGGTAGGTCGAGGTGACGCGACTGGCTCCCACGTCGATCGAGTACACGCCGAGCACACCGTCGCTGGCGTTGCCGTAGGTGAACTCGGTGGATCCCCCACCGATGTCGATGACCACGAACAGTGCGGTGGGATCGGCTGCGGCACGAGCCGCCGTGGCGCCGGCAAAGGCCAGACGGCCTTCGGCCGCTCCGTCGATGATGTCGAGTGGGACACCGAGCGTGCGGTCGACGAGCTCGGCGAGATCTGACCGGTCGGCCGCGTCGCGCGCAGCTGACGTGGCGATGGCCCAGACGTCGGTGACGCCATGCGAGCGGATCGTGGTGCGGTGCTGTTCGAGCGCGGCCTCGACCCGCTCGAGACCGCCGGCACCGATCCGCCCGGTGGCGGGAAGGTCGGCACCCATACGAGTGACCGGTTGTTCCCGCACGACCGGCACGCCATTGGCGTCGACGACGAGCAATCGAGTGGTGATGGTGCCGAGGTCGACCACGGCGACCGGAACGGTCATTCGATTTGGTCCCACGTCGACACGATGCCGGGTTTGGCCGGATCGAACGCCTTGCCGACCGACTCGAGCCGTTCGTGCACCCAACGGCCGACGGGATCGACGCCGTCGACCAGGAAGTTCGCGTAGTGGGCGTGCAGGCACTTCACGCCCTCGCGGGTGCCGCCGACTCCGGCCGAGGGGCGGGGTCCGGTGTGGTCGTCGGGAATCAGGGCGTCGCGGGCGGCTTCGTAGGCGTCATGGGCGACACGGATGGCGGCCAATCCGACCGCTTCCTCGGCCTGCTTCACGCCCCCGGTCGATTCGAGCTGACCGATCGCCTTGTTGAGGGCGCGATCGGCCAACCAGTACCGGGTGGGCATCGGACGGCCCGACTCGAGCAACGGTTCGTTCTCGAGCACCACGGGGCTGCCGTCGGCGCGCCGAACGACGACCTCGAAGGCCCCCATCGGCGGTCGGCCGATGAGGCGCGTCACCACAGTGATGTCGTCGAGTGGCTCCGTCATCCGGTCGGGCGGTGCGTGCGATCAGCCCCGGCGGCCAAGGAGGATCTTCAGCAAGATGAGCAGCACGACGGCGCCGATGACCGGGGCCACTCGCTTGGCAACCGAGTCGCCGGTGACGGCGAGGATGTCGACCGGCTTGGGTTCGGGCGACTCGATCTTGCGGACCTTGCTCTCGCCGGGCGTCTCGGCGGCTGGCGCAGCCGAGGAAGCAGCGGCCGGCGTGCCAGCAGCGGCGTCGGCGGCGGGCGCAGCAGCCGAGGCGTCGGCGGCAGGCGCGGCGGTGTCGGTTGACGCGGCTTCCGCAGCGGGAGCGGCGTCGGTCGTCTCGGCGGTGGGGGCCTCGCCGGCTTCGAGCTTGTCACGCAGGTTGTCGGAGAACTGGGTGAGGATCTTCTTCGAGACGTCTTCGATAGCACCGCGACCGAAGCTGGCGATCTTGCCGCTGAGGCTGAGGTCGGTGTGGATCTTGACCGTGGTGACCGTGTCGGAGACCGACTCCATGGTGGCGGTGATCAGGGCGTTCGCATTGCCCTGGCGAGGATCGCGCCCCTCGGCCTTCAGCTTGGCGGTCTTCGCCGGCTCGTTCTGCTCGATGAAGCTGGCCTTGCCCGCGTACTTGGCGGTGATGGGGCCGACCTTGATCTTGACGATGCCGCGGTACTCGTCGCCTTCGATTTCTTGGAGCTGGGCACCCGGCATGCAGGGAGCGATGAACTCCAGGTCGTTCAGGATGCGCCAGGTGTCGTCGATCGGGCGGTCGATGTTGAACTCGTTGGTCAGCTCCATTGGGCGAGGTCCTTCTGCGTGTCGATGTCGATCGGGTTCCCCGTGCACGCTACCTCGGAAACACGCTCTCGGTGAGTACGAAGCACGCTGCGAGCGCCCTCGTCGCCGCTTGTCGGTAGGAGCGGCCACGCCGACCGCTCGAACTTGACGGGCGGCCGCCGCTGGCCGTCGAAGGTCGCCACGACGATGTCGCCCATCGACGCGCCGACCGACCGCCACGCCGAGGCCGGCACGAGGGGTTGATCGGCCAGGCCGATGACGACCGCCCGATGCCCGTCGGCTTCGGCCCGGCGCAAACCGGCCTGGATGGTGTGGGCCTGTCCGTCGGCCCAGTCGTCGGCGTGCACGATCGCGAACTCGGCGGGCACGAGGTCGCTCAGGTCGACGGCGCCGGTGACCACGTAGACCTGGTTGAACGATGCCGTGGCGACTGCGTCGAAGACCCAGGTGCAGACCGGTCGACCCCGGAAGTCGGCTCGGAGTTTGTGGCCGTCGCCGTCGAACCGGGATCCGGCACCGGCGGCGAGGATGATCGCAGCAACCGTCATGGCGACAGTATGCGCCGTCCCCCGACCATCAGTACGAACGTGGCAGTCCGAGGACGTGTTCGGAGACGTAGTTCATCACCATCTCCTGGCTGACCGGAGCGATCCGCATGAGGCGGGCTTCGCGCCAGTAGCGCTCCACGTGGTATTCGCTGGCATAGCCGAACCCGCCGTGCACCTGCATCGCCCAATCTGCTGCCTGGAAACCGGCGTCGGCTGCGAGGTACTTGGCGATGTTGGCCTGTTCCCCGCAGGGCAGGCCGTTGTCGTAGCGCCAGGAAGCCTCACGGATGGCGAGCTCGGCTGCGTTCAACCTCGCGTGAGCTTCGGCCAGTGGGAAGGCCAGACCCTGGTTCTTGCCGATCGGCCGACCGAAGATCTCGCGCTCGTTGGCATAGTCGACGGCCGTCTTGATAGCCACACGTCCGATGCCGAGCGCCTCTGATGCGATCAGCACCCGTTCGGGGTTCAGGCCGTCGAGCAGGTACTTGAAGCCCTCGCCCTCCTCACCGATGCGGTCATCGAACGACACCGGCAGATCGTCGTAGACCGTTTCGCACGACACGACGGCGTTGCGGCCGACCTTCGGGATGGCGGTGATCGTGACCTCGGGCCGTTGGAGGTCGGCGAGCAACAGTGTGAGACCGTCGGTGCGACGCTTGCATTCCTCGATCGGGGTGGTGCGGACGAGCAGCAGGACCTTCTGGCAGTACTCGGCCTTGGAGGTCCACACCTTGGCCCCTCGTACCACGTAGTGGTCGCCGTCCTTCCAGGCCCGGGTCTTGATCGAGGTGGTGTCGGTCCCGGCGTCGGGCTCGGTCACTCCGAACGCCACGTGCAGTCGGCCGTCGGCGACCTGTGTGAGATAGGTCTGCTTCTGTTCCTCGGTGCCGTGCTTGGTGATCGGGTTGATCCCGAACATCGAGATGTGGATGGCACTACAACCGTTCATCGCCGCGCCGGACGCCGCCACCTCTTCGAGCACGATCGACGCCTCGGTGATGCCTCGCCCTCCCCCGCCGTAGGCCTCGGGGATCGCAATACCGATCCAGCCGCCGTCGGCCATGGCCTGGTAGAAGTCCCACGGGAACTCATGGTCGGCGTCGTGGCGACGCCAGTAGTTGTTGTCGAACTGCGCACAAACCCGCCGCACCCCCTCCCGAATCGCCTCATGATCCGGATCCACCCCAAAGTCCATCCCCCGAACCTACTTCCCGCCCCCGCCCCCATCCAGAATGCCGAGCGAAGGTCCAGCGGCATCGGAGAAGGCCCAGCGGGCGCCGCAGGCCCGGTCGACACCCGAGCGCAGGTCCAGCGGCAGCGGAGGAAGTCCAGCGAGCGCCGCAGGCCCGGTCGACACCCGAGCGCAGCGAGGACCGTGTCGGACACCCCGAGCGGGGGTCCAGCGGCAGCGGAGGGAGTCCAGCGAGCGCCGCAGGCCCGGTCGACGCCCGAGCGAAGCGAGGAATGTGTCGACCGGAACGAGAAGAAGCACCGGCGGAGCCGGTACCAATCGGGCCCCCAGGGGCCCGAGGCCGCAGGGCCGAAGGCCCAAGGCCTAACCAGCTTCGATCAGGTAGCGGGTGCGCAGCATTTCGGCGGCTTCTTCGGGGCTGACAGCTTGGGACAGCCACATCCCCTGGCCGGTGGTGCAGCCGAGTTCGAGGACCTCTTCCCGCAGCAGGTCGTCGTCGACGCCGGCGGCGGCGACTCGGAGGCCGGCGGTCTTGGCCAGCGTGATGAGCGAGCTGACGAGGGCCCGACTCGAGAGGCGGTTCGACAGGTCGGCGATGAGGTTGAGGTCGACCTTGACGGCGTCGATGGCGAACCGTGGAAGACGATCGAGGTTTGCGTAATCGGAGCCGAAGCGGTCGAGCGTCACGGGCATGCCCATGGCCCGGTAGGTGTCGAAGACCTGGCGGAGGACGGTGCCGTCGCTACGAAGCACGTCTTCGGGGACTTCGATCCGGAAGTTACTCGGACGGAGCTTGTGCCGTTCGAGTTCACCGGAGATGAGCTGGCGGGAGCGGCTCGACAGGAACATCTCGGTGGTGAGATTGATGGCCATCTCGAGGTCGGACACCGGCAGGCCGGCTTCGGCCCACTTGGCGAACGTGGCGATCGAGGCGGTGATGACCCATTCGTCGATCTGGCCCGACGTGCCCGTTGCCTTGGCCATCGGCATGAACTCGGCCGGGGCCAGGAGCCCTCGTTCGGGGTGACGCCAGCGAACGGTCGACTCGAGGCCTCGCAGCGCACCGTCACGCAGGTCGGCGATTGGCCACAGGAGCAGCTCGAGCTGGCCATTCGAGGTGGCTTCGCGCAGTTCGTTGAGGATCGACAGGTGTTCCTCGTTGGCGGCGAGCGTTTCGTTCGTGACTCGCACGGCTCGTCCCTTGCCCATGGCCTTCGCCCGGTACATGGCGATGTCGGCCTCTTTGATGAGTCGTTCGGTCGAGCGATCGTCGGATGCCGAGGAGACGCCGATCGAAGCGGAGATCTGCGCTTCGTCGTTGCTGACGATGAAGGGCAGCTCCAATGCGGCGACGATGCGTTCGGCCAGACGTTCGGCTTCGAGCAGTCCGAGGCCACGCAGGACCACCACGAATTCGTCGCCGCCGAGGCGGGCCACGAAGTCGCTCGGGCGCAGCACGCCACGAAGTCGGTCACCGACACGGACCAGGAGTTCGTCGCCGGCGCCGTGACCCAGTCGGTCGTTGACGGCCTTGAAGCCGTCGAGGTCGACGAATAGCACACTCACCAGGTCCTCGGACTCGACCATGAGCCGATCGAGTTCCTCGATCAGCTGCTGACGGTTCGGGAGACCGGTGAGGGCGTCGTGGGTCGCCTGGTACGCGAGTTGGGCTTCGACTCGTTCCCGGCGGGCGATGTCCTGGGCCAGGGCTTCGGTCATGTCGTCGAACGCCATGGAGAGACGACCCAGTTCATCGAAGCGCTCATCGCCGGTGCGGACGGTCAGATCGCCGTCGGCCACGGCTTCGGCAAGCTCGGTCATGCGAGCGAGACGCTGGACGAACGAGCGGAGCAGGACGGCGATCACCGAGATGATCACGAGACCGGCCGAGATGAACACGCCGATGATGCCGAGGCGAACCCGACCGAGCTTGGCGAACAGCACGCTGGGGTCGGTGTCGATCACCACGATCCAGCCGATGTTGGCCGAGCGAGCGGTGGCCCGAACGACGGCGGCGCCGTCGGGTTTCGCCGTCTCCGACACCTGCGGGTTGCCGGCGGTCGGGTTGGCGTCGAGCGGCATGAGCTGCCCGATGTAGGCCGGGTCATCAGACCACAACACGGTGTTGGTGCCGTTCGGATTCGACAGCAGCAGATTGCGATCGGCGTCACGGTTCAGCGCATCGGTGGCGCTGTTCGTGTAGAGCAGGGTCTCGAGCTTCCACTCCGAGACGAGCCGGAAATTGGCCGCACCCTGGTTGACGGTGACGATGATCGACACTCGGTAGCCCCGCTCGTCGTCGGCGAACGGCGGTGAGACCCAGACGGCGGTATCGATCGACGAGGACTGGCCGGCATCGGTCGACTCGGGCGACAAGTAGCTGATGGCGTCGGGATAGATCAGCGTGGAGTTGATGGCGAGCGCGATCCCCGTGCTGCCCTCGGGATCGGTCTGCTGGCGCAGCTGATCGAGTCGTTCACGGATGGCTCGGTTCGCTTCGTTGCGTCCAGCTCCGGAGAGAGCGGCGACGTTCTTCACGAACTCGGCGTCGGATCCTGCAGCCTGCAGCACACCAGCGGCCCGCGAGATCTCGGAATCGATCCGGTTCGCTTCGACCTCGGCGGCGAGTTCGACCGCCTTCAGAGTCTCGCCCTT
Source organism: Acidimicrobiales bacterium (assembly GCA_041394265.1). Classification (NCBI taxonomy): domain Bacteria; kingdom Bacillati; phylum Actinomycetota; class Acidimicrobiia; order Acidimicrobiales; species Acidimicrobiales bacterium. Next base: position 408,843 of record JAWKIO010000005.1, read on the forward strand.
GACCAGGCCGCCGGCGATGTTCGCCACCTGGATGCCGAGGATCACGAGCGGGAGACACGACGCCAACATCGTCAACGTGACCTTCTGGCCGAGGCGCAGATGGTGCACGAATTGGAAGGGGCCGCCGGACCCAGACGCGGAACTCACCCCTGTCCATCGGCCATCGAGCCTGGCCCGAAAGGTTTTTGGTCAGAATCCGAATACTTGGGCCAAACGGACCGACTGCACCGCCGCGCCCCGAGGCTCAGCGGTGGATGTCGCCCTCGGTGTCTCGTAGCGAGGGAGCGAGACGACCCGAGCGCTTGGCGATGATCTCCCCACAGATGGAGATGGCGGTCTCCTCGGGGGTGCGGGCCCCGAGATCGAGCCCGATCGGCGCCATGATGCGTGCGATCTGTTCGTCGGTGACACCTTCGGCCCGGAGCCTCGAGTTGCGGTCCTCGGTGGTGCGTCGCGATCCCATCGCACCGAGGTAGCCGACATCGGTCTTGAGCGCTTCGATCACCGCCGGCACGTCGAACTTCGCGTCGTGGGTGAGCACGCACACGGCATCTCGCTGGCCGAGCGTGGGGCCGACCTTCTCGAGCAGACGATGCGGCCAATCGACCACGACCTCGTCGGCGTAGGGAAAGCGCTGACGGGTGGCGAAGACGGCCCGGGCATCACACACGGTGACTCGGTAGCCGAGCACCTTCGCCACTCGACACAGCGACGCGGTGAAGTCGACTGCACCGAAGATCAGCATGTGGGGTGGCGGCGCAAAGGTCTCGATGAAGACCGAAACGGCTTCTTCCCGGGCCTCGCCGTGTTCGCCGTAGTGACGGATTCCCGAGGTGCCGGCCGCCAGTTCGCCCAGCAGGTCTCGACTGACCACCCGATCGAGGTCGTCGTTGCCCAGCGAACCGAGCGCCGACTCGTCGGGTCGCATGAGGATCTTGTTCCCCACGCCGGCACCGGCCACGACCGTGGCGAGTGCGATCGGGTCCTCATTGTTGATCGCGGTGCGCAGTACGTCGTAGAGCGATACCGGCTGGTCGATGGGGGCGTCGTCAGCCATGGCTCACCAATCCAGTTCTTCGATGAAGAGGTGGATGGTGCCGCCACAGGTGAGCCCGACGGCGAAGGCCTCGTCGTCGGAGTAGCCGAACGTGACGATGCGACGCGAGCCGTCTTCGAGCGACTGCAGTGCCTCGACCACGACCGCGCCCTCGACGCATCCGCCGCTGACAGATCCGGCGACGTCGCCGTCTTCGTTGACCGCCATCGCCGCGCCGGGAAGACGAGGGCCCGAACCCTCGATGTCGACGACTCGGGCAACGGCGACGCGCTTGCCCTGTCGCTTCCATCGATCGAGGTCGGAGAGGATCTCACGCATACCGCAAGGCTACTCCTCCCCGACCCGACCGGCGTTGGCAGGTGTCAGGCGATGCCGGCGCTGGTGAGCGCCCGGCGGGTGAGCACACGGGCCAGATGCTGGCGGTACTCGATGCTCGCATTGAGGTCGGCCGACGGCTCGACGCCTTCGGCTGCGAGTTCGGCCGCCTCGGCAGCCGAAGCACCTCCGGCCAGCGCCGCTTCCACGGCCGTGGCTCGTACGGGCGTGGGGTGCATGCTGACGAGGGCGACCTTGGCGCCGTCGTCGGTCTTTTGCGCCGACACACCCACGATGGCCCAGTCCTGGGCCCGGCGGTTGAACTTCTCGAAACCCCAGCCGGCGCCGGTGTGCTTCGGGATGCGGATCTCGGTGATCATCTCGGTCGGCTCGAGGCTCGACTCGAGGAACCCGGCGAACAGGTCACCGGCTTCGATCACCCGCTCGCCGTCGGTGCTGCGGGCCACCACCGACCCGCCGAGGGCGAGGAGGGTGGAGGGGTGGTCGCCGGAGGCGTCGGAGTGCGCAAGCGAGCCGCCGAGGGTGCCGCGGTGACGTATCTGCGGGTCGCCCACGAAGCTGGTGGCGTGGGCCAGCAGCGGTGCGTGCTCGAGAATGAGGTCGTTGATCTCGACGTCGCGGTGGCGAGTGAGGGCACCGATGGCGAGGTGATCGCCGGCGTCACGCACGTAGGAGAGGTCGCTGAGCCGGCCGATGTCGACCAGCACCGACGGATAGGCGAGACGCAGCTTCATGATCGGCAGCAAGGAGTGGCCACCGGCGAGGAGCTTGGCTTCGTCGCCGTGCTCGGCGAGAAGGGCGAGGGCCTCGTCGACCGATCCGGCACGCTCGTAGTCGAAAGCGACGGGAATCACTTCTCACCTCCGGCAGCGGTGAGGACGGCCTTCACGATGTTGTGATAGCCGGTGCAGCGACACAAGTTGCCTTCCAGGCCCTCACGGACCTGGGCCTCGGTCGGGTTCGGCACCTCTTCGAGGAGCGACACCGATGCCATCACCATGCCCGGTGTGCAGTAGCCGCACTGGAGGCCGTGGCACTCCATGAAGGCCTGCTGCATCGGGTGGAGTTCGTCGCCGTTCGCCAGACCCTCGATCGTGGTGATCGACTGGCCGTCGGCCTGGACGGCGAGCACGGTGCAGGACTTCACGGCTTCGCCGTTGAGGTGCAACGTGCAGGCGCCGCACGAGGACGTGTCGCAGCCGATGTTGGTGCCGGTCAGGCCCACGACGTCTCGGATGTAGTGCACGAGCAACGTGCGCGGCTCGACGTCACTGGTGTGACTCGTTCCGTTGACCTCCACCGTTATCTCCACGGCAACCCCCAAATAGGTTCGAGTTCGATGTACCGGGCGAGTGTGGCACGAATTTCACGCGATTGCCCAAGTCGTTCGAGGACTTGGCAACGACATTGCAGAAATCTCGCGACTTCTCGCGCCTGACAGCGTCAGTTTTGGTGCCCTCGGTGCCTCCACAGCGTGGGCGGTACCGATCCCCGGCAACGAGCGCGGCGACAGCGCCGGAGCGGATCGGTATCGCCTAACTCAGGTCTTGGTCAGTCTTCGACCTTCTCGAGAATGCGATAGCTCTCCTCGCCCGGGTAGACGAGGTCGAAGTTCTCCCGGGCCCGGCGCTCGATCTCGGCGTCGGTCTCGAGCAGGTCGAGCATGGCGTCGAGCTGCTCGAGGTCGGCGTTGACTTCGTCGAGTTCGGTCTGGACGGCCTCGCGCTCGTTTTGCTGGTCCATCCAGGTGCGGGTGGGCAGCACGGCGAGCGCTCCGATCACGATCACCGAGACACCGAAGACGGTGCCGACCGCAGCCATCCGGCGCACTCGGGGCGGCACGTGCTCACCAATGCTCGCGAGCGGGTTGCGGGACGTGCCGGACCGCGGCTCTCGCTTGCCGGCCGTGCGTGTGGGCTTGCTCGCCACGACGCCTACTTGGTGGTGGTGGCGGCGACCCGAGAAAGGGCCTTGGCTCCGAGATACCGAGCAGCGTCACCGAGGTCGGCCTCGATGCGCAGCAGCTGGTTGTATTTCGCCACACGATCCGAGCGGGCGGGGGCGCCAGTCTTGATCTGACCGCAGTTGGTGGCCACGGCGAGGTCGGCGATCGTGGTGTCTTCCGTCTCGCCCGAGCGGTGTGACATGACCGAGCCGTACCGGCTGGCGGTGGCCAGGGAGACGGCATCGAGGGTCTCGGTGAGCGAGCCGATCTGGTTGACCTTGACGAGAATGGCGTTGGCGACGCCGGCGTCGATGCCGCGCTGGAGACGCTCGGTGTTGGTGACGAACAGGTCGTCGCCAACGAGCTGGCAGTGGTCGCCCGTGAGGGCGGTGTGAATGGCCCAGCCGTCCCAGTCTTCCTCGGACATGCCGTCTTCGATCGAGACGATCGGGTACTTGCTGACCAGCTCCTGGAGCAGCTCGGCCATCCCCTGCGACGACAGCTCACGACCCTCGCCCGCGAGGTTGTAGACCGAGCCGTTGTAGAACTCGGTGGAGGCGACGTCCATGGCCAGCGCCATGTCGGTGCCCGGGGTGAGGCCGGCGGCTTCGATGGCGTGCATCAACAGCTGCAGGGCCTCCTCGTTGGAGCCGAGGTTGGGGGCGAAGCCGCCCTCGTCGCCGATGGCGGTGGAGAGGCCCCGGTCGTGGAGCACCTTCTTCAACTGGTGGTAGGTCTCGACGCCCCAGCGCAGTGCCTCGGAGAACGAGGCTGCGCCGACCGGCATGATCATGAACTCTTGGAAGTCGATGTTGTTGTCGGCGTGCTCACCACCGTTGAGCACGTTCATCATCGGCACCGGCAACACGTGGGCGTTGGCACCGCCGACATAGCGGTAGAGCGGAAGATCGAGATCATCGGCCGCCGCAGTGGCAACGGCGAGTGAGACGCCGAGGATGGCATTGGCGCCGAGGTTCGCTTTGTTCGGCGTGCCGTCGAGTTCGTTGAGGATGGCGTCGATCTCACGCTGGTTGTACGCATCGACACCGACGAGCGCATTGGTGATCGCCGCGTTGACATTGCCCACCGCCGTGAGCACACCCTTGCCCATGTAGCGATCACCGCCATCACGCAGCTCGACCGCCTCGAACTGCCCGGTGGAGGCACCAGACGGCACGATCGCCCGTCCGTAGGCCCCCGATTCCAGCAGGACTTCCACTTCGACCGTGGGGTTTCCTCGGGAATCCAGAACTTCTCGTCCAAGGATCTGCTCGATGACACTCACGCTAGGTGCTCCTCTTGCCGCGGGTTGTGGGAAGAGTACTCGGTTTCGCGCTCAGTCGGGCTTGATGCGCGCCGCGTATTCGTCAGACGCCCAGATCGAGGCGACCAGCGTCTCGAGCGAGTCATTGGTGTCACGAATCCGGGTGAACCACAACGCGTACTCCCCTTGCGTCGGCGACCGACCGAGGAGCGAGATGTGGGCCAGCGACGTGTCGATGGCCGGCAGGCTGAGCGCCTTGAACTCGTTGCCCTCGGTGAACCAGGTCATCACACCACCCCGGGTGAGTCCCCGATTGCGTTCACCGAGCCAGTAGTTGAAACCGGCGAGGTCGGGTGTGCGCAAGAGCACGTTGTTGTAGACGACCACCACGAACTCGGCGTCGTTCAGCCCGCCATAGGTGTTGGTGAACTCGGCCGACTTCGCGAACTCGTCGGACACACCCTGGAGGTCGAGAATCCCTCGGTCCATGAGATCGGCCCAGTACTTTTGTCCTGAGGCGTCGGGTACCCGGAGGAAGTAGGCGAAGTAGAGGCGGGACACCTGACGGCGGGTCTCGAACGACGGGCTCTGCATCAGCCCGGTGATCACCGCCGGAGCATTCGACCCGTCAGCAGCGGTTCCCGCCGCGACGTCGGTGACCTGACCCGGCGTGGCCGCCACGCCGAAGAGATCGGGCCAGATCTGGCGAGCAAACGCCTCTCGGGTGCTGAACGGATGCACGGGCCGCAGCGAACGGAACTCGGCGGACGAACCGGCGGGGCTGTCACCTTGAGCGTTGACGGCGATCACGGTGGCAGTGAGCGTGCCGATCGGGAGTCCGTTGAACGTCGCAGTCCGTGCGCTCGTAGCGGGCACATTCTTGGTCTGACCACCGATCGAGACCTTGTAGGACGAGATGGTGCCGTTGCCGTTGTTCGACGGCGGATCCCACGTGATCGTGACCGTCCCCGTCGTCGTGGAGGCCGTACTGGTCTTGACGTTCAACGGCGACCCAGGCGCGACCACGATGCTGAAGGTGTCGGTGCCCGCTGCGCCGTTGCCGGCAGCATTCACTGCGACGACCGAGACCGTGTAGTTGCCGGAGGGAAGGCCGGAGAACGAGGTGGACTCGACGTTACCCGCCACGGTCTTGGCGCTGGCGTTCGCCGGCGACAGGCTGATCCGGTACTCACCGATACCACCACCATCGTCAGCCGGCGGATCCCAAGTGATCGTGACCGTGTTCGACGAGTTGACTGCGGCGTTCACGTTCCGAACGGCCGAGGCGGCCAGCGTCAGCGTGAACTGCTTGTTCGAGGGAAGGCCGTCGCCCGCGGCGTTTCGGGCGGTGACGGTGATCGTGTAGTCACCCGGACTCTGGTTGGCGAACGACGCGCTGGTCCCGGCCACGGTTCGGGTCTGCGTTGCCTGTCCGGAGCGATCGAGCTCGACGAAGTAGTTGTCGACCGTGCCCGAGGCCGCTGTCCACGACACGTTGATCGTCGACCCGGAGTTGGTGACGTTCGGTGTGCCCGGCGTGCCTGGTTTGGCCAGCGGGGCGGTCACGGTGATCGAGCGCGAGTTCGACGCTGGGCTGTTCGCCGGCGTCGCCAGCGCCGTCACCGCCACGCTGTACGTACCAGCAACCAACGCCGGAACCGTATGACTCCCCGCCGCACCGACCTGCACCGTCTTCGACACCGCACCGCCACCTGTGGCGACGAAACTCACCTGATAGCCCGACACCGTCGCACCATTCGTCGCACCAGCGGTGAACACGATCGTCGCCTGATTCTCGCCACCCGTCGCAGACGTGAGGTTCGGCGCAGCCGGCGCGGACGGCGGCGCAGTGATGTCAACGGAGTTCGATGCGGCCGAGGCAGCACCGGTACCGATGGCGTTCACCGCCCGGACTCGGAAGGTATGCGCGCCGACTGCGAGTCCATTGACGGTGATCGGCGAGCTCGTCGATCCGGATGACGTCCAACCGCCAGCATCGACGCTGACCTCGTAGTCGGTGATCGCAGAGCCGCCGTTGTTGGCCGGTGCACTGAATGCGACCGTGGCAGAAGTGGTGGTCCCGACGCGGGTGGCCGTTCCGATGGTCGGGGCACCAGGGACGTTGTGTGTTGTGAACGTTCGGGAGAGCGGCGCCGAGGTGCCGTCGGCGTTCTTGGCTGCCACATCGACCGTGTAGGTCGTGCCCGGGGCGAGTCCCGAGATACTCACGGGTGACGCGGCGACCTCGGCAGGAGCACCAGCAACCGCAGGTGTATACGTCAGAACGAAGCTCGTGGCTGGATCTCCAGTGGCCGCAGGGGTCCAGGCAATATTTGCCGTGAGTGCGGCTGGTTGCGGAATGGCGCTGCCCGTCGGAGCGTCAGGCGCAACAGCGGCGACGGGGCTGACCAGGCCGACCAGGAGCATCAGGGTGGCGGTGACGGCGACGACGGCGGCATGCCGACCTCGACGACCACGCTCCGCGGTGGTTCGGCCCACCGGTTGTTGCTCACTCCACTCGACCATCGGGCCTCCAGCGCACTCCACGGAAGCACCATCCTGCCCCAGGTCCGGGGCTCAGACCACCCCGGTGGGCAGAGTTGCCCCTACGTTGAACCAAACCTCGGCGACAGCGTCAGGTAGGCGTGCAGCCACGCTCAGTAGTGCCAGCGCCGGTGGCGGCCCAGAGAACTGGGGCGACGAGCCTCGTCGGCCGGGTCGTTGCCACCGTTGCGCAGGATGATCCGGTTCCCGACCCGGTGACCGCCCACCCGGAACCGACCGTCGATCCCCGGCCCGCAGCTGGCGGTGCCGAGGCCGGCGTGGGCGATGTCGAGGCGAAGGGCGGTGCAGTCGGGCACCGGCAGCTCGTTGAGGTGTTCGGCAGCTTCGATCGCAGCGGCCCGGTACGGCAGTGCGGCGGCGTCGAATCGGGGATCGCCGACGGCAAGGATCGTCGGCACGCCCCCGCCGGCGCCCGCCCCGGAACTGACGGCGAACCACCGCAGCTGGGTGTGGTTGCCGGTCTCCTGCGGACGAGCGAACGGGAAGAACTGGTCGGCGACCGATCGTGTGTAGTGGGCAACCTCGAGTCCGTGCCAGCGATCCGGATACGACTCCTCGGGCCCCGGTCCGAACCAGGTGACCGTGTCGTAGGCAAGCGGGAGCTCGAGGTCGAGCCCAATCCGTAGGAGCGACGGAAGATCCAGGTCGATGTCAGGGACGATGTCGAAACCGACGTCGCCGTCGGGTCCGACGAGCCAGGTGACTCGCAACGTCAGCCCGGCACCGGCAGCGATCCTGAACGTCGCAGCAACGACCCCGGAATCCCGGGCCTCGATGCGGGGTGGACGCTCGCCGGTCGCCGACGGGATCGGACGCCCCCGACGGTCCCACCGATAGACCAAACGCTCGTCACCGAAGGTGGCCTGGTCGTTGTCGGTCGGCGGTCGCCAACACGACAGTGCGCTGGTGGCCAGCGGAACGTCGTCGCCGTGCAGGACGAGTTCGAGCAGGGCACCGTCGGGCCCGATGGCGAGGCGGCTGCCACCGGCGGCAAGGTGAACGACGTCCTGGTCGTCGATCATACACTGCACGTCGGCGCCGAGGGACGTCGGGTCGACCACCCGCTCCGGCGCCACGCTGATGTTGGTCGGGAACCGGCCCGCGGCAATCGGGAGTTGATCGAAGGCGAGTTCGTGGTCGGCCGGCAACACGATCAGGTCACGCCCACCAAGTCCGGTGCTCCGGCGATCGCTGCGCAGTGACCAGCGAACGCTCAACTGCAGTTCGCTGCCGGCCGCCATCCTCGGGTCGGCCGCGAGCTGATCGATGACGTCGTCGATCCCAGGATCAAGCGGCACCTCGAGCGTCGCCCCGGGCGGAACGGCGGTCACGGAGAGATCGGACCACTGGCCGACCAGCGCCCCGTCGAGCAACAGGTCGAGATCGAGCCGCACATCGCTGGTATCGGTGAACGAGCGACGGTTCGTGACTGCAAGCTTCCGCGCTCCCGTGGAGGGATCGGCCGTGCCCCAGCCCGTCGAGATCGGCTGATAGACCCACCGGACATGGGCAAGGCCTGGGTGTGGCCGGCGATCGGCGTCGACCAGCCCGTTGCAGTTGAAGTTCCGATCGTTCGGGGTGTCGCCGAAGTCACCGCCATACGCCCACCACCGGGTGCCGTCGGCGTCGACCTGGGCGATCCCCTGATCCACCCAGTCCCAGATGAACCCGCCCCCGAGTCGTGGCGACCGATGGATCCGCTCCCAGTAGTCCTCGATGCCGCCGTTCGAGTTGCCCATGGCATGGCTGTACTCGCACATGATCGACGGACGTTCGTCGGTGTCGTCGGCGAGGTCATCGAACTCGTAGAGGGTCGGGTACATCTGACCGATGATGTCGACCAGCGGATCGGTCTCGGCCGGGTGGTACGCCACCGGCCGGTCGGGGTCGACCGATCGGATCGCCGTCGCCATCGCTCGATGATTGGGGCCGAAGCTCGACTCGTTGCCGAGTGACCAGGCGATCACGCAGGCGTGGTTGCGGTCACGGCGGGCCATGCGCTCGCCTCGGGCGACGAACGCATCGGTGAAGCGTGGATCGTTGGCCGGGATCACGCCGGCCTCGGACGCGTGCTGCTCGTGGTGGACCTGACCGTGGGCTTCGACGTTCGCCTCGTCCATGACGTACAGCCCGAACCGATCGCACAGTTCGTAGAAGCGCTCGTCGTTCGGATAGTGGGCTGTGCGGATCGCATTGATGTTGCTGGCGGCGATGAGCGCCAGGTCGGCTTCGAGGAGTGCGTCGCTCTGCCAACGGCCCTCGTCGGGCGAGTGCTCATGGCGGTTGACGCCGTAGATCGTGATCGGCGCGCCGTTCACGCACAGCCGACCAGCTTCGATCGTGACCCTGCGGATGCCGACCGACATGCGGGTGCAGTCGAGCGTCGTTCCCGTTGCGTCGGTGAGGGTGACGACGAGGTCGTGCAGCTCGGGGGTCTCGGCCGACCACCGCCGGCAGTTCGCGACCGTTGCGGTCAGTTCCACCAATCCTGCTGCCGCGTCGATACCGCTGCTCAGGTCGGCGACGACATTGCCATCTGGGTCATGCAACACGGCGGCGACGGTCATCGCTGCATCGGCGCCGTCGACCCAGACGGTCAGCGCGACGTCGTCGTCGGCGCCCCGCTGCTCGGTCGTTCGGAAGTGCAGGTCGGCGATCGACGACGTCGACCGGGCATACAGCTTGACCGAGCGGTGCAACCCCGCCATCCACCACATGTCCTGATCCTCGGTCCAGGTGGAGGCCGACCAGCGATGCACTCGCAGCGCGATCACCGCCTCGGCACCGGGCGTCACGGCCTCGGTGATGTCGAACTCGCTCGGCAGGCGGGAGTCGGTAGCGGTGCCGATCGGTCGACCGTTGACGTAGACCTCGACCGCGGACTCGGCCGCACCGATGCGCAGGACGACGCGATCACCGGCCCAGTCGGCGGGCACGACGACGGTGCGTCGATGATCGCCGCCCTCGTCGGGCTGGGGGATGTTCGGGTAGTCCGATGCATCGAATGGATAGACGACATTCGTGTAGATCGGAATCGAGTGCCCCTGGAGTACCCACGAGCCCGGCACCGCGAGCTCGCCGAAGTCGGCGGCGTCGACGTCAGCCTCGAGCCAGGCGTCGTCAGGCGCATCGCCGGTCCACATACGGAACTGCCAGGGCCCGTCGAGCGAAACTGCGTCGACCGGCACCGGGCGACCGTGTGCCGGCAGGCGTCCGGACGCCACATGAGTCGGGTCGCGGTGCCATCGACGGGGGAATGCTGAGCCTTGCGAGGAACGATCGGTCACCACCACAGAGTAGAACCGGTGGGCATTCCGTCACGCACCACGCACGCTCCGCCCGAGCATGCAACGATGACGGCATGAGTGCACTCTCGTCGTCTTCGTCGTCGCCTGGAGCCCAGGTCATTCTCGGCCACGGATCCGTGGTCAAGAACGGCCCGCTCACCGTCGTGATCGGTGGTAGCTCGGTCACCGGGCACGCAACGCTGGCCGCGGCCGACGTCCTGGCCGACAACCGGTCGTGGGGCTTCGACGAGGTGGCCTCCACCCTCCAACAATTGGTGATCGAATTCCGTCCCTCGGGCGTGGCCGCCGTCCTCGACGCCGAGGGCGATGACTCGTTCGTCTTCGTCTTCGATCAGGCCGAGGCCCGATGCGGCGAACAGTCCTTCAAGGGACGTGGACGCGAAGGCTGGACCGTCGAACTGGTGCCGTCGTCGCCGATCGAGCTCCGGTTGGCGTCGGTCCCCTACAGCAGCCCGTCCGAGGAGATCGAGCTCCGCTCCGGCCGTCTACCCGGTGCGGGCGCGATCGTCGAGGTCACCGGGGCCTCTCAGGTGCCCGTGGCCGCCCAGGCGGCGCCAGCCCCGCCGGCAGCCGCCGCCCGCCCGCCGATGCCGGGTGCCGTCGCCCCACCGCCACCACCGCCATCTGACGCCGCGGTCCCACCGCCGCCCGTGCCTGCACCGTCACCGGCGCCCGCAGCTGCCCCGGAACCAACCGTTGCCGAGCCGGTCGCAACGTCTGAGCCAGAAGCTGAGCAAGAGCCGGCCGAAGCCTCGGAGCCGGAGGCGGTGCCAGAGCCGGAGGCCGTGCCAGAGCCGGTCGAGGCGCTCGAAGCGGAGGCACCTTCCGATGAACGTGCCGAGACCGACGCCCCGGTGGATGTGGCCCCCGAATCACTGACTCCTCCCCCGATTCCTGCGCCGTCACCCCCGCCGCCAACACCCACGCCGCCTCCGCCGACGGCCGCGCCACTGCAGGCGGATCTCCCGCCGATGCCGCCGCCCGTCGAGACGCCACCCGTCGGTGCACCTCCCGTCGACCATCCGCCGCCGTTGCCGACAACCACAGCGACGGCCGACCTACCGACGACGCCACCGCCCGTTCCCGCAGCGATGGAGACGCCACCTCCGCTTCCGCCGCCGCCGACGGCTGCGGCGTCTCCCGAGATGCCGCCCCCCGACCTCCCACCGATGCCAGCGCCCGCGAGTGGCCTGCCACCGATGCCGCCCCCCATGGCTGACACAACCCCACCGCCACCGGCCGTCGACACGCCGCCTCCTCCTGCAGCAACGGAACTCCCGCCGCTCCCTGGGTCTGACGCGCTTTCTCCACCACCCGAATCCGGCGCCCTGCCGCCCATGCCACCACCGTCGAGTGCCGGCACGTTGCCCCCGCCGCCTGGGCCCAGCGTTGCACCACCCGCTCCGGGATCCGGCGCGATGCCACCACCACCGGGGACTGGCGCAGTGCCGCCACCCGCTCCGGAATCGGGCGCGATGCCACCACCACCTGGCTCCGGCACGATGCCACCACCACCTGGCTCCGGCACGATGCCACCACCCGCCCCGGGGACTGGCGCGGTCCCTCCGCCACCTGGCTCCGGAGCGTTTCCTCCACCGCCCGGATCCGGTGCCCTGCCGCCCATGCCGCCACCGTCGACCGGGTTCCCGCCGATGCCTCCGCCCCCTGGCGGTCCCGCGGCCGGGGGTCCACCGATGCCTCCCCCGCCCGGTGGTGGTTTCAGCGCCGGGCCACCCATGCCGCCGCCGAGCGCCCAGCCGTCCAACGGGTTCGACGACGCCCTGAGCGATGTCGGGCAGAGCGACGACAACGAGCCGGCCAAGCCCGACACCGAACCGCCGCGCTCGGAACCGTTGGGGCCGCCACCGTCGGCGTGATGAACCGGGTCGAACCGCTCAGCCGGTGATCCAGCGCTGATCGAGACGCTCGGCGGCCTCGGCCGCTTCGTAACGACGACGAGCGGCCACGGTCTCCTGACGCAACGCCGCCTCGGGGTCGAGGCCGTGGCGGCGCGCCGCCTCGACAATCGCCAGCAAGTATCGGCCCACCGACGCCTCGTCGCTCGGCTCGAGTGGCGAACCCAGGGTGGTGTCGACCCACTCGGCGCTGGCTGCGTAGCCGCTGCGGTCGGCCTTCTTCAACACCTTCTCGGCCAGCAACAGCGCCGGCAGGGCCGAGGGGATGCCGTCCATGATCGAGGAGCGCTGCTTTTCGACCTTCTTGATCGCCTCCCAGTTGGCCACGACCGCCGCTGCATCGTTGGCGACGACGTCACCGAAGACGTGCGGGTGGCGACCGACCAGCTTGTCGTGCATCGTGCGAGCGACGTCGGCAATGCCGAACTCGCCGGCCTCCGCCGCCAGCTCGGCGTGGAACAGCACCTGGAACAGCAGGTCGCCCAGCTCTTCTTCGAGATCGGCATAGGCCGCCGAGACATCGTCGTCGTCGGCGTCGACCAATTGGTCGATCGCGTCGAGCACCTCGTAGGACTCCTCGACCAGATACTTGCGCAGCGACGCGTGCGTCTGGTCTTGATCCCATGGGCAGTCCTGGCGGAGCCGATGGACGAGCTCGACGCTCTGGTGGAGCTCTCGGGCCACCGGTGCCGTCACCTCAGGCAGGTACAACGAGGTGAGGTGATCGGCGTCGACCACGCGGTCGAGGTCGGGCCAGGCCACCTCGGTGATCAGCTCGTCGGGCGTGCCGAGGCGCTGAAGGACGAGCACCTTCTGCTCCGGCCCGGCGTCGATCGCCAACTTGATGTCGGACAGGACCCACGACGCATGGGCATGGGCGACCAGGAGTGGCCCTCGTTCGCCGGCAGCGTCACGGGCGAACGTGTGACCGTCGATGAGTCGGACGCTCTCCTCGACCGGGTCGATACCGAGTCGAGCCCAGGTGGTGTCGAGGAACGAGATCGCAGGAATCAGCTCGACATCGATCCGGTCATCGTTGCGGAGGTGGCGTACCGAACGCTCGAGGACGAGCGGTGAGCCAGGAACGGCGTAGACCACGTCGTCGCCGGCCAGCGCTGCCTCGACCAACGCATCGGCGATGGCGGCGTACACCGCATCGAGCCGGTCGGCGCGGTCGTAGATGTGATCGAAGGTCTCGGCGCCGGCCGCCAGTGTCGCGCTCGGGTGTCGAGACGTTCGCAAGAAGACCCGGCGATCGGCAGCGAGGACCGAGCGGGTCTGATCGGTCAGGTCACCGATGGCACCGGGTCCGAGGCCGCAGATCGTGATCTGCGCCCTCTGCTCGATCACGGCGTGGCCGTGTCGACAACCGCTTGGGTGTCCACGTTCCAGGTGCCGAATGCGGGATCGACGAAGACTTCGACGTTGTCGAACATCGAGGTGAACCGCTCCTCGATGGCTGCGGAGTTCTCGTAGCCGGTGACCTTGATGATGTGGAAACCGAAATCGGTTTCGACCGGGCCGACGAGCTCATCGACCTCGGCGGCGATCACAGCATCGCGGAACTCGGGCACGTACTGCTGGGGGTCGGCGCACCCGAGGTCGCCGCCCGCGACGGCGCTCCCGGGATCGATCGAGTTCTGCTCGGCCAGCGCCGGGAAGTCGGCACCATCTTCGAGCTGGGCCAGGAGATCGTTGGCCAGTTCCTCGTCTTCGGGACCGACGAGGATGTGGCTGACACAGGGGACCCCGCCTTCGGTCTCGGCGGCGTAACGTTCCCGCAGCGAGGTGTTGGTGGCCAGGTTCTCGGCGATCAGATCGAAGTAGTCGCCGAGCTCGGCCCGAATCTCGGCCGCCGCAGTCTCGGAATCGCCGGGATCGACGCTGGACGCCACCTGCACGAGCTGTTGCTCGAGCGTGACCTGGGCTGCGGCAATGTCGTCGGCGGAGGGGCTCACCCCGAGGCCGGCCGCTTCGGCTCGGAGGACCTCACCACGGATCAACTGGGTGAGCACGCCCTGCTCGTCGGCGTTGGTCAGTCCACCGTTGTAGATGACCTGGACGAACCGCTCACTGTTGGAGATGTCGTCGATGGCCGCCTGGACGTCGGATCGGCTGATCTCGGCGGTCTGCTTCGAGTCGACCGACACCGTGGCGAGGGGTGCGTCGGCCCCCATCGAGACGCCGCACCCAGCCAGGGCGAAGGTGGCGGCCCCGACGAGGGCGAGCATGCGATGACGAGGGACGAAAGAAGTCACGGCTGGAGGTTACCGGGAACCGCCGAGCCTGACGGCGCGACGGCTCCCGGCCACTCGTTGGGTCAGCTGACGTCCCAGGTGGCGCCGGAACGCAGGAGGGCGGCCAGGTCGCCGGGACCCTTGGCGTCGTTGGCGTCGATGAGCTGCTGGCTCACTGCGCTCACGTACTCGGGACGGTCGACGGCACGGAACACACCGAACGGCGTGGGCGAGTGCCGGTCGTTGGCCAGCTGGGACAGAGCGAAGGCCACCGCGGGGTTCGGGTGGGCTTCGTTGTGGACGGCAATGGCGGCCTCGCCGACATCGGCCACCGCCTTGATGTGGGCACCATCGGCGTCGATCACGACACCGAGTTCGTTGTCCTCACCGAAGCGGATCGGCTGGCCGTCGACCAGGTCGATCATCATCTTCGCCCGGTTGCTGCGCTTGGTGACCTCATCGAACGCGCCATCGTTGAAGACGTTGCAGTTCTGGTAGATCTCGATGATCGACGCGCCACGGTGTTCGTGCGCCCGGCGGAACGTGTCGATCATGTGCTTGCGATCGAGGTCGTGGGTGCGGGCGATGAACGTGGCGCCGGCGCCGGCCGCCAGGCTGAGCGGGTTGAACGGGGTGTCGATCGAGCCCATCGGGGTCGACTTGGTCACCTTCCCGATCTCGCTGGTGGGCGAATACTGACCCTTGGTGAGGCCGTAGATCTGGTTGTTGAACAACAAGATCGTGAGGTTCACGTTGCGGCGCAGCGCATGGATCAGATGGTTGCCGCCGATGGACAGCATGTCGCCATCGCCGCCGACGACCCAGATGTCGAGGTCGGGACGGGCAACGGCCAGGCCCGTGGCGATGGCCGGTGAACGACCGTGGATCGAGTGCATGCCGTAGGTCGACATGTAGTACGGGAACCGAGCGGCGCAACCGATGCCGGAGATGAACACGGTGTTCTCTCGCTTGATCGGATGCCCGGTCGAGGTGGTGGCACCCGCCTCGGCCAGCTCGGTGTGCAGGAACTGCATTGCGGCAAGAATGCCGTAATCCCCGCAGCCGGGACACCAGCGGACTTCTTGGTCGGACGACCAGTGGCCCCGTTGGGTGGGATCGAGCGTGACGTCGGTCATGCGGAGGCTCCGTTCTGGTTGTCGTTCTGATCGGCGCCGAGGAGCGCCTTGATATTGGTGGCCAGTTCGTTCGCCGTGAACGGCAGACCCATGACCTTGCTGATCGGCTTGGCGTCGACCAGGAACTCGCTACGCAACACCTTCACGAGCTGCCCCTTGTTGAGTTCGGGCACGAACACGTGGTCGTAGCTGCGAACGATGTCGCCGAGGTTCGGCGGGAAGGGGTGCAGGTGCGTGATGTGCACGTGGTCGGCAGCGATGCCTTCGTCGGCGAGGACTTCCCTGGCCGAGGTGATCGCGCCGTGGGTGGAGCCCCAGCCGACGAGGAGGATGTTGGCCGTCCCGTCGCCCTGCACTTCGGCAAGCGGGATGTCCTTCGCAATGCCATCGACCTTCGCCTGACGCAGGTCGGTCATGCGGGAGTGGTTCGACGGGTCGTAGTTGACGTTGCCGGTGACGTCGGCCTTCTCGAGACCGCCGACACGGTGCTCCAGGCCGGGTGTGCCCGGCAGCGCCCAGGGACGGGCGAGGGTCTCGGGGTCACGCTTGTAGGGATGGAAGACGTCATTGCCGTCGGCGTCGACGTCGTTCGGTCCGGTGGCGAAGTCGACGCTGATGTCGGGCAACGACTCGACGTCGGGCAGGAGCCACGGCTCGGCACCGTTGGCCAGATAGCCATCGGTCAACAGCAGCACCGGGGTGCGGTACTTCAGGGCGATGCGGGAGGCCTCGATGGCGGCGTCGAAACACTGGGCGGGGCCATAGGCCGCCACCACCGGCATCGGCGACTCGCCGTGACGACCGTAGAGCGCCATGAGTAGATCGCTGGCCTCGGTCTTGGTGGGCAGACCGGTGGAGGGTCCGCCACGTTGCACGTCGATGATGACGAGGGGCAGCTCGATCGACACGGCGAGCCCGATGGTCTCGCCCTTGAGTGCCACACCCGGGCCGGAGGTGGTGGTGAAGGCGAGATGGCCGCCGAAGGCAGCGCCGAGTGCCGATCCGATGCCGGCGATCTCGTCTTCGGCCTGGAAGGTGCGAACACCGAAGTTCTTGTGGGCCGATAGCTCGTGAAGGATGTCGGACGCCGGGGTGATCGGGTAGCTGCCGAGGAAGACCGGAAGCTTGGCCAGCTGACCGGCAGCGATCATGCCCCATGCGGTGGCGGTGTTGCCGGTGATGTTCGTGTAGGTCCCCGGCCGCTGCGGCGCCGACTTGACCTGGTACTGGTTGCCGAACATCTCGGTGGTCTCGCCATAGGCGTGACCGGCGTGGAAGGCGGCCTTGTTGGCAGCGACGACCGTGGGGTTCTTGCCGAACTTGGCGTCGATCCAGTCGAGAGTGGGTTCGAGCGGACGGGAGAACATCCAGCTGACGAGGCCGAGGGCGAAGAAGTTCTTCGAGCGTTCGGCGTCGCGCTTCTTGACGTCGAGGTCTTCGGTGGCACCGAGCGTGAGTTCGCTCATCGGGACCTCATGCACGACATAGCCGTCGAGGCTGCCGTCGGTGCGCGGATCAACGGTGTAGCCGCACTTTTCGAAGTTGCGTTCGTCGAACGCGTCGGTGTTGAGGATCAGGGTGCCGTGGGGCTTGAGCCGTTGCAGCTGGCTCTTGAGGGCCGCAGGATTCATGGCCACCAACACGTCGGGCTGATCACCCGGCGTGTGGATGCTGTGGTCGGAGATGTGCACCTGGAAGGCAGACACACCCGCCTCGGTCCCCTGAGGTGCTCTGATCTCGGCCGGGAAATCGGGGAGCGTGGCAAGGTCGTTGCCCGCGATAGCGCTCGCCGAGGTGAACCGGTCACCCGTGAGCTGCATGCCATCCCCAGAGTCCCCTGCGAATCGGATGACCACGTGATCGAGTGTTTCCACTTCGACCCGGTCGACGATGTCGGTCACTCTGCCTCCTGTCCTGCGCCGGACGCACGGTGCGCCCTGCGGAACGGAGCCGGAGGTTCTCGCAGCATCGGCCCTACCGGCCGATGCTGACCCCACCAGCCCCGTTGCTGGTGTGTCGCCATTGCTGGTGAAACGTTGCCAACCTAGTGCACTCAAGCCATCCGTCAAGGGGACTTCGTACCCTGATTGCCCGAGCCCGCGGACGGTCAGAGCGAGCGCTTCATCCCGACGTGACTGGGCTCGAAGCCGAGACGGGCGTAGAACCGTTGGGCCCCCGTGCGCTCGTTGCTGCTCATCAGCTGCACCTGATCCGCTCCCGCCTTCCGGGCCTCGGACATGAGATGGTCGACCAACACGTAGCCGATGCCGCGACCTCGCATCGCCGACATCACGCGCACCCCTTCGATTTGGGCGACGGTCGCACCGCCGTGTCCGAGTCCGGGCAGGATCGACAGCTGGGCGCAACAGACCGGCTCGCGATGAAAGATGCCGACGACGAGCCGATGGTGCGGATCCGCCTCGATCCGCTCGAAGGCGCGGCGGTAGGGCTCGAGGTCATCGGTCTCGCGGTCTCGCCCGAGGATGTCGTCGCGCAGCAATTCGACAACGGCCGGCAGGTCGGCGGCGACCGCGTCGCGGAACTCGACCATGTCGGGGTCGGAGATGCTCATCGCTCCCGCACGGTAGCGGGCGGCACGGCACGGGATGGGTCGACGGCGAAGTAGCTTGTCGCCGTGACTCGCGCTCCTCATCTGTCCAGCCGACTCCAGGGTTTCGGCACGACCATCTTCGCCCAGATGTCGGCGCTCGCCCTCGAGACCGGCGCGCTGAACCTGGGGCAGGGGTTCCCCGACACCGACGGTCCGAGCGAGGTGTCCGAGGCGGCGGTCGCCGCCATTCGTGGCGGGATCAACCAGTACCCACCGGTGATCGGAACACCAGAACTGCGCAACGCCGTCGCCGAACATCAGCGACGCTTCTGGGGGCTCGAGTTCGATCCGGCCACCGAGGTGCTGGCCACCGCCGGGGCCACCGAGGCGCTCGCCGCTGCTCTGATGGCGCTGTGCGAGACCGGCGATGAGGTGGTCGTGTTCGACCCGACCTACGACTCCTACGCGGCCGGCATCAACATGGCCGGCGCCGTCATCCGTCCGGTGCTCCTCCATGCCCCCGACGCCGCACACGATCGGTTCTGGTTCGACCCCGACGTCCTGCGGCGCGCCTTCACCGCCCGCACCCGGCTGATCCTGGTGAACACCCCGCACAATCCCACGGGCAAGGTCTTCGACGATGACGAGTTGCGACTGATCGCTGCACTGTGCGTCGAGCACGACGTGTTGGCGATCACCGATGAGGTCTATGAACACCTCGTCTTCGACGGCCTTCAGCATCGCTGCCTCGCCTCCTACCCCGGGATGGCCGATCGCACGCTCACCGTGTCGTCGGGCGGCAAGACCTTCTCGTTCACCGGGTGGAAGATCGGTTGGGTATGTGGACCATCCGATCTGGTGGCGGCGGTGCGAACGGCGAAGCAGTTCCTCACCTTCGTCAACGGTGCCCCGTTCCAGCCCGCCATCGCCACTGGTCTGCGCCTGCCCGATTCGTACTTCACCGACTTCGTCGCGGCGCATCAGGGCAAGCGCGATCGACTCGCCGCTGCCCTCACGGCCGCCGGTTTCGCTGTGCACCCGCCGGAGGGCACCTACTTCATCACGGCCGACATCCGCCCTCTGGGCCGGACCGACGGCATCGAGTTCTGCCTCGAGCTCCCGAAGACCGGCGGTGTCGTCGCCATCCCGAGCGCGGTGTTCTATCAGGACCGACGAGATGGCGAGAGCCTGATCCGCTTCTGCTTCGCGAAGAACGATGCGATGCTCGAGCAGGCTGGCAACCAACTGGTCGACGCATTGGCCTGAACCTGCCCGCCACGACCATCACCATCACGAAAGGGAGCGTCGCCATGAGGGTTGCCGGGGTGCAACACGACATCGTCTGGGAACAGGGTGAGGCGACACGCCGCCGTCTCGAACCCCAGATCGCCGCTGCCGCCGGCACGGGCGCCGATCTGATCGCCGTGAGCGAGATGTTCGCCAACGGATTCTCGATGAACACCGCAGTCGTCGCCGAACCGATGGAAGGACCGAGTCTCGAGTTCCTCGTCGGCCAGGCCGGCCGACACGGCGTGATCTTGGTCGGCTCGATCTCGACGAACCACCCCGACCATCCCCTACCGATCAACCGCCTCGTCGTCGTCGACGGGAATGGGCTCGTCGCCGAGTACGCGAAGATCCATCCCTTCAGCTTCTCCGGTGAGGACCAGCACTACTCGGCCGGGAACTCCTTCCTCACGCTCGATCTGCATGGGGTCCGTTGCACGTTCTTCGTCTGCTACGACCTGCGCTTCGCCGACGAGTTCTGGGTGAACGCCGCGGCGACCGATCTCTACGTGATCGTCGCCAACTGGCCAGGCGGTCGGCGGTTGCACTGGCAGACGCTGCTGCGCGCCCGCGCCATCGAGAACCAGGCGTACGTGCTGGGCGTCAACCGGGTCGGGCTCGACGGCAACGACGGCGACGAACAGCGCCTGCTCTACACCGGTGATTCGATGCTCATCGATCCGCTCGGCGAGTTGCTCGCCACGGCGGCCGGCAGCGAGACCGTCATCGTCGGCGATGTCGACCCTGCCATCGTCACCGAAGTACGGACTCGATTTCCGTTTCAGGCGGATCGTCGCTGAGCACCGGCGCTTCGTCGGCCGCCTGGTTCAGGCGGGCCGCTCGCTGCCGGAACCGTTGTGCGGCACCGAGCTCGCCGAGGTTCACGAAGAACAGCAAACCGGCACCGGTGACCAGCAGCGCGCCGAGTGCATAGCGGCTGATGGTCAGCACATCGCCGATGGCGAACAGGAAGACCGCGGCGATCACCGCGTAGAGGCCGATGATCCGTATGGCGGCCTGGAAGTGACGGCGGGCCAACTGTTCGCCGATCGTGGCCACGGCCCCGGCGATGAGGAAGACACCACCGAATCGCACCGTGTCGAAGAAGAAGATGGCGGCGATGGCGGCGAGCAGCATCGGCACGCTCGCTGCCGCCCAGAAGGCGAGGATCCAGCCCGATCCAGCGGGTGGCGGCAGCGGGACGGCGGGGTGTCGCAGGTGGGCGCGAATGTCGTCGTCGACCGGGCGTCCCGAACCCAGGCGCCGACCGAGGTCGACCAGTTCGCTCCGCTGGCGCAGGAGCTCGGTGAGCCGAGCCGATTCCTCGGCCATCTCTCCCGGGTTGCCCGTCTGCTGAGCGAGGGGTAGCAGGCGACCACGGCGACGGATCTGCTCGTCGATGTCGACGAGGGCCCGCGCCAACTTCTCCCGGTTCACCCGCTCGGGGGTCGCCGATGGTGGCGGTGTGCCGTGGAGGCCGACGAAACCGACGGGGTCGGCCCACGACGCCCGGACGTCACCTTGGCGGTCGAACTTGGGTCCTGAGGGTCCGCGCTCACCCTCCATGGGGTCGCCGGTATCGAGGCCCCACAGCCCCCGGAAGTCCGAGATCCACGGCGTGTCGTCGCCGATCATGCGGAGATCCCAATGCTCGATCGACCGACCGTCGCCGACGGCCGACTCGACGAACGGCGCACCGAGCGCCGGACCCAGGCCTCGCTCGGTCGCCTCGTCGTGGATACGCAACACCGACCTCGCCCAACGTTGCAGTCGGAGCAACCACCGCAACGCGGGCACGTCGAGACGGGTCACGTAGTCACCGGGACGGAAGAACAGCGCATGCGACCCGGCTCCGGCGTGCAACACCGGGTGTCCGCCCTCCTTGATGACCTCGGGATCGTTCCAGTGCCGTCGAAGGTCGGCCCCGGCGTGATCGTGACTGGAAGCGGCAACCCAGCGGGGCTCGAGGTTGGCCGGGTCGACGAAGATCCAGGCCTGTTCCCAGTCGGCCTCGTGGTCGTTGAGCCCGCGGTACCCGGTGCGCCAGTCGTTCATCACGTAGAAGTAGGAGTAGTGCAACACCAACCACTCCCCCGCCGATTGCGCCCGGGCATAGCAGACCGGCGTGCGGTGGAGCCCGAGGCGCTCGGCCTTGAGCGCGGCCGCAGGTGTGGTGCGCCGAGGCGTAGTGGGGCGGACGAACACACTGAGGAGGAACAGCGCGTCGAGCACACGCCCGAACAGACCGACCCGGCCGAGTCGGGGGCTGAGGAGCTTGCGGGCGAGACGGCTGGCCTCTTCCTTGACGACCGCCTTGAGGTCGTCGTCGTCGACCCACCGCAGCGACGCCCGATTGCCCCACCGGTGGTCGAGATCGGCGGCCGAGATCGTGCCCGGCGAAGCCACTTCTGCCCCGTCGACCCACAGTCCGGCCGAGGCCACATACGGCTCGATCTCGGTCGGGAAGAACAGCTCGCGATCGTCGAACCGCAGGATCGGGGCGTGACGCTGCAGCAGCGCACGGACGTCGAGCGCCGACGCGGCGTCGGTGCTCATCGTTGACTCCATGGCCCACCCACGTCTGCGACCGTAGCGCTCATATCGAGTACCTTTCGGCCGGGCCCCGCCGTCCATGACCTGCCCGACCATCGAAACCCGAAGGACCCTCATGCCCATCTGGCTTGCCGACAACCCACTCAGCACGCGCTGGCCGCTCTACACCCGCGGCAACGTCGGTGAGGTGTTCCCGGAGGTGGTCCTTCCCTTCACGTGGAGCGTCTATGGGCAGGAGGCCGAGAACGGCTGGAGGGACTCCTATCAGCGGCTCGGCCTGATCGCCGACGGTGACTTCCCCGACGACGAGAACATGATCATCCTCGGCGTGTTCGGGGGCTACTGCTACATCAACGCCAGCTACGTCCGCCTCCTCGGAGTCCGAGCGCCCGGCGGCAAGGTCGAGGTCATCGATCAGCAGTTCTTCGGCGAATCCGATGCACCGCCGTACACCGAGCGTCCGGGCGACAAGAACCGCAAGGCCTCGGCGAAACTCGGCAAGTCGGTACTCCAGCTCCTCGGCACCAAATCGCTGCCGGCGCTCGAGGAAGACAAACGACGGGTTGCCGCCTGGATCGCCCAATATCCGGCGGCCGACGCGCCCGACGACGTCCTCATGGACTACATCGAGGGGTTCAAGCCACTCTTCCGTCACTTGTTCGGTCGCCACATCGACAACACGTTCGGCGTCGCGCTGGTGTCAGGAGCGCTGCAAGACCTCCTCGTCAAGATCGGCCGGGGCGACCAGCTCGTGTCGATCCTGGGCGGCATCGGCGATGTCGAGTCGGCTGCCCCGTCTGCGGCCATGTGGAAGTTGGCCCACTCGCCCCACGATCGTGCCTCCGACGAGTGGCAGCGTGAGTTCGCGGCGTTCCTCGCCGAGTTCGGCAGCCGGGGGCCCAACGAGTGGGACCTTGGCTCCGACCCGTGGGCGTATCGTCCCCAACTGGCGCTCGCTGCCATCGATCGGATGGCTGCGGCCGATGAGAGCCACGACCCTTCGGCCCAGAGCACCCGCCTGGCCTCCGAGCGCGAAGCCGCCATCCACCAAGCCCGGGGAGAACTCAATCGCATCGACCGAGTCGTGTTCGACAAGGCGTTGCGAGCCACGACGCTCTACTCGCAGGCCCGGGAGCGTTCCAAGACCACGATCATCCGTGCCATCCACTCGGTGCGGGAAGCACAGCGCGAACTGGCCCGGCGCGCCGCCGAGCGAGGTGGGGTCGCCGACCCCAAAGCGTCATGTCTGCTCGAGTTCGACGAGTTCCGCCAATACCTCGAGAACCCAACCCCGTGGCTGTCGGTGATCGCCGAACGGCAGACTCGCTACGAGCAACTGGCGGGACTGATCCCTCCGTTCATCCTCGACGGCGAGATCCCGCCGATCGAGACCTGGGAGCAGCGGGGTGCTCCGGCCGACACCGTCAGCGTCGGTCAACAACTCAAGGGCATCGCCGGTTGCCCGGGCGTTGCTCGCGGCACCGCCGTCGTCGTGCTCGATCCTGGCGATCCCCGCCAGCTCGGGCCAGGCGACGTGCTCGTCGCCCCGATCACCGACCCATCGTGGACCCCACTGTTCCTGGCAGCCGAGGCGGTCGTCGTCGACGTGGGGGCCACGATGAGCCACGCCATCATCGTGTCGCGTGAACTTGGCATTCCGTGCGTGGTGTCGGCGGTCGGCGCCACCCGCAGCATCCCCGACGGCGCCACCATCGAGGTCGACGGGAATACCGGCATCGTCACCGTGATCGAGCTTCCCTGAGCG
The DNA here is from genome assembly GCA_041394265.1 of Acidimicrobiales bacterium. Taxonomy (NCBI): domain Bacteria; kingdom Bacillati; phylum Actinomycetota; class Acidimicrobiia; order Acidimicrobiales; species Acidimicrobiales bacterium. The sequence continues at coordinate 432,763 of JAWKIO010000005.1, forward strand.
GAAGGCTCACGCGAGCAGACCTCGCTCGATGAGGGCCTCGCGAGCCTCGGTGACGCCGCGCGTGAGGTGGGCATCGATGCCGAGCCGGCGGGCGGTGTCGACGTTGGGCTGGTTGTCGTCGAGGAACATGATTCGCTCCGCTGGCATGTTCAGGTCGGCGATCACGTGCTCGAAGATGTCGGCGTCAGGCTTCGCCAGTCCGAGTCGGTACGACAGGTAGTGGCGATCGAACAGATCGGGGATGCGACCGCTGTCGACCTGCTCACGCCAGTGCAGCTCGTTGGTGTTCGACAGCACCGCGACGATGGGCGCCTGCTCGCTGCCGCGCAGTTCGTCCATCATCGCGACTGCCCCGTCGAACAGACCCTTCGGCCACTGTGCGAATCGGTCGACCAACTCGGCGCCGCCGAAGCTCAGTCCGAGTTCGGCCACCAGCCGGTCTCCGAAGGTCGCGACATCGCACTGCCCCATCTCGAAGGCCCGCACGGTCGGGCTCTGCAACCAGCGGGCCCAGAACTCGTCGACCGGTAGCGGATCGTCGCCGAGGATCTCGGTCAGCGGACCGAGTTCGACCAGCACGCCTCCCATGTCGAAGACCACGGCACCGATCGGCTCGTTCTGCATCCCGGCAAGCTAGTGGCTCCTCGACAGCAGGGGAACGCCGCCTCGCATGACGCCGCAACTTCGACATTTTCGCAGGTCAGAGTTGTGTCACATGCCGTGGTTAGGGTGGTGTTGCTGGTGCTTCGGTGGTCCGGCAGGGCGGATCGATGGCTCGCCCTCGAGCACCAGGGTCTTCGCGACTCGGGTGGCTGCTGTCCGAACAACACGAATCGGCACCCCACACCGGCCCGTCAGGTGTGTGTGGGGTGTCGTCGTCTGTGAGGAACCGTGATGTCATCGACGATCGACCAGATCATTTCGCTCGGCCGTGAACTCAACGCCCACCATCATCGGATCGTGTGCCTGGCCGCGGCCTACGACACCGGCCTGGAATGGTTCCACCGCGGCTTCCCGAGCCCGGCAGCCGCCATCGCCCGGGCCCTCGACATCCACACCGCGACCGCACGGGAATGGATCCGGGTCGGTCACGCCCTCGACGACCTCCCCGCGATCGCCGACAACGAGCTGTCGTATGCGAAGGTGCGGATCCTGACCCGCTGGGCCACCCCCGACAACGAACACGAACTACTGATGCTGGCCCATGACCGGACCGCGGGCCGGCTCACCACGGCGATCGCCAACCATCTCGCCGGCGAGGAAACCCCCGACGAACGCGATCGCCGTCATCACGACGGTCGCAGCGTCACCGTCCACACTGACGGTGACGGCATGATCGTGATTCGAGCGGTGCTCCCGCCCAACATCGGCAAGGCCGTCGCCGAGACGCTGAACACGATCATCCAACAGGTCGCCGCCACCCCGATGGATGCGTCCGCGGAGGCGCTCCCGTCACCGCCGGTGAGTGTCGCCACGTCGGGTGGCCAGGATGCATCCGCGGATGCTTCCCCGCTACTACCGGTGAGTGTCGCCACGTCGGGTGGCCGAGACGCATCCGAGGACGTGTCGGGCACGGTCGCGGTGGCGGATGGTCGGTCGATGGTTGAACAGTTGCGAGCGTTGAAGGCCCAGTGGCAGCCCGCCGACGCCGACGACTTCTTCGTTCCCACGCTCGCTCAGCAACGGGCCGACGCGTTCGTGCTGTTGTTCCTCGGTCGCGACGTCCGACTGGTCACCGAGGTCATCATCCATGTTCGCGGTGACGGCACCACGTTCGATGACGGCACCCCGATCACCGACAACGCCGTGTGTCAACGCCTCGACCAGTCGTTCATTCGAGTCATGGTCCACGACAGTCAGCGACGGCCGATCAACGCGTCGAACCGGCGGCGTCACCCCACGATCCGGCAGCGACGTGTCGTGCTCGAAGCCCACCGGCACGAATGCGTGGACTGTCAATCGACCGAACTGCTCGAACTCGACCACCAGCCGCCGTATCACCAGACCGGGCGCACCATCACCACCGAACTCGAACCACGCTGCGCCCCCTGCCACCGAGCACGCCACCGCACCTGACGCGACAAAGCCGGGGCCGAGGCCCCGGCTTCGTCTGCACCTGGAGAGTGTCGTGTCGCTGCTGGGTCTAGTTGATCCAGAAGGCAATGACGCCCGAGCCGTAGCCTGAGACGTCGATGGTGTAGGTCGTCGGCTCGACGGCGCTGAGATCCGGGGTCTCGAACGACTCACCAACCGGCAGTCGGACATGATCCCCGCCGAGATCGTTGATGGCCCGAGTGAGGACGTTGAGGACCTCTTGGTAGGCCATGTCGAGCATCTCGTCGCCGCCATCCTTGATGGCTTCGGCGGCCCGGCCCGGGGGCAGCATGGCCAACGCAGCGCCGCTGTAGGCGCTGAACTCCTTGGACGATCCAACGACGTAGCAGACGGCGTTGTCGTCGCCGACGTAGTTGTCGATCCGGGCCGCAGCTCGGTCGATCGAGCCGCCGGCGGTGATCTCGACGTCCTTCCCGAGCAGGTTCGCGAGCAGCGGGCGGAGCTGTGCCGGTGACGGCAGGGTGCGGGTGGTCATGGGAATCTCCTCGTACGGGCGAAATCTGGCTTACAGGAAGCGGGCGAGCTGAGCGCCGAGCTCATCGGCGGTGAAGGGCTTCGACAGCAGGAACGACGCACCGGCCGAGACGGCCGCCGCCTTCTGATCGGCGGTCGATTCCGAGGTGATGAAGCCGAAGGGGACCTGGATCTCCTTGCCCCGCAGGGCTTTGATGAGCTCGAGGCCGTTCATGTTCGGCATGTTCCAGTCCGAGAGGACGACCTTGGGTCGCTGGTCCTCGATCTTGGCCAACGCGTCGGCGCCGTCTTCGGCTTCGACGACTTCGTGGTCGCCATAGCCAGCCTGGCGGAGGCTTCGGATCACCAGCTTTCGCATGATGGGGCTGTCGTCAACGACGAGGATGCTCATGATGAAGGATGCTCCTTACGAGGTGCCCGAAGTCGTTCGAGTGCTTCGTTGGGCTGAGGTGGGTTGGACGGGTTTGGTGGGTGGAGGTGATTTGGACACCGCAGCGTTGATCGAACCGGTCGCAGCGACGGGCCGTGGGGCACGTGTTGGTGGTGCAGTCACCGGCGGTCGTTCGGGTGGAACGAAACGTCGGCTGGGTGGTGAGGGAGGGCTCGCCGCAACGGGTCGACCGATCACCGGTGGCACAGCGTCGGCACCGACTCGGTACGTCATGAGGCCTGGGAGCCGGTGTTGGGAGAACATCTCCGGAATTCCTGCGGTGCCCTCGCTGGCTCCCACGATCAGCGGGGCGTTCTTCGCTAGCAGCGGGGCGCATCGCCGCAGGATGGTGAGCCGCGAGTCGTTGTCGAAGTAGATCAACACGTTGCGGATCAGGATCATGTCGAAGGGACCACGCAGGTTCCATGCCGCCGAATTGAGGTTCAGCACCCGTGCCGTGACAACCCGCTTGAGGATCGGTTTGGCCACCCATCGATCGCCCTGCTGCTCGAAGTACTTCGCTCGCAGTTGCGGTTCGAGTCCGCGTGACGCTTCGAACTGGTTGTAGGAGGCGTCGTTGGTCCGCTGGACCATCTCGGTCGACAGGTCGGTGGCGATGATCTCGATCCTCCACCGTGCGGCCTCCGGGCCGAGCAACTCGAGCAAGGTCATCGCCAGGCTGAGCGGTTCCTGACCGCTGGAGGACGCGGCCGACCAGATCGACAGCGTCCGGCTCTCGGCTCGGGCTTCGATCATCTCGGGCAGGACCGTGTCACGCATGGCCCGCCAGACGCCGGGGTCGCGAAAGAACGAGGTCTCGTTCACGGTCATCGCGTCGAGTACGAGTCGATGGAGCCGGGCGTTCGGTCGACGGAGCTGTTCGATCAGTTGGTTGACGTCGGCGAGACCTTCATCTCGCGCGATGGGCGCGAGACGGGAGACCGCGAGGTATTCCTTGGTGGTATCGACAACGATCCCGGCTTCACGCTTCAAGAAGTCTTTGAGAAAGCCGAACTGGCGAGGTTCAAACACTCGAAGGCGCCCTCCTTGAGGCAGTAGACGATGGGACATTTCGCTTGAACTGGAGGCTGATCGCCGTGGCGATCTCCTTCAGCGGCAGAATCTGATCGGCGGCATCGCGTTGGGCGACGGCGCCCGGCATCCCCCACACCACGCTGGTGTCGCGATCCTGTGCGATGACGTGGGCGCCGAGGTCGGCCAGGCCCGCAGCGCCGAGTGCGCCGTCGGAGCCCATACCGGTGAGAACGACGGCGACACACGCTCGGCCGAACGTGGCGGCCGCACTTCGGAACAGCACGTCGACCGACGGACGGCAGTTGTGCTCGGGAGGATCGTCGTTCAAACCGATGGTGCCGAGACGATCGGTGATGACCATGTGGCTGCCGCCGGGAGCGATGTAGGCACACCCCGACTTGGCCACATCTCCGTGCTTGGCCTCTCGCACCGTGAACGGCGTTGCCCGGTCGAGGGTGGCGGCCAGCAGTTCGGTGAAGGTGCTCGGCATGTGTTGGGTGATGAGGATCGGAGCGGAGAAGTCACGAGGCAAGCCGGCGAGAACCACGCCGAGCGCGTCGGGGCCGCCGGTGGAGGCACCGATGACGAGCAACTCGCGCTTCGCTGGTGGCCCGGCGATCCGGACTCGTGGCGTCGGAGTGACGGGAGCGTTGCCGGTGGGCGTGGGCCGAGCGCCAGGGGTCTGCATGGCCCGACCGGTGAGTGGTGCCGAGGGGGGTGGTGCCGACGAGCGACCGACACCCGGCCCGGTCGCCGGAGTGACGCCGGCAGCCGTCGCTCGTTCACTCGGCGGCTTGGACTCGAACGATGCCAGCACTCGGAGAAGTGCCGCATTCAGCGAAACACCCGGCGAGAGGGTGATCACGTCTTGGGGAAGGCAGTGGAGTTCGCGCGCGACGACGCCGGCCGAACGAGTCGAGAGGATTGCCAGCGTCGGCGGGTGCTCGAGGGCCTGCACGGCCGCCATGACGAGGTCGACATGTGCGAGCGTGTCCTCGAAGATCAGCAGGTCCGCCCGATTGACCTTCTCACTCATGACGCGGCCCGATGCGAGCGCGGCAACAAGCGTCCAACCACTGCGAACCTCGACGAGGTCCCGGGCCTGTTGACGGTCGATCGATTTCGAAAGTCCGATGATGACGGCGCCGCCGGGGCGGGCCATCACTCGGGGACGCTCTCGGACGGCATGGTGGTGAGTGTCGACGCTGGCCGAAGCGGTATGAGCTGATCGAGCGCGTGAGCTAGCCTCACGGCCATGTCACGAGGCCCCATGCGAGTCGTCACTGTCCACGGTTCCCCGCGAGAGCGGGGCCGGGCCCACGGCGCGGCCTACCGAGACGAGATCCGTGCCTACGCCGTCGACCGGGTCGACCTCGTCTGCGCCGGGGCGTGGAGCCACCATCCGCTGGAGCGTCCTGCGGTCATCGAGCTGGCCGAGGCCTGCCTGGAACCGCATCGAGCGTACGCCCCCGATCTGGTCGAGGAGATGGCCGGCATCGCCGAGGCAACCGGCACGTCGCTCCCCGAGATGCTCATCGTCAACGGGTTCACCGATTTCGTCGACACCGTCTACGCCACCTATGCCCACGAGTCGGCGAGCGAGGACGACTGCACCGCCGTGATCGTCCCCGACCGTCGCTCCGATGGCTCCGGGTTCCTCGCCCAGACCTGGGACATGCATGACACGGCGACCGATCACGTCATCCTGCTCGATGTCAACGGTGCCGACGAGCCTCGCTCGCTCCTGCTCACGACCACCGGCTGCATCGGTCAGATCGGGATGAATGCCGCCGGCATCGCGATCGGCATCAACAACCTGCCCGGCGGTGATGGCAAGGTTGGCGTCACCTGGCCTTTCGTCGTGCGCAAAGCGTTGCAGCAGACCACGATCGAGGCGGCACTCGCCTGCATCACCGATGCCGACCTGGCTGGCGCCCACAACTACCTGCTGTTCGACTCGCTCGGCAACGGCTACAACGTCGAGGCGTTCAGCACCGCCACCCATGTCGACCGCCTCGACGGGGACGTCATCGGCCACACCAACCACTGTCTGGCACCGCAGACCCTGGCCGTCAGTCAGGACAAGCCCACCCAGCTCCAGGAGTCGTCCGAGGTCCGCCTGGCCACCGCGCTCGACACGCTCGCCGACGGCACCATCGACTACGCCCGGGTCGAGGCGCTCACCCAACATCCGACCATCTCGTACCGAGGCGGCCCGCCCTTCCACGTCGAGACCTGCGGCGCGGCCATCATGCGCCCGGCCACCGGCGACTTCTGGGCGTGCTGGGGCCTCCCGTCGGAGAACCCGTATCAGCGGTTCTCGCTCGCCTCCGTCGTTGCCTGATCGACGTGGTCAGCCTCCGCTACCAGAACCTCACGTCGGAGTGGATCGAGGGCGCCGCCCATTGTGAGCGAGTCGCGTTCCCGACCGCCGAGCCCGGCGACTTGCTCGGCGCCGAGGACTTCGCTGCCTACCTCGACGTGTTTCCCGAAGGTGTCTTCGTGGTCATCGACGACGACACGCTCGATGGGCCGTCGGTCGTCGGTGTCGGCGCCGGCATTCTCGTCAACTTCGATTTCGACCACATCGAACACACCATCTGGGAGGTCGCGGGCGAGCATCAGTGCGGCAATCACGACCCGAACGGCGATTGGTACTACGGCACCGACATCACGGTCCTCCCCGAGTATCGGGGGCACGGCATCGGGCGGCGCCTGTACGAGCATCGCAAAGACGTGGTGCGCCGGCTCGGGCGGCGCGGCATCATCGCCGGTGGGCACCTCCCGGGGTTCGCCGACGTGAAGCACATGATGACCGCCGAGGAGTACGTCGCCGACGTGGTCGCCGGTCGTCGATCCGATGCCACCCTCAGCTTTCAGCTCTCCAACGGGTTCGAAGTGGCCGGCGTCATCCAGAACTACTTCGCCGACCCGGCCATCGACAACAAGGCATCGCTGATCGTCTGGAGAGTCGACGAGTCGGTCGCCTAAGTTCTGCGCCATGCAGACACTCGAAGGTAAAACCGCCGTCGTCACCGGAGCCGCCAGCGGCATGGGCAAAGCCTTCGCCACCCGCTTCGCACAGGAGGGCATGAACGTCGTACTTGCCGATGTCGAGGCGCCTCGCCTCGATGCGACGGTGGCCGAGATCGACGCGCTCACCTCCGAGGGGGCGAGCGCGATCGGCATCGTCACCGATGTCGCCGATGCCGACGCAGTGCATCGGCTGGCCGCGGCCGCCATCGGTACCTACGGCCAGGTCAACGTCTTGTGCAACAATGCCGGCGTCGGCGGCGGGAGCCTCTCGGCGGCGCCCGGCAACGTGCACCTGCCTGATTGGACCTGGGTGATGGGCGTGAACTTCTGGGGTGTCGTCCACGGGCACGAGGCGTTCCTTCCCCACATGCTCGAACACGGCGACGGCCACGTGGTCAACACGGCGTCGATGGCCGGACACTTCCCCGGCCACAGCGCCTACTCGGCGTCGAAGTGGGCGGTGGTCGGGATCACCGAGGGTCTCTACAACTCGCTGCGGGCTTCGGGTTCGAGCCTCGGCGTTTCGTGCCTGTGTCCGGGGTGGATCAACACCGACATCGGACAGTCGGCTCGCAACCGTCCCGAGTGGGCGGCCCCGAACGCGCTGACCGAGCCCGACCCCGAGGCCGAGGCACGGCACCAGTTCGTTCTCGACGCGCTGGCCTCCGGGCTTCCGCCCGAGGGTGTGGCCGACCTCGTTGTCAAGGCGATCCTCGGTGAGGAGTTCTGGATCTTCACCCACGACGACATGGTGGCGTCGCTCGCCCCACGCTTCGACGCCGTGCTGAAGCACACCAACCCGCCCGGGTTCCTCCTCTGACGAACCGGCGACTGTGGGCTGGGCGGCAGCGTCGGGTGAGGAGCGTCGGCGTCGGGTGAGCAGTGTCAGCGACCGGGAGGTCGGTGGTGGCGGATCGGGCGGTGCGTGCGGAAGGGTTCCGGGAGGTTCTCCCACTTCGGGCCGACCGAGATGCCACCGTCGACCACCATGGTCTGACCGGTGATCCACTCGGCGTCGGCCGAGGCGAGGAACGCGATCATCGCCGCGATGTCTCGCGGTTCACCGGGTCGAGGCATCGGCTGACCGCCGGCCGAGGCCTGACGGAGCGCCGCCAGCTGCTCGGCGGTGGCGTCGGGTCGTCCGAAGGCCAGCGGGGTGATGATCATGCCCGGCGCAACGGCATTGCAGCGCACGTTCGACTCGGCCAGTTCGAGCGCCACGGTCTCCGTGAGGGCGATCACGGCGGTCTTCGCTGCGGTGTACAGATGCGGTGCGAACCCGGCGCTGAGGCCCGCCACGGACGCGGTGTTGATGATCGACCCACTCCCCTGCTCACACAGCACGGGCGCAGCGTGCTTGATCCCGAGGAAGACCGACTTCACCAGCACGTCGAAGGTGAGATCGAAGTCGTCGACGCTGGTCGAAGCGATCGGGCCGAGCGCCCCGCCGAATCCGGCATTGTTGACATAGGTGTCGAGGCGGCCGAACAGGTCGAGCGCTTCGGCCACCGTCGCCGCCATGTCGGCCTCGACGGCGACATTGGTCTGGAGAAAGGCCGCCCGGTCGCCGAGTTCGTCGGCGAGAGCTTGGCCGGCTTCTGCGTTCAGATCGGCGATCAGGACCGACGCGCCCTCGGCCACGAACCGGTGGGCCGTTCCTGCCCCGATCCCCGAGGCGCCGCCGGTGATCACGGCGACCGTGCCGGCAAGTCGTTGCTCATCCATAGGAGGCCCCCAGTCCGGCGCGAGCGTCGATCTGGACGCCGTAGCTCGGGATCGGGTAGCGCAGACCATTGCGAGACAGCGCCTCGAGCCCGGCGATCGCCTTCGGCAGGAAGGCCGGCGGCATCGCCATCAGGAGCTCGTCGTCTTGCACCCCGCCATAGCGCCGTTCGGCGAAACACGGGATCGACACGCTCGGCTGGCCGGTCGACAGGGCTCGCCCCCACGAGTCGCTGCACGAGGACTCCCCGACGCACCCCCATTCGAAGTTCTGGTAGCCGGACCACTGCAGCCCGTTGATCAAGAGGATCATCTGGGCCGGTGTGGCGTAGATCAGGGCGATGTCGGGCGGGTTGAGGCGCCCGGTCGCCAACGGCGAGACGGCCATGGCCTGATAGGTCCCGAACGGCACCGTATGCATCGCATGCTGATGCGACGACGAATCCTCGAGGGTCTCGAACCACACGCCCGCCATCCGGTCCCCCGACAGCCACTCGTCGTCACGTGGGTGGAGACCGATGACGGCCCCGCACTGGGCGCCGACGAGGTCGTCGTTGGTGATCCCCACGGTCCAGTTGAGCCGGGCGGCCATGCCGACGATCTGGTCGGTCGTGTGGATCGACGATGGGCGACGGATCTTCGGGATCGCCGCCATCTCCTCGACCGTGGTGAACATCTTCATGCCGATCGGAGTGGTCCGAAGCCGCAGGAGTCGGTTGAGATCGTCGACCAGCGACGCCAGATCCAGAGGGGCACCATCGAGATGCACGGCCTGATCATGTGTGTCATTCGTCATAGCGGCCACGTTAGTAGCCAGGCGAGAGGAGCAAGTAGTTCTCAATTGCACCTCGAATCGCCCGATACAGAGGGTGTGAAGGCCTCGCACTCCCATTTTCGTACCACACCGTTCGCCCGCCTCTCCCTCCTGCTCGGGGCATCGGCGCTGCTCCTCGCGTCGTGTGGCGGGAGCGAGGCGGTGGCCGATGACGAGTCGTCGAATGTCACGAACCTGGCCTTCGTCGATGACGAGTTCGCTGCCGCCACCACGTCGACCACCCTGATCGCCGCCGCCCCCGACGTGCTCCTCAGCGAGGCTGACGGCGCCATGGTGCGCTTCGAAGCCACCTGGATCTGTGAGCTGCAGCGACGCACGTTCCAGACGCAGGACGGTCGCGAGGAAGCCCTCCGCGAGAAACTGACCGACTCCGGTCTGACCGAGGACGAGTACCACGAGTTCCGAGCTCGAGTGAACAGCGATCAAGACCTTCGCGACTCGATCCTGTACAGCTACCAGGAGACGTGCCGACCGTGAGTCGGTGAGTGACATGGCCCTGCTCCGCCGTGCGCTGGTCGTCGCTGCCGCCGCGGCAGTGAGCCTCACGGGTCAGGTGCCGACCGCCGACGCCCAGGAGCCGCCGGCCGATCGTGTGCACGTGTCCCAGCCGATCCTGCTCTCCGACATGTCACTGCCCTGGATCGAGGGATTGGATCGGTGGGTCTCGCTGAGCTGGACCTCACAGGCCGACCTCGACGACTTCTCCGTCACGGTCGTGCCGAGTTCGGCCGATGTCGCCGTTGCGTACGAGGACCCGTCGCTCGGCCATGCCGAGCTGGTTGGCGGATCGGAACTCTCGGCGAACGAGATCGACGCCACCATGTTCTTCCTCGATCCTGGCGCCGATGCCGGCGAGGCATTCGATCTCGAGCTGATCGTGTCGTGGCGCCTCGATGGCGAGCTCCAGACCGGGACCCAGACGATCCACGTCGAGCAACGGACTCCGGGCGACGGCCCGTTCCTGCTGCTGACCGACAGCGCCCGAGTGCCGGCGCTGGGTGACGGCGCCCGGAACTGGGTGTCGCTCAGCTTCCTGGGCCTCCGGGACGACATCCGGGACTTCAGCGTGTCGGTCCAGGGCGAGCTGCCGGTCTACTACCCGCAACGATCGTTCACGAGCCTGCATCACGATGCGGTCCTGATGGAGGACGAGCGCGACGTCGCGCGGTTCTGGCTCGATCCGTCGAACATCGAGCCCGGTGACTACGAACTCGACATCGTGGTCACGTACACGATCGACGGTGATGGACCTCAACAGTTGCACGCTCCGCTACACGTGTTGGTCGACTGACTTGATCCCGTGAGGCGTTCAGTGGCGACGCCGTTCGGCTTGACGGCGTAGCTCGCGCCGGGCGATGGCCATCAGGTGGACCTCGTCCGGTCCGTCGGCGATCCTCAGCGACCGCAGCTGGGCGTACATTCGAGCGAGTGGGACATCGTCGGAGACGCCCGCCGCACCGAACACCTGGATGGCCCGATCGACGACCGTCGTCGCCGTCTGCATCACCTGCACCTTGATGACCGACATCTCGGGGGCTGCCGCCTTGTCGCCGTCGCGATCCATGAGCGCCGCAGTGCGCAACGTCAGCAGACGCGCGGCATCGATCTGGATCCGCGCTTCGGCGATCCAGTCCTGTACGTTCGCTCGACTCGCCACGGTCTGACCGAAGGTCGAGCGGTCCTCGGCCCGCTCACACATGAGCGACAGGGCGACCTCAGCCAGACCGATCGTTCGCATGCAGTGCTGCACACGCGCCGGTCCGAGTCGAGCTTGACCGATGGCGAACCCTCCGCCGATCTCACCGAGGAGCGCATCGCCGGGGACCCGGACGTTGTCGAACTCGAGCTCGCAGTGGCCATGGTCGTCGAGGTAGCCGAACTTGGGCAGGTTGCGGACGATCGTGAGGCCAGGTGTATCGAGCGGCACGATGAACTGGCTCTGACGGTGATGGCGGGGAGCGTCCGGATCCGTGCACGCCACGGCGATCACGAAGGCGCAGTTCGGGTGCAGCACCCCGCTGATCCACCACTTCCGACCGTTGAGGATCCAGTCGTCACCGTTCCGGACGGCGGACATCGAGATGTTGGCGGCGTCCGACGACGGCACATGCGGCTCGGTCATCGCAAAGCCCGAGCGGATTGCGCCGTCGAGCTGGGGCTCGAGCCACCGCTCACGTTGTTCGTCGGAGGCATAGATGGCCAACGCGTCACCGTTCACGCTGCTCGGGGCGTCACTGTTCGTGACCTCTTGGGCGAGCGCGCACGTTCCCAGGACTTCGGCGAGCGGTGCGTATTCGACCATCGACAGTCCGGGGCCATAGCGAGGATCACGAACGCAGAGATTCCACAGCCCCGCGTCCTTCGCCTCGGCTTTCAGGCGTTCGACGGTCGGCGGCTGCCGAGTCGGGTCGGCCGTGCGTTCGCCGGCGACATCGGCTTCCGCCGGTCGCACTCGGTTCTCGATGAAGGCACTGAGTGCCGCAACCCTGGCAAGCGTTGCATCATCGTGATCGAAGTTCATCGGCTGCTCCTTCTCATCGGCCGTGACGGGAGGTTCACGGTGCCGACTGCCGGGCGACGATGCCATCGGCGACGAGGCGCTCGATCGTCGTTTGGTCGTAGCCCAACTCCGCCAGCAACTCTTCGGTGTGTTCACCGTGTGCCGCGACCATGCTGCGGGCACGGTAGTCGGTACCGCTCAAGGTGATCGGGGCCGACGGCATGGTGTAGCGACCGAGCGTTGGATGGTCGGCGGTATAGATCAGACCTGCGGCGTGGGCGTCGTCGTCGAGCAGCACCTGTTCCAGGGTCCGGACCGGACTTGCGGGGATCCCGGCGGCGTCGAGCCGAGCGAGGACATCGTCGGTCGTCGCCGCCGACATCGCCGCCGCGAGCTGCCGGCGGATCGATTCGAGCAGGACGGGACGCCTGTCGCGGTCGGCCCAAGCCGGCGTGGTGCGGGGATCCACGAGTCCGAACAAGTCGCACAGTCGCTGGCCCATGGCGCCGGTGGCCCCGACCGAGACGGCGCCGTCACTGGTGTCGTAGGTGGTCATGAAGAACACGACGGGTGAGGTCCGCAGCACGCGGTCGCGGTGCAGCGAGGCGAAGCCTTCGCCGGACTCCCGTCGTGCCGCCAGCTCGCGCTTCCATCCGTCGGTCGACTCGAACACGCTGGCCGAACGGTGTTGGGCGAACAGCGCTGCGTGTGCGAGGGAGGTGCCGACACGTTGGCCGACACCGGTGATCTCACGATGGCGAAGCGCAGCAGCGACACCGAAGGCGAGCAGCAGGCCGGCAATGTAGTCGCACAGGTACGCCTCGTAGTGTCCCGGACGTCCCTCGTCGTCGGTGTTGGTCGAGAGCCGCAATCCGCTCCACGACGCAGCGATCAGATCGAGACTCGGCCGATCGGCCAACGGCCCGGTGTCGCCATAGCCATTGATCTCGCCGTAGACGAGGCGCGGGTTGTCCTTGCGCAATGTGTCGAAGTCCAGCCCCAACCGAGACGCGGTCCCCGGACGCAGATTGGTGATCAACACGTCGGCTCGAAGGGCGAAGGACCTGGCAAGGTCCCGACCCTCGACGGACGACAGATCGAGGGGGATCGCCCGCTTCCCCCTGGCCTTGACCACGTACTGGCGGCCGTCGCCCCAAGCCGAACCATCGGCCGTCCGCAGCGGATCGGTCTGTCGTGTCTGATCGCCGGTCACCGGTTCGAGCTTCACGACATCGGCTCCGCCGTGGGCGAACAGTTCGGCGGCGATCGGTGCGGCGACGAACTGGCCGATCTCGAGCACGCGAACGCCATCGAAGAGCCCCACCAGGTCGTCGAGCGGCTCGTCCATCAACGAGTGCGATCGGCGAGCGCGTCGAGCGCCGCCTCGGTGTCGGCAACGAGGTCGCTCATGACCTCGTGCACGGTCGTGCGACGATCGAAGAAGGCGACGCTCTGCCCCGCCGGCGAATGCATGAGGGGCTGGATCTCGTGGCGCTCGATCTGGCCGAGGATGTCGCCCACCAGGATGTCCTGGTATGGCATCTTGAGCGGCTCGGGCGCGCCCGGCGCCGACCACTCGTCGGTCCACGCCGTACGGATCTGACGCAGGGTCTTGCCCGAGTCGGCCCGGGAGATGATCGCATCGGCCGACCCACCGGCGATGAGTTTGTCGAGGACCTGCGGCTCGAGGTGCTCCTCTTCGCAGAACAACCAGGCCGTCCCCAGCCACACCCCGACCGCCCCCATGGCCATGGCCGCAGCGATGTGGCGGCCGGTGGCGACCCCGCCCGCCGCCACCACGGGCACATCACCGGCGACATCGACGATCTGAGGAACCAGCGAGAACGTGCCGACGGGACCGGTGTGGGCGCCGGCGTCGGTGCCCTGGGCGACCAGGATGTCGGCGCCGGCCTGCAGCGCCTTCAACGCATGCTTGGGTTGGCCAACCAGGCTGACGAGGGTCTTGCCTCGCTCCTTCGCCGGACCGATCACCCATTCGGGGCTTCCGATGCCCAACGCCAGCACGCTGATCGAGGAGTCCATCACCACATCGACCTGTTCGCGCGCCATCTGCTCGCTGCGGACGAAGCGAGACCGCATCCCCGGCGTGTCGTCGTCGGGCACGCCGTACTTCTCGCGCATGGCACCGATGAACGCACGGTGCGCATCGGGGATCGCCGCCTCGATCTCGTCGCGGTTGTCGCGCTCGGGCATTCCCGGTGGGATCACGAGATCGAGTCCGTAGGGCAGATCGCCAAGCTCGGCGGCCATCCGGCTGACGCCTTCCTCGATCTCACCCGGCGTCGACCGGGTTGCTCCCCAGATGCCGATGCCACCGGATCGCGAAACGGCGATGGCGGCGTCGAGCGAATGGGTGAAACCGAAGATCGGCACCTGGGCACCAAGACGCTCACAGAGCTGGTTGCGGAGTCGCTTGCTGGTCACCTGGGTCATCGTTCGTGCGCCTTGTTTCTCTCAACTCGGATCCGGGCTGCGTCACACCCTAGGCTGCTGCTTCATGCCGAGTCAGATGAACGATGCCCATGAGGCCATGCGCCCGGCCTCGCTTCGTTTGGCCAACGCCGCCCTCGTCCTCGATCGGCTCGCCGACGGGCGGCCGGCATCTCGTGCCGAACTCGCAGAGCGGACCTCGCTCAGCCCGCAGGCGCTGGGCGCGATCCTCGCCGACCTGGTCTCCTCAGGTCTCGTGGCCGAGCAGACGCGAGAAACCTCGACGCCCGGCCGACCACCCATCGAGTATGCGCTGCATCCCACCGGATCCTTCACGGCGTCGATCGTGGTACGGCAAGTCGACTTCTTCGTCCTGATCGACGATGCGTTGCGCCGACGTGTCGCCACGGTGCGCCACCGATATGAGGCCGGCCCCCTCGCCGCTCCGTTGATCGCAGCGATCGTCTCGGTGCTGCGCCGCACGACCGACGAGTTCGGTCTCGACATGGCTCGGCTCGCCCACCTGGAGTTCGCCGTCCAGGGCACCATCGGCGAGCACGGAAGGATCGTGGGCACCACGCCGGCGTGGGACGAGCGCGATGTCGACGTCGTCGACGCCATCGTCGATGAACTCGGCCGGCCGATCGAGGTCACGGCCACCAGCGTCGATCGGGCCCAGGCGATGCATGCCCTGACGCAGATCGAGCACGGGCCGAATGATCTCGTCGCCATCCTCCACGTGGGCTTCGAGACGCGCCTCATGCTCGCCAAGGGTTCGGAGTTGGTCGGCAACCGTTTCGGTGACGGCGGCCTCCTCACCCACTTCCCTGTGCCAGGGAACGAGCTGCGCTGCGAGTGCGGCGAGACCGGCTGCCTCGGCACCGTGTCGGGCGGCCGCTCCGTGGTCGCCCACTACCGAGCGGCCGGCGACACCAGCGTGTCCACGCCGGCCGAGATCATCGATCGCATCGGCCAAGGCGATCAACGGGCCATCGAGGCCGCACAGGTCTCGATCGACTGGTTGGCCCGCGGCGTGACCCCGATCCTCGCCATGCTGCGACCCGACCGCATCGTCTGCGCCGGTGGCGGCGTCGGCCGTCCGGAAAGTCCGGGAGCGATGCGCCTCGTCGACGCCCTGCGGGCCCAGCTCGGCGACCGCCTCACGGATCGACCGATCTGCGTCGTCGCTCCCTCGTTCGTGGTCGATGCTCCGCAACCGTTGGTGTCACCAGGCGGCTGATCAGGCCTAGCCTTGCCACGGTGGCAGATCGAGAGCGACACGTTGCGGTTCGACCGGCGGGCATTCGCGCCGCGAACGCCGAGCTGGTGCTGCAATCCCTGGCGGACGGCCGGGCGGCCACACGATCCGAGCTTGCCGAACGGACCTCACTCACCCCGCAGGCGCTGGGCCCGATCCTCGGCGATCTTGTCAACGCAGCACAGGTCATCGAGGCGCCGAGCGAACGCCCGGGTCCTGGCCGCCGACCCTCGGAGTATCGGCTCGACCCGCTGGGCAGCTTGCATGTCGAGGTCGTGATCCGCTTCGCCGGTCATCACGTCGTCGTGCGTGATGCGCTCGGTGGGCTGTTGCAGTTCCGACGTCAGCGGCACGTGGCTGGACCGGGACCCGCCCGTCTCGTTCGGTCGCTTGCCACCACCGTTCGCACGATGGTCACCGACCAGGGGGCCGAAGTCGGGGCCGCAACCACCCTCGCCATCACCATCGAAGGCATCGTCGACGAGTCACGGCAGCTGGTACTGCAGACGCCGGCGTGGCGCGCCACCGACGTTGCCCTCGCTCCCCTGTTCGCGAAGCATCTCGGCCCGGAGATCCAGGTATCCACGACGAGCGCGGAACGAGCGCTCGCCGCACGGGCGCTCGACGTGATCCAGCCACCGGCTTCGGACCTCGTCGCCATCATCCAGATCAGCAACCAGTCCCGTCTGATGCTCGCCGTCGACGGCGAGGTCATCGACAACCGCCTCGGGAGCAGCGGTCGGCTCGCGCACCTGCCGGTCGAGGGCAACGACCGGCCGTGCGAATGCGGACGGACAGGCTGCCTCGGCACCGTGTCGAGCGGGGCGGCCGTCGTGCGGGTCTACCGCGAGCTCACCGACATCCAGCTCGACGCAGGCGTCGATGTCATCGATCGTGTGCATCGAGGCGATCCGGATGCGATCGAAGCAGCCCGCCGCTCGACCGAGTGGCTCAGTCGTGCACTGGGGCCCCTCCTCCGGATGGTGCAGCCGGACCGGCTGATCGTCACCGGAGCAGTCGGGCGCGAGGGAAGCCGCGGGGCGGCGGCGCTCGTCGAAACGTTGCGTTCCCATCTCGACGACGATCTTCGCTGCGTACCGATCCACGTCGTCCAACCCGAGTTCGGCACCATCGACGAGTCACTCGCCTCGGTGCTGCTGGGCTGAGCGGCACCGCTCGACCCCAGATGGTTCAGGTCAGCGGTCGTTGCCCCGTCGGCACGCCAAACGACGGCGGTCGCTTCTCGAGAAAGGACTGGCGGGCCTCGGCCGCGTCGGCGGTACTACGGATCAGCACCTGATTCCGTGCCTCGAGCGCCAGCGCGGCATCGAGGCTGGGGGCGTGGAGGTTCGTCCACATCACCTCCTTGGTCGTCGAGAGCGCCATCGGCGCGTTCTCGGCGAGTTGCTCCGCCAGCTCGCAGGCCCGGTCGAGCAGTTCGCCGGGCTCGGTGACGGTACTCACGAGGCCGGCTCGTAGTGCCTCGTCGGCCAGCATTCGCCGACCGCTCAGCATCAGGTCGAACGCCAGCGCCGGACCGATCAGCTTGGGCAGGAAGTACGACAGGCCCATCTCGCAGCCGGAGATGCCCCGCTTGACGAACCCGTCGGCAAACGTCGCGGCCGTACTTGCCAGCCGCAGGTCGCTGGCCGCC
The DNA here is from genome assembly GCA_041394265.1 of Acidimicrobiales bacterium. NCBI lineage: Bacteria > Bacillati > Actinomycetota > Acidimicrobiia > Acidimicrobiales > Acidimicrobiales bacterium. The sequence continues at coordinate 450,273 of JAWKIO010000005.1, forward strand.
GCGATGGCAAGCCCTGCACCGACGGCATGGCCGTTCACGGCAGCGATGACCGGGACGGGCACGCGGTGGATCATGCGGACGATGTTGCCCAGCCCGGCATCGAGGTTCTCGAACGCGGCCACCACCGGATCGAGGCCACCGTCGGCACCGGCGGCGTCGCGTGCCGCGACCGACTTCACGTCGATCCCGGCACAGAACGCCCGCTCCCCCGAGGCGGTGATGACGATGGCTCGACAACTGCGATCGGCAGCCGCCGCTGCGACGGCGGCCGGCAATCCCTCGATCATGGCCGGCGAGAGGGAGTTGAGACTGTCAGGTCGGTCCAGTGTGATGATCGCCGTGGCGTCTCGACGCTCGATGGTCAGGTCATCGGTCATCGGCTCGGCTCCTCGGTCGCCCAGTAGGGATCTCGCAACTTGTGCTTCTTCAGCTTCCCGCTCGCTTCGCGTGGCAAGGCGTCGACGACGTCGACCGACTTCGGCACCTTGAACGACGCCAACTGCGATCGAGCGAAGGTGAGCAGGTCGTCGACGTCGAGTTCGACACCTTGGGCCGGCTCGACGACGGCTTTCACCTCCTGCCCCATGTCGGGGTGCGGGATGCCGAACACGGCGACGTCGGCGACACCGGGATGCTGGCTCAGCACGGCTTCGACCTCGGCGGGGTAGATGTTCGAGCCTGCCACGAGGATCAGGTCGACCCGGCGATCGGCGAGATAGAGGTAGCCCTCGGCATCGAGCCATCCGACGTCGCCGACGGTGAACCTTCCGTCAGGCCGCACCATGGCCGCCGTCTTGTCGGGATCATCGTGGTACGACGGCGCGCCGTCGGTGCGGCGGGCATAGATCGTCCCGACCTCGCCGGGCGGCAGATCGTCCCCGTCGTCATCGAGGATGGACAGCTCGAGCACGGCCGTGGCTCGCCCGACCGTGCCCGGCCGCTCCAGCCACTCCGGCGCGGTGGCGATGACCGGGCCGACACCTTCACTCGACCCGTACAGCTCGGTGATGACCGGGCCGAACCACTCGATCATCGCCTGCTTCACCCACTTCGGGCACGGCGCCGCGGTGTGGAGCACCCATCGAAGCGACGAGACGTCGAAGCGATTGCGGATCGACTCCTCGAGCTTCAACAGTCGGATGAACTGGGTCGGCACCATGGCGGTGCCGACCACTTGGCGCTCGGCGATGACGGCGAGGGTTCGCTCGGGATCCCACGCATCCAGGATCGCCACCGGGCAGCCTCGGGCGAGCGCCGTGCGGAGCACCGCACCACCGAGTGCGTGGTACGCCGGGGTGCACAACAGCATCTGCTGACCCCGGGGCATCCCGGTGAGCGTTCCCCAGCGGCTGTAGGTCTCGGCCAGCGATGACGCACGCCCCGCCTGGTCCGAGCGGATCACGCCTTTCGAGCGACCGGTGGTGCCCCCGGTGTACTGGAGCGGCGAACCGAGCGGGCCGTCCTCTAGCGGGTCGCTCGATTGGCGCATGAGCCACGCCTCATAGTCGTCACCGAGTACGAGGATCTGGTCGAGACCGACGATGGCCGCTGCTGCCCGGCCGACGTCGGCGAGCTCGTCGGCCACCACCAACAGCTTCGACCCCGAATCCTCGAGCAGTTCGGCGATCTCCCTCGCCGTCAGGTGCCAGTTGAGCGGCACGGAGCGAGCACCAGCCCTGCCGTTGCCGATGGAGAGCTCGGCCCATTCGAATCGATTGCGGGCCAACAGCGCCCAATGGTCGCCGGCGTCCACGCCCACTGAGCGCAATCCCTGTGCGAATCGGCGGGACCGCTCCTCGAGCTCAGCCCACGACAGCGTTCGGTCGTCGGTCCAGATCGCCTCGGCATCGGGCTCTGCGGTCGTCCTCGGCAGCACGTCGAAGGGCTGCAGCATGGTCAGATTCCCTTCAGCATCTCGTTGAAGGGCACGTTCTTGTCGACCTGAGGTTCTCGCGGCAGCCCCAGCACCCGCTCGCCCAGGGTGTTCTTCTGGATCTCGTCGGTGCCGCCACCCAGGCTCATTCCCCGGCAGTTGAGGAACTGGAAGGCGAAGAACTCGGCATCGGCGTCGCCGTCGACCCAGGCTGGCGACGCCGGGAACTCGATACGGGCGGCGAAGTCGGCCGCCGCCCGGCCCTGGATGGTTCGCCACAGCTTGCCGATGGACGGGCTGACGGCCACTGCCGGATCGTTGTTGCGTTCTCGCAGGAAGCCCACGATCTGTTCGTTGATCCAGAGTTGGGTGAGTTCCTGACGCACCAGAGGGTCGGCGAGTCGGCCGCGTTGGCGAGCCAGGTCGATGAGTTGGACGACCGGAATCGGGACCCGTGACCACAGTCGCTCCATTCCGGCGTTGCTCATCGACGCCACGCCGGTCTGCACCCGCTCGTGGGCCAGGAGCGCAACACCCATCCGCCAGCCATCGTTGATCTCACCCACCACCCAATCCGCCGGGACCCGCGCCTCGTCGAAGAAGACCTCGTTGAATTCGGCGTGGCCGGTCATCTGGCGTAGCGGACGAACCGTGACGCCGTCCTGACGCATCGGCATGATGAGCATCGAGATGCCACGGTGCTTGGGAGCGGTGGGATCGGTGCGGACGAGCATGATGGCGATGTCGGCGTTCTGGGCGCCGGAGGTCCACACCTTCTGACCGGTGACGACCCATTCATCGCCGTCGCGGATCGCCTTGGTCGACAGCGACGCCAGGTCGGACCCGGCACCCGGCTCGGAGTAGAGCTGGCACCAAATCTCGTCGCCTCGCAGACCGGGGGCCAGGAACCGTCGCTTCACCTCGTCGGTGCCGTGGTCTCGTAGCACCGGCAGCGCCATGCCCGTGCCGATCCCGAAGACCGAGTGCTCCGTCGGCACCCGCCCTTCGCTCTCCTCGGCGAAGATCGACTGCTGCTCCGGCGTCGCTCCCTGCCCGCCGAACTCCTTCGGGTAGTCGAGCCCGGCGAGCCCGGCGTCGAACAACGCCGCCCGATACGCCTTGCCCCGGGCGACGTCGCCGCTGACACCGTCGAGGACCGCCGGCACGGTGGTGTCGAAGAACGAGCGCACCGCCTGGCGGAAGGCCGCAGGGTCGCTGATCTCGGTCGCTGGCGTCTGGGTCGCTGCTGAGTCGCTCACAACCGCACGCTACGGGTTGTGAAACGGGTCTTCAAATCACCCGGATCGAGCCCTGCCGGCCATGCACCGGCACCGGCACCGGCACCGAGTCATGCTTCGACGGGGAACATCGTCTCCAGGAAGGTCACCAGATCGGTGGCGGTGTCGTTCTTGCGCATCAGGCCGACCTGCAGCTGACCGCCATCGGTGCCGTACTCGTTCGGCTTCCAGGTGCCCTTGGGGAAGAGCCGCTTGAAGCGGACTTCCTGCGACGCCTTGAGTCGGACCGGACCGAGCTTGGCGATCCACTCGGGCGCGCCGAAGCCGGGCCCCTTGACGACGACGACATCACGCGCCCCGACCCGCAGGCAGGCGGCGCGGAGGTTGGCCACGTCGAGCAGCCGCTCGGCGGGCAGCGGGATGGGGCCATACCGGTCTTCCCATTCCGCGCGGATGTCATCGACCTCGGTCTCGGCGCCGACGGCGGCCAGCTTGCGATACGCCTCGAGCCGCTGGGCTTCGTTGGCGACGTACTCGTTCGGCAGGTGGGCATCGATCGGCAGATCGAGCTTGATCTCGACCGGGCCCTGCACCGGGTTTCCGTTCAGCTCAGCGACGGCTTCGGTGACCAGCTGGCAGTACAGGTCGTACCCGACTGCGGCGATATGGCCGGACTGGCCGCTGCCGAGCAGGTTGCCCGCGCCTCGAATCTCGAGATCGCGCATCGCAATCTTGAAGCCGGAGCCGAGCTCGGTCGCCTCACCGATCGTCTTCAACCGTTCGTAGGCCTCCTCGGACAGCGACGCATCTCGCCGGGTGAAGAGGTAGGCGTACGCCCGCTGGCCCGACCGACCGACGCGGCCTCGAAGCTGGTGCAGCTGGCCGAGACCGAGCAGCTCGGCCCGATCGACCACCAGTGTGTTGACGGTCGGCATGTCGATGCCGGACTCGATGATGGTGGTGCAGACCAGGACGTCGTAGTGGTTCTCCCAGAAGTCGTAGACGACTTTCTCGAGTGTTCCCTCGTCCATCTGTCCGTGGGCCACGGCCACCCGAGCCTCGGGCACCAGATTGCGAATGTCGTTCGCCACCTTCTCGATGCTCTGCACTCGGTTGTGGACGTAGAACACCTGGCCGTCACGGAGAAGCTCGCGCCGGATCGCCTCGGTGACCGCACGCTCGTCTTCCTCGCCGACGTAGGTGAGGATCGGTTGGCGATCGGCCGGGGGCGTGTTGAGCAGTGAGAGGTCGCGGATGCCAGTGAGGCTCATCTCGAGCGTTCGAGGGATCGGGGTGGCCGACAACGTGAGCACATCGACGTCGGTCTTGAGCTGCTTGATGGACTCCTTGTGGTTCACGCCGAAGCGCTGTTCCTCATCGACGATCAGAAGCCCGAGCTTGGGCATCTTCAGCTCTGACGACAGCATGCGATGGGTGCCGATGAGCACGTCGACCTCGCCGGCAGCGGTGGCGGCCATGACCTCCTTGGCCTGCTTGTTGGTGAGGAATCGGCTGAGCACCTCGACCCGGACCGGGTACGGCGCATAGCGCTCGGTGAAGGTCTGGAAGTGCTGCTGTGCAAGCAACGTGGTCGGCACGAGCACCGCTACCTGGTGCCCGGACTGCACGGCCTTGAACGCGGCGTGGATGGCGATCTCGGTCTTGCCGAAGCCGACGTCACCGACGACCAGGCGGTCCATGGGAACCGGCCGCTCCATGTCGGCCTTGACATCGGCGATGGCGGCGGCCTGGTCCGGGGTCAGCTCGTAGGGGAACGCCTCGGCCAGCTCGGCCTGCCACGGGGTGTCGGGCTGGCTCACGATGCCGTCGGCCGCCATCCGGCGCTGGTAGAGCACCACCAGCTCCTGGGCGATCTCGGCAACCTCGGACCGAACCTTGGCCTTCGACTTCGCGAAGTCGCTGCCACCCAACTTGTGCAGCGACGGCGAATCACCGCCGGTGTAGTGACGGATCAGATCGATCTGATCGCTGGGCACGTAGAGCTTGTCGTCGCCGCGGTACTCGAGCAGCAGGTAGTCACGCTCGTGCCCACCGATGGCCCGCTTGACCATGCCGGCGAACCGACCGACCCCGTGCTGGTGGTGAACGACGTAGTCGCCGGGGGTCAGGTCGTCGAAGAAGCCATCCGTCTGGCGCTTCTTGGGTCGAGCTTTGCGGTGCGCTCGACGGCGTCCGGTGAGTTCGTTCTCGGTGATGACACCGAGGCCGACGGACGGCAGGAAGAACCCTCGTTCGAGCGACGCAATCACCAGATGGCCGCCGGGACCGAGTGGCGTGGATCGGGGACGCTCGTCGGTCGTGGCGTGACGCTTCGGATGCAACCCCCAACCGCCGAGGAGGTCGACGAGCCGATCAGCCGAACCGGCGCCGTCGGCGGTCATGATCACACTGGCACCGTCGCTCAGCACCTTGTGCAGTCGACCGGCAAGGGCGTCGCCGGGTGCGTCCCACCCCGATGCCTCGAGCACCGCCACCTCGGGGCTCTCGGGGATGGCGGTCACGGTGATGACCGGCGCGGCCGTCTTGGCCAGGATCCGATCGAAGTCGAGATGGAGGCGAAGAAAGTCGTGGTGCTCATCGGCATCGAGAGCGCCCCAGGTCCGAGCGAGCGAGTCGGCGAGGTCGGCCTCTTCTGCGAGCAGGTCCGCACCTCGATCACGCATGCGACGAGGCTCGACGAGCGCCACCATCGCATCACCGTCGAGGAGATCGGGGAGCACCCGGTCGTCGTCGGTGAGCCACGGCAACCACGATTCCATGCCGTCGAAGACGAGGCCCTGGGACAGGCGCTCCCACTGCTCGCGGCCCCACGGCTCCGACGAGATCAGCTCCTCGGCCCGAGCGCGAACCTCGTCGGTCAGGAGCAGTTCGCGGCACGGGAAGATCTCGACCCGCTCGAGATCGTCGGTGGAACGCTGGTCGGCAACGGTGAACCGGCTGAGGCGCTCGACCTCGTCGCCCCACAGGTCGACACGAACGGGACCGTCGGCGGTCGAGGGGAAGACGTCGACGATCGAGCCGCGAATCGCGACCTCGCCTCGGTGTTCCACCTGGGCCTCGCGTCGATAGCCGGCGCCGACCAACTGCTCGACCAGGTCCTGCGGATCGAGCTGCATGCCCGGCGCGATGACGACCGGCTCGACCTCGTCGACGTGCGGTGACAGCCGCTGCACCAGTGCGCGCACCGGAGCGACGACGATCCGTGGGCTGCGCTCGGGATGGCGGAGGTACCACAGTGTGCGGAGCCGGTGGCCCATCGCCTCGATCGACGGGCTCACCCGCTCGAACGGAAGCGTCTCCCAGGCCGGGAAGTACAGAACGTCGGTGGCACCGACGAACGCCCGGAGGTCGTTGACCAGGCGGTCGGCATCGGCCGAGGTGGGCACGGCGACGACCAACGGACGCCGCTCGGAGCCGACTGCGATCGCCGCCAGCGCGATGGCGCGAGCGGGGTCGGGGACGGCCAGCACCGTGGAAGCGCGTCCGATGATCCGGTTGATCGCTGGATCGTCGGCGACCAGACGTGGCAGTGCGGCGAAGCTCACCCCGTGATGCTACGGGCCACAGCCGCGGCTCCGAGCTGTCAGCGTTCCCCGCTCGCTGCGAAACCCCGACGTCGGCGACTGCCCCCGACGATCGACAGGACTCCTGCCACCAGGGCACCAATGGCGACACCGACGACATTCGCCTCGAGATCGGCGAACTCGAGGTGCCGGCTCGCGGTGAAGAAGAACTGGGCGAGTTCGAACGACGCCGAGGCGGCGATCACTCCGCTGGCGATCTGCACGATCGACGCCCGGCGAGCGAACACGGCCGCGGCCAGCACCATGGCAATCGCCCACAGGCCGGCATGGCCGAGCTGCTCCCAGCTGAAGGGGAGATCGCCATGATCGATGATGTCGATTCCGGTGCGCCTTTCGACCCTGCGCCCCACGAGGAGGCCTTTGCGGACTTCGTTCCGGGTCAGCCCCGGTGCACGATCGCTGAGCAGCAGCAGCGTGAGCGCGACCATGAACGGAATAGCCGCAAGCTTTGCGATCACCGCTGTGGCGTGACGACGCAGATACACATCCGAAACGGTACTCCGAGGAGCCATGCGGACAGCTTCGGCAACCCGGATCTCCACATGACCCACACATCCGCGCCCGCCGTCCGGCCTCCCTCGCCCTCGCTCGACGGCGTCCTCGGGTCAGCCGGTCTCCTCGACCGCCAAGCGCACGGCTTCGAGCTCATCGACGACGTCTTGGAGATCACGCTCGACACTGCCCAGCGATTCGGCGTCACCGCCGGTGACCGACAGCTCGATCGAGCGGGTCACCAACTCGTCGAGGCGAGCATCGAGCAGCAACAACTGGGCTCGCGTGGACCCGATGGTGTCGTCCAAGCGGCGAGCGGTCGCAAGCTGCGATTGGAGCGCAGCGACGGCCTGGGCCCGTGCCGAACCCTCGGGCGGAACAGCGCCGGCCTGCAGCGACGCGAGCTCGCGCACGATGCGATCGTGGTCGATGAGTTGGCGGGCCTCACTGAGCTGCTGGCCGCTCTGCGCCACACGATAGGAGTGGTCGACGAAGCGCTCGATGCGGGCACCGAGCACCTGCAACCGGTCGTGCACCGGGCCCGGGCGGGTGCGCTTCACCGCCAGCTCGAATCGCTTCTTGGCGGCAAGCGCCTCGTCGACGAAGTCCTGCCACGGTCCTGACACGGTCCGCCGGTCGATCCGCTCCTTCACCGGCCCGCGAGGGATGGCGACGGCGACTCGGGCACCCCACACACCGACCCCGATCAGCGCCGCGCCGACCAGTGGCACGCCGGCGAGGATCCCGACAGCGGTGCCGACGCCGATGCCGACGATGCCCTCGGGGCTCATGATCGCCTCGGCGACCGGCTTGGTGAAGAAGCGATCTCGCAGGCTCATGGTGCTAGAAGTTCGAGATCACTTCGGCGAACACCTTGTTGATCGAACGAGGGTCGCTGGCGTCATAGACGGCTGACGAGGCGGCGTCGGCTATTGCCTGCAGCACGTCGAAGCTCGCACCCTCGCCATAGGCGATCGGGAACACCCGGACGGGGCGACTGCCCTGCCCCTCGCTCCCCCGTGACAGCGTCGCCAGGAGGTTGTTCAGCTGATCGGTGTCGTCCGAGGCCTGGATGTCCTGGTTCGCCCCATCGGACAACACGACGATGGCGTTGATGCGATCGGGGTCGTAGCCGTCGAGCGCGGTCTCGTAGGTCTGCTGGACCGCCTCATAGAGCGGCGTGCCATTCTGGGGGAACAGGCCGCCCAGCCGCTGTTCGATGGCCGCGGCGTTGTCGGCGAAACGACCGGATGGAACGATCTCGGTGATCATCGGTTCGCCGTTCGCACCATCGTCGGTGAAGGTCACCAGCGAGACTTCGTCATCGGCTGCGAACTCGCCGAGCGAGCTGAGGATGGCTTCCTTGGCCAGCTCCAGTTTGGTCATGCCGTTGCCACCACCATCACCCATCGACCCGGACACGTCGAGCAGCAGCGTGACCCGAGCGCCCTTGCGCTGGGACTGCCACAGGTCGAGCAGTTGGGTCATCACCTGTGGGTCGGGAACCTCCAGCAGATCCCGAGGCTGGGCCGGGTCGACCCCGAACTCGGGTGAGACCGGCGACTCGAGCGCGACCCTCGGGTTGCCGGGACGGAACCCGAACTCGAGCACCTTCTGTTGGTTTTCCTCGAGCTGGACGAAGTCGATGAACGCCCTTGCGCCCTCGGCCTGCTCCGGCGTCACCCAGTCCTCCTGCACCACGAACAGCGGGTTGTCAGAGTAGAGGGTGCCCTCCTCGGGATAGATCGCCACGAGTGGCACCTTCGGCGGCCGAGGCTCCTCGCCCGGGTCGAGGCGACCGTCGGGATTCCCCGAGTTGTAGTCGATCACCGACTTCTCCTCGACGGCAGCCGCCGCGACGTAGCCGAGTGCTGCACCCCGCTGATCGGCCTTGTACCAGTTGTTCATGAACGTGAGCGTGGTGTCGCCGTAGTGGACGACGGCCGACTCGACGCCTTCGCCGAAGGCTCGCACGTCGGCCCGGCCCAGGTCTTCGGTGCTGAGGTTCTCGGTCTTGCCGGCCGCCGCGTAGGTCTGGGCGATGAGGGCCGAGAGACCGCTGGTGGAGAAGTTCGGGTTGGTCTTGCCGAGTCGGAACTCGCCCCACTCGGGATGGCCGTAGGCCGCCCACCCTTGATCATCGGTCGCCAGGGCGAGGATGTCGGACCAACCGATGGGTTCGTCGGGCCAACCGCGCGCGGTGGCCATCGGTTCGGGCATGGCGATCACGAGCGGGGTCACCATGAACGGGGTGCCGTCGCCGACGACGGGGGCAGCGCCGGCGTCGTCGCGGAGTTGGTTCACCACCGACCCCCAGGCGCTCGATGCCGGCGACCAGATCACGGGGCGAGGGCCGTCGGCCAGCTCGTCCCACCCTTCGACGAGCAGCTGGGCGCCGAGACCCGAGGCCTTGGATTGCACCTCGACGTAGATGCAGGTGCCGTCGGCGAGCTCGGCATCGGAGTCGTTGAACTCGGTGGCGAGGTCGGTCATCAGCCGGATCTTCTCCGACGACACCGAGGTGTAGACCGCAGCACAGTCGCCGGGCCCGTCGGCGTTGCCGCCCCCACCGGAGCATGCGGCGGCGGCCAGGGCCACCGCCAGCAGGGCCGCACCTGGGGCACCCCGTCGCTGGCGTCGGGTCTTGCTCGTCAGCTGTGTCTCTGTCACGAATGCTCCCTCATGTTCGCCCGGCGTTGCCGCGTGGACCAGCGTCGCTGGGTGGACCAGCGTTGCTGCGTGTGTCTGTCAACGTCGAGACGTCGGCCGGCGGTTCCCCTCATGATCGCAGTGCCTGCATCGCGCCGCCCGATGGCCGTTCGGCGTCGGGCGCCGCTCCGTCGGTCCACCCGTCGGCGACCAGCGCCGAAGCCAGATCGTCGAGCGCACCCGGCAGGCGGGCCCCGTTCAGCGCCACGGCACCCACCTCGAGCTCCGGCCCGGCGTCGGTCGGTAGCTCGGCGCTCCGACCCAGCTGGTTCGCTTGGGCCTGTGTCGTGGCGATCAGGTCGTAGGTGCCGCGTCGTGTCAGGTAGATGTCGAGCACGGGAACGCGCGCAGGGCTGAAGGTCGTGTTGGCGTCGAGGTTCCTCCGCCACTCGTTGAACGCCAGATCGAAGTCATTCGTGGCAAACGTCTGCGTCCCCAGTTTCACCGCTGCGATCTGGGTGTACGCCGCCACACCGGCGGAGGTGTCGAGAGCATCGAGACCAGCGTCGGTTGAGCGATCGAGGTCGAGGAAACACGACCAGGCGGCCGGTGCGCAGACGTCGCCGAGGATCACCAACGGCGAGTGCACGATCGGGCCGGAGGTGCTGGTGACCTCGGCACTGGCGCGCACCCGTTGCTGTTCGCTGGCGAGGATGTCGAACCACAGGTCGGCGGCGATCCACACGACGGGCCCGTCATCGGTATCGTCGAGGAACCGATCGAGGGTGACACCGGGCGCTTCGACCTTCAGGTCGGCCGCATCGAAGACCGAGCGGCAGGCGTCGGCCAGGGCCGAGTCGCAATAGATCGTCGAGGACGCCCCGCCGAGTGAGAGTTCGCCACCGTCGTCGATGAAGCGTCGGATCACCACGGCACCGGTGATGAGAGCGACGGCGACGACGACGGCCAGCAGACGCTTCACTGCCATCGACGGGGGCTCCTCATGCCCTCAGTGTGGCAGGTCAGGAGCGGATCGAGCGATCAATCCTGTTCGCGTCGGTTCACCACGTTCATGGTGGCGTCGAGACCGTCACGCAGGAACTGCTCGACGGCGTCGGCGGCGCGAGCGACGGCGACGTCGAGTTCGACCCGTTCCGCCTTGCTCGGGCGGCGCAACACCCAGTCCCGGCCGACCTGCGATGCCGGAGGCTTGCCGACTCCCACCCGCAGCCGGACGAAATCGGTGGTCCCGACGTGCTGCGTGATCGACTTGAGGCCGTTGTGGCCGGCCAGTCCGCCACCCTGCTTCAGCTTGAGCCGGCCGACGGCGAGGTCGAGTTCGTCGTGCACGACGATGAGCGCGGCGCCGTCCTCGATGCCGTGGCGCCGAGTGAGCAGGCGCACCGACTCACCCGACCGATTCATGTAGGTCTGCGGGAACGCCAACGCCACGAGGTGGCCATCGATGCGAACCTCGGCGCTGAGCGCGCGTTCTTTCGACTTGCTGAGCCCACTGCCATGCCGCTCGGCCAGCAGGGCGACGACTTCGGCACCGACGTTGTGTCGTGTGCCGTCGAACTCACCGCCAGGATTGCCGAGCCCCACCACCAACAACTCGGCAGGAGTGCCTCGCCGAGGCGATTCTCCCGCCAGTCGTTTGAGGAGGGCCATGGAGACGACTACTCGGCGTCGTCGGCAACCTCGGCAGCGGCGTCGCCGCCCTCGGTGCCTTCGGTCTCTTCGTCCTCATCCTCGTCCAGCGCCATCTTGGAGGCGCGGGTGACGACCGGAGCGGCGACGGTGATGCGATCGCCCATGAGGGCGGTGACGCCCTCGGGCAGGTCGATGTCGCCGACCGAGATGCGGGAATCAGGCGTGAGCTTGGAGACGTCGACCTCGATCGAGATCGGGATGTTGTTCGGGGCGCACTTGACGCGCATCTGGAACATCTTCTGTTCGACGATGCCGCCGGTGTCGAGAATCTTCGAGGCCCGACCAACCAGGTGGACCGGGAGGGTGACCTTGACCGGCACGTCATTGTCGACTCGGAGGAAGTCACAGTGCTCGACGGTGCGCTTCACCGCGTTGCGCTGCAGGTCCTTGAGGATGACCGGCGTGGGGGTGCCATCGAGGTCGAGGTTGAACACCGTGTTCAGGCCGGCGGGGCCCTTGAGGGCGTCGCGCAGCTCGGCGTAGCCAACCGACACGGCGACGGGCTCCTGACCCAGACCGTAGACGACGCCGGGAATGCCGCCCTCGACCCGGATCCGGCGCGAGGGGCCGGTGCCCGTTTCACGATTGCTGATGCTGGCGACGACGGTCGTCATGGTCGATCCTCTGGTGCGTTCTCACGGAGCCCGCGACGGGGCCCAAGTACAAGGGTGGCAGCCTAGCGTCCGATGCCGACTCCCCCACCCGGCTCAGTTCTGGTTCTCACCGCCGAAAATGCGGCTGACGGAGTCGTCTTCGAACACGGCGCGGATGGTGTCGGCCAGGAGGGGCGCCACGGAGAGGATCTCGAGCTTGTCGAACTGCTTCTCGGCCGGCATCGGCAGCGTGTTGGTGACCACGACCCGGTCGATGACCGAGTTCTTCAACCGGTCGATCGCCGGTCCGGAGAAGACCCCGTGCGTGGCGGCGGCGGTGACACTGGCGGCACCTCGCTCGATGAGCAATTCGGCAGCGGAGCAGATCGTGCCGGCAGTGTCGATCATGTCGTCGATGAGCACACAGTCGCGCCCTTCGACGTCGCCGACCACGTCTTTGGCCTCGACGGCGTTCTTCACGCCGTGGAGGCGTCGTTTGTGGACGATGGCAAGGTCGGCGTTGAGATGCTGGGAGTAGCGCTCGGCCACCTTCACCCGTCCGGCGTCGGGCGACACCACGACGAGGTCGGAGCCGTAGCTCTTCAGATGATCGACCAGCACCGGCATGGCGGTCAGGTGATCGACCGGTCCGTTGAAGAAGCCCTGGATCTGACCACTGTGGAGATCGATCGACACCAGGCGCGATGCACCGGCCGAGGCGAACAGATCAGCGATCAGGCGGGCCGTGATGGGTTCGCGTCCTTCGGACTTGCGGTCTTGACGGGCGTAGCCGTAGAAGGGCATGACCGCCGTGATGCGCTTGGCCGAGGCGCGGCGAGCGGCGTCGACCATGATCAGGTGCTCGAAGATGGCGTCGTTGACCGACTGCCCCTCGACCGCACCATGGCCCTGCATGATGAAGACGTCGGACCCACGCACGGACTCGGCGAACCGGCAGTGGGTTTCGGTGTTGGCGAACTGGCTGAGGTGGGCCTGCGTGACCGTGATGCCGAGCGCCTCGGCGACCGCATCGGCGAGTTCGGGGTTGTGTCGACCGGCGAACAGGTGGAGGGTCTTCGTGGTGACGGCTTCCATGGTGTTTGCGTGCTCCCGGTTCAGTTGTCCGCCGTAGCAGCATAGAAGGGACCGGTGACAGCGCCATTCTCGACCTGCGATCCGGGTTCGAGGACCGCGAACGGGCCGACCTTCGCGTCGTCACCGACCTCGGCTTGGCGGGCCATGGTCTTCTCGATCACCGTGCGGTCGCCGACGGTGCAGCGATCGAGTCGAGTGTCGGGACCGATCTCGCAACCGTCGCCGATGATGGTGTCGCCCTGGAGGATGGTGCCGGGGAAGAGGGTGATGTCGGAACCCAGTCGGACCGTGGAGTCGATGTAGGTGCGTTCGGGGTCGACCATCGACACCCCACGATCGAGCCAGTTGCCATTGATCCGGCGCCGGAGCGCCGCCTCGGCCTCGGCGAGTTCCCGACGGGAGTCGACCGGTGACAGCGACGCCGACCGGCTGACCATCATGGTGGCCACCGGATGGCCGCTCTCGGCCAAGACGGCGAGCACGGCGGCCAGGTCGTGACGGCCATCGGGCCCGGCGAGCGGCGTGCGGCGGACGGCGGGAGCGAGGAGGCCACGAGAGACGCAGTACACACCGACCACGGCCTCGAGGTCGTCTCGCCCGACGGCGACGGCCTGGGGCTCGAGGCCCGAAACCCGACCATGGCGATCTCGGGCGACGACGAAGGGGTCGGCGAGATCCGCCGGCACGGTGAGCGCGGTGCAGGCAGCGCCGCTCGCACGGTGTTCGGCAACCAGTGACCGCAGCTCGGCCGGATCAACCAACGGCATGTCCGCCGGGACCACGAGGAGGTCGGCGTCGTCGACGAAGTCGTCGAACCCACTCAAGCCGACGAGCGCTGCGTCGGCGCTTCCGCGGTCGTAGCGCTGCTCGACGAACGAGACGTCGTAGGACGTCGGGTGCTCGGCCATTCGTTTGCGGACCCGGTCGCCGCCGGGTCCCGTGATGACGACCGCCGAGTCGATCCCGACCTCGCCCAGGGCGTCGAGCACGTAACCCATCATCGGCTGTCCGCACAGGACGTGGATGGACTTGGGCCGCTCGGAGCGGATCGGGCCGCCACCACCGGTGGCGATCACGAGCGCCGACAGACGCCGATCGGGACCGAGGTCGGCGTAGGCGTGATCTTCCACTGCGAGACCCTTCTCGAACGTGATCGCTCCCGGGGCAGGATTCGAACCTACAACGGCTGGATTCAAAGTCCAGTGTTCTACCAGTTGAACTACCCGGGAAGGTGGCGAACCGCGCCGCCATCTACCGTGCGGAGCGCGCCGGCTACACCGTATCGGGGATTGCCCGGCCGCCAGACGATCGACGCTGCACACGACGCTGTCGGGCTGAACCAGAACTGACCAAGAGGTGACGTTTGGTGCGTGGTGTTACCAGGGCAGAGCGCTACCCTTCGTCAGCTCATGGGATCGCTCATCAAGAAGCGCCGCAAGCGCATGCGCAAGAAGAAGCACCGCAAGCTCCTCAAGCGCACTCGCGTTCAGCGTCGTAACAAGAAGTAACAACTCCATATCGCCCGACCGCCCGGCAACGCGGCGGTGGCAGTCGACCTCAAGGCCACCCCACCGGGGTGGTCTTGACGATTCTGTGGCCAGGTCCTTCGAAGGCACCGGTGACGAACCAGCTCGAGCCGCTGCCGGCCAAGGTCGGCCGTTGGCCGGTTGCTTCGGCGAACTGGTCGCGCCACTGCGCCAGTTCGGGGGCCACCCGGAGGGCGGCGGCCTCGAGATCGTTGGCGCCATCCTCGGCAGTCGGCCCGCCGAGTTCGTCCCACGCTCGGTACACCGCCGGCGTGGAGCAAGCCACCGGCGGCGTGATCAGCGTGAGCGTCTGGGCCACGAACGGCAGCGGCTCGACGATCTCGCCGAACCCCCGTACTCGAGCGCGACCACCCACGAGGCAGAACGCCACGTCGGCACCGATCCTCGCCGCGGCCTCGACATCGTCGAACCCCGCCCATCGCAGCACGGCGGCGGCGTCGGCCGATCCCCCGCCCAGACCGGCCTGTGAAGGGATCACCTTGTCGATCTCGACATGGGCCCGGCGGCCGGCCAATGCGAGGGCTCGGGCGACCAGATTGTCGGGACCGAGCGGCACGTCGTCGCCGGCGCCGACCATCGACAAGCCCTCGGCCCCCTCGGTGATCGTGAGCGTGTCGGCGAAGTCGAGTGTCACCATCTCGGCGTCGATGAGGTGCAAGCCGTCAGGCCGGACTCCGGTCACCCGCAACGACAGGGTCAGTTTGGCGGGCGCGTGCACGACGACCGGTGTGGCGGTCGCCTCGTTGGCGTCATGGGACGCAGACGGCGCCGTCGGCTCGGTGGGCTCAGGGGGCGGAGAGGACACCGGCTCACCCTAATCGGGCGAGCGCTCCCCACTGCTCCAGCGTGAGCTCCTCCGGGCGCGCGGTGGGCTCGACACCGGCCTCGACGATCTGGTCGACGTCGAGCAGCGGCGCCAGGCTGCGGCGCAGCATCTTGCGTCGCTGCCCGAATCCGGCCCGAACCAGTTCGTTGAAGCGCTCGAACGGAGCGTCGACCCGAGGCGTGGGCGACCGATCGATGCGCACGAGGACCGACTCGACCTTTGGCTGCGGAAGGAAGAGTTGAGGCGGCACATTGCCCACGACCGAGGCGGTACCGAAGTACGCCACCATCGCCGATGGGATCCCACACGCTTTGTCGCCGGGCTCGGCCGCCAACCGCTCCCCCACTTCTCGCTGCACCATGACCACCCAGCGCTGGAGTTGGGGCTGGGCGACGAGGAGGTCGAGGATCAGCGGCGTGGCGACGTTGTAGGGCAGGTTGGCCACCACGGCCCAGGTGTCATCGCCGAGTTCGGCGTCCCAATCGAGCGTCATGGCATCGGCGTTGCGGATGTCGACGTCCAGCCCGGCCACGACCTCGGCCAGCACCGGCACGAGATAGCGGTCGATCTCGACGGCGAGCACACTGGCACCGGCCGTCGCCAGGCCGAGGGTCAGCGACCCCAGACCGGGACCGATCTCGACCACGCGGTCGCCGGGGCGAACCGCGGCGAGACGGACGATCTTGTCGACCATCGAGGGATCGCACAGGAAGTTCTGACCCAGGGCCCGGCTGGGGGCCAGGTCGTGTCGGTCGAGGAGCTCCCGGATCTGGGTCCGAGTGAGATGGGTCACGAAGGCGTGCAGCCGGGACGGATCAGCCGAGCCCGCGGCCACAGTGGGGCCAGGGTGCGAACCCACGTCGGGACCACAGGTTGAGCGCCATGGCGTCCTGGTCGGCCGGTGACGCCTGACTGGGCAGCACACCGACGAGGTCCGGGCGTCCAGCAGCAGTTGCGGTGGCATTCCAGGTGGCAACGCTGAACTGATACGCCCCGTAGTACAGGCCGTTCGAGCTGACGATCGTATAACTGCCGAAGGCCTCGCATTGGCGCAGTGCCGCCCAGTCCTCGGCGCTCGGGACACCAGGATCTGCGGCGGTGGTCGGTGTGGTGGGTTCCGGCGCGGCGGCGAGTTCGGTCTCATCGACAGCGGTCGTGGGAGCGGCGGTGGTCGGCGCGGCGGTGGTCGGCGCCGCCGTGGTCGGCGGGGCGGTGGTCGGCGCCGCAGTGGTCGGCGCTGCCGTCGCAGGGGCCGCCGTGGTCGGTGCCGCCGTCGTGGGGGCGGCCGAGGTCGGTGCGACCGGTTCGAGATCCTCGTGCGCGGTCGCAGATGTCGCCTGCTGGGTCGATGCGGCCTGTTGCTCGGGGCCAGCGCTGGTCGAGCTGGAGGCCGCGACGGTCGGGGTCGCCCGAGGACTCACGACGACGCTCGTGGCGGTCTCGCTGGCATCGGACTGCTGCAGGTCGAGCGCAGCCGACGGATCAGCACCACCATCGAGCAGGCCTTGGCGGTCGACCGTGTCGAGCAGTGAGCTGGCCGTCGCCTCGGATGCCGTGGTGGCCACGCCGGTGGTGGAGGGTTCCTGCGACGCTGCCACGGTCATGGCAGTGGACGCCGCGGACGCGTCGATGTCGAGGGAAGACCCGCGTCCGAAGAACAGGACGGGGAGCGCTACGAGCGTTGCCAATCCGCACAGGGCAACACCCAAAGGATTCACCTTCGAGGAGGAGTCTCGCCCGGAACCGGAGTGCGACGCGAAAGCAGGAGGGCTGCAACGCACGGTGTCGAAGCTAAGTCAGGCGTCATGGAACCGCAACACCTTACGGTGTTGCATCGTTCACGTTCCGTACAGGTTCTCGCCGTTTCGCCAGGTCAGGCTGGCAATCTCGGAAACGGAACATTCCTTCAGATTGGCAAGTTTTTCCCCGATCAGCGGCACCAACGCCGGCCGATTGGGTTGACCGCGATGTGGAACCGGGGTCAGATACGGCGAATCGGTCTCGACCAGCAGGCGGTCGAGCGGGGTCATCACGGCGGCCGCCTGCAGGTCGGTGGCGCTGGGAAAGGTGACGATCCCGCTGAACGACAGGTAGGCGCCTCGCTGGAGGCATTGCTCGGCCTCGTCGGGGCCACCGGTGAAGCAGTGGAACACCGTGCGTGGCGGGATGCCCACGTCGTCGAGGATCTCGAAGGTGTCGTCCCACGCCTCGCGGGTGTGGATCACAAGCGCGAGGTCGAGCCGACGTGCGAGTTCGATCTGCTCGATGAACACCGCCCGTTGCACGTCGCGAGGCGAGTGGTCGTAGTGATAGTCGAGTCCGCACTCCCCGACTGCCACCACCTTGTGCTTGGTGACCGGATCGGTCAGCAGCGCTTCGAGCCCATCGGTGCCGTCCTTCGCGTCGTGGGGATGCACACCGGCGGTGGCGTAGACGTGGTCGAAACCCAAAGCAATGTCGATCGCCTCACGCGAGTCCTCGACCGTGCATCCGACGGTCAACAGCTTGGTGACCCCGGCCGCGGTGGCCTCGGCGACGATCTCGTCGGCCGGACGCTTGTTGGTGGTCAGATGACAGTGATTGTCGAACCACTGGGTGGCGGTCATGCCTCGGCTGCTTCCAGTTCGGCCAGGTCGATCTTGGCGAACAGCGGCGTTGGCTTCGGGATCGGTGTGCCCGGCACGAGCTCGACTCGTTGCCACCCGTCGGGTTCCCCGAGCAGCTGGTCGAGCGTGGCCGATGAGAAGGGCAGGAAGGGGCGCATGGCCACGCGGACGCCGTTGATCGCGGCGAGCGCGACGAAGAGTTCGGTGAGCCCTTGGTCGCGGTCGGCCTTGACGGTCTTCCACGGTTCCTTGGCATTGAGGTAGGCGTTGACGGCTTGCGCTGACGACATGGCAACCCGGAGCGCGGCGCGCAGCTCGACGGCGTCGAAATGCTCGGCCGCCTCGACCAGGGCGGCGTCGACGGCGTCGAGCAACGTCTGCTCGTCGGGGCCGAAGGGGCCCGGCGTCGGGACGGCGCCCTCACCGTTCTTGTGGATCATCGACAACACCCGGTTGACGAGGTTGCCGTACGTGGCGACCAGCTCTTCGTTGATGCGCCGAGCGATCTCCTCGACCGAGATCTCGGTATCGGACTGCTCTGGCAGCGACGCCGCCAATGCGAAGCGCAGGGCATCGGGTTCGAACCGTTCGAGCCCCTGTTCGATCGTGAGGCCGATGCCGCGGCTGGCCGATGCCTTGCCACCCTTGAACGTGACGTATTGATTGGCCGGCACGTTGTCAGGCAGGTGGAGATCGCCCGCCCCCATCAGCTGGGCCGGCCAGAAGAGGCAATGGAACGGGATGTTGTCCTTGCCGATGAAGTAGACGTGATGGGCGTCGTCGTTCTCCCACCAACGCCGCCAGGCATCAGGATCGCCCTGGCGAGTGGCCCACTCCTTCGAGGCCGACAAGTAGCCGATCACGGCGTCGTACCAGACATAGATGCGCTTGCCCGGTCCCAGGTCGTCGACCGGTAACTCGATACCCCAGTCGAGATCTCGGGTGATGGCGCGGTCTTGCAGTCCCTCCTCGGTCCAGCCGAGGGCGAAGTTCAGCACATGCGGTCGCCAGCCCTGGCGGGTCTTCAGCCAGTCCCGGACCCGATCGTTGAAGTCGGAGAACCGGTAGTAGAAGTGCTCGGTCTCACGCAGTTCGGGGGTGGCGCCGGAGATCTTCGACCGTGGATCGAGCAGTTCGGTGGCGTCGTAGGTCTTGCCGCAGTTGTCACACTGATCGCCGCGGGCGTCGGTGTAGCCACAGTTCGGGCAGGTGCCTTCGAGGTAGCGGTCGGGCAGGAACCGCTGGGCGGTCGGATCGTAGAACTGCTCGGAGACCCGCTTGTCGATATGGCCGTTCTCGAGCTGGGCGAGGAACATCTCCTGCGTGACCTGGGCATGGTTTTCGGTGCCCGTGGTGGTGTAGAGATCCCACGCGATGCCGAGTGCCTCCCACTGTTGGAGGAACTCGTTGTGGTAGCGGTCGACGATGTCTTGCGGCGTGACGCCCTCGGCGTCGGCCCGCACCGTGATCGGGGTGCCGTGCACGTCGGAGCCCGACACCATCAGGACGTCGCGCCCCCGCATGCGCTGATGTCGGGCATAGATGTCGGCCGGCAGGTAGGCGCCGGCGACGTGACCGAGGTGGCGTGAGCCCGAGGCATAGGGCCAGGCGACAGCGACGAGAACAGGGGTACTCATGGGGACCGAGGCTACCGGGTCGCCCTGCCCGCTAGCGGGGGATTCGCTGGTGGTCGAGGTCGAGCGACGGGGCACTGGCGGCGGTGTCGGTCAAGCGCCGCGCCGGATCGAGATGGAGGAGGCGGCGATCGCGTACCGCCTCGAGCTGGTCGAGTTGGCGCTCGAACTGACGCGATCTCGGGCCACGGAGCTCGTCAAGGGCCGCCTGCGCCGACGCCAGACCACGGTGGGCCTTGTCGACCGAGTCACCGAAGCGCTGCCACTGGTCGCGCACCCCGGCCACCGCTGCGAGGATCTCGTCGCTGCGCCGCTCGACCAGGAACGCATCGACCGATTGCCGGATCACGGCGAGCACGGCGAACAGAGTGGTCGGGCTGCAGGGGACGACCTTCTGGGCCAGCGCAAGGTCGATCAGCTCGGGGTCGTTGTCGTGGATGAAGCCGTAGACGCTCTCGTTGGGCACGAACAGCAGGAGGTAATCGACGGTCGTGGCCGGGTCGATGTAGGAACGATCGGCCAGCTCCTTGACCCGCTGGCGAACGTCGTTGCCGAACGCTCGGGTGCAGCGCCCGATCTCGGCGGGATCATCGGCGTCGATCGCCCGGAGGTAGTTGTCGATCGGGAACTTGACGTCCATGTGCACGAGATGACCCTTGGGCAGGAAGAACGTGTAGTCGGGCACGGTGCCGCCCTCGAGCCGTCGCTCACGAGCGAAGTTGACACCCTCGACGAACCCGGCCGCGGCCAGGACGTCGGCGGCCATTCGTTCACCCCACTGTCCTCGGGCCTTGGGCGAAGCGAGGGCCTGGCGTAGTGACTCGGTGGTATCGGCCAGGGCGCGCGTGACCGCCATGGCGGACTCGATGCCCTTGGTGAGCGTGCCCTGCTGTTCAGCTCGCTCGACCTGGAGCGACTGCACCAGGTTGGCGACCCGGTGCAGTTCGTCGGTGAGCACCTGGACCTGGTCGCTGACCGATGCCCGCTCGCGATCGATCACGTGCTTGCCGACGCTCAGCTGATCACCGAGCTTCGACGAGGCCACCGAGATGGCGGTGTCGAGGGCCGCCTGGGACGACTCGGCTCGCTCCTGCCGCATGGCGGCAACGGCCGCCGACATGATCTGGCGACGCTCGGTATCGAGCTCGGAGCGCAGGGCCGCATCGGCGGCTCGCCGACGAGTGGCGTCGACGAGGACGCCGAGGGCGAGACCGGCACAGAACGCGGCGACGGCGACGAGGAGCAGCTGCATCCCCCCATCATGACAATGGGGTCTGACAGGCCTTTCCAGGCTGCTGTCGGTGGTCGGCCACCCACCACGATGGCCGAACTCTCGGCTGGTTCAGGTGAGTGGTGGGAGGTCGCCGAAGTCGAGGTCGAGCGGCTGCCCCGACGACGCTGCGGCTTCGGCCACCTCTTCCTGCTGTTTGTCGAACCCGAGGGCCTCGGAGATGCCGACCATGGCCGCCATCACGATCGATCCGTTCGCCCGACCGCCCGGCCGCGGCGGGAGGGTCACCGGCACCGTGCGCTCGCT
Source organism: Acidimicrobiales bacterium (assembly GCA_041394265.1). NCBI lineage: Bacteria > Bacillati > Actinomycetota > Acidimicrobiia > Acidimicrobiales > Acidimicrobiales bacterium. The sequence goes on from JAWKIO010000005.1 coordinate 471,681, forward strand.
GTCCTCACCGTTCGGCTCGCGGCCCTCGACAGGGCGGTCGTCCTCACCGTTTCCACCGTCGGCTGACCGGGCCGCCACCACGTCAGCTCCCCTGGAAGTTCGGGCTGCGCTTCTCGACGAAGGCGGCCGCCGCTTCTCGATGATCGGCCGTGCTCATGGTGCGGACCATAGCGGCGGCCTCCGCGTCGAGGGCTTCGGCCAGGCCGACACGAAGCGCACGGTTGATGTTCTCCTTCATGTACCGCTGGGCGATCGGCGCACGCTCGGCCAGCGAGCGGCAATAGTCGAGCGCCGCCTCGGCGAACCCGTCGTCGGGCAGGACCTCGTTGACGATGCCCAGCTCCTTCGCTTCGGTCGCGCTCAGTCGGGGCGACGTGAAGTAGAGCTCCTTGGCCTTCGCCGGTCCAAGCAGCTGGGTGAGGAACCAGCTGCCGCCGAAGTCGCCCGATGCCCCGACGTTGGCGAAGGCGGTGACGATGATGGCCCGCTCGGCGGCGATGCGGAGATCGGCCGACAGAGCGATCGACATGCCTGCTCCCGCCGCAGCACCGGGCAGCGCAGCGATGACCGGTTTGGGGAACTCGTGGAGGGTGAGTGACACCTGCTTCTGCCGCATCCGAAGGTTGGCCACGCCGTCCTCCAATGACACCGAGGCTCGGGCCCCCGAGGAGTTGTTCTCGTGCATGCCCTTCACGTCGCCGCCGGCGCAGAATGCACCACCGTTGCCGGTGACCATGACCACTCGCACGTTGGGGTCGTCACGCATGATCGGAAGTGCCGCCGCGAACCCGGCGTAGATCGCATCGGACAGGGCGTTGCGGCGGTCGGGTCGGTTGAAGGTGATCACCCCCACGTGGCCGTCGATGTGGGCGAGCAGGTCGTCCGAGCCGGTGTCGATGCTGATGATGTCGGTCATGGGGTCCCCTTCGGCGATGTCGCCCCAGCTTCGTGCCACCGCGCCACCGGCGCAAGATGACCCAGCGCCATCGGCGAAGCCACAACCAAGCTCCGGGGTTCCGTCCAATCCGGCACAACCTCCGGGGTTGCGTACCGCTGGGCGAACGCAGCCCCGGAGGTTTGTCTGAAATGGACGCTGACCCGGAGGTTCGTGAGGGAGGAAGAACAGTGGAGGCCGGGCGAAGGGCCCGATCGCCCGACCTCGCGACCGCCTGTCGACGTGGCGTACGCTCGTTCCATGTCGAGCGACGGCACCGGGATCGTTGACGCTGCCAACGAGATCGGCGGGCACTGCCCGCACGAGATTCGCCACGAGGTCATGCACATGTGGTGGGAGGACCTCACGTTCCTCCACTACGAGATCGACCCCCGGCAGGTGCAGGCCATCCTGCCGGACGGATTGCGGGTCGACACACTGCACGGTGTCACGTGGGTGGCGCTCGTCCCGTTCGACATGCGAGTCGGCCTGCCCGGTGGGTGGCAGCTCCCTCGGGTCGGCCACTTCCGGGAGACCAACGTGCGGGTCTACGTGGTCGACCGTGCTGGGCGGCGCGGCGTGTGGTTCTCCTCGCTCGAGGCCAGCGATCCGCTGGCGGTCGTCACCGCTCGAGCCACCTACGGTCTCCCCTACTTCTGGGCCGACATGTCGATCGAACGAAGCGGCACCAAGATCACCTACGAATCGCGACGCCGACGCCCCGGACCGAAGGGAGCCCGCCATCGTTCGGTCGTCCGGGCGGGAGCGAGCATCCCCTCGGCCGAGGTCAGCGAGGTCGAGCACTTCCTCACGGCACGATGGGGCCTGTTCTCCCAGTGGCGTGGGCGCCTGGTCTACGCGCCGGTCGAGCACGACCCGTGGCCGCTCCACCGGGCCGAGTTGCTCGAGCTCGACGACGAGCTGCTCGCCGTGGCGAAGCTGTCACCCGAGACCGACGTCCAACCCCTCGTGCACTGGACCCCGGGCACCTCGATCCGGATCGGCCGGCCACGCTTCGTCTGACAGCGCCACCGCCCGGCGTCACGCCGAACCCATCACCATTCGTGTCGCTCACCTCACAGGTGACAGCATGGGCCGATGCCGTTGATGCCCGATGTTGCCGCCGTCCTCGAAGCACTCGCCGCCCTGAACGCGCCTCCCCTCAGTTCCGGCACCCCCGAGCAAGCCAGGATCAACTACTCGAAGGCACCCAAGCCCGCCGGTGATCCGGTGGCGAACGTCGAGGACCGCACGATTCCGGGACCCGACGGCGAGCTTCCCGTCCGGATCTACTGGCCCGAGCCCGACACCGACGCCGCCACGGTTCCGCCGGTGATTGCCTTCTTCCACGGCGGCGGCTGGGTGCTCTCGAACATCGCCGGCCACGACAGCCTGGCTCGCCGTATCACCACTCGGACCGGGGGCATCGTGATGTCGGTCGACTACCGCCTCGCCCCCGAGCATCCGTTTCCCGCACCGCACGACGATTGCTGGGCCGCCACGCAATGGCTCGCCGAACATGCCGCCGAACTCGGCGGCGACCCCGATCTCGTGATGATCGCCGGCGACTCGGCGGGCGGGAATCTTGCCGCCGGTGTTGCGCTCCGGGCTCGCGATGAGGGCCTGGCACTCGCCGCCCAGCTGCTCATCTACCCATGTGTCGACACCGACTTCGAGCGGCCGTCGATGATCGACAACGCCACCGGGTATTTCCTCGACACCACCGACATGGTGTGGTTCTGGGATCAGTTCGTGCCCGCCGACCAGCGCTCGAATCCCTACGCCGTACCCATGCGGGCCGACGACGTGTCCGGGCTGGCGCCCGCCCTGATCCAGACCGCCGAGTACGACCCGCTACGCGACGAGGGCGAGGCGTGGGCTGCTCGTCTGAACGAGGCCGGTGTCGAGGTCGAGGTGACCCGATACGACGGGGTCGTCCACGGCTTCGTGAGCCGGTGGGAGCAGATGGCACGAGCGCTCGACGCCCACGATCAGATCGGCCGCTTCGTCCGCGACCGTTCGACCCCCGCGTCGCCGGCCACGCCCTGATCCGAGGCTCTGGAAGCGTCGGCGGCTACTTGATGAAGCGAATGGTGAGCGGATAGCGGTAGTACTCGCCCTTGTTGGCCTTCACCGCCCCGACGACATGCAGTGCGAGCACGCCGAGCGCCAGGAACGGCATCAGGATGAAGAGGAAGATCCCGACGATCACGAACACCAGGATGAACGAGACGATCGCGTAGGCGGTGAAGTAGATCGCCATCGAGATCGAGAAGTTCAGTGCCTCGGCCGCCTGGTCACGCACGAACGGCGACTCGTCCTTCTTGACGAGGTAGATGATCAACGGACCGATGAGCGAGGCCACGATCCCGAGGAGGTGGGCGATCATCGCCATCGATCGCTCGTCGGAGGACGGGAACGCGCCCACGGCCGAGCCCGATGGTGCGGCAGCAGCGCCATACGCGCCCATCGGTGCGTAGCCGGCGGGAGCAGCGTTTGCGCCGGGAGCGAAGTGCTCCGTCCAGGCGGTGCCGTCCCAGTACCGCTGTCGGCCGTCGTCGGTTGGATACCAGCCGGCAGGAGCGCCGGTTCCCTCGTTGGTCATGGTGCACGTTGTAGCACTGCTCGGTCGCCCATGACGGGAGTGACGATGCCCAGGCGCCGAGCTCCGTTGCTCGAGCGTCAGCGCGGACGGATCGTGACGGCGTTGTCGTGGTAGACCGCGCCCCGGCCCATGTCGGAGTCCTGCTCCCGCACCGTGGCGTTCAGACCCTGTCGCCACCATCCCTTGGTGGTGGCCGCCAGCCCCGGCCGGATCCGGTCGTCGACCCGCACCACGGCCTCGTACGTGCCGCGCTGGTTCTCGATCACGATCGGCTGCCCGTCGACCAGACCGTCACGCTCGGCGTCGTCGGGGTGGACGCTGACCGGCGGCGCAACGGTGCGACCAAGGTTCACGGCGGTGCCGGCGAACACCGAGTTGATGTGCCACTCGCTCGCCGGCGACACCAGGCGGTAACGACCGGGCTCCGGCTCGCCGGTGGTTTCGGCCGCCGGGAGGTAGTGGGGCACCCGGCCCTGACCGTCGGCCTCGGCTCGAGAACTTGCGAACTCGAAGCGTCGACTGGCGGTCTTGAATCCGTCGGCGAACGGACGGAACGGTGAGGAGTCCGGGACCCGGACCCAGCCGTCGCTCCGGAGTCGCTCGAGGGTGATGCCGGCCTCTCGGTAGGCGTCGGTGTCGAGCAGGGAGGCCGCGATCTCGAGGTCGCTCAGATGCAGTTCGGGATCATCGAGCCCCATCGCCGTTGCCAGCCGGCGGAAGATCTCGGTGTGCGGAAGACAGCTGCCGGGCGCCTCGACGGCGGGCTCGTTCCAGTTGAGGTAGAGGTGGGCGAACGAGTCGTGCAGTTCGAACTGTTCGTGCTGCATGGTGGAGGGCAACAGCAGGTCGGCGTAGTCGGCCGTCTCGGTCTGATAGAGATCGATCACCACGGTGAAGAGGTCCTCGCGTTCGAGTCCCCGTCGCACCAGTTCGAGCTCGGGGTTGGACACCATGGGGTTGGCGCCGTAGAACACAATCGCCTCGACCGGTGGGTCGTCGAGCGAGGCCAGGTTCTTGCCGAGGTTGGTGGTGGCGAGCAGGCGGGGACGTTTCCCCACCGGAGCGTTCGAGGTGAACGGCGCCAACTGGTAGCCGTCGCCGGTGCTGTACACCAAGCCGCCACCCGACCGACCGTAGGCACCGAGGATGGCGGGGAGACACGACACCACCCGAGCCGCCTGGCCACCGCCGGCATGGCGCTGCATGCCCTGGCCGAGCTTGCAGCACAGTGGTCCTCGACCCTCGTCGCCCACCGTCTCGCCAAGGAGCGCCACCAACGACCGGATCGCGTCGGGATCGATGCCGGTCACCTCGGCCGTGCGCTCGATCGTCCACTCCCCCAGCGATCCGGCGAACTCGTCGAAGCCGGCGGTCTGGTCGCCGATGAATGCCTTGTCGACGTGACCGTCGTCGATCAGCGCCTTGCAGAGGCCGAGAGCCAGCGCGCCATCGGTTCCGGGAATGGGGGCCAGGTGACGGTCGGCCCGCTGCGCGGTGCGGTTGTTGATCGGATCGATCACCACCACCTCGGCACCATTCACCCGGGCTTGTTCGACGAAGGGCCACCAGTGCTGGTTGGACACGAGCGTGTTCGAGCCCCAGATCAGCACGACACCGGCGTCGACCACCTCCTCGGGGTCAAGCCCCGCTGCCGTTCCCGTGGTGTAGCCGAGGCCCACATGGCCGCTGATCGAGCAGATCGAGATCTGATGATTGCTGGCGCCCAGGTGCTGCCACAAACGGCGCGGCCCGGCCGACCCGTGGATCCATCCCACGTTGCCGGTGCCAGGGAACGGCCAGATCGCTTCGCCGCCCGAAGCCTCGATGATGGCGCCGAAGCGCTCCGCCATCTCGGCGATGGCGTCGTCCCACGAGATCGGCTCGAACCGGCCTTCGCCCTTCGCCCCGACCCGACGCATCGGGTGGAGGAGACGGCCAGGGTCGGCGGCGAAGTCGAGCCACGGGTTGACCTTCTTGCAGAGACCGCCCCGGGTGAACGGATGTTCGGGATTGCCTCGGAGTTTGGTTGCCCGGCCATCGGCGTCGACGGTCACCAGCCAGCTACAGGCGTCAGGGCAGTCGAGCGGACAGGCGCCGTGGACAACTCGCTCGGTTGCCGATGCGGTCGTGCTCATGTTCCACCTCGGAGGCGTTCGATGTCTCGTCGATCACGTTTGGTCGGGCGACCCGTTCCCCGATCGCGCTGGGCAAAGGCGCCGACGAACGGATCGGTCGGGTCGCGTGGCGGTAGTGCAGGCGAGCGATCATCGATGCAGGTGGCCGCCTTCGCCGCCGACACTCGCTTCTCGATGATCTCGACCACGCCGAACACGAGGGTGCGATCTCGACGGCGGGCGGTCACCTCGTCGCCGACCCTGATCTTCGTTGCCGGTTTGGCGATCTCGCCGTTGACCAGCACCTTGCCCGTGGTGCAGGCATCGCCGGCCTGGGTTCGGGTCTTGTAGGCGCGCACCGACCACAACCACTTGTCGACTCGTGTGGTGTCGGTACTCACGCCGTCAGTCTGGCAGCTCGCAGCAGCGACACCGAGCGGGTTTCGGTCATCAGGGTCGTGCGGTGGCTGGGCCCGGGGTCACTCGGGAACGGTGAAGACGTTGCGCACCATCGGCTCGTAGTAGTCGAGCGGGTTCGACTTGTAGTCGCTGTCGAATGCCGTCTGGTCGTACTTGGCGCAGAACTCGGCGGTGTAGTCGAAGTAGGGCGAGTCACGGAACTCCTCGCGCGCGTTGCCGTCGAGTCCGATGTAGTCCCAGAAGTAGTAGCCCTGGAAGATGGCGTGCTTGGCCACCATGAAGTGGTTGGCCTCGGAGACGTGGCCCTTCACCAGCGCGGCGGCGACGTCGGCGTGGTTGAACGGGGCGAGCGTGTCACCAATGTCGTGCACGAGTGCACACACGATGTACTCCTCATCCCGGCCATCCCGCTCGGCCCGGGTAGCGGTCTGTAGCGAGTGCTCGAGCCGGGTGACGGGAAAGCCGCCGACGTCGTCGCCGAGGCTGCGCAGCAGGTGCATCACATGATCGGCCACGCGATTCTGGGTGTGGGAGATCTGGGGCGTGATCTTGGCCCAGTCCTCGGCGGTGGACTCCTCGAAACTCTTGAAGGTGGTGAGGCGGGACGTTGGCGGCTTGGCGAGATCGGTCATGCCGGCACGGTAGTGGTCGAGGCCGCTCGGCGCCCGGTCGATGCGCCATCGGGACTTCGAGGGCTCAACGTCCCAACCCGCGCTTGACGAACCACTTGTTCTAGTTACACTAGAACAATGCTCTTGAAGGTCGATCTCCAATCGACACAGCCGCTGCACGACCAGCTCGCGGGTCAGATCCGCTCCTCCATCGCCGCCGGCGACCTTGCCCGAGGCGACCGCCTGCCGCCCGCACGCGAGTTGGCCGACAGCCTGGGCATCAACGTCCACACCATGCTCCGGGCCTACCAGGCGCTGCGCGACGAGGGCCTGCTCGAGGTCCGCCGAGGTCGGGGAACGATCGTCACCGGCGTCGCTCCTGCGCTCGCATCGCTCACCACGCTGGCCCGCTCCCTCGTCGCCGAGGCTCGTCGCGCCGGGCTCGACAACACCGCCATCCACGACCTGATCGAGGAACAACTGTGAAGATCACCACTGCACGCATCGGCCTCCTGGTCGGCCTCCCACTCACGGCTGCTGCTGCCGGCTTCGGGCCACTTGCGCTCGTTCGCAACGACCTGCCAGACCGCCTTGCGACCCACTACGACGCATCCGGCACTCCCGATCGCTCGATGACCGTGCTGCAGTTCGCGTTCGCCACGGGTTCGCTCATGACCGTTGGCGTCGTCCTGCTCGCTGCTGCGGCACTCCTGAGTCGCCGGATGCCGCGACCGATGGTGATGCTCGTGGCCTTTCTGGGTGGCTTCCTCGCCGGCATGGGAGCTGGGATCCTCGGATCGGAAGTGCTGGCCCAACGCAGCAACACCGACTGGCATGAGGCCAGCTCGCCGATCGGGGGCGTGATCTGGGCGATCGTCCTCGCCGTCGTGCTCGGCGCTGCCGGCGCACGACTCGCCGAACCACTCCCTACCGACGAGCGACGACTCGGCACCGCAGCCAGCACCCCGTCGCTCGCGTTGGGATCGACAGAGCATGCGGTGTGGACCGGCCGAATCTCGAGCGCACTGATGTACGTGCTTGCCGCCGGCTTCGCCCTTTCCGGCCTGATGGTGGCCGTGCTCTCGTCGTGGGCGATCGGGCTCGTGCTGCTCGCCGCTTCGCTTCCGATCCTGCTGCTCTCCCACGTCCGACTCCAGGCGAGCAAGGACGGGCTCGTCGTGCGCTACGGCCCGATCGGACTCCCCCGGCAACACATCGGTCTCGACCGGATCGAGCAGGCGTCGGCCATCGAGGTGAGGCCGGCCCAATGGGGCGGCTGGGGGTATCGGGGCAGCCTGGCGTTGATGAAGCAGGCGGCGCTGGTGTTGCACGCCGGCCCGGGCCTTCGGCTCGACCTGGCCGACGGCAAGACCTTCGTCGTGGCCGTGGATCGGCCCGAGATGGCAGCAGCCGTGCTCAATGGCGAGCGGCGGCGGGCAGACGTCGGCGCTCAATAGCGGTGCAGGAGCTCGTCGAGCTGTGCGGACGACACTGGCAGTGCACCGTGATCGAACGTCTTCGTCTCGATCATGGCGCCGACGGTGTCTCGGATGTGTCCCAGTGCGACCCGATACAGCGAGGCCCCCAGGCTGACCCGGCGAACGCCCGCATCGGCCAACTGCTCCATCGTCTGCTGCGACTGGAGCGGAACGAGGGCGTTCACGTTCCCGCCGGTCTCGGTGACGATGCGCCGAAGTGTGTCGATGCGGTTGTCACCGGGGGCGTAGAGACAGGTGGCACCGACCGAGGCGAAGCTGGCGAGCCGCTCCACAACGGCTTCGACGGTCGGGCCGCCGGGGAAGGCGGCCGGGTGGAGGAACGCCTCGGTACGGGCCGTGATGACAAACGGGTGCCCCAACGAACGAGCAGCTTCGCAGGCCGCAGCGACCCGAGCTGTGGCCTCGTCGAGGGAGAAGAACCCACGATCGGCGTCGCCGCTCCAGTCCTCGATGCTGGCTCCCGATGCGCCGACATCGGCCAGCAGGCGCACGGTGTCGGCGACGTCTTCCGGGGTGGCGCCGTAGCCCTCTTCGGCGTCGACGGACACCGGGAGCGACGTGGCGTGGACGATCTGGGCGGTCCGCTCGACGCACTCGTTCCGACTCACCTCGCCGGCGGCGTCGCTCCGACCGATCGAGGCCGCGTGCGCCCCACTGCTCGTCGCGATGGCCACGGCGCCGGCCAGCTCGATGATCGCGGCCGTTGCTGCATCGCCGGCATTCGGGATCAGGAAGGTGCCGGCGCGATGCAGCTCGGCGAAGCGTTCGTGACGGTCGGTCATGACGGTGGTCCTTCGAGATCGAGCCGGCCCGGCAATCGGGCCGGGAGCGACAAGTTCGGGCGGTCTTCGTAGACGATGCCGTTGGGTAGTGGACGCCAGCGCCGATCGACCAAGGGCCCAATGACCGCTTCGGCCAACAGCGCCGCCAAATGACGACCGGGGCAGGCATGCGCGCCGCTGCCGAAGGTGAGGGGCAGCGGGCCCACGGAGTCGAGCGGCACGACGGTCGGCGCCGGGGTGGCGCCAGGGTCGACGGCGTCGGTCGCATAGCGCAAGGTGCGGGTCACCGGCGCTCCGTGTAGCACCGCCCAGTTCACGCGGTCACGTGCGGTGCACCCGGGTTCGTCGACGACCAGTGCCTGCCCGATCAGCGCCGCCGTCGCATCGTGGGTCTGGAAGACGACGGAGATTGCGGCGATGCCATCGGGCCCGTCGCCGAGATGTTCGAGCATCCGCTCGGCTGACGCGTTCGACGCCGGCGTCGCCACCGCACCGGGAACGACTCCATGCACGAGCGCACGGACGTCGTCGACCAACGGCTCGACGTCGTCGATGTCGGGGAGCAGGAACTGCAGCAGCGACATGACCGGCCGACGTCGGGCGAAGAACGGCATGGCGTCGAGCGTCATCGTTCCCGAGTCGAGCCACTGCCCGTAGGCCTGGTCACCAGCTTCCGGCTCGGCCGCATCGGCCCACCCGTCGGCCAGCTCGGCGAGACGGGCCTCGGTCTCGTCTCGGGTGTGGTTCAGCAACGGCACCACGGGAAGGGTGGCGAGGAGCTGCTCGACGGCGAAGCGGCGTTGGCGGTGTTCGACGCCGTCGCTGAACCGAGCCATCTGGCCCTGGATCCAGCGTGCCGCGTCGGTATCTCGATGGGCCCGAATCGGGCCAGGCACGACGCTCAGCGTCTCGTTGCCGAGGGTTTCGATCGCCTCGATACGGCGCACCTGCTCGTCGTCGTCCGCCAGCATCGACTCAACCTAGTCGCACCGCCCCCGGCGCGGGTCGCCGACGACTCAGAGCGTCGTGGCAAGCCCGTACACCCGACGTTTTGGCAGCCCGGTCGATGCCACCACCGCCGCGACGGCATCTCGAGTGGACCGCCCGGCATCGAGCTCGCCTCGCAGCAGCCCGAGGATCTCGACGTCGGTGACCTCAGCTGTCGGCGACGCTGCGCCTGCCAGCACCACCACGATCTCACCCCGAACCGGCTCTCGGCCGAACCGCTCGGCTGCTTCGGCAAGGGAGGCTCGCACGACCTCTTCGTGCAGCTTGGTCAGTTCGCGAGCAACGGCGACCGAACGCTCCGGGCCGCAGACCTGCACCAGATCGGCCAGCGTGCCGGCGATGCGTTTGGGCGACTCGTAGAAGACGGTCGTGCGGGTCTCGTCGGCGATCTCGTCCAGCCGTCGCCGGCGCTCCGCTCCCTTTCGGGGCAGGAATCCCTCGAAAACGAACCGGTCGGTCGCCAATCCGCTCAGCACGAGGGCGGTCGTCATGGCGGTGGGTCCGGGCACGATGTGGACGTCGAGCCCCGCCCCGAGGACCGCCCGCACGAGGCGCTCGCCCGGGTCCGAGATGCCGGGCATCCCGGCGTCGGACACCAGCGCCACGGTCTCACCGTCGACGATCCGAGCGATGATCTCGGCGCTCCTGGCGACCTCGGTGTGCTCGTTGGCAACGAGGAACGGCGGCCTCGCGATCCCGAGCAGCGAACACAGCTTGCCGGTGCGGCGGGTGTCCTCGCAGGCGATGACGGAGGCATTGGTGAGCGCCTCGATCGCGCGAGGCGACATGTCGCCGAGGTGGCCGATCGGCGTGCCGACGACGACCAGCGAACCGCTGCTCACTCTCGGATCTCAAGCTCGTCGCCGATCTTCAACTCCCAATCCCCGAACGCTCCGGCCTCGGCCTCGAGCACGGCTCGCGCCCGGAAGATCGGTGCCGACACCCGATTGCGGTGAAGCCGCAGCGTCTTGATGACCACGTTGTCGGCGTCGAGCAGGGCGATGTCGAGATCGAACTTCATTCCGATCGTGTGCACCGAGCGGGCGCCACGCAACAGGATCGCTCCGTCGAACCCGTCTCGACCGAGGAGACCTTTCGCCTTGGTACGCCGATCGCGTGGGATCTCGAGCGAGGCGAGGACTCGACCGTCACGGACGAGCCAGCACTCCGACACCTCGGGAAGCGGTTCTTCGGCCATCGGCGTCAGATCTCAGACGTTGAACCGGATGTCGACCACGTCGCCGTCTTGCACGATGTAGTCCTTGCCCTCGGATCGAACCTTTCCGATCTCCTTGGCCTTCGCCCACGAGCCGATCTCGACCAGCTCATCCCAACGGATGGTCTCGGAGCGGATGAAGCCGCGCTGGAGATCCGAGTGGATCTTGCCCGCGCACTCCGGTGCGGTCGAACCCACCCGGTAGGTCCAGGCCCGGGTCTCCATCGGGCCGGTGGTGAGGAAGGTCCGCAACCCGAGCACGTGGTAGGCCGCCTGGATGAAGCGGGGCAGTGCGCCCTCGCCGAGCCCGAGGGCGTCGAGCATTTCGGCTCGGTCCTCGGGGTCGAGCTGGGCCGCTTCTGCTTCGAGCTGGATGCAGGCGCCGAAGACGTTGCCGACCTCGGAGCCGTCGGCGTTGCGGTCGACGGTCCCAAGCTCGGCGACGACCGGAGCGATGATGGCATCGACGTCATCGAGCTGCTCCTCGTCGATGTTGACGATGGCGAGCACCGGCTTGTTCGTCAGCAAGAACCAGGGCTTGAGCAGTTCACGGTGGGCATCGCTCAGCTGGCTGCGGTAGAGCGGCGTGCCTTCGGCGAGAATCTCGAGGGCGGCGTTGGCCGCGTCGACCTCAGGCTGGAGCGACTTGTCGGCCTTGGCCGCCTTGCGCTTCTTCTCGATCTGACGCTCGACGGTGTCGAGGTCGGCGAGGGTGAGCTCGGTCTCGACGATGGCCAGGTGCTCCATCGGATCGGTCGGTCCGGGCACGTCGTCGTCGCGGAACGCCCGGAGCACGAACACGATGGCGTCGACCTCGCGGATACCGGACAGGAACTTGTTGCCCAAGCCCTCGCCCTGTGACGCGCCGGCGACCAGGCCGCCGATGTCGTTGAACTGGACAGTGGCGTGCACCAGCTTCTTCGAGCCGCTGACGCCGGCCAGCGCTTCGAGCCGCTCATCGAAGACCTTGGCAACACCGATGTTCGGATCGGTGGTGGCGAAGGCGTAGGGCGCCGCCAGCGCGCTTCCGCCCGTCAACGCGTTGTAGAGCGACGACTTCCCAGCGTTGGGGAGTCCGACAAATCCGAATTTCTCCATATCCCGGAGAAGGATATGGGTCGCTCGCCCCGTTCAGTGGTCCGGGTGTTCGGAGTGCTGATGCCTCAGCCGATCGACGACGAGGCAGCGATCGGCTCGAACCGACGAGCGATCAGACCAGTCAGATCGTCGGCCGTCACGGCACCGGCATAGAGGAAGCCCTGCGCCATCGTGCAGCCGAGGTCGACGAGGACCTTGGCCTGGTCCACTCGCTCCACGCCGAGGGCAATGACGCCGATGCTGCGCTCGTTGGCCGTGGCCACCATGTCCGCCAGCTGCTCACGGCTGTTCTGGTCGCTGCCGAGCGAGGTGGTGAGGCTGCGATGCAGCTTCACGTAGTCGATCGGGAGGCCCTTGAGGACGTCGAGCGACGCCACGTTGGTACCGAAGCCATCGACGCCCAGCTGGAACTTGGGCTGGAGCATGTGGCAGAGCTGATGGAACACGTCGTGGTGTTCGCGGATCACGATCTCGGGCACTTCGACCGCGAAGCGGGCGTTGGGAATCGAGTCGTCCTCGACGATGCCGGCCAGGGTTTCGAGCAGGCGGTCGTCGGCGAGCTGGGTGGCCGACAGGTTCACCATGACCATGCGGTCCTCGTCGGCTCGCAGCATGGTGCCCAGCTGTTCGTCGACGCCCTGGAACACGAGCGCGCCCAGCGTGCCCATCAGGCCACTGTGCTCGGCTGCGGCAACGACCTCGACGGCGGACAGGCCGATGTCGCCACCAAGTCGCAGGAGCGCCTCGGCACCGATGACCTCGCCACTCGGCAGATGGACGACCGGCTGGTAGGCGAAGCGGACGTCACGCTGCTCGATGGCCTTGCGGAGCTGGCGTTCGACCACGAGCAAACGCTGCGAGCGGGTGCGCAGCTCCTCGTCGTGCACGGCGACCCTGTTCCGTCCTCGACCTTTGGCCAGGTAGACCGCCGTCTCGGCGGCCGACAGCAGGGTGTCGCCGCTCTGGTTCTCGTCGGCCAACGCCACACCGACCGAAGCCGTGAGCGCCAGGTCGTGGCCAACATCGGAGAGCGTTGCCACACACGAGCGGACTCGCTCGGCGAGTTCCTCGGCGATGGCACCGTGTTCGAGATCGGTGGCGATCACCACGAACTCGTCCGACGGCAGGCGGAACATCAGATCGTTGGGTCGCACCACCCCGGCGATGCGGCGGCTGACCAGGTCGAGCAGCCGGATGGCTTCGACGTTGCCGACCAGGTCGTGGACGACCTTGAAGCGGTCGAGGTCGACGTACAGCACGGCGACCGACCCAACGGGCTGATCCGTGAGGGCGCCGTCCACGATCGAGATGACCTCGGCCCGGTCGGTGATGGCCGGGCCGGTGCCCGTCCGGTCGAGCGCGACGATCGACACGACCTCGGCGCCGGCTTCGTTCGTACCGCCGAGCATCATGAGTTCGGCGAGGTCCTCGGTGCCATCGGCGAACATGAGCGAGCGGGTGCGCTGCCACGACTGGCCAGGTGGCGGAAGGGGGGCTTCGCCGCCCGTGCCGCTGTCGGGCGAGTGGCGAGCCCAGGTGGTGTGGACACCGAACCGGTCGGACCAGCGCTGTGAGGAGTACTCGATACGCCCCGTGGCTCGATCGACCACGACGACGGGGATGTCGAGGGCGTCGACCGCCAGCGACAGGCCCACCTTGACCACACTCGTGGCGTGGGAGTCTGGGTCGAGCGGCTTTGCGGGCGCGACCGCCGCCGCTGCCTCGGGACGCTCCTGGTCAGCCGAGGTCGTCGATGCCGTCGGCTCGTCGCTGTGGATCGTGTGCGACGGATCGACAGAAGACGCAGCCTTCTGGCTCGCTCCTCGAACTCTCGCATCCCAACTTCTCGCCACAGCGGCTCCTTCTGACACCGTCGATTGACGCCTCCTGTCGGCTGAGTTGTCGACGGCATGAGGGTTTGGTCTGCGGCCCGATAGCGTGCAAGGTCATGTCGAAGCGTCGCAAGAAGAAGAGAATCAACGCTCGCCGCAAGAAGGCGAACCACGGCCGCAAGCCCAACGCTGGCCGCAACAGCTGATCAAGCGCCTGCTGCTCAGCTTGAAAACCGCTGATCGAGCTCGGTTTGGAATCGCTCCAGCCGGGCTCGTGCGCGTTCCCGGGCGGTCGACAGGTCTTCGGCACCACCCACCGGTTCGACGACCTCGATGTACGACTTCAGCTTCGGCTCGGTGCCGCTCGGGCGGACGATGACCCGGGTCCCGTCGTCGAAACGCATCACGAACCCCGGCGTCGGCGGTAGGTCTCGGCCCAGTGAGAGGTCGAGGTGATCGACCAACGCGGCACCACCGAGTGACGCCGGCGGCTCGGCGACCAGTTCGGCCAACAATGCCGAACGCCGGGCCATGCCATCGTCACCAGGCAGTCGCACCGTGACGGGTCCGGTCAGATGCAGACCGTGGATGAGTGCGAGACGGTCGAGCCGATCCCACAAGGTCTCCCCCTGCGCCAACGCGTCGGCCACCATCTCGGCTGCGACCAGTGCCGCCGAAATGCCGTCCTTGTCTCGCACGGCATCCCCGACGCAGTAGCCGAGTGCTTCCTCGTAGCCGATCACGAGCCGCCGATCGGGTCGATCGACGATCGGGCGGGCGACCCACTTGAACCCGGTGAGCGTCTCGATGTGTTCGACGCCGTGTGCTGCTGCCATCTGGCCGAGCAGCTGGCTCGAGACGATCGAGTTCGACACCATGCGATCCTCACCGGAGGTGTGCCGCAACAGGTGATCGGCAAGTAGCACGCCGATCTGATCGCCGGTGAGCGGCACGAATGCCGCTCCCGAACTACCGGCACGGGCTGGGATCGCGAGGGCGAGACGGTCGGCGTCGGGATCGTTGGCGACGACCAACTGGGCGCCGACCTGCTCGGCCAGGGCCAGCGCCAGATCAAGCGCTCCCGGTTCCTCGGGATTGGGGAAGGCGGCGGTCGGGAAGTCGGGATCGGGATCGAACTGTTCCGCCACCACGTCGGGGGCCGGGAAGCCGGCCCGCTCGAAGGCCCGCAGGAGATGTTGCCCGCCCACACCGTGCATGGCGGTGTAAACCGTGCGCACCTCCCTGGGGGTGCTGCGGAGGGCACCGACGGCGGCGTCGAGGTGGCCGGCGACCGCCTGGTCGCCGAGCCGCTCGATGTTGGCGTGTTCGAGGTCGATGGGCGGAAGGTCACCGGCGGCAACCACGTGAATGGCCCGAGCAATCTCGACATCGGCCGGTGAGACGAGCTGAATCCCGTCGGACAGATAGAGCTTGTAGCCGTTGTCGGCCGGCGGATTGTGGCTCGCAGTGATCATGACCCCGGCGTCGGCCGACCGGGCGAGCACCGAGTACGCCAGCACCGGCGTCGGCAACGGGCCGGGCAGGACGAGCGCCCGTCCACCGAGGCTGGCGACCACACCGGCGGTGTCGGCGGCGAAGTTCTTGGAGCCGTGGCGGGCGTCGTAGCCGATGACCACCACCGGGTTCGGGGTGCCCTGTGCGTCGAGCCAGTGCATGAGGCCGACCGTGGTCTGACGGACGACGAGACGATTCATCCGATTGGGGCCGGGGCCGAGCGCCGCTCGGAGTCCTGCCGTGCCAAACGCAATTCGCCCGTTGAACAGCCCAACGACCTCACGAGCCGCCTCGCCGGTCGGATCATCTTCCGCTGCCTTCAACAGGGCCTTCAACCCACCGGAGGTCTCGGGGTCGGGATCCCTGGCCAGCCAACGATGGGCGGCATCGAAGGCGTTGGCCAGCTCATCGGAGGTCGGAGGGGGCGGAGCAGACGGCGACACCTCCGGATTGTCGCGCAGGTTGGCGGCACCGGTGCACCCCCGGGGACACGATCACTACGCTCGACCGATGGTGCCGCTGCCACAACGTGTCCGATCGTCGTGTGCCGCGCTGATGGCCGAGGCCGAGTTCGTCGACATCGAGGTCGATCGACTCGCCGCCTTGGCCGAGGAGTATCGGTCGGCGACCGCAGCGGGATCGACCGTCGTCGGCGACCCTCGTCCGGTCGCGTCGATCGACGCCGATGCTGCGCTGCTGGTGTTGGCGCTCGACGCCATCAACTTCGGTTCGGGCTATCACGATGTCGTCCGCAAGGACCCGGGGCTGTCGGGAGCGCGCACGATGGCGTCACGACTGCGGGCCTATGTCGGGATGTCCGGGCCACTCACCGCTGCCCGCCTTCGCACCTTCACGCCGGCCGACTGCTCGCAGATCTTCGGTCAGGAACTCGACGGGGGTGCGCTCGAGGAGCTCATGTTCCACTTCGCAGTCGCCCTCAACGATCTGGGGTCATGGCTCGACACCGAGTTCGGCGGCTCGGTGCACGAAGCGATGGCGCACGCCGACCGCTCGGCGGTCGCCTTCGCCGAATCACTGCTGGCGATGCCGTACTACCGTGACGTCGAGCGGGTCGACCTCGACGACGGTCCGCTCGAGGTGGCGCTGTACAAGCGAGCGCAGATCACTGCCGCCGACCTGGAGCGCGAGGTGGGCCCCGGACTGTTCGACGACCTCGGCGAACTCACGGCCTTCGCCGACAATCTCGTTCCCCACGTGCTGCGCATCGACGGCGTGCTCGTCCTCGATCCCGAACTCGAGGCAACGATCAACGCCGGACTCCTGCTCGAGCCTGGCGCACGACCCGAGGTCGAGCTCCGGGCGGCGGGTGTGGTCGTGGTCGACCGGTTGACCAGCCTCACCGGCCACCGGGCCATGGACCTCGATCTGATGCTGTGGGAACGGGGCAGTGGTGCCCGCTACAAGGCGGTGCCGAGGCACCGTGCCCGGGGCGTGTTCTACTGAACGTCGCCGCCGGCCACGGTGGCGCGCACCCTGGCCTTGGCTGCTTCCAGATCGGGAACGGCGTATTCCTTGGCCCCGGCGGCGTGGCAGAACACGAATCGACAGTCGGCGACCCGCATCCCGGTCGAGATCTCGAGCGCGACCGCGTAGGCCGCTCCTTGGAGTTCGTAGCCTGCGGCCTTGGCCGCCACCTCGGCTTCGGAGCGCACGGTGTCGGTCTTGTAGTCGACGATCACCAGACCGTCTGGGCCCTCGATCAACAGATCGACATAGCCCTCGACCGTGAGGCCGCCCACCCCATCGCCCAACGGGGCGGCAACGTAGAGCTCGCGGTGGGCCGGGTGGCGACGGGCGAGGTCGACCGCCGGTGAAGCGAACGCCGATCGCACCAGCGCGGCGACGGTATCGATGTGGTCGGGGATGGATTCGAGGTCGCACTGGCGGGCGATCTGGGCGTCGAGGTCGGCAGGCTCGTCGTTGGCGTCGATACCGAAGTCGATGTGTTCAAGGGTTGCGTGCACGGCCCTTCCGATGGCCGATCCCGCACGGCCCTTGCGGCGAACGATCGGTCGGGCCTCGCCGCGGCCGGGATCGGGAGACGGTTCGGTGCTGCCGTCGTCGGCGTCGGCGTCGGCAATCGTGGCGTCGACCGATCGAGCAATCGCCGTGGCGGACACGGCGGTGGTCACCGACGCCGGCGCGATCACGGCCTCGCGTTCGGACAGCCACCGGGCGCGCTCGGCGGCCACGGCGTCGGGATCGGGCACGAGGGTGGGAGCCGACGACGCCGGATCGGCGTCGGGAAGGGCAGGGAGTTCTACGGTTCGGGCAAGGTGCTCGTTGGCTTCGCTGAACGCTGACAACCGGCCGGCGAAGGTTGCGTTGGGGTCCTTCGGGTCGGCCTTGTGGTGGCCGGACACGATCAGGTGGTCCTTGGCCCGGGTGGCGGCGACGTAGAGCAGCCGCAGCTTCTCGTAGTCGCCCATCTCCTCTTCGAGGTCGGCGCGGGGACGGTGCTCGATGGTCTCGAGATTCGACTTGAGCCGGACGGCCGGCAGTTCGTCGCCACTCCACAGCACGCTCACGCCCTGGCGACGACCAGCCGGCTTCGTGGTCATGCCCGACAGGATCGTGATCGAGAACTCGAGACCCTTGGCCCCGTGGACGGTGAGGATGTCGACGGCGTCGTCGTCGGTCTCGGGCAGCAGAGGTTCGTGGACACGGGCGCCGTCGGCGCTCTGCAGCTCGGACCAGTCGAGGAATCCTCGGAGGTCGACCCCGTTGGCCTCTTCGTAGGCCCGAGCCTGGTCGAGGAGGAACCGGAGACGGCGCCACACCTCGGCCGGCCGGGGGTCGCCGAAGCCCAGGAGGAACGCTCGACGTTCCCGCAGCACCCGGTCGAGCAGGGCGGCCGGACCAAGCCACCAGCGCTCGCTCCAGAGCTCGCGCAGGAACCCGAGCGCTGCCACCACCGGATGGCTCGGGTCGAGGTCGGCGTGCACCTTGGTGCGCAGGTCCCAGCGCTTCACCGCCTGGTAGTAGGTGAACAGGTCGGTGTCGGCACAGCCGAAGAGGGGCGACCGCAGGGCAGCGACGAGGCTGAGGGTGTCGTTGGGGTCGTCGATCGCTCGGAGCGTGGCAAGCGCATCGCGGACCTCCTGCGTGTCGTAGACGAGCGTGCCCGTGGCCAGGCGGTACGGGATCCCGAATCGTTCGAGCGCATCGCGCAGGTAGGGCAGCGAGGTGCGAGTGGGGATCAGGATCGTGATGTCGGACAGCCGTGCCGGTCGCCAGACACGAGTCCGGGGCGCCGGGTAGGGATCGGGTGCGTCGTCGTCAGTGTCGAAGACGGGCCAAGCGTCGGGGTCGTTCCGGATGGCAGCGATCGTGGCGGCCACGTCGTTGGCCTCGGCCTCTCGAAGCGCGCCAGCCTTGACCTTCGGATCGGGGTGCGGGCCGCCGAGGATGACCGGACGGTGGTCGGCACCGGAGTCTGCAGCCCGGTGGGCCACGAGTGGTTCGTACTTGGGTTGGGCGCCCGGCACTTCCTCGGGCATCGCCTCGTCGAACACCCCGTTCACCCAGTCGATGATGGGAGCGACGGTGCGGAAGTTGGTGCGAAGCCGCACGGGGACGTCGCCGCCGAACACGCCACGGGCGTCGAGAAACAGCTCGATGTCGGCGCGCCGGAAGCGGTAGATCGACTGCTTCGGATCACCGACGAAGAACAGCCGGCCGCCGTCGATCGGGTGTTCCCGCCAGTCGCTCGCTTGCTCGTCGGCCGGGGTGGCGGCGATCAGCGATGCGAGCTCGATCTGGATGGGGTCGGTGTCTTGGAACTCGTCGAGCAGGACATGCCGGTACCGCCGGTGCAGGCTCGCCCGCACCTCGGGCGAGCGGCGCAGCACGCTTCGGGCCAATACCAACAGGTCGTGGAACTCGAGCCCGCCGTCGGCCTGACGGGCTTGAGCGGCAGCAACGACCTCTCGGGCGGTGAGCCGCATGAGTTGATCGATGACGTCGTTGCTCGCTCGAGCGATGACATCGTCGGCTGCCGCTGCCACCGCCTTCACGAGGTCCTTGACCTCGGTCGGTGGGACCGACCAGTTGCCCTTCGCTCCCCCGCTGCCCGGACCCCACTTGGATCGCCCGGTGATGCCCCGGAGTTTGCGGTGCGGGTCATCGATGCCGACCAGGGCGAGCATCTCGCCGAGCAGACCGCCCTGGAGGTGTTGGTAGAGCTTGTCGTCGTGGTTGGTGCAGAAGGCGCACGCCTCGACGAGTTCGCCGACGGCGGCGTCGAAAGCGCTGAAGTCGATGGCCCGCAGCGGCGGCAGTGGTTCGTCGGCCAGGCCGACGATGCGGTCCCAGTTCTGGGAGAAGTTCGACGCCACGTCTTTGAACGATGCCTGGCCCTTGTAACGAGGGGTGAGGGCGACATCGAGCAGAACAGCTCGGTAGAGCAGTTCGGCATGGTCGGGGTCGTCGTGGAGCTGATCGACGAATCGCTCCCAACGCTGTTCGTGGGCGAGCTGCGACGACACTTCGTCGAGGACGCTGACGCGAGGCGGCAGGTGAGCGGCGACCGAGAACTCGTTGAGGATGCGGCTGGCGAAACCGTGCACGGTCGAGATGGCGGCTTGATCACTGTCGGCGATGGCGGCGAGGCACGCCTGTCGGGCGGCAGCCGTGGCGTCGGGGTCGCCGGCACGCTTCTCGAACGCCACGCGAATGCGGGTGGCAAGCTCGGCCGCGGCGGCTTCAGTGAAGGTGATGGCAGCGATGTCTCGTAGCTGGACACGACGATCATCTGCGGGGTCGTCGACGTGTGCGAGCACGAGGTTCACGACACGGTCGACGAGCTGGGTGGTCTTGCCGGTACCTGCACCCGCTTCGACGAACAGGGTGTCGGCCAATCCGGTGACGCTGATGCGGTGACGATCGTCGGCATCGGCGATGGGGTCGGTGGCCATCGGGAGCTGTGGGTCGGGGCTCATCGTTCGGTGTCCTCGATCGAGTCTTGCACCCACCCGTCGGGATCGAACTGGAGGCGGCGGCGGATCGTCACCCCTTCGGCATCGGACTTCGCTTCGGCGTGTTCACCACGATCGCGAGGACAGACCGAGTCGAACTCGCAGTAGGCGCACCCGGCGTTGGTCTGGAAGTAGGTGTCCCAGTCGCCGGGCTCGGCGGCGAAGCTGCCGGCATCGATGCCGTCGGTGATCGCGGCGAGGACATCGACGAACCGTTGACGGTGCGCCGGCTCCCAGGCGTAGCCCCGTAGCTCCTTGCCTGCCGGCGCCTCGACCACCCAGTAGTTGGCAACGGCACCGTCGAGACCGGTGTGCTGCATGGCCGCTTCGGCGTAGAGGCCGAGCTGCAGGGTGGTGCCGGCCAGCACCGGATCGACGACGGGGTTGGTCCTGGTGGGCATGAGGCCCTCGTACTTGCGGCCTTTGCCCGACTTGTAGTCGGTGACGATGGCGTGACCATTGGCCGAGACGTCGACCCGATCGGCCAAACCCCGGAAGGCGACGGTGCGCCCGTTGGGCAGGTCGATCTCGACTGGCGGACGATCGGCGAGTCCGAACGCCAGCTCGACGTCGGTGGGCGTGGCGGCGTGGGTCGCCCGGAACCGGTTGTCTGCATCGAGAAAGCGGTCGAGGACGTCGCGGAGATCGTCTCGCCGCACCTGCCAGTGCAGCGCACGACCGGTGCGCCCTCGGGCCTCCACTGCGGCGAACTCGTCGTCGGCGATCTCATGGAGTCGTCGGCGCTGTTCCGCCGACCACGGCTCGGACGGGGCCGGCGCTCCCGCCGTGATCGCCTCGTCGATGAAGCGTTCGAGCACCGTGTGGAGCAGGGAGCCTCGATCCATGGCGGTGATGTCGTCGAGGTGCTCGGGGTCGTCTCGGTCGGCGAGTTCGAGTACGTAGGACAGGAAGTACTTGAACCCGCAGGCGGCCCAGGTCTCGAGCCTCGACGGCGACAGCGATCGCCCGCTACTGGTCGGCACGTCGTGGCCGGCGAGGTTGCCGTCGAACTCGGTGAAGTCGGTGCCGGACCGTGCCCGCTGGAGATCGAGCCCACGGCGCACGTCGAGGGAGATGGGGTGGTCGCCGGCCCAGCCTCCGTGGTCGACATACTCGGCAACGACGGCGAGGTCTCGGTCGCCGAGCGAGGCTGCCTCACCGGAGCGCCTGATGCCTGACGCATGCGAGCCGACGGCGTCGACCACGCTCGCGTCGAGCTGGTCGAAGTCGGTGGCGTAGACGGTGCGCCCGCCGAGGGCCGAGGCGGAGTCGAGCAGCCAGCGAGACGGCAGCGAGCGACGGCTCGAGCGCAGGCTCCCCCGGGGGAAGGTGAGGGTGGCGGCACCGGCCGGCGCCGCAGCGAGGGCGGCGAGGAACGCCCGATGTTGATGTTGCAGGCGCATGGCCTTGGTTTCGAGCTGGTCGATCGAGGCGATGCGCACGTCGTCGGAGAGCCGAGCACCGTCGGTGCGCAGCTTCTCCATCGACGCCATCCGCACCTCGTCGGGCAGGACGGCGTCGTCGCGTCGAGGCACGGGAAGGATCCCCTCGGCGGCGCCCAACACGAACACGGCGTCGAGGTCGTGGCCGACGGCGCTCGACAGCGGCCCGAAGAGGACGCCCTCACCGAACCGGCCGTGCCGCCCTCGGGCGACGTCGAGTTCGGAGCGCAGTGCCCGCTGGAACACTTCGGCGGACGGCTGCGGTTCGATGGCGTCGAGGCTCGACAACCGAACGAGCGCGGCCTCCACTCGCTCGAATGCGGCCTGCTCGGGTTCAGGCCAGGAGCTGTGGCGATGTTCGGCGCCGAGCAGCCAGGTGAGGAGCTGTTGGGCCGCGCTGCTCATGTCGGCCCACGACGACGCTCGACGGACCGCGTCGACTCGCTGGTGGAGCGAGTCGACGAAGACCTGCAGGCGTTCGAGGTCGGCCCGTCGGTCGGTGACGCGACCACGCTGCCATGTGTTGCGCGGCGACGTGGGGTCGTCCTCGTTGTCGAGCGACGCCAGACGATCGACCAAGGCCGCGTCGAGGGCGGCGAGCTTGGCCTTCCAGTCGGACAGGTCGCGAACGACACCGGCGTCACGAGTGAGATCGTCCCAGGTGGTGGGCAGGGCACGTTCGTCGCCGACGCCGATCGGTCCACCGGCGACGAGCGCCATCACCCGGTCGCGGCGCCACCGCTCCCCCGGCAGCTGGAGGGCCGCCAACAACGTGCGCCCGGCGACCGAGTCGCGCAGTCGACGGTGGTCGGGACCGTTGGCCGGAATGTCGGAGGCCGCGAACTGCTGCTCGATGATGCGAACGTAAGGATCGGGAGCCGGGTAGAAGACGCCGATCCGATGGAACGGAATGGGGTTGCCGCCACTGGCCTCGTTGCCGCTCGCCGCCAACTCGAGAATCGCGGACGCGACCATCCGCACCTCTTCCGGTGCATCGGTGACCGAGATGATCCGGCCGGCCGTGGCGGGCCGGGCGACCTCGAGGGCGCGAGCCGGTGGTCGTACGACGCCGGCCGCTTCGCAGCTCCGCAGCACGGGTTCGTCGGCGTCGGCATCACCGGTGACGCCCAGGATCACCGATGCCGACGATGCTTCGTGGAGGACACGATCGAGGAAGCGGCCGATGGCGGGGGTGACCGTTGCCGGGAGATACCAGACCACATGGCCGAGCGCCTGCACCCGCTCGGCGAGATCGGGACGGTCGGCGGCGGCCGATGCCAGGTCGTGTTCGGTGTGGAAGCCGGTGAGATGGCTCGCAATCGCTCGGTAGTACGCCACTGCGTGTTGCGCCGAGCTGGAGGCGAGCTCAGCAATCGCTTCGATGCCGATGTCGTCGACGTTGGACAGCTCGGCGAACAGCGCCGCCAGCGCCGCCTCGGTGGCCTGGTGGTCGGCCACCCGAGCGTAGGGTCCGGGCTGTTCACGCAATACGAGGCGAACGGCGGCGCCGAGCACCGGGTTGGTGATGGGGCGACGGTCGAGCAGGAGGTCGGCGCCGATCAGCTCGACCAACTGGAACGGGGTGACGAACGAGACGTTGGCGATGCCGCGACCGGCCGAACCCAACAGACGCCGGGCCGACAGTCCCACGAAGTTGCTGGCGACCACGACCGTGACGGGTGCGAGCGCTCGATCGGCCTTGGCGTCGGCAATCACCTGACGGAGGGCGTCGGTGGCGGGGCGGCCGTAGGGAACGATGTGGGAGGGCTCGATCACGCTTCGATCGTAGGCGGGCCCTGTGACAGCCACGGACCACCGGCCCCCTACTGCCATCCTCTCGGCGTCGGGAACTCCCCGACGCCGGCTCGGCGTTGATGGTCGAGGATGAAGCCACCGCACACCGGCCGGTCGAGGCTGGTGGGTGTTGTCCGCTGAGCTGGTTGCTCGATGACCAGGGTTCGATTCCCTGCCGGCGGTCAACACCTCCCAGCCGATTGCGACGATCGGAGGACACCGGGCTGAACACGCCCGCTGAGTGTCAGCGGGTCAGGCCGGAGCGGACGTCGTCGTCGAGCAAGGCCTCGCGGGCCTCGGCGTCGAGTTTGGTGATGGTGGATCCGAACAGATCGTCCTTGGTCACGCTGAAGACGGTGTCGACGTATTCGGCGACCGGGTGTAGGTGTGAGATGAGCGCGACGAGCTTGCCGCCCCCGGCCACCGAGCCGAGCGTGTCGAGGGCGACGTCGAGCGCCGCCCCATCGAGCGAACCGAAACCCTCGTCGACGAAGACGGCGTCGAGCTTGCCTGCGCCCCGCGACGCGATCTCGACCAGGGCGAGCGCCAACGCCAGCGCCGCCTGGAATCGTTCGCCGCCGGACAAGGTGTCGGGGCTGCGGACCTCGCCCGAAGCGATGCGCACCACGCCGAAGTCGGGAACGAAGCCGTAGCGACCGTTCGAGATCGCCTTGAGCCGGCGCGTGGCCTCGCCGAGGAGTTCGACCTCTCGCATCGACACGAGATGATCGACGAAGTGTTGGTCTCGGAGGGACTGGATCAGCAGCTCCAGGTTGGCCAGGTACGGCTGGCCGATGTCGAGCATGGCGTCGAGCCCGTCGGCCGCAGCGACCTGACGCTCGAGCACCTCGATGTCGGCACGCGCCCGAGCGGCCTCGGCCCGCGCCGCACCTGCCTGGGCGTGCAACGAGCCGGCGTCGGCGACACCGGCCGATTCGAGCAGCGCAGAAAGCGCCGCGGCGGCGGCCTGCTGCTGAAGGGCGAGCTGTCCCCGAGCCGTGGCCACGGCGGCGGCGACGGGCTGCAATCGATCGACCAGTTCGCGGGCAGCGGGCACGAGGGTCTCGAGTTGGTCGAGCAGTACCGGCGTCGGTAGGGGCTCGGGCAATGGGTCGCTGCCGGTCGCATCGGCGAGAAACGGTTGGAGTTGCGCCGCCGTGGTCACCTGCTCGTTCAGGAGGCGAACGATGTCGCCGACCGGCGTGTTGACCGTCTCGACGGCTTCGGCACGGAGCTCGGCGAAGCGCTGCTTGGCGGCGGCCGCATCGGCATCGGCGGCGGCTGCGGCGGCAACGAGGGCTTCGAGTTCGATCACCATCGACTCGATGGCAGCTGCTCGTGCCTCGAGTTCTGCGGTCGGGGCGTCGCTGCCGATGAACCACGCCTCGGGGAGCCCATCGAGTTGGGTGCGTTGTGAGGCCCGCCGAGCACCGATCTGCTCCTGGCGGCGTTGACAGGCGGCGAGGTCGCGCTCGTGCGCAGCAAGAGCCGCCGTACGCTCGGCGGCCGCTGCGATCTGCTGTCGTTCGGCGGCCGACGCCGTTGCCGTGGCGGCGTCGAGCGCCTCCCGGGCGGAATCGACGACGAGACGCACCGCACCAAGGGCGACGTCGGCATCGGTGGCGTCGGGATCGAGCGACAATGCGACGACCGCGGCTCTGGCCTCACCGACGGCCACGAGTGAACGATCCAGTGCGTCGCGGGCAGCGGCCAGTGCCTCGGCCCGGTGGGTGGCGGTGGTGTCGGCGGCCGTGACGGCGCGGCGAGCGGCCGCGACGGTGGCCTCGGCCGCCTCGACGTGTTGCGCTGCCGCATCGACGTCGGCGGCAACCGGCGGGGCGAAGTCGTGGGGCGTGGCTTGCCGGCACACCGGGCACGGGTCGCCAGCGGCGATCCCCTGAGCGGCGACGACGGCGGCGTTGGTTCGCATTGCCTCCTGTTGCTCCGCCTTGGCGGCGGCGAGTGCCGCCTCTGCCGTGGCGACGCTCGCTCCGGCGACCGCAGCTTCGGCGCGGGCGGTGTCTGCTGCTGACTGTGCCTCGTCGAGCGCCAGCCGATTCTTGGCAACGTGGTCGCCGAGTTCGCCGAGGGACAGCCAGGCTGCCGAGGCTTCGTCGAGGCGCTGGTTCGCTTCGCTGAGCTGTTCAGTTGCTCTTGCCACTTCGGCGGCGGCCGATGTGACGACATCGGTGATAGCGGCCGGTTCGTCGGGCGACGGAGCGTCGGCGCGCAGCTGGGCCAGCTCGGCTTCGACACGCTCGGCCTCGTCGTCGAGTTCGGCCAGGATGGCCGACGACGAACGAAGCAACGAGATTGCCCCCCGAGCCTGTTGCTGGTCGGCGAATCCTCGGAGCAGCGCGGCTTGGCTCTCGACGGCGGCGTCTCGCCGGGCCTCGGCCTCGCGCTGGGTGGCGGTCAGCTGTTCTCGCTCGGCGAGTAGCTGCGCCCCACGGCGAGCGAGGTCGCCAAGCGGGTCGAGCACGCTCGGATCGGGAGCAAAACTCGTGGCGGCGCGATCCAGCGCCGTCAACTGCTCGCCAGCCTGGCGAACCACCGCTTCGTGCTGCTCGGCGTCGGCGATGATCTCGGCCAGCTTCGCCTGGCGGGCCTCTGCGGTGTCGGCGTGGACCACCGCAGCGGCAAGGGCGCCAGCCGGATCGGGGGGCAGGGCGTCGCGCTTGGCTCGTGCCTCGAGCAGTACCGGGCGCCAGCCATCACGGCGGCGGGTGGCGTCGTCGCGCACGCGGCGCAGGTCGTCGAGCCCGAAGATCGATCGCAGGATCTTGTTGCGATCGGTGCGGGTGGCCTGGAGCAGTTCGTCGAACCGTCCCTGCGGCAACACCACGGCCCGAACGAACTGACTGTGGTCGAGGCCGAGGAGTTCTTCGATCCGCTCGTTGACGGCTCGGTTGCCGTCGACCTTCTCCCCCAACACCCGGCACTCGAGCTTGTTGACCGGGGCCGAGGAGTTGCGATGGCGGGAGCGAGTGACGACCCACTCGTTGCCCTCGGCAACGAACGTGAGCTCGATCGCCATCGTGTTCTCGCCGTCGGCGATCAGTTCCTCGAGATTGCTCCCTCCGGTCCAGGTTTTGCGGCCATACAGCGCGAGGCTGAGTGCCTCGATGACCGTGGACTTGCCGGCCCCGGTGTCACCGATGATGGCGAACAGGTCGAGGTCGGAGAAGTCGATGGTGGTGGCCGCCCGGTACGAGCGGAGACCTTTGAAGTCGAGCCGGACCGGCCTCATCGCCGTTCCCCGACCGAGCCTTGGAGCTGTGCCGCCAGCAAGGCCTCGTCTTCGGGAAGGTCGCCGGTATCGCCGTTGACGACGGCGGTGAGGAGTTCGTCGAACAGCTCGACCACTCGCGCCGGGTCGGCTCCCGGGGTCTTGTCGAACAAGCTGCGGCCACCGTCGCCGAGCCAGGCTCGATACGACTGGTGCACCGACACGGCGGCACCGGCGGCCGACGGAAGCTGATCGGCGGTGGCGACCGACGATCGGCGGGCGTCGATGACCGACACGATTTCAGGCTGTGGGAGCAGATGGTGGACGGCCGCCGAGAGCGTGTCGAAGGTGTCGTCGGCGCCGGGCAACACGATGGGACCGTCGATGTGGTCGTTGCCGTCGGGGTCGGGCGTGACGGTGACCTCGACGATGTCGTGGCCGAGATCGTCGGCGAGCGCAGCCAGCTCTGCCAGCGGCGCCCGCACCCGACGGAGCTTGCGCGCCGCCACCAGCGGGATCTGGTGTTGGCGGGCGGGTCGCCCCGGTTCGAGGTCGACGACGACCACCTGCTTGGTCTCGCCCTCCTCACCGAAGTCGACCTCGAGAATCGATCCGGCATAGCGACCCCGGCCACCGGCGACCGGCTGGGGGACGTGGATGTGCCCGAACGCCAGGTAGCCGTAGGCCGCCGGGAGATGACCCGCATCGGTGGCGTAGTCGGTGGACACGTGGACCGTGCGCTCGCTCGACAGCGCCGCCTCGGTCACGTGCACGTGCGAGGCGAACACCGCCACCTGGCGGGATGGGTCGAAGTCGGTGAGTGCGGTCTTGGTGAGGAGGTCGACGATCTCGCGCAACTTGTCGGCGTAGGTGGTGTTGGCCTCGGCCAGCTGGTCGAACTCCTTCAACACCCGGTTGGCGTGGACGAACGGCAGGGCCGTGAGGCGGATGTCGACCCCCGCCGCCGACGAGTAGGTGGCGACGGCACCCTTGGCGGCGGTGGCAGGACGGGCGTGGATCCGGATGCGATGGCGGCACGGTGCGAGCGGATCGTAGGGACCGCTGGCCAGCTGGTCGGGCAGTTCGTCGCCGACGGCGGTGCCGAGCACCTCGAGCGCGGCGGCCGAGTCGTGGTTGCCGGCGAGCACCACGACCGGGGCGATCTCTGCCAGGTTGCGCAGCGCGACGATGGCCCGACCAAAATCGGCCATGGGTGGACGGTGACCGTCGAACAGGTCGCCGGTGTGCACGATCAGGTCGGGAGCGGCAGCCTGGGCGATGGCGGTGAGTTCGGCGATGGCGGCGTCGTGATCGTCGGCCCGGGATCGATTGCGGACCGTGACACCGAGATGCCAGTCGGAGGTGTGGAAGATGCGGGCGGCCGCAGGGTCTCGGAGCGGCACGGCGATGCCGGTGGTGGCCGTGTTGTTCCCGGCCGACTGACCGGTCACATGTCCTCCAGCAACGCCTCGGCGTCGGCATCGGCGGTGGGTGACTCGAGCACCTCGGCCAGGCGTGTGGCATACGGCGGAAACGGAAAGCGAACGGGCACTGGGGCCGGCAGCAGCGGCTGCGAGGTGATCATGGTGCCGGGCGCAATGATCTGCGCTCGGGCCCGCATGTCGGGTGGGAGGAAGCCGAGCTCGGCCGACTCCGACGACTTGATCTGGCCGACGACCTCGAGCGCGGCGTTGTTGGTGATGTCACGATCGACACCGGACGGGTTCTGCTGCGCCCCGATGAGGATGACACCGAGGCTCCGACCGCGGGCCGCAATGTCGACGAGGAGGTGTTTGATCGGTGACGACTGCTGGCGCGGCGCGTACTTGTTGAGCTCGTCGAGGACGACGAAGGTCTTTCCTGCTGCGGTGGAGTTCTCGTGTTGGGACCACACGCGGGCCAGCACGGCAGCGACGACGAACCGTTGGGCGTCGGCGTGCAGGGCGTGGACGTCGACGACCGACAGCTGCTCGGAGAGGTCGACCTCGGCCAGACCGGCACGCACGAGGCGGCGGAGTCGGGGCACGGCCTTCCACAGGCGGCGGGCGAACGCCTGCCGGGTGCCGATCGCCACGCCGGCCACCCAGCTGGGGTCGTAATTTTCGCCACCGTCGTCGGCAACCTTGGCGTTGATGAAGTCGACCAGTTCGTCGAGGTCTTCGACCACGACACCGGCCGTGCGAGGTTGAGGGTGCTTCTTCCCGAGCGAGCGCAGCGCCCCCTCCCACGTATGGCCGACCGTGTCGCCGAGCAGGCTCGGATCGACGAGAACGACCCGGCCCTCGTGGTCGCCGGCGAGGGGGTAGGCCCAGCGCAGGAGCTGGATACGCACGGTCTGCTCGATGAACGAGAGCTGGCCCGATTCGAGGTCGTCGAAGACGTACTCGAGGAGGCCGTTGGCGATGAAGGAGCGCGGGGACCAGCCGTAGGCGTGGGCCTCGGACCGGGGGCGAACCGAGATGTCGGGCACTGGGGTGACGCCGGGGCCGGCGTCTTCGGCGGGCGCGTAGACGGCGAACCGCTTGAACGGTCCTAACTGCTCGACGCCGAGGGCTTTCCACTGCGATCGGGCCTCGGCGGCGGCGTCGGTGGCGCCGTTGAACACCTTGTTGTGCTTGTCGAGCAGGCACAGATCAGCACCTTTGACCGAGAACAGCACGGCCGAGTCGCTCGGGTTCCCCTGCCGGGCGGTGGTGCCCCAACGGGTCTCGAACAACAGGTAGAGCAGGAACAGGGCGTAGCTGGTCTTGGTGGCCACACCGGACTTGCCGGAGATGGAGACGTGGGCGCCGCGGTCGCCGTTGAGGAAGCTGTAGGGGACGAACACGACCTCGCCGTGCATGTCGAGACCGATCGGCAGTCGCTCGGTGTCGTCCATCTTGTCGAGGAAGAGGGCTCGACGACGATGCGATCCGGCGGCAACCCACACCGGGGCGCCCGACGACGGCGGGAGGTACTGCTCGGGATGGGTGCGCAGCCACGAGACCTCGGCCCGGCGGTAGCGCTCACCCGGCAGGGTGCTGCGGGCGAGCCGGGCGGTGTCGGTGGCCGTCTCGGCTCCTTCGACCCGGCCGGACACCTCGGTGACGATGCCGTAGTGGAACAGCGGCGAGCCGTCGGCCAGCCGCTGGGCCGACACCACGAACGTGTCGAGCGGGACGTCGACCGCAGGATCGATCAAGACGTTGGCCACCCGGGTGGAGGCATCGGTGGAGGCGTCGATCAGGCCGATGGCCGGCAACTGGGGGATGTCGGTCATGCCGTCGAGCGAGTTGCGACGGTCGATCCCGGTGATGTCGTCGGGCGTGGAGACCGGAACGATCTCGACCTCGGCGGGATCGAGCGTGGGTTCGTAATCGTCGGCGGAGGGAAACGCGCTCATCATGCAGCTTGCACGGCGGCGGCGTCTCGTGCCGCCCGCTTGGCGAAATCTTCCGCTCCCATCTGCTTGCCGAGATGGTGTTCGAGGTTGCGCACCAGCGTGAGGTTGACCGGAGCCCGGGGATCGCGGTGCGGCTGCCCGGCATAGAGCGGCAGCGTGGCCGCGAGCTGATCGGCGCGGTCGATGATGGCTTCGAGCCCAGCCGCGGCCGGGAACTCGAGCCGAGCGATGCCGGTCCACCGGCTGCCGCCGGGACGGGGATTGCCCACGCGGACGTAGCAGGTGTAGCGATCAGACCCGGCGGCGTAGAGCGCAGTGCGCCAACCAACCCCGAGCGACGGCACGAGCGCATGCTGCTCGGACGGGAGCAGCTGACGGCGGTGGGTCTTCACATAGCCCGTGACGAGGTGATGCAGCGAGCGGATGCGGTTGAGCGGACCGTCGAGCACGACGGTCCAGCCCTGCGCCGCGGCGTCGAGCGCCAGCAGGCCTTCGGCCAGCCTCATGCGGTCTTGCAGCCGGGCGAGCAGCTCGACGGGGTCCTCGGACGTGGTGGAGTCGGAGACCCAGTGGTGGCCAGCGGGCGAACGGAAGTCGCCCGCATGCCCGCCACCCCAGATGGCCGCACGGCCCACTCGGACGCCTTCATACCCCGCCGACTGGCCCGGGCGGACGGCGACGGCGCCCACGGCGTAGCAGCCGAGGATGCCGGGCACCCGCACGCCGGTGACCCGTTGCTCGGCCCAGAGTTGGAGTTCGACCCGGCGACGGCCGTCGATGAAGCACATGGGGGCGGGCGCGATCCGGGCCGGGGGCACGTGGCGATGGTCGCACTCGGCGAGGGTGATGTCGTCGGAGTCGTCGAAATCGAAGGTGGCGGGCACGCCGTAGGACGGATCCCAGTCCTCGGAGAAGACCTCCCAGGCGCCGCCGCCGGTGGTGTCGGTGCTCAACGAGGCGCTGTCACCCCGGCGCCGCAGCGGGTGCGACGAGGGGGCGCCTCCGGCCGATGACGACCGGCCGGACTCGAGCCGCGACAGGTCGACGAGGTCGCCGTTGTCGGTAGCCATGAGCTGGGTGAAGGACATGTGAACGATGGTAGTCATGGCCTGTGACATCGCTCGTCACCCTCCAGTCGCAGGCTCCCTCTCCATGACCTAGCGTGCGGCCATGCCTGCCGTCTTCGTCCATGGAAACCCCGAGACCAGCGCCATCTGGGGACCGCTGTTCGCTGCCCTCCGGCGCGACGACATCGTCGCCCTGTCACCTCCCGGATTCGGCGCCCCGGTCCCCCAGGGTTTCGGCGCCACCCGACTCGAGTACGTCGACTGGCTGCTCGGTGAGCTCGAGCAGATCGACGGGCCGATCGACCTCGTCGGACACGACTGGGGTGGCGGTCACGTGCTGGGCGCCATGATGGCGCGGCCCGAGCTCGTGCGGTCGTGGGCCACCGACATTGCCGGCGTCTTCACCACCGACTACGTGTGGCACGACGCTGCGCAGGTCTGGCAGACCGAGGGCGCCGGCGAGGAGTACGTCGCCGGCATGGTCGCCGCCTCGACCGACGACATGGTGGCGCTGTACTCGAGCCTCGGGATGACCCCCGAGATCGCCCGCGATGTGGCCGAGGCGGTCGACGAGGACATGGGTCGATGCATCCTCACGCTCTACCGCTCGGCCGCCCAGCCGGCGGCCGGCGAGGCAGGGGCCGACCTCCACAACGCTGCCGCCCGACCCGGTCTGTGCATCCTCGCCTCAGAGGATCACTACGTGGGAGGTGAGGCACTTGGACGCCAAGCCGCCGAGGCCGCAGGCGCACAGGTGGCGGTGCTCGAAGGCCTCGGCCACTGGTGGATGATCCAGGACCCCGCCACCGGCGCCGCCGTCCTCGAGTCGTTCTGGTCCGGCGTCGCCGACTGACACAACACGCGCCGCTCGGGCCGGCGTGGCTGGGCGGGCTAGCGTCGGCGATGTGATCGAACCCGCCATCCAGGAACTGCTGGCCGCGAACCAGGCGTTCTATGACGCACACGAGCAGCGAGACCTCGATGCCATGCAGGCGGTGTGGGAACACAGCGACCGGGCAACGTGCATCCACCCCGGCTGGCCGATCCTGCGAACCTGGCCGATCGTCGAGGAGTCGTGGCGCCGCATCCTTGCCGGCCCCGGGCGAAACCAGTTCATCCTCACCAACGAGGCGGTCGTGATCGACGGCGACCAGGGCTGGGTCACACTCGACGAGAATCTCGTCGACACCACCGGCACCGGCACGGTCGCGGCGACGAACCTGTTCGTCAAGGTGGACGGCCGGTGGCTGCTGGTCCACCACCACGGCTCGCCGGTGATGACCTCGTAGCATCGGTCGTCTGGCGGGAATCTTCCCTGCCCCGACGGTCAGGCGAGCTGGGCACTCCCGAAGCTGACGCCGAAGCGCACACACCAGATGTCGACCAGGTCGTAACGATCGAGGTCGATGTCGGCCGGAAGCTCGTAGTTCTGGTCGCCGATGTTGCCCTTGAGGTCACCGAGGTCGAGATAGTCGTCGGGATCGGCCGAGCTTCGCAGGTACACATTGAGGTCGGGGCCGTTGTCGGTCTCGAAGTTCTCGAACCGCAGGAAGATGCGGTCGCCGTCGCCGAGCGTGAAGCCGCTGCCCTCGGTCGGGTGCTCGTTGCTCACGAAGGTCCCGGTCGTGAGCGTTTCGACCACCGGTGCGGTCGTCGGCGTCGTCGTCTCTGCTGTGGCATCCTCGGTCTCGTCCGCAACATCATCAAGGATTTCGGCCGTCGACTCGTCATCCTCGGCGGCTGACGACGTCGCCGCCACCGTCGTGTCCGAAGCCACGACGAAGGGGTTGGCCTCATCGACCTGCTCGTCGATGAACAGCGTGTGGACGCCGAAGACGCCGAACGCCAGGAAGGCGACGACCGCAAGGGCGGCAACGCCACCGGCGGCGAGAAGCGGGGTTCGTGAGGTTCGCATGGCCAGTCAACCAACGGCACCCTCCCGCCATTCCGCGCCGCCGAACCTTCGGGGCCGCGTCCAATCTCAGCAGAGCTCCGGGACGGCGTACGGCTGAGCACGCGCTACCCCGAAGGTTGTGCGGAAGTGGACGCACGCCCGGAGGTTCGAGCTCGTGGCTAAGCCGAGCGGCCGAGTTGCCGAGCGACCGAGTTGCTGGGCCCATGCGGGCGCGGGTACACACCAGCGATGACCGATACCTCGCAGGTGGACGCGCTGCTCGATCAACTGGGACTGGAAGAGCTCGATGTCGACCTCTACCGCGGGCATAATCCGGCGGAGCGCCACAACCAGCGAGTCTTCGGTGGGCTCGTCGCCGCCCAGGCGCTGCGGGCGGCCACCCTCACGATCGAGGTCGACCATCACCCGCACTCGCTCCACGGCTACTTCCTGCGGGGCGGCAAGCCGGGACGACCGATCGTCTACCACGTCGAGCGGATCCGGGATGGCCGCTCGTTCTCGACTCGCCGTGTCGTCGGCAAGCAGTACGGCGTGGCCATCTTCAACCTGACGGCCAGCTTCCACACCTTCGAAGAGGACGAGACCGACTATCAGCTCAGCCTCGCAGCCGACGCCGGCCACCCCGACGACGCCACCGACCGAGTGCCACGCGACGATCAGCACGCCGCCTGGCTCGCACGATCACCGTTCCACTCACGCGAACTCGGGCCGACGACGCCCGGACCCGACGGTGTGTACTCCTCGACCCGTCGAGTGTGGGTCAAGGCCAAGTCCCCACTGCCCAACGACCGTCTCCTCCACGCCTGTGCCCTCACGTACGCCACCGACATGGGCGCCGTCACCGCGGCCGCCGTGGCCAAGATGGGCGATCGATGGCAGACCGCGTTCACCGAGACGATGTCGGCGAGCCTCGACCATGCCGTGTGGTTCCACCGCCCGGTTCGGGTCGACGAGTGGCTCTACTTCGACGTCCACGCCGTGAGCAACCAGAACTCGCGAGGCCTCGTGCGGGGGACGATCCACGCCATCGACGGCTCGCTCGTTGCCTCCTTCTCACAGGAGGCGTTGATCCGCACCATCAAGCCGAGAGCGCTCGACCCCGAGTTCGGCTGATGCCGACTACGGTCGCGAAGTGCCCACGATCGATCCTGCCGCCATCGAGCTGATCGAACAGACGGATCGACTGGTCGAGGTATTACGACGGGCGGGCCGCATCGGTGGCGGCGAAGCGTGGGAACGCCATTTCGCGCGCATCCGAGCCGCCCGTGAGCCCTGGGCGACGGCGGTGATCATGTCGGACCGAGGGCAGGTCGTCGGGGTCCATGCACGTTCGGAGGCGGGTCCTGGCTCCATCGCCATCGACACCGATCCTCCCGTCTGGCTCGACGTCTGGGAGTTCCCGAACGATCCCGACCTCCCATCGTTGTCCGTCGCCGTCGCCGGACTCGATGATCACGACGTGATCCGCTACCGCCCGGGGAACCGGTGCACGATGCTCGCGTCGCGAGACGGGCTCCGGCGGTTCGTGAAGGTCTCGGCCGACGCAACCGCGATCGATCAGATCACCCGCATCGTGCACGCAACGGTGCAGCGTCACGAGATCCACGTGGCCGTACCTGAGCCGCTCGGCCTGACCGCCGCGGGCCAGGCGGTGCACCTCCGCATCGTGTCGGGCCGACCCCTGTTCGACCGGATCGTGAGCGCCGAGGGCCCGGACTGGTCGTACCGCATCGGCGAGATCCTCGGAAGGCTGGCTGCAGTCGAACCGGAGGACGGCGGCGCCGTGACGCAGGGCGGCGCTTCGTCGTTCGCGATCGCACGTCGAGATCATCACGAGCAGCGCGCCCGCACCGAGCGAGCCATTGGTCGGGCATCGGCGCAGGTCCCGTCGCTCGGGCCGCGGCTCCGGTTCGTGCTCGATCAGCTCGACGCGAGACAGGCCGATCTCCGACCCAAAGCCGTCTCATTGGTCCACGGTTCGCCCCACCTCCATCAGTGGCTGATCGACGGCGACGCCATCGGGCTGGTCGACTTCGATCGCTTCGGATGGGGCGACCTCGAACTCGACATCGCCACGTATCTCGCCGAACTCGACTTCGAACGCTCGTCAGTGGCGCCGATTCGCGACCACGAGCAAGCCATCGCCAACGGTGCCGCCATCGGCGGTACCGAACTCGACCCTCGACGGCTGTGGCTCTATCGCCTCCACAAGCGAGTCGCCAAGGTCGCCCGCACCGCAGCAGCACCCCGCACCGACGCCGCCGTTCGAGCGTCGGATCAGCTTGTCGACATCGAACGCTCGTTGGGCGCGGGACCTCCGGCCTGACCCAGCGTGCTCGACCCGAGCTCGGGCTGGAACTCAGGGGGCGCGGGTGACGGTCGGTTGGACGTACTGCCAACCGAAGCGGCCCTTCACACACAGGTGACCGTTGGTGACGTCGTGGTCGGCGGGTGAGGTGACCTTCACGATGCGCTCATCCTGCACATGCAGTTCGAGCGTGCAGCCGACGCCGCAATACGAGCAGATCGTGCTGGTGACGGTCTGGTCGTCCGCACGCCACTCGCCAGCCTGACGAAGGTCGAACTCGCTCTTGAACTGGATGGCGCCGGTCGGGCAGACGCCGATGCAGTTGCCGCAGTACACACAGGCGGATTCGGGGAGCTCGACGTCGTACTCGGTCGAGATGCGGGCATCGAAGCCCCGGCCCGACACGGCGATGGCGAAGGTGTGCTGGGCGTCGTCGCCGCACGCGGCCACGCACTTGTAGCAGAGGACGCACTTGTCGTAATCCCGGATGTACAGCGAGTCCTGGATCCGGACGGGTTCCTCGATCCGCTCGGCGTCGGCGCCGTAGCGAGCCGGATCGGCGCCATAGTGAGCGCTCCAGCGAGCGAGATCGTCGGCCTGTGAGAGGTCGACGCCGGAGCCGAGGAATTCGAGCACCATGCGTCGGCTGTGCCGCACTCGCTCGGAGTCGGTCTGGATGACCATGCCGTCCTCGGCGGTGCGGGAGCATGACGGCACCAGCGTGCGCGACCCCTCGACCTCGACGACACAGACCCGGCAGACGTTGACCGGTGTGAGGTTGGCCGCCCAGCACAGCGTCGGGGTGTCGATTCCCGCACGGTTGCAGGCTTCGAGGATGGTCTCGCCTTCGACCGCCTCGACGGACTGCCCGTCGACGGTGATGGTGACGCTGGTCTCGGCGATCTGTCCGCTCGTCATGTCTGCCCCCTCAACCTCGTACCCCGATCAGTCCCTTGGTGATCGCAGACTGCACGGCAGTCGCCGCCGTGTGTCCGAGCCCGCAGATCGAGGCGTCCTTCATTGCTCGGTCCATCTCGTCGATGAGCACGATGTCGTCGGCCGACGGCGCGCCCTGTGATCGGACGAGCAGCTCGTGCTGGCGCACCGTGCCGATCCTGCAGGGCACACACTGCCCGCAACTCTCGTCGCGGAAGAACGCAGCGAGGCGGGTGAGCACGGCGCCGAAGTCGGTGGTCGAGTTGAAGACCATGATGACGCCCGAACCCAGCGAGTGGCCGGCGGCCCGCGTTGCTTCGAAACTCAGCGGCAGGTCGAACTCGTCGGGCAGGACGAACGTGCCCGCTCCCCCGCCGAGCAACACCGCTGCCGGCTCGCCAACGAACGGTCCGGCGAGATCCAACACCTCGCGCATGGTTCGCCCGAACTCGATCTCGTACACACCCGGCCGGGCAACGTGGCCCGAAACGCAGTAGAGCTTGGTGCCCGCGGAATCGGGCGTGCCCCGTGCGGCATAGGCATCGGCGCCCTCGGTGACGATGTCGACGACGTTCACGAGCGTCTCGACGTTGTTGATCACCGTCGGCTTGGCGAACAGACCGTGCGTGGTCGGAAACGGCGGCTTCTGGCGGGGCTCGCCCCGGTAGCCCTCGATGGATTCGAGGAGCGCCGTCTCTTCGCCGCAGATGTAGGCGCCGGCGCCCTGGCGGATCTCGAGATCGAAGTCGAGACTCGAGCGGGCGATGCCCGAGCCGAGGAACCCCGCCTCGCGGCTGGCGTCGATCGCCCGTTGCAGCCGCGTGGCCCCCAACGGATACTCGCCACGGATGTAGACATAGCCCTTGGTGGCACCGACCGCGAACCCGGCAATGGTGGCCGCCTCCACCAATGCAAACGGGTCGAACTCGAGGAGGTAGCGATCCTTGAAGGTGCCGACCTCGGACTCGTCGGCGTTCACCACGAGGTACTTCTGGTCGGCCTGCTCGCCGGCGACGGCCTGCCATTTGATGCCCGTGGGGAACGCGGCGCCGCCACGGCCCTTCAGACCCGAAGCGGTGACGGCATCGATCACGCCGCTCGCACCGAGCCGCATCGCTGCGCCGAGTGCCTTGAACCCACCGACCCCGACGTAGCCCTCGAGCGATGCCGGGTCGTAGCGGTCGACCCGGCGGAGGAGTCGGAGTGCCGGGTCGTATTGCTGAGGGATCACCGGCTCGTTGGTGTCGGCCGGCTCGGGATCGGCGTCGCCCGCTCGCCGTTGGACGAAGACACCGACGGCTCGCTCGCACTGGCCGAGGCACGGGCTGGGATGGACGTGGACGCCTTCGGCCTCCAGATACTCGATCTGCTCCGCCGCACCAGCGATCTGGCAGGCCGCGTCGACACACACGTGCATGGTCGGCCCGTCGTGCGTCGGCGCCTCGAAACGGAAGAGGTCGTAGAACGTCGCGACGCCGTAGGCCTCGGCCGGCGGGACCTGCAGTCGCTCGGCAATGTGGTTCAGGCCGCCAGGCGAGATCCAGCCCGATGCCCGCTGGAGGGCGTGCAGCGATGGCAGCAGGAGGTGACGGAGTCCGGCCGCCCGTTGGGTCCCGGCTCGCACGATCCGTTCGGTTTCGATGGTGATCGCCGACCCCGAGCCATCGAGGTGTTCGGCGTCGATCACATCGTCGATGGCCTGCCGTTCGGCATCGCTCGGCGCGTCGTCGGTGAGGTGCAGATCAGCCACGTGGCGTGGACTCCGGAGGGTCGGTCAGCTTGTCGATCCTGATCGACGCCGCCTTGAACTCCGACGTGCCCGAGCGTTCGTCGTAGGCGTCGTTGGTGAGGCGGTTGATGTCGACCAGGTCGGAGAAATGGTAGGTCGTGAAGGTGAGGCCGGCGGGGAGATCGGCGTCGATCCGCACCGCCATCTCGACGCTTCCCCGAGGCGACGACACCCTCACCTGCTCACCATCGGCGAGCGACAGCGCGGTGGCGTCGGCCGGGCTGATGTCGAGTGCGTCACCCGACCGGATCGGGGACTCGTAGCCGTCGGACTGCACGCCGGTGTTGTAGGAGTCGAGGACCCGTCCGGTGGTGAGGCGAAGCGGGAATTCCTCCGTCAGCGCTTCGAGCGGGCCTTCGTGCTCGCACGGGGTGAACGGCGCCGGATCTCGCCCCTCGAGGTCATCGGCCCACAGCCATCCATGGAGGAACGGCGAGCCGGGATGATCGAGTGAGGGGCACGGCCATTGCAGACCGTTCTCGGCCTCGAGCCGCTCCCAGCTCATGCCGGCGTGCAGCGGAGACAGTGAACGCAGCTCGTCCCACAATGCCTCGGGAGTGGTGTTCGGCCACGACTGGCCCAGGCGGTTGGCAAGGTCGACGATGATGTCGACGTCGTGGCGGGCCGACTCGGGAGGCGGCACTGCGGCGCGCACCCGTTGCACCCGCCGCTCGCTGGAGGTGACCGTGCCCTCGGACTCGGCCCAGGCGACCGACGCCGGCAGCACCACGTCGGCCAGCTCCGCGGTGCGGGTCATGAAGATGTCCTGCACCACCAGGAGGTCGAGACCGCTCAGCAGCTTGCGGGCGTGATCGATGTCGGCTTCGGACTCGGCCGGGTTCTCGCCGATGCAGTACACCGCACGCAAGGTGCCGGCCTCCATCGCTTCGAACATCTTGGTGAGGTTGAGTCCGACCTCGGGGTTCAGCGTGGTGCCCCACGCCGCTTCGAACTTGGCGAGATCGGCGGGGTCGTCGACGCTCTGGAAGCCGGGCAGCTTGTCGGGCAGGGCGCCCATGTCACCGCCGCCCTGCACGTTGTTCTGACCTCGCAACGGCACGAGCCCCGAACCCCAGCGGCCGACATGACCAGTCAACAGCGCCAGGTTGCACAACGAGAAGACGTTGTCGACGCCGTTGTGGTGTTCGGTGATGCCGAGGGTCCACAGGATCTGGGCCTTGTCGGCGGTGGCGTAGGCGTGGGCCAGTTCGGCAATGGCCTCGGCGGGCACACCAGTGATCGTTGCGGCCCGCTCGAGCGTGTACGGCTCGACGGAGCGAGCGTACGCCTCGTAGTTCGAGGTCGAGTGTTCGATGAACGCCTGGTTGGCCAGCCCGGCATGGATGATCTCACGTCCGATGGCGTTGGCGAGAGCGATGTCGGTGCCGACGTCGATCCCGAGCCAGAGGTCGGCGAACTTCGCCGAGTCGCTCCGCCGGGGATCGACGCAATACACCTTGGCGCCGGCGTCGATGCCCTTCAGTACGTGATGGAAATAGATGGGGTGCGCCTCACGCGCGTTCGAACCCCACAACACGATGAGATCGGCTTCCTCGACCTCTCGGTAGGACGCCGTCCCACCGCCTGCTCCAAAAACTGTCGCCAGACCGACGACGGAAGGAGCGTGTCAAGTTCGGTTGCAGGAGTCGATGTTGTTCGACTCCAAGGCGGTGCGGGCCAGCTTCTGGGCCGCGTAGTTCATTTCGTTGGTGGCCTTCGAGCAGCTGAACATCCCGAACGCCTGTGGGCCCCCGGCGTCCACGGCGGCCCGGAAGCCGGTGGCGACCCGGTCGAGCGCCTCGTCCCACGTGGCCTCTCGCAGCTCGGCGCCGTCGCGCACCAGCGGCACGGTGAGCCGTTGCCTGGGGGTACTGCGGTTCGGCCGCTTGTGGCGGCCGGAGGCGGTGGTCGATGTGCGCTCGGTGATGGTCATGGCGGTGAAGCTCCTGGTGGACGGACCGATGACTCGGCCCAGCGTAGGTCGGTGGACGCACGCTCGCAGGCCACGGGCCGGCGGCACCGGCGCTGCCGACATCGCCGGGCCGATGCTGGCGACGACAACGTTCCTCGGCCACCATGTCCTGATCAGCGAACCGACGACGCTCGACCATTCGAGCAGCAAGGGCGAGTCCATCATGTCGTTTCCGAGCGATCTCGAGATCGCCAAAGCGGCCCGGCTGCGGCCGTTGACCGAGATCGCCGAGCGAGCGGGGATCCCCACCGATCTTCTCGAGCCCTATGGCACCGGTGCCGCCAAGATCTCCCTCGACGCGGCCGAGCGGATGGCCGATCGACCGAAGGCGGCCTACGTCGTCGTCTCTGCCATCACGCCGACACCGCTCGGCGAGGGAAAGACCACGACCGCGGTCGGGCTCGGCCAGGCGTTCGATCACATCGGCAAGTCGGCGACCGTTGCCATTCGTCAACCGTCGATGGGGCCGACGTTCGGGATCAAGGGCGGAGCGGCGGGTGGCGGCTACAGCCAGATCGTCCCGATGGAGTTGTTCAACCTGCATCTCACCGGCGACATGCACGCCGTCACTGCGGCGCACAACATGTGCTCGGCCATCCTCGACGCCCACCTCTATCACGGCAACGACGCCGGGTTCGATCCGCACCGCGTGACCTGGCGGCGGGTGCTCGACGTCAACGATCGCTCGCTGCGCAACATCGTCACCGGCCTCGGTGGCCGTCTCGATGGCATCCCGCGGGAGGCGGGGTTCGACATCACCGCCGCCTCCGAGGTCATGGCCGCGCTTGCTCTCTGCACATCGCTCCAGGATCTCCGAGCACGGATGGGTCGGATCGTGCTGGGCTCGACCCGCGATGGCACGCCGATCACGGCCGACGACATCGGCGCCGGAGGGGCGATGACCGTGCTGCTCAAGGAGGCGATCAAGCCCAACCTGATGCAGACGCTCGAAGGCACGCCGGCCCTCGTCCACACCGGACCGTTCGGCAACATCGCTACCGGCAACTCCTCGATCGTCGCCGACCAGATCGGCATCCGCACCGGCGACTTCCTCATCACCGAAGCGGGCTTCGGCGCCGACATGGGAGCCGAGCGCTTCTTCAACATCAAGTGTCGGGTCTCGGGCATGGCGCCTGATGCCGCGGTGCTCGTTGCGACGGTTCGGGGCCTCAAGGCCCACTCCGGCAAGCACAAGATCGTCGCCGGTCGTCCCCTCCCGGAGGCCCTCCTCGCCGAGAACCCCGACGAGGTCCACGAGGGCGGTGCGAACCTGCGCAAGCAGCTCGAGAACATGCGGATGCACGGCGTCACCCCTGTCGTGGCCATCAACGCCTTTCCGGAAGACCACGAGGCCGACCTCGCTGCCATCGCCGAGATCGCCGCCGAGTTCGACGCCCGATCGGCGCGGGCCACGCACTTCGTCGACGGAGGTCGAGGGGCGATCGAACTGGCCGAAGCCGTGGCCGATGCGGCTGCCGAGCCCAGCACGTTCAACCTGCTCTACCCCGACGAGGCGACGCTGCGGGAGAAGATCGAGGCGGTCGCCACGAAGGTCTACGGCGCCGATGGCGTCGACTACACCCCGGCAGCCGGACGCCAGCTCGACGACTTCGAGTCGGCCGGCTTCGGTCGCCTGCCGGTGTGCATCGCCAAGACCCATCTGTCGATCTCGTCCGACCCGAAGCTGACCGGCGCTCCGACCGGGTGGCGGCTGCCGGTGCGTGAGGTGCGGGCGTCGATCGGGGCCGGGTTCATCTATCCCATCTGTGGCGACATGCGCACCATGCCGGGCCTGGGCGCTAAGCCGGCGGCACTCGGCATCGACATCGACGAGAACGGAGAGATCGTCGGCCTGAGCTGAGCCGTTCTCAACTCAGCCAGGCTCGCATGAGCGTGCGGAGGCGATCGAGGCCGGTGCCCTTCTCGGAGCTGACCCAGATGATGTCGCCCACCTCGAGCTCGCACTTGTCGGCCACTTCGACCTTGCGCTTGTCGCGCTGGGACGACTTGACCTTGTCGTGCTTGGTGGCGACCACGGTGTGGGGGATCTCGTGTGAGCGCAGCCAGTCGAGCATCTGGAGGTCGAGTGCGGTCGGACCGACGACACCATCGACCAGGACCACCACCATCTCGAGGTTCTCTCGTTCCAGCAGGTAGGCCTCGATCATGCGACCCCAGTTCTGCCTCATCGCCGCCGGCGCCTTGGCGAAGCCGTAGCCGGGGAGGTCCATCAGCGAGGCCGCTCCCCCGGTCGGCCATGCCTTGTCGATCTCGAACATGTTCAGCAGCCGGGTTCGGCCCGGGGTGTTGGAGACGTGCGCCAGGTTCTTGCGATTGGCCAGCGCGTTGATGAGCGAGGACTTGCCGACGTTCGAGCGTCCGACGAACGTGACTTCGGCTCGGGTGGCCGGCAGTTGGGAGACGCGTTCAGCCGACTGGACGAAGGTCAATTTGAACGGGGGTGCCATGGCCGTCCAACGATAGGGGCCGAGCGGTCGGATCCGCTGGGCGATCCACTCCCACCAGGCGCCGGAATCTGGCACACTCTCCCCAACCAACTCGTGTTCGTGGGCTGGCGCCCACGCGTCCCCCGGAGGATCCGGCCATGTCGGTCACCAACCATCTGCTCCACTCCTTCGGCGAGGCCATTGCGCCGGAGACCGACTACATCAACATCGTCCGGGGCGAGGGGTCGACGATCTATGACGACACCGGCAAGGCCTACCTCGACGGCATGGCAAGCCTCTGGTACTGCCAGGTCGGCCACGGTCGCCGCGAGATCATCGACGCCATCTCGAAGCAGATGGAGAGCCTCGTCACCTACAACACGTTCGCCCCGTTCACCAATGACCCCGCCCGCGAACTCGCTCGTCTGATCGCCGAGAAGTCGCCGCATCCGAACGGTCGGGTGTTCCTCGGATGCTCGGGCTCCGAAGCGGTCGACACCGCCCTGAAGATCGCCCGCCTCGTCCAGCAGCGCCGGGGCACGCCCGACAAGCAGATCATCATTCGCCGCACCCACGGCTACCACGGCACCAACTTTGGTGGCACCAGCGCCCAGGGCATCGAGCCCAACCGCTCCGGCTTCGGCGATCTCGTGCCTCACTTCCTCGAGGTCCCCAACGACGACATCGAGCAGATGTCGCTCGTCTTCGCCGAGCACGGCGACAACATTGCCGCCGTCATCAGCGAGCCGGTCCAGGGCGCCGGCGGCGTCTACCCGCCGGCCGACGGCTACCTCGAGGGCGTGCGTCGCCTCTGCGATCAGCACAACGCGCTGCTCATCTTCGACGAGGTCATCTGCGGCTTCGGGCGAACCGGCTCGTGGTTCGGGGCCCAGACCTTCGCCGTCCAGCCCGACCTCATGACCTTCGCCAAGGGCGTCACCTCCGGCTACCTGCCCGTCAGCGGCGTGATCGTGTCCGAGGCCATCGGCGAGGAATTGTCGGAGCCCGGCTTCATGCTCCGCCACGGCTACACCTACTCCGGCCACCCGACCGCCGCTGCGGCCGGCGTCGCCAACATCAACCTCATCGACGAGCTCGGACTGGTCGAGCGGGCGAACCACATCGGCAAGGAGGTCGTGAAGGGTTTCGATGCCCTCATGGCCGACGGGGTGATCAAGAGCTATCGGGGTGTCGGTGGCGTGTGGGCGGCCGAGATCGGTCGCGACGCCGTCCCCATGAAGCAGGAGATGATCGATCGCGGCATCATCATCCGTGGTGTGGGCGAGGCCGTCCTCTTCTGCCCGCCGTTGGTCGTGACCGACGACGAGATCGGTCGCTTCATCGAGACCCTCGACGACGCCCTCCGATGACGAGTCTCGAACAGGCGGCGAACCGCAGGGCGGTCTGAACATCGTGCCACCGGTGGTCGTGGTCGATGTGGATTCGGTGGGCGCCACCCGTGCGGCCCTTGCGGCGGCGACCGACGAACAGGTCGTGGGGTGGGTCGATCTCACCTCGCCGCATCTCGTCGACCTGCTCGACGAGCTGGTCAGCGGACCGGGCGGCAACCGCTTGGTGGCCGTCCGCTCGAACGCGGTTGCCCATCGACTCGAAGAGCTCCCTGTCCGCCGAGGCATCAACACGCTCCTCGATACACACCTGGCGTTCCACACCACCGACCCCGAGCTCC
Organism: Acidimicrobiales bacterium; assembly: GCA_041394265.1. NCBI lineage: Bacteria > Bacillati > Actinomycetota > Acidimicrobiia > Acidimicrobiales > Acidimicrobiales bacterium. The sequence continues at coordinate 516,283 of JAWKIO010000005.1, forward strand.
GGGATGCGCTCCGAGCCTCCTGGCCAGCCCTCCAGCTCCACCCCACCTGACCCACCCTGCCTCCTCAGCAGGACTGGACCACCGGTCGACGCACCGGCGCGGCACTCGCCGAACCTTCGGGCCACCGTCCATTCTCGGACAACCTCCGGGGCTGCGTACGCCCAGCGGTACGCAGCCCCGGAGGTTTGGTGGGATTGCGCGGAGCCCCGAGGGTTTGGGCGCGATTGCGGGGACGCCGTGAGCATTGGGTGGGCTGCCGGTCGAGATCGGAGCGGGGTAACGTCGGCGGATGGGTCCAGCACTCACCGAACTCACGATCGGCGACGATCCCGCGGCCTGGGGCCGGGCAGGGTTCAGCGTCGTCGACGACCGGATCACGATCGGCTCGGTCACGCTCCGCTTCCAGCCACCGGGCGACGACGGCCGACGCGGGGTGATCGCCTGGTCGTTCGACGGTGTCGACGACGACGGCTCGATCGACGGCATGCTCACACTGGACCGCCCGGCCCGGGCCGACGGCGACGACACCGACAACGGCGCCCGCAGCGGCAACGTCCAGGACGACAGCGCGACGGCAGCCACGAGTCATCCAAACGGGGTCACCGGCATCGACCATGTCGTGGTCATGACCGACGACCTCGATCGCACCAGCGCCGCCCTGCGTGCGTTCGGCTTCGAACCCCGCCGACGCCGTGCCGTCCCGAAGAGCGATCCACCCCGGTCGCAGATCTTCTGGTGGGCCGGACCCGTCATCATCGAACTGGTCGGGCCCGACACCGCCACGGGCAACGGACCGGCGAGCATCTGGGGTCTCGCCCTCACCACCGCCGACCTCGACGCCGTTGTCGACCTCCTCGGTGATGGGGTGAGCACCCCCCGAGACGCCGTGCAACCCGGTCGGCGGATCGCCAGTCTCCGTGGCCGCGACCTCGGCCTCTCCGTTCCGGTCGCCCTCATGACCCCGCACGTCTGACGATGCTCGACCACGTCTTCACCGACGCCATCGGTGCCTTGCGCGATGCACTCGAAGCGGCACGGCTCGAACGTCAGGCGCTCGAGGAGCGGTTCCAGACCGATGTCTTGCGTGGCGATGTCACGTGGGAGACCACCTACGCCCTGCCGGGTGAGGGCTCGCCACCTCGTATCCAGGCCGATCTCACCCTGGAATGGCCGACCTGGTCGCAGACCGCCTACCGCACCTGGTACCTCGACGAGGAGTTCACCGAAGGCCCGATCATCGACATCGAGATCGTCTTCCGCATCCAGCAACTCGAAGCGCCGGCCTCGCCCCAGGCGGTGATGGCCGTGGTGCCGCTGGTTGGGCCGACCCTCGGCGACGACCTGCTCGAGGCGAGCGGTCCCACGCTCGAAACGGTGTATGCCACCGACCTCGAGGTGGCCTCACACTCGATCGAGGTCAGCTACCAGGGCTCGCTCGAACTCGATGAGGCGACGCTCGAGGACGGGTCGTCCCTCGACACCAAGCTGGCAGCCATCGGCGGATGGGTGGCGAGCACGCTCACCCGTCTCGGCGACCTCTCGCTCGCCTTTCGGCCGCCCGAGCCGTCCTGACCCTCGAGCCGAGCGAGCGGGGCCAGGGATCTCGGATTGCTTGCATCGGTGCCCCCGGCGTAAACAGTGGACATGGCCGAACCAGTGCTGCTGATCGATGTGAGCGACCGTGTCGCCACCATCACTCTCAACCGACCCGACGCCCGAAACGCCCTCAACACCGAGCTGCGCCGTGCGCTCCCGCAGGCGATCGCCGACCTCGACGCCAACCCCGAAGTCGAGGTCATGATCCTCACGGGCAACGGACCAGCGTTCTGCGCCGGGCTCGACCTGAAGGAGCTCGGCAGTGGCGCCCAGACGCCCGGCGAAGTGACCGATCGGGCGCCGAACAACTCGGGCCGACACGTCGAGTACACGATGGATCGTGGGCCGTTCCCGGTCCGCACCAAGCCGCTCATCGGCGCCATCAACGGCGCCGCCATCACCGGCGGGTTCGAGCTGGCCCTGAACTGCGACTTCCTCGTCGCCTCACCGCGAGCGATCTTCGCGGATACACATGCCCGCGTCGGCGTGATGCCCGGCTGGGGGCTGGCCGTGCTCCTGCCCGCCGTCATCGGCTTCCGCCGAGCTCGCGAGCTCTCACTCACCGGCAACTTCCTCGACGCACAGGAGGCCCACCGCATCGGCCTCGTCAATCACCTCGTCCCCCACGACGAGCTGTTGGCCAAAACCCGCTCACTCGCTGCCGACATCGCCGGCAACCAACCCGACGGCGTGCGTCAGATGCTCGCCACCTATGACCTCATCGAGCGGTCCCAGCTCGACCGGGGCTGGCTGATCGAAGCCCAAGAGGGGGTGCGGTTCCGCGAGCACGCCGGGTTCGATCCGGCCGAGGTCGAACGACGTCGAATGGCGATCGTCGAACGCGGACGGGGCCAGCTCGACACCGGAGCGTGAGATTCACGCGAATCCCCTGGTCGGAACGTCAAACTGCCTGCTGAGCAATCGTCTGCGGGCCACGACGCGACCGGCGATGCACGGTAGGGTGATCATCGTGCGTGCAGATGCCGATCCGAGCCTCGGGGCGAACCAGCGGGCCCTCGCCATTCGGCGCGGGCTCGATCTGCCCGCGGCCTCGCCGGCCACCGTGATCATCGGCGCCGCCGACCCCGATCTGGCCCGCACCGTCGAGCGGGCAGCGGCGCATCATGCCAACGCCATCGACCTTCGCGGGAGCCGGGTGCGGCTCCTGGTCGACAACGGTTATGACTTCCTCGAACGGGTGCTCGACACCGTGCCGGTCGAGCGGCACAACGACGTCCGGCTCGCCTTCGCCAACCCCGATGCGAGCGCCGAGCAGCTCATCAGCCTGGCCATCAACGCCGCCGACCTCGAGGACTTCGCCAATCGGGTCGAGCGTGCGCACCTCCTCGAAGACCCGCCTCGCTACGAGGTGCGGTACCAGCCGGTGCTCGCCATGGCCGATCGCACCATCGTCGGCTACGAGAGCCTGCTGCGGGCCACGGCCGGCTCGCTCGTCATCGACGCCGAGGAGCTGATCGCTCGGGCCGCTCGCGGCAACTGGACCGCCGAACTCGACCATCTCGGGCGCACGCTCGCTCTGCGAGGTCTCGGCCCTTGGCTCGGCGAAGGCTTGCTGTTCCTGAACGTGATGGCGCCCGGGGGCCGATTCGACGAGCCCGCCGTGCACGCAACGATCGACGCCGCCGAATCGATCGGGATCGATCCCGACCAGATCGTCCTCGAAGCGGTGGAACGCAATCGCTACGCCGATCTCCACGATGCCGCTCGTCAGCTCGAATCGTTCCGGCGCCGTGGCGTGCGGATCGCCGTCGATGACGTCGGCGACGGCTACGCCGGGCTGCGGGTACTCAGCGCCTTCTCGCCCGACATCATCAAGATTGCGGGCCAGCTCGTCGCCGACCTGGCACCACCCGACGACGACTCCGGCGGCCTCCGATCCCTCATTCCCGGGCCGTCCAACGGCAACGGCGATACCAGCCCGAAGCGGCCCCGTTCGCAGCGGGCCGACGCCGGCATGGCCGAGTCGATCGTCGGCACACTCGTCGAACTGGCGCACAAGTCGGGCGCTTGGGTGGTGGCCGAGAACATCGAGACCGAGCGCCAGTTCCGTCGACTGGCCAATCTCAATGTCGACTGGGGCCAGGGTCTGTTCCTCGGGGCACCGTCACACCGCTGACCTGCTCCTCAGCTCATCGTCGGCCCGGCCGATAGGCACCTCGTGCGTTGCGTTGTCGCGACAACGCACACGGAGTGCCCACCATGTTCGACCCACCCGTCGGCGGCGACGCCGATCAGACCTCAGCCTGCGGCACCCGATTCGGTCGGTGGCCGTTCATCGCTGCGCTGATGATGGTGGCCGCGTGGACCTTGGGCACCGGCTCGCCGGCGGCCGCTGACCCACAAACGTGCGGGGCCACGACAGGTCCATCGACTCGGATCGGCAACCGTGTCTTTGCCGATCTGAACGACGACGGGGTGTTCGACATCGGCGACGCCGGGCTCGACGGGATGACGGTCGAGCTCTGGGCCGATGTCGATGCCGACGGAGCGTTCGAACCGAACGGCGACGACGGGCCGGCACCACGGTGTTCGGTAGTCACCTCAGGCGGCGGCAGCTACTGGCTCCATGACATCGATCCCGGGTGGTACTTCGTAGCGGTCCTGTCCGTGCCAACCGGCTACGTGTCCTCGACCGGAGCGAACGTGACCGCCGGCGTCGATCATGTCGATGACGGCGCCCCGGCCGGTGCCTACGCCGCCGTCAGCCCGCCCATCGATCTGGCGATCGTGCTCCCCACAGGCGAGATCGGGAGAGACGGCATGATCGACGAGGAGACGGCCGCCGATCTTGCCGTCGGGTCGGCAACAAGCGATGACCACTCCGATCTGACGATCGACTTCGGATTCGTCCCACTGCCGTTCCTTCCCAGCGCATCACTGGGAGATCAGGCGTGGATCGACACCAACCGCGACGGTCGGCAGGATCCGGCTGAGCCGCCAGCCGTTGGTGTGACGTTGCATCTCTTCGACGCTGACGATCGGCAGCTTGCGACCGTGGTGACCGACGAGAGCGGCCACTACTCCTTCGTTGGCTTGGTCGGCGGCACGTACTCGGTCTGCTACCAGCCCTCGACCCTGCCCGGCGGGCTCGTCAGCACCATCGCCGGTGCCGACCCGGAGCGCGACTCCGACGTCGTCGACACCGCCTGCACGGCGCCCGTGGCGCTGGCGACGGCTGGGACACTGACGAATCTCGACCTTGGCCTGGCCGCGGCCACCGTCGACCTGTCGGTCACACTGAGCGGTGCATGGTCGGCGGCGTCCGGCGAGATCGAGTGGTCGATCGTCGTGCGCAACGGTGGGATCGACGCCGAGCCGGGGCCGGTGGTCGTCAACGACATCCTGCCGACCGGCCTCGGCGTTCCGACGATCACGGCGCCCGATGGCATGGCCTGCACGTTCGACGCCGACACGAGAGCCCTCGTGTGCACCACGAGCTCGCCGCTGGCCGCGAACGCATCGTTCACGCTCGGCGTCGTGACACCACGCACCAACCTCGAGGTGTGCGAGATCTCGAACACGCTCTCGGTGCGGGGAACGGCCATCGACGCCACGACCGCCAACAATGTCGCCACGGCCACCGTGCCCTTGCCGTGCGCCACCGCCGCACCGACGACCCCGGCACCGACAACGCCGTCGCTGCCGAGCACCGGAGGCGCGCTGGGCCTCGTCATGATCGCGTCGATCGTCACCCTCTCGGGCTACCACCTCGTCCGAGCCAGCGACCGCGCGCTCTACCGGTAGAGGCTGAAGAACGCCGGTGGGCGGTGCGTGCTCGGGTTGCGAGTTGTGAGCGCAGCGAGCAACTCGGTAAGAGAGGAAGCCCCCTCGGGGCTGACGAACGACAAGTGCGTCGGTGGGGACGGGGCGACGCGTCCCCACCGACGCAGTGTCACGCTACCCCATTGACGTGGGGAAAACGAGTGCACCACGAAAAACTCGACGGTGCTTGGAATGCGACCTGGGGTGGCGTCGCAGCCCGAGGGCGAGCGGCTCAGTCGAGCCCGGCAAGTTGGCGCAGCGAGACCGCCGGCCGGGGGCCAACGTGCGAGATGACTTCGGCCGCAGCGAGTGACCCGAGCTCGCCCGCTCGACGCAGGCCGAGCCCGTGGGCCAGCCCGAACAACACACCTGCGGCGTATTGGTCGCCGGCGCCGGTGGTGTCGACCACCGGAGCGATTTCGGCGGCCTCGATCTCGACGACGTCGTCCCTCGTGACGAGCATCGAACCTTCCTTGCCGAGCGTGATGCAGGCCAGCTCGACGTCGGCTCGAGCTGCTTCGACGCCGGCCCGAAGGTCGGTGGTCTCGTACATCACGGCCAGCTCGTTGCGGTTGGCGAACAGCACGTCGACGTCGGACTTCACCAGCTCACGGAATTCGCGGTGGTGGCGCTCCACGCAGAACGTGTCGGACAACGTGAGCGCGGTCCGGCGGCCGGCGCCGTGGGCGAGTCGGAGCGCCTTGCGGATGGCGGCCTTGGCCGATTCGACGTCCCACAGGTAGCCCTCGCAGAACAGCAACGAGCCCGAGGTGGCCGTCTCGGGATGGACGTCGTCGGGTTCCAGCAGCGACGAGATGCCCAGGTAGGTGTTCATCGTGCGCTGGGCGTCGGGAGTGACGAGGATCAGGCACCGAGCGGTGGCCGGTCCTGAGGTGGCAGCCGGCACGTCGAAGTGCACGCCTTCCGCCCGCATGTCGTGGGCGAACACCTTGCCGAGCTGGTCGTCGGCCACCTTGCCGATGTAGGAGGCCGTGCCGCCGAAGCTGGCGACGCCGGCCATCGTGTTGGCGGCCGAACCGCCCGACGCCTCGATACCGGGCCCCATCAGCGCATAGAGGTCGTGGGCGCGGTCGTCGTCGATGAGGGTCATCGACCCCTTCACCAGCTGCTGCGACTCGACGAACGCATCGTCGGCATGGCTGATGACATCGACGATCGCATTGCCGACACCGACCACGTCGACACTCGGACTCGGCACTGACTCGCTCATCATCACTCGCTTCGTTTGCAGCCGCGGAAGCCATGCACCGTAGTCGCACCGTCGACATCGGTCACCCATGCGGTCATGAGTCGATTTCTGGCGCCGCCGGATCGCGGTACCCCTGCCGATCCGTACCCAGGGGTAGCCTGACCCGTGATGTCGAACGCTGATGCAACCAACGAACACCGACTCCCCGCCGGTGCGTCTCCCCGCCACTACTCGATCCGGTTGGAGCCGAACCTGAGCGACGCCACCTTCGCCGGCGTGGTCGTCATCACGGTCGAGGTCGAGACACCGTGCGACACCCTCGTGCTGAACAGCCACGAACTCGACATCCGCGCCACACGTGTCGGCGACTCCGACGCCGCGTTCTCGCTCGACGCCAACGCCCAGCGCCTCACCGTCGACGGGCCCTTCGCCGTCGGCGAACACCAGCTGCACATCGACTTCGACGGGGTGCTCAACGACCAGCTGGTGGGCTTCTACCTCAGCCGGTTCGTCGACGCCGACGGCAACGAGCAGCGTCTCGCCACCACCCAGTTCGAGGCCACCCACGCCCGTCAGGCCTTCCCTTGTTGGGACGAGCCGGCGCACAAGGCCGTCTTCGACATCGAGATCGTTGCCGACGCCGACCACCAGGTGGTGTCGAACACCGCCGAGGTTGCGGCCGAACTGCAGCCGACGGGCCGGGTCCTGCATCGCTTCGCGCCCACCATTGCCATGTCGACCTACCTCGTCGCCTTCGTCGTCGGCCCGCTCGAGTTCTCCGAAACGGTCGACGTCGATGGCGTTCCCCTTCGGATCGTGCACGTGCCAGGCAAGGGTGAGCTCACACCCTTCGCCCTCGAGTCCGGTGCCTTCGCTCTCCGCTACTTCTCCGACTACTTCGGTCTCCCCTACCCAGGCGACAAGTGTGACCTCGTTGCGATTCCCGACTTCGCCTTCGGCGCGATGGAGAACCTCGGCTGCATCACCTTCCGCGAAACGCTCCTGCTGATCGACCCCGACAAGTCGACCCAACCCGAGCTCCAGCGGGCCGCCGACGTGATCCACCACGAGCTGGCGCACATGTGGTTCGGCGATCTGGTCACCATGAAGTGGTGGAACGGGCTGTGGCTGAACGAAGCGTTCGCCACGTTCATGGAAATGCGCTGCACCGATGCCTTCCGTCCCGGCTGGCAGCGCTGGGTCGACTTCGGGCTGTCGCGCTCGGCGGCATTCGATACCGATGCGCTGGCGTCGACCCGCCCAATCGAGTTCGAGGTGAACAGTCCCGCCGACGCCGAGGGCATGTTCGACATCCTCACCTACGAGAAGGGCGCGGCCGTCGTGCGCATGCTCGAGCAGTACCTCGGCGAGGACCGCTTCCGGGCCGGCATCCGTCGCTACATGCGCGAGCACCAGTACGGCAACGCGGAGACCACCGATCTCTGGGATGCCATCGAGACAGAATCGGGTGAACCGGTCCGACGCATCATGGACAGCTGGATCTTCCAGGGAGGCTTCCCACTCGTCTCGGTCAGCCTCTCCGACGACGGTCGCCAGGCCACGTTCCGCCAGGAACGGTTCGGTTACGAGGGCGGCGATCCCGCCGAGCCACAGACCTGGGCGATCCCGCTGCGCTTTCGGTGGAAGCCGGTCGGCGGCGATCCGATCACCGATCGGGTGCTGATCGAGTCCGACGCCGTCACCATCGATCTGAGCGACGAGGCCGAGTGGATCGTCGGCAACGCCGAGGGTGCGAGCTTCGTCCGCACGGCCTACCGAGCCGAGGTCACCGAAGAACTCGCCGATCTCGCCCAGGAGCTCATGCTCCCGGTCGAGCGGTACGCGCTCGTCGACGATGCCTGGGCCACGGTCTTGGCCGGCCGACTCTCGGCAAGCCAGTTCCTGTCGGTTCTCGAGCTGATGACCACCGAGTCCGATCGGTCGGTCTGGCAGCGAATCCTGAGCGGATTCTCCGCCATCGATCGTCTGGTCGACGGCGACGCCGGCGAGATCTTCGCCGAGAACGTGCACGACGCCATCGGGCCGGCCCTCGCCGGTCTCGGCCTCACGCCGCTCCCGGCCGACACCGATCGCGACAAGCAACTTCGAGCCGATCTCATCCGGGCGATGGGCACGCTCGCTCGTGACCTCGAGATCCAGGAGGAGGCCAAGCGCACCATCTCGGTCCTGCAGCGCGATCCCGATCTCGTCGACACCGCCATCGCCGCCGCTGCGGTCGACATCGTCGCCAGCATCGGCGACGATGTCGACTTCGCCGACTTCCGCAAGGCCATGGCCGAGGCCACCACTCCCCAGGAAGAGGTCCGCTACCTGTACGCACTGGCCGACTTCCCCGATGCGGCGCTGCTCGCCGAACTCGAAGCCGACATCCTTGCTGGCAAGGTCCGTTCTCAGAACGTGGCGTTCTGGGTTCGACGAGGCCTCACCAATCGCGGGTTGGGGCGAGACGTCTGGGCCTTCATGAGCACACATTGGCAGGAGCTCCTCGACCTGCTGCCGTCGAACGCCGTGGTTCGCATGGTCGACGGGGTCACGGCGTTGACCTACCCCGACGATGTGGCCATGGTCGCCGAGTTCTTCGAGGCGAACCCCGTGCCGACCGGCGGCAAGACGCTCAGCCAGATCCTCGAGCGTCAGCGGGTCGGTGCGGCGCTCCGGACCCGTGAGTCCGCCCGGCTGCAGGCGCTGCTGGCTCCGTGACGCTGCGCTCCGGCCTCGTCGGCGACACGAGTTCGTCGACCTCGTGAATCGACTGCCACCGTTCGTCCCCTCGCCGCTGCGTGTCTGGGCGGTCGATGCCTCCAGCGTGCAGATCTGCTGGGGCGAGATGCCGGCCGGCCCGTTGCGAGTCTCGGCCGGCGATCGTGACCGTGCCATCGAGCACCCGGGCGGTCCTGGCGCCGTGACCCTCGACGGGCTTGCACCCTCGACCACCTACACGGTCGATGTCGACGCCGACGGCCGACGATCAACCCTGTCGGCTCGGACGCTCACGCCGCCGCCCGGTGAGATCCTTGCTCGAGTGGCCACCGTGTCGGATCTCCACATCGGTGCCGGGCACTGGGGTTTCCTTCGCACGATGGTCGATCTCTCCGGCCACCCAGAACCCGCGCCAACCCGTTGCGCACGCGGCGCCATCACCGAAGCCTCAGCATGGGGGGCCGACCATCTGGTCATCAAGGGCGACGCCGCTCACCATCGCCGCAGCGACCACTTCGAGATGCTGGGAGACCTGCTCGACGCGTTCCTTGACCTACCCATGACGCTCATCCCCGGGAACCACGACGTCGACGGCATGACCCCGATCGAGATCCCGACGACGGTGGGTCATCGCGCGCTCGAGATGACTCGTTCGATCGCCATCGATGACCTCCCGGGCATCCGAGTGATCTCGCTCGACACCGCCATTCCGCGGCGCGGCATCGGCACGTTGGTACCCCACGGCGATGCCGCCATCGAGGCGGCAGGCGAGGCCGAGCGAGGAGCGCTGATCCTGTTGCACCATCAGATCCAGCGCCACCGCTATCCCACGCACCACCCGGCTGGCATCGGCAAGGCCGAAGGACTGGCGTTTCTGAAACGGCTCGGCCGAGCCAATCCGAACAGCTGGGTGAGTTCCGGGCACACCCACCGCAACCGAGCCCGCACCGTCGGTCCGGTCCAGCTGACCGAGGTTGCGTCGACTCGTGATTGGCCGGGCGTCTGGGCCGGCTACGAGATCCGAGAGGGTGGGATCTCGCAGACCGTGCGGCGGGTCGAAGCCCACGAGGCGATCACCTGGCACGAGTACTCACGGGGTGCCGTACTGGGCGTGTGGTCGGTCTGGGCGCAGGGCGCGCTGTCGCAGCGCTCCCTGGTCAAGCGGTGGGCTCGCGCCAGGTAGTCACCGGCCACGGTTGCTGCCAGACTGTGCGCCGACGAGACGCCGGCGCGGCCGGCACGATCCCACAGAGGCGACATCATGGCGACGGATGAGACCAAGCGGCACAAGGCCGATGAGCCCGATCGGGCCGGCACGATCGATCGGCCGAGTGGCGCCGGCATCGCCTTGGCGGACGAGGGCGACGTTGCCTTCGGTGCCATGGCCGGCATCGCCGTGATCTCCGCCGTGCTCGTCTCGATGCTCGCCCTCGCCGGCTTCTTCGGCTACCAGAAGCCGAGCAGCAGCCACGAGGTCGCCGCCGTCACCGAGGACGCCACGCACGAGGACGCCGATACCGACGCCGATCACGAGGCCGAGGACGACGCCACCGACGAAGAGGCCGACTCGGGCGAAGAGGACGAGGCCGCAGCGGCTGCCGCCGAGGAAGAGGAAGCCGCTGCTGCCGCTGCCGAGGAAGCGGCGAATGCCGGCGCAGCCGCCGCCGTCACGGTCAGCCAGGCCGCCGTCGAGCTCAACGGCACCGTGCCCGATCAGGCCACCGCCGACGCGCTCGTCGCTGCCGCCATCGCCTCGGGCTACACCGAGGATCAGATCACGAACAACCTCGAGATCGCCGAAGGTGCCTCGCCCTATACCTTGACGGTCGACGGCTCGCTGACCAGCGAGGCCGCCGCCGCTTCCCTCGCCACCAACCTGGGCGGCACCGGCGCCGACCTCGGCGCCGACTTCACCTTCGACGACCAGATCGAGGTGACCGCAGCGTCCGATCTCGAAACCGAGCTCAATGCGCTCGTCGCAGCATCGCCGATCCTGTTCAACTCCGGTACCGACGTGATCACCGCCGAGACGGCGCCAGTCGTCGCCCAGGTGGCCGAGCTCCTGATCGCCAGCGACGGCCAACAGGTCGAAGTCGGTGGCCACACCGACAGCCGAGGCGGCGACGCCGGCAACCTGGCCCTCAGCAACGATCGGGCGGCCCGGGTCGTGGCCGAACTCATTGCCCTCGGCGTCGACCCCGACCAGCTGGTGGCCAAGGGCTATGGCGAGACGCAGCTGGTCGAGAACCCCGACGACACCGCCGAGCAGCAGCAGGCCAACCGCCGGATCGAGTTCCGGGTCCTGGGCTGATCCCCACCTGGTGACGGGTCCGGACCGCCGGGCCGACTGATTGATGGTGTCAGGCTGCCGTTTCCGGTCGCTCGGCACCATCATTCGCGTTCGAGGCCACGAGCTCTCGGTCCGCGGGCGGTGCGCCCAACGCTGGGCGATCGGGGCCGATGGCGGTGGTGGATGAAGCGGCGCGCCGATCGCTGACCACGAGATCGACGAGGCCGTAGTCGACTGCGGCCTGGCCTCGCACGATGTAGTCCCGCTCGATGTCACGAGCCACCCGATCACGTGGTTGACCGGTGTGGAGAGCGAGCAGCTCCTCGATGCGCAGACGGGCGTGGCGCATCTCCTCGATCTGGATTTCCATGTCGGTGGTCTGGCCCTGAGCGCCACCGTGGGGCTGGTGGATCAGCACCCGAGAGTTCGGCAGGGTCATTCGCTTGCCCGGCGCACCGGCAGCGAGGAGTACCGCCGACCACGAGGCAGCCTGCCCGACGCAGATCGTCGCCACATCGGGCTGGATGTACTGCATCGTGTCGTAGATCCCGAAGCCGGCCGTGACCGAACCGCCGGGGCTGTTGATGTAGAGCTGGATGTCGGCCTCGGGATTCTGCGACTCCAGGTGCAACAACTGCCCGATGATCAGGTTGGCACTGGCGTCATCGACCTCGGTGCCGAGGAAGATCACTCGATCGGCCAGGAGCCGAGAGTAGAGGTCGTAGGCCCGCTCCCCTCGGCTGGTTTGCTCCACGACGGTGGGGACGAGATAGCTCACATCGACTCCTTGCTTGCGCCACTAATACGCAACTGATTGATTGCGTATCAGTATGCGGGAGGTCGATGCAATGCGCAACTCATTGCTTGCGTGTACGATGCGGCGATGGCCGACCAATCCGACACCCCCACCCCGACTGAGACCGAGCGAGCGATCAGCGAGATCGAGATCGATGCCGACTGCGAGCGGGTCTGGCAGGCGCTCACGACCGACGACGGTCTGAGCGCCTGGTTCGGACCCGACTCGACCATCGATCCGACGGACGGCGGCGCGATCTCGACACCCGACATCGCCACCGGTCGGCCCCGGGTTGGCTACGTCACCGAACTCGAACCCGAGCGCCGCCTCGACTTCGTGTGGTGGCCGACCGATGATCCCGAACAACACTCGTCGGTATCGATCACGCTCACCCCGCGACCAAGCAACGGCTCGAACCCCATCACCATCGTTCGAGTGGTCGAGGAGCGAATCGTGCCCGTGCCCGTCATGGCCTCGGCGCTCGGCACGACTTCGGCGTCTGTCGTGGCCTCGTCCCTCGGCAACTCGGCGTGGGCCTGGCGAGGGGCCATGCTGGCCGTCGGGACGCACGTCGCCCGAGTCTGAGCCGGCCGTGCCCCCGCAACCATCACCGGGGCCGGTCTTCGCGGCGCTCGCCGACCCGACCCGACGCGAGATCTTCGAGACGCTCGCCCGCACCGGCAGCGGCACGGCCACGGCGCTCACGTCGGCCTTCGGCATCAGCCGCCAGGCCATCGCCAAGCACCTCTCACTGCTCAACGAGGCGGGGCTCACCTCGGCCACCCGAGCCGGCCGCGAAACGGTGCACACACCCCAGCTCGAACCTCTGCATGCACTGACCGACTGGGTCGCCGTCGTCGAAGGGGACTGGTCGAGGCGGCTCGGAGCGCTCTCCGACTACGTCACCAAGGCCTGCGAGACCACCTGAGCAGCGCTGCCGGTGCGATGGATTCGTCGCGACTGGTCAAGCCCGACGCGTTCTGCGTCGACATGCACACTATGCGGCGCCCCCTCCTGACCATTGCGGCTCTCCTCGCGACCAGTTGTTCAGCCCTCCCCTCTTCGGGCTCCTCGGCCGACCTGCGCATCGAGGCCGAGGCCCCGACCAGCACAACGACGAACGACCCCGCCCCAACGACCACGACTACCGTCGAGGAAGGCACGGCGGCACCGACTTCGGAGCCGACCAACACATCACCGACGACGCCAGAACCAGCGATGCTGATCACCTTGGTCGAAGACATCGACCCCGGGTTCCTCGGCTCCGACGGCGTCATCGTTGCGGAGTACCCGGCCGATGCGATGCGTTGGCACATGACGCTGGCCTTCGATCCTGCCAGCGGCTTCGCCTACAGCGCCGTCGACGCCGTCGCCGAACCGGGCGATGCCGGATGCTGGGAGATGCTCGTACCCCGATTCGACGAGGAGCTGCTCTCTCGGTCGACGACCGATCGCGCCGACAACTTCGAACCAACCGGCCAGCTGCTCACCCAAGCCGACACGGTCGAGGGAGCTCCTTCGGTCCTCACCCTCGCCGACCTCGAGGCAATCGTCGGCAGCCTCGCCGCAGCAACGCCTGATGACACACACCCCGGACGGCGGATGATCGAGCTGGGTCCCGAACAACTCCAACAGCTGGTAGGACACGTCGCCGGCATCGGCGGACAGATCCCAGCGCTCGATGACGGCACACTGTCGTTCGACATCGATACCGACGGGCGACTCGAGCGCTACGAGGTACAGGCGGAAGGACTGGACGACCAGATCCGAGAACGCGACCGGCGACATCGGCTGTACCGCTTGACCGTCACGCTCGAACCGCTCCCCGAGACGTTCAAGGGCATCACCTCGACAACGCCACGACGACAGGCCGGTGGCTGCCTCGATCGGTCAGCGGCGATCGTCGGATCGTGGCGCTTGGCCTCCGGGCACTGGGGCGCGGAGAACGCCGAGCCGACACTCGCTGCGATCGCCGACTCCACCGCCCGTGTGTCGATCGACGAAACCGGCGCGATCACCGGCACCACCGATTGCCGGAGCCTCACTGGCTCAGCCCGGCGGGAAGTCTCCTGGCTCGCCGATGTCGAACTCCAGATCGAGGGCGAGGCATGCACCGACGAGATGGCGCGGATGCGAGACGAGAATCTCCTCGCGGTCCTGCAGAGTGATCCGGGCATCCTCGTCTACGCCGACGGTGTCGCACTCGTCGGCAGTGACGGCATCGTCACGTTGGTCCCCGGCGACTGATCCTTCAGTCGCCGAGACGATGCCAGGCACGGACGAGGCGGTCGACTCCCTCGACCAACTGCTGCTCGGGTCGATCGAAGCAGAGCCGGATGTGGCGATCCTCGTCGCCGGTCACCGAGGCCGCACTACCGGTCGCGATGATCACCCCTTCCCGTGCCGCTCGCTGCGCAAGACGTTCCGCGCAGGGTCGATCGAGCGTGATCCACAGCGACAAGCCGCCGGTGGGGGTGAGCAACTGCCACTCGGGGCACCGCTCGGTGAGCAGGCGACACACCAGGTCGGCCCGGCGCCCGAGTGATCGCTGTCGACTCTCCACGATCACGTCGAACTGGGCGAGCACGGCCGCCGAGATCACCTGCGACGGGATCGAGCTGCCGAGATCGTCGGTGAGACGTGACCGGACCAACCGGTCGACCAGGCCGGGTTCAGCTCGCAGCCAGCCGATACGGAGCCCTCCCCAGCCCAGCTTGGAGACCGAACCGACGACGACCACCTGGTCGCGGTCCACGCGCGACGCCAGAGGTGCCGAACGTTCACCGTCGAAGCGCAACTCGGCCAGCACGAGGTCTTCGATGACCGTGACGCCGGTGGCCGTGACCGCCTCGGCGAGGCGTCGAAGCTGACGCTCATCGCCGCATTGCCCTGTCGGGTTGTGCACGAGCGTCTGCAGGTAGGCAAGCCGGGCGCCCGACGATCGCACCAACGCCGCGAACGCATCGGGATCGATGCCGCCCGCCGTCCGTGGCAACGCCACGGGACGGAGCCGCCGAGCGGCGAGAAGGTCGATCACGCCCGGGTACGTGGGCTCGTCGACGATGATCGAGTCGCCGGGTTCGGTCAGTTCGCTGAACGCCAACGCCAACGCATGCTGGGCACCGTTGGTGATGAGGATCTGTTCGGCAGTGGTGGCAAGGCCATCGGTGGTGAACCGCTCGGCGACGGCGCGCCGGAGTTCGGGGAGCCCGGCCGGGGTGTAGCCGTGGCGGGGCCCCGACAGCAGCAGCGAGTCGAGGTCGACGTCGACCTGCGGCAGGGCTCGTGCGTCGGCGGGACTCGACGCCGCCAGGTCGATGCTGCCACCCCACTCCCCCAGCAACCCGGGAAGAACGGTCGCCATCGGAGCGCCCGGCGCCCGGTCGGGATCGACCGACCCCGCCACCACGGTGCCGCTGCCATGGCGGGCCTCGAGGTAGCCGTCAGCCTTAAGGTCGTTGAGCGCATGGGTGACCGTCGACCGGCTCACGCCGAGAGAACGAGCCATCGTCCGCTCGGCCGGCAGGAGAGCTCCCGGCCGCAGCAGCCCAGTCTCGATGGCCTGACGGATCGCACCCTCGAGACGACGAGGCAACGACGCGCCTGGACCCGCCGACCAATCCCCGAGGGTCGACAGGAACGCCTTGGTGCCGAGGCGTGGAGTCCGTTCGACGCGAGCCATCGCGCCAGTCTGGCCGAAAGTGGCCTTGACCCACCAGACCACATCGGGTTGGCAACCATTCCCGGCAGTTGCGTCAAGATCGACCGACCAGCGCCACGAGCGATATCGAATCGTCACTGATCGGCACTTACACGGGTAATCCACCTTCTGGGCTGATGTCCCGGGGAGTCTTCTCCGGGTTGTTGTCCCTTGATTGGAAGGTGGTCAGTGATGTGGAGTCCGGTGTTTGAGAGCGTGGTTGGGGCCGATGGCGTGCGGGAGTATCGGGTTGGTCACGACCTGATCGATGACTTCTTGTTGTTCGTGGCTGGCCGGGCACGACCGGCCACGGTGCGGGCGTACGCGCATGATCTGAAAGTGTTCTTCGACGTGGTCGGCAAGGACCCGACAGAGGTGACAGCGGCGGACGTGATGGCGTTCGTCGTTGAGCAGAACCGGCCACGAGACGGCGCGGGGAACGTGGTACGGATCAGTGACGGCCGGGCCGGGCTCTCTACGTCGACGATCAAACGGCGCTTGGCTGCGGTGTCGAGTTTGTACGGCTATCTGGTGATCCGCGGCGACACCGGTGTGAGCGTGAACCCGGTCCCGCGGGGTCTGCCGACACGCAAGAGCCGGCAGCGCGGCGGCCGTGGCCTGCCGTTGGTGCGCGGTGTCCGCCGTCTGCCGAGGATCTTGGAACCCGGCGAGGTCGAAGCGCTGATGGCCGCGCTGCGCACGTCGAGAGATCGGGCGATCGTGCAGGCAATGGTGTTGGGCGGGCTGCGCCGCTGCGAGGTCTTGGGGCTCGGTCTCGAGGATCTCCGCCTGGGTGAATGGCGGGTGTTCATCGCCGATGGCAAGGGAGGCCATCAACGTGTGGTCCCGTTGTCGCAAACGTTCTTCGCCACCGTCGCGGACTATCTGAACAATGAACGACCAGCCGACGCCATGACTGATCGTGTGTTCGTGGTGTTGAAAGGACCCACCCGTGGCCAGCCGCTGTCGGCCGACGGGTTCGACACCGTCCTCGGATCAGCGCGTGCCCGGGCGGGGCTGGCGCACGTGACCTGTCACGAACTACGCCACACCTGCTTCACCCGGCTCCGTGAGGGCGGCATGGCGATCGAAGCGATCCAGGCCCAGGCCGGTCACCGCTCGATCGCGTCGACCCGGATCTACCTACATCTCGGCGACCAATGGCTCGCTGATGAATACAAGCGGGCAGCCGAAGCGATCGAAGTCCAAGCCACGATCGGGGCGACCCGATGACCGGCGCTGCTGCAGAGTCACTCCCACCGGTGTCGAGGAACCAGACCAAGGAGTTCCCCTGGCACGAAACAGCCCAGCACGCCCCCGTGATGGTCGCCACCATGGCCCGCTATCTCGACCAGCTCGCTGTCTCGGCTCGGCCATCGACGGTGACCGCCACGTCGGACGCTCTGCGGTTCTTCGCCGGGCAGGCCACCCGCGACGATCCCGAGCTGTGCAGTGTTGCTGGCATCGCCCGTCGACACATCGAAGCCCACAAGCAATGGATGGCCACCCGTCCCGGCCGGCAAGGCAAACAACTGTCGCCGAACACCATCGCGCAACGGCTCGGGTTCCTCCGCACGTTCTTCGAACGAACCATCGAATGGGGCTACCACGACGCCCCCGACCACCAACTCGTCTTCCCCGGCGATTTCCCTGAGCGAGACGAACCGTTGCCGAAGTTCCTCGACGACCCGACCGCAGCCAAATTCATGGCCGCTCTCGCCGCCGATCCGAACCAGCGGCGGCGTCTCATCGTCGAGCTCCTCGCCCGCACCGGGATGCGCGCCGGGGAACTCGGCTCACTCGAAGCGAACCCGATGGTCACCGTCGGCGACACCCACTGGCTTCGCATCCCGATCGGGAAACTCCACAACGACCGCTACGTCCCACTCCACCCGATCCTGGTCGAGCTCATCACCCAATGGCTCCAGATCCGGCCAACACCCCGATCCGGGCGGCTTGTCGAACGCAACGACGGTCAACCATTCGACCGGCGCACCATCCACCGCTACGTCGAAGCCGTCGCGAAACGGGCCGGAGTCGGCCACGTCCACCCCCACCAACTCCGCCACACCCTCGCCACCCAAGCCATCAACCGGGGCATGAGCCTCGAAGCGATCGCCGCGCTCCTCGGCCACCGCTCCATGCGCATGACCCTGACCTACGCCCGGATCTCGGACCGGACCGTCGCCGACGAATACTTCCGAGTCACCCAAGCCGTCGAGGACAACTACCACCACACCAACCCGCTACCCACCGACAGCACCGGCCCGAACATGCGGCGCCTCGCCGACGACCACCGACGCCTCCTCGGCAACGGCCACTGCAACCGGCCCGCCACACTCGCCTGCCAGTTCGAAACGATCTGCGAGCGCTGTGGGTTCTACGAAACCGGCCCGCAGTTCGTCGAGATCCTCCGCCGACAACACCACAACGCCGAGCAACACGCCGACACCGACCGGGCCAACATCTACACCCGACTCCTCCACGACATCGACAACACCACCTGAACCTGCTTCCATGACGCCACGCCCAGACCCGGCTGGATTACCCATATAACAACACCTCGGGGATAAGGCACATCTGGATATCGGCCGAGCATTATGTGACACCCAGCGCGACGCCTCGACGGTTTGCCCGACGCTCATAACCACCGAGCGCAGCTCAGAACCAAGCCACTAGTTGTTCGACTGCAGCCCACACGAAGAAGAAGATCCCAACGTGGCGGAAGTATCTAAATCCCCTCCACGTAGCCTCAACCATTTTGCCGTATGCCTCGGGACCGCCACGCTCGATTTTCTCAAGCTGATCCCGATCAGATGGAGATGACGTCCGCTCAACCCAGGATCCGAAGAAGTAGAAAAGCAGGCCACCCACGAGCGCAACGAACGCTTCGAAACTCACCACTTCTGTCATCCTCCCTATCAGCAAGAGCTGAAACCTTCGGCAACGTATCAGTTGCCGAAGCTCGAACGAACGATCGACAAGGGGGGTCGGTGTTCCTGGGCGGTGACGCCGAGACTAGCTCTCCTGGCCTCTCCAAACAGCGGACTGAACGGGCCTGGGTGGGTTGAGCATCGGCAATCGCGGAAGCGACCCCGACCACTCTGCGCTCCAGTTCAGATCCCTGCCCCACAAGGCCGGGAGGATGACGCACAATCTCGGGCGGGTGGATGGGAGCACAGTGCCGGTTGAGGGCGCTCCGAACAGTCGCCGACTCCCTGCCTGTCAGACGGTTGCGATCGCCGGGAAGAGCGATTGGCGGATCCGATTCGAGGCTCCGTGATCACGCAACCGGCGAACGAGCGGGATCCCAGTAGCGGACGCCTCTCGAGTCGAAGAGCTGCTCCAGCTGCTCTTGGCCGTCCGTCACCATGTGCTCACGCTCACTGTCACTGATCGGGAGCAGCCAGAGCACGCGAGCATGTCCGCCGCGCCAGTTGCACACCTCCAGCTCTGGACCGAAGGGGTATGGAAGCGAGACGAGCAGGTGGTCGCACGATGAGCCGGGCAGCCAAGGCTCCCCGATCGGGACCGTGTGGCCGAGAGCGAGGCGCTGCGACTCCGGGCCACAGTGATAGAAAGCAGTCAAGGCCAAAAGCTCGACAAGGCGCGGATCGTTCTTCGCGCCAACCAGGGCGAACTCGAGGCCGTGCTCATCTTCGTGGGTTGCAGTCCAGCAGCCAAGCGACACGTACGTCCACAGGCCGGGCAGCTTTGGGCCGGGACCGACACGAGCGACGGCGAAGCCGGGGACCCGCTCCTCGATTGGTCCTGTCGACCAACGATCGATCGTGACCTCCTGGCCGTCGAAGAACCTACGAACGTGCGCCGCCACCTTTCGTTGCGCCTTGTCGAGCCTCACTTGGGACAGGATGTCATGTCGCCGCCTTCGGAGAAAGCGCCCGCTCGACAACGGCGCTCCTACAAGCGAGCGATGAGGTGTCCCATATTCCCGGCCGATCCAAGCCGAGCACCTGCCCCTGATCGCCGGGAAGATGACGCAATGCGGCAGTGTTGCTGAATGTGAGGGCGGGTCTGGTCAGCCGCCGAGTACTTCAGTCAGAGCGCACGGCTGTGGTACGCCGGTCTCATCGACAGCGCGGATCACCGGTAGATCGCTATCCGGCGCCCCCACAATGGCCCAGAGTCCGTCAATCGTGTCCACCGTTTCCCACTCGTCGTCCACGAGATTCTCGATAGTCCATGTCGGCTCGCCGGTGATCGCCACTGTGTCGAAGCCCCGATCATCGGACCCTCCGTAGCTGAGGGCGAGACACTCGTCCCACTCTCCGCCACCCAGCACGGAAGCGTCCCATCGACCCGAACGCTCACGCACGACCAACGCATACCACTCGGGCCGTGCAACCGTCGCAGCTGCGAACCGTGACACCGGTGAGAACAACGACGACGCCGGACTCGATCGGCACGCGGCCACGCTCGACCAAGTCTCGAAACGAGTCGCCACCCTCGAGTTGGGCCGCCATCGCCGTCTCAACTGCTTCGTCGAGTGTCGACGCGCCGACCGGCTCACCGACCAGCAGGTTCCGGTACGGGTGCAAGTCATCGATGACCTGGAGCGCCATGTCACGATCGGCCGCTCGGACCTCGAGCCCACCATCATTGAGCGATCGACGAGCCGTCACTGCTGTCCCCCACGCCTCGACCCATTCCCATCCCGCAGCCCCCTCGACCGCGCCCAACGTCGCCGGATCGCCATGACAGGACCCGGCGAAGTGGGTGACGTCAGCGACCCGCACATCGCCGACGATCATGGAGTAGGCGGTGGAGGCGCAACCCGGCTGGTTCGATGAGCCGATCGGACCGAACAGGGTTGGATCATCAGGCAGCCAGAGTTCCCCGAAGGGGTAGGCGACACCCAGCCAAACGTCGACGCCCAGACTCCAACCCAACCCACCCCGGCTCGAGTTCGCAACGTCGAGCGCGGACTGCACCGTGCCATCGGATGCCTCCCACCCTGGCAGATCCTCGAAATGCTCGATCGTGACAAACCGGCCCGCTGTCGTAGCGGTCACGAGCTGGCAGTTCGTCAGCGACACTTCGTTCCCCCACCACAGCGCACCGTTGTCGAGCTTCCCCGTCGACAGCGCTGGTCGCTCAAACCCGAGAGCGAACGTCCCAGAGCCAGCAAATGTCACTCCGAGATACTCGGTGTTGAAGGTGTCCGACGCGCCAACCTCAACACCCAGGACCCCCGAAACCGTCTCATCGTCGGGCACTGCGACTGATCCTTCGATCACCCACCGGCCCGGTGCCACGGTGCGGCAGGAATCAACACCGATCCTCACACCCTCGAGACCCCCCAACGTCACCGCCAGCGTCGGCGGCAACATCTCGACCTCTACAGCGACGCCTGGATCGATCGGGCCGAGCGGATCCAGCACCAAGCCAGGTGCAACGGTCTCCGATTGAGACCACAACGGTGTAGCACCAAGCGCTGCGCCGGCCGTCTCGGCGGTCGACGTCGAGGTCGCGGCCGTCGAGACACCGCTTGTACTGTTGCTGGAAGCGCCGGTGCACCCAGCCACCAAGAACAACACCACCGACACCAACCAGATCCGCCGCATGACAATTCAGACGATAGACAACGCTGTCTGGTTCCCGGCGCTGCGCCCCTGCCAGATCGGCTGGACAACAACGATCTCCATACCGTCCCCTATCACCCAAGCCCTGCGTACCGAACCCTGCCACCTACCGCCGGGACGATGGTGCAGATCGTCGTGCGCGATGAGTTCAGGTGGTGGCGGGCTCGATTCGGAGCTGACTTGCGCACCGCGCAGGGTCCCGGCTACCTGTGCTTACCTCGACGCGGGGCAAGCCGAAGGGATTGGATGGCCTCGATGATCATCGATGACGCATCACCTCGTCGTCGGCCAGCCGCTCGGCGACTCGGTCTGGTCGTGGCGTCAGCCTGTTCGTTCCTCATGGAACGCTGACGGTCATGCGGCGAACCTCGTACCGCACCACATTGTCTGCGATGGCGGCGATGATGGTCGTTTTGTTGGTGTCGTGCGGAGTGGACGCAACGAGTGGAGGTGCAGGCGTGGCGAATCGAGCGGTAATCGCCGGTGTCGAGTTCAGTTTCCGTGGCGCAGAGGTCGTCCCTCTCTACGGGCCTCGCGAGCCTGCCCCTGGCGTGGTTGAGGAAGCACCCGTGATCCGGTTCATCGATTCCGAAGCACGTCTTTGGGCCAGTGTCCACCGCAGCCGGTTCGATCTTGATCAGCAGCCAAAGCTGGATAGCGTGTCGTTTGTCACCGGGTGTATTGACGGGGGCGAGCTGGCAGTCATGGCGTACTCGAAGATCGAGGGATTTTCGATGCCACGTGTCCCACGCGAGTTCCTCAACGAAGCGGGCCTCATCGCCCAGGTGTCAGTGGCGTTGAACGTGAGCAGCCCGTCTGGTCTCGCAGATTCTGAGCCCCAGCTCATGTCGGTCAGGCTTACCTGGTACCCGGAGCCGTTCGAGCGAGGAAACTTCGACTACTCGGCGGTGGCCGGCTCAGAGTATGCAGCAACCGTCCCTACCATCGACCAGCTCCGGACCCTGGTCGCTGACCTGTACCGGTCACTGACCTCTGCGGCCGCTGACGGATCGGGGTGTGCTGCGGGGACCGAACTCACCGAGGAAAAGTTCCTTGCCGGTTTCGACGAACAACTGGCTGCAATCGTCGGCACGCAGACACAACTACCCGTCATGGTGGGTGTGCCGGTCGAGGTGTCGCCGATCCCGGTCGATGCATCCGGCGGGTTCGTCCTCGTGGACGAGGGCGGGGAGTTGGGGCGCATGACTGAGACCGTTCGTGTCGCTGCTGACCGCTCGTTGGCGGGGATGGCGGCCGATGCGGTTGTGGTGTTGGAGGGCCGGTTGATGGCAATCACTGGAGAAGGGCGGGAACTTGTGTCCGATGATGACTGGTCGTCGGCAGAGTCCATGGTGTACACCCCCAACTTCGCTTCGGTCGCAGTCGATGGTGACGACTGGCTGATCACGATCGACACCAAGGGTGTCATGACACCGGCGATGCGCGACGCCATGGTCGCCGTTATCGGTCAGGCTGCCGGCGACGCCGGCGCCGCAACCGTCGAGATCACCGACATCACTTAGAGGCCAAACGCTGCCGAACCGGTCTCAGCCAGCGGAGCTCCGCTGCCCCCTACCACTCGCTCCGGACGTGCAGGAAAGCGTCGCATACCGCCGGATCGTGGCGTTCTTCCAGACCGATCCTCACGCTGGTATCACAGTGATACCATTGCCCGATGGCCATGACACTCCGCCTCACCGACGAAGAACAAGCAGCACTCCGCCAACGAGCCGAACTCGAGGGGCATCTCCCTCCAAGAAGCGGCCCGTCGAGCCGTCCGCGAGTTCGTCGACCGCAGCGATCACCGTGATCGAGTAGCCGACGCCGCAGCAAGGATCCTCCTCGCACACGACGACGCCTTGCGCCGGTTGGGCGAGTGACCGAGCAACCCGAGATCGAATACCTCGACCTCGATGACCTGATCGCACTCGCCACCGCCCTGCTCGGTCACCCTGCACCAATCCGCGATCTCGGCCTCCTCGATCCGCGGCCGCACGACCTCGCACCACCGCATTCGGCAGCGACGCCTACCCCGACATCTGGACCAAAGCCGCATCACTCCTGCAATCAATCGTCAGCAACCACGCCCTGATCGACGGCAACAAACGACTCGGATGGCTCGCAACCGCCGTCTTCCTCGAAATCAACGGCCACAACGTCGCAACAGCCGAGAACAACGACGTCTACGACCTCGTCATCAACGTCGCCTCCCAGCATCCTGGCCTCGACGAAATCGCCGCCACTCTCAAGACACTCGACCAACCCCAGCGAACAGATCGGTAGTCCTGCAGTCAGAGGTTTGATCGTGCCCTCGATCAGGTCGATGTCGTGAGGTGGGCACCCACAAAAGCGACCCCTACCACCCACAGGACCAGGGCCGAGAAACATCACCAATCGCCGGCCGTGAGACGCAGCGCGAGCCTCGGCTGTCAGTAGGAGTGACCTCGCTCTTGGCAAAGTTTGCCAAGCTCCATAGACTCCTGACATGACCACGATGAACGTCTCACTCCCAGACGAACTCAAAACCTTCGTCGACACGCAGGTCAACGCCGGCGGCTACGGCTCAACCAGCGAATACATACGAGACCTCATTCGCCGGGCACAAGACCGCGAACGCCTCCGATCCGCATTGCTCGAAGGAGCGTCATCGCCCGCCGCCGCCACCGCTGACGACTACCTCGACACCCTCAGAGCGCGCATCCCGAATACGTGAGCGTCCCAGCCCATATCTCGCTGCGCCAACGCGCCATCGACGACGCCGACACGGCCTTCGACTACCTCCAAGCCCAGGCTCCTCCCGGTACCGCCGAGAACTTCGTCGACGATCTGGAACGAGCCATCGAGCTCCTCGTCCGGCACCCACCCACCGGGTCGATGCGGTTCGCGTTCGAGCTGGACATCCCGAACCTGCGAACCTGGCCGCTCGAACGGTTCCCGTACCTGATCTTTTACGTCGTCAACGACGATCAGATCGACGTCTGGCGCATCCTGCATGCGAGCAGAGACGTTCCCGCCTCGCTCGCTGACGAGCAGCCAGACCCCCTTCAGCAGTAGCAACCTATCTGGATCGGACCGACACGACCATCCCCTACCGCTCACAGCCTCCGGCTCGAACAACGCCCCCGATCGCGCCGGTCTGAGGACGCATCGAACAGATCGGTGATCGCTGTTCGAGGACTTCATCTGGGTCGGAGCGTGATGCTTCCCGTCGGACCGGTCACAGTCAGCAGCTCATCGTCGAGCGTCATGACCGGTTCCGACACCAACAGCTCGAGCATCGCCGTATCGCTCGGGGACGGGTTCGGACACTCCTCGACTGGGACACCAACGATCGTGTTGCGAGGCTCAACGGGTTGCAGCCCCCCGACCTGGGCGTGCACCACACAGGTCTCGAGTTCGACAGTGACGACGAAGAAGGCCGGACTGAGCAGAGACACGGTGGAACCCCGCTCGCCGGCCGTGGGATGCAGCACGAGATACTCCCTAGCGCCGTAGCCGGGACAGTGAAGGTCCTCGGCTCGCTGGCGATGATTCGACCAATCCGAGCTCGAGCACGTCAACGCGATGGGTGCGAACAGACTTCCTTGATGATTGTGCCCAACCAGCTTGTCAGCTGGTCTCCTGCAGCCGGTACTCCGACACGACGCTGGGGGCGAAAGCACCCGAGGCTGTTTCGCCGCCGTGGAGCACGTCCGGATCGAGATCCACACCGATCGGCCAGGACAATGTGCCAGCGACGGCGTCGACCCCTGCGGCACCGAACACCACGTCGTCATCGACAGCAGCCAACACGCCGGGAAGCGCACCAGCGAAGTCGAGTTCGCGGACGAGGCCATCGGTGAACACCAGCCTCAGCAGGCGGTCACCGAGATATTCGACGCTGGCGACTCTCGCAGGACGGCTCATGAGCGTCAGGCTACTGGAGTGGGTCGATCGCCGACAGTGCGGATGGTTCTTGTGCCAGCCCCCAGTTGGCCAACAACTCGGCTTGATGGAGTGAGCGCCACTGCTCAACCAGCCGTGCCGCAGTCCGAGGGAGTTCGCCGCCGATCAACGATCCATCGTCGATCCGTACAAGCGCTTCGCGCTCGGCGTAGATCGCATGGAAGTGATCTGCCTCTGACCGCCGGCTTGAAGAGCCGTGCATCCGCGGACGCACTTCGTCACATTGAGTGACCATCTGTCGTGGACCGGACACGTTCGGCGCATGAAGTCCACCCGCGGACGCATCTGAAGCCCACCGACCGCCGCCAGCTGGCTGTCACCGACGTCAGCCTCCACGTCTCGGGCAGCGAACATGACATCCAGTTGCTCGGCCTCGCGGATCCCACAAGTCAGGTGCCGGTCGGTTTCTCGCGCCGCTCGACAGCCAAAGAGCGACGAGTAGGCTCCGGCCGTGAGTGACCTGTCGGGTGGCGTGCTTGTTGGGATCGGTTGCCTTCTGTGCTTCGGATCGGCTCTTGGCGGGGCATTGGTTGCCCTCGCGATCGATGAGCCAGATGTCGTGGTGGCCGAACGCGTAGTCGAGGTGGCGCCACCCACACCTTCCCAGAAGCCGTTGCCCGGAGATCTCGAACGGCTGGCTTCGATGCTGATCGATGCCGCTGGGACCAGCGCCGAGGTTGCACCTGCACTCGTCGACGAAATCGGCATCATGGTCTGCGACTTCGGCTACACACCCGAGCAGGTTGGTGACACGTTCGTTAGAGACATCACGATGAGCCGAGAGGACATCGAGGTATTCGTCGCCGAGGTCCTGTCCAGCTGCGCTGCGAACTGAAAGTCCCTACGCACAACGAGCTCGCCTGGGTACGCGCCGAGCACGGACGAACCTCCCCACCCGCTGAGACACTGCCCGATTCGCGCGGATTAGCCAAGCGACATTCCCAGCACAACTTGGGGGCAAGCGACCATTACCAGGGGCCGCACGATGATCGAAACTCGACAGCGAGGCAGATCGCCTCCAGCGCCGTTCGAAGAGAGGTTGTCGATCATGTCTCCGCCGACCAGACACTCGGACCGCAGCCCCGCCACGCGTTCTGCAGCAGCGATGCTTGCTGCGCTCGCCCTGGCGGTCACGTTCGGTCTCCTCGCCACCGTGCAGACCGCCACCGTCGCCTGCAGGTATCACACCATCGACGCTTGCATTCCGGTCCCCGAACCCCTCTTCGGCATCGTCGGCGCTGCCGCGGTCTTCACCTGGCTCGCCACCTCCCCTCGACGACACCGCTCCACCACATCGGGACTCAAGCTTGCAGCCGCAGGCATCGCCATCTGGTCGGCGCTCAACCTGTCGCTCGCACCGATCATGTGCCCAGACCCCGGCACGAACGACGTGATCTGCCAGTACGCCCTCCCAGTCGGCGCAGCCACGTTCGTTGTGGTCGCTGCAACCGCTTGGCCGCTCCAGCGACGCCATCCCGAGCGAGCACCCGGCGGCCACGATCAGGATTGATCAGCCGGTGACTCGACGCAGACATCCGAACATCACGGCTTCAATATCGCGGAACCATCTCCAGACGGTCGCATTTGGACCGTATGTCTACGATCGTCATGTGAAACGAGTCGTCTACTTCAGCTGGATGGTGCTGCTCGCAATGGTCGGCGCATGTTCGGGTACCGACGATGCGATCGGGCGCGTGGATACGTCGCCTCCTGAGGCGACGCCTACGCCATCGTCCACTCCGACGACATCCGCGACAGCGTCACTGTCGAGTACGACGACCACACGTTCCTCATCCACCGCCGATCGAACCAACGACGTGACCGATCTGGCCGAAGCGATCGCTGCACGCAGGTTGGTGGCCCAGGTCGACGACCAGATCCATCTCTGGGCAGATGGCCAGCTGACGGTGATCGACAGCGACGACGAGGAATGGGTGTGGTCAGATGGGCAGTTCGTCTACTGGTCGAGCACAACCACCACCGACGACGGCGAGTACGAGACGCGCACAGTGGTGACGGCATTCGACGGCGAGACGGTCTGCGAGCTGGCCGAACCCGTCCACCATGTCGCCGTGAGGAGCGACGGCGGATTCGTCGCTGCGGTCGAACGAGACCTTGGCGAGTGGCCCACCGATGATGACCCGATCGGCTACCCGGCGTTCGCTGTCGACTGTGCCACCGGTGCGGAGCAGCCAATCGAGCCGCTCAGCTTCGTCGGAGGCGAAGCCGAAACGACGAGCGTGATCCGTGTCGGGGACCGCTCCTTCACCGCGTTGGGTGACGCCGAAGGCAACGCCGACATCCTCAACGAGGACGGTGTCTCGATCAACGGCGACGACTACGCCGGCTACCACTCCTTCAGCGCCGATGGCTCGCTGGTGGTCTACGGCGAGATGAGCAGCGGCATCCATGTCTCGAATGAGATCGTGTGCCGCGACACCTCGTCGGGCGAGGAGCTGTGGCGGACAACGTTGGAACTGCCGTTCGGGTATCTCGGGTTCGTCGGCGATCAAGTGATCGCCGAACAGCCGATCGAGTTCGCCGGCACGGAATGGTTGGGTACCGCCGCGGTGGTGATCATCGACGCCCGGTCAGGACGAGCCCAGACCAGCTTCCCGACGACGCTCAAGGTCCTCCACGCCAGCTGATTCTGGTCACTCCGCTGGCCCGACGGTCCCGGCAGCGGTGCCCCTCACCGTTCCTACTTCATGTATTTGCCGGCAACAACGGTCCCGCCGAGCGAAACGGCGGTCCCGACCATGATGAGCGTGCCAGCAAGCGGTGAAGTCGAGAACAGTGCCACACCTGCGATGAACCCGAGCAAGAGGACGCCGATCTGCCACCTCTGGCGACGCAGTGCTTCGGGCCATGTCCGGAAGATCTCTGGCTGCTGGAACGCTTGGTAGTCACGGAGGTCTTTCATGAAGCCGCCTTTCGTGTTGTGTCGCCGCTCCGATCAACAGACACGCCGAATCTCTACCCGACGCTAGTGTCTGCGGCTGTGCAGGCACCGATCGGGACAGCGGCAGCCGACATCAGGCTGACGAGAGCCAATGCGATCCGGGGATGACGATGACGACTGGCCAGCGCTAGTGGTGAGCGAACGCAGCGACGTGTTCGGCGACCGCGGTCGGCTGCTCCAGGTGGAGCATATGGCCCGCCTCACCAACGGTTTCGAGTGAGGCGCCGTCGATCGCAGTCCGCCAGTGCTCGGCGTACGGGTCGGCCGACACGAGACGGTCGCTCTCGCCCCAGACCAGCAACGTCGGGACACCGATCCGGTGGATCCGCTTCGACAGGCGCCGGTTTGGGATCGGGAACAGGATCTTGCCCGCTGTCCCCAGCCGACGAGCGTTGCCCACCATGAACGCAGCGAGTGCGTCATTGTCGGTGAAGTCGACACCACCGGTCATCAACTTCTCGCCGGCGACAGGATCGTGGAACAGGGTCTCGGCCAACTCGAAGGGCAGCATGGCGAAGATGTCGGGGATCGGGTGGGCGTCATCCCAGAGCCCGACGGGCGCCAACAGCACGAGCTGCGTGAGGTCGTTTCGGGCAACTGCCGCCATCTCGGCGGCGATCATCCCACCCATCGAGTGCCCGGCCAGGATTGGTGGACCGTCGAGGCCGAGCGCGTCCACGAGGTCCCAGCCGTGCAGCGTGAAGTCAAGCATGTCCTCGAGCTCGGTCTCGGTCTCGTCGTCGCCGAACCCCGGCCACACGGGAGCGTGAACGGTGAAGGACTCGGCGAGCGCAGCGAGAAGCGGGTCTTCGGGACTGGTGCCGCCGGCACCGTGAAGGAAGACGAGGTCGGGTCCGGCGCCACCGACGAAGGCGTCGCCCTCGATGCCCCGACGGGTCGTGATGCGGCGGGTGTCGAGCGCAGCCATCAGATGCTCATCCCGTCGTTGTCGCCTGCGTCGCGGAGTTGGGCGGCGACGGCATCGGGCCCGGCTGAATGCCGGCGAGCCGATGCCACCGTCGTCTCCGGTCGCACGCGGTCCTTCATCGGCGACGGCCACCAGCGGGTGTCGGTCTCCAGCTCGGGCCAGAAGTTCTTCAGCTGCGGCATCACCTTCTCGGCGAAGAGCTGCGTGCTGTAGCGAGTCTTCCAGTCCGGCATGTCGCCCATGTGGAGCAGGCAGAAGACGGTGCCGAGTCGGAGTTCGCGGATCATGTGGCTCATCTGCTCGCGGACGGTGTCCGGTCCACCGGCGATGACGAAGCCACCTTCGACGAGATCCTTCCAGGTCAACCGCTGGAAGATCTCCTGGTTCTCCTTGCGGAGCTGGTTCAGCTTGCCGGCCTTGATCGTCTTCACCGTGCGATAGCCAGGCGGGTCGGCGAACCCGGGGTAGACGTGGAGGCACCGGTTGAAGAAGTAGAGCATGTGCTCGGCGTACAGCTCTTCGGCCTGGGCGTCGTTGTCGGCCACACAGATGATCTGTGCGAACGACGCACGACCCGGCGACTCGTCCTTGTCGAGCTCGGCGACCCGTTCCCAGTAGCCGTCGAGGAGGGCCTTGCCCGCCTTGTAGCCGTTGAACGACAGGTACGAGTAGTTGTAGTCGTGCTCCAGGCAGAAGTCCCAGGTCTCGATCGAACCGCCGCCGGGAATGTAGATGGGCGGATGCGGCTTCTGGATCGGCTTGGGCCAGCAGTTCACATAGCGCAGCTGGTTGTACTTTCCGTCGAACGCGAACGGTTCGTCTTCCTCCCACGCTCGCATGATCAGCCGGTGTGCTTCGTCGTACTTGTCACGAACGAGGGCAGGAATCTGGCCGTAGCAGAAGTTCGTGTCCATCGGCGTGCCGACCGGGAACCCGGCGACCAGCCGGCCGCCCGAGATCACGTCGAGCATTGCGAACTCCTCGGCCACCCGGATCGGCGGGTTGTAGAGCGCAATGGAGTTGCCGATGACGCACAGCGCCGCCTCACTCGTCCGGCGAGCCAATCCGGCGGCGATGAGGTTCGGCGAGGGCATGATGCCGTAGCCGTTCTGGTGGTGCTCATTGACCCCGATCCCGTCGAAGCCGACCTCCTCGGCGAACTCGAGCTGGTCCATGTACTCGTGGTAGAGCGAGTTGGCCCGCTCGGGATCGAACAGCGTCGAGTCGATGTCGACCCAGACCGATCGGTGCTGCTGCCGGAAGTCGTCCGGCAGATCCGGCCACGGCATCAGGTTGAACCACACGAACTTCATCGACATCCCCCTTTTCGACCGGCGTCCCCACACCGGAAGCACCGACCGCATCGGCACCGATGCGCAGTCTTCCAGACCGAGGGACGAGTGTCAGGCCGAGGGACGACCGCCACGCTCGAGAGTCGCCACTAGGTTGTCGCCATGCACGTCGAGGGCGAAGCACTTCGTGCCGGGGAAACGCGGATGGTCGCGTTGACCCCGGAAGAGGCGGATCTGGCCGAGTGGGTGGAGCTGCGCGTACGCGAACGCATCACCCGACGAGTGCAGACGCTCAATGCCCTCCCCACGAAGCCGGCGTCCGTCGCACGTGCACCGATTCGTCCAGGCGATTCCGAAGTCGAACTCGCAATACCGGGCGGTCTCTCGCCCGGCTGGAGGGGCGCGGCAATGCAGTGGAGCTATGAACTGGCGCTCGTCGACGCCCGGTCGAAGGACGTCGCCTCACTCTCAGTGGACGTCGTCGGCGGGCCGACCCTTGCAGCGGGTGAGGTGCTGCAGACGAAAGGCGACGGATCCAGGCGTGGTCCTGCCAAGCCAACAGCGCTGGTCGGACCGCCAGGTATCGATGTCGGACAATCGTGGTTCATCGGCATTGCGCTCTTGACATTCGCCGGTGCTGGCGCCTTCTTCATCAACGACGGCCTCGAGAACGGAGAAACACCGGCCGTCATCTTCGGGTCTGTCCTCACGATCGTCTGCGTGCTGTTGGCGGTCTTGGTGTTGTCTGGGCTTCGGCCTTCGATGCGGCGTCTCAACGGGGTCTCGATCCACCTTGACCGCAGCGTCGTGACCTTTGGATCCTCGATCGAGGTCACGCTCGATCCGGTCACCACGACTGGAGTCGAAGTCGGCATTGTCCTCGCCGAGTGCGTCACCAACACCACCGGTCAGCACGGAAGGCTCACGGCAGACGTCACGCCCGTCATCGAGAACTACCTGCCCTATGAGGGTGCCCCGGTGACCCTCGAGGTGCCGAGCGACGCACCGGGTGGCTTCAAAGGATCACGCACTCAGCTCCGGTGGGCCGTTCGTGCGCGAATCGCTGAGAATGCAGGAGGATCCGGAGGTGTCGGCATCGAAGTGCTTCGAGCACCGGAAGCGTTGCCGACCAGCCCAGATGCGTCTTCCAGCTGACGGCCGAGGGTCATCGATGGCGCCGCAGCCGCTTGGATGACCGCTCGTGTTCAACCCCGCCCGACCAGCGTGAGTGCTCGGACTGCTAGAGATCAGCGGCGACGGTCGAAGGCTGATGCCAGCATCCAGCGCATCAGCTTGGGGTCCTCGTCGAAGAAGGCCGACAGACGATCCGCGTCGGCCCCCTCGACGAGCGCCGGTCGCAGGTCGGGGTGCTTGGCGAGCAGCTCGTCGCGCCGTTCGACGAACTGGAGCGCTCGGCGAACGGTCGAGGTCGAGCAGCCGTGCTGCTGGGCGACCGACTGGATCGACGCACCGTTGGCGCGTGACCGGGCGATGGCGTCGTAGTCAGAGCGGACCCCGCTCTGGCGGTAGCGCTCGGTGATCGACTCGGCGGCCCGCTCGATGGCGTCGCTCGCACGATTGTCGGCGTAGTTCCACAGCGCCATGTCGTCGGCATCACCGGCGGCGCGGCCCATCGTGGTCCACATCCGGTGGGCCGATTCATAGCGGCCCATGGCCTCGAGCCGTTCGGCGGCATGGCGGAGATCGCCGATCGTGAGCTGACCATCGGGCCGGCGCAGGTCGAGTTCCACGTCGAGTGGCACCTGACAACGGCTCGCAGCAAGGGGCTGCAGGCGGAGTCGTCCTCTCGTGATCACCGAAGGCATACCGAGGTATCGACAGCAAGTGCTCGAACTGTAGGAATCCGTTGACGAACACTGGAGAAACCCTTGAGGGTCGACGGCGGCGAGACGGCCGGCCCGCCTGGACGGACTGCAGGCCACTCTCGTCGAAGTGGCTCTCGACACACCGGGGCCTCGCTGTCAGCCTCCTGACATGACCGCACCGACGCTGCTGCAACAACTCTCGAGCGACGACCGTTGGACGTCGTCGGTGATCCGTGACCTCCTTGTCCACGCCCGCCAGCCGGGTGTGCTGTCGCTGGCCGGCGGCCTACCTGCCGTCGAGCTGCTGCCCATCGAGCGCTGCCAGGTCGCCGCCGATCGACTGTTCGCGGAGCGAGGTGGCGTGGCACTGCAATACGGCCTCACGAGCGGCGAGCCCGAGCTGCGGGAGTTGCTGGTTCGCGGGGACGCACCCGATGTCGACCGCATCCTCGTGACGGCCGGGTCGCAACAGGCGCTCGACCTCGTCACCAGGCTGGCGGCCTCACCCACCGAGACGTCCACCGTCGTCATCGAGGACCCGGGCTACATCGGCGCATCGCAGGTGTTCCGGAGCCACGGCCACCAGCTCGTCGGCATCGGCGTCGACGCCGACGGCCTCCGGGTCGACGAGTTGGCCGACCATCTCGCCGCCGGCCTTCGCCCCCGACTCTGCTACGTCAATCCCACCTTCCAGAACCCGACCGGTGCGACCCTGAGCGCCGAGCGAGCGCAGCGACTTGTCGAGCTGGCCGAGACCTACGACTTCCTCGTGGTGGCCGACGACCCCTACGTCGAGCTCGCGCTCGACGACCGTCCGGCTGCCACTCCCCTCCCCGAGTCGCCGCAGGTGATCCGCCTCGGGTCGATGTCGAAGACCCTGTCGCCCGGATTGCGGATCGGCTGGATCGACGCCGACCCCCGACTCGTCGCCCAACTCGCCCTCGTGAAGCAGGCCGCGGATCTTCACACCTCGACCTTCAACCAGCTGCTGGTGGCCGACGTGATGTCGGACTCGACTTGGTGGAGCGCCCATCTCGACGGGTTGCGCAATGGCTACCGCCAGCGCCGTGCTGCACTCCGCTCGGCGGTCGACCGGCATCTGCCGAACGCGCAGGTCACGCCGCAGGGCGGCGGCTTCTTCCTGTGGTGCGATCTCGGTGTCGACGTCGACACCCTGCTGCCGGCGGCGCTCGACCACGGCGTTGCCTTCGTCCCCGGCGCCGCCTTCGCCATCGACCAGCCGGCGAACACCTCGATCCGACTCAGCTACTCCTCGGGTGACCAGACCCAGTACGACGAAGCGGTTCGCCGCCTGGCCGCCGCCCTCGCAGCGACCACCAGCTAGCGCCCAGCACCGAGGGCCGCGATCACCAACGGGGCGACCACCTCACGACTGTCGAGGCACACCGATCGCCCCTCCATCCACGCGAGGAGATCGGCCACGGGCACACGGTCGACCTCGACGACTTCGGCATCCGGGCAGCTCGGCTCGGTGTCGGAGCGGACGAGGTAGACCTCGCCGACCACGGCACCGTCGTCGGCGTCGTAGGCCACCCGGCCCAGGGGCCACAACGCTTCGCCGGTCAGACCAGCCTCTTCCGCCAATTCGCGGCGGGCCGCCGACACCCAGTCCTCGCCCACGTTGCAGATCCCACCGAAGGCCAGATCCCACCATCCGGGGTAGACGTCCTTCCAATCGGCGCGCCGGTGCACGACGACACGATCGGCCGAGTCGATCACCGCGACGTAGGTGCAGCGATGCCTCAGCACCCCGGCACGCACGGCCGCACGGGTCACGATGCCGATGACGTTGCCGTCACGGTCGACGTGCTCGACCATCTCGGCGCCGGCTGACACTGCTCGATCGGTTGGCGACTCGCCGCCCGAGCGCTCGGCCATTGCTCAGTCCGAGAGTGCGGTACGGGCCTCGTCGAGTGAGGCGCCCTGGCCAAGCAGCATGCGGGCCTGGATGGCTTGGCGTGGCCGGTTCCAGCCGAGGGCGCCGACGAACGAGCCGTTGTCGTCGGCGTAGATCTGGAGAAACACCTGTTCCTCGATCGAGCCGTTGACCACCTCGGCGTTCGGCGTGGGGATGCCGGCCAGCTGGATCTTGCGGTCGTACTGGTCGGACCAGAACCACGGGGTCGGTGCGTAGGGCTCGACGTCGTCGCCCTGATCGAGTGCCAGGAGTCGACGGGCCACGTAGGTGCCCTGTTCGACGGCGTTGTCCCACTGCTCGACTCGGGTGAGCGTGCCGCCGAAGCGGGGGTTCGGCCAGCGGGCGACGTCACCAGCGGCGACGATGCCGGGCGCCGCCAGGCAGGTCTCATCGCAGACGACGCCGTTGTCGATGGTCAGCCCCGACCCTTCGAGCCACGCCGTGTTGGGCACGCACCCCACCCCGACGACCACGAGATCGGTCTCGATGACCTCACCATCGGCGAGCGTCACCGACGCCACCGCACCGTTGTCGCCGGCTTGCAGTGAGGCCACCCCGGTGCCGAGTCGTACGTCGACCCCGTGCCCGCGGTGGAGGTCGGCGATCGCTTCGCCGGCACCGTGGTCGAGCACCCGAGCCAGCGGCATCGGCGCGGCCTCGATCAGCGTGACCTCGAGCCCGAGTCCTCGGGCGGTCGAGGCGACCTCGGCCCCGATGAACCCGGCACCGACCACGACCACTCGCTTCGGGCCAGCGGCGAGGGCGTCGTGCAGCCCGCGGGCGTCGGCGAGGGTGCGGAGTTCGAACACACCGGGAAGGTCGAAGCCGTCGAGCCGACGGGGCGACGAGCCGGTGGCGATCACGATTCCGTCGGCGACGAGCGTCGAGCCGTCGCTCAGACCGATCGTGTGCGCACCACCATCGGAAGATGCGAGTTCGAGCGACATGGCGGCGACGCCGAGCCGCCAGTCGACCCCGAGCGCCTCGGGATCGGCGGCGCCTCGCAGACGCAGCTTCTCCTCGGGCACCCGACCGTCGAGAAATCCCTTCGACAGCGGCGGACGGTCGTAGGGGTAGTCGGGCTCGTCACCGACGATGGTGAGCGTGCCCTCGTAGCCGCCGCGGCGCAGTCCCTGGGCTGCCTGCAGGCCCGCCAGCGATGCGCCGACGACCACGATGTGCTCGTACATCGGCGGCTCAGTCCTCCAGGCTGATGGCTTGCTTCGGGCACCGCTCGACCGCCTCGCGCACCTTGTCGTGCATCTCGGCCGGCGGGTTCTCCTGGAGGATGTAGAGGAAGTCGTCGTCGCGGACCTCGAACACCTCGGGCACGATGGCCATGCACACCGCGTTGCTCTCACACAGATCGAAATCGACCACGACCTTCATTACTGCCTCCCTGGCACCGTTGCTGGATTGGTCTGCACCTTACTGTGCAGGTCAGAACCGGGTGTAGCCACCGTCGACGACGATCTCGTCACCGGTGAGGAACGATTGGGTCGGATCGGCAAGGAACGCGCCGACCGCTTCGAAGTCGTCGGGCGTTCCCCAACGCCGGACCGGCGTGCGCTGGGTGGTGTTGGTGAGGAACTTGTCGTTCTGGCGCCCGGCCTCGGTCATCTCGGTCTCGGTCCATCCGGGGATGATGCTGTTGGCTCGGATCCCGTAGCGAGCCAGCTCGACGGCGAGCCCTCGCATCATGGCGAGCATGCCTGCCTTGGACACAGCGTAAGGCTGGGCCCGAGGCGCACCGTGGATGGCCGAAGTCGATGACACACCGACCAACGAGCCGCCCTCGCCTCGCTCGATCATGTGGCGGGCACCCTCTCGCAGGGTCAGGAAGGCCCCGTCGATGTTGACCGAATGCACCCGACGCCACAGTTCGAGCGTCTGCTCGACGAACGGTGCGCCCTCGCCGACCCCGGCGTTGGCGAACACGGCGTCGACCTTGCCGAGGGCGCTGACCGCCTCGGCGAACGACGTGACCACCTCCTCCTCGGAACGGACGTCGACCCGCTGGGCGAGCACCCGGCCCGCGCCGCCGGTCCGCATCGGTGCCGACTGAAGGGCGTCGTCGTTGAGCTGCGCCTCGGCAACCGCGAGCTTGTCGGTGTTGGTCCCCCAGATCACCACGTCGGCACCGGCCTTCACGCAGCCCTTGGCGATACCGAGGCCGATGCCTCCGTTGCCGCCCGTCACGAGTACCACACGTCCGTTGAGATCGATCATGTGCGGAACCTACAAGAAGTTTGGCGAACTTCGGGAATGCGCCACGGTGCTCCCCGGTTCCCGTCCCATGCCACGAACATCCCATCAGCGCCCGAACGCGCTCGATACGCCCGCCGCAGTGCGTTCTCGAGCCCGCGTGCTCACGGTCGCCCTCGCCCTGGCCCTGGCAACCGCAGCGTGCGGCTCGAGTACGGGCGACACGGCAGCGACGCCGACCACCGCCGCCGGAGCGACCACGGCTGACTCGGACACCACCGCATCAACTGCTGCGGCTGCGGCCGACGATGGAGGCAGCGCGGCCGACGATGATGCGACGGCCGACGAGGCAACCACCGACGAGGCGCCGACCGGCAACTTCCCAGCGGTCGACGTGGTCGATCTCGCTTCGGGGTCGACGGTCGATTTCGCCACCGAGGTGTCGGGCAGCGGCCTGCCGACGCTCATCTGGTTCTGGGCTCCGCATTGACCCACCTGTCGGGCTGAGGGCCCGGCCGTCGAGCAGTTTGCTCGACAGAACGCCGACACCCTGAACGTGGTGGGGCTCGGCACCCAGGACGACCTCGATTACGCACTCGACTTCGTCGCCTCCACCGGCACGTCGACCTTCCCGATGTACTGGGAGGACGGTGGCTTCGACGGCTGGGCGTTCTACGGCGTCCGCAGTCAGCCAGCCGGTGTGTTGGTCGACGCCGACGGGAACGTGATCGAGAGCTGGTCGGGCCGATTCTCACTCGACACAGTGCTCGAGCTCGCCTCCGGCATCTGAACCTCCACCCCCAACCGAACAGCAACCATGGACACGATGACCAGCTCCGACACGACCAGCTCCGAACGCAATGGCGCGTCATCGCCATGGTTGCCGGCGGCCATCGCCGGCCTCGTCGCCGGCGGTCTCGCACTGGCTGCAGGTGAGCTGGTTGCCAGTCTGGCGGCGCCGCAACCTGGCCCCGTCACGGGTGTGGCCAACCGAGTCGTCGACTCGGCGCCTACCTGGTTCGTGAACTTCGGCAAGGACCTGTTCGGGTTGGCCGACAAGCCGGCACTCGTGCTCGGCACGATCATCATCTCGGTGGCGATCGCCGCCGTGCTCGGCGTGACCAGCCGGTCGCGACGTTGGATCGGTCGCGCCGGCTTCGCCGCCTTCGGCGTGGTGGGCGCCCTCGCGATCGGCGTCGATGCGCAGGGCGGCTGGCTGGGCGCCATCGTCACCAGCGTGGCGGCGGTCGCAGCCGGTGTCGGGGCGCTCGAGTTGCTCCTCGGCCGCCTGCAATCGGCGTCGTCCAGCCCGAGCCTGCGCCCGGCCGGCGCCGTGCCGATCGGCGTCACCGAATCACCAACCAACCCGGCGGTCGGACGCCGGTCGTTCCTCGCCGCGACCGGCGTCGTCGGTGCCGTGGCGGTCGCCGGCGGCGCAGCATCGCGGTCACTCCGTGGCCGCTCGAGCGTCGAGGTGGCGCGAGACGACGCCCGATCAGCCGTCCAGGCCAGCGCCGGCGGCGAGGCGGCGAACGTCCAGGCGAAGATCGACGCCGTTGCGACGTCGGAGGTGGCAAGCACGCCCGGGATCACTCCCATCGTGATCAGCGGCGAGGACTTCTACCGGATCGACACGGCGCTGCTGGTGCCCCAGGTCGACCCCGCGACATGGACCTTCACGATCAAGGGCATGGTCGAGAACGAGCTCACCTTCACCTACGACGAACTCCTGGCTCGCGCCACGACGATCGAGACCGTGACCCTGTCGTGTGTCTCCAACGAAGTCGGCGGCGGACTCGTCGGCAATGCGGTCTGGCAGGGCATTCCGCTGACCGAACTCCTCGACGAAGCCGGCGTGCTCCCGGGTGCCACGCAGATCAAGTCGACCTCGGTCGACGGCTGGGACTGCGGCTTCCCGACGGCCGCCGCCTACGACGGACGCACCTCGCTGCTTGCGGTGGGCATGAACGATGAGCCGCTCCCGGTGCTTCATGGCTTTCCGGCCCGCCTCGTCGTGAGCGGCCTCTACGGCTACGTATCGGCGACCAAGTGGATCGAATCGATCGAACTCACCACCCTCGAGGACTTCGACGGTTACTGGATCCCTCGGGGTTGGTCCAAGCTCGGCCCCATCAAGACCCAATCACGTATCGACACGCCCCGCCGCAACCAGACCGTGCCCGCCGGCACCACCCCGATCGCGGGTGTGGCGTGGGCCCCCAACACTGGGATCGAGAAGGTCGAGATCCGCATCGACGGCGGCGACTGGCTCGAGGCGTCGCTGGGCGAATCGCTCGGCCCCGACGCCTGGCGCCAGTGGGTACTCAACTGGGACGCCACCTCCGGCGATCACCGCATCGAAGTTCGGGCCACCGACAGCTCGGGCTACACCCAGACCGATGTCCGCACCGATGTCGCACCCGACGGCGCCACCGGCTGGCACACGATCGACATGACCGTGGCCTGATCGGCATCTGCGCTGACCTCAGGGGAGGTAGCCCCGGGGGTTCACCGCCGAGCCGTTGACCCGGAGCTCGCTCAGAGCTTGCGGAACGCGACGTCGAGGACCGCCATGTCCGCCGGGTCGGTGGTCAGGATCGGCATCCCGAGGTGATCGGCCAGTACGGCCAGACTGGCGTCGACCACATCGCTCGATCCCGCGACTGCGCTACGGCGCCCGATCACCCGCGGATCACCGAAGGGGTACACCGTTGTGGCCCTCACCAACATCGCCATCGGCACCTGCTTGGCTGGATCCCGCCAAGCCTGCGCCAACGCAACCTCGTTCGTGGCCGGCTCGACACCCTCAGCCTGCATCTTCTCGACCAGGGCAAGCACCACCCGTCGCTGCGAGGGATTCTCGAGAGCGAGGAACACCCCAGCGTCGAGAATCACCGAGCAGACCAGATCTCGTCGGCCTTCGCACGCTCGGCGTCGGTCGGTGCTCCCCACTCCACGGTCGCCCAGTCGATGAACTCCTGCATCGCATCTCGTTGTGCATCTCGTGCGGCGAGCAACGCAAGTGCGTCCTCCACCGCCTCCCGCTCGGTTCGTCGCCGAGACGAGGTTGCCGCAAGGTTGCGTAGCGCGTCAGGGCCGAGGAACATCGACTTGCGCTTCGGCTTGTCAGGAATGACGTCAGACATACGTCAACCATACGTGTATGCCGGTTGTATGTCTACGCGGTCGGTCCTCGCCGTCAGCGTGCGTTCGAACGGTGGGAACCTCAGGGGAGGTAGCCCCGGGGGTTGACGGCTGAGCCGTTGACCCGGACCTCGAAGTGGAGATGGGGGCCGGTCGAGTTACCGGTCGAGCCGACGTAGCCGATGACCTCGCCCCGACCGACCTGCTGGCCGGTCGACACCGCGATCTTCGACTGGTGGGCGTACAACGTGGTGATCCCGTTGCCGTGGTTGATGATGACGGCGTTGCCGTACCCGCCGTACGGACCGGCGTGGATGACGGTCCCGCCAGCCGAGGCAGCAATGGGCGTGCCGGTGCCGGCACCGAGGTCGATCCCGGCGTGGAGCCGTTTCGTGCCGTAGATCGGATGGATCCTCCAGCCGTACTCGCTCGTGACGTAGGCGGAGATCGGCCACTGGAACCCGGAGGCCGAGACACCGCCGGCGCCAGCCGCCGGTGGCGGCGGCGGCGGGATGGCTTTGGCCTCTTCGGCCCGGATGAATTCGCTGAGTGCCGCTTCCTCGGCCGCAAACTCGGCGACGGTCTCCTCCCACTCGGCGATGCGAGCGTCGAGTTCGGCCTTCAGCGCGGCCTGGACGGCCTGCTGTTCTTCGAGATCGACGAGGATCGCCGCCATGTCGGCCTCGAGCACCGCCGCCTGTTCGACCGCGTTGTCGGCGATCGCCTGGGCGATGTCGGCGTCCTCCTCGACGACCCGCATCTGTTCGAGCAGATCGGGGGCATCGGTGTTGGCGAGCTGGAGCATGGTGGCCCGTCGCATGGCATCGGCGGGATTCTCAGCGGAGAGGTAGTCGTAGGACACACCGGTGAGGCCCTCGTCCCCGACGAACCCGCTCACGGCGAGCTCGGCGAGGCGTGCTCGAATGTCGGCAATCCTGGCCTCGGCCGCAAGCACATCGGCCGACGCCTGCTCGGCAACGGCGTGGGCCACATCGAGCTGGCGTTGTGCGTCGGCCAGTGCATTCTGCTGGGCGAGAACGCTCTCGTTGATCGCCTCAAGCGCCGCTTGGATCTCACGGTCGTCGGCTCGCGCCGCGTCGAGTTCCGCCGCTGCTGCCGCACGCTCCTCGCGCACCTGCTCACGCTGCGAACGGGCGTCGTCGATCGACTCCTGTCCGCCGGCGGCATCGACACCACCGACCACGAGCGTGGCGGCGATCGCCAAACCGGCGAACCGCCGCGCCATCGTGCGGCGGAGCGTGGGATTGGCGACGGGAAGCGGGGGGAACTGATCATCCAACATCGGAATCAAGCGAGGATACTCGCTTCACCACAGCCTTCGAGGATGGGGCGCTAGCGTGTCACCGTGGGTGAACGTTCGACGCAGGGGGGAGCGGGCGACAACAGCTCGGCTCGCGCCCGCCCCGGCGACGACTCCCGCAAGGGAAGTGCCGCTCGCCTGACCCCGTCGCAGCGTGATGCGGTGATCGAAGGCCTCCGACTGCCGGCACGAGGCGTGGGAGCAACCGTCGTCGCGGCCGACGCCCTCGCTTCCGCCGATCTGCCAATCGTGATCGGCGGTGAGACCGTCGGCGGTCTTCGCCTCTCCGGCCTCCACGGGGCGCTCGACCGCCTCATCGACCAGATCGAGCGGGAACTGGGCCAGCCGGTCGAGCGGCTCGATCGCGAAGGAAAACAGGCGGTCGTCCGACGTCTCGACGAGCTCGGCGCCTTCAACTTGCGAAAGGCGGTCGAAGACATCGCCGACCGTCTCCACGTCTCGCGCTTCACGGTCTACAACTACCTCAACGGTCAGCCCTGATCACCAGGACCGCTCGGGCCTGCGTCCCCAGTACCGTCGAGCCCGACGATTCCTCGACAAAGGTGATTGACGTGGCCGACGGGCAGGACATTCCGCGCGAGACACTCGACTGGGCGACCTACGGCACCGCCATACGGCAATTGGCCCAGCAGGTGGCCGACAGTGGGTATCGGCCCGACATGATCCTGGCGATCGCCCGCGGCGGACTCTTCGCTGCCGGCTCCCTGGGCTATGCACTCTCGGTCAAGAACCTCTACGTGATGAACCTCGAGTTCTATGCCGGCGTCGACGAGCGGCTGTCGGTCCCGATCATGCTCCCGCCCTACATGGACAAGGTCGACCTGACCGGCGCGAAGATCCTCGTCGCCGACGACGTCGCCGACACCGGCCACACACTCAAGGCGGTCCACGAGTTCTGCCAGGACGTCGTCGACGAGTCACGCACCGCGGTGATCTATGAGAAGCCACACTCGTTGGTCAAGTGCGACTACGTGTGGAAGAAGACCGACCGATGGATCAACTTCCCCTGGTCGACCGAGCCGCCGCTGGCCGGGCCGGCCGACGGCAACATCGTCGTCGACGCCTGAGCGTTGCCCGAGGGTGATCTCGCCCCCTCGCCAACTCGGCGCATCGGCTCGCCTACGATCTGCGACGTGATGTCGACATGATCAAGCGGATCCTCTACGCCCTCGTCGGCGCGGCCGCTGCCGCCGTGATGATCTCGGCGGTGACCCATGCGGTCGACTTCGACCAGACCACGTTCGAGGACGGCGACGGCCGCTACGCCATCGCTGCGGTCGGCGCGTTGGTGTTCCTCGTTTGCCTCTACTTGCTGGTGGCCGATCTGGCGGGGGCCCGGCGGGCCAACCACCTTCCCGAGGACGAGGTGGAGTACGACGAGGTACCTGCCACCTTCTCCGACCGTCTGGCCACCACGCGTCCGGCCGATACGGCCGCCACGACCCAACGCCGGGGGCCGATCATCGTGACCCAGCCCGCGCCGGCAACCGCCGCGTCCCCCGGTGCGGTCAGAGGCAGCGGCGGCAGCCTCTTCGGCGTCACCACGCCGGCGCCACGGCCCAGCAGCGCCGACGGCCTCTTCGGTCGGCGGAATACCACTCGCCGAAACGACCCCGAAGCTGCTCCGAGCGCACCCCCCACGGCCGACGCTGTCCGCCCCGCACCGGCCCCGAGCGGGCGTCCCGCACCGACGCCCGGCGCCGCCCTCTTCGGACGCGAACCGCACACGCCACCGGCCGCCAGGCCCAGCACACCAGGTGCCTCCCTCTTCGGACGGGAGCCGACGACGACGCCGCCCAGCACCTCGGCCGGCGACGCCTCGCTCTTGGCCCCCGAGCCAGCCACCGCTCCCCCGGCAACTCACCCTGCAGCACCTCCTGCGACCCCTGCCTCGACGCCGCCAACAGCAGCACCGCCGCCTTCAGCACCGCCAACCTCGCCGCCGTTCAGCGACATCTCACCAGCCACCACCCCGTCCGTCGCCGACGCTCCGCCGGCACCTGCCGAAGCGCCAAACGAGCCGGTCATCGCTGCTCCGGAGCCGATGCAACCACTCGGCCCGCCCCCGGCACCTGCCGAGCCCGTCGCCGAGCCCATTGCGTTGCGGGACTACCACCCGGCCGAAATCGACCGCACCATCGACGAGCAGCGACGGGTTGCGGTCGATGCGTTGGTTGCCTCCGGCACGTTGAGCGACGACGGTCCGCTCACGCCCGAGGACATTCGCACCATGTTGTTCATCGCCCTCAGCTCCGAGCAGCTGCGGTCGATCCTGCACGAGGCCCGCCTCGACGAGCCGCTGCCCGCCGTGACCGAAACGGCGCCGCATCAGGCACTCACCACCAGTGCGACCGATCCCATGGCGCAGGACGAGGACTTCACCGGCCACCCCGACGACGCCCTCCCCCAGTGGCAGGTCATCGACGACCCCGAGGACAATCTCGACCCGGACGACCGAGTCGACCCGGACGACCGTGTCGATCCGGAGGACAGTGTCGATCCGGAGGACAGTGTCGACGCCGAAGACACGGGCGACGACGAGCCTCCGTCGCCGGGCTACCTGTACGTCACCGGCGGCAACTGATCCCCACCCCAAAACGTCCGATCCCCGCCACCACGAGGCGACGGGGATCACGCAGGACTGACGGGGTGGAGGTGAGGGGAGTTGAACCCCTGGCCTCCTCGATGCGACCGAGGCGCTCTAGCCAACTGAGCTACACCCCCGTGACGAGCCGGC
The DNA here is from genome assembly GCA_041394265.1 of Acidimicrobiales bacterium. Classification (NCBI taxonomy): domain Bacteria; kingdom Bacillati; phylum Actinomycetota; class Acidimicrobiia; order Acidimicrobiales; species Acidimicrobiales bacterium. The sequence goes on from JAWKIO010000005.1 coordinate 560,302, forward strand.
TGACGAGGAACCTCGCAACCGGCGCCGAGCAAATATAGCGGGTCTCAGCGATCTCCCACCGCTCGGGCGTAGCCGGTCTTGACCGACTGCTGTGTGCTGCCGAGATAGGAGACGTTCTGGAGGCGCAGGTTCTCGGCGGCACCGGCTCGAGAGGCGAGCACGAGGTAGCCGATCAGTGCGGCATCGAGCAGCAGGTGCTGCCACCAGAAGATGCCGTTCAGCGCCAGCGCAAGGACGAATGACGCAGCAGCCGCCATCACGAGTGCCAGGAAGACCTGCAGTCGGCGCTTCTTGACCGACTGGGCCTGCCACGACCCACCGCTCATCGAACGAGAACGATCCGGCGCCTGCCCGAGCACCGACAACTGGTGGTTGAAGTGGCCGACCGGGTCACGCCGGGCGCCATTCATCATGTTCTGGAGTGCCGGTCGGCCCAGCACCCAACCCCAGACCAGGGCGAGAGCGGTGAGGACGACGGTGGGGAACCAAGGCATGTCGGAGGGACACCCTCTCTGGAGGAATCGAGCACGAACGGGGCTGAGGGATGGGCGGATGTCCTCACGGCGGTGAGTCGATACGCCCGGAAGCCGAGGTTGAACCTACTACGACCCTCCGCGTCCGACAACCGCACCGGGCGTTCCGCAGGTCAGGAGCGATGGGTCCCTTCGGACCCCTCACCAGCACCGTCACCGTTGGTGTCGGTGCCCTCACGCACGTCGGTTTCGGCCCGTCGATACACCCCGGATCTACCCCCGGTCTTCTCCCACAAGGCGATGTCACCGATCGTCATCGACTTGTCGGTCGACTTGCACATGTCATAGATCGTGAGGGCCGCGATCGAGCAGGCCGTCAGCGCCTCCATCTCGACCCCGGTGCGGTCGACGGTGTCGACCTGCGCCTCGATCTCGATGAAGTCGTCGCCGATCTCGAAGTTGACCAGCACGGCGCCGACCATCAGCGGATGACACAGCGGAATGAGGTCGCTGGTCCGCTTGGCGGCTTGGATGCCTGCCACCCGGGCAACCGCCAGGACGTCGCCCTTCGACATCGCCCGCTGGGCCACCATCGACGTGGTCTCGGGCGCCATGTTGACCCGGCCTCGGGCCACGGCACGACGATGCGTCGGCTCTTTCGGCGTGACATCGACCATGCGCGCGCGGCCGAGGGGATCGAGATGGGTGAACGTTCCGTCAGTCACCCCGACACCCTAGCCATGGGTGCCGCTTCGGGCTCAGCCGCCCAGCTGGCTCATCGACTTCGACGGACGGAGGAAGTGCACCTGCCCGATGGCGTGGCCCGCCCACTTCCGCTCGATCTCGCCGGCAACGGCGGCGATGAGGTCGTCGTCGGTGCCGCCACCCCGCAGTACGGCTCGCAGGTCGACGTGATCGTGAGCGAAGAGGCAATTGCGGAGCTGGCCTTCGGCCGACAAGCGCATGCGGTCGCAGCTGCCGCAGAACGGCTCGGTGACACTGGCGATGATCCCGAACTCGCCGGCGCCGTCTCGATACTGGAACCGCTCAGCCGGGGCGTGACCGCGGTCGACGGCATCGAAATCGAAGTGTTCGCTCGCCCGTTCGAGGATTTCGGCGTAGGGCACGACCCGGTCCGACGACCACTCGCCCTGGGCGTCGAGCGGCATGAACTCGATGAAGCGGACGGTGACGCCCTTGTCTCGCCCGAACCGCAGGAAGTCGACCACCTCGTCGTCGTTGATCCCACGCATCAGGACGGCGTTGAGCTTGACCGGCGAGAAACCGGCGGCCACGGCGGCATCGATTCCCTCGAGCACCCGCGGCAGCTCGTCTCGTTTGGTGAAGGCACGGAACCGCTCGGCATCGAGCGAGTCGATGCTGATGTTGATCCGCTCGAGCCCAGCGGCGCGCAGGTCGTGGGCGAGCAGGGCCAACGTTGCGCCGTTGGTGGTCATGGCCAGATCGACGTCGAGCCGAGCGAGCTTCTCGATCAGGATCGGGAGCCGAGCCCGGACCGTCGGCTCACCCCCGGTGATGCGCACGGATGTGACACCGCACTGCTCGACCAGCACTCGGGTGATGCGCTCGATCTCCTCGAAGCTGAGGAGATCGGACCGGTCGAGCCAGCGCATCCCTTCTTCGGGCATGCAGTACGCGCAGCGGAAATTGCAGCGGTCGGTGACCGAGATCCGCAGATCGGTGTGCACGCGCCCGAAACGGTCCTTCAACTCCATCGGCCCAGGATAGGGGGCCATGCTCGGTGGCGAAAGATCGGGTGGCCGGGACTGCCTAAGGTGAGGCGGCCCAGGAAACGACAAGGAGTCACCATGGAACTCGGAGCATTCTCGGTCAGTCTCGCGGTCGCCGACCTGGCCGCCTCTCAGCGCTTCTACGAGGCGCTCGGGTTCACGGTGACCGGCGGCGACGCCGGCGAGCACTGGTTGATCATGGTGAACGGAACGTCGGTGATCGGTCTGTTCGAAGGCATGTTCGACTCGAACATCTTGACCTTCAACCCGGGGCTCGGCCGCGACCTCGGCCCCGTCGACCCCTTCGACGACGTGCGAACGATCGAGGCCCACCTCGTCGCCCACGGCATCGAACCGGTGAGCCGGGTCGACCCCGAGTCGACCGAAGGTCCGGCGTCGCTGACGCTGAGAGACCCCGACGGCAACATGATCCTCATCGACCAGTTCCGCTGACGACGCCCTCAGGCGGCGGCGCTCACCCGGGCCTCGATGCCTCGTCCCCGATGGAGCCGGTCGATGATCAGCCGAGGTGCCGGCGACGACGCCGTTGGTTCGATGAACAGCCCGACCAGTTCACCGTCGGCGACGATGCCACGAGGCCGCAGCGTCGAACCCCCGGCCGTCGAACTCCCGGCCGTCGCAACCTGACCGCCGATCGCCGACCGGGCGATGTCGGCGAGCACGGCGTCGATCCCCCCGCCAGCCCGCTCATCGGTCCAATGGGTCTCGATCTCGAGCAGCGCATCGATGTCGTGCGCTTCCAGCGCCACGAGTTCGACCGAGGTGGGAGGTGTGGTCGGTCGCTCAGACCACCGCTCCCAGTCGCTTCGGGTGAGGCCGTAGAGCACGTCATCGGTGTTGACCTCGCCCACCCAGTACGACGAACGAGTGCGACCCTCGTAGCGGAACCCGTTGTGCTCGAGCACACGCGCCGACGCGATGTTGTCCGGGTGCAGCATCGCGTGCGCACGGGCCAGCCGATCGCTGTCGAACAACCGACCCAGCAGCGCCCTCACCGCCTCGGTGGCCAGCCCCCTCCCCCACCACGTCCGATCGAGCGTGTAGCCGATCTCCATCGATCGTCCCTCCCAGCTCTGGTGGAGGGCGAGGTCGCCGACGATGTCGCCGGTGACTGAGGACTCGATGGTCAACATCCACCACTCGCCGTCGCCCGGCCCTGACATGGCGCAGACGGCCTCGATCAGGCCCTCCGCTCGGGAGCGGTCGTAGGGCAGCGACCACGACTGCAGGGCCGCGACTTCCGGATGGTTGCGGCGTGTGAACAGCGCGTCGAGATCCGAGTGCTTGGGCGGACGGATCAGCAGTCGCTCGGTCGTGATCGGCGCAAAAGTCACAGGATTCGGGGTGTCGGCGGGCACGAAGGACACGATACCTGACTAAAGTCAGCTACATGACCACCAGCGTCGAGGCCCTCCGCCACTTCAATCGCAGCTTCACGCAACGGATCGGCGTCCTCGACGATCGATTCCTCGGCCTCGATCGTCCGCTCGGCCACTCTCGTCTGCTGTGGGAGATCAGCCCGCATGGCGCAGCCGTCGGCGAGCTACGCGAACGGCTGGGCCTCGACTCCGCCTATGTGTCGCGCCTGCTGCGGGCCCTCGAGACCGACGGTCTGATCGACACCTCGACGGATCCGAGCGACGGTCGGCGCCGACTGGTCCGGCTCACCGACGCCGGCCGCGACGAGTGGAATCGGCTCGACGAGCGATCCGACGCCCTTGCCGGCGAACTCCTCGCTCCCCTGTCGGAAGGGCAACGACGCCGACTCGTCGATGCGCTCGCCACGGCCGACCGACTCCTGCGAGCGGCCACCGTGCGCCTCGACGTCGTCGATCCATCGAGCGACGCCGCCATCGACTCGATGACCGCCTACTTCGACGAACTCGATCGACTCTTTCCCGAGGGCTTTGACCCGGGAGACACGCTGGTGGTCGATGCGCCGAAGCTTCGTGCGCCCCTTGGCCGCTTCGTCGTCGCCTTCGCCGATGGTGCCGCCGTTGCGTGCGGTGGGGTGCAGGAGATCGGTCCTCAGGTCGGAGAGATCAAACGGATGTGGGTGCATCCGGACTGGCGTGGGGTCGGCCTCGGGCGTCGCATGCTCGAAGCGCTGGAGGAGCTTGCGCGCGCACTCGGACAGCACACGGTCCGGCTCGACACCAACAGCGTGCTCACCGAGGCCATCAACATGTACGAAACCGCGGGCTACCACTCGATCGAGCGCTACAACGACAACCCATTCGCCAAGCGCTGGTTCGAGAAGTCGTTGACCTGACGGCTCGTCATGCCGGGCGTCCGACGACGGCAACGAGACCGGCCACATCGTTGGCCGACGCGTGATCAACCCCGGTGGCGATGGCTCGCCGAGCTTCGTCCATTGTGGTGGCGTCGTTCGCCTGCACCTGCTTCCCTGGGCGTGCAGTCGCTCGACGATGGAGGGAGTGAGCACCGACGCGTGCACGTGTGCGACCTCGGCATCGAAGTGTGCGGCCAGGCCCACCGTGACGTGCTCGAAGAGCGTGGTATCCATCCACGGATCGGGTAGGCGGGAGAACAGCCCGATCGTCGCCCCCGGCCGACGCCGCTTCAGCTCGGCCAGCAGCGGGAGGTTCCACCCGGTGAACTTGACCCGATCCAGCACACCAGCTCGATCGACGGCATCGAGCACCAGCTCGAGCATCGCCGGCGCATGTCCTTTGATCTCCAGCTCGAAGTCGAGGTCGAGCAGCTCCAGCACCTCGGACAGTCGGGGGATCCGCTCGCCGATGTAGTCCTCGCCGAACCATCCACCGGCGTCGAAGCGCGACACCTCCGACCACGGCATCTCGAAGATGATGCCCGAGCCGTTCGTCGTGCGGTCGACCCGGTAGTCATGAAGGACGACAAGTTCGCCGTCAGCGGTCTGGTGCACGTCGAACTCGATCGCCGTTGCGCCCAACGCTGCCGCACGGGTGAACGCCGCCATGGTGTTCTCGGGCGCGATGTCGGACGCTCCTCGGTGCGCCACCACGTTGAACGTCTCCCACCGCATCGGGCAACCGTAGTGAACGCTGCCACCTGGCGCAGGGTCACCGGGCGCCTCGAGTACGGGGAGCGGCGCATACTGGTACCAATGGACTCTGCTGCCGTCGATCGTGATCGCGTCGCACCCGATCGCGACCAACTCGCGGCCACGCTTCGGCAGGCCGGCTTCGTGGCCGCCGAGGAAGAAGCCGACCTCCTGCTTCGACATGCTCGGGATCGAATCGACCAAGCGGTGCAGCGGCGGCTGACCGGCGAACCCCTGGCATGGATCTGCGGCTCGACACCCTTCTGTGGGCTCGCCATAACGATCCGACCCGGGGTGTACGTACCTCGGGAACACTCCGAGCCGTTGGCCCGGCGAGCAGCCGGGCTCCCTCCGCTCCGGGGCATCGCCGTCGAGATCTGCACGGGATCAGGCGCCATCGCCGCAGCCATCGCCGCCGAACGACTCGATGTTCGGGTGGTGGCGACCGACCTCGATCCTGTGGCCGTCGCCTGTGCGTCCGACAACGGTGTCGATGCGCTCCAGGGTGATCTGTTCACTCCGCTGCCCGATGCGTTGCGAGGCACGGTCGACGTCGTCGTCGGGGTGGTGCCCTATGTTCCCCGGACGGCGCTCGGCCTCCTCCAGCGAGACACCCTCACCTTCGAGTCGCCGAGTGCGTACGACGGTGGCGACGACGGCACCGAGCTCCTCCGCCGAGCGATCACCGAGAGCACCGAATTCCTCCGCCCCGGTGGCTCACTGCTGCTCGAACTCGGCGCCGATCAGGCCGATCTCCTTGCCGACGCACTCACCGCCAACGGGTTCGACCTCGTAAAGGTGCACCACGACGACGACGGCGACCCGCGAGCGATCGAGGCCCGCTTCACAAAGCTCAGGGGCTGACCGCAACTCCCGAAAAGCTCAGGGGCTTCCAGCAGCCGGCTGCTGGGACGCCCTGAGGCTTGCTGGGATCAGCCGTGCGACGGGTGGGCTCGAAGGAGGAACCCGTGGTACTCCCATCCCTCGGGGCCGACCTCGAGGCGCTCGACCCGCTCGACCGTGCCGCCGACCGCCACGAGCTCACGGTTCCGATCGAACGGGCGCAGGCTGAACAGTCGGCGTTCGCCCGCGATCTGCTCGACATCGATCTCGTCGCGCCGGTCGCCACCCCACAGCCCGATCAGCAATGGCGCTTCGGGTTCCAGCACCCCGACCATGGCGTGCACGGTGTCCTCCACCTCGCTCTCGGGCACGTGCATGAGCGTGCTCATCGACCAGCCGGCTCCGAAGCTGGCGGGCCGGAACGGCGGCGCCGACATCGATCCCTGCACCACCACGGCGTCGGCGGCCCGGGCGATTCGTGCGTTGCCGTGAGCCAAATCGAGCCCGACGTAGTGCATACCCGCATCGTGGAAGGGACCGGCGTCGAGCCCAGGCCCGGCACCGAAGTCGAGCACCGAGCGGCGGTGTTCGGCAATGAGCAGAGCGACGAACGCTGCTCGCCACTCGGTGCGAAATCCCTTCGGCGCCGTGCGACGGCCGAGTCGGGCCTCGGTCTCGTAGTACGAGCGGAGGTCATCGATCGGCGAGGACGGCATAGCTTGCGGCTCAGCTGTCGAGCTGGAGCACTCGAACCCGTTGGCCGGCCGAAACCCCGTCGCCGTCGGGTAGCACGGCGAGCCCATTCGCCGTGGCCAACGCGCTGAGCTGGTGCGAACCCTGGCCGCCGGCAGAGCGAACCCGCCACGAACCGTCGGGTTCGGGCTCGACGACCACCCGCTGGAAGTGCACCTTGCCATCGGGGGTCCGCAGCAAGGGTTCGTCAGCGATCGCCCACACGCTACGGCGCTCGGGTTGGGGCAAGCCCATCATCGTGCGGATGGCCGGTCGGGCGAACAGTTCGAAGCTGACCACCGAGCTGACGGGGTTGCCGGGCAACCCGAAGACGGGGATCCCGAACAGCAGTCCGAAGGCCAGCGGCTTCGCCGGCTTGATCGCCACTTGCATCCAATTGAGTTCGCCGAGTTCGCTGAGCACCTTCTTCACGTAGTCGAAGTCGCCCATGCTCACGCCGCCCGACGTGAGGAGCGCGTCGACCGGTCGGTCGGACGCAGGGTCGACCGCGGCCCGCAGCGCAGCGTCGATTTGGGCCTCGTCGTCGGGGAGACGCCCGAGGTCGACCGGCTCGACGCCCGCTTCTCGGAGCAAGGCGAGCAGCGTCGGCCGGTTCGAGTCACGGATCTGGCCGTGCGCAAGCGGAACACCGGCGTCGACCAGTTCGTCGCCGGTCGAGAACACGCCGACTCGGGCCCGGCGCCGCACGGCGACGCGAGCGACCCCGATGCTCGCCATGACACCGATGTGGCCGGGGGTGATCAGGGTTCCGGCACCGAAGACGACCGTGCCGGCCGGGATGTCGTCGCCAGTCGGCCGGACGTGGTTGCCGACGGGCACGGCATCGAGCAGCTCGACCGCGCCGTCGTCGATCGGTCGGGTGAGCTCGACCATGATGACGGCGTCGGCACCGTCGGGAATCGGGGCGCCCGTCATGATGCGCATCGCTTCGCCCGGCTCGAGCGGACGAGGCGCCACGGCACCGGCCGCCACGGTGGCCACGACCGGCAGCCGCAACGGTGCGGCCTCGCTGGCTCCCACGGAGTCGGCAGCACGGATGGCGAAGCCGTCCATGGCGGTGTTGTCGAACGGCGGGATCGGCTCAGTGGCCACGACGTCTTGCTGGAGCACCAGCCCGAGCGAATCCGCGAGCGGCACCTCGACGATCGGCAACTCCGCGATGTCGGCGTTGATCCGAGCCTGTGCGTCCTCGAGCGAAATCATGGCCGCAACCTACCCGCTCGACCACGATGCCATCGTGCCCGCCGACAGGCGGCGCTGGACACGCGCTTCAGCAGCTCAGATGAGGTGCTCTCGTTTGGCCACGTTGGCGATGATCTCTCGCATCGCTCCACCGAGGTCGTCACGCTCGAGCGCCATCTCGACGACGCAGCGCAGGTAGTCCTCCTTCTTGCCGGTGTCGTAGCGACCTTCGGCAAAGGTGAACCCGTAGATGCCCTCGGTGTCGAGGAGTCGCACCATGGCGTCGGTGATCTGGATCTCGCCGCCGACACCGGGCTTGGTGCGGGCGATCTCGTCGAAGATCGCCGGAGTGAACAGGTAGCGGCCCATGATGGCGAGGTTCGACGGCGCCTCGGCGGCCGGTGGCTTCTCGACGAGCGAGGTCACCTTCACCAGGTCGTTCTCGGTCGGCTCGACCGCAGCGCAGCCGTAGTTCGAGATGTCCTCGGGCGCGACCTCCATGAGACCCACCGCGGAGACGCCGTGCTGTTCGTAGGCCCGGATCATGCCGGGGAGCACACCCGCTTCGAGCCGCATGATGTCGTCGCCGAGGAGCACCACGAACGGTTCGTCGCCGACGTGATCCTTCGCCATGCCGATGGCGTGGCCGAGACCGAGCGCTTCGCCCTGGCGGATGAAGTGGATGTTCGCGAGATCCGACAGCGCTCGCACCTGCTCGGCCTCGGCGGTCTTGCCCTTGGACTCCAGCGCCGACTCGAGTTCGGGGTGGCGGTCGAAGTGATCCTCGAGGACCTTCTTGTGGCGAGAGGTGATGATCAGGATGTCGTCACAGCCGGCATCGATGGCCTCCTCGATCACGTACTGGATCACGGGTCGGTCGACGACCGGCAGCATCTCCTTGGGTACCGCCTTCGAGAACGGCAGGAACCGGGTCCCGAGTCCGGCAGCGGGGATGACCGCCTTGCGGACGGGCTTACGGGTGATCGAACTGGCCTCGGAAGACCTGACCTCGGAAGACCTGACTTCTGAAGACAATGGAGAACTCCTTGGAATGGGGTTGGTGACGGCCATGCGGGCCGGCCATCACACACGACTCGACCCTAGCGACCGAGGGTCTGGCCATTGCCGATACCCTGGTACGCCGACTGCGGAAACCATCGGCAGTCCGACACGGCTTCTGAGACCAACTTTTCGATTCATGCCAATTTACGAATACAAGTGCACCATCTGCCAGGAACGCTTCGACGTCGAGCAGTCGATCAAGGACGACACCCTCACGACGATCCCCGGCGACGACCACGAGCACACGGTGAAGAAGGTCTTCCACCCCGTCGGCATCGCGTTCAAGGGTGAGGGGTTCTACAAGAACGACACCCGCAGCAACTCCAAGCAGTTGCCGCCCCCCACCACGCCCGACTCGTCATCGAGCAGCTCGTCCTCTTCGAGTTCGGAGTCATCCAGCTCGTCGTCGACCAGCACGACCTCGAGCAGCAGTACGTCGTCGTCCACCACGACCGACTGAGACTCCCGGGTCGCCTCGCCTCGCCTGGTCGCCCCGACCACCTCGATCGTTTCCCGGGCTTCCGGGACTTCCCCCACACACTCTCGAGCCCAACGCGGGCGATGTCGTCGAGGAAGTCCCATGTCCGTACCCACGCATCGAGCAGCGTCGCAGCAGCGAGCTCTGACGCGCCCGGCGGCCGAGCCACTCGGCCGCCGAGACCGCTTGCTCATCTCGCTCGATCGAGTCGATCGCCGTCGGTTCTGGCTGTTCGTCGTGATCGGTGTCATCGTCGTCGTCTCCGCTCGTTCGGTCACCCAGAGCCGGGCAGTGGTCGCAGGGCTCGGCCCGAGGCGCAGCGTGGCGATCGCCACTCGAGATCTGGTTCCCGGTCGGACGATCGGCCCCGACGACGTGCGTTGGGAACAGTGGCCCGTCGCCATCGCCACGCACTTTCCCACCGTCGATGCGCTCACCGAAGCGGTGGTCCGGGCTCCAGTGTCGACGGGGGCGCCGATCACCTCGGAGCAGATCTTCGGGTCGAACGATCCGTTCACAGCCGACGAACGCGCCGTCACCGTGCCCGTGCCACTGGCTCCCCCGCCGCTCGACACCGGCGACATCGTGGAGATCATCGGCCTTCGCCCCGGACCGAGCGTCGGTGACCGTCAGCTGATCGACACTCAGGCGCTCGGGCGGGGCCGAGTCGTCGCGGTGGGCGACAGCGGCATCACGCTCGCCGTCGACGTCGACCGGGCGGTCGCCATCGTCGAAACGGCCGCCGTGGGCAGCATCGAACTCGTCGTCACACCGTTCGGCTCCTAGCCGACGATCCGAGACCCCTGCTTCGTTCGCCGATCAGGGCGTGGTGCTGAAGCCCTTGCGCACCTGTTGGCCCCACTCGGTCCGACCCATCAGGAACAGACGGATCCCCCACATGCGCCAGGCGATCGTGAGCTGCCGGTAGATGATCTGTTCGATGGCGGCATAGGCCGCCAGCTTCAGCCGGAAGCGGGTCTTCGGGTAGGAGTGGAAGGCGAGGTCGTCGAACCACAACGTCAGCACCGTGACCGCCGTGCCGAACCCGTACGCCGCACCGAGTACCCAGAGCGAGCCCGGGTCCACCAGACCGGCGAGCAGACCGGCGAGCAGGAGCAACAGGGCCATGGCCTCGACGATCGGTGAGAGGAACTCGACGATGAAGAAGAACGGCATCGACAGCATTCCCGCGGTGCCGTATCGGTAGTTCAGGATCATGCGCCGGTGCCGCAACAACACGTCCATGAGGCCTCGCTCCCACCGGTTGCGCTGGCGGGCGAGCACCTTCATCGACTCGGGTGCCTCGGTCCACGCCACCGGGTCGGGCAGGAACTCGACTCGGGCGTACTCCCGATTCTCGTAGCCCACCCGCCGCAAACGGACGATCAGTTCCATGTCCTCACCGATCGAGGACTTCTCGTAGCCTCCCGCTGCCAGCACCGCCTGACGGTCGAACACACCGAAGGCGCCCGAGATGATCAGGTTGCCACCGAGGGGGTTCCAACCCAGTCGCCCGACGATGAACGCCCGCATGTACTCCACGGCCTGCAGCGCCGGCAGTGGCTTCTTGGGCACGACGAGTTTGGTGATGCGGGCACCATGGACCGGCGAGTCGTTGGTGAGCCGGACACTGCCACCGACCGCGACCGTTCCCTCGCGGATGATGAACGGAGCGACGAGCTGTTGGAGCGCGTCGGGCGCAACCAGCGTGTCGGCGTCGATCGCGCAGACGAGGTCACCCGTGGCGACGTTCACCCCGGCGTTGAGCGAGTCGGCCTTGCCACCGTTGAACTTGTCGACGAGCACGAGCCGAGGTTCCCGGCTCGATCGATAGATCGTCTTCACATCGGCGTGCGGGATCACCCGGTGGTAGATGGGGTGAATCGGGCGGAGGTCGAACGCCTCGACCAGTACATCGATCGTGCGGTCGGGCGAGCCGTCGTTGATGACGACGATCTCGAGGTTAGGATACGACAGCGCGAGCAGGCCCTGCACCGTGTCGGTGACCGTGATCTCCTCGTTGTAGGCGGGTACCAGCACCGACACTCGTGGCGCGAGCGGCGAAGTCATCACCCGGCGCCACATCTGGTGACGGTCACGCTGACGGAGCCGTCGCAACTCCACGACCGCCGCCACGACCATCGTCAGCTGGAGCAGCGTGACCACGATGACCCATCCGGCGGCGATGTCGGCGACGCGATCGAAGAGGTTGGCAACCGTGAAGAAGTCGACGATCGACGACCACATGTTGTTCAGCTCACCGCTCACGGTGGCAACGGTCAGCGGAGCGTCGCTGTGCCCGAGGTGCGCGGTCATGAGGCGGGCTCGACCGGCGCGAGCAGCGCCTCGATCACATCGGCGGCGGTGATGGCGAAGAACATCGCATTGGTCATCTCGGCGTGCGTCAGCGGGCCACTCCCGGCCTCGTCGCTGACCTGACCGAGGGCCCGGTTGGCCTCGGCGTGAACGGTCGCACGGATCTGGTCGGGCCGATACACCGTGAGATCGACCGGCTTGGCCACCTCCACTGCGGCATAGGCATCGGGTTCATCGAGATCGATCAGCACCTCGTCGCTGGCCGGTAGGAGGCTGACGCCGAGCCTGGCGCTGGCGCTGTCGAGCACCTGACGGGCCATGTCGGCGGCGAAGCGGTCGTGGTGTTCGAGATGGCGACGCAGCACCAGTCGCCCGGCGGCGCCCAGCCGGTCCAGTGCTTCGCCGGCAGCCCGGCGGACCATGAACGAGCGGTCGGCCAGACAGGCCCCGATCGCGTTGACCGACGCCATGGCGTCGAGACGGGCGAGTGAGTCGATGGCCGTGGCTCGAACCGTCTCGTCGGCGTCCTCCAGCATGGTGAGTAGCTGCGGCACCGAGGAGCTGCCGCCGTTGCCGAGCGCCTTGGCGATGAGGGTCCTGGTGCGGTCGTCGTCCGAAGATGCATACTCCTCGAGGAGCGGGATGAATCGAGGATCAGGAAGGTTGGCGATGACGGCGAGCGCCGCGTTTGCGTCGACCTTGCCCTGCGCCAACTGCTCGATGAGGCGAGGCACCGATGCACCACCGGCCGCGAGCACGGCCTGCTGGGCTGCCATCCGCACCACGGTGTCATCGGCGGCGAGCATCGGCATCAGCGAGTCGAGATGACCGGCGGCCTGCTCGGGTGTCAGCGCTTCTGCCGCTCGGGCCCGCACCAAGGGGTGACGGTCTTCGAGCAGGCGACGCCGGTCGAAGTCGGGATCGGAAACGAGGTGGTGGAGCTGTGCCGCTTGCACCCGCAGCCGCCAGCGGCGAGCGCGAGAGCGCCGACGGATGAACCGTTCGAGTCCGGTGGTGCGGACGAGCTGACGAACCCGCTGCTGCGCCACACCGTCGAGATCGACGGCCAGGTTCTGCAACACCCGTAGCAACATCCGTCGAGGCAGATCGGCCACGTCCTCGTGCACGGCTTCGGCATCACGATCGTGCTCGAACAGTACGACGCCGATGACCTGCAGCACTCGTTCACGGCGCCGCTCGAGGAACTTGGTCGTCACGTCGCTGACGAAACCCGTCACCAGATAGAGCACGACGAGCCCTCCGACGAGAGCCCACGCCGCGACGAAGAGGTCGAACCTGCTCACTGTTCCAGCACCCGCGACAGACGATGGACGAGCAACGGCGTCGAGAAGGGCTTGCCGACGAAGTCGTCGGCCCCGAGTTCGAAGGCCATGCGGAGATCGGACTCGTGGGCGCGGCCGGACAGCACCACCACCTTGGTGCGGTGGAGGGTGCCGGCGTCTCGGAGCTGACGCAGGAAGGCCATCCCGTCGATACCCCGCTGATCCAGTTCCATGAGCACGATCCGCGGCAGGGGCTTGCCGCCGCGACCGGCGAGGTCGTCGAGTGCGATCAAGGCATCGGGCTCGTGCACGACCTTGATGCCTCGCCGTCCGAGCGCCTCGCCGACCACGACGCCGAGATGACGATCGGGATCGACGAGCATCACGTCGGGCGCTTCCGCCGCCCAGGGTCGCCAGTCCGCTCCGGCGAGCCACGGCCCACCCTCGTCAGCGATCCGATCCAACGATCGACGGGCCTCCTCGATCAGCTCACCGAGTGAGCGCCCGTCAATGGGGAACTCGAGACCGATCGCCCGGCAGTGCCGCTCCGCCAGTTGATACTTGTGCTGGAGGTCGCCGAGCCGCCCCATCAAGGTCCGTCGAGACACTCCCTGGAGGGCAATGATCAGGTGATCGCCGTCGAGACGTGAGATCACGTCCTCGCCTCGGAACTCCCGGGCGATCGCCTCGTCGAGTTCATCGGCCGCTGCGTCGTGGCCACGCAGTGTCTGCGCCGAGCCGGGCCCGCCAAGGGCAGCGGTCGCGGCAGTGGCGACATTGGGGTTGTGCAGCCGGATGACGCCCAAACCCACCGGCGTGCTGCGGCGGAACCCGACCAGCAGCATGCGCTCGATCATCATGGTCGCCGTTGCCCACGGCACGGTGCCGCGATGCTCGCTCGGATCGACGACCGGCTCGAGTTCGGCCCGGCGTTGGAGGCGCGACTTCAGGGCAACGGCGAGATCGTCGGCGTCGACCTCCGGGCCGAAGACGTCGTCGACCCCATCCCGGAGGGCGTTCTGTACCCGGGCGGCGTCGGTCGCTTCGCTGATCATGACGACTACCGACGAGCGGGTCCGGCGATCGGTGCGGATCAACCGCACGATCTGGTCCGGCGTCAGCGCCCCGGTATCGGGCATGAGCACCACGGCGCGGGCGTCGCCGTTGATCAGCCGAGCGACGAGGTCGTCGATACGGGTCTCGATTCGAGCCGCCAGACCGCGCCGCCACAGGGGCTCGGTGAGGAGCTGGGCATTCGTGCCGAACACGCTGACGGAGCGAGGCTGACGACTCCGGGTGATCTCCTTGCGGACCTCGGTGATCACTTCGATCGGATGGGTGTCTCGCGGCAGCACCAGCGAAACGAGATCGGCTACGGCGGCCCGACCGTCGAGGTCGACGCCGGGGGCCAGCAGCACCATCGGCTGCATCGGGTGGCTCTCCCGAATGCTGCGCAGCAGCGGCTTGGACCGGGCCGTGTTCTCGTCGTCGAGCACCACGATCACACCCGCAACATCACGGTCGGCCCCGATCACCCCGTCGACGTGCTGCGACACCGGCATTCCCTGCGCCGCAGCGACCCAGATCAGCTCGTCGGTCGTCTCGGTGACGGCACCGACGACGGCGAGCGGTTCGCCGGTCCGGCTCAGCAACTTGAGCTCGGCCACGCTGTTTGCGATGGCCATCCGGGCATCGTCCAGGAGACTGGACAGACCGATGGCGTGCGAGATGCCCAGCTCATCCTGCTCGAGCATGGCGTTGGCCTTGCGCAGCAGTTCGGCCGCCGAACCCAGACCGAGCAGACCGAGCTTGGCGGCAACGAGTTCGCCGAGTGCCACCGCTTCGGCCACTTCACTGGGCTCGAGCGGTCGGTCGAACAGGGCCGAAACCACACGGTCGATACGGGTCAACCCGCGTTCGAGCCGAGCCTGGAGACGTCCCCAGACGCCATCGATCAAGGCCATCGTCACGCGATGGTCGATCGATCCTTGATCGGTGGCGAGGCCCACCGATGGCGCGTTTGCACTCGGCACCTCGCTCCAGTCGGCATCGAGCGCCGACTTATGAGCACCGTTCTCCCCTGGTCAGGCAATCGCGGCACGCCGTCGCGCCGCGATCAGCGCTCGTCGGGGACCGACGGGACGATGCGCGGTGTCCAGGGCCGCGCCGGATCGCTGTGATGGCCGACGATCCGCCCAGTTGCGAGGCCAGCCAGAAACCCTGCGGCGTCGACGAAATCGGCCACCTCGACATAGGCCGCCCCGAGGGCATCGGGGACATGGGCATCGCTCCCCGCCCCGGCCGCCAATCCGTGCGCTCGGGCGTAGTCGGCCGCCCGACGGTTGAGCGATTCCAGGCTGGTCTTCGCGTTGCGAACCTCGAACGCGTCGATCAGCCCAGCATCGGCCAGCTCGTCGATCTGCGCAGGCATCAGCGCGTTGCGCATCGGATCGAACGGATGCGGAACATAGACGATGCCGCCCTGGTCACGGATGGCTCGGGCCGTGTCGCACACGCTCAGCCCCGGAGGAATGGCTTCGGCCAGGAACAACCCGATCAGCTCGCCCTGCCCGATCCGAAGCTCCTCGCCGACCACGACCCGGCACGGCAACTCGTCGGCGAGGCGCTTCGCTCCGGCGACGGTGTTGTGATCGGTGATGCACAGCACATCGATGCCCGACGCCTCGATCGCTGCGATCAATTCGTCGGGGGTCGTGGTGCAGTCGCCCGACCACATCGTGTGCGAGTGCATGTCGACGCGCACCGTTCCCGGCGGTCGAGGCTCGGCGAGGTGGGGATGACGGCGGATCGCCGCCTCGTTCACCCGCTCGCCCCCGACAGCATCACATCGCCCACCACCAGACTCGGGCAGACCGCACCACCCGGCAGGTGAAGCCGGTCGGATCCGACGGCGGTGATCCCGAGCATCATCCGCTGCAAGGTGGAGCCGACGGTGGCCTCGCTGATCGGCTCGGCGACCTGACCGTTGCGGATCATGCGGCCATCGACACCGAGTGAGAGATCGCCCGACACCGGGTTGACGCCCGAGTGGAAGCCGGCGAGCCCGAAGACCAGCACCCCCTGATCGACGCCGGCAATGAGCTGCTCGAGGTCGCCACCGTCGCCTGCCGGCACCGACAGCACGTGCACGCCGGGGCTCGGTAGGCCGCGGGTGCTTCGCTGGGCCGAGGCGGTCGAGGTGGTGCCGTACTTGCGGGCGTTGAGGTCGTCGAAGAGGAAGTTCTCGAGCACACCGTCGGTGATCAGCGGCAGATTGCGGCAAGCGAGACCCTCGCCGTCGTAGCTGGTGGCGGCGAGCGACTCGCGGTCGAGCGGGGTATCGGCGATCGACAGCAGTGGCGAGGCGATGGCTTCACCCAGCCGATGGACGAATGGCGATCGCCCCTTCACGATCCGGTCGCCGGTCAGCATCCCGGCGATGATGCCGTAGAGGGATGCGGCGATGCGCTGGTCGAGCACCAACTGCACCGGAACGCTCTTGGGCTTGGTCGAACCGATCAGGTCGACGGCCTGGCGAACCGCTCGTTCGACCACCCCGTCGAGGTCGAGTCCGGATGGGTCGGCGGCTGCGTCGCCCCCACCGCCGCTCATGGTGCGATCGCCGTCGGCCGCAAGGGCATGGACACTCACGCTGGCGCTGGTGGCGCGCTCGCCGTAGCCGAGGCCGGTGCTGGAGGCGAGGGCGAACGACACGGTGTTGTCGCCGTACGCCGCCGTGCGAACGCCGGTGATACGGGTGTCGGCAGCCTTGACCCGGCGTTCGACCTCGAGCGCGAGCGCGATCTTCTCCTCGGCGCTGACCGATGCGAGCGCTTCGCTGAATCGCTCGAACTCGGTGGCCTCGACACCGTCGGGTTGGGCGAGGGCAACGAACTCGTCGGGTTCGGCGAAGCGAGCGTTCGTGCGAGCTTGGTCGAGCAGTTCGTCGATGACGAGACGATCGTGGGTGCCGGCCGATGCGAACCCGGCGCGACCGTCTTCGATGACCCGAATACCGATGGCGCTCGCCGTGGCGGTGGTGAACGATTCGACGTCTTGTTCGTAGGCCCGGATGGTCGTGCTGGTGGAATGGCTGAGCACGACCTCGACCTGCTCGTTGCCCTTGGCCCGGTCGACCAGTTCGCGGGCCAATCCGAGGAGCGCCTCGGGCGAGGTGTCGGGAGCGGTCATGCGGACGTGCCGCCGATGGTGAGCTCGGTGACCCGCAGGGTCGGCACGCCGTCGCCGACGGGGACGCCTTGGCCGTCCTTGCCACACGTGCCTGGACTGCCCATGTCGAAGTCGTTCCCCACGGCGTCGATCAGCTGCAGCACCTTCGGACCGTTGCCGATCAGCTGCCCCTCACGAAGTGGTGAGGTGATCTCGCCGTTCTCGATCAGATAGGCCTCGGTCATGCCGAACACGAAGTCGCCCGATCCGGTATCGACCTGTCCACCGCCCAGCCGGGCGACGTAGACGCCGTAGTCGACCCCGGCGATGATCTCGTCGGGCGTCATGTCGCCACCTTCGAGATAGGTGTTGGTCATCCGCACCATCGGCAGGTGGCGGTAGCTCTGGCGGCGACCGTTGCCCGAACTCGCCCGGCCCTTCGCCTTGGCCCGCTGGGCATCCCACATGTAGTCGACGAGGATCCCCTTCTCGATCAGGACGTTGCGAGCCGCGGGTTGGCCCTCGTCGTCGATCGCGACGTTCCCCCACTCACCCGGCATCGTGCCGTCGTCGATCAGCGTGACGAGCGGCGAGGCCACCTGCTGGCCGATCCGACCGGCGAAGACCGAGGCTCCCTTGGCCACCAGATCGGCTTCGAGCCCGTGGCCACAGGCCTCGTGGAACAGCACGCCACCGGAGCCGGGTCCGATCACCACCGTGTGCGTTCCTGACGGTGCCGGCACGGCCTCGAGCTTGGTGGTGGCCCGCTGGCCGGCGGCGCGAGCGGCGGCCTCGACATCGACGGTGTCGAACAGTTCGAAGCCGACGGTGTTGCCGACGGACTCGGTGCCCGTCTGCAGCCCGGTGTCGCCGGTGGCGACGCAGTTGACGGCAAAGCGAGTGCGGGTCTGGTCGTCGGTGGTCAGGAGGCCATCGGAGTTGGCGACCAGGATGCGACGGCGGCTGCCTGCATAGCTGACGCTCACCTGGGTGATGGCGTCGTCGTGGGCCCTCGCTGCCGCATCGGCCTTGCGCAGCAGCACCACCTTGGCATCGGTGTCGACGTTCTCGGGTCGCACGGCGATCGGTGCCGCGTCGACCCGGCGCAGCGTGACGGGCACGACGGCTCCCCCCTCGACCGGCTCGATGCGGGCCGAGGCCGCGGCGGCGCGAGCGGCAGCGACGAGCCCGGCTTCGCTCAGGTCGGACGTGTGGGCGAAGCCGGTCTTCGAGCCAGCCAGCACCCTGATGCCGGCACCCAGGTCGCGACTGCTGGCGAGATTCTCGACCTTGCCGTCGTCGAAGGTGATGCCCTCGGCACGTACGTCTTCGACGAACACTTCGGCGAAGTCGGCTCCCTCGCCCCGGGCGGTGCCGAGCACCCGTTCGATGAGTTCGGGTTCGAGGAGGAGAGGCTCGCCGGCCTCGGCTTCGGGTGGGGCAGTTGGCGTCGCAGTCACGTTCCCAGACTACCGGCACCCGGTTCGAGCCTCCCGATCGGGCACGCCGGCCGAGCAACGGCACCTACCGATCGGGGTACCCACCGGGTTCGGTTCCCATTACGGTGGAGTGATGCCATTGCAGACCGGCCTCTCGGCCACCGTGATCGTCTCGGTCACCGACGACGACACCGCCATCGCCCTGGGCTCGGGAACGGTGCCGGTACTCGGCACACCCCGGGTGTTGGCGATCTGCGAGCAAGCGGCCTCGGATGCCGTGGCCAGTGAGCTGGGTGAGGGTATGACTTCGGTCGGCGTCCAGGTCATGCTCGACCACGTGGCGCCGAGTCCGGTCGGTGAGACCATCACCGCCGAGGCCACGCTCGAGAAGGTGGTGGGCCGCAAGCTCTTCTTCACCACCTCGGCCCGAGACGGTCGCGGCCTGGTCGCCGCCGGCAAGGTGGTGCGGGTCATCGTCGACGTCGAGCACTTCATGAGCAAGTGCACGTGAGCGCGATCGCATCGTCGCCACGATCTCGCTGAGCAGATCCACACAACCTTCAACAGATCCACAATCCCGGCAGGTCGACTTCGCGACGGGTCGGCTACCGTAGTTCGCCATGGAGTTGCTCTCGACCCTGCACGGACCTGCTGACCTGCGTCGACTCGATGCCGGCCAGCTCGACCAGCTGTGCAACGAGATCCGCGAATTCATCGTCGAGAAGGTCACCAAGGCCGGTAGCGGGCACCTCGGCTCCAACCTCGGCGACGTCGAACTCACGCTCGCGCTGCACCGCGTCCTCGACTCGCCGCGAGACGTCATCTTGTGGGACACCGGTCATCAGACCTACGTCCACAAGATGCTCACCGGGCGCCAGGCCGGCTTCGACCATCTGCGTCAGGCCGGCGGCATGTCGGGGTATCCGAGCCGCGAAGAGTCCGAGCACGACTGGATCGAGAACAGCCACGCGTCCACCGTGCTGAGCTACGCCCACGGTCTGGCCACCGCCTTCGAGACCCGGGGCGAGAACCGTCGAGTGGTCGCCGTGCTCGGCGACGGATCGATGACCGGTGGTATGGCGTTCGAGGGTCTCAACAACCTCGGACACTCGGGTCGCAACGTCACGATCGTGTTGAACGACAACGGTCGCAGCTACGCCCCCACCATCTCCCTGCTGTCGGAGAGCCTGGTCAAGATCCGCTCCAACCCGGTCTACATGCGGCGCCAGCATCGGCTCGAGCGGGTCGCCGCCAAGGCGCCCTACATCGGCAAGCTCAGCGAGCTCGGGATCAACGTTTCGAAGGCCGCGATCCGCGAGGCCTTCGAACCCAAGACCTTCTTCGAGCACCTCGGCGCCCGCTACATGGGCCCGTTCGACGGCCACGACATCCAGGAACTCGAAACCGCGTTGGTGAACGCCGCCGAGTTCGAGGGACCGGTCGTCGTCCACGTGCTCACGCAGAAGGGGCGAGGGTACGCACCGGCCGAGAACGACACGATCAAGAACATGCACGACCTCGGCGGCCCCAAGCCCGAGAGTTACACCTCGGCCTTCACCGAGTCGCTCGTGAAGCTGGGTGAGGAACACGCCGAGCTCGTCGCCATCACTGCAGCGATGCCCGACTCCACCGGGCTCCTGCCGTTCATCGAACGCTTCCCGGATCGGGCCTTCGATGTCGGCATCGCCGAGCAGCACGCCGTCACCGCCGCCGCCGGCATGGCCATGGGCGGGCTCCGCCCCGTCTTCGCCGTGTACGCCACCTTCTTGACCCGTGCTTTCGACCAGGTGAATCTCGACGTCGGCTTGCATGGCCAACCGGTGATCTTCTGCCTCGATCGGGCCGGGATCACCGGCGACGACGGGCCGTCACATCACGGCGTCCTCGACCTCGTGCTGTTGTCGAAGGTGCCGAACATGACCATCTTCGCTCCCTCCTCCTACCAGGAGCTGCAGCAGATGATGGCCGACGCCTACCAACTCGACGGCGGACCCGTCGCCCTGCGCTGGCCCAAGACGGCCGCTCCGTCGGTGTCGGAAGATCAGGTCGGTCGGGGTCTCAACGCTCGGCGCGAACGGGCCGGCACCGACGTCTGCTTGATCGGGGTCGGCAAGATGCTTGCCGCCGCGCAACAGGCCGCCGACCTCCTCGCTCGAGAGGGCGTCTCGGTCACCGTCTGGGACCCGCGAGTGGTCAAGCCGCTCGATCCAGCGATGCTCGAAGACGCCGCCGGCCATCGACTCGTCGTCACCATCGAAGACGGTCTGCGCGACGGCGGCATCGGTGCGTCCATCGCCGACGAGCTGCGCGGATCGACCACGGTCGAGGTGCTCGGTGTGCCCGACGTCTACATCCCGCACGGCAACGCCGACCAGATCCTGGCGTCACTCGGTCTCGACGGCGCCGGTGTGGCGGCCTCTGCGCTCGAGGCGCTGTCACTGACCGACGCCTGAGCGGCGGTTCGGGCACCTAGGCGTTCGGGCGCTTGTTGGTCGCTTCGGGCTTCTCGCCCGCCGCCAGAGCGACCGCCTGCTTGGCCCGTTTGCGGACCTCGTCGAGATCACGAGTGATGTCGTCGGCGGCCTGCGGGCGTCCGAAGATGAAGCCCTGGGCGAGGTCACAGCCAGCCTCGCGCAAGATCCGAGCCTGGATGTCGTTCTCGACACCCTCCGCGATCACATAGCAGCCGAGATCATGGGCCAGACGGATGAGACCGGTGACGATGATCCGGTCCTCCTCGGCCAGTCCCAGTCCCCCGACGAGCACGCGGGGCAGACGGATCACATCGAAGCGGCAGCGGCGCAGCAGATCCGGTGAGCCGTGGCCGATGCCGAAGTCCTCGAGGGCGATGCCGACACCGGCCGCCTTCAGATGCTGCAGACGCGGCCACAGCAGTCCGATCTGAGGTCCGGCGGTGGCGCCGTTGAGGTCGAGCAGCACCTGAGTCGGCTTGATGTCGAGGTCCTCGATCGTCTTCATCACGACGTTCGCGAACCGATCATGGCGGATGAAGCTCGGATCGAGATTGGTGGCGCCGAACAGACTCGGGCTTCCCATCAGTCGGCTCCAGCCTCGAACCGTCGTCAGGCACTCCTGGAGGACCCAGGCATGCAGCGGCACCACGATGGGCGACGCCCGGAGCGCGTCGAGGAACATGCCGGGTGCCAGCAGTTCGGCGCCGGTGGGTCCGGCGTCGGCCGACAGCCAGCGCAGCATGGCCTCGAAGCCCACGACCGTGCCGGCGGCGAGTGAGACCACCGGTTGGTAGTAGAGCTGGAACTCGTCGTGCTCGAACGCACGTTGGAGTCGAACGGCCAGCACCTCGGGCTTGCGTCGCACGCCGTAGGCGTCGTCACGCAGCACCATGTTGTTGCCGACGGTCGAGCGTGCCTCGGCCAGCGCCGCCTCGGCCTCGACCAGGAGCAGTCGTTCGTTGAGATCGGTGTCGCTCATGACACCCGACACCGCAGCGCGCACCGGGACCACGAAGCGCTCGAAGGTGACCTGATGGGGCAGCGACGAGATCAGATCGGCCGCGACGCGTTGGGCCTCCTCGGCACCGAAGAGCCCGGGCCAGACCACGGCGAATTCCGATCCCAGGTAGCGAGCCAGCTGGCCGCGGGCACCGACGGCAGCGCTCAGGGCTTCCGCCACGGCCTGGAGCACGTCATCACCGACGGCACTGCCATAGCCACCGTTGATCTCGGCAAGGTTCGACACCGAGACCAGGAACAAGCCGAAGCGATCGCCCGTGCGGCGCGAGCGCTGCAGCTGGCTCGACACCCAGTTCTCCAGTTGCCAACGGTCGGGCAGGCCTGTGAGCCCGTCGACGTTCTCGTCGTCGACCGGAGCAGGTGGCTGTTCTTCAACTGTTCGACGAAATCCCATGTGGCCCGCGCTTTCGGTGGATCCCTCCTCACATCGGCGGGGGCCTTTGCAACTTGAGGTTTCGAAGGCGGCCTAGACCGACTTTCCTCCAAAACCTGCATCGGCGCTCGACTCCTGCCGGCGTTCCCGAAGGAGCACCTCTTGCACGACACTGGCGACCTGGACGCCGGTGGAGTCGAACATGTTCGCGACCGAGAGCCCTCGTGCGCCGCTGAGGCCGTGACATACCACGTCGGCCAGCATCCATTGCGTGGGATCGGCCGGGCGATGGAAGTGGACGGCATGGTCGAGACTCGCCCCGACGAAGCGCTCCCGAGTCTGTTCACGAGGCACCTGCACCGGGTGGGTGGCTCGGACCGCACCGGTGGGGACGGAGTCCGAGAGAAAGGCCAGCGCACAGGCCCGGAGACGAGCATCGTTGGGCAATTCTTGGGCGAGCCGGAGCCACAGGCTGGTGTGGCCGAACTCGCGCACCGCCACCCGACGATCGAGCATTCGGCCCCACCCCTGCTCCTCCGCGTCGTCGGGACCGATCAGCCCTTCTGGCCGGTACTGGGTCTGCACGTCGGCAGCGTCTTCGGCCCGCTGGAACGATGCCGACAAGTTGAGGATCGCGCCACTCGACTGACGGGCGACGACCTGACGTACCCAGAACGAGGTGCCGTTGCGCAGCCGATTCACCTCGAACCGAACCGGCTCGCGGTGGGTGCCGCCCTGGATGAAGTAGGCGTGCAGCGAGTGGACGGCGTAGTCCTCGTCGACCGTCAGCTGCGCCGCTCGCAGCGCCTGCGCCACGACCTGACCGCCGAAGAGACGACCCCACGGGTAGCGAGGGGCGAGGCCGACATAGGTGTCGGGTCCGTGCTCGTCCAGGTCCATCAGCTCCACGAAGCTGACGTCGGAGATCCGCAGCCGATCGGGGTCGCGGGTGCGCTGCGGTTCGCTGGACTCGGGGACAGGGGACGTTGGCTCGATCATCGAGTCCGAGTATCGCCTGCTCGGCGCCCGGTCAGGCCGCTGGTCGGTATTCGTACTGGCGGAGCGTGTCGAGCGTAACCCATTCGAGCATGGCGGCGTGAGTCGCTTCGAGCACGACCTGCGGCGCCTTGCCGGCATCGAACGCCTCGACCCAGCGGTCGGCACACAGGCACCACTGATCGCCGGGCACCAGGCCATCGAAGCCGTACATCGGCATCGGCGTGCTCAGATCGTTTCCCATCGCCTTCGAGAAGGCGAGGAAGTCCTCGGTGACCCGAGCACACACGATGTGCACGCCGGTGTCGTTGGCCCCGGTCGAGCAGCAGCCGTCGCGATAGAACCCGGTCAACGGATCGAGCGAACAGGATTCGAGTTCGCCACCAAGTACGTTCTTCGCCATGGCGACATCGAAGCAGATGCCGCACCGAGCGGCGAACCGGCTGGCTCGATACGTCCTCGCCATGGTCTTGCTGGCCGGCTGTTCGAGCGCCGGTGGCGTCGAACGGACCGAGCCGACCACCACACTCGCCACGAGCGATGCGACGTCGCCCGTGACCACTGCTGCCGCGCCGCCGACCACGGCCGAGCCCACGACCACGACCACCGCGATCGAACTGCCGCCTCGGCCGGCGTGGCTCGGCACTCGCGATCTCCTCCTCCCCGATGGCTCGATCGCCACCGGTCTCGACACCCCGCACGAACTCACCGATCGTCGATTCGCCACCATCGATCTGCTCCCCCCGCCTGCGCTCGATGCTCCCTTCGAAGCGGTCATCGACTCGCTTGACGCGAGCGCGCTCGAATCGTCCACGTGGGAGGAGGGATGCCCTGTACCGCCCGACCAGCTTCGCCTGCTCACCATGAGTTTCTGGGGCTTCGACGAGCGTCCGCACACCGGGCAGATGATCGTCAACGCCGACGTCGCCGACGATGTCGTCGAGGTCTTCCGCACGCTGTTCGACGCCCGCTACCCGATCGAGGAGATGCGCATCATCACCGAGGAAGACGTGGCCGGACCGAACAGCGGCGACGGGAACATCACCACGGCGTTCGTGTGCCGCGCCGTCCGCGGCGGAACCCGTTACTCCGAGCACGCGTACGGGCTGGCGATCGACGTCAACCCGTTCCTGAATCCCTACCTGCGGGGCGAGCTGCTGCTGCCCGAGCTTGCTCGCCACTACCTGCCCCGAGAGCTTGGCGCTCCGGGCCAGATCACCAGCGGCGATGTAGTAGTCGAGGCCTTCGCTGCGATCGGCTGGGGCTGGGGCGGCGACTGGTCGTCGCTGGTCGACTACCAGCACTTCGCGCTCCACGACCGCTGAGCTAGGGTGAGTGTGACTGACGACACAGTTCCCACGGAGCACCGACATGACCGACGTCCGCGAACCTCAACCCGGTGACATCACCAACCTCGCCGGCATCAGCCGCTACTGGGGCCGCACCGCCCCGGATCGTCTCGCCCTGACGGCGGGCGACCGCACCTGGACCTTCGGCGAAATCGAGACCGAATCCCAGCGCGTGGCGCAGGGGTTGGCCTCGCTCGGCGTCGCCGCCGGGAGCCGCATCGCCTTCCTCGACAAGAACGCCCCCGAGTACTTCCCCCACCTCTTCGGCGGAGCCAAACTCAACGCCGTCTCGGTCGCAGTCAACTGGCGGCTCGCTCCGCCCGAGATGGAGTTCATCATCAACAACGCCCTCGCCGAGGTGTTGTTCATCGGGCCCGACTTCCTGGGTCACCTCGACAAGATGCAGCTCGACACGGTGAAGAAGGTGCTCGTCCTCGGCGATCCCGGCGACTCCGGCCACGAGGGGTACGCCGACTGGGTCGCGTCCTTCCCCGCCATCGATCCCGAGGTCGAGATCCTGGGCAGCGACACCTGCTACCAGCTCTACACCTCGGGCACCACCGGCCTCCCGAAGGGGGTCGAGCTCACCAACGACAACTTCATGGCCACCATGAGCGTCGGTCGCGAGAACTGGAAGTTCGACTCGACCGCCGTCAACCTCGTCGCCATGCCCCTGTTCCACATCGCCGGGAGCGGCTGGGCCCTGGCCGGCATGGTGAACGGCGCTCACACCGTAATGACCAAAGAGGTCAACCCGATGGAGATGCTCGAGCTCATCCCGAAGTTCGGCATCACCCACGCCCTCATCGTCCCCGCCGTGCTCCAGTTCATCCTGAGCGTGCCCGGCGCCAGCGACGCCGACCTTTCCTCGATGCGAGCCGTGGTCTACGGGGCCTCGCCCATCACCGAGGCCGTACTCGTCGGTTCGCTCGCTTTGTTCGGCTGCGAGTTCATGCAGGCCTACGGGCTCACCGAGACCACCGGCGGTGTCGTCCAACTCGATCCGGAAGACCACGACCCGGGCGGCGATCGGGCGCACCTGCTCCGCTCGGCCGGCAAACCGTGGGGCGACGTCCAGCTCCGCATCGTCGACGCCGAGTCGCTCGAAGACGTCCCCGACGGTGAGGTCGGCGAGGTCTGGGTGAAATCGGCCCAGGTGATGAAGGGCTACTGGCGCAACGAGGAAGCCACCCGCAACTCGATCATCGACGGCTGGTTCCGCACCGGCGACGCCGGCTACCTACGCGATGGCTTCCTCTTCATCCACGACCGGGTCAAGGACATGATCGTGTCGGGCGGCGAGAACATCTATCCCGCCGAGATCGAGAACGCCCTGATGAAGCACCCCGGCATCGCCGACGTGGCCGTCATCGGCGTGCCGAGCGAGAAGTGGGGCGAGACCGTGAAGGCCATGGTCACGAAATCCGATCCCGACCTCACCGAGGCCGACGTCATCGCCTTCGCTCGCGAAAACCTGGCCTCCTACAAGTGCCCCACCTCGGTCGACTGGATCGATGCGCTGCCTCGCAATCCATCGGGCAAGATCTTGAAGACCGAGCTCCGCAAGCCGTTCTGGGAGGGTCAGGAGCGCATGGTCAACTGACCGCCACTGAGGTGAGTGATTGGTCACAGAGCGCGCGACTCTTACCTCCCTCGCTCACGCTTCGCGGCCGACCTGTGCTACAAACGAGGGGCTGTCGATGCGGGAGGAGGCAGCGCTCGTGGCGTCGCACTTCAGACTCGACATCCAGGGCATCCGGGCACTCGCTGTGCTCTTGGTCGTCATCTATCACGCGGGCGGGCCCCTGACCGGGGGCTTCGTTGGCGTCGACGTGTTCTTCGTCGTGTCCGGCTTCGTCATCGGCGGCTCGCTCTTCGCCGAAGCCGAACGAACCGGCCAGATCTCGCTCACCAACTTCTACCGACGGCGAGTCCGCCGGCTCCTGCCGGCACTGTCGGTCACGATCGCCCTCACCCTCCTCGCTGCGGTGTTGTTGTCCAGCCCGCTCGGTCCGCAGTCGGCCGCCGCCGGCACGGGCATCGCCGCCCTGCTGTTCTCATCGAACTACTACCTGGCCACCTCCGGCGGTGGCTACTTCGAGGTCGACGCAGAGTCGAACCCGCTGTTGCATCTGTGGTCGCTCTCGGTCGAGGAGCAGTTCTATTTCGTGCTCCCTGCCGTCGTCGCCGCCGTGTGGTGGCTCGGACAGACATCGTTGTTTCGACGATCGGAGCGCCTCGGCCCCCGCTCGCTCCTTGCCGTCGTCCTCGTCATCGGCTCGGTGATCTCGCTCGCGCTGTCGATCGTCCTCAGCAATGGCGATGGACTCGGGGTCCTCGGTGCCCCCGAACGCATGGCGTTCTACAGCACCCCCACCCGGTTCTGGGAGTTCACCGCCGGCGTGCTCCTCGCCCTTGCCGGCGAGCGCCTCGCCGTACGCGGCGTCTTCGCCACCGCCGCTTCGGTCCTCGGCCTCGTTGCGATCGGTCTTGCGTCCTTCACCTTCGACGCCCTCACCATCTTCCCCGGCGCCACGGCACTGGTACCGGTCGTCGGCACGGTCGCCCTCATCCTCTCGGTCGACCCAACAGGACCCATCCAACGGGTGCTCGCCACCGCCCCGGCGGTCTGGATCGGCGACCGGTCCTACAGCTGGTATCTGTGGCATTGGCCGTTCATCGTCTTCGCCGACGTGCTGTGGCCCTCGAACGCCATGGCCGTTCCCATCGCCGCCGTGTTGTCGCTGGTGCCGGCAATCCTGTCGTACGACCTGATCGAGGAGCCGATCCGCCGAGGCCGCGCCCTGCCCTCGTGGGGTGCACCTCGCCTCCTCGCCACGGCCACGATCCTCCCGATCCTGATCGGGCTCGTCGTCCAGCGAGGGTCCGACCGCAACTGGGGGCTCGTCGTTCCCGACGGCTGGGGCGCCGAAGGCCTCGCAGCCGAGGCGGGCTGTCGCGACGGCGGCACCGGCTGGGATGCCGACCGCTGCACCTTCGCCGTCGACAACGCCAAGGGCACCATCTTCCTCGTCGGCGATTCCCACGCCGGCGCTGCGGCCGACGGCGTCATCGCCGCCGGCAACGGTCTCGGCTACGACGTCGCCGTCTGGTACCGAACGTCGTGCCCCATCCAGACACGCGTGCCTGCGACGCTCCCCGACTGCGCCGACTGGCAGGACGAAGCGATCGCCACCATCTCCGAGCGCTCACCCGAGCTGGTTGTCATCGCCAACCGCTCGACCCTCTACACCCTGCCGTCGTTCCCCGACGACGACGTCGGCCGGGTCATCGCCCACCGCGCCGGCGACGCTGCCACCGAACAGGACGAAGCCCTCGGCGTGTGGTCCCGAGGCCTCGAGGAACTGACCTCCACCTTCACCGACAACGGCAGCCGGGTGCTGTTCATGGCCGTGGTCCCCGAGTACGAGAACGACCCTCGGCGGATGCTGTCGCTCCTTCGCAGCTCGCCGACGCCGCCCGAAATCGAGGTGCTCGGCGCCGTCCAGGACCGGCGAGGCCCCGTGGTCTCGGCCGAGGCCGATGTGGCCGCCGCATCGGATCTCGTCACCGTGTTCGATCCCACCGGGGCGCTGTGTGGCGGCGACACCTGTACCCCCGTCGCCGACGGCACCTGGCTCTACGCCGACGATCACCACCTCAGCCCCGTCGGCTCCCGCTCCCTCGAGGCCGCGTGGACCACCGCCATCACCGAGGCCCTGAGCTGACCCACCCGTCAGTTGCGGTGGCGGGACCAGTGGCAGGGGGCGCACCGAGTGTGGAGTTCGTCGACGATTGTGCGGCGGCTGGCAGCGAACTCGGGGCAATGGTCGAAGGTGAGAAGCTGGGTGCTGCCACAGTCGACACAGGCCCGATCGCGTTCGATCACCACCCGCTTCTGCCGTTCGGTCGGGTACCGCTGCTTGCCTGACGCATTGATCGGCCTCCCGTCGGCATCGTGGATCAACGCCCGAAGGAACGCCTCGGGGGCAATGCGTTCGAGCACGCTCACCGGTATCGGGATGCCGTCGTCCATCGCGGAGCCATCGCCCCGCACATGCAGCACGATCTCGTAGGACGGAGTGCCGGCGCCGCTGGTGAGCAGCTCGACGAACGCGTCGGCGTATTGCTGTGACAGTGTCGGCCACACGCCGTCGTGCTTCCGTGGCGTTGATCGCATCACCCTCGCTGTCAAAGCCGCACGGAACGTTCCGCCCTCGAGCGGCGGGAGTCGAAGGGTGAAGGCCATCATCCCGTCGGGTTCGACTCGACATGAGACACCGCGGCGGCGGTGTTGGTACTTCTCGATGGCTTCGGGTTCGCCGTGTCGTAGCAGCCATTCGGCGATTGCCCGACCCAGATCCGATGCCGGGACGGTCTTCGCCAGTTCGACCAGCTCGACTTCGTTCGCAGCGGTGGCGACTCGGGTGAGTGTTCGGATCTTTGAGTAGGAGAGCTCACCTTGCTCGAACGCGTCCGCGGACGCGGGCAGGGACCGCAGACAACGTCCGATGCGTATCCATTCGCGAGCCGTCGACGGCTCGATGTCGGCCTCGGCCGACAGCCAGGCTGCAGCGCTCGCCGCCCCGTCGATGAGCCACTCGCCCGAATCGGCGAATTCGGCCGCAAGGTTGACCAGTTCGAACTGGCTCCGGGCCCAGATCGCAGCAGTGTCTCGCAGCCGGTCCTTCAACGACATCAACGTTCCGGTGGTCATGGTGTCCCCGCTTCTTTCGATCCTGCTCGCCGGCGAATCGTCCCGGTCGAGCTGCGCTCGACCAGCGTACTCAGGGGGTGTGACACGCCAGGAACAGGTGTTCCGCAATCAGAATCTGATGCCACGCGTCCGCGGACGTATGGCGATCCAGACGCAGCACCGTGCGCCGGGTGGACGACCGATCGGGGTCAACCCTTTGGGTGTTGGAAGGCGCAGCTGACCTCGCCGCCGATCGCCTCGATCTCGGCGGGAGTCGTGGCCCCGGCCATGCGGTCGACCGTGGCCTGGAACTCCTGCCGAAGCCATTCGAGGCGCTCGTCGGCCGCTCCGCCCCCGATGGCTTCGTAGGCTCGGGCTTCGGCTTGCACCACCGACCAGCGAGCTCCGCTGGACAGCGCGTCGATCGCTCGCTGGCGCCGAGCGTCGTCGCCGGCTCGAGCGGCGTCGAGCCACTCAGCTCCCCAGGTACACGCCACGAACTGCCTCGTGAAGAAGGCGACGGTGAACTCACCCCCGGGGACGGCATCGATCAATGGCTGAGGATCCCATCCTGGAGCGAGGGCGTTGTTGTCGAGCCATCGCTCGACCGTGCCCGCCTGATCGAACATGAACGGGTCGCCCAGTCGTTTCACCAGATCGGGTTGGACGATGCGCTCCAGCGACTCGGCGACGCTCGTCAGATCGCCGAGCTCGACGTCCGCCCCGACCCGTTCCATGGCGAGCGAGAACCAGTAGCCGTCCTCGGCCCAGACCATCGTCGCCGGCTCGCGGTCGGGGGTGGCCGCTACGTAGACCCCCTCGGTCGAGCGCACCTCGACATGCTGACGATCGGACCCCAAGGTCTCGAGCGCACCAGCGACGAGCGGTCCCGGCGCCATGGTGAGCCGCACCTCGGTCGACGCGTCGAGCGACCAACCCAGCACGGTGCGGTGATCGGTCGGTCGGGCCGCAGGAAACGTCGCATGCGACAGGCCCTGGGGTAGTTCGCCACTCATGACGATCTCACCGTCGACCACTCGGGCATCGGTGGCCACAGCGAAGGCCTCCTCTTCGCTGAGACCCCAGCCGACCACGCACACCACCCCGTCGCCCCACTGACGGAACACCTTCACGCTGCCGCGCTCGGGGTCGGAACCGATACGAACCGCGTCGCCATCGACGTCGACCTCTCGGAAGACCTCGGTGAACTCCTCGGGTCCATCGGTGATCTCGACCCCCACGTAGTCCAAGAAGTACACCGTGACCGCACCGTTGGCGACGGGCTGCTTCATGACGGCGGTCGTCGGTCCCCAGTCCTCGCCCTGCGCATTGCTCCACACGAGGTGCTGATCGCTCACGGTGGCGAGGTCGATCGTGTCGGGCGGTACCAGGAACCACCGATCGGTGGCGAGCGATGCCGATTCGGCAACCGTCGTCGGGGAATCGGCGATGGGCGCCGTCGTCGGCGCAAGCGCCGTCGTGGGCACGGACGTCTCGATCGCCTGGTCGCCATCCGAGGTGCCCAGCAGCCATCCGGCAGAAGCGACTGCGACCGCCATGACGGCAACCATTGCCACCGACGCGGCGCGCCGCCGTCGCTCGCTGCGGTCGATGTGGGCCCGGAGGGCGTTGGCGGTCGGGGTTTCGCTGACCGTCGGCGTCACGCGGTCGAGCAGTTCATCGATCTGCATCATCGATCTCCTCTTGCAGCTCGGATCGCAGTCGTGCGATCGCCTGGTGAACGAGTGCCTTGACCGTGCCCTCGGCACAGTTCATGGCGATGGCCGTGTCACGAACGCTCAGCCGTGCGTAGTGGCGAAGCAGCAGCGCGGTGCGCTGGCGGTGCGGAAGGTCACGGATCACCGCAAGCATCTCGACGGTCCCGGTCTCGTCGAGGTGGTGGTCCGCTCGAGCGAGGCGGGCAGCCACAGCGCGGCCACGAAACACGCGCCGCCACGAACTCGTCGACGAGTTCACCGCCACGGTCGCGAGCCAACCCCACGGATGCTCCATCTGCGACACCTCAGGCCACGATCGGACCAGCTTCAGCATCGCCTCTTGCGCGAGATCCTCGGCCTCTTCTCGGCTCCCGGTCTTAAGTGTCAGCAGGCCGAGCAGGCGCGCGTAGTGGGCCTCGATGAAGGCATCGAGATCGAGCGCGACGTGCTGCTCAGGCTGGACAGAGATTCCGGTCATCGGGTGGACAAACGCCGCTCCACCCGGATTGGTTTAGTCGCGAACTACCCCAGCAGGTCGTCGGTGCCGTGCCAGCGGACCGTGCGGAGTGCGGTTTCGAGTTGGGCGACGGTGTCCTCGTCGAGACCGAGCGCTTCGGCCGTGTCGTCGCTGACGAGACCGGCCTGCTCGGCGCCGGCCTGCGCCATCGACGGCAGCGACTCGGCGAAGCGGACCATCTCGTCGAAGTCGCTCGGCTTGGTCCGGAACCAGCGAGCGCCACGATCGAAGCCCTTGACCTTGTCGGTCGGGCGGCTGGAGTGCGAGAAGACGACGACAGGCAGCGACCACAGGGCGGAGTCGTTCTGCAGCAGTTCGAGGACCTCGTGGCCGTTGATCCCGGGCATCATCAGGTCGAGGACGACGATGGCCGGGAAGCGGTCGGCGTCGGCGGCGTGCAGCTTGTCGATCAGCTTGGTGCCGTCATCGAGGTAGGTCACCTCGGCATCGAGCCCGGCGTCGGTGATGGCCAGCTCGAGGAAGAGCAGGTCATTCGGGTCATCGTCGACCATCCAGACCTGCAACGACTTCGACGACCCCGCGGGTGATGTGGGGCGTGCGTTGGGTCCGACCAGTGACTGCTGCATCCGTGCCTCCTCGGTCGTCGACAGACAGCGGTCGCCGCCTCCCGACGGCCGGAGTGTCGGTGCGCGAACGCCCAATGGAATGGTCGACGACGAGATTGAGGCAGATGGCCTACCTCCCGTCCTCCGAAATCAAGCCGTTGGCGACCTCGATCGACCGGGTGCAGCTGATGGCGTCGCGGAACGCTCGGTCGTGGGAGACGATGAGAGCGGTGCCGGTGAACTTGGTCAACGCCTGCTCGAGCTGCTCGATGGCGGGAAGATCGAGGTGGTTGGTGGGCTCGTCGAGGACGAGGGTGTTGACGCCTGAAGCCTGGAACACGGCGAGGAGCGCTCGGGTGCGCTCCCCCGGCGACAGCTCGCTGGTCGGCCGTTGCACATGGTCGGCGCCGAGGCCGAATTTGGCGAGGGTGGAGCGAGCGTCGGCGACGGTGACACCGGTGGCCTCGATGAAGCCGCCGAGGAGCTGGGGTGTGTCATCGAAGCGGGTTCGCTGCTGATCGATGCGACCGACGATGACGGATCGGCCGAGCCGTTGGGTGCCGGTGGTGAGCGGCCGATCGCCGAGAAGTGCGTCGAGCAAGGTGCTCTTGCCCGCACCGTTCGGCCCCGAGATCAGCACCCGATCACCGGCATTGATCTCGAGCGTGACCGGACCGAGACGGAAGCTCCCCTGCTCGATCACGGCGTCACGCAGTTCGGCAACGAGGTCGCCCGACCGTTCGACGCTGCCGATCTCGAAGTGGAGCTGCCATGGCTCCCAGGGTTTGTCGACGACCTCGAGCCGCTCGATGGCTCGCTCGGTGCGTCGGGCCCTGGCGGCAAGTTGTTCGGTTCGCTCGATCTTGGCCTTGCGGAGGAGCTTGTCGCCGTCGCTCGGATTCTTCTTGGCCTTGGCCACGCCGGTGGTGGCCCACTCCCGCTCGGTCCGGGCTCGGTCGGTGAGCTCGGATCGTTGGCCGACATAGTTCGCGTACTTCTCCTCGGCATGGCGTTTGGCGACCGCTCGGGCCTCGAGGTATCCCTGCCACCCTCCGCCATAGACGGCCGAGGTGAAGGTGTAGGGATCGAGCTCGACCACGGACGAGATCACTCGGTCGAGGAAGCGCCGGTCGTGGGAGACGAGCATGACGGGTCGGTCGACGCCGACGAGGAAGGACTCGAGCTGGGCGAGACCGGCGATGTCGAGGTCGTTGGTCGGTTCGTCGAGCAGGAGGATGTCGAACTGGGAGACCAAGATGATGGCGAGCCCGACTCGGGCTTGCTCGCCGCCCGACAGGCTCGCCGCCTCCTGGTCGAGCACGCTGGCTCGGAGTCCGATGCGGTCGAGGGTGGCGGCGAGCCGCTGATCAAGGTCGGCGGCGCCCAGGCGGAGCCAACGGTCGAGGGCGAGGTCGTAGCGATCGGCAGCGTCGGGAGCCGACGAGGCCAGGTCGTTGGTGGCGGCGTCGAGCTCTCGTTGGGCAGCAGCGACGCCAGTACGGTCGGCGACGACGTCGAGCACGGTGGCGCCGGGCTCGGGAGCGAGTTCCTGGGCGAGCAGTCCGATGGTCGAGGACTCGGGGATGAGTGACACCCGGCCGCGGGTCGGCGTGAGCTCGCCGGTGGCGAGACGCAGCAGGGTCGACTTTCCGGCACCGTTCGGACCGACCAGACCGATCCGGTCGCCGGCACCGACCGTGAGGGTCACGCCGTCGAGGATGGTCGTGCCACCGCGATCGAAGCCGAGGTCGGTGAGGTGGAGCTGGGCGGTCACGGGTCCACTCTGCCACGGGGCACCGCTCGAGAGCCCCGAAATTCGGGACCTTTGGCGCGGCTGGCGGTCCTGGCCGTTTCGCTACGATGCCGAAGCGATATGGGCCGTCCACTGAGCGAAGCAGCACGAGACAAGGCGCAGGCGGCGGCCTTGGAGGTCATTGCCCGGGCGGGTGTCGCAGGGTTCACCGTCGACGCCGTCGCAAAGTTGTCCGGCGTGGCGAAGACGACCATCTACCGACACTGGGATTCGGCGAATGCGCTGTTGATCGACACGATCGACTGCATGGTCGTGCCGTTTCCGACCCCCGACACCGGTTCGTTGGGATCGGACCTGCAGGCTTTTCTCGACGTGCTGGGGCCGGTGTTCGACGATCCGACGATGGTGCGAACCATGCTCGGAACGATGGCGGCAGCGTCGTTCGACGAGGAACTGAACCGCATCCATCAGGAACTGATGACCGAGCGCAAGCGGCCGATCCGGGAGATGATCGACCGTGCGCTGGCCCGGGGCGAGATCCGTGACGACCTGCCGATGGACACGATCGTCGACATGATCGAGGGACCGTTCATGTCTCGATTCATCCTTCGCCGCGTGGGGCGAGACCGTGACGAGGAACGCCTGATGGTCGACCTCATCGTGCGCGCGCTGCGTCGCAACGAGGCCGACTGACCGGTCGCACGCCCGAATGGCGTGCTCAGCGGATTTCCACCAAGATCACAGGCGTTCGAGAACGCCGACAGAACGAGGGGAAGACACCATGCGAGCATGGCAAGTGACCGAACTGGGAGAGCCGACCGAGGTACTCCAGCTCGTCGAGGTCGACGATCCGACACCCCGAGCGGGCAACGTGGTGATCGACATCAAGGCATGCGGGTTGAAGTTTCCCGATCTCCTCCAGATCCGCGGTGGCTACCAGGTCAAGCCGAAGCTGCCGTTCACGCCGGGCGGCGAGATCGCCGGTGTCATCTCGGCCGTGGGTGATGGTGTCACGTCCGTCGCGGTTGGCGATCGGGTGTTGGTCATGGGCAACGGTGGCCTCGCCGAGAAGGTCGAGTTCCCCGCAGCTGCTTGTTTCCCGATTCCCGACGCGATGTCGTTCGAACATGCGGCGTGCCTCCTCACGAACTACGGGACCACCGTGTTCGCGCTCGACGACCGAGCCCATCTGCAGCCGGGCGAGACGATGCTCGTCACCGCAGCCGCCGGCGGCGTGGGGTCCTCCGCCATCCAGGTTGGCAAGGCCATGGGAGCGAACGTCATCGGCCTTGCCGGCGGCCCCGACAAGGTCAAGACCGTGCTCGACCTCGGCGCCGATGCGGCGTTCGATTACAAAGAAGTCGACGTGGTCGAGGCGGTGCGGGCGGCGACCGACGGCCGTGGCGTCGACGTCTGCTACGAGGCCGTCGGGGGCGACATCTTCGACCAGGTACGCCGCACGATGGCGTGGGACGGCCGCCTCCTGGTCATCGGGTTCACGAGCGGGCGGATTCCCGAAGCGCCGGCCAACCACATCTTGCTGAAGAACTACTCGATCGTCGGTGTCCACTGGGGTGCCAGCCTCGACCGCGACCCATCGGCACTGCGTCGAGGTTGGGATCGGATCTGTGAGCTCTACGCCACCGGTCACATCGACCCGCTGATCGACGCCGTGCGCCCGCTCGACGAAGCGGTGGCGGCGCTCGATGACCTCGACAACCGACGTACCAAGGGAAAGGTCGTGATCGCACCATGAGCGGTACCGGATCACACGATGACGAAGCCGACCAGATCACCGAGCAGCCGCTCAACCTGTTCGACCTGAGCGGCAAGGTGGCCGTGGTCACCGGCGGTAGCCGTGGCCTCGGCCGACAGATGATCCGAGCGTTCGCCCGCTGCGGGGCCGACGTGGTGATCGCCAGCCGCAAGATCCAGGCGTGCGAACTGCTCGCCACCGAGGTCGAGTCAACGACCGGTCGGCGAGCGCTTCCCGTCGCCTGCCACGTCGGATACTGGGACCAGTGCGATGAACTGGTCGACAAGGTCTACGACGAGTTCGGCCGCTGCGACGTGTTGGTGAACAACGCCGGCCTGTCCCCGCTGTATGACTCGCTCGCCAATGTCACCGAGGCGCTCTACGACAAGGTGCTCGAAGTCAACCTCAAGGGGCCGTTCCGCTTGATGGCGGCGATGGGCAAGCGCATGGCCGACAGCGGCACCGGCGGCTCGATCATCAACATCAGCTCGATCGCCGCCGTCCAGCCAACACCGAACGAGGCGGCCTACGGAGCGGCCAAGGCCGGACTCAACGCGCTGAGCAGTGCGTTCGCCCGGGAGTACGCGCCGAGTGTGCGGGTCAACACGATCATGCCCGGCCCGTTCCTCACCGACATCGCCGATGCCTGGGATCTCGATGCGTTCGCCAAGCGAGCCGAAACCACGATCCCGCTCCAGCGCGGTGGCCTCCCCCACGAGGTGGTGGGCGCTGCGCTGTATCTCGCGTCGGACGCCTCGAGTTACACCACCGGTTCGATCATCAAGATCGACGGCGGCATCGCCTACTGAGCGGTCAGTCGCTCAGCTGGCAACCGGGGCGTCGTCGGGGAAGTCCGCTGGATCGAAGTCGTCCAGCGGATCGGCCTCGCTCGAGGAGAAGCTCATGTCGACGGGTCCGGCGTCGGCCTCGGGCGTCGACCGGGTGATCTCGGCGTCGACCGGAGCCGACTCGGCCGGGGTCGACGTCGCAATCGACGCGTCGACGGCAGCAGCCTCTGCCGCGGCGTGAGCAGCGTGGGTGGGCGGTGGTGCAGGCGTCGGCGCTGCAGGTGCCGCCGTCGCTTCCGCAGTGGCAGCAGCCGCCTGAGCGGTGGCCGCTTCCTCAGCGGCGATCTCGGCAAGCAGTCGAGCCTCCTCGGCTGCCATTTCGGCGAGCTGGCGCTGTTCCTCGTCGGCGTCGGCGAGGATGTCGGCAAGTCCGCGCTGGGGCGGGGGTGTGGCCTTCGACTTCTTGCGCCGGAAGCGGGCGAACCGGTCCGGCTGCACTCGTTCGGGGCGATCGGGCGTGCGAACCCGCACGCGGCCGAGCACGGCGGTGGCGGCGATGTCGAGCCGCGGCAACTGCTTGCCGGCGAGGTCGACCCCTTCGTCGTCGGAGGGAGGGGCCTCGTCCTCTCCTGACACGTCCGACGACGCACCGGCCAGGAACGTGGAGCCCTCGAGCGTGACCCGAGTCCCGACCGGAACGAGGAGTTCGACCGAGCCGAGGAAGCACGAGATGGAGATCTCGACATCGTCCTCGCCCATGGGTCGGGCCAGGCGAAGGTCGAAGAACGACTTGCCGAGCACCGTGGTCACGTCGACCTCGTGGGCGAGATCCCAACGGTGTTCACGGCGCGAGGAACCCAGCACGGTGCGGACCGTGGTGTTGTGGATCTCGTCGTCGGCCACGTAGGCGTCTCCTCGATGGTCGTGGGTCCTCGACAGCTTCGGTGACCACCAGTCGATCTATGAGCCGATCCTCGCCGTTGCCGGAGGAGCGCTGCCTTCCTATCGTGGACGTCTCGACAAGCCAGAGGAGCTGCTGACATGAACGAGACCCGCACTGCGAAAGACGGCGACGCCGTTGCCGTCCACTACACCGGGACCCTCGACGACGGCAGCCAGTTCGATTCCTCCTCCGGACGGGATCCGCTCGAGTTCGTCGTCGGCTCGGGTCAGGTCATCAGTGGCTTCGATCAGGCCGTGCGCGGTCTGGCCGTCGGCGAGTCTCGCACCGTGCGTATGGAACCGGCCGACGCCTACGGCGAGCGGCGTGACGACATGATCATCACGGTTCCCGCCGAGCAGGCTCCCCCGGGACTCAAGGTCGGCGACCAGGTGTCGGCAGGCAACATGCCGGCACAGATCATCGCCGTCGACGACACGTCGGTGACGATCGACGCCAACCATCGACTCGCCGGCCAGGCGCTCACGTTCGACGTCGAGCTCGTCAGCTTCTCCTGAGCCGCCCGCCCTCCGGGATGCAGCCGGAGGGGTGCGTTCACTCGCCGCCTAGCATCGTTGATCGAGGCCCGACTCGGGCCGCCGCCCCCGCCACCACCGAGGTTTCACGATGACCAACGACGCCGCCACACCTGAGCGACCCATCGAGTACACCCCGGGTGGTGCGATCTTGTTGGACGGCAATCGTCTCCGCGACGAAACGGTGGCTGGCCTCGCGGCATCGATCGCGGCCGCCGGTAACCCGCCGGTGTGTCTCGCCACCGTGCTGGTCGGCGCCGACAAGCCCAGTCAGATCTACGTCCGGATGAAGCAGCGCAAGGCCGAGGAGGCGGGGATGATCTCTCGCCACGTCGAGCTGCCGCAGGACGCCACGCAGGAACAGGTCGAGGCGGCAGTCGCCGAGCTGGCTGCCGACCCCGCCGTGCACGGCATCCTCTGCCAGCTCCCTCTCCCCGACCACCTCGATCCCGAGCCGGTCTTGGCGTTGCTCCCGGCCGAGAAAGACGTCGACGGCTTGACCACCCAGTCGCTCGGGCGTCTCGTACGCGACCTCCCCGGCCACGTTCCGGCCACACCGCTCGGCGTCATCCGGCTCCTGCAGCGCTATGGCGTGGAAACCGTCGGCAAGCGGGCCGTCGTCATCGGCCGGTCCACGCTGGTCGGACTGCCGATGCAGCTGTTGTTCGCTCGCCGTGGCACGGACGCCACGGTCACGCTGGCCCACTCGCGGACCACCGACATGGTCGAGGTCTGCCGCGAGGCCGACATCATCGTGGCGGCCGCGGGGAATGCTCGCATGATCACGCCGGCTCACGTGAAGCCGGGAGCCGCCGTGATCGATGTCGGTGTGTCGCGAACCGAGGCCGGCATCGTGGGTGACGTCGACTTCGACGCCGTCCAGGCCGTCGCCGGCGCGATCACGCCCATGCCCGGCGGGACCGGGCCGATGACCATCGCATGTGTCCTCGAGAACACGCTGTCGGCCGCCCGGATGCTGGGCGCGTTCCCGGCTTAGAGGCAGCGCGGCGCCTCGATCAGGTGTAGAAGGGGTTCTCGCCGGCCGAATGATCGGTGGCGTCGAGCACCTCGGTGATCTCGGGCAGGGCGTCCATCAGCATGGACTTGATGCCCTCCTGCAGCGTCATCGCGCTGGCGGCGCAGCCCTGGCAGCCACCGCCCATCGTGACGTACACCTTGGTGCCGTCGATGCCGGCGAGGGCGGCGTAGCCCCCATGAGAGGCGAGCGCCGGGTTGATCGCCTGATCGAGCACGGCCTGCACCTTCTGCGGGAGCTCACCTTCGAGGTCGAGATCGAGGCCGGCCAGCGGATTCGGCTGGTTCGGATTCCGGATGACGAGACCGCCGGCCGAGGCGTTCGCCGGCACGTCGAGCACCGAACCGGCCATGTTCTCGACCGAGTTGGCGGGAATGATGACGGTGAGTTCACCGTGATCGCCCTGGGTGTAGACCGCATCGTCGGCGGCGGCCTCGCTGACGGCGACCAGTTCGAGCGCGTACTGGAACTCGGTCATGTTCGAGCCCGTGATCTCGACCCGCAGCGCCGTGCCCGCAGGATCGTCTTCGGACGCTCGGACCTCGAGCACGGTGGCCAGCGCCTGCTCGCTCACCGCGAGCACGGGGGCGTCGACGTTGGTGGGATCGAGATCGGTCGTACTCACGGTGGGTTCGCTCCTCAGGGGCTCGTGTGCCCTACACAACCACGATAACGACGGATCATTCCCATGCCCCGATCGGGCACCTGGGTGATCGTCTCGAGATCAGTTGCCCGACAGCAGCACCCGCTCGCCGCCGGTGATGGCCACCTCGTACACCTCGGGACCGGGAGTGAAGTTGCAGTCCTGGCTCTTGAAGTCGTAGAGGTCGGGCGGCATCGAGATGACCGCCTCGTCACCGGGTGCCAGTGTCTGGTCGTCGCCGAGGTCGTCGGGTCCCCAGCCGTTGGCCAGGGTGGGGGCGATCTGCAGGTAGCAGACCGGATCGGGCGTGTCGTTCACGACCGTGAACTCGACCAGACCCGGACCACCGACGTAGACCGTGTTCGAGCTGTTGAACTCGTCTTGGATGTAGAGGTTCACCTCGTACATGCCGTCGGGAAGACCATCGATGTCGCCGGTGGCGCAGACCCACCAGCTCTCGCCCTCGGCACCACCGATCCACTCGGACGCCACGATCGAGATCTCCTCGATGAACTCACCGTCGATCGACCAGAGCGCATCCCAGCTGGTGCCGTCGACCATGCCCTCGTAATCGAAGGTGGCGCACACTTCGCTGGCGCCGCTTGGCAGCACCTTGACATCGTCGATCGCACGTTCGTCGTCGCCGATCCCCGAGGTCATGACGACGTTGAAGAAGTCGCCGCTGGCAGCGCCGACAACGGGAGGGGCGGCCTGCACCGGCACTCGGGCGGCAGCGGCCGTGATGAGGTCTTTGGCGAGGTTCACCGGTCGGATGCCGTTGATGAAGCCGCCGATCGGGATACACGAGTCGAGATCGTCGACGAAGCCGTCGCCGTTGGTGTCGGTGACGACCCGGCAGTCGGCGACGTCGAGGTCGGCGCCGCCCGAGGCCTGGGTGGGGATCCCGATCATCTCGAACGCGTCGTTGATGGCGAGCCCACCGCTGTTGCCGCCCGAGATGGTGGCGTCGGTCTTGATGAACGCCCGATCGGCGATGCCGGCCTCGGACGTGAAGCCCGACACCGACCCGCTGGTGAACGTGATGGTGTCACCGCCCAACGCCGGATATCCCAGAATGCGGATGGTGTCGCCCAGCCCGACGAGATCGGAGTCGCCGACCGTGATCGACGGCAGATCCGACACGGTGATCGGATTGAAGTCGAGGTCGTAGGCGATGCCGATGACGGCGAGGTCGAGCGCCGTGTCGAGGGCATAGACCTCGGCCAGGTACCGGACCTCGGGTGCGGCGTCGGCCGAGGAGGTGATGGCCACCTGCAGGCTGTCGTAGTTGCAGGCACCGAACGCCTCCACGACGTGGGCGTTGGTCACGATGAGACCGTCGGCCGTGACGATCGTTCCTGACCCCTGACAAACGGGCACGCCGTTGACGGCCGGGAAGATCTGCACCACGGACGTCGCCACGAGGTCGGTGGTGAGCGGGTCGGGCATGTCGGCGGTCGTGGTGGTGGTCTCTTCGACTGTCGTCACCGTCGTCGAAGTGGACGAGGTGGCGACCGTGGTGGTCGTTTCCTCGCCGGCGATGACACCTGAGGTGTCGTCGTCCCCGCCTCTCAGCGCGAGGAACCCGCCAACGGCGAGGATCAGCGCGCCAACGAGGCCACCGAGCGCGAGCCACAGGCCGCGACCCGAGCCACCACCAGAGGGCGGCTCCGCTCCCCCGCTTCCACCGCCGTAGCCAGGGGGCTGAAACGGTGGCGGTGTTCCCCCGCCGTACGCCGGCTGCGTGCCGGGACTGCTCGGCGGCACCGTCGATCCTGGAGCCGGGTAGCCGGCGGGTGCCGCGGGCGGCGAGTACTGGGGGATCTGGGTGGTCGGCGGCTCGTAGGAGGGGGGCGCGTAGCTGGGCGGAGCGTCGGGTGAGGGCGCGTAGCTGGGCGGAGCGTCGGGTGAGGGCGCGTAGCTGGGCGGTGCGGGTGGAGTCGGCGGCGTGGACGCCGGCGGCGTTGGCGGTTCCCCCGGGCGCGACGGCCGCTCGGGCATCGCCGGGTTCCCGCCGTACGGGTTCGAATCGGTCATGGTGCTCCCTCACACAATTCCAGCTGGTCCCGAGAGTAGCCGTCGCTCGACGCTTCCATCAGCGCGTCGACTCGGCAAGCAATGCAGACGGTCGAGGCAGGCGGGCCCCGATGGGGCCGGCCGCGATCAGCGTCAAGAGCGCCGCCGCCGCAAGAGCGATCGATCGACGACTCGAGTTGTCGAGCACGAGATGGCCGAGGTGTGGCCCCATCGGCAGCACGACGAAGGCGGCAGCGATGCAACCCCACACAAAGGTGCGGTTCTCCTCTCCGGCCGACGCAGCCGCCCACAGCATCAGACCCCACGTGAGGTACCAGGGCTGGGTGGTCGGATGGAGAACGGCGAACACCAACAGCGCGAGCGCGAGCGCACGTGGATGGTGCGAGCGCCGGAACAACAAGAAGGCGGACGTCACCACGACCACGGCCAGGCCGCCGACCCGGAAGAGCTCGAGCACGTCGTCACCTTCGAGTCCGGCCGACAGCTGGACGGCGCCGCCGGCGAGCCGGGTCAGACTGAGATAGGCATCGACCGGCTTGGCACCCGTGATGGCATCGACCCAGCCCCATCCCCAGCCCGTGAAGTGCCCGGCGAGCGCGATCACAGCGAACGCCTCGACGGTAGCTGCGCCAGCTCGGCGGATCCGGGTGGCGAGGGCCAGACCCGATTCGGCGATCCATGGCCACGTCAAGAAGGCGACGCCGAAGAAGGCCGGCATCTTGATCGACGCGGCGAACGCACACAGTCCGATGCCCACCAAACGCAGCTGCGGGCGACGTCCTACGGCGACACCACCGACGAGGAAGGCCAGCATCAACGACTCGTTGTGCGCTCCCGAGACCAGATGGAGGAGCACGAGGGGGTTGGCCATGGTGAGCACGATGGCGTCGACTGGATCGCGCCCCCACCCCTTTGCCAGGTCATACACCGCAAGGGCGGTGACGAGCAGCCCGAGCACAGCGATCGCCCGGAACACCATCACGACCACCACCAGGTCGGTCGCCGCCCGGCTCACCCCCGATGACACCGCTACGAACACCGGGCCGTAGAGCACCGGAGCGTCGAGATAGATGGGGTCGACGGGCTCGAGGACCGGATCGTCACCGAGCGCCGAGGGACCCTGGATGTACGGGTCGAAGCCCTCGTCGGCGAGCTTGCCTTGGGCGGCGTACGCGTAGACGTCGCGGCTCCCGAGCGGCGGCCCGGCGAGGAGCGGCAGCGCCCAGATCACGACCACCAAGGCGATGGCACCGACCGTGACACCCGCCGAAGCGGCGTCGCGTCGCAGACGCAGCCAGGCCCGGGCCAACACGATCAGGCCGGCGTAGAAGATGACCAGAGCGACCACGACGTCGACCGACGGCCGCACGGGCACGGTCGGCACCGACCACCAGCGCCCACCGCCGAGGTGGGTGGAGGCGCCCGACAGTGCACCGCCGACGACCAGGGTCAGGGTGCCGATGAATCCCAGCACCGTCGCTGGCAGAAGGGGATGCAGTCGCCGGGAGTCGATGCCACGAAGTGTAGGGATCCAACCTGGCCACGCCGTGGACACTCGACCAACACCTC
Organism: Acidimicrobiales bacterium; assembly: GCA_041394265.1. Classification (NCBI taxonomy): domain Bacteria; kingdom Bacillati; phylum Actinomycetota; class Acidimicrobiia; order Acidimicrobiales; species Acidimicrobiales bacterium. The sequence goes on from JAWKIO010000005.1 coordinate 603,886, forward strand.
GGGTTGATCTTTTTTCTTGCTTTCTACGTTTATTTACGTTTAACTTCTCTTCATTCCACCGGTGGGCGACCGCTCACCTTCAACAGAAAGCGAACCCAGCCATGACCATCCTCGGTGCTCAACTCGACGACCTCAGCCGACTCAGCCAGCGGCTCACCACAACGGCCGGCGACGTCGGCGGATCGCGCGACGGCGCGATTCGCACCACGACCCAGGTGGTCACTGGGGTGCAGGAGGCGGCGCAGGCCGCGCTCGAACAGATCATGACCCACATGGACCAGCTCGGTCAGTCGGTGGCGGCCTCGGTCGCCGAGGCGGGCGCGACGAATTGGACCGGCAGCAACGCCGATCGGTTCCGCGACGGGGCCACCACCTTCCAGCGGTCCATGCAGGCGGCGCAGAACACCACCACCGACGTGTTCAGCCAGTTCCGTGCCACCATCGCCTCACTGTCGGACACCCTCGACTCCTACGCGGCCGCCCTCGGCACCCAGTTGAGCGATGCCGAGCAGTCGGTGCAGCAGATGTCGCAAGCGGTGGATCACCAGCGCTCGAACCTCGACTCGGTGATGAACACCGGGCTCGCGTTCAGCTGACATGCCGAGCGCATCCGATTTCGACGCGGCGGCGACTGCCCTGACGAAGGCCGCCGCCGAGCTGACGGAGTGGATGGTCGGGACCCGAGACCGTTTCGGACCCGACACCATCTCGGGTGGTGCGCTCACGCAGGTGTGCCATCAGGCGGTCGACGAGGCGGAGCAACTCGCGACGTCGACCGCCGAGGCGCTGCGCTCCCAAGCGGCCCTCTGCCGCCAACGGGCGGCCGCCGTGCGGAGCTACGAGGCGGCGCTCGGCAGCTACCAGGCCGCGATGAACGACTGGCGGGACACCGTCAACGACCTTCCCTCCGGCGTCGCAGCACCCGCCATGCCGATCCGTCCGGCCAAACCCGGCTTCGCCCCCTGACCACCCGTCTTCCCACCGAGAGGAAGCCAATGACCGACTACCTGTACATCGACACGACCAGAGCACGCACCGCCGCGCAAGCGTTGCGAGCCGTCTCGGCCGCGGGCGTCGACCACGCGTCGACCATCGCCCGGGCCTGCCGACTCGCCGATCTCGCGAACGACTCGGGAGGCAGACTCACCGACGTCGCCGAGGCGCTCGCCGAGCTGGCCACCGTGCTCGAGGAGCGTTCCGATGCCGCCGACTGCAGTGGGCTGCTCCCCTACCAATCTCGCAGCATGGCGTTGGGTGACCTCACCATGTTGCTCTACGGCGCCACGCCGCCGACGCCCGGCGAACTGTTCCCGGTGATCGGCCCTCCGACCAATCGGCCCACCTTCGCCGGCGCCGTCGGCAACGGTTCGGGCTCCATCGGCGGCATCGAGCCCGCCCAGTCCGACCGGCGTCTGACGCCGATCATCCCCTGGTTCGACGATGTCCTGGATGATCCGTTCCTGTCACCGTCGACGTGGTCCGACATCGCCCTCGAACCGTGGAGAATGGTGGCCGATGGCGTCGCCGACGCGCTGCCATCGATCGATCGGGATGACATCGACCTCTTCATCGAGCGAGTGCAGGCCGCCACCGACGTCGAGCGAATGATGCGAGGCGAAACACTGCCCGGCGGCATCCCGGTCATCGCGGCCGAGGTCTTGGCCCAGTACGGCATCCTCAGCGTCGGCATCCTGGGCGGCGGGCTGTCGTACACCCGGGCGGGCGACGGCGAGCTGCGACTCGGCCTATCGGTCCCGCTGAACCCGCCTACCTCCTATCTGCCCTACGCCACGTTCACGCCGACCAACGAGGTGCCCGAAGACGGCGTGAGCCTCCAGATCATGGCGTGCGATTGGGTGTGCGGCGGCGGCAACATCGACGAGAACGGCAAGGTCAGCACGGTCATCGGCGCCGGACCGCTCGGGCTCGACGTGAGCCTCAGCGACACCCGTTGGTGGAAGCCGTTCGGGGACTGAACGATGTCAGGCAACCTCGGCCATGGCAACGTGCAACACGGTGGCACGGCCCCGATCCAGCAGAATCGAGCGTCCGGTCGGGTGCTGACTCAGATCGGGAACGACGAGCCGCACCGCTTCGGCGTCGAGGCGGCTGGGGTTGAGCAGCAGCACGGTGGCGTCGGCCAGCATCGGCGCCAACCACCCGCCGAAGGTTCGAGCTGTCGACGTCGAGGCAGCGACGACGACGGGGCGACCAGCCCGATCCGCCAACTCCAGCCGACGACGAACCTCGTCGTCGGCAAGGCGGTCGCCGTCATCGATGACCTCGACGTCGCTCGCCGCACCGAGCCGGTCGAGACCGGCGACGAGCGTGGCCAACGTGGTGGTGCGACCGCCGCCGGGACGACCGAGCACAATGAGGCGGCGGCCGGCGGCGAGCCGGACGGTCACGGGCTCGAGATCTTCGTCGAAACCGATCGGCACCGACCAGCCCTGCTGGTCACCGCTGCCGACAGGGAGACCATCGAGTGGCATCTGCTCGGCCAACACCCGCACCGGCTCCGGCAGCGTCGTCGGCTTCGACCAGGCGGCCAACCGGGCCAGCGCATGGTCGGAGAGATCGACGACGACACCGGGAAGGCCGGCATCGGCATCGAACACCGCCGCACCTGGGCCCGGCAAGTTCGAGTGATGGACGTCGAGCGCCAAACCCGAACTGGCGTCGCCCAGGCGATGCACGAGTCGACGGCGGATCGAGCCCAGCACCCGCGACGGCAGCTCACGATCCGATGTCACCCCGATCACGGGCACGATCGCACCATCGGCGAATGCGCGCGCCAGATGCAGCGGAGCATCCGGACCAACCACGTCGCTCAGTGTGTCGACGACGGGACCCCAGCGGTTGACGACCACCACCAAGGCCGGCGAACCATCACTCGAGCCGCACCGCCGTCGTCGATCGATGACCACGAGGGCTCTCGACAATCGATCCGCGTCGCGATGGTGGACCACGTCGGCGACCGACCCGAGCACACCGAGCCGGTCGACCAGACCACCGGAACCGTCGAGGATCAACACCTCGGTGTCGGGAGCGTCGAGGGCCATCGAGCCGACGATCGTGGCGATGGTGGCCGCCAGGCGGGCTGGATCGGCAGCGGCGACGACCACGCCACCATCAGCCGGCGACCAGGCGATCGGTAGTTGCAGCCGTCGATCGGCATCGTCGAGCACTCCGAGGACTGCTCGGCCGCCGGGGGTCGAGCGCTGACGATCGGACGCATCGCCGATGACCCACAGCCGCTCGGCGGGAATCGACGGTGGCAGCGGTGGAAGCCATGGCGCTCGTGCCCGCTCGGGGTGACACCGACCAATCATGTCGATGATCTGCGAAGGCCACGATGTTGCGCCCGTCGGCCCGACCGATGGCTCGAGGGTGAACGGCCGGGCCGTCATCAGCTCGGCGCCCGCCAGATACCCGACTTGCGCCAAGCGATGCTGCTCGCCCCCGACCGTCACGATCGCCCGACCCGGCAGCGGCGGGAGGTTGGCGGCATCGGGCCGGTCGATCACATCGACGCTGTCGGCCGCCTCGCGCACTCGGAGGCAGATGCGCAGGTTCGTGTTGGCCCGGATCTCGCTCGTGACGACGCCCGCCGGGCGCTGTGTCGCGAGGACGAGGTGCACCCCGAGCGAGCGGCCCCGACGGGCCACGTCGACCAGGCCGTCGAGGAACTCGGGAAGCTCCTCGGCCAGCGCCGCAAACTCGTCTACCACGATCATCAGGCGCGGCGGCGACGTGCCGCGCTCGAGCATCGACAGATCGCTCGCACCGTGCTGGCGAAGGACCACCTCGCGATACTTCAACTCGGCTCGTAGGCTCCGAAGCGCTCGGGTGGCATGGGCAGGCTCGAGATCTGTCACGAGCGCCGCCACATGGGGCAGCGGTGCGACGACATCGAACGCACCACCGCCCTTGAAGTCGACGAGCACGAAGGCAAGATCGTCCGGCGACTGCTGCAACGCAGCGGCGAGCACCAGGGAGCGCAACAGCTCGGACTTGCCCGAGCCGGTGGTGCCGGCCACCAGCGCGTGGGGCCCATCGCACACGACGTCGACCACCAATGGACCGTCGGAGCTCATACCGAGCGGGATCCGGAGCTGGTCGGGGCGAGCCCGGTCCCAAGAGGCCCGCAGTTCCTCCTCTCCCGTCGAACCGGTACCGAGCGGACACAGGCGAGCGAGGGGTACGGCGTCGGGCAAGGGCGCCGACCGTTCCTCGACTTCGGGGTCGGCGAACGGAGCGAGGAAGCGGGCGAAGGTCTCGGCTTCGTTCGCCGCGAGCCGCCATGTCCACCCGGCAACGGCGCCATCGAGCGAACGGACGTAGCCGTCGGCGGTCACCTCGAGCACCTGCTCGCAGACGGCGGGAACGTCGTGCACCGCACCGAGCCAGAGCACTCGGGCGGCCGCCATCTGACCGCTGAGAAGCCGGGCGAAGGCGCCGGGGCCCGATGGTGTCGGACCGTCGGCGATGACCAGTTGGGTGGCGGCTGCCTCGGCCATGCGGGCAGCGACCGCGTTGGCGCCCGCATGCTCGACTTCGACCGTGGCGAAGCCGGGCAGCCAGCGGGCCCATTCCCAGTCCGCTCGACGGTCGGGTGTCGTGATGATCGTGCACTCCAGATCGGCCGGGCCGTGGCGATAGGCAGTCTCGATGCCGATCCAGCGCGCCAGGGCGAGCACTTCGGCCCGATCGCCGGTGACGGCCAACCCGCGCTCGATGTCGACAACGAGCGGCACGTCGTCGAGTCCGATCGCCGGACCATCGGGGATCACGAGTCCGCCCCGCCCGACAGCGACCGGGAGGCACACCCCGGTGGCCAACCGCCGAGTCCACGGCCGCAGGGTCACTGACTCGACCAGCCGATCGATCTCTCCCGGGCTGAAGACCAGGCGCTCCAACCACTCGGCGACCGCGTGACCCCACGCCGCTTCGTTCGCTCGACACGCCAGCTCGTACTCACGCCACTCCTCGGCGTGACGGCGCTCGGCTCGGGTCCGGGTCAGCCGCGGCCCCAGCGCCCGGAACAGTGGGATCGCTGCCGATGCGGCACCCAGTAGCGCAAAGGTCGGCGACCACAGCGTGGCCATCAGGGCGCTGACCATCAGCATGGGGATCACCGTCGCATACGGGATCGCCGGTAGCGGGTCCAGCGGTTGCGGATGCTCGGGCGGCGATGGCCGCTCGGGCCGAGGCGCTGCCCCGTGCGGCGGCCGGATCACCGAGATTCGGCCCTCTCGGTCGGGGCGCCAGCCAGCTTGCAGGTGCGCGCTGGACGGCACGGCCTGCTCGGCCTCGCCGGCGAACACCATCGCTCGATGCAGCCCGATGTCGGCCAGCGAGATCGACCCGTGTGACTCGGCCACCCGGAGGCCCAGCGCCGATCGGAGATCGGCCAGGGTGTGTCGGCTCAGGTCGGTGCCCAGCTCGACACTGAACGATGCAGATCCCCGGCCGTCCTCGACGATGAACTCCATCGCCTCGAACGTACCGACGCAAACGGCAGTGGTCGGTGGGGACCGCTCCCCACCGGTGTCACCAGGTGGTCATGCTCGAGACGTCGTCGACCGTTTCGGCGATTCGATCGAGGATGGTGTCGATGATCGGGATCGAGGTGGCGAAATTCAGCCGGGCGAACCCGGTGCCGTGCCGTCCGAAGTCGGGGCCCGGTGACAGTGCGACCTTGCCCCGTTCGAACAGTACGGCCGACGGATCGGGACCGAGTCCGGCCTGGCGGAAGTCGAGCCACCCGAGATACGTGGCTTCCGGAAGATGCCACGACACCCCCGGGAGATCGTTGGCGATCCGCCGGGCGACATGGTCTCGTACGGTCGTGAGGTGCGAGCGAACCGCATCGAGATACGGCCGGCCTTCGTTCCAGACCGCCAGCGTGGCCGCCGTGCCCAAGACGTTGACGCCACCGAGGAGGTGGGTGGGAAGTGAGGCGTACGCCGCTTCGACGCCGGGGTGACCGAGGTGGGCGATGGCGCAGCGGAGACCGGCGAGATTGAACGACTTCGAGGCGCTGCCGACGGTGACGGTGCGATTGGCGGCCGTCTCGGAGATCAGCGGGAAGGCGAGATGATCCTTGCCGGGGTGGGTGAGGCCCGACCACACCTCGTCGGCGATCACGAGGAGGTCGTGACGCTCGGCGACCTCGGCGATGGCCTCGAGCTCGCTTCGATCGAAGATCCGACCGGTCGGGTTGTGCGGGTTGCACATGAGGATCGCCTTGGTGCCCTCGTCGATGACGGACTCGAGCCGTTCGGCGTCGAGCCGCCAACCGGAGGCCTCATCGAGGAGACAATCGACGACTCGACGGCCACCGCTCTCGATCCCGGCGATGAAGGGTGGGTAGATCGGGGTGAACAGCACCACACCGTCGCCCGGTTCGGTGTGCAGGTACAGCGTCATCTCGATCGCCTGGAGCACATTGGAGAAGATCTGCAGGCGTTCGGTGTCGGGACGCCAGCCGTGTTCGGCTTCGGTGAACGCTGCAAAGGCGTCGGCGAGCAACCCGTTGGCCCGCTGGCCGTAGCCGAAGTCGCCGACCTCGACGAGTCGGCGCACCGCATCGATGGCCACGGCGGGCGGTGTGATGTCGGTGTCGGCCACCCACGCCGGCCAGTGGTCGGCGCCGTCTCGGGCCCACTTCGTGCCCTGGAGCGAGCGCAGGCGCTCGAGGGAGATCTCGAGTTCGACCGTCGAGCCGCTGGTGTTCATTTCCAGGCCTGCCCGCCGCCGTGAACGTTGAGCTTCTCGCCGGTCACATAGGACGCCTTGTCGGACAGGAAGAACCGGACGGCGTTGGCGATGTCCTCGGGCTGGCACACACGCGAGAAGGGCATGGACGCATCGAGTGAGTGGATGTCGTCGATCCCGGCGGCGCCCTTGACGAGTCGGCGTCCCATGTCGGTCTCGACCAGGCCCGGTGCCACGATGTTGACGTGCACCCCGTATGGACGCTCCTCCTTGGCCAGTACCCAGGCGAGCGACTCCAGAGCGGCCTTGCCCATCGAGTACGGAGCTCCGTTGGCCGCATGGCCGAGGGTGGCGACCGACGAGATGACCACGACATCGCCTCGGCCACGGGTGGCGGCGGCCTCTCGGAGGTGAGGGACGGCGAGCGAGCAGAGGTGGTGAGGACCGAGGGCATGGGTGGCCATCACCCGCTGGAGCTCCTCGGGCGTGGTGTCGACCACGGCCAGGCCGCGGCTGGCGATCCCGCCGTTCGACACCAGGGCGTCGATGTGTCCGAACCGTTCGAGTGTGGCGGCGATGGTGTGCTCGTTGTCTTCGGTCTTCGACACGTCGGCGGCGACGGCGAGTCCCTGGCGGCCCATCGACTCGATCTCGGCGACAGCCTCATTCGCCGCGTCGGCGTCTCGACGGTAGGTGACGACGACGTCGAAACCGTCGGCTGCGAGACCGACGGCGATACCACGGCCGATTCCTCGACCGCCCCCGGTGACGATGGCGACCGGGGCGTCGTTGCCACCTGCGGACGTCGGCTGTTCAGAATCGGACATGTGCTCGCTCCTCGGGTCGGCGCGAGGTCAGCTGCCCTCGCGTTCTGCAGAGAGTTCTAGCCACCGCTCCTCCTGCTCGGCCAGTTCCGATTCGATTTTGGCCAGAGCGTTGCCGATGTCGGTGAGCTTCACGTGATCGGATCCGGCGGCTGCGAGGTCGGCGTGCAGCGAGGTCTTCGAGCGCTCGAGTCGGGCCATCGCCTTCTCGGTTTCCCGGATCAGGTGCCCCAGCGTGCTCGATGAGCGCCCGGACTTGACCTTCGTCCTCGTGTCGCCCTTGCGTGCCGGCTGGTCGTCGCTCGCCGACTGGCCCTGCCCCTTGCCGGCCGCAGCCTGCCCGGCACCGCTGGACCGGGCAGCGCCGGACTTGGCGTTCGCTCGCCGGTGTTCGTCCCAGGCGTTGTAACCCCCGGGATAGCGACCGGCGCTCCCGCTGCCGTCGATGATCAGCGCGTCGGCAACGACCCGTTCGAGGAACGCCCGATCGTGTGAGACCACGACCACGGCGCCCGGCCAGTCCTCGAGGAAGTCCTCGAGCGCTCGCAGGGTCTCGAGATCGAGGTCGTTGGTCGGTTCGTCGAGCAGCAACACATTGGGTTTGGAGGCCAGGATCGTGAGGAGCTGGAGCCGGCGGCGTTCACCACCGGACAGCGTGTGGACCTCGGCCCACTGGGCGTCGGAGTCGAACCAGAAGCTCTCGAGCAGCCGGGCATCGGTCCAGTCGGGCTGGCGATGGGGGCCGGCGATGACTTCGCGGACCCGGGCGTTCGGGTCGAGTTCTTGATCCTGCTGGGTGTAGTAGCCGAGCTGCACCGTCGACCCCCACGTCACCGTGCCATGCTGCGGCTCGCGCCGTTTCGCCATGAAGTCGAGCATCGTGGTCTTGCCTGCGCCGTTCGGGCCGACGATGCCCAACCGCTCACGAGGATCGAGGCGCAGCTCGATGTCGTCGAACAGCGTGCGTCCATCGGGCGCAACGGCGGTGACGCCCTCGAGTTCGATGACGACGTCGCCGAGCCTCGGGGTGCCGAACTCCATGTGGAGCTGCGCCGGGCGGGCCGGGCCCTCCAGCTTCTGGCCGATGAGCTCCTTGGCCGCTTCGACCCGGTACTTGGGTTTGGACGTGCGGGCCTTCGCTCCACGGCGCAGCCATTCGAGTTCGCTGCGTGCCAGATTGCGGCGGATGGCATCGGCTGCGGCGGCGGCTTCGGCCCGGCCGGCCTTGCTGTCGAGGTAGTCGGCGTAGTTCCCCTCGTGGACGTATGACGAACCGCGGTCGAGTTCGAGCATCCGGGTCGTGACCCGATCGAGGACGTGGCGGTCGTGGGTGACGAGCAGCAGCGCACCTCGGTAAGCCGCAAGCCAGTCTTCGAGCCACTCGATGCCTTCGAGGTCGAGATGGTTGGTCGGCTCGTCGAGGATGAGGAGGTCGCTCGGCGTCACCAGGGCCTTCGCCAGACCCACTCGCTTCACCTCACCGCCCGACAGTGCATTGGTCTGCCGATCGAAGTGGTTCCCCATGCCGAGGCGGGTGAGCACCGACTCGGCCTCCCACTGCTCGACGCCGTCGGCTGCGGTGACTGCCTCGAGCACGGTGCCGGCGGGCAGAGGTGCGTCTTGGTCGAGCATGACGACCCGGACTCCGCGGCCGAAGATCACGGTGCCACTCTCGGGTTGCTGACGGCCGGCGAGGACCCGGAGCAGCGTGGACTTGCCGGTGCCGTTGATGCCGACGATGCCGAGTCGATCCCCGGTGCGAACGGTGACCGAGACGTCTCGGAACAGGTCGCGGTCGGGACGAGACATGGTCACGGCATCGGCGTCGATCAGAATCACCGTGCAAGGCTAACGACGTCGTCACGCGTGGCCGACGAAGGAGGCACGCCCACGAACAGCCGGACCAGATCGGCGAAGCCGGGACCGGCGGACACGGTCCAAGGCCAACGACGTCGTCGCGTGGCCGACGGAAGAGGTACGCCCACGAACACCCGGACCAGATCGGCGAAGCCGGGACCGGCGGACACGGTCCAAGGCCAACGACGTCGTCACGCGTGGCCGACGGAAGAGGTACGCCCACGAACACCCGGACCAGATCGGCGAAGCCGGGACCGGCGGACACGGTCCAAGGCCAACGACGTCGTCACGCGTGGCCGACGAAGGAGGCACGCCCACGAACACCCGGACCAGATCGGCGAAGCCGGGACCGGCAGACACGGTCCAAGGCCAACGACGTCGTCACGTGGCCGACGGAGGAGGCACGCCCACGAACACCCGGACCAGATCGGCGAAGCCGGGACCGGCGGACACGGTCCAAGGCCAACGACGTCGTCACGCGTGGCCGACGAAGGAGGCACGCCCACGCCCACGCCCACGAACCCCGGACCAGATCGGCGAAGCCGGGACCGGCAGACACGGTCCAAGGCCAACGACGTCGTCACGCGTGGCCGACGAAGGAGGCACGCCCACGAACAGCCGGACCAGATCGGCGAAGCCGGGACCGGCGGACACGGTCCAAGCAATAGAGTCCAATTCATGGCTGGCATTCTCGGTGACCCGCTCGACATGCACGATCCTGCTCGGCGTCGGCCATCGTGGCCGAAGCTGCCGGCCACTCGTGGGCTCGTCGTGCGGCATCGGACGACGGGCTACGTCGGCCATGTGATGCGCTACAGCCCGGATTGGATCACGCTGCGCGATCAACAGGGCCGGGAGCACGTGCTCCGCAACGATCGCGGCGCCTTCTCACACGAGGGGAAGACGGTGGTGCTGGTGGCACCGCCCAAGCCGACCAAGGCGACCGAGTTCACTGCTTCCGGGTCGGTGGCGCTCGACAACGTGGCAGCCCGGGTGGCCCAGCCGAGTCGAATCCTCGTCGAGGGCATTCACGATGCCGAACTCGTCGAGAAGGTGTGGGGTGCCGATCTTCGGATCGAGGGTGTCGTGGTGCAACCGCTCCACGGCGCCGACGACCTGCGGGAGATCGTGAGCCGGTTCGGCCCGCGTCCCGGTCGCCGCCTCGGGGTCCTACTCGACCATCTGGTCGACGGTTCCAAGGAAACCCGCATCGCCGACACGATCGACCATCCCGACGTCCTCATCACGGGCCACCCGTACGTCGACATCTGGCAGGCGGTCCGCCCATCGGTGCTCGGCATCGGCGCCTGGCCGACGATCCCGAAGGGCACCGATTGGAAACGAGGGATCTGCGACGAGTTCGGCTTCAAGGGTGAGCCGGGTGAGCTGTGGAAGCGAATCCTCGACCGGGTGACCGGCTACCGGGATCTCGAGCCGGGACTCGTCGGCGCCGTCGAGCAGCTGATCGACTTCGTCTCGCCTCCTCCCGTCGACTGACGGCGCCGACCGAGGCTGGACGGACCGAGGCTGGGCAGACCGTACGTCCGAGCGAGCGACGTCAGCCCCGCCGAGCCGGGCGCGAGGAGCCGGTGTCGGCAAGCGCTCGACTCACTTCGAGCGAGGTCATGCCCGGCGTGTTCGAAACCGTGTCGCGGGGCTTGAACCAGACCTCGGGGTCGATCACCGACGCGTCGACCGGCTTGTTGAAGAGGTAGCCCTGCATGACGTTGACGCCCAGGTCGAGCAGCTGACGAACTTGGCGCTCGTTCTCGACACCTTCGGCCACGATGTTCATGTCGAGCGCCTTGGCCATGGCGATGATGGCCTCGATGATCGCGCGATTCGACGTGCCCTGCTCCATGGAGTCGACGAAGGTCTTGTCGATCTTCAGCGTGGTCACCATGTCGAACTGCTTGACGTAGCTCAACGAGGACTGGCCCGTGCCGAAGTCATCGATCGCCAGGTTGACGCCGAGGTCGCGGATGTCGCGCAGCATCTTCAGGCCGTCGAGATGATCGACGATCACGTCCTCGATGATCTCGAGCACGAGTTGCTGGGGCGGCAGCCCACTCCAGGCCAGGATGTCGGCCACGCGTTGGGGCAGCTGGGTATCGAGGAGTTGCTGCTCGGCGATGTTGACTGCCATGCGGATGTTGCGAGCATCGGGCGACAGGTGGTTCCACACCGCGGCCTGGGCGCACGCTTCCTTCAGCACCATCTCGCCGATACGTGCTATCATGCCGGTCTCCTCGGCAACCCCGAGGAACTCGCCGGGACCGATCAGGCCGCGAGTCGGGTGGTTCCAGCGGACCAGCGCCTCGAAGCCGTAGAGCCGCTTCTGCGGCACGTTGACGAGTGGCTGGTAGAAGACGACGAGCTGTTCCTCGTCGAGGGCTCGAACGAGGTCGCGCTCGATGTCGAGGCGGTTCATCACCTGCTGGCGCTGAGCTTCGTCGAACACGGCGTAGCCGCTGCGGCTCTTCTTGGCCCGGTACATGGCGGCGTCGGCGTCGCGAACGAGGTCTTCGGGCTTGCGGGTGTCGGCCGGCAGTGCGATGGCCACACCGATCGATGTCGAGACGACCTGGGCGGCACCGTTCAGCGAGACCGGCTGCTGGAACGACTTGAGGATCTGTTCGGCGACGGCGAGCACGGAGCGTTCCGAGAGCAGATCTCGGCAGACGACGACGAACTCGTCGCCGCCGAAGCGGGCCACCATGTCGCTGCCGCGCACGGCACTCTTGAGTCGGGTGGCGACGATCCGCAGCAGCTCATCGCCGGCTTCGTGCCCCATCGAGTCGTTGATGACCTTGAACCGGTCGAGATCGAGGAACAGCACACCGAGGACGGTGTCGTTCTTCTTGGCGCGAGCCGAAGCCCGTTCGAGTTCGACGAACAGCGAGTTCCGGTTGGCGAGTCCGGTGAGGTTGTCGTGCTGCGCCTGGTGCTCGACTTGCGCCAACGAGTGCACGTTGTGGCGCTGGGACCAGTTCTGCCAGATGGCGCCGACGCCACCACCGATGGCACCGACGGCGCCAGAGGCTCCGGCGATGACGAGCGACGACTGTGAGAGGTCGGCAACGATGAAGAGCGCGGCAAGCCAAACAACGGCGGTGGCGATACCACAGCCGATCACGATCCCTGGTGACAGGGCTACTCGCCGGTCGTACACCCTTCCATTAACGGCAGAAGATCGGCCGAGTTGAGCGCTCAGGTCCGCCGATTCGCTGCCGATAGTGAGACAGCACCGGGGAGGTGTCGCTCACGGGCGCCCACCCTCGTTCTCGACCACGCTCGCACCGGAAAGGGGGCTTCGGACTCTCCATGACAACCGAACGTTCCCGTACCCCGAGTCTGGCGCTCAGCCGCCATGCCCAGATGGCCGAGGCCTTCGAGATCTTCGCCGCGGGCATGGGCCCCTTCATCGACGAGCGCATGACCCGCTACTTCGCCGACGACCCCTCCTGGGAGGAAGCGGCGGCGAATCGAATGGGTCGCGCCAACGAGCACGGGGCAGCCGACCCGCTGTTCCAGCTGCTGGTCATGCGACGGTTCTGGGGCCCCGTCTTCGCCGAGTTCTTCGGCCAGGATCTCCGTGGTCTGGTTGCCCAACTCGTCGAGGCCCGGAATCTGTGGGCGCACTTCAATCTGCCCGACGACACGGCCTATCTCGACCGAATCCTCCTCGCCATCGAGCGCATCCTCGCGCCGGTCGATCCCGATCCGGTCCGTCAGCTGCGCCAGCTCCGCGGCCGGCTGAAGAATCCGACCACTGACGACACCGAAGCCTCCGATCTCGAGGCATCGATCGACATCGTCGCGCTCAGGGCCCAACTCGGCGAGAGTGAAGGCGCATTCCAAGAGGTGCAGTCGCAGCTCGACAACATGAAGAAGCAGCTGGACGTGAGCCGCAAGGCCTCGGCCGGCAAACAACTCCGCCTCACGCAGCTCGAACAGGAACTGCTCGAACGCGAGGGGCGTGCCACGGAACTGGCAACGGCCATCGAGTTCGAGCGAATCACTCGCAATCGCGTGGAATGGCTCTTCGTCAGCTTCATCGCCGTGATGCTCGTGGTCATGGTCCTGCTCGCCCAGACCTGACGGTCCAGCGGTACCAGCCCGGCGTCGGTGCTAGCGTCCGAGCGACGACGGGGGGACCGACGTGAACGCACTACCCACATCGAGCCAGGCCATCACGGTCGACTGGCTCAACATCGCCTTGAGCGACGAGGTACGAGATGGCGCCCGCGTCACGAAGGTCGATGCCGAGGTCATCGGCGAAGGCGTCGGCTTCATCGGCGAGGTGGCTCGGCTGACCCTGACCTACGACGCGCCGACGCCTTCATCCACGACGTCGATGATTTCCAAGCTGCCGACGACCAATGAGGGGTTCAAGCATCTCGGACTCATGCTCGGCTTCTACGAGAAGGAGTCGGGGTTCTTCCGTGACGTCGCGCCCGAGATCCAACTCCGGATCCCAGCGTGCTTCCACAACGCAGCCCACGACAACGACTTCATCCTCCTGCTCGAGGACCTCGCGCCGATGCGCGCCGGGAACCAGCTCGCCTCCTGCACCTTGGAGGAAGCCGGGCTGGCGCTCGAGGCGGTGGCGCTGCTTCATGCCCACTGGTGGCAGAACCCCCGTCTCGAGGAGTTCTCGTCATGGCTCCCCGGTCCGGACAGCCCCTACTTCCAGATCCTGAAGGGTGCGTATCTCGGTGGGCTCGAGCGGTTCCACACCGTCTTCGGCCACCTCGTCAGCCCGGACATCGAATTGCTCGTGAACCGAGCTGCCGAGGACTACGAGGCCATGGTCGCGGCCGGGGCAGGACGGCATCCACACACCTTCATCCACGGTGACTTCCGACTCGACAACATGATGTTCGGGGACGGACCCGACGACCCACCGTTCGCCCTGCTCGACTGGCAACTGCCGTTCCAGGCCAACCCATTGTGGGATGTCGTCTACTTCCTCGGCGGCAACTTCGAGCCTGCGTGGCGACGCACCCACGAGGACGAGTTGCTCGTTCGATACCACCAGGTGCTGGTGGCGAATGGTGTCGAGGACTACTCGCTCGAACACTGTCGGGAGGACTATCGCGCCGCAGGACTCGTGCTGCTCGGCTACCTGGTGACCGGAGCCAACGATGTCGACCTCGACACGTTGAACGATCGCGGCCGGGAGCTCATCGAGACGATGTTCACCCGATACTCGACCACCATCCTCGATCTCGGCTCGGCCGACTTCCTCCCCTGAGGCTCAGTTCGGGCGGCGGGTTGCTCGCGCCATCACACGGTCGACACAGCGCCGAACGGCGTCCGCACCTTGCGGGTGCAGCAGGAGACCGTCGTGGTCGACGCCGGGAACGATGGCGGCAGCGACGTGGGCGTGGCGACGCTCGAGTTCCAGCGGATCGCCGAGCACCACGTCATCGGCGACGACAGGCCGGGCCCACGCGGCAACGCTGAGCACCTCGACAGGGACGCCGATCCGCTCGATGGCGCTGGATTTCGCCGGGTCGAGGAGGAGTTCGCTTCCGTCGAACCAGACGGCTGACTCGTTGGTGCGGCTACGAACCTGAGGTGGTGTCCCACCGAGGTCGTGGAGCACGGTCGCCACGAACACGTCGTCGGCCGTACCGGTCGACATCCCTCGTGCTCGGGCGGCGAGCAGTGCCGTGTCGCGATCCGGATAGACCGTCCGCAACCGTTGCAGCAGTGGGAGCAACGCTGCGTCGATCACTACGGCGTGATCGCCGATCACGCGGATCGGAACACCGCCGTCGATCAGGACGCAACCGTGGACGCGGTCCGGGTGACGTTCGGCCATGGAGGTGGCGATCGACGCTCCCGTGCCGTGTCCGACGAGGACGCAGGAGCCGGCTCCGGTGTGATCGAGCACGGCGATCACGTCGGCAACGTGCGCATCGATGCCGAAGGGTTCGGGGAGCTCGCCGCTCGCGGCGCGGCCGCGAAGGTCCGGCGCCAGTGCGGTCGTCGCCGGGTCGAGTCGTGAGGTCACCGAGCGCCAACTCACCGAGTTCGCTGCAAGGTCGTGAAGGAACACCACGCTGCCGTTCGAGCGCTCGGGCGACGCGCCGCTGACCTCGACCGACAGCTCCCCACCCGCGACGGGCACCGAGATCGAGCGTCGCTGCTGCATGGACGTGAACCTACCGTTGGTTCTGACCTAACGTCGGGCGCCATGGACCTTCGACTCGACGACAAAGTAGCCCTCGTGACCGGTGGATCACGAGGAATCGGCAAGGCGATCGCCACCATGTACGCCGAAGCCGGTGCCCGGGTGATGATCGTGTCCCGCAAGGCCGAGTCGCTCGAGGCCGCCGCCGCCGAGATCGGCCACGGATGCCAATGGATCTCGGCCAACACCGGCGATGCCGACTCGGCTGCCATGGCCATCGACGCCACCATCGAGCGCCTGGGTGGTCTCGACATCCTCGTCAACAACGCCGCGACGAACCCCTATGCCGGACCGATGATCGACGTCGACCAGGGCCGCTGGGAGAAGACGCTCCAGGTCAACCTCACCGCTCCCCTGCTGTGGACCCAGACGGCGTGGCAGAAGGCGATGAAGGACAACGGCGGCGTCGTCATCAACATCTCGTCGGTCGGTGGGCTCAGCACCAGTGCCGTGCTCGGGGTCTACGACCTCACCAAGTCGGCGCTCATCCACATGACCGAGCAGCTCGGCGCGGAACTCGGCCCCAAGGTGCGGGTCAACGTGATCTGCCCCGGCCTCATCAAGACCGATTTCGCTCGCATGCTCTGGGAGGGCGAACGGGGCGCCGAGGTGGCCGAGCGCTATCCGCTGAAGCGCCTGGGTGAGCCCGAAGACATCGCTGCGGCCGCTCTCTACCTGGCGAGCGACGCCGGGAGCTGGATGACCGGCCAGAAGATCGTCCTCGACGGCGGCGGTCTCGTGGCCTTCCCTGCCTTCGACTGACCGACCATCGGCGCTCCTCGGCGAAGGTGCACCTCAGGGGGCGCCGAGCACCGATCGGCAGAAGGCTTCGGTCTCGGCGTCGAGCGGAAAGAAGCTCTCGAGCCGCAGTTCGTCGAGCGTGATGTTGCTCGGCGCGTTGAAGGCCGTGATGGTGGTCATGAACGACAAGACCGCATCGCCGACCCGGAACCGGAGCGGGATCGCCGGCTCGGCGCCGGCTGCCAGGTCGGGTTGCCGCCAGTCGTCGGGCACGTCGGGGGCGTCGAGCAGATCGGCCAAGAGGTCGGCCATGGCTTCGTCGTTGGGTCGGTGGAGGACCTCGCGCTGGATACGGCGCAGGATCTCGCTCGCCGTTCGCGGCCAGTCGTCGATCAGTGGTCGAGCTGCGGGGTCGAACAGCAGCCGAGCGACGTTGCGGTGAAGATCGAGGCCGGCGAGCGACATGAATCGTGCCGCCGCCTGATTCGTCGCAGCGAGCTCGTACCAGCGATCGACCACCAGCATCGGGAAGGGCTCGTGGTGGCGCAGCATGAGTTCGAGCGTCAGTTGGAGCGGCCCGTTGAGCATGGCCTCGACCCCGGGGTCGGGATAGTGGGCGTCGAACCCGGCTGCCCGCAGGACTTCATTGCGTGATCGCAGTGGGACATCGAGCGTTTCGAGCAACAACATGACCATCTCGACGCTCGGACGCGATCGGCCGGTCTCGAGAAAGCTCAGGTGTCGAGTCGACACGCCGGCGTTGAGGCTGAGGTCGAGCTGGCTCAGCCCCCGCTGCGATCGCCAGTAGCGAAGTAGGGCGGGAAGCGCTCGATCTGTGGACATGAACGCGAGCGTAGGATGCTCGGGCCTCGGGCGGCAGTTACCCGTACAGGTCATGGCCCAATGAGTCGCACATCCGTAGGTTCGATCCCATGACACCACGCACCCATGTCCCCATCACCAACGGTCGGCTCGGCTATCGCTGTGTCGGCGACGGCCCCGACATCGTCTTCGTCCACGGATGGCCGCTCCATCGCGAGATCTGGGCCGAGGTCGCGGCGGCCCTTCCCGGCCATCGATGCCATCTCATCGACCTCCCCGGCGCCGGGGACTCGGTCATGGACGACGCCGTCGAACTCGGCTTCGACTCGCTGTTGCGAGGTCTCGGTGAAGCGATCGATGAGCTCAGTCTCGAGCGTTTCGCCGTCGTTGCGAGCGACTCGGGCGGGATGGTGGCCCGTCGTCTGGTTGCCGATCGGGGCGAGCAGGTGACCGCGCTCGTCTTGACCGGCACCGAGATTCCCAACGAACGGCCATGGCTCCTCCGCCTCTTTCTCGCCGTGAGCCGCCTCCCGTTTGCAGCAAGCTTGCTCCGGCTCAACCTCGGGACCAGGCTGCTGCTCCATTCGCCGCTCGTGCTCGGCGGTGCCTTCGACGACCGGTCGCTCATCGACGGCGCGTTCCACCGGTCGTTCGTGGAGCCGCTGCTCACCGATCGGTCGCTGATGAAGCGGCAGCTCGAGGTGCTGCGGTCCTATCGCTGGTCCGATGTGGATGCGCTGCTCGACGTTCACGCCAGGATCAGCGCGCCCACGCTGCTGTTGTGGGGAGCGAACGACCCGGTCTTTCCGGCCGACACGGCCCGCGGGATGCTCGACCAGTTCGCAGGCCCGGCCGCGTTCGAGTCGATCGAGCGGGGCAAGCTCTTCGCATTCGCCGAGTTTCCCGACCACTTCGCTGCGCGGGCAGCTGCCTTCCTCGCCAGTTCGGTTCGTGCCGTCTGAGCCTGCCGCCCCGCCCGTCATTGCCGACAAATCTGCGCCAAACTGGTGCCCGTGACCTCGACCGTTCCCAGAAGGCTGCTCCGTTGACCGACACCATTCGCCTGGGTCGTGTCGCCGGGATCCCGGTCGGCATCCACTGGAGTGCGCTCGTCGTCGGTATCGCCGTGACGGTCCTGTTGGCGCTGCAGATCCTGCCGGGCGCCGATCGGAGCGCCACCTCGACCGATCTCTGGATCGCCGCCGGCGCCGGCACGCTGCTGTTCTTCGTGTCACTCCTGGCCCACGAATTCGGGCATGCCATCATGGCCCGCCGCCACGATGTCGGCGTCGCCGGGCTCACGCTCTGGGTGCTCGGAGGCATGGCCAAGCTGACCAGGCAGGCCCCGACCCCTCGGGCAGAGTTCCAGATTGCGATCGCGGGGCCGGCTGCGAATGCGATCGGTGGCCTGCTCTTCGGCGGACTGGCCTGGCTCCTCTACGGCAACGAGTACTGGCTACTCGGCGGGGCGGTATGCGTCTGGCTCGCAGCGGTCAACGTGCTGCTGGCGGTCACCAATCTGGCGCCCGGGTCGCCGCTCGACGGCGGCCGGGTGTTGGCCGCGTTCCTGTGGCGCCGAAACGGCAATGCCGAACGATCACGCCTGATCGCCGCCCGTCTCGGACTTGCGATGGGCCTTGGCATCGTGATCCTCGGTCTGGCCGAGGCGCTGTGGGTCGGACGGATCTCGGGCTACCTCACCATCGCGATCGGCGTGTTCGTCGCAGCGGCGGCGAAGAACGACATCGCCGGCGCCGCCGTGCGGGCCCGGCTCGATGCCATGCGGCTCGACGCCCTCATGGTCCGCCATCCCGTCGCCGTGCCCGACGGATCGACCGCCAAGCAGTTCCTCGACTGGAGCAACACCCAACCGATCCGCTCTGCCAACCCCGTCGTCCGCTGGGGCAACGAACCGCTCGGCTACCTGACCTCGTCGATGGCGGCCCAAGTGCCCGAAGCCGACCGGTCGTGGACCACGGTCGGCGGCATCATGCTTCCCGCTCACCTCACGCCGCGGGCGTGGGACTTCGAGTCGGTCGCCACCGTGCTCGACCGACTCGACGTGTCCCTGCCCTCGGTCATCGTCGTCCACGACCCTCGCACCCGGCAGCCGCTGGGCACAGTGAGCGACGACCAGATCGTCGCCCTGTTCGCGCCACCCGACTGGTGGGGGCGAGACCGCACGCCGCCGATCGCCGCATTGCCGGCAACCGCTCCGGCACTCGTCGGCTCCCGCTGAGTTCCACCTCGCCGCAGGCACGCGCTCGCTAGCATCATCGGCGTGACGAGCGTCGAAGCCCCCAGTCGCGATCGACGCCGCCCGCCACCGTGGATTCGTCGTGCCATCATCACCTGGTGGTTGACCGGACTCGTCCTGGTCCTGGTCGTCCTCCTCGTACGCGAGCTGCAGAGTCTGCTGACCCAGATCGTGATGGCGCTGTTCCTGTCGTTCGCGATCGAGCCGGTGGTGGACAAGCTCGAGCGGCGCGGTGTGCGCCGCAGCCTGGCGTCGGTCCTGACCCTGCTGGGCGTCGTCGCTGCGATCATCGTGTTCCTGGCGATGATGGGCACCCTCATCGCCGACCAGCTCAACCAACTCGTCGACGAGCTGCCGGCGTACGTCGAGAGCGCACAGGAGTGGCTCGACTCCACGGTCGGGATCCAGGTGAGTGCCGACGATCTCCTCGCTCAGCTGCAGCCCGGAGGCGAGGCATCCAAGTTCGCGAGCAACCTTGCCGGCGATCTCCTCGGCTTCGGCTCGACCATCGCCAACGTCTTGTTCCAGGTTCTCACCGTCACGATCTTCGCCTACTACTTCTCGGCCGACGGCCCGCGGCTGCGCCAGAGCGTCTGCTCGGTCTTCCCACCCGCTCGTCAGCACGAGATCCTTCGGGTCTGGGAGCTGGCCATCACCAAGACCGGTGGCTACATCAGCTCTCGCATGATCCTGGCCGTCATCTCCGCGACGTTCCACTGGGTCGTGTTCCGCACACTCGGGTTGCCGTCGCCCATCGCCCTGGGCCTCTGGGTCGGCATCATCTCGCAGTTCATCCCGGCAATCGGCACCTACCTGGCCGGCATCCTCCCGGTCCTCGTCGCCGTCGGTATCGAGCCCGCCAAGGCGCTGTGGGTCATTGGTGCGATCGTCGTCTACCAGCAAATCGAGAACTACGTCCTCCAGCCACGCATCACGGCCCAGACCCTCGATATGCACCCCGCGATCGCCATTGCGGTCGTGATCGGCGGCACCTCCCTGTTCGGGATCGCCGGTGCCCTGCTGTCGCTGCCGCTCTTTGCCACGGTCACGGCGTTCTCCACCGCCTACATCGAGCGGCACGAGCTGGTCGAGAACCGACTCGTTGATCAGCGGGGGCGACCCGGCGACCCCACCGGCCGATCCGACGACGCGCCCACCAGCCTCGGCGACGTGCTCGGCGCTTCCCTCACCCCCGACGCCGGCCCCGATGGCGGTGGAACAGCGAACGACGACGAAGGGTTGGATCAGCCATGACCGCAAGCGCCGATACCCCGACCGTCGAGTTCTACTGGCGACCGGGTTGCCCGTTCTGCATGCTCCTGGAACGGTCGCTCAAGAAGAAGCGCATCCCCTTCACCAAGAAGAACATCTGGGACGACGCGGCGCATGCTGCGGTGGTCCGATCGCTCGCGAACGGGAACGAGACCGTGCCCACCGTCGTCGTCGGTAGCTGGTTCGGGGTCAATCCGTCAGCCAAGGACGTCGTTGCTGCCATCTCGACCGAGGCGCCGGAACTTCTTTGCTAAACCTTGACGAAGCTGGTCCATCTACGGTCTGAGCTGCCCATATCGGACGAGTTCGAACGGATCCGAACGGTCACGCCCTGTACACGATTCGATTTTGCAATATGATCGGTCGACTCAACTGGCGGCTCCGGCGGCCGA
Source organism: Acidimicrobiales bacterium (assembly GCA_041394265.1). Lineage (NCBI taxonomy): Bacteria > Bacillati > Actinomycetota > Acidimicrobiia > Acidimicrobiales > Acidimicrobiales bacterium. The sequence continues at coordinate 624,973 of JAWKIO010000005.1, forward strand.
TGGAGTCACCACCGCAGCCCAGCACATTGGAGATTCACCGTGTCGCAAGACAACGGAAGAAAAGCGCTTCATGCTTACGTCAGTGATGACGCCCATGACCAGTGGCATGGCTTCGCCGCCGAGCAAGGCGTCAGTGTCAGCGCCATTCTCGAGGCGCTGGCCCCGGAACTGATCGTCGACGACGAGCCGGCCGACGGCGAGAAGCTGAGCGAACGCCTCGACACCGTGATCCGCGCCGCCCGTCGCATCGACGCCGAGCGTCGCCGCCGCCGCCGCTGACCCCAACGCCTCGTATCGGTCCCGATTCGAGGCAGCACAGCCCACCGTCACTCGCCCCACGGCGAACGACCCCCACCTGGTCGGTCCGAAGCACTTCGGCCGGCCATTTTCACGTTCGACGTTCGCGCAGGCTGTGGCGCGATTGCCACGAGATGCGCCCGCAGCGGCGCTTCGGTTCGCTACCGTCTGACCCGCTGCTTGCCCGCGCAGCCGAAAGGAGACGGACTTGGCTACGAACGACGGATTGTTCCCCTTCGCCCGTGAGGTGATCGACGTCCCCGTTGCCGACGAACTCGGCGAATCGTTCCTCGCCTACTCCCTGTCGGTCATCACGTCACGGGCCATCCCCGACGTGCGCGACGGCCTCAAGCCGGTGCAGCGACGCATCCTCTACTCCATGTATCGGATGCGCCTGCTGCCGGAGAACTCGCACCGCAAGTGTGCCCACGTCACCGGCGATGTGATGGGCAAGTTCCACCCGCACGGCGACGCCGCCATCTACGACGCGCTGGTCCGTTTGGGGCAGGACTTCGCCAAGCCGGTCATGCTGATCGACCCCCAGGGCAACTTCGGCACGCTCGACGATCCCCCCGCCGCCCAGCGCTACACCGAGTGCAAGCTGACTCCGGCCGCGATCGATCTCGTCGCCGAGATCGACGAAGAGACCGTCGAGTTCCGTGCCACCTATGACGGCGAGACCCAGGAACCGGCGTACCTTCCGGGCCTCCTCCCGAACCTGTTGGTCAACGGCACGTCCGGGATCGCCGTCGGCATGGCCACGAACATGCCGACCCACAACCTGGTGGAGGTCTACGAAGCCATCAAGCTGGTGATGACCAAACGCCGCCCGAAGCCGACCATCGATGAGCTCATGGCCGTGCTTCCCGGCCCCGACTTCCCCACCGGCGGCATTGCGATCGACGATGATCTGCGCACCATCTACGAGACCGGTCGCGGCTCGATCCGCATGCGGGCCACCGCCGAGATCGTCGACATCACGCGGGCCCGTCAGGGCCTCGTCTTTACCGAACTCCCCTACCTCGTCGGGATCGAGCGCGTCATCTCGAAGGTCAAGGAGCTCGTCAACGCCGGCAAGCTCAACGGTGTTGCCGACGTGAAGAACCTGTCGGATCGCAAGTCCGGCATGCGACTGGTGATCGAGGCCAAGGCAGGCATCAAGCCCGAACTGCTCCTCGAGCAGCTCTACAAGCTGACGCCGCTCGAGGAGAGCTTCGGCGTCAACAACGTCGTGCTCGTCGACGGCACGCCGACCACGGTCGGGCTCTACGACCTGTGCCAGCACTACATCGATCATCGCCTCGACGTGGTGGTCAAGCGGTCCGAGTTCCGACTCCGCAAGGCCACCGAGCGCCTCCACATCATCGAAGGCTTGCTGATCGCGATCGACAACATCGATCTGGTGGTGTCGATCATCCGCACCTCGGCCAATTCTGGTGAGGCTCGCGAACGGCTCATGGACCAGCTCACGCTGAGCTACGAGCAGGCCGAGTGGATCCTCGAGCTCCGGCTCCGCCGGCTGACGGCGCTCGCCTACGACGAACTGGTCACCGAGAAGAACGAACTCGTCACCACGATCGCCGAACTCGAGAAGATCCTCGGCTCCGAGCAGCGTCAGCGCACCATCGTGCTCAAGGAACTCGGCGAGGTGGCCGAGCGCTACGGCACCCCGCGCCGCACCCGCATCATCGGTGCCCACGACGTGCCCGACCTCGAGGCGCTCGTCGAGGCGGTGGTGGCCGACATCGAAGACGACCCGTGTGTCGTCACCCTGTCGGCATCGGGCCTGATCGGGCGTGAACCGATCGGCACATCAAAGTCGTTCACGCCGAGCCGCCACGACGTGCTCGCGGCGTCGCTCACCACGTCGCTGCGATCACCCGTGCTCGCCGTCACGTCCAACGGCCGAGTGCTGTCGATCATCGCCAACGATCTTCCCGAGGTCGGAGGGCGGAGCCGAGGGCGCGATGCCAACGAGGTGTTCTCGGCCGACCGCAACGAGACCATCGTGGGCCTGCTCCCCGGCATCGCCCAGGGTGAGGCCGTCGATCCCCCGGTGCTGTTCGTCACTGCGCTCGGCAAGGCCAAGCGGATCGAACTCCCGGCCATCATCGAGGTCACGAGCGGCCGCCTTGTCATGAAGCTCGACGAGAAGGACCGGATCATCGCCGTGCTGTCGGCGCCGAACGACGCCGACATCGTGATGACCACGACCGATGCCCAGGCACTGCGCACCACCGTCGACAGCGTGAGCATCCAGGGGCCCGCGGCGCGGGGCGTCGCCGCCATGTCGCTCAAGGGGAATGCGAAGATCCTTGCTGCCGGCCTGGCCACCGACGACACCGTGATCATCTCGATCACCGACACCGGCACGGCCAAGTCCACCTCGGTCGAGGAGATCCCGGTCAAGGGCCGCGGCACCGGCGGGGTTCGTCTCACCAAGTTCAAAGACGAGCAGCGACTCGACTACGCCTGGATCGGCGTTCCCGATCGCATCGTCGCCATCGTCGGACAGACCGACGCACCGACCAAGCCCGACAACTCGCCCGAGTCCTTCGCCATGCGCCCGACACGCCGCGATGGGTTCAGCACCACCACTCCCCGCAGGATCCTCCACATCGGCTCGCTCCGTTGGTAGGAAAGTAGCTCGCACATGGCAACGAAGAAGAACGACTACAACGCAACGCACATCCAGGTCCTCGAGGGCCTCGAAGCGGTGCGCAAGCGCCCCGGCATGTACATCGGTGGCACCGGGACCGACGGCCTGCACCACCTGGTCTGGGAGATCATCGACAACGGCGTCGACGAGGCCGCCGCCGGTTTCGCGTCCCACATCGAGGTCGTGCTGCACCGCGACGGCTCCATCGAGGTGAGCGACGACGGCCGCGGTATCCCCATTGACAAGAAGCCCGACGGCCGTACCGCCCTCGAAATCGTGTTCACCGAGCTCCACGCTGGCGGCAAGTTCGGCTCCGGTGCCTACAACTCCTCCGGCGGTCTCCACGGTGTGGGCGCGTCGGTCGTCAACGCGCTGGCGTCCAAACTCGTTGCCGAGGTCGACCGCGACGGCGCCACCTGGCGGCTGTGCTTCGAGGCCCGCGTGCCGGGCAACTACCTGAAGAACGGCACGTTCAAGGAAACGTCGACCCTCGCCAAGGTCAAGGAGATCCCCAAGAGCCGAACCGGTACCCGAGTTCGCTACTGGCCCGATCTCGACATCTTCGATCCCGACGCCGCACTCGAATACCAGCGGGTGCGCGACCACGTGGCTCGGGTCTGCTTCCTCGTCCCCGGGTTGCACATCAAGCTCCACGACCGCCGCACTCCCGGCATCGAGCCCGAGGAGTTCATCGCCGCCGGCGGCCTCGCCGACTACGTCGACTATCTGTCGATCGGCGAGAACATCACCGACATCGTCACCGTCCACCAAGAGGCCAGCTTCGAAGAGAAGGTCCCGGTCGACGGCAAGATGACCGACGTCATGCGGCCGTGCACGGTGGACGTCGCGATGCGCTGGGTCAAGGGCTACGACTCGACCATCGTCAGCTTCGTCAATACGATTCCCACGTCCGAGGGCGGCACCCACGTGAAGGGGTTCGAACGGGCCCTGTCGTTCGTCGCCAACGATCTGCTGCTCGGCGATGCCAAGAAGCTGAAGAAGCTCGCCAAGGACGGCAACGACAAGGCCACGCCGTCCGACGTGCAGGAAGGTCTCGTCGCTGCCATCAAGGTGACATTCCCCGAGCCTCAGTTCAAGGGTCAGACCAAGCAGGAACTCGGTACCCCGGCCGCCCAGAAGATCGTCTACGACGCCGTGAAGGCGGGCTTCGGCGATTGGGCCAGCGGCGGCGGCAAGAAGGTCCAGGTCAACGCACTCAAGGACAAGATGACCCAGGCGGTCCTCAACCGGGTGCTGGCCAAGCAGCAGCTCGAAACCCGCCGCAAGGCCGCCAACCTCGGCAACAACGGCATGCCCGACAAGCTGGCCGACTGCCGCAACCACGGCCCCGACTCCGAACTGCTGATCGTGGAGGGCAACTCGGCGGCCGGACCGGCCAAAGCCGGGCGCGACGCCGAGATCATGGCGGTGCTCCCCTTGCGGGGCAAGGTCGTCAACGCCGGCAAAGCATCACTCAAGCAGGTGCTCGACAACGCCGAGGCGCAAGCCCTCATCACCGCCATCGGCGCCGGCAGTGGGCGCGACTTCGATCTCGCCTCGGCCCGGTACGGCCGCATCATCATCCTGTGCGACGCCGACGTCGACGGCAGCCATATCCGCTGTCTGCTGCTCACGCTGATCTACCACCACATGCGCCCGCTCCTCGAGCACGGCATGGTCTACGCGGCGCAGCCACCGCTCTTCGGTGTGAAGTGGCGGGGCGAGCAGATCTACGCCTTCGACGAGGCCGAGCGCGATCGCATCGGCGCCGAGAAGAACATCGATCCTGGCCGCTGGCAGCGATTCAAGGGTCTCGGCGAGATGAACGTCGACGAGCTGGCGGAGACCACGCTCAACCCCGACACTCGAGTCCTCAAACGCATGGGCATGGCGCACGGTGAAGAGGCCGTTCGCGCCGCCGAGCTGTTCGACGTGCTGATGGGGTCCGATGTGTCGACCCGAAAGGACTACATCATCGGCAACTCCGACCTGATCGACAAGGACCTGCTCGACGTCTGAAGTCTGACGTCTGATGTCTGCGTGGCCGCCAAACGAGGCACGCACCGGGTCGTCGTGGCACACTGAGGCGATGGGCTGGCTCGACAAGATCATGTTCTGGCGGAAGCCGAACCACGAATCGATCATCGAACACGTCGAGGGTTACGAGGTCGACGGTTGCTTCACCCTCCCGGGCGCCCGGCTGCCCGATATCGAGCCGGTCGGCGGCACCAACGAGGAGCGCGACGACAACTGCTGACCTGCGCCGATTGGCGCCGGCTCAGTGGTCGTGGTGCTCGTGCAGTTCGGTGGGTCGGATCCCGAGCTGCTTGGCTCGCTGCAGGCTGAAGACGATGGCGGCGACCAGCATCGTGGCGATGATCGCCAACGACACGTACGTGTTGAGGTGATACCAGTGCGAGATCGTCATCTTGATGCCGACGAAGATCAGGATCGCCCCGAGACCATGGGACAGGTAGTGGAACTGCTCCCGAGCGTTGGCCAAAAGGAAGTACATGGCTCGCAGGCCGAGGATCGCGAACGCATTCGAGGCGAACACGATGTATGGCTCGTGTGACACAGCGAGGATCGCAGGCACCGAGTCGACGGCGAAGATGACGTCGGTCAGCTCGATCACGACCAGCGCCGCGAGCAGCGGCGTGGCGGCCCGCTTGCCGTTGAGCGTGGTGAAGAACTTCTGGCCGTCGAGTTCGTGGCTGACGGGCATGAGCTTCTCGAGGGTGGCCATTCCTCGCACGCTCGCGTCCTCCCCCTCGTCTTCCCGGTGGCGCAGAATCTTGAAACCGGTGAAGATCAAGAACACGCCGAAGATCAGCAGCACCCACCAGAAGGCCGAGATGAGCGCACTGCCGGCGGCGATGAAGATGCCCCGCAGGGTCAGTGCGCCGAAGATGCCCCAGAACAGGACCCGATGTTGATACTTGATCGGGATCGACATGGTGGTGAACAGCAGCGACCAGACGAAGACGTTGTCGACGCTGAGCGACTTCTCGATCAAGTAACCGCTGATGTACTCACCGAACACCTGGCCGCCGTGCACGAGGAAGAGGAAGACGCCGAACGCCACCCCGGTCATCACCCAGACCAACGACTCGATCAGCGCTTCGCGCTGTGTCGGCGCATGGGCCTCACGGTGGCGGTACAGGTCGATGCCGAGCATCACGGCGACGACGACGGCCAGGGCGATCCAGTCGCTGGCCGGCACGTCGATCGACGCGAAGTTGGAGCGGGACGACTCGGCGGCGAGGAGCATCGCGTGATTGTGGCAGCAGATTTGCGCAATCAGCGATCGGGGCGCTCGTTGTTTTCGGCGGCCGCGACGAGCGAGGGCGGCAGCGGGCGCGCATGCACGATGCCCAGGTGCTGCACCGGACGGGTCATCGCCACATAGAGCCGCAACAGACCGGCGTCGAGTTCGGCGATCGCCGCCGGCTCGACGACGACGACGGCATCGAACTCGAGCCCCTTCACCGCATCCGGATCGATCAGCGCCACCGCTGCGGCGCCCGGCAACGAGCCGCGCCCAACCCGGTCATGAGGAATCTCAGCCGACTCGAGCGCAGCGGCAACGAGTTCGAGGTCGGCGTCGACGGCGATGACCGCCAGGCTCTCGGTCTGCTCCCGCAGCACCGCAACCTCCTCGACGACGCTCGGACCGAGGTGGTCGCTCGTCGTCGACACGATCAGCGGATCGGTACCCCCGGGCCGGATCGATCGGGTCGGGGTGATCTCGGGGGTTGCGACGGGTAGCAGCCGGTTCGCCAGGTCGAGAATGCTCGCCGGGACGCGGTAGCCGACGGTCAGTTCGACCACTCGAGCGTTCTCGTCGCCCCGCTGTTCGCTGAGCAGCTCGATCGATCGCTCCCAGCTACGAACGGCGACGGGGCTCGTGGCCTGGGCGAGGTCGCCGAGAATGGTCATCGATCCGCGTTCGGCCCGGCGAGCGAGCAGTCGAAGGTTCATCGCCGAGTGGTCCTGCGCCTCGTCGACCACGAGGTGTCCGTAGGTGGTCGGCACCCCAACGGTACGGTCGACCACTTCATCGATCACACCGAGATCGGCTGCGGTCCACCGCTCGTCGGTTGCCTTCTTGGTCGCCGTTCGGGCCAGCTGGACGATTTCGTCAGGATCGAGGACACCCTTGGCCGCCGCAGCAAGCTTGCGCTTCGAGCTGTACATCTCACGCACGACGACCGGGGCGGAGAACGCCGGCCAGCTCCGGTCGAAGTCCTTCTTGAACTGGGCGTCACGGTTGACCCCGGCGACGAAACCGGGCTGGCCACCCGGGTCGACACCCGGTCGCTCACTGTGCCGACGCCACGCCTCCTGGACGATCATCTGGCGGAAGATGTCACGGGCGGCGTTGAGCGGCAATCGTCGTGCCAACGCCGTCTTCTGCAGCTGCTCGATATCGACGGCATCGAAGCGGATCACCGCGACCCCTGAACGCAACTCGAACCCCTCGGCAGGCACCGAGATCTTGGCCATCAGGAAGCGATCGATGACCTCGACCATGCGACGGTCGCCCTTCACCACTGCGACGGCGTCGGGGTCGACGGCTCGCACCGGGTAGCGAGCAGCCATGAGCCCGGGCACGGTGGCTTGCACCACCGCCGACTCGCCGAGTGAGGGCAGCACGTCGGCGATGTAGCGGAGGAAGAGCGGGTTCGGTCCGACGACGAGAATCTTGCGCTCCTCGAGATGATGGCGATGCTGGAAGAGCAGGAAGGCCGCCCGGTGGAGACCGACGGCGGTCTTCCCCGTTCCCGGTCCGCCCTGGACCACCAGGAGTTCGTCGAGATCGGCGCGGATGATCTCGTCCTGCTCGGCCGCGATCGTGGCGACGATGTCTCGCATCTGCCCGCTGCGAGCCCGTTCCAGTTCGGCGAGCAGCGGATCGGGCAGACCGCCGTGGCTGTCACCGTCGGGATCGGTCAGGTCCTCGTCGAACACGGCGACGAGCGTGCGATCGTCGAGGCTGAAGCGACGGCGGTTGGTGAGTCCGCAGGGATCGACACTGGTCGCTCGGTAGAACGGTGCCGACACCGGCGCTCGCCAGTCGACGACGACCGGATCGCCACCGGCGTCTTCCACGTGGCGGCGGCCGATGTACCAGTGGTCGCCGGGAGATCCGACACGCACCGGCTCCTCGTCGATCCGACCGAAGCTGAGCGGACCGGATCCCGCAGAAAGCTCGGCCTCGCGCTTGCGAAGATGCCACTGGGCGATGCGAGCGTCGGCGGTGTTCTCGTCTCGGACCGCTCGATCGGTGACTTCGCGCGCCGCACGAGCTCGCAACAACATCGCATCGAGGCAGGCGTAGGCGTGGTCGATGACGAGCTGTTCGCTGGCGATGAGTGGGTCGGGCGCGTCGGCCAAAGACTCACTCATGGCTGCGAGGCAGGCGGCGCGCCAGTCGGATCGACATCGGTGATCGACGGTTCGATGGCGCCGCCGAGATCGGCGTAGAGCAAGCCCAAGCCTCCGCCGACCAGTGCGGCAAAAGCGCCGGCAACCAGGCCGCTGATCACCTGGCCGATGCCGAAGGCTGCAGCGTTGTCGCCGACGACCTCGCCAAAATCGATGACCCGGTCGGCCATCGTCAGCTCCGAGCCACCACCGAGCAGCGGCGCAGTGAACAGACTGGCGATGAAGATCATGGTGAAGCCGATCAGCGCCAGCATCGCCAACCGCTTGATGACCGCACGGGTGGCACCGTTGGTGAGGGCGATGCTGCGCCCGATCCCGCCCTGGCCGACCGGCGCGATGAGCGCCATCAGCGGAGCGAACCCGATGCGGGCGAGTCCGGCAAGGAGGCCGACGAAGACCGCGACGAACGCGAAGAGGCCGAGCACCGGGATGACGGCGGCGATCACGCCGAGCGGCAGCACCACGATGAGGTACAGCACCACGAAGGCGGCGAAGAACGCCACGATCGAGCCGATGAGGCGAGGTGCTCGAACGCCCGCTTCGCGCAAGGTGTCGGACCACGACTCGGGCACGCCGGTTCGAGCGGCAAGGACGTGGCGGGCGGCGCACGCCGCCAACGCGATCTTCGCCGCCATCGACAACACCGACACCCCGAGCGCAACGGCGATCCACGACGTGGCACCATCGACGCTGACGGAGTCGTCGTCGTTGAAGGTCAGGACGAGGTCTCGTACGGCAACCCAAGTCGATCCGGCCGCGATGAGGTCGATCGCGAAGGTCAGGACCACCAGCATCGTGAACAAGTGACCGGCCTGGTCGATGACCAGCCGGAAGGTCTCCGACATCCACTGATTGATCGCCGGGAGCCGGTCGCCGGCCTGCGACGGGTCGTGCAAGTGAACGGCGTCACCGAACTGCGGTGGCGGCGGCGCGCTCGGTGACGGTGGACCGCTGCGTTGTGACGGTGCCGGAGCGCCGGGATCCCCGTCGGGGTAGGGCGCAACGTGTTCGGTCCAGCGTTGACCGTCCCAGTAGCGCAACTGGGACCCGTTGGGGTCGGGGTACCAACCGGCGACGGGCTGGTTCGGTTCGGAGGGAGGTGTCGGCGTGGTCATGAGGTGCGGTGCTCGTCGAACGGTGGTCGGTCGTCGAACTCGGCGACCACGCAGGCGTGGTCCGATGCTACGACGCCGTCCACCGGTTCTGAGCCCGCGACCCAACAGGCGACCGGATTGCCGGTCGGCTTCGGTCGGGGCCAGGAGGTGAACAGGTAGTCGAGGCGGCGGCGAGGCCACTGGGCGTCGCTCGAGTGGGGATTGTCTCGGGTCCAGGTGAACCCGTCGCCGTCGCCGCAGGCCGCCCAGGCGTCGGTGAACACGCGGACGGCGTCGCCGTGGTCGCTGTACCCCGGCGCGAGGCCGACCAGTCGTCGTACCTCGTCGGAATCGGGGGTGGCGTTGAGATCGCCGCCGAAGATGAGGGGTCGGTGTTCGTCGGGTGGGGCGTCGAGCAACGCACCCAGCCCGCGATGGTGCTGGTCGAGCCAATGGACAAGATCATCGAGCTGGGCTTGTCGTAGCCGCGAGTCGTCATAGCGCCATTCGAGATGGGTCGTGGCAACGGGTTGTGGCCCGTCGGGGTGATCGAGCAGCGCCCAGAGTCCGGTGCGGTGAGCCGGTCTGCCGGATCGATCGGGGAGGTTTCGCTGATCGGCGTCGAGCACGGGCCAGCGGGAGAGAATCGCATTCCCGAACGAAGTTCGGGACGTGTCAGAGCCGAACGAAGTTCGGGACGTGTCAGAGCCGAACGAAGTTCGGGACGTGTCAGAGCCGAACGAAGTTCGGGACGTGTCAGAGCCGAACGAAGTTCGGCCGGTGTGAGAGCCGAACGACGTTTGGGAGGTGTGGTTGGTGGTGGCGACCCAGTGCATCCCGAGGTGATCGGCCAGGTCTTCGGCCTGATCGTGATGATCGGCGGTGGGGCCGAACACCTCCTGGAGTAGTACGACGTCGGCGTCGATGTCGGCCAGCGCCGCACGAATGGCCGGTTGGCGTTCCTCCCATGGCCCGAAGCGCCACCACAGGTTCCAGGTTGCGACTCGCATGTGTCGCCTCCTCCCCTCTTCGGCGCTCGTGGCGCCGGGCCAGGCCGATGCCGAGTGACGAGGGTACCCCGAAGGCGGAATTGTTTCGCCTGCTCCTTGGTTGGTGCATCCATCGAGGGAATTCGGGCGAAAGGTGTTTCGTACAAGGTGTGACCGGAAAGGACGAGCCCGTTCCGGTAGCGCTGTCGCCACCGCCCCACCAGCAGAAAGTGACCGTCATGGACACCGAGTTCACGCTTCACCCCGACACCGACGTGGCTTGGCAGGACCTCGCCATGTGCAAGGGGGTGACCCATGTGTTCTTCGGTCCCCAGGCGGAGCGTCCCGAGCGGCGGGTCGAACGTGAGGCACTTGCGCTCACGTACTGCTTGTCCTGCCCGGCGATCCTGCCGTGTCGGCGCAACGCCAGACTCAACCATGAACACGGCTTCTGGGGCGGCGAGAACGACGAGCAGCGGGCGGCGGCCGGCTACGCCCCCCGCTCGCCGAGCCGCCGGGCGGTCATCGAGGCTCGTGACCGGTCCAAGCGGACGGTCGAGTACTCACTCGAACAGGCAGGTGCCACCGCCCGCTAGGTTGCGGACGTGTTCGATGCGCTCCTGATCCTGTCGTTCGGCGGCCCGGAGGGTCCCGACGACGTGATGCCGTTCCTGCGCAATGTCACTCGGGGGCGCAACGTGCCCGATGAACGGCTGGCGGTGGTGGCCGAGCAGTACGCGCTCTTCGGCGGCGTCTCACCCATCAACGATCACAATCGAGCGCTGATCGCTGCGCTCGAAGCGGAGTTCGAGACGCACGGCGTCGACCTTCCGATCTACTGGGGAAACCGGAACTGGCACCCCTATCTCGCCGACACGGTGGCGCAGATGGCCGACGACGGTGTGCAGCACGCGCTGGTCTTCGCCACCTCGGCCTTCAGCTCGTACTCCGGCTGTCGTCAGTACCGCGAAGACCTCGAGCGAGCGGCGGTACCGGGAGGCCCCACGCTCGACAAGCTACGGCTCTTTTACAACCACCCCGGCTTCCTCGAACCGGCGGCGGCCAATGTCGCCGAGGCGTTGGCGCAGTTCGATCCCGATCGACGGCCCCGGTTGCTCTTCACGGCGCATTCGGTGCCGACGGCGATGGCGGCGACGTCTGACTATGTGTCCCAGCTCGAAGAAGCTGCGGCGATCGTTGCCGACCTCGCCGGCTACCGCGGCGAGTGGGACCTGGTGTTCCAGTCGCGAAGTGGGCCACCGCAGGTGCCGTGGCTCGAACCCGACATCGGCGACCACCTTCGCTCCCTTGCCGCCGACGGCGTCGACGAGGTCGTGGTGTGCCCGCTGGGGTTCGTCAGCGACCACATGGAAGTGCTCTACGACCTCGACACACTCGCCGCCTCGGTCGCCGACGAGGTCGGCATCACGATGGTGCGGGCCGCCACCGTCGGCAACGCGCCGGCGTTCGTGTCGATGATCCGAGCGCTGGTCGAGGAACGCCGCAACGAGGCACCGCGCCTGTTTCTCGGAGCGTCGGGGCCGTGGCCCGACAGCTGCCCCGAGGGTCACTGTGCGGTGCCCGAACGCCCGACAGGTCGTCCCGGTGGACGACCTTCGAGCTGAGCGAACCGTCGGCGGGCTCAGCCGAGCAGGAGGTCGTCGAGCGCGGTGAAACGGGCGTCGACGATCGTCATCGAGGCACTCGACCACCCGAGATCGGGATACGCGGCAGGCACCATCGATGATCCCCACCACGGGCTGGTGGGACCAAGGAGACGGTCGCCGGCAAGTGTGCCACCGACGGCCAGGTTCACCACGAGCCGCATGGGTGCGGCACGGTGCGGGCCCTCATCGGCGGTGGCCGGCCCGGTCATCCGATCGATCTCGACGCCGTCGATCGACCAGATGAGGAGGCCGGGGCGACGGTCGATCGCAATCGTGTGGGTGCCACCATCGGCGATCGTCGGGATGTCGTTGGCGGTCGACGCCGAACGCAGACGCTCGTCGAACCAGTGGACAGAGGTCGACACTTCGGTGTCGCCCGACGTCTCCAGGAGATCGATCTCGTGATAGCTCGGCGTGTCGTAGCCATCACACATGCCCGGGGCGACGCAGGCCTCCGCGTCGAGAAGCCAGACCGCCGGCCACAGCCCGCCACCGACCGGGATGGTCACGTCGACCTCGAGCAGTCCCCAGCCGAAGGTCGCCTGCGAGATGACCATGCCCGAGTCGAACGGCGCTCGATCGACCCGTGGCTCGGGATGGGGACTCGCGGTCAAGATGACGCGCTCGTCGGTCCGGGTCACCGAGGTGTCGCGGTACTGCTGCGCTTCACCATTGGTCCAGCCGACCGCACCCTCGGCCGGGGTCAGCCAGTGGGGCTCGGTCCGATCGAGCGGTCCGGTGATCCCGGCGATCCAGGCGTCGATCGGCCGGTCGGGGGTGAGCGCAAGCGAAGGATCGACGTACGCGAGCCTCGACCCCGGTCCGGCGCAGCCCCGCTCCCCGACCAACGGCACGCGGTCGAGACAACCGTAGGTCCAGTCGGCGACCGTTGCCCGGTCGACCACTCGATCGAGGACGACGGCGTCGGTCGATGCGCCGGCAACGATCCGAGGCTCGAGCCCAACCGATCGGGCCAGCGACATCACGGCGTCGGTGCGATCGACGCTGAGGGTGGCGAGGCGACCATCCAGGCTGCCGCCGAGTTCGACGATGGCAGCGAGCGTCGCCACCCGCTCATCGAGCGGTGCGTCGAGCGACAACGCCGGCGCGGGCCCGGTGCCGACGATCTCGAAATCACCGACCCGCTCGACCGACTGACCGGCGGCGTAGGCACCCGCCATCGACCGTTCGATGGCGAGCGGGGTCCCGTCGTCGCTGGGGTCGAAGCTCAGCCGCCAGCCGGTGTCGGTCGCCGTGCCAATGGCCGTGTAGTAGCCCGCGAGCGTCGCGGCAGCGTGCTCATCGACCCGCTCGACGCGGTGACCGGTCTGTGACAGCAGCTCGTCGGCGGTATCGATCGCACCCGACGACAACACGGGATCGACATCGGCGAAGACCGGGAGCGTTCGGTCCGTGGTCGTCAAGGCCACGACGACGGCAAGCGCCGCCGACGCGACCGCAATCAGGAAGAAGAGCGCCGAGTGCCGAGAGGGAGTGAGCTCACCCTGCTCGTGGGCGCGCAGAACGGTCATCCCCTCACTATCGACCGTCCGCCGACCAACCTGAGCCAGCGCATCCGTGGTGCCGGGCACCGTCCTCGACCGCCGCCCGTGGCCAGTGGTCCTAAGGTGAGGCGATGCGCCAACCCATCGTCAGCCCGACAGCGAACTCGGTCGGGCCCTACAGCCACGGCATCGATGCCGACCCGTTCGTCTACTGCTCGGGTCAGACCCCCGTCGACCCGGCCACCGGCTCACTGCTCGACGGTGACGTCGGAGCCAGGACACACCGGTGCTTCGACAATCTGTTCTCGGTGCTCGAAGCGGCTGGACTCGGGCCGGAGCACGTGGTGAAGGTCAACGTGTATCTCACCGACATGGACGACTTCGCCGAGATGAATGCGGCCTACGCCACTCGCTTCGAGCAGCCGTTTCCCGCCCGCACCACCATCGGCGTGGCCTCGCTGCCCCTCGGCTCCAACGTCGAGATCGAACTCATCGCCCGCCGCCCCTGACACGACCGCCCCCGGCCCTGCCCCCGCCGTCCGGCCCCACCGCACCACCGCACCAACCTCCGGGGCACCGTCCAAAATCATCCAACCTCCGGGGTTCTGCGCGGCTGAGCGTACGCAGCCCCGGAGCTTTGGCTGGATTGGACGTAGCCCCGGCAGTTGGATGAGCAGTCAGAGGCCCACGTGGGATTCGTGGCGGCCGCGACGCCAGTGCTCGATCTCCTCGCCCATCGGGGTGGACGGTGGGGCGCCGACGAACGGCCACAGTTCCTCGGCCACGCGACGGTAGTTGAGGGTCGCCTCGAGCTGGGCGAGGATCCCGATGAGTCCGAGGGTGATGCGTTGGAGCACCACGAACGACGGCGGCACATTGAGCATCGCCATCAGCTCGCTGTGCGGCCCGGACTTGTCGAACAGGTGGTTGACCCCGCCCTCGGCGTACTCCTGGTCGATCGTGATGACGGCGTCATCCAAGACATAGCGGTAGTAGAAGCGGAAGTAGTCCTCGACCTGCTCGTCGCTGAACGGGGCGTTCGGTTTGAGCAGGCCGGCGTCTTCGACCAGCTTCCGGAAGCCGGCATCGTCGCGCTCGAGCACCATCTTGGTGATGAGGTCTTCGAACAGCTGGGTCTCCTCAGGAGTGAACCGCTTCACGAGGCCGAAGTCGAGGAAGGTGACCCGACCGCCCTTGTCGAAGAGGTAGTTCCCGGGGTGGGGATCGCCGTTGAAGGCATGGAGTCGATAGATCGAGCCGAAGGAGAACCGGAAGATCGTCTCGCCGATCAGGTTCTTCTCGTGTTGGTCCCACGTGAGGACCTCGTCGAACCGATGACCGGTGGCCAGTTCGGTGGTGAGCACCCGAGGGCCCGAGAGCTCGTCGATCACCTTCGGCACGTGGACGCGGGGATGGCCGTCGAAGAACTCGGCGAAGTAGCGCTGGTTGGCGGCCTCGTTCTCGTAGTCGAGTTCCTCGTACAGCCGCTCCTTGAGCTCGTTGGCGATCGGACCCGATTCGAGACCGGGGAACATCGACGACATGGCCCCGAAGATCCAGTCGGCGTTGCCGAGGTCGGAGCGGACGGCGTCGGCCACGCCCGGGTACTGGATCTTCACGGCGACGGCCCGGTCGTCGAGCGTGATGGCCCGGTGGACCTGCCCGATCGATGCCGAGGCGATCGGAATGGGGTCCCACTCGGCGAACAGCTCGTCGGGTCCGGCGCCGAGCTCGGCTCGCAGGGTGGCCGCCGCCAACTCGGGACTCATCGGCGGCGCATCGTGTTGCAGCGACGCCAAGGTCTGGCGCACGTTGTCGGGCAGGCCGGTGTCGATGTAGCTCGCCATCTGCCCAATCTTCATCATGGCGCCCTTCATGTTCCCCAGCTCACGGGTCACGTCGGCGGCCGTTTGCATCTGGAACTCGAGCGCCAGCTCCTCCTTGCGTTCGGCCGAGGCGAAGGTCTGCCGAGCCTTGCTCACCGCATACCGCCGCCCACCTCGCAGGCCCATGCGGGCCAGCCGAAGGTTGCGGGCCGCCATCCGGTTGCCGAGCACCGCCTGCTCGGTGGCGGTGGCCGAACGCCGGCGTACCGCCACGGCGCCGATCACGGACGCAAGCCCGGCGAGTCCGAGGAACCGGCGAAAATTCATCTCTCGATGCTACGAGAAGGCCGGGCGCAGGAGAACTCAGGCGGAAACGCCTCTACCGTGAGGCCATGATCTGTCTGGCGACGCCGCGATTGCTGCTGCGAACGTGGCGGGCCGAGGACCGAGCCGACCTCGATCACCTGTTGAGCGGTGCGGCGTCCTCGGTCGGCAATCTCGTCGATGGCATCGACAACGAGATCACCGACCCGGTCGGCACCCTCCAACGGGCATGGGACGACGACGGCTTCGGGGTGTTCGCGCTGGAGTCACTCGACGACGGTGGCTTCGTCGGACTCGCTGGGCTCCTTCCCGCCGAGGCCAACCACGGTCGCTCGCTCGACATGGTGTGGCGTCTTGGCAACGGCGGCGCGACCGCCGCCGAGACACCGACGGACGACCTCGCCGCCGAGGCGCTCATGGCGGTGATCGACTGGGCATTCGGTCTGCTGGATGTCGACCTCCTCGCCGCGAGCGTGAGCGCAGACGACGCAGCATCGACCGCCACCGCACGAGCGGCGGGACTCAGCAACGGTGCTCGGACGCTCGAGGCATCGACGGGCACGTGGGTGGATCGCTTCTCGATCACGCTCGAGGCATGGCGGGAGCCGGGCGAGCGCACCACGGCACAGCGGGAACCAGGCGAGGTGCGCTCGTGAAGCCGGCGACACCACGGCTACGGCGACTCAGCGACACCGAGATTGCGTCCTATGAGCACCTCGACCCCGCACTGGCTCGCCGGGTCCGGGTCGCGAAGATCCCGCTCCTCCCGGGCCGGTATCTGGGCATGACCCTCGGCCCGCTCGTGCTGATGCAGAGCTGTGAGCCTGACGACGGCACCAGTGCACTCCTCGCGCACGAGTTGGTGCACGTCCGGCAGTGGCGGGAGCAGGGGACGGTCGGGTTCGCGGCCAACTACCTCCGCTCGTTTGCCACCGGCTGGTGGCAGTGCCGACGTTGGCACGAGGCGTATCGCAACATTCCGGCCGAGGTCGAAGCCCGGGCCGAGGCCTCGAAGTGGGCCGAGCAGCGCCGGTGCCTTCCCGACACCGACGCCTCGACCTGATCTCGTCGGCGTTCGGCGAGCGACTCAGCCCTTCACGTCGGCGAACCGTTCACGCAGCTCGCGCTTGAGGATCTTGTTCGAGCCGGTCTTGGGGATCTCGTCGATCAGTTCGATGATCCGGGGCACCTTGTAGCTGGCGAGCTGTTGGCGGGCGTAGCGGTCGATCTCCTCGACGTCGATGACCTTGCCGTCGGGCCCCGGCCCGTTCGGCACGACGATCGCCATGACGGTCTCGCCCCATTGTTCGGACTCGACACCGATCACGGCGACCTCGTAGATCCCTTCGTGCTTCTCGAGCGCCGCCTCGATCTCGGCGGGATAGATGTTCATCCCGCCGCTGATGATCATGTCCTTCTTGCGGTCGCAGATGAAGAGGTAGCCCTCGTCGTCGCGGTAGGCGATGTCGCCGACGGTGTGCCAGCCATCGCGATCGTCGGCGGCGTACTTTTCCTCGGCCTTGTAGTAGGTGTCGAACACCGACGATGCCCGCACGAACAACTCGCCCGGCACGTTGGGTTCGTCGATCGTGTTGCCGTCGTCGTCGAACAGGGCGACCTCGACGAATGGCGCCGGCTTGCCGCACGATCCGGGCTTGCGCATCTGGTCTTCGGGGGCCAGGACGGTGTTGACGCCCATCTCGGTGGAGCCGTAGACCTCCCACAGCGACTCGGGCGGGAAGTCCTTGATGTACGCCTCTTTGAGCGGGTGCGGCCAGGGCGCAGCGTTGGCGATCATGATCTTCATGCTGGACGTGTCGTACTTTGCCTTGACCTCGTCGGGGAGGTTCACCACCATCCGGATCGGGGTGGGCGCCGAGAAGGTCGATGAGGCCTTGTAGGTGTCGATGAGGCGCAGCCAGTCCTCGGGGTCGAACTTGTGCTGCAGCACCACGGTGTTGCCGAGCGTGTGAGCGATCCCGGCGAAGCCCCCGGGACCGCTGTGATAGAGCGGGCCACAGGTGATGTAGACATCGCCGGGGCCGTAGCCGATCAGGTTCAGCAACCCGGCGCCCTGTTCGGGCGACGAGGTGGCGTGGCGCACCGCACCCTTGGGATTGCCCGTCGTGCCCGAGGTGTAGATCATCGTGCCGGCGGCGGCCTGGTCACGGTCGACCTCGGCGTCAGAACCGAAGAAGTCGTCCTGCGAGATCTGGCCTTCGAGGGGCTCCCCACCGAAGATCACGACCTGCTTCACGGCCGGGATCTCGCCGCGGATCCGGGCGAGCAACGGGGCGAACTCCACGTCGGCGAAGATCAGCTCCGAGTCGGAGTTGTTGATCACGTAGACCGACTCGGGGTCCGAAAGGCGGTAGTTGAGCGGCACCGAGATGGTGCTCGCCTTGCGGGCGGCGTGGTAGAAGGCGAAGACCTCGAGCGAATTCTGCCCGAGCCACATCACCTTGGCGCCGGCGTCGATCCCCGCATCGACGATGCCATTCGCCAGTCGATTGGCGCAGGCGTTGAACTCGGCGAAGGTCATCTGCCGGGGCTCCTGCCCCGGTCGATCGTCGACGACGGCGACCTTGTCGGGTGTGGCCTGGGCGTGGGCGGTGAGCAGATCCATGAGTCCCCCTCGGACGCTGGGAAGCAGTGCCATCGAAACGATGTCACCGAAACGATGCCTTCGAGGTGACAGGCGTCACCACGAACCGCAGTCTGTCGCGAAGCGCCACTCGGTGCCACTTCGCCGCGGCGCACTCAGGGGTGCATGATCACGCCGTCGGCTCGTGCCACGGCTCCACGGCGTTCGCCGACGCGACGGCGGCGTACCACCCCGCGCTGGCCTTCGGCCGCCGTTGCTGGGTCTCGAGGTCGACCTCGACGAGTCCGAACGTGGGCCCGTAACCCCAGGCCCATTCGAAGTTGTCGAGCAGCGACCAGGCGAAGTATCCGTCGATCGGCACGCCGCGGTCGATGGCGTCGGCCACCTGGTTGAGGTGACGAGCGAGGTAGTCGATGCGGTCAGCGTCGTCGATGCGATCGCCGATTCGGTCGTGATCGGCCATGGCCGCCCCGTTCTCGGTGATCATGATGCGGGGGAAGCCATGACGTTCGTGCAGATCGTTCAGCAGCTTGCCGAGGGACGGCGGATGGATCTCCCACTTCATGGCGGTTTCGGCGCCCCGGCCCTGCTTCTCACCGAAGAACGCACCGATCAGTTGGCGGGTGTAGTAGTTGATACCGAGTACGTCGATCGGCTGGGCGATCAAGTCGAGGTCGCCGTCGAGGACCTCGGCCTGGTCCCAGGCCAATCGTTCGGTGGCGAAGGCCGGGTACCCGCGGCCACCGAGGGGGTCGGAGTACCACCGGTTGTCGTACTCGTCGATCAACTGCTGACGTTCGAGCGCCGCCGGTGAGTCACCGATGCGGGTCACCGGCGTGAAGTTGAGGACGATGCCGACGTTGGCGTCGGGCACTGCGGCGCGAACGGCCTGCATGCCGAGGCCATGCGCCAACAGGATGTGGTGACTGGCCGCCAGCGCATCGGAGAGACTCGAGCGTCCGGGCGCGTGTTCACCGGTGAGGTAGCCGAGGTTGGCGATCACCCATGGTTCGTTGATCGTCATCCAGTTCTTCACGCGATCACCGAGTCGCTCGGCGACCGCGGACGCGTACTCGGCGAAGGCCTCGGCGGTCGCTCGGACCGGCCACCCGCCACGGTCTTCGAGGACCTGAGGAAGATCCCAGTGATAGAGGGTCGGGTGCGGCTCGATGCCGGCCTCGAGGAGCCGGTCGACCAGCCGATCGTAGAAATCGAGTCCGGCCTGGTTGATTGGACCCGTTCCGCCAGGGAGGACCCGAGGCCAGGCGATCGAGAACCGATACGCGCCCAGCCCCATGTCGGCCATCATCGCGACGTCGTGGTCGTAGCGGTGGTAGTGGTCGCACGCCACCGTGCCGTCACTACCGTCGGCGATCACGCCAGGCTGGGTGCAGAACCGGTCCCAGATGCTCTCGCTCTTCCCGTCGACGTCGTGCGCCCCTTCGATCTGGTAGGAGGAGGTCGCCGTGCCCCATCGGAATCCTTCGGGGAATCGCCGAGGCGCGGTGTCAGGTGGGACGGGGGTGGTCATCGAGGTGCTCCGTTCGGGTCGGGCGGGGCGGTCGAGCGGCGCTCGACCAGGGTGGTGCCGAGTTCGATCCGGCGTTGCGCTTGTGGGTCGTCGCTCGCCATCAACTCGAGCACGAGCCTGGCTGCCGTGGCGCCGTGGTTCCTGATCGACTGATGGATGGTGGTGAGGTCCTCGACCCAGGCGATCGGGTGATCGTCGACGCCGATCAGCGAGAGATCGCGGGGGACGTCGAGACCGCGTTCACGTACGGCCCGCAGGGCGCCGAAGGCCATCTCGTCGGACATTGCGAACACCGCCGTTGGCCGGGGGTCGAGATCGAGGAGTTGATTCATGGCTTGGTAACCCCCGTAGACGGTGAAGTCGCCACGAACTTCGAGATCGGGCTGCGGCGTCACTCCTGCGGCCGCCAGCGCCTGGAGGTAGCCGCTCCGGCGATGACGCGACACGTCGAAACCCATGGGGTCCTCCGGCTGGCCACCAATCAACGCAATCGAGCGGTGACCCAGGTCGAGGAGATGCCGAGTGGCGAGCTCGCCGACTCGTACGTCGTCGATGACCACGCTCGACATCCCGTCGAACTCGAGACCGATACTGACCGCCGGCATGTCCCGGTGACCGAGCCGATCGATGTCGGACCGACGCAACGCCACATCGACCAGGACCACGCCACCAGTTCCCGGCGGAAGTGAGCTGGACATCAGCCGGTGGCGAGCCTGCTGATCACCCGTGACGTAGATGAACAGTTCGAATCCCTCGGCCGAGAGCGCCGACTCGACGCCGGCCATGACGGTGGAGAAGTACCAACTGTCGAGCGCAGGCACCACCAATGCGACGCCGGCGCTGGTCTTGCTGGCCAGACGGGCCGCCGACGCGTTCGGCCGGTAGTTGAGTTCGTTGGCGACCTGCTCGATCCGCATACGGGTCTCGTCGCTCACGTTGCTGTGCCCACGAAGCGCCCGACTCACCGTGGCGCTCGACACGCGCGCCGCACGAGCGACATCGGCAATCGTGGCGGGTTTTCGCTCCATGGTGACACCTCTCGTGCCGGCTGCGTCGAGGACTCAGCAACCAGGCGGGGAGAGTGTAAACGTTTGCAGTGCCGAGCAGCACGTCGTGGTCGAGCCGACGATGTCATGGCGGGCGGGAGATGTCGGGGTCGGCGGGGCTGCCCACGCGAACAAGCCGGTCGAACCCGGGTCCCAGGACTACGCCTTCGTCGGGTTGGACAACTACCAGTCGATCTTCACCAACGACGACAACTTCGACACCAGTCGCTTCGGCGACCCTGTGGGGCTCGGCCATCCTGCCCTGGGCCGGCTTCTTCATCGCCGCGGCGGTCCTGCTCGCCATCCTGCTCGGCCGCGAAACCAAGCAGGGAATGAACTTCGGCGGTGCCCCGCTGATGCCGCTGATGATGGGCATCGGGCTCTTCAGCTTTGCGCTCTTCACCCATCTTCGGGGCACGATCATCAACAACATCTGGTGGGTCATCGCCGTCACCTCGCTGTCGACAGCGCTCGGTCTCGCCGTCGCCAAACTCGCCGACGGGGCGAAGTTCGAACCGATGGCCAAATCGTTCGTCTTCATGCCCATGGCGATCTCGTTCGTCAGTGCCTCGATCATCTGGCGATTGATGATGTATCAAGCCCGTGATGCCTCGAAGTCTCAGACCGGTTTGCTCAACTCGATCTGGGTCTGGCTGGGCAAAGTCACCACCCAATCACCAGGCAAAGTGATCATTGGCGGCATCTTCCTGTTGGCCGCCGTGGCGCTGCTCGTCGCCACGGTCCGTGCCCTCGCCAACTCGCCTGCCGTCGCCGGGCTGTATGGAGTCCTCAGCGTCATCCCCCTGTGGGTCGCCTTCCGGACCTTCGGCGACGGCATCGGCGGATACACACCGATCGAGGGTGACGTGGTCCGAGCCAACCCGATCAACTTCGTGCAGGGCATCCCCTTCAACAACTTCTGGCTGATGATGATCCTCATCTGGATCCAGACCGGGTTCGCCATGGTGATCCTCTCGGCCGCCATCAAGGCGGTGCCCGAGGACTTCATCGAAGCGGCCAAGATCGACGGCGCAACCGATGGCCAGATCTTCTGGCGGATCACCGTGCCCCAGATCCTGCCGACGATCGGTGTGGTGGCCACCACGATCATGGTGAACGTGATGAAGGTCTTCGACATCGTGAAAGTCACGACCAACGGCCAGTTCGACACCCAGGTGTTGGCCAATGCGATGTACAACGAAGCCTTCCAATTCGGCAACCGAGGCGTCGGTGCCGCACTGGCCATGGTGCTCTTCCTCGGCATCCTGCCCGTGATGGTCTTCAACATCTACAACCTGACGAAGGAGGACTGACATGGCTGCAGCCGTGACGACCGCCGGTGCTACGAGCACGGCCGGGAAGATCTACACCGCCCTGAGTCGGGTGCCCATGTGGGCCATGGCCATCCTGTGGCTCCTCCCCACGTTCGGGCTCTTCGTCAACTCACTCCGTCCTCGCGACGCCCAGCGCAACAGCGGCTGGTGGACGCTGGCGAGCGACGGAGAGGGCACACGATTCACGCTCGACAACTACGACACGGTGCTCGGTGCGGGCACGGTGAACTCGATCAAGGATTCGTTGCTCAACTCTGCGGCGATCGCCATTCCGGCGACGATCATCCCGATTGCCGTCGCGGCGTTCGCCGCGTACGGCTTCGCCTGGATCGACTTCAAGGGTCGCAAGTGGTTGTTCATCGCCGTGGTGTCGTTCCTCGCCATCCCGCTCCAGGTCGCGCTCATTCCGCTCCTTCGCATGTATGTGGGCGGCGCCCATCTCACCCTGCCGATCATCGACAAGACGCTCACATTGGTCCCGGCATGGGGACTCAACGGCAAGGCCATCTCGGTCTGGCTCACCCACACCGGCTTCGCCATGCCGTTCGCCATCTTCTTGTTGCACAACTACATCGTGAGCCTGCCGAAGGACATCTTCGAATCGGCTCGCATCGACGGCGCCGACCACTTCACCATCTTCTGGCGCCTGGTGCTGCCGCTCTCGGTGCCAGTGCTGGCTGCGTTCGCCATCTTCCAGTTCCTCTGGACCTGGAATGACTATCTCATTGCCGTCACGATGCTCGGCTCCGCGGGCGGCGACGCCTTGCCGACCACCGTGGCCATCGCCAACCTTGCCGGTGACTTCGGCAAGAACGAGCACCTCCTCACCGCTGGTGCATTCGTTCAGGCGTTCTTCCCGCTCGTCGTGTTCTTCTCGCTCCAGCGCTTCTTCGTGAAGGGCCTCCTGGCCGGATCGGTCAAGGGCTGACGCTCCGAATTGGGGCGGCAGCTGCGTCACGCCAACGGCAATCGCACCGAGACCCGAGCCCCACCGGACTCGGCGTTCTCGGCTGCGCACGTGCCGCCGTGCAACTCCACGATGCTGCGAGCGATCGCCATGCCGAGTCCGACCGCACCGCTGCGGTCGCCGCGCCGGAAGCGCTCGAAAACGTGGTCGATCATTCCGGGGTCGAACCCTGGACCGTTGTCGCTGACCTCGATCGTGGCAAACGTTTCGTCGAGCCGGGTCGACAGGGTGACGACGGTGGCTCTGGCGGCTGCGTTCCTCGTGATGTTGTCGACCACCTGGCGGATGAGGTGGTAGTCGGCGTTGACCACCGCGGCGTTGCCCGGGACGGCCGTGATGGTGACGTCGTCGACGCGGACCGACGCGGCGACCTCCTCGACCAGAAGGTCGAGACGAAGCGGCGCCAGGCGAGGCTGGGCCTGGCCGTCCTGCAACCGGGCGAACTCGAGAAGTTCGCCGACGCTCGAGCCGGCACGCTCAGCCGCATCGAGGATCTCCGACAGCGACTCCCGGTAGGCGGCGGCGTCTCGCTCGCGGGCAAGCGCATGGCCGGCCGAGGCCTGGATGATCGACAGCGGTGTCCGCAATTCGTGAGCGGCGTCGGCGACGAAGTCGTTCCCGACGCTCGGCACGATGTGCACGGGAGCCGGTCGGCGGCCGAGCAGCCACCAGGCGACGGCAGTGAGCGCCGCGATCGCCATGAGGCCCATGGCCAGCCACCGCCAGCGAGCACTCGACCGGTCACGCTCGAACGACGACCGATCCACCACGGTGACGAGCGATTCGTTGTTGCCGATGCCTCGTGCGTAAGCGAGCAGCGGGCCATCGATGTCGAACTCCCGCCAGTGCTCACCGTCGAGCCCCGCGTCGCCCAGGCTCTGCAGCGGAGGCTCGATCCAGGTGTCGCCGAACGTGTCCCACCACGGCCCGTCGACGTTGACGATCCATGTGTTGGCCGGGGTCGGGCCGTCTTCGAGTCGCATCGACATCGAGGCGGCGTCGACGTTGCCGGTTGCCGCTCGTTCGATCTCGGCCCTCGCCCGGTCGACTGCCCGGCTGTAGCCGACGAGGCCGAGCGGGCCGACGATGATCGTCGCCGCCAGCGCCATCAGGGCCGTTCCCCTGATGCGATCTCGTCGCGACGGCGTGGTCACGTGGGGACGACCATGCGGTAGCCGACACCACGAACGGTGTCGATGGCCACGCCGTGCTCACCGGCCGCTCCCCCACCCGGGAGCTCCAGCTTGCGTCGCAGGTTGGCCACGTGCACATCGACCACGTTGGACAGACCGTCGTAGTGGGCATCCCACACGTGCTCGAGCAAGTCCTCCCGGGAGACCACGGTGCCCGGGCGCCGCAGCAGATAGTCGAGCAAGCTGAACTCCTTGGGCGTGAGCGGGATCATGATCGCTCCCCGGAAGACCGTGTGCGCCGCCGGATCGAGCCGCAGGTCGCCGAACTCGAGGACGGGCGTCGCCGTTTCGGCCGGTCGACGGAGCAGGGCACGAACGCGAGCCGCCAACTCGGGGTACGCAAAGGGCTTCGTCAGGTAGTCGTCGGCGCCGGCATCGAGCCCGGCCACCTTGTCGGACAGACCATCGCGAGCAGTGAGCAGCAGGACCGGCGTGCGGAACCCCTCGGCGCGGAGTTGCCGGCAGAGTGACACGCCGTCGCCATCCGGCAGTCCAACGTCGAGGACGAGGAGGTCGTAGCCGTGCACGCTGGTCGCCTCGACGGCATCGGCGATCGTGCCGACGAGATCGACGGCGTGGCCCTCCTCGACGAGCCCTCGTACGAGCACGCGGCCGAGTGACGCATCGTCTTCGACCACGAGGAGGCGCATCGCACCAGTGTCGCACGGGTTCGATGAAGGAACGATGAAGGCGGCCTTCATGTTCGTTTCACCGACGACCGCGCATGATCGGACGATGCTGCGCCAGCGCCGAACCCCGCCGTCACGACCGGTCGATGCAGGACGTGAGCAGGCCACCGAGCGCCGGACGGCGGCGCATGTGCTACGACGCCTCGCCCTGAGTCCGCATCCCGACCGTGTCGACGAGCTCGCCGGCCGCACATTGAGCGACACCGTTGCTGCGATGTTCGACGAGGGGACGATCCGTCGCCATCAGGCAGCCTCCGCCCCCACCGCCCCACCGTCCGATGACGACGACGGCGACCTCGACACCGACGACATCGTGGCGTGGTGGCTCGACCAGATGGCGGCGGCCGACACGGGCATCGTCGACCGCATGGCGTGGTTCTGGCATGGACACCTCACGACGAACGCCCAGAAGGTGGGCGACCCGCTACTGATCGCGCAGCAGCTCGACACCCTGCGTTCGGGCGGTCTCGGCAACTTCCGAACCCTTCTCCACGAGGTGATCACCGGTGGCGCCATGCTCGAGTATCTCGACGCCAACTACTCCGAGGCGTCGAACCCGAACGAGAACCTCGCCCGCGAGCTGATGGAGCTCTTCACCGTGGGACGCGGGCACTACAGCGAGGACGATGTTCGAGCCGCCGCCCGAGCGCTCGCCGGCTGGATCGTCGAGTCGACCGACGACGGACCGACGACGGTCACCTGGCACCGCGACCGGGCCTTCATCGCTCCGCTGCTCTTCCTCGGTGAACAGGCCAAGTGGGACACCGAGCTCGTCATCGACCGGCTGTGTGACGACCCGGCAACGGCGGCGCGCGTCGCCTCGGCGCTGTGGGACCACGTGGTGCGACGACCACTGACCGACGAGGGGCGCGAGGAACTGGGGCGTTGGTGGGCTGGTCGCGACCTCGAGATCCGCCCGCTGGTCGAGCGGATCTGTGCCGACGACGCCTTCGCCGATTCGATCGGGGCCGGGGTCCGCTCCCCGATCGAGTGGTGGGCTGCAACCACGACCGCCCTCGGGCTTGAGCGTTCGGACCCCTGGGCGATCCGCCAGCTCGGCCAGTATCCCTACGATCCCCCGAACGTCGCGGGCTGGCCTGCCGGCGATCGGTGGCTGTCGCCGGGCTCGATGCTCGGTCGCGTGCGATTCCTCTACGGCATCGATCCCGCCGAGCTCCCCGATCTTCCGGCGGCGACCGACGCCATCCTCGAACGGTGTTCGCTGGTCGACGTCGACCCGTCGACCCGAGACGCCATCGAATCGGTTGCCTCGATCCCCGATATCGACCCGGCGAGCCGCGTGGCGGCTCGCTGGCGACTTGCCCTCGCCTCACCGGAGTTCCAGCGCGCATGACCCTCACCTCTCGATCGAACCCGTCCTCGCCGCCGTCGGGCTCTCCTCGGCCTGCTACACCCCTGCCGGCCGGACGTCGGCTGTCACGCCGTGCCGTCTTGGGCGGTCTCGGCGCCTCGGCGGCGGCGCTGGCAACGACCGGCTATCTCCGATCGTCGTCCGGCCCCCGACCGTCAGGATCGCTTGGGCGACCGCTGCCGACCGGTGGCCGTTCGACCCCGACAGCGGTCCCGTCCGGCCGAGTACTCCCCGGCGCCGTCGTCGACCGAGTGCTCGTCGTGATCGACTTTCGGGGTGGCAATGACGGGCTGTCGCTGCTTGCGCCGGTGGCCGATGGCCGCTACCACGATCTGCGACCGTCGCTCGCGATCGCAGAGGAGGATGCCCTGTGGCTCGACGACGAGGTCGGGCTCCACCCGGCAATGGCTCGCCTGCGCGAGCGGCCGCTGATCACCGTCGAAGGCGTCGGCCCGGTGGCGGGTGATCTGTCGCACTTCGCCATGACCGAGCGGTGGGAACGGGGCGACGCTGCCGGCAGCTATGCCCCGCACACCGGATTCCTCGGCCGGCTCACCGACGCGCTCGACGACGGCAGCCCGCTGGTCGGCCTTTCGCTGTCGGGCTACACCAACCACCTCACCAACACGCGAGCTGCCACCCTCGCCCTCGACGGACTCGATGACTTGTGGTTCTTCGAGCCGACCGACTGGGCCCCGGCCGCCGCCTTCCGTCAGGGCATCGAACGCTTTGTGCGAACCGACGACGCCGGACCGGTGGCCGACGCCTACGAGCGCCTCCTCGCCCTCTCGACCGAGCTCGCCAGTCGCGATGAGGAGGAGAACAACTGGGAGGATCCGATGTTCTCCGAAGGAGGCGACCTGGGCGCGAAGCTCGCGGCCGCAGCGTCGCTGATCACGGCCGGGGTCGGAACACGCGTGGTGTATGTCGGCTATGGCGATTTCGACACCCACGTCGGGCACCAATGGAAGCAGCAGGACAATCTGCAACGGCTCGACGCCGCACTCGACGGCTTCCTCCGGCGCATCGACGAGGCCGGCGCCTCCGATCGTGTGCTCGTCGCCACCGTCTCGGAGTTCGGGCGTCGGGTCGAAGAGCACGACGGCGGACTCGATCACGGCTCGGCTTCAACCATGCTGCTCGCCGGACCGCTTCACGCCCGGCAGGCGGGCGAGCGGCCCGACCTCGGCGATCTCGACGACGATGGCAACCTGCGCACCACCGTGCCGTTCGACCGGTATCTCGCAACCCTGGCCGAGGAATGGCTCGGGGTGGAAGCCGCCAGCGTGCTCCCGGAGTCGGCGACACCGCTCGGGATCCTCTGATCGCACCGGCCAAGCTGCCCTCGACACAGCGGCGAAGCCGCCGTGAGCACGCGGCGAAGCCGCCGTGAGCACGCGGCGAAGCCGCCGTGGGTGGAGCGCTAGAGTCGCCCCGTGCGACGACTTCTGCTCCTCCTCGTTCTCCTGCTTCCGGGCCTCGGTCTCGCCCCGCTCGCTGCCGGCGCCCAGTCCACGGCGAGCGATGCCATCACGGCGATCGTCGACGAGCTCGAGGCCTCGGGCCGCTCGGTCGACCCGGCAGCGCTCCCGCTTGCCACTGGCGTCGATGCCGCCATCGGACGGGCCAATGCCGCCGGCATCGCCGTCGTCCTTCCCGATCCTGCGTCCGACGCGCAGAAGCTCACGTTGGCCGTCGACGAGGCGATGCGATCGAGCGGATCGAGGTTCGACTCGGTGCTCGTGCTCACCCCCACCGTCATCGCGGCCGAGGTCGGCGACGTGAGTGAGGCCGAACTCGACGCCGCGCTCGACGCGGCCTTCGCCACGGCAGGCGACGCCGATGCGATCGACGCGTTCGTTGCCTCGCTCACCGGTGAGAACCCGCCGGCCACGACGGCAACCACCACGGCGACCGACACCGACACCGACACCGGGAACTCGACCTCAGGAGCGACCGACACCGGCACCGGTACGGACAACACCGATTCCGGCGGCGGCTTCCCCTGGCTGTTCGTGATCCTGGTGGCAATCGCCGGATTCTTCGGGCTACGGTTCTTCACCAACCGGCGCAAGCGGCGAGCGGCCGAGCAGGCGGCCATCGAGGTCGACCGGGCCGAGATCGCCGAGCAGCTTCGAAACAACGCCGACCGCGTGATCGATCTTGGTGACCCCGTCATCGCAACGAAGGATGCGGAACTCATCGCCCTGTACGAACAGGCGAGCGCCACCTACCAGGAAGTGTCGCTTGCCCTGCCCGACGCCACGACTGCCGCCGAGATCGATGCGCTCGACGATCGGATCGACGAGGCCGAGTGGCAGCTCGAGGTCATTGCGGCCCGTCTCGCCGGCGAGCCTGAGCCACTGTCGCCGGCTGAGCGAGAACGGGCCGCCATGCCGCCGGCACCGACGGGCCCGGCGCTCGGTCCCGATGACTCGGTCTTCGGTCCCCGCCCCAGCGGCCGAACGTCGTCGAGCCGTTTGCCACCGCCCCAGCCCCAGCCCGCACCCCGACGCCGGTCGTCACGCGGTGGAGGGATGAGCAGCGGCATGGGCGGCATGCTCGGGAGTATCCTCGGTCAGATCCTGCTCGGTGGTGGACGCCCTCGGACCACCAGCCGCCGTACCCAGCGCCGCACGGCGTCGTCGGGGGGCTTCGGTGGAGCGTTCGGCTCACCTCGCCGCTCCTCCAGCTCGTTCCCCGATCCCTTCGGCCGATCGAACCGGTCGTCTGGTGGCGGGTTGGGCCGATCGCGCTCGTCCCGATCGAGCGGGGCCCGCAGCAGCGGCACCCGGCGGGCCGGCGGGTCGCGGAACCGGTCGACCTCGAGCCGGCGGGCCGGCGGCTCCCGCCGCCGCTGAACGGGCAGAAATCGGCGTCGATCGCCGCCATTGTCACACGGGGTTGCCATGATGCATACATGGCCGAGCTCCCCCCGCACTTGTCACCCTCCTCGGCGGCGTCCTTCGACGGTTGCCCCCGCCGCTGGAAGTTCAAGTACGTCGACGGGCTGCGGGAACCCTCGGGTCAGTCCGCCGTCGTCGGCACGTTCGCCCATCTCGTCCTCGAACATCTCTGCCAACTCGACGCTCCGGAACGCACCCTCGACCGGGCCAAGCTGATCGCACGCGAGCGCTGGCCCGACGTCGAGCTCATGCCCGACTTCGCCGACCTCGCGCTGTCCGACGACGACGCGCGAGCCTTCCGCTGGCAGGCGTGGACCGCCATCGCCGGCCTGTGGAAGCTCGAGGATCCGGCTCGGGTCGAGGTCGTCGCCACCGAACGCAAGGTCGAGGCCACGCTGGCCGACGTTCCGTTCCTCGGCATCGTCGACCGGATCGAGCGTCTCGACGGCAAGCTCGTGATCAGCGACTACAAGTCCGGTCAGGCGCCACACGTTCGCTACCGAGACGAAAAGATCCAACAGGTGTTGCTCTACGCGGCGGCCGTCGCCGCCGCCGATGGCGAGCTCCCGCATCGCTCCCGCCTGCTCTACCTGGGCCAGGAGACGATCGACATCGATGTCACCGAGAGCCGGATCGGCGAGGTCACCGATCAGCTGGCGACCACCTGGTCGGCGATCACCACGGCCTGCAGTGCCGATACGTTCGACCCGAAGCCCGGGGTGCTGTGCGGATGGTGTCCGTTTGCCGCCCAGTGCGACGAGGGCCGAGCCGAGCTCCAACGGCGTCACGCCGAGGGGATTCTGCATGCACATGCACCCGGCGCGGCACTGATCGGGGTGTGACCCGGGCCTGTTGTGGGCGAATCTGCCCAGCTTGGGCAGATTTCACATGGCGATTTTCTCAAGGGGCCGTACTCTCGGGCCGACAGTCCATAGAGCTCCTCCATGGACGGCGGGGACCGAGCACAGCGCGCGGTACATCACCACATCAACGGAGATGACAGGTGACCATGACAACGTTCGAGACACGACCTGGGGACGTCACGTCCACCGATCCGAGCAGTGCGGCCGATGTGACCGCCGCCGGGTGGTACAGCGACCCGTTCGGACAGCACCGCATGCGCTACTTCTCGGGGACCGAGTGGACCGACCACGTCACCCACTTCGGCCCGACGCCGTGCCAGGGCTGCTCCTGCTGATCCTGTCGGCCATCTGAGGCGGGCGGCGTTCACCCCGGACGTCGCCGACGGCGCTGCGCATCGATCCTGCGGGCCTCCTGCACCACCGATCGCAGCCCACCGGCCTCGCTGTCACCATCGACCACGCCGAGCACGTGGGATGCCAGGGCCTCGAGCACGGCGCTGACGCTGACACCCTGTTCCGCTGCGAAGTCGTGCCAGCGCTCGTGCGCCTCGTTGCTCACGTACGCGTGCAGCGCACGACGATCCGCCTGGGTCGTCATGTCGTCCCTCTCTCCCACCAGTGCCCGGGCCGAGCGTAGGCCAAGGCGCGACCCGCCGTCGCATTTCCGGCCAGGGCTGCTCGCTCGGTCCTCAGTCGCAGCGGCCGCGCTGTTCGGGGTCGGCGACGACCGAGCCGTCTGCGGCGATCTGCACCCCCGATGAGTGCCCGGCAATCTGCTCGATGATGCCGGCTCGTTCGGACTCGGACGGCGGGCGGGCAACGCCGTGATCGACGCGAACCGGCTCGACTCGCAACGCGAGCTCGGGCGCACCGTCGGCAGCTTCGGTCACCGTGAACGAGAAGATAGCGCTGTTGGCCGTGATCCCTCTGGCCGACGGAAACGCAAAGTTGCCGCTCGAACGGGCCACCAACGTGTCGCCGATGATGGTGAGCCCCTGCACCACGTGGGGGTGGCCGTTCACGATCGCATCGACGCCCGCGGCCGCCCACCGCTCACTCAGTTCGACCATGAACGACGACGGGCACAGGACACCCTCCTCGCCCCCGTGGACCATCACCACGGTCACATCGGCGGCGGCGACGGTGTCACTCACCATGGCATCGGCCTGGTCGAGGAACGCCGGGCAGGCCCAGGCGACCTGCGGCCGCACGTTCTCGCCCGACGCCGACCAGTCGCACGGAACGCGTGACAGCGAGACGACCCCCACCTTCCATCCCTCGACATCGACCACGAGGGTGCGGTAGGCATCGGCCTCGTCGACCCCGGCGCCCACCCGCGCCAACCCCGCAGCATCGACCTCCCGCAACGTCTGCTCCAGTGCGTCGGGGCCGAAATCGAGCGTGTGGTTGTTCGCCAGGCCCACCACATCCACGCCGGCATCGACGAGAAGCTGCAGTGACGCCGGCGGCGACTTGAACAAGAAGGGCTTGTCCACCGCAACGCGGCCGACATCGGGATCGGCGACCGACGTCTCGAGATTGACGATCATGAGGTCGGGCGCCGACAACAACTCGGCCACTTGCCCCAGGGGATCGCGCTGGTCGAGACCGTTGGTGAACGAGGTATCGCCGGCCACGGCGACGACGATCGGCGAACGTGGCGGCTCGGTGGTCGTTGTCGTGCTGGCGGTGGTCGTTGTCGTGCTGGCGGTGGTCGTGCTGTTGGCGGTCGAGGTCGTACTCCATGAGGTCGCCGAGGTCGTCGCCGGTGCGACCGTGGTCCCGACCTGGCTCTGGGAAACGGTCAGATCGCCGGTGCCGCCGCACGACGCCGCAGCGAGCGCAAGGCCAATGAGGCTCAGTCGACCTCGGCTGATCGGTCGGTCGTTGTTGCTTCGCATCGGCCCCCCTCCGTCGACCACGAGATCGTAGTGTGAGCCGTTTGCGTGGTTGCGGATTCACCGGGTGCGACGATGCCGACCTCGCGACCACCCAGTGTGGCCAGACGGTCGCTCCAACGCACCCACGAGGGCCGATCAGGATGGATGACTCTGGCGAGCGCCGACGCCGAGCCGCTAGCGTGTCCGGGTACGAATCATCCCTGATGGTCCATCCGAGCAGCGTTTGCCCGCCTTCGACCGAACTGAGCCCCCGCACCATGACCGTCGACTCCCCCTCCACCCCCGAGCTCGTGATCGGACTCGATCTTGCGCGCCATCGGTCACTCTGTGTGGCCAGGATCGATGGAGAACGATCGATCATCCCACTCGCTCCCGGGCACCGGGGGCTGATCATGCGCTGGGTCGACCGCAACGAACGCAAGCACCGGATCACCGATCGCTTGCTCGAGTTGGCCGGACCCGACCGGCCGGCCGCCGTGGCCATCGCCCGGTCGGTGGCCGAGTGTGTCTTCCCCGAGTCGCTACCCACCCGTCCCTACATCGCCATTCCGAGTGCTTTCGGGCCGGCGTGTCGCGCGGCGCTGCTCGAAGGCTTCGCCGACGCAGGTCTGCCGATCGACGACCAGCATCTGGTCGAACGCCCGGTTGCGGCCTTCGCCTCATGGCTCCATCATCGGCGCCAGCTCGGCAGTCCCGGACCGATCGGACCCATGCTGGTTCTCGACAACGACGGCGGACAGATCTCGGCGGCGGCCATCGACGCCGATGCCCGCCGCATCGTGTTCACCACCCCGCTGTCGGCCGGTCCCGACGAACCCGCCGAGGTCATCATCGACCGGTTGCACTCGGTCGTCCGAGAGCTCGACCGGCTTCGGTCCGGTCATGGTCTGGTGCGATCCGACGAATGGTCCAACGTCTCGGCCGCCGTCAGCCAGGTCGCCGTCGCCGGCTCGATGAGCGAGCACCCCCTGTTCCTCGACCTGCTGGCCCGGGTCCTCCCGGCGGCGGCCATCGTGCGCGACCCGATCATCGCCGATCAGGGCGACGTCGTTGGTGCGGGGCTCGTGAGCCTCGCCGCACTTGCGGACTGGAGTGCCGGCTGGCCCACGCTCGACCTACGGGTCGACGATCGCTTGGCCGTCCCGGCCGGTGATCTCGACGCCGACGCGCTCGACGTCGAGATCACCGTGCCGGCCAAGGCCGCCCTCACCCTCACCCGCCCCGACGGCTCGGCCGTGCCACTGCGAGTTGGATCGATGCTGGCCGAGGGTCTCCAGCTCCCACGAGATCTGCAAGGTGAGCTCACCCTTCGGGTGCTCGCCGACGGACGTGTCCTGGTGCTCGGCCCGGCCGGTGTTCGTCCCCTGACCTTCTCGGTGGCGTGGCCGCTGATCGCCGAAGATCAGCAACCGGCGGTCACGGTGACCGCAATCGGTCGCCGTCCGCTTCAGCTGGTCAATCCCACAACCGATCGATCACGTCGAACCACAGTCGCGTAGTCATCTTCAGCGACTCGGTGTCGATGCGCTCGTTGTGGCCGTGGAACCGACGGAAGAACTCGCCGGCATCGATGCTCGGGCTCAGGAGGCCCGCGCCGTAGGCGATCGCGCCCCGACCGCGGAAGAACCGGCTGTCGGTTCCACCGGTCACGATGCTCGGGATGACGTTGGCCTCGGGGTAGGCCATCTTCACGGAATCGCTCAACGCACTCCACAGCGGGTTGCCGATCGGTGACGCCGTCGACTCGTCGTCTTGGATGACCTCGACCTCGACGTAGTCCATGGCATCGCCGAGCGCGTCACGTAGGTGTTGTTCGACGTCGTCGTGGGTCTCGCCGGGAAGGGTGCGGATGTCGACCTCGACCACCACCGAGTCGGGGATGACGTTGGTCTTCACGCCGCCTTCGACCACGTTGGGGCTGAATGTGGTGTGGCAGCAGGCGTGCAGCGTGCGCGCCATGCCGGTGGGGAGGTCGGCCAGGGTCTCGGCGATTGCTCCCGGATCGAGGAGCTTCGCCGTGGTGTCGTCGTCGAGGCCGAGCGCAAGCACCCTCGCCCCCCATAGCTCGTCGAGCTTCGGCTTCGGGTTGTAGGCCGCGAGCCGCCGCACCACCTCGGCCGCCTTCACCAGTGCGTTGTCGGTGGCGTAGGGCTGGGAGCCGTGGCCGGGCGTGCCCTTGACCGTCAGACG
This sequence comes from Acidimicrobiales bacterium, assembly GCA_041394265.1. Taxonomy (NCBI): domain Bacteria; kingdom Bacillati; phylum Actinomycetota; class Acidimicrobiia; order Acidimicrobiales; species Acidimicrobiales bacterium. Next base: position 659,379 of record JAWKIO010000005.1, read on the forward strand.
CCGCCAGCCGAGGCCTTTCTCGGCGGTGGTGATGAGCATCGACATGCCCTTGGGGCTGTGGAAGGGGATGCCACCGAACTCGGTCAGCACATAGTCACACTTCAGCGCGTCCCATTCGTCGCGCACGAGCACCTCGGCGCCGTGACGCCCGCCGGCCTCTTCGTCGGCAACGGCGAAGTAGATCAGATCGCCCGGAAGACGTCGGCCCGACGAGACGATGTGCTTGAACGCCACGGCCATCGAGGACGTCAGGTTGAGCATGTCGACCGCACCCCGACCCCAGACCTCGCCATCGACCAGTTCGCCACCGAACGGATCACGGTCCCAGCCGTCGGGCGACACGGGCACGACGTCGGTGTGGCCCATCAGGCACAGCGCCGGCGCCGACGGATCGGTGCCGGGATAGCGAGCGATCAGCGACGACCGCCCCGGTGTCGGCTCGTACATCTGGAGGTCGACACCGGTGCCAGCGAGTTCGTCGCGCAACAGGCGCGCCGAGACGTCTTCTTGGCCTGACTCGGGCCGCCCGTCGTTGACGCACTGGTTGCGGATGAGGGCCTGAAGCAGCTCGACCGTCTCATTGCTGAGACGGTCGAGCGTAGATTCATCAATACTCATGCCTGGACATTAGTCGCCCAGGTTGGGAGTTCGGAGCGCAGCGAGGAACTCCGAGGAACCCCCAAGGCGCCCCAGCGCCGACGGGTTCCCCCGTCAGCGGCTGGCGAGGGCCTCGAGGAGCGCAGGCATCACCTTGTGGACGTCGCCCACGATGCCGAGATCGGCGATCCCGAAGATCGGGGCCTCGGCGTCTTTGTTGATGGCGATGATGTTCTTCGAGCCCTTCATGCCAACGAGGTGCTGGGTGGCACCCGAGATACCGCAGGCGATGTAGACATCGGGCTTGACGACCTTGCCGGTCTGGCCGACCTGCTGGGAGTAGGGCACCCAGCCGGCGTCGACGATGGCTCGCGAGGCGCCAGCGGCACCCTTGAGCTTCTTGGCGAGATCGGCGACCATCTCGAACTTCTCGGCTTCGCCGAGACCACGACCGCCGGCCACCACGATGGCCGCCTCGTCGAGCTTGGGGCCGTCGGACTCTTCGACGAAGCGATCGGTGACGGTGGCACCACCGGCGCTCCCGAGATCGGGGACGTCGAGTTCTTCGGTGTCGGCAGCGTCGCCGCCGCTGGCTTCGGCGGCGAACGACTTCGGGCGCACCAGGGCGAGGAACGGACCCTCACCGGTGAACTTGGTCTTGATGTCGGTCTGGCCACCGAAGATCGACGCCGTGCCGACGAGGGTGTCGTCGTCGGCCTCGAGCCCGATCAGGTTGCTGAGGACGGTGCGGTCGAGCTTGACCGACAGCCGGGCGGCGATGTCACGGGCGTCGTAGGTGGTGGCGAACAGGATGGCATCGGGACCATCACCGGCATCGACCGCGGCGGCGATGGCGGCAGCCACCGGGACGCCGACCAGCGCGTCGTCGACGTCGACGCCGTAGACGGTCTCGGCGCCGTACTCACCGAGCTTCTCGGCGACGTCGTCGGCATCACCGGCGAACACGCACGAGACAGAGTCGGCGAGGCTGCGAGCCTTGGTGAGCAGTTCGAGGGTGGTGCTGTCGACTTCGCCGTCGATGGCTTCGGCGAAGACCCAAATGGAATCGAGTGTCATGTCTGCTCCTAGATGACCTTGAGGTTTTCGAGGAACGCCACGATCTTCAGGTGGGCCTCGCCGTCGTCTTCGATGATGTCGCCGGCTTCACGCACGGGCGCCTGGGCGACATCGATGATCTCCTGGCCCGACCCGGCCCAACCGACGGCGTCGGCGTCGAAACCGAGGTCGGATGCCGACTTCTCGTCGACCGGCTTGGACTTGGCCGCCATGATGCCCTTGAAGGACGGATAGCGGGGTTCGACGACACCGGCGGTGACGCTGATGACGGCGGGCAGCGGGCACTCGACGTCGTCGTAGCCGGCGTTGGTCTGACGCTGCACCTTGATGGCGCTGCCGTCGACCTCGACGGACTTGGCGGCGGTGACCGACGGGAGGTCGAGCACCGCAGCGATCATCTCGGGCACGGTGCCGGTGTAGCCATCGGAGCTCTCGGAGCCGGCGATGACGAGATCGGGCGACTGGTCGCGGATGGCGGCAGCCAGGATCTTGGCGGTCGTGAGGGCGTCAGACCCCACGAGCTCGGGATCGCTGATGAGCGTGGCCGACGCCGCGCCCATGGCGAGCGCCGTGGCCAGGCCGGACCGCTCCCCGTTGGGAGCCATCGACACCAGCGTGACTTCGCCCTCACCGGCGGTATCGACCAGCTGCAGCGCCATTTCGACGCCGTAGCTGTCGGACTCGTCGAGGATGAGCTTCACATCCCGCTTGAGCGTTCGGGTTTCAGGATCCAGGGCGCCGGGATCGGCGGGGTCCGGGATCTGCTTGACACAGACGACAACCTTCATGCCGGGCATCGTAGGCCGCTCCTTGACCAAGCGGTCAAGCCGGATCGATGTGAACTTTGTCTGACTCGACCGGCGGAGCGAGATGGGCGACGACGCCTGCACGTTCGGCCAGCACCGCTGGTTTAGAGTTGGCCGGTGCGACTGTCCCTGATCATCAATCCCGCCGCGTCGTCGGTGTCGGCCCGGAGCCGGGTGATCATCCAGAAAGGACTGTCGTCGAAGCACGAGCTCACGGTCCACGAGACCTCTCGTCAGGGTCACGCCACGCGGCTCGCCCATCGGTCGATGAAGGAGGGAGCCGACGTCGTCGTCACCCTCGGCGGCGACGGCACGGTCAACGAGGCGGTGAACGGCCTGCTCGGCACCTCGACCGCCGTCGCCCCTTTGCCCGGCGGCTCGACCAACGTCTTCGCCCGAGCCATCGGCTATCCGAACAATGCCGTCGAAGCCACGAAGGTGCTGCTGGCGAGCCTCGAGACGCCTGAGACCCGGGCGCGTTCGATCTCCCCTGGCAGCGTCGGCATCGCCAACGATCGCGCCTTCGTCTTCCACGTCGGCGCGGGCTTCGACGCCGCGGTGGTGACCCGAGTCGAGCGTCGCTCGCCGTTGAAGAAGTACGCCGGGCACCCGTGGTTCATTGCGAGCGCGATCGCCACGTTGACCTCCGAGCAGCAGCGACAGCTCTCGTTGGCCGTACGGACCGACGACGGCCGCCTCCTCACCGACGCCAAGATGGCGGTGGCCCTCAACGTGAACCCCTACACCTTCCTCGGCAACACCCCGATCAGCCTGGCGCCCGAGGCCGGGCTCGACCAGCCGCTGTCATTGGTGGCCACCACCTCGCTGGCACTGACCAAGGTCCTCCCGGGCATCAGCTCGACCCTGCGCCGCAGCACGCAAGGCCTGCCCAGCAGCGGACCGTTCGCCCACTGGCCCGGCGTGCAGGGGGCCTACATCACCTCGACGCAACCGTTCACCTACCAACTCGACGGCGAACCCATGCCGCCGGTGACGAGTCTGCGGCTCGCCAACCGCCCGACCGCGGTCCGCTTTGTCCTCCCGCTCGCCGACTGAGCTGGGTCGTCGAGCCGTTGCGGGTTGTCGATCCGGCTCGTCAGCGACGACCCAACGCCGACAGCGCTCCTGCCGGATCGTTGGTGATGACGCCGTCGACGCCGAACCGATCGAGCTCGACGATGCGCTCGGGGTCATCGACGGTCCAGGTGTAGACATCGAGACCGGCCTCGTGGGCCCGGTCGACGAAGGCCTGATCGACGAGCAGGTCGTGCGGGTTGATCGCAGCGAGCTCGTGGGCTTGGGCCCGAGCGATGATCTGGCGGGGATCGGCCTGACCGAAGGTCAACCAGGCCAAGGGGATGGTCTCGTCGGCCTCGCGAATCCGCAGGATCGTCGCCATGTCGAATGAGGAGATCAACACTCGGTGGGCCGCCGAGAAGGCGGCGACCAAACCGGCAACGGCGATCGAGATGCCGAATTCGGCGTCGTAGTCCGGATCGGACGGGTGGTTCTTGATCTCGATGTTGATGAACTGCCCGGCATTGCGCTCGAGGGCGTCGGCGAGCAACGGAATCGTCTCGGGGAGGTCGGCAGCCATGGTCTCGCGGACCACCCGACCGTCGGGCAGTACCGCGTCGTGCACCACGACGAGGACGTCGTCGGCGCTGCGGCGCACATCGAGTTCGAAGCCATCGGCCCCGAGCGCCGCACAAGCCGCAAACGCCTCCTGGCTGTTCTCGGCGTGGTCGCGAGAAGCTCCTCGATGGCCGAGGACCTTCATCAGCCCCTCGGGTGACACACCCTCGGGCACCTGACTCTCGAGGTCTCGTGGTCGATCGGACTCGGCGCCAGGTTCTGGTTGCACACTCGACATCTTGACCCATCGACGCCGGTGACACCAGGGCCGATGCTGTCGGTGTCAGCGGGCCGACACCACGTCGAGGGGAGCATCGGACCGCTGGCCGTTCACCGCCGGGAAATAGTCGTTAACAAACTCTTTACGGGGCTCTAAGTATTCGCTACGGTGCGCAACGGCAGCGACGACGAGGTCGACTGCAAACGCTGGAGGAGCAGTAGTGGCAATCGTCGAGTCCTGGGATGCTCACACGGCCGAACTCACCATGGGTGATCGGGTCGCTCGAAAGGTCGCCGAGCGACCTGATGCCCCACTCGACACCAGTTGGCGCGACATCGCGTCGTGCCGCGACACCGATCCCGACCTGTTTTTCCCGGTCGGAACCACCGGACTCGCCATCACGCAGATCGAAGAAGCCAAGGAAGTCTGCCTCGGTTGCGCCGCTCAGCTGCAGTGCCTCGAGTTCGCCCTCCGTAGCAATCAGGACTCCGGCGTGTGGGGAGGCACCTCCGAAGAGGAGCGTCGCCACCTCCGCCGCACCTACCTCGGGCGTCGCCGCAGCCGCCTCTGAGCAACGCAGGGAGCGAATCTCGCTCTCCACGTCGTATGGCTCACTCAGAGCGTTTCACTGAGGAGCACCTTCAGCTGGGCTACTGCGCCTTTACCTCCGCCGATCGCCGGCCGGATGGTGACGTCGCCGTGGAGTTCGCCTGACGCCAGCGTGCGCACGATGGTCAGACCGAGCCCGTTCTGACGCTCGAGATCGAAGTCGGGCGCCAGACCCACCCCGTCGTCGTGCACCCGAACGACCAGCTCCTCCGAACCGGTCTCGAGCTCCACCACCACGGTGCCACCCGTCGATCCCGGCGGGTAGCCGTGCTCGACGGCGTTCTGCAGCAGTTCGGTGAGGATCACGGCGAGCGAACTCACAGTGCTCGCCGGCAGGGTCGGACCGTCACCCACCACACGGAAGGTGATCGGCCGGTCCGGGGCCACGAGGGCCTGCTCGACCATCGACACGATCGGACGAACGACCTCGCCGAAGGCCACGTCGTCGCCGCCCTTGCGGGCGAGGATCTCGTGGACGAGCGCAATCGATCGGATGCGGCGAACCGATTCCTCGATGGCCGCCTTCGCCTCGACCGACTCCATTCGCCGTCCCTGCAATCGCAGCAGCGACGACACGGTCTGGAGGTTGTTCTTCACCCGGTGGTGGATCTCGCGAATCGTGGCATCCATCGAAACGAGCAACCGCTCTTGGCGCCGCAGTTCCGACACATCGCGAATCAGCACGATGGCGCCGTCGACGGCATCGTTGTCGACCAGCGGCAACACCCGGGCCACCATCGACACCGACGGACCTCGCTCGATGTCTTCGGTGACCGGCACGCGTAGGCGGTAGGCCGTCCGCAGCGCGTCGGCCTGGAACCCCACGTCTTCGAGCTCTCGACCGATGGCGTTGGCATGGAACCCGATGCGGTGCAGGGCCGATACCGCATTCGGCGACGTGAAGACGATGGTGCCCCGCTCGTCGAGCACCATCACGCCATCGCCGACTCGGGGCGACTGCTCGGTTTCGGCGTCTTCGTAGGCGAACGGGAACGTGCCGGCCTGGATCATGGCAACGAACTTCTGGAACACCCCGAGATAGGTGTGCTCGAGCTCGCCCGGCATTCGAGCCCCGAGGCGCGGGGTCTCGCTGGTGAGCACGGCAATCGGGCGGCCACCGAACACGACCGGCACCGCCTGCACCGCCGCTCGCCGCCCGGCCAATGGCAGGTCGATCTCGTCATCGACTCGCTGCCCATCCGCCATGGCTGCCGCCACCAGCGGCCGATGTTCGGCCGAGATGAAGCGGCCGACGAGGTCGTCGCGGTAGAGCGTCTGGGCCGTGGTCGGCCGGATCTGACCCAAGATCACGAACCGCTCCTCGGTGCCCTCGGCAACCCCGAACAACAGCAGGTCGGCGAAGCTCAGATCGGCCAGCAGGCCCCACGACGCCACCAGCCGGCGCAGGTGGGTCCGCTCCTCGGGTCCGAGCGAGGTGTGCTGTCGGGCGAGATCGCTGAGGCTGGCCACGCCGTTGAGAGTACCGTCACCGGCGTGACCGACCCGCTGCCGACCACACGACTCCCGCTCCTCCTGGTGCACGGGGGTCTGTACGACGACATGACGGCGGTGGCGTTCTGGACGGCGACGGGTGTCACGCCCGCGCTCGATCGACACATCGTCGTCTACACCGCCGAAGATCGGCCGGACCAGCCCTCCACCTGGTCCGACGAGGCGGGCGCGCTCGCCGAGATCATCGACCGGCAAGGCTGGCGAGAGGTCGCCGTGGTGGCAGCATCCAACGGCTGTTCGGCTGCGCTGCGCCTTGCGGTCGACCGTCCCGATCTCGTGGCTCGGCTCGTCCTCGCGTGGCCGGCCACCGCCGGCGATCCGGTCAGCGACGCATTGATCGGCCACCAGATCGACGAACTCGGACCCGAGGGCGCAACCGAGTCGCTTCTCAGCGGTCAGACGATCCGAGGACTGAGCGACGCCGAAATCGCCACGATCGACGTCGACGCCGTGGTGTGGCCCACGATCCCCGAGAACCAGTTCCACCAGGGCTCGACCGTCAGTGCGCTGGTTGGACTCCTGCGTCGCCCGCTCCTCATGGGCGGCAGCCCCGAGGCCGTACACGCCGGCTTTGCGCCGTTCCTCGACTCGTTCGTCTCGATGTTGGTCGAGGTGTCGATCCTCGACGACGACGATCAGGCCGGACGCTGACTCACACCAGCGACGCGGTTGCCAGCTCGCTCGTCATCGGCGACGCCACCATCCCGGGTTCGTAGGCCGCCCAGGCAGCAGCGAGTCGCCGGACTGCCTCTTCGATCTGCGCCGGAGGGTTGGTGTACGGGAGGCGAAGGTGATCGTCGACGTAGGACGACGAGGCGAACTCGCGACTTCCGGCCACGCTCACACCGAATCTCGCCGCAAAGCGGGCGAAGTCCGACGCCGCACCTTCCGGCAACTCGACCCACGTCACGAGTCCGCCCCGCACCGGATGCTGGCGCCAGGTCGGGAGTTGGGCCGAGAGTGCATCGGCGAGGACACGAGAGCGGTGCTCGAGTTGCGCCACCCGGTCGGCGCGGATGCGATCGAAGTTCTCGAGGACGGCAAGCGCCATGAGTTGGGACGGCAGCGGGGCGAACAGGTCCATGGCCGCCTTGCGCGCCCGCAGTTGGTGGATGGCCTGGGCGTCGGCCCGCACCCAGCCGATACGTAGCCCGGGCCACGCCACCTTGTTGATCGAATCCGCAACGAAGTTGACGCCATCGGGGCGGCAGGCGGCCAACGGCGGCGCCACGTGGTGGTCGAAGGCCAGTGATGCCACGACCCGATCTTCGAGGAGCGGTACGCCGTAGTCGGCGGCAGCATCGGCGACGAGCGGCCGACGATGGGCAGCGAGCCGCGACCCGGTCGGATTGTGATGGTGCGGGTTGAGAGCGATCAGTGTCGGACGCAGCCGATCGATCGACGCGATCAGATCGTCGACCACGATGCCGTCGTGGTCCATTGCGACCCCGTGCACCCGAGCGCCACGCGACCGGACGAGGTCGACCAGGCCCGGCCAGGTGGTCGATTCGGTCAGCACGACATCGCCCGGGCGCACCACCAAGTCGACCAGCAGGGCCACCGCCTGCTGCGCACCGTTGGTGACCACGATCTGTTCGGCCGTAGTGGGCAGACCGTTGCGGGTGAAGTGCTCGGCGATGGCCACGCGCAGCGGAGCGAGTCCGGCCGGTTCCGACGAGTCGAGAAGCTCCGGCCGGGCGTCGAGGCGTACCTGTTGGATCACGTCGAACACGATGGGAGTGATCTGATTGACGGCCAACAGCATGTCGATCGAATGGCGGCGAGTGTCGAAGAGCGAGTCGCTGAGACGAGGCTCATCGAGCGCCCGATACGACGCACTGCTCGCAACCACTCGGGTGCCGCTCCCCTGCCGACGCTGCACCGCGCCGAGTTCGGACAGCTTCTCGTAGGACGCAACGACCGTTCCTCGCGACACCGAGAGCTCGGCCGCCAGCGACCGCTCGGCCGGGAGCAGATCGCCATCACCGAGCACGCCCTCATCGATGAGCGTCGCAATCGCCGACGCCAGCTGGAGATAGAGCGGGCCATCGCCACCGGACCACGGCCCCAACCGGTGGCTCAGCTCGTTTGCGTCCAATTTCCGGGCATTGGCACTCGATCTCGCCGACATGGTCCACGACACTAGTCCAATGATCACGAACGCTCCTGCGCCAATCGACCAACATTGGACCATTGATCGGTCGAACGATCTCGACGCCATCCCACCGATGACGGCACGCGACATCGCTCGGATCCTCGGTTCGCTTCCCATCGCACGTCTGGCGGGATGGCAGCACGAACTCGCCACGGTGCTGACCGATCTGGCCGACGACGCCGGTCTCCCGTGCCCGTTCGATCGGCACGACCCCGCCGTCGTCCTCCTCCGGGCGCTCGGCCTGCTGGCGACACACGCGCCGCACGCCGCCAGCCCACTGGCTCGCCAACTCGCCGATGCGCTCGCCCTCGCCGTTCAGCCGAACTCCACCCCCGCTGTTCAGCCGAACTCCACCCCCGCTGTTCAGCCGAACAGTGCCGACAAGTCGCTGGCATCCACCAACGAACCCGCAGTCCACAGCACCTGATGCGTGGGCCCGATCGCCGCCGGGGCCGCAGCGTCGGCCTCGGCGGTATCGCGCAGCGTTCGGACGGCGTCACGCAGCGTGCGATGACCGATCGCATCGATCGCCGCATCGTCGAGTGCTCGCACCGAAGGGTCGAGGGTGCGATTCACGATCGTGAGCGCCGGCGGATGGCCACGCCGACGCAGCTCGGCGGCCAGTTCGGTGCCACGTGCCCGGGGCACCGCCTCGGGAGTCTGCACCACCACGTAGCGGGTGTCGGGATCCGACAACCGCCGCTTCACCGCTCGGGCACGTCGGGCAAAGCCGGGCTGGAGACTCGAGAACAGCCAGAAGAACTCGGCGATCTGCTCGAGGAAGGGGCCGCCGAGCAGCCGCTCGGCCACCACCAGGAACGGCTTGGCTGCCACCCGCACCATGCGCGTGCGATAGGGAGCCGTGAGCCAGGTCAGCAACCGGCTGCCGAAGAACTCGAGCATGCGGTCCGGAGCGTCGAGTACGTCGAGCGCATGGACCGACGGCGGGGTGTCAATGACCACGAGGTCGTAGTCGTCCTGATCGGCAAGGTCGACGAGTCGGTCGAGCGCGATGTAGTCGTGGCTCTGCACGAAGCGGGTGGTGAGGGTCTGGTAGAGCTCGTTGTCGAGCAGTCCGTCGCGTGTTGCGTTGTCGGGCGCGTGGCGTCGCACCAGTCGGTCCCAACTCTGCTCCATGTCGACCATCACGGCCCACATGGCACCCGCCCCGCCGTCGTGGTCGGCGGTCGGGCCCAGGGGAACGCTCATCGGCACCTCGGCGACACCCCCCGCCCCCGACTCGCCCACCCCCAGCGCATCGGCCAAGCGCCGTGCGGGGTCGACCGTCACCACCAACGCTCGGCGTCCGTGCTCGATCGCGGCGCGAGCTGCCATGGCCGCGGCCAGGGTGGTCTTGCCGACCCCTCCCGGCCCGACGACGACCACCACCTTGGCCTCGGCGAGCAGCCGATCGAGCGTGGACGCATCGCGAGTGGCGACGTCGTTCGCGCTCACGTGTCGTCACCCACTCCGCCGGTGTCGTCGGCCCCGTGCGCGTCGACCCCCTGGCCGTCGTCGAACAACGGGCTGGCGTCGTGCGGCAACGAGCCCCGAGCCGCCCGGAGGTAGGCGTAGGGCGTCACGTGCCGGAAGTTCGACACGCGTGAGAGGTAGACGTCGGCGTACCGCTCGACCTGGCGGGCGAACAGGCTCTTGTCGTTCCCGGCTCGCATGAGCGGCCCCCAGTTCGGGTTGCCCAGCTGGGTGGCCGCCTTGGCCAGCGGCGCCACCTCGCCGTCGAGACGGGTGGCGTCGGCGCCGGCTCCGGCGAGCGACCGTTCGATGTCGACGATCGGGTCGCCGCTGGCGATGGCTCGCCGCCGCTCCATGCGCAGCGTGGCCTGACGTTGTTCGACGGCGACCTTCTGCCGCATCAGCTCAATGAGCTGGCGCTCCTGGGGAGCGAAGGCGATGGCGTCGTCGACCTCGGCTTCGAGCTCCCGTGAGATCAGGGCGGTGCGCCAGCGCAGGATGTCCTTGGTCACGTGCACGTCGCCGAACAGGTGGTCGCCGACGTAGAGCATCTGGGCCGGCGTCAGACCCGACCACTCCTCGACCAGTCGAGCATGCCCCCCGAAGTACACCTCGCCCTTGATCAATGGTCCGAAGTGCGGCTGCAGCAGCGAACGCTCCTCGTCGACCACTCGGTAGATCGGGTCACGATCGGCGAAGAACCGAGGCTTGGCGGCCGAGACGATCACGAGATCGAACAGGTCGCGCCACGTGGTGCCCTCGGCACAGTACGCGTCGATCGCTCGGGCCATGGTGGCTCGGGTGTAGGCCCAGTCGGAGTTGGTGATCAGGACGATCTTCTTGCCCGCCAGCCGCTGGTCGACGATCGTCGGCACGATCTCGGGGTTCGGGTCGATGAAGCGTTCCGGGTCGGCCAGGATCTCGGCCTTGAGCATGCCCTCGGCATGGGCCCAGCCGAGGGCGTCGTCGATCTGCCAGTAGAGGTCGTGGTAGCTCATGACACCCGGAAGTCGACCCGCATCGTGCTGGTCGACGAGCTGGGTCCACAGCGCGGCCCGGCTCAGCTCGAACAGGGTGTTCATGAATTCGAACCGCTCCGACGACAGTTCGACGACCGTCTCGGCGTAGGCCTCGCGTTGGGAGTCGAAGTCGAGCAGATGTGTGCCGTGCAGCGCCCGCACCACGTAGCCGAAGCGGGTGGCCTTGACCAGGTTGCCGGTCGCCAGATCGAACACGAGGCCCAGCGTGAAGCGTTCGGGCTCGAAGATCAGATCGTCGACCGGCCACCCCCGCGCCGCGAGTCGAGATCGGGCGTGCTCGAACGCGCTGCGTTCCCACTCCTCGACCCGGTAATGGACCAGGGTGTAGTCCATGTCGTAGCCGATCACCTTGACCGAGCGGAGGTTGAGCGTGCGGTTGCAGAAGATCCCGGTGGCGGGTGGGTGACTCACGGTGCGCTCCTCGTCGTTGCGGTGGTCGGTGCCTCGCCCGCGTCCGGAGCACCGGAACGCCCTGCCACTGCGGCGCTACCGCGCCCTGCCGCCTCGGCGATGGCCGCCACCATGTCGTCGACCGGACGATCACTCTCGGCCACTCGGATGATCGGGAGTCCGAGTGCACCCAGCCGGGCCAGGCCGGTGCGGGCTTCCTCGGACCGCTCGGCGACCACTCGTCCCGCCAGCCCGAGCGCTCCACGCAGCTCGCCAGCCTCGGCCATCGCCTTGGGTCCGAGGAGCGGTGGCATCCGATTGGCGACGATGCCGACGACGTCGACGGCGGTGGTGCTCACCAGTCGTTGGTGCAGCTCGAGGAGTTCGGTGACCGGGAGCTCCTCGGTGGTGGTGACGAGCACGACCCCGGTCTGTGCCGGGTCGGCCAGGATCGCTTCGACCCATCTCGTCTGCTCGGCGAGCGGACCGACCCCGATGAGTCGCGCAAGATTCGCCGGCGCGTTCAGCAGCTCGACCACGTGCCCGGTCGCCGGAGCGTCGACGACGACGGCCCGCCAGTCCCCTTCTCGAACCTCCCAGGCGATCTTGCCGATGGTGAGGATCTCGCGCACGCCGGGTGCGGCCGTGGCGACGTAGTCGAAGATCTTCGCCAGTGGCCCCAACCGACTCGGCGGGATGGGGAACTTCATGTAGATCTTCAGGTACTCGTCGAGCGCAGCCTCGGTGTCGAGTTCGAGGCACTCGACGCCGGGGACCGACGGTCCGAGCGCCGCGGCGAGCCCGCCGTCGGCGATCGAGTCGACGGCGAGGACTCCTCGACCGGCTCGTATGATCTCACCCGCAGCCGCAGCGTCGGCCCGGTGTCGGGCGAGCGCGGCGGCGAACGACGACCGGCCGACCCCGCCCTTGCCGGCGACGATCAGCAGGCGCCGATCGAGGTCAGGCGCCGAAGCCGATGCGACGCTCAGCGTCGTCCTTGCCGATCTCGACGAAGGCGACCCGTGCCACCGGCACGGCGACGTCCTTGCCTCGCTTGTCGGTCAGCCAGAGCACGCCGCTGTCTGCTCCGAGCGACGCATCGATCTCGGCCTTGAGCGCCGCCCGATCGGTATCGTCGCTCATCTCGAGTTCGATGACCGACGCACTCTGGGCGATGCCGATGCGGATGTCCATGACCAAGCCTCCAACGATGTTCGTGCCGGTTCGCCGACGGCTCCGAACCTATCCGCTCAGATGACCCGCAGCTCGCTTCGGTAGCGACGCTTGGGTGCGAGCTCGGTGTCGAGGCGTTCGGCCAGGGCAAGGAACATGGCACCGGCCTCGGTGTCGGGCTTGGAGGCGATGGGGTCGCCGTCGTCGCCGCCCTCACGCAGCTGGGGCACCAGCGGGATGTTGCCGAGCATCGGGACCTCGAGCTGGTCGGCCAACTCCTGGCCGCCGCCGGACCCGAAGATCTCGTAGCGCTTGCCGTCGTCGCCGGTGAACCAGCTCATGTTCTCGATGACGCCGGCGACGGTGATGTTCACCTTGTGGGCCATGTAGGCCGCACGCTGGGCGACCTTCTGCGCTGCCGGCTGCGGGGTGGTGACCACGATCAACTCGGCCCGCGGCAGGAACTGCGAGATCGACAGCGAGATGTCGCCGGTGCCGGGCGGGAGATCGACCAGGAGGTAGTCGGGTTCGTCCCAGAAGACGTCGGTGAGGAACTGCTCGAGCGCCTTGTGCAGCATCGGGCCACGCCAGATCACCGGCTGGTTCTCCTCGACGAAGAAGCCCATCGAGATGCAGCTCACGCCGTGGGCGACCGGAGGGACGATCATCTCGTCGATGATGGTGGGATCACGATCGACGCCGAGCATGCGCGGGATCGAGAACCCCCAGACGTCGGCGTCGACGACGGCGACCTTCTTGCCGATGGCGGCGAGCGCCACGGCGAGATTGGTGGTGACCGAGCTCTTGCCCACGCCGCCCTTGCCGGAGGCGATCAACAGGACGCGGGTGCGGTTGTCGGGATCGGCGAACGGGATGGCCCGGCCCTCGGCGTGGCCGTGGGCCTGCTGCGAACCGGCGGTGGCGCCGGGATCGCCGTGGAGCGCAACCCGCACGGCCTGGCGTTGTTCGTCGGTCATGACGCCGAACTCGATGTTGACCGACTCGGCTCCGTCGAGCGCCAGCACGGCGTCGGTGACCCGGCGGTCGATCTCGGCCCGCAGCGGACAGCCGGCGACGGTGAGGTCGATGCCGACGGTGACGACCGGGAGCGAGATGTCGATGCCACGAACCATGCCGAGATCGACGATCGAACGGTGCAGCTCGGGGTCTTCGACCGGACGCAGGGCGTCGATCACCATCTCTTGGCTCAGACTCACAGGGGCTCCTCGGCGGTGGTTGTCGGGCAGTCGTGGATTCGTCGGCTCATGATTTCTCCTATCCACATAGGGAGAATTCGTTTTGTAGGCTAGCGAGGTGTCCGGCCGCGCCCTCAACCCAACTCGCTCGTTGAAGCCGACGGAATTCGCCAATCTGGTGAACGCCATCACCTCGGCCTTTGGCGACCCGACGCGCCGCAGTATCTACCTCTTGCTCCACGAACATCCCGATGGCCTGACCGCCGGTGAGGTCGCCGAGAGCACGGGGCTGCACGCCAACGTGGCCCGTCACCACCTCGACAAACTGGTCAACGGCGCCTACCTCGAGGTCACCCAGCGCTCCACGGCACGCGCCGGTCGCCCGGCGAAGGTCTACCGGGCCACCGAGCCCGAACTCCACCTCGAGTTCGATGTGGGCCACGACGACATCCTCGTCACCTTGCTCGGCAAGGCGCTGTCGCGGTTGCCGGCCGGCGAGGCGGCCGAGTTGGCCGAAGAGGTAGGTCTCGAGTTCGGCAAGCAGATGGCCGCCACCCTGCACGGACCCGAGGCCAACGAGGGGCAGCGCTCGTTCCGGTCCGCTCTCCACGTGGTGGCCGACGCCCTGTCGGCCCACGGGTTCTCGGCCCACGCCGAACGCCACGGCGACGAGCTACGCATCGTCTCCGGCCACTGCCCGTTCGGCGACGTGGCGATCGAACACCCGGTGATCTGCGCCGTCGACCGCGGCATGGTGAAGGGTCTGCTCGGATCGCTCTACGGCGAAACCCAGGTGGCGCTCCTCGGATCGGTGGCTCGCGGCGACGAGGCGTGCATCACCGACGTCACCGAACACCCTGCCACCGAGCACCCTGTCACCGAGCACCCTGCCGACGACGGCGGCGACGACGTCGAATCTGTCTGACCCCACCGCATGACCCGGCACTATCTCGACCACGCCTCGACTTCACCCCTGCGCCCGATCGCTCGCGCTGCGCTGGCTCAGGCGCTCGAACTCCCGGCGGCCGATCCCGGGCGGCTCCACGAGGAGGGCCTGACAACACGCCAGGCGCTCGAACTGGCCCGCACGTCGGTGGCCGAACTGGTCGGGGCTCGAGCGAGTGAGGTCGTCTTCACCTCCTCGGCCACCGAGGCGATCGTCAGCGCCGTGTGGGGCAGCCTCACCACGATCCCGGGCACGGTGATCGCCACCGCCGTCGAACATTCGGCGGTCCGAGCATCCGCCGACCGCGTCGGCAAGCTCCGCACGGTCGGCGTCGACGGTCACGGACTGGTGGATCCGCAGGCGGTCGCCGACGCCATCGACGACGAGCAACGCAGCGGGCGCTCCGTCTCACTCGTGTGCTGCCAATTGGCCAATCATGAGGTGGGGACGATCCAGCCGGTGGTCGAGGTGATGGAGCGGGCCAAGGCGAGGGGCGTCCGGACGCTGGTCGACGCCGCTCAGGCGGTTGGTCGCATCCCGGTCGACATGCGAGCCCTCGATGCCGACTTCCTCGCCGTATCGGGGCACAAGCTCGGCGGCCCGGCGGGCAGTGGGGCCCTGGTCGTGCGGCGCGGCATCCGGATCGCACCACTGCTGGTCGGAGGCGAACAGGAGCGGGCCCGACGAGCCGGGCTCGAGAACATGCCGGCCGCCGTCGCCTTCGGCGCGGCGGCAGCCGAGCTCGTCGAGACCCTCGCCGACGAAGCGGCCGAAGCCGAGCGGCTGACCAACCGGCTGCGAGCGGGACTGGCCGCCATCGAGGGCATCACCCCGTACGGCCATCCCGAGCAGCGCCTTCCCCACCTGGTCTGCGTGGGCATCGCCGACATCGAACCGCAAGCGGTGATCCTCGGCCTCGATCGAGCCGGGATCGCCGCCCACTCCGGGTCGGCGTGCGCATCGGAGGGTCTCGAACCGTCACCGGTCCTCGAGGCGATGGGAGTCGACGCCCACCGCTCCCTACGCCTCTCGGTCGGCTGGTCCACCACCGACGACGACATCGACGCCGCGCTCGACGCCCTCCCCCGCATCATCGCCGACCTCCGCGCCCTCCGCCCCTGACCCCACCACCCCACCCCACCCCGATCAGCAACTTTGGCGAGTTGACACCTGTGAGCGGCAACAACTCGCCAAAGTTGCTGGGGGTTGGGGGCCAGGCGGGCGGGGCGGGGGTGTGTCGGGGTGACTATGGTCAGGCGGATGGGCGCTTCTCGACTCCAGACCCGACCGTCATCGCACCGTGGCGCTCGCCGAGCGATCGCCACTGCGGGGCTGGCTGCCGCCATCTCGTCCACCGCCCTCGGCGGCGTTGCACCAGCGGCCGCAGCTGACGCACCGGCCCCGCCGGCCGGCAGGGATCTGATCACCCAGCAATACCTCGACTTCTTGTCCCGAGCCCCCGACGAGGCCGGCCTCGCCTTCTGGAACCACCAACTCGACAGCGGCGTCCACCCAGCAACGCTCATCCAGTCGATGGCCGAGCAGCCCGAATTCGAAAGCGTGGTCGCACCACTGGTCCGGCTCTACGTCGCCTACTTCCTCCGCTCTCCAGATCTCGCCGGTCTCGAGTTCTGGATCGGTCGGATCCGCGCCGGTCAGGGCATCGAATCCATCTCGCAGAACTTTGCCGGTTCGGCCGAATTCCAGAACACCTACGGCGCGCTCGACGACGCCGCGTTCATCGACCTGGTCTACCGCAACGTGCTTGGGCGCAACTCCGACGACGCCGGACGGGCGTACTGGCTGGAACAGATGGCCGGGGGGATCGACCGCGGCCGGGTCATGACCGCGTTCTCCGAGTCGGCCGAGAACCGGCGAGCCACCTACGGCGATGTCCGCGCCACCATGTTGTACGTCGGCATGCTCGACCGGGCACCGGAACCCGAAGGGCTCGCCTACTGGGCGGGGCTGATCAACGGCGGCACGTCCTACGCCGATGTCATCGCCGGCTTCCTCGAGTCGGGTGAATACGAAGCCCGGCTGGCGTCGATGCTGACCGAACGCAACCCGCTCACCGGCGAGGCCACCCGAGCCGCGGCAAACCGCACCGCCCTCGCGGTGAAGATCGACAACGTCCCGCTGGCCCGACCCCAAACTGGCCTCAACCAGGCCGACATCGTGTTCGAGGAAAAGGTCGAGGGCGATCTCACTCGGCTGATCGCCATCTTCCAGTCGGACGTTCCCGCCGTCGTCGGTCCGGTGCGCTCGATCCGAACGACCGATTTCGATGTCCTCGCCCAGTTCAACAACCCGATGCTCGCCGCCTCCGGTGCCAACGCCACCGTGCTCCGGCTGCTCGAGTCGGCGCCGGTGCAGAATGTCAACGCACTGGTCGGGGGCAACGCCTACTACCGAGACGCCAACCGCAGGGCACCGCACAACCTCTTTGCGACCACATCCAGGCTGTACGCGATCGCCCCGAACCCCACCTCGACCCCGGCGCCGCTCTTCCGCTATCGCCCCGCCGACGCTGGGGTGACCAACCCGGCGAGTGCGTCGACAGGTGTCGATATCGAGTTTGGTCGCACCAGCGTGTCGTACCGATGGGACGGTGCCCGCAGCGGCTGGGTCCGCCGCCAGGATGGCACGCTCCACACCGAGCCGGGCGGCGCACAGGTTGCCCCCGAGAACGTCATCGTGATGACCACCGACTACGCGGTGAGCATTGCCGATGCCGAGTCACCCGAGGCAATCACGGTCGGCTCAGGTCGAGTCGACGTATTCACGAACGGCGTTGTGGTCACCGGTACGTGGCAGCGACCGACGGTCGACTCGCGCATGGTGCTGCGAGACGCCAACGGCGCAGAGATCCTCCTCACCCCCGGTGAGACCTGGGTTGCGTTGGCGCCGGCAGGTACGGTCGCCATCCGCTGACCGGTCTCGCCGGTTGCGGTTCGCCCGAAGGCGGGTCGCTAGGACGACGGGCGCCGGAGGCTCGCTCGTCCGGTGGCGCGTCGGGCACTGGCCACGATGGTCTTGCTGCCCGAGGTCACCGGCTTGCGCAGCATGGTGAACGGCTTCACCGGCGCCTTGGCTGCGGCGGCCAGACCGGCAGTGACCCGCCCCTGTCTCGTTCCCGGCAGGCGAATCAGCCCGATCTGTACGAAGACGATCGCACTCACCAGTGCGATGGCCAGCATGATCAGGGTCACGATCCACCACGAGTGCTGACGCTCGGCCGCCGGCAGGCCACGCACGTTCATGCCGTACCACCCGGTGATCAGGGTCAGCGGGAGGAGAAGTGCCGAATACACCGCCAGCAGTGTCGTGGCCCGAGCCTGCTGATCGGCCGACGCACCTCGATAGGTGTCGAGGGTGTCGGTCAGGAGGCCTCGCGTGGCCGAGAGCGACTCGACCACCTGGCGGTGCACGTCGTAGGCGTCGCCGAGCAGCCGGGCTGCCTCCTTGCCGATCTCGTTCATGTTGCGCTTCCGCAGATCACGGATGACGAGCAGCTGGGGTCGCAACATCTTGCGAACGGTGGCCTCCTCGCGGCGCAGGGTCTGCACCTCCTGGAGGACGGACGGATCGGCATCGAGGGCGGCTTCTGCCAGTCGATCGATCCGGGACTCGATCTCGTTCGCGATCTCGATGTAGCGGCGGCCGACGACCTCGGCCAGCTGACCGAAGAGTTCGTCGGCGCTGTCACCCGCCAGGTGTTCGTGGCGTTGCACGGCGTCCCACAGCCAATCGATGCCGACGACCGGCTCGGCGTGCACGGTGACGAACAGGTTCTGACCGATGAAGCAATCGACCTCACGGGTGTCGACCCGGTCGCCGTCGCTCGACAGGCCGTGGATCACGACGAACACGTGGTCGTCGTAGTCCTCGAACTTCGGCAGCTGCTCGACGTCGAGAATGTCTTCGATCGCTCCCGGGTCGAAGCTGAACCGTTCGCCGAGCGCATCGAGCTCGTCGGGGTCGGTCGTGATCACGTCGAGCCACATCAGCTGCCCAGCCTCGAGCATGGTGTCGAGCTGGTCCATGTCGTGGATCGTCATCGCCATCGACGAGGTTTCGAGCGGTCGGCACAACAGGCGTGAGGTCACGACCCCATCTTGCCCTGATCACGCGTTGATGATGCCCACCCCTGCGAGCGCGACACCCGCCACCATCAGCCACGCCACGAGTCCGAGCACGAGCGGTCGGCCGCCGAGGCGACGGAGCCGATCCAGCCGGACCCCCATCCCGAGGCCGACCAGCGCCAGCGTCAGCAGCACCTTTTCCGCGTCCTTGATCCCGGCCAGCGACTCGCTCGACAAGACGCCGGAACTCCGCACCAGGACGGCGCCGAGGAACCCGGCGACGAACAGCGGGACGATCGGAGGATGCGACGCCACCGCGTCGCCCTCAATGGCCGATCCGACGTGGTTGCGGCGTCGACGCAATGCGACGAGGGCGACCAGCGGTGCCAGGAGCACGACCCGGGTGAGCTTGACGACCGTGGCAGCCTCCAGGGCTGCGGGGCCATCGGTCGATGCGGTGGCCACCACCTGAGCGACGTCGTGCACGGCGGCGCCGACCCACGTGCCGAAGGTGGCGCCCTCGAGCCCCAGCAGGTGGCCGATGAGTGGGAGCACGCCGATCGACAGCGAGCCGCACAACGTGACCAGGGCGACGGCGTAGGCCGTCTCCTCCTCGTCGGCCTCGATCACCCCGTCCATCGCGGCGACGGCCGACGCTCCACAGATCGAGTACCCGGTGGCCACGAGGAGCGACAGGTCCTTCGACAGGCCCATGCGGGCCCCGAGCCACTGGGTGCCGAAGAAGGTGCAGGCAACCACCATCGCAACGACGACGAGACCGCGAAGACCGAGTTCGCCCAGATCGCCCAGTGAGAGCCGGAAGCCCAAGAGCACGATGCCGAGGCGGAGGAGCTGCTTGGCGGCGAAGACGACACCCGGCTGCAACCCCGCCGGCAGCGCAGTGGCGTTGACGACCAGCGCCCCGAGCACCACCCCCGCCACCAGCGGCGAGACCGCGTCGACCTGATCGGCAATGACCGTCGCCAGCACCGAGAGCGCGACGACGAGCCCGAGGCCGGGCGCGACGCTCCTGATGGCTGCCACTCGCCGACCGCTACCCGAGGTTCACCGGATGCGGCTCGAACTCCAGCCGCGCATGGGTGATCGACGGCAGCACGTGACGAGCGAACAGATCGCACTCGGCCGCGTGGGGGTAGCCCGACAGGATGAAGGCGCCGATGCCGGCGGCGGTGAGTTCGTTGATCTTGGCCAGCACCTGATCGGGGTCACCCACGATCGCAGCCCCCGCCCCCGAGCGTGCCCGACCGACACCGGTCCACAGGTGACGCTCGACGTAGCCGTCGTCGTCGGATCGGTCACGCAGTGCGGACTGGGCGGCGACGCCGGCCGAGGCGGAGTCGAGCGACTTCTTGCGGATCGCTTCACCGGTCTCGGCGTCGAGCTTGGACAGCAGTCGGCGTGCGGCAGCGCGGGCCTCGTCCTCGGTCTCGCGGACGATCACGTGGGAGCGCCATCCGTAGCGCAGCGATCGGCCCTTGGCCGCAGCACGGGCGTCCATGTCGGCTTTGACCTCGAGCACCTTCTCGGTCGTATCGGGCCACATCAGGAACACGTCGGCGGCGGCAGCGGCGCACTCGCGCGCTGCGGGCGACAAGCCACCGAAGTAGAACAGCGGACTCTTCCCGGACACGGTGCGGGCCCGAGGCGGCTCGATGGTGAGATCGAGGTGATCGCCGTGGAAGTCGACGCCGCGCCCGTCGAGCAGTTCGCGCAGGACGTACATGATCTCGGTCGATCGGCGGTATCGAGGCTCGGAGTCGAGCACTTCGCCGGGAACGTCACTCGAGATGATGTTGATGGCCAGCCGACCGTCGAGGATCTGGTCGACGGTGGCGAGCTGACGGGCCAGCTGGGGCACGACGAGTTCGCCACAGCGAACGGCGAGGAGCATGCGGAGGCTGGTCATCGGACCCATCGCCGCCGCGAACGCAGTGTTGTCGATACCGAGTGCATAGCCCGACGGCAACAAGATGTTGTCGAACCCATAGCGGTCGGCGGTCAGGGTGATGTTCCGGCAGTGCTCGAACGAGCTGGCGAGCTGGGGGTCGGGAACGCCGAGGAACTCGTAGTCGTCGTCGCACAGTGCGCTGAACCAGGCCATCTCGACCGGCCCGACAGCGGACGCAGAGGAGACGGCAGGGGATTCGTTCGTGGTCATCACAACACCTCACTCATGAGAATCGGTCGTCCGGACTCGATGCTGCGATGGGCGGCGACCCCCATTGCCACCGACCACAGGCCATCGTCGAGGGTCACCTCGATCGGGTTCTCACCCTTGATCGCGGCAAAGAACCGAAGATGCTCGACGTAGCTCGAGCCGTGGTGCAGTCCCTCGTAGGCGACGTGGGACTCGTCGGCGTGACGCTCATCGACCTTGCCGATCCAGTGCTCACCTCGGATGCCGGTGCGAATCACGCCCTGCGGCAGGTTGGCTTCGAGCTTGCCTCGATCCCCCACCACCGAGATCTCCTCCTGGCTGTTCGTCGCCTCGGCGAACATGCAGAGATCGAGCAGGGCCCGAGCGCCGCTCGGGTAGTCGACGATGACAAAAGCGTTGTCGAGGATGTCGGACCGGCGGCCGTCGTAGACCTCGTCGAGATGATTGACGTCCTGCGCTCCCGACGCCATGACTCGGCTGGGGCGCTCATCGAGCACCAGATTCATCAGATCGAAGAAGTGGCAACACTTCTCGACCAGGGTGCCCCCGGTGTTCGCGGAGAATCGGTTCCAGTTGCCGACCTTCACGAGGAAAGGAAACCGGTGCTCACGAATGGCGACCATCTTCGGTGTCCCGACGGTGCCGGATCGGACGTCGTCGACGAGCTCGGCGACGGCCGGCATGTAGCGGTACTCGAGGCCGACCCACACCTTACGGGCTCCGTCGGTGCCGCCGGTCGCCTCGGCCTTCGCGATGAGCGACTGGACGTCTTCGACCGTCGTGCACAGCGGCTTCTCACACATCACGTGCACGCCGGCGTCGAGCACGTCGTGCATGACGTCGATGTGGGTGTGGTTCGGTGTGACGACCACGACCGCGTCGACCAGCCCGCTCGCCAGCAGCTCACGGTGCCCCTCGAAGGCCACGACCTCCGAACCCGAGGGCGCCGCCGCAGCGAGGCCCTGCACTCGCGAGGCCTCGACCGGGTCGGCGATCGCCGTGACGACAGCGCCGTCGATCGCCAAGATGTTCTCGATGTGTTCGACACCCATCATGCCGGTGCCGATGACCCCGTATCGGATCACGTGACGCTCCTCATCAAGCCCACGATCGTGGGCACGACCCTCATCCAAGCACTTCGGCTCGCTGCTGAGCACCACCGAACTTCCTTCACCGATATCGAAAATTCCGATGACGGTGGCATGATTCGTTGATGACATGGCAAGCGATCGACGACGTCGACCTCGGGGCGGTCCAGTTGTTCCTCGACGTCGTGGAGCTCGGCAGCGTGTCGAAGGCTGCGGCGAGGAGCGGCATCGCGCAGCCCTCCGCAACGGCCCGCCTCCAGAAGCTCGAACGAGTGCTCGGTGTCGGACTGCTCGAGCGAGGCCCGACCGGATCGGTACCGACCACCGCCGGAGTCGACCTCGTCGACTCGTGCCGCGAGGTCCTCGGCGCCACCCGCCACCTCATCGAGCTGGCGTCCGACCAGCGACACGCAACCGACACGGTCCTCCTCGCCGCCACCCGCACGGCCATCGATCACATCCTCCCGCTTCGCCTCGGCTCCCCCGAACTGGCACGGATCACGATCCAGGTGGACGAGCTCGAGACCCGGCGGGTCGCCGAGAGCGTTCGTCACGGTGAGGCGGCCATGGGCATCTGCGACGGCCCCCACCCTCCACTGGGGCTGCGGTCAGAGGTCATCCACACCATCGAACTCGCCGTGGTCGCTGCGCCGTCCCACCGCCTGACGAAGCGGCAACGCAAGCGGCTGCGGCTCCAGGAGCTGGCGGGGGCCGACGTGATCATTCGGCGAAGCGGTTCAGGTACTCGCGACGTCGTCGACGCGTTGCTCGGGCCGTTCGGCTTCGACCCGACTCACCGTCAGTTGGAGGTACCGAGCAACGCAGCCGCCAGACTGAGCGCCGTGAACGGTTCAGGTCTCGCCATCCTCCCGACCGAGCTGGTCGAGGCCGACCTGGCCACCGGCCGACTCGTGCGCTTCAACGTGGCCGACGCCGTGCTCGAACAACCTGTCCGTCTGGTGTGGAAGGGCACACGGCCGACCACCGAAGCCGCCCGACGCCTCCGGGCGACACTGTCGACATCGTGAGCGACGACACCGCAAGCGACGACACCGTGAGCCGCGGCCCCGAGCCGGACCGACCGACCGAGCCGCTGATCATCGGTGGCAGCCATCTGCAGTCGCTGATCTATGCGGTTTGCGGCGCGATGATCGCCATCGTGTGGCGCGACAGCGTCGTCGGGTGGCCGATGGCCGCCACCCTGGCCCTGTTCGTCGCGTCAGGTGCGGTCGCCTACCGTCGCTGCGAACTCCACGACGACCACCTGACCCATCGGCGCCTCGGCAGCACCATCTCGGCCGACGTCGGAGATTTCGAGGCTGCCCTCGGCCATCGCTATCTCTCGGTGACGACCCGGCAAGGGCGGCGGTTCCGTATCGAGGTGCCAGTCGAGATCCGCCCCGACGTCCGAGACTGGGCAGTCAGTCGAAGCGTCGACCTCGACCGGGTCGGCAACGGCTGAGCGAACGCCTCCGAATCTCACGTCTCCGGGCAGAACAACTCATCCACAATAGGCCTCATACAGATGGTCTTTCCTGCCGATGGTGACGTATCCCTCACTCGATCAGGAGATCTCGATGAAGAAGTTTGCTTGCGGTGACGTCGTTCCCGGGTGTGATGCCCGCTTCGTGTGCTCATCCGACGAAGAGGTGCTGGCGCAGGTCGCCGAGCACGCCGCCGCGGCCCACGGTCTCACCGACATCCCGCAGGAAGTCATCGACCAGGTGATCGGACGGATCCAGGTCGTTGCCTGAGACCCGGTCGACGGTCGGGTCGACCGTCGGCTCGATGACTCCAACGTCGGCGGCCACCACCGTCGACTGGGCCGACCGCATCGGTGACGCAATCGACGGACGCGGCCTCCGCTCCGTCTTCCAACCGATCGTCGACCTCCAGCGGCGGACGGTCGTCGGCTACGAAGCACTGACTCGCTTCGATCCGATCGATGGGACGTTCGTCGGGCCTGATGTCTGGTTCCAGGCGGCACACGCCGCCGGCCTCGGCTCGGCGCTCGATGCCGCGGCGGTGTCGTCGGCATTGTCCGCCCGGGCCGACCTGCCCACCAACTGCTTCCTCACCGTCAACGTGGATCCGGAGTCGCTGGTCGAGCGTCAGGTGCTCGAGGTCTTCGCTCGACACGGCCACCTCGGTGGTGTCGTGATCGAGATCACCGAGCACCGCCCGTGGGACTGGGCGTCACTGTCACCGGTGGTCGCCCGGCTCCGTTCGGCCGGCGCGCTGTTCGCCGTCGATGACGCCGGCGCCGGGTACTCCGGGCTGCAGCAGATCCTGCAGCTCCGTCCGTCGTTGCTGAAGCTCGACCGTGCGCTCGTCGAAGGGATCGACACCGACGAACCGAAACAGGCGCTGGTCGAGATGCTCGGCCTGTTCGCCAACCGCGTCGACGCGTGGATCCTGGCCGAGGGCGTCGAGACCATCGGCGAGGCCAGGGCACTCATCGACCTCGAGGTGCCACTCGCCCAGGGCTACTACTTCGCTCGCCCCGAACCCCCGTGGGCGGCTATCGACCCGGCGTCGGTCCTCGACCTGGCAGACTTCGTCGATGCCAACCGCGCCACGCTGCATCGTTTGGTCGACCCGGTGGCCGCTCTTCGCCAGGGTGAGGACGTGGCCCTCGGTTGGTCGAGCCGCAGCGATCCGTGGGTCCCCGTCATCGACCAGCATCGGCGGCCGCTCGGACTCGTGGATGCCGAGGCCGCGCTGAGCGGCGAACTCGTTCGGGGCCTCGTGGCCAATGTCCACTCCGACCCGAATGAACTGGCCGGACGACTCGTCACCTCCGCCCATGACATCGCCACGCCCGTCATGGTGACTGACAACGCCGGCCGTTACCTCGGCCTGATCACCACCCGCCGCCTGATCGGCGCCTTGGTGACGTCGCCGGACTGAGCGCGACCCACCATCACGCGATCGCGACGATGGCGATCTCCATCCGCCACGCGGGTTGGGCCAGCGCGGGAACGGTGACGAGCGTCGAGGCGGCTCGGTGGTCGCCGAGCACTCGATCGCGTGCCGCCATCACCGTGGCGAGATCCTCGCCCACCACGACGTAGGTCGTGACCGACACGATGTCGCTCGGCGTCATCCGGGCCTCGGCGAGCAGCGCAGTCAGACTCGACCAGACGGCTTCGGCCTGGTCGGCGAGCGACTCTGGCACCGTGCCGTCCGGCCGGGTCGGCACCACCCCCGACGTGTGGAGCATCCTCGTTCCTTCGGCCACCTCGGACAGCATGGCGTGGGCGTAGTTGGCCGCTGGCGGCGCCATGCCGGATGGCATCAGTTCGCGATTCATCGCCTCATGGTGGCACGATGAGTCGCATGAGTGACCCGATCGCCGACATGTTCCGACTCGATGGCAAGGTGGCCGTACTGACCGGCGCCAGTTCCGGACTCGGCGAGGGCTTCGCCCGGACCCTGTCGGCCGCCGGGGCCAGTGTCGTGGTGGCCGCGAGGCGGGCCGAACGGCTCGCCGAACTCACGGCATCGGTGCCGAATACCACCGCCGTCGCCTGCGATGTCACCGCTCCCGGTGCCGCTGCCCAACTGGTCGATGCTGCGGTCGACACCTACGGCTCGGTCGACATCGTCATCAACAACGCCGGCATCTCCCGAGTCATTGCCGCGATCGACGACGACATCGACGAGTTCCGAAGCGAGATCGAGATCGATCTGATCGCCCCGTACGAGCTCGCTCGCACCGCCGCCCGATGGATGCTGGCCGCCGGTCGCCCCGGTTCGATCATCAACATCGGCTCGGTCCTGGGACACGGCGGCGGCGGCCGGCTGAAGGTGCCGGGTTACGCAGCCGCCAAGGGCGGGCTCCACAACCTGACCCGCGAGCTCGGCTCACAGTGGGCCCGCAAGGGCATCCGCGTCAACGCGATCGGACCGGGCTGGTTCGAGACCGAGATGAACACCGACATGTTCGCCACCGACGGCGGGATGCGCTACATCACCGACAACACCCCGATGGGTCGTCCCGGACAGATCGATGAACTCCAGGGGGCCATGCTGTTCCTCGCCTCCGACGCCTCCACCTACGTCACCGGCCAGACCCTCTTCGTCGACGGCGGGTGGACCTCGATTTGAGGTCAGCGTGCCGATCCGGACTCCCATCGGCTACAACGTGCAGGGTCGAAATCACGCCGGTGGGCGATGAAGCGGGGTTGCCGATGAGCCGGGGTCGCACAGCATGAGCATCGCACCGAGCGACGTGATCGTCGTCGGCAACTTCTCCGACGATCCCTTCGCCATCGATGTCGCCTATGCCGCAGGGCAGACCGAGGACATCGCCGATCTCATCAGCATGAAGACGTTCGCGAACACCGAGTTCTGCCCTCGCTTCATCAACGACGAGCACGACCTGTCGGCCATCGGTGAGCACCTCGTCGGCAAGACGGTCGTCATCGTCAGCACCTCGAGCCTGACCATGACCCGCAACAACCTGGCGATGCGTAATCTGCTCCTCGCTCGTGCGGCCAAGGACAACGGCGCCGAATCGGTGGTGCTCGTCGAGCCCGATCTCTACTACAGCGCCCAGGACCGCGGACCCCGACCCGACCAGGGCCGCACCTCGTTCGAACGCGACGAGCACGACCGCAAGAAGTTCGACGGCCAGCCCTTCTCGTCGCGCCTCTACGCCCAGATGCTCCACCTGGCCGGCGTCGACCGGGTCATGACGGTCCACAACCACTCGGTGTCGGTCCAGGCCGAGTTCAACGACGTCTTCGAGGGGCGATTCCAAAATCTGATCCCCTACGAGATCTACGCCGACTACCTCGAGAAGTCGAACGTGGTCAGCTACGGCACCAACGGCGAGGGCCTCGTGCTCTGCGCACCCGACAAAGGCGCCAGAGACTTCGTGCGGGGCATGTACGACCAGCTGGGCTTGAGCGAGGCGAAGCTGATCACGCTGTCCAAGGAGCGCTCCGGCGAACGCAGTGTCGAGATCACGCTCGACCCGGAGAGCGACACCACGCTCGACGAGATCCGGAGCTGCGACGTCGTGCTCTTCGACGACATGGTGCGTACCGGATCGACCGTGGTCGAGTCGTGCGAGTTCCTGCAGAAGGCGGCACCCAATCGCATCGTGTTCGGGGTCACGCACTTCTACGCGAGCGGCGAAGGCCGCGAGAAGATGGCCCACCCCGCCATCGACGAGATCCTCACGCTCAACACGCTCCCCACCGTGCTGAACCGAGACGTACAAGGCCGTTTGCGCAAGAAGATGGTCGTGCTCAAGATCGAGCAGTGGCTGGCGCTGAACCTGTGTGTGACCCTCGGCCTCCCCCGCCCCGCACTGCAGTCGCTCTACCAGATCGACATGTCGTCGAAGAACCCGCGTTTCCGCCGCAAGATCTGGTTCAACGACCAACTCCCGGGCCTCGACGACTATTGAACGAGTGTCGCATTGGCTATACGCAGGCGACCTCCGCGTGCTACAACGCTCCGCCATGGGACTGTGGAAACCAATTGGCGACGGTGAGTGGGTCGGCAGCGATGTCAGCGAGAAGTTCCCGGTGTACACCCGGGGCAACGCCGGCGAGGTCTACCCCGAGGTCTTCACCCCGCTGAGCTTCTCGATCGCCTCCGAGATCGGCGAGAAGGCAATGCGCAACGCCGTCCTCGGCACCGGGCTCATCGCCGCCAGCGAGTTCGAGGACAAGCCGTTGAGCACCGGGATCGCCAACGGCGTCTTCGGTGGCTACGCCTATCTCAACCTGTCGATGCAGCGGCTGCTCGCCGCCCGTATTCCCGGTGGCAACGCGAGCGACGCCGACGTCACGATCTTCGGGGTCGGTCAGGAGATCCCACCGCACGAGTCGATCGACGGCGAGAAGAACTTCATGGCCGGGCTTCGAGGCCTTCGCTACGTATGGCGGGTCGTTCGCACCCGTGAGATCCCGCTGTTGGGCGAGGACCAGGCGAAGGTGGCCACCTACCTCGGCTCGCTCGGCGACCCGACGGCTGCCGGCGACGACGAACTGGCGAACGCCGCCACCGACGAACTCATGACGATGTTCGAAGGCCTCTTCCAACACCACCTCGAGGTCACGGCGGGCGCCAGCACCGCCGTCAGCCTCCTCACGCAGATCTGCGACAAGCAGCTCGGCGACCCGAACTTGGCCGTCCGTCTGCTGGCGGGCCTCGGCGACGTCGACTCGGCCGCACCGTCGCTCGCGTTGTGGGACCTGAGCCGCCTCGTCAACGCCAATCCGGCCCTCGCGGCGCGGTTCGACGCGGGCATCGATGACGCCCTGTGGCCTGCCGTCCAGGCCGACCCGAGCGCTGCGGAGTTCGCCGATGCCTTCCGATCGTTCCTCGCCGCGTTCGGTTCCCGTGGGCCGAACGAGTGGGACACCGCGTTCGACACCTGGGAGACCAAGCCGGCCCTCGCCATGGTGCTCGTCGATCGGATGCGAGCCGCCGACGAGAGCCACGATCCTCACACCCAGCTCACTCGGCTGGCCAAGGAGTCGGCCGAGCTCGAGGTCGAGACCCGGGCTCGGATCAAGCGCCCGATCCGGCCGATCTTCGACCGGGTGCTGGCAGCGGCTCGAGTCTGGAGCCGGGGACGTGAACGCTCCAAGACCACGGTCGTACTCGCAATCCACGGATCGCGCCTGCGGGCAAAGGAACTCGACCGCCGCCTTGTCGAACGCTCGGGCGGCACGGCCGGCGACCTGTGGTACCTCACGAGCGACGAACTCGATGCCTACGTCGCCGATCCTGCCTCGTTCGCCGACACCATCGCCGAGCGCCGCAGGGTCCATGCCGAACTCGATGCTCGGGTACCGCCGTTCGCCTTCAGCGGCCAGCTCCCACCCCTCGAGACGTGGGACCGCAAGATCGATCTGCGGGGCACGATCAGTGTCGGTGAGTCGATCGTCGGCCTACCGGGTTGTCCGGGTATCGCTCGCGGCCGGGCCCGAGTCGTCACCGATCCCGGCGATCCCAACGGGCTCGAGCCGGGCGACGTGTTGATCGCACCGATCACCGATCCGTCGTGGACACCACTGTTCATCCCGGCCGAGGCGGTCGTCGTCGACGTCGGCGCCGTGATGAGCCATGCCGTCATCGTCAGTCGTGAACTCGGCATCCCGTGCGCGGTGTCGGTCGCCGGCGCAACGCTCCGGATCCCCGATGGGGCACTGGTCGAAGTCGACGGCTCGACCGGACGGGTGACGGTGCTCGAACTGGCGCCCGACACGATCGAGCACACCTGATCGGGCGGTAGCCTGCCGGGTGCCATGGACGTCTATCTCATCCGTCACGCCCACGCCGGTTCTCGCTCCGGTGGCAGTCAAGACAAGTACCGCCAGCTGAGCGACAAGGGAAAGGCGAGGGCCGAGGCGATCGCCGAGCTGTTCGCCTCGATCGACGTCTGCCGCATCGTCTCGAGCACTGCCACCCGCTGTGTGCAGACGGTCGAGCCGCTGGCGGCGTCGAAGGGTCTGGCGGTCAAGGAGACCGACGTGTTGTGGGAGGGCGGCCCCATCGATCAGGTCCTCGCCCTGTTGGAGCGTCACGTCGACAAGGGACTCGTCGCCTGTTCACACGGTGACATCATCCCCGAACTGATCGACTGGCTCGGCGACAACGGCACCAACCTGAGCGGCCACGGCTGTGAGAAGGGCTCGATCTGGGTGTTGACCCACGACGGCAAGCGATGGACCAACGGCCGCAAGGTCGGCAAGCACGCCGAGTCGATCTGAGCGACCGGATCGGTCAGTCGGCGCAGTCGAGGCGCTCGTCGAGCGAGGCGGTGAGCTGGCCCATCATCGGCGGAGCATCGAGCGTGCCGAGCTCGGCCAGTTCCGAGCAGGCCCGTTCGGGATCGCCCATGCGGTCGGCGACCACCGCCCGGAAGGCGTGCGCGTCGGGGAAGGTGGTGTCGACCTCGATCGCTCGGTCGAGTTGGCCGGCCGCGGCGGTGTAGAGCTCGGCGGCGTCGTCATCGAACCCTTGCTCGCTGGCGGAGGCGGCGACGAGGCTGAGGTACCACGCCCGATAGGTGAGCGCTTCGACGTTGTTCGGGTCCTGATCGAGCACGGTGTCGAAACACACCAACGAGGCCTGCAGGCCCTCGGCTCCCTGGGTGCCGAGCTGCTGACATTCGAGCACCTGGTCTCGGATCGACTCGGGCACAGCGCCGGTGAGCGAGTCACCGACCCCCCGCTCGCCTGCGGTACGGGCGACCAGGACCCCGGCGAGGATGGCACCGGCCAAGGTGGCGACGATCCAGGCCACGCGACGGGTGGGTGACGCCTTGGCCGCATGGAGCGCGGCCACCTCCGTCTCGTGGTCGTCGATCGAGCGGATCACGGCCGCAGCGCGCACGGTGTAGTCGTCTCGAAGTGACGCGTAGTCGGCGTCGTCGAGATCGCCGGCGTCGTGCTCGGACTCGAGATCATCGAGCGAACGCAGCAGGAAGTCGCGCTCTTCTTCGAGCGCAGCAAGGCGATCGGGGCTCAGCCGACTGGCTTGGGTCACGATCCGCCCTCCCCCGGCGCGTGTTGCGCCGAGCGCTTGGCCGCGGCGACCAGCTCGCGGTCGGCATCGGTGGCGACGCGTTGGGCCGGCGGCGAGCGACGGAGCGAGGCGACCACGACCGCGCCACCACCGATGGCGACGACCGCAGGCAGGATCCAGATGAGCGCCGAGATGCCGTCGGCGCGCGGCGTCAGGAGGACGCGCCCACCGTAGGACTGGACGAGCAGGTCGCGGATCTCCTCGTCGGTTCGACCCTGGTCGACACTCACGCGAATGAAGTCACGGACGACGGTGGCAGCCGACGCGTTCGACTCGGCGACGGTTTGGCCCTTGCAGGTCGGGCAGGCGTAGGAGTCGGCCAGGCGTTGGATGCGTTCACCGGTGGTCTCGGGCGGCGAGTCGAGCGCAGCGATGCTGAGCGCAGCGACCCCCGCGACGAGCAGGAGTAGCCACAGCACCCGACGGGCTGCGCTCACGAGATCACCGCGATGATGTCGTCGGCCTTGATGCCACCGGTCGCGTGCGCGACCACGACCCCACTCGGGTCGACGAGGAAGCTCTCGGGGACCTGGGCGATCTGGAAGGTGACGGCGAGCTGACCGTCATCGGCCAGGACGGGCCACGACCCGCCGAGCTCGGCAAAGAGTTCGGCGACCTTGTCCGGGTCGTCATCGAACACGATCGACACGACCTCGATGGCGCCGGTCTCGTTGCCGTACTGCTCGAGCTCGACCAGATCGGGGTGCTCGTCGATGCAGCCGGGGCACCAGGTGGCGAAGAAGTTGACCAGCACCCAGCGACCGCGGGCCGAGTCGATGTCGTACGTTCCGCCGGCGAGGGTCTCACCCTGGACGGCCGGCACCCGCTTGTCGACGAGTCGGCTCGAGGCTTGCGTGGGGTTGGTGCCGCCGTAGGCGAGGAGGGCGATGAAGGCCACGACGACCACACCGACGACGATCGAGATCGTGCGGGCGGTGTTCCCGGTCGAGCCGGATGCGGGCAGTGGGGCTTCGTCGTGAGTGACTTCGTCGGGAGTCATGTGTGCACCTCGACTCGTTCGGCCGGTTCGTCGGATTCGGCGGAATCATCCGCTGTCGCACCGGTGGCGAGTCGGGCCGACACAGCTTCGGTGCCCCTACGGCGCTTGCCGGGGAAGATCGCGAGCACGCTGCCGAGGGCCATGAGGCCGCCACCAGCCCACAGCCAGGAGATCATCGGCCGCACGATCACCCGCAGCCGGATCGGGCCCTGAGCGTCGGATGGCACCTGATCGAGCACGAGGAACAGGTCTTCGGTGAACCCGGCCCGAACCGATGGGGTGGCGACGGGTGTGCCCATCTGGCGGAACTGAGTACGCGCCGGCTGATAGAGGTCGGTGCCGTCGATGTCGATGTCGGCCCAGACCCGGTTGCGACGGTCGTTGGTGTCGGCACCGAGGCCGAGGTAGGTGAACTCGTGATCGGCCACGGTGACCGATTCACCGATGGCGAGCGTGGCGGTCCGGTCGATCTTGTAGGCCTCGCTGGAGGCGATGCCGACGGCGATGAGGACCACACCGATGTGCACGATCATGCCGCCGTTCGTGCGTCCCACGAAGCCCCGCCATCCCTGGCGACGAGTGGCGAGCACCACCTGTCGCACGGCTGCGCCACCGGCGAATCCACCGAGCCCGAAGGTGATGATCGGGTAGACACCACGCCCGCCCAGCGCCACGGCCAGGACCATGGCCGCCACGCCGGCCACGCTCGGCCAGAACAGGCGATCGGCCAACAACTCACCGGAGGCCTTACGCCAAGGCAGCACGGGCGCCGACGCCATCAGGAACAGCAGCACGAAGGCGATCGGTCGACCGAGCGAGTCGAAGTAGGGCCGGCCGATGGTGAGCCGGCTGTCGTCGTAGGCCTCGGCGAGGAGGGGGAAGACCGTGCCGAGCAGGACCACGAAGGTGAGCGCTCCGAAGGCGACGTTGTTGGCGAGGAATGACGCTTCGCGTGACAGTGGCGAGTCGATGGCACCGGGCGAACGCAGGCGATCACCGCGCCAGCCGATCAGGCCGATCGACCCGACGGCGACGACCGTGAAGAACGCGAGCAGCCATGGTCCGATCGCTCCGTCGGCGAACGCATGCACGGACTCGACCACGCCCGACCGGGTGAGGAAGGTGCCCAGGATGGTGAGGCTGAACGTGGCGCAGAGCAGCGACAGGTTCCACACTCGCAACATGCCGCGGCGTTCCTGCACCATGACCGAGTGGAGGTAGGCCGTGCCGGTGAGCCACGGCAGCAGCGATGCATTCTCGACCGGATCCCACGCCCAGTAGCCGCCCCAGCCGAGGACCTCGTAGCTCCACCAGGCGCCGAGCACGATGCCGGCCGTGAGGAAGCCCCAGGCCGCCACCGTCCAGCGGCGGGTCTCGATCAACCATCCCTCACCGACCCGGCCGGTGATCAGGGCCGCGATGGCGAACGCGAACGGCACGGAGAACCCGACGTAGCCGAGGTAGAGCATGGGTGGGTGGAAGGCGACCAGCAGATGGTTCTGCAGGAGCGGGTTCGGTCCGGGTCCTTGGAAGCCGAGCGGCACGGTCACCGGCGTGAAGGGGTTGGCCGGTCCGGCGAGCAGAGCGAAGAAGAACGCGCTGATGCACAGCAGTACGACGAGCGCCCACCCGAGCAACGGGTCGTTCCCTCTCGCTCGGAACTTGTAGAGCACCGCCCCGACGTACAACGTGAGGATCATCGCCCAGAGGATGATCGAGCCCTCGAGCGCCGACCACAGGGCAGCGAAGTTGTAGAGCGGTGGTGTGAGGTCGCTGCCGACTCGCTGCACATAGCTGACGCCGTAGTCACGCTGGAAGAGCGCAACCTCCATGACGACGAAGATCCCGATCCCCGCAACCGGCAGGCTCCACGCCCACTGCCGGACGTTGGCGAGGAGGCGGTGCTGCTTGGTGATGAGCGCGTAGCCACCCGAGAAGGCACCGACGACCGACATGGTCAGTCCGAGCATCGTGAAGGCAAAGCCGAGGATCGAGTTCATGGACGTGCTCCGGCTCGATCAGCCTGCATCGAGGTTCGACGTGTCGGCGTCGTCGATCTTGGATTCGATCTCGGGGTCGATGCGGTCCGGGTTGTCGGCGACGTAGGACTCGGAGTGCTTGATCAACAGTTGGCGTGACACGAAGACGTCGCCCTCGAAGTGGCCTTCGGCGACGACGGGAATCGACAGCTCGAACAGATCGGTCGGCTCCTCGCCAACGTGACGCACCGAGACCCTCTCGTCGTTGAACGCGACGTCGAACAAGATGGCCCCGCTGGCGTCGGTCTGGGGTTCGGTCACAACGGTGCCCTGAAGGCGGAACGTGCGGTCGGCCAGTTCGGCCTGGCGGTCGAGCGCCTCGTCGACGTTGTAGTAGTAGACCGACGCGCTCGTGACCGCCTTGAACAGCACGAAGCCGAGCACCACCACGAGGGTGCCGACAATGCCGATGTTGCGGAGGCTCTTCCGCTCGGTGGTGGCCCCTCCGCCGGCGCGGGGTGTCAGGTCGATGTCGTCAGTCAAGGAAGCGCCTCTTCTCGGGTGGCAGCTGCTCCGACAGCGACCGGCCCTTTCGGACCACGTACAGGCTGTAGGCCGCCAGGCTGAGGAAGACGATCAGGTAGCCGGGGATCACATACTCCCAATGCATCAGGCACCCTCTCCGGTGAGCCGAACGTCGTTCGGGAGATTCGTCGATTCGACACCTTCGCGCTCGGCGCGCCGCTCGCTGATCGCACGATCGAGCCCGACCGCCGCCACCTGATGCTCGAGCCAGGCGACTCGGAACCGGTGGATCAAGAGCCAGGCGAAGACCAGCGTGAACGAGCCGAACCCGACCAGGGCCGTGCCCCACATCACACCGGTGATCTGCATGTCGAGCGGCGAGATGGTGGTCCCTTGGTGGACGCCCTTCCAGATCTGGACCGAGTAGCGCACCAGCAGGGTGTTGGCGGCGGCGACGAGTCCGAGCACGGCCGCCCGCTGTGAACGGATCACGGGGTCGAGGTCGAGCTTGCGTACGGCGAGGTAGCCGACGAAGAGCACGAAGGAGACGGCGGTGGCAGTGAGCCGTGGTTCCCACGTCCAGTACAGGCCCCATGTGGGCTTGCCCCAGAGCATGCCGGTGGCGAGGGTGAACGCGCAGAAGAGCACGGCGAGTTCACCCGCTGCGCCGGCGGCCAGGTCCCAGAAGGTCGACTTCTTCCACAGGTACATGACGCTGCCCAGGGCAACGATGCCGGGAGCGAAGTAGAAGGCGATCGTGGCGGTGGGAACGTGGAGGTAGAAGAGGCGGACGGCGTCTCGCTGCGAGACCTCGGGCGGCGAGATGACGAGCGCCATGGCCAGGAAGATCGCCATGCTGACGAGCGCGGCGAACCCGATGCGGCGGGTGAGCTTCGACGACGTGCTGGCCGGGATGTCGGTTGTCGTCACGCTTCCTCCAGCACTCGTCCGAACGCCAGGATCCCCGCCCCCAGGTAAAGGAGAGCGAAAGCTCCGAGCAGGCCAGCCCACGCCCATCCGTCGGAACTGGGGCCGAACAACGCGGCCTCGGTGGCGATGGATGCGCCGAGCAGGACCGGCGACAGCGCCGGCAACGAGAGAAGCGGAACGAGAGTGTCTCGGACGCGCATCCCCGAGGCCAACGCTGCGTAGAGCGTACCCGCCAGCGCCACGGCCAGCGTGGTCGAGACGACCGTCACGGCCAGCAGCAGCGGGTGCGACAACTCCGGTGCGTAGAGGAGGAACGAGCCGGCGCCGAGCACCAGTTCGACCACGAACAGTTCGACCGCGATGGCGGTCGCCTTGCCGAGGAAGATGCCGGCAGGGTCGAGTCCGGTGAGGCGGAGCGCGTCGAGGTTGCCATCGCCGGCTTCGATGGCGAAGGCCCGGCTGAAGGCGAGGAGGGCGGAGAAGAAGACGGCGAGCCAGAAGAGCCCGGGCGACACCTGTGCCAGTACGGCCCGGCCCTCGCCGTCGCCCGTCGCCACTCGACGATCCGGCGAGAGGCCAAAGCCGAACAGGATCAGCACGATCATCCCGAACGGCAGGAGCTGCGTG
Organism: Acidimicrobiales bacterium; assembly: GCA_041394265.1. Lineage (NCBI taxonomy): Bacteria > Bacillati > Actinomycetota > Acidimicrobiia > Acidimicrobiales > Acidimicrobiales bacterium. Next base: position 695,174 of record JAWKIO010000005.1, read on the forward strand.
GTCAGCACCTTCGACCGACGTTCGATCAGCAGGTCCTTGCGGGCGATCAGCAGGGCGTCGCTCAACATGGCGTGCCAACGATCGTGGTGTGTCCGCCCACCACCGAGACGTGCATCGTGGCGAGGTCGTTCGCCCGGTCCGATTCGTGGGAGGCCAGGACCACGGTCGCTCCGGCGGCCACCGCTCGCCGCACGAGGTCGTCGATCAGGTCGCGGCCGGCGGCGTCGAGCCCGGCGTGGGGCTCGTCGAGCAGCCACAGCAACGGGCGGCGACACACCAGGATCGCCATCGATGTGCGGCGTCGCTGCCCGGCCGACAGCCCGGCGACCGGCACGGTGCGGAGCCGTCCGGCGAGTCCCAGCGCGTCCATCGCCGGTTCGATGTCGGCGTCGACGGTGCCGTTCGCCTTCGCCCAGAACCGGATGTTCTGCTCGACCGTGAGCTCGTCGTACAGGGCCGTGGCGTGCGACAGCAGCCCGACGTCACGCCGTAACGCCCGCCGCGATGCCCGACCGCCAAGGTCGTGGTCCAGCACTCGCCCCGACCCGTGGTGCAGCGGCGCGAGCCCGGCACACAGCCGGAGCAGGGTGGACTTGCCTGCGCCGTTCGGTCCTTCGAGCAGGGCGATCTCGCCGGCACCGATCTCGAGGTCGGCCCCGGCCAGGGCGGGGAACTGACCGAGCAACGACACGGCACCGGCCAGTTGGATCACCGGTGGGGACGACGGCTCGGACACGACCGCTCACGATAGGGCCGATCAGGGTCATGACCCCGTTCCATCTGCCGACGGCTCTACCCTGTCCCGGCACCCCGCAACGCTCCCTCCCGTGACCCCATGAACCATCGCACAGCCACCATCGTCGGCGGTATCGGCCGCACCCTGATCGCCCTCGGTCTGCTCGTGCTGTCGTTCGCTGCCTTCCAGCTGTGGGGAACCAACCTGCAAGAGGCCAGGAATCAGAACGCACTCGACGACGAGTTCGCCGAGCAGCAGGCGGCGATCGCCGAGCTCACCGGGACCACGACCACCACCGCTCCACCCGAGACGATCGTCGGCGAGACCACGACCACGGCGCCGCCGACCACGCTCGCCCCCGAAGTCATCGCCGAACTCGGCGACGAGCTGATCCCCGACCTCGGTGACGTGTTGGGAAACATCGAGATCCCATCGATCGGCGTCGACAAGAGCATCGTGTACGGGACCCGCCGTGGTGATCTGCGTGAAGGCCCGGGCATGTATCCGAGCACTCCCTTCCCCGGCCAAGCGGGCAACACCGCCATCGCCGGTCACCGCACCACCTACGGCGCCCCCTTCGGCGATCTCGACCTGATCCAGCCCGGCGACCAGATCATCGTCGAGACGCTGTACGGCACCTACTACTACGAGGTCCTCCCGCAGACCGACGACGACGGCAACGTCAGCGGTCACTTCATCGTCGACGATTCGGCGGTCGAGGTGGTCGACGACCAGGGCGACAATCGGCTCACGCTCACCGCCTGCCATCCCAAGTACTCCGCCGCTCAACGAATCATCGTGTCGGCCAAGCTCGTGTCGGCGCCGGCCCCCGAGCTGCCGACCACCACCTCGACCTCCATCGACGAGCTGGCCGACGAACCGACCGAACCCGAGGTGGCCGAAGCCCTCCCCGAGGAGAACGTGCTCACCGAGTCACTGGGGTGGAACAACGAGGAGAAGTGGCCGACCATCCTGTGGGGCGCCGCCGCCGCCCTCGTCGCTCTCGCCGGCTACCTGCTCGGGCGGGCGTGGCAGCGGCTCCCGGCGTACGTTGTCATCACGCCGGTCTTCCTCTATGTGCTGTGGGGGTGCTTCACGCACCTCGACAAGTGGCTCCCTGCACTCTGACCGTGGGGATTCGCCGTCTCGCCACCATCGTCGCCGCCTGCGTGGTCGCCGTGTCGTGCTCGTCGTCGTCCGGCGATGCTGCGGTCGACACGTCCGAGTCCACCTCGTCGACCGAGTCCACCACGACGGTGCCGGCTCCCATCCTTGCCCTGGTCGGCAACCTCGAACTGGCCGAGGGCCAGTGCTACGCCGACCTCCCACCGCCCACGGCACAGGTGCCCGACCCCACCACGACGACAGTGGAGGGCGAAACGGCGGTGGCCACCGAGCCGACGGTGCCGCCAACCGTCGCCGCCCCGACCACCACGCCCCGCCCGACCATCGTCGCCATGGTCGACTGTGCCGAGAACAACGACGGCACCGTGTATGCCGCCTTCTGCCTCGGCCCCCACGCCGAGTTCGCCGACGACCTCACGGCGGCGGCCTGCCCCGGCGACCCGACGATCGAGTACCCGGGCGACCGCACGATTCGCCGCGCTGCTTCCCGCATCTGCCTGCAGCGGTTCACCGAACGGTTCGAGGAGGACTACGCCACCTCGGAGCGCATCGCCACCGAGTTCGTGCCGACCGAGGGTCTATGGGGGCTCGACGATCGCCGGGTCGTGTGCCTCGTCGAGGAGCCGGCGCCGTAGCCCTTCGTCGCCGCTCCAGGAGTGGGATCTGGGCTGATTCGACCAGGTCAAGCGCGACGTGTCTGACTATGCTCCCCGTTGGACTGGAGACAACGGCATGGTGCTGACCCCCCTCGCAATCGCAATCGGCCTGATCATCGGCTTCCTACGCGGCGGCACCCTCGACGCCGTGTTCAAGAACCGAGTGATGGCCTGGCCGCTCCTCGCCGCCGGCATCGTGCTCCAGACCATCGGTGAGTCCTTCGATGTTCCCGGTCGGCCGTTCGTCGTCACTCTCGGTCTGCTGTGCCTGATCGGTTGCGCCATGCGCAACATCCACATCCCTGGCACCGCCGTCGCCGGCATCGGCGTCACCCTCAACATGGCGGTTCTCGTGGTGAACGGCCACATCCCCGTGAGCTTCGATGCGCTCACCGCCTTCGGTAACGACGTCACCATCAACCCCGCTGCCACCGGGCTCTGGCAGATCGAGACCGACGACACCTCGCTGTCGTTCCTGGGCGACATCGTGCCCACCCCGGTGCTGCACACCCCGATCTCGTTCGGCGACCTCATCATGCTCGCCGGACTCATGGTGATCGCCATGAATGTGGTGCTCAAGGGCCAGGCCCGAGGCATCGACCCCGACGACCTGTTCGCCGACGACCGAACGGCGAGCAACCCGGGTGCCGGGCTCCCCGGTCTCGGCGCCGACGCCGTGATCGACGTCGACGACGACATCGACCTGCGCGACGCCGTGGTCGTCATCGGCCCGACCGGTTCGTCACCTGCAGCTGGTGTCACCGACGCAGCCGAGTCGGTCGAGCTCATCGATCCAGCGTCGTCGCCGGCGCCCGAGCCCGACGGTGCCGCGGCGCCGGCGCCCGATGGAGCGGCGATCAGCGACGCCCTGTTCGCCTCGGTCCCCGACTTCGACGACGACCCGATCGACCTCGACGAACTCGGCGGCCGCCCCGAACCCGAGTCCGGTCCGCAGTAGCCCCGACGCCGAGGCAGCCCGAGGGCGGATCGCCAGAGGCTGAACAAGCCCGGACGCACGCGGGCCGGCGCAAATCGACGGCGCTCCACGCCGGCCTGGAGGAGGCCCGCCCGCCCCGAAAGGCGGCGCGGGCGCTCTTGTCGCGCGGCTCGCCAGGTTCTGATCACTCCCGAACGGTCCGTCCGGGTGTGGCGTAGGTGGAGGTGTGTCGGGCCAGTGAACGCCTCTATAACTCTATCACGTTAGCTATATAAGGTTGTTTACAGAACAATTGTTCGTTACCATGTGCAGATGTTCCTTGGCGGCAGCAACGGGGCAGGCGACGCCACCCCCGACGAACCGACCCCCAGCGGTCCCGAGCCGTCGCTGCACGACCGGATCCTCGACGCCGAAGCTGCCGTCCGACAGGCCCGCGCCACCTATTGGAAACTGCTCGCCGAGGCGGCCGAACATGCCGGCCCGTCGGTCAGCCAACATCGCAACGAAGCGCTCTGGCTCGCCGACTCCCTCCGCATCCCCAAGGGCACCGCCGGCAGCCACTGCCACCGAGGCCGGCTCCTCTACCACCACCTCCCCGCCCTCGGCGACGCCTTCGACCACGGCGTCATCAACGAGGAACACGTCGGCCTGTTCCACCGCCTGTGGCGGCGTCCCGAACTCCGGGCCCATCTCACTGCCGATCTCGATGGCCTCATCGGGTTCGCCCGCAACGACTGGGCCACCTGCAAGGAACTCTTCGACGCCTGGGAAACCATCGTCGACCCGATCGACCCCAACGAATACGCCGAGCGAGCCCACGCCGACCGGGGCCTCGCCACCACCGAACCCGTCAGCCAACAGGTCCTCATCCAGATCCTGTCCACCACCGCCGCCTGGGCCCAGATCCAGCCTGCGCTCGAAGCCAAGACCGCCGAACTCTTCGAAGCCGACTGGGCCAACGCCCGAGCCCGGCTCGGCGACGACGCCACCATGGCCGACCTCGGACGCAGCGACAGCCAGCGCCGCCACGACGCCTTCGTGATCATCATGCGCCACGGCATCGGCGCCGACCCGACGCTCGCCAACGTCACCGGCAACGCGGTCATGGACGACCAGACCTTCCAAGAAGAAGCCGAGCGCCGCGACGCCATCGCGAATGGCCAAGAGCCGGTCCGACGACCGCTCGCACCTGGCGAAGCGATCGAACGGGCCCGCACCCGCCGCTGCGAAACCATCACCGGCATGGCCCTCTCCCCCGCCGATGCGTTCGACTACACCATTGCCGGGCACGTCCGCCTCTACCGGATGAACACCACCACCGGCGAGTTCAGCCAATCACCCCGAACCCGCCTGTTCAAAGGCGCCCTCCGCACCGGAATCCTCATCAGAGACCGGCATTGCCAAGGGCCCGGCTGCGACACCCACGCCCGCCACTGCGACATCGACCACACCACTCGATACGAAGACGGCGGCGCCACCACGCCCACCAACGGGCAACCGTTGTGCGGACCCTGCCACCGTCACAAATCCCGGCTCGAAATGCTCGGCCTCTGGCCACCCGCGCCTTGACACCGCCCGCAGTCGCCACCCGGATCCCATCCGGGTGGCGGCGCGTCGCGCTTGGCGCTACGGCGTTGGAGCTGTTGCCGCCCAGACCAGCCCGTGCCATGGGCCGACGCCGGCGTAGTCGTGAGCGAAGTCGAGTTCGCTCCGACGCTCGAGTCCCAGCCGCTCCATGACCGCCTCGGACCGAACGTTGTCCGCAGCGGTGTAGGCGAAGACCTCCTGGCAGCCGACCCGGCCGAATGCGTCGGTGAGGGCGGCACGCGCCGCCTCCGAGGCGAACCCATGACCCCATGCGTCACGAGCCAGCCGCCAGCCGATTTCGTGGTGAGCGCCGAGCGGGTGATCGTCGGGCTGCACGACGATGCCGCAGTAGCCGAGGAAACGGTCATGCTGATCAGTCACGACCCATCGTGTGATGCCGTGTTCCAACCAAACGCCACGGAATCGTTCGAGCTTGGCGTCGCTGGCCGCACGCGACAGTGGCCCACCGAGGTCGGCCATCACCTCGGGATCCGCATTCATGTGTGCGAAGTCGCTGCTGTCGGCACTGCGCCACGGTCGAAGGATGAGCCGGTCGGATCTGATCTCGAAGTCGTCGCTCGCCACGAAAAGATGTTGCCACCTCGACGGTCGGCGAAGTAGGACGTCGGCATGACGAGCCCCGACACGCTCCACCATCCTCGCTACACCCGCTCCAACGGCTACGACCCGGCGTGGGTCACCGAGAACCAGATGGGGCCGAACGCCCTGTGGCTGACCGAGGCGCTCACCGAGGTCATGACGATCGAGCCGGGCATGAAGGTCCTCGACCTCGGGTGTGGCAAGGCGATGAGTTCGATCTTCCTCGCCAAGGAGTTCGGGGCACAGGTCTGGGCGACGGATCTGTGGATCCCGGCGGCGGAGAACCAGCAGCGAATCGTCGAGGCGGGCGTCACCGATCTCGTGACCCCCATCCACGCCGAGGCTCACACGTTGCCGTACGCGGCCGGCTTCTTCGATGCGATCGTGAGTCTCGACGCCTACCAGTACTTCGGGACGGCCGACCTCTACCTGGGCTACCTGCTCGACTTCCTGAACGCCGGTGGTCGGCTGGGCGCTGTCATGCCGGCAACGACTCGCGAGCTGGGGATGGAGATCCCCGAGACACTCGCCCCGTACTGGGAGTGGGACTTCTGCTGCTTCCACACGCCCGGCTGGTGGCGGACGCATTGGGCAAAGACACAGAAGGTGACGGTCGACCAGGCCGATCTGATCGAGGACGGGTGGCGTGACTGGCTCCAGTTCAACGACTACATCGCGCCGCACGTCGAGGGGTGGTGGGTCGACGAGGTGGCAACGACGCACGACATGCTGGTGGCCGATCAGGGAGCCGAGCTCGGCTTCGCCCGGGTGGTGGCGAGCAAGCGCTGAGCTTGCGGGATGCCATGGACACGACCAGCATGTGGCCATGTCCGAGGTCACCGAAACTGGTTCATTCGCCGTCCCCGCCGCTGCGCTCTGGGAGCTCGTCGCCGACTTCGGTGGGCTGGAGAAGTTCATGCCGGGCGTGACGGGGGTGACGACCGAGGGCGAGGGCGTCGGTATGCGGCGCATGGTCCCGTCCGGTGAGACGCAGGTCATCGAATCGCTCGACGTGCTCGACCCCGAAGCGATGACGCTGACCTACTCGATCGTGTCGGGTCCACTGCCGTTCAAGGACTATTCGGCCACGATGGTCGTCACTGAGGACGACGCCGAGTCGTGCACGCTCACCTGGACCGGCACGTTCGAGGCGAACGGCGTCCCGGCCGAGAAGGCCGAGCACCTTGCCGGCCGCATCTATGCCGGCGGGATCGCCGGCTATCGGGCCGCGCTCGGACTCGGCTAACCGAACAAGAGGGCAAGGGCCGTCCACGTCTGGGGCGTGGCCCCGCCACCGACGCCGGTGTCGGCGTTCCAGTACTCGGCCCAACCCGATCCGACCGCTCCGGCGGCGCACTGCTGGGCCAGCTCGGCCGCCTGCTCGGTGAAGCCGGCGGCTCGCAACGCCACGAGGAGCAGGTAGTCGAGCTGCGGCCACGACGAGCCACGCCAGTAGGTGTCGGGGTCATAGGTCGGCTCGTCGCAGTGGACGCCCCGAATCCCGTACGGCCCGGCAAAGGCGTCGGCATCGCAGAGCAGGGCCGCCGCCTCGGGCCGGGGGTCGACCAGCATGCAGAGCAGGGCGTCGGCGGTGCGGATCGACCCGGACGGGGTTGGGTCGGTCCAGATGGCCGGGATCGGATCCCAGCGGTCGCGCAGACCTGCCACCAGGGCGCCCGCTCCTTCCACCAATTCGGGATCGGCTTGGCCGACACGGTCGAGCTCGGCGATGTTCCACGCGACGAGCGCGTTGAAGCCGCACGACGGGACCCGGAAGGTGTCGGAGTCGACGGCGAAACCGCTGGAGTCGAGGACCAGGTCGGCGACGAGTTCACCCTTGACCTCCCTCCACCGCGATCGGTCCCAGGCGTCCCAGCGCGGCGAGTCGTCACAGCCGGTCTCCCAGGGATGGAACACGGGGACGAGCGCCTCACGGTCGCGTCGACGGCCGAGGAGGTGCCGGAGCCCAGCCCGGGCCCGGGCGAAGGTGTCGTCGTCGATGTCGACGCCGTGGTCGACCAGCCGGGCGAGGGCGTGCCCATACATCGGCGGTTGGGTGATCGACGACGTGAGCTCGCGCCCCCAGAACGAGGCGTGGTGGTCGGGGCGGGCCCAGTAGGTGAGGTGGGGCACGAAGCCGGTCGCCGGATCCTGGTTCGCGAGCGCCGAGCGGATCTCGGTCAGGGCTCGGGGGTCGTCGAGCTCGGCCCACACGAGTGCGTGGAAGCAGGAGTCCCACAGCCACTGGAAGGGATAGACCGAGTCGTTGGGCACACAGAATCCCTCGTCGCGCCATGCGGCATGCATCAGCGCTCGAACAGCTTCTCGATCGACGGTCACCTGCACGACGCTATGGCACATCTCGGGCGGTTGGGTACCGTCGTCGCCTGATGGGCCGGTGCGCATTCCTCTCGTTTCGACTCGGTGGGTCCGATGGCGTGTCGATCGTGGCCGACCAGTGCCAGACGATGTTCGGGCGGCTCGGGTGGTCGACGGTGACCGTTGCCGGCGAGGGGCCGGTCGACCGGATCATCGAGGGCTTGGCCATCGGATCAGCGACCCCGCCGTCTCGAGCCGACCTCGAGGCTGCGCTCGACGACTGCGATCTGGTCGTGGTCGAGAACCTGCTCACGATCCCGATGCAGCTGTCGGCCAGTCGAGTGGCGGCCGAGGTGTTGGCTGGCCGGCCGGCGCTGCTGCATCATCACGACCCGCCGTGGCAGCGCGAGCGGTTCGCTTCGATCACGGAACTCCCGGCGACCGACCCGGCGTGGCGCCACGTCACGATCAACCAGTTGACCGAGCGACAGCTGCGAGATCGGGGCATCGAGGCCACGACGATCTACAACCCGTTCGACACGACCGCCCTGACCGAGCGCGAGCGCACCCAGCTCCGTCGTGACCAGCGCGAACATCTCGGCGTTGGCGACGATGAGCCACTGATCGTGCACCCGGTGCGAGCGATCGAGCGCAAGAATCTGCCGGCTGCGCTGGCCCTGGCCGAGGCGATCGGCGCCACGTACTGGCTGACCGGTCCGGCCGAGGAGGACTATGCGCCGACGCTGGCCCGTCTGCTCGACACGGCCCGCACCCGAGTGATCCACGAACCGGCCGTCTCGCTCCCTTCGCTCTATGCCGCCGCCGATCTCGTGGTGTTCCCGTCGACGTGGGAGGGCTTCGGCAATCCGCCGGTCGAGGCGGCGATCCATCGTCGGCCGGTCCTCGTCGGCTCGTATCCGGTCGCGGCCGAACAGCGAGCGATGGGATTCGAGTGGCCCGTGTTCAGCGGGGTCGACCCCGACGTGGTGGAGGTCGCTCGACGAGAAATCGTCTCGCCTGACCCTGCCGTTCTCGACCACAATCGGGCGGTGGCGATCGAACGACTGGACATCGGGGTGGCGACGGCGCGGTTGCTTTACGTGCTGGAGCAGGCAGGCTGGCAACCATGAATCAGCCGATCGACCCGGTGCGGGTGCAGCGAGCCAAGGTGGCCGACCTCGTGTCGAAGGGCATCCGTCTGGGGAGCGCCCTCTACGTGTTCGCCAGCGTGGTGTTCTTCGCGTCGTTCATGACCGGCTTCAAGCAACCGGCCGTCATCGTGATCATCGTGACGATGGTGATCGGGTCGATGCTCCTCGCACCGGCGTTGGTGTTCAAGTACGGCGTGAAGGCGGCCGACCGGGCCGACCGAGACGGCTCATGGTGAGTGCGGTGCGGCTTCCCGCCCCGGAGCGACGTCAGCAGCTACTCGACACGGCCCGCATGGTCTTTGCCCGGAGCGGCTTCCACGAAACATCGATGAACGACGTCGCGGCCGAGGCGGGCGTCACCAAGCCCGTGCTCTACCAGCACTTCGCCTCGAAGCGGGACCTGTTCCGGGCAGTGCTCGACGACGTCGGCCGCCGCCTCGAGCACGACATCATCCAGTCGGCGGCCAAGGCGATGACACCGCGTGAACAGGTCGAGCGAGGGCTGAGCGCCTACCTCCAGTTCGTCGAGACCGACGGCGACGGTTTCCGCCTGTTGTTCACCGGCACCAGCCGAGAAGACGACGAGTGGGTTCGGATCACCCAGCGGGTCGAGGGGTCGATCGCTCGCTCGATCGCCGACCTGATCGATGTTCCCGGCATGTCGACCGAGCGCCGCATCACCTTCGCCCACGGCATGGTCGGTTTGGCCGAGGGGATGGTCCGCCACTCACTGGCGGCCGACCACGATGTCGACTCGCTTGCCGCCGACATGGCGACGCTGGCCTGGGGTGGCCTGCGAGGGTTGGGGTCGACGGGCTGACCGGCCTCGTGCCAGGATGCCCGGCGTGCCTATTGCGAACGCCAACGGAATCGACCTGTACTACGAGACCTCCGGAAACCCCGACGACGAGCCGTTGCTGCTGGTCATGGGATTCACCGCCCAGCTGATCGTCTGGCCCGACGAGTTCGTGCAGGCGTTGTGCGACCGTGGCTACTTCGTGATCCGCCATGACAACCGTGACTGCGGCCTGTCGCACAAAACCCCGGGCGACCCGCCCGATGCGGCAGCGATCATGGCGCAGGCGATGTCGGGTGGCGATGTGAGCGGGATGGCGCCCTACACCCTGTCCGACATGTCCAACGATGCGTTCGGCGTGCTCGACCATCTCGGGATCGACAGCGCCCATGTCGTTGGCGCCTCGATGGGCGGCATGATCGTGCAGACCATGGCGATCGAGTGCCCCGAGCGTCTTCGGTCGGTCACCTCGATCATGTCGACCACTGGTGATCAGTCGGTCGGCCAGGCGACCCCGGCAGCAATGGCCGCACTACTGGCGCCGCCAGCCGATGGTCGGGAGGCGATGATCGCCCAGGGCATCGAGGGCAGCAAAGCCATCAGTGGGCCGCTGTGGAACCGTGAACTCGCCGCCATCCGAACGGCGGCGTCGTATGACCGGGCCTTCTACCCCGTTGGTGCGGCCTTCCAGATGGCCGCGATCTTCGCCTCCGGCGACCGCACCGAACGGCTGGCCGACGTCGATCTGCCGTTCCTCGTGATCCACGGCCGGGCCGACGAGCTCATCTCGTGGTCCGGCGGCGCAGCGACGGCCGAGGCCGTTCCCAACGCCGACATGCTGGTCCTGGCCCAGATGGGGCACGACATGCCGATCCCTTTGCTGCCGCAGATCGCCGACGCGATCAACGGCATTGCGAACCGCGGCTAGCAGGGTGCTGAAATTCTCCTGATTGGTGCTCGCGTTCGGGGCGGGTATCGGTGAGCATGGGGGCATGCGTGGGATCCCTGAGCGTCAGTTGTCGATGTTGTCGTCGTTGTCGACCGAGGATCTGATCCCGGCTGATCATCCGATACGGCGGATCCGGGTCGTGGTCGATGAGGTCCTGGCATCGATGGACGGCGAGTTCGACGCGATGTACGCGGCGTCGGGTCGCCGTTCGGTGCCGCCTGAGACGCTGTTGAAGGCGACGGTGTTGATGGCGATGTACTCGATCCGCTCGGAGCGGGCGTTCTGTGAGCGCCTGAACTACGACATGTTGTTCAAGTGGTTCTTGGATCTGGCGATCGATGATCGGGCGTTCGATGCGACGACGTTCACGAAGAACCGGAAGCGTCTCCTCGACCACCAGATCGCGGACCAGTTCTTCGCTGCGGTCGTGACCCAGGCGAAACTGCGTCGCTATATGTCCTCGGATCACTTCTCGGTGGACGGGACGCTGTTGCAGGCGTGGGCGTCGAACAAGAGCTTCAAACCCAACGACCAACCCGATGACGGTGATGGGAACGGGTTCGCCGGCCGCAACGCCGAGGTCGATTTCAAGGGCCAGAAACGGTCGAACAAGACCCACACCTCCACCACGGATCCCGAGGCGATGTTGTTCCGCAAGTCCAACAACGCCGCCGCGGAGCTGTCCTACATGGGGCATCTGTTGATCGAGAACCGGACCGCGTTGATCGTGGATGCCGAGTTGACTCAGGCGACCGGCTACGCCGAGCGGGACTGCGCGACCGACATGTTGGCCCGGTTGCCGAAGACGAAACGTCGCCGGACCGTGGCGGCGGACAAGAACTACGACACCGCGGGCTTCGTCGCTGGTATCCGCGAGTTGGGGTTCACTCCGCATGTTGCGCAGAACACCAGCAACCGCCGCTCTGCGATCGATGGCCGCACGACCCGCCACGCCGGACACGCTGTGTCCCAACGGATCCGCAAACGCGTCGAGGAACCCTTCGGTTGGATCAAGACTGTCGGCGCTGGCCGCAAGCTCCGCTACATCGGCCAAGAACGTAACCGGGCCTGGTTCAAGATCGAAGCCGCTGTCTACAACCTGATCCGGATCTGCTCCCTCGACGCTGCGACCGCCTGAACCCCGAAACAGGGGGCGCTGACACGCCCGCAAGCCCCACCCCCCGAGCCTGGAGCCTGGCCCCCGGACCGGCCCTTCGCCCCCATCGAGCACTTACTCGCAAACCTTGAACCCGCAACACCGGCCGAGAGCCGATTTTCCGCATCCTGCTAGTAGCCGCTGTTCTGGATGTAGCCCTCGAGCGCCTTCGCTTCTTCGACGAGTTCGTCGAGGCGGCTCTTCACGACGTCGCCGATACTGACGATCCCGGCCAGGCTGTTGCCCTCGATGACCGGGAGATGTCGGATGCGGCGTCCGGTCATCATCGACAACAGGCCGTCGGCGCGGTCCGGAAGCGAGCAGGTGACGACGTCGCGGGTCATGATCTGATCGACGGTCAGATCGAGGAGGTCGGCGCCGTCGGTGTCGAGGCGACGCACGATGTCACGCTCGGAGACGATGCCGTCGATGGTCGTGCCGTTGGCCGAGACCACCAGCGCACCGACGCCGATTTCTTTGAGTTTGGCCACGACCGCTCGCACCGTGTCGTCGGGAGCCACGGTCGCCACCGCCGTGCCCTTGCGCGCCAGAATGTCGGCTACCTGCATGTCGAATCCCCCTTTGATCGGACGTTGCCAGTGTCTCACTTCTGGCGACGCCACACCCTCACACTGGTGCTGACCAGCAGGAAGAGCATCATGACACCGCTCCAGACGACCAGCGTCGTGCGTGACCCGTTTGACGACGACTCGGTGGAGGGCTCGCCGACGATCTCAGGAGGTGTCACCGGCTCCGGGTCGGGCAGGTCGACCACAGTGATCGAACGCTCCTGATCGCCGAGCACCAGGGTCACCGGTCCGGCCGTCGACGGAGCGGAGCACTGGATCGTCGCTCGTCCTTCCTCGCCGGTGCTCGACGCCTCGACCGGCGGCGCGAGTGTGCACGAACGACCGTCGAGCGCCACGCGACGGTCGGGCGGATCGAGGTAGCGGTCGAGCGTGCCGGCGCAGTCCACGGTGCCCGACTGTCGCTCGCACGCCAGCTCGATCGCATCGAGATCGTCGAGCGGGCCGCGACCGGAGAATCGGGCGAGCACCTGCTCCACCCGCCGACGGTTGACCGCGCCCCAGACCGGGATCTCCGAGTTCATCAGCGAGTCACTGCTGGGGCGGAATGCCGTGTTGGCGTCGGCGGTGTCGTAGCAGCCGCCGGGGTGGACACCGATGCGGACACTGGTGGCGAGGTTCGATCCCTCGCGGGGTTCGCCCGGGAACCCGGCCGCCCGACGGGCCCGCAACACCTCGTAGACGAACGGATCGATCGTCCCGTCGAGCGAGCCCCACCAGTCGTCAGCGAGCTCTGCGGTCGGCGCACAGTTCGGGTACTGGGTGAGGACGGCTCGGTCGTCGAAGCCGACGTACTCGTCGCGCAATTCGAACAGGCTGTGGCCCCACTCATGCGCCAACGTGGCGGCGCGGGCGAGGGGGTCGTCGAGGTCGACCGAGACACGGGCACCGCCGAACCGCAACTGGTCGGCGGCCGGTGCGTTGATCAGGTTCCACATCGACGTCAGCCGGGCGTCCGACGCCCCGTAGCCGGGGCCGTACAACACGGTGACCGCCATGTTGTCGAGGTCGAAGCCGGCGAGAGCGGTCGGGTCGGTGCCGTCGACCAGCAGCGAGCGCTCGTCGGCCAGCGGATCGACGAGATACCAGAAGTTGAACTTGTGGGCATTCGACGCCAGCGGCTCGATGGCCATCGGCCCGAAGTTCATGTCGTAGGGACCGGCGGCCGGCCCGCCGAGCGTGAGCATGGCGGTCGCAACGTCCACGAGGTCGTCGGCAGAGCCGAGGTTGCTCCCGGCGAACACCATGTTGATCCGTTCGGCGCTCGGCCGGTTGTGACCGGGAATGAGTTCGGCGATCTCCGGATCGATCACCTGCACGGCGAACCCAGCGGGCTGTGGCTCGCATGCGTCGGCGTCGGCACCGACACAGGGCCAGATCCGATACCGGCCCGGCGGTGCATCGATGGCGAGTCGGGTCGACACAGAGCGGTCCCGGCCGGGCGCCGACACCTCGATCGACTCGATGAGGTCGCCGGTCCGGCGGTCGCGAACCACGATGAACGTGCGGTCCAGCTCGCCGATGGCGAACAGCTCGATCGGGAGTGGACGCCCGTCGAAGACGACCGGCTCGTTCCCATCGATGAAGGTGTAGAGCGTCGATTGCTGGTCGAGCGTGGTCTCGATCTCGGCGACGTCGGCGAACGTGAGGAAGCCCTCGACCTGATGGTCGAGTTCGAGATCGAGGCGACGGCTGGCGAGGTCGTACCGCTCCTTGCCGATGCCGCGGCACTCGAGGCGCTCGGCTTCGAGGTCGCAGGGCCAGTACTCGCCGTTCTGGTCGACGAGTCCGCCCGAGTACACCTGGTCGGGGTCGAGCGGCGGGTCGAAGGCGATGGTGCAGTCGATGCCGACACCGAAGGCGAACGGTCCGCCCGTGTCGCAGGTGGCGACCGGTGTCGGCACCTGGGCCGCCCCGGCGGTGGTCGCCAACCCGAGGATCGCCGTCAGCAGGATCGCGACCGCAACGAGGTGGCGACCGAGGGGCAAGGTGTCAACCGTTCAGCACGGCGAGGGCGGCGGCGTGGAGTTCGGCGTTGGCGGCGGCAACGACGTAGCCGCCGTCGATGGCACTGCCGCCGTCGAGCCCGGTGATCACCCCGCCGGCGTGTTCGATGATCGGGATGAGCGCGGCGATGTCGTAGGACTGGAGCAGGTTCTCGACCACGAGATCACCGAAGCCGGACGCGAGCAGGGCGTAGTTCATGCAGTCGCCGCTGTAGCGGACCATCTTGGTGGCGCGGTCGAGACGAGCGAACCCGTCGGACTCGGGGCCCGGAGCGAACAGATCGGGGTGGGTGCACAGCACGACCGCCTGATCGAGACGAGTGACCGAACTGGTGGCGATCCGCACGGCGCCGTCGGTCGAGATGCGGAACGAACCGGCCTCGCTGCCGACGTAGGTCTCACCCAGGACCGGGTTGTGGAGCCAGCCGGCGAGCATGGCGTCGCCGTGGCGCAGACCGAGCAGGGTGCCCCACAGGGGTTGACCGGTGATGAAGGCCCGGGTGCCGTCGATCGGGTCGATGATCCAGCGGTGGTCACCCGACCCGGTGAGCCCGCGTTCCTCACCCAGCACCTCGTGGTCGGGGAAGCGGTCGGTGAGTGCCGTGCGCAGCGCATCTTCGACGGCCCGATCGGCTTCGGTCACCGGATCGAATGGCGCAGCATCGGTGCCCACCGCACGCTCTCCGGCCAGCTTGTTCACGACGTCGAGCGGCTGGCGGAACCAACGCAGCGCGAGGTTGCTCGCCTCCTGGACCATCGACGTCACGGCGTCGATATCGTTGCGGGGGTCGTAGGAGCTGGCCACGTGGGCAAGGGTAACGGGAACGTTTCCGCCTGGGCCTGACGTTTGACCAGCGGCATGTACCAACGAACGGCAAACCAGTTGTCTCTTGCGCTTCCCTCCAACGACCAGCCACTGATCGCCGAGCGGGCTATCGCCCGAGATCCACAGACCGACCGCTGGCACTCGTTCGAGCGACCGTTGACCACCCTCACGGCGTGGACCCTCGACGAAGTGTCACCTGTTCTCGCCGCCGCCGAACGGCACGCAGCACAGGGCTCCTGGGTCGTCGGATTCGTGAGCTACGACGCCGGGCCAGCTTTCGATCGGGCGAACCGAGCGCTGCGCAACGAGCGGGTACCGCTCGCCGTGTTCGGCGTCTACGCCGACGCCGACGACGATCCACTCGACGGTGGGGTCTTCTCGTGTGGGGACTGGACGGATTCGGTCATGGCCGAGGAGTTCCGGGCCGGTGTCGGCGCGGTCAAGGAGCACATCGCCGACGGCGACACCTACCAGATCAACCTCACGTACCGCCGGACCGCAACCTTCAGCGGCTCGGCACTCGGGCTGTTCCGCTCGCTCATGGATGCCCAGCGGGCGCCGTACGGCGTCTATCTCGATCTCGGCCGCTTCGCCCTGTGCTCGGCCTCGCCCGAGCTGTTCCTCCATCGCACACCGCTCGACGGTGGTGGCTACGAATTGACCTCGCTCCCGATGAAGGGCACGCGCCGTCGCGGCATCAGCGACGCCGAAGACGACGCGCTGGCCGAGGAGTTGGTGGCGAGCACCAAGGACCGAGCCGAGAACACGATGATCCTCGACATGATGCGCAACGACTTCGGGCGCATCGCCGACATCGGATCGGTGCGGGTGCCGGCGCTGCACACCGTCGAGCGCTATCCCACCGTGATGCACCTCACCTCGACCGTGACCGCCACGTCCTCGGCCACGCTGCCCGAGGTGTTCGCCGCCAGCTTTCCGCCGGCGTCGATCACGGGTGCGCCGAAGGTGCGCACCACCGAGCTCATCACCGAACTCGAGACCACCCCGCGCGGGGTGTACTGCGGGGCCGCCGGTGTGTTGGCCCCCAGCGGCGTGAGCACCTTCAACGTCGCCATCCGCACCGTCTGGGTCGATCACGAGGCGGCCACGGCCACCTACGGCACCGGCGGCGGGATCGTGTGGGACTCCGACCCACACGACGAGTGGGTCGAGACCAAGGTCAAGACCCGAGTGCTCGACCGGGCGTGCGAGCCGATCGGTCTGATCGAGACGATGTCGTGGGACCCAGCGCTCGGCATCGCCAACGTCGACCGCCACCTCGAGCGTCTGACCCGTTCGGCAGAAGAGCTCGGACACACGATCGATCTCCCGGCCGTGCGAGCACTCCTCGACAGCATCCAGGGCGACGAACCCCAGCGAGTCCGACTGCTCGCACTGCCCGACGGAGAGCTCGAACTCACCCTCGCTCCGCTCCCCCGCCCGGCCTGCCGACCGTGGCGAGTGGCCCTCGCCACCACGCCGGTGTCATCGACCGACCCGGCCCTGCGCCACAAGACGACCCAGCGCCACGTTTACGACCATCATCGTTCCCAGCACCCCGAGGCCGACGAGGTGATCTTGTGGAACGAGCGCGGCGAGGTCACCGAGACCACGATCGGCAACATCGTGATCGAGCGGAATGGCTGGCTGGTCACACCGCCGCTGTCGAGCGGTCTGTTGCCCGGCACCTTCCGAGCCGAGCTGCTCGCCCACGACAAGATCGTCGAAGGCGTGGTCACGGTCGACGAGCTCGCAACGGCCGACGCCCTGTTCATGATCAACGCGATCCGGGGCTGGGTTCCGCTCGAACTCGTTCGCTGATCAGTTGGCTGGCATCGGATGGCCGGCGAACCAGGCGAACGCCAGCTGTGTGGCGTTGACATCGAACGTGGTGGGGCCGAGTGACGAGATCAGCGCCGTCGCCAACGAGCCAGGCCAGGTGTGCCCGCCACCGTCGATGACATAGAACTCGACCGACGCATCGCACTGCTCGTACACCCGCCGCTCGACGCTGTCCGACACGGCGATCACCTCGGCATCTGGGGTACAGCTGTCGGTCGCCGCCCATTGGGCCACTTCGTCTTCGATCGGCACGAACAGATCGTCGCCGAAGCTCTCCAGCTGCTCGGCATCGAGTCCGGGGATCGCAGCGCCGCCCTGGGTCAGGATCGAGTCGCCACCATCGAAGGGCACGATCGCGTCGCCGGTGCCGTGGAAGTGCAGGACCGGGACCGGACGCACCGGGTCACAATCGTCGGGGTGTGTGATCCCGGCGACCGTGGCGACCGCAGCGATGCGGTCGGCCATCTCGCAGGCGAGCACGGTCGAGAAGAAGCCGCCGTTCGACAGCCCCATCGAGAACACCCGGCCGGTGTCGATACACAGTTGGGCCTCGAGCGAGTCGAGCAGTTCGGTGACGAAGGCGACGTCGTCGACCGCCAGTCCGTCCAGGGAGCCGTCGGTCGACAGGTTCCAGAATCGGGTGCCGAGCAGTTCGTTCGTCGCCCCGTCGGGGATCACGGCGATGTAGCCGGCTCGGTCGGCGGCCAGGTCGACGCCGCTGACCAACGCCTCCTGGAAGCCTTCGCTGCCGAGACCGTGGAAGTCGAACACCAGCGGGGCCGGCACGGACTGGTCGTACACCCGGGGCAGCGACACCCGGAACGTGCGGGTCTCGCCGTCGGAGGTGGTGATCGTCGTCGGCAGCGACGCCGGCCGAGGCTGTTCGCAGCCGGCCGACGGTCCCGATGCGAGCGCCACCGGCGGCTCGGTCGTGGTCATTGCCGCCTCGGTCGTGGTCGTCGTCGCCTCGGTCGTGGTCGTCGTCGGCTGTGTGGTGGTCGTCGGCTGGGTGGTCGTGGTGGGCTGGGTTGCCTGCTCGAATCGGCTGCATGCCGACGCCAGCAGCAGCGCTGCCAGCACCAACAGCCACCTCCTCCGCTCGATCATCGCCGAACCACCATCGTCCTACCGTAGGACCCCACCCACCGTTCTGTGCGTCACTGTCACCGGTCCCCACCGTTCTGTGCGTCGAAGTTCCCGCTGCCGACGCGTTTGACGCACAGTCCGGGGGATTCTGCTAGACGAGGGCCATGAACTCTGCGCCTGCCAGCTTCGACTGGATTGCTCACCATGCCACGAACCGACCGGATGCTCCGGCGGCGGTCGATCTGGCGACGAATCGCTCGTTCACCTACGCCGAGATGAACGATCGCACGTCGCGGTTGGCCGCAGCGCTGGCTGGCGAGTTCGGGATCGGGCACGGCGACCGGGTGGCAGTGCTCGCCAACAACAACACGAACACCTTCGAGGTCCAGTTCGCCTGCTGGAAGCTCGGGGCCATCTTCGTCCCGCTCAACTGGCGGCTCACGATCCCCGAGCTCGAGTTCATCGTCGGTGACTGCGCACCGACGGTCATGATCCACGACCACGAGTTCGCCGAGGCCGCGGCCACCCTTGCCGCCTCGCCGGGCATCCCGCATCGCATCTGCTGGGACCCGGTCGACCCGGCCCGGTCCCACGAGATGGCCGACTACGAGGAACTGCTGCGAACGGTCGAGCCGCTCGCCACGGCGGTGCCCACCACCCACGATGACGTCCTCACCATCATGTACACCTCGGGAACCACCGGTCGCCCGAAGGGGGCGATGATCACCCAGGGCATGACCTTCTGGAATGCGGTCAACGTGCTCGAGTTCTACCAACTCAGCACCTCGATGGTGAACCTCGCCTTCCTCCCGCTCTTCCACACCGGCGGCCTCAACACCTTCTCCAACCCGTCGTTCCACATGGGTGGGTCGACCGTCGTGATGAGGTCGTTCGACCCGGCCGAAGCGTTGCGGCTGCTGTGCGACGAGAGCGTCGGCATCACCCACTTCCTCGGTGTGCCCGCCAACTTCTTGTTCATGAGCCAGGTCCCGGCGTTCGCCGATGCGACCTTCCCGACGATCGTGGCTGCCGGCGTCGGCGGATCGCCCACCCCGGTTCCGCTCATCGAGACCTGGAAGACCAAGGGACTGCCGTTGCAGCAGGCGTTCGGCATGACCGAGACGGCGCCGCTCGTGTTGGCGCTCGGGCCCGAGGATGCGCTCACCAAGATCGGCTCGGCCGGACTCCCGGCGATGCACGTCGAGGTGCGAATCGTCGACGACCAGGGCAACGACGTGGTCCAGGGCGAGACGGGCGAACTGTGGGTGCGGGGAGCCAACGTCACCCCCGGCTACTGGAATCGGCCCGAAGCGACCGCCGACTCGTTCACCGATGGCTGGCTGCACACCGGCGACGCCGCTCGTCAGGACGACGAGGGCTACTTCTACGTGGTCGACCGGTGGAAGGACATGTACATCTCCGGCGGGGAGAATGTCTATCCGGCCGAGGTCGAGAGTGTGATCTACCAACTCGACGGCATCGGTGAGGTGTCGGTGATCGGCGTGCCCGACGAGCGCTGGGTCGAGGTGGGGAAAGCGATCGTGGTGCTCACGCCGGGTGCCACCCTCACGGAGCAGGAGATCATCAACCACTGCCGCACCAACCTCGCCCGCTACAAGGTGCCGCAGACCGTCGAGTTCATCGACGAGATTCCGCACAACGCCACGGGGAAGGTGCTCAAGCGCGAGCTACGAGCACAATTCATCGCGAGCTGAGGTCCGAGGCGGATAGTTTCGGCTGGTGACGTCACTGGCCGACCACTCGACTCCGCCCACCCCAGAGGCGCTTCGAGCAGCGAGTCGGTCGGCGGTCTCGCTCGCCGTTCCGCTGTTCATCCCCGCCATCCCGTTCGCGTTCGTCTTCGGACTCGCCGTGCGGGAGTCGCCGATGCCCAACGGCATCGGCATCTTCTCGTCGTTGCCGATCTTCGCCGGTGCCGCCCAGCTCGCCATGGTCACGTTGCTGGGCACCGCTTCTGTGTGGGCGGCCGGTCTGGCCGCCGTGGTGATCAACGCCCGACACATCATGTACTCGGCCGCAATGGCGCCCGCGTTCAAGCATCAGCCACGATGGTTCCGCTACCTCGGCCCGTTCACCCTGATCGACCAGGTCTTTGCGTTGAGCGAGCCCCGGTCGCGGGACCACCCCGACCTCTTCCGCCGGTACTACCTCGTCACGTCGGCCATCTTCCTCGGTGGTTGGGTGCTGGCGACGATCGCCGGGTTGTTCTTCGGCTCGTTCATCCCCGACAGCTGGCACCTGGGCTACGCACCTGCCGTGATGTTCACCGGCCTGGTGGTCATGGGCCTGTCCCGCCGTCCGGCCGTGGCGGCAGCGATCGTCGGCGCTGCGGTGTGTCTTCTCACGATCGGCCTGCCGAATCGGGTCGGCCTCCTGATCGGGGCGATGGCCGGGGTGCTCGCCGGGTTGGCGGTCGACCTGCGGCTCGAACGGAACGGGGCGGGCAGCCGTTGAGTTCGATCACCGCCCTGGCGCTCGTTCTCGTGGTCGGCGCCATCACCTACGCCATGCGAGCGGGGCTGATCCTGGCCCTCGCCGACCGCGAGATCCCCACCATTGTCACCCGAGCGCTACGCAACGTGGCGCCGGCGGTGCTGTCGACCCTGGTGATCAGCCTCATCGCCAACCCCGACGCCCCGAACGTCGGCATCTCGTTGCCGGAGGTCGCCGGTGTCGTCGTCGCCGGGCCCGTCGCCTGGTACTCGAAGAACCTGCTCGTCACGATGGCCGCCGGCATGGTGGTCTTCTGGGTCCTGCTCGCCCTGACCTAGGATCTGCCGACATCGACGCCCAACCGACCTCCGCCGACGTTCCTGCCTCCACCCCACCGGGCTGGCTGCCCGATCCGTGGGGCGTTTCTCCGTGGCGTTGGTGGGACGGGCACGCGTGGACAGTGCACGTCAGTGGCGACCAGGCGAAGCGCCGCCTCCCCGACTGGATCAGCCTTCCGATCATCCTCTCGTCGCTGATCGCCGTACCCAGCTTCATTGCCCTCGCCGTCGTCAGCCCGATCTCGGTCCTACTCGGCATCGTCCCGATCGTGATCGTGCTGCCCGTCATGCTGTGGCTCGATCGGGTCGAACCAGAACCGAGACCGGCGTTGATCCACGCCTTCCTCTGGGGCGCAACGGTCGCGGTGACCGTCGCCGGCATCGTCAACACCATCGTCGCCATCGCTGGTGGCGAGGTCCTGGCGGCCGTGGTCTCCGCCCCACTCGTCGAAGAGGCGATGAAGGCCTGCGGAATCATCTACGCCCTACGGCGCAAGGAGATCGACGGTGTCATGGACGGCATCGTGTACGCCGGCTGGGTGGCGCTCGGCTTCGCCGTGATCGAGGACATCAGCTACTTCGCACAATCGCCCGACGGCGGCGTGCTGGCCCAGACCTTCGTGCTGCGCGCCCTCTTCGGCCCGTTCGCCCACCCGCTGTTCACGGCATGGACCGGACTGGCGATCGGTCGGGCTGTCTCGAAGGGCAAGCCGGTGTTCCCGAATGCGGTCTGGGGTTATGTCGCCGCGGTGGCCTCCCACGCGCTGTGGAACGGCTCGTTGGCCGGCGCTGCGGCGTGGGGTGACTCCGGCGCGGTGCTGCTCCTCACCGCCATCGTGGTGTTCGTGCTGCTGTTCTTCACCTCGGTGATCGTGCTGTATCGCACTCGCCGGGCCGAGGAGCGGCGCCTGGTCCAGCTCGTGCCGTGGCTCGCCCAGCGCTACGGGTTGCCGGCGAACGAGATCGCGTTGTTCGGCAACTTCGCGACGATGCTGTCGGCGCGCCGACAGCTGACCAAGGCCGACCGACGACGCTTCGACGCCGTCCACGCAGCACTGGCCCGCCTCGCCGTGCTACACGACCGGCCGGGTCCGACCGATGTCGGCACCGAGCAGGTGTTGGTGGCTCAGCTCAATCGGGCCCGCGCCGGGCTGCATTGATCTGGTCGGCAACGACCGACACGATGTCGGCGAGGGCGACGTTGGTGGTCTCGCCGCTGCGGCGCTCGGTGAGTTCGATCTCGCCGGCGGCGAGACCTTTCGGGCCGACGGTGAGTCGGTACGGGATGCCCACCAGCTCGGCGTCGGCGAACTTCACGCCGGCTCGAGCGTCGCGATCGTCGATGAGCACGTCGACACCGGCAACTTTCAGGTCTCGGTAGAGCTCGTTGCCGACCGCCAGGGTCTCCTCGTCGACCCGCATCAGCGTGATGACGGCTTCGAACGGCGCCACCGACACCGGCCAGATCATGCCCTTGTCATCGTGGTTGGCCTCGATCACCGCCGCCATGTTGCGACCGATCCCGATGCCGTAACTGCCCATAACGACGGGCGCCACCTTGCCATCGGCGTCGGAGACGGTGACGCCGAACTCCTCGGCGTAGACCGTGCCGAGCTTGAAGATGTGACCGATCTCGATGCAGCGAACGATCTCGATGGGCTCGCCGCAAGTGGGGCAGGGCTCGCCCGCCGCGACCTCGCGCACCTCGACCCACTGGGTGACGTGCAGGTCGCGGTCGACATCGACGCCGCGGTAGTGCTTGTCGTCGATGTTGGCGCCGGTGGTCATGTTGGTGCGACCACGTAGAGCTTCGTCGACATAGACGGGCAGGTGGTCGACACCCACCGCGCCGAGGCTGCCGGGGTGGGCACCCAGCGCGGCGACGGCCTCTTCGGCCTCGGCGGGCCGGATCGTGATGGCGCCGGTGGAGTCGAGCAACTTCTGCACGTTGAGCTGATGGTCGCCGCGAACGACGACGAGGATGGTGTTGCCGTCGGCCACCATGACCAGCGTCTTCAGCTGGCGATTGGCAGCGGCACCGCCGTCGAAGTCCTCGAGCGCAGCGATCGTTCGAACGCCGGGGGTGTCGAACATCTCCGGGGCAGCGGGCGGTGCGTCGTCGACGACGACATCGACCTGCGACGTGGCCTTTTCGATGTTGGCCGAGTAGCCGCAACCGGCGCAGCGAGCGACGTCGTCTTCGCCCGCGTCGGACGGGGTCATGAACTCGACCGAGGAGTTGCCGCCCATCGCGCCCGAGCTGGCCTGTACGCCGAACGCGGGGACGCACAAGCGGTCGAAGATCCGCCGATACGCACGGTCGTGAGCGTCGAACTGGGCGTCGAGGCCGGCCTCGTCGATGTCGAAGCTGTAGGAGTCCTTCATCGCGAACTCGCGTACCCGCAACAGACCCGACTTGGGGCGGGCCTCGTCGCGGAACTTGGTCTGGATGTGGTACCAGCACTGGGGCAGCTGCTTGTAGGAGCTGATCTCGGCGGCGACGGTGGCGAAGATCTCTTCGTGCGTGATGCCGAGCGCCAGCTCGTTGTCGCGCCGGTCCTTCAACCGGAACATGATCTCGCCCATGGTGTCCCAGCGGCCCGACTGCTGCCAGATCGATGCCGGGTGCATGGTGGGCAGCAGGAACTCCTGGCCGCCGATGGCGTTGATCTCCTCGCGCACGATGTTGGCCACCTTCTGGTGGACCCGCCACCCCATCGGCAGCATCGAGTAGTGACCGGCGTGGAGCTGACGGATGAAACCGCCCCGCACCAGGAGGGCGTGGCTCGGCGCCACGGCATCGCCGGGAGCGTCGCGAAGGGTGGGGACGAACAGCTGGGACCAACGCATCCGCCGAGGCTATCGGTAAGCATCAGCCCGCCCGTTCGGGTTTACTCGAACCATGACCGAGCCGAACTTCGTGGTCACCGATCACCCAGAAGCCAATCGCTTCGAGATGCACCGCGACGGCGAGCTCGTCGGGTTCGCCGACTACCGAGTGCGGGGCAACACCTTGGCGGTCCCCCATGTGGAGACGCTCCGCCCTCACCGGGGGCAGGGCTATGGCGCTCGCCTGATGGACGGCCTGCTCGAGATCATCCGGGCCGACGGGCGACGGATCGACCCGATCTGTCCGTTCGCGGCCGGCCACATCGCCGCCGACCCGTCACTGCACGAGCTGCGAGCCGACTGAATCAGACCAGCGCCGGCTCGCGATCGGCGGGACCGTGGGTGCCGTCGTCATCGTCGTCGCCGGGGTGATGCTCGTGGGCGTCGACCGGCCCTTCGACGTTGAGTGACGGCAGGATCTTGTCGAGCCAGCTCGGCAGCCACCAGTTCTTGGCGCCGAGGAGGCGCATCGTGGCCGGCACGAGCAGCATGCGGACGAGCGTGGCGTCGAGCAGCACGGCGACGGCGAGACCGACACCGAACAGCTTGATGATGCGGTTGTCCTCGAACAGGAAGCTGCCGAAGACCACGACCATGATCGCCGCCGCTGCGGTGATGACTCGGGCGGTCGCAGCGAGACCGTCGGCCACCGAGCCGACTGGGTCGCCGGAGTGGTCATACTCCTCCTTCACCCGGGACAGCAGGAAGACCTCGTAGTCCATCGACAGACCGAAGACGATGGCGAACAACATCATCGGCACGAACGGCTCGATCGGTGCCGCCTCCACCCCGAAGATGGCCGATCCCCAGCCCCACTGGAAGATCATCACGGCGACACCGAACGCCGAGGCGATCGACAGCATGTTCATGACCACCGCCTTGAGGGGCACGAGCAACGAGCGGAACACCATCATCAACAACACGAACGACACGGCGAGCACCACGCCGAAGAAGACGAAGATGCGCTGCGCCAGGTATGACGTGAAGTCGATCGACGCCGGCACTGCCCCGGTGAGATGCACCGTGGCCGAGCTGCCCTCGATGGCGGCCGGGATGACGGTGTCGCGCAGGTGCTCGACGAGGTCGGAGGTCTCGGCGTCTTGGGGCGAGGTGGTGGGGATCACCTGGAGGAGTGCCGCTTCCGACGCTGTCGGATCATCGATGTTGTTCGGGAACGGCGGGCTCACGAAGGCAACCCCCGGATCGGCGGACAGCGCGGCCTGCAGCCCCTGCATGGCGGCGAGATCCTGGGGCGAACCAAGCTCGGCCACCACCACGAACGGGCCGTTGAAGCCGGGGCCGAACCCCTCGGCGAGCAGGTCGTAGGCCTTGCGAGTGGTGGTCTCCTCGCTGAAGTTGCCTTCGTCGGAGAAGCCGAGGCGGAGGCTGAGCACGGGGAAGGCGAGCGCCAACAACAGGCCGCCGCCGGCGAGCAGCGCAAGCACCGGGTGGTCCTGCACAAGGTGGGCCCAGCGGTACGAGAACGTCTCACGGACCGGCTTCGGTTCGCGTCGGGGGACCTCATTGCCGAGGAACGGGACACCGGGGATGAAGCCCGCGATGAGCGTCAGGATCGCCAGAGGGGCACCGATCAGGAGCGGACGGATCCCGAGACCGACACCAAGAAGCGCTATGGCGATGAAGGAGGCCGCGATCAGGCCCCGGTAGCGAGTGATCTCGACCCGGTGGCGGGCAATGCCGAGCATGGCGGGCAGCAGCGTGAGCGAGGCGGCAAGGGTGACGGTGACCACGACGGCGGCGCCGATGCCGAGCCCGGAGATGAAGGCCAGGCCGATCAGCAGCATCCCGAGCAACGAGACCACGACGGTGACCCCGGCGAACGCCACGGCGCGGCCGGCGGTGTCCATGGCACGAACTGTTGCTTCCTCGGGCGAGAACCCGGCGCGGGTGCCTTCGCGGTAGCGGGTGACGATGAAGAGGGCGTAGTCGATGCCGACACCGAGGCCGATCATCGCCCCGAGGGTCGGGGCAAAGTCGGGCATGGTGGTGAGATTCGAGACCAGAGCGATCACTCCGGCGCCGGTACCGACACCGAAGAGGGCAACCCCGATGGGCAGGCCCATGGCCAGCACGGAGCCGAACGACAGGATGAGGACGACGATGGCGAAGGCCAGGCCGATGAGCTCGGACTCGGGCGGCTCGAACTCGCCGAGCGCAGCGCCACCGACCTCGATCTGGACCCCGTCGATCGACGGGAGCATGTCGTGGATGTCGCCGCCGATGACGGCGGATTCCGTCTGGTCGATGTCGGCGTCGAGGTTCAGCTGGGCGAAGGCAACGTCGCCGGACTGATTGATCTGGCTGGCACCGAACGGGGTGTACGGACTCGTGAGCGAGACACCGTCGATCTTGTCGACCTCGTCGAACAGCTCGGACATCGCCTCGACGACCTCGGGGTCGTTCACCCCTTGCTCTGCCTTGAACACGATGTTGCCGACCTGGCCTCCTGTGCCCTGGCCGGGGAAGTACTCGCCGAGCACCTCGAATCCGGACGAGCTCTCCGACGCGGGGATCGAGAACTCGCCGTTGAAGGACGCACCGACCACGACCTGCCCCACGACGGTCATGCCGACCAACAGCACGACCCACCCGATCACGGTCTCCCAGTGGTGGCGGAAACACCAGCGTCCAAGACGAGCAAACATGAGATGAGTCCTCCGTGTGACCTGCGGGGCGTCGGGCGGGCGGTTCGCAGCCTATAACGCTACGAAAGAGTATCGGTACGATGTGATGGTTTCGTGAGCGTCAGACGGTTGAGCCGACAGTCACACCGACTCCTCACCTAGGATCGGCGCTTCGTCACCTTCGCCCCCTGCCCACCGGCCCGAGGAAGCACCGTTGTCCAACCTGATGCTCGCCAGCGGCGGAGAGGTCACCCCGGCCATCGCCGTCATCGCCATCCTCGGTGTCGCCTCACTGTGGCTCGGTTCGCGGCTGCGGATTCCGTCGATCCTCCTCCTCCTGCCCGCTGGCATCCTCGCCGGCCCGGTGCTTGGCTTGGTCGAGCCCGACGAGCAATTCGGCGATCTGCTGTTCCCCTTGATCTCGCTCGGCGTCGGCATCCTGCTCTTCGAGGGCGGGCTGAACTTGCGCTGGGAGCGAACCGACGAGGTGCGCAGCGTCGTGTTCCGCCTCGTCACCGTGGGCGCATTCGTCACCTGGGTGATCGGCTCGATTGCGGCGTACCTGATCTTCGACATCACCCGCGGGATCGCTGCTCTCCTGGGTGCCGTGCTCGTCGTCTCGGGCCCGACCGTCGTCATTCCGCTCCTCCGCCTGGCCCGACCCCGGCGCTCGGTCGCCGAGGTGTTGCGATGGGAGGGCATCGTCATCGACCCCGTCGGCGCCACACTTGGTGTCGTCGTCCTCGATGCGGTGATCGAGGACGCCGGCCCGGTGTCGAGCGCCGTTCACGTGCTCTACACGCTGGGAAGCGGACTCTTCGTCGGTCTCGCCGCCGGCGGCTTGCTGCTGTGGGCGCTGCGTCAGCACTGGATCCCCGACCACCTCCAGAACCCGCTGGCCCTGGCCACCGCGATCGGCGCATTCGCCGTCTCCGACATGTTGCGGTCCGAGGCCGGATTGATGGCCACCACGGTGATCGGCCTGGTGCTCGCCAACCAGAAGATCGCCCCGGTTCGCCACATCCTCGAGTTCCAGGAGGACCTGAGCTACATGGTGCTCGGCGGGCTGTTCCTCGTGCTGGGCGCCAGGATCGAACCGTCCGACCTGGCCGACGTCGCCATCCCCGCCCTGGTGCTCACGCTGGTGTTGGCCGTCATCGCCCGACCGCTGACCGTCTGGACCTCGACCGTGCGGTCCGGGCTCACGCTGCGAGAGCGAGCGTTCCTGGTGGGCGTCGCCCCTCGAGGCATCGTCGCGGCCGCCGTGTCGTCGGTGTTCGCCCTCGAGCTGGAAGAGGCCGGCCGTGACCCGGGCCCGCTCGCATCGGCAACCTTCGTGGTGATCATCGCCACCGTCCTGCTGTACGGCCTCAGCGCCGTACCGATGGCGAGGCTCCTCCACCTCGCTCGCCCCGCCGATCGTGCCATCGCCATCGTCGGCGGTTCGCAATGGCATCTCGACGTCGCCGAACGGCTCCAGGAGATCGGTATCCCGTCCATCGTCTTCACCGACCGAGAGATCGAGCGGCGGCGAGCCCGACAACGAACGATCCTGGCCTTCGATGGCGACCTGCAGAGCGAGGAACCCGAGGAGGCAGCCGATGCACTCGGCGTCGGCACCGTGCTGGTGCTGTCCGACCGCACCGAGTTGGCCACCGCCGTCACTTCGCGGCTCGGTCATCACGTCGGTCGCGCCAACATCTACAGCCTGGCGGGAGCGCACGCCGAGGGTGGCGTGGGCGCCACGCTCACGAGCCGCCCGGCCTTCGGGGAACTGTCGATCGAGGAGGTCGATCAGTTGGTCGGCGGGGGCAGCACGATCGTGCTCGTCGACCACGACCGGCTCGACCCGCTCCGTCATGTCGTGCTCGCCGCGATCGGTGAGGGGCCGTCGGTGCGCTTCGGCGAGACGAAGGGCGACCAGGTACTGGCCCTGCTCAAACCGCTCGAAGACGACCTGATCGACTCGTAGGGTTGCTCACCGGCATCACGCCCACGACGGAGTACCGTCGAGTAGGTGTCGAACTCCGCCGATCTCTCCGCACTCGATTCGATCATCCTCGGGCTGGTGGAAGGACTCACCGAATACCTGCCGGTCAGCTCGACGGGGCACCTGCTCGTCGCCCAGAAAATCCTCGGCCTCGGGGGTGACGAAGCCACCGATCTCGCGCTCGAGACCTTCGCCATCTGCATCCAGGCCGGTGCGATCCTTGCCGTACTCTTCCTCTACTGGGGTCGCATCCGCCAGATGCTCGATGGTCTGATCGGGCGGAGCGAGGAGGGTCGACACGTCCTCATCGCAGTGATCACCGCGTTCATCCCGACGGCCATCATCGGTCTCGTCATCCAGGATCCGGTTCGTGAATACCTCTTCGGTGTCTGGCCGATCGCGCTGTCGTGGCTCGTCGGCGGCATCGGGATCCTCGTGCTCGGCCGCACCGGCTTCATGAACCGCCCGGGCAAGGCGCTCGGCGAGATCACCGCCCAGAACGCGCTCGTGATCGGTGTGCTGCAGGCCATCGCCATGTGGCCCGGCACCAGCCGCAGCCTCGTCACGATCCTGGCCGGCATTCTCATCGGCCTGTCGCTGAAAGCGGCGGTCGAGTTCAGCTTCCTGCTCGGGCTCATCACCCTCACCGCCGCAACTGCCTACGAAGGATTGCAGAACGGTCCGGCGTTGATCGACCAGTTCGGGGTGGTGAATCCGCTGATCGGCCTCGTGGTCGCCTTCATCTCGGCCATGGCGGCGGTCAAGTGGATGGTGGCATGGCTCGAACAGAAGGGCTTCGACATCTTCGGGTACTACCGGATCGCCATCGGTCTGGCCGCCTTCGCCGCCCTCGGGGCCGGCGCGCTGTAGAGGAGAGCGACGTGAACGAGTTCCACACCGATACCCGCCTCGAGGAAACCCGCACCGGCGGGTACCGGGTCGACGTGTCCGATCGCTGGTCCGTTGGGGCCGGTGCCAACGGCGGATATCTCGCCGGTCTTCTGGCGAAAGGACTGCTGACGGCGACCGGCCGGGGCGACCTCCGCTCCCTCACGGTTCACTGTCTCGCCCCTGGCACACCCGGCATGGCCGAGCTGCAGACGGGCATCCTTCGCGAAGGCCGCTCGGCCACGGTGATCGACGCCAACCTCAGCCGGGACGGCAAGCTGCTCGCCGTGGCTCGCGGCGTGCTGGCGGCCGATCGTGAAGGTCCGGCATGGAATGTGCGCTCGGCACCCGACTTCCCCGATCCCGAGTCGATCGAGCGGGAGCAGTGGCCCGACCCGAAGATGATCCGGTCCCGCTACGACACCCGATACGTCGTCGGAGGCTTCCCCGCGGTGCGTGGTCCGGTGGCCGAGGTGTCGGGATGGATCCGACCGGCCGACCACTCCCCTGTCGATCTCGCCATGCTCGTCGCGCTGTGCGACGCCTGGCCGCCCCCACTGCTGATGCTCGATGGCCCGAGCCTGATGGCGACCACGATCGATCTCACCGTGCACCTGTTCGACACGCTCGAGACGCCGTACGACGGCTGGGTCGCGATGACCAACCGGGCAACCATCTCGGTCGACGGCTATGTCGACTCCGAGACCGAGGCGTGGACGCCCGACGGCCGCCTCCTCGCCCAGGCCCGCCAGCTCATGGCCTGCACGCCGTGGGATCCACCCGCCTGATCAGGCAACGGGAGCGCCGGCCGAACGAGCGATCGCCTTCTCGTCGATCGGCCCGATGAGGAAGCCAACGGCCACGACCGCGAAGACCGCCGCACCGACCAGCATGGCGGCCGAGGTGGAGGTGGCAGCGAAGATGGCCGACGCTCCGATGGGACCGATGGTCTGACCGAGCCGGGTGGCGGAAACGAAGCCCGCCATCACCGACGCTCGCTGGCCGTCGGGAGCCGAGCTTGCCGTGACGTCCTGCAACGTGGGAATGGCCAGACCGTCGCCCAGTCCGTAGATGACCGAGGCAACGACGATCAGCACCACCGTGGGTGCGATGCCGATCGCGAGCGCCGAGATCGAGATGAGGGCGCTGGAGGCGACGAGCACGGTTCGCACGGTCGAGCGGGACCGGATGCGGCCGAGGTTGAAGGCCACGAGGGTGGACCCGATCGCCGGCGCCGAGAGGATGAGGCCTCGGGCGCCAGGACCGAGGCCGAAGTCCTTCTCGAGATGGACGGGCAGCGTGGTCAGGAAGACGCCGAAGATCACCATGAACAGCAAGGTGGCCGATGCGATGACCGCCAGGATCACGGGCTGGCGGAGCGCCCGGCGGGTGTCGAGCAATTGTTCCCCGATGGTTCGCGTCGCCACCGTGTCGACACGAGGCATCGTTCGGTAGCCGAACGCTGCGATCGGCAGGGCCAGCGACGAACAGGCGAGCGACCAGCGCCAGTTCGACACCGATGCGATCAGACCACTGAACGACGGCATCAGCGCCAGGCAGACCGTGAGGACGGCGCTGTTGCGTCCGATCAATGTGGTGCGCTCGACGCCGGTCCAGAAGTCGCCGATCATCACGACGGCGAGGTTGATCAGCCCGGCCCCGCCAACGCCCTGCACCACACGTGCCACGAGGAGCAGTTCGAACGACGGTGCGAGCGCCACCGCCAGACCGGCCCCGCCGAACAGCACCAGGCAGGGCAGGAGCACCCGTCGCCGACCGAGCCGGTCGGCCACGATGCCGATGATGGGCGCCACCAGGACACCCGGCAACGGGCCGCTCGCCACCAGCAGACCAGCCCGAGACTCGGGCTGGTCGAACGTGGCGAGGATGTCGGGGATGTTCGGGCTGAGAAGGGTGTTGGCGAGGATCCCCGCAACGGTGACGGAGAAGATGAAGACCAGAGGCGGGCGGCGGACCATTGCGGGCACCCTACGGGGCCACGACCGCCTCGCCCCAACCAGTGCGGACCCGTTCGAGTGCTGCTGCGGCAAATGCCGAATGATCGGGACGGAGCTTCTGCTCATCGCCGGTCGGCGACACCACGACCAGTGGCTTTCCCGACGCCAGCCACGGGCGGAGCTCCATGCCGAGTTGGGCTCGGTGGGTGCGGGCCAAGAGATTGCCGCCCGTGCGGGCAGCCATCGGTGCGATCACCACGAGCGCATCGTGGTCCTCGACTCGAACGAGATCGGCGTTGGTCGAGGACCAGACCGCGCCGTCGATCCACTCGTCGCCGTCGATCACGACGGGTGTCACGAAGCCGGGAACGGCCGCCGACGCGTACAGCTCCGCCTGTGGTTGGGCGGCGTCGACCAGCCGGGCCGGTCGACGTTGTCCCCCGCCCCGCCGAACCGAGATGGTGACGACGCCCGGGTGATAGGGCGCGTCGGCCACCTCGTAGTCCTGGGCATGCGAGCCGGCCGGTGCGAGCCGGGCCACGACTCGGCCACCCATGCTTCGCACCCGCGCCACCACGGGGGTGAATGGTCCCGATGCTGGCGGAGCGAGCACCTGACCCATCCGCTGGAACGACACCAAGTGGTCGTCGGTCGCCGGCGACGAGACCTCGGGCAGCGGTTGGCGAGCCCCGTTGAGTGCTCCGACGGACGTGCCGACGATGGTGGTTGCACTCCCTGGCGACCAACCGACGATCGTCTCCAGCTCGGCGAGGGCGGCACGGATGTAGGCCCCTCCGGGCACCCCGCCGGCCCCCAGGACGAGTCCGACGCGTGGCGATCCGCTCACGCCAGCGCCACGTCGCCGCGGATGCAGGTGACGACGTCGCCACCCACCCAGATGACCGGCTCGCCCCCATCGGGGGCGTCCTCCTGCGCGACCGTGACCCGCCCCGAACGTCCGAGCATCGTTCCCTGTGCCGCTACGTACGGGGCCTGCAGGGTGCCGTTTCCGAGCAGCCATTGAGCGATCGACGCGTTGAGGCTGCCCGTGACGGGATCTTCGGCGGTCGTTCCCGATCGGGGGAAGAAGGCCCGTGCCTCGATGTCGGCATCGCCGGCGCCGTCGGTCAGCGCCACCACCCCCACCTTCAAATCGGACGGGCCCGGCTGGAGGGCACGGACCTCGTCGACCGATGACAGCCGAACCGCGATCCAGCCCGGGCCATTGTCGGCCCACGTGGCATCGACGATCGCGTCGGGCGCGATGCCGAGCATGGTGGCGACCCGCTCGATGTCGAGATCGTCGACCGGACCGCTGCGGATCAGCGGTGGAGCAGCGAACGCCAGCGAGGTGCCCGACCGCCGGATCGGGACCAGGCCGACGCCGCATTCCTGCACGATGAGCTCCGGATCCTTGGGTTGGCCTCCGGCTTCGAGCCAGACGTGCGCCGATCCGAGGGTCGGGTGCCCGGCGAATGGGAACTCGACACTCGGGGTGAAGATCCGAACCCGGTAGTCGGCGGCCGGATCGGTCGGTGGCAGGAGGAAGGTCGTTTCGGACAGGTTCGTCCAGTTCGCGAACCGCTGCATCTCCTCGGACGTCATCGACTCGGCGTCGAGCACCACCGCGAGTGGGTTGCCGCGGTAGGCCTCGCTGGTGAAGACATCGACCTGGAAGAAGGGCTTCGTCATCACACGATTCTACGGAGTCGGTGCTCTCGACCTGCAGAAGCTGTTCACTGGGTAGATGCAGGATGACCATCGGGCCACGATCCGTGAGCTCTCCGATCGCCTCATCGAGGCGCAGGCCGAGATCCGAGTGCTCGACGCCGTGAAGTGGACCGACGACATCCGAGACCAATTCTTCGCCTCGAAGTACAAAGAGCAGCCGGCCGTCGACGCCGACTACTACGAGCGCAATCCGCTCAAATTCGATGCCGACGAGGTGCGCGATCGGTTCATCGCCCTCGAAACCGAGATCGCCACCCAACTCGGATCGGTGACGGCAGCCTCACAGCTCCTGCGTCGGACCTGCGAGCAGTATCGCCTCACGATCGACATGCTGGTCGCCCGGGGCAAGCCGAGCTTCGGCAGCTATGCCACGCTGCTCTACGGCACCCCCGACGAGGTGTTCCACGCCGGTGGGCCGACGGTCATCGACCTGGCCGAGTCGCTCGAGGAATCGCTCTCGGCTCTCGAGCCGTCGTTGCTGATCGACACCTCCGCGCACGAGCTCGATGCTCAGGCGGCGGTCGCCGACCTCCAGGCCCGACTCGACAGCTCCATGGGCGCAGGCGCCGTCGACGTCCGGCTCGACGACGGTCTCGTCGCCGACGCTGCCGCCGGCTCGACCTACATCAAGTTGCGATCCGACGCGACCTTCAGCCCGCAAGACCTGGCAACGCTCGAGGCCCACGAGGGTTGGGTGCACGTCGGCACTACCCGCAACGGGCTGGCGCAGCCGTGGTGCAACTTCCTCGGCAAGGCCGCCCCTCCGGCCACGGTGACCCAGGAGGGCCTCGCCACCCTCACCGAGATGTTCGCCCTCCGGAGCCACCCCGGGCGGCTCCGCCGAATCGCCAATCGGGTGCGGGGCGTGGCGCTCGTGCTCGACGGCGCCACCTTCGTCGACCTGTTCGAGTTCTTCCGTACCGAGGGCTTGACCGAGGACGAGTGCTGGTCGATCGCGGCCCGGATCTTCCGTGGCAGTACCCCGACCGGTCCCCCGTTCACCAAGGACCTCGCCTACGGCAAGGGCCTCGTGCTGTCATACGTCTACGTCCGCCTGGCACTACGCCAGGGGCGCCCCGACCGCATTCCCATGCTGTTCTGCGGCAAGGTCGATCTCCAGGCCATGGGCCTGGTCAATCATCTGTTCGACGAAGGATTGCTCGAGCCGCCGCAGTTCGTCCCCGAACCGTTCCGAGATCTCGAGGCCCTCACGGCGCAGATCGCGTTCAGCCGGTTCCTGCGCAACCTCGACTTCGACCAGCTCGAATCGGAGTACGGCCAGCTGCTGTGAGCGCTCCCGCAGCTACTGCGGGAGATAGGCGAAGCGGTTGCTGAACTCGGTGCTCCCCGCCACCCAGCGAACGGTGAGATGCCTCGGCAGGCCCTTCAGGATCTCGTTGTACCAGTAGTCGAAGCCCGCCTGGTCGGGGGCCCGACCGAGCACGTTGCGGTAGACGACCTCGAGGAACTGCCGGTCGGTCAGGTTGCTGTACCGGGTCGTGAACTCCTGGCTGTAGGCGAAGGAGTAGGCCATGTCGTCGTAGCTGGTGCCGTTGCGGGACTGGTCGATCCAGTACTTGATACCGACCAGGTCGGGGTCACGCTCGAAGAAGGCCCGGTAGAGGCGGAGCGTGTCGGCGTCGGATGCTCGATAGTCG
Organism: Acidimicrobiales bacterium; assembly: GCA_041394265.1. Taxonomy (NCBI): domain Bacteria; kingdom Bacillati; phylum Actinomycetota; class Acidimicrobiia; order Acidimicrobiales; species Acidimicrobiales bacterium. The sequence continues at coordinate 730,084 of JAWKIO010000005.1, forward strand.
GTGGCGTAGATCACGCCGAAGAGGCTCCCGGCCTGGGCGACGGTCGTGCGCTCGACGGGCGAGTAGCCGATACCGACGCCGTTGGCGGTGGCGGTCTGGCCATCGATCTCGGCGGTGACCACGGCGGTGTAGGTGCCGCTGGTGGTGAAGCCGCCGAACTCGACGCTGCGTGCCGTGGCCGGCAGCGTGGACTGGCGCACCACGTTGCCCGATGGGTCCTTGAGCGTCACCAGCCACTGCTTGGCCGGCACGTTCATCTCGGCGTTGAACCCGGGCGTGATGTTGACCGTCAGCACCCCATTTGTGGTGGAGCCCGACACCAGCGGCGCCGCCGGTGACAGGAAGGTCTCGTAGCCCGCCTGGCTGAGCAACCCAGCGATCACTCCGTCGACGTGGTTCACTTCACCGTTGGTCAGGAACGGCGTCATGAGTGCACCGGGCGTGCGATATTGACCACGCTGGTAGGTGTAGGTGTTCTCGTCGAGGTGGCTCAGGCTGGATCCGGTACTCCACGTCGACGGGTCGTAGATCTTCTCCCACGTGCCGTCGGTGTTCATCGACCAAAGGTTGTTGGTCCGCACCACATCGGATCGGAGGCTGGCGAACGACTGCGACGCACTCTGGTTGCCGAAGAAGGTGGCGCCCCAGGTGCTCAAAACCGAGGAGTCGATCGACTGCTCGCGATCCACGCCTGACGCCACGCCGAGCGAGTGGCCGACCTCGTGGAGCAAGACCGTCTTCAGGTAGTAGTTGTCGTTGGGCGCCGAGTCGTTGGGGTCGAGGGTGTAGTCCCAGTTGATCTGTGAGTTCAGCACGAGGTCGAGGGCGTACGCACCGGACGCCGTCGACGCTCCGTTCACGTTGGCCAGGAAGCGCGGGACCACGAACGTCGACCCGTTCTGGTTGACCGTGACCCAACCGGTCGCCGCCCCACCGAGCACACCCGTCGGGAGCTGGTCGCTCCAGGCAACCCTGACGTGATGCCATTCGGGGGCCGGGATGTCGAGGTCGATCACCGATCGCCAGTCGACGAACACTTCGCCGAGCAGATCGATGACGACGGATGGCACGTTGGCATCGGCCTCGATCAGGATGTCGGGGTTGGCGGGGTTGTTCGGGTCGGAGCTGTTGCGCCAGTGGAAGGTGTTGGTCGTGGTCGCCAACGCCATGCCAGGGCTCGCGTCGAACTCGGCGCGAGCGAAGACCGCCTCGACCTCTTGCGGCGACAGCGGCTGCTCATCGACGGTGTCGACGTGCGTCTCGACCGAGTCGCCACCGGGTACGACCTCGAACGGCAGCGAGGGATCGAAGGGCAGCGGGTGAAGATCCGTTGTCGGCGCCGGTGTCTCCACGGTCGGTGCCGGGACGGCCAGGGCGGTAGCGGTGCCGGCCGAAGCCAGGATCGTGGCGAGCGTCGACGCGACCAGGGTTCGACGGACGGCTCGGCTCTTGCTCTTCATGTCGGTCGGCTCCGGGTCGGGGGATGCGGGAGATATCGGACACATCCGATCGGGACTGAAGCCATGATCCGTGACCTGATCGAAAACTGAGGTTGGGCGTCAGAGCTCGCCGGCGAAGAGTACGGGGCTGGTCGGCTGGTCGGAACCTCCATCGGGTTCGATGGTGACGCCCCATCCTCGACCGTCGATGTCGTCCAGCTCGAGCATGACCTCGGCGTCGCCATCTTCCGGGGTGAAGAGCCCGGCGGCGGCGACACCATCGGGCAGCAGGAACCACAGCTCGTAGACCTTGCCCTCGCCCGGGTCGGGGAGGCCCGCCGAGCGCACAACCGCTCGATCCTGCTCGGGTGACCACACGACCTCGATGGTGGCGTCGCCCGAGGACTCGTCGATCGGATCGAGTTGGAGCGTGATGGCATCGGGTGCAGCGGCCACCTCGACGTCACTCGAGCCCTGACGGCTCAGTGTAAGTGCGGCCACCGAACCGACGGCGACCAGCAACAGCGCCGCTGCAGCCGCGAGCACTCGGGTGGAAGTGGTGCGGCGCATCGGGACGAGCGGTGACACCTGCCGGGTGGTGGCAACATCGGCAAGAACCTTCGCTCGAAGCCCTGCCGGTGGTGGACGGCGGGCCACCGTGCCGAGCTCGGCGGCCGTGAGCGAGTATTCCGCGACGGCGGTCGAGCAGGAGTCGCAGCCTGCGAGGTGCGTCTCGAAGGCCTCCCGCTCCGATGGGTCCAGGGCATCGAGTGCGTAGGCGCCGGCGAGCTGGTGGACATCGTGGTGGTTCATACGGTCACCCCCAGGTGATCTCGCAGCCTGATCAGGCCGTCACGAATGCGAGTTTTGGCGGTCCCTTCCGGGATGTCGAGGAGCACGGCGACCTCACGGTAGGTACGCCCGCCGAAGTAGGCGAGTTCGATGGCCGAACGCTGGGTCTCGGTCAGGGTGTGCAGCGCCTGTCGTACCCGTTCGTGTTGCAGCTCGTCGTTGACCGCCTCGGCGATCGGGTCCGGCGCTTCGACCGAGAGCTGGTGCTCTCGGTCCTCACGGTTGCGGGCCGCTTGTTCCGAGCGCACCCGGTCGACCGCTCGCCGGTGGGCGATGGCGGCCATCCAACTCTTGACGGTGCCCTTCGATCGATCGAAGCGAGGGGCGATGCGCCAGATCTCGAGGAAGACCTCCTGGGTCACCTCCTCGCTCTGGGCCGGATCACGAACGACGCTCACGACGATGCCGAACAACAGCCCGGCGAAGAGGTCGTAGAGCTCGGCGAAGGCCGATTCGTCGCCCCTCGACACCGCTGCCATCAGCGTTGACGCACGGTCCGCTTCGGCGGGTGGCGTCGCCGCTCGTCGTTTGAAGGGGCTCACCTCGCCCATCGTCGCAGTTCCTCTCGTCGATTGATGGATCGAGTTCGGAACCGAACGGCCGGCGGATTGGTCTAGCCGGCGAGCATGCGAGCGACGAGCGTCAGCAGGTTGTCCTTGCTGGCCACCTTCTCGACATACGCCGTCGCTCCCGCTGCCTCGCCCCGTGCCACATCAGCGGGACTGGAGAGCGCCGACACCATGACGATCGGCGCCGTACAGCCGCCGGCTCGAAGCTTCTCGCACACCTCGTAGCCGTCCATGCGCGGCATCATCACGTCGAGGAGCACCATGTCGACGTCGTTCTCGGCGAACTTGTCGAGCACGATCGGCCCGTCGTGGGCTTCGATCGGTGTGTAGCCACCGGCGGTGAGCCATCGGGAATAGAGAAAGCGAATGTCCGACTCGTCGTCGGCGACCAGAATGCGAGGCATCCGACAGCTTTCGACAGCGATGCCAACTTGTTGAGGGCAAGAGGCCGAAGCTTGTCCCATGATTGACGTTCAGGGCCTGGAAACAGAGATCCAGGCGCTTCGGTCGTTGCTCAGCACCGAGCGCGACCAGCACCGGGAGTTCGCTCGGCGCGCCGGACATGACCTCGCCGCCCCGTTGCGCGGTCTACGCAGTCTGACGTCGTTCCTCCGTGAGGACGCGGCCGACGGGCTCGATGGCGATGCGCTGGAGCTGCTGGAACGGATCGACGGTCGTGTCGTGCTGATGGAGCAGGTCGTCCAGTCGCTCACTGCCTTCGCTCGTAGCGGGGACCGGCATGAAGCTCCTCGGCCGACGACCCTGGCCGACATCATCGACGACGTCATCGTCGCCGTCGGGTTGCCGGCTCGTTTCCGGTGCGAGGTCGAAGCAAGCGGCGCGGTCGTCCATCTGCCGCTGGTCGCCATCGGCCGTGTCGTCGAACGGGTCGTCGAGAATGCCTGGCACCACGCCAACCCAGGCGACCTCGAGGGGACCATCACGATCGGCGCCTCGATCGCCGACGGATTCGCCACCGTCACGGTGAGCGACGACGGGCCGGGTATGGACCCGCGCACGGCTGCTCACGCATTCGATCCGTTCTTCACCGGGCCGCCGCCACCGGATCAGATCACTCGTCGGTCCGGGCTCGGGCTCGCCACCGCCTCCGCCACCGCAGCGGCGCACGGCGGCTCGCTCGCCATCGTCGACCACCGGCCCGGGCACACGGTCGTCGCCATCCGATGGCCGGTGGCCGATCCGCTCCCGTTCGCGTGAGCCGCTCGCCTCATTCTGCGACATGGTCCTTCTGGAGGCTCCCTTACTTCCGAAACTGAGGCCGAACAGCTATCGAGATCGGGGACCAGATGCAGACCATGGCGGCAACCAGGGAGAAGTCTCGAAGCCTTGCGGGATCAGGGAGCGACCGATTCCGGGTATGGATGGCAGACGACGACTACAACGATCATCTTTTCATGCTCATGGCGGCCGAGGAGGCTCGGTTGGATGCCGACTTCCGGTTCCTCGACGACGGCGCCCAGCTCATGCTGGCCCTCACGTCGGTGAACGATCCGACCGACCTTCCCGACATCATCGTGCTCGATCTCCGCATGCCACGACTCGACGGGCACGGAACCCTGAAGCAGCTCCAGGAGCATCCCGATCTCTGGCAGATCCCGGTGATCGTCTACACCTCGTCGACCCGACCGGTCGACCAAACCACCAGCTTCGATCGTGGTGCCCGCTGGTTCGAGACCAAGCCCAGCCGCTTCCCCGACATGGTGGCTTTCGCCCGACGGATTGGACAGTACGTGACCGTGTCGGGCTCTGCTCCAGTCAAACCGAGCAGGACTCGTCATCGGCGAGGCGTGACGTTTGATCCGACGAGACTTCGCTTCGATCCTCGAATCTTCGACGACATCGAAGCAGCGCTTCGAATGGATGACTGACACCGATGCCTGTCACCACAGAACGAAGCTCCGCTGCCGGTGAGCGCGTGCGGCACTATGGCATCACGTCCGGGAAGGTCCTGCTCATCGAGGACTACGAGATCGATGCCGAACGGATGACGCGCTGGATGCGCCAAATCGAGAACGTCGAGCTCGAGGTCATCTGGGCAACCACACTTGGCGAAGCGGTGCAACTCCTGGCCGAGTACGACCCGATCGTGATCGTGGTCGATCTCACCCTGCCCGATGCGAGTGGGCTCGACTGCATCCACACGATTCTCGACCACTCTCCCGACTGCCCGATCATCGTGCAGACCGGCGTCGACGACGACAAGACCCCGATTGCTGCACTCGAGCTCGGAGCGCAGGACTATCTGGTGAAGGGGAAGCTCGACCGTGAGATGCTCGAGCGGTCGCTGCGGCACTCACTGGCCCGTCACCACACGCTCCAGGAGCTGACCAAGCGCACCAACGAGCTCCACGAGACCGACGCCGAGCTCGACGACTTCGCCCATGTGGTGGCCCATGATCTGCGAGCGCCGGTTCGCACCGCTCGCCTGTTCGCCGATCGGCTCGTGCATTCCCTCGGCGACTCCAACTCGATTGCCTCCGAGTTCGGGGAGCGCCTCGATGAATGCCTGGGCCGGGTGGACTCGATGATCCTGTCGATGCTCGACTATTCGGCACTTCGCCAGCAGTTCCCGGAGACCGCAGTGCTTCCGCTCGACACCTTGATCAAAGAGGTGTTCGATCTGGTGAGTGCGGACGTGCTCGAGGTTGCGGCGTCGACCACGGTCGACCTCGATGGGGAGCTGCGTGTCATTGCCGAACGCGACCTCTTCGCCCGAGTGTGCGTGAACATCCTCACCAACTCGGTGAAGTACCGTTCACCGGATCGGCCGCTGCACATCAGCGTGGCGGCTCGCCGGGTCGGGCCGATGGTTCGTCTGTCGTTCACCGACAACGGCAAGGGTGTACCGGCCGAAGCCTGCGAGCGAGTGTTCCGCATCCTCGAGCGGCTCGAGCCGGGCGCGACGTCAGGCCTCGGTTTCGGCCTGGCGATCTGCCGCCGCATCATCGGTGGCTTCGACGGTGAGATCTGGATGGAACCGGCCGAGCACGTCGGCACCACGGTGCACGTGGAGCTCCCGGCCGGCTGATCGACGGGACTCGATCAGCCGAATCCTCGATTGTCCTGCTTGAGCGCGGTGTCGATCGAAAGCGCGCTCGCCACGACCAGTGAGTTGAGCGGTTCTGGTGGTCGCTGGCTGATCTGAACGACGTAGTTGTCGGCCGTGGTGAACATGGTCTTCGCCAAGCCTTCCCAGGTCTTGGTGACCCGGGCGATCTCGGTACCCGAGGTGTCCTCGATTCGGAAGTTCCATGCTCGCCAGTTCTCGGCCTTGATGGCGCCAAGTGTCTGCCCGCCGGACTCGAGGTCGAAGTTGATCTTGCCGATCATGTTCTTCTGGATGATCCGCCCGAGCTCGTTGCCGTTGCCATCCTCGACGATGACCTTGGACTTGAAGATCTTGCCGGGACGCGTCAGCTTGAGTTGGACAGAACCCGCAGCGTCGACGACGGCGAGGCGATGGGTCAGGAACTGGTCGAAGCTGAAGAACAGGCGCAGCAGCTTGCGGAACGCCGACTGGCCGACCTGGGTGACCGCGGCAATCTTGGTGCCGTTCTGGTCGAACACGCTGTACTCGTTGTTGAGTTCGATCAGCTTCGCCTTCTGGTTCACGACGAGGATCGGCTCGTTCAGGAGGCTCCCTCCGCCACCGGCCACCGGGCCGCTGAGCCCGACGCCGCGGTAGCCGGTCCCCGTCAGCTGCTCTTGGACCTTCGATCCCTCGTTGCCGATGGTGAGTCCGGAGTCGACGCGATCGAGCGCACTCGGCGCAGGCGGGGTGGCAACGGCCATCGGATCGACGCCGGTCTCACCCCGGTTCGCGACGTGCTCGGTCCAGGAGGTGCCGTCCCAGTAGCGCTGCTCGTTGCGACCCGACGGGTCGGGGTGCCAGGCGGGGGGATGTGAACCTGCGTCATTCATGCCCGCACGATAGAGCATGGCTGGTACCTGCTGCTTCGAGGTCGTCGTCGCCGTTTCGATACTCTGCGCCCAACAAACGAAGCCACCTGGAGGGACCGATGAAAGCTGCCGTTCTGCACGCGCTCGGGGAGCCACTGAGCATCGAGACCATCGAGGATCCGATCCCCGGCGGTGGTGAGGTCGTCCTCGACGTGGCGGCCGCCGGCGTCGCCAGCTACACCGCGGGAATTCTCTCAGGCGCGAGGAACTACCTCCTCGAACTTCCCATTGTCCCCGGGCCAGGCGGCGTTGGCCGGGTGCGGGCTGTCGGTCCGGATACCACTCGGTTGGAGGTTGGCGATTGGGTGTACTGCGATGCGACGATCCGGGCGCGCGACGATGCGCTGGTCCCGGAACAGATGCTGCTCGGTTGGACAGCGCACAGCGAGGCCTCGTTGCCGCTGCATCGGACATATCACAACGGTTCCTATGCCGAACAGGTCCTGGTCCCGCTCGAGAACGTCACTCCTCTCGGCGACATCGACCAGGTCGACGCCGGCCGTTGGTGCGGGCTGAGTCAGGTCCTCGTCCCCTTCGGCGGCTTGCTCGCCGTGGACTTACGGGTGGGCGAGACGATCGTCGTCAACGGCGCCACCGGAGGCTTCGGCAGTGCCGGCGTTGCGGTTGCCCTGGCGATGGGGGCGGCGACGGTTGTCGCGACCGGCCGCAATGAAGCGTCACTGGCGCTCATCGCAGAGCGACTCGGTCCTCGTGTCGTCCCGGCGCCCATGTCGGGCGATGAAGCCGAGGACCGACGGCGCATTGTCGAGGCAGCCGGCGCTCCCATCGACTGCGTCCTCGATCTGTTGCCACGAGAAGCGACGGCCACGCAGGTTCGAGCGGCCGTCCTCGCCGTGCGACACGGTGGACGCATCTCGTTGATGGGCGGTGTCGGTCGGCAAGGCGGCGACGACCTTGCGCTGCCCTACCCGTGGTTGATGCGGAACGACATCACGCTGCGGGGCACGTGGATGTATCCCCGAAGCGCCATTCCGCGAATGATCGCACTCATCCGCAGTGGCCACCTCGACCTCTCGACCTTCGATCTCCACGAGTTTGCGCTCGACGACGCCAACGCAGCGGTCGCACACGCCGCGGCAACGGTCGGGCCGCTCCGCCGGACCGTGATCCGTCCCGATAGATCGGTCGCCCGGTGAACAACGGCCGTCCCGAGTACGTGACTCCGCGACTGCTCGCTTGGCGTCGCTGGACCGACACGCCACTGATGATCCTGGCGATCGGTTCGCTGCCGATCCTGCTGCTCGAGATCCAGCGCGACGACCTCATTCGAGCCGATCAGGTCTTCCTGGACGTGGTCAACGTGATCGTGCTGCTCGCCTTCGCCGTCGACTACGGGGTCGAGTTCGCGTTCGCCCGGCGGCGATCGAGCTACGTGCGGAGCGAATGGTCCAGTGCGGCGATCGTGGTCGCCCAGGCACTCGTGTTCGCCCCGAACCTTGCCGGGTTCGGGGTATTGCGGGCGTTGCGCGGCGCCCGACTCCTCCGGATCGTGGTGGTGACTGCGCGCATCGTCGCCATCGGTGGGGCGGCTCGGGCCGAGGGCCGGCAGCGTCTGCGGCGTGAGGCTGGCAACCTGGCGCTCGGAGCTGCTGGACTCACCTGGTTGTCGTCGGCTGTCGCCTTCACCCTGGTCGAAGACGTCGGTGAGGGCGGGCGACTCGAGTCGTTCATGGATGCGCTGTGGTGGTCGTCAGCCACCATCACAACCGTCGGGTACGGCGATATCGCGCCGGTGACCACTGTCGGACGGCTGATCGGCATCGTGACCATGTTCGTCGGGATCTCCGCGTTCGCGGTGGTGACCGCGAAGGTGGCCGAATGGATGGTGACGGTGGGCAACGAGGAGTCCGAGCCGCCGGCCGGATGACGGCTCGCCGTGGGATTTGGCCGGGGTGCACGGCGAGTGCAAGCATCCCGCCATGAGCCAGTTCCCGTTGTCACTCGGAGCCCACGTCGGTCAGCAGAACATGACCATGGACGAGATGCGGGCGCTGTGGCGCCGCCTCGACGAGGCGGGCTGCGACTGGATCTCGGCATGGGACCACATCTACGAGGCCCCACCGGCTGGCGGCACGCTCCCCCACTTCGAGGGCGTGGCCACGCTGGGTGCGTTGGCGGCCGACACGACCAACGCCCGGCTCGGTTGCCTGGTGTTCTACGTCGGCTACCGCAACCCGGGACTGCTGGCGAAGGCGGCGGTCACCATCGACCACATCTCGGGCGGTCGCTTCGAGCTGGGCATCGGTGGCGGTTGGCACGAATGGGAGGCGAAGGCGTACGGCTACGACTTCCCGTCCGTGGGCACCCGCCTCGACATGCTCGACGAGGCCACCGAACTCATCACGAGCTTGCTCACCCAAGAGCGCACGACCTTCCAGGGCACGCACTATCGGGCCGAGGACGCGTCATGTCTTCCGCCCCCCGTTCGGGGACACCTCCCGTTGTGGATTGGTGGTGTCGGCGAGAAGCGCACGCTCAAGACCGTCGCAGCGAAGGCGAATGGCTGGAACGCTGCCTACATCCCGCCGGACGAGTTCGGGCGCCTCAACGGCGTGCTCGATCAGTGGTGCGAGAAGCTCGGCCGTGACCCAGGCACGATCGAGCGCTCGGTGAACCTCATGTTCCTGATGGGCGCCGACCAGGCCGGCGCCGACCGGGCCGAGGCTGCGCTGGCCGCCCAGTGGGGGCCGATGGCCGATCGTGTGAAGGGTGGCGCCATCGGCGGACTCCCCGAGCAAGCGATCGACACGGTCAACCGCTACCTCGATGCCGGCGCCGACATGGTCAACATCGCGCTGCGGGCCCCGTTCGACCAGGAGGCGCTCGAGGCCTACCTCACCGAGGTCATGCCCACCGTGCGGGCTTCTCGCTAACCGAAGCGGCGCCAGTTCCCTTCGGAAATGACGTCGACGGTGCCGTCGACCACGGCGATGGCCGTGTCGTCGTCGATGGCGTAGGACGGGCAGTCGAGATCGGCCGCCCACGCCTCGGCGTTGGCCATCGTGTTGGTCGGCAACATCGGGTTGTCGAGGTGGGGGTAGATCGCGAAGTCGACGACACCCAGCGCCCGATCGTCGCCGGTGGGCGAGGGCCAGCCGACGAACGGCTCGCCGATCCGTGGCGTCATCACCATGCTGCCTGCGCTCATACCGACCCACACGGCGTCGAGCGAGGGCAGGAGGTCGGCGAAACCGGACTCGCGCATCCAGTGGGCGAGGTAGAGGGCGTCGCCGCCCGATGCCAACAGCACATCGGCGTCGCGAACCACCGGAACCCAGCGGTCCTCGTCGAGACTCGGCAACGCCGTCAGCTCCAGCATGCCCATCGACTTCCAGCCCAGTTCGACCATGCGCTCGCCAGCCTTCCCGGCGGCGAACTTCCACACCATCTCGCCCGGCCCGAGCACGGGGTGGCCATACATCGCCGTCGGGATGCACAGAGCGCTGCACTCCTCCACCGGTTTGCCGAGCATCGACACCAGGGCGGCGCGGATGCTGGGGTTGCGGACGCCGGCGGAGGTGAGAAGAAGTCGCATGGTGCTCCCGTCGTGGCGCGATCAATGTGAGTGATCGACATGAGGCTATGCGATGCTGTGGCGGCAGGAGGTCGGCTGATGCTGGTTCGAGACGCAACGGTTGCGGACATGGCGCGCTGCCGCGACCTGTACAACGCGCTGATCGACACGACCACTGTCGCATGGACCGAGGAGCATCAGACACTCCGGCAGCGCAAGGCGTGGTTCGCCCGTCAGACTCGCGCTGGCCACCCCGTGCTGGTGGCCGAGCAAGCGGGCGATGTCGTGGGGTTCGCTGCCTACGGCAGCTTTCGCGGCTCGGGCAAGTGGCCGGGGTACCGGTACACGGTCGAGCATACGATCCATGTCGACGGCGCTTGTTGGGGCCAAGGCATCGGGCGTGCGCTCCTACAAGAGCTCATCGAGCGCGGCCGAGCGACGGGAGTGCACGCAATGGTCGGCGCCGTTGATGGCGCCAACATCGAGTCGATCAGATTCCACGAACGCATGGGCTTCGTCGAAGTCGCTCGAATGCCGGAAGTCGGTCGAAAGTTCGATCGTTGGCTGGATCTGGTGCTGATGCAGCGGATCATCTCTACGGCTGACGGACTCGGGTCAGCACAGGTAGGTGCAGGACCGACGACCTGAGCACTTGAACAAGCGGGACTAGTGTGGCGAAACCAGCCATCCGAACATCCCTGAGGAGGCCGACGTGATCTCGAGCATCATCAGCAAGCTGAAGCGCCTACTCGGCCCACCGATGCTCGCGCGTCGGACAAGGGTGTTGGACCGCTTGCCCGAACAGACACAGCGAGACATCGAGGCCAACAACGCCCGCGGCGGCCTGTAGTCGGCGGTTGTGCGCCGAGGGTCGCGTCGTGAAGTTCGGACTGTTCGCTCTCAACTACGGCACGTGCGCGGACCCCTCAGTTGCGGTGCAGGTGGCCCGCTACGCCGAGGACGCCGGCCTCGAGTCGTTGTGGACCGGCGAGCATCTCGTGCTGCCCGATCCGCAACCGGTCGGCGTCCACATGGCGCCGACGCTGCCGTTCCTCGACTCCGTGGTTGCGCTCACGCTCCTCGCGGCGGAGACGACTCGGATCCACCTCGGGAGTGGGATCATCGAGCTGCCGCTGCACCACCCGATCATGCTGGCGAAGCAGTGCGCAAGTATCGATCAGATCTCGAACGGTCGCCTCATCCTCGGGATCGGGGCCGGGCACCTCGTCCCCGAGTTCGATGCCATGGGCGTTCCCATGTCGGAGCGAGGGCGACGCATGGACGAGTACCTCGACGCGATGCGAGCACTGTGGACCATGCCCCAGCCCGAGTATCACGGTGAGCTCGTCTCGTTCAGCGAGATCAATGCCTTCCCCCGACCGGTGGCCCCGGAAGGCATTCCGATCGTCACCGGCGGCGTCAGCGAGGGAGCGCGCCGTCGCACGATCCGGAAGGCGAACGGCTGGTACCTGTTCAACGCCGACCTTGCGATCGTCGAAGAAGCCATGGCAATCATCACCAACGAGCAGCAAGAGATCGAGCGGCCTGAGCACCTCGGGCGCCTCGAGATCTCGGTGACTCCGAACGCTCCAATCGACGCCGCGGCGGTGGAGCGCTACGCCGCCCTCGGTGTGGACCGTCTCATCCTGCTCCCCGACCCAACGGCGGCGAGCGAGGATCGCCACCGCCCGATAGCCGTCGACGACATCCTCCGCACGATCGACCTGATCGCCGAACTCAGCGACGCTCCTCGAGGATGAAGTCTTCGAAACCGTCGTCGGCGACCTGCGTGAGACGGTCGAAGTACTGCGACCCCATGAGGTGGCCGAGGAACTGGCGGGGTTTGCCCGGAATGTTGGCGCCCATGTACCACGAGTCGGTTCGGGGGTAGAGGGTGCGGTTGGCGATGCCGTTGATCTCGGCGTCCCAGCTCGCCTCCTGGGCTTCGGTGGCCTCGATCGAGCCGAGCCCGGCTTCGTCGAGATGACGGATGCACGAGTCGATCCATGCGGTCTGGAGCTCGCCACCCAACGGCATCGTGAAGAACACCCCGGGCGCTCCCGGGCCATGGATCATGAACAGGTTCGGGAACCCGGCGATCGTCATGCCCAAGTGGTTGTCGAACCGCTCCGACCATTTGTCCCTCAGCGCCCGGCCGTCGCGACCCTTCGGATTGAGTCGGAGCATCGAGCCGCTCACGGCGTCGAAGCCGGTGGCGAGCACGAGCATGTCGATCGGATGCTCACCACTCGTTGTACGGATGCCGGACTCGGTGAACGACTCGATCGGGTCGGCGCGTAGGTCGACCAGCGTGACGTTGTCGCGGTTGTAGGTCTCGAAGTAGCCGTTGTCGAGGATGAGACGCTTCGTCCCGAAGGCGTAGTCGGGCATCAGCTTCTCGGCCGTCTCGGGGTCATGCACGATGTCGCGGATCTTGCCCCGCACGAACTCGCCGATCTCGTTGTTCAAGTCTTCGTCGGAGTAGACGCCGGTGTAGCTGTTGATGGCGAGGTGCATACCCCCTCGCTCCCACATCTCCTCGTAGCGAGCCTGGCGCTCCTCGAAGGAGTAGTCGGAGGCGCGGAGCTTGCTCACCTTGAACGGCCAGCCGCCTCGGCGACGCATCGAACCCCGGAGTGTGTCCCACTCCTGCCGGTACTGGTCGAGGTCTTCTTCCGCGAGCGGCTGGTTGCGGGCGGGCAGGGAGAACTGCGGTGTGCGCTGGAACACCGTGACGTGGTCGGCCGTCTTCGCGATCTCGGGGATCGCTTGGATACCGGACGACCCCGTACCGATGACACCGATCCGCTTGCCCTCGAACGACACCGGTTCGTGGGGCCACCGACCGGTGTGGTGGATCTCGCCCACGAAGTCGCCAATGCCGGGATAGGCGGGCGTGTTGGCGACGAAGAGCGCACCCGTGGCGCAGATCAGGAATCGAGCGCTGGCTTGTTGGCCTCCGTCGGTCTCGATCGTCCAGCGCTGGAGCGCTTCGTCGTAGCGGGCGTCGGCGACGACCGTGTCGAAGGTGATGTCCTTCCGGAGATCGAACTTGTCGGCCACGTGCTCGAGGTAGGCGAGCACGTCGGCCTGAGCACTCTGGGTCTCGGGCCACACCCACTCGTTGACCAGATCCTGGCTGAACGTATAGGCGTAGAACGGGCTACTCGGCGCATCGACCCGAGCCCCCGGGTAGCGGTTGTACCACCAGGTGCCGCCCACGTCGCTCGCGCCGTCGAAGGCGCGGACCGACAGGCCCATCTCGTCGCGCAGGTGATGCAGCGCATAGAGCCCACCGAAGCCGGCACCGATGATGATGGCGTCGAAGGTCGGATGGTCGTTCGCTGTCCCCTGAGCGTTCACCACATCGGACACTACAAACGGCCCACACCGCCGATCCAGCCGGGCGGCGAGTGGGGTCTTTCCGAGGGGTGGTGCGCTGATCGACGCTCGATCACGCTTGTACATCTTCAACAACCATTTACTTCATAACAAATAGTTGCATCAGTGTTGTTTACGGTACACATGTTCGCTATTCTTGACCCATGATCCTTGGCGGGACCAACAACACGGCGGACGGATCCGGCGACCTCTCGAACCTTTCGCGAACCGAGCTGCACGAACGGATGCTCGCTGCCGAGACCGCGGCCCGGCAGGCGAAGGCCGACTACTACGAGCTCTGCGCCGAAGCCAAACGCCGCAAGGGACCGTCGATCCACCAGCACCGCAACGAAGCACTCTGGCTCGCCGACTCACTCCGCATGGCCAAAGGCGCCGCCGGCGCGATGCTCAACCGCGGCTCACTCCTGTTCACCACGCATCCCGAACTCGGTGAAGCGTTCCGCGACGGACGCATCGGCGAACACCACCTCGACCTGTTCTGGCGCATCTGGAACAAACCGTGCCTACGGCCGTTCCTGGCTCGCGACCTGGATGGCCTGATCCGCTTCACCAGTCACCCGTGGTACGAGTGCCGCGAACTGTTCACCGCATGGGAAGTCCTGGTCGACCCGATCGACCCCAACGACCACGCCGCCCGTGCGTACGCCGATCGGTCGATGGTCACCACCGACCCCGTCCAACAACAAGTACTACTCGAGATCCTCACCACCACCGCCATCTACGCCACCATCGAACCCGCACTCAAGGTCCTGGTCGACGAGATGTTCGAAGCCGACTGGGCCGAAGCCCGAGCACGCGTCGGTGACGACGCAACCATGGACGACCTCCTACGCACCGATACCCAGCGACGGCACGATGCCCTGCTCCGGTTGATCCGCAACGGCATCGGTGCCGACCCCTCCACTGCGAACGTGGTCGCCGACATCGTCGCCGACCACCAAACACTCGCCGACGAAGCCGAACGACGCGACGCCGCAGCACGCGGTGAAGACACCGTGCGTCGGCCCCTCACCGCGGAGGAGGTGATGGAACGGGTCAAGACCCGCCGCTGCCACACCGCCCACGGCCGCCCCATCGCACCGGCTGATGCCCTCGACTTCGCCATCGCCGGACGCGTGCAGCTGTTCGTCATGAACACCGCCACCCGCGACTTCACCCGATCAGAGAAACAACGCCTCTTCGGCCGAGACCAGCGCATCGGAGCTCTCATCCGAGACCGGCACTGCCAAAGTCCAGGTTGCGACACCTCCGCCGTGCACTGCCAGGCCGACCACACCATCCGCCACACCGACGGCGGACTCACCGTCCCCACCAACCTCACCACCGTCTGTGCTCCGTGTCACCGGCACAAAACCCGGCTCGAAAACCTCGGACTCTGGCCACCCAGTACCTGACCCAACCGAACCACCCGGCACCCCGCCACAGGCGGGGCCACTGCCGCGCCCGGCGGTGGCTAGGTGCAAGCGGTCCAGCGATGTCACACTGCGTCATTACCGTTCGGCCATGACATCACGCAATGCGACAGCGAACGAGCACAATCTGGTCTACGGCGAGTCCGCCCATGAACTCCTCCGGGCCTTGTCCAAGAACCGAGGTCAGACCACGGCCTCGGGCATGGTCGAGATCGATCTCACGCTTTCGTCGGAGGAGGCATCGCCGCTCATACGGGCGCTCATGCGAGCCGAAGCGAGGCTCCTACTCGACGAAGCGGCTGCATTCGGCCCAGACACTGCCCTTCGAACGCCGGAAGAACGAGGGTGCGACGCGTTCGTGGAGATCGTTACGTCCCTCTCCAACGCCCTCGGTTGATGCGGTACTCCGCGCCGGTCAGGACCGACGACTCGTCCCGTACTCGACGGTGTGGAGAGCTGACTGCTGGAGCCACGGTCACATGAGCGTTGGGGTGGTCGGCAAGCTTCGAGACGAATCTGGCTTCCGCTGTCCACCTCGTGACGCCAGATCGCTTTCTATCGGAGGGCGCTCTAGGGCCGGCTAGGGACAGATCCTGGAAGATCTTGGAGGCATCTTGGTAGTCGTCGAAACGCCGCCCAAGGCCCCTACTCGGTAGGCCAGCGGTCCGGCCAGATGTCGATGGCGTAGACGACGATCGTCCCCTCATCGTCGAGCTGGCGAGCGATGTCCTCCAGCGCGGCACCAGCGACCCGGACCGGACGAGGGATCACTTGTCGCCGAAGACGGTCCTGTGCCGTTCCTCCAGCAGCGGCGCCATGCGGTCGAGCGACGCTTGGGCCGCTGGCGTTAGCTCATCGTCGGGCCCGTACACCCGAGCCCGACCTCGACGACCCCGCTCGATATCGGCGGCCAGATCTTCCACCAGCGCAGCCAGAGCATCGGGGTCAGCGGCGGAACTCATGGGAACCATGATGCCACGGCAACGCTCCTCTCGCGGCCGTTGGCGACGACCGACGTGCCGAGTGAGGCGGAGTAGGGCCAGCCGACCACCTACGAAGCCCGCCTTGATTTGACCAGCAAATACCTACTCGATTCGCATCCCCGAGATGGCCCGGGAGATCACGAGCTGCTGGATCTGCTCGGTGCCTTCGAAGATGTCGTAGGTCTCTCCCAGCGATTTCCGCTGTTCGCCGTTGCTGTCCGATATGGCCATTGAGCTGGGAGAACGCTGCCCGCCGCGATCCGTCGTTGACCGCCGCCGACCCCTGTTCCGAGCGAAAAGTAGGGATGAAAGTAGGGATGAGCGGGCTCAACCTCAACCCGAAGCCGTTTCGACCTGATCGATCTCGCTCCGAGCACCGTTCAAGCGACCATCCAATCCCAAGCAGCGGCACTGAAGATCCCACCGATGACCGTGACCGAGGTGCGCGACCACTCTCCCGGTCCGGACTCCCGCGGACCGTCGCAGCGCTCCGATTCGGCTGACCAGACTCCAGGCGACGCCCAACCGCGAAGCCGCCCAGCGAGCAAATCCAAGATCGGAAGAGATCGGTCGGTAATACTAGACACGTGGATTGGGACAAGGTCGTTGACATCGACCGAGCGTTGAAGAACGTCAAAAACGATCTCGTCGGCGACTGGTTTCGCGATCCCTGGGATTGGCCCGAGCTGGACTTCGTCGCCAAAAAGCGCCCCGACATCCTCTATGCGAGGTTGGGCGCCGAGGGTGTCGCACGCGCAGCGAAAATCGACGTCGCCAAAGAGAACTTCGGCATTCGGCCAGCGATAGTAATGGACCCAATCGACCGACTTGCGTACCAGGCGATTGTCGATTCTCTCAGCCTGAAACTGGGGACCGGCCTACCGGAAACCGTCTATGGTTGGAGGCTCCCACGCCGAGATCCCGAGAGAGGATCTTACTCACCCAACCGGACAGAGAACGAAATGTATCGCCGACACATTTCCACGTTCGGCGCACACGATAGCATGTCCGGCCTTAAGACCGATATTGTTTCCTTCTTTTCTAACATTCCGATCGATCGGCTGTCTGAGCGAATTGTGGAGCGAGCAGGAAGATCCAAGCCCGCCGACCGACTCATCGATATGCTCGCCTCATGGGACGGATCGCCCCGCAAAGGACTGCCTCAGAGAAGTGCGGCCTCAGCGCTGTTGGCGAATCTCTATCTCCAGCCGCTGGATGATGCCCTCCTGGAGAAAGTGAGGGTGCCCACTCGTCGTCGAGGTCGAACCCTGCGCGACATCTTTCACAGCCTCATGATGTACGAACGGATCCTCGACGGAGGTCAATCGGCCCGCTGGATGGATGATATCTGGGTCTTTCGCAGGGATGTCGGAGAGCTTCGAACAATGCAGGCACAGATCGAGGGAATACTTCGAGATCTCGGCCTAGACATCAACATTGCCAAGACCGCTGTGCTCGAGGGCGAAGATCTCAGAGCGGAAATCCTGAACTTCGCCCACAGCGCAGCAGAGACCTCCCTCCTCGGCGACCCGAAGGACTACCAGCCCCTACGCGACCTCATTGATCTGCTCATCGCTTCGCCAGAGTCATCAAATCGATCTACATTTAAGTTCACCTTCCGGAGAATGCGTGAGCACGCAGTTGACTATCGGCTCGATGACTTAGTAGAAGTTGCCCATCGCGCTCCGCATGCCGCAGATGCCTATGCAAGGCTCTTTCGGGATTCCGAGACATACAAGGATCTTCACGGGTGGTTTGTAAAGCACTGGAAGAGCTCCTGGGCAGTCTCCGATTGGTCGGTCGCCTCTCTAGCCACGATGTTCCCGGTCGCCAATATTCGCAAGCCAATGAGGGAGCTTCTGGCGTCACATATCAGTCAGCCCGGTGGAAGTCTTGCCAAGACATCCTTTGCGGCGAGCCGACTTGCCATTAAGGATCCCGAGAACTACCGGGCGGCAATAAGAGCCGCCCTCAAGAACTCCGATCATCCCCTTGAGCGACGAGTTCTAGCGCTGGCGGCTCTTTCCTGCGGTGAGGAGCGCCAGCTTGTGAAGAAGGCGCTAAAAGAGTTCTCTGCCAATCAGGTCACGCTCGAGATGCTGATGGCGACGAACTTCAGGACCCCAAAGATGATCCCCGATCTAGCCGACCGCTGACCTGAGCTCAACGATCATCCGTCTGCGTCCAACTCAATGACTACTTTGCGAGACCACTCGACAGCTTCGGCGGCAGTGGACCGTTCCGGCCAAGATCCAGAATGGATGGCCTGGTTTCTCGCGCCTGCTATGTCAATCCCCTTTCCAATAGATGGAAGGCCTGGCGGCAGAACACGTTCGGCCTCAAGTATCCGGAGCTTCTCGACAATACCGCCTGCTCGCTTGAGCACCGAAGCAACTGTCTCCGGCTGAAGTATCGACTCGAAGTGTCGCTGGATAGCCTGTTCAACGGCAACTTCCGCGGCTGACACAGCCGCCACGAGGGCCTGGCGGTCCTGCCTACGGCTCAAATAGCTCTTGGCCTCGCACCACAGGGATCGAGAAATCGTCAAGGGCTCTCCCTCAGAAACCTTCGTGAAAGCGCGATTGACTTCAACCGCAGACGCGTAGATTCCTCCTGAGCCTTGATGTTCGATCTTCCTGTGCATGGATGAGAGCATCTGCTGTGTGGAGCCAATGAAGAGCGGCACCTCGTGAACGTGGATGCGAGGCTCGACGTGGAGCGGTTCCCCACACGACCATGCAATCCACTCGGACACTAGTGCTAGCGACCGATCGAGCTCCCCTACCCTCAGCGAGTAGCGTCGCAGGTCAGAGAAGAAGCTGAAGCCGACTGCATAGACACGAAATTCGTCCGCCGCACGGGTCCGGCCCCACGGGCGCCCAGCAGGCTCCATCCCATTTGGAAGCTCGCAGTGCAATGCACCGGCATTGGTTTGTGAGGGGATCCGAATCCGATTGATGCCTGAATCTGTTCGCAGCACCAAGTCGAGCCCTAGGACCTCACGCTGCAGGGGCCAAGACCATTCAAGTTCAAAGACACCGAACATCTGCCTCTGGCCAACCGATGCCATCGACCTCACACTACGGCCGGCCGATGCGGAGGCCAAGCCTAGGTCAGGCGAGCTTGCGGTTCGCTCCTCGGCCTCAACACTCCCAGGCCCCATCGGACCCGGCACAGCCGGACTGAAATCGACACCCCCGCTGAGCCATCGGGTTCGAGCAACCTGACGTCGACGGGACCACTGCGACAGGGCTGCCACGGGGCCTTGACGCAGAGCGACAGAGGTGACTGAAGCGCCGAAGCGAGTAGTCGAGCACGCTCGGTGATCTCGCGGCGTCTCGCGCCGGGAGGTTCGAACGAACCTCCAGTTGTGTCTGACGTTTCCCGTCGTGATCAACGATGTGTGGCGACTGCGGACGGTGGTCGCTGAAGCGAGGCCGGCGAGGAGCCACAGCTCGGGTATGCACTGCGCTTCGAGCCGCGCACCTTGCGCGACGGGCTTCGTCCGAAATGCTGGCCGGCGCGCGATGCGGGCTCTAGTTTGATCCGATCGACGATCGGTCTGGAGGAAGGATCGCGTGAAGACGGACGAACTGGCGGATGTGCGCCGAACGCTGTGGGCAGCCGCCGATCAGATGCGGGCGAACTCCACGCTCGGCCCGGCTGAGTACCGCGGGCCGGTCCTCGGGCTGATCTTCCTCGCCTACGCCGAGCATCGCTTCGAGGAGGTCCGCCCCGAACTCGAGGTCAAGGCAACTGCCCGGCGACCTGTGACCGCAGACGACTACAAGGCCCGGTCGGTGCTGTACGTGCCAGACGAGGCTCGGCTCTCGACGCTCGTCGCACTACCGGAAGCCGCCGACCTCGGTGCGGCGGTCGATGCGGCGATGCGACACATCGAGACGCACAACCCCGAACTGAAGGATGTGCTGCCCAAGGGCTACCAGCGGATGGAGAAGGAGGTTCTGATCGCGCTCCTGCGGCTGTTTGCGCCGCTGCCTCGCACACTAGCGGGCGACGCGTTCGGTCTGATCTACGAGGACTTCCTGTCGAACTTCGCAGCCGCCGAAGGGAAGCTTGGCGGCGAGTTCTTCACCCCGTATTCGATCGTTCGCCTGATCGTGGAGATCATCGAGCCCTTTCACGGACGCGTGTTCGATCCGGCCTGCGGCTCGGGCGGCATGTTCGTGCAGTGCGCCAAATTCGTCGCCCGCCATCGGGGCTCGGCCAACGATGACTTGTCGGTCTTCGGCCAGGAGCAGAAGGAGGCCACAGTCCCGCTGGCGAAGATGAACCTTGCGCTGCACGGACTCTCAGGCGAGATCGGCCTCGGCAACAGCTACTACGATGACATCCACAAGAGCCTCGGCGCGTTCGACTTCGTGATGGCCAACCCGCCGTTCAACGTCGACGGCATCCGCAAGGACGACCTCGCCGGCGACAAGCGCTTCCCCTACGGCATTCCCAAGCCCGACAACGGCAACTACCTGTGGATCCAGATGTTCGCCTCGGCGCTCAACGAGCGCGGCCGGGCCGGATTCGTGATGGCGAACTCGGCCGGCGACGCCGGACACAGCGAGCGCGACATCCGCCAGAAGCTGATCGAGTCGAAGTCCGTTGACGTCATGGTCGCGATCGGCACCAACTTCTTCTACACGGTCACCTTGCCGGTGACGTTGTGGTTCCTCGACAAGGGGAAGGCCGGGACCGACCGAGAAGATACGGTGCTGTTCGTCGACGCTCGGAAGCTATTTCGCCAGATCGACCGTGCCCACCGCGACTTCTTGCCCGAGCAGATCGAGCTGCTCGCCAACGTCGTGAGGCTCTACCGGGGCGAAGACGCCGAGTCCGCCGACGGCAGCGACGAGCTGATGGACGCCAACTTCCCTGATGGTATCTACGTTGACGTCCCCGGCCTGTGCAAGGTCGCAACCATCGGCGAGATCGAGTCTCAGGGGTGGAGCCTCAACCCCGGCCGCTACACCGGCAGCGCCGCGGTGGAGGACGACGGCGTCGACTTCCAGGAGAAGCTGGAGGAGTTGTACGAGGAGTTCACCAAGCTCAGCGACGAGGCGGAGATCTTGCGGGCGAAGGTCGATGCTGCGGTGAGAGGAGTGCTTGACGCGTGAACGACTGGGAGTTGGCGACGCTCGAGGCGCTCTGCGAGGAGGGCGGCGGCTTCGTACGGACCGGCCCGTTCGGTTCGCAGCTTCACAAGCGCGACTACGTCGATGATCCAGCAGCGACCCCAGTGGTCATGCCCAAGGACATGGTCAACGGCCGAATCGACCAAGAGTCTGTTGCGCGGATCGATGACGACACGGTCGAGCGTCTCGCCCACCATCTTGTCGAGGATGGCGATGTCATCTTGTCTCGGCGCGGGGACGTTGGCCGAAGCGTTTCGATTCGAGAGGCGGACATCCCGGCGCTGGTTGGAACCGGGTCAATCCGCATCCACCTCGGATCTCCCAAGCGCATGCAACCCAGGTACTTCGCGTACTTCATGCGGTCCCGCCAGGTCATCGACTTCCTCGAAGGGCATGCCGTCGGCGCCACGATGCCGAACCTGAACGCCGGGATCGTCAACTCGCTCCCTGTGCCCATACCGCCTGCCGACCATCAGGCGAGGGCAGCCGAGGCCCTCGGCTCGATCGATGACCTGATCGACAACAACCGGCGGCGGATCGAGATGTTGGAGAAGATGGCACAGATCATCTACCAGGAGTGGTTCGTTCACTTCCGTTACCCCGGCCATGAAGACGCCACCTTCGTCGACTCCCCCCTCGGTCCAATCCCGGAGGGGTGGGACGTCCATCCCCTTTCCGAACTCGCAACCGTCGTCCGCGGGCGCTCGTACCGCAAGTACGAGTTGGCCGAGGAGGGCGGCCTACCGTTCGTGAACCTCAAGTGCATGATGCGCGGCGGCGGTTTCCGGCTCGGCGGTCTGAAGCGATACACCGGCGACTACAAGCCTGCACAGCTCGTGTATCACGGAGACATCGTCCTCGCTGTCACCGACCTCACCCAAGGGCGTGAGATTCTCGCGCAGGCCACCCTCGTGCCACGACTGGCCGAGGAAGCAGGAGTCATCTCGCTCGACGTTGCACGGATCCTCCCGAAGGGTCCCGAAGATCGCCTCTCGCTGTTCTTCGCCCTCCGCTGCAGCGACTTCGCCGAACGGGTCAAGGAGTACGCCAACGGATCGACGGTGCTCCACCTTTCACCCAAGTTCGTCGAAGAGAACGAACTTGTATGGCCGCAGGAGGCCGTCCGTGGTCGTTTTGGGGATCTCGTTGAACCGATGGTGACGAGCCTCGACGAGTTGCGAGAATCCGCCGACCGGCTTGCCGCTATTCGCGATCTTCTCCTTCCGAAGCTCGTCACCGGCGAGATCGACATGTCGGAGCAGGAGCTGAATGCGGTCGTCGAGGGGGCCCGGTGAGCCCGAAGAAGTTCAGCGAGGACGAGCTCGTCGAGCGACCGGCGATGGACCTGCTCGCTGAACTCGGATGGGAGACCGTCAACGCCTACAGCGAGGCGCTCGGTCCTGCGGGCACCCTGGGTCGGGATTCGCAGCACGACGCGTTCTTGACTCATCGGCTGCGCGATGCCCTCACGGTCTTAAATCCCGGAGTCCCCGGATCAATCCGCGAGGAAGCCCTCGCCGAGATCACCCGCGACCGCTCGCTGATGCAGCCGGTGCGGGCCAACCAAGAGATCCACGAGCTGCTCCGCGAGGGCTACCAGGCGCAGTGGATGGACGACCAGGGGGAGGAGCAGTTCGCCAACGTCCGCTACATCGACCTGTACGACTCGACGAAGAACGACTGGCTCGCCGTCAACCAGTTCTGGCTCAAAGGAGCACTGCATGACCGGCGCCCCGACGCCGTGCTGTTCGTCAACGGCATCCCGCTGGTGCTGCTCGAGTTCAAGGGCGCGTCGATCTCCGTCGAACACGGCTATGAGGACAACATCTGCGACTACCGCGACACCGTGCCTCAGCTTTTTTGGCCGAACGGATTCATCATCATCTCGAACGGGACCGAGGCCAAGGTCGGCGCCACCTACGCCATGTGGGAGTTCTTTGGCGACTGGAAGGTGATCGACGCAGCTGGCAACCGAGGTGTCGTCGCCCTCGAAACCGCGATCCGCGGCACGTGCACGCAGGACTACCTGCTCGACATCATCGAGAACTTCGTGGCCTACCTCGAACGGCCCGGAGGCCTAGTCAAGAGCGTCGGGCGCAACCATCAGGTGCTCGGTGTCAACGCCTCGATCGAGAACATGCACCGAGTCCGCAGCCAGGGCGACAAGAAACTCGGCGTGTTCTGGCACACCCAAGGGTCGGGCAAGAGCCTGTCGATGCTGTGGTTCACCCAGAAGGTGCTGCGCCGGCTGCCCGGCAAGTGGACGTTCGTAATGGTCACCGACCGCACCGAGCTCGACACCCAGCTCCACCAGGAGTTCGCGAGGGCCGGTGCGATCTCCGAGACCGAGAACGTGCATGCACGGTCGGCATCTCACCTGCGAGAGCTGCTCGCCGCCGACCACCGCTACGTGTTCACGCTGATCCACAAGTTCCGGATCGACAAGGACGCTGGCGAAACCGAGATGCCCGTGCTGTCGGATCGCGACGACATCATCGTGATCACAGACGAGGCGCACCGCAGCCAGTACGACACGTTGGCGTTGAACATGCGCCAGGCCCTGCCCAACGCCTCGTTCATGGGCTTCACGGGCACGCCGCTGTTGGCCGGGGAAGAACTGACCCGCCAAGAGTTCGGCGAGTACGTCAGCACCTACAACTTCCGTGATGCCATCGAAGACGGCGCCACCGTTCCGCTGTTCTACGAGAACCGCATCCCCGAACTGCAACTCGTCAACGAGGACTTCGAGGACGAACTGGAGGAACTTCTCGAAGCGGCGGAACTCGACGACGACGCCGAGGGGCAGCTGATCCGCCAGTTCACACAACAACACACCTTCATCACCCGGCCCGAACGGCTGCGAACCGTCGCCAAGGACCTGGTCGCCCATTTCGTCGGACGCGGGTTCGCCGGCAAGGCAATGTACGTCGGCATCGACAAGGCAGCGGCTGTCGCCATCTTCGACCTGGTCCAAGAGGAATGGGCATCGCACCTCGACGGCCTTAGGGCTCAGCACGACGTGCTCCCCGAAGCCGAACGGCCGTGGCTGGCCAGCCGTATTGAGCTGATGGAGACGACCGACATGGCAGTCGTGGTCAGCCAGAGCCAGAACGAGCTCGCGCATCTCGATGCCAAAGGGCTGGACATCCGCCCCCACCGCCAGCGCATGAACGACGAGGCACTCGACGAGAAGTTCAAGGACGCCGACGACCCACTGCGGCTTGTCTTCGTGTGCGCGATGTGGATGACCGGTTTCGACGCTCCGAGCGTGTCGACCATCTACCTCGACCGGCCGATGCGCAACCACACGCTCATGCAGACCATTGCCCGGGCCAATCGAGTCTTCCCGGACAAGGAGAACGGGCTGATTGTCGACTACATCGGCGTCTTCCGCAATCTCGAGAAGGCGCTCGCCATCTACGGAGCGGCCAACGCTGACGTCGACTCCCCGATTCAGGACAAGTCCGAGCTGGTCGAAGCCCTCGGCACTGCGGTGGAGGGGGTCGCCGACCTGTGTGCGCGCTATGACGTCGACCTCGACGAGCTGTGGGCGGCGAGCGGCTTCGAGTTCATCAGTCTGCGCGATGCGGCAACCGAGGCGCTGATCGCGGACCCCGACGTACGGGCCGAGTTCATGTCGGCGGCCACCGTCGCCCGCAAGCTCTTCAAGGCGGTATTGCCCGATCCGGCCGCAGCACGGTGGCAGTCGAAGGTTGCGGTGATCCGAGCACTCGCGGAACACATCGCCAGCTTGAACCGTGTCGTCTACGACCTAGGAGACGTGACCGACGCTGTCGATGCGCTTCTCGATCGATCCGTCGGTGCCGAGGAGTACGTGATTCGAACGGCGGCCGAGGATGCGGCGCTCGACCCGCACATCGACCTCTCCCAGATCGACTTCGAGTCCCTGGCTGCGCAGTTCGGCAACAAGAAGCGCGCCGAGACCGAGCGTCTCGCTGCGATACTCAAGGGCCGAGCCGAGGCAGGAGCGGCCATCAACCCCTCCCGGCTGGAGTTCGTGGAGCGCATCGAGGCGCTGATCGCCGACTACAACGCCGGAAGCCTGAACATCGACGAGTACCTCCGACGCCTGATCGCATTGTCCGGCGGCCTCAGCGATGAGGAGCAGCGAGCCGTCAGCGAAGGGATGACCGAGCACGAGCTGGCGGTCTTCGACCTGCTCACCAAGCCAGAGCCCGTCTTGACCGACGACGAGCGCGAGATCGTGAAGCAGAGCGCCAAGAAGCTGCTCGAGCACCTCCACGAGAAGCTGGTCCTCGACTGGCGCCGCAAGGCCGCGGCCACCGCTGGGGTGAAGACCACCATCAAGGACGTCCTCGACGCGGACTTGCCCGCCGACCCGTACCCACCGGAGGTATTCGATGCCAAAGTCGCCGCAGTCTTCGACCACGTGCTGACCATGCCTGCGCTTGCTCCGCCCGCATGAGGTCTGGCATCGCCACCGACGCAGCCACGCTCAGCGGTCCCACGATCCTGAACCCTACGCGCTCAGCACACAAGGGAAAACCGGAGACACAACTGGAGGTCCCGCTGGGACCTCCAACGCGAGATCACGCGAGATGGCCCACCGTCACGCTTGGTGATCTCGCGTGGCGCAGCGCGCGAGCGGCGTCGAGTTCGGTGTCCCAGCCTGCCCAACCCCGCCCCCACAGGTACCAGCAGCCCCACCGGGACCACGAGGGAGCCTGCGATGGAACACACGATCAATCGAACAGGGCGAATCGGACGAGCTGGGACAGACGCCTCCCGCTCGACCGGCCTGCTTGACGTGGACGCCCTGAGCGATCTGCTCGGTGTCACGCCTCGGTTCGTCCGCAGGCTCGTGTCCGAGCGGCGTGTGCCCTTCTTGAAGATCGGCAAATTCGTACGCTTCGATCCACGCGAGATCGACGAGTGGGTCGATCAGCAACGCCGACCCGCCGCAAGCTACGAGTAGATGGCGATCGGTTCAACCAACACGGCTGGTCCCCTAAGAGTTACCTCGCTGCGACTCGTACCGGTTGCCCTTCGCTGCTTGCGATTCGGCTGGGGCAGGTTGGCCGTGAGGCTCGGAAGAATCTCGCTCTGAGACATCGAGTCGCCTTCCTGGATGGTGCGCTTGACCCTGCCGAAGACGATCAGCTCCTCGCCGTGGAGACCCATCGGCTCCCCGACTATGAGTTCGGGTCGGGCGATGAACATGATCCCTGGCCCGCCGTGGCGCTCCTGCGCCACGATCGGGAAGCCGTCGAGACGAACGAGCTGTTGCAGCGCCTCCACCTGGCTGACCAGCTCGTCGGCACCGTCAAGGGTTTGGCGAGCGCGCTTGCAAGACCAGCGAGCTGGCCGAGCGCAGCCCCGACGAAGGCCATCCGGATGATCTCGGGAACCTCCAGGACTCCCTCGAAACGTACGAACTCGCCTCGTGTGATCTGAACGAACGCCGCGGAATCCATCGGACTCAGCGGTGCAACCTCATCGCCGAGGACATTCTCGAGCTGGGCTGCACGGCTCACCCGCGTGCTGGCGAGCGTGAAGGACTCCGACGTCGTCTTCGATGAGTCAAGGCTCGCATCGGCGAACCCGCCGACCCCGATCCGGCCACCCTTCGAGGTTTGGCCCTTGCGACGAACCGTCGTCTCCGCAACGGAGCCTTCTTGAATCTGCTCGAGGAACTCGCCAATCTGCTGATCGTCTCTGTAGACGAAGGATCGAAGTGGCACAGCACATCGTAGGCCTGCCCGCTGACATGCTCCCCGGCTGCGAGAGGCCGCCCTACTCGTCGAGCGTGTCTCCGAGGATCTGCGCCAACGCCTCGTCGGCTCGCTCGACGGCGTGCGCGTAGACCCGGAGCGTCATCGACGGATCTGCGTGGCCGAGGCGGTGCGCCACCGTGCGAACATCCTGGCCCGAGGCGATCGACTGCGTGGCCGACCAGTGCCGCAGATCGTGCAGCCGCCAGCACTCGTCGACACCGGCCAGCTCACGACTCCGGCGCCACCACCAACCGATGCGGTCCGGGTTCGGCGGCTCCGCATCGGGCGTGAACAGCCACTCGGTCACCTCGCCGTACTTCGCCGCCTTCTCCCCCACCTGCGCCACCAACGACGCGCTCAACGTCACCACCCGCCGGCTCCCGGTCTTCGTCGGCTCCAGCCTCGGCGCCCGCACCCCACCCTGCGTCGACACGATGATCTGGCCGTCGACCACCACCTTGTCGTCGACGAACTTGTCCCACCGCAACGCCGCCAGCTCACCACGCCGCGCCCCGGTCTCGGCCGCCAACCGGAACGCCAGCGGCGCCATCTCGTGCACCTCGGCAGCCACCTCGATCAGGCGCCGCACCTCGTCGTTGGTGAGCGTCCCCTTCTGCCGCCGCTTCGGCTGCTCGACCGGCGCAGCCGACGCCGGGTTCGTCGGGATCCACTCCCACCGCACCGCCTGCTGCAGCGCCGCCCGCAACACCGTGTGCTGGTTGCGAATCGACGCCTCCCCCGCCCCGGCCCGCCGGAGCCGAGCCACCCAGCGGTCGATGTCGGACACGCCGAGCGACGCCACCGACATCGACGCGATCGGGTCCTTCTTCACCTGCGTCGCCCGCGAGGTCTGATCTCGCACGGTCAGCGGCGCCCAGCTCGGCGTCTTGGTCTCGAGCCACTCGTCGAGCAGCTGCGCGACCTTGCGTCCGCCGGCGTTGCGCGCCGGCTTCACGGTCAGCTCGGCCGCCGCACGCTGCGCGTCGCGCTTGGTGCCGTAGATCGTGCGCGACACCTGGGTCGGCTTTCCGGTGCGGTCGCGACCGGTGTAGCCCCGCACCTCCCACACCCCGCTTCGCCGTTCCCGGATGCTCGCCATAGGGGTGAACCCTAGTCGCGTTGCATCCCACGGGAGTAGGGATGAGAGTAGGGATGGACCGATTCCTCGGCCCGAGTGACCGCTGGTGACCCTTGCTGCCCCCTGTGACCGAATCGGCCTCGGAGGCAGCAAAGGTCCAGGTCAGCGCTATTCGATACGCATCCCCGAGATGGCCCGGGAGATCACGAGCTGCTGGATCTGCTCGGTGCCTTCGAAGATGTCGTAGATCTTGGCGTCACGGTGCCAGCGCTCGACCGGATACTCCCGGGTGTAGCCGTAGCCGCCGAGGATCTGGATGGCTCGCTCGGTGGCCTGGACGGCGACTCGGCCGGCCTTGAGCTTGGCCATGGAACCTTCGGCGCACTTGAACTGGCGCTGCTTGCCGAGCCATGCGGCCCGACGCACGAGCAGGCGGGCGGCATCGATCTCGGTGGCCATGTCGGCCAGCATGAAGGCGATCGACTGATTCATGATGATCGGCCGACCGAAGGCGTGACGCTCCTTCGCGTACTCGAGCGAGTACTCGTACGCCGCCCGGGCGATACCGAGCGCCTGGGCACCGACAGCGGGGCGAGTGGCCTCGAAGGTCTGCATGGCAGCCTGTGAGTTGCCGGACTTGCCCTCACGGACCCGAGCCAGTCGCTCATCGAGCTTCTCCTTGCCGCCGAGCAGGCAGCGACCAGGGATGCGACAGTCATCGAGCACGACCTCTGCAGTGTGCGACGCACGGATGCCGTGCTTGGCGTACTTCTGGCCCATCGACAGCCCGGGGGTGTTGGGCGGCACGATGAAGCTGGCGTGACCCTTCGAGCCGAGCTCGGGATCGACGACGGCCACCACCACGTGGATGTTGGCGATGCCACCGTTGGTGATCCACGCCTTGGTGCCGTTGAGCACCCACTCGTCATTCGCCTCGTCGTACTTGGCCCGCAGGCGGTAGGCATTGACGTCGGAACCGGCGTCGGGCTCGGACGCACAGAAGGCGCCGACCTTGACATCGTCGGCGGTGCCGTAGCACTGGGGCACCCACTCGAGCACCTGCTCGCTGGTCCCACTGGCAGCAATGCCGGCGGCGGCGAGACCGGAGCCCATGATCGCCATGCCGAGTCCGGCGTCGCCCCAGAACATCTCCTCGAGCGCCACCATCATCGACTGACCGGTGGGGTCGTTCATCATCATCTCGGCCATGAATTCCCAGCCGTAGAGCCCGATCGACGCCGCCTCCTGGACGAACGACCACGGGAACTCCTCGCGCTCGTCCCATTCGGCTGCCTGCACCCGCATGACATCTTCGGCGAATCCGTGGATCCACTTCTGCAGCTGCACCTGATCTTCGTTGAGTGCGAGCGAGAACTCGGCCATCGGGGAACCTCCAGAGTAAACGGGCAACTTGTTACCGGCGAGTAACAAGAGGATACGCCTCCGGGAGGAGCAAGCGCAACGAAAAGTTACCGGCCGGTATCAGCATCGGCCGAACGGGGCGAAGGATGAGCAGGTGAGGGCTGCGAATGGGCTCAGGTCGTGGGCGGAAGAAGTTTGGCGATGGCCGCCATGACGCGGGCGGCGTCGGCCGGATCGTCGTCGCCGCTCAATTCGATTGCCGGCCCGACCCGTAGCCGGACGGGGGGGCGAGGAATCCGCGGTTGCGGCATGCGACCCCGGGGCCACAGCACCTCGGTGCCCGAGAAGGCGACGGGAATGACGACAGCACCCGCTTCACGGGCGATGCGGGCAACGCCAGGTCGCGCGTGGCCGACGCCGTCGACCCACTGGTCGGGCGGCACGAGTCGCCCCTCGGGCATCATCGCCACGAGCTGACCACTTCGCAGGCTGGCGATCGCATCGGCTTCGGCTTCCTCCCGATGGGCCTTGGAGGTAGGGATGCAACCGATGGCGTGGAGGAAGGCGGCACCGGGACCCTTCTCCATCAGGTCACCGCGGAGCATGATTCGGCACGACAGCCCGAACTTGTCGAAGATGGCCATGGTGGCGACCATGTCGAACAGGCTCCGATGGTTACCGGCAAACAGCATCGGCCGGTTCTCGACGAGGCCGAGCGTCTCGGGGAGGTCGAGCCGTGCCGCCGCCTTGGCAATCAGCGCCATCGCTTTCGCTCCGCGCATGAAGGCGTCGTGCTTGTCGATGGGCCGGGTGAAGGCAGACGAAGGAATGGTCATCGCACAGCAGGCTAGAGGTAGGGTCGCGCCGTGACTGTGACCGATGATGATCGTCCGCTCCCCTTTCACCTGCGGGGTAACTACGCCCCGGTCTTCGAGGAGGTGACCGAGACCGAGCTGACCGTCGAGGGGCAGCTGCCGGCCGAACTCACCGGGCTCTACGTCCGCAATGGCGCCAACCCGAAGACGGGCCGCTCACCCCACTGGTTCGCCGGTGACGGCATGTTGCACGGGGTGCGCATCGATGGCGGGAACGCCTCGTGGTACCGCAATCGCTGGGTACGGACCAAGCACCTCGACGATCCGAAAGCCCGTCAGATCGGACCCGACGGCTCGGTCGACCGGACCATCGGTGTCAACAACACCCACATCGTCCGTCACGCCGGCAAGATCCTGTCGCTGGTCGAGTCGAGCTTTCCCTGCGAGATGACCCCCGAGCTCGACACGGTCGGCGTCTACGACTTCGACGGTCGCCTCGACACGGCGATGACCGCCCACCCGAAGATCTGCGCACTCACGGGCGAGATGCACTTCTTCGGCTACGGCTTCTTCCCGCCCTACCTCACCTACCACCGGGTGTCCGCCGACGGCGAGCTCGTGCAGTCCGAGGTCATCGACGTCGCCGGTCCGACCATGATCCACGACTTCTCGATCACCGAGCACCACGTGCTGTTCATGGACCTGCCGGTCGTGTTCGACCTCGACCTGGCCATGAAGGGCGGCATGCCCTACCGATGGGACGACGACTACGCAGCGCGGGTCGGTGTGATGCCCCGAGGCGGTACGGGCAACGACGTTCGCTGGTTCGACGTCGACCCCTGCTACGTGTTCCACCCCATGAACAGCTTCGAGCAGTCGACGGCCGGCGGCGGAACGTCGATCGTGGTCGATACTGCCCGCTACCCCGACCTGTGGCGGGCCGACTCGGCCAAGTTCAACAACGATGCTGCGCTCCACCGCTGGACGCTCGATCTCGACACCGGCTCGGTCGCCGAGGAACCCCTCGACGATCGTCTCATCGAGTTTCCCCGGGTGCACGACGACCTCGTCGGCCTGGTCAACCGCTACGGCTACGCGGTGGCGACCGAGCAGATCGGTGACTCGGCGCCGAAGAGCCAGCTGGTGAAGTACGACCTCGAGTCGGGTGCCAGCGAGGTCCACGATTTCGGCACCGACCGGATCACCGGCGAGGCGGTGTTCGTCCCGGCCGAGGCAGCCACGAGCGAAGACGAGGGATGGCTCATGTCGTTCGTCTACGACAAGCCGAGTGACACCAGTGCACTGGTGGTGCTCGACGCGACGAACGTCGCTGCCGAGCCCGTCGCGACGGTCCAGCTCCCCCGCCGGGTGCCCTTCGGCTTCCACGGCTCCTGGTTCACCGACTGATCGTCGGCCTCGGTCAACGTCAGACGATGACGACCGTGAGGACCGCGGACGCCACCGAGACGTTGCCCGCCGCGTCGTAGGCCCGCACCACGAAGTCGTAGCTACCGGGCGCCAGCCCAGTGATGGTCCCGCTCACCGACACCACATCGAGGAGCACCGTGTCGGTGAGGGGATCGACGATCTGATAGCCGGCGACGGCGACGTTGTCGGTGGAGGCCAGCCATTCCAGGTCGACCGAGTCGACGCCGATCGTGATCGCGGTCAGATCGCTCGGGGCCGTCGGTGCCTCGATGTCGGGCGCCGGCGTGTTCACCACGGTGACCGACCGATTGCCCGACTTCCACGACGTGTTGCCGGCGGCGTCGAACGCCTTCAGGTAGTAGCTGTAGGTGCCGTCGGTCAGCCCCGTGAGGGTCAGTGTCTCGCTCGGCGAGGTGGCGACCACCGCATTCGTAGCTGCGTCATAGAGCGTGTAGCCGGCGACGCCCACGTTGTCGGTCGACGGCGTCCAGTCGAGCTCGACGGTGTCATCGATGTTGGACACGACGTTGGGGGCACCCGGCACGGTGGGGCGCTGGGTGTCGGGCGGCGGGCCGGTGACCACGGTGACCGAACGGCTGCCGGAGCGCCACGAGATGTTGCCCGCTTCGTCGAACGCCTTCAGGTAGTAGCTGTAGGTACCGTCGGCCAGACCGGTGAGCGTCAGCGATGCCGTTGCCGAGGTCGACACCACGGCGTTCGTTGCCGAGTCGTAGAGCGTGTAGCCGGCGACACCGATGTTGTCGGTTGACGGCGTCCAGTCCAACACCACCGTGCCGTTCACGTTCGACACGATGCTCGGCGACCCCGGGGTGGACGGGCGCTCGGTGTCGACGGGGATGCCGGTGACCGTGAAGGTGGTGAAGCCCGATCGCCAGGAGATGTTTCCTGCTGCGTCGTAGGCCTTCACGTAGACGGTGTAGGTGCCCGGTGCCAGCTCGATGATGGTGCCCGATTCGGTGAGGGCATCGAGTAGCACGGCGTTCGTGGTCGAGTCGTAGATCCGGTAGCCCTCGACCCCGACCGCGTCGGTCGACGCTCCCCAGACCAGATCGACCGAGTCGACGCCGATGTTGGTCACCTGGGCTGCGCCCGGGGTGCTGGGCCGCACGAAGTCGAAGCTCGACGTGTCACACAGCCGGGTCATGGCGTACTGGGTGACGTTGTTGGTCGAGATCAGTGCGCCGCCCAGCCAGAGACAGCCATTGCCGTCATCCTGGATCGCCCAGAGGCCCGAGCCCGAGGAGTTGATGTCGGGCCGGAAGCTGATGATGTGCAGCCCGGTGGTGGCATCGAACGCCGACACCCACGAGTTGGGGCTCTGGGCGAACGGCACGGCGTTGGTCTCACCGACGGGCGGAGTGCCCGCCCACATGACGCCATCGGCGCTGGCGAGGATGGTGTCCTGGCGGCAGTGGCAGCCGGCGTACACCCGGTCGCCGACCAGCTCGAGCACCTGGTAGTCGCCCCGATACTTCGACAGGTGGAAGGTCTCGAGCGACAGGTCGGACTCGTTCAGCACCTGGAGGTAGTACTGACTGCCGGCAACGAACACCTTGCCGTTCACGGCGAGGACGTCGTAGGCGTACTGGTTGTAGATGCTCGTGGCATTGACCTGCAGCGGCTCGACGCCAACGGTGTTGGTGCCGTCCGACAACTCGAGGCTCACGAAGCCGCCGACGATGGGCGAACCGTTGGCCATCTTGATCGTGCCGACGGCGTACACCCGACCGGCCGACGGGGAGACGTCGATGCCCCACACCGAGCCGTTGCTGAGCACCGGACGCCACGACGGATCGTGGGCACCGGTGGTGAGGTCGAAGCGAGCGACGCGGTTGGCCACGTTGCCGCCGGCCGAGCTCGAGATCGAGGTGAAGCCCCCGGCCGCGTAGAGCTGGGTGCCATCGATGTCGAAGTCGCGGACAAGCTGGTAGCCACCGACCCGCCCGCTCCAGCCGGTGTCGATCGCGCCGGTCGCCGGATCCAGGGCGATGAGGGCCCCGGTGCTGGTGCCGTTGACGGTGGTGAAGTCACCGCCGACGAAGAGGCGGCTGCCGTCGGGTGACGCCTCGAGGGCATAGACGGCGCCGTCGAAGCTCGGGGTGAAGGTGGGGATCCACTCGCCGGTGGTGGCATCGAATGCGGCAAGGCTCGACTGGGCGACGGTGGCCACGCCATCGGTGACATCGGTGAAGCGACCGCCCACGTAGAGCACGTTCCCGATGCGGGCCATGTCGAAGATCGGCGCATCGATGTTGTCGGTCTCGGTGCCGGTCTGCAGACCGCTCACGCCCCAGGTGGTCGTTGGCAACGACGCCAGCTCGGCACCGACAGGTGCCACCGACGAGCCGATGCCGAACACGACGCCGGCCAGCATGAGCAGGGCAACCGCAACGGCTCGGGTCGCCCGGAATCCATGGTTCGCCAGAGATGTGTTCATGCTCGCTCCGCCTCGCGCTGGACGCCCCGCCGTGGTGCGCCGTGTTCCAACGCCTGAGTGTACGGGTCGCGGACCCAGTTCTCGATGCAGCAAACCGCCTCAGGAGTTGGCCACGAGGTTCCCGAAGCGGTGCAGCGTGCGACTGACCGCCTGTTCCCGCAGGTAGTGGAGCAGCTCGACCCGACCGTTGCCGACCACCGGAGCATGGAGGACGTCCATGTCGACCGCAGCGGCAGCGGTCACGAGGTCGTGCTCCCTGCCACCGACAACCCGAAGACGCTCGCAGCCCAGCGCGCAGAACCTCTGCACTGCCTCCTCGGCCGACTCCGTCGACGACAACGATTCCACGAGCGTCACCCCGCAGCGAGCCGCTGCCTCTCGGATCCGCTGCAGCTCGAACGTGTCGGCGTCCTCGCCGATGCGCAGACCGACCGGACCCCGTGACCGGTAGCGGAAGACGTTCGACTCGCAGAACAGGCCGCTCGGGTCGTGCTCGCGGTCGAAGGTCTCGTGCCACCAGCGATCGTCGCTACGCCGGGCATCGTCCAACCACCGTTGGTTGCGAGGCCGCTCGTCGACCCATTGGCCGAACTGCATCACATAGTTGGGCCCTCCGGCCTTGGCGCCGGGGCCGATCGAGGAGCGCTTCCAGCCGCCGAAGGGTTGGCGGCGCACGATCGCTCCGGTGATGTGGCGATTCACGTAGGCGTTGCCGATCTCGACGCGCTCGAGCCAGTGGTCCACCTCGCGCGGTTCGAGGGTGTGAATGCCACCGGTCAGACCGAAGTCGGTGGTGTTCTGCAACTCGATGGCCTCATCGAGTGTGTCGGCGGACATCAGCCCGAGGACAGGTCCGAAGCACTCGGTCTGGTGGAACCAGCTTCCCGGGCGCACACCGATCCGGACACCCGGTGACCAGAGCGACCCCGACGCGTCGAGCTGTCGCGGTTCGACCAGCCACTCCTCACCGTCGTCGAGTTGCTCGAATGCCCGCAGCAACTTGCCCTCGGCCGGCAGGATCAGGGGTCCGGTGGTGGTGGCGAGGTCTGTCGGCATGCCGACCTCGAGGCTCTGCACGGCGTCGATGAGCTGGCGCCGAAAGCGGGGGGACTCGTAGACCTCGCCAACGAGGATGCCGAGCGATGCTGCCGAACACTTCTGCCCGCTGTGGCCGAATGCCGAGCGGACAAGATCGGCGACGGCGAGGTCGATGTCGGCATGCGGCGTGACGACGAGCGCGTTCTTCCCGGAGGTCTCGGCGAACAGGGAGATGTCGGGCTTCCACGAGCGGAAGAGCCGGGCTGTCTCCAACGATCCGGTCAGGATCACGCCGTCGGCCGAGATCACGAGCCGTCGACCGACCTCGTCGTCGGGGATACGGATGAAGGCCAGCGCATCCTTGGGCACGCCGGCAGCCCAACACGCCTCGGCCACGATCTCCGCAACGCGTGGTGTCTCAGGGGCGGGCTTGAACGCCACCGTGTTGCCGGCGGCGAGCGCGGCCAACACACCGCCAGCGGGGATCGCCATCGGGAAGTTCCACGGCGGGACCACCGCGATGACGCCCATCGGCTCGAAGCACAGCGCACCATCATCGGTCCACTGGTCGGAGGCGAGGTCGAGACAGGCGTCGCCGTACCACCGGGCGAAGTCGATCCCCTCGGAGATCTCGGGGTCGGCTTCGGCAATGGTCTTGCGGCCCTCGTGGACCATGGCACCGAGGAGCTCGGCTCGCCGCTTCGACAGTTCGTCGGCGATTCGATAGAGCGTGGCCCGCCGGTGCGCCGGTTCGATCGCCGCCCATGCGGGCTGGCCCGCCCGCAGTCGTTCGAGCACCTCGTCGACCCCGGCGATGGTCGTGGTGATCGGGGTTTGGACGGGAATGAACGGAGCGGCAACGGCGGCCGCCGCCCAGGCCCGGTTGGCTGGCAGCGCCGGGTCGGTGTCGGGTTCGTTCTCGAAGCCACGATCGGCGGGCCACGGGGCCGGCGGGAGTAGACGATCCTGCTGACGCCGTGGTCCGAGCTCGATGTCCCACCG
Source organism: Acidimicrobiales bacterium (assembly GCA_041394265.1). Taxonomy (NCBI): domain Bacteria; kingdom Bacillati; phylum Actinomycetota; class Acidimicrobiia; order Acidimicrobiales; species Acidimicrobiales bacterium. The sequence goes on from JAWKIO010000005.1 coordinate 766,341, forward strand.
ACGAGCCACCGCTTCGCGAAAGCCCTGTGCGGACCGGGCGAACTCGACGGTGCCGGGCGCCAGCGTGCCGAGCACCCGCAGGAAGTTGTCGGGGGCGGCGTTCTCTTCGAGTCGCCGGAAGAGGTAGCTGATCGCCACGTCGAAGTCCGCAGGCGCAACGGCCGGGGTGTAGAGCAGCAGACCGGCTGCGTCATCGCGGACGACCCGAGCCTGCGCTGGGGCCATGCCCTGCAGCATTTCGAACTCGACGCGCTCGGCGACGCCACGACGCGTGCTCACCAACCGAGCCCAGGCGACATCGAACAGGTTGTGGCTGGCAACGCCGATGCGGACCGAGCCGAGGTGTTCGGGTCGCAGCACCCAGTCGAGGCAGCGCTTGTAGTTGGCGTCGGTGTCGGCCTTGATGTCGTACGGCGTCTGCTCCCACCCGTGCATTGCGGCGTCGACCTTCTCCATCGCCAGGTTGGCGCCCTTGACGAGTCGGATCTTGATGCTCGCTCCGCCGTTGGCAGCGCGCCGATCCGACCAGGCGACGAGATGCTGCAGGGCACCCAAGGCATCGGGTAGGTAGGCCTGCAACACAATGCCGGCATCGAGTGCTTGGAACTCGGGCTCGTCGAGCAGCCTCGTGAACACGTCGATCGTCAGCTCGAGGTCGTGGTACTCCTCCATGTCGAGGTTCACGAAGGTCACCGGGTCCGACGCTGCCGCCCGGCGGAACAGTTCTCGCAGACGATCCGCGACACGTTCCACACCCTCGTCGTACGCCCAGGGGTTGAGCTGCGACGCGACGGCGGAGACCTTCACCGAGACGTAGTCGACGTCGGGTTGGTCGAGCAGTGCCTTGGTTCGCTCGAGTCGGCGATCCGCTTCCGCCTCGCCCAGCACGGCTTCGCCGAGCAGGTTCACGTTCAGCGCGTAGCCCGCTGCCTGGCGTTCGGCGAGATGCGCTGCCAGGCGTTCCGGCCGGGCGTCGGCCACGAGGTGACCGACGATCATTCGCATGCGTCGGCGAGCGAGCGGCATCACGATCGCCGGCAGGCGCGGCGCCAACCTCGCACCGGCCTGGAGCAGCAGACGGTCGACCCGCGACAGAAAGGCGGGAAGCTCCCCTTCGGCGACGAGCGATGCGAGCTGGTCGGCGGCCGCCCGGTCGTCGTCGGGTCGAGCGACACGATCGACAAAGGCCATCGTGAAGGCCACGCCGTTGGGGTCCTCGATCAGTTCGTGGAGTTGGCCCGACGTGGCGCGGTCGTTGGCCGTCTCGATCTCGCGGGCCCGCCGCAACCAGGTCTCGACCAGTGCGACGGCATCGTCGGTCAGTTCGTCGGCATCATTGCGCTGCAGGGTCATGGTCATGTCCCCCATCGTCGATCTTGGCGCTCCTGCGAGTCTTGTACGATTCCGGCACCGATGCCTGATCGAACCGACAATGCCAACGGTCCCGACGCCTCCTTGCTCGGGCGCGGTGCGCTCGAGCCGGCGATGCTCGCCCTGCTCGACGAGCTGGTGAACGTGATGTTCTGTGCCAAGAGCACCGACGGTCGCTACATCGCCGTCAATCCAGCCTTCGTTCACCGCTCGGGCAAGGTGTCGCGGCGAGACGTGATCGGTCGCCGCGCCGCCGATCTGTTTCCGCCGCTTCTGGCTGAGCGGTACGAGGAACAGGACCAGCACATCTTCGCCACCGGGGCGCCACTGCGCGACGAGCTCGAGCTGATCCGACGACCTGATGGCAGCCACGGCTGGTACCTCACGACCAAGCTCGCGATCGTCGACGACGGCGAGGTGGCGGGACTCGTGTCGATCAGCCGCGATCTGCAGGCACCCGACGACAGCGAGCTCGTGACGTTGAGTCGAGTCGTCGACCTGGTTCGCGATCGGCTGGCCGACTCGCTGCGAGTCGGTGATCTCGCAGCAGCCGCCGAGTGCTCCGAGACCCAGCTCGAACGGCGGATGAAACGGGTCTTCGGACTCACCGCAACCCAGTATTTGCTGAAGGTGCGAGTCGACCGAGCCCGTGAGCTCCTCCTGACCACCGACACACCACTGGCCACGATCGCCAACGACGTCGGGTTCTACGATCAGGCCAGCTTCACCCGACGATTCGCCCGACTCACCGGCCAGACCCCGGCGCAGTTCCGGAACAACCGCACCAGCTGAACCGCCGTCAGTTTCCGCTCGAACCCCGCTCCAGGGTGCGGATGAGGCTGCCGTCGACCTGCAGCCTGACCGTCTCGCCGAGCTGCGGCCGGTGCCGAGCCTCGAACACGACCTGTCGATCGTCGGCCATGGCGGTGACACGGAAACGGCCGTCGACGAACACGGCGTCGACGACCACCACGTCGAGATCGCCTTCGGGATCGACCGCAAGCGAGGTGAGCGGGGCCAACACCACCTCGCCGCCAAAGTCCCAGACGTTGGGATGGCCGAGAAACTCGGCCACGAACCGCGTGGCCGGCCGGTGCCAGAGCTCCTCGGGTTCGCCGCTCTGCACCACCTTGCCATCACGCATGATCACCACACGGTCGGCGACGGCGAACGCCTCCGACTGGTCGTGCGTGACATGCAGGGCGCTGACGCCGACCGTCCCGAGCAACAGTCGAAGGTCGTCGGTGAGCTGTTCGCGCAGCACCCGATCGAGCGATCCGAGCGGTTCGTCGAGCATCAGCAGTGCCGGTGCCGGCGCGAGCGACCGGGCCAGCGCGACTCGTTGCGCCTCGCCACCCGAGAGCTGCGACACCGATCGGCTCTCGAAGCCGGTGAGGCCGACCATGGCGAGCAGCTCACGGATGCGGGCCCGCTGCGTGTCCCGATCGACACCGGCCATGCGAAGACCGAAGGCGATGTTGCCGGCAACAGTCTCGTGCGGGAAGAGCGCATGATCCTGGAACATCAGCCCCAGGCCGCGCTCGTGCGTCGGGAGGCCAGCCAGGTCGACGCCGTCGGCGAGCAATCGTCCGGTGGCGATCGGTTCGAGACCGGCGATGGCTCGCAGCAGCGTGCTCTTGCCGCTGCCGCTGGGACCGAGGATGGCCACCACCTCGCCGGCCCCGACCTCGAGATCGACGCCGTCGAGCGCCAGCACGTCGCCGTATCGCACACTGACGTCGGCGACGACCAGCGATGGATGAACTTGACCGCTCATAGGAAACCTGTTCCGCCTTGCCGTGTTCGTTCGAGAAGTGCAGCGGTCGCCCCCACGGCGACGCCGATGATCACACTGACCGCCATCGCCTGGCCTCGCAACTCCTCGCCAGGTTGCGACAGGAGCCGGAAGACGGCCAACGGTGCCGTGAAGGAGTCTGCCCCGCGCGAGATGAACGACGTCGCGCCGAACTCGCCGAGCGACACCGCAACGGCAAAGCCGAGTCCGGTCATCAATCCGGCACGGGCCAGCGGCCAGTCGACGAACCGGACGATGGCGAGGGGGCCGGCACCAAGCGTCGCCGCCGCTTCGCGAACCCGAGCGTCGATGTTGCGGAGTGCTGGGACCACCGCCGCCATCACGAAGGGCAGCGCGACCACGGCGTGCGCCAGGGGGAGCAGGAGTGGTGAGCGGCGGAGGTCGAAGAACCGGAAGGCAAGGAGGTAGCCGAACCCAAGCGTCGCAGCCGACACACCGAGAGGAATCAGGACGGCGGCTTCGAGCACGCGGCCGAGCCGGCGGCCGCCGGCGATGACCCGAGCGGCCGGCACGCCGACGAGTGCCGCCACCAGCGCCGCGCCGAACGCCAAGCGGACCGAGTGCCACAGCGCGGTCGCCGGCGACACGGGCAGCAGGGGCAGCTCGTGGGTCAGCGCCCGATAGTGCTCGAGTCCGTGGCGGTCGCCGACCCGCAGCGATTGCTCCACGAGCGCCACCATGGGACTCACCACCACAGCGGCGACGACCAGCAGAACCGCACCGACGTACAGACGACGACGCCAGGAATCGACGCGAAGCCCGGGGGCCACTCGGCGGCTGCGCGACGCCACGCTGAGGCGGCGTTGCAGTCGTGCCGACGCGACCGAGAGCACCACGACCACGACCAATTGGATGAACGCCAGGACGGCGGCAACGTCGAACTCCTGGCGGAAGATGGCGTACCGCCGGATCTCGGTCTCCATGGTGGCCGTGCCCGGCCCGCCGAGGATCAAGATGATGCCGTAGCTGGTGAAACAGAACAGGAACACCACGAGGGCGGAGCCGGCCAGCACGGGGACGATGCGGGGCAGCGTGATCGACCGGAACACTTGCACGGGACTGGCACCGAGCACTGCTGCCGCTTCCTCGGCCGACCGATCGAGCGTCGCCCAATGCCCGCCGACCACTCGAACGATCACGGCGAGGTTGAAGAACACGTGCGCCGCGACGATCGCCGGCAACGTTCGACCGAGGTCGATGCCCACGGTGTCGAACAGGGCCGAGAGCGCAGCGGCAACGACCACCGTCGGCAGTACGAACGGCACCACGGTGAGCACTCGCACGACGTTGCGACCAACGAACCGATAGCGAGCGAGAACATGGGCGATCGGGAGTCCGACCACGACCGTTGCCGCCGTCGACACCAGCGCCTGCCAGATGGTGAAGCGCAGCACTCGCCAGGTCGCCGGACGACGGGTGATGTCGATGATCTCACCGAGGCCCGAACCGGCGAGGCTCCGCTCACCGATCGCCACCAGTGGCCACACGACCATGGCCACGAGGAAGCCGACCGCGATGACCGCCGCTACGGCGTCGAGCCACGACGACGAACGCTTCGCCCCCGGCATCAGCCGGCGACGATCTCGTTCCACCGTTCGGTCCAATCGGCGCGTCCCGCCTCGATCTCGGCGGGCGTCAGCGTGAGCGGATCGGTGATCTCGACGGCGTGGTCGGTGAAGACCTCGGGCAGCTCGACATCGTCTCGCACCGGCTGGACGAACATGTTGAGCGGAATGTCGGCCTGGAACGCCGGTCCCAGCAGGAAGTCGATCAGCAACTTGGCGGCTTCGGGATGCTCGGTGCCGGCGAGCACGCCGGCGAACTCGATCTGGCGGAAGCAGGAGTCGGTCAGCACCTTCGTCGGTGGGCTGTCGATCGGCTCAGCGGCGAACACCACTTCGGCGACCGGGCTCGTGGCATACGAGGTGACGATGGCGCGGTCGCCACCGCCGGCGATGAACTCGCCGCTGTACGCCTCGGTCCAACCGGCAGTCACCGACAGCCCGCCGTCGACCAAGTCCTGCCAGTACTGCTCCCATCCGTCCTCGCCGTAGCGGGCGATGGTCGCGAGGAGGAAGGCGAACCCGGGCGATGACGATTCGGGGTTCTCCGTCACGAACGACGCAGCGTTCGCCGGGTCACGCAGGTCGTCGAGCGAGGTCGGCTCGCCACCCGGGAGACGGTCGGTCCAGTAGTTGACGCAGACATCGCCGACGTCGACCGGCACGACCCGATGCTCGGGATCCAGTTCGTACTCGTCGGGAACCGCATCGAGATTCGGAGAGGCATACGGCACGAACAGCTCGGCGTCGAGACCCCGCTGGAGGAAGGTGTTGTCGATGCCGAACAGCACGTCGCCCTCCGGATCACCGGCGGTCAGGACCGCTCTCGCCACGACCTCGCCGGCGTCACCGGCCGAGAGCACCTCGACGTTCACCCCGGTGTCATCGGTGAAGAGGTCGAACAGGCCGTCGGTCACCAGGAACGAGTCGTGGGTGATGAGCCGAACGGTCTGGCCGGTGACATCGCCGCCGGCGCTGTTGTCGCCGCCGGCGGAGTCGGCGCTGCCGGCCGAGTCGGCGGAGGTGCACGCCGTGAGGCTTGCCGCCACGGCCAGACCAACGGCGAAAATCGGACGAATGGAACGCATGTGAGTCTCCCTTCGCTGGAATTATCCAGAGCAGGTTCGGCGGGTCAACAGCGCCGGCTCACGCCTTGGCTGCCCTCTCAGCCCGACTGACTCGAGCTCCCCGGTTCGTGGTTGTCGCTGGCATCATAATCGGGTGACCCCGGCCATCAAGCTGCTCGAATCCCGAAAGATCGCCCACCGGACCGTCAGCTACGACCACGATCCGTCGGCGGCGAGCTACGGAACCGAGGCGGCCGAGACGCTGGGCATCGACCCGTCGATCGTGTTCAAGACCTTGCTCGCCAACGTCGACACCACGCTGGTCGTTGCCGTCGTCCCCGTCACCGGCATGCTCGATCTGAAGGCGCTGGCCCGAGCTGCCAGGGGGAAGAAGGCGACGATGGCCGACCCCGCCGTCGCCGAACGGACGACCGGCTACGTGGTCGGCGGCATCAGCCCACTCGGGCAGCGCAAGCGGCTACCCACGTTCGTCGACGAGTCGGCTCTCGGCCTCGATGAGATGTACGTGAGCGGCGGTCGTCGTGGGCTCGAGATCGTGCTGGCCCCGCCCGACCTGATCGCCATCCTCGGCGCCACCACCGGACCCATCGCTGCGCAATAGGTCCGAACCAGCCCAACTTTGGTGCTGCGGCACTCGTTTTGATGTTCCCCGCACCAAAGTTGCTGCTATGGCTTGGCTCAGTCGGCGAGGAAGCTGGCCTGCCAGGTTGGCCTCTCGGGTGCCGAACCGTTGTCGAGCATCGCCCGCCACTCCTCGTCGGTGAGGCGAGTGGGGCTCCAGAACTCGTGGTACGAGTAGACGCCACCCACCGCAACCTGGAAGGCGCCCTCGTCGTTCGCGACGAGCACGAAGATCTGGTCGACGTCGCCTGTGCCCAATTCGAGCACGCCCGACGCATTGCGCATGATGTCGGCGACCAACGCCGAGCGATTGTCAGGACCGTCGTCGATGTCGTGATCGCTGTCGGAGGTGCGGATCCAGAACCCCTCCAGCACTGCGCCGATTGCGGCGAGCTGATCGTTGTCGGCGTCGCTGATCGGGAGGCCGGCCAGCTCGTCCTCGGCGATTTGGCCCAACCATGCGTACAGGTCGGACAGGTCGGCGAGCAGTGCACCCTGATTGGTGGGAAGGAGACCCCGTTGGTCGAGTCCGCTCGCCATCAGGTCGGCGAGTGCGCCGAGACGACGGAACACGACCGGGTCGGGCTCGACCCAGTGGCGCGGCGGGACCGGCGGCTCGTCGCCCCCACCCTCGGCCACTGCCTGCTTGGCGTAGAGGATCGTGTCGTGCTTCAACTCGGTGTAGGACCCGAACCCACTCTGGTGCGCCTTCGCCGTCCATGCCTCCGACTGCATGAAGTCGGGGAACGCTCCCCCATGTGGCAACCAGGACGGCTCGATGGCGTAGTGCCAGGCGTCATAGACCGTCCGACCCCAGTCCTCGATCGAACGGCTGGCGACCAGTTCTTGCATGGCGCCGAGCTGTTCGTCGTAGCCGGCGAAGTCTGTCGACCCCGTTCGATCGAGTTGGTCTCGAGCCCATGTCGACCCGAAGGCCGCAGCCAGGTCGAGGGGCGAGGCAGTTTCGCGCCCGGCGACGTTCGGTGCGACGAGCTGATCGAGCACATACGAGTCGATCACGAAACGTGTCCCCATCACGCGGAGCGACGCCGCCTCGGGATTGATGGCGACCGGACTGGACGATGCCAGCGCCTCACCGATGCGTTGCACGGTCGCATCGTCGGCGAAGGCCATCGGGTCATCCCAGCCCGAATCCACCACCGCGTCGACGGCCGACGTCGCCTCGAACGGTGTGTAGTCATCGGCCGCCCCGACCAGGAACGCGGTGGCCTGGTAGATGGTCTGCCAGTCGGCGGCCGCAGCGGGATCGGCCAACACGACCCGGCTCGCGAGCAGCCCGAGTTGCAGGGTCGTCGGCTCGAGCAAGAACCCGTTGCTACCGAGCTGCGACATCGCACGGAAGTAGCGCTCGAGGTCGGTGTTGCGGGTGTAGTGCCCACGAGGGCGGAACAGCGAGTAGTCGGTCTTCAGCGCGAGGAGTTCCGAGCCGGTGTCGATGCCGATCGTCGGCGACACCGCCACCTGGTCGGCGGCAAGCGCCAACGCCACCTCGGCCTCCGCCCTGGATCCAATGGGGCCGACGTCGAGTTCGAGCAGCGTGGCGGCGACCTCGTAGAAGTCGGCAACGCGCATCGCCTGGTCTTCGAGCGCAGTGCCCGCCAGCTCTTCGGCCTGCGCACGGGCCTCGTTCACCCATCCGCCCACCAAGGTCTCCAGCACCGGAAGCAGCGTCTGTTGTTCGGTTTCGCGCAGCAGCTTGTCGAAGGCGAGATGCCACACGTGATACGCGACGTCGGTCGTGACGAACACCGGATAGCCGTCGTAGGCGGCGCCCTCGTAGACGTGGTGGAACTGACTGATGGAAGAGGGAACGACGACGAAGCCGTTGGCGGTGAGGAGCGGCTCGGCACCGGAGTCGGCCAATGATTGCTGGATCCATTCGGCCACGATCACACCATCGAGGCTCGTCGGGTGGGTCGGACCGGCGTAGGTCGCAGCGTCGGTGAGCCGCTCGATCTCGACGAGACGCCCGAAGGGTGCCGTCGCCACTCCCGGTGTGACGGCAGGCTCGCTGGTCGAGGTGCTCGACGCCGACGTCGGAGGCACCGTCGACGAGGTCGACACCGGGTCGGCCTGGTCAGCGCTCGACGTGCAGGCCGCGAGGAGCAGCAGCGATGCCAGAACGGCGGCGACGGCCCGGGTGATGGTCGATGTCGGCATGTCGTCCTTTCGGTCGCCAGCTCAGTCTGCCACCGCAGTCTGATGTCGCCGCCGACTGCTGATCAGGGGCCAAGGTCATCCGACGGACGGAGGATGATCGGCTCCGTCCTTCCGTCGCTGTTGACGTCGGCGCAGCCCGGTGTTCCGCCACCGTCGAGCAGGTCGGCGGCGTCGAAGCCGAATCCGTTCCAGGTCCATGCGCTGGTGGCAACGGGAGTGGTGTCGTCCAGACGGTCGTGCACCAACGCCATCGATCCGTCGCACACCTCGAGCGCAGCGATCGGCTCGATCACCGTGCCCGCAACCCACACCTCGCTCAGCTCGTCACCTCGGTACACCCCGAGGTGGGCGCTCCGCCCCCGGTCGTCGGTCCAGGTCAGATCGGAGCGCCACTCGTTGAGCGGCGTCGCTTCCGCCGGACGCCGAAACGACGCCACGATCTCGTCGGCGCCATTGTCGTCGATGTCGCCCGCACCGGCGGCGATGAGGTCACCGTGGCGGAACTCGGGCGTCGCTACCGCCGAACTCGGGGCGAGGAGCGGCGGCTGTACCAGCTGCCACCATGAGCGATCGAACAAGGCCGCATCGCCGCTGGGCGATAGCCAGTCGACGAAGTGCACTCGCCGATCGGCATGCTCGGTGATCCCCACCCGGTACGCGATGACGCCGTCGGGGTCGGCGAGCACCTCGAGGAGGGCGCCGGTCGTTCGGTCGGCACCGACCTGATCGAACAGGAAGTTGCCGAGCGACGTGGCGACGACGGTCGGACGGGCGCCGTCGAGCACCGTGATCGGTTGGATGACATGGGCGCCGTGACCCCAGACCACATCGGCCCCGGCCGACGCGGCGAGGCCGGCGACCTCGGTCATTGCCGGATCGTTCACCGGCAGGTACTCGGTCCCGCCGTGGAGTGACACGACGACAAGATCCGTGCTGGACGCCAGTTCGGCGATGGCCGGGGCTGCCGTCTCCGAACGCCATGACGACACACCGGCCTCATCGCCGGCAGACAGGCCGGCGTCGGTCACGTCGTAGGCCAGGAATCCGACGCGCATGCCGCCGACATCGAACACCTGCGAAGCTGCCGCCGCTGCCGCGTCACCGCCCGCACCGACCGTGAGCATCGCGGCGGCCTCGGCCGCAGCAATGGTGTCGCCGATCCCCTCGGGGCCGGTGTCGCCGAGGTGATTGTTGGCGAGCGCCACGAGATCGAAGCCGGCGACTGAAAGTACCTGTGCCAATGCTGGGTCCGCCTCGAGTGCGTTCGGGTTGTCGGACTGGTGTGGTCGGAACGTCAGCGGCGACTCGAGGTTCGCTGCGGCGATGTCGTTGGCGCCGAGGAGGTGTCGAACCTCTGCGAAGACCTCGGGACCGTCGGCATCGATCGCCGCTGCCACCCCGCGTCCGAGCATGACGTCGCCGACCACCACGACGCGGACCGTCGGGCCTGCCGTCGGCAGCGCCGCATCGTCGCTCACACAGCCGACCAGGATCACGCACCACGCGACAGCGACCGCAGCTCGCCTCGACACACACCGCAGCAGCCCGTCCACTGTCGCTCAGTCAAGCACGCCGATCAGGCGACCGAGTTCGGAGAGCCACATCGCAGCGGAGGCGACGATGCCGATTGCAGGCACCCAGATCGGAACCTGAAAGGTCGTCGTGGGGCCGTCGCGATGCTTGATCACCAGGAGCGCCGCGTTGACGGCGACGAAGATCCCCATGGCCAACGCGGAGGTGACGCGAGCCAGCCAACCGAGCTCGACGCCAACGGCCAGCACGACGATCACGGAGGCGGCAACCACCGTCGCTCGCAATGGCGTGTGTGTCTTGGCCGACACTGCGCCGACGGCGGCGGGCAAGAGTCCGAGATTCGACAGGCCGTACACCACCCTCGGGATCATGACGAGTTGGACGAGTGCCCCGTTCACCATGGCGAGCGCGGCGATGAACGCCAGCACGTCGGGGTTGCCGCCCGCCTGCTCGTAGATGAGCGCCAAGGGCGCCGTCGAGTTGGCCAGGTGCTCGGGATCGACCTCGAGCACGGCGACCGCCGACACCGCAACATAGAGTCCGGTGGTCAGCCCGAGGGTCACGACGATCGCCCGGGGCAGGGTGACCCTGGCGTCGTTCGTCTCCTCCGCAACCGCATCGATGTCCTCGAAACCGAGGAAGGCGAAGAAGGCGAGAAAAGCTCCAGCGAGCACTCCCGACCACCCCTCGACGCTGGTCGGGGGACCGAGCAGCACGTCGACGTTGGACACCAGATCGCCGAGGCTGCCCCGGCCCGCCCACAGCACCAGGCCGAGCCCGAAGATCTCGACGACCGTGAAGACGGCGGCGGCGACCACCGACTCCTTCGCCCCGGCGACCGCAACCACCGTGAGGCCGGCGATCAAGGCGACGACCATCAGCCATTCCGGAGCAGCGATCAGCTCGGCGACATAGCCCCCGAACGCGTTGGTGATCGTGGCCGCGGCCACCGCTCCCGCTGCGATCACCGCGAACCCGACCAATCGGGTCAACGGGCGATGACCGAAGGCCGTGTCGACGAACACCGCCTCACCTGCCGCCCTGGGCAACCGTCCTGTCAGCTCGGCGAACCCCAGCGCCGTCGTACCGGCCAGCACGGCGGAGAGGAGAAACGCCAGCGGTGCCCGCATCCCCGCCTCACCGGCGACCTCGCCGGTCAACGCATAGATCCCGGCCCCGACGGTCGTGCCCAGGCCGTACAGCACCAGCATCGGGAGCGACACCTCTCGCTCCAGCGTCGGTTGCAGATCGGTGGTCACGCCTCCATCACACGCCCGACCAACGGCGCTTGAGGAGGGCCGGATTCCCCTTTCTTCAGAAGGTGGATCAGGCGGGTCGGACGATCGGGCCGTCGGGCGAGTCCTCGATGATCCAGCCATCGCCGGCCAACTGGTCACGGATCGCGTCGGACCGGGCGAAGTCCTTCGCCGCTCGAGCGGCCTGGCGCTCCTCGGCAAGGGCCTGCACCTCGGGTGGCACGTCGGCACCACCGGTGTTGATGACGAGACCGAGCGTGTCGGCGATGAGCAGCGCACCGGCGGCAGCCGTGGCCGCCGCGTCGTCGTTGCCGGCGTCGAGTGCCGAGTTCGTCTCGCGGACGAGACGGAACATTTGGTCGACCGCACCCGGGGTGTCGAGATCGTCGTCCATCACCGACGTGAATCGCTCGACTGCGGCCGGATCCGGGTCGCCGCCAAGCGCAGCGGTCCGACGACCGAAGGCGTCGAGCCGACCCAGCGCCGCCTCGGCGTTGTTGAGCGTGGTGTCGGTGATCTCGATCGGTGACCGATAATGCGACTGCAGGACCAGCAGGCGGTAGGCCCGCTGGTCGTACTGCTCGGTCAGGTCGAGCAGGTTGGTCACGTTCCCGAGCGACTTGGACATCTTCTCGCCTTCGAGTTCGACGAACCCGTTGTGCATCCAATGCTTGGCGAACGGACGGTCGACGGCGATGGCCTGCGCCCGCTCGTTCTCGTGGTGCGGGAACGCAAGATCGAGTCCGCCGGTGTGCAGATCGAACCCCTCGCCGAGGAGGTCGAGGCTCATCACGACACATTCGGTGTGCCATCCCGGGCGGCCGTCACCCCACGGTGAGGGCCACGACGGCTCACCTTCCTTGGTGAACTTCCAGAGCGCGAAGTCGGCCGGGTGCTGCTTTTCGGTGCCCACCAAGGCTCGATCACCTGCGCCCTCGACCAGTTCGTCGATGCTCTGGTGAGCGAGCAGCCCGTAGCCCTCGACCTGTTGGACGGCGAGGTAGATGCCGTCGGAGGTGACGTAGGCTCGCTCCCGTTCGATCAACGCGGCGATGAGCTGCACCATCTGGTCGACGTACTCGGTGGCGTGTGGGGTGTGATCGGGGCGGAGGACGTTGATGCGCTCCATCGCGTCGAACCAGACCCGCTCGAACTCGGCCGTGACCTCCTGCCACGGGCGACCCTCCTCGGCCGCTCGCTGGATGATCTTGTCCTCGATGTCGGTGATGTTCGAGACGAACTCGACGTCGTAGCCACGGAAGACCAGGTAGCGACGGAGGATGTCGTAGGACAGCGCCATGCGGCCGTGCCCGAGATGCGGCGGAGCGTAGACCGTGGGACCGCAGACGTAGATCGAGACCTTGCCGGGATCGCGGAGTTCGAGGGGAACCACCGAGCGTCGTGCGGTGTCGTAGAGCCTGATCATCCCCTCACGGTACCCTTTGCCCACGATGACCTCCGCGACTTCTCTGCCCGAGCTCCCCACTGCCTACCAGCCGGCCGACACCGAGGCTGCGGTGCTCGCCGTGTGGGAAGCCGCCGGCGTGTTCCACGTCGAGGAACCGGAAGATCCCGACGAGGACACCTACTCGATCGTCATCCCACCGCCGAACGTCACTGCGGCCCTTCACCTCGGGCATGCGCTGAACAACACGCTGCAAGACGTCCTCATCCGCTACCACCGGATGCGGGGCGTGCCCACCCTGTGGATGCCGGGCACCGATCACGCCGGAATCGCCACCCAGACCGTCGTCGAGAAGCGACTCCTCGCCGAGGGGACCAAACGGCTCGAGATGGGGCGGGAGGCGTTCATCGCCAAGACGCAGGAGTGGAAGGACGAGTACGAGGAGGTCATTCTCGGGCAGCTGCGCGAGATGGGCGCCTCGTGCGACTTCGACCGCACCCGCTTCACCATGGACGACATGTGTGCCACCGCCGTGCGCCACGCCTTCTTCGAACTGTTCGACGACGGGCTGATCTACCGGGGCAAGCGGCTCGTCAACTGGGACCCCGTCAGTCGCACCGCCCTCTCCGACGACGAGGTCGAGATGGAAGAGGTCGAGGGCCACATGTGGTACCTCGACTACCCGCTCACCGACGGCTCCGGCCACGTCACGGTGGCGACCACCCGCCCCGAGACGATGTTCGGTGACACCGCCGTCGCCGTGAATCCGAACGATCCTCGGGCCGCCGGTCTGCGCGGCAAGACCGTCACGCTCCCCATCGTCGGTCGGGTCATCCCGATCGTCGAGGACGACTACGTCGTGATGGCCGATCCCGACGGCGAGGACGCCAAGGCCAAGATCGCCACCGGCTTCTTGAAGGTGACCCCCGCCCACGACCCCAACGACTACGAGATCGGCCAGCGCCACGACCTGCCGATCATCAACATCATGGGCCCCGATGGCTCGATCACCGACCAGTACGGCTGGGACGACGCCAGCGCCGAGTGCCAGCCCTTCCTCGGCCTCAGCCGAGAAGACGCCCGCACGGCCGTCGTCACCTGGTTCGACGAACACGGACTGCTGCACGAGGTGCGCGACTACTCCCACTCGGTCGGACACTCCTATCGCAGTCACGTCCCGATCGAGCCGTGGCTCAGCGATCAGTGGTATGTGGCCGTCACCGACGACCGCCTGCGTGGCTCGGCGTTGCGAGCCCAGACGCCCGAGCAGATCGCCGACCTCCCCGAGGGTGTCAGCCCCCGCACCGGCGAACCTGGCGACGGCGAGCTGCGCTTCTACCCCGAGCGCTACGCCAAGACCTACCAGACCTGGCACGAGAACATCCGCGACTGGTGCATCTCTCGGCAGTTGTGGTGGGGCCATCAGATCCCGGTGTGGAATCGCTTGGTCGCCAACGCCGATCTCGCACCGGAACTGGCAGCGGCACTCGACGGCGTCGGCATCGACGTGGCCGTCAAGGTCGGGGGCCGCTGGGCCGACGCCGGCTGTGCCCACCTGGTGCGCCGGGTCACCGACGACGAGGTCGAGGAGTCGGTCTGCGTTCCGCCCCAGGCCACCCTGCGTCGCCTCGACCGGGCCGATGCCTCCCTCGACGAAGCGGGCGTGGTCGCGGCGCTCGAGGCCGATGGCTTCGTTCGGGATCCCGACGTGCTCGACACCTGGTTCTCGTCGGGACTGTGGCCGATGTCCACCATGGCCTGGCCCTGGACCGACGACTTCCCCGAGACCGACGGCATCCTCGACGCGTTCAATCCCACCTCGGTGCTCACCACCGCCCGCGAGATCATCACCCTGTGGGTCAGCCGCATGGTCATGTTCAATCGCTACTTCATGAACGGCCAGCTGCCTTTCACCGACGTGTTCATCCACGCCATGATCCAAGACGGTCACGGCCAGAAGATGTCGAAGACGCTGGGCAACGGCGTCGACCCGCGAGACATCATCCACAGCCATGGCGCCGACGCCATGCGCTTCACGCTCGTGCAGATGACCACCGACACCCAAGACGTCCGCATGCCGGTCGACATGGTGTGCCCACACACTGGCGAGGCCTTCACCCCGACCTTCATCACCACGCCCGCCGGCCACACGGTGGCCGCCCCCATCCAGACCTCGCCCGGTGATCCCTCGAAGACGATGGTGTCGGCCTTCGGTGCCGCCACCGGTGTTGCCACGCCCTCGACCGAGCAGCCGCTGGCCCGCAACACCTCGTCCAAGTTCGACATCGGCCGGAACTTCGCCAACAAGACCTGGAACGCCACCCGGTTCGCCCTGCGCCGCCTGGCCGATGCGTCCCCGGCCGCCGAACCGGTCCGTGCAGCCGACACTCGCTTCGTCGATCGCTGGATCCTCGCTCGCCTGGGCGAGACCCTCGACACTGCCGAGGCAGCTCTCGACAACTACCAGTTCAACTTCTTCGTCGACGCGCTCTACGACTTCGTGTGGCGTGATGTGTGCGACCGCTACCTCGAGGCGGTCAAGCCGACCATCGACGACGACCCGGTCCAGCAGGTCGTGCTCGGCACGGTGCTCGACTCGGTCCTGCGCATCCTGCACCCCGTCACCCCGTTCGTCACCGAGGCCCTGTGGCCCCATGTGTCGGCCACCCGTTCCGGTTCGGTCGTCGGGGTCGAGCTTCCCCCGGCCGAGGTCCTCGCCGGTGCCGCCTGGCCGACCGTGGCCGTCGACCTCGTCGATCGGTCGGTCATCGCCGACTTCGAACGGGCCGACGCGCTCGTCGCCGCCATCCGGTCACTGCGCTCGAGCCAGGGCGTCAAGCCGAAGCAGCGCATCTCGGTCCACGCACCCCAGCCGGTGCTCGAACTCATTGCCACGGCCGGTGGCTACATCGAGGCGCTCGCCGGCATCGGTGAGGTCACCGCGGCCGAGGCGAAGGCTGCCGTCGCCAGCCCCATCGCCTTCGAGGGCCACCAGGTCTTCCTGTCGGGCCTCACGGACGAGATCGACCTCGACGCCGAGCGGGCTCGCATCACGAAGGTGATCGACGCCAAGACCACACAGATCAAGGGTTTCGAGGGCAAGCTCGGCAATGCTGGCTACGTCAACAACGCCAAGCCCGAACTGGTGGCCGAGACCAGGGAGAAGCTCGCTGCTGCCCAGGCCGACCTCGCCGCCGCCCAGAGCGCTCTCGCCGCACTGGCCGACGCGTGAACGAACGGGCGACCGAGACGATCCTGGTCCGCATCTCCGGACCTGACCAGCCCGGCATCACCGCCGGGCTGATGGACGTCCTCGGGATCGCCGACGCCCAGATCCAGGACATCGAGCAGATCATCATCCGCGGCCGCCTGTCGCTCAGCCTCGTGATCACCGTCCCCAAGGGCAAGGATCTCCTCAAGGAGCTCCTGCTCTTCGGTTGGGAGTACGACGTCGACGTCGACTTCGACGTCGTGCCCGAGAGCTCACCGCGGCGGCATCAGGGGCTGATCGTCACGCTCATTGCTCCGCATGTCCACCCCAACGAGTTCGGTGCAGTGGCGTCGGTCATCTCGGCCAATCACGGCAACATCGACCGCATCGTCCGCCTCGCCAAGTATCCGGTGATGGCCTACGAGCTGGTCGTGTCAGGTGTGGACGTCGAACCGATCCGCTCGGCCTTGCTCACGGTGGCCAAGGATCTGGTCTGCGACCTCGCCGTGCATCGAGAGGGTCTCGGCCGACGCGCCGCCCGCCTCGTCGTGCTCGACGTCGACTCCACCCTGATTGCCGACGAGGTCATCGAGCTCATCGCCGACGAGGTCGGTTGCCGAGACGAGGTGGCGGCCATCACCGATCGCGCCATGCGCGGCGAACTCGACTTTGCGGCCTCGTTGCGGGAGCGGGTCGCCCTGCTCGCCGGGCTCGACGCCGCACGCCTCGATGCGGTGCGGGAGCGGGTCACCCTCACGCCCGGCGCACGCACGTTCATCCGCACCCTGCAGCGGCTGGGCTACCACACCGCCATCGTGAGCGGCGGGTTCACGGCGGTCACCGACCATCTCGCCGCCGACCTCGGCATCGACCATGCGCACGCCAACGAGCTCGAGATCATCGACGGTGTGCTCACCGGCCGGGTGCTCGGCGACATCGTCGACCGCGCTGCGAAGGCGGATTTCGTTCGGCGAATCGCCGCCCAGCACGGCATCCCGCTCGACCAGGTGGTCGCCGTCGGCGACGGTGCGAACGATCTCGACATGCTCTCCGCCGCCGGCCTCGGCATCGCCTTCAACGCCAAGCCGATCGTGGCCGAACGGGCCGACACCTCGGTGAACGTGCCCTACCTTGACGCCGTGCTCTTCGTGCTCGGGATCAGCCGAGACGAGATCGAGGCCGCCGACGAGGCCGAGGGCAGAGCGCTCAGCTGAGACGCCAGGTGGCGACCAGGCTCGGTTCGCCCGAGTCGGTGGTGGCCCGCCCTTCTCGATGCAGGGCGAGGAGGTGGGAGTAGACCGAGTTGGCGGCCGCTCGCCACAGCTGCTTGGTGGTGTCGGCGTACATGGCCGGAACCAGGTCCTTGATCGTGCTGGGTCCCTCCCCCAGCGCCGCCACGATCTGGGCCTCACGCCCGTTGCGATGGTCGAGGAACGACTGGACGTAGGTCTTCGGATCGTCGATCGCCGGTCCGTGGGTGGGCCAGAAACGCTCGTCGTCTCGTTCGAGCAGCTTGCGCAGCGAGGCCATGTAGTCGAACAGGTCGCCATCGGGTGGCGAGATGACCGACGTGGCCCAGCCCATCACGTGATCGCCGGTGAACAGCGTCTTCTCTTCCACCAGGCCGAAGCACACATGGTTGGACGTGTGGCCCGGCGTGTGGACGACCTCGATGGTCCAGCCGCCGGCCTCGCTCGAGATCCGGTCGCCGTCGCCCACTGCGTGGTCGGGAACGAACTCGGTGTCGGGGCCCTCACGTTTGAGTTCCTCGGGCATGTCGTTCCACATCTTCTCGATCTTCTGCTTCTCCTCGGCGGTGAAGTACTCGTCGAAACTGATCGCTTCGAGCGGATCGTGCTCGGGCACCGGGCCATGGGGCCCGAACCCGTAGGTGGGGGCGCCGGTGCGCTCGACCAACTTGGCCACGCCGGCGGTGTGGTCGGTGTGGGTGTGGGTGACGAGGATCTGGGTGACCTGTTCCCCTTCGTCGAGGGCGTCGAGTACGGCGTCGAGATGGGTGTCGAGACTCGGCCCCGGATCGATCACGGCCACCTCACCCCGCCCGATCAGATACACACCGGTGCCCTTGAACGTGAAGGGGTTGGCGTTGGGAGCGACGACGCGTCGGATGAGTGGGGAGAGCTCGACGACGGCGCCGTACTCGGGCTCGAAGTCGGTGTTGAAGGCAGGTCCGGCCATGCGTGCGACCCTACTGGGCGTCGCCGATCGACACCCAGTTCAAGGCCGCAAGCGCTCGAGGGCGTCGGAGATCCACTGGGGCGGGCGGACCGGACGGCCGGTGGCGTCGGTGACGGCGGCGGTGACCGACCCGACGATCATGACCTCGTCGCCGCGCAGGATGCGCTGGTGCCAGGTCGAGGTGGCTCGGCTCGTCCGGTCGAGGCTGGTTTCGACGACAAGTTGGTCGCCCATCTCCGCGGCTCGCTTGTACTTCACGTTGAGTTCGACGACCACGAATTGCAGGCCAGCCTTGCTCACCATGGGCAGCGACAATCCGATGTGGTCGAGTGCTTCGGCACGGGCCACTTCGAGATACCCGACGTAGACGGCGTGGTTGACATGGGCGTACGGGTCGAGCTCGGCCCATCGAACGGAGATCTCGGTGCGGTGGAGGGTCATGCGAGCAGGTGGAGCATGCCGGGGTTGGCGGCGTCGTCGGGATCCCGGGTGCGGCCGATCGCAGCGGCGGTGTGGCCGGTCGCCGCGAGCTGGGCGAGGACGTCGTCGACATGGTCGGGGTCGACACCGAAGACGAGACCGCCCGAGGTCTGGGCGTCGGCGAGGAGGAGCACCGTGAGATCGTCGGTGTCGCCCTCGTCGACCTGGTCGATCAGCGAGGCCAGATTGCGTCGGGAACCGCCGGGAACGAAGCCGGCGTCGGCCAGCGCTCGCACACCGTCGATGAACGGCACGGAACCGACCGACAGGTCGACGTCGACACCGGATTCACGGGCGGCCCGGCCCAGATGGCCGATGAGTCCGAACCCGGTGACGTCGGTGCCTCCGGTCGCGCCGTGAGCGAGCGCCACGCGTGACGCCTCGGCGTTGAGTCTGGTCATCTGGTTGACGGCGGCTTCGACCACGTCGACTGGCGCCGAACCCGCCTTGAGTGCGGTCGAGATCACGCCGATGCCGAGCGGCTTGGTGAGAACGAGCGTTTGATCGGGTCGCAGGCCGGCATTGGTGATCAGGTGATCGGGGTCGGCCTCGCCCACCACGGCCAGCCCGAACTTCGGCTCGGGGTCGTCGACGGTGTGCCCGCCCACGAGGAAGAACCCACCCTCGGCTGCCACCTCGGCGGCGCCCGCAAGGACGTCGCCCAACAGGTCGGCTGGGAGCTCGTCGTTGTTCCAGCCGACCAGGTTCAGGGCGATCAACGGGCGGCCACCCATGGCATAGACGTCGGACACCGCATTGCACGCGGCGATCCGACCCCAGGTCGTCGCATCATCGACGACGGGAGTGATGAAGTCGGCGGTGAACACGAGTGCCCGGTCGTCATCGAGACGCCAGACGGCGGCGTCGTCGCCGGTTGCGGCGTCGACCAGGATGCGTTCGTCACTGTTGGGGGTGAGACGGCCCAACACGTGGGCCAACTCGCTCGGGGCGAGCTTGCATGCTCAACCAGCGCCGTGGCTGAACTCGGTGAGTCGTTTGACCATGTGGCATCACCCCCTCTCGTCGAACCTGGCGATGCTCCGTCGCAAGCTATCGCGGCAGGCCGGGGGAGGCGCACCGAGGGCGGGGTGACTACAATCTGGCCTTCGCTTCGACTGCAATGGTGTTTACACACCCTCGAGTTCATCGCCCGGCCGGGAGCCCCCATGTCGACCACCGAACAACTTGGTTCAGGCAAGCGGCAGCGCTCGTTCCTCGAGTCGATTCCCGATCCCACGGCGAATTGGGGCAGGTCACAGTACCTGCTGTGGATGTTCGTCGGTCTGATGCTCGGCGCCGCCTTGCTCGCCCAGAGCACCACGTTCGAGTACGACTTCTCGAAGATCTACGACCGCTTGACGGTCCCGGAGTGCGAGCCCGGCGCCGAGGGCTGCACCTCCTGATGCACCAGCGCAGCGACCACGTCAGCCACCGAACTCGCTGAGCAAAGCAACTCACGCCCGGGGCGGTCCTCACCTTCACCGTCGATGAAGACCTGATCGAGCGCGGTGAGGATGCCAGAGAGTTGCCACCAGTCCGGGTCGTCGGGAGGATCCAGGAAGACCATCGGAAACGGACCCCCGAACGTGCGATAGGCGTTCTGCGCTGCGTCCTGGAAGACCTCCTGCATCGTACCCGGCCCTCCCGGTACGTAGACGATCCCGCCGTCGGCGATCGCCAGCAGGCCGGCCTCGCGTTCGGAGTTCGAGAAGTACTTGGCGAGGTGCGACGCAAAGGGGTTCGACGGTTCGTGCCCGTAGAACCAGGTCGGCACGGCGAGCGAGGTCGCCAATCCTCCCTGGGCTTCGATGCTCCCGGCCATGGCGAGGGCCACGCCCACGAAGGCCGTCGGATCATCCTCGAACGAGGGTGCCATCGCGAGCTCGGCGACGATCTCGTCGACGACCGCCAGCTCCAGGTGAGCGGAGGCCGCACCGAGGTTGGCGGCCTCCATCGCCCCCGGTCCACCGCCGGTCGTCACGCAAAAGCCGGCGCGCGCCAGCTGTCGTCCCAGCTCGACCACGCTGCGATACACCGCCGATCCTCGCACCATGGCGTGGCCACCCATCACCCCGACGAGCGTGCGGTCTCGGCGGAAGTGCTCCAACGCAAGGGAAATGCCGTGATCGTGGAGCCGCTGGACGATCTCCTCGGTCGGGTCGAGCATGGGACCGCCGGCGGCGCGGGCTCGAGCGTAGATCTGCTGGTCGACGGTGTTGGCGAAGCCTCCCTCGAACCCGGCATAGAGATCGGCCGCGCAGTAGAGCCGCTCGGGTGTGGGGTCGTACGGCAGCTCGCCGACATCGCGGTGGAGTCGGCCGACGAGTTCATCGACGTCGGCTCTCCAGGAAACGACCGAGTCGCGCGCTTGCGTCGGAAGATGCATTTCACTCGCCATTGCGTCCCTCCAACGCTGCGTAGCCGACACCGCTCAGTTCGACCGAGCGTACCCACAATCTTCGACCCGTCTCGCGGTCGAGCGCGGTGGGCAAGAGTTCGAGCTTCTTGGGCGTCCCGAAGAACTCGCCGGGGAGTGCTGGCCCGAAGTAGTCGCCGCTTCGGACGTTGGGATCGGTGGCGGCGCGCAGGGTGGCGAGGGCGCCGATCGAGGCTGGCTGGGTGACGAACCTGGCGCCGATGTTGGTGAGCGTCTGGGCGATGCTGCCGAGTGAGAAGCCGTTCTGGAGGTTGGTGTGCGCCAGCCCGGGATGGGCGGCGACGGCGGCAACGTCGACCCCTGCGGCGGTGCAGCGCCGATCGAGTTCGGCGGTGAAGACCTGGTTGGCCAGCTTGGTGGTGCCATAGGCCTTGAAACGCTCGTAGCCGATCAGCGAGGTGGGGTCATGGTCGATGAGCGAGCCGGAGTTGGCGGCCAGGCTCGACACACTCACCACTCGCGAGCTGGGCGTGGCCAGCAGCAGCGGCAAGAGGAGTCCGGTGAGTGCGAAATGGCCGAGGTGGTTGCTGGCGAACTGCAGCTCGACCCCGTCGACGCTGAGCTGGGGTGGTGTCGCCATGATCCCTGCGTTGTTGATCAAGAGATCGAGGCGGTCCAGATCGGCGAGGAGCTGGTCGGCTGCCGCTCGCACCGTCGCCACGCTCGACAGGTCGACCCGGGTCACCGAGACCGATGCGCCCGGTCCGAGGTTGCGAACGATCGCCTCGGCAGCCACCTCACCCTTCGCCGGGGTTCGAACCGCGAGGACGACTCGTGCGCCGGCCTTGGCCAGTGCCTTCGCCGTCTCGAAGCCGAGCCCGCTGTTGCCACCGGTAACGATGGCGACTCGACCCTGCTGATCGGGGATGTCGTCGGCGGTCCAGCCGATGCCGGGCAGCGATCCGAGGTTCATGGCAAGGGAACACCTTCGGCCGCCTGCAGGAGCGCGTAGACATCGCTCCGTTCGAGTGTGACACCGAGCGCGTTGCCGTAGCCCGACAGGCGCGACGGCGTCTGCGATCCGACCAGGGCCACGGGTCGCGACGGATGCGCGAGCACCCACGCCAGGGCAATGGCGGCGCGATCGACGCCTTCGCGCTGAGCGAGTCCGTCGAGCACGCCGAGCAGTGCCTCGTCGAGGCCCTCACCCGTCGCCAACGAGCCACCACCGAGGGGGCTCCACGCAAGCGGTGTGGCCTTGACGCGCATCGCACGGTCGAGGCTGCCGTCTCGCAGCGGATCGGTGAACAGCAGCGAGAACTGCGGCTGGTCGGTGACGATCGGGAAGTCGAGGTAGGCCTGCAGGGCGTCGGTCTGCGCCGGCAGGTAGTTCGACACGCCGACCTCGGCGATCTTGCCCGCCGTTCGCAGCTCCGTGAGCGCTCCGGCGAGCTCTTCGGGATGGGTGTAGAAGTCGGGACGGTGGATCTGGTAGAGGTCGATTCGTTCGACGCCGAGCCGCCGCAGGCTGTCGTCGCAGGCTGACACGATGTAGTCGCGCCCGCTGTTGTAGGGAACCGGCGGCCGGATGCCGCCCTTGGTCGCCAACACCATCCGGTCGCGCAGGCCGGGATGGGCTGCGAGCACCTTGCCGAGGATCTCCTCGTTCAGCCCGAAGCCGGTGCCACCCCAGTCGAGGCCATAGACATCGGCGGTGTCGATGAGGTTCATCCCTGCGTCCAAGGCCACCTCGAGGATCGCTGTGGCCTCGTCGACCGAGGCATGGGTGAAGCGCCAACAACCGAACCCGAGCGGTCCCACCTCGAAGGAGCCGATCTGACGGGGCGATGCATCGACGAGTGACATCTCTCAACCCTAGCGACGTCGTTCGTGCTCCAGCAGCCAGGCTTTGGTGTCGAGTCCGCCGGCGAAACCGGTGAGTGATCCGTCCGCCCCGATCACCCGATGACACGGCACGATGATCGAGATCGGATTCCTGCCGTTGGCGGCGGCCACGGCTCGAATGGCTCGGGGTCGGTTGATGGCCCGGGCCTGCTGGCCGTAGCTCGACGTGAGACCGAACGGGATCTCCCGGAGCGCCGCCCAGACCGTGAGTTGGAAGTCGGTGCCGTGCGGGTCGAGCGGGAGGTCGAACTCGGTCCGGGCACCGGCGAAATACTGCTCGAGCTGCCGCTCGACGTCGCCTGCCATCGCTGGCCGCCGGTCATCGAGCTGTTCTGGACTCACGCGGATGCGTTCGAGCTCGGCGTCGAGGTCGGGCCACAGCAGGGCGGAGAGCCCTTCCGATGTCGCCAACACATGGAGCCGACCGACCGGTGTGTCGATCGTGGCCGTCGCGTGCCTGGTGGCGTCTCGTGGTGTACGCATGTCAATCCTCGTCCTTCTTCGTCAGATAGTGGTGCCACAGGTGGTGCATGGCGTACGACCGCCACGGTCGCCACGCCGTTGCGGCCCGCTCGAGTCCGGCCGCATCACCCACCTCGGCGACACCGAGCTCCTGCGCGACACGGTTCAACGCCAGATCGCTCGTGGTGAAGGCGTCGGGATCGGCGAGTCCTCGAAGGGCGACGATCGAAGCGGTCCACGGGCCGATGCCCTTGATCGCCAGGAGCTGTGCTCGCGCCGCGGCTCGGTCCGCCAACGGCGAGACATCGAGGGTGTCGTCGGCGAGTGCGGTTGCGACCCGCACGACGGTGTCGGCGCGGGCCGTGGTGAGTCCCAGCGAACTCGGATCGGCCGCAGCCCAGACCTCGGCACCGGGGAAGACGGTCGTGACAGCGCCCACCGGCTCGGCTAACGGCTCACCCAACTGCCCGACGAGTCGAGCAGCCATCGCCCGGGCACTCGCCAACGACACCTGCTGGTGCAGGACGGCTCGGATGGTCGCATCGCTGCCCGAAACGTCGCCGGGCGAGCGGAGCCCGGGCTGGCGCTGCACCAGTGCGGCGATCGAGCGGTCCCGGGTGAGGGCGTCGTCGATGATGGTCGGATCGGCATCGAGGTCGAGGAGGCGGCGACTCGCCTGGACCGCCGCTGCGAGATCGGCGAAATCGTCGAGCCGGTAGCGAGCCTGGATCCAGGCACCACCACCCGACGCGGTGACCGGTTCGAGCTCGACGACACCATGCCCGCCCGGGAGGCGGAGACTCCGCCGGAAGATGGCGCCGTCGACCTCTTCGACACCGGCGATCGCGTGAGCGGCCAGCCAGCCCCACACCTGATCGACGGCAAAGGGTTCGCGCACTCCGAGTCGCACGTCGATCCAGTTCGGCGCGGCCACGTCTCGTCGGTGGGAGGTGGCCGCTCGAAGCTGGGTCGGCGTCTGGGCGAACACCTCTCGGATCGTGTCGTTGAACTGGCGGATGCTCTCGAAACCTGAGGCGAACGCGACGTCGGAGAAAGCCAGGTCGGTCGTCTCGATGAGCGCTCGGGCTGTTCGGGCCCGGCGGGCTCGAGCCAACGCCAGCGGACCGACCCCGAGTTCTCGGGCGAGCAGACGGTGCAGGTGCCGAGCACTCACGTGCAATCGACGAGCCAGGCCGTCGACGCCCTCTCGGTCGACGACACCGTCATCGACCGCTCGCACCGCTCGGGCAACGAGATCGTCGCGTCGGTTCCACTCCGGCGATCCCGGCGACGCATCAGGAGCACAACGCTTGCACGCCCGGAAGCCGGCAGCCTGCGCCGAGGCCGGCGTGGGGAAGAACGCCATGTTCGACCGCTTGGGCCGGACCGGTGTTGGACAGCTCGGCCGGCAATAGATGCCGGTCGAGGTCACGCCGACGATCACCCAACCATCGAAGCGAGCGTCCCGGCTCTCGACCGCGAGCATCCAGGCTTCGAGGGGTGGATCGACCGTCGGTGGTGTCATGTCGATCATCCTGGCGGACCTCGTCGAGGATGACGAGCGGAAATCGGACATCACGGCGAGCCCCTGCTTGAATGGTCTGATGCTCCCACCCATGGTCGACTTTGCTGCCCGCAACACGCCGATCCGGCCGGCCGACCGGTTGGGAGCAGCGCTCGGACTCCCCGCCGGCACCCTCTGGTTCAAGCGGGACGATCTCACGGGTCTCGCCGGCGGAGGGAACAAGTCGCGCAAGCTCGAGCTGCTCGTCGGGGATGCACTCGCCCAGGGCTGTGATGTGCTCGTCACCGGGGGCGCGGCTCAGTCGAACCATGTGCGAGCCACCGGGTCGGCGGCGCGTGCGGCGGGGCTGGACTGCGTTGCCGTGCTGGCCGAGTCGGAACCGAAGACCGTCCCCGAGGGCAATCTCGTGCTCGACGACCTCTTCGGGATCGACATCGTGTGGACCACCGTCGAGCAGCGTGCTGCCGCCTTCGATGCCACGATCGAGCGGCTACGGTCCGAGGGCCGGCGGCCCTACGAGATCCCGCTCGGGGGATCGTCACCGGTCGGTGCCGCCGCCTACGCCACGTGTGCGACCGAGATCGAGTTGGCACTCGATGCCGCGGGATCGGCCCGCCCACTGGTCGTCACCGCCGTCGGCACCGGCGGCACCCACGCGGGGCTCGCTGCAGGATTCGGCGATCATTCGCGAGTGCAGGGCTATGACGTTGCTGCGGTGCCGACGGTGGACGCACACATCGCCCCGTTGGCGGATGCCATCGCCGATCTCCTCGGCCAAGAACGACCGACCGGCGAGGTTCGACTCGATCGTTCGCAGGCGTCGGTGCCCTACGGCGAGCCCACCGACGCGGTGTTCGAGGCGTTGCGACTCGTCGCCGACACCGAGGGCGTGGTGCTCGACCCGGTGTACTCGGGTCGCGCGATGGCCGGACTCATCGGCGGGGTGGCACGGGGCGAGTTCACGGGCGAAACCACCATCGTGTTCGTCCATACCGGCGGGATGCCGGCACTGTTCACGGCCCGGTATCGCGACCGGTTCCGCGTGGGGTGAAATTCAGTCGCGGGTCACTGCGACATCGTGCGGATGGCTCTCGCGCAAGCCGGCACCGGTGATGCGCACCAGACGGGTGCGCTCCTGGAGATCGGACAACTCGGCCGCCCCGGCATAGCCCATGCCCGAGCGCAGCCCGCCGACCAGCTGGCTCATCAGCTCGGTCAACGCACCGGCGTAGCGGACACGGGCCTCGACACCTTCGGGCACGTGCTTGCCCGGTGCTTGACCGGTGCCGTAGCGATCGGTCGCCCGGCCACGCATGGCACCGGCGGATCCCATCCCCCGGTAGGTCTTCCACATCGCGCCGTCGACCAACTCGAGATCGCCCGGCGCCTCGTCGACGCCGGCCAGGAGATTGCCGAGCATGACCGCATCGGCGCCGGCGGCGAATGCCTTCACGATGTCGCCCGACGACACCACGCCACCATCGGCGATGATCGGCAGCGGCCGGCCGGCACCACGGTGTGAGCGCGCCGCCTCGGCACATTCGTAGATCGCCGACATCTGTGGCATGCCGGCACCGGAGACGATGCGGGTGGTGCAGATCGACCCGGCACCCACGCCGACCTTGACGACGTCGGCCCCGGCCTCGACGAGGGCGTCGACACCTTCGCGGGTGACGACGTTGCCGCCGACCACCATGACGTGCGGCCATCCCTTCTTGATGGTGCGGATCGCGTCGATCACGCCACGGGTGTGGCCGTGCGCCGTGTCGATCACGAGCATGTCGACACCGGAGGCGGCCAGCGCCTCGGCTCGCTCGGCGGTGTCGGTGACCCCGACGGCGGCACCGACGCAGAGTCGGCCATCGGCATCGAGCGTGGCGTCGGGCTTCTCGATCCGTTTGTTGATGTCCTTGACCGTGATGAGGCCGGCCAGCCGGTTGTCGGCGTCGACCAGTGGGAGCTTCTCGATCCGGTGCTTGTGCAGGATCGCCACCGCCTCGTCGAGCGTGGTGCCGACCGGCGCCGTGACGAGGGGTGCCTGGGTCATGTATTCGGTGACGTTCCGCTCGTACTCGTCGTCGCCGCAGAAGCGAATGTCGCGGTTGGTGAGGATGCCGAGGAGATGGTCGTCGGCATCACAGATCGGTACACCCGAGATCTTGTGGCGATTCATGATGACCTCGGCATCGGCCAGCGACGCGTCGGGGCCGAGGCGAACCGGGGCCGAGATCATCCCCGACTGGGCCTTCTTCACACGCTCGACCTGCTCGGCCTGCTCGTCGATCGAAAGGTTGCGGTGCAGGATGCCGATGCCGCCCTCACGGGCAATCGCCACGGCCAGCGGGGCTTCGGTGACGGTGTCCATGGCGGCCGACATGAGCGGCACCCGCAGGGTCAGCTCGCCGAGCTGGGTGCTGGTGTCGACGTCGTGGGGCAGCACTTCGCTCCATCCTGGGACGACGAGCAGGTCGTCGAACGTCAGGGCTTCGGCGCCACGGAAGACGGCGTCATTGATGTGCGGCATGGTGCTCCTCGGCGGTGGCGAGCGCCAGGTCGATGGCCTCGACGATGGCGCGATGTTCGACGGTGTGGACGCGGGCTTCGAAGGTCTCCAGTGTGTCACCGGCTTCGAACGGGACCACGGCATGCAGGATGACCGGACCCTCGTCGACGCCGGCATCGGGGACCCAGTGGATCATCACGCCCGACTCGGTGATCTCACCGGCTTCCCAGGCGGCGAACGCTTCGTCGATGGCGTGGGCACCGGGGAACTGGCCGGGCAGGGCCGGGTGCAGGTTGATCACCGGGAAGCGGCCGACGAAGGTCGGGGTGAGGATCCGCATCCATCCGGCCAACACCACCAGGTCGGGCTCGAACGGTGCGACCAGTTCGACCAGCCGGGCGTCGTAGTCGGCCCGGGCCTCACCGGGCAACCGTTCGAGCAGCAGCGCCGGCACGTCATGGTCGGCGGCTCGCGTGAGGGCGTAGGCGCCCGCCCGATTGCACACGACCGCAACCACGCCGGCGTCGAGCCGCCCGGCGTTGCAGGCGTCCAGAACGGCGCCCAGATTCGTGCCCGAACCCGAGACCAGGACGACGAGTCGTTTGGTGGTCGTCATCTCTGGTGCCCTCAGGAGAGGGTCACGCCCTCGCCGTCGACGACCTCGCCGAGGACGTAGGTCGGTTCGTCGACCAGCGAGCGGAAGGTCTCGACGTGCTCGGCCGCGACGATGGCGACCATGCCGATCCCCATGTTGAAGATCCGGTGGGCTTCGACCAGACCGAGCCCACCGGCTTCCTGCAGCCAGGCGAACAGCGGCGGGGTCTCCCAGGCGGAGGTGTCGACCGTGGCGCCGAGGCCCTTGGGCAAACAGCGCGGAATGTTGTCGGGGAACCCACCGCCGGTGAGGTGGGCCAGCGACTTGACGATCTTGGCGTCGAGCACCTTCGCCAACGGTTCGAGGTAGCTGCGATGTGGGGCGAGCAGGGCTTCGCCGAGCGGAACATCGGACCCGGGCACTGGCGTGTCGTAGCCATGGACGGCGCCGAGGCGGCGGGCGAGCGAGTAGCCGTTGGTGTGGAGGCCGTTGGACTCGAGCCCGATCAGCACATCACCGGCGGCGATGTCGTTGGTCGGCAGGAGCTCGCCACGATCGACGACACCGACCATGGTGCCGGCGACGTCGACACCGCCGGCCACGATGAGATCGGGGACCTCGGCGGTCTCCCCGCCCAGCAGGACGCAACCATTCTTCTTGCAGGCGGCCGCCATCGAACGAACGACCCGGCCGACGATGTCGGGGTCGAGTACTCCCGCCGAGATCGTGTCGAGCATGAAGAGCGGCCGGGCCCCCTGCACCAACACGTCGTTGACCCCGTGGTTCACGATGTCGGCGCCGATGTTGTCCCACATGCTGAGTTCGGCCGCGAGCACGGTCTTGGTGCCGCAGGTGTCGGTGGAGCTCACCAGCAATGGCTGATCCATGCCCAGGTTGGCCATGTCGAACACACCACCGAAGCTCCCGACCCCGGCGACGACGCGCTCGGTGTGGGTTTCCTTGACCGCCTCGGCGATCTGCTCGATGGCTTCGTCGCCGGCGCTGAAACTCACGCCGGCGGCGGCGTAGGCATCCTCTGTGGTCATCGCAGTGACCCGGCCCGTTCGCCGGTGGCATGACGCCAACCGATGTCGGACCGAGCAAAGAGCTCGGTGTTGCTGGTGACGTCGTCGACCACGGTGTAGGCCTTTCGCAGGGCTTGGTCGAGGTCGGCACCGACGCCGACCACATTGAGGACTCGGCCGCCGGACGACACGAGATGGCCGTCGGCGGTGCGGGTGGTGCCGGCGTGGAGCACGCGCACGTCGACCTGATCGAGGTCGATCACATCGGGGATGGGCACACCCTTGACCGGGTCGGCTGGATAGCCGTTGGCGGCGACCACCACCGTGGCGGCTGTGGTGTCGGGGCGCACGGTGAGAGGAGTCCACGCTTCGCCGTTGGCGGCGGCTGCCATGACGGCGAGCAGGTCGCTGTCGAGCAGCGGGAGCAGGACCTGGGTCTCGGGATCACCGAAGCGGCAGTTGTACTCGACGAGGCGGGGGCCCTTGGGTGTGAGCATGATGCCGGCATAGATGACCCCGACATAGGGCGTGCCCTCGGCGGCCATACCCTGCGATGCTCGGACGAGGAAGGTGTCGACCAGCTCGGCGACCAGCGCCGGATCGACACCCGGGACCGGAGCGAAGGCGCCCATGCCACCGGTGTTGGGCCCGGTGTCGCCGTCGCCCACTCGCTTGTGGTCCTGTGCGGTGAGGCCGCCGAGCGGATCGAGTTGGGTGGCGCTCGAGATCCCGAAGAGGGAGAGCTCCTCGCCCTCCATCCGCTCCTCGAGCACGATGGCCGTGCCCGCGTCGCCCATCGAGGCTCCGCTCAGCATCTCTCGAATTGCCTGCTCGGTCTCGGTGCGGCCCTCGGGGATGATGACACCTTTGCCGGCGGCCAGACCGTCGGCCTTCACCACGACCGGTCCGCCGATCACATCGAGGTAGGCGATCGCCGCGTCCGCATCGGTGAAGCGCTCGAAGGCCGGGCCGGGGATGCCGTGACGTTCGGCGAAGGCCCGGGCGAATGCCTTCGACCCTTCGAGTTGTGCGGCGACTTTGCTGGGTCCGAAGCAGGCGATCCCGGCGTCGGTGACTGCGTCGGCCAGACCGGCCACGAGCGGAACTTCGGGTCCGACGACGACGAGGTCGACGGCGGCGTCGCGGCAGTGCGCCACCACCTGGGCGTGGTCGGCGACCTCGAGCACCACGTTGTGAGGTTCGGTGCCCGGATTGCCCGGCGCCACCTGGAGTTCGCTCAGCAGCGGTGAGGCCAGGATGGCGTTTGCCATGGCGTGTTCACGACCGCCGGATCCGATGAGCAGGACCCGCATCAGCCGAACACTCCGTCGAAACGGGCCTTCGAGCTGGCCAGCGACAGCTGGACCGGAATCGGGTAGTGACCGGTGAAACAGGCGTTGCAGTAGCCGTCGTCCTTGCCCAGCGCCTTCATCATGCGCTCGACCGACAAGAAGCCGAGGCTGTCGGCACCGATGTGGTCGCAGATCTCGGGAACACCGAGCTGGTGGGCGATGAGTTCTTCGTACGTGCCCATGTCGACCCCGAAGAAGCACGGGTGGGCGATGGGCGGGCAGGTGACCCGCATGTGCACTTCGGTGGCCCCGGCGTCGCGCACCAGCTTCACCAACGGACCCGAGGTAGTGCCACGAACGATCGAGTCGTCGATCACGATCACCCGCTTGCCCCGGATGTTCTCCTCGAGCGTGTTGAACTTGAGGGCCACACCTTGCTTGCGCAATTCGTCGGTGGGCTCGATGAACGTGCGACCGATGTAGCGGTTCTTCACGAACCCCTCGTTGTAGGTGATGCCGGAGACGGCGGCGTACCCGATGGCAGCAGGCATCGAGGAATCGGGAACCGGGATCACGACGTCGGCCTCGACCGGATGCTCACGGGCCAGCTCCTCGCCGAGGCGCTGCCGGGCCTGGTGCACGTTCATGCCGTCCCAGAACGCATCCGGGCGGGAGAAGTAGATGTGCTCGAACGTGCAGCGCGCCTGCTGCGGCTCGGCCGGCAGGGCATGCGTGGAGCGGGCCAGATCCCCTTGCAGCATCACGACCTCGCCCGGCTCGATCTCGCGGATCGCCTTGCAGCCGAGGGTTTCGAGGGCGCCGGTCTCCGACGCAACGACGTGGCCGCCAGAGGCCAGCTTGCCGATCGAGAGCGGTCGGAAGCCCCATGGATCTCGGCAGGCCACCACCTTCGTGCCGGCGATGATCACCAGCGAGTAGGCGCCCTGCCACTGCGGCATGACGTTGACGAGGCGCTCTTCCCAGGTCGATCCCTCAGACGCTGCAAGCATCAGCGCGATGACTTCGGAATCCGACGACGACTGGAGACCGGCCCCTCGCTCGAGCAGCTTCTGACGGAGCTGGTCGGTGTTGACGAGGTTGCCGTTGTGGGCCACACCGAGCGGCCCGTGCATGGTCTCGATCACGTAGGGCTGGACGTTGCGATCGGAGTTGGCGCCCGTGGTGGAGTACCGGGTGTGCCCGATCGCCATCCCACCGGTGAGCGGGCGAAGCACGTCGGGGTTGAAGACCTGGTTGACCAGCCCCTGCCCCTTGTGCACCCGCACCGCCCTGCCGTCGGCAACGGCGATGCCGGCCGCTTCCTGACCTCGGTGCTGCAGGGCGTACAGGCCGAAGAATGCTTGCCGGGCGGCGTCGTGCCCCGAACTCGAGATGCCGATCACCCCGCATTCCTCCTTGGGCATGTCGTCGGGGTGAAAGGCGCTACTCATGGGATACGAGCTCCGAGAGGTTGGCGAGGATCCGCTGTTGGGCTGGTTGGGCTCCGGGCACGAACGTGCGACCGGTGAGGCGTTCGTAGAGTTCGACGTAGCGGGCCGAGGTCTGTTCCCAGACCTCGGGTGGCAGCTCGGGTGGCTGGCCGTCGCCGTGGTAGCCGGCCGCTTTGAGGGCGAGCCGGACGGGCTCCTTGTCGTAGCCGTCGGGCGCCTGCCCGTTGGCGAGGCGCTCGTCGAGCGTGTCCTTCGCCCAGTAGCGCGACGAGTCTGGGGTGTGCATCTCGTCGATCAGGAGGAGCTCACCGTCGGGACCGAGGCCGAACTCGTATTTGGTGTCGGCGAGCACGAACCCGGCCGCATCGGCGATGGCCGCACCCCGAGCGAAGAGGTCGAGGGCAACCTGCTGGATCCGCTTCCACAGCGCCGGCTCGACGAGGCCCTGTTCGGCGACCTCGGCCACGGTGATCGGTTCGTCGTGCTCGCCGTCGGCGGCCTTGGTGGTGGGGGTGACGATCGGTTCGGGCAGGGGGCCGTGCGGGGTGAGACCGTCGGGCAGGGTGTAGCCGTAGAGCACCCGCTCCCCCGCCAGGTAGCGAGGCAGCACGGCCGTGGAGGTCGAGCCGGTGAGACGGGCCCGCACGACGACCTCGACCGGCAGCGGGGTGGCGTCGAGGGCGATCAGCACGTTGGGGTCGGGCATCGACACGACATGGTTGGCGACGATGTCGGATGTTTGCTCGAACCACCAGGCCGCAAGCTGGTTGAGCACCTGCCCCTTGTGCGGCACCAGACCGATCACGCGGTCGAATGCGCTCAACCGATCGGTGGTGACCAGGAGCCGGCGGGGTTCGCTGCCGGGCAGTTGCCAGGTCTCACGGACCTTGCCGGAGCGGTGGCCGGGAAGGTCCAGGGTCAGGTCGGAGAGAACGCCCACGCCGTTCATTGTGGAGACCTCGCCGATGGGTTCGGAAGCATCGTCGCGGTTTCCACAAAAAGTCAGATTCTGGGTTCGTCGACGCCGTTGGAAGGGAGCAATTCGGTGACGTGTCCCATCTTCCGACCGGCTCGCACCTCCCGCTTGCCGTAGAGATGGACGACGGTGTCAGGCCTGGTCAACAGGTCGGGCACCCGGTCGACGTCGTGACCGATGAGGTTGGTCATCACGGCATCGCGCAGTCGACCGGTGGCTCCGAGTGGCTGCCCGGTCACGGCCCGTATGTGCTGCTCGAACTGCGACACGGCGCAGGCCGCCTCGGTCCAGTGGCCGGAGTTGTGGACCCGTGGCGCGAACTCGTTGGCCACGACCGATCCGTCGGCGAGGACGAAGAGTTCGAGACCCAGCACACCGACGTAGTCGAGGGCATTGGCGAGCGCTGTGGCGGCTTTGCGTGCTGCCTCGGCGGTGGCCTCGTCGATGGCGGCAGGGACAGTGGACGTGTGGAGGATGCCGTTGCGATGCACGTTGCGGACCGGGTCGTAGCACCGCACCTCGCCGTCGATCGAGCGGGCGGCGATCGCCGAGATCTCGCACTCGAAGTCGACGAACCCCTCGGCGATCAACGGAACACCCCCGAGATCGGCGAACGCCGTCGAGTGGTCGTTCCCCGGCTCGACCCGGAGCTGCCCCTTGCCGTCGTAGCCGAAGCGACGGGTCTTGAGGACGGCTCGGCCGCCGAGGTCGGCCACCGCGTCGTCCAACTGCTGCTGATGGTCGACCGCACGAAATGGCGCCGTGCCGATGCCGAGTTCGACCAGGAAGGTCTTCTCGACCAGTCGATCCTGCGCAGTCGCCAGCGCGTGGGCGTTGGGATGCACCGCAACTCGCTGGTCGAGTGCGTGAACCGCGACCTCCGGCACGTTCTCGAATTCATAGGTGACGACATCGCAGGCCGTTGCGAGCTCATCGAGCGCAGCGGCGTCGTCGTAGGCAGCACACAGGTGCCGGTTGGCGACCTGGGCGGCGGGAGCCTCGGGGTCGGGGTCGAGGACGACGACTCGGTGCCCGAGTCGGGCGGCAGCCATCGCCAGCATGCGACCGAGCTGACCGCCCCCGAGCACACCGATCGTGGTCACGAGTTGGGGATGCCCTCGGCCGGAGGCGTGTCGTCGATCGGAGCGAAACCCACGGCGGCGGTCTGGTTGGCCCGCCAGGTCTCGAGTCGCTCGGCGACTCCGGGATCATGGAGGGCCACGACGGCACCGGCGAGCAACGCCGCATTGACGGCACCGCTGCGGCCGATGGCGAGCGTGCCGACGGGGATCCCGGCCGGCATCTGCACGATCGAGAGCAGCGAGTCCTGGCCCGACAGCGCCTTGGACTCGACCGGCACGCCGAACACCGGGAGCGAGGTGAGGGCGGCGACCATCCCCGGCAGGTGGGCGGCGCCACCGGCGCCGGCGATGATGACGGCGAACCCCTCGTCGCGAGCGCCCCGGGCGAACTCGAACATGCGGTCGGGGGTGCGATGGGCCGAGATGATGCGGGCCTCGTTGTCGACGCCCAGTGCGTCGAGTGTCTCGACGGCGTTGCGCATGGTCGCCCAGTCGGACTGGCTTCCCATGACGACGGCCACCCGCAGGGGGCGATGGGTCGTTGTCTGCTCGGTCATCGGCCGGTCATCCCTTCACCGCGGCGACGCCGGCTTCGAACAGCGGGAGACAACGCCCGGCGTCGCTCCCGGCCCGCCCCCGCAGCGGATCGTGGCGATCGAGGATGTGGTCTTCGGGGTGCGGCATCAGGCCGAGCACCAGGCCGGTGGCATCGCTGATGCCGGCGACATCGCCGGCCGATCCGTTCGGGTTGGCGGGATAAGCGGTGTCGGCGAGGGTGCCGTCGGGGTTCGCGTAGCGCAGCGCCACCTGACCCGCGGCCTCGAGGGCGGCGAGATCGTCGGCGACGAACCGCCCCTCGGCATGGGCCACCGGGCAGCGAAGGGGTTCGGTGAGTCCGTTGGTCCACACCGAGTTGCTGGCGAGACCGGGCTGGAGCATGACCCAGCGGCACTCGAAGACGTGCGACTGGTTCTCGGTGAGCACTGCCTTCGCCGGAGCGCCCGGCAACAGACCGGCGCTCACCAGCGCCTGGAAACCATTGCAGACCCCGATGATCGGCATCTCACGAGCGACGGCCTCGGCGAGTTGATCGGCGAACCAGCTGCCGAGGTCGAGACCGAGCAGGCGACCGGCGCCGAGGGCGTCGCCATAGCTGAAGCCACCGGGCACGCCGAGCATCTGGAAGTCGGTCAGCGCGACCTCGCCGGATCGCAGGGCGGTGAGTGGCACCGAGGTGGCCTCGGCACCGGCGGCCTCGAAGGCGAGGGCGAGGTCGTGGTCCCGGTTGGTGCCAAGGGCCACGGGAATGAGGACTCGGGGCTTGGTCATCGGTTGCTCCCGGTGGTGGCGTGCTGGTCGTGGACGTAGGCCGCTTCGATGTCGGCGAGCGTCCAGGTGAGTTCGCCGATCTCGACGCGGGGCTCGTTGGTGACCCGCCCGACGCGCCTGGCCGATGGCACCAACGACGCGAACGTGTCGGCGTCGGCGGCTGCGATCTCGACCAGGTAGCGGCCCGGTCCCTCACCGAAGAGGATCTCGGGTGAGGTGTGGTCGACGGCGTCGAGCGTGATGCCGAGGCGACCGGCGAAGGCCCATTCGGCGGCGGCGACGGCGAGTCCTCCCTCGGCCAGATCGTGAGCGCTGCGGACGAGTCCGGCACCGATGGCCGAGGCCAGCGACCGATGTCGCTCGATCGCGCTCGGGTCGATGGCGGGAACCGGGCCGCCGAGATCGGTGCCGATCACCTGATCGAGATGCGACCCACCGAGGGCCCCGGCGTCGGGACCGACGAGCCATACCTCGTCATCGGGAGCCACCACCCCGGTGAGCGGCACGACGTCGAGGTTATGCACCAGCCCCATGGCCGTGATGACGAGTGTGGGGGTGACGGGGTCGGGCTCGCCGCCCTCGGGAACGTAGACGTTGTAGAGCGAATCCTTGCCCGACACGAACGGCGCACCGAAGGCGATGGCGGCGTCGTGGCACCCCTTGCAGGCGGCGACGAGTCCGCCGAGGGTGGCCGGGTCGGTGGGGTTGCCCCAACCGAAGTTGTCGAGCAGCGACAGCTCGTCGGGGTCGGCGCCGGCGACGACGGCGTTGCGGACGGCTTCGTCGATGACCGACCAGGCCATGGCCTCGGGGTCGTGACGACCGATGACGGCGTTGACGCCGATGCCGAGCACCACCCCGCGGGTGCCGGAAGTGCCGGGCGGCACCATCACCGTGCCGTCGCCCGGCCCGTCGCCGTGCGGACCGCCGTAGGGGCGCACCAGGGTGCCGCCAAGCACCTCGTGGTCGTAGGTGCGGATCACCGACTCGTTGGAGCGGATCGACGGGTGAGCGAGCAGGCCCAGCAACAGCTCGTGAGCGTCGGCGCCATCGGGCAACGGCTGACGTGCGGTGCGGGAGGTGTCGACGGCGATGGCCTGCATCGAACGCTGCGGACGACCGTCGTGCAGGAAGCCGCAGTCGAGGTCGATCACATCGGCGTCTCCGTCGACGACCACCAGCCGGCCGTCGCCGGTGAACGTGCCGATCGTTGCGGCACCGACACCCCAACGCTCGGCCAACGCCAGGATCGGGGCAGGATCGGCGGTGGCGACGACCATGCGCTCCTGCGCCTCGGACAGCCAGACCTCCCACGGGGCGAGACCCGGGTACTTGCGGGGCACGAGAGCGAGATCGACTCGAGCCCCGAGCACCTCGGCCATCTCACCCACGGCCGATGACAGGCCGCCGGCGCCGCAGTCGGTGACGGCGGAATACAGCCCCGCGCCGCGAGCGGCGACGATGACGTCGATCAAACCCTTCTCGACGATCGGGTCGCCGATCTGCACCGACGACCCGGCAACCGCTGCGGTCTCGACGCCCATGGTCTGCGAGGAGAACGTGGCACCGCCGACGCCATCGCGCCCCACGGCGCCACCGAGGACCACGACCGAGTCACCGGCCTGGGCGTTCGTCGGATTCGAGCCGTGCGGCAACAGACCGAGGCAGCCGGCGAAGACCAAGGGCGTGGTGGTGTACGACGGGTCGTGCACGATCGCACCGGCGATGTTCGGGACGCCGATCTTGTTGCCGTAGTCGCCGACGCCGGCAATCACGCCGGCCCGGATTCGCTGGGGATGCAGCACCCCGTCGGG
Source organism: Acidimicrobiales bacterium (assembly GCA_041394265.1). Taxonomy (NCBI): domain Bacteria; kingdom Bacillati; phylum Actinomycetota; class Acidimicrobiia; order Acidimicrobiales; species Acidimicrobiales bacterium. The sequence continues at coordinate 803,400 of JAWKIO010000005.1, forward strand.
CAGGGTGTCGGGATCGGTGTCCTGGGGGCCGAAGCACAAGATGTCGGTGACGGCGATCGGTTTGGCGGACACACCGAGGATGTCTCGCACCACACCACCCACGCCGGTGTTGGAACCACCGAACGGTTCGATCGCAGAGGGGTGATTGTGGGTCTCGGCCTTGATGGCGACGTCCCACCCGTCCTCGAAGGCCACGATGCCCGCATTGTCGACGAAGGCGGACCGCACCCACGGCGCTGCGATGGTGTCGGTGGCCGAGCGAAGGTAGGTCTTCATCAGCGAGTCGATGACTTCGCCCGTGTCGAGGTGGATCAGACCACGGAAGGTCTTGTGCGCACAGTGTTCCGACCAGGTCTGGGCGAGGGTCTCGAGCTCGGCGTCGGAGGGATCGCGGTCGAGCGACTCGAAGTGGTCGCGGATGACGATCATCTCTTCGGGGTCGAGCCCAAGGCGACGCTGCTGGTTCACACCGGCCAGACCGTCGGCGTCGAGCCCGCGAATGGCCACCGTGGTGGTGTCGGGCGCCTGGGCGGACGTATCGGTGAATGCCGCCGGCAGCGAGCCGATGGCCCACCGTTCGATGACGTCATTGTGGAGCACCCGGCGAGCCAGTTCGCCGATCTGGGCGTCATCGAGATCGGCGTCGACGACCCACCGGCTGGCCATGGTGGCGGCCTCGACGGCGAGGCCGAGTTGGTTGGCACTGCGAACCAGCTCGGCGCCTTCTCGGTCGGTGACACCGGGGCGCAGGCCGGTTTCGATCACGAGACGGTGGTCGTCACCCTGGGTGAGCGTGGTGTTGAGATCGGCGTTGTCATCGCTCGAGGCGATCACGCACCACTGACCGACCGGCTCGACGAGGAGACGTTCGGCCAGCAGGTTCAGCTGTTCGTTCGAAAGCTCGCCCCGAATGTGGGCCAGGTCGAAACGCTCGATGCTGCGCACCGGGAGGTGGAAGAGGCGGGCTCGAGCCAGTGGACCGTCGGGCCCGGCATCGACCACGCCCGGCCCCACGACGACGACGTGCTCAGCGACCCCGTCGCGAGCGGATCCGGACCCTGCAGTTTCGACGTTGCTGCCCACCCAGCAAGCATGGACAGATCCCGACCCCCATCTGCGAATCCCGAACGATTTCAACAAAAAGTGAGAGATGCCGGGGGCTACGGTGGCCGCCGTGACTGGGTCCTTTGTCTTCGGCGTCGACCTCGACGGTGTGTGCGCCGACTACACCCTCGGCTTCCGGGCCGTGGTGGCCGAAGAGAAGGGTGTCGATCCGTCCTCACTCCCCGAAGAACGGTCGTGGGACTTCTCCGAATGGGGCCTCGATCCCGACGAGTTCGCTCGCCTCCATCGCCTCGCCGTCACCGAACGCCACCTGTTCCGCACCCTGCCCGTCATCGAGGGCTGCGCCGAAGCACTGTGGCGGCTCTCCGATGCCGGGGTCTGGATCCGCATCATCACGCATCGGCTCTACACCAACTGGGGTCACGCCGAAGCGGTGGCCGACACGGTCGCGTGGCTCGACGACGTCCGCATTCCCTATCGAGACATCTGCTTCCTCGGCGCCAAGCCGCAGGTCGAGGCGGATGTCTACATCGATGACGCGCCGCACAACGTCGACGGGCTGCGCGCCGCCGACAACGACGTCATCGTGTTCGATGCGCCCTACAACCAGGGGCTCGCCGGCCCGCGGGCATCGACCTGGCAGGAGGTCGAGGCGATCGTCATCGAACTGGCAGCGGCCAAGGGCGCGATCCAGCCGCAACTCCCGGGCATCGACCCCGGGGCTGATCGGTTGGAGCGGCGCAAGCGGCCTCAGTAGCGATGCTGACGGCCGCTCAGGCGGTGGGCAGGCACTCCGCCGCGTCGGCGATCTGGTCGAGCGTGTCGCGCCACCACACCAGTTCGACCACGGACTTGCCGGGGACCGATGCGAGCACGCCGTCGATCATCGACACCAGGGCGGAGTCGGCACCGGCTTCGAGACGGAGATCGAGCAGGTGGTCGAAGATCCGGCCACGGTCGATCAGCTGCCCCGGTTCGGCGGCAGCGAGCTCGGCGGTACGAAGTTCTGCGATCAGGTTCGACATCACGGGGTCCATCGTGCCACCTCGCGACCCCGAATGGGGCATCACGGGCGGAGTTGATCCACCCACAGCGCCGAATCGTCATGGTCCGCACGGCACACCGCCGGCGCGAATCCCTACTCCCACGTGGAGTTTCGGTGAGCGACAGGGTCGCGGCGCCCACCCGAACGTCATGACGTGAAATCTCTGTCACATGCGTGAGCGACCGACGTCTTCAGGGCAGCACCACGACGGTGTCGCCGAGACGCGCCCACTGGTAGAGGGCTTCGGCCTGGTCGTCTCGCTGGCGCACGCATCCCGCCGACTGGTACGTGCCGAGCTGCTCCACGGTCTGCATCGGGGTGCCATTGGCGTAGCGCGGGATCGAATGGAAGCCGATGGGGAGCCGGTTGCCGTACTTGCTGTAGGTGAACCGGACCATGTGCTTCATCGTGATGCCGTTGTGTCCGGCGTAGGCGATCGGCGATTTCGAGTAGATCGAGTACGTGGCCGGATCGGGGACGTTGTCGCGCCCGGAGACGAGATAGCTGTTCGACACCCGACCGTCGGACTCGACCCACCAGACGCGTTGCGCGGTGTTGGAATAGACGATGCGGCGACCACTGCCGGAATTGGCCGGCAGCGGCTCGAACACCGGAGGTGGCGCCACTGGCGCTGCGGTTCCCGTGGCGGTGACGTACTCGGGGGATTCACTGAAGCCGAGCAGCAGTTTGGTTCGACTCAAACCGCCGTCGACCAGTCCGAGCCAGTACGCATAGCCCGCCTCGTCGGGCTCTCGGCCGAGCACGTTCGAGTAGATGACGTGCACGAAGGCGGCGTTGTCGAGATCGCCGTAGGTCGAGGTCCACTCGGGAGAGGCCATGAACTCGCGAGCGACGCTCGTGAGGGGTGTTCCCGCCACGTAGACATCGACCCAATAGTCGAACCCCGCCTGGTCGGGGGAGCGCCCAAAGACGGCGCCGTAGAGCCGTTCGACACTGCCCCGCACGCCGGGATCGTCAGCCGGATCGACCGGCTCGTCGCCCACGGGAGCGGCCGGTGCCTCGGGGCTGGTCGTGTCGGCTGCCGTCGTGTCGGGTGCCGTCGTGTCGGTCTGGGCACCAGCGGGCGTCACGGTGAGTGTGACGGCACACAGCAACGCCGCGAGCAGCGCGATTGGTCCTCCGAGTCTGCTTCTCCTACGCAACCGGCGTCCTTCCTTCACTGCGGCGCCCTGCCATCGTGAGGATGGCACATCGTTCGTCTTCGATGATGCCACCGGATGTGGCCGGGTCCGCGCATTCAGGCGAATGAGGCGAGTTAGCATCGTCGTTTCATGGCGATCCTTCCGGCGCGGTCACGCTTTCATTGGCAGACGACTCACCCGGGTCAGTTGGTCATCATCGGCTTCTCGGTGCTGATCGCCACCGGCACCCTGTTGTTGCGCCTTCCCTTCGCCCACGAGACGACCGCTCCCCAGGTCTCACTCTTCGATGCCTTCTTCACTTCGGTCTCGGCGACCACCGTCACGGGACTGGCCGTCGTCGACACCGGCGCCACGTTCTCCCGCTTCGGGGAGCTGGTCATCCTCACGATGATCCAGATCGGCGGCCTCGGGATCATGACGCTCGCCTCGCTGGCCACGGTCTTCCTCAGCCGTCGCCTCGGCATCAAGCGGGGACTGCTGGCCGGCACCGAGATCGGTCTCGGCGATTTCGGCGAACTCCGTCCGGTGATTCGTGCCATCTTTCGGTACACGCTGGCATTCGAGGGCCTGGCCGCCGCCACGCTCAGCATTCGCTTCATCCTCGAGGATGAACACACGATCGGCGGCTCGATCTACCTCGGGGTGTTCCACGCCATCTCGGCGTTCAACAACGCCGGCTTCTCGGTTCTCGGCGGTGGACTGGAGCGCTACGTCACCGACCCCTGGGTCAACGTGATCGTCTCGATCGCGATCATCTCCGGCGGCCTGGGTTTTCCCGTCGCCACGGAACTGTCACACCATTTCCGTCAGCCTCGTCAGTGGTCGCTCCACACCAAGGTGACCATCGTGGCGACCACGCTGCTGATCGTCGGGGGCACGGTGGCCATCCTCGCGATCGAGTGGACCAACCCCGCCACCATGGGCAACCTCTCGGTGCCGCAGAAGGTGCTCTCCAGCTTCTTCCAGTCGGTCACCACCCGCACCGCCGGCTTCAACACGGTGCCGATCGGAGCCCTTCGCGGCGGCTCGATCCTGCTGATGCTGCTCCTGATGATGATCGGGGCCAGCAGCGCCTCGACCGGTGGCGGTATCAAGACCTCGACCTTTGCCGTCGTCGTGTGGACCTCCATCGCCGAGTTCCGAGGTGACACCGAAGTCAACCTGTTCCATCGTCGGCTGTCGTCGTCGCTCCAGCGTCAAGCGCTGGCGCTCGTGATCGCCGCCCTCGGCACGGTCGGCACCGCCACCTTCCTGCTCTCGCTGTCACAGCCGAAATTGACCCTGCAGTCGTTGCTCTTCGAGGCGGCGTCGGCCTTCGGCACCGTCGGCCTTTCGACCGGCATCACCACCGAACTCAACACCTTCAGCCGGCTGCTGATCATGGCGCTCATGTTCATCGGCCGTGTCGGCCCTGTCACCTTCGGCACGGCCATTCTGTTCCGCAGCCGCCCCCACATGTTCCGCTACCCCGAGGAAAAGCTCCTCGTCGGCTGAGCGGTAGCCAGCCGCTCGGCCACCTCCCCCATCACGTCGCTCGAAGGAGCTCTCCGTGTCACGCAATCTCCGCCAGATCCTCACCGGGCAAGAGTCCGAACCCCAGACCCTGCTGGCATCCTCGGTGCTCGTCATCGGCCTCGGCCGCTTCGGTTCCTCGCTCGCCGAGACGCTCGTCGAGCTCGGCACCGAGGTGATGGCCATCGACCTCGACGCCACCCTCGTCCAGGAGTGGTCGACCCGTCTGACCCACGTGCGCGAGGCCGACGCCACCAACCCCAAAGTGCTCCGACAACTCGGTGCCACCGAGTTCGACGTTGCGGTGGTGGCCATCGGCACCGGCATCGAGGCGTCGATCCTCACGACGGCGGCGCTGGCCGATGTCGGGGTGAAGAACATCTGGGCGAAGGCGATTCGCGACGACCACGGCAGCATCCTCGAACGGGTCGGCGCCAACCACGTCATCTACCCGGAGAAGCAGATGGGCATTCGGGTCGCCCATGCGGTTTCGGGCCAGGTCATCGACTACTTCCAGCTCGACGAGGGCTTCGTACTCGCCGAGGTGCGGCCGCCTGCCGAGTTGATCGGCCTGTCGCTGCGCGACGCTCACATTCGCGAGAAGTACGGGGTCACGATCGTGTGCGTCAAACCCGAGGGGATGGGGTTCACCTACGCCACGCCGGAAACCGAGATCCAGGCCGGCGACATCTTGGTGATCGCGGGCGAGGTCGCCGAAACCGAGAAGTTCGCAGCTCTCCCCTAGCCCGCCATGGAGGGGATCGCCGGCCTGTTGGCCGTCACTTTGGCCGCCACGTTCGTGGTTGCGGCCGTGCTCAAGCTCCGCGACCGGCGAGGTACGACCGACGACTTCGCCTCGCTCGGCCTACCGAGACCGGCGACCCTCGCCGCCCTGGTGCCACTGGCCGAACTGGCGGTCGCACTGATGCTCGTCGTCGCCCCCGGGTGGGGAGCCGTCGCTGCGTTCGTGCTCCTGGCGGCCTTCACCACGGTGCTGATCGGGGTGATCCGGGCGGGTCGAGTGGTGTCCTGCGCGTGCTTCGGCGGCGGCAACTCCGAACCGGTCGACATCGGCCACGTGGTACGCAACGCCGTGTTGATGGTGTGGGCGCTACCGGTCCTCGGCGTCGATCGGATCGCTCGACCGAGTGGGACCGAGACCGTGGTGGGACTCGCTCTGATCATTGGGCCGGCAGCGGTGCTGGCATGGTGGCGAGCCCGGCGTCGGTCAGGATGAGAAGGGCTACCAGGTGACGTCGCCGCATCCGTCGTGGGTGTGCGGCTCCACCTGAAACGTGCCGTGGGCGATGCCGTACTGGCGCTGGAGGAGATCTCGGGCCTGATCGAGCACGCTGTGGGCGTCGCACCCGTCGCCGGTCATGAGGTGAGCCGAGGCGGCATCCATCTCGGAGGTGAGCGTCCACACGTGGAGATCGTGAACGTCGATCACGCCCTCGATCGCACCGAGATCGGCCGCAAGCGCAGCGAGGTCGACGTCGGCCGGGGCCGCCTGGAGCAGCACCCGCACCGACGAGCGTCCGAGCCGCCACGTACGGGGCAGGATCCACACGCCGATCAAGGCGGCGACGACCGGATCGATCCAGGTCCAACCGAACAGCTCGAGCAGCACCGCGGCGAGGATCACCCCGACGGATCCGACGGTGTCGGCCAGCACCTCGAGATAGGCACCCTCGACGTTCAGCGACTCCTTCGAACCTTCTCGCAGCAGCAGGAACGCCACGATGTTGGCGGCCAGGCCGAGGACGGCGACGATCATCATCGGCACCCCGAGCACCTCGGGCTCGCCGAACAGGCGGCGCACCGCCTCGATCAACACCCAGATCGCAACACCGAACAGCAGGAGTGCGTTGACGAAGGCAGCGAGGATCTCGAGCCGGTAGAGGCCGAAGGTGTGGGACGAGTCGTGGGCATCGCCACCGTGGCCGTTCGACTGGCCCTCGGCATGACGATCGGCATGGCGGGAAGCCAGTTGGATCGCGGCCAGCGCCATCCCGATACCGATGACATCGGTGAGCATGTGCCCGGCATCGGACAGCAACGCCAGCGAGTTGGTCATGATCCCGGCGACGGCCTCGACGACGAAGAAGGCCGCGATCACGCAGAAGGCGGCGGTGAGCCTGCCGCGATGGCGTTCGCCGGCCCGGGCCAGACCGGTGCCGTGATCGTGGTCATGACCCATCAGTCGGACTGGCCGTTGCGGTGCATGCCGACGACGGTACCAGGACCCTCCATCAATTCTCATTCATTCCCAATATTTGCCCAGTCGCCCTCCCCACTGCGTCGTGCCAAGATGCTGACCATGTCGAACCGCACCTGGGGCTTCCGAACACGAGCACTGCACGCCGGCGGCCAACCCGACGCGGCGACCGGCGCTCGGGCGGTGCCGATCTATCAGTCGACGAGCTTCGTGTTCGAAGACACCGCCGACGCCGCCGACCTGTTCGCGCTCCAGAAGTACGGCACGATCTACTCCCGCATCTCGAATCCGACGGTCGCCGCGTTCGAGGAACGCATCGCCTCGCTCGAGGGGGCGATCGGCGCGGTCGCAACATCGAGCGGTCAGGCGGCGGAGTTCATGGCGATCACCACGCTGGCCGGCGCCGGCGACCACATCGTCGCCGCCGCCAGCATCTACGGCGGCTCGTACACGCTGATGGCCACCACCCTCGCCCGGTTGGGCATCGAAACAACCTTCGTCCCCAACACCGAGCCCGAGTCGTTCGCCGCCGCCATCCGCCCCGAGACGAAGCTCATCTACACCGAGATCATCGGCAATCCGACCGGCGCCGTCGCCGACCTCGAAGCGCTGGCCGACGTCGCCCACGCCGCCAATCTGCCGCTCGTCGTCGATTCGACCTTCGCGACCCCGTACCTGTGCCGGCCGATGGAATGGGGCGCCGACATCGTCGTCCACTCGGCTACCAAGTTCCTCGGTGGGCACGGCACGAGCATTGGCGGCGTGGTCGCCGAGGCCGGCCGTTTCGACTGGGCGTCGGGCCGGTTCCCCCGCTTCACCGAACCCGTCCCCACCTACAACGGTCTGCAATGGGCCGGGAACTTCGGCGAGTACGCGTTCTGCACCGCGCTGCGGTCCGAGCAGTTGCGAGACGTCGGCGCGTGCCTGTCGCCGTTCAACGCGTTCATGCTGCTGCAGGGCATCGAGACCCTCCCCCACCGGATGGACGCCCACGTCGCCAACGCCCGCGAGGTGTCGTCATGGTTGGTCGACCACCCACTGGTCACATGGGTCAACCATGCCGACCTCCCCGACTCGCCCTACCGCTCGCTGGCGGCGAAGTACCTACCGAAGGGAGCCGGGGCCATCTTCACGTTCGGCGTCAAGGGCGGCCGCCGATCCGGGAGGCGCTTCATCGAGGCACTCGAACTGGTGAGCCACCTGGCCAACGTCGGCGACGCCCGCACGCTCGTCATCCACCCCGCCAGCACCACGCATCAGCAGATGACCGAGGAACAGCTGACCGCCGCCGGCGTCGGCCCCGACATGATCCGCCTGTCGGTCGGCCTCGAAGACCTCGATGACATCCTCTGGGACCTCGACCAGGCACTCGTCGCCTCACAGGTCGACTGACCCCGACTCCCTGCACCTCAAGCTCCGCCACCTGCACCCCATCACGAACGGACGCCCACCATGGCAACAGCACACACCGAAATCGAGGGTTGGAACCCTCCGTCGGCCCGCTCGATCAAGGAGCTTCTCGACCGCACTCGTTCCATTGCCATCGTCGGTGCGTCGGCCAACCCGTCACGAGCGTCCAACTTCGTGATCACCTACCTCAAGGGTTGCTCGTCGGACTTCGACCTCTACCCGGTCAACCCGACCACCGACGAGATCAACGGCTTGACCTGCTACCCATCGCTCGCCGACCTCCCGGTCGTGCCCGACATCGTCGACGTGTTCCGTGCCCCGGCCGACTGCCCGGGTGTCGCTCGCGAAGCGGTCGAGCTCGGGGCGAAGGCATTGTGGCTCCAGCTCGGGATCTGGAGCGAGGAGGCGGCGGCGATCGCCCTCGAGGGCGGACTCGACCTGGTCATGGACAAGTGCGTCAAGATCGAACACGCCCGATTCCACGGCGGGCTCCACCTGGCCGGCTTCGACACCGGCGTCATCTCCAGCCGCCGCGCCTGACCCAAGAACCCCAGCAACTTTGGCGAGTTGACACCTCTGAGCGGCATCAACTCTCCAAAGTTGCGGTGGGTTTTGGGAGGGGCAGCAGGGGCAGGGTCCGATCGAGCCTGATTCACGATTGACTGTCCGGATGCGCGCGCCTCTCGTTCGTACCAGTTTCGCCGTGATCGCTCTCACCTTTGGCCTGGGCGCCTGTGGCGATCCCGACGTCACCCGAGACGACCTGGTCACCATGCTCACCGAGCGAGGCGGCGAGAACCCGGGCGACATCACCGACGAGCAGGCGAACTGTGTCGCCGACGTCATCTTCGCCGACGGCGCCTACTCCCAAAGCCAACTGAACGAGGCGTCGCGCAACCCGTCGGAGGTCGAGGGCTTCCAGGACGACATCGACGCCGCCATTGCCGACTGCGGCATCGGCGGTTCTCGCTGAGCCCCGACTCCTCAGCAACGCGTGATCTGGGCCGATAGGCCCAGGTGAACGAGATCGACGAACGCGCCGTCCACCCCGACATCGCTGCCGACCAGCCCGCGGCCAACCACCGCTCTGCTGAAGCCGCCACCGGCGACAGCGAGGCGGCACTCGACGGTGCAGCCATGGCGATGTTCGAAGCCCGGCTGGCGGCGATGGGCCGGGCCGAGAAGGATCGGATCTCACGCCAGAACATGTGGCTCGCCCACCACTGGTACGACGACTACGCCGAACGGTGTGTCCACGTCGGAAGCCGATGGGTGTGCCGCCGATGCGCATCGCTCTACCCGCTGGGCATCCTCGTGGCCATCGTGTCGGCCATCGGCCTGGCGCCGTGGCCCGAGTCGATCGATCCGTGGCCGATCTGGCTGCTGTCGATTCCCGCCACCCTCGCCTATGTCGCCGAAGCCGTCGGGATCGTCCGGTACAACCCGAAGGTGCAGGTGGCGACGACGCTCCTCGCTGCCGTCGCCTTCGGCCGGGCACTGGGTTATGAGTTCGTGGAACGCTGGAGCCCGGAGTTCTGGGGACCGATCGCCGTGTTCGGCGGGATCTGGTTCATGGCGACGATGATCGCCGTCACCCGCCGCAAGTTCGAATAGGTCACCCGCCGGCGCCGTCGACGATGTCGACAACGGCCGCCCATCCCCGTGCCTCGGGAGGCTCGATCAGGTCGTCGGCCACCGCAACGGCACCCTCGGTTCCACCCCGCACGGCTACCGCCACACCACAGCGACGCAACATGTCGATGTCATTGTCGCCGTCCCCGACGGCCATGACTTCGCGGGGCTGGATCCCACGCGGCTCGCAGTAGGCCAGCACACCCGACCACTTCGTCACGCTGGGCGGGGCGACGACCAGGCCCCAACCGCCGTAGGTGCGTTCCGGGAACAGCATCAGTTCGGCGCCGTCGTTCGTCAGCTCGGTGGCGAGGCGTGCGAGATCCTCCCGCGGTCGACCAACAACGGAGAATCCGTAGACCGGCCCTGACGCCACTTCGAGATCGAGATCGCCGGTGCGAGCGATCGGCGCCAGGTAGTCGGCGTGGGCCCGACAGGTCGAAGGCATCGTTGGAAGGACCACGTCGACGTCGGACTCATCGACGTAGACACAGGGCTCGAATCCGTGGAGGCGAAATCGTTGGAGCACTTCGACCGCAGCGTCGGCGGCGAACGGTGCGTCGTGGAATCGCGTGCCGTTGCGGAGATCGACACCCATCGCACCATCGAGGACCACTGCGGCGAACGAGCGGCCGACCCGACCCATGTGGTGCTCGACGACACGCCGGCGCCGCGATGTCGCCACGATCACCTCGATGCCTCGGCGTTGGAGTTCGTCGACGGCGTTGAGGTGCGCTTCGGGAACGGTCAGGTCGTGGTCCCAGAACGTGCCGTCGAGGTCAGTCACCACCAGTCGGATCATCTCGCCAGGCTCACATATCTCACGCCCCGATGCGATCGATCACCTCGGCGATGGCGTCGATCGCGGGCGCACGGACGACATACGACGTGAAGCCCCACCGTTCGCGGTTGGCGACGAGTTGGTCGACCAGTTCCTCGATGGTTCCGATCAGGAGGTACGGGGAGTCGAGCACGACATCGGTCGGTGCGCCGATGCGGCTGGCAATGCTTGCTGCCTCGCGCTTGCGGTGATCGGTGACCGTGACGACCTGGACGAGCGCCTGGCGCACGGGAGGCGCTGCTCTCTCCGCACCGGCCTGCTCGACGATCCCTACGCTGTGGTCGATCTGGTCGGGTCGCCACTTCACCTCGTGTCGATGTCCGTCGGGCAGGGTCTTGCCGAGTCCGGAGAACGCTACGACGTCTGCGTTGGCGCCGGCGTAGCGGAGGAGTTCGGTGTTGTTGCCGCCGATCCACATCGGCACGCGGTCCTGTAGCGGCTGCGGCTGTTCGAGGTACGCATCGACGAGCGAGACGAACGCCGTGTTGGTGGTGACCCGTTCGCCGTCCAGCAGCGCCTGCACCGCTTCGGCCGTCTCGATGAGCTGTTGGATCCGGCCTCGGCCGTCGGGACGCACCATGCCTTGGGTGGACCACTCGCTCGGGCTGTGGCCGGCGCCGAGACCGAGGAAGGCTCGACCGTCGGACACGACGTCGAGGGTTGCCGTATCGACCGCCAGGTCGAGCGGGCGTCGCAGTCCGGCGTTGGCGACGTAGGGACCGAGCCGAAGTCGCTCGGTGACCGCTGCCGCCGCGGCCAGCACGGGGAATGGCGACGCAGAGGAGCCGGGATGATCGGCCACGGTGAGCGAGTCGAAGCCCAGCGCCTCGACTCGCTTCGCGGTCTCGAGCAGCTGTCGCTTGGACTCGAGACCGACCTGCACCCCGAAGGTGATGCCTGCCGTCGTCATGCCAGCACCTTACCGCAATCGATTGATTGCGCGTAATGTCGATCACCGTAGGCCCACTAGGTCTGGCCAGAAGCTCGATCTGGACGTGGCTACGTGACGTTGTTGGCGAGCCAGACGGCGGCGACGAGCACGAGCGCTTCGGCCACCTGTTCTGCTGCGCCCAGGAGGTCGCCGGTGACGCCGTGGATCTTGCGGAGTGCCCACCACCCGACGGCAGCGGCGCCGGCCACCGCCGGGATCAACACGACCGGTGCCCACAGGCCATAGGCCACCACGCTGGCAACCACACCGACCGACGCGCCGACGGCGGTGGGCAGCGGTCGGAGGTCGCGGGTGTAGTCGGCGCCGAGGCCGACGTTGCGGGCTGACGGGAAGGTGCCCATCAGCGCCACGGCGGCGGAGCGGCCCATGGTGTGGGCGACGACGAGGGCGACGGCGCCGTCGGTGGCATCGAGCGCCGCCAGTGCGCCGAACTTCCAGGCCGTGATCAACACGATGGCGAGGACGCCGAACGTGCCGTGCCGAGAGTCCTTGAGAATCCGCAGCCGGTCCTCGACCGTCCACCCGCCGGCGAGTGCATCGAAGCTGTCGGCGAGTCCGTCCTCGTGGAAGCCACCGGTCGCCAGGCCGGTGACGGTGAGCGCTGCGACAGCGGGAATCCACGGGCCGAGCTCGAGTTGGTGGGCCAGCCAGAACACCGCAGCACCGAGCGCTCCGACCACCAGGCCGACGACACCGAACCACGGGACCGAGGCGGTGAGCTGCTCGCCGTTCTCGGGGTGTCGTCCGCCGGGGAGCCGGGTGAGGAACGCCAGCGCCGTCCGCAACGCTGTCAAGGGAACCCGCTCACGACGGCTCGGTGACCTCGAGGTCGGCGAACGTGGCGACATTCGTGACCGCGGCCGCCGCCGACGTGACGACCGACAGCGCCACCAGCGCACCACTCGCCTCGCCGAGTCGGAGATCGAGATCGAGCAACGGTTGCTTGCCGAGCGCGGCGAGCAGCCGCCGGTGTCCAGGCTCCGCCGAACAGTGACCGGCGAGGGCGTGATCGAGCGCGCCGGGCGCGGCTCGTTCGATGGTTGCCATGGCCGAGGTGGCAATGAACCCGTCGAGCAGCACGGGAATCGAGCGCCGCCGAGCCTCGGTGGCGGCCCCCGCCATTGCGACGAGTTCGGTGCCGCCGAGGCAGCGCAGGACCTCGAGTGGGTCGGCGCTTCCGACGCGGGCCAATCCAGCGTCGACCACCGTTCGCTTGCGGGCCAGTCCATCGTCGTCGACACCGGTGCCGAGGCCGACCCAGTCAGCCGCCGTCCCGCCGAAGAGACCGGCAGCCACCGCCGCTGCCGCTGTGGTGTTGCCGATCCCGAGTTCGCCGATGATCAGCAGGTCGGTGTCGAGCCCGGCGATCGCCTCACGGCCGACATGCCACGACGCCGCGAAGCGCTCGGCATCCATGGCGTCGCCGATGGAGAAGTCCTCGGTCGGCTGGCCGACACCGACGTCGACGAAGTGCAGCGGTGCACCGTGTGCGGCGGCGAGTGCCGAACTCGTGGCGAGTCCGCCGGTGATGGCGCCGGCCATCGCGACGGTGACCTCGGCCGGATAGGCGCTCACCCCCTGGGCGGCCACACCATGGTCACCGCCGAAAATCACGACCGCCGCCTGCCGAACCAGCGGGTCGGGTCGGCGCTGCCAGCCACCCAACCAGATCGCCACCTCGTCGAGACGGGCGAAGGCACCAGCCGGGCGAAGCACACTCGAGGAACGCTCGGTGACGGCGGCGACCGCCGACTCATCAGGCCCGGGCACCGCAGCCATGGCCGCCTGGAGATGTTCGAGCGGCGTCATGACAGCACCTGCAGAGGATCGAGCGTTGGGAGAAGGCGGCCGGCGACGACGAGGTAGGTGGCCTCGACGCAGTCGGCGATGATCTGGTTCACGCGTCCGTGCACGTCACGAAAGGCGCGGCTGACCGGGTCGCCCGGCACGATTCCCAGACCCACCTCGTTGCTGATCACGATCGACCGTCCGGACCGGGCCGCCAGGAGCGCACTAACTCGCTCCGCCTCGGCCTCGATGTCCTCGGTGGGCGTGTCGTTGAGCATTCGATTGGAGATCCAGAGGGTGAGGCAATCCAGGAGGAGGGTGTCGCCGTCGGGCACTGCGGCGACACCGTCGGCGAGGTCGAGCGGGGCTTCGATGGTGGTCCAGGTCGCCGGGCGGTCGGCTCGGTGGCGACCAATGCGATCGGTCATCTCGTCGTCGAATGGTTCGGCGGTGACCACGATCGTGACCGGCTCACCGCTCGACTCGGCCACCGACTGACCGGTGCGGGACTTGCCCGAACGGGCACCGCCGATCAGCAGGATCGACCGTGGCATCAGTAATCGATGCCCTTCTTCGCCACGATCCCCTTGTCGAACGCATGCTTGATCTGGCGCATCTCGGTGACGGTGTCGGCGATGTCGACGATGGGCTGCACCATGTCGCGTCCCGTGAGGATCACGCTGGTCTTGGTCGGGCGGTTCGTGATGGTGTCGACCACATCGTCGAGATCGATCCAGTGCCACGTCAGGGCGTAGCTGATCTCGTCGAGCACCACCAGGCGATGGTCACCCGACGTGATGAGCCGCTTCGCCAACGACCACGCGCCCTTGGCGTGCGCCTGACTCTCGTCGAGGTCCTCGGAGTCCCACGTGAAGCCGTCGCCCTCGGCATGCCACTCGACGCCGAGGTCGCGCAGGATCTTCTCCTCGCCGGTGTTCCAGTCGCCACTCTTCAAGAACTGGACGACGGCGACCGGCCATCCCTGGGCGACCGCCCGGATGGCGGTGCCGAACGCCGCGGTCGACTTGCCCTTACCGTTGCCCGTGTTCACCAGCACGAGCGACGGAGCGACGACCATCGAGGACTTGTCGGGCGCTTCGCGGGGGATCTCGTCGGTCATGGCGTGTCACCTTTGGCTGGAACGGAGTGGCACGACGACGAAGGACCCGTCAGGGGCCGTCATCACCGTCACCGGGGTCTGGTAGTACGTGCTGAGCAGTTCCTCGGTCAACACGGCGTCCGGAGCACCGAACGCCGCCACACTGCCACAGCTCAGCAGGAGCAGCCGATCGGCGAAGCGACCGGCCGAGGTCAGGTCATGCATGGCCGAGATGACGGTCAGTCCGTCGTGGGCCCGCAGCTCGTCGACGAGTTCGAGTACCGCCACCTGATGCCCGATGTCGAGCGCGCTGGTCGGCTCGTCGAGCAGGAGTACGGGGCAGGCCGAGGCGATCGCACGAGCGAGCGACACTCGTTGGACCTCGCCTCCGGAGAGCGCTGTCACGTCGCGATCGACGAAACGCCCGAGTTCCAGGCGTTCCAACGCCTCGATGGCGGCGTCGCGATCGGCAGCCGACTCGCGACCCAACCAGCTCAGGTGCGCGGTGCGACCGAGCAGCACGTACTCCCCCACCGTCATACCGGGCGGGAGCACCGGTGACTGCGGAACGAAGGCAATGGTGCGAGCCCGGTCGACTCGCTGCTCGGCCCGACCACCGATCGACACCGAACCGGTGTGCTCGACAAGACCGACGAGCGCTCGGAGGAGGGTCGACTTGCCGGCGCCGTTCGGTCCGATCAGCCCCACCCACTCACCGGGAGCGGCATCGAAGCTGGCATCGATCAGGATCGGCGTGCGGCCGAGCGTGACCCCGACATTGCGCACCGAGACATCGAGCCCGACGGCGGCCGACGGCGCCCTCACAGGTTCACCCGCCGTTGCATACGGAGCACGAGTGCGAAGAACGGAGCGCCGACGAAGGAGGTGAGTACGCCGATCGGTAGTTCACCCGGGCTCACGACGGTACGGGCGCCGACATCGGCGAGCACCATGAAGGCGGCACCGAGGACGGCGGAGAGCGGCACCACGATGCGATAGCTCGATCCGAAGAGGAGGCGGACGACGTGGGGCACGACAACACCGATGAAGCCGATCAGTCCGCTGACCGCGACCGCGGCGGCGGTCAGCAACGAGGCGGCGATCACCACGATCAGCCGCACCCGGCCGGGCTGGACACCCAGGCTGCGAGCCTCGTCGTCGCCCAGCCGGAGCACGTCGAGGTGGCGGCGATGGACGAACAGCACGCCGCCGCACACCACCAGATACGGGGCGAGGAGTCCCGGTTCCTGCCAACCGGCGGTGGTGAGCCGACCGAAGATCCACGAATAGACGTCGCGGATCACGTCGGTCTGACGCTGCAGCACATAGGTCTGCACGGCCGTGAGGAATGAGGCGACGGCGACACCGGCAAGGAGCAGACCGGCTGGCGAGCGATCGGCACTCTGGCCGAGGAAGGCCGACAGCCCGACACCGAGGAGCGCGCCCACGAACGCGGCGACGGCCACCGAGTCGAACGGCCCCCAACCGACGGCAAGGTCGAAGGCGAAGACGAGCGTGGCGCCGAGTCCGGCACCGGCGGCGGCGCCGAGCAGGAAGGGGTCGGCGAGCGGGTTGCGGAACACCCCCTGATACCCAGCGCCGGCCATGGCGAGCGACGCCCCCACGCAACCACCGAGCACGACCCGAGAGAACCGCCACTGCCACAGGATCACCTGCTGGTTCTCGGTCAACCCCGACTCGGCCGAAACGAACGGCAGCTTGTCGACGAACTCGAGCACGACGGCCTTCGGACCGAGACCGGCCGGACCGACGAGCGTGCCCACCATGACGGCAGCGACGAGTACGAGCAACGAGATCGTCAGCGAACGCCCCGGGAGGCGGAACGCCCGGGCGACCGCAGCACGCGTCGCCACACCATCAGAGAGGGTGTGGTCGACGTGCGCTGTGGTCAGCCCGGCCATGGTCATGACCCTGCGGTGACCGGAACCTTCGCCAGCGCCGCGGCGATCGATTCGAGGAAGTCGGGCAGACGTGGACCCCAGCGAGAGGCAATGTCGGCGTCGACCACGACAACGCTTCCCGACTGCACCGCCGAGATGGCGTCCCAGCCCGGCCGGGCTGCCACGTCGTCGGGGGTGTAGGCGACCTGGTCAGTGATCACGATCAGCTGAGGATCGGCTTCGAGGATGTACTCCGGGTTCAGCTGCGGGTAGCCATAACCGTCGGCGTCGGCCTCGTCGGCGATGTTGGTCGTCTCGAACAGGGCGTAGAGCTGGCCGATGAATGCGTTCGAGCTGGCGCTGTAGAAGGTGTCGTCGAGCTCGTGGTAGATGCGGATCGGCTCGCCCTCGGCCGCCACGCCGGCGACGATCTCGTCGATCCGGGTCCGCATGTCGGCGACCACGGCCGCCGCTTCGTCTTCGTGGCCCGTGGCGACACCGAGATCGGCGATCTGGGCGTAGACGTCGTCGAGGGCAACGGCCGCCGGAAGGAACATGGCGTCGATACCGACGCTCTCGAGCCCGGTTGCGAGCTCGCCCGGATCGAAGGAGAAGACCACGAGGTCGGGCTCCTCGGCGGCGATCGCCTCGAGGTTGGGTTCGAAGCTCGACAGTTCGGTGGTCGGGGCCTCGGCCGGATAGTTGGAGTACGAGTCGGCGGCGATGACCTGGTCGCCGGCGCCGATGGCGAACAGCATCTCGGTGGCCGTGGCCGACAACGAGACGATTCGACTCGGATATTCGGTGGTATCGGCGGCTGCTGCTTCGTCTGCGACCGTCGTGGTCGTCTCGTCGGCAGCGTCCGTCGTCGTGGTGGTGGTCGTGGTCTCGTCGGTGGCTGCTGCATCGGTGTCGCTCGCCGAACTGCCGCACGATGCGGCGAGCAGCATGAGGGCGAGCACGACGAGCAGTCGGGCCGGGGATCGATGTGAAGATGACAACTCGGAAAGCCTCCTTTGCTCGGAGGGCTTCGAGGTCAGGAGCCACCCGGTGGTGACTCGCCGACTGGTCCTTCCTCCGAGGACACGGTTCGGAAACTCCCCACCGCAGGCGACCTGGCTGACCGATCGAAATCGGCATCACAGTTGCGGGACAGCGCCGGGATCTCACCGGACTTCGCTGCAATGAGAAGTGCTCGGCCCCGGCGACGTTGACCATCGCATGGTTCGGGCGTCAGCACTCTACGTGACCCGCCGGAGGATCACACGTTGGCTACCAGCAGGCGGTGTTCTGGGTGACGCCGTTGGGGCAGGTCGTGTTCTCGAACTTTGCCTTGTCCCACGACGACGGCACGCCCATGGCACCCTCCAGATCGAGTCCTCGCAGGTCGGCCTTGTCGAGGTTGACACCGGTGAGGTTGGCGTTGGTGCCCGAGGCGTCTCGAAGCTTCGCCTTGCTCAGATCGGCGCCGGACAGGTTCGCACCGGTCAGGTCGACACCTCGCAGGTCGGCATCGCCGAGGTCGGCGCCAGCCAGGTTCGCGCCGGTGAGGTCGGCCTCACGCAGGTCGGCGTCGGCGAGGTTGGCTCCGCCGAGGTTGGCGCCCGACAGATCGACGCTGCGGAGGTCGACGCCGGTCAGATCCAAACCTGACAGGTCGGCACCGGTGAGGTCGCAGTCGGCAGCGTTCTCGGGGTCAGCTTCGACGCAGGACCGACCAACCGTCGAGGCGGGCGGAGGTGGTGGAGCGGCGGCTGATCCCCCGTCGGCCGCCGCCGTTGGAGGGGGTGCTGCTGTCGATGTGGTCGTCGTCGGCCTGGTGGTCGTGGTCGTGGTCGGCCGGGATGTGGTGGGGGCAACGATCGTCGGTGCTGACGTCGTTGGGGCTGCGGTCACGGTGGTCGTCGCCGGCGACGTCGTCGGGGTGCTGGTGGTCGTCGTTGGCATGCCGGCGGTCGTGGGAGGAAGGGTGGTGGCGGTCACCTCGTCGATAACTGCCTGCACGGCGGCGTCGGCCCCGAGTTCCTTGCCCCGCAAGCTCTCCAGGCCATCCTCACGATTGTCGACCAGGAAGGCGAGGGCAGCGGGCTCCTCTCGCTGGAAGGTGGCGTCGATGGCGGGGCTGGCGACGGCTCCGGTGGTCATGGCGGCAGCGGCGAGGGTGGCCGACATGGCCGGTCCGGCGACCGGGGCGGTCAGGACGCCGACGAGTTGAGGGATCTGGGCGAGGAAGGTGAGCGGCCACATGGTGCGGCGGACCCGGCCGATCCCGATGTTGAGGAAGGCGCGCACCACGGTCGGGTCGAACTGGGTCCCGGCGCAGTTCGAGATCTCGGTACGGGCATCCACGGCCGAACTGGCGCCCTTGTAGGAGCGGATGGAGGTGATGACGTCGAACACGTCGGCCACCGACACGATGCGGGCGGCGAGGGAGATGTCCGTGCCGGCGAGCCCGAGGGGATAGCCCTTGCCGTCCCACCGTTCGTGATGCTGTCCGACCGCATCGGCCCAGGGGCCGAGCCAGTCGGCGAGCGGTGCGACCAGCTGCGCACCCCATTCGGGGTGCTTCTTGATGATGTCGAACTCCTCGTCGGTGAGCTTTCCCGGCTTGTTGAGGATCTCCTCGGGCACGTAGAGCTTGCCGACGTCGTGGAGCAGGCCGGCCCATCGGAGCTTCGATCGGTCGTCATCGGAGAGCTGGAGTTCCTCACCGATCAGCTCGGAGTACGCCCGCACGCGTTCGCTGTGACCACGAGTGAGCCGGTCGTGCGACGACAGTGCCGCGACGAGGACGAGCAGCGTTTCCGCCGCTTCCGATTCGGTGCTCCCGAGTCCTCGCTCCTTGACCTGGGCAACGGTTCTCTCGAGTTCCTTGGTCGACGAGGTTCGTAGAGCGAGCGAAAACCGATTTGGTGCTTCGTCGGGGAACACCAGGGTGAGGCGCAGTAGAAGGGTGAGTGGCAGGAGGAGGCGAGCCAACCGTTCGACGGCCGCCATGACCACGACCGACAGTAGGACCAGGGAGGCGAACCACACGGCCGTTGCGGCAATCCCTTGCGGCTCGGGCAGCACGGCGGCGGCACCGTAGGTGGCACCGACGGCCACGACCACCGGAGCCAGGGCAATCGACACCCGCAAGAGTCGGGCGAGGACCGGCCGGCCGGACCAGCGGCCGTCCCTGTCCGGGCGCGCCGACCTCCGCTTCGAGGGCGGCGCCACCGGCGCGGGTGGTGGAGAGGTCGTGATCGACATGAGACTGGTCCAGTCGAGGTATCGGCGCGCTCGCTCACTCGATTGAGTGAAATCCCGCTGTTTGGGCTGGTCCGCCTAGTCGCAAACCCGGTCTACGCTGGCCGCCGTGACGCCTCCCCGCCGACTCCTGCCCGAGGGTTCGTCGGCGGTGTCATGCACGATTCGCCTGGTCTCGCTTCCCACGGTCGATCAACTCGCTGCCGCACACGACCCCCGTCCCGCCGAGCGGCGCGAACTCACGATCGTCGAACTCGTCGACGCCGAGGGTCGGTCCGGATTCGGCGAATGCTCGGCGCTCACCCGTCCCGGCTACACGCACGAGTGGGCGCGTGGAGCATTCGACCTGCTCAAAGCGACGCAGGGGCGGCCGAGGGGTGGGGCACCGATGGCGATGGCCGGGGTCGAGATGGCGAGGTTGGACCTGGGGTTGCGAGTGGCCGGGCTTGCGTTGTCGCAGCACTTGCACACGGTGTTCAGCAACGGTGCGTCCGGCACCGCTGCCTCCAGCCCGCCGGGCTCTGTGCCTGCCGGGGTCGTGTTGCCGCTTGCCACGATCGACGACACCGTTGCGGCCGCCATCGCCTGGGCGGAGCAGGGTGTCAGGCGACTGAAGTTGAAGATCGAGCCGGGCCGAGTCACCGAACCGGTCACAGCGGTGCACGACGCCTGTCCCGGGGTCGAACTGCACGTCGATGCCAACGGATCCTGCATGGCCAGTGATCTAAACGAGCTCGCTGCGTTGGCCGAGTCGGGGGTCACGGCGATCGAGCAGCCGTTCGCTCCTGGCGACCGGAAGTCGAGTGCTCGTCTCGCCTCCTCGACCAGCGCCTTGGTGCTCGCCGACGAGGCCGCCATCGATCGGGCCACCATCATCGAACTGGTCGACGAGGCTGCCGCCACTGGCGTCGTGATCAAGCCCGGACGGCTCGGCGGGCTCGACCCCGCCATCGCCGTGCACGACTGGTGCCACGCCAACGGGGTCGGCGTCGCAGCCGGCGGGATGCTCGAAAGCGGTCTCGGGCGTTATGCGCTGGCTGCGCTGGCCTCGCTGCCGGGCTTCACGATCACGGGCGATCTCTCCCCCGCACGCCGTTGGCTGGCCGACGATCCGTTCGCCGACATCGAGATGGTCGACGGAGCGATCAGCGTGCCGACCACCGCGGGCGTGGCGCCCCCGCCCGACCGGGAACTACTCGATCGGTTCACCCTCGACCGCGCCACCTTCAACTGGAACGACAGCGACTGGATCGACAGCGACGGGAACGACCGGGAGTAGCTCGAGCGCTCGGGCGATCGCGGCGTCGTCCTCGAGGTGGACGGCGTGGCTACCGGGCTCGATCACCACCCGGGCGTTGGCCCCGATCGCTTCGGCCATGCGATGAGCGAGGGCGGTGAACTTCTCGTCGGTCGAACCGGCGACGAGCACGACCGGCATGGCCAGCTCTGCCAGGCGGTCCCACAGCGGATCCTGATTGCCGGTGCCGCAGGCCCGCAGGCTGGCGGCGAGTCCGGCCGGGCGATTCGTCTCACGCTCGGCCAAACGGCGAGACTCGGCGGGCAGCGTCGCAAAGAGCGGGTTGGCCAACCAGTCCTCGAGGAACGCACGAAGCGGACCCGTCTCGATGCGCTGCGCCAGCACCTCGTCGGCGGCCCGTCGCGTGGCCCGTTCCTCCTCGGTCGTCAGCCCGGCGGTCGCCCCGATGAGGACGAGGCCGTCGACGAGTTCGGGATGCTCGAGCGCCAGATGCAGCGCCATTCGGCCGCCCATCGAGTAGCCAACGTACGTCGCCCGGCCACCGACCTCGGCGAGGAGCTCGGCGGCCGTCCACAGGTCGGCGTCGTCGTGTGCCGATTCGCCGTGGCCGGGCGCATCGACCAGCACGACCTCATGCGAAGTCGCCAGCTGCTCGGGGATGGCGCCCCAACACCGCCGGTTCTGCGTGAAACCGTGGAGCAGCACGACGCGAGGGCCGTGCCCGATGATGGTCGTTGCAAGCGTCACGCTCTCAGGATGCCGACTCATGACCGGAAAGTGTGGTTCGCTGGGCGCCATGCAGGTGACCGACACCGCCACGTTCTGCGCCACCCTGGTCGACGAATGGGCCCACCAGGGTCTGACCGACGCCTTCGTCGCCCCCGGATCGCGCTCCACTCCCCTCGCGCTCGCGCTGGCGAGCGACGATCGATTCGACGTCCACATCCTCCACGACGAGCGATCAGCCTCGTTCGCCGGACTCGGTCACGGTCTCGCCACCGGCCGTCCCGCGGTGGTGTTGTGCAGCAGCGGTACCGCAGCCGCCCACTTCCACGCAGCAGTGATCGAGGCCGGACTGTCGTCGGTTCCGCTGATCGTGTGCACCGCCAACCGTCCACCCGAGCTGTGGGAAGTCGGTGCACCGCAGACCATCGACCAGACCAAGCTCTACGGCGGCGCGCCGCGCTGGTTCTTCCAGCCCGGCCCGCCCGACGCCGTCACCAGCAACACGTGGCGACCACTCGCTCGACGGTCGGTGGCCGAGGCGACGGGCTGGAGTGGTCGGCCTGGGCCGGTCCACCTCGACCTCAGCTTCCGCGACCCACTGGCCGGGCTTCCGGGCGACCTGCCAGAACGGGGCGCCGAGGTACCACCCGTCGCCGGTGTCCATGCGCCTGCAACCGTTGCGGTCGGAGCGCCCGCCGGACCCGACGCCGTCAGGGTCGCCGAGATGATCCGTGCCATCGATCCGGCAGTCGGCGGGGTGATCGTGGCCGGACGAGGTGCAGGCGACCCTGATCATGTACTGCGCCTCGGTGAGCGGCTCGGCTGGCCGGTCATCGCCGACCACCGGTCCGGCTGTCGAGTCGTCGGCCGGTCGGTCGCCCACACCGACACCATGCTGCGCAACCCAGCCTTCGCCAGAGCAATGCTCCCCGGCATGGTCCTGCGCCTGGGCGAGATGCTCACGAGCAGGATCACCGAGGAGTGGCTGGCTCGCTCCAGCGGCCCAACGATCGCCGCTACCACCGGCCGCTGGGTCGACCCGGCGCAGGTCGCTTCGCTCGTCATCGACAGCGGCGACCTCGCCGATCAGTTGTTGACACTCGATCTCGGCGAGCCGAGCGATCGGGCCTCGGCGTGGTTGACCGCCGATGCCACCGCAGCGGCTGCCATCACGGCCACCCTGTCCGCCACCGACGGGATCACCGAGCCCGACGTTGCCCGGGCGTCACTCGCCTCGCTGGTCGGCCTCAACCAGCTCGGCCCGAGCCCGGCGCTGGTGGTGTCGGCATCGATGCCGGTGAGGGACGTCGAGTGGTACGGCCAACCGGCGCCAGGCGTGCGCGTCCTCGCCAACCGCGGCGCCAACGGGATCGACGGGGTGATCGCCACCGCCATCGGCGTAGCGCTCACCGGGGCGCCGACGATCTGCCTCATCGGCGACGTGGCCTTCCTCCATGACGCCACCTCGCTCACCGCGCTCGCACGCCGTCGGTGCGACCTCACGATCATGGTGGTCGACAACGACGGCGGCGGCATCTTCTCGTTCCTGCCACAGCGATCCCTGCTCGACGCCGCCCGGTTCGAACAGCTCTTCGGGACGCCCCACGGCACCGACGTGCTGGCGTTGGCGCGGGCGCACGGCCTCGACACCGTCGACCTCGACACCGTCAACCCCAACGTGCTCACGCCGCACGGCGTCCGAGTCCTCCGGGTTCGCACCGACCGAGCAGCGAACACCGACCTTCACGGCAAGCTCAACGCCGCCGTGACCGCTGCTCTGGACTGATCACCCCACCACCCACCCCACCCACCGTTCTCGAGACGCAGAGCGACAGATCTGACGCTCTGCGACTCCGATTCGCCGCGAGACGTCGCTCTGGCACTCAGGTTCCGACGGTCGGTGTTGCCGCCGCCGTGGCTGCCGCTACGGTCGCCGGATGATTCGAGCAAAGTTCGGGCTGGTCACAGCCCTGGTGTCACTGTCCATCACACTCGGCGCAACGGCGGCGTCGGCCCTCCCGACGAACGGCTATGTCGCCAATGCGACCACGTTGGCCGACATCGTCTCCGCCGTTGACTACCAGCAGTCCGATGCCGACACCCTCCGCCTGTATCAGGCATTTCTGAACCGCGAGCCCGATGTTCCCGGCGCCAAGTACTGGATCTCGCAGACTCGGGCCGGTTCGACGCTCGACGATCTCGCCTACGGCTTCGCCCAGTCCGACGAGTTCATCGCGAGCTACGGGACCCTCAGCAACGAGGACTTCCTCACCCTGCTCTACGACAACATGCTCGGACGCACCCCTGACGCCGAGGGCTTCGAGTACTGGCTGGGGCAGATGAACGGCGGGTTGGCGCAACACCTCGTGGTGCGCTGGGTCGTCGCCAACGACGAGTTCATCGTGAACTACCCGTTCGCCGAACAAGCTCCCACCAATCCGGGTGACGCCGTCGACTGCGGCGACTTCGCGACCCAGGCCGAGGCCCAAGCCTGGTTCGATCATCACTTCCCTCAGCACGGCGATATCGCCAATCTCGACGGGAACGACGACGGTCAGGCCTGCGAGTCGCTGCCGTAGGCCCGGCCCCGACCGATGCGGATCGGCCCCTTCGCGGTGGAGGAGTCGACCACTCGTCCTCGTTGGGTGATGATCACCTGCTCGCTCGCCACCAGGCGTCGAGCCGCCGATCGGGCTCGCTCCATCAGCGAACGCCACCCGTCTGGGTCGACAGCTCGGGCGGCCTCGGACGGGCAGATCGTCGAATCAGCGGCCCGACGCCCCAGCAACTCGACGATAGACCGCTCGAGTTGACGGTCGACATCGCCGAGCCGTTGCCGCCGGCACTTCTCGCCGCAGTAGCGGACCTCATCCCACGAGCGCTCCCACTTCTTGCGCCACTCGATCGTGCGCCCGCACACGGCACACGTCTTGGGTTCGGGACGACGAATCGGCACCGACCCAGTCTGATGCGGCGAGGCGGCTGCGGGCTAACCGTCGACGCCGGCCTCGGCGAGGTGCTCGGCGTAGTCATCGAAGCCGACGAACGATCCCAGCACTTCGTTGCCGAGACCGAGGACCACGGTTTGGGGTTAGGCCTCGAGGCCGAGCAGCGGGCTGCCCGACTCGGGAGCGAGACGAGTGAAGGGCCACTCGTCGCCTGAAGGCCACGGATCAGCTGGCCCGTCGGGCCCCTCCGTTGCGGCAATCGAGTAGACCGCAACGTCGTCGCCCAACGTTTCGAGCTCCGGAAGGGCGTCGAGCGCCGCGACATGGAAGTTCTCGCTGCTGGTGAACTCGGCCGGGAAGACGGCGACACGTGGACGAGGGACTTGACGGTTCCGGGGCGCTCACCCATCACCTCGGCGACGGCATCGGTGAACGTCAGGTCGTCGATCGTTCGGCCCACAGGGAGAACATCTGTGGCACCTGATGACGGAGCTCGCCCGGGAGGTAGAACTGCGTGCCCTCGAGCACGGCGGAGGGACCGATCGGCCAGTCCAGCCCGGCGTGTTCCTCGAGCCTGGTGACGCTCAAACCGGCGCCGACGAGCGCGTTGATGATGTCGGCGAAGGAGTGGAACCACTCGTGATGGCGAGTGTTGAGGATCTGTGAGTGGTCGCCGTCGGTATAGGTCAGCGCTTGGTCGAAGGTGAACGGCTCGCCGGAGGCCCGAAGCGTCCGGTAGTGCGGCGCAATGACGCCGTCGATCTCCTCGAAGGTCCACAGCGACGGGTGCATGTCCCGGAGGTAGAAGCGCCCGCCGGGGTCGAGGAGCCCGGCGATGGCCGCCGCCCACCGATCGAGATCGGCCACCCAGTTGATGACGCCGACACTGGTGTAGACCAGATCGACCGTGCGACCGATGGCGGTGCTGGCGTCGTACACATTGGCGACGACGAACTCGGCCTCGACGCCAGCTGCCGCGGCCAACGCCCGTGCCGACTCGATCGCCACCTCGGAGAAGTCGAGCCCGATCACCCGAGCACCGAGGCGAGCCAGTGACACCGTGTCGGTGCCGATGTGGCATTGGAGGTGGGCGACGTCGAGCCCGGCGAGATCGCCGATACGAGTGGCATCGAAGCGGACGACGTCGCTGAGATGTTCGGGATCGGTGGCAAACCGATCGACGCCGTAGTCCTGCGAGGCAGCGTGGACACGGGCCCGGTCGCTCCAGTTGGCGAGGTTGTCCCGCTGCCGATCGTCCAGCTCCATCAGCGTGGTCTCCTGCGCAGCGTGGTCACTCGGTGTCGGACCCGCCACCCGTCAGGTGTCTTGACCACGTCGTCGTAGTACGAAGCGGTACCGGTGAGGCCCTTTGGCTGGAGGGCGACGATGCGGAAGGCGAGCTTGACCCCGTCGTCGGTCTCGTCGACGTAGATGTTGGTCATCATGTGCGTTCGGGGATGCCGGGCATCCTCGTCCATGAACCGCTTGATCTCCTCGATGCCCACGAGAAGCGGCACGCCCAGGTCGGTCAGGTCGAAGACGGCGTCGTCGGTGAAGATGCGGTGCAAGGCCTCCCAGTCGCGATCGTCGATCGCGTCGCCATAGCGCCCGGGCAGCTCGTGCAGTTCCAGCCGGTCGTCGGTCGTGAGCATGTACCGAGTCTTCCAGAGCTACGGGCTTGGTGGAGGCATCACGTACCCTGTCGCTCCATGACCGAGAGCGCACCGAACGCCGTATCCGAGATCTTCGACCCCGAGCTGTGGGACGAGGTGCCGGGCTTCGAGTTCACCGACATCACCTACCACCGGGCCAAGCACGTCCCGGCCGTCCGCGTCGCCTTCGACCGGCCGGACATCCGCAATGCGTTCCGGCCGCACACCGTCGACGAGCTTTACCGGGCGCTCGACCACGCCCGCATGTCGTCCGATGTCGGTTGTGTGCTCCTCACCGGCAACGGTCCGTCGTCGAAGGACGGCGGTTGGGCCTTCTGCTCCGGTGGCGACCAGCGGATCCGGGGCAAGGACGGCTACAAGTACCAGGCCGAAGGTGAGACCAGCGAGACGGCCGAAGCCATCGATCCGGGTCGTGCCGGTCGTCTGCACATCCTCGAAGTCCAGCGGCTCATCCGCATGATGCCGAAGGTGGTCATCTGCGTGGTGCCAGGATGGGCGGCGGGCGGCGGCCACAGCCTGCATGTCGTCTGCGACCTCACGATCGCGAGCCGCCAGCACGCTCGCTTCAAGCAGACCGACACCGACGTCGCCAGCTTCGACGGCGGCTTTGGATCGGCGCTCCTCGCTCGTCAGGTCGGCCAGAAGTTCGCTCGTGAGATCTTCTTCCTCGGCAAGACCTATACCGCCGACGAAGCTCACGCCCAGGGCGTGGTGAACGCGGTCGTCGATCACGCCGAGCTCGAGACGTTTGCTCTGGAGTGGGCGGCCGAGGTCTGCCGCAAGTCGCCGACCGCCCAGCGCATGGCAAAGTACGCGCTCAACATGGTCGACGACGGCATGGTCGGCCAGCAGGTCTTCGCCGGCGAAGCCACCCGACTCGCCTATATGACCGACGAGGCCCAAGAGGGCCGCGACGCCTTCCTCGAGAAGCGTGACCCCAACTGGAGCGCCTTCCCCTACTACTTCTGACCCGACCACCCCCGACCCAAGTTTCTGTGCGTCAAACTCCCCGCGTTCCCCGTTCTGTGCGTCAGAGTTCCCGCAGCCGGAAAGTTTGACGCACAGAACGGGTTTGGCGGTGGGTTTGGCGCACAGAATGGGGGGATGGCGAACACCGTTCGAAGGCTCGAGTCCGACGATGTGGCTGCCGTCGAGGCGCTGCTGGCGGCCAAGCGTCGACAGCTCGCCGAGTGGTCGCCACAATTCTGGCGAACGGCGGCCGGTGCCGTCGAGGTGCACGAGCTGTTTCTGCAGTGGTTGCTGAGTGACGACGCCAACGTCGGTTTGACGACGGCCGACGTCGACGGTGTCCTGATTGCCACACCACGCGATGGCGCGTGGCTCATCGACGACTTCGCCGTCTCCGGCCCCGGCGCTTGGTCGACGGTTGGGCGAGCCCTCCTCGAACATGCTCGCGAACAGCTGGGAGCTGGCATCTCCGTGGTGTGTGCCAGCCGTGATGTCGAGCAGCGGGCGCTCCTCGACACTTGTGCACTGGTGCCCTACGAGGAGTGGTGGGTCGCCGACCCGGCACTGGTCGCAACCTTCGCCTCACCCGCCGCTGCGAGCGGTGACCTGCCCGTCGCCTCGATCGTCCCGGCACCGCCGGTCTATGACCCTGGCGGGCCGGTGGCGCTCGTCTCCACATGGGACGGCGAACGGGACTCGCTCGCTGCCTACGCCCGGGCGGTCGATGGCGAATGTGCCCTCGTCGTCGTGCCCGTCGGATTCGACGACGAGCGACGTCGGGCGGCCGTCGAGGACCTCGGCTTCACCGTCGCGTCGGTCTGGTACCGCTGATCGAACCCATTCTGTGCGTCAAAGTCCTCGCGTTCCCCGTTCTGTGCGTCAAAGTTCCCGCAGTCGGGAAGTTTGGCGCACAGTTCGGGTTGGGCGGTGGGTTTGACGCACAGTTCGGGTGGGGGTCAGGGGCGGACGAGGGCGGAAAGCATGGCTTGGAACTTGGAGCGGGTTTCGGCCAGCTCGGCTTCGGGGTCGGAGTCGGCCACCACGCCGACACCGGCGCAGAAGCGGGCGCTGGTGCCCGACACCTCGGCGGAACGCAGCGCCACGGCGAAGGCACCGTTGCCTGCGCCGTCGACCCAACCAGCCGGACCGGCGTAGCGGCCCCGCTCGAGGCCCTCGAGTTCGGAGATGATCTCGAGCGCCCGCCCCTGGGGGTTGCCGCCGACGGCCGGCGTCGGATGCAGCGCCGCCACGAGCTCGAGGATCGAGGCGGGCGGTGACGACAACCGGCCTTCGACGCGCGTGCCGAGATGGTGGACGTTGGCGAGCGTGACGATCGACGGCTCGGGCTCGGCGTCGACATAGCTACAGAACGGCAGGAGGGTGTCGAGTAACCAGTCGATGGTGATGCGGTGCTCCCAGCGGTTCTTGTCGGACGCCAGCAAGCCGGCGGCCAGGCGGGCATCGGCTTCGGGGTCCGACGAGCGGGGTGCGGTGCCAGCCAACGGATGTGCCCGCACGATGTCATTGCTCCGACCGGCGAGCAGTTCCGGGGACGCACCGATGAACCCGTCGATCGAGAACAGGATGGCGGCCCGAAACGATTGACGCAGCCGCTCGAGCACCGCCGCCGTATCGACGGGCTGATCGGTCTCGAGCCGCAGCTCGCGAGCCATGACGACTTTCTCGACGTCGCCGGAGCGAATGTGTTCGAGCGCCCCGCCAACCACGGCGTCGCGCCATACCTCGGGCGTCATCGGCGACGTGAGGGTGTACGACGTCGCCTGCGTTGCGGCCGCGCGACGATCGGCGTCGAGCGCCGATGCCTCGAGCCGCTCGACCGCCTCGGCGTCGGTCATGTCCTCCGACGTCGTCAGCCACCGCCGCCCTTCCGGGCCTCGCCCGAGTACGACCTCCGGAACGATCAGTTCGCCGGGCGCCGACCGATCGAACGGGAACGCGCCGAAGGCCACCGCCCCCGAGCCGGGCACGTCGACCTCGTCGGCGCCGGTCAACACGCTGAGCATGGCCTGGGCCTGCGCCGCACCATCCGGTCGCTCGATCGGGATCCGACCAGCCTCGCCGACCCCGGCGAGCGCGAAGTCGCCGTGGGCGTACAACAAACCCGAGCGGGACCCGGCCATGAACGGATCGAAGCGGTGGTGGTCGCCGGCAAGCTCGGGCGGCAGCCGACGGGTGTTCATCGGAGAGATCACCTGATGGAGCGTAGAAGCGGCAGACTGGTCTCCGTGGATCGAACGATCAGCACCACCGCCCCCGCCACGCCGCCGAAGGTCTATCCGATCGTCGCCGACCTCAGCACCTACGAGCACTGGCTCAGCCTCATCCACCGGGTCGAGGTCGCCGAGTCGAACGGCGACGGGCTCGCATGGTGGGTCACGCTCCGGGCCAAGGTCGGCCCGTTCGCGAGGAGCAAGCGGCTGCGCATGGTCCGGGTGGTCGACGACGCACCCACGCTGGTCCGCTTCGAGCGGCGCGAACTCGACGGCAAGGACCACTCGGCGTGGATCATGCAGGCGGCGGTGACCGACGGTCACGAATCCGACCACAGCACCATCGACGTCACCCTGAACTACGACGGCGACCTCTGGAGCGGCGTCCTCGACACCATCCTGGGCGGGGCGATCGACTCGGCCATCGGCGGTTTGCACACCTACGTCGCCAACAACACCTGAGACCTCGCCAACGAGCTCACGGGTCGCAGTCCCCATTCCGCCACGACCGACGCCGGGCCCACAGTGCTCGGCATGGAATCACGACATGCGACAACCGAACAGACCACACCACCTCCACCGTCTCCCGACGCAGTGCGTCTCCCGCCGCCGGCGGCCTACCGCAGGTGCTACCACCCCCGTTCGTACCACCCGATCCTGGTCGCCCCGTTGGTGCCCCTTGCGTTGCTGTTCGTGTACCGCAGCGCCTCCGAAGTCCTCAGCGAGGAGCAGCACTTCGTCAACCTGGCGTACCTCGTGCTCGGCCCGTACATCGGCGCCGCGGCCTCTTACCTATGGGCCCATCTGAGCCGGGAGTATGGCGCCCGGTTCAGCCGTGCCGACTGGGCCAAGGCCTGGTTGATCAGCTATTGCCTGTTCGTCGAAATCGCCGGGCTGTTCCTGAACTCGCCGGTTCCCTTCAGCGTCACGCTCACACCGGCGTGAGCCAGCGACGGGCAAGCGGATGCTCGGCGTCAGCGATCATCCGGGCGATCTCGTTGGCGATGGCGCTCGACACCGGCCCGACCGTCGACCACTTGTGATCGTCGAGGCGGGCCACCGGCGCCACCGGGGCATTGGTCGAACAAAGGAACAACTCGTCGGCCGCTTCGACCTCGGGCCACGTCACCGGACGGACCTCGCAGTGGTAGCCGAGGTAGGCACCCACGTCGAGGACGAGGCGCCGGGTGATCCCATCGAGCACGACGTCGAGCGGGGGCACGACCAGTCGTTCGCCGCGCACCACGAACACGCTCTGGGTCGTCCCCTCGGCCAGCAGCCCGTCGACGGTCTTGAAGATGACACTGTCGAAGCCCTCGGCCATCGCCGCCATGGTCTCTCGCACTCCGACCGTGTAGGACGCGGCGACCTTGAGCGCCGGCGGCAACATGGCGGCCGGCAACTTCGGAGCCAGCGCCGTTCGCAGCGAGACCGGCTCGGCGGCAGGGATCGTGGGCTCGAGCGGGTCGGGGACGAAGGCACCCATGGTGATCGATGGCGTGAGCGAGACCGGCAGGCTCTTCGCCGGGATCTCGGCCCATGCGGCCACCGTCTTGACCGTTGCCGCCCCCTGGTTCTCGGCGACCACGGCGCTCACCGCCCGCTCGAGCGTGGCCAGCGACACCGACGGTTCCATCCCCATCATGGCCATCGATCGTTCGAGCCGAGCGAGATGAGGGCGCA
The DNA here is from genome assembly GCA_041394265.1 of Acidimicrobiales bacterium. Taxonomy (NCBI): domain Bacteria; kingdom Bacillati; phylum Actinomycetota; class Acidimicrobiia; order Acidimicrobiales; species Acidimicrobiales bacterium. The sequence continues at coordinate 834,763 of JAWKIO010000005.1, forward strand.
ATCCGATGGCGGCCGGACCGCCCGGTGCCTGCACGATCCGCAGCACATCGAACACGGCGGTTCCCCGCATGACGGCGTGGGAGAAGACCGAGATCGTGGCGTCATCGATCGGGCGCAACTCGCCGTCGATCCAAACTGTCTGGGGCTGATGCACATCCCGACACTAATCTGAACCGATGCCCGACCTCGTCGCACTCGACCTTCCCGGCGGGCCGGCGTTCGTCGAGGCACTCGAACGAGTCTGGGCCGACGGCGATGCTGCCGTTCCGCTCGACCCGCGGCTGCCACCGGCCGAGCGAGATCGGGTCATGGCCGCCCTGGCACCGAGCGCGGTGATCGAAGCCGATGGGGAGCGACGCTCGCTCACCGGCGGTCGGCCCGTCGAACCGGGCGACGCCCTCGTCGTTGCCACGAGCGGCACCACCGGACTGCCAAAGGGCGTCGTCCTCACCCACGACGCCGTCGAGGCCTCGGCCCGGGCCACATCGGCGGTGATCGACGCCGACCCCTCGACCGACCGGTGGCTCTGCTGCCTTCCGCTCGCCCACATCGGTGGTCTTTCGGTCGTGACCCGGGCCCTGCACACCGGCACGCCACTCGAAGTCCACCCGAGCTTCGACCCCGCCGCCGTCCTCGATGCCGCCAGACGAGGCGCCACGCTGGTCTCGCTCGTCACGCGGGCACTCGCCCAGATCCCGGCCGATCGGTTCCGGATGATCGTGATCGGTGGCGCCGCTCCTCCTCCCGATCGTCCGGCCAACGTGGTCGCCACTTACGGCATGACCGAGACCGGATCGGGCGTGGTCTACGACCGCACACCCATCGACGGGGTCGAGATCCGCATCGACGACCAGCACGAGATCTGGCTCCGGGGCCCGATGCTGCTGCGGGCCTACCGCGACGGCACCGACCCGAAGGTCGACGGCTGGTTCCCGACTGGCGATCTCGGCCACTGGGCCGACGACGGACGCCTCATGGTCGAGGGACGCCGCGGCGATGTGATCATCACCGGCGGCGAAAAGGTCTGGCCCGAACGAGCCGAGGCGGTGATCACGAGACAGCTGGGACTCCGGGAGATCGCGCTCGTCGGGCGACCGCACCCGGAATGGGGCCACGAGGTGGTGGCCCTCGTCGCGCACGACGACACCAGCTCGCCTTCCCCCACACTCGATGCGCTTCGTGCGGCCGTGCGGGCCGAACTCCCGGTCTGGTATGCGCCCCGGCGGATCGAACTGATCGACTCGCTCCCCCGCACCGCGCTGGGCAAGCTGCGACGGAGCGAACTCGCAAGGCGCGACGCATGACCGCACGCGAGATCGTCATGCTCGGCACCGCCAGCATGAGCCCGACACGCCACCGCAACCACAACGGCTATGCCCTGCGCTGGGACGACCGGCTGGTGTTCTTCGATCCAGGTGAGGGGTTCCAACGCCAGTGCACGATCGCCGGTATCGCCATCGCCCGGGCCGACGCCGTCTGCCTGACCCACTTCCACGGCGACCACTGCCTCGGACTCCCGGGTCTCATTGCCCGCCGAGGTGCCGACAACGTGCCGGACCCGCTCGACGTCTACTTCCCGGCCGACGGCATCGCCTATTACGACAAGCTCCAGTCGTGCACCGCATCGGCCTACCACCCGCCGCTCACGTCCCATCCGATCGAGACACCGGGCGTCGTCGGCACCATCGGTGATCTCACGCTCACGGCTCTCCCGCTCCGGCATCGGGTCACCGCCTTTGGCTACCGGCTGCAGGAACCCGACAGCCTCTCCTTCGATGCCGACGAGCTCGCCGCGCGTCAGATCACCGGACCCGACGTCGGCCGCCTCCGCCGAGATGGCGAGATCGACTCACCAACCGGTCGTGTCACTCTCGATGAGGTCTCGGTGCCGCGCCCCGGGCAGTCGATGGCACTCGTGATGGACACCGCCGTGTGTGACTCGATCATCGACCTCGCCCGTGACGTCGACCTCCTCGTCATCGAGTCGACCTTCGTCAAGGAAGATGCAGATCTCGCCGAGCAGTACCGCCACCTCACTGCCGACCAGGCGGGGCGCATGGCAGCACTGGCCGGCGCCCGGCGGGTCGTCCTCACCCATTTCTCACAGCGCTACGGCCACGGCGATCCGACCGGCAGGCGCAGCGGTGCGCAACGCTTCGTCGAGGAGGCCGCCGTCCATCATCCCGATGTCCACGGAGCGAACGACTTCGACGTCATCGCCGTGCCCCCACGAGGGTGAGCTCAGCGATCGGCGAGACTCGCTTTCGCCAGTTCGAGGTCGTCGGGATTGGTGATGCCGATCCATTCCTCGGGCGACGAGACGACCTCGACCCGCAGGAGGCCCTCGTCCATGAGCGCGGCGACCTCCGACGGAAGCAGGCACTCGACCTTCTCGGTGGCGCCGTGCTCGGCGAAGAAGCCCTCCCACCGACGGGCGAAGTCGGCCATGATCCCGTGGTGGAAACACCACATGTTCATCGACACCGCCGTGTCCTCGGCCACTGGTCCGCCCTTGGCGAACAACGTGCCATCGGCGAGCCGTTCACAGTCGTGGGTTTCATCGACGCCGACCAACACACCATCGGCCACGTCGCAGATGCCACGCGACACCGTCCCTTCGGGCGGCACGGTCTTGCCGAGCTCGAACGCAACGAGCGCCCCCCGACCCGGAGCCGAATTGGCCAATTGGTCGGCCGCCAATTGGAAGGAGGCGGGACCGTAGTAGTCATCGGCATTGATCACACAGAACGGGCTGGTCACCGCACCTGCTGCGCTGAGCACCGCGTGCAGGGTGCCCCACGGCTTGTCGCGAGCCGGTCCCAGATCGTCCTGGCGGACGTAGCGAACGAAGTCCGCGGGCCCACCGTTGCCGTGGACGGCGTCGATGTGCGCCCGCACATCGGCCTCGATGTCGGAGCGGACGATCAGCACCACATCGCCGAACCCGGCGGCCCGAGCGTCGATGATGCTGAAATCGAGGATGGCCTCGTCGTTGGGGCCGACCCGGGCGAGCTGCTTGACGCCGCCGAACCGGCTCCCGAGACCGGCGGCCATGATCAGAAGGGTCGGTTGTTGCTGCGTCGTCCTGCTCACCCTCACATCGTCGGCCGAAGCCGGCTCGGTTCCACGCATACCGACCAAAGAATTCGAGCGGCCGGGTCGGAGGGCGTCCACCGATGAACCTGCCCGATCGGCGTTCGCTCGCACTGCTCGGGGTCGCCATCATGGCCATCGCGTCCTCGGCCGTGCTGGTTCGCTGGGCCGAGGCACCGGCGATCGCACTCGCCTTCTGGCGGACCCTCGGCGGTTCCCTCGTGCTCGCCACGCGGCGCCGGCCGGCCGACACCCGACCGCGCCCCTCCCGCGCCACGACCTTGGCCATCGTTGGCGCCGGACTCGCCCTTGCCGTGCACTTCTCGTCGTGGCTGGCATCGCTGGAGATGACGTCCGTGGCGGCCTCGGTCACCCTCGTGTCCACCGCGCCGATCGGCGTCGCCCTCCTCCAGTGGGGTGCGGGAGGCGACCGCCCAGATCGGCGGAACTGGCTTGTCATCGCCGTGACGCTGCTCGGCGTCGCCGTGATCGCCGGCGGCGACATCGGCACGTCCAGCGATGAGCTCGCCGGTGACGCCTTGGCGCTCCTCGGTGCCGTCGCGATGGCGGTCTATCTCGTGCTCGGCGGCCGGGCTCGGACGGAACTGTCGACGACCGACTACGGCGCCCGGGCCTATGCCGTCGCCGCTGCTGCGCTCCTGCCAACCGCACTCGTCACCCGGACGCCGCTCTGGGGTTACGACGCCCAGACCTGGCTCGTCATCGCCGCCATGATCCTCGGGCCCCAATTGGCCGGGCACACGGTCCTCAATCTCCTGCTGGAACAGCTCGGCTCGCTCACGGTCTCGCTCGCCCTGCTGGCCGAACCGATCGGCGCGTCAGTGCTCACCTGGCTGCTGTTCGCTGAAACTCCGCCGTTGGCCGCCTGGATCGGTGCGCCGATCGTGTTGACCGGCCTTGCGCTCCACCTGCTGTGGGCCTCGGGTCAGGATGTCACCACGAGCCGGCGAGCGGCCAGTTCGTCGTAGATCGCGACGGCGTCGCCCAGCAGTGCTTCGAGCCCCGGTGGCGCCGCGGGGAGCGGCCGGGCCGGAGCCGATGGACCGATGGTCTGGAACCCGGTCGATTGCCATACGGCGTCGTACCAATGCGGTGCCCACACCCCGTCGGAGCTCCGTGGCCCGGCAGGCCACGACAGCATCGCGTCGTCGAACTCGACCCCGATCAACTCGCACAGCGCCACGAGATACGGGCGAGGCCCGCGCAGGAAGTCGTCGGCGTCGATCACCAGCTCCGCCCGGTCGAGCAACTCGAGTTGCTGGGGCAGCCCGATGTCATCGAGCGTCACCTCCTCTCGCTTGTCGAGATAGGAAGCGAGCACGCGAGCGGGATGCCGGAGCAACAGCACGTGATGCAACTCATCGAGCCATGCTCGACCGAGTTCGGGGAGCAGATGATGCGACATGTGCTTCTGGTAGGACACGGTGATTCCGTCGGGCAACGGCGCCAGACAGCTAGCGACCGCCTCGACGGGGTCGGTGGGCTGCGACGCGATGATCTCCGCCGCCATCGGATGGTCGAGTCCCGTCGCCGCCAGATAGTGGGCGTAGAGCGGCTCGTCCATGACGACCGTGTCGGCCCGGTGCTCCCACGACCGCATCATGGCAGTGGACAGGTTCCGGGGTCCCGACCACATGGCCAGGCGGACAGGCCGATCGCTCACCGAGTCGCCTCGGCGATGAGCTCGAGGTACTTCTCCTGGAGCTGCTGGGTGATGGGGCCCCGTTCACCGGTCCCAATCGTCCTCCCGTCGACCTCGGTCACCGGCGCGATCCCGGCGAAGGTGCCGGTGACGAACGCTTCGTCGGCTCCGTACACCTGACTCACGCTGAAGTTCTTCTCGCGTTCGGTGATCCCCCACCGACGGCACAACCGCAGCACGTTGGCCCGAGTGATGCCGGGAAGGCAGTAGTCGCCGGTCGACGTCCAGACCTCGGGGCCGTCGTCACCTTCACGCACGATGAAGAAGTGGGTCGAGTTGCAGGTGGCGACGAAGCCCTGCGGGTCGAGCATCAGCCCCTCATCGGCTCCGGCCTTGGTGGCCTGGATGCACGCGGTGATGCAGTTGATCTTCGAGTGCGAGTTCAGCTTCGGATCCTGCACGTCGGGCCGCCCTCGGCGCACGCTGACCGTCGCCAACCGGATGCCCTTGGTCAGGGTCTCGGGCCGGGGGTCCTTGTATTCCGGGATGATCACGATCGTGGGCGGGGTGATCGTGAATCGGGGATCCTGATAGGGCGTCGACTTCATGCCCCGCGTGACCATCAGCCGGATGTGCACCCCATCCGTGCCGGGACCCATCCCGTTGGCGGCGAGTGTCGCCATGATCTGATCGGTCAGCTCGTCGCGGCTCAGTCCGATGTCGAGGTCGAGTGCCGCTGCCCCTTCGTAGAGCCGTCGAAGGTGATCGTCAATGAAGGCGAGCTTGCCGTTGTGAACCCGGATCCCCTCCCAGATGCCGTCGCCGAGGATGAAGCCGGAGTCGAACACCGACACCACCGCCTGTGCTCGGGGCACCAGCTCGCCGTTGAGCCCGATCACGATCTCGGCGTTGCGAGTATCGTCTTGGTGATCGTGGGTTCCGTGCGTGACCGTCGAAGAAGCGCCGTTGGACATGGCCGGATCGTAGGCCACGACGATCGAAATACGATGGTGGCGATGCGCCGACGCCACTTCCTCGCCTCGCTGCTCGCGACGGTGGTTGCGGCCTGCACTCGAACCTCCGACGAGCTCACCGACCCGACGGCGACGACCAGCCCAACCGCCGAACCCGAGCTCGAACCCACGGTGCTCGATGCCCCGACCGACACGTCGCTGGTCGTGCCGACCGAGCCCGGTGTCGACCCGCTCCCCTCCCCCGCCAGCCCGCTCGGTCCCAACGGCTTCGGATTCGGGGTGGCCTCCGGTGATCCCGATGCCAGCTCGGTGGTGCTGTGGACCCGACTCGTCGGCGACCTGCCCGACAGCGTCGACGTGGTGTGGGAGGTGAGCGACACCTCGAGCTTCGACCGTCTCCTCGCGACCGGCATCGAGTCGACGAGCGCTGCCTTCGGCCACAGCATCCACGTCGTTGCCGACGGCCTCCCCCCTGGCTCGCGCTGGTGGTATCGGTTCCGCTCGGGCGACCACGTCTCGCCGATCGGCGCCACTCGGACGCTGCCCGACGCCGCCGACACCCGGCCGGTGCGCGTCGGCGCCAGCTCGTGCCAGCTCCGCGAGACCGGCTACTGGGCGGCGCACGTCGACATCGCCAACGCCGACCTCGATGTCTTCTGCTGGCTCGGCGACTACATCTATGAAGGCGGAGGCTCGAGCAACCTTCCCGACCGAGCCCACACCGGCGACACCGCCACCACGTTGGACGGCTACCGGCACCGCTACGCCGAGTACCGCGCCGATCCCGTGCTCCAAGCCAGCCACGCCGCCCATCCCTGGTTCTGCCTGTGGGACGATCACGAGGTCGAGAACGACTACGACGCTTCGGTCGACCCGGCCCGACGGGCCGCCGCCTACCAGGCGTGGTGGGAGTTCATGCCGGTGCGCTTGCCTGCCCCCGATCCGAGCGCGCCCACCTACGACATCTATCGCTCGCTCGATCTGGGCGAACGGCTGCGCATCGTCGGCGTCGACGTACGCCAGTACGCGAACGAGACCACGCTCTTCGGCGAACCACAGAAGCAGTGGATCGCCGAGCAACTCGACGCACCGACGACATGGACGCTGCTCGCCAGCCCGGTCGTCGCGTCGGGCATCTACACCGGCGAGGGCGAGGTGTTGTTGCCCTACACCCTCGACGGCCACACCGACGAACGCCGGTGGCTCGGGGACGAGTTTGCCAAGCACGACGGTCGGGTCATCGTGTCGGGCGACCTCCACACCAGTGCAGTGTTCGAGTTCTCGCCCGATCGCCGCGACGTCGACTCGCCCGTCGTCGCCACCGAGTTCATGGCGCCGCCCATCAGTTCGCAGTTCCCCGAGCGCTATGCCGCGGCGGCCGGACTCCTGCCGCTACTCAACTCGCACATGGCTCAGTTCGAGCCATACAACGGCTGGCTGCTGCTGTCGTTCGACGAGCAACAGCTCACCGCCGAGTACCGGCGAGTGACGGACGTGATCCTGGTCGATTCGACCGTGGAGTCGGCGCAGCGCTACCAGGTTGCGCTCGGCGATCCGACACCCGTGCCGCTCGACTGACCGAGCCGCCCGTCAACGATGCACGCCTGGATCGGCTTGGGTCACACGACAGCGCACGGCGAACACGCTGTCGCCCGACAGCACTCCGCTCCGAGCGAAGAGTCGCCCGGCATCCCAGTTCGACAAACCGAGTTCCGGTTTGTCGAGGGCGTACTGTCCGTCGACCCAGCGAGTGAACCCATCGCCGACGAACGGTGCGTCGATCGAGTGCCAAAACGACTGCTGGGCATCGGGGTCGTCGGAGACGAGCGAGGCGACGAACCGCGGCGACTGGGTGTTGAACAGCTGCACTGCTTCCTCGACCGAGTCGACGACGACCAAGGTGATCTCGGGCGAACCCTCCCACTCCCATTCGTGACCCAGGTGGTCGCGGCCGATCATTTCGGCCTTGGGTTCGATCACCTCGCCTTCGGCTCGAGCGACAGCCACACGAGCGTCGAACCACCCCTCGGGGACGAACGACTCGCTGCCTTCGGCCACGTGCAACTTGGGGTTGGCCTGTCGGCCGGCCGCAGCCGCCTCGAGCCCGGCGAGCACCAACGGCACGAGCCGATCGGCGTCGGCTCGAACCACCGCCGCCGTGTTGAGCGTGTTGCAGACCTTGCGATCGAGCGAGTGCCGGACCACGGCGGTGAGGCGATCGGCATCGGCACTGGCATCGGCGACGATCCAGGCCCCGCCGGTGCCGTGCAGACTCACCGGGGTCCCGGCCTGGCGAGCCACTGCGCCCAGTTGGGCGACGGCGGGACCGCTGCCTCGGGCCACGGCGAGCGCCAGGCGAGGGTCGTCGAACATGGCGTGCCCGGCCGCGCGCGCTGCCGAGTTCACCAGCGACGCCGCACCGGCAGGAAGTCCTGCGGCAGCAAGCGCAGGGTCGAGTGCGTGCTCGACGATGGCGTTTGCGGTACCCAGCGCATCGGAGCCGATGCGGAAGACCACGGTGTTGCCGGTGCGCAGCACGCCGCAGGCATCGGCGAACACGTTCGGCCGGCCCTCGAACACGAAGCCGACGACCCCGAGCCCGGCGCGCCGCTGCTCGACGGTCCAACCGACATGGCTGATCGTCTCGATCACGCCATCGCGAGCCGGGTCGGCGTCGCGCCAGCTGCGAAGGCCCGACACCATGTCGGCGCGCATGGTCGCCGACAACTCGAGTCGTGTGGTCGAACGCCCTTTCGCCTTTGCCCCAGCGACATCGGCCGCATTGGCCTCGGCGATGGGTGCGAATGTCGTGTCGTCCTCGAGTCGACGGGCGAACTGCTCGAAGAAATCGGAGATCGCCTCATCGACCACTGCGCCGAGCGCTGCGAACGCATCGACCGCACGCCCCACCGCCGTGGCGGCGATCTCGGCTTCGGCTGCCGGCACGTGCAGCAGATCGCCCGTCTCGTTGACCACGACGAGCCGGTCGCCCGGCACGAAGGCCTCGGCCAACGCTTCGGGCACGGTCGTGTACTTCGAGCCTCCGTAGACGATGACCTGACCGGGCTGGAGTGCGCTGAGTGCGGGCATCTACCAAGTATGCGGGACATTTTCCGAACCAACTGCCATCGTCGATCGTCTTCGTGGCGCTCAGCCCCGAAGCACGACTGACGGAGTTCTTTCTCTGACGCTCGACTGATCGCCGGCGCCTACGGTTGCCGGGATGGCGAGCGAAGAACTCGAGATGATCAACGAACTGCTCCGTGCCCAGGACTTCGCATCGCTGTCGCTGGAGGAGCAGCGAGCTGCGGTCGAGGGTGGCATCGGCCAGGTCCCGACCGGCACCGTGATCGATCCCATCGATGCCGGCGGAGTGGCGTGCGAGTGGATCCGCACTCCCGATGCCGGTTCGGCCACCACCATCGTGAGTCTTCGGGGCGGTGGCTACTGCCTTGGGTCGCTGCACAGCAACCGCTGGTTCTCGTCGCTGCTGTCGGAGTCGGTCGGCGGCCGTGTCCTCAACGTCGGGTACCCGAATGCCCCCGAACACCGGTTTCCTGCGGCGCTCGACTCGGTCCTGGCCGCCTACCGATGGCTGGTCGCCGATACCGATCCGGCGACGATCGCGATCGTGGGCAACTCCGCCGGGGGCGGGCTGACGCTCGCCACACTGCTCGCACTCCGCGACGCCGGTGATCCGCTCCCCGCCTGCGCCGTCGCCATCTCGCCGTGGACCGATCTCACCAACTCGGGCGACTCCATCCAAACCAACGCTGCGACCGAGGTCATGCTCGATGCCGGCGGGATCGACGAGACCGCCACGCTGTACGCCGACGCCGAGCAGCTTCGTGAGCCCTACGTTTCGCCGCTGTGGGGAGACCTCTCCGGCCTACCGCCCATCCTCCTCCATGCCAGCAGCAGCGAACTCCTCCTCGACGACTCGACACGGTTCGCCGAGCGCGCCGCCACACACGGCGCCGACGTCACCCTGGAGGTGACCGATGGTGTGCCGCACGTGTGGCACACATTCGGCGGGTTCCTGCCCGAGGCCGACGAGGCCATGGCTCGGCTCGGCAGCTGGGTGTCGGCCCGACTCGCCGACCGGTAGGACGGTCAGGCCGGATCGACCACCCGGCTGACGATCCAGGCGTGCTTGCCGACCTGACGCTGGCGTTCGAACCCGAGATCCTCGAACAGCTCGACCGTGGCGCTGTAGAGGAACCGACCCTGCGCTTCTCGACCGGCCGTCACCTCGGGAATGGCCTCGACCAACCCGCCGCCGGCCCGGGCGATCTGCTCGATCGCTCCGCCGAGTGCGGCGCGGGCGATGCCCTCACCGCGATGTTTGGGATCGACGTAGAAGCAGGTGATTCGCCAGTCTGGTTCGGGCGGTGGCTCCTTGAGATAGACCCGCTGATGCTTGATGTTCGGCAACTCCTCGGTCGAGCCCCACTGGCACCAGCCTTGGGCGACGCCGTCGGCATCGAGCACGAGGGCGGCATGGGTCCGATCACACTGGACTCGTTCGAACTTGACGGCCCGACGATCGATTCCCTTCTCACGCCCCTCGGCATGGAAGCCGGTGCACCAGCAGCCGCCGAAGATCCCGTTGTTCCGCTCGACGAGTTCCGCAAAGGCATCCCAGGTCGTCGGGTCGAGTTCGGTCACCGAATAGGACATGATCACGCTCCCTCGGCGATGTCGGCGAGCAGCCGAGCCAGTTCGGCCGGTCGGGTCACCATCGGCCAATGCCCCGAATCGATGTCGACGAACGCCAGGGTCTCGACGCCATCGAGTTCCGGGATCTGACCATCGGCCAACCACGACCGTGCGTCGTCGGGGCCGAACTCCGGACAGACGATGGTGACGGGAACGTGACGACGGCGCTCGTCGGCCAAGACGACCTCAGCGGCGGCCACACCCCCGGGCACGGGGACCGCCAGCGCCTCCAATCGAGTCCGAGCCTGGGCATCGAGGTCGTCGCTGTCGGGCCCCTCGAAGGGCTCCCATCCCGGGAAGCCCATCACGCCGTCGACGACCGGGAAGAACTCGGCATAGGCCGACCCTGAGGCCGATGGGAATCCGCCGATCATGACGACACCGGCGACGTCTTCTGGACGTCGATCGGCCACCAGCCAGGCGAGCGACGAGGCAGCGGAGTGACCGACGACGAGTGGACGATCGGCGGCGTCCACCGAGGCGAGCGCGGCCGCCAGCTGATCATCGAGGGTGGCATCGACGTTGCGGTCATCGGCACCGGGGAGCGCAACGGCGGTCGGGCGATGGCCGAGCGTGACGAGGTGGCGCTGGACGTCGGCCCAGATCGATGACGGCAACCAGAGACCGGGCATGAGGATGATGTCCATGGGGCCGAACGGTAGAGGATCAACCGGACGACTTCCGTCCTGTTACGGTCGATTCGTGGGATCGTCTGACAACCCGACCGTGAAGGTCCTCCGGACGTTGGCACTGCTCCAGCAGCACCCGGGCATCACGGCAGCCGAGATCGCCGACCGTCTCGACGTGACCGACCGCGCCGTGCGGCGGTACGTCGCACTGCTGCGCGAGGCCGACATCCCGATCAACTCGACGAAGGGTCGGCACGGCGGGTACCGCATCGGACGGTCGCTTCGTCCGATGCCGCTCGTCTTCACTGCGGGCGAGTCTCTCGGTCTGGTGATGGCCGTGCTCGACGGCCATCACGCCGCAGCCGACGCCGACGATCCCGTCGGGTCGGCGCTGGCCAAACTCATCGGATCCCTACCCGGGCTCACCGCTCGCCACGCAGCGATGGTGCGAGACCACGCCCGAGCAGCTCCCGACCGACGGGCAGCTCGCCCCGACCCTGCCATCGTGAGCGCCCTGGTCGAGACGGTTGCCAACCATCGAGGAGCCCGGGTCGACTACGTCGCCGGATCGGGCGAGACCGCCGAGCTTCGGATCGACCCGTGGGCAATCGTGGTCCGTCATGGCCGTTGGTACCTGCTGTGCCTCGCCCGCGATACCGAGGCGGCGCGAGCGCTGCGCATCGACCGCATCCGTCGCCTCGATCCGCTGAACGTCGACGTCGAGCCTCCCGTCGATCTGAACCCGGTCGAGTGGCTCGAGAACCACCTGGCGACGGGCTGGAACCACGAGGTCATCATCGACTTCGATGCGCCCGCCGCCGAGGTCGCCCCGTGGATTCAGCGATCAATGGGACGATTGGAGGCAGTCGACGACTCCCGGTGCCGGTTGCGCGGCACCACCAGCAACCCGGCGATGTATGCGGGCGAATGGCTGGCCGGTGTCCCGCACGCGTTCCATGTGGTCGAAGGACGTGAGCTACGAAGCGCGTTGGTCGAACTAGCGGAACGCCTCCTGACCGCCGCCGACCCGGCCCGAGATCAGCTGTTGTAGGCGGACTCGGCGTGCTGGGTGAAGTCGAGGCCCTCTCGTTCCTGCTCGGGCGAAACCCGCAAACCGATCGTGGCGTCGAGCGCTCGAGCGAGCACCCACGTGACGACGAACGCAAAGACGGCGACCACGACGTTGGCGAAGATCTGCTCGAGCAGCAGACCCAGCCCGTCGCCTTCGATGAGCCCGCCCTCGAACTCACCACCGAGCGCCGAGGGGCTGGCGAAGACGCCGATCAGGATGCCGCCGACCAGACCACCGACGAAGTGCACACCGACGACGTCGAGCGCATCATCGAATCCGAACCTGAACTTGAGGCGCACCGCGAGTGCACAGAGCGCACCGGCGATGAGACCAACCGACATCGCACCGGCCACCCCCATGAAGCCGGCTCCTGGGGTGATGCCAACCAGGCCGGCGACGATGCCCGACGCGGCGCCGAGCGATGTGGCGTGACCATCTCGGATCCGCTCGACGACGAGCCACGACAGCATGGCGGCGGCACCGGCGATGAAGGTGTTGGCGAACGCCTGGATGGCGACGCCATCGGCCGCCAGCGCCGAGCCGGCGTTGAAGCCGAACCAGCCGAACCACAAGATCCCTGCGCCCAGCATGGTGAAGGGCAGATTGTGCGGTGGCATCGGCTCGTTCGGCCAGCCACGGCGCGGGCCGAGCACGAGCGCCAGGGCGAGTGACGCGGCTCCTGCGGCGACGTGGACGACGGTGCCGCCGGCGAAGTCGAGGCTGCCGCGTACGGTGAGCCAGCCGACGCCCGGTCGGAACACCCACGCCCACGCAGGGACGAAGACGAGCATCAACCAGATCGGTACGAAGGTGACCCACGCCGAGAACTTCATCCGGTCGGCGATCGCACCGGAGATCAGCGCAGGAGTGATCGAGGCGAAGGTCAGGGCGAAGAAGACGTTGCGCAGGGTCTCGCCGCCGTCCTCGTTGGTGATCGAGATCCCCGAGAGAAAGAGATTGTCGAATCCGCCCAACAGGCTGTTGGATCCGGTCGACGACAGGCTGTAGCCGGCGACGAACCACACGATCGGCACGATGCCGAGGCAGACCATGTTCATCATCAGCATGTTGAGCATGTTCTTCGAGCGAGCCATGCCGCCGTAGAACAGCGCCAGGCCGGGGACCATGAAGACGACCAGCGCCGCCGAGACCAGAATCCACGCGTTGTTGCCGGAATCCATCGAGTGTGAGCCTTTGCGATCGGGAACCAGGGCAGGCGCGGCGCGAACGATCAGGTCGGCGACACGCAGCTGTCAGCATCACAACAGCAAGGGTCAGCAGGATCACGACCGTGTTTCGGCTCTGTTAACAGCACCCGTCAGGACCCTGTCGTCGTCGAGGGTGCAGCGGCGTGCGGGCGCTAGCGTCGTGGCGATGAGCGCGAACCCTCCGCACCTTCCCGAGCCGAACGCGGACGAGGTCGACGCCTTCTGGGACCGCTACCTGGCGGCGGCCGGCCTGCCTGACGACACACCGTTCGACGATGTCGGCAGTTTCGGCGACACCGTGGAGATGGCCGACGAGCTCCTCGAACTGGTGTTGACCGGGACGAAACGGGCAACGGCCAGCGCGGTTGCCGAGTATGAGTCCGAGCAGGCACCGATGCCCGAGGTCGGCGACGAATGGATCGCGTGCGACGGTGCCGGCACGCCCGTCGCCGTGATCCGCACGATCGAGGTCGAGGTCGCTCCGCTGTCGTCGGTCGACGACGAGTTCGCGTTCGACGAGGGAGAGGGCGACCGGTCACGCGAGTACTGGCTCGAGGTCCACACCCGCTTCTTCGAACGGACCTATCGGGCGCTCGGCCTCGACTTCCACGCGGAGATCAGCGTGGTGTTCGAGCGCTTCGAGGTCGTCTACGACGAAGATTGGGCGTGAGCGCTCGAGCCCTCGAGAAACTTCTCAAGTTCTCGGCGCCATGATGCCGATGAACCCTGAGTTCCAGTGGTCGACGTGCGCCTCGAACCGCCTATCCCCGGTTGGGTGTGGGCCGCACGACCCACTCGAATGGGCCGTCCGGATTGTTCGGCCGAGGATGTCTCACACGGTCTGATCGCCTTCCGAGGCTGCGTCCGCGACCTGCGTCGCAACGGATGTAACCACGGCAAGGAAGCCCTGTGAAGAAGTTCAACCTCGATGCCATCACCCCGCAGCCGACGCCCGAACCGAGCCGGTTCGAGCGCCTGAAGCGCTTCGATCTCGGCGGTCGGGGACTTGCCGCATCGGGCCTGTCGGTCGTGACCGCAGGGGCCTTGCTGACCGGGGTGATCCCAGGCCTCGACCTCGGCAACGCACAGCAGGTCGATCAGCTGCCTGACCTTCCCACCCTTCCGGTGATGCCATACGAGAACGGGGCGCCGGTCCTGCCCGATGATGGACTGGTACACCTCATCGTGACGCCGACCACCGAACGGCTCGAGCACGCGGCAACCCCGATCGACACCGAAGCGCCGGCCGGTCCTTCGGGTTCGGTGCGCAACATCGCCCTCGGCGCGTCGGGTGGTGCAGACGACGACACCGAGTCCGGGACGGACGGCACCAACGATCGTTCGATCAACTCGCTCGACGAACTCGAGGCGCTGAGCAATGCCCCGGCCGGATCGTCGCTCGTCGTCACGCCGAGCGGCCTGGCCGTGCGGTACCCCGACGGCACGGTCGTTCCCCTCGACGATGTCCTCGATCCGACGCGGACCAACGAGTCGGACCGCGATGCGACACCGACCGATGCGGGCGGGCCGGCCGCCAACGACCCGTCACCTCGACAGCGCCAGCTCGACGCGCTCGCTGCTCTCCCACCCGAGGCCTCGATGACGGAGCAACTCGCGAGCCTTCCCGGCGTCGAATCGGTCAACGCCATCGGCGACGGCAGCTACTCGGTGGCGCTGAGCGACCCCGCCGCCCTCGACGGCCTGGCCGTCGAAGTCGTCGAGCAGACCTACCTGACCCTCTTCACCGAGCCCTATGAACGGCTCGAGTGGTTCATCGAGAACGACGGCGCCACGATGGCGTCGTACAACCTGCGTACGGTCCTCGACGCCGACATCGACGGCACGGTTGCCCTGCAGCACGCCACGGGCGCCGGCGTCGTTGCCGCTGTCATCGACACCGGTGTCGACTTCTCCCATCCCGATCTCGCCGCCAACGCTTGGAACAACCCGGGTGAGACGTGTAGCAACGGCGTCGACGACGACGGGAACGGCTATGTCGACGACTGTCACGGGTTCGACTTCGTCTACCGAGACGGGACGGGCTACAACGCCGGTGCCCACTCGCACGGCACGCACGTCGCCGGCACGATCGCCGCGGCCCGCAACAACATCGGCGTCGCCGGCGTCGCACCCGACGCGAAAATCATGGACCTCAACGTGTCGAACGTGAACGGTTCACTGTCCGATGCGGCCATCGCAGAGGCCGTTCGCTACGCGGCCGACAACGGCGCCGACGTCGTCAACATGTCGCTCGGCACCAAGCCTGGAGGAGCACCCTCGCCCGCCATCGGCGCCGCCATCGACTATGCCGGGACCAAGGGTGTGCTCGTCGTCGTCGCTGCCGGCAACGACAACACCAACCTCGATGTGGCTCAGGTCTGGCCTGCGTCCTACGACAAGCCGAACATGATGACCATCGGCGCCTCCTCGCCCGATGACACGAAGGCGTCCTTCTCGAACTACGGCACTGCCGTCGACCTCTTTGCTCCCGGCGACACGATCGCCTCGACCGTGCCCGTTTCGAGTTCGGCCAACCCCTATGCCTTCATGAGTGGAACGAGCATGGCGACCCCCGTCGTCGTCGGTGCAGCAGCACTGGTGCTGTCGGACGATCCGTCGATGACGCCCCAGCAGGTCATCGCCGCCCTGCAGTCCACGAGCGACATCGCCACGTCGCTCGCGAACTACGGCGCCAACGGGGCACGGGTGAACGCCGGCGAAGCGCTCGGTGGCGTCGTGCCGGACAATTCATCGATCACCGAACTCGCCGTGACGATGACTGGGCTCGGCAACGTGTCGTCGGCCCAGCCCTTCACGTCGAACGTCCGCTTCGCCGTGCCGAACGGCGAGTTCGACGAGGAGTACCGCTGGGAGGCGGCGCTGCTGTCGAACGAGAACGGCGCGGTCTACGCGTTGGTCGACTACCCGATTGCCGTCTCCGGTACGACGACCGCGACCGGCAGCGACGGCTTCCTCGACCTCGGCGTCAGCGGCACCTCCGAGGTGACCCTGTCGGCCTCGCTCCCGCCCGGTGACTACGGCTTGCTGTTCGAAGCCGTGCCAACGGCCGATCCGACGACGCGGCTCGGCAACCCGTTCGTTGCATCGTTCTCGGTTCGTGACGCCGGGACCGATCAGCCGACCACCAGCGACCCCGGCACCACGGATCCCGGAACCGGAGGCGGCGCCGATGACGGCGGCACCGGCGGAGGTACGGGAGACAGCACCGGCGGTGGTACCGGTGGCGGCACGGGCGGTGGAACGTCGACCCCCGACACCGGTGGCGGTGGCGCCACGCCGGGAACCGACAACGGCGGAAGCACCGGCGGGGGTGGAACCGGAGGCGGGACCAGCGACCCGACCCCGAGCAATCCAACCCCGAGCAACCCCGCCCCGACCAGCCCCACCACGACGGCGCCGCCGGCGTCCGACACCGGCGACAGCACCGGTGGCGGTGGCACCGGTGGTTCGACAGATGGTGGCACCACCGGTGGCGGTGGTGCCGGCGATTCGACCGGTGGAGGCAGCACCGACGGTGGCACGAGTCAGCCTCCGGCAACGACCCCGGCCCCCTCGCCGGTACAGCAGGGCGAGTACGCCGTGCAGTCGATTGCCCCGTACGTCGGGCCGGTCGGCCAACAAACGCAGGTCACGTTCACGGGGGCCTTCCCCGAGCCGGTCCAGGTGTACTTCGGCTCGGTACAGGCGACCTCGCTCAGCCAGACCACCTCGCGTCTGGTGGCGTTGGCTCCAGCGTCGAACCAAGCGGGTCCCGTCACGGTCCGGCTCATGCGCAACGGCGTCGCAGTGCTGACGATCAGCAACGGTTTCGTCTACCAGACCGCCGACAGCGGCTACACCGCCCCACCCACGGGCGGCGGTGGCACGGGCGGAGGTGGTTCGGGAGCCGGTGCCGACACCGGCTCAGGAAGTGGCGGCGGCACCAGCACGCCGACCACCACACCGACCAGCGGCGGGACCGGCGGCAGCACCGGAGGCGGAGGCACGGGCGGCGGCACGGCACCCGGTACACCCTCGGCTGGCACGCCGACCACGGCACCGCCAACCTCGGGCGGCGGCACCGGCGGAGGAGGCGGCACCGGCGGTGGTGACACTGGAGGGGGCACCGCGCCCTCACCCGGAAATCCCGACAGTGGCACGCCCGACAATGGATCGCCCGACAGTGGCGCGCCCACCAACGGCCAGACCACCACCACGGTCCCGGACCGGTCTCGGCAGGGTCGTTCGACCTTCGGCACCGAGCGGGTGGACCTCGGCAACGGGCGGACCGGAATCGTCGTCGCCGGTGGCAGCCCGCTGGCTGCTGCGCCCGCATGTCGCTCGAACTCGTGCGGAGCCCAAAGTTCCTGATCAACGTGGGTGCTGCCCATCGTGAGACGAGTACAACGACCCACGTTCGCGGCCTCAAGAAATCCGTCGGTTTGTCGAAGAATCCTCATGCGCTTCACCAGGAGGCCGGTCGTCGAGCCAACCGCCCGCTATCTGACTCCTGGCGTCCAGACGCAGCTCACCCAGATCGTGTTTCGGCAGAACGACTGGCTGGCCCCGACGGCCATCTGGGTGTGCGCCCTGCTCCTCCTGGGGTCGGCCAACGGCAAGATGGATCCGGTGGCGCTGTCGGCGTGGTTCGGCGTCGCCACCCTCATCTCGGCCGGCCTGCTGATCGCCAACCACATTCCGTCACTCCACCTTCGGGTGGACCGAGCCGGCACCCCGCTGATGGCCAACCTCTTCGGACTGTCGGGCGGGCTCTGCTTTGCCAGCTTCCTGTGGATCGACCGAGGGGCCTTCGACGATGCCGAACTCCACTACACGGTCTTCTGCATCCTCCTCGCCATCTCCGCAGGCTCGGTCGGTGGGCTTGCCGGACTCGCCGGCCACGGCCGATACATGCTCTACCCGATCTGGATCTCGGGGTCGTTGGAACTCTTCCTGCGAGGTGAGTTCCTCCTCGGGTCGGCAACGGTCTTCTTCGTCCTCCTCCTCGCCCGCGACTTCTCGACGACCAACTCGTTGCTCGCCGAGATCCTGTTCCATCGCGAGCAAGCCGATGGGCGGGCCGACGCGGCACAGGACGAAGCCCTGCGTGACCCCCTGACCAACCTCCTCAACCGAGCCGGCCTGGCCAAGGCCACTGAACTCGAATCGTTCGGGTCGCAGGTCCCGGTCACGGCCATGTTCGTGGACCTCGACCACTTCAAGATGGTGAACGACCGCTTTGGTCACGCGATGGGCGACCAGGTGCTGGCCGAGGTCGCGAATCGTCTCACGAGTGCCGTACGACCGGACGACATCGTGGCCCGCCTCGGCGGTGACGAGTTCCTGATCTTGATCGACACGCCGCTCGATCGGACCGCGCGCGAGGGGATCGCCCGATCGATCATCAGTGCGCTCGAGCTGCCGTTCACGACCGAGAAGTTCGAGGCTCGCATCTCGGCCAGCGTCGGGATCACCGTGGTGCCGCCCGGTGCCTTCGATCTCGACGCGGTCCAGCGTGAGGCCGACCACGCCCTGTATGTCGCCAAGGGCCAGGGCCGGCGACGTTCGGCGTTCTTCGACGAAGCGGCGCGGAACGACTTCGACGAGCGATCCGAACTCGAGGGAGCGCTCCGCGACGCCATCGACACCGACGGCATCGTCTGCTGGGGCCAGCCGATCGTCGATCTCGACACCGAGCAGACCGCCGTCGTCGAACTCCTGGCTCGTTGGCCGCGCGCCGACGGTACGTTCTGCCCGCCTGACGTGTTCGTGCCCCTCGCCGAGGAGACCGGACTCATCGACCAGCTGTCGATGCAGGTCCTCGACCGGGCGATCTCGACACTCGCCGACTGGCGTCGCCATCCGACGTTGGGCTCGGTGTCGGTCTCGATGAACGTGTCGCCTCGCCAGCTTGCGAATCCGCGCTTCACCGAACGGGTGAACTTCTTGATGACCTCCGGATCCATTCCCAACGGCCGGCTGATCCTGGAGCTCACCGAGTCTGCGCGCCTCCACACCGTCGCCGACATCGACGCGGTGCTGACCGAGTTGGTGGAGTCGGGGGTTCGCCTGGCGCTCGACGACTTCGGCAGCGGCCACACCTCGGTGCAGCATCTCCTGGGTCTACCGATCGAGTACGTGAAGCTGGACGGGGCGCTCATCAAGGATCTGGGTCGGGACCCCCGGCAATCGGCGCTGGTGCGCTCGATCCGCGACCTCGCCGCATCGATCGGCAAGCAAGTGGTGGCCGAGGGCGTCGAGACCGAGAGCCAAGTCGCAAAACTACGCGAGCTCCACCTCGGCTTTGCCCAGGGCTATCACTTCGGGCGCGCCCAACCGCTGAGCCGGTTCACGATCGACGCAACAGCTCCTGCTTGATCGTCGGACGTGATCCGAAGACCAAGAGGAACGTGGCCTCCCGCATCGCCTGCTCCCCTTCCGATCCCTGCATCGCTGCTGAGGCGCCCTGCGCAGCGACCAACGCCACGGCAGCGTCGACGGCGAGCAGTGCTGCGTCGGCCCGTCGGGCCGGCATCGTGACATCGTCGGCCGCATCCATCGCCGACCGGGCACGATCGATGGTGTCGACGAGCCGATCCGCTCGATCCGTGGCATCGGTGCCGCCGATGTCGTGGATCAGCCGTGCGCACCGAGTGGCAAGGCCGAGCGCCAGCGACCCATTGCCCCGAAGGCCATGTCCCGCCGGGTGGCCGACTCGTGCGTAGTCGTCGGTCCCCAGCAGTCGCCCGGGATCAACCGCCACGCTGTCGAAGCTCAAGGAGACGGTTGCCGTGGCATCGACCGATTGGAGCGGGAGGCGCCGGACACCGAGACCCGGTTGGTCGGCCGCCGGCACCATGAGCCAGACCACCTGTTCCGGATCGTCGGCCACACGGGCCGCCACCATCAGCTCGTCGATCATCCCCCACCCGGTGCACCACGGCGAGAACCCGTCGATCTGCCAACTGCCCTCGCCGTCGATGGGTCGGGCTTCGAGGATCGGGGGTCCCGGAAGCAGACCGGCCTGCACGATGCCTGCCCGTGTTCGCCCGGCCCAGAGGTCGTCGGCCAGGGCGGTCAGCTCCGCCGGCGCGTCGGGCATCGCCAGCCGACGGGCGAGCGTGTGGTGCTGGAGCCAAACGAACGTGGTTGCCAGACAGCCTCGTGCGAGCACCTCGACGATCGTCGTGAAGTCGTCGGGCGCTCGCACCACCGCGCCGTAGAGACCGGCGTCGGCGAGCGCGGTCAGGTGACCGGGTGGGATCACACCCGACTGGTCGACGTTGCCCCGCTGGGGCGCAAAGATCTCGTCGGCGATCTGCTCGGCCGCGGTCACGAGTCGGTCGGGTGTCAAGACGCTCGGTTCAGCACACACGCCCCGAGTCAAGCATGTTCCGACCGCCGACACGTCTTCGGTGGAAACTCCGACGACAGATCCGACCAGCTGTTTCACAATGCGGTATGGACCACCTCCGAACCGGACTCGCCATCCGTGCCGATGGCCTCGGCCGCACGTTCACCACCGGTCGCCGCAAGCACCGCCGAGAGGTGGTGGCCGTGGAAGGGATCACCCTCGCTATCGAGCCGGGTGAGCGCTTGGCGTTCATCGGTCCCAACGGCGCCGGGAAGTCGACCACGATCAAGATGCTGACCGGGATCCTGCGACCGACCAGCGGCACCGCGAGCGTGCTCGGACTCGTGCCGTGGGAGCAGCGCATCGAGTTGGCCCGCTCGATCGGTTCGCTGTTCGGTCAGCGGTCGCAGCTCTGGGCGGAGTTGACCCCACGGGCGTCGTTCCGCATGCTCGCCGCCATCTTCGGGCTCGACGACGATACCGCGGCCCGCCGAATCGGCGGGCTCGGCGAGTTGTTCGATGCCACCGATCTCTTCGGACAACCGGTTCGCACGCTGTCGCTGGGGCAGCGGATGCGCTGCGAACTCGCGGCGTGTCTGCTCCACGAACCGTCGGTGCTGTTTCTCGACGAGCCAACGATCGGTCTCGACCTCACCGGCAAACAGGTCTTCCGGGAACTACTCGTCCGGCTCAACGAGGAGCATGCAACCACTATCCTCCTCACGAGCCACGACGTGGCCGACATCGAACACGTCGCCGACCGAGCGATCGTCGTGAACCACGGTCGAGTCATCTTCGACGACAGCGTCGAGGTGATGCGGCGCCGCTTGCCGCCGACCCAGGTCGAGGTGACCGTGGTGCATCCGCCACTCGAGTCGGTCATTGCGTCGATCTACGAGGGGGGGCCATGACCGCCGTCGCCGCCGCGCCCCGCCCTCGCTACGTCGCCGCGTTCCTCCGGTCCCTCCGACTCACCGCCGCACGCACCGCGGTCGGGCGCGGCGGCCTCGTCGTGGCCGGGTTCTTCTATCTCATGGTCACCTCGATCTTGTCCGAGCTGTGGAAGGTCGCCGCACTTGCCAACGGTGGGGAGGTGGCGGGCTACAGCGCCTCGGCTCTCGTGTGGTACATCGCAACCTCGGAGTCGGTCACGATCCCCCTGCCGATCAAGCTCATCGACGACATCGGCATCGAGATCGCCGACGACACGCTGGCGGTCGAGCTGCTGCGGCCGATCCCACCGATCGTGGTGCGGATCGGCGCCCAGTTCGGGATGGTGCTCCCCCGACTCGTGGTGTGCGCCGGGCTCGGGCTCGGCTTCGCGTACTTGTCGGGTGGAGCGCCCCTCAGCCCCGCCGCCCTGCTGCTCGCTGCCCCATCGGTCGTGCTCGCTCTCCTGCTCAACGTCTGCGCTCAGCACCTGTTCGCGTCGGGAGCGTTCTGGGTGAGCGACGCCAAGTCGACGTGGTTCCTCTACCAGAAGCTGGTCTTCGTGACCGGCGGCATGCTGCTGCCCCTCGAGGTGCTGCCCCCGACCGTCGAGTCGGTGACCCGCTGGCTGCCGTTCATGGCCATGGCCTATGCGCCGGCTCGCCTGGCCTCTGGCCATTTCGAGCCCGAGCTGCTCCTGATCCAGGCCGGGTGGTTGATCGTCTTGGGGGTCGGTGCCTGGTGGGCCTTCGATCGTGGACAGCGGCACCTGATGGGCGGTCGGTCATGAAGGCCCTTCTCATCACGATGCGCTACGCGCTGCAAGAGGCGGCGAGCAACCGTCTCGCGCTCTGGATCCAGATGACGGTGATGGTGATCAACGACCTGGTGTGGGTCCTGTTCTGGGTCATCTTCTTCGATCGGGTCGGCGCGCTACGCGGCTGGGACGTCGATCAAGTCCTGCTCCTCCTCGCCGTCCTCACGACCAGTGCTGGCCTCGTGCTCGGCTTGTTCCACAACGTGCGCAACATCGGCCCACTGGCGTCGAGCGGGGGCCTGGACGCAGCGCTGGCACTCCCGGTCCATCCCCTCACCCATTTGCTGGTCCGGGCCGTGGCGCCGGTGAACCTCGGCGACGTGGTATTCGGCATCGCGCTCTTCCTGTACGTCGCTCGCTTCGACCCCCGACAAGCCGCTGTGTTCGTGTTCGCCGTGGTGTGCTCGGCGACCCTGACGCTCAGCTTCTTGCTGTTGATGGGTTCGCTCGCCTTCTTCGTCGGGCGCAACGAAGGTGGCGAGCTCGGGTTCCACGCGATCCTGCTGTTCTCGTCGTACCCGGTCGACATCTTCACCGGCGTGTTCAAGGTGCTGCTCTACACCGTCGTGCCTGCCGGCTTCGTCACGTCGGTCCCGGTCCGCCTGCTCGACGACTTCGACCTGACGCTCGGGCTGGGGCTGGCGGCGGTCAGCGCGGCGTTCGCCGTCGCTGCCGTCGCCACCTTCTCCTACGGCCTTCGCCGCTACACCAGCGGGGCCACATGGGTCCGAGCCTGAGCCCGTGCCGCTCGGATGTCGCCGCCGGCAGATCTCGGGTGGTGACCCCACCCGTATCGATGCTCGCCGTCGGCGCCACTGGCACACCGGCAGCGACGGCGACCCGGGCTACCGGTCGTGCGTTCGACATCTCCAACAGCGACCCCAGGAGATCAACATGATCGAGATGGTTGATCATGCTCTCAACTACATGATCGATTACGCTCAACAGACGTGGTTGACGATCGCAAGCTGACCGCCGCCGAGGCGGCCGCCCGGTTGGGTGTGAAGCGCCAGACGCTGTACGCCTACGTCAGCCGGGGGTTGCTGCAGCGAACCATGTCGCTCGACGGCAAGACCAGCCTGTTCGACCCAGCCGACATCGATGCCCTGCGTTCACGCCGCCATCGATCGGTGCCGGGCGAGGTCGGCACCGTCATCGCCTCATCGATCACCACGGTCACCGATCGGGGCCATACCTACCGGGGCACCGACGCCGTCAGCCTCGTCGAGGCCGACACCTCGTTCGAGGCGGTCGCCGATCTGATCTGGGGCCACGAGGGCCCGTGGCTCCTCGACCCCTCAGATGTCGGCCACCTGCGGGCGACACAGGCGGCGCTGCCGCCCGACACACCGCTGCTCGACCGGCTCCGAGTCGCGGTCGCCACCTTGTCGGCCACCGACCCGTTGCGTCACGACCTTTCACCCGCCTCGGTCGTCGCCACCGGACGC
Organism: Acidimicrobiales bacterium; assembly: GCA_041394265.1. Classification (NCBI taxonomy): domain Bacteria; kingdom Bacillati; phylum Actinomycetota; class Acidimicrobiia; order Acidimicrobiales; species Acidimicrobiales bacterium. The sequence continues at coordinate 858,670 of JAWKIO010000005.1, forward strand.
CGCATGTTGCTCGGCATGATCGCAGCGCTACCCAAACAGCATCTGGGCCCGCACGATCAGCTGGCCGATCAACTCTGGATGGCGCTTGCGCCCGATCCCGGATCACAGGAGCAGCGGGCGGCGCTCAACGCCGCGCTCGTGTTGCTCGCCGACCACGACCTGGCCGCATCGACGTTCGCGGTACGGGTGGCAGCGTCGGTGCGAGCCGACCCGTACTCCCTCGTCAGTACCGGCCTGGGAGCGGTCGGCGGTTTGCTGCACGGCGCGGCAAGCGGGGCGGTCTACCGATTCCTGGAGATGGCCGACTCCATCGGTGTCGAGCAGGCGTTCGGCCGGCAGCTGGCCGACGGACACCCCATCCCCGGGGTCGGGCACAAGGTGTACCGCAAGCGCGATCCCCGCGAGGAGGCGCTCCTCGCGCTGGTCGAAGACGGTTGGGGCGACGACCCGCTCTACGACTCGATCGAGCACCTCCGCTACCTGATCGTCACCCGACTCGAGAAGCCACCGAACGTCGACTTCGCCCTTGGCGCGCTCACCTGGTTGGCCGAGATGGATGCCGATGCCGGCGAGCTCTTCGGCATCGCCCGAACGGTCGGCTGGATCGCGCACGCCATCGAGGAGGTCGACGAGCCACCGCTGCGGTTCCGGGTCAAGACCCGACCGACCGGCCAACGTCCACAGCTTCCCGAGGACTGATCGTGCCGTCTGGCCGCTTTGCGCCGAGCCCGACGGGCGACCTTCACCTCGGCAACCTTCGCACCGCCATGGTTGCCTGGCTGTTCGCCCGAAGCGACGGGGCGACCTTCGTGCTCCGGTTCGAAGATCTCGACACCGCCACCGTCCGCCCCGAGTACTACCAACGCCAAGCCGACGACCTGGCCGCCCTCGGACTCGACTGGGATGAGCCCGTCATCCGCCAGAGCGACCGACTGGCGATCTACCACGACGTGGTCGACCGGCTCGTAGCCGAGGGGCTCGCCTATCCCTGCTACTGCTCGCGCCGCGAGATCCGCGAGGCCGCCCAGGCGCCGAACGGCCCGTCGACCCACGAGGGCTACCCGCAGACCTGCCGCCATCTGTCGCACGCCGAGCGCTCGGCCCGTGAACGTTCCGGCCGCCGAGCGGCCTATCGCCTCCGCACCGACGAGCGCTCGATCCGCTTCGACGATCTGGTCGCCGGGCCGAGCGAAGGCCCGGTTGATGATCTCGTCATCCAGCGCAACGACGGCACGCCGGCCTACAACCTCGTGGTCGTGATCGATGATGTCGCCAGCGAGATCGACGTGGTGGTGCGCGCCGACGACCTGCTGTCGTCGACGCCACGCCAGCTCGAGGTGGCGAGGGTGCTCGGCCTCCCCCCTCCTCGCTATGCCCACGTCCCGCTGGTCCTGTCACCGAGCGGCGACCGCCTCGCCAAACGCGATGGTGCGGTCACCCTCGCCGACCGCGGAGCTCTCGGCGAGACACCGGCGCAGGTGCGGTCGTTCCTTGCGTCCACCCTCGGCCTGTGCGAACCCGATGAGCCGGTCACGATGGCCGACCTGCTCGCTCGGTTCGATCCGGCCGGCCTACCGACCCAACCGCTGGTCCTCGACCCCGATCGGCCGATCGTCGGCCTCTAGAACTTGCGCCACTCCTCGGGGGTGCGCCCGAGTGCGGCGAGACGATCCTCGGCCCAGACAGGGATCTCCATCTCGACGCCCGCCTTCACGTTGGCCACCTGCTCACCCTCCTCGTCCCAGATGTGGCAGGTGTTCAGGTTGAAGGCCATCGCCCGCATGCGGTCATCGGCGGTGAACGACACCGGAACAGCGCTCGGGTCCTCGCGGACGGCCAGGCTCCGCATCGACCAGCTCGACTGGATCGCCACCGGCGCCATGGCCTGGAGCAACGCGCCGATGTGGGTGCAGCCCTTCGGTCCGCCGAGGGTGTCTTTCACCTTGCGAGCAAACCCGCGAGCGATCGACATGCCGACCAGCTGTTGGTAGTCGGGCTCGATCGCCGTGCAGCCCCGATGTGGCGTGGTCTGCATCTCGACCGCGACCTCGAGGATCGTCATGGCCGGGAAGTCGAGCAGGAGGTCGACCTCCATCTGGTGGACCGAGAGCGGGTCGGGGTCGTCTTCGATGTAGATGCCCGGCGACTTCTGGTCGTGGACCTTGCCCCGCAGCCGGAGGCGGTCTGGCCCCTCACGGTAGGCAGCAACGTCGTAGGTGCGGTCATGGATCAAGGTGCCGGTGGGCTCGGGCAGCGACATGGGGGCACAACCTAGAAGACGTTGTCCGGCCTGCCCAAACGCAGACCTCGCCATTGCGATTGAACGACGGGGTCTGATCCTGGTAACGAATGCAGATGAAGTTCAGCGTTGCGTTCCCGCCGGTCCCCCAGACCCCCGACCACATCGTGCTGGCCGAGTCGCTGGGGTATGAGACCGCGTGGGTGTACGACACGCCGGCGCTCCAGCTCGATTGCTGGATGACGCTGGCCCTCGCCGCTGTCCGCACCAAGCGCATCCGCCTCGGTCCGGGCGTGTTGATCCCATCGCTCCGCCATCCGATGGTGACGGCGTCGGCCATCGCCACTCTCGTCGAGCTGGCCGGACCCGAGCGGGTCATCGTGGGGGCCGGAACCGGGTTCACCGGGCGACGAGCGATGGGTCAGCGCCCGCTCAGCTGGAAGGTACTTCCCACGATGGTCGCGCAAGTCCAGGCCCTGCTGCGGGGCGAGGTCGTGGAAGTCGACGGTCGGCCCACCCAGATGTTGCACGGCGACGGGCAGGCACCGAACCGACCGATCGAGGTGCCGTGGGTGCTCGGGGTCAACGGCCCCAAGGGACTGGCCGTTGCCGAGGAGATGGGCTGTGGTGTGTTCACCTCTCGCCCCCGTCCCGATGCCGACTACGGCGGCCTCGACGACGTGATCCTGCTCGGGTTCGGCACGGTCATGGACCCGGACGAAACGGTCGACGCCGCCCGCGTCATCGAGACGGCCGGGCCTGGCGTCGCCGTCGCCTACCACGCGTTCCTCGAGCAGCGCGATGCCCGCCTCGACTCACTCCCCAACGGGGAGGGGTTCGTAGCGCTGGCCACGGCGCTCGACCCCGAGACTCGACACCTTGCGCTCCACACGGGCCACCTCACCGTCATGAACGACATCGACCGCCAAGTGATCACCGGCAGCGCCATGCACGTTGCCCCGCTCACGGTGCACGGGAGCGAGCTTCCCGGCCGGATCCAGCGACTCGCCGATCAGGGTGTCACCGAGATCGCCTTCCAGCCGATGGGCGACATCGAGCGCGAACTCCAGGTCTTCGCCGACGCCGCCTTCGGGGCCTGAGCGTTACTCGGGCTGACAGGTGGGGCACCACCAGATGTTCCGGCCGTCGATGTCGGCGGCCACGATCGGGGTGCCGCAACGGCGGCAGGGTTTGCCCTGGCGTTTGTAGGCATACAGCCGATCCGATTTCGGGATGTCCGAGCGTTTTGCACGTCCGACCTCGGCGGGATCGACCGTGACGATGCGACCGAGTGCCTCGCCGGCGCGCAGCTCGTCGACCGCCAGCGACCAGATCGCGTCGACATCGGGCCGGCGCACCTGCTTCGCGGGGATAAACGGATGGATGCCGAGCGTGTGGAGGAACTCGGCCCGGTACACGTTGCCGATCCCGGCGATCACCTTCTGATCGAGCAGGGCGGCGCCGATGGGGATGCTGCGGGTCGACAGCCGCTGGGCCAGCCGGTCGGCGCCATCCGGCGGGTCGAGGATCGGGTCGGGTCCCAGACGAGCGACGATGCGCTCGATGCCCTCGGCGTCGACGAGCTCGCACACGGTGGGTCCGGCCAGGTGCAACTGATCGGTCTCGCTCTCGATCAGCAAGCGGCAGTTCGGTGACGGCTCGACCTTGGCCGGCAACCTCGACAGACGAAACTTGCCGAACAGCCCCAGGTGGATGTGCACCGACAGATCGTTGTCGAAGTCATAGAAGAGGTGCTTGCCGTAGGCGTGCATCCGCTCGATCCGACGACCATCGAGGGTTGCGGCTCCATCACGGAAGCGACCCTGGGGCGATGACACCGACACCATCTTGCCCTTGAACCGACGGCCCTGCAGACGAGCCGCGCGATGGATGACGTGTCCCTCAGGCATCGACTCGAACCTAGAGCAGCAGCTCGGAGATGGTGTAGATCACGAGGCCGGCGACGCCCCCGACCACGGTGCCGTTGATGCGGATGAACTGGAGGTCGCGCCCGACCTGCAACTCAAGCCGCTCGGCGGTCTCCTGGGTGTCCCAGCGCTGAACGGTGGTGGCGATGAGGCCGGCGACCTCGTCACGAAACTGTTCGGCGACGTAGCCGGTCGCCCCGCTCACCCAGTCGTCGATCTTTGCCTGGAGCGAGGGGTCGGCGACGATCGAGTTGCCGGCGTCGACCAGCGCCTCTTCGAGCCGCTGGCGCAGCTCGGACTCGGGGTCCTCTGCCGCCGAGATCATGCCGGACTTCACCCGTGACCACAGCGTGTTCGACCAAGCCCGCACCTCGGGATGAGCGAGCAGTTCGAGCTTGAGTTGCTCGCCCCGCTCGATCATCTCGGGGCTCGTCTTCAGCCGTTCGGAGAACTCGATCGTGCGATTGTTGATCTCCCGGCGCAGTTCGTGGTCGGGGTTCGAACCGATGTCGGACAGGAACCGACCGACGGCGTCGTAGATCTTGTCGAAGATGCGATCGTCGATCGGCTCGGGTACCCACCACGGCGATTCCTCGGCGAGCCGCCGCCGGAACGTGGTCCGATTGTCGAGAAGGAACTTGTTCAGTCCAGTCAGCGTGCTGCTGAGCACCACATCGTGGTGACCGGCATCGATCCCGGCGTCGATGGCCTTCCCAACGAACGGAGCGACCGGGATCGCCCGAACCCGATGCTCGAGCAGGTCCTCGATCCCCCGCTGCACCGAGTCATCGGAGAGCACCTCGGTGGCACCACGGACAATGGCGGCGCTCTGCTCACCCACGGCCCGCGCGTGCGCCGGGTCGGTCAACCACTGCCCGATACGTCGACCGAGGTGGGCATCGTCGAGGCGCTCGGTGAGCACCTCGCGAGTGAGGAAGTTGTCGCGCACGAACCCACCGAGGCTCTCGCCGATCTGGTCCTTGCGCCGCTGGATGATCGCCGTGTGCGGGATCGGCAGACCGAGCGGATGGCGGAACAGCGCCGTGACCGCGAACCAGTCGGCGATCGCACCGACCATTGCCGCCTCGGCGGTGGCTCGGACGTAGCCGACCCAGTGATGGTCGGCCTCCTGCCATCGAGCGACGACGAAGACAATCGCAGCGAACACCAGCAGCGCCGTGGCGACCCGCTTCATTCGCACCAAGTCGATCGCCCGCTGTGCGTCGTCGTCCATCGAATGCATGGAGAACCGGTGCCTCAGAGTCTGGCGAAGAGACGCTTGGCCTGCTCGGCGGCCTTCGCCCGCACCTCGGCGGCATCCACCGTGGTGACCACACCGTTGTCGAGCACTTTGCGACCTTCGATCACGACATCGATCGGGCGGACGTCGGTGGTGTAGGCGAGATGCCACGGGTCCATGACCGGATACGACCAGGTGACCACGTCGTCCTTGGCGTCGGGCATCAGCTCCCAGCCGCCCTCGAGCCAGCCCCACGCCTGATCGGGGCCGACGGTGACGTCGACCTCGCGCTGCTTGAGGAACGCCAGCTGGAACTCGGCGATCATGTCGGCGCCGATGCCATCGGTACCGAGCACGACCGGCGTCGAGAACCGGGCCGGATAGGCGTAGCCGAGCCCGTTGTTCATGTTCGAGCGTGGGTTGTGGACGACGATGCCGTCGAAGTCGACCCCGTCGGGGAGATTCACGCCGTGGACGAGGAGCCAGTCGTAGTCGGCTCGACGAGCGAGTTCGGTGCCGGGCCCGGTGTCGACCATGCCCTCGGCCACGTGCACGTGCACGCCGACGCCGTGCTTGTCGGCCAGCGCAGCAGCGGCGTCGATCGTGTCCTCCGTGCACGTGAAGGCGGCATGGAGGCCGACCATGCCGAGCCCGCCGTCGGAAAGGAAACGATCATTCTCGGCCAGACCGGCTTTGGCCCCCTCGGGTCCATGACGATCGGTCACGCCGTAGGCGCAGTTCACTCGCACCCCGATCTCGGCGCAGGCATCGGCGATCACGCTCAGGCTGCCCTCGATCGCGTTCGGCGATTCGTGGTGATCGATGATCGCCGTACAGCCCGACTCGAGTGCTTCGAGGGCCCCGAGCTTGGCCGACCACTCGAGCATCTCGAGGTCGAGCGCGGTGTCGACACGCCACCAGATCTGTTCGAGCACCGAGCGGAACGAGTTCGGGGTCTGCGGCGGTGCCGGCATGCCTCGGACGAGGGCGGAGTAGAGGTGATGGTGGGCGCAGACCAGCCCAGGAGTGACGCCCTGACCGGGCACGGGTTCGACTTCGGCCATGGCTTGAACCTAGGCCAAGATTTCCTCGATGAGTCGGCTGGCCGTCCGGGATCAGACCACCGAGGCGAGTCGCTCGTCGATCGAGGCCAGCGACGACCGAGCACCGTCGATCTCGGCGCCATCGATCGGGTGGCCGGACGTCGCCACGTCCCGGAAGAGGTTGACCTCTCGCTTGGCGGCCTTGATCTGGTCGCCGACCTCGTTGAAGAGCGAGACGAAGCTCGACCCGTCGCGAAGGCGTGCCGACTCGATGCGGCCGGACAACACGAGGCGCGACAGGCTGGCGAGCCCCGATTGGAGGTCGTAGATCGAATGGCGCAGGTCCTGGAGGTGCTGCTCGTGGCTCTGGGCCCGCTCGACGAGCAGCTCCAGTCCACGTCGCATCCCGGCGTGCAGCGAGGACAGGTCATGCAGCACGGTGTCGACCCTTCCACCCCCGACCCCTGCCCCGAGCATGGTCTCGATGCAGAAGAACTCGAAGACCTCACACTGCAAGGCCGTCATGGCGGTGCGGAAACTGAGACTGTTGATCGTCGTCGTCGCCGAGCGGATCTCGTCGGCCAGCTTCTCGATCGTGTCGATCACCACCGAGCAGCGGCTCTGGAGTTCGCTGGCCACGGACGTCAGCGCCTCGCCGTCTTCGTTCATCTGACTCGCCGCGAGCACGGCGTTGAAGGCGAACACCCGGATGTCTTCGGCCAGGGAGAGGAGGTAGGCCGACCGGCTCGACAACTGTTGGTCCATCTCGGCGAGATCGTCGAGCCCGGCGAACCGACCGTCCAACCAGACACCCAACTGCCGCGCCGGCTCGAGGAGGGAGAAGAGCGGGTCGTGCGCGTCGAGGTCGGGTGGCGCCGTCGGTGCTCGCTGCATCGCCTCCCGACGCAGTCGGATCTCCGATGCAAGGGCTGCCCGCATGAACTCTTCGTAGGTTGCGAACCCCGCGCCGGCAATCGCCGACAACAACATCCGCTCCGATTGGCTGACGACGTCACTCCGCCGCTCACCGCGGCGCTCACGTTCGACCTCGAACGCTCGAACCTCTCGATAGATGTCGGCCACCGCGGTGGCGAGCGGCGAGGTCGGCTTCAAGCGGATCGACAGATACCCCTCGCCGACCGGGAACGCAGCGGCGAGCACCCAGTAGTAGCGACCGTCGCTGGCCAGGTTCTTCACGTAGGCGACGACCGGTCGGTTGTCCTCCAGGTAGTTCCACAGCAGGCGGAACACCGCTCGCGGGGTGTCGGGATGGCGCACGATGCTGTGCGGTTTGCCGATCAGCTCTTCTTCGGTCATGCCGCTGACCCGGCAGAAGACCTCGTTCCCCGACGCGATGATGCCGCGCCCATCGGTGGTCGAGAAGAACAGGTCGGCGAGGTCGAAGCGTCTCGCCTCGTCGATCAATTCCTTCGTCGCACCGCCAGACCGACGCTCCCCGCCGCCGGTCGGAGGCGCGACCATTGTCGCCTCATCGTTCGTCACGGCCTCAGTTTCGGTCGTCGACCACGCATCGTGAGCCTCAAGCTGCCGCAGTTGCGACCCGATGCCATCAGTGTGACCAGCCAGAACGAGCCGTTCGGTCCGCCGCCGACGCGACCACCGACCTTCGAAGAGGTCGCGCTGGACGGACCGGTGTCTCCGTCGAGCACCCGGCGCCGCCCCCTCGCCGGCGGTCGGCGCCAGGCCATGTTCTGGGCCGCAGCGATCGCCACGGTGGCCTTCTCCGGCGCAACCGGTCGACTCCTCGACAGCCGGTGGTCCTACGCCACGCTGGGCGCCAGCTTCGCCGCGCTGCTCCTCGTGGTGCTCGCCGTCACGCGACCAACCGACGATCTCACTCGCTGACGACCTCGGCGAGGTCGAGCAGCACCGAAAGCAAGACGTTCGCACCGGCCTCGATGTCGTCGGGGTCGGTGTGCTCGGCCGGGTTGTGGCTGATACCCAGATGGCTCGGAGTGAAGATCATCGCCGTCGGCGCCACACGAGCGAACATCTGGGCATCGTGACCGGCCCCCGACGGCATCCGCATGGTGGTGAGCCCGGCAGCCACCGCCGCACGTTCGACCCGGTCGACGACGTCAGGATCGAAGGCCACCGGCTCGAAGCGAGCAAGGGACCTGCTGGTGATGTCGACCCCCTCCCGCTCGGCCAGTTCGGCCACCTTGGCGGCCAGTCGCTGCTCGGCCTCTTCGAGCAGCGCGTCGTCGGTGTTGCGGAGATCGACGGTCATCGTGGCTCGGGCCGCCACCACATTGACGAGATTGGGCTGCAGCTCGAGTCGGCCCACCGTGGCCACCTGCGGGTGCCCCAGTTCCAGCGCGAGCCACCGAACGAACGTGGTGATCTCGGCCGCCACCCACGCCGGATCGTGGCGCAGGCGCATCGGGGTGGTGCCGGCATGATTCGACTGCCCGACGATCTCGAGTTCGGTCCACGAGATGCCTTGCACCCCTTCGACCACCCCGATCTGGATGCCGGCCTCTTCGAGCACCGGCCCCTGTTCGATGTGCAGCTCGAGGTAGGCGTGGGGAACGAGGCCGGGAACGGGCGCCGCCCCCAGGTAGCCGATGCGATCCAGCTCGTCTCGCACCGTTGCCCCGTCGATCCCGACGGTGTCGTACGCCTCCTCGAGTGGCAGGCCGCCGACGTAGACGAGCGACCCCATCATGTCGGGCTGGAAGCGGGCGCCTTCCTCGTTGGAGAAGAAGCCGACCGAGATCGGGTGCCGGGTCTGGACGCCGGCCGCCAGCACGGTCTCGATGACCTCGAGACCGGCGAGCACGCCCAGATTGCCGTCGTAGCGCCCGCCGGTTCGCACCGTGTCGATGTGGCTCCCGGTCATCACCGCCGGGAGGTCCTCGGTGCCGGCCAGCGTGCCGACCACGTTGCCGATGGCGTCGATCCGAACCTCGAGACCGAGGTCCTCCATCCAGGTGACCACGAGATCACGACCTTGGCGGTCGGCGTCGGAGAAGGCCAGACGGGCGGCGCCCGTGGTGCCCTGGATGCCGCCGATGCTCGACAGCATCGCAAGGCGGTCCTGGAGACGAGCGGCGTCGATACGCAGCGGGGCGCCGTGCTGCAAGGCGGACGAGGGAGAGGTGACAGTCACGCCGGACATGGTCCAGCCCAGGTCAGCGCCTGTCAATAGATGCGGTTCGAGCCGGTCTCGCCCCCTCGGCGGGTCAACCGTCCATGGGGTCGGGCAGCAACGGCACGGTGAACGCAGGCCGCTGGCCGACGAGCGCGGCCCGACCGATCGCCTTCGACCCGAACCGATCCTTCACCGTGTCGAGTGCGGCATCGAGCTCGGCCGACGACCGTGAGTCGAACGGCAAGGTCTGCTGCACCGCATTGGCCGGCGCCAGGTTGGAGATCGTGAAGCCGAGGAGTGTGAGGGTTCGCTGCTCGATCTCGGCCCGGCGAGCGACCAACAGGATCCTGGCGACGTCGAGGAAGGCCGCGGTCGACGCCGTCGCTTCGTGCAAGGTGTGCGAACGGGTGTCTCGCGTGAAGTCGCCGAATCGGAAGCGGAGGGTCACGGTGCGACCGACTCGATGGCCGTTGCGCAACCGCCTCGACACCCGATCGACCAGTTCGAGCAGCACCCCCTCGAGGTCGACGAACGAACGCTCGCGTCGTCCCAATGCCCGCTGCGCGCCGATCGACGATCGTCGTTTGCCCGTGACGACTCGCCGGGGGTCGCGGTTGTGGGCCAGAGCATGAAGATGGCGGCCTGATCCCTTGCCCAGCACGGACACCAACGCCGTCTCGCCCAGGTCGGCGACCTGCCCCACTGTGGTGATCCCCCGCTCGGCCAGCTTGGCCGCCGTCTTCGGACCGACGCCCCAAAGACGACCGACCGGGAGCGGATGGAGGAAGCCGAGCTCGCCGTCGGGCTCGACCACAAGCAGACCGTTCGGCTTGCACACACCGCTCGCCACCTTGGCCAGGAACTTGGTGCGGGCCACACCCACCGAGATGGGCAGACCGACCTCGTCGGCCACCCGCCGCCGAAGCTCGAAGGCGATCTGTTCGGGGGAACCCACGAGTCGCCACAGACCCGAGACGTCGAGGAAGGCCTCGTCGATCGAGATGGGCTCGACCAGCGGGGTGGTGTCTTCGAAGATCTCGAAGACCGCCCGACTCGCCTCGCTATAGGCCTCCATCCGAGGCGACACCGAGATCAGCTGGGGACAGCATTCGCGGGCCATGCGGATCGGCATCGCCGTGCGCACTCCCATCACCCGGGCCTCGTAGCTGGCCGACAAGATGACACCGCCGCCGACGGCCATCGGCACGCCCCGCAGATCGGGCCGATCGCGCTGTTCGACCGAGGCATAGAACGCATCGAGGTCAGCATGCAGAATCGACGCCGCCGCCGGCCCTCCCCCGGCACTCCCAGCTGCATGCATCGAACACATGTTCGACACTCTACGACCGCCGCACCCTTCCGTCCACCGTCCAATCCCCCACAACCTTCGGCCCTGCGTACGCCCCGAGTAACGCCACCCCGGAGCTTTGCCTGGATCGAACGGAACCCCGGAGGTTTGCAGGTGGGTTCAGCTGATGACGCCGGCGGCCTTCAGTTGGGCTCGAACGTTGGGTGGGGTGAGCGGGAAGTGGTCGAACCAGACGCCGGTGGCGTCGTGGAGGGCCGCGGCGATCGCCGGGGCGTAGGGAATGAGGGGCATCTCGGCGATGCCCCGCACGCCGAACGGGCCGCGAGGATCGGGGACCTCGACCAGCACCGACGCCACGCGCTCGGGGATGTCGCCGATGCCGGGAATCAGGTAGCCGCTGAAGCGAGGATTGAGGACCCGTCCGTTCTCGACGACGAGCTGCTCCGACAGGGCGTAGCCGTGGGCCTGGATGATCGCTCCCTCGACCTGACCGACGGCCAGCTGCGGATTGATGACCCGACCGGCGTCGACGGCGCACGTGACGTCGTGTACGCGAATGTGCCCGGTCTCGAGGTCGACCGAGAGATCGACGGCCTCGGCGACGTAGCCGTAGGCGAAGTTCGGTGTGGTCGGCGCACCCTCGGGGTCGAGCGGCTCCGTGGGAGGCGGCACGTAGCGAAACTCACCGACGGCGGGGCGGTCACCGTCGCGCCACGCCTTGTCGGCCTGCTCGGCGGCACCGAGGATGGCGTTCCCGGTCATGAACGACAGCCGCGACGCCGACGCCGACCCGGAGTCGCCGGTGGTGGCGGTGTCGGAGAACGTCGGCCGAATGCGATCGAACGGCAGGCCGACGGCCTCGGCCACCATCTGCACGAAGGCGGTGTGTGAGCCCTGGCCTACCTCGGCCCCGGCCAGGAACACCTCGGCCCAGTCGGGCCGGTCGCCGGCGTGGTCGGCATCGGTGCGGTCGTCGGCGTGCAGCACGATCTTGGCCACCGATCGTTCGGGGAAGCCGAACGAGAAGCCGACGTTCTTGTAGGCGCAGGCAAAACCTCGACCGCGGCGCACCGAACCACTCGTCGGCGGAAGCGAAGCGAACGAGGCGATCGGCATGACTGGCTTCGGCGGTTCCTCCCACGAGGCCGCTTCGGCACAGGCCTCAATCACCTCGGGGATCGACACGCCGGGAGGCATCTCGGTGCCGGTGATCCCGATCGAACCCTCGCCGAGTGCGTTGCGGCGCCGGATCTCGACGGGGTCGATCCCGGTCGCCTCGGCGAGCTTGTTCATCTGGCTCTCGGACACGAAACAACCCTGAGGTCCACCGAAGCCTCGGAACGCACCGCCAGGCACGGCGTTGGTATAGACCGCGTAGGAGTCGATGCGGGCGTTCGGCACCTCGTAGGGCCCGGCGACGGTGAGGTGCATGTTTCCGAGCACCTTGTTCGAGGTGTAGTTGTACGAGCCTGCGTCGAGGTACCCGTCGGCCTCGACCCCGAGGATGAGCCCATCCTTGGTGGCGGCCAGGCGAGCATGCACTCGGCCACGATGCCGTTTGTGGTGACCGACGATCGACTCCTCGCGGCTCCACTGCGACCGGATCGGACGCTCGATGCCCTTGGCCCACAGCCGCTGGGCCGCGAGCGCGAGCACGATCTGCATGCTCATGTCTTCTCGACCGCCGAAGGCACCACCGATCGAGGGGTAGATCACTCGAACGGCCTCGTCGGGCAGGTCGAGCGCATGGGCGATCTGTTCGCGGTCTTCGTGGGTCCACTGTCCGGCGATCTCGACGGTCGGTCGACCCTCGTCGTCGACGTATGCCAATGCCGCCTCGGGCTGGAGGTAGGCGTGCTCCTGGTAGGGGAACTCGTAGGTGCCTTCGACCACGACGTCGGCCCGGGCGAACGCCTCGGCGACATCACCTTTGCGCACCACGAGGTGGTAGTAGGCGTTGGAACCTTGACCGTTCTCGGGGTGGAGCATCGGCGCTCCGTCGGCCAGCGCCGCGTCGAGATCGGCGAGGATCGGCAGCTCTTCCCACTCCGTCTCGATCAGCGCAGCAGCGGCCAACGCCTGTGCGGCAGTGTCGGCGACGACGACCGCCAACTGGTCGGCCTCCCAGCGGGACACGTCGGCCGGAACCGCCGATCGCCCAGAGGTGACCGGGCCGATGAGCACCGGCTGGTCGGCCATCGTGAGTCCGTATTCGTTGACCGGCACGTCGGCGGCGGTGATCACCAGCAGCACGCCATCGGCCGCCTCGGCCGCGGCAGTGTCGAGCTTGGTGATGCGAGCGTGCGGCTGGTCGGTGAACACGATGACGGCGTGGGCCACGCCTTCGGGCCAACGGTCGCCGGGATACTCGGCCGCCCCGGTGGTCTTGTCCTCGGCGTCGAGGCGAGCGACGACGTGCCCCATCCCGGTGTCGTTGCTCCCGGTCATCGCGCCACCTCCTGCGTTGCGCTCAGCGACACCTGGGCCTCGATGATCTTGTAGTAGCCGGTGCATCGGCAGAGGTTGCCCGACAGCCCGAGTTGGAGGTCGTGCTCGCCCGGATCGGGGCATTCCCGGGACAGCGCCGAGCCCGCCATCAGGAAGCCGGGGATGCAGTACCCGCACTGGACGGCGGCGTGATCGACGAATGCCTGTTGGAGCGGATGGAGAACGCCGCCGTCGGCCAGCCCCTCGATGGTGGTGATGTTCGCCCCCTCAGCCCGCCCAGCAGGCACGAGACAGCTCAAGACCGAGGTTCCCTCGAGGTGCACGGTGCATGATCCGCACTCCCCTTCTGCACAGCCCTCCTTGGTGCCCGTGAGCCCCGCGGACTCGCGCAGCCAGTCGAGGAGATTGCCCCCAATCCACGGGGCCTGGATCGTCACCCCGTTGACGGTGGACGAGACGACATCGCCCTCTCCCAGTTCGACCGTGGAGGTCGGGGTGGCCGGCACAACAGCGGGGCCGCCGAGCACCGGCACGGTCACCGGCCACATACGACCCTGCTCGTTGCGAGCGATGGCACCGAGCATGCGGCTGACCATGACCGATAGCAGGTCGACCCGATACTCGGCCGGAGCCCGCAGGTCGTCGATCGGTTGGACGGCAGCAGCGGCCGCGGTTGCTGCGGCTTCGATCGCGTCGGCGACGAGCCGTCGGCCGATCAGTGCCGCCTCGGCGGCGGTGGCGCGCACGATGGTCGGCGCCACCGAGCCCAGCGCGATGCGAGCCGACCTGACGACATCGCCGTCGAAGGCGACCACGATGGCTGCGTGGACCACCGAAATGGCCTGGGCCTTGCGGAGGCCGAGCTTGAGGTACAGCCCTCGTTCGTCGGATTCCAGTGGACGGATCGTCAGCCCCGTGACCAACTCGTCGGGTGCTTTCACGGTCGCACGGACACCGGTGTGGAACTCATCAAGGGAGACCGAGCGGATCCCTCGAGTCGACGCCAACGACACCTCACACCCGAGCGCTCGCAAGGCCGAGATCGTGTCGTTGGCCGGACTGGCGGTGACGACGTTGCCCACCACCGTCGCCCGGTTGCGAAGCGCCGGCGAGCCGACCTCGAGGCAGGCCTGAGCCAACGGCAACGCCCGCTCGACCAGGAGCGGCGAGGTCGCGACGGCATTGTGTGTGACGAGCGGGCCGAGGTGGAGGCCGTGGCGAGACTCGTAGATCGCATCGAGTCCGTCGATCCTGGTGAGATCGATCAGTACGTCGACCTCGCCACCGACCCGTCGATCGAGCTCGACCATGAGGTCGGTGCCACCGGCGACGACTCTGGCTCGCTCACCGTGTCGAGCGAGGAGCTCGAGTACCTCCTCGATCGTGGTCGGGGCGACATAGTTGACCGGCTCGATCGCCGGCCGCTGAACCTCATGCACCTGCGGCCTCCCCGCCGTTGTAGATCGAGCCGCCCTGACTCGCATAGTCGGTCAGCACCTTGGTGGCTGCCGATCGCTCGACATCGACCACGACCTCGATCCCGTCGGCGACCAACCGCTCGACCCAGTCCGAGGGCTTGTGCCCCTCGTCGAAGCCGACCGATCGTGCGTCTTCGTCGCGGGCACCACAGACCAATCGTTGCACACCCGACCACGGAACGGCGCCCAAGCACATGGCGCAGGGCTCGGTGGTGGTGACCAGCTCGAAGGCGCCGGCCGATGCAAGGTCCCAGGTGCCGAGCCGCTGGCCGGCCATGGCGATGGCGACCACCTCAGCGTGAGCAATCGGCGCCGACGCCGGCACGACACGGTTCACCCCGGGAGCGATCAGGTAGCCGTCGGCGTCGAACACCCCAGCCCCGAACGGGCCACCGCCGTCGGCAACATTGGCCGCCGCCAGTTCGATCACGAACGACATCCGGTCCTCGACCGTGGCCAGCGGACCCACCGCCGCCACACGCTCCCAGATCCAGTCCGGAAGGTCGATGACGATGGACGTCGAAGCGTTCATGACACGAAGCGTGCCCAGAGAACGACACAGCGTCAACGTCGCCAGATGACAGCAGTGTGAATCCCGCAGGTGAGGTTCGCGTCAGAAGTGGAAGATCTCGATGTGGTCGTCGAGCGTCGCCCGAGCGAAGACCGAGTCGTCGATCGACCAGTCCGACCAGTTGCTCAGGTTCATCTGTGCCGGGAACGTGCCGATCACCGAGCCGTCGGTGGCCGACACCACGACGTGGTTCTCCGCGCCATCGGCCGAGATGAACATCGTGCCGGCTCCACTCGCCCGCAGTGGGGCCGTGATGGCGGGAGCGGCGATGCTACCTGGCTCGAGCACATGGGTGCTTGCAGCGACATCCTGAATCCAGGTGGTGGCCCCGACCGCCTTGACCCACTGGTCGAAGGTCAACTCGGTCCTCGATCGGGGCTCGAAGGTGGCCGAGTCGAGGACCAGCAGCTCCTTCGCGTCGGGGTCGGGGTAGTGCACGATCACCAACTCGTCCGATCCCGGGCGTACCCAGAACTCGTCGGGGGTGACGAGGGTGCCGTCCGGCACGACCGCCATTTCGCCGCTGAGGGTGTCGACCCGACAGATCGTGTCACCCATCGTCCCGAGGTCGTCGGTCGAGAACACCGCACCGGTCGCCTTGTCGAGTTGCCCGTCGGCACATCCGGGATCAGCCGGCACGGGCGCCATCGGGGCGAAGGTCGTTGGTTCCCATGACTGCCAGGAGAAGCCGTCCTGCAAGAGCAGCGACGTGAGCCGGCCATCAGCGCTCCAGTACAGCGGCCCCATGCCGATGGCGTCGACCTCGACGGTCTGGGACTGCGTGCCGGTCGCGGCGTCATAGAACTGCAGGGACGTGGGCGATCCCCGATCGTCGAGCAAGGCAACGACCACCGTCACACCATCGGGCGAGAGGGCGATCCCGCCGATGTCGACGGCGTCGCCTTTGTCGACGGCGAATCGCTGCACCGGCTCGAGCAACGGCGCGTCCTCGAGGGAATCGCTGCCGGCATTCTCACCACTGCCGTCGGCCTGTTCGTCGACCGCCGACCCATCGCCACTCGTCGACGGGTCGGTCCCCTCCTCGATCGATACGCCGGCGGTGGCTCCTTCCTGATCCGCGCCTTCGCTACCACCGCACCCGGCGAGCAGTCCCGCCAGGACCAGAGCCAGCACGAATCTCAGCATCGACCAACCGCTCCCCATGCCCGCCACCATGCCCGTTTCGCCTGCTCGATGCCATACGTCATTCGACGTAGCACTAGTCTCCCGCCCGTCGTGCGATTGGACGAGCGAGATCTTCGAGCGGTGCTGGACGTCGCCACGCGCCTGATGGCCGACCCCCCGCCCCCGTTTGCCGATGTTCTGGAAGGGCTTCGGTCCTTGATCGCCTGCACCAGTGCGTCATTCAACGACATGACGATGGCCAGCGGCGACTACCGCCACCTGGTCGTCCCGCCCGACGACGAGGCACTCGCCACCGAACTCGCGCCTGCGTACGACCGGTTCGCCGATCAGCACCCGCTCGTTGCTCGGATGCTTGCCGATCCTGGCTGCGGAGCACTTCGTCTCTGCGACGTACCCGAGGGCGCGCACTTCACCGACACCGACCTCTACCAACGGTTCTACGCTGCGTTCGACGTGCGGTACCAGCTCGTGTTGAGCCTGCCCTCACCCCCCGATGTCGTCGTTGGGTATGCCCTCAATCGACGCGAGGACCAAGGCGAGTTCAGCGACCGCGACGTCGCCATCCTCGACACGCTCGTCCCGCACTTGGCGATGCACCACCGGGCGGTGCTGGTGCGAGAGCGATCGCTCGCAATGGAGCACGAGGCCGAACGCGACGGCTGGACCGTTGCCATCGTGAGGTCCGACGGCACGGTCGAGAGCACGTCACCCCGCCATCCCCCCGGCTTGCGGTCGGCCACCCCGCTGGTCGAGAGGCAACGAGTCCCCGCCGAGATCGCCGAGCTGCTTCCGGCCGATCGAACAGACCGACCACGAGCTTCGCACCACGAGCTGACGATCGGCGAGGAACGCTGGCATTGCGTGATCCGCTCCCTCCCCATCGGCCCGACCGTGTTGATGGCACGCCGGGTCGGCAGCAGCGCTGAGAAGATCGACCTCGGCAGCATTGGGCTCACACCGCGCCAGACCGATGTGGCTCGAGCACTCGCCGAGACGGGGGGCACGAACGCCCAGCTCGCGTCAACCCTCGGACTCTCCACGGGCACGGTCAAGAAGCACCTCGAGGCGGTGTTCCAGGCACTCGAAGTCGACAACCGAGCCGCAGCGGTCGCCATCCTGCGGACCATGCTCGACTGAACGAGCGCCGCTCAACGCAGACGACTCGGTCTCGCAGCGGTCCCTCGCAGCGACACGGTGACGACGACGACACACAGCGCCAGCGTGATGGCGGCATGGGTCAGACCGTCGCCAAGGGATCCGACGTCGGGACCGTCGACGGCGAACGTGCCCAGCTCCCTCGATGACCAGAACGGCAGCAGCCGCGAGTAGGTGTCGAACGGATTCACGATCGCCTGCAGGCCGGCGAAGAAGAAGAGCACGAGCGTTCCCTCGAGCTCGCGATCGAGCAGCGCGCCGACCGCCGTCCCGAGCCCGATGGCGACGAGGCAGGTCACGGCAAAGTCGAGTACGACCCCCGCCATGCTCCGTGGCTCGTCGATCGACACGATGAGGCTGAACACTGTGGTCAGCCCCGCCGCAGCGACGAGCAGTCCCAGCAGTCGCCCAAGGAGCAGGTGCGATCGACGAGCACCGGCGAGCCCGAGCCGGGGCTCGAGTTCTCGCGCCGACTGCGCGGCGAAGAAGGCGACCGTGCTGATCGACCAGCTGAGGCCGAAGGCCAGCGATCGGACCGCTCGGCCCACGGCGTCGTGCGATACCAGGTAGAACACCAGCGGCATCGCCACCAAGATGGCGACGGTCAGGCGCCGTCGAGCAATCGCCAAGAGCGTGGTCCGGGCTCGGAGGGTCACCAACGTGATCGTTGTCATCGGGTCGGCAATCCTTCGATCTCGACCACCGACGTGGCGGTGCGCAAGGCGTCGGGCGCGTGGGAGGCAATGAGGGTCGAGCCGCCCTCGGATTGCCAGGCCCAGAGCAACTCCCAGAATCGGTGAGTGCTCTCGGCGTCCATCCCTTGGTAGGGCTCATCGAGGAGCAGGATCGACGGCGTTCCCATCAGGGCGATGATCACGCTCAACTTCTGCTGCGTCCCGCCCGACAACTCCCCGGCCCTGGGTGCCGCCGCGGCGTCCCAGCCGAGTTCGTCGGCCAGGCGTTGGCCCTCTCGGATGGCGGCGGGTGCGGCCAGCCCGGCCGCCACACCCGTCAGCGCGAAGTGTTCGGACGGTCGCAAGTAGGGGTCGAGCCCGCCGGACTGCGGCACGTAGCCGATGGAGCCGTCGCAGTCGATGAAACCCGCGTCACGCGACTCGAGTCCGGCAATGATGCGCAGGAGGGTCGACTTGCCGGCACCATTCGGACCGGTGAGCACCACCAGTCCCCCACTCGGCACGTCGCAGCTGACGTCGCTCAGCACCGGTCGTCGTCGGTAGCGCTTCGACACGCCTGACACCGTGAGCACGTTCGGCGCATCAGCCGCCACCAAACGCTGGCTTTGCCCGCCGATCGCAGCGATGATCTCGGCCGCGTAGTCGACCGGCGAGCCGAAGTGCTCGAAGGCGCCGACGTCGGCGTCGGACAGGAACCCGTCGGTCTCGACCAGGATCTCGGCCCGCTCCAGTGCTCGCAGACCGGCGAGCTCGAGTTCGTGGGCGAACGCATCGAGCCACGAGTCGTTTCTCATGCTTGGGCGCCGATCGCCAGTACGGCTGCCACCGAGGTGGCGAATTCGCCCCACAGGGCCGCGTTGCCGGCCAGCTCTGCCCGCCCTGCGTCGCTGAGCCGGTAGTACTTGCGGCCGGGCCCACCCTCGCCAGCCCGCCACTCGGCCGACAGGAGCTGCTGCTTCTCCAGCCGCAAGAGCGCCGGGTAGAGCGTACCTCCGGGGATGCGGCCGAGTCCGGCCGCTTCGAGTCGCCCGGCCAGTTCATAGCCGTAGGCCTCACCTTCGGACAGCAGAGAGAGCAGGCACGGATCGAGGACACCCCGAAGCCAGCCGGCAGGAAGCATGGATTCCGACATAGATAGAAAGCCTATCTAGCTCGCGTGCCGCGCGTGGGTCACGACCCTCACGGCGACCAGTACCGTCGTCGTGTGCCCTGCCGTGTGCCCCGCTCGTCCCCCATCGCCCCCCTCGAACTGTGCGTCAAACTTCCCACCCATCCCGTTCTGTGCGTCAAAGTTCCCGCAGACGACGCGTTTGGCGCACAGAACGGGGATGGCGGTGGGTTTGACGCACAGAATGGGTGCGTGGGGCGATGGCGGCGAGGTGGACCAACGGCGGCGGCGGTGGCGGGACTCATGGCGCTGCTGGGGGCAGGGTGTGCTCGCACCGGGTATGCGGCAGAGCCCGACCCCGTCTTCGATGCGACATGGACGGTCGAGTCGATGGTGATCGATGGCGAGCCCGTCGACTTGGCGTCCGACGTGATCGTCGTCGACATCGACACCAGCCTCGCCTCGGTCGAGGCCGCAACCGGGTGCCGGACCCTGTTCGGTTCGTTCACCTTTCTCGACGACGGCCGAGCGGGCTTCACGTTGCCCGGCGGGACCAAGCCGGCATGCGACGACGACACCGAGCCGTGGCTCCTCGCCATCGACCGATCCTTCGCTTCCGCCATCGGAGCGGTCGAGACCTGGTCGACCAGCGGTGACGAGCTGACACTTTCGGGCCCCGACAGCGAGCTGGTGCTACTCCGAGCCGGCTGAATCCTGCGCTGCCTCGGGCGCAGCCGGTTCAGCGGTGGCGAGATCGGCGGGGTCAGGAGTGCGAGCCAGGAATTCGACGTTGATCCCTCCGTGGCCCAGCGAGGTCAGGGGCCGGAGCCGGTTGTCGGCCGTTCGGGCCAGCCGGGGGTCGGATGCGACGACCGCAAGTCCCCACTCCGGGCGGCGTTCTCGCACGACGGCCCCGAAGCGCTTGTAGAGCGCACCGAGATCACCGTCGCCGACTCGCTTGCCGTAGGGCGGATTGGAGGCGACCAGGCCGGGACCGGTCGCGCCGGTCAGGTGGGCGACGACCCGCTGCTCCACCTTCACGATGTCGCCAACCCCGGCCCGCTCGGCGTTCGCTCGGGTCGCCTCGACGGCGGCGGAATCTCGATCACTCGCCTCGATCACGAAGTCGACCTCTCGGGCCATCGACTTCGCCCCACCGTTCACGCTGGCCCACGAACCGGTGTCGAAGTCGGGCCAGGTCTGGAAGGCAAACCGCCGAGCACCGCCGGGCGGCAGGTTGCGGGCAATGAGCGCCGCCTCGATGGCAATCGTTCCCGATCCACAGAACGGGTCGGCGACCGGGACCGTGCCGTCGTAGCCGGCGGCGAGCAAGAGCGCTGCGGCCATGGTGGGGCGCAGCGGCGCAACGCCGATGTCGACTCGCCAGCCGCGCCGGTGCAGGGGGATACCGCTGGAGTCGACGCTCACGGTGGCGATGTCGTGGTCGAATCGCACGATGAACGGCTGCTCGGGTTCGCCGATCGAGGGCGGTCCGACGACCTGGTGCAGCCGCTGTGCGATGGCGTCGGTGTGGTAGAGCGCCGACTTGTGTGCGGTCACCCGGAACTGGGGCGCGTAGTCGTCGGCGATCCAGGTGGCCCAGTCGATCTCGGCCGCCCGCTCCTGCAGATGGGCGAAGTCGGTTGCTCGGAACTTGGCGATGCGGATCAGCACTCGCGCCGCGGTGCGTAGCCACACGTTGGCGGCGTAGAGCTGGCGAGGTGTCGCCCAGAACTCCACCACACCGTGGGCCCCGGGCTTCGGCTTGATGCCCAGAGCACGCAGTTCCTGCTCGCATACGGCTTCGAGACCGGGGGTGCAGATGGCGGCAGCTTCGAAACGCGACATGGGTTCCTTCTCGAACAACGTGGGTGATCAGCCTGCACCTCGCTGCCCGAATCTCCAACTCCCGCCGGCCGTGCGAGAATCGGTGCATGGGATTGCTCACGTGGATCATCGCCGGACTGATCGTCGGGGCGGTTGCCAGGCTCCTCGTCCGAGGTCCGCATGCATTGGGCTGCATCGGCACGGTCGGACTCGGCATCATCGGCTCGATCGTCGGCGGCACGGTGATCGACATCCTGGCCGGCCGCGGTTTCGATGTGGCGCCGAGCGGTTTCCTCGGCTCGGTGTTCGGCGCGGTCCTGCTCCTGGTACTGGCCCGCATGTTCGGCGGGAACGGGCGTCAACCCAGTCGGTACTGAGCTGCGCCCGATTCGGCGAGGGTCGCCTTCGCTTCACGTCGCAGTCATGGCCATCGAAAACGGTCAGGCTGATGTGTGGGCGTCCCAGCTCGCGAACATCGCGGCGTAGTGGCCGTTGTTGGCGACCAGATCGTCATGGGTGCCGAGCTCGATGAGCCGACCACCGTCGATCACGGCGATCCGGTCGGCCCGCATGGCCGTGGCCAAGCGGTGGGCGATGACGATGGCCGTCCGCCCCTCGAGCACCACGTCGAGCGCTCGCTCGATGATCGTCTCCGACGCCAGATCGAGATTCGAGGTCGCCTCGTCGAGAACGAGGACCCGGGGTCTGGCCATGAAGGCCCGTGCGAGTGCCAGCAGCTGACGCTCGCCGCTCGACAACGACGAGCCGCGTTCGTGGACGATCGTGTCGATGCCATCGGGCAGCCGAGCGAGCATGTCGGACAAACCGACCGCTGCGCAGGCTTCGAGGATCTCGGCCTCGGTGGCGCCAGGGCGAGCGAACGACACGTTGTCGCCGATCGTTCCGTTGAAGAGGAAGGGTTCCTGTGGCACCACACCGAGCTGAGACCGCAGCGAATGGATCGTGACCTCGCGCAGGTCGTGACCATCGAGTCGAACCGTGCCCGCCTGCGGGTCGTAGAAGCGAGTGACGAGCTTCGCAACCGTGGACTTGCCGGCGCCGGTCGGCCCCACCACGGCGATCGTCTCGCCCGGTTCGATCACGAGATCGAGGTCGAACAGCACCGGCTCGTCGGGCGAGTATCCGAACGTGACCCCCTCGAGTTCGAGCCGACCCTCGATGGGTGGCAGCACGTGGGCGCCGGGGGCCTCGACCACACTCGGTTGGGTGGCGAGGAGCCCCCGGATCTTCGTGACGGCCGCCTGCCCTTGCTGGTACGAGTTGTACAACTGGACCAGTTGCTGGATCGGGGCGAAGAAGGCGGTCAGATAGAGGAGGAAGGCGAACAGCTCGCCGACGGTCAACCGACCATCGAGCACCATGCGTCCACCGATCAGCAGCAGGAGCGCCTGACCGATGACCCCGATCGCCTCGTTCGCCGGGCCATAGATGGCACCGATCGTCGAGGCTCGCACGTTGGCGTCTCGGTGTTCGTTGACGACGTTGGCGTGATGGATGTTGTTGTGGCGGCGACGGTTGTTCGCCGTGATCACCCGCACCCCGGCCAGGCTCTCCGACAGATCAGCGAGCACGAGCGCGATCTTGTCGCGCACCAGGGCGTAGTTCCGCTCCGACGCCCGTTTGAACCACACGCTGAGGGCCAGCATGGACGGCACCACGATGACGAGCAGGATGGCCGCCAGCGTCGAGTTGAGGGTGAACATCACCACCGTGATGATGACGAGCGTGAGCCCCTGCACCGCCAGGTTCACCAATCCGTCCTGGAACAGCACGGTCAGCGCGTCGATATCGGACGTCATGCGGGTCATCAGGACGCCCGCCTTCTCCCGGGTGAAGAAGTCGAGCGACTGCCGCTGGAGGTGTGAGAACACCCGCACCCGCAGGTCGTACATCAGGCCCTCGCCCACGCGGTTGGCGAAGCGGATCCGTACCGCTCCCGCCACCAGGTTCACGACGATCGACGCCGCGTAGGCGAGCCCGATCCACCACAGGGCCGTCGTGTCTCGAGGCACGATGGCGCGGTCGATGCCGCGCTGCGTGAGGAGTGGCCCGGCCTGCAGCGACAGGGTCTCGATGATCACGAGAAGCCCGACAAAGACCAGCTTGTTGCGGTTCGGCGCCAGGAACGATCGGAGCGTGAACGGCTGCGTCTCCGCGCCCGCCTGGACGAAGGTGACGTTGGCCTTCGGGTGCTCGGGTTCGGTGTCGAGGATCGCCTTGGCTCGCTCCGCCAATTCGCTCGGCACGCCGGCGAACGGCAGGCCGTTGCGGGCGGCGGTCTGCGACGCCGACGGACCGGAGAACGGCGAGCCGGCGGGAGGTCCGAAACTCATCGTTCGCCTCCGTCGGTCGTGGTTGCGTCATCGAGCGGGTCGGCGTCGACCTCGTCATCGAGATGGGCGAGCACTGCTGAGTAGCGAGGCTCGGACTCCATGAGGTCTCGATGGCGACCCGATGCAACGACGCGCCCCTCATCGAGCAGCAGCACCCGGTCGGCGAGGGCGATGGTCGAGAGCCGGTGGGCGATGACGATGGTGGTCCGCTCGGCGAGGCGCTGTTCGAGCGCAGCGTGGATCCGCTCCTCGACGAGCACGTCGATGGCGCTCGTCGCATCATCGAGCACGAGGATCTTCGGGTTCACCAGGAGCGAACGGGCGATGGCGATGCGCTGGCGTTGGCCGCCGGACAGGGTGTAGCCCCGTTCGCCGACGACGGTGTCGTAGCCCTCGGGCAAGGCCGTGATGAAGTCGTGCGCCTGGGCGGCCTTGGCGGCGGCGATCACGTCGTCTCGGCTCGCGCCCGGACGGCCGTAGGCGATGTTGTCGGCCAAGCTCACCGAGAACAGGAAGGGGTCGTCGGCAACGAGACCGATGTTCGCCCGCAGGCTGACTTGGGTCAGGTCTCGAACGTCGTGGCCATCGACCCTCACTGCACCGCTCGACTCGTCGATGTCGTAGTAGCGGCTGAGCAATCGGGCCACGGTCGACTTGCCCGAGCCGGTGCGGCCGACGAGCGCCACGGTCTCCCCCGGCTCGATGCGGAAGCTGCAGTGTCGCAGCACGGGGTCGGCGGACTCGTAGCCGAAGGTGACGTCGTCGAACTCGATCTCACCCCGGACGTTGCGCAGGTGCGCCGCATCGGGCCGGTCGTGGACATCGGGCACCTCGTCGAGGATCTCGAAGATGCGCTCGGCTGATGCTTTCGCTCGCTGTCCGAGCATGAGGAACATGCCGAGCATGCGGAACGGCGCCTGCAGCATGGTGACGTAGGCGGTGAACGCGAACAATGTGCCCTCGGTGACCTCGCCCTGGATCACCAGCCAACCGCCGTAGACGAGCACCAGGCCCATGCCGACACGGGGCAGGTTCTCGATGAGGGGATTGTGGCTCGCCTGTGCGTCGGCGGTCTTGATGTTGGCCCAGCGCACCCTTGTGGCTGCATCGGCCAGCTGGTTGATCTGGCGCTCTTCGGCCCCGAACGATCGCACCACGCGCACGCCGTTGATGTTCTCGTCGACCGTCGTCGCCACCTCGGCCAGCCGGGACTGCACGATCCACGACAGCGGGAACACCTGGTTCCTGAGTAGGACGCCCATCCAATACACGCCCGGCAGCGGTGCGATGGCGACCAGCGTCAGTGGCACGTTGACCGACAGCATGAACCCGATCGCCAACGTGAACGTCAGTGTCGTCATCGAGATGAGCGGCGCGAAGGTCAGGAACATCTGGACCGAGCGGATGTCGGAGTTGGCTCGCGAGATCACCTGGCCGGACTGGGTGCGATCGTAGAAGCCGAACGACAGCTTGGTGAGATGGTCGTAGAGCAGGATGCGAAGGTCGGTGTCGATCTGGAACGCACCTCGGTACAACAGGAAGCGATACGTGAGCGTGAGCGCCGACCGGACGAGGCCGATCACGAGCACGGCGATCACGAACCGGTTCAGCCCGACCGATCGTTGGGTCAGCGCTTGGTCGATCGCCGAGCGCAGCACCGCCGGCAGTGCCACCTGCAGCAGCATCGCCGTGGCCGCCAGGGCGATGGTGCCGAAGTAGGTCAGGCGGTTGTCGAGGACGACCGGCAGCATGCGCCGGATCCACCCCAGGGATCGGTCGGGGTGCACGTTCGCCGTGGGAGCCGGGCGGGTGCGCTCGATCGCCACCGGCTCGAACTCGGTGCCATCCCAGCCTTCGTCGGCGGCACGTTCGAGTTCGACAACATCGGCAAGCAGATCCATCAACGGTCGACACTACGCCCGACCGACGCTTCGGGGAGAAATGCCGCCGATGGTTCGGTTCTGAAGCACCCGTGACACACTGGGGCCATGACCGAAACGACCGACATCGAATTCTGGATCGACCCCATATGACCCTGGTGCTGGGTGACGGCCCGTTGGGTCGTCGACGAAGTGGCACCCGCCCGTGGTTTGAACATCACGTGGCAACCCATCAGCCTGCTGTTCAAGAACGAGCCCGCTGAAGATTCCGACTACTACGCACCCGTCCTCACGACCCACAAGATGCTGCGGGTCTTCGAGGCGGTGCGCGCTGCGAACGGCGACGCCCCACTCGGCGAGCTTTACTACGAGTACGGGCGGCGCATCCATCACGACAAGGATCGTGACTTCGACATCGCCGATGCACTCACGGCGGTCGGACTCGACCCCGAGCTCGCGTCGGCCGCCGACGACGAGGCGTGGGACGCCGAGATCCGCACCCGGATGGATGCCGGTCTCGAACTGACCGGCCAAGACGTCGGCACGCCGATCATCGCCTTCAACGACCGCAAGGGCGTGAAGCAGGCGTACTTCGGCCCGGTCATCTCGGCCGTGCCGCCCACCGAGGACTCCCTCGCCATGTGGGATGCGCTCGTCGCCATGATGAACGTGGAGGGCTTCTGGGAGCTCAAGCGGTCCCGCACCGTCGGCCCCCAATTCGGTGAACGCCCCTGACTCCACCGGCGCGCCCTCGGCCGACGAACACCATCTGTCGGCTGTCGAGCCCATCAAAAGCGAACTGTCGGCGCTTAGGCCCAGAAGTGGGCTCCAGCGCCGACAGTTGCGCGCGGGTGGGCTCGAGCGCCGACGGTTCGATCACCCGAGGGGAAGCTCGATGGTCACGGTCTCCCCGTCGGGAGCGATGGCCGTCAGCTTCGTTTCGCGAGTCACGCCCTCGATGACCGCCAGGACGAGCCCGTGCCCGATGGCAACGGTGTCGACGAGGGTGCCGTCGACTTCGAGGTGATCGTGCCCTTCGACGATCGCGATCGCACCCGGCTTCTTGCCGGCCGCGGGATTGGTCCACGTACGGGTGGTGGCCATTGCCGGTCGTTCCGCGAGCAGGGCGACGTCGGACGGCGAGACGCAATGGGTCATGAGCGGCTCCACCACGAGCGCGCAGACGCTGCCGTCACCTGCGACGTACGGATACACCTCGTGGTCGCCAGCGGTCACTCGATCGGCGACGGCCTGTGGATCGGATGCCCAGGCGGCGTCCGACAGCACCGCAATCGCTGCCGACACTCGCCATCGTAGGTCCGGTCCACGCTCGAGGAGGACGAGCGACGTTCGGGTTTCCTCCGACGCCCACGACGACGGCAGCACGACCTCGTCGGTCCACACGTCGTACCAGTGAGCGGGAGCACCCCACCGCTCCTGCGTCACCACTACGGCGCGATCGTCGGCCAATCGGTGCCAGAGGTCGACCGACTCGACCGAGTACTCCGCCTCGGTCGCCGAGTAGTACTGGCCGCGACTCACCATGACTTCCAGGAATCGGAGCTGAGCCGACTGGGTCGACGCCGTCCTCAGCAGCTCGACATCACCCGAACCGAAGGCGTCGGCGATGACCGTCGCGAGCCGTTCCATGATGAGCACGAAATCCTCGTCCCCATCGGCGACCGGCTCGTTGGTCACGCCACTGGTCGGACGTTGGTGGAGCGCCTCGATGTTCCGCCGAGCTTGAGAGTCGTCGGGGCTGAACTCGACGGTGCATGCCGTCGCGGCCAGCGCCAGTGCAGTGATCGCCGGCCACCACCGCAAGCGTGGGAAACGTGTCGTTCTGGTCATGCAGATGACCGTATGACGAGGCCCGGGAGCAGCCCATGGAGACCGCTCCCCCACCGATCTCGACGGCGCGACACCAAGCGCGCCCGAACTGTCGGCTGTCGAGCCCATCAAAAGCGAACTGTCGGCGCCAGAGCCCAGAAGTGGGCTCCAGCGCCGACAGTTGCGCGTGGGTGGGCTCGAGCGCCGAGAGTTCAGCCGCCCGAGGGCGACCGCGGCGCTTGGTGACCGAGGTGGATCAGGCGGGTCCGGCGACGAGGCCGCCGATGCTCTCGGCCCGTCGATCCATCGCCTGGTCCTTCGGCGACGGGTGACGAGCCACCTCGGCCCGGCCAACGACCATCCAATGGACCTCGTCCGGGCCGTCGGCCAGTCGCAGGGTGCGCTGCGAGTGGTAGATCTGCGGCAGCGGGGTCCACTGCGACACACCGGTGGCACCGTGCATCTGGATGGCCTGGTCGACGATCTCGCACACGCGGATCGGAACCATCGCCTTGACCGCCGACACCCAGACCCGGGCCTCGGCGTTGCCGAGCAGGTCCATGGCCTTGGCGGCCCGCAGCACCATGAGACGCATGGCCTCGATCTCGATGCGAGCCTTGCCGATCATCTCGAGGTTGCCACCGAGCTGGACGAGCGGCTTGCCGAACGCCTTGCGGGTGAGGCCACGGTTGACCATGAGGTCGAGCGCACGCTCGGCGGCACCGATGGAACGCATGCAGTGGTGGATACGGCCCGGGCCCAGGCGGAGCTGCGAGATCTCGAAGCCACGACCCTCGCCGAGGAGCATGTTCTCCTTGGGAACGCGGACGTCTTCGAGCTTGAGGTGCATGTGACCGTGGGGGGCGTCCATGTTGCCGAACACGTGCATTGGACCGACGACCGTCAGACCCGGGGTGTCCATCGGGACGAGGATCTGCGACTGCTGCAGGTGCGGGGCGGCGTCGGGGTTGGTCTTGACCATGCAGATCATGATCTTGCAGCGGGGATCGCCAGCCCCGGAGATGTAGTACTTCTCGCCGTTGATGACCCACTCGTCGCCGTCGAGGACGGCAGTGGTGGAGACGTTCTTGGCGTCGGACGAGGCGACCTCGGGCTCGGTCATGCCGAAGCAGGAGCGGATCTCACCGGCGAGCAGCGGCTCGAGCCACTGCTTCTTCTGCTCGGGAGTGCCGACCCGCTCGATGACCTCCATGTTGCCGGTGTCGGGAGCGGCGCAGTTGAGGCACTCCGAGGCGAGCGAGTTCTTGCCGAGCTCCTGGGCGATGTAGGCGTAGTCGAGGTTGGAGAGGCCTTCGCCGGTCTCGGCGTTGGGAAGGAAGAAGTTCCACAGCCCTTGAGCCTTGGCCTTCGCCTTGGCCCCCTCGAGCAGTTCGAGCGCACGCGGGTGGTAGGTCCAGGGATCCTCTTGCGACGCCTGGAGTTCATGGAACTCCTGGGTCCACGGATCGACCTCTTCTGCGATGAACTTCTTCACGGCGTCGAGCAGCGGTTGCGCTTCTTTCGACATGGCGAGCTGGTACATCTCGCCACCGAAGTCGTCCATGTTCAGTGGGTTTGCCGGCATAGGTTCCTCTTCTGTCTGGTGTGTCGAATCGATCGAACTCCCCGATCATGCCACCGGGATCGGGGAACCGCGAAATGCTCCCGTCACATGGTCAATCGACCGGGCGGGCGGTGACCACCCGATTGCCCAGGTAGTGGTGGGTCTCGGGGTCGAAGACGCCACCGCAGGTCACGAGGTGGAGCACCGGATCGCCCGTGCGACGGAACAGCTCGTCGGCCGGGAGCGCCGTCTTGGCGTAGAGCACGTCGTCGACCACCTCGAACACCTGGGTCGATCCGTCGTCGTAGTCGATGTACACCCGGTCACCGAGGAGGACGTCGTCCAGGTGATAGAAGATGCCGGCAACGTGGCCCAGGTCGACGTGCGCCGCCAGGACCGCGGCGCCCTCCTCGCCCGGGATGGGGCCGTGTTCATACCAACCGACCTGTCGTGGATCCGGCACCTCGAGCGATCCCTCGTCATCGACCCCGGCGGTGACGACCGGGGCGTCGATGTCGATCGCCGGCACGCGGACTCGAACCGGCAGCGCGAGCACCGCCGGCGTCGTGGTCGTCGGCGATGCCGAACGCAGCGCCAAGGCTGGGACCGACGGTGCTCGAGGACCGCTGACGGCGGCGAGTGCACTCGGCCCCCGGTCCTGCGCAGCCACGTCGGAGGTGGCACCATCGTCGCCGCCACGGACCTCGTACACCAGCCCCTCGTCGGGGACGTCGAGGCCGGCCGCGACCAGCCCACCGAGCGCGAGCATCGAGCAGATCGCCGCAACGATGGAGCTGCGCATCAGCGGTGCGTCGTCATCGTGACGCCCACGTTTGCATCACAGGCGGCGCACTCGCCGCTGTTGGATGACGACACCACCGGCGCCGAGCGAGAGCATCACCACGAGCGCCGGCACCAGGCCGTCAGGCCGATCCTCGCCGAGGAGTCCACCGGTTCCGCTGGGAATCCCCGAGGGTGCCGAGGACAACCCGGCGACCTCGCGTACCGACAGGGCGGCACCGGTGCCGTCGTCGCCCGGTCGCACGAACAGCGATGCGAGGCGACCATCGGCGACCTCGATGGTCTGGTCGAAGAGCACGTTGCCGGATGCATCGACGGCGCTCACGGTGTGGGTACCGGCGGGGAGGTCGAGCGTGGCGCCGTCGGCGGGTGCCGCTGCCACCTCGACGGGTTCGCCGTCGACCAACACGGTGGCGACATCGGGGCTGAATTGCCGAATGGCAACCCGACCCTCACCCGCCGGAGTGTTCGCCAGATCGTTGGCGAATGCCGACACTGTCGGCGTGTCACCGTCGAGGTAGGCGACGAGGGTTCCCGGAGCAGCGTCGGCCAGTGACGTTTCGAGCAGCGGGGTGTCGGTTCGGTCGGCCGCCGATGCCGGCGGCGAGTCGACCGCCGCGAACAGCGACAGGGTGCCAAGCCCTTGAGCGGCGTCGAGCGGGCCGGCCACCATGCCCGGTTGGAAGCCGGCGGCGGCGAGCTCGCCGTCAAGGTAGGCGTCGGCTGCGACACCGGGGATCGCGTGGAGGATCTCGTAGCTGGTCGCGGCCGCTGCGGCATCGAGCACCGCTGCCGGCGCCACCGTGGACGCGGTCGGCGCCTCGGTCGTGGTCGCGTCGTCGGTCGTGGTGGGAGCAGCCGTGGTCGACGGGGCCTCGGTGGTGGTCGGTGCTGCGGTGGTCGGGGCAGCAGTGGTCGTCGACGCCTCGGTCGTGCTGGGAGCCTCGGTCGTGCTCGGTGCAGCGGTGGTCGACGGGGCCTCGGTGGTCGTGGGTGCTGCGGTCGTCGGAGCAGCAGTGGTGGTCGACGCCTCGGTGGTCGTCGAGCCCTCGGCGGCACCGCCGCCGGCGGTGCCTTCGCCCGCTGTGCCCTCGTTCGCAGTGCCCTCGCCCGCTGCGTCGCCGTCGTCGTCCGTTGCGGTGGAGGCAACCGTGGTGGTGACGCGTCCGCCCAGGGCGACGGATGAGTTGTTCGTGTCGTTGTTCGCCGCCCACAGCCCGAGCCCGGCGATGCCGACGAGGGCCGCCCCCGCAGCCACGGCGCCTCGTTTGCTGCGGCGGGGCCGATCGGCAAGTGGGTCGGAAGCAGCGGTCGTACCGGCGGCAGCGGCAGGTCCCGACGCGGCTGCCGCACCGGTTCCGGCGGCGGCGTCAGCATCGGTGCCCGATCCACCCGAGGAGCCGACGGTTCGAGCGGCTGCAAGTCCACCGGCCGCCAGCGCCCCGGCTCCGGCAGCAGCGGCGGTTGCCGCACCACGGCCTCGAGCCGCCACCGGTGTGCCGCCTCGGCGAGCCAGCGCATTGCCCAGCGAGCGCCCAGCAGTCGAGCCGCCGAGTGCGGCTAGACCGTAGGTCGGCATCGATGGCCCACCGGCGGCGCGGATGGCGTCGGCGAATGCCTGCGCCGAGGCGGGCCGCTGCGACGGATCGTCCGACGTGGCCGACTGCACCAGCTCACGCAGCGCCAGTGGTGCGGCGGCTCGGTCGGCTTCGAGCCCGCGATCGAGGATCTTGGCGAGGCTGTAGACATCCGAACGAACGGTGGGTGCGCCACCGGCGAGGACCTCGGGAGCGACGATGTCGGGATCGCTGGGAAGCGTTGCGCCTCGGGTCAGGCCCATGCCCGACACCGCCACCTCGCGGTCGGCGACATGCACCGACTCCTCGTTCAGCGCTCCATGCTCGAGTCCGAGCAGATGACCCTCGTGAGTAGCACGCGCAGCGCCCTCGACGATGCCTGCTTGTTCACGCCACTTCGTGCGCTTGCCATCAGCTTCGGCAGCTGCAAGCGATGCTCCTGGTGCCGGCAGTTCGAAGGCACGGAACTGATCGTCGACCCGTTCCACGCCCATCACGGGCACGAGCCCCTTCGCTGCCGGTGTCTGCAAGAGGCGTCGACGGTGGTCGGATCCCCAGGCGGTGACCGGAGCGGTCGTGACCTCGACCTCGCTCGATTCGACCCGATCCCTGGATCGGCCGAAACCGAACCAGTCCGCGTCGTCGCGTCTCGATGCCTCAACCATGTGCTTGACTCCCGCTCGCCATTGCCACTTCCGCCCGACCGATCCTAGTCAGCAACGCCAACATCCGAGCGCGTCCCGGCCAGACTGGTGGCGATGCCACCTGCCCGTTCCGCCCCGATCGAGGAACTCGTTGCCGCCTCGGGTCGGCAGCGGTTCGTCGTGATGCGGGCGGTCGTCGGCGCCGGCGACGCCGAACTGCACCCCGATGAGCTACGCCTCACGACGGCGATGTCGCAACGACGGCTCGCCACCTTCACCGCGGGGCGCGCAGCGGCCGCTGCGGCACTCGGCGCCCTCGGCGAACCACCGAGCCCGGTCACGATCGGCACGGGCGGGGCGCCCCAGTGGCCAACCGGCATCGTTGGCTCGATCAGCCACACCGACACGACCGCCTACGCGATCGTCGGCCTCGCCGAACCCTCGGAAACGGGCACCCACGTCGCTGTCGGCATCGACGTCGAGCAGCGGGGACGGATCGAACCCGAAATGATTCCATCGATCATGACCGGCGCCGAGCAACGCCTCTGGGCCTCGCTGTCCGACACCGATGCCGACCGGTTCGCCACGCTCGTCTTCAGCGCCAAGGAGGCGCTCTACAAGGCCCAGTTCGCACTCACCCGATCGTGGCTGGGATTCGAGCACGTCACACTGGCCAATCTCGAGCCACCCTCGAGCCTCGGAACGGCCACCCATCCGATTCGGGCCGATCTCGTCGAGACGCCGTCGTCGCCGCTGGCCGAACTTGCGATCGAGCGGCCGATCTGCGTCCGCTCACTCGTCTCGGTCAACGAGGTGATCAGTGTCGTGGTGCTCCGGCGTCCGGTGTCGTCTGATCCAACCAGCCAAGCACGACCTCGCTGAACTGCTCGGGCACCTCGAGCTGCGGGACGTGGCCGACCCCTTCGAGCATGACCAGCGGCCAGTCCGGACGCCGCTTGGCCAACCAGCGAGCCGACGACGGCCGCACGATGAGGTCGCTCGTTCCCTGGATGATCAACCCCGGGGCACCCACCCGCTGCACGCTGCGTTCGAAGCGTTGTGGCGACACCAGGATGCGTGCGATCGACCGGGACGCATCGGCGAAGGCCCGGGTCATCCACGCCATGGTGCGGCGCTCGGCGGCGAACTCGATCAACAGCTCCCGATCCTCCGAACGAAGCCGCTTCGGATCGGCCATGAGGAGCTTCATCAGATCGTCGACCGACCGTTGCGGTGACTTTCCCTTCGCCAGTCGCTCGAACAGCCGAGGTCCGATCCCCGGAAGCAACGGAAGCCCGAGCCGCATCGCCGTCGCCGGGGTGATCCTTGGTTCCGTCGTCGGCAGGGCCGCATCGACCAGCACGAATCGGTCGACGACGTCAGGGTGGCGAGACGCCACCAACAGCGAGATCAGTCCGCCCATCGAGTTCCCGACCAGGATGGCTGGGCCCTGGTCGAAGTGCTCGATGAGGTCGGCGATCATCGCCACCTGGTGATTGACCGCGCTGGACCGACCGTCGAGGCGGGTCGAGCCGAAGCCGATCAGATCGGGCACGATCACTCGGCCAAGGGGAAGGAAGTCGTCGACGACGCTCACCCAATTCGAGCGGGATCCGCCGAGGCCGTGCACCAGCACGATCAGCGGGCCGCTGCCTCCGAAGTCCCAGAGGTGGACGTCGCCATCCAGGTCGATGGTGGTGTGCGCGGCGACCAGTCGGTCTCGAAGGTCGGACCGGTCGCTCACCGCATCACGCGTTCTCGGCCAGGATGGCGTCTCGCAGCTCCCGCTTCAGGAACTTGCCGTTGGCGTTCTGCGGCAGCGCCTCGGTGCGGAACCAGATGTGGCCAGGAATCTTGTGCTTGGCCAGGATGGGAGCGAGGAACTCGCGGAGTTCGTCGGCGGTGAGGGTGTGTCCCTCACGCAGGACGATCGCGCACGCGACGTCTTCGCCGAGCCGGTCATCGGGGATACCGAACACGGCCGCCTCGGCCACCGCCGGATGCTGGTAGATCGCCGTCTCGACCTCGGACGAGTACACGTTCTCCCCGCCTCGCAGCACCATGTCCTTCGCCCGATCGACGATGTAGACGAAGCCCTCGTCGTCGATGCGGGCGACGTCGCCAGTGTTGAACCAGCCGTCGACGATGGCCTCGGCCGTGGCTTCCGGTCGGTTGATGTAGCCCTTGATCACCACGGGGCCACGCACGCACAGCTGACCGACGGTGTCGGGCCCGGACGGCAACTCGTTGCCCAGTTCGTCGACGAGCTTGGCCTCGAGCGTGGGGACGAGCGGCCCGCACGACTCCGGCTTGGCCAGGTAGGTCCGAGACGAGTTGGCGGTGACGATGCCGTGGGTTTCGGTGAGCCCGTAGCCGGTCGACGGGCTGGCCTTCTCGTTCTTCAGCGACTGGTCGATCTTGGCCACCAGGTCGGCGTGCAGCGGCGCGCCGCCACCGCCCATACCCACGAGGGTCGAGGTGTCACGAGTGTTCCAGTCGGGATGCATCAGCATCTCCCGACTCATGGTGGGCACACCCGAGAAGTTCGTGACGCCCTCTCGCTCGATCAGTTCGAGGGCCCGACCGGCGTCCCACTTGTAGGTGAGCACCAACTTGGCGCCAACCATGGTGGCCGGGTGCATCAGACAGTTGCAGGCGGTGACGTGGAACAGCGGGGTCGGCGCCATGAAGACCAACTGGGGCTGCTCGGCAACCTGCTCGGCCTGGTAGGCGTCGACCGTGCCGTCCTCCATGGCAACGGCGAGCCCCAACCAACGGGGCATGTACGCGATGTGCATGATGTTGTGCACCGACCCGCGGTGGGTGAGCTGGGCGCCCTTCGGGAATCCGGTGGTGCCGGAGGTGTAGAAGATGGTGGCGTCGTCATCGGGGTCGATCTCGGCGTCGGGAAGGGCAGCCGGAGCGTTGGCTGCGTCGACCACGTCGTCCCAGCGAACGGCGCCATCGGGGAGGTCGCCCTCGGCCCGTACGGCGATCACGGCCAACGGGCTCTTGGCTCGCACGGTGTCGAGATGTGCAACGACTCGTTCGAGCCGTTCGCCGTCGACGATCAAGACCTTCGGTGCCGAGTCGGTGAGGCCGTATTCCATCTCGGGACCGGTCCACCAAGCGTTCATCCCAACCACCGCGGCACCGACGCTCACGATCGCCCAGTAGCTCACCACCCACTCGGGGTAGTTCCGCATCGAGAGCGCGACTCGATCGCCGGAGGCGACGCCGTACTCGTTGCGGAGCAGGTGAGCGAGCGCTCGCACCTGGGCGTCGATCTCGGCATAGGTGTAGCGCTCGTCTTCGTAGACGATGTAGGTCTTGTCGCCGTGGAAGGCCGCCAGGGCCCACAGGTCGCGCATCGTGGCCGGGGCCTTCGAGAAGACCCTCATGGGAATCCCCCGCACCTCGGTTTCGGTGACGGAGAAGAGAGAGTCCTCGGCCTGGAGGACGTCGCGAGCAGCGTTCAGATGTTCGATCACGGGGGAGATAGTGGACCAACCGGGCCGGGCGAGCAAAGCGCAGCGGTGGAATCGGCCCAGGTGAGCGCCTCACCGATCGCAGCGGTCAGACGAGCGACGCTCGCTGGGGATGCCTCGGTCATCGGACGCCGCAACGTGGGCGACTCGATGGTGCCCTCAGCGGCCAGCCACCCCTTCCACACCGCCGGATTCGGCTCGGCGAACCCTGCGGTGACAACCGGCAGAAGTGCCTGCGCCAACGCTCGCACGCCCGGCGAACCGACGGTCTCGTTTCCGCCCGGAGCCTGTGCCACCAACTGCGCAAAGAGCCGGGTGCAGGCGTGCGCTGCGGCGGCGATCGCGCCCTGCGCCCCGAGCGCCATCATCGGAGCGATGAACGCATCGTCGCCCGCCAGAACGGCGAACTCCGCTCCGGACCCGGCAAGTACCTCGAGGGTGACCACGTCGACGGCGCCGACGGCTTGCTTGAGACCGGCGATGTTCGGGTGTCGGGCCGCCTCGAGCAGCGCAGCAGCGCCCAACCCCCGTCCTGTACGGTAGGGCACGTTGTAGAGCACCACCGGCACGGGACTCGCGTCGGCGACCAAGCCGAAGTGTTCGACGACCGCTTCCTCGGATGGCCGGGTGTAGTACGGCACGACGACCAGAGCGGCCGCCACCTCGCCCACCGACATCAACTGGGTGAGCTCGTGCACCGTTGTCTGCGTGCTGTTCGTGCCGACGCCCACCATCAGGGGGCGGCCGGCGTTTCGACATGCGGCGTCGCAGATCGAGACCACCTCGCGTCGCTCCTCGAGGGTCAGCGTGGCGGCTTCGCCAGTGGTGCCGAGCGCCACGATGCCGTCCGCGCCGTCGGCCAACAGCCCTTCCGCCAACCGTTGGAGCGACACGTGGTCGAGTGCGCCGTCGCTGCTGAAGGGGGTGACGATCGGGATCCACAGTCCCGTCAGATCGGTTCTCGAGTTGGTGGTCATCGCTCGATCGTCGTCGACACGACTCGTAATGAACAGTTCCGAGTTCTTCGGATCGAGATAACGTTTGCTTTCGATGATGGATCTGGGACACCTCCGTTCCTTCGCCGAGGTCGCCGAACGAGGCACGATCGCCGCGGCCGCCACCGCTCGTGACTTCACTGCTCCCGCGGTCTCGCAACACCTCGCCAAGCTGGAGCGTGAGATCGGCACCCATTTGTTCGATCGGGCCGGGCGCCGGCTCCGCCTCACCGACGCCGGGAAGGCGCTGCTACCGATCGCACTCGAGCTGCTCGATCTCGAAGCCCGCGGCCGCCAGGTCGCCCGTTCGCCCCAGCAGCGACCTCGCATCGTCGTCGCCGGGCTGGCCTCGGCCATCGATGCGCTCGTCGTCCCTCGGCTCGAGCGACTCCGTCCGCATCTGCGGCTCGAGATCGTGGAGAGCGAGGATGCCGATGCCCTACGCGACCTCCGACTCGGCACCGTCGATCTGGTGTTGGTTCAGGAGTACCGCGGGGTGCGCAGCCTGCCGGGTGGAACCGACCGAGATCCGGCGCTCACCTACACGCCACTCGTGACCGACCGCCTCCGGCTCGTCCTTCCTCCAGACCGCTCACCCACCACGACGGTCGCCGACCTGGGTGACGCCGACTGGCTGATCAATGGCCAGGGCACTCGCTGCGCCGCTGCGACGACACAGATCCTCGAAACGGCCGGCCTCCGTCCGACGGTCGCCGCCGTCGTTGCCGACAACACGACGCTGCTTGCGCTCGTGTCGGCGGGCCATGGCGTGACCATCGTCCCTGAGCTGCTGCTCGGACGGGCACCAGCGCTCACGGTCGCCGATGAGGAACTCGCCATCGAGCGAACGATGTTCGCCGTTCATCGGGGTACTACCACCGAACCACTTGCTCGCCTGCTCGGCGAGTTCGCAGCGACCCGCCCCTGAAGCGGCAACCCGCTCGACGAGCAGTGTCGATCAGACCGAGGAGACCCGGGCACCTCCGCGATTGATGACCGACGTGGCGACGATGCGATTGCGGCCGTCTTCCTTTGCTCGATACAGGGCTTCGTCGGCGGCGACCGTCAGCGTCGGGAGCGGTTCATCGATACCGGTGGCGACACCGATCGACACCGTGACGAGATTCGGCAGGCTTGCGACGGCCAACCGGATGCCCTCACAGACGTCGACCGCCGCATGCTGCGGGGCGTTGCGCAACAGCACCAGGAACTCCTCGCCGCCGTAGCGATACACCGAATCGCTGGACCGGACGGCGGCAGCAATGGTCGTGCTGACGTTGCGGAGCGCCACATCGCCCTCGCTGTGACCGAACGTGTCGTTGAAACGCTTGAACTCGTCGACGTCCACCATGGCGACGCTCA
The DNA here is from genome assembly GCA_041394265.1 of Acidimicrobiales bacterium. Lineage (NCBI taxonomy): Bacteria > Bacillati > Actinomycetota > Acidimicrobiia > Acidimicrobiales > Acidimicrobiales bacterium. The sequence continues at coordinate 896,467 of JAWKIO010000005.1, forward strand.
CCGGCTGGCGAGCAGCGGTGCGCTCGGCATCGAGTCGAGCCAGGTCCTGATCCAACCGCCGGCGGTTGGCGAGCCCGGTCAGCGGGTCGACGAAGCTGAGGGCTTCCATCCGCTCGGCGCGGCGGCGGAACCAACTCATGGCGACGATGGGAAGCAGCAGTGCGACCACCACGCCGACCAGTGCAATCAGCGGGATGGAGACGCCTTGCCCGATCGAGCTGCCGCCGGCGTCGCCATTCCCATCGGCGGCGATGGTCTCGAGCTGATCGGCGGCGGTAGCGAACACGATCGGCAGGGACTGGTCGGCGTTGGCGGCGTCGAGGTCGATCATGGCGTCGCCCGACAGCGCCAGGCGAGCGAGCGGCGGCACATCGATCTGGTGTTGATAGAGCCGTCGTAGGACGCCGGGTCCCTGGCTGACCAGCACGTCGATGTCGGCAGCTGCCGCTCCGCCTGCGGCTACTGCCTTGGTCGCACCTTCGAGCTCGGTGAGGAGATCGATCGCATCGACGAGGGCCGACCTCGCCTCTTCGTCATCGACCATCTGTGCCGATGCCATCGGCGGACCGAGCAGCGTCACGACGGCGAACGCAACGATCGCCACCACCATTCGATGTCCTGACACAGCCTCTCGAGGTCCTGACACAGTGCGCACGGACACCAGTGTCGGCTCGAATCGCCTGGCCATCAGTCTGTGCGAGGAATTGGCCGCACGCCCGAATTGACCATCGGTCAGCCTGCACTACGTTGCTCGTCGTGACCGCTCACCCACCGAACGACGCCCGCCTCGTGCTGCCGGCCGAGGCTGCGCAAGCAGCCGACGTGCTGGCTCGCGCCTTCCACGACGACCCGGTCCTCAACTGGCTTTTCGCCGGGGCCGACGATGTCGTCGCCGCGATCGACTCGTTCTTCCCGATCGCCATCGCCAGCGGCCTCACCCGGGGCCACCTCTACCGATCACCGGGCTGGGAGGCGGTGGCCTACTGGTCGCCGCCGGGTGCCCACGGCATGTTCAACCCGGAACACGCACCGTCGGTCGGCGAGTTGGTGGTCGGCGCCATCGGACCCGAGCGGGCGGCAGCCACCGGCCAGCTCAGCGAGATCCTGGCCGAACATCACCTCACCGAGGCCCACTTCTACCTCCCCTTCATCGGTGTTGCTCCCGAGTGGCAGGGCCGTGGCTACGGCAAGGTCGTGATGCAGCCCGTGCTCGATCTCTGCGACCACCATCGCCTCCCGGCCTACCTGGAATCGTCGAATCCCCGCAACATCCCGTTCTACGAACGCTTGGGGTTCCGGGTCACCGCCGAGTTCGCCGCCGACGGTGGACCACCCATGGCCGGTATGCGCCGCGACCCTGCCAACTGAGGAGACACCATGGAACTTGGGATCTGTGTGGCATCGAAGATCGACGACATCGACTACATCGTCGAGGCCGAACGGCTTGGGTTCACCCATGCCTGGCTCGCCGACTCCCAGATGATCTGGAGCGACGTCTACGCCACCCTCGCCGTCGCCGCCACCCGGACCAAGACCATCCGTCTCGGCACCGGCGTCGCCGTTGCGGCAACTCGGCCGGCACCGGTCACGGCGGCGTCGATCGCAACGATCAACGAGCTGGCGCCAGGACGAACATTCCTCGGCATCGGCACGGGGAACACGGCGATGCGCATCATGGGCCACCCACCGATGCGGATCAACGAGTTCGACCGCTACCTCGGCGAACTCGCGCCACTGCTGCGAGGCGAGGAAGCCGAGGTCACCTGGCGGGGCACCACGGCGCCGGTGCGTCACATCATGCGAGACGACGGCTTCGTCCAGTTCGAACCGCGCATCCCGATGTACGTCTCGGGCTTCGGCCCTCGATCACTCGCTTTGGCCGGCGCCCACGGCGACGGCGCCGTCCTGTCGATCCCGCCTCAGCCCGAGTTCGTCGAGCGGGTGTGGTCGAGCATCGAGCGAGGCGCCGCCGCCGTCGGTCGCACGGTCGCTCGCGACACGTTCCCGTTGACGACCCTCACCACCATCGTCGTCCTCGACGAGGGCGAGACCATCGACTCGCCGCGAGTGTTCGAACACTGTGGCGCGTTCGCCGTGTCGGGCCTGCACTATGCGTACGAGCAGTGGCGCAACTTCGGTCGCCGTCCTACGTCGCCTGCCATGCTCGAGGTGTGGGACGACTATGTCGCCGTGGTCGAGCAGACACCGCAGTCCCACCGCCACCAGCGGATTCATGCCGGGCACAACTGCTGGGTCCTTCCCGACGAAGCCCCCTTCGTGACGACCGAACTCATGGCGGCGTCGTGCATGATCGGTACCGCCGATCAACTGGTCGAGCGTCTCGGCGAGCTCGACGCCGCCGGCCTCGGTCAGGTGATGATGCTGCCCCCGCTGGCGCCCCGGTACGAGACCATCCATCGAGTTGGCGAGCAGGTCATTCCTCGTCTGTGACCCGATCGGCGTCGCTCGACTCGGCGCCAGGCGAACGGTCGCCGACCACGTGCACCACCCGCTGGGGGAAGGGAATCACAATGCCGGCATCGGCGAGCGTCTGCTCGATGCACAGCACCACCTCATGGCGGACTCGCCACATCGAGGCAATGGTCGGCTCGTGCCAGTAGCGAACGGCGAAGTCGATCGAAGACTCGCCGAATCCCGTGCTGTACACCTGCGGGGCCGGTGAGGCGTAGACGCCCGGCACCCCGGCCACGGCATCGCTGAGCAAGCGTGTGGTCTCCGCAAGACTCGAACCGTAGGCGACTCCCACCTCGACGGTGGTCCTGCGGGCCTTGCGGGCGGTCAGGTTGATGATCGGGTGCTTGATCACGGCCGCCGACGGAATGCGAACGATCTCGCCGTCGGGCGTGTGGATCACCACCGCCCGCGAGTCGATGCGCACGATGGCGCCCTCATGGTCGACGCTTTGCACTTCGTCGCCGGGACGGAACGGTCGCCGTAGCTGGAGAAGGACCCCTGCGACGAAGTTCTCGAGCAGGTCCTGCAGCGCGAACGCCAACGCGATCCCCACGATGCCGAGCGCACCGAGTGCCGGACCGATGGCGATGCCGAGGGCCTCGAGTGCATAGATCAAGCCGAAGACCAGCAGCAGGTAGCTGGCGACGCGGCCGATCAGCTCGGAGATGAAGTCGTCGGCCTGCCCGCGTTTCAGCGCCCGCGCCAGCAGCGAGCGCACGACCCTCGCCACCACGAACGTCACGATGATGATCGTTCCTGCGGTCGCGAACTCGGTCCAACCGATCTTGTCGAGATCGACTTGGCGCGACAGCTCGTCGACGTCGACATCGGCCTGCATCCTCCACAACATGGTGGACCTGTCTAGCGGACCCAGACCACGAGCCGGGCATCACGACCATCATCGACGACGCCGGAACGCTCACCCGATGTCGTACCGAGGGCGCACATCGACCTACCGTGACCAGGGGCCCTTCCCGGGTCACCGCATTCCGAGTCCGACATCCGAACACACCGAACGACCGCAGGAGGCCACAGGTGGACGTCATCATCAGCCGAACGGCGAACACGCTGGCGGCGACGATCGATGGGGAGATCGATGCCGCCAACGGTCACGTCCTCACAACGAAGATCGGACGCGGGATTGCCGGCGGTGTCGACGAGGTCGTCATCGACGTGGCCAAGCTCGAGTTCATCGACTCGTCCGGCATCAGCCGCCTGGTAGAACTCCGACAGATGGCGCTCGACGCCGGCGCCACGTTCCGCCTCACCCACCCGGCCCCCAACGTCCGGCGCGTGCTCGAGATCACGGGACTGCTGGCGACCTTCGGGATCCACGAGTGACCGCCGACCGGGAGGCCATCCGTGTCGAACTCCCGGCTCACCCCGACTTCCTGCGGATCGCCCGCCTCAATGTCACCGCCTACGGGGCTCATCTCGACCTGGATGTCGAACAGCTCGATGACCTCCGTTTGGCGGTCAACGAAGCCGTCACGTGGATGATCGACGACCCGACACCTTCGGCCCGCATGGTGATCATGATCCACCGTGAGGGGGCCGAAATCGTCGTGACCGGCGGGCCGGAAGCCGGTGACCCCGACGCCGCTTCGCTCCCCCATCAAACGTCAGCGGTCGACGAACTCATCGCTGCCATCCTGGGTGCCACGGTCGATGACTTCTGGCTCGATGCCCGAACCCCTCGCCGCTTCCAACTTCGCAAGCGGGGCTGAGACCCAGCCGCTGCGGGGCAGCGCAACGATCCCCTCCTACCCTGCTGCTCATGACGTTCGCCGCCCCGATCAGACTGTCGAGCCGGCTTCGGCCATCGGCGTCACCCGGGCTCCTGTTCGGTTCGGCCGCCACCTCGACGATCTTCGTGGCCACCTCGTTCGCGGTACCCGCCGTGATCGACGACTATCGGGTCTCAGCGGGCGCCGCCGTCCTCATCTCGACCGCCCAGGTCGGTGGCTTCACACTGACCAACCTGGTCGGCGGCAGGCGTTTGGTCCCGTCGGCCGACATGGCCCGGGGCGCCCTCGGTGTGATGGTCGTGACGAATCTTGTGTCGGTCTTCGCTCCGAACTTCGCCCTGCTCGTCATGCTCCGTTTCCTGTGTGGCCTGGCGATGGGCCTCTTCACGTGGATCGCGTGGGCCGACTCGGCCGACGACGACACCCGCCGAGGCAGCATCGCTGCGGTCGGCCCCCTCACGTCGGCCGTCGCTGCACCCCTGCTCGCCGTCGCCGTGAACGTCGGCGGGCTCGATGCCATCTACGGCACACTCGCCGTCGTCTCCGTGCTGTGCATGCTCCTGCCGATCACGGTCGAAGCTGCCATCTCGCACGGTCGCCGCCCGATCGAAGCGAAGGGCATCCTGCCCGTGCTCTTGGGCATGGCGGGGCTCACCCTCGGTGGGTCGGCGGTGTTCGTGTTCATCGGCGTCATCGCCCGAGACCAGATCGGCATGTCGACCGTCACCCTGTCCATCGCGCTCAGCCTGAATGCCGTCGCCGGCATCCCGACCGCTCGCTACGCAGGCCGTCGCCGCTTCCCGGGCGTTTTCATCATGTTGACCGGCTGCTGTGCCTTCCTGCTCACCGTCGCCGACAGCACCGTGATGTTCATGGCCATCGTGACTATCTGGGGCATGACCTTCTGGTTGGCCGTGCCGGAGACCTACGCGCTGCTGAGCGAGCGATCACGGCACCCCGCCGATCGCATCGGCGACGCCCAGGCCATCATGTCGATGGGTCGGGTGATCGGGCCGACCGTCGGCGGCGCCCTCGTCGCCGCCGGGTCGTTCACCGTGCTCGGGCTCGTAGCCGGCGGCGTGATGATCGCCGGCGGCTTGGCCGTCACCTACGTCTCGATGTCGCACCGCTGGGACGGTGCCGCCGCCGTCGACCGGACGTGACAACAGCCGGGCGTGATCAGCGCAGCGGCGTGCGGCGGATGAACTCGTCGGCCTCGCTGAAGGCGATCACGATGCGGCCACGGTCGACACCGCTCGCCATCTGCTGCTGCCAGTAGGCGTAGCCGGCGGGATCCGGTGTCCGTCCCAGCGTGTTGCGGTACAGCAGGGTGAGGAACTCGTCGTCGCCGACCGCCGAGTAGCGATTGGTGAATTCGGCACTGTCGGCGAACAGGCCGGCGATCGACATGAGCGATACCCCCTCGTTCGAGATGCCGGTCCAGTAGTCGAGCCCGGCCTGATCCGGACGGCGGAGGAACACCGCCTTGTAGAGCCGGTACAGCGGCGCCTGCGACTCGGTCACTTGTAAGACGGGAGCGTTGACACAGGTGTCCGACGCCCGGTCGAGGACGCCGGCATCGCCGACGCCGACGAACTCCAGGCCCCAAGAATCCTCCAACAGATCCAGGGTCAGCACCCCGTAGTCGGTGCGTCGCACCAGTGAGTTCGGGGCGACGACATCGGGGGTGCGAAGGGCCACCCCACCCGTTCCCACCGTGATCTGTCGGATGCCCTTGTCATCGAGTTCGGCGTCGACCGATTGAGCAGCAAACCGTTCGTAGTGGTGCGAGTGGCCGGTCAGCAGCAGGTCGGTGCCAGCCGCTTCGAGCAGCTCGAGCATCGGTGCGAGGTACTGCTGCGAGCCGTACGTCGAGTACGACGACCAGCGAGGGTGATGCATCGTGACGATCCGGCACACGTCGGGCGCCGACGCAGCCAACACGCCCTGGAGCCAGTTGTACTGCGGCTTGCCGACGGCACACCCGCCGACCTCCCAACAATTCGAATTGAGCACCAAGATCTGCCAGTTGCCGCGCTGGGTGACGTAGTAGAGCTCGTCGATGTCGCCGGCAATCGGCCCGAAGTAGTCCACGTAGGGCTGCGCCGAGCCCGAGTCGTATTCGTGGTTGCCGACGGCAGGCAGGAAGCGGGTCTTGTGGCGCCCGAACGCCGGGCCGAAGCAGTTCGCGAAGGCGGCAGCGGTCCCGCCGGTATAGGTGTAGTCGCCGAGCCCGAGGATCTCACCTGGCAGCTCGTCGAGCAGCACGCCGACCTCGGCCGGCGCCGTGGCCGGGCAGTCGGCCATGTCGCCCACCGCGACCATCTCGATCGGATCCGGCTGTTCCACCATCGCCCCCGTCGACGCGGGCTGGATCGCCACCGCCCCGACCACGGCCAGCACCGCGGCGACGAACACGTTGGCGAGAGCAACGGGTGGCGTCGTGGCGCCGCAGAACGATCGGCGAACAGAGAAGCCCATCGGTGCAGTGTGGCAGCGCACGACCGACTCGAGGGCGATGTCAGGCTGGGCGGTCGGGCCAGGCAATGTCGGCCACCAAGCCCGCGTGGTCGCTGGCGACGATGCCGGTGAGCGGGGCATCGGCAACCACGGCGCACGCCAGCACCCGGCCGGCCCCTCCGGAACGCATGAACGGATCCCCGACGAACACATAGTCGATCCGCTTGCGATGCACGTTCAGCGCCGCGGCATAGGGATTGATCGTCCAGTCGTTGGTGAAGCCGGCGCCGCCGTTTCCGGCCACGGCCCACGCGTCCTGGAAGGCGGTCGTGACGCCGTCGAGGAGGGTGAAGCCGGACAGGAAACGGATCTCGTCGCTCCCCGCCTCGGCGTTGAAGTCGCCGCACAGGATCGGCGGCAGACCGGTTCGTGGCCGACCAGGCACGAGGTCATCGAGCGTTCCTCTGGCGGATCGAATCAGCCGATCGATCTCGACCACTTGCCGTTGACGATGGGCGCCGTGTGTCGGAGCAGGCGCCAGGTGGGTCGAGAACACGTCGATCCCCTGTGTGCGGGCACCGAACAGTTCCCACGGGATCCCGGCGACGATGCGATCGGCGCCGTCGGCAACGCCGAGACGGTGATAGCTCGTCGACTCGATCGGCCAGCGCGACAACACCGCCGACCCGAAGCGCATGGACGTGTCGGGCCAGATCCCATCGTCGAATCCCTCACCACCGAAGGCCCAGTGCCAGGAGGCCTCCGCGGCGTCGGCGAGCCACCCGGCGGTGTTCGGCGTGCCCTCGCTCTCCTGGACCTCTTGGAGCGTGATCACGTCGGGGTCGAGACGATCGATCCAGGCAACGATCTCGTGCCGGCGGGCATCCCAGTCCGGCTCGAACAACGAGCCGATGTTGAGGGTGAGGATCCGCAGCGTCCCCTCAGGCGACGGGCGGCGATCGATCGACGAACTCACACCCCGACCCTAGTGGTGGAGCCGGGGGACATCCCCGATTCGCCGGAACCGGGGTCGTCGTAGGTTCGTCTCACCGACACCGACCAGGAGCCAGAACGATGACCATGATCCACACCCCCGCCACCCACATCCCGAACACGACGATCGATCAGAGCGAGAGCTTCTGGTCGGCAGCGTTCGACGAGGCCCGCGAGGCCATGCTGTCGATCGACCGCTGCATCGACTGGTTGCTCGATCTCTACCAGAGCACCGAACACCCCGCCCTGCGTGAGCTCGTTGCCGACATGCTCGACGACCTCCGTGCCGTGAGCGCCGAAGGTCTCGGGTTCGCCGACCTCGACCTCGACGACGTGGTCCTCGGTGCGCTCGCCTCGATCGAGACCGCCTTCGAGATCTACGGGTGACAGATGGAATCGATCGGCCGGACGATCAGGTCGGCCGGACGAAGCCGGCGACCCGCTTGTAGCGATCACTGACAGCTTCGAGTTCACCCTCGGCGAACACGTCGCTCACCGAGTCGAAGCCCTCGGGCGCCCGCTCCTCGGCCCAGTCCATGACCACCTCGGGGCCGTGGCCCCGGTTGGCGAGCACGATCGCACCCGTCGCCGTTCGCCGCTCGACGTCGTACCGCTCGAGCGCAACGTCGACCCCGCCTCCACCGGGTGCCACCTCTTCGCTGAGGGCGTCGGCCAGGGCCTGCGCATCGAGGATCGCCTGCGACGCCCCGTTCGAACCGATCGGGTACATCGGGTGAGCGGCATCGCCAAGCAGGGTGACTCGGTCATGGGTCCATCGCTCGAGGGGATCGCGATCGACCATCGGAAACTCGAGCACCGTGTCGGCGCCGGCGATGAGTTCGGGAATGTCGAGCCAGTCGAACACCCAGTCGCTGAACTCCGCGTCGAACAGGCTCCGTTCGACGACCCGGTTCCAGCTCTCCCGGGCCGGCATGCCGTGCGCCGTCCAGTCGAGTTCGGCGATCCAGTTGATCGTCTGCAGACCGATCTCGGGCTCGGTGATCGGGTAGGCAACGAACTTGTGCGGCCGATGACCGGCCATGAACATCGATCGTCCAGTGAGATACGGCTCGTGCTGACTGGTGGCCCGCCACAGCATGTTGCCGCTCCATTGGGGCGGTCCCTCGTCGGGGACGAAGTGGCGACGGACGGTCGAGTGGATCCCGTCGGCCCCGACGAGCAGTTCGGCGGTGTCGGTGACCGTTCGGTCGTTCTGCCGGTCGAGCAGTTCCACCGTGACCGTGCCCGGCGACTGCTCGAAGCCGGTGATCGCGTGGCCGAGGACGATGGCGTCATCGCCGAGCACTCGCTTCGCTTCCTCGAACAGTGCCAGCTGCAGGCGGCCTCGATGAATCGAGATCTGCGGCACGGGGTAGCCCGCGTGCCGGCCACGAGGTTCACGCCAGATCAGCTGACCGTGGCGGTTGAAGAACGCCAGTTCCTCGGTGGCGACCCCCAGTCCGAGCAGGGGCTCGACCATTCCGAGCGTGTCGAGCACGGCCATGGCATGCGGGAGGATGTTGATCCCGACGCCGAGCGGCGCCAGCTCACGCACCGACTCATAGATCACGACGTCGTGACCGCGACTGTGCAGCTTCATCGCCGTCACCAACCCACCGATCCCTGCACCTGCCACGATGATCCGCATGTCGCCGACCATAGTTCCTGCTGGTAGCTGAGACGCACAACGACACTCCCCCACCAACTCGAGATCTGAGCCGACAGATGTGTCGCTCTACGTCTCGAGAACGATGGGAGGTGTCGTGCTGGGTCTCAACGTCCGACGGACCGGGGACGTACCATCGAGCCATGTCACATCCACGTGCCGGCCAGCTCGCTCTCCCCGACGACCTCGTCGACGTCGCCGCTCTCGTCACCGCCTACTTCACGGTGCATCCCGATCCTGGCGACCCCGACCAGCGGGTGGCCTTCGGGACCTCGGGCCATCGAGGCACGAGCCTCGATGGCTCCTTCAACGAGGATCACATCGCCGCCACCACCCAGGCGATCTGCGAGTACCGAGCGGCCCAGGGCATCACCGGCCCGCTGTTCCTCGGCAAGGACACCCACGCCCTGTCCGAGCCCTCCGCAGCAACGGCGCTCGAGGTGCTGGCAGGCAACGGTGTCACCACGATGATCGACGTCGACGGCCGCTTCACGCCGACCCCGGCGGTCTCGCTGGCGATCCTGCGACACAATCGCTCAGGTACGAACGCTCAGGCCGATGGGATCGTCGTCACGCCGTCACACAATCCCCCGACCGACGGCGGCTTCAAGTACAACCCGCCGCACGGTGGCCCGGCCGACACCGACGCCACCGGCTGGATCGCCGACCGGGCCAACGAACTCATGGCCAACGGCAATCGTGGCGTCACGCGAATGCGACTCGCCGACGCAATGCGCGCGAACACGACGCACACGTTCGACTACCGGGCCAGCTACGTCGCCGATCTCGCCACGGCCATCGACTTCGATGCCATCCGCTCGGCCGGCGTGCGGATCGGCGCCGATCCGCTCGGCGGCGCCAGTGTCGACTACTGGGGTGCGATCGCCGAGCATCACGGCATCGATCTGACCGTCATCAATCCGCTGGTCGATCCCACGTGGCGGTTCATGACCCTTGACTGGGACGGCAAGATCCGCATGGACTGCTCGTCGCCGGACGCCATGGCATCGCTCATCGCCAACCGTGATGCGTTCGACCTCTCCACCGGCAACGATGCCGACGCCGACCGGCACGGCATCGTCACGCCCGACGGCGGACTCATGAATCCGAACCACTTCCTCGCTGTCGCGATCGAGTACCTCTTCGCCCATCGTCCCGGATGGTCAGCGAGCGCGGGCATCGGCAAGACCCTGGTCTCGAGCTCGATGATCGACCGTGTGGCCGCCGAACTCGGGCGGACGCTGGTCGAGGTCCCGGTCGGCTTCAAATGGTTCGTGCCGGGACTGCTCGACGGGTCGGTCGGTTTCGGCGGCGAGGAGTCCGCCGGCGCCTCGTTCCTCCGCACCGACGGCACCACCTGGACCACCGACAAGGACGGCCTGCTGCTGTGCCTGCTGGCCGCCGAGATCACCGCCGTCACCTCGTCGAGCCCCAGCGAACGATACGCCGCGCTCACCGAACGTCATGGCGCCCCCGCCTATGCACGGGTCGACGCTCCGGCGAACCGTGAGCAGAAGGACGTGTTGAAGGCGTTGTCACCCGACCAGGTCACGGCCACCGACCTCGCAGGCGAGACCATCACGGGCAAGCTCACATCGGCGCCTGGCAACGGCGCCGCGATCGGTGGCCTGAAGGTCACCACCGAGAACGCCTGGTTCGCCGCCCGCCCTTCGGGCACCGAAGACGTCTACAAGATCTATGCCGAGAGCTTCCGCGGCGCCGAGCACCTGGCCGAGGTGCAAGACGCCGCCCGAGCTCTCGTTGGCGAGGTCCTCGGCGGGGCCTGACCGCACGCGAACTGTCGACGCTGGAGCCCATCCCGGCGAACTGTCGACGCTGAAGCCCCCTTCTGAGCTTCAGTGTCGACAGTTCCGAGTTTTGGGCTCGGGTGCGGACAGTTCGTGTATCCGATCCGTCCAGTCTCACGGGTCGATTCGGTCACACGGTGCCGCCGCTGCGCCAGTACTCCCCGTCGGCTCGATCGAGGAAGCCCTCGTCGACCAGGTACCGGCGCATGGTCGAGGTGTCGTCGTCGACCGGGCGGAGCAGTGCATTGACCTGGCGCTCGGAGTAGCGGACGCCCGGTTCGAATCGCTGGGCCAGGTGATCGAGCACCACCAGCCGCTTGGTTCGCTTCGCCGGCCACTGGGCCAGCTTGCCATCGCGGAACGCCACCTCGAGCACCCGCCGTCGATCGTCGGGCTCGTCGGCGTGCGCCGTCGGATCGCCGGTCGGGCGAGCCGCACGGGCCGCCTGTTTGAACGCGCCCTCGATGAGAATCCAGGAGTCCTCGGCGCCCGACTCGACCAAACCGGCATCGGCCAGACGATGCAGGGCGTCGATGGCCGTTCGGGTGGCGATCCCGGCGGTGGTGGCGATGTCGTCGAGGGCGATCGCTCCGAGCACCATCGCTGCGACCACACGGCGCCGGTCGGGTTCCGCGAGCAATCCGACGAGTCGTTCGGCAGTCAGCATGGTCTGAGTATCGCACTGCCGGATCGGCGGCCTCACTGCGTTTGTCAGCGACCACCCGGCGATCGGCGCCCGCCGGTCCGATGGACGACGGTGGTGTAGCGTCCGCGTGCATGGGAATCGCCTTCACCAAATCCGCCATCGACCTCGGCATCGTCATCACCGACTCCGAGGCGTCGCTCGCCTTCTACCGAGACACCCTCGGGCTCGAGCACATCGGCGACACGCCGGCATCGGGTGGTGCGACCATGCACCGGTTGATGTGTGGCGACACCATGATCAAGTTGGTGAAGCACCCGACGAATCCGGCAGCGACGGCTGCGCCCGGCGGTCTCGCCGGGGCCTCGGGCATCCGCTACTTCACGATCAACTGCTCGAACGTGGCAGAGATGGCGGCCACCTGCGAAGCGGCCGGTGCGCCGGTGGCGGTGCCGCCCACCGAGATCCGACCAGGGGTCACGATCGCCATGGTCGAGGACCCCGACGGAAACTGGGTCGAGTTCGTTCACTACGCCGACGCGGGCTAGAAAGGCCTCCATGTCCGAGACCGAATCCGCCGTACCGAACGCCTCTGCCACCGACGAACCGGCACCCGAGGTGCTCTACGAGGTGGCCGACCACGTCGCCACGATCACCCTGAACCGTCCCCATCGCCTCAACGCCATCTCGTCGAAGATGCTTGCCACCCTCGGGCGTCTGCTCGAACAGGCCGATGAAGACGACGACGTGCGGTGCATCATCCTGACCGGCGCAGGCAAAGGGTTCTGCTCCGGTCTCGACCTCGTCGATGCGGCCGAAGGATCCGGTATCGGCGGCGAGCAGGCCATGAAGGGCATGCGGCACATGAGCACCCGCACCCTGCCGACCAACATCTTGTTCAACGTCGACAAGCCCACCATCTGCGCCCTCAACGGCGCTGCCGCCGGTTACGGCCTCGACCTCGCCCTCGGCTGCGACATCCGGCTGGCGGCCCGCTCGGCCAAGATCGTTCCTGGTTTCGCCAAGCGAGGTGTGGTCCCCGAGAGCGGCGGCACCTGGTACCTCCCCCGGCTCATCGGCCACGCCAAGGCCGCCGAGATCGGGTTCTTGGGCCGGAACCTCTCGGCCGAGGAGGCCGAGGGCTACGGGCTCGTCAACCTCGTCGCCGACGACGAGCAACTCGGCGACATCGCCCGTGATTGGGCGGCCGAGATCGCGGCGAACGCGCCGCTCGCCGTGCAGGCGATGAAGCGTCTCTACCGCCATGCCTGGACCGAAGACTTCGAGTCGCACAGTCATCATGTGCTGCTCCAGGTGATGCAGTTGTTCAAGTCGAACGACTTCAAGGAAGGCATCGACTCGTACTTCGAGAAGCGACCGCCGAAGTTCACCGGCTCATGAGCGACCCGTCACGGCTCGAGGACCGACACCTCCTCGTCGGCGACACCACCTATGTCGCCAATGTCGACCTTCCCGGCTGTGCGTTCGTCCACTTCGTCACCTCGATCGAGGCGCACGCCCTGATCACCAACATCGACGTCGCCGAGGCGGCCAACGCGGCCGGTGTCATCGATGTCGTAACCGGCCACGACCACGAGCTCGGGGCGTTTCCCGGCAGTCCTCCCGATTACCCCGAGGGCACGGCCCGCCCGCTACTCGCCACCGACCGGGTGCGCTTCGTCGGTGAGCCGATCGTTGCCATCGTGGCCGAGACCCAGGCCCAGGCGGTCGACGCCGCCGAACTCGTGGTGATCGACTACGAACCGCTACCGGCCGTGATCGGATTCGATGCCGCCGCCGGCGACGACACCCTCCTCTTCGAATCGGTCGGCACCAACGTGATGCACCGAGCGAACGGGGGCGTCGCCGATCCGATCGACTTCTCGGCCTTCGAGCACGTCGTCACCGCCACCTTCATCAACCAGCGGTTGGCTCCGTGCCCGCTCGAGACCCGGGCCGCCGCTGCGGTGTGGGGCGACGACGGCCGACTCACCCAGTACGCCAGCTGCCAGGGTGTGCACCCGTTCCAGAAGGGCATCGCTGCGCTGTACGGGCTCGACCTCGCCGATGTGCGGGTCATCACGGCCGATGTCGGTGGCAGCTTCGGCGCCAAGGGCCGCTTCTACGTCGAAGACCTCCTCCTCCCCCTCCTGGCCAAGCGGGCCGGTCGCCCGGTGCGGTGGCTGCCGAGCCGCTCCCAGGACATGATCGGGCTGGGCCATTCCCGAGCCCAGCGCCAGACCATCACCATCGGCGGCGACCGCTACGGCCGCATCCACGCCATGGAGGCCCACATCGAGGTCGACTGCGGCGCGTACCCCGTCGCCGGTCCGGTGCTCGCCAAGAACGCCGGCATGGTGATGCCAGGTCCGATGGACGTGTCCAACGTCCGGTGGACCACCACGGCGCTGGTCACCAACACCACGCCGACCGCCGCCTATCGAGGAGCGGGTCGACCCGAGGGCGGAGCGATGGTCGACCGAGCGATCGACCTCTACGCCGCCGAAGCCGGGCTCGATCCCCTCGATGTCCGCCGGCTCAACCTGTTGAAGCCCGACCAGATGCCGTGGACCAACCCCACCGGTGTGCTGTACGACTCGGGCGACTATCCCGAAGCCCTCGAACTCGTTGCTGACTACGTCGGCTACGAGGCCGTGCGGCACGAACAGGCCAACCGTCAGGCCAACGGCGACACCAAGGCGCTGGGCATCGGCCTGTCGTCGTTCATCGATCGCACCGCCGGCGTGCCCGGCACCGAGTACGGCTCACTCGAACTGATGCCCGATGGGCGGATGCGCGTGCTCACCGGCTCGTCGCCCTACGGCCAGGGCCACTACACCACGTGGGCGATGCTCGTCGCCGAACGCACCGGCGTTCCGCTCGACATGATCGACGTCGTCCACGGCGACACCGACATCGTGCCGAGGGGCGGAATCACCGGCGGCTCCCGATCGGCGCAGAAGGCCGGCTCTGCCGTGGCCATCGCCACCGACATGTTGGTCGACGAGGCCAAGCGGGCGGCGGCCAACCTGCTCGAGGCCAACGAAGTCGACATCGTCCTCGATCCGACCTCGGGCCGCTTCGCCGTGGCGGGATCGCCGGCAGCAGCCACGGTCGGGTGGGCCGAGATCGCCGCTCTGAAGGGTGCGGCATCCGACGACAGCGACGAGGCCGGCTACGGCTTCAAGTGCGAGACCGACTACGAGCAGGCCAACCCGACCGTTCCCTACGGCATGTACGCGGCCGTGGTCGAGGTCGACACCGAGACCGGCGAGGTCGAACTTCGCCGGATCGTCACCGTCGACGACGCCGGCACGATGATCCACCCGACCATCGTGCAGGGCCAGGTGCACGGCGGCCTCGGCCAGGCCATCGGGCAAGCGCTCTATGAGGAGTTCGCCTACGACGCCGAGGGCAACCCCATCACCGCCAGCTTCCTCGACTACGGCATTCCATCTGCCGCCGAATTCCCGTCCTTCGAGTCCCACCTGACCGAGCACCCCGCCCCTGGCAACGTGCTCGGGGCCAAGGGCATCGCCGAGTCCGGAACGATTGGCGGGGTGCCCGCCGTGCAGAATGCCGTGATCGATGCGATCGCCTATCTCGGCGTCAAGCACGTCGACCTCCCGCTCACGCCGCAGCGCGTCTGGCAGGCGATGCAGTAGCTACCATCCACGCGGGCGGCCGCCCGGCCACACGTCGGGAACGACAACACACGAATTGAGGGATTCGATGACCATGGCCACCGCCTCGCGTTCGTGGCGATTGCTGGCGGCTACAACGCTCGCCATCGCCGTGGCGGGATTCCCGCCACCACCCGCAGCTGCTGACAACTCGCTACCGAATGCCATCGTCGATGGCGGCGTCACGGTCGAGCTTCGGCCATTCGTGCAGGTTCCCGATACCGACGGCGGTGACCCTCCGCGCATCAACGCGATGGCAACGACGGGCGACCGACTGTTCGTCGTCGAGGAGCACGACGGGATCATCTACGAGATCCTCGACCGGTCGACAACGCCCCGGCTCGAGGTGTTCCTCGACGTCGATGCCGCCATCGAGTCGGTGACCGGTCGAGACCTCGACGAGTCCAATCCGATGCACAGCGGTCTGCGATCGTTGGCCTTCCACCCTGACTTCGCGACCAACGGGTTGCTCTACGTATCGGCGATGGAGACTCGTCCGGCGTCGACCACCGGACATCACTATCTCAGCGACGTCGCCACGCCGGTGGCTGCCGACAGCGTCCTCCTCGAGTTCCGTCAGGTGGGAGGGGTGGTCGACCCGAACTCGTATCGCGAGGTCTTCCGGGTCGGCATGCCGGTCTACGACCACACGATCCGCCAAATCGCCTTCAACCGCTACGCGCCCGTTGGTAGCCCCGACCGTGGCCTGCTCTACATCGCACACGGTGACGGCAGCGAGGTCTCGGCAACGGCCGGCGGCGGTCAGCGCAACGACGCGCTCGGCAAGATCCTGCGAATCGACCCTCGAGTGAACGGCGCAGCGCCCTACACCGTGCCCGCCTCCAACCCGTTCGTCGGCGACCCCTCCATGCTCGACGAGGTCTATTCGCTCGGTCACCGCAACCCGCACACGTTGGCATTCGTGCCCATCGGCGGAGGGCAGACCATCCTCGTGAGTGGTGAGCCGGGCCGCGACAACGTCGAGGAGCTGAACATCATCGAGGCCGGAGGCGACTACGGCTGGTCCGACCGCGAGGGCACCTTCGTCCACGTGAACGGTGGGGGTGGCGTGATCAACGGCATCGCACCGCTGCCCGCCGACGAAGCAACTCGTGGCTACACCTACCCCGCAGCACAGTACGGCCACGACGGGACGCCAGGTGCCTCGGTCACCGGCGAATCGATCGCCGGTGGGTTCGGCATCACCAACGGGTCGGCACTCGACGGCCACTTCTTCGCCGCGGACTTCCCGATCTCTGGTGAGCTCTTCGACGTCCCCATCGCCGAACTGGTCTCGACCGTTCGCCGACTCGCTCCGGGGCAGCCGCCGTCGACGCTGACCCAGGCGACGCTGCGGCGAAGCACGATCCTCTTCGATCACGACGACAACCCGGCGACCCCATCGGTCGTTCGCACCTCCCTGCTTGACGTGTTTGACGATGCGCCGACCTATCGCACCTCACGGGCCGACGTCCGCTTCGGTCAGGGGCCCGATGGCGAGCTCTACATCACTTCCAAGAAGAACAACATGGTGTATCTCGTCACCAACTCGGTGCCGCCGTCGCCCGCGCCGCCCGATGTGGCTCGTGGCCCGATCGCCGACGCCACCACCCTCGACGAGGTGCTCGCCGCCACCGACTACCAGCCGAGCGACGCTGCCTTCCTTCGCCTCTACCGAGCCTTCTTCGATCGCGACCCCGACGTCGTTGGCACCAAGTATTGGCTGGCTCGCGTCGACCAGGGCGCCACCTTCGACGATGTCGCCTGGGCCTTCGCGGCCTCGACGGAGTTCCGCACCCGCTACGGCGCCCTCTCCGACGAGGCCTTCATCGCCCTGCTCTACCGGAACGTCCTGGGCCGAGACGCCGACCCGGCAGGACAGGCCTACTGGCTCGACCAGGTTCGGCGTGGTGTGTTGCTCCCTCATGGAGTCGTGCGATGGGTCGCCGCCGGCGACGAGTTCATCGCCCGGTTCCCCTTCGCTCCCATCTGAATCGTCAGCCCGATCATTTCCAGGTACGATTTCACCTTGTGAGATATGTGTCTCACAATTTGAGACGGAGGTCGGGCGATGTGGATCGTGATCACGCTGGCTGCGACCGTGTTCCAGATCCTTCGCACGTCCGAGCAACACCGCCTTCGTTCGGTCCTGAGCGTCACCGAGGCGGGATCCGTCCGGTATCTCTACGCCCTCCCGTTCGCCCTTGCCGGACTCGGCATCACGTCCCTTACGTGGGACGCTGCCCCCACCGTGCATTCACGGTTCGTGCCGATCGTCATCGCCGCCGGTGTCTGCCAGATCTTGGGGACCATCTGCCTGCTGCAGTCGTTTCGGGTCCGAGACTTCGCCGTCGGAACGGTCTATTCCAAGGGTGAGGTCATCCTGGTCGCCATAGCGTCCGCCGTCCTGATCCACGAGGTGCCGAGCCCGCTCGGATGGGTTGGTGTCGTCGTGGTGTTCATAGGGATCGTGTGGCTCGCAAGCCAGCGCGTGGCCGACCCCGGTGAGGCCTTCACTCGCCTCGACCCCGCGGCGCTGCTCGGGCTCGCTGCCGGCGGCCTCTTCGCCCTCACGTCGATCGGCATCCGCTCGGCCTCCCGAGCGATCGACGGGGGCAGCGACTTCGAACATGCGCTCATCACGCTGGCGGGCATGCTCTCCTCGCAGGTCGTGATCAACGGGCTGGGCCTCGCCGTCGCCCCGAACGAGTCACTGGTCCGGGTGCTGAAGGCATGGCGAGCTGCGCTTCCGGTCGGCGTGCTCTCACTCGGTGGGTCCGCCAGCTGGGCCTGGGCGATCGCGATCGAAGGACCGACGAAGGTCCGAACGCTCGGACAGGTGGAGCTCGTGCTGGCCTTCGCGATCGGCATCGTCGTGCATCACGAACGGCACCATCTGCGCGAGTACCTCGCCAGCGCAATGATCCTGGCCGGCATCGTCGGCATCGTCGTGAGCTGATCCCGAGCCCGACGCAGGGTCGGGTCGACGTCATGCGACGTCGGGCCCCACCGGCTCACCGTCGACGATCTGGTCGAGATACTCGCTCATCCCGATGCCCTTTCGGCCGTCGCACTCGAAACGAGTCATGGCCTCGGTGATCCGAGTGACCAACTGGTTGCCCTCGGGATCGGCCCGACGATTGCGCAACGGGATCAGCGAGATGACTTCGCCTCGCACCTCGTAGGTGTCATCGTCGGTCTCGACGTGGCAGACCATGGCCGTCTGGTACTTGTCGTCATCCCAGGTCGACTCGATGGTGGCGTTGCGAATCAGGTGATAGGCGCCGTCCTTGAGCACCATCCCGCCGGAGCGACCGCCGACTGTCGACACCATCATGGCGAAGTCGGCGCCGAAGACGAACGGCAGCCAGCGATACCAGGAGATGGCCTGCCAGTATCGGGGTCCCCACGACTTGTCCCGGAGACCGAACCCGTCGAGGTCGATGACCTCTTCGCCCACCCGGATGGTTCCCTTCATCGATCCGTGCTGCTCGTAGTGCGCCTTGGCGAAACTCTTCTCGGCCTCGACCTCGATCTCGGTGCCGTCGTCGTAGACCTGACGCCCGCCGTACATGGGCGACACGCCATGGAAGTCGAGATCGATCTCGCACTCGACCCACGGATTCTCCTTGAACGCCACCCTCGGTTCGGCCATCTGCGAGGGATCGTCGAGCAGGCAGACCTTGCCCCGGTAGGTCACCTTCAGGTGTTCGAACGGTTCGACGACATCGATGGTCAAGCCACCCGCCGACATCTCGGTGTTGGACGTGATCTCCGGTCGGGCGTAGACGAACCCGACCCGACCGCCGGGCAGGTACACGCACACGGTCATCTCGGCGTAGCCCTCGTTGACCCGGTTCCCGAGCCGGAACCAGCCCCCGACCTCCTGCTCGAGATCAAAGGCGTTGAGATACATCGACTCGTTGTAATTGGTCGCCTCGTCGGGCTCGTGGCAGTACTCGTCGCTGGGTTCGAGGACGGTGATGATCTTGCGTTCGGCCATGAACGCCGACGCTACTTGGCCCGCTCCTCGACGCGAAATCCAGCATGCTCCACGTGCTCGACTCGACCCGGCCCCTGTCCCTTGGCTCGGTACATCGCCGAATCCGCTCGTGCGAGGGCCGAACCCACCGGCTCACCGAGGTCGAGAGTCGTCCAACCCACGGACCCCGACACACGGAGGTCCTCGCCATTCCATCGGATGGTTCGCGTCAGCTCTCCTTGCAGACGAGCAGCGAGTCGTTCGGCATCGGATCGCTCGGTCACGATGACGAACTCATCGCCTCCCAATCGGGCAAGGACATCGGACGACCGGATCGAACGGCGGAGTCGCTCGGCGACGTCCTCGAGCACGGCATCGCCTGCGGCATGGCCGAAGGTGTCGTTGACCTTCTTGAACCCGTCGAGGTCGAGGAGCAACACGGCTCGACGTTGGTCGGCTGACAGCTCCGCCGCGGCCAAGTGGAAGCCTCGGCGGTCGAGGAGTCCGGTCAATCGATCATGGCTGGCGTGGTGCGCCAACTCTGCGGTCGTGTCCCCGAGCCGACGAAGGGCGACGCGAAGCGTGTGTCCGATCGGCCCGGGCAGGTCGCGGTCGAACACCGGATCGTCGAGCCGGCCGTCGGCGAGCGCTGCCACCTGATCGTGGCCCATCAGCACCGAGGCCGAGACCTGGTTGAAGGCGGTCGCCAACACGGCGAGCTCGTCGGTGCCGGTGACGTCGTCGACCACGACCCCGAGCTCGCCCTGCGAGATTCGCTCCGCCGCCCTCGCGAGACGCTGCACCCGGCGAGTCGTCCGACCGCCGACCACCGCCACCAGCAGCCCCGGAACCACCAGGGTCGCCAGGGCGGCGCCGATCATCAGTTGGCGATTGTGTCGCGCCCGGTCCGACCGCAGGAGTGCAGCGGCGCGCACCGAGGCGACGGACTCCCCCTGGATCTCGACCGTGACCGCGGTGAACGAGGCGAGTCCGGTGAGTGACGACACGAGGTCCGGAGCCCCGAGAGGTTCGAATCGATTGGGGAGGTCGAGCACTCTCGATCGCACCGTCGTCAGGTACTCGTTGTCGGCGTAGGCCACTTCGAGACGTTGCCGCTGCTCGTCGGTGACGACGACGTGAAGTCGCTCGAGTGCGGCGTCGGTCGTGGCCAAGGCAACGGCGGCCGCCTGGCGCTGGGCCTCGGTCGACTCGCCGGCCAGGAGCAGCCCCCCGGCGTAGATCACTTCGGTCGACAGCGCCGTTGCGAACTCCGCCTGCCGGTCGATCGACATCCAGGCAGCACTCCTCCCCAGGGCCAGGTAATCGACCTGGTGCGACCAGATCGCCAGATCGGCGTCGACGCGAGTCAGCTCGTCCGACCGAATGGTGCGAGGATTCTCTGCAAACCCGACGCGCAGGTCGGTGAGCGAGCGCGCGATGTCGTCGAACGTTGCCAATTCGTCGGTTCCGAGTGCTGTTTGGCGAACACCCGCCGCGGCCAGGTCGGTTGCCGACTGGACAAGACCTTCGATCACCTGTCGAGTGATGACGATCGAGGGATCGTCCTCCCGGATCGCGCTCGACGCGAGAACCGTCGGCCATCCCCGGTACAGCGCCAACTCGGCGATCACCGCCGTCTCGAAGTTGCGATGGGCCAGCAGCTGCTCGAGGTCGGCCAGCTCCTCATTGGCGAGCCGTTCGGCCGCCTGCGCATTCGAGGCGAGCCGGAGCGTCGCCAGGTTCCCGATCACCATCGGGACGAGGACGATGAGCAAGATGAGCTGTCGAAATCCGACGCGATCGAGCGGCGACACTCGTCGTCGACGAGGGGACGACGGTTCCGAAGACACTCCGGCTTCATGCCCCGTCGTCGGCGGACCGTCGTTCACCGCTCGCTCGACAGCGACTGGTTCTTCCCGCTCCGCTTCGCTGTGTACATCGCCTTGTCGGCCCGGTGGAGGACGTCCTCGAAGTGCTCGTCGACGCCGATCGAGGTCCAGCCGATCGATGCGGTCACCGGGAGCATCAGCCCGCTCCACTCGATCGGCATGGCGATGTGCTCGGCCAGACGATCCACCGTCGCTTCGCAGCTGCTGTGCGACGACGTCAGCACGAGGAACTCATCACCACCAAGTCTCGCCACGAGATCGCCGCTGCGAGTGCCGGCAACGAGTCGCTTGGCGACCTCTCGCAGGACCGCGTCACCGGCGGCATGGCCGTGGACGTCGTTGATCTGCTTGAAGTCGTCGAGGTCGACGAGGATCATGCCGCGGTCGACGGGCACACCGTCGGCGTCTCGCGCGACGAGCGAGTCGAGCCCGGCCTGCAGACCACGTCGATCCAGCAGCCCGGTCAGCTTGTCGTGGTTCGCTTGATGCGCCAGCTCGGCCGTCGCATTCCCGAGGCGCCGGAGTGCGAGCCGCAGTGTCTGGCCAATGACGCCGGGGAGTTCGTCGTCGAGGATCGGGTCATCGATTCGGCCCTCGGCCAGTGCCGAGATCTGGTCATGCGAGCGCGCAATCGTCTCGGCCACATCGTTGAAGGCCACCGAGACCTCGGCCACCTCGTCCCGTCCGCTCGTATCGGCGATGCGCATGTCCATCTCACCATCTGCCACCCGGCGGGCGGCTTCGGCGAGAACTTCGAGGCGGCGAGACAGTCGCCCGCCGACCGTGACGAGCAGTGCGAGCGGAGCGACGACGACCGCAACAACGAGCGCAAGGGCGAGATCTCGTTTGGTCGAGGCCAGCGCGGCCTTGTCCGCTGCAGTGGCACGAATCGTTTCGGCCGACTCCGATCGCACATCGTTCACGACGCTCGTCACGTCGGCGAGCTGCACGAGTGCCGTGATCACCTCGTTGTTCGCCAATGTCATCGTTTCGAGCTGCGCTTGCCTGCGCAAGGCATTGATCTGGGCTGCGTCCGCCACGGACTGGAGCCGCTCTCGTTGGTCGGTCGTCGAGACCGCCATCATGGCGTCGAAGGCCAGAATGCTCCGATCGGCCAGCACGGCGGCGCGGACCCGATCCGTTTCGCTGGTTCCTCCCGACATCAGCAGCACGCCGGTGAACGACATCTCCTCCGCCAACGTCACGCCGAACCGAGACTGTCGATCGACCGGAAGCCACGGCGCGCCCTGTCGGGCCACCAGCTCATCGGCGATCGCTTCCAGCGTGTCGGATGCGACACCGAGCTCGGCCACCTCGACCTGCACAGCAGCAACATCGTCACGGTCGAACGCTTCGCGCATCTTCAGCCAATGCCCGATCAAGGTGTCGAGCTGTTCACGGTGGGTCGCCGAGACGTCCGCGCCCTCGACGGCGGCCATCGCCGAATCGCCGAGTGGACGCACTCCTGCGCTGATCGTTGCGCGGACGGCAGGACTCACGAGACCGTTGGTGTCGAGGCGATCGGTGGCCGAGACGAGGGAGAACCAGCCTTCGTAGAACGCGATCTCGGCAGCCAGACCCGACTGCATCTCTCGAACGACGAGCAACACCTCGAGGTCATCGAGCTCCTGCACCGCCTCCGAACGGGCTCGGCTCTCGCCGATCGCCAGGAGACCGACCGCGACAGCACCCACCAGCATCGGCAGAATCGCGATGAGCGCGATCACCCGCCGGATGCGAAGCCGGTCGACGAAGTGCATTCGACCAGCTTCGGTGGCAAAGGCCCAGTTCGTGAGGGTGCGGCACAATCTTGCGGTCGGGTTTCCGGCAAGAAGCTTGACCTGCCAAGCTGAGCGCCATGGCAGGATCAATTCTCGGCAACCGTGTCCAACGCATCGAAGATCCGGCGCTGCTCACCGGCGCCGCTCGCTACGTCTACGACATCGTCGGCCCCGACACCACCCATGCGGTGTTCGTACGCTCGATCGTCGCCCACGGCGTGATCAACAGCATCGACACCACGGCCGCGACACAAGCGCCCGGCGTGGTGGCCGTGTACACCGCTGCCGAGCTCGGAATCGAGCCGCATCACGGGTTCGTCAAGGTCGACGACGCCTTCGCTCGGTCGCCGCTGGCGGACGGCCGAGTCCGCTTCGTCGGCGAGCCGATCGCCGTCGTGATCGCCGAGACGTTCCAGCAGGGCGTCGACGCCGCCGAGCTGGTGGTGGCCGACATCACTCCGCTTCCGGCGATCGTGGATCCCGAGTCGGCGTTCGACGAGGGTGTCGAGCTGATCTATCCCGACAAGGGCGACAACCTCGCCACCACCTCGACCGACCCGGATGTCGACGTCCTCGCCGATGCCGATCGAGTCGTGCGGGGCCGCTACGTCAACCAGCGCGTTGCCGGGGCGCCCATGGAGCCCAACTCTGTCGCCGCCGTTCCGGCCGACGATGGTCGCCTCACCTTCTACGCCGCCACCCAGATGCCGCACCTGTTGCAGCGCCAGCTCGGTGCCGCCCTCGGCGTCGACTACAAGACCATCCACGTCATCGCTCCGCATGTCGGCGGAGGCTTCGGCGCGAAGGCCGGGCTGTACGCCGAGCATGGGGTCGTGGCGAAGGCCGCGCTTCTCACGCGCCGCAGCGTCATCTGGACCGAGACCCGCAGCGAGTCGATGCTCTCGCTCGCCCACTCTCGGGCCCAGATCCAATACGTCGAGCTCGGGGTGAAGAACGACGGCACGATCACCGGGCTGCGAGTGCGCTTGATCGGCGACGCCGGCGCCTACCCGAACATCGGGGCGCTCCTCTCCGCAGGTACACGCCGGATGTCGAACGGCACCTACGCGCTCCCGGCACTGCGGTTCGACATCGCCGTGGCCGTCACCAACACCACGCCGACCGGCGCCTATCGCGGTGCCGGGCGCCCCGAGGCTGCTTCGCTCGTCGAGCGCGTCGTCGACCAAGCCGCCCTCGAGCTCGGCATCGATCCGCTCGCGATGCGGCGTCGCAACTTCCTCCCCAACGACGTCTTCCCCTTCACCACGCTCACCGGCGTCACCTACGACTCGGGCGACTACACCAAGGCGCTCGACGAGGCAGCCCGGATTGCGGGCTACGACGAGCTGCGGGCCGAGCAGGCCGCACGGCGCGAGCGTGGCGATCGGCTCCAGCTGGGCATCGGGGTGGCCTCCTACATCGAGGTGACCTCGGGCGGCGGTGGCAGCGAGTACGCCTCGGTCGAGGTCAACCCCGACGGCTCGGCCACCATGAAGGCAGGCACGTCGGCCCACGGCCAGGGACACGAGACCACCTACGCCATGATCGTGTCCGATCGCACCGGTATCCCGGTCGAGCGCATCCGTCTCATCCAGTCCGATACCGATCTGGTACGCACCGGCGGCGGCACCGGCGGCGCCCGATCATTGCAGCTCGGTGGTTCGGCGGTACACGAAGCCACCGAGGCCCTGGTCGACAAGGCCCGCAGCCTCGCGGCCCACCTCCTCGAAGCCGGTGTCGACGACATCATCATCGACACCGAAGCGGGAACGGTCGGCGTTGCCGGCGTGCCCGCCAAGGCGCTCGGCTGGGGCGAACTGGCCGAAGCCGCCGCTCGTGAGCTGCCCGACGGCGTGCTCGACCAATCCGATGAGTCGGTCGGCCTGGCCGCCCAACTCGACTTCAAGCAGGCCGACGGCACCTTCCCGTTCGGCACCCACATCTCGGTGGTCGAGGTCGACACCGAAACCGGGCAGGTCACCATGCTCCGCCACATCGCCGTCGACGACGCCGGCACCGTGGTCAACCCCGTCGTGTTCGAGGGCCAGCAGCAGGGCGGCATTGCCCAGGGCGCGTCGCAGGCGCTCTACGAGGAGGTCGCCTACGACGCCGACGGCAATCCCATCACGGCCAACTTCATGAACTACACGTTCCCTTCGGCCGCCGAGTTCTCCAGCTTCGAGGCTTCGCACACGGTGACCACGACGCATCTCAACCCGCTCGGGGCCAAGGGCATCGGCGAAGCCAGCACCGTCGGCTCCACCCCGGCGGTGCAGAACGCCGTGATCGACGCGGTGTCGCACCTCGGCATCCGCCACATCGACATGCCGTGCACGCCGCAACGGGTGTGGGAACACATCACCGCCGCACGGGCCGGCACCCCGATCGATCCGTGGCGTGACCCGCCGGCCATCTTCGACCAGCTCGCCGCCGGCGAAGAAGTCGACGAAGAGCAAGCCGCTGCCGCCGAACAAATCTGAGGCTCTCCCCCATCCCCAGCCGCCGGCGGAGAACGCCGAGGATCCAGTCCCACTCCTCGACGTACTGTCGCCAGGTGATGCGGTCCACGATCCAGCCCTGGTCGCCGATGTCGATGTCGCGACGTCGATCGTTCTCGAACGACGCCAAATCGAAATCATCGGCCTGCCAGCAATCGTGCACCCGTGTCTCGCCATCGAGAGGGAGTTGCGAGCCCCAGCGAGCAACTCCGTAAGTGCCGAGGCCCCCAGGGCCGAGGCACGACACCAACCACCCACCCCACCACACGGGAGTTGCGAGCCCCAGCGAGCAACTCCGCAAGTGCCGAGGCCCCCAGGGCCGAGGAACGACGGCGTCAGTGCGTTCGTCGATCAGCTGGCGGAGGACCGACCGCCCGGAGCGCGTAGTGACGGCCACCAGCTCGCACGCCGCAAGCACGCGTTCGGTGGTCGTCAGCTTGCGCCGCAGCGCCTCGTCGATCAGGCGATGCAGTTCCCCGACCGAACTTGACGGTGCGAGTGACGCCACGGCGACCTCCAGCGTCACCGTCGGGATCCCCCGACGCCGGGTAGTGGGAAACGCCGACGCACCTGCTCGTGTGGTCACTGCGACACCCCGAACTCTTCGTTGGCGCTCCGTGACCACGGTCGGGAGGTTCGGGTGTTCGACAAGCCCCCACAGTGCCAGCGCCGACCGCCCATGGGCGTTGGAGCCCTCGATCAACAGCGTCGCAGCGCACAGCTTGGCGAGCGGGTCGTTCCCATGAGCTGCGAGCAAGAGCACGCCTCGCCCGGGTCCAACCACCCATTGGCCGCGGCGGACTCTGCGGTCGACTTGTGCCGGGGTCATCCCTGCGGTCAGGGCATCGGAGCGCAGGATCACGCCGTGCCGATCGAGCGCTCGCCGTTCGATGGCGGAGCGGATGGGGCCGACGTTCTCTCGGGGCATGAGGTGTCTCCCTCGTCTGACAACGACGGGAGTGGCCACTCCGAGGAACCAACCGTAGCGATTCGCCCGTCGAACCGGTTCGGCGCAGTTCGATAGTGGATCGGCGACCCATTTCCGGGTCGTGAACGTGCTAGTGAACGGGTGGATGCCGCCGAATGGGCAGGTGGAGAGGCGAGGGCGTCAGGGGGTGAGGGCGGCGGTGATGGTGCGGTGGGCCATGGCGGCGAAGGTCGGGCGGTCGGCCGAGTTCACGGCGATCACCAGGCCCAGCGACAGGGCCCAGCCCCGAGCTCGTTCCCACGTGGCGTCATCGTGGGGCAACATGGTGCGGAAGACCGACCGGACCTCGGGCCGGTCCGGCCACAGCATCCAGGCCACCGCCAGGTCGCTGGCCGGATCGCCGGCGGTGATGTCGCCGAAGTCGATGACACCCCAGAACTGTCCTTCGTGCACCAACAGATTCAGTGGGTGCATGTCGCCGTGGAGCCAGACATCGGGGCCGGTCCACGCGGGCGTGGCGAGCACCTCGGTCCACGCCGACCACAGCTGATCGGCATCGACGAGCTTGCCGGCCTTCGCCAGATTCGCCTCGAAGCCGGCGCGCTTGTCGGCGAGCGGCACGCCACGATGCGGGTTGTGGGGGGCGTCGAGCGGCGCCCGAACGTGGAGGCCGGCGAGGAAGGCCCCCAGCTCGATGGCGGCGAAACGGGCATCGGCAGGCGGACGATCGAGCGCCGGCACTCCCTCGACCCAGCGGCAGACCGACCACGGCCACGGGTACCCGCTGCCCGGCTCTCCTACACGCACCGGGATCGGAGCATTCATCGTGAGCAGCGGCTCCACCACGGGGAGCCAGCGCTGCTCGTTGACGATCAGGTCGACTCCGAGCTGGCGCCGGGGCAATCGCAAACCAAGGAACTCGCCGCCTGGTGTGGGGCCGAGTCGGTAGATCGCGTTGTCCCAACCGTTGGCGATGAACACGAGCTCGAGTTCGGCCAGATCGGGCATCTGGTCTCGAAGCAGTGCCGCCACCAGTTCGCGGCTGATATCGATCTCCGCGGCGGGCTGGCTACTCACCACGACGGCTACTCCCTTCCGGTCGCTCACGAGTCTTCCAGTCGGTGAAGTCACTGCCCGTAGCTGCGACGAAGGCGCTGACCGCCTCACCGACCGTAGGGAAGAGACGGTCGTGGCCGATCAACGCAATGGTTCCACCGGGCGCGATCTGATCCCGCACAACGCCCTTCAGCTCGGCGAATCCCAGCTCGATGCCTTGCTCGGCGAGGTCGTCGTGGAGTTCGTGGATCACGGCTTGAGCGGTGGCGTCGATGCTGGTGATCGGTTCCGCCGTGACCACGACCCACTGCACGTCGGGCGTCTCCGCCACTCGCTCGAGGATCTCGGCTCGGAAACCGTCGGCGTTGGCGAAGAACAGCGGCGCTCCGAAACGGAACAACAGCAGGCCATCGACCTGTCGACCTTCGGGATGTCGGTCGATGTCGTGATAGCCGCTCACGCCGTCGATACGGACCAGCGTGGTGACATGGGGTCGCCAAGCCTGGGAGACGAACGCCAAGAGCGACACGCCGACGGCGACGCCGATGCCCCACACCACACCGGCAACCACGACGCCGACGAACGCGATCATCGACAGCAAGAACTCGTTGCGTCGCCAACGAGCAAGCGAGAACACCGTGCGGACATCGACCAAGTCGATGACGGCCAGGATCACGATGGCCGCGAGGGTCGCAATCGGGAGCGAGGCGAGCAGCCCCGGCGCACCGACCAAGAGCAGCACGATCATGAGTGCGGCAAAGACGCCCGTCAGTTGGGTCTTCGCCCCCGCCGACTCGGCGACCGGCGTGCGCGACGAGCTGGCTGACACCGGGAACCCCTGGAAGAAGCCGGCGACCACGTTCGCTGCGCCCAGTCCGATGAACTCGGCGTTGGGGTCGACGTCGGCGTCGAGTCGTTTGGCGTAGGCACGTGACAGCACGCTCGTGTCGGCGAACGACACGACGGCGATGGTCAGTGAACCCGCCGCCAGCTCGGAGAAGTCACCCCATCCGATGCGCGGAATCGCCGGGACGGGGAAGCCCGACGGCAGCGACCCGACCAGCGCAAGATCGCCGCCGAGGTCCAGTGCTTCGACCGCGACGATGCTGCCGATCACGACCACCAGGGACCGTGGCAGCTTCGGCGCGACGACCCGGACAGCGACCAGACCGAGCAGCGAGGCAACGCCGACCGACGCCGTGGTCCGTTCGATGTCGCCCAACGCTGCGACGAGGTCGACGAACTCCCCCACCGGCATGTCGCTCTCGACCGAGATGCCGAGCAACTTGGGGAGCTGGCCGATGATCACGACCACGGCGATCCCGTTCAGGTACCCGATCCGAACGGGCATCGACAGCAGCTCGGTGACGAAACCGAACTTGCCGATGCCCGCCGCCAGCGCGACGAGGCCGGCGCCGATGGACAACGCCCCGGCCAGCGCCACCGCCCGATCCGGATCGCCCGCGGCCAGCGGAACGATCGTTGCGGCGATCAGCGGCGCGAGGGACGAATCGGGGCCGAGCACCAGGATTCGCGAGGGGCCGAGGACCGCGTAGACGAGCAGCGGGACGACCGTGGCGTAGAGGCCGTACACCGGCGGCAGTCCCGACGCCTGGCTGTAGCCCATGCCGACCGGCACGAGAAAGGCCGTGATGACGAGGCCGGCGAGGAGGTCGGCCAGGACATCCGAGCGCGACATCGAGCGAAGGTGCCGCACACCGGGAGGGGCCACGAAGTCCACGTTCCCACTCTGCCACCATGAACGGGCCGCTGAGCACCCGAACCGGATTCGGGTTGGATGGTCCGGCGGACCCGACTCGGTCTGGAGGTGTCAGACCGTTCGGCTGAGCTGACTCATCGCTTGGACGGCGACCGAGACTCGGGCGAGATCCCGCTCGGCGTCGTGGCGAATGCCCTCGAACGTGCGACGGCAACGGTCCACCGCCACCGCATTCCGGGCGATCCACGCCTCGACGAGGTCGGACGGCGCACCGTCGTCGGACCGCTGCGCCCGTGACACCACCGTGGCCGTGAGTTCGGCGTGCTCCCGGAAGAAGTCGTCGCGCAGCGCGCTCCGGGCCAACGCCTCCCAGTGGTCACTTCGAGGCAGCGCCGTGATCCGCTCACGCAGCCACGACAAATCGAGTTCGGCGTCAAGTGCCCCGTAGATGGCCGCCACCTGCTCGAGTGACGAACCCGTGCGAGACGCCACGTGTGACAAGTCGAGGAATCCGTAGGCCGCACCGAGCGTGGCAACCTGCGAGGCCAACGGGCCCGGAACCCCGGCCTCGATCAGCGCCGATGCATCGACGTCGACCGAGACGATCGAGTGCAACACCTCGACGGGTTCCCGGTAGGCCTCGATGACTCGGCCGATGGCCAGCGGCTGCGACTCGTTGCGAAGCAGCCAACGAGCCGCCCGCTCGCCGAGCCGCTTGACTTCCTGATCGATCGCAATCTGGGTCGCTGCCGACACCTGGTCGGCGAGGCCGCGCACCTGAGCCTGGAGGTCGGCCAGGTCGTAGATCCTCCACGCGGCCAGGTGCGCCCGGGCCACGTCCGAGGTCGATGCCGAGGTCTCGCCGATCAGCCGGTGGGTCATCGAGATGCCGCCGTGGTTCACGATGTCGTTGGCCACCAGCGTGCTGAGCAGCTCACGGCGTAGCGGGTGCGAGTGGATCAGCCCCTCGAAGTCGCGCTGCAGCGACGGCGGGAAGTAGGCGAACAGCCGCTCCTCGAGCCACGGATCGTCGGGGAGATCGGAGCTCGACAGGTCGGCGGTCAGAAGGTTCTTCGTATAGGCGAGCAGCACGGCGAGTTCGGGCCGGGTGAGACCGTCGTTGTCGATGTGCCGGTGCAGGAGTTCGGCGTCGGTCGGCAGCGCCTCGAGCTCTCGGTCGAGACCCGCCCGCTCGCTCAGCCAATCGAGCAGGCGCAGGTGCACATCGACCATGCCGCCGGCCTGGACTTCGGCCGCATTGAGGGTCTCGTTCTGGACGATGTTGTTGTCGAGCACGAGCCGGCACACGTCGTCGGCCATCGACTCGAGGAGGAGGTCACGCTGCTTGCGTGTGAGGTCGCCATCGCTCATCGCCTTCGACAGCAAGATCTTGATGTTGACCTCGTGGTCCGAGCAGTCGACGCCACCCGAGTTGTCGATGGCGTCGGTGTTGATCCGTCCACCGGCTCGGGCGTACTCGATGCGGGCCTGCTGGGTGAATCCGAGGTTCCCGCCTTCCCCCACCACGCGGCATCGCAACTCGTTGGCGTCGGCTCGCACCGCGTCGTTGGCACGGTCGCCGACGTCGAGGTCGGTCTGGCTCGATGCCTTCACGTAGGTGCCGATACCCCCGTTCCACAGCAAGTCGACCGGCGCACACAAGATGGCGTGGATGAGCTCGTTGGGGCTGAGTGCCGAGACGCCGAGCGGCAAACCGAGCGCACTGACCATCTGCGGCGTGAGGGAGATCGACTTGAGCGTGCGGGGGAAGACCCCTCCGCCCTCGGAGATGAGGGTGCGGTCGTAGCTGTCCCAGCTGGACTGCGGGAGCTCGAACAGGCGCTGGCGCTCGACGAACGAGGTCGCGGCATCGGGAGTCGGATCGATGAAGACGTGGCGATGATCGAACGCGGCCACCAGCCGGATATGGGGGCTGCGAAGCATCCCGTTGCCGAACACGTCGCCCGACATGTCACCGATGCCGACGACCGTGAAGTCCTCGGTGTCGGGGTCATGGCCGAGCTGGCGGAAGTGAGCTTCCACTGAGCACCACGCGCCACGGGCGGTGATCGCCAACGCCTTGTGGTCGTAGCCCGCGGAGCCGCCCGAGGCGAATGCGTCGTGCAGCCAGAAGCCTCGGTCGACCGCAATGGCGTTGGCTATGTCGGAGAACGTGGCCGTGCCCTTGTCGGCGGCGACCACGAGGTACGGATCGTCGCCGTCGAGACGGACGGTGTCGGGTGGCGGGACCACCTCGTCGCCGTCGAGGTTGTCGGTGACGTCGAGGAGCGCCGAGACGAACATTTGGTAGCAGGCAACGACCTCCTCCTGAACCGCAGCGCGATCGCCGTCGGGAAGATGTCGACAGACGAACCCGCCCTTCGCGCCGACCGGCACGATGACGGAGTTCTTCACCGACTGCGCCTTCATGAGTCCCAAGACTTCGGTGCGATAGTCCTCCATCCGATCCGACCAGCGGAGACCACCGCGAGCGACGAGACCGGCCCGCAGGTGCACACCTTCGCTGCGAGGGCTGTAGACGAAGATCTCGGCTGCCGGCACGGGTTTGGGCATGCCGAGGATCTGCGAAGGGTCGAACTTGAGAGCGATCGCTCGGCTCGGGTCGTCGCCGATCTGCCACGCATTGGTACGCACGGTCGCCTCTACCAGGGACACCAGGGCCCTTAGGATCCGGTCGGCATCGAGGCTGGGGACCACGTCGATCGCTTCGAAGAGCGATGTCCGGACCGCCTGGGCCACGGATGGATCGGCATGCTCGGGGTCGAGCCGGGCCCGGAAGAGATCGATGAGCCCTCGGGCGATGTCGGCGTACTGGATCACGATCTCGTGCACATAGCTCGGGCTGAACCTGCCACCGAGCTGGGTGAGATACCTCGTGTAGGCCCGGAGCACCGAAACCCAGCGCCACTCGACGTCGGCGGTGGTGACCAAGCGGTTCAGCACGTCGCTCTCGGACGCGTGGTTGTGGACCGCCAAGAGCGCGCTGCGGAAGCGAGCGCGGTCCTCGGCGTCGATGGGGTTCGGGAACCGCAGACCGATGTCGTAGATGAAGGCGGGACCCGCCGCTGGGATGTTGAGCTCGTACGGGCGCTCGTCGGTCACGATGGCGCCCAGATCGTGGAGGATCGGGATGAACTCCGACAACGTGATCGCTTCGGAACTGCGGTACACCTTGCAGCGCATCTCGCCGTTGCGGGCTTCGAGAGGACGCGACAACCAGGCGTCGAGATCGTCGGGCCCGAGGGCGTCGAGCCGCTCGATGTCGAACACCGCTGCTTCGGCGAGCACCGAGTTGCGGTAGCTGTCGCCGAACACCCGCCGGTAGCGGACGTACAGCGCGAGCCCGGCGTCTTCGCCGTGTTCCTCGACAATCGCCGCTCGCAGGTCGTCGTCCCAGTTGCGGATCACCCGGCTCAGGCGCTGCTGCAACGCTTCGGGGTCGGGGAGCGGGTGGGTGTTCCTCGGGTCGGTGTAGATCACCAGTTGCAGACGGGCGAGTGGCGCATCGCTGATCTCGGTCGAGAAACGACACGATGTGCCCCGGTAGGCCTCCATGAGGATGCGCTGGATCTCGAGCCGTACATCGGTGGTGTGGCGGTCACGGGGAACGAAGACCATGCAGACCAGGAACCGGCCGAAGTCGTCACGGCGAAGTAGCAGACTGACCTGGCGACGATCTCGCAGATCGAGCATCTCGAGCGACATCCGACTGATCGAATCGACGTCGGTCTGGAAGAGCTCATCGCGAGGATAGGTCTGCAAGATGTTGAGCAGCCGGCTCCGATCGTGGCTGCCGGCCGGGAACTTGGCTCGCTCGATGACACCCGCCACTCGCGCCCGCACGATCGGGATGTCCTGCACGCGGCCCGTGTACACGGTCGACGTGAAGAGCCCGATGAATCGACGCTCGCCGGTCACATGACCGTGCTCGTCGATCTCCTTGATCCCCACGTAGTCGAGCGGCACCGCTCGGTGCACGGTCGAGTACGAGTTGGCCTTGGTCAGGTTGCAGATGGTGGGCCGACGCGCCATCTCGGCGATCTGCGGTGGGAGTTCGCCGAAGTGGCGCACCGTCGGCTCGCTCTGTCGAAGCAGGCCGAGACCGGTGCTCGGGCGGGAAACGTTGCGAACGCCCTCGGCGTCGTCGACGAAGTCGTACTCACGGTAGCCGGTGAAGGTGAAGAAGCCCTCGGCCATCCACCGCAGGAACGCAGCAACCTCGGCCGGATCGTTGCCGATCGATGATTCGTACCGGCGCGAACCCGTCGCCGCCTCGGCCGCCCAGCCGTCGAGTTCCTCGGCCAGCGTCAGCGCCTGATTGCGCATCGGGATCCAGTCCTCGACCGCCTTGCGGACGTCGGCGAGAACCGATTCGACCTCGCCTTGAAGGTCGCGGACTCCCGTGGTTCCCGACACCCGGTCGACCTCGAGGTGCACCAGCGACTCGTTCGGGCAGTCGTTCGACACGTCCTCGATCCGGACGATGTCGCCGTGCTCGTCGCGCTGGACATGAGCCATCGGATGCGCCAGCAGGTGGACCTGCAAGTCGAGTTGTTCGAGGAGGGCGAGGATCGAGTCGACGATGAAGGGCATGTCCTCACACACCACATCGATCACCGTATGTGGACTCGACCAGCCGTCGACCTCGGTGCGTGGGTTGTACACACTCACCAGCGTCTCGGCAGGCTGGCGGGTGTGGGCCATCTCGAGGTGGCGCACCGCCGAGGCGTACAGCTCGAGCGGCTCCTTGTCGGCAAGGTCGTGGGCGGGAATCCGGCGGTAGTACAGGCGCATCACCCGACTGCTCTCCGAAGGGTCATCACCGCGGTAGCGCCGCTGCGCCAGATCGACCACGGCATCGACCAGGGCACCCTTGACCTGTGCGGACGAGTCAGACATCGTTTCCCATCACCCCCCGGGCGATTCCGAGCGTAGACCACCCTGTCGCCTGGCATCGGCTGACGCCACATCGGGCGGCACGGGTTGCCCCTACCATCGGCGCTCGGACGACGGAGATGAGTCCGACGTCACACCCGGTGTCCGCCGGCCCGAGCAGACCAACATCAACTGTTTGCCTGTTGGTCACATCGAGTTCATCCTCGCGCTAGCGTTCCTGCGACGTGAGTGCCACCACCGCCCCCTCGGAATCTGCCAGTCATGAGCTCCCGACACCGGTTCGCTCGGTGCTCGTCGTCGGGTTCATCTACCTCTTCCTCGTCGGCGTCTCGAGCCTCGAGACCGGCATCAAGATCATGGGGGCCGACACCCAGGAACGGCTCTTCTCGGCGGTCACGAATCCGGTGGCCGGTCTCTGCGTCGGCGTTCTCGGGACGGTGCTGGTGCAGTCGTCGTCGGCCAGCACCTCGGTGATCGTCGGGCTCGTGGCGTCGGGGGCCATTTCGGTCGACCAGGCCGTCCCGATGGTCATGGGCGCCAACATCGGCACCACCGTCACCAATACGCTCGTGTCGCTCGGTCACGTACGCCAGTCGGCCGAGTTCAAACGGGCGTTTGCCGCGGCCACGGTGCACGACTTCTTCAACGTCCTCGCCGTAGCGACGCTGCTCCCACTCGAGTTGCTCACCGGCATCGTGTCGACGACCGCGCAGCGAATCTCCGAGACCTTGGTCGGCTCATCGGGATCGGAGTGGAAGTCACCGGTCAAGGCTTGGGTCAAGTGGCCGGTCCAGGCGATCGAAGGGGTATGGGAGAACGTGGCCTCGGGCAATCTGCTCGGCACGCTCATGGTCATCTCAGGCTTGCTGATCGTGCTGGCCTCCTTGACCCTCATCACCAAGAACATGCGTACCCTGGTTGCCGATCGGGTCGAGCGATCCATGAACGCCGTGCTGTCGAAGGGCGGCGGAGTGATCGCATTGGTGCTCGGCCTGTCCATCACCATCGCCGTGCAGTCCTCGAGCATCACCACCTCGATTCTCATCCCACTCACCGCCGCCGGCGTACTTTCGCTGCGCAACGCCTATCCGGTGACCCTCGGCGCAAACGTGGGCACCACGATCACCGCCCTCCTCGCTGCCCTCGCGGCCTCGAGTCCGGACTCACTCACCGTTGCGTTGGCGCACACCACCTTCAACGTGCTCGGCATCTTGTTCCTCTACGTCCTCCCCTTCGCCCGGGACGTACCGATCAGGCTCGCCGAAGGGCTGGCAACCATCGCCGTCCAGCGCCGCTCGCTCGCCTTCGGCTATGTCTTGGTGTCCTTCATCGTCCTCCCGCTGATCGGCGTGGTACTCCTCCGCTGACCCCAGCGTTCTTCACAAGGCGGTAACGCACATGCTCTCCTTCTTCAAGAAGTCGCCCGGCGGCGGACTCGACCACATCGTGCACCGCTCGGTCACGATGCTCGGCGACGCACGGCATTCGTTCGACCTGGCAACGCTGGCCCTGCTCACCGGCGCCGATGTCGACGCCGTCTCAGACGACATCCGCGAGACTGACGCCCGCATCAACCGAGCCGAGCAGGAGCTGCGCTCCGAGCTCGTCGTGCACGTCACCGTGAAAGGCGCCACCGACATCGGCACGGTGCTCGGCCTGATCCTCCTGCTCAAGAAGATCGAGCGCATCGGCGACCAGGCGAAGAACATTCTCGACCTGGCCGAGGGCGGCGTCCTCTTGTCGAACCAGCCCGACACCGAGGCAATGCTCGCTCAACGCTCGACCGTGTCGGCGCTCTTCGCCGAGGCCGCCGAGATGCTCGCCAGTGCCGAAGAAGTGCCGACCGATGACTACGTCGCCCGCGCCAACACCATCGTCGCCGACACCCAGGCCAAGATCGACGAGTTCATGCGCTCGGATCGGCCCGGCCACGAGGTCGTCCCCCGCGCCATCTACTACCGATACCTCAAGCGAATCGTGGCCAACCTGATCGGCATCGTTCGGACCTCGGTCGATCCGATCCAGTACGCCGACTACCTCGACCAGGGCACCGTCGACACCGACGACTGAGCCTCCGGAGCCGCGGCCACCCGGCCAGCGGCGCCTCAGGCCTTGACTACCAGGCCAGCGGCGCCTCAGGCCTTGACTACCCGGCCAGCGGCGCCTCAGGCCTTGACTACCCGGCCAGCGGCGCCTCAGGCCGTGGCAGTGGGAGCGATCCGCCCCTCGGCCGGCTGCACGATGACGATGCCGCTTCCGGTGAACGCCAACTGGAACGCCTCGCCCGAGCCGCGGCCGATCAGTGCCTTCGCCTTCACGGTCCGGTTGAGCGACGTCGACAACGACGAGCTCCAGGCGACCGCCGCATCGGGATCGGCGAACGTCGGCTGATCCGTCTTGAGCACGACCGGCTCACCCTGAGTGGTGATCGCGACCCACCCGTGACCCGCAATCTGCGTGTTGAACATGCCACCGGCGACCATGCCGGCCCCCGGCACACGAACGACGTCCCATTGCAGCGTCGGCTCGAAGGCAAGGACGTTCTTCCCGTTGATCGTGAGTCCGGCGCCCTCGAGATGCAGGATGTGGACCTGATCGGCCTCGTGAGCGAGGAACAGTTCGCCAGTACCGCTGCAGCGCATGAGCGGCACACCCTCGCCGGTGAGCGCCTTCTTCATGAACTTGCCGACGCTGCCCGACCCCTCGTAGTCGAAGTCGATGTCGCCTTGAAACGCCACCATCGATCCCTGGCGGGCGAGGACCGGCTCCCCCAGGGTCACCTTCAGCATCTTGGTGTTCTGTCGGATGACTCGCTGGCCCGATCCCGACCCGACCTCGGCGTAGCGATCATCGAGAAGCTCCGAGCGGATGCCTCCGGTTCCTCCTCCCATCGGGGCGGAGGCTGAGGCCCCCGGACCCGGGGGCGGTGGGGTCGAACTCGGACCCGGAGGCGGAGGGGTCGGCTCGGCCGCTGGAGGCGGTGGGGTCGGCTGGGCGGGCTGTGTCTCGTTGGTCCAGGCCGTCCCGTCCCAGTAGCGGACGAGGGCAGGGTCACCTGCGGGATCTGGATACCAACCGGCGGGTGTCGACATGATGGCGATGGTAGCGACTCGACACGCCGGCATCCGGGCAGGCCACACCGACACTCGATGTCGTTACCCGGCGGGCCGGTGTCAGCCGTCGATCGCCACGGGGATCGACCGGGCGGAACGATCGCTGATCGTCGCCTTCCACTCGACGGGACCAGCAAGGCGTAGCGTCGGGAACCGTCGCAGGAGCGCCGGAATGGCGATGCTCGACTCGAGCCGAGCGAGGGACGCCCCGAGGCAGAAGTGGTGACCCCTCCCGAACGCCAGATGGGGATTGGGATCTCGGCGCAGATCGAGACGCTCGGCACGTTCGAACACACGCGGATCTCGGTTGGCGGCGAGGATCGTGAAGAACACGGTCTGCCCCTGCTCGAAGCGACAGCCGTCGCGGTCGTGGGTCTCGGCGACCGTGCGCATCATCGCCTTCGCCGGACTCTCGAACCGTAGGAGTTCCTCGACGGCCGGCGCGATGTCGACATCACCGTGCCGGAGGTCGCGAGCCGCGTGTCCATCGTCGAGCAGTGCCGCGGTGGCGGAACCGAGGTGCGACGTCGTCGTGTCGTGACCGGCGAAGAGCAGAAGCGAACAGGCGCCCAGCATCTCTGCCGACGTCAGGCCGCTCGGATCCGACTCGGATTCGAGGAGGAGAGACAGCAGATTGTTCTCGGGCGCCCGGCGATAGCGCTCGATGAGCGCCCCTAGGTTCTGCTCCAGCTCCGAGCCGGCGGCACGAGCGAGTTCGTCGTAGTCGGCCCGGCCGGTCGCACCGAAGACGACCACGCCGAACTTCTGTGACCAATCGGCAAGCCAGCGCCCTTCGTCCTCGGGGACACCGAAGAGCTCGGCGATCACGGCCGCCGGCAGTGGATGGGTGAATGCCTCGACCAGGTCGACGATCGCGCCGTCGGCGAGGTCGACCGCCAAGCGATCCAACAATCGTGTGACGTACCCCTCGATCGCCGATGTGAGCGGCGCAACGGCCCTCGGGGTGAACGATCGGGACAGCGGCGAACGGAGTCGTGTGTGATCCGGCGGCTCGTGGAACAGCATCCACCCTTCGAGGAGACGGATCGCGCCGTCGAGCGCCTCGGCCCGAGCGCCGCTCAGCCGGGAGCGAAAGCCGTCCATCCGTTCGGTCGACAGTCGCGGATCGGTGAAGGCGGCCTCGAGTTCGGGGTGACCGGTGATCACCCACGCGCGGTGTCGGTCGCTCCAAGCAATGGGCGCACGGTCTCGAACACGCCCCAGGTACTCGTGGGGACGATCGACGCACTCGGCTGCCAACAGATCGATGTCGTGGTCCGTGGTCATCGGTGTCACCGGAGGCGAGATGGACTCATGCGCAGGCCTCCGTCGATGCGGATGATCTCACCGTTGAGCATCGGGTTCTCGATGATGTGGCGGGCGAGCCGTCCGTATTCGGCGGGATTGCCGAACCGGGGTGGGAACGGGGTCGAGTCGGCCATTGCCTCACCGAACTCGGGGGGCATCCCGGCGACCATCGGGGTCTCGAACGATCCGGGAGCGATCGACATCACCCGGACGCCCTCGGGTGCGAGGTCACGAGCCATCGGAAGTGTCATCCCCGCAACGCCGCCCTTCGACGCCGAGTAAGCGACACCGCCGTCGACGCCGTCGAACGCTGCGATCGAGGAGGTGGTGACGATCACCCCCCGCTCGCCGTCGTCGCCCAGGGGCTCGGCGTCTCGCAACTCCCAGGCGAAGAGCCGGCACAGGTTGAACGTGCCGGTCAGGT
The DNA here is from genome assembly GCA_041394265.1 of Acidimicrobiales bacterium. Lineage (NCBI taxonomy): Bacteria > Bacillati > Actinomycetota > Acidimicrobiia > Acidimicrobiales > Acidimicrobiales bacterium. The sequence goes on from JAWKIO010000005.1 coordinate 935,559, forward strand.
TCACGCGCACGACCCGCTCGAACAGCTCGAGATCATGAGGCTGGCGACGCCCGACCATCCGCTTCCCTGCCCCGATGCCGGCGCAGCAGACGAGCGCTCGCGGGACACCGAGTTCGGTGACGACTCGTTCGATTGCGACCACCGCCGAGTCGCCCGATCCGACGTCGCACGCAACGAAGAGTCCATCGATCTCCTTCGCCACCTCGGGACCACGCTCTCGGTTCATGTCGAGGATCGCCACCGATGCGCCTGCCGCCGCCAGCTCCCGGGCTGTCGCCTCACCCAATCCCGATGCGCCTCCGGTGACGACAGCAACTGCGTTCTCGAGCTCCATCTGCGCACTCTAGAGGGTCGACCATCGCCGACCCAGACGAGGTTCGGGCGCGTGGGGCTCGATCTCGGTACGTTCTCACCGTGACTCATCGCGTTGGCATCATCGGTCTCGGAACGGTCGGCTCCCGCTTCGTCGAGCAGTTCTCGCTGCATCCTGCCTTCGAGGTCGTCGCCGCATGGGACCCGGATCCCAGTGCCTGCGACGCTCGGGCGCACGCCGTCGACATCAAGCCGGGCCCGACAGAGGTCATCGATGCCGCCGACATGGTGTACATCGCCGTACCACCCCTCTTCCACGGCCAGTACGTCGAGGCGTGCATCGCCGCAGGAAAGGCGATCTTCTGCGAGAAGCCGCTCGGGATCGATGTTGCGGCGAGTCGCAAGCTGGTCGACGACGTGTCAGCGAGCGGCCTGCCCGCAGCTGTCAACTTCGTCTTCGGGGCTGCGCCGTCGGCGCTCCGTCTCGTCGACGCCGTCGAGCGGGGCGAACTCGGCGAGATCGTGCGGTGCGACCTCCGTCTGCACTTCGCTCACTGGCCGCGCATCTGGCACCAGAAGGCAGCGTGGCTGGCGCTGCGAGACCAAGGCGGCTGGATTCGCGAAGTCGTCTCACACTTCCTCTTCCTCGCCGGGCGGCTGCTCGGACCGCTGACACTCGAGCATTCGTCGGTCTCGTTCCCCGATGGCACCGATGGCGTGGCGGCCGAGTGCGACGCCGTTGCCCGTCTCACCTCCGATCGTGGTCCGCTGACGATGATCGGAACCAGCGAGGGAGTCGGACCCGACGTCGTCGATCTGACGGTGCGAGGACGCAGTCGATCGCTCCGGGTCCTCGACTGGTACCGCTTGCAGGCCACCGACGGAGGCGAGTGGGCCGACCTCCTCGGCGACGATCGCCTCGCACTTGGAACGTCGGCCTACCACTCACAACTGGATCAGTTGGCTCGAATGCTCGACGGGGAATCGCACACACTCGCCAACTTCGCCGAGGCGCTGGCCGTCCAGGAACTGGTCGAGAGCATGCTCACCGTTCCACCACCGTCCTAGCGAATGGCGACACCCCAGTAGATGGGATGGGCGGGGTTGAGCTTGCTGCCGAGAGTGTCTCGGGTGGCACGAACCTCGGCGAAGCCGGCGGCCTCGATGGCGTCGACGGTGTCGGGAGCCGGATCGCACCCATCACCGACCAGACCCCACGGCCAACGAATGGCTCGCTGGAGTCCACGTACCACCGGCTGCTCGGACGCCACGTGTTCGATGAAGAGGAAGCGGCCACCGGGCTCGAGAATCCGGTGGATCTCGCGCACCATGGCGATCTGATCGCCGACACTGCAGAGCACCAGGGTCGAAACAACAGCGGCGACGCTGCCATCGGCCAACCCCGCCTCCCGAAGGTCGTCCGATCGGATCTCGAGTTGGATCCCCGCGTCGACAGCAGCCCGGCGCAGACCATCGTGCATCGCCCGATTCGGCTCAAACGCCAGCACCGACGCGCCCGCCGGATAGCGGCGGAAGTTCGAACCGAGGCCCGGTCCGATCTCGATGATCCGGTCGGGCAGCGCCACGAGGGTCTCGTCCTTGTGCGGGCGGAACGTCGCGTCGATACCGCCGGCCAGATGGGACCAACAACGAGCGAAGAACCGGTCCTGCCAGCCGGGCGTGGTCGTGTTCATGTGCGTGAGGGTACGGCCTCCGAACGGCGTGGGCCGCAGCCCAACTGGGGCGCGCACCGCCGGACCAGTAGGGTGCGACGATGCGTGTCAACGTCACCACTGCCGGATCCGGCCCACCCATCGTCCTCCTGCACGGCATCGGGTCGAGCTCCGCCACCTGGGCGACCGGCATGTCACTGCTGCAGGATCGTTACACGGTGGCTGCCATCGACCTCATGGGCCACGGAGCCTCACCGGTTCCCGACGATCCGGCCGAATACACACGTGACCGTGCCCTCGATGACATCGACGAACTGCTCGCCACCTTCGACGAGCCGGCCGTGCTCGTCGGCCACTCGCTCGGCGGCTACCTGGCCCTGGCCCATGCGGCAACAAGGCCCGGTGTGGCCCGTGGCGTCGTGGTGCTCAACACCGGCCCAGGGTTCCGTGATCCGGAGAAGCGAGAGGCGTGGAACGACCGCTCGCGCCGGAACGCCCACCGTTTCGGCGTGGTGCCGCAAGCCGCCGAACTCAACTTGCAGGAGGACTCGGTGGTCATGGATCGTGTGGCCGAGACGGCAACCCCGACCCTGGTGTTGGCCGGCGACGCCGACCGTCCCGAGTACGCAGGCGCCGGGCAGTACCTCGAGCGCAAGATGCCGAACGCTCGGTTCGTCTCGATCGCCGGTGGCGAGCACGCCATGCACGAGGACTCCCACGCCCAAGAGGTCGCCGACCTCATCGCCGAGTTCATCGAGGGTCTGTGACCACGGGCAGCGGTGAGCAACAGCCACCGCTCATCGTCGGACTCACCGGTGGGATCGGCGCCGGCAAGTCGACCGTCGCCCGGGCCTTGGCCGAGCATGGGGCCGAGGTGATCGACATGGACGGTCTCGGCCACCTCGTGCTCGAGCCGGGCGGTCGGGCCTATCACGCACTCATCGACGCGTTCGGTCCCGAGATCGTCGCCGACGACGGAACGATCAGCCGACCGGCGCTCGGCGGCAAGGTCTTCGGTGACCCCGAGGCGCTGGCCCGTCTCAACGCGATCAGCCACCCAGCTATCAACGCCGAACTCCTCGATCGACTGCAGGCGAGCACCAGTGAGATCGTCGTGCTCGACATGGCCATCCTCGTGGAGAGCCAACTCGGTCGCCTCGACCCGCCTTGGGGCTACACCACGGTCATCACCGTGGAGGCGCCGGTGGAGCTGCGCGTGACCCGAGCGGTCGAGCGCGGGATGGACGAGGCCGATGCACGTCGTCGAGTGGAGCGGCAGGCCTCCGAAGAGGATCGTCGAGCCGTCGCCGATCGGGTCATCACCAATGCTGCCGACGAGGCCGCACTTCGAGCGGAAGTCGATGCTTGCTGGACGTGGCTCTGTTCGCTTCGCGACTGACGTCGACCGTCAGGCGTCGGTGTCCGACCCATCGCCAGCCGTTACCGACGCTGGCCGCTTCCGCAGCGGTCCGGTCCGTCCGATCGAGCTGACAAAGCCCAGCCCGATCATCGCGACGACCATGGCAGCCACGTACGCCCGCCCGAAGGCCGTGGTGGTGGCGACGCCGCCGTAGACCGCAACGAGCAGGGAGATGCCGAGCGCGTTGCCCACCTGCTGCACCATCCGTTGGGTGGCGGTCGCCATCCCGATGGAGTCGTCGTCGACCGAATTCACGTAGATCGCACCGATCGACGGGCCCAGCGTTCCCATGGAGATGCCCTGGAGCACGAGGGCGACGGCGACGAGCGCGACGATCTCTCGGAAGGCAGCAATCGAGAACACTCCCATCGAGATCGTGAGGAGGACGACTCCGGACAGCGCCGCTCGTTGCTCCCCCACCTTGGCGCCGAGCTGACCTCCGACCGGCGAGGACAGGCTCAGCGCCGCCGGCCGCAACAGCATCATGAGCGCGACGGCCGACAGCTCCCATCGCAGCACGCCCCGCATCATCAGCGGTGTGACGACGAACGCCCCCATGTAGGCCGCGCTCGTGAAGAACTCGGTCCCGAGCGGCAGCACGAAGTGAGGGCGTCGAAGCAAGCCGAGTGGGAGCAGCGGTGATTCGGCTCGCCGTTCGACGGCGACGAACGCGAACCCGAAGACCGGTCCGAATCCGGCGGCCAGCAGCACCGCCGGATGTGTCCATCCCCACGCTCGACCTTGGGTCAGCGCAAACATGACGCCGCCGGCCGAGAGGGCCAGGGTGAGTGCGCCCAGCAAGTCGAAACTCCGTGACCCGTCGCTGGCCTCGACCTCCTCCAGCACGAACCAGGCAATGACCACGGGAAGGACCGAGAAGACCGCCTGGGCAACGAACACGTAGCGCCAACCGATCAGCTCGACCAGAGGCCCGCCGGCCGCGAGACCGAGGGCCGGCGATCCTGCGCCGACGAGTGACCACCAGCCCATGGCCTTCACCCGTTCTCGGCGAGGGATCTCGCGCATGATCAGCGCCATCGAACTCGGTCCGGTGCCGGCACCAATGACCTGCGACAGGGTGCGGAAGGCGATGAGCGAGAGGGCCGACCATGCCGCGGCCGTGAGCGCAGCGGTGACCGCCGACAGGAAGAAGCCGACCAGGAACACCCGGCGCTGGCCGATGATGTCGCCGAGTCGACCGAGAAGCGGAAGCGCGACCGCACCGGCGAGCATGGGCGCCGACACCACCCAGGCGATGGTGGTTTCCGAGGTGTCGAAGTCCTTGGCGATGTCGCCGAGCGACACGGTCAGGATCGTGACGGGGAACGAGGTCGCAAAAACACCGACCAGACAGGTGATCAGCACCCATCGTTGGTAGGCGCCCCTGGCTCGCAGCCCAGCGACGGTGTCGGCGCGTCGCTGCTGCAGGGAAGTGGCCACCGGCGCAGGCTACGCCCACCGCCGATGGCACCGACACTTCGACCCGCCGGCAGGCGAGGGTGTATACACAGCGTCATGACGACCGATGCATCAGACGCTCCCGCCTCCGAGCCCACGCCGAGCGACTCACCAAATCGTGAGTGGAGCCGGGTGCGCTACGACGAGCCGGCCCCGGGCGTCGGACGCATCACGCTCGCACGGGCCGAGGCCGCCAACGCCCAGGACTACCAGATGCTGAGCGAACTCAACGAGGCGTTCGACGTTGCGGCTCGCGCCACCAACATCCGCGTCATCGTCCTTGCCGCCGACGGCAAACACTTCTCATCGGGTCACGACCTGCGCGACACCACCGACATCAACGATCTGCCGACGATCGGCACCCAGTGCCATTTCGATGCACCCGGCGCCGAGGGCTACATGGCCCGGGAGGCCGAGATGTATGTGGGCCTGTGTTGGCGCTGGCGCAACCTCCCGAAACCGACGATCGCTTCGGTCCAGGGCAAGGTGATCGCCGGCGGATTGATGCTGGTGTGGCCGATGGACCTCATCATCTGCGCCGACGACGCCACGTTCTCCGATCCGGTCGTCGCCTTCGGCGTGAACGGCCACGAGTACTTCACCCATCCCTACGAGGTCGGGGCACGGCTCGCCAAGGAGATGCTCTTCACCGGCCGGGCGATCACCGCCGAAGAAGCCCATCGCCACGGCATGGTCACCAAGGTGGTGCCGCGTGACGAGCTGGAGTCCGCCACACTCGAGATGGCGGCCCACATCGCCAAGCGCCCCATGATCGGGTTGACCCTCGCCAAGCAGAGCGTGAACAACACGCTCGATGCGATGGGCATGTACACCTCGCTCCAGTCGGCCTTCGGCCTCCACCATGTTGGCCACAGTCACAACAAGCTCATGTTCGACTCACTGGTCGACCCGAGCGGGGTCGACGTCATCCGCTCCGAAGCCTGACCCGGACCGAACCCTCGGGGCTGCGTCCAAAACGCCACAACCTCCGGGGTTGCGCGTCGCTCCTCGTACGGTGCCCCGGAGCTTGGCTGGGATTGGACGGAGGCCCGAAGGTTGGCAGCGCTGGTATTGCGGGGCGGAAGCCGGCGGTGCGGTGTGGAAGCCGGCGGTGCGGTGTGGAGCGGAGCTCCGTCAGAGGCGTTGGTTGAACTCGACGAGGTTGCCGGACGGGTCGGAGCAGAACGTCTGGTGGCAGATGCCGTCCATGGTCGAGACCCGACCGGTCTTCACCCCGGCAGCATCGAGTTCGGTGACGACGGCCGCGATGTCGGCCACCTCGAACGCGAAGTGCTGACCCTTTCCCTCGGGCATGTCATTGAGCAAGAGGTGGATCTGACGACCGTCGGGGCAGCTCAGCCAGCGACCGGGGACAGCGATCGCATCGTCGGGCCGGTCGAGCAGCTCGAGCCCAAGGGTGTCGGTGTAGAAGGCGACGGTCTGGTCGAGATCACTCACATTGATCGACACATGATGCACACCACGTAGCTCCATGGGCCGCACCCTACACGAGGGCCCGCTGCCGCCCGCCATGACACGAGGGCCGCTGCCGCCCACCAGGTCGGACATTTCACTTGACATGTTGGAAAGTGAAGTATTCAATTTCCAACATGGAATCTGAAGCGGCACCCACTCCCCTCACGCAACTTGACGATCTGCGCAAGGCACAGGTCCTTGCCCACACCCGATACCCGAAGCTCGGCCCGTGGTATCCACCACTGTTCGGCGCGGCGGCCGCCGGATGGGTGGCTGCCTATGCGCTCCCGGTGTGGGGTTCGTTGTTGGTCTGGGTCGTGCTGGGATCAACGGCCGGCGCCCTGATGCGTTGGTACGTCGCCAAGCGGGGTGCAGCACCGAATCCCATGCAGGCGCCCGCCCCGATCAAGCACGAGATGGTGATCTACCTCGTGGGCCTGACGATCCTCATCGGGGCGATCCTCGCCGCCTACCTGGCGATCGGCTGGTGGGCAGGAGCGCTGGTTGCGTTCGTCGGGTTCACGATCGGCATTGCGGTCTATGAGCGTCGCTACGCCGAGGCCGCCCATCGCGCCGAGGTCGAGGCAGGGATCACCGCATGACCATCGACGAGCCCGAGGTCCTCCGATGAGCCTCGATGACCTCGATCCGCTGCTCACCCAGCCCAAGCGGCTCGCAGCGCTCGGCGTGCTGGCGAACTCCAAGAACACCGAGTTCGCCTTCCTGCGTGAGGTGCTGGGCCTCAGCGACTCCGACCTGTCGAAACAGATGAGCGCCCTCACCGAGGCCGGCTACGTCACCGTCAAGAAGACGGGGCGAGGCCGGGACCGCCAGACCTGGTTCAAGATCACCAAGGACGGTCGATCGGCGATGCAGGGACACGTCGATGCACTCAACGCGCTGGTGGCTGCGGCGCCCACCGCGCCCGACATGGTCGACAGCTGAGGCGGTCGCGCCTCAGCCCCCGTAGCCGATCCACGCTCCCTGAGCGGCCTCGACGATCGACGGGTCGAGGATGGTCGAGGGCCGGGTGTCGACGTTCGAGCGGGCGACGTCGGGCGAGAAGTTCTGGGCCGCGGCGAACATCGCGGCAGTGAGGAACCGGTTGTCGGGCAGGGCCACGAACGTCGTCGGAGGCAACGAGTCGAGCGTGGCGAGGTGGAAGCCCCAATCGCCGAATGACGGCACGTCGACGTGATACGGCAGCGTGACGAAGCCAGCCGCCTCGAGCGTGTCGGCACAGGTCCAGAACGCCTCGGGAGCAAAGAACGGCGATCCACACTGGACGACGACCCGACCGTTGGGCCGCAGCAGTCGCCCCACTCGCTCGTACAACTCCACCGAGTAGAGCCGGCCCAATGCTGGAGTGTCGGGATCGGGGAAGTCGACGATCACCGCGTCGAAACCGACACGACCCTCGCTTGCCCTCCGGTCGACCCAGGTGAAGGCGTCGTCGTTGACGATCTGGAGGCGAGGATCGTCGCACGCACCATTCGGGAGCACCGCCAGTTCCGGCACCGTACGCATCAACTCGACCACGCCGGAATCCAGCTCCACCATCGTGATCGACTCGACCTCGGGATGGCGCAAGATCTCTCGCGCCGCCAGGCAGTCGCCACCACCGAGGATCAGCACGTTGGCGGCGCCGGTCACGGCCGGATGCACCAGCGCCTCGTGGTAGCGGAACTCGTCGACACTCGACAGCTGGAGATCACCGTCGAGGAAGAGACGCGTGTCGACCACACCACCAGGGTGGGTTCGGGAGGTGACGACCAATTCCTGGATGCCGGAGTCGACGGCGGCCACGATCGGATCGCGGAACTGGGCCTGCTGGCCGTCGGCCACGATCGTCGGCGACACCAGCGCCAATGCGGCCAGCGCGCCGGCGCCACCGACGAGCAATGGCACCACCCGACGAGGGTCGGAGCCAGGGACGATCAACGCAACGGCCGCCGCCGCCAACAGGTTGACCACGGCCACCAGCACCGTGCCCTCGACGATGCCGAAGAACGGTCGAACCACGAAGGCGAACGCGATGGCGCCGACGAGGGCACCGAAATAATCAGCGGCGGTGTAGTCGGCCACGACCTTGGTTGGCGATTGGGCAGCCAGCCGCTCGTTCAACGCCGCAAGGAGTGGCATCTCGGCTCCAATGCACACGCCGATCGCGAAGGCCACACCAAGCAGCGGACCCCAGAAGGCGTCGAGTCGGGCCCAGGTCCAGTAGAGCAGCGGTGCGGCGCCGGCGCCGAGGAGCGCCAACACCATCTCGACCCGGATGAAGGCCGCCACCGGCCGGCCGGCCCAGCGGCCACCATTCGTTGCCCCGACCCCCATCCCGAGCATGGCGGTACCGAGCACGATGGCGTTGGCCCGCTCGGTACTGCCGATGGTCACCGTACCCAGCAGCATCAGCGACAGTTCGTAGGCGACGCCAGCCCCGGCGATGACGGCCGCGACGAAGAGCAGGAGCCGCCGGCGCCGGATCAGTTCGGCGCCGGAAGTCGACGGTTCGACGAGGTCAGGAGATGGCGGCGGCAACGACGAGAGCCAAGCCGATCTCGGCCCCGACCGCAACACACGTCGCCGGGTCGAACCGGTCTTCCTCCACCAATTGGCGGAGTCGCACCGGCAGGACGAGGTCGACGAGGAGGAAGACGATCGCCGACATGATCAATCCCAGAACGCTGTACAGGACAGCATCGAGCAGTCCTTCGTCGAGGGCGTCGGGGGCAGTCCAGATGGCGACGAAGATGATGATCCCGACCGAGACCATCTTGCCGCCGACCAGCAGACCGGCATTGAGGTTCTGCGACACCTGGGCCCGGAGGTTGCCGGGCGTCAGGAGGTCGACGACCACGAATCCCAGCGCCATCAGCGCCATGGCCGTTCCCAACCAGGCGAAGGTGTTGCCGAGGTCGTTGATGAAATCACTCATGTCGTTGGTCCCTCTGTCATTGCTCGAATCTCAGCGGCTTGGCCGGTTCCCTCGCCGACGATCACTTACCGGACGACGACCCGCCGCCCCGGAAGCCGTTGCCGCTGTTGCTGCTGCTCGAACCGCTCGAACGGTAGGTGTTGATGCGGCTCCCCCACCGATTGCTGGCGAGCAAGACGCCACTGTGGCGGTTGTAGGCCTTGTCGTTGTCGGCATAGAGCACGACGTTCGAGCCGGTCTCGTTGGGCGAGAGCCACAGCGTTCCCGACTTGTAGAGCAGGAAGACGTCGCCGCCGGCGTCGTCGGTGCGCTCGTCGGGTTTCTCCTTGGCGGCGATGGCATCGGCCACCGTGGCGGGCTCACCGTTGATCCGCCAGGTGCCCGTCACCTTGTCACCGGACGCATCGGTGGCGCTCACTCCGATATCCGACGGCGAGACCGACTCGGCACCCGGGATGTCCTTGACCGTGGTGGCGAGGTCGGGGCCTTTCGATCCGCAGGAGGCAGCGAACAGCAAGAAGACGATGACGATCCCGAACGGGCGGCGAAGAGCAGTCATCGGACGAGGTCCTTTCGCTGGCGGTCGACGCTCATGGACGAGCGCGCACCCGCCGGCGGGCGAGCGACCGTATGGGTGATGACGGCGTGCGGGTCGACACCCGGATAGAGATGCCATGAGTGCCAGGCCAGTTGAGCAGCTCCGCTGATGGGCAGCATCTGCAGGTCGGCAACGAGGGCCGTGAGGGCGAGGTCGTCGCCGGGGAACCGCCCGACGATCGCCGTCGGCACGTCGTGCAGATGTTCGAGTTGGCTGGCCGCCATCCGAACGGCGTCGTCGCCGACGACCGTCTTCGAGGTGAACTGCACCTCCCACTCGTTCACGCTCCACCCGTAGGTGCCCGGCAGGGTGTCGGCGTCGACAGCGTCATCGGAGGCGCCGCATGCCACCGTCTCCCTGACCAGCAGCTCGGTTGCCCCATCACCTGCTCGGACGGTGACTCGGTGCGAGGCGGAAAGAATGTCGAGATCGACTCGCCACGGACCCAGGTCGACGGCGAGTGTGCGAACGGCATGATGCGGTGTCGGACCGGTGTGCAGGCGAAGCGCTCGACCGTCGGTGTCGACGCTCTCTACGTCGATCGCCAGTGCGGTGACCACGGGAGGCCGGACGCGAGGCGGTCGTCTGAGCATGATGCCTTGGCCCATGGTTCCCTCCTGTGGCTCGGCGACGCCGAGAGTAGCGCAATCTCGCTCGTCGTGCCGGTGTAACCCAGCGCACCGATTAGTGTGCACCCACATCACATCAGCCAGACGGAGGGAGTCATCTGATGTTCGGAAAGTTCGGCAAGGGCCGCGACCGCACGAAGAAGCTGGAGATGTTGGCGAACGCACCGATCGGCGCCGGCACATCGGTGAACGGCCGGCGGGGCGTCATCAAGGGGACGCTCCTGTTGTCCGAAGACGGCGACCGCTGGATCGAGCACCTCGTCGAGCACCAGGACGGCGAACGGCTGTGGGTGGCTGTCGAGAACTTCGATCGGACCCGAGCAACGCTGTGGTCCGACGTCGAGGTGTGGGACGTCAAGGGCGGTCCCGACGACAAGTCGATCACCTACAACGGCCAGTCGTTCCGGCGCAACGAGAGCGGCACGGTGTCGTACACCTCGAAGGGCGAGGTCGATCTGTTCGCGTCCGGCACGATCGACTACGTCGACTTCAACGGACCCGACAACATGCGCATCGGGTTCGAACGGTTCGGCGAGGAGGGGGCGGGGCGGCGCCGCCGGGCGACGTCGGGGTTGTGCCCGAACTGCCACGCTCCGCTCCATGCCGATGCCGCCAACAAGTGCAGCAGCTGCGGCTCCGACCTCATGGCCGACCATGGCCACTGGGGGTCGTGGGAGGTGGCGCTCGGCGTCGACGTCACCGACTCGGCCGGCCTGCAGTAGCACCACTCGGGCCCCACCTGCGGTTCAAGGCATCAGCGCTCCCGGCGTGCGACCCGTCCGGTCTCGTAGGCCCACATCACGATCTCGACCCGGTTTCGGGCACCCAGCTTGGTCATGAGGCTCGCCAGATGACTCTTGACGGTGCTGAGCGAGATGAACAACTCGTCGGCGATCTCGGCGTTGGTCCGGCCACTGGCCACGGTGAGCAGCACCTCCTCTTCCCGCTCGGTAAGCGGCTCGATCGGCTGCACGGTGGTGGTCGGTGCTCCGGAGGCAAACGTCGCCAACAGCCGGGCCGTCACGCTGGGCGCAATCAGGGCGTCTCCATCGGCTGCGGCGTGGATGGCCTGGGCCAGCAGCGCCGGACCGGCGTCCTTCAGCAGGAAGCCTCGAGCACCGGCCTTCAGCGCGCCGTGCACGTACTCATCGAGATCGAACGTCGTGATCACCACGACCGCCAACGGGTCGACCACATCGGGCCCGGCAAGCAGGCGGGTGGCCTCGATCCCGTTGAGTTCGGGCATACGAATGTCGAGGAGGCAGACATCGGGCCGCAACCGTCGGGCGGTGTCGACCGCCTCGCGCCCGTTGGCCACCTGCGCCACCACCTCGATGCCCGGCTGGGCATCGAGAATCATGGTCAGACCGGTTCGTACCAGCTCCTGGTCGTCGGCGACCAACACTCGCCGCAGGGGCGCGCCGTCGCTCATCGTGCCGGCCACCGTGGAAGTTCGACCTCGACCTGCCAGCCGGCGCCTGGTCGCGGTCCGGCCCGGAACGTACCGCCGAGCAGATGCGCCCGCTCGGCCATGCCCAACAGACCGAACCCCTGGCCGTCGACGGGGCCCGAGACGGCGTTGCCGTCGTCATCGACGCGGACCCGAATCGTGCCGGGGTCGCCGTCGACCTGGATGTGAACGACGTTCGGATGGCGAGCATGACGCACGGTGTTCGTGATGGATTCCTGCGCAATCCGATAGATCGCCGAATCGACCGCAGGATCGACGACGCCAAGCGTGTCGGCAACCGTGACATCGAGCTGCAACGACGGGGGAACGATGTCGACGAGCAAGTGGAGATCCGCCGCACCGCGTCGCGGCGCCAGGTCGGCCTCGGCCCCGGCTCGCAGCGTCGACACGATCGTTCGCATCTCCGCCAACGTACGAGACGCTGCGCCTTCGATGGTTGCGAGGACGCGCAGGGCCCGCTCGGGATCCGTGGCGGCGATGGCCTGGCCCGCCTGGGCTTGGATGGCGATTGCCGACACGTGGTGGGCGACGGTGTCGTGTAGCTCCCGCGCCAGTAGCTCGCGTTCACGTGACTGGGCTTCGGACAGGGCACGCTTCTGGGCGGCAGCGCGGTACCGAACCATGAGTCCGATCTCGATCGGAAGGAGGAGCACGATCGTGCCACCGACGGCCTCGCCAATCGTGCCGGGATCGGTGAGAATGCCGACCACTCCGGCCCAGGCCATCACGGCTCCCCCGCGCAGCGCGTCGCGTCCCGATCCCCACCGGAACAGGGCGTAGCCAGAGATCAGGATCACGGCACTGGCCACGACCCCGCCGACGTGACCGGTGGCGACTCGGACGATGACGCCGAACACCATGGTGGGGACGAACCCGACGACCACGGCTCGCAAGGGCGCGGTGCGACGAATCAGCAGCGAGTAGGGAGCGACGGCCAGGAAGACGAGCATGGTCGCGGCCCGCCACGCGATCGAGAGACCCTCGAAGTCCGGATCTGTCCGAAAGATCACTTCCGCAAGGGCGATCGCGCTGCTGACGCCGACGATCACCCAGTCACGGCTGACGCGTCGCGGTGCGTTCGGCACCGCGGGTTCCGCAGCGAACGCTCGCCAACTGGCCGGAATCACGGTTGCCATCGTAGGCAGCCAGTCAGCGACGTGGATCGGCCGAAAGGACGATCCGCGAACCCGCCGGTCGGCCAACCCGGAACGAGCCGATCACCCGATGCCGCCGGAACAGCCCGTCGCGACGATCGAGGTGACTTCTCGAAAGGACCGACATGACCGGCTTGCTCTATCGACTGGGGCGTTACTCCGCCCTGCGACCGTGGCGTGTGATCGGGCTGTGGCTCGCGGCTGCCGCACTTGTGATCACGGCATCGCTCAGCGTCGGCCGCCAGCTGGAAGACAGCTTCGATGCGCCCGGTGTCGACTCCCAGCTGGCGACCGAGCTGCTGTCCTCTGCCGGTTCCGACCGCGCCGGTGTGACAGCACGAGTGATCGCAGCAGCCCCGGCCGGCGCAAGCTTCGCCGACCCGACCGCTCAGGGCGACCTCGGCACGGTGGTGACGACTCTGTCCGCGTTGCCCAAGGTGATCAACGCCGTCCCGACCATTGCGCCGTCTGAGACCGTGGCCGTCGTCGAGGTGCAGTACCCCCTGCTTTCTGACATGGCGCCCGAGGATCTCGATCACCTGAAGAACGCGATGGTAGAGCTTCGCACCGAGGTCGACCTCCAGGTCGAGGCCGGGGGCGAGCTGTTCTTCACCTACGAGGAGCCGGCAGGGTCGGCGCACGAACTCATCGGCTTGGGCGCTGCCGTGGTCATCCTCCTCGTGGCGTTCGGATCCTTGATCGCCATGGGCCTGCCGATCGGCATCGCCGTGTTCGGTCTCGCCCTCGGTGTCTCGGCCATGCCCCTGGTGGCCTATCTCGTCCCGGTGTCGAGTTGGGCACCCGACGTCGGCGCAATGATCGGACTCGGCGTTGGCATCGACTACGCCCTCTTTCTCGTGACACGACATCGGGAGTTCCTGGCCCGAGGTTGCAGCGTGGAGGACGCAGCCGGGCGAGCGGTGGCCACCGCCGGTCAAGCGGTGCTGTTCGCTGGTGGCACCGTGGTCATCGCCATTCTCGGCCTGTCGATCGCCGGCCTTCCGTTCCTGACGGCGATGGCGGTGGCCGTCTCGTTGATCGTCGCCCTCATGGTGGTGGCCTCGTTGACCCTCCTGCCCGCCTTTCTCGGCCTCAGTGGCCAGTGGATCAATCGGCTCGGCCTCCACCGTCGCGGTCACGCCGCGGCATCGGGACCCAGCGCCGGATGGCGCCGATGGGGGGCACACGTATCGCGCCATGCCTGGACGTACGCCGTCGGCGTGACGGCCGCCCTCTTGCTTGCAGCGTCCCCGGTCGTCGCACTCGAGCTCGGCTTCCCCGACGAGGGGACCCAGCCCGAGTCCCGAACGGAGCGACGGGCGTACGATCTCGCTGCCGAGGGCTTCGGGCCCGGTGTCAACGGCCCGCTGGTCATCGCCGTCGACCTCGGTGACGACCCCGACACCGCGCCGGCGGTGGTCGACGCACTCGCTGCCGCGATCGCCACCGACCCTGGTGTCGCCGCCGTTGCGCCGGCCGAGATTGCGTCCGACGCCGGCATCGCCACGCTGGTGGCTTTCCCCACATCGGCGCCGCAGGACGACGCCACCTATGCCACCGTCGAGCGACTGCGCGCCGATGTCTTCCCCGGGGTGCTCGACGGCACCGGCGTCAGCGCGCACATCGGCGGGATGACGGCGAACTTCGGCGACGTGGCCAAGCGGGTCAGCGATCGACTCGTGCTGTTCGTGGCGTCCGTCGTGGTGCTGTCGTTCCTCCTGCTGACCGTGGTCTTCCGTTCGCTCCTGGTGCCGCTCAAGGCTGCGCTGCTGAACCTGCTCTCCATCGGCGCCGCTTATGGACTGCTCGTCGTCGTCTTCCAGTGGGGCTGGGGCGCATCACTCATCGGACTCGAGACGACGGTACCGATCGTGTCCTTCGTCCCCATGTTCATGTTCGCCGTGCTGTTCGGATTGTCGATGGACTACGAGGTGTTCCTGCTGAGCCGAGTGCGTGAGGAGTACGTGGCCTCCGGCGACAACGAAGCCTCCGTGGTGGCCGGGCTGGCGGGCACCGGGCGGGTGATCACCTCGGCGGCCCTCATCATGATCTCGGTGTTCGGCGCCTTCTCGCTGGGCGACGATCCGGTCGTGAAGATGATGGGACTGGGGCTTGCCTCGGCCATCCTGATCGATGCCACCGTGGTGCGCTGCGTGCTGGTGCCGGCGACGATGAAGCTGCTCGGCGATGCCAACTGGTGGCTCCCGGCCTGGCTTGACCGACTCCTTCCGACGATCGACATCGAAGGGGCCGATCTCGCGGTGCCAGACACCGTCACACCATCCGGGTCCCGGATGCAGCCGTACCCTCCGATCGCCTAGCGTCGCCGTCGCCGACATTCGCCTCGCAAGGAACCCGTCGATGACCAACACCGAGACCTACCGTGCCGCCCGAGACCAGTTGTTCGCCCTGCGCGACGACTACGCCGCAGCATCGGCGGATTTCGAGTGGCCGAGACTGACCGGCACCTTCAATTGGGCGATCGACTGGTTCGAGCGCTACGCCCGCGGCAACGACGCCCCGGCGCTCTGGATCGTCGAAGAGGACGGCTCGGAAGACGTCTACAGCTTCGGAGACATGGTCGAGCGCTCCGATCGCATCGCAGCATGGCTGGCGGCGAACGGCGTGGCCAAGGGTGACCCGGTCATCGTGATGCTGGGCAACCAGGTCGAGCTGTGGGATGCCATGCTCGCCATCTTCAAGCTCGGAGCGGTGATCATGCCGACCACCACGGCGCTCCCCTCGTCCGACCTCGTCGACCGAATGGAACGGACGGGTACCAAACACGTGATCGTGGCGTCGGCGGAGGCCGCCAAGTTCGACGAGGTACCCGGGGAGTACACCCGGATCTCGGTCAGCGGAGCGGTCGACGGTTGGCTGCACTTCGCCGACGGCTACGACGTCGACCAACCCGAGCCATTCACCTCGGTCACTTCCGTCGACGATCCGCTCCTGCTCTACTTCACCTCCGGCACCACCAGCCGGCCCAAACTGGTCGAGCACACCCAGATCTCGTACCCGGTCGGACATTTGAGCACCATGTACTGGCTGGGTCTCGAGCCTGGCGACGTCCATCTCAACATCAGCTCGGCCGGTTGGGCGAAGCACGCCTGGAGCTGCTTCTTCGCCCCGTGGATCGCCGAAGCGTGTGTGTTCGTCTACAACTACACCCGGTTCGACGCCGCCGCACTCCTGGCGCAACTCCGCACGAGCTCGGTCACCACCTTCTGTGCGCCACCCACCGTGTGGCGCATGCTGATCCAGGCCGACCTGGCCGACGGACCCGGCAGTCTCCGCGAGCTGATCTCGGCGGGCGAGCCGCTCAACCCCGAGGTGATCACCCAGGTCGAGCGGGCATGGGGACGCACCATCCGCGACGGGTTCGGCCAGACCGAGACCAGCGCACAGGTCGGGAACTCTCCTGGGCAGCCGATCAAGCCTGGCTCGATGGGTCGTGCCCTGCCCGGCGTGCCGGTCGTCATCGCCGACCCCGTCACCGGCGAAGTCGGTGTCCGCGAAGGTGAAATCTGCATCGACCTGTCGTCGAATCCTGTCAACGTGATGACCGGGTATCTCGGCGACGCCGAGCGCACCAACGAGGTCATGGCCAACGGGCTCTACCACACGGGCGATGTCGCCGAGATCGATGACGAGGGTTACATCACCTTCGTTGGCCGCACCGACGACGTCTTCAAGGCCTCCGACTACAAGATCTCCCCGTTCGAGCTCGAGTCGGTGCTGATCGAGCACCCCGCCGTCGCCGAGGCCGCCGTCGTCCCGGCGCCCGACGAGATCCGACTCGCGGTGCCCAAGGCCTACATCGCGTTGGCCGAAGGCCACGAGCCCAACGACGACACGGCGCTGTCGATCCTGCGGCACGCTCGCGAGAACCTCGCCCCGTTCCAGCGCGTCCGCCGGATCGAGTTCTACGAACTCCCCAAGACCGTCTCGGGCAAGATCCGTCGCATCGAGCTGCGCCAACGTGAGGAGGGCGACATCGCCGCTGCCGGGGGGAGGGAGTGGCGTGACGACCAGTTCCCCGAGCTCAAGTCGAACGGCTGAGGTTCATGGCACCGAAGAACGTCTGCGTCATCCTGCTCGACTCGTTGAACCGCCACATGCTCGGGTCGTACGGGTCGACCGAGTTCGAGACCCCGAATCTGGACCGCTTCGCCCGGGAGCGCGCCGCACGGTTCACGCGTCACGTCACCGGATCACTGCCCTGCATGCCTGCCCGTCACGACATCCTGGTCGGCGCGCTCGACTTCTTGTGGAAGCCGTGGGGCTCGATCGAGATCTGGGAGCAACCGATCACGCGAGTGCTGCGAGACAAGGGGATCACGAGCTACCTGGCCACCGATCATCCACACCTGTTCGAGACTGGTGGCGAGAACTACCACACCGACTTCTCCGCCTGGCACTACGTGCGAGGTCACGAGGGTGATCCGTGGCGAACCGTGCCCGACCCATCGTGGATCGGCAATCCCGAACGTCCCGCGGTGCCGGCGCAGGGTGGTGGCTGGTTCCTGTCGAAGATGCTGGGGCAGGAGGTGCACGACCGGCCGTACGACACGAGCCGCACCTGGTTCCGCGACGAGGCCGACTATCCCGGCCCACGCACCATGGTCGATGCTGCCCGCTTCCTCGAGGACGAAGCCCCACAGCACGATCGCTGGTTCTGTTTCGTCGACGAGTTCGACCCCCACGAGCCGTTCGACACACCCGAGCCATGGGCGTCGATGTACCAGGACGGTGGATCGTGGGACGCCGACTACATGATCTGGCCCCCGTACGTCCACGGAGGGGTCTCGAAGGGGCACCTCACCGAGGCCGAAGCCCGGCATCTGCGGGCCAACTACGGCGCCAAACTGTCGATGATCGACCACTGGTTCGGCCGGATCCTCGATGCGTTCGACCGCCGGAACCTGTGGGATGACACCGCCCTCATCGTGTGCACCGACCACGGCCACTACCTCGGTGACCCTCGTGAGGGCCACGACATCTGGGGCAAGCCCGGTGTACCTCAGTTCGAGCCGCTCGGTCACACGCCGCTGTTGATCCACTGGCCTGGGGCCAGCGGCGACCGCGGGGCGCGGCCCGGGGCCACGATCGATGCGCTCACCACCAATGTGGATCTGTTCGCCACGCTGGTCGATGTGTTCGACGTCGAGGTCGCACATCGGACCCACGGTCGCTCACTCGTGCCGCTGCTCGACGGCTCGGCCGAGTCGGTGCGTGACTGGGCGATCGGCGGCGTGTGGGGCAACTGGATCCAGATCACGGACGGCCGGTACAAGTACGCTCGCGCCCCTGTCGAGTCGAACCTGCCGATCTCGATGTTCTCGAATCGTTGGTCGACCATGCCGGTGCACTTCCCGGGATTCGAGACACTCCCCCTCCCCGACCAGCGAGCCTGGCTCGACACCATGCCCGGCTCCGAGCTCCCGGTGATCCGCCAGCCGTACGCCGCCGGCGACCGTATGCCGATGTGGGCGGGAGGCCCTCACATCATCGGCCGGCACCACCTCTACGACCTCGCCAACGATCCCGACGAGCAGGAGAACCTCGCAGGCGGTCGCCTCGACGAACAGCTGTGCGAGCTCATCCGATCTGCACTGGTCGAGTTGGAGGCGCCAACCGAACAGCTCGAACGAGTCGGACTCGGCTGAACGGCGCAGTGACTCAGTACCTGCCCACGTACTCGAACTCGGCGAACATCGTGGTGGCGTTGGGGAGGTCGGCGAGGGTGCCGTACTCACAACACGCGTCGTAGCGGCCCCACATCTCGAGCACCTCGGGATGGGAATGGGCAGCCTCGATGGCGTCGTGGCTCGCCCACTCGAAGTGCTCGATGATCGTGCCATCCGGGGCCCGGAGGACGAGCGACGGCGTGTCCGTCGCCAGACCGATGCGCCGCAGCAGCGGCACATGATCGAGCACCTCGGCCTCGAGGGCTTCCTGCCCGCCGGGCTTGGGTCGGTACACCGCAATGACGTGAACTCCCATGGTCGCCGAGGTTAGTCAGCACCGAACACCGCGTCGCCACCACGTCGTTGGATCGTGGTGTTCACCGGACGCGCGGCTACGGTGCCGCCAACCATTTCCGAGGGAGGGAACCTCACCATGAAGAAGTTGATGGCCGCGGCCTTTGCGGCGAGTTTGTTGATGAGTGCGTGCGGGAGTGGCAGCGACGAGGCTGCCGACGTCGTTGCGGCCGACGCAGCGAGCAGTGACGGCGCCGGTGAGGCGGTGACCGACACCGGGGCCGACGCCGAGGCAGCGACCGACAACACCGCATCCGAAGAGACCACCGACGACACCGCAACCGAGGAGACCACCGACGACGCCGACGACGCCGAGAGCAGCGGCGACCTCTCGGCCGACGAACAGGCACTGGCCGACGCGCTCACCGCGAGCTCGTACACCGAAGGCAACCCGTTCGAGAAGGCCGAGGTCCAATGTGCCAACGAGGCGCTCGTCTCATCGGTCGGTCTGGAGACGCTGAACAGTTACGGCATCACCGCCGACAACCCTGATGACACCCAACTGCCCGACGAATACGACGTCCAGCGCGTCGCGCTCGATGCCATCCTGGGATGTGTCGACATTGCCGGCGCGATGCGGTCCATGGCCCCCGACTGCGAGATCGCCGTCAGCGACGACGAGATCGTGTTGGCGATGACCTACGAGTTCCTCGGAGGATTCCCGGAGTACGACGACCCGGACGCGGCGGCAGCCTCCGAAGCGATGGACACCGCAATGGGGGCATGCGGTTGATGCCGACCCCATCGGTCGAGTGAACTGGCGGGGTGTCGAACGCTCCAACGCCCGCACCCGCCGACTATCTCGAGGCAACCCGATCGCTCTACGACAGCCTCGGCTACACGCCCTACCGCTGGGCCGAACGAACCGAGCCGGTGCCACTCGTGGCGCCGGCTCGATCGCTGTCGGACAGCCGAGTGCTGCTCATCGGATCCGGCGGGATCTATCGCCACGGCCAAGTGGCCTTTGCCACCAAGGACGACACCTCCATCCGCACCATTGCCAGCGAGACGGCGGCCAGCGAACTGCGGACAGCGCATTTCGCCTACGACCAGACCGATGCCAGAGAAGATCCGAATTGTGTCTTCCCCCTCGGCCGGCTGCGTGAGCTCGCCGCCGAGGGTGTGATCGGCGGCATGACCGACCATGCCGCGGCCTTCATGGGCGGCATCTACTCGGTCCGCCGGTTCGAGGCCGAGACCGTGCCCTCGCTGATCTCGCTCTGCGAGCAGGAAGAGCCCGACGTCGTCCTCCTCGTACCCGTCTGACCGGTCTGCCATCAGTCGGTCGGTCTGGCCGCACGCAGCATCGAAGCCGCCGGCTTCACCACCGTCACCCTCACGTCTGCCCTGTCCATCACCGAACGGGTCATGCCGCCTCGGTCGCTGTTCGTCGACGCACCACTGGGCCATACCGCCGGCCCCAAGCACGAGCCCGAGGTCGGGCGTGGGATCGTCGAGATGGCGCTCGGTCTGGTCGAACTCGACCTCCCGTCTGGTTCGATCGTCGACTCGGGTTACCGCTGGCCGAACGACGACTGGCGCGCCGACCCGCTGAGCTGGTCACGCAAACGAGAGGACGCCGGCGACGCGCCATCCGACCGTCCGAGCGGCGATACTCGCACCGAGCGCAGCGACGAGCCGCAGTATCAGAACAAGGCCGACCGACTGGCCGCCGAAGCAAGCTGAGGGCGACGCACTTCCCGATTCGACGCAACGGCGGGAATGTACGTACATCCAGCTCGGTTATCGTGAGTAGCAAGTTCACTTCTGGAGGTCATCGTGTCCGAATCCATCACCATCGACATCGGCATCAGCGAGGACGACCGCAAGGCGATTGCCGACGGCCTGTCCCGTCTCCTCGCCGACAGCTACACGCTCTACCTGAAGACCCACAACTATCACTGGAACGTGGTGGGCCCGATGTTCAACACGCTCCACCTCATGTTCGAGACCCATTACAACGAACTCGCCCTCGCGGTCGACCTCATCGCCGAGCGCATCCGCTCGCTGGGGGAGCCGGCACCCGGGACCTACCGCGAGTTCGCCGCCCTGTCCACGATCGACGAAGACACCGATCAACCCGACGCCACCGAGATGATCAGGCGGCTGGTGAAGGGCCACGAGGCAGTCGCCCGAACCGCACGCAGCGTCTACCCGATCGTCGAGAAGGCGAGCGACGAGCCGACGGCCGACCTCCTCACCCAGCGTCTACAGGTGCACGAGAAGACGGCATGGATGCTCCGCAGCATGCTCGAAGGCTGACAGTCACGACCCGACGGGCGTAGCCTCGGGGCATGGCCCACAGCCCCTATCCCCCATTCCAAGGTGTCGAGCCCATCGACACTGAGCGATCGATCGAAGCCGAGCGGGCCCACCGTAAGCGGATGTGCGCGCTCGGCTATCGCATCTTCGGTGCCCTGCGCTGGGGTCAACTCGGCGACGGGCACATCTCGGCCCGAGACCCCGAGTACACGGACCACTTCTGGGTGCTCGACTGGGGCATCCCGTTCCGGGCGGCCACCGTCGGCGATCTCGTGCTGGTGGGCCCTGACGGATCGGTGAAGAACGGTGACGGCGAAGCAACCGGAGCCGTCAACACCGCGGGCTACAACATTCACGCTCCGCTCCTCGCTGCTCGTCCCGACGTTGTCAGCGCCGCTCACACCCACACCGGTTTCGGCACGCCGTGGTCGGCCAACGTCGAGCCGTTCCAGCCCATCAGCCAGGAGTCGTGCGCCTTCGTGTTCGATCAGGCGATCTTCGACGATGAAGAGGTCGAGGTGCTCTCCCCGGACGGCGGGAAGCGGATCGCCGCTGCCCTGGGCGAGAACAAGCTCTGCATCCTCCGCAACCATGGGCTGCTCACCGTCTCCCCCACGGTCGAGGGTGCGGTCGGGTTCTTCGTGATGGCCGAGCGGGTGGCCGAGGTGCATGTGAAAGCCCCCAACGCCAAGCCCATCTCCGAAGAGTCTGCTCGAATCGCGGCTTCGACCCTGCAACCAGCCGAGGTGGGGTGGCGCTTGTTCCAGTGGCTCGTGAAGGACCTCGTGCCCGACCCGACGATCGTCGACTGAGTCCGGCCGCTAGGAAAAGGGCTCGAAGCTGACGGTCGAGTCGCGTGCGAGCTGTTCGACGAGCGCGACCTCCCACGTGAGGTAGTCCTGCATGTGTTGCTCGGGGACATCGTCATCGTGGTCGTAGGGCTTGTACCAGATGTCGTCGATCTCGGTGGTGGGTCGGGTGAGTCCGAGCTCGGGTGCGCCGCCGACTGCGATCCACGCTCGGGTGCCGCCGGCGAGCACCGACACCGAGGCGTTCGGCCAACGGGTCGCCACCTCACCGGCGGCGAGCGCCGCAAGCGCACCATCGGACGAGGTCACGATGACGCGCTCGGCGTCACCGATCGCCGCCCTCGCCTCGGCCAGTCGGCTGCGGACCGCCCAGTAGGCGCCGGGTAGGTGGCCGTGCCTGCGGTAGGCGAGGCTCGACGCCAGGTCGATCACGACGGTGCCGTCGGGGACACCGTCGACGAGAGTGGTCGGATCGACCGGCGCCAGTGGATCGGCAACGATTCGGGCAGAACCCGACGGCCCGGACTCCCCGATCCTCGGGGCAGGCGTCATCACCACCGCGTCGCGCCAACCCATCTGGCGCAGCCACGATGCGGTCATCGACGCACGGACGCCGTCGTCGTCGAACAGCACCACTCGCGCATTTCGGGTGCCGATGTACGTGTCGGTGGCCTGGACCAGCTGCCCGCCGGCGGCATGCCGGGTTCCCGGCCGGTGCGCCTCGAGGTATTCCTCGGGTGAGCGCACGTCGAACAGGTACGTGGTGCGGTCTCGGTCTTCGAGCCATTCCTCGAGGATTACGTCGTCGATCACCTCGACACCGAAGCGTTCCCGCACCCGGTCGGCCCGTTCGATCGCCCAGGCCCGACTGCTGTCGCTCGGCGCCGGTGCGGCGATCTCGAGCCCAGTGGCGACCTGATGTCCGGCGAGCTGCCACCCCATCGTGCCGTTCTCGAGCGCAACCACTCGGTTCTCGAGTCCGGCGTTGATCAGCGATTGGGCGCCGATGATGCTCCGGGTACGACCGGCGCAGTTGACGATCACGAGGGTGTCGGGATCGGGAGCGACCTCCTTGACTCGGTGCACGAGTTCGGCGCCCGGGCAATCGACACCGGCCGGGATCGACATGCGTCGAAACTCTCCGAGCGGCCGCGAATCGAGCACGACCACATCGGCTCCGGTGTCGAGCAGCTTCGCCACCTCGTCGGCGGGAAGACGCGGTGTGCCGTAGGTGTGCTCGACGAACTCGCCGAAGGCCTTCGAGGGCACGTTGACACCGGCGTACAACTCGTGGCCGCTGGACTGCCAGCCCTCGGTGCCGCCGGTCAGGAGAAACTGGTTGCTCCAACCGAGTTCACCGGCTCGGGCTGCCGCTCGGCTCGCCAAGCCCGAGGCACCGTCGTCACACCAGACCAGCCGAGTATCGAACCGGGGCACCAGGTCGCCGAGCACGAGTTCGAGCTTCGACACCGGCACATTCGTGGCGTGGAAGAGATGCGACTGGAAGTAGACACCTTCCTCGCGAGCGTCGAGTAGGGCCAGTTCGTCGCCGTCGGTCAGCCAGGCGGCGAGCGTGTTCGGATCGACGGTCGAGACGGTGCCGTCATTCATGGCAACGGCGTGCGGTCGGGGCGGGCCACTGTGATGTCGCTCATGTCAGGAGGGTACGACCGGGGCGGGCCTCGGTGATGTCAGAGTGGGCAGGGAAGATCTTCCACTCATCGGTGCGTTCCGAGTAGTACTCGCGTCGGTCGAGACGTTCGAGGGCGAGCCCGTAGCAGTGAAAGTTGAGGGCGGGCCCGCCGATGTGGATCGAGTGGAGATCGTCCGGAAGCATCGCAACGCCGGTGCCCGCCTCGACCATGTGCTCGCCCTTCTGAGACACGCCCGAGCCGCTGCGATCGAAGAAGCGGTTCAGTTCCTGCCCATGGAAGCCGACGACCACGGCCCAGGTGGTGTGGTTGTGCACCGGGCTCGAAGCCGACCCTCGGCTGGCGTTGGCGTAGAGCACGAACCGGTCATCGTCGTCCTGGGCGATGCGGTAGAGGCGGCTCTTCGAGGGTTCGTCGGCCGACGGCGGCGGGAAGTCCTCGAGCGGGAACAGGTCACGCTGCGCGGTGAGCGCCAGCAGACGATCTCTGATCGCTTCGACGCCCGATCGCGTCACGCCCTGCGTCGCTTCGATGTTGCGGATGTCTTCCATGCACTCGGCAATCGCCGTCTGCCGTTGCTCGCTCATGTCGCGCTCCTTGCGGGTCAGCCGATGTTTCGGCGGAACAGGTCGTGGAGGCGTTCCCAGTGTTGCTCCGAGGCCGCCTTGTCATAGCTGGGCCGCTGCGAGAACGCGTAGCCGTGCTCGGTGCCCGGGTTCCACTCGACTCGGCCCCGGGTGCCGTGCTCGGCCATGGCCGCTTCGAACTCGGCGATGAGCTCGGGCGGCGCCCAATGATCGGTCTCGGCACATCCGATGTAGACCTCGGCATTCGACCGGGCGAGGCTGCGGTGCGGCGAGTCGTCGAACTCGGTGGCGAGCCGAACGCCATGGATCGACGCCGCGGCCTTCACCTGATCGGGGAAGGCGGCGGCTGCGGTGATGGCGAACGGGCCGCTCATGCAATAGCCGACGGTGCCCACTCGGCTGGTGTCGGCCGCTGGATCGTGATGTCGGACAGCCGTGCCGGTCGCCAGATCCTTCGCCAGATGGGCGAGCAGGTCGCCGACATCGCCGTCGACCATCGTGTTGGACAACGAGTTCATCAACTCGAACATCGTGTCGCGATCCTCGGTCTCGAAGACGTTGAACTCTCGGACCTTGCGGTAGTAGAGCTGCGGAGCGATCAGGTAGTAGCCGGCCGAGGCGAGGCGGCGACACATGTCACGCAGCTCCTCGCGCATGCCCGGTGCGTCCATCAAGAACACCACCACGGGGTAGGGCCCGTCGCCGTCGGGGCGGACGCTGAACACCGGCATGTCGCCGTCGGCGGTCGTGAGGTCGAAGAACTGTTCGATCATGGCGCCAGCTTTCCCCATCGGTGGGCCGTGTGCGAGCCGAACGAGAATGCACAGGCTGGCATGGCTGCGACCAGGCACGTAGGTTGCGTGCGTGACGGCACGCTCGGGGATCATCGCACGACGCCTGGGCGCTGCCGGACTCTCGACCGCAGCGGTGATCGTCCCTCTCACCACGATCGTGTCGCATTCGTTCGCGCGCTCGTCCTATCCGCTCCTCCTGCCGGCGATCAAGGACGACATGGTGTTGTCCAACACCCAGGCCGGGGTCGGAGGTACGGCCATCTTCGCCGCCTACCTCACGGGGGTGATCGTGGTGACGCTGGTGTCGGGAGCGGTCGAACCGGTCACGATCCTTCGCAGCGGGCTGGCCGTCTCCGGCCTCGGCCTGGTGCTGATCGCGCTCTCGCCATCGTTTCCGTTCCTACTGCTGGGGTTGGTGCTGTCGAGTTCGGGCGGCGCCGGCATCTGGATCACCGCCCCACTGCTCGCCACCGAAGGGGTTGCCGCCGACCGGCGAGGCATCGTGATCGGCCTGCTCACCGGCACCATCGGCCTCGGCACTTCGGCCGTCGCGCTCGGCACTCGCCTGGCCCGCACCAGCACCGGCAACGCCGACCTGTGGCGACCGATCTATACCGTCGAGGCCGTCGTCACCGTGGCCGTGCTCCTCATCGTGCTTGGTGGCGTCCGCGCTCGGGTCACGGCCCGTACCCCCGGTGGCCGGATCTCCCTCGTCGGGCTGCGCACCGTTCCGGGCTGGAAGGCGATCACGATCGCGTACGTGATGTTCGGCGCCATTGCCTCGGGGTACACCTCGTTCCTCGCCGAGGCGCTCGAGGAGGACGGCGGGTTGTCTCGCTCCGCCGTGGCCAACATCTACATCGGCTTGGGGATCACGTCGCTGTTCGGCGCCCCGCTCATGGGGTGGATCTCGGATCGGGCCGGTCGGCGGCGGGCCCTGATGGCCGTGATGATCATGATCATGATGGTGTCGACCACCGTCGCGCTCGTCACCGGCCCGCTGCTGGCGCTCACCGTGCTGACCGTCGGTGGCATGTGGGCCAGCTATCCGACGCTCACGGCCACGTACATGCGCGACCATCTCGAAGACCGCACGTTCGGCGCGGCGTACGGCACGATGACGATCTTCTACGCGATGGCCGCGGTGCCGCCACCATTCCTCGTCGGAGCGATCGCCGACTGGCGGGGATCGTTCACGGCTTCCTACCTCCTCGTGACGGCGCTGGCCGTCGCCGGACTCCTCGCCTTGCGCGGCCTGCCGAGGGAGAGCGCGACGTGAGCCACCCATGGGAGGCGCAGCGTGAGCCGCTACACAGGATGACATGACGCTCGATCCCGCCCTGACCGCTGCGCTCG
Source organism: Acidimicrobiales bacterium (assembly GCA_041394265.1). Lineage (NCBI taxonomy): Bacteria > Bacillati > Actinomycetota > Acidimicrobiia > Acidimicrobiales > Acidimicrobiales bacterium. The sequence continues at coordinate 962,192 of JAWKIO010000005.1, forward strand.
ACGATCTGGCGACCGCGCCCTCGCTCCTCGTCGCGTCGGACTTCGACGGCGTGATCGCACCGATCGTCGCCGACCCCGCCGCCGTGCAGGCTCGGCCGGGCTCACTCGAGGCGCTGGCCGCCCTCGGTTCGCTCGACAACACCGAGGTCGCGCTGGTCTCCGGGCGATCGCTCGACTTCCTTCAGAACATCCCCGGCGCACCCAGCGGTGTGTGGCTCGCCGGCAGCCACGGTGCCGAACTGGGTCATCGTCCGCCGGCGGCGTTGGAGCCGAAGCAACAACACTTGCTCGATCTGGTCACCAGCGATCTTCGTACGCTCGCCAACTCGACCGACGGAGCGAGCGTCGAGGAAAAGAGTGGCAGCGTGGCGTTCCACTATCGCAACGTCGACCCATCGCTGACGTCGTCGTTGCGCTCGACGGTGCTCGACGGCCCGGGAGCGTTGGCCGGCATCGAGACGAAGTTCGGGAAGATGGTCATCGAACTGGCCGTGTTCACGGCGAACAAGGGGCACGCCATCGGGGCGATCCGCCACGACAGCGGTGTCGAGCGGGTGATGTATCTCGGCGACGACGTGACCGACGAGGATGCGTTCGAGATCCTCGTCGAAGGCGATGTCGGCATCAAGGTCGGCGAAGGGGCGACCGCCGCGCCGTGGCGGGTGGCCGATCCCGACGAGGTGACAATGGTGCTCGAGTATCTCCTCGACGCCCGACGCCGCCACTGGGTCCTGAACACCGGGTTGCCTACCGGCACCTGAAGACGGCACCTGAAAACCGGACCACCCCGCCAGCGGTGGCTGGCGGGGTGGTTCGCTGCGTCGACCCGTTCGACCTCGTTCAGGCTGCTTCTTGGAGCAGACGCTCTTGCTCGAGGTTGCGACGGCGGCGCTCGATCGTGCGGCGCTTCCACGCCTTGGTCTTCCAGTGCCTGGTCTTCTTCTTTTTCTTCGGCTTCACCCTGGGCGGGTGATCGAACTTCGGTCGGGTGAACACTTCACCCTCGGGATCGGCAACGGTGTGGAGTTCCTGTGTGGCACGATGCCGGGCCTTTCGGTGTTCCTTGGAGCGGAGGTCTTTGTCCGGCCGGAGAAGAATCTCGTCGGCTCGATCCGATCGAAGGGCGTCGGCCCGATGGCGTGTACTCACAGGAACTCGCTCCTATCTGCCAAGCTTGACTTGGCACTTCAGCCCTGAGTCACCGGAGCGCACCAGGGCCTCACCGTTGTAGATATGCGTTATTCGTGTTCTGTATTTCCTTGGTGTTTCGCACCTGTTTCAGCTGGTGGGAGCCACCAGCTGCGCTTCGGTACGTCGTTCATTGGAGCACAAATCGACCCATTCCTCAATGGTTCTTTGGCCCCAATCACAAAACAGCATCGACCAACTTGTGGCGATCTGTCACTCCTGGTGATGCTTGTCCAATGAGTGGGCCGCTCCACGAGGTCGGAAGCGTTGCGAGTTGTGAGCCCCAGCGAACAACTCGGTAAGAGAGCGAGCGCTAGCGAGCGAACGACAGCGAGCCGAACGACGCTAGCCGAAGCGACCCTCGACGTAGTCCTGCGTTGCCTGCTGCTTCGGGTTCGAGAAGATGACGACGGTGTCGTCCATCTCGACGAGCTTGCCCGGCTTGCCGGTGCCCTCGATGCTGAAGAAGCCGGTGCGGTCCGACACACGGGCGGCCTGCTGCATGTTGTGGGTCACGATGACGATGGTGTAGCGCTCCTTGAGCTCCATCATCAGCGACTCGACTGCAAGGGTCGAGATCGGATCGAGGGCCGAACACGGCTCGTCCATCAGGAGCACGTCGGGTTCGACGGCGATGGCCCGAGCGATGCACAGCCGCTGCTGCTGGCCGCCGGAGAGACCCGAGCCCGGCTTGTCGAGGCGATCCTTCACCTCATCCCACAGGTTCGCACCACGCAACGACGACTCGACCAGCTCGTCGGCGTCGGCCTTCTTGAGGCGCTTGGAGTTGAGTCGCTTGCCGGCGAGCACGTTCTCGGCGATCGACATCGTGGGGAACGGGTTCGGACGCTGGAACACCATGCCGACCTTGCGCCGTACCGCCACCGGATCGACATCGGCACCGTACAGATCGATCCCGTTGAGTTCGATCGTGCCCTCGACACGGGCACCCGGGATCACCTCGTGCATCCGGTTGATCGACCGAAGGAACGTCGACTTGCCACACCCCGATGGGCCGATGAGTGCAGTGATCGAGCGACCCTCGATGCGCATGTTGACGTCTTCCACCGCTCGGAAGTTGCCGTAGTAGATGTTGAGATTCGAGACCTCGATCCGGTGGTCGTCACCCGGGCGGTCGGCGATGATCACCGGTCCGGCGTCGGCTGCGGTCTCGGTCACGGTGATCTCTCCGGTGGCTGAGGTGGTCGAGGTGGAGGGGGTCATCGGAGTCCCTTTGGTTTCAGAATGGTCGCCAGCACTCGAGCGAGTGTGAACAGGATGGCAACGACGATGATGAGGACGAGCGCCGCCCCCCACGCCCGATCGATCGAGAGCTCGGGCGGAAGCGTGGGCTGGGCGAAGCTGTAGTAGGCCTGAACCGGCAAGGTGGTCATACGGCCGCTGAGCGGATTCCAGTTGGTGTCCTGCGCCAGGCCGGCGGTGACGAGCAATGGCGCCGTCTCGCCGATGACTCGGGCGATGGCGAGCGTGGCACCGGTGAGGATGCCGCCGATCGAGGTGGGCAGCACGACCTTCGTGATGGTCTTCCACTTCGGCACCCCGAGGGCGAGCGACGCCTCGCGGAGCTCGTTCTGCACGAGCCGCAGCATCTCCTCGGACGATCGGATCACCACCGGGGTCATGAGCACGGTGAGAGCAACGGCGCCGGCCAGGCCCGACCGAGCGCCCGAACCCTGGAAGAGCACGAACAGTGAGTAGGCGAACAAGCCGGCAACGATCGATGGGATGCCGGTCATGACGTCGACCATCATCGTGATCACTCGGCTGAGCCGGGACCCGGTGTCGCCGTACTCGACGAGGTAGACGGCGGTGAACAGGCCGAAGGGCACCGAGAACAGCGTGGCCAGCCCAGTGACGATCAACGTGCCGATCAGGGCGTGCTTGATACCGCCCCCTTCGCCGACGACGTTACGCATGGTGTCGGTGAAGAAGGTGGCGTCCATGCGTCCGGACCCGCGGGTGACGACGGTCCACAGCAGCGAGACCAGCGGGATCATCACCAGCCCGAACGCTCCGGTGACGGTGGCGGTGGCGACACGATCCTTCGCCTTGCGTGCACCCTCGACCGAGGCCGAGATGGCGTAGAGGAGACCGAGGAACAGCGGTGCAGCGATCAGCCCGGCCTTGACGGGATGGAAGCCGCCGAGCGCGGCCGCGAGTCCCGAGCCGACGGCAATCGCTGCGATGCCGATACCGACGCTGGCGCCAGCGGGAAGATGGCCCGAGGTCATAGACATCGGCGAGCGTGAGCTGGTGTCGTGGCTGATGGCTGCACTCATCCTGCTGCTCCCGAGAATCCGGCATTGGCGATGCGGCGGGCGGAGAAGTTCACGATGAAGGTGATGCCGAACAGGATCAGGCCACTTGCGATCAGGCGGTTGACCTCGAGGCCGTGTGACTCAGGGAATTTCAGCGCGATGTTGGCAGCAATGGTGTTCGGATTGGACACCGACACCAGGTTGGTGCTGATGAGTCCTTCGGTCGGCGACAGGATGATGGCCACCGCCATGGTCTCGCCGAGTGCTCGGCCGAGACCCAGCATGGCACCCGAGATCACGCCGGCTCGGCCGTAGGGGATGACCGCCTGCTGGATCATCTCCCACCGAGTGGCACCGAGGGCGAGCGAGGCCTCTTCGTGCAGCCTCGGCGTCTGCATGAAGACCTCGCGCGAGATGGCGGTGATGATGGGAAGGATCATGACGGCCAGCACCAGTGCGACGGTCAGCATCGTTCGACCGCTGGCAGCGGCCGGTCCCTTGAACAACGGGACGAACCCGGCGTTGTCCTCGAGCCAGGGATAGACATGCGTGCCCAACAGCGGTGCCAGGACGAAGATGCCCCACAGGCCGTAGACGACGCTGGGAATCGCAGCGAGGAGATCGACGAAGTAGCCGAGCGTCGCTGCCACCTTCTTCGGTGCGTAGTGGCTGAGGAAGAGCGCAACGGCAACGGCCATCGGCGTGGCGATCAGCAACGCCAGCCCGGCCGCCCAGATGGTGCCGAAGATCAGCGGCACCACGTACTCGCCGAGCGTGCGATCGCCTTCGAGTTCGGTGAGGTCGTTGGTGAAGGCCGGAAGCGCCTCGCTCACCAGGAAGGTGGCAACTGCTGCCAAGGTCACGAGGATCAGGACCCCAGCGCCTCGTGAGAGGCTCCCGAAAACCCGATCGCCGAGTCGCGAGACCTGGTCGAGGCCTACCGGAGGGGTACGTTCGGCGGTGGTGGTCACCAGGGGGTCGCTTTCGTCGCCATCGGTGTCGAGTGCTCTCTCATCGTGGTGGGTCAATCGGGCGATGAGGTGTACATCAGGTGAACACTTGGGCGCAGCGAGACGAACAGTCCCGCTGCGCCCTGGTGTGCAACTGTTGACGACCGGGATCAGCCGCCGGTGATCTGGTTGACGACCGCCTCGAGCTGGCCCCGCAGCGTGTCGGAGATCGGCGCCGAGCCGGCGGAGGCCGCAGCGGCCTCCTGGCCCTCGGCGGAGCCGACGTAGAGCATGAACTCGCGGACGAGATCAGCCGTGGCGGCGTCGGCGTACTCGAGACACACGATGTGGTAGGACACGAGCACGATCGGATAGGTCCCCGATTCGGTGGTATCACGCACGAGCTCGAACGAGTAGTCGTTGTCGCTCAGGGCGACACGGTTGGAGACGTCCATGATCTTGGCGGCAGCCTCGGGGCTGTACGGAACGAAGTCCTCGCCGACCTGGATGGCGGCAGTGCCGAGCGAACCGACCTGCGAGGCGTCGGCGTAGCCGATCGATCCCTCGCCGGCGCCGATGGCAGCAACGACACCGGAGGTGCCCTGTGCGCCCTCGCCGCCGACGTCCGGCCACACCTCAATGGAGCCGAAGGTCCACACGTCGGGCTCGACCGCGCCGAGATAGTCGGTGAAGTTGGCGCTGGTGCCGGACTCGTCGGAGCGGTGCACCGGGTTGATGGTGAGGTCCGGCAGCTCGGCGTCGGGGTTGGCGTCGGCGATGGCCGGATCGTTCCAGTTGGTGATCTCACCGGCAAAGATGCCGGCGAGGGCGGCCGTGGTGAGCTTCAGGTCGGTGACGCTGGGGAGGTTGTAGGCCACTGCGATCGGCGAAATGTAGTGGGGCAGGTTGACCGCACCCTGATCGCCGGCGCAGACGTCCTTCGACGCGGTGTATTCCTCTTCGTTGATCGCACGGTCGGAACCGGCGAAGCTCGAGCCGCCGGCAAGGAAGGTCTCACGACCGCCACCGGAACCGATCGGGTCGTACTCGACCGTGACGTCGGGGTTGGCCGTCTGGAAACCGGCCTGCCAACCCTGCATGGCGGCCGCCTGTGAGGAGGCACCGGCACCGACGAGCGTGCCGGACAGCCCGGATCCGCTGTCGCCACCGCCGGCATCCGTCGCCGCATCTGAAGAGCTGCCGCCGCAGGCACTGGCCGAGAGCGCCAGTGCGGCAAGCAACGAGGTGATCTTCAGGAAGCGCCCCGATTGGGCACTCGTGGTCATCATGTGAACCTCTCCTAGGTCATCGTGTGTCGTCAGGCCCGGCCTGACGGAATCGACGCTATGGGTGCCAGGTGAACCGCCAGGGGGACGAAGATGAACATCAGGTGCTGAACGGGCAACGATCAGGCATCGGTGCGTCAGGCGTCACCCGAACGAGCCGCCAACACCAGCATCGACGTGCCCATCGTCACGGGCTGGAGGGATCGGGTGCGGTCCAATAGTGTGCGCCCATGAGCACCGATGACCGTCCGACCGACCCCGACTCGATCGCCGTGCACGGAACCCACCACCCAGACTTCGCTGCGGTGCGGCGCGAGTTCGAGCGCAACTTCGCCGAGCGGGGCGAGCTCGGCGCCGCCGTCGTGGTGATGGTCGACGGTGAACGAGTCGTCGATCTGTGGGGCGGTTCGGTCGCCGCGCCTCGTGAGGATCGCCCGGCCGCCGACTGGCAGCCCGACACGCTCGTCACCGTGTTCTCCTGCACGAAAGCGGCCACCGCCGCCTGTCTGCATCTGCTCGCCGACCGGGGTGAGGTCGACCTCCAGACGCCGCTCGCCGACATCTGGCCCGAGCTCCTCGCCGCCACCACGCCGGCGGCGAACGGGCCCACCCGAGTCCACATGGCACTCGACCACTCCCTCGGCCTCCCTGCGGTTCGACGACCATTGGGACCGCACGACTGCGTCGACTGGGACACCATGGTCGCAGCGCTCGAGGCCACCGAACCGTGGTGGACACCGGGCGAGGCCAATGGGTATCACATGCTCACCTTCGGATGGACGGTGGGCGAGATCGTTCGCCGAGTGTCGGGGATGAGCCTCGGCGAGTACTTCCGCACACAGATCGCCGAGCCGGTCGGGGCCGACTTCCACATCGGGCTCGACCGGGCCGAACACCACCGCATGGCCAAGGTGTCGGCCTGGCGGCCCGAGCCGGGATGGTCGTCGTCGTTCACCGAGGCACTCGTCGCCGACCGTGAGGGCCTCCAGGCGAAGGCCTTGCTCAATGGTGGCGGCTTCAGCGCCAACGACCCGGCGGTGTGGGAGGCCGAGATCGGTGCCGCCAACGGCACGGCGTCGGCCCGAGGCCTCGCCACCTTCTACCGCCCGCTTGCGGCCAACGACTCCTCGCTGCTCTCACCCGAGTCGATCGAACGCCTCGCCCGACCCACCACCATCAGCGAGATCGACCGCACCCTCCTCGTGCGCACCCGATTCGGCGAAGGCTTCATGCTCTCGATGGACAATCGGGATCAGCCGGCCGGCCAACGCGACTCCGCCGTGATCGGGGCCGGTGCGTTCGGCCATGTCGGCGCTGGTGGTTCGATCGGGTTCGCCGACCCATCGGCCGGCCTGAGCTTCGCCTACGTCATGAATCAGCAGGGACCGGGCATCCTCCTCAACGAACGCGGACAGTCGTTGGTCGACGCCACCTACCGCTCGCTCGGCTTCACGCCCGGCGCCGACGGCAGCTGGACCCGGTGACGCGAACGCGCTCCGACCGGGCGCCGGGTCTCGTCAACGGGGCCACGCTCCCCTACTACGTCGGCGGGTTCCTGGGCCCGTTCGGCACGCTGGTCGTCACGCCCATCTACCCCGAGCTCGAGAAGAGCTTCAGCGCATCGTCCGAGGCGGTCAACTGGGGTTTCAGCGGCTACTTCCTGCCGATGGCGGTGATGATGCTGGTGTCGGGCACGATCGGCGAGCGCTACGGTCGGGCCCGGGTGATGCGCATCACCTACATCGGCTACGCGATCGCCACGGTGCTCGCGATCCTTGCCCCGTCGCTCGGCTGGTTCATCGCCGCCCGGGTCCTGCAGGGGCTGGGCAACGCCTTCTTCACGCCGCTCATGCTGGCCGGGCTGGCCGACATCACCGAACCCAAGCGACTCGGTCGAGTCATGGGCATGTACTCGAGTTTCCAAGCCGCCGGCGGCGCACTCTCCCCCATCGCCGGCGGTCTGGCCGCCCGCTACGACTGGCGCTACGCCTTCGTCGTCATCGCCGCCATGTCGTTCCTTCTGAGCTTCCGGCCGCCTCCGGGCGAACCGCGCCCCGATGCCCAGGCGCCGCCAATCAAGCCGCTGCTGACGTGGCGCATGGTGCTGCTGTGGATCACCGGGTTCGCCGCCGCCACCGGCCCGGTGGGCATCGGCGTCGTGGTCGGGGTCGCCAGCCGCAAGGGTCTCGACGCCTCGTCGACCGAGAGCGGACTGCTGTTGCTCGCTGGCGGGTGCGGCGCAGCCATCGTCGGCCCGCGATGGGGTTCCCTGCTCGACCGGCTCGGGATCCGCACGTACTCGCTGATTGGCACGGCGGTCGCCAGCCTCATCGTTGCCACCCTCGGCTTCGCCGACACCCTGCCGCTCCTCGCCGTCGGCTGGTTCCTTGGCGCCTCACTCGTGCCCGCAGTGGTCGTCGCACTCACGCACCTCGCAGCGAGTGCCGTCCCGACCAATCGAGGCGGCGCCCTCTCGTCGGTGCTCGCCTTCCGCTTTCTCGGCCACGCCGTCGGACCGATCATCTTGGTGCCGATCTACCTCGACCACCATCGGCTTGCGTTCATCCTCGCCGGCGCACTCGGGTTGATCTCGCTCATCGGCTTCGCACTCGTGTCCACGAGTCCCGAGGCCGACACCGCCCCGTCGTCGGACGTCAGCCCAGCTTCTCGCTGACGGCCGGGAGGAACGCTCGCACCCACGCGTCGTAGCCAGCGTCGTTCGGGTGGAACCCGTCAGGCGCCATCTTGCCCCGCCAGCCCGCCATCTCGGCCGAGACGTCGGCGACGGCCACACCTCGCTCCCGACCCGACGCGCGCACGACTGCGCTGAGCCGGCGAGCCAGCATCGATCCATGATCGGGCAGCGTGGCGACAACGGCATTGACGGGGAGCACCTCGACCAGGCGGCGCATTCGAGCCGCGTGCGTTGCCGGGTTCAGACCTCGGAGCAGATCGTTGCTGCCGACGGTCACGGTCACCACGGCCGGTTCGACGCCCAGACGCTCGAGGGTGGGCAGCTGCCGATCGAGCACGTCGGAGATCTTTGCTCCCGACGCCGAGAGGTTCAGCACCGTCGCTCGATCCTGGAGTGCCTCGGCGAGGCGACCGACGTACCCGTGGTCGACCGAGGTCGCCCCGATGCCCTGCGCCAGGGAGTCGCCGAGCGCAACGAGCAGTGGTTGATCGGAATCGAGCGCAAGCAGGTTGCGGCGATGCCACTCGGCTGCGAACGCTTCGATCTGTTCACCCGTCCGGCGCACGCCGGGAACCACCGTGCCGAGGGTGCGCACCAGGAGGCCCGGTCGGACGGGCTCGGGCAGCGGGAGTCGGGTGGAGATGTCCATTGCCCGAGTATCGGCCGGCGCGACCTCGTGCTGAAGAACCGGGCGACGATCGCCCACGCTACGAGGTGACCTGACCCCGTCCGGCGCTCGTGCCCGCCGGGAAGCCAAAGGCGATCACCGCTGCGCTCAGGTAGTACATCGCCGTCACCCAGCCCCACGCGAGGCGGAAGCCCCCGATGCCCGAGCGAGAAGCGAGCAGGGTGATCACCACCGAGATCCCGAGGGCGTAGAACACCTGCTGAGTGGTGCGGATCGACGCATTCGCCGTACCGAATTGTGCCGGATCGACATCGCTCAGGCCGGCGCTCGACCAGGTCGAGATCGACGTCCCGACACCGAATCCGAGCAGCAGGCTGATGGGAACGTAGCGGTCGAACACGTGGGGCTCTGCGTCGAGTAGCAGCTGGAAGAGCAGGAAGGCCGTGCCACAGCACAGCGACCCGGCCATCAGGATCCAGCGGTGGCCGATCCGGTCGGCCATGCGCCCGGCGATCGGCGACAGGACCGCCGAGGTGCCGGCAGAGAAGACCAGCGCCTTGCCGGTGGTCGTGATCGACTGGTCCCACAGGTCCTGAAGCACGAGCGAATTGACCAGGAAGCCCGAGGTGAAGGCCATCGAGTAGAACGCCAAGCCGGCGTTCGTGCTCGAGAACGAACGCTTCCGGAACAGGTTGAGCTCGATCAGCGGCTCGGGATGGCGGCTCGATCGCCGGATCAGGACAGGAACGAGCGCCAACCCGACGACGAACATGGCGAGGACACGCACATCGCCGATGCCACGGGTCTCGCTCTGCACGATCGCGAACATGACGAGGAAGACCGCCGCGGTGCCGATGGCAACGCCCAGAAGATCGATCTTCCCCGTGGCCGCCGGGTTCTTCGACTCGCGGAGCAATCTCGGACTCAACACCAAGACGACGAGACACAGTGGCACGTTGATGAAGAAGATGCCTCGCCACGACCAAACATCGATGAGCAGCGATCCGACGGCAGGCCCGAACACCCCGCCGAGCCCGGCGGTGGCGCCAGTGATCCCAATCGCCATGCTGCGCTTCGCCACCGGGAACTCGGGGAGGACCACGGCGATCGCCGTCGGCGACACGATGGCCCCACCGATCGCCTGGACCACCCGAGCGAGGATCAGCACGTTCGTGTTGGGCGCCAGCCCGCACAACAGTGAACCCAGGCCGAAGATGGCGACGCCCGGCATGAACATCTTCTTGCGACCGAGGCTGTCGGCGAGGCGCCCGCTCACCATGAGCAGCGCAGCGACCGTGATGTTGTAGCCCGACAGAATCCAGCCAAGCGTGGTTTCATCGACCTCGAAGTCTCGGCCAATCGACGGGAAGGCCACATTGACGGCCGAGACATCGACCACGACGAGGAAGAAGACGAGCGTGGCGATGATCAACGCCAGCCACGCCTCGCGCGGGATGTGGTCGGTTGCGTTGGGAGCAGCGGCGGTCGTCACACCGGCGTTCTAGCTCATTCTCCGACGCAAACGTCAACCCTCAGGTAGTGGCGCTCGAGCGGTCGATCACCATGAACGCCGCTCCCCACGGATCGACCAGCGAGACGGACCGCCCAAAGGGTGTGTCCATCGGCGGCATCGTCACGGACCCTCCCCGGCTCGCCGTCAGTTCTGCTGCTGCGTCGGCGTCGGGCACCGAGAACGACACGCCCCAGTGAGAAGGAACGGCCGCGGGCACCTCATCGCCCATGGCCATCAACCCGGCAATCGGCTGACCGCCGAGCTCGGCGACTCGGTAGTCCATCGGCCCATCCATCGCCGTGAACGACCAGCCGAACAGCGACCGGTAGAACGCCTCGGAAGCGTCGGCGTTGCGAGTCCGACAGTCGAACCAACACGGAGCGCCCGGTTCATCCAGCACTCTGATGCCGTTGTCGGCCGACCCTTCGAAGATCCCGAGTGCCGCGTTGGCCGGGTCGAGCACGATGGCAATCCGCTGCCCGTCGGCGTTGATCACGAACGGCGGCTGCGCCACCATGCCGCCGGCACCGGTGACGGCAGCTGCGGTGGCGTCGGCGTCATCGACGGCGACATAGACCGTCCACACCGGCGGCATTCCCGCCATCTCGGGCGTGATCTGCATCGCGCCGGCAACCGGCTGGTCACCGCTCATGAACATTCGGTAGGGCGAACCTTCGACCTCGAACACCGACCATCCCATCAGGTCGCCGTAGAAGGAGGTGGCACCTTCGATGTCAGACGCGGCGAGATCGGTCCAACTGATGGTGTGCGTGGGGTGACGGTCGATTCGAGTCATGGCGACACCGTAAGCGCGCCAACGACCGTCCCGCCCGACGAGCAATCAACGATGGCCAGGGGCCATGTAGAACCACACCGGATGCGGTGCACCCTGTTCCTTGATCGCCGCTCGGGCCGCCATGATGGTCTTGCCCGCCTCGGTCTGTTCGTAGAACCACGCCTCGGCGGCACGTCCATCGGGCGGCGGGCCGTCAACCAGTTCGAGCGCCGCCTCCTCGTAGTAGGTGCGGATGTCGTGACAGATCGCGGTGGTGTTGCCGCCCGGGATCCCCGCCTCCTTCCACGCCGCACCGTTGGCGATCGCGTCGAACACCGCAAGCGCTCCGGGAATGCCGTCGGGCTCGACGACGCGTCCGACCGAGGTCACCCCGCGCCGGGCTCGAGCCCGGTCGAACGCCTTGCGAAGCCCGTTGGCCTCGTCGACCGAAGCCGGCAGCTTCGGGTCGAATCGAGGCGGCAGCGTGCAGGTGAGCGGAATCTCGTCGGCAGTGATGGTGACCGGGTGGTCGACGAGCACGGGTCCCGACGGCTCGGCGAGCAGCGCGAACGCACGAGTGAGCACGTCATGCTGGAACTCGCTGTCACTCGGCCGACCGAGTGGCCGACCGAGCGGGAAGTCGCAGTACAAGGCCCGAGGCGGAGCGATGCGCTCGGCGACCGAGCGGGTCGAGGCCAATACGACGGTGGCGATTCCGGCGGCTTCGAAGACGTGGGCGAGCGTACTCACGGTACGCGTGCAAAGCGGTCAAACGGGGGTGAGCACCACCACGTCGACACCGTCGGCGGCCAGCTCGCCCGCCGCTCGCGGCCCCGAGTCGAGGCGGATGGTCGAGACGTCGTCGGGCTGGTTGCCGGCGAACGAGGCGTGACGGGGTGCGACGGCGCCGATGATCCCCTGCGCCGCAAGCTCGTCGAGGCGATCGATCGGGTAGACGACATTGAGGTCGATGGCCACGCCGGTGCGGTCGAAGTTCGGACTCCAATGACCGAGCACGAGGTCGCGTGCATCGGACGGGAGCAAGCGATAGCTGGTGTCACCAGCCGCGAAGGGGTCATCACTCGTTCGGTGCAACGCCGCGGAGGTGACGATGGCGACGGTCGACTCGCTCAGTGGTTTCGGCTGGACCCACGGCGTGGTGTCGAAGGTCGGCACCGGCAGTGCGTCGCCAAGGCTCCTCATCTTCGAATCGCCGGTGGCGCTGGACTCGCTGCTGGCTGACATCTCCTCAGCTTGCTGGACGCAAGGAGTCGAGGCAACTCGTTCGTTCACTCACCTGGTGCGCGACCGGGAGACCCGGCAGACTCACCGCATGGAATTCGACCTCGCCCAGACCGACGCCCTCCTCTCGACCACCCGCGCCGTGCGCAAGCGCCTCGACTTCGACCGCGAGGTCCCCGACGACGTCCTGCTCGAGTGCCTGCAGCTCGCCGTGCAAGCACCGACGGGATCCAACCGGCAGGGCTGGCGCTGGATGGTCATCCGCGACGCCGAGAAGAAGCTGGCGCTGGCCGACATCTACCGCCGTGTGGGTGGCGCCTACCTGGCCGAGGCGGCCAAGACCACCGAGGCCGGGTCGCAAACCGGACGCGTCATGGACTCGGCGAACTTCCTGGCCGAGAACCTCGAGCGTGTTCCGGTCATGGTGATCCCGCTCATCATCGGACGACTCGACGACGGCACCACCAACTCGGCTGCGGGGCTCCTCGGATCGATCATTCCTGCCATGTGGAGCTTCCAACTGGCCCTGCGCAGCCGGGGATTGGGCAGCTGCTACACCACGCTCCATCTCGGCGCCGAAGCCGAGGCCGCCGAGCTCTTGGGCATCCCCGACCACATGACCCAGGCCGGGTTGCTGCCGGTCGCCTACACCCTCGGCACCGACTTCAAGCCGGCCAACCGTCCGCCCGTCGAGGAGATCACCTACCTCGACACCTACAAGAACCCCATCCGCTGAGGCCCAGTCGTCGCCGCTCGGCGTCGCAAGTCGAGACGCCGAGCGACATTTCCCACCGTTTCGGAGACCCCGGGCGTCAGAACTGACGCTCAGGGTCTCGAGAACGGCAGGGTCTCGAGAACGGGCAGGGTTTCGGGAACGGCGGCGGTCAGGCGGGTTTGCGGCCGAACGTGCGGGTGAGGGTGCCGGCGACGAAGTCGACGTTCTCGACATCGACGAAACCGGCGGCTTCGAAGTAGCCGATGCACTCGGCATCGGAATGAGCCCGACCGCCGCTGCCATAGTTGAGTTCGGCCAGACCCCACAGTGCCGCGTCGAGGGGTCCCACGCCGTCGGCGTCGAGCGTCTCACCGACGAGATGCATCTCACCGCCCGGCTCCAAGGCATCGAAGGCCTTGGCCACCACCTTGGCGATGTTCTTCGCGTCATAGATCGGCAGGTTCGATGCCATGACCACGACATCGCAGCCCTGCGGGAGCTCGTCGTTGATGAAGTCACCGCCGTGCGTCGTGACCCGGTCGGCCACGCCGTTCCGGTCGAGGTACTCCTGGGTGACCACCGTGACCGGCGGGAGGTCGAAGACGACGGCCGACAGCCCAGGAAAGGCCTGCACGGCGTTGATCGAGTAGGCCCCCGATCCGCCACCGAGGTCGAGCAGCTTCGTTCGACCGCTCAGGTCGACCTGACGGCAGAACCGCCGGCCGGCTCCCATGCCGATGCTGTAGGTGGCAGCGTGATAGCGGCGGGCCTGCTCGACGGTGAGATCGTCGTACATGCCGAGCTCACGAGGCGGGGTCGGGTCGAGGAGCCGTTCGGTCATCGAGAACCACTGGGGTACCTCGGGCCGGGTGAAGTTCATCCACGCGCCGGCGTAGCGATCGGTGCCCTTGACGAGGAACTTCTCGCAGTCGGCGGCATTGACGATGCGCCGCTCGTCGTCGTACTCGAGCAGGCCCATGGCCAGTGCCACCGTGACCAGCCGCTCGGCGTTGAGTTCGCTCATGCCGGTCGCCGTGGCGATCGATGCGATCGAGTCGGCGCCCGCCGAGATGTGGGAGAAGAGGTCGATGTCGATGGCGGCGTAGAACACCGCCGACTGGGTGAATGCACGGGCGAGGTGCTGGAGGCGGGTGGAGTCGACGCGGGGTTCGGCCATCGTGAGAGTTCCTTCGGGTTCAGTCCTGTTCGGTGCGGTAGTAGTCGGGTTTGCCGAGCGGCCAGTACTCACCCCACACGTGTTCGCCACCGGTGACATCGAGATGGGTGCCGGTGACGAAGTTGCCCGACGGCGCCGCCAGATAGATCGCCGCCTGAGCGATGTCCCACACGTCGCCGAGGTGGCGCATCGGGTTGTGACCGAAGCTGGCCTTGGCCTCGGGCGGGTAGTTGGTGAGTCCCTCGCTGGCGACCACACCGACACCGATCGAGTTGACGCGGATGTCGTACTGGGCCCACTCGACCGCGAGGGTGCGGGTGAGCGCCACACCTCCCGCTCGAGCGGCCGTGGTGTGCGGAATGCCGATCGACCCTCGGCCCTGGATGGTCGAGATGTTGATGATGTTGCCAGGTGTGGCCTCGGCGGCCCACCGGCGCGCCGCCTCCTGCATCATGTACCACGGGCCGTAGAGATTGGTTTCGACGACGGCGTTCCATCCCTTCGGCGTGATGTCGAACGCCGGCGCCGAGAACTGACCACCGGCGTTGTTGATCACATGGTCGAGCCGACCGTGCTCGGCCCAGGCCGCGTCGATGGTGGCTCGCACGGCGTCGGGATCGCGCACGGTCATCGGAATGGTCTGGCAGCCCACGTCGATCGTCGACAGCTTGGCGGCGAGGTCATCGAGGGTTGCTTCGGTGCGCCCGGTGGCGACGATGGTGGCGCCAAGACGACCGAACAACACCGACATCGCCTGTCCGATCCCGCCGGCCGCACCGGTGATCAGGACCACCTGGTCGGTGAACAGACCGTCGCGGTACACCGTGTCGAGTGAGCACAGTTCCTCGAACGAGTGGCTGTGGTACGGGTCGACGTCGCGGCGGTTCGCCATGCTCAACTCCAGGTGGGATCGATCGGGCCGGGGACGCCGCAATGTTGCTCCACCGCCTCGGCGGCGTCGAGACAGCGGTCCTCACGCCAGTGGCTGGAGTAGATCTGCACGCCGGTCGGCATACCGTCATGGACGCCATTGCTCATGGCCACGACGGGGAGACCCAGGACGTTGGCAGGCACGATGAACCCGAGGTGGTCGTCGAGCACCCGCATCTCGTTGCCGTCGACGATGTCGGCGCCGTGCTCGAACGGCACTCGGTTCCACCCCGGCCCGACGACCACCGGCGTGTCGTTGAACATCTCCGCCCACAACCGCATCAGTCGGTGCCGCTCGATGAACATGAGTTGGGGCGGGAGCTGGTCGAAGTCGCAGCTGTCGACCAACCGTTGCAGCACCCGGATCTCATCGCTGCCCATGATCGGTTCGAGCAGCGGGATCGACACCGCGAAGTCGAACCCGAGGAGATGGCGCCACAGGTCTTTCGTGCGTTCGATCTCGGGTGGCTCCACCTCGACGACCTCCCACCCCGCTGCCGCGAGACCAGCGGCCGCCGCATCGAGTGCGTCGAGCTGTCCCGGTTCGAGTTCGGCGCCGGGCAGCGAGCGGACGAGACCGGCACGACGCAGATACTCACCGCCATCGACGGGCACCGGCGCGGTGCGGAGATCGAGCGATGTCGGTGGTGCGAGCAGATCGAGCAGGAGGCGAAGGTCCTCGACATGACGGGCGAGCGGGCCCTCGACCGACATGAGAGCACCGGAGATCCCGGGATCCAACGGCGGGAGTGACGCCGCCCGCCCGATGCGTCCATAGCCCGGCTTGAGACCCATGACCCCGCAGCACAGCGCCGGGTTGCGAATCGAGCCACCGATGTCGTTGCCGAGACCGAACGGCGACATGCCCGAGCCGATGGCCGAACCCTCGCCCCCGCTCGAACCACCGGCGGTGCGGTCGTGGTGCCATGGGTTGCGGGTCAAACCGCGAAAGGCATTGTCAGTGGATACCCGAAGCCCGAGTTCGGGCATGTTCGTGCGCCCGATCGGAATCGCGCCGGCCGCCAACACTCGTTCCACGGTCACGGCATCTCGTGGTGGGAACGCCTCGGCCAGTGCCGCCACCGCTTGGGTGGTCGGGAAGCCGACCTGATCGATGTTCTCCTTGATCGTGAACGGCACACCGTGCAGCGGCCCGATCCGCTCGCCCAGTCCAGCTCCCTGACCGAAACCCGGGTCTTGGTGCGCCGTGATGGTGGCGTCCGCAGCGTCGGCGGCGGCCTGCGCTGACTCGGCCATCTCGACCGTGATCGCGTTGAGCCGTGGATTGACGGCGGCGATCCGTTCGAGGTGAGCATCGATGACCTCGCGGCTCTTCACCTGTTTCGTCTCGATCAGATGAGCGAGGTCGGTGGCTGATCGCTGCCACAGCGCTCGTGTGTCCCCCTCCCGTGCTGCTGGTACGCCGTCCTCTGTCGCTTCGTCGATTCCCCCCATGGCGCGGACACTAGTGCATCCAGTCGGGTACTCACCCACGAAGGGGACGTGAAGACCACTTCGACCCTTCACCCCTGGAGTACCAACATGTTCAACCTTCGTGGCCTCTTGGCCTTCTTCTTCGCGCTCTCGATGGCGGCGGCTGCTTGCAGCTCTGACGACTCCGAGGGTGCAACCACCGAAACGACACCCGCTGCGGCCAACGACGAGGGCGCAGCGGAAGAGGAAGTCGTTGCGACCGACGCCGAGGCGTCGGGCACGATCGTGGACGTCGCCGTCGGCAACCCCGACTTCTCGATCCTGGTGAGTGCCCTCACCGAGGCCGGCTTGGTCGAGACCCTGTCCGGCGACGGCCCCTTCACCGTGTTTGCTCCGACCAACGCCGCGTTCGAGCAAGCCCTCGCCGACCTCGGCGTCACCGCCGAAGACCTCCTCGCCCGTGACGACCTGGCGGACATCCTGACCTATCACGTCGTTCCCGGGAACGTGCTGGCGGCCGATGTCGTGGCGCTCGACGGCACGTCCGTCGCCACCGTCAACGGCGCCGAGGTCTCGATCAGCGTCGACGGCGACACGGTGATGATCAACGACGCCACCGTCACGACCACCGACATCATCGCGAGCAACGGCGTGATCCACGTGATCGACAGCGTCTTGCTCCCCGGGTGAGCGCAGCGATACTCGTCGCCTCGGGCCGTTCCTAGCCGAGCGAGAGGTCGACCTCGACCGGTGCCAGGGCGCCGACTGCTGGCCCGAGCAGGGCCAGCAGTCCCGCTCGGACGGGGCCGCTCACTGTCGGACCATCGGTGATCTGCGAAACCACGACGTCGGGGTACAGCCGGAGATTGCGGCGCAAGCCGTCGTTCAACGAGCGAATGTAGGGCGCCAGCGCTCGACCAGTCGTGCCGTCGATGATGATGCGACTCGGGTCGATGAGTGCGCTCAGCGCAACGATGCTCGAGATCACGTAGTCGAGGGTGTCATCGATCACGGCCATGCCCGCAGCGTCTCCGGTTTCGGCGGCATCGAGCACCCCGGCAACCGAGAGCTCTCGCTTGGCGAGCGCCGCCGGGTCGAAATCCGGATGTTGCTGCCAGCGCTCGACGATGCCTGCGGCGTTGATGAATCGCTCGAGCGGGCCACGCCCACCGGCACGACGGGAGTAGAGCTTGTCGATGCTCGAGATCAAGAAGCCGATCTCGCCAGCGGCGCCGTGGGCACCTCGCAGCAACGCTCCGCCGGAGAAGATGGCCGACCCCACGCGCTCACCAATCGAGAAGACCACGAAGCTCTCGAGGGCCACGGCTTGACCCTGCCAGTGGTGGGCGTAGGCACCGAGCGACACATCGTTCTCCACGATGAAGACGACCTCGTTGGGGTCGAAGTGACGCTCGAAGGTCGGGCCCAGCGGCACGTCGTTCCAGTCGAGGTTCGGGGCGTCGAGCGCCATTCCGCGGGCCGAGTCGACCAGTCCGGGGACCCCGATGGTCACGGCCCGAACCGGCAGCCCAAGGTCGGCCGCCAACGCCTTTGCCTCACCGAGCGTCACCGAACAGTACTCGAGCGCAAGGTCCTTGGTGAGCGAGCTTCCGAGATCATCCGGACGATGCTCCACTCGCCCGACGACGTCGCCACTGGCGTCGGCGACGACTCCGGTCACGACACCGTCCTGGAAGCTGATGCCGAGGAGCGAGCCATACGCCGGGTTGTACTGCATTACCTCACCCGGTCGGCCCGGTCGGCTGGTGTCGGTCCCGGCGGCCACCACCTGCCCCGAGCCGAGGAGGTACTGGATGATCCGGGTGATCGTCGGCGACGACAACCCGGTGACCCGAGTGAGGTCCGCCCGGCTCATCGACCGCTCGACGAGCGCCGTCAGCACCAACGAGCGGTTCTGTTCTGAGACATCGATTTGCGAACGCGGTGGTGTGGCCATGACTCCGAGGCAGGGAGAGTGGGGGCCGCCGGCAACCGAGCGTAGCAATTGACAAGAACGTTTCAATACCGCGTCAACTCGACCGTGTCGATCTCCCCTCACACGGCGCCGACAACGTTCACAAGAAAGACATATTATTTTATGTGTATTTTATTGCGTTGATTTTGATAGGTGTCTACATTGATCGACGATGATCGTTGCCCTTCTCGCACTCCACGTTGCGGCCATTCCTGCCATCGCGCTGGCTGCGAACCGCCTCGGTCGACGTGGGCTGCTGATCGGTGCCGTGCCCACGCTCACAACAGCGCTCTGGGCTGCAGGCAACCCAGGAGCACCCACCGCCTCGGCGAGCTGGGTCCGCGGCCTCGATCTCTCGCTCACCTTCCAGCTCGGCCCGGTGGCGCGGCTCATGACCCTGCTCGTCGGCGGCATCGGTGCCCTCGTCTTCGTCTATGCCCACGGCTACTTCTCCGACACCGCCGCCAACCTCGGTCGGTTCGGCGCCACGCTCATGGCCTTCACGACCTCGATGCTCGGACTCGTCTGGGCCGACTCGGCGTGGACCCTCTTCATCTTCTGGGAGGCCACGTCGATCACCTCTTTCCTCCTCGTGGGATTCAAGAACACCGATTCGGCGAGCCGAACGGCCGCTCGCCGAGCACTCACCATCACCGTTGCCGGAGGCCTCGCTCTCCTCGCCGGACTCGTCGTGCTGGTCGACGCCACCGGCACCGACCGGCTCAGCGAGATGGCCGCGGCCATCGCCAACGGCGCCGAGCTCCCGACCACCTCTGCCGCCGCGGCCGCTGCACTGATCGTCGTTGGTGCCGCCACCAAGTCCGCCCAGTTCCCCTTCCACGTGTGGCTGCCGGGAGCCATGTCCGCCCCAACGCCGGTGAGCGCGTTCCTTCACTCCGCCACCATGGTCAAGGCGGGCGTATTGTTGTTGGCCCTCACGGCACCGATGCTCGCTTCGTCGAGTTGGTGGACCCCACTCGGTCTGTTCTTCGGTGGAACGTCGATGCTCTGGGGTGCCATCGGTGCATTGCGCCACCACGACGCCAAGCTGATCTTGGCGTGGGGCACGGTGTCGCAGCTCGGCCTTCTGGTGTCACTGCTCGCCATCGGCACGGCGAAGGCGGCCTTTGCCGCCATCTCACTGCTCTTCGCACACGCCATCTTCAAAGCCGCCCTCTTCATGGTCGTCGGCGAGATCGACGTCCGCACCGGCACTCGCAACATCACCGAACTCCGTGGCCTCGCTCGCAGCATGCCCCTTGCGTTTGCGACCGCCGTTGCGGCCGGCGCCTCGATGGCCGGGGTGCCGCCATTGCTCGGCTTCGCCGCCAAGGAGGCGGCCGTCGAGGCCATCGTCAAACTCGAGGGAGCGGAACGGCTCTTCGTCGGCGGCATCGTCGTCGGGGGATCGGTGCTCACCGTGGCCTACACCGTGCGGTTCCTCCTCGGCGTCTTCGGCCCATTCGGCTCCAACCCGGGGGCGGCGCCGACCCCGGTCCAGAAGGCGCGACCCACGCTGGGACTCCCGTCGGTCGTGCTCGGCGCCACCGGAGTCATCGGCTACCTCTTCCTCGGGGTCGTCAACGACCTCGTGTCCCCCGCGGCCGTCCGAATCAACGCGGGTGCCGACGTCTACTCGCTCTACCGTTGGCCGGGGCTGACGGTGGGGCTGGCGCTCTCCGTTGCGATCGTCGCCGTCGGCAGCGCCGTTGGCTGGTCGATCGCCCGGCGTTCGACCACGGTGCCACGTCCGCTCGGGGCGTCACTCGTCGACGCTTCGATCGATGAAGCCATCTCGCGAGCACGCCGCGTCACCGGCCGCGTCCAACATGGTTCACTCCCGCTGTACGTGGCCACGATGGCGAGCGTTGCGGCCCTTGCGACCACACCGTTCCTCTGGAGTCTCGACACCTCGTCCCTGCGGTGGTGGGACCTCCCCGTCCAAGGTGCGCTGGCCCTGGCTGCCGTGGGCACCGCGTCGACCACCCTGCTCGTGACCTCTCGACTGGGCGCCGCGCTGGCCCTGGGCAGTGTCGGCATCGCGGTGAGCGGGCTGTTCGTTGTCCACGGCGCCCCCGACCTCGTCCTCACCCAGCTCTTGGTCGAAACCGTCGTCGTCGTCGGGTTCGTCGTCGGCCTCGGCCATCTCGATCAGGAGTTCCCCCGCAGCGGCCAGGTGTGGAGAACGACGCGAGTGGTCGTGTCGGGTCTCGTCGGTGGCGGTGTCGCCATTGCGCTCGCCGCTACGGCCACCGCACCAACGGTTGCGTCGTCATCGGCCGAACTGGCCGACGGCGCCGTCAATGAGGGAGGGGGCAACAACCTCGTCAACGTCATCCTCACCGACCTTCGTGCGCTCGACACCGTCGGCGAGGTCGTGGTCCTCGCCGTCGTTGCGCTCGGAGTGCTCGCCCTTGCTCGACCCAGCAAAACAGCAGAGGACGCACCATGATCGCCACCCGATCCCCCATTGTCCGGCTCGGGGTCCGAGCCGCCACGCCGCCAGCACTGATGACGGCGACCTTCTTGTTCTTCGCTGGGCACAACCGTCCGGGCGGTGGTTTCGCCGCCGGCCTGCTCCTCGGCGCCGTCATTGCCCTGCGGACCGTTGCCGGCCTGCCGCTTCCCGCAGCGCCGACTCGCTTCCTCGCCGCCGGCATCGCCACGATCGCCCTCGTGGCGCTGGCGCCGATCGTCGGCGGCGCGGTCCTTCTCGATCAGGTCGTCGTCAAGACCAGCGTGCCGCTGCTCGGCACGGTGAAGGCCGGTTCCGCCCTCGTGTTCGACCTGGGCGTCACACTCGTCGTCGTTGGCCTGATCGTCGCCGTCCTCGACGGGCTCGGTGCCGATGAGTTGGGAGCGGCCGAATGAGTGCATCACTCATCTTCGCCATCGCCGGTCTCGCCACGATCGGCACCTACCTGATCACCTCGCGTTCACTCAGCCGGATCGTTCTCGGGTTCTCGCTCTTCGGCCACGCGACCGTGCTCGCCCTCCTGGCTGCGGGCGGACCGGCAGGCGATGCTCCGATCGCAGATCAGACCACCGTCGAAGCCGCGGCTGATCCGTTGCCCCAAGCGCTCGCCCTCACGGCGATCGTGATCTCGTTCGGCCTCACCCTGTTCCTCCTCGCCCTCGCTCGGCGTCAGCAACAACTCACCGGCGACGACCTGGTCGAGGACGACCTCGAGGATCACCGCGTTGCGGCCGATGCCGATGCCGAGGACGCTCGTGAGGCGGCCGCTCGGGCCGAGGCCGAACGAGTCGAAGCCAACCCGGGACCGGAGGTGTGGTCATGACCACGTTGATGGCGCTCCTCGTCCTCGGGCCGCTGCTGGCGGCCGGTGTCGTGCTCGTCGCCGGCAACCGACACCTCGGACGCGATCTGGTCACCCTGATCACACTGCTCTTCACCGCCGGGTCCAGCGCCGTGATCGCCGTCGACGTTGCTCGCAACGGCACCCAGGTGCTCAGGGTCGGCGGTTGGCGTCCCGATCTCGGCATCGTGCTGGTCGCCGACCTGTTCGCCGTGTTGGTCCTCGTCGTTGCGATGTGCACGATCCTGGTCGTCGAACTCTTCGCCATCGGCCAGCGTCGGACCATTGCCGGTGTCGACCCCTCCTTGGTCGGTCCGGTCCTCCTCGTCCTGACGGCTGGCGTTGCCCTGTCGATCCTCACCGGCGATCTGTTCACACTGTTCGTCGCGTTCGAGCTCATCCTCGTGTCGAGCTATGTCCTGTTGACCCATCAGGGGCAGCGGTCGCAGATTCGATCCGGCATGACCTACGTGGTGATCAATCTGCTTGCGTCGACCTTCTTCCTCTTCGGCCTGGCGATCGTCTATGCCTCGACCGGCACGGTCAACATGGCGCTGCTCGCCGAGCGCATTCCTGACCTGCCAGATCCGCTTCGCCTCGGGATCGGGCTGTGGTTCCTCGTCGTGTTCGGCACGAAGGCGGCGATGTTCCCACTGTTCTCCTGGCTTCCTGATGCCTACCCCACCGCCCCGACGACCATCACCGCCGTGTTCGCCGGGCTGCTCAGCAAGATCGGTGTCTACGTGATGATCCGATTCCAAGTACTCACCGGCATGGACGACCTGGGTCCGATCGTGCTGGTGCTCGCCGGGGCGACGATGGTCGTCGGCGTCGTCGGCGCCCTTGCCCAGGACGACGTCAAGCGGATCCTGTCGTTCCACGTCGTGAGCCAGATCGGCTACATGCTCATGGGCTTGGGGTTGTTCTCGGTGGCCGGCATTGCCGGCGCGATGCTCTTCCTCATCCACCACATGCCGGTGAAGACCGTGCTCTTCCTGGTCGGCGGTCTGGTCGAGGACGATCAGGGAACCAGTTCGCTCAAACGTGTCAGCGGGTTGGCAGCGCGCCGGCCGTACCTGGCGGCACTGTTCGCCCTGCCCGCGATGAACCTCGCCGGCCTGCCGCCCCTGTCCGGCTTCGTCGCCAAGCTCTCGCTCGTGGATGCGGGAATCGCCGTACGCTCGGTCCCGATTGTCGTCGTCTCGCTCGTCGTCAGCCTCTTCACCCTGCTGTCGATGTCCAAGATCTGGCTCGGCGTGTTCTGGGGGACACCGTCCGAGCCCGTCCCCGGTGCCCGTGCACGTTCTGCTTCAGGTACGTCGAAGTGGATCATGAATGGTGCCACCACCCTCGCCATCGCCGGCACGCTCGGTATCGCCCTGTTTGCCGGGACCCTGTTCGATCTCAGCGAGCGTGCCGCCATCGAGCTGATCGACGCCCGGCCCTACGTCGAGGCGGTCTGGCCATGAGCAGTGACGCCGCCACCCATCGCGCTGCGCCGTGGCGCTCGCCACTGGCCATCGTTGGTGTCGCCGCGCTGATCCTCGTGTGGTGTGCACTCTGGGGTTCGTTCAGCTTTGCCAATGTTGCCTCCGGTTCGGTCGTCGCCGTCGTTGCCGCCTGGCCAGTCCTCGGACAGGCATCGCTCGCCGAGCGGGTCCGCCCGGTGGCTCTGCTGCGGCTCGTCGGCCCCGTGCTCGCCGATCTCGCCACCTCGACGGTGCACGTTGCGTGGGAGGCCCTTACACCGACCGACCACACCCAGGAGTCGGTCATCGAGGTCCCCCTCCCCAGCGAAGCACGGGCTCACCTCCTCGTCATGGTGATCGCGATCACCCTCACCCCGGGGACCGCCGTCGTCGATGCGGATCCCGACTCGGGTGTCCTCTACCTGCACCTGCTCCACGACGACCGCCGCAGCGCAACCACTCGACAAGTCGAACGGCTGGCAGCGCTCGTCGCTGCTGCGCTCCCGGCCGCCGACACCAGCTCCCAGACCCCGAAGGAGGCGACCTCATGAACGTCGTGACCGTGATCGTCTACAGCGCACTCGGCATGACCGCTCTCGCCGGCGCAACGCGGGTGGCGCGCGGACCATCCCTCGCCGACCGCGTGGCAGCGCTCGACGTCATGCTGGTCGCGCTCATGGCCGCCATCGCCGCCGACGCCGGGTTCCGTCAGGACGCAACGAACCTCGCTCTGATCCTGGTCGTCGCCATCGTGGGCTTCACCGCAACCGTCGCTGCCAGCCGCTTCATCGAGCACGAGAGCTTCGGGCCCCAGCCGAACGGTGAGCGACCATGAACCCGGTCGGCGCAAGTCTCATGATCGCCGGTGCCCTTCTGGCCTTGTCCGCCGGCTTGGGCATGCTGCGGTTCCGCACGCCCTATGCCCGATTCCACGCGGCGGGCAAGGCAAGCCCGGTTGCGTTTATCCTCGTTGCCCTGGGCGCCATGACCGAACTGACGTGGGACGGCATCATCCTGCTCGGCGTCGCCGTGGCTGCGATGATCCTCACCCTGCCCGTCGGTGTCCATCTCCTCTTCCGAGCCACTCACCGCACGACGTCGGGCACGCACCTGGTCACCGACGCCCTCGTCGGGGCCGAAGCGTTCGCGGCGGACCGGCGCCGCCGATCCACACGGTCCGTCGCTCGGCCGTCGGAGCAGGGGGAGTGAGATGGCGGAACCCGACGAGCACCGACACACCCAGCAGAATGCATATGATCGAGCAATGGCATTGCTCGATCTCGACACTCCGAAGCACGGTTGGACCTTTCTCACCAACCATGCGCACGTGTTGATCGCCATCAGCCGCAACGGCGACCTACGCCAGCGCGACATCTCACAGGTGGTCGGGATCACGCAGGGCGCCGTCCAGCGCATCCTCGATGATCTCGAAGAAGGCGGGTACATCCGACGCCAGCGCGTCGGACGTCGCAACCGCTACGAGATCGTCTCCGGCGTTGCGCTGCGGCACCCACTCGAGGAGAA
Source organism: Acidimicrobiales bacterium (assembly GCA_041394265.1). Classification (NCBI taxonomy): domain Bacteria; kingdom Bacillati; phylum Actinomycetota; class Acidimicrobiia; order Acidimicrobiales; species Acidimicrobiales bacterium. The sequence continues at coordinate 987,289 of JAWKIO010000005.1, forward strand.
CCACACCATCGACGAGCTCCTCGCCACGCTGGAAGACTGAATCCGAGTGGTGCGCCGACGCTGCGCTCGTTCGGCCATTCTCGCCGGCGCCATCATGTGTGTCGCCGCCTCGTCGGGATGCTCCGACGACCGTGCCGCTGCCAACAGTGCCGCCGCCAACAGTGCCGCCGCAGCCGACACCGCCGCGTCGGTGACCCCAGCGACCGATGACGCAGACCTCCCAACCCCGTCGACGCCACCAACGAGCGAGTCACCGACGACCGTCCCTTCGAGCGCCCGCACCTCCGTCACCCTCCCCCCTCGATCGCTGTCACCGCTCGAGCTGACACCGCACGCCTTCACGTCATCGATCGATGAACTCGATGCCGTCGTACTCGATCGCATGGTCGGATCGAGCTGGACCGAGGGGTGCCCGTTCCCGCTCGACCAACTTCGCTACGTCCAGGTCACCCACCACACGCCCGATGGGGGGCAGGCCGTCGGCGAACTGGTCGTTGATGCCGAAGTTGCCGAGGACATCGTCGCCGTCTTCGCCGAACTCTTCGCTGTCGCATTCCCGATCGAATCGCTGCGCCTGGTCGACGACTTCGGCGCCGACGACCTCCGCTCGATGCAGGCGAACAACACCTCCGCCTTCAACTGCCGCTTCGTCGCCGGCACGTCCACCTGGTCGTGGCATGCATTCGGCCGGGCGATCGACCTCAACCCGCTCGTCAACCCCTACGTGACGCCCAACGGCATCGACCCGCCCGAAGGATCGGCCTATGCCGATCGATCCCAGCAGGTGCCAGGCATGATCCAACCCGGTGATGCCGTCACGAGTGGCTTCGCCACCATCGGCTGGGCATGGGGCGGAAGCTGGGCCGGCGGACAGGATTATCAGCACTTCGACCGACGCGATGGCTGAGCGCCGCCTCCGGCGTCGAGCCGCAACGGGCATCGTCGCCGTGATCACCCTCGGGCTGGCCGTGTTCGTTGGCTGCACGCCGGATTCGGCGGCGGACGAGACGACGATCACGAGCCGCCAGGGACCGGCCGCCACCCCAACGACGGCCGACGGGGCGACGCCGACCGTCGACGCTCCGACAGCACCGCCCGTCGGTGGTCCGACAATGCCGACGGTCGGCGATTCGACAATGCCGACGGTCGGCGATTCGACAACGGCCACCGTGGTGGCGGTCATCGACGGCGACACCTTCGACGTCAATATCGGTGGCGACATCGAACGCGTCCGGTTGATCGGCATCGACACGCCGGAACGCAGCGACTGTCTCTATGACGCCGCCACCGATGCGCTCGCCGAACTCCTTGCCGGTCGTGACGTCGAACTCGTCGTCGACACCACCGATCGTGATCGGTTCGGCCGACTGCTGCGCTATGCCTGGGTCGGCGACGTCTTCGTCAACGAAACACAAGTCGCCAGCGGCTTCGCCGTTGCCCGCCGCTATCCCCCCGATGTCGCCGAAGCCGAGCGGCTCGAGGAAGCCGAGGCGTCGGCAGCAGCAGCGGTCCTCGGTCGCTGGGACCCCGACGCCTGCGGGCCGCGCTCGACCGACCTCGCCGGGGAACCGACCGACCTGAGGATCGACCACATCGAGTTCGACGCCCCGGGTGACGACTCGATCGAGCTCAACGGTGAGTGGGTGCGGATCGTCAACGTTGGCCCGTCGCCCGTTGCGTTGGACGGGTGGCAGCTGCGCGATGACTCCTCGACCCATCGCTTCCTCTTCCCACCTATCGAGCTCGGATCCGGCGCGGACGTCGTCGTCTACTCCGGATGCGGTGACGACACCGAAACCGAGCTCCACTGGTGCAGCACGACATCGGCCATTTGGAACAACGATGGCGACACGGCGTATCTGATCGATCCATCAGGCAACATCGCCACGTCGTCGACCTACTGAGGGCGCCACCATGCACGTCGTGCTCGTCCATCCCGAAATCGCCCCGAACACGGGCAACATCATCCGCCTGTGCGCCAACGCCGGACTCCACCTCCATCTGGTGGAACCGCTGGGGTTCTCGCTCGATGAACGATCGCTGCGACGCGCCGGGCTCGACTACCACGAGCTGGTGGACGTGTCGGTGCACGCGAACCTCGACGCGGCCCGCCACCACCTGCCCGGACGCTGGTTCGCCTTCTCCTCATCGGGTATCACCCGGTACAGCGACATCGAGTACCAGACCGACGACGTGCTGGTGTTCGGCGCCGAACGAACGGGCCTGCCCGCGACCGTGCTGGAGGCCCTCTCGCCCGAGCGGATCCTCACGATTCCGATGGTGGCAGGCAACCGCAGCCTGAACCTCGCCAATGCCGTAGCGATCGTCGTCTATGAGGCGTGGCGGCAGCGAAACTTTCTTGGATCTGTCGTCCCCGCGCCGTCATCCGGCCAGGTCAGGGGACTCACCTCGGAATCGCCGGGCTCGACGCCCTTCGATGGCTGAACCGGGCGCGTCAGGGATCGGCGAGATGCAAGGTACGCTCTCCCGTGGCAGCCCCAGGTGACCGATGTCTCTTTCCCAGTTCAGCAACGACCCCGGCTCGGCCGAGTCGCAGCACGCCCCGGTGCCCGAGACCATCGTGGGCGAACTGCACGTCCACGAGGTACCGACGCGACGTGCGAGCAACGGACCGGTCGGCGTCATCGACTACGTCTACGACTTCCATCCCGGCCGGGTAGCGGTACGCGTCGATGGCCCCGACGTCATGGCCGTCAGCTGCGACGATCTCATCGACTTCACACGCGCTCACCTCGTCTCACCGGAGCAGGTGACACCCCTGGAGCGATCGGTCGGCATGTTCGTCGGCCGACACGATGACCAGTCGGTCTTTCGCATCGTGTTCGATTCGGCCGACGAGTCCAAGCGGTACTCGACCGGCTGGATTCAACGCTGAATCAGCGGTCCTTGGAACCGAGCGTTCCCGCGGCCTCGAGCGCTTCGATCTCGTCGTCGTTGTAGCCCGCCATCGCCAAGACCTCTCGGTTGTGCTGGCCCAGGTTCGGAGCCACCACGTCGTCGGCCATGACTCGGGGGGCATCGTCGCCGGCGAACACGAGCGGAAACCCCGGCGTGTCGACCGACCCGAGCCGAGGATCGTGCACCGTCCGCATCGACCCTCGGAAGCGAAGGTGGTCGCTCGCCGCAAGATCGGCCGGTGAGTTGACCCGACTGGCCGGCACACGGTGTTCATCGAGCACGGCCAGCGCAGCGGCATCCGACTCGAAGCTTGCCAGCCACGTTTCGATCTCGTCGGTCAGCGCGTCGCGATTGGCGAGCCTCGCCTCGTTGTTGTCGAAACGCGGATCGGTGGCGAACTCGGGGTGACCCATTGCGGTCCACAGATTGCCCAATTGCCCCTGGGTGCAGAAGATCACGATCCACCCCTGCGGCCCGCGGTAGACGCCGCCGGGCTGGGCCGGTTGGTAGAACCGACCCTGGCGAATCGGTTCGTACGCACCGTCGGTGATCGACGGAGCGTAGACCGCCGTCTCGTGCATGTGGACCAACGAGTCGACCATCGAAATGTCGAGGTGGGTGCCTCGACCGGTCCGTTCCCGGCGGAACAAGGCGTGGCCGATGGCGGCGAACGCATGCACGCCGGCGTTCGAATCGGCGAGCCCGATCCCGACGAACAGCGGCGGGCCATCGGTCTCGCCGGTCATGTGCATGATGCCTGAATAGGCCTGGGCGATGAAGTCGAACGCAGGCTTCGACGCCAGCGGCCCTGTCTGGCCGAAGCCCGAAATCGACACCATGATGAGGCCAGGGTGATCGGCGCTCAGCTCGTCGTATGACAGCCCCTTTCGGGCCATCACTCCGGGGCTGAAGTTCTCGACCACGATGTCGGCCTTGGCGATCAGACGCCGAACGACCTCGACCCCCTCGACCGTTCCGAGATCGACACACACCGACCGTTTGCCACGGTTCTGTTGGACATGGAAGCCGGCCCGCTGGTTCTTGCGGGGAGCGAACGACCGACCGGGGTCGCCGTAGGGCGGGACCTCGATCTTGATCACGTCGGCACCCAGCTCGACCAACATGCGGGTGCAGGTGGGTCCGGCGAGATATTGCGAAAGATCGACCACCGTGACCCCCGCCAACACCGGTTCACGCGGATCGACTCGGCGGGCAGGGTCGGACGGCACGGTGCGGTCGGTCATGGACATTGGCTACGCCATGGACGCTGACGATGCCAGTCAGAGGGTCAAATCATCCCTCTTCCTGCCGATGAGGGCTGAGAGCGACGACGCAGACCAAGGGTGACCACGTGACCGACACACCAAATTCATGGACCGACGGCTACGGCACCGTGCACGCCTGGCCTCCGCCGACCGGCTATTGGATCGCCAGCGACGATCGTTGGTACGCGCCCGAACTCCACCCCGACTACGTAGTTGAGCCCGAGCCCTCCGCATCGGACCCCGAGCCATTCCAGCCGGAGCAGACGTTCGCCTCCGACGTCGAGCCCGAGCCGTTCGCAAGTACCACCGCCGATGAACCGGAACCCGCAACGAGTCATGGCACCTTCGAGTCCACGCCGGAGTCATCCGTCGAGCCCGGATGGTTCGGGAGTCACGCCGAGCCCGCTCCGGCCATCGCAGATCCGGAATCCATCGAATCGTCGACGCCGACGTGGCAGCTCCCGGATACCGACGCCTCGCCTACTGGTCGCGATGAAACATCAATGCCCACCGGCGTCGAGAACCCTGCCACCGGGGCCGAGGGCCGTACCTCGGATGCCAACGATCGTGCGGCCGACGACGAAATCCCGACGCCACCCAATCGGCGAGTGCTGACGGCCGTCGTCGGCGCCGTTGCCGTGCTCGGGTTGATCGCTGGGGTGTACACGCTGACCGCGAGCGATGACGGCTCGAGCTCGGTCATCGCCGGCGAGGCAGCAGCGACGACCACGACATCGTCGCTCCTCGATGCTGCCGAGGAGACGGGGGCCGCCGACCCTGCACTCGGTGTCGTCCAGCCGGCCTCATCGACGCAAGCTGACCTCAGCGACATCGAGAGCTGTACGCGCCTGGACGCCTCGACCTTGCAGATCGACATGCGCAACACGACCGACCGCACGGCGAGTTATCTGCTCACGGTCGCCTACCTGGACGCCGACGGGGTCCGGGTGGGTGACGACAACGTCTACGTGAGCAGCCTCCGCGCCGGCGAGCGCACGATCGAGCAGAGCTACGTGTTCAGCGACGCGGGGGTCGGTTGCGAGGTCATCGGCGCCGACCGATACGAGGCGAGCGCCACCGAGAGGTTCGCCGACCTCACGGCGTGCACGATCCGCGAACCGAACGGCTACGGCTACATCGAGGCCGATCTGACGGTGACCAACAGTGGGGCGACCCCTGCCGACTACACCATCGAAGTCGCCCTCATCGACGCCGAGAACGTGCGACGCGGTTACGGCACCTCGTTCGTCGAAAACGCGGCCGTCGGGTCGCCGACCCCCGGTGAGGTGTACACGACGGTCGCCTTCGATGAGACGCTTCGCTGCGACGTGGTTGCCGTTGCGCGCTTCGACTCGAACCGGTAAACCCCTCGAGTCAGCGGCCCCTCGAACCAGCAGTCGCAGCGCCGACGGGCGACGATGTCAGCGTCGCCAGCTCAGGAGCTCGCCGCTCCCGGCGGTCATCAGTGTCCCCGGCATGACCCGGAGTCGGGTCGGCGTCAGGCGCAACACACCGAAGTCGGCGACCTCGGCGCTCGTCCATTGCGGGATGATGCTGGGGTCATAGCCCACCGGCGCCGGCCCGTTGGCGAATCGATCCCAGCCCGCCTGCACGGCGTCGCCCGTCTCCCAGCTCGAGTCACAATCGGCCGTGCAGGTGTCGTGTGAGGTGTCCCAGTAGGTGAGCGACAGCGCCGATTGATGGGCAAGATGCTTGGCCTTCACCGAGTTGGGTGACGTAGCGATCCACCCCGTCAGTTCGCCGTCGGTCCACTCCCAAATGGGATGCAGGACGCGGGTCCGGGGCCGCCCGGAGGCGTCGACCGTTGCGGCCGTGCACCACACGATGCGATGGGCCATGTCCCTGAACGCGGGAGCGATGGTGGCGAGCTCGGTCATGGTGGTCCCTCTCGATCGACGACTGCGGTGGCCGGATGATAGGTCGACCAGGCGAACCAGAACGTGTCGATTTTCTCGGCCACCGTCAGCTGCTCGCCGGATCGTGAACCGGCGATCGCTCGGCCGAAGAGGTTCCACGTGCTGTTGGTGGCTTCATCGCTCAGCCCGTCGGGGCCGAGGAGGAAGACGTCGTCGGTGACGAACGCAGCGACCGCCCCGATGTCGCGACCACCCGCCACGGTGTCCGCCTCGAGCGACGAGGTGAGGCCGGGCTGGTGCCAGAGCACGACTCGTTGACCCCCGATCTCGAACGCGACCAGCCGCTCGGCGGCCAGGTGGTCGAGGGTGATCGCCAACGTCTCGCCGCCGATGTCGAGGCCGACCACTCGGGTCATCGCCGGCAGCCTCGAGTCGATGTCACCGTCGAAGAACCCACCGATCGGGCCATCCAGCTGGTCGTACCCCTCGTACGGATTGCGACCGTAGTCGCGATCGGTGGCGGGGCGCTGCAGGACCTCGCCGGAGGGGTGGGCCGCACGGGCGTCGTGCCACGAGGTGATTCCGAGCGGGAGACGGTCGAGTTCCACGCCGACCAGATCACCGATGACCGCCCGCCCGTCAAAGTGCGTCCACAGACTCTCGGTCTGACGGTCGTACATGACCATCGCCGACTGGTAGAGCGACCCCGATGTACCGAAGTCGAGGACCATGTGCGTTCCGTTGGGATGCGGCACCGATCGCTCGAAGGCGAGACCGGAGTTGCAGAGCGGACAGAAGGTGACCGCCACCGGCCGGCCGGCGATCTCGTCGTTGACGATCTCGTGCCACACCATGATCTGCGTCGGGTAGATGTGGACGTCGCCTTCGACATCGAGCACGAGCACCGCCTCGTCGTCGTCCAGCCAGTCGATCGAACCGACGGGGGCGAAGGTCGGAGCGTCGATCGACGGAATCCCGTCTGGCGGCGGGCCGCCCGAGACGATCAACGTCCGATCGACGAGTGACTCGGGGAACGCGCTCGTGTCGAGATGCCGCGGCGGCAGCGCCGACGATTCAACGGCCCGCTCGGGGTCGAGTGCGATCTGCGAGTCGATCTCGTTTGCGGTCAGCGCCGGTTCGATGGTCGACGACGGGGGGCTCGACCGGTCGGTCTGCGGCGAGCACGCGGAGGCGAGCACCAAGACCGATATTGCCAACAGAGAGACGGGGCGCATGGGGGCGAAACCAGCCGGTCGGCGGCACCATTCCGGCACGGCGCCGCATTGTTCCTGTTGCGAAGATCGTGACTATGGTCTCGAGAGCGCCGACGGCGCGCACTCGGCAGGGGGACACACATGCACGACTTGGTCATCCGCAACGGCAGGGTCATCGACGGCACCGGCACCGATCCGGTCGACGGGGTCGACATCGCCATCGACGGCGACATGATCGTGGCCATCGGCCCCGATCTCGGACCGGGCAAGCGCGAGATCGACGCCTCGGGCCTGCTGGTGACACCCGGCTTCGTCGACATCCACACCCACTACGACGGCCAGGCCACGTGGGACCCCTACCTCGAGCCGTCGACCCCGCACGGGGTCACCACGGTCGTGATGGGCAACTGCGGCGTGGGCTTCGCCCCCGCCAAACCGACCGACCACGACCAACTGATCGAGCTGATGGAGGGCGTCGAGGACATCCCCGGTGCCGCCCTGAGCGAGGGGCTGAGCTGGGACTGGGAGAGCTTCCCCGATTACCTCGATGCGCTCGAGCGTCGCAGCTATGCCGCCGATGTCGCTGCCCTGATCGCACACGGGCCACTGCGGGTCTATGTCATGGGGCAGCGTGGTGCCGACAACGAACCCGCCAGCTCCGACGACATCGCGGCCATGGCCACGGCTGGTGCAGGAGGCCATCGAGGCCGGCGCCATGGGCTTCTCGACCAGCCGCACCATCGGCCACCGAGCGATGAGCGGTGAACCGGTGCCGGGCACGTTCGCCGCCGAAGAGGAGCTGTTCGCCATCGGCCGAGCGATGAAGCGGGCCGGTCGGGGCCTGTTCGAAGTGGCGCCCGCCGGTCTGGCTGGCGAAGACCTCGTCGCTCCCAAGCGCGAAATGGACTGGATGATCCGTCTCGCCCAGGAGATCGAGCGACCGGTCACCTGGCTCATGCTGCAGAACCTGGTCGAACCCGACGAGTGGCAAACGTTCATGGACCTGTCGGCGCAGGCGCAGGCCGACGGCCACCAGGTCATCCCTCAGGTTGCCGGCCGCCCCTTCGGTGTGCTGCTCGGTTTGTCGGTCCGTCACCGATTCGTCGACCTCCCCAGCTTCGCTCCCCTGCTCGACCTCCCGCTCGCCGAGCGGGCCGCCGCCATGGCCGACCCCGAGCTGAAGGCGACCCTGCTTGCGGAATGCCGAGCGGCCGACGAGGCGGCGGCCGCCGCCGACCCCCTTCGTGCCCTGCTCAACCAGACCTTCAACCGCACCTACGTTCTCGGCACGCCGATCAACTACGAGCCGACCGAAGAAGACTCGATCGGCGGACGCGCCGCGGCCCGTGGCGTCGACCCGCTCGAAGAGCTCTACGACCGCCTGCTCGACAACGAGGGTCGCAACTTCCTGCTCATGACGTTCCTCGGCTACAGCCACGGCAGTGGCGACGCCCTCTACGAGATGCTGTCGCACCCGAGCTCGGTGCTCGGCCTCGCCGACGGCGGAGCCCACGCCAACTTCATCTGTGATGCCTCCACCCCGACCTGGATGCTCACGCACTGGGCCCGTGATCGTCACCGCGGACCGAAGCTCGAGCTGCCCTTCGTCATCAAGAAGATGACCAGCGACACCGCCGCACTCTTCGGGCTCACCGATCGGGGTGTGCTCGCCGTCGGCAAGCGGGCCGACGTGAACGTCATCGACTTCGAACATCTGGAGCTGGGTCAGCCGCACCTGGTCGCCGACCTCCCGGCCGGCGGCACCCGCCTCCTGCAGGATGCCAAGGGCTACGTTGCCACCGTCGTCGGCGGGGTCGTGACCCGAGTCAACGATTCGTTCACCGGCGAGCTCCCCGGTCGACTCGTCCGGAGCTGAGCAGCTACTCCGCCGACGCCAGCAGGCGCCCGCCGGTGTCGAGGCGGGTCTCGCAGATCTCGGTGACGAGATCGAGGAATCGCTCGGCCGTCGCCGGCAACGTCCGCTGTGGGTCCCAGATGATCGACACCCGTCGCGGCGTGACGGGCGGGACCGTCGGCCGTACCGAGATGGTCGGATCGGCAACGTCGACGGCGAGCAACGGCACGATGGCGATCCCGACACCCGCCCCGACCATGCCCTGCACCGCGCCATTGTCGTGCGAGCGGAACACATAGCGCGGGGTGATCCCGAGCCGCTCGAGTTCCCGATCCACCAGCAACCCGCAGGTGTCTTCGGGCGGCTGGCCGATCATCGGCTGCGTTCCCATCTCGGCCAGTTCGAGCGGACCGTCGGGCGTCGAGGCCGGCACCACCGCAACATGGGGGTCGTCGCCCAACCAACGTGAACCGCCGGGGATGTCGACGTCGCCGATCACGAACGCCAGGTCGAGGTCGCCTCGTCGGATCGCCTCGATCCGAGCGTCGGTTTCCGGATCGCCCTCGACCAACGTGACCTCGACGTCGGGCGCTTCGAGGTGGAGCCGGCCGAGTGCGGCAGGGATGACCCGCGCCGAGATCGACTGGAACGTTCCGACCCGCAGGTGGCCGGTGACGCCGAGCGCCAGCCGGGCCAATTCGCGTTCGGCGGTCTCGAACGAATCGATGATGTCGGCGGCGTGTTCCAACAGGAGTGCGCCAGCAGGCGTCAGCCGGGGAGGGAACGGTCCGGATGGCCGATCGAACAGCGTCTGGCCAACGATCTGTTCCAGCGCCGCAATCTGTTGTGACACCGCCGACTGGGTGAACCCCAGCCGTTGGGCCGCCTTGCCGAAGGTGCCCTCGTCGCTCACCGCCCGAAGCGCAAGGAGATGGCGGGCGCTGATGTCGTTCCACATGCGCTGCAACCGTAGTGTCGCTGATACATCAGCACAACTGATCACCTCCATTCACAATCATCGCTTTTCGTAATGAATGCTCGGGCGTACCGTCGACGTATGCCACCAATCACCACGTCTTCCCCGGTCAGCCACCTGCAGATGCTCGGCGACGCCGTCGCCGTGGACGGCCTCGCGGCCCACGCCGCCACCATCGACCACCTCGCCGCCAGCGCCCTGGCACGCCACCCGAACTGGGTCGCCGCAATGGTGCTCGGCGACCCTCTCGCTCCCACGGTTGCCCGACTCCGAGCGTTGGCCCACGTGACCCGCGACTGGGACGCTCAGGTCACCGGGACGATTCAGGAGAGCGTCAGCGTCGCTCCCGCCCGGGAGCGGGAGGCAGCGACCATCGCAGCGTTCACCTCGTCGGAGACTTCCACGAAGCGCCTGGCGTCGGTCTCGGACTTGCCGAACTCGATGTGGCGAGCGATCAAGCGGCCGACCCGCGCCGCGTGAGCGAGGTCGAGGTAGACGGCGAGATCGAGCAGGTCGGCGACTCGGTCCCAGGGCGCGTCGGTGAGCAGAAGGTAGTTGCCCTCGACGATGACGATCCGATCGGCGGGCGTGACGGCGACGGCAGCCGCGATCGAGTCCTCGATGGAGCGGTCGAACCGGGGACACCACACGGTGGTGTCGGCCGAGCGGAGCCGCTCGAGGATGGCCACGAACCCATCGGCATCGAAGGTGTCGGGAGCGCCCTTGCGGTCGATCAGCCCCCGGTCGACCAGCACCTGGTTGGCGAGATGGAAGCCGTCCATCCCGACGATCGGAGGAGCGGGATCGAGCAGTGATGTGAGCGCACCGGACACCGTCGACTTGCCGACGCCGGGCGGACCGACGAGCCCGACGACGAAGCGGCTACGACCTGCTGACGCAGCGATCACCAGCTCGGCCAGCTGTTCCACGGAGTGAAGTCGACGCTGCTCGCCGGTCGATCCATTCGGTTCTGCCATCACCCACGCTCCGTCGGTCGTCGGGTCTCGTCGAGTCAAGCCATGATCGCAGACCTACGCTCCTTCTCACACCGACGACGATCGAGGAGCCGCCTGATGGCTGCATCACCCGCAACGGCGACCTTCGCCGCCGAACTCCATCAGGCCGCAGGCAAGAAGGCGACCGGCATCGTCGTACCGCCCGAGGTCATCGAGCAGCTCGGCGCCGGGAAGAAACCACCGCTGCGTGTGTCGCTCAACGGTCACGAGTACCGCACCACGGTCGGCGTCATGAACGGGACATCGATGATCCCCGTGAGTGCTGCCGTCCGCACCGCAGCCGGATTGTCGGCCGGAGACGAGGTCGTGGTGGTCGCCACCGTCGATGCCACGCCGCGTTCGGTCGAGATTCCCGACGACCTCGCTGCTGCGTTCGTCACCCATCCCGAGGCGAAAGCCTTCTTCGACGGCCTGTCCAATAGCCTGCAGCGCTACCACATCGACAACATCAACGGCGCCAAGGCTGCGGACACCCGCCAGCGTCGCATCGACAAGTCGATCGGCCTGTTCCTTGCGGGCAAGTCACGCTGAACACCCGGACTCGAAGGACACCACATGGCGCGCAAGAAACAAGGCGGCGGTCGCACCACGCCGAAGAAGACCACCGACAGCCCTCCGCCACTCGACCCTCGGCGCGGCTTCGACGCTGCCGCGAGCGCCGGCGATGAGTTCGACGAGGGCGACCTCGCGTTGTTCCGCTCGATCCGCATGGCGATCGATGCCAATCCGATCGAGCTCCTCGGTCTCGCCTCCGCCTTCGTCGATTCGAACGATCAGCGCGCCGAGTCGATGTTCGATGCGTCGGAGCGTGCCGACGACGAGGTCATCGACCAACTGCTCGAACTCGCCGGGCTGGAAGCACGCGAGACCGATGCCTTGGCGATCGCCGTCGCCTCACTCCTCCCCCGGACCGATGCCCTCGAGCAGGTACGCGAGCGCATCGGCGCCACCGACTGGCTACCCACCTGGTTGCGACGGATCGATGATGCCACCGTCGAACGCGGCTTCGAGTTGGTCGACGTCCTGGGCGATGCCGACCAGCTGACGCTCGAGGTCCGGTTCCCCGGCGGCAAGGTCTTCTCGATCGTCGTGCTGATCGACAACAACCAGGGTGTGGTCGTGACCGACGGCTTCGCCGTGCCGATGGACCTCGACGATCTCAGCCGTGTGATCGACGAGGGACTCGAGGACGGCATGAGCCGACGACCGCTCGACCTTGCCGTCGCTCGAGCCCGTATCGCCGAGGCCATCGATCTCGGCTTCAACACCGTGCCGCCCTACGAGACCGACACTTGGCCTGACATCCGACCGCTCACCGAATGGGTACTGGGCCGCCTGCCCGAGGGCGGGGTTGCCCCGCTCGTCGAACCGCTGACCAGAGCCGCCAGCAAGGCGCTGACCGAGGACTTCCTTCGTTCTCCACACGCCGCCGACCTCGGCGACGCTCATCTCCCGCTGCTCGAGCGGCTCCTGTGGTTCAAGGGCGGCGTTGGCACCTACGATCCGCTGCGCTGGAGCGAGGTGTCGGTCGAGGTGTTCCTTCACGACTGGGTACCGGCAAAACTGACGCTCGATGTCGACGACCGCACTCGACTGGCCGAGGTGCTGGCTGCGTTCATCCGCTACGCCCACGAAGAGTTGGGCAACGTGCCGGCGGCCGATACCAGCGACACCATCGCCGCGGTCGAGGCCTGGGCCGACCTCGGCTGAGTTCTCCTCCGATCCTCGCCGCTCGGGCAGAGTCAGTAGTGTCACGGCGTGACCGACTATGAGCTGACCGACCGCATCGAGGCGACCGACCGGACCGTGGCGATGAGCGGCATCCAGGCCGTCATCCGCATCCCGCTCGACCAGATCCGAGCCGACGCGGAGCGAGGGCAGCGCACCGCCGCCATGATCGCCGGCTATCGCGGCTCACCCGTCGGCGGTATGGATGGTGCCTACGATGCCGATCGAGCTGTGCTCGAGGCCAACAACGTCCGGTTCATCAGCGGCGTCAACGAAGACCTGGGCGCCACGATCGTCTGGGGCAGCCAGCAAGCGGCACTCGAACCGACCGCACGCTTCGATGGCGTCCTCGGCATGTGGTACGGCAAGGGTCCCGGCGTCGACCGCTCCGGCGACGCCCTCCGCCATGCCAACACCTCGGGCGTCGACCACTGCGGTGGCGTGCTCGCAGTGGCTGGTGACGATCCTTCCTGCAAGTCCTCCACCATCGCCTCGGCGTCGGAGTGGGCCCTTGCCGACCTCGCCATGCCGACCCTCTACCCAGGATCGGTGCAGGAGGTCCTCGACTTCGGCCGCTACGGCTACGAACTGTCTCGGTTCTCCGGCAGTTGGGTCGGCTTCAAGATCGTCACCAACGTTGCCGACGCCTTCGCCACGGTCGACCCCCACCCGGGCCGACTCACCATCGCGCCGGTCGATCTCGAGTGGCGGCATTCGCAGAGCTCCACGCTCATCGCCCCGTTCTCACTCGAACTCGAGCGCGAGATGATGGTCAGTCGCCTCGATGCTGCGAAGGCGTTCGTGGCCGCGCAGGGCATCGATCGGATCATCGGTGCGGGCCCAGCCGAACTCGGCATTGTCGCCGCCGGCTCGATGTACGGCGAACTGCGCGACGCGCTCGGGCGGCTCGGCCTGCGATCCGATGCCGACCTCGCCGCCTCCGGCATCCGCCTCTACAAGCCGGCCATGATCTGGCCGCTCGAGCCGTCGTCGTTGCGGCGGTTCGCCGAAGGCCTCCGCGAGATCGTCGTCGTCGAGGAGAAGCGATCGTTCATCGAGAGCCAGATCCGCGACCTCCTCTATGGGCATGCCGACACGCCCGCCGTTCACGGCAAACGCGACGATCGCGGCGAGCTGTTCGCGAGCCACGGAGGCCTGGTTGCCGATGACCTCGTCGCTCCGCTGCGTCGACGGCTCGAGGTCTTCCTTCCGGCCGACCGGTTGGCGTCCGAGCGGGCACGCATCCCGCTCATCACCGCCGAGCTCCCCGGCCGTACCGCCCACTTCTGTTCGGGATGCCCGCACAACCGCTCCACGGTCATTCCTGAAGGCTCGGTCGCCCACGGCGGGATCGGCTGCCACTCGATGTCGCTCTACATGGAGCGCGGCGTCCACGGTGTCACCCACATGGGCGGCGAGGGTGCGCAGTGGGTCGGCATGTCGCCGTTCGTCGACGACACGCACCGCTTCCAATACCTGGGCGACGGCACGCTTGCCCACTCCGGCTCGCTCGCCATCCGCCAGGCCGTCTCCGCCGGCACCACCATCACCTACAAGATCCTGTACAACGGCACCGTCGCCATGACCGGTGGCCAGGACGCCGCCGGCAACATCGAGGTCCCCGCACTCACGCACTGGCTGGCCGCTGAAGGTGTCGACACGACCGTCGTGGTCAGCGACGACCCCAAGCGCTACACCGAGCCGATGGCCAAGGGTGTTCGGGTCGAGCACCGCGACCAGCTCGACGCCGTGCAACGTGAGCTTCGCGAGATCGAAGGCGTCACCGTGCTGATCTACGACCAGGGATGCGCCGCCGAACTCCGGCGTGATCGCAAACGGGGACTGGTCGCGACCCCGACCACTCGTGTGGTGATCAACGAAGCCATCTGCGAGGGCTGTGGCGACTGCGGCGAGGTGTCGAACTGCGCCAGCGTGCACCCGGTACAGACCCCGTTCGGCCGCAAGACCCAGATCCATCAGGAGTCATGCAACTACGACCTGACCTGTCTCAACGGCAACTGCCCGGCCTTCGTCACGATCGAGATCGACCCCGACGCACCGCCGACGACCCCTCGTCGAGGCGGCTCGCCGGCCAGGGTCGCCGACGGCGAGCTGCCGCCTGAACCCGCGATCCCCGATTCGGCCGACGTGCTGCTCATCGGCATCGGTGGCACGGGTGTCGTCACGGTGAGCCAGGTGCTCGCCACCGCCGCCATGCTCGACGGCAAACACTCCAACGGCCTGGATCAAACCGGGCTCGCACAAAAGGGCGGGCCGGTCGTCTCGAACGTGAGGATCACCGCCGACGACCCCGCATCGGCGGATACGTCGGGTGCCAGCGCATCGAATCGGGTCGACACTGCCGATGCCATGTTGGTGTTCGACCTCGTCGCTGCATCGAAGAACCTCGACCGGGCCAGCGAAGACCGCACTCGCGCCATCATCTCGACCGGCCTCATCCCGACCGGTGCCATGGTGTCGGGGCGAGGCGACGAGACCTTCCCGGCGCTCGAGCGTTTCCGCTCCGTCGTCGAGGCCGCCACGCTCGACAGCCTCTGGCTCGATACCGCCGGCATCGCCCGCCGACAGTGGTCGTCACAGCCCGCAGCGAACGTGCTGGTGCTCGGTCTCGCCTACCAGCAGGGCCTGCTGCCGGTGTCGAGCGCAAGCCTCGAGCGAGCGATCGAGCTCAATGGTGTCGCCGTTGCCACCAACCTGGAAGCGTTCCGCCTCGGTCGCCGCATCGCTGCCGACCCCAGCCTTCTCGAGGCGCTCGACGTCGACGACGCCACCGTCGCCGTCCCGCCACCGCTCGACTCGATGGCCGCCGACCTCGGTGTCGATCCGGCGCTGTCCGACATCCTGGCGTGGCGGATCCCCGAACTGATCGAGTGGCAAGACGCCGCCTACGCCGAGAGCTACGTGGCGAAGATCCGTGAGGTGCGCACGCTCGAGGCCGGGCTCGTGGGATCGAGGACCGAGCTGAGTCAGGCGGTGGCCCGCCATCTCTACAAGTTCATGGCCTACAAGGACGAGTACGAGGTGGCTCGGTTGGCCCTCCGGTTCGACCAGGAGTCCAGCGGCATCGCCGGATCCATGAGCTACCAGCTCAAGCCGCCCACCATGAAGGCAGTCGGCTACGACAAGAAGGTGGCCGTTCCCGAGGCGGCAGGCCGGGCGATGTTCAAGGGCATCCTGCGCACCAAGAAGCTGCGGGGCACCCGACTCGATCCGTTCGGCCGGACCGAGGAGCGGCGAACCGAACGTGCCCTCATCGGCGAATACACCGAACTCGTCGATCTCCTGCTCGGCGATCTCACCGCCGATTCCTACGAACGAGCGGTCGAGATTGCGTCGCTCGCCGACATGGTCCGAGGGTTCGACACCGTGAAGCTCGCCAACGTCCGGCGCTATCGAGCAGCGGTGGCCGAGCGGCTCGCCCGACCGTGACCGGCCGGGGTCGGGTTCATCGACCCCAGTCGGCGAACCCGATCTCAGCGCCACCGTCGACGGCGGCCAGCAGCGACGAGGCATCGTCGACCGGCGCACCGGTACGAGCGAACACCCCGAAGCCATCGGTGTAGGGCGAACGATCGGGGGCGTGCGGGGCGTCGTAGAACACGGCGGTCCAGAACACGTCGTTGCGGTCGGGCAACTCGATGATGAGCGAGCGTCCGCCGATCACCGCGATTTCCATGTTCCAGTAGATCGAGTAGCTCGAGGCGTCGAGCTGGTGGTAGTCGTCCATCAGTGTGCCGCCGGGTGTCTCGACGCCCATGCGGTAGCTGACGGGTTCGCCTGCGTCGTTCCAGATCATCAGGTCGGCAAAGGCGGTCTGCTGTTCGGGCGTCACGATGACCGGTCCGTTGCCGCAGGCGAACTGGAGGGGACGTCCGTACCACTGGAGGTACCCGGCGAGCGGAGGCCAGGTGTCGGTCAGCGCCACGTACTCGGCCGATTCGCTGAAGGCGATCATCACCGCGCCCCGGGAGTAGCCGGTGTCGAGCGAGCCGACCCAGTGGTCGTAGCCCGCCTGGTCGGGTTCGCGCCCCATCACGTTGTTGTAGACCAGCCGCACGAAGTCGCCATTGCTCAGCGGCCCGTAGGTCGCACGGAACTCGTCGGAGAGCACGAAGTCGTTGGCGATCGTCTCGAGATTGGTGGTGGGGGCGACGTAGACCTCCATCCAGTACTGCCACCCGACGGCATCGGGCTCCCGTCCGAAGAATGCCCGGTAGAGCCGGTACACCGAGTCGGTCATCTCCGGACATGGCGAGGCAAAGAGGTCGCCGTTGTCGGTCGCCACTTCCACCGCCGGATCGTTGACCGTCGGCGGATCGAGCGCTGCGGCCGGACCGAGCGTTGCCAGCGCCAGCACGGGGCTGAGAGCGGCGGCAGTGAGGGTGCGACGGAGGCGGAGCCGAGTGGTCATGGACTCCAGCGTGCACCAGTTGCAACCCTCGGCAACATGGGCAGGGCGCCTCGGAATGGGCCCAATGGCCCATGGTGGTGCGAGGCGGAATCACATGGTGTACAATTGTCCGTACATTCAAACAACTGGCCGACACGATCGGTGGCTCGACGCCGAACCTCTCGATCGAAGACCCATCGATACCCAAGCGAACACCGAACAGGGAGCGAAGCATGAAGTTCACGCAGTACTACCTCGACTGCCTCTCACAGGCCTCCTATCTCATCGGCGATGAGACCACCGGACGGGCCGTGGTGGTCGACCCCCGCCGCGACATCGATGAATACGTCAACGATGCGGCGGCCGCCGGCCTCACGATCGAGCTCATCCTCGAGACCCACTTCCATGCCGACTTCCTCTCCGGCCACCTCGAGCTGGCCGAAGCCACCGGGGCCGAGATCGGCTTCTCGTCGGTGGCCTCACCCGAGTTCGCTTTCCGCCCCCTGGGCGACGGTGAGCGCATCTCGCTCGGCGACGTCCAGATCGAGATTCTCCACACCCCCGGCCACACCCCGGAATCGATCAGCATCGTGGTCTACGAACACGCCGATGACACCGTGCCCTACGGCGTCCTCACCGGCGACACGCTCTTCATCGGCGACGTCGGCCGTCCCGACCTGCTCGCCTCGATCGGCTTCACTCGCGACGAGCTCGCCGACAAGCTCTACGACAGCCTCCACACCAAGTTGCTCCCCCTCCCCGATGCCACCCGGGTGTTCCCCGGCCACGGCGCCGGCTCGGCGTGCGGCAAGAACCTGTCGACCGAGACCCAGTCGACGATCGGCGAACAGCGAAGCAACAACTACGCGCTGCTCGCTCCCGACAAGAAGACCTTCGTCGATCTCGTCACCGAGGGCCAGCCACCGGCACCGGACTACTTCGTCTACGACGCCATCCTCAACCGCAAGGAACGTCCGCTGCTCGACGAGACCTCGATGCCGACGGCGCTGACGCTGGCCGAGGTCGAGAACAAGGTCGCCCGCGGCGCCCTCCTCCTCGACGGCCGCGACCCCGAAGAGTTCGCCCGAGGTCATCTCGCCGGCTCCATCAATGTCGGGCTCAATGGCCGCTACGCCGAATTCGCGGGCTCCGTCGTGCCGAGCGACGCCGACATCGTGCTCGTGGTCGACGAGGGCTTCGAGATCGAAGCTCGGAACCGTCTGGCCCGTATCGGGTTCGACAAGGTGGTCGGCTACCTCGCCCAGCCCCTCCGGGTGATGGTCGAGAACCCGGGCATGGTCGAGCAGGCGTCACGCCTCACCCGTTCGGAGTACGAAGAGCGGGCCGCTGCGCTCGACAATCTCCAGATCGTCGATGTGCGCAATCCCGGCGAGCACGCACTCGGCTCGCTCGCTGGGGCCACGCTCATTCCCGTCGGTCAGTTGCCGAGCATGGTCGACCAGCTCGACCCCAACCGTCCGACCGTCGTGTTCTGCGCCGGTGGATACCGGTCCTCGGTGGCGGCGAGCGTGCTTCGTCAAGCCGGATTCAGCGATGTCTCCGACATCATCGGTGGCTACAGCGCCTGGCTTCCCGCCGAGGCGAACGCCTGACGGTCGCGACCCCCTGACCGATCTGTCACCTGGTGGTTCACCGGCGTAGGCTTGCCGGTGAACCACCGAACACTGCAGATGCCGACGAATGGAGATGACGGAATGACCGATCCAGCCAACGAGGACGGCACGCTCGCTCACCATCTGACCCAGTTGGCGGCGAGCGCCGACGACCTCTCTGCGTTCCTGAGCCAGGAGCACCACGGCGATATCCATCCCGAGGCGCTCGCCAAGTCCGAGCACCTGTCCACCAGTCTCAAAGAGGTCATCCATGCGCTCACCGAACACGAGCACTTGGCCATGAGCGCCGACGACGTGTGGAAGATGCTCACGGTCAAGCACAACGAAAGCCATCCCGGCGGCGCCATCACCTGAGCGCGCCTCGTCGCTCGAGGAACGACGAGTCATGGCCTTGCGCCGCACCCACTTGATCGACGCCTCGAGTCATCCAAGCATCGGCGAGAACATCCAGGGGCCGAGCATGATTCGCGTCCCGGCGTGGGTCGAAGACCGGCTCGGCGCCATCTACCTGTACTTCGCCGATCACAAGGGCAGCTACATCCGGCTGGCGTACGCCGATGATCCGGCCGGCCCCTGGACCGTGTACGCGCCGGGGTCGCTTCACCTGGCCGACTCCGGCTTCCCGGTGACACCGCCAACCGCCACCGACGAGCAGATGGCGGCGATCGAGGCGCGTTACGCCCGGCTCGGACTGCTGCACGATGTGCGAACCGAGGTCACCACACCACACATCGCGTCGCCCGATGTCCACATCCGAGGGCGACAGTTCGTGATGTACTTCCACGGACTCGAGGGCCTCGCCCGCCAGGTCACCCGACGGGCGGTCTCCCACAA
The DNA here is from genome assembly GCA_041394265.1 of Acidimicrobiales bacterium. Lineage (NCBI taxonomy): Bacteria > Bacillati > Actinomycetota > Acidimicrobiia > Acidimicrobiales > Acidimicrobiales bacterium. Next base: position 1,007,018 of record JAWKIO010000005.1, read on the forward strand.
CGGGATCGACTTCGTGGCCGAGCCGGCAACGCTCGAGCGCACATACCTCAGGGTCTTCGACGTCGACGGCGCCACCTACGGGCTGGCCATGCCCGGCCAGCTCTACCGGCTCCCCGAGGGTCGGATCGACATCGCCGAGGTCGGGCCAATGCTCTTCGAACCCGACATGCGCCACTGCGCCGTTCGTGTGGTCCCCGGAGCCGTCGAGGTGTTCTGGACTCGAGTGGGCGACGCACCCGAACGGATCCTCCGGTCGGTCATCGACACGACGGTGCCGTGGACGCAGTGGCGTGAGGGCCCGGCCACCGAGGTGATCCGTCCGGTCGAAGCCTGGGAGGGCGCCGACGAGCCGGTCGAGCCCTCACGCCGGAGCGTGGCGTACGGCCTCGTGAATCAGTTGCGCGATCCGGCAGTGTTCGAGGACCTGCTCCTCTACGCCTTCGGCGGTGAGTCCGGGATCGCCCTACTCCACTGATCGCTCAGCGATCACTCGGGTAGTCGGCGTAGGAGGCCTTGAACACGCCCTGGTGGAGGAGCACCCTGGCAACCAGGTTGTCGGTCTCGTCGTCGGTCAACGTGGTCAGTGTCCAGTACGACTCGGTGCGCCGACTCTGCCCGAGCGCCACGACCTCGCGTTCGACGCGGTACGGGTGGTCGCGGAAGACCGGTCCGGCGACCATCTGGACTTCGAGATCGATGAAGAGTCCCACCGACGGCTGGCGGGTTTTGAACCCCACTCGCTTCGAGCCCGAGTGCGTGATCACACTCATCATCTCGATCGGGATGATGGGCCGCCCCCATGGATTGTCGTCGGCACCGGACTCGTACCACCGCATCGGCTCGGTGATCTTGTCGAGCTTCTGGCGGAGGGAGAACGGGTAGAGGTTGCCCAGATGGTCATCGACGCCGATGCGAATGGTCTCGGCCTCCTCACCCCGCTGGCCGACGCTGATCTGATCGATGATGTAGAGATCGCCGGGCGGGCTGGATTGGACTTTGGCCAGTCGTGTCGCCAGCGCCGTTCCGGACTCCGCTCCGTCGATCGAGCCGAGGCCGTCGATCGATGCCGTGCCTTCGAGCACCGGCGTGCCGTCGGCCTTCTCGGCGTACAGCTTGGCCGTCGTGGCACCGGGTCCGTCGATCGACACCGAGGCGGTCACCTCCTCGCCCTCCACCACCATCGTGAGGAAGTGCGAGCTGAGCGTGCCCCGCTCGAACCAGCGGCTGCCCCACAACGACGCGAGCATCGGATCGAACTGGCTGAAGTGGGTCGGCCCTTCGATTGGCGCACCGGGCAGCCCGAGCTTCTCGGCCGTCTCGTCGTCGTGCACACTCAGATGCCCGTCATAGGTCTGCCCGGCGAGCATCTGCTTCGGGGCTCTGGCCGGTCCGGTGAGGGTGATGGGGGTCGACGAGATCAGCATGAGCGGACCATAGATCACCACGACCGCTCGGCTCGAAGCGCCAGGACCGACGCACCGATGAACAGCACCACCGAGCACGACATTGCCAGCGACACGTTCGTGAGTGCGGCGAGGCTCCCGAGGATGATCCCTCCGCCGATCTCTCCCGTCGCCTCGGCCTGGCCGACGAACGAATGGATCGTTGCTCGATGGCTGCTCTCGGCGTGCGCGTTGGTCCAGGCCACGGTCACCGGCCCGGCCGCATTGCGGAAGGCTCCCTGGAGGACGAGGCCGACGGCGGCCACCGGCAGCACCGGCACGACGGCGAGCAGGGCGATCGACGCACCGGCGAGCGCCAGCAGCACGCCCAAACCGGTGGCGAGGCGACGCTCGGACAGCCGGTTGCGGGACAACCACAGTGCGAACCCGGCCAGTGCCGACTGAAGCGCGGCGATGACGGCGACGGCCGCGATCTCGTTGGTGTCGGCGGACAGGCCAACCTGGTCGAGGCGACGCAAATCGAGGCGATCGACGGCTTCGGAAGCCACACCGATCATGATCATCACGACGAGCAAGACGCGCAGGGCCGGCACCCGCCTCGCCGCCACCGTTCCCAGTCGGAATGTGTCGCGCATGTCTGCCAACCCCTCCGAGATGCTGCTCCGAGATCCACCGGCGCTCTGGCGACGGGAGAAGCCGTGTTCGGGCATGACCACGGCCAGCCCGACACCCCAGATCAGCGTCACGGCTCCGGCGATGACGATCGTCGTTGTCAGCGACGTCAAGAGCGACAGGGCAGCACCACCGCCGATACCCACCACGGCCGCCAGCATCTGCCATCGACCCCGCTGCAGCACGAGCGGCTCGGCCTCGGCCGCCGAGCCGATCTCATCGGTGATCCAGGCCGTCTCGGCTCCGCTCTGGAACGTGTAGCCGAACCCGAACAGCATTTGCGTGGCAAGAAGCGCCGGGAACCCCGACACCGAACCGGCGACGATCTCGGCACCACCGATCAGCAAGAACGACAGCACGACCGAGAGCTTCCGGCTCACCACGTCGGCGACGACACCGGTGGGAACTTCCGACACGAGGATGGTGAGTTCCATCGCCGTGCCGAGGAGCACGAGCTGCAGCGGTGGCAGCGCCAGGTCGATGGCCACACGAATGGCGAGCGCGGTCCAGTACGCCCGCATCATCGCGACGAAGATCACCCCATTCGCCAGATAGATCAGGCGCGGGTCACGGGCCCTCATCGCTCGACGTCGTGGCGCATGACCCCGAGTCTGTCGTACGCCCCACTCCCCCGCCCCGAATTTGCGCCTCCCCCACCCCAACCCCAACGCAACTTTGGAGAGTTGATGCCGCTCAGAGGTGCCAACTCGCCAAAGTTGCCTTGGGGTGGGCGGCTCATGACGGGGAATCGATGACCGAAGCTCCGACCGAGACGCGTCTCCGGAGGACGAACCATGATCGAGAGCAACCTGATTCGTCTGATCTACGTCAGCCAGAACCTGATCCTCGGTAGCCGCGACGAGGTGGTGGCATCCGTCGAGCAGATCCTGGTGGCCTCACGGCAACGCAACGCCGAGGCATCGATCACCGGCGCGCTCATGTTCAACGACGGCTGCTTCGCCCAGGTGCTCGAGGGCCCGGAGGACGCCGTCATCGCCACCCACGAACGGATTCTCGCCGACCCTCGCCACGCCAAGGTGGTGATGATCGCCGAGCAACCGGTCGAAGCCCGACAGTTCGGCGGGTGGGACATGGCCTTCGTCGGCGCATCCACCGAGGCGAGCGAACGATTCTCATCGGTGCTCAACGACGAGGCCGTCTCGCCCGAGACCATCGACGGCGACTGGGTGTTCGACCTCGTCGTTGATCACCTCTACAGCGCCGAACACGCGAACGACGCCCCCACCGCCATCTGAGGCATCGCAACTTTGGAGAGTTGATGCCGCTCAGAGGTGTCAACTCTCCAAAGGTGCGGTGGTTTTCGGGTGGGTGGGGGCACAGGGGTCAGGGTTTGGCGGGTGGGCGGCCGAGGGTCATGCCGCCGTCGACGGCGATCACCTGGCCGGTGATCTGGGCGGCTGCGTCGGAGCAGAGGAAGGCGACGGCGTTGGCGATGTCGGAAGGTGACTGGTCGGAACCCAGCGGCATGAACTGCTCGATCATGGCGTCATACGCCGCGCGCTCGGGCGCCATCTCCTCCCAGAGTCGGGTCCGGATGATGCCCGGGGCCACCGCGTTGACCCGCACGCGTCGCTCGCCGAGGTAGAGCGCCATCGACTTCGTCCAATGGATCATCGCCGCCTTTGCGGCCCCGTAGGCGAACAGCCCACCGGGACGCTGGCCGGCGATCGACGCCGTGTTGCAGATCGCCGAACCCGACGGCATCGACGGACCGACGACGCTCGTGACGACATGGGCCGAGACGAAGTTGAGGTCGACCATGCGCCGGAACTCCTCGACCGAGCCGAAGGGATCAGGCCCCGCCAAACCTCCGCGTGCCGTTCCGGGCGGATTGGGGTCACCGCCGGCGTTGTTGACGAGGATCGACGGCGGTCGCCCGAGGGATGCGAACGCCTCGAGCACCGAGTCTTCATCGGTGACGTCGCACACCACCTGGGTCACGCCGTCGAGCAACGGCTCATCGGCCGCAGGGCGGAGATCCCACACCACCACCTCGGAGGCGACGTTCTGGTCGAGGAGGGCTCGCACGATGGCAAGGCCGATACCGGTCGATCCGCCGGTCACGATCGCAAGTGTCATGCGCCGAGTCTGTCAGAACGCAGCGGCCCTCTCACGCGGCGGCCCTGCAACGCAGCGGCCGTCCAACCCCGTGGCCCTCCAACCCCGTGGCCCTCTCACCCAGTGGCCCTCTCACCCAGTGGCCCTCTCGCCCAGTGGCAGGGTGCAGCGAGCCCCCGAGGCTCAGTCGACGAAGCGGCGCACCTTGGCCCGTTTGCCCCGGATCGAGGTGTTGTTGATCGCCTTGATCACTCGCTCGGCGGCTTCCTCGGGCACGCCGACCACCGAGAAGTGGTCGCTGATCTGGATGGGTCCGATCTCGCGTCCCTGGAGTCCGGCTTCGTTCGCGATTGCCCCCACCAGATCGCCGGGGCGCATGCCACCCTTCCGACCGACGCCCACATAGATCGATGCCGTCTCGCCGCTGCGCCGCTCGTTCGGTCGGCCACCCGACCTACCGCCGCGGTCGCCGCCCCGTTGTCCACGGTCACCCCGGTCGCTGCGGTCACCTCGATCGCTGCGACCACGGTCACCCCGGTCGCTGCGGTCGCCTCGATCGCCGCGACCACGGTCACCACCCGAGCGACTGCGATCGCCCTTGTTCGAACGGTCGAACTTCGACCCCCGCACCGATGCATCGGGAATGTCGATCTCGTCGACCGCCGGGTTGTTGGCCTGATGCAGCAGCTTGATGGCGGCCAGCGCGATGTTGCGATCCGAGTCCTCGCCCGCCAGCGCGTTCAACACGGCGTTGAAGTCGTCGAGGTCGTCGGAAGCCAGCGCTTCGCGCACAGCGGTGACGGTCAGATCGAGTTGGCGAGCTCGCAGGTCGGCCACCGTCGGCACCGTGCTCATCGTGAAGGTCTGCTTGGTGACGCGCTCGATGTTCTGCAGGAGCCGTTTCTGCCGTGGCTCGGCCAGCGTGATGGCGACGCCTTCGCGACCGGCGCGCCCCACTCGTCCGATGCGGTGAACGTAGCTCTCGGGTGCCGTTGGCACGTCGTAGTTCACCACGTGCGTGAGCGTGTCGACATCGAGTCCGCGCGCGGCCACGTCGGTGGCGACCAACAACTGCGCCGTTCCCTCACGAAGACGTGCCATCACTCGATCTCGTTGGAGCTGGTCCATGCCACCGTGGAGCGCTTCCGCTCGGTAGCCGCGGCCGTTCATGGTCTCGGTCAGCTCGTCGACTTCTGACCGGGTCCGGCAGAAGACGATGGCCGACGAGGGGGCCTCGACGTCGAGGATGCGTCCGAGCGCTGCGGCCTTGTGCGCCTTCTGCACCATGTAGACGGTCTGGCGAATGAGCGCCTTCGCAGCATCGGCGTCGGCCTTGGCGATCTGGATGCGAGCCGGATCGCGCTGATGCTGCTCGGCGATGGCATTGATGCGAGGAGGCATGGTGGCCGAGAACATGACCGTCTGGCGGTCGGCCGGTGTCTTTTCGAGAATGGCCTCGATGTCTTCGGTGAACCCCATGTCGAGCATCTCGTCGGCCTCGTCGAGAACGACGGTGCGGATCTGATCGAGTTCGAGCGAGTGGCGCTTGATGTGATCGAGCGCACGGCCGGGGGTGGCAACCACGACGTGCACGCCACGATCGAGGGCGCCGAGCTGCCGACCGATGGGCTGGCCGCCGTAGACCGCCACCACCTTGATCCCGAGATCGCGCCCGTAGCCGGCAAACGCCTCGCTCACCTGTACGGCCAGCTCCCTCGTCGGTACGAGCACCAGCGCCGTCGGGATCGCGGCGGCCCCAGGCCCGATGCCGTGGAGGATCGGCAGCGCAAACGCGGCCGTCTTCCCCGTGCCCGTTGCCGCTTGCCCGAGCATGTCGCGCCCTGACAGCAGCAGCGGAATGGTCTCGCGCTGGATCGGGGTTGGCGACTCGTAGCCGAGGCCCTCGAGTGCCGACAGTAGTTCGGCTCGCAGTCCGAGCGACGCGAAGCCGGCGTCCACCGGCTGAGCGTCGGGGAAGAACGGGTCGATCTCGTGGTCACTCATGGCGAACGCTCCTTGCAGCAACAGGCCACGATACGTAGACAAACGGCCAAGACCTTGGGTGGATGTCTTCGAGCTGGTCCGACCGGGCACAAGTCACAGCCGCACCGCGCCGTGACCTAACGTCGCACGAATGAAGTACGAGCGCCTGATCGCCATCTGTTTCTCCACGGTGATGGTGATGGCGGGCCAGGGTGTGGTCAGCCCGGTCCTCCCCCTCTACGCCGACGATTTCGGAGTGAGCACCGCCCTCATCGGCGCCACCGTCACCGCCTTCGGCCTGGCTCGGCTCGTGGTCAACATCCCCGCCGGCGTCGTGGCCGACCAGCGGGGTCGACGGTTCCTGCTCATCGGTGGCCCGCTCGTGACGGCCGTTGGCATGTTCGGTTCGGGCATCTCGCCGTCGATCTGGGTCCTGCTCGCCTTCCGCTTCATCGCTGGCCTCGGCTCGGGTCTGTACATGACTGGTGCCCAGATCTACCTGCTCGACATCGCCGGCCCCGAGCAACGAGGTCGGTTCATCGCCACGAACCAGGGAGCGTTGCTCGCCGGCGTGAGCGCGGGCCCGGCGTTGGGAGGCTTCCTCGCCGACCGATACGGCTTGTCGGCACCGTTCCTCGTCGTCGCCGGCGCCGCCCTCTTCACGGCGATCTACGGCTACCTCCGGCTGCCGGAAACTCGACCGACATCGGCGCCCACCGACGAGCGCTCGAACACCGGCATCGGCGGCACCGCGGTATCGAGGCTCGACCTGTTGCGGTCGGTCGATTTCTTGGCCGTCGGCTTCGTCGCCATCGGCGTGTTCTCGATCCGAGCCGGTGTTCGCCAGACGCTGGTGCCGCTCCACCTCAGCGCGGCGTTCGGGCTCGAGGTCTCCGAGCTCGGGCTGTTGTTCACCCTTCTCGGTGTGATCGGGCTGGTGCTGATCTGGCCTGCGGGATGGGCCGCCGACCGATTCGGACGCAAGATCCTCATCGTCCCGACGGCGGCACTCATGGCGGTGGGCATGGGTCTGGTCTCGGTCGCCGAATCGCTCACGCTGTTCGTGATCGGGCTCACGATCTCGGCCATCGGCTCGGGAATCACCGGGCCCGCACCGGCGGCGTTCGTCGCCGACCTAGTGGGCGACGAAAAACGAGGCATGGCGATGGGCATGTACCGGACGTTCGGCGACATCGGCGTCGTGGGTTCACCGGTGCTCAGCGGCATGTTGGCGGACGCCACCTCGATCCCGGTCGCCATCGGCGCCAACGCCGTGTTCATCGGAGCGGCGGCGGTGTTCTTCGGCGTGTTCGCCTCGGAGCCGCACCGAGTCACACCGGACGATCTCCCTTGATCGTGATGCGGCGCATGTGACGGCGATGCCCGGCGTAGTCGTGCAGCGCGAAGTGCTGCACGCTCCGGTTGTCCCACATCGTCAGCGTGCCCGGCTCCCACCGGACCCGGCAGGTGAACGGTTCTTTCACCGCTTGACGGAACAACAGGTCGAGCATCGCCTGCGACTCGTCGCGTCGCAGTCCTCGGATGCCGGTGGTGAACGCCGGGTTGACGTACAACCCCTTGCGCCCCGTTTCGGGATGGGTGCGGACGACCGGGTGTTCGACGACGCGATCCACCAGATCGGCGTCCTTGGTTTGCATCGCCTTCGATCGGGTCGAGTAACCACCGGCGCCGTACTGCGGACCGGCGGAGTGGGTGGCGACGAGACCGTCGAGCATCTGGCGAATCGGAACGCTCATGGCGTCATATGCGGCGTGCTGGTTGGCGAACAGCGTGTCACCCCCGACCGGCGGGACCTCGACTGCGTAGAGGATCGATCCCAGATCGGGTTCGTCGAGGAACGTCAGGTCGGTGTGCCACCCACCACCGAAGTTCGCTCGGTCCTCGGGCTCGGTCACGATCTCGAGCACCTCGGCGTAGGCCGGGTTCGACTCGACGAACGGATGCGTGTCGAGCTCACCGAAGCGTCGGCCGAACGACATCTGCTGCTCGGGAGTCAGCTGTTGCTCCCTGAAAACCAACACGTGATGGTCGAGGAACGCCTCCCGGAGCTCGCCGATCTCGTCATCGCCGAGATCGACAGCGAGATCGATCCCGGCCACTTCGGCACCGACCGTGCCGCTGAGCGGAGTGATGGTGAGCATGGGTGGTCCTCCGGAAGCGTGGGCGTCCCAGCAGTGTGGCACCCCGGATGGACCGACGCCCGGCGGTGCGATGAGCCGTCAGTCGGCGAGCGGCGCTTCGGCGTCGAAGGTGACGACCTCGTACTCGATCGTCGACCCGACATCGCTCACCACCCCGGTGATGCTCACCTCGTAGCGCGTGTCTCTTCCGTCGACCGCGTCGTCGATGCCTTCGGGCGTGAACGTGATGATCGAGGCGGGAAGCACGCCGGGGCGTCGTTCGTTGAACACGATCGGCGCATCGATCGGCTCGCCGTCTCGGCGGACCGCAACCGAGGCGTTCGAGAAGTCGGCCCCGTAGATCGACACCGACCACCGCTCGTCGACCAGCTCCTCGGGGAAGTAGCCGGCGCTGGGCCAGGCAACCACAGCGGTGTCCTTCTCGAGCTCGAAGCCGTTTCGGAAGTTGACGGCGTAACCCCCGTCGACCTCGGAGGCGGTGGTGGGCACCTCACCGATCCCGACGCTGCGCAGCTGCGGCATCAGCAACCAGTTCCGGTGTCCAACGCTCACGTTGGCCTCCCCCGGATCCTCCATGAAACCCCGCAAGGCGTCGAAGCCCGTGCGCTGGTAGAGATCGGAGTTGAACGATCCCGTTGCACCGGTCTCGCTGTAGCAGGCTGCGCTCGGCGAGGGGTTGTGATCGACAGCTGCGTTGGCCCAGATGATGAGCGCTGCCTCCTGGGCCTCGGCACTCATGCCGGTGTCGAGTTCCACATCGTGCTCGAGCCCGGCCAGCCGACGGTAGTAATTGATCCGGTCGACCTGCTGCTGCTGATACGCAACCGAGATCGTCCCGGCATCGCACGCGGCGCCGTCCCCGGTCCACCCCGGATCGGCCGCGACGGTTGCGTGTGCGGCGAGGTAGTCGGCATGGACCTCGTTGCGGCTGCGCTGCACCGAGCCCGCCTGCTCACTGCCGGCCGTACCTGCTGCGACCGACACGCCGACGGCGGCGAGTGCCGCGACCGACAACATGGCGCGTCGAAGAAGGGCAGCCTGGGGCACGTGGTAGCTCCTCGGGTCGGGTGGGTGGGGGCGTGTGACGAGCGCCGATCCGGTGGATCGGTCAGCTCGGGACTCTCCGGAAAAGATTTCCCGTGAAGTCCTCATTCATAACGGAACCCCGCCGATCAGACTTGAGGATTTTTCACCCGATTGCTTCAAGCTTGAGGATTGCTGCCGACAGGCCCCGACTCAGCTGGTCGGGTGGGCCACCTCACCGAGCAGCAGCTGCGGCGAGATGTTGGTGTAGTTGGGGACGTCGGCCATGACCTTGGCGCCACCCGCCGCCATGGCGGCATCGAACGCTTCCTGGCTCTCGACCATCGCCCAACCGTAGGCGGCCCATTCGTCGCCCTTGACGGTGCTGGCACCCCAGCCCTTGCAGGCGTCACCCAGCACCTCGGCGAAGAGTGGCATGTGGGTGGAGGTGTAGTAGTCCATGTCGAAGGTCGAGTCGGCGGTCTGTGGATACATGATGAGTACGGAGATCATGGGCGTGGTCTAGCACGATCCCGGCGCTTTGCCGAGTGGGTGCGATATTGACCATTTCGAATATGCTCTTTCGAGGTGATATCTTTCGGTCCCGGCACCAGGCCGAACCCAGCACGAGAACGAGAACTCCATGAGCGACACCTTTCGTCCCAACACCGACGAGCTGATCGAACACAACGACACCTACGCCGAGCACTTCCACGACGCCGACCTCCAGGTCGAGCCAATGCGTCATCTCGCCGTAGTGACGTGCATGGATTCCCGCATGGATATCTTCAAGCTGCTGGGCCTCGGCAACGGCGAGGCCCACATCATCCGCAACGCCGGCGGCGTGATCACCGACGACGTGATCCGTTCGCTCTGCCTGTCCCAGCGCTACCTCGGGACGAAGGAGATCATCCTCCTCCACCACACCGACTGCGGCCTCCAGCGAGTCACCGAAGACCAGTTCAAGGCCGAACTCGAGGCCGAGCTCGGCATCAAGCCGTGGTGGGCGGTCGAGTCTTTCGTCGATCCCTACGCCGATGTGAAGCAGTCGATGCATCGGCTCCATCACACACCCTTCGTCATGTACAAGGACCACGTGCGCGGCTTCGTCTACGACGTCACCACCGGCTTGATCAACGAGGTCGAGGTGGATTGAGACGGTCGGCTTCGACGGAAGCGGCCGTTCTCAGCGGTCTTCGAGTGCCGACGGGAAGTGGTGGGTGATGTCCTCGGGTGGACACGGCCGCCCGTAGTAGTAGCCCTGGAGATCGTCACTGCCCATCGACGACAGTGCGTGTGCCTGGTCCGCCGTTTCGATGCCCTCGGCGGTGATGCTGACGCCGAGCAGGTGACCGGTGTCGATGATCAGCTTGACGAGTGACGAGGCGGAGTCGTCACTCGTGAAGCTCTGGTCGATCTTGAGGATGTCGATCGGCAACGTCTTCAAGTGGGCCAGCGACGTGTAGCCGGTACCGAAGTCGTCGATGGCGATCCGAACACCGCGATCGCGCAACGACTGGAGCTTCGCTGCGGCGCCGCCAAGGTCGTCGAGGAGGGCACTCTCGGTCACTTCGATCACGATCAGGGCGGGGTCGATGCCGTAGCGTTCGAGTGGCGCCATCACATCATCGACGAACGCATCCACGCTCAGGTGGCGTCCGGAGATGTTGATCGACACGGGCACCAGATGATCCACGCCCTCGGACCGCCACGCTGCCATCTGCCGAGCGACGCGATCGACCACCCAAGAGTCGATCTCGACGATCAGGTCGCTACGTTCGGCAAACGGGATGAACGAGTCCGGCGGCATCATGTCGCCACCAGGGCGGAACCAGCGGATCAGCGCCTCGAGCCCTACCTGCTGCTCGGTCAATGGATCCACGATCGGCTGGTAGTACAGCGAAAGCTCGTCGTCCGCGATCGCCGAACGGATGGCGACGTCGAGTTCGTTCTGCCGCACCACGACCGAGCGGAGCTCATCGTCGCAGACCACCACCTGATTGCGCCCGTTCGCCTTGGCCCGGTAGACAGCGAGATCGGCGTCCCGTAGCAGATCGTCACCACTCGCTTCGGGGTCATCGGCCATGGCGATTCCCAGGCTGCCGCCCACTCGAACGGTGGCCTTGCCAATGGAGATCGGCTGGCCGATTGCGTCGAGCAGGCGCTCGGCCAAAGCCTGAACCTCGTCGATGCCGCCAACAGGGTCCACGATCACCACGAACTCATCGCCACCGAGGCGGCCGACCAGATCGCTGGAACGAACACACGACAGCAGACGCTGCGAGGTGGTCTCGAGCACGACATCGCCCGCTGGATGCCCGAACTGATCGTTGACGACCTTGAAGCCGTCGAGATCGATGAAGATGACGGCGACATCCGACCGACTCGAGTCGGTCCGAGCGAGCGCTTCGTGCAGTTTCTCGAGGCACGCCTTCCGGTTCGGTAGGTGCGTCAAACCGTCATGGCTGGCCTCGTGCGCGAGGCGGCGACGGAACTCCTCGCGCTCGCCCATCGACGCGGCGAGGGTCTGCACGGCCTCCTGCAGCGAAGCACCAAGTCCGCCACTCGCTGTCTCGGCCAGCACCGCCGCATCGAGGTCGCCGCGGGCGAGCGCCTTCGCCTGCCGCTCCGCCAGATGCAGCTGGGTCGAGGCATCGTTCAACGCCGACGCCGCCTCTCGCACCTCCACCGGGCCGGCGAGCACGACAGCGTCGCGGTGGGCCCCGTCACGCAGCAACTTCGCCGTCTCGGACAGGCGGTGGAGCGGTTGGCCGATGAAGCGGGTCAGGGCGATCGTGAATGCCACCGAGACGACGGTCAGGAATCCAATCGTCGCCATTGCCTGGCGGGTTGCAGCATCCGCTCGATCGGTCAGGGCCTGGCTGGAGATGATCACGTCGTTGCCGGCCGCCGTCACCAGATCGAGATGGAGCTCCGACGAGATCTTGCCCGCTTCGAACTGGCGGGCGACGCCGGCGAGATCCTGAGTAACGAATCCAAGGCCGCCCTCGTCACCATTGGCGAGGAGTTCCTGCGTCGTTTCGATGATCTGGGTGACACCATCGCTGAACGTCGTGACATCGGCGGAGGTCTCAACGACACCGAGCTGCTCGGCGGCCATCGAGTCAGACTCGGCGGAGCGTTCGATCTGTTCGATCGCGTCGTCGTAGACGGTCTGCTGCTGCAGCAGTACGGCGACCTCTTCCCGTGCCGTCTCCGCACCCGAGAACCGAGCACTGAAGTAGCTCGAGAGTTGTTGCGCCGTGCTGCTGCGCGTGGCCGCTGCTGCCTCGAGCACACGCGCCGTGCCGATCAACTCGGCGCCGTCCGGCACATCGCCAGCGACTGCGAGCAGTTCATCGAACAGGGCATCACTCCGCACGTTCAGTTCATCCTCGAGCGCTCGATAGCGGACGCCGAGGAGTCGGAGGTCGGTCTCGTCGTCGACGCGAAGCTCGGCCAGTTCTGCGTCGATGGCCGGATCGTCGATCTCGGCGGCGACGGCGTCGACCCGCGCGGCAGCGCTCTCCCACTCGATGACGAGATCGATGCCGATGACCTTGGTGATCAAGTCCGGGCTGATCCCGATTTCCTGCACGCCGAGGACGGCAAGCCGCCAGTTCCGCTCATCGAGCAGGCTGGCCTGCAGATCGGTGTAGCGGACCAGCGCTCTGGTGTCGCGATCGACCACCGCCGCGCTGTCTCGGGCGGATCGCACCGAGCTCAGCTCGCGAAACGCGAACCAACCGGCGCCGAGCAGTGGCACCAATGCCAGAGCAATCAGCAGCGACGCGACGCGCGGGGCACGACGTGGAGCGCGAGGCGAATCGATGGGCACGCTTCACTATCGGTAGCGAGACCAGCAGTCAGAAGGGCAATCTGACTACGCCACCGGGCCGAACGCACCATTGGTGCGGAGGGCCGAACCGACGAGCCGAGGTCGTCAACGCACCAGCGCCATGGCGGCGTAGAGGGCAACGCCGTTGGCAAGCTTCTCTTCGCTGATCCGCATGAGGTTGGAGTGATTCGGCGCCGCTTTCGACGGGTCGAGATCGCTCGGGGTCACGCCGAGGAAGGCCATCGACCCCGGCACCTTCTGGAGTACGTAGCTCCAGTCCTCGGCGCCGAGTACCGCACGCGGCATCTCGTGGTAGTTCTGGGCCCCGAGCACACTCGAGGCAACGAGTCCGGTGAGCGCCGCCTGCTCGATGTCGTTGACGGTGACCGGATAGCCGGCGGCCAGCGTGGTGGTGCAGCTACAACCGTGTGCCGCAGCCGTGCCGCTGGCCACCCGATCGATGCTCTCGTTGATTTCGGCGCGAGTGGTTTCGTCGAGCGCACGCACGGTGCCTTCCATGAACGCCGACGGAGGGATCACGTTGTTGGTGGTTCCTGCGTGGATCTGACCCACGGTGAGAAGCCCCGACTGGGTGGGGTCGATGGTACGGCCGACCATGGTGTGCAGACCGAGCACCGTGGCAGCGGCCGCCGGAATCGGATCGATGGCATGGTGCGGGGCCGAGGCGTGCCCGCCGGCGCCGTGGATCGTGATGTGGAAGGTGTCGGCGCTCGCCATCAGCGATCCGCCCTTGGTGAAGATCATGCCGTCGGGCATGTTCGAGATGACGTGGATGGCGAAGGCCCGATCGACGCCGTTGGTCACGCCCTCGTCGATCATCAGCTTGGCGCCGCCAAACCCCTCCTCGCCGGGCTGGAACATGAAGCGAATCTTGCCGGTGAACTCGTCGGTGTTCTCGCTGAGCAATCGAGCGGCGCTCGCAAGCATCGCAACGTGAGCATCGTGACCGCACGCGTGCATCCTGCCCTGATGCCGGGACTGGAAGTCGGTCTCGTAGTCCTCCTGCAACGGCAGGGCATCCATGTCGCCCCGCAGCAGGACGGTCGGGCCGGGCTTGCCCGAGTCGAGATCGGCGACGACCGACGTGAGCGACTCACCGAGCGTGATGTCGAGCCCCAGGCCCGTGAGTGCGTCGAGGATCTTGGCCTGGGTTGCCGGAAGGTCGAGCCCGAGTTCGGGATCGGCGTGGATGGCGCGCCGCAGTTCAATGGTGTTCGCGTCGAGACCGTGAGCGGCATCGAGCAGGTCGTTGGAGGGAACGTGCGAGGCAGTGGCGGCGGTGACGACGGTCATCGGGACAGTTTGTCAGACCGGTCCACGGCCCGCTTGGCCGCAGCGCACTCCGCACTTGGCCTCAGGGGCGCAAGCAGCTGACTGCAGCGACCGACGATCAGCTACCGGTGAAGGTGGCCGCCATCTCGCTCGACGACTGCCCAGACCGCTTGAGGACCGAGTACACGAAGGCCAGCGAGGCCACGGTCACGCCGAAGAGTACGACGGCGGCGGCACCGACGAACGGCTTCGTGGTGCTCTTCGCCGTCCCGATCACGAACACGGGGAACGTCGTGGAGCCGGCGGTGGCGACGGCATTGGCGATGATCGTGTTGTCGAGACAGAGGGTGAACGAGAGGAGCCCGCCGGCGACCAGAGCGGAGGAAATCAGCGGCAGGGTGATCTCACGGAACGCCCGGTAGGGCGTGGCTCCGAGGTCGGCGGCCGCCTCTTCGAGTGAGGCGTCGAGGCCCTCGAGTCGGGCACGAACGATGAGCGTGACCAGTGCCGAGGTGTAGAGCGACTGGCCGACCCACAGACGGAGGATGCCGTTGTTGACCGGACCGACCGAGGTGTTGAACGGGCCACCCAGACGGACGAACCAACCCAACAGCGCGATGGCGTCCATGATCTCGGGGGTCACGAGTACGAGGAAGAGCACGAACATGAAGGGCTTCGACCAGTGACCGGTTCGTCGGGCCAACGCCACGCCCGCCGTTCCACCCATGATCACGGCGATGACGGTCGCGCCCGCGGCTGCGATGAACGAGTTGCGCAGCGTGTCACCGACGTTCGCGTTGTCGAAGAAATCGCGGAAGCTGCCGGACAGCACAGCGTTGACGGCCACGGCGAGCAGCACACCGACGGGGGCAGCCCAATTGACGAGAGCCGGTCGCTTCGAGAGCCGAGCAAGGATGACGCTGATCCCGATGACCCCGATCGACACCAGCAGACCCTGCACGACTCGACCGCCGTCGAACAGGTTGCCCCACCACTCGGTGGAGTAGCTCCCGGCCCACACGATCAGGGACCCGCCGCTGTTGAACGAGTGGCGGATCACCATGAGGATCGGGATGAACAGGAACGTGATGACGAGCGCAGTCCACACGCCCATCGCGATCTTGGCGACGTCGATCGATCGCTTCGCCGTCGCGTGACCGGTGGGCGTTTGACGAGCGGGAGCGGTCATGGGGTTGCCTCCAGGAAGAAGGAGCGACGCCGACGCAGCGCGTACTGAACGATCCGCACGACGGCGCTGGCAACGATCAGCACGAGCAGCACCGCACCGATCATCATCACGGCCATCGCCGAGCCGAGCGGCCAATTCTGGGCGGCTTTGAACTGCCCCTCGATCATCGATCCGATCATGTTGCCCGACGTGCCACCGAGCAGCTTCGCCGTGACGAAGTCGCCGCACATCGGGATGAACGTGATCAGCACGCCGGCGACGATGCCAGGACCGGCAAGCGGAAGGGTGACCTGAAGGAAGGTTCGGAGCCTGCTCGCGCCGAGATCCTTGCTGGCCTCCCGCAGTCCGGGATCGATCCGGTCGAGAGCGACGAACATCGGCAGGATCATGAACCCGAGGTAGTTGTAGACGATGGCGATCTGCACAGCCGTCTTGGTGTCGAGCACACTGATCGGCCCACCGATGAGCCCGATGTCCTGCAGCCAGCGTGACAGTTCGCCGTTCGCGGCGAGCGGAATCCGCCACGCCAGGGTGCGGATCAAGAAGCTGGTGAAGCTGGGCACGATGATCAACCCGAGCAGAAGTCCCTTCCACCGTTCCGACGCCTTGAAGACCAAGAAGTAGGAGACGGGGAAGCCGATCAGCAGGCAGAGCGCCGTGGCCATCACCGAGATGCGCAGCGTGGTCTTGAAGACGGTGAAGAACGTGTCGTCGAAGGCGCTGCGGTAGTTGTCGAGGGTCAGCTGCGACATGTCGACCGGCACCCCGGTGGTCGACGCATTGTTCTTGACGCCGAACGAGTACCAGACGATCAACAGGATCGGCATGATGAAGAACAGCAGATACCAGAGGATCTCCGGCAGCGCGAGGGCGAACGATGGCAACCGCAGCCTCCGCCCAGTGGGCGTCGGTGCTTCGGAGGTGGAGGCGGCGGTTGCCATTCGTGTCATCCGATCATGACCCGGCGGCGGCCAGGACCTTGTTATAGATGTCGACCATGCGGTCCTGCGCCGAGTTCACCGCTCCGGTCTGCATGGTGGCGACCTGTTCCTCGGTGAAGAAGATCATCTCGGGCCGCGGCAGGTCGGGATACAGCTCCGACAGCAGCGTGTCGATGTTCTTCATGCCCGAGTGGTAGCCGTGGTACGCGAGGTCCTTCATGGAGATCTCGGGGATCAGCAACCAGTTGATCCAAGCGTGTGCGGCCTCGGGGTTCGGCGCACCGGTCGGGATGGCGTAGAGGTCCATCCAGATCTCGGTGGCGGGCGCACCGAGCTGCCACACCCAGTCGTCGGGATTGCCACCGGCGTCGGCCACCTTGGCGTACGCCTGCCGGGCGTCACCGTTCCACATCATGGCGATGGAGTAGGCACCTTCGGCGATCTTGTCGGACGGGTAGGAGTCGAACGCCTTCACATGCGAGGCGAACTCGTTCACGAGGAAGTCCTCGCAGGCATCCAGATCGGCGGCGTCCTCCGTGGTCCAGTTGATGCCGTTGGCCCAGAAGTACATACCGGTGAGGTTCGGCGGCGAATCGAGAATGGCGCAGTTGCCCGACGCCTCGGTCTGACAGACCGAGATGAAGTCGGCCCAGGTCTTGATCTCGGTGGAGATCATCGTCTTGTTGTAGAGCCAACCGGTCGATCCCCAGTCCTTGCACACGCCGTACTCGTTGTCGGGATCCCAGTCACGGTTGAGGTAGATCGGATCGATGTTCGACATGTTGGGCAGCAGGGTCTTGTCGAGCTTCTGCAGCAGCCCCTTCTGCACCATCTGAGGGATGTACGGTCCGGTCGGCGCGATGATGTCGAACCCGCTGGTGCCGTTGGAACCTTCGAGCTTGGCGATGAGGTCCTCGTTGCTCGAGTAGAAGTCGACCCGCATGGTGACGTCGAGCGCGTCGGCCGCCTGCTGACCCACGATGTCGGGGTCGTTGTAGTCACCCCAGGTGTACATGGCGAGATCGCCTGACGCCTTGTTGATCACTCGGCTGTAGTCGCCACTGGCCTCGGCGACGCCTTCGCCCCCGCCGCCGTCGGACGAGCCGCTCGAGGAGCCGGCATCCGAGCTGCTGCCCCCGCAAGCGGAGAGCAGAAGTCCCGCACCTGCGGCCCCGCCCACCTGGAGGAACTGGCGTCGAGCCAGCTTCTCTCGGAACGACTGGTGCGCAAGAATGCGTAGCTCTGTTGGTTCGGTCATGGTCTGGTTTCTCCCGGTAACGGTTGAGGGATTGGGAATCGGGCGAAGTTGCTGGCACCACGTCGTGCCCGGCGTGGGTACGACGTGGTGCTGTGTCGAAGTGGTGAGGTGTCGAAGTGATGCGACCGCCTCGTGCGACGCTCAGGCGATGGCCTCCTCGGCGGGGTCGGCCAACACGAGGTCGGCTTGGTCGGCCGAGAACATGTAGACGTCTTCGGCGCTCCATGAACACCACACGTCGTCGCCGGCCGAGAGCCGCGGGGCGCTCTGGCGGGGAAGAAGGGCCAGCACGTCGCGCTCGGGAGTCCGCACCACGAACTGGCGGACATCGCCGAAGTGCGACACGCTCGCCAGCCGGCCCGACACCCCATTGATCGGCCGGTCGGAGGCCGGGGCCTCGCCGATGTCGGCGAGCTGGACGCACTCCGGCCGAATCGCTGCCAGCGCCTTCTGGCCGACGGCGACGCGCTCTTCGGGATCGGTCGCATGGAACACGGTGCCGTCATTGGCCTCGACGCCCTCGGCGACGGCGATGCCGCTCCAGAAGTTGTTGCGACCGATGAAGCCGGCGACGAAGGCAGACGCCGGCTTCTCATACACCGTCTCCGGATCGGCGAGCTGCTCGACGTGGCCATCGAGCATGATCGCAATGCGATCGCTCATGCCCATCGCCTCTTCCTGGTCGTGCGTGACGAAGATGAAGGTGATCCCGAGTTCGCTCTGCAGCAACTTCAGCTCGATCTGCATTTCCTCGCGCAGCTTGCGGTCGAGCGCACCGAGCGGTTCATCGAGCAGGAGCACGCTCGGGCGGTTGACCAGCGCTCGGGCCACGGCGACTCGCTGCTGCTGCCCGCCCGACATCTGGCGAGGATGACGGTCGGCGAGCTTGGACATCTTCACCATCGCGAGCGCCTCGGCGACCCGACTGGCGATCTCGGACTTCGGCGTCTTCTTCTGCCGCAATCCGTACGCCACGTTCTCGGCGACCGTCATGTGGGGAAACAGCGCGTACTGCTGAAAGACAGTGTTGACGTCTCGCTTGTAGGGCGGCACGCCCTGGATCTCACGGCCGTTGAGCCGGATCCGCCCCTCGTCGGGCTGTTCGAATCCGGCGAGCATCCGCAGGGTGGTGGTCTTGCCACAGCCCGAGGGCCCCAAGAGTGACAGGAACTCCGCCGGACGCACCCGCAAGTCGAGACGGTCGACCGCCACCATCGAGCCGAACCGCTTGGTGACGTCGATGAGTTCGACCGACCCGCGTTCGCTCGACTCCGCTTCGCTACTCAACTCGACGATCCGTGGAGTCAACGAACATTGCAGCCCAGTCCTTCGTTGGTGTGAAGGAGCGGATGGTGCCACGAGAGGCCCGAGAACACAAGGAATCGGCCGTGATTTCACACTACGATGACGCAGGGCGGAGGGTCGAACACCGCGGTGGTTGGTCGGCCCTTCGCCTACTGCGGGCTGGCGCGCCAGAAGATGTCGCCCACGCTGTCCGTGTCGGCCGCTGCCTCGGAGGCAGGGCCGGAGGCTGCCTCGTCGGCAGAGTCAGCCCTCGGTGAACTCCGCGGCCCGAGTGCCGAGCGTGTCGAGCACATCGTCGAATGCCTTGGCGAAGCTGGCGACGCCCTCGTCCTCGAGCTGCAACGCGACCTCTTCGAGGTCGATCCCGAGCTCGGCGAGCTGTTCGATCACCTGGTGCGCACCGGCGACATCGGCGTCGATGGTGCGGGCGACGGTGCCGTGGTCGTCGAAGGCCAACAGCGTGCCATCGGGAATGGTGTTCACCGTGTTGGGTCCGATGAGGGTGTCGATGTAGAGCGTGTCGGGATACGACGGATCCTTGGTGGACGTGGACGCCCACAGGGGGCGCTGATAGCGCGCACCCTTGGCTGCGAGCGCCTCCCAGCGAGCGCCGCTGAAGGTCTGCTGGAACAGCTCGTAGGCCAACACGCCCTGGGCGATGGCCGCCTTGCCGCGCAGTGCAAGCGCCTCGTCGGTGCCGATGGCGGCCAGTCGCTTGTCGACCTCGACGTCGACCCGGCTGATGAAGAACGACGCCACCGAGGACACAGTGGAGAGATCGCCGCCAAACGCCTCGAGACCGGCGAGGTAGGCCTCCATCACCGCCTGGTAGCGGGACAGGCTGAAGATCAGTGTGACGTTGATCGAACGCCCCTCGGACACCAGTGTCTGGATGGCGCCGACCCCCTCGACCGTGGCCGGGACCTTGATGTAGAGGTTCGGCGCATCGATCGTGTCATCGAGCTCGCGAGCTGCAGTGACCGTGCCCGCCTCATCGTTCGCGAGCCGCGGTGACACCTCGACCGACACGTAGCCGTCTTCTCCGCCCGACTGGTCGAAGATCGGGCGGAGCAGGGCGAGCGCCTGACCGATGTCGTCGACGACGAGCGACCAGTACGCGTCCTCGACGCTGGTACCGGAGCGGACGAGTGACTCGAGATCGGCGTCGTACTCGTCGGTGTCCATCATCGCCTTGGCGAAGATCGACGGGTTCGACGTGAGCCCACGCACCCCGCGGTCGAGCCAGGCCTGCATCTCACCAGAGGCCATCCAGCCCCGGCGCAGGTTGTCGAGCCACGGGCTCTGACCTTGGGCTTCGAAGAGTTCGTGCAGACGGCTCATGGTGGTCCTCGGTGTTCGGCGTTCGTTGGGCGGGTGACGACGTTCAGTCGTCGTCGGCTTCGAGCAGTTCGTTGACGGCGCCGACGATGTTGTCGACGTTCATACCCAGGTTCGACAGGGCGACACTCCCCGGCGCCGAGGCACCGAAGCGATCGATACCGACCGCCAGGTCGGCGTGACGTTCCCATCCGAGGGTGACCCCAGCTTCGACCGACACCGACGGGATATCAGGCGAGATGATCTCGTCCTGTTCGTCGACCGACAGGCTCTCGAACGCATTCCAGCACGGCATCGAGACGACCCGTGCACCGATGCCGAGCTCGTCGAGCGCTGCGGCAGCATCGAGGCACAGTGAGACCTCGCTCCCGGTGCCGATGAGCGTGACCTCGGGGGCCTCGTGATCGGCGACGAGATAGGCGCCCTGGGCGACACCGTCGATCGAGGAGTATTCGAGGATCGGCAGATCCTGGCGAGACAGGATGATCGCGGTCGGGCCATCGGTGTCGAGTGCCAACTGCCACGCGCCGGCAGTCTCGACCGCATCCGCCGGGCGGATGACCTGCAGGCCGGGGATGGCACGCAACGACATGACGTGCTCGACGGGCTGATGAGTGGGGCCGTCTTCGCCGACACCGAGGGAGTCGTGGGTCCACACGAAGACGCATTGTGCACCGGACAGGGCAGCGAGCCGAACCGCCGGACGCATGTAGTCACTGAAGACCAAGAAGGTGCCGCCGAGCGGCAGCATGCCGCCGTGCTTGGCCATGCCGACGAGAGCGGAGCCCATCGCGTGTTCCCGGACACCGAAGTAGATCTGGCGACCCGCGGGGTTTGCTGCGCTCTGCGCCGTCTGACCGGCGAGCTCGGTGCCGGTGTTGCCGGTGAGGTCGGCCGAGCCGCCGATGAACCCGGGCACGAACGGCACCAGGGCGTCGAGGACCTTCTGCGATGCCTTGCGGGTGGCCATCTTCGTGCCGCGCTCGAACTCGGGCAGGGCGTCTTCCCAACCGTCGAGACCGGTGACGTCCCACGCGGCATCCCACTCGGCCCGCTGATCGCCGGACATGGCCTCGAGCCGGGCGTCCCACTCGGCATGAGCAGCGGAACCGGCAGCGCCGGCCGAGCGGTACATCTCGAGCACCTCTTCGGGCACCCAGAACGGCTCGTCGGGGATGCCCATCGCGTTCTTCACCTCGGTGATCTCGGCGGCGCCGAACGCAAGACCGTGAGCCTCGTGATGATCGGTCAGCGACGGCGAGGGCGTGCCGATGTGGGTGCGCACCCGGATCAACGTGGGCCGCTCGGTCTCGGCCTTGGCGGCGAGCAACGCCTGCTCGAGTGCGTCGAGATCCTCACCGATCTCGCCGGCCTCGATGACGTGCCAGTTGTAGGCCTCGAAGCGCTTGCCGGCGTCGTCGTCGAGCGCCAGCTCGGTGGGGCCGTCGATCGTGATGTGGTTGTCGTCGTAGACGACCACCAAGCGGCCGAGCCCGAGGTGACCGGCCAACGACGCCGCCTCATGGCTCACGCCCTCGGACAGACAGCCGTCGCCGGCGATCACGAAGGTGTAGTGATCGCTGAGTTCGCTGCCGAAGCGGGCCCGCAGGTTGCGCTCGGCGATGGCCATGCCGACGGCGTTGGCGAAGCCCTGGCCGAGCGGCCCGGTGGTGACTTCGACACCGGCGGTGTGGCCGGCTTCAGGGTGCCCCGGCGTCGCCGAGTCGAACTGGCGGAAGGCCTTCAGATCGTCGAGGTCGAGCGCCGGCTGCTCGGGCGAACCCGAGCCAGTCAGATAGAGCATGGAATAGAGCAGGATCGAGGCGTGACCGGCCGAGAGGATGAGGCGGTCGCGATCGGGCCAGGTGGTGTCGGCCGCGTCGTAACGCATGACGCGGGTGTAGAGCACGTGGGCCAGCGGTGCGAGGGCCATGGCCGTGCCCTGGTGCCCCGAATTGGCGGCGTGAGGACCGTCGAGCGACAGCCCCCGGATCACGTTGATACCCAGTTGGTCCGATGCGCTGTTCGTGTTGGAGGTCACGGTGTCACGCTACTGGCGAAGACCGCCCCTGACGATCACCGTGGCGACAAGCCGAGACGGCGCAGGACATTCTCCGTGACCCGGGCGACCGCACGGTCGTCGGCCAGGCCGAACACCCAATCGGTGGTGCCGACGGCGACGACCTGACCGCCACCGTCGCCGCTCGGACGACCGATGGCGATCACGGCGTTGCCGTGCCGGGCCCGGGATCGGGCGTCGTCGCTCCCGCCGTGCAGGCGCTCGGCGATGAACTCGAGATCGCCCTGGTCGTCGAGGGCCGAGATCGACAGCGGGTACTCGCCGAGGCCGATGTTCGCCGAGGGGGTGAAGGCGACGATCTCGAGCTGATCGGGTGTGTCGTCACCGCCGGCCGGGATGGGGAGTTGGTACTCGTCGAACTGGAGGCGACAACCGAGCGTCTCGTAGCCGACCACGCCGTGCTTGGCCCCGAGCAAGTCGCCGTAGCGAAGATCGGTGCCCTCGAAGACCCAGTGGTCGTCTCGGTAGACGGTGAACGCGCCCGATCCCCGCGGTGTCGCCTGGCCGAACCGGTTGTACAGCCCCCACGCCGACCCGCCGCCGAGAAACGCCGCCTCGGGTCGGCCGACGAGTGGATCGGCCCACATCCCGGTCATGCTCGTCGGATCGGTCGCCATGACCGGGTCGGTGCGGTGGGCCGCGTACTTGTGGCACACCATGGTTGCGGCCGGCCCGGCGCCCTCCAGCCGCACCTGCCAGAACATCGTGTTGCCGGAGAAACTGGCGTAGTGACCGCCATCGGCGACATGGCGCTCGACGGCATCACGCTGGCCCGCCGACCAGTACTCGTCGTGCCCGACCCCGATCACCAACTCGTAGTCGTCGAGGGCGTGAGCATCGTGATCGAGATCGCTCGACACGGCGTAGTCGAAGGCATAGCCCGCAGCTTCGGCCCACTCGACGAAGCGTCGCTCGTGGCTGAACCACCCGGACGAACCGATGGCCGCCGGGTACGCATGGCTCAGCCGGTACGTCTGGAAGCACTCGCCCTCGACATCGGGTTCCTCACCCCATCGGGCGGGTCGGGCCTTGCGATCGTCGCGGTCGACCTCGGGACGGCACAGCATGCCTCGCCCGAACGGACGCCGGAACGACACCTGCGTCCCGCCGGTATAGAGACTGCAGCCGCCCCAGGTGTTGTAGGCATTCCACGTGTTCGTTGCCAGGACCAGGAGCGCCTTGGCCCGAGGTTCATGCACGCCGGGCCGCACCACGAAGCAGGCGTGGGCGACATCGAGGCCATCGGGGGCACCGTGTGCCGTGAGGGTGACCAGATAGAAGCCGGTCTCCCACGTCGTCGGAATCGGGACCGCCAGCGAGATCGGCCAACGACACCCATTGGCATCGGCGTCGGCCGGCGGTGGCGTATGCACACCGGCGAGGCCGGCAACGTGGTGCACGATCCGCCGGTGGGCCCCCCACCGCTCGATTGTCACGTCGTAGGTGTCGGTCCTGCAGGAGACGTGCAGGTCGAGGGTCTCACCACGGTGGTAGCTGAGGGCACCGCAATAGCCCTCGATGTCGTCCCAGAACGTGACGTCGTCGGCGAAGGTGCGCCCTCGGACGTCGACCAGATGCGGGGTTCGATCCTCGGCCATCGGCCGAGGCTACCGGTAGGTTTGGGGTCGATGAGCGATCCCGTCCTGGACCAACTCGCCCAACTCGGCCTGCCCCATGAGGTCGTCGAGTGTGACCCGGCACTGGCCGACACCGCAGCGTTCTGCGAAGCGTACGGCTATGCGGCCGACGACTCGGCCAACGCCATCGTCGTGATCGGCAAGTCGGATCCGCCGCAGCACGTGCTGTGTCTGCTGCTCGCCTCGACCAAGCTCGACGTGAACCGTGCCGTCCGCAAGCGGCTCGGCACCCGCAAGGCCTCGTTCGCCTCGGCAGAGGAGACCCGCGAACTCACGGGCATGGAGATCGGGGGCGTGACCCCCTTCGGCACCTCGACTCCCCTACCGGTCTGGATCGATGCCGCCGTGATGGAACGGTCGCAGTTGATCATCGGAGGCGGCAGTCGCGACCGCAAGCTCCTCGTCCCCCCGACCACGCTCGCGAGCCACCCGCTGGCCGAGGTGGTCGAAGGTCTCGCTCGGCCGATCGGCGACTGACGGCCCGCCCGTCGCCCACTCGGGCGTCGGCGCTTTTTCGAGCGGTCGACGCTCGGTCTAGGGTGCCGCATGCCGTTTCATCATGTTGCCTACGCCACTCGAGACGTCGAGGCCACCACCGACTTCTACGAACGTCTGATGGGTTTCCCGCTCGTCTACACCGAGGTCCAAGGCGCCGGCGACACCTGGCTCCGCCACGTCTTCTACGACACCGGCGGCGGCGAGTGCATCGCCTTCTTCCAGTTCAACGCAGTCGGCGAGCAAGCCGACTACACCACCGACCTTTCCCAAGGTGTCGGCCTGCCGGTCTGGATCAATCACGCCGCCTTTGCCGCGACCGCAGAGCAGCAAGAAGCCGTGAGGGAGCGGATGACTGCCGAGGGCATCGAGCCGGTCATGGAGAAGGACCACGGGTGGTGTCACTCGCTCTACTACCTCGATCCCAACGGGATCATGGTCGAACTCTGCCGCGACACACCCGGTTTCGAGGCTGATCCAGCCGAGGCCGCCCGCCTCCTCACCGTCGACCCCGTCGCCCACACCGCCGGCGGAGGCAACTGAGATGCCACGGCTCCGCCAGGTGGGCTTGGCCGACGCTCACCCCCGCGCCCAAGCCATCTACGCCCGACTGTTCGACGGTCGCGACCCCGTCGCCGAACCGGGCACGGCCACCGGCACTCCCGGCGACTGGTGGACCGTGTTCGCGCTGGTCCCCGACGCATTCGATCACACCACCGACGGGTTCGGGTTCTACCGCTCCCCGAATCGAGTCCTCTCGGCTCGGCTCCGTGAGCTCGGCCAGATCCGAGCCGGCTACGTCGTCGGCAGCCAGTTCGTGTTCAGCCAGCACTGCAAGGCCATGCGCGACGCCGGCTTCACCGACGACCAGGTCGACGCCATCCCCCACTGGTCCTCGGTCGACTGCTGGGAACCCGTCGAACGAGCCCTCCTCGCCTACACCGATTGCCTGGTGCTCGAACACGGACGGGTCCCCCAGCCGCTGTTCGACCAACTCCAATCGATGCTGTCCGACGAGGAGATCCTCGAGTTCACCTACATCACGTGCACCTACGCCATGCACGCCACGATGTCCCGGGCCCTGCGACTCGAGTTCGACGACGTCGACGACCGCATCGTCGAAGTCGCCGACCCCCACGGTCGCCGAGCCGGCCTCGACGTCATGTCGATGGTCGACGACGACGAGTCCTGACCCAGCCTCACACCGACACGGCTACGCCGTACGGTCACATCGACACGGCTACGCCGTGTCGTACCCCCAACCGCCGGCCATCGGCGGTGTGCACGCGCAGCTCGTACGACGTCGACAACAGCGGACCGGCGTGGCTCGGCGGCAGATCATTCGGGAGCTCGAACTCGAGCGTGTTCGGGCCGTCGACCAATGGCCGCGAGTACACCAACTCCACCCGGTGGGACGTACCAATGCCGACCGATCGCCCGGCCTCGACCTGTTCGTACAGCACGATGGTCGCTTCCCAATGGGTGCCCCTGACCGGTGGCACGTCCACCACGCCCCAGTCGCCCCGGCTGCGCACGACGGCGTGACCGCTCGCCTCGCTCGACGGGGCGAAGGCATAGTCGATCGGCCGTAGCAACGGCGGGGCGTAGCGCCATCGGCTCGCCACCACGACCGGCGGCAACGGGCTGGTGGCGACCCGGACCAAGCGACGGACCTCGGGCACCTCGATCCTGCGACGTAGCGCTTCGATTCGATCCGAACCGAGCGAGACCCTGAGTTCCCACGAGCGTGTGCCCATCTCGGTGGCGAACCCAGGGGTCAACCGCCGAGGCACGTCGATCGAGAAGTTCAGCCGCTCGGCCCGACGACCGGCATGGCGCAACGTGAGGTCCGCACGCCCGTGCCGTTCGACGACGGTCGTGTCGCCGGCGCGATCGACCCCGACCAGTGCCACCGTGGCTCGCTCCGCGCCGATCCCCGCTTCGATCAGCACGTGGCCGACAACACGACCAATCAGTCCCTCGCGGTCGCGCAGCACGCCACGCACCACGATGGCCACCGAACCTGACAGCACGGCATTCGGTGCCCGCCTCGACCGGAGGTCGAGCAACCGGGCAGCATCGCGTTGTCGGAGGGTGTCGGTCACCGCCAGGTTGTCGACCAGAATGTCGAAAATCTTGAACGGCCCCGACCGGGGTCACGCCCGCGCAGCGTCGTGTCGTCGGATCAGTCGCTGGAACTCCTCGGGAGTCACCGGACGGCCGAACAGCCAGCCCTGACCACGCTTGCAGCCTTGCCGCCACAACAGCTTGCGCTGCGCTTCGGTCTCGATGCCTTCGGCGAGGGTCACCATTCCGAACTCCTGCGCCAGACCGATCACCGCTCGAACCAGCCTCGGGTCGCCCTTGCCGCCCTTGCCGTCGTCACCGCTCACGAAGGTGCGATCGATCTTCAGCACATCGACCGGCAACCGCCGCAGCATCGACAACGACGAAAAGCCAGTGCCGAAGTCGTCCATGGCGAGCAGCAGACCGAGCGACCGGAGCTGGTGCAGCAGCTCGATGCCCCGGTCGAGGTTGGACATGACCGAGCTCTCCGTCACCTCGAGGTACAGACGAGACGGTGTGATGTCGTGGTGGCGAAGCAGGTCGGCAACGGCCACGGCCAGATCCGGATCGCTCAGCTGGACCGGTGAGAGGTTGACCGACACGGTGAACCGCTCGGGCCATCCCGCCGCCAACGCCAATGCCTGGTCGAGCATCTGCAGACCCAGCGGCACGATGAGGCCCGTTTCCTCGGCAACGGCGATGAACTCATCGGGAGACACGGTGCCGATCACGGGATCGTCCCAGCGAGCGAGCGCTTCGGCGCCGACCACTCGCCCGGTCTCGATCTCGACGATCGACTGCAGGTGCGGAACGATCAGCCCTTGTTCGATCGCCAACGGCAAGCGCTGCATGACCTCGTTGCGACGAACGACCTCCTCCCGAGCGCAATCGTCGAAGAGCGCGTACCGATCCCGGCCCGCATCCTTGGCCCGATACATCGCCGTGTCGGCGTCACGCAGCAGCGGACCGGCCTGGGCCGAAACCGTGTCGCCCGTGGCGATCCCGATGGACGCGGTGACCGTGATGGCGAGACCACCGATGTCGATCGGGGTACGGAACGAATCCTGCAGCCGGTCCGCCAGTGCCTCGAGTTCGGCGAAGGAGGTCACGTCCTCGACGATCACGACGAACTCGTCGCCGCCGAATCGAGCGACGAACGAGCCGCTTCGCACCGCGCGCTGCAACCGCTCGCCGACCTTTGCGAGCAAGAGGTCGCCGGTGGCGTGGCCGTGCGAGTCGTTGATGAGCTTGAACCGGTCGACATCGACGAACAGCACCCCGACCTGCGACCCCGAGGCCGCTGCACGATGCATCGCCGCCTCGAGCTCGGCCTCCAACGCGGCACGACTGCCGAGGCCGGTCAACGCATCGGTTTGCACGGCGAGGATCCGGTCCTGTTCGGCGAGCTTTCGGTTCGTGACGTCACGTACGCACATGACGACACCGCCGATCTCCGGCTCGTCGGGCAGGTCGTGGAAAACGATCTCGAGCCAGGCGGGTCCGCTGCCCTCGAGCACCGTGGCTACGTCGATGGTGTCGCGACGATGATCGTCGAAACCCTCACTCGCGGCGGCGAGCATTGCCCTCACCGTCTCGTGCGACTCGACCGGGACGAGGTCGAGCCAGCCGCGACCCAGCAGATCGTCTCGCCGCACGCCGAGCACGCTCCAGGACTCCGATGCCGCCGAGACCATCCCGTCGGCGTCCATGAGGAGTGCGTGGTCGGCGCTGTAGCGCGTCATGGCCCGCAGCTGCGCTTGGGCCCTTCGCTCCTGCTCGTCGGCACGCTGGCGAATGATGGCCGACGTGATCACGTCGGCCAGCGAGCGCAACAGCCCCACCTCGATGGCGCTGAACTCCCGGGCTGCACGAACCGCGTCGAAACCGATGAACCCGATCGTCTCACTCTGGACCCGGAGCGGAACGACCAGCAGTGACTTGATGCCCTGTGGTTCGAGGACCTCGCGCTCGGCCCGACGGTCATCGGGCAGGGCGGACACGTCCGGGACGAAGACCTCCTCGTCGAGCGCGAAACGGGTGAACCAGTGGCTGCAGACCTCGAGGGGCACGGCCTGGAGGTTGTCGATCTCCGGGCTCACACCACCGGCGCACCACTCATGAGTGTTGTCGAGTGCACCGTTGATCACCTCGAAGGCGTAGATGCGGTCGACGTCGAGGAACGCACCGAGGCGGGCGAACGCCGCATCGACACAACCGTCGAAGTCATCGACACTCGAATGGACGAAGTCGGCGACGATCTGGCGCACCAGCAGCTGGGTGGCCTCGATCAGCTGGAGCTTCGTCTGGAGTTCGCCGGCGCCGACTTCGTGCGTCATCTCGCGAGCTTCGGATCCGAGCGCGCCGCCATGAGCACCGCCGCCGAGCGTCGCAAGAAGCCGCCCCTCCGCCCACAACGTGGTGTGACGAACGTGACGGCAATCTTCGCGACTTTTCGGCCGCGCAACCGTCTAGTTACCCGCCGGTAGATCCACGGACGGCGACCTCGTGAACGGCACCACCGTCAGTCACGATTCACCCGAAAGACCCGCATCAATGTCACCTTCCCCACCGAGCCAGCTGCCCGGCGTGCCCTGCACGCCTTCGTGAGCGATGGCGCTCACCAGCGTTGGCACGAGTTCGCCGCCGAGAACGGTGTCAACGTGAGCGCCCTCCTCGAGGTGCTCGGCACGCGCCTTCTTCCTGGCGACACAAACACCGAGCGAGCCGACGATGCGGATGACGAACTCCGACTGATGATCAGTGAGGCTCGCCAACTCGACACGCAACGGCGCCGCCGGACCCGTTCCTAGCACCCAGCGATCAGCCCAACTCGTTGCCGAGCGCACCGACGCGGGACTCACCCTCGGGCGTCTGCCCTCCTCGTTCGAGGAACGCTCGCATTCGTGCCTGGGCCGCATCGGTCCGTAGGGTCTCCTGGAAGAGCATCGCCTCGTCCAGGAGACCGGGCACCGGGTCGTCACCGGCGGCCAGGACCGACGCCTTGGCTCGGGCCACGGCCTCGGGCGGGAAGCCGGCGAGCCGAGCAGCGAAGGCATCGACCCACGACCGCAACTCCTCCGCTGCCACCACCCGGTTGAGCCAGCCCCAGGCGAACAGGGTCGAGGCCTCGATGTCGTCGCCGCCGAGCACGACTTCCATGGCCCGCCCTCGGCCGATGAGTCTCGGCAGTCGCTGCGTCCCGGCGCCGCCGGGAAGGATGCCGAGCGGGACCTCCATCTGGCACAGGATCGTCCGGGGCGTGCCGAACCGCATGTCGCACGACGCCGAAAGTTCGCCACCACCGCCACCGACCCGGCCGTCGATCTCGCAGATCGTGGGCTTGGGCATCGTTCGCAGCTGCTCTCCCATCAGATGGAAGGCGCTGAGTGTGTCGGATCGTTCTGCCGGTGAGTCAATCGGGAACGACAGGATCAGCTCGACGTCGAAGTGCGCCATGAAGTAGTCGGGGTTGGCGCTGCGCAATACCACGACTCGCACGTCGTCGTCGGTGGCGGCCCAGTCAATGGCCCGTCGCAGCGATCCGTAGAGCTGGCGATCGATGAGGTTGATGGGGCCGTTGTCGATGAGGAGGACGGCGACGCCGTCGTCCAGCTCGATCGAAAGGCCATTGAGGTCGGTGGGAAGCGCTGCCATCCGGTCAGTCTGTTGGATCGCTGCTCGACCGTCGAGCCCAACGATCGGCTCGCTCGCCGGGCTTCAACGTCGCGGCACGCGCTGCCGCGTCGTCGGAGGTGTCGGCGTCGGCGTCCACGGTCGGCGGTGCACCCTCGGACTCGATCACCCGACCACCGGCGAGGCGAATCGAGGCGGTCGAGCGCTCGATCAGTTCGTCGTCATGCGTGCTCGAGACGACCGAGATGCCCTGGTCGACCAGGGACGACAGCGCCTCGACGAAGGCGGTCTTCGCCGCAGCGTCGAGCCCGGTCGTCGGTTCGTCGGCAAGCAGCACGGTCAACGGCCTCGCCGTTGCGACCAGCAGGCTGGCTTTCTGCCGCTGCCCCTTGCTCATGGCGCGCGGGAACCGCTCGAGCAGTTCGAACGCGTCGAGGGTCTCGATGAGGTGCATGGAGCCGGCGTCGGGCTCGGTCCGCCCGTGCAGCCGGGCGACGTACACCATCTGGTCCCACAGGGTCAGGTCGTCGAAGAGGGCCGGTTGATCGGGAACGAAGCTCACCAGTTCCCGTGCCGCAATGCTCCCCGCTCGACAGCCGTCGATGTCGACCGTGCCGGAGGTCGGTCGGAGCAATCCGGCGGTGATGAGGAGCAACGTCGACTTGCCGGCGCCGTTGTGGCCCACCAACGCCGTGGTGCCGCGGTCGATCACGAGGTGATCGATGTCGAGCGCCACCGACTTGCCGTAGACCTGCTGCAGCTTCTTGACCTCGATCATGAGCGCTTCTCCAGTGGGTAGGTGGCGACGACCGCCCCGGCGATCACGACGGTCGCGACGAGCGTGGGCCAGGGGGCGTCGATGGAGGGGTCGGGATGCAACCAGCCGTGGGAGACGACGATCGTGAGCGCGAGCACGAGGGTCGGACCGAAAAATGCCCGGGCCCACAGCGCCGGGCCGAGACCGCTCGGACCGAGGACGCTGGCCATCTGCGCCAAGTCCGGCGAGCCCAGGCGTCCCTGGGCTGCGGCCGCGAGCGTGCCGAAGACGAACAGGACGAGCACGCCGAGACCGATCTCGGCGTCGACCGTGAGCTCCCACCCCACGGCGACGAGGCCAAGGACGGATGCGAGGGCGAGGGCGGTGGCGGTCTGGCGCCGCAGGATGCTCGACGAGGGACGCCGGTAGTGGACGAGGAACACGAGCTGCCCCGTGGTGGCCGCAACGGGTGATGACAGCTCGACCCCGAGCAGAAAGCCGAGCCCTGCGATCGACAGCGCGATCACGCCATCGGCCGGATCGGTCCATTGGAGGATGAGCGCCGTCGCCCCCACGGCAACCACGAACTGGGCCAGGCGCGCGTGCCATCCGTGCTCCACCGTTGCCAGATAGCGCCAGAGCTGCAGCGGCATCCAGGGCCGAGCAAGATGCGCCTTGGTGCGTCCTTCGGTTTGATCGATCGCCCGGCGGAGGCTCACCAGGACCTGTTGGAAGTCGAAGCTCAGCATGGCCGATCGCATGTCTTCGAGCGCCGTGGCTCGCCGCCACAGGTGATCGAGCGGCACGGCGTCGAGCGCCCAGGCGGCCACGCCGGCCGACGTGGCCAACGCCCCGAACAACACGGCGAAGCCGGTGCCGGACGCCAGCGAGATGTCGGTCGCCACCAGCACGATCACCGGCGCAGCGATCACAAGGTTGGCAACGGCGATCGCGACTCGATGCGGCGACGACCCCTTGAACACCACGAGCCACCCGACGGCCGTGCACACCGACACGGCCATCGCCAGCATGGCAACGAGTGACGAGCGCCCGGCTTCGGCAAATCCGAACGACTCAGCGTCGCTCATGGCGAGCAGCACCGTGACCACGATGGCGCCGAGCGCGGCGTAGGCCACGCCTTGTCGCATCAAGCGAGGCAACAACGAGCGTCGAAGCGGTCGCGGCGACTGCAGTTCGTGGAGGACGCCGGCCCGATTGACGAGGAACGGGCCTCCCCGGAAGCCGACCCACGCCGAACCGACGACGGCCAGAGCAGACATGACATCGAGGGTGCGTTCGAACCCTGAGACGTCGCTCGGGAGCACCAGCGCGAGACCATTCCCATAGACGGGCAGCAGCATCCAGGTGATGGCGGCCAGGTACAGGCTGTACAGGTCGTCGCTCAACTTCTTGCCGGGTGCGGCCATCGCCCACAGGATGCCAGCGCCACCCGCCGCCCACGCGCCGGCGACATGCCAAGTGTCACGTTTCATCTGCGAACAAGGCCGGTAGAACGTCCGATCGAAATGGTTCGAGACTCGAACCTTCGCTCTGATCGAAAGAGAAACCGCATGTCACGCACTGTCAGCCTCCTCGCCGCTGCCGCCATGACCCTGTCCCTGGCCGCCTGCGCAGCCGACGATTCCGAAGGGGCGACGTCCGCCGGAACCGAGTCGTCGGCTGAGGGATCGACCGAGACGACGGCCGAGACCGGCACCGAAGGCACCGAGGGTGAAGCAGCCACGGACGAGGAGGCCGACAGTGACGAAGCTGACGGTGCGGATGCCGTCGCCGACAGCCTGCCGGTCACCGGCGAGCTCAGCTACGACGCAACGTCGGTCGATCCGGGCAGCACGCTCACGCTCACCCTGACCGACTTGGCCGACGCCAACGCCGATACCGCGCTCATCAGCGAGGAGACCATCGAGCTCGATGACCCCACCAGCCCGATCGCTTTCGAGATCAGTGTCCCTCGGGAAGGGCTCGACCCGCTGGGTCGCTACTCGTTGCGGGCACTGATCAGCGATGCTGACGGCACTGCGTTGCTCACCACCAACTCGGCCAACTTCATCGACCCGGGAGCCGAGGTGAGCGATCTGGGCAGCCTCAACATGGTGTCGGCCGACTGAGGCATCAATCGGCGAGTTGGGCGTCGAGCCAGGCGACGAGCCTGGCTCGCTCCCAATCGTCGGTGCCGGTTCTCGGGAGATACGTCGTCGATCGTGGCCGCCGGTCCAGCCAGAACTGGCCGGGAACGGCGTCGTCGGCGCCGCCGCACGCCAGCCACACCATGGTGTCGGCCCCCTGCTCTGTGCTCCGCAGCAGGGGCCCCATCAGCTTCCCAAAGCCCGGAAGCGCCTGGGCGACGCCATCGGTGTCGACCCAGCCCGGATGCATTGCGTGCATCTGCACATCGGGTGCCCATGCGCGCCCAAGAAAGTCGACGAGTTCGACCTGTCCGCGCTTCGCCCGGGCGTAGGCCACCGCACCCCGGTAGTCATCGGCCGACATCTGGATCCGGTCGACGTCGAGCTTCTGCGTGTACATCCCGCCCGACGCCATCCACAGCACGCGCGCCCCGGGAGCCAGGTGCGGGCGGAGCGCAAGCGTGAGGGCGTAGGGACCGACGAGGTGCGACGCCAGCGTCAGCTCCACGCCCCGGTCATTGGCGCGGTAGTCGTCGGTGAGTGCGCCGGCGTTGTGGATCAGCACGTCGAGTTGTTCGGTCTCGGCAGCGACGTGTTGAGCCAACGCATGCACCGATCCGAGATCCCCGGTGTCGACCTCGGCGCCTGTCGCCCGGCCGCTCGGGTTGGTGGCGTTGAGGTCGGCGGCAACCGACTGGGCTCGCTCCAGCGATCGAGAGGTGAGCACCACGTGAGCCCCGGCTGACACCAGCTGCTCGGCGATCGATCGGCCGATGCCCGACGAGCCGCCGGTCACGAGCACGGTCGACCCGGTCATGTTCGACGCTGGTTCGTCCCAGTCGAAGAGCTCGGATCGGGCTTCCGGCCCAATCTTGGTGAAGCTGGCAACGACCGATGCCTCGAGCATGGCGTCGGCGACGCGGCGGAGGGTGGTGCGTGAAGCGATCATGTCAGCGACCTGCCCGGCAAACCTGCCGGCGAAACCGCCGTCATCGAATCAGAGCAGCGAGCCCAGGAACGCTCGGGTTCGTTCGCGATCGTCGGGGTTCGAGGCGAATTCGGAGGCGGCGAAGTGGGTGACGCCGGCGGCTGCCAGCTCGTCGACGCGCCCCTGACAGGTGGCCTCGTCGCCGATGATTGCGAGGTCGGCCGGGCCGGCGCAGCCCTCACGGTCGAGCATGGCCCGGTAGGACGGCAGCTGCCCATAGATCTCGAAGGTCTTGGCCGCCTGTGCGCGGGCAGCGTCGACATCGTCGGTCACCCAGATCGGCATGCCGGCCACGACGTGTGGAGTGGGGCGACCCGCCGCTTCGGCGGCCTCGCTGATGGTGGGCACGGTGAACGAACCCAGCGTGGCGGCGCCGGTCATCCAGGTGATCGTGCCGTCGGTCCGGCTCCCTGTCAGCTTGAGCATCTGTGGCCCGAGCGCCGCCACCAGCACGGGCGGCGTCTCGGCGTCGATCTCGAGCTTGCCTCGCGCCGTGATCGTCTCACCGCTGTAGCTCACGGCCTCACCGCCGATCAGCGGCATGAGCGCCTCGAGGTACTCACGAGCGTGGCGCACCGGCTTGTCGAACGAGAGCCCCCACATGCCTTCGACCACCGGTTGGTGCGACAGCCCGATGCCGAGCGAGAACCGCCCGCCGGTGAGCAGGCTCGTGGTGCGAGCCTGTTCGGCCATCACCATCGGGTGGCGTGGGTAGGTCGGCACCACCGAGGTGCCGAAGCGGATGCCGGGCACCTGCTGGGCGACGGCACCGATCAGGTTCATGGCTTCGGCGCGTCCAACGATTTGGGGCACCCAGTAGGTGTGGAACCCACCCTCGGCCGCGGCTCGCACGTCGCTGACCAACGCGTCGTAGCCCTGCGCTCCGGCGGCGCCGGAGAAGATGCCGATCTCCATGTGTGCTGCTTTCTCTAGCGAGGTTCGCGAGGAAGCCCGAGGACTCGCTCGCCGAGGATGTTGCGCATGATGTTCGAGGTGCCACCCATGATCGTGTAGCCGGGTGCGTAGAGCAGGCCCTTCGTCCACTCCGACTCGACCAGCGCCGAGGCGCCGAGCACCCGAGAGGCGAAGTCGGCGACCCGCACCTCGTGCTCGGTACAGAACGCCTTCGTTGCGGCGCTGAACCCTTCAGGCGCCTGCTTGAGCACCTCGCGGTAGACGAGGAGACGGCCGACGCGGTACTCAGTTTCGAGACGGGCGATCTCCTGGCGGACCAGCGGGTCGGTGGTGTCGGCCATGGCGACCGCATGATGGAACATGGCCCGGTTCGACACGAGACGGTCGATGCCGCCCCGCTCGTGGGCGAGCTGCACCATGGTCTGCTTGAAGGCGTCGCCCTCGACCCCCACCAGGTTCTCGACCGGCACCCGCACGTCGGTGAAGTAGACCTCGCAGAAGTGGCGGTTGGTGGTCATGTCGGTGATCGGGCGGACCTCGATACCGGGGGTGTCCATCGGGACGATGATCTCGCTGATGCCCTTGTGGGGAGGGCCGCTCGAGTCGGTGCGGCAGATCAGGTAGCAGTAGTCGGCGACGTCACCGAAGCTGGTCCAGATCTTCTGGCCGTTGACCACGAACTCGTCACCATCACGCACCGCCGAGGTCTTGAGTCCAGCGAGATCGGACCCAGCGTCGGGCTCGCTCATCCCAATACACCAGGTGGTCTCGCCGTTGAGCATCCCGGGCAGGAACTCGGCGCGCTGGTCGTCGGTGCCGTAGGCGATGAGGGTGGGCCCCATCTGCCGGTCGGCGAACCACATGGCGGCGATGGGCGCGCCGGCGCTGATCATCTCCTCGGCCACGATCAGCCGTTCGATGCCGGGACGAGCGTGGCCGCCGAACTCCTTCGGCCAACCCATGCCGATCCAGCCCTCATCGGCCATCACCTTGGCGAAGTCCTTCGAGTAGCCATTGATCCAGCTGTCGTTGTGACGACCGAAGTCCTCGACGCCCTTGGCGGCGACTGCTGCGGCTCGGGCCCGAAGCGCCTCGAGCTCTTGACTCAACTGGAAACTCAAGCCCACGAGACGATTCCCTTTCCTCCGCCCACCGATGCGGCAGGCGCCAGCCACCGCCCTTCGGCGGATCTCGAACTGTTCGATCCTAGGACACCGCCCACCGGTTCTTCGAACCTGGCGTCCACCGGGAGCGCTCTTGCTGGTCGATCAGTCGGTTGCCGGCAGCAGTGCGCCCCGACCCCCATCGGACCAATCGGCGACGAAGCGGTAGCGGTCGCCCCGGATGATCGTGGTGCGCCACTCGACTGGCTGGTCATCACGGCGACCCAAACGTTCGAGGAAGAACGCGGCTTCAGCCCGCTTCATCCCGAGCGTTGCCCGGTCCGCTGGCGTCGGGATCATCGGGGTGAGGCGCTCCCAGCCCTGGTTGGGCACCGGGGCACCGATCTTCGCCAGCTCGTCGTAGAGCGCGGTGTGGGTGAAGTCGAGCTCGAGCAGCGGACGAGCGGCAGCGGCAGGCATCCACGCCCGGTCGATGGCCAACGGTTCGCCACCGGCACAGCGCACGCGACCGAGCAGCACGAGCGGGGTGTCCTCGGGGAGTCCCAACCGGTCGGCGGCGATCGGATCGGTCACTTCTTCCAGCTCGACCACCTGGCTGTACTGGTCGGTACCCGACGCCTCGATGCTGCGGAAGAGGCTGTAGAGCGTTCCGAGCGACTGCTCGAATTCGGTCCGATTCACCACGGTGCCACGGCCACGCTCACGCTTGAGCACGCCGGTCTTGTTGAGGTGACGGATCGCCTCGCGCACGGTGTGCCGACTCACCTCGTATTCCTCGGTCAGCACGAGGTCGGTGGGGAAGAACCCCTCGTCGAACTCGCCGCTGTCGAGCCGCCGCCGCAGATCGGCCTCGAGCTGCGCCCACAACGGCAGCGGCTGCGAGCGATCAGGTGCTTGTCGTGTCATCGGGGTACCTCCGTGCACCGTGCACTGCGTGGTGGTGCGCCGCGGCACGCCACCACATCGTCTGGACTTCAGAACATATCGTGTCGAAGGTACGGATGTTCGCACTTCAATGCAAAGATCTTCGACACGCGTGCGAGCGTGCTGCGAACTCCGCTACCTCGGTACCGCGAACGGCACCCTGGCATCGCAGTTCGGTCGACTACGTCTGCTCCAGGGCTGCTGTCGATGTGACGGAGTGCTCGGGACACCGTTGCACGAGCGGGATACCGTCGATGCGTGGCCATCATCCGTGTGAACGAGCCCTTCGCTGCGCTGCCGAAGGTGCCGACGCCGCACCGTTGTGCGGCGCCCGACGCGGAAGACCTCGAGGTCGATCGGGGCCTGCTCGAACTGAGCGGGGTGGATCTGCAATCCGGGAGCGTCGATTTCGACGAGATCACCGAGGCCGAAGACATGCTGATCGAGGATTCGATCGTGCATGGGGTCGACCTCACCCCGATGGGAGGTTCGACCCTCGACATCGTCCGGTCGAGTCTCGACCAGTGTGATCTCAGCCGCCTCACGGTCCGAAGCATCCGGGCTAGCCATGTCGTGGGCGCCAAGCTGGTCGGCACCGAACTGTCGGGGTCGCTCCTGACCGACGTGGTGTTCGAGCACTGCACGTTCCGCTACGCCAACCTTCGGATGGCCACCCTGCGGCGGGTTTGCTTCGCTGAGTGCCAGTTCGTCGACGTCGACGCCTTCGAGGCGACCATGGAAGACGTCGACTTCGAGGGGTCGACGATCGCCGAGCTCAACGTCGACCGGCTCTCGGCGGCTCGGGTCGATCTCCGCCGAGCATCGACGATCGATCTCACGGGAGTGGGGAACCTCCGAGGACTGCTCGTCGCCGAGGAACAGTTGCCCGCGTTGGCGTATCAGTTGGCAGCGGCCGCCGGGTTGGACATCGAGGCGTCAGCCGAGCAGGAGGCGTTGTAGGCGTCAGCCGACTCAGAGGCGTTGCAGGCGTCAGGCCAGCTCGGCCCGGACCAGCGCAGCGCCTTCGGCCATTGCCTGGAGCTTGGCCTTGGCTCGCGCTCGAGGGAGGTACTTCATGCCGCAGTCGGGCGACACCCACAGCTTCTCGGGAGCGATCACCTCGAGGGCGCGACGGATGCGGGTGGCCACCTCGTCGGGTGTCTCCACCGTCTCCCGACCGAGGTCGATCACGCCGAGCACCACACCTCGCGGCGCCAGCTGCTCGATCACGTGCGGGTCGAGGTCGGGCTGAGCGGTCTCGATGGCGATGAAGTCGACGGGGATCTCGGCCAGTTCGGCGAAGAACGGGTAGCCGCCCTTCTTCTCGCTGACGTAGGCGGCATACCCATAGCAGGTGTGCAGCGTGGTGGTGGTCTCGATGCCCGCCACGGCTCGGCTGATCGCCTCGACAGCGAACGCCGACGCCGATTCGGGATTGGCCTGCAGATAGGGCTCGTCGAGCTGGAGCACGTCGACACCAGCGGCCGCCAGGTCTCGAAGCTCGGCGTTCACGGCGTCGGCGTAGGCCAACGCCAGGGTTCGCTGATCGGGGTAGTACTGATTGTCTGCCAATTGCGAGAGCGTGAACGGACCGGGGACCGTGACCTTGGTGGCGGCCGTCGACCGCTTCATCAAGAACTCGGCGGCGTCGAGTTCGATGGGGGCCGTTCGCACGATCGGCCCGTTCACGAGCGGTACCTCGGCCACGCCGCCGCGTCGGTTGACACCCTTGCCGATCACGTCGGGATCGACACCGCCCAACAGGTTGGCGAAGTGGTTGAAGTACGACTCTCGCCGGACCTCGCCATCGGTGATGACGTCGACGCCGGCGTCTTCCTGATCGTGGATGGCGACGAGCGTGGCCGCTTCGACCGCTTCATCGAGGTGTCCCGGGTCGACGTTCCAGACGTCGGAGGCCCGAACCCGGGGAACGCCAACACCTCGCAGCCGCTCGTGGTCGATGAGCCAATCCGGTTGCGGGTAGCTGCCCATCACGGTGGTGGGTATGAGCGGGAGCGAAGCGGTCATGGTCGTGTCCTCGGGCGTCGGGGGTCAGGCGGAGCGGGGTGGCGGCGCGTAGTCGGTGTTGCGGTCGATGGTCATGTACATGTCGTTGGCCACGGGATCGACCATCTCCTCGGCGAGGTGGCCGAGCAGACCAGCACATCGAGCGAGGAGGGCGAAGCCGCGCATCACACCGAGCGGAAGGTCGATGTCGGCCAATACCGCTCCACACACGCCGGCACCGTTCAGCGGGAGGGTCTTCCCGAGCACGTCGGCGTGCACTCGCCCGATGGCGTCGAACAACTCGAGGTGCGGACCGAACTGGCCGTGTTCACGAGCGAGGCTCATCAGCACCGGCGTGCGCGGGTCTCCGTGTTTGTGCACGGGATGACCGAGACCGGGAACGAATCGTCCGGCGGCTCGGGTCGTCTCGACGATGGTGCGTGCAACGTCGTCCCAGCCGGCGTCGTCGGTCGGGCGTTGGTCGAGCTCGGCGAGCGCAGCGTCGAGGAAGAGTGCCGAGTCCTCGGTGACGCCGAGGAACCGGGACCCGCCCCCGAGCAGCCCGGCGGCGAGCGCTCCCTGGATCGAGTCGGGAGCGCTGAGGTAGGTGACCCTGGCGGCGATCGCCGTCGGCGTGAAGCCGTGGTCGGCCAGCGCAACGAGCACGGCTTCGAACATCGCCCGCTGCCCCGGTGTCGGGCGCCGCTTGGTGACGAGCCAATAGGCGAGTTCGCCGAACGTGATCTGGCCGAGCAGCTCCGATGCCAGGTCGTGACCGAGCAGGGTGATCGAGTCGAGATCGGAGGCACCGATGCCGGTGCGGTAGGTCATGGGTTCACTCATGCGCTGTGGCTTTCGTCTCGAGTGTCGGCCAGGTCGGATGGCGACGGCGCACCTGGGTCATCGAGCCAACGCAGCACTGCGTCGGTGTCCTGACCAAGTGCCGGAGGTGGGCGGTCGTAGCGTGGCGCCGTCGCGCTCATCGTGATCGGATTGCGGATGAGGCCGATGCCCTGCTCGCCCATCCGGACGATCGGGTCGAGTCCGAGTTGCTCGGCGAGACCGACGCCCTCGGCGATGGAGTTGATCGGGCCGCACGGCACCCCGGCCTGGTTGAGTTGCAGGAAGAGATCGTCGGCCGACCACTCCGACAACGCCTCGAGCAGGATGGGGTGCAGTTCGTCTCGGTGGTTCGTGCGGTCGGCGTTGAGTCGGAACCGGTCGTCGTCGGCGAGCTCGGGACGACCGATCACCTTGGCGAACGCCCGGAACTGACGGTCGTTGCCAACGGCGACAATGACGTCGCGATCGGCCGTCGGCATCGGCTGATACGGATAGACACTCGGATGGGCGTTGCCCATGCGGAAGGGCACCTCGCCCGCGGCGGCGAACGCTCCGGAGTGATTCACCAGGCCCGACAGCGCCGACGAGAGCAGGTTCACCTCGACGTGCTGGCCTTCGCCCGTTGCGTTGCGATGCTGCAGCGCCGCCAGCACGCCGATCGTGCCGTGCATCCCGGTCATCACGTCGAAGACCGAGATACCCGCTCGATACGGCGCGCCGTCGGGTTCGCCGGTCAGGCTCATGAGTCCGGACACGGCCTGCACCACGAGGTCGTAGCCGGGCAGGGCCGCTCCTCCGGCCGTCCCGAACCCGCTGATCGACAGATAGATCAGCGCGGGGTTGATGGCGTGGGCCGATTCGTAGTCGAGGCCGAACTTGGCCAGCCCCCCGACCTTGAAGTTCTCGATGACGATGTCGGCCCGACGGAACAGCTCGTGGACGACGGCGACGTCGTCCGGGTCGTTGTAGTCGAGCACGATCGAGTGCTTGTTCCGGTTGATCGACAGGTAGTAGGTGGCGACGCCGTCGAGCGCCGGTGGGGTCCAACTTCGGGTGTCGTCGCCGGCGGCGCTCTCGACCTTGATGACGGTGGCGCCCAGGTCGGCGAGCAGCATCGAGCAGTACGGGCCAGCGAGGACGCGAGAAAGGTCGGCGACAACGAGGCCGTCGAGGGGGCCGGTGGTGGTCATGAGGAACCGGGGGTCATGCTGAAGGGGCCTCCGCAATGGGGAGTCGGGACAGGTTGGACCACTCCGCCGAGACGTTTGCCGCCGTGTCGAGCAGGAGTGGGAGGTAGTCGTTGGTGAGGGTCTCGATCGACGTTTCCGCGGCATGCACCGTGACGTTCATGGCCGCGATGGCCCGACCGTCGGCGTCGCGCACCGGTGCCGCCACCGAACGCACACCGAGCGACAGGATCTCGTCGGACAGTGCCCACCCTCGGGAGCGGATCTCGGCCAGGGAAGCGTCGAGCGCACGCCGATCCAGCTCGACGCGTGGGCGCACGCCCGAGAGCGATGGCTCGGCCAGCAACTGATCGAGCTCGTCGGCTGATCGTTCCGCCAGCAGCACCCGACCCATCGAGGTGGCAGGCGCCGGGAACCGCGTGCCGATGGTGACGGCGAGGGCGATGATCTTCGGCACCGGCACCCGCGCCGTGTAGACGATGTCGCTGCCGTCGAGTTGAGCCATCGAGCTCGACTCGCCGGTCTGCCCGACCAGATCGACCATGTGGGGACGGGCGATGTCCCAGAGCCCCTGGGCGGCGATGACCGAGGTACCGAGCTCGAGCACCTTGGTGGTGAGCGAGTACTGGCCGTCGACCGACCGCACGTGTCCCAGCGCCTCCAGCGTCAGCAGGAGCCGACGAGCGGTAGGGCGAGCCAGACCGGTGGCGGTCGCAACATCACTGACGGTCATCGACAGCCGGGTCGGACCGAACGCCGTGATCACGTCGAGCCCCCGAGCGAGGGCCTCGACGAAGTCGCGACGGCCGACCGGCGAGACCACGGGGTTCGGTCGTCGACCAACTCCGACGACGGCGAGGTGCTCGCTCACGCCCTCAGCGATAGGTGTTGTTCGAGGTGTGGTCGCCGGCAAGCCAGCGCTGCAGGGTTTCGTGGGCGTCGGCCCGCCGCTCGGCGGCGATCGAATCGGCCTCGGCGGTGTCGGCCGTGAACTCGACCAACATGCCATTGGGATCCTCGGTGTAGAGCGAGCGGCAATAGCCGTGCTCGAGCACGTAGGTGCCCTCGGGCTTCCAGTTCGCTTCGGTCAGGCGGCGCTCGAGTTCCGCCTGGCCCTCGGCGTCGACCTTCAACGCGATGTGGCGGAAGGGCGAGGGGGCGAGCTCCGGGTCGAAGAGGTCCTGGTCCTCCTTGTTGGCGAACTGGAAGAACGCCAACGCGCTCCCGTCGCCGAGCCCGAAGAAGGTGTGGCAGTACACCCGCTCGGCCCCAAAC
This sequence comes from Acidimicrobiales bacterium, assembly GCA_041394265.1. Classification (NCBI taxonomy): domain Bacteria; kingdom Bacillati; phylum Actinomycetota; class Acidimicrobiia; order Acidimicrobiales; species Acidimicrobiales bacterium. The sequence continues at coordinate 1,049,581 of JAWKIO010000005.1, forward strand.
AACTCGTCGGTCTCGGACCAGGTGGCCAGGAGCGGGAACCCGAGGATGTCTTCGTAGAAGGCGCGGGTGGCTTCCTGGTCTTTGGTGACGTAGGCCGTGTGGTGCAGGCGCTGAGCAATGGGCGTGGACATGGGTGGCTCCTGGGATCGAGACGGTGACGACCAGCGTGCGCAGAGCCTGGGAGCGGGCGAAGTGACCGTCGGGCTTGCGCTGTGTACGCAGATCGGACACTATGCCGCACAGCGGACACTCGTCAAGAACTGAATGACACTGAATCGGTCCGGCTCTAGTGTTGGCGCTCGCCGACCCTCGCCGGACCCGTCCGCCGCTTGCTCGTCACTTCACACCACTGGCCATACCAACAGGAGTTCCTCATGTCCCTCCCACTCGCCGCCGGTTCCTGGAGCATCGATCCCGTGCACTCGGTGGTCCAGTTCTCGGTTCGTCATCTCGGCATCTCGAGCCTGCGAGGTCGATTCGGCGACGTCTCGGCCACGCTCGAGGTCGGCGACGACCTCGGCTCGAGTCAGCTGTCCGCCGCCATCGGCATGGGGTCGATCGATACCGGGAACGCCGACCGCGACGGTCACGTCCGTAGCTCCGACTTCTTCAACGCCGACGTGAATCCGCAGATGACCTTCTCGTCGACCGCGATCGAGGACGCCGGCGACGGCACCTACCGAGTGTCCGGCGACCTCTCACTCAACGGCGTGAGCCAGAGCGAGACGCTCACGGTCAACTTCTTCGGCACCGAGGACAACCCGCTCGACGGGAGCGTTCGTGCCGGCTTCGAAGCCACCGGCGAGATCGACCGCACCGCCTACGGCATCGACTGGAACGTCCCGCTCGCGTCGGGCGGGATCATGCTCGGCAAGAAGGTGGGCATCACGATCGACGCCCAACTCGTCGGGCCCGCAGCGGACTGAGACTGGCGCCTGAGACCAAGGCCCGGCCGAGCGTCGTTCGCTCGGCCGGGCCGAGTGCTCAGTCAAGACCGAAGAGGGTCGTTGCGTTGCCGCCGATGAACTTGGCCTGATCCTCGGCCGGGAACATCGCCACCAACGTGTTGAGGTCGTGCACGTACTCGGGTGTGTGATCGGCATGCGGGAAGTCCGATGCCCACAGGAACCGCTCGACGCCGAACCGTTCGGCCAGCGCCGGGATGGTGCGCTCGTCGGGGTCGCAGCTGATCCAGATGCGGTCGCGGAAGTAGTCGCTCGGCTTGTGTTCGAGTGGCACCCGGTTACCGATGAAGGTGTGGCCGTACACGGCGTCGATGCGGTCGAGCCAGTAGCCGATCCAGCCGCCACCTGACTCGAGCACCAACACCTTCAGCTTCGGGAACAGATCGAAGACTCCGTAGTCGAAGAGGGTCGTGAACTGCTGGCGGACGCCGTCGGACGCCATCACCGACGCCAGCAGTCGGAGTTCCTTCACGTTCTCCCAACTTCCCATGCGCTCACCCTTGGTCCACTGCGGCTCGAAGGTGGGGTGGATGGCGAAGGGGACGCCGAGGTCTTGGGCGGCGGCGAACACGACGTGGTGGTCGGGATGCCCGAGCGGCTTGGCGTCGTGGGTGAAGGGGCACACGTAGGCACCCTTCGCTCCGTCGTTGACCGCCCGCTCGAGTTCCTTGGCCGCGGCCGCCGGGTCGCTGAGCGAGAGGTGGGCGGTCGGCACCAGGCGCGGCTCGCCGGCGCAGAACTCGGTGATCCAGCGGTTGTACGCCTTGGTGTAGGCCTGGGCCAGGGCCGGGTCCTTCACCTCTGCTTCCCACAGCAAACCGACCGTGGTGTAGAGGATGGCGGTGTCGATGTTCTCGGCGTCGAGCACCTCGATGCGTTCGCCGGCATGCATCGTGCCGTAGGGCGCCTCACGGAGATAGGTGCGCTCGGGATCCTTCTGCAGCGCACCGAGATCGGGATAGCCCATGGCGCCGAGCGTCGAGGGGAAGCCGCGGCGAGACATCGTGGAGCGGCGACCGTCGATCTCGAGTTCTTCGAGTCCGTTCTCGTCGAGCACGATGCGCAACGCCCGGTCTCGGAACTCCGGATCGATGTAGTCCTCCCACAGCGTGGGCGGTTCGAGAATGTGGCCGTCGGCGTCGGCGGCGCCATCGACGGCGACGCGATGGGTCTCGTGGATCGGCTTGGAAGCAGCGACGAAGGTGGTCATGTGCCATCTTTGCCGCCGCTGCCGCGGCAACGCCAACTGCGCCAGTGCCAACTGCGCCAGTGAGAACCGCGCCGACGCCAACTGTGGCGACGCCATCTGCGGCGACGAACGGTGACGCCACCCAGTACCGCCAACTCTCGGCCCACGAGCCCACGCCCGACCAACTCTCGGCTTACCAGCCCGGATCTGGGCCGGAGGGCCGAGAGTTCGTTCTCGGTGGGTTCGACAGCCGAGAGATCGTGGCAGGCTGCGGGGGTGCACCCCGCCGCCGACGACGCTGACCACGTGGAGATCGAGGACGACGGCACGACGTGGCGATTCGATCGCTCGTTCCTCGAGTCGAACTGGACCTGCCTTTGGGGCGACGGCTGCCAGGGGATCCTCGATCGACCGGCCGCCGAACTGCAGCAGGGTTGCTGCAGCCTCGATGCCGAACTCGACCCCGACGAGGCCCGAATGCTCTCGGCACTTGCTCCGATGCTCGACAGGTCACGCTGTCAGTTCCATGCCGAGCTGAGCGAGCACGGGCCGTTCACCGACTTCTCGGGTGACGAGACCGGCTGGCACACCCGAGTCGTCGACGGCGCCTGCATCTTCCTCAACCGACCGGGGTTCGCAGGTGGCGCCGGTTGTGCGCTCCACCTCGAAGCCGTCGCACAGGGCGAGTCACCGATCGACTGGAAGCCGGGTGTGTGTTGGCAACTCCCGATCCACATCGACTGGGAGGCCACCGGCGACGACACCGAGACCGCCACGGTCCGGGCTTGGCGACGAGCCGATTGGGGCAGCCACGGCGAGACCATGGCCTGGTGTTGTACCGAATCGCCCGATGCGTTCCGAGGCAGCGAGCGGGTGATCGACAGCCTCGCCGACGAACTCGAGGCGATGGTCGGCACGGAGGTCTTCGTCGAACTCCGTCGCCGCCTCACCTGAACTGTCCACACTCGAGCCCAACCGTGCCAACTGTCCACGCTGAAGCCCCGAACTGAGCTCCAGTGTGGACAGTTCGGACGGATGGGCTTCAGGCTCGACAGTTCGGCCATTGATAGGGCCCGGGCGGCGGGTCGGGGCGGCGGGTCGACGCAGCGGACCGGTGAGGCGGGCTCTGAACGGTCAGAGTTGGGCGAGCGCTCGATCGACCGCTGCGGCGTAACCGCCACCGAACTTGATGGCATGGACGACGAGCGGCGGGAGCTGGTTGAGCGCGATCCGGTCTCGCCAGCCGTCGGCCAGCGGGAAGACCTCGTGGTAGGCAGCGAACGCGGCGTCGCCGAAGCCACCGAAGAGCAGCATCATCGCCAGATCGAACTCTCGATGGCCACCGAAGCACGCCGGATCGATCAGCCAGCTGCGACCCGAACGATCGACGATTCGGTTCCCTGCCCAGAGGTCGCCGTGCAGCAGACTGGGTGGCTCCGCCGGCGGGGCCACCTCATCCATCCGCTCGCAGAGTCCGAGGATGCGGGCGATCGCCGCATCGCCCAGTGCCGCCCGATCCGCAGCGATGCGGGCCAGCGGACGCAGCCGACGCTCGGACAGGAACGAGGCCCACGAATCACAGGGCCCGTTCGGCAGGCCGAGACTTCCCGTTGTTCGACCATCGGGCCGACCGAAACACTCGAAGCCGCTGGAGTGCAGCGCGGCCAGCGCTCGACCGAACGAAGCCTCGTCCGATGGCGCCGAGCGCGCTTCGTCGACCCACTCGAGCACGAGCAGCGGAGGCTCGTCGCTGGCATGCAGGAGCGCTGGCACGGCCGCAGCTCCCGTCGCAGCGAGCCACTCGAGCCCCGCCGCCTCGGTGGTGAAGAAGTGAGGAGGAGGGTTGCCATGCGTCTTGGCGAAGACCGTGCGACCGTCGGCCAGCTCGACGCAATGTGCCGAGGCGAAGTCGCCACCGCTCAGTGTTTCACTCGCGACCACGTCGACGCCGAGCGCGGCCGCAACCCGTTCGCGGAGGACGTCAGGCAACACCGCCTTCGACGATCAGCTCTGGGTGATCTCAGGAAGACGAGACCGCAGCTCGGCTTTTGCCACCTTGTTCAGCATCGAGCGCGGGAGCTCGTCGACGATGTGGACATCTCGCACCACCTTGAAGTCGGCGAGGTTCGCCCGGCAGTGCTCGATGATCGTGTCGGCCATGGTCGAGGTGTCGGCCCCGGGGAGCGGGATCACGAACACCACCGGGATCTCGTCGAGCATGAAGTGCTTCTGGGCAACGACCGCGCACTCGTCGACCAGGCCGGTCATCATGATCACGCTCTCGATCTCGGACGCGGCCACGTTCTCGGCCCCGACCTTCAGCATGTCCTTGCTGCGGTCGCTGAAGTAGAGCCAGCCGTCGTCGTCGATGCGGATCACATCGCCGGTGTTGAACCAACCGTTCTCGTCGAAGGCGTCGGCGTTGGCTTGCGGGTTGCCGTAGTACTCCTTGAACAGAGACACGCCTCGCACGCCACGCACGTGGAGGACACCCTTGCCACCCGGTCCCACGATCGAGCCGTCGTCGTCACGGATCTGCAGCTCATATTCGGGGGCGACCCGACCGATCGTGCCCGACGGTCCGGGCTGGTCATAGTCGGTGACGATACCGTGGGTCAGGGTCTCGGTCATCCCCCACCATCCCATCACCTGGACGCCAAAGTGCTCGGCGATCGACGGGAGATGCGCCGCCGTTCCCCACATGCGGTAGTGGTGGTCGGGCACGGGCTGGTTGGCGATGGCCTTGAAGGCGAACGGGATGGTCGACAGCCATGTGGCCTTGTTGGCGATCGACACGTCCCAGAAGCGCGACGCCGAGAACTTCGGCTGCACCACGAGGGTCCCGCCCGACCAGTGGGTCGCGAGCATCGAGTAGCCCTGGGCGTTGGTGTGGAACAGTGGCATGAACGCGATCGTGGTGTCGTCGTTGCGTAGCCGCATGTGGATGGCCGACACCTTGCCGGCCCACAGCCCGTTGGCGTGGGTCCACAGCACCGCCTTCGGGCGAGAGGTCGTGCCCGAGGTGAACTGCACGCTGAGGTTGCGCATGGGATCGGCGGGCAGCTCGGGCGGCTGGCCGTTGCTCAGCAGATCGGCGAATGGCACGGCATCGAACGTCAACGCATCGATCGGCGCAGCGGGCGGTTCGCCGGCATCGTTGTCGGTGACGGCCACGAACCGCAGCTCGGGGCACGAGTCGAACATCAGCTGTGCATAGGTCGGCTGCGTGATCGCGCATACCGCCGACACGTGGTCGGAGAAGTAGCTGAGGTCTCGGGCCACCGAGTGGGTGTTCGTCGAGACGGCGACCGCGCCAAGTTCGGCGCACCCGTACCAAGCGATCAAGAACTCGAGCGAGTTGTCGAGGTGGATGATCACGAAGTCGCCGGACCGCACACCCCGCTCGTGCAGCCCCGCAGCAAGTGAGCGAGCCTGCGCTTGCAGCTCGGCGTAGGTGAGCACCGCACGGTCGCCCGTGAACGGCTCCCAGACGACCGCCACCTTGTCGGGCGACCGCCGCACCCACTGGGAGAGCATCCACGGGATGTCCATCCCATCCATCGATTGGATTCGTGAGGCGTCGATCTGGTCGCTGAGCACGGTGCACCTGTCATGGGTCGAGGACGGACGGCACCGCCGAAGCTAATCCGCAGGGTCGGGATGAGCCATTACGCGTCGGGCCAGCGACGCTCCACGCCGTTCGGCAGGGGAACAGCGAAGGCGTTGAGGGTCAGCGAGATGAGGCAGTAGTAGCCGCATAGTGACACCAACTCGACCATCTGCTGCTGACCCAGGAGGTCGGCAGCGGCCTGGTAGATCTCGGGGTCGAGCCGACCGTCGCGCACCAACTGGTACGCCAGTTCGTAGACGATCCGCTCGTCGTCGCGATCGAACGTGGGTGTCTCCCCTGCCCCGATCGCGTCGACCGTCGCTGCCGTCACGCCCGCGTCCAACGCCATCGTCGAATGGGCGTACCACTCGAACTCGGACTTCCAGCGGGCCCCGACGGTGATGATCGCCAGCTCGATGAGGCGACGATCCAGGTCCATCTCGAAGCGGAGGGAAGCACCGAGGCGCGACAGGTTCTTGCCGATCGTGGGCGCGTGCAGCCACGCGTTGAACGGGCCATGGAGGCCGCCCTCGTCGTTCACGAGGCTGTCGCCCCGCGGGCCCAGGATGGCGTCCCACAGTGCAGCACCCTGCTCGTCGAGTTGGTCCTTGGTGAGTGAGGTCAGTCGAGTCATGGCCGCGACACTAGATTGCGGCCGCATGGGACGAGCCAACGGTGCACGACGCGAGCCGACGATCCGACGAGGCCACGCCGACGATGTCATCGAGTGCACCCGCGTGTGGCGGGCGACGGTCGACCGCTCGCTACCAGCACCAGCGGCCGGCTACCAGCTGTACCAGCATGAGCTCGACACCGGCACCCTGCTCGTCGCCGAGGTCGACGGTGTGCTCGCCGGCTTTGCCGGATCGATCACTCGCGGCGAGCGATGGTTTCTGGGCGACCTCTTCGTACACCCCGAGCACCACGGCCTCGGACTGGGGCGACAACTGCTCGACCAACTGGTTGCCGTCGATGCACCCGGGAAGCTTCGAGCGACGATGGCTTCGGATGACCCGCGAGCTCTGACGCTCTACACGCAGCTGGGCATGACGCCGAGGTGGCCGTGCTTCTCGTTGATCGGACGCTCCGACATCGACATGCCGACCGTCGCCGATCCCGCAGGCGCCACGGTGGATCGGGCGGAGCGGTGCTCGGCCATCGACCTGGCCGAGCAGGCGCAGCCTTGCGCGTACGACCTCTCCCCGATCGACCTCGACTACTGGGAACGAACGGCCGCAGCCGAGTTCGTGCTTGTCGCCGATGCCGGTGGCGCTGTCGTCCGCTGGTCGACGCCGTTTGCGATCGCACATCCCGACGCCATCAGTGTCGGCCCGTTGTTCGCCCGGTCACCCGAGGTACTTCCGGGCGTCGTCGCTGCTGTCCTCGCCTTCATCCGCAGCGAGGATCCGGACCATCCGACGAAGCTGTACGTTCCCGGCACGAGCGCCGCGCTTCGACCATTGCTCGACGCCGGGCACCGGATCGAGGAGTTCGACCTGTTCTCGTCGTCGTCTCCCTCGATCCTCGACCCGACGCGAGTGCTCCCGAGTCACGACCTGCTGTAGCCGACCTCGGGCGGGGGCCGATATCGGGATGCTGTCGTTGTCGGCTCAGATGCGCTCGTCGGCCGAGCCTCGACGGCTGAGCGCAAAGGCGCCGCCACCCAGGACCACGATGGCGGCGACGACGCCACCGATCAGCAGGCCGGTGTTCGACCCGCCGTCGCTCCCTCCGCCAACTGGGGTCAGACGGGTGTAGCTGGGCGACGAATTGGAGAAGAACACCGCACCGATCTCTGCGGGCTGGCGCACCCAGCCCTCGAACCGATCGGTCCGGTAGGCCTGGAGGTCGGCGCCCTCGAACAGCACGACATAGGCAGCTTCCTCGTAGAAGTCGAGGACCATCTGGTGGACGATGTCTCGGCGCTTGCCCCGATCGAGCTCCACGTGCTGCTGGTCGTAGAGGGCGTCGTACTCCGGTGTGCACCAGTTGGCGTCGTTGTAGCCGTAGTCGTCGGCCGCATAGCTCACCTGGGCACAGGTGAAGTACGACAGCATGGGATCCGGGTCGACATAGGGCGTCCATCCCCACGAGAACAGGTCGAACTCGCCGGCCGAGACCACGTCGGTGAGCTGGGAGTCATCGAAGACTTCGACCGTGGTGGCGATGCCGATGTCTTCCAACCAGCCGGTGATGAATTCGGTCAGCTGAGGCTCGGAAGTGGACTCCGAACGCTGGACATAGCGCAGGTTCAACGGTTGGCCGCCGCCGGGCATCTCTCGGACACCGTCGCCATCGGTGTCGACGTAGCCGGCGTCTTCGAGCATCGAGTTGGCGAGCGCCGGGTCGAAGGCGAACTCGAGGTCGGCCGGGAGAGCTGGCTTCCAGAACGGGTCGACCGATGGGACCAGCACGGTGCCCTTCTCGCCCAGCCCGAGCAGCACTCGATCGAACAAGGTGTCGCGGTCGATGGCGTGGGCAATCGCCTGGCGGACGGTCTTGTCGAGCAGTGCCGGGTGACCGTCACCGATGCCGCCGGCACCGGCGTTCATGCCGAGCTCGGAGAATCCGCCCTGCGACCCCTTGATCGCCACGATGTCGGGGTCGGCGTCGAGTCGCTCGAAGCTGGCGGAGGGAACGTTGTGGGCAGCGTCGAGCTCGCCCTGTTGCAGGGCCGCAGCCATGGCGTCGCCGTTGCTGAAGACGCGGTACACGATGCGATCGATGGGCGGCTTCTTGCCCTCCCAGCCGTAGAAGCTGGGGTTCACCTTCATGATCCAGCTCTCGTTCGGGCTCCACGACTCCATCACATACGGACCGGAACCCACCCCGTCGAGTCCGTCGTAGGCCTCGATGTCGTCGGCGGCGATCGGCTCGTAGATGTGCTTCGGCACGATGTAGACGTCGAGGATCGGCAGGCGTGGATCAGGCTCGGAACTCACCACCTCGACCGTGCGGTCGTCGACTGCGGTGGCGTCGAGGTTGCCGGTTGCCGAGGAGTGGTTGATCCACTCCTCATCGCGTGACCGATTGATCGTGTAGGCCACGTCGTCGGCCGTCAGCGGTTCACCGTCGGACCAGACCAGCCCCTCACGGAGGTGATAGGTGACGGTCTGGCCGTCGTCGGAGACGTCCCACGACTCGGCCAGACCCGGAGCGATCGTGAGATCGTCCGCCGTCTTGTCGGTCAGCGCCGCGTACTGAAGGTTCCACACCTCGTAGGACGACACGAGATAGCCGGCGGTGACGTTCGGACTGTCGAGGTCCTGGGTGACGCCGATGGTCAGGGTGACGAGATCTTCCTGCGCCCCCGAGACCGTCGGTACGGCGAGCACTGTCCCCGCCAACGCCACACACAGCACGGCCGTCAAAATGGCCACGAACCGACGACGCATGTCGACCATCCAGATTTTGCAGGAGCAGGCGGGGTGCCTGCGAGTGGCGAGCATTCTGCACCCTGGCGCAGGATGCAGCAACCCGCCGCTGCGCTCGTCACGCAACGGTGACCTGATCCTTACTGGAGGTACCAGTCGAGGAACCGCTCGAGCCGACGGTAGAAGTCGAGGAACGGCTCCCGGCGGAGGAACCCATGGCCCTCGGTCGGATAGGTCACGTAGTCGTAGGTGGCGCCGATTCGACGAAGCGCCTCGACGAGTTCTTCGGACTGGGCCGGATGGACACGGGCGTCCTGCTCGCCGTGGGCAACAAGGATCGGCGCCGAGATCGCATCGATCCGATGGATCGGCGAACCCGTCCGGTAGCCCCCGGGATTGTCCGACGGATGTCGCATCATGCGCTCGAGGTCGAGTCGTCCGACCCGGTCGCCCTGGGCCCAGCTCGTCAGGATGTCGCAGTCGCCGTACTTCGCCACCGCGCACGCGAACTGGTCGCCGTCGACCACCGACAGCAACGCCATGTAGGACCCGTAGCTGGCGCCGAAGATCCCGATCCGACGAGCGTCGACCCAGTCCTGCTCCGCCAGCCAGGTGTGTGCGGCAAGGCAGTCGGCAGTGTCGGCGGCGCCCCACACACCGTGGTTCGCTCGCTCGTGATCACGGCCGTAGCTCGTGCTGCCCTTGAAGTTCGGGGCGAGCCAGGCGTATCCCTTGTCGACGAAGTACTGGGCAATGCCATCCCACTCGTCGCCGTAGTGCGACGTCGGGCCACCGTGTGGGTGGACGATCGCGGCACAGGGGGCCTCGGGTGTCGCTGTGCTCGGCCGGTACAGAAATGCCGGCACGTCGCCTCCCGGCGAGGAATACCAGACATGCTCAGGTCGAACGTGGGGTGCCGAACGAACCGGCACCGGGGTGGGGCGCACTCGGTCGACGATCGTAGGTGCTGCCCCGGCTGCTCCCGACCACGACACCTCGACCAGCCGAGGCGCAACGTCGGCCGCCTCGTGGACGGCGAGCAGACGGCCGCTCCCGATCCACGTCGGCGCCGACCACACGCCGCCGGCGGCGATCAGCTGCACCGCTCCGCTGACCGGGTCGATCGCCACGAGATCAGACACACCGTGACGGGTGCGGATGGCGGCGAGACCGTGCTCGCTCCATGCGAACTCGCCGAGATCGGCCTCTGCGTCAGTGAGTCGGCGACGATCACCGGTCGTCACGTCCCAGAGGTACGCCTCGTACCAGCCCGACGATTCCGACCGGAAGATCACGGTGCTGCCGTCAGGTGACCAGGATGGGTTGCTGTCGTGCATCGCCGGCTCGCCGTCGAGTTCGTCGACGACGCCGAGCGCAGTCGGATCGAGCGAGATCGTGACGATGCGGGAGGCGTTCAGATCGGTTCGCGGCGAATGCACCGCCGTGGCTTGTGAGCCATCGGGCGACACCGCCACCTCGCCGAGGTCGCCGTCGAGTTCGGCCAGCGGGGTGATCCAGCCCGAGTCGATGGCCACCACACCGAGGACGGTGCGGCCGTGTGGCTGGGTCGGGCTGGGTCGATCGATCTCGACGATCAGCCGAGCATCGTCGATCCACACCGGACTGCCGGCGTCGCACAGCTTGCGGGCGGGGCCTCCGTTGGTGAGCCAGATCGCGTCGCCATTGGTGTAGGCGACGGTCGATCCGTCGGGGCTGAAGCGCGGACCGGTGTCCTCCCAGAACGCGGCGATCGTACGATCGGTCGTCCACCGGTCGGGTACCACCTCGCCGGTGGTGCCACCGGGCCCGACCTTGAACGTCCAGATGTCGGAGCTGTCACGGTCGAGCACGAACGCCACGCGGCCAGCGCGAACATCGAGTTGACGTGGCCGCTCGACGGCCACAATCGCTTCGAGTCGCCAATGCGGCGGCGGAACCATGTCGGGAAGCGGGGGGACGGGAATTCCCCCGTGCTCGACGACGCCGGTGACGCCAGTCCCGGGAGTAGGGGTGGCCGCTGACATGCGCACGCTCCGAACGGACATGGCCGCCGATCACGGCCAACGATCGGCGAACCGTAGCCACTCACCGCATTCTGTGCGTCATTCTCACCGCCCCCACCCCTTCTGTGCGTCAGAGTTCCCGGCTGCGGGAAGTTTGACGCACAGAACGGGGATGGCGGTGTGTTTGACGCACAGAACGGGTGAGTCCGGGGCGGTGCGCGTTGGCGCTACTCGAGGGTGCAGGTGTCGCCGCTGCAGTCGTAGCCCTTGGTGGCCTGGCGGAGGTAGCGGAAACCGATGCCGACCCCGACGGCGTAGATCGCGCCGAGCACGAGACCGGTCCCGAGCGTGTTCCGACTGACGAGAGCACCGAACGCCGAGCTCCCGAAGATCGACGCCAGCACCGCCATCGACAGCGGAAGATGGCACGGGCAGAAAACGAACGACCAGATGAGCCACCTCCGCCCCTTGCGCTCGAGCGCCTTGGCGTCGACTGGCGGCGCAACACCCTCGCCGAGCTGGCTCGTGGCCGCGTCGGTCGTCGACTCCAACAGCGTCTCGGTACTCATGCAACTCCATCGGCCAAATGTCCGGACAACTTGAGCCGACATCCAGTCGACCCGGCCCCGTTTCGAACCCCACGAGCTGCTCCCGGTAGTGTCGGACCGCCGCCGGACCAAAGGACGCACGTGACCACGACCGAAGCGAACCCGACCATCAACCCTGTCGAGGCCGTGCGGGCCTTCCTCGAGGAGCAATGGGATCCCGACCTCACGGTCGCCGAGTGGTGGCAGCGGCTCGGGCTGGCCGGTTGGTCGGCGCCGTCGTTGCCGACCAACGCCTACGGCCACGGTCTGTCTCGGTCCGATGCGCTCGCCGTCGCTCGTGCCATCGCCGACTTCGGCGCCGTCGGCGGTCCGAGCGGACTGGGCCTGATGCTGGCGGCGCCCACGATCGCCAGCCACGGCACCCAGGAACAGATCGACACCCTGGTGCGCGACATCGTCACCGGGCAGCGCGCCTGGTGCCAGCTGTTCAGCGAGCCCGGTGCCGGCTCCGACCTCGCCGGCCTGTCCACCCGGGCCGTTCGAGACGGCGACGAGTGGATCGTCAATGGTCAGAAGGTGTGGACCTCGCTCGGCCAGTCGGCCGACATGGGCATGCTCATCGCTCGCACGAACCCCGAGGCACCAAAGCACCAGGGCATCACCTGGTTTGCGATCGACATGCACCAGAAGGGTGTCGAGATCCGGCCGCTCTACGAGATGACCGGCCACGCGATGTTCAACGAAGTGTTCCTGACCGACGCTGTGGTCCGGGACCAGGACACCATCGGCGGGCTCAACAACGGCTGGGCCGTTGCCAACACCACCCTGATGAACGAGCGGGCTGGCCTCAGCGCCGGCGGCGGTGGCGGCGCGGTCACCGCAACGCCGGGCACGGTCGCAGGACAGCTCGAACGACGTGTCGGCGATCTGGTCCAGGCTCGGGCGGAGCGCCGGGCTCGATCGGCCGCCACCGCAACCGAGAAGAAGGACGACAAGCCGAAGGACGCGTTGCTCGTCCAGTTCGCTCGGAGCTTCGGCAAGCTCGATGATCCGACGATCCGGCAAGACCTCATGCGGCTGCACACCCTCAACGCCGTCGCCGGCTACAACACCCAGCGGGTCAAGGCCGCCCGCAGCAAGGGTCAGGACATCCCGGGCATGGCCAACATCGGCAAGCTCCAGATGAGCGATGTGGTCCGGCTGAGCCGAGACCTCGGTCTCCGCATCCTGGGAGCGTCCGGGATGCTGCACGCCTACACCCCCGAGCAGAAGCAGGCGCTCGACGCCGCCACCGGCAACCCGTTCCTCGCCATGGTCACGCACTCGGCGCTCTATGCGCAGGCGCCGCCGATCTACGGCGGCACCGACCAGATCCAGAAGAACATCATCGGCGAACGAGTCCTCGGCCTGCCGAAGGAACCCAACGACGACAAGACCAAGCCGTTCTCGGAGCTCCCGAAGAACGCCTGACGCCGACCGAGGCCGCGGTCTCGTCGCTACCTGAGAGCCAGCACGACAACCGAAGCCGAATCCGAGAGCCGGAGCGTCAGAACTGTCGCTCGGGGTCTCGAGTTCGGTGGGTGAGGTGGCAGGCGACGGCTCGGGGGCCGGTCCACTCGAGGGACGGATCGACGTGCAGGCAGCGATCGAGGATGCCGAGCCGCTCCGCTTCCCCCGAGGCCACGACCGGGCACCGTGGATGGAATCGACAGCCATCGGGGATCCGGGCAGCGTCGGGCGTCTCGCCTTCGAGGATCTGCTGCTCCATCCGCCGTGACTCGGGCACGACCGACAGCAACGCCTCGGTGTAGGGGTGCTTGGGCTCCGCCAGCAGATCCTCGGTCGGGCCCTCCTCGACGATGCGGCCCAGATACATCACGGCGATCCGGTCGGCAATGTTCCAGGCCAAACCGAGATCATGCGTGACGACGATCATCGACAACCCGTGTTCATCGACGAGCGACCGCATCAGTGCCAGGACCTCACCCCGGATCGACGCGTCGAGGCTCGCCACCGGCTCGTCGGCTAGCAGCAGCTCGGGGGCGAGCACGATCGCACCGGCGATCAACACCCGTTGGCGTTGCCCACCCGAGATCTCGTGCGGGTACCGGTCGAGGAACCGTTCGGCCGGACGCAGACCGGCCCGCTCCAGGGCTGCGGCCGCCTGCGCTCGATGGTCACCCGCGACGCGGTGGATCACCAGCCCCTCGGCCACGGCCTGCACCACCCGATGACGGGGGTTCAGTGCCCCCGTCGGGTCCTGGAAGATCATCTGCACCCGGCGGCGCAACGCTCGCAGCGATCGTGGCGTCACCGCCTCGCCGGCAAATCTGATCGTTCCGCCAGTCGGCGTCTCGAGTCCGACGATCGACCGGATCAGCGTGGTCTTGCCACAACCCGACTCGCCCACCAGGGCAATGATCTCGCGGCGCCCGACTCGCAGGTCGACGCCATCGACGGCACGGATCGATCCGTGCCGGGCCGGGAAGCTGACGGTGACACCGTCGAGTACGAGGAGGTCATCCGGCTGCCCGTCCCGTTCCGCGCTCATTGTTTCCTCGCCAGCACGCAGGCGACCGAGCGATCTCCGGCGGTCGGCTCGAGTGCGACGGGACGCTCGGCACACACCGGTATCGCCTCGGGACAGCGCGGCGCGAACGCACATCCCGGGGGCAGATCCAATGGATCGGGCGGGTCACCACCGAGACCGCTCGGCGCCATACGCGAGGCCGGGTCGCCGATCGTCGGGAACGCCGAGGCAAGCGCCCTGGTATAGGGGTGCTCCGGAGCGTCGAGCATGAGGGCCGCCGGCCCCTCCTCGACGATCTGCCCGGCGTACATCACCGCCAACCGCTCGCAGGTCGCTCGCAACACCGACAGGTCGTGGGTGATGAAGATCACCGCCATCCCCCGCTCCTCCTGGAGCCGCTGCAGCAGATCGAGGATCTGGGCCTGCACCATGACGTCGAGCGCGGTGGTCGGCTCGTCGGCGATCAGGAGGCGCGGATCACAGGCAAGGGCCAGCGCGATCAGGACGCGTTGGCGCTGCCCGCCAGAGAGCTGGTGCGGATAGTTGCGCACACGGGACGGCGGAAGGCCCACCTGTTCGAACAACTCCCCCACCCGTCGGCGGATCTCGGCAGCCGAGAGGTCGGTATGCAACTCGATCGCTTCGCCGATCTGGTCACCCACCCGTTGCACCGGGTTCAGCGAGTGCAACGCGCCCTGGAAGACCACCGCTGCTTCAGCCCAACGGACGGCGCGCAGGCGGCCGGGGATCATGGTGGCGATGTCTTCCCCGTCGAGCAGGACCTGTCCGGTGACCTTCGCCGACTCGGGCAGGAGCCGCAGGATGGCGTTGGCGACCGTGGACTTCCCGCAGCCGGATTCGCCGGCCAACCCCAACGTCTCTCCTGCGGCGAGCGAAAGGTTCACGCCCCGAACGGCCGGCGCCATGACGGGCCGATCGATCGAGCCGGACCGATACGCCACGCCGAGATCGCGCAGTTCGAGCAGACTCATCGCGACTCCAGCCGCGGATCGAGGATCTCCTCCAACGCCCGCCCGCACATCGTGAAGGCGAGGACCACGGCAACGATGCCGAGCCCTGCCGGCAGGTAGTACCACCAGGCGTCGCGGCCGATGGCACCGGCACCGAACGCCTGCTCGAGGGTGCGGCCCCACGACGGCTGGCTGGGGTCGCCGAGGCCCAGGAACGACAGGGTGGTCTCGGTGAGGATGGCGATCGGCACCGCCAGCGTGGTGTTCGCCAGGATCAGCGGGGCGACGTTCGGGAGGATGTGGTGGCGGATCAGATGCCCTTGCGACGCGCCGAGCGAGCGAGCCCGGTCGACGAACAGTCGCTCCCTGATGGTCAGCACCTGTGCCCGGACGAGCCGAGCCGTGCCGGGCCAGGACGTGACACCGATGACGAGGATGATGTTCCACAGCGACCGCCCGATGACGGCGGCCAACACGATGGCGAGCGGCAGGAACGGGATCACGAGGAACCAGTCGGTCAACCGCATCAACAACGAGTCGACGAGGCGCCCGTAGAACCCGGCGACGATCCCGACGAACGCACCGATGGCCGTCGTCAGCACGGTTGCCGCCAACCCGACGAAGAGGCTGACCCGACTTCCCCAGAGGAACTGCACGGCGACGCTGCGGCCAAGATCGTCCGTTCCGAAGAGAAACGCGCCGCTGGGCGGCGCCCAGGTCGGGTTGTCGACGGCATCGACCGCTGCGAGCGCCGAGCGATCCGAGATCAACGGCACGGCCAGTGCGACCACGACGAACCCGACCAGCACGATCAAACCGATCAAGGCACCCCGGTCGGCCCGGAACAAGCGCCAGTACCGGCCGAACGAGCTCGACCCCCTCACTGTGTCCTCACCCGCGGGTCGAGGAAGCCGTACAGCAGATCGGCGATCAGGTTGGCGACGATCACGCTGAGCGAGAACAACAGGAACAGCCCTTGCAGCATCGGGAAGTCCGGGCCTCGCACGGCGTTGAAGGTCTCCTGTCCGAGCCCCGGCCAGGAGAAGACCGACTCGACGGCGATCGCCCCCGAGAGCACGAAGCCGAAGTTGAGCGCGGCGAGACTCACGACCGGAAGGAGGGCGTTCGGCACGGCGTGACGGCGACGGACCAGGATGTCTCGCAGCCCCTTCGCCCGCGCCACCTGGAGATAGTCCTCACGAACGGTGTCGAGCACCGACGCTCGCATCACGATGGCGTACTCGCCCACGTACGCAAGCATCAGGGTGAGCGCAGGCAACACCATGTGCGTGGCCTGATCGCCGAACGCTGCCAGCCCGGTGGCCTGGCTTCCGGGATCCTGGAAGCCACCGGTCGGGAAGAGATCGAGCTTCACGGCGAGCAGCGACAGCAGGAGCATGCCGAGCCAGAAGTCGGGCACCGAGTAGGTGAACATCGACAGCGCCGTGGACACCCGGTCGAACCGGCTGTTGCGTCGCCAACCGGCCCGAATCCCGATCCAAGTGCCGACCAGCGCCGAAGCAACCGACGCCGTGCCGACCAACCAGACGGTCGGCCACAACGCGTCGGCGATCTCGGCACTGACCGGACGACTCGATTTGATGGAGACGCCGAGATCGAACTGGGCCGTCTGTACCACGTACTTGCCGAACTGCACGGTGATCGGGTCGTTGACGCCGAAGCGTTCCTCGAGCGACTCGATCTGGCTGGGCGAGAGGTTGCGTCCCCGATAGAGCGAGTCGACGGGGTTGTCCTCGACGACACGGAAAAGGAAGAAGTTGAAGACGAGGACGAAGACCAGTGTGAGCAGCGCCCCGAGCACCTTGCGACCCACGAACGAGAGGTTCACGTTCGCACCTCACCCCGCATCACGATGGCGTCTTCCTTCGGTCCGAGCCCGTCACCGCAGCGGACGAGATGGCGAATGATGCACCCGGCTCGGGTCGAGTGCAAGCAATCGGTGTCAGTGACCGTCGACGCGGACGAGCTCCAACAGCACCACCTGCTCGGAATGGACGACCGGCAACTGCACACCGGTCTGCATCAGTTGTGCCCCGGTGACATCGATCGGCCCCGGGAACCAGTCGGGCGACCGCCGGCTCATCTCGCTGGGCGTGCCGAGATCGTCGAGACACGCCACCCGGTAGGTGGCCGCTGGGTCGAGCCCACATAGACGAAGCGGTGCCGTGATGGCGGCCTGGGTCGGCTGCATCTGGACGTACGCAGCGACGGCGTGCGAGCGGTCGGTGCTCACGACGCCATGAGCGAGCACACTCGGGTCGGGGTGGTCGAAACGATGCGTCCGGCCACCGTGGAGGAGCGGCCGAAGGCGCTTGTGCAGCGCCACCGCTGCGGCGACCTGCGCCCGCTGCTCGTCGTCGGCGTTGAGCAGATTCCACTCGATGCCGAGATGACCGAAGATCGCCGTGAGCGCACGGAATGCCAGATCCTGGCGCCGGTGGGTCGTATGAGCACGCTCGGGTCCGATGTGCGCTCCCATGACTTCGGGAGGGAACAGCATCGAGAAGCCTCGCTGGATCAGCTGCCGCTCGATGGCATCGTTGCAGTCGGACGTCCACACGCGATCGGTCCGGCGCAAGATCCCGAGATCGGCACGGCCGCCGCCCGACGCACAGCTCTCGATCTCGACCTCGGGGAAGGCAGCACGCAAGCGATCGACGAGCTCGTAGACGCCCCGGATGTGATCGTGGGTACCCGCTCGCCCCTCGGCATTCGATCCCTGCACGACATCACGATTCATGTCCCACTTGAGGTAGGCGATGTCGTTGTCGCTCAACAGCGCGTGCAGCGCGTCGTAGAGGTACGTGCGCACCTCGTCGCGGCCGAGATCGAGCACCAGTTGGTGGCGTCCGAGAAGTGGCTCGTAGCCGTCGGTTGCGAGCACCCACTCGGGGTGGGCCCGGTACAGGTCCGAGTCGGGGTTGACCATCTCGGGCTCGACCCAGAGCCCGAACTCCATGCCGAGCGAACGCACGTGGTCGATGATCGGGCGCAAGCCTTCGGGCCAGACGTCGGGACTCACCCACCAATCGCCGAGGCCGGCGTGGTCGCTGCGGCGCCCGCCGAACCAGCCGTCGTCGAGAACGAATCGTTCGACACCGACCTCGGCTGCCACGTCGGCCAGGGCGACGAGGGTGTCGAGGTCGTGATCGAAGTAGACCGCCTCCCAGGTGTTCATCAACACGGGCCGCACACCGCTGGAAGGCAGTCGGCGACGGACCTCGGCGTGGAATCCCTGGCTGGCTGGCGACAGGCCTGCCTCCGACCACGCCACCACCACGTCGGGCGCCTGGTAGCCCTCGCCCGTCGCCAGCACCACCTCGCCGGGGTCGAGCAGCTCGCCGGCCTGGAGGTGGCGGCGGCCGTCGGGGAGCTCTTGCGCCGCAAGCTCGTAGTTGCCGCTCCACGCCAGCTGCACGCCCCACACCTCGCCGAGATGTTCGCCGAACGAGCGGGCGCCCGCGAACATCGCGGGCACGGTGAACTGCGACGATCGACCGGAGCGGTTCTCGATGACCGTCGTGCCGGCGAACGCGCTGCGCCGCGGTTGGAACTCGCGGCACCAACGACCCTCAAGACTCAACAGCTCCTCGGCATGGGCGGGGAACGGCACCGACGGGGCGAGACGCTGCAGGAGGTAGTCGCCAGCACCGAGATTGGTCAGCGTGGCAGAGATGGTCAGCACCTCACCGACCTCGAGCCGGAGCGAGAGACCGAGTTCGGCAACGGCGTCGACGAGTTCGAAGGTGACAGCCATCGCCGAGACCTCGGCCGATCGACGCACGAAGCGGGGCGACCACGCCGTGCCATCGGTTCGGGATCCGACAAGGCCGGGACGGCCGGGATGGCCGGTGGCCCGTTCGGCGATGATGCCGAGCGGTACGACGGTGTCGAGCCCGGAATGGGGTACCGGAAGGTGACCGACCCGAGGCTCGAAGCCGGGGATCGACCCGCCGATGGACGCGATCTCGGGCATGGCACCGCGGTCGAGCACGACCACCGACAGTGCGTCGCTCGACAGATGGATGGATTCGACGTCGCTCATGAGGCTCCGATGAGATTGCGCAGCTGGGCGGCTGCCGTTTCGGGTTCGACGGTATTGAAGAACTCGCCGGAACCGAGCTCACCGGCCGCCACGAACCGCATCACACCCTTGGTGCGCCACGGCGACACGATCTCGATGTGAAGACGAGCGAGCGGCCAGTCACCGCCGTCGCTCGGGCGCTGGTGGATCCAGAGCATGTACGGGGTGCGGGCATCGAAGAGCTGGTCGAGCCGAGCGAGTACATCAACGAGGAGTTGGGCCAGGTCGTTCCTCTGTCGATCGTCGAGCGACGGGAGATCACCAACGGCCTCGTTGCTGGCAATTCGCAGCGCGTACGGGAAGCTCGGGGCGAACGGCACCCACGCACTCCAGCCTCCGACGCTCGAGACGAGTCGGTCGCTTCCCTCGTCGAGTCGACCGTCGACGAGCTCGCGGGCCAGCCGTTCGGGCACATGGTCGAACGCGTAGATCTGGCCGTGGGGATGGGCGATCGTGGCGCCGACCTCCGGTCCGCGGTTCTCGAAGATCAGGACGTAGTCGACGTCGTCACGGCCCCCGAGCTCGGCGGTGCGCTCGGCCCAGAGATCGATGACCTTGCGGGCACCGTCGCGTCCGAGCTCCCAGAAGGTCGCGTCGTGCTCGGGGCTGTAGAGCACGACCTCGGCGAGGCCGTCGGGCAGCGCCGGCCACCGGTTCTTGAACCACCGCACGTCGTAGGGTTCGGGGGCCTCGAGACCACCGACACAGAACGGACAGCCGCTCTCGGGCAGGTTCGGTCGTTGCTGGCGCTTGCGCACGATGTAGACCGTGTCGCCGGTGAGCGGGTCGACTCGAAGGTCGCTGTGGTCGGCGGCCGAGGCGGGCAACGGCTCAGCCTTTGCTGGCGCCGAGGGTCAGTCCGGCAATGAAGTGCTTCTGCAGAGCGAAGTAGACCGCCAGTGTCGGGATCGCGACATAGACCGAGGCGGCGGCGATGAGGTTGTCGTCGGTGAAGAACTCGCCGCCGAGGTTGGCGAGCGACGATGTGATCGGCCGATCGGCGCCCTGTTGCTCGAGCACGACTGCCCAGAAGAAGTCGTTGTAGATCCACGTGAACTCGAGCGTGGCCAAGGCGGCCAGTGCCGGACGGGTCAGCGGCATGATGATCTTGGAGTACTGCACCCACACGCTCGCACCGTCGACCACGGCCGCCTCGTTCAGTTCCTTCGGGAGCAGCTTCATGTAGTTGCTGAGCACGAACGTGCAGAAGCCCGATTGGAACGCCACGTGGATGAGGATGAGGCCCCACACCGAGCCGTTGAGTTTCCCCGAGTTCGACAGCGCGTCAGGCAGCGGGATCCGGTTGTACATCTGGAACAACGGCTGGATGATGATCTGCTGGGGCAGCAGGTTGCCCGCGGTGAACAGCACGAGCAGCGAGATGTTGAACTTCCACGAGAAGCGGGACGCAGCGAACGCCACCATGCTCGAGAAGAAGAGCGTGAGTACCAAGGCCGGCACGAGAATCAGCGCGGTATTCCAGTAGCGACCCGGGATGTCGCCCTGGTCCCACGCATTGCGATAGTTGTCGAGCGTCAACGAATTGGGAATCGAGAAGTAGCCGTCCTGCACGGTCTCGGCGAACGGCCGGAACGATGAGAAGACTGCACCGATGAGCGGCACCAGCCACAGGACGGCGAAGAAGATCAGAAACGCGTGCAGCAGCACCCGCTGTGGCGTGAGCTTTCTGCCCTTGGCTCCGACGACGTTGGCGGCGGTCATAGCTCACTCTCCCGATAGTGATTGGTCACGTACCAGATCACGAAGCCGATGCAGAGCAGGAACAGCAACACGGCATACGCCGAACCACGACCGACGTTGCCGCCCCCCTCGCCCAACAAGTTGTTCGTGGTGAGGATCGACAGCACCTGTGTGCGTCGTGGGGTGTTGAGCACATAGATGATGTCGAAGGCACGCAGCGCCTCGATGACCGTGATGACCGCGACCACCACATTGATCGGCTTCAGGGTGGGGAACAGTACGTGGCGGAACGCCTGCCACTCGTTGCAGCCGTCGATGGCGGCGGACTCGCGTAGCGACTGGTCGACGCTCTTCATGCCGGCGAGGTACAGCACCATGATGTAGCCGGAGTGACGCCAGGCGATGGCGACGAGGATGGCGACGAAGTTCTTCGAGATGCCGTAATTCTCGCTGAAGCCGATGAGGAACTCCTGGTTGCCCAGCCAGTTGACGTTTCCACCGCTGCCGAACAGCGACGTGGCCAGCCCGTTCTCGGTGCTGTACACGACGCTCTGCCAGATGAAGCCGACAACGGCGAGTGAGAGCACGACGGGCGTGTAGAACATGCTCTGGTAGATGCGCGACCCCCGCAGGTTCTTGTCGAGTAGGTAGGCGAGCACCATACCGAAGAGCGTGGGCCCGACGAAGAGGAAGATCAGTAGCGTCAGATTGTTGATGACGGCCTGGAAGAAGTCCTTCTCGAAGACCGTGAAGATCTGCTCGTAGTTCAACAATCCGACGAAGTTGATGTCGGAGAACCGGATGCCCTTCCAGTCGGTGAACGACAGCACGATCGATGCGATCGTTGGCACCCACACGAGCGCGACGTGGAAGAACGTCGGGACCGCAACCATCAGCATGAAGACGGTGCGGTCCCGACCGGAGAGACGCATGGCCCCGCGCGATTTGCGCCGAGATCGCGACGTGGTCACGCCCGACTCGGGTTGCTGCGTTGGCGCAGTGGCGGTCATGAGCCGCTCCTTCCTCCGACGACGTCAGCCGCCGAGAATGACGGCAGCCTGCTCTTGCATATCAGCCAGGATCGAATCGATCTTGGTCGGATCGGCGAGGAAGTCGGCGAGCCGAGGCCCGGCCACGTTCGACGCGAACTCCGGGCTGGTGTCACGGTCGAGGAACTGGGTCACGTACTTCGCCTCGGACACCGTCCTCGCTGCCTTCGCCTGCAGTTCGTTGTAGGCACCGGTGTTGGCCTTCGACGACGGCGCCACCGCGGAGGGGTCCTCCTTCAAGTACGCATCCTGGGCTGCCGCGGTTCCGAAGAAGCCGATGAGCTCGAGCGCTGCGGCCTGATTCTTCGGCGACTTGGCCATCATCCAACCGTCGATGGGTGCCTCGACGACATCGATCCCGTGCTCGGCGTTGATCTCGGGGAACGGGAAGAAGTCGACGTCGGACAACTCTTCGGGCGGGAACTGCTGACCGACGAAGTTGCCGATGATCATCATTCCGGCTTCGCCGCTCACGAGGGCCGCAGCTGCCTCTTCCCAGGTGCGTCCGTTGGGGTCGGGCATGGTCATCGGCAGCAGATCGGTCCAGGTCGCGAAGACCTCCTTCACCCGGTCGTCCTCCCACGATTCCTTGCCGGCCATCAGGTCGACGTGGAACTGGTAACCATTGATGCGGAAGTTCAGCTGATCGAACGTGCCCATGGCCGGCCAGAAGCCGTCGTTGCCGAGGGCGAACGGCGTGATCCCCGCCGTCTCCATTTCGCCGGCCAGCGTCTTCAGCTCGTCGAAGGTGGTGGGCGGGGTCCAACCGTTGTCGGCGAACACGCTCTTGCGGTAGTGGACACCCCAGGCGTAGTAGTTCCACGGCACGAAGTACTGCTTGCCGTCGTCACCGGTGGAGGCCGTCTTGAAGCCTTCGCCGAGTTCGGCGTCGAGGGCGGGCCAGACACTGGAGACGTCACCGAGGAGGTCCTGCGCGGCGAAGTACCGCATGCGGTACCCGGCGAACCATGGGATGACGTCGTCGGGATTCTGGAGGTAGGTGGAGATGTTCTCCTGGAAGGTGTTGTGATCGACCTCGTTGATCTTGACCGTGATGTCGGCATTCGGCAGGGCATCGACCGCGGCCTGGAGTCCGGCCTGCGGGACTTCGTTGGAGTAGTTCGACCCGAGTGTCACCTCGCCCGATGCGGCCTCGGCGGTGCCGCCGCCATCGCTCCCACCGGCAGTGTCAGTGGCGGAATCGCTGCCGCAGGCCGCGAGGACGCCAGGCAGCACGGCGGCACCGGCGAGGAGTGCACTGCTCTTGAGCACCGATCGCCGACCGAGTGCGAAGCCAACGGCTGCAGGGCTCGGCGACTTCGGCATGTGTTGTTCGTCCATTTCAGATGTCCTTCTCTCCCTGGGCCGGTCCCTTGACCGACACCCGTGACTTCCCAGCTCGGTGACCTACGACGGCAACTGCAAGCACAGCGGAGCAAATCGCCCAAAATCAAACGTGAATCACCAGAACCGTTCGCGATCCTGGGTCGGAATCGGCCAAGTGTCAAGAAAGATTGGACTTTTGTCACATCTTCGACCGGGCAGCTGTTGACTTCTGGTGGTTTTGCTGGGCAAGGTGGACCGGTGCTGGCTCCACGGCGACACGAGATCATCCTCGAGACCATCCGACGCGAGGGATCGGTTCGCGTCCGCGATCTGGTCGAGCAACTCGGCATCTCCGACATGACCGTGCGACGCGATCTCGATCTCCTCGACGAGAGCGGCCTCCTCGTCAAGGTGCACGGCGGCGCCACCCGGGTCTCCATGCTGGCAACCGAGGAGCCCGGCTTCGATGCCAAGCGAACTCGTCAGGCCGACCAGAAGACTGCCATTGCCCGGGCGGCGGCCGAGCTCGTGCAACCTGGCTTCGCGGTGGGCCTGACGGCGGGAACCACCACCTGGCAGTTGGCCAACAGCCTCTTGTCTGTCGCCAACCTCACGGTCATCACCAATTCGCCGTCGGTCGCGCAGGTGTTCTATCGATCCGGCGACCATTCCGTCACGGCCATCCTGACCGGCGGGATGCGCACCCCGAGCGACGCGCTCGTCGGCCCCATCGCGACGGCGGCGCTCTCCCAACTCCATCTCGACGTGGTGTTCATGGGCGTCCACGGCATGGATCCCGTCCACGGGTACTCGACCCCCAACCTCGCCGAGGCCGAGACCAACCGGGCCTTCGTCGCCTCGGCGCGTCGCCTCGTCGTCGTTGCCGACCACACCAAGTGGATGACCCCGGGCCTGGCCACGATCACCGCGCTGGCTGACGCCGACGTCGTCGTCACCGGCAACCAGCTCGACGCCGACGCCCGACAGCACTTCGATGCCGCCGAGACCGAATTGCTCCTCGTCGATGCCCGGCCCGCGACCCTCGAGGCCGAACAGGGATAGCGACCTGAGCTTGGGGCTCGGATTCTGACTACTCGGTCAACCGGATCGGATCGCCGATGATCGACACGCCCCAGGTCGTGGTCTCGGTCGAGTTCGAGTTGTTGTCCTCGTACTCCACCTGCCACCAGCAGTTCTCGGGCTCGCCGGCAGGCTGCTCGCAGGTGTAGCCGGTGAGATCGAGCACGATCCGAAGCGTGCGGTCCTGGAACGAGTAGCCGTCCTGCTTGATGCACGAGACCGTCGTCGCCCCCTGGGTGCAGGTCTGCGAGATCGGTGAGGTCGGGCTCCCGAAGTCGGGGTTCGACACGCAGCGATACGCGTACTCGGAACAATCGATCGAATACCAGGTGAAGGGCACGTAGTCGCCGTGCGGGTCGACGATTCGCACACTGTCGATGCCGTCGGCCGGATCGAACAGTTCGATGTGCATGGTCTTGCCCTCGTGGATCTCGCCGATCTCGGCCAGGTAGAGGCGAGCCAGGCCAATGGCCCCGCTCGGGAACATCTTGGCGTCGGTATAGGCGGTCAGGTACTTCTTGGCGAAGATGTTCGGACAGGTGGCCGACGCCGTCGGGCCGAGGCGAGTACAGATCCAGTCGCCGGTCGTCCCCGACGGCACGATGCGAAGCGAGTAGAGGCTGCGATGCGCAGCGTCGTAGTCGGTGTTCTTGGCTTGGAGCACGTACCGCCCCTTCCGGAAGATCGGGGCGACGTCCACCCAGGGGGCCGGCTCACTGGTGCGACTCCAGTCCGACCCATCCGATGCGCAGATGGCCGTACTCGGCCGGTCGATCTGTACGTCGGCGAGCGGTGGCTGCAGCACGTTGTCGTTGTCGTCGATCACGGTGTCGTCGGCGTCGAAGAAGCGAAAGCGCATCCCGGCATTCGCTTGTTGTCCGCCGTTCTCGAAACAGGTGGTGCGTGCCTGCAACGTGTAGAAGCCGTCGGCCGGGACATCGACGATGAACGTGTGCCCCTCGTCGCGATGGTTGGGGTTCGTGTTGACCGGGCAGCCACCGCCGGCGCCGATGAAGTCGCCGGTTGCCCGCCCTTCGCACTCGGTCATCGCCCGGAGCCAATAGTTGGCCGGCGTCCCATTGGTGAGATCGGTGCCGACGCCGAGCGCCGACGTCGGATTGCCCATCGGCACCGGCAGCACGTACTGGGCGGTGGCGAACCGGTGGATGGCCACCTCGTCGTCGACCACGACGCCGCCGAAGTACGTCTCACCGTCGATGTAGATGTCGACCCGCACCTGCTCGTTGCCGACCTTTGAGATCACCACTTGGGGAAAGGCGCTCGGCGTACACGGCAGGGTGTCGCACCCCGGTTGATCGATGAACCCATTCGAGGCAGCGACGTCGAGCGCTGCGGTTGCAGCCTTGGTCTCATTCGGCATGTGGACGACTGCAGCGAGGGCGGCGGCGTCGGCCGCTCGCTGGGCCTGGGTCGCCTGGGCGTACCACCCGCCCACATCCACGGCGAGGGCGGCGAAGATCATGAGCGGGATCAACAGCAGTGCCGTCGTGGCCAAGACGTAGCCGGCTTGGGCTTCGTCACCGGTCAGGGTTGCTTCGTTTTTTGTACGTAGCGACCCCATCGGATGGGAGTATCGGCCAACGGACCCAGAATCTTGAGCGCCCACCGGCCGATCGGCTCGCTCCCGCTGGGTGGCTCTACTCGGTTACGGAGAGCACATCGACACCTACAGTGGCGGTAGGACGACAGCCCACCTCCGACCCCCGAACGCAGACGACGATCCAATGAACGACAGCTCCCGCAAGCACGACGTGGTGCGCTTCGCCGTGATGACCCCGACCTACAACGCGGCGGAGTATCTCCAGGAATGCATCGACTCGGTGCAGGCGCAGAAGGGCCCCGGCATCGAGGTGGCCCACCTGATCCTCGACAACGGCAGCACCGACGGCACGCTCGACATCTGTGCCCGCAACGACGTGGTGATGGTGCCTCGTGAACCGGGCAGCACCCTCGCCTCGGCAATGACCCTGGGCTATGACGCGTGCGTTGAGCACGGCTGCGATCTGATCGCGTATCTCGGTGGCGACGACATGATGCTTCCCGGCGCCTTCGAGGCCGTGGCCGATGTCTATCGGCGCGAGCGCAAACCGATGATCTTCAGCACGATCCGGTGGGTCAACGCCGATCTCTCCGAAGTGCAGGGCGAGCTTGGCCCGCCCCCGTCATGGCTGAACGCCAAGATCCACGCCTCGTTCGGCTGGAACTATCTCGCCGCCATGAGCAGCTTCATCACGTCGGACGGCTACGTCGAGGTCGGCCCGTACCGAGACGACATGCTCAAGACCCCCGACTATGAGTTCTGGACGCGGGCCTTGGCCAAGGGCCTTGAGTTCAGCCGGCTCGACTACCCCACGGCGATCTTCCGTCGTCACGGCGGCAACGACTCGATGAACTTCAACGAGGTGTACCACCAGAACCTCGACTACGTGGTCGATCAGTACGGGCCAAAGACCACGGCCGAACGAGTGGCGCTCGGGTACGCATTCAAGGCGTGGGTGTACGCGAAGCATCCCCGGTGGACCCGGCATCAGTTCAAGACCAAGCTCGCGAGCGGCAGCCTTCGCGGCGGCTGAGCCGAAACACCGCCTTCGCGGCGGCTGAGCAGCCGGTCAGCGGGCGAGTTCGGCGATCTGGCGTTCCGCCTCGTTGGCCGGTTCGAGCAGGCCGAGCGTGATCAGGGCTTCGACGAAGCCGTCGGCGAAGCTCGACACCATCTCGTCCATGGAGAACTCCCGGGCCCGGCTCTTGGCCTGGAGCTGGAGGAGCTCCAACCAGTCGGGCTCATCGAACAACCCGGCGACCGTCTCGGCGTACTCCCGCGGCGTCGCCTCCTTGTCGAGCACGACCGAGTCGAAGTCGGGTCGCAGGTAGGCGTACTCGGGTCCGTGACCGTGGTCGGCCACCGTGACGATCGGACGACCGAGCGCCATCGAGTCGACCGCCACCAGCCCAATGGCGCCGGGATTGAGGATGACGTCGGCGAGGAGTGCGTGACGTACGAGGTCGTGGTCGAAGCGAGCGCCGACATCGTGGATCCAGTCGTGTTCGGCGGCCGCGGCGTCGATGGCGGCACGGGCATTGCCATCGCCGATGATCAGGAGTTCGAAGTCGGGCTGGAGCTTTCGCAGTTCGAGCGCAGCGTCGATCAGGAAGTCGGGCCGCTTGTCCTCGTAGATTCGCCCGACGTAGGCGCCGACCGGCCCTGAACCGAGTCCGAGCTCGGCTCGGAGCTCGTCGAGGTCTGTTTGTGAGGTTTCCTCGATCTGCAGTAGCCGGGCGTCGTTGTCGAGGGCGTTCTTGAAGACGGTGATGCGGTCTCGAGGGAAGCCGAGTTCGGCGACGATGTCGGCCGAGTTGTCGGTGTAGGCGAAGAACCAGTCCGCTCGGCGTGTGAGGAAGGCCTTCGATCGCTCGACGAAGCTCGAGTGGTCGTCGGTCTGATGGTTCCGGCCGTGGCCGTTGAGCACGACACGGGGACCGCCGAGGAGGCGGCGGGCGAGGAAGAGGTAGGTGGCCACTGCCTTGGCCTGCTGCTCGAGCATGATGACATCGCTGCCGACCACCGCTCGCTGGGCGCCGTGCCACAGGACCACTCGGCCCGCCACGTTGAGGGTGCGCGTCTTGACCTTCGTCGCCCAAGGGAGTTCGACCGTTCCGCCGATCGGTTGCTCATCGCCCCACGGTTCGCCGTAGAAGAGCCGGTAGTCGATCCCACGCGTTGCGAGTTCGTCTCGAACGGCGGTGTGGAAGTGACCGCGGTAGTGCGCGACGTATCGGACCAGGTGGCCGACGACGGCGCGAGTGGGGGGATTGGTGGCTGGATCGCCAAAGGTCGCCATTGCTCTCCATTCGTGTCGGCGTCGACCGACCCTTGGAGCATCGACCCGGCACCGGGGGCACTTGAGGGTGCCCGAGCGTCAGAGCAGGATTTTCCTCGCGTGGAAGCCCTCGGCGAAGTGGCTCGGCGAGTTGGACTCGACCCCGCGTACGGCCATCATCCCACGGAAGGTGTCGGCGCTGAACCAGGCCTTGTCCTGCTGGGTGCCGAAGTGGTGATGGAGCTTGGCGATCTTCGCCTCGACCAGGTCGGTGTCGAGTGGGACGAAGACGTTGGGCTGGCCGAGGTCTCCCTCGTACTTGGCGATCTCGTACTCGAGCACCAGGTGATTGCGGAAGTGGTTCCAGGTGAGACCGGCCAGCGTGTGGTGGTCCTGGTGGACGTCGTCGCGACGATGCGAGAACACCACGTCGGGGCTCACCTCTCGGGCGACCTGGGCCATGGCATCTTTGATCTCGGCGCCCTGATAGGGGAAGTAGCTCTCCCGGAAGCCGAGCACCGTGACCTCGAGTTCACCGGCATCGGCACCGAAGTCGGCGGCGCTGGCTCGCGCCTCCTCCGCTCGCTTCTCGTTGGCCGAGAACACGACCCAGCGAACAGATGATCCGGGACGCTCACGCAACAAGCGCATGAGCGTCCCCCCGCAACCGATCTCGATGTCGTCGCTGTGGGCCCCCAGACAGAGGATCGACAGCGGAGTAGATGGATCGGTGCCGAGCTGGAGCGGAAGCATCACCGGTGTGTAGCAGACGCTCGTCGCGGGGACGAGCGTCGCTCAGATGACGGTGGCCGTCGGGATCGGCACGATGAACTGGGCGCCCCATTCGCGCACGTGCTTCATCTGCTCGAGGATCTCGTCCTTGAAGTTCCAGGGAAGGATCAGGATGAGATCCGGCTTCACCTCGTCGATCTTGTCGGGAGTGAAGATCGGGATGTGCGTGCCGGGCAGGAAACGACCGTGCTTGTACGGGTTGCGGTCGACGGTGAAGTCGAGGAAGTCCTCACGGATGCCGCAGTAGTTGAGCAAGGTGTTGCCCTTGCCCGGTGCGCCGTAGCCGCAGACGGTCTTGCCCTCGCGCTTGGCGTTGATCAGGATCTCGAGCAGGGCTCGCTTGGTCTCGCGGGCCTGCTCTTCGAACGTGACGTAGCGCTCGACGTCGAGGAAGCCGGCTTCGATCTCGCGGTTGCGGAGCTCGATGACGGCGTCGCTGACCGGGCGGCTCTCATCAGCGTTCGGCCGGGCGTAGATGCGCAGCGAGCCGCCGTGGGTCCACAGCTCCTCGACGTCGAAGATCGTGAGGCCGTGGGCAGCGAAGATCTTCTCGGTGCTCACGAGCGAGAAGTAGCAGTAGTGCTCGTGGTAGATCGTGTCGAACTGGTTCTGCTCGAGCAGCTGGAGCAGGTGGGGGAACTCGATCGTGACGGTCCCGGTTGGCTTGAGGATCTCGGGGATGCCGGCGATGAAGTCGTTCAGGTCGGGCACCTGGGCCATCACGTTGTTGCCGAGCACGAGGTCGGCCTTGACCCCGTCGGCGGCCAGCGACGCTCCCTTCTCCTTGCCGAAGAACGACACGTCGGTCGGGACACCGATCTCGACGGCCGACTTGGCGACGTTGGCCGCCGGCTCGATGCCGAGGCAGGGAATGCCGGCCTCGACGAAGTTCTTGAGGAGGTAGCCGTCGTTGCTGGCAAGCTCGACGACCATCGAGTCGGCGCCGAGTTCGAGGCGCTTCGAGATCATCTCGACGTAGTCGGCCGCGTGCTGCAGCCAGGTGGTGGCGAACGACGAGAAGTACGCGTACTCCTCGAAGATCTCGCCCGGATCGACGTACTCGTTGAGCTGCACGAGGAAGCACTCATGGCAGACCCAGACGTTCAGCGGGTAGAAGGGCTCCATCGAATCCAGGGCGTCGGCGGGCAGGAAGCTCTCGCAGAGAGGCGACATGCCGAGGTCGACGACGCGGTGTTCGAGCGGGGTGGAACAGAAGCGGCAGGCAAAGGAAGTCATCGTTTTCTGAAGGTAATGGTGGGGCCTGAGCGCAGCAATGGTCCGTTTTCCTCAGCCCGACCGAGGTGATCCGCCCGTACCGTGGGAACGTGTCCGGGGAGCCCCGGTCGACCGAGGCGAATCCGGGCCTGAAGGCTCAGCATCGCCCGCTTCCGACCGATGGATGGGTACCAGTCCGAGCCGATGTGGTGGGAGAAGTTCCGAACATGAAGGTCGTGTTGTTCTGCGGTGGCCAGGGGATGCGTCTCCGCGGTCACTCAGGAGAGGTTCCCAAACCCCTGGTCGAGGTCGGCCCCCGCCCGATCCTGTGGCACCTCATGAAGTACTACGCGCACTTCGGCCACAAGGACTTCATCATCTGCCTTGGCTACGGCGGCCGGCAGATCAAGGAATTCTTCCTCAACTACTCCGAGTCGGAGATGAACGACTTCATCTACGCCGAGGGTGGGCGCTCCATCGAATTGCTCGGGACCGACATCGACGACTGGAAGATCACCTTCGTCGATACCGGCCAGACCTCGAACGTCGGTGAGCGCTTGCGCCGTGTCCGCCCCCACCTCGACGGCGAGGAGATGTTCCTGGCCAACTACGCCGACGGACTGTCCGATCTCGATCTCGACACCTACGTTGCGAACTTCGCCGCCACCGACAACACCGCGTGCTTCACCACCGTGCATGCCCCTTCGTCGTTCCACAACGTCCGCATCGATGGGGACGGCAACGTGGTCGCCATCGAGGAGATCGCCCGTTCCTCTGTCCGCATCAACGCCGGTTTCTTCGTCTTCCGGCAGGGCATCTTCGACGTCCTCAATCGCAACGAGGAGCTCATCCTCAAGCCGTTCGACCGTCTCATCGAACAGCGCAAGCTGATGGCCGTTCCGTACGACGGTTACTGGCAGCCGATGGACACGTTCAAGGACAAGTCCGAACTCGACGCACTCGTCGAGGCCGGCAACCCGCCGTGGCAGGTGTGGAACGCCGGCTGTACCGACTGCCCGTGACCGACCAGCTCGAGCTCCACCGGTACAATCAGGCCATCGGCCCCCTTCCGCTCGCTCCCTCCACCGGCTCCGAGATGCATGCCGCCATCGAGCGGCTGTATCCCATCTGCCGGAGCATCACCGGTGATGGGGTGCGCGAGACGCTCGACCTCCTCTCCGAGATCATCCCGATCACGCAGCACGAGGTGCCCAGCGGCACCGAGGTCTTCGATTGGACCGTTCCGCCGGAGTGGAACATCCGTGACGCGTACGTGAAGGACTCGAGCGGACGCCGGGTCATCGACTTCCAGCAACACAATCTGCACGTGGTCAACTACTCCGAGCCGGTGCACGCCACCATGACACTCGACGAGCTGCGGCCTCGGTTGCACACGCTCCCCGACTTCCCCGACCGCATTCCCCACCGCACGTCATACTTCAACCGGACCTGGGGTTTCTGCCTCCGCCACGACGACTATGTCGCGCTCGAGGACGGCGAGTACGAGGTGGTCATCGACTCGTCGCTCGATGACACCGGCCACCTCACCTACGGCGAGCTCGTGATTCCCGGTTCGTCGACCGACGAGATCCTGTTCTCGACCCACGTCTGCCACCCCTCGTTGTGCAACGACAACCTGTCCGGCATCGCACTGGCCACGTTCCTCGCCCGGAGCATCCTCGATCGTCCCGAGCGGCGCCTCACCTACCGCTTCCTGTTCATCCCGGGAACGATCGGCTCGATCACCTGGCTCGCAACCCAACCACAGAGCCGTACCAACATCCTCGGCGGTCTGGTGCTCAGCACGTCGGGCGATCCCGGCCAACTGCACTACAAACGAACGCGAAACGGCCGCCACCTCATCGACGCTGCGGTCGAGCACGTGCTCGAGGCCTCCGGCGATCCCTACGACGTCCGCGACTTCGAACCCTACGGCTACGACGAGCGCCAGTATTCATCGCCCGGCATCGGCCTCGAGATGGGCAGTCTGACGCGCACCCCGTACGGCCAGTTCGACGAGTACCACACCTCGGCCGACGATCTCGACTTCGTGCGGCCCGATGCGTTGGCCGACACCCTGGCCAAGCACATTGCGGTGGTCGACGTCCTCGAAGCCAATCAGCGCTACCGCAACCTCAGCCCGAACTGCGAGCCTCAGCTCGGTCCACGCGGGCTCTACGCCGCGCTCGGGGGTCGCAAGGGTGACAACTCGGCCGAGGTCGCCGTGCTGTGGGTGCTCAATTTCTCCGACGGCACGCACTCGCTGTTCGACATCGCTCGGCGGTCAGGCCTGTCGTTCGAGGCCGTGCGCCTTGCTGCGGATGCCCTGCTCGAGGTCGACCTCCTCGAAGAGCTGTAGTCAACGAGGTTCGAGTCAGCTCACCACGGGTGGGTGCGGTTGTCCCAGGTGATGAAGCGGCCCGAGTCGGCCATCGTGAGCTGCGACAGGGTGTCGACGATCGCCGAAGCCGATTCGTCCATCGTCAGTTGCGCCGCAGCGCCACCCATGTCGGTCTGGACCCAGCCGGGGTGCAGCATGACCACCACGATGCCGTCGTTCTTCAGCGCTGCGGCGGTCTTCACGCTCAGCATGTTGAGCGCAGCCTTCGAGATGCAGTAGGGCGTGTCGGAGCCGCCTGACTTCGCGACTTCCATCGAACCCAGCTGCGAGGTGATGTTCAGCACCACCGCGTCGTCGCCTGCCTGGAGCCGGGGCAGGAGTTCCCGGGTCAAGACCATCGGCGCGTTCACGTTGACGGCCATCACGGCATTCAGCGTTGCGCTGTCGACACCGAACGGACCCCGGTTGTCGACATCGGCATCGGTGGATCGGCTATCGATACCGGCGCAGTTGATGAGGACGTCGATCGCATCGAGACCGACCGCTGCGGCGCCGGCGATGATCGAGGCTTCGTCGGCCAACTCGATGGCGACGCATCCTGCGAGTTCGAGGTCGCACGACCCCGACCGGGTCGACCCCCACACCTCATGTCCTTGGCCGAGCAGTTGCGATGCGAGCTCGTGGCCGAGGCCCCGGCCGACTCCGGTGATGAAGATGCGTCGTGTGGTCACCTCGACAGTGTGGCAGTGACGCGCATCTTCAGCGACACGGCACTTCAGCGTCCTGCCGAGCCAACGCGTCGGCATGGGCCGGAGGTCCCTTTCACTGTGGTGGTCGTCACAGCGTACGCGCCATCTGGTCGCACATCGTCTACAACTGAATGATGACGCACACCGAGTCCGTTCCGCCTCTCGCCGACCGCTCGTTCGACGAGACCGAACTCGACGAGGCTGCGCTCGACGAGGAGATGCTGCACGACGCTGCATTCGAGGATGCCGAGCTGTCGTCCTCGGAGCTGTGCGACCCGGCCCTCGACGACTTCATCGCCGAGCTTCGGGCGATCGGCACCGACCTGCGGCGGGCCGCCGGGGCGGGCGACATCGACCACCTGCAGAAGATCGAGCGCAAGGGCCGGATCGCCTCGGCGCTCGGCTATGCGACGGCGTGGCTCGCCCCCAACCCGGTGTCGGCGGCCGCGATCGCTGCCGGCACCACGACCCAGTGGCTGATGATGCACCACATCAGCCACAAGGGCTACGACCGCGTCCCTGGCATCCCGGCCAAGTACACGAGCAAGGTCTTCGCTCGCGGTCGCCGCCGCTGGCTCGACTGGGCGGACTGGATCACCCCGTCGGCCTGGCACCTCGAGCACGACCACGCCCACCACTATCACCTTGGCGAAGACGGCGATCCCGATCTGCTGGAGCGCAACACCCAGCCACTCATCAACGCCCGGCTGCCCCGGTGGTCGAAGCGGGCCGTCCTCGGCGGTTTCGCCGGCATCTGGAAGTGGGCCTACTACGCCCCGTCCACCATCGGTGTTGAACGCCAGAAGCGTCAGCGGCTCCCGGTTGCCGACGCGCCCACGAGCCTCGAGATGCTGAACCCTGGCACCGAGCGGGGACGAGAAACCTGGCGCCGTTCGCTCCTGCCGAACCTCGCGATCCGCTTTGCCCTGGTCCCTGTCTGCTTCCTCCCGCTCGGCCCCAAAGCCGTGCGAAACGTCGCGCTCAACGTGCTGATCGCCGACATCATCTCGAATATCCACGGCTTCATCGTGATCACCCCGAGTCACACGGCCAGTGATCTCTACCGGTTCGAAGAACCGGCCGACGCACCCGGCGAGTTCGCGCTCCGGCAGATCATCGGCAGCGCCAACTACACCACGGGCGGCGATATCAACGACCACCTGCACATGTGGCTGAACTATCAGATCGAACACCACCTGTGGCCCGATCTCACGATGCTGCAGTACCAGTCGGCACAGCCTCGCCTCGCCGAACTGTGCGAGAAGTACGCCGTGCCCTACCTGCAGGAGTCGGTCTGGACCCGAGTGGCCAAGACCTTCCGCATCCTCGACGGCAGCGAGCAGATGCTCACCGCCAAGCAGGCCCGCCACGTGCTGGCCATGTAGTCAACCGTCGCCGCCCGCTCAGTTGCGGCGAGGATGACCGCTGAGGATCACCGAGACGATCTGATCGATGTGGTCGGCCACATGCTCGGGTTCGAGCACCTCGATCGGCCGCCAGATCCCGCCCACCGCGGTCACGGCGGCGACGGTCGCCGCCATATCGGGGTCGGGGCCGGTGATCGCCCGCCGGATCTTGCCGAGGATCTCCTGGAGCCGTCCCCCGAACTCGGGGCGCGAGAGCAGGTAGCCGTCCTGGCGGATCAGCAGGGCGGCGTCTCGATGCTCCAGCACTACGTTGACGAAGTCGGTGACCATCGGAATCACGCCGTCGGGCCAGTCGGGATCATCGGGGTAGGTGGCCATGGCCGCTTCGAGGTCGTCGAACAGGTCGTCGGTGAGCGCGAGCAGCAGGTCGTCGGTCGTCGGGAAGTGGTAGCGGATCGCCGTGGCCGTCATGTCGACGGCTCTGCCCACGTCGGTGGGGCTCACGCTCATCACGCCCTCGGCGCGGAAGAGGCTGAGCGCAGCAGCGAGGACTTCATCGCGTCGGCTCTTGCGCCCTGCTCGTCGTCTCGTCGACACCATCGGTTCGAGGGTAGTGGTGGCGCTACGCATGCCTTGAACTTTTACCTGTGAAAGTTGCACTGTCAAAACTTGACTCTACAGAAGTTTCTTTCTACGTTGACGCCATCCATCAATCGCCGCGGGAGGCGAACATGTCCAACCCCATCCCTCTCTACGTGAATCGCACGCTCGACGATGACGCCCGGCGGGCGTCGGCGTACGACGGGGCGATCTTCTTGTTCTCCGCTCCGGCGACGTCGACGGCCCTGGTCACCTGGATCCGTGGACTCGCCACCGATGCGTTCGAGGTGCTCGACCTGAGCCAGATCCACCAGGTCTACGACGTCGAGGAGTTCGTCCGCCGCACCAGCCCACTCAAGTCACGGTTCGTGAACGACCCGATGACCAAGGAACTGTGTCGAGATCTGATCATCGGCATGGGGTGTGATCCCGAACGCACCTATTTCGACCTGCCTCGCCTCCGTGTGGTTCCGCCAACCACGTTCCTGTCGAGCGGGGTCAGCTACAACTACCGGCCTCACCGTGACACCTGGTATGCCCACCCCCGCCAGCTCATCAACTACTGGGTGCCGGTCTTCGACTCGCTCGAGGACACCGTCATGTCGATGTACCTCGACTATTTCCACACGCCGGTCCTGAACCGGTCGAACGAGTGGGACTACGACGAGTGGGTGGCGAACTCCCGGTTCGCTGCTGCCGCGAACATCGGCGTCGAGGCTCGGCCTCATCCGGTGCCGCTCGAGGACGTGTCGGCATCGACCGACCTCCGCATCATCCAGAACGCCGGCGACATCTTGATGTTCTCGACCTGTCAGCTCCATGCGTCCGCACCGAACACCTCGGGCACCACCCGCTTCAGCTACGACCTGCGAACGCTGAACCTCGACGATCTCGTCGAAGGTCGCGGTCCGGTCAACTTCGACGGCAAGTCGACCGGCACGACGCTTCGGGACTTCCTGCGGGTGAGCGACTTCGCTCCGCTCGATCGGACCAGCGACCTCCAGCCCCACGGCTGAGCCGATGCTCACCGCCTCCGCAACGCCCGGCGCCACCCTGGCTTCGACCTGCCCGTCGTGTGGTCACACCGAGGCCACCGACATCCTGACGGTCGCCGATGCGCCGGTGATGGTCGCCACCGTGTTTCGCGACGCTGCGACGGCTCGGCAGACGCCGACAGGAACCATTCACCTGGTCGGCTGTCTGCGGTGCGGCCTGTTGTTCAACCGCGACTTCGACCTCGACAAGGCGCTGGCCGGTGCCCGCTACGAATCGAGCCAGGCATCGTCCGCGCACTTCGGTTCCTACACCGAGACGCTCGCAAAGGAGTGGGTGGAGCGCCACGGACTCCACGGCAAACGAGTCATCGAGGTCGGATGCGGACAGGGCGATTTCATGTTCGCACTCCTCGCCGCCGGCGTCGGCATGGTCCACGGCATCGACCCGCTGGCGCAACCCGCCGACATCCCAGCCGAGTTTGCGGATCGGGTCACGGTGGACGCCACCGACTTCGCGGCACCGCACACGCTCGAGCCCGCCGCTGCGCTGGTGTGTCGTCACACGATCGAGCACGTGCCCGACGTCGCCGGATTCTTGCGCAGCGTCGCCGCATGGTCGCGGCACAACGGCGGTGCGCCGGTGCTGTTCGAGGCGCCGGCAACCGAGCGCATCGTCGATGAGGGTGCGTTCTGGGACATCTACTACGAGCACTGCAACTACTTCACGCTCGACTCCCTGTCGGTTGCGTTCGAGCAGGCCGGGCTCCGGGTGGATCAGCGTGAGGTCGCCTACGGAGCCCAATACCTGCTGCTCGACGCCAGCTGCGCGCCGACCACCGTGGCAGCAGACGCCGCCGGCGAGCCCGACGCGAGCGGATCGATCGCCGACCCCTTTGCGTGGATCGGCGACGCCGTCCGCTTCGGCACACGCGCCGCCGAGGCCGTGACGACCGCCCGGGAGCAGATGATCGACCACGGTGCCGGGCCAGGCGGAGTCGTGATCTGGCAGGGCGCCGCCAAGACCGTGGGGCTGCTCACGTCGCTCGGCCCGGATGTCCCGATCCGTTCGGCCGTCGACATGAACACGCGACGGCACGGTTTCCACCTGCCACCGACCGGCCTCGGCGTGCTGTCACCCGACGCGCTTTCAGCCGATCCGCCCGACCATGTGATCTTGATGAACCCGGTCTACGCCACTGAGGTCCGATCGATGCTCGACGACCTGGGGTGCACCGACACCGTGTTGCACACGATCGACTCGGTTTGCCGCATGGGTGGGCGCCAAGCAGGATGAGCCGCATGGCTCCTGCTGACGCTCCTCCTCCCGGCTCCCCCGAATGGTTCGCCCTGGCAGTGGAAGACGTCGTCGACACCGACCGGGCGATCGTCGACCCTCACCACCATCTCTGGCCGCCCGACGGCTCACTCCCCTACAGCCTCGATGACCTCCACGCCGACACCGGCGACGGCCACCACATCGAGGCGACCGTGTTCATCGAGTGTCGAGCGTCGTACCGCAGCGATGGCCCCGAGCACCTGCGATCGGTCGGCGAGACCGAGTTCGTCGCCGAGAATGCAGCAGAGAGTCGACGCCGCACCGGCCAGTCACCGATCGTCGGCATCGTGGCCAACGCCGATCTTCGCCTGGGGGATCAGCTCGACGAGGTGCTCGACGCCCACGCCGAGGCCGGAGGCGAGTTGTTCAAGGGCATCCGCCACGCGGGCGCCAGCGATCCGGAGCCGGAGAAACTGCGGATCGCCGGCCGAGCTCCAGCCGGTCTGTACGACGATCCCGACTTCCGGGCGGGTGTGGCCCGCCTCGGTGAGCGTGGACTCACCTACGACACCTGGCACTACCACCACCAGAATTCCGACTTCGCCCGGCTCGCCACAGCGGTGCCGACCACCACGATGGTGCTCGACCACTTCGGCACCCCGCTCGGCGTCGGACGATTCGAGGGCAAGCGCGAAGAGATCTTCGCCGCCTGGAAGGACGACATCGCCGCGATCGCCGAACAGCCGAACGTGGTGGCGAAGCTGGGTGGGCTGGCGATGCCCGACAACGGCTTCGGCTGGCACGATCGCGACCGGCCACCGTCATCTGACGAACTGGTCGAGGCGCAGGCCCGCTACTACCAGCACACCATCGAGTGTTTCGGACCCGCCCGGTGCATGTTCGAGAGCAATTTTCCGGTCGACCGCTTCTCGATCTCGTACCGGAACTTCTGGAATGCAGCCAAGAAGATCGCCGCCGAGTACAGCGAGGCCGACCAGGACGCCATGTTCCGGGGCACCGCGAAGCGGATCTACCGCTTGCCCTGACCGATCGCGCCGATGCCATCGCTGTCGTAGCTGACAACTGCTAAGCAACGAGCATGCGATTCGATCTCGTCATCAAGAACGCCAATGTCATCACCGTC
This sequence comes from Acidimicrobiales bacterium, assembly GCA_041394265.1. NCBI lineage: Bacteria > Bacillati > Actinomycetota > Acidimicrobiia > Acidimicrobiales > Acidimicrobiales bacterium. Next base: position 1,088,350 of record JAWKIO010000005.1, read on the forward strand.
GACCCGACGCGACCCCGAGCGACCACCATCGGCATCATCGGCGATCGCATCATGGTCGTCGGTGGCGATGAGGTCGGTCGCACCGAGGCCGAGCGGACGATCGACCTCGACGGGCGAACGGTCGTGCCAGGGTTCAATGACGCCCACAACCACATGCAGGCGTTCGGCAAGACCCTGAACGAGGTCCCGATCCAGCCGACGGTGGTGCGCTCGGTCGAAGAGATCGTCGCCGCCATCGCCGAACGTGTTGCCACCACAGCGCCGGGGGTCTGGGTGGTCGGCGCCGGCTACGACGACAACAAGCTCGCCGAACGGCGCCATCCGACACGCGACGAACTCGACCGCGTGAGTCCCGACAATCCCGTCCTGCTGAATCACACCTCTGGTCACTTCTGCGTCGTCAACAGTGCTGCGATGCGCCTCGCTCGGGTTGGCGAGGTCGCCGTGCCCGAGGGTGGTGTGGTGGCCGTCGACGCCGAGGGGCGACCGAACGGCCTCCTCGAGGAACGGGCGCAGGGCCTGGTCCGCACGATCCTCCACCCGATGGCCGTCGCCGACATCGTCTCGAACCTCGGCGCAGCGTCCGACGTCTACCTGTCACAGGGCATCACCTCCTGCCAGGAGGCCGGTGTCGGCGGGATCCTCGGCACCCAGGAGCCGATGGAGCTCGCGGCGTATCAACGGGCTCGAGCCACGGGAGCGCTCGGCGTGCGAGTCACGCTGATGCCTTCGATCGAGAACCTGCACACCGGGGCCCATCACCCCGACGACGACGAGCCGTTCGCGCTCGACCTCGGACTGCACTCGGGCTTTGGCGATGTGTGGCTCAAGTTCGGGCCGACCAAGATCTTCGCCGACGGCTCGTTGATCGGGCGGACCGCCGCCATGTTCGAGGATTTCGAGGGCGAGCCGGGCAACAGCGGGTACCTCCAGATGCCCGAGGAGACGCTGCACGCACTGATCATCAAGGCCCACATCAGTGGCTGGCAGGTCGCCACGCACGCCATCGGTGACCGAGCGGTCGCCTCGGTGCTCGATGCCTACGCCGAGGCGCAGCGCCAGCGTCCCCGGCCCGATGCCCGACACCGCATCGAGCACTGCGCCATGACCCGGGCTGTCGACGTCGTCCGCATTGCCGAACTCGGCGTGATCCCGGTGCCTCAGGGTCGGTTCATCTCCGAGATCGGCGACGGCATGCTCCGGGCGGTCGGCGCTCGCCACCCCGACTGCTACCGCCAACGGAGCTTCCTCGATGCGGGTGTCGTGCTCCCGGGCAGTTCCGACCGCCCGGTCGTGCACGGCGCTCCCCTGCTGGGTATCCACGATCTGGTCAACCAGAAGACGGCAGCGGGCGCCGACTTCAATCCGCAGGAGGCGCTCACCCCCGAGGACGCATTGCGCGCCTACACCTATGGGTCGGCCTACGCCGCCTTCGATGAGCGCATCAAGGGCACGATTGCGCCGGGCATGCTCGCCGATCTGGCGGTCCTCGACGCCGACCTCACCACCATCGACCCCGACGGCATCGCCGACATCGGCGTCCTCGCCACGATGGTCGGCGGGCAGTTCGCGTTCGACGGGGCCGGTCTCGCTTGACGGCACCCTCGATGCAGACGTCGTCGTCGACCGCGACGACACCGCAGGGCATCGTCATGCTGGTTTCGATCCTGACCACCGTGTCGAGCGTCTACCCAGCGTTCCTCGCCGGCGCGCTCGGCCCCGAACTCCGGTCGTCGATCGGGATCAGCGAGGGCTTCTTCGGCCTGGTCATCGGCAGCTTCTTCATCGGGTCGGCGCTCGGCTCGGTGGCCCTCGGCCGACTCGGCGAACAGCACGGCGCCCGACGCATGATCACGGTCAGCTTGTTGACCACCGCCGCCATGACCGCGCTCATCGCCGGGACCATTCGATCGGGAGCGGTGCTCTTGGTCGCACTTTTCGTCGCCGGCATTGCCAACTCAGGTGGTCAGACCGCAGCGAACAAACTCCTGAGTCAGTCGATCGAACCCGGTCGGCTGGGCTTCGCCATGGCGATCAAGCAGTCGGGCATGCCGGGCGCCACCTTGCTCGGCGGCCTCGCCGTGCCTGCCATTGCGCTGACCGTGGGCTGGCCGTGGGCCTACGCAGCAGCGTCGCTGCTCGCCATCGTTGCGCTCGGTTTCGTGCTTCGGTTCGCTCCAGTCGACGGCCCTGATGTCCAGCGAGCCCGGCGAGCAGCTCACGGTGACGAGCGCACCACGTCGCTCGGGCCGCGTCCCACGCCGAGCACACGGTCGACCCTGCTGATCGCCGCCGTGGCCGCCTACTTCTCTGCGGCGGCGGCCGGCACACTCGGTTCGTGGCTGACCAGTTCGGCCACCGACGCCGGATGGTCGTCGGGCGCCGCCGGCCTCCTGCTCAGCGTCGGCTCGATCAGTGGGATCAGCGCTCGACTCGTACTCGGCTGGCAGGCCGACCGCAGTCGGCGCCTACCGATGATGACCGCCGCCCAGTTCTTGGCGCTCGGCGCGCTCGGCGCCCTCACGTTGGCACCACGGCTCGAGTGGACGCACGCCGTCGGTGCGCTCGTTGCGTTCGGCGCCGGTTGGTCATGGCCGGCGCTGTTCAACTTCGCCATCGTGCGCACCAACGCGGCAGCGGCAGCACTGGCGACCGGCATCACACAGACCGGGGTCTACCTGGGTGTCGTCACCGGCCCCATCGTGATGGGGCAGCTGGTGGAGCGTTCCGGCTATCAGCTCGGCTGGACGGTTGCGGGCTCGAGCATGCTGGTCGGTGCCGCGATCATGTCGCGTGTCGCCGGACGATTCACCGACCCAGCCACAACGACGTCGTAGCCCTCACCCTGCGGCGTCGAGAAACGCCCGCACGGTGTGCTCCACCGTGGCCGAAGCATCGGCGAGCATTGACGGCGTGGTCACCCGTTCGACGACGTCGAGCGGGGTGTGGAAGTCGGGAAAGGTTCCGACGAATGACAACAACGGCACGTCGAGCCGCTTGAGCATCTCACCCTCACCGAACCAATCGGGCGGATTCTCGAGCACGTTCAGGCCGCCGTCGGCAGCCGCGTCGACGACGGCGCGACCGTCGGCTGCGGGGAGCGACGACAGGGCCAGGCGGGTGGGCGAGAGCGTGCCCTCGCCGTCGAGCACGACGCCGGCGGCCGTGCTCGCTCCGATGTGCACGATCGCGGCCGGCGTACCGAATCCTGCCTCGTTGACGAGTCGGTCCACCCCGAGATAGCCGATCTCGTGGCCGGTCGTGCCGACGAAGAGCACCGGTCGCTCGCCGCCGAGCCGGGTGGCCAACTCGATCGCGATCGCAATCCCCGTGCCTCGCTCGCCGGCACAGGCGAACCAACCGGTCATCGGCGTCGTGATGACGAGAGGCGAAGCCGATTCGCCGCCGAACCGTCCGAAGACGTTGACGGACTCGCCCGTCGTGCGATGGAAGTCGGCGACGACTCGAACGTCAGCCTCGAGCAGCTGTTCGGCGAAGGAGCCGGCAATCAGCGAGACCGGCTGATCGAGGGTGAAGCGAGGCGCACGATTGGGCACGCCGAGCTTGCCGTCGAGGCCGGCGGTAGCAGCGACGGTTGGTCGTGTGCCGATCAGCGACGCCCATGCGTCGTCGGTGCCGTGGTTGCCGCCGGCGAAGGGCCACACGATGCGATCGACGTCGCTGGTGTCGTGGTGCCCCGCACCGGCGTACCACAGCGGCATTGCCTCGACGGCCTCCCCGTCGAGGGTGACGTGGTGCTCCGCCACGACGAACTGGTCGAAGTCGTAGGTGGCGGTCCGGACGACGGCACCGCGATCGGTCAAATGGTCGCCCAGCCACGCCTGCGTCTCGCGTTCGTGCTCGGTGCCCGTGCGATGGTGCTCGAAGCCGCCGTACTCGGCGACCAGACGGTAAAGCGAGCTCCCCGGCGCGTCGTTCGCCATCATCGCCACCGGTCGACGCCGGGACCGCTCAGTTCGTCGAGCACCGGACGCCCCGCCATCGCCATCATGAGCGCTTCACCCGTGCCGGCAACCTCAGCACCGTCACCGAACGACCAGTCCCGATCGGTGGCGACGAGTCGAACCCCGTCGAGCGGCTTGCGGTCGACCAGCATGGTCGCCATCTTGTGGGTCGTCAGGAACTCGAGCGCGGTCGACAGGACGGCGGGGTCGAGCTCACCGGTGAGACCCAGAGGTCGACGAACATCTTGGGTGTGGATGGCGACGTCGGTCACCGTCATCTCCTCGCGAAACATCGGCATGGCCGCCGACTTCGTGGCCTTGGTCCGCAACGCGAGGATCACGTCGCCCACCGGACGGGCCAGCTGTTGCGTCGCCATGGCCACCGACACCCGATTGAAGTCGAAGCGCTGCTTGATCATCGTGGCCATGAACCCGACGACGCCGGTTTCCACAAAGCTCGTGAGGTGCGAGAGCACGCCGCGCGCGGTCCACTCGTCACAGTACGACGGATGGTCCCACTGATCCGGTGTCAGACCCTCGACGAGATCGGCGAAGTCGTTCCGGGCCTTCGCTGCCAATTGCCACGTTGCCACGCGCACTCCTCGGTCGGCTCGCGGCCGACCCTAGTGGTCGTGGTCGACTTGCATCACGTGAGCCGTCGATCATCATGACTTGGTCAAGCTTGTTCAAGCGTGGCGCCGAGGACGCCGATGGCAGGAGTGACACCGATCTCGGGAGGACCCGATGTACTCCGTCAACAGCGTCTCCAGTGTTGCCGCCCTCGCACCGGCGCGGACCCACACCGCCGACCGAGCAACGACCCGACCGGTCCCCGACGTGACCAACGTCGACCCGGCGGATCTCCGCTCGCGCCTCGACGGTGGCGGCGAAGCGCTCCAGGAGCGCGCCGAATCGGCGGGCGTCGAGCCGGCCGAAAGCGCGCCGCTCGGTCTCCCGAGCGACGCAGCCCCCACCGTTGCTGCTCGCCCCGGCATCGGTAGCGCTCTCGGCGTCGGTCTCTCGTCGCTCTTGGGCGGATCCAACCGGCCAACCGGCGCGAGCTCGACGGGTGGTCTGCCCGTTGGCGCACCACCCGGCCGAGACGCCGCCCGCAGGATCGAGGATCTGGCGACCACGATGGCCGTGGACACCGCCACCGTCAGGCAGTCGATCGACGACGGCTCACTCAGCCAGCTCCTGGCCCAGAACGGCGTGCAGTCCTCGATCGGGATGTTGTTCAACACCAGGCTCTGACGAGCCGATCGTCCGGGTTACTTGGTTCGCCAGGCCCGCTCGAAAGGGAGTCGCCACGAGTTCGGCGCGATCAGCTGGTGGATCTGGTTCGGCCCCCACGTGCCCTTGGCATAGGGGCGCACCGGCGGTGGGTTCGACAGCAGATCCTCGGAGACCTCCCACAACCGCTCCACGCCTTCGGAGGTCGTGAACAGAGTGCGGTCGCCACCCACGGCGTCGAGGATCAGGCGCTCGTACGCCTCGAGCACATCGTTGGACGTGTCGGTGTCCTCGACCGAGAACTGCATCGACATCTTGTCGAGCCGGAAGCCAGGCCCGGGCCGCTTGCCGTAGAACGACAGCGAGAGCTTGGACTCGTCGGCCAGATCAAACGTCAGGTGGTCCGGCCCGAGCTGGCCGACCCCGGAGTTCTTCGGGAACATCGACTTCGGCGGTTCCTTGAACGCGATCGAGATGATGCGCTGGCCCTCGGCCATGTTCTTGCCGGTCCGCAGGTAGAACGGCACGCCGGCCCAGCGCCAGTTGTCGATGTAGCACCGGAGCGCGATGAAGGTCTCGGTCTCGGACTCGGGGTGGACGCCCTCCTCGTCCCGATAGCCGATGTACTGGCCGCGCACGACGTCATCGGGGCCGATCGGCAACATCGACCGGAAGACCTTGTTCTTCTCCTCGGTGATGGCCCGTGAGTCGAGCGACGTCGGCGCCTCCATCGCGGTGAACGCCATCACCTGGAACAGATGGGTGACCACCATGTCCCGGTAGGCGCCGGTCGACTCGTAGAAGTTGGCCCGCTGCTCGAGTCCCAAGGCCTCGGGGATGTCGATCTGGATGTGATCGATCATGTTGCGGTGCCAGATCGGTTCGAACAGACCGTTGGCAAAGCGGAACGCCAAGATGTTGAGCGCCGCCTCCTTGCCGAGGAAGTGGTCGATGCGGAAGACCTGCTCCTCGTCGAAGACCTCGTGCACGGTCTCGTTCAGCGCCTTGGCGCTGGCGAGGTCGGTGCCGAAGGGCTTCTCCATGATGACCCGCGAGTTCTCGACGAGACCGGCGTCGCGCAGCGTGTGGATCACGGCGATCGCCCCCTTGGGCGGGACCGACAGATAGTGCAGTCGCTGCTGTGGACCGTCGAGTTCGGCCTCGGCCTCCTCGATCGCCGCTCGTAGCGCGTCGGCGGTGCCACCCGGCGCCCAGAAGAGTCGCTTGGCGAAGTTGTCCCACTCCTCGGGTTCGACGGTTCCCTCTCGGCCGTCGAGCGCAGCTCGGGCGAACTCGACGAACGACTCCCGCGTGTGGTCGTCGAGCGAGGTGCCAACGATCCGCACGTGAGGAAGAAGGCCAGAACGAAGGAGGTGGAACAGACCGGGGAGCAGCTTGCGCCGTGACAGGTCGCCGGTGGCGCCGAACAGCACGACCGTGGTCGGTGGACCCGGATTCAGCTGCGTGCGGTACTTGGAGACACGACGATTCACAGTGGTAGCAGTCGGTTGTGCCGCCTGGTCTATGAGGTGCGGTCCCCCGGCGACGCCATCGACGCTAGCAAGGCCCGGATTTCGGCAGTGTTGCGATCTGGTGCCACCACCGCTTGGATCGCGGCGGTGTCGCCGGTGGAGCCATTGTCGCCAGTGGTGCCATGGTCCTCGCCGAGCGGGCGAGTCACGAAGCCGACGATGCGATGGCCGTCGCCGATCACCGTGGTCTGCGACGTCGCCAGTCGGGCCTCCAGCTCGTCGATCGTCTCGACCGGCCCGGTGACGACCTCACGCGCGCCACGCTCGGCTAGCTGCAGGGTGTAGAGCTCGCCGGCATCGGCGGCCGTCGCCGGGCGTGACCAGAGCCCAACCGGTCCCGCGGCAGGCGGCGGCGCTGCCCCCGGAGCGACTGCGGCCTGGCTGACCGGTGGAGCGGTCGGAGGCGGCGGCTGTCTCGCTTCGAGGACCGCACGGTCGGCCTGCCAGACACCGAAGTGGTACCAGACCCCGCCCACAACGGCGACGGCCCACCCGATCGGGTCGGCCAGGTCCTCGATGGTCGACCGGCTCAGCCCGGCATCGAACAGGTCTCGCAGGAAGGCGAACAGCACCCAGGTGAGCGAACCGCCGAGTACGAGACCGCCGATGCCGAAGCTGGCGATCAGGTAGAGCTTGCGCCAGAACGACTCGCTCTCCTCCTCCGGATCGGCGTCGCGCTCGGCTTCGATGAGGTGCCAATAGTGCCACCAGACAACGGCACCGGTGGCGAGCACGGTGAGGATGACGATCAAGGTGTTGTCGGTGCGGTTCGAGTCGGCGAACGACGACCGACCCGCGATGGTGTCGATCATCAGCGCGATCAATGCGGCCGCCGCACTCACGACCGCGACCAGCCCGGCGGCCACGACCACGTAGTCGTGAAACCGGATCGACTCGTTCCGCACGACCTCGAGCTCGTTCGGGTGTCCGTGACGCTCGAGCACCCAGCGGTGATAGGCCCACGTCACGAAACCAAGGAAGAGGACCGAAATCAGGCCCGGGAGCGGCATGAAGTACTCGCCTGCCGTTTCGTCGACCGTGCCCAGGAACCAGATGGCAACGAGGCTGACGACGATCGCCACCGAGACGATCAGGGCCACCAGGCCAGGGAGGACACCGGCGACCACGACCGTGAAGAACCACAGCGGCGAGGCTCGCCGCTCGCCCTCGACCGACGAACCCGGTGCCGGCGCGTCGAAGACGCTCCACCAGTGCCACAGCCAGACCACCGCGCCGGCGGCGGCGACGATCAGCCAGAGTGCGACGTTCGCCGACGAGTCGAGCGATTCCCCGAACGCGGCGTCGTAGCCCTGCTCGAGCACCCGGAACAGCACGGCACCCACACCGGACAGGAACCAGCCGAGCCCGACCACGGTTGCGATGGCGAGGTGGGCGTCACCCCGGAGTCGCAGCCGGGGCCGCAGTGCGAACCAGTGCGCCAGCCACACGGCGAACCACACGATCAGCTGGGCGACCTCGGAACGATTCACCTCCTTGGTCGACGACGTCGCAGCGTCGGCGACCTGCGCCACCGACACCAGCGTGGCGATCAGCGAGGTCGACAGTGCAGCGACCAGGTACACCGACCAGCCTCGGGTCGGTCGCTGGTCACCAGACTCAACCCGCTCCCGGCAACGGCGATCGACGGCGCGGAACAAGAGGGCGAATGCAGGGCCGGCGACGATGAGCAGCGACAGACCACGAGCGAGATCCGAACTGGTGCCGGCAAGGCGCTCCGGCCGGTCGATCGCCGCCTGGAGCAGATCGATCAGGCCGACACTCACAGCAACGAACGCAACGAACAGACCGAGATGCAGGGCGAACGACTTGGCCGCCTCGGCGGGCTCGATCGGATCGGACGGATCGTCGTTCGCCGACCGTAGGCCGTTCGCGATCGCGAAGGCGAGGCCACCGAGAATGAGAAGGGGTAGCAGGCCTCCGAACATTGCTCCCATCGGACGCTCCTATCTCGTGCAATCTTCGAACGGGTACGGCCAGCCGGCCCGATCGATGAGCCAGTGACCGTCGACCAGCACGAGGGTGAAGCGCCGGTCGTAGTCCCAGGAGGTGTCATCGAACAGGCCGCTGTTGCCTCCCTCGCGGAACAGCACCGTTGCCCGGGCGATATCGCCTTCGACGACCATGTCGTCGAGTTCGGTCCGGACATCGTCGGCTCGCCAGTCGTTCCCGTAGACATCGTCGCGGAAGTCGGCGATGCACGCCGCTCGCTTGTCCTCCGCGAGGAGGTCGAGCATCGCTCCCTCGTCGCCATCGAGGCCGGCGGCGATGTAGTGCTGGAGTGCTGCCGCCGGCGTGCCGTCGTCGTACTGCGTTGGCGACCGATTCTGGCTCAGGGCGAGCGTCACGAGTGCTGCCACGGCGATGACCGCGGCCATGATCGCCAGCGGCAATCGCGACACTCGGTGGCCAGCGCGCCCTCGGTCGACGCCTCCTGTGCCGCTGTCGTGTGTGCCGTCGTCGGGCGACATCAGCCGACCTCCGATCATGAGTTCTTGGGATCAGTGTCCTCCACCGGCGGTGATCCTGTCATGCGATTCGGCCAGTGTTGATGATTTCTGACCTGCGTTGATCAGCGGCCCTGCCCACCGGACGGCAGACTGACCAGCTGGGCGGATCACCGTCGGCGGTCTAACGTCTCGGTCCCATGGAGCTCAACGACGCGGTAGTGGTCATCACCGGTGGAAGCGGCGGGATCGGTAGGGCGATGGCCAAGGCCTTCCTCGCCGAAGGCGCTCGAGCGGTGGTACTCGCCGACCTCCATGCCGACGCGGTCCAGGCGGCCGCCAACGAACTCGGCTGTGATGGTCGGGCCTGCGACGTCACGAACGAGCAGGACATCATCGACCTCGTCGAGTGGACCATCGATCGACACGGCCCGATCGACCTCTTCTGCTCCAACGCTGGAGCGGGCGGCGAGGGCGTCCTCACCGACGCCGGCAACGACGTGTGGCAGAAGCAATGGGAGCTCCACGTGATGGCGCATCTCTACGCCGCACGAGCCGTCCTGCCGTCGATGATCGCCCGAGGCTCGGGCTACCTGCTCAACACCGCCTCGGCTGCCGGACTCCTGGCCGCCCTCGGCTCAGGTCCCTACTCGGTCACCAAGGCGGCCGCGGTGAAGCTCGCCGAGTTCCTCGCCATCACCCACGGCGACGACGGCATTCGGGTGTCGGTACTGTGCCCCCAGGGCGTCAACACCGCCATGGCGCCGAAGAGCCTGGGCGACGGGCAGACCGACGGCATCATCGAGGCCGACGAACTGGCGCAGACCGTCGTCGACACGCTCCGGACCGAACGGTTCTACGTGCTCCCCCACCCCGAGGTCGAGGACTACGTACGACGCAAGGGCGACGACATCGACCGCTGGCTCGGCGGCATGCAGCGGCTGCGGCGGCGCAGCCTCGAGAGCTGAAAGGCCAGACGAACATGCGTATCACCGTCAACCTCGCCGACAACCACGTCACCCTCCTCGGACCCGCCGCCTTCACGGGCTTCGACCTCCTCGCCGATCCCATCGACGCCGACGAGGCCTCGATTGCCACGGCGCTCGGCTCGGTCGGCTCGGCCGCCGGCGACGACCACGTCTGGATCGCGGTCGATGCCGTCCGCCGTCTGGCCGGCGATCACGCCACCGCCGACTGGGAAGACGGGTTCGCGAAGATGCTGGCGTACGCCGCCACCAAGGGCTGGACCAACGACGACAGCTCGATGATCAAGGCGCACATCGTCCGCTCCTGATGCAAACGTCGGTCGCCGATCATGGGACTTAGGTCCATGGTCGGGCCAACCGCTGCTTCCTACGGTGCAGTCAGTTTCCGGCGTACCGCGCCGGCTGACGGAGGAGACTGCCGTGGACTTCGCGTTGTCCGAAGCGACCCAGACCATGCTCGAAATGGTCAACGCCTTCATGGATGCCGAGGTCATCCCGCTCGAGGGTGAGATGCTCCACGGCGATCCGGCCGAACTCCAGGTCAAGGTGGCGGCCGCCCAGGCCAAGGTCAAGCAGATGGAACTGTGGGCGGTGAACCACCCGGTCGAGTTCGGCGGCCTGGGCCTCGACATGGTCACCCACGGCTTGTTGAGCGAGGCCATGGGGCGCAGCCCGCTCGGTCACACCATCTTCGGGGTGCAGGCCCCGGACGCCGGCAACGTCGAGATTCTCCATGCCCACGCCACCGAGGAGCAGCGAGAGCGCTTCCTGCGGCCGCTCGTCGCGGGCGAGATCCGTAGCTGCTTCTCGATGACCGAACCCGAAACGGCCGGCTCGAACCCTCTGCTGCTCGCCACCACCGCGGTCAAGGACGGCGACGACTACGTCATCAATGGCCAGAAGTGGTTCACCTCGTCCGCCGACGGCGCCGCGTTCGCCATCGTCATGGCGGTGACCGATCCCGATGCGCCGCCGTATCAGCGCACCAGCATGATCATCGTCCCGACCGACACACCCGGGTTCGAACTCGTTCGCAACGTGAGCGTGATGGGCCACAGCGGATCCGGGCACGCCAGCCACGCCGAGGTCAGCTACCAGTCGTGTCGGGTGCCCCAGACCAATCTGCTGGGCAACGAAGGTGCGGGCTTCGCCATCGCCCAGGAGCGCCTCGGCCCCGGACGCATTCACCACTGCATGCGCTGGCTGGGCATCGCGAGCCGGGCGTTCGACCTGATGTGTGATCGGGCCAACGAACGAGTCATCGCACCCGATGGCTCGACCCTCGCCGATCGTCAGGTCATCCAGCACTGGGCCGCCGAACTCGATGCCGAGATCCGCGGCGCTCGACTCCAGACGCTCCACGCCGCATGGGCGATCGATAAGTACGGCGCCAAGGCTGCAAGAGACGAGATCGCCGCCATCAAGTTCTCCGTCGCCAACACCATGCTGCGAGCCGTCGACACCGCCATCCAGGTCCACGGCGCGCTCGGCGTCACCGACGACACCGTGTTGTCCTACTGGTACCGCCACGAGCGGGCCGCCCGGATCTACGACGGCGCCGACGAGGTGCACAAGACCTCACTCGGTCGCCGCATCCTCCAGCAGCGCAAGCACGCGGCGAGCTGACCCTTCGCCGGCGTTCGCCTCAGCGCAGGCGAGCGAGGAGGTCGTCGGTCGCGCTCACGAGCTCGGTCGCGTCGGCGGCCACGGCGGCGATCTGACGGTCCGGACGCACGATCACGGCGCCTTCGTCGGCCAGGATCAGCGGCAGGTGATCCGCCGACACCACGACGATCGATCCCCCGACCGCCCCCCAGCGATCACGAACATCGGCGGCGACAGCAGCGTCGGCGACCACCACCGCGAACCCCTGGCCGAGGAGATCGTCGAGCCGCACACCGTCGATGGCGGGCTGCGGCACCTGGCGTCCGACCGCCGGATGCTCACCGTGGAGCAGGCCGTGCTCGAGATGGGGGAACGGCCGAGCACCGCCGTAGCCTGCGTCGAGACTCTTGTCGGCGTCGACCCGCCCGGCGAGTTGGTCGATCAACACCCCGGTGTCGACCGCGTTCGCCACGACGCCCGCTGCGTGCGGCAGTCGTTCCTCGCCGTAGGTGTCGAGTAGGGCGTCACCGGCCAGCCCCCGGTTCACCAGGTCGAGCTTCCAGATCAGGTTCGCCGCATCCCGGACGCCCGAGCACAACCCTTGCCCGAGGAACGGCGGCATCTGGTGCGCGGCGTCGCCGGCGAGGAAGATCCGGCCGCTGCGCATGGCGTCGGCGACGAGCGCATGAAACCGGTAGACGACCGAGCGGATGAGGTGGGCGTCGTCCGGCGTCAACCACGGCGCCAGGAGCGCCCACACTCGCTCCGGTGTGGTCATCTCCTCGGCAACGTCACCGGGCTGCAACTGGAACTCCCAGCGCCGGTAGTCGGCGTGGCCCACGACGAAAGTGGTCGGCCGCACGGGATCACAGATCTGCTGCACGAACGGTGGCAGGGTCTCGACGGGACGCAGCAGTTGGACGTCGAGCACGAGCCAGTCCTGATCGAAGCCCTGATCGATGAACGAGATCCCGAGCGCCTTGCGGATGCCGCTCGATGCGCCGTCGGCCGCCACCAGCCAGGTCGCGGTGTACGTGACCTCGCCGTCGGGTGACGAGGTGTGAACGGTCACCCCGGCGTCGTCCTGGTCGACCGAGTCGACCTCGACACCGAGCAACAGCTCCACGCCGGCGTCGACCGCCGCCTGACGGATGAACGCCTCGAGCTGGGGTTGGTAGTAACTGACCGTGGGGTGGTGCCCGTACGGAAAGGTGCCGGTCGGCGGGAGCTCGAAGCCGATGATCCGCTCACCCTCGGTCGTGACGAACTCGGCGCCCGCCAGCGGCGTGGTGATCTCGGCGAGGCCGGCATCGAGGCCCACCTTCTGGAACACCCGCTGGATCTCGTCGTCCATCACGATCGCGCGCGGCAGGTCGTAGACCTCGGGAGCTCGCTCGAGCAGCCGAACCGACATGCCGGACCGCGCCGCAAGGATGGCCGTCATCACCCCGACCGGACCACCTCCGACGACGATCATGTCGGTGGCCGAGTCTCTATCTGCGGCGGCGTTGGATGGATTGGTCATGGTGGCTCCCTCGAAAGACGTCAGGCGGTGGTAGGGGTCGGGCCGAGGATCATGGTGACCACGGCGTCGGCGTGGCGGCGGACGAAGTCGTCGTCGATCGGGTCGACGCCGACGACACGACGAACCTCGGGGGCGTTCACGTAGACGAGCGACGCGGCGCCGACCAACGAGTAGAAGGCGGTGAGCGCGTCGATGTCGGGGACGTCGCCCGCTCGGCGCAGGTCGTCCCAGCTCACCATCAACGTCTCATAGCGACGGCGAGTGTGGCGGTCGACAATCCAGGCCAGACGCTCGGAGTCGACGGTGGCCTCCTGCACCATGATCCGATTCAGTTCCGGCAGTCGTGCGACGGCGTAGACCAGCCCGCGAATGGCCGCCGCGAAGTCCGCTCGGGTCGACGGGCTGGCCGCGGTGCCGGCCTCGGACATCAAGCCGTCGAGTCGCTCGAACAGCCAGTCGATACTTGCTCGCCACAGTTCGAGCTTGGACTCGAAGTGGTAGTTGATCTGTGGCTGGTGGGTGCCGGCCCGGGTGGCGATGGCTCGCGTCGACGCAGCGTCGAACCCGTGAGCGGCGAACTCATGCAGTGCGGCCTCGACCAGGGCGCGGCGCACGACCGCCGATCGCGCTTGGCGTTGTGTGACTGGCGACACATCGAGCCGAATTCTTTATCAACTGATCTACTTTGTCAATGAGCTGCCCGAGTGCGGCGCGGCAAATTCGGCAACGTCAGGCGCAGCAGGCACACTGACGCCATGCAGCCCGGCCCAACGCCCACCTACGACGAAGCCTGCGCCGCCGTCTGCGCGCCGGGCACGATGTACGAGATCGTCGAGACCGAGATCCGCGGGGTGCCGACCAAGACCTTCGTCGGCACCCCGGCCAACCTCCGAGCCCTGTTCACTGCCGCAGCCGGCCGAACCGGTGACTTCCTCGTCTACGACGGCCCAGAGCTCGAACGCTGGTCGATGGACCGGGTGCTCGAGCAGGCCGGACAGATCGGCCACGCCCTCGTCAACGACTTTGGTGTCGCCAAGGGCGACCGGGTCGCCATCGCCATGCGGAACTACCCCGAGTGGATCACCAGCTACGTCGCCATCACCTCGATCGGCGCCATCGTGGTCCCGCTCAATGCCTGGTGGCAGACCGAGGAGCTGCACTACGCCTTGACCGACAGCGGTGCCAGCGTCGTGATCGCCGACGCCGAGCGCATCGAGCGGATCGAGGCGGCGGACGCAACGGCGGCCCAGGTCATCGCCGTTCGCTGCCCCGGCTCACACCACCCTCGACTCGAAGATGCGTTGATCGAGGGCGCAACAATGCCTGACGTGCAGGTCGATCTCGATGACGACCTCAGCATCCTCTACACGTCGGGCACCACCGGCCATCCCAAGGGAGCCATCAGCACTCACCGCGCCGTGCTCAGCGCGCTGCTGGCCTACGCCGCCCGGGGCGCCGTCGAGGCGTTGCGCAACCCGACCCCCGCTGCGCCGGCGAGCCCGACGCCACCGTTGTCGCCCTGTTCGATTCTCGCCGTGCCGCTCTTCCACGTGACCGGACTCGTGCCGGTGATGCTCGGCGCCTTCGTCAACGGTTCGAGGCTCGTGATCATGCATCGCTGGGACGCCGGCCGGGCGTTGGAACTCATCGAACAGGAGCGAGTCACCAGCTTCGTCGGTGTGCCGACGATGAGCTGGGATCTGCTCGAGCATCCGTCGTTCGCCACGACCGATACGTCCTCGCTCCGATCGGTCGGCGGTGGTGGCGCGCCCATGCCGCCCGAACTCGTGAAGCGGATCGAAGACAACTTCTCCGCCGGCCGGCCCCGACTCGGCTACGGCATGACCGAGACCAACGCGTACGGACCGCAGAACACCGGCGACGACTTCCTCGCCCGACCCCGTTCGACGGGGCGCACGATACCGGTGATGGACGTCCGCATCGCCGATCCCGACGGCACCCCGCTTCCTGCGGGAGAGACGGGTGAGATCTGGTTCCGCGGTCCCAATCTGATCCGCGGCTACTGGAACCGGCCGGACGCGACCGCGGCGACGATCGTCGACGGCTGGCTCCGGACGGGCGACATCGGCCGCATCGACGACGAGGGATTCGTCTACGTGAGCGACCGGGCGAAGGACATGGTGCTGCGAGCCGGCGAGAACGTGTACAGCGCCGAGGTCGAGGCGGCGATCTACGAGCATCCGGCGGTGTACGAAGCGGCCGTCTACGGCATCCCCCACGAACGGTTCGGCGAGGAGGTCGCCGCTCACATCATGGTGAAGGACTCGGGCGACCCCGTGACGGTCGCGGAGCTCCAGGCGTTTCTCGGCGAGCGGCTCGCCAAGTTCAAGGTCCCCACCCACATCACGCTCGTCACCGAGCCGCTGCCCCGCAACGCATCGGGCAAGATCCTCAAGCGGGAACTTCGCGACGCCGTCTGACCCAGCCCGTTCGGCCACCGCCCACTCGAACACCAGCTCCCTCCACCCGTGGCAGGATGTGCCATCGCTCGCCCCAAGGAACGCCCATGACCACCCGACGCCCGATTGCCGTCACCATCGCCGCCGTGCTCGCCCTCGTCGCCACCGCCTGCTCGGGAGGGTCCGACGCCACGATCGACGCGAACGCCGTCACCACGACCTCGCTCGCCACGACCTCTTCGAGCGAAGCGGTCGAGTCGTCCACCACGTCGTCGACCGAGGGCACGACGACCACCACGGCCGAAACCACGACCACCACTGCTTCGACCAACACTGCTTCGACCGCCACCACCGAGGCCGTCGACGAGTACGTCCTTGCGCTCGCACCCGAGGGGCTGATGGTGGTGGAGGCGGGTACCGGGTCGACCAACATGCTCGCCTTCGACTCGGCCCAGAGCATCGTGGTCAACGCCGTCACCGACCTCCTCGGACCGGCCTCGAACCAGGGACCGGGATCCAGCGAGTGCGGCAACGGGCAGGACTTCGTCGCCACCTGGGACGGACAGATCATGCTCGAGTTCGCGGACGGGGCGTTCATCGGCTGGTCGACCCGACCGGGCTCGACCCTCACCGATCTGGCGGGAATCGGCTGGGGCACCAGCCTCGCCACCCTCCGGAACCACTGGGCCGTGACCGTCGAGGAGTCCACCCTCGGCACCGAGTTCAGCACCTCGACCGACGGTGCCGGCTACCACGGCCTGCTGTCCGACGACACCGACGCCGCCCTGATCGAAGACCTCTGGGCCGGCTCGATCTGCACCTTCCGCTGACCCGCTCCCAACCGCCGCCGGGCCGCCGACGCCACTCATTCTGTGCGTCACAGTCACCGGCCCGACCGTTCTGTGCGTCAAAGTCACCGCACGCGGGAAGTTTGACGCACAGAACGGGGATGGCGATGTGTTTGACGCACAGTTCGAGTCAGCAGCCGAGTCAGCAGTCGGGTAGCGGTTCGGGGCGACCGTTCGGGTCAGGTGAACAGGCGGGCGTTGATCCTCGGGAAGCGGGTGTGCATGACGGCCGAGGCGGTCTCGCGGTCGGGGGCTCGGCGCAGGATGAGCTCGGAGATGACCGAGTGGGCGCTGAGGATGGCCGAGACGTCGGCGCCGCACAGGGTGTCGGCCGGGCGGAGACCGAGGAGTGCGCCGAACTCCTCGTAGAACGCTCCCCTTAGCTGGTAGCCGGCGCGGTAGGCGTTGCGGAAGATTTCGGCGGTCGCCGCGTGCTGCATCCACGGGATGATTTGACGGTCGGGGCGACCTCGCTCGATGTGGTCGGCCACCTCGGCCGCTGCTCGCTCGGTGAACATCGAGAACGCTTCGCCGACCGGCATGGCGCCCGACCGCACTCGCTCCAGGAGCGAGTCGAAGAAGTCGTCCTCGAAGCAGACCAGGATCTCCCGGCCGACCCGCTCGAGCAGTGCACGCTCGAGATCGGCGAGGGATCCGAATCGCCGGTAGATCGCTGCGGTGCTGAGACCGGTTGCTGCCGTCACGTCACCGATGGTCAATCGCATCGAGACCGGGACGGCGCCACTGAGCAGGAGCCCGGCGCCGGCTCTCACCGCGGTCGCGAGGCGTCCTACGGGAGGGACGTGCGAGTCGAACGGTGGGCCGAGGAACGTGTCCCATGCCCCGCTCACCGTGGCCTCGACCACGGAGGCGAACTCGTCGACGATCAGCGCCGCCGACTGCTGGGTGAGGGTGGCGTCGGCCGCCGGTTCGGGGCGGGGACAGCCGGGCAACCGGCGATAGGCCTCGGTGAGGAGCACGTGCAGCATCAGGAACGCCTGGTCGGCGCCAACGGAGACCAACGGATCGTCGCCGAAGGTGGCGACCGCCGTCTCGATGAACGGTACGAACCGACGCACCACCTCACTCGCTGCGACATCGACGACGGCGGCGACTCGCTCCTTCTCGAGACAGTCGTAGCCACCGAGGAACAGGGCGAAGGCCGGGTCGTCTGCCAGTTCCGACGCCCGAGCGTCGAGCACCAACGCGACGGTCTCGACGAGTGACGACCCGCGCAATCCCTTGCGCAGCGCTTGCCAGGTCTCGGGCCCCGGCTGCGTCTGCAGCTGGCCGATCGCCTCGGCGACCACCATCTCCCGGAACTGATTCGACCCACTCACCGCCGAATCGACGGTCGTCTTCGGGACGCCTGCCACGTTCGATGCCTGCTCGATCGTGAGCAGCGCCGCCGGATGCGGCAGGAACTCGGTGCTGAAACCGATGAGTGCGAGCACCTCGTCCACACTCATGCCGCGCCTGTCGCTCAAGGTCCCTCCGAGCGCCCGCCGCTCACGTCAATCGAAATCGTGCGACGAGATTCCGTCTGGATGCTCCCGTCAGGCCTCAATACGGTGTCATGGCCGATCTCACGTTAGTGCCTCGCCCCGAGGTTGCGCAGGAGGACCCATGTCATCGTCGCGTCGAGCGCTCCATGCCTATGTCAGCGACGCCGCCCACGAACGGTGGCACGACGTCGCCGTCGAATGGGGTGTCAGCGTCAGCGCGTTGCTCGAGGCGCTCGCCCCACTCCTGTCCCAGCACGGCAACGGCGCAAACGAGGCGGTCCCCGCCACGGCGTCCGTGGTCCGCACGGCACGCAGTATCGACGCCAGCCGACGCCGCCGTTCACCGGCCTGAGCCGTCATCGCACCGGTCCGAGCCGGTGTCAGACGGCCTGGAAGCGTCGTGCCACGACGGCATGCCGCCGGAGCCGATCCTCGAGATCACTCGCCACGAGCACGCCCTGCTCGACCACCGGTCGACCGTTGACGATGGTGGTCCACGCGGCCACCGGACCGCAGCGCAACCAGCCCTCGATCGGATCGTCGACCACACCGGCAAAGGTCAGTCCGTCGAGCTTCCAGATCGCGACATCGGCGACCGCTCCGACCGACAATTCACCGATCTCACCGGTCCGACCGAGACAGCCGGCTCCACCTCGGGTGGCGAACTCGAGCGCGAGTCGAGCGGTCATGGCCCCGGCCCCCGAGGTGAGTTTGCCCTGGAGCATGGCGAGCCGGGCCTCCTGCCAGAACGACCCGGAATCGGCCGACGACGATCCATCGACCCCGAGCCCGACCGAGCAGCCGGCATGGTGCAGATCGACCGTTGGCGCGATCCCCGACGACAGGATCATGTTCGAACTCGGACAGTGGGCGATACCGACACCGGCTCGACCGAGCCGGACGACTTCTGCCGGGTCGGGGCGTACGACGTGAGCGGCCCATGAACGATCGGTCATCCAACCGGCGTCCTCGTAGAGGTCGACAGGGCGCATCCCGAACGTCGCAACCGCGTACTCGTCGTCTTCGGCGTTCTCGGCGAGGTGGGTGTGCAGCCTGACGTCGAGCCGTTCGGCCAACTCGGCCGTCTCACGCATGAGGTGCGGGGTGACGGTGAACGGCGAGCAAGGGGCGAGTGCGATGCGCACCATGGCCCCGTGTGATGGGTCGTGCCAGCGGTCGACGTGACGCTGCGACGCCGCCAGGATGTCGTCTTCGTCCATCACGGCGTCGTCGGGCGGGAGCCCACCGTCTTTCTCCGACAAGCTCATCGAGCCGTAGGTCGGATGGAACCGCATCCCCAGGTCGATGGCGGCGGCGATCTCGGCGGACAGCAGATCGCCGGCCCGGGCCGGGTGGAGGTAGTGGTGGTCGGTCGAGGTGGTGCACCCCGAGAGCGCAAGCTCCGCCAGCCCCACCCATGCGGCCAGGTTGACCGCCTCTTCGTCGATGTTTGCCGTCCACGTGGGATACAGCGATGTCAGCCAGCCGAAGAGCGGGGCGTCGGTCATCGGTGACCAGGCCCGCGTGAGGTTCTGGAAGAGGTGATGGTGGGTGTTGATCAGGCCGGGGGTGACGAGTGCATTGTCGGCCGAGATACGCCGGGCGGCCTGCGGCGCCGGATCGGCCGGCCCGCCGATCCCCGAGATGAGGTTGCCGGTGATGGCGACCCAGCCGCCGGCGATCTCGCGTCGCTCGACATCGACGGTGGCCACGAGGCGAGCATCGTGGATGAGCAGGTCGGCGCGTTCGCCTCGGGCCTCCACCTCAGTCGAAACTCGCGCCGGTGGCGTCGTTGAACTCGCCGATCATCGTGTCCCAGGTGTCGACAAGTGGACGCAACCCGTTCCAGAAGTCCTGGCTGCGCCGAACTTCGAAGTCGGGCACCGAAACACCCTGCTGCTCCACCCACGTGAAGTAGCCGAGGTTGAAGATCCGGTTGCGCTCGACGTCGTCGAGCACTCGGCTGTGGGTGGTGTCGACGTCGACCAGGACGTCGTCGAAGACCGCTTCGGCCTCGGCGTCGTCGAATCCGCCCGAGAAGTACGTGGACATGATGCGCTCTCGGTCGGAGTTGTACATGTCGGAGCCATCGGTCGCGACCGAGATGACGACGTCGTCGGCGCCAAGACCCCACACCTTCGCCGCATTGATGGCGGCCAGCATGTTGCAGAACGACGAGTACCCGAAGTCGACCATGGCGTCGATCAACTCGGGAGCCAGCCCCCGCTCGACCAAATGTCGCTTGCCCGCCGGGGTGTTGAACAGCACGTCGAGCGAGTTGGTGGCGTGGTCGCTGATGGCGACGACCATGTCGGTGTTGGTGACGTTGTGGATCAGCGGAATGTGCTTGTCGCCGATGCCCTGGATGTTGTGGTCACCGAAGCCGTTGTAGAGCATGGTCGGGCATTCGAGCGCCTCGACGGCGACGATCTTCGCCCCCTGATGGTCCTTCAAGTAGTCGCCGGCACCGAGGGTTCCGGCCGAGCCCGACGCCGAGACGAAGGCCGCCAGCTTGCCGGGCTTCGACGCGGTGACATGCTGGTAGACCTTCTCCAGCGACGGACCGGTGACCGCGTAGTGACCCATGTGGTTCGAGAACTCGCTGAACTGGTTCAGGATCACGTTGCCGGCGTCGAGCGAGAGCTCGTTGCAGGCGTCGTAGATCTCCTTGACGTTGCTCTCGGTGCCGTAGGTCTTGATCACGTCCTCGTCGGGGTTCGTGGTCCAACGCTCGAGCCACTCGAACCGCTCGCGGCTCATCCCCTCGGGCAGGATGGCCACACCGCGGCAGCCCATGATCTTGGAGATCGCAATGCCGCCGCGTGCGTAGTTGCCGGTGCTCGGCCAAATGGCGCGGTGCTGGGTCGGGTCGAAGCGCCCGGTCACCAGACGGGCGGCGAGGCAGGAGTAGGCGGCGAGCACCTTGTGAGCCCGGATCATCGGGAACCGATTGCCGAACGCCAGGACGATCCGGGCATCGACGCCAGTCAGCTCCGACGGGAGTTCGACGTGGGTCGGCACATCGACGAAGCCCGGGTAGTTGTCGCCGGGAGCATCGGCGTGCTCGTTGTACCAGTGGACCCGGAACAGGTTGCGGGGGTCGGCGGCGTCCTTCTCGACACCGGCGAGCTGCTCGACGATCGTGCCGGGGATGGTGGAGGGGTCTCGGAGCTGCGCGAACGTCGGCAGCACGATGTTGTTGGCCTTGAATCGAGCGACGGCGTTGTCGTAGAAGGCCCGCCCATCGGACGCGAACTCGCCGAAGATGGCGAGCTGGCTGGCAGTGGCGGAGGACGTGGTCATGAGATGGTCACCTGAAAATGGAGTCGAGGGATCGGTACGGGGTCAGGCCCAGGCGTCGGCACGTTCGCGATTGCTCACGTTGACGAGCGGGAGTTCGTTGCGCCACTCGCCGTCACGGTCGTGCATGGCGGCGGCAACGGCACCGGCGGTCGGGACGAGCCCGATCTCGCCGACCCCCTTGATGCCGTACGGGGAGTTGGGCTCGGCCGACTCCACGAGGATGACATCGACCGGAGGCATGTCCTTGGGACGGATGATGTCGAGCGAACGCAGGGTGTCGTTGAGCGGCTTGCCGTCGGCGTCACAGGGGAAGCCTTCGGTCATCGCGTAGCCGAGGCCCATGTGTACCGAACCTTCGATCTGGCCCTCGCACAGCAGCGGGTTGACGGCCCGACCGACGTCGTGAGCGGCGACCACTCGATCGACCAGTCCGCTCTCGCGATCCATGATCACCAGCTGGGCGGCGTAGCCGAACGTCGAGTGGATGATCGGGTTGGGCAGCCCCTCGCTGAGCGAGTTGGTCCAGTCGACCCGGTATTCGCCCTCGTAGTCGACGCCGACCTGACAGCCGTCGGCCATGGCGGCCCGGCAGGCGTCGGCCACCGAACCGGCACCCATCAGCGTGCCTCGGCTGCCGGTGGTCTGACCGGCGCCGAGTTCACGGGTGGAGTCGACGATGACCTCGATCCGCTCGGCTTCGACCCCGAGTTCCTCGATGGCCACCTGCATGGCGACGGTGTGGATGCCCTGGCCCATCTCGGTCCAGCAGTGCCGCACCTCGATCTTGCCGTCGGGCCGGAAGTGGACGACCGCCTTGGCGATCTCCTTGAACCCGTTGCCGAGGCCCGAGTTCTTGAGCCCCAGTCCGAGACCGACGGCAGCCCCGTCGGCGACTGCCTGGTCGTACGCAGGCTTCACGGCGTCGAGGCAGGCTCGGGCGCCGAGACAGCCGTCATCGAGGATCTGCCCCGGTCCCCAGGTGACGCCGGGCTCGACCACATTGCGGTGACGCATCTCCCAGCCGGAGATGCCGACCATCTCGGCCAGTCGATCCATGCAGCCCTCCATGGCGAACTGGGCCTGGTTGGCCCCGAAGCCGCGGAACGCACCACACACGGAGTTGTTGGTGCGAGCGGCAACGGCTTCGACGTCGATGTTGGGGACGACATAGGGCCCCGAGGCGTGACCGGCAGCCCGCTCGAGGACCTTCATCCCCACCGACGCGTAGGGCCCGGAGTCGCCGAGCATGCGGACCCGCAGACCGACGAGCTTGCCATCGGCGTCGCAGCCTGCCTCGTACGCCATGCGGATCGGATGCCGCTTGGTGTGCACGAGGAACGACTCCTCGCGAGAAAACGTGGTCTTGACCGGACGGCGCAGCAGCCAGGCGGCCAGTGCAGTCTGCCCCTGGTTCGACATGTCTTCCTTGCCGCCGAAGGCACCACCGTTGGAGACCAGTTCGGTGACCACCGTTTCGGTGGGGACGTCGAGGATCTTCGCGATGTCGTTGCGATCATCCCAGATTCCCTGGCCGCCCGAATAGACCATGAGGCGCTCGAAGTCGACCGGTTGGCCGGCCGTGGCACCGTTCGTGAGTGGCAGGGGGTGTCCGGCCGGGATCGGCACGGCGAGCGTGGACTCGGGTTCGACGAACGCATGGTCGATGCGCTGGGTCTGGAAGGTCTCGCGCACCACGTGGGTGGCGCCGGCGAGCGCTCCCTCGGCGTCGCCGCGGGCGTAGGTGCTGGTCGACAACACGTTGCCGTCGAGTCCCCAGACGGCGTTCTCGCTCGACGCCACCGCCTCGGCCGGATTGGTCATCGGCGTGTGCACCTCGTAGGTGACCTCGATGAGCTTCGCCGCCTTGCGCGCCGTCGGGCGGTCAACGGCCACGACCATGGCCAGGACGTCGCCGAGGTAGCTGGTACGCCCGCCAACCGGGATGAAGATCGGCCAGTCCTTGTGGATCAGGCCGCCACGCAGCTCGCCCGGTACATCGGCGCCGGTGAAGACCCGCACGACACCGGGTACGGCCTCGGCGGCGGAGGTATCGATGGCGATGATGTCGGCTCGAGCGTGGTCGGTGAGATGGAACGCGCCGTGCAGCAATCCGTCGACCGCCATGTCGTCGATGAAGGGGCGATCGCCGAGGCTCAGCGCCGCCGCCTCGTACTTGACGCCCCGTGTGCCGACACCCTTCGGAGCCAGCGCCACCGAGGTCTCGCCGGCCGCCAGCGCCTCGACGGCGTCGAGAATCTTGGTGTACCCGGTGCAACGGCACAGGTGCGCGCCGAGCAGCCGGGAGGCCTGATCGCGAGTGAGGTTCTCGCCCGACTTGTCGATCATGGCCTTGGTCCGCATGACGATGCCCGGCGTGCAGAACCCGCACTGGAGGGCACCGTGGGCAGCGAAGGCCGTGGCCATCCGCTCCCGCTCGTCGGGGTCGACGCCCTCGAGGGTGAGCACCTCGGCCCCGTCGACCTTGTCCATCGAGGTCTGGCACGAGATGCGGGCCTTGCCGTCGATCAAGACGGTGCAGCAGCCGCATTGGCCCGACGGCGAGCAGCCGTCCTTGGGCGACATGACACCGAGTTCGTCGCGTAGCGCCGCGAGTAGGTGCTCGTGGCCGTCGGACGCCGTGACGTCGCCGCCGTTGAGTCTGAAGGTGCTCACTGCTGCGCTCCCTTTTCTTGGATCGGTGGCTCGATCACGCCCTTCTGGGTGGTGATCCGCTGGTAGACCTCGGGTCGCCGGTAACGAGCGAAGTCGAACAGGGTGTCCTTAAAGTCCTTGCACTTGTCGAGGTCGCACCGAGCAACGATGACCTCGTCGCCGGTCGTGGTGGCCTGGGCCACGATCTGGCCTGACGGAGCGATGATGCACGACTGGGCGAGCGACTCGACACCCTCCTCGGTGCCGCCCTTGGCCACGCCGACGACCCACGTGCCGTTCTGATAGGCGCCGGACTGCATGCACAGGTGGTTGTGGAAGCCCTGCAGCGCGTTCTGGCCGGGATCGGGGGCGTAGTGGATGGGCGTGTTGTAGCCGATCAGGATCAGCTCGACCCCTTGGAGCCCCATCTCACGGTAGGTCTCAGGCCAGCGCCGATCGTTGCAGGTGGCCATGCCGACGATGCCGCCGAAGCTCCGCCACACGTTGAACCCGTCGGGTGATTCCTCGAAGTAGCGCCGCTCGAGATGCTGGAACGGCCGCCACGGCTCGTCGTTCTCGTGCCCGGGAATGTGCACCTTGCGGTACTTGCCCACGATCGTGCCGTCTCGCTCGACCAACACGGTGGTGTTGTACCGGTGCACGACGCCGCCGTCGTCGGGCTCGGTCAGTTCGGCATACCCGAGCGAGAACCCGACGCCGAGCCGCTTCGCTTCGTCGAACAGGGGCTGAGTGGCCGGGCTCGGCATCGAGGTCTCGTAGTAGGCGTCGTGTCCGCCGAGCTCGTCGGTGTACCAGCGTGGGAAGAACGTGGTGAGTGCCAGCTCGGGGAACACCACGAGCTCACAGCCGCGCTCGGCGGCGTCGCGCAGCAAAGCGATCAGGCGTTCGACCACGGCGTGACGAGGTTCCTCCTTCGCGATCGGTCCGAGCTGGGCGGCGCCGACGGTGAGGTATCGCCGGGGTTGCGCGCTGTTCATCGAGATCCTTCATCGGAGGAGGCACCGGTGGCCTGGAGCGGATTGCCGGCTTCGGCATCGAGGAGTCGCTGGACGAGCAGCGCCTGGTCACCCTCGCTGCGACTGTCGACGATCACGCCGTCGACGAGGAGGAATCCCTGCCCCTCGCGCCGAGCGAACAGGTCGGGGTCGGTGTAGAGCCGGGGTTTGACCTTGGCCGGATCGCCGTCTTCGGGGCAGAACGTCATGCAGTTGCCGCACTCGTTGCACAGCTCGGAGAAGACCAGGTACTGCTGGCGCCCTTCCGTGCCCTCGACGCTCTTGATGTTGAAGAAGGCGTCGTTCGGACACACCGTGATGCAGAAATTGCAGGCGACGCACCCGAACATCTCGAGCTCGTGGTCGACCGCCCGAGGCAGCTTCTCATTGCCGCTGAGGTGGTAGTCGCCGACACCGGCACCCACGATGTGCGCGACGTGCTGTTCGGCAGTCGAGGCGAACCCGTTGGCGTTGGCGGTGAGTTGGCGGGCCGCCCGCCACGACGTCAGTTCGGCGTGCCCCTCGTCGACCACTGCGGCGGTCAGCGCCTTGAGCATCGGCGCCAGCCGACCGTATCCGCCGGGCTTGAGCAGATCCGAACACACCGTCGCCGGGTTCACCCCCATTGCGATCGAGTCGGCCAGATTGTCCTTCGTGATCCCGGCCGAGAAGCTCACCATGATGTCGCCGCCGTGGCCGGGGATGGCGAGCCGGCCGGGGAGCGCCTTCGACAGCCGGTCGAGCAAGGTCGAAGCGAGCACGTGGAGCGGGGGACCCGACAGATACATGGTCTCGTCGGGCATCCATCCTTTGGTGTTGTCGACGACGAGTGTGTTCGTGAGTTTGATACCGAAGCGATGCCCACGGTCCTTGGCGTACTGGTCGAGTTCGGCGATGAGCTCGATTCCCCGGTCGAACTGGAGGTCGGCGGCGAACGCCGACTCCTTGACCGAGACGTCGGTGTAGCCCAGCGTGTCGTTGACGAGCCCCGCCACGGTCTCGTAGCCGAGCAGCGTGGGATTGAGCTTGACGATCACGTCGAGGTCGTGGACGTCGATCAGGTGCTTCGTGATCGACTCGATCTCCTCGGGCGGACACCCGTGGAACGTCGACAGCGTCAGGGTGTCGGCGATGTGGGTCGGGAAGTCGAGGTCGGCGAACCGGGCCCACGAACCGGTCAGCTCGCCCCGGAGTCGGTCGATCTCGTCCGTTGCGTCGTGCATGCCGTCGATGAACGCTGCGACCGGTGGCGAGGAAACGCCGGCCAGGTCGTAGCCGACCGACATGTCGAACACGTGTGGACCGGGGTCGGGCCCGATGAACTCGGCGAGGGGTTCCCACCGGCGCAGGATCTCGATCAGCATCGAGGCCTTCACGTACTCGGTGAGGCTCTGGCCGAGCGTGAGTTCCTGGCTCCACTCGATGTTGTAACCAATCGTCGCCATGTCGATGCAGGGGCGGTTGATCACGAGCTGGTCGAGGATCTGCACCGTCTTCAGCTCGAACAGTCGCGAGCCGCCGAGCCAGGCGAGCACGATGTTCTCGGCCAGCTGGCTGTGGGGACCGGCGGCTGGGCCGATCGGGGTGGCGCAGCGTCGCCCGAGGAAGTCGAATCCGAGATCGACGGCGGGGTCAGGCTTCCAGATGCGGGCGTTGGGCAGATCGAAGATCTTCTTGCGGGTCGCCCACTCGTGCTCGATGCGACCGAGCAAGGTCGCAAGCGACATCGGCGTGAGGGGCGGCGTTTCCTCGGCGGTGTTGGTCTGTCCTTGATCGGTCATGTCGGTGATCCCAACTCCTCAGCGCTACGGGAGGCTACCCGGCGCCTTAACTTTTTGTAAAGCGTTCAGGCGGAGGCCTCAGCCCGCACGCCGGACATGAGCAAGCCGATCGACGACGGGGTCGCCTCGCTCCGCTCGACCTCTCCCATGACTTCACCTTCGAGCACGACGACGATGCGATCCGATAGCTGGATCACCTCGTCGAGGTCTTCCGAGATGAGGAGGATGGCCGCCCCGTTCGCTCGCTGCTCGAGCAGGCGTTCGTGGATGTACTCGGCGGCGCCGATGTCGACACCTCGTGTCGGTTGGGCGACCACCAGCACGTCGGCGCCGCAGCTGAACTCGCGAGCGATCACCACCTTCTGGATGTTGCCGCCCGACAGGTTGCGGGTCGGCGTTTCGATGTCGGGGGTCTTGACCCGGTAGTTCGACACCATGGTGGAGCACCAGTCGCTGATCGCACCCTTCCGCAGGAGGCCACGCTTGGTGTAGGGCTCACGGTGGTAGTCGACGAGCAGGAGGTTCTCGGCAACGGTGAACTCGCCGATGGCGCCTTCGACCATACGTTCCTCGGGCACATACGCAAGCCCCATCGCCCGGACCCCCTTCGGCGTCGGACGGGGAACTGGCGTGCCGTTGATGATCACCTCGCCACCGTCGATCGGCCGCAGCCCGAAGATGGCGTCGGCCAGCTCCCGCTGGCCATTGCCGGAGACACCGGCGAGACCGACGATCTCACCTTCTCGCACGGACAGCGACAGGTCCTTGACCGCTGGTGTCCCCCGGGAGCCGATGACACGCAGATGTTTGACCTCGAGGCGGGTGGCACCAATCTGGGGAGCGGGCACGGTTCGGGTGAGTTCGACCGGGCGCCCCACCATGAGTTCGGCGAGCGATTCTCGCGTGGACTCCGATGGTCGGGTCGTGCCCGAGACCTTGCCGTCTCGCAAGACCGTGATCTCGTCGGACAGCTCCATCACCTCGTGCAGCTTGTGCGAGATGAAGATCAGACCCTTGCCGTCGGCAGTCATCTGCCGCAAGGTCACGAACAGCTCGTCGACCTCGGGCGGGGTCAGCACCGCCGTCGGCTCGTCGAGCACGAGCAAGCGGGCGTCTCGATAGAGCGCCTTCAGGATCTCCGCTCGCTGCCGCTCGCCGACCGCCAACTGCCAAACGTAGGCGTCGGGGTCGACATGGAGGCCGTAGCGTTCCGACACCTCGGCGAGGCGGGCCTTCACGGGCCGCATGTCGCTCAGGCCGCGGCGGCCACCGAGTCCGAGGGCGACGTTCTCGGCGACCGTCAACGTGGGCACCAGCATGAAGTGCTGGTGGATCATGCCGATGCCGCGTTCGATCGCGTTCAACGGCGACGTGATCTTGACCTCTTCGCCGTCGAATCGGATCGTGCCGCCGTCGGGCTGGTAGAGCCCGTAGACGACTTTCATGAGCGTGCTCTTGCCAGCTCCGTTCTCACCCAGAAGGGTGTGCACCTGACCGGGCAGCACCGTCAGATCGACGGCGTCGTTCGCCAGCACCCCGGGGAATCGTTTGGTGATCCCCCGGAGTTCGAGCATGGGTGCTGTCCGGTCAGTGTGCGTCGTCATCGAAGGGCCTACTCGATGCCCGTCGTGATCGAACCGTCGGCGATACCGGCGGCGGTGGCGTCGGCGGCCTCCTTGATGGCGGCATCGAGCGGGTAGGCGTCGTTGTATTCGATCACGAGGCCGCCGTTGGCGAGCGTCAGGATGTAGACCTCGCCGCCGAGGGTGCCGGCTTCGATCGAATCGATGAGATCCGAGATGACGACTTCCCAGTGGTAGACCTGCGAGGCGACGACGATGTCTTCACCGAGTGCGGTCTGGTTCGACTGGGTGCCGAACCACGGGACGCCGTCCTCGCTGGCGACGCCCGTGGCACCCACGACCATCTGGGCGCTGCCGGTGAGCACGTCGGCGCCGGCGCCGATGAGGGCGGTGGCAGCCTCGGCGGCCAGGGCGACGTCGCTGAACGACTCGATGTAGTTGACGTTGACATCGACTGCTGCGTCCTGAGCGGCAACGCCGGCACTGAAGCCGTCGACGTAGAGCTTGGCGTCACCGACCTCGACCGGGCCGACGACACCGATGTTGCCGGCTCCAGAGATCTGGGCGGCGATCGTGCCCATCACGTAGCCGCCCTCATCGGCTCGCACCGTGTAGGCGGAGACGTTCGGGAGGTCGAAGGTGTCGGCCGAGGTGCCCCAGGCGAAGGCCACCTCGGGGAAGTCGGGGGCGATCTCGGCGAGCGGGCCGCCGTACTGCGAACCGTGGGCGATCACGAGGTCGTAGCCGTCCTCGGCGTAGCCGCGAAGTGCTGCGGCGGCGTCTTCGACGACGAAGGTGCTGTCGGTGACGTCGAACTCGATCTCACGATCGGCGCCGATGGCGTTGATGGCGTCGACCATGCTCTGGGTGAAGGCAAGGTCGTTGCTGGCGCTCGGTGCCACCATGGCGATCCGGAACGGCTCGCCAGCTGCCGAGTCGCCACTGTCGGCACCGTCACTGCTCGCCGAGTCGCCGGCGCTGTCGGAGCTGCCACCACAGGCGGCAGCGAACAGCGACAGGGCGGCGAGTAACGCCACCAGCAGCTTGTAGGGGTGTTTGCTGTTCATGATGCTCTCCCAAGTTTCATGGTTGGTTACGGAGGATCTGAGAATCGGAGCGAAGCGCGACGTGGCTCAGCCGGCGCGATCGAACGGGCGGGTGAGCGCCGCCGGGGCACCGATGCGGCGACTCACGACGACGAGCACGAGGATGGTCAGCACCGCAGGAGCCATGGCGGTGAGGCTGGAGGCCGGGCCGGACACGATGCCGAGGGTGCGCCACTGGAGCACGGTGGCAGAGACGACACCGAACAGCAGTGCACCGCTCATCACCCAGGGCATGCGCCAGGCGCCGAAGTAGACGAGGGCGATGGCGATGAAGCCCTGGCCATTGGTGAGGTTCTGCTGGAAGATGCCGACCTCCATCGCGAGGGCGGCGCCAGCGAGCCCGGCTAGCAGGGCGCGGAAAATCGGCTTGTAGCGGCGGTTCTGGTCGGGATCGGTAGGGCTGGCTGGTTCTCGTGGCCCTGGGCTGGCCGGAGGACCGGCTCGGGTAGCTGTCGGGGCCCTGGCTTCAGGCTGGTATGGCGGTGTCGAGGGCGCAGATCCGGATCAGGTTGTAGGTCGCTGCCTCGATCTTGAGCCAGGCCCGGTTCTTGGTCTGGCCGATGTAGCGGAGCTTGCGGCCCGCCCCGACGGTCTTGATCCAACCGAAGGGTTCCTCCACGCGTTTCCGGATCCGCAGCGACGTGCGGTAGCCCTCGTGCCGGGTCGTGCGGCCATCGATCGCGGAGCGACGATTCGAGGTGTTCTGCGCGACATGCGGGGTGAACCCCAACTCCCGGACTCCGGCCACGAAGTCTTTGGTGTCATAGCTCTTGTCCGCCGCCACGGTCCGACGCCGACCCGATGCCGGCAACCGTTTGAGCATCTCGGTCGCGCAGTCCCGCTCGGCGTAACCGGTCGCTTGGGTCAGCTCGACATCGACGATCAGGCCGGACCGGTTCTCGATCAACAGATGCCCCATGTAGGACAGCTCTGCTGCGGCGTTGGAAGACTTCCGGAACAGCATCGCTTCGGGATCGGTCGTG
The DNA here is from genome assembly GCA_041394265.1 of Acidimicrobiales bacterium. Taxonomy (NCBI): domain Bacteria; kingdom Bacillati; phylum Actinomycetota; class Acidimicrobiia; order Acidimicrobiales; species Acidimicrobiales bacterium. The sequence continues at coordinate 1,118,858 of JAWKIO010000005.1, forward strand.
GAGGTGTGGGTCTTGTTCGATCGCCGCTGGCCTTTGAAGTCGACCTCGGCGTTGCGGCCCTTGAACCCGTTCCCGTCGCCGTCGTCGTCGGACCTGTCGTTGGGTTTGAAGCTCTTGTTCGATGCCCACGCCTGCAACAGCGTGCCGTCCACGCTGAAGTGTTCCGAGGAGGTGTAGCGCCGCAACCTGGCCTGGGCGACGACGGCGGCGAAGAACTCGTCCGCGATCGCATGATCCAACAGGCGTTGACGGTTCTTGGTGAACGTGGTCGGATCGAACGCCCGATCATCGATCGCCATGTCCAGGAACCACTTGAACAACATGTCGTAGTTCAACCGTTCACAGAACGCCCGCTCGGAACGGATCGAGTAGAGCGCCATCAACACCGTCGCCTTCAACAGGGTCTCGGGCGGCACGCTGCGGCGGCCCGAGTCCGCGTACATGGCATCGAACCGGTCATCCATGCCAGCCAGGACTTCGTCGACCACAGCCCGGATCCGGCGGATCGGATGATCGGTCGGGATCAGGTCCTCGGTCGAGAGCGACGACAACATCGACAACTGGCGATCAGGCGTTCCACGCATACCCACCAGTATTTTCGATCCCCGCCCAGAACGCGAGCCCCAATCAGACGAACTTCAGCACCCTGCTAGTGCGTTGCCGATGATGATGGTGGTGGTGCGCACGCCGTTGACGCTCACGCCGAGGGTGTCGGCGGCTTCGGGGGTCTCGCCGACGGCTCGAACATTGAGGCCGAACGTGGTCCGGTTCACGATGAACCACATGATCGGCACCAGCAGGAACGCGAGATACACGAGCGGGTTGTGGTTGAAGAAGATGTCGCCGATGTGCGGGATGTCGGACAGCACGGGAACCGGCGCCTTGCCGACACCCTTGATCGGAATCGGGGTGCCGACCTGCTTCTGGTAGAGGAGGTCGGTGAAGCCCAGACCAAAGAGGAAGATGCCGATCCCACTGATGCCCTGTTCGGCGTGCATCACGACGGTGAGGAACGCATAGATCACACCCATCACCGCGCCGATGGCGATCGCCACGAGGATCCCGGTAGTGGTGCTCCCCGTCTTGAGTGCGGTGTAGTAAGCCGAGTAGGCGCCGATGAGCATGACGCCCTCGACCCCGAGATTGAGCACACCGCTGCGCTGCCCGAGGGTCTCACCGAGGGCGGCGAACAGGAAGGGCGTGGCCAGCCGGATGCCCGACGCCAACGTGGCGACGAGGACCGTGAGGGTGAAGAAGTCGCTCATCGTGCCCCCTCGCCGTTGCTCGATTCGACCCAGCGTTCGAGGCGCTTGCGGAACCGCAAGCTGCCGACCACGAACACGACCACCACACCATTGAGGGCGACGATGAGCGCCGCCGGCACCTGCAGCTCTCGCTGGAGTTCGATGCCGCCGGTGAGCAGTCCACCGAAGAGGAACGAGGCGGGCACCGTGAACAGCGGGTGGAGGCCACCGAAGAGTGCAGTGACGATGCCGTTGAACCCGGCATTCTGGGTGAAGCCGGCAGCGCCGCCTTCACCGATGAGCCGGTGGGACTCGCTGCCGAACACCAAGATGGCGCCCGCCACCCCCGAGCACGCCCCGCTGAACGCCATGGCCTCGACGATCGACTTCTTCACCGGCATGCCGGCGTAGCGAGAGGCATCGGGGTTGTGACCGACGGCGCGTAGGCGCACACCCAGCGCACTCTCGAACAGCAGGTAGTAGCCGAGGATGGCAACGATGATGGCGACGATGAAGCCGAAGTGAAGACGCGTGCCACCCGGCAGCAGCGGGAGGTCGGCGTTCTCGCTCAGCCGCTTCGTCTGCTGGATCTTGATGGCGCCCTTCTCGATCAGCAGGTCCTGCAGCAGGAAGCTCAGGAACTGGGCAGCGACGATGTTCATCATGATCGTCGAGAGGATCTCGCTCACCCCGGCATAGGCCTTCAGTGCTCCCGGTATTGCCGCCCAACACGCGCCACCGACCGCTCCGAGCACCAACACCAACGGTACGAGCAGCGGACGGGGAAGATCCGGGAGGGCGAGCGCGGTGATGGTGGAGGCGATCGCCCCGGCGATGATTTGGCCCTCGCCACCGAGGTTGACCGCACCGGCTCGGAAGGCGATGGAAATGCCGACACCGACCAGCATCAGCGGCATGGCCTTGATGGCGGTGTCGGCGAGGTTGTCGACCGAGCCGAAACCGCCATGGATCAACGCTCGGTAACCGGTGAGCGGATTGGCGCCGAGTGCCAGCAACATGATGGCGCCCACGGCGAGTGCGGCAATGACTGCGCTGAGCGGCACGACGAGGCCGACGACAGGGCGGACCAACCGACGGACCAGGGAATCGGAGGAGGCTTGCTGACCAGTTGGCTGAGGGGTGGCCACTGCTGCCATTCGGCTACGACGTGGTACGCGGCGAGATGCTCGGCCGGTCGATGGTCAGATTGTGCACGTGTTGCCCCCGGAGTCCGGGCGCAACATTTCCGCGAACTGAACGTTCTGTCAAGCACAACGACGGCCCGATTCGTGTTGTCGTCGGCAGCAGAACATCGCTCACAGGCCCATTCCTATTGGCGCTCGGGCGGTTTCGACACAACCGCTTGCTGCGTTCTTGCGGCCATAACACTTCGTTAACATTTCCGTCGGCTCGGACTGGTCAGCAGACCAGGGGTTTTGAGTAGGGTGAGCCGCCATGCCACTCGGTCGCATCGAGATCCTGGTCGAGCCGTTCAAGGAGAACGCTCCCGGTCCACACGTCCTCGCCGTGCTCGACCTGGTACGGAGTCGGGGCTTCAACGTCGACATGGGGCCGTTCTCCTCGACGATCGAGGGTGAACTCACCGAGCTCATCGCCCTCACCTCGGAGCTCCTCCAGGCCGGCTTCGACGCCGGGGCCACCAGCATCCAGACGCGGATCGAGCGGGCATGAGTCGCATGGTTCGCTCGGATGGGAGCGCCCATGCCTGACGGCGCCGAGGAGTTCCTGTCGGCGCTGAAGCCCGTCGTCGAGCAGATGGGGGCAACGGTGGTGCACGCCCGGTCCTCTCGCCCCGGCGACCAACCGGTGCGGTGGAAGGGCCGGACGGTGGCGTTCGTCCGCACCACCGAACTCCACGGCGCGCTCGAGCGTCTGGCCGCCTCTGTCGAACGGGAACTCGGGGCCAGCCTGCCCGACATGGACCGGGCCCAGAAGCAGGCGGCGATTCGTCGGCTCGATGAGCAGGGAGCGTTCCTCCTGCGCGGCGCGGTCGAGGACGTGGCATCGTGGATGGGCGTGAGCAAGGTGACGCTGTACAGCTACCTCAATGCCATCGAACGAGCGAGCGAGTGACGTGTGACAGAACGAGCGAGTGAGGTCGGTCGATGAGTGAGCTGTTGGCGTCGCTCGACGACCTGATCGATCGGGCGCAGGCCACTCCGGCGTGGGTGGAACGTCATTTGCAGTCGGCGACCGAACTCGTCGCCACGGCCGCCGACGATGGCGACGACCGCCAACCGGCGCTCGATCGCCTGGCTGTGCTCACCAACATGTTCGATGACGTGCCACAGGTCGTCGGCCTCAACGACGATGCATCGTTCAGCCGGGCCGAGTGGGTCGACGAGTGCCTGTTCCTCACCATTGTGTTCACCGAGCCCGACCCCGACCGACGAGCGATGTTCCGTATCGTGCGAGCCGAGCCTCGGGTGTGGTACCAGACCGGGATCGACGGAGCCACCAACGAGATCACCGGACGGGCCGTCATCGTCCGGTTGCCGTGCGTGGACGGTGTCCTCGAGTTCGTTCCCGGGAGCTACTGACGGCGCTACCGCCGGAGCTGCTCCGCCTGCAGCAGGGCATTGTTCGACGAGCTGACGAACCACGTGTCGGGGTCGATGGCGAGGTGCGCACGCATACTCGCCTTGATCGTCCGCGAGCTCCCGTCGGGGAACGAGGCGAACCGATGCGCGAGTTCCTCGGCTCGGGTTCGCACGGCGTCGTCGGCGACGACCTCGTGGACCAGAGCGAGACGGTGGAGTTCTGGCGCCGGGACCCGGTCACCGATCAGTGCCAACCGGGCCATCACTTGCTCGGTCGACTTGAGCCGCAACCACGCTGCGTTCATCGGGATGGCTGCGCCCTGTTGGATCTCACCGACCTGTAGGAACGAGGTTTCCCCGGCGATCACGAGATCACCCGACAGCGCCAGCGACGTGCCGGCGTTGATGCCGTAGCGCTCGAGCGCCACCACGATCGGACACGCACACCGGAAGAGCGCGATGTGCATCCGTCGTGTGCTCGCAGCGAAGTGCGGCACCCAATCGTGTTGAGGCACCGCCTGCAGTTCGGTCAGATCGATACCGGAGCAGAAGGCGCCACCCGAGCCTCGCAGCACGACGGCAGCCACGGATTGGTCATCACTCAACCCGTCGACGGCGTCGGCAACGGCGTCGATCAGCGGACCGGTGAGCGCGTTCTTGCGCTCCGGCCGGTTGAGCACGATCGCCGCCCATCCGTCGTGACGTTCGATCTCGACCAACGGTGTCTCGCTCACGGCTCACTCCTCCCAGGTGCTGCGATGTTAGGTCCGGGGCCGCAGCACCGCCTGGGTCTGGGTGACCTTGGCGACCAGGCGATCGCCGTTGGTCACCTCGGTCTCGATCACGATCGTCGTGGAGCCGGCGTGCAGGGGCCGGGACGTTGCGGTGACCGTACCCTCCTTGACCCCTCGCAGGAAGTTCGTCTTGGACTCGATCGTCGACGTCGCGGCTGCGCCCTCGGGGAGGTTCAGGAATCCGCTGGCGCCACCAGCAGCGTCGGCGAGCGCCATGATCGCCCCGCCGTGGAGGAGCCCATTGCTGGTGCACAGACCGGGCGCCCACTCCAGGTGGAGCTGCACCACCTCTGGCGAGAACTCGCTCGCCCACGCTCCGAGCGTTGCCATCAGCGGCATCGTGGCGTGCACGGTCGCCGTGGCCTCGTTCGTCGTACTTCCTGCTGTCGTCTCGTCGGACATCGTCTCCACCCCCGGTTCGTGTGCGAGCGACGTTACCGAGCCTCGGCACGCCGAGCCATGACCTCCGAGGTCATGCGCTCAACGCACCCGGTACACCGACATGTCGATCCCCGGCCAGCGTTGGCCGACGTCGCTGACAGTCTGCTCGTTCCAGTAGTCGCTGCCGACGGGTGGGAAGCCGAACAGCTCGCGCTCGCGGGGCGATGCCTTGGCGAGCAGGTCTGGCCACGCCGGGTCGAGCGCTCGGCCCGGCCAGCTGACCTTGCCCATCCATGGATTGCCCCGGGCCGCATAGTCGGCGAGCAGCACGAACCGGCTTCGCTGCTCCCCCGTCATCGACGAGGCCCGATGCAGTACGTCGGTGGTGTAGAGAAAGAGTGTTCCGGCCGGGCCCGTGACGGCCACTTCGTCATCGGCGAACTCGCCCGGGCCGACCCGGTTCGGGTAGAGCGGAGCGTCGACGCCGACGGGGCGCGGTACGACCTTGGTCGGACCGTCGGCCTCGGAGACATCCGACAGCAGGGTGAAGGTGGTGAGCTGGGGCCAGCGACCATCGGCCCGAGGCACCACGAGACTGTGATTGCCGTAGTCGCGGTGATGATGCTGGTCGTAGTCGACCGCTCCGGAGTACTTCGCCCAGAGTTCGATCTTGTAGAGATCGAGATCGGTCGAACCGCAGTACCGCTCGGCGGCATCGACGAGGTCGGGGTGGAACGCGAGGCGGTTGAGTTCCCACGACGGGAACGGACCGACCCGTAGGCCCGAGAACTGGCCCTGCACGAGCGACTCGTACCGGGACGGGTCGGCGAAGTACTCGGCGGGCTCGGGGAAGATGTCGAAGTCGGCTCGCTGCGCCGCCTCGACCTCGGCGTCGGTCAGGAATCCCTCGACGATCGCGAAGCCGTCGATTCGGATCGCGTCGAGCGTCTCGTCGGACAGTCGCACCGGCGCCTCAGTCCTCGAAGAGCTCGGGCGGGAACCCGCCCTTGCTGACCGGCCCCCATCTGGTGGGTTCGATCACGATCATGCACTTGCCCTGATCGGCCATCGCCTGGCGGTACTCGTCCCAGTCGGGATGCTCACCCGAGATGGAGCGGTAGTACTCGACGAACGCGTCGCCGGCCTCGGGCAAGTCGAGCACTCGGGCCCGACCGTCGATCTGGACCCATTCGGCGTTGAACGCCGTGCCGAGCACCAGCACCGAGACCTGCGGGTTGCGACGTGCATTCGCGGCCTTGACCCGTGACGGGTACGTGGAGATCGCAAGGTTGCCGTCGGGTGTCATCCCACCGGTGACGAGGCTCATCTGCGGCCGCCCATCGGACCGGGTGGTGCTCAACACCCACTGATGTTTGTCGGCGACGAACGCCGCCAGGCCGTCGCGATCGACGGACGTATTGCTCGACTTGTGTTGTGCACGGCGATCGTCGCTCGGAATCTTGCGCATGGCGGTCCTCCCCTGCCTGGTCGGTCGACAGATCAGATGATGCGGTCGACGCGGATCAGCACGTAGCCGTCCTCGACGTGGGCATCGAGTGTGCCGACGAAGATCGACTTGTTCAACCAGTCGTGGGGTCCCACAGGTGCGATGAACCGGGGCGAGGTCCGGGTCACCCCGTCGGGGTTGGCCGGACCGGAGTTGTGCACGTTGATGATCGCTCCGTCGTCGGTCTCGAGCTCGTAGAGGGCGTCGACGAAGCGGACGCCGTCGCTGCGAACGACGAGACGGTCGGCGCCGGGCAGCACCGAGCCGGCGATGGCCGGACCCTCGAAACGGCCGCCCGTGATCGGGATGAGCACTCGAGCGCCGTCGGGAGTCGGGCCGGCCGGTCGAGGCGGCTCGACCTCAGCGCGGATGATGAAGGTGAGTTCGGTCGAGATGGGCTGTTCGTCGAAGTCCATGGGCGCTCCTTGGTCGGCCCGCACCCTACGCCACGGCCCGAGTGAAGGTGGCGGCCAGGTGGTGCGTCATCGGCTGACCGGCGGCCGCCATCGACATGTCGTAGCGCATCGTGGTCCCGTCGCCTTCGAACCGACGAGTCGTCGCCTCCACCGGAACAGCCGTGCTGCTCCCGGCCACGAGCGTCGACGCCAACTCGACGACGGTCACGCCATCGCTCGTGTGGACGGTTCCTTCGAGGATCTCGACCAGCCCGGTCACATGCGACAACATCACCTCGACCCTGCCATCGCCGACGTGACGCCAAAATCCCGCTTCGGCGTGCGCCGGCCGGTCGGCCTCGATCAGCCGGGTGCGCTGCTCGTAGGCGAAGAACGGCCGACCGTCGCAGCTGAACGAGATGGTCTCGGTGTAGTGCGCCGTCTCGATTGTCGGGTAGTGCAGCTCGCCGGTACCGGTCCAGGTCCCGGCGAGGAAGGCGAGAGGTTCGAGTGGTGGCGGCAGGGCATCAGACACAGACCGAACCGTAACCGACCCTCGCCCGAGCGCGCCGGGCGCGGTCGCACGTGTCAGCGCGTGGCCGTAAGGTCGGTGGGGTGAACCGTGATCCGGGCGCCGTCCCGAGCACATTTGTGCACCATCCCTCGCAGCTGAAGCTGCTCCGGGCGTCACTGGCCGATGCCGTGCGCGTCGCGATCGACACCGAAACCCCCATCGACGGCCCGATGGCTGGGCAGATGCGAGTGATGTCGATCGCCACCCGATCGGCCGACAGCGTCGAGGCGGCCTTCGTGGTCGACGCTCGCGATGTCGACCCCCGCCTGCTCGCCCCGATCCTCGACGGCGTCACCGCCGACGCCTGGAACGCCAACTTCGACGCTCGAGTCGTCGACGCCGCTGTCTTCGACTCGGCCGACACAACGCCCGGGCTCAGATGGTGGGACGCCCAGCTCGCCGACGCCCTCCTGCATCAGGGCCGCAGTGGCGTCACCTGGTTCCACGGTCTGGCCTGGGCGGTCGAGCACTATCTCGGCTTCGCCGCCGACGGCAAGGGCACCGTCCAGCTGTCGTATACCGCCAAGGACGATCTCACCCCCGAACAGATTGCCTACGCCGCCGCCGACGCCGTCGAGACCCTGTGGGTCGGCGACGCCATCCGGGCCGAGATCGCAACCGCCGAGCTCGAGGAGATCACCGAGATCGAACTCGCGGCCCGCCCGTTCCTCGACCAGATGGAGCGCAGCGGGCTGCCGTTCGACTGGGCGGGCTGGAGCAACGAACTCGACCAGGTCGCGGCGAAGAAAAACGCCGTCGTCGGACGACTCGCCATGCTCACCGGCGGCGGGCAGGGCTCGCTCTTCGACGAGTTCGTGGAACCCACCTGGAATCCGGCGTCCGACAAGCAGGTTCGCCAGGCGCTCAACCAATGGGCCGAACCGGCCGTGCTGGCCTGGACCGCCGGCCGCTTCGGAAGGGCCCGGCACCTCACCGACAACGACTCGGTCACAGCCGGCGTGTTGCGAGAGATCGGCGGCGAGCTGTGCGACACCCTCCTCGACTTCCGCAACCTGTCGAAGATCCTGAGCACCTACGGCGAATCGATCCACGAGCACCTGCACGACGACGGTCGCCTTCGACCGCAGTACCTCCAGGTGGTCGGCACCAACACCGGGCGTCTCGCAAGCCGCAACCCGAACGCCCAGAACTTCACCCCCAAGATGAAGCCGTTCGTCCGGCCACCGACGCCCGACCGAGTGTTCGTCCACGCCGACCTCAGCCAGGCGGAACTGCGTTACCTCGCCCAGGTCGCCGACGACGCTCCGCTGCGATCAGCGTTCGAGCGGGGCGTCGATGTCCACGTCAGCACCGCAGCCAGCATGTTCGGCTTCGATCCCGACACCCTCGCCGCCGACGACCCGGCACGGTTCAAACACCTGCGGCAGATCGCCAAGGCGCTCAACTTCGGTATCGCCTACGGCTCGGGCGCCTCCGCGCTGGCCCGGTCCCTCACCTCGGAGGGCTCCCCCACCAGCCGCGAAGAAGCCACACAGCTGCTCGCCCAGTATCGGCGCACCTACCCCGGCACCGCCCGCTGGGCCGAGGAGCGCATCGCCGAGATCAAAACCATCAGCGGCCAGACCTCGGTCATCGACTGGGCGGCGAGCCTGCGCCTCGCCGACGCGTTCAGCGGCATCTCGGCCATCCGCCGCACCTTCCGAAACACGCAGAACCGATGGCCGTCGGCCGACGAGATCGCCGAGTTGCATCCCGATCGCTCCACCATGTCGCCCGACGAACTGATCGCCCGCATCAAGTGGGTGTTGCGCTACTCCGCTCCGGTCGCCCTCGACGACACCGGCACCCCATTCACCTTCGCCAGCCGAACGCTGGCGGGTCGGCGCCAGCAGTTCAACATCCACCTCGACCGCGTGCTGCTCAACGCGGCCATCGACGCGATCCAGAGCGAGACCTCGTCGCTCATCGCCATCCGCCGTCGGTTCGAGGACTCCCATGGCGTTGCGCTCAGTGAAGACGGCGTGCCCTTCACCGAAGCAGAGCTCACCCGCGTGTTCGAAGACCGGCCGCAACGGTTGCGCTACCTCCAACTGATCGCGCGAGAGCTCGGCGACGAGGCGGCCTTCGAGTTCCTTCGCCGAGCGGCTCGAGAACGGGTGTCGGTCATGGTGAATGCCTGGCGCAATGCCCCGATCCAGGGTGGCGTCGCCGACATCATGCTGGCCGCCTACGCCGACCTCGACCGGCGCCTCCGCCGGTACCGAAGCGCCGTTCCCGTGCAGACCGTGCACGACTCGGTGGTGATCGAGTGTGATCTGCACGATGCTCCGGCGATGGTGATCGAGGTGCGAGAGGCGTTGGAGCAGGCCTCGCTCCGGTTCTGCCCCGATGTCACCCCGAAGGCCGACGTCGACGTTCGTCGCTCACTCGCCGAGGCCGACGTGATCGACCCCTGTGATCTCACTCCGGGCGATCAGGCAACGGAACGGGACGCTGCGTTGCCCGATGGGAAGCTCACCAGCACGATCGCAGCCGCCACCGCGTAGCAGGCGGCGATCCAGCCGTAGGCCCAGCGGTAGGCCGAGAGGTCGAAGACATCGGCGCCCGAGGCCAGCAGTGTGATCGACACCGAGATGCCGAGCGCATACGCCGCCTGACGGATCGTGTTCACGGTGGCCCCCGCCACGCCGAATTTGGCCGGCGGCACGTCGGCCAGACCGGCGCTCGACCAGGTCGCGACGCTCAGGCCGATGCCCACGCCCGAGATCAGGCTCAGTGGAACGAAGTGGTTCCACACCGCGGGCTCGGGTCCGACGACCACGAGGAGTGCCAGGTAGCTGACGCCGCACAGCAGGCAGCCGACACCGAGCAACCAACGGTGCCCGATCCGATCGGCGAACGACCCCGTGAGCGGGCTGATCGCAGCGGCAAGCAGCGGCCCGGGCACGAAGGCGAGTCCGACAACCGACAGGTCTTGTTCCCAAAGGTCCTGGAGCACGATCGAGTTCACGAGCGCCCCCGAGGTGAAGGCGAACCCGTAGAACGCCACCCCGGTGCTGGTGCTGGAGTACGAGCGGAAGTTGAACAGTTCGAGGTCGATGAGCGGTTCGGGGTGCACACGCGATCGCCGGATCAGGACCGGCAGCAAGGCCGACCCGACGACGATGAGAGCCCAGACCCGCCAATCGGCGAGCCCCCAACTCTCGCTCTGCACGATGCCGAACATCACGAGCCCAACCGACAAGGTGCCGATCAGCACCCCGCCGAGGTCGATGCGGCCCGAGGCATCCGGGTTCTTGGACTCCCGGAGATACTTCGGGGAGAGGACGAGGATCAACAGCGAAAGCGGCACGTTGATGAAGAAGATCGACCGCCAGTCGAACGCGTCGATCAGCAACGACCCGAGGGCTGGGCCGACCACGGCACCCAGCGCCCCGGTCGCTCCGGCGATGCCGATGGCCGTGCTCCGCCGCGAGGGCGGGAACTCGGGCAGCATGACGGCGAAGCCCGACGCTGCGACGAGTGCACCGCCGGCGCCTTGCACGAGTCGCGCCGCGATCAAGAACCCCACACTCGGGGCGAGACCGCAGAGCAGGGAGCCGATCATGAAGAGGGCGACCCCGGGGATGTACACCTTGCGGCGACCCACGCTGTCGGCCAATCGGCCAGAAGCAAGCAGCAGGGCCCCGACGACGATGTTGTAGCCGGAGATGATCCAGCCGAGCGTGGTGCGCGATGTCTCGAGATCGGTCTCGATCGACGGGAAGGCCACGTTGACCGCCGAGATGTCGATCACCACGAGGAAGGTCGACAACGTGGTGACGCTGAGTGCCAGCCACGCCTGTTTCGTGATCACGTTGTCGGTCGTCCCCGGGAGCGCTGTCGCCATCGGGCGACGTTAGCTCCCGGCCCACCGCGGACCACAAGTGAATTCGTCGGCTCGGGCATGGGAGACTGCCACCATGGTTCACGACGCGGCCGCCACCGGATTCGGATCGAACGCCGAGATCTATGCCGGCGTGAGGCCGAGCTACCACCTGGCGTTGGTCGAGCGCTTTGTCGAGGCATACGGGCGTGGTCAGGTGGTCGAGCTCGGCGCCGGTACCGGGATCTTCACTCACCAGCTCCTCGACGCCGGTGTCGTTCCCGTCGCCATCGAACCGGTCGCTGCGATGCGAGACCAGCTCGCCGAGACCTGCGCACCGGTCGTTCCGCTCGACGGAACGGCGGAGGAGACGGGATTGCCCGACGACGGCGCCGACACCGTGGTCGTCGCCCAGGCGTTTCACTGGTTCGACCACGGGCCCGCGCTCGATGAGATCCGCCGCGTTCTCCGGCGCGGTGGCCACCTGGTGTGCGTGTGGAACGTGCGCGACACGAGTGTCGAGTGGGTCCGAGCGGTCACCGACATCGTCGATCGTTACGCGGGCGACACACCACGCCATCGCACCATGGCGTGGCGGCAGGCCATCGACGACGCTCCCGGGTTCGAGCTGGTCGACGACTGGTCGATCGAGAACCCGAAGCCTTCGACCCCGCAAGGGGCCGTCGACCGAGCGCTCTCCACCAGCTTCATTGCTGCACTCGACGACAACGAGCAGGCGGAGGTCGTCGCCGCCACACTCGCCGTGACCACACCATTGGGGACGCCGTTCGACTATCCGTACCGTTCGGAACTCCAAGCGTGGCGCTGGACCAACGTCGACCTCGCCGATTGACCCACATCCGAGCGGCCTCCAGCCCTCCCGGCAACCGACGGCCACGGCTACGCTGCGCGCCATGACCTCACTCGTGCTCGTGCATGGCATCACCGAATCCAAACAATCCTGGGCCCCACTGATCGAGCCGCTGTCAAAGGACGCCGACGGTCAGCCCCGCACCCTCCTCAACGTCGATCTCCGTGGCCACGGCGGCGCAACCCGGACGCCGCCATTCGATCTCGTCACCATGGCGACCGACGTGATCGCCGAGCTGTCGGCGGCGAGCATCGATCCGGCCGATGCCGTCATCATCGGACATTCGCTCGGTGGCACCGTCGTCACCGCCATGGCGTCGGTGATGCCGTTTCGCGGTGTGATCAACGTCGACCAGCCGCTCAAGCTGGCCGACTTCCAGGCCGGGCTACAGCAGCTGGAACCCATGCTCCGGGGCGACACCGACACCTTCGTCGCCGCGATCGGCATGGTGTTCGACGCGATGCGTGGCCCGCTCCCCGATGCCGAGTTCGAGCGGATCTCGACCCTCCGTCAACCGGAACAGGACGTCGTGCTCGGTGTGTGGGATCCCGTGCTCACGCTCACGACCGAGGAACTCGATGCCATGGTCGACGGCATGGCCGCCGCCATCACCAGCCCGTACCTGTCACTTCACGGCATCGATCCTGGACCCGGCTACGACGACTGGCTCCACGGCCTGATCCCCGGTGCCGAGGTCGAGATCTGGGCCGACCACGGCCACTACCCACATCTGGTCGACCCCGACCGCTTCGTGGCTCGAGTCAACGCCTTCGTCGACTCGGTCACGGTCTGACGCCGCCCACGTACCACCCGTCGATCAGAACGACCAGGGTCGCCCTCGCCAGCGCGTTGCCGGCACCGCCGAGGCGAGCGTCGCGATGGTGAGAACGGCAACGAGGGTGTCGTTGCCGATCGGCGTCGTCGGCAGGGCGCCGGCGAGCGGGGGAACCAGGCAGGCGAGGGTCGACAGGGTGTAGACCCGAAGACTGCGAGACCCGGCGCGCTGCAACCATTGGTCGAACGGCAAGCGTCGCGTGCAGACCCAGTAGACAAATGGGCCGAGGGTGAAGACCAGCAGTAATCGACCTGGCTGCATCGAAACCTTGTCGAGCCACGCCGACTCGAACGTCTCTCGCCAACCCGGACGGCTCCACGAGGCACCTCGTTCCGCGAGCGCGAACACCGTGTGGAGCACCACGATCGCTCCAAGCGACGCGAGACCGGCGGCGATGACCAGCGCTCGTCGGTCCTCGATGGTCCGCCGCACCGTCGGCCACTGCGTCCCCCCGACCAGGCCCGCCACGAAGATCAACTGCCAGGTGAACAGGTCCCACCTGACGTCGCCAGGTGTGCGCATCGGACCGAAGGACGGCAGCGCCAGCCCGAGGAGGTAGACCGCAGCCGATCCGGCAAGCACGAGCCGGGACCATCGCCCGACCCATGGGCCGAGCACGACCGCCGCCAGCAGGAACACCACGTACATCGGGAGGACGTCGCCGAAGGGAATCATCCACGCGCCGAGTGCGAGGTCGGCGAGCGAAGGTCGGATGGCCGGCACCCACCAGGTGTCATGGACCACCTCCGACCACGCGATCACGCCGATGTTCAGCAGCAGGTGCACCATGGCCAGGACGATGGCCCGCATGATCGTCCACTGCTTCACGGCCGGTCCGAAGCCGCCCTTGGAGCGCCACAACAGGCCGACCGACACACCCGACAAGAACACGAAGCCGGCCGCTCCCGATACCCATCCCGGCGCATGCAGCACCCGGTTCACCACCGACGATCCCCGACCACTCACGGTCAGGTGACCGAAGGTCATCGACACCAGGCAGAGCCCTCGTAGTCGATCGATTGCAGGATCCCGACCGCTCAGTCGATCGTCTCGCTGCATCACGACGTGATCGAGACCGAGCTGCTCGGTTCGTCCGCTCCGGTTGACGCTCGCTGTCATCGACGATGGATCCCTCGTGTCCGCCGCCCGACTCGTCCCTACGAGCCGCCCATCACCATCGGCGCGACCAACTACAAATCAAGTAGGAGGGACGACGAGTACCGATTGGCTTGCGGTGGCCAACATCCGCCCGTCTTCGCTCCACATGAAGCACGACCCGTGCGCGAAACCATTGCCAACGAACTCGATTCGGTTGTCGCACAACACCCAACCTTCGGCATCGACCTCACTCAGCGGCGCCGCGAACCGGATGGTGTTGTCGAGCGATGTGCAGTTGACGACCCGTCCGAACGCGTTCCCGAGCGCCGAGGGCATGTAGTCTCCCAGCATCGCCAACGCGGCAGCGTCGAGCCAGACGCCAGGCATCCGCACCCAGAGCAGCGTGCGGTTGTCACCACTCGGTGTGCCGGCACCCTCGGCAAAGCCGAAGGAACCCCGGGCGATCCGCGCCTCGACATGGTGGTGGACGTTCTCGCCCTCGGCGTGGCGTTCGACCAACGGCGCGTCCTCGGGGCGCCCGGCGTCGGGCATCGCATCCCACACGCCGTGAAGCACCTCGGTTCGCTGGCCGACCGCACCGAGCAAGGTGATGATGTGACGTTCGCCGACGTGGCCGATCACCCTGCCCTGTGTGACGGTGCGACCGACGGCGGGAAGCTGCACATCGAGGTCGATGGTGTCCCCGGCTGCGGTGACCGAGACGTACTGCCCGGTGGCCCACACGGTGGGCTTGCCCGTCTCACGCTCGAGCGCCTCGACGCCGGCGGCCAGACCGGCTCCGCCGAAGAGCGAACCGCGACCGCCGCCGCAGATCCGATCGATGACCGGGAGCTCCCAGCGGCCGTTCGCCCGCTGATCGAGACCGAGGAAGTCTGACGTGGTGATCCGTTCCATCCGCACTCTCTACTCGGGGGACGCCGACATCACAAACGCCGGCCGCACCCACGAATCGCTCGGCATGTACCTGTCGTACCGTCCAACGTCTCGTGGTACGCTTGGTACATGACCGCAGCCCTCGCGTTCTTCGACGACTTCCCGCCAGCACCGCCGATGCTCGACCGTGCTGCCATCGAACAGGCTCGATTGGTGCGGTTGGCCCGTGACCATCTGGCCGCCAACGAGCCGTCGGTCGACTACGACGGGCTCGCCGAGGGCCGGAACAGCACCGTCCTGGCAGCGCGGCAGTGGGTGAAACGGCAGCGAGCACGGGGATCCCTCTTCGTGGTCGATCACGGGTCGGGCACGCTGATCCCCTCGTTCCAGCTCGACGAAGCCTTCGACCTCGACCCACGAGTCACGCCGGTCGTGACCGCGCTACAGGAGGCGGGTATGGGTGGATGGGCGATCTGGCAATGGTTCACGGCCTTCAATCCGTGGATCGACGCTCGACCCATCGACGTCCTCGGTTCCCCATCGATCGATCGGGCGGTCGCCGGTCTCGTCGATGTCTGACGCGCCCTGTGGCCAACGCGACTGCCCAATCGTGCGGCCCGACGCCATCGATCGCCGTTCCCTACGAGTCCACACCCTGCCCGCCGGCACCGAACAGTTCCGGGCATCAGCCCTGCGTCACGGCACCATTGTGTTCACGCCGGCAGGCATGGGCAATGGTCGATTCTCGCCGTTCCCCGATCGGGGACACACCTACATCGCCGAACAACGGTCGGCCGCGATCCTCGAGTCGGCGCTCCACGAGGCCGACGGCCCCAATCCCCGGATCTACCGGATCACGCTGGCCGCATTCGGACTCCACCGGGTCCGCTTCGACACACCGGTCCGATTGATCGACCTTCGCGACCCCGCCCTCGCCGACCTCGGGATCGATCGATCGCAGCTCACCGGCGCCCTGGCCGTCCACTACCCATGCACCCGGGCCGTCGCCGAACGCATCGCCGGCTCCAAGAGCACCGCCGGAATGGTGTGGACTTCGCGGCAAGGATCGCTCCACGCCGAGCGCAACCGGGACGGTCTGGCGGCGGAGGTGCTGCGACACCAGAGCCTCGATGTCGCCGTCGTGTACGAGTCCCCGTTCGTCGGCGATGTCAGCGTCGTCGACTCCGAGCCACTCACGGTCGACGGCGACCCCACCCGATTCGTGCTGGAACTAGCGAACCTGCTCCGCGTCGCCATCCTCTGAACGAGACAGTGTCGGCATGAGTGTCTACCTCTGGCACTTCACCGCAGCGGTCGTCTCCGGTGTCGGGCTCATGGTCGTCGACGCGCTGCCAACCGCCGAGGTCGGATCACCCGAGTGGTGGGTGCAGAAGCTCCCATTGATCGGCCTCAGCTTCGTGGTACTGCTCGGCATCCTGCGACTCGTCAAGCGGTTCGAGGTCAACGGCCTGCTCGCCGACAAGGCGCCCTATCGAGGTTCGATGGCTCGGATCCTCGTCGCCGCCGCCTTGCTGTCGACGGGCGTGAAGCTCTGGACCGGCGGATCACCACTCAAGATCACGGCGGGCCTGGCATTGACCACGCTCGTCTGGCACCTCGACCTCCGAGCCACATCGGGCGACGCGGACTGAGGACGTTCGCACCTACGCCTGCGTCGAACGATCCAGATGTCCGATCGCCTCGATAATCGAGGCGATGCTCGAGCTGCTGGTGGTCACCGATCCGGCGATCTCGGCGACGGCACCCGACTGATGAGAGATCGCCGTCGCGAGATCAGATTGATCCTGGCGGAGTCCGTCGATCATGTCGGCGATCGATGACATCGATGACGTGGTGTCGCCGAGCTGCGAGTGGACCTGCTGCACGATCGCGGCGATCTCCGACGCCGAACGGGCCGTCTGCTGCGCCAGGTCCTTCACCTCGCCGGCAACCACGGCAAATCCTCGCCCGGCCTCGCCTGCCCGCGCCGCCTCGATCGTTGCGTTGAGTGCGAGCAAGTTGGTCTGACCGGACAGCTCGGCGATCGCATCGACCACGGTGATGATCTGCTCGCCCGACTCGCCGAGTTCGGCGACGAGCTGGCGACTGTGCTCCGCCAGCTCGGAGATGTCCGCCACCGTCGCCGACGTCTGGTCCGAGCTGGATGCGATCTCACGCACCGCATCGGCCAGCCGCTCGACCGACTCGGCAATCACATCGATCTGGCCCTGCATGGTTCCTGATGACGACACCACGGCGTCGACCGTCTCGCGAGTCGAACGTTCGGCAACCCGTCGCTGTTCGAGCTCGCCTGCAGCCCGGTCGGCCTCGACCCGTTGTGCTCGCGCCATCGCACGATTGGCGTAGTACACCTGCACTCGCATCCAGGATGCGGCGAGTCCGACGGCGACCGTGGTCGTGACGATGCCCGCCGCCACCAGCCAGCCGTCGTCGCCCAGCTGGTCAGGGGACGACAGGGCCATCCCGAGGAGCACGGCATAGATGGGGAACTGTTGCAGCATCCACTGCACCGGCAGCACCGATCCGCACCACACCGCGGCCAGGATCGGGAGCATCAGGAGCACCGGTGACTGGGTGAGGAAATTGGTGAAGACGGCGATGGCGACCGTCGTGCACACGGCGGCGACACGGAGCAACAGGTGGCCGTGTTGTTCCCACGGCATCGCCATCAGCGCTGCCGCGCCGACGAACATCGTGGCGACGAAGGTCTTGAACACTGCGTCGAACCGGACGGCCTCGGTCGGCAGCGTGATCAGGCCGACGACGCCGGCAACGAAGTACAGCACGGCGGCCAAGCGCCCGCCCTGGGCTGCGAGCGCACGTGATGAGGACACCGGGTGCGCGGTCTGGTGATCGGTCATTCCCCCAGTGTCGGAACGTGACCGATGACCATGAGCCCGACGACCGTGAGCCCGACAACCTAAGGGCGGTTCGAGCGTCAGCCCAGCATCCCCACCCGGCCCCGCCGCCGCGCTGCCAGCTCCGTGGTGAGCAGATCGACGTGCTCAGCCTCCTCGGCTGCGAGTTCTCGGTAGAGCTGGGCTGCCGCCGGTGTCTCGGCCTCGTCGACATTGCCGGCGAAGTAGGCCTCGGCCCGTCGCTCGAGCGAGATGGCCAGTTCGAGCAGATCAAGTGGATCGTCGGGCCGAGGCGCCCGTTCGACCCGGTCGAATGCCGGGCGCAAACCGGCTTGCGCCGTGTCGGGGGGCTGCAGGTGATAGCGCTCGACGAGCGTCTCGAGGTGTTCTCGTTCCATCTCGGCCAACTGCGCGAACAGGGCCTGCAGCCCTGGGTCCTCGGCCTGCTCGGCGGCGACCGAGTAGAAGTCGCGGCCACCCAGTTCGATCTCCATCGCTCGGCGGACCGCCTCGTGGGCCGCCGCGTCGTCGTCCCCCACCCGCAGCTCTGCCCCGTGAATGATGACGAGCTTGCCACCGCACGCCGGGCAGCTGCCATAGGGGAACGCGAAGCCCTCGCTCCGCTTGGAGCAGCTGGTGCACCGCCACGACAATCGATCGCCGGCACAGCAGATTGCCCCGTCGTCGACACCGTCCGCCGAGGCGCGCCGACATCGGGGGCAGGTGTTCCCCGTGAGTGCAGCATCCACCTCGCCCGTCTCGACGGCGACCGCCTCCTCGCCCGTGACCTCCTCGCCCCTGACCGCCTCGCCCGACAGATAGCGGGAGATCGCTGCGGCAGCTCGGCGTCCGGCGCCCATGGCCAGGATCACCGTCGCTCCCCCGGTGACGATGTCGCCGCCGGCGAAGACGCCCGGGAGGCTGGTGGCCTGCGACACCGGATCGGCGGCGATGTAGCCCCGCTGATCCAGCTCGAGCCCCGGCGTGGTCTGGGTGACGATCGGGTTAGCGTTCGTACCAAGGGCGACGATCACCGTGTCACACTCGTGCTCGAGCCGTTCGCCGGTCGCGGTCGGGCGACGACGCCCTCGCTCATCGGGTTCACCGAGTTCCATTCGCTCGATCACCATGCCGCGGACGTCACCAGCGGGATCGGTGAGGATCTCGACGGGCGACTCGAGGAACGAGAACTCGATGCCCTCTTCCTCGGCGTGGCGAAGCTCTTCGGCCCGTGCCGGTGCCTCGTCCCGCGTGCGACGGTAGACGCACCGGACTCGCTTGGCGCCAAGACGCTTTGCGGTGCGGAGGCAGTCCATCGCCGTGTTGCCGGCACCGATGACGATGACGTCATCACCGATGCCGACGGGCGTATCGACTTCGGGGAATCGATCACCGCCCATGAGGTTCACGCGGGTCAGGAACTCATTGGCGCTGACGACCCGACCGGCGTTCTCGCCCGGGATCCCGAGGAAGCTCGGGGCCCCGGCACCGACGGCGAGAAACACGGCATCGAAACCGCGATCGGACAGCAACTGCTCGACCGTGAACGTGCGCCCGACCACCTGGTCGGTCTCGATTCGCACGCCGTGTTGCTCGAGGGCCGCCAGCTCGCGATCGATGATGTCGCGCGGAAGGCGGAACGACGGGATGCCGTAGCGGAGCACGCCACCGGCGACATGCAGGGCCTCGAAGACCGTCACCTCGACGCCGTCACGCGCCAGGTCGGAGGCACAGGCGAGTCCGGCTGGCCCCGAGCCGACGACCGCGACCCGTCGACCCGCCGGCGTCGCCGCCTCGACGGCGGCCGGTCGCCCGTGGTCACCGACATAGCGTTCCAATCGCCCGATGGCGACCGGCTCCATGCGCTTGGCGATCACGCACTGGCTCTCACACTGCGATTCCTGAGGGCACACTCGGCCGCAGACCGATGGCAGCACGTTCGACTCGTGGATGACGGCCAGCGCGCCGTCGACGTCCTTCACCAACAGGTGACGGATGAATCGGGGAATGTCGATCTCGACCGGACAGCCCGAAATGCAGGTCGGACGGGTGCACTGGAGGCAGCGCTCGGCTTCACGAAGTGCTTCCGACAACGAATAGCCGAGATTGACCTCGTCGAAGGTGCGAGACCGAGCACCGGGGTCGCGTTCAGGCATCGGCACCTTCACCGGCTCGATCTCACGCAACTTCTTGTAGGTCCGCTTGCCGTCGATGAAGAGCGTCTGCTCGACCTGGCAGCGATGCTCGTAGTCGTCTGCCGCCGCCAGCTCGTCGGCCTTGAATCGCCGCTGCCGGTTCACGAGCTCGTCGAAGTCGACCCCGTGGGCGTCGAACTCCGGGCCTTCGACACAGGCGAACCGAGTGGCCCCGTCGACCGACACCCGACACGATCCGCACATGCCGGTGGCGTCGACCATGATCGTGTTGAGTGACACCCTCGTGGTGACGGCGGCCGGTCGGGTGACCTCGGCACAGGCGCGCATCATCGGGAGCGGACCGATCGCAACGACCAGGTCCGGTCGATCCGCCTCGATCACACCGGCCAGCGCCTCGGTGACCAGCCCCGGCCGGCCCGCCGACCCGTCGTCGGTGCAGATCACCACCTCGGCAAACGCCGACAGACGATCCTCCCAGAAGATGAGGTCGGCGGAGCGGAAGCCGACGATGGCGGTGACCCGGTGACCGGCCTCGGCGAACGCCCGCACCTGCGGAAAGATCGGCGCCACTCCCAATCCTCCACCGACCAGCACCACATGCGGGGAGGTGTCGCCGTCCGAGACGGGTTCGATCTCGGCCGGCATTCCGAGCGGACCAACGAAGTCGGCGATCGAGTCTCCCTCGGCGTAGCGGTCGCGCATCTCCACGGTCGAGCGACCGAGCGCCTGCACCACCACGGTCACCGTCCCAGCGCGGCGGTCGAAGTCGGCGACCGTCAGTGGGATCCGCTCGGACCCGTCGTGCAGGCGGACCATCACGAACTGGCCGGGCTCAGCCGACTGGGCGACATCGGGGGCTTCGACGTCCCAACAGAAGGTCACGTCGTTGAGGAGTTCACGTCTGGCGATGCGATACATGGCGAGATCGAGCGTAAGAACGCACCCCGGGGCCAGACAGGGCCCTAGGTCATGATGTCGCACCGCCGGCGAGCAGGTTCCTCCACATGGGCTCGTCTCGCTCGACGGCCGCCGCGCCGTCGTCGCCATAGAGGTAGGACCAGACCGACATCATGATCTGGTCACCGGTGCCTTCGGCGGCGATGAAGGCCGTGCCCGGCGCCGGAGCGTCGACCAGCACCGTCATCCGGCGCGCCTCACGCTCGACGACCACACCCGCGAGCGGTGGCGTGTCGGGGCCGTCGACCTCGATCCGGTCGCCGGCGGCCAGCTCGTCGCTGAGCCCGAGCCGGTCGAGCATCCTTGCCCACGCCTCGGCCGGTGGTCCGGCCCACGACGC
Organism: Acidimicrobiales bacterium; assembly: GCA_041394265.1. Taxonomy (NCBI): domain Bacteria; kingdom Bacillati; phylum Actinomycetota; class Acidimicrobiia; order Acidimicrobiales; species Acidimicrobiales bacterium. Next base: position 1,140,170 of record JAWKIO010000005.1, read on the forward strand.
CATCGGGAGCATGGCCGTGGCGGTCTGCCCGCCGAAGTGGGCGAGGTGCAGTTGAAGGTTCGACAGGAAGAGCTTCCAGCCCTCGGTCATGCCGTTGTAGTGGTCGTCCCACTCCTCGCCGGTGGCGAATCCCGTGTTGACCAGCCGCACGACGCACGATCCGCTGTCGCGTGCCTCGACCAGCCACTCGAACGCCAACCCCTCGTCGGCGTCGCCGCCGTCGAACACAATCCGCCGTAGCGGCTCCCACACTCGTACCCGGCCCGGAATCTGCATCTCGGGTTCGGGCCCGAACGAGGCGGTGGCCGCTCCACCCTCTCGCTCTTCGACGACGTGTGGGACGTACCACGACGAGATGCCCGGCCCGGTCGCAATGGCCCGCCACACCTCCTCGGGCGTGCCGACGACATCGACCTCGAGTTCGATGGAACGCTGCTCTTCGCTCATGGTTGTGCCTCGTCGCTTTCCGGGGTCGCGTTGTCTGGAGTCGGAGTGTTTGCGTGTGCCGCGCCGGACGGCGCGCCGGGCACCATCGGATGGGCCGCAACGACCAGGCGATGCCAACGCCCGTCCGCTGCGGCCTCGTCGTGGTACTTGGCGGCCAGCGCCGTCACGGCGTCGGCCAGGTCGCGAGTGAAGTCGGCCCGATCGGCCGCCGAGGCGAACCGCAACTCGGTATCGATCGACAGCGTGGCCAGTGGCTGCTCGGCAGCGTCGGCCCGGCGGGCCAGCTCGGCGACTTCGCGCACCATGCGGGCTGCCACCGCGATCAGGTAGCGAGATGACAGCCGGTCGGTGCGATCGGGGTCGACCGAGCCGGTGCCCAGCACGTCGGGCGACACCACGTAGGCCTCGGCGGTGGCCTGCACGAACCGCTCCATCAAGCCTCGTCGGGGTCGCTCTTCCACCAACCGGACGAGACCGCACGCTTCGAGCGCTCGGAGGTGGTAGTTCACCTTCTGGCGACTGGCCCCGATCGCCGCGGCGACCGTCGTTGCCGACCCGGGTTGTGCCAGCTCGGCCAGGATGCGCGCCCGCTGTGAGTCGAGCACTGTTGCCACTGCGGCCGGTTCATCGATGACCTCGACATCGAGCATCGGTTCAGCATGCTCGATGTCGAGGGTAATTGACAAGATCTTTTTTCAATTCCGGGGGTGAGTGCGTTTGCCCTCAACCCATGTCGACGCCGTCGAAGTCGGCGTCGGTGTAGGGCTTGGGCTCGACCAGCACGATCCAGTTGCCGGAGTTGTCACGCATGAGCGCCTCGACGCCGTACGGGCGATCCTGCGGCTCCTGAAGGAACTCGACCCCCTTCGCCACGAGCTCACGGTGGGTCTGGCGGCAATCATCGACGGTCAGTCCGACGCCCGGCAGGCCGCCCTCGGCCTGCGCTCGCCGCATGGCCTCGATCAGGTCGTCGGGCAGCGGCTTGCCTGGCGTGGTCAGGTGCAGGTGCAGCTCGGGTTGGCTGGGGTGGCGGACCGTCAGCCAGCGAAAGTCGGGGCCGAGTGTGAGGTCGTCGCCGACCTCGAAACCGAGCACATCGGTGTAGAAGGCCAGTGCTTCGTCTTGGTCGGTGACCCAGACGCTGATGAGGGAAACGTTGGTGATCATGCGGCGACCCTAGGAGCCGGGATCGTCGGAAGACTTCTCCTCGCTTGCGGACCTGCGTTCGACCAGCCCCCACATGAACAACTGGCATCCCGGGATGCGCGGCGCTCCGCCGGCGTATCGCTGCTGGAACTGCCGGGGTGTCTCACCGACGATCTCACGGAACCGGGTACTGAACGATCCGAGACTCGAGAACCCGACGGCGAAGCAGATCTCGGTCACCGTCAGGTTCGTGGCTCGCAGAAGGTCCTGCGCTCGCTCGATGCGCCGCTCGGACACGTACGCGGCCGGCGTCAACCCATAGGTTGCGGCAAACAACCGGTGGAAGTGGAACTTGGAAATGCCGGCGATGGCCGCGAGCTGGTCGAGATCGACCGGCTCGGCGAAGTGGCGATCGGCATGATCCTTGGCTCGTCGAAGCGAGACCAAGAGATGGTCGGGTGCTCGCGTCGGTGGTGTCGACATCGCTGGCGCGGGCCGCAGTCAGCGCACGTGCATGATCAGCGCATCCGCATGATCAGCGGACGCACATGATCAAAGGACACGGAGTGGCATCACCCGCGGGCCGCGAACCTGGCCGACCGACCACGAGGTCTCGCCGGCCAGCTCGAAGTCGGGGAACCGGGCGAGGAACTCCTGGATCGCGACCTTCATCTCGAGCCGGGCCAGGTTCGAGCCGAGGCAGCGATGGATGCCGAGGCCGAAGGCGCCGTGTCGATTCTGCTCCCGGTCGATCACGAACTCGTCGGCCCGTTCGAACTGTTCGGGATCGCGGTTGGCCGCCGGGAACGGCAGCAGCACCCAGTCGTCCTTCTTCATCGGACAGCCGTGGAAGTCGGTGTCCTCGGCGACGAGTCGGGCCATCGTGACCGGTGCGTAGAAGCGCAACAGCTCCTCGAGCGCGAAGTCGAACTGCTCGGGATGGTCCCGCAGGTGCTGGCGGTCCTCGGGGTGCTGAGCGAAGTGCCACAGTGACGAGCCGATGGCCGACCACGTGGTGTCGATGCCGGCGACCAGCAGCAGGATGATCGTGCCCCGCACGTGCTCGGGCGCCAGCTTGTTGCCGCCGAGTTCGATGTCGAGCAGGTAGCTGATCAGGTCGTCGCGGGGATCATCGATGTGTTCCTGGATGATCCGATCGAGGTAGGCGTCGAGCGGGCGATCCTGGTCGGTGCGCTCACGCGGATCCTGGTTGATCGTCTCGAGCACCTGATGCACGACGTGACGGAAGAAGTCGTCGTCCTCTGCGGGCAGGCCGAGCATGCGACCGATCACGGCCACGGGGATGTGCTGGGCGTACTGGATCGCACCATCGATGATCGTGGTGCCGGGTTCGATCTCACCCATGTCGTCGAGTAGCCCCTGGCACAGCGCCCGGATCTCGTCTTCCCAGTCGGCGATCTTCTTCGGAGCGAAGGCCGGGAGCAGCATTCGGCGGGCCTCGGCGTGGAACGGCGGGTCGCTCGTGATCGGGGGCGCAACACCGATCGGTGCCGGAAGCGCAAGGTCGCCGGGCCTCGTGTGGCTGACGACCACGGCTCGGCTGGTAAAGCGGGTGGTGTCGTAGGCGACCTCGTTGACCGTCTCGTGAGTGAGCGGCGCCCACATACCGCCGTAGCGATCGGAGTGGGCGACGGGGCACCCACCTTCACGGAGTGCGGTCCAAACATCGGGTGCCACCGGGTTGTATTCCGGGCGGGCGTGGTCGAAATCGGTGGCCCAGTCGTTGACCGGCCCGTAGTCCTCGGCCCGGTAGGGCGTGCGTTCCCAGCCGTCGGTTCCTTCCGGCGAGTCGCCGATGATCGGCAGCGGGCGCGTGGCCACTGGAGCGGGGTCGACGGTCGCGTCGACGTCGGTCTCTGGCATGGTGTCAGTCATTTGGTCCCCTTACAACGTATGGCGCAGCGTAGAACGCAGTATCGGCCGAGGCAAGGCACCCCTTGAGCATCAGGATCGAAGACCGACGCAGCCGCTCCGACGACCTTGTGAAACACTCGCATCGATGCCTACTGGCTCCTTTCCTCCGCTCGCGGCCGTGGTGTTGCCACCCGGGCCTGCGTCACTGCCACGAACTGGGCGCACCGAATGGGAATCCACCGGATCCAACTCCAACACTCGACCGAGAATCTCGCCTCCCGACTCGTCGCAAAGCGGGCAGGGTTCGTCGAGGAAGGAGTGCGCCGAGGAGCCAACCTCCACGACGACGGATGGCACGACATGGTGATGCACGCACACCTGGCGACGGACGATCCCTGAGGCTCCAAGGTTGCATCGATGATTGTCAGGTTTCGTCTGCGACTCGCCGGGTAGTTCGTCAATCCGACAGGCGGACCGGCAAGCGGATCGCCTCACTCGACGATCGGAGATCATCATGGCCACCACCAACAATGCAGGCGTTGCCGGCATCTCGACCGGCGGCGTGCTCGTCCTCGTTGGCCTCGCGCTCTGGCTTCTCGCCGGCTGGACGTTCATCGGCATCGTGCTGATCCTCGTCGGCCTGATCGCCTTCGGCGGGTTCGTGCGCGGCCGCTGGTACTGATCGGTGGCGGACGGCCTGGCCACCTCCCGCTTGCAGCTCACGATCGAGGCGGACACCGCGCAACTTGTTCACATGCGTGACCGATTGCGACGGTGGCTCGCTCGACACGGTCAGCCCGCCGACGACTGGCTGCTGGTGGCGAACGAACTCTGCACGAACTCGATGGCGGTCTCCACCGACCCGATCGAGATCATCATGACGCTGGACGCTGGCGAAGTGGTGCTCGAAGTCACAGACACCGGTCCAGGCTTCGTGCTCGACCTCGTCAACCCGCTCACGACCTCGACGCGACGTCGAGGCCTCTGGATCGTCGACCAGCTCACCCATCGGCTCGCCGTTGCTCACCGAGAAGGACGAACGACGGTCATCGCCGCTCGAACCCTCGCGGGCTGACCCGACTCGTTGCGGGATTGAACCCCACGCGAGGGCGTCAGTGTTCCGGAACGGGAAACTGCGCTGCTGTGAGGGTCAGGGCTGGGGCGAATCCCAGCCGAGTGGACAGGCGATCCGAGCCGGCGTTCTCCACGTCGCACCGATACAACGGCTCGATGCCGTTGGGCAGCAGCAACGTGTCGATGAGCGCGCCCACTGCCGCCCGACCCCATCCGCCGCGACGGGCGTCGGCGTGGGTGATGACGGCGATGTCGCCGAAGCCGTCGTCTTCTTCATACGGCTGCGACGACGAATAGGCCATGAGACGGCCCCCTTCGTCGAGAAGCCCGACGGCGAGGGTGTCGAGACGGTCGAGATCGAGGTCGGCCTCGTCGAGATCGTCGGGCTCGCACTGCGCAACGAAGGTCTCGATGATCTCGAGATCGGCGCTCCGCTGCCAGTCGAACACGTGGAGCCGACCAGGCGACGGCGGCGTCGGGAGGACACTGGTGCGGGTCTTCATCACCCCGCCCCCGACGACCTGCCCGCCGAGCAGCTCGACCATCTCGCGGAACTCAGCGTCCACAACCGGCGGCCCCTGGTGCAGTCCGTCGAACATCGACCACCGCTCCGGTTCGTCGCCCAGGCCCGCACCGAACGGCACGAACGTATGCGCGCCGATCTGATAGCAGGCGACGCTGCCGGCACCGCGCCGATCGTCGGCCACCACCGTGGTTCCCGGGGCGTCGATGAGCGCCGGGTCGGCCCCCATGGCCGTGACCATCGCGGAGCAGAACCGCCGTCGAACGGCGGTGGGATCGGTGGTCATACCGCCCCCACGAGTGACTCGAGACGTTCGCACGCCACCGCCGCCGTCCGGCGGGGATCGTGATCCCAATGACGGCGATCGAACAGTTCGAGCGACAGCACCACCTCATCGTCGCGGGCCGACAGCTGCCTGATCAGCTCGCCGAGCGGAGCAACTCCGTCACCCGGAAGCACCCGATCGGCGTCGGTCAGCGAATCGGCTTCGATGTCGGCGGGCACATCGTTCACGTGGAAGATCTCCAGCCGGGCCCCGCTCGGCACGTCGGTGAGGTCGATCCCGCTGCCGCCCCTCACCAGATGGAAGACGTCGAGCAGGACGCCGGTCGGTTCGGATCGTTGGGCGACGACGTCGAGCACCTGGTCCAAATGGTGCAGTGTGCCGGCGAAGCCCCACAACTCGAGTTGGGGGGTCACGTCGAACGAGGCGCCGAGTGTGGCCAGCGCATCGAACCGCTCGACGATGCGCTCGGTCGCGACGACCGGCCCTTCGACCGCGCCGACGGGCGGCGCAGCAATCCGCCGACACCCGATCGTGGCCAGGGCCTCCATGTCTCGCCGAGCCGTCTCGAGACCGGCGCGGCGGAGGTCGTCGTCATCGACGATCCATGCGGCGAACCCGATGCCGTTCTCGACCACGATCCCGAGGTCGTCGACTCGACGACGGAAGTCGTCGAGCGAGCCGCCCGCATCGACGTAGGCATGGATCGACGGCAACCACAGTTCAACCCTGGAGAATCCGGCCTCCGCCGCAATCTCCACTTCCGCGACGATCCCCAGGGATTGGTTCGACAGCGTGCTCGAGTTGAGGCAGAGGCGCGGGGTGGACACGCTGCCACCCTATGCCGAGTGCTCGGCCTCTGAACTGGCTTTTCTCGGCGTCGACAACGAACGGCGGTCGAAGCTGCGGTGCGTCGGCGGTGGTGCGGAGCTGCGTCGCTCCACGGGCCGCCCCGTCGTCGGATCGATCGCTCGCTCGGCCACGAGACGTTCGAGGAGCAAACGTTCTGAACCCGGCCGCTCCGGAGCTGGTCGAGCGTCGCTGGACCGTTCCTCCACCGTGGCCTGCCTTCCGGGGACCGGCGATCGGGGATGATGCGGAGCGTCCATGATCGGCATGTCCTGGAGCTCGCCATAGATGGTTCGGGCGAGGATCGCCAGGGCCCGGAACTGGCCGGGAACGAACTCGACCGTCGATCCTCCGAAACCGTCCGGGGTGATCCAGCAACGGACGTTGACCAGACCCTCTCGTGTCGCCACCGACAGGGTCTCCCGAGACGTCATCGCCCGGCCGGCGATGTGGGCACCGGTCGTCGACGGATTGCGAAGTAGGCCCTGCGTTGCGCCAGCGTGGAAGCGGAGTTCGCGGGAGAAGCGTCGGGCGCGACGGCGCTCGTCACCGAAGTTGTCGCGGCGAATCCGCCGGGCCGCGACCGAGATCACGATCAGATGGGCAACGAGCACTGCAGCGGCGACGTCGACGTGCCGACCCGTCGGTCCGGCGATCAGATCCGTGGCGCTCATCGCATAGACCAGGAGCGCCGCACCGGCGAACATGGCCAATCCGACCAAAAGGCCCGGGAGCGGTGGCGTTGATCGCTCATCACCCGCCCGGCCCTTCGGCGTCACCTGGAACGACGCGTGACTGCCGAGCACGAGCTGACGGAGGGCGTGGACGCTCATCGGCAGCCGCAGGAACTCGAACAACAGCGCGGGCAGGGGTCGGTGGCGGCCGTTGCCTGCGGTGATCTGGGCGGTCGTCGACAGGACGAGCAACCCGAGGTTGGCGAGCAAGAACGTGACGACATCGACACCGACCGGACTGGCACCGGTCAACACGACGGCGATCGCGAGCAGCAGATAGCCGATCGAGCGGAGGCCCTCGAACCAGCCGCTGAGCGACGCCGTGTACGCCAACCGTTGGGTCAGCTTCAGGCCTCGACCTCGCCACGGGTTCTCCCTGCTCCGAAGGATTTGCATGGCACCGGTCGCCCACCGCATCCGCTGCACCAGGAACTCCCGATACGACGCCGGGGCAAGACCTCGGGCGAGCACCTCGTTGTGGAAGACCGTGCGCCAGCCGTGGCGATGGAGCTTGATCGTGGTGAGCAGATCCTCGGTGACCGATTCGGTGGCCGCACCACCGATGGAACGCATGGCATCGCCGCGAACGATGGCCGACGTGCCACACCAGAACGCCGCATCCCAGCGGTTCTTGCCCGGCTGGATCACCCGATAGAAGAGCGCCTCTTCGCTGTAGTCGCCGATGTGCTCGAACGAGTCGGTGTTGTAGAAGTCCTGCGGCGTCTGCACCAGCGCCACCGAGGGGTCATCGAAATAGCCCAGGGTGTGGCGGAGGAAGTTCGTCGTCGGAATGTGATCGGCGTCGAGGATGGCGTAGAGGTCGGCGTTGATCACGGCGAACGCGTTGTTGAGGTTGCCGGCCTTGGCGTGGGACCGATCGGTCCGGGTCAGGTAGCGGGCACCGACCTGCTCCGCCATCGCCGCCACCCAGGGGCGGTCGCCGTCATCGAGCACCCAGGTTTCGTGCGCAGGTTGGAGCGCAACGGCGGCTGCGATCGTCGGCAGCAGGACGTTCTCGTCCTCGTTGTACGTTGCGATGCACACCGCGACCCGGTGAGGAGTGTCATCCCGAGGATCGGGTGGGGCCAGGTGGTCGGTGTCCCACACCGAGAACACGAACAGAGCGAATCCGAGACCGGCATGGAACTCGAGGGTGAGGAAGAACACCTGCAGTGGCGCGCCGAAGTCGAGCGTCGTCACACGCCAGATCAGATATGCGATCGTGCCAAGGACCGCAGCGAAGGCGAGCAGCCGTCGTTGCACCCTGAGCAGAAGGGAACTGCTCACCTCCTCATCAACGGCACGAACAGCCAATTCATTAGCCTCGCGGGGCCGGTCGCCGCCTAGCGTTGACCTCGGTTTCGAGAGAGGACGATCGACGTGAACGACTCGAAGGTGTGGCTGGTCACCGGAGCCGGCGGCGGCATGGGCGCTTCCCTCACCTTGGCGGCACTCTCGGCGGGCGATGCGGTGGTGGCCACGGGGCGTCGACCCGACGCCATCGCCGAACAGCTGGGCGCTCACGAGCGGCTCCTGACCACGCGGCTCGATGTGACCGACGTGGCCGAATCGGGCGCGGCCGTCGACGCAGCGATAGACCGATTCGGACGCATCGACGTGCTGGTCAACAACGCCGGCGCCTCCTTCAAGGGGTTCTTCGAGGAGATGTCGCCGGCCCAAGTCGAGCAGCAGCTGGCCGCGAACCTGATCGGCCCGATGAACGTCACCAGAGCGGCGCTCCCTGTGATGCGACGGCAGCGATCCGGTCACGTCGTCTCCATCTCGTCGGGCGCCGGGTTGATCGGGTTCGCCTACTCATCGGTCTACGCCGCGTCGAAGGCGGGACTCGAGGGATGGATGAGCGCGTTGGGCCAAGAGGTCGAGCCGTTCGGCATCCACACCACCATCGTGAACCCGGGATGGTTCCGCACCGGACTCGCCAGCCCCGAGTCCCTGATCTGGCCCGAGATCACCATCGACGACTACGCCGAACGCAGCGCCGAGCAAAAGGCCTGGTGGCAAGCCCAAGATGGCAAGCAAGCCGGCGACCCGGACAAGCTCGCCCGAGCGATCCTTTCGATCGCCCGTGGGCCGAAGCCGCCTCGTCGGTTCATCGCCGGCGCCGATGTGATCGCCATCGCCGAGCGCAAGATCGCCGAGCTCCGCGACGACGTCGAGTCGTACCGAGAACTGTCGTCGTCGCTGTCGTTCGACGACAGACCCGCCACCGGGCCGAGCTGACTCGACTCGTCATGCTCAAACCACGCCCGAGTCTGCCGATAGAACAGTCTCCGGGGCGTCGGTAGCGAGAGGGCCCACCATGCCGATCACCAAGGGGAGTCTGCGCAGCGCCACCGTCGTCGCGCTCACCCTGCCCGTGATCGCAGCGGGCGCGTGGCTCCTGTACGGCCGTCCCGAGACGACCAACCGAGTCGTCGTGCCCACCGTCATGCTGCCCCCGGCCGAGAAGGCCGAGGCCACACTCTTCGACGATGGGGACACCTCCACCACCGATGCGGTGATCGAACGACTCGCCACCGGCGACATCGACTTCTTCGGGGTCATGACCACCAATGGCTCCGACGCCGAGCTCGACGACTTCGAGACCACCGTCGATCAGGTTCCCGATGTGGTGCAGATCTCGATCGGCTGGGAGCTCGACCACTTCGACCCCACCCTCCTCGGCCGCATCACCGAGCGAGGCGCCCTCCCCGCCATCGCCTGGGAACCCTGGGACTACCGGCCCGACATCTGGCGGCAGCCCAAGTACTCACTCCGACACATTCTCGACGGCGATTTCGACGACTACATCGACGAATGGGCCAACGGCCTGGCGGCGACCGACCAACCCGTGCTGCTCCGCTTCGCTCACGAGGCGAACGGCGACTGGTACCCGTGGTCGGAGACCCGCAACGACAACTCGCCCGGTGAGTACGTCGCCGTGTGGCGGTACGTCCACGATCGATTCGAGCAGGCCGGTGCCGACAACGTCATCTGGGTGTGGGCCCCGAACGTCAACCCGTTCGAGAGCTGGCCGATGGCCGGTGTCTACCCCGGCGACGACTACGTCGATCTCGTCGGACTGGTGGGCTACTGGGGGCACTTCGGCGAGACGCCGACGAGCGTCCGCACCTTCGACGAAGTGTTCGGCTCGAGCATCGACGAGATCCGCACGCTCACGGCGAAGCCGATCTTCATCTCCGAAACCGCGGCGTCCGACGAGGGCGGGTTCAAGGCCGAGTGGATCACGGAGTTCTTCTCCGCCGTCGCGTCGCGACGCGATGTGGTCGGTTTCATCTGGTTCGAGGTGGTGAAGGAAGACGACTGGCGTGTCGACTCGACACCGGCGTCGCTCGCGGCGTTCCTGGACGGGCTCGAGCTACCCGCGTTCACCCGCTGACACCCGCAACGAGAGAGACCTGACCGATCAGATGCCGCGCCGGGCCGAGATCTCCGCCAACTCGGCGTAGCTGAGCTCGCCCATGAACAGGCTGTAGAGCGCACGTCCGAAGGGCCGGCGGGGCCAGCGTTCGTCGTCGACCAGGTGGAGCTCGCTGGTGACCGTTCCGTCGGCTGCGAAATCGAAGGTGCGGTAGCCGGGCGGCAACCAGGTCCGCTCGTCGAGCGAGAAGTTGTTCTTCAACGACGGGGCGACGAAGACCGGACGACCGAGCAGCTCGTACTCGGCCGGGATGTGCGTATGGCCCCCGCCCAGGCCGCGCACGTTCGGTAGGTCGCCCAGCAATCGATACCACTCGCTTGCGTACTCGGCGTCGTGGCACAGCGGCACCGGCGCATCGGGTGGGTGGTGCAGCCAGATGAAGACGTGATCGGCCGTCGTCGCGTCACACATCGCTCGGACCCATGCCGCCTCCCGAGCACCGAGGGCACCGTTGGTGTGCAGCCGATCCTCGCCGGGAGGGTCGATGGGCCGGCCATGAGGATCGGGCTGCATCACGCCGGCGCTCGAGTCGACGAACAAGAACGCCCAGTTCTCGATCTCGACCATCCGGGACGTGCTGACTCCTGGCCGCCCGATCCCGGCGGCGAACGCGAGGTCGAAGTCGTGGTTTCCGGGACAGGCATTGACCGGCACGTCGAACCGGGAGAAGGCGGCGGCCGCCTTGCGGTACTGCTCGGCTCGGCCGTGGTCGGCGACGTCGCCGGTGACCACGACCAGATCGAGGTGGTCGTGATCGCCGAGGTGGTCGAGCACGGCATCGAACGCCGCTGCGGTGTCATAGCCATGGCCACCTTCGGGCTCGGCTCCGTCCTCGAGAAAGTGGGTGTCGGACAGCTGCGCAATGCGAATCGCCTCAGGCATGCCACACTCTGCCACACCAAACAGCGGCCACACCGACCCGCGCCCACCAGACAGGAGCACTCGAAATGAGCAGCCAATCACCCAGCGATTCCTTCGTCGTCGACCCGGCGGCGGTCGCATCGATGACCTCGTCGCGACCGGTGGGGCACGGGTCGGTCCGGGCCTACGACTGGATTGCTCACCACGCCGATCAGCGCCCGAACAACGAGGCGATCCGCGACATCGGCAGCAATCGCAGTTTCACCTACGCAGACCTCGACCGGCGAGTCGACGCCATGGCGTCGTACTTGCTGTCCCTCGGCATCGGACGAGGGGACCGGGTGGCGGTCCTCGCCCACAACGGGGTCGAGTACTTCGACATCCAGTTCGCCTGCGCCCGCACGGGTTCGATCTGTGTCCTGCTCAACTGGCGACTCACCGTCCCCGAACTCGAGTACATCCTCAACGACTCGGCTCCGGCGCTCCTCGTCCACGACATCGAGTTCGGCGAGTCGGCCGGCGAACTCCAGCGACGCTGTTCGATCGAGCACCTGCTGTCGATCGACGGTGGCACGGAGTCGAGCGACTACGAGCAGGCGCTGGCGCCGTTCGACGGGCAGAAGGCGCCGCGGGCCGATCTCACCCACGACGACGTGATCACGATCATGTACACCTCCGGGACGACCGGTCTGCCCAAGGGCGCCATGATCACCCACGGCATGAACTTCTGGAACGCCGTCAACCTGGGCACGCCCGTGGGCGTCGGGATCGACACCGTCCACCTCAACGTCTTGCCGCTCTTCCACACCGGCGGGCTCAACTGCTACAGCAACCCGGTGCTCCACGCCGGAGGCACGGTCGTGATCCAGAAGGCGTTCGACCCCAGCGAAACGCTGCGGCTGATCGGCGATCCGGACCAGGGCATCACCCACTTCTTCGCCGTGCCTGCGCCGTACCAGTTCATGATGCAGCACCCCGATTTCGACGACACCGACCTCAGCCGCCTCAGGGTGGCCGGCGTCGGTGGGGCGCCATGCGCACTCACGATCCTCGAACGCTGGACCGAACGAGGCGTGGCGCTCATGCAAGGCTTCGGAATGACCGAGACCAGCCCGGGCTGCATCGCGCTCGATCCCGGCGACGCCATCCGCAAGCTCGGCTCGACCGGCAAGGCGCTGCTGCACACCGAGCATCGTGTGGTCAACGAGGACGGCACCGACTGTGGCCCCGACGAGGTCGGCGAGCTATGGGTGGCCGGCCCACACATCACGCCCGGCTACTGGAACAAGCCCGAGGCCACCGCTGCCGCGTTCGAGGGCCGGTGGTTGAAGACCGGCGACGCCGCCCGCATCGACGACGAAGGCTTCGTCTTCATCGTCGATCGCTGGAAGGACATGTACATCTCAGGTGGCGAGAACGTGTATCCCGCCGAGGTCGAGAACGTGCTGTACCAGCTTCCCGAGGTGGCCGAGGCCGCCATCATCGGCGTCCCCAACGAGCGCTGGGGCGAGGTCGGTCTCGCCGTCATCGCGCTGAAGCCCGGCGCCTCGCTCGATCGGGCCACGGTGGTCGAGCACTGTGTGTCGCGCCTCGCGAAGTTCAAGGTGCCGAACGACATCGCCATCGTCGAGGCCCTTCCCCGGAACGCCACCGGCAAGGTGCTCAAGCGCGACCTCCGGGACCAGTTCGTCGACACCGACGCCCCCAAGATCTCCTGATCACCGACCGTCGTCGTCGGTTCCAGGCGAATCCGAGGGTGGTTCTCAGCGTTCTTTCATGTTGGGCACCGAAGATCGAGTCATTCCCTCCCACGGGTCGCTGGCAATGTCGCCACCGCCACGACCCGAACATCCTGACTCGAAAGGTCGCTCCCAATGGCAACCCCCAACGATCCGTCGAATCTCCGCAAGCGCTCGATGACCGTCGCCGCCGTCGCCGGCGCGTTCATCGGCGCCGCCGGCATCGCCGGTGCTGCGGTGAACGTCTCCTCCGGCTCCTCTCAAACCTCCACGCTGCAGTCGAGCACCGTCGCTGCCCAGAACGATGCGACCGTCATCGAAGCCGACGACACCAGCGGCGACAGCACGGCCACGGAGAGCAGCACCGAGGACAACAGCACCGACGACAGCGCCACCCACGATCATGGTGACCGCGGCGATCACGGCGACCGTGTCAGCACCGAGGAGGCCCTGACCGGCGATCTCGCCGACCAGGTCAGCGCCGCAGCGCTCGCCGCGGTCCCCGGTGGCACCATCGACCGGGTCGAGACCGATGACGGCGGCGCCGCCTACGAAGCCCACATGACCGACGCCGACGGCAACCCCGTCCACGTCACCTTCGACGAAGACCTCAACGTCGTCGAGATCACCGAGGGCGGACCGGGCGGTCGAGGTGGCCATGGCGGCCGCGGTGATCACGATGGTGACCGTGGCGGTCACGGGGCGGAAGAGGCCCTGACCGGTGATCTCGCCGACCAGGTCAGCGCCGCAGCGCTCGCTGCAGTTCCCGGCGGCACCATCGACCGGGTCGAGACCGACGCCGACGGCGCCGCCTACGAAGCCCACATGACCGACGCCGACGGCAACCACGTCCACGTCACCTTCGACGAGAACCTCAACGTCGTCGAGATCACCGAGGGGCGCTGACCTGGGCGTCTGCGCCATGATGGCGCATGGACTTCCCCCGAACCGCTCCGAGTTCCCAGGGCGTCGACGCCACCGGCATCCTCGCCTTCCTCGACGCCGTCGAGCGTCATGAGCTGATCGAGCCGCACGGCTTGATCATCCAGCGCCACGGCCATCGCATCACCGAAGGGTCGTGGGCGCCGCACACGCCCGAGCGCCTCCGTCTCGTCTACTCCCTCTCCAAGACGTTCACAGGTACGGCGCTCGGGCTGCAGCTGGACGCCGGATTGCTGTCACTCGACGACCTCGTCAGCGACCATCTCCCTGAGCTCTTCGACGACGACACTCCCGATGCCACCCGACGTATGAAGATCCGGCACATCGCCTCCATGTCGTCGGGGCATGACCGCGAGATCCTCGGCGAGGCCATCGTCGCCGACCGGTCGAACGTGGTCCGTGCCTTCCTCCACATCCCGCCCGACGCCGAGCCCGGCACCCTGTTCGCCTACAACCAGCCGCCGGTCCTCGCGCTGGCGATGATCCTGCAGCGACTCGCCGGCGAACGGGTGAGCGACTACCTGCGCCCTCGGTTGCTCGAACCGCTCGGCGTCCACGGCTTGCGCTGGGCGCAGTTTGCACCCGGTCTCGACATGGGCTTCTCCGGTGTTCACACCAACCTCGACGCCGTCGCCCGCCTCGGTCAGCTCTATCTCGACCACGGTGTGTGGGATGGCAAGCAGCTCCTCAGCGCCGACTGGGTGGCCGAGGCGTCCCACCGACACATCGACACCCCGCTCGAGGAGCGGGTCGACTGGCGGGAGGGCTACGGCATGCAGGTGTGGATGTCACGCCACGGCTATCGGGGTGACGGCGCCTTCGGCCAGTACATGGTGATCCTGCCCGAGCACGACGCCGTCATCGCCATGTTCTCGTGTGTCGAGGACATGCAGGCCGTCCTCGACGCCATGTGGGAGCACCTTCTGCCGGCCATGGGCGGCGAACCACTTCAAGGCTCGGCCGCCGACGATGCGCTGCTGGACCGGTTGGCCGGGCTCCGATTGCCCACCGTCGCGGAACGAATCGACGCGAAGCCGATCGAGAGGACCGCGCTGGATGGCGTTCCGACCATGTTCACTCCTGGCGTCGTCGGTGAGCATTCGCACCGGTCGGTGACCAGCATCGAGATCGACGGTCAGGAGCTGGTCATTCGTGAACGCGAATCGACCCTCCGGCTCCCGCTCACGGCTGACTGGCGAAGCGACCCTGGCAGCGCCGTCTCCGCCAGTGCTGCGGCCGTCGCCGACGGTCGGCTCGCCGTCGATGCCGTCTTCCTCGATACGCCGCACCGACTCGAGATCGAACTCGACCCGGCCACCGCCACCTTCACGGCGAATTGGTGGCAACTTCCGCTGTTCGGCGCCGGACCACCGTCGATGCTCGCCAACTTCAAGATGCCCGCCGACTGATCAGCGACGAGCACAGATCCTGAGCGCACCGACTGCAGCGAACCCCGCAGCCGTCGCCTCGTCGAGCGCGTCGCTCCACTCGTAGCCGACGACCGGCAGCCCGTCGCCGAACTCCCAACACAGACGGGCAGCAGCCATCACTGCGGCGTCGCCGAAGACGTTCGACAATCCCGTGCAGTCGAGTGATCGATTCGCGATCGCGCCTCCGTCGATGACCCCGTCGCGACGCCGACCCCAGCATGCGATCTCCGGCCGGCCGAGCAGTGCATCCGGGAATTGTCGGGCCGGCGAGATGGAGCCGTCACTCCAGGCCGCCTCCCATTCCTCGAGGTCGGCGGCGCTTCGGACGCGGTGCCATGCCGCGAGGTCGGTCTCACTGGGCGCTTCGCAGTAGATCCACGACGCCTCGATGAACGGCTGCAGTCGAAGCTCGTCGAGATCGAGCGTGCAGAACGAGTCCTTCACGACGAAGTCCACCTGCTTCGCCATCTCGGCCAATCGCTGTTGCGTTTCGACTCCGAGCTCGGGTGCGGTGATCGTCACCCAACTGTGGAACGGCGGCGGCGGGTCGACGGCGACGAACGCGTCATCGAACCGATCGAATCGACAACCGTGCGCTGCGAACAACGTGGCATACCAGTCGGCGTTGTTTCGAGCGGTCATCACGGCGCGTGCGTCGACCATGGCAGGGCCCCCAATCGTTCGATGTAGTGTCGCGCTCGTGGCACCATCGAACGCGGTCAGCACCGAATTCTGGACATCGGGGGTCGGTATGCCCCGCTCGGCGGTGAAGCAGGCTCGTCGGGCTGAAGACGAAGGGTGGGACGGCATCGGCCTCGTCGATTCCCAGAACCTCGCAGGCGACCCCTACATCGAGTTGGCCCTCGCTGCGCACCACACCTCCACCATCCGGCTCGCCACGGCCGTGACCAACCCCATCACTCGTCATCCGGCCGCCATGGCAACGGCCATCGCCACCGTTCAGGCCGAGTCCGACGGCCGAGCGGTGTTGGGCATCGGACGTGGCGACTCCGCACTCGCCCATCTCGGACTCGCGCCGGCACCAGTGCCGACCTTCGAGCGCTACCTCGCACGGCTCCAGGGGTACCTGCGTGGCGACGAGGTTCCGTTCGAGATCGAGCTCGACCATTCCGGCGAGGTGCGACCCGCCGACACACTGCGACTCGCCGGCGGCCCGACCGCCAGCCGACTGCGATGGCTCCGCGATGACGCCGTGAAGGTCCCAGTCGACGTGGCTGCGTCAGGACCAAAGGTGATCGCCGCAGCGGCCCGCCACGCCGAGCGCATCACGTTTGCCGTCGGCGCCGACCACGAACGCATCACGTGGGCCATCGACGTTGCCCGGCAAGCTGCGAGCGATGCCGGTCGGGATCCAGCCACCCTTGCATTCGGCGCGTACGTCCCGGTCTACGCCCACCCCGATGCTGCGATCGCCCGCGAGAACATCTCGGGCATCGTCGCCTCCTTCGCTCGGTTCTCGGTCATGCACGGCTCGGTCAACGGACCCGTCAGCGACGCTCAACGAGAGAGCCTCGAGGCCGTGCACTCCCACTACGACATGGGCAGCCACTTCACCTACGGCTCGCCGCAGTCGAAGTTCCTGACCGACGAAGTGGTCGACCGTTTCGGCATCGCCGGTCCCGTCGGGTTCTGCGTCGAACGCCTCGGCGGGCTGATCGAACTCGGACTCGAGAAGATCTTCGTGATGGGAGTTGGTTCAGGCAGCGACCGAGACGAAGCGAACGCCGCCCGAGCCCGCTTCACCGACGAAGTGCTTCCGACATTGCGTTGAAGCCCGCCGTGGGCGGCGGCTCCCCGTGGTTGGCTACCGGAGCTCCCGAATCTCGGAGATGACGACCGGTTCGGTCTGACCCTCCCACGTGGCCGTGAGTCCGATGGCCGGCTTCGAGCCCGCCACCGGTCGGCGGAACACCGCCAGCTCGAATCGATCGTTGCGAAGCACCGCACCGTCGGCGTCGTCACGCTGGAGCTCGAACCCGTCGACCGGCACTCGCTCTTGGGACCAGCCGCCGCCACTGATGCGCACGTGGGTCGGGGCAACGAACCAACGGCCGTCATAGATGGCCATGCCAAGCGCCTCACCCTGACCCGTCATCGTGACGGCTGCCAACATCATGACCAGCTGCGGGTCGCGCAGTCCGTCATAGACCCAGCGAGTCCCGAGATCGGAGTGCGCCATCTCGGTGATGAAGCCACCCTCACCGCCTTCGAGCGGCGCATGGCGGTAGGTCAACGGCATCTGGAAGAGGGGGTCGCCGGCTCTCGCCAGGTGGACCTCCATCCCCACCTCACCGTCTGGATCGTCGAATCGGTACGACCCGATCACCTCGAAGGGTTCCGAGGAAGCCGGTCCCCACGGCTGGGTCGGCGCCCACTCGGCCAGCAGCTCCTGTTTGGTCGGGGAGATCGTTGCGGCGTAGAAGCGAGCCATGCGGCACGCTAGCACCGGCACCCACGGGGCGATCAGCTGCTTCTATGCGGGGTCGACCGGGCGCCGGAACGTGATCGAGGTTGGTCGGTCGAAGCCAGGATGGGCCGTACGTTCGGCTTCGCTGAAGCCCAGTGCAGCAAAAGCCCGGTGATTGGCGTCCAGCTCGATCCTGACCTGCAGCTCGAGCCATCCCAGCCCTAACTCCCGGGCTCGGATTTCTGCCTGGTCGAGCAGGCGACGTGCCAGTCCATGGCCACGTTCGCTTGCGGCGACGGCCAACTTGCCGACGTAGAGCACCTCGGGCTTGGGGGTCATGACGACGCAGGCCACGGACGGCAACCCGATCACCCACACCTCCCCCGGTCCATGCGCAAGGTCGTCGACGGTGAGCTGGTGCATTGACGACGGCGGGTCGATCACGCCGTCCATGTAGGCGAACTCCCGCCGGATGAGTTCGAGCGTCGAGCGGAACCCGTCGACGTCATCGAGCGCAAGTCGTCGCGGCGTCACGCCGCGAGCCTACGCACGCCTTCGACCTCTACCCTCGCCCCAGGCGATGTTGGAGGCACCTGCTGATGAGCGAACGTTCCGATGTGACTGCGGCCATCCGGTCGAGTTGGGCCGCTGATACCTGTGCGGAAGCGGGCTGGCACGAGGGCAACCCGTCGAAGGGCCAGTGCGAACCCTCGTCGTTCGTCGCCTGGCGCTATCTCGGTGGCGACCTGGTGCTCGGCCGAGTGCTCGTCGACGGACACCAAGTCGAGCATCACTACTGGAACCGGATCGACGGCGAGGATCTCGATCTCACCAGCGAGCAGTTCGGGCCCGAGCACGTCGTGGAGAAGCTCAGGGTGCTGTCAAGCGACTTCCTCGCCGACAACATGTCCGCCATGAAGCCCGAGATGTTGCGTCGGATCGAGCTCATGACCAAGCGCGTCACCGCCATCGTCGGACAGCCGCCGCTGCTCCCATAGACCGATGTCTCGGCGAGGGAGTCAGCTGACGCGAGAGCTCAACACGCAGAACTCGTTGCCCTCGGGGTCGGTGAGCACGACCCACGATGCGTCGCCCTGACCGATGTCGACCCGTGACGCTCCGAGTTCGAGGAGCCGGGCCACCTCGGCGGCTTGGTCGTCGGGCCGGAAGTCGAGATGGAGGCGGTTCTTGCTCGCTTTGGTCTGGGTCGCTCGAACAAACAGCAACCCGGGGAGGCCGTTCGGCGTCGGCCGAATCTCGAACTCCTCCGGCTCGTCGTTCACGACCACCCAGCCGAGAGCCGCAGTCCACCACCGTCCTAGCCGCTCAGGATCTTCGGCGTCGACGATCACTTGCTCCCATTCGAGACTCATGCGCCGGATGGTAGGCCCAGCCCCATCCTGCAGCCCGGCCTTTGCGGGCCCGGCCTTTGCGGGGCCCGGCCTTTGCGGGCCCGGCCTTTGCGGGCCCGACGCGGGGTCGGTCGTCGGTTCGGGCGCGGCGGTGCCGACCTCGAACGTCGGTTCGGGTCGGTGCGTGGGGTGTGGTGTGGTGTGGTTGACGAGATGCTCTGGCTGCTCGCTGGGAGCTATTCGAGTTTGATGCCGGTGGGGAGGAAGAACCCGACCGTCCCGTCGGGCATGGGTTCGCAGTAGAACTTGTTGCGGCTCTTGAGGTCGTGGTGGTAGCGGCACAGACATTGGCCGTTGGTGAGGTCGGTGGGGCCGCCGTCGACGAAGGCTCGGAGGTGGTCGGCTTCGCAGTAGATGGCGTCGCGGTGACAGCCCGGGAACGTGCAGCAGCGGTCACGGAACTTGATCAGTTGCTTCTGGGTGGCCGAGAACAGGCGGCGGGACTGACCGGCGTTGATGATCACGTTGGGTGCGGTGTACACGACCCGGCGGATGCGGGCTTCGAATAGGTGTTGGAGCATGATCCGGAACGGGATCGGTGTGCCCCGCAACGTCTCACAGCGTCGCATCGGATCGACCGCCGCCGCAGTCGACGGGCCGGAAGGAACCGGGTACGGCGGATCCGGCAGCCGCAGCCCGCCGGACGTGGTGCCAGTCGCAGTGTTGGTGGAGGCCGTGGGGTTGGTGGCGTGCGCGGTGGTGGCAGCGTCGCTTCCGGCAGCGTCGGACCCGGTGGCACGGTCGGCGCTGGCACTGTCGGTCCCGGTGGCGGCACCGTCGCCGGTGCTGGCACCGTCGGTCCCGGTGGCGGCGTAGTCGTCGCAGTCAGACGCCGATGTCGCAGCGCCCCCGCTGTGGGTGACGACGTCGGTCGGGGCCGTGTCACCGCCCGGCTCGCCAGCAGCCGCCGATACGGGGGCGTCTTCCTGGGCGGCGGTGTGGTTGGATCCAGCGGTGCCTTCGCCAGCGGCAGCGCCGCCCCAAGCTGCAGCGGCCCCATCGCTGGTGCCGGTGTCGGGTGCCCAGTCACCGAGGTCGGCATGCAGCATCTGGGCGATGAACTCCGACAAACTCAACACATCCAAACCGAAAATGATCGACGGCTCCGGACGCTGCGCCCCCTCGGGCGTCGATGACCCGTCGATCACCAGTGACACCAACGCATCGAGGCGACGTTGCCGGTCACTCCGACGCAGCATCGACTTGGTGATCACCTCACCCGGCGCCGCTTCCGCCACCGCTTTCGCCCAATCGGCGTCGAAGAACTCCGCTGCCCGCTTCGACACCAGCTGATCGAAGATCTCACCGTTCACCGGATCGAGCCGTCCGGCGAGATGGAAGTTGCCGTCCAGGTCTTTCGACGACTGATAGAACCGGCGCTCCAGGTTCAACAAATACTTCTCGTACGCCCCATCCGGGTCGGCGAGCGACAACCATTTCTGGCATACCAAACCGAACTTCTGCGGCGGCAGACTGCAGGCGGCGTCGCACAGCATCTCCTCGTCCCGATACAGCAGATCTTCGAGCTTGGGGTTGTTGCGCCACAACTCCCCGAGATGGTCGAGGTGGTAGCCGGTGATCTTGCCGTCCTCATGCGCCAGATAGAAGCGGGCGAACGCGACCTCAGTTTCCGAACGACGGATCATGCGATGCGCGTGCGCTGGGGTGACCTTCGCCCGATGCGCCAGCCACGCCCCGGTCGACCTCGAACCGAGATGGCGGCCCACACCACGGCGATGCGCGGCGAGCGCCAACTGGCCGGTCTGGGTCTCGAGGTGCTCGGCGGCGTTGGCCATTACCAGCAACAGGTCGGCCATTTCATCGGCCGATAGATCCTCCACATCGTGCATGGAGGAGAACGTGAGGAGCTGATTGGCCAGCTGGGCGACATAGGGCGTCGACGGATCAGCAGTGATCCGCCCCCTCTTCCCCGCATCCTTCGCCGACCCGAAACCCATGAAAACAGTATGACGATGGGGTATGACAGCCCTCGACCGTTCGCAGGGTTGAAGCGTCGAGTCGCACGTTGGTTCGCTTCCATCAATGATGATCCGGCGCCGACAAGCCGTGCGAGGATGGACACGTGCAGTGGGGCGGCGTCGAGGAGCAGCATCCAGCCGTTGCGGCCGTGGGGCGTCGAGCGGCCGGACTCGAGGCGAACGCCCTCGCCCGACTCTCGGCGTTTGACATCGACGAGGCGACGATCGTCGCCGCCACCGAGCACCTGTTTGCCAACAGCCGACTCACGTTGAACTTCCACCCGGATCGACGGGATTCGCTCGGTCGTACGGTCGCTGCGGGGCTCCTCTCCGACGGTCGCTACCGTTCGCAGTTCGAAACGGGCATCTCGAACGGAGGGAGATTCGCCGTTCCCGGTGGGGATCGAACTCGCTGGGAGTCCGCGCTCTTCGACGATGCCTACGACAACGGCACGCTCAGTCGCCCTGTCTACGGGGCTCTCGACCCGTTCGGAGACTCTTACGGCGGAGCACCACGGTTCGGCTCCAGCTTTGTCGTCCTCGAGTCGCACTGCCTCGCCCGAGCGACGTTCTGCGTTGGCGACAGCCACAGCGAGCCAGTGGACATCGGCACGCTGCGAGAGCCGCTCTCGATCCTTGCTGGCGCATTCGACCGGTGTTCGACGGGAACCGGCTTCGGACGTGGTCTCACGGTCGACCGGCTGCTGACTGCATTGGGCAAGAGATCCAGCGACAGCCTGTCGGCACGCGAGCTCGACAGCTACATCGAGGCGCAGATCCACGGCTCGGTGGATTTCGAGCGCGATGTGCAAGCGATCGTGCTCGACCCGAGCTTCCGCGGGAGTGCCGTGGAACGGGACCTCACCCTGGCCTCGGAACGATTCGGGTTTGCCATCGGCTGGAACGAGGGGTCAGAGGTACGACCCGAGCAGATCCCGCCCGAATTTCGTGGAGGCGACATGCTCGATCTCGCTCGTGCGACCGCTCGTCCCGATGGACTCCTCGATGCCGCGGCGATCGGGACCGCCATCGCCAACGTGCCCTTCACCGCCCCATCGATCGAAGGAGATCCCGAAGCGTCGCCGAGACAGCGGTACAAGAAGCTCTGGCATTGCTGCCTGAAGTTCGGCCGACCCATCCCAGGCCCACCGGCCCGCGACGACCAGCGCGATTAGGGTGCGGGCATGGAACTGCGCCAACTGGGAACGCTCGAGGTGTCGGTCGTCGGACTCGGCTGCAACAACTTCGGCATGGCCATCGACGCCGATGGGACTCGTGCCGTGGTCGACGCAGCGATCGATGCCGGGATCAACTACTTCGACACGGCGGAGTCGTATGGGGGCGGCGAGTCGGAGACGTTCCTCGGGCGGGCGCTCGCCGGTCGCAGAGACTCGGTGCTGATCGCCACCAAGTGGGGTCACACCAACGGCCTTCCCGAGGGCGAGCGCAATGCGTCGCCCGAACGGATTCGTCGCTCGCTCGAGGCCAGCCTCACCCGGCTCGGCACCGACTATGTCGACCACTACCAGCTGCACCGCCCCGACCCCAACACGCCGGTCGAGGAGACGCTCGGCGCGCTGGCCGAACTCAAGGCCGAGGGCAAGATCCGTGAGATCGGCTGCACCGCCTTCAGCGCCGATCAGCTCGACGAGGTCTATTTCGCCGCCGGTGCCACCGGGCTCGCGCCGTATCCGAGCGTGCAGAATCACTACAGCCTGCTCACACGCGACCCCGAGACCGACGGTGTGCTCGATGCCTGCCGTCGGCACGGCATCGTGTTCGTCCCGTTCTTCCCGTTGGAGTCGGGCCTGCTCACCGGCAAGTATCGCCAGGGCGAGCCGCTGCCCGAAGGCTCGAGGCTCGCCCGCTGGGGTGAGCGATCGGCGAACTTCATCGACGACGACAAGCTGGCGACGGTCGCTCGCCTCACCGACTTCGCCGAGTCGAACGGGCACACGATCCTCGATCTCGCGTTCTCGTGGCTCGTGTCGAACCCGACGATTGCCAGCGTCATCGCCGGTGCGACCTCACCCGATCAGGTCCGGGCGAATGTCGGTGCCGCCAACTGGACGCTGACGGCCGAGGACTACGCCGCCATCGACGCGATCCTTGCCTGACACCGACAACCCGACCTGCCCTGAGACCGACACGCCCGAGACCCACCCGAGAGGACGAACACATGGCCGAGCTGGAACTGATGGACCGTGGCTACGCCGCCATCATGCGACGCGTCGTGGCATCGGGCGAAGCGCCGCACTTCACCGAACTGGCGAAGGAACTCGACATCGAGATCGAGTACGCCCGCCAACTGATCCACGAACTGGTGGCGGTCACGCCCGGTTGGACCCACCCGGGCACCGACTACCTGGCATCGTTCCCGCCCTTCAACCTGCAACCCACCCAGTATCGGGTCACGATCGACGGCGACCAGCGGTGGTACGCCCAATGCGGGTTCGAGGCCATGGCCGTTCGCTGGCTCGTACCGGGGAGCACGGTGCGCATCGACGCTCCGTGCTTGTGTTGCGGCGACCCGATCTCGGTCGAACTGTGCGACGAAGACGTCGTCAGTGTCGACCCGCCAGAAGCCGTCGGCTACACCGCGTCACAGGTCGGAGGTGATGCGGCCAGTCGGCCGTTCAGGTGAGCGAACATGAATCTCTTCCGGTCGGAAGAGCACGCTCGCCGCTGGGTCGGCTTCGACGAGGCGATGGCATCCAGCCTGAAGCCGGTCACCGAATGGGCTTCGATCTTCTCCAACCCGATCTTCCGGGAGCGGGGCCGAGCCGACTACATCTCGTGGACACGCTCCGACGACGGGGTCGTAGCGTTCGCCAACCTCCGGGCCAGCCTCCCGCAGCGAAGCGAGGGCTGACCGAAAGATCACGCCACGGATTCGAGCTCGAGACTGAGGGGCCCGATGCCGGCGAAGAGCCGATCGAACACGGCCAATCGATCGAACTGCAGCGCGTAGGCCCGCGCTCGGTCGGCTCGCCGGGTCAACTCGGTGCCTGCGGTATCGAGGATCGCGTCGTCGAGTGCACGGGCGATGTCGACCGGACAACCGGGTTCGACGATGGTTGCCGTTCCGCCGACCGCCTCGGGGATGCCACCCGTTGCGGTCGTGATCACCGGTCCCCCGCCGGCCAGCATCTTCTCGACGAGCGCGATGCCGAACGTCTCCACGAATTCGGGCATCGGCTTGCTCGGCAAGACGTACGCAGCGCTGCCCGCCATCAGGAGTCGCTTCTCGTCGTCGTCAACGTCGTCGAAGAACACGATCCGATCGCCCGCGCCCGACGAAGCCGCCCGCCGCATCGCATCCGCGCGAGCGCCGCCCGTGCCGGCGATCACGAGTGTCACCCGCTCCCGCGAACGCGACATGGCGAAGCCGTCGATGAGATCGGCGACGCCCTTGGCCGGAGTGATCCTGGACAGGAACAGCGCGTACGAGCCCGGCTCGAGCCCCCGAGCTCCGAGCGCATGGCGAACCGACGCAGGGTCGAGGTCGACGAAGGCAGCGCTGTCGACTGCCGGATAGGAGATGCCGACGCGGGCCCGGCATGCCTCGGCGAACCGGGTACCCAACGCAGCGTCGACCTCCGTCGCCGATTCGACGATCAACTCCTTGGTGTAGGCCGACACCGCTACACAGCGGTCGTGGGCGAGGTAGGTGGCGAAGACGGCAGCCGCCGCGCCGAGGCTCCCCGTTGCGAGGCAGGAGCGGACGACATTGGTGATGTCGGAGCCGACGGCTTCGGCAACGGTCGCGACCTCGACCGGGCCACCCATCACCCGGGCGATGGCGAGTGCCTCCATGACGGCGTTGGCGTGCGGGGTCAGGTAGAGCGAGAGGCAGACGGTCGGCACGCCGTCGGTGAACAGCTCGACGAGACGGCCGACGATCCCGGCGACGAAGCGACCGTCGGGCACCTTGTAGTCACCGACGGGTGCCGGGCGTTCGACGGTGATTCCCAGGCTGTAGGGAAGGACCGAGTCGAGCGGTTTGAGCGGTAGCTCGGTGAGCGCCTCGAGCGGCCACGTCACGATACGCACATCGTCGAACCCGCGGAGGAGTGCCGCTTCGGCCAGGTTGCGGGCCTCACCCGAGTGACCGCAGATCACCGGGTCGGCCCGCACCACGATGACCAGACGCTGTGACGGTTCGGACGATGGCGTATCGCTTGCGGGCGGGCGAGTCACGGCGGGTGCGGTCACGGAATCTCCTTGCGATGGCGGGCGGCGGGTGGTCGGGGCATCAGGTCGAGCGGCGGGCCGGCGCTCTCGCCCCCGGGGTCGAGACCGAGGGCGGCCGGGTCGTTGCGCCCCAGGCGGCCGGTTCGTTGGCCAGCTCGAAGGTGATCAGACGCGCACGACGGAGTTCGTCGCCGGTCACCCAGCTGCGGTGCAGGTAGGCGCCGTCCATCGAGGCGGCAACGACGTAGAGCGGCGCCGAGCCGGCCGTTCGAGGCTCGAAGCCCTCGGTGGCGATGACCAGCTGGTGGTCGCCAATCGTGATCCGGCTCCGCTCGAACGCCGGTGCGTTGAGCAGGAACAGGTTCTGTCCGGCAACGGGGAACAGACCGAGCGACGCCATCACGTACCACGAACTCAGCCCGCCCGAGTCGTCGTTGCCCGGAAGCCCACCGCGGCCGGTGGCGAACTGGAACTGGAGGATCGAGTGGACGATCTCGGCGGTGCGATCGGGCCGGCCAACGTAGTGGTAGGCCCAGGGGGCTTCGATATCGGGCTCGTTGTTCAGGCCCTCGAACCGGTCGAGCGCGTAGCCTTCCTCGAGCGCCTCGGCGAAGGGCGGATGGCCGAGCTGCTTCACGGGTTGGGCCCCGTAGCCGAAGAATGCGTCGAGCAGGTCGGCGAACGCCGATTCGCCGCCGGCCAACTCGATGCGGGCTGCCATGTCGTGCAGGAGACGGAACGAGTAGTTCCACCGCCCGCCCTCGTAGTAGGTCGAGTCGACGAGGAGTCCGGTGTCCGGGTCGAACGCATGAACCCATCGGGTCGCGAGCCCGTCGAGTTGCTCGGCGAGGACGGCATCATCGAGGGCTCGGGCGACTCGGGCCGTGCAGTGGTAGCCATACGCCAGATCGAGCGTGTGGCTGATGGGATGAGCGACGCCCTTGTCGAGGTACTCCTCGCCATACCCTCGCCGTAAGTCGGCGGTGAGGTGGACGAGCGCCCATTCCCAGTCGATGTCGTCGATCCCAGCGGCCAGCGCATCGGCGAAGAACGTGTGGGCGAGCGCGCTGGCCTGCCGGAAGAATCGGTCTGCGCCACGCGCCATGCGATAGCCGATCGGCAGGTTCCCCTCTTCGCTGCTGACCTGCAGGAGAGCGTGGAGCAGCGTCGACGCCCGCTCCGGAGCGATGAGGAGCAGCAGCGGCAACTGGGTCTTGTAAATGTCCCACATCGTGCAGATGTCGAAGACGAACGGGCCGTCGGCCGGCCAGAAGGGGCTCTCGTCGTCGGCGAAACACGGTTTGACGAACGAGTGATAGAGCGCGGTCGCAAAGATCGAACGCTGCTCGGACAAGCCGCCGTCGACGTGGATCCGGTCGAGGACGTCGCTCCACAGCGCACGGGTGGCGGCTTGTCGCTCGTCGAACGGCGTCACTTCGTCGGGTGCGTGACCCGTCCACACCGTGCTCTCCCGCGCTGCGGCCAGGTCGGCCCGCAGGTTCGCCTCGGCCTGCTCGACACCGCGGAGCGAGAACCCAATCCGGAGCTCGACCGTTGATCCCGGCGCAGCACGACCACGGAACATCGATCCGAAAGGCCGCAGCGTCGTCTGTCGAATCGAGTCGAAGTCGAGCCGGCTCCCGCCCGACATCAGGCGTCGGTCGTACCACAGCGACTGCCGCCAGCCCGGGGCATCACATTCGATGTAGACCGCCAGCGGCACCCCCTCGACCACCACCTCGCCCCGAAGCGCGTTGGCCCCCACTGCCTGCAGCTTCGCTCGCATCGGGACGGTCTGGCCGTGTTCGATCTGGAGTCCACCGCTGGAGAAGTCGATGACGACCCTGGCGTCCGGCGCCTGCGGGAACGTGTAGCGGTGGATGGCGCTCTTCGGGCCGACGGTGAGCTCGCAGCGGATCCGCTTGCCGAGGGTCGCGGCGTAGTAGCCGGGGGAGGCCGCCTCTTCTTTCAGCGTCCACTGCTCGCCCAGCATGTCGAGCGGCTCGAGCATGGGCGTGACGCGGAAGTAGTTGTAGTACTTGCGGATGGCGCCGGTTCCCGACTGCTGGAAGTGGGTGAATCCTGACGCCAGCTGTCGATGGTGCAGTTCGGGCGGGATGCCCTCAGTGCTCTTGTCATAGAGCCCGTACCCGGTCGGGTAGGCGCCGGAGTAGGCGCAGGCCGAGACCATGCCGAGTGGTGCGGTCGCTCCGGGGTGAGTGTTGCCGACCTGCGGTTTGGGGAACCACCAGGTCGCGGCCAACCCCTCCGGCGGCGGCAGGTCGGTGACACCCGTGCCGATGAAGGGATCGACCGAGTCGATCATCGACGGCGAGGATCACGTGGTGCGAGAAGGGTCACGGGTCCGAACGTACGAGACGTTTGTTCCCGGACTGTTTCCCGCCGATGAGCGGCGTGTGACGACGGTCTCCGAGGGCGCTACGCCACGCTCACAAAGACGTTCAGCTGATCAGATCGAACCGGACGCCACCGATCATCACCCAGGACTCGCCGCACTCGAGGGAGCGCTCCCTGGCCCGATCGATCACGTCGCCGACACGTCGGACTGCGACCTCGCACGCTGCCAGCCCATCGCCCCGCTCATCGACCGGATGGGCGAAGCGGATGGTCGACCCATCGGCCTCGATGACGAAGGCCTCGGCGCCGGTTGGTGTGACACCCTCGACGACCGGTAGCTCGAGAATCTCCGACCATCGGGCGCTGACCGCAGCGGGATCGCTGCACTGCACCGTGGCGCCGACGATCGCCGTTGCGACGTCGGTGCGGATGGACGTACGCCAGTCAGGCCCCGCCGGGTGCCATTCGAGTTCGCCGACCTGGAGGTCGACCTCGAGGAAGGTGCCGCCCGTGTCGGCGGGATGCAGTTGCATATTGGTGAAGCCATCGCCGTTGAACTGGGCCACCACGCGAACACCGAGTGCGTCGACGCGTTGGCGGCGGGTGGGGTGATCGTCGGTCTGGAAGATCAGCATGTAGCCCCCGTCTCCACCGCGACGATGGAGGAATCGATCGGCCGTGATGCCCTCGACCAGCGGCGCAACGACTTCGAGGAATTCCTCGCCCACCGGGATGACGGCGTTGTGCAGCTGGAGCGAACCGATTGCCGGGTCGTTGTAGCCGACGGCGAGATCGAAGACCGCACACAGGTCATCGACCACCTGATCGAGGTCTCGGGCGACGAGCGCCACCTGACGAAGGTGCAATGACATGACTCAGATCCCCTTGAACTCGGCGGGTCGTTTCTCGACGAAGGCAGCGAACGCCTCCTTGCAGTCCTGGCTCTGCGTGATCCGGGTGTGGTCCTCGGTTTCGAGCCGAATGAAGTCGGCGAAGCTCATCGACTCGGCAGCGACGTAGTGCGCCTTCATCGCTCGGAGCGCGAGCGGTGCGCTGCCAGCGAGACGCTGCGCTCGTTCGAGAACAAACGGCAGCAACTCGTCGGGATCCAACACCGAGTGCACCAGTCCGAGATCGAGCGCCTCGTCGGCGGTGAGCTTGCCGGGGAAGAACGACAGCTCCCGGGCGACACTGTTGCCGACGATGCGGGGCAGCATCCATGGGATCCCCATGTCGCCGGCGACGGCCACGTCGAGGAACGCCGTGTTCAGCTTGGCGGTCCGGCTCACGTAGCGGAAGTCGCACGCCAAGGCGTAGCCCATCCCCGCTCCGGCGCAGGCGCCGTTGATGGCTGCGATCGTGACCTGCGGCATCTCGTGGAGCAGCACCGGCACCTGGAAGTACTCCGAGCGCAATGTTTCGTCGCTCGCGCCCGAGGAGTAGTGGCGCAGGTCGGCCCCGGGACAGAACGCCGAGCCGTTGCCGGTCAGCACGAGGGCCATGACCGACGAGTCGGCGGCCACGGCCGACAGGGTCTCGTAGAGCTCGCGTGCCATCCGGTTGGTGATCCCGTTCAGATGCTCGGGACGGTTGAAGGCGACGGTCGCCACTCCCCCGTCCACGTTCAGTTGAACGGTCGCGTCGTCGGTCGAGCTCATTGGTCCCCCAGTCGGTCGAACTTCGGCGGTCGACGTTCGATCAGCGATGCCACACCTTCGGTCACGTCGGCGCGGTCCATCGCCTGCCATTGCACGATGTCGGCCTCTTCGAATGCAGCACGATGGTCCATGCCGAGATGGCGGTAGGCCAACCGTTTGGTGTCGGCCATCGACGCCGGCGACACGTTGGCGGTCAGGTCCTCGACGTAGGCGATGGCTTCGTCGAGCAGGCGATCGGCGGGGATGACCCGCTGCACGAGGCCGATGCGGTGGGCTTCGTCGGCGTCGATCCGACGGGAGGACCACAGCAGGTCGAGGGCATCACCGACGCCCACGAGACGGGGCATCAGCCAGGTCATGCCATGCTCGGCGATGAGGCCCCGCTTGGAGAAGACGGTCGTGAAGCTGGCTGCCGAAGAAGCGAAGCGCAGATCGCACTTGGCGGCGAGCACGAACCCGCCGCCGGCGGCCACGCCATTGACGGCAGCGATCACCGGCTTGGGCTGTTGGATCAGATAGCTGAACAGGCCATGCAATTCGTCGTCGCCGATCGCCGGTCGGCCCGACGAACCGGTCGACGCTGCCCCCGACAGCGCCGTGGCGTCGAGTCCGGCGCAGAAGCCGCGGCCCTCGCCGGTGATGATCAGCGCAGTGACGGCTCGGTTCGCCATGGCGTCGCGCACCGCCGTCTCCATCTCACCGAGCATCGAGTAGGTGAAGGCGTTCAGCGCGTCCGGTCGTCGCAGGGTGAGTACCGCCGTCGAGCCGGTCACGTCGAGCGAAACGTCTGCTGCCATCCGGTCAGTCAACGGGACCGCGTCCACCTGCGTCAAAACCATCCGCGCCAAAGCTGGCGGGCCGAGCGCCAATCCTGCTAGCCAATGGTGCGAACCACGGGAGGTCCGACAAGATGCCACACCAACCGGACGACCTGCTCCCGCTCGCCGATCTGGTGGTGCTGGACTTGACGGTGGCGCGCGCCGGACCCACCGCCGTCCGCCAACTCGCCGACTGGGGAGCCGATGTCATCCGCATCGAATCGCCCGGCATCGGCGTCGCCAACCAGACCACCCCGGACTACCTCAACCTCCATCGCAACAAGCGAAGCCTCGCCCTCGACCTGAAGTCGTCCGAGGGTCGTGCCGTGCTCCACCGGCTCGTCGGGCGGGCCGACATCCTGATGGAGAACATGCGGCCCACCGTGAAGTACAAGCTGGGCTTCGACTGGGACACTGTCACGGCGATCAACCCTCGTCTCATCATGGGATCGATCTCTGGCTTCGGCCAGACGGGGCCGTATGCCGAACGAGGAGGGGTCGACCAGATCGCTCAGGGCATGTCGGGGATGATGAGCGTGACCGGACTTCCCGGCCAGGGACCAGTGCGGGCCGGGGCCGCGATCTCCGACATCGCCGCTGGTCTCCAGTTGGCCATCGGTGTGCTGGTCGCCGTGCACGAGCGGCAGCGCACCGGTGTCGGCCGCTGGGTGCACACGTCACTGCTCGAGTCGATGATCGGCATGCTCGACTTCCAGGCCGCCCGCTGGACCGTCGACCACGAGATCCCGCCGCAGGCGGGCAACGACCACCCGACACTCCGCCCGATGGGCCTCTACCCGACCGCCGACGGCCACCTGAACGTCGCCGCCGCCTGGGGACATCTGTGGTCAGCGTTCTGTCAGGTCATCGGCCGACCCGACCTTCCCGACGACGAGCGCTTTGCCACGCCCGCCGGGCGCAAACAGCACCATGACGAGCTGACCGAGATCATCGCCACGGCACTTGCGGCCCGCACCACCGCCGAATGGGTCGAGTTGCTGAACGAGGTCGGGGTGCCGGCCGGGCCCGTCAACGACCTCCAACAGACCTTCACTGATCCACAGGTGCAACACCTCGGTGTAGCCACACCCACCCATCACCCGGTGTCCGGCGACGTCGAGATCATCCGCAACGCCACCACACTGGCTGGCGTCGCCGACGACATCAGGACACCGAGTCCGCTGGCCGGCGAACACAGCACCGAGATCCTCGCCCAGTTCGGCTTCGACAACGACGAGACCAACGAACTGCTGGCCCTGGGCGTGATCGCCGACCGGCACCGCACCAATCGACAGGGCAACACGCACACGCCGACCAAGGGAACCCCATGACGATCCAACTCGACACCGACAAGATGCTCGCCGAGGTGCGCGATGGCATCGGCTGGATGACCTTCAACAATCCGGCCCGCCACAACGCCATGTCGGCCGAGATGAACCGGGCGATCCCCACGATCATCGGGGCCTTCGCCGACGACCCGTCGGTACGGGTCGTCGTGATGCGAGGGGCCGGTGGCCGGGCGTTCGTGTCGGGTGCCGACATCTCCGAGTTCGGCGAGCGGCGGACCTCGGTCGACGCCCGCAAGGAATACGACGCGATCGCGGCCGAGGCGCAACGGGCGTTGACCAAGCTCGACAAGCCGCTCATCGCCATGATCGAGGGGTATTGCATGGGCGGCGGTGTCCTCACGGCGATGAAGGCCGATATCAGGATCGCGTCCGACAACTCCCAGTTCGCCGTCCCGGCGGCCAAGCTCGGTCTGGGCTACGGCTACGGCGGCGTCGAGGCACTCGTTGACCTGGTCGGCAAGGCGGTCGCCGCCGAGGTGCTCTTCACGGCCCGTCGCTACTCCGCCAGCGAAGCCGCTGGCATCGGGCTCATCAACCGATCCGTCCCGGCTGCAGAACTCGAGACGACGGTGGTCGACCTCGCCTCGGTGATTGCCGGCAACGCCCCCATGACGATCCGTGCCATCAAGGCGGCAATCGGTGAAGTGGGCAAGGATCCGGACCGACGCGACCTCGTACGGGTGGCCGAGCTGACCGAGGCCTGCTTCCGGTCCGAGGACTATCGCGAGGGACAAGCGGCCTTCCTCGAGAAACGCACACCGAACTTCGCCGACCGCTGACGCCCCGTTGTTCTAGGGTGATGCGATGCGAACCCTGCTGCTCGTCCTCCATTTGATCGGTGTCGCTGCCTGGCTCGGCGGCAACTTCACGCAGATGGCGGTGATGCCCGGTCTCGATCGAGCCGGCGGGGTGGTGGCCGTGGCCTGGCACCAGGCTTCAGGCCGAATGGCGCAGATCTACTACTCGGTCGCCGGGACCGTCGTCTTCCTCACCGGCGTCGGCCTCGTGCTCGACGGACCGTATGAGTTCTCTCACGCGTTCGTTTCCATCGGCTTCGCGGTCGTGATCATCGGTGGCGTGATGGGGGTCGCGTTCTTCGCACCGACGTCTCGAGCCGCCGTCGCGGCCCACGAGCACGGTGACGCCAGCGCCATCGGCAAGGTGCGCCAACGATTCGCCATCGGGGCCGCGATCGACACCGCCCTCGTGATCTTCACGGTCTACGCCATGGTCGCGAAGCTCGGCGTCTGACGAGGCGATGATCCCTCCACTGAGCACGTCATACGCCGACGCCAGAGCAGCGTTCCTCGAGGCTGCTGCGGCCGCTGGGGCCCGCATCGATACGTTTCCGCATCCGCTGGTCGGACTGGAGGGCGAACCCCTCTCGATCGACGTGGCCGAGGTGGGACCGGAAGAGACGGACAACGCCATCGTGGTGGTCTCGGGGACCCACGGCGTCGAGGGCTACCTCGGCTCGGCGCTCCAGCGCCACCATCTCGAGACCTACGACCGTGACCGCACGGGCGGTCCGGTGCTCGTCTTCGTCCACGCGCTCAATCCCTACGGCTTCTCCTGGGTCCGCCGGGTCAACGAGGACAACGTCGACCTGAACCGAAACTTCATCGACTGGGAACGACCGGCCCCGGCCAACGACGACTATCACGACCTGGCCCCCGCGCTGGTCCCGCCCTCGTGGAGCGAAGCCGATCAGGCGACGTCGTTCGAGACGTTGATGCGACAGCTCGAAGTCCTCGGACTCGAGCGTCTCCAGCAGATCATCTCGGGCGGCCAGTACGACCATCCAACGGGCGTCTTCTACGGCGGCACCGGGCCCACCTGGTCGAACCGATGGATGAGCGAGTTCATCGGGCATCGCCTGTCTGGCATGCGGCGAGTGGCGATCCTCGACCTGCACTCCGGACTCGGGCCCTGGGGCCATGGCGAGCTCATCAGTTCCGCTGCGCCCGGCGACCCGGCGCTCGACCGTCAGCGAGCGTGGTGGGACGACGTCACCTCACTGCACGATGGCACCAGCGTGTCGGCCGAACTCGCCGGCGAATGGCTCGGTGCGGTCACCGACCTCCGCCCCGACACCGAGGTCACTGGCGTCGCCATCGAGTACGGCACGGTCGACCCCATCACCGTGCTGCAGGGTCTGCGGGCCGACGCCGTGCTCCACGCCAGCGGTGCGCCGTCCGCTCCCGAGGCGAAGACCATCCGGGATCAGGTTCGTGCGGCGTTCATCGACGACGACCCGGCCTGGCTCGAGGCGTGCTGGGCGCGCTACCTCCCGGTCGTCACGACTGCCGTCGAACGTCTGACCTGAGTACTCGCGAGGCGACCACGTCAGCTCCTCGGCCAGTCCGACCGGTGTGGCCCGGTGAGCGATGACTGGCTACGTTGCCGTCGATGGAGACCGTCGAAGGCGATGCCGGGTTCACGACCGCTCCCCTGGTGTTGGGGCCGATGCTGCGTTACGTCAGCACCACCTCCGCCACCGTGTGGGTCGAGACCTCTCGACCCGGGACCGTCGAGGTGCTCGGCCATCGGGCCTCCACCTTCAGCGTGCGTGGGCGACACTTCGCGCTGGTCATCATCGAGGGCCTCGAGCCGGCATCGGTCATTCCCTACGAGGTGCGCTTCGACGACGACCTCGTGTGGCCGCAACCCGACAGCGAACTTCCGCCGAGCGTCATCCGCACCCTCGGTCACGGGGACGTCGACCTGTTGATCGGATCGTGCCGAGCCGCCGCACCCCACGAGAAGCCGTACACGCTCGAACTCGCCTTCGACGATCGTGGCCGCGGCATCGACACCATGCGGGCGCACGCAAAGCGGATGGTCTACGACCCGCCGGAGAAGTGGCCGGTCGCCATGCTGCTCGTCGGCGACCAGATCTACGCCGACGACTCCTCTCCGTCGACCAAGGAGCGAATCGAGGCGACGCGACCCGACGCGGACGAGCTGCCACCGTCGCTGGTCGCCGACTTCGACGAGTACTGCTGGCTGTACCACGAAGCCTGGTCGCCGACCTTCGAGCGCTGGCTCTTCTCGGTCGTACCGACCCTCATGATCTTCGACGATCACGACGTGATCGACGACTGGAACATCTCGGCGTCCTGGGTGACGGAGATGTCCGGCGAGTCGTGGTGGGAGGCCCACGCGGTCGGTTCGGTCATGTCCTACTGGATCTACCAACACCTGGGGAACCAGTCGCCCGAGCAGATCCGCGCCGACGGCCTGCTCGACCGACTCGTCGAGGCGAACGAGGCGTCACAGCTCCTCGAGTCGTGGGCACGATCGGTCAACGATGATCCGACGACCTACCAGTTCAGCTTCAGCCGCCACATCGGCGAGGTGAAGGTCGTCGTCGTCGACGGTCGCCATGCACGAGTGCTCGATGGCTCGACGAGGCGGATGGTGAACGAGGGTGAGTGGCAGTGGATTTGCGACGAGGCGCTCGAACCGACCCGTCACGTCGTCCTCGCCACCACACTGCCGGTCTTCATTGCTCCAGGGCTCCACGATCTCATGGTCTGGAACGAACGAGTCTGCGAAGGTGCTTGGTCTCGCTACGCCATCGGTTGGGGGGAGAAGATTCGTCGGTCACTGGACCTCGAGGACTGGTCGGCCTTCGGCGACTCCTACACCGAATTCGCCCAGCTGATCGAACGAATCACCGGCGGCAGCGACGCCCCCTCATCGACGGTCGTCGCGTCCGGAGACATCCACTTCAGTTATGTGGCGCGCGTCGCGATCGGCGGATCGGCCAGTCGGGTGTACCAAGTCGTCAGCTCACCCATCCGCAACGCGCTGATCCCTCCGGAGCGGGGGGTGATGCGTTTCACGCTGACGACCGCCGGCGCCCGCATCGGTGCGGCCCTGCGGCGGCTCACGCGGCGCCGGCCGAGCGCCGTGCCGATCGACATGATCGCTGGACCCCACTTCGCCAACAACATGGTGCTCGTGCGGTACCGGGGCGACGACGTCGGGGTCATCATCGAGCAGTCCACTGACGACGAGGACGACGGCCCAGCGCTCGTGGTGGTCGACGACATCTCGCTCTGAGCTCACCGAGCGCCGTCGAGGTCGAGCGCGTTTGTCCGACCAAGCGACGGGGTAGCCCGCCGCCATGACGACCCTCTTCGATCAGTCCGCCTCGAACGATGATGTCGGAAGCGAACGGGCGCAGGAATTCGCCCGTGAACATCCCCGCTTGGTCCAGTTGGGCCGCGTCGGCTGGGCGGCGAACGGTGTCGTGTACGCCCTCATGGGCGCGTTGGCGTTCACCATCGCCGGGCAGTCCGCCGGCACCACGACCGGTCAGGGTGAGGAAGCCAGCAAGTCGGGAGCGATCGCCACCATCGCCGAACAGCCGGCGGGCGCAGCGCTCCTGATCGCCATCGCCATCGGACTGGCGCTCTACGCCATCTGGAAGCTCGTCTCTCTCGTGCTGCCGGCCGACAATGACGCGCACGCCTGGGTGTCCCGGCTCGGCAGTTTGCTCGGAGCGGTCAGTTACGTCGCCCTCGGTTGGACGGCGTTGTCGATCGCGCTACGGCCGGGGACCAGCGACGGCTCGAATGGCTCGCGCGTGGAGACCTACACCCGCCGCGTACTCGACGCGACCGGAGGACGGTTCCTGATCTTCGCCATCGGCCTCGGCGTCGTCGGCCTCGGTGGCTACTACCTCTACAAGGCCTGGAACGCGACCTTCGAGTCCGATCTCGCTCCCGGGAGTGTCGGCCCGTTGAGCCACCACGCCCTGGTCAACATGGGCCGAGTCGGATGGCTCGGGCGGGGGCTGATGGTCGCGTTGATCGGCTCGTTTCTCACCCGGGCCGCGATGCAGTTCGACCCTGACGATGCTGTCGGGCTCGACGGTGCGCTGCGTCGGGTGGCCGGCTCCCCGCTCGGCACGGCACTCGTCGCCGTCGTGGCGCTCGGCCTGATTGCCTACGGTGTGTTCTGCATCGTCAGTGCCCCGCGCCGACGTCTGACCTCCGTCTAGCTTCGACGGACCGACTCACCCACCACCCACCGATCGAGAGCACCCATGTCCCGTCCTGTCACCGCTCACCTGTTCTCCTCGTTGAATGGCGTCAACGAGAGTCCGAACCTGTTCCAGTTCGACGCGTTCGGTCCTGAGGAAGGCGAGATGATGGGCAGGGCCATCGCCGGCGTGACCGACATGATCCTCGGCCGCACACTGTGGCAGGAGTGGTCGGCGTTCTGGCCGTCGATCGAAGGTGACCCGTTCGCCGACTTCATCAACCCGCTGCGCAAACATGTCGTCTCCTCGACGCTCGAGGGTGACCTGGGTTGGAACTCGACGCTGGTCACCGGCGATCCCGTCGCCTATGTCGCAGCATTGAAGGAGTCCGACGACGAAGGAGGCATCGTGGTCGGCGGCGGCATCGAGACCGTTCGAGGTCTGTTCCTCGGCGGTGTGGTCGACAGGCTCATGCTCACGATCCACCCGGCGGTCACGAATGAAGGCCGCCGACTGTTCGACGACAGCGTTCCGCTGACCCGCCTGTCGCTCGTCGACCATCAGGTGACGTCGGCCGGGAATGCCGTTCTCACCTACACCTTGCGCTGACCGCCCGCCGAGCGGGTCGGGCCGATTGCCCATCGGTCGCCGTCAGGCCGTGAGGCCGTCCATCCGCGCCAATACTTGGAGCATGACCTCGTCGGCCCCGCCCCCGATGCTGGTGAGCCGGTTGTCGCGGAAGAAGCGGGCGGTCCAGGTTTCCTCGACGTACCCGATCCCGCCATGGAACTGGAGGCACTCATCCGCCACTCGACGGATGAGCCGACCGGCGGTCAGCTTGGCGATCGTTGCCTGGCGGGTCGTGTCCTCACCGGCCTGATAGGCCTCGGCGATCGAGCGGTTGTAGCTGCGGAGCAGGTCGATCTCGGCGTTTAGCTCGGCCAGCTTGAACTGGATGTACTGCTTGGCCAGGAGCGGCTCGCCGAACACGTGACGCTCGCGGAGGTAGCCGACGGTGCGCTCGATGGCCGCCTCACAGGCCCCCACCACCGAGTAGGCGGCCCACATGCGTTCGACCACGAACTGGGCCATCTGCTGCTGGAATCCCTTGCCGATCTCGCCGATCGTGTTCGCCACCGGTACTCGGCAGTCGTCGAAGCTCAACAACGCCGTGTCGGAAGCACGCATCCCGAGCTTGTCGAGCTTCTTGGACACACTGAATCCGGGGGTCGTGGTGGGAACGATGATCTGGCTCATTCCCGAATAGCCGCCGTCGTCGGAGGTGCGGGCCAGGACACACAACCAGTCGGCCTGCACCGAGTTGGTGATCCACATCTTCGAGCCGTTGATGATCCACTCGTCGCCATCGCGCACGGCACGGGTGCGGATCCCGGCGACGTCGGACCCGTGGTCGGGTTCGCTGACGGCGATCGACGCCACCATCTCGCCACGCATGGCCGGGGCGAGGTACTGCGTCTTCAGCTCGTCGGTGCCGAAACGGGCGAGCGACGGCGTCGCCATGTCGACCTGCACGCCAAGTGCCATCGGCAGCGCACCGTGGCCGCACCGACCGAACTCCTCGGCGAGGATCATGGTGAACACGTGGTCGGCACCCTGTCCGCCGAAGGCCGGGTCGTATTCGAGACCGATCATTCCGAGCTTCGCCATGTCGGCGAAGATGTCGTGGAGCGGCATCATCTCGGCCGCTTCCCACTCGTCGATGCGAGGATCGATCTCGTTCTGAACGTACTGGCGGACCATGGCTCGAAATGCCTGATGGTCGTCGTTCAAGATCATGTGGACTCCTCCCTCACCCGGGTTCGCGGCGACCCTATCGCCGGGGTGAGGGAGGGCCCAATCGACCGATCAGAGCTTGTCGATGATCGACTCCGACAGCGAGCAGGTGAGCCCGAAACCGTCGGGCTCGACCTCGAGCTGGGTCACCTTGCCGTCTTCCAGCACCATGGCGTAACGCTTGGAGCGGACACCGCCGAGCGCTGCGGCATCGACACCGAGGCCGACAGCCTGGGTGAACTCGGCACCGGGATCGGCGAGCATGCGGATCTTGCCGCCAGCCTCGTGGGCCTCACCCCAGGCGTTCATCACGAAGGCGTCGTTGACCGAGATGCAGGCAATGGTGTCGACACCCTTGGCCTTGATGGCGTCGAAGTCGTTGACGTAGCCCGGCAGGTGGGTGTTGGAGCAGCCGGGGGTGAAGGCGCCGGGAACGGCGAAGACCAGCACCTTGCCCTTGCCGAGGATCTCGGCGGGGTCGACCTGGTTGCCCGGGTTGCCCTCGTGGAGCGTGGCCGAAGGAATGGAATCGCCGATCTGGATGGTCATCAGAGGTGTCTCCTCGAAAGGGTTGATGTGAACGCCCGCACCGTACTCGGCGCGAGCGGCCACGTCCCGATCGGGAAGCCCTAGCCTGCTGACCATGACGACAGCCTGCTGGCCATGACCACGCGACCGCAGCAGGCAGCCACACGAGCGGTGCGATCTGCGTTGCGATTCGGCGCCAACCGAATCGCGTCGAACGACCGGATGATGAACATCGTCTACGACCTGGTGAACGAGACGAACTTCGCCGGGCTCTCCGAACACGAAGAGATGTTGAGCGACCGCATCCGGGTCGATGCGTATCACCGTGGTCTGCATCGCAACATCGATGCCGGCGACGTCGTGCTCGACCTCGGCGCCGGCACCGGCTTGTTGTCGTTCATGGCGAGCCGAGCCGGCGCAAAGAAGGTGTATGCCGTCGAGCACTCCGACTTCATCGACGTCGCTCGCGAGATCGCCCGCCACAACGGCTTCACCAACATCGAATTCGTGAAGGCCAACAGCCGCGAGTTCACCCCGCCCGAGCCGATCGACGTCGTGATCCACGAGCAGATGGGTGACGAGCTCTTCAACGAGAACATGCTCGAGAACTTGCTCGACCTTCGCAGGCGGGTGCTCCGCCCCGGGGGACGCATGCTGCCCAGCCGCTTCCGCCTCTTCGTCGAACCGGTCCTCCTGCACGAATCGATGCGGGTGCGGCGGTTCTGGAACATCGAGCTGCCGGATGGCATCGACCTCTCGGCGATGGAGTCTTCTCCCACAGCGGCCCGCTTCGACACCGGCCGCACTGATCAGCTGTGGGCTCGCCCCGGCTCGGTCGCCGCGTCGTTGGCGGCGTGTCAGCCGATCATCGAGTTCGACCTCGCCACCCTCGAGTCGGCGGCGTCGATCCCCATCGATCACGTCGTTGACCGTGTCGCTCCCTCCGATGCGATCGTCGATGGTGCGTGCGTCTGGTTCGAGGCGGTGTTCGACGACGAGACCGTCATGTCGACCTCCCCTCTCGAGCCGATCACCAGCTGGGGCAATCGGCTCTATCGGCTCGATCGCGAGGTCCGAGCTGGTGAGCACCTACGACTCCACGTGCACCTCGGGCAACTCGTCGAGCCGTCCACCTGGAGCGTCGAGGAACTCTGAGCGAGCGCACGACGATTCCTGCGGGTCGGGGTGGGCGTTGTAGCGTCGAGTCGTCGAAAGGAACGTCCGTGTCTGCACTCATCGAATCCACCTGGTTCCTCGACCACGACAGCGAGGCCGTCACGACCTTCGTCGACGAGGCACTCGCCGCCGAGGGCATCGATCGATCGGCGACACCACGAGCGCTGGCAACAGCACTCTTCCACGCCGTTCGTGACCGGCTGCGGTACGACCCCTATTCGATGGTCACCGACCCCGAGGATTATCGGGCCAGCACGATCGCTCAGGCATCGTCGAGCTGGTGCGTACCGAAGTCGGTGTTGCTCACCGCCGCAGCTCGCCAGGTCGGCATACCCGCCCGACTCGGCTTCGCCGACGTTCGCAACCATCTGTCGAGCGAGAAGCTCACCGCACGCATGGGCACCGACATCTTCTATTGGCACGGCTACAGCGAGCTCCTGCTCGACGATCGCTGGTTCAAGGTGAGCTCGGCGTTCAACGCCAGCCTTTGCGAGCGGCTCGGCGTTGGTGTGCTCGAATTCGACGGCACCGACGACGCCCTGATGCACCCCTACGACGGAAGCGGGAATCGCTACATGGAGTACGTCGCCCAGCGGGGCTCCTACGACGACCTCCCGCTCGACGAGCTCCTGGCCGACTTCCGCCGGCTCTATCCGAGCATGGTCGGCGACGACGCCGAGCCCGACGAGGTGTTCAATCCGTCGGCGTGACGTCTCGGTCGCTGCCAAGCGAGCCGCCGGCGAACCAGGTGTCGAACCGGGGCTTGGCTGCGCTCGCCACCAGCTCGATGATCAGTCCTGACGGCGGGGCGACGTAGGCGAAGCTGCCGAAGCCGTCCTCGGGTGCGGTCGCAGCTGCAGCCACGGTCCACCCGGCAGCAAGGAACCGCTCGACGTCGGCGCCCACGTCGTCGGACCAGACACCGAGGTGGTGGAGACCAGGTGCGTCGCCGGCGTCCCACACGGAGCCGCCCTGGAGCAGCTCGACGTGCTGCGGACCTTCGCAGGAGTAGACAAAGGTGAGCTCGACCTGTTCGAGACCGCGCTCAGGCGTCCACACAGTCCGGTTGTCGCTGTATTGCACCCGAGCCCACGTCACACCCAGTGCCGGGCCGAGTTCGGCCATGGCCCGGTCGACGTCGGCCACCCGGAGTCCGCTGTGGTAGATCTGCTGAAGGTCGAACATGGGACGGTGTCTCCGGGTCGGCGAACGGTGGTCAGTGCTCGCACGCTAGCAAGTTACTGGAGTCCGCATACAGTTTCGGTCTCACCGAGCGGCACGAACGGCACGGCTCACCGCTTCGTCGAGATCGGTCACGGCGAACTGCTGCCCCTCGGCCAGGAGACGCGTCGGGACGCAACGGCGACCGGTCAGGGCGAGACCGGGGTCGGACCCGAGCAGCCAGGCGCCGATCGTGGCGACCAAGGACGGACTGGGCAGCCCGAAGGAACGACCGACGGCACGACGATACGCCGCCATCAGCTCCCGGTTCCGGACCGGGTTCGGCGAGGTGACGTGGTACACGCCGTGCATCGTCGGGTCGATGACCGCGCGAAGCAGCACATCGAACAGATCCTCAGCCCCGACCCACGACACCCACTGATCACCGCTACCGACCTTCCCACCCAGGCCGAAGCGGGCCAGGAGCGCGAGCTGCCGCGACGCCGGGTCGTCGGCCCCGCCGATCGCGATCCCCGGGCGCAGGAGCACGGTGCGCTCGACGCCGACCGACGCCTCGGCGAACGCCGCTTCCCAGCGGCGACACACCTCGACCTGCTGTCGCGGACCAGTGGTCGGCACCTCGGTCGACTCGTCGATCACGGCGTCGCCGCCATCGCCGAAGATGGCCAACGACGACAGTTGCACCCACGTTGTCGGCGGACGATCGAGCCCGGCGATGGCCTCGCCAACGAGGTGGACCGAGTCGACCCGCGAAGCGATCAGCTCATCGATGTTGGACCGGGTCGGACGACAATCGACACGCTTGCCGACCAGGTGGACCACGGCATCGGCGCCATCCAAGGCCCGCACCCAGTCACCGAGGTTTGCGGCGTCCCATTGCACGTGGGTCCACCGGTCATGATCATGAGTCAGCCCACGGCCGATGACGGTCACCGCGTGCCCAGCACCCGTCAGCCGCTCCCGCAGCCCTCGGCCGAGGAAACCGGTCCCACCGACGAGGACGACCTGCAGGCGTGCTTCGGTCATCGGCGCAAGGTAGCGCTCACGAGTGCACGGTGGGTCGACACTGACCCGGTCCCGAACCAACTTTTCTTCGAAACATGTCGCTGTTTCGGTCGGTCGCAGACTCTCATTGGGCATGACCTTCGAGGAGTTTGCGGCAACGTCGGCGCGACGAGTGCGCGCTGCCTTGGTTGCCGCCTACGGCCCCGAGGTCGGGATGGATGCGGCGGCCGAGGCAATGGCCTATGGCTGGGAGAACTGGGATCGTCTCGAAGCGATGGGAAACCCCGCCGGCTACATGTACCGAGTGGGCCAGACCGCCGCGGCCAAGCTGCGCCGTCCGCAGGGCCTCCTACCGGCGCCTCCTGCCGATCGGCTCCCCGACGTCGAGCCCCGCCTCGTTCCTGCGCTCAACGAACTGACCGAGCACCAGCGGATCTGTGTGGTGCTGGTCCATGCCTACGGATGGCCCCAGGTCGAGGTCGCCGAGCTCCTCGAG
The DNA here is from genome assembly GCA_041394265.1 of Acidimicrobiales bacterium. Classification (NCBI taxonomy): domain Bacteria; kingdom Bacillati; phylum Actinomycetota; class Acidimicrobiia; order Acidimicrobiales; species Acidimicrobiales bacterium. The sequence continues at coordinate 1,182,885 of JAWKIO010000005.1, forward strand.
ATCACACCGCAGACCGTACGAACGCACCTGCAACGAGCGCTGTCCCACCTGCAGACCTCCCTGGAAGTGATCGACGATGTCAACTGAACTCGACGTCATCCAACAGCTCGAGCGCTACGGCGCATGGCTCGAAGGCGAGCTCGGGACCGAGCTCAACTGCCAGCGGCCAGCCGAGCCGCCCCTTTTCAAGACTGCGCCATCGTCGAGCCGATGGGCCTCACGGCTGCTGGTTGCCGCCAGCATTGGTGCCGCCGTGATCGGGCTCGCCTGGTTGGCGAGCGATGGGCAATCGACCATCGTCACCGACCCGGGCGCGATCGACGCCACCACCACCGAACCGACGGCCGAGGAACTGCCAACCGCTGATGAGCCGCTCTTCGTCGTGCCGTCAGCGCTCGAGGGCGATCAGCCCGTGGTGACCGATGCGAGCGATGCCTGGGACTGGCCCGGTGGGCAGGCCGGGTCGCTCGTCATGGTGGGCACGGCCACGTCGACCGGCTTCCAAGACGTCTCGAGCGTCCGGCTCGTCGACCTTCCTCCCTTTGGCACGGCGACGACAGAGACAACCATCGGCGGCGTCGCCGTGGTCTTCCCGGCCGAGGTTCCAGAGAACCAACGCACGGACTTCGCCCGGCCAACCGATGACGGTCGCTGGATCTGGATCCGCCCGGAGCGACCCGAACTCAGCGAGCTCCTGGCGCGGAACATCGGCGTCGTCGATGGACAGCTGTCCTTCGCCCCGGACGAGGGCTTCGAGGTCCTGGCCAGGGTCGATCGTCTCGACGCCACGAAGGTCCGCTCCACACTGAACCAGCTCCGACCGCTGTCCCAGAATCTGGTTTCGGTCGCCGTGCTCTCGCACCCAACGCAGGCCGACGGCTTCGTGTTCGGTCTCGGCGGCACGAACGCCAGCTACGAAACCGTCGAGGTTCGCGGCCATCGCGGCGTCCTCGGCCGCCACTCCTCGCCAGCGGGACTCACCGGCACCACGCTGGCGTGGACCGAGTCGCCCGGCCAGACGATCTGGATCTCTGCCCCTGCTGCGTACGACGTCGAGGCCATCGCCGAGGGCCTTCAGGTCGTCGACGAAGCGACGTGGGCTGCAGCGGTCGATGCCGACGAATGAGCCGTCTGCGGGTGCCGAAACCTAGGGCTCGACCACCTCGGCGATGGCGCAGATGGCACCGAGGAGTACTGACGCCCCGTGCTCGGCTTGTTCCTGCGTGATCGCCTCGGCTTCGTTGTGCGACAGGCCACCTTCGCAGGGAACGAAGATCATCGCCGTGGGAGCGACACCCGCGACGTAACAGGCGTCGTGGCCGGCGCCGCTCACCATCGAGCGACGGCTCAATGCCAGCGCTTCGGCAGCGGTGTCGACCGCAGTGACGCAGTCGGCATCGAAAACCACCGGCGGCGAATCGTTGCCGAGGTCGATGTCGACGGTGACACCGCACTCATCGGCTACTCGCCGAGCGATGGTGCGCATCCTCGATTCGAGCTCGTCGAGCACCGCCCGGTCGGGGTGGCGAAGGTCGAGGGTGCACTGCAACCGTTCGGGCACGGTGTTCGGCGACGACGGCTCCGACCGGAACATGGCGAACGTGGCCCGGGCCGCAGGACCGGCATCGTCGACGGCGGCGTAGACGTCGGCGACGAGGCGGGCGATCGCCTTCGCCGGGTCACGCCGGACCTGCATCGGGGTCGGACCGGCGTGTGACGGGAACCCGTGGATCGTGACGTTGTACCACCGCAGCCCCTGCACACCGGTCACGACACCGATCTCGACACCTTCGGTTTCGAGAATCGGACCCTGCTCGATGTGCAGTTCGAGGTAGGCAGCGAGCGGCCGAGGGGCGGCCGGGAGCTCACCCACCCAGCCGAGGCGCTCGAGTTCGTCGCCGACCGAGATGCCGTCGAGATCGCAGAGCGCGTAGGTCGCTTCGAGATTGGCCTGGCCGGCCCACACGCCGGAACCCATCATCGACCGGGGGAAGCGGGATCCCTCCTCGTTGGTCCACACGACGACCTCGATCGGATGGCGGGTGACGATACCGAGATCGTTGAGACGCTCGATCACCTCCAAACCGCCGAGGACGCCATAGACACCGTCGAATCGGCCGCCGGTCGGCTGGGTGTCGAGATGGCTGCCTGTCATCACCGGGGGGAGTTCGGGATCACGACCGGGCCGACGGACGAACAGGTTCCCGATTCGGTCCATGGCCACCGTGCACCCGGCTTCCCGGGCCCAACCGACGAAGAGCTCACGGCCGGCTGCATCGTCGTCGGACAACGCCTGCCGGTTCGAGCCACCGGCCGGCGTCGCGCCGATCTCGGCCATCGCCATCAACCGAGACCAGAGCCGATCGGCGTCGACTCGTTGCACCGGGGTGTCCATGACCGAAGCTTCGCACGATCCGATCGGGCATGCCGACGCGCGACACCCCCGGGATGGCCCGGGGGTGTCGCATCGATGGATGGGTGCCGACAGACCGAGGGTCAGTCCTCGATCTCGATGTGGTCGAGATCGGAGTGATCGGCGTCGATGTCCTGTTCGAAGTCCTCGTTGTAGGAGTCCTCGACGTCGTAGCTGTCCTCGATCGAGTTGTCCTGCTGGAACGAGTCCTCGATGGTGGTGTCGACCTCGACATCGACATCGAGTTCTTCGTTGTAGGAATCGTTGACCGAGTTGTCCTGGACGAAGGTCGCTTCGGCGCTCTGATCGTTGAACGATTCGTTGACCGAGTTGTCGATGTAGGTGTCGTTGTCCATGTTGGCGTTGCTGCCACCGCCGAAGGCCAACTGGGTGTCGCCGTGGCCCCCGATGTCGGCGTGCTCGAGGTCGACCACGTCGCCTGACCCGAAGGCGGCGTTGACATCGTCCGAGTTCTGGATGGTCTGGTTCCCGTCGCCGATCACGGCGTCGCCCCAGACGTCGATGTCGGAGTCGACGTTGCCGTCGCCGATCGTGTTGCCGTAGCCATGGACGTTGTTCACGGTGTTGTGGTCGCCGACCACGGCGCCGTTGGCATCGCCGTCGGCCAGGATGCCCGAGTTCATGCCGGTGTTGACCACGCCGTTGTTCGCTCCGTCGAACGCCACGGAATCCTCGCCGGTGGCAATGTTCGAGTTCTTGATGTCGTCACCGGCGGCAACGGCGGCGTCGCCGGTGGCCACGCCGGTCTGGTCGCCGCCTGCGGCAGCCGAGTGGTCCCCGAGAGCGCTCACGTTGACCGACTCGTCGGTGAGTTCGAGGTCGCCGTGTACCTCACCCTCGACGTCGAGGTCGAAGTGGCGGGCGTTGTCGACCTCGGCGAGGTTCTGCGAGATGTACTCGTTGGTCTCGTAGACCTGTGCAACATAGGTGTTGAGCGTGTGCTCGATCGTCTCCATCGTCGGCGCAGGTGCCGCGTGGTGCGAGGTCGGAGCAGCGGAGGCGCCGCCGGGGGCCGAGGCCCCGGCCGGCACGGCCATCGGGGCCGGGGCCGGCATCTCGACCAGCGTCTGGGTGACCTGCGGGCTGAAGTTCAGCTCGTTGGCGACACCGGCGACGGTGTCGCCCAGGTCGACCGACGAGAGGTCGTAGTCGTTGACGCCGTGGTCGACGAGGTAGGCGTGCGGGTCCTCCGAGTACATGATCGCTTCGGTCTCGTTGCCGAGGACCTTGTGCATGATGGACTCGAGGACATCGTTGATCTCTGACATTTTCGGTTTCCCTCCGGGGTGTGCGTTGCTGGGTGCTGTTCGCTCTTGCTAGTGAACAACACCTTAGAAACGGCCCCGTAAACAGGAATCGGGGATGTCCCCCGAGCCTCCCCCCATCGATGGGGGATGGCCTCAAATGGCGACGTGGGTGCCGATGTCGATCGATCGATCGTGCGGGAGACCGAAATAGGCCGACGGGTCGCTGGCATTGCGGCTCATGATGGCGAAGAGACGGTCCCGCCAGCTGGCCATGCCCGGCCGGTCGGCGTATTCGATTCGCTCGCGACCCAGGAAGTAGATCGTGGTCTCCGGGTCGAGCTTGGCACCGTCGAGACGCAAGCCGGCGACCAGGTCACGATCGACCTGCGGTTGCTCCACGAACCCGTAGCGGAGCTGCACCTCGTAGACCCCGAACGGATGGGTGATCACCGAGAAACGGTCGGTTTCGGGGACCTCGGGGCGGTCGTCGATGGCAATCGATACGAAGACCACTCGCTCGTGCAGCGAATCGTTGTAGCGAAGGTTGGTGAGGAGCACCGGAGGGACCCGCCCCGCTGTGCGGTGCAGGTAGACACCGGTGCCGGGATGACGGGCCGGCTCGTCATTGGCGAAACCGGCAAGAAGTCCCGCGGTGGTCTTGGCCGACGTGAACAGTTGTTCTCCCACCAGCCGCCGTCCGGTACGCCAGGTGGTGAAGCTGATGAATCCGGCCGTTCCGATGAGCAGCGGGAACCAACCTCCAGCCGGAATCTTGAAGATATTGGCACCGGTGAAGGCCAGGTCGATGATTCCGAGTGGGAGCAGGACGGCGAGCACCTTGGCCGTGCTCCAACCCCACGATTGTTTGGCATAGACGCCGACGAGGATGGTGGTGATCACCATGGTCAGCGTGACCGCAACGCCATAGGCCGCCGCCAGGCGGGCCGACGACTGGAACGAGAAGACCAGACCCAGGCAGGCGAACAGGAGGAACCAGTTAATGGCCGGCACATACACCTGCCCACGGTGCTCGGCCGAGGTCTGGACGACTCGCATACGCGGCAGGTATTCCAGGTTGATCGCCTGCGCGGTCAACGAGAACGCACCCGAGATCAGCGCCTGCGAGGCAATCACGGTGGCCACGGTCGCAAGCACAGTGAGCGGCCAGTGCGCCCAGTCCGGTGCGAGCAGGAAAAACGGGCTTTCGATCGCCGCCGGGTTCTTGAGCAGTCGAGCGCCCTGCCCGAAGTAGTTGAGCACCAGCGCCGGCATCACGATCCAGAACCAGGCGGTGCGGATCGGTTCACGGCCGAAGTGCCCCATGTCGGCGTACAGCGCCTCACCACCCGTGACCACGAGGAAGACGGCGCCGAGCACGAGGTACCCACGCAGTCCGTTGTGGGCGAAGAACCCGAGGGCATAGGTGGGGCTCACGGCTCGCAGCACCGACGGCGAGCGCAGGATCTCGGCGACGCCGAGCAGGGCAAGGACGCCGAACCATACGACCATGATGGGGCCGAACAGTCGGCCGATCGTCGCGGTGCCCCGTCGCTGGATCGAGAACAGGCCGATCAGGATCACCGCCACGATGGGGACGATCCAGTGATCGACCGACGGGGCAACAACTTGGACACCTTCGACCGCCGAGAGCACCGAGATGGCCGGCGTGATCATGCCGTCGCCGTACAGCAGGGCGGTGCCGACGAGACCGAGCAGCAGCAGGGCGGACTTGCTGGAGCGCTCCCCCACCACGAGCGTGGCGAGCGCGAGAATGCCGCCTTCGCCGTGGTTGTCGGCCCGCAGCACGATCACGAGGTACTTCAGGGTCACCACGATCAGGAGGGACCAGAGCATGAGGGACAGGACCCCGAGGACGTTTGCATCGTCGATTGCCAGGTCGACGTCGCCCGCCAACGATTCACGCAGGGCGTAGAGGGGACTCGTCCCGATGTCGCCGAAGACCACGCCGAGTGCTCCGAGCGTGAGTGCTCGTTGGGAGACCGACGGACTTGCACTACTCATGCTTGCTGCTTCCCGCCCTGTGCTCGATCTGGGTCAGCCGGCAGGAAGGCCTCGAACCGCACGATATGGCCGTGACTCGGCCGAATGATCAACCAGGACCACAACTTGTCCTCCACTCGAGATGGAACCAGGCCCAAATCTGTGCCCCCGCTGAGTGCCGGCTGAGGACATACGTAGAACAGCACCCGAAACACCCGCAGCGAACACACGGCCTGTCACAATCAAATCATGGCCACCGCAACGCGCATCCTCGTCGTCGATGACGAACCCTCGCTGGTCGACGCCGTCTCGATGGCGCTCTCCTACGAGGGGTTCGACGTCACCGAGGCCCGTACCGGCCGGGCAGGACTGACCGCCTCCCTCGAAGGTGACTTCGCACTGATCGTGCTCGATGTGATGCTTCCCGATCTCGACGGCTTCGAGATCGCTCGACGCCTTCGCTCCGGCGGTGTGACCACACCGATCCTGTTCCTGACGGCGAAGGACTCGCTCGAGGACAAGGCCGCCGGATTCGATGCCGGCGCCGACGACTACCTCACGAAGCCGTTCTCGCTCGCCGAGCTGATCATGCGGGTGAAGGCCATCCTGCGGCGATCCGGTGCCACCCCGGAAGCCGAGCAGAACGTCCTCCGATTCGCCGATCTCGAGCTCGACGTCGACGGCCACCTACTCCGGCGAGGAGGGAACGTCATCGACCTGACCGCCACCGAGTTCAGCGTGCTCGAATACTTCATGACGAACCCCGGCCGAGTGTTGTCGAAGGCACAGATCCTCGATCACGTGTGGCACTACGACTTCGACGGTGACTCCAACATCTGCGAGACCTACGTCAGCTACCTGCGCAAGAAGCTCAACGAGTACGGACCACCGCTGATCCACACCGTTCGACTCGTCGGCTACGTCCTGCGCGAGCACCCGTGACCCTGCGGCTACGGCTCCTCATCGCCACGACGATCGCCGTCCTGGTCGGCCTGGCCATCGTCGATGCCACCACCTATCTGGTGTTCAATCGCTCGCAGCTCCGCCAGGTCGACGATTCGCTCGATCGCGCCCATCCACCGATCGAACTCCTCGCCGAGAGCAACACCGAAGCGTCGTGGTCGGCCATTCCCCAAATCGCGCCGGGCCACTACGTTGCAATCCTCGACGAGAACAACTCCCCCTTGTTCATCTCGGCGGGCCGACGAGCCGGCGACGACGATGTCAACGTCGACCTCACGCAGGTTGACATCACCTCCCAGTTCCAGACCATCTCGCAAGGTCACGACAACAGCGTTCGGGTTCGAGTCGATCCGCTCAGCACGGGCACGACGCTGGTGGTCGGCGAGTCACTCCATCAAGTACACGAGACGGCAGGTCGCCTGCTCGGGGTCCTCCTGATTGCGAGTGCCGTGGCGATCGCGCTCGTCGCCGCCCTCAGCTGGATCCTCGTGCGCGTCGGTCTGCGCCCACTCCGAGCCGTCGAGCTGCGGGCTGCCGCCATCACCGACAGCGACCTGGCCGATGTCCGGGTCCCGGGCGCCGACGCCTCGACCGAAGTCGGCAGCCTCGCCGCCGCGCTCAACGCCATGCTCGATCGTCTCGACGTCGCTCGCAGCGAGCGGGAGCAGACCGTCGCCGACCTGACGGCCTCCGAGGCCAGGATGCGCCAGTTCGTCGCCGATGCCTCGCACGAGCTGCGGACGCCGATCGCCGCCACGGCCGCCTACGCCGAGCTGTTCGAGCAGGGCGCCCGGGATCGACCGGCCGATCTCGAGCGAGCGATGGCGGGCATCCGGAGCGAGACCGATCGAATGTCGGCGCTCGTGGGAGACCTCCTGCTCCTGGCCCGCCTCGACGAGCACCAGCCGCTGGGTCATGCAACGGTCGACCTCACCGAGCTGGTCTTCCAGGCCGTCGACACCGCACGCACGATCGACCCCAGCCGCCCCGTTCGACCGTCGGTCGACGGCGTGATCACGGTGAACGGTGACGCAACCCGACTCCGACAGGTCATCGACAATCTCCTGGCCAACGTCCGCTCACACACCCCACCAGGCACACCTTGCACGGTCTCGCTCACGCTCGATGGGAGCGATGCACTGCTGAGCGTCAGCGACGTCGGCCCAGGTGTGAGCGACGAGCAGCTCACCAAGCTGACCGATCGCTTCTACCGAGTCGACCATGCCCGCACCCGAACGACCGGTGGCAGCGGACTCGGGCTCTCGATCGTCGACTCCATCGTTGCCGCCCACGGCGGGTCGATCAGCGCATCGCACCATCAGCCGACGGGATTGACGATCAGCGTTCGGCTGCCCAATGCCGCCTCGCTCACCCACACCGAAGGGGACACCGAATGAACCAACTCATGTGGTACCTGACCCGCTCGACCGGGATCGTCGCCGCCGTGCTGATGGTGCTGGCGCTGCTCTGGGGTTTCCTGTTCTCGTCTCGCACGACCGGCAGACGGTTGCGGCCGGCGTGGTGGCTCGACCTCCACAACTGGTTGGGAGGGGCCTCGCTGGTGTTCACCGCGCTGCACATCGCCACCACCTACCTCCAGTCCGACTCAGGCATCGCCCTGATCGACATCTTCGTTCCCGGCAAGGCCAGCCAGACCTGGCCGATCGCCTGGGGTGTCGTCGCCACGTACTTGATGGCGCTGACCGTGTTCACGACCTGGCCCAAGAGGCTGGCGAATCGCAAGCTTTGGCGCTGGCTCCACCTCACCTCGGTCGCCGCCACCGGCCTCGCCCTGTTGCACGCCTATCAGACCGGCAGCGACAGCAGCCGGTTTCCCTTCCGGATCGGCGTCGCCATTCTGGCCGGCATCGCCGTGTACGGCCTCGGGGTGCGCGTGGCGCTCCTCGCCGAGAAGCGCCAGCTGAGCAGCTGAGAGAGCATCCGTTCGGTCCCTCCCAATGGCGTCGAGTGAAACTCTCAGCTGACACTCAGGTCGTCCTCACGCCACCTTGAGGTCCGGCCTTTTGACTTGACTGCATGTCCGAGTCGCACGACACCAACCGCAACGCCGCCGACCTCGACGCCGCTGTTGCTGCCCGCCTCGAGCGACTGAACGCTCGGCGGGCCACCTCCGATCCTCGCTCGGCTGCCCGGCAGCCGACTCGTCCGCCTTCGGCGGCGGCCCCGTCGACCTCGCAGGCCGGGCCGCCGCCGAAGCGCAAGCGTCGCCACGCCGCCGCCGGCGCCCGCCAGGCGGCATTGGCGCTGAGCCTGGTCACCACCGGTGGGCTCACCTACGCGATGTCGATGTCCCCTGCTGCTGACGCCTCCGTTGCCGCCGGTGCGGCGGGCGTGGTCAGCGCAACTCCTTCTCCGGTGACGGCAGCCCCCTCCACATCTGCCGACGCCGCAGCGGCGGGAACAGCTGAGGCTGCTGTTCCCGCCGCACCCTCCACCACCCAAACACCGACGACCTCGACCCCGCCGGCCACCACACCGATCGTGGTCAACGGCGCCGCCTACTCGAACCGCTGGGGCATCGTGCAGGTGCAGGCCACGTTCGATCCCGATGGCACCCTGACCTCAGTCACCACGCTGCAGACCCCCGATGGTGACCGCAAGAGTGTCTCCATCAACAACCGAGCCGTTCCGAAGCTCAACTCCGAGGCACTCAGCGTCCAGAGCGCCAATGTCGACACCGTGTCCGGTGCGACGTACACCTCGAATGACTACCGTCGATCCCTGCAGTCCGCCATCGACGCCGTCCAGGCCAGCGGAATGCTCACCGCCTGACGCCATGACCTCCTCACGACCATGAAGCCCGTGCCGACCTCGGCTCGCGGTGGCCGCCACCATGTCGAAATCGTCATGGGCATGGCCGTCAGCATCGACGTTCGCGACGAGATCAGCGGCGAGGCGATCGACGATGTCGTCGCGTGGCTGCACCACGTGAATGGCGTGTTCAGCACGCACGACCCCGACACGCCCATCAGCGCGATGGGACGGGGCGAGCTGTCGTTGGCCGATGCCGGCGACGAGATCCGGGAGGTGCTCCGGCTCTGTGAAATGGTGAGCGAGGAGACCAACGGCTGCTTCGATGCGTTCGGCATTCCCGCGCCGAATGGCACGATGCTCGAGACGTCCGGCCTGGTGAAGGGTTGGGCGATCGAGCGAGCCGCGGCCATCCTCGAATCACACGGGGCGGCCAACTTCTGTGTCAACGCCGGTGGCGACGTGGCCCTGCGAGGTCGGCCGACGCCGGGCGCAGAGGGTGGAGATGCAGAGTGGCAGGTCGGTATCCGCCATCCGGTGCTCGACCAGGAACTGGCGCTGGTGATCCATGCGGCCGGACGCCTCGGTGTCGCCACCTCTGCCACCTACGAGCGGGGAGCACACATCTACGACCCCCGACTCGGACAGCCGACGACCGGGCTTGCCAGTGCGACAGTTGTTGGACCCGACCTCACCATGGCCGATGCGTACGCAACCGCCATCTTCGTGATGGGCCTCGATGCCCTCGACTGGGCGACTGACCACCCGGACTACGACCTCTTCCTGATCACCCACCAGGACACGACCCACTGGACCGAGGGGTTCAATCGCTACCGCTCGAAAAGTAGCTGACCAACGTACTCGCCTTCGCCGATGCCCGGCGGGATCACGAAGATCGCGGAACCGGTGGGCTCCAGGTACTCGTTGAGCGCATCGCTTCGAGCCAGGTTGGTCTGGATCGGAATGAAGTGCCGATCAGGATCTCGGGTGTAGGCGAGGAAGAACAGGCCGGCGTCGAGCGTGCCGAGCGCGGTGGAGCCGTCGGTGAAGTTGTAGCCGCGTCGCAACAGGTGGCTGCCGCCGTTCTGGTCGGGATGGGCGAGACGGACGTGCGAGGCGGTGCCGATCAACGGTGAACCGTCGGCGCCCGCTCGCTCGAAGTCGGGGGTGGTGAACTCGTCGCCGCCCGAGAGCGGCGCACCGACCTTCTTGTCGCGACCGGTCACCGCCTCCTGCTCCTGCAGCGACGTGCGGTCCCAGGTCTCGATGTGCATGTTGATACGGCGAGCCACCAGGAACGAGCCATCGGCGAGCCAGTCTCCTGCCGAATCATCGGCCTGTACCCACACGAACTGCTCGAGGAGTTCGTCGTCCTCGGCCTTCACGTTGTTCGTGCCGTCCTTGAAGCCGAACAGGTTTCGAGGCGTCTCCTGGGCGCTCGATGTGGAGGCGGTGCGCCCGAACCCCAGCTGTGACCAGCGCATCGCCACCCGACCGAACCCGAGGCGGGCAAGATTGCGCACGGCGTGGAAGGCCACCTGCGGGTCGTCGGCGCACGCCTGGACACAGAGGTCACCACCGCTTCGTTGCGGGTCGAGGTCGTCGCCGGGGAAGTGCGGCAGCGAGCGGAGCGCGTCGGGGCGGCGGTCGGCCAGGCCGAAGCGGTCGCCGCGCTCGTCGTCGGCGAACAGCCCCGGACCGAAGCCGAACGTGATCGTGAGGTTCGCCGCCGCCAACCCGAAGGCTTCGCCGGTGTCCTCGGGCGGTGCGAGGTAGGGACCGTCCATGGCGCCGAACTCCCCGACGTCGAGCCCTTTCGTCATGGCGACGGCGGCGCTCGTCCAGTCCTGGAGGAGGGCGATCAGCTCGCTGCGGTCGTCGGTCGTGATGTCGAAGGCGGCGAAGTGAAGGCGGTCCTGGGCCGGAGTGACGATGCCCGCCTGGTGGCGGCCGTGGAACTCGATGACCGAACCTGCCGCCGATGCGGCGGCGTCACCTCGACTGCAACCGCCGACCCCCAGGGCGACCGCGGCCCCCGTGCCGCCGGCGGCGGCGATGAAGCGACGTCGGGTCAGACTCACAGCACGACCGCAGCCGTCAGCTCGGCCAGCGGCTCGCCGAGCGCCTGTACCGCCGCCGCCAGGTCTCGCACCTCGGCGTCGGACAACTCGGTGTAGAGGACGAAGCCGCCACCAGACCGGTGCTGATCGAGCAGCGCCTGCAGCGACTCGAATCGGGTCGCCAGTGTGTCAGCCAGTTCATCATCCTTGGTTCGCAGCGCCGGCTCGAGCGCCTCGAACGCAATCCGGGCACCGTCGACGTTCGCCTGGAAGTCCCACAGATCGGTGTGCGACCAGATCTCCTCTTCGCCGGTCACCTTGCCGGTCGCCACCTCGTCCAGCAGTTCCTTCGCCCCATTCCCCAGCTGGGTGGCGTCGAAGGTGAGCTCCTCGACTCGGGAGGCCAGGTCGGCGGTGTCGGCAACCAGTTGCGCCGACAGCACGCTCCGTTCGTCGTCGCTCAGTGGCGTGTAGCCGGCATCGGGCGGCCACAAGTCCTTCTCGATCGTGTGCCAGCCGGTCCACTCCTGCCCGGGCTCGAGGTCGGCCTCGCGCAGGTCGAGCTTCGGGTCGAGATCCCCGAACGATTCGGCCACCGGTTCGATCCGCTCCCAGTGCGTTCGGGCGTCGGCATACAGAGCACGAGCCTCGTCGTCGGCTCCGGCGGCATACAGATCGGCGAATTGCTCGGTCTTGTCGACCAGCTGCGACACCTGGTCCCGCACGTACAGCCGATACTGCTCGGTGGCCGTTGCGATCAACTCCTCGGTCTCGCCCGCGTCGGCCACGCCGTCGGCTCCCGAATCGGTCACCGTGAACCCGCCACGGATGCCGTCGCCCGTCATGTTCGGCTTGCAGGCCGTGACGTAGCTGCCCGGAGCGACCCGGACCACGAGGTTGCGGGTGATGCCGGGACCGATGTTCTCGACCTCGCCGATGATCCGAAGACCGTCGTCGGCGAGGAGGTAGAACTCGGTCACGTCGGACCCGCCGTTCTCGACCTCGAACACGACGTTGCCGCTCGGTGCCTCCGTGGCAGAGACCTCGCAGGCATCGGCGGTACTACGAACCGACACCGTGCCCGAAGCGCTCGTGGTGTCATTCGATGCACAACCGGTGACCGCAGCGAGTGCGACGACGCCGATGATGGTGCGGGATGGGGACATGGATGCTCCTGATCAATTCGAGTGGGTGACGGAGACCGGTGAGGTCGCCGGTCTCGGCGTGGGCCGGACGGCGATGACGAAGGCGACGAAGACCGGGATCACGTAGGCGATCCAGGCAATGGCCTCGAGCCAGGTGGTGCGGGGCGAGAAGTTCACCGTGCCCTTGAGGAGCGTGCCGTACCACGAACCCGGCGGAACCACGCCGGACACGTCGAACGCGACGGCATCGAGACCGGGGAGGATGCCGGCCTCCTGGAGGTCGTGGATGCCGTAGGACAACACACCGGCGGCGATGAGGATCAGGAATCCGCCCGTCCAGCGGAAGAACTTCGCCAGATCGAGCTGCAGGGAACCCCGGTAGAGAAGCAGGCCCAGCGCGATGGCGACACCCAGCCCGAGCGCCGCACCCGTGAGCGGTTGGGTCGACGAGCCCGTTGCCTTCGCAGCGGCCCAGAGGAAGAGCGCCGTCTCGAGCCCCTCACGCCCGACGGCCAACAGGGCGACCAACGCCAGCTGGTGGCCACCGACCGCCACGGCGTCGTCGATTCGGCCTTCGAGCTCACCTCGCAAGTGGCGGGACGACCTTGCCATCCAGAAGATCATCCACGTGACGAAACCGACGGCGACGATCGACAGGGTGCCGCCGATCGCCTCCTGTGCTTCGAAGGTGAGCCCGCGGGGTCCGAACGTCAAGGCCGCCCCGGCGGCAAGGGCAACCACGACAGCCAGCGCCACGCCGAGCCACACCTGGGCAAGCTCCGACCGCCGGTCGGTGCGGACGAGGTAGGCCACGAGCATGCCGACGACGAGGGCAGCTTCGAGACCCTCGCGAAGGCCGATGAGGAAGTTGGCGAGCATGAGTTCTCATCTCGATCAGACTGAACAATAGATGTTAAGAGACCTTAATCATGGTCATTCAGACTTCACAACCTTCAGCAGGGGAGGAAGGGGTGCCACGTCGACACGTCAACCCGATTCCATGATGCAACCCGGCGACTACAGTGGCGGGGGTGAAACGCACCGACACCTCCGACTGGCCGTGCACCATCGCCAGGAGCGCAGCGCTGCTCGGCGACCATTGGAATCTGCTGCTGATCCGGCAGGCGTGCCTCGGTACCCGTCGGTTCGACGACTTCCAGCAGGAACTGGGCATCGGCCGCAACATCCTCACCCGGCGCCTCACGCTGCTCGTCGACGAAGGACTGATGACACGAGTGGAGTACTCCGAGCACCCGCCTCGTTCGGAATATCGACTCACCGACAAGGGCCGAGATGTCTTCCCGATTCTCGCAGCCATGGCCGCGTGGGGCGATCGCTGGCTGGTCGGGCCCGAGGGCACGCCGCTGATCCTGCACCACACTTCGTGCGATCACGACATGCAGGCCGTCGTCGTGTGCGATCAGTGCGACGAGCCGATCGACGTTCGTGCCGTCACCGCCTCGCACGGGCCGGGCTTCGACCCTTCCCAGGGTCCGGCGCCGGCAACGAGCGACTGACCAGCTCGTGTAACCGGGCGACGATCGGATCGTCAGGAGCGGTACACCACCTCACCAAGGAGACCGCCATGAAGATCAGCTCGGAAACCGCACAGGCGCTCGGCGCAAAGCTCTCCGCACTGGACCTGTCCGACGAAGAGGGCGCCCTCCTCACCGTGCTGCTGACCGAGGACGCCGAGGTTTCCGGGTTCGGAATCCAAACCCAGAAGATTGGCGGCACCAGCTCGAACTACACCGAGGTCGAGTGGACCTACTTCCGCCGTGACGTGGTCGGCCTCCTTCCCAAGGCCTGGAAGCCCGAGGCCGACTCCTACCTCACCATCACCATGGAGAACACCTGATCGAGTCGCGCTGGATACGGCCCTACCACGGCGGCCTCGGCCGAATGACCAGCTGCTGGTCGAGCGCAGCGATGGCCGTATCGTCGAGTCCGCAGAGTTCGCCGAAGACGGCCCGATTGTCGGCACCGAGCTCGGGGAAGGCCTCGAGTTCGACCAGGTCGCTGCCGTGCCACCGGATCGGGCTGTGCGGGAGCGGGATCGTCCCCATCCCCGGGTGATCGAGCCACTGCAATGCCCGCCGGCGGTGCTGGGCCTCGTCGTTCACCACCTCATCGATGATTCGCACGGCGGCGGCCGGCACGTGGGCGGCCTGGAGGGAGGCCACCACATCAGCCCGCCGCCGCTGTGAGGTCCACGACTCCACCAGGTCGTCGACCTCGTCCATCGACTGCGCTCGACCCGCATGTCGCCGAAGGCGCTCGTCGCTACGAAGATCGGACCGCTCGATCACGTCGAGCACCGATCGCCAGTGCCGGTCGGTCACCGCGATCAGCGCAACATGACCGTCGGCACAGCGATACACGTTGTAGGGCGACAGTCCGAGACCGGCGTGGCGATTGCCGGTTCGCATCGTCGTGCCCGTCTGGGCCCATTGGCTGAGCGCGGTAGCCAACGTGAAGTAGGCGGCATCGGCCATCGACGTCTCCACCGAACGGCCCAACCCGGTTCGCTCCCGCTCGAAGAGGGCGGTGGTGATGGCCCCGTACAGGTGGGCACCGCCGAGGAAGTCGATGTAGGCGGCGCCGGACTTCAGCGGCGGCTCACCCTCGTTGCCGGTGACGCTCATGGCGCCGGTGTGAGCCTGGACGGTGATGTCCATGGCCGGCGCCGCATCGTCGGTCACGGCGCCGTCGAGATCGCGAACGCCGAATCCCGAGCCGTGGGCGTAGATCAATCCAGGGTGGTCGACCGAGAGCTGTTCGAAGCCGATCCCCAACCGCTCCGGCACCCCGGGTGCGTAGTTGACGAGGACGACGTCGGCGGCCCTCGCCAGGCGGTGGAAGAGCGCCAGCCCGTCGTCGAGCTTGAGGTCGATGACTACCGACTCCTTGCAGGAGTTGAGCATCGCGAGCGGAAGCGATGGTCCGCGACCGCGCAAGGCCTCACCCACCGGAGGCTCCACCTTGATCACGCGAGCCCCCGCCATCGCCAGCAGGAACCCGGCGTAGGGGCCCTGATAGATCTGGCCGAGGTCGAGCACGGTGATGCCCTCGAGCGGGAGCGGTCGGCTCACTTGAAGCTGCCGCCGATCAGCTCCCGAGCCATGATCAGGCGCTGGACCTCGCTCGGCCCCTCCCCCACCCTCCGGATCCGCAGCTCGCGATACCAGCGTTCGAGCGGCAGATCCTTCGTCATACCGAGGCCGCCGTGGATCTGCATGGCCCGATCGATGACACGGCCCGACGCCTCGGTGGCGACCAGCTTGGCCATCGCCGCCTCGGTGCGAAATCGCTCGCCCCGGTCGGCACGCTGGGCCGCTTCGAGCACGCAGTAGCGGGCGTGCCGGATGTCGATCTCATTGTCGACGATCATCCACTGGACGGCCTGCTTCTCGGCCAACGGCCCGCCGAAGCTCTCGCGGTGACGAGCCCACTCGATGGTCATCGCCTGGGCCTTCACTGCCACACCGATACAGCCCGCCGCGTACGGGATGCGTTGTCGGCTGAGACGGTCGTTGGCGATGGCGAACCCGCGGTTGACCTCACCCAGCACCTGATCGGCCGACACCCGCAGCTCGTCGAACGAGATCTCGGTGGCGTAGTGCGTCGAGCGCAGCGTGTGGACCACGCGCACGACGTTGAAACCCGGCGTGTCGGTATCGACGATGAACGCCGTGACACCGTTGCGGCCAGGATCGTCTGATGTCCGGGCGAAGACCAGCGCGAAGTCGGCCCTGTCGGCTCCGGAGATGTAGAGCTTGGATCCGTTGATGATCCACTGGTCGCCGTCGGGCGTTGCCCGCGTGTGGATGGCCCGGGCAGGATCACTGCCGCCGGATGGCTCGGTCAGCGCGAAGCAGCCCTTCTTCTCCCCTCGCAACGCCGGGTAGAGATAGCGCTCCTTCTGCTCGTCGGTCGCCTCGTAGAGCTGAGCCAGGCCGGCACCGCCGAACGTGCCGTAGCACGGGTTGTACAGGCCGGCTCGATGCTGACTCATCTCGATGGCCATCAGCGCACGAGTGGTGACATCGAGCCCCGGCCCCCCGAACTCTGCGGGGATGTCGAGTCCATAGAACCCCATGGCTTTGGTCTTTGCGACCAGCCGATCGGCATCCTCGGGTTCGAGCGCGCCGGCATCGGGATCGAGATCGGCCTCGAGCGGCACGATCTCGTCGGCGACGAAGCGCCGCACCGTGTCGACGATCATCTGCTGTTCGTCCGATGGTCGGTAGTCCATCGTTCAGGCACCTCCGTGGGCCCGGGTCGGATCGAGGTGCAATCGCCCGACGTCGTGTCGCTGGTCATTCGCCGAAGGAAGGTCGCCGTGCTCGGCGACGTGCACCATGAGCAACTCCTCGAAACGAGTGAGGTAGCCGTGGGTGAACTCGTGGCGGAACTGTGTTCCGGTGCCGGCGGCGAGTTCGTCGTGCAGCGCCGACCGCATGCCGAATGTCGATCGTCCGCCGGCGTAGCCGATCTTGACCACCGCGCCCGTCTCGTCGCCGATCTCGTAGACGCCGAGCTGCGCCGGCAGCGACTCGATCGTCACCGGATCGAGTGGACGCCATGGTCGGTCGAGCCACAGGCCACGCATGTCATTCGCCTCGGAACGTCGGCGATCGCTTCGCCAACCGAGCGGCGATGCCTTCCTTGGCGTCGGCGCTCTGTCGTGCCCGCTCGACCAGTGCGTCGACATCGGCGTGTTCGATGGCGTCACGGAAGGTCATCTGGCGGAGGAGCACGGACTTCATCGCTCGCAGGCTCAGCGGAGCATTGGCGGCCAGTCGGTCGACAACACCAGCGACTGCGTCGTCGAGGCCGGCAGGATCGACTGCGGCGTGGATCAGTCCGAGGTCGGCAAGCTCGGCGGCGGGTAGTGGGTCGCCGAGCAGGAGCATCCGCCGAGCGAAGACCGGGCCCCCGACTTCGACCAAGCGCTTCGCCAGGAACCACGTGGGTGCAAGGCCGATCTGCGCCAACGACATGCCGAACCGGGCCGTTGACGACGCAACGACGAAGTCGCAGTGCAGCGCCAGTTCGTTGCCGCCGGCGATTGCATCGCCCTGTACCGCAGCGACCACCGGTAGGGGGTAGCGCTCGACAGTCGCCAGCAGTGCCTCGATCGGCGAGGCACTCTCGGCCATCCCGTTGTGCTCACGTTCCTTCAGGTCGACACCGGAGCAGAAGACCGTGCCCTCGGCGCGAAGGACCACGACTCGTTCTTCGGCCGGCGGTTCGGCGTCGAACGCGAGACGGAGCTGTTCGAGCATCTCGGCGTTCAGCGCGTTGCGACGCTCCGGCCGGGCGAGCGTGACCACGCGGACGGCTCCACCCTGCTCGTTGCGCTGGCGAACCAGCCCGTCCCCATTCCCCATCACCGCGAAGCTAGTCGGCTTCCCCGGCGACGTCCCGAACTCGTTTCACCCGATCGGGGGATCGACACCCTTCACGACTCTTGCTTCAGTCAGAGCCCCGAGAGGATCTGGGCGGCAACACCAACCCGAGGGCAGGAAGATCAGATGAGTCGACGCAAAGCACTGCACGCCATCGTGAGTGACGGCGCGCACGATCAATGGCACGACGCGGCAGCGAGCCATGGTGTTTCGGTGACAGCGATGCTCGAAGTGCTGGCCCACCGACTGCCCTCGGGTGACAATCAGAACGACGGTCACGACGTCCGCATCGACGACGAGTTGGTCGAGCAGGCGCGGAAGATCGATGCACAGCGGCGCAGCCGAGTGGTGGGTCGAAGGCATCACCTGATCGAGTGATTTCTCCTGTTCACCGAGACTGAAGCCCCGGGAAACGTAGCCTCAGGTCCGTGTCAGATCGCAGCGATTGGCTAGGACGAAGCGACGGCTTGACCGCACGCGAGTCGCAGGTCATTGCCATGTGTGCCGACGGTCTGAGCAATCAGGAGATTGCCGACGCACTGTTCGTCAACATCGAGACGGTCAAGAGCCACCTCAAGCGGGCCTACGGGCGTCTGGGCTTGCGGAACCGGGCAGAGGTGGCCACCTATGTGCACCACCATCGTGAGGCGGGAAGGTTCGCGCCCCGGGTCGGCAGGGCGATGACGCCCGAGCCCATCGCTCCGCAGCTCGGACTCAGCGATGCGGTGCTGGCGGAACGGCGTCACCTGATGGGCTTGTCGTCGACGAGTCGGGCCTCACTCACCGATCGCGCCGACGACGTCGCCGCCGGCAGCGCCGCGTACGCCGACCGGCTGATCGCTCGCTGGCTGACGGCACCGACGACGGCGCCCTATCTCGAACAAGATGCGGTGGCCAAGCGGCTTGCCGAGCACCAGGCCCGCTATCTCGAATCACTGTTCGGCAGCGACCTCGGAGGCGAGCACGTCGAGATGGTGCTCCGCATTGGTGCGACACACCACCGCCTCAAACTCCCACCCCAGTGGCATCTGGCTTCGTACGCGCATCTCATCGGCGAGCACCTCGGCCTTCTCTTCGACCGTGCGGGCAGCGTGCACGGCTTCCTCGAGACCGTCGACGTCCTCGTGCGCTCAGTGCTGTTCGACACGAGCCTCATGCTCGACGCCTACGAGATGCACCTCGTGCAGGAGATCCTCGACGACGAGGCAAACCGACCGACCGCGTCCGACTCGTACGAGACCGACGAGGGGATCGATGCCGAGCACATCGGAACGCCGGTGGTTGCCGCCTCGATGTCGCGCCTGGCCGCCGACCTGACCCAGGTCGGCGTTCGACGCGACTTCATCGGCCTCGATGCCGACCGGCTATCGATCCTGCGTCGCATCGCCCCCGAGATCGAGCAGGCGATCCCGGCCATGCTCGACGATTTCTACTCACTCGTCGCCGAGACCCCGTCGACGGCCGAACTGGTCGACGATAGCAGCATCGACCGGCTGATCAACCAGGTCGACATCTACTGGCGAGACCTCCTGCACAGTCGGTTCGACCGGGGCCATGCCGCGTCGCGCATGCGGGTGGGCATGGTGCACGAGCGGATCGGCCTGGCACCCCAGTTCTACGTGGCGGGACTCGGGCGGCAGTTGGGCGGGATCCTCCATGCGCTCGAACGCGATCCCTCGCCGGTCGATGCCGTCGATGCGCTGCTCCGGGCGGTGTTCTTCGACCTGACCTTCGTGATCGATGCCTACGTCGAGGCCCGCGCGAACGCGCTCACCCAGACCGATCGGTTCGCAAGCCAGCTCATTGCCGGCTTGTCGACCGGCATGGCGATCGTGGACGTCCGCAACCGGATCGAAGTCGTGAACCAGCAGCTGCTCGACCTCGTCGGCATCCCTGCTGCGATCGCCCACCGCATGCCGGTCGCCGATGCGCTTCCGTTCGCCGGTATCGACGAGTTGGTCGACGCCGTCCGCCAGTCGGGCGGCCAGCGTCGTTCGATCGTGGTCGCCTTCCGTGACACCACGCTTCGCCTCACGATGGTCGGCCTCGAGCTTTCCGCCACCGGACGGGTCGGGATGGTGGTCGACGACATCGCCGCCATCGTCCGTCTCGGCGAGGAGCGAGCCCGCGAACAGCAGCGGTTCCTCGAGGTGCTGTCCGCCGTCGGGGCCGTGGCATGGGAGATCGACCGAGACACGCTGCTCGTGGTCGCCGTGTCGGCCGGCTCGGCGCCGCTGCTGGGCGGCACCGAGGAGGAGCTCCTGGGCCGGCTCGTGTTCACCGATCTGATCGATGGCCCCGATCGCCGCGCCTTCGAGGAGACATGTCTCAAGCTCGGTGACGGCGGGGCCTCGCAACTCGATCACGGACTCCGGCCGGTGCATGGGCCGACTCGACGAGCTCGAACCACGCTCGCCGCAAGCAACGACCGC
The DNA here is from genome assembly GCA_041394265.1 of Acidimicrobiales bacterium. Lineage (NCBI taxonomy): Bacteria > Bacillati > Actinomycetota > Acidimicrobiia > Acidimicrobiales > Acidimicrobiales bacterium. The sequence goes on from JAWKIO010000005.1 coordinate 1,203,350, forward strand.
TTCGGCAACCCGACGATCAGTGGTGTGTCGATCCTGGTGGCCGACGACTGAGGTTGACCGCTACTGGGCGTCGATCCAGTCGAGCATCGCCGGAACGCCGACCTGGTGCGCTCGACGCCCGATGAACAGGCCGACGTGTCCGGCGGGGAGTTCGAGATCAGTCACCTCGTCGGAACCGACGAGTGTGCTCAGTGGTCTCGTGGCCGCTGCCGGGACGATGTGATCCTTCGACCCGAAGACGTTGAGGAACGGCACCGTGATGTCGGACAGCGAAATCCGCCGCCCGCCCAGCACGAGCTGATCGGTCATGAACCCGTTGTCGCGAGAGAACATCTGGGCCATCTGCTTGAACGTGGCACCGGCAAAGGGAATCTGGTCGTTGCCCCACTGCGTGATGGCGTTGTGGGCGGCGACGTAGTCGTCGTTCCACAGGTTCGCCAACAGGTTGGCGCGTGCCGCGAACTCAGCCGTTGGATCGAGTGAACGAATGGCGTTCCCGATCACCGTTCCGGGAACGTTGCCGGACTCGTCGATGACCAATGCCGGGTCGAACGAGGAGTCTTTGCCGCCCCTCAGCTGCGCCGGCATCTGGGTCATGTCGGTGGGTGTGGCCAACGTGGTGAGGCTCCGCAACGGCGCATCGACGTGGCCGGCGGCGTACAGCAAGGTGAGCACGCCACCGAAGCAGTAGCCGAGCATGTTGAGGTCGTCGGCCGAGCTGTTGGCGACCACGAAGTTCACGATCTCCGGCAGGTAGTCGTCGCAGTAGGTCTCGAAGGAGTTCTCGGCATCGGCGGCGTCGGGCACGCCCCACTCCACGAGGTAAACGTCTTGTCCGCGATCGAGCAGGACCTCGACCATCGAGTTTCCCGGCACGAGGTCGAAGATGTAGCTCCGATTCACCAGCGAGTGCACGAGCAACAGCGGTGGTCCGCCTGATCGACGATCGCTGCGATACCGCCACAACCGCACCTTGTCGCGCTGCCACACCGTGTCCTTCGGCGTGCTGGAGATCGGGGGGAGGTCGAGGCGGGCGTAGTGGCGCAGGCCATTCTTGATGCTCTTGACGTTCCGCTCGGACTGGGTTCGGAGGAAGTCGACGAACTTGTCGATCTGGCCGATGTCGGCCTGCGCCTGTTCGGTTGCGGTCATGATGCCTCCTCGTGTGCCCTGGTGGGGCTCGACCCGTTGGTCGATGCCTTCGACGAGCCGTTGGCCGCGCCGTTCGACCGGTTGCTGCCGGAGCCACCCTGAAGCTCCTCGATCCGACGGTTGAGCTGGCGAATCTCACGCTCGAGCCCGGCGACCTGCTGCGACACCTTGGAGATGTCGGTGCCGGCCGGGAGGTTGAACACGTGAAGCCCACGGCGGGCGACCTCGGCGAGATCGGACTGCGCTCGTTTGCGGACCGCGGCGGCGATCGTGATCAACTCGATCACGTCGGGATTCGCCAGGGTCTTGGTGAGCGCCGGCCCCGATTCCCGTTCGACGGCGTCGAACACCCGCTTCCACAGAGGCTGAGACATGCCATCGACCCTACGCCTCGGCGTCCGACCGATCCAGCGGTTGAATGACAAAGGTCACAGTTCGAGGGGTAGGCGGCCGCGATGTGACCATCTCCACGTTTGTGAAGCGCCGCCTTGCGACAGATCAGCGCCAGATCGTCGACATCGAAACGACGCCTGCCAACCCGGGGGCGGTCGCCTCCACGCCGTACGCTCCCCCTTGTTCGCAGCATTGGTCTCAGGAGGCACCTGTGCATCTCACGCCCGGTCAGCCCTATCCGCTCGGCGCCACCTACGACGGCGCCGGGGTGAACTTCTCGCTGTTCTCCTCGGTGGCCGAGTCGGTCCAATTGTGCCTGTTCGACGTCGACGCAGGGGGCGCGATGAGTGAACAGCGGGTCGAACTCGAAGAGGTCGACGGCCATGTGTGGCACACCTCGCTCACCGATGTCGGCCCCGGCCAGCGATACGGCTGGCGCATCAAAGGGCCGTGGGACCCCGCCAACGGCCTGTGGTGCAACGAGAACAAGCTGCTCCTCGACCCGTACGCAAAGGCCATCGATGGCCTCATCGACTGGGACCAAGCGTGCTTCCCCTACGATTTTGGCGACCCGACGCAACGCAACGATCTCGACTCGGCGAGCCACGTTTCCAAGGGTGTCGTCATCAACCCCTACTTCGACTGGGGACACGATCGTCCACCGGCCATCCCGCTGAGTGACAGCGTCATCTACGAGGTCCACGTGAAGGGGTTCACCAAGCTGCACCCCGGGATCCCCGAGGACCTCCGTGGCACCTACGCCGGGCTGTCGCATCCTGTGGCCATCGATCACCTCGCCAAACTCGGGGTCACCGCGGTCGAGCTCCTGCCGGTCCATCAGTTCGTCCACGACAACCACCTGCGCGAGCAAGGCCTGCGGAACTACTGGGGCTACAACACGATCGGCTTTCTCGCTCCGCACAACGAGTATGCGGCGACATCGGCTCCCGGCGGCGCAGTGCAGGAGTTCAAGCAGATGGTTCGCTCGCTGCACGATGCAGGGATCGAGGTGATCCTCGATGTGGTGTACAACCACACCGCTGAAGGCAATCACATGGGGCCGATCCTGTCGCTGAAGGGAATCGACAATCCGGCCTACTACCGCCTGATGGACGACGACCGCCGTCACTACATGGACTACACCGGCACCGGGAACTCCATGAACATGCGGCACCCGCACGTGCTGCAGCTGATCATGGACAGCCTCCGTTACTGGATCACCGAGATGCACGTCGACGGGTTCCGCTTCGACCTTGCGGCCACGTTGGCCCGTGAACTCCATGAGGTCGACCGGCTCTCTGCGTTCTTCGACATCATCCAGCAGGACCCGATCATCTCGCAGGTGAAGCTGATCGCCGAGCCGTGGGACATTGGCGAAGGCGGCTACCAGGTCGGCAAGTTCCCGCCGCTGTGGTCCGAGTGGAACGGCCGCTATCGCGACAACGTGCGTGATGTCTGGCGCGGATCGCCGGGCACGGTCGGCGAGCTTGGCGACCGCCTCACGGGGAGCTCGGATCTCTACGAAGGCGACGCGCGCCGGCCGACGGCGAGCGTCAACTTCGTCACCGCCCACGACGGCTTCACGTTGGCCGACCTGGTGGCCTACAACGACAAGCACAACGAGGCGAATGGCGAGGACGGTCGCGACGGCAGCGACGACAATCGATCGTGGAACGTCGGGGTCGAGGGACCGACGGATGATCCCGAGATCCTCGAGGTGCGGCGTCGCCAGCAACGCAACATCCTGACGACGCTGTTGCTGTCGCAGGGCATCCCGATGCTGCTCGGCGGCGACGAACTGGGTCGGACCCAGGGTGGTAACAACAATGGGTACTGCCAGGACAATGAGGTCTCGTGGTTCGACTGGGAGTCCGTCGACGAGGATCTGCAGACGTTCACCACCGCCCTCATTGCGTTCCGTGCGGATCACCCGGTCTTTCGGCGGCGGCGCTTCTTCCAGGGCGTGGCGATCCACGGGCACGTCGATGACATCGCCTGGTTCCGGCCGGATGGCGAGGAGATGGGGAACGGCGATTGGGAAGCCGATTCGGCGGCGCGGCTCGGGATGTTCATCAACGGGTCGGCCATCTCGACCATGGACCGGTTCGGCGAGCGCATCACCGACGAGTCGTATCTGCTGCTCGTGAACGCCCATCACGAAGCGGTCGAGTGGACACTGCCGTCGGAGCCGTTCGGGGCCTCGTGGATCCGGGTGATCGACACCGCCAAGAGCGCAGCGGTGGCGGGGGTGAGCGCCAAGAGCGCAGCGGTGGCGGGGGTGAGCGCCAAGAGCGCAGCGATGGCGGGGGTGAGCGCCAAGAGCGCAGCGATGGCGGGGGTGAGCGCCACGAGCGCCGCGGTGGCGGAGGCGACCGATGATGTTGACGCGCTCGGGGGCGATGGTTCGGTGATCGACGGCGGAGCGGCGCTGACCCTGGCACCGCGATCGGTGGTGGTCCTCCAGGCGGTGCCACCGGCCGATAGCTCGGCCGAAGGGGTGGCGCCATGACCGCGGTCGACGAGCGCCTCGGGGCGATCCCCGGCGATCGCTCCACCACCTTCACCGTCTGGGCGCCGCGTGCCGAGCAGGTGGAGGTCGACCTCGATGGGGAACGGGTGCCGATGGTGGCGGGCGACGACGGGTACCACCACGCCACCGTCGACGGTGTCGCGGTCGGACAGCGCTACGGGTATCGCCTCGACGGGGGCGATGTGCTCCCAGATCCGGCGACCCGCAGTCAGCCCGATGGTCTCTTCGGTCGTTCCGAGGTGGTCCCCCTCGGGCGGGAGCCCGGCGCCGGGACGCGATGGCACGATCGTGATGGCAACCCACCGTGGCCGGCACTCCGGCTCGACGAACTCGTGTTCTACGAGCTCCACGTCGGCACCTACACCTCGGGCGGCACGTTCGCGTCGGTCATCGATCACCTCGATCACCTGGCATCGCTCGGCATCAATGCGATCGAACTCATGCCGATCGCCCAGTTCCCGGGTGCTCGCAACTGGGGCTACGACGGCGTCTACCCGTTCGCGGCGCAGAGCACCTACGGCGGTCGGGCCGAACTGATCGAACTGGTCGACGCCGCCCACCATGCCGGGATCGCCGTCGTACTCGACGTCGTCCACAATCACGTCGGGCCTGAGGGCAATCAGTTCGGCCGGTTCGGACCGTACTTCACCGACGATCATCGAACACCGTGGGGGCCGGCGATCAACGTGGCCGGACCGGGGAGCGATCACGTTCGACGGTTCTTCATCGACTCGGCGGTCGAGTGGATCGCCGACGTCGGCATCGACGGGTTCCGGCTCGACGCCGTGCACGCCATCGTCGACCCGACGGCGTCGACCTTCATCTCCGAGCTGTGCGACGCCGTGCATGGAGCCGCGGCTACCCAAGGCCGCGATGCGATCCTCATTGCCGAGTCGTCGGCCAACGACCCGGCACTCATTCGTCCGACGTCAGCGGGTGGCCAGGGCTGCGACGGGGTCTGGAACGACGACTACCACCACGCGCTCCGTGTCGCGCTGACTGGTGAGCGACCGTCGTACTACGCCGACTACGACGGAGTGGGCGATGTGCAGCGTTGCCTGGAGGCGGGTTGGACGTTCGAAGGTCGCCACTCGCTGGCTCGGGGTCGACGGCACGGTCGGGCGCTGACCACGACGGGCCCCAATGGCGTCCCGTTCCATCAGCTGGTCGTGTGCGACCAGAACCACGACCAGATCGGCAATCGGGCGGCCGGCGAGCGGCTCGACGTGCTGGTCGATCCCGAGCGTCGCCGACTCGCCGCCGCCGCCGTTGTGCTGAGCCCGTTCACTCCGATGCTGTTCATGGGCGAGGAGTACGGCGAGCGGGCGCCGTTCCCGTTCTTCATCGATCACCAAGACCCGGCGATCGTCGAGGCCACTCGCACCGGCCGACGGGCCGAGTTCCCCGAGTTCGAGCCCGAGTCGATCCCCGACCCAGCAGATCCGGCCACGTTCGAGTCGGCGGTGCTCGACCACACGGTCATGGCCGACTCGCCCCACCGCGAAGTCCTCGAGCTGTATCGGGATCTGCTCCTCCACCGGCGGGCGAACCGGGCTGTCGCTGCTCCGACGGCGACGACCACGGTCACATCTGAGGGGTCCACAATCTTCGTGCGTCGCCACTTCGACGACAACGAGACGATGCTCGCGCTGCACTTCGGCGACACGCCATCCGAGTGGGCGGCGAACAACTGGACTGTGGTGCTGGACACATCCGACGCCCGCTACGGCGGCCCCGGGTCCGGTGGCGAGGGCCTGCTTGCACCGTGGTCGGCGCAGTTCGCCCACCGGAGCCGGCCGTGAACCCGCCCAGCGGTCGCACCTTTGTCGCCGCCTACCGGTTCCAGCTCACGCCGGAAGACGACTTCGGTGTTGCCTCCCGCCTCGTGCCCTACCTTCGGACGATCGGTATCAGCCATCTGTACCTGTCGCCGATCGCCGAAGCCGAGCTCGGGAGCCGACACGGCTACGACATCACCGACCCGACCCGGGTGCGCGACGAACTCGGCGGGGCCGAGGCACTCGACCAGTTGTGCATCGAACTCGAACGTCACGGCCTCGGCCTCATCATCGACATCGTCCCCAACCACCTGTCGATCGCCACCCCCGAACGGAACCCGTGGTTCTGGGATGTCCTTCGGCACGGCAGGGCGAGCGAGCACGCCGATGCGTTCGACATCGATTGGGACGGGGCTGACGGCAAGGTCGTCTTGCCGGTGCTGACGCAACAGCTCAACGACGAGCTTCGATGTCTCACGCCCAGCGACGCCGACGACGGCCCGGTCATCGAGCTCAGCACGGGACTGAGGCTGCCGGTGTCGGTGGCGATCGACGGGATGCAGCCCCCTGCCATCGGCGAGGTGCTCGAGGCTCAGCCGTACCGGCTGGTGCCGTGGCAATCGACCGAACGCAATCAGCGTCGCTTCTTCGAGATCGACTCGCTCGCCGGCGTCGCCGTCGAGTCCGAGAGGGTGCGGCTCGCCCGACACGCTCTCCTTGCCGAACTCCTCGAGCGCTGGCCTCATGTCATCGACGGCGTGCGGGTCGATCACGTCGACGGCCTCGCCGATCCCGACGACTACCTGACCTGGCTCCGCCACTTCATCGGCGACGGTCGCCTTCTCTTGGTCGAGAAGATCCTCGTCGGCGACGAGACCCTGCCCGACCGCTGGCCGATCGACGGGACGACCGGCTATGAGTTCGCCCGGCTCGTCGACCGACTGCTGGTGGACGGCGACGGCTGGGATCGGATGCGGGCCCTCTGGGCGAGAGCGACCGGTGATGAGCGTCGCTACGAGGTGATCGAGCACGAAGCGATCGATGAGGTGTTGCGCGACCGGTTGCGCCCGGAGGTCGAGCGCATCCAACGATGTGTTCAGCACGACCCTTCGCTGACCCTGTCCGGCGAGCAAGGCGCCGAGGCGACCGTTGCGCTGACCGCTGCCCTCGGCCGCTACCGCACGTACCTCCCTTCGGGTGGTGACGACGATGTCGCCGTGATCCGCGCCGCTGCCGACCGAGCGATTGCCGACGCACCGGCGCTGGCGACTCCGATCGCCGCCCTTGTCTCGATCCTGACGACGCCGACGGATGACGACGATCGCCAGGCGCAGACCCTCTTCCAACAGTTGACCGGGCCGGCGCTGGCCAAGGGTGGCGAGGACCGAGCGCTGTACCGCTACCTGCCACTGGCGGCCATGAACGAGGTGGGCGGCGACCCGGGCGGTCGACCCGCATCGACGGCCGACTTCCACCGCTGGGCCATCGAGACGCAGGATCGCCACCCGCGCACCCTGCTCACCACCTCGACCCACGACACCAAGCGCAGCGGTGATGTGCGCGCTCGGCTCCTGGCGCTGTCACACAAGCCAGATATCTGGGCGTCGTTCGTCGGCACGTGGTTGCCGAAGCTCGACCTGCATCCTGCCGACGGGCTCCTGCTGCTGCAGTCGGCGATCGGGGCCTGGCCGATCGACCGGGAACGGCTCACCGACTACCTCATCAAAGCGGTGAGAGAAGGGGCGGAGCGGTCGTCGTGGATCGAACCGGACACCGACTACGAAGCGACCCTCGCTGCCACCGCAGCATCGTGTCTCGACAACGCGGCGTTCCGCGCGGCCATCGAAGCGCTGCTCGAGACCATCGAGGAGCGTGCACAGGCCGGCTCGCTGATCCATGCCCTCCTTCGATTGACGGCGCCGGGCGTCGGTGACCTCTACCGCGGCGACGAGGTCCGTGACCTCTCGCTCGTCGACCCGGACAACCGGCGACCACTCGACTGGTCCCGGCTCGCTGCCGTGAGCGCAGACAGCACCGAGCACGATGTGCCATCGGCGTGGGAGGTATCGTTCGACCTCGCCAAGATGACGCTGATCCGCCGAACGCTGGCCTCTCGTCAGGCCCAAGGCTCACCTCTGGACTACGAGCCACTGGCGACCGGGAACGGGCGGATCCTGGCCTACCGCCGAGGCAACATGGTGGTTGTCACCGTGCCCGGCACCTGGCCGACCGAGGAGGCCTCGATCCTCCTTCCCGACGGCGAGTGGCACGACGCACTCCGTGACGGTCGACCAATGGTGAGTGGCCGAGTCGGTCTCCGCCAACTCGCCGACCCACGTCTACCGCTCGCCCTACTGACGCATGCCGGTCAGCTCGGTCGCACGACTGGGCGTTCGAGCGCGAACAGTCGGGCGGCGTCGGGGTAGTCGCCGTGTTCGACGGCGTGGGAGATGTAGTCGGCGGCGAGCGCACTGTACGTGATCCCGTTGCCTCCGAAGCCGAGGGCGAAGTGCGTCCGAGGGTGCTGGGAGTGGCCGCCGATGTAGGCGAGACCGTCGGGAGTTTCGGCGAAGGTGCCGGCCCAATCGAACGCCACCTCGATCTCACCGATGGCGGGAAAGCGCTTCGGCACGGAGCGGGCGAGCGCTCGGGTCTTCGACGGCATCGCCCGTTCCCGCCGCTTGGGGTCGCGGTACGTCTCGTCCCGCCCGCCGATCAGCAACCGGAGGTCGTCGGTGGTCCGACCGTAGAGGTAGGGATCGTCGTGATCCCAGAACAGCAGCCCATCGGGGTACCGGGCATCGAGGTCGAGGATCGGCTCGCTCACCAGCGCGAAGGACGAGTGGATCGCCAATGGGAGCTCCGGCAGAAGGGTCGCCACCTCGTAGCCGGTGGCGATCACCGTGTGCTTGCAGGTGATCGTGGCGTCTCGATTCGTCGTCAGAACGGATCGGCGCGGACGATGCTCGTAGGCAACGACCTCGGTTCGATCGAAGACACGCCCGCCGAGCGCAAGCACTCGAGCGAGGGCGAACGCGCCGAGCTGGTAGGGGTCCACCGAGGCACCAGCCGCGGATTCGATCGCAGCGTCACCGACCAGGCCCCAGCGCTCGGCGAGTGAGTCCCGGTCGTGCCACCTCACCTCGAAGCCGGCCTGTTGCCTCGCCTCGAACTCACGTCGGAGGGTGTCGACGTCTGACGGCCTGGGTGCCATGAAGACACTCGGCGACCGCCGGAATCCGCAGTTGTGCCCGACCCGCTGCGTCGCCGCTTCCACGAGGTCGATGCCACGGCCACACTCCTGGTAGGCCAGCTCGGCATCCTCTCGCCCCATCACGTCGATCAGGTCGACCAGCAACTCGTCGATCTCGTACTGGAGCATCGACGTGCTGGCCGACGTGCTCCCGCCACCGGTGTCGCGGCGCTCCACCACGACGACCTCCAGGCCTCGCCGGGCGAGCTCGAGTGCGACAAGGCTTCCGGTGATGCCACCGCCGACGACCGCCACGTCACACGAGATGTCGCGATCCAACGGCGGGTGTGTGGCGAGGATGCCATCCCGACGAGGCCAGAACGGCGTTCCACTGTGCAAGTCCATGCGCTGATACCTCCGATGACGGAGCTGGCCGCTACCCCACCCGAGCCAGGGTCAAACCTTTGACCGGCCCGCCGAGGGCCGATTGCTCGATCGGTGCTAAGAACTCGTCGACACCGACAACGAGATGCGAGACCAAGATGCCCACGATGCGCCAGTTGCAATCCCTCGTCACCCCCGACTCGATGCTCGAGGTGGCCATCGTGGACGTCGAGCGGCCGACCCCGCGTCCACATGAAGTCCTCGTTCGGGTCGATGCCACACCGATCAACCCTTCCGACCTCGGGCTGTTGCTCGCCGGTGCCGACCTCTCCACCGTCGAGGCGTCCGGCACCGACACCCACCCAAAGCTGACGGCGCAGATTCCCCCGGCGGTCTTCGCGACCCTGGCCGGGCGGGTCGGGCAATCGATGCCGGTGGGCAACGAAAGCGCCGGTGTCGTCGTCGAGGCCGGCGACTCCGACGAGGCGCAAGCACTGCTCGGCGCCACCGTGGCCGTGTTGGGTGGCGCCATGTACGCCGAGTATCGATGTGTCCCCGTGGCGAGCGCACTGCGACTCCCCGATGACACCGACCCCCGCGACGGCGCCTCGATGTTCGTGAACCCCCTCACGGCATTGGCGATGACCGAGACCATGCAGCGCGAGGGTCACACGGCGCTCGTGCACACGGCGGCGGCATCCAACCTCGGTCAGATGCTCAACAAGATCTGCATCGCCGACGGGATATCGCTCGTCAACATCGTGCGACGGCCGTGTCAGGTCGACCTCCTGCGCTCGATCGGCGCCGCCTACGTCGTCGACTCGAGCGCCGACTCCTTCACCGACGACCTCGTTGCGGCGCTGACCGAGACCAACGCCACCATCGCCTTCGATGCCATCGGCGGCGGCCCGCTCGCCGGGCAGATCCTCGCCGCCATGGAGGCCGCCGCCGTGGCCAACGCCGAGGGCTACAGCCGCTACGGGTCGACCACCCACAAGCAGGTCTACATCTACGGCGGACTCGACCGCGGCCCCACCCTGCTGACCCGCACCTTCGGCATGTCGTGGAGCGTTGGTGGCTACCTGCTGACGAACTTCATGAACGAGGTCGGACCCGAGGTCGCGAATCGACTGCGACAGCGAGTGGTCGACGAGATGCACACGACGTTCGCCAGTCACTACACCGACGAACTGACGCTAGGCGAGACGCTCGATCCCGATCGAGTGTCGGCCTACGCCAAGCAGGCCACCGGCGAGAAGGTCCTCATCCGCCCCAACGCTTGATCTTCGTTCGAGACGATCAGTCGCCGATGCGCACGCAGCGGTTGGTCATCGTGCCGACACCGTCGATGGTGGTGGTGATGATGTCGCCGTCGACGAGGAACCGACGGCTGGCGGCGCCGACGCCTTCGGGCGTGCCCGTGAAGATGAGGTCGCCAGTGACGAGCGTGGTGATCCTCGACAGATAGGCGATGAGGGCCGGCACGTCGAAGATGAGACTCGCCGTGGTGTCGTGCTGGCGCTGGTCGCCGTTGATCCAGGTGGTGATGGTGAGGTTGTCGGGGTCGTCGAGCTGGTCGAGCGACACGACGACCGGACCGGTGGGGCCGAAGGTGTCGAACGACTTGCCCAGATCGAAGTGCGGTGGTTTGGCGGCGAACTGCTGCGGACGGTCGGACACGTCTTGGCCGACCATCACACCGACGACGTGCTGCCAGGCCCGCTCGACCGGGATGTCACGCCCTCCCTCTCCGATGACCACCACGAGCTCGCCCTCGTAGTCGACGCCGTTGCTGCGAAGCTCGACGTCGGCGGTCGGCCCGACCAGGCACGAGGGGAACTTGGTGAACACCAGTGGCTGCTCCGGCACTTCCATGTTCGACTCGGCGGCGTGCGAGTGATAGTTCAGCCCGATGCCGAACACCTTCTGCGGCCGGGGCACCGGCGGGCCGAGCACGGCGTCGGCAAGTGCGCCGGTGGCCGACGACGGATCGAGGCCGGCGGTCAACGATGACAGCAGATCGGGTCGGGCGAGTGCAGCCATGGGATCGGGGCCGAGCGCACCGCCGCTCACCGATTCGAGATCGTGATAGTGGTCGCCGGCCACGAGTGCGGCTCGTCCGTCGATGGTTGCCAGTCGAAAGCTCATGTGATGGGTCTCCTCAGCCTCGGACCACCGGCTGGTGGCCCCAGGCGCTGATCGATTCGTAGCGGCGATTCTCCGACCAATCCTCACCCACGGTGCGGGCGCCGGTGCCGACCTCGATCTGGAAGCCGGCGGGGGTCTGGAGGTAGAAGCTGGTCATGCGGTCGTTGTCGTGCTTGCCGATCCCGTTCGGGATCGGCAAGCCTGCGGCGTAGGCACGGTCGAAGGCGGCACCGACGTCGTCGATCTGATTCGCCTCGAACATGATGTGATGCAGCGAGGTGGTCGGCACGCCGGGCGGGGGCGCCGGTGCGGCGATGAGTGCGAGGGTGTGATGCCGCGGATTCGAGTGATAGAAGCGACCTTCGATGCCGACGCCGGGAGCGAACTCGACCTCGATCCAATCGGTCTGTGCGAACCCGAGCCCGTCGACGACGAATCGGTGCGAGGCGTCGTGGTCGGGGACCATGAAGACGCAATGGCCGAACCCGACACCCTCGGTGAGGAATCCGCCCGGCATCAACGGCGAGGCGAAGGGGTCGGCAGCATCGGCGAGCCCGGTCACGAGCTCGACCCTGGTGCCCCACGGAGCGGTGCACCACTGCAAGCGTTCGACAGCACGGGCCGACCGCTCGGCGTCGGATCCCTCCTGCACGTCGTAGCCCAGCTCGGTGAGGCGAGCGACGGCGGCGTCGAGATCGTCGGTGGTGGGGTAGGCATAGCCGACCGCCACCGCGTCGTTGCCCGGCCCCTCGTCGACGAGCACTCGATGGATGGCACCATCGTTGCGCCAGCTCTGGGTGGAGCCGCTGCTTGCTCCCGGTTGCAGCCCGACGACCTCGGCCAGAACGGTGCCGAAGGCCGCGGGATCGGCGACCTCGACGTTGATGTAGGCGAACTCGAAGGCGCTCATCGATCAGCTTTCATTGGACGGCGGCGTAGGTGGCGGGAACGCTCAGAACCATGTTGCATCGAAATCGATTTGTCAAGCACTCATCGATGATCGACGTTTGCTAGGGTTTCCGAATGCGCAAGCGCAAGGGCCGTTCCCTCACCGAAGACGTCTACGAGCAGCTACGGGCCGACGTTCTCCACGGCAAGCTCGGCGCCGGCGAGCGACTCCTGCTCGATGTGCTTGCCCGCGACTACGGCGTCAGCCTCGGGGTGGTGCGAGAGGCGGTGACCCGCCTGGCGTCGGAGCGATTGGTCGACGCCGTACCCCAGGCCGGGTTCCGGGTTCGCCTCGCGTCACCCGAGCATCTCGCCGACCTGACCTGGGCCCGCTGCCACGTCGAGCGGGTCACGGTGTCGTCATCGGTCGAACACGGCGACACGGGTTGGGAGGGCGAACTCGTCGCCGCCCATCACGTGCTCGCAGTCACCGACATGTTGGGACCCGACGGCTCGGCCAACCCCGATTGGATGGACGCCCACCGCCGCTTTCACACCGTGTTGGCCTCGGCGTGCCCGAACGCCACGATGCAGGTCGTCCGCCAGCAGCTGTTCGACGAGGCCGAGCTCTATCGGCATCTCTCGGGCCGACGCGGCATCGAACTGCCGACCGTCGCCGTCGAACACCGAGATCTCCTCGATGCTGCGCTCGAGCATGACGCTGAACGGGCCGCCGACCTGATCCAGGCCCATCTCGAATCGACCGCTCAGCGGATCGAGTTCTCCTCGCCCGTAGCGAACGACGCCGACGGCTGACGGGTCAGTTCACACCGAAGCGCTGGGTGTACGACGAGAACCGGCGCCGGATCTCATCAGCGTCGAGGCCGAACTGTTCGGGCGTGTACTCGTGCCTTCCGTGCGGCTTTGTCGCCCGCTCGTCGAGCCGCTCGCGCAGTGCCTGCTCGATGGTGGTGTTCCATCCGAGATCCGCCGCCTCGTGGACGGCACGGGCCGTCGCCAGCGGATCGGCAACGAAGTCGGTGTAGGCGACGTCGACGAACCGCCCGACACCGCGGCGCTCGCACTCGTCACGGGCGGCCATCGCCCGCTCGAACCAGAGCAGGGTCGTGCGGGCCTGGAAGTCACCGACATCGATCGGGTCGACCTCGTCGGAGTAGATCGAGCGGAACACGGCAAAGAGGCTCGATCCCGACGCAACCGTCTCGACGACATCGCGATGCAGATGGACGACGGTCGCATCGGGGAACGCCTCGATCAGCGACATCAGCTCGGCGGTGTGGGCCGGGGCCTTGAGCACGAAGCGGCGCCCATCGCGGTCGTCGAGCATCGCGAGCACTCGGGCGTAGGCCTCGTACTCCGGGCCGAAGTCCTGCCCAGTCAGCCAATCGGCGTAGCCGGTGAGCCGCATCGTCGACAAGAACCCCCAGTTCCGCATGGTGGTGCCGAGCGCCAGGACACACTCCTCGGGCAGATCGGCACCGGAGTCGTGGACCACCTGGAGTTGGGGGCTCAGCTCGTGCAGCCGATCGTGGCCAACCTGCGCCGCCGCGATGAGCTGCGCCCTCGTTTGCTCGTCGGCACCGGCGGCCTTCCATGGCGCGCCCAGCTCCCACGGGTGCAGAGCACGCAGGGTCGGTGACGCAGCGAGCAACCGCTGGAGGAACGTGGTGCCGGTCCGCCATCCGCCGATGATGAAGATCGGTGCCTCGGGGCGGGCGCCGACGCGGGCGGGGTGGTGCTCGTACCAGCGGTCGATGGCCATGCGGGCACGGAGCCGACCGACCGCCGTCGCCCCGGCCATGGCCATGCCCCGCCGGTGCAGCCGGGCGTCATCGTTGACCGAGCGCACGAACACCTCGAGCGCCTCCTGCCAGTCGTCGGGGCCGAGGGACGCAACCGGCGCTTCGCCGAGCGCCCGGCCAGCCAACTCGTCGACATCGAGTCGCTCGCTCATCGCGACGCTCCTGGGAGGTCGACCACTCGGAGCTCGGGCAGCTGCGGGGCCGTCTCGGCATGGAGCCACCGCACCACGAAGATCCCGAACGGCCGGCCTTCGGTATCGAGCCAGTTGCCCTCGCCGGGGTCGGTGGCCGAGAGCAGCACCCGCACCGAGCTGTCATCTTCGGCGATCGCGCGAGCGCCGGTCAGCGACACCGGCCGATGTCGGTGGTCGAGGGAGTTGAGGAACCGGCTGTAGAGCATCAGGTTCCAGTAGCGGCACTCCACCGGTGTCAGGCGGATCTCGAGCGCCTGGCGCTCACCGAGCTGCCACGCACCCCGCTGGTAGTGGATGCCGGGCTCGGTGAAGGCCGCACCGCCCTGCATCTCCTCCCACACTCGCACCTCGTTCGGACGGGCGAGGTCCTCGGCGACCGACGTCGAGATACCGCGTACGGTCGAGCGGGCACCCTTCCCGAGGCGTTGCAGACGGTGGACGAAACGGTCGGTGTCGATCAACGGCGGCACGGAAGCCGAATCGAGCGCTTCGATGTGCACCTCGCCGTGCGCGTCGCGATGCACATCGTCGTAGAAGCTGCGAACCCAGATCGAGTTCGCCCCCTGTGGCAATGGCAGCCAGTTGCCCGCCGGCGGCTGCTCGCGAGACACCATGACCTCGAAGCTTCCGTCGGCCTCGAGCTCGAGGGAGTCCTGGTCGAGGCGGGACGCCGCCGAGGCATCGATGATGCCACCCGCGGCGTATGCGGTGATCGAGGTGTAGGACGCATCCCCGATGCGACCGGTCAATCGGTAGCGACGGCCATCGTCGATGTCGGCCACCCAGTAGTGAAAGTCCGGATTGTCCATGAAGAACTTCTCGCGCCACCCGTTGAACGGCACGAGCTCGGGGTCGGCCCGATCGACCTCGAACCGCCCGAGCTGGTTGTTGAGCGAACGCAGCAACGCCCGGAACCCGTCGGCCTGTTCTGCCGGCGACAGATCGGCGACGTGATCCGCCATGGCACGCCCGGCAGCTGCCAGGCCGTCGACCATCGCCTGCCATGCGGCGGCACCCTGCACGTCATCTGCGACACCGGACGCCCCGTCGTTCTCGTCGACTGTCTCCATCGTCGGAGTCTGACACACCGCCTCGACAGGTAGGTACGCCAGCGAACCCGAACGGCGCGCGTAGGCTCTTGGCCATGAACGAGCGGAGCGATCGGACGCAGACCTCCTCTTTCGGCGTTGGCCGCCGCGAGGGTCACGACGCGTCGACGTTCTATGCCCGGTTCGCCCCGCCGGAACTCTCCGACGACGAGACGGTCAACCGTCCCGACGCCCTGATCGACAAGCTCGGCTCGGGCGCTGCCCTCGTCGGCTCGTCGGCCGACATGAGCGAACTTCCCGACAACTCCGTCGCGCTCGTGATCACGTCACCTCCCTACTTCGTCGGCAAGGAGTACGAGCTCGCCGTGACGGGCGATGCCGACGGGGTCAGCCAGATCCCCGGGAGCTACCTCGAGTTCCTCGACATGCTGCGCGACGTCTTCGCCGAATGCCGACGTGTCCTCGAGCCGGGCGGGCGCATCGCCGTCAACGTGGCCAACCTCGGCCGCAAGCCCTACCGCAGCCTGAGCGCCGACGTGATCTCGATCCTCCAGGACGACCTGGGGCTGCTCCTGCGAGGAGAGGTCATCTGGGAGAAGGCGTCGACATCGTCGGGATCGTGCGCCTGGGGTTCGTTCGCCAAGGCATCGAACCCGGTCCTGCGCGACATGACCGAACGGGTCATCATCGCCTCGAAGGGCCGGTTCTCCCGAGCACTCACGACCAAACAGCGCGAGCGCCAGGGCCTCCCCTACGAATCGACGATCACCAACGACGAGTTCCTCGACGTCACCCGCGACGTCTGGCGGATCGACGCCGAGTCGGCCACCCGCATCGGTCACCCGGCGCCGTTCCCGATCGAGCTGCCGCGACGGCTGATCGACCTCTACAGCTACACCGGCGACATCGTGCTCGACCCGTTCCTCGGGTCCGGCACCACCCTGGTCGCTGCCGCCCGTGCCGGCCGCATCGGGGTCGGCTACGACACCGATCCCGCCTTCGCTTCCTTGGCCGAGCAGCGGCTCGACGCCGAGCTGGAGCGGATCGACCGGCTCGACGCCGCGGTCGGGTCGCTCGATCAGCGCCCGATCGAGCAGCAGCGAGAGATCGTTGGCAGCCTGTCGATCGATGACCGCCAAGAGTTCTTCCAAGCGCTCGCCGTGAGCGAAGGGAAGAAGGTCCAAGATCTCGCCGAGCGGCGACTGCACGAAGCCGGCTTCGGCGACATCCGAGCGAAGGCGAAGCACTCACCGGGCATCCTCGAGTTCGACTTCCAGATCGTCAGCCCGGCGAGCGGCACCCGCTGGTGGGTCGACGCCTCCGGCGCCTTCACCTCGAGCCGGCCCGGGCTCCAGCGCATCGATGCCGTCTGGAAGCTGCTCGGGCGCCTCAACGTGCTGCAGGCCATGTCCGGTGCGTCGACCGAGCGGGCGATCGTGTTGACCTCCAGCCTTCCCCGTGTTGGGTCGCCAGCGCACAAGGCGCTGCGCGCCGTCGGCCCGGAGGTGATCTTCGACCTCATCGAGATCTATGACCCCGCCGGGCTCGAACGACTGCGCCGCTACGCGACCGATCCCGACCCGGTACCGCTCGTTGGCTTCTGGTCGGAGG
The DNA here is from genome assembly GCA_041394265.1 of Acidimicrobiales bacterium. Classification (NCBI taxonomy): domain Bacteria; kingdom Bacillati; phylum Actinomycetota; class Acidimicrobiia; order Acidimicrobiales; species Acidimicrobiales bacterium. The sequence goes on from JAWKIO010000005.1 coordinate 1,220,493, forward strand.
AGGACCTCAGCAGGAACTCCTGAGGTAACTGTTGAAGTCGTTGCTCCCCGGCACGAACTCGCTCGCCGACTTCACGTCGGCCAGGGCCTGGAAGTAGCCCACGTTCGCCGTTGCGTTGTCGGCTTGTTCGGCGGGGGCCAGCTGCTCGAGCTGCTTCGCCAGATCGACCAACTGCTTGGCCTCGTCCTCCCAGCCGTCCTCGCCGAAGGCCGTGGGCGCACTCAGGATCGGCTCATAGCTGTCGGTGTAGACGCTGCAAAGCGTTGCGCCCTCGGGCACGGCCACGCTCGCTTCGTCGCTACCGCCACCGCAGGCGGTGAGCGCGCTCACCGCCAACAGCGACGCCAGGCCACTGCGGCACTTGTTCATGTTGGTTCCCTCCGTTTCGCGACATCATGACGCGCTGGCCGAGACGACGCCACGCGAATCGAAGAGTTACATCGTCGCTCGAGGATCGAGCTACGGCGCCCGAAACGGTGGGCTCAGTCGGTGGGACGGCGACTCAGATCGTGGCGCAGAAATGCGCCATGCTGCGGGCCGTCTCGTAGCTGATGTCGGGGCACGCAGCCGAGAAGATCTCGGTGCCGTGGATCGTGCCCATGACCTGGCGGCATTGCGCACTGACGCCTGCCCGCACGAGCAGGCGGTAGAACTCGATGCCCTCGTCGCGCAGCGGATCGCACTCGTTGACGCTGATCATGGTGGGAGGGAAGTCCTTCACGTCGTCCTCGGTCGCGAACGACGGCCAGGCCAACGGATTCTTCGCCTCGAACTCTTCGATCCCGTACGCAATGCGCCCGTTGTTGTTGTGGAGGCTGAGCAGGATGCCCTCGTTCTCGGTCGACGACGGGAACCGGTCTTGCGGCCACTCACCGGCGATGTAGGGGCACAGGGCATAGAGCCCTCGGATCAGACCGAGATCGCCGTCTCGGCTCAGCTTCATCGTGGTGGCGATCGAGAGGTTCCCGCCACCGGACTCACCGGCGACGATGACATGGGCCGGGTCGATGCCGAGCGACTCGGCGTGCTCGATGACGTGCTTGAGTCCGGCGACACAGTCGTTCAGGCCGGCGGGGAACGGCTCGACCTCGGGGGCGCTGGAGGCGATGAGACAGTTGCGGAAATCGACCATGGCGACGGCGACACCCTGATTGGCGATGATGCGACCCCACGAGCGATACATGCCGTCGAAGGCAGACAGCGACTGCATGCCACCGCCATGGATGTAGTACACGCACGGCACGGGGCCGGTCGCCGCCTTCGGCCGCATGAAGTTCACCTTCACCGTGTTGCCATCGGGCTGCGAGGTGAACTCGAACTCGTGGATGTCGAGCCCGTCGGAGGGCGCAATGTCTTCCCGGTCGAGCATGTCCAGCCCGGCCACCATCATCGCCTGCATCGCTTTGGCCTCGGGCGTGTTGTTCTGTGCGAGAAGAGTGTCGCGGTCGGCGACGTCGCTGGGCGACGACTCGGGCATCGCCCCCATCGTTGCCTTGATCCGGGGGTCGATACGTGGGTCGGAGACGATCTTGCTCATGGCCCGCAACCTACGCCGCCGATCCGACCGTGACCAGTCGCCCAGCCCTCGATCTCGACGACGCGCCCGGGCCGCAGGGGTAACGTGACCGTCCATGATCATGCCGATCGCCGACCGCTGGTTCGAGAACCGAGCCGTCGACGACGGCATCACGTTGTGGTGGGAGCCGCACGTCGTGCCCCTCATGCGATGCAACATCTGGCACGTGCGAGGACGCGACCGTGACCTGGTCATCGACACCGGGATGGGCGTCCTCAGCCTCGTCGAGGCGATGGGCGAGGTCCTCGACAAGCCGGTGAGCGCCGTTGCCACGCATGGACACGACGACCACATCGGCTCACATCACGAGTTCGCCGACGTGCTCGTCCACCCAGCGGAATCGCACCGTCTCGAACAACCGACGATGACGTCCCTGGACCCGTTGGTGGCCTGGGGTCCCGAGGCGGTCGCCGGGCTCGAACGGGCCGGCTATGCGATGACCGATCCGCTCTTCGTGAGCGCCCTGCCTGCCGGCTACCGCCTCGACGCGTTCGCCCAGCAACCGGCCCGTGTCACTCGCCTGGTCGACGAGGGCGACACGGTCGATCTCGGTGATCGCCGCTTCGAAGTGCTCCACCTTCCCGGACACTCCCCCGGATCGATCGGCTTGTGGGAGTCGGCCACGGGCACGCTCTTCTCCGGCGACGCCGTCTACGACGGTCCGCTGCTGGACGAACTGGAAGACTCCGACATCGACGCCTACTGCTCGACCATGCGTCGACTCCTCGAGCTGCCGGTCACCGTCGTCCATGGAGGACACGATCCGAGCTTCGGCCGCGACCGCCTCCGAGCCATCGCCCGCGCCTACCTCGACCACCGCGCCTGACCAAGAAACCCCCGCAACTTTGGAGAGTTGATGCCGCTCAGAGGTGTCAACTCGCCAAAGTTGCCGGCGGTGGAGCGGGGTTGGCAGGTGGTGGAGCGGGTTGGACGGGAGGTGGGCGGTCGTCAGTAGGGCTTGTCGCCGATGATGGTGATCCGCTCCATCACTCGTCGCTGCGGGGCGTAGTCCGACACCGCGTAGTGCTGGGTCGAGCGGTTGTCCCAGAGGGCAACGTCGCCGGCCTCCCAGTGCCAGCGGCACTGATACTCCGGGAAGTTGGCCTGGAGGCAGAGGAAGTCGAGGAGCTCGGCGCTCTCGTCCGGCTCGAGACCGACCAGATGGTCGGTGAAGATCCGGTTGACGTAGAGGAGCTTGCGCCCGGTCTCGGGATGGGTGCGCACCACCGGGTGCTCCGACGGTGGGAAGTCGGGGCGCAAGGTGTCTCGCATCTCGGGCGCCATCACGGCGCCGAAGGACTTGATCCAGTCGTGGATGGCGGTCATTCCCTGGAGCCGCTCCTTCATGGCCGGCGTGAGATGGTCGTAGGCCAGCCCCATGTCGGCCCACAGCGTGTCGCCGCCGGCGGCCGGCACCTCGACGGCCCGTAGCACCGAGCCGAGCGAGGGCTCCGCTCGCCACGAGACATCGCTGTGCCACATGTTCTCGTAGCCCGAGACGTTCTCGCCCTTCTCGAAACGCACCACCTCGGGCCGGTGTTCGTCGGGATGCAGCACGCTGAAGAACGGGTGGCTCTCGACATCACCCCAGTTCGCAGCGAATCGCAAATGTTGCTCATTGGTGATGTCTTGGTGACGGAAGAAGAGGACCTTCCAGTCCAGCAGCGCAGCGTTCAGCAATTCGAACAGCTCGGCATCGACGTCATCGGCCAGCGAGATCCCTTCGACGACACCGCCGATGGTCGGCGACAGCGGCGTGATCGTAAACCGACCGTGGGTCGGCGGCACCGGGACGTCGCCGACACGCGGCCCGCCGAGAAATCCGTTGGCCGGTCCGGTGATGGCTTGATCGAGCATCGTTTCCCCCTTGAGGCACGCGCCTCAATCTGTCAAGGCGCGCGCCTCAATTCCGGCCGTTGACGGGGAGGTACCGACGGCGAGGATGGCGACACAGACGACGACCAGGTCGGTGATGAGCGCATCGACGTCGTCGACCATGGGCTCGCGTTCCGCCCGGGCCAAGCTGGCGAAGACCAGGCTGAACACCTGTTCCAGACGGCGAGCACGAGTCGCCTCGGGTAGATGGTCGAGCGCAGCCAACAGACGCCGGGCGATCACCCGGAATCCTTCGCCCTGGAGGTGGACTCGCACCACGTCGGCCACGGTCGGGTCGGCGGTGCCGGCGATGACGAACCGGGCCCAGTAGCTCGGACGTCCGGACAGGACCGCCTCGGCGGTCGGCCGGACGAACACCTCTACCAGGTCGGCGAGCGTCGCCTCGTCCGGCAGGGTGCCGAGCATCTCTACCCGACGCTCGTTGATAGGGCCCATGCGGTGCACGACGATGCGTTCGATCAATCCTTCGCGCGAACCGAAGTGGTACTGGGCCGCCGACTTGTTGCGCTGGCCGGCAGCGGCCTGGACCGCCCGGAGCGACATCGCTCCGAGACCTTCCTCGGCGGCGATGCGCTCGGCCGCTTCGATCATGCGTTCTTCGGCGTCGCTTGGCACCGAGCCATCTGAGAGGCCAGCCACCTCGCTGTCAAGGACACAGCAACTCTGGCGAGTTGATGCCGCTCAGAGGTGCCAACTCGCCAAAGTTGCTGTGGCAGAGTGGGGCCATGACGAGCACTCCAGAGATCACTGCTGCGCGACGCCACGGCATCGCCGACCTGCTCCACCGCACGGCCTGCCGTCGGCCCGACCATCGGGCGCTGGTGTGGGACGGTGACGTCGACACGTTCGCCGAGCTCGATCGGCTGGTCACACGGGTGGCGAACTCGTTCGCCGATCGAGGCGTCGGCAAGGGCGACCGGATCGTGATGTTCGCCCACAACTCGCGGGACTACCTCGTCTACTACTTCGCTCTGGCCCGACTCGGTGCCATCTCGGTCCCGGCCAATTTCATGCTCAACGCCGACGAGCTCGGCTACATCGTCGACCACTCCCAACCCGTCGGCTACATCGTCGAGGACCAGCTGGCCGACACCATGGCGACGGCGTGGGCAAGCGCGCTCGGCGACCGTGCGCCTTCGGTTCGCTGCTGGATCGCCAGCGCGGCGGCACTCCCCCGCCCCGACGGTCACGAGGACGTGGCCACGCTTGACGCCGCAGGCCGAGACGACTCGATCGACGTCGACATCGACGACGACGATCCGATCCAGATCATGTACACGAGCGGCACCGAGTCCCGACCCAAGGGCGCCACGCTCACCAGTCGGGCCCTCATCGCCCAGTATGTGAGCTGTCTCGTCGACGGCGGCATGACGAGCGACGACATCGAGATCCACTCGCTGCCCTTCTACCACTGCGCCCAGCTCCACTGCTTCCTCACACCCGACGTGTACGTCGGGGCGACCAGCATCGTGTTGCCCAGCCCCGACCCCGAGCTGATCTGTGCGGCGATCGAGCGGGAGAAGGCGACCAAGTTGTTCTGTCCACCGACGGTGTGGATCTCGATCATGCGCTCGGAAGCCTTCGAGAAGTACGACCTGTCGTCGTTGCGCAAGGGGTACTACGGAGCGTCGATCATGCCGCTCGAGGTGCTGCGCGAAATCGGCGAACGCCTCCCGAACGTCGACCTGTGGAACTTCTACGGCCAGACCGAGATGGCACCGGTCGCCACGATCCTCCAACCCAGCGATCAGGTGCGAAAGGCCGGATCGGCCGGCTTGGCGACACTGAACGTCGAGACCCGGATCGTCGACGACGACGATCAGCCGGTACCGGCGGGCACGATCGGCGAGATCGTGCATCGGAGCCCGCAGGCCATGATCGGCTACTGGAACGATCCGGAGAAGACCGCCGCCACGTTCAAGAACGGCTGGTTCCACTCGGGCGACCTCGGGATCATGGACGACGAGGGGTATCTCACTGTCGTCGACCGAAAGAAGGACATGATCAAGTCCGGCGGCGAGAACGTGGCGAGCAAGGAAGTCGAGGACTGCCTCTTCCAACATCCGTCCGTCGCCGAGGTCGCCGTCTTCGGTGTCCCCGACCCCAAGTGGATCGAGGCCGTGGCGGCGTGTGTGGTGCTGCGAGCCGGCGCATCGGCCACCCCCGACGAGCTGATCGCCTTCACGCGGGAACGCCTCGCCGGCTACAAGACGCCGAAGCACGTCAACATCGTCGAGCAGCTCCCGAAGAACCCGAGCGGCAAGATCCTCAAGCGCGACCTTCGAGTCGCCTTCGCTCCGTGAGCACGGGCGACGGGCGCGTTGCCGGCAGGGTCGTCGTGGTGACCGGTGCTGCCTCTGGACTCGGGGCGGCCGACAGTCGCGCCCTGGTGGCCGAAGGCGCCCACGTGGTGATGACCGACATCGACACCGACGCCGGGTCGTCGCTCGCCGACGAACTCGGTGCCGTGTTCCTCCCACACGACGTGAGCGACGAGGCCGCCTGGGCCGAGGTGATGACCGAGGTCGAACAGCGCTACGGGCAGCTCGATGCACTGGTCAACAACGCAGGCATTGCGCCGATCGCCGACATCGAGCACACCTCGACCGAGATCTGGCGCCGGACGCTGGCCATCCATCTCGACGGCACCTTCTTCGGATGCCGTTCCGCCATCCCACTCCTGCGTTCGAGTGGAGGCGGATCGATCGTCAACATGTCGTCGACCGCGGCGCTCACCGGCATCGCCCCGTACGCCGCCTACTCGGCGGCCAAGGGTGGCATCCGCTCGCTGTCCAAGGCCGTTGCGGCGTACTGCCGGCAGAACAAGCTCGGCATCCGATGCAACTCGGTCCATCCGGGCAGCATCAACACCCCAATGGTCCACCAGGCACTCGACTCCCTCATGGGGATCGACCTGCCGGGCGCCGACGATCCGGAGGCGCTCCGGCAGCGACTCGGTGTCGGCGAACCGAGTGACGTGGCCCACCTCGTCGTCTTCCTGGTGAGCGACGAGTCGAAACACATCAACGGCGCCGAACTCGTCATTGACAACGGCGACACGGTGGTCTCCTGACCGTCGCGTCAGGCCGGCAACTTTCGAACGAAGGGAGACCTCGTGCACATCTCGGGCATGGTCCATGTGAACATCAACTGCCGTGACTACGAACGGTCACTTCGGTTCTACGAGATGCTGGGGTTCCGGGAGTTCTGGGTCGTACCGGAGACCAACACGCCCGAGGTTGCCGCTGCCGTCGGCATGCCGCCGTATCAGGTGCGTGGCGCGATCCTGACGATTCCGGGTTCGAGCCCACCGGTCGTGATCGACCTGCTGGAGTGGGTGTCGCCCCGTGACGAGTCCGACCCGTATCCCCATCTCTACCGACCGGGGCTGGCCCGCCTCGCCCTACGGACCACCGACCTGGCCGCCGACTACGCAGCGCTCGAGGCCGAAGGGGTCGAGATCGTCGGTCCGCCCGCCACGGTGATGATGAACGAAACCTCGGGGACTCGCTTCTTCTGCTTCCGGGATCCGGACGGCACCTTCCTCGAACTCGTCGAATCGTTCACGGTCGATGCCGAGGAGTGATCACGTCGGCTCGTAGCGGAAGGCTCGGGTGAGGAGCGCGGCGCCGAGGAGATGGAACGACGCCGACACGGCGAACGCCCACCGAATCGACGTGGCGTTGGCGATGGCACCTGCCAGCAATGCGCCAACGACGAACGCCGTTCGAGTGATCGATCGGGAGGCGATCGCCGCACGACCGAGCCGATCGTGCGGCGTGTGACGCTGGACGAAGCCGCGACCGATCGCCAGCATGGTTCCGGCCGCTGCGCCATTGCACGTCCAGGCCGCGACCAGTTGCCAGTCCGACCTCGACGATCCGGCCGCCAGCACGCTGAGCGCTGCCAACAGCGCAGCGACGCTCATCAGCGTCCGGCGACCAAGGTTTGCCGCAAGCCGTGCGGCGATCAGACTCGCCAGCGTCGCTCCCACTGCGGCCGCTGCGAGGGCAGCGCCGTACACGATGCCCGGCCGTGCGAGGACGTCAGTCACGAGCAGGACGAGCAGACCGAAGGCTCCGGCCGTGCCGAGATGGAACACCGCCATGGCAATGGTGAGCGGCCGCAGGAACGGGTGCGAACCGATCCAACGCAGCCCGTCGCCCATCTCGGTTGTGAGTGAACGCGCCGGTGCACGCTGCCGACGGGACGGAGTCGCCGGTAGGCGGCTGAACGGGGCGATCGATCCGAGATAGCTACACGCGTCGAGCAGGAACGGCAGCCAGGGCGCGAGGGCGAAGCTCGCGGCCCCTACAGGTCCACCGGCGAATTCGTTCGTGACCGTCTCGACGGTGGTGATGCGCCCGTTCGCCCGATCGAGATCGCGCTCGGCAACGATGGTCGGCACCGTGGCGACCACCGAGGGGTCGACAAGGATCTCCCCCGAGGTGATCACGAAGGCCACGACGAACAGTTGCCACATCGCCACGGCGTCCATGACGATCGCCACGGCCAGGGCGGCCATCACGACCGACCGCCATGCCTGGGTGACCATGATCAGGCGCCGACGATCCGAACGATCGACGATGACACCACCGATCGGAGCGAAGGTCGTCCAGGGCAGGAACTGTGCCGCCGTCAGCCCACCGATCAGCAACGGCGACGACGTCAGCGTCGTCGCCAACAGGGGCAACGCCGAGAGCCGCAGCCCGTCACCGATGTTGGTGATGAACGTTGCGGTCAGCAGTGCGGCGAATTCGCCACCCAGTGACCGATCGGCCACGGCTCAGCGGCCGTGGCGGAGGAGGCGTCCGGGGTAGCGCTCAGTCTGGCGATCATCTTCCACCGTGACGACACCGTTGACCACGACGGCACGGTAGCCGCTCGCCTTCTGGATCCGCCGCCATTCGCCACCGGGCAAGTCTTCGACCACTTCGCTCGGCCCGACCGCCAGACGCTCGGGGTCGTACACCACGATGTCGGCCGGACCGTCGACGCGGAGAACCCCGCGGTCGCGGAAGCCCGCCAACTGGGCAGGGAGGGCCGAGAGCCTGCGGTGCGCTTCTTCGTAGGTGAGCCACCCGTTGTCGCGGACCTGCTCGGCCAGGGTCTCGGTCGGATACCGGCCGGCGGTGAGGAACTTGGTGTGCGCGCCGCCATCGGACACACCGAACAGCATGTGCGGGTATTGCACGATCTCGCGCAGGAGGTCGGAGGCGCCCTGTGGTGGGGCGACGAAGAAGAGCGTCTTCAGCTCGTCGGCGACGGCGATGTCGAGCATCGCGTCGACCGGGTGCTTGCCGGTCAGCTCGGCGACCTGTGCCACCGACATCTCTCGGAACTGCTCGGTTCCCTCGGTCCGCGGCGACAGCACGGTGACCGACTCGAGCGGTGCGGTCGCCACATTCGGCATCTGATCCTTGAGGCCCTGGCGGCGGGCCGGGTCGGCCAGCTTCGCCAGCCGCTCGGCGACCGTGCCCGTGGTCGCCTCCATCCAGGTGTCGGAGTCGTCGTAGAGGTTCCAGTCCTCGAAGGTGAACGTGAACCCGGCATCGGTCGTGAGTCCTTGGCCGTACACGGGAATGCCCCGTTCACGACAGCGCTCCAGCCATTTGATCGCCTGCCGGTGGACGTGAGGCCGGCTCTCGAAAGCTTGCACGACGTTGTGCAACACCGGCCGGCCGGAGATCTCGGCGATCTCCTCGAGGTGAGCCATGTCGTGGCGAACGTCGTCGGTGGTGAGCGTGAGCTGTTGCACGCCCTGGTTGCGCTCGGCGAGCACCCGAGCGAACACTCGGCACGTCTCGTCGTTCATCATGTCGGTCGGCATCGGCGTGCCGTCCCAATCTCGCTGCACTGCGGCGGGTCCGGTCGGCGGGAGCCGCTGGGCCGACCATCCGCAACCGCCGGCGTCCATCGCCTCGTGCAGCATTGCGGCCAGGCGAGCGTGCTCCTCGTCGGTCGGCATCCGGCCGGCCTTCGCATCCTCGACCCCGAGCACCTCCAGCAGCAGCGGCCCCACGGGTACATAGGGCAACACGTTCAGCGCCTTGGGCGTGCGATCGAGGCTGTCGAGGTATTCAGGGAAGGTCTGCCAATCCCAGGGGAGCCCCTGTCGCATCGACTCGTAGGGGATGGCCTCGACGCGGGTCATCGACTTCATCGCGTATTCACGCATCTCGGGTGCCACCGGGGCGAACCCGAATCCGCAGTTGCCGATGGCCACCGAGGTGACCCCGTGCCAGCCAGACAGCGTGCAATAGGGATCCCAGAAGATCTGGGCGTCGTAGTGGGTGTGGAGGTCGACGAAGCCCGGCGCCACGTGCATGCCGGCGGCGTCGATCACCTCGGCACCGTCGTTCTCGTCGACCCGGCCGATCACGGCGATCGTGCCGTTTCGGACAGCGATGTCGGCTCGGACCCTTGGCGCTCCGGTGCCGTCGAAGACGAGTCCGTTCTTGATGACGAGGTCGTACTGATGGTCGGTCATTGCTTTCCTTTCCTCGAAGTGCTGCGGGCTCAGGGTGTGGAGGCCCCGACCAGCCGGACGGCAAGATCGCTGTAGTGGTAGACGAGCTGGTCGACGCCGAGCTCGCCATCGTTGCGGAACCACACGGCCACGCCCGACCCCAGATCGAGAAGTGCGAGGGCGGTCACCTTCGGTTGGGCGACATCGAACCGCCCGGCCTCGATGCCGGACCGTACGACATCGGCGAACGTTGCTTCGTAGCGGTCGCGTTCACCGAGAATCCGCTCGCGCAGGGGGCCGGGCTCGAGGTTGGCCAACTCGTTCGCTCCGAGCAGGGCATCGAGCCGGTGCACTGCGTGATAGCGGACGTGCGCTTCGAACGCCCGACGCAGGCGAAGCACCGGATCATCGGTCGACTCGACGGCGGCCTCGAGGGCTCGATGCACGTCGTTGATCGACCGACTCATCAGCGCAGCGAGTAGTTCCTGCTTGTTGCGGACATGTTTGTAGAGGCTGGGCGCCCGCATCCCGACAGCTTCACCGATGTCGTCCATCGTCGCCCCGAGGAACCCCCGCTCGACGAAGATCTCCAAGGCCGCGTCGAGGATCTGCTCGCGACGAGTCTGCGCCGTCGCGATCGACGTTGCTCCCGTAGATGGGGAGGATGCGGTTGACGGCGAGGCGGCCGATGAGGGCATGCCCGGCAGACTAAGAGTCGTTAGCCACTATGTCCAGACGAACGCCGCGGCCTGTCAATTCCAAGGGCCCAGTCCGGCGAACGGCTCTTCCCCACCCGAGATCGGCGAAGCAGGCGGGTGTGCGCGCCGAAGCCGACCACCCCTCCGTTCGGATCAGGCGCCGTCGGTACGGGATTCGTCTTGGAGATTGCGCCTTGCCTCACCGGCGGCCGCCAGCTCGGCGCGGTTGTCGTCGCCGACGTGCATGAACCGCTCACGCCAACCGTCGTCGGCGTCCCACACGACCGGCGCCTGCACCGTGGTGCGGGGCACGAACGCTCGCTCGAGTAGGTCGAGGCCGAGGCCGACGATGGAACGCTGCATCTCGGCGTCGTAAGGCTTCCCACAGGGATTGCCGAGGGGGAAGTCGACGAAGAGGAAGCGGGGAACGCCGCACTCTTCGACGATGTCTCGCGCCGACCCGATCACCACGGTGGGGATGCCGGCTACTTCGATCTGACGTGCTCCCAGGCTCACGGACTGGTGACAGACCGGTCAGAGGGGGATCATCAGGACGACGTCGACCTCGTCTTCCTGCAGCCATTCGATCAGCTGCGGCGTGTCGCGGCGCTGCGTCTGACGATGGCTGAACTGGGTGGGCAGACAGTAGAACCGGTCGGACACCGAACCGATCCGCCCGGCCGCTGCCGCCTCGTCGAGTCGGGCCAACGGCAGGAAACTCTCGGGATCCTCGGTGTGGGTTTCGTCCTTCGCCCACGACAGGTGCTGGTTGTTCAACCGCTCGACCTCGGACCGTGCGGCCACGTGGGGCTTGCGAGGAAGGTCGGAAGGAATGCGATAGACGAAGTCCTCCGGCAGGAAGTACGAGGTGGTGATGGCTCCGACCTTGCACTCCGAGAGCGGCTTCGAGAGCGGCGTGAACGGGGCGTCGTCGTTGGTCGCCCACTCGTAGGCCTTCTCATACCCGTGGGCGGCGTAGTACTCCCGAGACTTGTCGATGTAGCTCAGGTGTGATCGGTGGGTGCGTCGACGTTCGGTCACGGGGTTCCTCGCTCACTGGTCCGGCCGAGCTGGTCGACCACGATCTGCATCATCTCGCGAGCCACCATCGGCCCGGCGTTCTGATTCTGTCCGGTCACGAGGTTCCCGTCGACCACCCAGTGGTTCGCGAGCGGATCCCGGAAGCGGTGCTCGCTCTCGAACTGCGCACCTGCCGCCCGCAGTTCTCGCTCGGGGTGGTGAGGCGTCGCCTCGATCCCGAGCTCGCTCACCTGCTTGTCGGTCACGGCCGTGATCCTGCGGCCGGCCACGAGCGGTGAGCCATCGACCGCCGTGGCGTTGAGAAGCCCGAGGGGCCCGTGACACACGCCACCGATGACCAAGCCCGCGGCATTCGCTTCGGACATCTTCGACGCGAGGTCCGCCGAGTACCCGAAATCGAAGGCCGCCCCCCAGCCGCCGGCGAGGAACACGATGTCGTAGCCGGCCATGTCGAGATCGCCGATCGCGAGTGACTCGCGGACCTTGTTGCGGAAGTCGTCGTCGGCGAGGAAACGATCGTCCTCGGCGGTCCGGATCACCGGCCGCAACGACATCGGATCGACGGCCACCATGCCACCACTCGGACTGGCGACATCAACGATCATGCCGGCGTCGGCAAAGGCGTAGTACGGCACGGTCATCTCGCTCGCGAACACGCCGGTCGGGCGGGCGACGTCGAGCCACGCCACGTTGGTGGCAACGATGAGCGCTCGCCGCCCGGAGAGGTCGAAGTCGGAGCGTTCAGCATCGGCGGGGTGCATGCCGAGCTTCTGCGCTAGCCTGCGGAATCCCCGTGCCGGTGCCGGCGGCCGCTTGGCGGCGGGAGCAGCGATCGGTCGACGCCGAGCGTAGGGCCAAGGTTGATTGCGCTCGGGGATGGCGCGTGCCCGCTCGGACTTCAGGGCCTCGCACATCCGACCGAAGACCTCGGCGATCGCTCGATCTCGACCCACGTCGTGCCATCGGTTGTGCTCCTCGATCGGATCGTGGTCGAGGTCGTACAACTCCCACTGGTCGGGCAGCGGCGCCGTGCGGTACTGATCGGGCCCGGGGCCACCGCTGGCGGCGAGGTGACGAACGCCGGGTTCGGTCCAGGTGCCGGGGTCGTCGAACACACGAACGAGTTTCCAGAGGGTGCCATCGAGGCGAAGGACGAGCCCCTCGAAGTTGACAGCAACATGTGCCGGCGTGTTGATCCGCAGCGGGACCGGCGGGTTCGTCGTGCGCCCGAGGCGCCGCGCCAGACCCGATGCCCCGCTGTCCCCCTCGAGCATGTTGTCGCTCGTCATCAGGTAGACCGCCCGGTCGGAATCGGCCGAGGATGGATGGTCGACGACGGGCATCAGATTGCGCCCTGGCAATGGATGGACCTCGCTGAACTCACGGCGCAGCTCGACCGCTGCCGACGACTCGTCGATGCCGGCGGCGGCCAGCAGCGTGGGCACGATGTCGACATGCGAGGTGGGCGCGCCGTCCACGACCGTTCCGGTCGTCGCCTCGCTCCCCACTCGCGCAATAGAGAACGGCACCCTGGTCGCCTCGTCGTAGAGGTTGAACCACTTTTGATGCAGGCCACCGTGCGCTCCGAGCAGGTCACCATGGTCGGAGGTCTTCAAGATGATCGCGTCGGACCCGTGGTCAGTGACCGCCCGGCGCACCCGATCGAGCGGCTCGTCGACCTCCGCGTGGAGACGGTGATAGAGGTCGCGGTAAGCCTGAGCGTTCTTGCGATACGCACCGGCGACCGCTCGCACCGGTCCATATGCCGAGGGATACGCATCACGATAGGCGATCTGGGCGGCGGGCTTCAGCCGCAGATCCTCGTTGGCGGTCGGTGCTTCGTGAACCGGCGGAGGATCGAGCGGCGACGGTTCGAGTGGACTGCCGCGCCGTGACCACACCGGGAACAGCACGATGTCGTGGGGATTGACGAAGCTCGCAACGAGCAGGAACGGCCGGAGCGCGCCGGTTTCGCCCGCCGCACGACGCTCATAGCGGTCCGTGAGCCAGGCGACGACGCGGTCGGCGATCAGCGGATCGCGGCGCACCCCGGCGTCGCGCAATTTGCCGCCGTGAGGTTCTGGCCCGATCCAGCCGTCGAACCCGAAGGGATCGAGCCGATTGGCGGTCCGGTACTGGTCGACCCCAGCGACGAGCACGTTCCCGTCGTCGTCGTTCGAGTCGACGCGTACGCCGTGGTCGTCGTGGAGATCGGCATGGGAGAGGTGCCACTTGCCGTCGTAGTGCGTGTCGTAGCCGGCCCATCGGAACCAGTGCCCTAGCGTGGGTACCTCGCCGGCTCGCAGCCAACGCATGCGCGAGTCGTTGGCCATCTTGCCCAGTCCGTCGGTCTGGGTGACACCGTGCACGCCGGGGTACTGACCGGTAAAAAGCGTCGGCCGACTCGGCACGCAGGCGAGCGACCCGGTGTAGTGGCGGCGGAAATTGACGGCGTGTTCTTCGAACCATTGGGCGCCGGGCAACGTCTGTCGCCGCCAGGCCGCCACGTCGTCCGATTCGTAGGGAGGCGCCGCCCGCTCCTCGTCGGTCATGATCAGGATCACGTCAGGCCGCGGCAAAGAGATGTCGGTCATCGGGGGCCTTCCGTTGGTGGTCGATTCGTGGTCGCGAGGTGGTCGGCGAGTCCGCTCAGCATCTGCTCGGACGCGCTCGCCATGCGGCGGCCCGCAGCCCGGGCAATCAGCCGCTGTGGAGGGCGGGGACCGGTGTCGATCGACGTCGTCAGGACGACCGACGTGGCGTCTCCCTCCGGCTCGAGGCGCCAGGTGTTGGTCAGCCGGCGGATCACCGACGGCAGTCCGGTGATCCGGTACGAGAGCGTCTCGCCGGGCGCCCAGACCTCGACCGTCTCGACGATCGTGGCGCGGCTCGCCTGGATGCGGCGCACCGTCCCCGGCCCCTCCGTCTGCGACGACAACAGGCACGAGTGGTCGACGTTCGGCGCCCACGCGCTGATCGCCCCGAACTCGCCCAAGGTCGACCAGACCGCTTCGACCGGTGCCGGGATGATGGAACGTCGTTCGATGGTGGTGGACATGGACCTCCTCGGATCGGAGCCGTCAGCGGGGTTGGATCTCGACTCGGTGGAGGTCGTCGCCCATCTCCACCCGACCATCGAACGTCGACGCGGCAAGGGCCCGCCAGTCGTCTTCGGTGCCGCTCAACGGGAGCGGGGGCACGTAGTGCGTGAGTATGAGCGTGCCGACACCGGCCGCTTGCGCCGTGCGCCCCGCTTCCTCAGGCGAGGAGTGGTAGTCGAGTGTGTCCTTCATCCGCTGGACCGGCACGTTGGCGATGAGGTCCTTGCGAATCACGGTGTGGACGAGCGCATCGGCGCCTTCGGTGAGGGCGTCGAGCCCGGCGCACGGCACCGTGTCGCCGGCGGCCACCACCGAGGCGCCGCCGAACTCGAAGCGGTACCCGACGCTCGGCTCGACCGGCTTGTGGTCGGTCTGGCCGCACGAGATGGCGACGTTGCCGGGCAGCGCCACCTCACCCTCGACGACCTCGATCACCGAGACTGGCGGGCGATGGTCGAGGTCGTCGTGATGGGCGAGCCGATAGGCGATGTCGGGCTCGAGCGAGGCAAGCAGATGGTCGACGACTCGCTGCGTTCCCACGGGGCCGACGATGGTGAGCGGGGTCTCGCTGAACGTCATGACCCAACGCGTGGTGATGACGTCGTTGAGATCGGTGATGTGATCGCTGTGCAGGTGGGTGATCAGCACGGCGGCGAGGTTCGGCGCACCCAGACCGAGCGCAGCCAACCGCATCAGGACACCGCGACCGGCATCGACGAGATAGTGCTCGGCATCGGCCCCCTCCCCCGCCGAGACGAGCGTGGCCGGACCCGCCCGATCGGGGCTGGGCATGGGACTGCCGGTGCCGAGCAGGGTGACGGTGAGCGACATGGCCGCAACCTAGGGCGGCAACCGATCGCATGCGAGTCGAAGCACGCGGGTCGTCACTTGCGTCGACGATGTGTCACGCTCACGTGATGGCTGCCATCGCCTTCACCGTGTCCCACGACTTCGACGCACCGTCCGACGTCGTCTGGGACGAGATGACCGATTGGACCGCCCACGGCGAGTGGATTCCGGCGACCCGAGTCGAGATCGACGACGGCGACCCCCGGAGCGTCGGCGGCACCTTTACCGGCTACACCGGCTACGGACCGCTCACGCTCGTCGACCACATGCGCCTCACCGAGATCGAGTGGGAGGAAGCGACGTCGACTGGTCGTTGCGAGGTCGCCAAACTCGGCCCGGTGCTGCGGGGACGAGCGGGCTTCACGGTGTCACCGACCAGCGGGGGCTCCCGAGTCGACTGGTTCGAGGACGTCACGGTGCCCTACGTCCCGTCGCTTGCCGCCCCGGTGGTCAACAAGCTCAGCGCACTCGGCTTCGCCATGGGCATGAAGCGGTTGGCCAAGAACATCGAGGCCAAGGGTTCCTGACCCTCCTCCTGACCACGTCGCCGGGGGACCGAGTCGTCAGCGCATTGCTCCGGTGGTCCAGATCAAGAGTTCGGCACCGTCCGAACCGGCGACGAGGTCCATCCCGCCCGACCGGGTGAGTCGGACGGCGTCGCCGGTCGTCAGCGGCCCGGCTACTTCCATCTCCACTTCACCTCGCGCCACGAAGACATGCCCGAACGCGGCCTCGGGCACGGTCACTCGTTGGCCAGGATCGAGGCGGGCTCCCCACAGCACCGCATCTCGCTGTTGGATCGTGATGGCCGCATCGTGGCCCTGACCCGAAGCGATCGGAACGAGACCGCCGGCAGCAAGCGCATCGTTGATGTCGAGTTGCTGGTAGCCAGGGTCGACGGCTTCGGTGTCGGGCACCACCCACATTTGGATGAAGTGCACCTCGTCAGACGGGCTCCAGTTCTTCTCCGAGTGCCAGATGCCTCGCCCCGCTGTCATTCGTTGCGCCAGGCCCGGGTAGATGAGGCCCCGGTTGCCCTCGGAGTCCTTGTGTTCGAGTTCCCCGTCGAGCACCCAGGTCACGATCTCCATGTCACGGTGAGGATGGGTCTCGAATCCCGTACCACCGGCGACTCGATCGTCGTTCAGCACGAGCAGTTGGCCGTGGTGGGTGTTCTCGGGCGAGTAGTGCCGACTGAAGCTGAAGGAGTGCTTCGAGTCGAGCCAGCCGGTACGGGTGTGGAATCGGTCGCCGGAGCGTCGGATGTCGATCGCGGTGTCGGTCATACTCGTTCCAACTCGACGCCCATCACATTTATTTCCGATTTGAACTACCTGCGGGAGCAGTCCAAGGTGCGGATCGCCAGCTGGAACATCAACTCGATTCGCACCCGCCACGATCGAGTACTCGCATGGATCGAGCGACACCAGCCCGACGTGGTCGCCCTCCAGGAAACCAAGTGCACCGACGACGTCTTCGAGGCTCTCGCCGGCGACTACCTCGAACAGGGCTACGAGTGGGCGCACTGGGGACACGACCACTGGAATGGTGTGGCGATCCTGAGCCGGGTCGGCCTCGAGGACGAACAGCGCGGCTTTCGCGGCCACAACCGTTCGCCCTACGACCAGGCCCGCCTGCTCACGGCGACCTGCGGCACGGGTGAGCGCCAGGTTCGCATCAGCTCCCTCTACGTGCCGAACGGTCGCGAGCTCGATGACCCGCACTACCTCTACAAGCTGGTGTGGCTCGAGCGACTCCGCAGCGAACTGGGGCAACGGGGCGACACCCTCCTGCTCGGCGACTTCAACGTGGCGCCGGCCGACATCGACATCTACGACCCCTCCCGCTGGCGGCGCAAGACCCACGCGTCGCCGCCCGAGCGTGCGGCGATCGAGGCACTTCTCGATGCCGACTTGGTGGATGTGACTCGGCAACACCTTCCCGGGCCCGGGGTCTACACGTGGTGGAGCTATCGGCCCGGCCAGTTCGAGGCGAACCGGGGATTGCGGATCGACCTCGCACTCGCCTCGCCCCGAGTGGCCCACCGGGTGCACTCGGTGTGGATCGACGCCGAGGAGCGCGGAGGCGAGCGACCGTCCGATCACGCACCCCTCGTCCTCGACTTGACGAACTGAGATCATCCACCGGCGACGTCAGCCACCCACCCCATCACTCGATGACATCGTCCCAGCGCGCCCGATCGCGAATCTTGATCGAGGCTAACTCTTGACTGAGTCCAGGATTGGTGTCATGGTGAAACACGTGACCACGACCCCCGCCGAACGACTACGAGAACGAGGCCTCCAGGTCACCGCCCAGCGCATCGCCGTACTCAACGCCGTTGCGCAGGAGCCCCACAGCACCGTCGATGCGATCGCAGCGTCGGCTCGCGCCCACATCGGCGCCATTTCACGCCAAACCGTCTACGACGCACTCAGCGCACTCGTCGATAAGGGTCTCGTCCGCCGCATCGAGCCAGCCGGTTCGTCGGCGCTTTACGAGGATCGAGCAGGCGACAACCACCACCACCTGATCTGCCGTTCATGTGCCCTGGTGGTCGACGTTGACTGCGCCGTCGGCGAAGCGCCCTGTCTCGTTCCCGTCGACGATGGCGACTTCGTCGTCGACGAGGCAGAGGTCGTGTATTGGGGACTCTGCCCCCGCTGTCAATCCAAGGGCTGACGACTCCGTCGCACGAGCGGCCGAGTCGTTCGCCACCGCCATCCCACCCGCCTTCACCTCACCAGCAAAGGAATCACGATGACCGACGACGCTCACAACCAACCCGAGTGGGGCTCCCTCACCTCCAGCGAGTTCCAATCGAACGAGAAGTGGTGGCCGAATTCGCTCAACCTGCGAATCCTGCATCAGCACCATCCCGACTCGAATCCGTTCGGTGCCGACTTCGACTACCGAGCCAACCTCGCCAACGTCGACATCGACGAACTGACCCGAGACGTCGATGCGCTCATGACCGACTCCAAGGAGTGGTGGCCGGCCGACTGGGGTCACTACGGCGGCTTCTTCATCCGCATGAGCTGGCACGCGGCCGGCACCTACCGGGTCAACGACGGCCGCGGTGGCGGCGGCACCGGCGCACAGCGCTATGCGCCCCTCAACTCCTGGCCTGACAACGGCAACCTCGACAAGGCTCGCCGGCTCCTCCTGCCGATCAAGCAGAAGTACGGCAAGGCCATCTCGTGGGCCGACCTGTTCGTGTTCGCCGGCAACCGTGCCCTCGAGACGATGGGCTTCACGACCGCCGGCTTCGCCTTCGGCCGCAGCGACATCTGGGCACCGGAAGACGACATCTACTGGGGCCCCGAGAACGAGTGGCTGGCCACCAACGACGAGCGCTACACCGGATCGTTCGAGGACGGCAACCGCCTCCTCGACAACCCGCTCGCCGCGGTGCAGATGGGCCTGATCTACGTCAACCCCGAAGGCCCCAACGGCATCCCCGACGCGCTCAAGTCCGCCCAGGACATTCGTGAAACGTTTGGCCGGATGGCGATGAACGACGAGGAAACCGTCGCCCTCACCGTCGGCGGGCACACCTTCGGCAAGATGCACGGCAACGGTCCGGCCGAGGCCGTCGGCGCCGAACCCGAGGGCGCCGGACTCGCAGCGCAAGGGTTTGGCTGGGCGAACTCGAACGAGACCGGGCTCGGTGAATACACCGTCACCTCCGGCCTCGAAGGAGCGTGGACCCCCACCCCGACCAAGTGGGACAACTCCTACCTCGAGACCCTCTTCGGGCACGAGTGGGAACTGGTCAAGTCACCGGCGGGTGCCAACCAGTGGCAGCCCAAGGAAGTCAAGGAAGGCTTCATGGTGCCGCCGGTGCAGCCGGGTGCCCCCGAGACCAAGCCGACGATGTCGACTGCCGACATGGCGATGATCACCGATCCCGCCTACCTCGAGATCTCCAAGCGCTTCCACGAGAACCCCGACCAGCTGGCCGACGCCTTCGCCAAGGCCTGGTTCAAGCTGCTCCATCGAGACATGGGTCCAGCCATTCGCTACCGGGGCCCGCAGGTTCCGACCGAGGAGTTCCTGTGGCAGGACAACGTCCCCGCCCACGACGGAGCCCTGATCGGAGACGCCGAGATCGCCGAGCTCAAGTCGACGATCCTCGGGTCCGGCCTCTCGCCCGCTCAACTCATTCGGGCGGCCTGGGCCTCCGCGTCGACCTACCGTTCCACCGACTTCCGAGGCGGGGCCAATGGCGCCCGCATCCGCCTGTCGCCGATGTCGGAATGGGATGTCAACGTCGCCTCTGGTGTGAGCGGCACGATCAGTGAACTGGCCAAGGTCCAGGCGGACTTCAACGCCAAGGGCGGCGCTCAGGTGTCGCTGGCCGACCTCATCGTGCTCGGCGGTACGGCGGCGGTCGAAGCAGCGGCCAAGGCTGCGGGTCACGACGTGACCGTTCCCTTCACGCCGGGACGCACCGACGCCTCACAGGAGGAGACCGACGTCGAGTCGTTCGCCTGGCTCGAGCCAACGGCTGACGGGTTCCGCAACTACGTCAAGAAGCAGGGATCGGTCCCGACCGAGCACCTCCTCATCGACAAGGCGTTCATGCTGAATCTCACCGCTCCCGAGATGACGGCGTTGGTCGGTGGCCTGCGGGTGCTCGGTAACAACGTCGGCGACGAGGGCTACGGCGAGTTCACCGATCGTCCCGGCCAGCTCACCAACGACTTCTTCGTGAACCTGCTCGACATGAACACCATGTGGTCGTCGGTCGGCGAGCAAGAAGACGTGTTCGAGGGCCGTGACCGTGCTTCCGGATCACCGAAGTGGAAGGCGACTCGTGTCGACCTGGTCTTCGGCGCCAACAGCCAGCTCCGGGCAATTGCCGAGGAGTATGCGGCCGCCGGCGGCGACGACCTCATGCTCGACGCCTTCATCCGTGGGTGGGTCAAAGTCATGGAGAACGACCGTTTCGATCTCGACTGATCGCAGCTGACACCGTTCATCTGACAGCCGACTGGGGGGATGCTCGATACGAGCATCCCCTCGGCGCGTCGGCAGGTCAGGTGAGTTGTACGCCGGCGTACCCGTCGGCCGCCACCTCGGCCGCCTTGGTCGTGTACTGCGGGGCCCCACCGAAGTAGGCCTGGTACCGAACGTGACCCTCGCGGTGCCCCTCGACGTTCGAGTTGTACCCGGTGAACCAGCCCTTGCTGGTCTTCATCAGCAATCGTTCGTAGGACCGCTTGACCTCTTCGACCCACGCCGCTTCGGCGTCGGCATCGGCCTCTACTCGGGTGGCTCCCTGATCGATGGCGTGGCACATCAGGTCGGTGATCCAGTCGACACCCTTCTCGATCGCCCGCGGGAAGTTCGTGGAACCCGACACGCTCTGCGGTCCGGCCACCATGAACATGTTCGGGAAGCCATGGCTCAGGACACCGAGGTAGGTGCTCGGGCTGTCTCGCCAGCGATCGGCCAAGGTCTGCCCGTCGACACCGGTGATGTCGATGTGGTCGTAGCCGCCGGTGATCGCATCGAAACCCGTGGCGTACACGATGACGTCGAGGTCGTAGCTCGCATCGACCGTTTCGATACCCGTGGGCGTGATGCGTTGGATCGGGGTGGCGGTGACGTCGACCAGCCGCACGTTGTCGCGGTTGTAGGCCTCGAAGTAGCGGGTCTCGAGCGGGAGGCGCTGGAGCCCGAACCCGTGATCCCTCGGGATCAGCTTCTCGGCCGTCGCCGGATCGTCGACCCGGGCACGGATGCGATCGGCCACGTAGTCGGAGATCTCGTCGTTGGCAGCCTCGTCGTAGAAGATCTCGGCGAAGTTGGCCGCCAAAAAGGCGAAGCCGGGCTCCTGGTAGAGCTCATCCCAGATCGCTCGCCGCTCCTCGGCGGTGTGGTCCCAGAAGCCGCGGCGCGGCACGTGCTCGAACCCGCCGGGAGATTTGGCACAGTTGGCGAAGATCTCGTCGTACCGGGCTCGGATTGCGTCCATCTCCTCGTCGGAGATCGGCCCGTTGTTGAGCGGCGTACTCCAGTTGGGGCGGCGCTGGAACACGGTGAGCTCACCGACCTGATCGGCGATCGCGCTGATGACCTGGATGCCGGTGGCCCCCGTGCCGATCACACCGACCCGGCGTCCTTCCAGCGGCACCGGTTCCTTCGGCCACCAGTACGTGTGGAACGACTCACCCTCGAACAAATCCATGCCCTCGTACTTCGGCAGCGTCGGCATCGAGAGCGGGCCGAGGCTGGTCACGACGAACCGGGCCAGATAGGTCTCGCCGTTCTGCAGGTCGAGGCGCCAACGGCGGTCGTCCTCGTTCCACGTCATGCGCTCGACCCGACAGTCGAAGCGGATGTGGCGGCGCAGGTCGAACTTGTCGGCGACGTAGTTGAGGTAGCGCAGATTCTCGGGCTGGCCGGAGAACCGTTCCTTCCAGTGCCACTCGTCGAGGAGCTCCTTCGAGAACGAGTAGCCGTAGGTGTAGCTCTCGGAATCGAACCGGGCACCCGGGTAGCGGTTTCGATACCACGTGCCGCCGAGGTCGTCGTCGCCCTCGAGCGCGACGGCGTCCATGCCGAGGTCGGTGAGCTTCTTGATCTGGTACAGCCCCGACACGCCGGCGCCGATCACCACCACGTCATGGGTTCGAGTCTCGGTACTCATGCAGCACTTCCTTCGTTCGGCGGAAACGGCAATCGATCGACGATCGCACCGCATCCGGTCCCCTCCCCTCAGCCTGCACGCCGAGTCCGGTTCCAGGCAATTTCGCCGACGGGTCTACCGTGGGCAGGTGAACGAGGGCGACCAGCCGTCGAGTGACGGCGACACCATCGGCTACTGGGAAGCCGTGTCGATCGGTGTGGGCGGTATGGTCGGCGGCGGCATCTTCGCCGTCCTCGGCTTGGCCGTCGGCGTGGGTGGCGGAGGGACCTTCCTCGCCTTCCTGCTCGCCGGTCTCGTCGCGCTGTTGACCACGTACTCCTATGCACACCTCGCGGTCGCCCTACCCTCCGACGGCGGCACCGTCACCTACCTCGACGAGGCCTTCGGCACCGGCCGCATCGCCGGTTCGCTCAACGTTTTGTTGTGGCTCTCCTATGTGGTCACGACGTCGTTGTACGCCTACGCCTTCGGGTCCTACGGCACGACGCTCGTGTCGAGCTCGTCGAATCCCTTCGTTCTGCACCTCCTCATCAGCGGTTCGATCGTGGTCATCACCGCGCTCAATGTTCTCAGTGCCACGCTCATCGCCGCAGCCGAGGACTACATCGTCGCAGCCAAGATCGCCATCCTGGTCGGCTTCGTTGGCTACGCCCTCACCAGGACCGATCTCGGTGCGTCGGCCCCGTCACAGTGGGCCAGCCCCGGCTCCCTGATTGCTGGTGGCATGCTCATCTTCGTCGCCTACGAAGGTTTCGAGCTGATCGCCAACTCGGCTGACGACGTCCGCAACGCCGAACGAGCGGTGCCACGAGCCCTCTACACCTCGGTCGTCTTCACGATCGCCCTCTACATGCTCGTCGGCATCGTGACCGTCGGCCTGCTCTCACTGAGCAAGATCCAGCAGGCGGCCGACTTCGCTCTGGCCGAAGCAGCCAAGCAGGTATGGGGCACCATCGGCTTCGACCTGATCGTCGTCGCCGCGTTGCTGTCGACCGCATCGGCCATCAACGCCACGCTCTATGGAACGGCTCGTCTCAGTGTCGAGATCGCGCTCGATGGTGAACTCCCGACGGCGCTCGAGACCAAGATCGCCGGCAAGCCACTCGTTGGGCTGTTCGTGACCTCCGGCGCAGCATTGGCGATCGCCAACCTGGTGCCGCTCGATGCCATCTCGTCGGTGGCGTCAGCCGGCTTCCTGATCGTCTTCGCAGCGGTGAACGTTGCCAATGTCCGTCTGGCCGAGCGCACGAAGAGCCACGCCGCCATCTCGCTCGTCGCTGCGGCGGCGTGCATCGGCGCCCTGATTGCGCTGCTCGTACACACCGGTCGCGACCAGCCAGGGGTGCTCTACCTCCTCGCCGGGATCGTCGCGTTGACCGTGTTGGGCGAGGCGACCTACCAAGCCCGTCGCTCGCGCCGTCCGCTCGCGACCGCCGGCCCGTCGAGTCAGGACTGAGCGCCCGGCTCCCGCCGCCTCATCCCCACTCGGGGGCGTAGATGTTGTGCGGCTCGAGCGGCGGCTTGTGGGCGTGCTTCTTCAGTTCCTGCCGGGCGAGCTGGTTGCGGTGCACTTCGTCGGGACCGTCGGCGAGACGGAGGAGGCGAGCGGTCGAGTACGCGGCGGCCAATCCGAAGTCGTTGTTGGTCCCGGCGCCGCCGAACGCCTGGATGGCCCAGTCGACGATCTGGCAGGCCATGTTCGGCGCCGCGATCTTGATCATTGCGATCTCGCTGCGCGCCTCCTTGTTGCCGACGGTGTCCATCAAGTACGCCGTCCTCAGCGTGAGCAGGCGGGTTTGTTCGATCGCGATGCGCGACTCGGCGATGCGCTCCATCGTGACCGTCTGCTCCGACACCGCCCGACCGAACGTCACGCGATGTTGGGTGCGGCGGCACATCAGTTCGAGCGTGCGTTCGGCCAGCCCGATCAGGCGCATGCAGTGATGGATACGACCAGGACCCAGCCGGCCCTGTGCGATTTCGAAGCCACGGCCCTCGCCCAGCAACATGTTGGTCGCCGGCACCCGGACATCGGTGAAGTGCACTTCGGACGCCCGGTCGGGCATCCCGTAGAAGTTGAAGACCGGAAGTGGCCGGACCACCTTTACCCCGGGCGTGTCCTTGGGCACGAGGATCATCGACTGTTGGCGGTGCCGGTCGGGGTTGTCCGGATCGGACTTCCCCATGAAGATCATGATCTGGCAGCGGGGATCGGTGGCGTTGGTGGTGTACCACTTGCGCCCGTTGATCACGTACTCGTCGCCGTCGCGGACGATGGAGCTCTCG
Source organism: Acidimicrobiales bacterium (assembly GCA_041394265.1). Classification (NCBI taxonomy): domain Bacteria; kingdom Bacillati; phylum Actinomycetota; class Acidimicrobiia; order Acidimicrobiales; species Acidimicrobiales bacterium. The sequence goes on from JAWKIO010000005.1 coordinate 1,245,067, forward strand.
ATGTTGGTGGCGTCGCTCGATGCGACGTCGGGCTCGGTCATGGCGAACGACGACCGGATCTCGCCGGCGAGCAACGGCGTGAGCCAACGCTCCCGCTGCTCGGGCGTGCCGTAGCGGGCCAGCACTTCCATGTTGCCGGTGTCGGGCGCCGAGCAGTTGAACACCTCAGGTGCGAGATGTGAGCGGCCCATGATCTCACACAGCGGCGCATACTCGAGGTTGGTGAGGCCGGCACCGTCGTCGCTCTCGGGCAAGAACAGGTTCCAGAGCCCGGCCTCACGGGCGAGCAGCTTGAGTTCCTCGATGACCGGCCACACCGCCCACGGTCCGAGCTCCATGGACTCGGCGAAGTAGCGAGCCTCGTTGGGATAGATGTGTTCGTCCATGAACGCCTCGAGGCGTTCCGCCAGTTCGAGGGTTCGGGGTGAGGGATCGAGGTTCATCGCGCTCCTGTGGCTCGGATCGATGGTCTCAGACGGACTGAGATTCGGCGTTGGGGACCTGCGGCTTGGAGACGGCCGCCGGGATGACCGGGATGTCGGCGTCGGCGATCGGCTGCATCCACTGCTTACGTGCGAGTGCCGCCTCGATGTATGGCGCCAGCTCAGCTTCCTTCTTCGCCAGCCGCTCTGCTTCCTTTGCGTGGAACTCGGGCATGACCTCCCGGGCGAACAGCTCGAGCGAGGCGCAGATGTCCTCGTGTCGATTGTGCCCCGCTTGCTGGATGAAGATCAGCTGGTCGACCCCGATCGCTTCGAGCTCGCGGATGTGGCGAGCGGCGTCGGCCGGATTGCCGATAGCAGAGGAGTAGCGGTCGCCGTAGCCGTTGGCCTTCTCGATGTAGGCCTCGGTGGCACCGGGGCCGCGCAATTCCTGGAAGTCGGTCCACAGGCTGGTGCGGCCGGGCACGCTGTCCTGGGTCACCATCGCGGCGATGGCGTAGCTGAAGAACTCGAAGCCTTCCCGACCTCGCCGAATCGCTTCGTCTCGGTCCTCGTGCAGCGAGAAGCCGGTGACCAGCGCGATGTTGGCGTTGACGGTGTGGCCGATCGGTACACACCGGTCGCTCTTGATCGTGTCGTAGTAGGTCTGCACCCAGTGGGCGGCCTCGTCGGGGTCGACGAACGAGAACGCCAGCGCCCCGATGCCCAACTCGGCCGCCAGCTCGATCGTGGCCCGGTTGGTGCAGGCGATCCACATCGGCGGGTGCGGCTTCTGGCTGGGCTTGGGCACCACGTTGCGACAGGGGAAGGAGAACGACTCGCCCTCGTAGCCGGGGTAGGGAGTGAGCGCCATCATGTTGGCGATCTGCTCACCGGCCTCGATGCTCATCGCTCGCTTCTGCTTGGCCGGGATGCCAAAGCCGCCGAGTTCCATGCGGGTGGCGCCCTCACCGATGCCGAATTCGACCCGGCCCCGGGAGATCAGGTCGAGCGTGGCGATCTCTTCGGCGACGCGGGCGGGATGGTTGTAGTTGGCCGGGGTGTGCTTGATGCCGTGCCCGATTCGGATGCGTTCGGTGCGAGCAGCACAGGCGGCAAGGAAGACTTCGGGTGCGGAACAGTGCGAGTACTCCTCGAGGAAGTGGTGCTCGACCGCCCACACATGGTCGATGCCCAACTGGTCGGCCAGGACGACCTGATCGATGGCATCGAGCAGAAGCTGTTCCTCGTCGCCGTCGGCCCATGGCTTCGGCAGCTGGTGTTCGTAGAAGATCCCGAATCGCATGCCAGCGGAACCTAGTAGGCCGGATCGAGCCCGTCAGGTTGGTCGCAGGGCGTGGCTGCTGTCAGGGCGTTCGAGCCAGTTGACCGGCAAGGGCCGAGACCACGTCGGCATCGCCAGTGAGCATGTCGGCGTCGAGCTCGCCCCGGCCGCAGAAGGCACGAGTGATCTGACCGAGGTCGCCTCGCAGGGTGGCGCTCGGTCCACCCTCACCCAAGGTGATGGTGGTGGTCGATGCCTCCGGTCCGGTCACGTCGATGATGAGCTCGCCATCGATACCGAGCTCGGCCCGAGGGAGGCCCTGGGTCCAACCGACGAGGCTCTGACGAAGCGCGACCGCCGACGAAATGCCGTCGACCCGGGGCGGTTCGCCGACGGCACGACGAATGTCCTGCTCATGTGCCCACAGGTCGAAGACGCGGACCGGCAGCGACTTCGACAGCGGTCGCAGTCCGAACGGGCCGGGTACCTCGATATCGCCCTCGGCGGCCTGGGCTCGGAGTTGGGCGACTCGCCGGGGCAACATGCCGTCGAGCTCGTCGACCACCGACACGAACGGCAGAGCACGGCGGATCTGCACGTGCGTCTCCATGTACTTCGCAAAGTCATTGAGCACATGGTCGAGTTCGGGCAGCTCGATCTCGGGCTCGGCAGCGCCACCCAGGACCTGCTCGAGCCCGACCATGTGCGCCACGTTGTCCTGCACCGACCAGCCCGGGCAGTCCGTCGGCAGGCGGCCGGCGTCAGCATCGAGGCGCCGGGCCAGTACCAGGGTCTGGGTCAGTACTTCTTCGATGGCGTCGACGAGCTCGGTCAGCGTGGGTGCGGTCATGCGCACATTCAAGCCGAGTGACGCGTCGGGTGCGACCGGCTCGGCGAGAGCCGAACGCCTCTTGGCGCTCCGCTCCCCGGAGCAGATGCTCGAGTCATGGGATCGCGCCACGGCGTCGACGGGTCTGACCGAACCACCACGGTGCGCCGGCTGGCGGTGACGGCAATCACCGTTTCGACCCTGGTCGCGGCGTTGGTCCTTCTCACGCTACAAACACAGGTGTCGGATGGTCGCGATGCTCTACCGCTGGCCTGCGGATCCGCGCTGGACGTGATCGTTGACCGTTCGGGATGGGAACACTGGTGGGCCGCCGATCTCGACACCCCGACCGACTCGATTGATGCACCTCTGACACGAACGCTGCGCTGCCCCCACGCGATCAACCGGCGCACGGCCTGGGCTGGCGTACTCGCTGGAGTTGGGGCCGCCTCGTTGTTGGTCGATCGCCGACACCGACCGCCGCGCAAGCGGTCGACAACATCGGCGAACGTGCGGCTCCGGCGACTCGGACGAGCGACAGGATCCGCCGGCGTCCTGCTGTGCGCACTTGGGTCCGCTGCCCTCCTGCAACTGCTCGCCGACGCCGACGCGCCGATGTTCCGATACGTCGACCGGTTGTCCGTTGTCGCCATCGGTGCGATCGCGCTGACGCCGGTAACAGCTCTGGTTGCGATCGGGCGCTCGATCATCCTCCTGAGTGACCACCTCGACGACGGCGAACGGGGCGAGCATGGCTAGGAGTTGGCTCGTCTCCATGGTTTCGAACCTGGTCGTGGCGGGATCGATCATTGCCACCGGTTGCGCTTCATCTGCGCCGCCACCCGTTCTCGACCGAGCGACCCGGTTCGACGAGACCCTGCAGCTGCCAGCGGTCGATGTCGTGGGCGCGATCCCGCTCGAACAGGCCCTGGCCAACCGACGATCAGGCCGCGAGTTCACTGTTGATGAACTCTCACTGGCCACGCTGGGTCAGCTCCTTTGGGCGGGGCAGGGAGTGACAGATACCAACGGCCATCGGACGGCGCCCTCCGCTGGAGCGACGTACCCGCTGGAGCTCTACGTCATCACTGCCGACGCAGTGGCGCACTGCCTGCCCGACACCCATACGATCGAGCACCGGTCGGATGACCAAACACTTGGGGCGCTCGCCGGTCTTGCGTTCGACCAGACGTTCGTCAGCGAAGCTCCAGCGGTCGTGGTGATCACCGGTGTGGCTGCCCGTACCGAGGAGAAGTACGGCGACGCTGCTCGCGACTTTGTCAACCGCGAGGCGGGGCACGCTGCCCAGAACGTCCTCCTCCAGGCGACGGCAACGGGGCTGTCGGCCGTCCCCGTCGGCGGTTTCGACGCCGACGGGGTTGCGGACTTGCTCGTCTTGAGCGCTGGCGAGGAGCCGCTCTACCTCATTCCGGTCGGCCGACCGCAGGGCTGAGCTCAGGACGTCGGGGCGTCGGCGAAGCGTAGGTAGGGCTTGAGTTCCTCGACGTTGCTGAAGCGTTCCTTCGCCTCGTCGGTCGAGACTCCGAGGCCGACAATCACTCGGTCGCCCGGACGCCAGTCAGCCGGCGTGGCGATCGGATCCCGGTCGGTCGCCTGGAGTGCGTCCAAGACACGGACGATCTCGTCGAAATTGCGACCCACCGACTTGGGGTAGGTGAGCATCAGCCGCAGCTTGTTGTCCGGATCGATGATGAAGACCGACCGGACGGTCGAGGTGTCACCGGCACCCGGATGGATCATGTCGTAGAGCTCGGCGACCTTGCGATCGGGATCGGCCACGATCGGGAAGTTGAGCGCTGTGCCGGTCACCTCGCCGATGTCGGGGGCCCAACCACGATGGTCCTCGATCGGATCGATCGACAGCGCCATCGCCTTGGTGTTCCGCTTGGCGAACTCGCTCTCGAGGGCCGCGGTGCGGCCGAGTTCGGTGGTGCAGACCGGGGTGTAGTCGGCCGGATGGCTGAAGAACACCGCCCACGAACCCTTCTTCCAATCGTGGAAGGAGAGCTCGCCGTCGGTGGTCTCGGCGGTGAAGTCGGGGGCGGTGTCGCCCAGGTGCAAACTCATCGGGTCACTCCTTGTGTCGATGCCGGCAGACAACGCTCCGGCAAATGTACGGACATTTTGGAGAACCTACCGTTGAGCGTTCGTATTCCAGACGAGCTCGCACCGACGGCTCAGCGAGCGCGTTCGATGTGGCGGGCCACGAGGTTCTCGAGCGCCTCCTGACGACCACTGCGCGGCGTGGGCTCGCTGCCGGTCATCTGCGCGTCGTGCAGCTGCTGGAGCGTGACCGCGCCGTCGAGGATGTCGTGGCGGTCGTCCCATCCGGCGTAGCGCTCATTCCGACGACGATCGATCTCGCCCTCCTCGATGATCGAGGCGGCCGCCAGCAGCGAACGGGCCATGGTGTCCATCCCGCCGATGTGCCCGTGGAAGAGGTCGTCACGCTCGATCGACTGGCGCCGCATCTTCGTGTCGAACATCAGGCCGCCGGTGGTGAACCCACCGCCGCGGAGGATCTCGAGCATGCCCAGCGTCATCTGTTCCACCGACCTCGGGAACAGGTCGAGATCCCACCCGAGGCGATCATCGCCGGCATTGGCGTCGATCGAACCGAAGATGCCGTTGTTCACGGCGGTCGCGACCTCGTGGTGGAAGTCATGGCCGGCCAGCGTGGCGTGGTTCACCTCGATGTTGACCTTCAGCTCATTCTCGAGACCGTACTTCTGCAAAAAGCCGTAGACCGTGGCCACGTCGTAGTCGTACTGGTGCTTGGTCGGCTCCATCGGCTTCGGCTCGATGAGCAGGGTGCCCTCGAAGCCGATGGCGTGCTTGTGTTCCACGACCATGTTGAGGAACCGGCCGAGCTGGTCGAGCTCTCGCTTCATGTCGGTGTTGAGCAGGGTCTCGTATCCCTCTCGACCACCCCAGAGCACGTAGTTCGCACCGCCGAGCTTCTTGGTGGCGGTGAGGCAGTGCGCGACCTGAGCCGCGGCGTACTGGAAGAGGGCTGGATCCGGGTTGGTGGCTGCGCCGGACATGAACCGTGGGTGGGAGAACGCGTTGGTGGTTCCCCAAAGGAGTTGCACCCCGGTGCGCTCCATGTGACCCGCTGCCTCTTCGACCATTTCGTCGAGGCTGCGGGCCGACTCGGCGAACGTCGCTCCGGCCGGGGCGATGTCGGCGTCATGGAACGAGAAGAAGGGGGCACCGAGCTTCTCGACGAACTCGAAGGCGGCTGACATCTTCATCTTCGCCGCGGCCATGGGTTCCATCGCTGCAGCAGCGCCGCTGGTCGTTGCCGGGTTCCAGGGACGATCGAGCGTGCCGGCGCCAAAGATGTCGGAGCCGTCCCAGGCGAACGAGTGCCAGTAGCAGACGCCGAACCGAAGATGCTCGGCCATCGTCTTGCCCAACACCACCCGGTCGGCGTCGTACCAGCGGAACGCCAGCGGATCGTCACCGTCGGGCCCCTGGTAGACAATGGCATCGACACCGGGAAAGAACGGTTCGCTCATGATCAGCCTCTCGTAGCTCGGGCAGCTCGGGATTGCGCCGGGCGTGGGCGCACTGCCACCGCCGTCATTCGACAGCGCCCTCATTCAATACCTCCCGGTGGGTTCTCACAACGGACCACCGGCCTACCGGCCCGACCCAAAGTGGCAGGTCACAGCGGCGTAGGCTCAGGCGATGCATCGCCGACTGATTGGGGCTATCGCCGCCCTGGTGCTCGTGGGTGCCGTGATCGGCGGACTCGCCTGGCAGCGAGATCGCCGCAGTGCCGCCGAAGCATCGCCGTCGCCGTCGACGGACACCACGATCGAGACCGTCGTGACCACCACACCAGCGGCTCCGCTGCGGGTCGTCATCCTCGGCGACTCCTACACCCAGCTCGATCAGTGGGCGTCCGAGGTCGCCGACGCAGCGAACTGGGATCACGAGAACCTCGCCCTGTCAGGCACGGGGTACGTGTCGACGGCGGGCCGCAGCGCCTGCGGCCTCGACGTCTGCCCCAACTACCACGATCGCTTGATCACCGCCGCCGAGCTCGTCCCCGATGCCGATGTGATCGTCATCACCGGCGGTGTCAACGATCCAACCGGCACGATCGTCATCGACGCCGTTCACGCCACCTACAGCGAGGCTCGTCGCTTGTTCCCCGAGGCGACGATCGTCGGGTTCAGCCCCTTCGGCAAGGCGACCGAGTATCCCGAGTCACTGGTGGCGCTGCGCAGCATCATCCGTGACGAGGTGTCGTCGGTGGATGGCGTCTACGTCGACGTCGGGCACCCGCTCGCCGACCACCCCGAGTGGATTCGCAGCGACGGCCTCCATCCGACCGACGAAGGACAGCACGCGCTGGCCGTGGCAATCCTCGCCGCCCTGCGATCCCGGGCGCCCGACCTGATCGGTCGCTGAGCCGACGGTTCGGGCAGGCCGGCGGCGATCAGGCGGCACCCGGCAGGCGTCGACGATCAGCCCAGGACCTGGGCGACGAACGGGGCCTGGGCGTCCTCGGCGCCTTCCTCGTAGTAGATGCCCTCGATGGTGTCGTCACCGGTGATGACCGCCTCGTAGATACCGCGTAGCAACTGGCCGTCCGATGCCTCGTAGGCGTCGTCGACCAACAGGATCGAGCCGTCTTCGAAGATGGTGCCCTGGAGCTGGAACGCGTTGCCTTCCCAGTCCGACGTCCCGACCAACGACCCGTCGTCCAGCACCTCGATCACGAACGTGTGCGCATACGGGTCGCCGACCTCCCCTTGGAGTAGCAGCCGCTCCGCTGCCGCTTCGCTGGGGACATCGACCCGCACCGCCTCGATCGGCAGCGCCTCACCCACCAGCGCACCGTCGTCGAACAGTTCGAGCATCTCTCGGATGTGATGCACGTGAACCCCGAAATTGTTCGCAGCTGCGGCTTGGCGATCGATGGTGAGCGACCCATCGGCGGACGGCGTTGCGATCAGGTTCACCGTGCCTGCGTTGTTGATGCCGATCACCTTGCCGCAGGCGACGATCGATGATCCCGACGTCCCCGGCGTGGTCGGTGCTTGGTGCTGGATCACATCGACGTTCTCGTTGTCCACCGTTGCGGTGTCATCGTGACTCCGCAACGCCGTGATCTGACCGTTGAGCGAGGTTGCCTGCGGCACCGTCTCGCCCGGCACGATCTCGATGAAGTCGGTGACGTCGCCCGGGAAGCCGACGATCTGCACTTCTTCCCCAAGCTCCAGCTTGACGTCGTCATCGGCGAGTTCGAGCCGGACCGGGAGTTCGTCCCGAGTGCTGAAGAGTCCGATGTCGGGCGAGGTGAGCGGATCGCCGCTGTAGTCCGGGTGCGTGACCTCTTGGAGCAACTCGACCACCGTTCCGGTTCCGGCTTGGATCGCCAACGCCCGCTCCAGCTGGGCACCCTGCTCGGCGAACTCGACGAACGCTTGCGTCACGTGCGCGTTGGTGACGAGTAGGCGTCGATCGACAGCCCAGGCCGTCCCGATCTGGAAGTGCACCAACTCAGGACCGGTGTCGCCGTTCACGATGGCCTCGCCGTAGACCGCATAGGTGGCAGCATTGACATTGGCGATGGAGTCACCCAGGTCGGGACAATCCGTGGCGCGGGTTTGCTCGGCTGCGGCGACCGAGATCGGTGCCTGCTCGGCCGTGGTGGACGTCGTCGCCGTCGAGACCGTCGTCGACACGGCTGCGCTACCGACGACATCTCCACCACCTCCGCACGCCGAGGCCGCGAGCGCCGCAGCGGCAACGGCCACCATTCGACCTCGCCGCTTGACGGACGGTGGTCGGCAGCTGTCGGACTGATGCTTCGGGAGGACGTGGTGTTGAGTAAGTGATTCGAACATGCTGCGACTCGACCACGCAGGCCACACCGATCGCATCGGTAGTGGGTGCGTATCGCGGGTCGCGACCGTGCGTATCCCAATCAGCGAATGCTGCGGTGCCCTTGCTCCGAACGCAGATCGATCGCGTCGCTACGCAGGATGGGTGCCAGATCCTGTCGCGAGGAGACACCGAGCTTCGTATAGATGTGATCGAGGTGGCTGGTCACGGTCCGGACGGAGATGAAGAGTTGATCGGCGACCTCGCGGTTCGTCATCCCCGCCATCACCAGTTCCGCCACCTGACGTTCACGTTTGGACAGTCGCTCCGCCGGCGTCGACGAATCGTCGCCAGATTGTCCATCGAACAGGCCCCGCTGACGAAGGAGCAGCGCCAACTGGTCGGCTCGTCGCGAGACGTCGAGCTCGCGGAGACGCTGCTCGAGGTCCACCACCGCGGCGTCATCGACGGGGTCGAATGGCTCGAGCAGGACGGCGCTCCTCGCCGCTTCGATCGGGAGACCTCGCTCGATGAACCACGAATGTGCCCGACGCAGGAGTCGAGCACCGAGCTCGGCGTCACCAACGCGTAGCGCCACCTCGCCGTCAAGGCGGTTGGCCAACGCATGCGGAAGATCGACACCGTCGGGATCGACGGCTCGAAGCGCGTCGGTCGACTGCCGCACTGCTTCCAGGTCTCGACGCGCAACATCGGCGACGGCGTTGGCCAGGTAGGAGGCCAGCGGCAGGCCATCGTGCAACCCCAGCGCTGGTCTCGGAGCAGCAGCGACGGCGTCGAGGTCGCCGACCAATGCCACTCGCATCAGGTGCGCGCACTCGATGTAGCGCCTTGTGCCCCGCTCGCCGCTCGCCAGGCATGACTCGATGGTGGCGATCAGATCCGGGTCTTCCAGCGCGGCGAGGTCGCCGGCCGCGTCGTGGGTGGCAACCAGCTGATACGCGTGGAGCGCAGTCACCCGTGGATTGCGAGCAGCGGCGTAGCCGAACTCGAACTCCGTCTGTAGCGCGGCACCGACGTCGGCGCGGGCAAGCAGTCGGTTCCATCGCAGAACGGCCAGCCGCCACGTACGCGGCACCCTGGTCGAGTCGACCCATTCGAGGTAGTCTCGCTCGAGCTGCTCACTCTCATCCCAGCGGCCTTGGGCCATGGTGGTCTCGATCAGGCCGTTCCACCCGACGGCGCGGAAGCTGTCGATCGTCGTCGGCTCGTTGGCGAACCGCCCGTAGAGCTCTGCCAGCTGCTGCAGCGTCGCGGAGCGGAGCCGTTCATCCAGCTCGAGGAGCATCTCGGCGTGGCGTGCCACCGACTCGTCATCGGAGGACGCCAGTTCCCGAAACGACCGCATCGGTTCGTCGTCGACAGGGACCTGCGCACCGCTGCGCGACGCGATCGCGAACTGGCGGAACCGGATTCCCAGGCGCTGCAGGTCAGTTCCCTCCTCGGCGACTCGCTGCGCCAGTTCTTCGATCCAGGTCTGGTCGTGGATGTTCGCAAGGAACAGAGCGTTGGCGAGAACCTCGGCGGCACCGAGCGCGCCGTCGACGTCGCCGATCGAGAGGCACTCGTCCATCGCCTCTCGTGCGAGCTGGCGGGCGATGCCATGGTGCCCACGGTCGTGCCAGGCGATCGCGAGCTCCGAGGTGATGGCGGCGGCAAGAGGATCAGGTCTCGGCTCCCGGACCCATCCGAGCGTCGCCGTCAAGAGATCGGTCGCCTCGATCAGCTCACCGCGACGCAATGCGAGCTCACCTGCAGATCGCAGAGCTCGAGCGACGGCAACCTCCGACCCGACAACTCGCACGGCGCGCTCACCGGCACCGAGCAGGTGATGGGCGAATCGATCTGGATCGTTGGTGACGAACAGACGTGCCAGACGTTCGTGTCGGGCCTGGCGATCCGTGGTGGTCAGCTGTTCGACGATCACATCGGCCAGGACCGGATGCTCGAGCGACCATCGTGGCACGCCTTCGATGACGGACTCGACGACGAGTCGACGACGAGCCAGAGGCCCGAGTCTGCTGGTGTCGACACCGAGTGCGACGAGTTCCGTCTCGGCGATCGGCTCTCCGTGCAGAGCGAGCATCTGCAGGATTTCTTGCTCGTCCTCGGTGCTTCCGGCGAGTCGGCCCGCCATCAGGTCGGGCCCGAAGGTCGAAGGTGGGATGCGGGTCCCGTTGAACTGCCAGGCGGCGCCGACCCTCGTGACATCGCCTTGTTGCTGCATCTGGCTGAGGGCTTCGACGAGGTAGAGCGGCGTCCCGCCGGTTCGCTCGAGGAGTAGCCGGATCAACTCCGGCGGCACTCGTCCCTCCCCGAGGACCGACGCTACGACATCGGATACCCCAGCAGCGTCGAGAGGTTCGAGCGTGACCTGGGCGGCACCATCGCGACGCACGCGAGTAAAGAACCGTGTCGCCTGTTCGTTGGCATCGTGATCGTCGTGACGGACCCCGAGGAGTACGGCGACAGGAACGTCGTGCACCGATTCCGCCAGGAGCGACAGGAATTCGACCGTCGCATTGTCGGCCCATTGCGCGTCATCGATCGCGACCGCCACCGGTCCATGGGTCGCCATTCGATGGATGAGCGTATGGAGTGCGTGGAGCAAACGGGGCCGCTGGAGCGAAGCGTCGCCATGTTCCGGCGGCACCAGCGGCAGACCATCGAACAGCGAAGCGAGCGAATGCAGGTTCGCCGTCAAGCGCTCGACATCGGCATCGGCCCGCATCGATGGCCCCAGCGCTTCGACGATCGGTCCGAAGGCCACAGGGATCTGGAATCGATAGGCCCGCCCCGACAGCACTCGCACCCCCACCGGATCGCCGAGGGCCGCTCGGAGGAGGGTGGTCTTGCCCGCTCCCGCCGAACCGCTGACGAGCACGACCCGCCCTGCCCCACTCGACAGACTCGATAGGGCGTCCTCAATCAGACCGAGCTCCCGTCCACGAGCGGGAAGCGACTGTTCCACCTTCCACTGGCTACCACTTCGACCCGCTTCCGGCAACGGTTCCGGTCTCGCTACGTAGTCGGTCCCGGATGCGTAACCGTGGCGATACCGATGCCCAGCACGCGCTCGGCGACGTTGAGTATGGGACATGACGGCCTCTCCGCTCAGACCATCGACCGCTACGAGTCATGCGCTCACCGTCGCCGCTGCGCTCGGCGCAGCACGGGAAGCGGGACTCGTTCGGCTCTTGGATGACGGTCCGATCGGCATCGATGCCCTCGCAGGCCGAACCGAGTCACATCCACGAGGCGTGCGACTCGTGATGGACGGACTCGTCGCTGCCGGAATCGTCGACTCCAGCGGCCAGGGCTATCGGTGGCATCCGTCGTCAGCGGCCGATGATCTCGAGCAGCTATGGCTCGGTATGACCCATCTGCTCTCGACGGGGAGTGCACCAATCAGCGTCGATGAACCGGACGTGGCCGGACGGCTCTACCCGCCCGTCGTCACTGCGATCGCTCGGCATGCCGAGCCGGCAGCAGAGCGAGTGTCCACGCTGGTGGAGTCCAATGCTCGGGTGCTCGATGTCGGCTCTGGTGCTGCGCCATTTGGGATTGCCGCCGCAGGAGCCGGCGGTGTCGTCACCTTGCTCGACCTGCCCGAGGTTGTCGACGTGGGTGCGACACGGGCCCGCGACCTGGGCCTTGCGGTGTCGACCATCGCCGGCGATGTGTTCGACACCTCGCTCGACCCTCGGCTGGCTTCCTCGTTCGACGTGGTGGTGATCGGTGGCTTCTGTCGGCTCTTCGACGCCGGCAGGGTTGAACGGTTACTCCAACGAGCAGCTGGCTGGCTCACCCCCGAAGGCCGGCTGGTCATCGTCGATGCCGTCGACAGCTTCGAAGCCCGGCAACGGGGCATCGGAATCTATGCACTCAACCTCGCCACACGTACCAGAGGTGGCGGCATCCACTCGTTCGCCAGCTTCGCTCGCTGGTTGGAGCGGGCGGGCTTCGCCCATCTCGAACTCATCGCCTGCGAACTCGTCGAGACCTCGATCATCTCGGCAAGACTCGTCAACCAGGAGGGACAACCATCATGACCGTCAGCGTTCCAGAACTCACCTGGGAGCCGCCCGATGGCGGTGTCTGGGAGTACGACAACTCACACCAAACGGGCGTCGCCACCGCCGTGATGGCCGAGCTCATGCCACGTCCCTACGAACAGGGCTTTCGGCGAGCGTTCGGCGAACTCGGGCTTCCGCTTTCCCACTCGGAGATCGCGTACATCAACGGGCGGGCGTATTTCAGCATGTTTGTCCACGGCGCTCCACGAAGGCCCGGCAATCCGCCGCCCGATCTCGTCCTCAAGGTGCTCACCCGGTTGCTGCCATCGTCGAGGAGGCGAACGCGTATCGCCGCCCAGGCACGAAGCGAGAACCAACCAATGCTGTCGGTCGCTCGATGGAAGGGGATGCGGTCGGGCTGGATCGAACGCGTGCTTGGCTTCCAGGACGTCGATCTGGCAGCGCTCGATGACCCAGCACTCGCTGCGCACCTCGGTGGTGTCTTCACACTTGCTCGTGAGGGCCTCCGCCTCCACTTCGAGTTGATCAACATCGCGGGTGCGTTCGGTCGCTACCTCGTGCGAGTGCGCGAGTGGGGGCTCGACCCGAACGTCGCCATGGCGGCGGTCATGCACGGGGTCCCGGTTCATGCCGAGGCACACGAACGGATGATGGCAATCGTTGACTCGATGGAGGGCACCTCGGTGCCGAGTCTCGATGCGGTGCGCAGTCACAGCACTGTTGCCGCCCGTGCGCTCGACGAATACCTCCGATTCCACGGCTCGTGGGCGACGACCGACGACGCCAACGCACCGACGCTCGCCGAACAGCCCTCGGTGCTGCTTCGAGCCATCGCCAACCACCGACCGCCACCTGCCGTCGATGCCGACGCGCGACGCTCCGTGCGAAGCGAGGTTCCCACTGCTGATCAGGCCGAGTTCGACCGGTTGAGCGACGAGGCCCAACAGGCCCACGCGGCGATGGAGGACAACAGCGCCCTGCTGGGAAGCTGGCCGCTCGGTCTTCTCGGTCGAGCGATGCGCGAAGCGGCTCGTCGGCTTGCAGCGAGCGGACGACTCCCCGACGAGGACTCGGTGTGGGCCTTGACGTCGCCGGAGGTCGCCGGCTTGCTCGACGGGTCGACCTCGCTCGACCGCTCGTCGATCGAGGCCAGGGTTGGCGAGCGAGCAGCACTCGTCGACATCGACCCGCCCCGCCACCTCAACGGTGAGCCTGGTTCGCCGCCTGATTCCTCGGTCTTCCCCGAACCGGTCGCGTACTGGACCGATGCGATGGGAACGTTCATCGAGGCAAAGATGCACGCCACTCGAGCGACAGGCGTCGGAACCGCACCCGTCACCGGGCGTGCTGTCGTGGTCGAATCGGCGCACGAAGCGTTCGAGCGCATCGAGCCCGGCGACATCCTCGTGACCCGCGCCACCAATCCGGCGTTCAACGCCATCATGCCGATGCTCGGCGGGCTCATCACCACCGATGGCGGGCCGGCCTGCCACGCGGCCGTCGTCGCCCGAGAACTCCAGCTGAGTGCGATCATCGGACTCGGTGATGCAATCGACCGACTTCCCGACCACGCCACCATCCGGCTCGACCCGCAGCGAGCCACCGTGACGGTGGTCGAAGCGAAGGCGACCGCCTGACGCCGAGTTCTCTTGCGCCCCCGCGTGCCTCCTTCTTAGGGTTGGGCGCCATGACCGAGCAACGAGACGTCGTCATCGTGGGCGCCGGGTTCAGCGGGCTCTACCTGCTGTACCGCCTCCGTCAGGAAGGCTTCGACGTCCATCTCGTCGAGGCCGGCTCGGGCCTCGGTGGCGTATGGAACGCCAATCGCTATCCGGGCGCCCGCGTCGACTCGCACGTGCCGAACTACGAGTACTCGATCGAAGAGGTGTGGCGCGACTGGAACTGGCCCGAACGGTTCCCGAGCGGTGTCGACCTGCGCCGCTACTTCCGCCACGTCGACGAGGTCCTCGGGCTGAGTGCCGACATCTCGCTCGACACCCGGGTCGAGGCGGCCACGTTCGACGAGTCCCAGCGCCGCTGGCACATCTCGACCGATACCGGCCGCCAGATCGACACGCGCTTCTTCGTGCTCTGCACCGGGTTCGCGTCCAAGCCCTACGTGCCCGACTTCCCGGGCCTCGCCGAGTTCGGGGGCGAGTGGTATCACACGGCCCGCTGGCCTGAAGACGAGGTGCCGCTCGCCGGGCGACGCATCGGCGTGATCGGCACCGGTGCCAGCGGCGTACAGGTGGTGCAGGAAGCGAGCAAGGTGGCACGCGAGCTGGTCGTGTTCCAGCGCTCTCCGGTGACCGCCATCGCCATGCAGCAACGCCAGCTGAGCGTCGAGGAGCAGGCCGAAGCGAAGAAGACGTACCGAGAGGTGTTCGCTCACCGGAACACGCCGCCGGGCAGCATGACCGATGTCCTCCGGCTCGACATCGGTGCGTTCGACGTCACGCCCGAGGAGCGCGAGCGCATCTATCAGGCGGCGTGGGACAAGGGTGGCTTCCACTTCTGGGTCGGGACCTTCAACGACATCCTCGCCGATGAAGCGGCCAACCTCACTGCGTATGAGTTCTGGCGGGATAAGGTCCGGCCACGCATCGACGATCCGGCGGTTGCCGACTTCCTGGCTCCGATGTCGCCGCCGTACCCCTTCGGCACCAAGCGACCGTCGCTCGAGCAGGACTACTACGAGGCGTTCAATCAGGACAACGTGCATCTGGTCGACCTGCGGTCCACCCCGATCGAACGATTCACCAACGCTGGCATCGAGACCTCCGCAGCGTCGTTCGATCTCGACCTGGTCGTGTTCGCCACGGGGTTCGATGCCAATACCGGCGGTCTCACGCAGATCGACCTGCGCGACACCGACGGCGTGTCGCTCTCGGATCGTTGGGCGGGTGGCGTGTCCTCCAACCTCGGCCTGTCGGTGTCCAAGTTCCCCAACATGATCATCATGTATGGCCCGCAGAGCCCGACGGCGTTCTGCAACGGGCCCACCTGCGCCGAAGTCCATGGTGAGTGGATCGTCGATCTCTTCGAGCACATGCGAGACGAGCACCTCACCCGGATCGAGTCGACTCCCGAAGCCGAGCAACAGTGGACCGATCACGTGGCCTCGGTCGCTGCGTCGAGCCTGTTGTCGAAGGCCGACTCGTGGTACATGAGCGCCAACATCCCCGGCAAGCCGCGACAGCTGCTGAACTTCCCGGCGACCGACTCCTACCTTCGACACCTCGCCCGTCGTCAGGCCAACGGGTACGAAGGGTTCGTGTTCGCCTCGTGACTCATCGCAGTTCTTCGGTTCGCGGGTCTGAGGGTATGGTCGCGCCATGAGTCGTCGGGCCGCGCTGTTCATCGTCGTCGGCGCGCTGATCAGCCTGCTCTTCGCCACAGTGACGACGAGCGGAAAGGTGGAGTTCGCCGAGCGAGCGCCGACATCTCCCGACGCTCCGGGAGTCGTCATCGACGACACGACGTCACCTGCGGGCGAACCGCCGCAGCTGGTCCCCGTCGAGCGGCGCAACACCAGCGGGCGCATCCCCGCCACGATCCTGCTGTGGCTTGGCGCCACTGGCGCTGCGCTCGTGGTGCTCTACGTGCTGTATCTCCTCCGCGACCTCTTCGCGAACATCCCGGGGCTGCGTTGGAGCCGCCGCTTCGGCCAGGACACCGCCTTCGACGTGCTCCCCGATGTTGCGGCTGCGGTCGTCGACGAGGCCGACGCACAACGAGCCGAGCTCCTCGCCGGAGAACCGCGTAACGCCATCGTGCGATGCTGGCTCCGCCTCGAGCACGAC
Source organism: Acidimicrobiales bacterium (assembly GCA_041394265.1). NCBI lineage: Bacteria > Bacillati > Actinomycetota > Acidimicrobiia > Acidimicrobiales > Acidimicrobiales bacterium. The sequence continues at coordinate 1,261,323 of JAWKIO010000005.1, forward strand.
GTCGCATCGGTGGGCCTCGTCCGCCACCGTGCCCAGACCTCGGCCGAATTCACCGAGAGCGTGCTCGCCGGCTACAGCGTCGACGGTGAAGCGATCCGCACGCTGGCCCGCCTCTACCGGGAGGCCCGATTTTCGCGCCACGAACTCGGTGAGACGGCCCGCAGCGACGCGCTCGACGCGCTGGACAGGCTGCACCAGTCGTTGATCGTGGCGTCATCCGAGCCGTCGGTGGACGACATGGCCGCTGCACGGTGAGCGGGATGATCCGCATCGCCGACCGAGCAGTGCACCCCGTCGCCGTGCTCGCAACGGTGGCAGGCGCCATCGGTCTGCTCGTCGCTGCCCCTCGGCTGCTGCTCATCATGCTCGTCGGAGCGGCCGCCATCGTTGGCGTCGTGTTGGCCGTCGAGCTCGCCCCGTCATCGCGAGCCATCGTCTGGAATGACTTTCGACGCTCGAGCTCCGAGCGCCAGGCGTCGGATCGTCGCGTCCAGGTGCTCAAGGCACGCCTTGGCCGCACCTTTCGAGCATCGTCGGTCGCCGCAGGCAGTGACGACACCGACGACGACGAACTGGGCGACGCGCTCGTGCACGTGATCGACGACCTGCTGCTGGACCAGCACGGCGTCGACCGAGCGGGCGACCCACAAGCTGCGGGGCGCATCCTCGGACCCGAGCTGGCTCGGTTCGTCGATGACCCTCTCGTCCGCCGTTCGATGGTCCGCCGTCGTTCGCTGGCTGCGACCTTGACACTGATCGAAGCGCTCTGACCCACCCATCGACTCTCCATCCGGAACATCACCACATGCCACCTCTTGAACTGTCCAAGGTCTCCGAACTCTCTGCCGCGATCCTCGATGAAATCGAGACGGCCGTGATCGGCAAGCGTGATGCGTTGACGATGGTGCTCGCCGGTCTGCTTGCCGGCGGCCACATCCTGCTCGAGGACTTTCCCGGGCTGGGCAAGACGCTGGCCGCACGGTCATTTGCACAGACGCTCGGGCTCGACTTTGCCCGGGCCCAGTTCACGCCCGACCTGCTGCCTGCCGACCTGACCGGCTCGTTCATCTTCGACCAACGGGTGAACGAGTTCTCGTTCCGGAAGGGCCCGCTCTTCACCGGGCTGCTGCTGGCCGACGAGATCAATCGCACACCTCCCAAGACGCAGGCCGCACTCCTCGAAGCCATGCAGGAACGGCAGATCACCGTCGAGGGGGAGACCTTCCATCTCGCTGTGCCATTCCACGTACTCGCCACGGCGAACCCTGTCGAGTACGAGGGCACCTATCCCCTGCCCGAGGCCCAGCTCGATCGCTTCATGATCCAGGTCAGCTTCGGGTACCCGAGTCCCGAAGAGGAATGGGAGGTGCTGCACCGACGACTCGATCGGCAGCGCGAGGAGCAGACGCTGCGTCGCATCGTCGATGCCGACACGCTGGCCACCATGCAGGCGGCGATCGAACACGTGGAGGTCGACGAGAGCGTCGGCCGGTACTGCGTGGCGCTCGCCACCGCGACCCGCACGCATTCGCATGCGCTGATGGGCTCGTCGCCCCGAGGTTCGCTCTCGCTCATGCTGATGGCCCGAGCCCATGCGGTGATCGACGGCCGCGATTTCGTGACGCCCGAAGACGTCAAGGCGGTGGCGATTCCGGTGCTGGCGCATCGCGTCGCGGTCAAACCGGAGCTCTGGATGAGCAATGCGAGCGGAGCGTCGATCGTGGCCGACGTGCTCGGATCGGTACCGACCCCGTCCGTGCTCGAACCGGCCCGTGCCGACGCGACCCCGATCGACCACCGGTGAGTTCTGCCGCCGTCGGCGCATGGCGAGCGAGCCCCGCCCACTTCCGGGCGGTGGTCATCGGTGTGCTCGGCGTGATCGCCGCACTGGTCTTCCGCTCCCCTGCGCTGCTCGTTCTCGCGGCTCCGTTCGCCTATATCGCAGCGTGGGGCACGGTCACCCGCCCGAACCGCAACCCCTCGTTGGCCGGATCGCTGTACCCCACCTCGGTTCGCGAGGGCGAGGCCGCAGCATGGACGGGTCGACTCGACCACATCGATGGGGTCGACCACGTCGTGCTCTTCGCCCAGTCGCGAGCATGGGTCGAGACGCAGCCGTCGTCGGGTGTCGTGAGCGTCGACACCGATAGGTGTACCGACGTCGAGCTGTCCCTCCCCATGCGAGCGGTCCGCTGGGGTCACCACGTCGTCGGCCCGATCAACGTCGTGTCCTCGAGCCCCTGGGGCGCCTTTCGATCCAGGGGGCTCGATGCCGGCAAGCGGCTGACGGCGCTGCCCCTCCCCGATGCCTTCGACGCCGCACACTCGGGTTTGCGGGCAAACGGGCTGGTCGGCCTGCACCGCTCGACCCACCCGGGAGACGGCAACGAGTTCGCCGGCATTCGGCCCTTCCAGACCGGCGATCGCCTGCGGCGGATCAACTGGCGCCGATCGCTTCGGAGCAGCGAGCTCCACGTGACAGCCACCTACGCCGATCAGGACACCCATCTCATCCTGCTCGTCGACGCCCACACCGACTTCGGTGAGTCCGGAGGCATCGATGGGCAGGCCTCGAGTCTCGACACCACCGTCCGAGCTGCCGGCGCGATCGCCGAACACTTCCTGACCCGGGGCGATCGAGTCTCGCTGCGGGTGTGGGATTCCCGCTTCAGCGCACACGTCAATCCTGCGGGCGGGGCTCGACAGCTCCGGCGCATCCTCGACGTCCTTGCCGCGATCGAGCCGGGCGAGAACCGTTTCGTCTCGATCGCGACCGACCGCTCGGTGCTTCCCGGTGACGCCCTGGCGATCGTGTTGTCACCCTTGGTGTCGCCCTCGGTGCTGCAGCGGGCCAACACCATTGCCAGCCACGGTCTGAGTGTCGCGGTGATCGACACGCTGCCTCCAGACGTCCATCTCGATGACGACGCCGCCACGGCGTTGGCGTGGCGCATCCGTCTGCTCGAACGCCACCGTGAGGTCCGCTCGATCCAGCGGGTCGGCGTACCGGTCGTGACATGGGCCGGGCCCGGCAGCCTGGATCCGGTCCTGCGTGAGATCGCCCGCCGCTCGTCGGCCCCTCGACTGGCCCACCGATGAACGCCGGATCCCTTCAGTACGCGGTCGACCGAGTGGTCGACGCCAGCCCGCAGCAGTGGTTGCTCAGGATCACCGCCACATGCGCCGCGATGGCAGCGATGGGAGCCGCAGGCGCAGCCGGGATTTGGTCGGCGCTCGGCTTCGTCATCGTTGCCTTGCTCGCTGCGCTGTCGTCGCTCCGGCCGGATTCGCACGCCGTCGTCGTCGTGGACATCATCATCATCGCCTCCCTGCACGCGGCGATCGACGACCCGGCAACGCCGTGGCTCCCCGTTGCTGCGCTCTGCCTGACGATCCATCACACCGTCACCGCCTTGGCGGCCTCGATCCCCATCGGCGGCGAGCTTCCCGTGTCGACCCTGGGTCGCTGGGTCCGTCAGACCGCCGTCGTCGCCGCATGCACCTTGGCGCTGTGGCTTGCCGTCGTCGTGCTCGACCGTCGGGATCTTCCTGGTAGCGCGCTACTGACGGCAGTCGCCCTGGCGGTCGCAGCCGGCGTGGCGTTGCTCGTCAGGGACGGGAGCATCGACGAGTCACGGTGATCGGTGCCGTCGGGCTGCTGTGCCTGTCGCCGAGGTCGACGATCGGCTAGACCAACGGCCATGCATCTCGACTACCACCTGTGGCGCTTCGACTGGTCTGAGGGCCCTGCAACGATCGGACCCGACATCGCCGATCTGGCCAAGCGGGCCGAGGCAATGGGGGTCCGCACGTTGTCATGCATGGATCACTTCTTCCAGATGGAGGCCGTCGCCCCCGCCGAGCAGCCCATGCTCGAGGGCTACACCACGCTGGCATTCCTCGCCGGCCAGACAACGACCCTCCGGTTCCGGCTGCTCGTCGGCGGCGTGACGTACCGCCATCCCGGCGTGCTGGCGAAGACGGTGACCACGCTCGACGTCCTGTCCGGTGGGCGGGCCGAATTCGGGATCGGTGCCGCCTGGTACGACCGCGAACACCTCGGGCTCGGTGTCCCGTTTCCGCCGATGGCCGAGCGGTTCGAACGACTCGAGGAGACGCTGCAGATCGTCAACGCCATGTGGGCCCCGGGGGCCGAGCCCTACGAAGGTCGTCACTATCAATTGGCCGAAACCCTGTGCGTGCCGGCACCCGTGAGTTCACCTCGGCCCCGGATCATGATCGGCGGCGGCGGTGAGCGAAAGACGCTGCGCATGGTCGCCCAGTACGCCGACGCCTGCAATCTCATGGGGACGCCCGCCGAGGTGAAGCACAAGCTCGACGTGCTTCGAGATCACTGTGCTCGGCTCGATCGCAACCCCAACGACATCGAGGTGACGGTCATGTTCCGGCCACCGACCACCGATCCGGACGCCATGATCGGCCTGGCCGAGGAGTTCGCCGCCATCGGCGTCTCGACCCTCATCACCGGCGCCACCGGACCGGACCCGGCAGGTCACCTCGAGTCGGTGCTCGGGCCGATCGCCGACCGCATCGCTGCCATCGAACCGGCAGGTCTGGGTTAGTTTGCGGCCATGACTGACCACGCCGAGGCTGCCCTTGACCGACTGATCCAAGCGATCGGTGCCGGAGACCCCGATGCGGCCCGAGCCGCCTATCACCCCGACGCCACGATCTGGCACAACTACGACCAGATCGACCAGAGCGTCGACGAGAACCTGCGCACACTGTCCTGGCTCATCACGTCGATGCCCGAACGACGCTACGAGGACGTGGTTCGGCGCTCGATCGAAGGTGGCGTCGTGCAGCAGCATGTCCTCCGGGGTGCAAACGCGCTCGGCACGCCGGTCGAGATGCCGGCCTGCCTATTCGCCTTCGTCGACGACGACGGCCTCATCACCCGGATCGAGGAGTATGTCGACACCGCCCAGTCGCAGGTGCTCTGGGAGCGCTGACACCGTCAGCTCATCCGTTCGTGCGTGACGCACCGACGTGACAAACTCGCCGCCATGACGCAGAGACGGATGGACGGACGAGTCGCAGTGATCACCGGCGGTGCGAGCGGCATCGGCCGCGCCTGCGCCGTGGCGATGGCGAACGAAGGCGCATCGGTCGTCATCGGCGACCTGCACCTCGACGTTGCGGGAGAGGTCGTCGCCTCGATCGAATCGAACGGGGGCACCGCACATGCGGTCGAGATCGACGTCACCGATGCCCCGAGCAACGAGTCCCTGATCGCCGAGGCCTTGGATCGTCACGGTCGCCTCGACGCCGTGGTCGCGGCGGCCGGCGTGTCGCACGCCGGCTACGAAAGCGGCGCCGGGATAGAGCGCGACGGCAGCGGCCTGCTCGACCAACCGGTCGCGGCCTGGCAACGGGTCATCGATGTGAACCTGACCGGGGTCATGATGATCAACCAGCTGGCAGCACGAGCGATGCTCAATGCCGGCAACGGGGGCACGATCGTGAACATCGCATCGGCAGCGGCCAAGGTTCCGCTGCGGGGTGCGGTCGACTACTGCGTGTCGAAGGCCGGTGTCACCATGCTGACCAAGGCGTTCGCACTCGAGATGGCGCCACTCGGCATTCGGATCAACGCCATCGGCCCCGGCTACATCGAGACGCCGATGACCGCCCGCATGCGAGGCAACGACGACGCCCGGCAGTGGATGCTCGACATGACACCCATGGGCCGCTTCGGTGACCCGAGCGAGATCGCCTCGACCGCCGTCTTCTTGTCGAGCGACGAATCGTCGTACATCACCGGGCAGGTGTTGTTCCCCGCCGGCGGCATGTTCACCGGCTGAGGAGCCAAGCCGACGGCGGTCAGACCCGGTTCGGCACCAGGCGGACCGTCGAGCTGGCCTTGGCCAGCACGTTGCCTTCGGTGTCGAGCAGGCGACCTTCGGTGAACACCGTTTGCTTGCCGGCACGTTCGATCCAGCCCTCGGCGATGACGACGCCCGGCGTGGCCGGGCGGAAGAAGCTCACCTTCACTTCGAGCGTGGCGATCCAGTAGTCGGTGGTGTAGCGGGCGATGCAGGCACTGGCCATGGCGGAGTCGATCCAACCGGTGACGAAACCACCCTGAGCCACACCGCCGGAATGACACATCTCGGGCGCGCAGGTGAACTCGAGCACGGCACGACCGGCCTCGCCATCGGCCACCAGCTTGCGGCCGCCGCCGAGCGTCTCGAGCACCTCGCTCTCGCCCTCGGCCGGCTCCTGGTCGTTCGTCGTGTTCATACTGGGGTCCCCGCTGTGCGCTGCATCGATCGGCGCACCACTCGATCAGTTCGGATCCGAGACGTCAAACCAGTCCTCGGGCATCGCATCGTGGAGATGGCGGTGGTGGAGATCGGGCACGTGCGGATGCACATGGACGCGTGGTTCGTGTCGGTGCGGGTGAGCGTGCCGTCGAGCGACGGGATGGCCGTCGTGATGCTCATGGTGGCCATCGTCGTGGGTGTGCTCGTGGTCGTGCTCGATCGGCTCGTGTCGATGGGCATGGCCGTGCGCCGACTCGATCGACAACGCCACGCCGGCGGCGGCCAGGACCACGGCGACGAGCTGGACGGCGGTGACGGTCTCGTCGAGGACCGTCCACGCGATCGACGCCCCGATGAACGGCGCAGTGGCGAAGATGATCTGGCCACGGGCCGCTCCCAAGTCCCGGGCCCCTTTCACCCACAGCACGATCGACACGCCATACCCGACGGCACCGACGAGCAACGCTGCGGCGACGGTCGCAGCGTCGATTCCGGATCGGCCGCCGAGGGAGAGTCCGAGCGCCACGTTGGCTCCTCCGGCGACGAGACCCTTGAGGAGGACGATGTGCTCGGGACGCAACTGGTCGATCGTTGCGGTGACGCCGTTGTCGATCCCCCAGGCGACGCACGCGGCGGCGACGAGGGCAGCACCCAGGCTGATGCCGGCGCCCGGCTCGGCCACCAACAGCACTCCGGCCGCGGTGACCAGGCCGGCGCCAGTCACGACACGCCAGCCCAGGTGCTCGCGAAAGATGGTCGCTGCGAGCGCCACCGTGGCGGCGAGTTCGAGGTTGAGGAGGATGGATGCCGTGGCGGCGGAGGTCCGGGCCAGCCCGGAGACGAGCAGCGCCGGACCGACCGCTCCACCGGCCACGACGGCAACGGCTGCCGGCCGCCACTCTCGTCGGAGGGCCGCTCGACTCGGTGGTGATTGCACCACCTGGGGAGCAACGGCGAGCCCGGCGCCGAGATACAACAAGCCCGCCAGCACCAACGAAGAAACCTCACCGGCAAGCGCCGACGCTGCCGGCGCCGACGCGCCGAACAGCGCAGCGGCGACCAGGCAGCGAATGACCCCGGTGCGGTTCACCTCATCGGGGGCGCCTGGAGCGAACGGCCGATCGTCAGATCCGCTCGATGATCATGGCCGGCGCCATGCCACCGCCGGCGCACATGGTGATCAGCGCGAACTGACCATCGGAGCGCTCGAGCTCATCGAGCGCGGTACCGATGAGCATGGCCCCGGTGGCGCCAATCGGATGGCCGAGCGCCATGGCGGCGCCGTTCACGTTGACCTTCTCGCGGTCGAGGTCGAGGTCACGCTGGAACTTCTCCGATACCACCGCGAAGGCCTCGTTGATCTCCCAGATGTCGATGTCGTCGATCGTGAGTCCGGCCTTGGCGAGGACCTTGCGAGCGGCCGGCACCGGCGCGTTCAGCATGAGGGTGGGGCAGTCGCCCATGTTGGCGGTGGCCACGACACGGGCCCGAGCCTTGAGACCATGAGCCTTGGCGTAGTCGGGGCTGGCCCACAGGATCGCCGCCGAACCGTCGACGACACCCGAGGAGTTGCCGGCGTGATGGACATGCTGGATGTCGACGTCGGGGTACTTCTGGTTGATCAGCTCACGGAAGGTCTTGGAGTCCTCGGAGTGGCGATAGTCGGCGACGGCCGGGAAGCTCGGCGGTAGGGAGGCCAGCGACTCGGCGGTGGTGCCGGGGCGGGGGAACTGTTCACGATCGAGGGCGATGGTGCCGTCGAGGTTGTAGACCGGCACGAGGCTCTTGTCGAAGCGGCCCTCGGTGATCGCTCGATGGGCACGAGCCTGCGAGAGCGCGGCGAGCTCGTCGAGCGTCTCACGCGAAATGCCCTCGATGGTGGCGATGGCGTCGGCGCACACGCCCTGGTGCGACTGAGGGTGCAGTTCCTGAAGATGCGGGTTGTTGGCGCCCATCGGGAGGACACCCTTCTTGGGCAGCGACATCATCTCGGTCCCACCGGAGACGACGAGGTCTTCCATGCCGGCCATGACGGCGGCGGCTGCGATGTTGGCGCTCGTGATGCCCGAGCCACAGAAGCGGTCGAGGGTCATGCCAGAGGCTCGTACGTCGTAGCCGGCATCGAGTGCCGACATGCGGCCGAGGTCGCCGCCCTGCTCGCACACCTGGGCGCTGGTTCCCCACACGACGTCGTCGACGTCGCCGGTGTCGATGCCGGTGCGTTCGGCGAGTGCTCGCAGCACGGTCGAGCCGAGGTGCTGTGGGTGGAGATGCGCAAGCGCACCCTTGCCTTGCTTGCCGATTCCGCGGGGCGTGCGACAAGCGTCGATGATCAATGCTTCACCCATGGTGAGCCTCCTGAGGTGTGGTCGAACCCGGTGGTCGAGCTGCCACAGCTTCGATCACGGGAGCGGTCAAGGCAATTCGCCGCCCGGTGATGATGTTCTTGCGCACCAACCGTCCGCGCTGAAGCCCAAACCGGCGAACTGTCCGCACTGAAGCTCAGAATCGGGCTCCAGTGTGGACAGTTCAACGAGATGGGCTCCCGTGCGGACAGTTCAAGGGGACCGGCGCTGGGGACCCGGACTGCTAGGTCAGCGGGAGGGGTCACTGGCGCGTAACCCCGAGTTCACACACAGGAATCGGCCCGGCTGAGCGACCGGCCGTGCACCCGGTGTAAGTTCGACCATGGTCCGAATTGGGAGATGGCAGCGATGACCAAGGGTGATCCGCTGGTCGTGATGTCCGGCATCAACAAGTGGTACGGCGACATGCACGCCCTCAAGGACATCGATCTCACGGTCCACGAGGGCGAGGTCGTGGTCGTCATCGGCCCGTCAGGTTCGGGCAAGTCCACACTCATCCGAACGATCAACCGTCTCGAGCCGATCCAGGAAGGTGAGATCCGGATCGACGGCGAGTTGCTGCCCGAGGAGGGAAAGGGGCTGGCCAAGCTTCGAGCCGAGGTCGGCATGGTCTTCCAGTCGTTCAACCTCTTCGCCCACAAGACCATCCTCGAGAACGTGACCCTCGGACCGATCAAGGTCCTGAAGATGAAGAAGCCCGATGCCGAGGCCGAGGCCCGCATCCTGCTCGATCGCGTCGGTGTCGGCCACCAGGCCGCCAAGTATCCGGCCGAGCTCTCCGGCGGACAGCAACAGCGAGTGGCGATCGCTCGTGCGCTCGCGATGAAGCCCAAGGTGATGCTGTTCGACGAGCCGACGTCGGCGCTCGACCCCGAGATGATCAACGAGGTGCTGCAGGTCATGCTCGATCTCGCCGAGCAGGGAACCACCATGGTGGTCGTGACCCACGAGATGGGGTTCGCCCGCTCGGCTGGCGACCGCATCATCTTCATGGAGTCGGGCGCCATCGTCGAAGAGAACGAGCCCGAGGCGTTCTACCAGAATCCGAAGTCCGAGCGAGCGAGGAGCTTCCTCTCGAAGATCATCCAGCACTGACCGGTCGGCGGCCGTCCTGCGCCGACCGCTGAGAACCCGACGACCGTCTCGGTCGCCGGTCAACGACAAAGGGAGAGAGAAAACCCAATGAAGACAAGCTATGCAGTGAGACTCGGCGCCGTGGTTGCGGGAGCGGCGATGTTCGCAGCGGCCTGCAGCTCCGACAGCGCCGGCTCAGGCGGCGATGCCTCGGCCGGCGACAGCGGTGGAGGCGAAGCGAGCGGCGAGACCCTGAAGGTCGGTGTCAAGTACGACCAGCCGTTGTTCGGGGTGAACACCCCGGACGGTGTGGTCGGCTTCGATGCCGAGATCGCCAAGATCATCGGCGAAGAGCTCGGTCGACCCGTGGAGTTCCAGGAGGCGGTCTCCGCCAACCGTGAGACCTTCCTCGAGCAGGGCACCGTCGAGGTCGTGGTCGCCACCTACACCATCAACGACGCCCGCAAGGAGAAGATCAGCTTCGCCGGCCCGTACTACGTCGCCGGACAAGACATCATGGTTCCCGCCGACAACCCACTCGGCATCGCCGGCATCGATGATCTGAACAGCGCCGACGTCACCGTCTGCACGGCAGAGGGATCCACGTCACTCGAGAACCTCCAGTCCATGGCACCCGACGCCGACATCGTCACCTTCGACACCTATTCGAAGTGCGCCGACGCCATGGGTCAGGGTCGAGCCGACGCCGTCAGCACCGACAACGTGATCCTCCTCGGCCTCGCCTCGGAGTCCGACGGCGCCTACGTGCTGGTCGAGAACCCCTTCACCGAGGAGCCGTATGGCATCGGTGTGGCCAAGGACTCGCCACTGCGCTGCGAGATCAACACGATCCTCACCACCATCTATGAGGACGGTCGTTGGGCCCAGGCCTACCAGGACACCATCGGGACGGTCGTCTCCACCACGCCGGAGCCGCCGGCGGTCGACAACGAGGGTTGCTGACCTCATGAGCCGCCCCGGAGGGACACGATGAACTTCGATCGCGTCTTCGACGAATACGGCGACCAGATCGCGAGCGCGACCTGGACCACGGTGTCGCTGGCTCTGCTCAGCTTCGCCCTCGCCCTGGTCGTCGGGATCGTCATCGTCTCCCTCCGGGTCAGCCCCATCCCACCGCTGGCGCGCTTTGCGTCGTGGTACGTCTCGTTCTTTCGCAACGAGCCACTCATCGTCATCTTCTTCCTGGCGTACTTTGCGCTCGGCGAGATCGGTCTGGTGTTCGACGCCTTCCCGACCTCGGTCGCCGCTCTCGGCCTCTACACCGGCGCCTACATGGCGGAGGTGCTGCGATCGGGCATCAACGCGGTGAGTGCTGGCCAGATCGAGGCCGGCCGCGCCATCGGGCTGAGCTTCATCCCGCTGCTCACGCTGATCGTCGTGCCACAGGCGCTCCGCACGGTCATTGCTCCGATCGGCAACCTGTTCGTCGCCAACTTCAAGAACACCTCGATCGCCCTCACGATCTCGACCGTCGAGCTCACGGCCGTCACCAGCCGGATGCTCAACGCCTCGATCGGCACGTGGACGGTCCTGTTCGTGGTGACGGCCATTTACCTGATCTTCCTGCTGCCCTTCGGTTGGCTCTTCCGCCGGCTCGAAGCCCGATACGCCATCAAGCGATAGGACGAGGAGGGGCCGTGGCAAAGAATCACCTGATCGAGGAACTCGGACCGAAGGGTCGGCGCAAGGTTCGTATCGGAACAGCGATCAGCCTCGTGGTGCTCGCACTGCTGGCAGCGGTCGTCCTGATGCGGCTCAATGATCGCGGCCAGCTCGAAGCGGGAAAGTGGACCGACCTGTTCGAAGGCGGGACCATCGAGTTCCTCGCCAACGGGTTGTGGGCCAGCCTGAAAGCCGCAGTGGTCGCCGGCATCCTGGCGACCGCGCTGGGGTTTGGCCTGGCCCTGATGCGGCTCTCCAAGTCGGTCGTTGCGAGCACGATCTCCGTGACCTGGGTCGAGCTGTTCCGCGGCATTCCGCTGCTTCTCACGATCCTCGGCGTTTTCGCCGTCGCCGGATCCGACGACAAACTCGGCGTCTTCTGGTCCGTCGTGGTCGGGTTGATGCTCTACAACTCGGCGGTGCTGTCGGAGATCTTCCGCAGCGGCGTGCGCTCGCTCGACCGTGGCCAGACCGAAGCGGCACAGGCCGTCGGCATGACCTACTGGCAGACCATGTTCCTCGTCGTGCTCCCCCAGGCGGTACGGCGCATGATTCCGGCGATCGTCGCCCAGATGGCCACGCTCACCAAGGACGTCTCGCTCGGCTACGTGGTCAGCTACCCCGAGTTCGTTCGCCGTGGAGCGGGCCTGTCCAACATTCCCGGCAGTCGGGTCGGCAATTTCCAGGCCTACGTGTTCGTCGGTGTCGTCTACTTCTGCGTGATCTGGGCCATGGCGAAACTGGCCGAACTCCTCGAGCGACGGACCGAGTCGAGCCCGAAGCTGGCGACTCTCGATGAAGACGAAGAGCTCGCGGTCGAGTTGGCGGGCGTCGGCGACTCGACCGCCGTGCCCATCTGAGTCCCCGACGGTCGGAGTCGAACGATGAGTGCACTATCCTGCACTTGTGAATGCATCCAATATCGAGCTGGCGGAATCCGTCCGAAGACTGCGGTCCGAACGACAGTGGACACTTGATCATGCGGCCGCTCGCCTTGGCATCAGTCGGCGACTGCTCGCTCAGATCGAAGCAGGTGAGGCAAACCCGTCGCTGTCGACACTCCTCGCCATCGCCGATGGCTTCGACCTCCATCTGAGCGAACTGCTCGCGCCTGAGCCGTCCACGTCGCCGGTGACGCTGGGGCACCTGCCAGCTGACGCTCCCGTCCAGTGGTCGACGCCGACCGGCAGCGAAGCGCGCCTGTTGGCCGGTCGCGGCCCGCTCGAGCTGTGGACCTGGTCGCTCCAGCCCGGCGACGAACGGACCTCGGACGCCCATCGTGCCGGGAGCATGGAGGCAGTGCATGTGATCAACGGGACGGTCACGCTCGAGGTCGGCACCGAAACGGTTTCGCTCGGGGCGGGCAGCTCGGCCATCTTCGAGGCGAGCCTGCCGCACGCGTATCGCAATGACCGGAAGCGGGTCGCCCGCTTTCTGCTGACCGTGAACGATCCGGTGGTCTGACGTGGCAGCAATCCTTGCTCTTGCCGCCGCCGCCGTCTTTGGCGCCGCCGACTTCACCGGTGGCAGCGCGACCCGCCGGATTCCCATCCTCACCGTGACGTTGCTCACCAGTTCGGTCGGCGTTGTCCTGGCCGGCGTGCTGGTGGCGGCGCTCGGTGGCGAGTGGAGTGCCAGCGCCGTCGGATGGGGTGCATTGGGTGGAACCTGCGGCCTCGTCGGCCTGTCGCTGCTCTACCTGGGCCTGGCCAGCGGACCGAATCGTCTGGTGAGCCCGGTGAGCGCGGTCCTGGCGGCCGTCATACCCGTGGCGGTTGGCATCGGCACGGGCGACCGCCCTGATGCGCTGGGTATGATGGGCCTCGTGCTCGCCGCCCCTGCGATTTGGCTCGTCGCCGGAGGCGACTTGTTACCCAGTGCCGGAGGCGACTTGTTACCCAGCGCCGGAGGCGACCTACAACCCAGTGCCGGAGGCGAGCGAGCACCCATCCCCGGCCGCTCGCCGTTGTTGCTCGCAGCGGGTGCCGGAGTTGGCTTCGGCTTGTTCTTCACCTGCCTGGCCCAGACCCCCGACGATGCGGGGGCCATTCCGCTGCTGGCGGCGCGGGTGACCTCGACGGTGCTGCTGGTGGTCGCAGCCACGCAGAGGCGACCGGCACGGCCGGAACGACGCGGCGCGCTGCTGGCCATCGCCGCAGGGACGCTCGACATGAGTGCCAACGGGTTGTTCCTGTGGTCGACGCGGCTGGGCGACCTGGCGGTCGTCGGGGCGTTGGTGAGCCTGTTCCCGGTCACCACGATCCTGCTGGCGATGGGGATCCTCCATGAGCGACTCACCCGATCCCAGGCCACCGGCCTCGGTTTGGCGGTCGTGACGGCCGCCTTGCTGAGCTGACCTACTGACGAGCTTTGGCGGGGAGCTCGGCGAGATCGACCCACGCCTGCTTGTGGTCGGTCCACACCTGAGCGCTCGGTGCCACGGTCGAGCGGTCGTCGAGTGTGCCGGCCTTCAGCGCGATGATGCCGGCGGGTTCGACAAGGGCCGAGTAGATGGGTGATCCGCACGATCCACAGAACCGACGATGCACGTAGACGGCATCGCCGCTTTCACCTCGATCCTCGAAGGTCGCCAGTTCGCCGGTGACGTCGATCTGGTCTTCCGTGATCACCAGGTTGACCGAGAAGGCGCCGCCACTCTGGCGCTGGCAGTGATCGCAGTGGCACACGACGGTGGCCATCACGTCGCCCTGGACCTCGTAGGAAAGCTGACCACAAAGGCATCGACCGGTGAATGTCATGCGGCGAAGCTAGCAGGCATGCGATGTGGGTTCGATCTCACCGCGGCCTGGTGTGTGAAGCCAGTCGGTCAGCCGGCGGGCGGCGTCCGCGTTTGTGCGCGCCAGAGATCACGCAGCAGCGCCACCTCGGCACCGTGATGGATGAACTCATCGAGCATGTGGAGCACGTACGCCGCTCGGGTGTGCTCGACGAATCGCCCGCCGACCTCGCCGACCCGCTGGTCGAGGACCTCGTCGGTGGCCAACCGAAGATGTGCGTCCCAGCGATCGTGCGCCCGATCGAGCAGGGCCAGGGCCTCATCAGCCGACGCCGGTGGCGCTCCGTTCGGGTCATCGAGCCCGATGGGATCTCCCTGCGGCGGGACCCCGAGCCATTGCGGCGCTCGGTCTTCGCCGTAGAGGTCGATCAGGTGCCAGAGGCGCCAGGCCATCGTCGTGAATGGCGCCGGTTCGAGACCGCCCTCGGTCTCGTCGGCGTGCCAGCTGCCGTCGTCGTGCTGACGAACACTCAGACAGCCGACAACCGGCTCCCAGAAATACTCCGGGTCGGTCAATCCTACGAGCCGAGCCCGCAGGCGCCGCCACGCTTCGTCGGACAGCTCGGCGAATTCTCGCTGCAACAGCACCGCTCCAGGCTACTTCGACGCTATGCGGTCGTGAAGCCGTAGGACGCCAGCAGCGACTGCCCCTCCGGGGAGAGCACGAAGGCAATGAAGGCAGCGGCGCCTTCAGGATTCGGTGCGCCGACCAGCGGCGCGATCGGATAGCCGGCGATGACATTGTGCTCCGCCGGAATGTCGACGCCCTCGACCGCACCAGCCGAGGCAATCACATCGGTTCGATACACCACACCGGCATCGAGCTCACCGGCCTCGATCTTGGCGAGCAGGGCCCGCACATCGGGTTCATAGGTGTCGACCGACGGTTCGAAGCCGGCGGACGCCAACGCCTCGAGGGCGAAGTCACCGCAAGGCACGCCCTCGGCACACAGGCCGAGCAGGAGCTCGGGGCGGGCGAAGTCGTCCAGGGAGCGCACACCGGCCGGGTTCCCCTCCGGCACCGCGATCTGCAACTCGTTGTGGGCGAAGACCTCCGGTCGTCCATCGACCTCGCCCGCGTCGACCACGGCCTGCATCGTGGACTCGTTGGCCGACGCAAAGACGTCGGCGGGAGCGCCACCGAGGATCTGCTCCCGCAGTGCAGAGCTACCGGCAATACTGAGCCGCACGTCAACTCCCGGATGCGCCGACTCGAAGGTCGTCTCGATCTCGGCGAAGGCGTCGGTCAAGGATGCAGCAGCGAAGACGAGCACGGTGCCACCGGCATCGGTGCCATCTGGCTTCGATCCGGACGATCCCGTCGAGGACGGGCTCCCGCTGCACGCTGCCATTCCCGATGCTGCGGCCAGGGCGATCACGACGACGACCGCCCGCTTCCACATGCTCGACCCCTTTCGCACGCCACTCGACCTGGACGGCCGAGCCTACGCATCGCGGTGCCGCAATCAGCGGCTGCTCAAACGCCCCTTCGCCTGCAGCACGCCGATGACTTGGTGGGTCAAGGCTTCGTAGTCATCGGCCAGATTGCCGGCAGGTACCGAGCTGGCGTGATCGGCGGCGTACTCATGGGCAAGGCGACCGGTGGCCCGCATCTCGAACGCAGCGCGCTCGGAGCGCCGGATCGCGGGAAGGATCCGCAGGTTCTCACCGCCAAAGCCGTGACGGATGGCCTGTGCGACCTCGGCGGCGAGTGCTGTGGCGCCACGAGAAACATCGAAGATGGTGACCCCGAGGAGCTCGAGTCCGGGATTGGCCTGACGGACCTCGCGGAACTTGTCGCCGATCATCTCCAGGCCGTGCAGGGAGGCGTGGTCAGCCCGAATGGGAACGATGAGCTCATCGGCGGTGAGCAACGCTGCGTCGATCAGCGGGCCGAGCGACGGCGGGCAATCGAGCAGCACCACGTCGTACCGATCGGCAACCCGACCGAGCGCTGCCTCGAGCGGATTGGCCGTCTGCGGGATCAGGGCGCCGACGGATTGGGCCAGCCGTGGTCCGCCACACCACACGTCGAGGCCAGGGCGAACGTCGGTCAGGGTCATCGGGTCCGAGGTGCCGTGCAGCACACCGAGGAGGTGACGGCCACGATCGGTGCGGTCGAGATAGCCGAGATCGTGGGCCAGGTTGCCTTGAGGATCGAGGTCGATCGCCAGGACGCGGAGTCCCTCCACTGCGAGTCGACCGCAGACGTTGGCCACGATGCTGGTCTTGCCGACACCACCCTTCGCGTTCGCGACAGCAACCGTGATCGGGCGGATCACGGGGGCGTCAGATTGAGCGTCGAACTCATCAGCAGGGTGGGCGAATGACATCAGCAACCCTTGTCTATCGGCCCGAACTCCCTTCAATGAAGTAGATGGGACAGTTCACTCAATCGTTGCCTCACGTCGAAGGGGACACGACCTTCCGGAGCCACGGGACGGCGTTGGTCGACCACAGGGCAAGGGCGACCAGTACGGGTTGAAAGAACAGCCGCAGGAACCGCTTTGTATCGGTATCCAGCCCGAACGCGTCGACGCCTTCGCGCCATTGTGCAATGTTGCCGGGGAAGATCCCGATGAAGAAGGCGGCAGCGGCGGCACCGACCACCGGCCGATACCGGCGAGGGGCTGCAACCAAGGCCGACCCGAGGGCGATCTCGAGCACACCCGAGGCGACGACCACCAGGTCCTCATCGACCGGGAACCAGGACGGAACCTGGGCCTGGAACTCGTCGCGGGCGAACGTGAGGTGACTGAGACCGGCCATGGCCAGTGCCCCGCCGAGTCCGAGCCGGCCGAGCGTGCGGGCCGGACCGGACTGGGTGAAGGGAAACGATGCCAAGGAAACCATGCACTGAGCCTTGCCGAGGTCGCGAGACGGTGACGGATCGGAGCGTGACCAGAAGCGCTGCTCACCCTTCCTCCTATCGAGTCCCCTCTCATCCCATGTCTTGCACAGCTGACATCGTAGATGTAACAATGCGGGACGTGACCGACCTGCAGTCTGCGCCAACGCCCTCTCACGACGAGATCGTCGCCAAGATCACCGGCGGCATGGTGCCCCCCGTCGAGCCCTTCACCGGCAGCGAGCGGCTCCGTCCCGACGGGCGCCCCAAACCCGAGCTGCGCTCCGAGCTCCGCCAGATCGCCGATCTTCGCAACGCAGTCAGCATCATCGGCGCCTTCGGCGCACCGGTGGCGTTGGTGGCGCTGGTCGCCGCCATCGGTTCGTGGTGGGCGGTCGTGCCGGCCATCGTGGTCATGGCGTCGCTGCAGAACCGGATCGCCATCCTCCACCACGAAGGGGCACACCGCCTCCTGTTCTCGAACCGCCGCATCAACGACCTGATCGGGGTCAACCTCTGCGGGTGGGCCGTGTTCGGCAACGGGACGCATTCCTATCGTCGAGGCCACGGCAACCACCACCGAGACGAGTTCGGCCCGAAGGAACCCGACCTGGTGCTCTACGCCTTCTACCCGATCAGCCGGGAGTCGATGCTGCGGAAGCTGCGGCGGGACGCGACCGGTGTGTCGGCCTACCGTCGCCACCGGGGCGACATCACCGGCATCTTCAAGCCGGGCCGTCGGGTCAAGTCCGCTCGTTTCCTCGCCGGCGTCGCCGTCATCTTCGCCGCCTTCGCCCTTGCGGGCGTCCCCTGGCTGTGGGTCTGGTTGTGGCTGGTGCCCTACGTGTTCGTGGTGCAGGTCCTCAACCGGTTGCGGTCGGTCGCCGAGCACGGCGGACTGACCCGTTCGGCCGACCGGCGACTCACCACTCACCATGTCCGCCAGAGCCTGATCGCCCGCTTCATGTTCGTGCCGATCGGGGTGGGCTACCACCTCGCCCATCACGTCGATTCCGGCATCCCGTTCCGGAACCTGCCCCGGTTCCAGCGGATCCTCGAAGAGGACGGCTACATCACGTCCGACCTCACCTGGCCGACCTACCGAGCACTCTGGAAGGCTCAAGCGGCAGGTTGAGCACGTTAGGGTGACGCCCTTGCCGAAGCATCGCCACGATCGGCGACGTCACCCCCGGAGGGCCAATGAATCAGCGCTCGCTGGAGCCACGCGACCAGCGGGCACTGCTCGCGACGGCAGGCCAGTTCTTCGTGAACGGGGCCATGACGGCGTCATTCTTGGCGCGAGCGCCGCAGATCCGCGATCGGATCGACGTCACCGTCGCCGGCTTCGGACTGCTGCTGACGACCGTCGGTGTCCTGGGGCTCGTCGGTAGTCTCGTCGCCGGCCGGGTCATCGACCGAGCCTCGACCCGGCGTGTGCTCCAGGTCGGGGCTGTCGTCATGGTGCTCAGCCTCCCGGTGATCGGCGCAGCGCGGCACCCGGCAGTGTTCCTGGCCGGCATGTTCGCCTATGCCTTCATCGACGTGATGGTCGACATCTCGATGAACCTCCAGGGTTCGTGGATCAGCGCCCGCCGCCACACGCCCGTGATGAACCGGCTCCATGGCCTGTGGAGTCTCGGCATGTTCGCCGGCGGACTCGGTGCCGTCGCTGCGAACGCCGCCGGCCTCGACCCCTTCGCCCACCTCCTCATCGTTGCCGTGGTCATGGCCGGTGTGCTGAGCGTCGTCACACAGAACCTGTTGCCCACCGACGAGGAAGGCCACGCCGACGCCGAACCGGCACCGGCGACACCGTCGACCACACCGCGGCGCGCTCCCGTCGTGCTGCTGGTGGTGGCCGGCATGTTTGCGGTCGTGGCCGAGGTCACCGGCGGCGACTGGGCAACGTTCCGGATGACCGACGACTTCGGGGCGGCGGCCGCGGTTGGCAGCTTCGCTTTCGTGGCCTACACCGTCGGCATGACGCTCATGCGGTTCGTCGGCGACTGGCTTCAGCTCCGACTCGGCCGGGAAGGCCTGCACCGGCTGAGCCTCACCCTCGCCACCGCCGGGTTCATCGTGGCGGCGCTCATCCCCCAGCGCGCCATTTCGATCATCGGTTTCGTGCTGGTCGGGGTCGGGGTGGCGACCTTCATGCCCAAGCTCTACGACGACGCCGCTCGCCTCCCCGGTCGGCGGGGAGCCGGGCTCGGTGCCATGACCGCCGGCATGCGACTCGCCTACCTTGCCGCGCCCGTCGCCGTGGGGTGGCTCGCAGGCACGAGCCGTCTGGGTGTCGGCGACGCCATCGCCATCGCCACCCTCCCGGCCATGGCCGCACTCGCCTTCGCCACCGAAGCCAACCGGCGCGTGTTGGGTGGCTACCCTCGGCGATCATGACGGCACGCGACGGATCGGCAGCGAAGCCCACATCGCCTGCATCACCCAAACCGGCCCGCCGTACCGATCCCCGCATCGCGCAGACCCAGCGCCTGGTGAAGGACGCGACCCTCGATCTCATCGCCGAAGTGGGGTTCGAGGGCACCACCATCGAGCTGATCGCCGAGCGGAGCGGCGTGTCGCGCACGACCATCTACCGACATTGGCCCGATCCGTCCGTGCTGCTCCTCGACGCCTTCACGCCGACGGCCGAGCAGGAGCCACCGCCGCTGACGGGCGAGTTCGAAGTCGACCTCGACCACTACCTCGCCCACGTGTGCGAGCGGCTCAACGACGACCGGTTTGCGGCCGCGCTGGCGGCCCAGGTCGACAAGGCCCGCCGAGACCCCCAGTACCGCGCCGCCCACCTCGACTACTCGGTGACCCGCAACGAGCGAGGGGTCAGCATCTTCCGGGCCGGAATCGCCAACGGAACGCTCCGACACGACCTCGACCCGGAACGAGAAACCGACCTGATCTTGGGCTACCTGGTCTTCCAGCGACTCATGAAGTACCGGCGACTCGATGCCGCCATCGTCGATGCGCTCCGTAACGACATCCTCGCCCGCTGTCGGCGACGCCCGGGCGACGGCTGAGGTCGCCGGCGGCCGGGGTCAGACCCCCGACGCCGCTTCGAGAGCGTCCAATCCATCGGGGGCCTGGGACCATCGCACCTTGCCGGCTCGATAGAGCCGGGCGAAGCCGAAGTACAGGCTCCTCGAGACGAATGGCTCGGTCTGGCGGGCCAGTTCTGCGCACAGTTCGGCCTTCAATTCGCGTGCCTCGATCACCGAGGGCTCGCCGGAGGGGGCGAGGGCAACCAGATCGATGACGTGCATGGCCAGCTGGAGGTCACCGTTCGCCTGGTGGGTTCGAGCCGCGGCGATCACCGTCGCCGGATCGACGGCGGCGAGCACGGCGGCCGCAGCGTCGTCGGGGTGTGCCGGGTGGAGGTCGGTCGGATTGTCCCGGGACCACCAGCCCGAGTTCTCACGCACGATGTCTCGGACGACGTAGTCGGGCGAGCCGTAGCTCGGCACGAGATACGGGGCGTCGAACAGGTCGGACGGGTACTCGAGGTCGTGGAGGATCTCGACATCGGTCATCCCCCGGTTCAGCCGGGCGAGTGTCTCATCGAGCAGCCAGCGAAGCGCATCGATGTTGCGGGACAGTCGCTCGGCAACGGCATCGACGCCGACGACCACGTCGCCGAACTCGGGGATCATCGTCTCGGCACCGAGCTCGCGCATTGCCTCCAGGGTGTCGATCCAACGTTGCGTCAGGCGCTGGATCCGTAGTGGGGTGCCGATGTTGGGGAAGCCGGGAATGACCGACGGGCCGGTGTAGAGCAGTTGCTGCTTCGGCAACCACAAGGCCACACAGTCATCGGTTTCCGATGGTGCCCAGAAGATCTCGATGGGACAGTCGGCATCGTCGAGCACGAGCCGATCGTCGAACGTGACCGACGGATGCTCGATCGCCAAGCCGCGCTCGAGCGACGCCCTCCTCGCTCGGGGGAACTGCCACTGGTTCAGCATGACCTGGTTGTCGAACATCGCGGTGTAGCGCATGAGGCGAGGGACGACATTGGCGTGACCGATCCGCTCCGGTTCGGCCTCACCCCGCTCGGCGGCGTGGGCCCGCCATTGAGCGACGCCGGCGTTGTAGCCCACATGCCCGTGCGAGTACACGATCGCCTTCACTCGCCGGTCGCTGATCGACCGCACATCGGTGATCATCTGGTCGGTGGGCCCGCCACCGGGACCGGCATCGACGATCACCAGTCCGTCGGCCTGTTCGATCACGACCCCGTTGCCCTGGGTGGCGACGAGGTGCACACCGGTGGTCACCGTTGTCGGTTCGAACGCCGAGTTGAGGATCGATTCGCGCTTCTTCTCTGACATTCGTTGACCTCCCGAGCGGCTGTGTTCGGCGGTCGCAGTTACGCTCGCCGCATGACCTTGCGAGTCTCGCACACGACGTTCAACTGCATCGACGCGTTCGCGCTCTCGGAGTGGTGGAAGGCGTTCCTCGAGTACGAGGACCTGCCCGGTGACCCGAACCTGCCCGGACACGAGGAGTGCATGATCGTCGACCCTCGCACCGGCCACCGGCTGCTGTTCATCGAAGTCGACGAGCTCCAACCCGCCGAGGGACGAGTCCACCTCGACCTGGCGCCGAACGATCGGCGGCGCGACGAGGAGGTCGAGCGGGCACTTGCCATGGGTGCCACTCCGGTCTCCGATCGACGCTACGACGACGGCACCGGATGGATGGTGCTGGCCGATCCCGCCGGCAACACCTTCTGCATCGTTCGCAGCGATGCCGAGCGCGCCGGCGGTTGATGGGGCAGGCTGTCGCCATGGATCGCCCATCACCTTTCGCTCATCTTCCCGCCCCGATCCAAGAGGCGCTCCAGCACGACCTGACGATCGACATCACCACGACCGGCCGCCAGTCGGGCGAGCCCCGTCGGATCGAGATCTGGTTCCTCGCCGTCGATGGTCAGGTGTACATCACCGGCACGCCGGGCCCTCGTCACTGGCTGGCCAACCTGCGAGCCAACCCTCGGTTCACGTTCCACCTCAAGGAATCGGCCGAGGCCGACCTCCCGGCGATTGCGACCGAGGTCGACGACCCCGCCGAGCGTCGCATGGTGATCGCGTCGATGGCGGCGGAGTGGTACCGAGGTCAGGCACCGATCGAACAGCTCGTCGCCGAGGCGCCGATGGTGCGGATCACCTTCGAGCAACCTCCATCCCCGGACAGAAGGGCCTAGACCGACGGTCGACTGTGATCAGGCCCCGGAAGCTGACGCCATCACGGCGAGGAGTTCGTCGCGTGGCGGGCCGAGATCGGGCTCGGGGGGACGTTGGTCCTTGGCGGCATGCGCGGCGCCCGCCGCGGCCATCACCTCGGCGTTGGTGAGCAGCGCCGTGGGGTCGTCGAGCATGTTGAACGACCGGAAGAACGCCCGATAGACCTCGGGGTCGCTCCTCGTGGCCGGGATGAGCCCATTGAGGATGAAGTCCCGAGTGGCGGCGGCCATCGGATCGGGCTCGGTGCCCTCGAGCAGCGCCGAGTGGAGCTT
Source organism: Acidimicrobiales bacterium (assembly GCA_041394265.1). NCBI lineage: Bacteria > Bacillati > Actinomycetota > Acidimicrobiia > Acidimicrobiales > Acidimicrobiales bacterium. The sequence continues at coordinate 1,283,908 of JAWKIO010000005.1, forward strand.
GATGCGATCGGCGTCCTGCCGACACGACACGTCGTAGTGGGGTGCGATCTCGTTGGTGATGGCGGCGTCCATGGCCAGCGCCAGGCCAACCCGATCGGTGCCGTGGGCGGCGAGCGCCGACGACAGGGCTTCGGCGGCAATCCCGGCCAACGAGCAACCCTTGCCGTACCACGGGTTCGTGGCAGTGGCGGCGTCACCGATGACCACGAGCCCGGTGACGACCGGCTCGCCGTCGACCACGAACCGGCGGATGCGGTTCTCGAGACGCGCCATCGATTCGACCCCCGAGATCGGATCGGCCAGGCCGTCTTCGGTCCACTGCGCCAGCGGCGTGAGCGTGCGGATGGCTGCCTCCCAAGAAGCCTCGTTGCGGAGGGCAAGCAACTCCCGATCGCCGGTCGGGACACCGAGGGTGATCGAGAACGTGCGGTTGTCGCCATAGAAGCCGGCGAAGCCGAGATAGCCGAGGTCGCCACCGGCACCGGTCTTGGTGAGTACCGGGAGCTCCCGGCCCTCACGCAGTCGATAGAAGCGCGAGAGGTAGATGATGCCGGCATCGGAGTGCTCCTCGAACGGTGCCAGCTCGACGTCGAGCGCGGCGATCCAGTCCAGCACCGGGGAATTGCGGCCCCCGGCCACGACCACGAGGTCGGCATCGACGGTGGTGTCGCCGTCGAATCGGAGACCCCAAACGTCGTTGCCGTCGGCCAGCAGACCGGCGACCGACACCCCGCCGCGCCAGGTCACGTTGGGCTCCTGGCTCACGGCTCGGCGGAGCACCCACTCGATCGTGAGCCGTCGGCAGCACAGGATCACCAGCTCGTCGTCGCCGGGGCGCGGCGTGCGGTCGACGATGTCGGGCGGAAGGATCCGTTCGAGGGTGAGTTCGGTGGCCCCTTCGGCGGTGAGGGCTTCGAGAACGTCGGGCGCCCGCTCGTTCAGGAATCGTCGCAGCCGGGCAAGGAGGGCGTGGGATTGGCGGGCGTGGGCAGCCCCACGCCGATCCCAGTGATCGAACGCTTCGTCGGCGGTCGCCGGGAGATCGGTGTCGTCGCGCTCGTAGACCGTGATCGTGTGGCCGTCTCGAGCGAGCACGAGTGCCGACAGCATCCCTGCCATTCCCCCACCGACGATGGCGATGTCGAGCGGATCGGCAAGTGCCTCTCGAGGAGTCACGACACGCTCCCCAGGAAATCGAGCAGTGCCGCATTCACCTCGGCCGGCCGCTCTTGCTGCGTCCAGTGGCCGCAACCATCGAGGATGATCGAGCGATGCAGGTGCGGCAGGGTCTGTGGGAAGGCCTCGATGGCCGGCGCGCCCCAGATCGTCGGTCCGTCTCGATCGCCGCCGACGAACAAGGCCGGCACCTGGATCGAGGCGCCCCGGAACGCTGCGAGATCCTCCCAATCGCGGTCGACGTTGCGATAGCGATTCAGCGGTCCGCGGAATCCCGAATGCTCGAACTCCTCGGCGTAGACGTCGAGGTCGTCCTCGGTCAGCCATGACGGCAAGGGGTCGGGGCGATGGAATCGATCCTTCATCGCCGCGCCGTGCGGGATAGTGGCGATGCTGCCCGCTGCGGGGTCGGGAGCGGGCGCGTCGCCGGAGGCGGTGAACATGAAGCCGAGCAACCAGCCGCGGACGTCGGCTTCGATCTCTCGCTCGGCCCGGCCGGGCTCCTGGAAGTACTCGACGTAGAACTCTTCGTCGCCGGCCATGGCCCGCATCACCTCGAGCGGACGGTGGGGTGACGGAGGCGAGAACGGAACCGACAGCCCGGCAACGGCGGTGAAGACATCGGGCCGTAGCAGCGCCGACGTCCACGCGATCGGCGCACCCCAGTCGTGGCCGACGATGACGGCGGTCTGCTCGCCGAGAGCGGCGACGAGGCCGACATTGTCGGCGACGAGTCGCACCATGCGGTACTGCTCGATCTCGAGCGGCTTGGACGACCGGCCGTACCCACGCACGTCGATCGCAACGACGTGGTAGCCCGCCTCGGCCAAGGCCGGAAGCTGATGGCGCCACGAGTACCACGATTCGGGGAAGCCGTGCACCAGCAGGACGAGCGGACCCTCGCCTGCTTCGACACAGTGGATGCGGGTGCCGTTCACGTCGACGACGCGTGACTGGCAACCGGCGGGAAGCGCTCCGGAGCTCATCGTGTGACCGTCCGCGTGGCGATCTGCCCGGCTCGGGCCTCTTCGACGTAGCCGTTCTCGGCGCTCCAGGTCACCTCGCCGTTCACGATGACGGTGTCGACGCCCTCTTGGCGCCGGATCCAGCGAATACCGCCACCGGGGAAGTCGTCGGAGGCGATTTCTGGGCCGCGTCCGATGTGATCGGCATCGAAGATCACGATGTCGGCGGCGTACCCCGGTGCGAGGAGGCCTCGTCCTTCGATCCCCCAGATCGTGGCGGGGTCGAGCGTGATCTTCTTGACGGCGGCTTCGAGGCTGAGCGATCCGGTGCCCCGCACGAACTCGGAGATCAGGTAGCCGGTGTCGCCGAAGGTCGAGAACGACCCGACGTGGGCGCCGCCGTCGGACGCTCCGACGTGGACGAGCGGGTCGGCCAGGAGTTCACCGACGACGGGTGAGTTGTTGTGTCCGACGGACGCCCGGATGAACCAGGTGGCGAGTTCCTCGTCGAGGGCGAGGTCGAGCAGGGCATCACCATGGCTGCAACCGCGTTCGGCAGCGATGTCGTCGATCGTGCGGCCGACCAGATCGTTGTTGCGTTCGTTGGCCACGCTCCGCACGACGAAACCGCCGGCACCGAGACCGCCATTGGGGCGCCGGGCCAAGGAGTTCATCTCGTCGACCAAGGCCTGGCGCTGCTCGGCGACCGCCGCCAACTTCTCGTCGTGATCGCGGATCGACGCGACCTTCCACCAGGACGGCAGGGTGAGGAGCATCAGACTGCGCTGATCGAGCGTGAAACTGATGTCGATCGGCCGGGTCTGGACCTGGGGCCAGACGGCGGCACCGCGGGCGCGTACGTCGGCGATCGCCTCCATCACCTTGGTGACCCCACGAGCATTGGCGTCGGAGTGGAAGAGCGGCGACAGGGTCGTGGTGAGTCCATGCCGAACCGACAGCTCAGCCAGTTGCTCGATCCGAGCGACGGTCAGATCGGCGTCGAAGAACTCGTGCACGATCTGGAGGACCTTGCCTCGCTCACCGAGGACCGCAGCGAGCGCATCGAGCTCGTCCGGGGCCGCCCATCGACTCGGCACGGGACGGTAGGTCTCGTCGATGTCGACGAAGCTGGTCGACAGACCAATGGCGCCGGCGTCGAGGCAAGCGCCGAGCAGTTCCGCCATCGCTTGGATCTCGGCGTCGTTCGCCGCCCGCTGCTGAGCGTCGTCGCCCATGACGAACATCCGAATCACGGAATGCCCGACAAGGGGTGCGACGTTGAGGGCGATCTGCCCCGTGAGTGCATCGAGCCACTCGCCGAAACCCTCGCCCCAACGCCAGTCGACGCCGGCGTCGAAGGCCGGCTCGGGCATCTCCTCGATCAAGCGGAACATCCGGCTGAAGGCATCACGGTGATCCGCCTTGAGCGGAGCGAGCGAGAGCGAACAGTTGCCAGGAACGACGGTGGTGATGCCGTGCTCGATCGCAGGGAAGGCATAGGGGTCGAAGCACAGTTGCGCGTCGTAGTGAGTATGAGGATCGATGAAGCCCGGCGCCACGACCTTGCCGCCGGCGTCGATCACTTGACGAGCATCGCTGCTCCTGCCGCCGACACTCACGATGCGACCGTCGTGGATTGCGATGTCGCCACTGCGGGCCGGAAGTCCCGAGCCGTCGACGATCCGCCCGTTACGGATGATGAGATCGAGCATTGACAGTTCCCTTGTTCAGATGTTGCGGTTGCCGTTCGAGCCCGGGGAGCACCACGCTCCACGGCTGTCCGACGAGTTCTTCGACCGAGGAGACACCGGCCTGATCGAGCGAGGCGAGGCAGGCCTCTTCGTCGAGTGCGATGGTCGTCGTTCCGCCGTTGGCGTAGGTGATCTCGACCTCGACCTCGGCTCTGCCGTCGTGACCGCCGGCGATGGACGCCCGTGTGATGATCGGGGTCATGGCGGCGGCGGTTCGACGAACACGATGTCGCTGGGCAGCAAACCGATCGAACGATTGGCGCCGGCTCGAGCAGCGAGGTGGAGGTTCCACGACTGCAGCTGCTCCAGCCCGTCGGGCACGCCCGGCAGCACGCGTCTCGCAATGGCGGCGAGATCCTCTCCCGGTTGGGGCGAGACGAACTGTCGGTAGACCATGCGCGCAACGTAGCGCCTGCTGTTGAACGCCGTCCAATAGTTGTCGAAGTTGTCTCCTCCGGGCAGAACACCGAGGATGTTGCCGTGAGTTCGAGTAGCCAGGTCCACCGACGGGTCCGTATGACCCCCGACGAACGACGCGATCAGATCCTGCGCGTTGCAATCCGGTTGTTCGGTCGGCGACCGTACAGCGAAGTGTCGATCACCGACATCGCGAACGAGGCCGGCATCGCCCGTGGACTTCTCCATCACTATTTCGGGTCGAAACGCGAGCTCTATCTCGAGGTGGTCAGGGTGGCAGCCCGGGCACCGTTCGAGGTCGAAGCCTCGGCGGAGACGAGGACGAAGAGCCCGTGGGCGACGGCGGTCGACAGCTTCCTCACCGCCATCGAACAGAACCCGGTCCGTTGGCTGAATGCGGTCAACGCCGGAGGCGCCGAGCGAGACGACGAGGTGGCCGCCATCATCGACGAAACCCGTGAGATTCTCGCCGACCAGACGCTCAGTGCCGTGGGCTTGGCCCACCGATCCGACGAACCAATGGTCCGAGCGTTCATCCGGGCCTGGGGTGGCTTCGCCCAGGAGCTCACCGTGGAGTGGATCGGTCGGGACCGGATCGACCGCGAACGGGTGCGAACCACGTTGCTTGCCACCCTGCCGCTGCTGGTCGAGCAGATCCTGCCGCTCCTCGACGAGTCCTGACGTGCGCCTCCCCCGGCTCGTGGCGGTGCTGGCCATCACGCTCGCCACTCTTGCCCCGACCGTTCGAGCATCGGCAACCGACACCGCCCAACCGCTTCGTCCGGAGGAGGGGCAGATCGAGCGGTTGTATCGAGCGGTGTTCGACCGCTCGCCCGACCCCGAGGGCTTCGCCTACTGGTTCCGGCTGCGGAGCACGACCACGTCCCTCGAGACGATTGCCGCCGAGTTCATCACCAGCCCCGAGTTCGCTGCGGTGGCCGGGGCGCCGAGCGACGACGAGTTCGTCGTGCGGCTCTACCGCAACGTGCTCGACCGCGAACCCGATGCCGACGGCCTCGAGTACTGGCGGCAGACGATGGCGGCCGGCCTGACCCGTGTCGGGCTCCTCGTGCTGTTCTCCGAGTCGGCCGAATTCGTGGCGAGCACCGACACTGTGCTCGAACCGCTCCCGCCGTTTCGGGCATCGATCGAGCCGGTCGACGCCTTCGAACTCGGCGCCAGCTGGCGGGCGGGTTGTCCGGTCGGCCCGGCCGATCTCGTGCAGATCGAGATGTCGACCGTCGGCTTCGATGGCAAAGCATCGACCGGCACGCTCATCGTGCACCGATCGGTCGCCGAAGCCGTCGTTACGGTGTTCAGCCAGCTCTACGACCAGCGCTACCCGATCGAGCAGATGGTGCCGGTGTCGAGGTTCGACGGCGATGACAACGCCTCGATGGCGGCCAACAACACCTCCGCCTTCAACTGCCGAGCGGTCACGAGCGGCGCAAGTTGGTCCCGCCATGCGTACGGTCGAGCGATCGACGTGAACCCTCGGCAGAATCCCTACGTTCGCGGCGAGGTGGTCCTGCCCCCTGATGGCGCGGACTTCGTCGTCCGGAATGTTCACCACCCGGCGATGATCCGCCGGGGCGACATCGTCGTCGAGGCCTTCGCCGCTGCTGGCTGGCGATGGGGTGGCGACTTCACGACCTTGGTCGACTGGCAGCACTTCGAGCGCTGAGCGTCGCAGGGCTCGTCACGGCTGCCAGTGCGGGTCGCGGCCGGCGAAGCCGAGCAGGCGATCGAGTGGCGACGCATCGGCGGCAACCTCGACCTCATCATCGAAGAAGCCCGAGTCCGGGCCTCGGTACTCCGGCGCGACCATCCCCTGGAGGAACTCGTGTGCCGGGAGAACTGCCGAATCGGGCGCTGCGTACGGGGCGCCGGTGGCACGCGCGAGATCCCAGGCATGCACGATGTATTCGCCGAGCGCCATACCCAACACCCCGTCGCCCGCCATGCGAGACGACGACATCGTGACCAGCCGACCGGCGACGTCGGCGGCAATCGCTGCCTTGATGTCGGCGAGGGCCTTGCCGACGATGTCGGATCCGGTCGTGCCGGGCGGGAGTGCGAATGCCTCGGGGTCGGGCCGATCGGCGTCACCGGTCGGGTCCGACAATGCAGCGGCGAAGAATTGCAGCCACCCCAAGACGTGGGTGCGCAGCGCCGCCACATCGAAGCCGGCACACGGGGTGGGCAGACCGAGCTGGGTGTCGTCGACATCGACGACGTCAGCGAGTCGGCTCAGAACCTCGTCGAACAACGTGGGGGTCGCATCGGAGTCGCAGAAGACCTCGGGTGCGTTGGTCGGGAAGATCGGCGGCTCGTTCGTGTCATCAGTCATGGTTCGAACGTATGCCTGCAGGTGGGCGAAGGGCTTGAACATTCACGCCAGCTTCGGCGGGTAGCGTCGGGCGATGGTCCGGCCGCTCCCCGACGACACCCGTGGCATCGTCGACCCCGTCGCCATGATGCGGCACGTGGACTTCGCCCGTTCGGATCCGGGGCCCCATCTCGACGGCGTCGTCGCCTGGTTCTGGTCGGTGGCCTGGGAGCTCCCGGTGGGAATGGTCCACGAGCAGGAGGTGCTCAACCACCCAGCCGGCAACATCAGCATCGGCACGCTCGACGACGCCGGTCGCCGTCTCGATCCCGCAGATGGCCGGGTCTACGGGGTCATGACGCGCCGCAGTGTTCGCCGCCTCGCTCTCGACGGTTGGACTGTGGCGGCCCGCAGCGCCGTTGGCGGACTCGGTGTACTCCTCGACGCACCGGCGGTCACGGCGACCGACGCCGAGCTGCGCCTCGACGCCCTCCCCGGCCTCGATGCGCGTCGAGTGCTCGACGACGTTCGGCAGGCCACCACCAACGACGAACGGATCGGCTGCCTTCGCTCGGCGCTGGACGCCATGGTCGAGCGTCGCGATTCCAGGCTCGTGGCCGAAGGCCGGGAGGTGGCGAACGTGGCGGCGATCGCCGAAACCGATCGGTCGGTACGTCGGGTCGACGACCTTGCCGGTGTCGCCGGGGTCAGCGTGCGAACGCTCCAGCGCCTGTTCGACCAACACGTCGGAGCGTCGCCATCGTTCGTGATCCGTCGGTGGCGGATCATCGAGGCGGCCGAGTCGGCTCGCCTCGCCATCGACGGCGACGGCGAATGGCCGGGGTGGGCATCGATCGCCGCTGAGCTGGGCTACGCCGACCAGGCCCACCTGACTCGCGACTTCCGCCGCCACCTCGGCCTGTCGCCCTCGGCCTATCTCACTCAGGCGTCTGCTGGCTGAGTGGGGCCTCCTTCAGCTCGAAACGACGCAGGCGTCTGACCGGTCCACCGCTTGAACGCTCGGGTGAAGGCGCTCTGCTCCGAGAACCCGGTGAGGAAGGCAACGTCGGCGAGGCTGTGTGAGCCCGACCGGAGCAGCGACTCGGCCGCCTCCCTCCGCACCTCGGTGACGAGCGCCTGGAAGGACGCACCGTCGTCGGCAAGTCGCCGGTGCAGCGTGCGCTCGCTCATTCCCAGTTGCCGGGCCACCTGTGACTTGCTCGGCTGGCCGTCGGCCAGCGAGTCGGCGACGACACCCCGCACCGAGTCGAGCAGGGAGCGACCGTCGATGCTCGACCTCAGATCATCGAGCCGAGCGAGCAGGTAGTTCGACAAGCCTTCGTCGGCGAGCACGGCAGGCCGGCCGAGGCTCAACGTGTCGAAGTGCAAGGCGTCGCCGGGGGCCGAGAAGTGCACCTCGGTTCCGAAGAAGGAGCGGTGCGGGTCGACATCGGCGGGCGCCGGGTGGCGGAACCAGACCGCACGCAACTGCAGCGCCCCACCGACGGCGCGCCGCAACAACGACACCACCGCTGCAAGCGCACACTCGTTCGCCAGTGCGGCTCCCCGGCGGTGCGACGGTCGCCCCAGCAAGGCGAATTCCATGCCCCACGCCTGCGGAACGAGCTCGTATTCGAGCGTGTCGCTGAGTACCAGCACGTAGCGGATCAGCCGCCGGAGGGCGTCGTTGACGGTGGGTGCAGTCTTCATCGCCAGCCCGAGCACACCGAGATCCTCGGCTTGGAGGGCGTCGGCGTACCGAAACGGCAACCCATGATCATCGGACCGGGTGACGCGTTCGAGAAGGTCGTAGTAGGCGTTGGCGTCGATCGCGGGCGTGCCTGCGTCGAGCGGATCGTTGCTCGCCGACAACCCCAGCTCGGCCAGGAGTTCCGCCGGGCAGTCCGTACCCGAGACCTCGACGATCCGGCGAATGACCGGTGCTCCCACCGAGCCCATCGCTGAGTTGTACCACGTCAGCACCGGCGATGGCCGTTTGGGTCAACACCTCGGCATCGACGGTCAAGACCCGAACCGGTCGCGATTTCTACCTTCGTCATCACACCACCACAGGAGGATTCGCCATGACCACCACCCACCACCTCGACACCGATCTCCAGCCGTCGCTGGCAGTACCGCCGGTCGCCTCGCCGGCGACCGAAAGCGGACCGACGCCGCTGTCCCGCCTGACCGGCGCTGCCTACCTGGGCATCGTCGCCACCGGCATCTTCGCCGAGTTCGCCGTACGAGGCTCGCTCATCGACAACGACGACGCCGTTGCCACCGCCACCAACATCGCCGAGTCGCCCGGGCTGTTCGGGATCGGCATCGGCGCCGACGTCGTGATGATCCTTCTCGACGCCACGGTGGCGTTCGGGCTCTATCGCCTGCTGCGACGAGTCGATGCCCGCCTGGCCATCGCTGCCGCGGTCCTCCGACTGATCCAGGGGGCGCTCCTTGCGGTCAACATGCTCCATCTCGACCGTGCGCTCAACCTGGCTCGTGATCCGGGAACGACCGGCAATCCAACTGCCGCACAGCAGGTACTCGACGCGGTCGAACGCCATGCGCTCGGCTACGACGTCGGGCTGATCGCGTTCGGTCTCAGCTGTCTGGTGCTGTCTCGCATGCTCGTTGGCTCGAACCTCGTGTCACGACCGCTGGGCATCGGGATGGGAGCGACCGGCGTGGTCTACCTCATCGGCTCCTTCGCAGCGCTCGGAGCGCCGAGCCTCAACACGGCGATCGACCCGCTCTACCTGATCGCCATGATCGTCGAGCCTGCGTTCGCCATCCGACTGATCACACGTGGGCTCCGCACCCCCGCCGCCGATCGAGGCCTACCCGTCCCCCAGCCGATCACCGTCTGACGACGACGCCTTCGGCCCCATCTGCACCCACACCATTCGACCACCACACCATCCGACCACCGCACCAACCGACCACCGCACCATCGATCAAAGGACTATCCATGACCACCGACCTTCGCACCACGACCACTCCGACCGACGCTCGCCGTTCGCCTACCGCTTCCTCGACAACACCCGCCACCGCTCCCACCATGCGTGCCGTCGTGCTCGACCGCTATGGCGGTCCCGAACGACTCGAGATGCGCCAGGTTACTCGCCCGAACATCGGCGAGCGGGAGGTCCTGATCCGAGTCCACGCCGCCGGCGTCGACCGAGGGGTGTGGCACCTGATGACCGGGCTCCCCTACCCGACCCGCCTCGCCTTCGGACTACGCCGGCCCCGCCAACCGGTGCCCGGTCTCGACGTCGCCGGTGTCGTCGAGGCCGTCGGATCAGGGGTGACCCGGTTCGTCGAGGGCGACCGGGTCTTCGGCACCGGCGTCGGTACCTACGCCGAGTACGCCGCCGCCCCCGAAGATCACCTGGCCGTCGCACCCCACGGTCTCGACATCGTCGACGCCGGCGCACTCGCCGCAACAGGTTCCACCGCTCTGCAGGCCGTCGAGCTGCATGGTCGGGTGCGTCCCGGCGATCGCGTGCTGGTCCTCGGCGCCTCGGGCGGTGTCGGCACCTACGCCGTGCAGATCGCGGCGGCCCTCGGTGGGGAGGTGACGGGGGTCGCCGGATCGGCCAAGCTCGACCTGGTGCGTTCGCTCGGCGCCACGAGCGTGATCGACTATCGGGTCGATGACCCGTTGGCCGGCGTCCATCGGTACGACCTCATCATCGACACCGGGGGCAATCGTCGGTTGCGAGATCTTCGGCGTGCCCTCGAGCCAACGGGAACCCTCGTGATCGTCGGCGGTGAGAACGGCGGACGCCTGCTCGGCGGGCTCGATCGCCAGCTCCGAGCCGTGGCCTGGTCGACCATCTCCAGGCAAACGCTGACCACCTTCGTGGCATCGGAGCACTTCGTCCACCTCGAACGGCTCGCAGGGCTCGTCGAGTCGGGCGCCGTGCGACCGATCATCGATCGGCGGTACGCACTCGAAGATGCGCCGGAGGCTTTCCGCCGTCTGGCGAACGGCGAAGTCCGGGGCAAGGCCGTGTTGGAGATCGTCCCCGGCCGCTGATCTATGCCAGTCGAGCGATGACGACCTCGACGTCGTGGAGCAGCCGATCGATTCGGCTGCTCCATCGGCGTTTGTACCGCCGAATGGGGCGGTCGAGGCGGCGTAGGAGGCACACGGCGTAGAGCCAGTCGAGATCCGGCATCGGTTCGCCGGCGGCGGACCGGAGCGCTTCGAGCACACCGTCGGCGTCGTCGAGATCGCCCTTGCGCCCAGCCACGAGATTCGCGGCATAGGACGCGAGATCGAAACCCACCGGCGCCAGGGCGAGCGTGTCGGTGTCGACCAGCCCGATCGTGCCGTCCGGCCCGATCAGCAGTTGGCTCACGTTGAAGTCGCCATGCGCCGGCAGGAGTGGTCCCGCGATCGGCATCGTCGAGCCGAGCTTGGTTCGAATCGCCTCGATGCGGTCGGCCAGGTCCGGTCGGGCGAACGCCACCAGGGCCATGACCGGCTCGCAGGCCTCGACCAGCGACGCCGAGTCGAGCGTCGGGAGCCCAGCGGGATCGACGCCCTGCAATGCCCGAACGATCTGTGCTGCGTCGTCCACCAAGGCCATCGCATCGGTTCGCTCTGCGCCTCGGCCGGGAAGACGCTGCTGGACGAACACGCCGTCGGCAGCGTCGTGGTCGATGACCTCGGGAACGACGATGCCGGGGACGGACCGCAACCGACGCAGGGTGTCGACACCCAAAGCGACCCGTTCAGGGTCGGCGTCGAGCTTGACGACCCGGTCGCCGACGCCAAGCACGAGCCGCCGTCTCGGCACCCAGGCCAAACGCTCGACCACCGTTCCGGTGGAACGGCCCGCCAGAGACGTTGCGCCGCCACCGGCAACGAGTTCGGCAGCCATCGGGAGCCCTGCGTCGAACGGGTACCACGACAGCACGACACCGTCGATCGTCTCGACGCCCTGGTCCACGCGTGCGGGAAGCAGCGACGACTCGGCGGTCGGTCGGTCACCTTCCGCTACCCCACTCGGGATCTCGGTGATCGAGCCGACGGCGAGCGCTAGGTCATGGCGAACGCCACCTCGTACCAGGTCGACAGGGATCGACCCGGGTCGTGTTCGAGGTAGCGCAAGCGGACACCCTCGACGTCGTCAGCCGCACCTGCCTCCCCAAGCAGGGCGACCACGGCGTCGGGATCGAGCAGATCGACGCCGTGGAGCGCCGCGTCATGCCGAAGCTTTGGTGGGTCGGAACTGGCCGCTGGCACCACGACGTCGAGCTCGTTGGTGATCAGTCGAAGAGGTCGGCGACCGAGTCTCGGTACTCGGCGATGCGACCGAGGTGGCCATCGACATCGGTGTCACCGGCGTTGTGCGTGGCGATCGCCAGATGGGTCGCACCGATGTCGCGCCACTTCTCGGCATGGCTGCGCCAGCGCTCTGGTGTGCCGCCACCCCACTGGGCTTGGGCCTGGACCCCGAAGCCGTCCATCGTGCCCCCGGCCGCCTCACGCTTGGCCCGGATCTCGTCGAGGATTGCTTTCGACTTGTCGTTGGCCCCGCCCAGGGGCATCCAGCCATCACCGAGGCGGGCGCACCGGTCGATCATCGCCGGCGCCGATCCGCCGAACCAGATCGGGACGGGCTTGCTCGGCCGGGGCAGGATGCTGGCGCCTTCGAACCGGTGGAACTCGCCTTCGTAGGTGAAGCTGTGCTCGGTCCACAATCGTCGCATCAGTTCGACCTGCTCGGCCTGACGGCGGCCCCGGGTGTGGAAGTCCTCGTTCAGTCCGTCGTACTCGACGGTGTTCCACCCCACACCAACGCCCAGCCGAAGCCGATCGCCCGACAGCAGCGCCACCTCGGCCGCTTGCTTGGCGACGAGCACCGCCTGACGCTGCGGCAGGATCAACACGGTGGTCACCAACTCGATGGAGGTGGTCACCGCGGCGGCATAGGCGAAGAAGGTGAACGGCTCGTGGAACGCAACGTTGTGGTCGTAGGGACCCGCGAACCCGCCCGGCCGATCCGGGTCGACACCCATCACGTGGTCGTAGATGAGCAGGTGGGTCATGCCCAGCTCCTCCACTCCCTGCAGGTAGGCGCGGATGGCGCCGGGGTCGGTACCGATTTCGTTGTGCGGGAGGACTGCGCCGATCTTCATGACCGCCGAACCTAGCCGTTGTCGTCGCCCGACTCGGCGCTCAGTTGCTCGTCGAGTTGTTTCGCCAACGTCTTGGGAGCGACCGCCCGGTACGACTCCACGACGAAATCGAACAGCACCTCGTGTTCCTCGACCGGGACGCGTCCCAACAGCACCGTGCACCAACCGTGCTTGCCCAGCCCGTAGCGGGTTGGAAACGCATCGGGATACGACAGGGCGTGCTCCCGGGAATCGGGCAACTTGAACGTCGCCACCGCATGCTCACTGTCGGGTCGGGACACGAAGAGGAAGATCTTCTTGCGAACCTTGACCACGCGGTCGTCCCACGGTGTGTCGGGCCAGGCCTCGGGAAAGGTGAGCGCGAACGACTCCAGGTCCTCGACCAGGTCATGGGGTTCGGCCATCTGGCCACGGTAGGTGACCGCACCTCGAGAGGGAAGCGCCCGCGTCAGGGGCCGACGCCGGCAGTGTCAGGCGACGACGTAGTCGGCCAGGTGTGTGCCAGTGAGCGTGGAGCCCGAAGCAATGAGGTCAGATGGCGGCCCCTCGAACACGATCAGGCCGCCGTCGTGCCCGGCCCCGGGCCCGAGGTCGATGATCCAGTCGGCGTGCGCCATGACCGCCTGATGATGTTCGATCACGATGACCGACTTCCCCGAGTCGACAAGTCGGTCGAGCAACCCGAGGAGTTGGTCGACGTCGGCCAGATGCAACCCGGTGGTCGGCTCGTCGAGCACGTAGATGTCGCCGCTGTCGCCCATCTGGATGGCGAGCTTGAGCCGCTGGCGTTCCCCACCCGACAACGTGGTGAGCGGTTGTCCGAGCCGGAGGTAGCCCAGCCCGACATCGGCCAGTCGTCCCAGGATCTTCGCCGCCGCCGGCGTCCTTGCGTCACCCTCGGAGAAGAAGGACAGTGCGTCGTCGACCGGTAGGTCGAGCACCTGGGCAATGTCGAGCCCACCGAGCCGGTAGTCGAGGACTGCCGCCTGGAAGCGCTTGCCACCGCAGTCCTCGCACGTGGTGGCGACACCGGCCATCATCGCCAGATCGGTGTAGATGACCCCGTTCCCGTTGCAGGTTGGGCAGGCACCTTCGGAGTTCGCACTGAACAACGCCGGTTTGACTCCGTTCGCCTTGGCGAATGCCTTGCGAATGGGATCGAGCAAGCCGCTGTAGGTGGCAGGGCTGCTCCGGCGGGAACCACGAATCGGGTTCTGGTCGATGGCGACCACGTCGGAGCGGGTCGAGACGGATCCGTGGATGAGCGAGCTCTTGCCCGAGCCGGCAACGCCGGTGACGACCACGAGCACCCCGAGCGGGATGTCGACATCCACGTTCTGGAGGTTGTTGGCGTCCGCTCCTCGCACCTCGAGCACCGCCTCGGCTTCGCGCACGCTGGATTTGAGCTGAGCGCGATCGTCGAGATGGCGCCCGGTGAGCGTGTCGGCCTTCCGGAGCTCGTCGACCGATCCCTCGAACACCACGTGTCCTCCACCCGACCCTGCGCCCGGGCCGAGCTCGACGATGTGGTCGGCGACGACGATCGTCTCCGGCTTGTGCTCCACCACGAGCACCGTGTTGCCCTTGTCGCGGAGTTGGAGCAGGAGCCGATTCATCCGGTCGATGTCGTGCGGGTGGAGGCCGATCGTCGGTTCGTCGAACACGTAGGTCACGTCGGTGAGCGAGGAGCCGAGGTGTCGGATCATCTTGGTGCGCTGCGCCTCACCACCCGACAGCGTGCCCGAGGGGCGATCGAGCGAGAGATAGCCGAGCCCGATGTCGACGAAGGAGTCGAGCGCCCCGGTCAGCGATGCCAGCAGCGGACCGACGGCATCGCCGTTCTCCAAACCTCGGACCCAGTCGGCCAGATCGGTGATCTGCATCGAGCAAGCGTCAGCGATGTTGATGCCCTGGATACGAGACGAACGAGCGTGCTCGTTCAGGCGGGTCCCGTCGCAAGACGCACAGGTCCCGAAGGTGGCGGCACGATCGACGAATGCCCGGACATGCGGTTGCAGCGCATCTCGGTCCTTGCTGAACACCGACTTCTGCAGCTTGTTGATCAGCCCCTCGTAGGTGACGTTGATCCCGTTCACCTTGACCTTGACGGGTTCGCGGTAGAGGAAGTCCTCGAGCTCGGTGTCGGTGAAGTCGGCGATGGGTTTGTCAGGGTCGAAGAATCCCGACTCGGAGAACGCCTTCACCATCCAACCATCGGCGGTGTACCCCGGGACGGTGATCGCCCCCTCGTTGAGGGACTTCGAGGCGTCGTAGATCGCCGTCAGGTCGAGCTCGGGGACCGAGCCCATCCCCTCGCAGGTCGGGCACATGCCACCGGCTCGACTGAACTCGACGTCGATCTTCTTGTCGCCTTTGTCGATCTCCATCGTGCCCTTGGCAGTGACCGACGGAACGTTGAAGGAGAATGCGGCCGCCGGGCCGATCTGTGGTTGGCCGAGCCGGCTGAACAAGATGCGCAGCATGGCGTTGACGTCGGTTGCCGTTCCCACGGTGGAGCGAGCGTTGGCCCCCATCCGCTCCTGATCGACGATGATCGCCGTCGTCAGCCCTTCGAGAACGTCGACATCGGGACGGGCCAGGCTCGGCATGAACCCCTGCACGAAGGCGCTGTAGGTCTCGTTGATGAGGCGCTGTGACTCGGCGGCGACCGTGCCGAACACGAGCGAGCTCTTCCCGGAGCCCGACACGCCGGCGAACACGGTGAGCCGCCGCTTGGGAAGGTCGACCGAGACGTCCTGCAAGTTGTTGACTCGCGCCCCGACCACGCTGATGCGGTGGTGGCGATCGGCCGGATGATCCATCGTCATCGCCCTGTTGTAGTCGACCGATCCACACCCAACCGAAGCACCGGCGCGATCAGCCGATGGTTCGGAGCCGGAGGCCGCGGATGGGTTCGAAGTGCTTACGGTTGCGGGTGACGACGCTGAGGCTGTGTTCGAGCGCTATGGCAGCCATGAGCGAGTCGGGAAGGGCCGATCCATCGTCAGGCCGAGAGCTAAGGTTGGAAACCGGCAAGCGAAGGGGGCGTCTGTGCAAATCCCGAGCGTTCACTACGCAACATCGGCCGACGGACTCTCGATCGCCTACCAGATCTGGGGAACGGACGGCCCGTGCCTCATGCTGGTGCCCGGCTTGGCGTCGCATCTCGAAATTGCCTGGGAGATCCCCGCCGACGCGGCGATCTTCAACCGCCTCGGCTCCCACTTCAAGGTGATCACCTTCGACAAACGCGGCACCGGGCTATCAGACCGGCAGATGGGGACCGGATCACTCGAGGCGAGAGCCGACGACATCCGCGTCGTATTGGATGCGGCCGGCGTGAAACGCACGTCACTACTCGCCATCTCCGAGGGCGGAGCCCTTGCCATGATGTTCGCTGCCACGAACCCCGAGCGCGTGGACCGCCTCGTCCTCATCGCAACGTTCGCAGACGTCGACAGGAGTCCCGAACCCGCCGATTTCGACTACCTGGAGAACAACTGGGGCAGCGGACTCCTGATGCAGCAGCTCTGGTACCAGGGGGCTCCAGACTCATCGCTTCCACTGCTCGGTCGCTTCGAGCGGGCCATGGCTTCCCCCCGTGCCATCACCGAAATCCTGCGTCACAACAGCACTCTCGACGTCAGTTCGCTGGCGTCCACTGTCCAGGCGCCAACGTGCGTGGTCCATGCCGTCGGCGATCCGGTCGTGCCTTTCGAGAAGGGCGTGTGGCTCGCCGAGAACATTCCGAACGCAACGCTTGTCCGAGTGGAGGGCGACTTTCACGGTTCTTCCAACCTCGACGAAATGGACCTCGTCTTTGGGCCTGCCGTCGACTTCCTGGCCGGTCGCCAAGCTGCGCAGCCGGCGTTGACTCGGCGGTTAGCGGCCGTGCTGATGAACGACATCGTCGACTCGACCCGGACAGCGCAACGCCTCGGAGACCAGCGATGGACCGAACGGTTGAACCTCCTGGAGCAGGAAGCGCAGCTCATCATCCAGCGCCATCGTGGCGACTGGATCAAGTCAACAGGCGACGGGTTGCTTGCGACACTCGACGGCCCAGGGGTGGCCATCGACGCAGGCCTCGAGATCGCCGACCTCGCACAAAGCCTTTCGCTGACGCTGCGCTCCGGTGTCCACTTCGGCGAGATCGAGCTGCGAGGCGATGACATCGGTGGACTCGGCGTCCACCTCACCGCACGAGTGATGAGCGCGGCGAGCGGCGGCGAACTCTGGGTCTCCTCCACCGTGCCCGGTCTGGCCATCGGCTCCGGGCACGTGTTTGAGACACGCGGATTCCACACCCTCAAGGGCATCGAAGGCCAGTGGGAACTGTTCAGAGCAGCCCGACAGGCGGAAGCGCCCTGACTGGGCTGCGGAACAGCAGGCCCCATGCCTCGACTGCCAGCCAGTCAACTGGGGCCCCTGCACCAGCTTGAGCAACGACAGCACCTGCAGCCCATTGGGCTCGCTTCCCGCATGGTACGAGCTCCCCGATAGCGGTGGCACCGGAACCGAAGTGATCTATCTCCTGAATGGCCAGACGTTTGACACTCTCAACGCTGCGCCCGCTGATCAGCGATACGCCTACTCGACCCTCCTCTGCGCCGACACTGTGATCAAAGCCACACTCACCATCACACTCGTCAAGTGATCGACAGCACGACACCCGAGCGCCGGCACTCCCCCATCGAGCTGGTTGAGCCAGTAAGCGAACCCGACCAGGTCTGGATCGCGGTCGGGCATATTGTGATACAGGGTCATGACGAACTCCGAGTTCGACATTGCCGAGCCGCCGAGTTCGGCCGGTGAAGCGAACCCCCACGCCATGTCATCGAGCGAGGCACCGCTCGGTACAGCTCCGATTCTCGAGGGAGTTCCGCGGGCAGGCCTCACGTGCAACCGGTGTTCGTTCCGCTACTTGTTGTACGGCCGTTGCGCCTCGTGCCAGGTTCCTTCGACGATCTTGACCGTGGCGTTGTTGGTGCGCCGCCAGATCGTCACCGGCATACCGATGTGATCGGTTCGCCAGGTGTCGACCGCAGCCTGCCGAGTGCGATGAGCGGACAACACGAAGCCCTTGTCGTCGATGATCTCGTACTTCGCTTTCGGTCTCGACATGTTCTTGCGCTCCGCATTCCTGAGTGACCTGCAACGTGTCGCCGCCGGCGCGGTGGGTCGCGCGGATGTGCAGGATCTTGACGATCCTCACACGAGGTATCGCCACGACTCGCCCCTTCTTGAACGACCGCACACTATTCAGCAGCGTTGGCGCACCCGTACCCACTCGATTCGTTGTGCGCACGGACGTTCACGCCGTCGCTCAGCTGGCAACCGCCACTGGCATTGCCTGCCAGCCATGCCTGTCGTTTTCCGCTGCTGCACGCGACATCCCGCTGCATGCCCCGGCGACCGATTCTGGCGCAGGCTGAACGGGTCATCTCGACCCCGAAGTCAGCGGGGCCGGAACGATGACGCAAGCCGCGACGACAAAGAGCGAGCAGCCAGCCGCCACGCTCAGGTTTTGCGTGCAACGCGCCGACGAACGTGGAGTCCTTCGCCACCCAGGGAGATCCGCCCACGATGACGACATACCTGCGTCTTCTCGCTTCGCTGATCGCTGCTGCGCTCGTCGCTTCGTTGCTCGCAGTTCCTGCATCCGCCGAAGCGGGGTTCGACCAGAGCACCTTCGACCGGTACAACCCGTGGGGCTACCAGAGCGGGCAAGTCATCACTCAGGCCGAGGCTGAAGCAGTTGTGCTCCACCAGATCAATCTTCACCGTGAGCGCGCAGGACTGCCGCCTGTCTCCCCGGCCGTGACGAATTCGCACACCGAGTGCTCCCTCTCCACCATGTTCCACTCGGCGACGTTTCAGCACTTCTCCTCTTGCATCCCTGATGGCAACGCCGAGAACGCTCACCTGACCTTGAGTCTCTTTCAGATCGTCGATCCAGCATCAAGCTGGCACGACAGCCCGGGACACAACGCCAACATGTACTCCACCTCGGTCACCTCAGTTGAGGTCTCACTCCTGTGTGGCGTACCGGCCACTGGCATGACCACGTCCACCACCACCTACCCGGCGGGACTACAGGTCGTCCTGGCAGCAGCGCAATTCCGAGGCACGCCGGGGATCAATTACGGGTGGCCAGAACAGCACTTCCGTAGTGATTTCGCCAGCCTGAGGTCCGATGACGTCTTCTACGACACCACGGGGGTGTACTGCGTCGACGGCACCTGGCACTTCAACCTCGACCGCGACATCGGTCTCCCGCCCTCGATCAGTGGCAGCGTCACCGGCTCGAATGGCGAACCACTGTCCGGCGTCGCCGTCCGAGCCTCCCAGCCAGGACAGATCACAGCCACCACGGTCACTGATGCTGCTGGACGCTACCAATTCGGTGGTCTCGCCTCAGGCGAGTGGACCATCGATTTCACCGACCCGACCAACCACCACCTCAACATCACCTACGACACGCCGATCACCGTTGCCTGGCTGCACGAGACCCAAGGAATCGACGTCTCCCTACCTGAAGCAGGAACACTCACGGGCTACGTCGTATCGCCCGACGACACGCCGCTCGCGTCCGCCACCGTCACTGCGGTCTCTATCGATCAGCACGACGTGCCGTCTCCGATCGAGACCTCGAGTGACGGAACGTTCACACTCCACCTCCAACCAGGTACGTACACGCTTCGAGTCGATCCACCGAGCTCAGCGATGATTCCCACCTGGTCTGGCAGCGTCTCGAACGAAGCCGACGCGACCTGGTTCACGATTGCTCCCGGACAGCACCTCGACCACCAGATCGCGATGATCGCCACCCCGCCCCCAGGGTCCGCCGTCGACGCCATCGACGACATTCGAGCCATCAACGAAAACTGGGCCATCGTCATCAGCGTCCTCGCCAACGACTACGACGTTGTCGATCCCGCCGTCACGTTGATCAGTGGTCCAGCCAACGGCACCGCAACGGTGAACGCCTCGAACTCGATCCAGTACACGCCGACGCGCAACTGGGACGGAACCGACTCGTTCGGCTACCGAGTCTGCACGTCGGCTGGCGCCTGCGACGAAGCCACCGTGTGGATCACCGTCATCGGCTACGACAACCCGCAGCCGGCGGACGACCACTACGCAGTGCCATCTCACCAAGCTCCATACGTCGTGCCAGCGCCCGGGCTGTTGACCAACGATTCAGGCACGAATCTACGGGCTTCCCTGGACCGGTACCCCACGGCCGGATCGGTCACGGTCAACGCCGACGGAGGTTTCACCTATACGCCCGACGGTGAAACCTGCGGACCCGTCCCGTTCCGCTACACCGCAGCCGACAACAACTTCTACTACGAGTACGCAGACGTCACCCTCGACATTGCTTGCCCCGCTCCTATTGCCACCACCGCGTCGCCGCCGACCACGACCACAACGACCACGACCCCAACGACCGCTCCCACGACGACATCGGCCACAACGGTGCGTCGAAACCTGCCGCTGGACCAGGCCGCTTCTCTCGACGAGGTGCTGGCCTCCCGGGACTACGACGTCGGGCGCGACGGCGACACCATGCGCCTCTACCGTGCATTTTTTGACCGCGACCCCGACGTCGTCGGCGCCAAGTACTGGCTCGCTCAATCGCAAAACGGCATCGACTACGACGAGGTCGCTTGGGGCTTCGCCAACTCCACGGAGTTCCGACAGACCTACGGCGACGGGATCACCAACTACCAGTTTCTCGACGTCGTCTATACCAACGTCCTGGGCAGAACCCCCGACGCCGACGGGTTCGACTACTGGCTTGCGCAACTGAACAACGGGCTCGACCGGCACCTCGTCGTACGATGGATTGCGGTCGGCCACGAGTTCCAGACGCGCTTCCCTTATTGGCCGTAGATCGTGGGCGCCATGTCGAGTGGATCTGTTGATCCGCTGCGGTGACTAGCTCAGGTCCGACAGTTGCGAGTACGTCTTCGCACGAACGCGCTGTACGTCTCGTTGATGAGTCGCAGTGACTCGGGCACCGACCACGCTGATGCGGTCGTGGCGATCAGCCAAGGGTTCGGAGCCGGAGGCCGCGGATGGGTTCGAAGTGCTTGCGCTTGCGGGTGACGACACTGAGGCTGTGTTCGAGCGCAGTGGCAGCGATCAACGCGTCGGGAAGGCGAGCACCAGATTCCCGAACGATCCGACCGGCTCGTTCCGCAATGGCTCGGTCGACTCCGAGTTCACGAAACGGGGCCAGGAGTTGGATGGTCAGGTCCGTGGCGGTGTTGCCGGCGAAGAGTTCGGCTCTGGTCACGACCGAGTAGTGCAGGCGGTGGCGCCTCGCCCTCAGCTCATGGGCACCGCGGAGGTGGTCGATGAAGATGTCGGTGTCGATCAGGAGGTCAGCCACGTTGCCAGCCGTCACGAGACGGGGCGGCGGCTGTGGGATCGGCGCCGAACGTCGAGGAGAGCGCCGTCTCGGGGTCTGGTACGTCGTCGAGATACTCGTCGACGGCGTCGCGGATCAGCTGCGCCATCGTGACCCCGCTGGCCGCCGCTACACGGTCAATTCGTTGCCGCTGTTCATCGGTCAGGTAGATCTGGGTCCGCGCCGACGACATACATCAAGGCTATACAGCGTCTCCTGAGATGCAAGGCTCCGCTGCACCGGGGACCAAGGCCCTTGCGGCCAACGCCAGCGGGTGTGCCTGCGACGGGTTGGCCTCCGAATCTCGATGACCTCGACGTCGGACCGCCTCCCGATCACTGAGGGTGAGGTGGCTGCCATGAGGAGCGGAGAAGATCCTCGAACCTCGGCGCGAGCCAGATCGGCAGCACTGGCGGGTCGCGGCGTCGGATGGTGAGGACGGCGGCGTCGATCGACGGTCGGGGCCGGAACGCTGCCGCCGGGATCCTGCGACCAGCCGAGAACTCCCACCACGGCGACCAGCACGCCGTTGTGAGCGCCTTCGGAGGCTGCGAAGCGTGCTTCATCACGACCTCACGCTGGAGCACGAGATCCACCCGGGTCGCCGACCTCGAGGACGGATCGTCGAGGAGCAGCTTCAACACATCAGTGGTCAGGTTGAACGGCGGGTTGGCGACAACCCGGAACGGCTCTCGCGGAAACCGAAGACGCCGAAGGTCGGACCGGATCACACGGATCCGGTCATCCAGCCTCGCAGCCAGAGCGTCGGATGCAAGCCGGTCGGCCCAGGCCGGGTCGCGTTCGACCGCCCACACTCGAGCGCCGGCCTGGGCGAGTGGGACCGTCAGAGCCCCTGACCCTGCCCCGAGATCGACGACGAGCTCGTCCTCGACGATCTGCAGGTCACAGATCAGTTTCGAGATGAGGGATTGGTCAACAAGGAAGTTCTGGCCGAGCGACCGGCGTCGCTGATCTCGGTCGCTCCGCCGCTCGCGCCCGGACACGTACCAACACCGTCATCATCATGCGGCCCAGGCTACGCAGCGCCATCGTGGCCATCAATCGAGTATTCGGGTGCCACCGACTACGTCGAAGAACGTTCACCCTGCCGCTCCCTTTCTGATCATCAGCCACGAGGGTGGCGGCGTGCCGGTCGGCTGATTGCCGAGCACCACCGGGCACAGCACGGCTTCGTTCCCGGGAAGGACGCCGTCTGGCGTGACGAGACCCGCAATCCAACGGGATCGAATGAAGTTCTCGCGCACAACGACTTCGCTCCGTGGAACCTGGTCGCGGGTCCGTCCGGATGGATCTTCATCGACTGGGATCTGGCCGCCACCGCACCACCCGTACTGTTGACGAAATGGGCTTCTACGAGCGGATCGCACACGAGTACGACGCCTGGTCTTCTCACGTCACCAATGACATCGACTTCTACGTATCCCTTGCGCGCAATGCCGAAGGGCGACTGCTCGAACTGGCCGTCGGCGACGGCCGGGTTGCCGTACCCGTTGCGCAAGCCACGAGCCAACAGGTCACGGGAATCGACTCCTCGCCTGGCATGCTTGAGCAGGCGCGAGCACGAGCGGCCGCTGCGGACGTCGACCTCGACCTTCGACTCGGCGACATGCGGGATTTCAACGTGGAAGTCCCGTGTTCCCTGATCTACTGCCCAGGGCGGTCCCTCCTGCATATTCCGACGTGGACAGAACGACGACGCGTCTTCGAGCACGTCGCAGCGTCGCTCCAGCCAGGCGGCGTGTTCGCCTGGAATGCGTATGCCTTTGATCACCAGTTGGCCGCTCAACTCGACGGTCGTCACCAGACCCGCCCGACGCCTCACGTCAACCACTACGACATCGCCGAGAACCGCATCGACATGGTCCTCGACAACGGTGCATCGACATCGCTCTGGTGGGCGACGAAGAACGAGTGGCTCGGCCTGATCGAGGTCGCAGGTCTGCAGCTCGATGCGCTCTACGGCGACTTCAACGGCTCGGCTCTCAGTTCCGACAGTCGCAAATACGTCTTCGCCACTCGACTTCCGTAGCGACTGCCTCTCAGAGCGTGCCCGCTGGGAAGGAACCCAGGGAGCAGCAATCGCAGCGCGCTCACGACCCGACGGGTCGCTCACGGGCGCCGGAGTCGCAAGCCGGTCCTTGCGGTCGGGTCACCACGCCGCTGCGGTCGGTCGACTGACAGCTCATCGCCGGATTCGCAGTGACGATGTCGTTGGCATTGTCCACGGCCGGGCTGGACGCTGACAGCAGGTAGCTACCGGGGAGGAAGCCGGGATCGAGCGGGCTGTCGGCGAAGCCGATGGCGTCGCTGAGGACGAAGTCGAGCTCGTGATCGCTCACCTCGCAGTTCGGGGTGAGTGCTCCGATCACGTTGCCTCGATACGAGATGATCTCCCCACCACCCGACGTGTAGCAGTCCGGCGAGTGGTAGAGATCGCCGGGGCTGAAGTGACCAAGGTTGCCGGCAAGAATCGAGTTGGCCAGATCAAGACGTGAACCGTCGATTGCGACCCCGCCGCCGACGCGTTGTGCGTCGCCGTCGAGACCCGACAGACCCGACTGGTTGCCGGCGATCGTCGTGAACGCCACCAGCGCCGACGAGTCGGCCACCATCTCCATGCCGCCGCCCTTGGTGTTGGCGGCGTTGTTGACGACCCCGGTGTTCCGCATCAACATCGACGACTTCGACAGGTAGAGCCCGCCGCCACGAACGGCGGCGTTGTCCTCGATGGTCGATCGTTGGATCACGGCACCGGCCTCGATGAGCGCTATCCCGCCACCTCGCTGGGTGAGTCCCCCACCGGACGGGTTGTCGGGGTGCCCGGCCGCGTTGTTGGCGACCACCGTGCCCTCCAGGGCGACGAGGCCGAGCTGGGCGTAGATCCCGCCGCCGATGTTGGCCTGGTTGCCGACGACTTCGAGGTCGTGCAGCTCGAGACTGGAGCCTGACATGAAGACGCCCCCGCCTCGCCAACCCGAACCATCGTCGGCGCCGCCGGTGATGCGAAGCCACGACAACGTCACCGCCCCGGCATCGACGATCGAGAAGACACCTGATTGCCCTCCGGCGTCGACGACCGGCGCAGGCCAGGTGGCGCCACCGCCCATGTGGACGCCCTCCACCCGCACGGTGTCGGTGATCTCGAGCACACCGAGGTCGACCTGGTAGGCGTCGGTCCCATTCGGCACCTTCACCCGTTGATGCCCGGGCTGGGCGTTGGTCTCCTCGAGTGCCGCCCGCAGCGTGCAGCCGCGACCGACCGCCACCTTCGGCGATTGCACGGAGGCGGTCCGGGGCGAATCGATGCCATCGCTCGATGCCGACCGGGACGCGAAGTCGGTCGGTCCGGACTTCGTTGTGCACACGCCGTCGCCGGGTGCTGCGTCGTGTCCGTCGGCCGTGGTGTCGACCACGTAGGTCGAGGGGCGAAGCGAGAAGGACACGAGCCACTCCTTGCCTGCGGTACCGGTGGCGCCGTCACCCCCGAAAGGCATCGCACGCACGACGTTGAAGCCGATCGCCAGATCGGCAGCAGCCAGGTCGCCGGCGTTGTCACCGTTGAGCGCGTAGGGCGCAAGGTTCTCGATGTGGGTCGAGATGATGGTGGCGTTGCCGAAGCGAACACTGCCGGTCGCCCCGTTTGCTTCGGCGACGACGGTCAATGCATCAGGCAACGAGTCGGTGTCAAAGTTCGAGCCGTCCTCGATCTTTGCGATCAGCGTGTCGGTCTCGGCATCGGCGAGCCACAGCGCCGTGATCTGTGGGGTCGACGAGCCGAGTGAGCCGGGCGCTGCGCCGGCCGGAGCGACGCCGGTGACGCCGACACTGGTGATGAGCGCAACCGCAGCTGCTGCTGGGCGTGCAATTCGAAACATGATGATCCCTCCTGATCTCCTGGCCCAGCGTCGTCCAGGCTGCGGTCGACGTGGAGGGGGAAGTCCCCCTGCCGAGACGGGGATCAACCTCCGGGATGCTCAGTCGCTGCCCGCCGCTCCTCGGCTGCGGTCGATCGAGCGCAGGTAGCCCTCGGGGATCGGGTGCGACCGGAGCTCGACCGGATCGAACGCTGCGACCTCGACATGCTCGTGGCTGTGCGAGAGCTGCGCCGGTCGATCTGCCGTACATGCGAACGTGAGGATCAGGATGCGCTTGCCCTCGACCTCGTAGATCCACGAGTCGACGAGATCGCCAACCTCTACCTCGAGCCCGAGCTCCTCGAGCATCTCCCGCCGCAAAGCCGCTGTTGGCGATGCGTCGCCGGCATCGAGTCGACCACCGGGCAGCTCCCACTCGCCTCGGCGATTGCGCAGCACAACCACCCGACCGTCCCACCCGACCACACCCTTCACCGACACCGGCCAGCGATCATCGACCCAGGCATCGGCGTCGATGAGCAAGCGCTGTCCGACCATGGCGGCTCGGCATCGGGCCTCGACGCCGTCGATGGGTCCATCGCTTCCGACGACGTGGCTCTCGAACTCATCGAGATCGGCGAACTGATCCCACATCACCTCCGCTCCCGACTCCTCGGTCGAGCCGTCCCGCGCCGTCACCCTGGCCAGAGCCACTTCCTTGTTGCAGCGCAGAACGAGGTAGCGCAGGGGGATCCGCCGCGCCGCCAATCGCCGTGCGATCCGATTGAGCCACCACGGACCGACGACGCCGTCCCACACCACCGAGTAGCCAGCTGCCGCGTATCCGGCGGCAGCGTCCGTGACGACATCGGTGACGACGGTGTTCTGCACGTGTGACGGGGGCAGGTGGGGCGGAACGAAGCCCGCTCGGATCCAGCGGAAGAACCAGTCGGACTCGAGGTGGACACCGCGCTCGGTCGATGTCGCCAGACGGCCAGCGATCGTCGACTTCCCCGAACCCGGTGGGCCCGACACGATCACCACTTCGCCCGGCAACATCCCACGACCGTAGACCGCCGTGGCACAGTGGGTTCCGCAGTTCCTGGTCCTGCATCGAACCGGCGCCCGCGAAACCACACTTGCATCACCTCGGAAGGGACGTTCATGCGCTTCGACTCCAACAATGGACCTCGTCTCGCCACCGTCGACGACGCCGAGGTGGCGGCCCGGTTGCTCCACGACTTCAACACCGAGTTCGACACGCCGACGCCCGGCGTTGCTGTTCTCGCCGAACGCCTGCGTCGGCTGCTCTCGGCCAGCTCGACGTTTGCGATCCTCGCCGGTGAGCCGGCGGTCGGGATCGGATTGGTCACCGTCCGTCCGAACGTCTGGTACGAACGCAGCGTTGCGATCCTCGACGAGCTGTACGTCAAGCCCGCCGTGCGCAACCAAGGCATCGGGTCGACCATCCTCGGCTACCTCGACGACCACGCCGATGCCCACGGGATCGACGCCATCGAGATCAACGTCGACGAGGGGGACGTCGACGCACAACGCTTCTACGAGCGCCACGGGTACTCGTCGGCCGAGCCCGACACCGGCGAGCGGGCCTTCTACTACTTCCGGGAGCTGTGAGGCCGTCTGGCACTCCCTCGCTGATCGTTGAGCGATCTACCATCTGCCGCCGTGCCGACGAATCGCCACCCGACCTCCAAAGCTGGCTCGACACAAGCCATTTCCAGATGGCTGTTGCGCCAGCCGGCGGCATGGGCCACGGCGATCTTCGGCGTGGCGTCCATGCTCACGCTGACGGCTCCTGGCAGTGCCAACCCGCCCGTTCGTGTCGGGGTGGGTCTGATGATCGGCGGCGCGGTCCTCGGGCTTGCGTCGCTCCTGGAGCGACACGTCCTCGGAACACTGCTGGGCGTCTCGTCCGTGGTCGCTGGCGCGTTCCTCCAAGATCAACAGTTTCGTCATGTGCAGACGGTGAGCCGTGGCATTGCCGTCGTCGCGCTGGTCCTCGGCGTGCGAAGCGCCCGGGGACTCCGTCGCCGGGGGTTCTCCCTGGGCATTGCACTCACCACGGCGCTGACAATTGTCGGCGCAGGCGCGCTGTTCATCTACTACGAGCGTGAACTCTTGGCGTTGGGTCTCGGGCTCACCGGGCTCGGCGCCTCGGCAGGCGTCGGGGCAGGGGTGACGCTGGCAGGCGGCTCGACACCGCGACCCGATCGAGTGGGTGTCGCCGGGGCCGTCCACCGGACGATCGATGAGGTGCTTGCCCGACTCGATCGGCCCTCCACGGCAGATGAGGTCGAGTCGAGGCTGTATCTGAGCGAGCAAGCCGGAGCAGTTGGTCGCTTCTTCGCCCTGATGTGTTTCGCGTCCGCTATCGCCTCGTTCGGCATCCTCACCGATTCGACGGCCACGGTGATCGGCGCCATGTTGGTGGCTCCGCTCATGACACCGCTCATGGCCTTGTCGCTCGCACTGGTCGCACGATGGCCCGGACGCCTCTTGTCATCAGCTGCTCTCGTCGCTGCCGGCATCGCGGTACCGATCGCCAGCGGCATGATCGCTGCGGCGGTGGTCGGACGGGGAGTCGATCCCGTCATCAACAGCCAGATCACGTCGCGAGTCGATCCGACGTTGCTCGACCTCGCCGTCGCCCTCGCAGCAGGCGCCGCCGGCGCCTATGCCATCTCGCGCCGAGACGTTGCCGACTCGCTGCCCGGCGCCGCCGTCGCCATCGCCCTGGTTCCCCCGCTCGCCGTCGTCGGGATCACCCTGCAACTTGCGGCCTGGGATGACGCGCTCGGCGCCCTGCTGCTCTTCGTCACCAACGGGCTGGCCATTGTCGCGATGGGTGCCGTCACCTTCGTGGTGACCGGGGTGGCATCACCGGGTGGCGATGGCGACAGCGCCGTCGGTCACTGGGTGGCCGGATTCGCCGCCACCGGGTTGTTGGTGTTGTGGGGCTTGGTCGAGTCCACGGCAAGCCAGAACACACAGGGAGCGCAGACAGCCATCGCCCGCGAAACCGTCGAACGGTGGTCCGACGATTTCGAACTCGACCAACTCGAAATCGCCAATGACTCGTTGATGCTCGCTCTCACGGGGCCCACCGAACCCGACGTGGGGCAGCTGGAGGATCTCGTCGCCCAGCTCGAAGGGGTCGTCGAGGTTGACTCGATCGATGTGCGCTTCACCTTGGAGTCCCAATGGCTGTTGGAGTTCGACGAGTAGATCGGACCAAAAGCCCGCCGTGGCCGGTGGCGCTGCCTGGCAGGATCAGGCGGTGATCAGTCCATCCGAGCTCCTTCGACACGTCGACGCTGCGTTCGAGCGTCTCGGTGCCGCCACTCCCGGGTGGGATGACCCGAACCCAGAGCGGACACCCTCCGACGATGCGTATTCACGGGTCACCGACCCGGCAAAGTGGCGGATCCTCGGCGCTCGGGCCGACGCCTGGCTCGAGGCGCTCAGCACGCTGGGGCTGGCCACAATCGAACGCAATGCGTCGATCGACTGGTCGGAGCCACCCTCGACCGTGGTGACCCGGGCCGACTGTGCACTGCCAGTCGTTGCGGGCGGTCTTCCGCTGGTGCTGGCCCGCAGCCGGATCGAGTCCGTGGACGATGCCGGCGTGACCATCGGTGTCGGTTCCCCCGCCGTCGTTCACCGATGGATTCCCGACTGCGGGTGCGATGCCTGTGACAGCGGATCACAGGACGCGCTCGACGAGTTGGACGAGCAGGTGCTCGCCGTCGTGACCGGTCGATTCCGCCGGCTGCGGCGAGAGGATCGGACGATCACCGTCGTTTCCGGTCAGATCTGCCAGTCCGCCGGGCTCTCTGGACTCACCGACCCCACCACCGTGCTGGCCGACCCCACCGGATGGGAGGAGCTCGATGGTCCGAGCTGGCTCGAGACGTCAGAGCGCGACGCCAACTCCCCCTTCTGATCAGGCCTGCTGGTGCGGTGGCGATTCAGGCCTTGATCGGCGCGAACCTGACCGGCACCGACCGAGGTCCGCGGACTTGGCCACCGGCCCAGGTGACGACCCCGGGGTCTTCGAGCTCGAACTCGGGGATGGCAGCCATCCACTCCTCGAGCGCCACTCGCAGCTCCATTCGCGCCAGGTTCGAGCCGGCGCAGCGGTGGATGCCGACCCCGAAGGCCAGGTGTCGGTTGCGGTCACGGTCGATGACGAACGTGTCGGCGTCGTCGAAGACCGAGTCATCACGATTCGCGGCCGGGAAGTTCAACAGGACGCGGTCACCCGTATGCACCGGGCAACCGGCGATCTCGGCGTCTTGCGTTGCGATGCGGGCCATGGTCACCGGCGAGTAGAACCGGAGGAACTCCTCGATCGCCAATGGCCACACGTCGGGATCGGTTGTCAAGCGGTGGCGATCTTCGGGATGCGATGCGAGGTGGAACAGCGCCGAGCCGATGGCGCTCCATGTCGTGTCGACCCCTGCCACCATCAGCAGCGCCGCTTCCCCGATGATGAGCGAGTCCGCGACCGGCTCGCCATCGACCTCGGCGGCGAGCAGCGCGCTGATCATGTCGTCACCAGGGTGCGCCCTTCGCTCGGCCAGTTGTTCGACGAGGAAGTCGCGCAGCTCGAACATCGCTCGCTGACGACGCTCGCCGTCGTGAGCGAACTCGAGAATGCTCCGCACCCAGCCAACGAACTGATCGCTTCGATCTTCGGGCACCCCCAGCAGCGCGCCGATCACCCGCACCGGAAGCTGCTGGGCGTAGTCGGCTGCGGCATCAGCCCGACCCGTGACGGCGAATCCGGCGATCAGGCGGCGACACAGCGCACGCGTGCCGGCCTCGTAGCTCTCGACCGCCTTGGGCGACATCGGGCCGAGGAGGAGCCGACGAGTCCAGCCATGAAGCGGCGGATCGGCGTCGATCGGCGGATTGCCGTCGGCGAGCGCCGCCTTCCGGTCGGGAACCTCGATCACGCTGACACCTTGGGCGGAGCTGAAGCGCTCGTGATCGCGAGCGACGGCCACGATGTCGTCGTAGCGAACTGGCATCCACGAACCCCCGTAGCGCTCCGACCGAGCGACGGGACACGTCTCTCGGAACTGTTGCCACTGCGGCGCCGGATCCCGAACGTAGGCAGCGTCGAAGAGATCGAAGCCATCGCTCGAGTCGGTGAGGTCGATCGTGTCGCTGCGGTCGGTCGTGTCGGTCATCGTGGGTCCCCCTGGATCGGAACCAAACTGTAGACGATCGTCTACAGTCGGAGCAATGGCCCCCACACCACCCGATCCACCTCGCCCGACCGGTCGCGCCGAGGTGATCGATGCGCTCAAGGCCGCAGCGCTGGATCTGGTCGGTGAGAAAGGCGTCGGATTCTCCGTCCGAGAGGTCGCCGACCGCGCCGGTGTGAACCAAGGCTTGATCTACCGCCACTTCGGCTCGAAGGAACAGCTCATCGAGGCTGCGGCCACCGACGTGACCAGATCGCTCGCCACCGCTCTGGCGTCCGGCGAGGCACCCATCGAGCTCCTACTCGGCCGCTACGCCAACGTGTGCACCGTTCTCGCTCGCCTCATCCTCGACGAGTCCGAACAACTCGTCACCGAACACCCGATCGTCGAGGCCATGACCTCGATGGCCGCTGACGGCGACCACCTCCCGTCTCGTGCCCTGCGAGTCAGCACGGCAGCGTCGACGCTGCTCGGCTGGATCCTGTTCCACGAGTACTTCGAGAGGGCCACCGGTGAGCCGCCCGACCCAGACGGCAACCGCCACATCGAGCAGCTCACCCGTCAGCTGCTCGCCGGCGCCTTTCCACTTCATGGAGGCCGCAAGTCGACGTAGGTTGGCGAGATGAAACTCACCGTGCAGACGTTTCTGACCCTCGACGGCGTGATGCAGGGACCCGGCCGGACCGACGAGGACCCGAGCGACGGCTTCGCTCACGGCGGGTGGCAGGCACCGTTCCTCGACCCGGCGGTCGGTGAGTTCGTCCTCGAACTCAACAGCCACGCCAGCGCGTACCTGTTCGGTCGTCGGACCTTCGACATCTTCCGTGCCTACTGGCCCGACCAGACCGATCCTGGCAACCCGATCGCCGCCACCATCAACTCGCTGCCAAAGCACGTGGCATCGAGCACGCTCAGCCCCGAGGCGGCAGGCTGGCGGGGCGAGCACCCCGACACGTCGAGCCTCCTCGACGGCGACTTGGTCGGCGCCGTCCGAGCGTTGAAGGAGCTGCCGGGCGACGAGCTGCAGGTCTGGGGTAGCGGACAGCTACTTCAGACGCTCATGCGACACGATGTTGTCGATCGCTATCGCCTGATCACCTTTCCTGTCATCCTCGGATCGGGTCGCAAGCTGTTCAACGGCGGCCTCCTGCCGCTGACCATGCGCCCCGTCGAGGTGACAGCCACCGACCTGGGAACCGTCATCGGCACCTACGAACCCGATGGTCCCGTGGTCCACGGCAACATGTAATCGCTCAGGGAATGCCGACCATCTCGGTGCTCGCCGGCAGGATCACGGTGCCGTCGCGATCCATCCACTCCTCGAAGCCGTCGGGTTGGAGCTCGGAGATGAACTGGGTCCATCCTGCCGGCTCGTCGAAGTACAGCTCGGCCGCCCCGGCGTAGGGCGCCGCTTCAGCGTCGCTGCTCAGCGACAGGACGTAGCGCCACCCGCCACACCGCTGCATCACCTCGACCACATTCGGACCGTGGACGTCGAGCCAGTGGGCGTGGAAGGCGGCAAGTTCCGCGTCGGGCTTGGCGGCCACGAGAATGGTGATCTTGCAGAAGCCGGAGCGGGTCGTCGGAAACGGATCGTTCAGCGTCAGCGGAGTGACCGGGAGCTTGTCGTCGGGACCCGGCAGGAGCACGTGTTCGGTGGTCGCCCACGGGACGTAGGGTTCGGCCCGTTCCTGGAACGAGTCGGTCGGCGTGGTGCCGTGCGCTTCGGCCGGTTGTGGCAAGGCCTGGTCCCACCACAGTTGCGCCACCCCGTCCCACACCCGATGTCCGGCGGCATCGGGGTCGAACAGGGTGGCGATGTAGCGCCAGGCGTGCGGCTTGCCGGCATCACGCCTGCTCGCCTCTCGGGCGATCACGCCCGGCATGTGGTTCGCAAACCAGTGGGCGACGAGCTCCTCACGAGAGGTCGTTGGACGCCCCTTGATGAGGTAGAGCATCTTGGCGCCGGGTGTGGTCTGCCTCGCCGAGGTCGGAGTGGTCATGATGGGCTCCTCGTCGTCTGATCGGATCGTCGCCAGTCTGAGTCGAGCGACGATGCCCCGTCCACTTGCCGGGCGAAGCATCAGTCGTCGACGAGTGTGGCTGCGGCGCCGAGGCTCACGAAGCTGGCAACCACGGCGACCGTCCGCATGAGGTTGAACCGGTTCCAGTCGTCCTCGAAGGCAGCCCGAGCCGCCGCAGCGACCTCGGGGCTCGACACGACCACCTCGGCCAGGTCGTTGTTCAGCGGCACGTTGCCGGTGCCCGTGATGGCGATCGTCGCCAGATACAACGGCAGCGCAGCTGCCATCAACACACGACGTGGGGTGGAGGCGGCCGCCCAGTTGGTGGCGATCGCCAGGACCAAGGCGGGCACGGGGCCGAAGAACACGAGCCCGAACAGCGGGTTGCGAACCGAGGCGTTGATCGCTTGGAAGGTCTCGACATAGGCGGTGTCGCCGACCTCGGCCAGTCCGCGGGTGACCGAGGAGAGGTAGGCCACGAAGAACCCGGCGGAGAGGCCGACGAGCGTGATCGCACCCAGCAGGGCAAGGCGGGCGGCGCTGCCAGCTGACTCGGTCGCCGTGGTCGCGATCGTGCTGGTGGTGTGGTCGTGATCGAGCATGGGGGATTCCTTTGTGCTTGCGTGGGATGGTGAGGTCACGAGACCGTGTTGATGGCGTCGAGCACGTCGACTCGGGCCGCTCGCCGGGCCGGAAGGGCAGCAGCGGCAACACCGAAGAAGATGCAGATCACGGCCGAGATTGCGAGCGAGGCGACGGGGACCTCCACCGAGGCGATGAACGACGCCGGGAGGAAGGGCGCAATCGCCGCCGCCGCTGCGATCCCGATCGCCACACCGGTCAGCGCTCCGAGGCTCGACAGCACCAGAGCTTCGTAGCGGACCATGCGGCGCACCTGGCGTTGCGACATGCCGACCGCTCGCAACAAGCCGAGTTCGGCCCGACGCTCGATCAGGCTGAGCGCCACCGTGTTGGCGATGCCCACAAGAGCGACGACGACGGTGAGTCCGAGCAGGCCGTTGGCGAGCATCATGATCTGGTCGGCCCGGGCCTGGCGGCTGGCGACGTAGTCATCGATGCCGGTGACATCGAGTTGGGGACTCGCAAGTCTGTCCGCCACCGAGCGCATTCCGTCGTCGAGTTCGATGCCATCAGCGAGCCGGACCACGGCGAAGTCGGCGTCGATGTTGCGGGCGTGAGCCGACACCAGCGCGGCGTCGACGATGATCGGCGCATCGAGTACGGATGAGGGCTCGACGACGGCCCGGATGTCCAGGTCGGCGCGGTGACCATCGCTGAACTCCACAACGGTCATCTCGCCGACCGTCAGGCCGTGCTCGGCGGCGAAGTCGGTCGTCACGAAGGCCTCGCCGGGTCCGAGCTCACCGATCCTCCCCGTCGTGGCCTCGAGGACCACCACACCGTCGGCGGACGACGACTGGTGACCAGCGATTCGCGTTACTTCGCCGCCGAGGAGCACCTCGGTGACGCCGTAGCCGGCAGCGGCAGCGATCTCGGGAAGCGAACCGAGCTCGGTGACGGATGCATACGGCACGACAACACCGTCCTCGCCGGTGATGATCAGGTCGGCGTCCAGGCCGCTGTTGGTCGCCGCCTCGAGGGTCGTCCGGTAGGACGCTCCGAGTACCGCCATCGCAGCGATGATGGCAAGGCCGACGACCATCGACATCGAGGTCGTGACCACCCGGCGCGGGTTGCGGGCGATACCGGTCGCTGCGATCTGGCCTGCCGGGCCGACCCTTCCAATGGTGGCGGCCAGCACACGATGCAGCAGCGGTGCGACTCGCCCGTGCGGCCTGCGATCGAGACCGTCGCCAGCGTCGGCCTGCATGGCAGCGAGCGGCGACACCTTGCCGGCCCGGCGGGCAGGAAGGAAGGCCGACAGCGTCGTCACACCGACACCGACGGCGACCGCAATGCCAATCGTCCGCGGCAGGATCAGGGTCGGCCCCTCGGGGAACCCCCCGGTCGTCACCGATTCGACGAGGGCCTTGATGCCCTCGGCAACGGCCACACCTCCGAGCAAGCCAAGCACCGAAGCGATTCCGCCAACGACGCCGGCCTCGGCAACAACGACGGCAGTGGCCTGACCTTCACGGGCACCGATCGCTCGGAGCAGGCCCATCTGTTGACGCTGCTGACCGACGAGCACGGCGAAGGTGTTGGCGATGACGAAGGTCGAGACGAACAGCGTGACGATCGCGAAACCCAGCAGCGCGTTGCCGATCAGGTCGATCACTGCGCCGAACTCGTCATTCTGTTCGGCGACGAGCGCACGGTGATCGGCGACCACCATCCCTGGAGGCAGCGACGCCTCGATCGAGGGCAGGACGTCGTCGAACGACACGCCCTCGCCCAAGACGATCGAGGCGCTGTCGATCTGGCCGGGCGACTCGAGCAGCCGCTGCATGGTGGGCAGGTCGAACAGGAGGAAGTAGGGCGACACACCAGACTCCTCCACTCCAAACACCACGGTGCCCGACAGCGTGAAGACCTCGGTGCCCAACGAGCCGGTGACCGTCAGGGCATCGCCCACGTCGACGCCGAGGGCCCGAGCTTGGGCGGTATCGAGCATCACCTCACCGGACGACGGCGCACGGCCGGCGACAATCGAGAACGGCGAGGCTGCACCATCGCCAAAGGTCGAGAACGACAGCGTCGGAGGTCCGGCCTGTCGTACGACATTGCCGCTCTTGTCGAGGGCAAAGAGCACGTTCTCGCCGCCGAGTACCGGCGTCACCGAGGTGACGCCGTCGATCGAGGCGAGGGCCTCGATGTCCGAGGCGTCGAACCGAATGCCGGTGGCCATCGTGTCGAACGTGCCTTCGCCGGCGCGGATCTCGGCGTCGACCCCGCGGTAGATTCCGTCCGCGACATCGCCGAACACCGAACGGAGCGAGTCGGCGAGCACGAAGCTCGCCGTCACGAGACTCACTGCTGCGGTGACCGCAGCGATCGTGAAGGTGAGGCGGGAGCGGTGGGTCCGCAGTGACCGCATGACGAGCGTCAACATGGCGATCAGGCCTCCAGCCGCCGCATGGCATCGAGCACCGAATCCACCGTCGGCTGGTGCAGTTCGTCACGAAGCTGTCCGTCGGCCAGGAACACGACCCGCTCGGCGTAGGACGCGGCGACAGGGTCGTGCGTGACCATGGCGATCGTCTGGGAGTCCTCACGAGCGGCTCGGCGCAGCAGCCCGAGCACGTCGCTCGCCGCACGTCGATCGAGGGCACCGGTCGGCTCGTCGGCGAAGACGATGTCGGGCCGTCCCGCAAGTGCTCGGGCGACAGCCACTCGCTGTCGCTGCCCACCCGACAGCTCAGACGGCCGGTGGTGCCGCCGATTCGTCAGGCCAACGGAGTCGATCACGCTGTCGATCCACTCACCGTCCGACCGGCGTCGGGCGAGCGTCAGCGGCAGCACCACGTTCTCCTCGACCGTCAGCATCGGGATGAGGTTGAACGCCTGGAAGACGAAGCCGATCCGGTCGCGCCGCAGCTCGGTGAGCTGACGTTCCCCAAGGTCGCTCAGATCGGTCGCACCGATGCAGACCGATCCGGTGGTGGCGCGATCGAGGCCGGCCATGATGTGCATCAGCGTGGACTTGCCGGAGCCCGAAGGACCCATGATGGCGGTCAGCGCTCCCCGGTGCAGTTCGAGGTCGACCGAATCGAGCGCGGTGACGGCAAGGTCGCCTGATCCGTAGATCTTGGAGACAGCTCGGGCGGTTGCCGCCAACGGCGAGGTGGGTGCCGCTGGGGGATCGATGAGATTCGTGGTCACGGTCAGCTCCTTGCGTCCGGCGGATCGCCTGCTGCGATCCGGGCCTATGGAGACCGTAAGAAACGAGGCCCACCCGCCGAATCGACCAAAGGTGCCGATCCGGTCATCCGAAGGTGGCGTCAGCGACGCCGCCCTGTCGGCATCGGTGCGTCAGAGCGGAGCTGGGCCGTCAGTCGGTGAGATCGTTCGGATCGGCGATCCCGGCACGGAAGGCCAAGATGACGGCCTGGACTCGGTCGCGCACGCCGAGCTTGGTCAGCACGCGCCCCACGTGGGTCTTGACCGTCGCCTCGCTCAGGAAGAGCGCCGCCGCGATCTCGGCGTTCGAACGGCCACAGGCCAGTTGCTCGAGCACGTCACGCTCCCGGTCGGTCAGTTCGTCCAGGCCGGGCACGGGGTTCTGGCTCGCACCGCCACCGGCGCTGCGAGCCTGCTCCATCACCAGACGCGTGATGGCAGGCGACAGCACGCTGTCACCTTGGGCAACAGCCCGAACAGCATCGACCAGCGCATCGGCGGAGGCGTCCTTGAGCAAGAACCCAGCGGCACCGACACTGATCGCCTGAGTCACGTAGTCATCGAGACCGAACGTGGTCAGCACGAGGACCGATGGAGGGTCGGGCAGGGCCAGCACCTGCTCGGTCGCCGTCAGACCGTCCATGTCGGGCATCCGGATGTCCATCAGGACGACATCGACCCGACGGGTTCGACAGACCTCGATCGCCTCGACGCCCGTGGCCGCCTGGCCGACCACCGTCATGTCGTCTTCGTTGTCGATGATCAGGCCGAAGCCGGTCCGGATCATCTCCGAATCGTCGACCACTGCCACGCGAATCATGATGTGTCTCCTCGAGGAATGTCGGCCCGGACTCGGAAGCCACCGCCGGGGGCCGCACCGGCTTCGAGCGTCCCTCCCAGGAATCGTGCTCGCTCGGCCATCCCCGTCAGGCCGAGGCCCGTTGGCGCTTCATCGCCGGGCGTTGGTCCACGACCGTCGTCTTGCACCTCGATCCGCACGGCGTCGGCCTCGAGCGCAACGTCCACCCGCACCGTTGCGCCGGGACCGGCGTGTTTGACGACGTTGGTCAACGCCTCCTGGACGATCCGGTAGGTTCCGGCACCCGTGGCAGCATCGACGTCGGCCGGGTCGACCGGGCCGTGGATCGCCAGCGCGACCTCGTAGCCGAGTCCGCTGACGTCGTTGACCAGTCCTGGTACATCGACCAGTGAGGGTCCCGGCCTCAAGTCGGCATCGGCATCACCAAGTCCGGCGTGCAGGATGCGCCGCACCTCGGCCAGCGACGTACGAGCGGTTGCGCCGATCGCACCCACGGCGTCGACGAGCACCTCGGGTCGCGTCGCGCCCACTCGCTGGGCCGCCTCGGCCCGCACGGCGATGACCGACAGCGAATGGCCAACCAGATCGTGCAGTTCGTGGGCGATGCGCTCACGTTCGCGAACGACGGCGCGCTCCTGTGCGGCCTCGTGTTCCCAGCGCTCGACCGCAAGGTCAGCGGCAAGGCGGGCCGAAGCTGCCTGCTGATTCGCCGCGTTCGTCCCCAACAGCAGGGCCGCAGTCGACGACAGGCCGGTGAGGACGAGCAGCTCGAAGCCGACGTCGGGAGCAATCGCCACCCCGAGCGCCGTCATTCCCGTCAACGCGACCGAGGATGCCAGCGCCATACGGCGGCCGGCAATTCCGCCGACAGCGGCAACCGAGTAGATGATCACCAGCGGCGCCACGAAGACCTCGGCGAGGTCGAGTCCCCACGTCACCATCTGACCGATCACGGCAATCGGCGCAGCAACGAGGGGTGCCGATCGTCGAAACGCAACCGCGATCGACGGCAGCACGATGATCAGCCATTCCCACCAACGATCGGGTGCTTCGGAGCCGGCGACCGCCTGATCGGCGGCTTGCACCGCAACCACCACCGAGATGGCCACCAAGCAGGCGGCGATCAGGAGGTCGAGCGGTCCGGGAACGATCGAGTGTCGAGAGCGTGCAGGGTGCACCGGGACTGCGCCAACCATGAGTGGTTATCGTAAGGTCCCCGTCCGGCGGTCGAGATCATCCATACGGGGCGAGTGGGTCATCCTTTCGGATGACCCGTCAGCGGACGGCAGCTGCCGGTCAGCGGGCGACGGCTGCTGCCGCCGTTGCTGCGATCTGGTGGTCCTGCTCCTCGGTAGCGCCCGAGACACCGATCGCACCGGCCACCGACCCGTCGATGAGGACGGGGACGCCACCACCGACGGCGATCAGGTCGTCGACCTTTCCGGCGACGCCGTGAAGCAGCGTGGGGTTGTCGGCGAACGCCGCCGCCAGCGCAGCGGTGGGAGCACCGGCTGCCGCCGCCGACCATGCCTTCTTGGCGGCAATCGTGATCGAGAACTTCGGACTGCCGTCCATCCGAGCGAGCGCCAACGGATCACCAGCCGGATCACACACATGGATCACGACTCGTACGCCGATGGTCTGGGCTTCATCGAGCGCGGCAGCCACCAACTGCTGGGCACCGGCGAGGGTGAGGCGGGGCACATCAACACTGATCGGGCTGTCCATCCCCCAACGTTGCCACGCGAACAAGCGGCGAGCGAGCACCTCCCCCATCTCGACCACCGCAAACCCCGCAACTTTGGGGACTTCATGCCGCTCAGAGGTGTCAACTCTCCAAAGTTGCTGGTGTTCAGGCGGCGGCAGCGCCGGCCGCGATGTCGGCCAGGTCGGGCGGTGCGAGAAAGGCAGCCGGCACTGTGGGCCCCCAGGCGTAGAGCGACTTGGCGGGGTCCCAGTTCTGCGCGACCCAAGCGTCGTCGTCGATGATCTGATCGAGGTCGGCGTAGTACTCGGCAAAGTTGCCGGCGGGGTCTCGGAAGTACCAGAACAGGTTCGAGCCAAGGAAGTGACGGCCGAGCCCCCACACGCTGCTCTCGGCGTCGTACGCCAACAAGTTCTGGGCGCCGACGCCGATCGCGTCGACGTCGTCGACCTGCCAGCTCGTGTGGTGCAGGAACGACACCGGCGCCTGCGACAGACCGATGTTGTGGTGGTCCGACGAGCAGCGCAGGAACGCGATCATGCCGGGGACGGCGTCGCTCAACTTGAAGCCGAGCACCTCGGTGTAGAAGCGGATGCTGGCGTCGAGGTCGGTGGTGCCCATCAGCACGTGTCCCAGGCGACGAGGCGCGGTCGGCCCAGTCTCGAAGATGGCCGGCGAGCGATCGCCGGGGCGCGGCGTGTGACCCGGCGAGTTGAACTCGAGCGGCGCCCGCTCGGTCTCGATCAACCGGGGCAGGATCTTGACCTCGAAGCGCGCACCGGCGATCGGATCGACGACGGCAATCTGCTCGTCAGTTCCGCTCGTCTCGAGCCCCACCTTCTCGGCCGCGGCTCGGATCCGGGCGATGTCATCGGTGTCCTCGGCTCGGATCACTGCGTTCACGAGACGGCGGTAGGGCTGGTCGACGAGTTGCAGCTGGTTGCCGCCATCGGTCGTGGCGAAGCTGCCACCACCCTGATCGGACAGGCCGAACTGTGTGTAGAAAGCGCCCACCTGATCGACGTTCGGAACGCCAATGGTCACCGATTCGAGTCCGTGGAGTGACATCTTGATCTCCCGAGTCCAAGGATCGCCACGCGCCGATCGCGCTCGACCCTGCCACTGGCAGCATCGTGGGGTGCGACGCCCGTCGTGTCAAGGAGACCGGTCGGACCGCCTCAGGTACCGGCGTCGGGCGGATCGAACCGTTCCCGAAACGTGAAGGCCTCGGCGGTCGGTCCATCACTGCGCAGCCGGTGGAGACGCTCCAGCCCCTCCTCGACCGTCGGCACATGGCCATCCGGCACCCACCACAGCACGAGGATCGGTCCGGACGGCCGTTCGAACCAGTCACCACGCCGACGGAGGAAATCGAGATGACCGGTCCGGTACACGTAGTCCCAGAGTGCGTCCCCCGAGTCCCAGACCGACATGTTCACCATCTGTTCTGCGCCGCCGAACGCCGCCCGCAACGAGGTGGCGTCATTGGACCCTTCACCCACGAGGCGCCAGACGAAGCCGGGTGAACGCTCGGCGAGGGCGTTGATCTCGTTGAGCGCGTCCATGAACCCCGACATCCGCTCATCGTCGGTCGGGTACCGGGCGATCGCGATGTTCATCTGAGCGAGCTGGTGTCCGTTCACCCTGGGAGTGAAACACGAGCCCGCTTCTATGTCAATCTTGATTGTTTTTAGATTCCAAGGTGACGCAGCACCCACCGTCGGGCAGCGGATCGAGCCGTGCGTGCCACGTCGGCGTCGCACCGAACAGGCCCTCGAGCAACGCCAGGTTCATCCCGCAGATCATTCCGGGATGGCGTTCGGCCAGCGGGTGGAATGGGCAGTTCCGCATCCGGATCACCTCGCCATCGAGGTAGGGCTCGTAGCCTCGGGCCTCCAACAAGGTCAGCGCCTCGTCGGTCGTGGTTGCGTCGCTCGTGGTCGCGTCGGTCGACGCCGAGCCGGCCACGGCTTCGCCGTGACGACGAGCTGCCTCGTACAGCGCCTCGTCGAGCCGTGCCATCTCGGCCGCATCGGCCAGGAGTTCGGCGAGCGTTCCGTGGTCACGGGCCGGCAGCGAGACACGATGCTCGGCGTCGGAACGTCGGTAGAGCTTCGCCGGGCGGCCGGCGCCCGGTCCCGAGCGCCCGTTGACCCTTCGCTCGGTCGCGACGAGGAGACCGGCGTCGACGAGCTTGTCGAGATGGAAGGCAACGAGACTCCGCTTCGCACCGGTCGCGTCCGCCGCTTCGCTGCGCGACACCTCGCGGTGTTGCCCGACGACGAAGTCGTACAGCCTTCTGCGCAACGGGTCGCTCAGCAGCCCGATGACCTCGACGTCGTCCACCGGGCCAGGGTACCGCCGGCGACTCGACGGGCTCAGGCGAAGAGCTTCTTAGCGCCCGGGTAGTCGGCCTTGCCGTTCGGGGCGCGGGGCACGCGCTCCACGATGCTGAGCTGCCTCGGCACCTTGTAGCTCGACAGCCGACTCTTGGTTGCCTCGATGACTTCTTCCGGGGTCACGGTCGCTCCCGGCGCGATCGACATGACGCCGACCACACGCTCGCCGAAGCGGTCGTCGGGCACGCCGAAGACCAGGGCGTCCTCGACGGCATCGTGGACCTTGATCGCCTCCTCGACCTCTTCGGGGTAGACCTTCTCGCCTCCGGTGTTGATGCAGTTCGATCCGCGACCGAAGAGGACGAGGGTGCCGTCCTCGGCGATCGTTGCCATGTCGCCGGGGAACGAGTAGCGCTGCCCGTTGACTTCGCGGAACGTGCGGGCCGACTTCTCCGGGTCCTTGTAGTAGCCCAATGGCACAAGCCCACCGTTGGCGACCATCCCCACCTGTCCTGAGCCGGGTACCACCTCGGAGCCGTCCTCGAGGAAGACCTTCGACGTCGGGCTCAAGGCGAACTGTGCCGTTTCACCGGCCGGTGTGTCCTTCGTGGTGATCGAGGTCCCCATCCCGCCCTCGGTCGAGCCGAGGACGTCGGCAATGGCGACCTGCGGGATGTGGCCGATCAAGCCCTGCTTGACCGGGGTCGAGAACATCGCGCCCGACGAGATGAGGAGCTGGAGGGACGACAGGTCCCACCGACCGGGTGCGTCGTCGAGGGCCCGCAGCAGCGGCTTGGCGAAGGCGTCGCCGACGATGATCAGATGCTGCACACCATTTCGC
This sequence comes from Acidimicrobiales bacterium, assembly GCA_041394265.1. NCBI lineage: Bacteria > Bacillati > Actinomycetota > Acidimicrobiia > Acidimicrobiales > Acidimicrobiales bacterium. The sequence continues at coordinate 1,325,778 of JAWKIO010000005.1, forward strand.
TCCACGGTGGTCCACACCTCCGCCGGATCGAGGCTGCGGCTCTCGAGCAGGACGGCGGTGCCGCCGAACATGTGCGGGGTCATCATCCCGAGCCAGCAGCCGGTGCCGTGCATCAACGGTGGGCCCGACATGGCGACCAGCGGCCGTCCGGAGTCGTAAGCGGCACGTGCTGCGTCGACGACCTGCTCGACCCGCTCGATGGCCGGCTGACCGATCATCGGCGGATACGACTGCAGGAAGAACGACGTGAAGTCCCCGAGCCCGTACATGACGCCTTTGGGCATGCCGGTAGTCCCGCCGGTGTAGAGCATGTAGAGATCGTCGGGTGTCGGCGACCGTCTCGCTGCCGGCTCGGTCGAGCCCTGCACGTCGTCATAGCCGCGTGCACCCTCGACAGCCAGCGACCCAGCGGCTTCGTCGTCGACCTCGACCAGCAGCTTCACCTTGTCGAGTCGGCCCATGAGCCGCTCGACCCGGTCGCCGAGCGAGCGGTGGTAGACCAGTGCCTCGACATCGGCGTTGTCGAGCAGGTAGGCGAGTTCGTCATCGAGGTAGCGATAGTTGACGTTGATCGGGACGCCCCCGATCTTCATGGCGGCGAAGTTCGTCTCGCAGTACTCGGGCGAGTTGTACAGGTACATCCCGACCTTCGAGTTCGCACCCAACCCGGCGTCGAGGAACGACTGCGCCAGCCGAGCGGCCCGCCGCTCGTAGTCACCCCACTTGACCGTTCGTTCGCCTTGGACGACGGCGGCCTGGTCGGGCACGGCGTCGGCGACGGCCTCCCAGATGGCGGCAAAGTGTGCGTCCGGGCTCGTTGTCATCGTGGAACCTCCTGGTGTCGGGCGCTTCGCCGGAGAACCTAGAGGCCAAGCGACGGCTCGGCCAGCAGATCAATCTCAGGGGGCGTGTCACAGGGCGTGGACTAGCCTCCGCCCATGTCAACACTGCGTGATCGGTCGGCAATGGCCCTGGCCCGGGCCACCTGGCGCACCCACCGAGGGTTGGCCGCTGCGTGGTGGGGGCTCGTCGCCCTGCGAGCCGTCCTTCCGGCCGCCCTGACACTCGGAATGGGAGCGCTGATCGCCGCCGTGCAGGACGGCACCTCGGTCACCGCACCGCTGGCCGTCGTCGCCGGCAGCTTCGCGCTCATCAGCATCGCCACCCCGCTCCACACCCAGCTCGGCGCCGTGCTCGGCGAGCGGACCTCGGGCCACCTCCAGGGGCAGCTAACCCACGCCGTATCCGATCCCGCAGGCATCGCCCACCTCGAGCGGCCGGGACTCGCCGATGAACTCGTGGCGGCACGCGACTTCGACCTCGGACAGATCGGTCCTCCGCTGTCGGTGTCGCTCGGGTTCGTCGGTGCCGGACTCGTCGAGATGCTCAGCGGAGCGGCGCAAGCGGTGGCGCTCGCCACCGTCACCTGGTGGGGAGCGATCGTGGTGGCTGCCGCCTGGCTGAGCAGCCACTGGCTGCTTCGGGAGAGTTCGTTCTTCGCTCGCCGCGGCGATCCGGACGTGCAGGCACAGCAGCGTCACGCCGACTACTCCTACCGGCTGGCCGTCGAGGCATCCCCGGCAAAGGAGATCCGGGTCTTCGGACTCGGCGACTGGGTCGTCGACCGGTTCGCAGGCCACCGTTCCCGGCTGCTCGATCTGCAGTGGGACGCCATGCGCCTTCGCCAGCGTTCGCTGTCCACCGTCTTCGCCGTCCTGGCCGTGGCGCACGGCATGGTCCTCGTGGTCTTGATCCGCCGCGCCATCGATGGCTCGGTCGGGCTGAGCCAACTCGTCGTTGCGGCACAAGCACTCATCGGCGTCAGCGCCCTCGGCGTCGGCGGCTTCAGCTGGGCCCTCGACAGTGCGGCCGCTCCGGTCAGAGCGGTCGAGGGACTGGCCGACCGTATGGCGCCCGAGGGCGCACTCGATGGGCCGATCCAACCGCCGGGCAACGTCGACGTCAGCGATCGTCCAGCTGCCGAGATCCGCTTCCGCGATGTGGGCTTCCGCTATCCCTCCGGTGGAGCGCCGGTCTACGAGCACCTCGACCTCGTCATCCCAGCAGGCCAATCCCTCGCCATCGTCGGACGAAACGGCGTCGGCAAGACCACCTTGGTCAAGCTGCTCTGTCGCCTCTACGACCCGACCTCTGGCGCGGTCGAGGTCGACGGCATCGACCTTCGCAATGTCGACGTCGACGAATGGCGCCGCCGACTGGCGGTGGTGTTCCAAGACTTCGTCCGCTTCGAGCTCCCCCTGCGCGACAACCTCGTCCCCTCCCGGATCGGAGCCGCAGAGTACGCTGATGAACTCCTCGTCGGTGCGCTCGCCACCGCCGGTGCCGAGCATCTCGCTGGGCTCGATCAACCGCTCTCGAAGGCCTACGCCGGTGGCACCGACTTGTCCGGTGGCCAGTGGCAGCGCGTGGCGCTGGCACGCGCGCTCGCCGGTGTCCGCCTCGGTGCCGGCGTGGTGGTGCTCGACGAACCGACCGCCCAGCTCGACGTGCGAGGCGAGGCCGAGATCTTCGAGCGGCTGATCGATGCCACCCGTGGCTGTACCACCGTCCTCATCTCCCATCGGTTCTCGACCGTTCGCCACGCCGACCGGATCGCGGTGATCGACGATGGCGTGGTGGTCGAGTCGGGTACCCATGACGAACTCATGACGCTCGGTGGCCGCTACCGGACGATGTTCGACCTCCAGGCCGCTCGATTCGCCGAAGGACTTCCCGCCGACCCCGACGACGAGCGGCCCGACAACGAGGGGATGACCCAGTGACGACCGTCGACCATCCGGGCTCGACCCCGGAGGCGGCAACGGACCAGGCGGCACTCACCGAACTCCCCGGCGGCCTTCCTGCGATCGTCTACATGCTCCGCCTTGCGTTCCGCTACCAGCCCACCCTGCTGTGGATCAGCCTCGGCATCACGGTGCTGGGCGCACTGCCCGATGCACTGTTCGCGCTGTGGCTCGGGCTCCTCGCGCACGCACTCAGCGACCCGAACCAGCCTGACCAGACCCTCCTCATCATCGCCGGAAGCGGATTGGCGTTCTCTGCGGTCGGTGGTTGGGTGCTCCGGGCGGGCGGTGAACGGCTCAACCTCCGATTCCGCCAGCGGCTGGCCGTATCGCTCGAAACCCACGTGGCTCGCCTCCAGGCGACGGCCGCCGGCGTCGAACAACATGAGCGGCCCGAAGCCCTCGACCGCCTTGCGATGTTGCGTGAGCAGGTGTTCACTCTCGACCACATCTTCCTGTCGATCTTCGGCGGGCTCGGTGTGCTGCTGCGACTGCTGATCGTGATGGCGGTGCTCGCCACCGTCGGCCCGGTCCTCCTCCTGCTCGGTGTTGCCGCCATCCCCCCGGTGGTCGTGTCGGCACGCCGTGGTCGGATGGAGTCGACCGTGTGGGAGTCGATGGCGAGTCGTCGACGCCTCGCCCGGCACCTCTTCGTGCTCGGCACCGAGGCAGCGTCAGCCAAGGAACTCCGAGTCGCCAACGCCCGCCGGTCGGTGGCCGACGCCCGAGCCGTGGCGTGGGACGAGTTCGTCACTCCCATCGAGCGGGTGCGCATCCGATCGGCGCTGCTCCAGACCGCGGCTTGGGGTGTCTTCGCCGCTGCCTTCGTCCTGTCCATCCGAGCCGTCACCGACTCGACCGGCACCAGTCGGGCCGCCGACACCCTGATCGTGGTCGCCGCCGGCTCGAGGCTGACGGCCTACATCGCCGCGGCAGCCACCCAGATCGACACGTGGGGCTTCTTCATCCAGGGCGCCCAGCGGCTGCTCTGGCTCGAACGCTTCGTCGAGGCCCGCCGCCAGGATGCCGATGCCCCACCTCCGGATCGGCTCGAGCGCGGCATCCGGCTCGAGCACGTCTCCTTCACCTATCCGGGAAGTGATCGGGCAGTCCTCCTCGACGCCGACGTCGACCTGCCAGCTGGCTCGGTCGTGGCCATCGTTGGCGAAAACGGAGCCGGCAAGTCGACGATGGTGAAGCTCCTCGCCGGGCTGTACCAACCGACCAGCGGTCGGATCACGGTCGATGGAGTCGACCTGGCCACGATCGACCCCGACCGCTGGCGACAGCGCATCGCCGGGGCCTTCCAGGACTTCGTCCGGTTCGAGTTCGTGGCACAACGCACGATCGGTGTTGGCGATCTGCCGCTGCTCGACGACCAGCCGGCCGCCACCGGAGCCGCAGCCCGTGCCGGCGCCACCGACGTCCTCGAACGGCTCGACGCCGGCCTCGACACCCAGCTCGGGCCGACCTGGCCCGAAGGCGTCGACCTGTCCGGCGGCCAGTGGCAGAAGCTGGCCCTCGCTCGCGGGCTCCTGCGAGATCGGCCGCTGTTGGTCATGCTCGACGAACCCACGTCAGCGCTCGACGCCGAGACCGAGCATGCGCTGTTCGAACGTTTCGCCGAGCAGGCCAGGCTCGCCAAGGAGGACGGCCGGGTCACCCTCCTCGTGTCGCACCGGTTCTCGACCGTCCGCATGGCCGATCGAATCGTCGTCGTGTCGGGTTCGAGCATCGAGGAGTCCGGAACCCACGACGAGTTGATGGCGCGCGGCGGCACCTACGCCGAGCTGTTCACCATCCAGGCATCCGCCTACCGCTGACGCCGAGCTTCGCCCGCCGACCATCGGCGGTCAGTCCCAGCGGACCGGGAGGTTCAACGGACCGCGGAACGCCCAACCGCCGAACCGGATCGGATCGCCATCGTCGTCGAGGCGGAGCCTCGGTCCGAGGCGTTCGAACAGCCGGGGCAGTGCCGCCTCGCCGATCAGCGAGCGCGAGGCAGCGGCGCCGGCGCAGATGTGCGGCCCCGCGCCGAAGGTCAGGTTGGCTGAGAGGTCGCGGGTGATGTCGAAGAGGTCGGGCTGATCGAAATGCTCCTCGTCGCGATTGGCCGAACCGAACATCAGGAAGACCCGCTCCTCGGGCTCGAACGTGACGCCATCGAAGGTGTATTCGGTGGCGATCCGCCGTGGCGACATCCCGATCGGCGCGATCCAGCGGCAGTACTCCTCGAAGGCCTGGAGCCAGGTGACCTCACCCGACTGGACGGCGGCGAGCTGCTCCGGATGGGTGAGCAATGCCCAGACGGCGCCGGCGATGGCGTCACGCGGTTCGTTCTGCCCACCCGAAATGGTCAGCCGGATGTTGGCGGCCACCCGATCAGTGGGCATGTCCGCAGCCGTCATCACCGACAGCAGGCTCGAATCCGGCTCGGCGAGCAACACCGGCAGGAGTTCGTCGATGGCAGCGTCGATCGCACCCGTGGCCCAGTGGCAGCGTGCCTCGACATCGGGGTCGCCGCCGTAGTTGGACACCCCGTCGATCATCGCCTGACTCCAGGCGTCGAGATCGGTGGCGCTCACGTTGGTCAGTCCGGTCAACTCGCGCAGGGCATCGCCGCTCACGACCGTGGCGTACTCCCGGACCAGATCAGCCGTTCCGGCGAGCACCAGCGTGTCGAGCACCGCATCGGTGAGCTCGCCGAATACGTGACTCCACGTGGCTCGCACGGTTCTGGGCGAGACGGCCGGGTAGTAGACGAAGCGCTCCTGACGGTGCTCCTCTCCGTCGCTGCGCATCATGTTCTTGCCCATGAGCACGTTCATCAGCCCGCCCGGCTGATCCGAGGAGAAGACCGCCACGTTCTTCTCGCACGTGTGGATGTGGTCACGACGGGTGAGCAGCGTGGCGCCGAGTTCTGGCACGAAACAGATCGGGGTCTCCGCCCGCATCCGGGCCAAGGTCGGGTACGGGTCGTCCCAGAAGGCTGGCGGATCGATGTGCACGGTCGGAGCGTCGGACATCGCGCCAGTCTGATCGAAATCGAAAGGATTTCGAAAGACCTCTGACGGACAGTGCCGACATGACCAACACAGCAACCACCACCGCCCCCATCCCGGGGGCCGTCGCCTCCACCCCGTACATCCTCGACCGAGACGAGGGCGATCACCGCCACTTCCTGAACCATCTCGCCACTCGCAAGGTGTCCGCCGACTATGGCAGCTCGATGTCGGTGACCGAGTTCGTGGCGCCGAAGAGCTTCGGCCCACCGCTGCACGTCCACGACGACGAGGACGAGATCATGATCGTGCTCGATGGCGAGATCCGTTGCGAGAGCGGTGCCATCTCCGGTGTCGCCACCGCCGGCGCCACCGTTTTCCTGCCTCACGGCGTTCCCCACACCTTCCAGGTGATCAGCGACGAGGCACGCTTCGTGACGATTTCGTCGTCGTCATCCTCGCCACGCAGCGCCGTGTTCGATCAGATGGTGGCCGACTTGGGCGCCCCGGCACCAGGACCCGTGCAACCGGTCCCCGTCGAGATCGATCCCGGCGCCGTCGCCGCTTCCTGCGCCCGTCACGGGATCGAGGTGCTCGGTCCCCCGCCGGCACCGCTGGATTGATACTCCGGCCGGCCGTCGGTGATGCGGAGGGAACACCACCGGCGGCCCGGCCGAGCGCTCTCAAACTTCGATGCCGAGTTCGGCCATTGCCGCCCGATACGCGGCCTCGGCTCTGGCGGCACCGGCCTGATCACCCTCATCTCCAAGGATCGCGATGAGGGCCTGATGACTCGCAGCGTCGTACGGATCGATCTCGAGCAGCCGTCGCACGAGCGCCTCGGCGTCGGGCCCTTCGGCGCGGCGAAGGAGGCGATGGCCGGCGTCGATGACACGGCGGCGGATCTGCTCCCGGGTCACGTCGGCCCACGGCTCGCCGCGATCCCCGGGAAGGAACTCACCGAGATACGCATCGACCATTTCGGCGTCGTCGCCGAGGGCGAGCAGCGAGGCGATGTCGGAGCGAATCGCCGAACGATCGAGCGCCACCGTCTGCCGGTCGGCGATGACACCACCGTTGAGCACCCGCCGCACGGCGGAGAGCTGGACCGACAACCGTGAGCTGAGCTTGGCCGCATCGTCCTCGCCCGGCCACAACAGGTCGCAGAGCTCGTCTCGGGTGACCGGCCAGCCGTCGGCAACGACCAACCGCTTCAACAATCGCCGGGCCTGACGGGATCCCCAGGCGTTGGTGGGCACCTCCTCGCCGTCGACGACCACGGCGAAGCGCCCAAGTGTTCGAACCGTGATCTGCGGTGGCGTATCGAGTCGGCGGTCCGGCGTCGTGGTCACGGTGCCGGTGACGAACCGCTCCAGTTCGGACATCCATGCCTCGACGTCGCCGGCATAGGAGAAGTGGTCGTCACCATCGAGGGCGATGAACTGCGCACCGGGGACGCCGTCGGCGATCGCTCGTCCGATCTCGAGCGGGATCACTCGGTCATCGCGCCGATGCATCACCAGCACCGGCACATCGATCAGGGGCAGCACCTCTCGAACGTCGACGTCAACACTGAGCTGCAACAGGTTGAACAGCGAATCGCTGGTGGCCGACAACCGCTCGTAGCGCTGATGCCAGCGCCGGAACTCCTCATCGGCAGCCAGCGACGGCACGAAGACGTCGACCATGTCGGACTCGGGGGTGCCCCAGCGCTGACTGAACTCGCGTTGCCGTTCGGTGATCTGCGCTCGAAGCTCGTCCGAGAGCGGATCGGGAGCCAGTCGCGCATAGGAGCCGACCAGGGTCACCGATGCGACGCGGTCGGGGTAGCTCGCAGCGAAGAGGAGCGTCATGGGCCCACCTTCGCTCTGACCGAACAGGTGGGCTCGATCGATGCCGGCATGGTCCATCACGTCGCGCAGGTCATCCACCCGCTCATCGAGGCCGGCGACCGGTACCGACCGATCGGAGGAACCAGTCCCCAGCTTGTCGAAGTGGAGGTATCGACTGAACCCCGCGAAGCGTCGAAGCATGGCGGCGATGCGTTCGTCCTCCCACGCCACCTCGATGTTCTGCGCCGATGGAGGAATGGCGACGATCGTTGCGTCGCCTTCGCCGAAGCACTGGTAGGCGATCCGGCCGCGCCGCGCCGGAGCGAAGCGGATCTCCGGAACACTCGCCATAGGCGGGCGAGGGTAGCAACCTGGCTTGGGCCTGGCCGCCTCGTGGCTGCCAACTCGCTCCACCAGCGGTCGTTCACTACGGTGCGCCGATGGCCTCCACCGAACGACTGCTCATCGAACGCAACGACGGCGTCGTCACCGTCACCCTCAACCGCCCGCACCGCAAGAACGCTGTTCCCGGCGCCATGTGGGACGACATCACTGCTGCGTTCCGAGACATCGCCGATCGACGAACCGACCGGGTGGTGATCCTGACCGGCGCCGGTGGCGACTTCTGTTCGGGCGCCGACCTTGCCGGCGACGGCGAAGCGCCGCCACCCGACCACGATGCGCACACCCTGGCGGATATGCGCCGTGTGACTGCCGCGTGCATTGCGATCGCCGAGTGTCCGAAGCCCACGATCGCCAAGGTCTCTGGGGTTGCCGTTGGTGCCGGGTTGAACATGGCGCTGGCCTGTGACCTCGTCGTCGCCGATCGCACTGCCCGGTTCGCCGAGATCTTCGCCAAGCGCGGCCTCAGTGTCGACTTCGGCGGCTCCTGGTTCCTTCCCCGTCGCATCGGCCTTCATCGTGCGAAGGAGTTGGCGTTCTTCGCCGACCTGATCGACGCCGACGAGGCCGATCGCATCGGCCTGGTCAACCGCATCGTCGACAACGACCAACTCGACGAGTTCGTGGCTCAGTGGGCGGGACGCCTGGCTGCCGGGCCGCCGATTGCGCTCGCCCAGACCAAACGGCTGTTGCACGAGTCGTTCGAGTCCACGTTGGCGCAGGCCCTCGACCGTGAAGGCACGGCGCAGACCGTCAACTTCACGACCGCCGACACCAAGGAGGCGGTGAGCGCGTTCATCGAACGACGCGACCCCGAGTTCCACGGTCGCTGAGGATTCCTGACCACTGCACAGCACGTTGCACGCCGATGCGCCAGCCGGTTGACTTTCGGAGGTGCGGAACCCTCGATGGTGGCTGAGCGCATGACCCTTCCTGGCGACGACGACGAACTCGCTCCCATCGTGGAGCTCCGCCGGGTGCACGACGACCCAACCGACGAGCTGCTCGAAGCGCTCGCCGGCCGGCACCGCATCGAGGGTGCCGACGCCGATGATCTCCTCGCGAGCCTCACCAACGCGCTCCCGAACCCGCCGCTCGCCCTCCGAATCGGCATTGCCGTCCTTGCGACCGCTCAGCTCGTCGTCGTGCTTCCCTGGCTCGTCGACGCTGACCCGTTCGGGCTCCTCGGTGACTCGAGTGACGGCCACCTCACCCGCGACGGTGCACTCGGCCTCGCGGTTGCCGTCGCCGCACTCCTGACGGCGTGGCGTCCACGCTGGGCACTGCCGAGCTTCCTCATTGCATCCGCGGCGCTCATCGCCCAGACCGCAGCCGGGATCATCGACAGCTCACCCAGCCCCGGAGCGAACGAGCTGATCCATCTTCCATCGATCGCGCTGGCGTGCTTGACCGGCCTGGCAGGCATTCGCCTGCGACATCTCGGTCCGACCCGTCAGCCAAGCCGAGGTCGACCTCAGGCGTAGCCGGGCGGAATCTGGTAGCCGCCGAGCTCTCGCTCCATCATCGCGGCGAACGCGATCGACTCCCGATCGCGGAGATGACCGGCAACGATCTGCAGCCCGCACGGCAGACCCGAGGCGGTGAGCCCGGCCGGCGCAACGGTGCCGGGCAGATAGACACCGCATGACCAGCCGGCCCAGAACAGCTGGTCGATCGTCGATTCCTGACCACCGTTCACCGGGATGGTGCGGTCGGCCCGCTCGCCCGCCTGGTCGTGTGGGTAGGCAGCCGACGCCGCTGTCGGACAGAGCAACAGGTCGTACTCGTCGAAGAACGCGTCCCACACCAATCGTTCGGCTTCGCGCTCACGGTGATAGGCGCTCCACTCCCAATGGCTGAGCGTCACCGCTTTGCCGGCCACTGCGCGATAGTCCCGGTCGCCTGCGTCGTAGCGGTCGGCATGCGGACGCTGCGCCTCGTACGCGTCGGCCGGAAACTCGGTTCCGGTCGCGGCACGCAGCAGCATCAGATAGACCTCGTGACTGCGCACGATGTCGAGATCGGGGCGAGCGTCGGCGTCGACCTGCACGCCGAGTGCGGCCAACGCCTCGACCGTGGCTGCAAGCTGCTCGGTCAGCTCGGTGTCCTGAACGACGCACGGGCTCTCGAGCATGACAGCCACACGCCACTGGTCGGGACGCTCACGGCGCGAGGCGGGAAGGTCGAGCTTCCACGCCCTCGAGTCGAGCCGGTCGGCACCGGCAACGATGTCGAGACCGAGCGTCAGGTCGGACGCGTAGCGAGCCATCGGGCCGCCGACGCCGATGTCGATCTCGGCCGGGTTCCCCGGGCTGCCGTGCCCGGCGATCGGCACCAAGCCATAGGTCGGCTTGTGACCGAACACGCCGCAGTAGTGGGCGGGGTTGCGGATCGAGGCGCCGATGTCGCTCCCGAGCTCCAAGGCCGTGAGGCCGGCGGCGAGGCCCGCAGCGGCACCGCCCGACGAGCCGCCCGGGATGAGCTCGTGGTTCCACGGATTGGAGGTGGTTCCGTACACAGGGTTGAAGGTCTGCCAGTCGGCCATCGACACGGGCAGGTTGGTCTTGCCGTAGATGATCGCTCCGGCATCGAGAAGTCGCTGGACCGGCTCGGCGTTTGCGCTCGGACGCCAGTCGACGAGTTCGGGATGACCCGAGGTCGACGGGGAACCGACCCAATCCCACGCCTCCTTGATGGTCATGGGGACGCCGTGGAGCGGCCCCCACGACTCGCCGCGGGCGGTTGCGGCGTCAGCGTCGATCGCCCGCTGCTTGGCGACCTCGATCTGCGTGAACACCACGGCGTTGATGGCCGGGTTGTGCCGCTCGTATCGGTCGAGCGTTGCGGCCAGCAGCTCCGATGCCGAGATCTCCCCCGCCGCCACCGCCGCGGCCTGGTCACCGGCGCTTCGCAATGTCAGATCCATCCGCCGATTCTTGCGGCGATCTGGCGTCGGCGAAAGCTCGACCTCGTCTCAGTTCGCGAACAGATCGCCGACCACCGCTTGGATCTCGTCGTCGAGCAGATCGACGACGTCGGTGTAGCCGAAGCCGTCATGGCCGGGGTCGCTCCGCTGGTTGAACAGCACCACATAGTCGACCCGGCCGACATTCCGGGCCACGGTGTAGGTGCCCGACAGCGAGCCGTCGTGCCAGGTGTCGCAGGTCCGCATGTTCTCGAAGCCGTCGATGCACCGACCAGCGAGGAACGACAGCACCTCCGAGGCCGGCGCCACCAGACGACCGTGAGCGGTCATGGCCTCGAGGTAGAACCCTCCGTCGGCCCAGCAGGTCGGTGGCCCCGTGGGGTCGAAGAGGTTGATGGTCGTTCCCTCGTCGCATGCGTACTCGACCTCGTCGTCGGCTCGGTCCGAGGGCAACGACGATCCGAGGATGAGCCGATCCGACACGCCCAGCTCGGAATGCAGGAGGTCGAGGTAGGCGGACCCGGTGGTCTCCTCGATCGCCAGACCGGCCGAGAGGTAGCCGACATTCGAGTAGGCGTAGACCTCGCCGGGTTGATGCACGAGCGGTTCACCAAGGATCCACGTTGCCACGTCACGCTCGAGCGGCAGTCGATCGAGTCCGAGATCAGCCCGCACGAGGAGGGGCGCGAACATCGGATCGATCGAAACGTTGCTGTCGAAGCCGGCCGTGTGATCGAGAAGCTGACGAATCGTGATGGCGGCCATCTCCTCCCGGACCGGTCGACCGACCGCTGCCGCCTCATCGACCAAATCGATGACGCAGTCACTGGGTTGTTCGGGGGTACAGAAGGCCCGACGCTCGAGGTCGATCCGCCCTTGGCGCTGCAACTCGAAGGCGAGGGCACGAGTGTAGGGCTTGGTGACGCTGGCGAGGCGGAAGCGGTGTTCGGGCGTGAGCGGCTCGGTTCGATCCAGGTCGGCCCAGCCGAGCGCCACCTCGAGCACGGGGGCGCCGTCGACGGCGACTGCCAGGACCGCAGCACCGATGTCGCGATCGATGACGTACTGGTCGAACGATGCAACGACGGAGTCCCAGCCGTGGTCGACGGCTGATCCGCTGATCGGCCGCTGGATCCCGGCGACGGCCGCCAGGTCGACACTCTCGGCGACGGTCGAATCCGGCCCGGCTGGTGCGGTCGTCGAAGAGGTGGTCGACGACGGTGGCACGGTGGTGGCGGCCGGATTGGCGGTGCTGGTGGTCGCAGGTTCCAACGAGGCGGTCGAGCTCCCGCCACAGCCGGCGGCGGTGAGAAGTGCCGCTACCAGGGCAACGAGTCGTATGGTTCGAGGTCTGGACACGGGGTGCCGAAGGTAGCAACTCACTTCGAGCACGACCAGGCGAGGTCGACCGGCGTCACCGACCGGGTGTCGTGTGGCGCGTCAGCCCGCCAAGCGGGGCCGGGGAGCGGCAATTCGACCGGTGCGCAGGCCGGGGACGGCGGTACATGGTCGTCGATGCCCCGGGTCGGGGTCGTAGAACCGTTCCTCGACGGCGGTGCACCCGTTCGCCGCCGCCAACGACACCGCGATGATGTCGGCCAGATAGATCCGCTCGACCTCGCTCGCCAGGGCGCCGAACACCTCCGACCGACTGCAGCTTGCCTGCGACATGTCGCTGATCGACATCAGCACGGCGAGCACCGACGCCGGTGCGCCGCCGTGTTCTGACGAATCCAGGCAGTGAGCGGCAAGCTCGGTCGAGGCCGGGGTGACCGAACCGAACCTGATGCCCTCGTCGAGGGACGTCAGGTTCCGCTGCCACTGTCGCCAAAAGCCACGGCCGGCCCGGTCCGTGGCCTCGGGGCCGAGCGCGGAAACCAAGAGTCGCAGCATCGATGAAGCGTCGGACCACCGGAGCAGATCGCGTTCGAGTTCGACTCCCAACCACTTCCGCAGCCATCGCTCTCGTGGACCCAGCGTCTCCACCCGGTTGAGATCGGCGGCCAGCAGGTCCACACCGGCCTGCCAACACGCCACACCCGACTCGGTCAGGTTGTCGGCCGCAGCTGTCGGCATCACGCCCAATCCGTGCGCAAGGCTGGGCCGGATCCCGAGGATCATTGCTCTCAGGCGAACGGCAGCGTTTACAGTAGACATGGGGGAGCTTTCGGGTCGGGACGTCAGCTGCCATCCTGCGATGGCCTGGTACCCGGCGGGTACGTGCCAGAGGTCGAGTGAAACCAGGAACGAACATCGACACCGCAATCAGACGACGTCGGCTCGAGCAGGCGTGGCACCATCGCGGGCTGATCGTGGTGGAGTCGCCGCCGGGTTTCGACGCCGACCTGTTCCGAGACGACCTGTACGCGCTGGCCCGAGCCAACGGTGTCGACGTCATCCATCTCGACGACCCCGACGACATCGATGCCAACCGAGCGCCAGGACTCGCCGTGATCGACGCGCCATTGGCCAAGGGCCTGCGGGGCTGGCGCGACACCGTCATCGCGCGACACCGGGACGGTCGGGCCACCGTCGTTGCGCTCCCCGCCGGTATCAGTGGTGATGTGCTGGCCGAGGAGCCCGTACCCACGGTGTTGGTCGATGCCTATCAGCTCCGCATGTCCGGCGGTGATGTCGTTGCCGCTGCTGCCGCCGCCGACATCGGCGTCAGCGACGGGGTCGCCGACCTGATCGCCAGCCTCGGCGATGGTTGGCCGGCGTGGGTTCGGGCCTGCCTCGGCGCGGCCGGCGGCGATCGGGTCGATCTCGCCATCGACACCATCACCTCCGCCCCATTCCGGCGCCGCCTCGTTCGGAGTTACCTGCACGGCTTCACCGACACCCAACGATTCCACCTCGCGCAACTCGCTCACTTCGCTGCCTTCACCGACAACGCTGCGACAGCGATCGGCGGGTTCGGGTTCACCGAAACCGTGCTCCCCCACGCCCCCGGCCTCTATCGAGATCCTGCCGGCCGCTACCGCTTCGTCACTCCTGTCGACATCGAGCTCACGAGCGAGTTCGGGCTCGATCCCGCCATCGCCGAGGCGCTCGCCCCCGTCCTCGCCGCCGATGGCCAGGTCCTTCCTGCCACCCAGATCCTGATTCGGGCCGGTCTCGACACCAGTGCCGCTCGATTCCTCGAGTCGCTCCCCGGCCGGATCCTCGACCACTCCAACCAACGCGAACTCATCGCCATTCTCCGAGTCCTCCAGCCGCAGTTCAACGACCATCCCGGCCTCTCGCTCAAACTGGCTCGAGCCCACGGCAACCTGGCCGAGATCGCCGCGTCGGTCGCATCATGTGAACAGGTGGTCGCCCAGGTCACCGTGCCCGATCCGATCCGGCTCGAAGCCACCATCGAGCTGTTGATGTACCGACACCGCACCATCAGCCAGCCCGAAGCAGCACAGCGAATCGCCGACCTGCACGGCCAGGTCGACCATCTCGGCGGACCGCTGCCGACCCGACTGCGCGAAATCGAGGCCCAGATCCTGGGCCAGGCCAGCGACAACGCCACCGTGTCGGTCGCCGCCGACCGGTTCACCGAAGTCGCGGCCGAGTGGGAGGTGCAGCAGGAGCGCCTTCGGGCGGCCAAGACCCTCCGGGGATTGGCGTCGGGCCCGCTCTACCACCTCGGCCGCTACCGACACGGCCAGGAGCGCCTGGCCCACGCCAGCCAGCTCGCGGTCACCCAATCGTTCGACTACGGCATCACGGTCGGGCTCAAGGCTCGTTTCGACGCCCTGTGCGGCGATCTCGATGCCTACGAGCACTCCGTCGCTCTTGCCCAGCCGGTCATCACCGAGTCGGGGATCGGCTGGCTCGAGGGAAGCCTCCAATGGGCCGCTGCTCATGCTGCAGGCTGGCGTCACGACGCCGCCGGCGTCGACCGGGCGTTCCGCAACGCTCAACACATGCTCGGTGGTCTCTACGACACCGACACCGGCGTCGTCCTCGCGGCCGAGGTCGCCACCATCTTTGCCGCCCTCGGTCAGCACGATCGCGCACGGCGCTGCCTCGCTGCGATCGCCGACCGAGCCGATCAGAACCGTATGGAATACCGGCTGGCCGAACTCATCGTCACTGCTCGCGCCGGAGGTCTCGACCAGGCTGTGCTGCTGTGGCACGACCTCGATCGCAGTGGCATCGTTCCGGTCGACCGACGCTGGCGGGCCCAGCTCGAATTGATCGCTGCGGGATGGGCTGGATCGGGCACACCCACCGTGGCCGACATCGAGGCCGAAGCGGCACGGCTGGGCCTCGCCGACCTGCCCTCTCGGCTCGCACCCGCCCTGTTCGACCACGATGCAGCGATGCACATCCACCTGCTCGGGCGGTTCGCCATCACCACGACCGAGGGTGAACTCGATCTTCCAACTGGTCAGGTTCCTGAGCTCGTCAAATTGCTTGCCGTGCACGACGGGCAAATGACCATCGACGCGGTGTGCGACAGCCTGTGGCCCGACGCCGACATCAAGCTCGGCCTGCGCCGTCTCAAGAATCTCGTTGCGAAGACCCGCCACCACCTGGGCAACGACGCCCTCATTCGTCGGCCAGACACCTTGGCGCTCGCCAGCAACATCACCACCGACATCGCCGAGTTCACACGCGCCAGCAACGATTCGGTTGCCCGGCAGCGCAACGACGCCGAGGCTGCTCGGCGGTCCGCTGTCACGGCGCTCGACTCCTACGACGGGCACTTGCTCCCCGACGACATCTACAACGACCGGATCAATCAACGGCGCCGGCAGCTGCATCTCGATGCGGTGAGGCTCCTGGATCTCCTCAGCGACGCGCCGGCCGCGCAGGCTCCGTGGCTTGCCGACACCCGCCGACGGGTGCACGCCGAGGACCCCGCCACTCGCTGACCGAGTTCCAAGGCGCCGACGGGACCGGGGCCTGACCAGCGCCACACCCCGATTTTCGTCGTTCTCCGGGGCACCTCATCTGTCGGGTACCGGCTGGGTACCCGGCCATGTTCCCCTGACCGGGCTCACCCCCTCTCAGGAGAACACCGATGTCCAGGTTCAAGTTCGCGGCGGCTTCTTCCGCCATCTCGATCGGCGCCGCCGTCGTCAGCTTCATCGTCGCCGGCGGGGCGGAACTGGCCAACGGCGTGTTCTACATCTGATCGAGCACCAGTTCGCGTCCTCGACTGCCACGCCGCTTCCCTCCGCGGTGGGCAGCTCGAGGCCGAGCCGCCGCCGCATCGCCCGTTGTCGACGTCCGCCGTCAGACTCGAGTGGTGCGGCGGCGACGCCCTACCTCACCACGGCACCGGCTGGTCACCGAGTCTTCGATGACCGGCCAGTGCGGTAGGCAACGAACCCGGTCAATGCTGAGGCGACAGCGGTCAGCGGCGTGAATGCAATCCGCTCGACCGCACTGGCTGACGCGAAATTGCCGAGCGTGTTGAGGGCGAGGTAGCCAGCGATTCCCCAGGTGGCCGGCCCGAGCCATCGGGCAGGTCGACCGACGATGCCGGCGCGGCGCACGACCACGCCGGCCATCGCCATCAACGTGACGGCCGCTCCGGCGGCCGCAATGCGCATCTCTGGCGGAAGGACCCGGTCCTGCGTCCCACCCCAGACGTGCGCACCAAGTGGGGCACCAGCGGCAAGTGCACCCTGCACACCGGCGAAGGCAACGAAGATCCCGGCCGCACCGGCGGCGGCCCGCGTCACCGAATCATCGGAGATGCGGAAACGGCCTCGGGAACGGCTGCCTTCGCCGGTGGACATGGGGTGTGTGATCTCTCGAGCGGTCATACGGTCGAACCTTTCGTGATGGCTGCTCAAAGGTTCCCGCCGATCCGGGTGGGGCAGCGTCGCTCCCCGATCGATCTCACCCGGGTGAGTGGCTGCGCCCCGCCTGGCCACTGGGTTGCGGGAGTCCTACCCTGGTTCGATGGAGGGTTCGAACACGGCCGTCACCGCCACCAAGATCGCGCCCCCACGACCACCGAGCCGCCACCTACACCGCACTCGGCTGATCGAGCGACTCGAGGAGTCCGTGAACGCCGGCGGCACCGTCGTTCTGGCCAGTGCACCGGCCGGCTCTGGCAAATCGACCCTCGTCAACACCTGGCTCGACCGCCGGTCGGTGAAGGTCGGATGGCTCCAGATCGACGAGGGGGACGACGATCCATCTCGGTTCTGGGTCGGGCTGGCTGCAGCGGTACACGGCGGCGTGCCTGCCGTCGCCGAGGTGATCACCACCACGATCAGTGACGGCACCGATGCCGTGGTCGCGGCCATGGTCAACGCGATCGCCGAGAGCGGCGCCGAGATCGCGCTCGTCCTCGACGACTACCACCTCGTGTCGAACCCCGAGGTCCATCGCGGTGTCGAGCAGCTCATCACCCGGCGGCCGGCCAACCTGATCGTCGTGGTGTCGACGCGAGTCGATCCTCCCTTTCGACTCGGACGTCTGCGGGTGCGCGGCGAACTCAGTGAGATCCGGGCGGCCGATCTGCGGTTCGAGCGTGACGAATCTGCGTGGCTCCTCGATGCCGAGACCCTCGGGCTCGACCGCGATGCCGTTGAGCAGCTGACGACTCGCACCGAGGGGTGGGCGGCCGGCCTGGTATTGGCGGCGCTGTCACTCCATCGGGTCGCCGACGTCGCCGAATTCGTCGACTCGTTCCGTGGTGACGATCATCTGGTTGCCGACTACCTGAGCGACGAGTTTCTCGATGCGATCGAGCCGAACGAACGACAGCGTCTGCTGGAGGTCGCAGTCCTCGACCAGCTGAGCGGCAGCCTGATCGACGACGTGTGTGGCACCTCGGACGGCGCGGCATGGCTCACCTCGCTCGCTGCCGGCAATCAGCTGGTGATCTCGCTCGACCGCTCCGGGACCTGGTTCCGCTTCCATCACTTGCCGCGCGACCTGCTCAGGATCGAGCTCGAACGCACGTCACCCAAGCGGGCGGCAGTACTCCATGCCAACGCCGACGGTGGTACGCCGCAGCGGGTGACCTGGTGGCTGCGGTCGACCATCTCCTCGCGGCCGGCTGCCAGATCGAGGCCGCCGACATCGTGGCCGAGAACGCCACCGAGCTGCTGAACGTCGGGCGGGTGTTCACGGTGCGCCGCTACCTCGATCGACTCGGCGACCTCGTCGACGAGCACCGGGGTCTGACTGCCGTGAACGGATGGTTGTCTGTCGTCACCGGGCGCTTTGCCGAGGCCGAGCGGTCGCTCGACATCCTGCAACGGCTCGATGCAGGCGACGACGCCGGATTGCTCGTTTCGCTGTCGGCCATGATCCACCTCGCCAGGGGCGACGTCGCGTCGGGCCTGGCGATCGCCGAGGTCGATGTGTCGACGACCGAACCCGCCTACCCCATGGTGCTCGGCGCCGTGCGGGTGATGGGTGGCCAGTTCGACGAAGCACGGCCGTTCCTGACCCGAGCACGTGAGCTGGCGGCTCGACATCCCGACCACTTCGTCGCCGCCGTCGCCCCCGCCTACGAAGCAGTGGCCGAGATCGAGAGCGGACGAGGACAGCTCGCCGAGCGCCTGGCTCGCTCGTCGCTCGACTACGCAAGTGCGCACCGACTCCAAGGCGCGGCCCAACTCGCTCTGGCGCACAGTGTGATCGCCCGCTGCGCCGACGATCCGCACGCGGCATGGCTCGCTGCGCATCGAAGTGTGCAGCTCGCTCGCCGGTCGCCCGAACACGTGATGCTCGTCTACGTGCTCGCCGCAGCAGCGGACGCTGCCTTCGCTGAAAGGAGAAGCGAGGCCGAGGAACTCCTCCTCGAGGCCCGAACGATTGCCGATCGGTGTGTCGATCCGGGCATCGCCGGCCGGTACTTGCGCCGTGTGGAGGCCCGATACGGCAAGGCCGAGCGACCGATGGTCGATGCACTCGTCGAGGACCTGACCGAGCGCGAGCTCGCCGTGCTTCGCTACCTTCCCTCGCGCCTGTCCCAGCGCGAGATCGCCAGCGAACTGTACGTATCGCTCAACACGGTGAAGACACACTGCAAGGCGATCTACCGCAAGCTCGGTGTCGCCGGCCGCACCTCGGCAGTCCAAGCCGCACGCGATCACCGTCTGCTCTGAACCGGCCGACGGCTCCTCACCCGGGTGAGATCGAGGCCGCTGCACACCCGGCGGAGGCCGAGTGGGCAACGGCACCGAACCCAGAGTCAGGGAGCCGTCGTGTCGGAGGCGTCGGTCGAGCCACCCGAGCTGGTGGGCTCTTCGCCGAAAGGAGCACCGACGCTGTCGTCGATCGTGACGAGATCGGCATACCTCGGGGGCGGCGGGGCCACTGACGGCTGCTTCGGGATGATGGCCCACGCCGCCAGGTAGGCGACGGGAACCACGGGGAAGCCGCCGAGAAGTGTGACGGCGACGAGTCCGAGGCGAATCATGGTCGGGTCGAGATCGAAGTGCTCGCCGAGGCCGGCGGCCACGCCACCGAACTTGCCCTCGGTGCGCTCGAGACGGCGAACGGGTGCTGGTGCGGCGGAGGTCGAGGTGGTGGTGTCGTTGGCGGAGGTCTTTGTTGTTTCCATGCCTCCATCGTGAAGCCAGTTGCCGGGCGGCGATATCGGGCGAGTCCCGGATCACACCCTGACCCGACCCTGAGTGGGGCTCAGGGTCCGCCTCCAACGATCGTCCGGGGCGACGGTGATCGGCGAGCTGTCAGGGCGCCGTGGCGCCTGCCGTCACGCCGCGAACGAGCGAGCTCGTGTCGGCCCAGGGGTAGCCGCTCATCGTGACCAGCGCCTGGGCCACGCCGTTGAGTCCGCAGATCAACACTTCGGATCGCACGCGGAGCAGGTCCGGATCGGCGTCGACACCCAGCACCTCGGCGACGGCGCGGGCGAAGAGGTCGAAGCGGCTGATCACGGAGGCGTCGCCCATGAAGAGGCTGACGTCATCCTGCGTGATGCCGCTGGACATGAAGACCAGGAAGTAGTGATCACGATGCTCGAGCCAGAAATCGACGTACCCCTCAGCGAGTGCGTCGAGTCTCGCGACCGGATCGGTCTCGACGGCCACGACGGCGTCGAGCGCATCGAAGAGCTCGACGAACACGTCGGCCCAGATCAGCTGCAGGATCTCGAACTTGTTCTCGAAATACTTGTAGAGCGTCATCGGGGTACAGCCGGCAGAGCCGGCAAGTCGCCGCATCGAGACACCGGCGTACCCATCGGAGCGAAAGAGCTCGAGGGCGCAGCCGGCAATATGGGCTCGCATGTCGGCAATTTGCTCGGGCGTGCGCGGGGGCCGGCCGCGGCTGGGCCGCTCTCCGCCTGTTGGCACCACGTTGTCGGGTTGCATTCAGTCGAACCTCTTGCCTTTATTGTTTAGAACGCGTTATAACTTAACAATGCAGATGATATCGAGGGCCACGCTAGACACCGACGGACTCAGCGCTCATGAACACGTGCGATATGCCGTGCTGTTCGTGGTCGCTGCGGTGTGGAACTTCGCCGGTGCCCTTCCCGGCTTCATCGACAGCGCCGGAATGTTCAGCCGTGAGTTCGGGCGAGAACTCATCGACCCGGTGATGGTGATCGTCTACCGAGGGGCGTGGGGTACCGCCTTGCTCTATGGCGTCGGCTTCCTGCTGGTCGCCCGCCATCCCACACGTCACGCCGGCATCGTGCTCATGGGCGGGCTCGGCAAACTGTTCTTCGCTCTCCACCTCCTCTACATGTACGCCAAGGGATGGACGTCGGACTTCGCCCTGGTCGTCATCGTCGGCGATGCCGTCTTCGTTGCCCTCTTCGCCGTCTACTTCTTCCATTTGCGACGGCGCGGCTACAGACTCCTGTGATGCGGAAACTGTTGACGGCAGCCATCTCCCTGGCCTTTCTCGGCGCGTGCTCGACGTCCGAGGACACGACCGTCGACGATCCCCAAGGCAGCGCACCGGTCGCCGACCGACAGACCCCGCTGAGCGTGTCGAGCACGTGGCAGTGGCAGCTGCAGGGAGCACTCGATCGCTCGTACGAGGTCGACGTCTACGACATCGACCTCTTCGATTCGGGACAGTCGACGATCGAAGCCCTCCACGCCGATGACCGCATCGTCATCTGCTACTTCTCCGCCGGCTCCTTCGAGGACTGGCGCCAGGATGCCACCGACGTGGCCTCGGATGCGATGGGGCACCCACTCGATGGATTCCCCGACGAACGCTGGCTGGATGTCCGCCATTCGACGGTCCGCACCATGGTCGAGCGCCGGTTGGATGTCGCCGTCGAGATCGGATGCGATGGGGTCGAGCCCGACAACATGGACGGCTACACGAACTCGACCGGATTCGACCTCTCCGGCGACGACCAGCTCGACTTCAACCGCTTCGTCGCCGTCGCCGCGCATGATCGTGGACTCCTCGTTGGCCTCAAGAACGATCTCGACCAGATCCCCGAGCTCGCATCCGAGTACGACTTCGCCGTGAACGAGCAGTGCCACGAGTTCGACGAGTGCGAGGTCTATGAGCCGTTCACCGTCCAGGGCAAGCCGGTGTTCAACGCAGAGTACGACCAGCAGTACACCGAGCACCCCGACGAGATCTGCGAGCGGTCGCTGGAACTCGGGCTCCGCACGCTGATCTTGCCACTCGATCTGGACAACTCGTTTCGGATCAGTTGCGACGACTGACCGTTCCCCCTCCACCCGTCCTCCTCTGCCGTCGATCGGGTACGAGAGGTGCGGGGTGACCGAGCAGCTTCTGACGCGTAGTTTGGCTCGGTGCCCACCCCTGCGATCCGCATCGCCCTTGCTCGGATGCGAGCCGATCGGGCGCTCCTGAGCATCGTCGGGGCACTGAGCCTGGTCGCAACGACGCTCCTCACGCTCGGGCCGATGGCATCGTCGGCGATCACCGACGCCGCCGTGCAACGGCGACTCGTCGACGCGCCGCCGTCTCAGGGTGGCGTCGAAATCACGGGCCAAACCAGCGCCGGCGGCATCGGACAGGTCGTCGAGCAGATCCATGCCGCCACCACCATCGCTCTCGATGTCACCTGGCTCGCCCGCTCAGGAGCGGCGACCTACCCCAACCATCTCACAACGGCCGACGAGACCGGCGTGGTCACCTCGCTGGTCTCGATGGCCGAACCGCTCGACCTCCTCGAGTTCGTCGAAGGACGCCCTCCCGGCGCCGGCGAAGCGGCATTGCATCAGGATGCGGCCGCAGAACTGGGGTTGCGAGTCGGTGACCTCGTCGTGACCTCGCTCACACCGGATGGCCTTCGACTCGCGGGCGTCTTCGTGGCAGCGGATCGCAGCGACGTCCATTGGTGGGACTCACCGCAGGTGCGCGATGGCGTTGTCGACGGCGAGTCATTCACCACCGTCGGTCCGGTCGTGGTCGACTCGGCGACCTTGGCAGCGTTCTCCGACCAGCGTGATCTCGCCGTCAGCTGGCGAGTCTTGCCCGTGGCGGAGTCGATCGGGCGGGCGGACCTCGGCCGTTTGCGCCAGCTGCCCGGTGTCATCGAGGCGTCGATCGCGACCCATGACTCGGTCACGAACCGGCGCGTGACGAGCGACCTCGTCGGACTGCTGGATGGCATCGATCGGTCCTTGTCCGCAGCGAGCGTGGTGATCCTGGCGTTGTTGGCCATGTCGACGGCCCTCTCGATCCCGGCGCTCACGATTGCCGGCGGCTTGCTGGTCGATGCCCGCCGAGTGGAGACGGCACTGGTCACCAGCCGGGGGGCGTCGGGCCGCCAGGTGATTGGGACGGCGCTGGCGGAAGCCGCGCTTGCTCTCCTCCTGGTGGCTTCGCTGGCCATGCCGCTCGGCATCGCAACCCTGCAGGTGTTGGATTGTTCGGGGATCTCCTCCGATCTGGATCTGCGGCCGTCGATCGACGCGTGGGCCGTGCTGGCTCTCGCCATCGGGACCATCGCAAGCGCGCTGATCATCGTCAGGCCACTCTTCGGTCGCACCGACTACACCAGCGCTCGGGCAGCCATCAGCCGAGACAACGCCATGCCGTTCCTCCGCCGGACGAGACTGGATCTCCCCCTGATCGTCCTGGCCGTCCTCGGCCTCTGGAGACTTCGTCACGCGTCCGAGGCGCGTGCAACGTCCTCGATCGATCCGTCCATCGTCCTCGCCCCGGCCTTGGCACTGAGCGGCGGGGCACTCCTGGCCCAGCGGGTCGTCCGACTCGTCAGCATCGCTGCACTCGCCGTCACGAGGAGGACCTCGCAGCTTCCGGCCGTCATGGTCGCACGAAGCATCGCTCGGCAACCGACCTACGTCGCACGATCGACGCTGCTGATCGTGCTCGCCGTGGCCATCGGAGCCTTCGCCCTGGTCTATCGCTCCACCTGGGTGACATCGCAGGTCGATCAGGCCAACGCCGAGGTCGGTGTCGATGTGCTCGCCGAGATCGACCAACGAAGCGGTCGCGTGCCGGATCGATTGCTCGTCCCCTTGGTGGAACAGGTCGCAGACGTCGAGGCGGTACGGCCCGCCGTCCTCGCCACGGCCCGCCTGGGCGGGATCGACGCCGACCTGCTGCTGACCGACATGGCCTCCCTGCCCGATCTTCTGCGCAGCGGCGATGGAGGTGCACTCGGCGGATTGACATCTGGCGTTCCCCGAGGGCTGCTTCTCGAAGGCGAGACGCTGGGTGTGCATCTCGCATCCGAAACGCTCGCAGCGGTCGATGACTCCCCGATCGAGATCGGTGTCACCGTGGCCGACGTCGACGGCTTGGTCTACGCGCTTCCTGATATCCCAGTGCCGAGCAACTTTCACGGTCAGGTCGACCTTCCCCTCCACGAGTCGTTCGACGGATCTCAGGAGAAGGTCCCCTACAGCGGGCCGCTCCGGCTGCTCGGCGTGACCGTTGACGTCCCTGCGGGATTCGCCACACCCGATCCGCGTGACGATGACATCTCCTCGCTGGTCTCGGTCGAGATGACCGATTGGTCGCTCGATGGCGACCCGCTCGCCGTCGAGTTCGCCGGAGGCGACTTCGTGTTCGCACGTCGCCAGTTCGTCGAGGGTCCAACGGTCGAGAGCGACGACATCCCGAATGGTGCACGATTCGTCATCGCGGCCGGGCTGTCGCGAGGCCAGGGCGCACGAACGAGATTGTCGTTGCCGCTCCACGCGGAAGATCGCGTGCCGCCGCTCCCGATCGTCGTCACCACCGAACTGCTCGACCAATCGGGCCTGGCGGTCGGCGACCGTGTCGACGTGCTGGTGGGATCGACGCACCTCCCGGCCGTCGTCATGTCGGCGACCGAGGCTATTCCGCTCCGTCCCCAAGCGTCGCTTGCGGCGATGGCCGATCTCGGGTCGGCGACCTCGCTGGCCTTCGACACCGGGGAGGCGGCACTGCTGCCGACGCACCTTCTGCTCGCCAGCCGAGCTGACAACGCAGACACCCTTGTCGATCAACTGGAGTCTGGCCGGCTCAACAGCCCCGACGCCATCAGCAGGTGGCAGCGGGCCGAGGAACTCCGACGCGACCCCGGCCAGGTCGGCATCATCGTTTCACTGGCGATTGCCCTGGTGGCTTCGATCGTCGCTGCGGGGATCGGCCTGGTCGCCAACGCGGTCAGCGACCGGCGACGCCGGCTCACCGACACTGCCGTCCTCCGAGCGCTGGGCACGACGCAACGAATGCTCCGCACCATGGTCGTGATGGAGGCCGTCGTCGTTCTGGGTGTCGCGGTCGCCCTCGGTCTCGCCATCGCGGTCCTTCTCGGGTGGATGCTGCTCCCTTCGCTCACCGTGAACGTCGAAGGGTCTGTCGCAATCCCCGCTCCCACGCTCGTGATCCCCATGGATCAACTTGCGATCCTGGTGGCCGTGACGGGGATTGCGGCAGTGGCTGCGCCGACGTTGGTGTTCCGGTCGTTGCGTCGGACCGACCTTTCGGCCCTGCTGCGTACTGGTGAGGGGCGTCGATGACCGGTTGGATCGGCGGTGTCCGCTTCGGCCGGCCGGGTGCGCCCGCAGTGGCGGCGTGGCTGTTGACGCTCATCAGTGTCGCGGTACTCTCTGCGGTTCCGCTGCGACTGGCCGAAGGAGCGATGTCGGTCATCGAGGACCGGCTCGACGCTGCCCCGATCGCCGAGACCCATCTCGAGGTGACCACGATCGTCGACCTGTCGAAGCGGTCGATCGAGGCCCCGTTCGCTCCCGACGCCGCTGCTCCCCCGTTCGACGTTCCGTCGATGTTCCAGCACCCGACGGTCACCTCGTCGTGGCTCGACCTCCCGCGCTTCGTCGCGCGCCAGCGCAATGGTGAGCCGCTGCCCTTCCGGCTCCGGCTCACCCTTCGGGTGGTCGATGGCTTCGACCAGGTCGCTCGAACGATCCGAGTGGCCGATGCAGTAGCTCCGAGTGACTCGTCGGCTGAGATCGTCGACATCGCCGTGACCGAGGCCACGGCTCACCTCATGCGGGTCGACCTGGGCGACGTACTCGAACTGACGACGGACCCAGATGATCCGGTGGCGCGTGCCTATCAAGGGTCGGTGCTCGCCACGAAGGTCCGTGTCGCTGCGCTGGTCGAGCTGTCGCCTCCCGAGGACCCGATCTGGTTCGGTGACGACAGCCTCCACGAAGCGCGACAGCGCGACACGAACGACGGCTTCGAGGTCGACGCCGCTGCCGCCGTCGCCCTCGATGACTTCTTCCTCACCCCGTCGCTTCGCCCAGTCGGCGGCAACGGGACGCTGCGCCAGCTGCGTTCGATGGATGCGCCGGCGCCGACCGTGTCCGGCGCCGACGAATGGTCCCTGGAACTCGCTCGTATGGCGAGCGCCACGCCGGCGACTCCTCCCATCGGCACGCCGTCGGGGTCGAGCCGTCTTGCGGCGCTGCTTGACGACGTTGCCCGTAGCCGAGGGCAGGCGAATCGAACGGTCTCGGCCACCCGCGCCCTTCTTGCCGTGCTCGCCGTCGTTGCCGTCGTTCGCCTGATCACGCATGCCGTCGACGACCAGCGCGCCGCACTGGCAGTGTGGCGAGCCCGCGGCGCATCGAGACGCCGCCTGACGGCGGGAGCAACGGCCGCTGGCATCGCCGCCTCGGTCGTTGCTGCGGCGCTCGGTGTGGTGGTTGCCGTCGTCGTCGTCGGCGGCGCAGCGACCTTCACGCGGTCGACGATCGTCTGGCCTCTCCTTGCCGGCGTCGGTGTCGGGTCGCTCGTCGGCATGGTCGTGCGAACTGTCACCTCGCGTCCGCTCGGACCGGAGCTGCGACGTGAAACGGTGGATGGCGGTGCGATCCAGCGAGGTGTCGACATCGTCGTGTCTGTGGTGGCGGTCGCCTCGATCATCGTCATCGTGCGCGCCGGCGAACGCACGGAGACATCCATCCGCGTCGCCACTATCGCCCTCTCGGCGCTTGTGCTGACCGGAGGAATCGTGGCCCGCCGGTCGGTCATCTTCGTGGCGCGACGACGACGCGGACGTTCGCTCTCGACCGATCTCGCGGTGCGTCAACTGGCCTCGGGCGGCAGTGCGGCTCCACTGCTTGCCGATGTCACGGTGGTGGGCATCGCGGCACTCGCGCTCTCGTCTGCGCTGCTCGCAGCCGACAGATCGGTCCTCGTCGATCGATCGTGGGCCGTTGCGGTCGCTCCGGTCCGGGCCGCCGCCCTTCCCGGAGGTGAGATCGATCTCGACTCGGTGCGCGCCCTCACCGGTGCCGCCATCGTTGCCGGTGAGGCGCAGCTCTCCGGCCCTCTTTCGGTGGACGGTGCAGATCCACTCCTCACAACGGTGCTCTCGGTCGACCTCGATGCGGCGGCGGTCCTCAGCGAGACCGATCCGGCGAAGCCGTTCGGCGACCAGGCGCTTGGCTCGCTCGACGATGCCGGCCGCATACCGGTGCTGGTCCCTCCGGAGGGGATCGGAACAGGACCGATCCCGGCCGGTGCGATGCTACGGGGTGTGGCGACGCTCGACGATTTGTCCATGGTCGTCGTCGGCTACCACCATGCCCGACAGGCGGACCGGCCCATGGTGGTTGCCGACCGTTCGCTGGTCGAGTCTGCACTGGGACGACCGCTTCGAGTCGAGGCGGTGTCCTTGCCCGCCACCGTCGATGTCACCGACCTTGCCGCGGTCGGCGGGATCGCCAGCGTGACCGAACGCTCGGCGATCGAGTCGGTCCTCACCAACGATGCATTGCGACGAAGCCTTGTCGGCGGCGTGCAACTCGTGATGACGGCGGCCTCCGCCATCACCGTGGCCGGTGTCGGCTTCACTGCACTCCTCGTCGTTCACGCGCGGCGACGCCAGTCAGCGCTCCTCGCAGCGCTCGGGGCTGACCGGCGTACCATCGACCGGACGGTGTTCGCCGAACTGCTCGTCAGCCTCGTTGCCGCCGTCGCAGTCGGACTCGCCACGAGCGGCGTTGTCCTACGACTCATCGGTCCCGCCATCGTTCCCGACGAGGTCGCGGGTGGTCGGCTGTCGCCGACCCCCTCCGCTGTCGCCGCTGCCGTTGCCCTGTTGGCGCTCGGTGGTGCCGTGGCATTCACCATCCGACGAATCGTCCCGAACCGGACCAGCCGCACACTCCGCTTGGAGGTCACATGAGGATCAGCCACCACGACGACCTTGGCGTGGCATCGGGAGCGACGGTCGAGTGCGAAGGACTCGTACGTCTCTACTCGAGCAGCGAAACGGAAGTGGTTGCGCTGCAGGGCCTCGACCTTCGAATCGACGCAGGCGAGATGGTGTCGATCGTCGGCGCATCAGGCTCCGGCAAGAGCACGCTCCTCAACATCCTCGCCGGTCTCGACCGTCCGACCGCTGGTCGCGTCACGGTCGACGGTCACGACCTCCTGGCCATGTCCGAGTCCGATCGCCTCGACTACCGCCGCCGAGTCGTCGGGTTCGTGTGGCAGCAGACCGCGAGGAACCTGCTGCCCTATCTCTCGGCTCGCGACAATGTGATGCTTCCGCTCACCGTTGCCGGCGCCGGCCGATCGGAGCGGGACCAACGAGTCGCCGAGGTGATGACGCTGGTCGGCATCGAGCACCGGAGCGACCATCGACCGGACCAGCTTTCCGGAGGTGAACAACAGCGGGTCGCAGTCGCCGTCGCCCTGGCCAACCGTCCACGCCTGCTTCTCGCCGACGAACCCACCGGCGAGTTGGACCTCGAGACGGCGGCCGATGTCGTCGAGGTACTGCGAACCTCGTGCCGCGAGTTGGGTGTCACCACGGTGATCGTCACCCACGACGAGACGGTTGCACGCGCTGGGAATCGGTCGATCACCATCCGCGACGGACGTGTGTCGAGCGAGCGGCGGGTGAACGAATGGACACGAACGTTCGAAGACGAGCGCATCGTGGTCGACCGGGCCGGGCGCCTCCAGCTACCGGAGCGCGATCTCGAACAAGCCGGGCTCGGACGGCTCGTGCGCGTCCAGCCGAGCGACGAGTGCATCACCATCGAGAGGGACGAGCCATGACCCGACTCGTGGAGGGGATCGGCCTCGTCCGCTCATACGTGACAGGCGCCGGCGAGCTGGCGGTGTTGCGCGGCGCCGACATCACGATCGATGCCGCCGAGACCGTGGTGCTCAGCGGACGGTCGGGATCGGGCAAGACGACGCTGCTCAACGTCCTGGGCGGCATCGACCGAGCCGACACCGGTGAGCTGACGGTGTGCGGCACCGACATCATGCAGGCCAACGAGAGCGAGCGCGCCGAACTCCGTCGAACGTCGCTCTCCTTCGTCTTCCAGGCCTTCGGACTGCTCCCGGTGCTGAGCGCTGCCGAGAACGTCGAAGTTCCGCTTCGGCTGCTCGGCACATCTGCCGACGAGCGGGCCGAGCGTGTCGCAGCGATGCTGCGTTCGGTCGGGTTGGAGAAGCGAGCGCGTCATCGCCCTGGTGAACTCTCTGGTGGGGAGCAGCAGCGGGTGGCGATCGCCAGAGCACTGGTTGCCCAACCCCGTCTGCTGATTGCCGACGAGCCCACCGGCCAGCTCGACACAACGACGGGCCGTCAGATCATGCGCCTGCTCGACCAGCTCGCACACGAGCACGGGCTGGCCATGTTGATCGCCACCCACGATCCCGCTTCAGCCGGCACTGGAGCGCGACACCTCGTGCTCCGCGACGGCGTGCTCGAACCGGCGGCGGGATGACCGCTGCCGGCCACCAACCGCCGCACTAGGGTCGGAACGAGGGCATACGCCACCAGCGGGACGCCGGCGAGGGGAAGACCTGATGAACACAGCCGAGACGCTGATCGAGGCGTACGTGGCGGCCGGCGATGCTGCCGACTTCGATGCGTTCGAGCATCTCTTCTCTGCTGACGTGGTCACCCACACACCCGGTGATGCCACGGTGCACGGCATTGCCGGTCAGATCGAGGCCTGGCAGGCCGCACATCGAGGACTCGATCGGTTGTCACACGCCGTGATGGCCGTCGTTGGTTCCGACGTCGAGGCCGCGGCCAGGCTACGAGTCAGCGGCGTGCACACCGGCAACTTCCTGGGCGTCGAGCCAACCGGCAATCAGATCGAGGTCGATCAGGCGTTGTTCATTCGTGTCGCCGATGGCAAGATCGCCGAGATCTGGGAAGTGGTCGACACCAGCGCCGGGCTCCGCCAACTCGGGGTCCTCGGTGACCAAGCGCTGAGCCCGGGGTCCGAACGGCCCTGATCGGTCGTCGGCTCGGCAGCGGCTGGCGGCTTAACATCGGCGAGCATGGACGTGGGGCTGGAAGTGTGGGGAGCGGACTACCCGCAGATCGAAGCTGCCTGCCAACACGCCGCCGCACTCGGACTCGATGGCTTCGCCTATGGCGAGTCACCCCATCCGCTCAACCTCGATTGCTCGACGGTCCTCGCCGCGCTCGCACGATCGACCGAGCGGATTCGGCTCGGCCCCGTCATCGCCAACGTCCTGCCGGACTACCGCAGTTCGCTGCTCCTCAGCCGCCAGCTCGCCACCCTGGCGGCGCTCGCCCCGGGGCGGATCGAGCTCCGTACCGGTGTCGGTGCCGCAACAGCGTTTGCTCGACCGTGGTGGGAGCCCCACGGCGTCCGGTATCCCGCCTACGACGAGCGCTGCGCCGATCTCGCCGCCGCCATCGAGGTCATGTCGGCGACCTGGCAAGCCAGCGACGTGGCGATCCCCATCACGCTTGCTGCCACCGGCGAGCGGGCGATGATGCTGGCCGCCCGCGTCGCTCAGGTGTGGGAGACCTCGTTCTGCACGCCCGCCGAGTACGCACGCCGTCGTGCCCTTTTCGATGAGATCATCGAGCGAGAGTCGCCCGCTCGGGTGGTCGCCCGCTCGCTCGAGATCGACGGCTTCCTCGCCCCGACGGCGAACGGGGTGGATCGCGTCCTCGCCGCCGTCCGGGCCGACCGGGGTGGAGCCGAGGACCTCGAACCGATTCTCGACCGAGCGTTGGTCGGCACGCCCGACGAGGTGGCCGACCAACTCCACGCGCTGGCGGCCGTTGGCGTCGAACGGGTCCTCGTCGCCCTGCACGATCCGATGGACCTCGACGCCATTGCGGCCCTCGCCGAGGCGGCCGAGCGCGTGCGTTCCGTGGAACAATCAGCCGACGCGACCGACGAGTCCCTGAGCGACAAGCGAGGAACCAACCCATGAGTGACACGATCCGCCTCTGGCCCGACGGACCGCCGACGACGATTGCCGACGTTCCTCCCGAGTCGACCTACGACGTCACCGAAGGCGTCGCCGCTGGCACCTTCTTCTGGCGCAACATCTCCGATCCCACCCTCACGGTGTTCGAGCCGACGGAGGGTGCAGGCAATGGTGTCGGCATCATCGTGGTGCCCGGCGGCGGCTGGACGATTAACGCCTGGGGCCACGAAGGGGTCGATGTCGCCGACTGGCTGACTGCCCTCGGGTACACGGCGTTCGTCCTCAAATACCGGCTGCAGGCCTCGCCCGCCGACCCGGACGCATTCGCCGCCAGACAAGCCGCGGCCGGGCGGCTGTTCGAGGAACCGATCCCGCACGCCGGCAAGCCCACCGCCATCGGCGATCTGATCACAACGGACTCCTACCGGATCGCACGTGCCGCGGCGGCCGACGACGGACGGCGGGCGATCGAAATCGTCCGTTCCGAGGCCGGTCGGTTCGGCCTTCGCCCCGAAGCCCTCGGCATGATCGGCTTCTCCGCCGGTGCCTTCATGATCGTCGACATCGCCCTCGATCCCCGAGCTGATCAGGTCGCCTTCATCGCTCCGATCTACGGCGGCGAGACCCAGGGCGCGACGGTACCCGGCGATGCACCTCCACTGTTCACTGCCGTCGCACAGGACGACCCGCTGGTCCGGATCGTCGAGGGTCTCCACGCCGACTGGACCGCCGCCGATCGACCGTCGGAACTGCATGCCTTCCGCCGGGGAGGCCACGGATTCGGGATGGTGCGTCAAGGCCTACCGTCCGACGCCTGGACCGACCTCTTCCTCGGCTGGCTCGACGACCTCGCGGCTCGCACCTGACCGACCGAGCCATACCGACGCATGGCCGGAGTCGTGAAAGACTGCGGCCATGCGCTTCGCCTTCAAGACTTCGCCCCAGT
The DNA here is from genome assembly GCA_041394265.1 of Acidimicrobiales bacterium. Lineage (NCBI taxonomy): Bacteria > Bacillati > Actinomycetota > Acidimicrobiia > Acidimicrobiales > Acidimicrobiales bacterium. The sequence goes on from JAWKIO010000005.1 coordinate 1,357,280, forward strand.
CCACGACCTTCGACGACATGCTGGCCGTGTGGAAGGCAGCCGACGAGATCGAGTTGTTCGAGTCCGGCTGGACCTTCGACCACTTCGAGCCGATCTTCGCCGACCGCAGCGGCCCGTGCCTCGAGGGATGGCTCACCCTCACGGCACTGGCACAGGCGACCACCCGCCTCCGAGTCGGCGTGCTCGTCACCGGCGTGCCCTACCGACATCCTGCCGTCCTGGCCAACATGGCTGCCACGCTGGATCAGATCTCGCACGGCCGACTCGAACTCGGGCTCGGCGCCGGATGGAACACCGATGAGGCCAACGCCTACGGCATCGACCTGCTCTCGATCAAGGATCGGATGGACCGCTTCGACGAGGCCTGCGACGTGATCGTCTCGCTGCTCACACAGGAACGCTCCGCCTACGACGGCACGTATTACACACTCGACGGCGCCTACTGCGAACCGAAGGCGGTACAGACCCCGCACCCGCCGATCTGCATCGGCGGCAGCGGTGAGAAGCGCACGCTGCGAACGACCGCTCGGATCGCCCAGCACTGGAACTTCGTCGGCGGCCCGGTCGAGGAGTACGTCCGACTCAAGGGTGTGCTCGCCGATCACTGTGCCTCCTTCGACCGTGACCCCGCCGAGATCATGACCTCGGCGCACCTCTTCCTCGACCGCTCGAAACCGGAGGCGCTCGCCGCCCAGGCTGCGGCCTTCGCCGACGCCGGGCTCGACCTTGCGATCGTCTACCTCCCGCCACCGCACACGCCCGCCGACCTCGAGGCCGTTGCCGAGGCGGTCGCCGGGATCTGACCACTCAGCGGCGGACCAGCGCGATGGTCTCGAGTACCAGATCCCAGGCGGACGGGTTCACTGCGTTCAGACAGAGCACCTCGTCGGCCACGCCTTCGTAGGCCCGCAGCCGCTCGGCGCACTGCTCGGGTGTGCCGGTGATCGTGAGCCGATCGAGCAGATCGTCGCCGATGGCGGCCAGCGCTTCGTTCCAACGTTTCTGCGGCGCGTACTCGTCGCAGGCGTCGGCCACGTCGGCGTAGCCCTGGGCCCGGAGGAGGAAGTCGTAGTACGGGTGGGGAACCGGGTGGAAGAGCCCGGCGATGGCTCGACGCGCCGCCAATCGAGCGGCGGACTCGTCGCGGTCGATGCACACCATCGCCGCCATCGGAAAGCGCAAGCTGCCCGGGTCGTGGCCGGCCGCCTTCGCGGCGCGCTCGGCCCGAGGTCGGATCTCGTTGGCCAGATGCTCGGGCGACACGAGCACCCCCACGCCGACCCCATCGGTCATGGCTCCCGCCAGTTCGATCATGCGCGGCCCGGCCGCCGCCATCACGACGGGGACTCGCTGCGGATCGCGCGGGAGGTAGCGACGTTGCATGTGGTGGTGATGCCCGCCGATCTGCTCACCGTCGGGGACGATACCCCGGAGGAAGGCTCCGAGGATCGTCAGGTAGTCCCGCATGGTGGCCATGGGTCGACGGGTGTCGAGGCCGAACAACCACTCGTTGAGATGCCGATTCCCGACGCCGATCCCGAGTGTGAAACGGCCGTCCGACAGATCGGCAAGGTTCAACGCCACGGTCGCCGTCGCCTGGGGAGTGCGAGCCGCAGCGTTGGCGACATACGTCCCGAGGCGGAGCGTCGTGGTTGCCGCCGCCATGGCTGCGAGCGGCACGAACGGATCGCGCACCCCTTCGATGACCGACAGCCCGTCGGCGCCGGCCTCTTCGGCTCGCCGGGCCAAGGCGACGGCGTCGGCGATCGGTCCGTCGACGCGAAGATGCAGTGACAACGACATCGGACGGTCGGTGTTGGTCATGTCGTTCTCCCCTGGCAATGCCCGGACGCGAAGGGCTTAGTTGGCGAGATCGGTGATGACCGCCCGCCCCACGTAGGCGCCTGCCGCCAGCTCGTCGAACACGGTCGGCAGCTCGCTCAGTGGCGCGGTACGCCCGACATGGCTCTTCACCTTGCCGGCCGCTGCCAAGTCGACCAGCTCGCGCATGTCCTGCACATTGCCGACGACCGAGTAGATCATCGTGATGCCCTTGCGGAAGAAGTCCCAGGGCGAGATCTCGATGTTGCCCTGATCGGTCGGCGGGATCCCGACGCCGACGAACAACCCGCCACGACGCAACATGGTGATGCCGAGATCGAAGCCTGACTTCACCGCGGCGAAGATCAGCACGGCGTCGACACCGCCCTCAGCTGCGACACCGGCCGCCTCTTCGGGCGCCATCACCCGGTCGGCGCCCATCTCCTTGGCGAACGCCAGACGCTCCTCGCCGAGATCGACGCCGATCACCTCGTAGCCGAAATTCTTGGCCAACTGCACGGCGTAGTGCCCGAGGCCGCCGGCGGCACCGATGATGGCGACGGTCGAACCTGGGTTGATCTGGTGCTTGAACAGCTTCTTGATCGCGCCGTAGGCGGTGAGCCCGCCGCAGGCGAGCGCTGCTTCGTGATCACCGACCGAGTCGGGCAGCGCCACCAACGACTTCGCATAGACGCAGAACTGCTCGGCGAACGTCCCCATGATGCCCTTGGCCTGCGTGCAGAGCCGGGGTTCGCCACCGAGGCAATGGATACAGGCGCCACACCAGTAGCCGCCGCCCGTGCCGCCGAGGCCGAGAATGACTCGCTCCCCCACCGATGTGAATCGCTCGGCGCCCGGTCCGAGTTCCTCGACGATGCCGATGGCCTCGTGCCCACAGACGGGTACGACGACACCGGCCCACTCGCCCCGGGCCAGATGCAGGTCGGAGTGGCACACGCCGGCGGAGGTGATGCGAACCCGAGCGTGATCGGGGCCGGGTGTCGGCACCTCGGCGTCGGTGGCGATGGTGAGCTTGCCGTCGCTGATCTGGGCCTGTTGCATGTCGTCTCCTTCAGTCCCGGCCCAGCCTCGCGCCACGCCGATCGATCCCCGTCGACCGCCGAGTCTTTCACCACCGACGCCAGGCCACCAGCTGACGACACGACCGCTACGGGTTCAGCTCGGCCAGTCGATGACGGTGCGACCGGCGCCGTGATGGCCACCGCAGAGCACACCGTGCATGCCCTCGATGTCGACGTGATCGCCGATCAGGGCGCCGAGGTCGAGCTGTCCGGTTTCGGCGAGACGGACGAACAGCGGGATGTCGCGATGCATCGATGACGAGCCGTACATCACCCCGACGATCCGCTTTGCGTTGCGCACCAGCTCGACCATCGGGATCGGGTTGTGGTCACCGGCAACGGGGACCCCGATCACGACCAGGTCGCCGCCCTTGCGGACCAGCGGCCATGCCGCCTCGAGCGTCGTCGGTCGACCGACGCAGTCGAATGCGGTGTCGACGCCGCGTCCGGCGGTCAGTGCGCCGATCGTGTCGGCAGCAGCGGCGCCCGACTCGAAGACATGCGTCGCGCCGACAGTCAACGCTGCGGCACGTGCTGCCTCGGAGGGATCGATGGCGACGATCGCGCCGGCGTTGCGGATCCGTGCCCCTTGGATCGCCGCCAGTCCGATGCCTCCGGCGCCAATGACGGCGACCGTCTGGCCAGGTTGCAGATCGGCAGTGTTCAGGGCGGCGCCCGTGCCGGTCAGTACGGCACAGCCCACCACCGACAGCTGGTCGGCGGGAAGGTCGGTGTCGACGGCGACGGCGGCTGCCTCGTCGACGACCATCGTCTCGGCAAAGGTCCCGAGACCGGAGACACCGTGCACGGCCGTGCCATCGGCGGCAACGAAGGACGGTTTGCGGGTCGCCCTCGACCGTTCACACAGGTAGGGCTGCGCCCTCGAGCAGTAGAAGCAGGTGCCGCAGGACGGTATGGCCGACAGGATGACCCGTTGGCCGACCGACAACCGTGTGGTCGCCGACCCGACCGCTTCCACGACACCAACACCCTCGTGCCCCAGCACGATCGGACGCTCACCGGGGATATCGCCCGACAAGACCGAGGCGTCGGTGTGGCACAGTCCGCTCGCCTCCAGACGCACCCGAACGTCTCGAGCTCCCATCGGACGCGGCTCGAGGTCTTCGATCGCGATCTGGTCGATTGCCGAGCTCATCAAGGTCTTCACGATCGGGGACGGTACCGGACCGTGTGAGCAGCACGCCTGGGCTGCGAGGAAAAGCCCGCCTCGGCCGGGCCGAGTTTCGATCCACCAGCTGTCTGGTGTCTACTGATAGCCAACGAGCTGGGCTGACCTGCTCGACCCGACCTCCGCGAATTCCCCCTCCCCACCGAAAGCATCATGAGCAACCCCTGGTTCGAGACCGTCGCCGAAGCCCAACGTCGCGCCAAGCGCCGCCTCCCCCGTTCGGTGTACAGCGCCCTCCTTGCCGGATCCGAACGTGGCATCACGGTGTCCGACAACGTCGACGCCTTCGCCGAGCTCGGCTTCGCCCCGCACGTGGCCGGCAACTCGCCCACCCGCGACCTTGCCACCATCATCATGGGGCAACCGATCTCGATGCCCGTGATCATCTCCCCCACCGGCGTGCAGGCGGTCCACCCCGACGGCGAGGTCGCCGTCGCTCGGGCCGCCGCGGCTCGGGGCACGGCGATGGGACTGAGCTCGTTCGCGTCCAAGCCGATCGAGGAGGTCATCGAGGCCAACCCGCAGTTGTTCTTCCAGGTCTACTGGTGCGGGTCGCGTGACGACATCGCTGTTCGGCTCGATCGGGCCCGCAACGCTGGCGCCGTCGGCCTGATCCTCACCCTCGACTGGTCGTTCTCCCATCATCGCGATTGGGGCAGCCCGGCCATTCCCGAACACATCGACCTGAAGACCGCCATCAAGTTCGGACCCGAGACGGTGATCCGGCCGCAGTGGCTGCTCGAGTGGGCGCGTCGGCGCGAGCTGCCGGACCTGACCGTGCCCAACATGACCCTGCCCGGTCAAGCGACGCCCGGTTTCTTCGCGGCGTATGGCGAGTGGATGGGCACACCTCCGCCCACGTGGGACGACGTCGCCTGGATCGTGAAGGAGTGGGGCGGGCCGCTGATGCTGAAGGGCATCACCCGAGTTGACGACGCCCGGTCGGCCGCCGACGCCGGTGTCGCCGCCATCTCGGTGTCGACCCACGGCGGCAACAATCTCGACGGCACCCCCGGAGCCATCCGAATGCTGCCGTCCATCGTCGACGCAGTCGGCGACGACATCGAGGTCGTGTTCGACAGCGGCATCCGCCGCGGGAGCGACGTGGTCAAGGCGTTGGCGCTCGGCGCTCGGGCCGTGATGATCGGTCGCGCCTACCTATGGGGCCTCGCCGCCAACGGCCAGGCCGGTGTCGAGAACGTCCTCGACATCATGCGAAGCGGGATCGATTCGACACTCCTTGCCCTGTGCAAGTCGAGCGTGAGTGAGCTGAGCCGCGACGACCTCGTCATCCCCGACGACTTCACCCGTACGCTCGGCGCCTGATCGGGCGTCCGGTACCACCGACACGGCGACCACCGCGATGCAGCCGATCCCCGAATCGAGCTTCGAGGCCCTCGTGGTCGACGCCATCGACGGGCTCCCCGACGAGGTGCTCGATCTGCTCGACAACGTCGCCATCCTGATCGACGACGAGCATCCGGAGGACCTGCTGGGCCTGTATCGGGGTGTTCCCCGGACCGAGCGCGACGACTACGGCTTCATGGAACTGCCCGACACCGTCACCCTGTACCGGCTCGCGTTGTGCGACATGTGCGCCGACCTCGACGAGCTGCGCCACGAGGTTCGAGTCACCGTGGTTCACGAACTGGCCCACCACCTGGGCATCGACGACGATCGGCTCGACGAACTCGGCTGGGCCTGACGCAGCCCACCGATAGAGTCGGCGCATGGCGCACATCGCAATCATCGGCGGCGGCTTGTCGGGTTTGACGGCTGCCCTGAGGTTGGCCGAGCGGCATCAGGTGACGGTCTTCGAGGCGTCGGATCGGCTCGGTGGACAGATCTGGACCGATCGCACCGACGGCTTCGTCATCGAGCGGGGAGCCGAGGGGTTCGTGGCCCGCAGTGCCGCCGTGCCCGCACTCGCCGATGCCGTCGGCATGGCCGATGAGCTCATCGAGCAGTCCCAGGTCACGTCCTACGGCTACGACGGCTCGCTCCAGGCATTGGCGCCCGGCGAGGCGGCCCGGTTCCTCGGCTTCCAGGTGCCGGCGGGCGATCTGGGCAAGGGCATCCGAACCTTCCGCGATGGCATGGGCAGTCTGATCGATGCCCTGGGTCACCGCGTCGGTGACAACGCCACGATCCATCTCGACACGACGGTCGACGGCGTCGACGCATCCGCCGATGGCGTCCGCCTCCGCGTGGGCGATGGTGGCGTCGACGCCGACGCCGCCATCGTCGCCACCACCTCGGCGGCCGCCGGGCGACTCCTGCACCCCGTCCTCGGCGACTCGAGCCATCCGCTTGCCGCCGCCCCGATGCTGAGCAGCGTCACCGTCGAGCTCGGCTACGACCGCGGATCGGTGCCCCATCCGCTCGACGGCACCGGGATCGTGGTGGCCGAGGGTCTCCAAGAACACGGCATGCGGGCGTGCGCGTTCACCAGTGCCAAGTTCGCCGGCCGAGCTCCCGACACCAGCGCCGCCATCCGAGTCTTCTTCCGACCGGACCCCGACGACCTCGGCGGGCTCGACGACGCCGGCTGGCAAGCGCGCGGCGAGGCCGCGCTCAGCCGGTTGCTCGGGATCACCGACGCACCGCGACGAACGTGGATCACTCGCTGGGCCGACGCCCTCCCGGTGTTCAACGAGACGTTCCGCTCCGACGTGGCGGCACTCGAGGAAACGCTGTCGGCGTCGCACATCGCGCTCGCCGGCGCAGCGTTCCACGGACCGGGGATCGACGCCGCGATCAGATCCGGCGAGCAGGCTGCCGCTCGCTGGGCCTGACCCCGGCCACGACGATCAAGGCATCGTGGGTCAGTCGAGCCAGCTTGCCGGGCCGCCCCGCTGCACGCTGTTGAAACGGGACCCGAACGACGGCGTCTCGAACATCTTGTTGTCCCCGCCGTAGCCGAACAGGTACTGACCGACCCGACGCATCTGCATCTCCTCGCTCCCTTCGGTGATCCGGTAGCGGCGATGGTGGCGGAAGATGTGCTCGAACGGCATGTGGCGGCTGTAGCCGATGCCGCCGTGCACCTGGATCGCGCGGTCGGCGGCCTCACCGACGAGACGGTTGGCCCGATAGTTGCACATGGCCACCTTGTCGCTGATCTCGGTGGCGTCGTCGATCTGGTCGAGCTGCCACGCCGTCTTGCGGATCAGCTCGCGCAGCATCGCCGCCTCGGTGTGCAGCTCGATCAGGGGCCACTGGATCGCCTGATTGGCTGACAGCGGGCGGTTGTGGATCTGCCGCTCCCGGGCGTACTTGACGGCCTCGTTGATGCAGTACTGCGCCGCACCCAGCGACGATGCTGCCTGGCGGATGCGGTTCTCGTGCACGAAGAGCTGGGCGGTCGCCAAACCCAATCCCTCGGGGCCGAGCAGGTCGGCGTCCTTGACCCGGACATCGGTCAGTGTGACCTCGGCGTGGTCCGTCGGCATGTTGTAGGTCCACCACATGAACTCGACCTTGAAGCCCGGGGTGTCGGTCGGGACGATGAAGTTCGAGATGCCGTTGGCCTCGCCGGGCTCGCCGGAGGTGCGGGCGAACACGTAGTCGTGGGTGGCGGCGTGCATACCGGTGTTCCACCGCTTCGCACCGTTGATCACCCATTCGTCGCCGTCTCGGTACGCCGTGGTCTGCATCCGCGTGGCGTCGGTGCCAGCCATCGGCTCGGTCAGGCCGAAGCCAATCCGTGCCTCGCCGGCCAGCATCTTGGGGATCCAGTACTCCTGCTGCGCTTCCGATCCGTACTTCTCCATCATCAGCACCGTCGGGAAGTTGCCGACGACCGACGACTCGTTCTGCAGATCGTTGTGCAGTCCGAGACCCTTGGTCGCCAGGTGTTCCCGGATGATCGCCATGCCCAGGTTCGAGCCGTCTTGTCCGCCGAAGCGTTCGGGAAGGTGATAGCGAAGGAACCCGGCGGCGTCGGCTCGACGCCGCATCTCGCGCAGGAGCTGTTCCCACTCCTCGTTGGGCCACCCGTCGCGATCCCAGTCGGTGCGGCTGTCTTCTCGACGATGGTCGAAGAAGCGAATGTTGTCGTTCTCTCGCTCGAGCGGCTTGATCTCGTCCTCGATGAACTGATCGAGTCGGTCGAGGAGGTCTTGGATGTCAGCAGGTATGTCGAAGTCCACGAGCGGACCCTAGATCGCTCGCATCGTCCGTACCGATTCCGCCAATCAGTTCCAGTCGCTAGAGAGCCAGACGCCAGTCGTGGCGTCGTCGATCGAGAAGATCTCGACGTGCAGCCAGTCGCCACCCGCCGGTGGCGCATCTGCCATGCCAACTGTCGAGCCTGAAGCCCATTCGTGCGAACTGTCCACACTGAAGCCCGATTCTGAGCTCCAGTGCGGACAGTTCGTAGGGTTGGGCTCGAAACGGGACAGTTCGCCGGCGGATGATCACCTACAGGGTTGCGACGAACGCTGCGATGATGGCCGACACGCCCGTGGCGTCACTCATGGTTTCTGCGTGTCCCGCCCAATCTCGCTCCACGAAGGCGACACCTTTGTCGACCAGTTCACTTCTGAGGGAGTCGGCGAACACCTCGCCTGAGCCGAAGTAGACGAGGCGCGGCACGTCCGATGCCCCGAGTCCCTCACTTGGATTCTCGTCGGGCCATCGGCCGAGCGCCTGTAGCGCCGCTCCGTTGGCCTTCGGGTCGTTCACCTCCTCGAACCGACGCATCAGCTCGGCAGGGAGCGGCACCGGGTACGTGTCCCAATAGCCAGCCCAGTCGCCCGCCAGGAGCGACTCCAACCCATCGTCGAGCGATGCGATGTCGTCACGGGCCCTGCCCAAGGGAGCTGCCCCAATGATGGCGCCAGAAAGCCGCTCCGGAGCGAGGTCGACCATGTGGGCCGCGATCATGCCGCCGCGAGAGAAGCCGACCAGCGGAGCACGGTCGATGCCCTCGGCATCGAGTACCGCAGTCACGTGGCGAACCACCTTCTCGATCATGTAGTCCGATGGGTTGTGGCTCATCTCAGTCTTCCCGTGCCCGAGCGGGTCGATCATGATCAACCGATACGACCCAAGCTCCTCGGGGTAGCCGTACATGATCCAGGCGACCGAGCTGCTCTGGAACCCCGGCAGCAGCACGATCGGCTCACCTGAGCCCCTCACACTGTAGGAAATCGAACCCTCTGGAGTCTCAACCGCTTCGTCCATACCTGTTCCCCCTCTGTGCAGGACTGTGCCTCGACGGAACGAGTGAACTGTCGGACGCGGACCCGTTGCCGTCGACACTAGTCGCCCTTCTCGGCCTGGGGCCGCTGTGATCAGACGCTCACGCTTTGCATGTCCATGTCCATCTGCGGGGACCTCGCTCGTCGGGTACACATCAGATCCGACGCGACACCACGGAGTCCTCATGTCCGAGCAGCCCGCCCGCAAACACAAGACGTTCGATCTGCCCGCCGGGCAGATGCACTACCTCGACATCGGCACCGGTTCCCCAGTGGTCTTCGTCCACGGCAACCCCTCCAGCTCCGCCGAGTTCGTCCCGGCGATCGCCGAGCTGTCATCGTCGCATCGCTGCATCGCTGTCGACCATCTCGGCTTCGGACACTCGGACAAGCCGACCGACTGGGACTACCTGCCGGCGCACCACGCCGACAACCTTGCTGCGCTACTGGACGCGCTCGATCTCCGCGACGTCACGATGGTGGTCGGTGACTGGGGAGGCCCGATCGGGCTGTCGTGGGTGCTCGACCATCCCGAACGGGTGACCGGGCTCGTCATCACGAACACCTGGTTGTGGTCGGTCCGGCGGTCGGCGTACTACCGAGGCTTCAGCTGGTTCATGGGTGGCCCCATCGGACGAGCCCTCACCACCCGGTTCAACTTCTTCGCTGCGCAGGTCCCGAAACGAGCTTGGGGCACGCGGACACCATGGAGTGCCACGATCGCTGCAGAGTTCACCGGCGTCCACACCCGCCCGAACGAGCGACGTGGCATGTGGGTCTTCCCTCGCGAGATCATCGGCTCGTCCGACTGGCTGGCGTCACTGTGGGATCGACGAGCGAACCTCCGCGGGATCGAGACCGTCCTGTTGTGGGGCATGATGGACATCGCCTTCCGAGCCGACATCCTGAAGATCTGGCAGGAGGCATTGCCAGCCGCTCGGGTGGAGCATCTGGACGACGTCGGCCACTTTCCCGCACTCGAGGCGACCGACCGACTGGTGGCTGCGGTCCGTTCGGTCGGGGAATCTCGCCGGGATTGAACAAGTCAGTCGGAGACCGTTGCCAGCACGGCGAGGTCTCGTCGGATGTAGCGAAGGTGCGCCCACTCCTCTTCGAGGATCACCCGGAGGCAGTCGCCGACGGTGGGCCGCCAGTCGTCGCCACCCCACGGGTTGGCTCGCTCCTCGGCAAGGAGCTCCGGTGTGACGTCAGCGAGGAAGTCGGTGACCATCTGCTGACGTTCCGCCCGCACGGCGAGGATCTCGGCGAACGTGGGCACGTCCGTCCGGAAGATCGACACGTCGAAGCCCATCTCCGCAGCGCCGCTGAAGATCTGACCGATCTCGTGGAAGGGCTGCTCGATCGCCAAGACCCCGCCACGGAGCCAGGCGTCGGTTGCCAGCACCAGATGGCGCAGGGTCTGCGCCAGCGACCACTCGTCGTCGACCTGAGCATCGATGAGTTCGGCAGGCCTGCTTGCCACCGTCACGTCCCACGCCGCCTGCACCGCAACCCAGCCGTCCCGCAGTCCCTCGGGGGTCTGCGACTTCTGGAGCTCGCGGCCGGGGAACTGCCGGTTGAGCTCGGCCTCGACCAGCGGGACCACGTCGACGCCGTTCACGATGAGCGTGCCGAACATCAAGTCATGACTGTCGATGTCGAGACCGCTCACATCGACACTTCGCATCGTCACCCCGCTCACATCACACGAGCGAAAGGTGGCGCCCTTGAAGCTGACCCTGTCCAACGTTGCACCCTCGAAGTCGGTGCCTGCGGTGTTGTTCGTCATCCCGGCATTCTGCACTGTCGACCGGAGGCTGGCCTGCTCCGCTACCGTCGCGCCGATGCCCGCTGCACTGAAGGACTCGGTCGACGCAACGGTCGTCGACGATCTGGCACAGCGCTTCGCAGCGGTCGACCCACACTTCGACGCCGACGGGTTCCGTGACCGGACGACACCGCAACTCGAGAGCCTGGAGCTGAAGGCACGCATCGAGGCGATCGCTCGCGAGTTGTGGCGGTCGCTCGGCGAGCGAGATGCCGCCGCGTCCCTGTCGGCGGTGGTCGAGGTCGCTCGTTGCGAGCCCGCCGTCGAGGGATGGGCGGCGTGGCCACTGGCGGCCGTCATCGAGCTCTTCGGGTTGTCGTGTCCGGTCGACGCGCTCGCTGCGATGGAGCACGTCACGAAGCGGATGAGTTGCGAGTTCGCCGTTCGACCCTTCCTGAGGGACCACTTCGACGCGACCTACGCACAGCTGCTCACCTTCACCGAGCACGACGACGACCGAGTGCGACGACTGCCGTCGGAGGGAACCCGACCACGGCTTCCATGGGGCGCAAGCGTGCAACAACTGCTCGACGACCCGGGCCCCGGGCTCGCGCTTCTCGACCGCCTCCGCCACGATCCGTCCGAGACGGTCCGCCGCTCGGTGGCGAACCATTTGAACGACGTCGCCAAGGCACATCCGGAACTCGTCATCGACACGCTGTCCACGTGGGTCACTGAGCCGCAGACCGATCGGCGGATGGTCGCTCACGCCCTTCGGACGCTCGTGAAGCAGGGTGTCCCGGGTGCACTTGCCCTTTTGGGTTTCGACACCGACCCTCAGGTAGTGGTCGAGCACTTCGACGTCGCACCGGCGAGCGTCGGGATGGGGGAACACATCAACCTTTCTGCCACGATCCGCTCGACCAGCGAGGTGGCTCAGCGACTCGTCGTCGACTTCGTGGTGCACCACGTGACGGCATCAGGTGCAACCTCGGCGAAGGTGTTCAAGTGGAGCACGATCGATCTCGATCCCAACGCAGAGCGCCGCCTCACCAAGCGCCGCCTCATCCAACAGGCCAGCACTCGGACCTACCGAGCCGGCACCCACCGAGTCGAACTGCAGATCGCCGGACACGTCCTCGCCGAAGCATCGTTCGACGTCGTGGTCTGAGCCAGTCTCGGCGGCGAGATCAGCAACGAGGGGTAGCGACAGACGGGGCCTCACCGAAGTGAGACCCCGTCCAGCGTGTAGGTGAACTGCGTTCGGTTCAGTCGAGCTGATAGTCGGTGAGCGAGGCCTCGAGGAAGGGATAGGTGATGCCTCCGGCTGCCCGAGCCACCTGGAACGTATGGGGGATCTGCACGCCGTCGATCGACCGGTAGTCACTGACGCCGAAGTGCTCGCCAGACCCGTGGTACGAGGTCGTCAGGTCGCCGTCGGTCTCGGCATCGACCGAGGTGATGCGCCCATCAGCCCCGAAGGTGAACAACAACGAGGCCTCTTCGCCATGGGCGGCGATGGTGGCCCGGGCATGGTCGTCGTCGACGGCCTCCCAGGTGACCTGGCCGCCCGGAAGCAGCGACGTCGGGTAGAGCGGCGACATCAGCAACCAGCGCTGGAGCGACGTGCGATTCAGCTCCGGCGTTTCACGTTCGTTGACCACGGTGATCGTCGATTCGATCTTGGCCTTCATCTCCATCTCTCCCTCGACGTAGGCGTCGTAGGCGACGGCGAAGAGCCCGGGGACCATCGTGGTCGTCGCCGAGAAGACCAGGGCCGGCTCGTTGGCGGCAACGATCTGCGACCCGCTCACGGAGTTGAAGCCTTCGGTGAGCGGACGACGGAAATCGCCCTCGAACCCGAAGCTCACCGTCATCGGCTCGATCGCGCTCGGATCATCGAAGGTCGCCTCGATCCATCGAGCCACCGGCTCGGGCACCTCTGCTCCGGTGTCGTAGACCACGGGACCCGCCGACTCGGCGACGGCGACAACTCGGTCCTCGTGGGCTGCAATGTCGGCCATGGTGGAGGCATACGAGTAGGCCACCACGCCGCCGAGTGTCGCAACAACAGCGGCGAGGGCCATACCGGACCGAGCCAGCGCGCTGCGCTTCTTCTTCGCCGCCGAACCGGCCTTCGTGGGATCGATCCCGGTTGCGGTGGGGCGGCTGAGGGTCGTGGTCATCTCGGTCTCTCCTGTTCGTTGCCGGTCCGTGCGGTCCGGCTCGTGGAGATCACTTTGCGGGATGACGATGTCGGCGGTCGTCAGCCGAACGTCGCTTCGACGTCGTCCGATGGTCGCAACGTCTTGGCGCTCCGGGTCGTAATCAAGCGACCGCAAAGGACCCTGCCATGTACGGTCGACCGGGTGTTCGTGAAGATCTGCGGCATCACTCGTCCCGCCGACGCTGTTGCCGCGGCACGCGTTGGCGCCGACGCCATCGGCCTCAACTTCGTCCCTGCGTCCTCCCGCCGCATCGACCACGACACGGCTCGTGCGATCATCGAGGCGACGCCCGACCATGTACAGACCGTGGGGGTCTACCGGAGGCACTCCACCGCCGAGATCATCGAATCGGTCGAGCGTCACGGCCTCGACGCCGCCCAACTCCACGACGCCACACCCGAGCAGGTCGCCGCCGTCGCCGCTGCGGTCCCTCGGACGATCCTGGCGCTCGATGCCCGGCGGCTCGGCTCACTCGACTTCGCAGTCAACGCGGCAGACATCATCATGCTCGATGGCCCCGACCCTGGCAGTGGGACCAGCTTCGACTGGACCAAGGTCGGCGCGCTCACCTCCGACCACCGGATCCTCTTGGCCGGCGGGCTACGACCGGAGAACGTCGCCGACGCCATTCGCCTGGTCCGTCCCTGGGGCGTCGACGTCGCCACCGGTGTCGAAGTCTCGCCGGGCGAGAAGGATCACGACGTCGTCGCCCGATTCATCACCGCAGCACGGGACGCTGGTAGCGACGCGAGCAACTCTAGAGAAAACGAGCGCACCGGGAAACGGCGCTCATCCGAGGGTCCATCGGCATGACGTACCCGATCAGAACAGAACGACTGGCGATGCGACCGGTCCGCCGAGTCGATGTCGACACCGTCTTCGCCGTGAACAGCCATCCGCCGACCGTGGCTGACGTGTCGTGGGGCCACTCGAGCCGTGAAGACAGTGAGCGCTGGGTGGAACGGCGAATCGAGGACGAGCCGCATCTCGGCTTCAGCATGTGGGCAGTGGAACTCGTAGCGACGACGCCCATCATCGGATTCTGCGGCTTCTTCGCCGGCGATCGAGCGGGGCGTCTGGAGCTCGGCTACGTGGTGTATTCCGACCACTGGAACCACGGCTATGCCACCGAGGCCGCTTCCGCTGCGCTCGCCACTGCATGGCGGGCTGGCTACGCCGTCTATGCAACGATCCGGTCGACGAACGACCGGTCGATCGCCGCATCGGTCTGCTCCACTCAGGCAACATCGAGGACGACCGGGGAACCCTGACGGTGTGGAGCTCGACCTGGTAGGACAAGATCAGGGATCAGAGCTGCAAGCACGCCTACGGCCGGTCACCCTTCGCCCGGTTTGTCGGCCCGCAGCAGCAAGAACCATGGTCGATCCAGGTCCTCGGCGAGCTCGGGACGAGCTTCGATCGCCGCAGCAGTTGGTCCCCATTCGACGAGCTGCTCGACGGTGAGCCCGACGGCAACAAGGGTGTTCACATACGTGGCGATCGTCCGGTGCTGTTTGATGACGCCGTCGACGAACCATGTTCGTGTCCGCTCCCCCTCGACGAGATAGTTGTCGAGCGGCCAGACGCGATCGCCGCCGTCAGTCGTCACGAACGACTGGTTGGTCGGGGCGCTGTAGATCGGGTGTTCGACGGAGAACACCAGCGATCCTCCAGGCCGCATTGCCCCGGCTATCTGTGCGATCAGCCGGTCGAGGTCGCGAACGTAGTGCGGAGCGAGCGAGCTGAAGACGTGGTCGGCCGAGTTCGCCTCGAGTTCGAGCAGATCGAGATCCTCCCGCCGGTACACGCCTCCGGGCTCGGCATCGTGTCGACGCCCAGCAACCCGGTGTAGAACCGTATCGTCGACTCCCAATCGTCGACGTGGATCACGACATGATCGAGTGCGGCCACGACGACCAGCGTTCCACACACCCGACCCTGGCGCACGAGGTCGGCGTTGCCCGGCTCACGCCGCCACGGAATGGAGCCCGACCAGGTTGCCCTCGGTGTCGGCGACGATCGACACGAATCCGTGATCCCCGATCGCGAACTTCGGGCGCACGACCGAACCGCCGGCCGCAGCGACTCGGGCTTCTTCGACTGCACAGTCGTCGCACGCAAAGTAGACCATCGAGCCTCCGGGGCCAGGTTGTGCGTACGCCAGCTTGACCAGCGCGCCGCCTGCGCCGTGGGAGATGAAGTCGTCGCCGAACGCCCGCATCCGGGCGGTGGAGTCGTTCGGGTCGTTCATGGTCGTCAGGGTCGTGTCGAGCACGGTCTCGTAGAACTTCTGAGCCCGTTCCATGTCGTCGACGTAGATGTCGAACCAGCCGATCTTTCGCATGGGTGTTGTCCCTTCGTTGGTGAAGGCGGTGTGCCTTCTCGGACAACTCAAGCGCATGCGGCGGGTGAAGGATTGTAGATCTCAGACATCGAAGGTCTTCGAGAACCGGCCCGGCGTGTACCCGGTGACATGTCGGAACGAGTGGGTGAAGTGCGACTGGTCGGTGAAGAGCAGGAGGTAGTCGCGACGGAACGACTGTTGGATCCGCAACACCTTCAGCAGGTCGTGCGGCGCAAAGCCGGTGGTTGCCTTCAGTGTCCGTTGGAGCTGGCGGGGCGAGAGGGCGGCAACCGCCGCCATGTCCGCCACGCTCGTGATCTCGTCCAGCCGAGTGAGGATGGCCGCGGTCACCGGGTTCGAGGCAACCAAGCCGTCGGCGACGAGCGACCCGACGAAGTCGGCGAACAGCGTCGTCTTCGAGTCGAACTCGAGCTCGGCAGCCGCTGTCCCCACCGAGACCAACGCCAGGTCGCCGCCATACGGTTCACCGACGTAGTGGTCGACGGTCGCTTCAGGGTCGCCGCGCCAGACGCCGGGGAAGAACTGGATGCCGGCGTAGTGGAACGACCGGCCCAGCGGGAGGGTGGTGGGGGTGGTGTAGAGCTGGGTCACCCCGGCGATCCGGGGGTCGACCTGGTCGAACAACAGGTTGACGCAGGCGTCGGGCATGGCGTGGAGCGTGAAGTCCTCCGCCAGCTCTCGCTCGGTGCGCAACTCCCAGAAGCAGTGCACGAGGTCGGCAAGCGCCGCCGGCGGCGCCGCCTCGCGGTAGACAACCGAGTCGACAGACTTGGCCACACCGTCTTTCACCGGGTCGTACATGACGACGAGCGTAGGCGTCCGCCGCCGCTGCTCGACGATCGATGCCGCTCCCGGTGCCGGCTCACGACGGCGATTGGGCCTGCTTCCAGTCGGCCGCCATCATCTGGAACACCGACATGACGTCGGGCGGCGAGTAGCCCGGTTCGAGCTCCTTCCACATGGTGTGCACGGTGGCGACGAGCCGCTCGCGGTCAGACCAGTTCCAGAAGCGAGTGCCGTTGATCTCGGTGTCGAGGTCGAGCGAGGCCGCTCGAGGATCCAGTCCGGCGGCGTGGCGTGCGGTCACGCCGTCGCGAACGAGCCGGAGGTATTCGCCCACTTCGTTGGCGCCGGCGGTGTCGGTGAGGGGGCCGTGTCCGGGAACGATCACCGCTGGCTCCAGCTCGGCATTGAGGTCGCAGGCGGCGATCCAGTTGCCGATCAGCTCGACCGTTCGACCACCGACGGTCACGTTCGTGCGACCAGTGAACGTGGTGGTCACCGGCGGGACGTCGATGCCCGAGAAGTCGAACGATCCGAAGGCGGCGCGGAGGAACTCGCCGACGAGTCCGGTGGTCCCATTGACCAGACCGTTGAGGCTCGCAGCCGGCACTTCGCCGATTTCGTGGCTGGTCGCATCGGAAGTGACGAACTCGACGCCCGGCCCCGCCAACAACTGGTTGCCGTAGCAGTGGTCGCCGTTGGCGTGGGTGTTCACGACGGTGCGGATCGGAGCGTATGGGGTGAGGGACGCGATGCGGTCGAGCATCGCGTGTGGGAGCTGAAGGTCGAGCAAAGTGTCACGACTGTGCGTTCGTGATGGAACGACATGTCCGAGCCAAACGTCGTCAGGCGAAAATGTCGGGCCGATGGGCCAACCAGTCGAAACAGTCTTGGAGCTCGATCAGCAGGCGGAGGAGTGCGCCGTCGGAACCATGGCGTCCGACGATCTGCACGCCGACCGGCGCACGTCCAGGTGTCAATGGCACGGGAACCACCACGCTCGGATGCCCGCTCAGGCTGAACGGTGCCGCGAGCGTGCCGCATTGCGTGACACCGGGCTCGATTCCCAGCGGCCAGCCGGCCTGAAACGTGGCCGGCGTGATCAGGACATCGACCTCGCGAAACCAATCGGCGATCGGGGCGACAACCGCCTCGATCGTTGCGCCGGCTTTCGACCGATCCTCTGTTGACCGACCTGCGTCTCGTGCCGCAGCAGCGAAGACCTCGGCGGGAAGTTCATCCTCGGTCAGGCGACGACCGAGGCGACCCGCAACCCATTCGAAGACCGGCGGCCGAGTCGCGTCGCTCACCACTCCCAGTGCCGCGCCCACTCGTTGCCACAACGAATCGAGTGCTGGTGGCCAGCGCTCATCGACCACCCAGCCCAGATCCTCGAGCAGTGCGGCCACCGTTCGGACCGCCTGCCGACACTCGGGCTCTACGACCATGCCGAGCTCAGGATCGTGATCGAGCACGCTAGCGCGACGCTGGCGGGCAACGACCGGGGCGGGCGACGATTCCGGAGCGAGGAGTCCCAGCATCAGTTCCAGGTCTCGAGCGTCCCGAGCGAGCACGAAGTCTCGCCACCACGGACTCGGGGGCTGCCCGGCGGGAGCGACCGACTCGATCGTTCCCGCCGTCGGCACGAGGGTGGCAACGCCACACAGCGCAGCCGGGAACCGAAGCGATCCCGTGGCATCCGAGCCGTGTGCGATGGGGACCGCACCGCAGGCGACGGCGGCCGCCGCTCCCCCGCTCGATCCTCCGACCGACATTCCGACGTCCCACGGGTTCCGAGTCGGTGCGAATCCGGGCGGTTCGGTGGTGACACCGTTCGACAGCGGCGGACACGCCGACTTGCCGATGATCGAGAACCCGGCGTGCTCGAAGCGTTCGGGCAACGGCGTCGTGGACATCGATCGGCACCCGGCATCCCGAAGTGCCGCCACCCCCACCCAATGAGGCGTGCCGGCGATCTCCTGCCCGGCGTCTTTCAACAACATCGGTATACCGGATGGCGCTCGGTCGAAGAGGTCGGTGGCCAGGAACCCGAGCTGCGGGTCCAGTCGCTCGCATCGCTCGATGCCCTGGTCGCGAAGCTCGGACGGTGAGACGTCACCTGCCTCGATCGCTGCAAGCTGGGATACCGCACTCGCCCACGTCACGTGTCGAGTATGCGTCAGCGCCAGCGCCGCTCGCTGACGCAAGAGGGTCTACGAGTTCGCCGCGCTGGCCTTCGCTGCGTCCCATGCGGCAACGCGTTCGGTGTCTTCGTAGTCCTCCCAGCGCAACAGGCGGCCCCACCGCACTTCGAGGAACATCACGACGCAGTTGTTGTAGCGGTCGCCACCGCCGTCCGCATCAGGGAGGTAGTCGTGGGCCCGGACGGCGATGCGAGTGTTCCACGGCGGACCGTTCACCAGGATGTCCTCGATCTGGAACTGATTGCCTTCGTCGACGAAGCGCTGAGCGAACACTGTCGCCTCGTCGATGCCTCGGTGGGTCGCGTGTCGAGACGGCACGTCGCTGAGCCAGATCTCCGAGGCTTCGCACGCCACGATCGGATCGATCTATCACTTCTTTCCTGGCGGCAAGGAAGCGCTGGCCGTCGCCGTCGTCGAGAGCACGGGGGCGGCCTATCGGGAGCTGTTCGAGGCGATCGCCGGTGCAGCATCCAACCCAGCGCAGGCCTACGCCGACTTCTTCGCGGGAGCGGCCGCCGTACTCGAGGAAACCGACTTCATCGACCCTTGCCCGATCGGCGGCGTCGCACGCGAGGTGGCGAACACCAACGAGCCGATGCGGCTCGCGACAGCGGGAGTCTTCGATTCCTGGATCGACGCCTCGGCTCGACACCTCGGCGAGGCGGGCCTTCCCGAGGCACGGGCTGCGCAGCTCGCTCAAGTCTTCGTGGCCACGGTGGAAGGCGCGTTCGTTCTCAGCCGAGCTCAGCGTTCGACCACCGCTCTCGAAGCCGCAGGACGGACCTTCAGCGAACTGGTGACAAGAGAGCTCGCCGAAGCTCGTATCCGCGGGACCGAACTGCCGACGCCCGACCGGCCCGCTCAGGCAACGCGCCGGAAGAGGTAGGCGAAGGGCGACCGGGTGTAGGCGATGCCTCGACCGAGCTCGTGCAGTCGATCGACGGTGACGGGTTGGGGCTTCTTGGGCACGAGGTACGAGTCCAGGTCGCGGTCGCTGACGCCGTAGCCAGACGCACCACTGGAGGTGACGACTGCCGCCAACCGGTATCGCTCGTCGATCGAGGCCATCGCCGCATCACCGTGGCTGGGATTGGCCAGAAGATGGCCTCCGATGCGGAGATACCGGGTGCAGTGTTCCGAGATGAACCCTGCATAGAGCGACAGCAGAAGATCGAACGACTCGTCGGCCAGGCCGAGGTCATCGCCGTAGTCCGCACCGATGAACTCGACCAGTCGTTCCCCACCACTGACCTGGTTGGCGGCCACGATGCCGTCGACTCCTTCGCCGTCGGCAAAGAACTTCGCCGCCCGGCGATCCATGTCGACGTAGGTCACTTCCGGGAAGACGAACGAGGCGGCGACATCGACGAACGAACCCGGGTAGAGCACTCGAGTTGCGTCGACGTAGCGGTTCACGGCAACGAACAGGCGGCGGCGATCGCCATCGTGCTTGTTCTGCAATGCCCAGAGCTTCGCGGTCGCAGATTGCATTCGGCCACCATAGGCAGCGCGCCACGCGAGACTGCGACGGTGATCTCGTTTCGACGGCTGACCGAGTGTGACTTCGACATGCTCACCACTTGGCTCGGGAGCCCGCCTGTCCAGACCTGGTGGAGAAGCCCTCACGCTCGCTCGGACGTCGAGGAGAAGTACGACCCCCGAGTCCGTGGCGAGGCACCGACTGAGGTCTTCGTCGTAGGTCACCGTCACACGGACGTCGGCATCATCCAGCGATACCGGATCGCCGACCATCCCCCATGGCTCGAGATCCTTGCCGACGCGGGGTTCGATGCGTCCAGGTCGCCAGGTATCGACTACCTGCTCGGCGATCCAACGATCGTCGGCCGGGGCATCGGCACGGCGATGGTGCGTGACTCGGACGACCCTTCCGACAACGGCGAGACGGCCCTCTACCTCCGGCCTCGGCCGACACAATGATCCACAGATGTAAAGAATGCCTACCATCTGAGGTATGGTGCGGCGATGACCTCGACGCCCGCATCGATCGTCGCCGTGTGCGACGGCAAGTCATGCCGCAATCGGTCGGAGACGACCGCACTCATGCGCTCCCTCGACGGATCGATTCCGATCGTCCGCCTCAAGTGCATTGGGGCGTGCGCCGGGCCTGTCGTCGCCATCAAACCTGCCAACGGTACGCCGGTGGTCCTCACCAAGGTACGTTCTGCCAAGGAACGACGCGATGTCCTGCGAGTCGTTGCCGGAGGGTCGGTGAGCAACCGCCTGCAGCGGCGACTCGCCGGTTCGAAGGCCCAGGCGAAAGCGCAACGTCGAATCGCATGAGCGGTCGGCACCACCCCCGAAACACGAAAGGCATGCGATGGTGAACTCGCTGTTCGATCCCGACCGGTTCGTCCCGGTCCTCAACGAGATCATGAAGGCCGAACTGTCAGGGGTCGTGCGCTACACGCACTACTCACTGGTCATCACCGGGCCGAATCGCATTCCGCTCGTCGACTTCATGCGAGCGCAGGCAACCGAGTCGCTCCTCCACGCACAACAAGCAGGTGAGATCCTGACCGGACTCGGCGGCCACCCGGAACAGGGGATCGCTCCGATCGAGGAGTCGCACGACCATTCGATCGAGGTCATCCTTCACGAATCGGTGGCTCATGAGCGCCGAGCACTCGAGCTGTACCGAAAGCTGCTCGAACGAGCCGAAGGCCAATCGATCTACCTCGAGGAATACGCCCGCAGCCAGATCGGCGCCGAGGAACTCCACGTGATCGAGATGACCAAGCTCCTTCGCGACCACACGATCGGATAGGGCGGCCCACCTCGAGAATGCCGTCAATCCCCGGCCACTGCGCGCCGCCAGTAGCCGACCATCTGGACCCGCACGCCAGGGATCTCTCGTTCTGAGCGGAGAAGCTTGCGGACCGCGGTGATTTCACGCGATTCCGCAGCGCCGTATGCGTAGACCCCACTGGCCTCGATGTCGAGCTTGCGCACCGCATCGACGAGCGCCCCACCCGCGCCTCGCTCGCCGCGACGAGCGACCCAGATGACCGTGTCCTTCGGACGGGCAGGCAGATCGATGACGGGATGACCGTCGTCGGATTCGACCACCACCGTGACAGGAACTCGCAGCGCGTATGCGTCGAGGATCGAAGCAAAGGCCCCGAGACCGGTCTCGTCGCCAACCAGTAGGACTGACGAGGTATCCACCGGCGGCTCGAAGGATCGCCGAGGACCCCACAGCGCGACTTTGTCGCCGACCGTCGCTCGCCGAGCCCAACCGGAAATCGGACCATCGTGATGATGGAGCACGACCCATACGTCGAGTTCGCCGGTCTCCGGACGGAACTCCCGGCACGTGTAGTACGCCCACCCGGGCTGATCCTCGGGTGCGCGGTTGCGGTAGTCGGCAAACGACACCGGCGCGTCCAGTTCCGCTTCGTCCCGGGGACGGATCACGAGGAAGAAGTCGTCGGGCCCCAATGCAACGTGCCCCCGGAGCCCTCCGAACGTGATCTGACGGAGGCCGTCCGCACGATCACTCACCGCCACCACCTCGACCACGCGTGTCGGGATGGCGTCCCGGACTGCGAGCTCGCGTTCGATCGAGGTCAGCTCGCCGTCGGGATCAGCAGCGCGGGCGTCACCAACACAGCCCATGAGCAGGCCGTGGAGATCCGATGTGGTGGCGATCGGCGCAGGTGCCGGAACACGAACTCGCCTCGTTCCGGCCGTGCCGCAGACATCAATTTCGACACCGCCGACCCTGGCAGTGACGAGTTCGGCATCCGTCAACGCATCGTCGCCGGCGAGGTATCGGGCGAGAAAGAGCACCGTGTCGGCGTGGTTGCCGTTGAGATGCTCGAAGACGGCGGCCGCACCGACGACGGATTCGGTCATGAATGCACCTCGCTGGTTCAGAGGGGTCGGCTTGGGTGCCATCGTGTTGAACAGCAGCACACTCACGGGCAACCCGGTACAGTAGATAAGCTCTACAACTATCAGATGTTAGGCATCCTTATCAACCCGCGAGGGGCCTTCACCCGAGACACATCGACCCTGCGACGCCCGCACCACCGACGGGCCGCTGAGGTTCGATGAGAACCAGCATCACCTCGTCAGCAACACGACGCCCCTGCGCCAGCTTCGGCATCCTGGTCGACGGCGGGCGCCGGAGCACAGCATTGAACGCCGGCGTTGGCGCCGGCGACGACGTTCTGGAGTTGTTCGGCGTCGGCCCGCTTGACGTACCACTCCCACTTGTTGCCGTCGGGGGCGTACACCCAGGTCTCGGTCTTCTCGGCATAGCAGCAGACCGTCTCGTCGACGCCAGTGGTCTCGAGGCCGGAATCCGAGAGTCGGGCTTCGGCCGCCAAGACCTCGTCCGACGTTTCGGTCTCGACGCCCAGGTGGTTGATACTGCCGTTGTCGCCCGCCCCCTCGAAGAGCACCAGCTTGAGTGGCGGGTTCTCGATGGCGAAGTTGGCGTAGCCGGGTCGAATCTTGGCGGGCTCGGCGGCAAACATCTTCGAGTAGAAGTCGATGGCGTCGTCGAGGTTGTCGACGTTGAGGGCGAGCTGGAGACGCATGGGTCGGATCCCTTTCGTTCAGGCCGAGCACCGGCCCTGCCGTTTCGATGATGATCGATACGTTGCCATTCGCATCGACATATGTCAATATGTTTCCCATGGAAATCTCGATGACGTCACTCGAGGCATGCTGCGCTCCATTGTCCGATGCCGCACTCGATGACGACACGGCGAAACAGCTGGCGATCGTGTTCAAGGCGTTGGCCGACCCGGTTCGCCTCCGCCTGGTGTCGATCGTGGCGTCCGCAGCGAACGGCGAAGTGTGCGCCTGCGACTTTCCCGATCTGGTCGATCGAAGCCAGCCAACCGTGAGCCACCACCTTGGGATCCTCGTGAAGGCCGGCGTGCTCGACCGAGAGCAGCGGGGCAAATGGGCATGGTTCTCGCTACGCCAGAACCAGCTCGCAGCGTTGTGCAGCATTCTCGCACCGGCCACCCGTTGTTAACTCAATCAATGTTGACTCAATAGCCAGGGAGCGGATACCGTCCCGAGAGTGAACCTCAACCGAAGCGAACGCGCCCGCCTCCATGCCGCACTCGGCGAAGAGCACCGACTCGGCATCGTGGAAGAACTGGCGGTGTCGGATCGATCGCCGTCGGAGTTGGGTCTCCGGCTGGACCTGCCGACCAATCTGCTGGCGCACCATCTCGACGTCCTCGAAGAGGTCGGGCTCATCGAACGGTTCGTCTCCGCCGGAGACCGTCGCCGCCGGTATGTTCGCCTCGTTCGAGGACCACTCGCCGATCTGGAACTGGCGACCAATCGCCCCCGGGGGACCGTGATGTTCGTGTGTTCGCACAACTCGGCCCGCTCACAGCTCGCCGCAGCGCTGTGGCGGGACCGGACCGGTGGTCGAGCGTCGTCGGCCGGCACGGAACCAGCGGCGCAGGTGCATCCTGGTGCGGTCGCAGCCGCCAAGCGAGCCGGACTCGACCTCTCCACAAGTCGGCCACGCAAGCTCAAGGAGCCGGTGAAGGCCGGGCTGGTCGTGACGGTGTGCGATCGAGCCCACGAAGAACTCGAGCCCGAACCCGGATGGTGGCACTGGTCGCTCCCCGATCCGGTCGAGACCGGCAACGATGCCGCCTTCGACGAGGTGATCGCCGACCTCGACGCTCGCATCGCCACTCTGGGCGGAGGTGTGCGATGACCGTCCGCATCGGTATCAACGGCTTCGGCCGCATCGGACGCCTCGTCGTTCGAGGGTTGCGCCAGCATCCTGAGCTGGAGCTGGCGCACATCAACGAACCAAAGGCCGACGCCACCACCTCGGCGCACCTGTTGGAGTTCGACACCGTCCATGGCCGACTCGACGCCGACATCGCGACCGACGGCGACACCATCACCCTCGACGGCCGCACGATCACGCACAGCTCGTTCGACACGCCTGGCGCGGTGCCCTGGGCTGACCACGGGGTCGACATCGTGCTCGAAGCCTCGGGCAAGTTCCGTACCACCGAACTCCTCCAGCCCTACCTCGACGGCGGGGTACGCAAGGTGATCGTGGCGGCGCCGGTGAAGAGCGACGGTGTGCTCAACGTCGTGATGGGCTGCAACGACCACCTCTACGACCCGGCGTCGGATCACATCGTCACCGCCGCATCGTGCACCACCAACTGTCTCGCTCCGGTGGTGAAGGTGGTCCACGAGGGGATCGGGATCGAGCGGGGTGTGATCACTACCATCCACGACGTCACCAACACCCAGGTCATCGTCGACGCCCCACACAAGGACCTGCGCCGGGCCCGCTCGGCGCTGAACTCGCTCATTCCCACCTCGACCGGTTCGGCAACGGCGATCACGCTCATCTACCCCGAACTCACCGGCAAACTCGACGGCATCGCCGTCCGAGTGCCGCTACTCAACGCCTCGCTCACCGATGCCGTATTCACCGTTGCCCGAGACACCACCGTCGACGAGGTCAACGAGCTGTTCCGCACCGCGGCCGACGGCGACCTCGCAGGGATCCTCGGGTACGAGACCCGGCCACTCGTCTCGGCCGACTACGTGAACGACACTCGCTCCGGCATCGTCGACGCCCCCTCCACGATGGTCACCGACGGCCGGCTGGTGAAGGTACTGGCGTGGTACGACAACGAATACGGCTACGCGTTCCGCATGGCCGACCTCGCCGCCAGGATCGCTCGCGACCTCGGGGCCTGAGCCGTGCAACTGCGCAACTACGTTCTCGTCACCGCCGGCTACTGGGCGTTCACACTGACCGACGGCGCCCTGCGCATGCTGGTCCTGCTGCACTTCCACGACCTCGGCTACTCGCCGGTCTCGATCGCGTTTCTGTTCCTGCTCTACGAGTTCATGGGGATCGTCACCAATCTCCTCGGCGGATGGGTCGGTGCCCGCTCAGGTCTCAATCGCACCCTGCTCGTCGGACTCGGGCTCCAGATCGTCGCCCTCGCCGCGCTCACGTTCCACGATGCGTCATGGCCCGAGCTTGCGTCGGTTGGGTACGTGATGGGCTTCCAGGCGCTGTCGGGTGTGGCCAAGGACCTGACGAAGATGAGCTCGAAGAGTGCCGTGAAGTTCGTCGCCGGCGACGGCGCCCTGTTCCGGATGGTCGCCATCCTCACCGGATCGAAGAATGCATTGAAGGGCGTTGGGTTCTTCCTCGGCGCCGCCCTGCTGTCGTGGTTGGGCTACGACGCCGCGCTCTGGGCGATGGCCGGTCTCATCGCCGTCGCGCTGGTATCGGTCGGGGTGTTGTTGAACGAGGACATCGGCAAGGCCAAGAAGAAGCCGGCGCTGCGATCGATCCTGTCCAAGTCCACCGCCATCAACCGACTCTCCGCCGCACGGTTCTTCCTGTTCGGGTCTCGCGACATCTGGTTCGTCGTGGCGCTGCCGGTGTTCCTCGACGAAGTGCTCGGCTGGTCGTACGAGGGCATCGGCGGGTTCCTCGCCGCCTGGGTCATCGGCTACGGCATGATTCAGTCGATCGCCCCCCGACTGTTGCGCTCGACCAAGGGTGATCTCGACGCCGAGATCGCTGCTGCTCGCACCTGGGCGCTCCTGCTTGCCGCCGTCTCGGCGGTGATCGCCATCCTCGTCGCGCTCGACATCGCCACCACGGTGGCGATCGTCGGCGGACTGATCGTGTTCGGCGCCGTGTTCGCAGTGAACTCGTCGCTGCACTCGTACCTGATCCTGGCCTACAGCCAGGGCGACGACGTCAGCCTCGACGTCGGCTTCTACTACTCGGCCAACGCCACGGGGCGCCTCGTAGGCACCCTCCTGTCCGGCGTGCTCTACCTGTGGGGTGGACTCGACGCTGCGCTCTGGGGCTCGACCGGTTTCGTGGTCACCACGTGGCTCCTCACCTTTCGGCTCACGAGCAGCGCCGACCTCGCCTCCCATCAGGACCAGACGGCGGTCAGCGGCTCGCCAGCAGCGCTTTGATCTGATCAGCCGGAGGAACCCGGCCCGACACGACGACTTCGTCGTCGATCACCAGTGCCGGGGTCGACATCACGCCCCAGCCGACGATCTCGCCGGGGTCGGTCACCTTGTCGATCTCGAGGTCGAGGCCGAGGTCGGCGAGCGCTGTGCGCGTGTTGGCTTCGAGGTTGTTGCAGTTCACACAGCCGGTGCCGAGGATCTTGATGTCCATCACGGTGTGCCTTTCGAGCATGCCCATTTCAGAGCACGAGATTGAAGGTGAGACCGGTCGCCAGGATCCCGACGGCGACGACGCCGACGTACGTGACGATCAGCTTGGGTTTGAGCACCCGCCGCAGCAGGATCAGCTCAGGAAGCGAGAGGGCGACCACGCTCATCATGAACGCCAGCAGGGTGCCCATCGGCATGCCCTTGTCGTGGAGGACCTCGACGAGGGGCAGCACGCCGGCAGCGTTGGAGTACAGCGGGACGCCGAGTCCGACGGCGATCGGCACCCCCAGCGGACCAGCCGCGTGATCGGCGAACCACGCTTCGGGTGCCCACCCGTGGATCGCTCCGCCGAGCGCGATGCCGACGAGCAGATAGGGCCAGATCTTGCGAAGAATGGTGCGCACCTCTTCGCGACCCATCGCCAGGCGGTCGTCCCACGACAATCCCTTTGACGGGTCGATCTGTTTGCCACGGAGCTTGGTCTCGAACACGAACGGTTCCACCCACCGTTCCAACCCGAGCCGACCGAGCATGGTGCCGGCGAGCACGGCGATCAGCAGACCTGATGCGATGTAGAGGGCGGTGATCTTCCAGCCGAACAGCCCGAACAACAGCACGATCGCCACTTCGTTCACCATCGGCGACGCGATCAGGAACGACAGGGTCACACCGAGAGGGACGCCGGCGGCGACGAACCCCATGAACACCGGGACGGCCGAGCACGAGCAGAACGGCGTCACCACCCCCAACCCGGCCGCGGCGACGTTGCCGACGCCTTCGCGCCTCCCGCCCAGCAAGGCTCGAGTGCGTTCGACCGACATGAAGCTGCGCAGCACCGTCACCACGAAGATCACCCCGGAGAGCAGCAGTGCGATCTTGGTGACGTCGTAGAAGAAGAAGTGGACCGCCTGACCCCAGTGCGACGTCCGGTCCAGACCTGCGGTGTCGTAGATCAGCCAGTCCCAGAACGGCTGGTTCCAGTGGTACAACGCCCACCACACGAGCGCCGCCGCTCCGAGCGGCCCCCAACGCCGAACGGCACGACCAGTCGAGTCGTCCGTGCGCGTCGTCAGGCTCGTCGTCATCTCACCACCTCGCTCGACCGACTCATCGTCATTCGCTGAGCCGGTGTGAGATAGAGCCGAACGTCACCGACCGTGAGCGGGCACCCAGCCCAACTGATGGCGTAGAACTCGATTCCACTTGTTGGCCGGGAGCTCAGGTCGGGCCAGTGCAAGTCCCGTGCAGTACTTGCTGATGGTGGTCGTACGGTGGCCCGTCTGCCACAGCAGCCGATCGACGGCGCACGGCTTCCCGGTCGTCTTGGTTTCGATCAGAGCAAACGGTCCGAGTCCCAGGTCGCTCGAGTCCACTTGCCAGTACAACGAGGTGTCGATCGTGGCGCGCGCCGCCTCGCCGGAACCGACCAACAGCGTGGTTCGGTGATAGTTCGTCGTCAGCGTGGGCACGAGTTCGCTGGTGAAGGGCCGGGTCGCATCGATCGATCCGACAACCGCTCGCCCGAACGCCGACAGTCCGCCCTCCTCGGCCGGATCGCAGGCCTCGCGGTGCTTCACGGTCCTGCCGCGCCGGTCTCTGGTCTTCACCTCCAGCATGCACAGGTCGCTGTCGAGGTAGAGGCGGGTTCGCACCTTGAACCGCGATGGCCGGCGCCGTGCGGCGTCGAGATACGAGTCGAGCCGTGGGGTATCGAAGTACACCGAGCGGTAGCGGAACCTCGTGCGGTCGCCGATCGTCAGCACCCTGCCTTCGTCGGCGATCGCATCGACGAGTTGCGGTAGCACCGTGACGGGCACCACGTACTTTCGGTCCTTGCGGGTCTGCAGCTCGGCGGTCGCGACGAGTTCCTCCAACCCGACACCGTCAAGATGTGCGAGGAGCCCGTCGAGATCGATCCCCGTGTCCGGGAGCGTCATGCTTCGAGCTCCACTGCCTGCGACCCCGCCGAGGGCGCGATCGGCGAGGGCCCGCCAGCAATCTCGAAGCGGACATCGACGTCGGTGGTGTCGTTGACCAGGTCGACGCGGCGAACCGTGATGCGGTGCACCTTCGCCGAGAGCAAACGCTCGAGGTGCGCAATCAGCTGGTTCTCGTCGGTGAAGGCACGATCGAGGTTCATGCGCTGTGACCGGTAGCGACCAAGGAGCCGGCCATGGTCGCCGATGTACAGGACGGCGAGCAACGCGGCCATCAGTGCAGGGGCCAACCACATGGGCGAAATCGGGACGCCTCCAAGCACCCCGAGCGCCAGCGACACGAAGTAGTAGGCGACCTCGGGCTGATCGAGCTCGGAGGATCGCAGCCGGATGATCGACAGCACGCCGAAGAGTCCCAGCCCCAGTCCGGCGGTCACATCGGTCGAGGTGAAGGCCTCGGCAACCGCCAGCACCCCGATGTTGACGCCGAGATACGACACGACGAGATCACGTCGGCGGTGGCGAGGCAAGTACAGCCCGAAGGTCAGGATGGACACTGCCACCAGGTCGAGTACGAACGGAAGCGTGGTTTTCATGCGGCCCTTCTCCGAAGGTGAACGAACGGTGACGAAACGTTTAACGGGGCACCTTGTGAGATCCCTGTGAGCACACATGGAATCTTCTGACGTCCGCTCACAGAAAGTTCACAGACACCATGAAGACAATGGCCAGAGTGTGTCGGTTCGATGGTCGGTCAGGAGGTCTTCATGTCGATCAGAACAACACTCTGCGCCGTTGGCGTCGCCGCACTCCTCGTCTCCGCCTGTGGCGGCAGCGATGACCCGGCCGCCGAGGAATCCAGCGCCGAGGCAGCCAACGCTGCGTCGACGTCCGAATCGGAGACGGTCTCCGCCGATGGAACGGCGTTGTTCGACGCGTCGGTGGTCCATGACCTCGAGCTCAGCTACGTGCAGGAGGACTACGACGCAATGATCGCCACGCTCGCCGACACAGGCGAGAAGGAGTGGATCGAGGTGACGGTCACCATCGACGGCGTCACCTACGAGCGGGCCGGCGCTCGCCTGAAGGGCAACTCGTCGCTCGCCGGCCTGTCCGGCGGCTTCGGTGGAGGACCAGGAGGAGGCCTCGCTGGCGGCGACGCTGCCGATAGGCCGGAACTTCCCGACGGCGCGGGAGGCGCCGGCGGCCGACCCGGAGGGTTCGGCGGTGGTGGAGTCGGCGGCGGAGTGTCGGCAGACGACCCTGAAGGCCTGCCGTGGCTGATTCGCCTCGATCAGTTCGTTGAGGGCCAGCAACACCAGGGCTACGTGGACATCGTGGTCCGCTCGAACAACTCGCAGACCTCGCTCAACGAGGCCGTCGCGCTGGATCTCTTGCGCGAGGCAGGATTGGCCTCGCAAGAGGCTGCCCATGTCGCCTTCTCGGTCAACGGAGGTGACGCAGCGCTGCGTCTGATGATCGAGCACCCCTCCGACGATGCTTGGCAGGACTCGAGCTTCGCCGACTCGGGTGCTCTCTACAAAGCCGAGAGCACCGGAGATTGGTCCTACCGGGGTGACGACCCTGACTCGTACAACGACGTCTTCGATCAGGAGGGCGGCAAGAAGGTGGCCGATCTCACGCCGCTCATCGACTTCCTCCAGTTCATCAACGAATCCGACGACGCCACCTTTGCGGACGAGCTGGCCGATCGTCTCGACATCGAGTCGTTTGCGACCTACTTGGCCATGATGGAGCTCGTGCAGAACTTCGACGACATCGACGGACCGGGCAACAACTCGTATCTGTGGTGGGACGCATCGTCGGAGCAGTTCACGGTCGTGCCCTGGGACATGAACCTCGCATTCGGCGGACTCGGTGGAGGCGGCGGCTTCGGCGGGGGCGGGTTTCCTCCGGGGGGAGCCCCCGATGGCGCACCTGCCAATGGTGAGATTCCGGAAGGCTTCGAGCCTCCCGAAGATGGCGACCTACCTGAGGGGTTCGCCCCGCCCGAAGGCTTCGAGCAGGGCCGTGGTGGCGCCGGAGGGTTCGGACGATCGAACACGCTCGTCGAACGGTTCCATGCCAACGACGAATTCGAGGCGCTCTACCAGCAGCAGCTCGACGACCTCGAGGCGTCGTTGTTCGAATCGGGCACCGCCGAACAACTCCTGGCCGATCGAGCATCGGTACTGACCGAGCAGGCAACAGCATTGGTCGACGCTGCGACCGTCGAGCAGGAGGCCAACTCGATCGCAGAATCGATGCGTCGACAATGAGCACGGAGCCGGGACCTCGTGTGCTCGTCGTCGACGATGAGGAGAACATTCGCTTCATCGTGGAGTCGGCGCTCGACATGGCCGGCTTCGACGTGACCACGGCAGAGACCGGCTCCGAGGCGCTGAACCTGGTGACGGCGCTGCATCCGGTCGTCATCGTGTTGGACGTCATGCTCCCGGATGTCGACGGCTTCACCTTGCTCCAGCGGATTCGCGACCGTGGATCGTCGGCCCCCGTGGTGTTCCTCACCGCCCGGGATGGCACCGAAGACCGGGTGCGGGGACTCACCACGGGCGGTGCCGACTACGTGACCAAACCGTTCGCCGTGGCCGAGCTCGTCGCCCGAGTGAAGCTGCGCCTCCCCAAGCCCGGCGTGGGTGACGGGGGACGGGAACTGCGATGCGCCGACCTCACGATGGACGACGACGCCCATCGAGTCACCAGAGCGGGCGAACCCGTACAGCTC
Source organism: Acidimicrobiales bacterium (assembly GCA_041394265.1). Taxonomy (NCBI): domain Bacteria; kingdom Bacillati; phylum Actinomycetota; class Acidimicrobiia; order Acidimicrobiales; species Acidimicrobiales bacterium. The sequence continues at coordinate 1,388,797 of JAWKIO010000005.1, forward strand.
TCGCCGACCGAGTACAAGCTGCTCCACTACCTACTCGTGAACACCGGGCGTGTGCTGTCCCGTGATCAGATCCTCGACCACGTGTGGGCCTACGACTTCGACGGCGACTCTGCGGTGGTCGACACCTACATCAGCTATCTACGGCGCAAGATCGACCAGGTGGAACCGCGACTCATCCACACCATCCGTGGCATCGGCTTCTGCCTCCGAGTCGAGCCGTGAGCCCTCAGACCGTCCTCGCCGGTAGCGGTACCGAACGGCGGGCACTGCAGTGAGTCTGCGCGTCCGCCTGATCGCAGCGATGGTCACTGTCCTTGCGCTCGTGATCGTCGGCGGACTCGTCCTGGTCCGAAGCCAGCGGGCCTTCCTGATTTCGCAGGTGGACGAGCAACTCACGGCGGCACGACCGTTCGCTCGCGTTCCGAACCGACCTGTCGGCATGCTCGATCCGGCGATCTCGGCGGCACCCGTCGCCCCGGAGGCACCGATCTCTCGGCTTTTCGTCGGCATCGTCGATCAGGAGCAGCTGTTGCCCTTGCTGCAAGGGCAGCTCATCGACGATGTTCCCCTCGTCACCACTGATTCGGACGAGCTCACGGCGCTGACGGCCAACCCGTCCACCGTCGACGGATCGGCAAACGGCGTCCGGTTCCGCATTGCGGTGAGCGATCTTCCCGACAGCAGCGCCTTCCTCATCGTCGCGCTCCCACTCGACGAGGTCGATAGCGCCATTCGCAGGCTCCAACTCGTACTCGTCATGATGGGCGCGCTCGTACTGGCGACGATCGCCGCTGCTGTGTGGTGGGTGGAACGGCTCGGCCTCGATCCGATTCGCCGAGTGACCCGAGCGGCGGAAGCCATTTCCGGCGGCGACCGAACCCATCGCGTCGACAAGATCGACCATCACACCGAGGCCGGGAAGCTGGCGCACGCCTTCAACCTGATGCTCGATGATCGGGACGCCATCGAGGAACGCCGTCGCCAGTTCGTCGCCGACGCGTCACACGAACTGCGAACCCCTCTCACATCGATCCAGGGATATCTCGAGCTCTACGACCAGGGGAGGTTCCAACATCCCGACGAGGTCGAGGACATGTTGCGCCGTATGACGCGCGAGACCACCCGCATGAAGGATCTCGTCGAGGACCTTCTCCTACTCGCCAACCTCGACCAGCAGCGCCCGCTGCGGGAGGACCGCGTCGACCTGAATCGGCTCGTGGAGGATGCAGCCAGCGACGCTCGAGCGGTCCAACCCCAACGATCGATCGTGGTCGAGACACCGCCCACCGCCGTCGAGACCATCGGTGATCTGTTCCGTCTCCAACAGGTCATCGGCGCACTCGTCGACAACGCACTCACCCACACCGATTCCAGCGCCGCCATCGTTCTGTCGGTGCGCGATCAACCGAGCGGGCCCGAGGTCGTCGTCGCCGACACGGGCGCTGGTCTCGATGAGCATCGGGCCACTCGTGTGTTCGACCGATTCTTTCGTGGCGACGATTCTCGGTCACGAAAGACTGGCAACTCGGGGCTCGGTCTTGCGATCGCCCGCTCCATCATCGAGGCCCACCACGGCACGATCGACCTGGTGACCTCCCCCGGCGAGGGCTGCACCTTCACCATACGCTTTCCGCGCCGCATGGAGCCGGCCTGACGCGTCTCCGTGTTCGTTGAGCTCACCCGAGCTCACGGGAGATCCATCGGAGCCTCGAAACACTTGCTCCTGACGCGACGTGAGGTTCTACGTTGGCGTTATGGACACCGACCCCCAGGGCTATCGCATCGGTGAAATCGCATCCGCTGCGGGCGTGACGGTGCGAACACTGCACCACTACGACGAGATCGGCCTGCTCACGGCTTCCTCACGTACCGAGGCAGGACATCGCATCTACACCGACGACGACCTCGCTGCGCTCTACCGGATCGCCATGCTCCGCCGTCTCGGCCTGTCGCTCGACGAGGTGAAGGCGGCGCTCAACGATCCCGAATGGGATCTCGCCTCGACCTTGCAGACCCACCTCGCTGCCACCGAGGCTCGCCTCGCCGCAGGCGCGCGACTGCGAAGCCACCTCAGCGTTCTTCTCAGCCAACTCGACCACCCCGACCACACCGGTCACCGATTCATCGAGGTACTCCACGACATGACCGCATTCGACAACCCCGTCCGCCAGCGCATTTCCATCCTCGTCTACCAGGACCTCGAAGCCGGATTCGAGTTCCTGCAACACGTCTTCGGGCTCGGACCAGGAACGATCGAACACGACGGCGACGGCCACCCGGTCCACGCCTCGCTCGAAGCTGGCGACGGCGTCGTCTGGCTCCATCCCGAGACCAGCGAGTTCAAGCTGGCATCTCCCAGGACGCTCGGCGCGGCCACCGCCACCATGGCGATCATGGTCGACGACGTCGATGCCCACCACGCGCTCGCCAGCGAGCGGGGCGCCGAGATCGTGTACCCGCCGGTCGACCAGCCCTACGGCTACCGCGAGTACAGCGCCCGCGACCACGAAGGCGGGCTCTGGTCGTTCATGAAGGCACTCGACTGAGAGAAGAATTCTGAACGGAGGCTCCACAGCGGGCAAGAGTTGGTCATGGACGGGGCCAGCACGGCATCTGACAACTCGGCGCCGGCCCGCGTCGCCGCCGCTTCGCTCTACCGAGAGCACGTCGATGCCGTTCATCGCTATGTGGCTCGGCGCCTGGGTACCGAGGTTGCGGGTGACATCGTGGCCGAAACGTTTCGTATTGCGTTGGAGAGTTTCGACCGCTTCGACCCGATTCGCGGGACCGAGCGAGCGTGGATCTTTGGCATTGCGACCAATCTGATCCGACGACACTGGCGCTCCGAGCAACGCCGCCTGAAGGCCACGGCGCGACACGCCATGCGTCAGCCTGCGCTCGCCGAGGAAGCACAACAGGTCGTCGATCACCTCGACGCCACAGCCGATGTCGATCGAGTGTGGCTCGCTGTCGCACAGCTCCGCCCGGACGATCGAGACCTCGTCGTCCTGATCGCGTGGGAGGGTTTCAGCCACGATGAGGTGGCATCGGTCCTCGGCATCCCAACCGGCACGGTCCGCTCCCGTCGGCACCGGATCCGCGCCGAACTACGAAGGCAGATGGCACCAAGGAGAGCGAACGATGGATGACCTCGAGACCTTTGCGTCGGCCCGCCCGCAGGTCCCGCCGCTCACCGAGGCGGAGAAGGATGCGATCTGGGAACGAATCCTCGACCACTGGGCCGATGCGCCGGATCAAGCGACGCTCGTGACCGAGGCGGAGGCGCCGCGCCCGGTCTCGAACGTCGAACTCCTGTCGGCGCAGGATGCACAGCCGGTACGTCGGGGGCGCCGCACGATCTGGGCTTCGGCGGCGGCGATCGTCGTTCTCGGACTCGGCGCAGCAATGGTGTCGACACTTGTGTCGGGGTCGGACGAGACAGGCCGAAGCAAAGCGCTGATTGCAGCAACCGAGGCGGAGCCGATTCTGATCCCTGCCGTCGAGCTCGGCGGCGGTGCCGCTCCCGGCTCGATCGTTCCCGCATTAGAGGCGCCTCCTGTCGACTTCGGGCCGTTCGTGACGGCACAGCGTGCCGGTGGTTGGCGCAACGGCTACTGGACCGCAACGGCGATCGCCCAACGCCGATCAGGAGCGTTCGTGAATCCGATCATGGTCACCGCGTTCGAGGGCAGATGGCAGCTTCTCGACGATGCCAAGGACATCGTGATCGACGGCACCCGCTACCGACAGGCGGCGTGGGGGTCGTACACGGTTCTCGCCACCGACACCTCGCCGACGATCGCGGCCTCGGGGAACGTCGAGCTCGGTCTGCTGCGCGACGTGCTTGCGTCGGCCCGAGTCGACACCACGGCGCAGCCCTACCGGGCGGCGTTCGCCGGACTGCCCGACGGCTATGAGCAGTTCGTTCCGTACCGCGAGCTCGGTGTCGATTCCTCGCCACGCACCACGCTTGCCGAGACCTCGGGAACCTTGACGATCAACGAGGTCACGGACTGGGTCGACCCGTTGCTCTACGCAGCCAGCACCGGCTCGACGCTCACGCCGTACGATGTCGCAGTCGGAACTGCGTGGGCCGGCGCGACCGTCTCCGATTCCTATGGACCGCTCACGTTTCTCGTGTGGTCCCCGCAACCCGGCGTCGTGTTCGAGATCGTGACGAGTGACTCCAGGACCGCCTCCGACCTCGTTCCCCTCGCCGACGCAACGACCGTGGCGGACACATCGATCACCGGCGACTGACGACGTCACCCCCACGATCCGCGCCGTACTGACGGGCCTCCACGAGCGGCCGAGCCCGACGGCCATCCAGCGTCCGAGTAGTCTCGCAACGTGGCAGAGGCACAGGGTCGCGAGGCGTTCTACGAGCGGTTGGACGGCACGCTCGACGAGATCAGGAAGGCCGGGCTCTGGAAGGCCGAGCGGATCATCACGTCGCCGCAGGCCGGCCAGATCCAGGTGTCCGGCGGCGACGCTGTGCTCAACCTGTGCGCCAACAACTATCTCGGTCTCGCCGACGACCCGGCGGTGATTGCCGCGGCGTCGGAAGCCATGGCGAGCCACGGGTTCGGGATGGCATCGGTTCGCTTCATCTGCGGCACCAGCGATCTGCACCGCTCGCTCGAGCACGAGATCGCCGACTGGCTCGGCTACGACGACTCGATCTTGTTCGCTGCCGCCTTCGACGCTAACGGTGGCGTCTTCGAACCGCTGCTCGACGAGTCCGATGCCATCGTCTCGGACTCGCTCAACCATGCCTCGATCATCGACGGCATTCGTCTGTGCAAAGCCCGCCGGTATCGCTTCGATACTGCCGACCTCGCCGACTGTGATCGCCAAGTGCGAGCGGCGCTCGCCGACGGGGCGCGCACCGTGCTGATCGTGAGCGACGGCGTGTTCTCGATGGATGGCGTCGCCGCCGACGTCGCCGGGCTCTGTGAGATCGCCGAGCGTCACGACGCCATGGTGATGCTCGACGACTGCCACGCCACCGGCTTCATCGGCCCCGACGGACGCGGAACCGCGGCGCTGTATGGAGTGACCGACCGGGTCGACATCACGACCTCCACACTCGGCAAGGCACTGGGTGGCGGCATGGGCGGATTCGTCGCCGCCGACCAGCGAATCGTCGACCTGTTGCGCCAGCGAGCCCGGCCCTACTTGTTCTCCAACGCGCTCGCCCCGCCGCTGCTCGCCGGCGCGTCCGCAGGCATCAGGCTCGCGCGCGATGGCGTTGCGCGCCGCGATGCCCTGGTCGCCAATGCTGCGCACTTCCGCTCTCGGATGGAGGGCGCCGGGTTCACGTTGCTCGGCTCGGGTCACCCGATCATCCCGGTCCTCCTCGGTGACGCCGCCCTCGCTGGCGAGTTCGCACATCGCCTGCTGGGACTCGGCGTCTACGTGACCGCGTTCTCGTATCCGGTCGTCCCGCAGGGCACTGCCCGGATCCGAACCCAGATGAACGCCACCCATACACGCGACCAATTGGACCGGGCGATCGATGCCTTCGTCGCTGTCGGCCGTGAACTCGACGTGATCCGATGACCACCATGCGAGCCCTGCGGAAGGTGCACGCCGGGCCAGGCCTCGAGATCTGCGAGATCGAGCGCCCGACGCCAGGCCCCACCGAGGTACTGATCGAGGTCGCCCAGATGGGGATCTGCGGGACCGACCTCCACATCGACGACTGGGACGAGTGGGCAGCGGCCACGATCCCGGTGCCGTTGACCATCGGTCACGAATGCTTCGGACACGTGGTGCAGATCGGCGACCAGGTCACCGACCGGGAACACACCGGCGTCGTCGAGGGCGCCCGAGTCAGCGCCGAGGGTCACCTCACATGTGGCTACTGCCGCAACTGCCGTGCCGGACAACGTCACCTGTGTCGCAACACCATCGGTGTCGGCGTCGGTCGTGACGGCGCATTCGCCGAGTACCTTTGCGTCCCTGCCGCCAACGTGTATGTCATTCCTGATCACATCGACGACGACACTGCGACCGTGCTCGACCCGCTCGGCAACGCTGTGCACACCGCGCTCACGTTCGACCTCGTCGGTGAAGACGTGTTGATCACCGGCGCCGGTCCGATCGGTCTCATGGCAATTCCGATCGCTCAGCGCGCCGGTGCTCGACACGTGGTCGTCACTGACCTCCACCCGGAACGACTGGAACTCGCCCGACGAATGGGAGCGACTCGGGCCGTCGACCCGCGCTCCACGACCCTGGCCGACGTGATGGCCGAGCTCGGCATGACCGAGGGATTCGATGTCGGGCTCGAGATGTCCGGAGCGCCGGCCGGTCTGGCCGCGATGGTCGACGCCATGCACCACGGCGGCCGAATCGCCCTACTCGGCATTCTCCCGAGCGGTGCCGGGATCGACTGGACGAAGGTGATCTTCCGCGGCCTCACGCTCCGCGGTGTGTACGGCCGACGAGTGTTCGAGACCTGGTACAAGGCAGCGGCACTGCTGCAGGATGGCCTCGACCTCGGCCCACTGTTCACCCACCGTTTCTCGATCGATGATCACGACGCCGCCTTCGATGCGCTTCGCTCTGGCTCAGCCGCCAAGGTGATCATGACCTGGTGAACACCACTCATCGGGGAACGCTGCTTACTCGAGGCCGACCAGTTCGGCGGAGACCTCCCAGAGCCGTCGTGCTGCAGCATGGTCGAGCGCCGGCTGACTCGGCTGCTTCGGCTTGCTCGACGACCAGTAGAGGCCGCCTTCGAGTTCGACCGAGGGAGCGGTAGCGAGATGCACGCTCGTGGCGGCGCCCTTCTCGGGGGACGCCAAGAACGGCTTGAGCATCGTCATGGCGACGCCCATCCAACGGGGGCTACCGGGGCCCTTGCCGAAGTTGGTGGCGACGACGCCGGGATGGAGCGTTCGCGCCATCACCCCTTGCGGGCCGAGACGGCGATCGACTTCGGCGGTGAACAAGATGTTGGCCAGCTTGGACGAGGCGTACGCCTTCGACGGCGTGTAGCCCTCCGTCATCTGGAGATCGTCGAAGTTCAGGCCTCCTTTTGCTCCCCGATGGTTCTCACTGCTGACGATGATGACTCGGGCCGGCGCGCTGTCGACCAGGAGCGGGGTGAGCAGATTGGTGAGCAGAAACGGGCCGAGATGGTTGACGGCGAGCGTCCACTCGAAGCCGTCGCCGGTGGTACGCCGTTTGCCGGCCATCGTCCCTGCATTGTTGATGAGCACGTCGAGTCGATCGTGCTTCTTCAGATGGTCCGCCGCGAACGCACGCACACCGGCAAGCGACGAGAGGTCGAGCTCGGCTGGAGACACCAGCGAGCCTGTCGCCGCCGAGAGTTCGGCAGCAGCAGCCGCCGCCGTCTCGAGCGAGCGCGAGGTGATCGTCACCTCGGCACCGAGGCGAGCCAGTTGTTCGGCGGTGGCGCGTCCGATGCCGGACGTGCCGCCGGTGACGAGCACGGATCTTCCTTCGATGTTCTGCGTCATGATCTGTCCTTTGGATCGGCGCCGATGGCAGCCAGCAGCGTGGCGATCGCACTGTCGGCGATGGGAGCGGCGCGATCGGGAGTCGCCGCGACGAGCTCGGAGACACCGACCAGTGCGTGGAGCAGGAGGGTCGCTGTCGTGTCGATGTCGAGAGCCGGCCGGAACTCGCCGCTTGCCACCCCGCCGACGAGCGTGGTCTCGAGCTGCTGAGCGAGTTCGAGGTCGAACGCACCAAGCTGGTTGCGCAGCTCGGGTGGGAAGTGATGGTGGGTGGAGAGCGAGTGGCCATGCATCGAGATCGAGGCCACGTAGCGCACGAGCTGCTCGATGCCCTGCGAGGGACCGGAGACCACGGCCATCGCCTGTCGAAGACCCGCGATGGCGTGCTCGTTGTGGACCCTGGCGGCGTCGGCCAGGACGCTCGGGACATCGGTGTAGTGGTTGTAGAGCGTTGCTCGTGCGACACCGGCCGCTTTGGCAACGGCGACCATGGTCACGCCGGCCAAGCCTTCCTCGGCCACGAGCTGCAGGGTGGCTTCGATGATGCGATCACGCGTTGAACTCACGACTCATCCGCCTGGTAGAGATGAACGGACAAGGGCACGAAGACGGCGAGCAGGCTGGATTGGTCGCCGATCACCGAACAAGACATGTTGTCGATCATACTGGACAATATGTCCAGTATGATCGACAGTGAATGGGACCCGGTACGTCTGTGACCGGTAGGGGCCGTCACACTGGACAGGTGCGATCGCGACGAGACCATGGCGCCTCATCAACTCGAGCGTCAGCGACCACGACCGGACCGAAATGGAACCGAGCGCTGCAGATCGGGCAAGGAAGGCTGTGGTGTGTGTTGTCCACAGCATTCCGATCCGACGTGAGGCTCGCCCCGGTCCCTCCATGATGAATCAAGGGGCGTCGTCCGACGCCGAACTGATCGCCCAGTCCTTCGACGATCCCGAACGATTCGCCGCGCTTTTCGAGAGGCACTGGCTTGCACTCCATCGCTATTGCGTCGCTCGAGCCGGCGACGAGGGCGAGGACATCGCCGCCGAAGTATTCCGCATCGCCTTCGACCAGCGGGAGCGCTACGACCTCGAACGGCCAAGCGCCTTGCCGTGGCTCTACGGCGTCGCGGCGAATCTTCTTCGCCGGCGAGCCAGGACGTCCGCTCGCCGACGCCGAGCCATCGGTCGTCTCCGCGGGTGGGCCACGGAACACCACACACCCGATCTTCGCATCGTCGAGCAAACCGACGCCGTCCGGGCCCTGGGACCGGCGCTCGCCGCAGTGGACCAGCTCCGACCCGACGACCGCGAACTCGTGTTCCTCGTCGCATGGACCGACCTGACATACCAGGAGATCGCCGAAGCCTTCGACATTCCGATCGGCACCGTCCGGTCGCGGCTGAGTCGCGCACGCGCTCGCCTCGGAGCCGAACTGGAGGCATTTCGATGAACGACGATCGCTTCGCAGAGGTCACCGCCGAACAACCAGCGGTCGCTCCTCCCACACCGGCCAGCACCTCGTCTGCTCGTGCTGCCCTCGAGCGGCACATCCGGGCGCAGCACGCCGACCGCTCGTCCCGACGACAGCTGCGGCCCGTCATGGCTGCAGCTGCGGCGGTGCTCGTGCTGATCGCCGGTGCTGCCCTAGTGATCGAACGCCGCTCCGATGTCGAGATCGTCGCCGCCGACCCCGACCGCAACGTCTCCCGAATCGATGCGGCCACCGAGTCGTCGACGCAGGGTGACCTCTTCGATCAACCGGTCGATCTGAACGACTACGTGAAAGCCATCGAAACATCGCCGGCCCCGACGGGCGATGCCACGGTCGCCGCACGAACACACACCGGCCTTGCCGCCCCTCGGTCCGGCGTGGATGTTTATCTCGATGACGGACGCTACGCCTACGCACCGACCATCGACGCCATCGAGATCGAGGGCGGTGCGCTTCGCCAATGGCCGGGCTCGACGGCCGACGTCCTCGCCGCCCTCGAACGATCGGCGGCGGCACCACCAGGGAACGCACTGGCCACCTTCCGTGCGGCGCTCGGAAACGACGAGACGACGACACTCGACGATCCGAGCGGGGAGGCCTGGCGACTCTTGCTGCCAGCGCTGCCCATCGCGACCGGTCAGCTCGACACCCGGGTCGGTGCCGTGCGCGTGCTTGCCGAGCTGGAGGGCCTGTCGGTCGCTGGGGCGCAGGACTCTGGTCGTGTCGCCTTCACCTTGTCGACGAGCGCCGGCAGCGAACGTGTCGTCCTCGACGAATCGGGTCGGCTCATCCGGTACGAACGCTCACGATCCGGCGGGCCCGACGAAGTGGTCGAGTTCACCATCGAACGGGTCGACAGCGGTGATCTCGAGTCTTGACGGAACTCCTCCCGCCGACCGGGCAAAGACAAGTGTGAACATCATGTCGAACCATCCGACCTCCGGACGCCTGATCGCGACGATCCTGACCCTTGCGTTGGCTGCCGCCGCGTGCGGCAGCAGCGGCAATGGCCAATCGTCCGCCACCACGAGCACTGCGCCGACGACGACGAGCGCGGCAGATCCGACCGAAAGCAGCGAAACGACCACCACGACCGCCGCACCGGGCGGCGACACCACGGTGGACGACACCACCGGTGAAGCACTGCCGTCGACGATCTGGGGCATCGAGACGACGACCTTCGATCTGGTCGAGGTCGCTACGGACACCGGCGAGGTGGTCACCCGAGTGCTTGGGTGGGGCGCCGCAGCGGCCGACCCCGATCAGGAAGGCGGTGCGCAGCGGCTCGTCGAGGTCGAAGCGGTCGGTGATGCGCTCTGGGTGTCAGACTGCTGCGAGCCGGCGGTCGGCAGTCTCTATCGCGTCGACCCGAACGATCCGGCAGCCGTCCCCGACGCTGTGGTCCGCACCAATGGCACCTTTCCTGCTGGCTCACCCGATGGCTCCATGCTCGCCGTACAGATCGCCGGTATCGGGGTTGCCGTCGTCGACGCCGCGACCGGAGACCCGGTTGTCGACCCAGCGGCCATCGGAAATGTACTGCCCTCCCCTGACGGCACCCAGCCGCCGATATTTCCGCGACCGCTCGGGTGGCTCGACGCCCAGACTCTCGTTGTCTCATCCGACGACGAGGGCCGATCAACAATCAGCTTCATCAGCCTCACGAGCCCGGCGTCGCCTGCCCTCGTCGGCGCGGTGATCGACATCGACGCCGAAGTGATCGATGGTGCCATGCGGGGCGACGGTGCCATCGTGGTCGCCCTCGACGAGGGCGGTAGCCCTGTCGCCCGCGTCTTCGACCCCGACACGGGGAACGAGGTGGCGGTGTTCGAGCTGCCGGCCGAAACCACCGCCATCGACTACGACCACGACGGCACCTACCTCGTGGCCAGTGGCGAGGGCATGCCGACCACGTGGCTCGGTCGGGGCGAGGTCGTGGAGGTGGGAACCGAACTGATCGGTGCCGCCTGGTCCGAGCCTGGTACCGCACCACCAAGCACAACGGGCCTCGTGCTGACGGCGATCACACGTGACGCCCTCGACACCACCGGTCTCGAGGGTGTCGGCTGTTGGTTCCGCCGTGGCGGCGATGAGGCCGACGACGTCTTCTTCGGCGGTGACTCCGACACGCTCGCCATCATCGACGGCGAGCCGATCGTCGGGCAGATCGAGGGCTTCTGGTCCCCCGAAGACGTCGTCATTGCCGGAGGGTATGAGTTCCAGTTCACCGAGCTCGGGGAGCCGGAAGAAGACAGCATCGAATCGACGATCCGGGACGCCACACTCGTCGTCAGATCGACGGAATCGACGTCGCCTTCGACCACCATCGAAGGTCGGCTCTGGTGTGGGGTTTGATGTCTGCGACGACGCTGCACGCTCTCGCAACGGCAACAGCACCGCGGTAGCGGCTTTCGACCACGTCCTGCTTGCGGGCGCCCGTGCTTGCGATCTCACGTGCCGGAGTTGAGGGCATCCCGCAGTCGACCTCCGTCGTCTCGCTTCGGCCCAGCGCCACCTCGGCACAGGAGCAGACGCGGCGGTGCCGGCCTCGAACGTCGGTTCGGGTCGGTGCGTGGTGTGGTGTGGCTGGCGTGCTGCTCTGGATGCGCCGGGGGGTTACTCGAGTTTGATGCCGGTGGGGAGGAAGAACCCGATGGTCCCGTCGGGCAGGGGTTCGCAGTAGAACTTGTTGCGGGTTTTGAGGTCGTGGTGGTAGCGGCACAGGCATTGGCCGTTGGTGAGGTCGGTGGGGCCGCCGTCGACGAAGGCTCGGAGGTGGTCGGCTTCGCAGTAGATGGCGTCGCGGTGACAGCCGGGGAACGTGCAGCAGCGGTCACGGAATTTGATCAGTTGTTTCTGGGTGGTGGTGAACAGGCGGCGGGACTGGCCGGCGTTGATGATGATGTTGGGTGCGGTGTAGACGATCCGGCGGATGCGGGCTTCGAACAGGTGTTGGAGCATGATCCGGAACGGGATCGGTGTGCCCCGCAAGGTCTCGCAGCGTCGCATCGGATCGACCGCCGCTGCGGTGGACGGGCCGGCAGGAACCGGGTACGGCGGGTCCGGCAGCCGCAGCCCGCCGGACGTGGTGCCAGTCGCAGTGTTGGTGGAGGTCGTGGGGTTGGTGGCGTGCGCGGTGGTGGCAGCGTCGCTTCCGGCAGCGTCGGACCCGGTGGCTGTGTTGGCGCCAGAGGCAGCGTGGTCGTTGCGGGCGGGCGCTGACACCACGGATCTACCACTGTCGGCGCTGGCGTCGTGCGGGGCCGTGTGGCCGCTCGCCCCGCTACCAGCCGCCGATGCGGCAGCTTCTTCCCGGGCGGCGGTGGCCGTGGAACCAGCGGTGCCTTCGTGGCCGGCAGCATCCTTGCTTCCAGCGGCGGTCGCAGCAGCAGCGGTGCCGCCGTCGGTGCCGGTGTCGGTGTCGGGTGCCCAGTCACCGAGGTCGGCATGCAGCATCTGGGCGATGAACTCCGACAGACTCAACACATCGAGGCCGAAGATGATCGACGGCTCCGGACGTTGCGCCCCCTCGGGCGTGGATGACCCGTCGACCACCAGTGACACCAACGCATCCAGGCGACGCTGCCGGTCACTCCGACGCAGCATCGACTTGGTGATCACTTCACCCGGCGCTGCCTCCGCCACCGCTTTCGCCCAATCGGCGTCGAAGAACTCCGCTGCCCGCTTCGACACCAGCTGATCGAAGATCTCACCGTTCACCGGATCGAGCCGTCCGGCGAGATGGAAGTTGCCGTCCAGGTCTTTCGACGACTGATAGAACCGGCGCTCCAGGTTCAACAAATACTTCTCGTACGCCCCATCCGGGTCGGCGAGCGACAACCATTTCTGGCATACCAAACCGAACTTCTGCGGCGGCAGACTGCAGGCGGCGTCGCACAGCATCTCCTCGTCCCGATACAGCAGATCTTCGAGCTTGGGGTTGTTGCGCCACAACTCCCCGAGATGGTCGAGGTGGTAGCCGGTGATCTTGCCGTCCTCATGCGCCAGATAGAAGCGGGCGAACGCGACCAGTTTCCGAACGACGGATCATGCGATGCGTGCGCTGGGGTGACCTTCGCCCGATGCGCCAGCCACGCCCCGGTCGACCTCGAACCGAGATGGCGGCCCACACCACGGCGATGCGCGGCGAGCGCCAACTGGCCGGTCTGGGTCTCGAGGTGCTCGGCGGCGTTGGCCATTACCAGCAACAGGTCGGCCATTTCATCGGCCGATAGATCCTCCACATCGTGCATGGAGGAGAACGTGAGGAGCTGATTGGCCAGCTGGGCGACATAGGGCGTCGACGGATCAGCGGTGATCCGCCCCTTCTTCCCCGCATCCTTCGCCGACCCGAATCCCATGAAAACAGTATGACCACGGGGTGTGACAACCATCGGCGAGTGGAGCCTGGCGGGGCAGTGACCAGCGGGTCTGACGCAGGTGTGTGGTTCGCTTCGCCGACGGTGGCCGCCAATGCGATCTCTCCTCGCCGCTATTGCAGTCGGCTCATCACGTGCTTGATGCGGGTGTAGTCCTCGAGGCCGTAGACCGAGAGATCCTTGCCGTAGCCCGAGTGCTTGAACCCGCCGTGGGGCATCTCCGAGATGTAGGGGATGTGGGTGTTGATCCACACGCACCCGAAGTCGAGATCGCGTGATGCCCGCATCGCTCGACCGTGGTCGTTCGTCCAGACACTGGCGGCCAGTCCGTACCGAATGTCGTTGGCGAGTCGGATGGCTTCTGCCTCGTCGCCGAACGACTGCACGGTGATGACCGGACCAAAAATCTCCTCCTGCACCGCCTCGTCGTGTTGTTCGAGCCCTGCGATCACCGTCGGCGGATAGAAGAACCCGGGTCGCTCCAGCCGGGCCCCACCGGCCACCACCTCCGCATGGGCCGGGAGACGGTCCACGACGCCTGCGACACGGGACAGTTGGTCGGCATTGTTGAGGGCCCCGAAGAACGCGGTCTCTTCGTCGGGCATACCGACGTTGGTGGCCCGAGCTGCTTCGGCGAGGGCGGCAACGAAGTCGTCGTGGACCGACGCATCAACGAGTACCCGAGTCGCTGCCGTGCAGTCCTGGCCGGCATTGAAGAAGCCGGCCTCGGCAATCGAGACGGCTGCCTCCTCGACTTCGGCATCACCGAACACCACCACCGGGGCGTTGCCGCCGAGCTCGAGGTGGACCCGCTTCAGCTGTGTCGCCGCGCTGGCCGCCACCTCCATCCCTGCCCGCACCGACCCTGTGATGGCCACCATCGCCGGCGTCGGATGAGCGACGAGCAGGCGCCCGGTGTCACGGTCACCACACACCACATTGAGCACACCAGGAGGGAGGAACTCCTGGGCAAGTTCGGCCAGCATCGTCGATGTGGCAGGCGTCGTGTCACTGGGCTTGAGCACCACGGTGTTCCCGGCCGCCAGGGCGGGCGCGATCTTCCAGACCATCATCGCCAGCGGGTAGTTCCACGGTGTGACTTGACCGATCACCCCGATCGGCTCCCGACGCACATACGAGGTGTGATCCGCCAGGTACTCCCCTGCCGAGCGCCCTTCGAGCAATCGACAGGCCCCGGCGAAGAAGCGGAAGTGGTCGATCGTCGGCGACATCTCCTCGGAGCGAGTCATGTGGATCGGCTTGCCGGTGTTGCGGCACTCGGCAGCGACGAACTCCTCCGTCCTCCGTTCGATGGCATCAGCGATCCGTAGCAGTGCTTCCGACCGCTCCCGTGGCGTGGTGCGGCCCCAGGTTTCGAAGGCGCGGCCGGCAGCGACGTAGGCACGGTCGATGTCCTCGGCACCTGAGCGGGGCGCTTCGGCGTAGACCTCGCCGGTCGCCGGTTCGACCACGCCGTAGACCGCGCGGTCAGCGGCGTCGGTCATCTGCCCATCGACCACGTTCTGGAACTGCTGCAGTGACATGGCGCATGCTCGCTTTCGTCGGGGCGAAGGGTTCGATCGAGCCCCGCCGTCGTTCGGTTCAGCGCATCATGGCATTGACGGACTCGTCGGGTGGCTGGAAGTCTTCCGGCATGGCGATCGAGGTGCGTCCGGCGACGAACTTCGACGAAGTTGCGACCATGCTGGGGCCGAAACGGCCCGATGCCAGTGTCTGCTGGTGTCTCAGCTATCGCCTCACGTCGTCGAAGGAGAACCGCGAGCTCGTTGGGCCGGCGCGCGGCGAGCGGGCCAAGCTGCTCGTCCACCAAGACCCTCTCCCTGGTGTGCTCGCGTACGACGACGGCGAGGTGGTCGGTTGGGCCGCCGTGCACCCGCGGGCCGACACCAGCTTCGCTCGCAACCGCAAGATCCCACACGTCGATGATCTACCCGTGTGGTCGGTGTGGTGCATCCGTGTCCGTCCCGGCCACCGCAAGAAGGGAATCTCCCACCACCTCCTGGCGGGGGCCGTCGAGTTCGCACGAGCGAACGGCGCCGCGGCGATCGAGGGCTACCCGCTCGACAACGAGGGAGCACCGATCGACACGACCATGGCCTATGTCGGCACCGTGGCGTTGTTCGAGCAGGCAGGCTTCACCAAGGCAGCCACCACCGACTCGGTCTTGAACGGTTTCCCTCGCGTCCTCATGCGGCTCGATCTCCGCTGATTCAACGGGAGGCGCTACCTCAGCGTGACTCGGAGATGGGCGAGGCCGTGGAGGCCGTTGTTGCGGCGCCACGCTGCTTCGCTCACCTCGAAGCGCTCGACCCGATCGATCCACTGGTCGAGCACGGCAGTGATCTCCTGCTGTGCGAGGCCGGCACCGACACAGCGATGGATCCCCCGACCGAACGCCAGATGATCGGTCGGGTTGCGTTCGATATCGAAACGATCGGGATCGCCGAACCGGCGCTCGTCTCGGTTCGCGGACCCGAACAACAGCACCACCCTCGACCCCTCGGGGATCGTCGCACCACCGATCTCGACATCGGTCGTTGTGACCCTCGTGAACCGCTGCACCGGAGGTTCGATACGCAACACCTCGGCGATCGCGCTCGGCATCAACGACCGGTCGCCTCGCAGCCGGTCCCACTGATCAGGATGCGTGCCAAACAGATAGAGGGCAGCCGAGATGGCATTGACCGTGGTGTCCGTCCCGGCCCACACGATTGCCATCACCAGACCGGGGCAAGCCTCGGGCTCGAGCTCGCCGGTTGCGCCGGCATCGTGGAAGGCGCGACCCCAACCACCGTCGGCGAAGCGGTCCGGGGTGAGGAACTCGAAGCAATACCGGTACATCTCGTAGAAGCCCTCGAAGCCGCCGCTGGCCAAGTCGTTGTCGGGGCCGGTCAGGTTGAACCCGTCATCAGCCCACCGCATGAAGTGCTCACGGCCCTCGACCGGCAGACCCGTGAGCGCGGCGACGACGTCGATGCTGTAGCGCTGTGCGAGATCCGCCACGGCCTCGAACGAGCCTCGCGTCACCAACTCGGCCACGACCTCGGCCGCCGTTGTGTCGAGGAACTGTTGGTGCTCGACCAGCGATCGAGCGACCAGTTTGCGGTTCATCGCCTTTCGCAACTGTTCGTGACGAGGCGGATCCGTGGTGAGCACCCCGTTCCCCGCCATCCGGTTGCCCTTCGCTCCGACACCGACACCCTGGGCCGAGCTGAACCGCTCCCAGTCCTGCACCGCCTGGCGGATCTCGTCGTAGCGGGTGAGCACGAACGCCTCACGATCGGGGTCGTACAGCACCGGTCCCTGCGCGCGAAGTTCTGCGTAGGTCGGGTACGGATCGATCAGCACGTCGTCGGACCAGAGATCGACACCGATGGCAGGCACACTCGTCACGACGCGTTGTCCTCCTCAGGTTGCGCTCGTGGCGGCGAGACTAGATTCCAGCGAATGGCTCCGCCCGCACCTCCTGCTCCAGACAAGACGCGAGATCGCCAGGCGGGTTTGTCCTGGGCCGACGGAGGAGCGGCTTCGGACCCAGCCGGCCTGACCGTCGGTGCCGTCCTTCGGAGCGCGGCCGCCGACGCTCCGACCGCCGAGGCGTTCGTCGTGCACGACAACGGCGAACGTCGCGTGTGGACCTTCGCCTCGCTCCTCGACGATGCCTCCGGGCTTGCCCGATGGCTGGTCTCGAAGGGGCTCGCCGGTGCTCCCGTCGCGCTGTGGGCACCCAACAGTGCCGATGTCGTCCTCGCGCAAATGGGCATCGCGCTCGCTGGCTCGGTCCTCGTGCCCATCAACCCCAACCTCCGCCCCGACGAAGTCGAGCACGTCCTGCGAGTGTCGGGTGCCGAACTCGCGCTCGTTGCCGACGACTACCGGGGCGAGGATCTCGCAAGCATCGTCCGATCCGTCGCTCCTGGCCTTGATCACGTCGAGCTCGACGGCACGGGTCGAGCACTCCTCGACCTTGCCAACAGCACCCCCTGGACCGAACTCATCGAACCCGACCCGGACTCGCTCGCACAACTCCAGTTCACCTCCGGCACGACCGGGCCCGCCAAGGGTGTCCGCATCACTCACCGAGCCATGGCCCTCACCGGCCGGGTGTTCGCCGACCGGCTCGGCCTTCGAGCCGACTCGACCTTCCTCAACCCGATGCCCCTGTTCCACACCGCAGGCAACGTGCTCGGTGTCATGGCCGGCCTGACCGTGCGAGCACGCCATGTCACGCTTCCGTTCACGCCCGAGGCAACCCTCGACGCGATTGACGAGGAACACCCGACCGTCGTCTCTCTCGCACCCACGCTCCTCCACATGGTGATGTCGCACCAGCGCTTCGCCGACACCGACGTCGACAGCGTCGAGACGGTGTTCACCGGCGGCTCCACGATGGCCGCCACCGCCATGGCCGACGTCGAGCACCGCTTCGGTGCCCCACTCGTCATCACCTTCGGCATGACCGAAACCAGCGGCACCGCGCTCATGACCGCACCCGACGACCCGGACGAGATCCGCCACACCACCGTCGGCCGGCCGATTGCCCTCACCGAAATCAAGATCGTCGATGCCAACGGTGCGACGGTACCGATCGGCGAACCCGGCGAACTCTGCGTACGCGGCCCCCGAGTCACCAACGGCTACTTCGGCGACGCTGCTGCCACGGCGTCGACGATCGACAGCGAGGGCTGGCTCCGCACCGGCGACGAAGCGGTCATGGACCCGAACCAGTACTTCCGGATCACCGGCCGACTCAAGGACATGATCAAGACCGGGGGCGAGAACCTCTCCCCCGTCGAGGTCGAAGACGTCCTCGTCGCCCACCCCACCGTCGACGCCGTCGCCGTCATCGGCGCACCCGATCCCCGCTGGGGCGAGATCGTGATGGCCATCATCGTCCCTACCGCCGGGGCCGAGATCGACACCGACCAGCTCGAAGCCCTTTGCCGTGAGCGACTTGCCACCTTCAAGATCCCCCGCCGGTGGGCCATCATCGATGACCTGCCACGGACGCCGTCCGGCAAGGTGCAGCGAGCGATCCTCCGGGACCAACTCGCCGAGCCGCAACGATGAACAACGGAGACGACGGCTTCGCATCGATCTTCAACGGACGAGACCTCGACGGCTGGTTCGCCACGCCCCGTAGCTACGATCATGTTGCGCAAGACCCCTGACACGTTCCACGGCAGCCAGGTGCTCGTCGACCACCGCACGTCCGGCTCGATCGGCGGCCTGTTCGGCAACGGGATCGGCAGCTTCCACGCTGTTCCGTTCGCCCTCGATGCGGTGTACGACGGCGACATCGCCTTCGAGGTCCACGACAACGATCCGCTCCTCGGCTTGGGACGGTGGGGCCACGACGCCGCGTGCCGATGGCGGACCATCCGCATCAAGAAAGTGTGAGTTCTCAGCGGCGCGGGATCCGACGGGGGCCGGAGCGACGCCCCTCAGCTGAGCGAAAGCCAGAGTCGCAACAGGTGCCGGCGCTCGTCAGGATCGACATGATCGACGTAGCCGGTCCGTGAATGGATGACCGTGTGGTTCGAGATGAGCTGAATGTCGCCCTCCTCGAGCCACATGTCGAAGCGCAGCGCTTCGGAGTCTGCCAACTTGTCGTAGAGCGCGATCGCACGTCGCCGTCGATCGCTGATCTCGACGCCATCGTGTCGCTCCGCGCTGCGCATGTAGTCGCTGTGCCAGAAGGTCCGCAGCACCTCACCGTCCCACGCACACGGAGCGATGGAGAATGTGGGTGATTGACCTGGCCGCTGCTCGTCGCGCCGATCGATCGCGAACGGTTCGAACAACTCGCTCACCAGGTCGGGGTCATGCCGGAGGAATTCGTTGAAGACGGCGACCGAGCTCGAGATCCGGCTCTGGCCGCCTTCCTGAGCGGCACGAAGACAGAGCAGACCCACGACGTCGGCAGCGTCGCAGTGGAACGCGATGTCACCGGTCGTGCGATAGAGGCGCACGAGCGGCGAGGTCGACGCTTCCCCGTAGTCCTTCACATGGCCGAGGAGTTCGCGGTCGGGGTTCTGTGCACCGGGCAAACCAAGGTGATGCCCGAGGCCCCAGTACGCCACAGCCGTCTTTTCGTCACCCCACTCCCGCACGGGAAGCCCGCGCAGGCAGACCACACCCGTCCCCGACGTCAGGGTGGCTCGACATTCCTCGATCATCGCTTCGTGGCCCGGGAGGCCGAATCGATCGCGGGTCACGTCCGCCAGGTCGACGCCGTCAGCGATCAAGCGGTCGGCCGTGTCACCGAGCTGACCGACGAACGACTCCGACAGCTCCACGAGCCAGCGATCAGGATGTGCCAGCAGGTCGGGACCACGCCATGCCGCGGGAGCGTCGATCGGCGTGTCCGGGATGCCGATCGCTGGACGCAGGAAGTAGTTGCGAGCCTGGTCGGCGGCATCGGTGATCGTCACGTTGCTCTCCCCTGGTTCCCCTGAATGCCGGCGAGCCGGCGACGCAGGACTGGTGGCTTTCGACGCTAGTGCACGGCGGCGCACGACTCTCCGGCCCCACCCTATGTCGACCTGTCGTTCCGGAGCCGCTGAACTCACGCTTGACAATTTTATTTGTCAAGGGCTACGTTCGTCGCTGTGGAACTTCGTGTACTCACCGACTCCGCTGCCGTCGAGGTGGCGCTCGACCCAATCCGTTCGGCGATTCTCGATGCGCTGACCGAGCCAGCGTCGGCAGCAACCGTTGCGACTGCGGTGGGCCTCACCCGGCAGAAGGCGAACTATCACCTGAAGGCACTCGAGGCGCACGGTCTGATCGAGTTGGCCGAGGAGCGGAAATGGGGCGGCATCACCGAGCGGCTCTTTCGGCGTGTCGGCCATCGGCTGGTCGTCGACCCCGACGTCTTGGCGACTGCGCCGATCGATCCCGCTGACGTGGCCGACCGACTCTCGGCGGCGTATCTGATCGCCGTGAACGCCAGAAACGTGACGGAAGTCGGAGCGCTGAACGAGCGGGCGTCCGCCACCTCCAGGCTCCCGACCCTGACGGTCGACACCGTCGTCGGCTTCCGATCCGCCGAAGATCGAGCGTCGTTCGCGGCCGAACTACAAACCGCACTCACGTCGCTCGTCGCCCGCTACCACCACGACGACGGTCGGCCCCACCGCCTGACCGTCTCGTCCTACCCCCGACCGGAGGAACCCAAATGAGCAACCCCGAATCGACCGGCCGCCATGAACACCGGATGGCGCGCACCTACGAGGTGCCGGCCACTCCCGAACAGGTATGGGAGGCCATCGCAACGGCTGACGGCATGACCGCGTGGATGGTGCCTGCGACGATCGATCCACGGGTCGGCGGCGAGGTGACCTTCGATCTCGGCGACTACACCTCCGTCGGCACGGTCACCGAGTTCTCGCCACCACATCGCCTCGCCTACGCCGAGCCATGGCCGGTTGCCGACAACATGCCGACCGCCAACCGCGACCTGTCGCAGCTCTCGCCACTCGCAACCGAGTTCCTCGTCGAGTCGACATCGGGTGGCAGCTGCATCATCCGCGTGGTCACCAGCGGCTACGGCGCTGGGGACGAATGGGAGCACGAGTTCTTCAGCGAGATGGAGGAAGGTTGGGGAGCACTCCTGGACAACCTCGCCGTACACCTCGGGCGGCCGGTGTTGCGGTGACCGAGAACGCTTCGACTCGGGCAATCCATGCGGGTGGCCGACTCGCGCGCCCCTGACGCGACGAACCGTACCGGTCGCCGCCTTCTCTCGGTGGCAGACTGCACGTCGTGCGTCTACTCATCGTCGAGGACGAGACCGGCATCGCCGAGGCCCTACGGCGCGGCTTCAACGCCGACGGTTTCGCCGTCGATGTCGCCCCCGACGGTCTGATCGGACTGGAACTGGCGCGAGCGAATGAGTACGCAGCCATCCTGCTCGACGTGATGCTCCCCGGGCTCAACGGCTACCGAGTCTGCGCGACGCTGCGGGCTGAAGGCTCAACGACTCCCATCTTGATGCTGACGGCAAAGGATGGCGAGTTCGACGAGGTCGAGGGTCTCGACACCGGAGCCGATGACTACGTGCGGAAGCCGTTTCGCTATCCGGTGTTGCTCTCGCGGGTGCGGGCGCTGATTCGACGGTCGGCGTCGAGTTCGGTTCGCGAGACCGACCTCGAAGTCGGCGACCTTCGACTCTCGCCGTTGGGTCGCCGCGTTTGGCGAGGCGACAGCGAGATCGAACTGTCACCGCGAGCTTTCGCCGTGCTCGAATACCTCATGACCCAACACGGGCTGGTCGTCACGAAGACCCAGCTTCTCGACGAGGTGTGGGACACCGACTTCGGCGGCGACCCCAACATCGTCGAGGTGTACGTGTCTCGTCTCCGTGCAGCGATCGACACCCCCTACGGTCGGCGCTCGATCGAGACGGTGCGGGGCGTCGGCTACCGAATCGTCGACGACTCGCAGAAGCGCTGATCGTGTCGATGCGGATTCGTCTGACCATGATCTCGGCGATCGTCACCCTGATCGCCTTGACAATCGGCGCCGTGGGCCTCGATCGTGTCCTGTCCACGAGCTTGATCGACGAGGTCGACCGAAGCATCACGAACCGAGCGATCGATGTTGCGACGAGCATCGACGACACGAACGAGCTGAGCAACGCCTCGTTTCCGGTCGACTTCGAGACCTTCGTCGGCATCGTCGAGTTCCCCGACCAACCCGTGCTCGAGATCCACAACGACGCCAACCCTGATGCGGCCGAGATCCTGGCGGCACTCGACGGTGTGGAAACCGAGCAACCCATCGATGCGTCGCTTCCATCGCTCGGGCAGACCAGCGGCAACGACAATCTTCGACTCGTTGCCGCTGACGTCGAGACGGGCGACGAGATCGTCGTCGTCGCACGTTCGCTGGACGGCGTCGACCGCACGCTGGCCACCGTGCGCCGCATCGCCGCCGTGGCCGTCCCGGCTCTCGCTGCCGCTGTTGCACTCATGGTCTGGATCATGGCTGGTCGAGCACTCGAGCCGGTCGAAGCGATCCGCTCGGAGGTCGACGACATCGCAGGACGAGACCTGTCACGGCGGGTTCCTGAGCCGAACGCCACTGACGAGATCGGGCGACTCGCTCGAACCATGAACTCAATGCTCGGACGTCTCGAGGCGGCACAACATCGAGAACGGAGATTCTCGGCCGATGTAGCGCACGAACTCCGGAGCCCGCTTACCTCGATCACCGCTCAGCTCGACGTTGGGCTGGCACACGCCGACCGGACCGATTGGGCCGACATGGCGAGCGACGTTCGATGCGAGGCCGAACGTATGCAACGACTCGTCGACGACCTGTTGTCGCTGGCTCGCTCCGAGGCCGGAGATCGGGTCGGCCGCCCACTGGTCCTCGTCGATGTCGATGACGTCGTCTTCGACATCGTGACCACCCATCGCCTTTCCACCACCGTCGAATTCGATCTCAGCGGTGTTTCGGGAGCAACCGCACGAATGGCGCACGACGACGCAGTCCGAGTGATCGACAACCTGCTGGCGAACGCGTCGCGCCACGCCACGCATCGCGTGATGTGTCAGCTTCGCACCGAGTCCGACCGAGTCGTGCTCATCGTCGATGACGACGGACCTGGTGTGCCGACCGACGAACGAGACGCCGTGTTCGAACGATTCGTCAGGCTGGACAACGCCCGATCGCGCGACTCTGGCGGCACCGGACTCGGCCTGGCCCTGGTACGTGAACTCGTGCATCGTCACGGTGGGTCGGTCACGCTGAGCGACGCCCCCATCGGCGGCGCCCGCTTTCGCGTCGAGCTGCCTGCTGCGTCTTGAATTAGCCGCGATTCGGGCGATGCAGCCCCTCGAAGGCCAAGGACCTGAACGCCACGTTCAGGCTCGTTCAGGTTCCGGCCAGCCCGGCGGCCGACGCTGACTTCTCCACATCACCGCAACGGAGAAGCACATGAAGAAGCACCTCATCATCCCCACTCTCGCAGCACTCGCAGCTGCGCCCGTCACCTTTCTCGCGACGTCGTCGACCGCCGACGCGATCGTCGGTGGCACCGACATCGGCATCGACCAGGTGCCGTGGCAGGTCTCGCTCCAAGACGCACAGGGGCACTTTTGTGGTGGCAGCATCCTGGACGCCACGACGATCATCACCGCCGCCCACTGCCTCGACGGCATCTCGGCCGGCGAGCTGCGGATCGTCGCAGGAACCGCCGACCTCCGGGACGACA
This sequence comes from Acidimicrobiales bacterium, assembly GCA_041394265.1. Taxonomy (NCBI): domain Bacteria; kingdom Bacillati; phylum Actinomycetota; class Acidimicrobiia; order Acidimicrobiales; species Acidimicrobiales bacterium. Next base: position 1,412,412 of record JAWKIO010000005.1, read on the forward strand.
CCTTCGCACAGAGCGTCGGGGCTGCATCGATGATCGCCTACCCGGGCTACGCCTCGACCGAACTCGGGGACGTAGCGGTGATCACCCTGAGCACGCCGCTGGCGTTGGGTGTTGGCGCGCAGCCGATCACCCCGGCGACCGCTGACGAGCTGGCGACGGCAACGACCGCCGTGGTGAGCGGATGGGGGGCGACCTCGGAAGACGACGAAGCCGAACACGCCAGGCTCCAAATGGCGACCGTCCCGTTGGTGTCGGATGCCGCCTGCGCAGCAAGCGTCGGCAACGACGCCTTCAGCGAGGTGTGCGCCGGCGGAACGGGAACGGATTCGTGCTACGGCGATTCAGGCGGACCGTTGGTCATCACCACCGCCGATGGTCCGCGACTCGCCGGCATCGTGAGCTGGGGCGAAGCCTGTGGAGGGTCGACACCCGGTGTGTACACCGAGCTTCCGGCCTTCGCCGACTTCGTCACTTCGAGCAGCACCGGCACGCCGTTGCCGGGCCCTGATGCAGACCCAGACCCGGAGCCGGTGTCCGAGAACCCATCGACACCCGATGCACCGATGTCATCGGTCGACGACACGAACGACCGCTGGGCTGACGGGGAGGACAGCTGGGACGCTGCCGACTCCTGGCTCGAGGACGAGGGCGACCCGGCGAGCGGCGTCTGGGAGGACGACGCCGATGGCTGGAATGACGACGCCTGGACCGACGAGGCCGACTCGTGGGACGACGGCAGCTGGAACGACGAGGCCTGGATGGACGAGGCTGACTCGTGGGACGACAGCGGCTGGAACGACGACTGCGGTGAATGGGAGGACACGTGGGAAGTGGAGGTGCGCTGGGACCACGAGTACTCGGACTAAAGCACAGGTGGCTCAGTCGAGGGCAGCGATCAGCTCGCTGACCGGCGGTCGTGCATCCGGGGACGACGGACGAGCAAGATAGCGGATGACGCCGTTGCGACCGACCACGACATCGGCTCCGAGCTGGTGAAGGTCTTCGGTCGGTCGTTGCAGGCGCCGACCGGAGCGAAGGAGCCGCCAGTACATGCGGAGGGTCCCGAGCGACCATACCTGTCGCGTCGAGCCGGTCCCGACACCGAGCAGCTGGTAGAGCTGGCGCTCGGTGTCGGCGACCACGTGGAACGGGACGACCAAGTGGGCACGGTGCGCTGCGAGCCGGGACGGGTCGGCGAAGGTGACGACGGCGATCGTGGCGTCACCGAACTGGTCGAGGTGATCGCGCACGGCGATCACGTGTTCCTGGCAGGGCAGTCAAGCCAGGTGACGGTGCAAGATCAGCACGAGCGGACGGTCACGACACGACGTCGCACTCCACGATTGCCCATCGTGGTCGGTCAGTTCCACGCTGGGCAGACGATCGCCGATACGCAGCGTCATCGCACAGCCTTCGGTGCGGGCCAGACCAGGCCGAGGTCCTTCACCGACGCTTCGATCGCGGTGACGAGTTCGTCGGTCGAGCCGTCGCACGCTGCGAGTCCAGCCGGGCCGACCAGGAGGAGCGGGCCTCGATCGGTCTCGGCGAGGACAGCTGGCGCCTGGCCGGCGAGCACCTCTCGAATCGAGTCGGGCTGGTCGTCTCGGTGGAACGTGACGAACTCGACGGGGAGGCCATTCCGACACGCTGTCCACGCCGACTTCTCGCGGATCGTTCCGTGCGTGATGTCACAGAGTGAGCAGTGACGACGGCCGAGGCGCGCACCGACCCAGTATGCGACTTCACCTCGCAGCGTGTGATCGGCGTCGTAGACACCGACGAGCCGGTCGATCCAAATTCCGGCGAGTGGGGCGTTCCCTCCATCGGGGCGCTCAGCGTTCGGCTGTTGGTTCGGCGATTGCACACGCTGGGAACCCGACGGCTGGTGGATCTGTTCCCGCCGTCACCATTTCGTCGATGCAGACATCGGGCGGGAAGAGGACTCGTCCCTGATGTGTTCTCACCGGGGACCACGAGGGACCATGCTCGACGACACGTTCCGATCACGATGGGCTCGACGTGCCCGCACCATCCCCACGATGCTCGGGGCCACCGCGCTCGGGCTGCTCCTCAGTCCCCTACTACTCCCCGTTGCCATCATCATCGACCTCCTCCCGCGGCGCCGTCGGCTGCCGACCGCGCGAACACTGCTCTTCCTCCTGCAGTACGGGCTGAACGACAGCGTCGAGATCCTGCTCGCTCCCGTCTATTGGGTGCGGGCTGGGTTCGGCACTCGGCTCGACGATGCGGCGTCGATCGAGCGTCACGAGCGGCTGCAGCGCTGGTCGATCGACCTCCTGGCCCGGCGCGCCGAGCAGCTTCTGGGCCTTCGGCTCGAACTGGAGCCCGGAGCGATCGAGGCCCTCACTCCTGCGCCCGCCATCCTGCTGTGCCGACACGTCAGCGTCGTCGATGCTTCGCTACCCGCGCTCCTGTATCAACGCCTCGGTATCGCCACCCGGGGCGTGATGATGGCGGAACTTCTCGCTGACCCCGGTTTCGACCTGATCTATACGCGCACAGGCTCGGTGTTCATCGATCGGGACGACCGGCCCGCAGCGGTTGCCGCAGTTCGCCAGCTCGGTGCCGCGGCCTTCGAGGGACGACCGACCGTGATCTTTCCTGAGGGCCGCCTGTTCCGGCCCGGTCGCCTCGGCCGGGCGCTCGCCCAGCTCCAGGAAGGGCACCCCGATCGTGCCGAGCGGCTGGCGACGCTTCGTCACGTGCTCCCGCCGCGACCCGGAGGCGTCCTCGCTCTGCTCGACACGATGCCCGGCGATGTCGTGGTCATCGCCCACTCAGGTCTCGACCGATTCACGGGTTTCGCAGACCTCGCCAAGTCTGCGCCGCTCACGGAGCCCATCCGGGTCGGCGCCTGGCGGATCGCTGCGAGCGACATCCCTGCCGACGCCGGTAAGCGCATCGAGTGGCTCGATCAGTTGTGGTGTCGAGTCGATCAATGGATCGATGTCGCCGACGGTAGTCGCGAATCGCTCGTCGAGCGCAGACACCAACGATGACTACTTCCGGCTCCACCGGGGAAGGACAGGCGCCATGCCAACACCCACCACCGCATCGTTCAATGTCGAGACCATCGAGACACCTGCGCTCGGTGACCGCAGCTACCTCGTCCACGACGGAAAGGTGGCGCTGGTCGTCGACCCACAACGAGACATCGACCGGATCCTTGACCTCGCCGAACGGCTCGGCGCGCGGATCACCCACATCGTCGAGACCCACGTGCACAACGACTACGTGTCTGGTGGCCTCGCCCTCGCACGAGCGACCGGGGCGCTACACGTACACGCCGACGCCGAAGGACTCGCCTTCGAACATCAGCCGGTGATCGGGGGCTCGAGCTTCGATGTCGGGTCGTTCCAGGTGGAAGTGGTCGCCACACCCGGCCATACGCCCCACCATCTCAGCTACGTCGTCCGCGGCGCCGGCCGACCACCCGCTGCCTTCACCGGCGGTTCGCTGCTCTACGGCACCGTCGGAAGAACTGACCTGGTCGACGGGATCGATCCGAGGGAGGCCACGCGGTCGCAGTATCACTCGGTCCGCCAGCTGGCCGATCTGCTGCCGGATGGCGCCACGATCCACCCGACGCACGGATTCGGTAGCTTCTGCGCCTCGACGCAGTCCGAATCGGAGTCTGACGGCTCGATGCAGACCGAGCGCGAGGTGAACGTCGCACTCACCACTGATGACGAGGACACCTTCGTCGATCGGATCCTTTCGGGACTCACCGCACACCCGGCGTACTACGCACACATGGACCCACTCAATCGGGCCGGGGCCTGGCCGATCGACCTGTCGACACCGGCACCGGTCGACGCCGCGGAACTCGGTCGCCGTCTGCATCGTGGCGAGTGGGTCGTCGACCTCCGGGGGCGACGATTGTTCGCCGCCGACCATGTTCGTGGGACCATCAACATCGAGCTGAATGACTCGTTCCTCACCTACCTCGGCTGGCTGATTCCGTGGGGCATCGGTCTGACCCTGCTGGCTCCGACGAGTGAGGAGATCACCGAGGCCCAACGCCAGCTCGCGTTGATTGGCATCGACCGACCACGAGGCGCCGCAGCCGGGCGGCCGAATACCTGGGGGGACGATCGCAACAACTACCCCGTCACCACGTTCGACCACCTGGACACCTACGACGGCACCGTGCTCGACGTGCGTCGACCCGACGAACGCAGCACCGGCGCCATTGACGGCTCGGTCCATCTGCCGCTCGACGAACTGCTGGATTCGCTCGACGAGCTGCCTCCCGGTCGCCTGCTCGTACATTGCGCCAGTGGATTCAGAGCATCGATCGCCGCCAGCCTCCTTGCGAGGGCCGGACGAGACGTCGTGCTGATCGACGACAGCTTCGACCGAGAACGGCAGTAGGTATATCTCGCTGACGAGGATTGGTTCCGCGCTGCCTGATGTCAGTCGTCCTGGTGGTCCGTCGCACCGTGGCGTTCGGCGAGCATCCAGCGTCGTAGCCAGATCTTGCGTGCCCCGACGCCCACGGCGGCGAGGTTGGCGGCAGCCACAGACCCTGCGACCGCTGCGGTGAGCGCTCCGGCGCCCGCAGCCGCCACGACGACCGATCCGACGTGCCCTGCTGCCTGGCGCCCACCGATCCCCCAGGCGCCCCGCCGCTGGGCAACGAGCGCAGCGCCTGCCGCTCCGGCACCGGCGACGGCAACTCCGGTTCCCGACATCGCTGCCAGCCCAACGCCGGCGACGGTCGCAAAGCCGAGATAGGCGGCCACCGCGAGCGGATTGTCGTCCGGTGCACAATCGACCTTGCCGGGAGCGGGCGGGGCCGCGCTGACGATGTGGCGGCGGTTGTAGGTGATGAACCAGTAGAGGGCGTCGAGGGAACGACGCACGGGTCGCACTCGAGTGACGGGGGCGAGGACCGGGACGCGTGCATTGAACACGCCGAGAATCCCGTCCAGGCCGTACTCCACGTTGCCGGTGACCGGGTCGTACAGCGGAATCTTGTGACGAGCCAGGTCGAAATCGAGTGCACTCACCACCGAGGCGTCGACCGTCGAGAACCCCTGCCGGCCGGCCCATCCGAGTCCGGTGAAGGTGGCGGTGTAGCCACGACAAAGGGGACAGCAGTCGTCGTACAGGAATCGGGGCTGCTCGGTTGACGGCGTCGGTGCTACTCGCGTGCTCTTTGGTGACCTCATGAGGCCATGATGACACACTCTTTGAGCAGTTGATCAAATAATGTCAGGCCGTCGGTACATCTGCCCATCACTCACGCCAACGGGGTCGGCGCCTGGGGCACCGAGGCCGAGAAGGCAAGGTCGTGACCGAACATCAGCTTCGCACCCTGCCGCTCGAGGCTGCGGAAGAGCTGGAAGGTACGGGTGGCACTGTCCGGGTCGGCGATCACGCCCGGCAGCGTCATCGTTCGCAGCGCCTCCTCGAGGTAGCAGGCATCGCCACACAGGATGTACTCGCCGCCTTCGGTCCGCACTCGAAGCGATTGATGCCCAGGGGTGTGACCGATCGTAGGGAAGACGACGACCGTGCCGTCGCCGAAGAGGTCGTGGTCGCCGTCGAGCAGCAAGGTGGGCTGGCCGGTGTCGAAGTCGGCTGCGACGTACCCTCGGCGCTCGCCCCCTTCCTGCGCCGCCTCCCATTCCCGTCGCTGGACGATCACCGTGGCGTTGGGGAGCAAGGCGTTGCCACCGCAGTGATCGAAGTGGAGATGGGAGTTGACCACGTGCGTGACCGAGGCGGGGTCGATGTCGAATGCCTGCAGCCGGGCACCGACGTCCTCACCAGCGCCGTAGTCGAACGCGTGGAACCGGGCGAGGACCTCGCCGACGTGAGCGGTCGGGTCGGTTTGGGTTGCGACGTGACACCCGGTGTCGAAGACGACCCGACCCCGAGGGTGGTCGACCAGGTACGAGGTCACGGGCACCCTGGTGGTGCCGTCGCGCCCGGCGAGCAGGAAGGATGTGGGAATGGTCAGGTGCCCACAGGTCATGGCGTACAACGACACGGTCACGGGTTCTCCTCTGGTCAATCGCGGATCACGGCGCCACCATCGACGTGGAGGCACTGGCCGGTGATGTTGCCGGCGTCAGGCGAGGCGAGGAAGGCCACCGCTTTGGCGACGTCTTCCGGAGTCTGCGGGCGACGAAGCGGCGTGGTCGCCTCGTAGCGAGCGAAGAAGGTCGACTCGTCGTCGGGCGCGGCGGAGCCCCGGATCTGCTGGAACTCCGCTGCGATCCGCTCCTGCATGCCGGTCCACACGGCACCTGGACACACTGCGTTGACCCGGATCGCTGGTGCGAGCGAGAGCGCCAGACTCTTGGTGTAGCGGAGGGCGGCCGCCTTGCTCGTCGGATAGGGACCAGCGGTTGCCCTCGCAGCGTGCGCTGAGATCGATCCGATCGTCACGATCGCTGCGTGCGGACTCAGCTTCAGGTGAGGAACGGCCGCCTCACAGGTGTGGATCGTGCCGTGGAGATTGACGGCCATGCACCGGTCCCAGTCGGCTCGATCGTCGCTCGCCCGGGCGTTGTCGTCGGCGAACACGACACCGGCGCTGCACACGACGACGTCGAGCCGGCCATGTTCGGCGACCGTAGCGTCGATGGCGGCAACCACGGCCGCTCGATTGGTGACGTCGACCGGCAAGATCTCGGTGTCACCCGATCGCGATCGGAGATCCGTGGCGACGACCGTCGCTCCCTGCTCGGCCATACACCTCGCCGTTGCGTGGCCGATGCCCGAGCCTGCGCCGGTGACGAACGCGACGAGACCGCCGAGGTCGGCGATCACGGCGAGACCGTCTCCGAAGCGGCATCACCGGCGATGACCGCTGCCGACGGGCGCTTGCGATAGACCCGCTCGTTGGTCATCAAGTTGTTGTCATCGAAGTCGAACACCGCCCACAACTTGGTCTCGAACGGCTTCCCTGTGGCGACCGGCGTGCCTCGCAGCCAGAAGTACAACAGCACCTGGCCGCCGTCGCAGACCTCCAGGCTGATGAGCTCGTTGCGCTGATCAGGGATCGCCGTGCGGCCCTCGATCCAGTAGTCCATGACATCGTCGCCGCCGTCGACGATCCGGCCGTCGGGCAGTTCGTAGCGGGCATGGCTGAACGTCTTGATCGTTCGGTCCCACTCCTGGGTGTTCTCACTGTTCATGTGCTCGAGCGTGACGAGCGCCCGGGCAACGGCTCGTTCCGACGAGCGCAGCGACGCAGCCGAGGCCGTCATGTCCGTACCGCAATGTTGTTGGTCATCACCCGATCTCAGCCACTTGCGTGATCGTTGTCGAATCGCCACTCGGCTTCGCAACGCCTCCAGGGCGTCAGCCCAGTCGAGACCTCAGTGCGGTGAGCGGGCCGACAGTGGTGGCGATCCACCGCGCGAGTGGCCAGGCCAGCTGGCCGGTAGCGAGGATCACGGCGGCCCAGGTGGCCGACAGACCGAGCCACAACCACGGCAAGGCATGGAGCAGCTGGGGGCGCCGCGAACCCACGTCGGTGTCCCGACTTGTAGACGGCTGCCTACTCGACACGGTCGAGGCCTTCCTGGCTCACGAGGATCGCTGTCTTGCCGCTCGCCCTGCCGGCAGCGAGGTGCTCGAGCGCGGTTGGGGCATCGGCGAGGCCGAACTTCGCTCGGACGGCTGGCGTGACCGTTCCATCGCTCAGGTAGCCGGCGAGCCGATCGAGGACTGCGGCATCGCCATTGCTCATGAAGGTCGTGAGGCGCTGCTGGATGAATGGCGAGAGCAGCATCGCCCGGAGCTGGCGGCCAACACCACCGGTGATGCGGTTGCCGCCTTCGCCACCAACGATGACGAGCGTGCCGGTGGCGGTCAGGACGCTGCGGAGGCGTCGAACGCTGTTGCGCCCGCCGATGTCGATGATGAGGTCGTAGCGCTCGTCGGTCTCGGTGAAGTCCTGCGCCGAGTAGTCGACGACGTGATCGGCACCGAGTGTGCGCAGGAAGTCCAGATTGCGCCGGCCGGCGACGGCGGCCACCTCCGTGCCGAGGGCCTTGGCCAACTGGACGGCGAAGCTGCCGACGCCCCCGGACGCCCCGATGATCAGCACGCGTTGTCCGGGCTGGGCACGGCCGACATCGGTCAACGCCTGGAGGGCGGTGATACCGGACACCGCCGCAACGGCGCTCTGCTCGAAGGGCACGCCGGCAGGCTTCAGGGCGAGCTTGTCCTCATCGGCGACGGTGAACTCGGCGAGCGAGCCCTTGCCGACACCGAAGACCTCGTCGCCCGGCGCAAATCGGGTGACGTCGGGTCCGACGGCGACGACTCGACCGGCGAGGTCGAGCCCGGGGACGCGGTCCTTCGGCTTGGTCAACCCGTAGCCGGCGATCCTGATCAGGTAGGGCGTGCCGGTCATGAGGTGACACGTGCCGCGGTCGATGCCGGCCGCCACCACTTCGATGAGCACCTCGTTGGACTTGGGTGTGGGTCGAGCGATGACGTCGAGCGACAGCACATCGGCCGACCCGTAGCGGTCCTGGGTGATGGCCGACATCTGGGCGTCGGCAGACAGCCGAGTTGGGCGTGATGCGGTGAGTGGTTCGTGGATGGTGGTCATGACGTTCCTTTGCTGGTGGTGTCGACGTGCGGCGAGGAGACGGGGGCGATCGAGATGATCTCGAGGTTGACAGAGGTGAGGTGGGCGACAATCCCGTGGAGGTGTGCTGGGTCGCCGACGTCACCCACGAGACGGGTCACGGTCTCGGCCGAGGCGTCGACCGTGAAGTCGTCGAGGAGCGGCCGCAGGAGTCGCCGGCTCGGACGGCCTCGCAGCAGGATTTCGTACGGGGTGGGCTCGGACATGTCCCCATGGTGAAGGCGACCAGTACCAGGCGACCTCGTCCGGTCCGGCATCTCACCCGGGTGAGTTCGGTCACCGGCGGGCTCGACGATCCGCCGACGACGTAGGGTCGACGCCATGACCGGGAACTGGGACAGCGGACTGGCGGCGACGAAGTTGGCCCTGCCGACGCTGCCCGACCGCCTGGTCGAACGACCTCGGCTCACCGACCGACTCGATGCCGGCCTCGCTGGTCACGTCCGGTTGGTGCTTGCAAGCGCTCCGGCCGGCTCCGGCAAGTCGACGTTGCTGGCCTCGTGGCTGGCCGGCCGTCCCGAACCCTCCGCCTGGCTGCAGGTCGAAGACACCGACGCCGACCCGGTTCGCTTCTGGTCGTACCTCGTTGCCGCCATCGGGGAAGCCCATCCGTTCGTAGCGAGTGCACTTCGACCGCTCGTCGGTAGTTCGGACGTCAACGAGGAGTCGCTCGTCCCGGCGATGATCAACGAGTTTGCCAACCTCGCCGAGCCATTGATTCTCGTGATCGACGACTACCACCTGATCGACAATGCAGCGGTGCATCGCGGCATGGAGCGCCTGATCGAACTCTGCCCTCCGGCCGTCACGATCGTCGTGTCGACCCGGGTCGATCCGCCGTTCCGGCTCGGCCGTCTGCGCGTTCGAAACCAGGTGACCGAAATCCGGGGCGACGACTTCCGATTCGAAACGTCGGAGGCCTCAGGACTTCTCGGCCGCGACGGGCATCACCTCGACCAGCGAGTCGTCGAGCAGTTGTGTGGGCGAACCGAAGGATGGGCAGCCGGTCTGGTGCTTGCGGGGCTCTCACTGCATCGCTTCTCCGACCCCGATCGGTTCATCGAGGCGTTCAGAGGCGACGATCAACTCGTCGTCGACTACATGACCGATGAGTTCCTTGCCGGGGAGAGCGACGAACAGCGACGACGCCTGCTGGAGACCTCCATCCTCGAACAGTTCAACGGTTCGATCGTCGACGCCGTCACCGGCGGCACGGGTGGCGCACACTGGCTGGTCGAAACGGCGAAGGCCAACCAGCTCCTCATCGGGCTCGACCGGACCGGTTCCTGGTACCGCTACCACCACCTGTTGCGCGATCTGCTACGGCTCGAAGCCGAGCAGGTCTTCGAACCCGAGCACCTTCGAGAACTCCACCGGCGAGCTGCAATCTGGTTCGAGTCCGACGGTGATCACCTTCGGGCGAGCGGGCACCTGCTCGCGGCAGGCGACCACGCGGCGGCCGCCCGACTTATGTATGTACTCGCGCCGCAGCTGATCTCCTACGGCCAGATCGGAACGCTCCGAAGCCTCCTCGAACGCATCGGCGCACCGGCAACCACCGACGTGGCGTGCGCGCTCGCGTGGGGCTGGTGTGACTACATCGGCGGCGACTATGTGCGGGCCCAGGAGTGGGTCGACACCACCCACCGTCTCGCCCCACCCGGCTTCGATCCCATGCTCACCGCGTCACTACGGATGAACCTGGCCGTCGCTCACGGTGACGTCGGTGCCGGGCTGGAACTGGCGCGGGAGGTCACGATCACCGGCCAGCTGGAGACCCACGGACCGGAGCTCGCCACGACCGCCGGTGGCGCCTTCATGTGGGCGGGGCAGGCCTCCGACGCGCGGAACGTGCTCGAGATCGCGGTTCGGAAGTCGGCGGCTGACGACCTCCGAGCTACCCACGTCCTGAGCTGCGTCTACCAGGCCATCAACGACTTCGACGACACGGGCGACACTTCCGGCGCCGAACGAGCACTCGACACCGCCGACGAGTTGGCGATGCGCTCCTACTATCGGATCGCTCCGGCCTACGCCCTCCGGGCTCGAGGTGCCAGCGACCCCTCGGCGGCTCGAGCCGATGCGATGAAGGCGGTCGAGCTGGCTCGACAGATTCCCGGCGATCTCGCCCTGGCGTACACCCTCGCCCTGTGCGGCGACACTCTGCTCGATCTCGGCGAACCGATGGGGACCGCACTGGTGAGCGAGGCCCGAACCGTCGTCGATCGCTGCGCCGACCCCGGCATCGTCGGCCGATACGTGGCACGGATCGAATCCCGTCACCGTCTGACCGGCAGTTCTCGATCGGAGAACCGGCAGCAGCGAGCAACGCCTCCCACGCTGGTCGAGCCTCTCACCGAACGGGAGATCGCCGTGCTTCGCTACCTGCCTACCAAGCACACCCAGCGCGAAATCGCGTCCGAGCTCTTCGTGTCTCCCAACACGGTCAAGACCCACTGCGCAGCGATCTATCGCAAGCTCGGCGTCGGCGACCGCAAGGCCGCAGTACAGGCGGCCCGAGACGTCGGCGTCCTTTAGCCCTGGCGCGCACAGGCTCGACGGACTCGGACCGACCCACGCCAGAAGCCTGGGCAGCGGTTCACTAGGCTCATCCGATGCCTCGTCCTCTTGCCGCCTCGGCCCCGCCGGACACGGAACGACTGGCGTGACCACCGGTACGACTCGCTACGACTTCGTGATCGTGGGCGGCGGATCTGCCGGCTGTGCCCTGGCCAACCGGCTCAGCGCCGACCCCGAGCATCGAGTGCTCGTTCTCGAGGCCGGTCGCATGGACTGGCGCTGGGACGTCTTCATCCACATTCCCGCAGCGCTCACCTACCCAATCGGGAACCGGTTCTACGACTGGAAGTACGAGAGCGAACCCGAGCCGCACATGGGAGGCCGCCGGGTGTACCACGCCAGGGGCAAGGTGCTCGGCGGCTCCAGCAGCATCAACGGCATGATCTTCCAGCGGGGCAACCCAATGGACTACGACAAGTGGGCGACCGCCGATGGCATGGAGCACTGGGACTACGCCCATTGCCTGCCGTACTTCAAACGGATGGAACACCGTCTCGTCGGCGGTGACGAATGGCGTGGCGACCACGGACCGCTACGGCTGGAGACCGGGCCGGCCGACAACCCGCTCTTCGATGCCTGGCTCGACGCCGGCCCACAGGCCGGCTTTCATCGCACGAGCGACGTGAACGGCCGACAGCAAGAAGGCTTTGCCGTCTTCGACAAGAACGTGGTGCGGGGCCGGCGGCTCAGCGCCGCACGGGCCTACCTCCATCCCATCCTCGATCGCCCCAACCTCACGCTGGTCACTCGGGCCCAGGCCAACCGGATCCTGTTCTCCGGTACCCGCGCCGTCGGTGTCGAGTACCGCCGGAACGGGCGCACACACGTCGTCGACGCCGACGAGATCATCAGCTGCGGCGGAGCGTTCAACACACCCCAGCTGCTCCAACTCTCAGGTATCGGTGATCCCGATCACCTGCAAGGGCTCGGGATCGACACCGTGGCTGCCGTTCCCGGCGTGGGCGAGAACCTGCAAGACCATCTCGAGGTCTACATCCAGCACGCCTGCACCCAGCCGGTGTCGCTGCAACCGCATCTCGCCAAGTGGAAGATGCCGCTGATCGGTCTGCAATGGCTCGCTCGCCGGGGCCCGGCCGCCACCAATCACTTCGAGGCGGGAGCGTTCGTACGCAGCAATGATCACGTCGAGTACCCGAACCTCATGTTCCACTTCCTTCCGATTGCCATCCGCTATGACGGCTCGGCTCCGACCAACGGCCACGGCTATCAGGTCCACATCGGGCCGATGTACAGCGACGTCCGCGGCAGCGTGAAGATCACCTCGACCGACCCGACCGTGCACCCGGCCATCCGGTTCAACTACCTCTCGACCGATGACGACCGCCGGGAGTGGATCGAGGCCGTGCGCACCGCTCGGCTGATTCTGAGCCAGCCTGCGTTTGCCCCGTTCGACGGCGGTGAGATCTCACCCGGACCCGAGATCGAGACCGACGACGAGATTCTCGAATGGATCGCTCGTGACGCCGAAACCGCCCTGCACCCGTCATGCACCGCGAAGATGGGGGTCGACGACCTCGCCGTGGTCGACCCCACCACGATGCGGATGCACGGCGTCGAGGGCCTGCGTGTGGTCGACGCCTCGGTGATGCCGGTCATCACGAACGGCAACATCTACGCCCCCGTGATGATGATCGCCGAACGGGCAGCCGACATGATCCTCGGCAACACTCAGCTACCGCCCGATGACACGCCCGTCCATCGGGCACCCGCGGCGGGGAGGTTCGCAGGGTGACTGTGGGCGTAGGCCCCAGGGGGGATCGATGTGTGCCGCTTGAAGTGCTTCGAGAAGTGGGCTTGGTCGTAGAAGCCGACTGCGTGTGCCACTTCGGCGGGCGGCATTCCGTCCAGTAGGAGCTTTCGGCCGGCCTCGACCCGCTTTCCGATCAGGTAGGCGTGAGGCGTTACCCCGTACGCCGCTCTGAAGCTGCGAACCAAGTGGGGCTTGCTCCGGTCCAGCTGCGCAGCGGCCTGGGCAAGGGTGATCGGATTCGATTGCGAGTCGTCGAGGAGCAGACGTAGCCGCTGTGCGACGCCGGCATCTCGGACATCTGGATCGAGGGTGTTGCGCTCGAGGTGTCGCGTGATGCGATCGGCGATCATCGCCAGCGAGGACTCGGCTTGGATGTGGTCGGCGCCGGCCAGCAGTTGCTCGTGAAACTCGACGAGAGCGCGACGAAGGGCCCGATCGGCAATGTTGGTCTGATCGACCGCCGCCCCGACGAGATCGATGGGCAAGAAGCTCTCGTCGAGGTACAAGACCCGCTTCGTGAAACCGGGAGCGCCCGGTGCCGGCTTGCCGTTGTGGGTGACCCCCGGCGGCAGGATCGCAACCGTCGCCACCTCAGCTCCACAGGGTCGCCGGTCGAGCTCGTAGCTGATGGCCCCGCTGTCGACGATGAGCACCGTCCAGGTGTCGTGGGCGTGGGTCGGATAGCCGTAGTCGAAGATCCGGGCGTGGAAGACCTCGGAAACTCCTGGGACCTCCGGCCGCCAGGCCACGACCCGGCACTGCGGTGGCAGCGTTTCTTCCACATCAACAACGTACAAGCCGCCGATCCAGGGTTCAGCGAGAATCGAGGGATGACCTCCTCCAAACCCGTCAACCGGGCACTCGCTGTGAGCACCCGGGTCAAGATCGCACTTGCCGTTCGCTCTGATCTCGAGGTCTGGCAGAAACTCAACGTCGCTGCCTTCCTACCGAGCGGTTTCGGGACGGCCGATCCGTCACTGACCGGCGATGCCTACGCCGATGGCGACGGTTGCTCGTATCCGCCCATGCTCGCTCACCCGGTCAGAGTGTTCACCGGCGATTCGTCGGCACTCCGCCGGAGCTTCCAACGAGCACTCGACAGAGGTCTCCTCGTGAGCGTCTACACCGACGACATGTTCAGCACCATGAACGACGACGACAACCGAGCAGCTGTCGCCGCCGTCAAGACGCCGGACCTCGTACTGGCCGGCTTTGCCGTGGCCGGTGACGCACGACAAGTCGACAAGGCGTTCGACAAACTTGCGCTTCACACCTGACCGCCGGCGACGACACCTCCGGGCGGCGTCCTACCCGCGAGCCCTCGGCAGGAGGGACGCAGCTGCATTGCGGTCGATGGAAGCTCGCTGGTCTTCATCGAGGAGGTACTTCTCGTAGAGACCAGTGAAGGCGGCGACGGCGGCGTCGGGTGCGTAGGGCCAGTCCGTTCCGAACAACACGTGGCCGGGTCGGGCGAACGACAGCAGGCTGGGGAGCGCGTACGGGCTGCCGGACAACGCGGTGTCGAAGTAGAAGCGACTGAGCAGCTCGAGTCCGTCCACTGCATTCCCGGTGGGTGAGGCCGCGCTCGACAACCGCATGGCCGCGTAGGGAACGAAGCCGCCCGCGTGGGACAAGATCATGGGCACGTCAGGGCAGCGCTCGATCGTGCCGGACCGGCACAGATTGACCGCAGCTCTCGTGGTGTCGAGAAGGAAGTCGGCGACGAACGGCGGGATGCCGTCGACGGGAGCCAGTCCGGGAAGTGTTGACGGGTGGATGAAGACGACGGCCTTGCGGCGCTGGAGTTCGTCGAACACCGGATCGAAGACGGGGTCGCCGAGGTAGACACCTCGATGGTTGGCAAGCAGCACGACGCCGTCGGCGTGGAGTTCGTCGAGCGCTCGAGCCAGTTCGACGAGGGCTGCATCCACATCGGGGAGTGGGAGTGTGGCAAAGAACCCGAACCGCCCCGGGAGATCACTGACGACGGCGCTCGCGTAGTCATTGACGAGCCGGGCCATGGCCGCCGCATCGCTCCCGTCGCCGAGATGGGTGCCAGGCGTCGAGACCGAGAGCACCGCAGTGTCGATGCGATGCCGGTCCATCAGTTCGAGTGCGGAGGTCGGTGACCACTCGGGGATCGGGAGGCCACCGGCGAGTTGGCCCTTCGTGCGCAGCCACTTCGCGTACTCAGGTGGGACGACATGGTGGTGGGTATCGATCCGGCCGGCCATGCCGCACACTACCTCGCCGTGCAACACCGGCTTGGCGTGACTGCGCTCAGCGACGGTTGGCGAAGTACTTGCGGTAGCCCTCCGCCACCTCGCGCAGCTCGGGGTCGGCTTCGAACCTCGGCTCGTAGGCCTCCCACGCCGCTTCCTTCTTGTGGGGGATGTACTCGCGGGGCCAGTACCCCTCGTGCGGGCGATAGCCCTTGAGCACCCGACGAGCAACCGTTGACTTGTGGACCTCGTCGGCACCGTCGGCCAGCCCCATCGTTGGCGCCGACGCGTACATCTCCTGCAACGGCGTCAGATCGGTGGTGCCCAACGAGCCGTGGATCTGCAGGGCGTTGAAGGACACCTCTCGCAGCACCTTGGACATCGTGAACTTCACCACCGCGATGTCGGTGCGAGCCTCCTGGGTGGAGGTGTTGTCGATCTTCCACGCGCACTCGAGCACGAGCAGCCGCAACATACGGATCTGGGCGTAGGACTCGGCGATCTTCTCCTGCACCATCTGGTGTTCGGCGATGGTCTTGCCGTGCGACTCGCGGCTCAGCGCTCGTTCACACATCATGTCGAAGGCCAGGTTGCACTTGGCGATCGTGCGCATGGCGTGATGAATGCGGCCGCCACCGAGACGCCGCTGGGCCAACACCTTGGCGCCGTCCTCGGGGCCGAGCAGATGGTCGGCGGGAACGCGGACGTCTTCATAGATGATGTGATTGTGGTTGCGCGGCTCCGGCATGATCGTCACGCCCGGCGTCTCACGCGGCACCACGTACATGCCGTTGGTGCACATCACGAACAGGATGTCGGCGACCCGACCGGCCGAGGTGAACCACTTCTCACCGTTGATGACCCACTCGTCGCCATCGCGCACCGCGTGGGTCTTGAACAGGTTGGGGTCGGAACCGCCCTGGGGCTCGGTCATCGAGTACGCCGAGAACATCTCCTGGTTCAACAACGGCTCGAGCCAGCGCTTCTTCTGCTCCTCGGTGCCGTAGGCCGCAAGCATTTCCATGTTGCCGGTATCGGGCGCTGCGGCGCCGAACATCTGCGGCGCTGCCGGATACTTGCCGAGGATCTCGTTGATGAGACCCAGCTTGAGCTGACCGAACCCCGGCCCTCCCAGATCCTCATCGAGGAACAACGCCCACAGACCCTGATCCTTCACTTGCTGCTGGAGGTCGGCGACGAGCGCCTTCACCTTGGGATGCTTCGAGCGTACGGCGTGCGGAAAGACATAGTGCAGCGGCTCGAGCTCACGTCGGCAGAAATCGTCGACCCAGTCCAGCTTCGCCTGGAACTCGGGTTCGGTCTGGAAGTCCCATGCCATGGGTGTCACCTCTCGGATCGTCGACGGCCGGGGCCCCATCCCACGTGCCGGTGTGTGGAGCCACAGTGCCACCTCGCCCGTCGCCTGCACAATCTCCAGCTCAGGGTTGTGTGATCATCACACCCAGGAGCTCCTTGAGTAGCTTGGCCCCCACGGCCGCGGTCATGTCGTTGATGTCTCGATCGGGGTTGATCTCGACGATGTCGGCCCCGACGACAATCACGTCGGGCTGCGCGCCCACCTGATTGATGAGGTCGATGACCTGGCGCGTGGTCAGACCGCCGGGCTCGTGGTGTGAGACGCCCGGTGCGTAGGCGGGATCGAGGCCGTCGACGTCGATGGTGAGGTAGACGTCACCGTCGAGCGGGGGAACACGACCGTCCCAGTCCGCCGCCGTGAACACCTCGACCCCGAATCGCTCGACTTGGTCCGCCTGGTGGGCCGTCATCGTCCGGACGCCGAACTGCAGAAGTCGGTCAGCGAGGCCAGCTTCCATGATGCGAGCGAAGGGGCAGGCGTGGCTGAGCCGCTCACCGTCGAGCTCGTCATAGAAGTCAGGGTGGGCGTCGATGTGCACGATGGTGAGATGCCCGACACGCGGCGAGAGTGCTTCGACCAGCGGGAGCGTCACGAAGTGATCACCGCCAAGAGCGATGATCGGCTTGCCCGCTTCGGCAAGACCGGCTGCGTGCGCACGGATCTGCGATCGAGCCGTTGCCGGGTCGTCGTCGATATCGAGGTCGCCGCCGTCGATCCACCGTTCGAGCGACGGGTGCAGATCGACCCCGTGTTCGGTGAACCAGTTGCCGGCACCGGAGTGGAGGACTCGGCGCACGGCGGCGGGAGCTCGCGCCGGTCCGCGGAGGTACGACGACGAACCGTCGTAGGGAAGGCCGATGAGCGTTGGCTGTCGAGCGGTCATGTCGAGATCATCGGCGTCTCTGTGGACCAGTTGCCGTCGAGCACCGAGGTTCGGAGCGTAGTGCGCCGCAACCGCGCCGGCTCTTGCCCCACCCTCCTGGTGTGGCTCCGTGGTCGTCGCCGCTCACGTTGCACCGTCCGGCATCACCGACCGGACGATCGCGTAACCGGGGGCGTCAACCGGCGTCATGGACCCGAGTGGTGTCGCCGCTCGGGAGACACCCGACCCAGTGAGGAGATGGAATCGATGGCAGAGAACCCCGAGGTGACCGGAGCGGTCATTGCGACCGCGTCCGGCACCTACTTCATTCCCGAGACCGAGTTGGAGTCGTACCGGGTACCAGATGAGATCGCCGGCGAGATGCGCTCCTCGCTCGGCCTCGACGCCGACGTCGTCGGTTTCAGCCAGCCAAGCGAACCGCTGCCCTCTCCAAGCGAGGCAAAAGTCGCGCCGGTCACGTGGCAGCGGCAGAAGATCGGTGGTCCGGTCGTGCTCGGCAACATGATGCTGCACACCGCAACACGCTGGTGACCCCAACCGCCCGGCCATCCGGAGGCGAAGCTGCCATTCTGGCCGATTCGCACCGGTCGGTCGGGCGGCAGAGTCCGTTCGCACGGGCCTTCGATCCGCTCGTCCACGAACGACTCGGTGCGCTCGACGATGCGGTGCTGGACCCTGGCGTCGTTCCGGCGCTCGTCGTCTCGATCGCCGACGACCTCGCCGATCTTGCGGGCGATGTCCTACTCGATCGGTTCGCTCGGGCTCGGTGGCGCCGTTCGATGGCCGCCGAGGCGACAGGCGACCATGACCGATTCCTCGGCGAACTCGAAGATGGGGGGCTCGCCGAGCTACTCACCTCGATCCCGGCGTTGTCAGCGCTGCTCGAGCAGCGCCTCACCGAGCGAGTGGCAGAAGCAAGGGGGCTCGTTCAGCGTTTGCTTGCCGACGCGCCAATGCTGTCGGAGCGGTTCGGATTCGAACTCCCGGTCCGCACCTTCCATGGGCTCGTCGGCGGGTCCGCAGCGCTCGGAAGCAAAGCTGGCGTGATAATCGTCTACAAGGCGCGACCGGTCGACATGGATGCTGCGTTCGCCGAACTGGTCGGCTGGCTCGATCGAGTCGTCGACAGCGACCTTCGCCCACCGCTGGTCATCGAGCGCACCGACTACGGGTACATGGAGTACATCCCGCACTGCCCACCTGTCGACGGGCATGCGCACAAACGCTACCTGGGGTGCGCCGGCACGTTGCTGGCGCTGACGACCCTGCTCGGTTCGGCCGATCTCCATGTCGGCAACATCCACATCAACGGTGACCGACCGGTCGTCCTCGACGCCGAGGTGGTGTTGCGGCCCCGACGCTCGCGCTCAGTAGCGGAACGGCCGTCGCCGGACCATACGGGGTGGCTGGCCTTCGGCGGCTACGTCGAGCCGAGCGGGCTCGCCGCAGAGTTTCGCCTCACAGAGCCGGGACCGTGGACTGGGCTAGGCACCGATGCCGTCCGCCGTCGGCCGCAGACGGCATCGAGACATCGCGCCCGCAAACGTGTTGCCAATGGCCTGGCGACATGGTCCCCGTCAACGATCGATGCGTTCTGCGAGGGCTTCCGATCGGGCTACCGGGCGATGTGCGAGACCGACCCTCCGCTCGATGTGTTCAGCGAGACTCGACCTCGCGTGATCCTGCGTCCGTCGCGTCACTACGACGCCGCCATCGCGCAGTCGCTACGACCCACGACGCTGGCCGGCGGCGACACGGGACGCCTCGAGGCCATCGCCAAGATGCTGTCGGCCCTTCCTCCAGCGCTCCCCGACGCCATCGGCGGCGCTTTCGCCGCGGTCGAACGTGCCACGGTGTTCGCCGCCCACTACCCGCGTTTCACGATGCCGGCCGACGGAGGTGCGCTCACGCTCGCGGGCGACGAGATCGGCGCGGCCATTGCGTCCGCCCCGTTGGAACGGGCCCGCCGGATCGTGCGGCAGGCTTCGACAGGTGACATCGATGATCACGTCGCCGTCATTCGCGCCGGGCTTGCCTCCGCCGCGCTCGATGGCTGAGCGCCGACGAAATTGCGCCAGCCGGTCAGGGGCGTGGCGGAGCTGACTGCCGTTGCTCGCGGTACGCACGCTCGCGGCGAACGGCCCGAAGCAGGGCGTCGAGGTCGTCGTAGCCGTGGTCGGCGAGGAAGCCGGCCAGATCGGAGGGCAGGGAACGGCCGAGGGACTCGAGCCACCAGCGAAGGACTTCGACGGCATCGCCATCGACAGCAACGGAGGCATCGGTCGTACCGGTCTCGTCGAGCACCGCAGCCTTGTCGCGCGCTCGAGTCGCATAGTCGCCGGCGAGACCGCAGAGTTGCGAGATACGGAACAGATCCTGGTCGGCCTCGTGCCTCGACCGGTCATCGGCCCAGCGAAATGCCGTCTCGGCTTCCACCAGTTCGGCCACACCCGTCTCGTCGAAGTGCGGCGCATCGACCCATCCGGTCCCGAGGTGCTGGTCGAGTCCGGCGCGAGTCTCGGCGAGCATGTGCGCGTCGAATCGAACGCCGGCGGCGCCGGCCCAGCGCCGGGCGAACAGCCGGAGCCGAGCGTCGATCGTGCTCCGGCGATGCTGCTCGGGGTCAAGGCGAAGCTCGTCATTCGCCATGGCAACGAGCGCGCCGTCGGTCGAGCTTGACCTCTGCGCACTGAACGACGCCTGGGCCCTCGACCAATAGCCGGTTTCCGAGAGCCTCCAGCTCTCGAGGAACGTGCCGTCGGTGCCGACGTTCCGAGGATCGATGGCGGCTCGCAGGGCTGCGCGAGCGTCTTCGGCCTTCTGGTCCACGACGCCGTTGTCGGCGAGATGCTGTTCCAGTGCGATCGCCGCCGCCGCATCGACCTCGCGCACCGCTTCGATGATCGAGGGCCAGGTCCGTTCGGCATAGAACTGCTGGGCTGCAGCCTCGTCGATGAGCACTCGCTGTTCGTCGGAGATGGCGCCGGCGGCAGCACCAGCTTCCGAGGTCGCCTCGACGTTGACCAGTGGCACCGACGTTGCGCTCCACGCACCGTCACCCTCTCGGTGGGCGACGGCCACATCGCCATCGCGACTGCGGTTGCCAGCGAGATAGTCGTTCGCGATTCGACCGATCGGCTCCATTCCGAACGCTGCGCACTCGGCCGCCCGTAACGCTCCCATACTCGACGCCCCGATGACCCGAATGCCGGCCTGGAGTGCCCAGAGGAGTTCCTTGTGCCACACCGATCGGACAGACTCGAACAGACCGTCGATCAACACGATGGTGTCGGGTCCGGTGGCGGCCACCCGATAGACGTCGCCGCAGGCTGCGGGCGGATGGATGGTGCAGTCGGGCGCAATCTCAATGGCCTCGGTGGTCGACAGCGACGGACCGAGGAAGACCGCGATCGAGGCGCTCATGATGCCTGCTGCCGTTCGGTCAGCCGATGAATCCGGTCGATGGTCCCATGGCCGTCGGTGTCTTCGAGGCCGGGGGCGATCACTCGCACGACCGGTAGGCCGATGTCTGGCATCGCGAGGTCGACGACGACCACCTGCGACATGCCGGCGGTCACCAACGACTCGAGTGCCAGACTGACGTCGTCGGCCGCGGAACGAGTCTCGTGTGTGGGGGCTTGGAGAAACGACCCGGTGCGAGGCCGGCGCCGGAGTTGGCGTTGGAACTGACCGGCCGCCGTCGACACTCGCCGTACCGTGTGGAGCTCCTCGGTGATGTCGTCGCGTGAACCGGCGATGACGGTCAGGCGAGTCTGCATCGCTTCGGAGATGGCTCGGCAGGCGGCCACGCCCCGATCGGTGTGGCATCCGGCCCCTGACGACGGTGGGACCCGACGCAGGGGTGCGTCGTCGTCCTCGTACACGGTCGCCGAGAAGCACGGCATCCCGAGGTCCGAGGTGATGTCGACCAGCTCGATGCCGACGTCGGCAGCGCACGCTGCGGCCAGAAGATCGCGCACCGTCGGATCGTCGACCGTCTCCGGATCGATCGCCACGTGGTCGCCGCAACGTTGACGTCGATCGACCTCGATCGCCCAGGCATCGCGCTCGATCACTTCGAACAGCGCATGGGCGATGGCCTCGAGAATGTGGTTCCCTGACGCCAGGCCGTTGCTGGAGACGGCGAAGTGGTCGGTCAGCGGGTCCCGTGGCGGGGTGTGATCCATCGACACCAACAACTCAGGCACCATCGTGGGCTCGCCACTGACGAGGTCGACTCCCGGGACCCAAAGCAACGGTCGGTGTCGATCGAGCTGGGTGTCCGCCCGCCGTGGGACCCGTCCGAGGTCGGCGGTCGCGACCCCTTCGCGCTCGAGTTCGTCGATCGACGCCCGTCGCAGCGGCAGTCGGTGGTGCTCGGCGTGCCACAGCTCGGCGGCCTCCATCAAGGCCGAGACGGCAGCGGCAGCCGACGTTGCTCCTTTGCCCTGTGACGTCGAGAGGCTGCGACCGTTCGGACGGATCGCTTGATGGACCGGAACCCCGATGACGTCCAGGTCGGTGACATCAGCGATCCGTGTGATGCCGAACCGAGCCATCTCGGGCCGCCACCGCTCGAGCGTCTCCACTGGATGCCGGCACCGATGTGTGCCGTCGAAATAGGACTTGTCGGCCGTGCCGTGTCGCTCGACCAGATGATCCAGGCCGCGGAAGGTCATGCTCGTCCCGACGCCCTCCACACACTGGAGTTACATGCGCCCGCCGATCCACGGCGCGTGCGCCCAGGGTCCAACCGCACGAGTGCCCGGCTCAGGAACTGGCGATGCAGTCCACCGATGCGACGAAGTACCGGAGCGGCTCACCAAATCCGAAGCGTACGAACACGATGTCGCCGTCGGTGGTGAGCGAGCTCACAGCGGTCGACGGGTCGAGCTGGACCACGACGGTCTGGTTCTCCGATGCCGCATCGCGTAGGACC
The DNA here is from genome assembly GCA_041394265.1 of Acidimicrobiales bacterium. NCBI lineage: Bacteria > Bacillati > Actinomycetota > Acidimicrobiia > Acidimicrobiales > Acidimicrobiales bacterium. Next base: position 1,434,823 of record JAWKIO010000005.1, read on the forward strand.
AAACGCTGCACGAGAGCTCCGTTCAGGTCAGTCTCGGTGCGACGTAGCAGCACCCGTCCGTCTGCAACTCGGCCGATCACCCAGAGTAGGTCCGGTGTGCCGTCGTCGGACCCAAGGTCTTCCATCGACCCGTCCGGACGAAGCCGCCGCAGCGAGATCCCCTCGTTGCTGTCGAAGAGCAGGTACACGCCGCCAGCGTCGTCGATGTACAGGATGTCGAGCAGATCGAGGAAGTTGCCGGTCTCGAGCAGGGTGGTCGCCGTACCGGTTGCCGGGTCGTACACCCGCAGATCAGCCAGGAAGTCGCGCTGCTCGAGTCCGCGAAGGTAGAACACCCGCCCATCAGGGCCGACACGAAGTTGCTGAGCGACGGGATCGAGGGCGAGCACCGCCGCAGCGATCTCGGGTTCGGGCTCGGGGTTTGCCGGGAACCGAGTAGCGCGGGCACTCGGCACGGGGGTCACACAGGAGCGGGCGAGAACATCAGCCGGGCAGTCGGCGCCGGCAACGATCCGACGGTCCACACGTGCCCACACCGCATAGTCGGCTGAGCCCGTCGGAGACGGGCCGTCGGCATACGGCACGATGTCGCCGGACACATCGACTCGACCCCGCCAGTACTCCGGGCCCCCGGTCGCCACCGAGCGACGGACGACAATGTCTGCGTCCGGACCGAGGAACGCCGTGTCGACCCGGATCTCGTAACCCGACGCCGTCAAGGTCACGATGCACCTCAGAGTCCCCGGCGAGAGCCCGCAGTCGACACGATCCAACACCGTGCCGTCCGCTGCCTTGGCCACCACCCGGTAGTCGGCTCGAGCTGCGTTCTGGGGGGCGACCCCGTCGACGAACGATCGACCAGCCCCGTCGGTCCGACCCCGCCACCACCATCGGCCGAAGACATTGCGTTCCACGACGTATCGGTCGACCGAGCCGTCGGCCGTCGTCGAGGTTGCGGTGAACCCGCCGGCCGACACCGCCAGATCGCAGACGAACCGCTTCGGCTCGGTTCCAGTGCTCCCGCCGGGCTCGGTAGGCCGAGCGTGCCGAGGAGCGCCATCGACGCCACACACAGTGCTGAGATCCTTCGCCGCATACCACCGACAGTAGGAATGCTGGGCTTGCGGCACGAGGGCAGATCCACCCCCAGGGCGGGGAGCCCTTCGAATCGCCCGACGCTACTGGTCAGCCTCCGTGCGTCACACGTCGAGGCCGACGGGCTCGAGATCGACGGTCCGCCGGCGCAATGGGTCGACGAGGCTCCCGAACACCAGCTCCCGGAGGTGCCGCCGGCGGCTGCCACGGTTCGACGTCCCAACCACCACGCGACCACATCCACTCATAGGCCCAGCGGTCAACGAGCGGCATGTGGTACCAGAAGCGGACAGCTCTTGGCATTCGGTCCAACCGTGGAACAGCTCCACCTGGTGGCGTCCATGACCACGCCGGTCTCTCGCCTCGCGGGCAGACCCACCCTCCCGGCGACGAGGCTCGCTCGGCTGGCTCGACGAACCGGCGTCCCATCGCAACAGTCTCGCGCAGCGGCCCGATGAGCGTCGCTCACCTCGCCTCTCTCGCTTCGAGCTTCAGCGCCGGACTCGCAGCACGGCGGATGCTGCACCGTCTGGTCGGTGAACTGAACTGACGCCTCCGACGCCCGTTCTCTCCATGCTCGGAGATGACCCGATGCTCAGGCGGCGCGCACGACGACGAAGCCGTTGCGCCATCCGGGGAAGCCAAAGGTGTCGACCGGTCGGACGTAGTAGCTGTAGGTCACACCCTTCTCGACCGCAACGTCGAGATAGGACGTTTCGGTGACTCGCACGATCTCGACATGGTCGCCACCGTTCACAGCCCGGAACACCCAGTACTCGCGGATGCCAACATCCGAGACCGACGCGTCCCACGACAGCGCGACGCCCTCGGCAGTTGCGACCGCCGCCATGTTGCGGACCGGCTCGGGTCGAATGGACTCGGTCCAGGCGCTGGTTCGGTTCGTGCCGACGTTGCCGGCTGCATCGCGGGCCTCGAGCACGAAGAAGTAGCGAGTAGCCGAACGCAACCCGTTGACCGTGTAGGAAGCGGTGTCGACCGGCGGGTGAGCCACGGCAACCAGAACTCCATCGGTGTCGTACACCGACAGTGAGAGACCAGTGACACCGACGTTGTCGGACACCTCCCAACCCATCGTGATCGCAGCGGCGGTGGCACCAGCACTGCCAAATCGAGTGAACGTCGGCGGCGCGGAGTCTTCTGCCGGGCCGGTCGAAACCGCGACGATGCCGTTCCGCCAACCGATGTTTCCGGCCAAATCAACCGCTCGCAAATAGTAGGCGTAGGTCCGGTTGGGTTCGACGGAGAGGTCCTGCCACTCGGTCCAGGCGACGGGGGTCTCGTGGACGACCTCGAACTCGGCACCGTCGACCGAGCGGTAGACGAGGTAGTGGCTGACCGCGCCGTTGTCCTCCGCGGGCAACCACTCGAGTTCGTTGGCGAATTCGGTCACGTTGACCGTCAGCCCTGAGGCACGCCCCGGGCGAGTGGTGTCGGCCGTGGGTATCAGGATGACAGCGTTCGACGCCCCGCTGCTGTTGTAGCCGTCATGGGCGCGTACCCAGAATCGGTACTCGCCACCGGCCACGAACAGTTCGAGGGGAACCACTGCGCTCGTCTGGTCGCCCGACACCTCGGCCACGACGCGGTCGTAGCCCCGACTGCCGGCACTGAGGCGATAGCTCTCGATCCCCGTCTCATCAGTGGCAGGATCCCATTCGAACATGAGACCGGTGTCGACTCTCGACACCCGCAAGTACGTGGGCTTGGTGGGCGGAATCGGGTCGGATGCGAAGCAGACAACGTCGTTGGAGCGCCAGCTCTCCGCCCCTCCGGCGACGGCGCGCACGAAATAGCGGTTGTAGGTGCCGAAGGGCCGGTCGACGTCGGTCCACGCGTAGTCGGCCCCTCCCGGAACGGCTTCGACGGTCGCAACCACCTCGGGCGTGGCCGTCGCCAGCGGATTGGATCCAACCCCCCGATAGATGTTGTAGGCGTCCACCAGGCCGGCATCCGACGAAGCACTCCACGAGACCGAGAGGTCGTCACCACCATCGGAGCATCGAGCACCGGTGGGTGGCGCCGGCCGCTCCAGCGAGCCGGCGGACGCAGCCGCCGGCGTCATCGCCACGAAGGTGAACAAACCGAGCATTGCTGAGATCATCCGCACGGCAAGCGAAACTAGTCGCCGTTCTGCCCAGGCCGGAGAGCAACCTCACTCCCCGACGATAGGTCGACCGGCCCATGCTCGGATGGTCGACAGACCATTTTGGGGGCCTCGGCAACGTACCGGCGGGCGCTGACCACTCGCACCTGGCGGCGTACAGTGACCAGATGGGTGCACGGAATGACACACGCCGGGAGATGATCCGCGCCGGGGCCCGCCTCTTTGCGGCGAACGGGTATGAGGCCACCTCGTTGCTCGACGTCGTGAACGCAGCCGGGGCATCCCGAGGATCGATCTACTTCCACTTCCCCGAGGGGAAAGATCAGCTGGCACGTGAGGCGCTCGTCTACTCGGGCGACCGCGTCCTTCAACGTGCAGCGGAGGCGATCCAACACGGCACCGACACCGCCGAGGCGATCCGCCGCACCGCAGACGTCCTGGCCACGGGTCTCGAGGAGTCCGATTTTGCGATGGGTTGCCCGGTAGCCACGGTCGCGCTGGAGACAGCCAACACCGACGAGGCGCTGCGAGAAGTCAGCGCAGACTTCTTCTCCAACTGGCAATCGCTCTATGTCGGCTCACTCCTGCGCGACGGCTTCGATCCCGCGCGAGCACGACGATTGGCGACACTCATCGTCAGCGTGATCGAGGGCGGACTCCTGCTGGCTCGTACCACTGGTTCCGCCGAGCCGCTTCGTTCGGCCTGCGACGAGGCGGCCTTGCTGCTCGAATCGACCAAGCGCTGAGGCCGCCACAGGAAGCAGACGTGCAAGCTGGCAGCCATCCCGAACTATGCTGTCCATCAGATCATGCGGTGGGGCAGTGCTCGCCGGGAACGACGAGGAGCAACATGACCGACTGGCAGGCATCCGTCCACCACACCCACCTGATGGCATCGGACATCGAGGCATCACTCGAGTTCTACCGTCGTTGGTTCGACGCAACGGTGGTCGCCGACTTCACTTACGCCGGCGCCCGCAACATCTTCGTCGCCGTCGGCTCGGGCCGACTTCACTTCTACGATCAGCCGCCCCGCTCGACCGAACGCAATGCCGTCAACCACGTCGGCCTGGTGATCCGCGGCCTCGATGCACTCGCCGAGGCGATGCAGGCCGAGGGTGTCCAGCTTCCCAAAGGTGTCCAGCGTTTTCCCGACGGCAACTACCTGATGGTCGAGGCGCCTGACCGGGTCCTCCTCGAGTTGTTCGAACCGAACTGGGAGACCACCTCACCGAAGATGGCGGCATGGTTCGACCTCGGCGAACCCTTCGCGTACGGAAGCTGATTGCTCCGCTCCTCCCTCGGTTCGTCAGACCTCGACCGGCCGGGCGGCCGTGATCTTCCAGTCCGGCCCGATCCGTTCCCAACGCGTCTCGAGCCCCACCGCTTCGTGTGCGCTCGAGTAGCGCATGCGGAACACCGTGGACTCGTCTTCGGTGTCCTCTTCGACGATCTCGGCCTCGGTCGTGTGCCGTGGAGGTAGCCCGCCGACGCCCATCAGATTGTGGAACGTGCTCCCCACGTAGTCGCCCTGCATCGATTGGATGTTGCCATCGAGCACGTAGCCGATGTGCCGCTCGGCCGACTCGCGAGCACCGAGCTGCGCGTCGCGTTCACCGGTGGGTTCATGGAGGTGACCGCACCCTGTCAACTCCCCAGCGAGTTTCTGCAACTCGGCGAGGTGCTCCTCGTACACGCCCCGCGGGGTGGTGTCGTGCTCGACGCACAATGAGGCGGCCACGCCGACGGCGGCGCCGTGTTGGCCGCCATTGCCCATCAACTTGGTGGTCGTGCCGGCCACCCGGGTCACGCTGATGTGCTTGCCGGCCATCATCAGGTTGTCGACGTTGGCGGAATAGAGGCAGCGGAACGGGATCGAATACGGCTTGTGGTCCCGCACGTCCCACACCCAGTCCTTCAGACGGAAGTCGTAGCGCCCCTCCCCCGGCTGGTTCGGGATGTGGATGCAGAACGCTCCGTCGTTCTGGACGACGGCGTCGGGGAAGACCGTGTGGGAGCGGATGTCGTTCTCTGTCAGCACGTAGTCGCCCTTGTAGCGACGGAACTCACCCTGGGCCGGCACCCACGCCACCCAATCGAACTCGAGGTTGGCGTACGCGTCTGGGTCGAGGCGCTTCACGTTCGAGAACGTCCCGAACAACGCGCGCAGCAGATGGTCTCGGATCAGCTCACCGTCGGCCTCGAGGTCGAGCCATTGGCCGTACTCCCAGAAGTGGGTCGCCGGGAAGAGCTGCATGACCGGCAGGTTGTCGTCCTCCACCTCGCCGCCGTCGTTGAACTGGAAGACCTCGTCGTCGGGGTTCGCCGCCGGGCCGGGCCCGTTCTCCCGACCGGGCTCCACGAGCTGGCCGCTCAGGTTGGCATAGTCCTTCGACACCTCGGTCGCCCACGGAACGTCGGGAAACTCCCGAGGCCCGTCGGCCATCCGAGTCCGGAAGAAGACCGTGTTGCCGTGATGCTCCCCGTCGGCCTCATCGGGGGCGTAGTACTCGCCGAAGTCGCCGCGAGCTTCGCGGCCGGTGAGGATCTCGGCTCCGGCCAACCGCCCGAGTGCCGCGGTCCCCGTCGTATCGATGAACACCGAACCAACGATCCGCTCTTCGACTCCGGCGATGGCCTGGCGGACGTCGATCGATATGATCCGGCCGCCCTCGGCTTCGAGCGCGTACACCCGCCGTTCCAGGAACAGCGAGAGCGTCGGCTCGGCTTCGAGCACCGTACGGGCCACGAGATCACCGTTGTCGTCGCGTGCCGACAGCTCGGCGACCATGCCGCCGTTCTCACCACGAGGGCTCAGCCCGATCTCCTTACTGGCGTTGCCTCCCAGGTACGGCCGATCCTGCACGAGGGCGACGCTGCGGCCCCGCCGAGCGGCGGTGAGGGCTGCGACGCAGCCTGCGATCCCACCGCCGACGACCACGATGTCGAACTCGCCGACCCGCACCGGCTCGGCCGGGAGGCCTCGCAAGGATCGCCGCCACGCCAGAGCATCGGGGCCGCTGCCATCGACCGGCACGCCACCATCGGAGCTCAGGAAGATGGCGTCGCATCGACCATCGAATCCCGTGAGGTCGTGGAGTGTCAGCTCGACCGGACCAACTTCCAGGTCGACATTTCCGACCTGTTCCCACGACCAGTCTCGACCGTTGGCGCCCAGCTCGCCACCAACCTCGACGCCGCCGATCGAGAGCGTGAAACGGCCCGGCGCGTGACCGGGCACCCAGTCCTTGGCCCGAACCCACACGGCATAGCTACCGGCGTCCACGACGTCGATCGTCGTTCGGGCGTCGGCGACGGGACGACCCCAACCGTGCGCCAACAGGTAGGGCGAGCCCATCTGCAACTCGAACTGCGAGTCGACGACCCAGCCACCGAGGTCTCCGAACGACTCGGCCTCGATGAGAATCCCGGCCATTCTGCTTCCTCCTCGTCGTGTACTATGACTATCGTCATAGTACACGCTTCATCAAGCGTTCCTGGCCCGAGCGAGGAACGAACCGAACGCGTCGGCAACCTCGTCAGGCCGCCCGACCGGGCCGCCCACGACGTAGTCGTGAGGCGCCCCCTCGCCGGTCACCCAGCCGTCTGCGGCTCGACGATCTCCACCAAGAGCTCCATCGAACGAATCCAGGCATCGGCGTCGGTCCGCCACGGGGCGGACACCACGTGCGTCACGCCCGCTTCGGCATAGGCCGCCGTCTCGTCGCGGATCTGCTCGTGCGCCATCCCTTGGGGATCCCATCCCGTTCGATACGAGAACGTGAACGTCTCGCCGGGCCGCTCGGTGTCCAACCGCGCCCGGAGGTCGCCGATGATCCTCGCCAACTCGTCAGGAGGCGTGCTGATCGCATGGAACCCGTCACCGCGAGCGACAGCTCGGTCGTAGGTTGCCGCCGCACCACCACCGATCCAGATCGGGATGCGATGAGCCGGCTGCGGGAGGACCTTGATGTCATCGAAGGCGTAATGCTCACCATGAAACGACGCCGGTGACTCGCTCCACACCGCACGCATGATGTCGATCGCCTCATCGGTGCGGGCGCCGCGACTCGAGAAGTCCTGGCCGAGCGCCTCGAACTCGGCCTTCGACCAGCCCACGCCAGCTGCGACCGTCACCCGCCCTCCGCTGAGTGCATCAAGACTGGCCAGCGAGTTCGCCAGCTGGAGCGGGTGATACTGAGGGACCACGAGCACGCTGGTTCCCAGTCCGACACGTTCGGTCACCCCCGCCGCCCACGCAAGCGTCAGCAGCGGGTCGAACAAGTAGGGCGACGGATAGTCCTGTGCTGCTGGTTGAACGAGATGGTCGCTCACCCACACATCTTCGAAGCCGAGCTCCTCGGCCTGTACGGCAACCCGGCGGATGGCCTCGGGCGACGCCGCCCGACCGTACTGGGGGAGATGGATACCGAGACGCAACGAGCTCATGGCCTGAGCTTGTCACGCCCACACCGACACGACGATTCCTTTGGCGATCCCTCACACAAGCGGTGGCATCTGGCTCCTTCGGGCCGATCTGGCTCCGTGGCCTCTCACCGTCGGAGAGGCGGGTCGGGTCACACCCCGCCGGCGGTGGAATTGCAGCCGAAGAACTCGCAGCCTGCTTCGACCAGGTCCTCGAATGCTCCGATGCGTTCGATTCGCTGCCGCAGCCAGCCGAAGGCGCGGATGGCGAGTGCGTCGATAGGCCCGTCCCCGTTCTCTCACAGCGAGCAGATGGCAAAGGGCTCGAATTTTCACTTGTCGCGACCATGTCGTTAGCTTCGGTCCATGGACCGCATCGAGATCGAGATCAAGCTGAACCGCGACCGAGCGTGGATGCTCGAACGATTGGGGGCGATGACGAGCGAGGAATTGACGGCGCCGCGTACCTTCAGCGAGCACGACCCCGAGAGCCGCTGGTCGTTCGCCGATCACTTCGTGCACACATCGCTGATCGAGAAGAACTGGAACGAGATGTTCCGGCGGCACCTCTCGGGTGATCGAGGTTTGCCACCACGATTGCGCAGCGATGGTTCGCCGCAGTCGATGGACGAGGTCATGGCCTCGATCCATGGATGGACCGAGGAGTGGAAGGCCGAGCACAGCGGCAAATCGTTCGTGGAACTCGTGCGAATCGGTCAAGCGGTCAGAGCCGAGACGCTCGCGTTGCTGGCCGAACTGTCCGATGACGATCTGGCATCGAGGATTCCCGGTGCACCGTGGGCCGACGGGACGGTGGGAGGCATCATGGCGGCCAACGCGGATCACGGGCGTATGCATTTTGCATGGGCGCAGGAAGATCCCGTCGCCGCAGCGGAGGTGGTGTGACCTCCCGGCAGACGCCGGCATCGGCGTCCGGTGCCGGCACCGACACGTAGGCACCTCGTGGAACCGTCGTTTTTCCAGCAGGTGCAGGACGTGTTCGAGGGCTTCGCTGTCGACGTCGCTGGCACGATGCAGTCCAGCGTCCATCCTCGCGGGATCAAGGTCTGGTACGACGGCGCAACCCGCGAGCACTACGAGGCACAACTCGTCCGAGTCGACGGCGACCTCATGCTGGAGATCGGTTTCCATGCCGAGTACCCAAAGGTGGGCGAGAACCAGGCCGTGCTCGATCGGCTTCTCGCCGCATCGCACCGGTGGCGCCCGGAACTCGGCGACGAACCCGAAGCAGGCGTGTTCCTCGGCGCCGACCGTTGGCGCCGCATCTCCGAGGCCTGGGAGGCTCCCGACCCCGACGACATCGACGCCGCGATCGAGACCGCGGCCCGCCTCGCCGACTACGTCATCGCACTCGAGCCACTGCGACGAGCGTGACGCAACGTGGTCGACGCTGCGATCGAGTTCGCCGCCCTGCCTCATGTCCAGCGGCTGCACCGACCGCTCTGCTTCACGTTCGGCGGCTACGCCGGCCGAAGCGATCCTGGGACGTGTCGAGATCCACACCCGCCTCGCGAGCCGTCGCCACGATGGCGGCGACGGGAAGCCGTTGCGGCGAGGTCCCGAACGTGAGGTCGAGCCGATCCCCGAGCGTGTGCATCGACCACCCGTCGGGGCGAGCGGACTCGAGTCCGTCCCACCTGACCGGGACGGCAACCGGGGCTGCCGGCTTCGGGCGGAGCGAGAAGGGGACCACCGTTGTCGCCGTCGGATTGTTCCGCAGCCAGTCGACGAACACTCGCCCTGACCGATCCTTCTTCAGGAACTCGGTGGTGGCGAGGTCGGGCACGCGCAACGCAACGAGGCCGGCAAGCGCCCGGGCCGCCTCAACGGTCTCCTCCGTGGTCGACGATCGGTCGAGTCGGACCCACACGTGGAAGCCTGACGAACCGGTCGCTAGCACCGAGCCGGTCAGCCCCGCGTCATCGAGCACGTCTCGCACGGCGAAGGTGACGCGCCGCACGCCGTCGAGGTCGCCCGGCGTGGGGTCGAGATCGAGGATCAACCAGTCCGGGTGGTCCGGCGCGCTGACGGAACTCGCCCACATGTGGAACGTCAGGGTGCCCTGGTTGGCGAGGTACGCCAGATCTTCGGCCCGATCGACGACCGGATAGGTGGTGACACCACCGTCGGCCTTCGGCACCTCGAAGCGCCGGATCGACTCCGGGAAGTGGTCCGCAGCATTCTTCTGCATGAAACCCTTGACGGCGATGCCCTTCGGGAATCGCTGGAGGGTGAGCGGCCGGTCGGCGACGAGTTCGATCATCCGTTGACCAACCCGCTGGTAGTGCTCAACGACGTCACCCTTCGTGATCCCGTCGTCGGGGAAGATCACGCGTTCGGCATGGGAGACTTCGATCGTCATGACGACATCGTGTCAGGCACGAGACCGTCGAGGCCGACCAGCGGACGGATCCCGGTCAGTCGAGCGCTCGGGCGGTGCAGACAGAGCGTCAGCCTCGGACGTCGGTGACAATGACCTTCAGCGGATCGATGGCCACCCGCAGCCGCCGAGTGTCGATGCTGTCGAAGGAACGCATGTCGGTGCCATAGCGCTGACCGAGGCGATCGGCGAACAGGTAGTCGTGGTCGGGCTCGATTCGGGCGCTTCCGCGGATCTCGACGTAATAGTTGGGCGTCTCGGGATGGAAGGTCAAGACACTGCATCGGCTCTCGATGGCGAGGTTCTTGGCTTTTCTCGTCGATTCGTCGATCGAGATGCAGATCCGGTCGTCTTCGACGATGTACCAGACGGCGGTGAGCTGGGGATGGGCGTCTTGCCCGTTCGTGGCGAGCACGGCGGTTGGGTTCGCCAGCAACTCCGGATCGATGGTGGCGGTACGCATGGGTTCGCTCCTCTCGCTTCTCGATGGGCGCCTACGGGGCTTCGGCGGATGCAGACTCTTTGGCGATGAGCATCTGCCGCAGGCCGTTCTCGACGACTGCCCGGCTGCGTTCGGATCCGATGGCGCTGGTCACGACATCGGCTTCGTAGCGGGTGATGGCCGGGACCGCTTCGTTGATCAGCTCGAGACCCGTTGGTGAGAGTCTGATGAGCGTGCCGCGCCGATCGTTGGGGTCGGGAAGTCGCTCGATCAATCCGGCAGTTTCGAGTCGATCGAGCCGTTTGGTCGTGCCGCCCGAGGAGAGCATCAACGAAAGCTGCAGATCTCTGATCTTCATCGCCTCTGCGGCCGCACGCCTCCGCAGCGTTGCGAGCATGTCGAAGTCGCCAAGCGTCAGTCCGAACTGGGCGAGCTCTGCTTCTCGACCGGCTTCGAGGTAGCGGGCGAGTCGCAGGATCCGACCGGTGATGGGCAGCCCAGCGACGTCGAGGTCGGGGAGCCACCTTCGAACCTCTTCGACGACTTCGTCCATCACATCCGTCTCTCGTTTTGCGTCCACACAAGAATCTTACCAGCAAGACTCTTGACAGCAAGTCTTTGCGTGTGGATACTCAGAAGTATCTTGCCTGGAAGATACTTCTGAGAATGACATTTCAGGTTTGCCGCCTGGCCCGCCCGACACGAGAGGAGATCGTCATGACCGCCACCATCGAGCGGCACGCAACCGTGGCGCCGTCGGCGTCTGGAGCGACGGACCGGCGCTTCGATCCGATCATCACCGGCCTCGCACCAGCAGCGTGGGGACTGACCTACATCGTCACCACCGAGCTCCTGCCATCGGGACGGCCTCTCCTGGCAGCGACGCTCCGGGCGCTTCCCGCTGGCTTGACACTGACTGCGATCACGCGGCGGCGCCCAACCGGTTCGTGGTGGTGGAAGGCCGCGGTGCTCGGCGCGCTGAACATCGGCGCCTTCTTCGTGCTGTTGTTCGTCGCCGCCTACCGACTCCCGGGCGGCGTCGCCGCCACCCTCGGTTCGATCCAACCGCTGGTCGCCGCGGGACTCGCGATCCCCATTCTCGGTGAGCGATTCCGCCGCACGACCGCAGTCGCCGGCATCCTCGGAGTCGCGGGAGTCGGGTTGCTGGTGCTGCGGTCGGGCGCGGCACTCGACACCGTCGGCGTCCTCGCCGGGCTCGCCGGTGCGCTCTCCATGGCAACTGGTGTCGTCCTGACAAAGCACTGGGGACGGCCGGTCCCACTCGCGGCCTTCACCAGCTGGCAACTCATCGCCGGCGGCGTCCTACTCGCACCGATCGCGTACGCGGTCGAAGGGCCGCCCCCATCCCTCACCAGTCAGAACCTGATCGGGTTCACCTGGCTCTCAACCGGCGGCGCCGCCATCTCCTATCTGATCTGGTTCCGAGGCGTTTCCCGACTCCCCGTCGCCCAGGTGTCCCTGCTCGGTCTCATCAGCCCCATCGTCGCCACCGTCGCCGGACTCGTCGTCCTCCACCAGACCCTCACGCCGGCCCAATTGGTCGGCGCAGCACTGGTCCTGACGGCGATCTGGATCGGCCAACGACCCAACCCAGCCACCAACCCAACACAACACACCACGACGGAGAACCTGTCATGACCACCCAGACCCACACCCGCCATCACAACACTGCCGACACAGCTGCAGCGCCACATTCACGATTCGCGACCGCACGAACCGCAGGCGTGCTCTACGTGATCATCATCGCCTGCGGCCTCTTCGCCGAGGTCGGCGTGCGCTCACAGCTCATCGAATCGGGTGACCCGAGCGCCACGGCCCAGAACATCATCGACTCACGCATGCTGTTCCGAGCCGGACTCGCCGCCGACATCGTCATGTTCATCGCCGATGTCGCCATCGCCGTCGTCCTCTACCAACTGCTCCGACCGCTCAGCCAGACACTGTCGATTCTTGCGGCGGCCTTCCGGATGACCCAGACCGCAGTCATCGGACTGAATCTGCTCAACATGTTCCAGGCAGTGCGGATCATCGACGACGCCGACTATCTCGGCACATTTGGCGCCGACCAGACCGACACCTTGGCACTGCTGTACCTCGACGCCCACAAGTACGGGTACATCCTCGGGCTGGCGTTCTTCGGCGTCAGCACCCTCATCGTCGGCTACCTGGCTCTCGCATCGCGGCAGATGCCCCGCCCGCTCGGCGTGCTCCTCGGACTTGCCGGCGCCGGCTACCTGATCGACACCTTCAGCTTCTTCCTCATCCCCAGCTACGACGGCTCAGCATCACCCATGGTGCTGGCCCCGGCCCTCGTCGCCGAGTTCTGGTTCGCCCTGTGGCTCCTCACCAAGGGTCGCCGGCTCGAGCACCTGACCGCACGCGGCGCCACCCCATTCGTTGATGCCAGCAGGGGTGACAACCGAATGGTCGGAGCCACGTCATGACCACGCCCGCCCCAGCAACGCCCCACCGGAACGCCCACGCACAACCACACGAGAGCTACGAAATGAAAGCCATCACCAGAGACCGCTTCGGATCCCCCGATGTCCTCCACTTCCAGGACATCCACCGACCGGCAATTCCTGCTGGCAGCGTGCTCGTCGATGTCCGCGCCGCCGGCGTCAACCGGGGCGACGCCCTCGAGATGCGCGGCTGGCCCTACCTCGCCCGCCTGATGGGATACGGCACGACACGCCCCAGGCAAGCGGTGCTCGGGACCGACATCGCCGGAACCGTGATCGCGCTGAGCGAAGGCGTCAGCCGCATCGACATCGGCGACGAGATCGTCGGCTTCGGCACCGGAGCCTTCGCACAGTTCGCCGTCGTTCCCGCATCGATGACCGTCCATCGGCCCGACTCGATCGATGTCGAACAGGCAGCCGCCATCCCAACGGCTGCGGTCGCCGCGCTCCAAGCGATGCGCAACGCCGCCCGGGTCGAGGCCGGACAGCACGTCGCCGTGATCGGCGCATCAGGAGGCGTCGGCACCTTCGCCGTGCAGATCGCCAAGGCATACGGAGCCGAGGTGACGGGGGTGGCCGGGGCACGAAACCTCGATCTCGTCCGGTCGATCGGCGCCGACCATCTCGTCGACTACAAGGTCGACGACATCGCGACCCACACCGGCCGCTACGACGTGATCATCGACCTCGTCGGCAGCCGGCCAATCCAGGCCCTCCGCTATGCGTTGACACCGACGGGCACGTTCGTCGTGGTCGGCGGACAGAACCCGCGGTCGCTGACCGGGATGCGTCGCTTCGCTGCTGCTGCGGCGCTGTCGCCGTTCACGCGGCAGCGCCTCGTGCCGCTGTTCTCCAAGCCCGACGGGGATGACCTGGCAGCCGTGGTCGAACTCGCACGGACTGGTGCCGTCCGCCCGATCGTCGGCCGCACCTTCGAACTCAGCGACACCGCCGCAGCCATTGGCCATGTCGAAACCGGACACGGCACCGGCCGAACCGTCGTCACGACTTGAACAAGACCCGCTCGGAAAGGAGACCGTCCCGTGAACACTGCAAGCCAAGACCCGCTCAGCCAGCTCGAACCCCACGACATCGCCAGCGCGTGGACGTCCCGTGGACTCGACCAGATGACCGACGCCGAATTGCTCCACGCAGCGTGCGAACAGTTGTCGGTGCCGCGCGATGGTGAGGCGAGCTCCTTCACCCTTCACGCACCGCTGGAGCTGATGGCGCGAGCACAGCTACTTCCCATGGTCTCGCGACCTCGGCGCGAATCGGCGCGACAACGCATCGCACATGTCGCCGCCACCTGGGCCACCACCGGGGCGTCTACGGCAACCATCGCCGACATCTCACCGATTGAACGTCCACTCGATGCTCTCGCCGACGCTCTGCGCCACGGCGATCCAGCAACTGCGGATCATGCATTCGTCGCCCTGTGCGCCCGCCGAGACCAGGACCAGATCGTCGACAACCTCGTCGACATCGTGCTCCCCCAACTCGGGGGCGCCGCCCACGGCGCCATCCTCCTGGAACTGCTTCCCCGCTTCCGGCCGGCCCGAATGAACCCGGCGCTGATGGCACGCACCCTTGTCGGCGACATCGCCCGGCATCCCGACTGGCAGCTGCGGTGGTTCAACCAGCAGCGGCCCGCGGCGTCCGAGGTGTCGCTGACCGATCGGCTCGTCTCACCCAAGGCGGACCGTGAGCCTTCCAGTCACTTCGTGCAGCCGACGATGGCGCTCGTCGACGACACCGGACTGGCCCACCGACTACTGGCGGATGTCACCCAGGACCTGCCCATCGACGAGGCCCGCCGCCAACTGCTGACGCTCGCGGCCATGTCGATGCTCCAGGACGAGCCGGCCAGTGCCCCCTACGGTTGGACCCATTGCCTGACGCTGCCCCAAGCGGCACTGGCCATCGCCCACCGAGCCGCTGATTCGCGGCGTGCCATCGACATCGCCGCCACCTACGTGCTCGGATTCCGCGCCACACAGAGCACCGGGCCGATCGATCCGAGTTGGGAGCCAGACCCGCCTCATCGATCCAGCGAGGTGGTTGTCACGCACCTCGACCCCTCCACTGCAGCGGCGGCTGCCTGGCACGCCACGTCTGAACAGGAGGTCTCCATCACCCAGGAGCTCATCGACAACGCCGCACCCCACCACGATGCTCATCTGGCCAAGTACACCCTCGCCTGCCTCGACGCCCGCGCCAATGACCCTGCGAACGGGCGCCTTTTCCTCGCCGCCGCGACCTACCTCGCCGCCTGGTGGCATCAACACGACCACGACCACCCGAACGGAGCCCTTCCATGATTCACATCGACCATCTCACCAAGCGCCACCACGATCACACCGTCGTCGAGGAACTTCGGGATGAAAGTCGTGTCACTCGTCGGGTGCGTCCCATGCCACGATGCCGGAGCGCCAGTGCGTGATGCGATCCTCCTGGTCGTTGCGGTGGAGGTGCCGGGGAGGTTGAGCGAACGTGCTGTACGGGGTGCATCGCAGCACGACTCGGTCTTCCTCGGCGGCCATCGCCTGGACGAACGGGCGGGCGTCGTCGCCGAGCGGCTCACCGGACATCCGACCACCAACCGCCATCATCACGTCGACGACGAGATCGGGATCCGAGTCCACGACGGCGTTGCAGTAGACCTGCAGGTAGGAGAACGGCCAGCGCTCGTCGAGCACACAGATGCTCACCTTCGGGTCGCGGGCGATGACGCGGGACTTGCCCCGGTCGCGCATCGTGGACACCAGCAGTTCCCCTGATTCGGTGGGGATGTAGTAGACGACCGACATCGCCGGTCCGTCGGCTTTACGCCGGGTCCCGAACACGCAGGTCCGATGAGTTCGTACGAATTCGCGTCGCTCTGACGGACTCATGTCACGGTCGGTGGGCGGCGTGAACGCTTCAGCAGCGAGGGGTAGGAGTGTCAGCTCGTGGGTCACGGTCGATCTCCTCGACGACTCGGCGTGTCGATCGGCGGCCTGAGCCAGAGTCGAACAACTATGGTGGTAATACCATCCAATTTATGGGGTAATACCATATATGCCAACTGAACCCGACACCTCACGCGCCGACCTGATCGAAGCGCTTGGCGCCGTTGCCTTCGCAGTCATGGCCGCGCTCTCCCGAGTCGCGGCCGAACACGATCTGTCCCTCACGCAACTTCGCATGATCGGCATCCTGCGCGATCGGCGCATGACGATCACCGAACTCGCTCATGCGCTCGGGCTCGACCGGTCATCGGTATCAGGACTCGTTGAGCGCACCGAGACGCGCGGGCTCGTCCAGCGCGAACCCAACCCCGATGACGCTCGCAGCGTCCACGTGACGCTCAGCCCTAGAGGTGCCGAAGCGCTCAGCCTCGGCGCGACCGAGGCCGCCGGATTGCTGTCATCGTTGACCGACGCGCTGACCCTCACCGAGAGCCGGCGGCTCACCGCGCTCCTCGACCGAATGATCGAACACCGAGGTTTGTGACGACTCACTCGTCGCCGGCTCGGTCAGATCTCCAAGCTCCAGTCCCGTGTTTCCAGGGTGCACTTGACCGCCACGAGAAATCCGGGGCGTACGCTCCGTCGAAGGTGCGGTGACCCCACGGTGGCGGGGGCAGGATTTGAACCTGCGACCTTCGGGTTATGAGACCGTTGTCGGTCTTCCAGGTCTCCCCAGGCCAAGCAGTGTTTTCCCAGCTCATCAGCCATTTCCGGCTTCCCTGCTGTTCCCCTCTACTCCCCCCTGCCTACCGGTGTCTCGGTAGATCCCTGGTAGATGCCGAGACTCAAGGAGTCTCCTCGGGTCGGCCACGCTCCGTGAGCAGGCACGGTCAGGCCGCCGGTTCCTTGCCGAGATGCACCGGCACCCGACGATCCTCGTCGTCGAACACTGCGACCAGCTCGAGCCGAGCGCCGAGCGCTTCGAGGTAGTCCCGCAGCGTCGAGACCCGGACGTCCTCGGCGTGTTCGAGCTTGGACACTGCGCTCTGGGTGATCTCCAACCTGCCGGCGACATCGACCTGACTCAACGCCTCGGCATGACGGAGCTCATACAGACGCAGCTCCTCATCGAGTTCAGCCCGCGCCCGCTCGACCCGCTCAGCCGCGCCGGGCCGTTCCATCATCTTGTCCCGAAGCTCGGACCACTTCGTGTGTCCACTCATTCGATCAACCCCTCCTCACGGAGCTCATCCAAGTACTCGTCATAGAGAACATCAGCCGCAGGGATCGCCCACTCGTACCACTCCGCCCACTGGCCGGACTTGTCGCCCCCGAGCAACAGAATCGCCTGCCGACGCGGATCGAACGCGAACAGCACCCGCAACGCCCCACCCTCGCTGGCCCGCAGTTCCTTCATGTTGTGATGACGCGACCCCTTGATCCGATCGACCGACGGCCGCCCCAGATCTGGCCCCCGACTCTCCAACAGGTCGATCCGCACACCGAGCGCCGCCCGCTGATCGGCATCGAGCGTCACCCACCAACCCGCGAACTCGTCGGTGACCTCGACTTCCCACACCAACACAGTATGAACAATGACTACTTAGTCGTCAACACTCATACAACAGTCGGCAGGCGCCGACGCCGCAACGGGCTCACCGATGCGGCCCATGCAGGTCAGCCACCGAGGGCTGCGCCTCGGCGGCCGGACACACCCAGGCCCTACCGAACCCATGGCAGCGACCGCAGAATCGACGACTTGGCCGTCACCGCCGCTGCAGCACCACGACCACGTAGGGGCGACGATCCCCGACCTCGACTGCCTGCCCTGACACCTCCGCGTGTTCGACGAGCCGGAAGCCCGAGCCGAAGACATCTGCGAGGGCCTTGGCGTCGTAGCGCTGCACCGGCAGGCCGGCGCATTGCTCAGGGCCGTCGGGAGCGAACGTCGCCATGACGAGATGGCCTCCGGGCGCGATGGCTCGCCGCGCTGTCTCGACATAGCGACGCTGATCATCGGGGTCGACGAGAAAGTGGAAGACGGCGCGGTCGTGCCAGAGCGACCAGGTCGAGGTCGGTTCCCAGTCGGTGATGTCGGCACGGATCCACGCGACGTTGTCGGCGGCTTCGCCGAGCCGTGTCCGGGATCGTTCGAGTGCAGCGACGGATAGGTCGAGGACCGTCACGTCCTGATAGCCGGCTGCGACGAGTTCGTCGACCATGTGGCTGTCGCCGCCGCCGATGTCGATGACGGGATCGGTCGGCGTCGAGTAGCGCAACACGAGATCGAGGGTCGACGGTGACGGCTGATACCAGCCGAGGTTTTCGGTTGGTCGGGTCTGGTAGATCGTGTCCCAGTGCTCCTGTGAGGCCATCATCGACCACCTACGCCTGCGCCGACCGCGACGGGAAGGCCTGCGTTGCGCCATTGCGGGAAGCCGTCCTCCAGACGGCGCGCCAGGCGCCCTGCAGCGGTGAGGCGGCGGACCGCGTCGTCGGCATACACGCAGAACGGGCCGCGGCAGTACGCCACGACCTCGAGGTCGTCGGGGAGTTCGGCGAGGTGGCGGTCGAGGTCGTCGAGGGGGATGCAGCGGGCGCCGGCGATATGTCCGGCTGCGTACTCGGGTTCGGGCCGGACATCGATGACGAGGACGTCGCCGTCGTCGAGACGTCGGGCGAGTTCGGCTCGTCCGATCGGTTCGAAACCGGACCGGTCACCGAGATAGTCGACAGCGAGCGCATCGATCTCGTCGTGGTGTGCGATCGCAACGTCCCGCAGCGCCGACCACAGCGCAGCGACCTGCGGGGAGGCCAGGCGGTAGTGGACCCGGTTGCCGTCGCGGCGGGTGCGGACCAGACCGGCGGCGGCGAGGGCACGGAGGTGGAAGGAGGTGTTGGCGACGCTCTGGTCGATCGCCGCGGCCAGTTCCTCGACGTGGCGCTCGCCTTGTTCGAGCACATCGATCAACTCGACGCGGCGTCCCGTCGACAGCGCTTTGGCCACCTGCGCGAACCCATCGAACAGGGCCGCCTTCGCCTCATGCTCCCCGACACCCATACCCACCTCGCACTCGACGTTCAAGCGATGACTTGAACAGTCTACGGCTGCACGCCTTCTCTTCAAGTTCATCTTGCTTGAGTAGACCGACGGAACGTTCTTCGCGCAGCTTCGGTCGACGGCGCCGCCGGTCAGCGGTCGGGTGCGACCTGCATGACGGTCATCATTCCGGCTTCGCCGTGTTCCTGGATGTGGCAGTTCAGGACCCAGTCGCCGACGTCGAGGGGGACGAGGCCGATCTCGACTTCGTCGAGCATCTCGAGCAGGACGGTGTCGCGGAAGTAGGGCTCGTCGACGGGTTCGCCGTTGCGCGTCAGGACCTTGAAGAACTGGCCGTGCAGGTGGATGGGGTGCATGGGGTGGGTCTGGTTGACGAGGCGGATCTTGGTGAACTCGCCCGCGGTGAGCTCGAGGGGCTCGTGGTCGGGGTAGGCGGCGCCGTTGATGGTCCAGATCCACTCGTCGTCCTCGTTGCGGGTTTCGAAGAGGAGTTCATGATCGACCGGGGCTTCGAGTGCGGTGTCCCAGTCGGGGACCGCCGGGTTCGTGGCCGGTTCGAACGACAGAGCATCGGCCCGGTCGTCGGTTGTGTCGTCGACGACGATCGTGGCGAGCGGCTGGGGGCCGCCGGTGAAGGTGTCGACGACCTGGTGAGTGCCGGGCTCGGTCGGTGTGGTGATGTCGACGTCGATCCGGTTGCCTGGCGCCAGTGTGAGCGTTGCCAGGTCGGGGTGGTCGCCGACGGTGAGGCCATCGACGGCGACGACCGTGACGTCGAGGTCACCAAAGTGGGGGACGTAGACCCGGCCGTTGGATGCGCTCACGAGCCGGAGCCGGATTCGCGCTCCGGGAGCGACCTTCAGCTCGGTGGTGGTGCTGGCGTTGACGGTGATCAGGTTGCCCCAGCGGCCGTTGTGGGTGCGATCGGCGGGGGTGTTGAACGCCGGATCGATCTGGCCGGTGTCGTCGAGGAGCCAGTCGTCGAGGATCCAGACTTCGTCGGCGCCGTAGTCGGTGCCGTCGCCGGGGTCGTCGACGACGATGCTGCCGTAGAGGCCGCGTACGAGTTGTTGGCTGCCGTCGGTGTGGGAGTGATACCAGTACGTGCCGGCGTCGGGTGGCGTGAACTCGTAGACAAAGGTTGCACCGGGTTCGATGCGAGGCTGGTTGACGTCGGGGACGCCGTCCATGTCGTTGGGGACCCGGATGCCGTGCCAGTGGATCGTGGTGGCGGCGTCGAGATCGTTGCGGACGTGGACTCGGATCGTGTCGCCGAGCTCGATCCGCAGTGCAGGTCCGGGGACGGTGCCGTTGTAGGCCCACACGTCGGTTTCGACGCCGTCGACCAGGGCGACCGTCGTCTCGGCTGCGGTCAGGTCGACGTCGATCACGTCGCCACCGCCGGCGGGTTCGGCCGGGTAGGCGCCGTCGAACTCCGCTTCGAGATCGCGGCGCAGCGCGTCGGACGGGTCCGGCAACAACGCCACGGCAGCGGCAGCTGTCGCAACCACCACGAGTGCGGCGGCGCCGGCAAGGGCGATGTGGCGGCGATTGAGTTCGGCGAGGCGGAGCCTGATCACTGCTCGAAGCCGAGGCGCTGCTGTTCGGAGCGGACGAACGCGATGACCGCCTCGACCTCATCGTCGGAGAGACCCTCGACCGGGGGCATGTCGCCGAAGGGCCAGTGGTGTTGGGGGGCGCCGTTGAGGATGGCGGAACGGAACGCTTCGTCGGGGTGGTGGTTGGGTTCGTACACGATCGACAGATGGGACGGGCCCTTGTCGGTGCCTCGCAGGTCGGTGCCGTGGCACGAGGCGCAGCTCAGTTGGTAGACCTCGGCACCGAGCGCCAGCTCCGGGTCGTCGAGCGCCACCGTCGTCGGCTCGTCACTCGAGCCGCATGCCGTGACACCAACCGTCAGCATCACGGCGACAGCGGCGGCGGAGAAGAAGGGGCGGGGGTTCATGAGGTGGCTCCCGTCAACACAGCAGTGGCGGCAACGACGGCGGCCAGCGCAACGGCTTCGAAGGTGACAACGGTCCGGAATCGGGCAACCAGCTCCGGATCGTCCGGCGTGGCGCTCAGTTCCGGGATGAGCACCCGATGGTTGTACGCGCCGCCGGCGGCGGCGAACGCGACCAGGACCGTCTTGACCATGAGGGTGCGGCCCCACTGGGTCGACCAGAGGCCCGATGGCGCGTCGAGCACGATGACGGTGAGCGCGAGTCCGGCGACCGCGACCGCGACGAGGGCGATGGTCGCGACGACCGAGAACCGGAGCGCGAGGTGGAGCGCCCGGAGGCGGCGGCCGTGTCGGTGGCGTCGCCACAACACGGCGGCGAGCATGACCACTCCCCCGACCCATACCGCCCCTGCGGCCACGTGGACGACATCGACCAGGCCGGTCCAGAACCGGTGTCCCTTGACCACGGTGTGCCCGTCGAAAAGGTGGGCAGCGACGACCGCGACCGCCCCGACGATGGCGACCATCGAGGTGCTGGGTTGCCAGGCGTGGTCGCCTGCGGCGTGCCGAGGCGCGCCGGCGCTGTGACCGGCCGGCCCAATGTCGAGCTCGGGTGGCAGGGTTCCATGGACTCGCTGGGCGCCGACCCCGACCAGGTCCCGAACCGCCGGGCGGTCCGAGGACGAGACGGCGACGAGATCGAAGCGCGGGCCGATGGCCATGGCCAGCCCTCCGGCCAGGCGGAGGCCGACGGCGACTCCGAACACAGACCCCATCACGTCACCGATCGCCGTCGGGGACGTGAGCGCCGACCAGTCGCCGCCGGCTTCGACGACGACCTGGGCGGCCAGTTCGACCACCACGCCGGCGAGGACCAGGAGCCCGGCACGACGGACCCAGAACAGCACGTGGCGAACGTCGCGTTGTTCGCCGTGCAGGACAAGCGCGGCGAACACGAGCGCCCCGACGCCGAGCAGGGTCCCGGCCAAGGTCATCGCACGTGCCACTGCGCCGACGCGGGCCGGCGTCGCTGACGGCTCGCCGGTGTCGAGGAACGCGTCGAGATCAGTGGAGGCGGCCCCTTCTGTCGCAGACGACTCAACTGCTTCGGCCGCAACCACGTCTTGGGCACCGTCGACGTCCGCGGCCGACTCGTCGACGGCTTCTGCGACGCCGGAGGGCCGAACCGTCGTGGTTGGCGCGGGTGGCGCAGCGTTGATTGTGAAGCTGAAGCTGCCGTCGATCGGGTGGGCGTCAGGGGCTTTCACCATCCATCGGACCCCGACCTGACCACCATCGAGGGGCGGGTCGAAGCGCAGCACCCAGGTCAATCCATCGGCCGTGGAGGCGTCAGTCGGTGTGCGGAGCGTGCCGGAGCCGTCCAGGATCTCGAACCCGGTGCCGGTCGGTTCCGCCGGTCCGGTGAACACCAGGGAGATCGCGTCGAGTGGGCCATCGACGGTAGCGCCGTCGGCGGGGTCGGAGGACTCGAACCCGGTGTGCGCCCCGGCCGGGGCCGTGGCGAGAACGGTGAGGGCCGCGATGGCGACGATCGTCGTGGCGATGAGTTGGCGGATGAGTCTCACGATGACCTCGTCGAGGGCGTTGGCGCGATCGGTGTCGGTTCGGAGGCTGTCCGCCTCAGACCCCTTCGGCGGGGTCGCCGAGTAGTGTACGACACGTTGTCGTAGTTACGGTGGCGGTCGACATGGAAACCCACACTGATCGACGGATCGGCCGCTTCGACTCTCGACTGCGAAACCTTCTCGCCGCGCTGGCAGTGACGGCGGTTGTCGCCGGTTGCGGTTCCTCGGAGTCGGGCGAGGTCGTGGCCGGTGCCGGGGATCTCGTGCACGTGCATGACCTCACGATCGACGCGGACGGGATGGTGCTGGTCGCCAGCCACACCGGGCTGTGGCGGATCGAGGCCACCGATCGAGCGGTGTTGCTTGGCTCGGAACGGCACGATCTGATGGCGATGACCACTCTCGACGACGGCACCCTCTTGGTGAGCGGGCATCCGGATCTGCGGCTCGAGGAGTATCACGTCGAAGATCACCCGCCGTTCTTCGGTCTCACCGAGAGCCGTGACGGCGGCCAGACCTGGGAGGTCATCGACCTGTTGGGTGAGGCCGACTTCCACGCACTCGTCTCCCTCCCCGATCGGCTCTACGCGGCCGAGACCGCGGGCCGGATCTGGCGACGCGACGCCGATGGGAGATGGGAGCAGCTCGGCGAGCTCGAAGCACGCGACCTCGCCGTCGACCCGAGCGACCCGGACCGGTTGGTCGGGACCGACTGGGACGGCCGACTATCGGTGAGTGACGACGGCGCCGCGTCGTGGGACGCGGTGAGCGACGCGCCGACGATGATCGAGGTCGAATGGCTCGGCTCCGGCAGGCTGGTCGGGGTAGCCGAAGACGGAACCATCTTCACCGCCACAGACCCGGCGGGACCGTGGGCGGACCATAGGTCGGCACCGGGCGAGGTCGAGACTCTCCACGTCGAGGGCGACACGTGGTGGGTCACCACCCATGGCGGCAACATCGCCACCTCGACCGACGACGGCGCGTCCTGGACCGACGTCTACAAGGCGACCGCATCGCCCTGACCGCGCCTCCTCCTACACGGTGTCGTTTGTAAACGACCGCGACGGGGTACCTCCCCAGCTGGACGCACCCACGCAGGAGGAGACCCGTGATCGACACCCACCCCGCCGACACCCACACGCTCGAGCCCGAGGCCGACGTCAACGCCCCGGACGAATCAACGCACGACGAGGGCGGTGGCGGAAGTGGTGGTGTGCACATGAGTTACGGCCGGTTCGCAGCGATGATCGCCACGTCGACCGTCGTGATGTTCGGTCTCATGTACTTGAACACCTACGCCTGGGATCACGTGCGGTGGAGCGAGACTCGCGCCTACATGGCGATCCTGATGGGCGCCACGATGGCGGTGATCATGCTCGGGTTCATGCTGTCCATGTACAAGAACAGGCGCCTCAACATCGCCATCGGGATCGGCGCCGTCGCCCTGTTCGCCGGGTCGCTGTGGCTGGTCCGCAGCCAGACCACCGTGCAGGACACCTCCTGGATGCGCGCCATGATCCCTCACCACTCGATCGCGATCATGACCAGCGAACGCGCCGAACTCGACGACGTCCGTGTGTGCGAGCTCGCTGTCGGGATCATCGAGGCTCAGCGCAGGGAGATCGACGAGATGGACTGGCTGATCGCCGACATCGATGCCAACGGTCCGGCCGAGACCGCCGAAGAAGCTGCCGCCCGACCGGTCCCCGAGTTCGAGGGCACCTCGATCCGCAGCTGCGATACGGGCAACTGAGCCCGGCCACCCGATCACTTGACCTTCCAGTTGGGTGGAAGGTGTAGACCGGAACCAGACACCACACGAACCACGCTCCCGTGGCTCCGATGACCACCACCGACCACCACCAACCAGCCGACACCGCACAGCCACACGACACCGCACGGTCACACGACACCACACAACCGCCCCCCGACGCGCACACCGGCCCTGGAGCGCACGACGACCACCAGGCGCACGAAGGTCATGACGACCACGGCGGCCACGACGGTCATGACAAGCACGCCGGGCACGACCCGGACATGTTCCGCCGGTTGTTCTGGTGGAACCTGCTGCTGGCCGTTCCGGTGCTGGTGTTCTCACCGCAGATCCAGGAATGGTTCGGGTACTCGATCGACGGCGGTTGGGCTGCGTGGGTGGCCCCGGTGCTCGGCACCGTCATCTACCTGTGGGGCGGCCAGCCGTTCCTGAAGGGCGGTGTCGTCGAGATCCGGAACCGCCAGCCGGGGATGATGCTGTTGATCGCGCTGGCGATCACCGTCGCCTACGTCTCGTCGCTCGCGTCCTCGCTCGGTTGGGGTGATCTCGACTTCTGGTGGGAGCTCGCCGCCCTGATCACGGTGATGCTCCTCGGCCACTGGCAGGAGATGAAGGCGATCGGCCAGGCCCAGGGCGCCCTGGCCGCCCTCGCGGAGTTGTTGCCCGACACCGCCGAACGGGTCGACGGCGACACCATCGAAGAGGTACCGATCGCCTCGCTCGGCATCGGCGATGTCGTGCTGGTGCGCCCAGGTGGCCGGGTCCCTGCCGACGGCACCATCGCGGAGGGGAAGGCGTCGTTCGACGAGTCGATGATCACCGGCGAGTCCCGACCGGTCCGCCGCAGTGAGGGCGACCGGGTCGTGGCGGGGACGGTGTCGACCGATTCGTCGGTCCGGGTTCGCATCGACGCCGTCGGCGACGACACCGCCCTCGCTGGGATCCAACGGATGGTCTCCGACGCCCAGTCCTCCAACTCCCGCGCCCAGGCCCTCGCGGATCGGGCCGCAGCTGCCTTGTTCTATCTGGCTGCGGGTTCGGCGGTCGTCACGATGGCGGTGTGGCTGGCTCTGGGCGACGGCGCGCAGGGTGTGATCCGTACCGTGACGGTGTTGGTGATCGCCTGCCCTCACGCCCTTGGGCTGGCGATTCCGTTGGTGATCTCGATCTCGACCGCCACCTCGGCGAAGGCCGGGATCCTGGTGAAGAACCGGCTCGCTCTCGAGCGGATGCGAACCATCGACGCCGTCCTGTTCGACAAGACTGGCACCCTCACCAAGGGCAACCATGCCGTGGTCGACCACGCCGCCACCGACGGCTGGGACGCCGACGAGGTCCTCGCCCTGGCTGGGGCGGCCGAGGCCGACAGCGAACACCCGATCGCACGCGCCATCGTCACCGCCGCCAAGAAGAACGACGACGCTGTTCCCGAGGCCGATGCCTTCGAGGCCCTGACCGGGCGCGGTGTCCGAGCCACCGTCGACGGCCGCGCCGTGCAGGTCGGCGGACCGGCACTCCTCGACGAACTCGACCTCAACGAGCCCGACGGGCTGTCCGACACGGTCGCAGGTTGGCGGGAGCGGGGCGGGTCGGTCTTGTGGATCGTCGTGGACGGCGACATCGCTGGGGCGGTCACGTTGGCTGACGAGATTCGACCGGAGTCTCGCGCTGCCGTCGACGCCCTCCACGAACGCGGCGCCAAAGTGGTGTTGATCACCGGCGACGCTCGCCAGGTCGCCGACGGGGTCGCCACCGAACTCGGGATCGACGAGGTCTTCGCCGACGTCCTCCCGAAGGACAAGGACGCCAAGGTCGCCGAACTCCAGTCCCGTGGCTTGAAGGTCGCCATGGTTGGCGACGGCGTCAACGACGCCCCCGCCCTGGCCCGAGCCGATGTCGGCATCGCGATCGGTGCCGGGACCGACGTCGCCATCGAGTCCGCGGGTGTCGTGCTCGCCTCGAGCGACCCGCGGAGCGTCATCGGCGTCATCGATCTCTCACGGGCGACGTACTCGAAGATGATCCAGAACCTGGTGTGGGCGACCGCCTACAACCTCATCGCGATCCCCGTCGCCGCCGGCGTGTTCGCCTTCGCCGGCCTCACCCTCCCCCCGGCCGCCGCAGCGGTAGCGATGAGCCTCTCGACCATCATCGTGGCCGCCAACGCCCAGCTCCTCCGCCGCCTGGACCTCCGACCCGAGCGGCTGTCGAATTGTGGTGACTGAGTTCACACCGATCCGGGATCGACCTGCACGGACTTCTACGACACCGCGTCGTACATTTCGCGGATCCGCAACCGTGCGGGTCTCTCCCGGAGGCACTCGATGATCAGAACGTTCGCAGTGATGGTGGCGCTCGGCGCCGGATCGCTCACCCTGGCGGCATGCGGCGGCAGCGACACCGCCACGTCCGCAGCGGACACGTCCGCCGGTGCTGAGGCGGTGTTCAACGACGCGGATGTCACCTTCGCCCAGGGCATGATCCCCCACCACAGTCAGGCCATCGACATGGCCGCCCTCGCTGCCGACCGGACCGAGAACCCCGCGATCCTCGACCTTGCATCCCGGATCCAGGGGGCGCAGGACCCCGAGATCGAGATGATGCGGGGATGGCTCCAGACGTGGGGCCACGACGAAATGGCGGCCGACATGGAGGGCATGGACCACGACATGTCGGGGATGATGAGCGATGACGACATGGCGGCCCTCGAAGCGGCCAGCGGCGCCGAGTTCGACCGGCTGTTCGCCGAGATGATGATCGAACACCACCAGGGCGCCATCGACATGGCCCAAACCGTCATCGACGACGGAGCCGACCCCGACGTCCGCACCCTGGCCGAGGCGATCATCGCTGCTCAGAGCGCCGAGATCGCCGAGATGCAGGCACTGGATCTCGGATGACCTGGGACCGGCGCCGCTTCCTGACGACCGGCGGCGCGGTCGTCGCCGGGGTGTGGCTGGCCGGGTGCACGAGCGGAAGCTCGAGCCCGTCCACTGCCGCCCCGGCGCCGTCGGGTCGGTTGATGTTGCCGACCGATCCGGCGATCGCCGCCCGAGAGGCGCAACGGCGCGGCGCCGGGTCGACCTCGGTCGACCTGACCGCCGGACCGGCCACGGTGGATCTGGGCGGGATCGTGGTCGACACCACGGGCTATGGCGACAGTGTGCCCGGCCCGGTCATCCGGGTCCGTGCCGGGGATGAGTTGACGGTCCGGTTCCGCAACCAGCTCACCGACCCCACCGTCATCCACTGGCACGGGCTCGCCATCCGCAACGACATGGACGGCGTCCCCCACCTCACCCAGGACCCGATCCCCGCCGGCGGCGACTTCACCTACCGGTTCGTCGTCCCCGACCCGGGCACCTACTGGTTCCACCCGCACATGGGCCTCGACCTCGACCGAGGCATGTACGCGCCGATCATCGTCGAAGACCCGAATGAGCCCGGCGGCTACGACGCCGAGGAGATCCTGATCCTCGACGACTGGATCGACGGCATCGACGGCGCCTCACCCGACACCGTGCTCGCCGACCTCCAAGCCGCGGGCGGGATGGGTCACGGCGGCATGGGCGGGATGATGGGCAACAGCGACAGCGACGGTGGCGGGATGATGGGGATGAACGCCTTCGGCGACGTCGACTACCCGCTCCACCTGATCAACGGCCGGGCCCCGTCCGATCCGATCACCATCGGCACCCGCCCGGGCGGTCGGATCCGGCTCCGGATCATCAACGCCGGGTCCGACACGATCTACCGGTTTGGCATCGGTGGGCACACCCTGACCGTCACCCACCTCGACGGGTTCCCCGTCACTCCGGTCGAGGTCGACACGATCCTGCTCGGGATGGGTGAACGCGTCGACGTGACCGTCGCCGTCGCCGACGGGATCGCACCGATCGTGGCGTCAGCCGAAGGCAAGACCGGCGCCGGACTGGCCTGGCTCCGCTCCACCGGTTCGACCGCGGGCACGCCCGAGCCGGTGTCGACACTGGCCGAGCACTCCGGCCTCATGCTCGACGTGACCGCCGCCGTCGCCGCCGAGTCGGTCGCCTACCCCACCGGCGAACCAGACCGACAGGTCGACGTCGCACTGGGTCAGGACATGGGTGCCTACCGGTGGACGATCAACGGCGCCACCTTCGGTGACCACGAACCGCTCACCGTCGACGCCGGTGAACGGGTCCGGCTCGTGTTCTCGAACCAGACCATGATGGTCCACCCCATGCATCTGCACGGTCACACCTTCGCCCTCGCCACACCCGGCGCTGCCCGCAAGGACACCCTCCTCGTCCCGGTCATGGGCCGGGCTGCCGTCGATGTGATCGCCGACAACCCCGGTCAGTGGATGCTGCACTGCCACAACACCTACCACCTCGAAGCAGGCATGGCGACCACCCTCGCCTACCTCACATGACCCAAGACCCTGGACCGATCAATCAAGCCATACGACACTGTGTCGTAGACAACAAGTCCGAGAGGACGAACCGAGTGGAGGTGCCGGAATGATGTGGTGGCACGGAGACTGGAACGGATGGGCATGGCTGGCCATGTCGGCCTCGATGCTGGTGTTCTGGGGACTCGTGATCTGGGGTGTCGTCACGGTCGCCCGATCAGCAAACCAACCCGTACGGCACAACCTTGACACCCCGCCTCGGGATCCCGAACAGATCCTGCGGGAACGCTTCGCCCGAGGCGACATCGACGAAACCGAGTACGAGCACCGCCGCCAGGTGCTGCGCCGATGACCAGTACCCTCGAACCCGATGCGACACGACCGAGCCAGCCGGTGATGGGCAAGCGGACACGACGCCGCGGTGACGGCGAACTCGAAGCCGACGTCCTCGCCATCTTGTGGGCCGCCGACACCGCCCTCACGCCGGCCGAAGTCGCCAACGCCCTGGCGACCGACCTCGCCTACACCACCGTGATGACTGTCCTCACCCGCCTCTGGAAGAAGGACCTCGCCGAACGCATCGCCCAAGGACGCGGCTACGCCTACCGGGCCGCCGTCACCGAAACCGAGCTCGCCACCCAACGGCTCAACGACACCCTCGCCGGAGTCGCCGACCGACCCTCGCTCCTCGCCGGGTTCGTCGACTCGCTCTCAACCGACGACCAGCAGCACCTGCGCACGATCCTCGGCAAACTCGACCAACCATGATCCGCCTGCTCGTTCCGCTCGCGTTGGCCTTCGCCGCAGCCGCAGCCGTCCCCGTGCTCTCGCGCCGGCTGCGACCGGCGATTGCGGCTCGTCTCCTGGCGCTCACCATCGGCGCGCTCCTGCTCGCATCCTGGGCGACCGCCGCCGCGCTAGCTCTCGCCTACGTCGCCCACCACCCCTGGTTCGGCGAGTCCCTGCAGTGGTGTCACGACGCCCTCGGCGTCCACCACCCCCCACCCACCCTCGTCGGGCTCGGCTCGCTCGCCGCCACCGCCCTGTTGACCGGCCGGATGGTCAGCGTCGCCCGGATCTGGCGTCGCGACGCCGGCACCGACGCAGACCACATCCACCTCGTCGCCTCCGACCGCCCCCTCGCCTACGCCCAACCCGGCCAACGCGGCGGGATCGTCATCACCACCGCCATGTTCGACATTCTCTCCCCCGCCGAACGACGCGCCGTCCTCGCGCATGAACAAGCCCACCTCCGCCACCGCCACGACCGCTACCTCGCCCTCGCCGCCACCATCGACACCCCCATCACGCGACCCCTCACCCGGTGCCTCCGTGCAGCGCTCGAGCGTTGGGCCGACGAAGACGCCGCCACCTCCACCGGCGACCGGACCACCGTCGCCACCGCCATCGCACGCGCCGCCCTCGCAGCCACCCCCGACCCCGCACCAGCGCTCGCAGCCACCGGCGGCGACGTCCCCACCCGAGTCACCGCGCTCCTCCACCCACCGGCGATGGCCGCCCGCTACGACATCGCCGCCATGGCGGCGGCATCCGTCATCGTCGCTGTGACAGCAACCCAGCTCCACCACCTCCTCACCGTCATCGACACCCTCTGCCACCAATGAGGACGGCGGGATCATGAGGATCGGGGAACTCGCCGACACCGTCGGGGTCAACACCAAGACCGTCCGCTACTACGAGTCGATCGGCCTCATGCCAGCACCCGACCGGACCAGCTCGGGCTACCGCGACTACGGAACCGACGCCCTCGAACGGCTGCACTTCATCCGCGAGGCACAAGCCAGCGGACTCACCCTCGCCGAAGTGCAATCCATCCTCGAACTCAAAGACGCCGGCCGAGGCACCTGCGAACACACCCGCCAACTCCTCGCCCGCCACCTCGACGACATCGACGAACAAATCGCCCGACTCCAACAATCCCGAGCCAGAATCCTCGACCTCCAAGACGTCGCCGAATCGCTCGACCCCACCGACTGCACCGACCCCCACCGCTGCCAGGTCATCGACGCCCACCAGGCGCGATGAGCACGCCCTGAGCTGCTCCTGCCTTCGTGCTCCGCGGCGTTGGCCGCCGCCACGTGGCAACCGATCGCAGATCGCTCAGCGCCCAGCTCTCTCACCCTCGGTCCGGCGAACCTCGCCGATGCGTTACAAGACCCCGACCCCGACCAGGTGCCGCCGTCGGCTGCAACTCCGAGGATCTTCGGGTTAACTCCGAAGTCGTCACGCCGGCCGATGGGTAGCGATGACCTACATCGTGCAACGCAAGTCCCGCTTCTACGTCGTCGCCTACGACGGCATCGACCCGATCACCGGCCGAGAACACCGCCGCTGGCACCCCGCCGGCCACTCCCGCGCCGACGCCGAAGCCATCGCCGCCAACCTCGACCTCGAACTCGCGGCGGTCGACACCCCGACCGGTGCCGACCCGCTCACCGTCGCCCGCTACCTCACCGAACAGTGGCTCCCGGTCCGGCGCCATGACCTCGACCCGAGCACCGCCCACCGCTACGGCTGGATGATCGACCACTACATCACCCCCGCCGTCGGGCACCTCCGGCTCCGGTCACTGCGCACCGAACACCTCGACCGTCTCTACACCGATCTCCTCGCCACCGGCGGATCACGCCGGCAGGGCCTCGCCGCCAAGACCGTGTACGACGTCCACGTCATCTGCCGAGCGGCATTGAACCAGGCCGTCGACGCCCGCCTCATCGCCACCAACCCTGCCCACGGCGCACGAGCCCCCAAACCGCGTGGCCGACGACGGCACAGCCCCGACTGCTGGACCGCCCACCAACTCGCCACGTTCCTCGACGCCACCGGCCACCTGCGCCTGCACCCGGCGTTCGTCGTCGCCGCCACCACCGGGATGCGGCGAGGCGAACTCGCCGGGCTCCGCTGGAGCGACTGGAACGACGCAACCCACACGCTGTCGATCGCCCGGACCCGCAAGTCCATCGGCGGGCGCTCCGTCGAAACGCCGGTCAAGACCCGCTCGAGCCGACGAAGCATCGACCTCGACCTCGCCACCGAAGCCACCCTTGCCCGGTGGCGGCGCCAGCAGAAAGCCGACGGTCATCCCGTCGAGCTCGAAGACCCGATCTTCACCAACCCGACCGGCCGGCCACTGCACCCCGAGACGATCAGCCAACTCTTCGCCCGGCAAGTGACCCGACTCGCCGTGCCGGCGATCCGGTTCCACGACCTGCGCCACACCCACGCCACCCTGCTCATCGCCGCCGGCGTCCCCGTCAAGGTCGTATCCGAACGCCTCGGCCACGCCAACCCCGGCTTCACCATGGCCACCTACCAACACGTCCTGCCCGGCATGGGAGCCGACGCCGCCAACCGATTCGCCGCCCTCCTCACCACCAACCGTGACCACCCCGCCTGCCACCCGGACGACGACACCTCGACCGAAGGCCGGTAGACATCCACCGGCTCACCCTCGCGAACACCCTGGTCACAGCTCTGCTGCGAGGCCATCCGGTAGACACCGCCGGTAGACGCCACCCCAGACGCGAAGAATCCCCAGGCCGCTGACCTGGGGATTCACGGAGTGGCGGGGGCAGGATTTGAACCTGCGACCTTCGGGTTATGAGCCCGACGAGCTACCTGGCTGCTCCACCCCGCGCTGAGTGGAAGATCAAGAATAGCGCCCACCCTCGTGACCTGCAACGTCATCGAGAATGACGTCAGTCACCCGGTAGTCCGAGCGTCAGAGACCTACCACGATCACCGGCGCATCGACGAGTCCGTACTGTTCCTCGCAGAGTCGGCGGTAGGAGTGCAGCACCGAGTGCGCATCGGTCACGCTGATCACGTTGTCGTCGTCATCGAGGTTGAGGTTCGCTCCCCAGATGGCGAACGACACGAGCGTGACCTCGGTGTTCGATTCTGGCACGTGCAGGGTGTGCACCGACCCGGCCGGCTCGAACAGGTACGACCCAGAACTGTTCTGCTCGGTTGGCGACTCGAGGTAGTACCAGTGACCGGTCTCGGTGAACGCGTACACCTGGCCGGTGTGGCGATGGCGCTGCAGGGTCGTGCCCGGGTGGAACTTGGTTCGCAGCACCCAGATCCCGGTGGCCAGGTCGACCTGAACGACCTGCAACTCGGTGCCGTCGGGCAGCTTCACGAATGGCAGATCGTCGACCCCACGATGCACCGTCTCCGGCGCCGACGAGCCAACAGGAGATGGCGGGGTGATGGTCATGACGGGCTCCTTCGATCGGCTGGACCGCCGCAGCCAGGGCTGGACGGGTCGGGAACCGAGGCTAGATCACCCCAAACTTTCACTGCCACCGGGACGGCCGCGCATGTCACACTCGAACCATGACCGCCGATGCCTGGAAGCCTGAGCAGTACGACCGCTTCGCCGCCGAGCGGCGTCTCCCGTTCGACGAGCTCGTCGGTCTCTGCCAACCGTTGGCCGACGGCGGCGTGATCTACGACCTCGGTTGTGGGCCGGGCACGCTCACCGCAGAACTCGGCGCTCGCCTGGGCGCCACGGAGGTGATCGGCGTCGACTCCAGCGACGCCATGTTGGCCAAGGCCCGCCCACTCGCTGAGGGACGCAGCGATCTCCGCTTCGAGAAGGGCGACCTCGCCTCGTTCGGCGACCACCCGCTCCCCCACCCTCCCGGGCTGATCTTCTCGAACGCCGCCTTGCACTGGGTCGACCATCACCACGAGGTCATCGCCCAGTGGCGTTGGGCACTCGAACACGGCGGCCAGCTCGCGATCCAGATCCCGACCAACCAGGATCACCCCGCCTACGGGTTGGCGACGCGAGTGGCCGAGGACCATCCCGAATGGTTCCCCGAGGGTCCGCCGCTGCTCCCCTCCGACACCGTCCTCGCTCCCGAGCACTATGCCCAGATCCTCCACGGCCTCGGCGCTGTCGACCAGTACGTGGCCCTGCGAGTGTTCACCCACGAACTCCCGGGCACCGCCGACGTCGTCGAGTGGCTGAAGAGCACGACGCTGAACCCGTTCCGCCTGGCGCTCGACGCTCTCGACCGAGCCGAGGTGGCCGCTGACAGCGAGGACGCGGAACGGCCTGACATCCCCGGCGAAACGACACGCTTCGACCAGTTCTGTCAGGCCTACCGAGACCAGCTGATCTCACAGGAAGGGATTCGACATCCCTACCTCTTCACCTTCAAGCGCATCCTCATGTGGGCCCACTTCTAGCCCGGCAGATGGCCGACCTCAGCTGGAGGCGCCGGCGTAGGCGAGCTGGCAGAACCCGTGGTTGCAGTAACCGCCCGGGTTCTTGGCCAGGTACTGCTGGTGGTACTCCTCGGCAAAGAAGAACGGCCCGATCGGGGCGATCTCGGTGGTGATCTCACCGAAGCCACCTTCGCTCAGCTGCTGCTGGTAGACCTCGCGGCTCGCCTTCGCTGCGGCCAGCTGCTCGTCGGAGTTCGTGAGGATCGCCGACCGGTACTGGGTCCCGATGTCGTTGCCCTGCCCCATGAGCTGAGTCGGATCGTGGTTCTCCCAGAAGATCTTGAACAACGCATCGAGATCGACCTTGGCCGGATCGAACACCACGAGCACCGCCTCGGTGTGACCGGTCATCCCGGTGCAGGTCTCTTCGTAGGTCGGGTTCGGCGTCGTGCCGCCCGCGTAGCCGACGGCCGTCGTGTAGACGCCGGGCGTCTGCCAGAAGAAGCGCTCGGCCCCCCAGAAGCAGCCCATGCCGAACACCACGGTCTCGAGACCGTCGGGGTACGGGCCGGCCACGGGGGCATCGAGCACGAAGTGACGGGCCGGCACGCGCATCTCGACGCTACGGCCGGGCAGGCAATCCTCGGGAGCGGGGACGGTCGTCGGGCGGTTCATTCTGAAGATCATGGTGGTGGCACGCTTTCGGTTGATGCCGATGGGATGCGCAGTCCCGCTCGATCAGGCGGTGCCCGATTCGGAGGTGGGGACTGCGGGTTCGATTCCGAGGATCTCGCCCAGCTTGTCCAGTGCTTGTTGTGCTCGTACCCGGAGCTCCTCGGCTGCTGCCGGATCCTCGCTCTGTAAACGGTCGGCCGAGTCGAGGAATTCCCCTGCCAGGCCGAGGAGTTCGGCGGCGCTCAACCCATCGAGGTCGGTCGGAGCGTCGACGACGCCCCCCGACGAGGTGTCGGTGTCGCTGGAGGTGTCGGTCGACGGCGTCGCCGCCCCCGAGGTGACCTTGGCCAAGGCTCCGGACAGGGTTGGCGACATCCCGATGCGATCACCGCTCACGGCCACGATCTGTGCCAGTTCGGGCACGTTGTTCGTACCGCCGGCGCCGGCGACGTACAGGGGCCGGATGTACACGATCGTGTTCTCGACCATGACGAGCTGCATCTCGCCCCACTGCACCTTCGACCCCTGGAGGTCGAGCGGCGTGATGTACTCCGAGACAGGCGGATACTTGCGAATGTCGGTGTCGACCAGGTCGGGCGCCGCAACGGTGTTGGGCGGCAGCTCGTAGAGCACGAGCTTGCCGGCGTTCGCTCCGTCGGAGCGGCCGACCAGCACACCCGTCAGCTCCGGTCGGTTCGAGCTCTCCTCGGCGCCCGAACTCGGGACGAACGCGCGCTGCACGACGTACTCGATGTCTTCGCCACCAGGCAGCGATGTCAGCCGATACTGCGGCTCCATCAGCCCCTGCGCAGTCGTGGTGGTCCCGGCCTCGGCCTGACGAAGCGGCTCACTGGCCACCCGCCACGACAAGTCGTCTTGGAGGAATTGGACCGGGTCCTCGACGTGGTAGGTGCCCAGCATCTCGGTCTGCACCTTGAACAGGTCGATCGGATAACGGAAGTGGTCGCGCACCTCGACCGGGGCCTCATCGACCGGTGTCAACAGGCTCGGGAACGCCTTCGCATACGCCTCGATCATCGGATCGGCGTCATCGACGACGTAGAACATCACGTCGCCGTCGAAGCCATCGACCACGACCTTCACCGAGTTCCGGATGTAGTTGATGCCACGTGACGAAAGGTCGTCACCGCCGCTGAGTGAGGTGACCCGATTCGACTGTGAGTAGGGGAAGCGGCTGGTCGTCGTGTAGGCGTCGATCACCCATTGGATGCGGCCCTCGGCAACGATCGGGTATGGATCACTGTCGAACTCCAGGAAGGGCGCCAGCGTCCGGGCTCGCTCGACCACGTCGCGATTGAAGATCACCTTCGAGTCGGATGTGACCTCACCGGAGATGAGCGTGCTCAGATCCTGGAAGCGCAGCGAGAACGCCAGGCGGCGCATGAACGACCCCATCGGAACGCCACCATTGCCGTCGTAGCGGTAGCTGGTATTGCTCGATCCGCTCCCGCCCGGATAGTCGATCTCGTCGCGCCGTGCACCGACGACGGCGAACCCGCCAAGTCCCTCGGAGAAGTACACCTGTGGCCGATCGAGGACGGTGTCGAGTCCGTTGCCGATCGACAGGTTCGGCCCGATGCCCTGCATCAGGTACACGAGCTCGCGGCCGTCGGTCTCGTTCGACGACGCAATCGCCGCCGCATAGCCATGGGTGTACGCCAGATGCTGGTTCTCCCAACCCTGATCGGCCTGGCTGAGGCTCAGCATGCGGGCCGACAACACCACCGGCTCCAACTCACCATCGACCACGTAGCGGCCGACGTCGAGCGGCTTCGAGAACGTGTATTCCTTTCGCTGCGCCTCGTCCTTGCGCACCGTCTCCTCCGCCAGCACGGGGTCGAGCACCTGCACCCGACCGAAGACGTCCTGCGACGCGGAAACACCATCCGGGGAGATCGAACTCTCGTACGCGTACGTCTCACGGGTGAGTGATTCCGTCCCGAGGCCATAGGCGAAGCGAGTGGCCTTCAGGTTGCGGTCGATGAACGGCGCCTCCTGCGACGACAGCTGGGGTTCGACCTGGAGCCGCTGGTACAGCGAAGGGAAGATGCTGCCGGCAACGATGTGCACGACCATCCAGATGCCGACGGCCGCGATGGGAAGGCCGAACCCCTTGCGTCGGATGTTGTAGATGATCAGCGCGCCCAGCGACAGCGACACCAAGGTCAACAGGTTGAGCGCCGGCAGCTGGATCTCGACATCGGTCGCCAGGGCCCCGGTGTAGAACCCACGGGTCCCGGTGACGAGTTCGAACCGGTCGAACCAATAGGCCCCGGCCCGCAACGCAGCAAGGATCGCCAGCAGGATCGAGAGGTGCATCTTGACGTTCGGGCTGACCCGATTGTTCACCGACGCCGCCCGGATGCCGCCATTCATGTAGTGGGCGATCGTGGTGAGGATCAGGGTGAAGACCAGTGCAGCGAAGAACCAGTCGATGAGGAAGGTCCAGAACGGGAGGCGGAAGACGTAGAAGCCGGCGTCCTTGTCGAACAGGGGGTCCTTGAAACCGAAGTCGCCACCGTTGCGGAACAGCACCCAGGTTTCCCACTGCCGACCGGTTTGCAGTCCGGCGAAGCCCGCGAAGAACGCCGCGATCGCGATCCGGAGCTTGCCGGCATGCGGACCGACGAGCTGGTGATATCGCTCGATCAGCTCCTCTTCGGGGCCACCGAGCCGTAACGGCGGTGCCATCCGGTCGGCCAGGTAGAGGTTCACCCAGAGCAGCCCGAAGAAGGTGAGGGTGAACACGAACGCAAGGACCACCTGGGTCCGGATCAGCGTGTTCCAGACCGACGACAACCCGATGTTGTCGAACCACAGCCACTCCGTATAGAGCCGGGCGATGCCGCTGGCCGAAAGGAACAGCGTGAACAACAGCACCACACCGATCACCATCGGGACACGGAAGCGGGGCGATCGGCTGGACGAATCGCGGTTCATCATGGGGCGCATTCCCGCCGAGGTTACCGGACCCGGCCGACGAGACGGGAGCGGGGCCGACAAGCAGATGCCCCATCTCCTGAGGGCGCGGACCAGCCCGTCACGCCGTTCCACCCGATGCCAGGGGCACGATCAGGTCGTGACGAGCTGCGCCTTTGCCATGGACTCCGACACCACGAGACACCGGCAGCCTGGACCGCCGAGTGGGAGTCGCAGGCCGGTCGGGAAAGCGCTCGGTTTCTTGACGGCCCCGGCGAGCGTGTTGTCGTGACAATCCGGGCTGGGGTGGTGACGGGGATCGGCGATCCATACCACCTTGGTGTTGTCGGCAAGCGCCGAATAGACACCGATGGCAAACGCTTCAGCCAGCGCGTCGTCGGCCAGCTGGGGCACGTCGTTGGAGCGGGCGTCACGGTAGTTGGCCCGGATCGGTTCGAGGACCTCTTCCTTGTCACCGTCGACACCGGTGATCGACCGTTCGACCCGGTGTCGGAGCGGCGTTGCCACGGAGGTGGCCAACCGCTCGATCAGCTCGCTGACGGCGTCATCGACACCTGAGCCGCCGGAGTCACCAGCCGCTGCAGCGCCGGCCCGAGCGGCGCCGTGGAGACTGTCGGCCACTGCATCGAGGAAAGCCAACACCTGACGCTCGATCGGTGGGAGATCCTCGATGGTGATTTGCTTCTTGGCCTGGCGGACTCGGTCGAGCACGTCGCTCTGATCGTCGGCCAACGCTCGCTTGAGCTGGCGGCGAAGCGCCGGACCGAAACGGGTCATGGCCACGTCACGATCGAGGAAGACCTGCGGCACCTCGGTGTCGTCCTCGTCGTCGAGCTCGATCACGACATCGTCGCCGAGATCGTCCGTCTCGCCTGATGCGTTGGCCTGCTCGTGGAGGTGGGCGAAGATCGCAGGGATCTTGGCCTCACGATCATTCGGCTTCGCCGAGTCGCCAGCTACATCGGCCACTGCAGCGGTCTCGCGAGGAGCGGGTGGCGCCGGTTTGGTGGACACCTTGGTGGTCGCCGGCTTGGACTCGCTCGAAGCCTCCTCGGCCGGCACATCGGTGGAGGCGTCGGCCACTGCCGGCTCGGGTTCGGGTGTGCTGGAGGCTGGAGCCGGCGGTTGCTCGGCAACGGCGTCGACCACACCAACCGCGTCGATCTCTGCGGCTTCGCGTGCTCGCTGACGATCGAGTTCGCTGGCGAGATCGAGCACGACCCGCTCGTCGGGTGCCGACTGGGCGGCCCGCCCGACCTCTTCCATGGCGGCCTTCGCTTCGGGGACCGACGCAGCCAGTTCGTCGATCGCCTCGTCGAGCTCGCGGCGCACGACGGCCAGCGAGCGAGCCATGCGGTCGCGCGCGGCCTTGATCTGATCGAGTTGGGTCCGCCCGGTCCGGCGCTTCTTGATCAGATCGGCGAGGACCTTCTCTCGTACCGACTGGGCCTCGGCCAGCATCAGACGCGTTTCCTCACGAGCGCGATCCCGGGCGTTGTCGACATCGGCTTCGGCCTCGGCGCGCATCTCGGCCGCCGTCGCCTCGGCCTCGCTGCGCAGACGATCTGCCTCGGCAGCGGCCTCGGCCCGCAGGGCGTTCGCCGCCGCCATCGCTGCCTCGTCGGAGCTGGCGGCATTGGCCGTCGCGTCGCTGAGCAGCTTCTCGGCTGCGGCCTCACTCTCGGCTGCGAGCGCCGACGCCTTGGCTTCGGCGTCGGCCACCAGCTTCGCCGTCTCCTCGGCCGTGATCCGC
Source organism: Acidimicrobiales bacterium (assembly GCA_041394265.1). NCBI lineage: Bacteria > Bacillati > Actinomycetota > Acidimicrobiia > Acidimicrobiales > Acidimicrobiales bacterium. The sequence continues at coordinate 1,474,113 of JAWKIO010000005.1, forward strand.
CGGGTCTCGGCAATTTCCTCTTCGGTGGTGCGCTGGCGTTCCTCGGCGACCTTCAGCCGGGCATCGGCGTCGGCCTCGGCGCGGGACCGGATGGACGCTGCGGCGCTCCGTGCGGCCTCGAGCACGTGGGCCGTTTCGGCGCCGACGAGTGCATCGATCCGCGACTCGTCCCAGGTGGTGGGGTCGGAGAGCGCCTCGGCCGCTTCGGCTCGCTCGACGGCCGCTGCGGTGTCGGCCTTCGCCGCCTCGACATCGGCCTCGAGGCGATCGATCTTCGCCAGCAGCTCCTTGCGTTCCGCCAACAGCTCGTCGAGACGGGCGGCGTCGTGCTGGGTGGCGGGGCGGGCCGACTGTTCGGCGCGGAGCTGGTCGGACAGCTGACGGAGATACGCCCGAACTTCGTCGGCGTCGTACCCTCGAAACGACGACGAGAACTCCCGGCTCGCGATCTTGGTCGGATCCAGTTGCTGATCAGGGTCGAGGGCCATCCTTAGATAGTAGAACGCCGGGGCGCCTCTCCTCGTCCACCGAGGCATTCTCGCCACTATTCGTACGCACCCCGATGCGCGTCGTGGCGAGACGGTCAAGCGCGTCGTACCGCCCTTCGCCGAGCCGGATCAACCCTGGGCCATGGCGAACTCCTCGACGGCCTGCACATCGCCGCCGATACGGCCGAGCGCCTCCAGTGCCGCATCGAGACTGTCGACCTCGATCACCTCGACACCATCACCGACCCGTTCCCGCACCACCTCGAGCTCTTCGGGCTGCTGGCTCGATGGGACGATGAAGTAGGCCGCTCCCGACTCGCGCACGGCGACGGCCTTCTGCTCGATGCCGCCGATCGGACCAACCGTGCCGTCGATGCCAATGGTGCCGGTGATCGCGACCTTCGCTCCCCCCGTGAGTTCACCGGGCGTGAGTTCCTCGAGAATGGCGAGCGTGAACGCGAGCCCGGCCGACGGCCCGCCGACCGACCCGGAATCGATGTCGATCTCGAACGGCGGGTCACTGATGTCGGCCAGCGTGGCCGGTGAGATCCCAATGAATCCGGCTTCACCGTCGTCGGGCCGCTCGCCGAGCGTGACCGAGATCTCCTGGGGCGCTTCGGCGCCACGGGTCACCTCGAACGTGGCGACATCGCCGGGCCGGTACTTGCTCAAACGCTCGACCAGCTGCACGTCGCTGGTGATCGGCTCACCGTTGATGCTCGACAACACGTCGCCGACCTCGAGCAGGCCGACCGCCGGGCTGTTCTCGACGACCTGCGCCACCACGACCCCGGCATCGGAGATGGTGTCGAATCCGAGCTGATCGAGCGCCACGGCGATCGCCGTGTCCTTGGCACTGGTCATCCGCTCCAGGTTGATCTCGCGGTTCTCGTCGGGAGTGAGCGTTCCGAAGTAGGTGTCGGCGTCGATGAACTCACCGTCGCCCTTCCACTTCTCGTACAGGTACGTCCACAGGTCCATGTCCTGGCGCAGACGAACCGTCGTGTAGTCGAGCTCGCCCTCGCTGGGGTAGGTCGCAACCCCTTCGACGCTCACCAACGGCTCGGTGTCGCGAACCGAGCCGGGCACGATCGCCACGTACGACGGGCGAATGATGAAGCCGATCGCCGAGATCAGGCTCACCACGAACACGAACCCAAACCCCACCATCAACCAGGACCGGCGTCGCAGGCGGCGGAGTGCCTCGTCTCGACCAGCTAGATTGAGGTCCTCCCCGGACGACAGACCGTCGAGCGGGTCGAAATCAGAGGTCAACGGGTCTTCCTTCGTCGTCGGGCAGCCCAGAACTCGAGGGCACTTCGCATGGAACTAGCGTCACAGACATCGTCAGCTTCGGCCCCGGACTCGAGAAAACGACAGATTCCCCGTGTCCGCACGCCACTGTGGCGACGACTCACTGCGCTCATCAGCTTAGGTTCGCTGGTGGTCATCATCGGCGTCATCCTCGCCGTCGCCCTCGGGTTGGCGTTCCTGCTGACCCTTTTGCTCCTCGAACGCGCCGCAGGGTGACGCCGGCCCGCCCGACATCACCCCACGCAGCGATCATTCTTCGGTTCGACCCCACTCGCAACGAGCAGGGAGCCGTCTCAGCGGCCGAACAGGCCTCGACGAGCGCCGACGCCGTTGTCGGCGTCTGAGCCCGAAACACTCGGCTCACTCGACGACGGGGCCGACTCGGCCGGCGCTGCGGTTTCGACCACCGTGGGGGCGGCAGCAGCCTGAGCGGGCACGTCCTGGGGCGGAGCAGCGGTCGGTGGGGCCTCGACGGCAGGTGCTGCAGCCGGGGCGGCGGGGGGTGCAGCAGCGACAGCGGCCGGAGCGGGGCCACCGCTGAGGAGCTCGCCGGACGCGGAGCGCAGCTCGACTCGGAAGTACGGGCGGTACTCGAAGTTCACCTGTTCCATCCGGTGGATGGTGGCGTGCTCGACGCCCTGATCGTTGCGCAGCTGTTCCACGTATTGCACGGCGTCGTGGATGTCTTCGACTTCGTGATAGGCGGGCTTACCGTCGGTCCCTCGATAGATGACCATGTGAGACATGTGTTGTTGACTCCTTGATTCCTGCCCAGATTACGTTGCGGGCTTGTGCAGGCTTCGCCGCTCCGGATGGCACAGCGCTACTAGCATTCCAGATCTAGTGCTCGATAACCACCCACCTCCCCGATTGCTCGATCTGCGTTCCGTGATCATCGCAGGTCACCGGGCCGATGTCGCGACACTCGAGCAAGCAATCCGTCACGACGACCCGAACCTGCGGGCGGCGGCCCTCGGCGGGCTACTGAGGGCCGATCGGCTCGAGGCCTCACAGCTCGAGCAGTCCTTCGCCGATCCGTCGCCCATCGTGCGCCGTCGGGCGCTCGAGCTGACGGCGCGCCACCACGCCGGCCGATCGCTCGCGTCCGCCGTTGCCGGCTTTCTCGGCACCGAGACCGACCTCGCCGAGCTTGCCGCGTTCGTCCTCGGCGAGCTCGAGGACGCCGACCCGTCGATCGTGGCTGCGCTCGAAGATCAGGCGCTCCACCACGCCGATGCACTCGCCCGCGAGTCGGCGGTCGCAGCGCTCGGTGCACTGCATGCAGGCAAGGCCACGATCCTCGCAGCACTCGACGACAAGGCCACCGTGCGCCGCCGAGCGGTCATCGCCCTTGCGCCCTTCGACGGGCCCGAGGTCGATGCCGCCCTCGAGGCCGCGCTCGCCGACCGGGACTGGCAGGTGCGGCAAGCAGCCGAGGACCTCCTCGGTCCCCCACCGACCGACACCAACGACGGCGAGCCGTGATTTCCTACTGAGTTTCTTCGGCCAAGGTGTCCTGATCGATCACACTCGTTCGTGAGATCACCAACCGCAGGCATCGCGACGCCTGTCAGCACAGCCATCTCAGAAACAGAGGAGCAAGACATGTCGAAGGTGACGATGATGGGCACGATCGCGTGCCAAGACGGCAAGGGTGACGACATGGAGGCCGTCCTGGTCTCGATGGTCGACGCCGCACGACACGAGCCCGGTTTGGAGGTGTATTCCTACCACCGCAGTGACGACGACACGTTCGCGTTCTTCGCCGTGATGGCCGATGCCGAATCTGCTCAGGCACACGGTCAGACCGAGGCGATGCGAGAGGCCATCGCCTCGATGGGACCGCTCATGGCCGGCCCGCCGAAGATCACCATGTACCGCCCACTTGCCGCCATCGGCTTCGAGGCCTGAGGAGCGCACGATGCCGCACTACCTGCTCTCGACCTACGCGGCCCAGGACGATGCCGACCCACCGGGCCCTCCGGCGCCACCGGCGGACATGCAGCGGATGATGACCGCAATGATCGAACTCGAAGAGGACATGATCGCCCGTGGCAACTTCGCCTTCAGCGGCCGCCTCCACACCCCCGACGCGGCGACCGTCGTGACCGCCGACGGAGGGAACGTGGTCATGACCGACGGTCCATTCGTCGAGGCGAAGGAGCACATCGCTGGCTTCTACATCATCGAGGCCGATGACCTCGATGTCGCCCTGGCGTGGGCCGCTCGGGTTGCCGAGTGCATCGGGCGACCCATCGAGGTGCAGCCGTTCGCCGCAACCGGACGGATGGCCGACCACCTCCCTGACGCAGCCCGTTGAACGGTGGACCGCCGCCCGAAACGAGCATCGAGGCGGTGTTTCGCGACGTCTACGGACACGCGGTTGCCACGCTGACTCGTCGCTTCGGCGACATCGGTCTGGCCGAGGATGCGGTCCAGGATGCCTTCGTGATCGCCAGCGATCGGTGGCAACGCGACGGGATCCCGCCCAATCCGCACGGCTGGATCGTCACGACCGCACGTCGACGAGGCATCGACGTCGTTCGCCGCCAGGTCCGGGGCGACAAGCTCGAACGCAGCGCTGCCCAGAATGGGGTGGTCGGCAGCAGTGCCGCCGAGAACGGGCCGTTCGACGACGCCACCGCCGAGATCGAGCAGCAGTCGCTCACCGACGATCGGCTGGCGCTCATCTTCACCTGCTGCCATCCCTCGCTGCGTGTCGAACACCAGATTGCGCTCACTCTCCGCCTGATCGGTGGACTCGGGGTGGAGGAGATCGCCCAGGCCTTTCTCGTTTCCGAGGCGGCCATGGCGAAACGCCTCACCCGGGCGAAGTACAAGATCGCCGCCGCCAGTGTTCCGTACCGTGTGCCTGACGGGCGCGAGCTTCCGCAGCGTATCGCCGCCGTGTTGTCGGTCATCTACCTCATCTACAACGCCGCCGCCGACGCGCACGAGGAACAACGAGCCCTTCGGCTCGAAGCCATTCGGCTGGCCCGCGCCGTCGTCGAGCTTCTCCCCGACCAACCCGAGGCGAGCGGGCTGCTCGCCCTCCTCTTGCTCAACGATGCACGAATGCCCGCCCGCCGTCGCAATGGTGCGATCGTCGTGCTCCGCGATCAGGACCGCAGCCGATGGACTCGATCCCAGATCGACGAGGGCCACGACCTCGTGCGCGCCTGCATCGAACGTGACGAGCCCGGCCCCTACCAGCTGCAGGCGGCGATCCAGGCGGTGCACTGCCACGCCCCCACCTTCGAGACGACGGATTGGCCGCAGATCGTCGGGCTCTACGACCATCTGTATGCGATCAGCCCTACCCCCGTCGTTGCCATGAACAGGGCGATCGCCGTGATGGAAGCCGATGATCCCGACGCCGCACTCGAGTTGCTCGGCCCACTGGCGACGCAGCTCGACGCCTACGGTCCGTTCCACGCTGCGCTCGCCATGGCCTTCCGTCGCACTGACCGGATCGACGACGCTTGCCGGTCCTACGGTCGAGCGGCCGAGTTGGCCCGCGATGACGCGTTGCGACGCCACCTGCTGGAGCAGATCGAAGACCTTCGACAGAGCCCCTGAACGGCCTGCGTTGGGTCAGACGACGAGGACGTCCTCAGCGATGTTCCCAGGTGGCGCTGCGCTTCTCGACGAAGCTCGCCATGCCCTCCTGGGCGTCATGGCTCTGACTGGTGGCTGCCATGACCTCGACGGCGTGGCGGTACGCCTCGGGCAGGTTGAGATCGAGGTGCCGATACAGCGTCTGCTTGCCCATGGCCTTCGAGAACCGGCTGCCCCGGGTGGCGCGGAACATGAGGTCGAACACCGCCCCGTCGAGTTCGTCGGAGGGCACGACCGAGTTCAGCAATCCCCACTCGAGTGCGGTCTCGGCATCGATGGCGTCGCCGGTCAATGACAGCTCCATCGCTCGCTTGCGTCCGATGTTGCGGCTGATACCGACCATCGGGGTGTGGCAGAACCAGCCGCCACGTCCGCCGGGGGCGGCGAAGGTGGCCACGTCGGCAGCCACGGCCAAGTCGCACGACGCCACCATCTGGCAGCCGGCCGCGGTGGCGATGCCGTGCACCCGGGCGATGACGACCTGAGGAACGTCTTGGATCAACAGCATGAGCTGCGTGCACACACTGAGCAGATCACGGGTGAAGCGGTAGTCGGCTCCCGCCATGTCGGCGAAGTCGTGGCCGGCGCTGAAGGCCGGGCCGTTCCCGGCGACGATGACACCCACGGCCTCGGTCTGGGCCACCGCCTCGAAGGCCGCGATGAGATCGTGCATGTGATCGAGCGACAGCGCGTTGCGGCGCTCCGGCCGATTCATGGTGACCGTGACCACGTCGCCAGTCTTGGTCGGGGTGACGCTGAGGGCCACGTTGTCGAGCGTGAGGGCGGCGAGATCGGCGGTCGTCAAGGGTTGCATGACCGCCGAGGCTACTGCACGCCGATGGGACGCTCGACTCAGCGACGGCTGCGGCTCGACATGAACATGTCGCCAACCTCGTCGAACGACTCGATGCATTGGCCGGCACCGAGGACGACCGATTCGAGTGGTTGCTTCACAAGGTTGACGTCGACCCGGGCTGCATTGCCGATACGAGTATCGAGCCCGCGCAACATGCCCCCACCACCAACCAGATGGATGCCGCGAACGATGAGATCCTGCGCCAGCTCCGGTGGGGCGGAACCCAGACACGACACGACGGAGTCGACCATGGCCGACACCGGTTCTTCGATGGCCTCGCGTACCTCGGGAGCGGTGAGGGTGACGGTGCGGGGCAGTCCGCTCATCAGTTCGCGGCCGCGCACTTCGGCGCCCCATTCGTCGTCGACGGTCGGCCAGGCCGACCCGACGGCCAACTTGATCTGCTCGGCGGTCTGCTCACCGACGGCGATGCCGTGTTCACGCCGGACGAATGCCTGGATGGCGGCGTCGATGTCGAAGCTGCCGACCCGGACGGCCTCCAGCGCCACCACGCCCCCGAGGGAGATGAGCGCCGTCTCGGTGGTGCCGCCGCCGATGTCGACGACCATCGACCCAACCGGTTGCTCGATGGGCAGACCGGCACCGATGGCTGCCGCCATGGGCTGTTCGAGCAGGTGGGCCTCGGCGGCGCCGGCGCGGCGAGCCGCCTCACGGACCGCACGCTGCTCGACCGCAGTGATCGCCGACGGCACGCAGATGATGACCCGGGGCCGGTTGAACCGACTGACCCCGGCCCGGTGCAACACCAGGCGGATCATGCGCTCGGTGATCTCGAAGTCGGTGATGGCGCCCTTGCGCAAGGGCCGGACGGCGACGATGTGGCTGGGCGTGCGTCCGATCATGCGCCAGGCGTCTCGACCGATGGCGAGCACATCGCCCGAGCGCGTGTTGAGCGCAATGACCGACGGTTCGTTGAGCACGATGCCTTCGCCTCGGGCCCACACCAGTGTGTTGGCCGTTCCCAGGTCGATGGCCAGGTCGCGGCTCATGCCGAACCTTCCGCCGGAAGGTCGTCGATCTCGACCAGATGCTGGGCCTCGAGGCCCCAGCTCTCACCTTCTGCCCACCGCTCCTTCTTCCACACCGGCACGGTCGACTTCAGCGTGTCGATCCCGAAGCGAGCAGCGTCGAAGGCGTTGCCCCGATGCGGGGCCGAGACGGCCACCACGACCGCCGATTCGGTGATGGGCACATGACCGATCCGATGGATCAACGCGATGCGACCGAGGTCGGGCCAACGCTCGCGAGCGGCATCGGCGATGGCAGCCAAGCGAGGGATGACCTGCTCCTCGTAGGCCTCGTATTCGAGGCGATCGACCTGGTCACGACCGACCGAGTGGTCGCGAGCCGTTCCTGAGAAGACCACCACCGCGCCGCAGTCGGGACGCACGGCCCAGGCGGACACGGCATCGAGCGGCAACGGTGCTTCCGACAATCCGACCCAGGTGTCGCCGGACACCGGCGGGAGACAGGAAGGTTCCGGAGGGGTCACGACTGCGTATGTTAGGCCGGATCCCGCCGCATTCTGGGGGTCGCGGAAGTTCCGCCCACCGAGAGTTGTACTGTCTGGACCCGTGACACCAGACGACGGCGAAGAAGACGACGCCCCGCTCGGGCCGCCGCCCGATCCGTCGTTGCGCCAGTGGCGTCATCCCTCGGAGATTGCATCCGCCAACGCTGCCGCACTCCGAGACCTGTCACCGGCGCCTCGAGCTCGCTGGCGCTCGTTTTCCTTCCTCGGTGGCTGCGCCATCGGCTTGATCGGTGTCGTCGTGCTCGGCACGGCGGTGGCCAGGCCATTTACCGGCGGCTCCGACGATGTCGACGACGCCACGCTCCTCGCCACCTCGGCGCCGATCTGGTCCCCCGACGGCGACAATGCGACGCCTACGCCCACGACCTCGCACGACGGCGACGAGGACGGTCGCGAGAGCGACGACGACTCGACCACCTCGACAACTGCAACCGCCACCACCACGCAGGTCCTGGTCAGCTCGACGCTTCCCCCCACCCTCGAAGCGGGTGCGTCGGGAGTGGTCGCCCTGCTCGACGCCGACGATCGCTCACTCGTTGCCACCGGCCTGGTGGTCGACGGGATGGTGCTCACCAGTGCGCACGAGCTCGGCGGTCGATCGGAGGTGCTCATCGCGACTGGTTCGGACGAGACGCTTGCCGGCCTGGTCGCAGGCTCGGACCCGTTCAGCGACCTGGCCGTCGTCGCCACCCTCGACCCCGACCTTCTCCCTGAGCCAGTCCGGCTCGCTTCAACCGACGACGACGCCGCAATGACGCCAGGGAGCACGGTCTGGATCCTCGCTGCCAGCGGACAGACCACCCCGACCGCAGTCGGCGGCGAGCTGTCTGCAACCGACCAAGACGTCATGACCAGCAGCGGCGACATGGTCTTCGACGCACTGCAGACCACGATCCGGACCCCGGTGCACGGCCCCGGCGGCGCGGTGGTCGATGATCGCGGCAACACGATCGCCATGGTCATCGCCTGCGACCGCCACCTGGCATCAGCGCTGCCGATCGAGTCGCTGCGGGCAACGGCGCACACGATCCGCGAGACCGGGTGGGCCCACATCGGCTGGCTGGGCATCGAGGGCGAGGGCGTCGCTGACGGGATCGTCCTCCGATCGGTGGAACCAGGAGGTCCGGCGGCCGTTGCCGGCCTCGCAGCAGGCGATGTCCTCCTCTCGGTCGACGGCGAGCCGCTCCAACACCTGGCCGGCATCGTGCAGGCGATCCGCCGAGCGGGCGTCGGCAATCAGATCGAGTTCGATGTGCGCCGGGGCGACGACACCTTCACCGCCGACATCACCATCGGCAGCCGGGCCGGTTGACACCGCCGATCCATCGGCTGATCGGCACCGCCGATCGCCGGAGGGATTCGGCGGGGGTCAGCGGAGAAGACGGCGGGCAACCCCGGCTGCGACCGCGGCGACACCGGCCAAGCCGATCCCGGCGGCGGCGAGGGCGAGCTCTTGTCGCTGCTGGGCCGTGACCGACCACGGCGGTGGAGGGGTGCCGATCACAAAGGCTTCGCTGTTGGAGAACGTCGGGACCCACCCGGCGGTTCGCAACCGATCGTTGGACACGACCCACGGGTACCGCACGTACGCCTCGATGCCCGGCGGCGACGAGCGCAGGCCGAGCTTTCGGGTGGCCGCCAGCCAGTTGTCGTTGACGCGCTCCGGCACCCGGAGCTGCACCCCACCGACGAGGTCGCGGAACACGTCGGGTCCGATCCAACCGTCGGGCGCCACGTTGTAGGCGCCGGCGAGCTCGCGGCGCGCCACGTAAGCGATGGCGGAAGCGAGATCGTCGTAGTGCAGGAACTGCAACGGTGGGTCGACCTGGTCGGGTCGAACGATCGTGGCACTGCGCAGCACACGCGCCGCCCACGCCACCCCCTGTTCCGACAAGGTGGTGGTCGGTCGCAACACGGTGGCCCGGCGGCTGGTGTCGGCCTCGGCCCACGCCCACACCGACTCCTCGAGATCGCGCTTGGCGACGGCGTAGGCCAGCTCCGGCACGGGACGGAGCGGTTGAGCCTCGGTGAGCGGGATCGGATTGTCAGGATGTGCGCCGTAGGCCATGGCCGACGAGAGCGCAACGACATGGGGCACGCCGGCGGCCGTCGCACCATCGAGCACCGTGGCGAGCATGGTCATCGTTGCGGTCGAGTCGTTCGGCTGGCCGGCTTCTTCGGCCAGGTGCACGATCGTCGAACAGCCGGTGATGGCTCGGTCGATCGGTTGGCGCCGCAGGTCGAGGCGGAGGTATTCGACCTTGGCCACCGGTGACGCCTGCGCGACACGGTCGATGGCGACGATGCGGTCGATGTCGGGATGTGCCGCCAACTGACGAAGGGTCCGCCGACCCAGTGCTCCGGCTGCCCCGGTGACCGCGATTGCTCTCACCGCTCTACGATGCCCTTGTGACTGGTTCCGATCCACTCGGTGGGGGCGAGTTTCCTTTTGGTGATCTGAGCAAACTGTTCGGGGCCTTCGGAAACGCCGACCCATGGCAGCAAGCAGCCCAGATCGCGCAGGCGGTCGCCTCCGAGGGTGAAAGCGAACCGAACGTCGAGCCGAAGGTCCGCATCGCGCTCGAAGATCTCGCCCGCGTCGCCCTCCTCTACCTTGCCGAGGTTCCAGGCGTTGCCTCGTCACCAGCGCTGCACTCCACCTCGGTTGGCGTCAAGCCGGTCACCCGAGCCCAGTGGACCACCGACTCGCTCGACGCCTATCGCCAGTTCTTCGAACGCTTCGGCGAGGCCATCGGCCAGGTCGGCCCGCCCGATCTCGCATCCGGAGCCGATCCCTTCGCCGCGATGTTCGGCACGATGTTCTCGAGTCTTGCCCCCATGATGGTGGCGGCCAGTGCCGGCGCCATGATCGGCCATCTCGGCCAGCATGCGCTCGGTCAGTACGAGCTGCCGGTCCCCCGTTCGTCGGATCGGGTGCTCGTGGTGCCGTCGGCCATCGACGATGCCGCCGACGAATGGGGCGTTCCAGTCGACGAGCTCCGCATGTGGATCCTGGTCCACGAACTGGCGAGCCACGCGCTGATCACGATCCCGCACGTCCGCCGCCACTTCGACGCCCTGTTCATCGACTTCGCCACCGCCTTCCGCCTCGACCCAGCGCGCATCGAGCAGGAGTTCGGCCACATCGGCGGTCTGGAAGACCTGAGCAAGATCCAGGAACTCTCCGAGCAATTCAACGACCCCGAGGCCATCCTCTCGCTCATGCGAACCCGGACCCACGACCTGCTCATGCCGCAGCTCGATGCGTTGGTTGCCGCCTTCCTCGGCATGGTCGACTTCGCCGTCGAGCGGGTCTGCCTCACGCTGGTGCCGAACCATGCGCTGATCCGTCAGGCCATGCGTGAACGAACCCTCGCGGTGAACCCCGCCGATCGGTTCATGGAGCGTCTTCTCGGCATCAACATCACCGAGGGCACGCTCGATCGTGGCCGGCGTTTCATCAATGGCATCATCGAGCGCGTCGGTGACGCCGGCATCGAGAAGCTGTGGGGCGACGAACTCGACATGCCGACCGCGGCCGAACTCGACGCTCCCGGACTGTGGCTGGCGCGGGTCGGACTCGACCCCGACATGGAGCTGCCCGACATCGAGATCCCCGACGACCTCTCAGGCCTCGACGACCTCTGATTCGGCCGCTCGAGAAGTCTTCGGGCCTCTCAGTCCCGATCGACCGTTGGCGGTCCGGTCGGCGGCGCCTGCGGCGGAAGCACATACTCCCGAGTCGGTTCGGCCTCGAACACCGGATCGTCGTCAGCGAAGAGGTCTTGATCGAACAGGTCGGTGGTCTCGGTGGCGGGCGGCCGGTCGGCGAGATCGATGGTGCCGGTGTCGGCGCCGTTGGTGTCTGCTGCCGTCCGGCCACGGCGGAAGCTGACGCGGCGGAGCCGCTCGGTGGCCGCCTTCGGCGCCTTGACCGTCGGCGCAGGGTCGCGCCCGAGGTAGTAGCTGACGGCCGCGAAACCGGCGGTGCCGGCCAGCCCGAGGAACCCGAGCCGGGCCGGGATCGGGATGATCACGGGGATCACGGCGCCGAACACCCACAGCAACTGGAACTGACTCTCGAACTTGGCGAACGAACGACCGAGATTGGCTTCTGGTGCGTCTCGCTGCACGATGGCATCGAACGATTGCTTCCCCATCGCCGCCGGCGACACCAACCGCAAAGGCGATGGTGGCCGCACCGACGAGACCGCCCGCCAGCGACGCCAGCACACCGGCGACCCCGACACCCGCCAGCGAACCGGCAAGGATCTTCTCCTCCTTCACCATCGCCCGCAGCCTGGGTGAGGTGACCGCGCCGCCGAGGCCACCAAGACCGGTGAACGCGAGCACGACACCGAAGTGCCACGCCGGGGCACCACCCGACGACAGGTCGAGGCGACCGAGGCCCGTCAGTTCACGGATCCGGTGACCGATCTCGACACCGGTGGCCGTCGGACCCGGATCGACGCCACCTCGCAGCTCGAAGGCCAGGAGCATCGTGAGAAACCCGACCACGGCCCGCATGTACCCCATGGCGCTCGCAGCCAACACGATGTTGTTGCCCCGTAGTTCGTGCCGTTCGGTTTCGTTGGCCTTCTCGCTTGCGACCTTGGTTGCGGGAATCTTCATCGCCAGGGCGGCAGCCGCGAGGAAGATCAAGACGTCGAAGTACAGCGTCCACGACGCCCCGCCGATGGTGAGCAGCAGCACACCTGGGATGCCGGCGACCGCTGCCGACAGCGCGGTGATGATCGACAGCCGCGAGTTGGCCTGGACCAATCGTGTCTCGTCGGGCACCAGCGTCGGGACCATGGCGCTCTTGGCCACGTGGTACGCCTTGCCCATCACCAGCATCCCGAACGCGAGCGGGAACATGACGAGACTGTCGGTGTTCAGCGCCATGAGCAGTGCCAGCGTGGCCCGCACCACCGCCGAACCGATGACCATGTAGCGATGCCCGCCCTTGAGTCGGTCGATTGCCGGACCGAGCCACGGCGCAATCAGACCGAAGGGTGCGACGGTGAGAATCAGGTACAGCGCAACCTTGTAGCGGGCGTCGTTCGGGTCGAGCGAGAAGAAGAACGAATCGGCCAGGGAGATGGTGACGAGCGCGTCGCCGGCAACCGACAGTCCATGGGCGCGGGCGAACCGGGCGAAGGGGCTGACGACGAAGGCCTTGGCGCCGCGACTCTTCGACGTCGCCGGGTCGACCGACTTCCACTCGCGGTTGGAACGCCGAACTCGGCGCTGCTCGCCCTTTGGCGGCGTGTCGTTCTTGCCCGATGGCGTCACGAACCCGATGGTAGGTGCTGGCAGGCGCGATGTTCGGCGCTCAGGGAGCAGTTCGCTCGAATTTGTAGCCGACGCCCCGCACCGTGACGATCCTGACCGGCTGGCTCGGGTTGTCTTCGATCTTGCCCCGCAACCGTTTGATGTGGACGTCGAGCGTCTTGGTGTCGCCGACGTAGTCGTGACCCCAGGCGCGGTCGATGAGCGTGTCGCGCGCCAGGACCCGCCCAGCGTTCTCGAGCAGCAGCGACAGGAGCTCGTACTCCTTCAACGGTAGCGCGACCTTCTCGTCGCGAACGAAGACCTCGTGGCTCGCTCGATCCATGCGGACGTCGCCGACTTCGAGCACCTCGTCGGGCGTCCGGTCGGCGTCGTCACGAACATCGTCGGACCGGCGCATCACCGCCCGCATTCGTGCGATGAGTTCACGCATTCGGTAGGGCTTGGTGATGTAGTCGTCGGCGCCGACCTCGAGTCCGACGACCACGTCGATCTCACTCGACTTGGCCGTGACCATGATGATCGGGACACGAGACTTGGTGCGGATGTCGCGGCAGACGTCGATGCCCGAGATCCGCGGGAGCATGAGGTCGAGCAGGATCAGGTCGGGTTCCCGTTCATCGAAGGCGGCGATCGCCTCGGCACCGTCGCGAGCGATCCGCACCTCGAACCCCTCGCGTTCGAGACCGATGGTGAGCGCGTCGATGAATGCTTCTTCGTCTTCGACGACGAGGACCGATGGGAGGGACATGGATTCAGCTTTCTCCGATGACGGAAGGGATCGCCGGCTCCACCGCCAGCGGGATGACGAGGCGGAAGGTGGATCCCTCACCTTCGACCGATTCGAGTTCGACCGACCCTCGATGGTTGATCGCCACGTGACGAACGATCGACAAACCCAGGCCGGTGCCCCCGGTGCTGCGACTCCGGGCGTGATCGACCCGGTAGAAGCGCTCGAAAATCCGTTCGCGATCGCTGGCCGGAATACCGATGCCACCGTCGCTGACCTCGATGACCAATTGCTCCTCGCCCTCTGCGTCGGTCCGGCGGAGCAGCGCGAGCGAGATCTCGGAGTTCGGATCGGAGTACTTGACGGCATTGTCGGCGAGGTTGCCGACCGCAGCGACCAATTGCCGTCGATCACCGAGCACGCGGGCGCCATCGCTGTCGTCGTGCACGCTGATGGCGACCGAACGCAGCTCGGCCGCCGCAGTACAACGAGCGAGGGCGGCAGCGACCACGGTGCTCGGATCGACCAGTTGCTCGTCGCTGAGCGAGCCGGACTCGATCTCGGACAGTGCAAGCAGATCGTCGATCGTGTTCCCCAGCCGGATCGCTTCGGCGTGCAGCCGCCCGGCGAGCCGGTCGACCACGGCGGGGTCGTCGGTGTCGACGAGGGCTTCGGCGAGGATCCCCATTGCGCCCACCGGTGTCTTCAGCTCGTGGGAGACGTTGGCGACGAAGTCGCGGCGAACCTCGACCGACCGCCGCTGTTCGGTGACGTCTTCGATGATCACCACGACACCGATGGAGGCGCCATCGACCATCACCTGCGATCCACGGAACTCGAGCACCTGGCGAGGCGGGCCGAACAGATCGAGCGACCGCTCTGCTTGCCCGTGCACGCCGGCCCACGAGGACACGTCCTCGAGCGCAGCATCGACCAGGGGCCGCTGATGCCGGTTGCCACCGAGCACCATCGCCGACGAGTTGTGGAACACCCGCTGGCCCGCCCCGTCGTAGAGCACGATGCCCAGCGGCAGCGTCTCGATGGCCTGCATGACTCGCTCGTCGGACTCGTGGATGTACTCGCGCTGCTCTCGTGCCTGGCCGCCGACCCGTCGGCCACTGCGCCGGCCGAAGGCAACGCCGAGTGCCGCTCCGGCAACGGCCGCGATGGCGATCCACACGACGATCACGGATGTCTCAACCGCCGTCGGCTGGGCCGTCGCCTGGATTGGCCACCACCGGATCAGCGCTCTGGCCACGGTGTTGGGTCCGGAGCGAACCGTTGAGTTCTGGGAGCCAGCCGGTGACCATGTAGCCGACTCGTTCGCCGATGTTCACCGCATGGTCTCCGATGCGCTCGTAGTAGCGGGCCACCAGCGCCAGCTGCACGGCGGCAGCGAGGTCGATGGCACCATCGTGGTGAGCGGCAAAGACCGCTTCGACCATCTCGCGATTCAGGTTGTCGAGCTCATCGTCGATGTCGCTCAACGCAGCAGCCAAGGCGCTGTCGGCATCGGCGAAGGCCTCCATCGCCAGCTGGATCAGACGACGGGCCTCCTGGCTCATGCCATCGATGACGCCTCGGATCTTCGGGCTCATCGGCGAGCCGTACATGCGACGGGTGGCCTTGCAGATGTTGACCACCAGGTCGGCCGACCGCTCGAGTTCGCCAACGGACTTGAGGATGGTGGTGAGGTGGCGAAGGTCGCTGGCCACCGGCGCCTGCAGGACCATGATCTCGTAGACCGATTCCTCGATCTCGACCGACAGATGATCGATCTCGTCGTCGGCGTCGATGAGCTTCTGGGCCTCACCCATGTCGCCGTTGAGCAGCACCTGGGTGCCCCAGGGGATCAGCTCGGACACCATCGCACCCAGCCGGATCAGGCTGGCGTCGAGCGCCTCGAGTCGACGGTGGTAGGCGCTGCGGTGATCCGGCTTGCTCGGGTCGGTGGTGGGCATGGTTCCTCGTGCTGTCCTAGATGACTTCGTCAGCAAGGTAGACGTTGTCGCCCGTGATCAGATAGTGCAATCGAGCGGACAGGATCTGAGTGTGGTCGCCGATGCGGTCGAGCGAGCGACCGACCACGAAGGCCGAAACCGCAACACGAGCAGCGTCGGGACCGTCGAGTTCGAGGATCCGGCTCATGAGCGGATCGGCGAAGTCTTCCAGCGCTTCGGCCGTCTCGAGCCGGGCGAGTGGCTCGATCGAGTTGGCTGACCACGCCTCCTGCACAATACCGAACCGCTCGCGCACGCATCGTCCGAGTTCTCGCAAGACGGCGAAGACACCCGGATGAGCGGTCAACAGCGAGTGGTCGTCGGCGGTCTTCGCAATGCGGAGGCACAGGTCACCGATGCGCTCCAGAGCGGTCAGGACGCGGATCACCGACACGACGAGCCGGAGGTCCGTGGCACGCGGCGATTCACGGACGAGCAGCTCGTAACACTGCTCGGTGAGTGAGACGTGCATGGCGTCGATCTCGTCGTCGGAGGCGAGGAGATCGGCAGCCACGGCCTGGTCGCCGGTGGCGAGCACCGTGATGGCCTTGTCGAACGCGCTTCCGACCAGCAGAGTCATCAACTCGACTTGGAGTCGGAGTTGCTCCAGTTCATCGTCGAATGGTCGTCGCATCAGGCGCGGGTTCTCTGCCGAAGTCACGTGGTCCTCTCCGGACGTTCACCGCAAGGCTACGCCCGACCGGTGACCATGGTGGGGAGTGGAGGTGACCAACAGGTGAACCGGGAGCGAACACGGAACCATCATCGGGTGACGGCCGCAAGCTTCTCGACCTGGTCAGCCGCCGGAGCGACGGCGACGAGCCGCCGACCGCTCAGCCAGAAGCAACCGCTCGGCGGGCGGCGGGTGGTGAGCGAGCAGGCGCGCCATCGCGCCAGGGTCCAAGTCGCTCCGATCGTGCTCATGCATCGAGCGAAGGTCGGCCAATCGAGGTGGCCCGACGATCGAGGCGGCATCGAGGTCGGCTTGACGTTCGTGGCGACGCGACACCCAGGCCTCGAGCAGACCGACCGGCAGCGCGATCACCGCCAGGACGGCGGTGGCCAGCGGCCAGTGCCGAGGATCTTCCACACCGCGCCCGAGTGGCGTGAACACCATTCGGTCGATGATCCAGAGACCCATGACCTCCGCCGCTGTTCCCGCAAGTGACGCCGTGAGTGCGACGGCGTGATGACGACGACGAAGATGTGCGATCTCGTGGGCGACCACGAAGTCGCGGAGGTCGGGGTCGGCGGCCAGCAGTTCCTCGCTGCACAACACCAGCGGCTCCCGACGATGACTCCTGCGTCGCCGCGATCTCGCTCCACCGAAGGACCTCGCTCCACCGAAGGACACTGCGTTCAAGCCCCGCTCGATCGAGGCATCCAGACGACCCCACGCGATCCTCGACACCCCAGCGGCCTCGGCCACCAGCTGCAGATCGGCCTCGGTTGGGGCATCGAGTGGCGCCGCTCGATGTGCGGCCCGGGCGACCGCCGGGCCCGTCGAAATGGCGATGGCGCCGAGTCCGAAGGACACGATCACCGGCCACCAGGGCGTGGCGTTCACCAGTGCGCCGAACGTGGGCCCGGCCAGCGCCGCCACCAGCACCACCCCGAGTGTGCTCACCAGCGAGCTGGCGACGAACCGTTCAATGGGCAGCGTGGAGCCGTCGAATCTCGGCTCGTGGTGGAACTCCATCCAGCTGTCGACCGCCAGCTTTGGCAACCACCACGCCAACGCCACGAGCACCCCGGCAACAACGGCGTCGCGCCAGCCGGAGTCATCCGGTTCGATCAGCGCTCCGAGGACAACGGCGACGACGAGGAGCAGCAGTGCCTGCGACAGCAACCGGACGGTGGCGGCTCTCACCAGTGGTCGGTGGTAGGCCCGTGACCGCTCGAGTCGCTCGGCGTCGAACCATCGCTCGGGCGAGACCGGCGTGGCCCACCGGATCCTGCCGTCCATGACGAGGTCAGTCGCCCAGGAGCTCGGCGGCCTGTTCCAGCAACGTGCGGTCGTACTCGTAGGTGAGAAGGTCTGCCGCCTCGGGAGCGGTGCACCAACGGAGTTCGTCGACCTCATCGTTCTCGACGAAGGTGCCCTTGTCGTGTTCGAGGAGCCAGTAGTGCACCGACTTCGGGCGGTCCTTGTGGTCGACGTAGAAGACCGTCGGGAGCGCCGGACCGACCTGGCCCTCGAGGCCGGTCTCCTCGAGCACTTCACGCAGCGCGGCCTGGAGCTCGGTCTCGCCCGGATCGAGCTTGCCCTTGGCGAACGACCAGTCGTCGTAGCGGGGCCGGTGTACGACAGCGAAGCGACGCTTCCCGTCGATCCGGCGCCACACCACGCAACCAGCGGCCCGAACGGCGATCTCGCTCATCGTTTCCTCGTTCTTGTCGGGGAGCTGGGGCCGACGACGCACGACGGGTCTCGGCATCTCGGTGGTGATGTCGATACTGCGATCGACCCCGGCTCGCTGGCGGGCGAGCACTTCGAACGCATCGTGGGCCTGGAAGGTCCCGGTGGTGATGGGGTGGTACTCGTCGTCAGGGCCCAAGGTCCAGGCGAGATCGTCGTCGGCCAGGACGTACTCGATGACCTGATCGAGCCGAGCCTGCCCAGCCGGGTCATCGATACGCACCAGCGCCTCGACTCGACGGTCGAGGTTCCGGGGCATGAGGTCGGCCGACCCGATGTAGTAGCTGGGCGTACCCGGGCCCCGTCCGTTGGCGAAGTAGAGGATCCGCGAGTGCTCGAGGTAGCGACCGACGACGGACCGCACCCGGATGTTCTCGGACAATCCGGGGATGCCCGGTCGCAGGCAGCAGATGCCACGGACGATGAGATCGATCGACACGCCGGCCTGGCTGGCGGCGTACAGCGCTTCGATCAGGTCGGCGTCGACGAGGCTGTTCAACTTGAGAACGATGCGGCCCTCACCGGCGGGTGCCATCCGCTCGTTCTCGATGAGTCGAGCCACTCCGGTGCGCAGCGAGTACGGAGCCACGAGGAGGTTCTCGAACGCGACATGATTGCCGTAGCCGGTCAGGAAGTTGAAGAGCTGGCTGAGGTCCTCACCGATCTGGAGATCGGCGGTGAGGAGCCCGAGGTCCTCGTAGATCGTGGCGGTCTTCGGGTTGTAGTTGCCGGTGCCGATGTGGCAATACCGGCGGAGCCCGTCGTGTTCCTCGCGCACGACCAGCGCGGTCTTGCAGTGGATCTTGAGACCGACGAGACCGTACGCAACGTGGACGCCGGCTTCTTCGAGCCGTCGGGCCCATTCGATGTTGGCTTGCTCGTCGAACCGGGCCTTCACCTCGACCAGGACCGCGACCTGCTTGCCTTGCTCGGCCGCGTGGATCAGTGACTGCACGATGGGCGAGTCACCCGAGGTGCGATAGATGGTGAGCTTGATGGCTCGCACCATGGGGTCGTTCGCCGCCGACCGCACGAACTCACTGACCGACGCCGAGAACGAGTCGTAGGGATGGTGGAGCAGGATGTCGCCGCGGCGAATTCGGGCGAAGAACTCCGCCGGCGACTCGATGTCTTGCAGCTCTCGAGGCACCACCCCGCTGTACGAATCGATGAGCAACTCGGGGCGGTCGAGCGAAACGAGCTGCCAGTACCCGGTGCAGTCGATGAGCCCTCGGTAGTGATAGACGTCGTCACCCTCGAGGTCGAGCTCGCGCAGGAGCAACTTCATGATCTCGGGCGGCATCGTGTGGTCGACCTGGAGCCGGATCGCACGACCGAACCGACGGCGTCGCAGCTCGAGCTCGACCGCTTCGAGCAGGTCTTCGGCGCCCTCGTCTTCGAGACTGATATCCGCGTTGCGAGTGACCCGGAACGGCCACGCGCCAGTGACGTTGAAACCCGGGAACAGCTGGTCGACGTGCGCTGCGATCACCTGTTCCAGCGAGACGAAGCGGCCCGAGGGAAGGGCGAGGAACCGATCGATCGATGGTGGCACCTTGATGCGGGCGAAGCGCTGGCGACCGCTGGAGGGGTCGAACACCTGCACCGCGAGATTGAGCGACAGGTTCGAGATGTAGGGGAAGGGGTGCCCGGGGTCGACCGCGAGCGGCGTCAGGATCGGGAAGATCCGGGTCTCGAACTCGACGGCGGCGAACGCGCGCTCGTCGTCGTCGAGATCGGCCCAGTCGATGATCTCGATCCCTTTGGCTGCGAGCGCAACCCGCAGCGCATCGACGTGGATCCGTTCGAGTCGATCGAGTTGCCGGTCGGCGGTGCGCTTGATGTGGCGCAGTTGAGCAAGGGGCGTGTAGCCATCGGGCGGCGTTCGAGTGATGCCGGCCGCCACCTGGTCCTTCAGGCCGGCGACTCGCACCATGAAGAACTCATCGAGGTTGGATGCGTAGATGGCACAGAACTTGAGTCGCTCGAGCTCGGGGACCGACTCGTCTTCGGCCCGTGCCAGCACTCGGGCGTTGAAGTTCAGCCAGGACAGCTCGCGGTTGGTGAAGCGGCTCGACAGATCGATGTCATCGTGATGTTCCAACACGGTCTGCTGGCGACCTCCTTCGTGCGTCGTTCAGTGAACCACTGGGAGGGCCCGGTTCGGTGACGCGGAGATGAACTCCTGTCGTTCGGCACTCACTCGAACTGGTCACCGGCGAGCATGGCGGCACCAACGACGCCCGCGTCGTCGAGCCGCTCGGCCAACCGGAGTTCACAGACCGACGTGCCAAACCCGCCGAAGCTCGAGCTGTCGACGATCTTGCGAACGAACCACTCGCCGAACTTGTCGACGATTCCCCCGCCGAGCACCACACGCTGCAGATCGATGAGGGTGGCCACGTTGCCGATGCCTTCGGCCAACGCGTCGGCCGCATCGTTCATGAGCTCGTGGGCGAGGTCGTCGTCGTTGTCGATGGCGGCGGCCAGGTGTCGTGACTTGAGGGGGCCGTCGGCCGCCTGCCTGACCAGCATCGACTTCACGCCCTTCGAGCCTCTGACCCGCACCTCGCGCTCGATGCCGGCCTTGCCGGCGTACGCCTCGAGGTGGCCGAGACCGCCACAGCCGCATTGACGACCACCGGGCTCGACGGTGAGGTGTCCGATCTCCCCCGCCATGCCCCGGGCGCCACCACGAACGTGACCATCGAGGACCAATCCGCCGCCGACGCCGGTGCCGACGAACACGGCCAGCAGGTCGGCCGCGCCCTGTCCGGCGCCGACCCGATGCTCGGCGAGGGCACCGCAGTTGACATCGTTGCCGACGGCAACGGGCTTGCCCAAGGCAGCGCCCAGCGTCGCACTCACGGCAACGGGATTGTCCCAACCGGCAATGTTGGGGCAGCGGTTGACGACACCATCGGAGCCGACGAGTCCGGGAAGACCGATGCCGATGGCGTCGGCCTCCTCCCACCCGTCGAGCGAGCGGACGGCCTTGGCCACGACATCGAGCACGTCGGCGGGTCCGGTGCGGGGAGTGGAGGCCTTGGCCCGCCCCTCCGACCATCCGGTCTCGGTGTCGACGATCCGCGCCAGCACCTTGGTGCCGCCGAGATCGACGCCGACGACGCGCATCAGCCGACCGCTTTCTCGCTGCGGGCCGGCGCGGTGGTCATTGGGTGCGGGCGGGCGGCTCGTCGCCCAGGTCCCAGTCGACCCGGATCAGTTCACGTTCGGCGTCACGGTTGACCCGCTCACGATTGCGGCGGAACTGGGGATCGTGACGAGGAAGCAACAGGAGTCGAGCAGTGACTCGGGTCCAGAACTCGTCGAGCATGGTGGCGTCGCCGAAGTGGCGGTGCATCTCCCAGTGTGGGGCCACGGGTCCGGTATACACGATCGTGACGTGGGCAACCGGAGCTGGCGCTTCTTCGAGCGTCGCAACATCAGACATGCGCCCAGGCTACAGCGCCGGGCCCGCAGCAGGCAGCCTGCGTCCCGGACCGGCAGAAACGGTCCGTTCGGCTCATTGACATCGACGTGCTTGGAGAAGTTTTCCCATCGGACGGGAACCAATTGCTTCCACCGAGCGTCTGTAGAGCCATGGACACCAATTGGATGGCCGACGGCAACTGCAACAACCACCCACCCTCGGTCTTCTTCCCGAGCGACGGTGTGGGCGTCGAAGTAGCCAAGAAGATCTGCGCCACGTGCCCGGTGCAGGCGACCTGCCTCGAGTACGCGCTCGACGCCCGTATCGATCACGGCGTCTGGGGCGGAGCATCGGAGCGTCAGCGTCGCCGCATCTTGAAGGCACGCCGGGCCGAGCAGCGCCTCGCTGCCAGCTGAACCTTCGGGCGCCGGCCGAGGCCGACGCCCACATCGAGCCGGCATCAGCCCTGCTCACCACGTTCTCCACACCGCCGGACCTGCTCACGCGGGTCCGGTTTCCGTTTTATGCCAGCTTTACCCTCGACGCCCAAGGACGGCGTCGCGCCGGGCCAGCGGCCAGACCAATACTCGCCGATGACAGGATCACTCGGGAAAGCCAAGCTCCGCCATCAGGGCGCCAACCGTTGCATCGAAGGTGCCCTCGCGTCGGGGTCGGGCATCGGCCAGCACCGCGGCCATCTCATCGGGTTGCAGTCCCACGACGGCGACCACGGCGTCGGTGGTCTCGACGATCATGAGCTCGCGGCGTTCGTCGACCCAGGCATCGACACCATCGAAGTCACGGATCCCTTCGACACCCAAGGCGTCGAAGTCAGCCCGTCCCGGTTGCTCGAACACCGACACGGCATCGCTGCCGTGGGAGTAGACCGCCTGCCGGAGGTCTTCGGTGACCAAGTCTGCCTCGTGCTCGAACTCACTGGGCAGATCGAGGGGATCGTCGCTCGGCTGGTCGGCCACGACGACCGACGGGTCGCCGGCCAACAGCGCGTCGAGCGAAACGGCCGCCGAGGTCGACGAACTCGATCGCATGCCGGCGGCGACCGTGGCATGACGCGAGGTCAGCCAGTCGAGGGAGAACTCGGCCCGGCCCGGCCCGACGAGGCCGAACACCGCAACGCCGACGAGCGCCATCGCCGACAACGAGAGTGCGCCGACCGCCACGCGGCCTGCGTGCAGGGGTCGGCGGTCGATGGCGGCTTCGAGGAACCCTGGGGGTGGTTCGACCTCGGGCAGCGAGCCCAGGAGGCGAGCAATCTCGTGCTCCCACTCTTCCTCTTCGAATTCGGGGAGGGTGTGTTCGGTCATCGGGCTGCCTTCATGCCGCCATCGCCTCTCGCAACCGGCCGCGACCACGGTGAATCCGCGACCTGACGGTGCCGATCGGGATGTCGAGGCGCTCGGCGATGTCTTCGTAGGAGTAACCGAACACGTCTTTCATGATCACCGGAATGCGATAGTCGACCGGCAGCTCACCCAACATGTCCTGGAGGTGCTGCGGCAGATCGCTGGCTTCGAGTTCGGCGTCGATGCCTTCGGTGCCGGCGATGACCCGATCGGGCTCGTCGGGCAGTGGCACGGTGGGTCGTCGCTTGTCGCGTCGGACCCGGTCGAGGAACGCGTTGGTGGTGATTCGACCGAGCCAGCCCTCGAGATTCCCGGGCTGGTAGGTGGCTAGTCCTCGCCTGACTCGCAACAACACTTCTTGCACCAGATCCTGCGCATCGTGGTGGTTCCCAGTGAGGCGGTACGCGACGCTGTAGATGAACCGACCGTGAGTGAGTGCAACCTCTTCCCACGAGGGAACGTCAGAGGTTGCCTGATCGGTGAGCGTGCGACGAGAACGTGCCACGTGTTCCCGCCCTCCGATCGTGACTCACAACGGCGGTTCGGTGGGGGAAGTTCCCGCCGTTGACGGATTGATACTGGTTACTCGCTCTTCGAGTTCTCGTCTGACGCCGAGGACGAGCCCTCAGCGATCCCATCCTTGAATTCCTTCTGCGCCCGGCCCAGGTTTCTCGCGAGCTGGGGCAGCTTCGCGCCGCCGAACAACACGAGAAGGATGACCAAGATGATCAGAAGTTCTTGGGGCTTGAGTCCTGCCATGGCTCGAAGAGTACCGCCGATTGCCAACGCATCACCGGCGGGAGCCGATCACGAGGTGAGATGACTCGTCGGCGTCAGCCGAAGTGGGCCGACACGACTTCGACCGGGGCAGGCACGGTCTCGCGCTCGAGCGCTCGCTGACGACGGATGCGGCGCCGCTCACGCTCGCTCATGCCACCCCAGATGCCGAACTTCTCACCGTTGGCAAGCGCGAACTCGAGACAGTCTCCTCGGACGACACAGCCACGGCACACTTCTTTTGCCTCACGCGTGGAGGCGCCCCGTTCGGGGAAGAAGAGGTCAGGATCAACGCCCAAGCAGTTCGAGAACTCTTGCCAGGTCGTGTCCAGCGCCAGTTGTTTTCGCCCACTTCGCATGACTGCCTACTCCTCCGCTACGCCGGTCCTCGATGCGGAAGGTCGAGAGAGTTGCGGGACCGGGATGAGTTGCCGACGGCACGACAGGAGGGAAACCTGCGGATGGTTCGGTCGCATGGGTTTCCCCTTCGACCATTCCCCACCCAGCGCCGCGCCAGGGGTACCATGTAATTACAACGGTGCGATTCTGCCGTGATCACGCGCGTTTGACAAGGTGAATCGCGGCTTTTGCGTGCTCGTGCCCTGGTTTTCTGCGGTTTCCCGACGACCACTCGACATTTGAGCGCGCGAGGTGAGTGTTCAGCCACGCACCGTGCGTTTTCATCCCGGGGTTCAGGCCGAACCGCGACCCTTCAACAGCTTGCGCTTGTGTTCGATGAAATCGACCAGCACATAGTCACCGAGGTTCTGCGGCGTGGTGAAGAACGCTCGGCCTCGGTTGATCTCGGTCAGACGCTCGACGAACCCCCGCAGCCCCGAGTCGGGATCGAGCATGAAGGTGTTGATCGTGATGCCCGCCTTGGTGCATCGCATCACCTCGGCGAACGTGGCCTCGACCGTCTCGCGCAGCGGCGGATAGCTGAACAGCGGCGTTCCGTCGGCGAGCAGATGCGCCGTGGGTTCACCGTCGGTGATCATGATGATCTGCTTGGTGCCCGACTCCTTCGCCAGCATGCGCTGCGACAGCTTGAAGGCGTGGTGCATGTTCGTGCCATAGACGAAGTCCCAGCTCACCTCGGGCAGGTCGGCTGGCTTGAGTTCGTGCGCCATCTCGGAGAAGGTCACGATCCCGAGGTAGTCGTTGGGGTACTGGCTCGAGATCAACGAGTACAGCGCCATGGCCACCTTCTTGGCCGGCAGGAAGTTGTCACGCATCGGCATCGACAACGACAGGTCGAGCATCAGCACCGTGGCCGAGCGCACCTGCCGCTCGGTCCGTTCGATCTCGAAGTCCTCCGGTGTGAGCTTGACGGGTGTACCGCCGCCCGAGCGACGGATCGCGTTGCTCACGGTCTTTTCGATGTGGAGGTTGAACGGATCACCGAACTCGTAGGGCTTGGTGTCGAAGTTCCGCTCGTGGCCGATCCCCGAGCGATTGGTGTCGTGCTTGCCGACCCGGTTCGGGTCCATCTTGGAGAACAGGTCGCCGAGCGCTTGCTGGCCCAGCCGTCGCAGCCCTCGCGGCGTGAGCTCGAGCCGGCCCTCCTTGTTCTGTACGAGCCCGGAGTCTTCGAGCATCTTGGCCAGTTCGGCAATGCGCTCGAGACTTGCCGCCTCGTCCTCGCCCATGAGCCGGCGGACCTGCTCGAGGTCGACCTCGGCGAGGGCGGCCGGTGAGGACGGATTCTGGAGGAACTGCTCCAACTGATCGAGCTGGCCCAGCTCTGCGAGCATCTGCGAGGCATCGGCCATGCCGAGTGGATCGAAGCCGGAGAAGTCGTAGCTCTGCTGCCACCCGGCGTTCGGGAACATCCCCTGGAGGTTCTGGCTCAGCCGGCTCATCTCGAAGTTGAGGTCCATGTCTTCGAGGAGCTGGTTCGACAGGTCCATCAGCTGCTGGCGCTGCTCGGGGGTCATCGAATTCAGCAGCGCCTGCATGGCCGCCATCTGTTGCGCCATCTGCTCGAGCAACTCGTCGAGGGTCTCGGGGTTGTTCGGGAAGAAGTCGCCGTAGTCCTCCATGAACTTGTCGAAGTCGGGCTCCTCGCCATTGGCTCGCTGCTCGAGCATCCGATTCAGCTCGGCCATCATGTCCTTCATGCGCGCCAGGTCTTCGGGCGTCATGTTCTCCATGCCCTCGGCCATCGACTGGAACTGCTGCTTGACCAGCTCGTTGCGAAGCTTGTCGACCAGCTCGTCGAACTTCTGTTGCGCCTCGGCGGATTCGAAGTCGTAGTTCTGCAATGAGCGGACCTTGCCGGCAAGGTCGTCGGGCAGCATGGCCAGCTCCATCTGCTTCGACGCAGTGGTCTCCTTGGCCAGCTCGGCGTTTCGCTGATCGGCGGCCGAGGTGTCCGGGTCGGCCAGTTGCATGTCGGCCAGCGCCTCGCGGTCGGCGAGCCCCTGCTGTTCGGCATCGATCACGTCGTTGAGCGCCTCGTTGATCTCGTCGTAGACGCCACCGAGATCATGGTTCTCGAGCCGCTCACGGCGCTCCTGGCGCAGCTTCTCCATGATCTCGCGCAATCCCTGGATCCGCTCACCGTTGCGGTCCTCGAAGCCCTCTTGCATCAGCTTGCGCAGTGCGGCCATGGGGTCACCGTGGTACAGCAGATCGTCGGTGAGCTGTTCCATCACGTCGAAGGCGTCGAGTTCGAAGCCCTTCTGTGTGCCATCCCAGCGCGAATACCGAAACCGGTTACCGATCATGCCCAGTGACCCTACTCCCGCCCCACGACCCGCACCCGGTCGGGGGATTTCCCCCATGACCCCAGGCGCCGTCCGGAACACACTGACCTCGCACCCCGGTCGGCGCTGAAGTAGCGTTGACCCTCTGGGTGCAACACACCTGGGCATCCGATTTCGGGTGCCATCGGAGGAGGGCCGATGTCCATCGAACGCTGGGTTGCCGCTCTGCGCAACCGCTCACTCAATCTCACCGGCACCGCGCTGGCGTCCGTCGGCGTCGCTGCCGTGGTGCTCACCTCGTGGATGATCACCACCAGCGAGCCCCGCTCCGAGGTGCAGGTTCGTCTGTCCGATGGCGCCGTGTGGCTGCCATCGCAGGTGCTCGGCGGGGTCAGCCTCCTCGACGGGGGATCGGGTTCGATCGCCACCTCACTCGGTGTCGCCGACAACAACGACGACTTCGGCGTCGTGCAGTGGGGCTCCGATGCCCTCATCGTCAACACCTCCGACGGCACCGTCTCCCGACTCGATGGCGCCTCGTGGTCCATCACCACCGGCAGGGTGCAGTTCGCCAAGCCCGGCGAAGCCATGGCCGTCGTCGCCGGCCACGATGTCGGCTGGCTCGTGAAGTCCGGCTCGGTGGCACCGCTCGACCTGGAGTCCCTCGCTCAGCGCGACGCCGTGCCCGTGGGTTCGGCCTTCGGAGACGGGCTCGTCACCGATGACGGCGACCTCATCTACGCCAGCAACGATCCCGACGCCCCCGTGCGCAAGTTCCACATCGACGGCTCACCCGCCTCCGATGTCGACGATCTGCGTGGCCCGACAGCGCTGGCCGACCTCGGCTCGACCGATGCTGCGGTCGACCTCGACGACCACACCGTGTGGCTCGCCGACGGTGGCCATGTGTGCAATCGACTCGAAGTCACCGCCGGCGCCCAACTCAAGGCCAATGGCGCCGACGATCATCTCTTCGTGGTGGCCGACGATGGCAGCGCCTTCCTGTGGAATCCTCGCCAGTCCGGGTGCCCCACCGCCGACGACTTCTTGTCGCTGGGGTCGAGCACCTACAGCCGCCCGATCCTGACCTTCGGCTGGGCGGTCGTACAAGACGTCGAGTCGGGCGAAGTGATCGTCGTCGACTTCGATGCGCTCGACAACGTGCAGCGCCGGAGCCTCGAAGGGGTCGAGCCCGGCACCGAGGTCCAGCTGGTCGCCGAGAACGGGGCGGTCTGGTACAACGACCCCCACTCGTCGCGGGCCGGCCTGATCCATCGCGATGGCACCATCGAACCGATCTCGAAGTACGACGAGGCGAGCGACGGCGGATTCGTCGCCGCACCGCTCGGCGACTCCGAGGTCGACGACATCGCCGTTGCCGGTCGCCAGACCACGCCCGATGAGCCACAGCAGGAGGCGAACGCCCAGTCGGCCCAGCCCGACACCGACGCCACCACCCCCACCACCGCACCGAACGATGGCGGCGGCGACAGCGGCCCGGAGCCCACCACGCCCGATACCTCACCGGCGGGCCCCGAGACCGAGAACACCACCCCGGTCACCGACCCCAACGGGACGCCCGGCCCATCCACCGACCCGGGCCCCGAGACGACCGTCACCACCGATCCGGGCACCGAGACCACGACGACCACCGAGAACCCGGCGCCACTGGTCATCCAGATCGGTGCGAGCGGCAGCCAGGTCGAGGCCGGCGGCACGCTGCACTTCAGCTCGATCACGGTCAAGGGCAAGCCGAACTTCTGGCAGCTGATCGTGTCGCCCGACTCGGGCAAGCAGGCCAAGTTCGAGACCTTCGGCGAGTTCGACTACACGTTCTACGACCCGGGCACCTACAGCGTGGCGATCAAGGCGTGTGACGCCGACAACAACTGCGTCACGCCGGCCATCAGCGTCAAGGTGGTTGACAACCCCGACCTGATCCCGCTTGAGGCCTCATTCACCGCCCCGGCCGATGCCGAGGTGTCGGCCGACGTGAGCTTCCAGAGCACCTCACAGGGCGATCCGGCGAGCTACCGCTGGACCTTCCCCGGCGGCACGCCCAACTTCTCCACGTCGCCGAACGCCACCTCCAGCTGGACCGAGCCCGGACCCAAGACCGTCACGCTCGAGATCAAGCGAGGCAGCGAGACCGACACCGTCACCCGGGAGATCACGATCCTGCGGCCGGCGATCGGCGGACCCGACTCACCCTTCGGTGTGAACTGCTCGCCGTCCAGCATGAGCACGGGCGACACCGCCACCTGCTCGCTCGTCGGCGATCCCAACGACTTCTGGGACCTTGCGTTCTCCTCCACCGTGCCCAATCCATCGCAGGCGACCCGGGGCCCGAGCGGGCCCACCAGCTACACGGTGTCGTCCGCAGTCGAGGGCACCATCACGGTCACACTGACCGGTCGTGACAAGGTGAGCGGCAACGACCGCAGCGACACGTTCTCGATCAGTGTTGCCAATACCGTGATCCAGGTCTTGCCCGAGGGAACGGTCACCGGACCGAGCTCGGTCGAGGCCGGCACCACCAACAGCTTCAGCGCCTCGGGTACCAACATCGCCTCGTGGAGCTGGACGGCCCAAGGCAGCCCCACCTTCTCCAACCCGAGTGGCGAGACCACCAACATCCGGTGGAACAACCCGGGCACGTATCGGATCGAAGTCGTGCTCGGCGGTGCCGGGTCCACGACGATCTCCAAGACCGTCACGGTGACCGCCGCTGCGCCGACGTTCGCCTTCAACCCGGTGTGCAGCCCCACCACGCAGCCGGCCAACGGAACGAGCGCCACCACGTGCAAGCTGGCCGACGGGAACTACGCGGAGTTCACGGGCCTCACCTACAACGTGTCGAATCCGAGCAATCTCGAACTCAACCGCTGGGGCGCCCCTGGCGAGTCCTACACCGCTTCGTTCGACCCGGGCCAGATCACGGTGACCGTGACCGGCACCCACACCGCCACCGGCACCCCGGTGAGCGGCGGTCCGTTCACCATCACGTTCACGGGAACGACCACCACGCCCCCCACCACCACACCGCCATCGCCGTTCGGCATGTCATGCACCAGCTACAGCGTGCCGGCCGATGGCAGCGAGGTGTCGTGGTGCACCCTCGACGGTGATCTCAACAACTTCTCGGGCCTCACGTACTCGATCAACGCACCGAACCCTGGTGCGCTC
This sequence comes from Acidimicrobiales bacterium, assembly GCA_041394265.1. NCBI lineage: Bacteria > Bacillati > Actinomycetota > Acidimicrobiia > Acidimicrobiales > Acidimicrobiales bacterium. The sequence goes on from JAWKIO010000005.1 coordinate 1,503,853, forward strand.
AACTCCTGGGGCGACTACCGGGGTTACAACGTCGGCTATGCCCAGCCGGGCAACGTCACCGTGACGCTCACCGGCACGGACAACGCCACCGGCAATCCGGTGAGTGCCAGCCGCACGATCACCTTCGTGGAAGTCGCCACCACCACGACCTCCACCTCGACCACCACGACACCGCCGCCGCAGCCGTCGCCGGTCTCGATCAGCTGCAGCCCCGGCTCGACCGGTGTCAGCACGATCGTCTCGTGCTCGCTGACCTCCGATCCGGCGCTGTCGTCGGGCTGGAACTGGTCGCCGTCGGCGCCTGACGGCAGCCAACTCGAGTGGTGGCCGGCGGGCGACACCATGAGCTTCCGCTACAACGCCGCCGGCACCGTCGGGGTCACCCTGACCGCCACCGACGTCGCCACCGGCACCCCCGTCTCGGCCAGCCGCAGCATCACCTTCGGCTAACCCTCGACCCGACGAGCGGGCTCTACCTCAACCGTCCACACGCCAACTGTCCACGCTGAAGCCCAAACCAGCGAACTGTCCACACTGAAGCTCAGAACAGGGCTCCAGTGTGGACAGTTCAACGAGATGGGCTCCAGCGCCGACAGTTCGGTCGCCGACCAGCCGGGTGGCACCGGTGGGGTCGACGCAGACCACAGCGAGGGGCCGGCAACGCACTCCAAGCAGCAACACTCCGGCACCGGCTGCGCTGTCGCCACACCGCAACTGTCGGCTGTCGAGCCCACACCCACCGAACTCTCGGCTCACCAACCCAGAACCGGGCTCAGCAGCCGAGAGAACGAGCCAGGTGAGCTCCACCGCCGAGAGATGGCGCACCAACCACCCACAGCGAACTGTCCACACTGAAGCCCAAACCACCGAACTGTCCGCACTCGAGCTCAGAATCGGGCTCCAGTGTGGACAGTTCAGCGAGATGGGCTCCAGCCTCGACAGTTCGGGGGTGAGCGAGTCGTGCGGCGCCGGCGGGATCGAGCTAACGGAAGAGGGAGCGGGGGTCGAGGGCGGCGGCGAGGCGCTGTTTGAGGCCGGCCTGCTTGCGGGCGAGCTTGACGGCGGTGCCGCTCAACTCCCACGCCCGATCGGCCTGACCGTCGGTGACAGGGAACGGGGCGTACAGCGCGTCGTCGACGACCGGAGCGAGGTCGCCCACCGGTTGGGCAAGATCCCGGAGGTCGATCACGTCGAGGTGTTCGGCAAGGTCAAGGGCCGAGGCCGAGCGCGACGCCGGGAGACCGAGTTCGCCGAACCGGTCCCGCACCTCGCGCCACGCGCCGACCACCTGACGATCGGGGTCGACGCTCCGCCGACGACGAGTCCGGCGGAGCCGCTTCAACCCGAGCACCACGACGGCGTAGAGCACGGGCAACGCGGGGATCAGGAGCAACCACCACAGCTTGGATCGGCCACCGTCGTCACCCTCGGGTGGGAGCAGCACCGGCTCCTGGAACTCCGGCAGCTGTCCTTGCGCTGCCTCCTGGCCAGACGAGCTCACCGCCGGGGTGCGAGCCGTGAGCTCGTCGGAACGATTGTCGCTGTTGGTCGGATCGAAGCCGATCCACCCCAGTCCGTCGAACCACACCTCGGGCCAGGCGTAGATCTGGGCCTCGGTCACAGTCCGCTCAGGATCGGTTGCCGTCAGCGGCTCGTCGAGGCGGTAGCCGACCACCACTCGCGACGCGAGTCCCATCTCACGAGCGAGCACCGCGAAGACCGAGGCCGACTGTTCCGAGAATCCGATCCTCGGCACGGCAGCGCTGGGGTCGTCGGTGTCGGCCTCGGGCCGCAGGTAGCTGGTGAGCGCTGCGAGACTGTGTCCGGCGGGCGCCTCTTCGTTGTAGAGGAAGGAGCCGCTGCGCAGGTCGGCCTCGAATTTCGCCAGGCGAGCTTGGATCGAGTCGTCGGTGGAGACCACGGACTGGGCGTACTGGCCGAGGACCTCGGCCTGTCCCTCGGTGGTCTCGGGTCGCTCCGAGGCGTAGCGAAGCGAGCCGGGAACCTCACCCGGGTCGGGGAGGTCGTCGGGTCGGGGTTGCCCCAGGTCGACCGTCGCTGCATAAGCCGCGGTCGACGGGTCGACCGATGCGACGGTGCCGGATCGAGGATCCCATGCGAGGCCCTCGCCCGACAGGTTGCGGACGATCCCGGCACGGGGCAGGAACCGGAACGGGTAGGCGTCGCCGAGGTCGATCTCCTGCCGGAACGGACCGACACCGAGACCGGTCACCTGCTCCGGCGAGGGCAGCCGGGCGCCGGCCGGCTCGAACTGCGCCGTGGTCGACCACACGCTGCCGTCGTAGGTGTCGAGCGTTGCCACCGGCAGGAATCGGATTTCGGTGTCGGCGGGCAACCCGTCGAGCCGGATGGTGAACACTTCCCCCGGCACGTCGGCGATCAGACCGGCCTTCACGCTGGCGAGCGGCGTTGCGGCCTCGTAGATGTCGAGCGGACGAGCGAGTTCGGCGCGCAGATCAAGTGCGTCGTCGCGTTGGCTGCCCACGACGGTGGTGAGCACCGCCGCCCCCAGCGCGAGCAAGCCGACGAAGGCGAGGCTCGACAGCACCTGGCGCAACGGCATCGACGTGGCATCGGCGAAGCTCGCCCCACCGGGACGCCGCAGGCCCCCGATCGCGAGCGCGACGCCGACCAAACCCATCATCGCGGCGACGAACCATGCCGGCACACCACCCAGCGACGCGGTGTAAGCAAGCGCCACTGCGGTGGCTGCGAACAGCGGAAGGGCAACGAGAACCGAGGAACGCTGCCGCACGACGATGGTCGTTGCTGCCCATGAGGCCAGGGCGGTGACGATCACCGGCGGGAGCAGGAACATCTTGCTCGTGGCAATGAGGAGGCCGGTCGATGCGAGCGACTTCCACGAATCGATCAGATCGCCGGGAAGATCGCTGGCAGCCGTGTTGTAGCGGGCGGCCAGCCCCACGGCGAGCACGATGAGCAGCAGCGCAAACGATTCGCCGGTGGAGCGTCGGACCATCGACATGGCCAAGGCAACGGCGGCACCCCCGAGACTGGCCACCACGATCGGAGCAATGTGCCCGTTGTCGGCGAAGATCCGCCCCCACAGCACCAGCGGTAGCGCCGCACCGACGACCATCGCCACCACGGCAACGAGGTCGAGAAGCGACGGAAGCGAGAGCGATCGAGCGCGTTCGGTCTCGACGACGGCATCCGACAGATGTGCCGGTCGCACACTCGGATCGGGAAGATCCTCCGGGGCCGGGGCGGTGTTGTTGAGGAGCGTCATCCGAACCTCGCCTTCCACCGGGCGGCCACCTCGGCGCTGTCGGCACCGTTCAGCGTCAACGCGCCCGGGATTCGCATGGGCGGGCGGTCGAAGTGCTCGCCCACCTGCACCACGGTGACCATGTCGAAACGGGGCCGGACCCGGCTGATGCCAGCGGTGCGTTCGGCCGGCGGTTGCCCGGTGATCGCCCCGAGGGAGACGCCCTCGGCTCCTTCCGCGAATCGGATGACGCCGTTGAGCCCCGGGTCGGCATCGCTGGGCTGGATACCGGCCAGGATGCGCATGATCGCCACCCGTCCCTCACCCGAAGCGGCTGCATCGGCCGCGAGCCCGCCGGTGGTGCGGAACATCACGGGATAGTGGCTGCTGCAGCCGGCCTGGACCAGGGATGCCGCGATCCGTACGGCATCCTCGAAGCTGTCACCCCCGTAGGAACCGCTCCAGGTGTCGAGCACGATCATCAGGCGGGGCTCACTGGTGATGATGTTCTTGCGCACCATCAACGTGCCGGTCTTGGCGACCGAGCGCCAGTGGACCAGCCGCAGGTCGTCTCCGAGTTCGTAGTCGCGCAGACTGTGGAACGAGATGCCGCCCTCATGGGGCTGCTCGGCCGCTGCGCCTTCGAACTCCCGACGGTGACCGGTGGGCAACGGCGACATGTGATGCACCGCGGGATACACGATGAGCGACGACGTCGACCCCCGATGCGTCGCAGCGCGGAAGAACCCCAGTGGATCGACACGCTCGATCTCGAGCGGACCGACCTCGAAGTGGCCGCGACGGTCGGTGGGCAGGGTGAGAAGCGACACATGGGTCTCGCCGGCGTTCACTGCCGGCAGCGCCACCGAATGTTGGTGCCCGGCGATCCAGTCGGCGGCAACGATCGGTGCGCTCTTGCGCCGGCCCGTGTTGGTGACCGACACCCGAGCTGACGCCAGCTCGCCGGCCCCCACCACGGGAGGCGAGACGTGCTGACTCGCCACCAACGACGGGCGCCACGCGACGTACAGCGCCGCCAACGCGACGGACAGCGTGAGCAGGCCGGCCACGACGAGGAGGAACGTGTAGCCAGTTGCCAGCCCGCCCACCAGGCTCAGCGCTGCGACGATCAACGCCCAGCGACCGTTGGCGGTCATCAGATGCGGATTTCCGGCAGCGGGACGGCGTCGAGGGTGCGCTGGATCAGGTCGGCGCTGGTGAAGCCCTGGAGCTCGGCTTCGGGCGACAGCAGCATCCGGTGCCCGAGGACGAACGGCGCCAACTCCCGCAGATCGTCAGCCGACACGAAGGTGCGGCCCTTCGCCGCCGCCCACGCCTGGCCGGCCTTGATCAATGCGAGGCTGCCACGAGGGGACACACCCAGGCGGAGTTCATCCATCCGCCGGGTGGCGGCCGCAATGGTGACGGCGTACTGCTGGAGCGAGTCGGCCACGTGCACCGATCCGGCCACGCCGATCATCCACTCGAACGCCTCAGCGGTGACCGCCGGGGTGAGTTCCTCGGGGCGCTGACCGTGGAGGCGGTTGGCGATGGCCTCGACCTCGGCTTCGTGACTGGGATAGCCCATGGCCATCCGCATCATGAAACGGTCGATCTGTGCCTCGGGCAGGTGATAGGTGCCGTCGAACTCGACCGGGTTCTGCGTGGCGATCACCACGAACGGACGAGGCACGAGATGGCGATGGCTGTCGATGGTGACCTGCCGCTCCTCCATCACCTCGAGCAGGGCGGACTGGGTCTTCGGCGACGCACGGTTGATCTCGTCGGCCAAGACGACATTGGCGAAGACACCCCCCGGGTGGAAGCGGAACGAGCCGGTGCTGGCGTCGTAGATCTGCGAACCCGTGACATCGGTGGGAAGCAGATCGGGAGTGAACTGGATCCGGTGCATGGTGGAGCCCAACGACGCGGCGATGGCCTTGGCCAGCGTGGTCTTACCGGTTCCCGGCACATCGTCGATCAGCAGGTGGCCCTCGGCAAGCATGCACGTGAGGGCGAGACGGATCTCGCCCGGTTTGCCCCGGATGACTCGCGAGACGTTCTGATGAATCGACTCGAATCGCTCACGGAACGCCTCGACCTGACTCGGCTCGGCTTGGATGCTCATCTTCTTCCCTCCTGGACGCAGATCCACTCTTACTCACTCGAGGCCGCCGGGCCAGGCCCGGGACGTCGACGACTACTTGACGAACACGAAATACCCACCCAGTGCAATGGCGATCACGAGGAGCACGATGACCGCCAACATCAGCGTTTGGTTGGATCCGACGGGCTGGGCCTGGGCCGGTACCGTCTCGAATTGAGCGACGGCGGGCGCATCCATCGAGACCGGTGTCCGCACCCGGTGGCGGGATTCGGTGGACACCGAGGCGAGGTCGCCGTCGGAGCTCTGGCGACGAGCGGAGGGATCGAGGGGAGCCAGGCTGTTGGCGGTCGGCTCGGCTGGTCGGCTCGGGCCGTCGGTCACGGCGTCGGAGCCCGCAGGTCGAGCCGGGGGGCGCGGCGCACCGGCCGGCGGAGGGAGCCGGTCGGAACTCGGCCGCGGCGACGGCGCTTGCGGCGCCAATGGCGCTGCGGGCTCGAGCGGCGCGCGGCGCACCGGATCGGTGTGCACGACCGGCGGATCGTTCGGGGTCGCGGCGGGGGGCAGCGCCGGCGAGGTGGGTGATGGCACCGCCGGTGCCGAGGTGGGGGCCGGCGCGGTACGGGCGGCCGGCGGCGTCGAAGGGCCCGGGGCCGGTGCCACGGTGGACCGAGCGGCGGGCGCCGCTGCCGGCGGCGGCATCGTTGGGCTCGGGGGTCGAGGGAGGTCGGCCGGTGGTGACGGCGGCACCGCTCGAACCGATGGCTCGGTGGTGGGCGGAGGGGCGGCCGTCGGCTCGAACGATGGAGTGGTCGGGGCTGGCGGCGTGAACGCTCGACGAGCCTCGGGCGTGGCGGACACGGTGCGGGTCTGAGCCCGGAACGATGACGCCACGCTCACCGGGGCGAGCGACGTGGCTCCGAATCCGGCAGCACCGAGGGCGACGGCGTTCTTCGGATCGGAGTCGACGGCGATGGGAACACCGAAGTGGGATGCCAGCATCTCGCCGACGAGGGGAATGCGACTCGATCCGCCGACCAGGAGAATACGGCTGAGATCACCGGCGACGATCCCGGCGCTGCTCAAGACGTCGTCGAATGCCTCGATCGATTCGGCGAGTCGGGGACGGATGCGTCGTTCGAACTCCGCCCGGGTCAACCGCACCGACGAAGTGGCGGCGCGCAGCGGCACCCGAATGTCGGCCGAGGTGTCGACCGAGAGCAGCCGCTTTGCGGCAACGCAGTTCGACCGGAGGTCGTAGGCCGCGGCCAGCGTGGCGTCGTCGTCGGCACCGAGTTCGACCTCGGCTTCTGTCAATACGTAGGACCAGATGGCGTCGTCGAAATCGACACCACCGAGCCGCTCGATCCCGCCCGCCCGACCGGCGGTCTCGAAGCCGTTCTCGGTTCGGCGCATGACGACCGCGTCGAAGGTGCCACCGCCGAGGTCGTACACCCCGATCAGCTCGCCTGGCTCGACCCGCTCACCCTGGACGTAGTGGGCTGCAGCCGCCGCAGGCTCGGAGATCAGCAGGGTGTTCGAATCGGCGAGATCGACGGCGTCGCGAAGCAGATCGACGCGAAACTCGCCCCAGTTGGCCGGGTGCGTGAGCACGACGACCGCAGGCGCCTCGCCCCGGCGGGAGGTGACCAGATCGAGCACCCACCCAAGGAGTTCCCTGGTGAGCGTCAGCGGATCGAATGCAGTGCCGGCGAGTCGGATCGGGACGTCGTCGCCGAGCCGCCGCTTGAAATGGCGCGCCACCCGAGTGGGGTCACCCGCGGCCCGCAGTTCTGCGGCTTCACCTGCGAGAAACGCGCCCTCTTCCCGCAGGAAGAGCACCGAGGGGACGCTGTAGCCACTGGAACCGAGCGACAGCATCTGTGGCGCGACACCGGGGTCGCACACCGCAGCCGCGGTGAACGTGGTCCCCAGATCGATGCCAATGGCGTAGCTCACCAGTCCCTCACCGCTTGCCCTCGCAGCTTGCCCTCACAGCCGACACTCGGCCGGAAAGCCGAACCCACGTTGTAGCAGACCGGTGGTGCCCCTGTCCTCCCCCCATCGTGGCACCCCTAGCCTGACGCCATGACCTCAGATGGCTTCGATGCGATCATCATCGACTGGGCCGGGACCATCACCGTTCCCCTGCTCGATGCAGTACTTCATTCGGTGAACGAGCTCGGCTTCGGAGCCGACGAACTCACCAGAGCGCTGGAGGGACTCGCGGGCTACATGACCGATCCCGACTCGATCATTCATCGAGCCGAAATCGGCCAGATCTCCGACGATGATCTTCGGGCGCACATGGACGACATCGCCGAGGGTGCGGGGCGCCTCTTCGACGCCGAGCCGCCGTCGATCTTCCATGCCGCCGACCGGCCCGAGATGATCCAGTTGCTCGAAGACCTCGCCGAGACCGACACCCTCATCGTGCTGGCCACCAACAACTTCGAGACGGCGCAGGACATCCTCGCCGCCCGCTACCTCGAAAGCGGCCTGGTGCACGCCATCGTCAACTCGGCGCTGGTCGGGATGCGCAAGCCCAACCCCGCCTACTACTCGCTGATCCTCGAGACCTTCGACCTCGACCCCGCCCACACCCTGGTGATCGACGACGCCGACACCAATCTCGAGGTGGCGCGAGACCTCGAGATGGTGACCGTGCTGGTCGGCAACGACACCACCGCCGCCGTCGACGAGATCCGGCGCCTCGTCATCGGGGCCTGATGGCCGGCTCGGCACGTCGAGGCGTGGTACTCACCTCGGCCGAACTCGACGGGGTGAGTCCGACCGCCGACTGGTCGTACTGGATCTCGACCGGCCGCGCTCCCGCCGGGTTCGACCACGGGATCGATGTGCAGCGTTGGACCGATGATCTCGAACAGGTGGCATCCCTCGGCGCCAACGAGGTCGTGCTGACCGTCGAGTGGGCCCGCCTCGAGCCCGAGCCTGGCCGCCACGACCCGGTCGCCACGATGCTCACGCGCGACGTGATCGTCGCCGCCCGTGATCGAGGTCTGACCGTGTGGCTCTGCCTGCTCGACGGAACGGCTCCCGGCTGGTTCACCTACGACGAACACGGCTTCGCCGACGGCCACGCTCGCCGGCTGCTGTGGCCGCGCCATGTCGAATGGGTGGGTGAGACCTTCGGCGATCTTGCCGACGGCTGGGTGCCGATGCGTGAGCCCGCCCATCTCGGGGTGCGGGCTCGGCTGATCGACAAGGCCCCACCCGGTGGTACGAACCCGGTGAAGGCAGCCGAAGCGGTGCGCGACCTCGCGCTCGCCGAGGCCGAGGCGTGGCGCATACTGCGAGGCTCGGCGCCAGTTGCCACCTACCAGACCGCCCGGGTCTTCGTTCCCGAGCGCAGCGCTGAGCACGGGACGACCAACGTGAAGGCGTCACGCGAGGTCGGGCATCTCGACGATCTCTTCCTCCGTCCGTGGCTGCAGGCGATCGTCGACGGCACCGTCCAAGCGGGGAACCTCCCGGGTCGGCCGGTCGCCGACCTGGCCGATGCCTTCGACCAGGTCTTCGTCCAGCTCCGCCCACCCATCGTGGTCGACGGCGATGGTGGATGGCATCTGCACCCGCAGGCAAACGTCATCGACCGCCTCGCGGAAGGACTCAGCCGGGTTGCCGATCACGTCGGCGACCGCCCGCTGTGTGCCGTTGCCGACCTGGCACCCGCCCCGACATCGGAGCCGAGCCGCGCCGACTATCTCGGCGAGCTGATGGCGGCGGCCGCCGACGTCGGCGTCGATGGCTGGTTCCAGTCCAGCCCGATCGACGGCTGGCACTGGGAAGCAGGTGAACACCTCGAGCCCGGCATCGTCGCTCGGGACCGCAGCGAGCGCCCGTCCGCTGGGGTCTTCGGTTCGGCCTGACCAGATCGGGGCCCGCAGGCCCACGAGCTACATCCGAGACCGGTAGGCGGAGCGTGTGCCGATCGCGTCCTTGTTGAGGCGCTTCGACAGATGCATGCCCTCGAGGATCAGCTCGATGGCCGACGCGTTGGCCGCGGCTCTGCCCGCATCGTCGAGCTGGTCGGCCTGATCGCCGAGCAGCTCGGCCGCCGGCACGGCCAGCGCCGGAACCTTGGCCATGAGGTCGACGTAGTCGCCGATCGGTACGTCGTCGCCCGACGACGCAACGATGTCGCCCTCGAACGCATCGGCGACCTGACGAATGCCCTCACCGGACAGGCGGCGCTTGAACAGCTCGACGATCGCGGAGCGCATCAGGTGATCGATGACCTCGCCGTCGCGGCCTTCGTCGAGGGCCTCGATCTCGATCTTGCCTGCCGTCGACGCGATCAACGCATCGAGGTCGCTGACCCGTGGCACCACGGTGCCGGAGTCGAGACCGGCCTCGCCCATGCGGAGCGAACGGCGAACGGCCGCTGCTGCCAGGGTTTCGAGGTTCGACACCGTGAGCCGCACCGAGACACCCGACGCCTGGTTGATGTGGCCGCTGCCCCGAGCGGCGTGGGTGAAGGTGGCGATGAGTTCGGCCATGAAGTCCGGAATGAAGACCGCCGGACCGTCGTCGGGCAGGTTCGCTTCCTGCAGGGCGATCTCGACCTCGGTGTTGATGTCGAGGGGATAGTGGGTGCGGATCTGGGCGCCGAAGCGGTCCTTCAGCGGGGTGATCATGCGGCCGCGGTTGGTGTAGTCCTCGGGGTTGGCCGAGGCGACGAGCATGACATCGATCGGCAGCCGCACCTTGTAGCCGCGGACCTGCACATCGCGCTCCTCGAGCACGTTCAGCAAACCGACCTGGATGCGCTCGGCGAGGTCGGGGAGTTCGTTGATGGCGAACACGCCCCGGTTGGTTCTCGGGACGAGGCCGTAGTGGAGCGTGAGCTCGTCGGACAGGTACCGACCCTCGGCCACCTTGATGGGGTCGACCTCACCGATCAGGTCGGCGATCGAGGTGTCGGGTGTTGCCAACTTCTCGCCGAAACGGTCGGAACGATGCACCCACGCGATCGGAGTGTCGTCGCCCTCGGAGGCGATGAGGTCCATCGCGTAGCGCGACACAGGATTCGTCGGGTCGTCGTTGATCTCGGATCCGGCGACGATCGGCATCCACTCATCGAGCAGGTTGGTGAGCGAGCGGATCATCCTGGTCTTCGCCTGCCCGCGCTCACCCAGGAACACGATGTCGTGTCCGGCCAGGATTGCGTGTTCCAGCTGGGGAATGACCGTGTGCTCGTAGCCCTGCACACCGGGGAACAGGTCGTCGCCGGCTGCCATGCGGGCGAGGGTGTTCTGCCGGATCTCTTCCTTCACCGAGCGAGAGACCCAGCCGGACTCGAGGAGCTCGGCCAGCGTCGATACATCAGGATGGTTAGCCACGGACGCCGACCCTAGACGGCCCGAGCGACGAACGTCATGCCGGGCGGATGGTGGCAACAGGTCGGCGCCACACCTGCACCGCACGACCGGCGACACCGGGCACCGGCCGGCCAGCGACACTCGGGCACCGCCCGACCGGCGACACTGGGCACCGGCCGACCGGCGACGCCGTGGGCGGAGCGGGCTATGGTCCCTTCGTGGATCTCTCGGGCTCCTGGCGGGCTGCACCGCTCGACGCCGAACTCAACAGGTCAGGTGCCGATCCCGACCTCGATGACTCTGGGTGGAACACGGTCACCGTGCCTGGCCACTGGGGCGAGACCTCGCGGTTTGCCCACGCGCAGGGGCCCTTGCTGTATCGCCGCCAGTTCGAGCACGAACCGACCGAGCCGGGCAAACGTTCGTGGCTGGCGCTCGACGGTGTGCTCGCCCAGTCCGAGATCTGGCTCGACGGCCGCTTCGTCGGCGACACGATCGGCTACTTCGTCCCGCACCAGTTCGAGATCACCGACGCGTTGAACGAACGCGACCAGCACGTCCTGGCGATCGAGGTGTCCTGCCCCGATCAGGGTGACTCGTCGTCGAAGCGCAGCCTCACCGGCTCGCTCCAGAGCGGGCCGCTCGCGCCTTCGGGCTCACCCGGTGGGATCTGGCGCCCGGTGCGCATCGAACGAACCGGACCGATCGCCATCCGCTACGCCCGTGTGATCTGTCAGGAAGCCACCGACGCCAAAGCCGTCCTCCGGGTCCGGCTCGTCGTCGACGCGCTCAGCGCGGGCGAGGCCCGCATCGACACCTCGGTCACCGGCCCCGACGGCGAGGCCGCGGGCGGCGGGGCGGAAACCCACGAGCTCGCGAGCGGCGAGAACCGGCTCGAGTGGAAGGTCGAGATCGATCAGCCGTCGCTGTGGTGGCCGGCCGCGCTCGGATCCCAGCCGCTCTACGAAGTCGGTGTCGCCATCCGCACGCCAGACAATGAGGTCAGCGATCGCCGCCACTGGCGCACCGGTCTGCGGCGGATCTCGGTCAACAACATGGTGTGGCGGGTCAATGGCGAGCGAATGTTCGTCAAGGGCGTCAGCCTCGGCCCACAGGACCGCTTCCTCGGCTCGATGGACACCGGTGTCATCGCCGATGACCTGCGATCCGTTCGCGACGCCGGGCTCGATCTCGTTCGCGTTCACGGCCACGTCGCTCGGTCCGAACTCTACGAAGCGGCCGACCGGCAGGGTGTGCTGCTGTGGCAAGACCTCCCCCTCGTCGGCCCGTACGCCACCTCCACCCGAAAGTTGGCCCGGCGCATCGCCCGCGATGTGGTCGACCTGCTCGGGCACCATCCCTCCGTGGCGGTGTGGTGTGCCCACGACGAACCCAACGGGCCGCCGCTCCCCGAGCCGAACCGCAGCGCACAGATCGAACCACCAACGGCGCGTCGCCTCGGTCGACATCTGTTTCCGAGCTGGAACCGGTCGGTTCTCGATCCCCTGCTGCGCCGCGAGATCCGCTCGGCCGACACGTCACGATCCGTGATCGTCCGATCCGGCAGCCTGCCGTTGCTCACCGATCTCTCGGCCTCCGATCCTCACCTCTGGCTGGGCTGGCATTCCGGCACCTACGAAGACCTCCCGGAGCTGATTCGCCAGTGGCCCCGGCTCGGTGCCTTCCTCGGCGGCTTCGGGTCCCAGTCGGTCACCGTTGCGGATTGGGATGAAGACGCCCCCCAGTTCGCCAGTGCACAGGCCGGCGCCTTCGACCGCTACGTGCCTCGCCGGGCCTACGCCGACGGCGAGAGCTGGGCGCTCGCCACTCGGGCCTACCAGGCCGAACTCCTGCGCTTCCACATCGAGACCATCCGGCGTCTCAAGTACTCCCCCGCCGGTGGTTTCTGCCTGCTCTCGCTGATCGATGCCGACCCCGACGGCGGCTTCGGACTGCTCGATCACGAGCGGCATCGCAAACCGGCGTTCGATGCCGTGGCCGATGCCTGCACACCGGTAGCCATCGTGGCCGATCAGCCGCCGGCCATCACCACGGCCGGGGCGCCCATCCAACTCGCCGTCCACGCCATCAGCGACCTGCGCACCACGCTCGGCAATGTCGAGGTGATCGCCACCGCAACCTGCGGCTCGTGGTCGCACCGCCAGACCTGGCACGGCGACCTCCCGGCCGACAGCTGCCAACTCATCGGCGAGCTGGCGTTCGAGGTGCCCGACCTCAACGGTCAGCTCGTGATCGACCTCTCGCTCCTCGCCGTCGACCGGGCGGCGACCAATCGCTATCACTCGGTGGTGATCCCGCCCTCCGAGGCCACCACCCGGCATTCGGTCCGGCGCTGAACTCGGGCGAGTGGCATCACCAGCGAGGGCACGTGCCGACGGCGGCCTTTGGCCGTCAAAGTATTGACGGAGGAGTTTGGGTCGTCCCCGCTGAATGCGGCTACGTTTTCTCCCGCCCGGTGACGATGCTGTCCCGGGTCCGCAACTCTCCAACGGAGGCACACGGTGGCCACGCCGACCCTCGATCCAACGTCACGACCAGGTTCGTCCAGGGGTTCGATCCCGCTTCGCAAGAAGGCCCGGGAGCTCCCCTTCCCGCTCAACATGTACCAAACGGCGGTCGGCAAGAAGTGGGTGATGGCCGCCACCGGACTCATGCTCTACGGCTTCGTGTTGTTCCACATGATCGGCAACCTGAAGATGTACCTCGGCAAGGTCGAGCACAACGGAGCGATGGAGTACGACATCGACATCTACGGCCACTTCCTCCGTGAGCTGCTCGTGCCGATCCTCCCCCACGGCTACACCCTGTGGCTGCTCCGTATCGGCCTCATCGTCGCCGGCATCCTCCACGTCATGTCGGCCTATCACCTCACCCGGATGAACATGGCGTCCAGCTCGCCGTACCAGTCCAAGCAGGACTTCATTGCCGCCAACTTCGCCTCGCGCACCATGCGAGTGAGCGGCATCGTGGTCGGCGCCTACATCCTCTTCCACCTCGCCGATCTCACCTGGGGTCTGATCCCCGGCTACGACTGGGAGTACGGCCACGTCTACGAGAACATCGTCGGTTCGCTGTCCAACCCGATCGTGGCGCTGATCTACATCGTCGCCAACATCTTGCTGGCGGCGCACCTCTACCACGGGCTCTGGAGCATGTTCCAGAGCCTCGGGCTCAGCAACCCCCGGTGGAACAACCTCCGACGCGGCATCGCCACGGGCCTTTCGCTCATCATCTTGATCGGCAACGTGAGCTTCCCGATCGCAGTCCTGTCCGGCATCGTCGACGTCAACTAGGAGCCACGATGATTCTCGATTCCAAGATCCCCGAAGGCCCCATCGAAGAGCGCTGGGACAACCACAAGTTCAACATCAAGCTGGTCAACCCGGCGAACAAGCGGAAGTTCCGCATCATCGTGGTGGGCACGGGCCTGGCCGGCGCGTCGGCCGCCGCGGCACTCGGTGAGCTCGGCTACAACGTCGATGCCTTCACGTTCCACGACTCCCCTCGCCGGGCCCACTCGATCGCCGCCCAGGGCGGCATCAACGCCGCCAAGAACTACCGCAACGACGGCGACAGCGTCTTCCGGCTGTTCTATGACACGGTCAAGGGCGGCGACTTCCGCAGCCGCGAGTCCAACGTGTACCGCCTGGCCCAGGTGTCGGTCGACATCATCGATCAGATGGCCGCCCAGGGCGTCCCGTTCGCTCGCGAGTACGGTGGCCTGCTGGCCAACCGCTCCTTCGGTGGCGCCCAGGTCTCCCGCACCTTCTACGCCCGGGGCCAGACCGGCCAGCAGCTCCTCCTCGGTGCCTATCAACAGATGATGGGCCAGGTGAAGGCAGGCAAGGTCACGCTGCACACCCGGAAGGAAATGCTCGACGTCGTCCTCAAGGACGGCGAAGCCTGCGGCATCGTGGTCCGTGACCTCGTCACCGGTGAGATCACCAGCCACTCGGCCCATGCCGTGGTGCTGGCGACCGGCGGCTACGGCAACGTGTTCTACCTCTCGACCAACGCCATGGCCTGCAACGTCACTGCGGCCTGGCGGGCCCACCGCAAGGGCGCCCTGTTCGCGAACCCCTGCTACACCCAGATTCACCCCACCTGCATCCCCTCGGCCGACGAGTTCCAGTCGAAGCTGACGCTGATGTCGGAATCGCTCCGTAACGACGGACGCATCTGGGTGCCCCGCAACCCCGACGAGAAGCGGGCCGCTCGCGACATTCCCGAGGCCGACCGCTACTACTACCTCGAAGAGAAGTACCCGGCCTTCGGCAACCTGGTGCCGCGCGACGTCGCCTCCCGCAACGCCAAGACCGTGGTCGATCAAGGGCTCGGTGTCGGCCCACAGAAGAACGGCGTCTACCTCGACTTCGCCGACGCCATCAACCGCGACGGCCGAGACGCCGTCGAGGAGCGGTACGGCAACCTCTTCGAGATGTACGAGCGGATCACGGGTGAAGACCCCTACGAGATGCCGATGCGTATCTACCCCGCCACCCACTACACGATGGGCGGACTCTGGGTCGACTACAACCTGATGACCACCGTGCCCGGCCTCTACGCCGCCGGCGAGGCCAACTTCTCCGATCATGGCGCCAACCGTCTCGGTGCCTCGGCCCTCATGCAGGGTCTCGCCGATGGCTACTTCGTGTTGCCCTACACCATTGGCGACTCCCTGGCCGGCAAGCTCGGCACCGACCCGGTCCCGACCACCGATCCGGTCTTCACCCAGGCCGAAGCCGACGTCCGCGAGCGGCTCAACCGGTTCCTGTCGATCGGCGGCACCAAGTCGCCCGAGCACTTCCACCGGGAGCTCGGCAAGATCGTGTGGGACTACATCGGGATGGCACGCAACAAGAACGGCCTCGAGAAGGCGATCTCGGAGATCCGGGCGCTGCGTGAGGAGTTCTGGAAGGACCTGCGTGTTCTCGGCACCGAGGACACCATCAACTCCTCGCTCGAGAAGGCGGGGCGTGTCGCCGACTTCTTCGAGCTCGCCGAACTCATGGCCCGTGATGCACTCGATCGTGAAGAGAGCTGCGGCGGGCACTTCCGTGAGGAATCACAGACCGAAGAAGGTGAAGCGCAACGGCGCGACGACGAGTTCTCCCACGTCTCGGCTTGGGAGTGGCACGATCCAGACACACCGCAGACCAAGCACCGTGAAGAGCTGACCTTCGATTACGTCAAGCCGTCGCAGCGGTCCTACAAGTAGGCCGGGGAGCATTCAACCATGAGCAAGATTCTCAACCTCCATCTCCAGGTGTGGCGTCAGAACGGCCCGAACGCCCAGGGCAGCTTCGCCAACTACGAAGCCACCGGCATTCCCGACGATGCGTCATTCCTTGAAATGCTCGACATCGTCAACGAACGACTCATCGAGAAGGGTGAAGTCCCGATCGAGTTCCCGCACGACTGTCGTGAGGGCATCTGCGGTACCTGCGGCGTCATGATCAACGGCCGGGCCCACGGCCAGGAGAAGGCGACCGCCACCTGCCAGCTACACATGCGCAAGTTCACCGATGGCGAGACCATCGTGATCGAGCCGTGGCGTGCGGCCGCCTTCCCGGTGTTGCGCGACCTCATCGTCGACCGGTCCGCCATGGACCGCATCATCGAGGCCGGCGGCCACATCAGCGCCCCCACCGGTACGGCGCCCGACGCCAACGAGATCCCCATCCCGAAAGAGGTCGCCGACTCCTCGATGGACGCGGCGGCCTGCATCGGGTGCGGTGCCTGCATCGCTGCCTGCCCCAACTCGGCGGGTCAGCTGTTCACCTCGGCCAAGATCTGGCACCTCAACTCGCTGCCCCAGGGTCAGCCCGAGCGGTTCCGACGCACCGAGGCCATGGTCGAGACCATGGAGCAGTTCTTCGGCTCGTGCACGAACCACGGTGAGTGCGCCGACGCCTGCCCGAAGGAGATCAGCCTCGACTTCATCGCCTACATGAACCGCGACTACATGAAGACCAAGCGGGTCAACCGGCGCCTGGCCAGCCAGAGCTGATCTCGATCCGGTCCACCAACCGGACCAAGCAAGCGACGATGCCCACTCCGAAGGGGTGGGCATCGTCGCGTCCGGTGGGCTTGCGTCGGGGGCTCGCGTAGGTAGGACCGTTCATCGCTCGGGGATCTTCCTCCGATACCTTCGCGAAGGTGGCAAAGCACCTCCTCCAGTTCCTCCGCGGATTCTTCATGGGCTCGGCCGACATCGTGCCCGGCGTGTCGGGCGGCACCGTTGCCCTGATCCTCGGGATCTACAAGGACCTCATCCACAACGTTCGTGGCGGGGCGCATGCGCTGAAGCGACTCGTCACGGGCGACCCCGGGGGCTTCGTCGACGACTTCCGCACCATCGACTGGCTGTTCCTGATCCCGCTGGGCGCCGGGATCGCCGGTGCCTTCCTCGTGCTGCGCCATCCCATGGAAACGCTGCTGGTCGACCACGCCGAGGGAACGGCCGCCGTGTTCGCCGGCCTGGTGCTCGCCAGCTGTCTGCTCGTCTGGCAACAGCTCACCGTCCGAGACGCACTCCGCATGGGAGTGCTCGCGTTCGTCACCGTCGCTGCGTTCGTTCTCCTCGGCTTCCAATCCGGCGCCATCACCGACGCGCCGATCTGGATGTTCTTCGTCACCGGCGCCATTGCGATCTGCGCCATGATCCTCCCCGGCATCTCGGGCTCGTTCATCATGCTGATGCTCGGCATGTACGCCGGTGTCATCACCGGCGCCCCGGTCGAGCTGCTGGTCTTCCTCGTCGGTGCGGTGATCGGACTCGCGGGGTTCTCGTCGTTCCTCAACTGGCTGCTCGAGCACCATGAGCAAACCGTGCTCGCGGCGCTGCTCGGACTCATGCTCGGTTCCTTCCGGGTGCTGTGGCCGTGGCCGAACGGGGTCGGTGTCGTCTCTGAGGAGCAGGCGTCAGTGGTCAAAGGCACGGCGTTGCATCTTCCCGATGCCGGACAGGCCATCGGTGGCGTGGCGCTCGCCGCTGCGGCCTTCGTGGTCACCATGCTCATCGTGCGGTTCGCCGACGCCGATCAGGAGTCGATCGGCGACGAGCTCGCTCCCGCTCCCCACAACGCATAGCACCGACGGGCCTCGCGGCTCGGCACCGATACCCAGCTCAGAGGCTCATCCGATCCAGACGGTGGTACGTCGCCGACCTCCAGTCGGCCCGGCGACCGGGATCCCCACCAGTGGGTGCGAATGGCGACGCCCTCGACCGCGTGTTGGCCGTCGCCATCGAGCACGAGCCCGTGGCCAACCCCGAGCTGACGGTACTCCTCGGCAGTCGACCACGGTGTTGTCGACAACGGTGTTGACGACCACTGTGCCGTCGATGCCGCCTCGAACTCGAGTTCCCAGCCGATCGGGGTTCGCTCGCCGAACCCCCGGCCCAGCAGGGCTTCGGGATCGTCAAGCGACAAGCCGAAGGCTTCCAGCCCGTAGCTCCAGTGTTCGAGCGGGGTTTCACAGACATGATCGGCCCAGAGCCCCGACGTGCGGACCTCCCAGCCCCGATCGGGGAGAGGAACGTCGTCGTCGGCAACCACCACCGGGGCGAAGCCGGCCCGCAGCACCACGCCGACGAACGAGACCCGGGCGACAGCTGGCTCGGCAACGATCGACAGCATCACGGCCGCCGGACCGGCGCCCTCGCTCGACTCGACGAACAGGTCGAGCCGGTGCCCCTCGAACCATCGGGCGCCGGTGACGCCCCCGACAGTGCGTCGCTGCTCGAGGTCGGGTGTCAGCTCCATCGTCCAGACCACATCGACTCACCGTACCCCTGCACGGCGTCTACGCTGAGGCGCTGATGACCGACGGGCGACCTGACGATCTCGACAGCACCGCGACCCCGCTGGGGCCTGTCGTCGACGCCCTGGCCGACCTCGACGCGGCGATCGATGCCACGCCGCTGCGACTGGGCGTCGGCGGACTCGACGATGCACGGGTCGTCGCCACCGAGCTGTCCGATCAGATCACCGACTACCTGCTGCCGCGCCTGTCACGACTCGACGCACCCTTGCTCGCCGTCCTGGGCGGATCGACCGGCTCGGGCAAGTCCACCATCACGAACTCACTCGCTCGGGCCAACGTCTCACCGGCCGGCGTGCTTCGCCCCACCACTCGGGCGCCGGTGCTCATCTGCCATCCCGATGACGTGGCCTGGTTCACCACCACCGACCTCCTCGGCGACCTTCCACGAGTGTCGGGCGAAGGTAACGCCATCGGCCAGGTGCTGGCGATCCGCCCCACCGACACGGTCGGCCCGGGCGTCGCCCTCATCGACGCCCCCGACATCGATTCGGTCGAGCTCGCCAATCGTGATCTCGCCGCCCAACTCTTGGCCGCCGCCGATCTGTGGCTGTTCGTCACGACCGCCGTTCGCTATGCCGACGCCGTGCCATGGCAGTTCCTCGAACGAGCCCAGCAACGTGGGATGGAGCTCGCCATCGTCATCAACCGGGTTCCTCACGGTGCAGCCGAGGAGATCAGCAACCATCTCGCCCAGATGCTCGACGACGGCGGGCTGCACGACGTGTCCCTGTTCCCGATCGTCGAGGGTTCGCTCATCGACGGCCGCCTGCCCGAGGTCGACGTCGCCGAACTGCGGGCCGTCATCACGAACCTCACCGAGGACGCCGAGCAGCGAGCAGCCGTGGTCCGCAGCACGCTCGACGGCGCTCTCCGTTCGGTGGGTCCTCGGGCCGACACCATCCTCGCGGCGGCCAGATCCCAGGACGCGATCGGAGCCGAACTCCGCAGCGCGGCCGACCGTGCCTACCGCCTGGCAGGCGAGCGCATCGTCGCCGACCTCAGCAACGGCACCATGCTTCGGGGTGAGGTCCTGGAACGCTGGCAGGAACTGATCGGCACGGGCGAACTCATGCGAGCGGTCCAGTCACGAATCTCGCTGCTGCGAGACCGCATCGCTGCCGCCATTCGAGGCCGCGCTGCTGCGACCGGTGAAGTGCAGGGCGAGATCACCTCCACGCTCGAGCGGCTCGTCCTCGACCACGCCGACGCTGCTGCGCTCGACGCCGTCACCGCGTGGCGCCAACTACCGGGCGGCCCACAGGTGTTGGCCGGCGACCCCACGCTCGACCACCGTTCAGCCGAGTTCGAACGAGCGCTCGCCCCCGAGGTCCGGGCGTGGCAGGACGACGTGCTCGAACTCGTGCGAGCGACCGGCGCCGGCAAGCGGAACACCGCTCGGGTGCTGGCTGCCGGCGTCAACGGGATCGGCGTCGCTCTCATGATCGTGCTCTTCGCCCAGACCGGGGGAATCACGGGGGGCGAGGTCGCGGTTGCTTCCGGCACCGCGGGGATCTCGCAGGCACTGCTCAACGCGCTGTTCGGTGAGCAGGCCGTGAGGGATCTCGCCAATCAGGCTCGGTCGCTCCTGGCCGACCGCCTGGGTGCGCTGCTCGAGACCGACGCCAATCGTTTCCGGCGTGCGCTGTGGGCCACCATCCCACCGCCGGAGGCATCCGCTGCGTTGGCCGAGGCGATCGAGGAGTTCCGAATCGCACTCGATCACGGTGACCAGCGATGATCAAGCTGCCGACGTTCGGGCGGACGCCCCGCGAACTGGCCGCGCTGCCCGAGCAACTCGAGGCGCTGGGTGTTGCCACGGCGCTGGCCGATGGCCGACTCGACCCCGACCGCGTCGAGTCCGCACGCCGGGTGGTCGACAAGGCCGAGGGGCGGCTCCGCCACGGCACCACCCACACACTGGTCGCCCTGCTCGGGGCGACCGGCAGTGGGAAGTCGTCGATGGCCAACGCCCTCGCCGGCTCCGACGTCGCCACCACCGGCGTGCGTCGGCCCACCACCTCGAGCACCTTGGCGCTCGTGTGGGGTGACCACGACGCGTCGTCCCTCCTCGAATGGCTGGGTGTCGGCAATCGGCACCTCGTCTCCGCATCACCTGACAGCCCGCAATCAGGGTTGGTCCTCCTCGATGTCCCCGACCACGACTCGGTCGCGGTCACCCATCGACTCGAGATGGAGCGCATCGCTCAGCATGCGGACCTGCTGCTGTGGGTCACCGATCCCGAGAAGTATGCCGACGAGGCAATGCACCACTACCTGCGTGCGCTGTCCCGCCACGATGCCGTCACGCTGATGATCCTGAACAAGGCGGACCGCCTGACCCCCGCCGAGCTCCACGCCTGCACCGCCGACCTTGAGCGTCTGCTGCACAACGACGGCATCGCGAAGCCAAGCGTGTTCCCGGTGTCGGCGACGACCGGCCAGGGAGTCGACGCCGTGCTCGATCGGCTCGCCGACACCGTGGCCGCGCAGCGGGCGATGGTCGAGCGGCTCTCGGCCGATGTGGCGACCGCCGCCGACACCTTGGCCGAACAGGTGCCGCCCCCTCCCCCACCCGTGATCGCCGACGACAGCGTCCGCCGACTCGCTGTCGATCTCGCCACGGCGTCGGGTATCGACGCCGTCGCCGATGCCTCGGCGGCCGGGTATCGCTTCGACGCCGTCCAACGCACCGGCTGGCCGTTCACGCGGTGGGTGCGTCGTCTGCGACCCGACCCGCTGCGTCGACTCCATCTCGAACGCAACGACCGAGGCCGCAGCTCGCTCCCCGCCCCGAGCGGTGCGCAGACCGCGCGAGCCGGTGCAGCCATTCGAGCCGTCGCCGAGTCGGCGTCGTCGAGGCTCGATGAGCCATGGCCGACCTTGCTACGGGATGCTGCAACGCCCCACTCGGCCGAGCTCCACGACCGGCTCGACGTTGCCGTCGCCGACGCCGTCCGCGACGCATCGTTCTCGTCACCACGCTGGTGGGGAGTGCTCCGGACCCTCCAGTTCCTCCTCGCCGTGGTGGCACTCGTCGGTGGCGCATGGTTGACGGCGCTGGCAGCGAACAACTGGCTCCGGCTCCCCGAGTTCGGTACACCTGCGTGGCGCGGCATCCCGCTCCCGACGGGGATGCTCATCGTCGGACTTGCCGCCGGATGGGCACTGGCGCTGCTGTCTCGTCGGCTGGCGCGTATCGGCGGTCGGCGTCGGGCTGCCGCCGTACGACGTCGAGCGGCCGACGCCGTCGAGCAGGTCGCCGACGAACTCGTCGTCGATCCCCTGCGCGCCGAGCTCGACGCCCTCGATCGCCTCCAGCGCGCCGTCAACGCTGCAGGCGCCGAACGACGATCCTGACCGCCCCATGGCGATCGGCTACCCTCCGGGCCGTGAAATACCTCAGCGAGTCCTGGCTTGAGGCGGCAACCCACGCACTGTCCGACATTCCCCCGACCGATCTGACGATCCGGGTCGGCTACGACATCGTCGGCGGGCCTGACGGCGTGGGCCCCTACACCCTCGTGCTCGGGCCCTGCTCGATCGCCTTTGTGCCCGGCCTGTGTGACACGTCGGCAACACTGCGCCTCGACTATGAGCTGGCTGTCGACATCGCCCAGGGTGCCACGAGCGCCCAACGGGCCTTCCTCGATGGCGGCATCGTGCTCGGCGGCGACGTGACCGCCCTGCTCGGCTCCGCCGCCCCGCTCACGCTGATCGATGATCGTCTCGCCGGCTTGCGATCGATGACCGACTTCGCGGTGGCACCTGACGCTTCGGCGCCGACGCTCTAGGGTCGGCCAGACCACACACGGTCAATCCAGCTCCCAGGAACCACCATGCCCGAGATGCCCGAGGTCCAGGCCCACGCCGAACGTATGACGGCCGCGCTCGGCGGGGCCGAGCTGACCGGCTTCCGCCTCCTGAACTTCGCGTCGCTGAAGACCTTCGATCCGCCACCTGACGCATCGAAGGGCACTCGGCTCGTGGATGTCGGGCGCCGGGGGAAGTATCTGCTGATGCGCTTCGACAACGGGCACACCCACGTCGTGCACCTGATGCAGGGTGGGCGGCTCCGACCCGACCCGAAGGAAACCAAGAAGCCGCGTGGTGGGTTGATGCGATGGACCTTCGCCGCCGGCGACCGCGACGAGCTCGGCACACCTTCGTGGCTCCTCACCGAGGCCGGAACCGAACGCCGCGCCGGGCTCTGGGTCCTACGTGACGACCCGCTCGCGCAGGAGCCGCTCGACCATCTCGGGCCCGAAGCGACCGACCTCTCGGTCGACGCACTGGCCACCACCGTGCGCCGACACTCCAAGCGACTCCACGGTCTGCTCCGAGACCAACGGGTCGTTGCCGGTCTCGGACGCATGCTGACCAACGAGGTCCTCTACGAGGCCGAGCTCAGTCCATTCGTCAATGCCTCGAAGCTCAGCGATGACGACGTCGCTCGACTCCACTCGTCGATCGCTTCGGTCGTGGCGTCTGCGCTTGCTCACGAGCGGACGCTCGACGACATCGGTAAGAGCGTCGATCGCCCCTCGAAGGTCCACAATCGCGCCGGCGAGCCATGTGTCGACTGCGGCGACACGATTCGCACCATCGACTATCGCGCCTACACCGTCTACTACTGCCCCACCAGACAGACCGGTGGCCGACTGCTGGCCGACAACAGCACCAGCAAGTTCCTCAAGTGAACCTCAGGTCGCGTCCGCTGTGGACGACGGCCTTCCTCGCTACTCGGCGACGGCCAGCTGACGCTCACGCAGCGACGCGACCAGGCGATTGCCACCGGCATCAAACCCGACTCGGTTGAGCACCGCGCCGGTGTACGAACCCGGCTCGACACTGCCGACCACCACCTTGGGCAGCGACAGGGTTGCCGACATCGCCAGCACACCCTTGACGTTGCCGCCGAAGATGTTCGCCAGCTCACCGACAGCGTCAGCGGCGTCTTCGGCCGCGACTTCATCGGTCGACATCGAGAACAACACCTCGGCAAGCCGAGAGGCCAACGCTGCGCCGCATTCGATCACGACGGCCAACGACGCCCCATCGGGACTGTCGATGTCGACCGTCGAGTACATGCCGAAGGCATGGTCCGCGGCGATCTCGGTCGCGTAGAGCTCCTCGCCGATCATGGTGTCCCAGATCTGGGTCATCATCTCGATCAGGTCTTCGTCAGTGAGTTGCATGTGGTTTCACCTGTCTCGGTGTCGTCGTTGTCGGGGTGGCGTTCATGAGGGGCGGTAGATGCTGGTCTTGGAGATGAGTTCGCGACGCCAGGAGGCATCGACGCCGACCGTCGTCTCCGATGCGCCGAGGATCAAGTGCCCGTCCGGCCGCAGGACCTTGCGGACCTTCTCGAGGATCGATCGCTTCACATCGCTCTCGAAGTAGATGAGGACGTTGCGCATCAGGACCACGTCGCTGGTCGGAATGCCGGTGAAGGGCTGGTCGAGATTGTGCTGGCGGAACTGGATCATGGCCTTGAGTTCGGGCTTGACCTGCCAGTGCGTCCCCGCCCGGTTGAAGTGACGCATCAGCATGGGTGCCGGCATGCCACGGTTGACCTCGAGCTGGGTGTAGCTCCCCTCTTTGGCCTTGGCCAGCATCTCCGTCGAGAGGTCGGTGGCGAAGATCTTGACCTGTCGCTGGAGGTGCGGAAGATGCTCGGCAACCAGCATCGCGATGCTGTACGGCTCCTGCCCACTGCTGCATGCGGCCGACCAGATCTGGATTGGCTCGTTCCCGCGCTTGTTGGCCAGGTCGGGGAGGATGCTCTTGATGAGCACGTCGAAGGGGTGGGCGTCTCGAAGCCACGAGGTCTCGTTCGTGGTCATGGCGTCGATGACGCGATCCACGAGCGGTCCTCGTTGCTGGCGCCGCAAGAGGCTCACCAGCTCGTCGAACGAACCCAGCTTCTGCTCGCGCATGATCGGCTTCAGCCGAGCCTCGACGAGATATGACTTCGACACATCGAGCGAGATGGCCGACTCGGCCCTCACGATCTGCCGAATGTAGGTGAAGTCGGCTTCGCTCAGCGACATCATCGATCCCGCGTCAGAAGCCGAGAATCGAGAGCTTGTCCCGAATCACGGTCTGGTCGAACGGCTTCATGGCGTACTCGTTCGCGCCCGCCGTCAGCGCCGCCTCCATGTTGTCGAACTCCGTCTCGCTGGTGACCATCATGAGCGGTAGCGAACCCCAGCGCTGGCTGGCGCGCACGAGCTTGACGAACTCGAGGCCGTTCATCTCCGGCATGTTCCAGTCGACGAGTGCAACGTCCATGCGGTCGGTCGACTCGAGGATCTCGAGGGCCTGGCGACCATGCGCTGCCTCGTGGACCTCCCAGCCGAGTTCCTCCAGCATGCGGCTCAGGATCCGCCGAATGGCACGGGAGTCATCGACGATCAGTGCGTGATTGGTGTTCATGATTCTCCTCCGGAGGACCCGGCGTTGCGAGGGCTAGCGGTTGATTCGGTGGTCACGCCATCGCCACGTTCGGCGACGGTGCAGTGGCGGGTGCGTGATGGAACTCGGTGGCGGCCGACCGACCGTTCACAAGACGTTGCAGGTCGTCGGCGACCGAGGCGAGCTGCCGGGCGGCCTGCTGTGTGACCGCCACTTCGCCGGTGGCCTGGCGAGCCGAATCGGCGACCGCGCCGATCGTGTGGGCGATGTGCGACGACCCGTCGACGGCTTCGGTGACCGAGCGGGCGATGTCGCTGGTCGTTGCCGTCTGCTGTTCGACGGCAGCGGCGATGCTGGTCTGGAAGTCGGCGATCTCGCTGATCACCTTGGCGATCGCTTCGATGGCCTCCACGCTCGACACGGTCTCGCCTTGGATTCCACTGATGCGTTCTGAGATCTGCTCGGTGGCCGCTGCGGTCTGCTTGGCCAGCTCCTTGACCTCGTTGGCGACCACGGCGAACCCCTTGCCTGCCTCGCCGGCCCGGGCAGCTTCGATCGTGGCGTTCAGCGCCAGGAGGTTGGTCTGCTCGGCGATGGAGGTGATGACATCGATGACCTGGCCGATCTCGGCCGAGGATTCGCCCAGCTTCGCCACGGTGTCGTTCGTCCGTGTGGCGCGAGCCACCGCGTCGCTGGCGACGGACGAAGCCCGACTGGCGTTCTCCGCGATCTCACGAATCGACATCGAGAGCTCCTCGATGGCGGCGCCGACGTTCCCGACGCTGCCGGAGACGACACCGGCGACATTCGCAACGGCGTCCGCCCGCTCGGTGGTTCCGGCCGACATGTCGCCCATTCGTCCCGATGCCTGATCGAGGCGACGGGACGCATCGATGAGCGCTCGGGCCGATGCACCGATCGTGTTGCCGATCGACCGAGCGATCAGGAACGACACGGCAGCGGCGGCCAGAGCCACGACGATCGTCACGGCGAAGATGTTCGTGACGAGCGTCGACGAAGCGGACTTGAGTTCGTCCATCAAGGACGTCGTCTCGGCCTCGTAGATGCCCTCCTCGAGGACGTCGATCCGATCTCGCATCGCCTCGAAGGAGGTGCGAGCGGCGGCGATCGTTTCCGGCGTGGGGTTGTCGACCATTGCCTGCGAACGATCGGCCCACTCCTGGTGCAAGGGGTCGTACTCGGCGACCAGCTCGGCCTCGCCCTCGAGCCCGAGCGAGATCGCCTTGAACTGGTCGAAGCGCTCGAAGGTCTGCGCCCGGTTCGATTCGTAGTCCTCGATGAACTGGTCGTGCTCGGGGCCTGCGGGTGTGGCAATCGCTCGTTCGGCGGCCAGTTGCGCCTGATAGGAGTCCCGGTCGACGTTCAGCATCAGCAGCGTGGCCGGCACGGCCTGGGATTGCAGCGTCGTCGAGTCGTCGGAGACGGCGCGAGCCGAGGCCGACACGATTGCCGCCTGGCCGATGAGTCCGGCGAGCCCGACCGATCCGACCAACAGCACTCGCTGGCGGACGGAGAATCGACTCGGAGCTGACGTCGATCCGATCGCAGGCTCGAGTGTGGGTGCTTCGTTCGTGGTCATCGGGTCCTCTAGTTGGTGGTGCGGGTCATGGCGATGGTGCGCTCGACATCGAGCGTCAACAGCAGCTCGTTCGGGAGCTTGTAGGCGCCGGTGATCAGTTCACGAGCGATGCCGCTGACGGTTTCGGGCGGCTGCTCGTAGATCTCCGAGTCGACCGTCATCACGTCACCGATCTCGTCGACCATGAGGCTGACGGGCTCGTTGCGATAGCGGACCACCACGTGCACCTGCTCCTTCTTGGCCTCGGGATCGCGGGCGACATCGAGCCGCGCGTGCAGGTCGATCGCCGTTGCGATCTGACCCCGAAGGTTGATCAGACCGGTCACGGCATGGGGGCTGTGCGGAACGGCGGTGATGTCGGAGTGGTACAGCACTTCCTGGACGCTGAGGACGTCCAGGCCGAGCAAGAGTTCTCCGACCCGGAAGGTGCAGAGCTGGCGCTCGGAGGCGTCGCGGCGGACGGTGGTGGCGGGCATCAGTACGCTCCCATGAGATCGAGTTCGGAGACCGGCATTTCGCGAGCGACGACGCTGGCCACGTCGAACAGGTCGGTGACCCGGTCGCCGATCACGACACTCTCGGAGTTGCCGTGTGACAGGTCGTGTTGGACGATGTCGAGGATCTCGCCGACGATCAGGCCGACGTCGTGACCCTCGTGTTGGTAGACCACCACGCTGACCGTTGGGTGCTCGCTCTGGTACCAACCGCCGTAGCCGAGGCTGCTGCCCAGGTCGACCAGCGGCATGATGCGACCGCGATACTGCACCACCGAGCGATGGCCGGCCTGCTCGATCGCCTCGACCGGGAACTCCTCGAGCCGGGCGACATCGGACAGGGGCAGGGCCACTCGCCGTCCCTCGCCCAGGGCGAGCAGGAGGAGCGTGGTCATCTCGGTCGATGCGCGCACCTCGGCGGCGTCGAGGAACTCGTGCAGCGGGTTGCCCTCGCCGTGAGCAGAAATGATGCCGGCATGCTGGGCGAGCCCGAGCACATCGAGGATGACGGCGACACGGCCGTCGCCGAGGATCGTCGCCCCCGAGTAGAGCGGGATGTCGGCAACGACCTGGCCGAGTGGCTTGACGACGATTTCCTGTGTCTCGTGGATTTCGTCGACGACCACGCCGAACTGGCGATCGTCGGCCTGCAGCACGACGACGTTGGCGACCTCGCTGTCGGCGACCGGCGAGCCGAGCACCGTACGCAGATCGACGATCGGCAACAGGCGGCCGCGAAGGCGATACACCGGCGCACCGTGGACGAACTCGATACCGGCAGAATGCTCGCCGGCTTCGACGCGAACGAGTTCGATGAGGTTGATCTGCGGGATGGCATAGCGGTTGCCGCCACAGAGCACCGACAGCGCCGGGATGATGGCCAGCGTCAGCGGGATCTTGATCTTGAACGTGGTGCCCTCGCCCGGAGCGGTACGGACCTCGACCGAACCACCGATCTTTTCGATGTTGGTCTTCACCACGTCCATGCCGACACCGCGGCCCGACACGTTGGTGATGGCGGCAGCCGTACTGAAGCCCGGCAGGAAGATCAGGTGAGTGGCCTCGTTGTCGCTCATCCGCTCGGCGGCTTCCGGCGAGATCAGCCCCCGCTCGACTGCCTTGGCCTTGATGCGGTCCAGAGCGATGCCGGCGCCGTCGTCGGAGATCTCGATGTTGACCTGGCCACCCTCGTGGTTGGCCCGCAGGTGCAGGACGCCTTCGCGATCCTTGCCGGCAGCCTCACGATCATCGGGACGCTCGATGCCGTGGTCGACCGTGTTGCGGACGATGTGGGTCAGCGGGTCCTTGATGGCCTCGATGATGGTCTTGTCGAGCTCGGTGTCCTTGCCATCCATCTCGATGCGGATGGACTTGCCCATCTGGTGCGACAGGTCTCGGACGACCCGGGGCAGCTTGCCCCAGACGTTGCCGATCGGCTGCATCCGGGTCTTCATCACGCCCTCCTGGAGTTCGGACGTGATGATGTTGAGCCGTTGAGACGGGGCGCTGAACGTGGCGTTCCGGGTGTTGTCGACGAGCTGCACGATCTCGTTCCGTGCGAGCACCAGCTCGCCGACGAGGTTCATCAGCTGATCGAGCAGCGCGACGTCGACACGAATCGTGCTGTCGGCGGCGGATCCGTTCTTCTCGCGAGCCGCCTGCTGCTTGTTGAGGGCAGTGGCAACGTCCTCCTGCGAGGTCTTGCCCTGACCCACCATGATCTCGCCGATCAAGCGACGGTCACCGAGTTCCTGCTCGGAGGCTGCAATCTCGACGTCGTCGTGAGCGGCGGTGCCGTCGGCGACGAGAAGACGACCCAGAGCGGTGGGGTCGAGCTCGGCAGCCGAAGCATCGGCGGGTGCGTCCTCGTCGTCCGCATCGGCTGCATCGGACAGGACGTCCTCGGTCTCGGCGTCGGCGTCGGCGTCGGCGTCGGCGTCGGCAACCGTTACCTCGGCCAGTGCGTGCAGACGAGCGATCAGCTCGGAGTGGTCCTCCGATTCGTCGGTACCCGTTTCTTCGATCGTTGCCAGGCAGGTGCGAAGAGCGTCGATCGTCGCCAGCAGCGCGTCGGTGACGGCCTCGGAGAGCTCGAGCTTGCCGTCTCGCAGCAAGCTGAGCAGGTTCTCGCCGGCGTGGGCGACCTTCTCGAGCCGGTCGAAGCCGAGAAACCCGCAAGTGCCCTTGATCGTGTGCAGGCCGCGGAAGATCCCTTCGAGGACACGGGTGTCATCGGGACGCTCCTCGAGCGACACCAGTGACTGATCGATCTCGTCGAGCATCTCGTGGCTCTCGACCAAGAATTCGTTGACAATCTCGTCCACGTCGGATGACCCCTTCTCGCAGCGTGCGCACAGGTTCGGTTCCGCGTTCGGTGGCCATGAGGTTTGGATCAAGTTTGTTTCTGCGAGAAAAACCCGTCGAGCCGCCGACTCCCGAGGGTGTCGGCGGCTCGACCAGCGAGTATGTGGTTGCGGTGACGCTGCGACTGCGGCGGCACCCTCGGCCTCGCGAAGGGCCCTGCGGCCCTCGAGGTATTCGTCAGATCAATCCGAGTTCGGCAACGGCGTCGCGCTCGGACACGAGTTCGGCAGTCGAGGCGTCGATGCGGGCCCGGCTGAAGTCGTCGATCTCGAGACCCTGGACGATCGCAAAGTCGCCGCCGGCGCAGGTGGCCGGGAAGCTCGAGATGATGCCCTCGGGCACGCCGTAGGAGCCGTCGGAGATGACCGACATCGACACCCAGTCGTTGTCGGGAGTACCGAGCGCCCAGTCGTGCATGTGGTCGATGGCGGCGTTGGCGGCCGACGCCGCCGACGACGCACCGCGCGCATCGATGATGGCCGCACCCCGCTTGGCCACGGTGGGGATGAAGTCGTTCTCGAGCCAGGCCTGGTCGTTGACCAGCTCGGCGGCGTTCTTGCCGTTGACCTCGCAATGGAAGAGGTCGGGATACTGCGTGGTGGAGTGGTTGCCCCAGATGGTCATCTTCGTGATCTCGGTGACCGGCGAACCGACCTTGGCGCCGAGCTGGCTGAGGGCGCGGTTGTGGTCGAGGCGAGTCATCGCGTGGAACTGACGGGGGTCGATGTCGGGTGCCGACGACATGGCGATGAGCGCGTTCGTGTTGGCCGGATTGCCGACGGTGAGCACCTTGATGTTCTTGTTGGCGCTCTCGTTGATGGCCTTGCCCTGGGGACCGAAAATGCCGCCGTTGGCCTGGAGGAGGTCGGCTCGCTCCATGCCCTGCTTGCGAGGCATGGCCCCCACCAACAGGGCGTAGTCGGCGTCACCGAAAGCGACGTTGGCGTCGTCGGTGCGCACCGTGCCGGCGAGAAGCGGGAAGGCGCAGTCGTCGAGCTCCATGGCCACGCCTTCGAGCGCTCCGAGGGCCGGCGTGATCTCGAGCATCTGCAGGATCACGGGCTGATCGGCGCCCAGCATCTCGCCGGACGCAATGCGGAAGAGGAGGCTGTAGCCAATCTGGCCGGCGGCTCCGGTGACAGCGACTCGGACGGGGGCTTTGCTCACGACGACTCCTTGCATACAACGTGGAAGGGTCCACTCGGACCACCTGCGAGCGTAGCTGGCCCACCCGGATTCGACCTTTTCCGTCGGGGTGCCTCGCTCCGACGACAATGTTGAGGCACCATGGTGGGCGGCCACCGTGCCGCCGGGTCTCGACTCGGCACGGCCGTTGGCTCGAACAGGGGGCGAGACATCGGGGATTCCCGAGAACGGGGCAGTCACCATGCCGAAGATCGACCAACGCCAACTCGCTCGTGCCGCACTCGAACTCCTCGACCTCGGCGGGCCCGAGGCGCTCGACTCACGCACGCTCGCCGGTCGCCTTGGCTGTCGGCACGACGACGTCATCGACCTGGCCGACTCCCGAGTGGCGCTGATCGACCTCGCGTGTGACGCCGTGTACGCCAAGGTCGTGCTCGAGCCCGATGGGCAGAGCTGGGCGGAGCGGATGCGCGACTACAGCCGCTCGTATCGACGGGCCCTGCTCCAGCATCCTCGGGCCGTGCCCTATCTCGCGGTGCGGCCGATCCAGCACGATGCCGGCCTCAACATCGCCGAGCGGGCCCTCGCCGAGCTCACCGAGGTCGGCTTCTCGCCCGAGGAGGCCAACCGAGTCGTCCTCGTGATCGTGAGCTTCGTCAACGGGCATGTCTTGACCGAAATCGGCGTGAGCCAGGCCGACCATCACGAGGTCGATGTCGATCTGGTGGCCCGCACCCGCCGGGCCGCACCCCTGCACCAGCTCCCGATCCTGGCGCAGATCTTCGCCACCGACAACGATCGCGACGCCGAGTTCGAGCTCGGGATCGATCTGCTCGTCGGCGGACTCGAGCGCCATCTCCTGCACGCTGCACCACGCTGACCTGCCGCCTGCCACCGTGGAACGGTTCCAACCCAGGCTGATCCACGACGGCATCGAGGAACTCGGCCACCTGCCGCCCGGTCAGCCGATCGAGCTGACGTGTCTCCACTGCCGTGCCCGGTTCACCGTCGATCCGATCCTCGTGGCCCAGTCGGCGCGTTCTGTCGGACTCAGCTCGTCCGCCGAGGATCGGGCCACGCTTGCGCACCTGTCCAAGGCGTTCGACTGGTCGATCCAGACGCTCGACGAGTTCGTGTACGTCAAGGGCCACCGGGGCCTGAGCCCCCAGATCACCGAACGTTCGTGCCCCGCGTGCGGGCGTGCGCTGTGGATCATCACGTCGACCGGGGAGCTCCAGCCGGGGCGCAACGCCACCGCGATCGAGGGCGTCATCGCTCCCCCCCGCCGTTGACGACGTCGTGACCCGCTAGGCCGACGCGACGACCCGACAACGTTCGGCCCTCGGCGAGATCACACGCCACGTCCGAGGGGGTGCAATCAGCGAAGCGACGCTTGCTGGAGTCAGCGGGCCTGGCGGGTGTTGCCGATCCATGCTCGGTGGAGGCGGGTGTAGATGCCGCCCGCGTCGACGAGTTCGGCATGCGGACCGGCCTCGGCCAGGCGACCCTTGTCGAACACGAGGACGAGGTCGGCGGCCTCGGCCGTCGCCAACCGGTGGGCGATACTCACCAGGGTCCGCCCGGCAGCGAGGCGCGTAATGGCCGTGGTCAGAGCCTGGTCGGTCTCGGGGTCGACGGCCGAGGTGGCCTCGTCGAGGATCAGGAGCCCGGGGTCGGCCAGGGCGGCCCGAGCAAGCGCCACGAGCTGGCGCTCGCCGACGGAGAGGTTGTCGCCTCGTTCACCGACCTCGGTGTCGAGTCCGTTCGGCAGCCGTTCGATCCACCAGCCCAGATCAAGGCGATCGAAGGCGTGCTCGATGTCGTCATCGGCTGCCGCAGGCCGACCGAACCGGATGTTCTCTCGGATGGTGGTGTCGAAGAGGAAGCCATCCTGCGGCACCATGCGGACACTCGCCAGCCGAGCGTCGTGGGAGATCGCCGTGAGTGGCACCCCGTTGAGTTCGATGCCGCCGGTGGTGGGGTCGGCCAGCCGGCACAGGAGTTTCGCAAAGGTGGTCTTGCCCGATCCGGTCTCTCCGACGATCGCCACGTTGGTTCCGGCGGGGATCACCAGGCTCACGTCGTGGAGGACCGGCTCGCTGTCTCGATAGGCGAACCCAACCTCGCGAGCCACGACCTCGACCGCACCACGGGGCAGGTCGACGCCGGGCTCGGCCTCGGCGACGTCGATGGGACGGTCGAGCAGATCGAGGATCTTGCGCCACCCTGCGACGGCAGTCTGGGTCTGGTCCATGGTTTCGCCGAGCTCGGCAATCGGCTCGTGCAGCAGCGTCGTGAGGAACAGGCACGCCACGATGTCACCAGCTCCGAGGCCGAGCCGATCTCGCTGGGTGAGACCGACCGCCATCACCCCGATGAACGCCACCGCCCCGAAGAAGTCACCGACGACGAAGACGGCCGCCATGAACTTGTTCGCGTGGAGCCTGGCCCGATAGCGGGCGGCGATGCGATCGTCGAGGTCTTGCCTCGTCCGAGCCTCGGCGCCGTAGGCGCGGACGACGGCCGCCCCCATCACGGCCTCACTGAACGACGACAGCATGTCGCTGATGCGGGTTCGTAGCAGGTCGTAGGCCGCGAGCTGGCGGACCTGGAGCCACCGCATGATCGGCAGCACCGGGAGATAGGCGACGAACGCGATCAGCGCCAGCACCGGCGAGTAGTAGGCGAGCACGGCGAACGTGCCGAGGATGACGGTCGGGTGGATGGTCCAGGAGTAGAGGCCCCACTGGGCGAAGCGCGACAGCGCCTCGGCGTCGGCGGTGACGCGAGCAACCAGGACACCCCGCTTCGTCTCGTTGTGGTCGGCGATCGACAGCTGGTGCACCTTGTCGAACGCCGCAATGCGCAGCGTGGCGATGCCGGCCTCGGCCCGAGAAACCAAGCGCCGCTGGGTCGCCCACGAGATCAGCGCCGCAGCGACCACGATCACGGCCATCACCGACCCTGCTCGTACGACCGCACCAGGGTCGATACCAGCGGGATCGAGGACGCCGTCGTTGATGGTTCGTTCGATCAGCACCGGCACGACGAGCCGCCCGAGGGCGACGGCGAGCCCCATGATCGCTGTAGGGATGATGCCCTGGCGCAGTTCGTCGCTCTGACGCAGACCGCGTCGCAGAACCGAGAGTGCGCCTTCGGAGGTGCCGACCTCGGTTTCTGGGTCCTGACCGGCGGCGTCGGTCGTCGAGAGCTCGTCGGACACATCGATGGCGGTCATGCCGATGCCTCCTCGTAGGCGGTCACCAGCGCGTGGTAGCCCGGATGATCGAGCAGATCCGCATGGGTTCCGCTGGCTTCGATCGTGCCGTCGCGCAGGTAGAACACCCGATCGGCCAACTCGATCGTGGAGACCCGCTGAGCGACGATGAAGGTCGTGGTGTCGAGTTCCCGACGCAGACCCGCCAGGATCTGCTGCTCGATCCGGGCGTCGACGGCGCTCGTTGCGTCGTCGAGCACGAGGAACCGAGGCGAACGGATCAGCGCCCGAGCGAGTGCCACCCGCTGCCGCTGCCCACCCGACAGGGTCACGCCACGCTCGCCCACCACGGTGTCGAACCCCTGAGGCAGCTCGCCGATGAAGTCGCCAACCTGGGCCACCTCGGCCGCTCGCCGGACACTGGCGTCGTCGGCCCGGCCGCTCAGATCGATGTTGGCCCGCAGTGTGTCGGCGAAGAGGAAGGACTCCTGGAACACCAATGCGATGTCGTCAGTCCGATGGGCGGGATCGATCTCGGTGAGGTCGATCCCGCCGAGGCGCACCACACCGCTGCTCGGTGGAACCAACCCGCAGATCACGTTGCAGAGGGTGGTCTTGCCCGACCCGGTGGACCCGACCAGCGCCACGACTTCGCCCGGACGCACGTGCACGTTCACCCCGGTGAGCACTGCCGTGCCGTCGGGATAGTGGAAGTCGACGTCGACGGCCTGCACCGACAGCGGGCCGCTCGGCAGGTGGGCGAAGGCATCGGGTGGGTCGTGGAGCGGCTCGTCGAAAATCGCATCGAGACGACCCCGGGCCACGACGGATGGCGGCATGGACTCGAGGAAGAAGCCGAGCACCCGCATCGGGAAGGCGAGCACCGTGAACAGCGACGCCACCTGCACCAGGTCACCCGGGCCCACGGCGCCGGCGTCGACCCGATAGATGCCGACGATCAGCACGATGATGATGCCGACGTTGGGGATGGCGTCCATGACCGCCTCGAACGCGGCCCGCATGTAGCCCACGCGCACCCGGTCGGACTGCAGCTGCCGAGCGGCCGCGGCGAACCGCTCCGATTCGTCGCCGGATCGACCGAGGGTCTTCACCACGAGCGCGCCGTCAAAGCTCTCGTGTGCGATCGAGGACACCTCGCCCACCCCGGCCTGCACCTTGGCCGCCGGGAGTTCGACCTTGTGCGAGTACACCCGGTTCAGCATGGTGAGGGCCGGAAAGATCATGAAGGCGATCAGGGCGAGGATCGGATCGACCAGCACGATGCTCACCGCCGAGAACACGGCGAGGAAGCCGACACCCAGCGAGAACGGGAGCGGGTGGAGCACCTCGACAGCGACCTCGGCGTCGTTGTCGGCGTGAGCCAGGAGCTGACCGGCAGGGATGCGCTGATGCCACGACAGGGGCAGAGCGAGATACTGGTCGCTGAGCCGTTGCCGGAGGGTGACCTGCACCCGTTCGGCCGTCATGCCGGCAAAATACCGGCGGGCGACCACCCCCGAGACTCGCAGCAACGTGACCGCTACCACCGCAATCGCGGCCTTCCAGAGCACCCCGTCGACGACCTGGCCGGTCTCGACCGACTGGATGATGACCTCATCGGTGATCCAACCGAGCACGACGGTCGACAAGACCGTGCCCGCGGCAAAAACCGCGGCGCCGGTGGCAGCAATGGTGAAGGGCCCGGGGTGGAGTCGGACCATGTCGACGACATGGCCCACCCCACGTCGAAGCGCGGTCCGGTCGGACACCGTGAGACCTCTCGTGGCTGGGGGATGGACCACGTTAGCGAGGCGTCGACCCTGCCTCACCCGTATTTCCGACGTGTCGATGCTCCCGGTTGGGCCGGGCGGGCGGCGACGCGACCGGCGATCGGTCTCAGCTACCATCCCGAGCGGAGGCTTTCGGTTGACTTATTCGCTCGGGATCGACCTCGGCACGACGAACTCAGCAGCGGCCATCGCCGACGACCAGGGCGTTCGCATGTTGTCGCTCGGTCACGACGGCCCGATCGTCGCGTCGGTCATCCACGTGACTGGCGACGGGTCGACCACCTTCGGACGGGCCGCCGTTCGCCGAGCCGAAGGCGATCCCGCGGGTGTCGCTCGCGAGTTCAAGCGCCGGTTCGGCGACGAAACCCCGTTCCTCCTCCACGGCACACCGGTCGCCGCCAACGACCTCACCCTGCTGCTCGCCACCCACCTCGTCGAGGCCGCCACGGAACTCCAGGGCGAAACACCGACCGACCTGGTGGTGTGCCACCCAGCGAACTGGGGGCCGTTCAAGACCTCGCTGCTGAGCGACACGCTCGCCAACTCGGCCCTCCCATCGCATCGTCTGGTCACCGAACCCGAGGCTGCGGCCATCCACTATGCCGCCCAGTCCCGGGTTGCCGACGGCACCACGGTGGCGGTGTACGACCTCGGGGGCGGCACGTTCGACGTGGCGATCCTCCGCAAGACCACCGATGGCTGGGAACGCATCGGACGACCGGGCGGGATCGAGCGACTCGGCGGGATCGATTTCGACACCGCCGTGTTCCATCACGTGCTGCGCTCGCTCGACCTCGATCTCGACGCCTATGACGACGACGACATCGCAGTGCAAGCCGGGGTGGCCCGCCTCCGGGCCGATTGCACCGAGGCGAAGCACACCCTCTCGGCTGACACCTCTGCGGTGGTGTCGGTCCTCCTCCCTGGCCGATCCGAACAGGTTCGCATCACCCGCGGTGAATTCGAGACCTTGATCGCACCAGCGATTGCCCGCTCACTCGACACCTTCGACAACACCATCTCGGCGGCAGGGCTGACCTACGAGCAGCTCGACCGGGTCCTGATGGTCGGCGGTTCGAGCCGGATTCCGCTGGTGGCCGAACGGGTCGCCAGTCACACCGGGCGCCCCCTGGCGACCGACGCCCACCCCAAGCACGCCTGT
The DNA here is from genome assembly GCA_041394265.1 of Acidimicrobiales bacterium. Classification (NCBI taxonomy): domain Bacteria; kingdom Bacillati; phylum Actinomycetota; class Acidimicrobiia; order Acidimicrobiales; species Acidimicrobiales bacterium. The sequence continues at coordinate 1,540,584 of JAWKIO010000005.1, forward strand.
GCCCTCGGCGCCGCCCAGCTGGCCGCATCCACCCGGTCCGCGTCCGTTCGAGCACCAGCGACTCCATCGGCTCCGCCCACGCCGTCGACGCCCTCATCGGCCGAGCAGCCGGCCAATCCGCCGACACCACCCGCAGCCACACCGCCATCCACGCCAGCAGCCGCTGCGGCACCACCACCCACGCCACCCGCCGACGCACCAGCGCCGGCACCGCCCACGCCTGCTGCTCCGCCGAGCCCGGCGAGCCAGGCGAGCCAGGCCGACGACCTCCAGCTCCGCCAGCCGCTCGGCGGCATGTTCCAGGAGCTTCCCCACATCTCCGAGGGCCTCCCCGAGTTCATGGACCGAGGACGAGGACGCCAGCCTGCCCCTCCCCCACTCGATGTTCCGCGCCCGGTGGCGCGCCCGCTCCAGCCACCCGCCGCTGTGTCGCCCGCCGCCCAACCCAGCGGTTGGAACGTGCCGGCCACGCAAGCCAACCCGGTGCTGGTGCCAAACGAGTTCCACGTTCCGGGCCAGGGTCGCCCTGCACCGCAGGTGCACCGACCCAAGAAGAAGCGGTCGGCATCGATGTTCTTCCTGGGCCTCGTGCTCGTGGTCGGGCTCGGCGGTGCGGCCGCCTACGCACTCGACCTGTTCGAGCTCCCCTCGACCGGAGGCACCACCACCAGCTCGACCACCACGACCGCCGCTGATGGGAGCGACGGCACCGCGGGCGAGGGCGGGTCCACACCGACCGAGACCAGCCTCGTGAACAACACGAATTGCCCCGACGACCGGATCCCCGACCCGAACATCACGTATCAGATCAAAGAGATCGCCGCCGACGACAAAGACGGTGGAGCCAACGCTCGCAGCGGACCGGGCCTCGGCGCCGACACCCCACCAGTGACCGTCCTCCCGTCGTTCACCCAACTCGAACTCGATCTCACCAAGTGCGAGCTCGATACCGACGGCCGGGCCTGGTGGGGCGTGATCGTCGACGGCAACCAGCTGTGGGTGTCGTCGAACCTGATCATCCCGGTCGGCTGACGCCAGCGATCACTCAGCGGGCGAGGTCGATCTGATCGATCACCTCGAGCGACGCCTCCGAACGGTTCAGCGTGTAGAAGTGGATGCCCGGTGCGCCGGCTTCGATGAGGTCTTGCGACAGCCGGGCCGCCACCTCGATACCGATCTTGCGCACTTCGTCAGGTCGGTCGGCGACGGCCTCGATGCGGGCGGCCAGCGGCGCCGGAATGGTGGCGCCGGCCATGGCGGCGAACCGGGCGACCTGACCGGCATTCGTGATCGGAATGACGCCTGGCACCACTGGCTTCGTGCTGCCGAGGTCGGCGAGGTCGTTGACCATCGACAGGTAGTGGTCGATGTCGAAGAAGAACTGCGTGACCGCGAAGTCGGCGACCTCGAGCTTCTGGGCCAGCCGCTCCCGGTCGGATCGCAGGTTCGGCGAGCGCGGGTGGCCCTCAGGATGAGCGGCCACACCGATCGACACCGTGGTCTTGGTGCGCAGGTACTCGACCAGGTCGATGGCGTGCTCGAAATCGCCGTCGGGCACGGGCGAGCCGTCGGCGGGCGGGTCGCCGCCCAGCGCGAGGATGTTGCCGACGCCACCAGCCGAGTACGACTCGAGGAGGGCGTCGATCTCCGGCTTGGTGTGTCCGAGACACGTGAGGTGGGCCATCGCCGGGAAGGCGTTGCCCTGCTCGATGTCGAGGACGACATCCCTCGTGCGATCCCGATCAGACCCTCCGGCACCGTAGGTCACGCTGACGAAATCCGGGTTCGCCACATGGAGGTCGACCACCGTCTGGTCAAGCTGAGCCCGAGCCTCCGGGGTCTTGGCGGGAAAGAATTCGAAGCTGACCGTTCGCTTTTCGGCCAGCAGGTCACCGATCAAAGCCATTCGCGGCTCTCCTCATGTTCACCTGCACGGCGCCGTCAGCGGGCGATGTGATCACCATCATCGCCATCGCTCCCGATTGCCAAACCAGCAACCGTGACCGTGAATTGTTCCAAAGCCTACCCTCTCATGATCGACCCCGGCAGTCGGTAATTGAGCCCACAGCTCGCAGCGCCCCGCTCCGACTCCGGTGCCCGAGCGCCGCGCACGGCACCCAAGCAGAGAAGGTGGTCGTCCGCCCGCGTGAGCGGGCGGCCGTGGATCAGTGCCGGAACTGGCGCTCACCGGTGAAGATCATCGAGATGCCGCGGGCGTTGGCGGCGGCGATGGTCTCTTCGTCGCGGACCGAGCCGCCAGGCTGGATCACGACCGCGGCGCCTGCATCGGCAGCGGCTTCGACGCCGTCGGCGAACGGATAGAACGCGTCGGAGGCACACGCGCCGCCGATAGCGCGGCCGTCGGCCTTGCTTGCGGCGAGGAGGCCCGACTCGACCCGGTTCTGCTGGCCGGCGCCGATCCCCCAGGCCGTGCCGTCCTTGACCAGGACGATCGCATTCGAGATCACGTAGCTACAGAGCTTCCAGGCGAGCTGGGCATCCGCCATCTCGGCCTCGGTGGGCTGGCGGTCGGTGACGACCTGCCAGGTGTCGGGGGTGGCACCGAAGTAGTGGTTCTGCTGTACGAGGAACCCGCTCGACAGCGGCCGCACGGTGAGCGCTGGGCTCTCGGGCGCCGAGGCGGTGAGCAGGCGAGTGTTCTTGCGCTTGGCGATCAGTCGATCGATCACGCCGGGCTCGTAGCCGGGGGCGATGATGAGGTCGGCCTGTGCCGCTCCCTCGATCGCTGCGACCGTCGCTTCGTCGACCACTCGGTTCAGCGCGACGATGCCACCGAAGGCCGAGCGAGGGTCGCACGCAAAGGCCCGCTCGTAGGCGGTCGCCAGGTCGGAGGCGATCGACACCCCGCAGGGATTCGCGTGCTTGATGATGGCGACGGCCGGCCCGTCACCGAGATCGTGGACGAGCCGCCACGCCGCGTCGGCATCGAAGAGGTTGAGATAGCTGAGCGCCAGCCCCGAGTGCTGCTCGGCCGAATCCCACCACGTGCTGGTGCCCTGCAGCCGATAGCGGGCACCCTGCTGGTGGGGATTCTCGCCGTAGCGCAGGTCTTGCGCCCGCTCGAGCGAGAGGTGGATCGTCTCGGGAAGAACCTCCGGCGTCGTGCTGGTCTCGTCGAACCACTTCACGATGGCGGCGTCGTAGGCCGAGGTGTGGGCGAACACCTTGCGGGCGAGCCGGTGACGCATGGCCGGCGAGGTGCTTCCACCATTGCGGAGCTGCTCGAGGACCGGCTCGTAGTCGGCCGGATCGACCAGTGCCGTCACGTACTCGTGGTTCTTCGCCGCTGCGCGCAGCATGGCCGGGCCACCGATGTCGATCAGGTCTTCCGACGAGGCCTGCGGAGCGTGGTCGAAGCTCTCCGGATCGGCCCCGAAGGGGTAGAGATTGCCGACCACGATGTCGATCAGGTCGATGTGGTGGGTCTCGAGGTCGGTCAGGTGCGAAGGGTCGCGGCGATCGGCGAGGAGGCCGCCGTGCACCCGGGGATGCAGCGTGACGACACGGTGCCCCAACATCGCCGGGTAGCCGGTGAAGTCGGCAACATCGGTGACCGGGATCCCGGCTTCGGTGATCACCTTGGCGGTACCACCGGAGGAGACCAACTCGACGCGGAGTTCGTGGAGCGACTGGGCAAGCTCGGCGATGCCGGACTTGTCGTAGACCGAGAGAAGTGCACGCACGGCGTCGAAGCTATCGAGTTTTCACCATGAGAGGGGTCGGCATGAGTTGTTGCGACATCGTGAACAACGTGGTTGGCCACATCGCAGCCGTCCGAGCTGCCGCCATGCTGCGGCATGGGTTCGATGCTCGGCGGTCGTATGGACACCAGCCTCGACGGTGTCATCGTCGGTGTCACGGCCGAGCGACGAGCCGATCAGCAGGCGCGCTATCTCGAGTCGCTCGGGGCTGAGGTCATCTGCGCTCCGGTGCTGCAGACCATCGATGCCCGGACCAACCCGCGCCTGATCGCTGCCACCTACGACCTCATCGACCATCCCGCCGACGTGCTGGTCGTCCAGACCGGTCAGGGATTCCAATGGTGGCTCGACGCTGCAGACAACGACGACAAGCTCGATGGCCTGCTCGGCAGTCTGCGAACCACCGACGTTTGGTGCCGCGGGGCAAGAGCATCGAGTGCCGCCCGAGCCGTGGGTCTCGCCCCTACGTGGGAAGCAGCAACCGAGACCGTCGGTGACGTCGCCGAACACCTCACACAGGTCGAGCTACGAGGCCACCGAGTCGCCATTCAGCTCGACGGCAACGACGATCAGTGTCTCGTCGACGTCGCGAGGGCACAGGGGGCCCACGTGGTCGAGCTGGACGTCTACCGGTACGCGATGCCGGTCGACTTGGAACCGTGTCACGATCTGATCGATCGGATCATCACGGGACACGTCGATGCGGTCACCTTCACCACCTCTGCTGCGATCCGTCACCTTCGGGGCATCGCGGCATCGGCGGGCCGGCTACGGCTGCTCGACCGAGCGTTCGACGGCGCCTGCGTTGCGGTGGTCGTCGGCCCCGTTTGTGCGTCCGCTGCGAGCGATGTCGGATGGACCGGGGTCGTACGACCGCCGACACCGCGCATCGACGCCATGCTCGACGCGCTGACCGCTGCGCTGTGCTGGGACGACGACGAGTCCGGCGCGTTACCGTCTACCTGACACCGACGGCGAACGGATCACGCCTCGATCGGCATCACTCGAGGGCAGGGTCGACGCAGCCGCCCGCGCCGCCGGTGCCGCTGGTCGGGATGAAGATCCGCGGCTCGGCCACGAAGCCCGTGCCTTCTGCGTCGGACAGCAACCAGGCCTCGATGCCGTCGGCCAGCGCCAGCGACGCCACCTCGACGTACTCGTCGGTGGCGAAGAGTTCGGCCTCTGCTGGGTTCGCGAGATAGCCCAGCTCGACCAGCACACCTGGCATCTCCGGTCGGCGGACCATCCCGTAGGTGTCCTCGCCTTCGTTGTTCAGCACCTCCAGCACGCCGGCATCTGGTGCGGTCTGCCAGGCAACATCGAACGGCTCGAGCGCGTCGACCACGGCCTCGTAGATGGTGCCGCCCAGGCGACGGGACTCCTCGACGTCCTTCTGGACGAATACCTCGGTGCCAGGGGTCGGCGATGGCACACCCTCGGGCGCATTGTGGTGAATCGACACGATCGCAGCGGCCTCGAGCCGGTTGGCGATCTCGGCTCGGACCGCCAATGGCACGCGGTAGTTGGCGGTCCGGGTCAGAACCACCGAGATCTGTCGTTGCCCCAGCAGGTTCGCCGTCCGCTTGGCCACGGCGAGGTTGAGATCTCGTTCGACCAAGCCGTTCGGGCCCTGCGCACCGGTTTCGACATCGCCGCCATGGCCTGGGTCTAGCACGATCTGGATGTCGTTGAGCGGCGTACCCCAGGAAACGATCCCATCGTTGCCACAGGGCGTCATGATGGCGTAGCCGGCGTCGGAGAATCCGGCGACCGGCACCACGACACCGGTCGGCGTGATCAGGGCCCGAGCGTCGCCGGGCGTGACGATGGCGGGCCGTTCCGGCTCGGGTTCCTCGTCCACCGTGGCGACGGTCGTCGATGACGCCGCCTGATCGTCTGCGATCTCGTCGCCGATCGTGGTGCCGACGCCGTTGTTGTCGACCGCCGGCTCGTCGGTGGCCGAGACAGCGGTACATCCGGCGGTGAGCAGACCCGACACCATGAGCGCGGCAAGGGTCGGATGGCGGCGGGACGAGGGCACACCCCCAGTCAAACCGACAAAACGACGAATCCCTGCGAGACCTGCGTCGAAGCGACGAGGCAGCGCAGGGATTCGGGGTGTTGCGAAGGTGCTGATCTACAGACCGGCGACGATCTCGACCATCAGCTGACCGGCCTCGGTGGGGTTGTTGCCCACCTTCACGCCGGCGGCCGTGAGGGCCTCCATCTTGGCGGCCGCGGTGCCCTTGCCACCGGAGACGATGGCACCGGCGTGGCCCATCTTCTTGCCCGGGGGCGCCGTGACACCGGCGACGTAGGCCGACACCGGCTTGGTCATGTTGTTGGCGATGAACTCGGCGGCCTCTTCTTCAGCCGAACCACCGATCTCACCGATCATCATGACGGCCTTGGTGTCGGGATCGGCCTCGAACGCCGCGAGGCAGTCGATGAAGCTGGTGCCGGGGACCGGGTCGCCACCAATGCCGACACAGGTGGTGACACCGATGTCTTGCTGCTGGAGCTCATAGAGCGCCTGGTACGTGAGCGTGCCGGAGCGGCTCACGATGCCGACAGGACCGCCGGCCTTGGCGATGTGGCCGGCGGTGATGCCGACGTTTGCCTTTCCGGGCGAGATGAGACCGGGGCAGTTCGGGCCCAGGAGTCGGGTGTTCGGGAAGTCCCGCTTCAAGACGTTGAAGAACTGCGCCTCGTCGTGGGCGGGAACGCCTTCGGTGATGCACACGATCAGTTCGAGACCGGCTTCGGCGGCCTCGAGCACGGCGGCCTTCACACCCGGGGCGGGCACGAAGATGCACGATGCCGTGGCGCCGGTGGCGTCGACCGCATCGGCGACCGAAGCGAAGATCGGGATGCCGTCGACATCGGTGCCGGCCTTCTTGGGGTGCGTGCCGCCGACGACCTGGGTGCCGTAGTCGCGGTTCAGCTTGCCGTAGTAGCTACCGGTCGAACCGGTGAGGCCCTGGTAGATGACCTTGGTGCTCTCATCGAGGAAAATGCTCATCGTGGTGCCTCAGCCTTTCGCCAGCTCGACGGCCTTGGTGGCAGCAGCGAGCATGGTGGGTTCCATCATCAACTTGTCGGTCAACGCCGGTTCGAGAATGGCGCGACCTTCGTCGGCGTTCGTGCCATCGAGACGCACCACGATGGGTGCGTCGATGGTGACCCGCTTCAACGCTTCGATGATGCCGTTGGCAACCTCTTCACCGCGGGTGATGCCACCGAAGATGTTGATGAAGATCGACTTCACCTTCGGATCGTTGTTGATGACCTCGAGTGCCCCGGCCATGACGTCGGCGTTGGCGCCGCCACCAATGTCGAGGAAGTTGGCCGGTGCGCCACCGACCTGATTGATCACGTCGACGGTGCTCATGGCGAGACCCGCACCGTTGGCGATGACGCCGACGCTGCCGTCGAGGCCCACGTACTGCAGGCCCTTCTCGTGAGCCGCTTCCTCGCGCTCGTCGCGGGGCTGCGTGGCGTCGTACTCGGAGTACTCCGGGTGCTCGTAGACGGCGTTGGCGTCGAGGCTGACCTTGGCGTCGAGTGCGTGGACCTCGCCGGTGGGCTTGAGGATGAGCGGATTGATCTCGACGAGATCGGCGTCGCCCTCGACGTAGGCGGTGTAGAGCTTCATGAGGATGTCGACCGCGCCGTCGGTGGCGGCAGGGTTGAGCGCCGCCGCCTCGACCCAGGCGCGGCACTCGGCCTCGGAGAGCCCCTCGGCCGGGTCGACCCAGATCTTGGCGATGGCGTCGGGGTTCTCCTCGGCGACGGCTTCGATCTCGACACCACCCTGAGCCGACAGCATGCCCAGGTACTTCTTCGCCGAGCGATCGAGCGTGAAGCTGGCGTAGTACTCCTCGGCGATGTCGGAGGCCTTCTCGATCCAGATCGTCTTGACGATGTGGCCCTTGATGTCGAGACCGAGGATGTTCGTGGCGTGCTCGCGGCATTCCGCCGCGTCGTTGGCGAGCTTCACGCCACCGGCCTTGCCCCGGCCACCAACGTGGACCTGGGCCTTCACGACGACGGGATAGCCGACCCGGTCGGCGATGGCCACGGCTTCGTCGACGTTGTCGGTTGCCGCGCCGTCGGACACCGGGATGCCGTAGGTCGCGAAGAATTGCTTGCCTTGATATTCGAGAAGATCCACGTGTGGGGCCTCCGCCTCGTGGTTGGGGGTTTGTACCGGCGATACTAGGGCGGTGAACCAGCCCAATCCCAAGTTCGTTCGAATCATTGATGCAGGTGGCTCGTGCCGATAGCGCAACGTGGTGAACGAGGCGGTCGCCAGCTCCTGATGCTGGCCGCAGCAACGGTTCTGGGGCTGGTCGCGATGGTCTGGCTGTTCACCCAAGTGGGTGGAACCGGAAGCAACGCCAACGTGCAGGTGAGCATCGGCGACGACGTCTTCCTCGCCGGCAACGTCGATCGCCTGGCCGATGACATCGCCAAGCTCGAGACCCCGCTGCTCCTCGGCGACGTCTCCGGCGGCGACCGAGACATCTTCCTCCAGCACATCGGCGACGACGATCGAGCGGGCTGGTATGCGTTTGCGGTTCGCCCGCTGGCCGCCACCCGCGACTGTTTCGTCGAGTGGCAGCCCGACGACGAGACCTTCGTCGACAACTGTGACGGCACGGTCTACCCGAGCACGGGTGAGGGTCTTCCGCCCTACCCGATCGACATCGACGAGGACGGGTTCCTCACGATCGATCTGCGCTCGGCCGACGCGGAGAACTGACCCGTGCCCACGTCACCGCTGCTCCTCGCCCAACTCAGCGACACCCACGTCGTGGCGCGTGACCAAACCCACGTGGCCGGCACCGACGCCGATCATCCGCTCGACCCGAACCGCCGGCTCCGGCTTGCCGTCGAGTCCGTCCTCGCCGAGACCGTGCCGGTGAGTGCGGTGGTGATGACCGGCGACCTCGCCAACGAAGGACGACCCGAGCAGTACGAGGCGATCGCCGAACTGATCGCGCCCCTCGATGTGCCGGTCCTTGCCATTCCGGGCAATCACGACGACCGAGCCTCGATCCGCACGCTTGTTCCCGGTCTGCCGTGGGTCGACGCCGAGCATGCCAGTTGGTCGATGGTCCACGAGGGCGTGACCATCATCGGCCTCGACACCACACACCTCGGGTTCCACGGGGCGGAGTTTGACGACGAGCGAGCCGTCTGGCTCGACACTGCGCTGGCGGACGCCGACCTGGCCGGGGGTCCCACCCTGCTCGCCATGCATCATCCGCCGTTCCGGTCCGGCATCTCGTGGATGGACCGCTCGGGTTTCATCGGACTCGAGCGTTTCGCCGAGGTCGTCAGCGCCCACTCGGTCGATCGCATCCTCTGCGGTCATATGCACCGCCCGATGAACGCACTGGTCGGGGGCACGATCGCCCAGGTCGGACTGTCGACCGTGCAGCATGTCGCCCTCGAGTTCGACGTTGGCGATGTCACGCCGCTGAAGATGATCGACGGCCCGCCGGGCTACCTCGTCCATCGATTCGACGACGGCACCTGGGTGAGCCACACCCGGTACATCGACCTCGACGCTAGGCCATTCGTCCCAGCCTGGGCCGACGAGCACCTCGAACGGAATCGGTAGATTCGACGGGGTGCAGCGTCATCTCCTGGCCATCCTGGCCGTCCTGACGGCCGCGATCGGGCTCACGATTGCACCGCCGCCGGCAGGAGCGGCAACGACCGGCGACCCCGGTTGGTACTCGACGCCCGACGTCATCTGGGATGTCACCAACCCGGCCACCACCTCGCAACACACCAACGATCTCCGAACGATCGTGCGCGACATGGAGGAGTTCGAGGGCCGCATGTACGTGGCCGGCAAGTTCCTCGACGTGGTCGCTCCCGACGGCACCACCCACGCCCAGCCGTACCTCGCAGCGTTCGACCTCGACACCGGGGTGTGGGACTCCACGTTCCGTCCGGTGCTCGACGGCATCGTCTACTCGATCGAGATCACACCCGACGGCCGCCTGTATGTCGGCGGCGAGTTCGCTGGCGGCTCGGCGCTCTACGACGCCCGCACCGGTGCACGCAACACCACCTACCAGCCCGGGATCACGCTCAGCTGGGGCCCGCCCGCCGTCTTCGACGTTGAAGTCGTCGGCAGCTCGGTCTATCTCGGCGGTCGGTTCTCGAGCGCCCAGGGCACGACGTTGTCGAACCTCGCCCGAGTCGATGCAACCACCGGGGTACTCGACACGGGATGGACGCCGATGGCGAACCCCGATGTCTCGGTATCGGCCGAGGCCGGCCAGCTCGTGCACGCCCTCGCCATCGACTCCACCCGCCAGCGGGTCTACGTGGCCGGCAAGTTCGGCGGCATCAATGGCAACACCGACGCTGCCTACTTCGCGATCCTCACCACGACCGACGGTTCCTTCGTTCCCGGGCTACCGCAGGGACTCCCGCTCGGCATCCCCGACCATCGGGAGGTGGCGTCGATGACGATGGAAGACGTCCAATTCGAGGGCGACCGTGTGTACCTCGGTGGTAGCGCCCACCAGACGATGCTGCTCGACGCAGCCGACCTTTCGGTCGACGCGACCTTCCACACCAACCAGGGCGTCGGCGACATCGCCGCCGGGGGCGACACCCAGGTCATCACCATCGGCAAGCACACGATCTGGTCGGGCTGTCATTGCTGGGGCTCGGTCGGCCCGTACGAGATCGGCAGCTACGCCGCCGGGCGCATGACCTACGCCGAATACCTGCAGTGGACCTACGACTTCGGGACCAAGAATCCGTTCGGCCAGCAACGGGTGCGTGGCGGCTTCGGGATCGACAAGACCACCGAGGAGCTCATCCCGCTCACCATCGACGTCACCGGCCAGGCCGGCGCCTACGCCATCGTGGAGGACTCGCTCGGCCGGGTCTGGTTCGGCGGCCAGTTCTCGAACGTCGCCTCGACCGGCCGAGCCGTGAGCGGCATGATCCGGCTGTCACCCACGGTGCCGCCGGTCGTGCCCGCTGACGACGCCCGACCGGCCGATGACCAGATCGTGCGGCTCTACCGAGCCGTGTTCGGCCGCTCGCCCGATGCCGCCGGGTTCCTGTACTGGACGGCGGTCTACCGAGGCGGTCGCCCACTGGCCCGGATTGCCGACGACTTCATGACCTCGGCCGAGTGGCAACAGCGCTTCGGCAACCAGCTCGACGACGCCGCCTTGGTCGATCAGCTGTACCGCAACGTCCTCGGACGGCCCGGTGAACCGGAAGGTGTTGCCTACTGGATCGGGCAGTTGGCGGGCGGCGTCACACGCAACGCCACGCTGCTGGCCTTCGTCGACTCGCCCGAGAACATCGCCATCACCGGCACGAGCGCACCGATCGCCGCCGACGAAGCGAGGGTGCTGCGCCTGTATCGAGCCGCGTTCGGGCGGGCCCCCGACGACGAGGGCTACGAGTATTGGGTCGGGCTGCATCGCGGCGGTGCGTCGCTCGAGGCGCTGGCCACCGAATTCGTGGCCTCGGCGGAGTGGGCGACCCGGTTCGGCAGCAACCCCACGCCGGAGCAACTCGTCGATGCGCTGTATCGCAACATCCTCGACCGGCCCGGCGACACCGCCGGCGTGACCTACTGGGTTGCCGAGCTGCAACGGCGCAACGTGGTGTCGGTATTGGTGGCGTTCGCCAACTCGCCCGAGAACCTGCAGCGCACCGGAACGGTCCTGTAGGCAGAGGGCGGACGCGCTCTGCGGGCGAGAACCCCTTCGTCCCGCTCGCTCACCGAGCTGACATAGCAACCCCACACGGTAGGGGCACTGATCCTGGTGATGGTCGCCGCCAACATGACGCACTCAGCCTCCCAAGACCAACCGGGACGCGGCGATATCAATGCGTCGCCTATCGGCACCCTGGGGGCATGCCCATCCCGATATCAGCCGCGCGTTAGGAGGCTGTCAGCCACCTGCGCTTCGCCAACCCCGACAAACCGATAGCTGTCCGTCAACCGACCGATGTATGCTGATTTGCATGCAAAGCACCAGCGTCCGGATCGACACCGCCACCCACGACGAACTCAAACGACTCGCCGCCGAACTCAACACCACTGTCGGCAACACTGTCTCCCTCGCCGTACGGGCGCTGCGTCAAGACCGAATCGGCGCCGACCTTACCGCACCGCTACGAGACGACGAGATCGACTGGCTCGATGCTGACCTCGGGTGACGTCGTCGACCTCGAACTCGGCACACCCCAAGGCAGAGAAGCCGGATTCCGGCACCCCGCCGTCCTCGTGACCGCCCAACGCATCCTCGACGCCGAACCCTCCGTCGTCCACGTCGTCCCGCTCACCAGCACCATCAGACCCTTCGGCTCCGAAATCACCATCGAACCCGACGACACCAACGGACTCGATGTCGTCTCTGCCGCCCAGTGTCAGCACATCCGAGCAATCTCCCCTGGCAGGATCATCGGAGTGCGGGGCAACGTCGGATCGATCACCCTGACACAGGTACGTGAGAGCCTCGCCGTCGTTCTCGACATTCCCTGACCCGCTCGCCAGACGCAGTGCTGAGCGTCCCCAACCGTTCAACTGCTTGAACAGGATGGCCGTCCCCGAACCGCGGTTATACGGGTGGTCGTCACTCGATGGGGAGTTCCTCGTCGTATCGTTTGGAGACGATCAGGTTGTAGTCGCTCCCGTAGGCACAGAGCTCGACGATGGCAGTCGATTCGTCTCCCAGAGCTGAGCCCTGCACGGTGCCGGGCAGGTAACTCCCACCACCCTCTGAGTGTCCGTTCACTAAGATCTCGATGATCGCTGTACCTTCCGGAGCTTCGAGCACCCTCGTTTGAAGGAACGGCACCCCGTCAGACCGGACGATCTCGGCGGAGAACACCAGATCCCGCCCCGTCACCCCCACCGGCGGGTCGAGCTGCACGTCCTTGAATCGGAACGTGGGCAAACAGTCCGTCTCGGTCGCCGGTGCTGCAGTTGTTGCGGTGGCGAGGGTGGTGCTGGTCGGCGTGGCCGCATCAGTGGTCGATGTGGTCGAGGATTCTGTGGTGGAGGTCGTGTCGCCGGCTGACGGCGCCGATCGTGGTGTGTCGCCAACTTCTCGGATCGCTACCGCTCCGGCAACGGCGAGCAGCACCGCCGCACCGGCGAAGACGAGGCGGTGTCGTTGGCGAGCGGGGGCAGGGCTGACCGTGCCGGTGTGGTTGATGATGGCGTCGAGCCGGTCCTCGACGCGGACGTTGCCGGCTTGCTGGTGGAGCATCCCGGTGAGCTGGTCCTCGAGTTCGGTCATTGCAGCGCCTTCCTCATCGTGGCGAGCCCTCGTGTGATCCATGGACCAACCGACCCGGTCGGGCAGTCCAGCACCGCGGCGATCTCGGCTTCAGGGAGCGATTCGTAGTAGCGGAGCACCACCGCAGCGCGCTGGTTGAACGGCAGACCAGCCAGCACATCCCACAGGATCTCCGAGGGTTGCGCACTGGCGCTGGCGGCGAGCCGTGGCAGCAGACGACGTAGTCGTCGGGTTCGGCGGGCCTGGTCCCGGCAGCCGTTGAGCACCATGCGCTGCAGGTACGGGCCGGGCTCGGTCACCGATCCCCAACGGGCGAACAAGGTCGTGAACGCGTCATGGACCACGTCGTTCGCTGCGGTGTCGTCGCCGAGGATGAGCGCAGCGCGACGCACCTGCCTGCCAAGTTCGCGACGGTAGAACTCCTCGAACGCTTCGCCAGGTCCGACGAGCTCGGCGGGGTCAGTCAACGAAGCTGCCCGTCTCACAGCCCAGCACAGTGGTTGTTGTCATGGCCCATACCTACCCCACGAACGAACCGGCCCGATCCATACAACCACCACCAATCAATCAGCCAAGGGCAGCGGACGAGACGACGGCGACCCCAACCCCGTGGAAGATCCGTAATCCTCGCCATCAGGTCGCCATCGTCTGGGCGACCAGCGGCAGCGAACTACGGAGTGGTAGCTATTCCCATGGCTCTCAACGACGCATTCAAGAAGCTGATCCGACTGGTGCATGACCCTGTCAACTATCCCGAGCCGCCGCAACCGGCAGCTGGGCTACGTCATGCGAAAGCACGAGCCGAAGGCGATCTCGCAAGACAACAAGAAAGCGCTTGACACTCGACCCGTGCCCAGCACGTACGGCCGCTCGGTCGGATGACGGGTCATCGAGGTTGGCCGAGCAAATCGGTCGAGTGGTCGCCGCAGCTCTCACCGAAGATCTCTGGTGGAGATGTCTCGAACCGTAGGCACGACACGCCGTAGTCCTGTCCGTCGATGCTCCACCGCACGGGGAACCCTGAGGACACGTCCAGGAGGTAGCGGACCTCACTGCCAGCTTCGAGCGCAGCGATGAGGCGATCGTGGATGGTTGTCGGATCGTAGGGCTGGCCGCCGGTCACTGGCTCGAAGAAGACGAAGCCGTCGGTGCCGAAGGCCATGATGAGCCGCTCGACATCGTCAGGCCCTTCGACATCGGCGTACACGTACGGTCCGATGGCCAGTCGTTGAAAGATCGCGCGTGCCGCCGCGATCTCTTCGGCGTCGGGGGTGATCCACTCGATCGGAACCGTGCCGCACTCGACGGTTTCGGTCGCTCCGCGATCTGCCAGTTGGATGCGGTACTGATGGTCGAGCCCCGGGAGAGGCGACATGTCGATCGTCGGCCCGGAGATCGACGTGACCGGCAACGGTTCACCGTCACGCAAGAGGGTGAGCTGAGGCGGTGACAGCCAGGGACTGGTGACGAACTGCGGCAGCCCGCCGGCGACCGACACCCTGCACTCTTCGACGACTGGTCGGTCGAGGATCGCTGTGTGGCCGCAGGAGTAGGTCTGTTCCTGCTGATCGATACTCACCGTCATGGTGAAGCTGAGCACCTGGCCGGCCTGGGCGTCCTCGTAGAATCGGGTGGCCTGCTGTGGCTCGGCGAAGCCGACATTGGTGGCCATCAACAGATCCCCGTAGGAGACCTGCCGGTCGGTGAGCGCAGGGTGAGCGATCCGCCGGACTTCATCGCGTGGCTGCACCCTGACATCCGTACGCCACGGCTGCTCGTTGATCTCCACCGACACCACCCCGCCGGCCGGCACGTCGAACAGCCTGAACTGAACGTTGCCGAGGTCGGCGCGCACATCACACCGAATCGCGTTCCAAGCCTCGTCAGTCGGCTCGACGACTGCCGCAGTAGGTGGCTCCAAGGTCCAGAACTCCGACGGGTCGCCGGGAGCGAACGGCCAATACTGGCTCGACAGCACCTCGCTCACCCCGTCCGGCAGGTTCAGATCGATGGTCGCGCTGCCATCGACAACACACGACCCCGACGGCAAACCGTCGGCGTAGACCGCAACCAGGGCTCGGTTTCCGTCGAACCGAACATCGGTGACGAGGTCGGCGTCGTTCCAGCACGGCTCGACCTCGATCGTCACTCGCTGGTCGCCGGTTCGATCGGCCAACCTCCACGCGACGGGTTGGCGGTCGGTGGCTCGTGTTGGGACACACGCAGCGGTCCAGTTGGACCCCGGAGCAGCGATCACCAGGGTCGGCGGTGAGGTATCGAGGAGGCGACGGTCGGCGATGTACCCCGACCCGAACTGGACCCAGTCGGCGGCGGGACCGAGCGGCTTGGTCGACTCTGCGTCGACCCGTTCCTGCGGCGGACTGGGGAGCGTGTCGAAGGCAACGAGCTCCTCGAGAGTCGCCAGGAGTTGGTCACCGCAGAAGTAGGCCGTCTGATCGCTGTCTGGGCTCGGCCCGACAATCGGATCCCGGGCGACTTCCGCCTGTGCGACGACGACCACGCTGGCGTCGAAGACAGGGTCCGCGTCCGAACCAGCGCCATCCGATGCGTCGTTCGACCCGCTCGAGCACGACGCCGCGAACGCCACGGCAACAACGAGCATCGTCCAACTCCTGCGCATCACGCCTTCCGCCACTTCACCCGCACGAAGCCACATGCCGCTCTGACGACGCCGCCCGCCAACGAGTTCCCGAGCGGCCCAAGACGAGACCAGCCTCCAGCGAGCACTGCAACACCCTTGTCACGCAACCGCTACGAGTCAGCGAGATACATGTCGCTCGACCACGAGACCGAGTTCACGCTCCGCTCGTGTGCGTCCGATCACGCCACGAGCGTCGAAGGGTCGCCCTGCACCTGAGAACGATGCACCAAAGCACCGGCGGTACAGAGGACCGACGCTGCAACAAGCACCATCAACTGATCGTGATGCCGATACCAGAGGTCATCAGCGAGCGGGAACATCCAGAGCACCCGTGCAGCGCTCAACGCACCGACCAGGCTGACGTGGCCCACCTCACCAAGGGATCCCTTGCTCCACCTTCGGATCGACACGCCCATCAGGACGAGGTTCCAGACGACGAACACTGCGAGCGGGCCGATGAGCAGGCCGACCGGGAAGCCATCGCTGTTCGGCTCGACCGATTCCGATTCCTGGCGGAACTCGCGGAGCAGCGAGACAGCAATCACCATGGCGGCGAACCGAAGCGCCACATCGAGCGACACGACGCCCTTCACCAGCCTGGTTCCACCGCCGCCCATCACTCGAAGGTAGATCCACACGGCGCCGTCCTTCGATGAGCAATGCACCTGCGGCAGACGGCGTCGAATGAGATCGCTGCCCATGCCGACAGCGCACGATCCCCACGCCTTGTCAACAGACAAAACTGAATCCGCGCCAGACCGGGACGCGTGGCATCCACCCGCGGATGCGTTTCGTCACATTGAGTGACCACCAACCTTGGCTGGTCACGCTCGGCGCACGAAATCCATCCGCGGACGCACCTGAAGCCCGCCGGCCGCCAGCTGATTGGCACCTTGTCGACAACGCCTGCCCGCCACGCAGGCCAACGTCGTGAGCGGAGGTCAGACCTTCTGGAGCGGGGCCCAGGCGAGCAGGAGTGTCTTCTCCCCGACCGACGGGAACCGCACGACGGCTTCGGCCTTGTCGCCGCCGCCCCGGATCGACAGGATCACGCCCTCACCCCACTTCTTGTGGATGACGTCGTCGCCGGTACGAAGGTCGAGCGAGTCGGCGCCGCTCGGCTGCACCCCGCTCGGAGCGCCGAAGACGCTGGGCCCGGCGAGGGCGTTGCCACGAGGCTTGAGCGCAGTATCGACCTTCTCGTCTCGCCCGCCGAACATCGTGCCCTGGCGCCCGGCCCGACTCGACGTGCCACTCCCGCCGAAGACGCTGCTGCCACTCTTGCGACGACCACGTGATCCCTCGGCTTCGACGATGAGGTTCTCGGGGATCTCGTCAAGGAACCGACTCGGCGGGTTGTACTGGCTCTGGCCGAAGAGCATGCGGCTCCAGGCGTGGGTCATGTAGAGCCGCTCCTCGGCCCGTGTGATGCCGACGTAACAGAGGCGGCGCTCCTCCTCGAGCTCGTCGGGATCGGTGAGCGCGCGCAGGTGGGGGAAGATGCCGTCCTCCATGCCCAGCATCACCACGACTGGGAACTCCAGACCCTTGGCCCCGTGGAGGGTCATGAGGATGACGGCGGAGTCTTCGTCATCGAGTTCGTCGGCGTCGGACACGAGGCTGACCTGTTCGAGGAACTCGTCGACGGTCTCGAACTGGCGGGCGACGCCGATCAGTTCCTGCAGGTTCTCGACTCGACTGTCGCTCTCGACCGAGCGTTCGTCTTCCAGCTCGACCAGATAGCCGGTGTCGCGCAGGATCGTCTCGATCACGTGCGCCGGGCCCTTCTCGAGTTCGGCGCCGAAGCTCGACATGAGCTCGAGGTATTGGGCGATGCCCTTGACCGCCGTGCCCGACACCCCGGCGTCGGATGCTCGCTCGAGGCCCTGGGTGAACGAATAGCCGTGCATCTTGGCGAACGCATCGATCTTCGCGACCGAGGTGTCGCCGATGCCCCGCTTCGGCGTGTTGAGGACCCGCTTGACCGAGACCTCGTCGGATGGATTGGCCACGGCCTTCAGGTAGCCGATGGCGTCCTTGATCTCCTTGCGATCGTAGAAGCGGGTGCCACCGACCACCTTGTAGGGGATGCCCACCCGCAGGAAGTACTCCTCGAGTACTCGGGACTGGGCGTTGGTGCGGTAGAAGACCGCCATGTCGCCCCACCGGTAGTCGCCCCGGTCGTGCAGCCGGGCCAGTTCGTTGGCCACGAACTGGGCTTCGTCGACCTCGTCGTCGGCCTGGAAACGCTGGATGGCCTCGCCCATGCCGGCGTCGGTCCACAGGTTCTTCGGCTTGCGGCTGAAGTTGTTGGTGATCACCGCGTTCGCCGCATCGAGGATGGTCTGCGACGACCGGTAGTTCTGTTCGAGTAGCACCACGGTGGTGTCGGGGAAGGCGTCTTCGAATTGGAGGATGTTGCGGACGTCGGCGCCGCGGAAGCCGTACACGCCCTGGTCGTTGTCGCCCACCACGGTGACCGACCGGTGCTCGGCAGCGAGCCCCAGCACGAGTTCGTTCTGGACGCTGTTGGTGTCTTGGTATTCGTCGACCAGCAGCATCGTGAAGCGACGCCGGTAATGGCCGAGCACGTCGGGGTGCTTGCGGAACAGGTGTGCGGTGTTGAGCAGCAGGTCGTCGAAGTCCATGGCGCCGGCCTGGGTGAGGCGGCGTTGATACTCGAGGTAGACGTCGGCGACTTTGCGCTCGAACCCGGCCGCTGCTTGATCGGCGTAGCGCTCGGGACCCAACCCCTCGTTCTTCGCCGCGCTGATGGCGCCTTGCATGGCCCGGGGGGCGAAGCGCTTCTGGTCGAGGCCGAGATCGCGGATGACGTAGCCGGTGAGCCGGCGCGAATCGGCCTGGTCGTAGATCGTGAAGCTCGACGGGAAGCCGAGCCCTGCCGCTTCACGACGCAGGATGCGCACACAGGCGGAGTGGAACGTGGACACCCACATCTTGTTCGCGACCGGCCCGATCAACGCCTGGACCCGCTGCTTCATCTCGTTGGCAGCCTTGTTGGTGAACGTGATGGCGAGGATCTCGAACGGTGACTGTCCCTGCTCGATCGCATAGGCGATCCGACGGGTGAGGACCCGAGTCTTGCCGGATCCGGCCCCGGCCATGACGAGCAGTGGACCACCCGTGTGCACCACCGCATCGAGCTGGGCGGGGTTGAGGCCGTCGAGGATGTTCTCACGTTGCACCACCCGATCACTGTAGGGGTTGGCACTGACAGGCCGTCCGCACGGCGCAGCATGAGCTGCGGGGTGAGCGCCGGCGGGCGAGCAATCGCTCAAGCCGAGGCGATTTCGACCGATGGGGGCGGGTGAATGCGCTGCACACCACCCGTCGAGTCGTCGGCGCCGCCGCGACGACGAAGGGACCCGAGGCCGGACAGACCCTGCTCGGGCACGCTGTCCAGCTGATCGAGGAGCGCCAGTGGAAGCCGGCGCTCGACGTGCTCGATTCGGCGCGCCGCCTTCGCCCCGACGACCCGTCGATCGACGAACTGACGGTGATCGCTGCCGCGCACGCCCGTCGCCGCAAGCAGCTGAAGGCTGCGCTCGCTCGCCTCGAGGAACGTGAGGAACTCGGTGCGTCGGCCTACCACGCCCAGGCGGTCGCCGCCCTGGTCGACCACCGCTACACCCGAGCTGACGCGCTCGCCCGCAAGTCGATCGAAGCCGACCCGTCGTCGCCCGCAGGCTGGGCCGACCTTGCCGCCTCCTTCGCCGGATTGGGCTGGTTCGACGAGGCCACCGATTGCCTGACCGTTGCCGCCGAGAAGGGCGGGGTTGCCGCCACCCAGCAGTGGCGTCTCGGACGCGCCGTCAACCACTGGGCGCTCGCCGGGAGCGGTGCGCTCATCATCACCGCCGCCGCCACCGTCCTGGTGGGTCTCCTGGCCCTGGCGGTGGGCTTGAGCTCGACGATCCTCGTTCGCGAGATCCGGGTCCACCACCTGCCCGAACCGTTCCGCGGCGCCGCCGAATGGCAGTGGCGCTCCGAGCACGTCATCAAACTCACCTTCGGGCTCGGCGTGCTGCTGTCGGTGGTGGGGTTCGTCGCCGCCCAGATCTACCTCAGCGGCAACGGCTGACCCCGAAATCGACGCAACTCTGGCGAGTTGACACCTCTCAGCGGCATCAACTCTCCAAAGTTGCTGGGGTGGTCGGGCCTCAGCGGCCTTCGAACACCGGCTCACGCTTCTCGACGAAGGCCTTCGACGCTTCCTTGTGATCCCGAGTCGTCCCGGTGTGGCGATGGTGCGTCGCCTCGAGATCGAGCGTGGTGTCGAGATCGCCGGTGACCGACCGGTTGATGTTCTCCTTCATGTAGCGGTAGGCGATCGGCGGGCCGGCGGCGAGCCGCGCCGCCCAGTCACGCCAGGTGGATTCGAGCTCGTCGGCCGGCACGACCTTGTTCACGATGCCGAGCTCGAGCGCAGTATCCATCGACATGCGTTCGGGGAGGAAGTAGAGCTCCTTCGCCTTCGCCGGGCCGACCAGCTGGGTCAGGAACCAGGTGCCGCCGTAGTCGCCGGCCAACCCGACCTTGGCAAACGCCGTGGTCATCACGGCCGAGTCGGCGGCGATCCGCAGGTCACAGGCCAGGGCCATCGACAGCCCGGCACCGGCCGCCGCGCCCGGGATGACGGCCAGCGTCGGCTTCGGCATGCGGTGCAGCGCCCCCGACGTGTTGCGATGGTTCAGCCGCTGTTTGTGCACCCCGGCGTCCCAGGACGTGCCTCCACCCCCGGCGCCATCGCCTTCGGCGAATCCCTTCACGTCGCCGCCGGCGCAGAACGCGCCACCGGCGCCGGTCAACACCACGCATCGGACGTCGTCGGCCGTCTCGACCTCGGCCAGGCAGTGCGCGATGCCGCTGAGCATCCCGTCGGTCAGGGCGTTCCGGCGCTCCGGTCGGTTCATCGTGATGACGGCCACCCCGTCGTCGATGTCACAGGTGAGGTGTTCGCTCCCGGTCTCGATGCTGCGGCTCATGTCGGATCCCCCTGATCGTGTCGTCGGCGAGCGGTGCCCGCACGCGTCCGAGTATCACCCACGCCCGCCGGTGGGTCGAGTCGTCCGACGAGCATCGAGCGAGATCACGACCTCTTCCAAGGTGGCGGGGACGATCGCGATGGCGGCGTCGTGTTGGAGGGGCCCCAGCAACGAGCGCACCTCGTCGGCCGAGCGACCGAGCACTCGGATCCGTCGGCCGTCGAGGCTGATGTCGAGGTGCTCTCGCTCGAGTGATTCGAACCCCTCCGCCCACCGCTCGGTCGTGACCTCGACGAGGGTCTGGCCACCGATGATGTCGGCAGTCTGGCCGGAAGCGACCACCGCGCCCTTTGCCATGATCACCAACCGGTCCGCCTGCTCGGCTTCGTCGCTGTAGTGGGTCGACACCAACACGGCCGCCCCGGCATCGGCCTGCTCATGGATCTGGTCCCACAGCCTGCTCCGAGCGAGCGGCGACACCCCCGAGGTCGGCTCATCGAGCACGAGCAGGTCGGGGTGGTGGCCGATCGCCGCGGCAAAGGCGATCTGACGCTGTCGGCCAAGCGGCATCTTGCCGACCACCGGCGGCCGACCGGAGCGGGCGGGCCGGTTCGTTCGTCCGCCGTTCCCTGCCCCGAAGACCGCCGACCGGAACTCGAGGTTCTCGTCTTCGTTCAGATCGGCGTAGAGCCCGAGGTTCTGCGGCACGTAGCCGATGCGCCGCCGGACCTCTCGATCGTGTTGCGCGCCGAAGACGCTGACTTGGCCGGACGTCGGGCGGAGCAGGCCCAGCAGCATCTTGATCAGCGTCGTCTTGCCAGCACCGTTCGCCCCGATCAGCGCAACCACCTCCCCGGCCTCGACGCTGAGGTCGACATCGTCGACGGCGGTGAAGTCACCGAACCGCATGGTGAGCTGCTCAGCAGCGACCGGCTTGGCGCCGTTTGCCCGGCTCATGGCCGATCGCCCTGCGTCGTCAACGCAAGTTCGGCCTGGAGCTCCAGCACGATGGCGGCGTCCTCCAGCGTCAGTTGGCGACTCCGCACACCATTCGGATCCCACTGCCGCCAGCCCCGGCCCTTACGCCACGCCAGCGAGCCGTTCGTCGGTTCGCTCCGATCGTCGACGGAGCCCGAGATCCCGGCGACGATGTCCGCCGGCGCACCGGCCGCCAACACCCGACCCTCGTGGAGCAGCGTGACACTGACCGCCCGTTCTGCCTCATCGAGGTAGGTCGTCGCCGCAACGATTGCGGATCCCCGAGCGGCGGCGGAAGCCATGAGCCGCCAGATCTCGGTCCGACTGAGCGGATCGACACCGGTGGTGAGCTCGTCGAGCACCACCAACTCGGGCTCATGGAGCAGCGCCAGACAGCCGGCCAACTTGCGGCGCTGGCCTCCCGACAACTGGCCGGCCAGGCGATCCTCGAAGCCGTCGATGGCAGCGGCGGCGAGAAGCTGACGAGCGCGGGGTTGCCAGGACACCACCCGGTAGGCAGCAGCGACGAATGACAGGTTCTCCATGATCGTCAGATCGTCGTAGACACCCCCGGTGGCCGGCACGTAGCCGATGCGATCCGCCGCCGGAATCGAGACCGAACCGCGCCGGCCGATGTCGAGGCCGGCAAGGACCCGCAGCAGCGTCGACTTCCCGGCACCGTCACCGCCGACCACGGCTGTCAACTCACCAGGGCGAACCGTGAGATCGACTCGCTCGAGCGCCTTCGTTTCGCCGAACCGGACGCTGAGGTCGGTCACCGACCAGCTCACGATGCACCGCCCTGCTGCGCCGTGGGAGCGAGGTCCTGCCGGAATCGGTACATCGCCACGCCGAACACCACGGCGGCCATCACACCCAGGAGCGCGAGGGGAAACAAGAGGGCAGAGACCGCCGTGCCCTTCAAGAAGATGCCTCGCATGCCGACGACGAACCAGGTGAGCGGGAGCAGGTAGCCGATCCACCGGACGCCGGCGGCCATCGATTCCAGTGGGAAGATCATGCCGGACAGCATGATTTGTGGCAGCAGCGTCATGATCGCCAACTGGATCGCTTCGCCCTGGCTCTGTGACACCGTCGAGATGGCGACACCAAGACCGAGGACGACGAAGAGAAAGAGCATGGCGTAGGCGGCGAAGAGCAGCACCGAGCCCCGGAACGGCACGTTGAACAACCACAGCCCGGCGAGCGTCACCACTGCGAGATCGATCACGGCAACGAGGAAGTACGGTGCGATCTTGCCGACGATCACGTCGACCGGGCGCAGCGGCATCACGGCCAACTGCTCGAGCGTGCCCTGTTCACGTTCGCGCACCACGCCGAGGCTGGTGATCACCGTGCCGATGAACAACATGATCAGTCCGATCAACGACGGCACCATGACGGTCGCGGTGTCGAGCTGCGGGTTGAACAGCACCTTCGGCATCACCCCTGACGGCACCCGCCGCAACGCCGACTGGGCCACGAACAGCTCCGTGCCGTCCACGAGCAGCACCGTCTGCTGACTGGTCACGAATGCCACCTTGACCTCGGAGTCGCGCAACATCGTGGTCACCTCGCCCTCGCCGAGCGTCGGGTCGACCAGATCGACCGTGAACACTTCCGGCAGCTGACCGGCCATATCCCTGGCGTTCGGCCCCACCACGGCGGTCGGGATCGAGGCGACATCGAAGCGGGCGGCGTAGCCAAAGACGACGAGCAGCATGATCGGCAGTCCGACCATCAAGGCAACGGTGCGCCGGTCACGGCGCATCTGTCGGAACTCCTTGAGGATCATGGCCTTCATGCTGATCACCTGCTCGTCTCGCCGGTCGCCACGACCACTGTGGCGATCTCGATCACCGAGGTCCAGGGCCCGAAGCCACTGTCTATGACCCATCACTGGAAGGAAAATCGTCGCACCGGGGAACCAGCCTCCGGGTGTCGGTCGTCTCACTTCTGCTCTGACGCGGCCGATTCGCGTCGAGACAAGGAAGGAACGAGCAGATGCAGACAGGATCACGTCGCATGGCCGGAGCGCTCCTCGGTGCGCTGCTCGTCGCCTCCAGTTGCACCGGCGGAAGCAGCGATGAGGCACAACCCGTTCGATCCACGACTCGACCGGTGACGGCCACCGGGGCAGGTGGCGGTGTGTTCACGATCAATCTCTCAGCCGGTCAGGCCGGCCAAGCCCAACCGCCGCAGGTCGTCGACGGCGACCCGCTCGATGCGACGGCCGCAGCCGCCGTGATCGATCGCCTCCCGGATTGGGACGTGGCCGACGACTCGACCGAGTTCAACTGGCCGACATCGTCGCTCCAGCCTCCCCGAGTCGGCCGCACGGTCGACACCGCCTTCCCTCCGCCCGTCGACGTGCCGCCGGTCGCAACCGACGATGACGCACCGCTCGAAGTCGTGCGCTTCCAGCCGGAGGGAGCGGTCGCACTCGCACCGTTCCTGAGCGTCACCTTCAACCAGCCCATGGTGGCCCTGGCCACCGTCGAGCAACTCGAGGAGGCCGACGTCCCCATCTCGATCGAGCCCGACGTGCCTGGCCGCTGGCGTTGGATCGGCACACGCACACTCCGGTTCGAGGTCGAGCCCGCGCTGACCGATCGGCTGCCGATGGCCACCGACTACACCGTCACCGTTCCCGCCGGGACGGCGTCGGCCAGCGGCCAGACCCTCTCGAGCGCCGTGAGCTGGACGTTCCAGACACCGCCGGCGGTCCCCACCACCGTGGTCCCCCTCTCGGACTCACTGCCGCTCGCTCCCGTCTTCTTCATCGGCTTCGACCAACTGGTCGACCCCGCCGAGGTACTGGCCTCGACGACGGTGCGGGCCGACGGCGACTCGGTGAGCATCCGCTTGGCGACGAGCGATGAGATCGCCGACGACGAGGCCGTGGCCTCGCACGTGTCCACGGCGCTCGAGGGGCGTTGGCTGGCGATCACACCCGAGGCACTGTTGCCCGCCGACCGTGCGATCACCATCGAGGTTGGACCGGGCACGCCGTCGGCCGAGGGTCCGAAGACGGCGACCTCGGCGACGACCTTCAACGGCCGCACCTACCCGCCGCTACGGGTTGCCGACTCGGCGTGTGGCTGGAACGACACCTGCCGACCCGGCGACCACTGGTCGATCCGGTTCTCCAACCCACTCGATCTCGACCTGTTCGATCCGTCGATGGTCTCCGTCAGCCCCTCGCTCCCCGGGCAAGCCGTCGACTTCTACGGCGACAGCATCAACATTCGCGGCGTCAGCAACGGCAGGACCACCTACACGGTCACGCTCGACGCTTCGATCACCGACCGCTTCGGCCAGACGCTCGGTCAAGCGAGGGAGGTCGAGTTCGAGGTCGGTGACGCGCTCCCCAGCCTGCAGCGGTTCGACCGCGCGTTCCTCACCGTCGATCCGCTGTCCAAGTCCAAGGGCGTCAACATCACGACCACCAACCACGACTCGGTGCAGCTCACCGTGTGGAAGGTCGGGCCAGACGACATCGGTGACTTCCAGAACTACCTCGATCGCCAATGGTCGGACACGAACCCACCTGCGCCAGATTGGCCGGTGCTGGTCGATGAGGTCGTCGACCTCGATGCCGAACAGGACCGCATCACCGAATCGCTCCTCGACCTCTCCGATCCCTTCGAGGAGTCATCACAACTGGTGGTTCGCGTCGCCCCGACCGAGCGCTACTCGAACCAGTCGGAGGAGTACTGGCAGAACCAGCCGACCGTTGCCTGGGTCCAGTCGACCAACCTCGGCATCGACGCGGTGATCGCCAACGACACGATGCTCGTGTGGACGACCGACCTGTCGACCGGCGAACCTCGTCCCGACGTCGAGGTCACCATGCTCGGCTCTGGCCGCAAGGTCACCACCGACGACGACGGCCTTGCGATCGTCCAGCCGATGCCAGCGAGCGTGCGGGGTCTGTCGGCGAGCGACGACGGTCGGATCACGATGCTCATGTCGCAGTGGTCGTCCGGCTGGACGCCCATGGGGTCGTCGGACCAGACCCGCTGGTACACCTTCGACGATCGCGGCATCTATCGACCGGGCGAGACGATGCGCCTCAAGGGCTGGGTCCGCAAGCTCGGTGGCGGCGACGATCCACAGCTCGCCCTCGTGGGCGCCGACGCCTCCATTCGCTATCAGGCCTACGACCCCCAGGGCGTCGACCTCGGCTCAGGCACCGCCGAGGTCAATGCGCTCGGTGGGTTCGAGGTGTCGCTCGATCTCCCCGACGGAGTAAACCTCGGTCAGGCGTGGATGTCGATGGAACTGGTCGGTGCGCAAGGCCTCAGCTACCAACAGACCGATCACTCGTTCATGATCCAGGAGTTCCGCACCCCGGAATTCGAGGTCAACGCCCGACACGAATCGAGTGCGCCGTACTTCCTCGGCGAGGACGCAACGGTCGCCGTCGACGCCACGTACTACGCCGGCGGCCCACTACCCGACGCCGACGTGGCATGGCTGGTCACCAACCGCAATACCCAGTACACGCCACCGAATCGATCGGACTTCACCTTCGGCATCTGGACCCCGTGGTGGTCCGGCTTCGCCATCGACGACGGGTACGGCTACGGCTACGCCGAGGAGTACTACCCGAGCGACTGCTTTGACTGCTGGCCCGGCAGCGGCGAGGTCGAGGTGAAGGAGTTCGCCGGGCGGACCGACGCCGACGGTTCGCACTACCTCCGTATGGAGTTCTCGGGCCCCGAGGTCGATCAGCCGACCACCGTGTCGGCGCAGGCGACCGTGACCGACGTGAACCGGCAGCAGTGGTCGTCGCAGACCCAGGTGCTCGTCCATCCCTCCGAGCTCTACGTCGGTCTGCGCAGCGATCGGGCATTCGTCGAGGCAGGTACGCCGCTCCGGATCCAGTCGATCGTCACCGACATCGACGGTGGGGCGGTGCCCGGCACGACGATCTCGATGGAGGCCGGCCGCACCGAATCGACCTACCGCAACGGCACCTGGACCGAGACCCTGGTCGATGCCCAGACCTGTGAGGTCGCCTCGGCCGACGAGGCCGTCGAATGCGAGTTCGACACCGACATCGGCGGCACCTACAAGATCACCGCCACCGTTCACGATGCCAGTGGTCGCACCAACCGCACGGAGCTGACCCGCTGGGTGAGCGGCGGCACCGGCCGACCGAACCGAACCGTCACCCAGGAAACCGTCACGATCGTCCCCGACCGAGAGACGTACGCCCCGGGCGACACCGCCGAGATCCTGGTGCAGGCGCCCTTCAGCCCCGCCACCGGTCAACTCGTGGTGACGCGAGGTGGCGTGCAGTCGACCGAGGTCTTCGACGCACCTGACGGCTCCGCTGTCCTCCGGATCCCGATCGATGAGCGAGACATCCCGAACCTCACCCTCATGATCGAGATGGTCGGGTCGGCCGAACGCACGGCGGACGACGGCAGCGCGCTGCCCGACGCGCCGCGCCGACCGGCCTTCGCCACCGGCACCATCGACCTTTCGATCCCGCCGGTGACCCGCACCCTCTCCGTCACCGCCACGCCAGGCGCCGTCCAGCTCGAACCGGGCGACGACACGTCCGTCACCGTCGAAGTCGCCGGACCCGGCGGCTCAAAGGTCGACGGCGCCGAGGTGGCGCTGGTCGTCGTCGACGAAGCTGTGCTCTCGCTGACGGGCTATCAGCTCCCCGATCCGCTTGCGGTGTTCTACTCCCCCATTTACTCGAACACCTTCGCCGAGTACCTCCGCTCCACCATCGTGCTGCACCGCGCCGACCAGCTGGCCGGCGACGGTGGCGACGAATCTGCGGCGGAAACCACGACGGCCGCTGCCTACGGAGGGTCCGAGGACAGCGCGACCGAAGCCGAGGAAGGCGCCATCGCTCCGGCTGCAGCCGACCAGGACACCTCGACTCGCAACGCTGGTGCGCCGTCGCCGTCGATTGACGTGCGGTCCGACTTCAGCGCCGTGGCGGTCTACCGCCCGAGCGAACTTACCGACGCTTCGGGCCGAGTCACCGTCGAGGTGCCGCTCCCCGACAACCTGACTCGCTACCGGGTGATGGCCGTCGCCGTCGACGGTGCCGATCGGTTCGGCTCGGGCGAATCGACCATCACGGCACGTCTCCCGCTCATGGTGCGCCCGTCGGCGCCGAGGTTCCTGAACTTCGGTGACCGCTTCGAACTCCCGATCGTGGTGCAGAACCAGACCGATGTCGACATGACCGTCGATGTTGCGATCGAGACCTCGAACCTCGAGCTGACGGCCGGCAACGGTCGACGAATCGTCGTGCCCGCCAACGATCGGGTCGAAGTGCGGTTCCCGGCGGAGGCCGTCAATGCCGGCACGGCGCAGTTCCGGGTGGCGGCCGTGAGCGCTGACGCCTCGGACTCGGCCGCCATCTCGCTCCCGGTGTACACGCCGGCAACCGCCGAAGCGTTCGCCACCTACGGTGTCATCGACGGTGACGGCGGGACGACGGCCATCGCCCAACCGCTGCTGGCTCCGACCGGTGTCTACCCGCGGTTCGGCGGCCTCGAAGTCGACACGTCCTCGACCGCGGTGCAGGCGCTCACCGACGCCGTGCTCTACCTCAACGAGTACGACTACGACAACGCCGACGGCCGGGCCGCCCGCATCATTGCGATCGTCGCCCTGCGTGATGTCCTCGACCAGTTCGACGCCGACGGACTCCCCGACGCTGCCGCCATCGAGGCATCGATGCGACGAGACCTCGATGCGCTCACCCGACTGCAGAACGACGACGGTGGCTTCCCATCGTGGCGTCGAGGCGATGTGTCCGAACCGTTCACCTCGCTCGCCGCACTGCAGGCGGTGATCTCGACGAAGAACGCCGGCTACACAGTGTCGCAGCAGACCATCGATCAGGGGCTGTGGTACTTGGCCGACATCGAGTCCCACTTCCCGCAGTGGTACGGCCAGCCGGTGCGTGACACGCTCTCGGCCTACGCCCTCCATGTCCGCAACCTCGCCGGTGATCGAGACCCCCAGAAGGCCAAGTCGCTCTACGACCGGGCGAGGGACACGCTCGGACTCGACGCCCTGGCGTGGCTGTGGCCGGTGCTCGACGACGAGGCAGCGGGGAACGCGATCGAGCGCACCTTCGTCAATCGGGCCGTCGACACGCCGGGTGCCGCCACGTTCGCCACCGACTACGGCGATCAGGCTTACCTCCTCGCCTACTCCGATCGTCGGACGGACGGCATCGTGCTCGACGCCTTGATCTCGCAGCGCCCGGAAAGCGACCTGATCCCCAAGGTCGTGCAGGGCCTGCTCGGCAACCAGATCAAGGGACGTTGGAACAACGCCTACGAGAACGGCTTCATCCTCCTGGCGATGCAGCGGTACTTCGCCACCTTCGAGTCGGCCACACCCGACTTCGTCGCCCGAGCGTGGCTCGGTGACCGCTACGCCGCCGAGCACACCTACGACGGGCGTACGACCGACCGTGGGAGCACGCTGGTGCCGATGGCCGACCTGGTTGCCGGCGGCGACACCTCGCTCACGCTCGCGAACGACGGCACCGGCCGGCTCTACTACCGACTCGGCCTTCGCTATGCCCCCGACGATCTCCATCTCGCCCCACGCGACGAGGGCTTCGTCGTCGACCGAACCTACGAGCCGATCGACGATCCCTCCGACGTCGTGCTCGGGGCCGACGGCGTGTGGCACGTGAAGGCCGGGGCCACGGTGCGGGTCCGGGTCACGATGGTGGCCGACGCCGTTCGCACCAACATGGCCCTCATCGATCCGCTGCCCGCTGGGTTCGAGCCGCTGAACACCGCGCTCGCCAACGTGGGCGAATTGCCGCCCGAGGCCGAGCAAGCCAGCCCGGTCGCTCGCTGGGACGACTGGTGCTGGTGCTGGCCGTGGTACCAACACCAGAACCTGCGCGACGACCGGGCCGAGGCCTTCGCCGCCTACCTCGGCGCCGGTACCTACGAATACGTCTACACCGCTCGGGCGACCACCCCCGGTGCGTTCGTCGTGCCGCCGGCCCGAGCCGAAGAGATCTACGCACCCGAGGTGTTCGGCCGATCGTCGTCGACCTCGGTCGTAATCGAGTAGCGGGACACGGTGCGGTCGGCCGGGATCGGTTCGACCGCACCGTGACCGGCACATAGTCTCGAGCTCCACACCGACATCGAAGGGGACCTCGAGTGGGATGGGAACCGGAGCTCGACGAGCTCAGAGAACGCGAGCGTCTGGCCGAGCAGCTCGGCGGCGCCGACAAGGTCGAACGCCAGCATTACTTCGGCAAGCAGACCATCCGCGAACGGCTCGAGGCGATCGTCGACAAGGGGTCGCTCTGGGAGCTCGGCAAGACCGCAGGCGTCGCCACCTACGACGACGACGGCAACCTGCTCGATCTCATGCCCTCGAACTTCGTGTTCGGGCTCGCCGAACTCGACGGTCGCCCGATCGTGGTGTCCGGCGACGACTTCACCGTCAGAGGTGGGTCCAACGACGCCTCCATCTCGGCCAAGCGTGAGGCCTCGGAGTCCCTGGCGCTCGAAATGCGGCTCCCCCACGTGCGCCTCCTCGACGGCATGTCGGGGGGTGGCTCGGTCAAGACCATCGAGATGGCCGGGCGCACCTACATTCCGGTGCTCGCCGGGTGGCACACCGTCATCGACCATCTCGACGTCGCGCCGTCGGTCTCCCTCGCACTCGGTTCGGTCGCCGGGATGGGAGCGGCACGGGCCACGACCTGCCACTACTCGGTGATGGTGCGAGACACTTCGCAGATGATGATCGCCGGGCCGGCGCTGGTGGAACAGGCCGGTCTCGGCTCGGTGTCGAAGGAAGAACTCGGGCACGCCAACATCCACACCTCGAACGGTGCCATCGACGACGCCGTCGACACCGAAGCCGAGGCGTTCGAACGGGCGGCACACTTCCTGTCGTACCTGCCGGGCAACGTCGACGAACTGCCGCCGATCGAGGACTGGGGCGATGATCCGGGCCGGCGGGAGGAGTGGCTGATCGACGCCATCCCACGGGAGCGACGCCAGGCCTACGACATGCGGGCGATCATCAATGCTGTCGTCGATCACGACAGCTTCTTCGAGATCGGGCGCCAGTGGGGCACATCGATCATCGGTGGACTGGCCCGCCTCGACGGTGTCCCCATCGCGATCTACGCCGAAGACCCGAGGATCTACGGCGGCGGCTGGACCGCCGACTCGTGCAAGAAGCTGACCCGTCTCATCGATCTGGCGTCGCTGTTCCATCTGCCGATGGTCCATCTCGAGGACTGCCCCGGCTTCGTCATCGGCAAGACCTCCGAGGAGGAAGCAACCGTTCGCGAAGGCTCACGGGTGCTGGTCGCCCTCCGCCAGGCCAAGCTGTCGTACTGCACGGTGGTGTTGCGCAAGGCCTTCGGCATTGCCGGTGCCTCGAACCGAAAGCCGGGATCCCAGTCGATGCGGATGGCCTGGCCGTCGGGCGACTGGGGCTCGCTCCCGCTCGAAGGTGGCCTCGAGGTGGCCTACAAGGCCGACCTCGCCGCGTCCGACGATCCCGACGCACTACGGGCCGAGATCGCCGAGCGGCTCAACCGCTACCGCTCACCCCATCGCTCCGCCGAGTTCTACGAGATCGAGCAGATCATCGACCCTCGTGACACTCGCGCCCTCCTCTGCGACTGGGTCCACCTCGCCCGACGCACCCTGACGCCCACCCCACCCCGCTGGGGCTTCCGCCCCTGACCAACACCTCCCCTGACCAACCCAAACCCACGCAACTTTGGAGAGTTGACACCTCTGAGCGGCATCAAGTCTCCAAAGTTGCTGGGGTTTTGGGGGTGTGGGGCACGACCACGAGGATGTGGTCGAGGGCGCAGAGTTCGATGAGTCGTCGAACTTGGGGCGACGCGTCGATGGTCGTGGGGACCGACTTGCAGCAGTCCAGGAGCGCCGTGACGCCGCCGGCACCGAGGAAGGTGACGCCGGCTGCATCGATGTGCCGAACCCGTGCCTCACCGAACCTGAGCGCGTAGACGTGGGGAGCCGTTCCCTCGTCGAGTTCACCTCGCACGGTGAGGACACCGGAGGCGACGTCGAAGGCAGCGAAGAACGGCTCGATCATGGACTCCTTCCCACGAGCACCGCAGGCCGACGAAGAAGCAACGTCGGCCCGTCGGCCTGTCTCACCATCGTGGTGGAACACACCGGCAAACGAACCACCCCTGGGGGTGGAAAACCGGCATGACCGTGCAGCTTTGTGCATACTGATTCGGTGACCGAGACCGCCGACACCGACGCGCCCATCACGCTGGCCATCGTCAACGACTACGGGGTCGTGCTCGCGGGGATCAACGCCATGCTGGCACCCCATGCCGACCGCATCCGGGTGCTCGAACTCGATGCGAACATGCCCGTATCGCAACCGGTCGACCTCGTGCTCTACGACACCTTCGCTCGCACCGAACCCAACCTGGGCGAGATACGCGCGCTCGTGGCCAATCCGTGCGCCAAACGGGTCGCCGTGTTCAGTTGGTCGTTCGACCCCGAACTGGTGGAGCTGGCATTCTCACTGGGCGCCGCTGGCTACGTGTCGAAGACGTCGTCGGCCGACGAGCTCGTCGATGCGCTCGAACGGCTCCACGCCGGCGAGCGGTTCATCAGCCCGCATCCCGCACGGCGGCTCCACAACGAAGCACTCGAATGGCCGGGCAGGTCGGCCGGCCTCACGGCACGCGAGGCCGAGGTTCTGGCGCTCATCACGCAGGGCAAGTCCAATGCGGCCATCGCCGACCTGCTGCACCTGAGCGTCAACACGATCAAGGGCAACATCCGCTCGGCCTACGCCAAGATCGGTGCGTCCAACCGCGTCGACGCCGTGCTGTGGGGAACGGCCCACGGGATGCAACCCGACCAGGCCAGCCTCACGAGGTGGGAGTGACCGACTCTGGCTGAGCATCGTCGAGGTTGGCGGCTTCCACGCTGTCGATGTCGGCGGCGGCGAGCCATTCGCTGTGGCCGTCGACGTCGACCACGACACCACTGAGACCAGCCGAACACAGCGTCCCCGACTGCTCGTCGCCGTCAGCCGTTCGCACGGTCACGCTTCGGCCAACGAGTCGGATGGGGTCACTGATGTCGAGCATGATGCCTCACTCATTTAGGGTACGAAGTCCGGGCTACCCGTCGCTGATGCCTCCAAACGCGCAAACCTCGACCGCACATGGCTCGACCGTTTGCAGCCGGGTGAGGCGGGTAGTGCGGGAGGCATGGCTACCGATATCACCACTGACACGACCATCTTCGAGGCGATCCGCGCCGATCATGACAAGCAACGGACGCTGATCGACCTCTTGACCAAGACCCACGGCGAGAGCGATGGTCGGATCGAACTGTTCGACCGACTCCGGGCGCAGCTCGAAGCGCACGCCGCCGCCGAGGAGCGGTACTTCTATGTGCCGCTGATGCAGCACGACCTCACGCAGGACGCCGCCCGCCACAGCGTCGCCGAGCACAAGGAGCTGGACGACTTCATCGAGCAGCTCCAGGGATACGACATGTCCGGATCACAATGGATCCAGACCGCCAGGGAACTCGCCGATCGACTGATCCACCACCTCGACGAGGAGGAGCGAGAAGTGTTCCCCGTCGCCGGCAAGGCGTTGTCTGACGACGACAAGACGAGCCTGGCCACTGACTACGTCGATGACATGCGGCGACATCTCGCCGAGGACTGATCGACATCTGGCACCGATGAGCGCAGAGGAATGACGACGTGACGACCCGCAACGAGCCCGCACGAACCATCACCGCCACGGCGGGAGGGCCATTCGTCTGCGGCGACGAGCTTTCGATACGTACGGCCGACTATGTCTGGTCGGAGAAGGGCGAACCACTCACGTGGCAGTTCGGATCACCCCGCCAAATCGAATCCGGCACCGCCCTGTGTCGATGCGGGGAATCAAGTGACAAGCCGTTCTGCGACGGCAGTCATGCCGAGCACGAGTGGGACGCCACGTCGTCGCCGCCGGCCGGCAGCTACGCCGAGCGAGCCCTTCCCAAGCAGGGCACGAAGCTGACGGTGACCGATGATCCTTCGCTCTGCGTGCACGCCGGATTGTGCGGCACCGAGCGGGCAACGGTCTGGTCACTGATGAGCGAGACCAATGACACCGACACCCGAGCGACGGTGATTCGAATGGTCGAGAAATGCCCATCCGGTCGCCTCGTGAACATCGTGGACGGCGATGTCGTCGAGCCGGCGCTGCCTGCCGGCGTCGGTGTCATCCCGGATGGTCCGTTGTGGCTGACCGGCAATGTCACCGTACGCATGGACGACGGCACCGAGCTCGAGGTACGCAACCGAGTCACCCTCTGTCGTTGCGGTGCGTCGGCATCGAAACCACTCTGCGATGGCTCACATGTCGACGTCGACTTCGAGGCCGGGGGTCTTGGCAGCGCCGACTGAGTTGTCGCCGATTACTCCTCGTCGCGCCGATCGCGCCGTCCCCCGTAGACGTCCGGTAGTGCGCCGATGATGATGGCCGCAGCCAATCCGACGATCACGAGCTGGGCCACCAGCAGGTCGACCGACGACTGTTCATCGCTCACCACCAGCGTCGATCGAGCGTCGGCGACATCGTCGGCGAGCACGGTGATGTCGGCGACGGAGTTGCGGAGTTCGGTCGCCACCGATCGCAGCTCGTCGGACAGTTCAGTCGAGGAGCTCTCGATGGCATCGGCCTGAACGACGAGTGCATCGAGTGATGCTTCGGCTCCGCGCAGGTCCTCGAGGAGCGGATCGACGTCAGTCAGGATCGGGTCGAACGTCTGGAGCTGGCCGCCGTCGCCGAGCGTGAACGGCAAGGAGTCCAGCAGTGCGTTCAGCTGCACTACTGTGCCGTTCACTTGATCGATGCCCTCGGCCACGCTCTCGAGAACCGGCGGGAGCGTTCCGCTCACGTCGGCCACCTCACGAGCCACGTCGGAGGTCGCTCTCGATCCCGCCGCCGCGTCGTCGACCGAAACAGCAGCGGCGTCGAGCGCATCAGCGGTGGCCGATGCCACCTCCGTCGACCCACGGAGTGAATCCTCAACCGACACCAGCGCTGCATTGACCTCGGACAGCGAGTCGTTGGCGCCGAGTTCGAGCGCGCCGAGTGCCACCCAGCCAATCGCTGCACAAGTCAACGCCATCACGATCGAGATCCACGCGGTAATCCGCCGGTTCATCGCAGACCACCGGGTCGGTCGCAGAAGTCTGATTCGTTGGTCACGAGACCCTCCCATGATGGATCTTCGCCCGACGTGCGGGCGTGCCATTCGGCACCTGGACGAGGTCGTTCCCCTCGCCCACGAGGGGAAACGTGGAAACGCTGCTGCGTGGCTCGGCCGGTCGTCCTCAGTGGGTTTGTCCCACCCGCCAGCGGGCACATCGTCGCCAGGCAGAAATCCGTCTGCGCCACCAACCGAAAGGCTCCCAATGGCAGTTCCCCGTTCCGTCCTTCCGTATCCCGCCGAGAAGATCAACACCACACTCGACACGATCGAGGGTCGGCTCCCGGCGATCCCCCGTCGAATGTTGCAGATCAACCGAGCCGTCGCCTCGCTTGGCTGCAGCCTCGCCACCCGAGCCGCATCGGCGCTCGGCGATTCGAGTGAAGTGGTTGCCGACGCTGCGGCCACGGGCACTCGGACGGTGACCGGTCAGGCCCGATCTGTCCTCGACCGCACCATGTCCACCGCAGCCAGTGGCACGCGTGAAATCGCCGGCCAGGCGAGGGCACAGACCGAACACTTCGTCGACACCGTCGAACACGAGGCGATGGAGCTCGCCGACGAGGCCGAGACGGTCGCCGACGACATGACCGAGGCGTCGTTCGCGAGTTGGACCCGTGCCGACCTCTACGAACGAGCGCAGGAGCTCGACATCGAAGGCCGGTCCGGCATGAACAAGGCCCAGCTCATCGATGCTCTGATGCACGAAACCGATCCCGAGGGGTGATCTTCACACCTTGGTGACTTCGGCAAACACGCGAGCGAGGGCCGCCCCGACCCGCCGGCGGTCCTCGCTCGTCGCAAGTTCGCCGAGTTCGTCGCTCATCAGTTCGAGCTGGCGAATCAACGGACGCACATCGGCCTCGTCACCTTGACGACGATGGCAATCCTCGATGATCGACTCCAAAACGCCGACGATCACCTCGAGCACGCGTGGATCCTGCCGGGCGTACCGGCGCACCGGCTCGAAGGCTTGCTCGACATAGTCACCTCGTCCAGGATCGGATGGTCGCAGGATCCGCCGTCGACCCGCTGCCGTCTCGATTGGCGGTAGGTCGCGCCGATAGAGCTCGGTGATGACTGCGCCGAGTCGGACCACGATCTCGTTGGCGGTGTTCGGATCATTCACGCCGGGGGACAATGCTCGCATGGCGATGTCGTTGAGCTGGAGAATGCCGAACGAGATGTCTTGCTGCATCGTGCGCTCCTCCTCGATCCGCATCACGTCTGGAAGCGCGTCGACGATCTCATCGACGGCCTCGATCTTCCTGGGCCAGATGAACGCGATCGGCGTTCCACGGACCACGTAGGTCCCCACGGCAGCGGACAACGAGACGGTGACGCCATCGGGGATCACCCCCATCAGTCGCTCCACTTGGATCCCGGTCACCCATCCAGTGCGCGGCGCCCACACCACCAGCGCGTCGCCTGGCGGCGAGTGGTCAGCCGGGCCTGACTCCGGCGTCGGTCGAGCGCTCGACACGCCGGGCGCATCGACGAGCGGGACGACCGTGTCATCACTCCCGCGTTCGGGCAGCTGCTCGATGACCCGCATGGTCGCCGCCACGATGCCGTCGGCCACCGAGCCGACTCGCAGCCCCTTTGCGGTGTGATCGATCGACCCCAAGATGGCAACGAGCGAGACGACCGCCAACACGACGGCGAGCGCCACCGACACTTGAGGAAGGAAGGCGCGCTCCACTCCCTCGGGCGCCGACCGAACTTCGCGGAGGACCAACAGCGAGTAGGAGAATGTTCCGATGACCGTACCCATCACCAGTTGTTGAAACCGGTCGCCGAGGAAGTCGCGCAGCACCCGCGGTGAGAACTGGCTGGCCGCGAGCTGTACCGCAACGAGTGTGAGGGAGAACACGATCGAGGCGGCGGTGATCGTGCCGCCGGCAATGGCCGACAGAATGCTCCTCGATGAGTCGACCGTGACCTGAAACCAACCTGGCAGCGCATCGGCCGCCAGTTGCCGATCGATCTGCACCGTCAGCTGGGAGAGCGCCAGGCTGACCGAGAGCATCAGGAACGGGACGAAGAACAGGCTCTGCGTCAGTCGATTCTTCAGTGCGTCGAGGCGGAGGATGCTCGAACCTAGCTCACCCTCGACCCGAGACGGCACGAGGCTCAGTCCTTGGTGCCGTTGTAGGGCCCTCTCGGCAAGAGGTCGCCCAATCGGGCGCTGACGATCTCGAGATCACCCTCTCCCGTCTTGCCATGCACGCTGTGCACCATGAGGTCCGGACCGCCCAGTTCCAGCGCGACCTGGCAACACGCGCCACACGGCATGGTGACGTCGTCACCGGTCGGCGGCGCCCACAGCAGCAGTTCACTCGGTCGGTGGCCGGATGCAACGGTCGAGAACAACGCCGCCCGCTCGGCACACATGGCCAATCCGAGTGAGATGTTCTCGACGACCGAACCGGTGACCACCGCGCCGGAGGTTGTTCGCACGGCGGCACCGGCGTCGAACTTGCTGTAGGGCGCATATGCCCGATCCCGGGCGTCGGCAGCCGCCCGCCGGAGTTCTTCGATGCTGGAATTCACCGATGTCGGAGTGGCTGTCGCGGTCATCAGTTCGATCCTCCCACGCCGACCTTCTCGGCGGCGTCGCCAACCATGTCGACTGCATCGTGGGTCTTGTCAGCGATGGTGTGACTCACGTTCTCGAATTCGGCCCGGCCCGACCGAGCGAGCTGTTTGGCTTCCTTCTTGGCCTTCCTCCGGGCGCGGCGCCCCAGCACGACGGCTCGGTCGGAGGCCCCGACCACGGTGGAGTCGGCGGATCGATCGGCCCGGCGGCGCTCACGACGTGACTTCTTGGCCTCGCCGAGCGCTCGCCACTCGGCCTTCTTCGCCCGCTTCTCCGCACGTCGCGCTCTCGCCGACAGCTTCTCGGCTCGAGCCGATGCCTCGCTGCCGGCGGCCAGCGCCAGATCCCGTTCGTTCTCGGCTCTGGCCAGACGTTCCGACTTGCTGCGGAAGTTGACGATGCCGAGCGTTGCGATCGACAGGGTCTTGCGGATGGCTCCCATGTGCGGCACTCCTTCGTTCGTGCGAGCTTCGAGGTGGAAGCTCGATCTGGAGCCCGCCCTACCCGACGCTCGCCCCCTGAAACCTCATCGCTCGGCGGCAGGCGAAGGTGCCCAGTTGCCGTCGCGGTATGTCGTCCGACCCGCCGCGAGCGCGAGGATGCAGCTGTGACCGCTGGCGGGGTCATGAGAGGAACGAGGCGCTGCACTCAGATGGTGCGTGCGGAAGCTGCACGAGGTGGGGAACATGGAAACACTGATCTTGACGGCGGCCGATCTCCGCCTGATGGTGGAGCGAGTCGGGCTCGACGAGCTGTTGGACCTCATGATCGCTCGTCTCCGGCAACGGTTCGCCGAGCATGATCCGGCGCTGACCGAGGTCAGAACCCGGGACGGGTTTCGCTATGACAAGCCGGCTCTCGGCTTGTTGGAGTGGATGCCGGTCCACGACGCCGGAGGGTCGGTGGTCATCAAGATGGTCGGATATCACCCGACCAACCCGGTCCAGCGATCGGTGTCGAGTGTGCTCGCAACCTCGTCGATGTGGGACACCGAAACCGGTCATCTCGTCGCACTCGCCGATGCGACGCTGCTGACGGCGATGCGCACGGCGGCGGCCTCGGCGGTGGCAACCGACATTCTCGCCATACCTGGCTCCGTCGACGTCGGCATCGTCGGCCTCGGGGCGCAGTCGGTCGCTCAACTCCACGCCCTGAGCCGAGTCCGTGAGGTTCGGCGGGTGCTGGCGTTCGACACCTCGACGGAGGCAGCGGCATCGTTCCCTCAACGGATCGGATTCCTCGGCGTGGAGGTCGACATCATCGGAGCGGACTCGCTCGACCGCGTCGTGACCGACGTCGACGTGCTCGTCACCTGCACGTCGGTCGACATCGGTGCCGGTCCCGTGGTGCCCGAGGCCACCACACGCCCGTGGCTCCACGTCAACGCCGTCGGGGCCGACTTTCCCGGCAAGATCGAGCTTCCTTCGAGTCTGCTCGAGGGTGCGTTGGTCGTCCCCGACTGCGTCGAACAGTGCGTGGTGGAAGGCGAGTGCCAGGCGCTGACTACTGCCGGCATCGGCCCGGACATCACGGCGTTGGTGCAACGGGGCGAGCAGGCGCACGTCGATCGGACCCGACGAACGGTCTTCGATTCGACCGGCTGGGCCATCGAGGACGAGGTCGCTTTGCGGCTCGCGCTCGAACTCGCCGACGCCCACGGACTGGGCCGCACCATGCAGATCGAGTGGGACTCGACGGATCCGCTCCATCCCTACGAGGGACTTGTCTAGACCACACCGAGCACCGTCCGAGTCGTTCCGAGCTCATGCCAGTTCGACGGTGGGCCACTGCTCCGACTAGGAGTGTGGCGTGACCGACCACTCGCACACCGAGATCAAGCCCGTCCGAGAGGAGCGCCGCGAACCCCGAGAGGGCGTCGAGGAAGTCGCACCCGGCATCCTTCGGGTGCAGCTTCCGATCTCGCTACCAGGCCTCGGCCACGTCAACTGCTATGCGATGGAGGACAGCCGCGGCATCACGCTCGTCGATCCGGGACTTCCGGGCCCTCGCACCTTCCGCGAACTCCAGCGCACCCTCAAATCGGGTGGCTACCCGATCGAGCGAGTCCACACCGTCATCATCACCCACTCGCATCCCGACCACTTCGGGCAGGCGGGAACGTTCAAGCGCAAGTTCGGTGCGGAGATCATCACGCACCGTGCGTTTCGCACGTTCATGGACCCCGACGCCGAGGAGGTCGAGGCCGACGACGACCTCGAAGTCACGCAGCAAGACCTGAAGGCGCAGGTCGAATCGGTGCGGGGCATGAAGTTCGAGCAGGGCCCGTTCATGAAGCAGACACCCTGGGGAGGCGAGCCCCGGATGATGCCGCGCTCGCGACGGCTGCGCTACTGGGCGATGCGCAAGGCGGCCGGCCGCATCGTGGCAACACCGTCGCCCACTCGGCGCGTCGACGACGCCCAGGTCCTGCTCGTCGGTGGGCGGGAATGGGTCGCCGTCCACACCCCCGGCCACACCATCGATCACCTGTGTCTGTACGACCCCGATGCCCAGGTGATGATCAGCGGCGACCACGTGCTCCCCACCATCACTCCTCACATCTCGGGCCTCGGCGCCACCGTCGACCCGCTCAACGACTTCTTCGACAGCCTCGACCGGATGAAGACCTTCGACAAGGTCACCACCGTGCTGCCCGCCCATGGGCTCGAGTTCGGCGACCTCGCGGGGCGCGCCGAGGGCATCAAACTCCACCACCACGAGCGTCTCGACAAGCTGCGTGACGCCTCCGACGAAGTCGGCCGCGGGACGGTCAACGACTACATGAAGCTGTTGTTCGCCGAGCGCTCGTGGGGTGCCATGGCCGAGAGTGAGACGTACGCCCACCTCGAGCACCTTCGCCTGACGGGCGAAGCCGAGGTGGACGACACCGGCGAGCAGCTCCGCTACTCGTTCGACTGAGCGAGATCGTCTCGAAGCTTGAACTTCTGGATCTTGCCCGAAGGCGTGACCGGCATGGCATCGACGATCAGCAGTCGCTCGGGCAGGTAGCTCTTGGTCATCTTGTGTTCGAGCAGGAACTCGACCATCTCGTCGAACGTGAGGCTGGTGTCGGGGCGCAACGTGACCACCGCGCAGGCCCGTTCGCCCAGACGTTCGTCGGGATAGGCGACGATCGCCACCTGCGCGACCGACGGATGCCGATACATGAGGTTCTCGATCTCGACGACCGGAACGTTCTCCCCACCCCGGATGATCACGTCTTTCGAGCGCCCGGTGATCCGGATGTAGCCGGCGTCGTCGAGCCGGGCGAGGTCGCCGGTGTCGAACCAGCCGTCGTCATCGGTGTTGTTGAGATGCGGACGCTTCAGGTAGCCGCCGAAGTTCGAACACCCGCGGACGAGGAGGCGCCCGGCCTCGCCGGTCGGCACACTTGCACCGTCGTCATCGACCACCTTCAGTTCGACGCCCGGCAGTGGACAGCCGTCGGTTTCGACGGCTCGGCTGGGCGGATCGTCGGGCAGGGTCGTGGTGACCGCGCCGTTCTCGCTCATCCCCCAGGCCGAGATGATGTTGGCTCCGAGCGACTGCTGGGCCCGCTCCACCAGCGGCCCGGGAATCGGGGCGCCGGCGCAGAGGAACGTGCGCAGTGTCGGGACGGCATGGTCGGGGGCACTGACGTATTCGGTGAGGTCGGTGAGGAACGGGGTCGACGCCATGGTGAAGGTGACACCGTGCCCGTTGATGAGTGAACTCGCCGTTGCCGCGTCCCAGACATCGAGCAGGATCGCCGGGCATTGGAGCATCACGGGCATCACGAGTCCGTACATGAACCCCGTTTGGTGGGCCATCGGAGAGGCCATGAGGACGACGTCATCGCCGCCGAGTCCGAGACGCTCGGCGTAGGGAACGA
This sequence comes from Acidimicrobiales bacterium, assembly GCA_041394265.1. Lineage (NCBI taxonomy): Bacteria > Bacillati > Actinomycetota > Acidimicrobiia > Acidimicrobiales > Acidimicrobiales bacterium. Next base: position 1,581,977 of record JAWKIO010000005.1, read on the forward strand.
TGTTGGCCGTGATCGTGTTCGAGCTGTGCATCACGCCCTTGGGCTCGCCGGTGGTGCCCGAGGTGTAGATCAGCTGGGTCACCGCATCGGGACCGGGCCGGCTGGCGTGCAGGATCTCGTTGGCGTCAGCCTCGTCCTCCCACGGCGGGCCGGAGAGCAACGCCTCGAATCCACCCGGGCCGCTGTCGCCGACGGCAATGATGTGCTGAAGGCTCGGCACCTTCGAGCGAAGGCCGTCGTACATCGCAGCGAAGTCGAGACCGCGGAACGTCGAAGGGATGATCGCCGCCTGCGCCTCACCGTGGTTGAGCATGAACTCGAGTTCGCGCTCACGGAAGATGTGCATCAGTGGGTTCATCACGGCGCCGATGCGTACACACGCCAGGTAGGAGACGGTGAACTGCCACCAGTTGGGCAGCTGCACGGCGACGACGTCGTCGGCCCGGATCCCAAGCCGATGCAAGCCGATCGCAACGCGGTCGGCCATTGTCGCCAACTCGGCGTAGGTGAAGGTCTGATCCTCACCCGTCTCGAACTGACGAGCACAGACCGCCAGCCGGTCGGGCCCGGCTTCGACCGCTGCGTCGAGTGCGTCGTTCGCCGTGAGGTCTCGCCAGTGGCCGGCGGCAATCATGGCCGGCCGGCGCAGCACGAGGTTGTCGGCATCGAAGTGCATGGCGTGTCTCTCTTTCAGGCGGGGACGGCGTCTCGGCCGACCCGTTGGCGGGCGACGATGGTCTTCATGATCTGTGCGGTTCCGTCCCCGATCTGGAAGCCAAGCACATCTCGCAGCCGTTGTTCCATGACACCACGGTCGTAGCCCCCGTGGCCGAGAACGAGAAGGCATTCGTGGACGACGTCGTAGGCGAGCTTCGGCGCCCACCACTTGCACATGGCCGCCTCGGCGGTGTGCGGGAGGCCTCGATCCGCGGCCCAGAGGGCCTGGAAGCACAGCAGGCGTGCCGCCTCGACCTGGGTGTCGAGTTCGGCAAGTCGATGCGAGACGCCCTGGAAGGCCGACAGCGGCTGGCCGAACGCGGTGCGCTCGGTCGAGTAGGTCCACGCGTCGTCGAGCGCGGCGCGGGCCACGCCAAGCACCTGGAGGCCGATCAACGCTCGGGAGAAGTCGAACCCCTGCATCACTTGGACGAAACCGCCGCCCTCGTCGCCGAGACGGTGCGAGACCGGCACCCGTACGTCATCGAAGAAGATCGAACCTCGGCCGATGGCGCGCTGGCCATGGCAGTCGAAACGGGTGGTGGTGATGCCGGGCAGGTCCATCGGTACCAACAAGGCCGTGATGCCCCGAGCACCTGGCCCTCCCGTCCTGCCGAACACGACGGCGATTTCGGCCTGATCGGCGGCCGAGATCGAGGTCTTCTCGCCATCGAGTACGTAGTGGTCGCCGTCTCGCTCCATGCGCAGTGCAAGACCCGCAGCGTCTGACCCGCCGCGGGGTTCGGTCAACCCGAGCGCGACGATGGCACGACCCGCGGTGAGTTCGACGAGCCACGGCCGGACGATGTCGGGATCGCCGTGATCGGCGAGGATCTGTGCATTCAGCGAGCCCAACAGGTTGATGTAGGACAGCGACAGATCGGCGGCCGCAATGAGTTCGTGGATCACGCCCGCCGCGACCTTGGTGGCACCCTGACCGCCGAACTCCTCGGGGAGCTCCGGAGCGATGAGTCCGAGTGCCCCCATTTCTTCGCTGAGCGACCGGTCGAGGACGCGAGTGGTGTCACGCTCGATGTAGCCCGGGGCCACTCGGTCCTGGGCGAACCGTTGGGTCATCTCGGCCAGGTCGAGGAGATCGCCGTCGACGTAGGGGTTCGGCCGGAGTTTCACTTGGCGAACTCCCGGAACCGGGGCGCCCGCTTCTCCTTCAGCGCGTTGACGCCCTCGCGAGACTCGTCGGTCTCGTAGTAGAGCTTGAGGGCGTACATCCCCATGCCGGCGATGCCGGCCTGATGGGCGGTGTCGAGGTTGAAGGACCGCTTGGCGATGGCAATGGCGGTCGGGCTCCGCTCGCAGATCTCCTCGGCCCACGCCTCCACCGTGGCGTCGAGCTCGTCGTCGGGAACGCAGACGTTGGCCAGTCCCATGGCCTCGGCCTCGCGACCCGAGTAGCGACGGCAGAGGTACCAGATCTCACGAGCCTTCTTCTCGCCCACCACTCGGGCCAGGAACGCCGTGCCGTAGCCGGGATCGACCGATCCCATCTTCGGCCCGACCTGTCCGAAGATCGCCGACTCGGAACAGATCGTGAGATCGCAGATCGTCGCCAGCACGTTGCCGCCGCCGATCGCATACCCCTGCACCCGAGCGATGACCGGCACCGGCACGTCGCGAATCGCCGTGTGGAGTTCCTCGACCGGCATGCCGATCGTGCCCCGACCGTCGTACTGGCCATCGTGGGTGGACTGGTCGCCGCCGGTACAGAAGGCCCGTTCGCCGGCGCCGGCGAGCACGATCGCTCCGATCTCGGGGTCGTAGCCCGCCCGGTGGAGGGCGTTGATCAGCTCGTCGCAGGTACGGCCGCGAAAGGCGTTCATCACCTCGGGACGGTTGATCGTGATGTAGGCGACGTTGCGCCGGTACTCGACGGAGATGTCGGTGTAGTCCATGGTCTTCCTCGTTGCGTCTTGGTTGGGATGGGGAGTTGGGGTTGGAGCAGGGCGGCTCAGCCGGCCATGGTCAAGCCGCCGGAGACGCTCAACACCTGGCCGGTGACGAACGACGCCTGGTCGCTGGCGAAGTACAAGACCGCGCCGACGAGATCGTCGGGCTGGCCGAGTCGACCCATGGGAATGGAACGACGGAACGCTTCGCGCAGCTTCTCCGGATCGTTCGCAGTATCGGTGACACTGGCCAGGAGCGCCGTATCGGTAGGACCCGGGCACACGACGTTGAACGTGATGCCGTGACGCGAGTGCTCACGAGCGAGCGTCTTGGAGAAGGCGACCAGGCCGGCTTTGCAGGCGGCGTAGACAGCCTCGCCCGACGAACCCACACGGGCCGCATCGGACGAGACGTTGACGACCCGTCCACTCCCCCGCTCGACCATGGCCGGGAGGATCGCGTGGTGCATGTTCAACGCGCCGACGAGATTGATGTCGATCAGACGGGCCCAGTCATCTGGCTCGGTCTTGAGGAAGGGCACGAACATGTCCCAGCCGGCGTTGTTGACCAACACGTCGATCGGCCCGAGTTCACCGGCTACACGTTCGACCGCGGTGTCGATCGTTGCGCGGTCGGTGATGTCGCACTCCACCGCAATCGCTCGTCCACCGGCGTCGGTGATCGCGGCTGCCGTTGCCGTCGCCGGCTCGAGCGCTCGATCGAACACGGCGACCGATCCACCCTCGGCGGCGAACCCGGCGCACACGGCACTGCCGATGCCTCCGCCACCACCGGTGACCACGATCGTGCGACCTTCGAAACGTGACATGTGCTTCCTCCAGTTGTGTTCGACGTCACAAACTATGACATGATATTGTCGTACCTGTAAAGCCCGATCCAAGGAGTCCGTCGTGGCAATCGACACCGATACCCCATCGTTCGAACCCAATGTGCGCTACGAGCTGGCCAACCGTCTGTTCTTTCGGCTGTACCAATGCGCCAATATCCTGCACAAGACTGGGTCACGCGCCCTCGAGGATGAGGGCCTCACCACGCAGCGATGGGCGGTGCTCGGTGCGCTCTCCCGTTCCGGTGTTTCCAATGGCATGGCGATCGGCGATCTCGCTCGCTATCTGAAAGTGAGCAGGCAAAGCCTCGCCGGCGTGATTGGTCGGCTCGAGAGCGACGGACTGATCGAGACCATCGCCGACACCAACGACCGCCGCAGCCGCCTGGTGCGGATGACCGCCGAGGGGAAGGAGCGTTGGGAGACCCGAGCGCTTCCACGAATCGGCGCGTTCTACGACGAAGCCGTTCACGGGCTGTCGACCGAGGACCTCAGTCACGCCCTGCACTATCTGGTCCGCCTCCTCGACAACATGAGCGCCATCGACGACCGCACGGGTTGACCGGCCTCGCACGGCTTGCCCGACCCGGCTCGACACCGACATGATCTTCGAACCGAGTGAAGGGGAACCCATGACCATCGACACCGCAGCGCCCGAATCCGTCGGCATGAGCAGCGCACGTCTCGAGCGCATCGCACCCGTGATGCAGCGCTTCGTGGACAGCGGCACCATTGCCGGCGCCACCACCCTGGTCGCCCGGAGAGGCAACGTCGTCCACTCGGCCGCCTTCGGCCACCGCGACCGCGAAGCCGGGGTCGCCATGACCGACGACACGATCTTCCGCATCTACTCGATGACCAAACCGGTCGTGTCGACCGCGCTGATGCTGCTGCACGAGGAAGGCGCATTCCAGCTCGAACACCCGGTCGGAAGATTCCTGCCCGCCTTCATGTCGACCCCCGTCATGGCACCCGACGGGACACTGGTTCCACAGGCTCGACCCATGGAGGTTCGAGACTTGCTCACTCACACCAGCGGCCTCACCTATGACTTCATGATCGATACACCCGTCGCTCAGATGTATCGAGACGCTCGGATCATGAACGACGCCACGCGCACGCTCGGCGACCTCGTCGACGCCCTCGCCGAGATCCCGCTGTCATCGCAGCCCGGCGCTCGGTGGCACTACAGCGTGGGGATCGACGTCGCTGCCCGCCTCATCGAGGTCCTCGCCGACCAGCCGCTTGGCGACTTCCTGCGTGAGCGATTCTTCGATCCGCTCGGCATGACCGACACCGGGTTCGGCGTGCCCGACGCCAAGCTCGACCGCCTGTCGGCCATGTACGGACTCCCCGATCTCGTCGGTCAGAACTACGACGCCATGCAGCTGGTCGAAGCGGCACTGAGCGGGTTCAACGAGCGCATCGACGTGGCGGCCACCTACCCCACCGATACGCCCGACGTGTTCCAGCGTGGCGGCCTCGGCCTGTTCTCGACCGGCAGCGACTACCTCCGCTTCGCCACGATGCTGCTCCAGAACGGCCGCTATGGCGACGACCAGATCCTCGGACGCAAGACGCTCGAGGTGATGCACCGCAATCATCTGCCGGCCGCCCTGCTCCCCTACGAACTCCTCGGACGCAACTCACTCGGCTACGGCTTCGGCTTGGGGTCTCGAGTGATGATCGACACCGCGGCGAGCGCCGGCACCGGTTCCGACGGCGAGTACGGCTGGGCGGGTGCGGCCAAGACCTACTTCTTCGTCGACCCCGCCGAGGAGCTGATCGGCATCTTCATGTCGCAGTACATGACCGGAGTCGAAGGGCCCGATCGTGACTTCCGCAGCCTGGTGTATCAAGCAGTGGTGGACTGACCGACTGGCTCAATGCGCAGCGTCGGCCCCGTGGCCTGCGTCGCCGGGGTGCCCAGTGTCGTCAGCGTGCGTAGTGCCGGCGCCGTGTCCTGCGAACGGGAGCCGGCTGTAGACCGCGACGGCGACGGCACCCACGGCGATGCCGAGCACCGCCGAGATCGAGGTGTTCACCAACCAGGCGAGCACGCCCCCGATGCCACCGACCTCGTGCACTCGTTCCTCGAGGTGATGCACCCACTCGTAGGGACCGTGCCAACCGAGCTCGTCGGTGCCGACGAGGATGATGTGGCCGCCGACCCACAGCATCGCAGCGGTGCCGATGGTCGACAGCCAGGCCAGCAGCACGGGCATGCCCTTCACCATCAGCAGGCCCACCCGCTTCGATGACGCCGAGTTCCGGTCGGCCAACGACAGCCCGATGTCGTCCATCTTCACGATCAGGGCCACGACGCCGTACACGATGATCGTGATCAGGAACGCCACCACCACGAGAATGATCGCCCGGGCCAGCAAGCCCTCGTCGATGACCTCCTTCAGGGCGATCACCATGATCTCGGCGGAAAGGATCAGGTCGGTGCGCACCGCCCCGGCGATGGTCGCGGCTTCGGCCTCAGGGCCGAGCATTGCGGCAGGCACGTCGTGATCGTGATCGTCACCCTTGAGCTTGTGATAGATCTTCTCGACGCCCTCGAAGCAGAGGTAGGTCCCACCCATCATCAAGATGATCTCGACGAGCAGCGGAGCGACGGCGCTCAGCAGGAGGGCGATCGGAAGGATGATGATGAGCTTGTTCCGCAACGAACCGGTGGCGATCTTCTTGATGATCGGCAACTCGCGCTCGGCGGCGATGCCCTGCACGTAGGCCGGTGTGACGGCCGTGTCATCGACGACGACACCTGCCGCCTTCGCGCTGGCGCGTCCTGCGGCTGCGCCGACGTCGTCGACCGAGGCAGCGGCGAGCTTCGCCAGTGCCGCTACGTCGTCGAGCAGTCCGACGAGTCCACCTGCCATGTCGCTCCCTACCTGTCGATGTGCGTTCCCGGAGGTTAGGCCGAATCGGTCACGCTTCGGTGTTCCGTCGCGCCGCCTCCTCGTCGACCTTCGACGACGGGCCGAGTTGTTCGCGTGCTCGGGCCACCAGCTCGCAGACGGAAGCCGGGGCTCGGCTCAGTGAATGGCCGATCGGCGTCGACGATCGAGCGCTGACGGCGCCGTGTCGACTGAGCGGACCGCTAGACAGGGTGCATGACCGCGACCGCCGAATGCCCGATCTGCACGATGACCGATCTGGTCGCCACCGGCGACGAATTCGAGTGTGTGACGTGTGGCCACGAGTGGCTGGGCGAACCGAGCGACGGCCTCGATGACATCCGCGATGCCAACGGCAACTTGCTCGCCAACGGCGACGACGTCACCGTCATCAAGGACCTGAAGCTCGACGGCAAGACCGGCGGCGTCAAGGCCGGCACGAAGGTGCGCGGCATTCGGCTCGTCGAAGGCGATCACCCCATCGATGGCAAGGTCAACGGGCGAGGCATCCTCATCAAAGCCGAATTCGTCAAGAAGGCCTGATCCGGCATCGGGGCGAGACGCAACGACTCCCAGTCGACCAAGGCGGCGCCGAGCTGCGAACCCTTCAGCGTTGATCGGCTCCTGCCGATGGTGAGAGGTCATGTCCACGATGCTGTCGCCGCCAAGACCGACCGCACCCGGCGGCGTGCAACCCCTCGGATTCGTACCCGCCCTCGATGGGGTCCGCGCGCTCGCCGTGCTGATCGTTGTCGCCTACCACGGTGATTGGTTTCGCATCCAGGGCGGTTTCATCGGCGTCGATGTCTTCTTCGTGCTCAGCGGCTTTCTCATCACCCGCCTGCTGGTCGACGAACACGCTCGCTTCGGCGAGATCTCGCTGCGGAGCTTCTACCTCCGCCGTGCGCTACGGCTGTTCCCCGCGCTGGCCGGGCTCGTCGCGGGCGTTGCGCTGGCGGCCGCCCTCCTCGATGCGCCCGCGCTCGAGGACAACCTGACCGCACGCAGTCTGTGGGCGATCTCCTACGTGACCAATTGGCACGACGTCGTCACGCACACACACGGCGGGCCGTTCAGCCATACCTGGTCATTGAGCGTCGAGGAACAGTTCTACATCGTCTGGCCGGTCGTGGTGATCGCGCTTCTTCGCCACCGCGGCGTCGCCGCCGTCCGAGCGTTCGCCGGCATGGGGTACGTGGTGACGGCCGGCATGACCGCCCTCAGATTCTGGAACGGCGCCAACGGGTTCGATCTCTACTTCGCGACGCACTCGCACGGTCTGGTGCTACTACTCGCAGGGTCGTGCCTCGGCGCCACGCCGCGCCTTCTCGAATTGGCGAGTCAACCGATGGGTCGCCGTCTGCTCGCGGTCGGAACGGCAGGAGTCGCCCTACTCGCGCTGCTACCGGATCGGTTCGGCCCGGTCCATGCAGGAGCCGGCTACCTGCCCGTCACGGTCTGTTCGCTTGCACTCGTCTCGGGGGCAACCATCGCCCGCAACACATCGCTGCTCACCTGGGGTCCGCTCCGCAGGATCGGAGCGTCATCGTATGGCATCTACCTCTGGCATCTGCCGATGTTCACCATCGCCCCGATCGTCGCTCCGGCCGCCGACCCGAAGCTCAGAATCATCATCGGCACCGCCATCGCCACCGTCTTGTCGCACGTGCTCATCGAGCGCCCGGCGATGCGCTTCAAGCATCGCTGGACCCGGACGGAGCAACGAACCCCGACGGAAGACGCAGAGCCACTTCGCACCGCAGCAGTGCCGGCCCACCAGCCTGAGGGCTGAGGTCGGCTACTCCCACTCGATGGTGCCCGGCGGCTTCGAGGTGATGTCGTAGGCCACCCGGTTGACACCGTCGACCTCGTTGATGATGCGGTTCGACAGCTTCTCGAGCAGGTCGTAGGGCAGACGGGCCCAGTCGGCGGTCATGGCGTCGTCGGACGTGACGGCACGGATGATGACCGGGTGGGCATAGGTGCGCTCGTCACCCATCACCCCGACCGTACGGATGTCGGCCAGCACGGCAAAGGCCTGCCAGATCTCTCGTTCGAGCCCAGCGGCCGCGATCTCTTCCCGCACGATGAAGTCGGCGTTCTGGAGGATGGCCACCTTCTCGGGTGTGACCTCGCCGATGATGCGCACGCCCAGGCCCGGACCGGGGAAGGGTTGACGCCACACGATCTCGTCGGGCAGGCCGAGTTCGCTCCCAACGGCGCGGACCTCGTCCTTGAAGAGGTTGCGCAGCGGCTCGACCAGCTCGAAGTCGAGGTCTTCGGGGAGGCCACCGACGTTGTGATGGCTCTTGATCTTGGCGGCGCTGCCGGTTCCCGACTCGATCACATCGGGATAGAGGGTGCCCTGCACGAGGAACGTGGCGTCTTCGATACCGCCCGAGGCTTCTTCGAAGACACGGATGAAGGTCTCGCCGATGGCTTTGCGCTTCGCCTCGGGCTCGACGACACCGGCCAACTTCTCGAAGAAGCGGTCGCCCGCCCGCACGTGGATGAGCTCGATGCCCTGGTGCTTCTGGAAGGTGTCGACCACCTGATCGGACTCGCCTTTGCGCATCAGCCCGGTGTCGACGTAGACGCAGGTGAGGCGGTGGCCGATGGCCTTGTGCACGATCGCAGCGGCCACCGCAGAGTCGACCCCGCCAGAGAGGCCGCAGATGGCCCGGCCTTCGCCGACCTGGGCCCGGATGGCAGCGACCGAGGAGTCGATCACGGAGTCCATGGTCCAGTTCGGGTCACAGCCAGCCAGATCGTGCAGGAACCGCTCGATGACGGCGACACCGTTCTCGGTGTGCCCGACTTCGGGGTGGTACTGCACGGCGTAGATCTTGCGGTCGTGGTCTTCGAACGCGGCGACGGGCGCGTTGGGGGTGGATGCGGTCCCGGTGAAGCCGTCGGGCACGGCGGTGACCGCGTCGAAATGGCTCATCCAGACGGTCTGCACGGCGGGCAGACCGTCGAGCAGTGCACCGTCGCCATGGCAGGTGAGCGTGGTGCGGCCGTACTCACCCCGGTCGTCGCGCCCAACGGTGCCACCGAGCTGTTTCGCGATCAGCTGGGCGCCGTAGCAGATCCCGAGGATCGGAACGCCGAGGTCGTAGATGGCCGGGTCGAGAACCGGTGCGCCCTCGACGTTCACGCTCTTCGGACCGCCCGACAAGATGATGGCGGCAGGATTCCGCTTGGCCAGATCGGCAGCGGCGATCGTGTGAGGGACGATCTCGGAGTAGACGCGGTGCTCACGAACGCGGCGGGCGATCAACTGGGCGTACTGGGCACCGAAGTCGACGACGAAGACGACCTGGTCGGGCGTGGCCGTTGCGGCGTTGGCGGCGTCGGACGGCGTGCTCACGGCGCCAGCACCACGAGTTCGGCCTTCTGCAGGTCTTTGATCGACTCGTAGCCGAGCGTCGCCATCGACTGACGGAGCGCTCCGGCAACGTTCGCCCGACCGTCGGCGGAGACCGCCGGTCCGTTCAGCACCATCTCGAGCGGGCCGATCGGATCGACCTCGAGCAGGCGGGCCTGCGGCAGTTCGGGGTGCACAGTGGAGCGGCCCCAGTGCCATCCTCGGCCCGGCGCCTCGTCGGCCGAAGCGAGGGTGGTACCGAGCACCACGGCGTCGGCGCCACAGGCGACGGCCTTGGCGATGTCGCCACCCGAGCGGACACCGCCGTCGGCGATGACGTGCACATAGACACCGGTTTCGTCGAGGTGACGCATCCGGGCGGCACGCACGTCGGCCAGCGCCGTCGCCAAGCCCGATCCGACGCCGGTGACCGAACTGCTCGTGGCCGAGCGGCCACCGTCGATACCGACCAGCACACCGGCGGCTCCGGTGCGCATCAGGTGCAGCGCCGCCGAGTAGCTGGCGCAGCCACCGACGACGACCGGGGTCTCGAGCTCTCGCACGAACTGTTTGAGGTTGAGGGGGGCGTCCTTGCTCGACACGTGCTCGGCCGAGATGACCGTGCCCTCGATGACGAGGAGGTCGAGCTCGGCTGACAACAGGGTCTTGGCCAGTGAGGCCACCCGCCGAGGCGATACTGCTCCTGCGGCGTAGGCGCCGGCCGCTCGGAGCTCTCGGATGCGCTGGGTGACCAGATCGGGGTCGACCGGTGCGGCATAGAGCTCACGGAGCCGGACCAACGCAGCGTCATGGTCCATCTCGGCCAGGTCGGCGAGCAGCGAATCCGGATCGGCGTGTCGGGTCCAGACGCCCTCGAGGTCGAGCACACCGAGACAACCCATCTTGTCGAGTGCGATGCAGGTCTCGGGACTGGTCACCGAGTCCATCGCTGCGCTCATGATGGGAAGGTCGAGGCTGTAGGCGTCGATCTGCCAGCTCAGGTCGATGAGATCGGCGTCTCGGGTTCGCTTGGACGGCAGGAGCGCCAGTTGGTCGAGGCTGAACGATCGTCGCCCCGACTTGCCCATTCCGATCTCGATATCGGCCACCGAAGTCTCCTTGCACGCATCACTCGGGCGGTGGAACAGCGGTTCCGCTCTCACTTCGGCCCTCAGCGAAGCGACCAGGTTACCGGGACCAGGAGTGGCCCGGAAGCCTCAGTCCTTCATGAGATTCTTCAACAGTGCCTTGGCCACCTGGGCGTTCATCTCGAAAAGCGCCTGGCTGCCGGACTCGGTGATCTTGCGCACCACCGACCCACCGGTGGCGGTCTCGACAGCGTCGAGGCTCGACAGCGTGGCGTCGCGGGTGGCGTCGGTCGCCCGGTAGCCCATGGTGGTGAGCGCCTTGAAGAGATCACTCTGGGCGATCGGGCCAGGCGCCGATTTGGCGATGACGGCGAGGGCATCCTTGGTGAGCTCGGCGGACTGGGTCACGATGTCGTTGGCCGTCGTGGCATTGGTGTCGGCCCCATCGACCGAGGCCAACCAGCGCCGCACCTTCTGCACGATCTCGTCGTGGGTCTCACCTTGGAACGACAGCTCAGCCATGGGCGCAGGCTAGTCGGGGTCGCTGGAACGAACCGTCAGTTCGACAGCGTTCGTCGCCCCTGCATCACGAGCACAACGACAGCGAGCAGTCCGACCACCCCGGCGGCGGCCGCCAATGGTGCTCCGGGACCAGCGCCGAGGCCGCTCGACACGACGGCGATACCGGCACCGACACTTACGATCGAAGCAGCGGCGAGGAACGCCGCGCCGACATGATGACGAGCGAGGCCCGCCATCAGCACCGCCCCAAGACACAGGACGGGCAACAGGAACCAGACCACTCGGAACGGTGTGAGCTCATCGAGGCCGAGCCGCTGCGCCGAGCGGAACATCTCATAGCTGTTCCGACTGGCCGAGCCCGACTGCACCCAAGGGAGTTGGGTGGCGAGCAGCATCGCGCCGCTCGGCACCAGGGCGGTGGAAACGGTCGCCGCGCGCTGCCTCACCCTGTCACCTCGACCACGCGGTCACCTCGATCACCGCATTCACCTCGATCACGCAGCCACGCTTCGCACGGCCGACCGCAACGCCGGCGCCAGATCACCATTGCCGACCTCGACCTCGGCGAGTCCCAGCCATCCCGCCAACTCGACGAGGTTCGTGGCCAGGGGCGTCGCGACCTCGTCCAGCTCGGCGTCGGCCTCGGCAAATGCACCCTTGACCCGCAGCACCCCGGCGGCGCGGTCGGCCTTCAGATCGACCCGCGCGACCAGATCGTCGCCGAGCAGGAACGGGAGCACGTAATAGCCGTACTGCCGTTTCGGTTCGGGAACGTAGATCTCGATCCGATAGTGGAAGTCCCACAACCGCTCGGCCCGATCCCGGAACCACACCACCGGATCGAACGGACTCAGCACCGTGGCGACATCGATGGCTCGGGGCCGTTTCGCCTCCGGGTGAAGGTACGCCGGCGCCGACCAGCCCTCGACCGTCACCGGTTCCAGGCGCCCCTCGGCAACGAGCTGCGCCAGCAGCGGCCGAGCCTCGGGCATCTTGATCCGGAAGTAGTCGGCGAGGTCGGCGGCCGTCCCGATGCCATGTGACCGAGCGCCCAGCATCAGCATCTCGGCCTGCGCTTCCTCGGTGGTCGGCGTCGGCTGGCCACTCACGTGGGCAGGGACGATCCGATGGGGCAGGTCATAGTGGGTCGTGAACTGGTGGTCACGATGGTGGATCGAGAGGCGCCCGGTGTAGTACAGCCACTCGAGCGCGACCTTGCCCCGAGGCATCCCCCACCACGGCCCGGTGCGCGTACCAGGATCGTCGAGGGTCTTGATCGAGCGTGGCCCGTGCCGCTCGATCTCATCGAGAATGGCGTCGAGATACTCGGGCTGGCCCTCCTCGAGTTCCCGTCCGGCGTTCCATCGGCCCCGACCCATCTTCCATCGCAACAACGGATGGAGGTCCATCGAGGTGATCGAAGCCTCGTGAGCGACGTACTCGTGGTTCTCGCCTGAGCGCCAGATCCACCGGTCGAGTCGGTCCCGGTCGTAGGGGCCGAGTCGAGAGAACATCGGAAGGAAGTGCGACCGGGCCAGGACGTTGACCGAGTCGAGCTGGAGGATGGTCATCCGATCGAGAGCCCGTCGAAAGTGGCGGACATCGACGGCACCTGCCGGCCGCTTGTCGGCGAAGCCCTGTGCGCCGAGGGCAATTCGGCGGGCCTGCGCTCGCGACAATGAGCGGACGGGTGTGGTCATTCGGCCGTGACCAGGCGCAGGAGATTGTGGACCATACGGGCGGTGGCCCCCCAGAGGGTGTCGCCGACCAGCTCGAAGAAGTAGATCGCCATCTCGTTGCCGTCGCGGGTCCACAGCTCCTCGCGAAAGATGACCGGATCGGCGAGCTCGCGAAGTGAAATCCGCAGGATGCCATCGACCTCGTTGGTCGCCGGGGTCAGCGTGGGCTCACCGTCGATCAACCCGACGAACGGGACGATGAACGACGGACTGGACACCGTGGTCAGGCGATCGAGCTCACCCACCAGTCGCACCGACGACGGCGGAAGGTCGATTTCCTCGTGGGTTTCTCGCAACGCCGTGGTGGCCAGATCGGGGTCGCCCGGCTCGAGCCGACCACCGGGAAAGCAGACCTCACCCTTGTGCGAGCGCAGGTGCCAGGCCCGCCGGGTGAACAACAGCTCGGGCCCGTCGACGCCATCGCGGAACGGGACGAGGACCGCGGATGGCGGGCGCCCATCGACCGCTTCGACCCGCGGCCGGTGGGGACGCGAACGGGCGACGATCTCGGCGACCTCGGCGACGGATTCGGGAAGCGGTCGCCCTGCCCACGGCGCTGCCGCCCCCAAGCGAGAGCCAGGGGGCCGGGGAATCTCCTGGGGGCCGCCTCGACCGGGAGGCGGCCGGAAGCTCAGGGCTGCTCCTCGACGGCGGCAGCGAGCGATTGCAGCAACTCCTTCATGCCACCGTTCTTCAGGTTCTTGAGGACGGTGCCGGGCGTATCGGCACCCTTTTCCCACTCCATCCAGAAGCCGAGCAGTTTGGTGGGGTCGGGCAGCGGACGTTCGATGTCGGACACCCTGCGAGGCTACCGCCGATGCCGGCCGCGTCACGTCCGGCGGCGATCGCGACGCAACTCGTGGCCGACTTCGGCCAGACTGAGGCATGTCCTGGTTCGACAACTTGCGATCAGCGGTCCGGCGGGCGGCCGCTCCGACGTTCGCCAGCGCCGGGCGCATGAGCGGCCCACCGACGTCGTCCAACGGCGCCAGCTCGATGCATCTGCGTTGGACGTTCGCCGCAGGCGCTCGGCCCCGTTGTCGAGAGGTATCGGTCGTGTTCAGGGTCGTCGAACCTCCGACCGTCCCTGCGCTCTACTTCTGGGCCCTCCAGGCGAGCTTCGGCACCGGGGGACGTAGCGTCGGCGCTGCGCACATGGGGTTGCAGCACCACCCTCGCTATCCGGGAGCGGGAGCGGTGAACTGGGGTGGCTACCGCCATGGCGGCGGTGAGTTGGCCGGATCGACCTCGGCGTTGCCTTCGACGCTCGGCAACGTGAACACACGCGACTACCCGTGGCGTGCGGGGGTGTCCTACCGCTACCGGATCGCTCCGTCCCCTGAACGAGGGTGGCGGGCGACGATCACCGATCTCGAGCGAGGTGACACCACGGTCATCCGCGACCTGTGGAGTCCCGAAGCCACCGACGAACTCACCGACATCGTGGTGTGGAGCGAGGTGTTCGCCGATTGCGACGCGCCGAGCGTCCGGGTCGAGTGGTCACAGCCCGAGGTCGTCACCATCGGTGGATCGACGCTCACCCCGGTGGCGATGACCACCAGCTTCCAACGACACGAGGACGGCGGCTGCGCGAACACCACAGCGGCCGTCGTCGCCGGCGGTGTGGCCCAGATCACCAACGTCGAGCGGACGGTCGCCGCCGGCGTCGCTCTGCCACTCGGTTGACGACGGATCGCCGAGGATCACCAGCCCAGCGTGGCCGCCGACCACGCATTGGCGAAGCAACCTTTCGGATCGACCGCCTCCCGCCGGCGACGGAAGTCGCCGGCTCGCTCATAGGCCGACGCCACATCGAACGCCGATGGATGGAAGACCTTTCCCCAGTGAGGCCGAGGCGCAAAGGGGCCAAGCGCATCCTCGACGATGCCGATTGCCCGATCGACGGCGGCGGATCGCGCCGCCACGTGAAGTGGAAGGCTGCCGAGTGACGGCCGTAGGTCGGGCTCATCCACAACGCATCAGCGGCAACGGTGCGGATCTCGCTGACCAGCAACACGTCGTCGAGGGCGGGGGCGATTCCCCGCAGCGCCTCGAGCGCAGCGGCACCGTCACGCAGGTCGACGAAGAACTCGGTCTGGATCTCCTCGCCGGCGCTGGGTTGGAAGGCGGCGCGAAAGTGGGGCAGCCGTTCGTCCCACCGGCCGGGTTGGCCGAGCTGTGCGGTGGTCGCCTCGGCTGACATCGACCGAATCGGGTGCAGCTCGACCGTGGCACGTGCGGCACCGGCGAGCGCAGTACCGGAGCGATGGTCGTGGAGCCGTGCATCGTCGGCTCGGAACTTGAGCCACACCTGCTCAGGCCGTTCGCCATACCGGGAGAAGACACTCACGCTGTAGGCCGAGTCGAACAGCGTCTCGAAGGACGTGGTCACGGTGTCCCAGGTCAGGTCGTCGTAGACGACCTGCGCCACCTCATAGGCCGGTTCGACAGCCAACGTGACGCTCTCGACCACGCCGAGCAGACCCATGGCGACCACGCTTCCCGCCAGATCGTCGGCGGCGACGCCGACCAGTGCGCCATCGGCACGAACGACGCGTAGGCCGCGCACCGCCGTGGAAAGGTTGCCGTTGCGCGACCCTGATCCGTGGGTGCCGGTGGCGACGGCTCCCGCGACCGAGATGTGTGGCAGCGATGCCAGGTTGGCCAGCGCCAGACCATGCGGGGCCAGCGCGGCGGCGACCTCGGCGTAGGTCATGTGTGCGGCGACGGCGACCTCGTCGGATCCCTCGACATGGTGCATCCATGTGGGGAGTGCCGTCAGGTCGATGACCGTGTCGGCGTCGCCCAGTCCGTTGAAGGAATGTCGAGACCCGATGACCCCAATACGATCCGCGGCACCGACGGCAGCCTGCAACTCGTCGACCGAGGTCGGACGACGCCAGTCGGCGGCTCGGTAGGTGTAGTTGCCAGCCCAGTTCTGCTCGCTCACCAGGCCGACGCTACTCAGAAGTCCGACCCTTGACGCGACGAACGGCCGGCCCCGGAGGACCGACCGTTCGTGTCTTCGTTCAGCGTGAGCCGAGCGATGTGTTCGTGAGCCGAAGGCTCAGATCACATCATGCCGCCCATACCACCCATGCCCGACATGTCTGGCATACCGCCGCCACCCGACTCCTCGGGCTTGTCGGCGACGAGTGCCTCGGTGGTGAGGACCAGCGCAGCAATCGAGCCGGCGTTCTGCAGCGCAGCGCGGGTGACCTTGGCCGGGTCGGTGATACCGGCAGCCATGAGGTCTTCGATGTTGCCGGTGGCGGCATTGAGGCCGACCGTGCCGGACGCCTCTTCGACCTTGGCGACCATGATGGCGCCTTCGAGACCGGCGTTCATGGCGATGAGCTTGGCGGGCGCCTCGAGGCACTCCCACACCGAGCGGGCACCGGTGGCTTCATCGCCCTCGAGACCCTCGAGCACGGCGGCAACGGCCGGGCGGGCCCGCAGGAGTGCGGTACCGCC
Organism: Acidimicrobiales bacterium; assembly: GCA_041394265.1. Classification (NCBI taxonomy): domain Bacteria; kingdom Bacillati; phylum Actinomycetota; class Acidimicrobiia; order Acidimicrobiales; species Acidimicrobiales bacterium. The sequence continues at coordinate 1,598,539 of JAWKIO010000005.1, forward strand.
GCCGGCAACGACACCCTCTTCGAGGGCGGCGCGGGTGGCCGACAGTGCGTCTTCGATGCGGTGCTTCTTTTCCTTGAGCTCGACCTCGGTGGCCGCGCCGACCTGGATGACGGCGACGCCGCCGGCCAGCTTGGCGAGACGCTCCTGGAGCTTCTCACGGTCCCAGTCGGAATCGGTGTTGTCGATCTCGGACTTGATCTGGGAGACACGACCGGCAACGTCGCTGCCGTCACCGGCACCTTCGATGATGGTGGTGTTGTCCTTGGTGATGACGACCTTGCGAGCCTGGCCGAGCATGTCGATGGTGACACCGTCGAGCTTGAGACCGACCTCTTCGGCGACGACCTGACCACCGGTGAGGATGGCCATGTCCTGGAGCATCGCCTTGCGGCGCTCGCCGAAGCCGGGCGCCTTGACGGCAGCCGAGGAGAAGGTGCCACGGATCTTGTTGACCACGAGGGTGGCCAGCGCTTCGCCTTCGATGTCCTCGGCGATGATCACGAGCGGCTTCGAGGCCTGCATGACCTTCTCGAGCACGGGGAGGAGATCCTGGACCGAGGTGATCTTGCCCTGGACGAACAGGATGTACGGATCGTCGAGGACGGCTTCCTGGCGGTCGGGGTCGGTGACCATGTAGGGGCTGATGTAGCCCTTGTCGAACTGCATGCCCTCGGTGAACTCGAGCTCGATGCCGAAGGTGTTCGACTCTTCGATGGTGACCACACCATCCTTGCCGACCTTGTCGATGGCGTCGGCGAGGACGTCGCCCACGCTCTGATCCGCTGCGGAGATGGCGGCGACCTGAGCGATCTCGGCCTTTTCGTCGATCTCCTTCGACTGCTCGGCGATGGCGCCGACAGCGGCGGCCACGGCCTTCTCGATGCCTCGCTTGAGGCCCATCGGGTTGGCGCCGGCGGCCACGTTGCGGAGACCGTTCTTGATCAGCGCCTGGGCGAGCACGGTGGCGGTGGTGGTGCCGTCGCCAGCGACGTCGTTGGTCTTGGTGGCGACTTCCTTCACGAGCTGGGCGCCCATGTTCTCGAAGGCGTCTTCGAGCTCGATCTCACGAGCGATCGACACACCGTCGTTGGTGATGGTCGGGGCGCCGAACTTCTTGTCGAGGACGACGTTGCGACCCTTCGGGCCGAGGGTGACCTTGACGGCGTCGGCGAGCTGGTTCACACCGGCTTCGAGGGCGCGGCGCGCTTCTTCGTCAAACTTGATGATTTTGGACATGGTTCAGATTCTCACTTCACGATTGCGAGGACGTCACGGGCGGTCAGGATGAGGTAGTCGACACCCTCGAGGCTGATCTCGGTGCCTCCGTACTTGGAGTACACGACGGTGTCACCGACCGAGACCTCCATGGGGATCAGTTCGCCCGAGTCGGAGCGGCGGCCAGCGCCAACGGCGATAACCTCGCCCTGCTGGGGCTTTTCCTTGGCCGTGTCGGGGATGACAAGGCCACTGGCGGTCGTGGCCTCGGCCTCTTTGGCCTTGACGACGATGCGATCATCGAGTGGTTGCAGGTTCATGCAGATTCGCCTCCGTACGGCGTGATCTCGGACTGGTACCGGCGACTGATCAGATCAGGAGATTTCAGCCACCGTGTGCTCCTCGACTACTCGCCCACCTGGCGGTGGCGTTAGCAGTCTCGTGGCACGAGTGCTAACACTAGCGAAGGCGTGCGGATCCGCCAACCCACCTCGGCGTGGATTCCGTGAACTTCAGTCGAACGACAGAGAAAACCTGAGTACCCATCACTCAGGTTCGATATCATCCGCCGGAGGGCACCATCGCCCAGGTCAGATGCTTGGACACACGCGCTCGGCCTGCAAGACTGGCCGCTTGCACGAACACCGGGGCACCGACGAACCGAGCACGCCGGCGGCGACCATCGACTCGACCGTCGAGTTGGTCGTTGATGACAGCGAGCGGCAGCTGCTCACCCCGGTGCTGCGACACTTCCTGGCTCGGGGCTACAACCCGCTCGACGCCGAACCGGGCGACCAGATTCGCCTCGAATCCGACGACGGCTATGTCATCGTGCGGTCCGAACTCCTCGACCAGCACCGGTCGGCGTCCGGCGAGGCGGCATCGGGCGTGGTGCTGTCGATCAGCGCGTCCAGCATCGGCTCGATCGATCTGCGTCATGCCGTCGGGCGGGCCATCACCGAGTTCGGCGGGTTGGCTGCACGTGGCGACGACCCGCTCGACGCCGACCACACCTTCCTCGATCAGCGCGGCGTTGCCCGCGCGGTCCTGCGCACCCCGCACTGACCAGCACCGCCGGTCGCAGACCGCACCATCGGCCCGCGGCTATCGCACCGGGCGAGTTGGCAGCGCCAGGTTCGGGAGTGCGCCGTCGTCCAAGCCGGTTGGCCCGTCGTGCTGGAGGCGCCAGTGCCCGGCCGCAGCGATCATCGCCGCATTGTCGGTGCAGTAGGCCCGGTCTGGCACCAGCGCGTCGATGCCGGCATCAGCTGCGGCAGCTGCAAATCGCTCTCGCAGCAACGAGTTGGCCGCAACGCCACCGCCCAAGCACACCGCACGCGCCCCCACCTCGACTGCGGCCCGCATGGTCTTGCTGACCAGCACGTCGACCACCGCCTCCTGGAACGCCGCTGCCACGTTGGCGTTGGTCGATTCCGGGTGTTTCCGCACGTGGTTGACCACCGCCGTCTTCATGCCGCTGAACGAGAAGTCGAGTCCTTCGTTCATCATCCCTCGGGGGAACGTGATGGCGGTCGGATCACCCTCGCGGGCCAGGGCGTCGATCAACGGTCCCCCCGGGTAACCCAGACCGAGGTAGCGGGCCACCTTGTCGAAGGCTTCGCCGGCGGCGTCGTCGATCGTCGAACCGAGGATCTCGTAGCGTCCCGGTTCTTCGACGTGGACGATCAGGGTGTGTCCACCCGAGACGAGTAGGACGACGAGGGGCGGGACGAGGTCGGGCCGCTCGAGCGTCGTGGCGAAGAGATGGCCCTCCATGTGGTTGACACCGACATACGGCACCCCCCAGGCGAGAGCCAACGCCTTGGCCGCACTCACCCCGATCAGCAGGGCACCGATGAGTCCAGGACCATGGGTGGCCGCGACGGCGTCGATGTCGGATGGGCCCAGGCCGGCATCGGCGAGCGCCCGGGACAGCACCGGCTCGAGCAGGTCGAGATGTGCTCGACTGGCGACCTCGGGGACGACGCCCCCGAACTCGGCGTGCAGTTCGACCTGGCTCGACACCACGTTGGCGAGCACCTCGCTGCCATCGCGCACGATGGCCACGGCGGTCTCGTCACAGCTGCTCTCGATGGCCAGCATGATCGTCATGGCGTCTCCTTGCGATCGTCCGACACCGACATGAGGTAACCGGGGTCGTCGATGTCGTGCACCCACAGGATCGCGGCGTGTTGCCCGGGTCCGTAGTAGTCCTTGCGTTCGCCCGCCGACACCAACCCGAAGCGGTCGTAGAGTCGCAGGGCCGCAACATTGTCGGTGCGGACCTCGAGGGTGAGGTGGCGGGCACCCCGCTCGACCACGTCGGCGATCAGCTGCATCAGCAGTTGTCGGGCCAGGCCTCGACGGCGTTGCGCGGGATCGGTGGCGATGTTCATGAGGTGCGCTTCGTCGCCGACGAGCATCATCCCGCCGAATCCGACGACACGCTCACCGGCCATGGCGACCAGCCAGTGGCGTTCGGCCGGTGGCATCAACAGTTCGCCGGCGAACAGGGAGCGTGACCACGGCAACGCGCTCGACACCGACTCGATCGCAGCCACGGTGTCGAGGTGGTCGGTCGCCAGTTCGGTGAGGACGATGGGCTCTGAGATCATGTGTTGTGCCGGGTCTTGATGTTGATCTGGACGTCGGGGTCACGCAGATACATCGGAAGCACCGCCGACCCGACGACACCGGCTCGCTCGGCGGCGAGGCGGGCAATCACCACCGGCGACGGTTCGCACCCGGCAACCCGAAGGTCGCCGTAGAGATCGGTGTAGCGATCGGCGCCATCGCCGACCACCAGGTCGTCGTCGCCGATCGCGTCGACCGCATCGCCGGGTGGACCGACGAAGGGGTCGCCGAGCGGGACAGGCCGTCCGGCGTGGTCCACGGTGAACGTTTGCTGGAACACCTCGGCCCGTCGAGCGTCGACGACGGCGGTGACGGTCGAATCGGCGTGGGCAGCGGCGAGCGCTTCGAGGCTCGACACGCCCGTGACGAGTGTGTCGTTGGCCAGGGCGAGGGTGCGGACCGTGGCGAGCCCGACCCGCAAACCGGTGAACCGGCCTGGTCCGACATCGACGGCGAACCGGTCGATATGGCCGAGGGTGATCGAGCGACCGGCGGCGCCGGATGCGGTCTCGAGCGCCGTGGCGATCATCGGGACGAGTTCCTCGGCATGGCGTCGGTCAGTCGCGATCTGTCGCTCCGCGAGGGTCTCGACGACGCCGTCGGTGAACTCGACGATGGCCACGCCGACACTCGCCGTCGCCGATGTGACGGCCAGGATCAGCACGGTTCGAGCCGATCGGCGATCGCGGCCAGTGCACCGAGGCGTTGGCGCCATGCCGCCGAGCCTGGTTCGAACCGGAGTTCCCGATCGTCGTCATCGGCACCGAGCAGCAGGCGAACCGTGAGTCGGTCGGCAGGAAGCACGGGCTCGATCTGCTCGCCCCACTCGATGACGGTCACCCCGCGCTCCAACAACTCGGGCAGGTCGAGATCGAGGGTCTCGCCGATGTCGTCGATCCGGTAGACGTCGAGGTGGTGGAGTTCGAGGCGACCCTCGTACTGGTTCGCCAGCGTGAACGTCGGGCTGGTGATGCGCCCCTCGATGCCGAGCCCGGCACCGAGCCCCTGCGTGAAACAGGTCTTCCCCGCACCCAGGTCGCCGGCGAGCACGAGCAGATCACCATCGCGAAGCTGCGCCGCCAGTTCGGCGGCGACCTGCTTGGTCTGTGCCGGGCACGACGTGGCGACCACGATCGGCTCGGGGATCGTCGAGGGATCGGTCTCGGGCACGGCGTCCCAGGCTACCGCCGCTGCTCCGGCGAGCCGTTGGCCACGACCCGTCAGATCAGCGAGCGGATGGCGCGGGTCACGGCCTCGGTGGCCATCACTCGAAGGTGGACGGGATCGGCCTCGATCTGCCCGGTCGACGCAGCGAGGATGGCGTCGCCATCGGCGGCAGTGTGCGCCGGCACGAGCGATCGGGCGTAGCCATCGTGTCCACCTTGGGCGAGCAGGAGGCACTGTGTCTTGTCGAGTCTGGCGTTGGTGACCACCACGCCGATCGTGGTGTTGGTGCCGAGCGTCGGATCGATGTCGGGCGTAGTGGCAAGAACACGTTCGGGCGGCATCGCACGAAGCGAGCCGTCACCGGGATCGATGTCGCCGAGTGCGTTGACGATGACGAGCGAGCTGACGATCGCGTCGCCGGCGCGCACGGTCGCCATGCCGACCCCTCCGGGTCGGGTACCCTCTCGGCCCCACCACTTCCGGTACGTGGCGCCGGCACCGCCGCCGATCCGGCCCGAGAGCACGGGTCCATCGGTGGCGGCGACCGCTGCAGCGTGCCCGGCGGCAGCGGTGGGCCGGACGCCGCTCGTTGCGACGGTCAGGTCGTAGATACTCATGCCGACGACGATCGGTACGACGCCCCCCGCCGTCGGGAAGCCGATCTCGTGTTCAGCCAGGTACTGCATCACGCCGTCGCCCGTTGCCAAGCCAAACGCCGATCCCCCTGACAACACCACCGCATCGACGCGCTGCATCATGCGCGTCGGCTCGAGTAGCGCGAACTCGCGAGTGGCGGGCGCTCCTCCTCGCACCTCGCCCGAGGCCACTGTCCCCTCGGGAAGCAGGACGACCGTGCAGCCGGTGTCACCTGCCGGACTGGTCCAGTGCCCAACGAGCACGCCGGGAACGTCGGTCAGCACACCCGGCCGGTCACCGTGTTCACCGGTCATCAGCCGAGCGTGTCAGGTGTTGCCGCCCTGGTCAACATCGGCCGCATCGTCGTACCGCGGGATCTCGTGCTCACTCGACCAGCTGAGGATGGTCGAGTCCAGCGACCAGAAGCCTCGGGGACAGAGCAGATCGTCGATGAGGTACTCGAGTGCGGGGGCAAACGCCGCCCGGGCCTGTCGGGTGTAGGAGCGAGCGTCGTCGTAGGGACGCAGCTCGAAGCCGTGGGCGCTCAACTCCTCGTACAGCCCGATGAACATGCGGGGATCGCCGTCGGCACCAAACGCCTCCTCGTAGCGCCGCAGATCGCTGCCCTGTGTCGCCTCGGCGAAGATCGCCTCGGCCCGACGCAGGAACCAGAACGCGTTGCCATCGGTGGCACCCATGATGATCTGCGCGTGCAACGCCGCGTCGCACAGCAGCCCGAGCGCGGTGACCCAGTTCTGTCGCCGATCATGCGAGCGGAACAGGACCAGCAGTGGCACCGACGAGTGGGTCTCGAGAATGCCGGCCGCCCATTGCTCCCATTTCTCGAACTGGGCGTCGATCTTCTTCGGATCGGCATCCGGAGCCCAGGCCTTCACCAGCGCCGTCGGAGTGATCCGATCGGATCCTCCGGCATCGAGGGTGATCAGCTGTCGTTCACGGTCGGAGTACGCCGAGTAGAGCGTCGGCAGATAACCGACCACCAGAGCGACGGTGATGACACCGAAGAACGCTTCGATCAGCGCACCGGCTCGCGGCACGATCCCGCCGGGCACGATCTCGCCGAATCCGACCGTGAAGTACACGACCCCGGAGTAGTACCACGAGTCGCCGAAGCCATTGGCCCCGGCGAGGCCACCCCTCGCCCACCACAGCAAGCCAAAGCCGGTCACCTGCAAGAGCGCCCAACTGGCCAGCAGCACGATCACGAGGAGGGGTCCGAACGCCGCCATTATCCGCTCACGCGCCGGCGCTTCCTCGGGCATGCGGCGGGCGACAGAGCGGAGGCCGACGTACAGCGACCGCCCGATCAGCTTCGTCGGCCACCAGCGCGCCGGCGAGGTCGACGTGGACACAAGGGTGTTGACGAGATCGGCGACGGCAATGGCGATCAACGCCACCCCGACAACCGAAACGAGAACATCGGCCATCATCGGGCCAGGGCCTCGAGGCGTTGGTCGTAGATCGCGGCCATCACACCCCAGTCGTGACAGCGAACGGCGGCGACCGCCGCCGGCAGCTCCGCCCGCCATCGGTCGAGATCGCGCACGACATCAGCGAGCCGGGTACCGAAACTCCCGGGCCGATACCCGAAGGCACCGGCGGCGTCACCGAGCAAGTCGGGATAGTTGAGCGCATCCGGCACCACCGGCACACAACCCGCAGCCACGGCTTCGGCGACCCCCACCCCGAAGAAGTCATGGTGGGCACAACTCACGACGACATCGCTGCGGCACACCCAGTCTCGGTACTCCTCGACTCCGAAGGGACCTGCGGCGAGGACCCGGCGGCGATGCCGGTCGACCACACGACGGCGCACGTCATCGTCGAGAGGCCCCGACGCCCCGGCCAGCACGAGCCGAGCATCGAGACCGACCTCGACCAGCCGGTCGACGGCGCGAGCGAACGCCGCCGGATCCTTGTCGGGCTCCCACCGATGCGGCCAAAGCACGACCGGGCCCGTGCCATCGAAACGTTCGGCCGAGGGCGCCGCCCAGGACAGGTCGAGACCGAGCGGGAGGGTCTCGAAAGACTCGATGACCCGATCGATCGAGCGGACATGGTCGTCGTCCGGCAGCCGACGCACGAAGGCCGGCAGCTCGGCAACCACCTGCCGGCGGTGCCAGTCACTATTGAAGAACACGACATCGGCAGCGAGCCACGAGAACCAGTCGTAGAGGGCGTCGGCGTCGTTGGAAGCCACTCCCCTGGCGTTCGGGTACAGCAGCTGTGACTCGTGCTGGTACACCGCAACGGGGACGCCCTCGAGCTCGCTTCGCAACAGACCGATCAGCCGCGCCGCGTCGAGCGGGCTCGACACCAGCACGACATCGGGTCGCCCCTTGGTGGCGACATGGCGCTGGACGAGCTCGGCCAGCGGCACGGCGCCGCCGCGCAGTCGCCAGCGCCATCGATCCGCCGGCAACCCGACGATCGATACGTCGTGAACGCTCACCGCTCGATATCCCTCGGCCCACTGCGCATGGGAACCACCGAGCCAAGGCTCGACGATCAGCAGCTTCATGCGGGATGGTCCAGGAGCCCTGCCAGCACCTCGTTGACCGCCGCCGGTGCCTCCATCATCGCCTGGTGGCCGACGCCGTCGAGGACGTGCAGCGTGGATCCCGGGAAGACGTCGACCAGTTCCCGGGCGCAGCGCATCGGTGTGAGCCGGTCGAGCGACCCAACGATCACGGCGACCTCGACCCGATCGAGATCGCTGCGCTCGGCGATCGCTGCCCGAACGTCGTGATCGAGGATCGACGGCATTGCCTGCCAATAGGTCTCGGGGTCGAGCCGATCGAAGCTCTGCGCGACCGTCTGGAGATCGAGGGTGCTGGGTCGTCGACCGAAGGTGGTCATCACCGCCAGCCGACCGGCATCGCTGTCGGGCACCGTGCCGACCACAGCGGCCACGGCTGGCCGTTGCAGGAATGCGTCGAGTCGCTCGCTCCGCAACGACGGCGACATCGGCGAGCGGATCGCCGAGTCGACGAACACCGCACTGCTGACTCGCTGCACGGTCGAGGCGGGAGCGGTTGCCAGGAAGTGGGCGAGGACCATGCCGCCCATCGAGTGCCCGGCGATCACCGCATCATGGAGGTCCTCGCGCTCGAGCAGTTCGGCGAGGTCACCGGCATTGGCCGCGATCGTGGCCCCGTCGGTTCCGGCCGTGGATCGGCCGTGCCCACGGAGATCGATGGCCATGACCCTCGATCGGTCGGCCAGCGCGAACTGACGAGTCCACGCCTCGGCTTCGAGGGTGATGCCGTGGAGGAGGATCAGTGGTCGGCCTTCGCCAGCTTCGATCCAATGCATGGATGCGCCGTCTCGCATCACCATGGCCCGGTCGACCGCCGCTGCTGGCAGCGGCAGAGGTTCGGACGGTGCCGCCGCCAGGTCGACGCGTCGCATGACGAGTCGCTCGGCCGCCCAGCCGACCGCCGCACCGATGGCAAGCGCCGACAGACGAACGGGACCGCCGTTCATCTCGTGCCCCGGAACACTCGGTCGAGCCGTGTGCCGAACCCGCAGACGATCTCATACGGGATCGTCCCGAGCACCTCGGCCCATTCCTCGGCCGAGATCGCATCGCCGCCCTGGGCCCCGAGGAACACCACTTCGTCGCCGACGGCGACCTCGGCGTCGCCGCAATCGACGATCACCTGATCCATGGTGATCGAACCGGCGAATCCGTGGCGCTCGCCGTTGATCAACACCTGACCGGTGTCCCACCACGCCCGAGGCACACCATCGGCGTAGCCGATCGGAACCGTGGCGAGCGTCGAATCTCGGGTCAACGAGCGCCGGTGGCCGTAGCTGACGGCGGTGCCGGCGCGCACCCGCTTGACAAACCCCACGGTCGAAACCAATCGCATCGCCGGCCGCAACTCGACCAGGTCGTCGAGGTCAGGCCCCGGGAGGCAGCCGTAGAGACCGATGCCGCATCGCACCACATCGAGGTGGCTCCGACCGAGCGAGACCGTTGCAGCGGTGTTTGCCGCGTGGACGAGCGGTGGATCGATACCGATGGCCGACAGTTCCTCGATCACTGCGTCGAATCGGTCGAGCTGCTGGTCGTTGAGCGGATGACCGAGTTCCTCGGAGCGGGCGAGATGGGTCCACACCGAACCGAGTTCGAGTTCGTCGGCCGCCACGATCATCTGCGCCAACTCGATCGTGTCGGCCCCGGTCGCACCGACCCGACCCATCCCGGTGTCGACCACGAGGTGCACCGTCATCACCCGGTGGTCGCCGGCGGCGGCGATGGCCAGTTCGATCCCTTCACGGCTGTAGAGCGCCGGCTCGAGATCGAGTGCGGCAACGGCTTCGAACTCCGCCGGATCAGGTTGCGAGAGAACCCAAATCGGCGCATCGATCCCCGCCTCGCGGAGCTGCCGGCCTTCGGCGACCTGAGCGACAGCGAGACGAGAGGCGCCGGCGCCGAGCGCGGTCGTTGCGACCTCGACGGCACCGTGTCCGTACCCATCGGCCTTCACGACGGCACACAGTTCGCTACCGGCAGCGAACGAGCCGAGCATCGAACAGTTCTGCGCCACGGCGTCGAGATCGATCTCGAGCCATGCCCGGCTCACTGCTTCCCTCCCTCGCGTGATGGCAGCGACGACAGCACCCGAGCGACGAGCTCGGGCAGGTCACCGGCGACCAGGCCCCGTCGGTAACCCAGCGACGCTGCCCGACCGTGCAGCTCGGCGCCCACGCCGGCTGCGGCGAACGGTTCGAGACCCAGCGCGAGGCCGGCGCCGATGATGCCGCTCAACACATCGCCGCTGCCTGCCGTCGCCAACCGCTCGTCACCGGCATTCGACAACAGGACCCGACCATCGGGATGGGCGACCACGGTGACCGGACCCTTCAGGAGCACGACGCTGGCGTAGGCCTTCGCCGCCCGACGAGCCGCCTGCACGCGGTCGCTTCCTGGAGGATCGCCCATCAACCGGGCGAACTCACCGTCGTGCGGTGTCAGCACGGCCAGGGCCTGACGATCACGAAGGCAGGAGGTTCGCTCGCTGCTGCCGGCCAACCTCTCTGCACCGGTGGCGATGGCGTCGAGCGCGCCGGCATCCAAGACGACGGGCTGATCAACGCCGCTCACCAGCGCCCGGACCTGTTCGCCGGATCGGTCGTCGGTCGTAAGGCCGGGTCCGAGCACGAAGGCCGCCACCCGGTCGGCCTGGCGGGTGACGTCCGCTGCCCAGTCGTCTCCGATGCTTCGACCGACGGCCTCGATCGGGAGATCGACGGCGGCGGCATCGAGGCCGGGAATCGAGCCAAGCACGTAGCCTGCGCCTGCTCGGGCGGCGGCCGTGGCGGCCAACCGCGGAGCGCCCGGCATCGACGGTTGCCCACCGACGACCCAGACCGCCGACTGCCACTTGTGGGCGTCGACCGCCCGGTTGGGCCACGATGCGAGGTCGTCGGGATCGAGTAGATGGATCCGAGCGTTCGAGGTGTCGAGACCGAGGTCGGCGACCGTCACCGGTCCGGCGAGCGCCGGTCCTCGACCGAACAGCAGCCCGGGTTTGATCGCCCCGAACGTCACGGTGGCATCGGCCCGAAGCGCCGACCCCAGCACCGCCCCGGTATCGCCATCGAGGCCGCTCGGGATGTCGACCGCCAGGACGAGCGGTTGGCGGGGGCACAGCGCAGCAAGATCGGGGGCATCGAAGGGACGACGCAGTCCGGTTCCGAACGCAGCGTCGATGACGAGCTCGCAACGGGACCACACCACCGAGGCGTCGCGCCACGTCCGGGCATCGACCACGGCGACCTTGGCTCCCCAGCGCTCGAGGATCTGTGCCCCGACTCGACCGTCGGCTCCGTTGTTTCCCGGCCCTGCCAGCACCACGATTCGGCGACCGGCAACCGATCCGAGAAGTGAGCGCGCCGCAACCGCATTCGCCCAGCCGGCGCGCCCGATCAGCGTGTCGAGATCCTCGGCGGCTGCAGCGTCGATCGCTCGCATCTCCTCCGGCGTCACGACGGGTCGCATGTCAGAGCATCCGATCCAAGGCGTCGCCGAGTTGGCCCGGGTCGAGGTGGACGCCGCCGACGAGCGTGAGTCCCATGACCACGGGCTCGGAACGAGTCCACGCCAGCACCTGCCCTCGACGGTCGGGAACCTCGCTCCACCGAGTGGAGCTGAGCTGGTCGCGCACCAGGAGCGCCAGGTGGCGAGCGCCAGGGCCATCGAGGTCCTCGAGCCATGGCTGCAGCCATCGGTTCGCCGGCTGGTCGAGGCGGACCAGGGCGGCAAGGACGTCGTGGGCCGGCGGATCACCCGGTTCGAGCGCCAGGTGGGTTGCCCACCATCGGTCGAGCAGCTCTTCGACCGGTCGTCGGCGTTCGTCGGGCCACGAGGTCCACTCGTGGGACTCGAGCCGATCGAAGACCGCAACCGCGAGCTCGGGGTCGGCGCCGGGAAGGGTCACCAGCTCGAGCAGACGAGGAAGGCACTCGAGGAACTCACCATCGTCGGCGCGCACGAGCACGGCATCGAAGGCCAACTGGGGCAGGAGCGAGTCCGGCGGCGCGAACTCGCGCCACAGCCGTTCGAGCGACGCAGCGATCAGCTGGTTCCAGCGCGGAGCATCGGCGGTCACGACGCCAATCCTGCCACCACTGCGATGGCAATCGTGTCACTGTGCGACAGGGTGAGCAGCCAACCGCCGATACCGAGCTCATTCGCCCGGATGGCGGCGCGACCGCTGACGACCAGCGACGGCGCACCCGAGGGTGCCTTCGAAACGGCCATGTCACGAAAGTCGACCCCACCGAGCCCGACCCCGAGCGCCTTCATCGTCGCCTCCTTGGCCGCGAACCGGGCGGCGAACCGCTCCGCTGGATCACGGGCGGCGAGCGCATAGCGAGACTCGTCGTCGGTGTAGACGCGGCGAACGAAGCCGCTACGACTGACCGTGATGCGCCGGATCCGGTCGATCTCGACCACATCGACGCCGATGGAGACGACAGATCGCCCTATCAACGCTTCGAGGGCGGCAGCTTGAGTGGCTGCCGCCTCGAACCCTGCATCGGCGTCGGTCAGTTCGTGGCCCATCGTGCTGCAACGGTACTGATGGGCGCCGTGAGCAGCTCGACGGTCGGCACCGACCCGAGGAGATCCTCACGGAACGTCGGCTGCGTCTCGGTGACCACGTCGACCAGCTGGCGATACCGCTTGTGGTAGCCCTGCAGCACCGAGCGGGCAGTACCGGCGTCGAGACCTTCGTTGACCTTCAGATGGCAGAGCGTGAGGCCGGTGGTCTCGCCGTCTTTCACCTCAGGCACGATGAGGACCGTGCGACCGTCGGAACCGACCGTGACGATCAGCTCGCGATCGGCCGCCACCCGGTGCTTGGTACCTCGCAACGACGGATCGTCGGCCACCCGAGAGCTGAGGTTGGCGGCCAGGCCACCCTTGTCGGCAACGAAGATCTGTGCGCTGTCATCGGGGTCGCCCTCGATCCGGTAGCGGGTATACCCGGTGACCTCGTCGATCGCCGGGTCGAGGGCCGCCAACGAGCGCAGGGTGCGGTAGCTGAGGCGGTCGCGGGGGCAGCCCGTCGCGAGCACGCCCTGGATGAGGTCGGACTGGAGCAGGGACTCGTCGGCACGCGAGATGCCGACGGTGACCGTCTTGGCCTGGTGCTTGATGGCGTCGACCGGACGAGTGAGTTCCTCGATGCCCTTGGTCAATGCCGCTGCGAGATCCTCGACGACGACACCCGGGGTGCCGACCTTGCCGAACTCCAGCTGATAGGCCTCGAGCGGGTAGGCCTGCCCGGCGAAACGGAGCAGCGTGGCGACCCGTGTGGCGGTCGAAGCCTCAAGTTGACCGTTGTAGCGCCCGTCGCGCAACAGGGTGAAGAACGAGGCTGCCTTGGGCTCCAGGTCGTTGGCGAACTGGTTGAACCACTCCTCGCCGGTCGCACCGACGAAGCCCTCGATGATGCCCCGGGCCTCGCGCAGCGGGCGGGCCGACGCATCGATCGCAAGGGCTGCCTCGTAGCCGAACAAGTGGCCGACCACCGTGGACAACACGAACGCGAGCAGCGGGTGGGTCTCGGGGACGAAGATCACGTCGAGCGCCCCGTTGAAGCGATTCTCGCCGTCGGTGGCGATGACGATCGGCGCGGCCTTGTGCGCTCGGAAGATCGCGACTTCCTTCGCGACGTCGTCGGCGTTCGACCCGACGAGTCCGGCGGCACACACGAGGATCAACGGCTCGGACGACAGATCGATGTGCTTCTTGTCTTCGGTGATGTCGCAGGCGATGGACTTGTAGCAGAGCTCCGACAGCTTGATGCGAAGCTCGCGTGCCGCAACCGCGTTGGCGCCATTGCCGACCATTGCCCAGTAGCGGCGGCTCGGCGCGTGCCGATCGGCGGCGGCGGCGATCTCCGGACGCTTGGCGAGCGTGGCAGTCATGGCCGCCGGGAGCGCACGCAGCCCGGCCAACACCGATTGGCGCTCGGCGGCCGTTCGACCGGTCGCCTTGGTGCCGTCCGACGAACCGGCGCCCATCAGCTGCGACACACCCTCCGCCAGCAAGAAGCCGGCGGCGATCTGGGCGTAGAACGCCTTGGTGGATGCCACGCTCATCTCGACGTCGCGACCATCGGAGGTGTAGAGAACACCGTCGGACTTGTCGACCAGGTCGCTGCCACGACGGTTCACGATGGCGAGCACGATGGCGCCGCGTCCGTGCAGGAGGTCGACCGTCCGGTTCGTATCGGTCGTGGTGCCGGATTGGCTGATGGCGACGACGAGCACATCGGACATGTCGTCGGCCAGCTGGAAGCCAGAGAGCTCGGTTGCGGTGATGGCCCGGACGGGGATGTTCATCCCCTCGAGCATCCACTCGAACGCAGAGGCGACGGCTTGGCCGGCGACGGCGGCGGTGCCCTGACCGATCACTTCGACCCGGCGGATCGAGCCGGACCGAAGGCGGGCAGCAACGGCGTCGTTCATGGTTTCATCGGGCAGACGCACGCTGAGCGTGCCGTCGGTCTCGATCAGACGGCCGCGCAGGGTCTTCGCGAACGAACCCGGCGATTCGGAGATCTCCTTGAGCAGGAAGTGAGGGGCGTCGCCTCGATCGATGTCACGGGTGGTGACCTCGGGGGTCTTCCACTCGACCTCGTCGACCGGAAGCTCGGTGCCGTCGTACGACATGCGGCTCAGCCCGTTGCGATTACCGGCCATGGCGCCGCGGATCCGGATGATCTGCCCCTGGCTTCCCGTGGGGTTGTCGGGATCCGATGGGGTTTCGCCATCCATCCGCAGGTACAGGCTGGCGTCTTCGACGACGCCGTAGGGCTCGGAGGCGATCACGAACGCGTCTTCGGCCAGGCCGACGAACACACCCTGACCCGAGCCACGGAGCGCGAGATGGAGGTCACCGGGCTCGGCCGTGGTCGAGATCCCGATGGCGACCGAGCCCTCGAACTGGGACACGGCCGAACGAACGGCCTCGTCGAGATCGAGTCCCTCGGCCAGACCGCGGGACACCATCGTGGGGATCACCTTGGCGTCGGTGGTGATCTCACCGGCGATCGCCAACTTCTCGAGGGCGATGAGGTCGGCGAAGTTGTCGACGTCGCCGTTGAGCGTGGCCGTGACGTAGGGAGCGTCGGTGCTTCCCACCTCGTCGGAGTTGACCGGGTGGGCATTTGGCTCGGAGATGATGCCGACCGATGCCCAGCGGGTGTGCCCGAGCACGGTCACCTCGGCCGCCTCGTTGGCCAGCGCAGCAGCGAGCAATTCGTCGGATGCGATACCGGCCCGCATCGCCTTGGTGTTGTCGCCAAGTTCGCCGATCTCGGCCGCCGCCTTGTAGACGAGGCTGAGGTGGCCGTCGGGGGTGCGGACGGCGCCGCTGGTGAAGAGCGGGTCGTTGGCGCGCTCGGTCATCAACGACGCGAACTGGGGATGCTCGAGGTCGAGACCGTGGTGCCGGACGAGCAGGTGAAGACCGGCGCTGTCGCGGCCACGTACCTCGAGCCGGTCGAGTGAGCTGAGGGCCTGTTGGATGCTCATGAACGCAGCAATGGCTGCGTCCGATGGTGAGGGGCCGGCCAGCGCAGCAACTTCGGTCGCCATGCGCAGACGGTCGCGCTCGATCGCCCAAGCACCATCCTTCGCTGCGATCAGTGCGGAGTTGATGGCCTCGAGATCGTGGTACTCGTGGCCATGGTCGAACAGGTGCTGCTCGATGGTGGCGAGACGATCGCCGATGAGGGCGATGTCGGAGGCGACGGTGGCCGCCAGACCCTCATGCTGGAGCAGCGCTCGCAGCCCAGCCTCGCCCCGCAGCAGGTGGTCGACAGCGCCGAGTGCCTCGGCCGCCGAGGTCAGGCGGGCCGCCAGATCATCGGCACCGGCCTCGGGAAGCGCCGACGTGGCGGCGGTGACGAGCTGCTGGATCTCGTCGGCCGCAGGGGTTGCCCGCTGGGTTCGACGACGGGCAATGGCGATGATGCCGCACACAGAAATCGGCCTCCTCAATAGGGTCCGTACCCAGTATGGATCGGCTGATCTTCCCTGCCCCTGAGTCGATGTAGGCAATCGGCCTCATCGGGGCGGCGAGTTCATCCTCCGGTAACGAACGACTGGGTGGTTTGCACCAGTTGGGCGCAGATCCGTTCCGCAGTTGCCGCATCGAGATGTTCGACCATGACGCGAATGAGCGGCTCGGTGCCCGATGCTCGCACCAGCACTCGACCCTGCGTTCCCAGCTCCGCCTCCGCCGCCTCGATGTGCGGCGAGAGCTTGGCGAGCAGCTCAGGGTCGCGTGCGGGGAGCCGGACGTTCTTGAGAACCTGCGGGACCGTACTCATGGCGTTCGAGGCCAGCTCGGCAAGCGACGACCCCGACCGCACGACGGCATCGGCAAGCTGGGCCGCCGCCAGTACGCCATCGCCGGTCGTGGCAAGATCCCGGCAGATCACGTGACCCGATTGCTCACCACCGAGCGAGAAGTTGCCGGCGTCGAGCTCGGCCAGCACGTAGCGGTCACCGACGCCGGTCTGGCGTACCTCGATGCCCGCCTCACGCATCGCAAGGTGGAGTCCGAGATTGCTCATGACCGTGACGACGAGGGTGTTGTGGCGCAAACGCCCGCTCGCGGCCCAATCGTTGGCGAGAATGGCCAAGATGTGGTCGCCATCGACGATGGCGCCGGTGTGATCGACGGCGATGAGGCGATCGGCATCGCCGTCGAAGGCGAGCCCCATGTCGGCCGAGTGCTCGACGACCGCCGCCTGCAGCGCCGCCGGGCTGGTCGAGCCACGTTCGAGGTTGATGTTCAAACCATCCGGCTCGTTTCCGATCACCGTGACGTGAGCACCAAGCTCTTCGAAGACCATTGGCCCCACGATGCTCGCCGCGCCGTTCGCACCGTCGAGCACGACCCGAGCGCCGTCGAGCTTGCGCCCGCCCAGCGACTCGACGACCGAATGGACCCAGTCGTCGCATGGATCGTGCGAGGTGATCTCGCCGACTCCAGCACCGGTGGGTGCCGCCGTGGTGTTCGCACCGTCGGTGAGGATGGCGTGGAACCGGGCTTGGATGTCGGCTTCGGCCGCGTCGGACAACTTGATGCCGCCGGCGGCGAAGAGCTTGATGCCGTTGTCGGCGAAGGGATTGTGCGACGCCGAGATCATGGCGCCGGGCAACTGCCGCTCGGCGCAGACCCAGGCCACGGTGGGCGTCGGCACCACGCCCAACAACTCGACCGATGCGCCACTGGCCGCCAGCCCTGCCGCCAGCGCGGCTTCGAGCATCGGCCCCGACCGGCGGGGGTCACGGCCGATCACGAACGTGTCGCCGCCCAAAACGCCAGCGGCGGCACGGCCGAGGGCCAGTGCCACCTCTGGGGTCAGATCAGTATTGGCGACTCCACGTACCCCATCGGTACCGAACGACGGAAGCACCATCGGAGCGAGCGCAGCTCAGCGCTTGGAGTACTGCGGCGCCTTACGGGCCTTCTTGAGGCCGTACTTCTTCGATTCCTTCTTGCGGGGATCACGGGTGAGCAGGCCTTCGGCCTTCACCGCGGTGCGGCATTCCGGGTCGAGGGAGATCAGCGCACGAGCGATGCCGAGGCGGAAGGCGCCAGCCTGACCCGAGAGACCACCACCATCGAGGGTGACGTCGATGTCGTAGGCCTCTTCGGTCTCGGTGACCCGCAGGGGCTCGGTGATGAGCCGGCGGTGCACCGCAGAGGGGAAGTAGTCATCGAACGCCCGGCCATTGGCGGTGATCGTGCCGCTACCGGCGGACACACGAACACGAGCGACAGCCTGCTTGCGCCGGCCGGTGGTCTGGATCAAAGAAGCCATGGTGTCACTTCACCTCTCGGCGTGCGCCGGGAATCTCGAGAACGGTCGGCGACTGGGCGCCGTGGGGGTGCTCCGGGCCTGCGTAGACCTTGAGCTTGGTGGCCATCTGGCTACCGAGCCGGTTCTTCGGCAGCATGCCGGTGATCGACTTACGGACCGTGTCGGCCGGGCGCTTGCCCAGCGACTCGGCATAGCTCAGCGAGGTGAGACCACCCGGATAGCCGGAGTGACGGTGCACCTGCTTCTTCGACGCCTTGTCGGAGGTGAGCACGATCTTCGAAGCATTGACGACGATCACGTGATCGCCCATGTCCATGTGGGGGGCGAAGGTCGGCTTGTGCTTCCCCCGCAGGATGCGAGCGACCTCGGTGGCCATACGACCGAGGGTCATACCCTCGGCATCGACCACGAACCACTGGCGGTCGATCTCGGATTTCTTCGGTGAGTACGTCTTCACGGGGTACCTGCAGTCTTGACAGCAAAAGCCGGGCCGAAACAGCCGAAGAGCAAGCATAGGGTCGCGCGCTGCCCGTCCCAACCGTGCTATGTCCCTTTCGACCGACTTCGTCGATCGGGCCGCCGGCCACCCAAGTCAAACGCCCGAAACGGCGCTCCTCCGTCGCAACCGTGCAACACCTCAGCCGCTTTCGACCGACTTCGTCGATCGGGCCGCCGGCCACCCAAGTCAAACGCCCGAAACGGCGCTCCTCCGTCGCAACCGTGCAACAGCGAGCCCATTCGACCGACTTCGTCGATCGGATCGTTCAGGAGCGGGCGAACGGGTCGTCGGGATAGACGACCGACCACAGGGTGAGACCGTGGGGCGGTGCAGGAGAGACCGCAGCGTTGCGATCGCGGGCAGCCAACACGCCGAGCAGCTCGCCGGCCGACCGGCGCCCCTTGCCGACGGCCACGTGGAAACCGACGATGCTGCGGACCATCTGATGACAGAACGCCGATCCGTCGATCTCGAAGCGAAGGACACCGTCGCCGAGGTCGGTCCAATGGGCCCGGGTCACACGACGCACGAGTGACACCTCGGTGCCATCGTCGCTCTTCGGCCGGCGGCAGAACGACGCGAAGTCGTGCTCTCCGATGATCGGGTCGCAAGCCAGACGCATCGAGGCCACGTTCAGCGGCTCGGGCACCCACCACATCGTGTCGGCGTGGAACGGGCTCGGGTGCTCGGTGTTCAGGACATAGAAGCGGTAGCTGCGTCCGGTCGCAGAGAACCGAGCGCTGAAGTCGTCGGACACCAGCCGGGCGTCTCGGCACACGACCTCCGGTTGGAGCCCCACGTTGATCACCCGAGTGATTCGCTCGGGGTCGGCTTTGGCCTCGGGAACGTCGAGAGAGAGCACCTGACCCCAGGCGTGGACGCCGGCGTCGGTACGGCCCGACATCACGATGTCGGGGTGATAGCCGAGGAACGGACGCAGGGTGTCGGCGATCTCGCCGACGACGGTGCGGACGCCGGCATTCGGCGCCAGCCCACGGAAACGTCCGCCGTGGTAGGCGATCAGCAGCGCAACGCGAACGAGCGGACCCTGAGGTCCGCTCGTTTCGGGAAAGAGACTCAGCGTTTCCACGTCGGTGAGATGGTCGCTGCCGTGACGCTAGGTCATCGTCGGCGGGGCGCCGACGAGGTCAGACCAGCTCGATGCGCGCCATCGGCGCGTTGTCACCCGCTCGTTGACCGATCTTGAGGATCCGGGTGTAGCCCCCGGGCCGATCGGCATAACGAGGACCGACGTCGTCGAACAACTTGGTGGTCATCTCCACGTCGCCGAGGTACGACAGCACCTGACGGTAGTTGTGGAGACCACCCTTCTTCGACTTGGTGATGATGCGCTCGGCGATGGGGCGCATGGCCTTCGCCTTGGCCTCGGTGGTGACGATGCCCTCGGCGGCGACCAGCGACGCAACGAGGTTCGCCATCATCAGCTTCTGGTGTTGTGCAGAGCCGCCGAATCGGCGGGCCTTGCGGGGACGTCCTTGCATCGTCAGCTCCTGGATCCACGAAGCGACAGGCCACGCTCGTCGAGCTTGGCGATCACTTCGTCGAGGGACTTCTGGCCGAAGTTGGTGATGGCCAGCAAGTCGTCTTCGGTCTTGGTCAACAGTTCCCCGATGCTGTTCACCTGCGCACGCTTGAGGCAGTTGCGCGGGCGCTCGGACAGGTCGAGGTCTTCGATCGGCAGATCGAGGTCGGGCGAACCCGACGCAGCGGCGGGTGCTTCGCCCAGGGTGAGGCCCTCGGGCTCGTCGCTCATCTCTTCGACCAGCTGCACCAACGAGCGCAGGGTCGCACCGGCCGAGGCCAGCGATTCACGAGGCGAAATGGCGCCATCGGTCTCGATCTCGAGAATGAGGCGGTCGTAGTTGGTGGACTGCTCGACGCGGGTCGGCTCGACAGTGATCGAGACCCGACGGATCGGGCTGAAGATCGCGTCGATCGGGATGACGCCGATGACGGTGTTGTTGGTCGCGCGGTCCGAACCGATCCAGCCGCGGCCACGCTCGACCACGAGATCGATCGCGATGCGACCCTTGCCGTCGAGCTTGGCGAGGTGGATGTCGCCGTTGAGCAACTCGACCTCGGGAGGGCACGCGATGTCGGCAGCCGTGACGTCGCCGGGGCCGCGGGCATCGAGTCGCAGCGTGGCGGGCTCGTCGCTCGTGCTGGTGACGACGATGTCCTTGAGGTTCAAGATGATGTCGGTGACGTCTTCGACCACACCGGGCAGGGTGTCGAACTCGTGCAGGGCGTCATCGAACCGGACACTGGTGATGGCGGCGCCAGGAACCGAGGACAGCAGCGTGCGACGAAGCGAGTTCCCGAGCGTGTGACCGAAGCCAGGCTCGAGAGGGCCAATCGCAAAGCGACCGGTGTTCGATTCGCCGTCGTCGAGTTGCTCCACGGTGGGGCGCTGAATGATCAGCATGGTGGGATTCCTTCCGGCCAGCTCGGGCGAGGGACTACTTCGAGTACAGCTCGACGATGAGCTGCTCACGCAGCGGAACGTCGATCTGCTCACGCAGGGGTTCGCTGTACACGGTGACCGAGGTGCCGTCGGCAGCCCGGTCGAGCCATGCGGGGGGCGTGCGATCGAGCACGTCCCGGTTCCACTGGATGACGGCGTTCTCGCGGGTCTTCTCCTTGAACTCCACCACGTCGCCCTTGCGGACTCGGTAAGAGGGGATGTTGACACGCTTGCCGTTGACCTTGATGTGGCCGTGGCTCACGAACTGGCGGGCCTGGGCCCGGGTCGAGCACAGCCCGGCGCGGTAGACCACGTTGTCGAGGCGGAGCTCGAGGAAGCGCAGCATGTTCTCACCGGTGACACCGGGGCGACGCTGGGCTTCGTCATAGATCTTGCGGAACTGACGCTCGGTCAGACCGTAGGCGAAGCGGGCCTTCTGCTTCTCCTGGAGCTGGAAGAGATACTCGGTGTTGTTGTTGCCCCGGCGGCGGGTGCGACCGTGCACGCCCGGCGGATACGGCCGCTTCTCGAGTGCCTGGGCTTCACCCCGCGTGTCGAAGATGTTGGTGCCAAGGCGGCGAGAGATGCGAGCGCGGGGCCCGGTGTAACGCGACATTGATCAAACCCTCCGACGCTTCGGCGGCCGGCAGCCGTTGTGGGGAACCGGGGTGACGTCTTTGATGCCCGTCACTTCGATCCCGCTGTTCTGAATGGAGCGGATGGCGGTCTCGCGGCCAGAGCCCGGACCCTTCACCTGGACGTCGACCTTGCGGACGCCGTGCTCCATGGCCCGGCGAGCGGCGGCTTCGGCGGCCATCTGGGCGGCATACGGGGTGCTCTTGCGAGACCCCTTGAAGCCGACGTTGCCGGCCGAGGCCCACGACAGCACGTTGCCGTCCTGGTCGGTGATGGCAACGATGGTGTTGTTGAAGCTCGACTTGATGTGCGCAACGCCGTGCGAGACGTTCTTGCGCTCTTTCTTGCGAGGCCGCCGGCCTCCGGAACTTGGCTTGGCCATGTCTACTTTGCCTTCTTCTTGCCGGCGACGGTGCGCTTCGGGCCCTTGCGGGTGCGGGCATTGGTCTGGGTGCGCTGACCGCGGACCGGCAGGCCCTTGCGGTGACGGATGCCCTGGTGGCTTCCGATCTCCATCTTGCGCTTGATGTCTTGTGACACCCCGCGCCGGAGGTCACCCTCGGTCTTCACGTTGGCGTCGATGTCGGCACGGATGGCCATGACCTCGGCTTCGGTCAGGTCCTTGACCCGAGTCGTGGCGTCGACACCCGTGCGGTCGAGCACCTCGCTCGCCGTGGTGCGGCCTACGCCGAAGATGTAGGTGAGGGAGATGCCCACCTGCTTGTCGCGTGGAATATCAACGCCGGCGATGCGTGCCATATCAGCCTTGCCTCTGCTTGTGACGCGGGTTCTCGCAGATCACCATGACGCGTCCGCGCCGACGAATGACCTTGCAGTTCTCGCACATCTTCTTGACGCTGGGTCGTACCTTCATCGTGCATCCCGTGTCATGGTTGGTTACCTGGTTTTCGGATTGGCATGCCGTGTCGACGCATGGAGCGCCGCACGGGCATCTCACCGCGAGTGGCGAGCGAACTCGCCGACCGGTGAGTCGGAATCGGTGCCTACTTGTAGCGGTAGGTGATGCGTCCACGGGTGAGGTCGTAGGGCGTGAGCTCCACCTGCACCCGGTCGCCCGGAAGAATTCGGATGTAGTGCCGGCGCATCTTGCCTGAGATGTGGCCGAGCACGGTCAGACCGTTTTCGAGTTCGACCCGGAACATGGCGTTCGGGAGCGACTCGACGATGGTGCCCTCGAGGACAATCGCATCTTCCTTGGACTTCGGCAGGACGTTCCTCCTCGACGAGTGGACGACTCTCCGCTCGGATTCCAACCTGATGCCACTGACGCGGTACGTGCTGGAGGAACTCGGAGAGTGAGGCAACCGCAGCGACAATGAGACGCGTCGATGGCCGACCGACCATGCTAGTGGTCGGTGACCCGCGCTCCAACCCTCGTCATCGCACAGTGAGGATCGACAATGCAGCGGCGATGGCACCTGCACCGAATCTTCACCGGGTGTCCGAGCGACCTTCACGGCCATTTCGTACCGTTGGCGGAATGACACCTGTTGTAGCCCGGATGGGCGCCCAAGTGTGGACACCGCGCCTCCTCGTCGTCGAGGACGAGCCGACGATCGCCGAGGCGGTGGTGTTGCGCCTGGTCAGTGAGGGTTTCGATGTGGAGTGTGTCCACGACGGACGCGTGGCGGTCGAGCGTTGCGCCGAGGTCGAGTTCGCACTGATCGTCCTCGACCTCGGGCTTCCCGGGCTCGATGGCATCGAGGTCTGCCGTCGGATCCAGGCGGAGCGGCCGACACCGGTGGTCATGCTCACGGCCCGAGACGACGAGATGGATCTCCTCGTCGGACTCGGCGTGGGCGCCGATGACTACATCACGAAGCCGTTCTCGCCGCGTGAGCTGGTCGCCCGGGTCCGTGCGGTACTCCGCCGGGTCGAGACGGCGCAGGCAGCCGCCGTGGCCGCCCTGACCGACCCCGTCCACTCCCCCGTGCTGAGCATCGGGCGAGTGACGCTCGACCCGGCGCGTCGGCTGGCGCTCGTCGACACCGACCCGGTCCATCTCACCCCGACCGAATTCGACCTCGTGCATCGTCTTGCCCAGGATCACGGTCGGGTGTTCACTCGCGAGGAGTTGCTCTTCGCAGTGTGGGGTTACCGCGACGGCTCAGGCGCCCGCACCGTGGATTCCCACGTGCGTTCGGTGCGCCGCAAACTGGGCGACGACGCCATTCGCACGGTGCACGGTGTGGGGTACGGCATGGGTACCGCACAGGGCGCAGCCCTGCGAACGACACAGGGCGAAGCCCTACGAACAACAGAGGGCGAAGCCCTACGAACAACAGAGGGCGAAGCCCTACGAACAACAGAGGGCGAAGCCCTGCGAACGACCGAGAGTGACGACCGGCGATGACGTCGCCCCTTCGGCGGTTCGTTCCACTGGCCGGCATCAGATCGATCAAGACCAAGTGGTCGATCGTGATCGTGGCCGCGGTGGCCGTCACGGCGCTCGTCAGCCAGATCGGCCTCGAGCTCGGCTGGCCGGCGTGGCTCCGACCCCTCGTTGCCGCCTCGCTGGCGCTGGCCATGGTCCAGTTCCTCGCTCGCGGGATGACGCGCCCGCTGCGGCAGATGGCGGTGGCGGCAAACGACATGGCCGAACGTCGACCCGTCGACCCGATCGACGTCACCGGTGCCGACGAGGTCGGGCGCTTGGCCGAGGCGTTCAACTCGATGACCACCGACCTGGCCGAGGCAGATCGTCGCCAGCGCGAGTTCATCGCCAACGCGTCACACGAGTTACGTACCCCGGTTGCTGCGCTGCGGGGAACACTCGAGAACCTCGCCGACGGGGTCGGCCGGCCGGACGCCAAGACGATCGCGGTGCTGCTGCACCACGCCGAGCACCTTGGTGACCTCGTCACCCAACTCCTCGACCTCTCCCGGCTCGACGCACTCGATGGCATCGAGCGACCGGAACGGATTGATCTCGGCGACCTGCTTCATGATGTGGCCGGACGGACCCGACTCGTGACGCCCGACACCACGGTCGATCTGAAGACGGCGATCGATCTCCCGGTGCACGGCGACGCCGCTCGCCTCGCTCAGCTCTTCACCAACCTGCTCACGAACGCCGTGCGGTTCTCGCCCGACGGCGCGCCCGTCACGATCACGGCGTGCTCGACCAGCGATGACGACCGCCGGATCCGGGTATCGGTCTCCGACACTGGTCCGGGTATCCCCGACGATCGAAAGGCGATGGTGTTCGAGCGCTTCTGGCAGGACGATCGTCCACCATCGGGCCAACGAGGCGGCGCCGGACTGGGACTCGCCATCGCCAAGCGGATCGTCGAGACCCACCGAGGCACGATTCAGATCACCGACCGCTCACCGGCCGGTACGACCGTGATCGTCGAACTCCCCCGGGCGTGATGCCTGGCGAAGGCCGAGGCCATTGCGGTGCCGATGCGCTCAGGCCGAGGCCATCGCGGTGTCGATGCGCTCAGGCCGAGGCCATCGCGGTGTCGATGGCGGCGAACAGCCGCTCGGTCACCGTGGCCTCATCGGCGAGCCCATCGACCTGGATCAGCAGACCGCGAGCGGCGAACCAGTCGAGCACCGGGCGGGTCTCCTGTTCGTAGAGCTCGAGTCGACGGGCGATGCCCTCGTCGGTGTCGTCGTCGCGACCACGGGCCTTCATGCGCTCGGTGACCTCATCGAGCGGCACGTCGAGATCGACCACACAGTGCAGGGAATCGTCGCCCAGGATCTGGACGAGCGCCTCGGCCTGGGCGACGGTGCGGGGGTAGCCATCGAGCACGAAGCCGTGCTCGGCGATGTCGTCGGCGGCGAGCCGCTCGCGCACGATGCCGTTGATGATGTCGTCGCCCACGAGATTGCCGGCGTCCATGACCGCCTTCGCCTTGAGCCCCATCTCGGTGCCTGCGGCGACGGCGCCACGCAGCATGTCGCCGGTGGAGATGTGCTGGACGCCGTACTTCTCGACCAGACGCACGCACTGCGTTCCCTTACCGGCGCCTTGGCGACCGAAGATCACCAAACGTGTGGGGCTCGACACTGTTTCCTCCCAAGAGAGCGGTCCGGGCGTTCACCGCAGATGTGTTGACCAACGATCAGATCGGGCCGCGGTGTCGGTGAACTCGGGTGAGTCCGTTGGACATGGCCAGACAAGGTCTCAGATCGTGCGCCGCTTGTCCAGTCGGCAACCTTGCCCATCACGGTCCGAGCGCCGACTATTTGAGGAAGCCCTCATAGTTCTGGCTGAGCAGATGCGAGTCGATCTGCTTCATGGTTTCGAGCGCAACGCCAACGGCGATCAGGATCGAGACGCCGGAGAAACCGACCTGGGTTCCCGAGTCACCCAGGGCTCGAGACAACGCGGCCGACGGAATCAAGGCGACAACAGCGAGGAAGATCGCGCCAGGCAGCGTGATGCGATTCAGGACCTTGGCGAGGTAGCGCTCGGTCTGGGGACCAGGCCGGATGCCGGGAATGAAGCCGCCGGACTTGCGCAGCTCGTCGGCCCGTCGGATGGGGTCGAAAGCGATGGAGTTGTAGAAGTAGGCAAAGCCGACGATCAACAAACCGAACACCAACACATAGCCAATGTTGTCGGGCCGATAGAGGTTGTCGGAGACGAACCCTCGGATGTCCTGACCCCAACCATCAGCCGGCAGCACACCGACCAACAGGCTCGGCAACTGGAGCAACGATGAGGCAAAGATCACAGGAATCACGCCGGCCTGGTTGACCTTGAGCGGGATGTAGGTGTTGTTGCCGCCGTACTGACGACGACCGACCACACGCTTGGCGAAGTTGACCGGGATGCGGCGCTGGCCCTGCTCGACGAACGTGATGCCGGCGGTCAGGCCCACGAGGAGCACGAGGGCGACGATCAGTCCGAACCAGCCCTGCAGCACCTCGATCTGGAGCCCGATACCGGGAAGACCCGAGACGACCGAGGCGAAGATCATCAGCGACATGCCGTTGCCGATGCCCTTCTGCGTGATGAGCTCGCCCATCCACATCACGATGGCGGTGCCAACGGTCATGCAGGTGACGGCGAGGACGACCTTGAACCCCCAATTGGCCTGGTTGCGTGGGAAGAGGTCGATGCCGCTGGTGCCGAAGAAGCCATCGGGGTTGCCCGAGATCAAGAAGACGAAGCTGGTGCTCTGCACGAGGGCGAGCACCATGGAGACGTAGCGGGTCCACTGCGTGATCTTGCGCTGGCCGACCGCACCCTGGGACTGCCATTCCTCGAGCTTGGGAATCGCGACCGTGAGGATCTGGATGATGATCGACGCCGTGATGTAGGGCAGGATCCCGAGCGCAAAGAACGACAGCGACCCGAGACCGCCACCGGAGAAGAGCTGCAGGTAGCCAAAGATGCCCCCGGTCGGCGAGTCGTCGCCCGAGGCATTGGCCAGCTGGGTGATGGCGTCGAGGTTCACACCCGGCGAGGGGATCTGCGCACCGAGACGGTAGAGCGCGATCATGGCGAGGGTGAACAGGATCTTGTTGCGCAACTCTGCGGTGGCAAAGACGTGCTTCAGGGTTTTCACAGCGGGCTCCTGATGGTCGCTACCGAGACAAAATGACACAAACCCCTGCCCTCGTGAGGGCAGGGGTTCGCATCGAATCGAATCAGCGGTTCATGTGCTGGTTGCCCGACGACGCCGGACGCACGGCGAACGGCAGGGGCAGCTTCTCGGTCGAACCACCGGCGGCGGTGATCGCCGCCTCGGCCGACTTGGAGAAGGCGTGAGCTTTCACGGTGACCGCGGCGGAGAGTTCGCCACGGCCGAGGACCTTCACGAGGACGTCCTTGCCGATGAGACCCTTGGCGAACAGTGCGTCGGGCGTGACCTCGGTGAGGCCGGATTCGGCGATGGTGTCGAGGTTGATGGCCTGATATTCGACGCGGAACGGGTTGTCGAAGCCGCGCAGCTTTGGCAACCGCTGCTGCAGCGGGAGCTGCCCGCCTTCGAAGCCGACCCGCACGGTATTGCGAGCCCGCTGACCCTTGCTGCCGCGGCCGGCGGTCTTGCCGCCCTTGCCGCCGATACCGCGACCGACGCGCTTGGCCCGCTTGCGCGAACCCTCGTCGGGCTGGAGATCGTGAACCTTCATGCCGTCACCTCTTCCACGCTGACCAGGTGCGGGACACGAGCAAGCATACCGCGCAGCTCTGGGCTGTCAGCGATCGTGTTGGACTTGCCGACCCCGCGCAATCCGAGGGCTCGGAGGGTGCCCCGCTGCTTCGGCTTGGCGCCGATTGCGGAGCGAACCTGCGTGATCTTGAACTCTGCCATCAGTTGACCTCTACCGCTTCACTGCGATGAGCGCGCTGTGTCTCGTTGTAGGCCTCGAGCATGCCCTTCGGCGTGAACTCCGAAGGATCGAGACCCCGCAGGCGAGCGACCTCGTCGGGGCGCTTGAGACCCTGCAGGGCGTTGATGGTGGCTCGGGCCACGTTGATCTGGTTGGCGGAACCGAGCGACTTGCACAGGATGTCGCGGATGCCGGCCTCTTCGAGGATGGCACGAGCAGCACCACCGGCGATGACGCCGGTACCGGGGGCGGCCGGCTTGAGGAGCACGCGACCAGCGCCCTGTTCTCCGAGGATGGGATGCGTGATGGTGCCGCCGGCCATGGGCACGTCGAACATCAGCTTCCGGGCCTCTTCGGTGCCCTTCTGAATGGCGAGGGGCACTTCCTTGGCCTTGCCGTAGCCGAGACCGACTCGGCCGTTGCCGTCACCGAGCACGACGAGTGCGGTGAAGGCGAAACGGCGTCCGCCCTTGACCACCTTGGAGACTCGGTTGATGGTGATGACTCGTGACTCACGGCCATCGCCGCGGTCGTTTCGATTGTCGTTGGCCATTGCGATTCTCCTAGAACTCGAGCCCGGCTTCGCGGGCGGCGTCGGCCACCGCTGCGACCCGGCCGTGATAGCGGTTGCCGCCACGGTCGAACACGACCGTGGTGACGCCTGCGGCCTTGGCCCGCTCACCGATCTTGGTACCAACGGCGGTGGCGGTGACCACATTGCCGGTGGTGGCGGTGCGAAGCTCGGCTTCGTAGCTGGAGGCAGCGGCGATCGTGCGGCCGACCGAGTCGTCGATCAGCTGGACGCTGATGTGACGGTTCGACCGGAACACGGCCAGACGCGGACGCTCGGTGGTACCGACGACCTTCTTGCGCACTCGGCGCTGACGCCGACTGCGGGCGGCGGCTTTGACGTTGGTCTTCGCCATTACTTACCTGCCTTTCCGGCCTTGCGCACGACGCGCTCGCCGGCATAGCGGACACCCTTGCCCTTGTAGGGCTCGGGCTTGCGGTAGGCCCGGATCACTGCCGCGACCTGACCCACGGCCTGCTTGTCGATACCGATGACGCCGATCTTGGTGGGCTCGGGGACATCGAAGGTGATCCCTTCGGGCGCCTGCACCTCGACCGGGTGGCTGAAGCCGAGCGCCAGCTCGATCTTGTCGGGCCCCTTGGCCGCAGCGCGGTAACCGACGCCGACGATCTCGAGGTCCTTGCGGAACCCTTCGCTCACGCCGATGACCATGTTGTTGATCAGCGATCGGTTGAGGCCGTGAAGGGCGCGGGACGAACGCTCGTCGGTGGCGCGATCGACGGTGATGGTGTCGTCATCGACCGTGACCGAGATGACGTCGGGCACGGTGTGGGTCAAGGAACCCTTCGAGCCCTTGACGGTCACGTCCTGGCCCGACACGGTGACGTCGACGCCCTTCGGGATGGAAATGGGTGCTTTGCCAATTCGAGACATGGCGGCCTACCAGACGTAGCAGAGGACCTCACCGCCGACCTTGGCCTTGCGAGCCTCACGGTCGGTGACGAGTCCATTGCTGGTGGAGAGAACGGCGACCCCGAGTCCACCGAGGACACGCGGGATCGAATCGGACTTCGAGTACACCCGCAGGCCCGGCTTGGACACACGCTTGATGCCAGAGATGACACGCTCGCGTTCCGGGGAGTACTTCATGTTGATGCTCAGCGTGCGGCCCACGCCCGACTCGTTGTCGGTTGCGGTGTACTCGCCGATGTAGCCCTCGCTGTAGAGGACAGCGGCCAGAGCCTCTTTGAGCTTTGACGACGGCATCGCCACCTCGTCGTGCATCGCGATGTTCGCGTTGCGGATGCGGGTGAGCATGTCGGCGATCGGATCGGTCATTGCCATTGTGTGCTACCTCCTCACCAGCTCGACTTCGTGACGCCAGGGAGCTCCCCGGCGTGTGCCATGTCTCGGAAGCAGATACGGCAGAGACCGAAGCGCCGGTAGACGGCGTGCGGGCGACCGCACTTCTGGCAACGGGTGTAGCCCCGCACCTTGAACTTCGGCTTCTTCTGCTGCTTGAGTTTGA
Source organism: Acidimicrobiales bacterium (assembly GCA_041394265.1). Classification (NCBI taxonomy): domain Bacteria; kingdom Bacillati; phylum Actinomycetota; class Acidimicrobiia; order Acidimicrobiales; species Acidimicrobiales bacterium. The sequence goes on from JAWKIO010000005.1 coordinate 1,628,566, forward strand.
GCGCCTTCTTTGCCATTACTGGGCCTGCCCCTCGCGTCGGAACGGGAATCCGAAGGCGGTGAGAAGTGCCCGTCCTTCGTCGTCGGATGAAGCCGTCGTGACGATGGTGATGTCCATGCCACGGGTTGCGTCGACGGTGTCGTAGTCGATCTCGGGGAACATGAGCTGCTCGTTCAAACCGAACGTGTAGTTCCCCATACCGTCGAACGAGCGGGGGTTGAGGCCGCGGAAGTCACGGATGCGTGGAATCGACAGCGTCACGAGACGGTCGAAGAACTCCCACATCCTGTCGCCCCGAAGGGTGACCTTGGTGCCGATGGCGTTGCCCTGGCGCAGCTTGAAGCTGGCCAGCGACTTCTTCGCTCGGGTGATGACCGGCTTCTGGCCGGCGATCAGGGCGAGGTCGTTGGCGGCGTTCTCGAGGGTCTTCGAGTTGGCCAAGGCCTCCCCGACACCCATGTTGATGACGATCTTGGTCATGCGAGGGACCATCATCACGTTTGGCAGCTCGAGGTCGGCCTTGAGCTGGTCACGGATCTCGTCGTTGTACTTCGCCTTCATGCGAGGCACCGACGTCGTGGAGGAGCTCACTCGTTCACCTCCGGGATCTCCTGGCCGCTACGGCGGCAAATGCGAGTCTTGTTGCCCTCGGCGTCGATCTTGTAGCCGACGCGGGTGGGCTTGCCGTCGGCCGGGCTGATCACCGCGACGTTGGAGGCATCGAGCGGCATCGGCTTGTCGACGATGCCACCGGGCTCCTCGGCCGAGCGGGGCTTGGTGTGGCGCTTGGCGATATTGATGCCTTCGACGACGACCTTGTTGCGCTCGGGAATGGCCTGCGTGACCACGCCCTCACGCCCGCGGTCCTTGCCGGCGAGCACCTGCACGCGGTCACCCTTGCGGATCTTCATCAGAGCACCTCCGGGGCGAGCGAAACGATGCGCATGAACTTCTTGTCACGCAGCTCACGACCGACCGGGCCGAAGATGCGCGTGCCGCGCGGGTTGCGCTGATCGTTGATCAGCACGGCGGCGTTCTCGTCGAAGCGGATGTAGCTCCCGTCGGGGCGACGGCGCTCCTTCTTCGTGCGGACGACGACGCACTTGACGACGTCGCCCTTCTTCACGGCGGCGCCGGGGATGGCGTCCTTCACCGAGGCGACGAAGATGTCGCCGATGCCGGCATAGCGACGGCGGGATCCGCCGAGCACCTTGATGCAGAGCACCTCGCGAGCGCCGGAGTTGTCGGCGACCCGGAGTCGGGTTTCCTGCTGGATCATCGTGCACGCTCCATGATTTCGAGGAGGCGCCACCGCTTCTTCTTCGACAGCGGACGGGTCTCGACGATGCGAACCCGGTCGCCAACGTTGAGGGTGTTCTCCTCATCGTGGACGAAGAGGCGAGACGACTTCTGCACCGTCTTCGAGTACTGCGGATGGCGGGACCGGCTGGTCACCTCGACCACGGCGGTCTTGTCCATCCCGGCCGAACGCACGAGGCCCTCACGGACCTTGCGCCGGGTGTTGCGGGGCTTGGCTTCTTGCTCAGCCATCACGACTCCTGACCAGCGAGCTCACGGGCTCGCATTTCGGTGCGGATCCGAGCGGCCTGGCGCTTGACCTGCTTCATTCGGGCGGTGTTCTCGAGCTGACCGGTGGCCAACTGGAACCTCAGGTTGAACAGCTCGCGCTTGGCATCGGCCAGGGCGCCGTTCAACTCCTCAACGGACTGATCTCGGAGATTCTCAGGCATCGAAACCGTCCTCTCGGGCAATGACACGTGCCTTGACCGGCAACTTCTGGATGGCGCGCTCCATGGCGCTACGAGCGATCGCTTCGTCGGGGAAGGACAGCTCGAAGATGACGCGGCCGGGCTTGACCACGGCCACCCATCGCTCCGGGTTGCCCTTGCCGGAACCCATGCGGGTCTCGGCCGGCTTCTCGGTGACGGGCTTGTCGGGGAACACGTTGATCCAGACCTTGCCGCCTCGGCGGATGTGGCGGGTCATCGCGATACGTGCGGCCTCGATCTGGCGGGCGGTGATCCACCCCGGCTCGAGGACCTGGATGCCGTACTCCCCGAAGGAGACCTTCGTGGCACCCTTGGCTGATCCGGTCATGCGCCCGCGGTGCTGCTTGCGGTGCTTGACCTTTCGTGGCATCAACATCAGTCGCCGTCCTCCGGCCGGAAGTGTGGGGTTTCGGCCGACGAGTGCGAAAGCTTGGCCTCGATGGCCTCTTCCTCGGCGAGGAGTCGCTCGAACTCGGGATCGGCCTCTTTGACGAGTGGCTCGGCCTCGGCAGCGTCGTCGGGGCGAGCGGTGGCCCGGCGCCGTGACGACACGACCTTCTTCGGCACATCGGGTGCACCGGCGGTCTCACCGACGGCCAGTGCTGCCTCGACGACGGCCTTGTCCTGGCTTGGCTTGTAGGGAAGGATGTCGCCCTTGTAGAGCCACACCTTCACACCGATGCGACCGGCGGTGGTGTGCGCCTCGCGCAGGCCGTAGTCGATGTCGGCGCGCAGGGTGTGCAGGGGCACCTGACCCTCGCGGTACCACTCGGTACGGCTCATCTCGGCGCCGCCGAGGCGGCCCGACGACTGGATCCGGATGCCCTTGGCCCCGGCCTTCATCGCGTTCTGCACGGCCCGCTTCATCGCACGGCGGAAGGCCATACGACCAACGAGCTGGTCGGCAACACCCTGAGCAATCAGGGCGGCGTCGAGCTCGGGATGCTTGATCTCGATGATGTTGAGCTTGGCCCGAGCGTTGCCGGTGATCTTGGTGAGACCCTGGCGGAGACGATCGGCCTCGGAGCCCTTGCGACCGATGACGATGCCCGGACGAGCGGTGTGCACATCGATCTGGAGCTTGTCAGAGGTGCGCTCGACCTCGATGCGGCTGATCGCTGCGTTGGGCAGCTGTTCCATCAGGTAGGTCCGAATGGCGTGGTCCTCGTGGAGGAAGTTGCGGTACTCCGCACCATCGGCGATCCAGCGCGACTTCCATTCGGTGGTGATCCCGAGGCGGAAGCCGTACGGGTTGATCTTCTGGCCCATCAGGCGTCTCCCTCGGTCTCGGCAGCAGCGTCATCGTCGGTCTCGGCGGCCTGGCCGGCCGGCTTGGAGTACCCGGCTGCCTCGGCAGCCTCCTCGGTGGCGAACCACACTTCGGCGGAGGTCCGCTCGTAGTGCGGGCTGTCGGGGTTGTGGTAGATCATCGAGTCGGCATTGCCCTTGATCGGGAAGCCCTCGGGCATGATCGACGGATCGCCGTCGACCAGACCGTGGCTGCCCTCACCGTGGGGAGCATCGACGGCCGCAGTCTCCTCCACTGCAGCGTCCTCGGCAGCTGCCTCGTCGACCACCTCGTCGGCGGGGGCTTCGTCGGTTGGCTGGTCGGCGCGTGACTTGGCGACACGACGGCTCCGAGCGGCAGCGGCGTCGGCGTTCCCGCCACGACGCTCGGCCCGGTTGCGCAGACGATCGAGCTCGTCATCGTTCAGGCGGCTCACCACGATGGTGATGTGGCAGGTGCGCTTGTTGATACGACCGGCACGGCCACGAGCCCGGGGGCGGAACCGCTTGAGCGTGGGGCCCTCGTCGGCGTAGCACGCCGACACGTAGAGCTCCTCGGCCGGGATGTCGTCGTTGTGGCCTGCGTTGGCGATGGCCGAGTTCAGCACCTTCAGGATGTGCTCGGATGCGAGGCGCTCCGAGAAGGTGAGGATCTGGATGGCCTCGCCGACGTTCTTGCCGCGGATGAGGTCGAGAACGACACGGGCCTTCGTCGCCGACATCCGCAAGTAGCGGACCTGGGCGCGAGTGCCGGGGCGCTCGTTGGTCTTCATTCCCGTCATCGGCGTCCTGACTTCTCTTGACCGGCGTGATACCGGAAGGTCCGCGTCGGCGAGAACTCGCCGAGCTTGTGGCCGACCATCGACTCGGTGATGTACACCGGCACGTGCTTGCGTCCGTCGTGGACGGCGATGGTGTGGCCGACCATGTCGGGGATGATGGTCGAGCGGCGGGACCAGGTCTTGATCACACGCTTTTCGTTCTTGTCGTTGAGCTCGTCGACCTTCTTCAACAGATGGTCATCGACGAACGGGCCCTTCTTCAGGCTGCGCGGCATGGCTTACCTCCGTCCGCCACGAGTCCGCCTGCGGCGGATGATCTGGTCATCAGATTTCTTGCCCTTCTTACGGGTACGGCCTTCCGGCTGTCCCCAGGGGGACACCGGGTGACGACCACCCGAGGTCTTGCCTTCGCCGCCACCGTGGGGGTGGTCGACGGGGTTCATGGCGACACCACGAGTCTGCGGGCGCTTGCCCTTCCAACGCGACCGGCCGGCCTTGCCGACCTTGATCAGCTCGAACTCGGCATTGCCGACTTCGCCGACGGTGGCGATGCAGTCGATCGACACGCGCCGCATCTCGGTGGACGGCAGACGCAGGGTGGCGGTCTCGCCCTCCTTGGCCACGAGCTGGACGCTCGTGCCGGCCGAGCGGGCCATCTTGGCGCCGGCGCCCGGCTTGAGCTCGACGTTGTGGATCGTGGTACCGACGGGGATGAAGCGCATCGGCATGGCGTTGCCCGGTCGAATGTCAGACCCGGCACCCGACTGGACCGTGGCACCGACCTCGAGGCCCTTGGGGGCCAGGATGTAGCGCTTCTCGCCGTCGCGGTAGTGCAACAGGGCGATCCGACAGTTGCGGTTCGGGTCGTACTCGATCGAAGCAACAGTGGCCGGAATGGCGTCCTTGTTGCGACGGAAGTCGATCACCCGATAGCGGCGCTTGTGACCACCACCGCGGTGACGAGAGGTCTTGCGACCGTAGTTGTTGCGCCCACCGGTGCCCGACTGCTTGGCCAGCAGCGACTTCTCCGGGCTCGTCCGAGTGATCTCAGAGAAGTCGGAGGTGGTCTGGAACCGGCGGCCGGGGCTGGTTGGCTTGCGTTTGCGAATGGCCATCAGTCGTTCCTCAGCTCGCGAAGAGCTCGATCTCACCCTCGGAAAGGGTGATCACGGCTCGCTTGACATCGGACCGCTTCGACCAGCGACCCGTCCGGCGATTCCGGACGCGCTTGCCCTTGCGGTTCATGGTGTTCACGTTCTTCACCTTCACGCCGGCGAAGATGGCTTCGACGGCATCGGCGATCTCGGGCTTCGAAGCCGACTTGGCGACTTCGAAGGTGTAGGCATTGAGCGCCTCGACCTGGAGGTAGGTCTTCTCGGACACGACCGGTCGGAGAATGACGTCGTGCGGATCCTTCATCTCAGGCCTCCTTCGCAGCGGTGGTGGGCAGCGTGGCGGTGGTGAAGACCACGTAGTCGCTCACGAGCACGTCGTAGGTGTTGAGCTGATCGGCGGCGAGCAGGTGCACCTCGGGGAGGTTGCGCATGCTCTTCCAGGCGACCTCGTCGTTGCGGTCGAGCACGACCAGCGCACGACCGGTGACGCCGAGATCGGCCAGGGCTGCCTTGGCTGCCTTGGTGCTGGGAGCATCGAAGCCCCAGTTGGCAACGACCACGACCTTGGACTCGGCTGCGCGGTCCGACAGGGCGGACCGCAGCGCCAGGCGCTTCATCTTCTTGTTGGTGCGCTCGGAGTAGTCACGAGGGCGAGGTCCATGGACCGTGCCGCCGCCGATCCAGATCGGTGAGCGGGTCGAGCCGGCGCGGGCACGACCGGTGCCCTTCTGCTTCCACGGCTTGGCGCCGCCACCTCGAACCTCGGTTCGAGTCTTCGTCTTGTGCGTGCCGGCGCGCTTGGCGGCGAGCTGGGCATTCACGACCTGGTGCATCACACCGACGTTGGGTTCGACACCGAAGATGGCGGGGTCGAGTTCGACGATCGTCTTCTCTACCGACATCACGAGCTCACTTTCACCGCGTTGCGGATGATGACCGTGCCGCCGCGAGGTCCGGGAACCGCGCCCTTGACGAGAAGCAGGTTCTGCTCGGCGTCGGACTGCACGATCTTGAGGTTCTGGGTGGTGACCCGCTCGTTACCCGAGTGGCCGGCCATCTTCATGCCCTTGAACACACGAGATGGCGTGGCGCACTGGCCGATCGAGCCGGGCATGCGGTGCACGAGGTGCGTACCGTGCGTGGCCTTCTGGCCCGAGAAGTTGTGACGCTTCATGACACCGGTGAAGCCCTTGCCCTTGCTGGTGCCGATGGCGTCGACGACTTCGCCGGCCTCGAAGATCTCGGCGGTCAGTTCCTGACCGACCTCGAAGCTCGAGATGTCGGCGAGGCGAAGTTCGACCAGCTGGGTGCCGGCGGCGACACCGGCCTTGGCGAAGTGTCCGGCCTCGGGGCGGTTCAATTTGTTGGCGTCTTTGTCGCCGACCGTGATCTGCACGGCGTCATACCCGTCGGTGGCGACCGTCTTGATCTGCACCACGCGACACGGGGACACCTTGATCACGGTGACCGGGACGATGTTGTTGTTCTCGTCCCACACCTGAGTCATGCCGACTTTTTCGCCGACAATCGCTTTCTTCGTCATGCCTTCCACTTCCGTCAGCGGGCCTGGTTCGGGAGCGATTCCAGGCCGTTCACGTCAACGCTCCGCCAGGCGAAGCCGAGCGGAGCGAGATTTCGATTGTGCCAGCGGGTTTCCCGTGCTCCGTGGAGGGAGCGACTCGACGAGCGAGGACGCCCCAGGTGGAGCGCTGTGGGACCTGGCCGGACTTCAGTTGCCAAGTGGGGGAACCACTTGGGCCTGGCAAGGGTATCGAACCAACAACCCGCTTCCACCCTGTCCTCGACAACGTGACGAGCGACATCTGGCCGGACGCAGCGAGACCCGGGCGCTTGGCCCGGGTCTCGTCGTCAGTCGTGCTGGCCGGTCACTCGACCGGAACCCACTACAGCTGCTGGATCTTGATCTCGATGTCGACACCCGCCGGCAGGTCGAGACGCTGGAGCGAGTCGACGGTCTTGGGGTTCGGCTCGAGGATGTCGATCAGACGCTTGTGGATCCGCATCTCGAAGTGCTCGCGGCTGTCTTTGTCCTTGTGCGGCGAACGGATGACACAGAACTTGTGCTTCTCAGTGGGCAGCGGGATGGGACCCCGGAACTCGGCGTTGGTACGAGCAACGGTCTCCACGATCTTCTTCGTGGACTGATCGATCACCTCGTGGTCATAGGCCTTGAGGCGAATACGGATCTTCTGCTTGGCAGCCATGGATGCAATCCCTACTTGATGATCTTGGTGACACGCCCGGCACCAACCGTACGCCCACCCTCACGAATCGCGAACCGCAAACCCTCATCCATCGCGATCGGATTGATCAACTCCACCGTCATCTCCGTGTTATCACCCGGCATACACATCTCCGTACCCTCCGGCAACGTCACCGTCCCCGTGATATCCGTCGTACGGAAATAGAACTGCGGCCGATAATTCCCGAAGAACGGCTTATGACGACCACCCTCCTCCTTCGACAACACATACACCTGCGCCTCAAAATCAGTATGCGGCGTAATCGAACCAGGCTTCGCCAACACCTGACCCCGCTGCACCTGATCCTTCTCAATACCCCTCAACAACGCACCAACATTGTCACCAGCCTGCCCCGAATCCAACAACTTCCGGAACATCTCAACACCAGTACACGTCGTCTTCTGCGTCGGACGAATACCAACAATCTCGAGCGCATCGCCAACATTCACGACACCCTGCTCGATCTTCCCCGTCACCACCGTCCCACGACCAGTAATCGAGAACACATCCTCAATCGGCATCAAGAACGGCTTATCCAAATCACGAGCCGGCTCCGGGATGTACTCATCCACCGCAGCCATCAACTCCATGATCTTGTCACCAGCAGCCTCGTCACCCTCCAACGCCTTCAACGCCGAAACATGCACCACCGGAACATCATCACCCGGGAACTCGTACTCAGAAAGAAGCTCACGAGCCTCCAACTCCACCAGCTCCAACAACTCCTCATCATCAACCATGTCAGCCTTGTTCAAAGCCACCACGATCGCAGGCACACCCACCTGACGAGCCAACAACACATGCTCACGCGTCTGCGGCATCGGACCATCAGCAGCCGACACCACCAAAATCGCGCCATCCACCTGCGCCGCACCCGTAATCATGTTCTTGATGTAATCCGCGTGACCCGGCATATCAACATGCGCGTAATGACGAGAATCCGTCTCATACTCCACATGCGACACATTGATCGTGATACCACGCTCACGCTCTTCAGGCGCCTTATCAATATTATCGAACGCCGTCGCCGTATTCCCAGCAACCCGATCCGACAACACCTTCGTAATCGCCGCCGTCAACGTCGTCTTCCCATGATCAATATGACCCATGGTCCCCACATTCACGTGAGGCTTATTACGCTCAAACTTTGCTTTTGCCATTGGGGCGTGTTTCCTTTCAGATGGTTGGGGTCACTCGCCCCGGACTCGCTTCACGATTTCTTCTTGCACGTTGCCAGGCGTTGGCTGGTAACTATCGAACTGCATGGTGTAGCTCGCTCGACCCTGGGTCTTCGACCGCAGATCGTTCACGTAGCCGAACATCTCCGACAGCGGAACCTGGGCGGTGACGACCTTGTTGGTGCCACGGGCTTCCATCTGGCCGACTCGGCCGCGACGTGAGTTGAGGTCGCCGATCACGTCGCCCATGTAGTCCTCGGGGGTGACGACCTCGACGGCCATGATCGGCTCGAGGAGGATCGGCTGCGCCTTGCGGGCGGCCTCGCGGAACGCCATGGTGCCGGCGATCTTGAAGGCCATTTCCGAGGAGTCGACGTCGTGGAACTTGCCGTCGAGCAGGGTGACGCGCACGTCGACGGTCTGGAACCCGGCGAGGACGCCGTTGGTCATGGCCTCCTTGGCCCCGGCATCGACCGAGGGGATGTACTCACGGGGAACACGACCACCCGTGATCTTGTCGACGAATTCATAGCCACCACCGGGGCCGGTCGGCTCCAGTGCGATCTGCACCTCGGCGTACTGACCGGTACCGCCGGTCTGCTTCTTGTGGGTGTAGGTGTGGCTGTCGACCGTGCCGTTGATGGTCTCGCGGTAGGCGACCTGCGGCTTGCCGACACTGGCGTCGACCTTGAACTCGCGGAGCATGCGGTCGACCAAGATGTCGAGGTGGAGCTCGCCCATGCCGGCGATGATGGTCTGACCGGTCTCTTCGTCGGTACGCACCGTGAAGGTCGGGTCTTCCTCGGCCAGGGCCATGAGGGCCTTGCCCATCTTCTCCTGGTCGGCCTTGGTCTTGGGCTCCACGGCCACGTGGATCACGGGATCGGGGAACTCGAGGGATTCGAGGATGATGGCGTGCGCCGGATCGGTGAGGGTGTCACCGGTGCGGACGTTCTTGACGCCGATCGCCGCCATGATGTCGCCGGTCATGGCGAACTCGCGGTCCTCCTGCTTGTTCGCGTGCATCTCGAGGAGGCGACCCATCCGCTCCTTCGAACCCGTGCGGGTGTTGAGCACCTGGCTGCCCTTCTCGAGCGTGCCGGAGTACACCCGGAAGTAGGTGAGCTTGCCGACGTTCGGCGCCGTCATGATCTTGAAGGCCAGAGCCGAGAACGGCTCCTTGTCGTCGGGAGCGCGCTCGGCGTCGTCGCCACCCTTGAGAAGGGTGCCGTGCACCGGTGGGAGATCGAGCGGTGACGGGAGGTAGTGCACCACGGCGTCGAGGAGAGGCTGGACACCCTTGTTCTTGAACGCCGAGCCGCACAGGATCGGGACGAGGATGTTGTTGATGCAGGCGTGGCGGATGCCGGCGTGCAGCTGCTCGACGGTGAGGTCCTCGTTCTCGAGGTAGGCCTCCATCAGTTCCTCGCTGGTCGAGGCGATGGACTCGACCAGCTCGAGACGGTACTCGGCGGCCTTGTCGGCGTAGTCAGCAGGGATGTCGACGACGTCCCAGGTCGCGCCCAGATCCTCGTTGTGGTACATCAACGCCTTCATCTCGACCAGGTCGATGATGCCGGCGAAGTCGGACTCGATACCGATCGGCAGCTGGAGGATGGCGATGTCGGGGGTCAGACGTTCCTTGATGGTGTCGACCACGAAGTAGAAGTCGCCACCGGTGCGGTCGAGCTTGTTGACGAAGCACATGCGGGGAACGCCGTACTTGTCGGCCTGACGCCACACGGTCTCGGACTGTGGCTCCACGCCCGCAACACCGTCGAACACGGCGACGGCGCCGTCGAGGACGCGCAGCGAGCGCTCGACCTCGACCGTGAAGTCGACGTGGCCGGGGGTGTCGATGATGTTGATGCGGTGATCGTTCCAGAAGCAGGTGGTGGCAGCGGACGTGATGGTGATGCCACGCTCCTGTTCCTGCTCCATCCAGTCCATGGTCGCGCCACCATCGTGCACTTCACCGATCTTGTAGTTCTTGCCGGTGTAGTAGAGGATGCGCTCGGTGGTGGTGGTCTTGCCGGCATCGATGTGCGCCATGATGCCGATGTTGCGATATTTGTCGAGTGGTGTCGGTCGCGAAGACATGATGTTGGCCTCTTCGGCAGTGGTGGAGAAGGGGGAGCGTCCGGGGGCGGAGGATCCGTTACGGGCGGTCCGAGCGTTCACCCGGACGGGTGCCGAAGCGACGGATGCCTCGGCTGGTCGAACAATCGGCGGCGACGGTGTGTCGGCCCCGACGGGCCACTCGAGTCGGAGTGGGCGAGCATCGACCCCGCCCGAACGGCGCGGCGGATGCGACAACGAACTGCTGGGTGCAGTCGCCGATAGGGCGACTACCAGCGGTAGTGAGCGAAGGCCTTGTTGGACTCGGCCATCTTGTGGAGATCCTCACGCCGCTTGACGGAGGCACCGATGCCGTTGGAGGCATCGAGGATCTCATTGGCGAGGCGCTCGGCGATCGAACGCTCGCGGCGCTGACGGGAGAACCCGACCAGCCAACGAACGGCAAGGGTGGTGGCACGGCGGGGGCGAACCTCGACCGGCACCTGGTAGGTGGCGCCGCCGACTCGGCGGGAACGCACCTCGAGCTGGGGGCGGACGTTGTCGATGGCACGCTTCAGCGCAGCGACCGGATCGCCACCGGTCTTCTCGGCGACGATGTCGAGCGCGGTGTACACGATGCGCTCGGCGGTGGTCTTCTTGCCGTGCAAGAGGATCTTGTTGATGACCTGGGTGACCAGGACCGACCCGTGGACCGGGTCCGGCACGAGTTCACGACGGGGAGCGGGGCCCTTACGAGGCATCGTCAGCCTTCCTTCTTCACGCCGTAACGCGAGCGTGCCTGCTTGCGGTCTCGGACACCGGCGGTGTCGAGCGTGCCGCGAATGATCTTGTAACGCACACCAGGAAGGTCCTTCACACGACCACCGCGCACGAGCACGATGGAGTGTTCCTGGAGGTTGTGCCCTTCGCCCGGGATGTAGGCCGTGACCTCGACGCCGCTGGTGAGACGAACACGAGCCACCTTGCGGAGCGCGGAGTTCGGCTTCTTCGGCGTGGCGGTGTACACACGGGTGCACACGCCACGGCGCTGGGGCGATCCGACGAGCGCCGGCGTCTTCCCCTTCTTGGACTTGGACTGACGGCCCTTACGGACCAGCTGGTTAATCGTGGGCACAGGAGACCTCTGGGTGCGGAAGCGAGGTGGCGTTCCGGGCATGCGAACTACTCGGCCGGAATGCCGACGGTCCATGCTACGGGGGCGGTCAAGGGATCACAACGAGCGCCAGGCACGAACGGCCGAGGATCCCCCAAACGTTGCGCCGCAGACGCTATGGCGATGCTGCACGGAGCCCGCAGCAGCTAGAGCGACCACCCGTTGGCCATCATCAGCGGGAGCGCGACCACGATCATCAGCGTGAGCGGCACACCCAGACGCAGGTAGTCGGCGAACCGGTAGCGGCCCGGTCCGTACACCATGGTGTTCGTCTGATAACCGATCGGGGTGAGAAAGCTCGCCGACGCAGCCAGCGTGGCGCCGAGCGCGAACAGGCGAGGGTCGGCACCGCTGTCCTCGGCGACCCGCATGGCGATCGGCACCACGATGGCGACCGCCGCGGCGTTGGTCACCAGTTCGGTGAGTGTGAGCGTGGCCAGCACCACACCGAGCGCCACACCCCACGTGCCGGCCCAGCCCAGCGCCGAGACCAGACCATCTGCGATGGTCGTGGCGACACCGGTGGACTCGGCGGCCGCGCCGACACCAATCGCTGCAGCGATCAACACGATGACGCTCAGGTCGACGCTGTCTCTTGCCTGGCGCGGGGTCAGCAGCCCGAGCACCACGGTCGCGGCTGCACCGAGTACTGCGGAACGCAGCACATCGGTCACCCCGAGCAGCGGTAGCACGGCGACCATCGCCATCACCAACAGCGCAAGCGGGGCGCGCTTCGACGCCGTCGGTGGCGGCTCCGATCGCGAGGCGATCAGGAGGAAGTCGCTCCGATCCTTCCACCGAGAGCGGAACTGGGAGTCGGCGACCAACAACAGTGAGTCGCCCACCTGGAGACGGACATCGCCAAGGCGACCCTCGACCGCCTCGCCAGAGCGATGCAGCGCGACCACGGCGGCCTGGTACCGACCTCGGAAGCCAACCGCCTTGATCGTGCTGCCGATGAGCGATGACGACGCACCGATCACGGCCTCGAACCAGGAGTGTTCGCCGTCCTCGAGCGCCATGAGGTGTTTGTGGCCATCGAGCTTCAGCCCAGCCGTTCGCTCGAGTTCGACGACTTGGTCGACCTGCCCGGCGAACGTGAGTTGGTCGCCCCCACGTAGCGCATGCTCGGGATGGACGGGTGCGGTGAGTTCTCCTTCTCGCTCGAGCCCGACCAGGAAGACGCCGGGCAGATTCCGAAGACCGCCGCCCTGGACGGTCGCGTCGTCGAGCGCACCTCCCGGCTCGACCACCAGCGAGACGGTGAATGGACGCTCGACATTCTCGTCGATCCGACCACCCCGATCGGGCAACAGGCGTGGCCCGAGCACCACCACCATCACCAGTCCGAGCGCCGCGATGGGAAGCCCGAGCTTGGCCGGTTCCAGCAGGCCGAACGGCTCCTCCCCCAACGAGGACACAACGCCGGAACCGACGAGGTTGGTCGAGGTGCCGATGAGCGTGATCATCCCGCCGAAGAGCGTCGCATAGCTGAGTGGAATCAGGACCTTCGATGGCGAGATCCGCTGCCGCCCCGACCAGCCCACCAGTGGATTGATCAGCATGGCGACGACCGGGGTGTTGGCGACGATGGACGAGATGATCCCGGACACGCCGATGACCCGGGCGAGTCCGGCCGCCGTCGAACGAGCTCCCGTCAACGAGCGCACGATCGGCGTCAGTGCGCCGGTCCGGTCGATGGCGCCGGCCACCACGTACATGCAGGCGATCGTGACTGGCGCTCGGTTCGAGAAGCCTTGGAGCGCTTGGTCGGAGTCGATGACACCGATCAGGAAGAGCGCCATCAGCGCGCCGACGACGCCAACCGCCGGCGAGACCCGGCGCGACACCAACGCCGTGAACATCACGAGCACCACGGCGATGAAGATCCAGCTGTCAGCGTTCATGAGCGTCGGACGACCTCGGGGCAGGGCAGGTTCTGGGTGTTCTATCGGCCGCGATCATCGATCGTGGAGCGGCCGGGATCCCTCACCGCTGCTCGGGATCGGTGGCGCCGGCGATGATCGCGGCGAGGTCTTCGAGGCTGCGATAGGAGTTGCCGGCGACAAAGGTGTCGACGTGGGGCAGCGCTGCCGCCATCCCGGCGGCCAACGGCGCATAGCCAGGGGTGGCCTTCAGCGGATTGACCCATATGAGGCGATGGGTCACCCGGTGGAGCCGCTCCATCTGCTCGCCCAGCAGCTCGGCTTCGCCCCGATCCCACCCATCGGACAGGATCACCACCACGCTGCCGCGGGCCATGCCGCGTATGCCCCAGCGATCGTTGAAGTCGCCGAGTACCTCGCCCAGCCGAGTGCCCCCCGACCAGTCGACGACATCGGGGGTCACCGCTCGTAGCGCTGCGTCAGGGTCGCGGTTGCCCAGCTGACGGGTGACCCGCGTCAGCCGGGTGCCGAGCGTGAACACCTCGACCCGGTTTCGAGCGACGACGGCGGCGTGAGCGAAACGCAGAAGGGCACGGGCATAGCTCTCCATCGAGCCCGACACGTCGAGGATCATCACCAGGCGTCGCGGGCGCCAGGCGTTTGCCGTATGTGCCCATCGCATCGGTTCCCCGTGATGGCGGAGCGCAAGTCGAACCGTGCGTTCGAGATCGTGCCGACTGGTCGTGCTCTTGGTGGCGATCTGCCGTCGGCTCTGACGGCGGTGTGAGGTGAAGCGCAGCCGAGTCATGAGCGTGGACAACTCGGCGAGTTCGGCGTCAGTGCAATCGCCGAAGTCCTTCTCGGCGAGGATCTCGACCCGGCTGAACCGCACGGCTTCGATCTCGCCCGACTCGTCGGACTCCTCGCCGGTGTCGGGCTCGTCAGTGGCAGGATCGTCGCTGTCGAGCAACATCGTGACGTCCTGAGCGACCGACTCGACTCGGAGCCCCTCGAGGCCTCGGCGCTGCCAGTACGACCGGAACGCCTGGTCGTAGAGTGCGATGTCTTCGGGGCGATTGACCAGCGTCGCCCGTCCCGTCCAGTAGACCCGCTCGGCGTCGTCGAGTCCGATCGCCCCCAGCGCCTGCGTGTAGTTGATCGTCGCACTCGCCGGGACCTTCATGCCGCCCTGTCGGAGCACGCGACTGAAGCCGACGGCGAGACGCTCACCGTCGGTCATCGTGGAGGGCGTCGCCTCACTTGGCACGGGCAATCGCCGCACGCACGAGGTCGTGCACGCCGCGCTCGGCGACACGGTCGTGATCTTCGCGGTACTTGAGCACCGTGCCGAGCGTGGCGCTCACCGCCGCGTCGTCGAGTTCGCTGCGCCCGAGAGCGGCGAGTGACATGGCCCAGTCGATGGTTTCGGCCACGCCTGGCGGCTTGTAGAGCCCGTAGCCCCGAACGGCTTCGGTGGCGGCCGCGACTTGGCGCGCCAACTGCTCACCCACATGGGGAGCGCGTAGCCGCACGATCTCGACCTCGCGCTGGAAGTCGGGGTGTTCGACCCAGTGGTAGAGGCAGCGTCGCTTGAGCGCGTCGTGGACATCGCGGGTCCGATTGGAGGTGAGGATCACCAGTGGCGGGTTCGATGCCTTGATCGTTCCAAGCTGGGGCACCGTGACCGAATAGTCCGACAACGCCTCCAGGAGAAAGGCCTCGAACTCGTCGTCGGCTCGGTCGACCTCGTCGATCAGCAGCACCGGGACCGAGCCATCCTCGGTCGGTGTGAGCGCCTGCAGCAACGGCCGGCGAATGAGGAACTGCTCGCCGTAGAGCTCTGACTCGAGAACATTGGCGTTCTTTGCGTCGATGCGTCCCGACGCTTCGGCGGTACGCAGGTGCAACAGCTGCCGGGCGTGGTCCCATTCGAACACGGCCTGGTTGGCGTCGATGCCCTCGTAGCACTGCAGCCTGATGAACGGGCCGCCGAGCCAGCGGCTGAGCACCTTGGCCACCTCGGTCTTGCCGACCCCGGCCTCGCCCTCGAGGAACAGCGGGCGACGCAAGGTGATGGCGAGGAAGATCGACGTGGCGAGTCCCTCGTCGGCGAGGTAATCGTTCGCGGCCAGCGCCGCCTTCACGTCGTCGACCGAACTCACCAGCGTTTCCAACGATGTCGTCACGCCTGGCAGGCTACTGGCCCACTCGACACCGGACAGACTCGGCGTCGGCTGCTCGGCCCGCCGGCGTCGGAACCCGAGTCCAAAACCGACAAACCCACTCGTTCTCGAGAGTCGAGGCGACACATGTGTCGCTTGACGACTCGAGAACGAGTGGGTTTGGGGTGGGTCAGGCTCGGCCGGCCTCGGTCAACGCTCGCTCGACGAGTACCTGCACCAGGTGGTTGCGGTATTCGGCGTCGCCGTTGAGGTCTTCCGGCGCCTGCGTTCCCTCGGCAGCAACCGACGCCGCGTCGGCGGCGCTGGCCCCCGAGGCGAGAGCCGCTTCGACCGAGGCGGAGCGCATCGGTGCCGGTCCCATGTTGACCAGGGCAACACCCGGGCTGTCGCTCATCACCGCAGCAACACCGACGATCGCCCAGTCTTGGGCTCGCCGGTTGAACTTCTGGTAGCTCCAGCCGGCGTCGCCCACCTTCGGCACCCGAATCTCGGTGAGGAGTTCGTCGGGTGCGAGCGCCGTTTCGAGGAACCCGGTGAAGAAGTCGTTGGCCGCCACTTCGCGGGTACCGCTCGGACCCCGCAACACCATCGTGCCCCCGAGCGCGAGCAACGCTGCGGGAAGGTCGGACGCCGGATCGCCATGGGCGAGGGAGCCGCCGAGTGTGCCCCGATGACGAACGGCCGGATCGCCGACCTGACCCGCCACGTGTGCCAGCATCGGCGCCTGACTGGCCAGGAGCTCGGACGTCTCGAGCGAACGGTGCCGGGTCATGGCGCCGATGGCGATGTGGTCACCAGCGTCATTGATGTAGGACAGATCGCTGAGCCGACCGATGTCGACCAGCACCGACGGTGTGGCGAGCCGAAACTTCATGAGCGGGATGAGGCTGTGACCCCCCGCCAAAAGTTTGGCTTCGTCGCCGTGCTCGGTGAGCGCAGCGATGGCGGCATCGGCCGAGTCGGCCTCGACGTAGTCGAACGTTGCGGGAATCATGCTGCACCACCTGCGTCGTTGGCCGCCTTGGCCGCTTGGATCGTCTTCCACACCCGCTGCGGGGTGGCAGGCATCGCCATGTCGGTGATGCCGTAGGGGCTGAGTCCGTCGCAGATCGCGTTGATCACGGCGGCGGCTGAGCCAATGGTTCCGGCTTCGCCAACGCCCTTGACGCCCATCGGGTTGCTGGTGCTCGGGGTGAAGGTGTAGCCGGTGGTGATGTTCGGCATCTCCGCGGCCGACGGCACCAGGTAGTCGAGGAACGATGGGTTCCGGCAGTTGCCGTCGTCGTCGTAGCTCGCCCCCTCCCACAGTGCTTGGGCCACGCCCTGCACGACACCACCGTGGACCTGGCCCTCGACGATCAACGGATTGATGTGATTGCCGCAGTCGTCGACCGCGGTGTACGAGAGCAGCTCGACGTGTCCGGTGGTCTCGTCGATCTCGACCACCGCCACGTGCGTTCCGAAGGGGAACGCGAAGTTCGGAGGATCGAAGGTGACCTGCTCCTGCAGATTCGGCTCCATGCCGTCGGGCAGGTTGTGCCCGGTGAACGCACCGAAGGCCACTGCCTGGATCGGGAGTGCCTTGTCGGGCGAACCCTTGACGGCGAACGTGCCACCGACGAACTCGAGGTCGTCGGGGTTGGCTTCGAGCTGGTGAGCGGCGATCTCGCGGGCCTTGTCGACCACCTTGTCGCACGCCATCGAAATCGCAACACCACCGACGGCGAGCGAGCGCGAGCCGTAGGTGTCCATCCCGAGCGGGCTGACTGCGGTGTCGGAGTGCAGCACCTCGACATCGTCCGGATCGATGCCCAGCTTGTCGGCAACGATCATCGACCACGCCGTTTCGTGACCCTGACCGTGCGGGGTCGAGCCGGTGACGACCTCGACCTTGCCGGTTGGCAGGAACCTCACCAATGCGTGCTCCCAGCCGCCGGCGCCGTAGTTGAGTCCGGCGAGGGCCCGGCTCGGGGCCAGACCGCAGATCTCGACATAGGTGCACAGGCCGATACCGAGCTGCTTCTTCTCGCCGGCATCGCGGCGCCGGGCTTGCTCGGCCCGGAGGTCGGCGTAGCCCGCCATCTCGAGAGCGAGGTCGAGGTTGGGTGCGTAGTTGCCGGAGTCGAACACGAGCGTGGAGGCAGTCTCGAGATTCTCGAACTCCCCTCCCCCAGCCAGGTAGTTCCGGCGGCGGATCTCGTCGGGGCCAACACCGACCTCGGCCGCCAGCATGTCCATGGCCCGCTCGATCGCATAGCTGGCCTCGGGACGACCGGCGCCACGGTAGGCATCGGTCGGGGTCATGTTGGTGAAGTAGCCGTCGCAGGTGAAGCCGAAGGCGGGGACGTCGTAGACGCCGGTGTAGAGGAAACTGCCGAGCAGCGGGACACCGGGAGTGATCAGCATCATGTAGGCGCCCATGTCGGCGTCGAGGTGGACCCGAACTCCGAGCAACTTGCCGTCGGCATCGGCGGCGAGCTCGATCTTCTGCTGCTGCGCCCGGCCCTGATGAGTCGAGAACGCCGCTTCCGAACGAGTCTCGGTCCAGCGCACCGGTCGCTTCAGCTTGTTGGCGAGCGTCACGGCGAGGATCTCGTCGGGGTTGACGTTGAGCTTGGCGCCGAAGCCACCACCGACGGCCGGGGCGACGATGCGAAGCTTCTGCTCCGGCAGCCCCGTGGTGGCAGCGATCATCACCTTGAGGATGTGGGGCACCTGGGTCGAGGAGTACAGCGTGACATCGCCACCGTGCGGCGACGGGATCGCCAGCACACCGCGGGGTTCCATGGCCGCAGGGATCAGGCGTTGCTGCACGAAGTTGGCGGTGACGTGATGCGCTGCCCCCTCGAATGCGGCCGTGACGGCCTCGGGGTTGGGCTCGAGCGCCCACGTGTAGGCCTTGTTGCTGGCCAGATCGGAGTGCGCTTTGTTGGTGTCGGCGATCGCCGCGTCGATCGACGCCACCGCCGGCAGCGGCTGGTAGTCGACGACGACCGCCTCGGCGGCGTCGGCTGCTTGGTAGCGGGTTTCGGCCAGGACCACGGCGATGATCTCACCGACGTGATGGACCTCCGACGTGGCCGCCGGATAGTGGGGCGGGTTGACCATGTCGGGGGTGACCGGCCAGGCGCAGGGCAGCGGCGCCGCCCACAGTCCCATGTCGGCCAGTTCGGACCCGGTGTACACGGCATGCACGCCAGGCATTCCCGCAGCGTCGGAGGTGTCGACGCCGGCGATGGTGGCGTGCGCCATGGTGGATCGGACCATGCCCATCCACAGCTGGCCGGCGACCTGGATGTCGTCGACGTACTTGCCCTCGCCCGTGAGGAGTTCAGGGTCCTCCCGGCGAAGTCGGGCCTTGCCGACGACGGAGTCGCTCGGCGGGATCTCGGTTGCGGTCATGCTGCGCCTCCTGCCGCGCTGAGCACGGACTTGACGATGTTGTGGTAGCCGGTGCACCGGCAGAGGTTGCCCTCGAGTCCTTCGCGCACCTCGGCCTCGGTGGGGTTGGGGTTCTCGTTGAGCAGCGAGGTCGCCGCCATCACCATGCCGGGTGTGCAGTAACCGCACTGCAGCCCGTGGCACTGGCGGAAGGCTTCCTGCATCGGGTGGAGCGTCCCGTCGGCGGCAGCCATGCCTTCGATGGTGGTGATGTTGGCACCTCGCGCCTGGACGGCGAGCATCGTGCACGACTTGGCCGCTTCGCCGTCGATGTGGATGGTGCAGGCGCCGCACGAGGAGGTGTCGCAACCAACGTTGGTGCCGGTCAGCCCGATGGCATCTCGTAGATAGTGAACGAGCAACGTTCGTGGTTCGACATCCGCCGAACACGATCGTCCGTTGATGGTCATCTCGACCTGCACAGGTCCCCCTTCGGGTTTGGGTGTGAGTGATGTTGTTCGCCCAGCAGTCGATGCCGTGCCCGACCGCCTGCCGTGGAGGCGCTGTGCCCCGCGTCACAGATGGTGCCACACCCGGCAGGGCGCTGTCTCACCAACCCGCGAGCTTGGCCTGATGTTCAGATTCGTGCCCGGACGCGGCGATGGCCGCCCCGTTACCGGAGCGGCCATCGTCGTTGTCGGCTTCCACCACCAAATGGAGGCGGAGAAGATGTTTGTCTGCTGTGCTCAGCCGATGGTGCTGGGCGCTTCGCTGTCGGTGTCGCCGTTCTGGCCGAGCGAGGCCAGCCACTCGGCCGGATCCTGCTCGTCGCCTTCGGAGCTGTAGAACGACAGCGGCTGGTAGTCGGGTGCGAAGGTCACCGCTTCACGGTGACGAGGCAGACCAGTACCGGCCGGGATGAGCTTGCCGATGATGATGTTCTCCTTCAAGCCGATCATCGAGTCGGACTTGCCCTCGATGGCAGCCTCGGTGAGCACCCGGGTGGTCTCCTGGAACGACGCTGCCGACAGCCACGAGTCGGTGGCCAACGACGCCTTGGTGATACCCATGATCTCGGGGCGGCCTTCGGCCGGCTTGAGACCCTCCTGCACCAGGTTGCGGTTGACACCGGCGAAATGCCACTGGTCGACGCGCTCGCCGGGCAAGAAGTCGGACTCGCCCGGCTCCTGGATGCTGACACGGCGAGTCATCTGACGAACGATGAGCTCGATGTGCTTGTCGTGGATCGACACACCCTGGTCGCGGTAGACCTTCTGCACTTCGCCGACGAGGTACTGCTGGGTCTCGCGGATGCCGCGAATCTCGATCAGTTCCTTCGGGTCACGAGGACCGTCGACGATCGGGTCGCCGGCGGTGATCTCGTCGCCGTCGCGCACCTCGAGGCGGGCGATGGTCGGCACGGTGTAGGAGTCTTCCTCACCTTCGTCGGTGACGATGGTGATGACCTTGCCCTTGCCTTCGTCTTCGGCGATGCGAACGACACCGGAGACCCGGGCGAGGGTCGACTTGCCCTTCGGGGTACGAGCCTCGAAGAGTTCCACGACACGGGGCAGACCACCGGCGATGTCGGTACCGCCGGCGATACCACCGGTGTGGAAGGTACGCATCGTCAGCTGGGTGCCGGGCTCGCCGATCGACTGGGCAGCGATGACACCAACGGCTTCGCCAACCTCGATCAGCTTGCCGGTGGCCAGCGAAATGCCGTAGCTGGCAGCCGAGATGCCGACCGGGGAGTCGTCGGTGAGGGGCGACAGGACTCGCACCTCGGTGATCTCCGGATCGTCACGCAGCATCGCCATTTCTTCCTCACCGACGAGCGTGCCCTTGGTGAGGGTGACGCCGTTGGCGAGTTCCATGTCGTCGGCGAGGGTCCGGCTGAACAGACGGGTCTCGAGGTAGAAGGCCTGACGAGTGGCATCGGGATCGCTGGGGTCGGATGGCTCCCCAGTGATCTTGTTGTAATAGCCGTCGGGCTTGACGTTCTCGAGCACGAGTCCGCGGATCGGGCGGCCCTCGGAGAAGGGATCGCGATCGTTGATGATGACTTCCTGGGCGACGTCGACGAGACGACGGGTCAGGTAGCCGGAGTCGGCGGTACGCAGTGCAGTGTCGACCAGACCCTTTCGGGCACCCGGCGTGGAGATGAAGTACTCCAACATGGTGAGGCCTTCACGGAAGTTCGACTTGATCGGACGAGGGATCATGTCGCCTCGGGGGTTGGCCACGAGGCCACGCATGCCCGCGATCTGGCGGACCTGCATCATGTTTCCTCGGGCGCCCGAGCCGACCATCATGTCGATCGGGTTGAACTTCTTCGACCGCAGGTTGACTTCCATCGCCGAGCGAACTTCGTCGGTCGCCTGGGTCCAGATCTCCACCTGCTTCTGACGACGTTCGCCGTCGGTGATCACGCCGCGGTGGAACTGTGACTCCACCTTGTCGTTCTCGAGCTCGTGGCCGTCGAGGATCGCCTTCTTCTCGGCCGGCGTCTGGACATCGTCGATCGAGACGGTGAGGCCGGACTGCATGGCGTAGTGGAAGGCGAGCGACTTGATGCGGTCGAGCGACGCACCGACCTCAGCCTTGGGATAGTTGCTGGCCAGCTCGTCGACGATCGCCGAGATGTCTCGCTTGGCGATCAGGTGATTGACGAACGGGAAGTTCTCCGGGAGCGTCTCGTTGAAGAGCACCCGACCTGGCGTGGTCTCGGTGTACACCGCCGCCTTGCCATCGGTTGCCCGCTCGGCGATGAGGTCGTCGCGCCGGAAGTAGATGGCCTGGTGGAGGGTGATCTGGCCCTCTTCGTAGGCCCGCTCGACCTGATAGGCCTCTCGGTAGGTCGGGATCGTGACGTCGTCACCCTCGAGCGGGATCGACTCGGTCAGGTAGAAGCAACCGATGACCATGTCCTGGGTCGGGGTGACCAGTGGACGGCCATGCGCCGGCGAGAGCACGTTGTTGGCGCTCAGCATCAGCACCCGGGCCTCGGCCTGGGCCTCGGCGGACAGCGGCAGGTGCACGGCCATCTGGTCGCCGTCGAAGTCGGCGTTGAAGGCGGTGCACACCAGCGGGTGGATCTGGATGGCCTTGCCCTCGACGAGGACGGGCTCGAACGCCTGGATACCCAGGCGGTGCAGGGTCGGTGCTCGGTTGAGCATGACCGGGTGTTCCTGGATGACGTCCTCGAGGACTTCCCAGACCTGCGGACGACGGCGCTCGACCATTCGCTTGGCCGACTTGATGTTCTGGGCCAGCTCCTGGTCGACGAGGCGCTTCATGACGAACGGCTTGAACAGCTCGAGTGCCATGATCTTCGGCAGACCGCACTGGTGGAACTTGAGCGTCGGGCCGACGACGATGACGGAACGACCCGAGTAGTCGACGCGCTTGCCGAGCAAGTTCTGACGGAACCGGCCCTGCTTGCCCTTGAGCATGTCGGACAGGCTCTTGAGCGGACGGTTGCCGGGTCCGGTGACGGGACGACCGCGGCGGCCGTTGTCGAACAGTGCGTCGACGGCCTCCTGCAGCATGCGCTTTTCGTTGTTGACGATGATCTCCGGGGCACCGAGATCGAGGAGCCGCTTGAGTCGGTTGTTCCGGTTGATCACTCGGCGATAGAGGTCGTTGAGGTCGGAGGTGGCGAAGCGGCCACCGTCGAGCTGCACCATCGGGCGGAGCTCCGGCGGGATCACCGGCACCACGTCGAGGATCATGGCTCGTGGGTCATTGATCCGACGCTCGTTCTCGTCGCGACGGTTGAACGCAGCAACGATCTTGAGTCGCTTGATGGCCTTCTGCTTGCGCTGCGCCGACAGCGGCTTCTGACCCTCGGGCGGGTCGATGGCGGCGCGGAGCAGGACTTCCTCGTTGTCGAAGTCGATGCGCTCGATGAGCTGGGCCAGCGCGTCGGCGCCCATGCCGCCCTCGAAGTAGTCACCCCAGCGGTCGGTCATCTCCCGCCACAGGAGCTCGTCTTCGAGGATCTGGCGTCCGAACAGGCCCTTGAACTCTTCCCACGCCCGATCGAGCACGTCGAGTTCCATCTCGTACTGCTCGCGGGTGGACGCGAAGTCCTTGTCGGCAGAACGCTGGCGCGCTCGGATCTCGGTGTCCTTGGCTCCCTCGGCCTCGAGCTGTTCGAGCTCCTTCTCGAGCTCTTCGTGCTCTTCGGCGAGGCGGAGTTCCATCTCCTTGATGATGGTCTCGCGCTCGGCGATGACCTCGGCCTCGAGGTTCGGCAGATCGGCGTCGCGCCGCTCCTCGTCGACCCACGTGACCAGGCTGGCCGCGAAGTAGATGACCTTCTCGAGCTGCTTGGCCTTCAGCTCCTCACGGGGCTCGGTGCCCATGAGCAGGTACGCCAGCCACGACCGGGTGCCACGCAGATACCAGATGTGCACACAGGGAGCAGCGAGCTCGATGTGACCCATGCGCTCGCGGCGCACCTTCGAGCGGGTGACCTCGACGCCGCAGCGCTCGCAGATGATGCCCTTGAAGCGCACCCGCTTGTACTTGCCGCAGGCGCACTCCCAGTCCTTGGTCGGGCCGAAAATCTTCTCGCAGAAGAGGCCGTCCTTTTCGGGCTTGAGGGTGCGGTAGTTGATGGTTTCGGGCTTCTTCACCTCGCCGTTCGACCACATACGGATCGAGTCGGCGGTGGCGAGGCCAATCTTCAGCTGATCGAAATCGTTGACATCAAGCATTCAGGTGTCTTCCCTTTGTCGTGATCAGAATCAGCGCTGATCAGCGTCGTCCACCCGCAGCGCGGGCGGCGTCGTCTTCGTCGGTGCCCCGCTCGGGACGTGAGAGATCGATGCCGAGTTCCTCGGCGGTGCGGAAGAGCTCGTCGTCGAGTTCGCGCATTTCGATCTCGGAGCCGTCGGCCGAGAGGACCTCGACGTTCAGGCACAGGGCCTGCATCTCCTTGATGAGCACCTTGAAGCTCTCAGGGATGCCGGGCTCGGGAATGTTCTCGCCCTTGACGATCGCCTCGTAGACCTTGACGCGGCCGAGGACATCGTCGGACTTGATGGTGAGCAGCTCCTGCAAGCAGTACGCCGCGCCGTAGGCCTCGAGGGCCCACACTTCCATCTCACCGAATCGCTGACCACCGAACTGGGCCTTACCACCGAGCGGCTGCTGGGTGATCATGGAGTACGGGCCGGTGGAGCGGGCGTGGATCTTGTCGTCGACGAGGTGCGACAACTTCAGGATGTACATGATCCCGACCATGATCGGGTTGTCGAACGGCTCACCGGTGCGACCGTCGTAGAGCGTGGTCTTGCCGTCGGGCTGGATCAGGCGGCGCCCGTCCTTGGCCTCAGGGTTGAGGTTCTCGAACACGGTCTGGATGGTCGGCTTGTCGCCGGCCAGTTCGACTTCGTCCCACTTCGCACCGTCGAACACCGGGGTGGACACGAGGGTGGCCGGGGTGGTGAACGGACGGGTCTTGGTCTCGGTGCCGCGAACGGGTTCGTGACCGACCCGTTCGCCGTCGATGGTCCAACCCCAACGGGCGGCGTAGCCGAGATGCGACTCGAGCACCTGGCCGACGTTCATTCGGGACGGAACGCCCAGCGGGTTGAGGATGATGTCGACGGGTGTGCCGTCGGCGAGGTGCGGCATGTCTTCGGTGGCGAGGATGCGCGAGATGACACCCTTGTTCCCGTGGCGGCCGGCGAGCTTGTCGCCGACGGAGATCTTGCGCTTCTGCGCCACATAGACCCGCACGAGTTGATTCACACCCGGCGGAAGCTCATGGGAGTCGTCACGGTTGAACACCTTGACGTCGATGACCTTGCCGACCTCACCGTGCGGCACCTTCAACGAGGTGTCGCGAACCTCGCGAGCCTTCTCGCCGAAGATGGCGCGAAGCAGGCGCTCTTCGGGAGTGAGCTCGGTCTCGCCCTTCGGGGTGACCTTGCCGACCAGGACGTCGCCCGGGCTGACCTCGGCGCCGACCCGAATGATGCCGCGCTCGTCGAGATCGGCGAGCACGTCTTCGCTGAGGTTCGGGATGTCGCGGGTGATCTCTTCCGGACCGAGCTTGGTGTCACGAGCGTCGATCTCGTGCTCCTTGACGTGGATCGAGGTGAGCACGTCGTCGCGGACGAGACGCTGGTTGAGGATGATCGCGTCCTCGAAGTTGTAGCCCTCCCAGGTCATGAAGGCCACGACCAGGTTCTTGCCCAACGCCAGTTCACCGTTGTCGGTCGAGGGACCGTCGGCGAGAAGCTGACCCTTCTTGAAGGTGTCACCCGGGACGACCCGCGGCTTCTGGTTGATCGAGGTGTCCTGGTTCGAGCGCTCGAACTTGAGCAGGCGGTAGATCTTCTTGCCCAGCTTGGAGTACTCGACGGTGATGTGCTTGCCGTCGACCTCGAGCACCACGCCATCGTCGTCGGCGACGAGGGTGTCGGCAGCGTCGTGCGCCGCTCGCTTCTCGATGCCGGTGCCGATGTAGGGCGCCTCCGGGGTGAGGAGCGGCACGGCCTGGCGCTGCATGTTCGCGCCCATGAGGGCACGGTTGGCGTCATCGTGTTCGAGGAACGGGATCAGGCCGGTACCGATCGAGACGATCTGCTTCGGCGAGACGTCCATCATGTCAACGTCGCCGCCCGGCACCTGAGAGATCTCGGTGGTGGCGCCGAAGAAGATGTCGCGCTCGAGCTGCAGCTTGAGGTCTCGCAGCGAGGCCGCCTGCGGCGAACGACGTGCGAGCACTCGGTCGGCGACGAAGGAGCCGTCGGGGTTGAGCTTGGCGTTGGCCTGGGCGACGACGTATTCCTCTTCCTCGTCGGCGGTGAGGAACACGATCTCATCGGTGGCAACGCCGTCGACGACGCGTCGGTAGGGAGTCTCGAGGAACCCGAACTCATTCACCCGCGCATACGAGGCCAAGTAACCGATGAGGCCGATGTTCGGGCCCTCGGGCGTCTCGATCGGGCACATACGGCCGTAGTGCGAGAAGTGGACGTCTCGGACTTCGAAGCCAGCACGCTCGCGAGACAGACCGCCCGGGCCGAGCGCCGAGAGACGGCGACGGTGGGTGAGACCCGACAGCGGGTTGACCTGGTCCATGAACTGCGACAGCTGAGAGGTTCCGAAGAACTCCTTGATCGCAGCAACGACCGGGCGGATGTTGATGAGCGTCTGCGGCGTGATGGCCTCGACGTCTTGGGTGGTCATGCGCTCGCGCACGACCCGCTCCATGCGAGACAGACCAATGCGGACCTGGTTCTGGATGAGCTCGCCCACCGACCGCACGCGACGGTTGGCGAAGTGGTCCTGGTCGTCGAGGCGGTAGCCCGGCTCGGCGATCATCAGGTTCAGCAGGTAGGTGGCCGCGGCCATCACCTCACATCGCGACAGCACACCCTGATCGGCTTCGGGCTTGTCGAGGAGGCCGGCCAGCATCGGGAACTGCTGCTCGAGGCGATCGATCTCGGGGCCGAGCTTGCGGTTGAGCTTGTAGCGACCGACTCGCGAGAGGTCGTAGCGACGGCTCTCGAAGAACGCGTTGCGCAGGTACGAACGGGCGGCTTCGAGGGTCGGCGGTTCACCCGGGCGGGCCCGCTTGTAGATCTCGATGAGCGACTCGTCCTGGGTGGGGGCGATCTCGCGATCCTTCTCCCACTGACCTTCGAGGAAATCGAAATGAGCGACGAACGCATCGAGGAAGCCCGGAGCGTTCTCCTCGTCGAACCCGAGCGCGCGCAACATGGTGAACAGCGACAGGCGACGCTTGCGAGCCACCCGCACGCCAGCGGTCGGATCCTTGCCCGGCTTCTGTTCGACATCAAACTCGATCCACTCACCGCGATAAGGGTGGATGGTGCCCGTGACCATCTGGTGCTTCGACATGTTCCGCAGCCGGAACCGCTCACCCGGCTGGAAGATGACGCCCGGCGAACGCACGAGCTGGGACACCACGACACGCTCGGTGCCGTTGATGATGAAGGTGCCCTTGTCGGTCATCATGGGGAAGTCGCCCATGAAGACGGTCTGTTCTTTGATCTCGCCGGTGTTGGCGTTGATGAACCGAGCGCGCACGAAGATCGGCGCCGCGTAGGTCATGTCCTTCTCTTTGCACTCCTCGACGGAGAACTTCGGGAAGGGTTCGAGGTCCTCGTCGTGAGGATCGAACTCGAGCTCCAGCTGGAGCGTCTCCGTGAAGTCCTTGATGGGACTGATGTCCCGGAAGGCATTCGACAGACCTTCTTCGAGGAACCAGCGGAACGACTCCCGCTGGATGGCGATCAAATCTGGAAGCTCGAGGGCCTCCTGGAGATTGCCGAAGGAGTAACGGTCGCGAGCGACGGTACGTGCAGGCAAAGGACACCACCTGGGGTAGCACGGGAGGCCAAGGAAAGCAGCGCGCGTCTCTCGGCTTCACAACGGCCCCGGTGAGAGGTCGTCAGGGCCCGACACCAAGGAGCGATCAGCAAGCCGAAAACCGGTACTTCTCGCAAATTTGAGGTCGGCAAAACAGAGCGGGCACGCACGGCAACGGCCAAGCATACGCGCACCACTCGTTATCCACAACGCGCCGACCGACAAGCTCGCAGCTACCGCCGATTTCGGCACCGGTGGTGCCGCACGCACGTGGCACGATCACGTGCAGCGGACTGTAAGGGTGAGGCGCCGAGAGGTCAAGGATCCCGGCTGCGGTTTTCGGCACAGGCCACACCCTCGAAGCACCGCTGCCGCCACGCAGAAACTCCCCACCCTCGACCGGACGAACCGGCCGAGAGCAGGGAGTTCCCACAGACACCCGCGCCAACGCGCGAGTCACACGATGGTGGTCTTACTTGAGGTCGACGGCGCCGCCGGCTTCCTCGATCTTGGCCTTCGCCGCTTCGGCGTCGTCCTTCTTGGCGCCTTCGAGCACGTTGGCCGGGGCGCTCTCGACGAGGTCCTTGGCTTCCTTGAGGCCGAGACCGGTCAGCTCGCGGACAGCCTTGATGACCTGGATCTTCTTGTCACCGGCCGAGGTGAGGACGACATCGAACTCGTCCTTCTCTTCCGCCTCTTCAGCGGCAGCACCGCCGCCACCGCCGGCGACGGCAACGGCCATCGGGGCCGCAGCGGTGACGCCGAACTTCTCTTCGAATTCCTTGAGGAGTTCGGACAGTTCCAGCACGGTCATGCTGGCGATGCCTTCGAGGATTTCTTCCTTGGTTGCCATGATCAGCTCTCGCTCTCTTCACCGGATTCGGCCGGTGCTTCTTCGCCGGCGTCGGCCGGGGTGGTCTGTTCTGCTTCTTCGGCCTCGGCAGCGGGTGCTGCGTCGGTTTCAACATCGGCCTCGGCGGCGGGAGCCGCTTCGGCCTCGGCGGATGGGCTGGCGTCGGGGGCGCTGCCCGCCGGGGCATCGCCTGCTCCGCCCTTTTCGATCAGTGCCTGAAGTCCATACGCAAAGTCGCGCGGCAGGGCCTGCAACAGTCCAGCGAACTGGACCATCGGCGCAGCGATCGCGCCGGCCAACTTGGCCAGCAGGACCTCGCGCGGCTCGACATCGGCCAACGCCTTCATGCCATCGGCATCGATGACGTTGTTGTCGAGGACACCGCCCTTGACGATCAGGTTGGGATTGGCCTTGGCGAAATCTCGCAGGACCTTGGCCACCGTGACAACGTCGCCAGGCTCCCCCTCGGGAGTCTGCTCGACGAACGCAAGCGCCGTCGGACCGACGAGCATGTCGCTGATGTCCATCCCCACTTCGTCAGCGGCCCGGCGCACGAGGGTGTTCTTGTACACCTTGTACGCGCCACCGGCCGGCCTGAGCTCTCGGCGCAACGATGACATGGCGCCAACGTTGAGCCCTCGATACTCGGTGACGACGACGCCGCCGGCATTGCTGAGCCGTTCGCGTACCTCATCGACGATCGCGACCTTTTCGGGTCGTGGGTTCTCCATCACACCTCCTTCCTCATGTTCTGATTGCTTCTGTGGTTTGCTTCGACGTACTCAGAGGCCGAACAACCACATCTGCCAATCCAGAACCGGGCATACCGGCGGTGGAGCACAGAAGAGATCACCTCGTTGGGATGCTTCGGCGGGTGAACCCGCACCCAAGTCTTTGGCGTGAGTATTCGATTGTTGCTCGCTGCCCGGCACGCCGAGCAGTGTTGTCGCTGCCCGGCACGCCGAGCAGTGTTGTCGCTGCCCGGCACGCCGAGCAGTGAGCGGGCGAAAGTTTAACGGCTTGTCGCCGTCGACCCTCGCCCGACGATCATTCGGCCGGCTTCTCGTCCAGACGAGCGGGATCGATCTTGACGCCCGGACCCATGGTGGTCGAGAGCGACGACTTCTGCATGTAGCGACCCTTGGCCGATGCCGGCTTCGCCCGGTTCAACTCCTCGACGATCGCGTGGAGGTTGGCCTGCAAGGCGGCCGGCTCGAAGCTGGCCTTGCCGATGCTGACGTGGATGTTGCCGTAGCGGTCGGTGCGGTACTCGACGGTGCCGCCCTTGAAACTCTCGACCGCCTTGGCGACATCGGGGGTGACGGTGCCGGTCTTGGGGTTCGGCATGAGGCCGCGGGGACCGAGCACCCGGCCGAGCTTACCGACCTGCGGCATCATCTCGGGGCTGGCGATGGCCACGTCGAAGTCGAGCATGCCGCCCTCGACCTGGGCAACGAGGTCGTCGGCTCCGACGAACTCGGCGCCGGCAGCGGTGGCAGCGGCGGCGGCTTCGCCCTGAGCGAACACCGCAACGCGGACGTCCTTGCCCGTGCCCGAAGGCAGCGAGACCGTGCCCCGCACGATCTGGTCGGCCTTGCGGGGGTCGACGCCCAAGCGGATCACCAGGTCGACGGACTCGTCGAACTTGGCGCTGGCCAGGTTCTTGACCAGATCGATCGCTTCGCTCGGAGCGTGAAGGTGGTCTCGGTCATAGCGACGCGTGGCGTCGACGTACTTCTTTGCTTTCGCCATGATGGCTCCCTCGTTGGTATGGCCGACGACTGAGGTGGGTGCGCCGAGCCGATGATTGGAACGGTTCGAGTCGAGACTCGAGTGACTATCGGATGCGGACACCCATGTTGCGAGCAGTACCGGCGACCTGCTTCTTCGCCGCCTCGATGTCGTAGGCGTTGAGGTCGGGCATCTTGATCTCGGCGATCTCGGTGAGCTGGGCGTCGGTGATGCTGCCGGCGCGATCACGCTTGGGGTCGGAGGCACCCTTGTCGATCTTGGCGGCCTTCTTGATGAGCTCGGCGGCCGGCGGGGTCTTCAGGATGAAGCTGAACGTGCGGTCTTCGAAGATGGTGATCTCGGCCGGCACGACCTGGCCACGCTGGGATTCGGTGCGGGCGTTGTAGTCCTTGCAGAAGTCCATGATGGCGACGCCATACGGACCGAGTGCGGTACCGACGGGAGGCGCGGGAGATGCCTGACCACCAGGGATCTGGATCTTGACGACTGCCATTACTTTCTTCTTGGCCATTGACCTCTGCCTCGGGGTGACGCACGCACGAAAACGTGGACGGAAAAGCGACTGCGAAGCCTAGCGGGAGATGGCCCCAACGCGGGCCTTACACCGCCAGGCGGGGGAAATGGTGGATCGTGACCGGTCGGCCCGACCGATCAGAGCTTGCCGACCTGGGCGAACTCCAGCTCGACCGGGGTCTCTCGACCGAAGATGTTGACCAGCACCTTGACCTTGAGCTGGTCCTCGTTGATTTCGACGATCTGGCCCTGGAAGTCGGCGAAAGGGCCTTCCTTGACCCGAACGGTCTCTCCCTCTTCGAACTCGAGGCGGGGCTTGCCCTTGCGAGCAGCTTCGTCGCCCTCGGCCGGCACCTGCAGGAAGTTCTCGACCTCTCGACGAGGCAGCGGCGACGGCTTGTTGCCGGCACCGACGAAACCGGTCACGCCCGGGGTGTTGCGCACGACGAACCAGGAGTCGTCATTGAGCTTCATGCGGCACAGGAGGTAGCCGGGGAAGACCTTCTTCTGGACGACGACCTTCTTGCCGTTCTTGAACTCGACGACGTCTTCCATCGGGATGACGACTTCGAAGATCCGCTCTTCCATGTTCATCGAGGAGATGCGGGCCTCGATGTTCTTGCGCACCTTGTTCTCGTAGCCCGACTGGGTGTGCAGGACGTACCAGCGGCCCGGTCGGTCATAGGGCGACACCGGCGCCTCGGTGATGGTGACGTCCTCGCCCTCGTCGCTCGCCGTGGTTTCGCCTGCGGCGTCGTCGGCGGCGGCATCGTCAACGACGTTGCTGGCCTCGGGAGTGTCGTTCGTGGCGGCCTCGTCGACGGCGGACGCTTCCACACTTGCGTCGAGTGCATCGGCGGTATCATCGACGGGCTGGTCGGTGGTGAGATCGGTTTCGGTCATTGACCAAGCTCCAGGAGTTTGATGACGCCCCGGCCGAACAACAGGTCGGCGCCGGCGATGAAGGCGGTCATGATGATCAGGGTGACGATGACGACCATCGTGTAATTGATGACCTCGTTTTTCGTGGGCCACTGCACCCGACGAAGCTCGGTCTTGACCTCGCTGGTGTACTGGCGGAGGCCGACCGACTCGCCCTTTGGCTGCGGGCGGGTATCGCGCGGCGTGGCGACCGGATTGCCTTCAGCGTCGATCTGGCCCTGCTTTTGCAGGTAGCGCCGCTGCTCCCGATTCATTGCCATTGCTGATGCCTCATGAGAAGTCTCGCCACCTGACATGCCGGCGACGATGCCGGGTGCCGTGTACCTTTCGGTCGTTCGAAGTATCACCTGCAGCGCCACGTACGTTGACGCAGGTGACATGCGTTGCAGGGCACGAGGGACTCGAACCCCCAACCCCCGGTTTTGGAGACCGGTGCTCTACCAATTGAGCTAGTGCCCTAGGGCCGGTCCGAGGCTAGCAGCAGAATGCGGCGCTTCGACCGGCAGGCAAGCACACCAGTCAATCACCGTGAATCGACGATCGCTACCAGGCAGTGGGTCACCCGGCGAGCGCCGACCGTGTCGTCAGGCGCGCTGCCAGCATCATTGCCCCCGCACCCGCCGCCGTGACCGCCGCTGCGATACCGCCGACATACGCCCGCCGCCGCGACCGACGGCGCAAGGCGTGAATCGTTGCGACCGGGCCGAATGCCGCCAAGAACTCGTCGACCTGCAGCGAAGGAACCTCGAGGGTGAGCGGGCGCAGATCGCCCATGCTCCTGCGCAGCTTGCGGTAGGTGGCGAGCTCGGCCTGACAACGCAGGCACGAGTCGAGATGGGCCCGCACGGGTGCGGCCAGCAATGTCGGCTGGTCGCTTGCCGCAGCGAGTTCGAGGCCAAAGCGGGCACACTCCGACGACGGCCCCGCCGCCCGGCGACGCACCGACGGTCGACGACTCATGGCGCCACCTGCCGGTCGGAGCGATCGAGCGGCGTGACTTCGGCCAGGGCGATCACGTTCTCACCGGCGGTATCGGCAGCGCCGGGGGCGTTGTCACGGTCGCCGTGCAACGGGTAGAGCCGTTCACGAAGCCGCTTTCGGGCTCGGTGCAGCCGCACCTTCGCCGCCGACTCCGAGATGCCGAGTTCTGCGGCAATGGCCTCGTGGGGGAGGTCATAGATGTCACGCAGCACGACCACTGCCCGCAACTTCGGTGGCAGCGCCCGGAGTGCATCGGTGAGTTGGCTACGCAGCTGGCCAACGTCGGCCCGCAGCGCCGGGTCGTGGCGGGGACTCTCGTCGACGATCGAAGGGTCGTCGGGCAGGGGGTCGTGACGATGCCTGCCGCGTCGCCCCAGGAGCGTGCTGGCGCAGTTGGCGGTGACTCGGTGGAGCCAGGTGGTGAACTGGGCGTCGCCACGGAAGCGCGACAGGCTCTTGTGCACTCGCAGGTAGGTCTCCTGCACCACATCGCGGGCATCTTCTTCGTCGCCGGTCAGGCGGAAGGCCAGCGTGTAGGTGTCGGCGTAGGTCCGGCGGACGAGCTCCTCGAACGCTCGCTGATCGCCCTCCTTGGCCTGGTCGACCAAACCATCCATGCCGAGGCGAGAACGAAGCGGGCCCGTGCTGCGCTCGATCGCTCGCTCGACACTCGACCACCGTGAGGTGGTGCTCGACGGTGCCACGCCATCGGAAGCGACGGCACCTCGGTCATCAACAACGGCAGGAAACGGCACGGGGTCCTCGTGACGGTGGAGGTCCAATGGGCGCGAGACACCGTCGGAACTGAGCGCATTGGACCTTGCAGCCATGGTGCGCCGCTCGTGGGGGCTCGGCGTTGTCGGGTTCGACATTGGGTTGGACCCCTTTCCGCCGAGTCAGGTTACCCCGAGTGCTCGAAGCTCCCGGCGCGCCGGACGCGACTCGGCCCCGACACTGCGAGTGTCGGGGCCGAGTCTCGATCGAACGATGTGTTCAGACGGTCTTACTTGATGATCTTGGTGACACGCCCGGCACCAACCGTACGCCCACCCTCACGAATCGCGAACCGCAAACCCTCATCCATCGCGATCGGATTGATCAACTCCACCGTCATCTCCGTGTTATCACCCGGCATACACATCTCCGTACCCTCCGGCAACGTCACCGTCCCCGTGATATCCGTCGTACGGAAATAGAACTGCGGCCGATAATTCCCGAAGAACGGCTTATGACGACCACCCTCCTCCTTCGACAACACATACACCTGCGCCTCAAAATCAGTATGCGGCGTAATCGAACCAGGCTTCGCCAACACCTGACCCCGCTGCACCTGATCCTTCTCAATACCCCTCAACAA
Source organism: Acidimicrobiales bacterium (assembly GCA_041394265.1). Classification (NCBI taxonomy): domain Bacteria; kingdom Bacillati; phylum Actinomycetota; class Acidimicrobiia; order Acidimicrobiales; species Acidimicrobiales bacterium. The sequence goes on from JAWKIO010000005.1 coordinate 1,662,417, forward strand.
CGCACCAACATTGTCACCAGCCTGCCCCGAATCCAACAACTTCCGGAACATCTCAACACCAGTACACGTCGTCTTCTGCGTCGGACGAATACCAACAATCTCGAGCGCATCGCCAACATTCACGACACCCTGCTCGATCTTCCCCGTCACCACCGTCCCACGACCAGTAATCGAGAACACATCCTCAATCGGCATCAAGAACGGCTTATCCAAATCACGAGCCGGCTCCGGGATGTACTCATCCACCGCAGCCATCAACTCCATGATCTTGTCACCAGCAGCCTCGTCACCCTCAACGCCTTCAACGCCGAAACATGCACCACCGGAACATCATCACCCGGGAACTCGTACTCAGAAAGAAGCTCACGAGCCTCCAACTCCACCAGCTCCAACAACTCCTCATCATCAACCATGTCAGCCTTGTTCAAAGCCACCACGATCGCAGGCACACCCACCTGACGAGCCAACAACACATGCTCACGCGTCTGCGGCATCGGACCATCAGCAGCCGACACCACCAAAATCGCGCATCCACCTGCGCCGCACCCGTAATCATGTTCTTGATGTAATCCGCGTGACCCGGCATATCAACATGCGCGTAATGACGAGAATCCGTCTCATACTCCACATGCGACACATTGATCGTGATACCACGCTCACGCTCTTCAGGCGCCTTATCAATATTATCGAACGCCGTCGCCGTATTCCCAGCAACCCGATCCGACAACACCTTCGTAATCGCCGCCGTCAACGTCGTCTTCCCATGATCAATATGACCCATGGTCCCCACATTCACGTGAGGCTTATTACGCTCAAACTTTGCTTTTGCCATGACGACGCACTCCCGATGGAATCGAAGCTTGGGGGGCAGATGTTTTCTGCGTAGCGACGGTCGGGCTCGAACCGACGACCTCTCGATTATGAGTCGAGCACTCTTACCAACTGAGCTACGTCGCCGTGTTGCACGCCGTGCCTCTCCGAGTTCGGAGCGAGACGGTGGCGGTGCGAGGCCCTGCCTCGGAACGAGGCAGGCTCACCGAGGTGAGCGCTGGCCGACACTGGAGCCTCCTAACAGAATTGAACTGTTGACCTCTTCCTTACCATGGAAGCGCTCTGCCGACTGAGCTAAGGAGGCGTGGGCCTGCACGCAGACCGTCCGAAAGTCTGCCACGACAAGCGGGCGGCCCCAACCACTCGGGCAGAGATTCTGTCGGGCCCGATTCGCCGCTCGATCCGCTTCGCGGGCGGAGTGGGCCGCGTTACGCTCGGAGGCGTGCTGGTCCGAGACGCCGACTTGTCCGATGCCGAGGCGATCGCCCGCATCTACAACCGCGAGGTGGTCGACAGCACCCACACCTTCGACCTGGTCGAACGGACGCTCGAGCAGCAGCGTGACTACATCCGGGAGCGGTCCGGGGTCCTGGCCGTGCTGGTGGCGGTCGACAACGGCATCAGTCGTGGCGGCTTCAGTTGCGACCCCAACGACGGACCGGTGATCGGGTTCGGGGCGCTCAGCTTCTACCGAGACCGCCCCGGCTACCGCACTTCGGTCGAGAACTCGGTGTATGTGCACCGCGACCATCACCGTAAGGGTGTCGGCGGCGCCCTACTCGGCGCCCTCGTCGAGCGCGCCGCCACCAACGGCTTCCATGCCGTGTTCGCGCGTGGTCGACGCACAGGAAGCGAGCCTGGCTCTCCACCAGCAGCACGGCTTCGAACTCGTTGGCATCGAACGACAGGTCGGCCGCAAGTTCGGTCGGTGGCTCGACGTTGCACTGCTGCAACGCCTGCTGTAGCTCCGTCCGCTTCTCGCTGTAACCCAGCCGCTCCTCGGGCGTCTCCTTCGCGACGTCGTCGTTGACTCGAGCTCGCCCGGCCGCACCGGCGCAGGGCCCGCCGCCGGCGTCGTGATCGGGTCGCGTCGAAGGGAACAGGTTCATGCAGCTTCAGCGATGCATCGACGCCGCACCACAGGTAGGCGAAACGCTTCGTAAACCGTCGATGGCCGGCACCGCGGGCGAGTGTTACCTTCGTCCGAGGCCGAACTCGGAGGGAATGAGGCCGTGACACGCAAGCTTTGCCCGGGGCCGGTTGACGTCCCCGTTCTCCAGCGACCACGCGCGGCAGCCTGCCGTGGCACGGTCGCCGCCACGCTGGGCTATGCCGACATGCGGCGCTGCCTGGGCTACTACGCAACCGCAGGCTCCGCACGGTCGCTCAGTGCCGTTCCGGTGGCCACCGCCATCTACGCCCAGACCGGTTCGACCTCGTGGGTGGCGGCCGTGACCGTGGCTCGGCTGGTGCCCTTCCTGCTCGTGTCGTGGCTCGCCGGTTTCGTCGCCGACCGCCTCGACCGACGGCGGACGCTTGCGGTGATGGCGCTCGGGCAGGCCCTCCTGCTGCTCGCCTTGGCCGGTGCGTTGATGCTGTCGTTCGACCCGGCCGTGACGCTTGCGATCATCAGCGTCTCGACCGTGCTGACCACGCCGCTCTTCCCGACTCTTGCGTCGTCGCTCCCCCACATCGTGGATGACGAGGACATGATCTGTGCGAGTGTCGTTCTGAATGGTGTCGAGACGCTGAGCTGGGTGATCGGCCCGGCGCTCGGCGGGGCGCTCCTCGTCGTGTTCGACCCGGTCACCGTCGTCGCGATCGGCGCCATCATCTCGCTCGCCGGCGGGTGGTCGATTCCGCAGCTGCGTCCGAATCCGGGGGTGCGATGACCGGGACGCCGATCGATGTCGCCGGTACGACGTCCGTGCTCGGCGGCATTCGAGCCATCGCCAGCCGGGCCGAGATCGTTGCGCCGATGCTGCTGGTCGCCGTCGTGAACGCCCTGAACGGCGCCGAGGGGTGGGTCTGGTCATCGTGGCCGAAGACGTGCTGGGAACAGGCAAAGAGGGCTTCGGCCTGTTGACGACCGTTCTCGGCGTCGGCGGGATCCTCGGGCTCGTCGCCAGCAAGCGACTGGCCACGTCACGTCGACGGCTCCCCGTGTTGGCGGGATCGGCGGTGCTGTCGGGGGTCCCCTTCGGACTGCTTGCCGTGGCAGGCGATCAGCCGGTGGCACTCGTGTTGGCGTTCATGGCCGGTGCCTTCAGCGTCGCCGCCGAGGTGGCGGCGCTGTCGATCATTCTCGAATCGCTCCCGCCCTCGCTGATCGGTCGGGTGTTCGGCATCGTCGATTCGATGCTCGTGGCGACGATGCTGCTCGGTGCGGTCTCGCTTCCGGCAATCATCTCGATGCTCGGCCTCCGTCCCGGGATGCTGGTCTTCGCCATCGCCGGACCGGCCCTGGCCGCCGTGCTTGCCCTGTGGCTCCCCACGATCTGGCCCACCTCGGCCACCATCGTCACACCCGACCGCGCGCCCTCGGGATCGAACTCGCCCGAGCAAGCTGACGCACGACGCGAAAGAACGGCCCTCAGGGCCGTTCTGGTGTGACCGAGCGTTTGCGCCGGTCGACGTTGCGAGCCCTGGCGAGCAACTCGGTAAGTGAGGAAGCCCGCCAGGGCTGACGCACGACGTGGGCCGGGTAGGATTTGAACCTACGTAGGCGATGCCGACGGGTTTACAGCCCGTTCCCTTTGGCCACTCGGGCACCGACCCAGGAGCAACGAAGGTTAGCGCCGGTGTAGCGTCAAACCATGCCAAGTTTTGACGTTGTCTCCGAAATCGACATGCAGGAAGTCCGCAACGCGGTCGACCAGGCCTCCCGCGAGGTCGCGAACCGCTACGACTTCAAAGACACCAACTCCTCGATCAATCTCGACGACAAGGGCATGAGCCTCACGATCGAGACCCTGAGCGAAGACAAGCTGCGGGCCGTGCGGGAGATGCTCGAGGAGAAATTCGTCAAGCGTGGGATCTCCCTCAAGATCCTCGACTGGGGCAAGACCGAGGAAGCGTCGGGCGGGCGAGCGCGGGTGAAGGTGTCGCTCAAGGCCGGGATCTCGTCGGACATGGCGAAGAAGATCAACACGCACATCAAGGACATGAAGCTGAAGGGCACCCAGTCGCAGACCCAGTCCGATCAGGTCCGGGTCACGAGCAAGAAGCGAGACGACCTGCAGGCCGTCATCGCCTCGCTCAAGGAGGCAGACCTCGATCTCCCGCTGCAGTTCCAGAACTTCCGAGACTGACCGTTTGGGCGAAGCCCGAACTGCGGAGCCCGGTCACGCGTGCGCAACGAAGTGAGCACGCCACGCTGGCCCGAACCAGATGGGCGAAGCCCGAACTGCGGAACCCGGTCACGCGTGCGCAACGAAGTGAGCACGCCACGCTGGCCCGAACCAGATGGGCGAAGCCCGAACTGCGGAACCCGGTCACGCGTGCGCAACGAAGTGAGCACGCCACGCTGGCCCGAACCAGATGGGCGAAGCCCGAACTGCGGAACCCGGTCACGCGTGCGCAACGAAGTGAGCACGCCACGCTGGCCCGAACCAGATGGGCGAAGCCCGAACTGCGGAGCAGTTCAAAGCAACACTAGAAACCCATCTCTCGCCACTCGCCGGAGCGGAGCCGAGCGATGCGGTCTTCGGCCGGCGGGTGGGTCGTGAAGAGGTTGGTGAAACCGCCCCGGCGCCCGGCGAGCGGGTTCACGATGTAGTTGCTGGCCTGCGCCGGGTCGACGTGCGACGGCACCCGCACCGAGTAGCCGTGGAGCTTCTCGAGCGCTCGAGCCAACGGCTCGCCGTCGCCGATGAGGCGAGCTGCGGTGCGGTCGGCCTCGTACTCTCGGCTGCGGCTGATGGCCATCTGGATCAGGCCGGCGGCCATCGGGGCGAAGATCGCAACGGCCAGCGCACCGAACGGGTTGCCCCCGCCCTCACGGTCGCGGTTGCCACCGCCGAACATGGCTCCCCACATGGCCATCCGAGCGACGAAGCCGATCGCCATGGCGATCGCCGCCGCCACCGAACCAGTGAGGATGTCGCGGTTGCGGATGTGGGCAAGCTCGTGGGCGAGCACGCCGCGGATCTCCGGCCAGCTGAGCGTGCGGAGCAGCCCCTCGGTGACGCACACGGCAGCGTGTTCGGGGTTCCGCCCCGTGGCGAAGGCGTTGGGCTGTTGCTCCTGGGACACGTAGAGCTTGGGCATCGGCAGGTCGGCCAACTGGGTGAGTTCGCGCATGATCGCGTAGTACTCGGGCATCTGCTGTTCGGTGACCGGGACGGCCCGGGCCGACTTGATGGCGAGCGTGTCGCTCTTCCAGTACGAGAAGCCGGTCATCGCGATGGCGATGACGAAGCCGAAGATCAGGCCACTCGATCCACCGAGGGCGCCGCCGATCAACATGACCAGCGAGCCCATGGCGGCCAGGAGGACTGCGGTCTTCAATCCGTTCTTCATGCTCTCACCAACGCTCGATCATCCAGACTGGTTCCGTGCCGCCGGACACAGCCGCATCTGTGGCGAGTTGATGCCGCTCAGCGGTGCCAACGCTCCAAAGTTGCGAGGGAACGTGGGGGTCTGCGGTAATGCGGCCGGGTCAGTCCCGGGGATGGTAGCCCGAGTGGATGTAGACGCAGGGCACGCCTTCGCGCTCGTACGCAGCGACGTTTCGTTCGTCGTCGTCGAAGGCGAGGACCGGATCGAAGCCGCCGGCTCGGAGTTGCGCAACCGCGTTGGCCTTGACCTGCGGAGCTCGCCGATAGTCGCCGTTCGATCGCATGATCAACAGGTCCCAGCGGACGCCGGTCCGGCCGAGCCAGCCGATGGTCAGATCACCGACCCACTGCGGTCGTGAGGTGACGAGCGAGACGACGTGATTCTCGCTCAGGAGTTCGAGCAGGGCAGCTTGCGGTTCGAGGAGCGCGTCGTCGCCGACGGCCATGAAGAAGCTGTCCCAGTCGTGATAGTCGAGCAGGTATTGGCGATGGGTGGCATCGGCGAGCACGCCGTCGATGTCGACGCACACCGTGGGACCTGGTGCCAGGACCTTGCCGGCATTCCAGGTCCACACGGGATCATCGCGATACATGCTCAGACGCATCAACCTTCGGCTGCTTCGGCCGCCCGTGCCGCTATCTCGTTGACGACACCGGGGTCGGCGAGGGTGGTGGTGTCGCCGAGGTCGCGCCCGTCGGCGACGTCGCGCAGCAGACGGCGCATGATCTTGCCCGAACGCGTCTTGGGCAGATCGGGCACGATCACGACCATCTTCGGTCGGGCGATCTTGCCGAGCTTCACGCCCACGTGCTCGCGGATCTCCTTGCTCAGGTCGGCGCTCGCCTCGTGGGTGCCGCGCAGGATCACGTAGCCCACGATGGCTTGACCGGTGAGGTCGTCGGTGGCACCGACCACGGCCGCCTCGGCGACCGCCGGATGGTCGACCAGCGCCGACTCGACCTCGGTGGTCGAGATGCGGTGACCGGAGACGTTCATGACGTCGTCGACCCGGCCGAGCAGCCAGAGATAGCCGTCTTCGTCGAGCTTGGCCCCGTCGCCCGCGAAGTATTTGCCCTCGTAGGTGCTCCAGTAGGTGTCTTTGTAGCGCTCGGGGTCGCCCCAGATCCCGCGGAGCATCGACGGCCAGGGCCGTGTGATGGTGAGGTAGCCCCCACCGACGTCGACCTTGTGGCCGGCGTCGTCGACCAGCTCGGTGAAGATGCCGGGGATCGGCTGACAGGCCGAGCCGGGTTTGGTGGTGGTGACGCCGGGGAGCGGAGCGATCATGTGACCGCCGGTCTCGGTCTGCCACCAGGTGTCGACGATCGGGGTGTTCCCGCCTCCGATGTGCTCGTGATACCACATCCACGCCTCGGGGTTGATCGGCTCACCCACGGTGCCCATGACCCGCAGGGTCGACAGATCGTGCTTGGCGGGCTCCTGGGCGCCCCACTTCATGAACATGCGGATGGCGGTCGGTGCGGTGTAGAGCTGGGTGACCCCGTAGCGCTCGATGATGTCCCACAGCCGATCCCTGCCCGGGGTGTCGGGCGTGCCCTCGTACATGACCGAGGTGCAACCGTTGGTGAGCGGTCCGTAGACGATGTAGCTGTGGCCCGTGACCCAGCCGATGTCGGCGGCGCACCAGTAGACGTCGGTGTCGGGGCGCAGGTCGAAGGTGTACTTGTGGCTGAAGGCGACCTGCGTGAGGTAGCCACCCGAGGTGTGCATGATTCCCTTGGGTTTGGCGGTGGTGCCCGAGGTGTAGAGCAGGTACAGCAGTTGCTCGGCGTCCATCGGTTCGGCCGGGCAGTCATCGGAGGCGTCGGCCATGACGTCGTGCCACCACACGTCTCGACCCTCGACCATGTCGGGACCGGTGTTGCATCGGTCGACCACGACCACGTGCTGTACCGAAGGTGCTCCCGCCTCGAGCGCAGCGTCGACGGTGATCTTCAGCAACGCCGGTGCGCCACGCCGGTAGCCGGCGTCGGCGGTGACGATGACCTTTGCTTCGGCGTCGACACAACGGTCGACGATGGCGTCGGCGGAGAAGCCACCGAAGATCACCGAGTGGGCAGCACCGATGCGGGCACAGGCCAACATGGCGATCGGCAGTTCGAGGACCATCGGCATGTAGATGGCGACCCGGTCGCCCTTCTCGACGCCGAGCCCCTTCAGCACGTTGGCGAACTTCTTCACCTCGGTGAGGAGTTCGGCATAGGTGATCGTGCGGGTGTCGCCGGGCTCGCCTTCCCAGTGGTAGGCGACCTTGTCGCCTCGACCGGCCTCGACATGGCGGTCGAGGCAGTTCGCCGACACGTTCAGCTTGCCGTCTTCGAACCACTTGGCGAACGGCAGCTGCCAGTCGAGGATCTTGGTGAAGTCGGTGTCCCAGGTGAGGAGTTCACGAGCCTGTCGAGCCCAGAACGCCTCGTAATCGGCGTCGGCCTCGTCATAGAGGGAGCGATCGTTGGTGAGCGCGTTGGCTGCGAACTCGCTGGGAGGAGGAAACGTCCGACCCTCGATCTCGTAGACCCCAATCGTTGGCTCGGTCATCGCAGACTCCATTCCTCACGGCGATCGTCGCCACAGCCCCGTGCGGTGGCGAATACGCGGTCGATGCTAGTCGGGCGCCGGACCTGAGGCGAAGGTCACAGCAGGTCAGGGAAGATCGAACCGGGCCCGCAGACCAGCGATCATCGTGTCGAGACCGAAGTCGAAATGGTCGTCGGCCGGCGTCGCCGCACCCGCCTTGATGAACGCCGCAACTTCGGGTTCGGTGTCGCCGCTGACCTCCACCAGATCCCACACGTCGAGGCCGTCGGCCCGGCTCACACCCAGCATGAGATGCCCGAGCACGAAGGACACCACGAGATGGAGGGCCTCATGGGCCTCTGCGGGCTCGAGCCCGGCGAAACGGAACAGGTCGTACGCCGCATAGAACACGCCGAAGGCGCCGGGGCTGACCGCCGGTTCGGACGCGAACAGCGAGATGGCGTTCGGATGGCGGGCGAGGGTGTCGCGGAACGACTGCAGACCCGAGCGCACCGTGGCTTCCCATTCGACCGGGTCGGCCGGCGTAGAGATGTCGATCTCGAGATAGAGCTGCTCGACGGCAGCCACGAGCAGATCACCCTTGTTGGCGACGTAGTGGTAGAGCGACATGGCCTCGACGCCGAGTTTCGAGCCGAGCTTGCGCATCGACAGACCGGCAAGGCCATCGGTGTCGATGAGCTCGAGCGCGGCGCGCGCAATGGCCTCTCGGTTGAGGGTGGGTCGTTCCGCCTGCCGCATCCGACAGAGGCTAATGGGAAAGCGGCGGCCTCGTTCCCGAAGCCTCAGCGAGGGTCAGGTTCCGGCTCCCCAAGTGGCGACCAGCCATCCGCCGAGCCCGGACGCATCGGTCAGCGCGGCCGCTTCGTTGCTGCGGCTCCGCATCACCATGGCCTCGAGGTCGGGCCGTGCGGCGTGAGCGTCCCAGTGCCGTCGACCTTCGTCGACGAGCTCCACAATCCCGTATCGAACGAGGAAGTCGTCCTGGCGAACGAGCGAACGCGTCGGCGGGAGCTGGTCGAACGCGACGTCGACCGTGATATCGGCGCTGCCAGGCGTGACATAGGGGTCGTCGCCACGCCGGTGTTGTCGGTAGGTACGCAGCCATCCACCCCGCTCGACGAGCTCGGCCGTGGTGGGGGCTCCGTAGTCGAAGGCGAGGATCGTGGCAGCACCACGACGCAAGACATCACCGACCCACGCTGCTGCCGCCTCGAACCACGGAGTACGGGCCCCGACCGGCAGCGCTGCGATCGGTCCGGGCAGGCGGGCCACATCGGCCTCGTCGAGGGGACGCAGCACTTCCTGACCATCGTCGACCCACACCTCGTGCCAGCCATCGGCGCGGTGTTCCAGGATCCGGACCACGAGGTTGTCGAGCAATTCGTTTGCCACCACCACCGCACCGTCGAGACGCACCGGGAGCTCGGTCCCGTGCGCCGGGTCGACGCCGCTCAGCTGCCACACCTGCGCACACGCCGGAGCGGCGCGCTCGAGGCTGCGCAGCAGCGTGCCGGGACCGGTGCCGGCATCGATCACGACGAAGGGGTCGGGCTGGCCGAGCGACTGCCAGACCGTATCGAGCCAGCGAGCGAGCACCGCGCCGAACAACGGCCCGACCTCTGGACTCGTGATGAAGTCGCCGGTGCGCCGCCCGGCTCGTCCCCCGCCCGAAACATAGAAACCGCTGCCCCCGTAGAGGCAGCGGTTCATGTAGTCGTCGAATCGCTCGAGTGACACCGGGACGGTCGAGGACCGCGCCGAACTACGGCGCTGCGAGCAGGGTGAAGTCGGTCATGTCGCTGAGGACGCCCGGCAGCAGGGTGCCGGTGGCCAGCGCCACGATCAGGGTGAGCGCCACCGCCACCTGGAGCGCCGGCGGAATCACGATGCGGCTGTGGTCGCCATCGGGAGCGGGCATGAACCACATCTGCTTGGCAATCGCCAGGTAGTAGTACGCAGCGACCACCGAATTGACGGCAAGCACGACGGCCAGTGCGATACCCGAGCTGGAGCTACCGACGGTGAGCACCCGGAACAGCTCGAACTTGCCCCACCAGCCGCCCATGGGCGGAATGCCGGCGAGTGAGAAGAGGAACGCCGTCATGGCGACGGTGAGGCCCGGTGCGTATTGGAACAAGCCGCCGTAGCTGGCGATCTCACCGGACCGGGTCTTACGGGCAATGACGATCACGGTGGCGAAGGCGCCGAGGTTCATGGCGGCGTAGATGATCAGGTAGGTCACCATGGCCGACACCGCTTGGTCGGAACGATCGCTGTAGACCGCGAGCGGTGCCAGGATGTAGCCGGCCTGGGCGATGCCCGAGTAGGCGAGCATGCGCACGATGTTGGTCTGGCGCAGCGCAATCAGGTTGCCGACGGTCATGGTGAGCGCCGAGAGCAGCCAGATGAGCGGCTCGACGACGTCGGACTGACCAGGGAAGGCGAACACGACGATGTTGATGAGAGCCACGAAACCTGCGGCCTTCGACGCAACGGCGAGGAACGCCGTGAGCGGAGTGGGGGCGCCTTCGTAGGTGTCGGGGGCCCAGGTATGGAACGGGACGGCCGAGACCTTGAACCCGAAACCGATCACGCTGAAGACCACGGCGAGCGTGATGATCGGCTTGGACTCGCCGATGGCGATCGCCTGGCCGATGTCGACCAGCTTGGTGCTACCGCTGAGCCCGTACAGGAGCGACATGCCGTAGAGCAGGACACCCGAGGCGAACACGCCCATGAGCATGTATTTGAGGCCGGCTTCGTTGGAACGCAGGTCTCGCTTGCGCCATGCCGCCATCAGGTAGGCCGGGATCGACACGAGCTCGAGCGCAACGAAAATCGTGATGAGGTCTCGGGCCGACGACATCACGATCATGCCGAGCACCGACGCCGCGATGAGCTGGTAGTACTCGCTGTCGTAGTAGTCGCCCTCGCTCATGTAGTTGGTCGAGAGCAACACGATCACATAGCCCGACAGCAGGAACAGGCCCTTCAACACCAACGAGTAGTTGTCGATGATGTAGGCGCCGTCGAACATCGAGCGTGCGGTGCCCTCGTTGGCTTCCCACAACGTGGCCACCGGGATGAGCGCCGCCAGGAAGCCGAAGGCGGTCAGCGTGGGCACGATGCGGCGAGCCCGTTCGAGCCAGATGAGGTCGACCAGTGTGATCAACGCACCGGCGGCCAGGAGCACGAGCTCGGGGGCGACGGCATGCCAATCGATGTGGGGTCGCTCGAACGGCGCCTGCGCAATTTGGGCCAGGAGTGGGATCACGGAGTGGCTCCGAAGGCTTGAAGGGCCTGCATGACCGCCGAATCAGTGATGTCGAAGATCAGGCTGGGGACGAAACCGAAGACCACGATCAGCACGAGCAGCGGGGTCCAGGCGATCCATTCGAACTGGCCGGCGTCGTGGATGTGCGGGTCATTGGCGAACTCCTCGCTCGGCTCACCGAAGGCGGTGCGCTGGAGCAGCCACAGCAGGTAGGCGGCGGCGAGAACGGTGCCGATGGCCGCGATCACCATGTAGACCCGGAACAGGTTGGTGTTGATGCCGTCGGCCGGCTGATAGGCGGCGAGGATCGCGGGGAACTCACCCCAGAACCCGGCGAGACCGGGCAGACCGAGCGACGCCATCGTGCAGAACCCGAGCGCCCAACCCATCCGAGGTGCCTGCACCAGCAGGCCGCCGAGACGCTTGATCTCGAGGGTGTGGAACCGTTCCTTCACCGAACCGGCAAGGAAGAACAGCATGCCGGTGATGAGGCCGTGAGCGACCATGCCGAAGATGGCGGCGTTGAGACCGAACGGGGTCATGGTGGCGATGCCGAGCATGACGTAGCCCATGTGAGCGACCGACGAGAAGGCGATGAGACGCTTCATGTCGGTCTGGGCGAGACAGCCGAGGGCGCCGTAGATGATGCCGATCACGGCGAGGAGACCGATGATCGGGGCCCAGTCGATGGCGGCGTCGGGCAGGATCGGGATGGCGATACGGATGAAACCGTAGGTGCCGAGCTTCAAGAGGACGGCGGCCAGGATGACCGAACCCTGGGTTGGGGCCTGGGTGTGGGCGTCGGGCAGCCAGGTGTGGAACGGGAACATCGGGACCTTGATGCCGAAGCCCATGAACATGCCGCCGAAGATGAGCCACTGCGCCCGGCTGGAGATGTCACCCTTCGCGACCTCTTCGGCGAGGCCGACCATGTTGAAGGTCTGCGAACCGGTGAGCCAGTAGAGAGCGAGGAAGCTGACGAGCATGAGCGCCGAGCCGAACAGGGTGAAGAGGAAGAACTTGATGGCGGCGTAGAGGCGCTTCTCGCCACCCCAGACACCGATCATGAAGTACATCGGGAGCAGCACGACCTCGAAGAAGACGAAGAACAGCACGAGGTCTTGGGCGACGAAGCTGCCCAGCATGCCGGTGTGGAGCACCAGGATCAGGATGAGGAACGACTTGGGGTTGCCCGGCGCCGGGATGTGATCCCACGAATAGATGATGACGAGTGGCACCACTAGCAAGGTCAGCGCGATCAGCGGCAGTGACATGCCGTCGATGCCCACCGTGTAGCGAGCATTGACGATGTCGATCCACGAGTGATCGGTCACGAACTGCAGCGTGCCCGAGTCGTTGAAGTCGAAGTCAGCGAAGAGCAGCACACCGATCACCGCTGTCGCCAGCGTGGTGAGGAGTGCGATCCCCTTGTGGGTCTCCTCCTGATCGGCAGGGGTGATCATCATGATCAACGCACCCACGAGGGGCAGGAAGACCATGGCGGTGATGCCCCAGTCGTTCAAGAACTCTGTCATTTCTGATTCCTCACTCGTTCCCTTGCAGGGGGATCACTGACAATTGCTGCGGTGTTCGTCGTGGCGACCATCGTCAGATGGCCACGATGAACACGGCGGCGAGCAGCGCCGAAGCGCCGAACATCAAGGTTGCGTACTGGCGGATGCGGCCCGATTCGACTCGACGCAGCACCTGGCCGGACTCCGACGCCGCAGCACCGGAAGCGTTCACGGCACCGTCGATGGTGCCCTGATCGATGAAGCGGTAGATGAAGCGGCCGAGGCCGACCGAGCCCTTGCCGACGCCGTCGATGATGCCGTCGAGCACGTTCTGGTTGAACCAGTAGGCCGCCTTGGCGAGCGGGCCCTTGGTCGCACCGGCGATGATGCCGGTGTAGAGGTGGTCGAGGTAGTACTTCTCGACGAGCAGGGTGTGGCCCGCTCGCACCACGGCGTTGTTGGCGACGAACGAGTTCGTGTACTCGGTGGCCTTGTTGTCCTGGGCGTACAGCCGCTTGTAGTACTGCCAGACGACCGCGGCGGCGCCGAGAGCGAGCAACGTGGCGAAGATGGCCAGCGAGAAGCTCGGCTTGGCGTGGCTGATCACCGGGAAGGTCGACCCGCCGCCCGGCTCGAACCAGGACTCGAACTTGAGGCCGAAGGCGTCACCGAGGATCGGGAGTTCTTCGGGCACGTTCAAGAACCCGGCGACCACGGCCAAACCGGCCAGGATCTGCAGCGGGATCGTGATGCGAGGGCCGGACTCATGCGGGTGGGCATGGCCTCGGTAGGTGCCGAAGAAGGTCAGCCAGATGACTCGGGTCATGTAGGCCGCGGTCATGGCCGCAGTGAGCAGACCCATCACGAGGATGATCGTGTAGTTGCCGTTGCCGTCGGTACCAGGCCACCCGCCCGTTCCGACCAGGATCTCGTCTTTCGACCAGAAGCCGGCCAGGGGCGGGATGCCGGCGAGGGCACCGGAAGCGATCACGAAGGTGAGGAAGGTCTTGGGCATGTACTTGCGGAGCCCACCCATGTCGGCCTTCATGTCGAAGCTGTGGTGGCAGGCGTGGCTGACGGAGCCGGCGCCGAGGAAGAGGCACGCCTTGAAGATGGCGTGGGTGAAGAGGTGGAACATGGCTGCGGTCCACGCTCCGACACCGAGCGCCATGGCCATGTAGCCGAGCTGCGAGATGGTGGAGTAGGCCAGCACCTTCTTGATGTCACGCTGGACGAACGCCAGCGCACCACCACCGACGCACGTGATGCCACCCATGACCGCGAGGACGTTGAGCGAGGAGCCCGAGATGCTGAGTCCGTCCCAGAAGACCGGGTAGAGGCGGCCAACCATGTAGATGCCGGCGACCACCATGGTGGCGGCGTGGATGAGGGCCGAAACCGGCGTCGGGCCGGCCATGGCGTCGGGCAGCCAGGTGTGGAGGATGAACTGGCCGGACTTCGACATGACGGCGGTGAGCAGGCAAAGGCTGGCAACGGTGAGGGTGCCGTGGCCGATGCTCTTGGTGACCGCAGCGTGGTTGACCGACAGGACGTCGAAGGTGTTCCCCGCGGCGAAGAACAGAATGATCATGCCGACGAGCAGGCCGATGTCGCCGACGCGGTTGGTGAGGAAGGCCTTGAGCGCAGCGTCGGAGTTGTTGGAGTCCTCCCACCAGTGACCGATCAGTGCGAACGAGCACACACCGACGAGCTCCCAGCCGACGATCATCTGCAGCGTCGAGGCCGACACCACGTAGAAGAGCATCGAGGCGGTGAACAGTGACAGGAAGGCGAAGTAATGCGTGTAACGGCGGTCGCCGTGTACGTAGTCGGTCGAGAAGACGTGGACCAAGAAGGAGATGAAGGTGACGACCACGAGCATCAGCACCGACTGGCCGTCGACCAGGGTGCCCCAGGGGATGGTGGCGCCGCCGCTGTCGGCCGAACCGCCCGACGAGAACCACGTGTAGGAGCACACGACCGGAAGGGGCTTGGCGTGCACTTCGTGCTCGGCCTCGCCGCCGTGGTCGCCTTCCTCGGTGCCGTGATCGCCCTCTTCGGTAGTGGTGTCTTCGGAGTGGTCGGCCTCGGCCTCGGTGAAGGCGAGCGCGGAAGGAGCGAGCGCTTCGTGATCGGCGTCCTCGCTGTGGTCGGCCTCGTCACTGTGGGCGTCGTCGCCGTGGCTGTCATCGCCGCCCTGGTAGCCGGCGTAGCAGTTGTCGTTGCTGTACTCGGCCGAGTGGGCCTCGGCATCGGCATCGTGGCCTTCGATCGCCGAGATCCACGCACCGGCGGTGGCGAGCGACAGCACCAACGCCGCCCCGACGGCGGCCAGACCGATGAAATGGACCTTGTCGCCAAGCAGGCGCTTGCCGAAGAGGAGGGTGATGACGAACGAAGCAGCAGGCAACGCCGGGATGATCCAGACGTTCTCGAAGAACCACGACGAGACTTCGTACGTGGGTGCAGCTTCGGCAGCGAGCATTGCGAGGGACACCAGTAAGAACCTTCGGGTCAGCCTTTGAGGAGGTCGGCTTCGGACACGTCGATGCTGCGACGGTTCCGATAGATGAGGAGGACGATGGCCAGACCAACGCCGACCTCAGCTGCCGCGACAGCGATGATGAACAGGGCGAACACCTGACCGGCGATGTCCTGGTTGTAGGACCCGAAGGCCACCAGGTTGATGTTCACCGAGTTGAGGATCAGCTCGATCGACATCAGGACCAGGACGGCGTTCTTGCGAGTCAGGACGCCGAACACCCCGATCGAGAAGAGCACTGCTGCAAAGAAGAGAAACTGATTCAGCCACATGGTTGCGTTCCCTCAGTCCTTTCTCGCCACGACGACCGCACCGATCAGTGCGGCGAGGAGCAGCACCGAAATGGCTTCGAAGGGCACGATGTAGCTGCTGAAGATCGAGTCGGCGACGTCGCTGGTTCGCTGCACCATGCGGTCGTCGGGGAGCTGGTCGTCGCCGAAGGCCTCCCACAGGGAGTAGCCCATGACCGCCGCCAGCGAGGCGGCGACGAGCGCACCGATCCAGCGCTGCGGATAGTTGAGATCGTCCTCACCACCGATGCGGGCCCGCGTGAGCATCACACCGAACAGCAACAGCACGAGGATGGCGCCGATGTAGACCATGACCTGGGTGGCGGCAGCAAACTCGGCCCCGAGGATCACATAGACCGCAGCGACCGCCGCCAACACGATCAGCAGGTACAGCGCAGCGTGCACGACGTTGTCGGTGGTGACCATCTTCAGGGCTGCCGCCGTGGCGATCACGGCAATGATCCAGAAGAAGATGTTGGGTGCCCACGACGTGGTGGCCACGAGTGGGGCGACGAGAGCGATCACCGCGGCACCTTCTTTGCCTTGACCTCGGCGCCCGCTTCATAGGGCTCGAAGTCGGGGACGGTCTGCATCCACTGCCCGAGGCGGGTCTTGTCGTGCAACAGATCGGCGATGCGCGGCTCGGAGTACTCGTACTCCGGGCTCCAGAACAGCGCCTCGAACGGGCAGACCTCGACACAGATGCCGCAGAACATGCAAAGGCCGAAGTCGATGTCGAAGCGGTCGAGCTTGTTCACCGAGCGGGGCTTGCCGCCGGCCCGACGGGGCGGAGCGAGCTCCTTGTGGCCCTCGATGTAGATGCACCAGTCAGGGCACTCACGCGAGCAGAGCATGCACGAGGTGCAGTTCTCCTCGTGCAGGGCGATGACGCCGCGCGCCCGGGTGGGCGGGGCTTCCTTCTCGTGCGGGTACTGCACCGTTTCGGCACCATCGACAATGGTCTTGGTGAGCTCTTTGAAGGTGACGCCGAGGCCTTTGACCAATCCCTTGGGAACCAACGCCATCAGCACGCACCTCCAACGTCGCAAGCATCGACCGGCCGAACAGTCTGGCCCGGGGCGAATGCGTTCGCACTCATCTAGAACACCACCTTCAACAAACCGGTGGCCGCGATGTTCACCAGCGAGAGGGGAATGAGGAACTTCCAGGCAAAGGTCTGCAGCTGG
Source organism: Acidimicrobiales bacterium (assembly GCA_041394265.1). Classification (NCBI taxonomy): domain Bacteria; kingdom Bacillati; phylum Actinomycetota; class Acidimicrobiia; order Acidimicrobiales; species Acidimicrobiales bacterium. Next base: position 1,679,174 of record JAWKIO010000005.1, read on the forward strand.
TCCTCACGGAATCGGGGGTAGGTGAAGCGCACCCAGTAGATGACGAAGGTCAACACCAGCATCTTCACGACCATCACGAGCGGCCCGATGACGTTGAACCAGTTCGAGTCGTAGTCGAGACCGAGCAGGTCGGACACGAACGGAGGGATCTGCCAGCCGCCGAGGAAGAGCACCGAACCGAGGAAGCCGAACACGGCCGCTGTCGCGAACTCGCCGATGAAGAACATGAGGAAGCGCATGCCCGAGTACTCGGTCATGTAGCCCGACACGAGTTCGGACTCGGCGATCGGCATGTCGAACGGGACCTGGGTGAGTTCGGCCTGAATGGCGATCATGAAGATCAGGAAGCCGACGGCCTGGGTGAGGATGAAGGGGTTCCCGATGCCGCCCCAGCCGAAGATCTCGCCCTCGGTCTGGGCGGCGATGATGCCCTGCAAGTTCAGGGTGCCGGCCTGGATGACCACACCGACGACCGCCAGCACGAGCGGCAGCTCGTAGGCGACCAGCTGACCGGCAGCTCGGAGGCCACCGAGGAGCGAGTACTTCGACGCCGACGCCCAGCCGGCCATCAAGATGCCGACGACCGACACCGAGCTGACGGCCAGGGCGAAGAAGATGCCGGTGTCGAGGTCGACGAAGTAGGCGTCGGGTCCGAACGGCACGACCACGGCGAGCAGGAAGGTCGACATGAGCACCACGTAGGGCGCCATGGCGAACACGGTGCGATCAGCTCGGGCGGGGAAGATGTCTTCCTTCTGCAGCGACTTGCCGACCTCGGCCAGCAACTGCATCGAGCCGTAGGGTCCCGCTTCCATCGGGCCGAGCCGGCTCTGCATGAAGGACACGGCCTTGAAGAGGTACAGGTAGACCGTGGTGCCCGCAGGCAGCAGCACGACGGCGAGACCGAGGAGGAGCTTGAGCGGAATGACGAGGTCGAGGCCGAACAGGGTCATCGATCGATGTCTCCGAGGATGAAGTAGAGGGACGCCAGGATCGTGATCACGTCGGGGACGTAGCTGCCCTTCAGCAGCCACGGGGTGATCGACATGTTCGAGAAGCTGGCCGAACGGATCTTGACACGGAACGGCTCGAGCCCGCCCTTGGACACCACGTAGTAGCCCATGACACCGAGCGGGTTCTCGGTCTCGGCGTAGGCCTCGCCCTCGGGCACCTTGATGATGCGGGGCACCTTCGCCATGATCGGGCCGGACGGCAGCGAGTCGAGCAGCTGCTCGACGATGCTGCACGATTCGCGAACCTCTTGGAGACGCACCCAGTAGCGAGCGAACGAGTCGCCGTCGGGGTGGGTCCAAACCTTCCAATCGACCTTGTCGTAGGCCAGGCCACAGGGCTGATCGCGGCGGAGGTCCCAATCGACACCCGACGCTCGAATGTTCGCACCGGTCAAGCCGTAGGAGAGGCCGATGTCGGCGGGGATCACGCCGATCCCGCGGGTGCGGGCTTCGAAGATGGCGTTGCCGACGAGCAGGTCTTCCATCTCGTCGCAGAACTGACGGATCTTGTCGAGCGTGGTCTTGGTCTCGGCGATCCAGCCGGCGGGCAGATCGTCCTTGACGCCGCCGATGCGGTCGAAGTTCGGGTGGAACCGGCCGCCGGTGGCCGCCTCGATCTGGTTGAGGATGTGCTCACGATCGCGGAAGGCGTAGAAGATCGGCGTGACGGCGCCGAGCTGGACGCCCATGTCGCCGAGGAACAGGGTGACGTTCGCGATGCGGGCCATCTCGAACAGGATCGTGCGGATGTGCTGGGCCCGAGCCGGTGCCTCGATCTCCATCAGCTGCTCGGCGGCGAGGATGAACGGCACCTCGTTGGCGAAGCTGCCGAGCCAGTCGATCCGGTTGATCAGCGTGGTGACCTGGGGATAGGTACGCACCTCGGTGAGCTTCTCGTAGCCCCGGTGCATGTAGCCCATCATCGGCTCGGCCTCGGTGACGAGCTCGCCGTCGAGACGGGCGACGATCCGCAGGGTGCCGTGGGTGGCCGGGTGCTGGGGGCCGATGTTGAGGGTCATGCCCTCGGCTTCGAGCTCGACGTTCACGCGGGCATCGGCGGCCTGCGCCGCGATGTAGGCGAGCTGACGGCGATCGGAGATGGCGGTCACTGTGAACCCTCCGGGTTCATCGAGTTTGCTTCGCAAACTCGCGGCGAGACTTCCGGGTTCATCGAGTTTGCTTCGCAAACTCGCGGCGAGACTTCCGGGTTCATCGAGTTTGCTCCGCAAACTCGCGGGCAGATGATGCTGCGCATCATGTGGTTCCCTCCGGGTTGTCGGTGCTCGGTTCGTCGTCGGATCCCGGCATGGGTTCGACGTCGACGATGCCGGGCCAGGGCTTGATGAGACGGGCGAGGAGCGGATAGTCCTTGCGCATCGGGTGGCCTTCGAATTCGCCCGGCAGGTAGATGTGGCGCAGACCCGGGTGGCCAGCGAAGTCGATGCCGAACATCTCCCACGCTTCACGCTCGTGCCACTCGGCACCGGGGTAGCTCGCGGTCCAGGTGCCGACGCTGAGCGAGTCGTCGGGGACGTCGGCCTTCACGGTGATGCCGAGCCCGGTCGACAGGTTGTGCACCCGAGCGAGCACTTGGAACCGAGTGTCGCCACCCGCATGGCCGGAACCACCGACGGCTGGCTCGTTGGCCTCGGTGGGCTCGAGCAGGTTGTCGACGTTCGCATCGAGGCTGCGACCGAAGGGCGACGGCATCCAGTCGATCGCCGACAGCCAGCTGAAGAAGCGGAAACGCTGACGCTCGCGCAGGTACGCCGCGAGGTCGCCCCACGCTTCGGTGCCGACTCGCACCCACAGGTCGGAGCCGGCAACGAGGTGATGGCCGACCACGGCATCGCCGAGGTCGGCGGTGATGGCCTCGAGCAGGGCCGAGCGGGCCTCGTCGACCGGGGCGTCGGTGGTGTCTTCGGTCGTCTCAGACGGCAAGAGGATCACCCTTCCACTTCTCGGTCATGTCCTCGTTCTGGATCAGCTCCTGGAGCAACACGATGCCTTCGAGCAGGGCCTCGGGACGGGGTGGGCACCCGGGGACGTACACGTCGACCGGGATGACCTGATCGACACCCTTGGTGACGGAGTAGCTGTCCCAGTAGGGACCGCCGCAGTTGGCACACGAACCCATCGAGATCACGTATTTGGGCTCGGGCATCTGCTCATAGAGACGACGAATGGCCGGCGCCATCTTGTCGGTCACGGTGCCCGAGATGACGACGAGGTCGGCCTGGCGGGGGCTGGCCGGTAGCGGGATGACCCCGAGCCGCATGACGTCGTAGCGGGGCGAGCCGAAGGCCGCACCCATCTCGATCGCGCAGCACGCGAGGCCCCACTGGTAGACCCAGAGGGAGTACTTGCGGCTGGTGTTGAGGAGTGTGGTCAGCGGCTTTGGCAGCTTTCCAGATTCGACGAGGCCCATACGCGCTTCGTGCCTTCTTTCGCGAGTGATAGGTGGGATCAGACCCAGCGCAACACACCCTTGCGCCAGGCGTAACCAAGACCCAGCGCGAGGATGAAGATGAAGATGACCATTTCGACCAGGCCGAAGTAGCCGTAGGCCTCGAGACGGGTTGCCCACGGGAAGATGAAGACGGCCTCGACGTCGAACATCACGAAGAGCAGGGCGAAGATGTAATAGCGAATCTGGCTCTGTGACCAACCGCTGCCGACCGGGTCGACACCAGACTCGTAGTTCTCGATCTTCTGCGCCGTCGGGCGGTCGGGGCGCAGGAGGCTGGACAGCCCGATGAAGGCGCCGACCACCGCGAAGGCGGTGATGCCGAAGAGGCCAACGATGAGGTAATCACGGAGAAAGTCCGACACGAGGGGCGATGCTACCTCTGATCCGCACCCGACCCCAAGCTCTGTACCACACCAAGGGGCGAAAGTTGGCGCGTCAGCTGGTCGCCGAAGGGGCGAACACCACCGTGGCCAGGGGCGGAATCGTCAGCGAGAGGTGCTGCGGGCGGCCGTGAGAAGCCGTAGCAACCGTGTCGAGGTTCGACGGAATCGGTGCCGCACTGCCACCGAACTCGGCGGCATCGCTGTTCGCCAGGAGCTGCCACGTGCCGGCCACCGGAACACCCACGTCATAACCCGACCTCGGTACCGGAGTGAGATTGGCGACGACCAACACCGGGCGGTCGCCGGCATCACCGTGGCGAAGCCACACCAACACACTGTTCGCTCCGTCGTCGCGCACGACCCATTCGAAGCTCGACGGCCACTGCTCTCGATGGTGCAGCGACGGCTCGGATCGATAGAGCCGGTTGAGCTCCTGCACCCACCGACCGACGCCGGCGTGCACCTCGAGCTCGGCTTCATCCCACGACAACGGCTGGTCGTGGTTCCACTCCGGGCCCTGCCCGAACTCCTGCCCCATGAAGAGCAGCTTCTTGCCGGCGTTGAGCCACTGATTGGCGTACAGCACACGCAGGTTGGCGAACTGCTGCCAGGCATCACCCGGCATCTTCGCCAGGATCGATCCCTTGCCGTGCGTGACCTCGTCGTGTGACAGCGGCATCACATAGTGCTCCGAGAAGGCATAGAGCGCCCGGAACGTGATTTCGTCGTGATGGTGCATCCGGTGGATCGGATCACGCTCCATGTACTGAAGCGTGTCGTGCATCCACCCCATGTCCCACTTGTAGTGGAACCCGAGCCCCCCATCGGCAACCGAACGCGTCACACCAGGGAACGCGGTCGACTCCTCGGCGATGGTGATCACCTCGGGGTAGTCGGCACCGATGGCGGTGTTGAACTGGCGAAGGAATTCGATGGCTTCGAGGTTCTCTCGACCGCCGTAGATGTTCGGCACCCATTCGCCCTCGTTGCGCGAGTAGTCGCGGTAGAGCATCGAGGCGACCGCATCCACGCGGATCCCGTCGACGTGGAAGCGGTCGATCCACGACATCGCGCTCGACACGAGGAACGATCGCACTTCGTGCCGGCCGTAGTTGAAGATGTAACTCTTCCAGTCGGGATGCCACCCTTCCTTGGGGTCGGCGTGTTCATAGAGATGGGTGCCGTCGAAGTTGGCCAGGGCGAACTCGTCGGACGGGAAGTGCGAGGGCACCCAGTCGAGGATCACCCCGAGCCCTCGTTGGTGCATCCCGTCGACGAACGCCATGAACTCGGTGGGCAGGCCGTACCGGGCCGTCGGAGCGAAGAAACCGGTGGTCTGGTACCCCCAGGAACCATAGAAGGGGTGCTCCATGACCGGGAGCAGTTCGACATGGGTGAACCCGTAGGTATGCAGGTAGTCGGCCAACGGCTCGATCAGCTCGAGCCAGGTGAGGCTGCGATGAGCGTCGGCGTGACGCCACGAACCGACATGCATCTCGTAGATCGAGATCGGCGCATCGGCGTCTTGGCGTTCGGCTCGCTCATCGAGCCAGTCGCCATCCGACCACTCATACGACAAGTCGGTGACCACCGAGCCGGTCGCCGGCGGCAGTTCGGCAGCGAACGCCAACGGATCGGCACGCTCGACGATGACACCGTCCTGGGTCTCGAGTCGGTACTTGTAGCGATCGCCGATGCCGGCCGATGCAACTTCTCCAGCCCAGATACCGCTCGACGCCTGCGGGATGAGCAGCGAGGTGTCGTCGGCCGTCCAGCCGTTGAAGTCACCGACGACCCACGCCCGGCGCGCACTCGGCGCCCACACGGCGAAGCGCCTCCCGGGCTCGCTCCACGTCGACAGGGGTTGCGCCCCGAGGACGTCGTACAACCGGTGATGGGTGCCGGCGTTGAACAACCACCGGTCGCCCTCGGGAATCAAGTCACTCGTACCGCTCATGCTGGCACCCCGCTCACCGCCGCTCATGCTGGCACCCCGCTCACCGCCGCTCATGCTGGCACCCCGCTCACCGCCGCTCATGCTGGCACCCCGCTCACCGCCGCTCATGCTCGGATATCCAGCCCGAACAGCTCTTCGAACCGTGCCGCATACGCCTCGTCGTCCTCGATCCGGCCCATGTCGACCCAGTCGTTGTCGGCCACCTTCGCCTTGTTCCCCGTGAGCTCGGGTCCGCCCCATCCACAGGTCCACCGCAACTGCGGCTGATCGGTGGTGACCGCTTCGAAGATCACATCGGCAACTTCCGAGGGCAGGCCGGGTTTGGCGAGGCCGGCGGCGTAGAAGCCGAACAGTCGCCGATTGTGCATGTCGTAGGCACCGGTGGTGTTCGGGCTGTCGATGTTCTTCGCCATGATCGCCGTGCGTACGACCCCGGGCTCGACGATCGCCACTCGGATCCCGAAGGGCGCCACCTCTTGGGCGAGGCCCTCGGACAGCCCCTCGACCGCCCACTTCGACGCCACATAGGGCGACTGGGCCAGGGCGGCAATGACGCCGGCAACCGACGAGATGTTGACGATGGCCCCGCTCCCCTGCGCACGCATGTGTGGCAGCGCCGCCTGGCAGCACCGGACGATCCCATACAGGTTGACGTCCATCACCTCTTTGTAGAGGTCGATGGGTGTCTCCTCGAGCACCCCGTTGCCCCCGACACCGGCGTTGTTGACCAGGACGTCGATCCGGCCGGCCTGCTCGATGACCGCAGCAATTGCGTCGGTGACTTGCTCGTCGTTGGTGACATCGCACACGAGCGGCGTGACCTCGACGCCGGCGGCGGCTGCCATCTCGGCGAGCTTGGTTCCCTTGTCGAGGCTGCGCATCGTCGCGTAGACCTTCCAGCCCTTCGCCGCGAGATCGACGGCGGCGGACCGGCCGATTCCCGAGTTGGCACCGGTGATGACGGCCACGGTCTGTGCAGGTTCCTGAGTCATCTCCGAAGACTAGGCGGGTCTGCCGCCACCCGCAGCGCCGGACGGCCACACGACCTCCGGGCCACACGACCTCCTGTCCACGACCTTCCGAGCAAAACGGCGGACACCGTCGCTGCAACGGGTGGGTTGGGCGGACCACCGCGACCCGGCATCCTTCACGGGTGAAGTTCGGTCCCATTGACGTGCCGACCCCGGTGGTGCTCGCCCCCATGGCCGGGGTGACCAATGCCCCGTTCCGCCGGCTGTGCCGCGAGTTCGGTGGCGGGCTCTACGTCAGCGAGATGATCTCGGCGCGTGCGCTCTGCGAACGCAACGAGAAGACCGACAAGCTCGCCAGCTTCGACGCCGACGAGTCGCCTCGGAGCCTGCAGATCGCCGGGGTCGACCCGCGGTACGTGGGTGAGGCCGTGAGGATGCTGGTCGACGAAGATCGCATCGATCATCTCGACATGAACTTCGGCTGTCCGGTCCGCAAGGTCACTCGCCACGGCGGCGGGGGTGCCCTCCCGTACAAGCGGAAGTTGTTCGCCTCGGTCGTCAAGGCGGCGGTCGACAACGCCGGCACCGTGCCGGTCACGATCAAGTTCCGGGTCGGAATCGACGACGACCACCTCACCTACCTCGAGACCGGCCGGATCGCCGCCGACCTCGGTGTGGCGGCCCTGGCGCTGCACGGCCGCACTGTTGCCCAGCTCTACTCGGGCACCGCCGATTGGTCGACCATCGGTCGACTGAAGGAGACCGTCCCCGAGATTCCCGTGCTCGGCAACGGCGACATCTGGGAGGCTGCCGACGCGCTGGCCATGATGGAACAGACGGGCTGCGATGGGGTCGTCATCGGTCGGGGCTGTCTCGGTCGACCCTGGCTCTTCGCCCAACTCGAGGCAGCGCTCGCCGGTGAGCCCGTTCCCGAGCCCCCCACGCTGTCCGAGGTCACGCCGATCATGGCTCGACATGCTCGACTTCTCGTCGAGTGGTTCGGTGAGCACAAGGGTGTACGCGAGTTCCGCAAGCACACCGCCTGGTATCTGAAGGGGTATCCGACCGGCGGCGAGATCCGACGCCGCCTCGGTCGCTTCGAAAGCCTGTCCCAGCTCGACGACCTCTTGGCGACGCTCCCCGACGCCGAACTCCCTGAGGAGAACCGGCGCGTCGCCCGAGGCCACACTCGGGGTCCCCAGGTCGTTGCGCTCCCCCACCGTTGGCTCGACGACCCCTATGATGACGCCGTCGCCGATGCCGATGGCGACACCTCCGCGTCCGGCGGTTAGGCGCACCACCACATGCATCAGGCGGCAGCAGCGAGCACGATCACGAGTCGCGTCGGCCGATCGCCGTGGCTCGTGCCCGTACTGCTCGTTCCGCTCGCCGCCATCGTTGCCGCCGAGCTCCTCCACCAACGGGCGGCACGCACCGCGGTCGCCGCCGGCACCGGCTCGACCGCGGTGGTCGTCCTCGGCTACCCGACGAGAGCGAACGGGCGGCCACATCCGATCCAGCGCTGGCGGGTCCGCCTCGGAATCCGCACCATGCGTGCTGCGGCCGCCGAGCGCATTGTCTTCACCGGCGGCGCCGCCGCCAACGACCACGTCGAGGCCGAGACCATGGCGCACCTCGCTCGCCGAGCCGGCGTTCCGGCTGCAGCCATCATGATCGAGCCTGAGGCCACGAGCACGTGGCAGAACGTGGCCTACACCGCACCGCTCGTCGCCTCGTTCGACCGCGTGATCATCGCGTCGGACCCGATGCACGCCAAGCGGGCGCGCAACTACTGGCTCGAACAGGAACCCGGAGCCGCACAGCGGGTGTTCGTCAGCGACGCTCGTCGACCGTTCGAGAGCGCGTGGTCCTCCATTCCCACCGCGATCGTCGAGATCGCTCGGTCAGCTCGACACCGATGGATGCGTGGTGCGGGCGGACCGGCCTGGGGCCACTGAGGTCAGTTCGCCGCCACGGCGTCGTGGCGCCGAACGTGCTCGCGACGCTCGGCGAAGACCTTGGTCCAGTCCTGGTGCAGCCGACGATCGGCGTGCGCCCTGCGCTCCGGGATCTCGGCCTTGGGACGGTCGAGGAATTCGGCCAGCTGGTTCAGAGCGGCGTAGATGCCGTAGATGTCGGTGTCGTAGACCGCTGACGCCACCGCCGGCTCATTGGCCAGGGCCGCCGGGTCGCCCGGCGTGGTGATGATCACGTAGGTCTCGGGCGATGCCGCCGCGATGTCGGCCAGCACCTCACGGCCGCGCAGGCCGGGGGAATCGTCGGCCATGAGCACCACGCTCGCATGGGTCTCCTCGACGGCGTAGAGCGTCTGCACGGCGTTGTGTGCCGTCGCCACGAGATCGAACCGAGGATGATCCATCAGCTGACGACGCAGGTGAGCGGCGGCCATCGCATCGGCAACGCCGAGCACGACCGTGTGCTGGGGGAGTGCAACCTCTGGTGATTCCATGTCGGTCCATCGACCGACCCCCGACTGGACTTGAGGAGTTTCCGGTGGCTCGGGTGGATTCGCCCACCCGAGGCCGATCAGCCGGCGAGGCCGAGCAGCGACCGTGCGCCGTCGGTCAGCGGCGTGTCGACAACGGCCGGCCAGATGCCGAGCAGCAGGGTGGCGAAGACGGCGAGGCCGACTGCCAAGAGCACCGTGGTCGGGACGGTCAGCGAACCGACACCGGGCAACGCCAGCGCGTCCCCCTCGACGACTTCGTCGCTGTGGTCGTCACCGTGGTCGTCACCCCCGGCATTGGTGAACATCGCGATGACGATCCGCAGGTAGAGGAACGCACCGATCACCGAGCCGAGCATGGCGATACCGGCCATGACGTAGGCGCCACCATCGGCTGCGGCCACGATCACCCGGAACTTGGCGAAGAAGCCGGAGGTGAAGGGGATGCCCGCCTGCGAGAACAGCAGTACGACGAGCATCGAGGCGAGCACCGGGTGACGCCGGGCCATGCCGGTGAAGTCGTCGAGGCTCGTGTTGCCGTCGCCGAACCCGCTCACTGCGGTCACGACGGCGAAGGTGCCGGCAACCACCGCGGTGTAGGACAGCATGTAGAAGAGCACCGCCCGGGCGCCGGACTGAGCGACGTCGCTGGTGGCACTTCCCGCAGCGTGCACGCCGATCAGCATGAAACCGGCGTGCGAGATCGACGAATAGGCGAGCATGCGCTTGACGTCGGTCTGCACGATGGCCATGACCGAACCGAGCAGGATCGAGAACAGCGCAAGGGCGCCGATGAGCGGTCGCCAGTCGCCGCCGCGATCGTTGAAGGCGACGACGAACACACGAAGGAGCGCTGCGAAGCCTGCCACCTTGACCGACGACGCCATGAACGCCACGACCGGAGTGGGGGCGCCCTGGTAGACATCGGGCGTCCAGAAGTGGAACGGCACGGCCGACACCTTGAAGGCGAAGCCGATCAGGATCATCGCCATACCGACCAGCAACATCGACGAGTCGGTGACCGGGGTCAGGCCCGCTGCGTTCGGGGCGCCGAAGAAGCTGCCGAGCACGCTGGCCACGGCGTCGAAGTTGGTCGAGCCAATGGCGCCATACGTGAGCGCGATGCCGTAGAGGAAGATGGCCGAAGACAGGGCGCCGAGCACGAAGTACTTGAAGCCGGCTTCCTGCGACTGGGTCCGACGCAGCTGCAGGGCGGCGAGGACGTACACGGCGATCGACAGGATCTCGAGACCGAGGAAGGTGACGATGAGGTCGTTCGCCGCGGCGAGGATCACCCCGCCCGACGCCGATAGCAGCATCAGCACGTACCACTCGGGGCCGTCGAAGCCCTCACGACGGAGATAGTCGTCGAGGATCAGCGAGACCAGCAGCACCGACAGGCAGATCACACCGGTGACGAATACGGTGAAGTGGTCGACCACCATGGCGCTGCCGATGACACGGAGCGGGCCGGGGGCATCGCTGATGCGCTGCGCCGTGTAGGGCAGCAACGCAGCGGCCGCTACCGCGGCCGTGATGGAGAAGAGGGCGGGGAACCCGTTGGTCCGCAGGGTCGGAACCAGCGAGGTGATCGTGACGAGCAGAACCGAGCCGATGGCCAAGATGGTGAGCGGCCAGATCAGCGACCACTCGACGTCGGGCATCGGCAATGTTCCGGTTTGGGCCAAGACGTGCAGCATCAGCCCTCCTCCCCGGTTTCGTGGTTGGTCGATTCGGACTCGTCGTCGTGGCCGGTGTCTTCGGACTCACCGTGGTGGCCCGATGCTTCGGCCGCGACGGCTGCCGCTGCCTTGAGCTGCTCGGCACCTGCCGGTTCGGCGGGAGCGTCGGGTTCCGGCTCGACGAAGCCGTCCACGTGGTCGGTGACGTGGGTGATGAGCACGTCGACCGAGGGCTCGATGCGTTCGAGCACCGGCTTCGGGTAGACGCCCATGAAGACGATCAGGACCATGAGCGGGGCGATGGCCATGAGTTCGGAGACCTTGAGGTCGGGCATCGTGGCGTTGTCGCCCTCCGCTTGGCCGTGGAAGACCCGCTGATAGGCCCACAGCAGATAGAGGGCGGCGAGGATCACACCGGTGACGGCGACCACGGTCCACCACTGGGCGGCCTTGTAGCCACCGAGGAGGATCAGGTATTCGCCGACGAACCCGTTGAGACCCGGGAGGCCGATGCTCGACAGCATCACGATGGTGAAGACGGCGGCCATGATCGGGGCCGGCTTCTGGAGGCCGGACAGGGCGGCGATCTCACGGGTGTGGCGCCGTTCGTAGATCCAGCCGACGAGGATGAAGAGTGCGCCGGTGGACAGACCATGGTTGACCATCTGCAGCACGCCACCCTCGAGGCCCTGGGAGTTGAGGGCGAAGATGCCGAGGATGATGAAGCCGAGGTGGGCGATCGATGAGTAGGCGACGACTCGTTTGAGGTCTTTCTGCATCGTGGCCACGGCGGCGCCGTAGACGATGCCGATGACACCCAGGGTGATGAACAGCGGGGCGAAGTCGTACGCGGCCTGGGGGAAGAGGTAGATCCCGAAGCGAACGAAGCCGTAGGTGCCGAGCTTCAGCATCACGCCGGCGAGGATCACCGAACCGGCCGTCGGTGCCTCGGTGTGGGCGTCGGGCAACCAGGTGTGCAGTGGGAACAGTGGCACCTTGACGGCGAACGCCCCGGCAAAGGCCAGGAAGATCAGTCGCTGGGCGTTGGTGCTCAGCCCCTCGGCGCCGGCGAGCGCCGTGACGTCGAAGGTCAGAGGAATCTTCGCTGTTGACCCGGCCTCGATTGCAGCCGCCTGTGCCGCCCGCTGCGACAGGAGCGCGAGCGAGGCGATGCCGACGAGCATCAGCGCCCCGCCGAACATGGTGTAGAGGAAGAACTTCGTGGCGGCGTAGATCCGGTTGCCGTGGCCCCATCCGCTGATGAGGAAGTACATCGGGACGAGCACGACCTCGAAGAAGAGGAAGAACAGCAGCAGGTCGAGGGCAACGAAGGCACCGGTGGAGCCGGCCATCAGCACCATCAGCCAGATGTAGTACGGCTTGTGATCGTGATGCGGGTCGCAGGCCAGGATGGCGATCGGGAAGAGCAGCCCACCCAACACGACGAGGAACAGCGAGATGCCGTCGACACCAAGGTGCCATTCGAGGCCGAGGTCGGCGATCCAGGTGTGACGGCTCACGGCCTGGAACCCACCTTCGGCGGCGTCGAACTTGACCATCAGGTACACCGACATCGCACCGGCGATCGCCGATCCGACCAGCGCAGTGAGTCGGAGCTCGGCGACCCGGTGGGCCGGGATCGCCATCAAGACGATGGCGGTGAACAGCGGCATCAGGATGAGTGCCAGCAGGAGCGGAAAGCTGCCGAGCGCATCGGCGGTCTCGCCTGGCGCCTCCGTTGCGAGGATGGGAACAAGTGTGGAGATCATGACCAGAGCCTCACGAGGAACCAGAGCACCACAGCGGCGCTTCCGGCAACGATGCCGAACGCATAGCTGCGGACGAAGCCGGTTTGGAGCGATTGTGCCGAGCGACCGGCCGAGCGGATGACCGAGGCCACGCCGTTGACCGCTCCGTCGACGTAGGTGCGATCGAGCCAGCTGGCCCGTTCGAAGACTTCGGTGCCCGGCCCACCCATGAAGCGGGCGAGTCCTCGGTCGTAGTCGATGGCCAGGGCCAGTTCTTTGCGCTCGATGGCGGCCGGGTCGGCCTTGCCCTTCAGGTACACCGCGAGGCTGGCGACGATGGCACCGATGGCGCAAGCGGTGGCGATGAGCGCGAGCACGATCTTGGTGCTGGCGCCGGCCGAGACCTCGACCTCGTTGCCGAACAGCATCGGCTCGAGCCAGTTCGCCAGGAAGTGGAGGTTGTGCGAGAACGGCAGGTTGAGCAGACCACCGACGGCGGCGAGGCCGGCCAACACGACGAGCGGCAGGGACATGGTCCACGGCGACTCGTGCGGGTGGTATTCCTGACGATGGGCATAGGAGTCGGGCAGCTGATCGGCAAAGGCCGAGACATCGACGGCCGGGGTGAGGGCGGTGACGTACTGCGGCGCCTTCGGGGCGGACGACACCGACGCAGCAGCGGCACGGACGTTGTCCTTGGCCGCGTCGATGGCCTCGACCGCCTCGGCATGAGCAGCCGTGGCTTCGGCCAGCTTCGCCTGCGACTTCTCGAGTGCCGACACCGCCTTCGGCATTGCCTTGTCGGCCTTGTCGAGGGCCTTGACCAATTTTGCGTGGTCGTCGGCATCGGGCGACGAGGCGTCGACCGCGGCCTGGGCCTCGGCGAGGGAGTCCGTGGCCTTGGTCAGCGCCAGCTGCTTCTTGGCGACATCGTCGTCGGCCTTCGCCATGGCCTCTTCTGCCTTCGACACGGCTTCCTCTGCGGCAAGGACACCGGCCTCGGCCTCGGTGATGGCGTGACCGAATGCGGCATCGATCTCGTCTTGATGAGCATCGAAGAAGCGGGTGCGGCCGAAGAAGGTGAGCACCACCTGACGGGTCATGTAGAACGCCGTGAGGATGGCGGTGATGAGGCCGATCGCCCACAGGACCGGGTTCTCGTTCCAGGCGTAGAGGAGGATCTCGTCTTTCGACCAGAAGCCGGCGAACGGTGGCACACCGGCGATGGCGAGCCAGCCGACGATGAAGGTGCCGGCGGTGATGGGCATGAACTTGGTGAGCCCGCCCATACGTCGCATGTCTTGTTCGTCGTGGAGGCCGTGGATCACCGAACCGGATCCGAGGAAGAGCAGTGCCTTGAAGAAGGCGTGGGTGACCATGTGGAAGATGGCGGGCACGTAGCCGCCCACACCGATGGCGAGGAAGAGGTACCCGAGCTGGCTGACGGTCGAGTAGGCGAGGACCTTCTTGATATCGGTCTGTACCAAGGCCGCCAAAGCGGCGACCAACGCCGTGAGGGCTCCGACCCAGGCGATGACCGTGGTCGACCAGGGGTCGGCCTGGGCCAGGATCGGGTTCAGGCGGGTGAGGAGGTACACGCCCGAGGTGACCATGGTGGCGGCGTGGATGAGCGCCGAGACCGGTGTCGGGCCGGCCATGGCGTCGGGCAGCCAGACGAACAGTGGGATCTGGGCCGACTTGCCGGTGGCGGCGACGAGGAAGAGGATCACGGCGGCCGTGGCCATGCCGGACGAGAACTCACTCGTGAGGACATCGGCATAGCGAATCGAGCCGATGGCGCCGAACACCACGAACGTGCCGAGCATGAACCCGAAGTCGCCGACACGGTTGGTGACGAACGCCTTCTTGCCCGCCGATGCATTCGCCTCACTCGTGAACCAGAAGGAGATGAGCAGGTACGAGCAGGCGCCGACACCCTCCCAGCCGAGGAAGGTGATGAGCAGGTTGTCGCCGAGCACCAGCATCAGCATCGAGGCGGCGAAGGCATTCAGGTAGATGAAGAACTTCGAGAAGTCCGCATCCCCGTGCATGTAGCCGACCGAATAGAGGTGGATGAGCGTTCCGACCCCGGTGATGAACAGACACATCGTGATCGAGAGCGGATCGACGAGGAATCCGAGATCGACGTGGAACGAGCCGGCCGGCACCCAGGTGAAGATCTTCTGGATGAAGAACCGGTCGTCAGGTTCTTCGGCGACCAGGCCGAGGAACACCACGATGGTCGACAAGAAGCTGCCGCCGATGGCGGCGGTGGCGAGCCAGCCGGCGATCGGCTCACCGAGGCGGCGACCGAACGCCATGAGGAACAGGAAGCCGGCCAGAGGGAATGCGGGAATGAGCCACGCTGCTTCGACCATCGCCCTACCCCTTCAACTGCACGAGATCGTCGGCCGTGGCCGTTGGACGGCGGCGCAGCAGTGCCACCACGATCGACAGGCCGACGACCACTTCGGCGGCAGCCACCACGAGAACGAAGAAGACGGCCGTTTGCCCGGCGATGTCGTTGAGCGCCTTGGAGAACGAGACGAACGAGATGTTGACGGCGTTCAGCATCAGCTCGACGCACATGAACATGATGAGCGGGTTGCGTCGGGTCAGCAGGCCGACCGTCCCGATCGTGAACAGCAGCGCGCTCAGGATCAGGTACCAGGTTTGGGTCACCTCCATGAGGTCACCTCGCTTGTCTTCGGAGTCTGCACGTCAGCCTCGGGGGTCATCGGTTCGCGGTACCCGGCTCATCGACGACGAGGTCTTCCGCGCCCTGGTTGCGCACCAGCACCACGGCTCCCACCGTGGCGATCGTGAGCAGCAGCGCAGTGGCCTCGAAGGCGAAGAGGTTGCGGGTGAAGAGATCTCGGGCGAGCGCCACCACGTTCGAGTCAGGCTCGCGCATGTTGGTCGGGTCGATCGACGTGGGGCCGCCGGCCTTGATGCCCGGCGCGTCGAGCGCCTGGCTCATCTCGGGCTGACCGGTGATGGCGACCGCTCCCTGCTCGCCGCCGGGACCTGACAGGAAGAGGCCGCCGAAGATCAGCAGCAACATGACGGCGCCACCGGCGAGGGCGGCTGGCCGCTGGTTGACCAGAGGTTCGGTGCGGATGTCTTCGACCTTGTCGACACCGAGCAACATGATGACGAAGAGGAACAGCACGACGATCGCGCCGCCATAGACCACCACCTGCACGAGGGCGAGGAAGTGGGCCTCCTGCAGAACGAAGAGGACCGCAACACCGAAGAAGCTTGCGACCAATGAGAGCGCGGCCCGGACCGGGTTGGGGTTGACGACCACGCCGACGGCACCGCCGAGCACGATGATCGCCGAGACGATGAAGACTGCGACATCCATCAGTGATGACCTCCGTGGCTGTCATGACCGTGGTCGTCGTGGGCTTCGACGACGGGTTCGGGGTCTTCGCCGTGCTGGCCCGCTTCGGGTGCACGCACGCCGTAGCCGAGCTCGCCGGCCCAGCCGACGGTGCCCTCGTAGGACGCCTTGCCACCCGGTGACGTGGCTCGCATCCAGCCCGAGGTGTGCTCGTCGTCGCCCGGTCGCCAGTCTTCCCACGGAAGGAACTGCGGCTTGCCGTCGTCGCCGACGAGCAGCTCGTTCTTGGTGTAGATGGCGTCGTCGCGGTTGGTGAAGGAGAACTCGAACAGCTTGGTTTCGGTGATCGCCTGCGTGGGGCACGCCTCGACACACATGTCGCAATGGATGCAGCGCAGGTAGTTGATCTCGTAGATGAACCCGAACCGCTCGCCCGGCGATTTGGGATCGTCGACCGGGTTGTCGGCGCCGCGGACGTAGATGCACTTGGCCGGGCACACACCGGCGCACAGCTCGCAACCGATGCACTTCTCCATGCCGTCTTCGTAGCGGTTCAGCACGTGGCGACCGTGCAGCCGCGGCGGCTTCGGGGCCTTGGTATCGGGCGCTTCGCCTTTGCGGCCGCCGCGGTACTCCCGGGTGGTGACGCCCTCGCCCCACTTGCGGAAGGTGACGGCGAATCCTTCGAGGTAGCCCATCAGTGATCAGCTCCCTTGGCGGGCCCGGCAGCCCCTGCAGTGGTGGCGCCCGTCAGCGTGGGCACCACGCTGAGGCCGGCGGCGTCGAGTCGATCCTGGCGTGCGTTCTTGGAGGCCTTGACCACCAGCGAGGCGCCGATGCCCAACCCGATGATCGCGACGATGATGGCGATCAGGGTGTCGGCGACCGTGTCGTCGGTGATCCCGAGATTGCCGTCTTGCGAGATACGAATCGCACCGAGCACGAGCAGCCAACCCAGCGACAGCGGGATCAGGAGTTTCCACCCCAGATCCATGAGCTGGTCGTAGCGGAGACGGGGAAGCGTTGCCCGGAACCACACGAAGGTGAACAGGAAGAAGTTCAGCTTGAAGAGGAACCAGAGCAAGCCACCGAAGGCACCGAGCGAGACGTCGGTGAAGGGGATGTCGAACAGGGGCGACGGGCCACCGAAGAAGAGGGTGACCATGATCGCCGACATCGTGACGGTGTTCATGAACTCGGCGAGGAAGAACAGGGCGAAGCGGATCGAGGAGTACTCGGTGTGGAAGCCACCGACAAGTTCCTGCTCGGCTTCGACGAGGTCGAACGGTGGCCGGTTCAGCTCGGCGGTACCGGCGATGAGGAACACGACGAAGGGGATGACGCCCGTGGCGACGAGGTGCCAGTTGGCGATCCCGCCGACCTGGTTGGCCACGATCTGGTGGGTGCTGAGCGAGCCGGCCACCATGATGACCGCAGCGAGTGCCAGGCCGAGCGCCGCCTCGTAGGAGATGGCCTGGGCCGTGGCCCGGATCGAACCCAGCAATGGGTACTTCGAGCCCGACGACCAGCCGGCGAGCATGACGCCGTAGATGCCGATCGAGCTCATCGCCAGGAAGAAGAGGATGCCGACCGGGACGTCGGCCACCTGCCAGTAGAACTCACGCCCGCCGATGGTGCTCGAGCCGGTGCCGCCCTCACCGAAGTTGCCGGCGATCGGGATGAGCGTGAAGGTGAGGAAGGCCGGGACCAACGACAGATACGGCGCCAGCTGGAAGACGAACCGATCCGCCTTGGTGGGGATGATGTCTTCCTTCATGAAGAGCTTGGTGCCGTCGGCCAGGGTCTGGAGGAGGCCGAAGGGACCGGCGACGTTCGGGCCGATGCGGTTCTGGAGACGGCTGACGACCTTGCGTTCGTACCAGACCATGAACATGGTGGCGACGAGACAGATCGCGAAGGCGGCGACCACCATCACGATCACCATCACGAAGTCCCAGAAGTCGACGCCGTCTCGGAGGAATGGATGTCCCATCAGCGTGCCGTCACTCGTAGGTCGGTGACCAAACGGTCAGTGGATGTCAACGTGCCCGGGTCGAAGCCAGGCAGCCGGAACGATGCACGAGCCGTGCCGCGAGGCACCGCAGGTGAGGAGGCGACGGGAGCGGTCGTCTTGCCGCCTGCGTACTCGACCGTGACCTCGCTGCCGGCGGCGACGCCCAGCGCCTCGAAGTCGGCGGGTGAGAGCTCGAGTCGGCCTGGCGATGGGAGGTGCGCAAGCGATGCCGATTGCTGCACCGTTGTTCCCAGATCCCAGAGCTTCCGATCGATCACCAGTCGAAGACCGTAGCCGTCGGCGGCGGGTGCGACGACGGATGCGGCAGATGGCACGGTCCAGTCACGCCCGATGTCGAGGATCGGTCCGTCTTCGGAGCGAGCGAGGCCGGCCCAATCGACGTTCGCGAACGAGCGAACGTTGGACGACAGGTCCTCGCGGAGTTCGGCCAGCGTGGCGAAGCCGAGATCGGCGCCCATGGCCCGAGCCACTTCGGCCGCGATCATCCAGTCGGGACGAGCTTGGCCGGGAGGCGTGACCTTCGCTTGGAGCGGGCTGATGCGACCCTCGAGATTGACGAAACTGCCGTCGACCTCACCGAACGCAGCGGCTGGCAACACGAGGTTGGCTCGGCTCGACGAAGCCGTGAGGAACAGGTCGACGGCGATGATCGTGTCGACGGCATCGAACGCCGCTTCCACCAGCGCCCGATTGGGGTGGTCGACCAGCGGGTCGGCGCCGAGCAGCACGAGGGTCTTGATCGTGCCGTTGGCCGCAGCGGTGAGGATGCCGTCGGCATCGAGACCGGGCTCGACGAGGGCATCGCCTCGGGTGTCGACACCGGGGGTCAAGCCGAGTTCCAGCGCACCCATGACGTTGCCCCGGCGCAACGCCGGCAACACCTTGAGCTGGGGTGCGGCCTTGCGCAGGTGCTCGACAGCGGCGAGCGTGAACGCCGCATCTTCGGCCAAGTTGGCTCGGCCCACGATGACCGTGACGGGTCGGCCGGAGCCGATGAGGTCGGCGGCCTTGGCCAGTGCAGCCGAGTTGACGCCAGGGATCGCACGGTTGACGTCGCCCGAGGCGATCGCATCGGCGACGACGCCGGCATTGCCAGGCAGGGGGCGCAGGGAGGCTGCGGCGTGGGGCAGCAGCGACGTGGCGGTCGGCGTGATCTCGATGATCGAGGCGCCATCGAACTCAGCGGCGTGGCGCAGCCGCAGGAACAGCGTGGGCAGCTCCTCCTTGGGGTCGGCACCCAGGAGCACGATGACCCCGCCCGGTGCGACCGCTTCGGCGATGGTGGCTCGAGGCATCGACAGCACCGCCTGATCGGGCAGGCCGTCGGAGAGCTGGGCGTCGATGTTGTGCACACCGGCGACCGAGCGCAGCAGCTTCGACCAGGCGTACTGGCCTTCGACCGGCAGACGGGCGCCACCGAGGACGCCGACCCGGGTGGGTTCAGCCTCGATGGCCTTGGCGACGCGTGCGGCGGCTTCGGCCCAGCGGATCGTGGTGGGTTCGGCGTCGCCAGCGGCCTGCGACAGCGGGGCGCGAAGACGCTCGTCGGAGTTGGTGGCTTCGTAGGCGAACCGTTCCTTGTCGGAGAGCCACGACCAGTTGACGGCCTCGGAGTCGACACCGAGGACACGCAAGAGGCGGTCACGTGAGGACTGGAGCACCACGCGCGCGCCGGTGGCGTCGACGGTGGAGGTGGACTCGTTCTCGGCGAGGTCCCACGGGCGAGCCTTGAAGCGATAGGGCTCGGCGGTCAGCGCGCCGACCGGGCAGATCTGCACCGTGTTGCCGCTGAAGTAGGACGAGAACGGATGGTCGGGGAAGGTGTTGACCTGGGTGTCGGCACCACGACCGATGAAGTGGATGAGCGGATCACCCGCCACTTCCTTGGAGAAGCGGGTGCAGCGATCACAGAGGATGCAGCGCTCGCGATCGAGGTAGACGAGGTCGCTGATCGGGATGGGTTTTTCGTAGTGCCGCTTCTCTTCCACGAAGCGGCTCTCGCCCGGACCGTAGGCGTAGGCGTTGTCCTGGAGCGGACATTCGCCGCCCTTGTCGCAGACCGGACAGTCGAGTGGATGGTTGATGAGGAGGAGTTCGAGCACACCGTCCTGGGCGGCTTTGGCCGACTCGACTTCGGTGTTCACCTTCATGTCGGGCGTGACCGGCAACATGCACGATGGCTGGAGGCTCGGGCCGCGTCCGCCATCGACCTCGACCAGGCACATCCGGCACATACCGACCGGCGTCATGCGAGGGTGGTAACAGAACCGGGGGATGTGGACGCCGTTGCGCTCGGCGGCGTCGATGAGCAACTCACCGTCGTTGGCCTCGCACGGCGTGCCGTTGAGCACGAACGGGACGCCGGTGACGGCCGGAGTGGGATCGGTGGCGGTCATCAATGCGCTCCTGAGACGGCAGTGGCCGCCGGTTCGGTGGCTGCAGTGGCGGGCGCCTCGTGGGCGTCGACGGGCGTGGCGGCGTTGGCCGGATTGGCGGCGATCTTCGCCTCGAATTCGTCGCGGAAGCGGCGGATGGCCGACGTGATCGGTGCCACCGACGAGGGGCCCAGCGGACAGATCGTGGTCTGCTTCGGCGGGAACGGCACCGCCGTCAGGCCGGCTTCGGGGTGAGCAGCGACCGGGTACGGCCCGGGGCTGATGTTCTCACCGATCGACAGTAGCAGCTCGATGTCGTCGGGTCGGCCGTGACCGTCGAGGATGCGCTGGAGCACCTTCTCTTCCCAGCTGGTGCCCTCGCGGCACGGCGTGCACTTGCCGCAGGACTCGCGGGCGTAGAAGCGCACGAGTCGCAACGCCGACTTCACGGCGCACGAGGTGTGGTCCATCACGATGATGGCGCCGGAACCGAGCATCGACCCCTCGGCACCGGCGACGCGACCCTCGAGCGGAACGTCGAGCTGCTCGGGGAAGAACCAGGGCGCCGAGCCGCCACCGGGCACGAACGCCTTCAGGTCGTTGCCGTTGCGGATGCCCTGTCCGTAGTTGTCGCCGTAGAACAGGTCGCGGAAGGTGGTGATGCCCTGCTCGACCTCGTAGACACCAGGACGATTGACGTGGCCGCTGACCGCCACCATGCGGGTGCCCGGCGAGGCCTCGGAGCCCATCTTCTTGTATTCGATCGGACCGTGCTCGATGATCCACGGCACGTTCGACAGCGTCTCGACGTTGTTGACGATCGTTGGCTTGAGGTAGAGGCCCTTGGCGGCCGGGAAGAACGGCGGCTTCAACCGGGGCATGCCGCGATTGCCTTCGAGCGACTCGATCAGCGCCGTCTCTTCACCGACGATGTAGGCACCGGCGCCCCAGTGCAGCACGACGTCGATGCTGACGTCGGTGCCCATGATGTCCTTGCCGACGAAACCGGCGGCGTAGGCGTCGTTGAGGGCCTGAGCGACTCGTTCCTGCGCAAGTGCCATCTCACCGCGGATGTAGAGGAAGCACTGGTTCAGCCCGAGTGCGTAGCAGGTGATGACGCAGCCTTCGATCAGCTGATGCGGATCGCGCTCCATGAGGAGTCGGTCCTTGTAGGTGCCCGGCTCGGACTCGTCGCCGTTGACCACGAGGTAGCGGGGCCACACCGGCGGCATGAATCCCCACTTGATCCCGGCCGGGAACCCGGCGCCACCACGACCGAGCAACACCGCTTCCTTGACCTCACCGGCCACCTCGGCCGGAGACATGGCGAGCGCCTTGCGCAACGCCTCGTAGCCACCGGTGGCCTGCGAACGCTCGAGCGTGAAGGAGTCTTCGTAGGGGAAGCGACTGCTGACGACCTTGGGGCCCTCGTTGTCGACGTATCCCGCGGCGTGGGGGATGTACGCGTTGGTGGCCATCTACGCTCCTTCCGGTGCTGCGGCGGCCTCGCGGCTGGCGAACCAGTCGGGCTTGGTCGTCTGTTCGGGCGGGGCGATCCCGCCGAGGCGGTCGGCCGGGATGTGTTGCCGCACCAGGCCGAGCGTGCCGTGGTTGGGGATGTCGGCCCGCTTCCCGCTGCGGAGATCATCGACCAGCTGGTCGAAGTGCTCGATCGTGACCCGATTCTCGAAGCGGTAGTTCACGCTGAGGCACGGCGCCTCGGTGCAGGCGGCGATGCACTCGACGTCTTCGATCGTGAAGAGGCCGTCATCGGTCGTACCGCCGGCACGGATGCCGAGGGTGTCCTCGGCGTGGTGCAACAGCTCTTCGGCCCCCATCAGCTGGCAGCTCAGGTTGGTACAGATGTTGATCTTGTACTTGCCGACCGGGTGACGCACGAACATCTCGTAGAACGAGCAGGTGCCGAGAACTTCGGCCGGGGTGACGCCCACCAGTTCGGCGAGGTGCTCCATGGCGTCGTCGGCCACGTAGCCGTCTTGCTCCTGGGCCAGGTGCAACAGCGGGATGAGCGCCGACTTGGGGCGGGGATAGCGAGCGATGATCTCTTTCGCCAACGAGACGTTGGCGGCGTTCAGGCGTGGCACTTAGCGGTCCACCTCTCCCAGGATCGGATCGGCCGACGAGATGATCGCCACGGCGTCGGCGAGGAGACCGTCGGCCATCATGTGCGGCAGCGTTTGCAGGTTGATGAAGCTCGGCGGGCGGATCGACATGCGGTACGGCTTCGACGAGCCGTCGCTGACGATGTAGCAACCGAGCTCACCGCGAGGTGACTCAACCGAGGCGTAGGCCTCGCCTTCGGGGACCTTGAAGCCCTCGGTGAAGATCTTGAAGTGATGGATCAGCGCTTCCATGGACTCGTCGATCCGGGCCCGGGGCGGCGGCGTGACCTTGGTGTCTTGCACCCGGTAGTCACCCTTTGGCATCAGATCGAGGATCTGATGCAGGATCCGCATCGATTCGCGGATCTCGTTCAGCCGGATCGCGAAGCGGTCGAACGAATCGCCGTAGGTGCCGACGACGACGTCGAACTCGACCTGGTCGTAGGCGAGGTAGGGCTGGTCGCGACGCAGATCGGCGGGGATGCCGGTGGCACGGAGCAGTGGGCCGGTGGCCGACAGCGCCATGGCCTCCTCGGGCCCGAGCACACCTACGCCCTGCAGACGGTCTCGCCAGATCGGCTGCCCGGTCATGAGGGTGTCGTACTCGTCGAGGCGGTGCGGCAGCATCTCGAGGAGCCGCAGGACCTCGGTGCGCCAGCCGTCAGGGAGGTCGGCGGCAACGCCACCCGGGCGGATGTAGTTGTGGTTCATGCGCAGGCCCGTGACCGATTCGAAGAATCGAAGCACCTGCTCGCGCTCGCGCCAGCCGTAGATCATCATGGAGACCGCACCGAGGTCCATGCCGTTGGTGGCCATGAACAACAGATGCGACGAGATGCGGTTCATCTCGGTCATGAGCATGCGGATCCAGGTGGCCCGCTCGGGGATCTCGACGCCGAGCAACTTCTCGGTGGCGAGCGAGAACGCCAGCTCGGTGAACAGCGGCGAGGCGTAGTCCATCCGGGTCACATTCGTGGAGCCCTGCAGGAAGGTGAGCGCCTCGGCCTGCTTCTCCATTCCGGTATGGAGATAGCCGACGACCGGCTTGGAGCGACGAACGGTCTCGCCGTCCATTTCGAGCATGAGCCGCAACACACCGTGGGTCGAGGGGTGCGACGGACCCATGTTGATCAACATGGTCTGGTCGTTCTCGTCTTCCAACGGAGCGTCGGCCAGCTCGGCCATCTGTACTTCGGACATTCGCAGCACGGCATGGCGGCGAGGCAGAAGGTGGAGCTGCCCCTCGGGAGTCTCGGATGCTTCGTGGACTGCGGCGTCGGTGGGGCGTTCGGTGACCGTCATTGGTGCTCCTAGCGCGCGCCGGGCGCGCCCTTGAACTGCACGGGGATCGCGCCGATGGCGTAGTCCTTGCGCAACGGATGACCCTGCCAGCTCTCCGGCATGAGGATGCGGGAGAGATCGGGGTGGTCGATGAATTCGATGCCGAACATGTCGTAGACCTCGCGCTCGAGGAAGTCGAGGCCGGGGTAGAACGTGGTCAGCGAGGCGATGGCCGGATCATCGGCCGGCAGTTGCACCTTGGCCCACAGGCGACGGTTGCCCTCGATGTCGGCGAAGGCGGCGACGACTTCGAACCGTTCGCCCGCCACGCCCTCGGGCAACGGACGGTTCCCTTTGTAGGTGAGGTAGTCGACGGCGGTGAGGTCGAGGCCCATGGTGAACCCGTCGGCGAGCAGCGCACGAGCGAGGTCGAGCCACTGGTCTCGGGTGGGGTGGAGCACGAGGCGCTCACCGGACTCGTCGGCCAGGACGCCGTAGCGTTCCGGCGGCGGCGTTGGCGCCGCTTCCTCGGCGTCGACGGCGGTGTCGGAAGTGTCGCTCATCAGCGCCGCCCCACGGTGATGAGGTTGGAACCCCCGGAAGCGGTGCGTTCTTCGATGACGATGCCGGCACCGGCGCCGGTGGCTTCGCGGCGTCGCATGATCTCGCCGGTCTCGATCTTCGTGTGCAGGGTGTTGATCGCATGGATGAGGGTTTCGGGGCCGGGAGGGCAACCCGGTGCGTAGACGTCGACCGGGACGATCTGGTCGACGCCCTGCACGATGGCGTAGTTGTTGAACATGCCGCCCGACGAGGCACAGACACCCATCGAGATGACCCACTTGGGTTCCATCATCTGGTCGTAGACCTGTCGAAGTACTGGCGCCATCTTCTGCGAGACCCGACCGGCGACGATCATGATGTCGGCCTGACGCGGCGAGGCCCGGAACACTTCCATGCCGAGCCGAGCCATGTCGTAGTGAGACCCACCGGCGGCCATCATCTCGATGGCGCAACACGCGAGCCCAAAGGTGGCGGGCCAGGAGGACCGAGCGCGGGTCCACTTGATGAACGACTCGAGTTGGCCGGTGAGCACGTTGTGCTCCATGCCCTCGAGGCCGTGGGCCTGGATGTCGGCGAACCCCATCAGGCGACGTCCTCTCTGGCGACGGCGGCAACACGGCGATCGGGCACCCGTACCTCGTCGAAACGACCGTCGGTACCGACCCGGCGGATCGTGGTGGTGGTGGTGCGGGCGCTCGAGCGCATCTCGTGCTGACGGGTGTTGACCTGGAGCGGCCCCCAGTCGAGTGCACCCTTGGAAATCAGGTAGACGAACGACTCGAAGACCAGCAACGAGAACACGATCATGGCGATCAGACCCGGAAGCGCCAGCTCGCGGTGCACCATCGCCCACGGGTAGAGGAAGATGATCTCGATGTCGAAGATGATGAAGAGCATCGCCACGAGGTAGAAGCGGACGGGAAACCGCTGCGGCGGCTCTCGGCCGGGGACGATGCCGCACTCGTAGGGCGCGTATTTCTCGACCGTGGGACGGCGAGGAGCGAGCAGCTTCGATGCCACGAAACTGCCAGCGGCGAAGAGCACCGCCAAGACCGTCAATGCCAGGATCGGCAGATATTGGGCCATGGGTGTCCTTTCGTTCTCAGGTGTGGTGGGGATGCTAGAGCGAGAGGGTCATGACCCGATGGGGCCAAAGGTCCGTACCCGTAGAACGAGCACGCGGTGACCGTCTTGATCAAGCGTTGGCGCGGATTTCCGCCTCGTGGTTGTCACGAACGTGGAGGGCGTAGCAGAACACCGCGAACAGGAGACCACTGAACAGGGTGAACATTGCCGGGGTGAAGCGTAGACCGCCGAACAGCCAAGGCATCGGGCCGCCGCGATCGCGTTCCATCACCACGTTGTAGATCGGCTTCTCCGGATCGACCTGGGCGACCGGCGGCGCCTGGCCGGGCAGGGTCGGCTGCTCGACGATCCCCTGGACCTGGATCACCATGAGTTCTTCGGTGTGGATCGCATGCAGCGTCATGGTGTCGAGCTTGTGCAACGCCCGTTTGGGGGCATCGGTGAAGGTCTCGACCCACTGGTTCTTGTCGGGGTCGTCGGCATCGATGTCGGGGTCGAGCAACGGCTTGCCCCCGGTGTTGAAGGCGCCGAACTGGAGCGGCAGGTAGTCACCGGCACCCTCGTACACCTCGAACTCGATGAGATACTCACCGGCGAGCGACGTCGCCTCGCCTCGAGTCGGGTCGGAGGTCGACAGGTACCGCCAGTCGGCGAACTCCCCCTCGTTGTCACGGACGAACGCCACGGCCTCGGCCTGAGCGAGATCGGGATCATCCGATGTCACGCCGTCGGCCGGTGATACCTCGTCGAGAGCGAAACCCAACTCCTGCGCTCGTTCACTCTCGGCCAGGTCGAGGTTTTCCGGAACGATTTCGACGAGCTCCCATGTGGGAGGTTGGCCGCGCCAACCGATTCCGTAGACCGTCCAGAAGACGCCCATCAACATCATCCAGCCAAACAGGCCTGCGCCGGCGATCAGCCCGCCGGTTCGCGATCCGGAGTTGGTCGCGACCAGCAGGTAGGTGCCGCCGATCAGGACGACCACGCCGACCATGACCGACAGCAGGCCACGGATGAACGGGTCGAAGCCGAGCCCGTCGATGAAAGACAGCATGTGGATCATCTAGAGACCTCGCTCGTAGTCGACGACCGCCTGGATGAACGAGGGCGGCAGGGTGGCACCGAAGCCGGGCATCATGCCGGCGTGGCTCTGTCCGCCCCGGCCGTAGCCCTTGCCGGCATCGGCGCCGGAGTAGACGAAGTCGTAGTGCGCCTGGCTGGTGCGTTCGGGCATCTCGACCACGGTGCAATCGCCACCGAGTCGACCATCGGCGAACTCGATCACATTGCCGGCGAGATCGGCGGGATCGAGCACAGGCGGGTCGGCGAACCCGTTCGTGGTGGCGGTGCCTTCTGGGGCATCCGCTGCGAGAACGAGTGGGATCGAGGGATCGAACGGATACGCGTTGGCGGAGATACCACCCGGTTCCCACAGTGCCGACTCGAAGGCGCACGCCGCGAGGTCGCCGGCGTTCTCGCCTTCCTCGATCACGATGAAGGGCCGTGCCGCACCAGTCTCGTCTTCGAGATCGGAGATCGGAACGCCCTTCTCGTCGAGTTGGACCCGAGTCTCACCGTCGGCGCCAAGGAGGTAATTGCGGCCATCCTCGCCGGTGAGGCCACCCGATGGCAACCAACCACCGTTCAGCGTGATCTCGACCTTGCTGCTCTCGATGACGTGAGTTTCACCGGTGTTCGGCAGCTTCCAGGTGTCGTTCGGGAAGCGCTCGAGCACCGAACCACCACACAGGTTGTAGCCGATGCCCGAGGGATCACCGCCGCCGCAACCGGCGACGCCTTCGTCGAGCACGTTGGGCGACACGTCGATGCCGAGCGACCAGCCGGCCGTATGGCAACGACCACAGCTGAGCGACCCGGCCTGGTAGCCGGAGAAGAGTCCGAGATTGAACACCGCCTCGCCGATGGTGGCGAACTCGCCGTCGTCGAGCGAGCGTTGGACCTCGTCGCGGATGCCCGTGGTCAGTTCGGCAGCTGCGGTTGCTGCCGCCTCGGGATCAGCCGACTCGCTGATGGCGATCGGGTCGAGCGTCTGCACCTGGAGCGTGCCGAGGTAGGTGATGATCTCCTCGATGTTCTGCGAGGTGAGCGGACCGCCACCCGGCGTGCCCCACGCCGCCATCGGGGATCCCGGGCGACCGTAGTTGAGGATGTAGGTGACCTCTTCCTCGGAGTAGCGAAGCAGCACGTTGTTGAGTGCCGGAGCGGTCCAGTTGGCGTTGGCGATGAACTGGCCATCGGCGTCTTGCAGCACGTAGGGCGCGATGCCGCCCACACCACCGGCGGCATGGCAGTTCACGCACTGCGCACCCTGGGTGTAGAGGCGGCCGCCGAAGACCTCGAAGCGGAAGTCGTAGGCCTCGACGGCGCCCTCTTGACGACCGGGCTCGGCCAGCCAGTAGAAGGGCAGCGCCATGGCGATCAGCCCGAGGCAAACGAGGGCGAAGCTCAGCGAACGGTCGAGCTTCGGGCCTTCGAGCTCCTCGTCGGAGAGGTACTCACGCTTGTTGGCGGCCAGCTCGAGCTCGGAGCCGAGTTCGGGCTTGGCCTGGATCATGTTGCGGACGAACAGCGCAACGTAGGCCAGGAAGACGAGTACCGCGACCGTGAGGCCGATCGCTCGGTAGTTCGCTGCGAGCAGCATGGTCGAAATCATCAGTGTCCCTCCGAGGCCCCGATGCAGTTGGGACCCTCGGCCTCTTGACCGGTGGTGTTGGTGCCGATCGGCGGGCCCTGGATGACCACGCCCGTGTCGACGATCAGCTCGTTGGCTGCCGTGACCTCCATCGGGAAGCGGTCCATGCCACGGGGAGCGGGACCGCCCTTCTTCTCACCGACTCGGTTGTACTGCGACCCGTGACACGGGCACTCGAACCACTGCGAGGTGCCACATTCGGGAACACGGCAGCCGAGGTGAGGACAGGTCTGGTAGAGGGCGGTGACGCCGGCGTTGAGACCCTGCTCCACCTGTGGGTAGAAGGCGTACTGGGAGACGGCCTTCTCGAGCGCGGGCTGGGGGTACTCGGTGACCCACATGCGACCTTCGGGGACGTAGAAGAACCCGCCACCGGCGATGATCGCGGCCTGGATGTCGGGGATGCGGCCAACGTTGATCTTGGCACCGAAGCCACTGGCTCCCTGCGGCCACAGGAATCCGATCGCCGCGGCGCCGAACCCGGACAGGCCGAGCCCGAACATCGCGACGATGCTGCGGTTCAGGAATTGGCGTCGGGCGACACCGAGGGTTTCGGGGTCGGGTGGGACGTAGGCAACCGGGGCGGACGGGCCGGTGGCGACGAGCGCTCCCGATTGTTCCTTGCGAGCAAGGGCCTCGACGGCGCGACCCGAGACCGCGGTCTCGCTCGCGCCACTGCCCACGTTGACCGGACGGTCGCGTTTGACGGTCTCGCCCGAGAGCTGACCGAGGGCGGTGTTGGTGTCCTTGCGTCGCAGCGACGTCGCCACGCCGACGACGGCCAACAACGCCAGGACGACAACGGCGGCGATGATGATGCCAATCACGTGCGGATCCTCTCTCTCAGAGCTCGAAGAACAGTCCGTCGTTCCAGGGGAAGACGAAGTTGAAGCCAGGGCCACGGAAGAACGAGCCGATGATCACCAACACCGCCCAGAACATCATGAACACGGTGAACATCGAGACGGCGAACTTGCGATCTTCTGGCTTGTTGGACGGGTTCTTGTCGATGTAGGGGACCATCGTCAAGATGATCAGGCCGATGCCGGGAATGGTCACGCCGGCCACCATCGGGTGGAACAGGGTGAGGAGTTCCTGGAGGCCGAGGAAGTACCACGGCGCCTTCGACGGGTTCGGGGTCTGGTTGACGTTGGCCAGCTCGAGCAGTGGGGCATTCGACCAGATCGAGAAGAAGGTCAAGAAGCCGAGGCAGAACAACGCCGCACCGAACTCGACCACGATGAGGTGGGGCCAGGTGTGCACCTTGTCGTGCGGGGTCATCTTGATGTCTTGGATCGAGCCCGACTTGACGACGGTGAGCAGTCGCTGGGTGTGGCCACCCGGGCCGCTCATGACCGGGGCGTCGGCCACAGCGGTAGCAGCGGCCACCGCAGCACCTGCGGTTGCCGCCGGCGCAACGGCGGTCTCGGCCTCTTTGGACTTCGCCGACTTCGACCGCTCCAGCAGGTGTGCCGGGATCTTCGATGCCGCGGGGTCGCTGGGCGCGTCGCTGGCAGCGGCGGGAGCTGGCTCGGGAGCCGAACTCTCGGCCTTCTTCCGAGCCTCTTCGGCACGCTTGCGGAGATGTTCTGGGATCTCGGTCATGGATGGAAGTCTCTTTGATCTCGGGCGGGGAACGACGTGGTGGGAGGAGCGGGCCTAGAGCGGACCGCTGATCCCGCCGTCCTTACGGACTCGCCAGAAGTGGATGGCCATGAAGATGACGGTGACGAACGGCAGCATGAGCACGTGCAGCACGTACCAGCGCAGGAGGGTGTCGGTGCCGATGACCTTGCCGCCGAGGAGGACGAACCGGACCTGGTCGCCGAAGACCGGGGTATAGCCCATCATGTTGGTACCCACGGTCACGGCCCACAGCGCCAGCTGGTCCCACGGCAACAGGTAGCCGGTGAACGACAGCAGGAGGGTCATCTGCAAAAGGATCGTGCCGATGACCCAGTTGAACTCGCGGGGCGCCTTGTAGGCACCGTGATAGAAGACACGGGCCATGTGGAGGAACACCGACAACACCATGAGGTGGGCACCCCATCGATGCATGTTTCGAACCAGGAGGCCGAAGGTCACCGAGGTCTGCAGCGTCTGGATGTCGGTCCAGGCCGCAGCCGCGGTGGGACGGTAGAAGAACATCAAGAAGATGCCGGTGACCGTGAGCACGATGAAGAGGAAGAAGCTGAGTCCGCCCAGACAGAGGGTGTAGGACACCTTCACTGCGTGCCGCTTCACCTTCACCGGGTGCAGGTGATAGAGCACGCTGTTCATGATCACGTAGGAACGGTTCCGGGGGCTGTCGGTGTAGCCCTTGCGGAAGACCGAGCCGGGTCGGAAGATCGAGTTCCAGGTCTGGGAGCCCTGCACCGAATCGGTGAGACCGGCGAGCTGCGTCTGCACCCGCTCACCGAGAGAGGGCTTGTCTTGGATCGACTTTGCCATGTGGGTTTCCTGTTGGGTCGTGTGGAAAGTGGTGCTCAGGCGAGGCGCATGCCGTAGCCGTAGCCATGGGAGGGGGTTCGCTGGTGGAGGTCGCCGGTGGCGTTCGGGTCGACGATCTTGCCGAGGATGATCACACCGGTGGGGCAGCGATCGACGCAGAGTGCGCACCGCGTGCAGACGTCGTCGTCGATCGTGAAGATGAAGGCGTCGTTGGGGTCGTCGCCGGGGCGGGCGATGCCGTAGCTCTCGGCGATGACATCGGTGGGCTGCATATGGATGCACTTCCACGGGCAGATGTCGACACAGCCCTCACAGGCGATGCATTCCGACTGATCGATGTGGATGAACTGCTTCGGCTTGACGGCCTTGCCCAGATAGTCGGCATCGACCTCGACCAAGACGTAGTCGTCTCGGAATTCTGGGAGTGGCGGATTGGCGTCGGTCGTTGCCATCAGGCGTCAGCTCCGCTTCACCAGGGGACGACCGTAGGTGCTGGTCTCGATCTCCTTGGCGGCAGCGCTGGCATCACCACGGACCTGCCAGTCGACCCACATCTTGGTCATGCCGCCGAGGAAGACGATGTAGATGAGGGCTGCGATGGTGTCGGACAGCACGCGATAGGTGACCTCGAACGGGAACCAGCCACCGCGGCTCTTGGCGGTGATGAGGCCCCAGGCATCCCAGATCCGGTCGGCACGCCAGCTCCACTCGTTCTCGGCGAGGGTGAGCCACTGGTGGGGGACGACACCGAAGACCAGGTAGAGGATGCAGAACACGTAGATGCTGCCGAACATCGCCTCGCCCCAGGTGGTGCGGGTTCCCTGCGGGCGTCGCTTGGCGTACCACATGATGGCCAGGCTCATCACGACTGCGATCAATGTCGACACCACGAGGGCGACCACGGCGAAACTCCTGAATGGACGAAAAGGGCAGTTCACGGCGGCCGTGGGGGCATCCGACACGCGGCGGACGAACACGACTTTGTGAAGCTCTGCACAATCTACAGCGGGAAAGTGGGTCACCGACAAACCGGTGACCGGATAACGAGCACCGTCGGTGTAGCACGCAAACGTCGCCGAGGCGACCTTTCCCGTCGTTTTCACCGCCGCAGGATCGACGCGATCACCCGCAGTCGACCGCCCGGAGATCCAGGACGCTGCCCGAGCTTGGCTGACGACAGAGAAAAACGAGCGAAAGAAATGCTGCGTCAAGAATGGGCAGGTGCAGCCGATCGGACCTAGCATTGTCCCCTGTTCCGTCCTGACGGACGCGCCCCGACCCCTGGAACCCCCGGACGTATCGTGACCGAGATCCCAGAACATCTTCTCAAGCGAAGCAGAAAGGCCAAGGGCGGTTCGTCCGCCGACGGCGACGCTTCCCCCGCTGGCGAGGCCGTCACCCCGGCCGCTTCCTCCGCTGCCGCTGCACCCGCGGGCGTGCCGCCGGCGCTGGCGAAGGCTGCCGCGTCGATGAGCCCCGACAAGCCTGCGGCACCGGCCAAGCCGGTCCCGGCCTACATCGCGGCCGCCAATGCTCGGAAGAAGATGCCGATCTGGGCCATGGGCCTGGTGTTCGCCCTGCCGATCTGGGCCTGGATCTACGCCGGCACCATGCAGGAGCAGGCCGTCGAAGACACGTTCCTCATCGACGCTGCCGAGATCTACACCGTCGAGGGCGGATGCGCTGGTTGCCACGGCGCCGGGGGTGGCGGCGGGAGCGGGTACCAGTTCAGCGCCGGCGAAATCATGAAGACGTTCCCCTCCCCCGTCGACCAGATGGTGCACATCGCCCGTGGGTCGGCGGCCATCACCGGCGAGCAGTACGGCGATCCGAATCGCGACGGTGGCGCCCGCATCGCCGGGCAGCGAGGCGTGATGCCCGGCTTCGGAGGAACGCTGTCGCTCGAACACCTCGAACTCGTCGTCTACCACGAGCGCCACATCCTCGGTGGCGAGGAACTCACCACCGAAGCCTTCATCGCCTGGGAAGAGGAACTGCGCGAGAAGATCGAGTCCGGCAGTTCGACCCCGATCACCGACGAGGTGTTCCAGATGCTGCTGTCGTGCGCCAACCCCGAGTTCACCCCGGGCGCCACCGGCGCTCCGGAGAACCCCGAGGAGTGCCCCGGCCCGAAGGCGGCCGAAGGTGAGGAAGCCGCACTGGGCGGCTGATCACCCAACAGGTGACCACACTCGACACAACGGGCATCGGCCAACGGCCGGTGCCCGTTCTCGTTCACCGACGAAGGCGTCGCCGTCGTGGCGCGAAGGTGATGGCGTTGATGTGAATTTGTCCGACGAGGTTGGGTTCCCGCGCCCGCATCGGCCCCAACTGCTGGTAGTTCTGAATACCTCGTTGTTCACCAGTGGGGTGAGCGCCACTCCCGGCCGGCAGGAGGGCAACCGTTGAGACGTCGTCGTCTCGGTGTCGCACTGGCATCGTGCGTCCTGCTCGCTGGCACCCCGGCGTGGGCCGTCGCCCCGCAACCATCGGTCGATCCGGCGCGCCCGACCGACCTGGTCACCGACGCCCCCTTTGTGATCGAGACCATCGGCGACCTCGACCCCAATGATCCGGTGCTCATCGAACGCATGCAGGCGATCGACGACCAGCTCGACCGTCGCCTTCCCTCCGGCGCTGCCCTCGAGCTCGCGCCGGGCCAGGCAGCTGCGCAAGCCGGGTTCACCGCATCATTCGACGCGAACGTCCCGTCCGATGTGCGGTCGGTCGTGAGCACCGCCGTCGGTACGTGGGGCACCGTGCTCGACTCTCCGCTCCCGGTCGTCGTCCAAGTGTCGTGGATCTGCCTCGGTGACCCCGGGATCCTCGGCTACGCCGGGGCCTCCGAGATCTATCGGCTCGCCGAGCTGCCGACGCCGTACGGCTACCCGAACGCCTTGGCCAACGCCTTGACCGGGCGAGACCTCAATGGTGCGGCTCCGGAGATCCGGGTCGTCCTCAATGCCGAGCTGGCGGTGGCCAACACGTGCAGCTTCGCGGCCGACCGTTGGTACACCGGCACCGGTACACCGCCGGCGAACAAGGTCGACATGTTGTCGGTCGTACTGCACGAGGTGGCGCACGGCATCGGCTTCCTCGGCTCGGCGTGGCGCAAGCCCGGGGCGAACACCCCGACGCTCGAAGCCACGCCCTATGCCTTCGACGCCCTCGTCCACACCGAGGACCGCTCCCTGCTCAGCGAGTCGAACCCGAACACGCACCTCACGTCGCCGCTCACCATCGACGTCGGCGGGGGCAATCTGTACTCGCTGTACTCCCCCGGTTTCTTCATCAACGGCAGCAGCTTCTCCCACTTCGATGCGTCGACCACTGGGGGCACCCGGGGCGGCACCATGATGACCCCCGAGTTGGGGTCGGGATCTGCTCAGCGCACGATCGACGCCGCCGTGCTCGGCGTGCTGACCCAGCAGGGTTGGACCACATCTGGCCGCCCGGTGAGCCCCACCGTGGTCGCCACCACGAGCAACACTCGGATCTCGCTCGCCCTCGACCCGAACCTGGCCCAGGTCGGTGAGGCCCCGATCAGCTACGACGTGGTCGCCCGACGAGGCAACAACGTCGATGCAGCCGTTCGGGTCAGCGCCGGCCAACCCAGCGTCACGCTCGGCCCGCTCTACAACGGGGTCACCTACTCGATCGACGTCACCCCGATCGGACGTTCCGGTTCGGGTGCCACCACCACCGCTTCGGCCGCCATGCCCGATCTTCCGAACCAGCCTCGACAGGTGGCCGCCGCCGGCAATGGTTCGACGCAGACCATCACCTGGCAGGCACCCGTCGGCGCCGGTGGCGGCGAGACCTATCACGTCGAACAACGCCTGATCGGCGGCGAGTGGACCAACATCGGCTCGACCGGTGCCACCTCGATCACCACGACACTCGTCGACGGCGTCTACCAGTTCCGGGTGTCGGCCGAACGAGCCGGCAAGCGCGGACCAAGCGGTGCGTCGTTGCTCGTCGGGGTCTCCGGCGGCATCATCCGGCCGTTGCCGCTCGACGGCGAAGTCGGCCGTCTCTTCGTCGCCTACTTCCTACGTGAGCCCGACCCGTCAGGCTTCTCCTACTGGACTCGGCAACGGGCGAGTGGCGTCTCGCTCGCGGCCATCTCGTCGG
Source organism: Acidimicrobiales bacterium (assembly GCA_041394265.1). Lineage (NCBI taxonomy): Bacteria > Bacillati > Actinomycetota > Acidimicrobiia > Acidimicrobiales > Acidimicrobiales bacterium. The sequence goes on from JAWKIO010000005.1 coordinate 1,713,973, forward strand.
AGTTCGCGAACAGCACCGAGTTCCGCCAGCGATACGGCAACCTCGACAACCGGGCGTTCGTCGATCTGATCTACCGGAACGTGCTCGGCCGACCAGCCGATGCCGCCGGCCTGACCTACTGGGTCGGGCAGTTGCAGGCGGGGCGTGATCGTGGTCAGGTCATGGCCGGCTTCTCCGAGTCGCCCGAGTTCGTGACGAACACGGCCACGGTTCGCTCGACCTCGTCCGAGGGCCGGATCTCGCGCCTGTACTTCGCGTTCTTCCTCCGTGAACCCGATGCGGCGGGGCTCGACTTCTGGATGACCACGGAACGACGCGGCGCCTCGCTCGAGTCGATCGCGGTCGAGATGGCGAAGTCGCCCGAGTTCGCAGCAACCTACGGCAACATCACCGACGAGCGCTTCGTCGAGCTGGTCTACAACAACGTGCTCACTCGCTCACCCGACGCCGGTGGCCGAGCGCACTGGGCGGCGCAACTGGCCGCCGGACTCGACCGGGGCACGATGATCGCCAGCTTCTCCGAGTCACTCGAGTTCATCATTCGAACCGGCACCCTGCCCTGAGACTCTGCGGGTCGCCGATTCGGAGCGGCGGCGTGCTCAGCCAGCGGCGAGTTCGACGGCCACCTCGGCCGCGGCTTCGATCGTGCGATCGATGTCGGAGGTGGTGTGGGCCAGGCTCGGGAACATGACTTCGTAGGGGCCGGGGGCCAACGCGATGCCTCGCTCGAGCATGCCGTGGAAGTACGGGGCGTAGCGCCCGACCTCGGCGGCTGCCTTGGCGTCGTCGTAGTTGCGGACGGGCTCGTCGCTGAAGAAGACGCCGAGAAGCGGACCGACCTGCGGCACAGTGGCGGCCACGCCGGCGTCGGCGAACGCTGCACGGAGCCCGTCGGCCAGGCGCGTGGCCGTCGCCTCGAGGGTGGCGTAGCGGTCGTCGCTCAGCTGCCCCAGCGTGGCCAGACCTGCCGCCATGGCGAGCGGGTTCCCCGAAAGAGTGCCGCCCTGATACACCGGACCAAGTGGGGCCACGTTGGCCATGACCTCGCGCGAACCGCCGAAACAGCCGACCGGAAGACCGCCACCGACCACCTTGCCGAACGCCCACACGTCGGGTTGCACGCCCGACCAAGCGGTGGCACCGCCTCGCCCCATCCGGAAGCCGGTGATGACCTCGTCGAACAGCAACAGGGCGCCCACACGATCGCACTCGTCGCGCAGAGCCTGCAGGAAGCCCGGCTCGGGCTCGACCAAACCCATGTTGGCCGCGACCGGTTCCACCGCCAACACGGCGACGGATTCGTCAAGGGTGGGGACCACGTTGAACGGAGCAACGACCGTGTCGGCGACGGCCGCTTCCGGCACGCCGGCCGAACCCACCAGCCCCTGATTCGCCACGCCCGAGCCACCAGCGGCGAGCAGCGAGTCGGTGTGTCCGTGATAGCAACCGGCGAACTTCACGACCTTCGAGCGGCCAGTGGCGCCTCGCGCCAGTCGGATCGCCGACATTGCGGCCTCGGTTCCCGACGACGTCATGCGTACCATTTCGAGCCCGGGGACCCATGAAGTCATCGTCTCCGCCAATTCGACCTCGAGCCGAGTGGGCGCGCCGTAGGTGGTCCCGTTGGCCGCCGCCGCCGAGATCGCGGCCAGGACGGTCGGATCGGCGTGACCGACGATCGATGCGCCATAGCTCTGGACGTAGTCGAGGTACTCCTGACCTTCCTCGTCCCAGACCCGGGCGCCTTCCGCCCGTGCGACGAAATAGGGCGTGCCACCGACCGAGAGGAAGGCCCGGACCGGCGAGTTCACGCCGCCTGGGAGAACCTGTTGGGCGCGGGCGAAGAGCGCGTCGTTGGTGATGGGGTCGGCGGAGTTGGTCACCCGGTCAGTGTGCCAGTCGCGAGCCGTCAGATCCCAACGCCCCGGCGACGATCGCCGTGTCAGGGGCCAGCGCCGGGCCAACGCCAGCGGTGTCAGGACAGGAGTTCGGCGACCTCGGCGGCGAGGTAGGTGAGGATCATGTCGGCGCCTGCCCGCTTGATCGACGTGAGTGCTTCGATGGCAGCGGCGTCGCCGTCGATCCAGCCGTTGGCCGCCGCCGCCTTGAGCATCGCGTACTCGCCACTGACGTGATAGGCACCCAGCGGGACGTCGAACTCGGCTCTCGCCGCTGCAATGATGTCGAGGTACATCAAGGCGGGCTTGACCATGATCATGTCGGCACCCTCGTCGAGGTCGAACCGGATCTCCTCCATGGACTCACGGGCGTTGCGAGGGTCCTGCTGGTAGCCCTTGCGGTTGCCGCCACCAGCGATCGTCACGTCGACGGCGTCGCGGAACGGGCCATACATCGAGCTTGCGTACTTGGCGGAGTAGGCCAGGATGGCCTGTGCGGTGAAGCCCTCACCGTCGAGCGCATCGCGGATGGCCGCCACCTGCCCGTCCATCATCCCCGACGGTGCGATCACGTCGGCACCTGCTCGGGCCTGAGCGATGGCGGCCCGGCGGTAGAGCTCGAGCGTTGCGTCGTTGTCGACGTCACCGGTGGCATCGACGATCCCGCAGTGTCCGTGATCGGTGTATTCGTCGACGCAGAGGTCGGACATGATCACGAGCTCGCCACCGTGTTGGCTCCTCAGGTTGCGCAGCGCGACCTGCACGACACCGTCGGGATTCCACGCCTCGGAGCCCTCGGGATCCTTCCGCTCGGGAATGCCGAACAGGATCACCGCCGGCACGCCGAGCGCGACGAGCCGATCGACCTCGGCCAGCACCGACTCCTGCGTGTGTTGGACGACGCCGGGCAGCGAAACGATCGGCTGTGGGGCGGTGATGCCTTCCCGAACGAAGAGCGGTGCAACGAGGTCGTCGGGCGTCAGCGTGGTCTCGGCGACGAGTCGACGAAGCGCTGGGGTTCGGCGGAGCCGGCGGAGACGACGTTGGGGAAAGCTCATCCCTCGATGCTACGCACCAACGCAGCAACCAACCCGTCCTCGGTATGGGGATCGGCCGTGGCGAGCACTGTGAACCCCGCGGCTTGTGCGGCCGCCTCGGTCGACGGTCCGATGGCCACGGCTGCCGGCAGGTCGACCGGCAGCTCGGCGTTGCTCCGCTGCTCGCCGGCGAGCGCAGCAAATCGCTCGGCCGTCGAGGGCGAGGTGAGCAGCACGACGTCGCCGCTGAGCGCTTCAGCGAGTCGTTCGTTCGAATGACGAGGCATCGCCATCCTGTACGCCTCGACCCGCTCGACGATCGCGCCCCGATCGGTCAGCGTCCGCTCCAGCGTGTCGGCCGCCAGTTCGGCGAGCGGTGCCAACACACGGAGCGAGGGCGACCCCAGCGGGAGTTCCGCCGCCAAGGCGGCGGCCGTTGCGACGCTCGGCTCGAAGTCGACGGTCCACCCCACGGCGGCCACGGCTCGAGCCGTTGCCGGTCCGACGACCGCAATCTGGAGGCCAGGAGGCAGCACCGGGTGAAGGCCGGCCACCGCCCGCACGGCATTGGCCGACGTGAGGACCATCCAGTCGAAGGCCGCATCGTCGTTCAAGGCTCGGTTGAGCGCCGCTCCCCCATCGGCGGGCGCTTGCTGCTCGAGCAGGGGCAGCGCGATGGCGGTCGCGCCGAGCGCCTCGACGGCGGCAACCAACCCGATCGCTTGGTCCGCTGCTCGACACACCACGACGCGGCGACCCTCCAGCCCCGTCGGCCTGGCGGCGTCGTCAGACTGGCTCACGACACTCGTGCTCGAAGCTGTTTGGCGGCGGTGGTGCCGATCGACCAGCGGTCGTCGTGATCATCGGGTCCGAGCTCGATTCGTTCAACGACTTGCTCGTCGGCCGAGGCCAGGAGCGCCCGGAGTCGGAGCGCACCGTGATCATCGAACCATGCGTTGGCGCCGGCGGGCATCGTGCAGTCGCCGCCGAGTTCGACGAGGAAGTCACGCTCGGCCGACACGGTGGCCCGTACGGCTGCGTCGTCGATGGTCGCCAGCAACTCGATCGTGGCTGGATCGTCGGATCGGCACTCGACGGCCAGCGCCCCCTGCCCCACTTGGGGAATCATCACGTCGGGGTCGAGCACGTCGACCACCGCCGGTTCGGTCCCGAGTCGTTCGAGTGCCGTGGTGGCCATCACCATCGCTGCGAACTGATCGAGTTGGCCGAGACGTGTGGCGATGTTGCCCCGCAGGCCACGGAACTCGAGGTCGGGACGAAGTGACGCCAGCTGCACCCGACGCCGGTTGGAACCGGTGGCCACGATCGCCCCTTCGGCCAGATCCTCGAGGCGGCAGCCAACGAGGCAGTCCCGCACTTCGCCTCGTACCGGAAACGCACCCAGCACGAGGCCCTCAGGCGTGACGGCCTGGAGATCCTTGGCCGAGTGCACGGCGATATCGGCGTGATCGGCCAGCACCAGCTGCTGGACTTCTTTGCTGAAGGCGCCCTTGCCACCGAGCTCGGAGATGGCGATGTCGAGCCGTTGGTCGGCCGTGGTGTCCATCGAGACGAACTCGACCTCGAGGTCGTCGTGCGCCGCACGCAACCGGTCGGCGACATACTCGGCCTGCCACATGGCGAGGGGACTGCGTCGAGTGGCGATGCGGAGCCGGTTGGGCGATCGACCGGCCGACCGTGGGCGGTTCACAGATCGAACAGTTCCCGGGCCGCTTCGGCCAGGCGGTCGCCGCGTCGACTCCCGGCGGCCTTCTTGAGACCGACCGACGGTTCGTGGAGCATCTTGGCGATCAGCGCCTTGGTGAGCGCCTCGACGGCGGCGCGTTGGTCGTCGTCGAGCGATGCCAGCTTCTTGGCGTGACGGTTGATCTCGTCGGCTCGCAGCTGTTCTGATCGACGGTGCAGCGCACCGATCAGCGGCGCGACCTGGCGGGCAGAAGAGGCGTCGGCGTAGCGCTCGAGGTCTTCCTCGACGAACGCTCGGGCCTTGGTGGCTTCCTTCTGTCGCTGCGCCAGCCCGCGGTTGGCGAACGCCTGGAGGTCGGCGAGCACCAGCAGTTCGCACTGATCGAGTTCGGCGACGCCGGCTTCGATGTCGCGGGGGACGGCGAGATCGAGCAGGAGCGTGGGTGCGGAGCGATCGTCGGTGGCGGTGCGAACCTGATCGAGGCTGATGACGTTGCCCGGGGCGGCCGTGGCGGTGATCACGACGTCGGCCCGGGTCATCGCGGCGGTCAGCTCGCTCCAGTCGACGGCGACCGCTCCGACGGCGTTGGCGACATCATTCGCCTTCGCTGCGGTTCGGTTGGTCACTTCCACCTGGAGGTTGGCGGATTTGGCCAAGGCCGTGGCGACGCCTGCACCGACTTCGCCGGCGCCGACAAGGAGGATGCGCTTGCCATCGAGAGAGCCGAGTCGCTCGGTGACGAGACTGACGGCTGCGTGCGAGAGCGAGGCGGTGCTGCGACCGATGCCGGTATCGGTGCGGACCCGCTTGCCGCAGGCAATGGCGTGTTCGAACAGTTGACCCAGCAACGTGCCCGCCGTGCCCTCGAGGCGGGCGGTCTCCCATGCGGTCTTGACCTGCCCGAGGATCTCGTGCTCGCCGAGCACGGCGGAATCGAGTCCTGCGGTGACGGTGAAGAGATGGCGAACTGCTTCGTCGTGGTAGTGCACGTAGAGGTGATCGACGAAGGTGTCGACGTCGAGGCCCGACAGCATCGAGAGTGCGTCTCGGACGTCGTGGTAGGCGTCGTGGAAGCGCTCACCGTGGATGTAGACCTCGGTGCGGTTGCAGGTGGACAGCACCACGGCCTCGTTCACGAACTCCGACGAGGTGATCGCCGTGAGCGCCTTCGACATGCCGTCGGCAGGGATGGCGATGCCCTCGAGCACCTCGAGCGGCGCGGAGCGATGGTTGAGTCCAATGGCGATGACGGTCATGAGATGGCTGCGTCCCGGAGAACAGGCACCCAGTGTGCCCCCTTACAGCGTCTGGTGACCATTCGAACCGGCAAAGAGTTGTCCAGGATCGTGGTCGAGCGCCGCATCGACATGGTCATCAACCTGCTGCCTCCTGTTCGAGGGCCCGCAGTGTGGCAAGGGGGACACCGACGCCGTCGCGGGCGCTCGAGGTGCGTTGTTGGTAGAAGCTGAGGATCTGGAGCTCGGTGGCGAGATCGACGCCACGAACCTGGACGTCGTCGTCGACCACCAGGGGGGTCGAGGTGAAGTTGAGGAGCGACGTGACGCCGGCCGCGACGAGATGATCGGCGACGTCTTGGGCGGCGTTGGCCGGCGTCGCGATGACGCCGACGGTGATGGCCTGTTCGTGCACGAGGCGTTCCAGTTGGTCGAGCGGGGACACGACAACGCCGGCAACGCGTTGCCCGACGAGCGCCGGGTCGATGTCGATCAGCACTCGTACCGGGAAGCCTCGGTCGGCGAGCGCTTCGTAGTTGGCCAACGCCCGACCGAGATTGCCGGACCCGACGATGACGACGGGCCATTCCTGGTTGACCCCGAGCACCACACTGATCTCGTAGACCAGGTGCTTCACGTCGTAGCCGACGCCACGAGTACCGGTGATCGAGAGCGACGACAGGTCTCGTCGGACGGTGGCGGGCTGGTTGCCGCTGAGCTGGGCGAGATGCTCCGACGAGATCGTGGCCGCGCCGTCGGTCGCCGCGTCGACGAGCACCCGCAGGTAGCTCGGCAGTCGGGCCACGGTGGCCTCGCTCACACGGTCGCGCTTCACGGGTCCAGGCTAGGGACGGCGGTGTGCGTTCACAAGCGCGCAAGCACCTCTCGGGACCTTGGTCCCGACACGCAGAACCCCAGCAACTTTGGAGAGTTGACACCTCTGAGCGGCATCAACTCCCCAAAGTTGCCGGGGGTTGGCTCAATGGGGTGGGCAGCCTGGGGGTTCAACACGCAAATGCTTCTGCCGATGTAGAGAGGGTGCTGTTCTCGCGCCCGCTCCGCTCCATCGTCATCGCGTCGCTCGTGCTCCTTGGCGGATCGGCCGGCGTCGATGCCGCCGTTGCGTCCGACCTCGGCCCGTCCAGCAACGAGTCGGCGATCGTCGCCAACTGGCGCTCCGAGGCGAGCGACGAGCAGCTCTTCGTCGACAAGATCAACGAGCTGCGGACCGGGCTCGGTCTCGAACCGCTGGCGGTGCATCCCACGCTGGTCCCCCTGGCCCGGGACTGGGCGGCGCACCTCCGCACTCAGGGTGCGCTGTCACATGCGCCGGACCTCTCGGTTGGCGTCACCGAGAACTGGAGCCGACTCGGCGAGAACGTCGGCGTCGGGCCGGCGAACCAGGTGCAGGCGCTCTTCGACGCATTCGTCGCCAGCCCCGCCCACTACGCCAATCTCGTGAAGGCCGACTACCGCTACATCGGTGTCGGCGTGGTCTACGACACCGACGGTCGTATCTGGACCGCCCACCGCTTCATGGCCTTGGCCTCCGACGGTTCCGGCACGGCCACCACCAGCACACCGCCGCCAACCACGGCACCGCCGACCACACTGCCCTCGACCACACTGCCACCGACCACCCGGCCGACCACCTCGCCGACAACAGCCCCGACCCGACCGACGACGCCCACCACGGCAGCGGCAGGAAGCGAGGCGCCGGCTTCGCCCGATCCGGCGCTCCCCGCCGCCCAGACCGACCCTACGGCAACCGACTCGACCGAGCCGGCGGCGGTGCCACCGCGTCCGATCGTCGCCCCCGAACTGGTCCGGCAGCTTTCCGCTGATCTCGAAGCCGCCGGTCTGTGACCGACGCTCGGCGACGAGCGCTCAGCGGGTGTACACGAACAGCTGGAGCGCGGCCGCGACGAGCAGCGCCATCATCAGCAACACCAGCGTGATCACGACGGCGGGTCGCATTGCAGCTCCTCGTTCTCGAATGAGGCCGTGGGACGGCCGACGTTGGTCTTGCCCAGCTGGACCGACGTGGTGACGCTCGGACTGCCCTCGACCTCGCGCAGGGTGACCGCGTCACCCTCACTCAACTCCAGCTCGAAAGCAGCCGAACTCCGATCGACCACGATGGTCAGCAACCCATAGGCGTCGACCATCAGCCCGAGGCTGCCGGTGGGGACGTCGGCGAACGTGTCGACCCGGGCCGCCGTCCGCGTCACTCGGCCTCCGGCCACCTCGATCGCCTCACCCCAGCCGTCGACATCGGATGGATCGACGTTGAGCTGGAGGTTGCCGAAACGGTCGACCCACAACACTTCGGCGTTGATCGCTCCATCGTCGGCCGTTTGGCTGACCGGAAGGACACCCGGCACGAGCTGTGATGGGTCGATGCGGGTGCCCAACGCATCCATGGGCACACCGGCGCAGAGATGGGCGGCCGCGGGGGCGAAGACATCGCGCCCGTCGAAGGTGGACCCGACCGGCGGGAGTTGGTACTCAGGATTGTCGAGGACGACGGCTCCGGTCGCCCCGCCGACGATCGACACTGCAGGGGCCAACAGTCCGTTGTCGGGACCGACGAGGTATGCCGCTCCGTTCGCCACCTCGATCACGATGCCCTTGCGGTCGGTCCCCACGCCGGGGTCGACCACCGCCAGCACGACCCCGGGCGCCAGGTACTGCACGGACCGAGCGAGCGCGAGCCCGCCGGCACGTACGTCATGCGGCTCGATGTCGTGGGTGATGTCGATCACCGCGACCTCGGGGGTGATGCTGCGGATCACCGACTTCACGACACCCACGAATTCGTCCTTCAGCCCATAGTCGGTGAGGAACGAGATGGTGTCGAACGCCAATGGTGGCCTGGAGCGATCGGTCATGATCGGCCGAGCTCCTCGGAGCGAGTGGTGGCGGCGATGACGGCGTCTTGGAATGCCGCCCGGAGCGCGTGGCGCTCGAGTTCGCCGAGACCTGCGGCGGTCGTGCCGCCCGGTGTGGTGACGCCGGCGCGCAGCTCGGCCGCCGACTCGTCGCCGGCAGCGAGCATCGCCCCCGCTCCGAGAATGGTCTGGTTTGCCAGCCGCTCGGCCGTGGCCCGGGTGAGTCCTACCCGTACCCCGGCGTCGGTGAGGGCCTCGGCCACCAGGAAGACATACGCCGGGCCGGACCCCGACAGTCCCGTGACGGCATCGAGCTGCTTCTCGGACACGACCTCGACGACACCCACCGAGGACAGCAGGCCCGTGGCCCACTCGATGTCGGCGCTCGATGCGCTGTGCCCACCGGCGATCGCGCTCGCACCCGCACCGACGAGCGCCGGCGTATTGGGCATCACCCGGATGACCGGCGTGCCTGCCGGCAACACCGCCTCGAGCGCAGCGATGGTGACCCCGGCGGCCACCGACATCACCCGGCCCGGCGCTTCGAGCGTTGCGGCCACCTCGACGGTGAGCCACGGCTTCAGTGCGAGCAGGGTGTCGACACCGGCGACCGGTTGTTCTCGCACCACTGCTGCCGGGAACTGTTCCGCGATGGCCGCTCGCTGGCTCTCCAGCGCCTCGACCACCACGATCGCGGATTCCTCGGCCCATCCTGAGGCCAGGAGTCCTCCGACCAGGGCGAGGCCCATCTTGCCGCCGCCGATCACCTGGAGGGTGGCCGCGGGGCTCGCATCTGCAGCGGTATCAGTCACGGCTGCAACCTACCGGGATCGGCAGGTCGAGACAGGAACGGGCGACCTTCCCCAAACTCGCGTCGTCACTGTCTCGACCGGCGATGGAAGGACCCTACCACCCGAAGCAAGAGACAACAAACGCATTCAAGAGAATTTGGACGCAAACCCGATTCGCAACGCCGGCCGGAAGTACGCCTCGACCCACTGGTAGATCGAGCCGAGGATCCGATCGAGCTCTCCGTCGACCAGCACCGCCCGGTTGTCGAGCTGTCCCTGCAGGAAGATCGCCCCCTCCTCGCCGATCGCAAAGGCCGCCCCGTAGAGCCGTCGGTTGCGACCCAAGAGGTGGGCATAGAACTCGGCGTGGTTCTCCTCGGGCGCCGGCATCACGTAGGTCTCGTACGCCAGCGTTCGCTGGTCGAGGTGGAACCGGATCGTGTAGACGTCCTTCTCCTCGCCGCGGACCCGGACGAACCAGCTGCGCGGCCCATCGACCCCCCTGTCGACGGCGTCGATGGCGGGGTTCTCGGCCAGCTGTTCGCCGAGGAACGCGTCGACGGCGGCTTCGACCAGGGCCAAGACGTCGGGCGGCATCGGGCTCACGGGTGTCTCCTCACTCGCACGCGGTGAGGGCGCCAGCTGCGAGATCCACGTACAAGCGACGCAGGCGAGCGGCCGACGTGCTCCACGTGTAGGTGCGGCCCCGGGCCGCAGCCGACACGGACATGCGTCGGGCCAGGGTGGGATCGCCGAGGAGGAGATCGATCCAGCCTGCATAGTCGGCGGGGTCGCGGCCGTCGACGAGGAAACCGGTGTGGCCATGATCGACGAGGGTGAGCAGACCGCCGACCGCCGAGGCGACCACCGGTACGCCACAGGCCGCGGCCTCGAGCGCAACCAGTCCGAAGGACTCCGATCGGCTGGGCACCAGGCAGATGTCGGCGGCACGGTAGAACGTGGACAGGAGATGGTGCGGCTGCGGCGGGCGGAACACGACTCGGTCCTCGACACCCAGATCGCTGATCAGCTGACGGATGCGCTCGACCTCGGTCGACCCCTCGGCGCCGCTGGCACCGCCGACCACCCACAGTCGGCTGTCGTCTCGCTCCGCCTGCGCCAGAGCACGGACGGCGACGTCGAGTCCCTTCAGGGGCTGGATGCGTCCGACGAACAGCAACAGCGGCCGGTCGTCGGCCCCGAGGGCGAACCGAGCCCCACCCTGATGACCGGGTGAGAAGAACGCGTGGTCGACACCGGGTGGCACGATCTCGATGCGGTCGGAGTTGGCGGCGTAGAACTCGACCAACTGCTCGGCCTCGGGGGTGCAGTTGGCGAGGATCGTGTCGGCGCAGCCCATGACCCGCCCCTCGGCCTCGGCCCGTCGCTCCGGTTCGGGGTCGCCGCTGATCGCCTTGACTCGGGCGAGCGTGTGGAACGTGGTGACGAGGGGCAGTCCGAGCCGCTGCTTGAGCAACAAGCCGGCGACTCCCGACAGCCAATAGTTGGCGTGGATGACGTCGGCACCGAATTCCTCGATGTCGTTCGCCACCCAATCGGCGAACTCCTCCACGTAGGCCGACAACTGTTCCTTCGGCAGGTCGACGGGCCCGGCGGGCACGTGCACGACCTCGAAGCCGGGCTCGACCAGCACGGTCTTGGGCTGGTCGTCGGACCAGCGCCGCACATAGACCCGGCAGTGCACACCCGCCTGGGCGAGCGCCGAGACGAGCTCGCGGACATACACGTTCATCCCCCCGCCGTCGCCCGTGCCGGGCTGCGCCAGCGGGGACGTGTGGAGTGAGAGGACGGCGACGCGCTGCACGGCGGAACTCAATCGTCGTCCGACTCGGCGGTCGTCGCGAGATCGGCGTCGGACGCAGAGCGATTCACGGCGACGAAGCTCCGGTAGACCCCGAGCAGGGCCTTGCGTTGGTCGGGATGCAGTTCGCGTGCATGGCGAATGGCGTCTTCGAGGTTCGTTTCCGGGTCCTCCGACACCGCATCGCCGTCGAGAATTCCCGCTCGGACATAGAGCGATTCGGCCGAGATCTGCAAACCACGAGCGATGTTGGCGAGGATGTCGGCCGACGGCCGCCGAAGTCCTCGTTCGATCTGGCTGAGGTACGGATTCGACACCCCGGACATCTCGGCCAGACGCCGCACCGAGAGCTCGGCGAGGCGCCGCTGCTCCCGGATGAAGTCGCCGACGTCGAGGGGTTGCTCTGCCATGACCGCTCGCTGATCAGCGCAACAGCGAATCGACGGAGGCCTCGCCGTCGCGGTAGCGACGGCCGATCTCGGACTGGAAGGCATCGATCCGGTCGTGGAGGCGACGACGAACGGTGGACAGCTCGATCTCGTAGGCCCGCATACGATCGAGCAACTCGGCGAGCTCGGCGTCGGACATGGTGCCGACGCCGGTGAGCTTGCCGGGCGACGCCACGGCGTCGAGCCGTTCGACGAGGGCGGCGGCCACGTCGCCGGGAGCGTTGATGGACACCGGACGAGCACCCGGGGTGGTGGTGGGCGCACCGGGGCGGGGTTCGTCGGTCATCAACGACGGCAGGTCGAACAGCAGCCCGGGAAGCGCATCGGCAGCGTCGGCGTCGCCGTTGCGACGGCGGGCCTCGTAGCCGATGATGTCGAGTCGGCCCTGCACGACTCGGCGAGCGAGCGAGACGTCGGCTTCGACCTGGGCGCACTGGGTGCGCAGCGAACGGACCTCTTCCATCGGGCGCGTGGTGAGACCATCGAGGAGGTCGTCGGCCAGAACCTGTTCAAGAGCGTCGATCACACTGCGTGAGACTACCGGCTACCCGGAGGGATCACCGAACCAGCGTCGGGCGCCGACCCCAGTGGCCGCTCAGAGGAGGAGTAACCAGATCGGAGCGGCTAGGAGGTACGAATCGATGCGGCGCAGCCCCGGCGCCCAGGCATCGCCACGAGGAAGCAGCGCCGACCCGAAGATCTGGCCCAACGGACACGCCAGCGCTGTCAGAGCGACGAAGAACGGGATGATGGTGGTGGTCAGCGGCTCGGGAGCCAGCAGCCAGACACCGGCACCGACGATCCCCACCGCAACGACACCGGCCGCCGGGCCTTCCACGTCGTTGACGGCACCCGATCCGATCAGGAAGTCGCCGGACTCATAGGCGCTCACGAGGCAGAGCAAGGCCACGAAGGCACCGACGTGTTGCGACGCGAGCAGGGTCAACGAGCCGGCAGCCACCCCCATCGGGATGGCACAGCGAACAGTGAGCTCGGCGAACTGCAACGGCTGCGCACCGCGTCCGGTGACCGTTGCGCCCGCGTACGCCGCGATGGCCAGCGTGGCGACGACCACCCCCATCCCCAGCCACAGCGCACTGTCGAACAATCCGGTGGCAGCGACGACCACGGTGAGACCAGCGGCGAGCTGACGGTCGATCGAGGCCTCGCGTTCCCACGCGTGCGCCGTCTGGAGGGCAGCAATGGCCGCCGCAGGAAGCACGAAGATGGCCACCAGCTTTGGGGTCAGCGTGGTGGCGGCGAGGAGCCCCAGGAACCAGGCCACTCCCAGTGTCACCTTCGGCCCGTCGACGCGATGGGGAACGGCAAACCGTTGCTGGCGCCACCGCTGCTCTTGGGCCTGCATTCGCTGCTCGGCCCGGAGTTGGCGGCGCACCCGACGAGTCGGCGGGCTCGAAGTGGTCATCCGCCAGAAACCGGCGGGAGGATCGCCACCTCGTCGCCGGCCACCACCGGATCAGCGTCGTCGGCCGGCGATCCGTTGAGCCAGACTCGAGCGTTGTCGGCAACGGAGGCGAAGTCGGGACCGAAGCGAGTGCGGGCTTCGGCGACCACGGCGCCGACCGTGGCCGCATCGATGTCGACCTTCGCCGTGCCGGCGAGTTCGCGAGCTTGTGCGAAGAGACGGAGGGTGGCCACGGCCCGAGTGTAGAGCTCGGGCTCCGACCATTTACTCTGGGCACCATGACCGCTTCGTCCTCCGCCTCGGGCCCGGCGACCGTGCTGCTCCTCACCCGCCACGGTCAGTCCACGTGGAACGCCGAACGGCGTTGGCAGGGCCAAGCCGATCCGCCCTTGTCCGCGCATGGTCGCGAGCAGGCGGCATTCGCCGCCACCCGCATCGGCGTGACCGATGCCATCGTTTCGTCACCCCAGGACCGTGCGCTGTCGACCGCAATGATCATCTCCGAAGCGAACGGGGTCGGCCCGGTGCTCGTCCACGATGATCTCCGTGAACGTTCGGCCGGCTCGTGGTCGGGGCTCACGCGCGACGACATCGAGGCGGCGTATCCGGGATGGCTCGACGACCATCGCCGACCCGACGACTTCGAGACCGACCACGAACTCATCGGGCGGGTGCTGCCTGCGCTCCGTCAGATTGCCGACGAGATGCGTGGGTCGACGGTGTTGGTCCTCTGTCATGGCGGGGTGATCAAGGCGATCGAGGAACATCACGGTGTCATCGACGGACGAGTCCCGAACCTCTCGGGTCGAGTCGTGCATGTTGGGGCCGACGATCGGATCTCACTGGGCGAGCAGGTGCGATTCCTCGACGAGGAGATCGCCACGGGTGGCGACGGCAACCGCATCTGATGCTCGAGGTCGAGATCATCCGGAGCGACCGCCGGAAGAAGACGGCCCAGGCCCGGCTGATCGACGGGGTCGTGGTCATCCGAGTGCCGTCACGAATGCCGGCGAAGGAGGTCGACAAGATGGTCGTCCACTTCCGTTCCCTCTACGAACGTCGTCGTGACGCCGCCGAGTTCGACCTCGTCGACCGAGCGGCGAGGCTCGCCAAACGCCACGACCTCCCGGTGCCCGAGTCCATCCGCTGGGTCTCCAATCAGCGACACCGCTGGGGTTCATGCACGCCGGCCGACCGGGTGGTCCGGCTCTCGGACCGGATGTCGGGCTTTCCCGACTGGGTCGTCGACTACGTGATCGTGCACGAATTGGCGCACCTGGTCGAACCGAACCATTCGCCGGCGTTCTGGCGCCTGGTCGGCCGATATCCGCTCACGGAACGAGCACGCGGCTACCTCATCGCCAAGGGCGGGGAAGACTGACCGTCACCACCTGAGCGCCCGCCGGCCAGCCGGTGTGAAGTCGCCGACCGCAGACGTGATCTTCAGGATCCGGACTGGTCGAGATCGGCGAGCGTCAGGTCGAGGGCGTCGAGTTGTGATTGCAGCTGGTCGAGGTCGGCCATGGTCGGCAGATCACGACCGCTCGTGGGCGACGCCGGCAACGGATGCGCGAGTGCCGACATCGACGGTGCCACCACTCGCGGCGGAACCGGTGGGACGGTCGGCGTCGCGAAGGGGGGTCGGGCGGGCGGCGGCTGCATCACGGCTCGATGTTATCCATTCGAGTCGGCACCGACCTTGAGCGGCAGCCGGGCGAACGAGACGTCGAAGGCCCCTGAGCGTGGAAGCGGTGCCACCTCCTCGACCGGGAGGCCATCGGTGACGGCATCGATGAGCACGAGGTCGCGGTTGTCGCCCTCGAGTGGCGTGCGCACGAAGACGACCCGGCGACCATCGAAACTCAGCGAGCTGATGCGGTCGCCGGCACCACCCACCGGGATCCGGAAGAGCTCGACGCCACTGCTCAGCTCGGCGCCGACCAGTTCGGTGCTCGCTTCGACGCCGTCGGAACGGTAGGTGACCTCGGTATACGCCATGGCGTCACCGTCAGGGCTGAGATCGATCAGCGTGAACGTGGCTCGTCGAGGCACCGGGCACTCCACGACGGTCGGCCCGGCGATGCCGACTGGATCGCCAAGAGAATTGAGGAACCCGATGCGCCCGCACTCCTCGTTCCCCACGGTGACCGCGTAGAGACCACCTGCAGCGGAGAAGTCGAGCAGCTCATCGGCGTCGTCGAGCACGATGATCGGTTCGGCCTCGAGGTCGAACAGCCGGACACGCTCGACCAACTTGTCGTCGACGAGGACCAGCGCCTCGGCCGTGTTGTTCAGATATCCGACGTCGAGCAGACGGACGCCAGGCGGGCGGATGGCGACCGCCTCGGCACCCTCGGCGGCGTACCACAGCACGCCGCTCCCGGAGGCGTCGACGACCAGCCCGCCGAAGAGATCGTCGGCAACGGCATCGGTGGACAGCGATCCGAGCGGTTCGGCCAACGGCGCCAGGTCGTCGAACGGGCCGCTCGACACGCCGTCGGGCGTTCCGAGCACGACGACCGACACATAGCCCGGATCGCGAGGCGGGAGCACCGCCAACGGCGCCTGTGCCTCGAGCGGTACCGGTTCGTCGCTCTGCGACGCAACGGCCGCGTCCTGGTCGGTGTCGATCGTGGTGGCGACGGTGATCTCGGCCCCGAGATCGGGAGGTTCGATCTCACCACACGCCGCAGCAAGACCGGCGGCCACCAAACCCGGGACCAGCCACCGCAACACCAGCTGGCGGCGGATCCCCGTCGGATCGACAGCACCGGCGCCCGGACCCTTCGTGTGCCGGTTGTTCGAGCCTCGGGACGACATCGTTTCCATGTTGTCACCTTGCCGCCGCGAACACACCGCACCAGGTCGTTTGTCCACCATCGCCGACCGGAGAAAAGCGTGCTGTCGGGGTGCGACACAAGTAGCCTCGACTCGCCCCTGTGGCGCAGCCTGGTTAGCGCAGTGGACTTTTAATCCATTGGTCGTGGGTTCGAATCCCACCGGGGGCACGCTGCGTGCTTCGTGGTCCACCGAGCGAGCGACTAGCCTGCTCGGGCGGTCCGCCGCCGATCCAACGTTCACCTTTCCCAGGAGCCGGTCCCATGGCCAAGTCTGCACCCACACTCGACACGCCATTCCGGCGAGGCGAGAAGGTGTTGACCACGAGGGCGCTCGGGCCTCATCCCGAGGGCTCACAGGCGAAGGTCAAGCTCATCAATGGGTTCGATCCGTGGATCCGGTACTGGGTTCGATTCGCCGACGGTGAGATCGTCGGCCAGGTCAGCCACATCGATCTCGTCCGTCCATCACAGGTCGATGAATGGCATGCCCGAGCCGCGGCGCAGGCCGAAGCGGCGCTACGTGACGAGTCGGCCGCCTCCGGCGACGCCCCGGCGGCCGAGGGCGGAGGCGGCGGAGGCGACGGCATCGCCAGCCAGATTCCTGCCGCCATCCTCGAGCGCTCCAAGGCAGCCAAGGCCCGACTGCTCGGAGGCTGAACTTGCCCGCCCGACTGCTCCGGCAACTGGCCACCATCGGGGTCGCCGCTGCCACCGTCGTCGGCTGCTCACGCATCGAACCGTCGAGTGACGGCGCCGCTGTGTCGACCATTGCGTCCGATCCGACCACGTCGAGCTCGGCCCCGGCCACCAGTGCGTCGACCACCACGAGTGTCGTCGAGGCCACCGTCCCCACCACGCTCGACACGACCACCACGGTCCCCACCGCAGCGGCAGGGGTGCAGGTGCTGGTCCCCGAGATCGTGAACCGCTACCCCCACGATCCGCTGGCCTTCACGCAGGGTCTCGAGTTCCACGACGACGCACTGATCGAAGGGGTCGGCGAGTACGGCAATTCGGCCCGACGCATCGTCGATCCCGTCACTGGAACCGTCACGGCCGAGGTCAAGCTCCCGCTCGAACAGTTCGGCAATGGCATCACGGTGTCGAACGATCGACTCGTCCAGCTGACCTGGAAGGCGGGGCGAGCCATCGTTGCCGACCCCACCACCCTCGAGGCAACCGGCCAGTTCGACTTCGACGGCGAAGGTTGGGGGATCTGTGCCGAGGCCGACCGCCTCGTCATGAGTGACGGCTCCAGCCGACTCACCGTCCGTGACCCCGCGAGTTTCGAGGCCACCGGGTCGATCGACGTCACCTACGACGGCCAACCCGTCTCCAACCTCAACGAACTCGAATGCGTCGACGGCGTGATCTGGGCCAACCGCTGGTTGACCTCGGAGATCCTGCAGATCGATCCGTCCACCGGTGCGGTGACCGCCATCGTCGATGCCCAGTCGCTCATCCCGACCGACCAAACCCTCGGCCAGGAGGACGTGCTGAACGGCATCGCCTATCGGGCATCGTCCTCGACCTTCTTCGTGACCGGCAAGCGCTGGAACACGATGTACGAAGTGCGCTTCGTTCCGGCCGGCTGACCGATCGTCGGCGCTCGATGCATCATCCGCTCGACGACGACCTGCGTCGCTGCCGACACCTGGCGGTCTACGGGACGCTGATGTTCGGTGAGCGAAACCACTCGACCTACCTGGGGTCGAGCCTGCTCGCGACCAGCGGCACCATCGGTGGGCGACTGGTCGAGGTACCGGCCCTGACGACGGATGCCTACCCCTACCCCGCCCTCCTCCCGGGCTCGGATCGGGTCGTGGTGCACGTCTTCGAGGTGACCCAACCCGAGGTGCTGGCGTCGGTCGATCGGCTGGAACTCGAGGTCGACGACGACGGCCGACCCGAGTACGAGCGGCTGATCACCACCGTGCGCGCCGACGCCGGCGAGTTCATCGACGCCTGGTGCTACCACTACCGCTGGCCGATTCCCGCACATTGGCGGCCCATCCCGGGCGGCGATTGGCGGGCCCGCCTCCGCTGACGCGTCAGCGCTCCCGCAACCCTTCGAGGCAGGCGATGGCGTCGTCGGCCCGATCGACCGGTACCAGCAGGTGGTCATGGAAGAACCCGGCAAGCACATTGCACGGGATCCCCGCTGATCCGAGCGCAGTGGAGAACGCAGCCGTCAGGCCCACGGCCTCGAGCGCGCTGTGCACGTCAAGGGTCAGCCAGGCCGCTTCGAAATCGACCCGCCAGCCGCGGTCGAGCGCGACCCCGAGCGTGCACACCACGGTGAGCCCTTCACTCTCGACCACGAGTGCCTCGATCCCGTCACCGACGACCGGTGCCTCGCTTTGATCGGGTACGCCATCGACATGGACGACTGCGTAGGTCTCGGCTCGCCGCGAGACACTCAGGGTCGCCAACATGGAGTCGAGGTCGGTTTCGCCGGACATGGGGCCGACGCTACCGGTCGCCTTCGCCGACGCCGAGGAGGCCGGGGCGGGCAGTAGTCTTCGACGCTTGACCTCGGGTGTGCCGCTTCCCCTCTGCACGGTGTTCGCCGCATTGCTGCTGCTCACCACGGCGTGCAGTTCGGTCTCCTCCGCAGGTGACGTGACGATGTCGGTCGACGACTCCTCGACGGTGCCGACAACCGTGGCGTCACCCACGACCCCGGCGGTCGGCGACTCGTCCACCACCTCCACATCCACTACCACGACGACGCTCGCCGCACCGGCAGCGATCGAGCCGCTGATGGGGAACTACACCGTGACGGTGGTCGACGAGCTCGCCCACGACCCGTACGCCTTCACCCAGGGCCTCGAATGGCACGACGGATGGCTCTACGAGAGCACCGGGCAGTACGAACAGTCCGACCTCCGGCGCATCGATCCGACGACCGGCGAGGTCGACGCCCTCGTGCCGCTCGCCGACCACCTTTTCGGCGAAGGTCTCACCATCGTCGGTGGCGAGATCCTGCAACTGAGCTGGCGCGAGGGCGAGCTGCTGCGGAGCGGGATCGACGACCTGGCACCGATCACGACCCAACGCTACGAAGGCGACGGTTGGGGCCTGTGTCACGACGGTGATCACCTCATCATGAGCAGTGGGACGAACCTGCTGACGAAGCGAGACCCGGTCACGTTCGAGGTCGTCTCGACATTGGCGGTCACCACGAACGGCAGACCGCTGGAGATGCTGAACGAACTCGAGTGTGTTGGCGACCAGATCCTGGCCAATGTCTACGGACTCGATCAGATCGTGGTGATCGACGCGATGTCCGGCATCGTCGTTGCGGTGGTCGATGCCTCGGCCCTACGACCGGACGGGCTGTCGGCCGACAACGCCGACTACGTCCTCAATGGCATCGCCTTCCAGCCCGACACCGGAAGGTGGTACCTCACCGGCAAATATTGGCCGGTGATGTACGAGGTCGAGATCGTCGCGAGCTGACGCCTCAACCTGCCTCGGCGGGCGGTGCCGCTGCGAAGACCGACGGAAGGTGTTCGATGAGGCGGGCGAGGATCTCGGGTCCTGCGGGCGCGAGGAGGTGGTCGGCCCCGTCCAAGAGGACGAGTTCCCCGGTGCCGGCGATCATGCGCACCATCTCGCTTGCGAACGACGGCAGGATCGTGTCGTTGGTGCCGTGAAAGAACAGCAGGTCGCGGTCACCCAATCGATCCGCAGCCTCGCATCCCGCCGATTGGGTGGCGAAGGTGACCACACCCGGCACCGTCGACCGGTCCAGGTGGGCAGCCGCCTGGACGGCGACCGCCCCGCCGAAGGAGTGTCCGAGGGTGACGAATCGGCGCCCGCCGTAGCGCGCCACGAGTTCCATGACCGCCAAGGTGTCATGTACGCATCGTCCGAGATCGTTGGGCTTGCGGTAGCCGACGCGCACCACACCGATACCGAGCTCTGGCAGCGTGTCGCCGAGGCGCTGGTAGAGACCACCGTCGGGACCGAGCAGTCCGCCCATGGCACCGCCGACGCACACCACCACGTTCTCCAGTTCGGCGTCGCCGTGCCACAGCACGCCCAGGAGACCCTTCATGGTGTAGAGCTCGAGATGATCGAGGTCGGGGCCGACCCGGGCCGTCTGCATGGCCATCAGTTCCAGCTTGTCGAGCGGTGATCGCTCGTCGGTCGGGGCGGCGTCGTCGGTCATGCGCCACTTTGCCTCGTGCGACCGGTGTTGTCAGACTCGATCGATGAGCGCAATGCAGCGATGGAGAGCGGCGCTGGCGGCGTGGGCCATCCCCGAGGAGATCCTCGAACGGTCCAAGGGGCAGAGCCCATGGGAACTGAACCCGCAGCTGTTCACGGCCGCTCGGTCGGACACGCCGACGCCACCGGGACTCGCCACACGACGAGCGCTCGAGGCGCTCCCCGACGGCGGGTCGGTGCTCGACATCGGCTGCGGAGGAGGCGCCGCTTCGCTCGCGCTCGCACCACCGGCGGCGCGACTCGTCGGCATCGACGAGTCGAGCGGGATGCTCGATCGCTTCGCCACCTCGGCCCGAGAACGAGGTGTCACCCATTCGACCGTTCTCGGGCGTTGGCCCGACGTCAGCGACGCAGTCGAACGAGCCGATGTCGTCGTGTGTCACCACGTCGTCTACAACGTGCCCGACCTTGGCGACTTCGCTTTGGCGCTTGGCCACTCGGCTCGACGGCGGGTCGTGATCGAGCTGACACCCCGCCATCCCCAAACGAGGAACGGCACGGTCTGGCGACACTTCTGGGGGCTCGATCGGCCCGACGGCCCGACTGCGAACGATGCCCACGCCGTGTTGCTCGAGGCGGGAATCGACGCCACGCTCGAACACGACACGCAGATCAACGCCCAGCGCGCCCCGCAATCGCCGCGTGCGCAGGCCGAGCAGGTGGCCCGAATGTGCTGCCTCGGACCCGAACGAGTCGACGAGGTGGCGGCCTTCCTCGTGGAACATCCGCCGGAACGTACCCCGCCCGACGTGATCTGGTGGGACGTAGCCTGACGCGGTGCACGCCCTGGTCGTCCATGCTCACCCCGTCCCCGGCTCGTATTCCCATGCGTTGCGAGACGCCGTCGTCAGTGGGCTCCGCACCGCTGGTCACGATGTCGAGCTCATCGACCTGTACGAGATCGACTACCGGCCCTGGATGACCGACGACGAGCATCGACACTACGAGTCGATCGCCGAGGCGCACCCCGATCCGGTCGTTGCTCGTCACATCGAACTGGTGCGCTGGGCCGACGCACTCGTGCTCGTGTACCCCACGTGGTGGTCGGGGCTGCCGGCCATCCTGAAGGGCTGGCTCGATCGCACGATGCTGCCAGGTGTGGCCTTCCGGCTCGACGAGCGGACCAACAAGGTGAAGGGGGTCCTCGAACTCCGCCACCTCATCGGCGTCACCACGTACGGTTCGCCTTCCTGGTACATGCTCTTCGTCGGCGATGCCGGGCGCCGGACGATCACCCGCACCATTCGCTTGGTGTGCGGCCGGTCCACCAAGACCCACTTCCACCGGCTGCACAAGATCAACACGATCGATGATGCGGCCCGCCAGGCCTACCTCCGAGAGGTCGAGGCGTCGTTCGCCTCCCTCGATCCTGCCGCCTCGGCGTCACCCGAATCGAGTAAACCATGACGCGCTGCCTCGTGGTCGTCGAACATCCTCGCCCGGATTCACTGACTCGAGCTGCGCTCGAGCGCGTGCTCGCCGGCCTCGACGCCGCCGGACACGAGGTGAGACTCATCGACCTCGACAACGAGCAATTCGATCCGCGGCTCACCGCCTTCGAGCAGCAGCACCACATCGGCGATCCGAACGATCGGCCCTACCTCGCCGACCACGCCGATGCGCTCCGCTGGGCCCAGCGGATCGTGCTGGTCTACCCCACGTGGTTCAGTGGCCAGCCGGCCCGTCTCAAGGGTTGGATCGACCGGACGTGGATGCACCAGGTGGCGTTCGAGCTTCCCGCCGACTCGAGTCGCATACGCGCCAAGCTCTGGAACGTGCGCCGTCTCGACATCGTCACGTCACACGGGTCCTCGCGCCTGGTCAACCTCGTGCAGGGCAACGGTGGGCGGTTGATCGTCTTCCGCACCCTACGGCTGTTGTGCCACCCGTTGTGTCGCACCAGCTTCACCGCGATCTACAAGATCGACCGACAAGCTCCCGAAGCATGCACCGAGTGGCTCGACCGAGTCGAGCGACGCTTCGCCCGCTGATTGCCGTCGACCCTCAGACGCCGACCGTGATCCGTTCGTCGGCCTCGGGATCGCCGGTGCGACCTTCGAGCTGTTCTGCGGTCGGAAGCAAACGCCCCGTCGTCGCCTCGAACCGTTGGATACCCGCTGCCACGATGGTGCCGAGTGCCACGGGCACCAGGATCCGTGGGAACTTGAAGAAGGGCTCGACGAAACCGTTGATACCGAGGTCGACCTCGAAGACCCGCTCGTACATCCACCCGAGCGCAATACCGGCCAGCACGAGCGACGCCAGGAAGAACAGCGGCTGGTAGTAGCGAGTCCGGCGCATCAGGAAGAGGGCGCTGAACGAGAGCAACACGACCGCCGTCTGGCCGATCTCGATCCCGATGTTGCGGCCGAGCAGCGACACCAGCTGGGTCTTGCGGGACACGTCGAGGCCTTCGACCAGCGTGGCGAATCCCATGCCGTGGAACAGGCCGAAACCGAACGCGATCGCCCACTCCTTGTTGGGGGCGATGGGCTTGAGATTGTGCAGCGCGGCCAGGGCGATCGAGATCGCAATGATCGACTCGACCAACTTGGACGGCGGCAGCGGCAAGATGCCGAGCCCAGCGAGGCTGAACGTGATCGTGTGCGCCACCGTGAACATCGTGACGATCTTCAGAATCCGCCAGAGCGACGAGCCGAACGAGTCGCCGGGAAGCCAGCCATTGCGGAACACCAGCACCGACGGGAGCAGCAGCACGAGGATGAACAGGATGTGATCGGGACCGGTCTTGATGTGGTCGATGCCCAGGGTGACGCTCGACGAGAAGTTGTTCCACTGGCTGGCGTCACCGAGGTCGACTGACCGCACGCGGTTGTCGTCGTCGAAGTCGATGAGCCACTCCTCGCCGTTCTCGAAGATGCCGCCCTGGATGTCGTTGCCGATCAGCAGGAGGGCGGTGGAATCGTCGGTCTCGTCGAAGAAGGGATCGAACCGCACATCGAACGTGCGGGGGATCTCGCCGTCGAGACCTTCGACCGTGAAGCCGAGATCGACGAAGTTGAGATCGGTGTCGATGCCCTCCTCGAAGAGGATGTCGAGACCGGTCCACGTCAGCGGCATGGCCTGACCATCGACGATGATGTCGAGATGCTCGTCGGCGAACGCCTGCAACCTCGGGAGATCCGCTTCGAGCTGCGGGATGAGTGCCTGGCCCTTGCCCTCGAGCGGAATGCCGAGGTACTCCTCGATCATCGGTGTCGGGAACTCGACGCGACCACCCACTGCGATGTCGGTGAAGTCGAGGTAGACGAGTGGCTCATTGGCCGAGTGCGCACCACTCGTCGCCGGCGTACCAAGGATGACCACGGCGATCGCAGCAACCAATGCCACGAGGCGCCGCGATGTCCTACGTCCACCGACCAACTGCTGCTTCACCATCGTGCTCCGACCTTCCACCTTGCTCAACGCCCACCACGTACGAGATGGCCCATGCTTGCCTGATCGACCGTGGTCCGACAAGCAGCAATTCGACCCTTGGCAGCGTTTTCGATGGGCGCGCCGAGCTGGATGCAGTCCGTCGACGATCGGGGATCTGGCGCCGGCGAGATCAGACGGCGACGGTGAGCGCCTTCTCGGCAGCGGCGTCGCGCTTCGCCTTCACTCGCGCGGCGACACGGCCGACCTTGTCGATGTAGGTCACGATGCGCTCGCGCGCCTGTTCCGCCTCGGCATCGAGGCCTTCGATCGCTGCGATGTTCCAGTGCTGGAGCACGATCGGCACGAGGATCTGCTCGTGGTGAAGTGCGAAGTCGTAGATGCCGGCGTTCGCAATCGCCTTGGAGTGCGCAGCGAAATCGGGGATACCGGTTCCGGGCATGGCAAACTCGGTGACCTGCGGTTCGAGAGCGATCATCATCTGCGATGGATCGATCTCGAAGGCGGCCGTGGCGATGTCTCGGTAGAAGAGGAAGTGGAAGTTCTCGTCGATCGCCACCCGACGCATGATGTCGTAGCCGGCGCGATCGATGCCTTCGAGGAGCTTGCCGGTGTTGCGGTGCGAGATGCGCGTAGCCAGTTCCTGCATGGTGACGTACAACATGCCCGAGGCTGCGTTCGGTGGTTGCGGGACTTCGCCCCCGCCCATCTGGATCATGCGCGCCCGTTCGAGGCCGACCGGATCGATCGCTCGGGTCACCGTGAGATAGTCGCGGATCGCCGCCGAATGCCGCGCCTCCTCGGCGGTCCAGCGCCGCACCCACTCGCCCCACGCACCATCGGTGCCGAACATGCGCTCGATGTCGCGGAAGTAGTAGGGCAGGTTGTCCTCGGTCAGCAGGTTGACGAACAGCGCACTGCGAACGTCGGCCGGGATGTTGGCCTCATCGGGCGACCACTCGTAGTCGGGTTCGAAGTCGCGCCCCCGGCTCCACGGCACCATGGTGTGGGGGTGCCACTCCTTGGTCTGGGTGAGGTGCCGCTCGAGCAGGGTCTCGGCGGTGGCTTCGAGTTCGGCGAGGAAGGCGATGTCGGCGTCGATGACCATGGGACGCAAGCCTACCGACCAGTAGGTAGGGAGCGCCCGGCGTGCGGCGATTTCTGCGTGGGCACGAGCGACACTTCGTGGGATAGTGGACCGATGAACGACGGGACCACCGACACGATGCGGGTCGTCTTTCCTGCGGCCGAGCGATTCGTCCGCGTCGGTCGGGTCGCCATGGCCGGACTCGCCCTACGACTCGAGATCGACGTCCAGCAGGTCGAGCAACTACGGCTCGCCGTCGACGAGGCCGTCGGCTCGCTGGCCGGTGACGGCACGATCACCGTCGAGGCACGGTGGGAGCCCGGGCGCCTCAACATCGACATCAACAACAGCGACGCCCACCTCGGCACCGAACGACAGGAAGAACTCGCCGGCATCCTCGGAGGCCTCGTCGACGAAGCGAGCATCGGTGCATCCCACGTGGGCCTGGTGCTCGAAGACGCGAGCTGACTTCGACAGCGCCGGACGGCGAGCCTCAGGTCGTCGGGACGGTCACGATCCCGACGAGCCGAACCCGGCCGCACCGCGATCGTCGGGCGCCTCCGGCAGCGAGTCGGTCGCCACGAGCTGGAAGGCCGGGACGGCAATCACGAGCAACTGGGCGATGCGTTGACCCCGCTCGATCACGACGTCCACCGACGAGGTGTTCAGCAACACGACCTTCAGCTCGCCGCGGTACCCCGAGTCGATCAAACCGGGGGCGTTCAGCACCGTGACCCCGTGCTGGAGCGCCAGACCCGAGCGAGGCAACACCAAGCCGGCGTGCCCATCGGGGATGGCAACCGCGAACCCGGTGGGCACGAGCACACGACCGCCGGCCGGAACGGTGACAGCGGCGGCGGCCGGAAGATCGGCGGCGGCATCGCCGGCACGCATGCGACGCGGTGCGTCGAGATCGGGATCGAGACGGAGGAGCGGAACATCAACCACGCTTGCACCCTACGCCCGAGCGCAGACCGACCCGGTCGGGGTTCACCGCCCGGGGGTAGGCTCCAAGGGTGCTTGCCTGGATGGATCTCGAAATGACCGGCCTCGACCCAACCCGACACGTGATCGTCGAGATCGCCACGTTGATCACCGACGACGACCTCAACATCGTCGCCGAGGGACCTGATCTCGTGATCCACGCCACCGAGGCCGAGCTCGCCGAGATGGACGACGTCGTCATCGACATGCACACCAAATCCGGCCTGCTCGACGCCATCCGCTCGTCGACCCTCACCCTCGAAGAGGCCGGCGCCCAGACGCTCGCCTTCCTGCAGGAACACCTCGGGCCCCGATCGGTGCCACTGTGCGGCAACTCGATCGGCATGGACCGTCGGTTCCTTGCGGCCTACCTCAACGACATCGAGGAGTTCCTGCACTACCGGTCGATCGACGTCTCGACCATCAAGGAACTGGGCAAGCGCTGGGATCCCAAGGCCATCAGTGGTGCGCCGAAGAAGACCGGCACCCATCGTGCCCTCGACGACATCAAGGAGAGCATCGCCGAACTGGCCTTCTACCGCGAGGCCATGTTCAAGGCGCCGGAGGCCCCGGCGGTCTACACCGTCGGCTGAGTGTTGCCGGGCGTTGCCTCAGCGGTACCAGTCGTCGGGTAGCGAGAACACCAGTCCCGACGCCGCTGGCTTCGCGGCTTCGTCGGACGACCACCAGAGCGCGAATCCCCGGCTCGAAGAGGTGGCAGGGCCCACCGCTACGTCATCGACGATGAGCGTGATGTCACCACCATGATCGATGCCGTGTCCGTACTCGAGTTCGGCCCGGCAGCGCACCGGCGGGAACGAACGCTCGGCGATCAGTTCCTCGACTGCAGCCCAGTAGGCGGCATTGTTCATGTGGTCGAAGATGTCGAAGTCGACGTAGCGGATGGGCCATGAGCGGGTGGTGGCCGACGGCCCCGGATCGGGGTGGTCGAGTCGGGCACCGACCTTGCGTCCCTGCGCCGCCTCGGCGTAGAGGTCGATGAACTGCTGCGACAGACGGCTCGGACGGCCGGAGTCGGGATCGAGATGGACCCAGAGGGTGGCGACCTCGATGCGGGCACCACGGTCGCCCGTGACATGGAGACGGCGTTCAGCCCAGCGACCACCCAACCCGGAACAGAAGGTCACGAAGGTGAGGACCTCACCGAACTCGGCCTCGACGACGACGTCGACGGTGGTCTTGCGCACCACCCAAGCCAGGTCGTTGACCAGCTCGGCGTCGGTCGTGTCGTCGTTCGACACGTCCTGGGCGTAGCGAACCAGCGCGTCGAACCGAAGTTTTCCGTCGGGCCGCACGTCACCCAATCGCACCTTTCTGACCTGGGAATATGCGCGTCCGACCGACGGCAACGGGGTCAGAGGTTGGGCCTTCGAGGTCACCATTCGACGGTATTGGCCGATAATTCGATTGACACGCTCGCCCATTCATAGGAGCGTTGCTCGCAATCAGTGCCCCCGGGCACGCCCTTACAGCCAGCTTGACGCCTCGCACGACACGAAAGGAGAGGCCCCGATGATGATGACCGATTCCACACTCGGCGCCTCCGCCCAGCTCGTGCCCGCCGCGTCCCGTGGCAGGGGGATGACCTCGCAGCACCATCGCGGCCTCGCCACGCACACCCACGCCTCGACCCGCGTCGCGGCCGCCATGTGTGCCGACGCCGTGATGGCCGACGCCGTGACCACCGGCCACATGGGCAACACGTGCGGCAATGGCCTCACCACCCGTATCTGGGCTTATGGCTCGACCATCGTGGAGATTGCCAACCCGAAGCCGGCGTTCGATGCCATCGCCTTCAACACCAAGGCACACTCCCAGCGCTCAAGACCGACCTGACGAATCATCGAACTGGTCGAAGTCGAAGCCGCTGGGAGCACAAGCTCCCGGCGGCTTCTTCGCTTTTCGGCCTGGTTCGACCGCACCACGGCCCGCCCTCCTCACTCAGCTCACGATCCACTCGAAACACGGAACCACCCATGTTGACCACTCCGACACCCATCGAACCTTCCCCCGTCCCTCCCTTATCGAGCACGCTCACCTCGCTGATCCCGGCGTCGCCCGCTGCCACCTCGGCGAAAGCCGGCGTCAGCCCGACGACGATCGCCGAACTCAACCAGATCTCGAGCCCCTTCGCCCAGGACTGGTGGGTGGCGTCGGCCTGCCGGACCGTTCCCGATGCCAAGGACCTGTTCTTCTCCGAAGAGCTCACCGACATGGCGGCAGCAAAGCGCATCTGCGCCGACTGCCCGGTCATCGCCCCCTGCCTCGAGGAGGCAATCCACCGAGGCGAGCCGTGTGGGGTCTGGGGCGGCCAGCTGTTCGACAGCGGTCGCATCGTGATGATCAAACGTCGCCGCGGCCGCCCGCCAAAGAACCCTCGGCCCGAGGATCAGCTCCCGATGATCCCGGTGCCCGAGCACCTACAGAAGCTCATCGCCTGATCACCTGACCAGGCGAGCGGGTCTGCCCGATCGCAGTACGAGCAACGGCCGTCCCTCTGCGGGACACAAGCGAGCTCGCACCAGTCGACGGGCGAAGGTGGCGGGGAGGGGAATGCTGGCATCCTGGAGTCGGTTTGACGTCCCAGGAGCCAACGCTCCCCTCCCCTTCGGATCTTTCTCATGACCACTGCACTCGCTCACCATCATCAACCGGCCTCGCTGCTCCGCCTCGGAGCAGCGTTGTTCGCGCTCG
This sequence comes from Acidimicrobiales bacterium, assembly GCA_041394265.1. NCBI lineage: Bacteria > Bacillati > Actinomycetota > Acidimicrobiia > Acidimicrobiales > Acidimicrobiales bacterium. Next base: position 1,742,488 of record JAWKIO010000005.1, read on the forward strand.
TGGGCCTGGCGGCTGCGTGCTCCGGCGGATCGGCCGAGGCGGCGGGCGAGTCGCCCGACCTGACGTCCATCTCACTCACCACCGACGACGGAGGCACCACCACACTGGCGGCCTACGCCGGCAAACCCACGGTCGTGAACTTCTTCGCCAGCTACTGCAGCCCGTGCAAGGCCGAGATGCCCGATCTCGAACAGATCAGCCAGGAGTTCGCCGGCCAGGTCAACGTCGTGGGCATCAACCGAGACATCGAGGAATCGTCGTGGAAGTCGATGGTCACCGAAACCGGAGTCACGTTCCCCACGATGTTCGAGGGTGCCACCGGCCAACTGTTCGAGGCCATCGACGGTCGGTTCATGCCCACCACGATCTTCCTCGACGCCGAAGGCAACATGGTGCAGATGGTTGCGGGGCTCCAGACCGAGGACTCGCTGCGCGAGTACATCAACACGGACCTGCTCGGATGAGGCGGACTGGGGACTCCCGTGGGTGAGCTGTTCCAACCGTACGCCTTCGCCATCGGCATGGTTGCCCTGGTCAACCCGTGCGGCTTTGCACTCCTCCCCGCCTACCTGGGTTACTTCCTCGGTCTCGACGACGCAGCCGACGAATCGCGCATCGTCGCACTGAATCGAGCCCAGATGGTGGGGCTGTCGCTGTCGGCCGGATTCATGGTGGTCTTCGGCCTCCTCGGTGTGGTGTTCGCCGGCTTCTACTCATCGATCAGCGGGGCGCTTCCTTGGGTCACGATCGTGATCGGGATCGGTCTCGTCACTCTCGGTATCGCCATGCTGCGAGGCTTCGACCTGGCCCTCAAGCTTCCGAAGCTCGACAAGGGAACGGGCAGCCGGTCGGTCGCCTCGATGTTTCTCTTCGGCGTGTCCTATGCCATTGCGTCCCTGTCGTGCACCATTGGGCTGTTCCTCGGCGTGGTCGGCACCTCGAGTTCGGGCAAGGGGTTCACCGAACGCCTGGGCGGCTTCGTCTCGTACGGCCTCGGCATGGGTCTGCTCGCCACCACCCTCACGTTGGCCGTTGCTTTCGGCAAGCGTGGGCTCGTCAACCGCTTCCGCCAGCTCCTCCCGAAGATCACGCTGATCTCCGCCGTCGTCCTCGTCGTCGTCGGTATCTACGTATCGATCTACGGCTGGTGGTCGCTCTCGGTGCCGTTCCTCGAGGAGCCGACCGGACTCGCCGGGATCGGGAACTCGATCGTGACCACGGCCGAGGGCTGGCAGGGATCGTTTGCCACGTGGATCAACAACCGATCGACCGTACTGGGCTGGGGATTCCTCGCGCTCAACGCCGGCCTCGTGATTGCGGGAGCGGTTGCTCGTCGAGGCGAGCGGACCGCTCGTCAGGCCGCCCAGGTCTGAGCGCCCTCGACCAGACCATCGATCAGGTGTTGCGTGTGGGTGAACCGCCGCAGGGCACCATTCGATGGGCCCGGAGCGCGATCGCCATGTGAGCCGGGGTAGTAGAGCGCCAACGGTGACAGCCCGCGCACTCGTGGTGACAGCTCGATCTGCACCCCGCCGCCCGGGGTGGCGTTGCACGGATTGGACGGATGCAGGCCACGGAGCCGGCGAGGGATCTCGTCGATGTCATCGACCACCCGGTAGGCGGGCAACGCCGAGCGGACATGGAACGCAAGGTGCCGAGCCAGGTCGCGATTGCCGCCACCGAACAGCAGGTCGGTCCAACGCTTGTTGCTACCGAACCCGTGGATGGCGACGACGACGTCGCAGTGGTCGAGGAATCGAGCCAGGGTGTCGGACTGCTCGGGATCGACCTTGGCCGACGGGATGTGCTGGCGCATGCCCGGCGGCTGGATGACCCCATAGAAGGAAGCGCCGGAGCGGGCCGCTGCCTCACTCGCAATCTGATCGGTCAGCCGCTCGAGGTTGCCGCCGTGGAAGGCCATGAAACCGAAGGTACTGCGGAGGTCGCAATGCTCGATGACCCCGGGCCGGGCGAGCAGATCGGCGAAATCGACGATGCCACGTTCGACCTTTTGCATGGCAAGAGCATGCCCCACGTCCACTACCTTGGCCGTATGCAGCTCCGAATCTTCACCGAGCCCCAGCAGGGTGCCACCTACGACGACCTCCTCGCCGTCGCCAAAGCGACCGAAGACGCCGGCTTCGACGCCTTCTTCCGCTCCGACCACTACCTGAAGATGGGCGACGTCTCTGGCCTGCCCGGCCCCACGCAGGCGTGGGCGACGCTGGCCGGGCTCGCCCGCGAAACCAGCCGCATCCGGCTCGGCACGCTCGTCAGCCCGGTCACCTTCTACCAACCCGGCCCGTTGGCCATCACGGTCGCCCAGGTCGACCAGATGAGTGGCGGGCGGGTCGAGCTGGGCATCGGCGCCGGTTGGTACGAGGCCGAGCACGATGCCTATGGCCTGCCGTTCCCCGACCTCGGCGAGCGCATGGACCGCCTCACGGAATACCTCGAGCAGATCACGGGCCTGTGGGCCACGCCCGAAGGCGAGACCTACGACCACGCCGGCCAGTTCCACACCTTCACCAACTCGCCTGCTCTTCCCAAGCCGACCCAGCGGCCCGGTCCGCCGATCATCATCGGCGGACGCGGCCCCAAGCGGACACCGGCGCTCACCGCCCGCTACGCCGCCGAGTTCAACACGCCCTTCGTCCCGCTCGACGATCTGCCCCCGATCATGGATCGGGTGCGCGCCGCCTGCGAGGCGATCGACCGCGACCCCGACGAGCTGGTGTTCTCGTCGGCGATGGTGATGTGCCTGGGCGAGACCGAGGCCGACGCCCAACGCCGCGCCGACAACATCGGGCGAGACCTCGTCCAGATGCGCGAAGACTCCGCCGCCGGCACGGTGGAAGAGGTCCGGGACCGCCTCGGCCGCTACGCCGACCTCGGCATCACCCGCATCTACCTCCAGGTGCTCGATCTCGCCGACCTCGACCACATCGCCTTCGCCGGCAACCAGCTCCTCTGACCCTCCTTCTGTGCGTCAAACTCACCGGTCGGAACCGTTCTGTGCGTCAAAGTTCCCGGGTCCGGGAACTTTGACGCACAGAACGGGGAACGCGGGGTGAATGACGCACAGAACGGGGAGGGGTCGGCGACGGAACGGGGGTCAGGGGGAGAGTCGGATGCGGGTCCAGTCGTTGCCGACCTTGCGGAAGCGGATCCGGTCGTGCAGACGGCTGGGCCGGCCCTGCCAGAACTCGATCTCGGTCGGATCGAGCCGGTAGCCACCCCAGTGGTCCGGACGCGGGACCTCGACACCCTCGAATCCGGCCTCGGCTGCCTCGTAGCGCCCCTCGAGCGTGGCCCGGTCGGGCAGCTCGGTGCTCTGCAGCGATGCCCAGGCTCCGAGCTGCGACCCACGGGGACGGACGGCGAAGTAGGCGTCGGACTCGCCCGGCTCGACCTTGGACACGGTGCCGATCACATTGACCTGCCGGTGGAGGCCAAGCCAGCTGAACGTGAGCGCAGCGGCCGGGTTGGTCGCCAACTGCTCCGCCTTGGCGCTGTTGTAGTTGGTGAAGAACTCGAACCCGCCGTCGGTGATGCCCTTGAGCAGGACGTTGCGTGCGTGCGGGCGGCCATGGTGATCGACGGTGGCCAGCACCATGGCATTGGGCTCGACCAGCTCGGCGTCGAGCGCGGCACGGAGCCACAGCTCGAACTGATCCATCGGGTCGTGCTCGACATCGGAGACATCGAGTCCTTGGTTCTCGTACTCTGCGCGCATCCGGGCCAAATCCACGTCCTCCAGTCAAGCCGATCGATGGCGATAGCGTGCGAACATGTCGATCGACGTGGACGATCTGGTCATCCGCTACGACTCGTCGGCACCGGCGGCCGTCGACGGCGTCACGCTCCGGGTCGAGCCGGGCGAGGTCGTTGCCCTCCTCGGACCCAACGGGGCCGGGAAGACCACCTTGCTCAACGCCATCGAGGGCTACCTGCAGCCGACCCAAGGGCGCGTTCGCATCCTCGATCGTGACCCGGCAACCGAGCGCCACGCCATCGCCAATCGATGGGGGGTGATGCCTCAACAAGGCGGTCTGCCCATGGGGGTCACCGTGATCGAGGCCATCGAGCTGTTCGCGTCGCTGCACGGGGCAGAAGAGCGGATCGAAAGCATCGTCCAGGCCACCGGTCTCACCGCCCTCCGGAACCAACGGTGGCGGAAGCTATCGGGCGGTGAGCAGCAACGACTGAGCCTGGCGCTGGCGCTGTGCGGCGGCACCGAGGTCCTCCTGCTCGACGAGCCGACCAACGCCGTCGATGCCGCCGGCCGAGAGCGCATTCTCACGCTCATCGCCCAGCACGCCGCCGAGGGCACCGCCGTGCTGGTCACGACCCATCGCTTCGACGACGTGGAACGAGTCGCCGATCGAGTCGTCATCCTCGACCACGGTCACGATGTCGCACACGGAACGATCGACGAACTCACCACCACCACGGATCGCATCGAGTTCCGCGCCCCGGGGGGCCTTCCCATCGCTGAATTGGCGTCGCTGCTCGACACCACGGCGGTCGAGGGACCCCTTGGCCACTACCGGGTCGATCACCCACCGTCCGCTGCTGCCGTGGGATCGGTCAACCAGTGGCTCGCCGCTCACGACACCATGGCCAGCTCCATGCTCGCCGGACACCGCTCGTTGGAGTCCGTGTTCCTCGAACTCACCGGCGAGCCGGCACACCCAGGTCTACGAGACGAGTCGAGTAGCGACCGATGAGTATCGACCGGATTCGTGCGCTCGTCCTGACCGACCTCCGCATCGCCCGCCGCGACGGCGAGCAACTGCTCCTGACCCTCGGTCTCCCGCTCCTCCTGCTCGTCTTCTTCTCGAGCGTCGACGTCCTGCCCACCGGCGACGGCGACCCAGTCGACTTCCTGACCCCGGGCGTCCTTTCGCTCGCCCTGCTGTCGGTGTCGTTCGTGCGCGTCGCCATCGGCCTCGGCTTCGATCGCAGCTTCGGCGCCATCCGCCGCTTCGCCGTCACTCCCCTGCGAGCCTCGGAGTTCATCACCGCCAAGTTCGTGGGGACGGTGGTCTTCTTCTGTGCCCAGCTGGTCGTGCTCGCGATCGTTGCGCTGGTGCTCGGCTGGGACCCGTCGCTCCATCCGAGCATCGTCGCTGCACTCGCACTTGGCTTGATCGCGTTCAGTGCACTCGGCATCGTCGTCGCCAGCGTCGTCGAGGGACTGACCTCGCTCGCTCTCGCCAACACCCTCTACGTGCTCCTCCTGATCCTGAGCGGGCTGGTCTTCGAGCTCGACACCCTGCCCGGGTGGCTTGGAGCGCTCGCCAAACTCCTTCCCTCGACGGCGCTTGCCGAACTCCTCCGGTCCGGCTTCGCCGGCAGCAACGGGGCGGGCTGGGCCTGGGGGACACTCATGGTGTGGGCGGCCGGAGCGCCACTGCTCGCCCTTCGCCTCTTCCGCTGGGAGTGAGTCGAGCCCATCGCGTCGCCGGGTCGGTCGATGCGACGAACGGAAAGGTTCAGTGCGGTTCGCTCGGCGCCGGGGTGGTGGCGAACGCCGAACTGACCTGCTCGTAGGTGAGGGTGTCGACCCGCTCGAGTCGTGCTCGTTCGTCGCGTGCTGCCTCGTCGGATCGCATCTCGGCCTTGGCCCACTTGGTGAACACGACCAAGATGATCGCCCACAGCACAAAGCCGCCGAGCAGCTTCATGATGACGCCGGCCGCTTGCTGATCGGCGAGGACGTCGATCCCCCACAGCCGCTCTGGGGTGTCGTAGTGGCCGTAGACCACGCCGGTGGCGAAGACGAGCCAGCCACCGGGGATGGTGGGCACCAGTGACATCGAGAACAGGTAGATGCACTGGCTGAGGGGCTTCAGGCGCCACTCGGTGATGGGTCCGAAGACCGGCATCCACATGAGGAGGCCGGAGACGAAGATCATCAGATGGAAGAGGAAGTGGACCACACCCGAGTCGGCCGAGATCTGCACGACTCGGGACCAGTGGAGCCACATCGTCAGGCAGTTGAAGACGATCCCGGCCACTAGCGGCTTCGACGCCGTGCGGAACCAGCGCCACAGACGGCTACTGGGGTCGATCACCAGTTCGAGCAACCAGCGGGGAGTGGCCAGCACGAAGGCCGCCGGGATCAGCATCGACAGCAGCATGTGCTGCAGCATGTGCACCGAGTAGAGGTAGTTCTCGGCCACGTCGTGTACCGGCCAGTCCGACGCCAGCCAGATACTGACGAAGCCCACACCGAACCAGCGGCGCTGGTTGCGGGTGATCGCCTCGTAGCCGGCGGCAACGGCCTTGGGCTCGAGCACTCGCGAGGCGTACCAGCCGATGGCGAGCGAGCCCACCAACAGCATCCAGACCTCGGGATGCGGGACGTACGAAACGTCACCGAATCCGATGGTGACGGCCGGGATCATGGCCAGGTCAGACTTTGAAGTCGAAGGAGGCCACTACGGCGAGGAACACGGCGACCGCCAACACCAGACCGAACCCGAACATGATGCTGAAGTACTTGCCGTTCACGAACTTCAGGTCGAAGTAGAGGTGCATGAACACACCGGCAACAACGAAGAACTTGACGATCATCATGATCACGAGCGGCACGACGAGCGCAATGCCGCTCAAGCCGAGATACGACCAGGCGATCTCGACGGCGGTGATGATGGCCAACGAAAGGAAGACGATCCAGTAGCTCTTCTCAGCGACATGTTCTGCGTGGAAGTCGTCGTCTCCCAAGATGGTGGGGTCGATGGTGGAATCCGACATGAATGCTCCTTCGACTCAGGGAATCAGGTAGACGATGGTGAAGATCAGCACCCAGACGACGTCGACGAAGTGCCAGTAGAGACCGACCAGCTCGACCGTTTCCGCCCGATCCTGGTGCAGCTTGCCCTGCTGGGCAACGACGAGGAGCGCCAGCAGCATCAAGATGCCGACGGTGACGTGGATGCCGTGGAAGCCGGTGAGAGTGAAGAAGGCCGATCCGAAGAGGTTGCCGGTGTAGGTCAGACCTTCCCGATAGAAGGCCGTGAACTCATACACCTGACCACCGATGAACACGGTGCCGAGCAGCGCCGTGGTGGCGAGCCAGAGCTTGGTGTTCTTGTAGTCGGCCCGCACGATGGCCGAGTGGGCGAGCACCATGGCCAGCGAGCTCATGAGCAGGACGAAGGAGCTGAACGAGGTGAAGGGGATGTCGAACATCGGCTCGACCGATCCCTTCTCGGTCATCTCAGCGACCAGCTCGGCCGGGAGGGTGGAGGTGACGCGCGGGTTGCCGGCGATCAACTCGGTGAGGAACCGGGTCTTGGTGAGCAGGTAGGTCGAGATGAGCGCACCGAAGAGCAGGCACTCCGACCCGAGGAACAGCCACATCGCCAGCTTCATGTTGGAGATGCCGAGGCTGGTGTGGTGCTCCTCGTGCTGGTCGTGGGCCGCAGCCGATGCAACGTGCTCGGTGGGTTCGGCGATGTCGGTCATGCGTGGGCCCCTGCGAGCTCGTGGTCGTCGTGACCATGGTCTTGGATGTCGAGGTCGTCGGCCGGCTCGAGCGCCCAACCGAAGATCGACATGATCAGAAGGAATCCGGCCGGGATCGCCAGCCACAGGCTGAAGATCACCGCGTAACCCAGGATCGGGAAGGAGAAGGCCAACAGGATCGGCCAGTAGCTGGGCGCCGGCAGGTGCACACCCTGGCCGTTGCCGGCCTGGGCCAGTTCCTCGCCGGTGTGGACCCGGCGAAGGACGCCTTCGTCGTTCTTCTGGTACTTGCGGTGCCAGAAGTCGTCGACCGAGGTGACCACTGGAGTGGTGTCGAAGTTGTGCTCGGGCGATGGCGAGGGGATCGACCACTCGATCGTGCGAGCGTCCCACGGGTCGGCGCCGACGGCGGGACGGCCGGCCGCCTTCCACTGCTTCCAGGACATGAAGGCGTTGAGCAGCAGGAAGAGGGTGAAGACACCGAGGATGAATGAGCCGATCGATGACACCAGGTTCCAAGTGTTGAGACCCATCGCATCGTCGTAGGTGTGCATGCGGCGGGGCATGCCCTGCAGGCCGAGGATGTGCTGCGGGGCGAAGGTCATGTTGAAGCCGACGACCATCCCCCAGAAATGCCACTTGCCGATGGTCTCGTTCAGCTTGAAGCCGAAGACCTTCGGCCACCAGAAGTAGAAGCCCGACACGAACCCGAAGAGGGCACCGCCGAAGAGCACATAGTGGAAGTGGGCAACGATGTAGTAGGTGTCGGTCTGCTGAGTGTCGGACGGGGCGATGGCGTGCGACACGCCCGACAGACCACCGACGGTGAACTGGGTGACCAAGCCGATGGCGAAGAGCATCGGCGTGTTGAGCGTGAGCTTGCCGCCCCAGAGGGTTGCCATCCAGTTGAGAATCTTCACGCCCGTCGGCACCGCAATGAACATGGTGGCGACCGAGAAGGCAGTGACACCGAGCGGACCCAGACCCGAAACGAACATGTGGTGTGCCCACACGCCGAAGCCCATGAAACCGATGGCGATGCCGGAGAACACCATGAAGGGGTAGCCGAAGATGGGCTTGCGAGCGAAGGTGGGGATGACCTCGGACACGATGCCGAAGGCCGGCAGGATCATGAGGTACACCTCGGGGTGACCGAACACCCAGAAGAGGTGCTGCCACAGCAGTGGGTCGGCGCCCTGTTCGATGTTGAAGAAGTTGGCATCGAAGTTGCGATCGAGAAGCAGCAGGATCTGGGCCACGGTGAGCACCGGCACCGCGAACAGGAGCAGGAACTGGGTGACCAGGGTCATCCACACGAAGATTGGCATCCGCATGAAGGCCATGCCGGGAGCCCGCATGTTGAGCACGGTGGTGATCAGGTTGACCGCACCGCTCAGCGAGCCGATACCGGCGATGAGCAGGCCGGCGTTCCAGAAGTCGATGCCGTGCGAAGGCGAGTAGGACACTCCATTGTTGGGGGCGTAGTTGAACCAGCCACCATCGGCGCCGCCGCCGAGGAACCAGCTGGTGTTCAACAACAGGCCGCCGAAGAGGAACACCCAGAAGCTGAAGGCGTTGATTCGGGGGAACGCAACGTCTCGAGCACCAATCTGCAGCGGCAGGAGATAGTTGGCGAAGGCCGCACCGATCGGCATGACGACGAGGAAGATCATCACCGTGCCGTGCATGGTAAAGACCTGGTTGTACATGTCTGCCGACAGGAACTGGCTGTTGGGCGTGGCCAGCTGCGCTCGGATCAGCAGCGCAGCCACACCGCCGATCAGCAGGAAGAACATGGCCGACGCGCCGTACATGATGCCGATCTTCTTGTGGTCGACCGTGGTCAACCAGTCTTTCAGACCGGTGGCGTTGCGAGGACGAGCAAAGACCCCGAGGGGTTGTTCAGCCCGCCGTTGATCGCCCGAGGGAAGGGCGAGCGGTTCACCTTCGATGATGGCCATCGTTGGTCAGCTCCTGCTCAGTCCAGGGTCGCCAGGTAGGCGACCAGATTGTCGATGTCGGTTGCGGAGAGGCCGGGGAAGGCCGGCATGCCACGTTGCCCGTCGGCATACATGGCCTTCTGTTCGGGTGCATTGCGGATCCAGCGGGTGAGCTGGGGCACGTTCCACCGGGCGTCCTCGCTCAGGGTGAGGTAGTTCGGGTATTGCTCGAGCAGATTGTCGTCGTCGGCATCGACTTCGGCGTACTGGCTGTAGATCGCACCAGCGAAGACCGAACGGGTCGCCACGTGGGTGAGGTCGGGCGCCGCCATCGACGTGAGCGGGATCAGGTCGGCGAAGGCCACGGCATTCGGGTCGTCACCGAGGGTGGCTCGCTGATCTTCGGAGAACGCGGCCTCGTACTCCTCCTGGGAGAGGTTGTACGGGTTGAGGTAGGGATCGCTCTCGTCCTCACCGAACACGTCGAGGTCGTTCTCGCGAATCACGTGGCAGCTCGCACAGTTGGCCTGGAAGAGGGTGCGACCAGCGAGGGCGGCCTCGTCGGTGGGCACCTCGGCGGGCTTCAGCTGATTGGCGAACCACTGGTCCCAATCGCCTTGTTCGAGGGCCACGGTCGACATGCGCATGCGAGCATGCGACAGCCCACAGTATTCGGTGCACCAGCCGGTGTACTTGCCGACTTCGTCGGCTTCGAGGCTCCACGTGGTGAACCGGCCGGGCACGGCGTCGCGCTTGCCGTTGAGGCGTGGGATCCAATACGAGTGGATGACGTCACGCGAGGTGATCGTGAGGTCGACCTGCATGCCGACCGGAATGACGAGCTCGTTGGCGACCACCAGATCGTCGGGGTCGAGGGCAAGTTCGAGCGGCCATTCGCGGTCGTCGGCGTCGCCACCCTCGCCATCGGCGCCCCAGATCTCGCCGTCACCGTCGGCGTCGCGGAAGAAGCCGTCGCCGTCGACGTCGTAGCGGTATTCCCACCACCACTGCTGGCCGATGACCATGACGTCGAGCTGATTCGAGTCGTTCTTCTCTTCCAGCTTCCAGATGCTGATGACGGTGGGCACCGAAACGATCGCCAGGACGATCGCCGGCAGGATGGTCCAGCCGATCTCGAGCTTGTCGTTACCGTGACGCTGGTAGGGCAGATCGTCGTGATCGAAGTCTTCGGGCTTCACCCGATTCTTGACGGTGAGGGAGATGCCGCCGAAGACCACCGCAACGAAAACGAAGCCCATGATGGCCCAGATGTAGGGGTACATGAGGTCGAGTGCGATCTCGGCCTTGGGGCCCCGCGGCTCGAAGGTGTTCAGTGGCTTGTCGTCGGCACAGGACGCAAGCACCAGCGTGCCGACGCCGAGGGTGGAGATCGTGCGCAGTGAGCGGCGGCGGGAGTTGGTCATGACCTTCTCGTCGGATCGGGGGCGGGGGGTTCGTGGTCCGAGCAAACTCACTCGGCCTCCTCGTGGTGCTCGGTGCCGTGGTGGAAGTCGCGTTCGCCGACGGCGGCGCCGACGATCCCGCCGGCCAGCACGACGACAGCACCCAGCACCATCAGTGCGGTGCTGACGCTCTTCGGCACCTGCACCTTGGACAACAGGACCGCCGAACCGAACAACACGATGGTGATCACGGATCCAGCGACGACCGACCAGGTCTGGCTGGGGGCGGCCAAGAAGATGCGCGACACCCCAAGGACGATGACGGCGATGCCGACGGTGCCCATGAGCGGTACCTCGATCGGGCCGATCACCCGGCGGCGGATGATGCGGTTGACCTCGGGATCACCGGTGGCTCGATCGGACCACGCCTGCACCAGCCACTGGATCAGCACCACGGCGAACACGGCGATGCCGAGATAGAGGAACGCGCGGGACACCGCCGCTCCCACGATCACGCTGGCCAGGGCGAAGGCCGACAACAAACCCCAGATGGCCGGATCGGCGGGCGGCGTAACGGCAGGCACCGTGCCGGTGCCGGCAAGCTGGGCCATCGCTTCGGCATCGCCGTCGCGAGCAATGACGGCGACCGTGCCGAGCACCAGGGCGCTGACCGAAGCGAACACCAAGATGGTGTAGCCGAGGTGCTCGCCGACGCCGCCCTTGTAGCCGGCGCTGATGACACCCACCGGCTGACCGCCGGTGACGAGGCCATACACACAGGCACTGATCAGCGCCACGAGCGAGATGGCGAACAGGAACTTCGAACCCCAGGTGAACATTGGTGTCTCTACCTACTTGGTGATGTAGATGGCGTACCAGAAGACCAGGTACAGACCGACGGCGACATACCAGAACATCGCAGCGCCGCGAATGCCCTCGACATCCTTGGCGCTGTACTCCCCACCGAGAGTGCGCAGCCACATGACGACGGCGTAGAGCACAGCGGCGAGCATGATGACGATGTGGGAGCCGATGATGGCGTAGAACAGTGGCGGACGGGCCAACTCGTCGCCCCGGACCGGCATGCCCATGATGGTGAGCAGGTACGCGGTCTGCGCGATGTAGGCAAAGCCGAACAACGTGGACATCGCCAGGGCGATGGTGGCGTTGTTGCGGTCGTCGTTCTTGATCGAGGACACCGCCCAATACATGGTCACGGCACTGAACACGAGCGTGAAGGCCATCATGTTCGGTTGCGTCAGCGGGATCTCGACACCCCGAGGGAGCCAGACCTGACCGGTGGCCCGCAGGTCGGCTCGAGCGGCGACGTAGAGACCGACGAGTCCGCTGAAGCCGGAGGCAACGGCGGCGGACGCCAGCGCGGTGCCGATGAAGAGCAGGCGGGGCCGAGCCGGTGTCGGGGCGACGGCCTGCGCCGGAATGGCGTCGAAGGGACTGCGATCGACGGCGACGGTGTCCATCAGGCCTGATCCTCCTGGGCGGCGTCAGCCAGCGGCGTCGCCGAGTTGACGATGGGCATTTCGGCAAAGTTGCCGGGTGGCGGTGGCGAGGTGGTCGACCACTCGAGGGTGGTGCCTCGCCACGGCTCGGTCGAGGTCCCGCGGCCGGCGAGGGCGCCGAGCACATTGAGGAGCAGCAGCGCAGCTCCGGCGGTGAGCAGCGCCGTGCCAACGACGGCGAGCAGGTTCAGCGTCTCGACATTGCCATCGACGTCGGCGTCGATCATGAAGAGCGGCGCTTCGAGGAAGCCGTTGATGACGCCACCGATACCCCACAGGACGGCGCCAAGGGCCGATGCGAGCACGGCGGCGAGACCGGCCGGCTCGCTGAGGTTTCGACCGAAGATCTTGTGACCCCAATGGTGCACGGCGCCGATGATGGCAACGACGGCGGCACCGAGGATCAGACCACGGACCCCGTCGTGGAAGGCGGTGGTGTTCAGCGTGAGGGCCGACGAGAGGTTGATGTCAGTGTCGGCGACCTTCTCGACGAAGCCGACGATCGGGGCGATGGTGCCGAGCGCACCCACCACAACGCCCAGCAGCGTGAGCAGACCGGCAAGCAGTGCTGCGGTCATCGGCGCCGTGACCTTGACCCCACCGGACTTGATGCTGTCGCCGACGAGCGCCAGCGCAGCGAGGGTGGGGAGGATGGCCACGAGCAGTCCCACCACGAGCAGGCCGTTGTCGAAGGCGACCGGGCGACCGCGTCCGCCGAAGCTCAGCAGTTCGGAAGCAAAGCTCGCAATGCCGAGCAGGCCGAGCGCCGCCAGCACCGAGCGGTGGAACCGCACCGGGCGGCCGCTGTGGACGGCGATCATGTCGATGGCGAGGCCGAGCGCCGGGACACTCACCCAGTAGAGCGCCGGGGCGAGGCTGAAGCTGTTGCCGATCGTGACGAGCGAGAGCCGGTCGGCCGAGGTGGGGAGGTAGCCGTACTTGGTGTCGATGTAGGCCAGGAGCAGCTGGGCCATGACGATCGGAAGGGCGAAGAGCCCGACGACGGAGAAGACGGTGAAGCCCCATGCCGACACCGGCACCCGGTCGAGGCTCATCCCCGGAGCACGTGCGCCGAGGGTCGTGGTGGCGACACACACCAATGCCCACACGATCGAGCCGATCATGGCGGCGAGCGACAGCGTCCATAGCACCGTGCCGTCGAGGCGACCGCCGGCCGGGCCGCCATTGTCGATGTAGGCGACGATGAAGATGATGGTGGAGGCCAACCAGCACCAGAAGGCAGCGGCGGCACCACGTGAGAACGCGAGAGCCGAGGAACCGACCTGCAGTGGCGTCAGGTAGGTGGCGAGGCCCACGAGCAGCGGGACGATGCCGGCGAAGAACAGGGCCTCGCGAGCAAGCGAGTAGATCTGGACGAACTCCCCGGCATCTTCGACGATGCTGAATCCGCCGAGATCGAGTGTCTCGACGGCGGCAACCGCCGAGATCGCGAGCGCAGCGAGGAGGAACAGTGCACCTGTCCCGATCCACAGTCGGCCGATCACCTTGTGATCGCCGGTCCCGAGGACCGAGTCGAGGGTCGTCGCTGGCGCAGCGAGACCCGCAGCAGCTTCGGTTTCGGGGCGGATTTCAGTCATTGCCATGGATGCGTGGACCCCAGTTGGAGGTGGTGATAGGGCGCGAGCCACCCGCGCCAGCTCGTGGGTGCGGGAGCACTGTAACCGGCTGGAGCGCTGGAGACGAAGTTCATGTCCCCCATCCCAACAATTGGTCGAGCGCCACCGCACCGAAAAGCACGGTCAGATGGGTGATCGAGAAGGCGAAGTAGCGGATCGAGAGCTTGTTGAGCACGGCCGGGTCCTGCTCACGAACGAGCTGCCACGCCCCTCCCGAGAACGCGGCGCCGATGAGCAACGCCGAGGCGATGTAGACGTAGCCCATGTCGGCCACCGGGATGAGCGCAAGACTGCAGGCCCACACGACGAGCGAATAGACGAGCATCTGCTTGGCAGTCTGCTTGTGCCCGGCCACCACCGGCATCATCGGTACGCCAGCCGCGGCGTAGTCCGACTCGTAGCGGATCGCGAGCGCCCAGAAATGGGGAGGCGTCCAGAAGAAGACGACACCGAAGAGCAGCACGGCGGGCCACCCCACCTGGTTGGTCACCGCCGACCACCCGATCAGGACGGGCGCAGCACCGGCCGCACCACCGATCACGATGTTCTGGGTGGACGTACGCTTCAGCCACAGCGTGTAGATGAACACATAGAAGAGGCACGCCGTGACGGCGAGCACGGCGCTGAGCAGGTTGACGAACCCCCAGAGCCAGATGAACGAGATGATCTCGAGTCCGACGGCGAAGACCAACGCTTCGGTCGGTTGCAGCTCGCCGGTGACGAGCGGTCGGCCCTTCGTGCGTTCCATCTTTGCGTCGATGTCGCGGTCGACGTACATGTTGATGGCGTTCGCCCCGCCGGCGGAGAAGGTCCCGCCGATCACGGTGGCCACCATCAGCCAGATGTCGGGCAGTCCCCGCTGGGCCAGCACCATGGTGGGCACGGTCGACACCAGCAGGAGTTCGATGATGCGCGGCTTCGTCAGCGCGACGAAGGCACGAACCCTGGATTGAGAAGCGACCGTGATCAACACCGTGGGACAGGGTAGCCCTGTGGATGCGTCGCCAGAAAGAAGTTGTGGCGATCAGTGCGAGTTGTCACCAACCAGGGCGCTCGGGCCTCGCGGGCTCGACGCCGCCGGGACCTTGGTCATCTCCGCCTCCTCGGGTCTTCTGCTGCGAGGACCCGTCCAGTACCGTTGCCGCCATGGCCGACGATCAGTTGCGCGCACGCTCCGAGCATGTCTCCACCGGTCGGGGAGGCATCACTCCCGAGCGCTACCAACACGTACTCCTCTTCGCCACCGCCCTCCTCGCGGGCATCGTGCTCACCGGTGCCGCCGTGCGGCTCACCGGCTCCGGCCTCGGGTGTGAGGATTGGCCAACCTGCAGTGAGGACCGGCTCGTCCCGGCCATCGGGTTCCATCCGTGGATCGAATTCGGCAACCGACTCCTCACCGGGGTCGTGAGCTTCGGGGTCGGCGCCGCCGTGCTATTTGCGTACCGACGCACGCCGCGCCGTCGCGACCTGATCCTCTGGGCGTGGGGGCTGGTCGCCGGGGTGGTCGGCCAGATCGTTCTCGGTGGAGCAACCGTCCTGGTCGATCTGCACCCACTCTTCGTCTCGGGCCACTACCTGCTGTCGATCGTCCTGCTGTGGAATGCCATCGTGCTGCTCGACCGCAACCGGTCCGAGCCGGGCCCGGCCCGACCGCTCGTCGACGCCGGGACCGTCACGATCAGCCGTATCGCCGTCTGGTGGTCCGTGGTGGTGCTCATGGTCGGCACCCTCGTCACCGGCACCGGACCGCACAGTGGCGACCCCGAGGTCGACCGGCTCTCGTTCGACCTCGGTTCGATCGTTCGCCTCCACAGTCTGGCGGCCTGGGTCTGTGTTGCCCTCGTCATCACGCTGGTGCTTCGTTTGCAGTCGAGCGGACCGCCGGAGATCTCGAAGCTCGCCAGTCTCTCCCTCGGGGCCCTCATCGCCCAAGGCGCCGTCGGCTATCTCCAATACTTCACCGGCGTTCCCGCTGCGCTGGTCGAACTTCACGTGCTGGGCTCCGTCGTGGTGTTCTCGGCGCTGCTTTGGACGCACCTCTCGCTGTTCACTCATACGACCGACACGATCGATCTGACCGACCTCGACGCCTCCCGCCAGTCGGCCGTTCGATGACCGACAGCTCGCCGCTCGAACTTCTCGACCCCGATGTCGATGAACGTGTCGATGAAGACCGGCCATGGGTCGTCTTGGTGTGGAACGACCCGATCAACCTGATGTCGTATGTCTCGTTCGTCTTCCAGAAGTTGTTCGGCTACTCGAAAGAGAAGGCCGACAAGCTGATGATGGATGTGCACGAGAAAGGGCGCGCCGTCGTGTCGAGTGGGACCCGTTCGGATGCCGAGCGAGACGTCCACCGTCTCCATGGCTACGGTCTGTGGGCCACGCTCCAGCAAGACGATTGAAAGCCGACCATGTTCGAGTTGGTCAAGACCCATCGTGACGGGACGTACTCGATCCTATTTCCCGATCATCTGGTCGAGTTGGTGGTCGGCCTCGCCGGTCAGCTCGACTCGATGCTGGACGACGATCGGCCCGAGCTCACCCGACTCTTCCCGACGGCCTACGCCGACGATGCCGAGCGTGATGCCGGGTACCAGATCCTGGCGCGAGGCGAACTGATCGACCAGCGCCGCGCACACGTCGAACGGGTGGCCGAGACCGCCGGAGCCGATCGAGTCGACGAGGAGACCGTTCTGGCCTGGATGCACGTCATCAACGATCTCCGGCTGGTGCTCGGCACCATGCTCGACGTCAGCGAGGACGAACCCGACGTCGATGACGACGACCCTCGGGCCGACGGCCTCGAGATCTACCACATCCTCGGCGTCCTGCTGGAGTCCATCGTTGGGGCCCTCCATTCCCGCCTGACGGATTGACCGACATCGACGACGCGAAAAAGCACGACCGCCAGGTGGTGGTTCCGCAACGGCGTGCTAGATTGTCCCGGCCCTCACGGGCAAGAGCCTGGTCTCACTGGCCCCCATCGTTCAGCGGCCTAGGACACTGCCCTTTCACGGCAGGAACACGGGTTCGAATCCCGTTGGGGGTGCGCAATACCAGTAGTACGCCACATCACTTTGCCATACGATGTGGAATCCAAGAGGTCCCGTAGTGCAGTCTGGAGTGCACGCCGCCCTGTCAAGGCGGAGGTCGCGAGTTCAAATCTCGTCGGGACCGCTGAAACCCTTCGGGTTTCTTGAAGAAATTCGCTGAGCGAATTTCTTCGATTGCTCAAGCGTGCTGGGCGCTCGGCTCCCGAGCACCCGACACACCAAGCACGGTCGGGTAGCTCAGTTGGCAGAGCGACCGCCTGAAAAGCGGTAGGTCACCGGATCGACGCCGGTCCCGACCACACAGATCAACACGAGTCGACCAGCGCTTCCGGCGCTGGTCGATTTGCGTTGCGGCCCGAGCGCCCTCGTCCTGTCGCTACCCCAATGGCCCAATAGCGACCGCTTCTCATTGGCAAATACGGCCGGATTGGTCAGGCCCAATGACTCATCGTCTCCAGCGGTTCGATCCAAGGTGTTCCCATCGAGCCTTTCATGGTGTTGACTGGATTCATGACACCGCCAATGACTTCCATGTCACAAGAACACAAAGATGCCCTTGCGCAGGGACGAGCAGAAGGGAGAACCGTTCGCAACTACCTCGAAGCGCTCGACACCCATCGTCCCAAACGTGGACGCAAGCGCACGCCCGATTCCATCAAGAATCGGCTCGACGCCATCGCCCGGGATCTCCCCGAGGTCGACCCGCTCAAGCGACTGCAGCTGACGCAGGAGCGCATCGATCTCGAGGAAGAACTCGAGCGGCTCCAGAGCGACAATGACCTCGAGGAACTCGAACGGGCCTTCACCGAGGTGGCGAAGAGCTATGCCGAACGCAAGGGGATCTCCTACAGCGCGTTCCGCGAACTCGGCGTGAGCGCCAAGACCTTGAAAGCCGCCGGGATCGCCCGTTCGAGCTGATCCGAGGTCCGATCGATCGTCGCGACGGGGGCGGGCTGCGGTGGGCCCGCCCTCCTTCGCGCCATCGGTTGCATCATCGGAGAAAACTTCTCAAGCCACCCCCGGACCATGTCGATCGATCGGGTGTCCACCCTCGTCCGTTTGGAGCATCGATCCACATGAATGGCCGCTGCAGCGCTGATCCGCTCGATCATGCCGATGACGTCTGCGAATTCTGCGGTGACGAGTTCTGCCGAAGCTGCCTCATCACGACTCGCGGCGGGAAGGGAAAGCTGATCTGCCGCGAATGTGCGATCAGTAACAGTGGGATCAAAGGGGCGAAAGCGTCGAAACCGCGCGTGTCGAAAGCCCATGTCGAACGGGCCCGGGTTGCGCTCGAAGAGGCCAAATCAACCCGACGAGCAAAGACCTTCCAATTCTTCGACGAAGCGGAGGACTATGTCGAGCGCTCCGCCGAGGTGATCGCGCCGGAGCCGATCGACGAACCAGTCCTCGACGAGGCACGAGCGTCGAAACGCCGCTTCGGGCTGCGGCGCCGCGGCGACGACGATCCCGAACTCGACACCAGCGACGAAACGCTGGCCGAGCAGGAGACAGCGGAACCAGCGCCACGCCCACCATCGGTGCCGACCGGCCGTTCCACCCCCGCGACCACGCTGATCGAGAGCGGCGCACTGGCGAGCGCACCACCCGGAACGCTGCCGGCGTCGCAGCTGTCGCCTGAAGCCAGCTCGCCTCCCGACCCGGGCTGGCCGATCGACGGCGAGGTCACCGGATCGAAGCTGGAGACGGCGCCGTCGACCCAGGCCGACGATGCGGAGCCGACCGAGCACGTGACTCCGGTCGCCCCACCAGCGGACTCATTGGCAGATCGATTCCGAACCCGAACGGCCAACGGGGCGGCAGCGTCGCCCGCCGCTTCGCCGACGACGGGCCAGCATGCGGCGCCGGTCGACCAACCGGCTCCTCCGGCCGCGGCGACAGCGGCCGACGATCTCGACGCCGATCCGTTCGCCCCGACGTGGGATCCGTTCGTCGAGCCCACGCCGACCACGACGCCGCAGGTCGATCTGGCCTTCCCGGCACCATCGGCTGCGCCGAGCAGCAACGATCCGTTCGCCACGCCGGCCACGCCCCTCCTGTGGGATGCCACCACCCCCCGGGCCGCCTCGCCGGCGACCCCGGAACCCATCGGACATGCGCCGGCCGCCACCGATCTCGGGAGCGATCCGTTTGCCATGGGCGACCCTTTCGGCGCTCCGGCCTTCCCAGACTCGACCCCGTCGGCGGCCGGCCCAGCGTCAGCTGCCCCTGCGGCGCCTGGCCCGTCGCACGTCGCCGCTACGACACCCCTTCCGCCACGCCAACGCGCCGCAGACCAGTTCCAGCCTCCGGCTGAGCCCCTGGTGGAGCGGCGGAGCGAGCCGTCGCCGATGGTCGCGCCCAGCCCGTCGCGAGCAACACCGCCCCCGGTCGCCCCACCGTTCGAAGGCCAGGCGCCACCGGTGGTCCCCGCCACACCGAACCCGGTTCCGGCCGCCTCGGCGGTCGGTCCCGTCGCCAATGGCGCCACCGCTCGAGCCGCAGCCGATACCGACGCGAACGGCAATTGGATCCCTCCGCTGCTGCGCGGCATGGCGCCGGTCGAAGAGCGACGAGCTGATCAACTCCCGCGCCGTCGTCAGCGCGACTGACCGTCGACAGAGGACGCCCGGGTCCTCAGCTCCAGTGGAGGTACTGGTCTCGGCCGGGGCCGGTGGAGGCGAGTGAGACCTTGACGCCGACCTGCTCCTCGAGCGCCCGCAGATACGACTGAGCGTGTGCGTGCAGGTCGCCCGGCTCGGTCGCTGCGGTCAGGTCGGTCTTCCAGCCAGGGAAGGTCTCGTAGATCGGCTTCGCCCGGTGCAGGTCGGACTGGTGGTACGGCATCCGCTCGACCCGCTCGCCGTCGATCTCGTAGGCCACGCACATCTTGATCTCGTCGAACGTGTCGAGCACGTCGAGTTTGGTGATCGCCAACTCGGTCAGTCCGTTGACCCGTGCGGCGTGCCGCAGCATCACGGCATCGAACCAGCCGGGCCGGCGGCGACGACCGGTGTTGACGCCGTATTCCCGGCCGATGTCGACGATCTTGTCGCCGGTGTCGTCGAGAAGCTCGGTCGGGAACGGTCCCGAGCCGACGCGGGTGACATACGCCTTCGCGATGCCGACGACCCGAGTGATGTCCTTGGGCCCGATACCGGCGCCGGTGCAGGCACCGCCGGCAATCGGGTTGCTGGAGGTGACGAACGGGTACGTGCCGTGGTCGAGGTCGAGGAAGGTCGCCTGTGCCCCCTCGAACAACACGTGCTGTCCGGCATCGAGTGCGTCGTGGATCAGGTTGACCGAGTCGGCGATGTGCGGCTTGATGCCCTCGAGACACTCCTGGAGCACACGATCGGCCAGCGCGTCGGGATCGACGGGCAGGCGGTTGAAGACCTTCGTGAGGACCTTGTTGGTGTGCGAGAGCGATCCGTGCAGCTTCTCGCGGAAAATGTCTTCGTCGAGGAGGTCTTGCACACGAATTCCGAGGCGCATCGCCTTGTCGGCGTAGGCCGGGCCGATGCCCCGCTTGGTGGTGCCCAGCTTCGCCTTGCCCAAGTGACGCTCGTGCAAAGCGTCGAGCTGCTGGTGATAGGGAAGGATCAGGTGGGCATTGCCCGACACCTGGAGCCGAGAACAGTCGATGCCGCGCCGAGTGAGCATCTCCTTCTCGGCGAGCAGCACGAAGGGGTCGACCACGACACCGTTGCCGATGACGGGGACGATGTGGTCGTAGAGGACGCCGCTCGGAATCAGCTGGATGGCGAACTTCTCATCGCCGACGACGATGGTGTGCCCGGCGTTGTGGCCGCCCTGATAGCGCACCACCATCGCCATTTCCTTGGACAGGAGGTCGGTGAACTTCCCCTTGCCCTCATCGCCCCACTGAGTTCCGACCACGATCGTTGCTGGCACGTTGGACAAGCCTATCGGCGCGCGGGTCCCGGAGCCGCACGAGGGCGGACTCCGGGACGCCGGTGTCAGACGGCAGTGATCGCAAGCTCGTCGTCGACGACATCGACCACGATCTTCGAGCCCTCGTCGAGGCCGCCATCGAGGATCTCCATGGCGATGCGGTCCGCCACCTCCTTCTGGATGACTCGCTTGAGCGGGCGAGCGCCGAAGGCGGGGTCGTAGCCGAGACCGGCCAGCTTCGCGGTGGCAGCGGGCGTGACGTCGAGCCGGACCTTGTGCTGATCGAGACGAGTTTGGAGATGCACCAACTGGATGTCGACGATGTTCGCAAGGTCGGCTTCGGTCAGCGGGCTGAAGCGCACGATGTCATCGACCCGGTTGATGAACTCGGGACGGAAGAAGTCCTTCGGATCACCGGGCAGGTTCGACGTCATGATCAGCGCCACGTTGGTGAAGTCGACCGTGCGGCCCTGGCCGTCGGTGAGACGACCGTCGTCGAGGAGCTGGAGCAGCACGTTGAACACGTCGGGGTGCGCCTTCTCGACCTCGTCGAGCAGCACGACGGCGTACGGCCGGCGCCGCACGGCCTCGGTGAGTTGGCCTCCTTCGTCGTAGCCGACGTAGCCCGGAGGGGCACCGATCAGACGGCTGACCGAGTGCTTCTCCATGTATTCCGACATGTCGATGCGCACCATGGCCCGCTCGTCGTCGAACAAGAAGTCGGCGAGCGATCGGGCGAGCTCGGTCTTGCCGACACCCGTCGGCCCGAGGAACAGGAAGCTGCCGATGGGGCGGTTCGGATCGGAGAGGCCCGCCCGGCTGCGGCGGATGGCTGCCGACACCGAGGCCACGGCCTCGTCCTGCCCGATGACACGCTCGTGGAGCTTGTCCTCCAAACGAAGCAGCTTGCGCGATTCGCTCTCGATCAGCCGGCTCACGGGCACGCCCGTCCACCGGTTCACGACCTCGGCGATGTCTTCCTCGTCGACCTCTTCCTTCAGCATCGTCTGCTCGCTCTGCAACGCCGCGAGTGCTGCCGTCGCCTGTTCGATGTCTCGCTCCACCTGCGGAATTCGTCCGTAGCGAATCTCGGCGGCGCGTTCGAGGTCGGTCTCACGCTCGGCGTCGCGCTTGAGCGCCTCGTGCTCCTCCTTCAGCGAACGGATGGTGGCGATGGCGTCCTTCTCGTTCTGCCAATGCGCCTTCATGGCCTGTGATCGTTCACGCAGATCGGCGAGGTCGTGCTGGATCTCGCTGCGCCGTTCTTCGGATGCCGAGTCGGTCTCCTTGGCCAGCGCCACCTGCTCCATTTCGAGCTGGCGGATCCGACGCTCGACCACGTCGATCTCGGTGGGAAGCGAATCGATCTCGATGCGGAGCTTCGATGCGGCTTCGTCCATGAGGTCGATGGCCTTGTCAGGCAGGAAGCGGCCGGTCAGATACCGATCGGACAGCATGGCCGCCGCAATGATCGCGGCGTCTTGAATGCGGACACCGTGGTGCACCTCGTAGCGCTCCTTGAGGCCACGGAGGATGGCGATCGAGTCCTCGACGGAAGGCTCGCCCACGAACACCTGCTGGAAGCGTCGCTCGAGTGCTGGGTCCTTCTCGATGTACTTGCGGAACTCGTCGAGCGTGGTGGCGCCGACCATCCGGAGCTCGCCCCGGGCCAACATCGGCTTGAGCATGTTGGAGGCATCCATCGCCGAGTCGCCGCCGGCGCCGGCGCCCACGACCGTGTGCATCTCGTCGATGAAGGTGATGACCTCGCCCTCGGCGTCGGTGATCTCCTTGAGCACGGCCTTGAGCCGTTCCTCGAACTCGCCGCGGTACTTTGCCCCGGCGAGCATCGCCGACATGTCGAGCGCGATCACCCGGCGGTTGCGCAAACTCTCCGGCACGTCGCCCTCGATGATGCGCTGGGCGAGCCCCTCGACGATCGCGGTCTTGCCGACGCCGGGTTCACCGATGAGGACCGGGTTGTTCTTGGTCCGCCGGGAGAGGACCTGGATGACCCGACGGATCTCCTCGTCGCGCCCGATGACCGGATCGAGTCGACCCGAGCGGGCATCTTCGGTGAGGTCGCGGCCGTACTGTTCGAGCGCCTGGAACTGCGCTTCGGGATTCTGGTTGGTGACTCGGTGCGAGCCGCGTACCTCCTGGAGCGCGGCCAACAGGACGTCTCGCGACAGGTCGAGGCGGGCGGCGGTGGCGCCGCCGGCGTCGGGGTTGGCCAACGCGAGCAGGAGGTGTTCGGTCGACAGGTAGTCGTCACCCAGTTGGCGACGTACCGAGTCGGCGTCGTCGAACACACGGTTGGTCTGCTTGGAGAAGCGGGCCTCGGAGCCGTACGCCTTGGGGAGCGCAGCCAGCGCAGCTTCGGTGTCGGCCCGGAGCTTGCCAGGCTGACGATCGACCTTGGTCAGGATCGGCAGCACGACACCTTCGGGCTGGCTGAGAAGCAGCGACAGCAGGTGGTCGGGCGTGACTTCGGGATGGGAGTCGTCCTTCGCCCGGCCGATGGCGGCAGTGACGACTTCTTGGGTCTTGATGGTCCAGCGGTTCGGGTCGAGAGCCATGTCTGGCTTCCCTTCTACGAGGAGCCGCTGCTGACGGCTGGCGCTACGTCGACACCAGGTCGGTCACCGACCGAGGCGGTGTTGGCGGAGTCGTCGGTGCTTCAGCGACGGCGCTTTTGGTACAGGGTCACCGCTTGGGTGACGGGGACGAGGTCTCGCCGGTATTGGCGGTGTGCCTCTTGGAGTTGTTGTTCGTTGGCGGCGGCGAGCGACTCGAGTTGCTGGCGGGTTTGGGCCAGCTCCCGTTCGAGTTGCAGTACTCGCTTCACCCCGGCGAGGTTGAGCCCCTCGTCGGTGAGTTCGAGGATCCGACGAAGAAGGTCGATGTCGGCCTCGGAGTAGCGACGACTTCCGCCGTCGGTTCTGGCCGGATTGACCAGACCTTTGCGCTCATAGATGCGGAGCGTCTGAGGGTGGACGCCGGCAAGTTCGGCGGCGACCGAGATGACATAGAGCGCCCGGTACCGATCTCCTCCGGGTCGTTTGGACATGATCAGGCACCTCCCGGTGTCGACTCGAACGAGCCATCACCGGTGTCGGTGTCGCTCGCGGCAGTGGTCCGAGCTCGGCGGGCCAGCGTCTCGATACGGGATCGGGGAGATTCGACGAGTACTCGATCGAGTGCCTCGAGTGCCTCGCGCTGGCGGTCGCTCAGTTTGGTGGGGACGGCTACTTCGACGGTGACCAGGAGATCGCCGACGCCCTTCGAGGTTGCGGCCCCCTTGCCCTTGACCCGGAAGGTCTTGCCAGTGGGCGTGCCCGCCGGGAGCTTCAGGGTGACGGCACCGCCGTCGAGTGTGGGGACCGCCACCTTCGCACCCAACGCCGCTTCGGTGTAGGTGATGGGGACGGTGATCGTGAGGTGGTCGCCACGACGACCGAAGATCTCGTGCTCGGCCACCTTGACCAACACGAAGAGGTCGCCAGCCGGGCCACCGTTGCGGCCGGGGGTGCCCCGACCTTTCAGCTTGATTCGCTGGCCATCCTTCACCCCGGCCGGGATCCGTACCTTGACCTGACGGGGTCGGCGTTCCATGCCACTGCCGTAGCAGCTGGGGCACGGATCCTTGATCACCCGGCCTCGGCCACCGCACGAGGGGCACGGCTGGCTGAAGGAGAACAGGCCCTGGTTGTCGTCGAGCACGCCTCGGCCACCGCATTGGCCACAGGTGCTGGGCACGGTGCCCGGCTTGGCTCCCGAGCCCCGACACGTGCTGCACGGGGCCTCGGACGTGAGGTGGACCGACGTGGTGATGCCGGCGAGAGCATCGTCGAAACTCAGGTGGAGCTCGGCCTCGAGGTCGCCGCCGCGGACCGGGCCGGCGGCCGCTCCCCCACCCGAGGGGCGAGTGCGGTTGCCGAAGAGCCCGCCGAGAAGATCGCCGAGGTCTCCGACGTCGAAGCCTCCGCCGCCCGGTGCTCCTTGTGTGCCGCCGAAACCTCGGCCGAAGCCGCCGGCGGCCGGCCCGAGCCGGCGGAGTTCGTCGTATTCGGCCCGCTTCTTCGGGTCGTTGATGACGTCGTAGGCGGCGGAGATTTCCTTGAACCGTTCCTCGGCCTTGACGTCGCCGGGGTTCTTGTCGGGATGGAACTCACGGGCGAGCTTGCGGTACGCCTTCGTGATCTCCTTCTCGGAGGCATCAGACGACACACCCAGGACCTTGTAGAAGTCCTTTTCGATCCATTCGTGCTGCGGGGGCATCCAACCCTCCTTTCATTTGCACTGTGGTGGCGGGCCGGGGTTCGTTCGAACCCCGGCCCGGAGACGGAATCAGCCTCGGACTTGGACCATGGCAGGGCGGACCGTTCGGCCCTTCCAGCGATAGCCAACCCGGAGAAGTTGGGAGACGAGGGGGCCCGAGTCGTCGTCAGACGGTTCGTGCATCACGGCTTCGTGCTGCTCGGGGTCGAACGGCGTGCCGGATTCCTCGATGCGCTCGAGTCCCTGCTTGGCCAGGATCTCGAGCAGCGAGACGCGTACCGGGGCGACGTCGTCGGCGCCGTTGGCAACGGCTCCGTCGCAGGCGTCGAGGACCGGCAACAGTTCTGCCACCAACCCTTCGTTTGCCCGCTCCCGGGCCTCGAGCTCCCGCTTGGCCACGGCCTTGCGGTAGTTCTCGAACTCGGCCTGGAGCCGCCGGAGCCCGTCGAGGTAGTTGTCGCGCTCGGCGGTCACCGCTTCCAGGTTGGCGACGAGATCTTCGACCGTGATGTCGGCGGTTTCGTCGGACTCCCCGGCCTCGGCATCAGCGGTGCCCTCGACGGTCTCGTCGGTCGCCTCGTCGGCGTCGTGCGAGACCGTCGAGGCGGACGGCTCCGTCGGCGGGGCGGTGGCGTCGGCCGTGAGGTCGTCGTGGGACGGGTCGGTCACGACTCGTCCTCGTCGATGATCTCGGCGTCGACCACCTCGTCGTCGTCGGGAGCTCCGCCGGCAGCGGCATTGGGATCAGCCTCGGCCGCAGCCTGCTCGTAGAGCTTGGTCGACACGGTCTGGCTGGCGGTCATGAGCTTCTCGGTGCCGCTCTTGATGGCATCGATGTCGCTGCCCGCCATGGCGGTCTTCAGCTCGACGAGGGCTTCCTCGACGGCCGACTTCTCGGCGTCGTCGAGCTTGTCACCCTGCTCACGAACGAGCTTCTCGGTCTGGTACACCAGCGAGTCGGCGCCGTTGCGGACCTCGGCCTCTTCGCGGATCTTCTTGTCTTCCTCGGCGTGGGCCTCGGCGTCTTTCACCATCTGCTCGATGTCGTCCTTCGACAGGGTCGACTGGCCGGTGATGGTGATGGACTGTTCCTTGTTGGTGGCCCGATCCTTCGCCGACACGTGGACGATGCCGTTGGCGTCGATGTCGAAGGTGACCTCGATCTGCGGGATCCCACGAGGAGCGGGAGGCAGATCGACCAGCTGGAACTTGCCGAGCGTCTTGTTGGCGCTCGCCATCTCGCGCTCGCCCTGGAGGACGTGGATCTCGACCGACGGCTGGTTGTCGTCGGCGGTCGTGAACGTCTCGGTGCGACGGGTGGGGATGGTGGTGTTGCGCTCGATGAGCTTGTGCATCACTGACCCCTTGGTCTCGATGCCGAGCGACAGCGGTGTGACGTCGAGGAGCAGGATGTCCTTGACGTCGCCCTTGAGCACGCCGGCCTGGACCGCAGCACCGATGGCGACGACCTCGTCGGGGTTGACGGTCTTGTTGGCTTCCTTGCCGGTCATGGTCTCGACCAGCTCGGTGACCGCAGGCATCCGGGTGGAGCCGCCGACCATGACCACGTGGTCGATGTCGGACTGCTTCAGGCCGGCGTCCTTGATGGCCGCCTCGAAGGGCTTCTTCACCCGTTCGAGGAGATCGGCGGTGAGTTCCTGGAACTTCGACCGGCTCAGGGTTTCCTCGAGATGGAGCGGACCCTCGGCCGTGGCGGTGACGAACGGCAGGTTGATCGAGGTCGACTGGGTGGTCGACAGTTCGATCTTGGCCTTCTCGGCCGCTTCCTTGAGCCGCTGCGCCGCCATCTTGTCGGCGGCGAGGTCGACGCCGTGGGCGTTCTTGAACTGGGCGGCTAGCCAGTTGATGATGGCCGCGTCCCAGTCATCGCCACCGAGCTCGGTATCGCCCGAGGTGCTCTTCACCTCGAACACACCGTCGCCGATCTCGAGGACCGAGACGTCGAAGGTGCCGCCCCCGAGGTCGAACACGAGGATGGTCTGATCTTCACCTTCCTTGTCGAGGCCGTAGGCGAGCGCGGCGGCGGTCGGCTCGTTGATGATGCGGAGCACCTCGAGGCCGGCGATCTGGCCGGCTTCCTTGGTGGCGGTGCGCTGGGCGTCGTCGAAGTAGGCGGGCACGGTGATCACGGCCTGGGTGACCGTGTCGCCGAGATAGGCCTCGGCGTCGCGCTTCAGCTTCATCAGCGTGCGAGCGCTGATCTCCTGGGCGGCGTACTTCTTGCCATCGATGTCGGTGCTCCAGTTGGTGCCCATGTGGCGCTTGACGGAGCGGATCGTACGGTCGGGGTTGGTGATGGCCTGACGCTTGGCGACTTCGCCAACGAGGACCTCACCGCCGTCCTTCGAGAAGGCGACGACCGACGGGGTGGTGCGAGCACCTTCGGAATTGGGGATGACCACGGGGTCACCAGCTTCGAGCACGGCGACGACGGAGTTGGTGGTTCCGAGGTCGATGCCAACTGCCTTTGCCATCTTGTCTCTCTTTCTGCGTGGTCCGGCTCGGACCATGGGCTTTGGGGGTTCGTTCGGGGAGGAATGAAGGCCGCCGTGCTGCCACGACGAGCGCTACCCCATCGAGCCTAGCAACCTGACTTCGTCAAGTGTACAAACCTGAGTGCCTGCATATCAACCTTTCTTGTGTGACGGTTGTCAATCTGCCTTTCCCTACCCATCGTCGGTCGGCTTCCGGCCACCATGGGCAGGCAGAACGCGCCTGAGCCCGCGCCGTTCGGCGCGGGCTCAGGCAAGCAGTCGATTGGAGATGTGCCAGGCGAAGGTGCCGCCGACGGATTCAGGACTCGAACGAGATGAGGCTCGGGTCGTAGTCGGCAGGTGCTTCGTAGCCCAGCAGGTTGAACACCGTGGCGGCGACGTTCGACAGCCCGGCATGCTCGGGCTCGGCCATGTGGTACTCGCCGTCGTAGCGAGCATCGTGGATGGCGAACGGCACCGGGCTCAGCGTGTGCGAGGTCTTGGGCGACCGGACGCCACCCGACTCGGTGTACATGATGTCGGCGTTGCCGTGGTCGGCGGTGAAGACGAGCACCCCGCCAAGCTCGTCGATCACTTCCACGAGTTCGGCCAGACAGGCATCGAGCACGACCATGGCCTCGACCGTGGCACCCAGGTCGCCGGTGTGGCCGACCATGTCGCCATTGGGGAAGTTCAGCCGACCGGTGTCGTAGTCGCCACTGCGGAGCAATTCGATGGTGCGATCGGTGATCTCTCGGAGCTTCATCCCGGGAGTGGTGTTGAACTCGACATTGTCGGAGGGGATCTCGATGTAGGTCTCGAGCTCGGGGTCGATGTAGCCCGACTTGTTGCCATTCCAGAAGTAGGTGACGTGCCCGAACTTCTGGGTCTCGGAGATGGCAAAGCTGCGCAGACCAGCGGCACAGAGGAACTCACCCATGGTGCGGTCGATCGTCGGCGGATCGACGAGGTAGTGCTTCGGCACGAGCGCGTCGCCGTCGTATTGGAGCATGCCGGCGAAGAACACCTCGGGGTGCTCACCCCGATCGAACCCGTCGAAGTCCGCCTCTTCGTAGGCCCGTGAGATCTCGATGGCCCGATCGCCGCGGAAGTTGAACAGGACCACGGCGTCGCCGTCGTGCATGATGCCGATGGGTTCGCCGTGGTCGGGGTCGTCGACGATCACGAAACTGTCGAGGTATTGATCACCGGCGTCACTCTCGGCATACATGGTCTCGACGGCCTCGGTGGCCGAGGTGAAGTGGCGACCGACGCCCTGGGTGTGACAGCGATAGCCACGCTCCACCATGGCCCAGTCGGCCTGGTAACGATCCATGGTGATCTTCATGCGACCACCACCCGAAGCGATGCGGTAGTCGGCTCCTGGCTCGTCGGAGCCCTCGGCGGCACGGTGGTGTTCGTTGATCTTCTGCAACACCTGTTCGGTCTGGGCGATGTAGTCGAGCGCCGAGCGGGCCGCCACGTCTCGTCCATCGAGGAGGATGTGGACACGAACCCGCCGCACACCTTCCTCGGCCGCACGCTCGAGCAATTGATAGAGGTGTTCGGTGTTCGCGTGCACCCCGCCATCGGAATGGAGACCGATGAAGTGCAGTGTGTTCGCCCGTCCGTGTTCGATGACCTGCTTCCACACCGGCGTGCGAAAGATCGAGCCGTCGGCCAGTGCCTTGTTCACCAGCTTGGCCCCCTGGGCGAAGATCCGCCCGGCGCCGAGCGCATTGTGACCGACCTCGGAGTTGCCCATGTCGTCGTCGCTGGGCAGCCCAACTGCCGGGCCGTGGGCGAGGAGTGTGGTCGACAGCGGTGAGGTGGTGAGTGCGTCGTAGGTCGGGGTCGGCGCCGTGGTGACGGCGTTGCTCGGACCGGCGGGTGCGACCCCGACGCCGTCAGCGACGACGATCAGGAGCGGGCCAGGTCGATGGGAGAACGTCGACAGCGGCTCGAGCGACAGTGACATTGGTGTTCCTCACCTTCGGTAGCTGGTGGCAAGTGTACGGGCGTCGTCCCGAGAGGATGATTTGCCTCTCACGCCGGGGCGAGCCCTTCACTACCGTGGCGGCCTGTGAATGGGAACGGCAAGCATCAGCGCCACGGGGCTGCCGTGCTGCTCGTGGCCGTTGCGTTGGCCGCCGTCGCCGGAAGTCGGGCGGGTGAGGCGCCGGCCGCCGCCGAGTCGGCGGACACTGCCGTGGTCGAGGCAACCACAAACGACCGCCTCCTCTCGAGCGGGCGCACGTTCCCCGTCGAGCCGAACCTGTCGACCACCTCGTCACCGATCGAGGTGTTGGGCAGCGAACAAGTGGCGACGATCTCGCCCTCGACCACCAGTGCACCGGCAACGGCGCCGTCGACCACCACGACCTCGACGACCGTTCCGCCCACCGCGCCACCCACCACACTGCCACCCACCACACTGCCACCCGCCACACTGCCGCCCACCACACTGCCAGCCACCACGTCGGCACCGGCACCCGCCACGCCGCAGGAGCGGGGTGCCCAGGCACTCGGACGCATCAGCTACGACTGGAACGGGCGCCTGCCCGGCTGGTCGATCACCTTCGCGCCCGGCCGATCCGGTGTATTCGGCTACACCTACGTCGGCGAGCAGCGAATCGAGATCTTCGTTCGGGACTCGATGAGCGACGCCCTCTTGGCGCACGTGATCGCCCACGAGCTCGGACACGCAGTCGACGTCACGCTCAACAACGGCGACGACCGGGCGACGTGGGCTGCGGCCCGCGGGATCGAGGGCGTGCAATGGTGGCCAGGTGACGGCGTCACCGACTTCGCCACCGGCGCCGGCGACTTCGCCGAAGCGTTCGCCGTCTGGCAGGTCGGTGCGGCGAACTACCGCAGTACCGCTGCGGGGGTTCCCACCGCCGAACAGCTTTCGCTCCTCGCCGGACTCGCCAGCTCCTGAACGCCGCTCGCTCGGCCAGCCCATCGCCACGGGCGTGCCGGCGCCACCCAAGAGCGTGCCGACCGCATCGGGCGCCACCACATGGCAACAGAGCGACAAATAGGTCGCTGGCCCAACAATGATGTCGATCCCGGCATTAGGGTCGGGGACCCATGAGGGTGCCTCCCAGCCGGAACTTCCGGACGCTCATCGGCGCATCGGTCGCCTCACAGCTCGGCGACTGGGCGGCGCGCCTCGCGCTTTCCCTGCTCGTCTACGAGCGCACCGGCGACCCCAGCACCGTCGGGTTGGTGGCGACGATCCTCGTGCTCCCCTGGCTCGGGCCCGGTCAGTGGCTCGCCGCGTGGAGTGACCGCCTCGATCGTCGGCGGCTGCTCATGGGTTGCGACATCGTGCGAGGTGCCGTCTTCGTTGCGATCGGCTTCGTCAACCTGCCCCTCCCTGTCCTGCTCCCAATGATCGCGCTCGCCGCCACCATCGATCCTGTTTTCGAAGCGAACCGCTCGGCCCTGATCGTCGACATCGTCCCCGAGGACGACTACCCGGCGGCCATCCAGGTCGCCGGGGCCATCAATCAGGCGTCACAGCTCATCGGATTCTCGCTCGGCGGCGTGCTGAGCGCCTTGCTCAGCCCGTCCGGTGCTCTGGCGCTCAACGGTGCGTCATTCCTGCTGTCCGCCCTCTTGATCAGCCACATCCGAGTGACGTCGACAACCGATCGATCGACCACTTCCCCCAGCCTCTCGCAGGCCTACCGGTTCCTTGCCGATGATCCGCTGTCGCGCACGGCCGTCATCGTCACCTTCCTGACGGTCGCCGCCGCGATGGCGGTGGAGAGCCAGGCGGTGGTGTACGGCAGTGCCGTGGTGGGACTCGACGATGTCGGCACCGGTCTGCTGGCCGCCATCGTCCCAGCAGCGACGTTGCTGTCGATCATGGATCTGCGAACCGACGGCGACGATCGCGAGGTGCTCGAGCAGGGCCTCTTCCTCGCTGTTGCCGCCGCCATTCCTGCAGCGATCCTCCTGGGCGGCGGCTTCAACCGGGCCAGCGCCTTCGTCGGCTATGCCGCCGTCGGCTTGATCTTCACCTTCTCGACGGCGGCCAACATCGCCGTTGGACGCCGAATACCGGCCGAGAGCCGAGCTGGCACCTTCGGCGTTCTCCAGGCGATGGTCTTCCTGGCTACGAGCCTCGGCGCCGCTCTGGGCGGCGTCGGCGCCGATCTCGTCGGGTCCAAGCAAGCGGCAGCGATTGCGATGCTCGTGACCGCGGCGTCGTCGCTCGCCGGGGTCACGCTCCTTCGCAGCCGAAAGGTCAGCGAGCACGAATGGTCTCACCTGGTCTGACATGCCTCGGTGCGGGGGCGGACACCGTCTGGCCTCCACCCCCGCAAGGTCGGTCATGACCAGGAAGATCCTTCGTACATACTCGCCTCCTTTCCACACGCTTAGACAAGTGGCGACAAGCTAGGCCATACGACCTAGGACGACAAGGGCGGCCCACCACCCCCACGACTGTCGCCGACCGACATCTTCCCTGGTCAGAGGGCAGGTCCGAAGCTTCGAAAAAAGCAGAAGAGCGGGGCCGGATGGCCCCGCTCTCTCGCTGCTACGTCGGTTGTCTCACCTCATCGTTCACCGACGAGGTGGTTGGCCGGGTGGATCAGACGGCGTCGACGTTGAGTTCGCCGGTACGGATGCGAATCAGGGTGTCGACCGGGGTGACCCAGATCTTGCCGTCGCCGATCTTGCCGGTCGAAGCCGACGCCGTGATGGCCTCGGTCACCTTGGCCACATCGGGCGAGTCGACGACGATCTCGAGCTTCACCTTCGGCACGAAGTCGACCTGATACTCGGCGCCGCGGTAGGTCTCGGTGTGGCCGCCCTGCCGACCGAAGCCCTTGACCTCGGTGGCGGTCATGCCGGAGATGCCGATGCCCCGTAGAGCCTCCTTCACCTCGTCGAGCATGTGCG
The DNA here is from genome assembly GCA_041394265.1 of Acidimicrobiales bacterium. Classification (NCBI taxonomy): domain Bacteria; kingdom Bacillati; phylum Actinomycetota; class Acidimicrobiia; order Acidimicrobiales; species Acidimicrobiales bacterium. The sequence goes on from JAWKIO010000005.1 coordinate 1,775,128, forward strand.
GTTTGATGACTGCAGTAATGAGTTGCATGTGGATCTCTCTTTCTAGGCCGTAACCGACATCTCAGGACCGTAGCCCGGAGCACCATGTTCGAGGACGTCCAAGCCCTCGATCTCCTCTTCGGCGGTGACCCGAAGGCCCATCGTTGCCTTGATGGCGGCGAAGAGGATGCCCGAGGTCACGAGGACCCACGCAGCGACGATGAGCACACCCAGCAGCTGAACGATGAGCTGATTGATGCCGCCACCGTAGAAGAGGCCGGACGAGGTGTACTCGGTGCCGTCCGCCAGCGGGTACGCCGCATCGACGAAGGCATCGCCATGGTGAGCGAAGAGGCCGACGGCCAGGGTGCCCCACACGCCGCAGACACCGTGCACCGAAACGGCACCGACCGGATCGTCGATCTTGAGCTTGGTGTCGATGAACAGGACCGAGAGGACCACGATGATGCCACCGAGGAAGCCGGTGATCACGGCGCCGAGTGGGGTGAGCGTGCCACAGCCGGCGGTGATCGAGACGAGGCCGGCGAGCAGGCCATTGCCGGCCATGCCGACGTCGGGCTTGCCCGACTTGAAGGTGATGGTCAGCACGGCGCCGACGGCACCGGCGGCCGCAGCCAGACCGGTGGTGACGGCGATGTCCGGCACGGCCAGGTCGGCCGCCAGTTCCGAACCAGGATTGAAGCCGAACCAGCCGATGAAGAGGATGAAGCAACCGGTGATGACGAGCGGCATCGAGTGACCGATGATCGGGCGGACCGAGCCGTCAGGGCCGTACTTGCCGATGCGTGGGCCGAGGAAGATGGCGCCCATGAGGGCCGCCCAGCCGCCGGCGGAGTGCACGATGGTCGAGCCGGCGAAGTCACCGAACTTGGCATTGCCGACGGTGAGGTCGGCAATGATGCCGCCACCCCAGAAGAAATGGACGACCACCGGATAGATGAAGGCGGTCATCACCAGGCTGAAGACGGCGTAGCTGTAGAACTTCGTCCGTTCCGCCATGGCGCCCGAGGCGATGGTGGCAGCGGCGCCGGCGAAGGCGACCTGGAAGATGAAGTTCGTACCGAGCGTCAGCCCACCTTCGTAGACCGAGTCGTCCTGGAGGAAGAACAGATCGGTACCGATGAAGCCACCGGCGTCGGACCCGTAGGCGAAGGCATAGCCGACCGCCCAGAAGGCGATGAAGGCGATGGCCATGTCCATCAGGTTCTTCATCATGATGTTGGCGACGTTCTTCGCCCGGGTGAGGCCGGCTTCGACCAGGGCGAAGCCCGCCTGCATGAACAGCACGAGGACGGCGGCAATCACCAAGAAGGTGTTGTCGAGGAAGTCACCGATCGTCGGTTCGTACGCATCTTGAGCGATGGCAGGGTTTGCGATCAGCAATGACCCCAACATCGCTACGAGGCTTGCGGCTACAACTTTTCGTCTCAATGGTTTCTCCACTTCATTTTGGTTCGACCCGATGTGGTGGTTTCCCGCCGAGCGGGTCGACCCCCGGTTGACATCCGGTGCTGTCTTGCTTGCTTTGATCGCTCTTGGCGAGGTGTTGCGTTCGACGTTACGGATGACGGATTTCTGAAAGATTCGCCTTGCGTTACGTCCAGGCGACACCGAACTTTCACGTTTCTGACGTCTCTGCTGCGCGCAGTGCGGTCAACCCTCCAACACGTACCCCCTCGACCGGACCGTGCGAATCGACAAGCCGATGGGCTCCAAGCGGCGACGAAGCCGAAGGATGTGCACGTCGAGCACGTTCCGATTCGGCGCCTCGCCGGGCCAACCCGCCTTCACGAGCGCCTCACGCCCGACGACCGTGCCGAGCTTGTGCATGAGCGCCGTCACGAGTCGACCCTCGATGGTCGGGAGCGCAACCCAGGCGTCGCCGTGATGCAGGAGGCCGTCGTCGTCGAGTCGGAGCGGTGCTCGCTCGTTGAGACCGGCTCGGAGGGTGAGCCCCTCGATGCGAGCACGCATGTCGTGCTCGTCGGCGGGCAGCCGGATCCAGTCCTCGAGCGCATCCGATGCGATCGGCGCCGGCGCCTCGGCTTTCACGAGCAGGAGCCGCGCCCGGCCACGTTCACGAAGGTCGAGCCTTCGCTGTTCCTCTTCTGGCCAACTGACCAATGCCACGTCCATGGACCGACCGTACGAAGCGAAGGTTTCGCCGTTGTTTCGTCAACATGAAGGCGACGAAACCACTCGGACGGAGCCCAAGTCGTCTCGGCCCGCTCGCCGCCGAGCCGGCCCGGCGCGCGATCTCAGCGGATCCGATGACGGGAATTGCCGCTCGCAGCTACTCGCCTTGCCCCGCGAACCACTACCGTCTACGGCGTTATGGATGCACCTCTGAGTGAAGAACTTCAAACCGAAACGCCCAGCGGCGGTGCGCCTCGCGCCCGCATGGTGTGGCTCGGCGCCGGGATCCTGATCGCCACGGTCACCGCCCTGTCGGGGATCGCCGCAACGGTCTTCCAATTCCACGACGAATCGGAGATCCAGCGAGAGGTCTTCCTGAACGTCCCCGGGCCGCTGAAGCTGGCGTTCTACACCGTCATTCCGGTGATGCTGCTGTGGTCGACACTGCAGTTGAGCTACCGGGTGAAAAACTGGGAGCGCGGCGCACCCGACAATCGGGCGACGACGCCGAAGAACATCAAGCGCCGCCTCGGTGACTTCCGAGCCGGCATCTACATGCAGACGCTGATGCGCGAGCCGGGGGCCGGCATCATGCACAGCCTCATCTATTTCAACTTCCTCATCCTGCTGGCCGTGACCACGGTGCTCGAGATCAACCACCAGGTTCCCGAGAGCATGAAGTTCCTCCACGGCGACGTCTACAAGGCGTATGCGCTCATCGCCGACGTCGCCGGCGCCGGCTTCGTGCTCGGCATGGTGATCGCGATCGTGCGCCGGTATGGCCCTCGGAAGTGGCGGCCGTATCGCATCGCTGTCAAGACCCGTCCCGAGCACCTGCTGATCAACGGCACCCTGCTCGCCATCGGCGTCACCGGCTTCGGCGCCGAGGCCTTCCGCATCGCTCTCCAGGATCAGCCAGAGTTCGAGAAGTGGAGCATCATCGGCTATCCGCTCTCGCTCGCGGTCGAACCGCTCGGCAACCTCGCCGGCTGGCACCAGGGCTGGTGGATCGCCCACGTGATCAGCTTCGTGGTCTTCCTCGCCATCATCCCCGGCACGATGCTGCGACACATGTTCACCTCGCCGCTGAACATGTACCTGCGCGACCGCGAGCGCCCGAAGGGTGCCATGAAGGCCATGCCCGACCTCGAGAACACGAGCCTCGAGACCTTCGGCGCCTCCACCATCGGCAGCTTCACCTGGAAGCAGCTGCTCGACACCGACGCCTGCACCATGTGCGGCCGTTGCACGTCGGTGTGCCCGGCCAATGCCACCGGCAAGCCGCTCGATCCTCGCGAGATCGTGCTCAAGACCGGCGAGGTCATGGCTCGCACCGGCAATCCCGCCGTGTCGCCCCCGATCGGGGTCGATGCCGAGATCGAGGTCAAGGCCGACTGGATCTTCGAACGGGTCACCACCGAAGAGGTGTGGTCCTGCACCAGCTGCAAGGCGTGCGACGAGATCTGTCCGGTCAACATCGAGATCCTCGACAAGATCCTCGACATGCGCCGCTATCTCACCTTGATGGAGTCCGACTTCCCCACCGAGCTGGGTTCGGCGTTCCGTTCGATGGAGAACTCGAACAACCCGTGGGGCATCAGCCAGAGCACCCGGGCCGACTGGGCGAAGAACCTCGACATCCCGATCGTCGACGGCACCGAGATCCTCCAGCACGAGTACCTCTATTGGGTTGGCTGCGCCGGCAGCTTCGACGACAAGAACCAGAAGGTCACCCAGGCCATGTCGAAGCTGCTCGACCGCTCGGGCATCGACTACGCCATCCTCGGCCCGTCCGAGCTCTGCACCGGCGATCCTGCTCGCCGCTCGGGCAACGAGTACATCTTCCAGATGTTGGCCAAGCAGAACATCGAGACGCTCGACACCATGGGCGTGAAGAAGATCATCACGCAGTGCCCGCACTGCTTCAACACGTTGCAGAACGAGTACCCGCAGCTCGGCGGCAACTACGAGGTCGTCCACCACAGCCAGTTCCTCGAATGGCTGATCGATCAGGGCAAGCTCGACGTCGACTCGGCCACCCTCGAGGAGCGCATCGTCTACCACGACAGCTGCTACCTCGGTCGCCACAACGACGTGTACCTGGCCCCCCGCAACGTCATCGGCTCACTCAAGGGTGTCCAGATCGTCGAGGCCGGGCGCAACGGCACCAAGGGCATGTGCTGCGGCGCCGGCGGTGCCCGCATGTGGATGGAGGAGACCATCGGCACCAAGGTCAACGACGAGCGCTCACGTGAGCTGATCGCGACCGGCGCCAGCCGCGTCGCCACGGCCTGTCCGTTCTGCTACGTGATGATGGACGACGGTGTGAAGGGGCACGGTGCCGACGAAGAGCAGATCCGCGTCGCCGACATCGCCATGCACGTCCTCGAGGCCATCGAGAACGGTGAGGCAATCGAAGCGGCCGAAGCGGACACGCGGCGGGCCAGCATCACCGCCGAAGTCATCGCCGACTGACCCCAGCGGCGGCGATCGCCACCGACAGAAATCTGAAAGAAATTCGAATTTCGCCCTGCCTTCGCCGGCAGGGCGAAATCGTTTTTGTCGACACTTTTCCCTGGTCAACTCATTGCTTGTGGTCGCACCAACACGATGGGCGTTGAATGTACTTGCAAGACCGATGCAGAAGCCGCATACTGGCGAATCTGTTCCCGGGGGCGGGCACGCCAAGAAAGCGCCGCGCCATGACGAATCTGATGACCCCGAGCACCACCTCCGAGGTCGATCGATCACCCCTCACACCTTTCGGCCTCGGGGTCGGTGCGCAGCTCGACACGGCGATCGATTCGACGGCGCCCACACCCTCGGCCCTCGCCTCGCTTCGATCCCTCGGTGTGGTGCGCTACCGCGTGAATGTGTCGTGGCGGAGTGTCGCACCGGCGGCCGAGATCATCGACCACCGAGTGCTCGACCAGCTGGCGGACACCATCGAATTGGTGCTCGACGCCGGACTCGAGCCGCTCGTTGCCCTGGACAATGGCGCGGTCCCTCGCCACCTCGAGGCCGATGGCGGTTGGCGCAATCAGGCCACTGCGGCCGCGTACGGTGACTTCGTCGGAGCCGTCGGCGCCCGTCTCGGCGACATGGTCGAGGAGTGGATCACGCTCGCCGACCCCCAGCCGGCTCGGTTCGACGCCTCGGTTCTCACGGTCTTGGCACGAGCCCAGGTCATCAGCACCAACATCCTTCGAGCCCACGTGCCGCACGCTCGGCTCGGTGCGTCGGTCGACATCACCCAGCTCACTCCGGGCCCGACCGGTCGCGCGTGGGTGCATCACCTGGCCTCGGCGTCGGCCCGCACGTCGTTCGTTGCGCTCAACATCGACCAACTCGGCACTCGCGCGCCGGCCGAGGTCGCCGACGCCGTACGCGAACTCGATGGCCTCCTGCCCGGCAGATCGTTCCTCCTGACCGAGACCCACGTCCCCGTTGGTTCCGAGCGACTCCCGAACCGGCTCATCGACATCGAGTATCCCGATCGGTACGACGTCGTGGCCGGATTCTTCGACGAGATCCGCCGTTTGCGGGCAGATCAGATCAACGTGAACGGCACGTTCGCGTGGCCATTCACCGGGTCGAGTGCCGCCGTCGAGGGCATCGGCGAGTCGAGCATCGAGGCCTACCACCGCATCTCGATGGCCGGGATCAACTGAGGTTCGCTCGACTCCGTGATGGCAGAAGAGTCACTCGCTACTCGTTGTCGAAGTTCTCCCAGTAGCGACTGGGCCGCGGACCCTTCTGACCCTGATACTTCGAGCCGAGCTTGCCGGTGCCGTACGGCTGATCGGCCTCGGTGGTCATGCGGATGAAGCTGATCTGGCCGATCTTCATGCCGGGGTAGAGGGTGATCGGCAGGCTCGCCACGTTGGAGAACTCGAGGGTCAGCTGCCCGTCCCAACCGGCGTCGACGAAACCGGCGGTGGTGTGGATCAGCAGACCGAGACGGCCGAGGCTGGACTTGCCCTCGATGCGGCCGACCAGGTCGGCGGGGATCGCCACCCGTTCGGCGGTCGAGCCGAGCACGAACTCGCCCGGGTGCAGGATGAACGGATTCTCGTCGGAGGTCTCGACCAGTTCGGTGAGCTCCTCGAGGTTCTGCTTCACATCGATGTGGCTGAGCGTGTGGTTGCGGAACACTCGGAAGTAGGAATCAAGCCGCAGATCGACCGACGACGGCTGCACCGCCGACTCGGCATAGGGCTCGATGATGATGCGGCCAGCCGCAATCTCTTCTTTGATGGTGCGGTCGGAGAGGATCACGCTGCCCAAGGCTAGTGGGCTCGGGATGCTGGACCGCTCCAGGAGCTCTAGGACCAGGACGCGACGTTCTCGCCGACGAGTTCGATCCAGGTCCGGCCCGGGTTCAGTTCGATGACCGAGCCCGTCGCGTCGGTGAGAATCGCCGGGCTTCGCAGCGATGGCCGAGTCCAGGTCCCCTCGATCACGTGGCCGCCCGAGAACACGACCGCTCGACCCGTACCCACGAAGACGAACTCGGGGACCGGACTTCCACTCACGTCCGTCAGACCGGTGTCGAGCTCGTCGGTGTAGACCAGCACGACATTGCTGGCGCCGACCCGTTGCCCGTTGGTCATGTGGGCCTTGCCGTCCTGGGTCCGCTGCCACTGGTCGGAGCCGGCGAGGATCGTCCAGCTCGACACCGTGCGACCGAAGTCGACCGAGATCGACGAGGCCCCAGGCCAGGTCGGCTGCTCCCCCATCGGCCGGTAGGCGAACTGGGGGTGCGGTGGCGAGCCGGCACGCTCGAACGTTGCGGTGTCGGCGAACAGGTTGCTCGGGGCCTTGCGGGTCTTGTCACGCCAGTAGCCGCCGTTGCGGGCGGCGCTGTAGTTTGCGACCGTCGGCTGCTGGAGGAGCAACGCGTCGAACACGTCGTTGGCACCGGAGTAGACAAAGGACGGCGAGCCCAGCGACGTCAGGAACGAGATGTCGGTCGTCCGCCCGCTGCGGACCGGACCGACGGTCGTGCTGTTCGAGTGATAGATCGCCGCGAGCCGGGTGATCCCTCCTTCGACCTCTTCTTCGATGACGATGTCAGCGAGATTCAAACCGACCTGAGGTCGGGCCTTCGAGGAGTTGTCGATCTTCACCACGACGGCTTCACGGGCGGGCACGATGGCGAGCCACATGCCGGTGAGGGGCGCCGCGTTCGCCGCTGCGACCGGGGCAGGCGCCGGAGCAGCCGGGCCGACCAGGTCGTCGGGGCCGAGCGTGCCGAGGAGGCCCCGATACCCGGCGGTCGGATTCGATCCCGTCGCCGGTGCCGGGGTGGCGGGTGGTCGAGGCGCGCCACTCGTCGGACTGGTCGGCGTGGCGGTGCTCGACGGACCGGCGCCCATCGGCGACTTGTCATCGTCGGTGACTGCATTCGCGGCTGCATCGGCGAGGATCAGCGCCAGGGCTTCCGGTGACACCTCGTTCGCCGGGTCGTCAGCGTCGACCAGCGTGGTCACCGCGATGTCGCCATCGCCGACCGTGGAAACGGTGCCGACAGCGGTCGCCGCTACGTCTGAGTCCCCAGCGGGTGACACCGCGGAGCAGGCCGCTGCGGTCAGCGCCAGTGCTGCGACGGCGGTCAGAAGTCGGGCGGGAACCACACCGGAAGTATCGGCAGTTCGGGCAACGCAATGAAGGTCTGACGTACGATCTCGGCCATGAGCCAGAACCTCCGCACCTACACCAAGACGCTCTACGCCATGGACGCCGTCGTTCGCCGTGTGCCCGCCGATGCGTGGGACAACCCCTCGCCGTGCGACGACTGGACGGCGCGTGAGGCGCTGGGTCACACCATCTGGGGACTCAAGCGGATGACCGCCGGCATCAACGGCGACGATCCACCGGCCGAACAAGCCGAAGCCGACGTTGCCGGTGACGATCCCGTCGGCTCGTGGACTGCGGCGATGGACGCCATGCTCGCTGCGCTCGACCACAAGGATGTCCTCGCCGCGATTACCCCCACGCCTTTCGGCGAGATGCCGGTCGACCAGGCGCTCGGGTCGCTCTTCATCGACCCGCTCACACACACCTTCGACGTGGCGAAAGCCACCGGCGTCGATCATGCGCTGCCGACCGAGCTTGCCGAGCAAGCGCTGGCGGTGATGACGCCGCTCAGCGACATCCTGCGGAGTCCAGGCCTGTTCGGCGAGGTCATCGACCTCCGCAATGACGCATCGGTGGTCGACACGTTCATCGCCTTCACCGGCCGCCAGCCGTAGACTCCGACATTCCCTCAGCAGCACGGTCTGCTGCCTGGCTCAACGGCGAGAAGAGGCGCTAGGTTGGGCCGCCCTGCGGGTGTAGTTCAATGGTAGAACATCAGCTTCCCAAGCTGAATACGCGAGTTCGATTCTCGTCACCCGCTCTCCACGAATCCCCTGTTCACGGCGGTTCCTGAACCACTCCCCCTGGTTCGCCACCGGTCACCGAGCCGAGAGTGCAGCCGGAAGGTCGGGCAACTGGCGGCAGCAGTCGAGAGCAGCAGACCGTTCGGCGACGTCCGCTAGCAGGGTGCTGAAGTTCGTCTGATTGGGGCTCGCGTTCTGGGCGGGGATCGAAAATACTGGTGGGTATGCGTGGAACGCCTGATCGCCAGTTGTCGATGTTGTCGTCGCTCTCGACCGAGGACCTGATCCCGACCGATCATCCGATCCGCCGGATCCGGGCTGTGGTCGACGAAGTCCTGGCTGGCATGGATGACCGGTTCGATGCCATGCGCGGACTCGGGCCGCCGCAGCGTGCCGCCCGAGACCCTGTTGAAGGCGACGGTGTTGATGGCGCTCTACTCGATCCGTTCCGAGCGGGCGTTCTGTGAACGGTTGAACTACGACATGTTGTTCAAGTGGTTCCTGGACATGGCGATCGATGATCGGGCGTTCGATCCGACCACGTTCACCAAGAACCGTCAACGCCTGTTGGATCATGCGATCGCGGACGAGTTCTTCGCCGCCGTCGTCGCCCAGGCCAGGTTGCGGCGCTACACCTCCTCGGAACACTTCAGCGTGGACGGCACGCTGTTGCAGGCGTGGGCATCGAACAAGAGCTTCAAACCCAACGACAGGTCCGACGACGACGGCGACGGGAACGGGTTCAAGGGCCGCAACGCCGAGGTCGACTTCAAAGGCCAGCGGCGATCGAACAAGACCCACACCTCCACGACCGATCCCGAAGCGATGCTGTTCCGGAAGTCTTCCAACGCCGCAGCAGAGCTGTCCTACATGGGGCATCTGTTGATCGAGAACCGGTCCGGCCTGATCGTCGATGTCGAGCTGACCCAAGCGACCGGTTACGCCGAGCGGGACTGCGCGACCGAGATGCTCAAACGGTTGCCGGCATCGGGTCGGCGTCGGACCGTGGCGGCGGACAAGAGCTATGACACCAAAGACTTCGTGGCCGGAGTCCGGGAGTTGGGGTTCACCCCCATGTCGCGCAGAACACCTCGAATCGTCGCTCCGCGATCGATGGCCGCACGACCCGGCACGAGGGCTACCGCACGTCGCTGCGGATCCGGAAACGCGTGGAGGAACCCTTCGGTTGGATCAAGACCGTCGGGGCGGGCCGCAAGCTCCGCTACATCGGCCAGACCAAGAACCGGGCCTGGCTCAAGATCGAAGCAGCGACCTACAACCTGATCCGGATCTGCGCCCTCGACACCGCCACACCAGCCTGAAGCCAGGGCCCCGACAGCCACCCGAGCCGGTCCTCCGGCCAGCCCAGGACCACGAGAACCAGCCAGCCCTACCGATCCCGACCAGAACCGCCGCTACAAGCCGATTTTCCGCGCCCTGCTAGCCCAGGCTGTTCGGTAGGGGTTGTTGGTGTTGGTGTGGTGAGGGGTGGGTCGTGGTCGGGTGTTCGTGGCGGCCTGGTTCGGTGTCGGGGCGTGCGGGGTTGGTGTGGAGGGGGTGGTGTGGGTTGGCCGGCTGGCGGGGTGCTGCGGTCGCCGGTGGACCGCGATGTGTTGCTCAGCAGCGCAGCGGAAGATGGCGGACGCGGTCGAACGCGGTGACGAGGTCGGGGGTCCAGGGCCAGTTGGCGGCGAGCCGGCAGGTGGTTTGTCGTCCGGTGCGTCCGATGCGTGCGGCGGTGTGCAGGAGGCAGTAGCGAAGCCGTTTGGGTTCGGCGTTGGCGAGGCTGGTGCCTTTGAGTGCGAGGAGCTTGGTCCAAGCAAGTAGGTCGTGGGCGCAGAGCACGAGGTGGAGCCAGGCGTGGTTGATGGCGAATGAGTGCGATGGCAGGTTGGCCAGTCCGGTGGCTTTGGTGTCGCAGATCTGTCGTTCGGCTCGACCCCGGCCGCGGTAGAGGGCTTCGAGGTAGGCGATGTCGGTGTCGGCGAGGTCGGTGACAAACACTTGGTAGCGGTGTCCGTCGATGTCGGTGAAGGTGAGTTGGGCGCCTGGGTGTGGTTGTTCGCGGCGGGCGATCATCCGGAGCCCTGGGGGCCAGGGTCGTGTGGCGTTGAAGACGTCGGCGACGAGATGGGTGATCTCGGCGACTTCGGCGTATTCGCGCCAGTCGGACCCGTCGGCGGAGATCGCTGGCTGCCACGCCCGTTGCGGCAGGTCAACGAGCACGGATGCGATCTGCACGGTGAGTTGGTGACCGATCACGAACCGTACGTGCCGGCCGCGGCAGGCCTCGACGAAGTCGTGTGACCAGCCGGCGGAGTCGGCCCGCACGATCATCTCGTCCTGGGTCGGGTCAACTGGTAGCTGGCCGAGGGCTTCGTCGAGCACGGTGACGTGATCGGCGGCGGTGCCTGAGCCGGCGTTGCCTGGTCGCAGCACACCGGCGAGTGCTTCACCGGTGGCGTCGAGATAGGCCAGCAGCGGATGGAACCCGAACCCGCGCTTCCAGGTCGGCGCCGCATGTTCTTTGTCCGAATGGGACCCGACGAGCGTGGCGTCGATATCGATCACATAGAACCCAGGATCAGCGCCTGCCTCCCAGGCGTTCGCTCGAGCCTGCGCACGAGAGCGGCCTTGATCCGTGCCAGCGCCTCGCCGTCGATCGCGGCCAGGGACCGCCACGTCGTGGGGTGCGACGCCACCGGGCCGAACAGGTCGGGCTGGTCGCGAAGCACCGCGAGATCCGAGATCGTCTCAGCCCCATCGGCGATCGCGACCGCCAGATCGCACAGCACTTCGCCACGGTCGTGGCCCCGGTGACGCTGCTTGGTCGGCGCCATCGCCGCCGACAACGCCCCAGTCAACCCCACCGTCGGCCAGATCGGCAAGCAGACGCGCCCCTGCGTGATTGGCCACACCATTCCCATCACCGGTCACCTTCAGAGCCGGCCGCCGCGGTCTACGCTTCACCATGAAAGTGCCCTTCGGGTTCGGATCACTTGGCCTTCGACAAGCACAAGTTTCCCGCACCAGAAGGGCACTTCCGCGGACTCACCACCCCCAACCCCGGACCGCTACTGAACAGGGCGGGCTAGTGCCCTGTCCAGAAAGGTTCGCGCGGGTGGGTCATGCGGCTGCCTTGGCTGGTCGGCCCCAACGGTGACCTTTCTCGGCTCGGACGCGGGCTCGTTCTCGTCGTTGAGCGGCGAGGAGTTCGGGCGCTCGAGCATTGGCGTTGCGCCAGCGGAGATGTGCTTGGAGCCGTCGAGTGAGCACGACGTGGTTCGGGTGGTTCGAGTTGTTCAGCACGAACTCACGTAGCGGCCCGAAATGCGGCTCGATCGGGTTCGCCCACGAGCTGTAGGTCGGGGTGAAGCACAGCTCGACCTGGTTCCGCTCAGCCCAGCCCCGGATCTTGGGTCCCTTGTGCGCGGAGAGGTTGTCGAGGATCACATAGATCGCTTCGCCGTCAGGCCGCGACGCTCGGATGGTCTTGAGCGCGGCCAACACGTTCACCGCTGACTTCTTGCGGCGCACGACACCCCACAGCAGATCGTCGCCGATCGAGTAGCAGCCGTGGAACTGCCGGACCCCATGCAACTTGTTGTAGTTCGCCGGCTGGCGTTGTGGCCGACCCTTCGACGCCCACGCAGAGCCCCCGACCGGGCGGATCGTCAACGGCCCGAACTCGTCGAACGCGAAACACCTGTCGGGGTAGGCATCGAGGACCTCCTCGATGCGGTCGAGCTTGGCGTCACGATCAGGGTCGTTGGACTCCTTCCAGGTCTTGGTCCGCTGGAACGTCACATCGTTCGCGGCGAGGATCTGACGGAGCCGCTCATGGCCGATCTTGACGACCCGGGTCTCGTTGTCACCGAGGTAGGCGGCGAGCTTGCGGAGCGACCAGCGGGTGAATGGCTGGCCCAGCGCTTCGGGTCGAGTCGTGGCCGTCGAGACGATGAATGCCTCGTCATCAGTCGTTATCCGGCGGGGACGGCCACCCGCCCCCTGAGGGTCCAGCGACGCCATCCCCTTGTCGTTGAACCGGTGGATCATCTCCCGGACCCGGTCCTCCGACGTCGAGACCAGCCGGGCGATCGCCGGGACCGTGTTGCCCGACGCCGAGGCCATCACGACCATCGCCCGTCGCCACCGAACCACCGACTTCTGGGACTTGCCGCCGCCACGTCGCACGATCTGCTGCAACTGGCGGCCTTCGTGATCCGTCAACCGACGAACCCTCACAGGATCAGGCATCCCCAAATCAAAACAGGCCCAGAGCGCCAAGTGGTGGACGCGACCCCACCAACGTTCGTGGACAGGGCACTAGCTCAAGAGCGGTAGTCATGGTTGGCGACCACGGAGACCGAGATCCACGGTGGTCGCCACGTGAACCCGACGAGCGGCCGCGAACTCTTCGGCGCAGTTGTGTACTGCTGCATAGCTTGCGGATTCTGTAAGCTATGCAGCTATGAGAACGACGCCACGGATCGATCTGGTCACAATGATCGAGGAACTCTCCGAGGCGCAGCACGGCTATTTCACTCGTGCCCAAGCACACGACGTCGGGGTCAGTGACGTCCAGCTCTCGCGTGCAACCGACTACCGACAAATCCGACGCCTCGATCACGGCATCTATCGAGTCGCCGGAGCGGGTCATGACGAACACGCCGATCTGCGCATCGCCTGGCTGCGACTCGACCCGAAGCGCCGACCCCGAGAGCGCACCAAGAACCCCACCATCTGGGTTTCCCACCAGTCGGCCGCCGTCCTCCTTGGTCTCGGCACGTTCATCCCTCCCAAGCATCAGTTCATCTCCACCGTCCGCAAACAGCTCCGCTCCGACGCGCTGCATGTCCAGGTCCGCCCCGACGGACTGACCCTGGATCAGTGGGTGATCAGAGACGGGATGGCAGTCACGTCGCCCCTGCTGACCCTGATCGATCTCGACGGGGCCAACACCGATGGCGGCCATCTTGGCGCCTTCCTCCGTGATGCAATCGACACCGGTGCGATCCGCACCGCGGATCTCACCCGAGCATCACTGCGGACCCCGGTCGACGCGCTACTGGACATGGCCGGCGAAGGCACTGGCCGATGACGGATCCTCATCGCTACGCAACCGCAACTGCGCTGCACGATGCGATCAAGGTGCGCGCCGCTGCCGAATCCAAACGCGGTCCGCACGACATCAACCAGATCCGGCGGCACTTCGCATACGACCGGTTCCTCACCCGCCTCTTCCTCGACCCCGAATCAACCTGGGTGCTCAAGGGCGGAACCGGCCTCCTCGTCCGCGTGCCCAAGCGAGCGCGCCACACCCAAGACATCGACCTCTACCGTCACGGCGAGATCGAGCGTGCCCACACCGAACTATCGGCCGCTGCAAACCTGGACCTCGGTGACTACTTCAGCTTCGACATCGAGCAAACCGGCGCCCTCGCCGGCACCACCTCTGGCCGCAAGTACAAGGTGGTCGCCTACATCGGTGACATCAAGTTCGCCGACTTCCAGATCGACGCCGTCGTCGACTCGAACATGACCGGTGTCCCCGACCGGGCGCCAGGGCTCCGGCCCATCGACATCGAGGGGCTCCCCACCAGCACGTACCGTGTCTACCCGGTGGTCGACCATCTCGCCGACAAGCTCTTCGCGATGACGAGCAGGTTTGCCGGAGATCGCCCCAGCACCCGCTTCCGAGATCTGGTCGACATCGTGCTGATTGCCCAAACACAATCGATCGACGCCGAGGCGCTGCGCAGGGCTGTCGAATCGGAGCGACGCCACCGAAACCACCAATTGCCCGAACGACTCGAGCTGCCGGACCAGACCTGGGTGAGCGGCTACACAGCCATCGCACGAACGGTCGCCGGGTTCGAGGTGCAGAACGCCAACGACGCACTCGACATCGCAGTCGCGCTCTATCGCCCAGTCTTCGAGTACACGACCGACGGCACCTGGGAGCCATCGACGATGGAGTGGGTCTGACCAAGCAAGCGACACCCGGTTTCGTGCCGACAACAACGAGAAGCAGGGGGCGATCACGCCGAGAGCTGCTCAACCTCGCTGTCGAGTCTCCAGAAGCCACTCATTGAGATCGGCGATCGCGTCGCGGCGACGAAGGGCGACGCGTCCGAGATTGGTAAGAGGGAAGGCAACGACGGGAACCGGTCGTCCGGAGTGCGTCAGCACGCTCAGCACCGGGCCGCCGTGAAATGGACTGTGCGTTTCGGAGAACCCTGCAACCTCGTCGAGATCCAGACTGACGGTCCTGAGTGGGTTGCGCACGATCACGCCAGCGGACGAGACGTTCACCGACACCATCGCCAACCGACCCGCGATCAGCAAGAACAGCGCTGCAGGCGCGGCGCCCGAGCAACCGAGGCTCATGAACCCTGCGGCCATCAGGAAGGGGAGAACTGCAAGCGTCACCCGCGTTGCAGCAGTCGAGAGCTTGATCGGCGCCACCCGCCCGGAGTGTACGTTCAGACGAAGCTACACATCGACACCCGCAAGGTCTGCGACAGCAGCGAACCCAACGGTGAGCGAGCCATCGCCCGGCCGCACGTCACCCGCGTAGGTGAACCAGTCCAAGCTGTGTGCCCCGCGATCCCCACAGTCAGCAAGAAACCTCCCCCGCCGGCGAGCTGACCCATGGGAGACTGCGGCATGGCCGGCCCGACCAAGCTGCTCGACGCACAACAAGCACGCCGCCTCGGTTCGCAGGACTCGGTGCTGACCATCGGCGAGGAAGCAAAGAGCCCGGGTGCGTGGGCTGGGCGACGTCTCCTCAGCGTGAGCGGCGCCCCCGCCTTCGAACTCAGCTATTGGTGCGGGACTTGCCCCTTCCTGTTCCAGCGCCTCGAGGGGTCGAACGGCACACAGTCCATCGACGAGCTCCAGACCAAGCTCTCCGATGGCCTGAGCGGCGTCGACGACGCCGTGATCGCCGCATTCGAACCGCTGCTGCCGATTGGCAGCTACGTCCCGCTCCTTCTCGAGATCCAGCCAACCCTCACGCATCCGGTGAAGCCCGGCGACTACTTCGCGGAGGAACAGGACGCGACCTGGAAGTCATCGAGCGGATTCTGGGGCTTGCCCGAGAACCCACGCACCCCGTACTACCGGGGCGACACGCGCCAACTCGACGAGGAGAACACCCTCTTCGAGTTCGTCGTTCCGATGGTCCCGCCCAACTGGAACGATCGCAGCAAGGTCGAGGCTCACGCCAAGCGTCTCGCCATCTCGAGCCAGCTCACCTGCGTGGCGCTCAGCGTTCTCGACGTTCGCCAACGCGCCTTCGCCGACACGCCCGAGGAGGCCTTGATCCACTGGGGCCTCGCCCACTTTCTCCTCGATGGCCATCACAAGATCGAAGCGGCAGCCGCCGCCGGCTCGCGGCTCCAGATCCTGAGCTTGCTGTCGATCGAGCACAGCCTCGCCGACGACGCCGCCGTCGAGCGGATCGTTGATTCCCTCGCTGGACGGCGCTCCAGATAGCTTGGGCTGACAGTCGATGTTCGAATGTTTCGCTTCGAACTCCGCTCCTCTCATGAGCGCTGTCGCCGAGAAGGACTGCAACAAAGCACGCGAGGTACTCCACGCGTGACGCGCTCCCCGACACGGACCCCCGGTCGCACCAGGCGATGACTCGCTCGACTGAATCCACCCATGTTCGGCGACTCGCTCGTCGAGGGGACGCAAGCCTTGAATCGATGGCCGCCTTCCTAGGGTTGAAGATGCAACCGTTCATTGAGACCGAGGTGGCGACGGCAACCTTTAGATCACACGCATGAAACTTAGGGTTGATCCGGTAACCTTACGTTTATGGACCTGGGAGCGTTCGAGTCGTCACCCACCGGCCATCTCGTCCCGATCGAGGTCCGGCAACGTGGCGAGACCGTGCCCTACTACGCCTTTCTCCCCGCCCCTCTCCCCGACGACCCGCTGCTGAGCTCCAGTACCTGGGCGGCCATTGTCCATGCGGCATCAACGCTCGCTGAACTCAGGACGCTGGCTGAAGACCGACTCCCCGACCCACTTCTCATTGGGCGAGTCACGGTTCGTCGAGAGGCGGTCAGCACTTCCGCGCTCGAGGGGACGTACGCACCAGCCCGACAGGTGCTGTCGTCCGAGATGGACGAAGCGTCGCCAAGAGATGCTGGCGTCGTCGAGATCCTCAACTACGTCCGGGCATGGGATGATGCCGTCGCTTCCACGCTCCCGGTCTGCGTTCGCCTCGCATGCGAGCTTCAGGGTCGCCTTGTACGAGGCACACCGAGCGAGGACTACCAGACCGGATCGGTACGTCAGACCCAGGTACTGATCGGTCCGTATCGAGGCTGCTCGATTCAAGAGAGCACCTACGTACCGCCGCCACCAGGCGCCGACCTGGAAGCTGGCTTGTCGAGTTGGGAGAAGTGGCTCAACGAGTCTGCCTGTCACGACCTGGTCAAGGTGGCGCTGGGCCACTACCAGTTCGAAGCGCTGCATCCCTTCACGGATGGCAATGGTCGCATCGGGCGGCTCCTGGCCATCCTCCAACTGATCCACGCCGGCCTCCTCCCCGGACCGCTTGTCAACCTGTCCCCCTACTTCGAGCAACGCTCCGAGGAGTACCGACACCGACTGCGATCGGTCAGCACGCACGGCGCCATCGACGAGTGGATCCAGTTCTTCTGCGAAGCCATCGCCAATCAAGCGACCGAGGCGCAGGAGCGCATCCGTCGTCTGCTGTCCTGGCGCGACGAGACCGTCGAGGTCCTCCGAGCGAATGGCCGCAAGGGCTCTGTCGTCGATCTGGTGCCCTTCCTCATCGAATACCCGGTCATCACGGTCAAGCAGGCGAAGTCGCTTCTTGGAGTCTCCAATCCGTCCGCCAACGGTGCCGTGAATGCACTCGAGTCGATGGGAATCCTCGTGGAGACCACAGGCGGCAACTACAACCGCGTGTTCGAGGCGCCAGCGGTCCTCGACGTGATCTTCGGCCCGTGAGTGAAGAGACCGGCGACCTCGAACTGCTCTCGAGCCTCGGGAATATCGCAGACGAGATCACCCTGGGATCGTGGCGCTCACGCGGTCTGGCGACCTCTCGCAAGCCGGACGGTAGCCCGGTCACCCCGGTGGACATCGAGGTGGAGCAACGGGTCCGTGATCGAGTGCTCCTGGAACACCCGGACGACGGCTTCGTGAGTGAGGAGCTCGGAGTGACGGCCGGGACCTCGGGCCGATGCTGGTACGTCGACGGCATCGACGGGACGAGGGCCTATGCCGACGGCCGCACGGAATGGTCGACACTCATCGCACTCACCGATGCCACGGGTCTCCGTCAGAGCCTTTGCACCGGCCCCGCCCTGGGGAAGCGGTGGTACGTCGATGCCGACGGGCACGCCGTCGTCGCTGGTCCAGGCGGCCAGACCAGATCGCTCCGGGTCACCGCCGCATCGCAGCGGCCGTCGGTCACGATCGCCTGCTGGCCCCCAGCCCAGCAGACCGGCGACCACTTGTCGGAACACGGCCGAAGCCGGCTCGACCAACTGACCGCAGGTCGGTTGACACGCCCGTCGTGGGGCGCCGGGGTTCCCAACGCCGCCATGTTGGTCGCCGAGGGTGCCCTCGACGGCTTCGTGCTGTTCGGTGGTGGGCCCTGGGATCATGCGGCCACTGCAGCGATTGTCGCCGCCGCCGGCGGCGCCTGGTCGGACCTGTCCGGCCGCCAGGATCTCCACACGTCGGTCATCGTGCTGACGAACGGGAGTATCCACGAGTGGCTCCTTCAACAGCTCGGACCGATGTGACCTGAGCCTGAGCATCGTGGCGCTCGACAATTACTCGGCCGCACACACCTCGAACGCCCAGCTCAGAGCTCCTTCTGAGAGGGGGACGCTGGATCGCCAGCGGGCTCCGTGCCCAGAACACCGGGCAACAGGTGGCACCCATCTGCGCAGTACGCACCCCTCGGCTGCGACCGAGGACTGCTGCGGCATCAACGGGGTTGACGCTTGGGGTCGAGGTGACGGAGGCTCTCTTCACCGTGCCGGACCATGAAGCGTCGGGCCGATGGGAGGTCATCATGGTGTACGATCCGCGCATCCCGGCCAGAGAGCTCTGCGTCCTTGGCAGCCAACTCGAACGATGGGCAGAGACCACACCGGACGAGACGGCCTTCATCTTCCACGGGGGCGAGAGCTGGACCTGGGCCGAGACGCTCGAGCTTACTCGACGAGCTGCCGCCGGCCTGGCACACCTTGGCGTGCAGAAGGGTGATCACGTCCTGTCGTGGCAGCCCAACAATCGCGAAGCGGTGCTCACCTGGTTCGGACTCAACTACCTCGGTGCGGTCTACGTCCCAATGAACATCGCCTACCGGGGCAGCTTGCTCGAGCACACCATCGACCTCTCCGACGCCACGCTGATGGTGTGCCACGCCGATCTGGCGCCCCGCCTCGCCGACATCGACACCGGCGCGCTCACCGACGTCGTCCTCACCGGCGGCGCCGGCGCTGTCCCGAGCCTCGATCTCGCCGAGCTCACACTCCACACCGCCGAGTCGCTCCTCCCCGCGGTCGGTCTCACCGCCATGCCAGTCGACATCGATCCCTGGGATCCCCAGTACATCATCTTCACTTCGGGCACCACCGGTCCGTCCAAGGCGGTGCTCTCCTCGTACCTGCAGGGCTACTCGATGGGGCCCGACGCCCACTCCTACCTGGGGAGCGACGAGCGGCACCTGGTCAACCTGCCCCTCTTCCACGTGGGCGGCACCATTTTCCTCGTCCTCACGCTGGCCACCGGCGCGTCCGCTGTGATCGACACTCACTTCAAGACCGACGAGTTCTGGGACACCGTCCGCAAGCACGAGGTCACCGCCACCTGTCTCCTGGCCGCCATGATCCCATTCCTCCTCAAGCTCCCGCCGAGCAACGACGAGCGGGACCACACACTGCGCCGTGCCATCTGTGTTCCGTGGAACGAGGACGCCATGGCCGTGGGCCGTCGCTACGGCATCGAACTCCGCACCACGTTCAACATGACCGAGGTCTCCTCGCCAATGGTCTCTGAACCTTTCCCAAGGAGCCCGGTACCTGTGGGAAGGTTCGTGAGGGCGTCGAGGCCAGGGTGGTCGACGAGAACGACTGCGAGGTCGCCCCCGGCGAGGTTGGGGAGCTGATCGTGCGCACCGACCGGCCGTGGGCCATGAACCACGGGTACCACAACAATCCTGCGGCCACAGCCGCTGCATGGCGCAACGGATGGTTTCACACCGGCGACGGTTTCCGCTACGACGAGGAGGGCTACTTCTATTTCGTCGATCGAATCAAGGATGCCATTCGACGTCGGGGTGAGAACATCTCGTCGTTCGAGGTCGAGAACGAGGTCACCGCCCACCCCGACGTGCGAGAGGCGGCGGCGATCGCCGTGCCGAGCGACCTTGGCGAAGACGAAGTGATGATCGTGGTTGCGCCCGTTGAAGGGCACACGATCGACTGCATCGAGTTGTTCCACTTTCTCGAACCGCGCATGGCCCACTTCATGCTTCCCCGATATATCCGCGTGGTGGACGAACTACCGAAGACCCCCACCCAGAAGGTGCAGAAGGTTGTGCTCAAAGGCGATGGGCTCACCGCGACCACCTGGGATCGTGAGGCGGCCGGGATTGTGATCAAGCGGGAACGCATCGGCACATGAGGAGCTGACCACCCACGCGGCACCCCCTCGGTCGTCGCACTACGGTCGGGTGTCGTGGGGGCCGAGCACCTGGGACCATGGGAGCCGATGAGTGTGGCCGACGCGGTCGACCGCTTCCGTGCCGCCGACTTCCGCTGGTGGCTGTCAGGCGGGCATGCGCTCGAGGCCCATCTCGGACGTCGCTGGCGTTCCCACGACGACACCGACATCGGCATCTGTCGCGACAGCACACCTCGTCTCCTCGAGGTGCTCTCGGGGTGGGACCTCCACATCGGTGCGGGTGGCGTGCTCACCAAGTGGGCGGGCCAACCGCTCGACGCCGACCGTTCACAGAACAACCTGTGGTGCCGGCCGACGCCACACTCGCCATGGATGCTCGACATCACCATCGGCGACGGTGACGACCAGGACTGGATCTACCGACGCGATCGTTCGATCCGACGGCCATGGGGCGACGCCGTCCTGTCTACGCCAACCGGCGTCGCCTACCTGGCCCCCGAACTCCAGCTGATGTTCAAGAGCAAGGACCTCCGTCCCAAGGACGACCTCGACGCCGCCACCGTCATCCCGGCGCTCGAACCCGATCGCGTGGCATGGTTGGCCGAGCACCTGCCGGCGGAACACCCCTGGCTCAGCCTCGTGCCACCCCGAGACCGATGAACCCCTACCCCACGCTGATCCACGAACGAGTCGCCGCCGCCCGACGTGGCGAGAATCCCACCGTCATCTGTCGGA
The DNA here is from genome assembly GCA_041394265.1 of Acidimicrobiales bacterium. NCBI lineage: Bacteria > Bacillati > Actinomycetota > Acidimicrobiia > Acidimicrobiales > Acidimicrobiales bacterium. The sequence continues at coordinate 1,796,070 of JAWKIO010000005.1, forward strand.
TGCCTTCGGGATGGGCGGTGCTCGGTGATCACCAGTTCCTCACGGGCTACAGCCTCCTGCTTCCGGACCCGGTCGTGGATCACCTGACCGATCTCGATGACGACGGCCGAGCTGCCTACCTGAGCGACATGGCGCGCATCGGCGAGGCGCTGCATGCCTGCACCGACACCTTTCGCATCAACTACGAGATCCTCGGCAACGGCGATGCAGCCCTCCACGCCCACGTCTTCCCCCGCTACGCATCCGAGCCCGACGAGTATCGACGAGCACCCGTGTGGTGGTATCCCACTGCGGTCCGCACGGGCAGTCCCTTCGACCCCGGCGTCCACGGTGACCTCCAGCGACGGCTCGCCGCCTTCCTCGGGGCCGACCGACCATGACCGGTCGCATGCTTCGCTACCTCAGCCACCCGAATGTCGCGATCGACCCGGCAATTCCCGTTCCTGAGTGGGGACTCAACGACGAGGGTCGGCGCCGGGCCCGGGCGATGCTCGACCAACCCTGGGTGCCCTCGATCGGACGCGTCGTGTCGAGTAGCGAAACCAAGGCGGTCGAGGCGGCGCAGATCCTCGCTGGCCGTCTCGGGCTCGAGGTCGAGATCCGACGCGGCATCGGCGAGAACGACCGCAGTGCGACCGGCTTCGTCCCACCCGCCGAGTTCGAGGTCCTCGCCGACGCGTTCTTCGCCGAGCCTCACGCCTCGGTCCGTGGTTGGGAACGGGCCGTCGACGCCCAGGCCCGGATCGTCCGCGGCCTCGCCGACCTTCTCGACACCGCGAGTGGTGACGACGCTGCTGGTGACATCGCAGTCGTCGGGCATGGCGGCGTCGGCACGCTCTGGTACTGCCACGTCACCGGCCAGCCCATCGACCGACGACACGACCAACCTGGACAGGGCCACTACTTCTCCGTCGACCTCGTCGCGCGTACTGTCGTGCATCCGTGGCGACCCATCGATCCGACGACCCGACCATGACCTGCTAGAAACCGAGCCATGGCCAAACGGATCGTCTTTCCGCTGCGGCGGCTTCCCCACCTGACCCGCGAGGAGTTCCAGACCTACTGGTTCGACTCGCACGGTCCGCTCGTCGCCTCCTTCGCCGACACGCTGGGCATCGTGCGATACCAACAGGTCCACACTCGTGAGGAGACTCGGGCCACCGCCGTTCCGTGCTTCGACGGCATCGCTGAGCTTCGTATCGACCCGGCTCGTCGCTCTCCCGACCGCGAGGCGGTCGCTGCTGCGTCCAACGCACTGCTCGAAGACGAGCGAACGTTCATCGACCTCGAGTCGTCACCGATCTGGGTCGCCGACGAAGATGTGCGGCTCGAAGGCCCGCCGACCGGTCTCCGCATGACGGCGATGTTGCGGCGCAACCCGAACGTCACCCGTGAGGAGTTCAAGCACCACTGGCGAGAGGTCCACGGGCCTTGGGCGATGCGCCACCCCGAGGTCTTCGGGTTCCGTCACTACGTCCAGCTCCACACTCCCGCCGACGCCGACGATCGCCCGCTGGCCCGGGAACGCAACGCTCCTCCTGCGTTCGATGGCATGAGCGAGATCTACCGTGACCCTCCCACCGCTTCAGCCGAAGCGGTGGCCGCGCTGCGCCAGGAGTTCCACGAGGACGAACGGAGGTTCCTCGACATCGACGCCAGCCCGGTCTTCCTCTCCGAGGTGCGTGTCATCATTGGCGACGACTGATCGCCGCCCTCACAACGCAGCCGAGGCGCGTTCAGGCCAGGATCTCGTCGATGAGTTCGACCAGCGCGAGGTCGTCGATGGCGGCAAACACTCGCCGAACCATCTCGGTGACGTAGCGGCGACCACGTTCGTTGGTGTGGTCGAGCGTGCCGGCGATCACCGTGGCGTGGGTGAGGGAGAACAGCATCCCTCGGCGGTAGTCGCGCCAGGCGTCGTCGGCGGTGTAGTCGCTCACTCCGCTCGCGGTGAGCTCGGTGTGCCAGGCACCGATGAGGTCCTGTTCGTGCTCGCGACGGATCTCGGTCGGCAGGTTGCCACCCATGAAGTAGCCAAGATCCTGCGCGGCCCGGCCGCGCAGCGCGCCCTGCCAGTCGACTGCCACCACCGGCTCGTCTTCGGCGGATGCCCCGAAGAACAGGTTGTCCATTCGGACATCACCGTGGATGACGGTGAGCGGCGCCGTTGCCATCCACTCGAAGATGGTCGGGAGCGCAGCGAGGAACCGATCCTTGAGACCAGCGAGGTGCGTGGGGATCACCTCGGCAAAGTTCTCGACCATCGGGTCCCACCCGAACGCTGCACCCTGCATGAGCCCCTCGGAGCTGTAGGACGGGTGGACCATGGGGAGGAACTCGAGTGTGTCGTCCTCGACACGATCCCAGAAGCTGGCGTGCAGTCGACCCATCCATCGCATGACCGCCTGGGCCTGGTCGAGCGTGGCACCGGCGATCTGGTCCCCGAGCACACGAGAGGACAGGTCCTCGACGATCAGGGTGAAGTCGTCGCCGTCGATGTCGGCGTAGTAGATGCCGGGCATGGTGGCGGCGCAGCGATCGGCCACGTCTCGGTAGAAAAGCACCTCACGTCGATAGAGATCGAAGAGTGATGCGACCGAGCGGTTGGCGTCGTTGTCGGACGGACGCTTGAGAATCAGCACCTCGGGCCCGTCGCCTTCGGCGTACTCGATGCAAAGCCGTTCGAGACCCGACATCAGTCCGACGCCTTCACCAAGCGATTCACGCCGAAGCGACGCAACGGTGACATCGAGACCGTCGGCCCGCATGACCTGCGTGAGCCAGGCCGCATTGAGGTCGTCGTTGTTGCGCGGGAGTTGGGGGCGGGCACCGATCGAAGACATAGGGCCGCGTGGCTACGGGAACACCACCGTCTTCGCCCCGATCTGCAGGATGCGATCCTCGGCCCAGGCCCGCACGGCGCGGGCCAGCACGAGGCGCTCGGTGTCCTGCCCGAGTTCGACGATCTGCTCGGCCGTGTGCGCATGGGTGACCCGAGCGACGTCCTGCTCGATGATCGGGCCCTCGTCGAGATCAGCCGTCACGAAATGGGCGGTGGCCCCGACGAGTTTCACGCCGCGATCGTGAGCCTGGTGATACGGCTTCGCGCCCTTGAACCCCGGCAGGAACGAGTGGTGAATGTTGATTGCCCGGCCCCGCAGCTCGGTGCAGAGATCCCCCGACAGGATCTGCATGTAACGGGCCAACACGACCAGGTCGATGTTGTGGGAGTCGATCAGGTGCTTGATCTGGGCCTCCTGCTGCGCCTTGGTGTCCTTCGTGATGGGTAGGTGGAGGAAGGGGACGTCGTACCGGCCGGCGACCGGCTGACAGTCGGGGTGGTTGGAGACGATGAGCGGGACATCGATCGCCAGCATCCCGTTGCGCCACCGGTACAGCAGGTCGACCAGACAGTGATCGAACTTCGACACCATGATCAGCACTCGCGGCCGTTGGCTGCTCGGTCGCACCCGCAACGTCGGGCGGTCCAATCCGGCATCGGCGAGGCGGGCGGCGACGACCTCGCGTAGCGCCGCCGAGTCGCCGTCGGTCTCGACGACCGTCCGCATGCAGAACGTGGACGAGTCTGGATCGGTGAACTGAGCGTTCTCGACGATGTTCCCCCGAGCGTCGAGCACACCAGAGGTCACGGCGTGGACGATGCCTGGACGGTCCGGGCAGGTGAGCGTGAGGATGTGGCTGGTGGTCATCGACGGCAAGTGTGCCCGATTCGTGGACGGCGCACGTTCTGCGGCCCAGATCGCCCCACCCGAACGCAGCCACGAGAGCGACTCGCGGCGTTAGGGTCGCGTCATCGAGCAGACTCCGAGGTCGACCATGCACGTGCTCTACGCCGATCGGCCGTTCCCACCGGCCTACCTGGATCTGATCGAGGGACGAGCCACCATCGTCGGCCCCGACGACGGGTTCGACATCGCCGAGGCCGCCATCGCCGGCGGACAGCGGTGGGACGCCGCAGAGATGGACCGCTTCTCGAGACTCCGGGTCATCTCTCGCCTGGACATCGGCGTCGACAACGTCGATGCCGATGCGGCGACCGCCCGATCGATCGTGATCCGCAACACGCCCGAAGCACCTACCGTTTCCACCGCCGAGCACGCGGTGGCTCTCATGCTCGCCGTGGCGAGAAATCTGCCGGGTGAACGGGAACGGGCACGGGCGGGAACGTGGGGCGCAGCCATGCCGATCGCTGCGCTGGAACTCGACGGCTGCACCCTCGGTCTGGTCGGGTTCGGTCGTATTGCTCGACGCGTTGCGACCGTCGGCCGTGCGCTCGGCATGACCGTGATCGCCACCGACCCCTTCCTTCTCGCGCCACCGACCGACACGATCGAGCTCGTCGACCTCGACGAGGTCTGGCGCCGCTCCGACGTCGTGTCGCTGCACGCCCCGGCGACCGAGGCGACTCGTCACCTCGTCAACGCCACCAGCCTTGCGGCGATGAAGCCCGGTGCTCGGCTTATCAACTGTGCCCGAGGGGCCCTCGTCGATCAGGACTCCCTCCTGGCTGCGCTCGACGCCGGTCAGCTCGCCGGTGCCGGACTCGACGTCACGGATCCCGAACCGCTTCCGGTGGACCATCCGCTCCTTCGACACGAGCGAGTGATCGTCACTCCACACATCGCGTCGTCGACGGCCGCCGGGCACCGGCGGCTCTACGCCCACGCCATCGACAACGCGCTGGCCGTGTTGGACGGCTGAGCCGTTCGAACCTCAGCGGTTGGTCGTTCGATCGCTGGTGATCGGTCGGATCCCTGACTCGTGTCGCGCGAGGAGCGCTGCACCGAAGGCACCGGCGGCCTCACCGGCCATCGCCGGCTCGATCCGTATGGTCGGCCGGTGTTGGGCCGCCAGCAGAACCTCGCCGAAGACTCGCTGCACTCTGGGCCCGTAGAGGTCCCAGTCGCGAACGAGTCCACCGCCGACGATGATCAGTTCCGGGTCGCTCATGGCCGCGCAGTTCGCCATCCCGACGGCGACCCACCAGGCGAACCGATCGAGCACCGCGGCCGCTTCCGAGTCGCCGAGACGAGCGGCTCGAGTGATGTGCTCACCTCGCAGCGCTGAAATGTCGCCCTCGAGCTCGGCCATCACGCCCTGCAGTTCACCGGCTTCGGCCGCCTGACCGCCCAGGTATCGCAACCCGGCGCCGGAGGCGTACCGCTCCCAACAACCATGGAGTCCACAGACGCAGAGCGGACCATTCGGATCCACGAGCATGTGCCCCGGCTCGCCAGCCATCCCTGCTGCGCCTCGGACGACGTGTCCATCCGCAATCAAGGCGCCACCGATGCCCGTGCCCAGCGTGACCAGCACGGCGTGCTCGACACCCACGGCAACGCCCACCTCGAGTTCGGCTCGGGCGGCGCAATTGGCGTCGTTGTCAACGAAGACCGGCAACCCGATTCGAGGCTCGAGCAGGTCGCGAATGGGAAACTCGTCGGCATCGACCAAGTTGGGGGCGCGGCGCAATCGGCCGACGACGTCGACCAGGCCGGCGATCCCGATCCCCACACCGCGAGCCTCGACGTCGGATCCGGTCGAATCGATGAGTTCGGCGACCATGTCGGCCAGCATGTCGATCACGGCGGCGGCGGTCGCTCGGGTCGGCCAGCGGGTCTCGAGGAGGATCTCGTTCCGCCGACCGATCACAACGCCGAGCGCCTTGGTGCCGCCGATGTCGACACCGATCACTGCGGGGGCCCGATCGCTCACCAGCAGCCGCCCTTCGTTCGGTCACGTGTGGTGGTCACGCCAGGACCCTAGCGCCCGCCGGTGTCGTCGTGATCAGGACCAAGGCGTGCCGAACGTGTCATCGAACGCAAGCGCCGAGGGCGGCTGGCGCCGGATGGGACCATGACCACGGCCCACCGGGTAGCCGATCGGGATCATGGCGAGCGTTGCCCACTCGTCGGGGATGTCGAGCGCTGCCTGCACCTCGTCCTCCCGCAAGCAGTGGAGGGTGGTGAGCGTGCATCCCAAACCCTCGGCGACACAGGCCAACATGGCGTTCTGCACTGCGGTGTAGACCGACCCACCGCCGACCATCGAGATGCGATCGAGCTTGGCGTCGGTGATGGCCATGAGCTTGGGGTTGCCGCAGAACATCAGGATCGCCGGAGCCTCGGCAAGGTGTTCAGCCAGGTAGTCACCAGCAGCGAAGGTGCGCTCGAGGCCCTCGCGATCGGAGGCGAGGGGCGCCCGTTCGAGCCGTGCCCGATTGGCCGCGGCGTAGGTGGCCCACTCCGGCTCGTAGATCGCCTGCAGCGCAGCCTTGCGCTCCGGGCTGGTCACGACGACCACCCGCCACGGCTGCATGTTGCCCCCGGTCGGCGCCCAACACGCAGCCTGGAGCACGCGTCCGAGGACGTCGGCGGGGATCGGGTCAGGACGAAGGCGCCGAACGGCGCGCAGCGTGCTCATCACCTCATAGAGCTCGGACATCGTTGCCTTCCCGGTGCGACACCCGTCGTGAGCGCACCGCCGCGGACCCTAGTGCAATGCAGTCTCCGCAACCCACGTGCTGCCGGTCCATACCCCCAACTTCCCGCAACTTTGGCGAGTTGATGCCGCTGAGAGGTGTCAACTCGCCAAAGTTGCTGACCGGGAGGGGTGGGGTGGTCGTAGTACCATCGTCCAATGTCCGGGTCGGCGTCTTGCCAGCAGAATGGGTTTCGATCTCATCCCACGAACAGCGAGGCCACCGATGACTCGATCCTGCACGACCTCCGCCGCATCCGCTCGACCACTGTCACGACGAGCACGGGCCGCCCTGGCGATGGGATCGCTCGGCCTGTTCGTGGTGGGCGCACCTTCGGTGGCGGGTGCTCAGGACTCGACCGACGATCCTGCCAAGCTCGACGCTGGTGAGGCCATCTACGGCGCTGCCTGCAGCGGGTGTCACGGGGCGGACGGCACCGGAACGGTGACCGGCCGATCGCTCGTCGGCATCGGCGCACAGGAAGCAGACCGCTCGGTACACATCGCGAGCGTCACCAACGGCAAAGGCGGCATGCCGGCGTTCGCCGACGAGCTGTCCGCCGATGAGATCGACGCCGCAGTCACGTATGTCCGACTCGAGTTCTCCGGTGGTTCGGCAATCGACGACCTGCCGAGAACCGGATCGTCGTCACTTCTGCTCGTCGTGGGCGGGAGCTTCCTTGCGACTGGCGTGGCGCTTGCCGACCTGAGCCGACGACATCGGATGGCGAGCTGACCGCGTGACGAAGGACAGGAAGCTCGGAGGGCCTCGGCAACGATCTCGCACCAAGACCATCGTCACGGTGGCTGGAGGGACGATCGTCGCAGGTGCGATCGTCGTCCTCGGGCTGGCGTGGTGGCTGGGCTACTTCGAGGAACCACCTGCCGAAGCGTCGCTGGAGGACGCCGTTGCGTCCGTCCAGAGTGACGACGACACCGAGACGACAACGGTCGGCGAGAGCGCTGACACCGAGTCGGACTCGACGTTCGCCGGCGTCTGGATCGTCGATGGGACCTCCGACATCACCTTCGCCGGCTATCGCATCAACGAGGTGCTGACCACCATCGGCGATTTCGAGGTGGTCGGTCGAACGAGCGAGGTCGAGGGTGAGGTCGTGATCGACGGCCTCACGATCACCTCCGCCGAGTTCGAGGTCGACATGCAGTCGGTCACCACCGACAACGATCGCCGCGACGCTTCGATGCGGGAACAGTCGCTCGAGACCGACCAGTTCCCCACCTCACAGTTCGTGCTGACGGAGCCAATCGAAATCGGCGATCCCCCCGCTTCGGGATCATCGATCAGCGTCACCGCCGTGGGCGACCTCACCATTCATGGAGTCACCCAGTCGGTGTCGTTCCCGCTCGAAGCGCAACCGGTTGGCGACACCATCGTGGTAGTCGGCCAGCTCGACATCCTCCTCACCGACTACGGGATCGATCCACCGCAGGCCCCGATCGTCGCCGGTGTCGATGACCAGGCGGTGCTCGAACTCTCCGTGGCCCTGACCCAGTCCTCGTGACGGATTCCTCGATCGTTCAGTTGGCCCCACCGGCGAGCTGAACGATCGAGGTGAGCCGCGTGCGCGGGTGCCGGACGAGCAGCGTCACCAGGTCGGCGATGGCGGCGAGCTCTTCGTTGCTCGTCACGGCATGATGCAGCATGATCCCGACCGGCCCCGGTCCGGCCATGCTCGAGGCCAGGGCGTCGGCGAGGGTCGCCGCCGTTCGTTCGCTGCCCTTCGGCGCCGCGAACCAGTCAACGGCAATGGGCACCTCGGCAAGTCCGGGGGTACCGATCCGCCCTGCGCTGAGGTCTCTCGACAGCACCCCGATGCCGATGTCGACGAGCACGTCGCCGAGCGCGTCGGCGCAGCGGTTCCATGGTGGGGTGAAGACGGGGTCGAGCGCATCCCCGAGCATGTCGCTCAGCCGACCCCAACCAGTGGCCACGTCGGCACGGAGCTCCTCGACCGAGCGGTCCGAGCCGAACTCACCCTTGCGCCCACTGAGCTGATGGTTGACATGGGCGAACCCGTGCTGGTGAAGTCGCACACCACTGCGGCGACGCCGTGCGATCAGCTCTTCCGCAAGTCCGTCTCCGAGTGCCTCGGGGATGACGGCGAGGTCGATCGGAGCACCGTTGCGTTCGAAGACGTCGAGCAGGCGGCCGAGCGCTGCGTCGTCCCAACCGGCGTCGTCATCACGGAAGAAGACGTCGACCGGTGTCGCCCGCCGGTCGAGCACGCCGCGAACCGGTTCCAGCCATGGGGCCGTCACGACGCCTCCGCTACGCGGGGGGCCGCCTGCGCCGCTCCGCAACCGACGCCGATCCACTCGTAGCCGGCGTCGGCCGCGGCCTGAGGATCGAGCATGTTCCGTCCGTCGAGGACGATCGGACGCCGCATCAGGAGGCTCGAGCCGGGATCGAGGATGGCTTCGTACTCGGGCCATTCGGTGACGATCACCACTGCGTCGGCACCACGACGCGCGTCGTCGATGTGGTCGGCCCGGCGCGTTCCCGGCGGCAGGAGTGCGAGTGCTTCGTGCCCGACGACCGGATCATGCACCACGACCCGGGCTCCCTCAGCCGCAAGACGCTGGGCGAGCACGACACTCGACGCCTCGCGCATGTCGTCGGTCCCGGGCTTGAACGACAGTCCGAGGAGCGTGATCGTCAGGTCGTGCAACGAACCGAGGCGCCCGAGGAGGGTCGTGACCACTCGGCGCTTCTGGAGCTCGTTGACCTCGATCACTCCGGCCAACAGTTGGAAGTGATAGCCGCCATTGCCGGCCAGCTGCTTCAGGGCGGTCACGTCCTTGGGGAAACACGAGCCGCCGTAGCCGATGCCGGCGGACAGGAACGCCGGGCCGATCCGCCGATCGAGCCCCATCCCCTTGGCCACCGTTCGAACATCGGCACCGACCACATCGCAGACGTTTGCGATCTCGTTCACGAACGAGATCTTCGTCGCCAGGAAGGCGTTCGACGCCAGTTTGACCATCTCGGCCGACGCAAGATCGCAGATCAGGAGTTCGCCGCCAAGGCTCGACCACAGGTCGGCGACCGCCTCGGCGTCGGCAGGGTCGTCGGCGCCCACGACCACCCGGTCGGGCCGGAAGACGTCCTCGATCGCACTGCCCTCACGCAGGAACTCCGGGTTGGAAACGTAGCGGACACCGGTGGCGCCTCGTTCCAGCAGACGACGTCGGATCCGATTGCCGGTGTTGACCGGCACGGTCGACTTCATCACGACGATCATGTCGTCGACCTCGTCGGGGATCGAGTCGATCACCCGCTCGACCCGCGAGAGATCGGCGTCGCCACTGGCCAGCGGTGGGGTGTCGACGGTGACGAACACGATGCGGCAGTGCGAGAACACCTGGGATGCATCGGTCGTGAAGGTCAGCCGCTCCCCGTTCAGCTTCAACAGGTCGGCCAAGCCCGGTTCGTAGAACGGGGGCTCACCGCGCCGCAGTCGTTCGATCTTCGGTGCATCGATGTCGAGGCAGCGCACGTGGTGGCCGAGCTCGGCCAGCGCAACGGCGGTCACCAAGCCGACATAGCCCGTCCCGACGATGCCGATGGCACGCTGGGCATCGGCATCGCTGACGCCAGCGGCATGATGGTCGGGCTGGCCCGACGTGATGTCGATGGTCATGGGGTCAGTAGTCCTTTCCGTTCCCCGAGCGGGGCGTCGATTCCTGCGAGTTCGGCGACGATGCGGGCCGAAGCCGTCGCACCATCGAGGTCGAGGGAGACCGTCGGCGGCGGTGAGCCGGCGGCGGTCACGATGGCGGCCGTCAGACGTTCGGGCGTGAGTTCGTCGGGATCGACCGTGTGGACGATTCCCAGCTCCTGAAGGCGAAGGGCACGACGCCGCTGCTCGTCTTCTCGACCTTCCGAGTACGGGACCACCACTGCCGGTGTCCCCGCTCGAAGCAGGTCCATCGTGGTGTTGTAGCCGCACTGGCTGACCGAGACGGCAGAGCCTGCGATCTCGGACGCAAGGTCGTCGACCTGGCGGATCACGTGGAGCCGGCACGATCGCTCCGCTTGGTCGACCAACCAGTCCCACTCCGGGGTGGGCAGGAACGGCCCGGCGACGATCAGCGTCTCCAGTCCGGTCGCGGCAGCGACGGCGGCGTGGGCGGCGACGGCCGCACGAACGATGGGTTCGCCCACCATGCCGCCGCCGACCGAGACGATGACACGGTCGGCCCGCTCGTCGACGGCCGGTCGTGCGACGGGTCGGCTTGCACCGGCCGTGACGAACCCGGTGGCGTACACCGGCACCCGCAGCGGAGTTCGGGGCCGGAATGACTCGTCGAGTGTGGCGAACGTCGGATCGGCGTGGAACAAGATCGCGTCCAGCGCTTCGTTGGAGCGAAGCGCGGCGCGCTCGTCGTGGCGGGCCTGGTCTCGGCGTTGGTTCACGAGGATGTCACGCACGCTGCACACGACCTTCGGGGCCTCGACCCCCAACTCGTCGATGGCCGAGAGCAGCGGGTCCATCTCGAACGCGAACTTCTTGCGGCCGAAGGGGTAGAGCTCGAGCAGCACGACGCGGGGCCGCCGGTCGGCCAGTGCGCGCAGGATGGTGGCGACCCGACGACGCTTGGCCGTCTCGACGTCGACCTGCGAGCTTCGGCTGACCAGCTCATAGCCGCCGTCGTGACCGAGCGGATCGAGGTTGACGATCTCGACCCCCTCCGGGATCGTCAGGCCGGTCGGCATCGGACCACCGTTGAGCAACACGACCTCGAAGTCGTGCTGCAACGCTTCCGCCAAGGCGAGCGATCGAACGAGATGGCCGAGACCGACCGAATGCTGACACCAGAACAGCAGGGTTGGACGTACCGTGGTGCTCATCGGAGCTGGTCTCCTTCCGCCACGATCAGATCGACGAGTGCGTCAAGGTGTTCGAGCGCACGGGTGTCGACTCGATTCACAGCACGGATCGACCGTTCGGCGATGAGTGCTGCCACTCGGTGCCAGCGGAGGTCGTCATCGTCGGGAAGTCGGCGGACTTCGGCGTAACCGGCCAGAAAGGCGTCAGCCAACTGATCGGCCCGGTCGGTGCGCATGTCACCCAGCACCACACCGTGGCTCAGCCTGGCGAGGAAGCTGGCGATGTCGGCTGCGGGTGAGCCGACCCCGGCTTGGTCGAGATCGATCAGCGACAACCGGCCGTCATCGACGAGGGTGTTGTTCGGATGACAGTCTCCATGCAGGAGCACTTGCTCACCCCCAGGCCGCGCCCGGCTCGCCCATCGCTCGGCAACAGCCTCGAGACGGGACGACGTCTCCGGCCGCGCACGACCGACGAGTTCGGCGCTGTGCACGACTCGCTCGATCTGTAGGCGGCCGAACGGTCGATCGTCGGCACTGATCGGCAGATGGTGGAGATGGGCGATCGCTGCGCCGAGCCCGTGGAGCACTCGATCGAGCTGGCCGCTCGACACCGATCGCCAGCTCCATCCGGGGAGCGGGGACAGAGCGAGGAGCGCCCCATCGCTCGAACGGCCGAGCACCCGTGGCGTCGAGACGTCGTCGTGACCATCGGCAAACCAGTCGGCGACCCGCCGGTACCGGTCGGCGAAAACCGACGAGTCGACGGTGTCGGGCGCGTAGAGCTTGACGAAGGCCAGCGTCGAGGATCTGTCGTCGGCGGCGCGCACCGTGAGGCTGCGCTCCGGGGCGTATTCGGCCACCTCGCTGTGCGCCCATCCCGGAAGTCCGACGTCGAACGCCAGATCGGTGGATGGGTGCATCACCTCGGCCGCTCGTCGCATCCGGCGGTCGGTCGGGAACATCCACCACACGGCGTCGCACTCAGGGTCGTGCAGCACCGTGCCCTCGGGGCTCACCCGCGCCGACTTCTCGAAGGCGGCCAGAGCGTTGCCGTCGCGGAACAGGCGAGCCGTGGCGGTGACCGTCCGGCCATCGATCTCGAACCGGTGCACGACCCGAAGGCTCTCGCCGATCCGGTACTTCGAACGCACCAGGCCACGCGGGATCACGCCGGCGGGCGGATCACCGAGGAGCCGGCCGAATCGCACCGCTGCGCTCCAGGGGTCGAGATGGAGATCACGACTCGGCAGGTCGGCATCTGGGGTGAGAAGGTCGGTTGCGGTCAACATCAGGTTCGACTCCAGTTCGCGGAGGACGGCTGCCAGGCGAGGTCGTCACGAGATCCGCCCCAATCGATCTGCACGGCGTGGTGGTCGCCGTCGACCTCGTGAATGACCGATCGCGGCGAGCGGCAGAGCGGATCGATCAACGTCACGATCGTTGCGGTGTGGTGGCGAGGCGCCGCAATGGCGATCACCGGTGCCGGGAGGCGCTCTCCATACGTTGGCGACACCCAGCCGTCTTCGATGTCGACGAGGCCGCTGTCGCGCAGCACCACGAAGGTCGCCGCCGGGGTCTCGACGATCGAGCCGGCTTCGGCCGCTCGAACCGTCACCGCGCCCTGCGTACTCGGATCGAGATGCCAACGAGCGACGTAGTCGTGGGGCTCGTCGTCGGCCAGCTCGTCGATGACGATCCAGTACTCCCCGCCGACGAACGCCAGGGTTCGCTCGTGCACCGCCCGGTACTGCGGACTGGTTGCCCTCGCCACGACGATGTCGAGTCCGTGCTCGGTGTGGCGGCGAACGAGATGGGCCGAGGACGTGGGTCCCTTGGGCTTGCCCCGCCGGTACGGCGTCTGATCGAGACCGTCGACGCAGACCGTGTTGTGCGCTTGGGTCCCCTTGAACCACCTGCGCCACCCGTCGGGTCCGTCGGCGTAGGTGAAGCGTCCGGGATCGACGGCGATGCGATGTCCGCCGCCGGCGAGCTCGACGCTGAGGTGGTCGTAGTGCCCGTGTCCTCCATCGCCGAGTGGTCCGCAATCGAGAATCGCCCAGCGTTCGTCGCCGTAGGGCGTCGATCCGTCGCCCCAACCACTGCGCTGGACGACATAGCCACCGGTGGGGAACGTGGCGGCGGTGTCCTTCGGCGGCACCCCGCGACCACCCAGCGTCGCCGCCCACTCGAGGTCAGGCCGCCCGAGCACGCGGGAAGCGAACGAGAGCAGACTGCGGAAATCGGCCTGATCGCCATCGGACAAGGCGGGTGTCGTCCCGTCGGGACATTGCAGGTGGAGGCCGAACGTGGCGGCCCGATCGGTGGCGGCGAGCAGACGATCGTCGACGTCGAGCCCGGCGAGGCGAGCGTTGGCGACGGCGCCGACCAACGAACGAAGAACGATCATGTGATAGTCCGATGACCGCTCGCGATGGACCCCGTCGTCCACGATGTCGAGTGCCGCGTTCTCCGCCAGGAGGCCGAGGGCGTCAGCGGCGAGCGGTGCTTCGCCGAACGCAAGCCCGACGAGGAGCAGGGTGTACAGCTCCATGGTCCGGTGGTTGCGCTCCGCGGTGAGATGCGTCGCGAGGTGCTCGACATCGTCGAGGATTCGGCGGCGCAGTCGATCGGCGACGCCCGGGCGAAATCCCTCGAACGAGGTGGACGACGCGAAGCGCTGCCAGGCGTACAGCCAGTTCTGCAGTCGACGGGCACTCACGTCCGAGGTGTCGTGACCGACCGGAACCTGGACGCAGAACGAGGTCGTGAGGTCCTCCCATGTCGACAGGTATCGCGGGTCCCCGGTGGTGACGAACCCGTGCGCGAGGTCGAGGCCCTCGTAGAGCTTGACCCACTCGATTCGCCATTCCTCGTCATCGGCCAGGCCGCCGCCGATCCAGTCCGGCGAGGTCCCGAGGTCGAGGGTCACCTCGGCGTGCGTGAAACGACCGACGCACGCCGCGTCGGCGGTCGCAAGGTCACGGTGCAGTTCCTCGATCACGCAGACGAAGGCCCCGAGGTCGGTGCGGGTGTCGGTTGCGCTCATCGAACGCCGCTCCCTGCGAGACGGGTGCTGAACCTCTCGGCAAGCTCGCGGGCGAGCTGGTCGCCGTCGAAGTGCTCGTTGATCGTCGAGCGGGCGTGGTTGCGGAGTGATGATGCCAGGCCCGGGTCGTCGATCACTCGGCGAATGGCATCGGCCAGCGCTTTCGGATCCTCGGGTGGGACGAGCAACCCGTTGCGTCCGTGCTCGACGACCTCGGGAATGCCCGACACCTTCGTCGAGATCACGGGGAGACCCGCCGCCATCGCCTCGACGAGCACGTTGGGAATGCCATCTCGGTCTCCGGTGTCATCCACACGGCAGGCCAAGACGAACATCGACGAACTGCGGTACTCCTCGACGAGCTGCGCCTGTGTCACCGCACCGCGCAACGTGACACGGTCTGCGAGGTCGAGCGATCGGACGAGTTCACGCACCACGTCGGCCTGGTCGCCGTCCTCTCCGGCGATGACCAGCTCGACGTCGCCCAGCTCGGCAACCGCCTTCACCAGGACGTCGAACCCCTTCTTCGGGACGAGCCGACCAACCGAGATGATCCTCGGCCGGTCGCACGGCGGGTGGAACGGTGGTGCATCCACGAGCAGTTTCGTGAACTCGGCGTTCAGCCCGTGGTAGGCCAGCTGCACGTCGGCCGATGGCTCGATCTGGTGGAGGTGATCCACGTTGGCGGCCGTGCAGGTGAGCGTGAAGTCGGCCGCTCGAAGCTTGCGAGCGAGCAGGCCGGCCGGGTTCAGCGACGACCGGTAGATGTCCTTCGCATGACCGGTGAAGGAGAAGCTGGTACCCGAGATGATGGAGGCGAGCCAGGTCACCGTCGTACAGCCGTGGGCGAAGTGGGCGTGCAGATGCTCGACGTCGCCGGCAGCGTCGAGTGTGTCCACCAGCGCCACGGCCAACAGGAACTCCTTTGCGTAGATCGCTCGGGGTCGACGACCCTTCCGGGCACGAACGGACTGGGCCGCTGCCTGCCCCGCCGCGCGGCACACCCCGACCGGGTGGCGTCGAGCCACTCGCCGGAGCGGCGCGGCGAACGAACCGAGGTTCTCTCGGAGCCAGCGTGGGAGGCCGGTACCCGACAGGGACGAGGTCGCAGGCAGGTAGGTCGGAACGGCCTCGATCAGATCGACAATCGGATGGTGTGTCGTCTCCTCGCTCGGCTTGATGACGATGATGCGAAGGGCGACACCCAGCTGTTCGAGGCGGTAGATCTCACTGGCGATGAACAGCTCGGAGATCCGCGGGTAGCCCTTCAGGACGTAGGCAACCGTGGGCTGCCCGCCCTGGCGGTGAGGAATGCTGTGCTCAGAAGTGCTGTGATCAGACATGCTGTGCCTCCAGCGCTCGGCAGAATCGGGTCGAGCACTCGAGCACGTCGTACCGCTCGACTGCGGTACGACGGGCCGAGCGTCCGAGTTGTCGGAGGACCGCCGGCCGCTCCGACAACTCGATCAGTGCCCGTCCGAGCTCGGCGACGTTGGCGGGCTCGACGAGAAGGCCGTTTGCGTCGTCGCCGGCGCCGTCGCGTACCGCCACGGCAATCGCTGCGACATCACTGGCGACGATCGGGCGTCCGCTTGCCAGCGCTTCCAGCACGACGTTCGGCAGACCATCGCGGTCACCGGTGCTGTCGATGACGGAGGGAACGACGACCACGTCGGCGTCTCGGTAGAGCTGTGGCAACTCGTCGTGGCTCCGCCGACCGACGAGCGCGACCCGATCGCCGAGTTCGAGGTCGTCGATCATCTGCTCGAGATGCGATCGTTCCGGACCGTCACCGACGATCTCGAGCCGCACACGGTCGTCGACGGCCGCCATGGCCTCGATCAAGAACCGAAATCCCTTCTTCTCGACCAAACGTCCCACCGAGAGCAGGCGGAGGGAGGGGCCAGGCTCCCGATGGGACGCAGGAGGGTGGAATCGATCGAGATCAACGCCATGCGGCACCAGCTGGGCGTCGATATCGAGGTCTCGAAGTGTGGCGAGTGCGTCGGCATTGCACGTGATCACCGTTCGGGCGTTGGCCGCCCGACGTTGGAGTTCCACGGGCTCGACCTTGCGGACATCGAGCGCATGCACGCTGAAGCTGAACGGCACGCCGAGGGTCGCCGCCGTCAGCTCGGCGATCGCTGCGGGTCGATGGGCGAAGTAGCCATGCACGAGATCGACACCGCCGGTGGCCCGAACGATCTCAGCTGCCTGTTCGGCCTGCTCTGCGTCGTCACCGCTGAGCACGGTGGTCAGCGGTTCGAGCAGACCCCAGCCCGGTTGGTCACAACCGCTCACCACCGTGCCGTGGTCACCGGGCTTCGTGGCGAGGACACAAGCCAGGCGTCCGGCTCGCTGGAGGGCAAGCAGCTCGTTGACGGCGAACGTCTCCGAGAGGCGGGGGAATCCCGAGACGACGACGGCGACCCTGCCGCCTCGCGCCGACACGGCTCCGCAACCATCGGGCCGAGTCGTGAGACTCGACGTCATGCCGACCCCACCGCGGCGAGAACGGCGCCGGAACTTGCCATTGCCGCTCTCCGCTCGCTGACGAATTCCAGTTCGGCGGCAAGCCCCTCGTGCAACGACGTCGAGGGCCGCCAACCCAGTTGCCGTCGGGCGACGGTGGTGTCGGCGCACGTGCGTTGCACGTCACCGCGTTGGGTCGACATCCGCTCCACCAGGAGACGGCGACCGGCAAGTCGTTGGATGATCGAGATCACCTGGTTCATCGATGCCTCCTGTCCACCGCCGATGTTCAGGATCGGATCGACGTTCTCCGTCGTCATCGACCGCACGGTGGCGTCGACGGCATCGGCGACGAAGGTGAAATCACGGGACTGCTCGCCGTCGCCATACAGCTCGAAGCTCGGTCCGCCGATGGCGGTTTCACAGAGACGCCGCATCGCCATGTCAGGTCGTTGGCGGGGACCGTAGACCGTGAAGTACCGGAGCCCGACCGTCTCCAGACCGCCGTGGCGAGCGATCCGCGCCAGATCCTCGCACGTCGCCTTGGTGACACCGTACGGCGAGCGAGGGGAGAGCGGCGTCGCCTCCCCGCACGGATAGACCTCGGCGTTGCCGTAGACCGACGACGACGAGGCGTAGACGACCCGACGCACCCCGGCCTCGACCGCAGCTTCGAAGACCCGCTGGGTCGATCGGACGTTGTCGTGCAAGTAGCGAGTGAACTCCTCACCGAAGCTGCCACGAACTCCTGCTTGGGCGGCGATGTGGAACACCGCCGGCCGTTGGCGAAGGAGCCGATCGAGCGGCGCCGTCGCCACGTCGTCCTCGATCAGTTCGAAGCGGGGCTCGCTCCGAAGACCATCGAGGTTGCGGCGCTTCTCCGCAGGGTCGTAGTAGTCGGTGAACGAGTCGATGCCGGTGACGTGCCACCCATCGGCGAGCAGCCGCTCGCTCAAGTGAGATCCGATGAATCCGGCGCAGCCGGTGACCACTGCATGCATGGCTCGCTCCTTCGTGGCGGAAGGCGACGACGGGCTCGTCGCTCTTGTTGCCATGACTTTCGAGGCGACCGGGCGCGACCGGCAATCGGACCTTCGGGCTAGCACCACCGGGCAAACCGTGCCCTGCCGGCCCGCATCCGTGAGCGTCGGTACTACGACCATGAGACAAGTGCACGTCGCCCTTGGCCGGTTCGACAATGGACGCAGGTCCATCCACACCAGCCCGATGCGTCAGGCGAGGGACACGAGGGTTTTGCAGACATGAGTGACGACATTCGAGAACCAGTTCCGCTGCACAAGGTGATCGGCGCCCGCCCGATCAGCTGGCAGACGCGCCACCGAATCCGTCGGACACTCGCCATGTCCGGCTGGGCTGCCGCCGCTGGGATCGTGGTGGGCGGCAGTGTCTTGTTGTGGTCGCAACTCTTCGATGATCCTGGAAGTGTCGACGTCTGGCTCAAGGGACCGCGTCCACCGGCGGCGCACGCCAGCTCGGACTCGGACTCGCCACCCCAGACGGCGCCGCAAGCGGCTCCCACGTCGTCGACGCCAGCCACCACCGAAGAGGAGCAGGCGCACGCCATCGGCAACGAGCGCGGCCATGCCGACGAGCATGACGAAACCTCGGCAACTCGGCCAGATGCCTCCACGGCGAGCCATGACACGACACCTCATTCCACGCCGACCACGGCGGTCGCCGCACCCCAGAGCGCCGCACCTCCCGCTCCAGCCCCGGTACCGGCTCCCTCGCCGGTGAACTCGACGCCGACGGTTCCGGCAGGGCCGGCAGCAACATCTCCTCCAACCGCCGCGCCGTCGCCACCGCAGAGCCAGACCGCCCCGCGATCAACGACGACCACGCAGCCAACGGCGACCACCACTCGCCCAACCACCACGACAACCCGACCAACAACCACCACCACTCGCCCAACCACCACGACAACCCGACCGACAACCACCACCACGACACGTCCGGCGACCACGTCCACCACCGATGATCACGATGACGATGACTCGAGCAATTCGGGCAAGGGCTCGAGCAACTCGGGCAGCGGATCCAGCAATTCGGGCAAGGGATCGAGCAACTCGGGCAGCGGATCCAGTGGCTCGGGGAAGGACAGCGACGATGACGACGACTGAGTGTCCACAACAGCCGAAGGGCGGAGGACGATGACCCGCTACCTGTTCTCCTCACACGACGGGTTCGGACTCGGCCACGTCCGACGTAACAGCCTCATCGCCCGGGCGATCCTGGCCGACGACCCGACCGCGGAAGTGATGGTCGTGACGGGCCTCCCCGTCAAGCCTTCGTGGCTCGACGATCATCGGATCGAGGTCGTTCGCGTTCCGGCCTTGCTGAAAGATGGCGACGGCACGTACCGGAATGCCGGCATGCCGTTCGAACAGGCCGTCCAGTGTCGGGCCGACATCTTCGACCAGACCATCGCGGCGTGGCGGCCCGACGTCTGCATCGTCGACCGCCACCCCTATGGCACGGCCGGCGAGCTGCGGCCTGGTCTCGATCGGGCCCGAGACCTCGGCGCTGCGGTGGTACTGGGACTGCGCGATGTGCTGGACGAGCCTGACGTCGTGCGTCGAGAGCTCGCAGGCGAGGGCTGGCGCGGCGTCGCCGACGACTTCGACGCGCTTTTGGTGTATGGACAGCAATCCCTCTGCGACCATCAACTCGAATACGGCCTGTCGGTTCCTCCGATCTATTGCGGGTGGGTCGTCGAACAGGCCGCTCCGCGCCCCCGGGCATCGAACCTCTTGGTCGTGACCGCCGGTGGTGGCGGCGACGGCGATCAAATCTTCCAACTCGGCCTCGGTCTCGCTCGTCAGCTCGTTGACCAGCGAGTCATCCTGGTGGCCGGCCCGTACGCCCGAAGCGCCGATGTCTCCGACCCGGCGCTCGAGGGCCGAGTCGAGCTGCGCCAGAACGTTCCGAGCTGCGTTTCGTTGTTCGCGGAGGCTTCTGCCGTCGTACAGATGGCGGGCTACAACTCGACCGTCGAATCACTGGCCACCGGGCTCCGCCCCGTGCTCATGCCTCGCCGCAGCCCGAGGCGCGAGCAGGCCATCAGAGCTTCCCGTCTTGCGGCGCTCGGTCTGGCCGACGTCGTCGATGAGGGAGCGGCCGTCGACGAAGTGGCGTGGCTCCTGTCGCGACCCCGTCTCCTGGCTCCGGGGCAACTCGCCGACGCCGGCCTCGACCTCGACGGCGCACGCACGGCGGCCTCCGTGCTCCGTGAACTGGCGTCGGTGGTCGCTCGATGACGCACGACGCGGCGACAGCGCGCCGCTACGTCACGCCCTACGGGCGGGCGCTGGGTGCCGGCGCTGGTCTCACACTGGTCGCCGTTGCCGTCAACCTCGCCCAACCATGGCCGATGCGCTACGTCATCGACGACGTGCTGCAAGCCGAGGGCGGTCCGCCGACCAACGCCTCGTGGCGGCTGGCACTCGCTGTTGCCTGCCTGCTCGGCCTGATCATCGTCGGTGCGTTCGTGGACTACTGGGCAACACGACTTCTGAGCAGTGCGGGGTTGAACATTGCCAATGACCTGCGGGTCGATGTCTTGGATCGGCTCCAGACGCTGTCGCTGCGATATCACTCGGCCCAGCGCGTCGGCGACCTCGTGGCGAGGGTCACCACCGACACGGGCTACGCGCAAGACATGATCGTGCAAGTGCTGGCGACACTGCTGCCGAACTTGGCGCTCGTCATCGGCATGTTCGCCGTGATGGTCAGCATCGACCCACTGTTCACACTGCTCGCCATCCTCGCCACGCCGCCCCTCTTCCTGGCAACACATCGCTCCCGGCGTGAACTCCAGCTCGCCGCACGACGTGTCCGAAAGGCAGATGGGGCCTTGGCCTCGTCGGCCACCGAGAGTCTGGGCGCGGTCCACCTCGTCCAGGCCTTCACGCTCGAACGTGATCGGCTTCGCCGGTTCTCCGCTCTCTCCGACGATTCGCTCGACGCCGGCCTGGAGTCGATCCGTCTCCAGGCAAGACTCGGCCCACTGGTCGACATCGCTGGTGCCTTCTCGACCGGGCTCGTGCTCTGGTTCGGGGCCAACCGGGTCCTGGACGGGCGTCTGACGATCGGTGTCCTCCTGGTCTTCGTCAGCTATCTGGGCTCGCTCTACAAGCCGATCAAATCGCTGTCCAAACTCGCAAACGTCGTGTCCAAGGGACGCGCCGCCACGGAACGGATCGTTGATGTCATGTCGACACCTCCCGAGATCGTCGACCGACCGACGGCACGCCCACTGCACCTACGCGGCAGCGTCGAGTTGCGAGACGTCAGCTTCTCGTATGGACGCGAACCGGTCCTCGATCGTCTGTCGCTGCGGATCGAACCCGGCCAGACGGCGGCGATCGTCGGCCCGACAGGCGCGGGCAAGAGCACCATCGCCTCGCTGGTCCCTCGCCTCATGGACGTCGACCTCGGCGCCGTGCTCGTCGACGGCGTCGACGTCCGCGACCATCAGCTGAGCTCGCTGCGCTCGCAAGTCGGCTTCGTGCTGCAGGACACACTGCTCCTCGAGGGCACCCTACGCGAGAACATCGTGTGCGCCCGACCCGGTGTGCGTGAGGAGGATGTGCGACGGGCCGCTCGCCTCGCACTGGTCGATGAGTTCTCCTGTCGTCTCCCCGATGGGCTCGACACGAGAATCGGCGAACGCGGTGCGAACCTGTCGGGCGGACAACGCCAGCGTGTGGCCATCGCCCGCGCCATCCTCCGCGATTCCCCGATCGTCATCCTCGACGAACCCACCTCGGCGCTCGACGCCGCCTCCGAGGAACTGATCGTGGCTGCCCTGGACAACCTGCCGAAGGACCGCACTCGCATCGTGATCGCCCACCGGCTCTCCACGATTCGGGACGCGGATGTGATCTTCGTTCTGAAGGGTGGCCGACTGGTGGAATCCGGAACCCACGAGGCGTTGGCTGGTTCGGGCGGGCTCTACGCACGCCTCCACGAGTTCCAGGCCGGAACCCGCCCGGCAGTGCGACTGGGCGGCCTGCGCTAACTCGGCGGCAGGTTCTGCTGGGCCCACAGTGCCGCTTGTACTCGATCGGTGACGTCGAGCCGGTGAAACACGCTGGTCAGGTGCGCCTTGACCGTGCGTTCCGAGATACCCAGCTGTCGAGCGATCTGCTTGTTCGCCAGACCCTTGCCAACCAGGGCGAGCACCTCGGCCTCGCGAGCAGTCAACTCGTTGGGGCGAGGCTGCGGGCTCATACGGGTCTCGAGCAGGAGGCGGCCGACCCTCGGATCGAGCGGCGCCTCACCGGCGCTCGCCGACCGCACCGCCGACAGGAGCTCGTCGGGGTCGATGTGCTTGAGGAGGTAGCCGCCGGCGCCGGCGTTCAGCGCATCGAGAATCCTCGACTCGTCACCGAAGGAGGTCAACACGACGATACGACTCGTCGAGTCGGTCGATGTGATCTGCCGAGTCGCCTCGACCCCGTCCATGACGGGCATCGAAAGGTCCATCAGAATGACGTCGGGATGAAGTCGATCTGCGAGATCGACCGCCTCCTGGCCGTTGCTGGCCAGCGCGACGACCTCGATGTCGTCTGCTGTTTCGAAGAGACGTTCCAGACCGTTGCGCACGATGGCGTGATCGTCGACGATCATGACGGTGATCATTGCTTGGGAACCTCCAGGCGAAGTTCGGTGCCCTTCCCGGGCACGGAGGAGACGGTCAATCGTGCGCCGCTGGACCGAACCAGCCCGTCGAGGGCGCGCAACCCGAGGTGTCCCTCACGGGGAGGACTCTCGATCGGATCGAACCCGATCCCGTCGTCGAACACGGTGAGCACTACGCAAGGCCCGGTATCGGTCAGGGTCACGTCGACTTGGGACGCCTGGGAGTGCACGATCACGTTGCGTAGACCCTCCTGCGCCGTCCGATACACGAGTTGTTTCGTGTCGAGATCGATGTTCTCGACGTTTGCCTCGATGCTGAGGCGAGTCCCGATGCCACGGGGGTCGAGGCGAGCCATCAGGTCCGACAGCGACGCCTCGAGTCCCTCTTCCTCGAGATTGGGAGGATAGATCTCGACCAGCAGCGAACGAAGCGAGCGGATCGCGTCACGCACCTGGCTACTGGCCGTGGTCACCTGTTCCTTGGCGTCGCCGTCGATCTCGCGAGCCGTCGCAGCCAGCGCGAAGGTGACACCGGCGAGATCCTGCACGACGCCATCGTGGAGATCGCTTGCGATGCGGCGGCGTTCCATGTCGGTCGCCTGGATCGCTTGCTGCAGCAAGTCCTCGCGCTGATCCTGCGTTCGCCGGAGCCGCCGGGCGATCGAGAAGACCAGAGGCCCCTGCAACATCGACAAGAAGACGAGCGACCCGAGCGTCACGGGCGCGAATCGAAGCCACGCCCGACGACCGGCTTCGGCCACGCCCTCGTAGCGGAAATAGGCCTCGAACAGCAGAGGCGTGCCGGTCGAGGTGTAGATCGGGAGGTAGACCTCGAGCAACTTGACCGCACGCTCTTCGTACTTGTTCTCCGGTTCGTCGAGATCGCTCACCTCGGCCTGTGCCTCGACATCCGACGGTCCGGCGGCAAGAAGTTCGACACTCTCGTCGTCCAGTTCGAACTGCTCTCCGATCAGGCGCCCCTCGTCGGAGTAGACGATCGTGCCATCGGCCGACCAGATCTTGACCCGGACGAGCGAACCTTGAATGACGGAGTCTCGAACGACATGATCGATCCTCGCGAGCTCGTCGGGCTCCATGGTGAGGATCGCGTCGGTGATGATGGGCTCGATGCCGGCATTGGCCGCCAGGGTGGTGACACGGGCGGCGTCTTCGATCGCCTCGTCGGTACCGAGGCTCCGGCTGGCGAATGCCGTGAGGACGGCCACCACCACGAGGGTCACGAGTGCCGTCGTTGCGTATCGAGCCATCAACCGCCACAGCGGAACCGGCGCGTCGAAGCCTCGCTGAAATGCGGCGTTGTTCCGGACGGGCATCCGCTGAACGCTACTACTCGCCATGGGTCTCACCGCCCGGGGCGTTGCTGCCGACGCGGCCCTAGCGCCGCTCGCCGGGAACGAGCGGCGCTTCGAGACGGTCAGGTCGGTGGCTCGACCCCGGCGTCTCAGCGGACCTTCACTCTTCCGGGCTCGATCTTGAAGACGTACTTCACACCGGTGTCCCGGTTGCGGAACTCGACCACGACCCGAGCGCTCGTCCCGCTGCCATCCGACTTGACCGTGTAGGTCCAGCCCGGCTCGGCGTAGGCCGCAACGAAACGTGAACGGCGACAGCGATGCGATGACGAAGCACTTCTTGACTCCCTGGTCAGACGGCCACGGTGGCCGTGATCGATCGTGCGATGTGGACGGTCGTACCTGGTAGTGGACCTTGGTACTAGTACCGTCGTTCGGTCGAGCAGCGAGGGCGCTGCCCGGACGACCGATCGGACGCCATGGCCTCATCACACATCCGCTCGTGCCTGCGCACCGCTGCCGCCGTTCTTGTCGCCGTGTGGCTTTCCGGATGCTCGAGCAGTACCGAAGACGGCGAAGTTGTTGGCACGTCGAGCTCGACCACGGCAGCGACCACCACCGTGCCGCTACCGGTCGACGAGCTGTTCGTCGATCCCGACGGGACCTACCAGCTACGTGTCCCGTCGACGTGGCAGGCGAACCACGGCCTGGTCGTCGCCGAGGTCGAGCTGTGGTTGGTCGAGGAGCCGACAGCCGGCGGTGCGCCGAACGTCAACATCCTGACGCAGCAGGCGCCGGGTCTGACGCTCAGCGAGTACCGCGACGCCAGCGTCGGCAATGCGCCCGCCGCCGGAGCCGACTTCGAAGTCCTCTCGAGCGAGCTGATCGACGGCGCAAACGGGCAGCCACTGGCGCTCATGGAATACCGCGCCGGCGAGCAGCAGTACCTCGGCGTCTTCGGGATGACCGATGCTGGCCAGGCCATCGTCGCCACCCTCACTGCCCCCGCCGACCGCTACGACGAGCTGAAGGCTGCGGTGCTTCCCGCCCTCCTGACGCTCGAACCCCTACCGGGGGCGTAGCGCCACCAAGGCAATCGGCGTCGCCTCGCCAACGCCACCCTCCTCGCTCGCGCCGTCGGCGTGCGAGGATCCGGACTACTCGCGGTCAGCGGTGGGTAGTGCTCGCCGATGACGTCTGGCATCCGAGTACCACCCGAACTGATCGAACGCGATCCCGAGGTGCTCGCACCGGCCGCCGGGCTGATCTATCTCCCGGACTCGACGCCCGGATGGACTCGGCGTCGCCGGGGTCGTGGTTTCAGCTACGCCGACGCCTTCGGCACCGCCCTGGCGGGGTCGGACCGAGCTCGGATCGAAGCGCTCGCCATTCCGCCGGCATGGACATCGGTGTGGATCTGTCCCGAGCCTGACGGCTACCTGCAAGCGACCGGCCTCGACGACGCCGGCCGCAAACAACATCGATATCACCCCGAGTTCCGCTCGTTCTGCGACGGTCGCAAGTTCGACCGTCTCCGCTACTTCGCCCGAGCCGTCGTCGTCCTCCGCAAGGCGGCAGCGGCCGGCTTGGAGGAGGAAACCGGTAGCCGAGACCACGCCATCGCTGCGGCGATCACCTTGATCGATCGATGTCTCCTTCGGGTCGGCAACCATCAATCCGCCGCCAACGGACACTTCGGCGCAACGACGCTCACGGTCGAACACGTCGTGGACGACGGCTTCATGACCCTCGACTACACTGCGAAGAGCGGAAAGACGCGAACGATCGTGGTCGAGGACGACGAGCTGGTGGACATCCTCGGAGTACTCGCGGAAGGGGCAGACCGAGAGCTCTTCTGGTTCGACGAAAGCGGTGAGCACCGACGAGCCACGGCGTCGGATGTCAATCGCTTCATCGTCGAACACGCCGGACCGGCGTTCTCTGCCAAGGACTATCGAACTTGGGGCGGCACGGCGACGGCGCTCGCCGCCCGCGCCGACGGCTGCGAGGTGCTGCATGCTGTCGATGCCGCCGCCGACGAGCTCGGAAACACCCGCGCCGTCGCCCGACGCTCCTATGTCCACCCGGTCGTCCTCGAAGCCGAGCAGCACGTCATCGACATCGCATGGTCACGTTCCCGATCGTCCCGCTGGCTCGAACGGTCCGAAAGCGCGCTGGCCAAGCTGCTGACATCGGCCGAGGGAGTCGCTGGAAGGTCGTGACTCGGCGATGTTCAGGGCCATGATGGGGCCATGGTGCTCACCGGCTACCTCGCACCCGAAGGCTTCGAACACGAACTGGCCGGCGAACTGGCTCGGGCCGGCGTTCGTGTCACCGCCCGTCACGATCGGCTGTTCCTCTCGGACGACCCGGCGATCGACGCCCGGTGGGCGGCGAACACCTGGCTCGACGCCGAATGGCTGACCGTGACCTCGATCGGTCATGCCGCCCGAGAGCTGAAGGCCCGCCAACGCAATTGGTCGGCGTACGCTCCCTCTCACGCTGGCCGATCCCGCCTCATCACCGAGAAGCTGCCACACGTTTCGTCCAAACCACTGGGCATCGGCGACGTTGCGCCGACCCCGCCACTGGGGTCGTGGATGTTGCTCGAACCCACGCTGCTGCTCGCCGCCGCCACCTGCTCCGATCCGTTTCCCAACGGTGCGCCTCGAATCGATGAGCAACGCGTCGGGCCACCGAGCCGGGCGTACCTGAAGCTGTGGGAAGCGCTCGCCCGCGCTCGCCGCTGGCCGCAGGCCGGCGAGCACTGTCTCGACCTCGGAGCGAGTCCCGGTGGATGGACCTGGCTGCTCGCCCAGACCGGAGCCGCGGTGACCGCAGTCGACAAAGCGCCCCTCGCCGACGACGTTGCTCGCCACCCGAACGTCCAGTGGGTCCAGGGTTCGGCGTTCGCCCTCGAACCGCGGGACCAGCCGGTGGTCGACTGGTTGTTCAGCGACATCATCTGTTACCCCGGCCGCTTGTTGCAGCTGGTGCAGCGATGGATCGACGCCGGCGCCGCCCGCAACATCGTGTGCACCATCAAGTTCCAGGGGGCGACCGACCACGGCGTGGTGGCTGACTTCGCTGCCATCGAGGGGGCGACCGTTCGCCACCTCCATCACAACAAGCACGAGCTGACCTTCACGCTCCTCGACATCGTGTGAGGCGAGCCCAGTCGGTGGAACGACCGCCGACCAGCACCACGCCGAGCCCGTTCACCCGGGTGATCGGGTCCGTCACCCACCCGTCCCACGGGTCGAAGCCCGGCACGGGGGTGACCGGCGAGCGCGTGATGGATCTCACCCGGGTGGAACCGCGGGGAGGCGACGACGAGTCACCTGGTCGACGATGACGATGCACTCATGCCGATCATCGACCAGCACGATGCGTTCTCGACATTCATCGCCCGACCACTGGGCGCCGAGCGTCGATCGAACAGCGAGATCGGCCAGCTCGTCGTCGCCGTTTCGCTGCTTGCCTCGCTGGGACCAGTCATCGACCTTGTCGCTGGCAACACGATCGGCGCCGGACCGGGGCGGGTGCTGTGGCTCATGACCCCGCTGGCCACCTTGGCCCTCGTGCGACCACGTCCCACCGACGTCTGGCCACACGGTGCCCCACACCGGCGGCGAACGCGGAGAACGTCGCTCGCTCCGAACCCGTCGGCGACGTGCTGGCGAATCGCCATCTGGTGGTACCCACTGAGCATCGTCGTCGCCAGCATCGTCCGGGACGGTTGGGGCAACGTCGTGCTCGACCTGATCATCGCCCTGCGCTGGCTGCCGACGATCTCACCCCTCGCGGTGCTCCCCGTCGTGGTCGCAGCGATCCTCGAGGAGGTCGGTTGGCGAGGGCGTCTCACCCCATGGCTCGAAGCCTGCGGTACGAGCCGGCCGGTGAACCACCTCATCGTTGGGGGGATGGCGGCGTGCTGGCAGCTGCCCTACGCGATGGGACACGCCCATCCGGCCGACGGGTACCCGGCAACGATCGCCACGGTGCTCGCGAGCTCGCTCGTGGCCGCCGTCGTCCGGGGCGAACTGCGTCTTGTGTCGGGATCGATCTGGCCCGGTGTCGCCATGCTCTCCATCGAGACCGCCCTGTTCGGCCATACCGTCGCCCTGACCGGGCTCACCCCCGTGGTAGCGCCGACGCCGACGCTCGACTCGATACTGCCGCTGGTGTCGGCGGCCGTGTTGGGCATCGCACTGGCGGCCCTCAGCCCCCGGGCACCCCGCTCGAATCGGTCAATAGCTCCGCCTTTTGCTGTTCGGTGAACCGCTGCAGACGGGCCATGTGCGACAGCCGCGGATAGTCACGTCCGATGCCCTTCATCATGTCGAACCAGTCGTCCTCACCGAGCATCTCGCCGAGCCGAGGCGAGTTGCGGTGCAACAGCTGAGGGTCGGTCTTCTTCGGTTCGAGGCTCCGGAAGATGCCACGGTTGAAATGCCAGTGCAGCGTGACCCGATCGGTCGGTTCGGTGCGATCCCCCTGCCAGTGCCACAGTCCGTTGGTGAAGAACACCACCGAACCCTTCGGCATCTCGATGGGGATCGCGCCGTCGGTGGCCTCACCGGGCTTGGGTCCCCTGCGGAGTCGATGCGTGCCGGGCACCACCCAGGTCGGGCCCGACGCCTCGGTCCAGTCCTCGAGCGCCCACACCCCGACGCCGGTGACCGCCCACTCGGGATATGGCTCGGGGACGAGCGCATAGTCGGTGTGGAGCGGGATCGTGCCCGGCCCCGGGCCGCGCTTGATGGCGCTGAACGAGCCGATCACCGCACCACGACCCAGCGATGCGTCGACGAGCGTCAGGAACGTTGGGTGTTGCGCGAGCCGCTCGAAGCATCGCCCCTGGTACAGCATCCAGTTCAGTGAGTCGACGCCGTGATCGACCAGCACCGCCAGTGTGGTCCGCCGGAGCTCGTCGGCGAATTCGTCCGAGATGGCTCGTTCGAGCACGGTGAACCCCTGCTCCTCCATTTCGACCACGTGGCGGTCGATGCCCTGTCGTCGAGCCCGATGCGCAAGGTCGGGATTCTCGACGGTTCGTCGACCAAGCGTGTCGTGCAGTTGCACGAGCAGTGCATCGACCTCCGGCCGGAGTTCGCCGCTCACTCGCAGCGCCTCCGACCCGTGGAGATGGGACACCTCGCGCCACATCGCGGCTCGAGCCGCCGTGGATCCGATGCCGACCCACTGGGCCGCGGCCAACGCTGCCTGATAGTCGCCTTCGACCAACAGGTCGGCCTGGTCGTCGACACCGCGCCCAACCTCCACGCTCGACCCGTCGAAACGGACGAACCACGTCGCCCGATCATCCGCGAGGGCCAGATGTAGTGGCGCGTTGTCGAAGCGTTCGCACACGGCGAACGGTCCGACGGCAGCGAGTCGCCCGTCGGACTGCGCACGCTCGAAGAAGTCCCGTGCGGCGGCGATCCAGTCGTCGGAGAGGAACTCGAGCTGATGGGGCAACGCGAACATGGGGCCTCCTTCGGTGACGGCGGTCACTCAGGCCAGTCGAGCACGTGACTTCTGACGACACCAATCGGTCGGGCGCCGGCCGCTCACGCCACCGAGACCCCGGAGGTTTGCATTCGGCGGGGATGGGCATCCCGCCCGCCATGAACCTCTCACCGTCCACTGCACTCGAAACCCTGTCCGACGACGTCGTGCCGGCCTTGGCGTCGGTCGCCGACCAGACCGTCGACCATCTCGCCGACCTGCCGTCCGCTCTCGGGACGTTCGCTGCTGCCTCGTCCACCCGTGGTTGGTTGCTTCGCGGTGTCACGACCGTCGCTCGCCGCTACCCATTGGCCGTGGGAGCTGCTGCGCTGATCGGGGGCGCCGCGTATCTGTGGCGCAAACGAGCGAACAAGGCCGGACCCAAGCCGCTGCAGTTTCCTCGGCCTGAACAGGTCAAAGACGCACCGGAGGACGCCGCGCCGAAGCTGGTCGCCCCCACCACCAGCTGAGTGCCGGCAATCATCTACGAGAGCCAGATGCCCGAGGGCTGCTCAGGCGGTCGCACCGGATCCGGGGGCGCCATGGGGCCGTCGACCGTCCCCTCATCGCTCGACCGGGCCGGCTCGAGATCGACCACGTGGTCATTGCCCGTGGCCCAACGCACGACCAGCTGACGGAACGACGCCGTCAGCTCGCAGATCATGATCGACGCTGCCATCTCGTTGGCCGCAGGCAGCCCCGCACCGTCCGACCCGCGCCGAGAACCATCCGCCTCCAGCGCCGAGCGGAAGGCCGCTTCGACCGGGGGGATCACCGACCGGAGCTGTTCGTAGGCGTCGAGCACCGCCTCCACGGGCACCGGATCGTCGCCGATCATCGACCCGAGCGCGGCCATCGCCGGATTGGCGACCTCGAAGTCGGTGCCGTCGATGCGGATCAGTCCCAGCTCCACGGCTCGGCGCAGATCGTCGCGGGAGAACGTGGTCTGATCGAAGCGCTGAGCGAGCTGGAGGGGTGAAAGGCGAACCGGACGGGGGCCCGCCAGCGGCGACCCTCCGGCGCGGCCGACCACCTCGTTGAGCGAACGGCCGGCTTCGTACGCATCGATCACGCTCTTGATCGCCGCCAGCGAGAAACCGTCGTCCTTCAGTCGCGCGATCAGCGACAGCCGCTGGCGGTGCACGTCGCCGTAGTAGCCGACGCGGCCGCGGCGTTCAGGCGAGGGCAGCAACCCTCGGTGTTGGTAGAGCCGCACCGTCGACGTGGGGAGCGACGCTTCACGCGCCAACTCGTCGATCGTCAGGTCGGCGTCCTCGGGCATGTGGACATCATGCCAGCTCCGACCCGTTCAATGGACACACTTGTTGTTTCGACATGCGTGATGCAGACGAATCGAGTCATCATCGCGTGAGTGACCACCATGTGAGTGATAACTCGCATGGTGGAAGCTGGTGGGGTTGCGTCGTCGGTCGCGCGTCGACGCTCACCGCGGTCGTAGGCCGTCAACCACGAGATCCGCCACCCACCGGGCATGGGCGTCGATCGCCTCGCTCGACAGCTCGTCACCGGTCAGCTTCGCCACCAGCGGACCATGAGCGGCTGGTGCCGTCGCCCCGTGCGCGAGCAGGAAGAACAGGCTCGTCGGGGCCACCGAATCGAACGCTCCGGTCGGGGCCAACCTGGCAACGAGCGCCGCCAGGCCGCGAGCCGACGGACCGATGTATCGGTCGTGCAGATAGTCCAACCGCTCGCCGGGCAATGACGCTTCGGTGTTCACCAGGCGGAACAGCGCCGGCTGGCGACAGTTGATGGTCACGAACGCCACGATCACCCGGTGTAATACCTCGAGCGGGTCGTCGCCCGGGGTGGCCCGATCGGCGATGGCGTGGAGCTCATCATCGACCCCGCCGATCCAGTGATCGACCACGGCCCGCCAGAGGTCCAGCTTCGAGCCGAACCGGCGATGCAGGTAGTTGTGGCTCACGCCGAGCGTCTCGTTGAGATCGCGAACCGACATCGAGTCGAATCCCTTGGCCGCGAACGCATCGAGCGCAGCCTGCATGATCTCGACCTGCCCGACCGGCTCCGCTCCCGCCGGCGGCCGCCCCCGCAACCGACGCTCGCCCCGTCGACTCGTGCTCTCCTGGCCCACACTCCCTCCACTCACCATCTCCACCTACACCATGTCCGCCGGGCCGGGTTCGATGCCCAGTGCCGCCCGGCCGGCGATCTGCGTCGCCCGGTCCCAGTCGAAGATCACGTGCCCCTTCAGCACCTCGACGTCGCGCTGCAACCGTTGGAAGGGTGAATCGGCGAAGTAGACCGACGCACCCGATCCCTCGCCGATCGAGCCGATCAGCTCGCGCACCGACCGCACCGTGTAGGCCGCGGCGAGGCGCAGGTCGACTCGCTCCTCGAGCGTCAACGGACCGGCGGTCGGGACGGCAGCAAGGCGGGCGATCGCCCGGTCCCAGTTGGCTCGCGTCGCCGCGAGTTGGGTCATGACGGCGCCGAGCCGAGCTTGCGACACCGGCTGGTCCTTCGCTCGATCGCCGAGGGAGTAGGCGAGCACCCGGCCGGCAATGCGCTCACGGAACAGGTCCACCGCCGCCTCGGCCGCTCCCAGCGCCGGGGCTGCGGCCATCAGCGCCAACACCTGGGGTACCGGGAGCCCGGCCATGGCGTCGCCCTCGATCTCACCGCTGCCGAACATCAGCCCCGCCGACGGCAGCGTCCGGTGCTCAGGGACGAACACGTCGTCGAGGTGCACGGCGTCACTCCCCGTGCCCCGCATGCCCGAGGTGTGCCAGACGTCTTCGATGGTGACCTCGTCCACCCGCACCACGACGAACCGAGTGGCGAACTCCGGTTCGGTCTGCACGGCGTGCACCATCACCCACTCGCCGTGATGCACACCGGTGGCCCATTCCCACCGACCGCTGACCCGATAGCCGCCGTCGACGGCGGTCAGTGTGCCGGTCGGCGCCAGCGGCGCCGGGGCGAGCGCCCACGGTTGCTCGGCGAAGAACTCCGCTCGTGCCGCTTCGCCGAACTTGGTCAGCAACCACGAATGCATGACGAGGAACGAGATCGTCCACGCCGAGGCCGGGCAGCCCTGGGCGAGCCGCCGAGTGCCGTGTGCCAGTTCGGTGATGCCGAGACCGTGGCCGCCCAACCCTGTGGGCATCACCAGCCGCCACAGGTCGGCCTCGGTCACCTCGTCGATCAGCGACGGCGGGAGCCGGCGCAGCCTCTCGGCTTCGTCAGCCGCAGCGGCGGCAGAGCCGGCCAGCGCGGCACACCGTGACATGACCTCGTCGTACTCCAATTGCGTCACCGGCGTCCTCCGTCTCGTTGGGGTAGCGACGATGGCGCACAGACTCGGCCGAAAAGTTGTCACCCGTCAACTTCTCACCCAAACCCGCAGCAACATTGGCGAGTTGACACCTCTGAGCGGCATCAACTCTCCAAAGTTGCTGGGCGGTGGCGAAGCATTTGCTCTAGTTTCCCTTGGCGCCGAGCAGGGACCGCTCGGGGCGGCCGAGATGCGGCTGAGTGAGGAACACGGGAGAACACGCGTGCGCTGGATCGAAGACAATGTCATGAACGACCGCTTTCCGTTCTGGACACGAGCGAACGTCGGCGAGGTGCTGCCTGAGCCTCCCAGCCCGCTGGGATGGGACCTGGTGTGGGAGACCGGGACCCTCGAGGGCTGGCGCCACTGCTACGTCGAGCGACTCGGCATGGGTCCCGACGAGCTGTCGCCAGGCCGGCCGGAAGTGACCGGCATGTTCGGCGGGTATGCCTACCTCGGCGCCACCGCCACCCGCATCTGGGCCGAGCGCACGCCGGGCATGGACGCCGGCATGATCGATGCGGCCTACTACGGCGACCATCCCGACGTTCCGCCCTATGTCGCCGAGCCCTGGCACCACCGCCCGGAGACCACCACGCACATGGAGGGATGGCTCGGCTGGGTGATGGGCTCGTTCGACCAGTCCGAACTCCAAGCCGATCGCGTTACGGCCGATGCGGCCCGGGCCAGCCGCCCCGATCTCACTGCAGCCTCCGACGCCGACCTGATCGCTCGGGCCCGTTCCTTCGCCCCGACGATCAAGGACATGTTCAGCCAGCACATCAACCAGAGCGGAGCGGCGTCGATCGGGCCCGGCACGCTCGGCGCCATCGCCACGGCGATGGGCGATCCGACCTTGACGTTGCGACTCATCGGTGGACTGGGCGACGTCGACTCGGCCGCCCCGAGCTATGCCATGTGGGAGTTGTCTCGAACCGTTCGAAGCTCGGCGACGCTCCGGGACGCATTCGGGAACGGACACCAGGGTCTCACCGCCTGGCTCCGGACCTCGGATGATCCCGACGTCAGGGCCTTCGTCGCCGATCTCGATGCCTTCCTCGCCGAGTTCGGCTCGCGCGGGCCCAACGAGTGGGACATCCACTCCGACGTCTGGGAGACCAAGCCCGACCTGGTGCTCGCCCTGGTCGACCGGATGCGACTCGCTCCCGACGACGCGGCACCGGGAACGAGCCACGCCGCCCGCGAAGCCGAACGTGAGGCGCTCGTCTCTTCGGTGAACGAGGCGCTCGCCGGCGACCCGGAAACCCAAGGGTTGTTCAACGCCGCCATCACCTCCGCCAAGACCTTCGTGCCCGGACGTGAGCGGTCGAAGACCTCCATCATCAAGGTCATCCACGAGGTTCGGATGGCCGTGTTCGAGCTGGGGCGGCGTGCGGTCGCCGCCGGGGCGCTGGCCCATCCCGCCGACATCTGCCTCCTGTTCGACGATGAGCTCGAGGCCTTCATGGCCGATCCCACCTCATTCGCCGACACGATCGCCGAACGCCAGGCTCATCTCGAGCACCTCAAGTCGATCGAGCCGCCGTTCATCATCAACGAGACCGTGCCACCGATCGACACCTGGCCGCAGCGTGCCGACCACGGTTTCTCACCACTCGCCGTCGGTGAAGTGCTGGCCGGACTCCCTGGGTGTTCCGGTACGTATCGCGGAACGGCCCGGGTCATCCTCGATCCGAGCGAGCCCGGAGATCTCGACCATGGCGATGTCCTCATCGCGCCTCACACCGACCCGGCGTGGACCCCCCTGTTCGTCGCCGCCGGTGCCGTGGTGGTCAACGTTGGCGCAGCACTGAGCCACGCCATCATCGTGAGCCGCGAGCTCGGCCTTCCGTGCGTGGTGTCGGCGACCGACGCCACCATGCGCATCCCCGATGGTGCCGAAATCGAGGTCAATGGCGATACGGGTGCGGTGACCGTGGTCTCACTCCCGTGACGCTCAATCGATGAGCGTGTTGGCGAAGATCTGCCAGGCCAACACGCTCTTCGCCACCAAGCTGAGCACGATGTAGACGACCTCGCCGAACAGGTAATCGGCCCACCGCCCGACCTGGCGGTACTGCAACCACTGGTTGACGGCGAACGTATTGAAGAACACGAAGATGCTCACGATGATCCCGTACACGAAGGTTGGCGGGCCCTGCGCCCCGGCCTGGTTCAGGTTGACGACCAGGTAGGCCGCGATGGCGACCCAGGGCCCGATGCCGGCGACGCATCCGAACCAGAAGGGCGTCCACCATGTGCGGTGATCGGGAGCATTGACCATCTCCATCAACCAGCCGAACAGGATCATGGCGATGTTGGCGAACGCCAGCGCGATGAGCGCAGCGAGGTCGAGGATGCCGGTCACCATGGCGATGAGCACGATCATCAACGTGGCCGACAGCGAGTACTCGACCCATCGGAAGCGGTTCCGGCCCCGTCGTAGTTCCGCCCCGTAGCCTCGGAACCCGACGGGTGAGGCGATCAGGAAGTGGAAGAACGCCGAGAGGAACAGGAAGAGTGCCGTGCCCCACGCCAGCGGCACCTCGGTCGCCTGTGAAAGCGTCCCTTGCGCCACCGGCGTTCCCGGCGGACCGTTCAGGTTCAGGGTCGTGACGCTCAACGAGAAGTCGTTGCCGAGCACGACCATGGCGAGGCCCGAGACCAGGTGCAGCGCACCCATGACGAGGTTGAAGCGTCGGAGCCTGGCCAATCGGTGATCAGGGACGTCGACCGTCGGGCGGTTGAAATCGATGAGGGCACGGGTCACGGCGTTCCTTTCACGAGGCTGACCGCCCCATCGTCGCCGATCGCCGCCCGATGGGACGGATCGAGGGTCAGCCCGGTGAGCGACGCTGCATGAACAGTGAGGCGACCAGCGACATGACCACCTCATCGTGCTGGTTGAGCAGTTCCTCGTCGAAGGTCACCACGCCGCGGTCCGGTTTCGACTTCGACGTGCGCACCTCTCGCACCGTCAACCGGAGGCGGAGCCGATCGCCTGCACGCACCGGTGCTCGCCATCGCAGTTCGTCGACACCCGGGGAACCCATGCTCGAGGGACCGAGAAAGGCGGTGAGCAGACGCATCATCACCGAACCGGTGTGCCACCCGCTGGCGATGATGCCGCCGTAGATACTCGCTGCGGCGGCGGCCTCGTCGACGTGGAACGGCTGAGGATCGAACTCCTCGGCGAACGACCGGATCCGGTCGGCCGTCATCTCGTGTGCCGCCGAGATGAACGACTCCCCGACCGACCAGTCCTCGAAGTACCGCTCACGAAGCTCGGTCATGACCGCCGCTCATCCCGCCGTGAACACGAAGTGGTCCTCCATTGCCGACTCGACGTCGGCGATATGGTCGATGTAGCGGTGGAAACCACCGTTGTAATTGCCGTCTTGTCGCCGGTTCTCCTCGCCCTCGAAGTTGTAGTAGCCGGGGGTGCAGTCCTGGTTGCGCGTGGTCTTGCCCCGGTGGGCGATCACCTCGTCGACCCACATCTGCTCGCTCTCGGGTCGCACGTCGATGGTGTCGAACTCGTTGCGGCGGGCGATGTCGATGCAGGTCGCGATGTGGTCACCCTGCACCTGGAGCAGGTCGGTGAGGTTGAACTGGAACGAGGCCTGGTAGCCGCCCATCACGAACAGGTTCGGGTAGCCGTGGGTGTGGATGCCGAGCAAGGTGCGAATGCCATCGGCGTACTTGTCGTTGAGATCGAGTCCGCCCTCGCCGATGATCCGGTTGTAGATGCCGGTCTGCTGGACCTCGAAGCCGGTTGCGTAGATCAGCAGGTCGACCTCGTACTCCACCCCATCGAAGATCGGGCCCTTCGGTCCGATCTCGGTGATCCCTTGCCCGTGGGTGTCTACCAGACGGACATTCGGCCGGTTGAAGGTGGGCAGGTAGTCGTTGTGGAAGCAGGGACGCTTGCACATCAGCATGTACCACGGCTTCAACGACTCGGCCGTTTCCGGATCGTCGACGATCTCGTCGATCCGACGATGGATGCGCATCATGGCGTCGATGTTGGCGTTCTCCTGACGCCGGACCTTCTCTTCCTTGGTGATGCCTCGCAGGGTGCCGCGGCGCTCCGCCTGGGCCCGCTGCTTCGAGATGATCTTCTCCCGCCGCTTGGCCTGCCACCCCGGCTCGAGTGAGGCCGCCCACTCGGGATCGGTCGCCCAGTCGTCGCGGAAGTCGATCGACGACGGTGTCCGCTGGAACACGATCAGTTCCTTGGCGTTGGCACCGAGATTCGGCACGATCTGCACCGCACTGGCGCCGGTGCCGATGATGCCGACTCGCAGATCGGCGAGCTTCTCGAGATCGGCGCCGGTGAAGTCGTAGTCCCACCGAGACGTGTGGAACGAGTGACCCTCGAAGGTGTCCATCCCGTCGATCCGGGCGAGCTTGGGCTTCGAGAGCGTGCCGTTCGCACACACGACGTACTTCGCCCGCATCGTGTCGCCGCGGTCGGTCGTGAGATGCCAACGCTGCGTCGAGTCGTCCCACACGGTCGAGGTCACCGTGGTCTGGAAGACCGCAAGATCGTAGAGGTCGTACTTGCGGGCAATCGCCTGACAGTGGGCGAAGATCTCAGGCCCCTCGGCGTAGTGGCGGGTCGGCACGTACTCCATCTCGTCGAGCAGCGGCAGGTAGTCGTAGGCGACGACATCACAGGCGATGCCGGGATAGCGATTCCAGTACCAGGTCCCCCCGACATCGGCGCCGCGCTCGACGATCCGGATGCTCTCGACACCCTTCTCGCGCAACCGTGCCGAGGTGAGCAGCGCCGAGAACCCACCCCCGATGAAGAGCACCTCGACCTCGTCGTCGATCGGCTCCCGCTCGATGTGCTCGGTAGCGTGGGGGTCGGTCTCGTAATGCGCGAGCTCGCCTTCGAGCGGCACGTACTGGGTGGTGCCCGGCGGCCGGTAGCCGAGCCGGAGGTCTCGCTCCTCGGCGAACTTCGCCTTGATCTCGTCGTAGTACTCCTGGGGCGGACGTTCGCCCTCCTTCGTATCCGAGATGTCGAAACGGAACGGATTCTGCGGCTTCTGGTCGGCCATGGCGATGCCTCTCGATCAGTGGGACACGGCGTGGCCGTCCCGTGGCCTCGCCGCATCCCTGGTCGGTCCCGGGCGACATCATCCTCCGCAGCCGACACTTCGTTCAATTCGGCGCAGCACTCGGAAGTGACTAGGGTCACAGCGCATGGCACGAGTTGGTGATTCCACGTCGATCGGCCAGCGGCCGCTGAGCGGTCTCCGGGTCCTCGACCTCTCCCGAGTCTTTGCCGGCCCCGTCGCCGGTCGCGTCTTGTCCGATCTCGGCGCCGAGGTGGTCAAGGTCGAACCACCCGAAGGCGATGTCACGCGTCTGTGGGGACGAAAGCGCGGTGGCGTCTCCACCTATTTCCTCCAGCAGAACTGCGGCAAGGAGAACATCTGCATCGACCTGCGCTCGGAAGGCGGCCCTCGCCTGATCGCCGAACTGGCCAGTGCAGCCGACGTGGTCATCGAGAACTTCCGGCCGGGTGTCATGGCCAAATACGGCCTCGACTGGGCGGCGCTCTCGGCCGATCATCCCGAACTCGTGATGCTGTCGATCAGCGGGTTCGGCCAGGAGGGCCCCGAGTCGCATCGCGCCGCCTACGCCGGCGTCATCCATGCCGAGACCGGACTCGTCGATCAGAACACCGACTACTGGCCGGTCGATGTCACCTTCAGCGCCGCCGACGTGCTGTCGGGCATGCACGGTGTCGTTGCCGTCCTCGCCGCCCTTCGGATGCGAGACCTGACCGGCGTCGGACAGCACATCGACCTCGCCATGACCGACGCCATGGTGTTCTCCAATGACAAGGTGATCGACAGCCTCGACGGCGTTCATCGTGAACCCATGGGCGGCGAGATCTGGCAGACGGCCGGCGGCAAGATCACGTTGGTCGGTGGGCTGCGCTGGATCTGGCACCAGCTCTCGAACGGCTACGGGCTGGTCGACCCCACGCCGGCCGATGCCGACCTCGAGGTCAAGCTCGCCTCGCGGCGGGCGATCATCACCGAGTTCCTGTGCTCGCTCCCCGACCGCGAGGCGGTGCTGGCCGCACTCGACAACGTCAACCTGGCGTGGGGCGAACTGCGCGAGCTGCGCTCGGTCCTCGAATCGCCCACGATCCAACATCGCCAGACCGTGGCGGTGGTCGACGACCGCGAGGGCGGCACGCGTGAAGTCGTACGCACGCCCTATCGCATGTCGGGCGCCGACACCAGTGATGTCGGCATCCCCGCGTTCCGGGGCGAGCACAACGGGCGAGTGCTCGAACAATGGCTCGGCGCCGACCAGACCTCGATCCAACAACTCGTCACCGATGGGGTGATCCTCGCCGACGAATGGACACTCGGAACGGCGGAGCCGACCCGTCGCCGGTCGCAATGAGCGAGTCCGACGCCAATCTCCTTCGGCGCCTGGCCGACGAGTCGGCGCTGCGAGAGCTGATCCACGCCTACGCGTTCGGGCTCGACCACCAAGACTGGGAGCTGTGGCGATCCATCTTCCTCGACGAGGTGGTCATCGACATGACCGACGTCGAACCGGAACCGCTCCCCCGCCTCCTGCCCGTCGAGAAACACGTACGTGCCGTCGAGCGCATGTTCGCCCGCTTCGATGCCACCCAGCACTTCATCGGCTCGCATCGCTATGCGATCGACGGGGATCACGCCGTCATCACCGCCCACATGCGTGCCGAGCACTGGCTGACCTCCGACCGAGGGGGCGACAAGTACACGATGTTCGGCACCTACATCGACGAGGCCGTCCGAACACCGGACGGCTGGAAGCTGGCCAAGGTGAAGCTCTCGCTCATCCGACAGGAGGGCAATCGCGACATCATGCGCATGGCCTCACGCCGACCGCACCCCGACCAACGGAGCAACTGATGAACCGTCTCGACGGCAAGGTCGCCATCATCACCGGCGCCGCGAGCGGCATCGGCGCGGCCAGCGCCCGCCTGTTCGCCGCCGAAGGTGCCAAGGTGTTGATCGCCGACATGCACGAACCGAACGGCAAGGCCCTCGCCGACGAGCTCGGCAACGATGTCGCATTCCTCCGGGTCGACGTCACTCGCGAAGAGCAGGTGGCGGCAGCGGTCGACGACGCGATGGCCCGCTGGGGGCGTCTCGACGTGATGTTCAACAACGCCGGGTTCGGTGGCGCGCTCGGCCCGATCGAAGGCACGACCGTCGAGGAGTTCGACCTCACGTTCGACGTGTTGCTGAAGGGGGTCTTTCTCGGGATCAAGCACGCGGCACCCGCCATGCGCACCAGCGGTGGCGGGTCGATCATCAACACCGCCTCCGTCGCCGGACTCCAAGCCGGTTGGTCGCCGCACCTCTACAGCGTCGCCAAGGCGGCCGTGATCCACCTCACCAAGTCGGTCGCACTCGAGCTGGGGGCCGACGGCATTCGAGTCAACGCCATCTGCCCGGGGATCATCGCCACCCCGCTTGCCGCCGGTCGGGCCGGCACCCCTCAGGAAACGCTCGACAAGATGAAGCGTGCGCTCGGCGCATCCCAGGTGCTCGGGCGCATCGGGGACCCACTCGACATCGCCCAGGCTGCGCTCTACCTGGCGAGTGATGACTCGAGCTTCGTCACCGGCCACGCCCAGGTCGTCGACGGGGGCGCCTTCGCCGGAAAGCCGTGGGCCAAGCAGGGTGAGTGGATCACCGAGCACCGTCCGATTCGGATGTATCGACCCGAAGGGCGTTGACCGATCCCCTCGCTGTGCGCTGGATCGATGTCGAGGGTGATCGCGTCTCGGCCCGGTAGACCCGCGGACATGCCCGCCCGGTGAACACGCGGACATGCCCGCTAGGTGAACACGCGGACATGTCCGCTGGGTGAACACTGAGTGCCGGAGGTCAGACTTCGGGTGATCCGTCGTTACCCTCGACCCAGAACTCACGGAGAGTGACCGCGGTGGCCTTCCGGCTCGATCCACCTCAATCGACCTGCTTCCAGATCCAACATCTGGCTGTCGATCGGCTCGAGAACGCGCTCGAACATCTGAGCAAGATCACGGCGGACGAACCCGCCAGTGCTGTCACCCACGTGCACGCCGTTCGGCGACGCTGCAAGCAGGTCCGGGCCGTGGCTCGGCTCGTGCGGCCGGCACTCGGCAAGGACTTCGCACCGTTCAACCAGACCGTCCGAGACGCCGCTCGCGCCCTCGCCCCCCTGCGAAACGCCCACGTCGCCGAGGGTCTGCTCCGTGCCCTCGACGCCCCCGAGACGACGACCGACATACCGGCACCATCGTTCGACGAGGTCGCGTCGGCGGTCGACGGCGCCCGCCAGCACCTGCGCCTCGCCCGGCGCCTGGTCGAGCAGTGGGCGCTGCCCGACGGCTTCGGCCCGCTGGGATCGGGCCTGGAGCGCACCTACCGGCGAGGCCGACGAGGGTGGGAAGTCGCTTCCGGCGATCCGACCACCGCCCACCTGCACGAGTGGCGCAAGGACGTCAAGGACCTCTGGTACCAGCTCCGGCTGCTCCGGGCGATCGCCCCGTCCATGCTCGATCCCTTCATCGATCAGCTCGATGTGGTCGGCGAGGACCTTGGGCATCACCATGACATCACTCTGCTGCTCGACGGCCTGGCCAACGAGCGCCGCCACCTCGAAAAGCGCCGGAAGAAGGATCCCGATGCCCAGGTGGCCGCCGCCTTGGCAGATGTCGAGCTGGCCGCCGATCGCGCCGACGACGCCCGACACCAGCTGGGCCGCTCGGCCCTCCGCAACGGCTCCACCGTCTTCGCCGAGGAGCCCGCACCGTTCGTGGCCCGGATCGAGGCGTACTGGGACATCACCAATCGCTCTGGCCCCGAACGCGGGCCACTCCACCACTTCATCAAGTCCAAAGGGAACCACCCATGACGTCGATCGACCAACCACTCCCCGCCGCCCCGCTCCCCATCGACGGCCTCATCAACTTCCGGGATCTCGGTGGTGTGGCCACGTTCGAAGGACAGCGGGTGCAGCCCGGATTGGTGTTCCGATCCGATTCACTCGATCGGCTCTCGACGCTGGCGACCGATCAGCTCGCCGACCTCGGTATCGCCCGCGTCATCGATCTGCGCAGCGACGAGGAGATCGCAGCCCATGGCCGCATCGAGACCGAGGGGGTCGAGTGGATCCAGCACTCGATCGGCGCTCCGCCCAGCTCAATGGACTCGTGGTACGAATCGGGGATCGACCCGATGATCACCAACTACGGGCTGATGACCACCGACTACGCGTCCGAAGTCGTGAACGTGCTCGAGCGAATTGCCGACGCGCCGGCGCCCGTCGTCGTCCACTGCACGTCGGGCAAGGACCGCACCGGCGTGATCGCGGCGGTGGTCCAGCTCACCCTCGGGGTGCCCAGCGAAGTGATCGTCGCCGAGTACGAAGCGTCGAGCCGGAACGTTCGCGAACACTTCGAGACCATGGCCAGCAAGTATCCGAACATGGCAGCGCGGGTCCCACCCGAGCAGCGGCTACGAATGGCCGGGACCGATCCGGCGTGGCTGGAGATCGCGCTCACGCCACTGGTCGACGCCGGCGGCCCCGACCGGTGGCTTGCAGAACAAAGCGGCTCCGACGAACTGGCCAACGGCCTTCGACGCCGCCTGCTCGTCGGCTGAGCCGGCGGTCACGCTCGATTGGCGGCTTCGAGGCGCCAACCTGCGGCCTTGGCCGTCACCGACCGTGAGACCTAGATTCGCCGGGCATGAGCCCCAGCGATTCGATGTCCACCGCTTCCACCCCCGCCAACAGCGGCGCCGGTCCGCGACTGTTCGACGATGTCACCTTCCCTCGTGGCGCCGCCATGCCGAACCGATTCATGCTGGCGCCGCTGACGAACCAGCAAAGCCACGCTGATGGCACCCTCTCGGATGACGAGCATCACTGGCTGACGATGCGGGCCGACGGCGGCTTCGGTCTGGTGATGACCTGCGCCTCGCACGTGCAGGCCGTCGGTCAGGGCTTCGCCGGCCAGCTCGGGTGCTTCGATGACGTCCACATCGCCGGGCTCACACGCCTCGCAGAGGACATCAAACACCCGCGCCGAGCCGAGGCACCCCCGAGCAACGCTGCCGGTGGCGGACGGAGCGTGGCCATCGTGCAGCTCCACCATGCCGGCAACCGAGCACCTGCTGAGCTGATCGGCACCACTCCCGTCTGCCCGTCGGACGATCCCGATACCGGAGCGCGGGCCCTCACCGACGCCGAAGTGCAGGCCGTGATCGCCGACTTCGTTGCCGGCGCCGTTCGATCCGAGCGGGCGGGCTTCGACGGCGTCGAGCTGCACGGCGCTCATGGCTACCTCATCTGCCAGTTCCTCAGCAGCGAACTCAATCGGCGAACCGACGAGTACGGCGGCAGCCTCGAGAACCGGAGTCGCCTGCTGTTCGAGATCATCGATGGCATCCGCGCCGCATGCGACGACGACTTCATCGTCTGCGTTCGGCTGTCGCCGGAGCGCTTCGGTATGCAACTCGGCGAGATCCGCGTCGTGACCCAGCAGCTGATCGACTCCGGCCTGGTCGACTTCATCGACCTGTCGCTCTGGGATTGCTTCAAGGAGCCCGAGGAGGCGGAGTGGAAGGGCCGAACGCTCACCGAGGTCGCCACCGACATCGAGCGGCGCACCGATCCGTCGGGCCGTCGCGTGCCGCTCGCCGTTGCCGGCAAGATCCATGACCCGGCTGACGCCGAACGGGTGCTCGACCTCGGCGCCGACGTCGTGGCACTCGGGCGAGTGGCCATCCTGCACCACGACTACCCGCGACAACTGGCGCTCGATCCCGGGTTCACCCCGAATCGTGTGCCGGTCAGCCGCGAGTACCTCGCCGCCGAGGGG
Source organism: Acidimicrobiales bacterium (assembly GCA_041394265.1). Classification (NCBI taxonomy): domain Bacteria; kingdom Bacillati; phylum Actinomycetota; class Acidimicrobiia; order Acidimicrobiales; species Acidimicrobiales bacterium. The sequence goes on from JAWKIO010000005.1 coordinate 1,839,648, forward strand.
TTGTCAGAGGCGTTCATCGGCTACATGTCGGGATGGAAGGGGTTCGTCGCCGACTGACCGTCGGCCGTCGACCGCGTCAACCAGCAGAGAAGAGTCGCCCGAGCGTTGCCAACGCGTCAGGGTCGCCCTCGATGTGCACGAGGTCGGCATCGGCCAGGCTCTCGGCCGGGACCCGGCCCTGGCGATAGCGGGTGAGGTCCGCCAGCGAGCCGCGCAAGCGGACATCGACGGCGTCGGGGGCCGGACCGTCGTGGACCGTGATGCGACGTGAGGGTCGGAGGTCGATCTCGGCCTCGGCGATCTCGAGCGTGTGGACGCGGTCATCGAGGTGGAGTTCGGCGACCAAGCCGTTGTCGGGCAGTACCTCGGGCCGCACCATGAACCCGATGGCCGCGCGTGGGAAGAAGTCGGAGAACTGCTCGTCTTTCTCCGGCTGGCCCATGAGACCGATGCCCCACCGGCCGATCTCGCTGACGACGTCGAGCAGTTCGATGCCGCGCTCGGTGAGCTGATACCGATTGTCGATGCGCTCGATCACCCCGGCGTCGGTGAGCTGACGGAGCCGCCCCGAGAGCAGGCTCGGGCTGATCCCGACGAGCTCGCTCTGGAGCTCGGAGAACCGCCGCAGGCCGAAGCCCAGGTCTCGGATGATCAGCAGTGTCCAACGTTCGCCGATGATGTCGAGCGCTCTCGAAACCGGACACCATTGCGCATAGGTCTTGTTCGCCACCTGCTTAGTTTGCCCCAAACTCGCCGGTTAGTCGCACTTAGTCGCGAAGGTTCTCCCCGCCGCGATCGACGGATGCGACACGAGAGTCGTTCTGGCTACACTCCCCACGTCCCGGAGAGGTGACAGAGTCAGGCCGAATGTGCCTCCCTGCTAAGGAGGTGTGGGTGTAAGCCCACCGTGGGTTCAAATCCCACCCTCTCCGCTCACCGCGATCGCCCGTTCTCATCCGAGAGCGGGCGATCGTACGTTTTCACCCGAACGGGTGACATCAGCCTTCGAGCTGGATCGTGGCGGGACCGGTGGTCGACGTTCCGTTGGTGGCCTCGCCGCCGGGCACCGTGGTGTCGGTCGGCAGTCCGGCCGCAGGAATGCGCCGGGTGACCGTCTGCTCCAACGTCTCCGTCGCCTGTGTGGTGACGACCCCGGCGGAGGTCGTGGTCGTGCCCGGCGTGTCATCGAGCGTCGTTGCCGGGTCGATGGCGGTGGTCTCGGTGGTCTCGACGGTCAGCTCCTCGACCGCCTCGGGGTCGACGACGAGACCGCCCGCCTCGAAGGGATTGCGTGTCACGGGCGGCGACTGCCAGGTCGTGGCGGTGGTGGTCGACTCGTCGACCATCGCAAGCGGGCTGTCGAACGTCTCGCCCAGCACCACGTCGTTGTCTCCGCTGCCGTTCCAGAGCGTGAAGGCGGCGGCAGCCGCAGCCAGACCGAGGCCGGCCTTCAGAACGGGGGACACGGCCGCCATCAGCCTGCCGCCTCGAGCGTGATGCCGACGGCGGTATCGCCGACCAGTTCCGAGCGAGCGGCACCACTGCCAGGTTCGGAGAAGATCGCCACGGTCAGGTCGACGAAGAGCGCACCCGCGGCGGTGTCGGAGGTGAGGTCGACGCTTCGAACTTCGACCAGGCGGTCGGCAGTGAGGAGCCGCTCGATGAAGGACATCACTTCGGGATAGGTGCCCTGCAACGTCATCGACACACTCGTGACCTCGACCCCGGCCGACGCCGTGCTCGGCTGCTCCGCCTGGGGTGTCACCGACGAGACCACGGCATCGGACTCGTCGGCGAGCACGTCGACGAGTCGCACGAAACCGGCCACGTCGGGCGACACTGGGACGGCGACCGCCAGCTGATCCAGCTGCTCGTTCATCGCTGCCAGCTGCTCATTGGCGGCACGCGAGTTCTCGAGAACCGCCGCAAGTTGGAGCAACTCCGCGTCGCTGGCATCCCGCCGGTCCTGGAGCTCGCCTGCGGCATTGCCGGTCGGAACGACGACGGCGCCGAGCCACAACGCCGCAACGACGATCGGCGGGATGGCGCCGACAACGATCGATCGAAGCCTCATTCGGCCCCTCCGGTCACCGCAACCGGGAGTGGGGCAATCGCGGTCCCGGCGACCGTTGCGGTCACCTGGAACACGGCGACGTCCTCCTCGTCGAGTCCATACGGACCGAACGACGTGCTCACCAGTCGGACATCGCTCAGTACACCGCTGTCGTTCACCCCGTCGATCCATGCCGCGACGCCGTCGAGGTCCGGGGCCGCTCCATCGATGGCAACGACCGACGCGTCACCTTCCTCGTCGACGACCGCGGTGATCTGCAACGACCGCAGGATCGAGTCGGCCGGCATCGCCTCGGCCAGCTGCCCGACGAGCGCCGGTACCGCGACTCGATCGGCGGCGAGTGCCTCGACCACGTGGCGACGACGTTCGATCTCGGCGGCGAGGAGACGGTCATTGCCGAAACGATCCACTTCGTCGCTGACTCGGTCGACGGCATGCTCGGCCGCCTCCACCGTCAACTCCTGCTGATCGATCGCCGCCGATCTCGACTGGAAGTTTGCGAACGCTGCCGCTGCGAGCACGGCCGCCACGGCCGATCCGACGGCGATGGCACGCTGGTCCTGGCGACGGACGCGCACCGAGGGCGGGACGAGCGACAGATCTCGCAGATGGTCACTGTGAGATGTCTGCACCAGCCGGGCGACGGCGAACGCCGTGTCGAATCGCTCGGATTGTTCGAACGTGGGCCAGTCGCCATGTTCGAGCAGGGCGACCGATGCGTTGGGCATGGCCTCGGCGACTCGATCGAGCAGACCGGCCGCACGACTGCGTGCCCCGCACAACACGACGTGGTCGATGGTGCGCTTGTCGATCTCGGTGGCATGGAAGTGGAGCGTGCGACGAATGCCTTCGGCCACCACGGCGACGCCGGGCGCATCGTCGCTACGGCGCGCCTCGGCACCGTGCACGCCCTGGCCACCCGTGCGAAGGTGTTCGACCTCGGCCAGTTGGCTTTCGAGCTCGTGCGAGAGTGACGCCGTGTCGCCGACGCCGGTCATCAGGACTCGGGCGAAGAGCAACCCGCCACCATCGTGCACCGACACCGTGGTGGTCGACTCGCCGATCGAGACCACCGCTCCGAGCGACGGGCCGAGCGGATCCTTGGGGAGCAGCGACACGTTGGCGGCCGGCGTGAGTTCGGCTCGTACCCAGCGGAGGCCGGCGATCTTGGCAGCCCTGGTGAAGCCCTCGATGGTCTCGCGCCGGACGGCGACGACGAGTGTCTCGATCGACGGTGCTTCGACGAGCAGACCATCGGTCTCGACGAGCGGCTGGTCGGACACGGCGTTGAGGACGGCGTGATCGATGACGGCCTCGGCTGCGGGATAGGCGAGCACCTCGGCGATGTCGTAGGCGGCGGCTTCGGCGATGTCCTCGGCGACCGACCCAGGGAGCGACACGCGACGGATCGTCGCCGCCTCGGCCTCGATGGCCAGCGCCATGCGCTTCGACGAGAACCCGGCCGACTTCCACAGTGCTTCGAGCGCGTCGGCGAAGGCGGCGACGTCGACGACGGCCCCTTGGTCGATCACACCGGCGTCGAGCGGGACCTCACCCCAACGACGCGGCTGGTCGCGAGCGATCTCCATGCCTCGCAACACGTTGTCGTGCACGGTCACACCCACGAGGGATCGCGCCATCAGATCCGATCCTCTCTCGTCGTCGACAGTGCGTTCATCGAGACACCATCGGATGAAGGGTGTCGCTGTTTAGACAATCATCGTCAAACGACTTTCGCAGTGGCACCACCTGCCGAGACTCTCATGGTGCCTTTCCGTTCCGCCGCGCCGCCGACGCGACCGACCCGCGACGCCTCGGGCGGTTTCACCGTGACAGAGATGCTGGTGGCGATGATGCTGCTGACCATCGGTGCGCTCGCCTTATACCACTCGATGTCGGCATCGGGCACGCTCGCCGAGAATGGCGACCGGCATGCGACAGCCACCCGTCTCGCTGCCTCCGAGCTCGAGAAGGCCCGGGCACTGCCGTACACGAGCGTTGCCATGAAGGTCGCAACCGCCGGCGCGACCTACTTCGAGGGCGCCACGCAGGTCACCGATGCGACCAACGGCCGGATCCTCCCCACGTCGTCGAAGCCATTGGGAGGCGTGACCTACGAGATCGAACGGTACGTGACCTGGCGCTCGGCCACGGTGAACGGCACGCCGGTCAGCCAGGCCTTCAAGCAGGTGACGGTGATCGTCGCCTGGACCGACGCCGCGGGCTCGCACGATGTTCGATCCTCGACTGCGCTGTCACGGACGACCTCGCCGTGAGGAGCGGTCACCCCTCACGAGAGGCCGGTTTCACGGTCGTCGAGATGCTCGTCGCCGTCTCGATCATGGTGATGGTCACCATCCCGATCCTGATGGTGTTGCAGAGCTCGACCGCCACCGAAGCGGCCCAGACCGCACGGATCGACGCCGATCTCGCAGGCAACGTCGCCGCTGAACGCCTCAGTGCCGACATCCGCTCGGCGACCACCATCCGGATCACCACTGCGAACGTGCTCGAGCTGGGCATCATCGACACCTCCGGCACCACCGCCGCCGTGACGTGGAAGCGCGACAACACCGACCTGGTGCGGACGTCGACCATCGGCGCACAGACGACCGTCACGGCCGTGCTCGACGATCTGTCGACCACACTGCCGGCGACGCCGTTCAAGGCCTACGACCAGTCGGGCAACCGCATCCTCACCACCAGCGTGAACTGCCCGGGCTACATCAGCGTCGACATCGAGCGCGTGACGACCCTGGGGACCGATCATCTGGCCTTCGACGTCGCCAGCCGCAGCCTCAACGGAGGTACGGCGACATGTTGAACACGCGCCATCTCCCGGTTGCCACCGCGACGTCGGACCCTCGAGACGACCGACCCGGCGAGCGCGGTTCGGTGGTCATGTCGATGCTCGTGCTCATGGTCATCGGGCTGCTCGTTGCGTCGATGTTCACCTACAGCCAGGCGAGCGCTCGAGGCTCGATGCGGCTCGAGGTCCAGCGTTCGGTCACCGACGGGTTGGACGCGGCGATGGCCAACGCCATGAGCAGGATCGAACTCGGTGAGAACGCCAGCTTCACCGGCTCCGGCTCGATCGACCAGGTCCAGTTCACCTACACCGCGACCAGAACCGCGACCCTTGCGTGGACCGTCGAGGCGAGCGCCACCCGCACGACCACCGCAACCGGGACCATCGAGCGGGCGGCGTCCGCATCGGTCACGGGTACCTATCGCGGCAGCTCGCCGTATGCGCTGTTCACCAAGACCGCGCTGTCGATCACGAACAACAACTTTGCACTGTCCGAACCGATCGGCAGCAACGGCGCCATCAGCGTCTCGGGCAACGCCTCGTCGCTGGCCTTCCACACCTTCGTCCCGTCGGGATCGTGCACCGGGTGCACCAACGCCACTTCGCAGTCGCCCACCTGGCCGACGACGGAGCCCGCCACGCCGAGCAACACCCGCAGCTGCCCGCTGGCCGTCCTGACCGACGAGTACGGACGACAGAGCAACGTCTATGGATTCCTGGGAACACTCGACGGCAAGAACGGGCAGCCGTATCGGTGCACGTTCCGGACCGACAACCCCTACTTCGGCCACTATCCGGCGATCATCTACCAGACGATCAACATCATCAATCCGCCCCTCGTCATCCACATCGACTCGAAGGTCACGCTCTGGTTCCTCCGTGCGAACGTGAATACGGGCGGTGATCCCCGCAACTTCACCGTCCAGGCCGTCGGTGGGCCGACGAGTGGCAGCGGCTTCGAATACGGCCGATTCTGGGACGACGGCACGAAGCTCACCGGCGTCATCAACGCGCCGTCGCGTGAGGTGCGAGTCGACACCGGCATCGACGTCACCGGTCGCATGATGGTGGGGTCGCTGACCTTCTCTGCGAACTCGCTGAAGGTCACTGCGGATTCGCGTGTCGTCGACGCCACGATCGACTGGACGAGTTCGTCGTGGCACGCGGTCGCACCGTGAGCTTCCTCCATTCCTACGGTCCGCTCCTCATGACCGCCCCCGTCTTGGTCATGATCGCCGACGTCGACCGCCGAACACAGCGGATCCCCGATCGGCTCTCGTTGATCGCCCTCGCCGTGTCCGCCGTCTCGATCACGATCTTCACGATCGATGGCGGACACTCGAACGACGCAGCAAGTGCCGGGATTGGGGCCCTCCTGCTCACGCTGATCCTCGGTGCGCTCCACATGGTCCGGCCGGATGGACTGGGCATGGGCGACGTGAAGCTGGCGATCACGCTGGGGTTGCTGCTCGGCTGGACCCGGGCGGGCGTGCTCGAGGTCGCACTCTTGGTGGCGTGGTGTCTGATGATCGCGAGCGCGATCGGTCTCGTCGGCGTTGCGCTCGTGACTCGCCGTCGCGGCGTGTCAACCCGCGGCGTACGCGTACCGTTCGGACCATCGTTGTGCGCAGGAGCCGTGCTCGTGACGCTGCTCGGTCCGTCGCTGATCCTGACCTGACCGACAATGCGTCAGGTCGTGACGCGGAACAGTTCCTGCATGGTCGTCAGACCCTGCGACACCTTGATGAGACCGTCGGCGCGCAGGGAGATCATGCCCTGCGACAGTGCGAGGCGATGCACGTCCTCGGCGCTCCTGCGTTCGAGGATTGCCGCCCGCAGTTCGTCGGTGATGGTCATCACCTCGTGGATCGCGAACCGGCCCTGGTAGCCGGTGCCGCTGCACGCCTCACAACCGGCGGCCTCGTAGACCGTGACCGTCCGCGAGGTGTCGATCCCGAGTCCGTCCAGATTGCTGACACCCAGCTTCTCGAGCGTGCTCGTGCGAGGTGTCTTGCACCGATCACACAGTCGGCGGGCCAACCGCTGGGCGACGACGGCCGTCAACGCCGACGTGACGAGGAACGGTTCGACGCCCATTTCGATCAGGCGCATCGGCGTGGCGGCGGCGTTGTTCGTGTGCAAGGTCGACAACACGAGGTGGCCGGTGAGCGACGCCTCGACGGCAATCGTTGCCGTCTCGGCATCTCGGATCTCGCCGACGAGCATGATGTCGGGATCGGCCCGCAGGAACGACCGCAGCGCCCGAGCGAAGGTCATGCCCGCCTTGTTGTTCACCTGCACCTGCTTGATCCCGTCGATCTTGTACTCGACAGGGTCCTCGGCCGTGATGATGTTGCGGGTCGGGTCCTTGAGCGCCTCGAGCGCGCCGTACAGGGTGGTCGACTTGCCCGAGCCCGTCGGGCCGGTCACGAGGATTGCCCCCCAGGGCCGTTCGTAGGCTGCCTTGAAGCGGGCGAGCTGCATCGGCAAGAAGCCCATGTTGTCGATCGAGATCGCCTCGTTGCCGCTGCGGAGGATTCGCAGCACGGCCGCCTCGCCGTAGATCGTGGGGATGGTGGCGACACGGATGTCCACCGGCTGACCGCCGACGACGGTCGACATCCGCCCGTCCTGCGCGATGCGGCGCTCGGCGATGTCGATCTCGGCCATGACCTTGACGCGGCTGATGATGCCGGCCTGCAGCGATCGCGGCGGCGTCATCGCCTCGTGGAGCACGCCGTCGACTCGGAACCGGACTCGCAGGTCGTTCTTCCCCGGCTCGATGTGGATGTCGGAGGCTCGTTCCTGCACCGCCTTCGAGAGCAACAGGTCGACGAACGCCACGATCGGCGCGCGCTCCTCGTTGACCTCGGTGACCACGACCTCCTCGGGGGCCGGCTCGCTGTCACCGACGGCGGCCTGGATCGCCTCCTGGACGCGGGAGTCGCTCAATCCCAGACGGGCGATCGCCGCCATGATCTGTTCGCTGTCGGCCATGACCGGCAGCACCGGTCGCCGCAGGGCATCACGAATGTCGTCGAGCGCCAGGACGTCGACCGGGTTGGCCATGGCGACCACGATCTTGCCATCGCGGTGCCAGACCGGGAGCGCGCGGTGGTGGCGAGCCAGCTGCGGAGGGATCTGCTGGGCGAGGTCGAGGTCGATCTTGCGTTCGGCGAGGTCGACGAACTCGAGCTCGAACTGCGCCGCCAGTGCGCGCAGGAGGTCACGAGGCTTGACGATGCCCTCGGAGAGCAGAACGTCACCGAGCTTCTTGCCGGTGGATCGTTGCAGATCGAGCGCGCGACTGACATCGTCATCGCTGACGATGCCAAGCTCCACGAGGATCTCGCCGATACGGCGCCGGGTTCCCACCGGACGACTGGTCACGGGTCTCCATCGGACAGTCGGTCGCGCTGTTGAGACAACCACCCAAAAGCTTGTAGGAGCCTGCTCATCCTCACACTTGCGGGACCGGTTCCGAAGCTCCGCTCCGTGACCGACTGGACGGGAACCGACAGCGACGAGTGGTACGGGCTGGACGAGGAGAGTCGCGCCTTTCTGTCCGAGACACTCGGAACGACCACGCGCACCACGAGCACCTCACGCGAGCTCACCGATGCCCTACCGACATCGGGCTCTCCACTCGCTCCCGTCGGGGCGGGCGCCGGTCTCGAGGAGTTGCTGGTGGCCACCGTCGACGCCCAGGCCTCAGATCTCCACCTCGCGTCGGGACAGCCGCCGCACATCCGTGTGCAGGGCACGCTGCGTCCGATAGCAGGCGTCGGACCGATCGGCCCCAAACAGCTCGAATCGATGCTCTTCGCCCACCTCGATGCCGATCAGCGACAGACCCTGCTCCGTCGGGGCGACCTCGAACTCGCGTTGAGCAGCGGCAGCCGTCGCTTCCGCGCGGCGCTGTTCCGCCAATCGGGATCGCTCGCCGCTGCGCTTCGCCTGATTCCTTCGAACAAGCCGAACCTGGACGAGCTCGGGTTGCCTCCCGCCGTGCGTGCCTTCGCCGATCACCACAGCGGGCTCGTGCTGGTCACCGGTCGTACCGGTTCGGGCAAGTCGACCACACTTGCCGCCGCCATCGAGCACATCAACCAGACTCGAGCCGCGCACATCATCACGATCGAGGATCCGATCGAGTACCGCTACACCCCCGCTCGATCGGTGATCCAGCAACGCGAAGTCGGCGCCGACACCGAGTCCTTCGCCACCGCGTTGCGCTATGCGCTGCGCCAGGACCCCGACGTGATCCTGCTCGGCGAGTTGCGCGACCTCGAGACGATCAGCACGGCGCTGACGGCTGCGGAGACCGGGCATCTGGTCTTCGCCACGCTGCACAGCTCCGATGCCACCGGCTCGATCACTCGCATCGTCGACGCGTTCCCCGAGGGGCAGCAGAACCAGGTGCGGGCCCAGCTCGCCCTGTCCATCCGCGGCTGTGTGTCCCAGCAGCTGGTTCCCGACGTCAATGGTCGTCTCACGCTCGTCTCCGAGGTGATGACGGCGACGTCAGGCATCCGCGCGATGATCCGCGACGAGAAGGCGCACCAGTTGCACGCTGCGCTCGAGACCGGCGGGGCCGACGGCATGCACACCTTCGACCAGGCGCTGGCGGCCGCCGTGCGCGCCGGGCGGATCTCCTTCGATGTCGCCCGCAGTGTCGCCCATCGACCCTCCAGCCTCGACAACCTGCTCCGCCGATGACTTCGACGATCCTCGACACCGAAACACCGACCGAGTCGACGACGCCGGGCGCACCGCGCACGGCCCCTCGTCGCCGACGCCGCGCCGTCGGCACGCCGACACCGACCGCGGCACCGCCGTCCGGGACAGGCCGTCCGCTCGAGACCTTCGACTACGTCGCCGTTGACAACAACGGCCAGCGGGTCAGCGGGCAGCTCACCGCCGCGTCGCCACGTGAGGCGATCGATCGCATCCGGCGACAGCAACTCCGACCGGTCCGACTGCGCACGTCACGAACCTCGCTGTTCCAACGTGAGTTCTCGATCCCCGGCATCGGGGCGACCGTCAAGCCACGCGAACTCGCCGCCTTCACGCGTCAGTTCGCAACGATGGTCGGGGCCGGCATACCCCTGATCCGCTCCCTCACGGTGCTGGCCCAACAGAACGACAACCCGATCATGGTGCGAGTGCTCGAACAGGTTCGTTTCGATGTGGAAGCCGGGGACTCGCTCAGTCGGTCGATCACCCGACACCCGCGCGTGTTCGACCATCTCTACTGCTCGATGGTCGCCGCTGGTGAGGAGTCGGGAGCCCTCGAGGAGGTGCTCCGCCAGCTCGCCACCTCGCAGGAACGCGCAGTGCTGGTTCGTCAGAAGATCCGCTCGGCCATGTCGTACCCGACCGCCGTCCTGGTGATGGTGACGGGCGTGATCGCCGTGATGCTCCGCTTCGTGGTGCCTCGTTTCGCCACGATCTACACCGATCTCGGCGGCACACTTCCCCTGCCGACCCGGATCCTCGTTGCCGCATCGGATCTCGTGGTCCGCCGATCGGTTCCGCTGGTCCTCGTCATCACGCTGATGGTCTTCGCCTTCCGACGCTGGAAGCGCAGCGATGACGGCCGTTTCCGCTGGGACTCGCTCAAGCTACGCCTCCCCCTGCTCGGCGGGCTGATCCACAAGACGGTGCTCGCTCGCTTCGGTCGGACCATGGCGGTCCTCACCTCTGCTGGCGTTCCGGTGCTCGACACCTTTGCCATTGCCTCCCAGACCGTCGGCAACGCCGCGGTGACCCGTGCCCTCGAACGGGTGCGAGACGCCATCCAGCGAGGCGAGCCGATCGGACCGACCATGCTCGCCGAGCCGCTCTTCCCAGGCACGATGGTGCAGCTCATCAGCGTCGGCGAGGAGTCGGGTTCGCTCGATCAGATGTTCTCGATCGTCGGCGACACCTACGAAGAAGAAGTGGCGGCCGCCGTCGACGGCTTCTCGTCGCTCATCGAGCCACTCCTGATGGGACTCATCGGGCTCGTCGTCGGCGGCATGGTGATCTCGCTGTACCTGCCGATGTTCCGCATCATCGACTTCGTCCAGTAGGTCGAGTCGGCTGCACCTCAGGGGGCGATCAGCCGAAGACGAATTTTCTTGATCTTGGCCTCACACCCCCGAGACCCCTTCCGAGACTCCTCGGGAACAGCTCCCGCCAAAGGACGAACGAATGCAGCCTCAAACGAATCGAACCGAGAAACACGACGGTGAAGATGGCTTCACCCTCATCGAGGTGATGGTGGTCGTCCTGATCATCGGCATCCTCCTCGCCATCGGCGTGCCCACCTTCCTCGGTGCGCGGACCCGGGCCCAGGATCGGGCCGCCCAGACGTCGCTGCGTATCGCCCAGAGCTCCTCCATGGTGATCTTCACCGACAACGCCGACCTCACGCAGGCCACGACCACGAACCTGTCGGCCAGCGAGCCGGGCATCACCTGGGTCGATGCCGTGACCGCTTCTGCCGCCCCGACCACCGTGAGTGTGCTCCCCGACGCGGCCACCGACTGGTACGGCGCTGCGATGTCGGCCTCCGGCACCTGCTTCACGATCCACGTGGATGCCGCCGGTGCGGTCGAGTACGGCCAGACCACCAACGCCTGTACCGGCACCCAGGCCAAGTCGCCGACCTCGGCCGGCTGGTAGACCTCAGCTGGTCCGATCGAGGATCACCGTGGCCGCGTTGCGGCCCGACGCGCCCCACACACCCGCTCCCGGGAACGTGGCGGCGCCGGTGACGAACAACCCATCGATCGGCGTCAGATAGCGGGTGAGTTCACGGTCCCGTCCGAGGATCGCCGCCAGTGGACCGCCGGCGAACGAGGTGGCATGTCCCTTCGGAAGGTGCAGGTCACGCTCGTAGACCGCAGGCGTCATGGCCCGCCAATCGAGAATCGAATCGGTGAACCCGGGTGCGAACAGGGTCGACGTCACGTCGAGCCAGCGCTCGGGTTCACTCGCGTCTTCCCAGCCGCCGGTGAAGGAATACGGGGTGAACAGCACCTCGATGCTGAGCACGTGCTCCCCGGCAGGAGCCAGCGTGGGGTCGTTGATCGACGGCACGTTGACGAACAGCATCGGCCGTTCGAGGATCTGACCTCGCTGCATGAGCTCGAACCCCCGGTGGATCTCTGACAACGGCGGTGCAACGAGCGTCGATGCCGACGACGGGTCGGCAAGGCCGGCGTTGGAGTAGCGGTCGTCGTGGTAGCGCCAGGTCGGCACCGCCGAAATCCGAGCGTCGATCTTCGATTCGTAGCCTTCCTGCGGCGTGCGGTTCCGCCACTTGTCGACGAAGTCCTTCGCCGACGATGGAGGGTTACTGAGGTAGCGCACGATCGCTTCGCGCGGGTCGCTGGCGACGACGACGGTGGGGGCACGGAACGACCGACCGTCGGCGGTTTCGACGCCGACGACGGATGCACCCTCGCACAGGATGGTCGCCACCGGTGCACCGGTGACGATGCTGCCGCCGAATGACTTGAGCGACGCAGCGATGGCGTCGGTGAGCGCCCCACTGCCGCCGATCGGCCGACCGGTGTGCAGCACGTGTTTGAAGGCCCACGCGAGCGCTCCCAGGCCGGTGCCGGGGGTCTCGGGGGACAGACCCCACACCGCCGGGCCGGCGGCCATGGCCGGGCCCAGCAGACCGTCGGACGTGAAGTAGCTTCGCAAGACGTCGCCGACCGAACGGCGCGACCACTGGGCCAGCGTGATGGCGGCCCGGGAGTTCCGGCCGATGGCCCGACGCAGCAATCCGGCAGCCGATGGTGGAGCGGACGCCATCTCGGTCAGCAGCTGCGCAGCCGGCACGGCCACCTGGGCGTAGCGCCGATAGTTGTCGACCTCGTGAGGGTGGCTCACTGCGAGGACCTCGAGCGTCTGCTCGACCTCGTGGAAGATGGCGATGGGTCCCGGCGCGTCCCACCCGAGTCCGAGCATCGACGGCGTCAGGTCGAGGTAGGTGAGCCCGCGGCGATCGAGTTGCAGTTCCTCGACCAACGGCACCGACCGCACCATCGCGTGGTCACAGTTGCACAGGTTGACCTTGGCCCCGACGGCGTGGTCGGTGCCGGCGCACCCACCAACGGTGTCGCGGGCCTCGACCACGAGCACCCGGCGGCCGGCTCGGGCCAGATAGGCACCACAGACGAGACCGTTGTGGCCGCCACCGACGATGATCGCATCGAAGTCATCGGGACGATCGACGGCGACTTCGGTCACGGCAGGACCTCCGCCGCCGTGGTCTGCGAGGCGCTGAGCTGCGTTAGCGTGACTGGATGACACGGCCCGAACCGACGTCTGGGGGCACCCGGCGACTCTCCGAACTGCGTGCGTCCGACCTCGCCGACCACATCGGCGAGGAATCGATCCTGGTGCTGCCGGTCGGCGCGGTCGAGCAGCACGGACCGCACCTTCCGTTCAACACCGATCTGGTGATCGCCTCGGCGTGTGCCGAGGAGGTGGTGGCACGTGCCGGCGATGAGCTGGATCTGTGGCTGCTCGAACCGCTGGCCTACACGAAGTCGAACGAACACTCGGGCACACCGGGCACCGTGTGGCTCGGACCGCAGACGCTGCTCGCCGTGCTCGACGACATTGGTCGCTCGATCGCCACGACGCCCGCCCGCAAGCTGGCCTTCCTGAACGGCCATGGCGGCAACTCGTCGCTCCTCAATGTGGCGTGCCGCGAACTGCGCCTGCACCACGGTTTGGAGACCTTCCTGCTGCACCCTGCCGTTCCGCCCGACCAGGGCGGCCCGTCCGCCGAGGAGGAGCTCGGCATGGGGATCCACGGCGGGATCGACGAGACGTCGCTGATGCTGCATCTGCGACCCGAGCTGGTGCGCATGGACCTCGCAACACGCAACATTCCCGAGCATCTCGCCGACAACGCGCACGTCCGCTTCGGTGGGGGCGTGTCGTTCGGGTGGCTGGCGTCGGACTTCGGCCCGGACGGTCACATCGGCGACCCGACACTGGCGACGGCCGAGCGAGGTGCCATCGCCTGGTCCGCGACGATCGAGCGGCTGGTCGATGCGTTCACCGAGGTGAAGCACTTCCGCTATCGCTCCTGAGCGCACGCCACCACGGCACCGTCCCGCACGACGACACGATCGTGCGGTGCCGAGGCGATCGCCTCTCGGAGCGACGCGGCACGAACGGCGAGAAGGTCGTCAGTCGGACCGAGCCCCATGGCCCGGCGGGCGTTGGTCGACACCGCCCCGTAGGCCGCTTCGGGGGTGAGGTGTGCCGTCATCACCATGAGCGCTGCCGTCTCGAACGCGTCGGCTCGGCCGACCAGACAGAACGGGTCTTGCAGGTTGTCGGCACCGGCGGCCACGTCGACGCCGGCAGCGGTCAGCGCCGCGACCGCTGTCAGGCCTCGAGGCGGCGCGGTGACCACACCACGAGCCTGAAGAAAGAGGTTGGTCTGGGGCAGGGCAACGACGGCAACTCCTGCTGCCGCCACCTTCTCGGCCACACGACGCTGGACCTCGGCGGGTTGGATGCCGAGGCTTACGCAGTGGCTGGCCACGACACCGTGGCCGAAGCCTTCGGCGAGCACCCGCTCGGCCAGGGTCTCGAGGTCGAGCGAGCCAGGCTCGAGATTCTCGTCGGTGTGGAGGTCGAGCGGGAGGGCGCGAGTGTCGGCCTGCTCCATGAGCCACTCGAGCGCTGTCCGTGGGTCGGGTTCGAGGTGGGGCACGCCGCCGACGACGTCGAGACCCAGATCGATCGCATCGATCAACGCCGCACGGTTGCCGGGCCCGAGCCGACGATCGGTGATCGAACTGACAAGGCCGACCAGTTGGAGGTCGACTCGGCCGGCCATCGCCGCCTTCACGTCGAGCAACGCTTCGACGCCGGTGGTGCCGATGTCGGATCCGATGTCGAGGTGGGTGCGCACCGCCGTGGTGCCGTTGGCCAAGCCCATCTCGAGCGCACGTGTGGCTCGCTCGACGAAGTCGGCCTTGGCAATGGTGGACCGGTGCTGGATCCACGCGTTGATGGCACCGAGCAGATCGCCGGCGGGATTCAGGACTCGATCGGCGGTGAGGGCCTTGTCGAGATGGGCATGTGGTTCGGCCGGTGCCGACAGCACGAGGTAGCCGGCTGCCTCCAACGACGACCGGTCAGCGCGATCACCGATCCTCATCCGAGGTGCGGGAGGACCTGCTCGGCGAACCGCGTCATCTGCTCGGCGGTCTTGGCGTAGGGATCGCCGACCATGTTCGGAAAGATCACCAGGTCTTCGAGACCGCCGAGGGCCTCCGAATAGGTCTGGATGCCCTCGATGACGTCGTCGGCCGTTCCCACGATCCACGTCTTGTTGTCGATCGATTCCTCGAGCGTGGGAATCAGGCCAGGCTCGGCGGGTCGTCCGTTCTCACCCATGTAGCCCCGACTCCAGCCGTAGGGGCCGAGAAACTTCCAGAACTCGTCGTGCCCGTCGCGGACCGATTCCTTGGCCGACTCGTAGGAGTCCTCGATGCACACGTTGAGGACGAGCAACCGCTTCTCCCCCGGCGCAAGGTCTCGGCCGTGGGCCTCGGCGTAGGTGGCGGCGTACTTCTCCCACCACTGACGAGTGAATTCATGGTGCTTCAGCCAGAACACCCCGCCCCAGCCGTTGCGTGGCACGGCGTCGAGCGACGGCGGCGAGGTGATGGCCTGCCAGGTCTCGAACGGATAGAGGGGGCGAGGGACCAGGGTGAGCTTCTCGACGTAGCCACCACGGTCGGGGATCCCGGCCGGCGGGAACTCGAAGATCTCACCCTTGAACGAGAACTCTTCCTCGGTCATGGCCAACATCATCACCTGCATGGCCTCGTCGAACTGTTTGCGATTCAACGCGTCGGCGGCGGCCGAGTCGGGGTTGTCGAAACTGCCGATGTCGGTGCCCAGGGTGCGGGCTTCACGAGGCACGGTGCCTCGGCCGACGCCGAAGATGCCGCGTCCACCCGAGATGTTGTGGAGGATCGAGAAGTCCTCGGCCAGCTTCAGTGGGTGCCACTGGCCGACCACGTTGAACATGGCACCGATCCGCAACCGCTCGGTGCGTTCGGCCAGGATCGAGCTGAACAGCATGCCGTTCGGCACGACCTCGTAGCCCTCGTACTGGAAGTGGTGCTCGGTCAGCCAGTAGCTGTCGAACCCCAGCGTGTCGGCGAGCACACCCATCTCGAGCAGCTGCTCGGTGGCCCGCCACATCTGCTCGTTCGTGTAGCGACGGTCGGTTGGTGCGGGTGGGCCGGCACCGGCGTCATCCATCTCGACACCACCGAACATGAACACTCCGACACGCATACGTCGAAAGGTAGCGGTGTCGTTCCTGGGTGGAAGGGTCGAAACACCCTGTTCTCGAAATTCCCCTCGTCAGGGTGGTCTGGCGGTCGTTGCTCGAGCTGGGGCTCGATGTCACTCGCAGGTCCTGGTCAGCGTGGCGGAATTCCGAAAGTTCGAGCCGGAACTTGCTTCTGTGGCTCAAGATGGGTGGACAACGGTCGAAAGTACCTTAGAGTTCTTGGCTCTAGCGCTCGTAGCTCAATTGGATAGAGCATCTGACTACGGATCAGAAGGTTTGGGGTTCGAGTCCCTACGAGCGCGCGAGATACGAAACCGCTGCTGAGCAGCGGTTTCGTGCGTTTTCGGCCCGCTGCTGCGCACCCGCACCGTCGGCTCTGGAACCCACACCCGGCGAATTCTCGGCTGCTGAGCCCAGTTCCGGGCTCTGGGGCCGAGAGATGGGTGGGGGTGGGCTCGGGAGCCGAGAGTTGGCGTCGTCGGGAGGGTCGGCGGCGGGTGGCGGCTCGTCAGTTCGAGCCGAAGAAGCGAACGTCGTGCATGATCGTCATCGGATCCTGCCCGGCCAGCGAGCGTTGCAGCGGGTCGTCGGAATCGAAGCTCGAGCCTTCGGGGAACTCCGGGTAGCCGAGCACGACCACCGTGACGAGATCGTCGTGGGGGTAGACCCACACCACCCGGCGGAGCCAGGTACCGGGGTCGGAGCTGCCGTGGCGATACTGCTGGATCGACGCCGACGCACCGGTCGTGACGACGCCATCCGGTGTTGCCCGATAGAGGGGCACGGCGATGGCGGTTGGGCCCTCGGTGACGACGAGCTCGGCCGGATCCGCCATGGTCCGCCACGCCGGGTCGTCGAGATCGAAGGTGGCGGCCACCAATCCGCCGCGGCCGGTCACGTTGGCCGACGGCAGGCTGGGATCGGCTTCCCACCCGTCAGGCACCGGGAGATCGACACCGCCCGACTCGGTCGATCCGGAACGCTGGGGGAAGACCGGGGTCGACACGACTCCGGCTGCGAAGTCACCCACGACCGGCGGCACCGTGGGCAGCACGGCCGGTTCGGTCGTTGGTGGGGGCTCGACTGGCGCCTCCTCGATCGCCGGGTCCTGGCGCTCAGGGAGCAACGCCTCGTCTCGGGGAATCAGGCGTACCGGCCGGTCCCGAGGGGCTCGCCTGACGGCGACAGCGAACGGAAGGTCGCCGACGAAACGGCGCTCGAGCGCCACGGCGTACACGACCGGGTGCGCGACCGCGTCGCACGGCACACTGCCCCCGGGCCGGAAGAGATCGAGCACGACGGTGCCGTTCTCGTCGATGCCGTAGCCGTCGAATCGCAGGCCACACGCGTCGAAGCTGACACCCGCGACATGCGGAAAGACGAAGATCACCTCGGTATCGAAGTCAACGATGAGCTGCTCGGTCTCGGGTCCCTCACCGAGCACGGTCCACAGACGGTCGTAGTCGTCCTGGTTGTCGATCACGCTCGGCTCTGCATCGAAGCCGGTCGTGGACCCCGCGCCCACCCACCGCCAGCCCGGTCCCGCCAGTGCTTGAGGTCCGGGCGCCACGTAGTCATTGGGGTCGACCCCGTCCACACAGAGCTCGTCGGGGTCGGCGAAACCGGCGAGCGTGGTGAGGCTCGGTTCATCCAGCACCATCAGATCGATCGCCGGCAGGTAACCGTTGCCACCCGGGCTGCCACCACGACTGATCCCGGCCTCGACTGCAGCGTGCAGCAGCTCCAGGCCCCGTTCCTCGCCGATGTCGCCCGGTGGCGGCGGACCGTCCGCCGGGCATCGATGGAAACCCGACGCCGCCAAGATGGCCTCGCTGTCGATCGCCGGCAGTGTCGTCACCGGCAGTGAGCTGAGGGTCGTGGCCGCCGAGGCATCATCCGATCCCTGGACCGGCCCGCCGGCCACGAGGTCCTGCTCGGCAACGGTGCCGCAGGCGCCGAGCGTGACCATGAAGGCAGTGATGACGAGTGAAGATCGCATGCCGCTGAGACGATCGAATGGGCGCATGTGGTTCCCATCGGCAGGAACCGCTCACCGGCGCGCGTCTTGACCGAAACCTGACGCTCCCCAACTGTCGGCTGTGGAGCCCACACTCGGCGAACTCTCGGCTGCTGAGCCCGGTTCCGGGCTCTGGGGCCGAGAGATGGGTTCGGGTGGGCTCTGGAGCCGAGAGATGGCGTGGTCTGCGCCCAATTCGCTCCGGGGAGTAACCGCGTGCGCTCTTCGTCGTCTGGACGCCGTATGGGTTCCGCAACGATGCACGAGCGAACACCCGAGCTCACCGACTTCATCCTCCGACTCGACGCGGCGCTCGACCTCGACCTTGGCAATGCGCTCATCGACGAGTTCGCGACCCCACAAACACTTCGGCCGTCGCGTATCGGCGATGGTGAGCTCGACCCGACAGTAAGAAGCAGCTCGCAGGTCAACGTCTCGCGGTGCGCTCGCGAACGAGGCTCGGCGAGAGCGCGGCGACTGTCCCGCCAGCTGCAGAACTGCATCCACGATTGGATCACTGCCTACGTCGATCACGTCGACGGGGTCGTCCTCGACTCCTACACCGCACCTTCGCTGGTCCGGTATGACGTCGGTGATTTCTTCGGTCTCCATCACGACGCGAACACGCTGACCTTTCGCACCGTCAGCGCCGTGGCACTTCTCCCGTCCGATTTCGACGGAGGCGAGCTCACGTTCTTTGCGCGCCGTTTGCCGGCCGGCCTCACCGCCGGCGATGTGGTGTTGTTTCCTTCGAACTTCTTGTTCTCCCATGCGGTCTCACCGGTCACTCGCGGCGTCCGCTACTCGATCGTCACATGGATGCGCTGATGCCCACCGAGCCGTCCGCGCCCCCCAGCTCCGCCCCGCTGGCCGAGACCTCGTGCCTGGTGCTGTTCTCCGGAGGACTCGACTCGACGGTCGCGCTCACCATGGCAGTGCAGAAGTTCGATCGCGTCATCGCCGTCATGTTCGACTACGGACAGCGGAGCAAGATCGAGCTGGAACGCGCCGAGGAGATCGCCGACTGGTTCGGCGTCGAGCTACGGCGGGTCGAGATCGACCTTGCATCGTGGGGAGGGTCGCTGCTCTTCGACGAGAACGACGAGACGATCATTCGCCGGGGCCCCTACGTGCCCGCAAGGAACTTGATCCTGCTCTCACTGGCGGCAGGTCTGGCCGAGGCCCAGGATCTCGACTGCGTGTGGCTCGGTACCAACGCCTCCGAGCAGGGCTTCGCCGACACCTCGCCGGCGTTCGTTCGTGCCGTGCAACAATCGTTCGACGAGGGACTGCGTCGCTCACATGCCGGCCGCAAGCTTCGCATCGGGACCCCTCTGGTTGCCATCGAGAAGCAGATGGTCGTGAAGGCGGGCATGCACCTGGGTGCCCCTCTCCACCTGAGCTGGTCGTGCTACGGCCCGGGTCCCGAGCCCTGCACGACGTGCCTCGCATGTGAGCAGCGGCGTCAGGCCTTCGAAGCTGCCGGTGTCCCCGACCCGGCGGCTCCGCCGGAAGCGGCTCGATCAGCTCGGCCCCCGCAGTCGACCCAATGGGTGCACCTGATCGGCGTACTGGGAAGTGGATCGACCCTGCTCAGCCTGCTCCTCGGGAGCCACCCGGACATCACCGCTGCCGGTGAGCTGATGGATCTTCGCTCCGATGTCGACGCCGGATTGCTCTGCTCATGTGGACATCAGGTGACGGTCTGCGGATTCTGGTCTCGCGTGCTGCGAACCCAACCGGAGCTGTCGCTGGCAACGATCGAGGCCACGCTCGGCCTCCCGCTTGACGTCGACGCCTACGCCGATCAAGCCATGCAGCTGCTCGATCGAGTCGCGCACGCATCTGGCACGTCCGTGCTCGTCGACTCGAGCAAGCACCACCTCCGATTCGAGGCCCTGCGGACGCGTCGACCGATCAAGGCGCTGCATCTCGTCAGGGATGGCCGCGCCTATTTGGCCTCGGCCCGACGTCGGAAGGGTCCATCGTCGCCGTACTCCGCGGTCGATGCGGCCACGCATTGGCAACAGCACCACCGCCGTGCACTGGAGATCGCCGACGACCTCGGGGACGACTACCTGCGCGTGCGCTACGAGGATTTCTGCGAATCCCCTGCGTCGGAACTCACCCGCATCTGCAACTGGCTGGACCTTCCCGATCTCATCGACCTCGATACCTGGACGGAGGCCGAGTCCCATCACTTGCGCGGGAGCCGAGTTCGTTTCGACCGCGGCACCATTGCGAGGGACGACTCGTGGAGGACCGAGCTCGATGAGCACGATCTTGCCGACTTCGCGAGTGTTGCCGGACACGAGCTCGAGCTCTTCGGCTATGCGATCGACCCGTTCATGTAACCACCGTCACGTGGAAGCGTCTCGATGCTGACCGCACTACCACACGACTGCGAGGAGCCGTCATGAGTCAGCAACTTTCCATCGACGAGATCAGGGCACTTTCGGAGAAGATCGAAGCCTTCGCCGCGAGCCTCGACAATCGAGAGCGCGACGCGTTCGCGGCAGCGCTCTGGAACGGCGAGGAGGGCGCCGAGGTCTCGGGATACGCCGACGTTTCGCCTCTGGGGAAGAACTTCTTGGACCTCAAATTCACCACCGGAGCGTCGAAGAACGCCTTCCCCATCGTGAAGAATCCCATCGAGCCTCCGGTGCTCCGCAAAGCCGCTCCCTCTCCCTGGGAGTAGGTCGCCGTGCTCGTCGAGGCGTCAGCGGAGCAGCGCGAGCACTACCGTCGCGAGGGCTGGCTGCACGTGCCGGGACTCGTCACCCGACGTCAATGCGACGAGTTGATCGAGCTCGTCCTGCCACACATTCCTGATCCGACCCGGCCGAACACCTACATCATCGATTCCGAGCTCTGGTACGCCGAGCCGCGGATTCGTGAACTGTGGCATCGCTCGGTCGTCGAGCACTTCGTACGAACGTTGCTCGGCGACCCGGCGGTCGACGTACGGCTGACGGCCGGGGGAATCCATGCGCTCGGTCCCGGCACCGACGAGCGGACCTACTGGCATCAGGAAGCAGCCGTGAGCGCCGACCCGTGGGGGCCGTACATGTGCGCTGCGTGGGTGGCGCTGACCGATGTGCCAGCCCGGCGTGCACCCCTGATCGTGGTGCCCCGAAGCCATATCGATCCGACACCGACCTTCGGTGCGGGCCTGCGCTACGGCTTCGATCGTTTCGACCAGGTTCGCACCGTCGAAGACGACGAGAACGCCTTCCCCGAGTGCATCCCGATCGAAGCAGGTGCCGGCGACGCGGTGTTCTTCGATCAGTGGACCATTCACGCCAGTCGTCCGAACACCGACACCCTTCCGAGAATCGCGTTGACGGGTCGCTATCGCGTGGCGAACAGCGTCCCTCGGGTCGGTGCATGACTCCCCCACCACCTGAGGACGCCGACGACGAAGGCTCGAACATTCTCGACATCATTCATGGGCACTGGCAGGCGGCAGGCCTTGCTGCGGGCGTCACCCACGGTGTCTTCGACGCGCTGGCCGGCGGTCCGTTGACGTCGGCTGACGTCGCACGGAGCTGTCGTCTTCCGGTTTCCAACGCAACGCTGCTCCTCGAGGGCTTGGTCGGCATGGGTGTGCTCGAGACCTCTGGGGTGGGCGCAACCAGTCGCTACCGAAACACGAGCGCCGCCAACCGGTATCTGGTCCCAGGCACGCCCGAATATCTCGGCGATCTTGCGCTGACCCTCACCGATACCGGAGGCAGTTGGCGCCTCTGGGACGGGTTCGCGGCATCGGTCGCCATGTCGGCGACGGAACGAGACACCGTCGGGCCACCGCCGGACTTCGACAATGACGCCTACAAGCTCGGTATCGCCAACGCGATCATCCCGCTCACCCGAAGAGCCGCCGGCCTGACCGTCGAGCGATTGATCGCCGACGGCGTGCCCGTACATCGGATACTCGATGTCGGCGGCGGTTCGGGGGTGTTCGCCGAGACGCTTCTCCATGCGTACCCGAACGCGACCGCGCTACAGGTCGACTACCCGAGGATCAACCGCCAGGCACGAGAGCGTCTCGACCGGACACCGGTGTCGGGCCGGTTCGAGACCCTCGATGGACAGTTTCCCGACGTGCCGTTGGACGACCGCTTTGATCTCGTCCTCTACTCCGGCTATTCCCACCAGCTCGGAGAGGCGCAGAACCGCATGCAACTCCAAGCCTGCGCTCGCTTGCTTGCCGATGGCGGACACCTGGTGTTCCACGACTACGTTTCGACCGACGATGGCACCAAGGATCCAAGTCGAATCACGAGTCTGAACTGGCTACTCGTCGGCTTTGGCCAAGTGTGGCCACTGGCCACCGTCGCCGACTGGCTCACCGCCTGTGGACTCGAGGTCAAATGGACACGCCCGACCGGCTTGTGGATGACGCTGGTCGTCGCCGGAAGGACCCACTGCGACGCGCACCGCAGTCAGCGGGAGTAGGTCCGATCCAGCGGCGCTCAGGCGGCGAAGGTCGCCATGCAGCTGTCGTTCTCCCACACGGTGATGCTCGCCACCTTGGAACGCTCGTGGTCGGCAAGCGCCGAGACGGCCAACTCGAAGAGATGCTTTGCGAGGTTCTCGACCGTCGGCCGGAAGGGAACAGGCTGGAAGCGCTCACACGTCTTGAGTTCCGCCAACGACTCCTCGCCGCGACGAACAAGCATCACGTTCTCGACCTCGGGCCGCAGGACGGACCTGACCAGTCGTCGGAGCGACCGGTAGTCGACGACCATGCCCTCGGTGGCACCACAGGTGGCAACACCACCAACGCATTCGATGCGGACACGAAAGTCGTGCTCGTGACTGTCGATCACATGGTGACCACCGTGCACCGTGAATTCGAATGCTGTCGTGAACATCTCCCACTCCCAGACCATCTGCAGCGCTCTCGTCCTGACGACACCGACCGGCTCGGGTTACGTCGCGATTTCGTCGTCCACATCGCCCTCGCTGTAACCACCGCGGACACGCGTCGTCCGGAGGATCATGGGAACGGTCGCTCTCACTGTCGAATCGCAGCGATCCGCGACGCTGACCGTCAGTGAGATCTTCGGGCCGACGGTCCAGGGCGAAGGACCATCGGCCGGACGTCGGTGCGCATTCGTCCGCCTTGGGCGCTGCGACCTCACGTGTGCGTGGTGCGACACCCCCTACACCTGGGATTGGCGCGGCGTCAACGGACGTCGCTTCGACCCCGCCGACGAGCTGGAAGACCGCCCGATCGCACACATCCTCGAACTCGTCGACCGCATGGCTGTCGACCGCGTCGTCATCACGGGGGGCGAGCCCCTCCTCCAACGGCGCTCGCTGACGAAGTTGGTCGAGGAGCTGCAGCAGCAGGGGCGGAGCGTCGAGATCGAGACCAACGGTCGACACCGCCCACTTTCGATCGATGGCGTCCAGTACAACGTCTCTCCCAAGCTTGCGTCATCCGGAGTGGACGCCAGCGTGCGGTTGCGCGCCGACTCCCTCGACCAACTCGCAGCCGAACCGAACAGCATCTTCAAGTTCGTCTGCTCGGCACCGGCCGATCTCGAAGAGGTGGCCGCCATCGTCGAACGCCACGCGATCGCGCCGGACCGAGTCTGGATCAGTCCCCTTGGCACGACTCCGTCGGCGATCGAGGCCTCGCTTCGCTCCGTCGCCGACGACGTCGTCGAGCGAGGCTGGAATCTCTCATCGCGCCTCCACGTCCTGGCCTGGGGTGATGCCCGTGGCCGATGAAAGGAACACCGTCATGACTCATCCATACGCCCGAGCGCTCAGCCGATGCGTCGGCGACGTCGACGACTTCGCCGCCACACGTTGGGGAAACGGCTCGTCGGTGCATTGCGGCACCGAACCGTTCGACGACCTCTTCGATCTCGATGCGTTCGACCGACTCGTCGGGGCGTCCCTGCCGACGTCGGTGGTCGACGTCATCACCAGCGGCGAGTTGGTCGACGAGTGCTCACTCGTCGTCGAAGAACGCGACCGCGGCACCGCAGTGCGCGGGGCCATCGATCCGGCGAAGGTGACGGCGGCGTACCGAGGTGGTGCCACGGTCGCCCTTCGTTCGCTCCACCACCTGTGGCCCCCGCTCCGAGACTTCACCGCCGAACTCGAACGCTCCACTGGACTGCGAAACTACGCCCAAGCCTTCCTCACACCTCCCGGCGGGCGAGGTCTCCGCCCACACATCGACCATCACGATGTCTTCGTGATGCAGGTCAGTGGCAACCGCGAGTGGTGGGCCGAGGACATCGGCCACGTCACGCTGCACCCCGGCGAAGTGCTCTACATGCCGATCGGCACCCGACACCGAGCGCGAAGCGTCGACACGCCAAGCATCCACATCTCGATCGCCATCCTTGCGAATACGTACCGAGAGCTCGTGATGCGACTGCTTGAGTCCGGAACGGCCTGGCTCGACGAGCCGCTGCCACTTCCGATCAACGCCGAACCGAACGACGTCGCACGGCGACTCGGCGAGCACATCGATCGGGCCTGCCAACACCTTCGATCGATCGACCTCGACCAAGCCGCACGGCTCCAGCTCGAGCGACTCGTGCGCCCGCTGCCGGCGGGGACCGGTGCGTTGAAGTCTGCGGTTCTGAGCGCGACGATCGACGACGACTCGCTGGTGAGTCCGGCCACGCTCAATCAGATGCGTGTCCA
Source organism: Acidimicrobiales bacterium (assembly GCA_041394265.1). Taxonomy (NCBI): domain Bacteria; kingdom Bacillati; phylum Actinomycetota; class Acidimicrobiia; order Acidimicrobiales; species Acidimicrobiales bacterium. The sequence continues at coordinate 1,864,555 of JAWKIO010000005.1, forward strand.
CCCGGGGTACGGGGGGCAGGTGGTTCTTCGAACACCCGACTCGCTGATCTCGCTGCCAGAGGAATACGAGCCGGCACTGCACCGCATTGCGTCAGGCGGACCATTCCGCGTCGGCAGTCTCGCCGAGCTGGAGGCGCCGTCTCGGGAGGCCCTCGTTCGCCGACTCATCGAGCATGGGTTCCTCGAGATGTCCACGGCATAGCGACTGCGTCGACCAACGGTGGGCGCTCGGCGACGTGGATGGGAGAGACTCGACACGGGTAGGGTCGCTGGGTGCAGGACACACGTGACCGAGTGATCGGAGCGGCTCGGTCGGCCTTCGCCACGCACGGCTACGGCGGAGCGGGGCTACGAGGCATTGCCGCCGATGCCGGCCTCAGCACGATGGCGATCTACACCTATGCACCGTCGAAGGCCGCGCTCTACGAGCTGGTGTACGCCGACGGCATCCGCCAGATCTACGAGGCCTTCGCCGCGGTCATCGCCGAATGCACCACCCTGGTCGACGAAGTCCACGCACTCATGCGGTGCGGCGGCGACCTCCTGGAACGCGATCCCGACCTCCTCCGCTTCACCATTCGCGTCGTCCTCGACCGGGAGCATCCCGATCTTCTCGGACTCCAGCTGGTGACGCCGCCCTACGAGGAGTTCTTCCGTGATCTGGTCCGGCGCAACATCGACCGCGGCGAGCTCGTTGCCGACGACGGTCCAGCCCTGGTCCGCTTCGTGACCACGCAGCTCTGGGGGCTCACGGCGATGGCTGCAGTCGACCCGTCCCAGGTCGACCGCGCGGTCGAGGTGGCGATCGCAGCCGCCGACGGCTACCTCGCCCGCCGCGACGAAACCCGCGAGGACAGCGGTGGCGGGTCGTTGGTGACTCGTGGGAGCCGTCGGAGCCGGTAGACCGCGGTCACCAACCGGGTCCAGATGCGATCGCAGTCGACGAACGTACGCTTCACGGCGCCACCTCGGGTTCGAGCCGCAGCGTCGTCCGACCGTCGAGCTGCCAGGTGAACGACGCTCGACCGTCGCCATCGGCCGTGCACCGCTTCGTCTCTCCGGACGCCGGGGCCGTGACCAGATAGGTCGTCGCAGGATGGAGCTGGCGCAGCCCGACGGTGGCGAGCACCGGCTCACGCCACGGCTCGAGCACCACATCGAGCGAGGTCTCGTCGGTCGATCGGGCCAGCACGACGATCACATCGTCCCAAGCGAGCGAATCGACGACGGGCCCCGACGGCGGGACGTAGCCCCGTACGTTCAACTGTGCCGTCGTCATCGGCGAGGACCACCGCACGATCATGTGACCGGCGAGCGCCGATGACCCAGCCTTCAGCGGGCGGTCGGGCCAGCGCTGCCCGGTTGCACACTGGCGAGCGAGCGAGGCCAGCGACGCATCGGCGAGTCGGGCTTCGCCGACGGCGCGCGCTCCGGCGAGCACGCCGGTCCACGAGGGCAGCGCGCTGGACCGGGTCCGGTGGCGCTCGGGAACCTCCGGTAGTTCGAGGTCGAGCACGCCGTCATCGATCTTCGCTGCGAGCGCACCCATCTTCGCCGGCGCCGTCCGGAGCTCGAGCGCCGCCGCCCGCCGTGCGTGTGCCGGGAGGATGTCGGCGAAGCGATTCGACCCTGCGGCGAAGTAGTGGCCGCCCGGAACCTCGCCGGTGTCCCACGACAGCCCGACGTGGTTGGAACGGATGTGGGCATAGGAACCATCAGGCGTGAGGTATTCCTCGTCGAGCGTCCGCCGCCACTGGGGCTTCACCTCGTCCCACAGGGTCGAGCCGTGGAGCGTGCCGTGCCCCCTGAGCGACTGCGCCCCCATGATGTTGCAGACGGTGAACGACCATCCCGGCTCGCAGGGGAAGAAGCCGAGCCGACTCCGTTCGTAGTTGGCCCGGATGGCAGCGACGAGCGAATGGTGGTCGTAGGAGAACGTCCGCCCGTCCGACCAGACGAAGTTCAGCGAACCCGGCTGGTCGTAGCGATCCGAACCGGTCGCCGCCTCGTACATGTTGACCACATCGCCGAGGAAGGCCGAGAACATGATGTTGTCGCGAACGATCGGATCCGGATTGGTGTCGAAGTTGCCGAGCACGTTCAGCGTGCGCCAGTACTTCCAGACGCGCAGATCGGTGTGCTTGTCGATCAGCTTGGCCAGAGCGCGCTCCACCTGGGCGGGCGCATTGGGGACGTAGTTCGCGGCGAACACGCTGAGCGCCCAGCAGTAGGCGTTGAGCTGGTAGCGCAACTGCGTGCCGCCGTGGAACTGCTCGCCCCAGTCCAATCCCTTGAGCCCGTCATCGGGCTGGAAGGCGAGATCGTAGGCAAACCGGACGAGCTCGGCGTCGATCTCGTCGGGCATCCGCACCGGCGAATATCGCTCCGGAAGATCCGCCGACGCCAGATACTCGTTGAGCTCGGGGATCCGCGCCCGCTTGCTTCGGTAGCGGGACTCAAAGCGCCAGACCATCCGCCCGAGCGTGGCCAGCGCCAGCAGGTAGGCGACCGGGATGGCCCATCCCCAGTGGCTACCGCGATCGGTCCAGAGACGCGGACCGTCGGCGAGGATCACGGACAGCACCACCGAGCCGAGCCACACGATCGGAATCGCCGCGTGGGCGCTGAGACCCCACCACAGCACGAGGGCGACGACCATCAGGGCGAGGGTGGTGACGAAGAGCACGGGTGCCGCGTCGTAGAGCAGGCCGGCACCGGGGAAGACGAGCGACAGCCCGGCTGCGGTTGCACGGGGCGAGCCGACGCCGAACACGAGCCACGCCCCGATCGCCTGCAGCAGAACGAGCGCGGCGAGCGGTCGGGCGAGCAAACGTCGGCTGGAGGGTCCCAGCCGTGGTGGCGATTCGGGAAGCAGGAGAATGGCGTCGTCGGCGACGAGCTCGGGGGAACGATCGGTGACGGTCATCGTCGGTCAGCTCCGTTTCGGACGAACCGGGATCGGCTCCCGGTGCAGGGTGACCTGCGGGCGGCGGGTGATTCGGTGGAACTGCTGCACGAGGCGCACCCAGGCTCGAGCGCAATTGACGAACATCGAGATCATGCCGCGACCTCGGGAACAAGTCGAAGCCCGACCGCACGCTCGAGACGGACGGCGGTCGTGCCGCGACCGTCGTCGTCGGCGAGCACCGACGCAAGACCTTCGCCATCGGCTGCGGTGAGCCGATACACAACGCCCGGGCGCAGCGCAGAGAACGTCAAGTCGATCGAGTCCGTTGGTGCCGCTTCGACGGCCCGGACCGACAGGTCGAGCGAGACACCGTCGCAAGAGCGGGCCACCGTCACCATTGCCTGCGGCCACGGGACCGACCCGAGGATCGGTCCCTCGGGCGGCACGTAGCCACGCAGGTTCAACGACGCGGTGGTCTCCGGACCCGCCCATCGGGTGATCATGTGGATCGCCATGTTCTGGACCCCGGCGGCCAGTGGACGCTCGGGCCAACGCTCGCCGGTTCGGCACTGGCGGTCCGACGCACGCAACACCGCTCCGAGCAGCTCGGCGTCGCCCATCATCCGCGACGCGCCGACGAGCTTCGACCACGAGTTGAGCGCGGTGTCGCGTACTCGATTTCGTTCGGGTTCTGGCGGCAACTCCATCGCCAGTTCACCGTCGACCATCGAGGCACGGAGCGCGGCCAGCTTACGATCGAGACCTCTCGTTGCAAGCGCACGCCCGCGCTGAGCGAGGTCGGGTGCGACGTCGGCGAAGCCGTTGCTCCCCGTGACGAGATACTCCCCGCCCGGCGTCTCGCCGGTGTCCCACGACAGGCCGGTGCGCGTGCAACGGATGTTGGCGAAGTTTCCGTCGGGCAGGAGGTACTCGTCCTCGAGCGTCTGTCGCCAACGATCCCGGTACTGCGACCAGAGCGGGCGTCCGTGCAGCACTTCGTAGCCAAGCAGTGCTTGGGCACCGATGGTGTTGCACGCGGCGAAGGCCCAACCCGGCTCGCACGGGAAGAACCCCGACTCGCTCTCGTCGAAGTTGCGCCGTACTTCGTCCATCCACGAGTGGTGGTCGTAGGCGAACGTTCGGCCGTCGGACCAGACGAAGGTGAGCGCACCGGGTTGGTCGAAGTACGTGGAGCCCGTCGCTGCCTCGTACATGTTGATCTGGTCGCCGGTGAACCCGGAGAACATGATGTTGTCGCGGACGATCGGATCGGGGTTGGCGTCGAAGTTCCCGATCCGGTTCAGCGTGCGCCAGTAGCTCCAGACTCGCAGGTCGGTCTGCTTGATCACGAGGTTGCGGAGGACGAGCTCGATCTCGGTCGGCGCATTCGGTAGCGAGTTCGCTGCGTACTGAGCGAGTCCCCACCCCAGGTAGTTGAGTTGGTAGCGGACACAGGTGCCGCCGTGGAACTGCTCGCCCCATTCGAACCCGTCGAACGAGTCGATCGGCTGGAGTGCGAGTTCGTAGCACCAGCGGAGCAGTTCGGCGTCGGTCTCGTCGGGTTCGCGCCAGGCGCTGACCGGATCAGGGACCGACACCGCCCCCAGGTACTCGTTGAGCTCGGGCACTCGGGCCCGCTTGGTGCGGAATCGGTGCTCGAAGCTCCACACGGTCGCAGCGATCGTGACCAGGGCGGCCGCCACGACCACGGGGATCGCCCAGTCCCACGACGCTCCGTCGTCGGTCCACAGTCGAGGTCCGTCGGCGAGAAGGGTTGCCGCAACTGCAGACACCGCCCAGACCGTCGGCAGCGCCCAGACCGCACTGATGGCCCACCACAACACGATGGAGACGACCACGCCGACCAGGCTCGCGGCGAGGAGCAACGGCGCAGCGTCGTAGAGGAAGCCGCCACCAGGGAACATCAGTCCGAGGCCGGCCGCTGTCGCCCGTTCCCCGCCGACGGCGAACACGAGGATCGCACCGATCGCCTCGGCGGCGCCCACCACCAGGGCCGTTCGAGTCAGCAACCGGCGGGTCACCGGACCCATCCGGAGCGGGCGCTCCGGCAGCAGAGGGATGGCGCCCGGACCGGGTGACAGGGTGGGCTCGACGGTGAGGGTCACGATGCGACCTCCTGGTTGGCGACGGGGGCGGAAGCACGAAGGCGAGTGGCAAGGGTGTCGAGAGCGACCGCAAGCGGGTCGTGGGCCACGGTCGGACGGGCGAGGATGCGTGCCGCTTCGGGATCGTCGACGAGCGCGGTCCAGATCCGGGCGGCGGCAACCGTCCGCTCGTCGCCGGCGAAGACGGTGCCCCGAGCGGCTGCGCCGAAGGCCCGACGTCGAAGGGCGGACCAGTCATCGTCACCGATCCAGCCGGCCGCCCGGGCGAGGGCGGTGGCGGCGGTGTGCTCCCAGTCGTCGGCTCGGCCGGCGGCGACGGCAAGCGGTGTCCAGATCCACGCCGGGCGGTGACCGCGGCGCAGGCCGAGATGCGAGTGCAGGAGTTCGCCGACGCGACGGGCCGGCTCGGGGTCGATCGGGTCGAGCGCGATGGCGGCAACGACGGCGTCGAACAGCCGGACCCAGGTCGGCTCACTGGCCGGGACGCCAGCCCAGGCGCGGACGGCATCGGCCCGCAACTGCGCCACCTGATCGGTGGTGAGCGCCCCGACACCCAGCCGAGCCGTTCGAGCTGCGGCGTGGTCGACGCGGAACGGATCGCCGCCACGGCGACCACGGGCGAGGAGACCGATTCGTCGGGCCCGGCGCTCGACGTCGGCGGCACCGACCGCAGCCGGCAACCGTGGATCGACTTCAGCCGGCGCGGCGCCTGCCAGTGGAAGCGTCAGTACCGAAACGGCGCGGCACCGGTCGAGCGGTGGGAGTGCCATCAGGTCGTCGAGTCCGTCGAGTCGGCGCGTCGAGCGACGCGCCGCCAACCGACCGACGATCGGGACCCGGCGCAGCGCAGACCGGAGCCAGGCGAGAGCGCCGACGACGAGGATGACCAGTGGGAACTCGTGGGCGGACTGTTCGATCGCCGGAAACGCAACGGCGTGGACCGTGGGCGGCATCAGACCCGACACCACGATGGCCAACCCCACGACCGCAAGAAGGATCGAGTCGAGTCCCCAGCGGAGCCAGGCGATCGTGGCGGCAACGGCCGCCAGCGTGAGGGCGACACCGACAACGAGGTGCTCGTCGTAGAGTCCGGCACCGGGGATCAGCAGACTCCTCGCCATGTGCTGACCTCGATGGCCGGCGAGCACGACGAGCACGGCGGGGAGTCCGACCGACAGCACGAGCGCGACGACACGGCGGCGCCGCAGGACGCCCGGCCATCGGTCATGCGCGGGTCCGCCGGCGGTCATTCCAACAGCGCTAGCGCGTCGAGGTCGAGGGCGTGGCGGCCGTGTCGCTGCGCCATCGCCGTGAGCATGTCGTCACCCCGCTCGGTCTTCTCGGCCAAGACCGTGGCGATCACCGTCATGGCGACACCCCACAAGCTCGAGAACCGGTAGTCGCGCCAACACGTGTCGGCGTCGTAGTCGATCCCGGTCGCAACCAGACGGCGACGATAGGACTCGACGAGCTCGCGTTCCGCCGACGCTCGGACGTCAGGGTCGAAGCAGCCACCGAGCAGGTATGCGATATCACTCGTGGCCAGGCCGACGTTCACGGTCTGCCAGTCCACCACGACGATCGGGGGCGCGCCGGGGTCTCGAGCAAACAGGAAGTTGTCGGGGCGGTAGTCCATGTGAACGAGCGTGGTCGGTGATCCGGTACCGAGTGCCCACTGCCCGACGGAGCCGGCGAATCGTTGGACGAGCTCCACCACATCGGCATCGAGACGGTGGCCGAGCCGATCGAGGAAGCCGCCCATGGTTGCGCCGTACATCATGTTGACGGCGGCGACCTTCTCCTCGTCCGACAGGTCGACCCCGAGTTTTGCCGCGAGGGTCGGATTGGCCCAGTGTGGCGCATGGAGGCCGACGGCCTCCTCGGCGGCCAGCGCCGCCTCATCAACGCTGAGGCCGGCGATCTGGTCGCCCTGCACCGAGCCCGACACGTCTTCCATCAGCAGGACGAAGTCCGGGGCCTCCGGGTCGAAGTGCGCCGCATAGATCGCAGGCGTTCGGATCGAAACGGTGTCGACGAGGTCGTGGTAAAAGAACCACTCCTTGATGTAGGTGCCGTTGGCGAAAGCTGCGGCTCGAGCGGCGGGATCCGCGGACGGGAACTTTGCGACGACCGACGCCGGGCGGTCGGTCGGGTCGTCCCAGGTCAGGGCGAACCGAGCGTTGCGGCCCGTCTGACCGGTACCGATCTCGCCTCGGAACTGCACGCCCGTGACCGTCGCGCCGCCGGCAACGCCGGCGGCACCAAGTGTCGCCGTCAGCCAATGCTCGTCGATCGATTCCGGCGTGCCTCGCACGTCGAGCGTCATTGGTCCCCCTGGTGATGTTCGGCGTCGTTCCGTACGACTGTACAGTCGCCCGCCACATCGACACCAAACCATCTCGCCGATAGGTTCCGGCCCACCAGCGACGGGAGGACGCAGATGGGTCAACTGATCGACGGGATCGACGCCGGTGTCATGTTCAGCTTTCGGAATCCAGCCGGTTGGCGTCGGCCGTTCGTCGACGTCTACCGCGATGAGCTCCAACTGGCCGTCGAGGCCGAAGCGTTGGGCTTCGACACGATCTGGTTGACCGAACACCACTTCGCCGATGACGGATACTCGCCGTCGATCCTCACGATCGCGGCAGCGATCGCCGCCCGCACCGAGCGGGTTCGCATCGGCTTCAACCTGCTCCTACTCCCACTGCATCACGCCGTCCGCCTGGCCGAAGACCTGGCGACGCTCGACGTGTTGTCGAACGGGCGCATCGACGTGGGCGTCGGGCAGGGCTACGCCGTGCACGAGTTCGCCGGCTTCGGCATCGACCGAGCGGAACGGCTCGGTCGCTTCATCGAGGGTCTCGATGTGCTGAGCGGGTTGTGGGAGAACGAGGTGTTCTCCTACGACGGCAGGCACTACCACATCGACCGGGCCCGTCTCAGCCCTCGCCCGGTCCAGCAGCCTTCGCCACCGCTGTGGATCGGGGCCACGAGTTCCAAGGCGGTCGCCCGAGCCGGGCGCCGTGGGGCGCATCTGCTCGGGCTGGCCAACCGGCAGCTCCAGGCGACCTACGACGAGGCTCGCGCCGTCGCCGGGTTCGACGACGAGGCCAACGTGCTCCAGCTGCACTGGACGCATGTTGCCGCCGACAACGACACCGCATGGGCCGACGCCACCCTGCCGTTCCATCACCTCCTCGACGTCTATGCAGCGTGGGGCAACACCGCAGCCGAGGCCGACGGCAGCACCTTCCGCCAGGTCGTACCCGCTCCGGACCAGTTGCGAGACCCGGATCAGCGACTGATCTTCGATCCGGTCTTCGGGTCACCCGACGAGGTCGCCAAGGTGTTGACGGCGTCGATGCAGCGAGTGCGCACCACGCATCTGGCGCTCGGCGTTCTCCCGGGGATGGCGCCTCACCTCGTTCGCGACTCCCTCTCGCGCTTCGCGACCGAGGTTGCACCGCACCTGTGAGTGACGCCTTTCACCGACTTCGAATCTGAGTTAGATTCCTGCCGGGGACAGGACGGGAGGACCGAGTGGTGAGCACCGACTACGACGCACTGATCGAGCCGACCCGCATTCACGGCTCGCTCTACACCGACCCAACGATCTTCGCCGAGGAGCTCGAGAAGATCTGGTACCGCACCTGGGTCTACGTCGGCCACCAGAGCGAGGTGCCGAACGCCGGCGACTTCGTGCGCAAACACGTCGGCCCACAAGACGTGGTCATGACCCGCTCGGCCGATGGACAGATCCACCTCCTCGTCAACCGCTGCTCGCATCGTGGCAACCAGGTCTGCGTGAAGAACGACGGCAACGCCTCGAGCTTCCGTTGTCCGTACCACGGTTGGAACTTCGGCAACGACGGGCGCCTCCTGGGCTACCCACACCCCGACGGCTACGGCGGCCGTGATGCGCTCGACCCCGTCGAGCTGGGCCTGGCCCGCGTGCCTCGGGTCGACCAGCACGAAGGATTCGTCTTCGCCAGCATGGCAGCCGAGGGGCCCACCCTGCTGGAACATTTGGGTGGTGCCGCCGGCGAACTGACACGGCTCGCTCGCCTCTCGCCCGAGGGCGAGGTCGAGATCTCCACCGGCTGGCTGAGGCACCGGGCCCGAACCAACTGGAAGTTCGTCGTCGAGAACGAGACCGACGGCTACCACCCCCAGTTCGTCCACGGCGCCATCTTCGGCATCTCCGGCAGCCCGATCGGCGAGCTCTACGGCGAGCAGTCACCAGCAGTCACGAGGGCGTTCGCCAACGGCCATAGCGAGAACGACCTGCGCCCCGCCTTTCGTGAGCAGGGCCAGCCCATGGCCTGGTTCGGCACCACCGCCGGCCGAGTCCCCGACTACGTGGCCGCCATGCGAACCACCTACGGCGACGAGGCCGATCGCATCATGATCGACGGCGCACCACACGTGATGGTGTTCCCCAACCTCTTCATCGCCGAGATCAGCCTGTTCGTCATCCAGCCACTGTCGGTCGACCAGACCGTGCAGCACGTCACGTCGCTCCAGTTCAAGGGGGCACCCGACCTGAACCGTCGAATGCTGCAGCAATGCATCGGTTCGGTCGGGCCGGCGGGGCTGTTGCTCGCGGACGACGCCGAGATGTACGAGCGCAACCAAGCGGGTGTCGAGCAGCTCCAGCCCGAGTGGATCGACACCCGCCGGGGCCTCGACCGCGAGCGTGTCGACGTCGACGGCCACCCGATCGGCACGGCCAACGACGAGACGGCGATCCGCGGCTTCTGGTCGAACTATCACTCCATGATGGGCCGGTCGTGACCGACCACGATCAGCTGCGAGCCGTCGAACGATTCGTGTACCACGAAGCCCGGTTGGCCGATGAGCACCGATACGCCGAATGGGAGGAGCTCTGGACCGACGACGCCGTCTACTGGGTGCCGGCGGCGCAGATGGACGGACCCGGCGAGCACATGTCGATCATCTCCGACAACCGCCACCGGCTCGGCACACGGGTCAAGCAGCTCGAGTCGGGGCGTCGCTACGCCCAAGCTCCGCCGTCAAGGCTCCGGCGTGTCATCTCCAACATCGAGCTCCTCGGCACCACCGATCAGGGCGACCTCGAGGTCGGCGCCAACTTCGTGCTCGTCGAGGCCCGGGAACGGGGTTCGCACACCTTCGCCGGCCGCGTGACCTACCGCCTCCGCCCCACCGCCAGCGGCTACGCCCTGTCGTACAAGCTGGTCGACCTCGTCGATCGCGAATGGGCGCAACCGTCGATCGCCTTCCTCATCTGACCACTCGACCGTGCGCCAAGGATCGGACTTCCCCATGACTCGCTCGCTCATCGCCGACGGCACCATCCTCCTCGACCTCGCCGACAACGGGGTTGCCCATCTCACGCTCAACCGGCCCGAGGCGTCGAACGGGATGGACGTGCCGTTCCTCCAATCGCTCTACACCGCACTCATGGCCGCACACGGCGAGCCCTCGCTCCGGGTGCTGATCATCACGGGGGCCGGTCCGAACTTCTGCGCCGGCGGCGACATCAAGACCTTCGCCAGCAAGGGCGAGGCCCTGCCGGACTACCTACGGCAGGCCACCTCGTGGCTCCAGATCTGCACGGGCGCGTTGCTCGGCCTGCAAGCGCCGGTGATTGCCGCCGTCCACGGATTCGCTGCCGGCGGCGGTGGGTTCGGGTTGGTCTGCTCGGCCGACATCGTGGTGGCCGCCCAATCCGCCAAGTTCCTCGCCGGCGCCACCCGAGTCGGTATGGCGCCCGACGCCGGGGTGTCGGTCTCGCTCCCTCAGCTGGTCGGTGCCCGCAAGGCACTCGAGATCGTGCTGACCAACCCGATGCTGTCGGCGGCCGAAGCCCTCGAGATCGGGCTCATCACCAAGGTCGTCCCCGACGACGCACTTCTCGACGAAACGTTCGCCTTGGCCGACACGTTGGCCGCCGGCGCACCGAAGGCCCTCGCCGCAGCGAAGCGACTCGTCTGGTCGGGACTCGGCTCACGGGTCGAGGCGCAACTGGCCGAAGAGGCACGCACCGTCGCCGAACTCTCCGGCACTGCGGATGCCCGCGAAGGCCTGGCTGCGGTGATCGAACATCGCGGCCCGGTCTTCACCGGCGACTGACCTCTTTCCTTTCACCGCTCACGAACCAGGACGATGCCATGACCACTACCTCATTCGACGAACGACGCCAGGCGCTCGAAGCCCGTTTCCCGACCTGGACGCCGATGACCCTCGGTTCGTTCCTGGCCACCGCGGCCGCCGAGTTCGGTGACCGACCGCTGGTGATCACCGACGAGTCCACCACCACCTACGCCGAGGTCGACGCCTGGGCCACTCGGCTGGCTGACGGTCTGGCCTCGATCGGTGTCCGCCCCGGCGATCGGGTCGGGATCATCATGGCCAACTACCTCGAGTTCATCCCACTCAAGTTCGCCGTGGCCCGGGTCGGGGCCGTCGCCATCCCCTTCAACTACCTCTACCAGCGAGACGAGTTGGCCTACGTGCTCGGTCAATCCGAGTGCAATGTCCTCGTCACGATGACCGGCTTCGGTGGCCTCGATCAGCTGGCCATGCTCGACGAGATCGCCCCCGGCTGGGAGCAGTCCGGCGGTGGTGACGTCCTCCCCCACCTCCGCCAGATCGTGCAGTTCTCGACCGACGGCCGCGTCCGCGACGCGGTCATGACCATTGCCGATCTCGATGCTGCCGGCGCGGCATCACCCGGCGGCGCCGACGATTCCGGCGTGTCACCCGACGACAACGGCGACATTCTCTACACGTCGGGCACCACCGGTTCTCCCAAGGGTGTGATGGTGACCCACGATGCGATGCAGCGCACGGCGTACTCCTCGGCCCTCACGCGTGCGTTCGAGGACGGTCGCCGAGTCCTGTTCTCGCTGCCCTGCTATCACATGTTCGGCTACGTCGAAGGCCTGCTCGCCGCCATGTACGTCGGCGGCGCGATCATCCCGCGTACCGCCTTCTCTCCCGCCGACTACCTGGCCAGCATCGAGCGGCACCGGGCATCCGACATCCTGGCGGTCCCGACGATGTCGGTCGCCCTGGTCGAACACCCCGATCGTTCGACCCGCGACCTGTCATCGTGCCGGGCGATCCTGTCGGGAGCGGCGCCGGCGCCGGTCTGGTTGTGGGAGAAGATGCAGGCCGACCTCGGCATCGACGAGATCACCACCGGCTACGGGATGACCGAGTGCGGCGGGGCGATGACCCTGACCTTGCCCGAGGATTCGATGACCACGCACTCCACCACGGTCGGCCGAACCAAGCTGGCCGGTGTGGCCGGGCTCGACACCGACGACCACCCGATCTGCGTCTACAAGACCATCGACCCGATGACCGGCGAGGATCTTGCGCCCGGCGAGGAGGGCGAGCTCGCTTCGAGTGGTCCGACCCACATGCTGGGGTATTGGAAGAAGCCGGAGGAAACCGCCGAGTCGCTTCGAGATGGCTGGGTCTGCTCGGGCGACCTCGGGCGGGTCGACGAACGGGGCTACCTCCAGCTCACCGGGCGCAGCAAGGAGCTCTACAAGAGTGGCGGCGAACTCGTCATGCCCAAGGAGATCGAGGAGCTGCTGACCCAGCAACCGGGGGTGAGTCAGGCGTATGCGATCGGTGTCCCCGATGACCGCTGGGGTGAGGTGGGTTGCGTCTACGTCGTTCCCGAGGAAGGGGCCGAGCTCGACAGCGAGGCCTTGATCGAGGTCTGCCGAGCAAACCTCGCCCGCTTCAAGCGGCCGCGCCACATCCTCTTCATCACCCCTGCGGCATTGCCGACCACGCCGACAGGCAAGGTGCAGAAGTACAAGCTCGTGCCGATGGCCGTGGAGGCGTTGTCGAGCTGAGCAGCCAGCCGGTCGGCATCGTCAACCCAGAACGAGTTGGCGAAGCCGTTCGACCCGCGGATCGCTGCCACCCAGGTACGTGACGAGGACGCCGAGCACGCGGGCGACATCGAGCGTTCCCGCTTCGTGCATCGCTTCGAGATCGGCCCAGTCCTTGGTCCGATCGAAGAAGGCCTTGAACACGGCAAGATCGTCGCACCCCAGGAATGGGATCTCGGCCCCGGCGAACGCCTCGATCTGGACTCGATCGGCGACATCGGCATGGAACGGTGTGGTGTTGAAGAACACGTCGACCGGTGTGGTGTCCCACCACAACCGAGTCTGGCCATCGCGGATGATCTGCCTTCGGTCTTGGTCGCTGATCACCATCGCCTCGGGCAGCGCAGCGAAGACGAGCTCGGCCTGATCGATGTCGACGAACAGATTGACATCGATGTCGATCGTGCCTCGCGCCCGTTCCGTGCACCACGCCAGGGCGAGCGCTCCACCGAACGCGTGGGGGATGCCGGACGCGTCGAGTCGCGCATGGAGTTCGACGATTTGTTCGACCAGTCTCAACGGCCGAACACCGGTGCGTCGAGTCGTGTCGAGTGGCGCGCCGGGAAGGCCGCAGCGAGATCGAGGACGGCCTCCAGCTCGTCGCCTCGGGGCAGCGCCGCCGTTCCGCGGACCCGACGGCGCAATGTGGTGTCGAGATCGAAACCGGCGGCCTCGACGATTCGGTTCAACGTTGCGGCCGACGGGACCTTTCGTCTGCGCTCGTAGGCGGCCAGCGTCGAGTGCGAGGTCCCGGCCAGCGCGCCAAGCTCACGCAACGACAAACCCGAGCGGCGCCGAGACTCTCGAACCAACACTCCTGCGTCCATGGCAACATGGTATCCGATCGGATACCACCCGAGCAACGCTCGGATGTCAACCGAGCAACGCTCAGATGTCGCTGAGCTACGGCATGGCGAATCCTCCGCTGACCGACACCACCTGGCCCGTGAGTTGGCGGCCCATGGTCTCGGAGGCGAAGAACAGCACGGCGTTCGCGATGTCGGCCGCATTGGTGAGTCGACGGAGCGGGATCGAGTGGCGGATGTTGTCGAGCTGGGCGTCGTTGAAGATCGCCTCTCGTCCCCCGTCCCAAAGGCTGCCGGCGCCGATGGCGCCCTCCTCGGGCAGCACCACCCCCGGGCACACCACGTTGGCGCGGATGCCGTCGCGACCGTGCTCGCGGGCAATCGTGCGAGCGAAGGCGATCAGTCCGGCCTTGGCGGCTCCGTAGGTGGCGGTACGAACGGTGCCGAACGCCGCATCGCTCGAGATGAACACGATCGACCCACGGCCGGCCCGCTGCATGGGTTCGAGCACCGCATGGGTACAGACGAACGCCGACATCAGGTTGAGATCGAACGTCTTCTGCCACTCGGTCGCATCCGTCGCCTTGAAGAACGCCGGCACGCTCCAGCCGATGTTGTTGACCAGCACATCGACAGCACCGAAGTGACCGATCGCTGCGCCGACGATGGCGGTGCCCGCCCCTTCGCTGGTGACATCGACGGCAATCGACTCGACCTGCGCCGCACCTCGATCGAGCGCTTCGCGCACCACCAGGGCGGTCTGGTCGCGATCCCGATCGGCGATCAGGATGCGCGCACCCTCGGCCGCGAACGCGTGGACGATCCCACGCCCGATGTTCGAGCCTCCGCCGGTGACGATGACAGCTGCCGAACCAAGGCCGAGATCCATGGTGGAAAAACCTAATGAGGTTTCGAAAGACGAGCAAGAAGCTCGATCGCTCCGGGGAGTAGGCTCGCTCACCGATGGTCGCCAAGAAGACGCCCGCCGATCCATCGGCTTCGACCCCGGTCGGCACCCGGCCCCTGTCGAAGTCCGAGCTGACTCGCGAACGCATCATCGCTTCGGCTGCCCGCGTGCTCGCCGACCGGGGCTACGCCGGCACGAAGCTGAGCGACATCGCGCGAGCGGCGGGCATCCAGGCCGGCAGCCTCTACTACCACTTCGCCGATCGCGACGACATCGTCGATCACGTGCTCCGGCGTGGCGTCCGCGAAGTGTTCGACACCGTGCGGACCACCGTCGAAGCGTTGCCGAACGACGCCGACCACCAGCGCATCCTCGAAACGGCGATCCGGGCCCACCTGTCGGTGATCCTCGACCCCACCGACGTCGCCTCGGCCAGCCTGCGGCTCCTCGGTCAATTGCCGCCCGAGACCCAGCGCCGATACCGGGCGGCGCAACGAGGCTACGGCGACTACTGGCATTCGATCATCACGGCAGCGCAGGACCACGGCGCAATTCGCGCCGACATCGACCCGATCCGCCTTCGACTCCTCATCATCGGACAACTGAACTGGGTCGCCGAGTGGCCCAGGGCGGCAACGGCGGCCCGGGTCGACCTGGAGCGCGAGGCGGTGGCGCTGATCATGACCGGATTGCGGGGCTGAGCACCGTGGAACCGACCTTCGAGTTCGACGCTCCGCTGTGGCTCCACCCCGGCGGATCGTGGGTGTTCCTGACCGTGCCCGAGGACGAGAGCGACGTCATCCGCGAGCTGGCGCCGCACATCGGCGGGTTCGGCTCGGTGCGGGTCCGCGTCGAGATCGACGGTCACGAGTGGAAGACCAGCGTCTTCCCAAAGAAGAAGGCCGGACCCTACGACCTCCCCGTGAAGAAGGAGATCCGTTCCAAGGCGGGGATCGACGTGGGTGACACCGTGGCGGTCACGCTGACGATGCTGATGGGGTGACCGCCCGAATCACGACACGTCGATGGCGGCGATCACCTGGTTGATCTCGTCGATGAACGACGCTCTCGACAGATGACTACCGACCACCACGTAGAGAGCGAACGCTCGAGCGTTCACGTGGAAGAACTTCTGCGCCCCTGACTGTCCACGAATCGGACGCTGCATGCCGGTGGGCGAGAAGTCCTCGGCGGTGACACTCGGCAGCCCGGCGTGGTCGAACAATCGACTACCGATGACCGCCGGGTCCTCCTCGAGCAGGCAGATCAAGACGTCGCCGGCTTGCATCCGCTCGACGGCACCGCTGCCGAAATCACCTCGGTTCGGCGGGAGCGCGAAGTTGGCGATGTGCGCCCGAGGGGTGGCGACCACCGTGCCGGCCTCGGCCTCACCCGATCCGTTGTCGATCTCGGCTTCCCATCCAGCCGGCAACCCGACCCGCATCGAGGCGGTACGCATCAGCGTGAGATCCGAGGGGTCGTCGTTGTCGGTCATGTATCACGTCCTTTCGCGCTGCTCGGCGTGGTCACGGCGCGCCCGTGAGGGCCAGGCCAGCCGTCGCCACGGCCAAGATGATCAAGGCCGCTCGGGTCGCCAGTCGAATCCGAGGGACCGAGGCGTGGAGCCGTCGATGGAAGTCGACCAGTCGATCCGGCGTGGTGATCGAGCGGGCGAAGAGAATCGACGAGCCACGCACGGCACCGAACGTCACGCCGATGAGTACTGCCGCCGGAATGCTCCCGACCGCCACCATCGTGAACAGCCAGAGCAGCACTGCGGCCGACGTGATGTAGGTGGTGATGCCGGCGCCCAGTTGGAACCCGAAGCCGGCGCCGTACACCCAGCCTCGGAACGCACCCATCCAGTCCTCGTTGACCTGCCGCCGCACCGACGGCAGCGCCCGGCCGGAAAGATCGAAGAACACGGCGATCACTGCCACCACGGCCACGGCGACGAGACGGCGGCGATCACCGGCGACGAGCGGCACCAGGTTGACAGCGGCGCCGATCGACCCCAGGAGCAGCCCCGTGAACGCGCCACCAACGGCGCTGCCGAGCGTGAAGGCCGTCGCTGTCGTGGAGAAGTGGTTTCGTCGACCCCGCTCACCGAGGGGGTGGATGCTCGAGAGCATCGACTCGCCTCAGGGCGACCAGGTCGAACGGATGGCGCCCAGCACTGCGGCGGTCACGCCGACGACGACGATGGCTGCGATCACTCGGAGTCGACCGGGCGATGGTGAAGTCGTGGGTCGCCCGGCTCGATACCGGCGGCGCGAAGATCGAGGTCGATACGTTCCTGACGACGGCGCCCCATCAACACGTCGCGGCGGCGGAGGTCGCCCTCGGCATAGCCGGCATCGGCCAGGGCCCGGTCGAGCAGCTGAGAAACGAGCGCCCAACTGTGTGCGGCACCTTCGCCGGCGACGATGCCGCGGCGACCGTCGACCAGCACGAAGTACGGCGCCACGGGGATGCGGTAGTCGTCCCACGCGTCGCTCGACATGATCGTGACGACGCCGGCAGGCGCCATGGCGGCGACATCGGCGGGGCTTTCCTCGTTGCCGCCCTTGGTGACGATCACCAACCGGGTGTCTGCCGGGAGCCGGGCGCCGTTGGCGAACTCGGACCAGAAGGTGGCGCAGGTGGCGCAGCCCGTGGTGAGAAAAGCCAGCAGCGTGGCGCTTCGCCCGTTCACGGCAATCGTACGCCCGCCGCCGGAGGGCGTTTCGCCGACGATGTCGGGGGCGCGCATGCCCGTCAGCTCGACCGGTCCCGGAACCCCGTCGATCGTGCGGATCGTGGGTGCGGTATCGGATGCGAACTCGACGGTGGGACGCAGACCGCTCGAGCCGGCCGAGCCGTGATGACCGACGCCATCGGGATCGAGGTCGATGCCGGCGTCGTGGAGGGCGCGCAGGATCACGGCGTGGCTACGCAGCAAGCCGACAACGAGCATGCTCAGCAGGCCGACGATGACGACGAGCAGCCAGACGACGACGGTCATGGGGCGAACCGTTCGATGGCACGAGCAAGGTATTCCTCGCTGCCGGACAGGAAGGTGGCCAGTTCGAGGTCGTCGTCGACGAGCAGGCGACCCGCCCAGAACTCGAGTCCGGCGTCGTCGGGTTCCCGGTCGAGGAACCGCAGGTAGAGGTTTCTGACTCGGCGGCGTCGCGACTCGATCGATCCGTAGAACGCCGCCGCGACGCCGAGCCGGTCGTCGGTGCCCTCGACATCGGCAGTCCAGAAGGCCAACCCGTCGGGTTCCGGCTCGCGATCGAGGATCTCGCGGTAGAGGCGAGCAACGTAGGCATCGACGGTGCCGGACGCTTCGAAGAACTCTGGTGAGCCGTAGAAGAGGGCGGCGACGCGGGCCGGCGTGACGCCGCCGAGGATCTGAGCCGTCCAATAGTCGAGCCCGGCGGCATCGGCCGAGCGGCCGAACACGGACTGATAGAGCATTTCCACGAAGTAGCCGATGTAGACCGCGGTCCGGGCCAGTGACATCGAGATGTGGCTGCGATTCTCGCCACTGGTGGTACGGGTTGCGTACTCGAGGTGTTCGGCGTCGGTGGGCGGACGCTCGAGGTAGTCCATGAAGATGGCATCGGCGAAGGCCAGCGCTTCGGGCGTCGGCTCGACGGGTGCCTCGAGGCACGGCCGATGGTGGAACGCCGTGGCCGGGTCGGTCCGGGCGATGGTCGAGCAGCCGGGGTCGATCTCCCACGGCTTGGTACAGGTGACCACTCGGCACATGATCGGGCCGACGCAGGCGATGTCGTTGTTGCAGTTGCCGTAGCGGAACGACGTGCAACCGTCGGCCCGTGAGTCGCAGGTTCGGCAGCCGCACTCGTTGTCGGCCGGTCGACACACGCCCCGAGCGCCGCAACCACAGTTGGGGTTGGTCTGGTTACAGTCCATGTAATAGCGGGCTGCGCCGTCGCAGAAGGTCGAGTTGTCGACCTTCCACCACCCCGCGAGGATCGTGTTGGTCGGACAGGCGTTCTCACCATAGATCTGGCAACAGAATTCGGTGTAGCCGTCGCAACACAGGTCGCCGCAGTCGCACAGCCGTTCGGTGCCTGCAGCCACCGCCTGGCGCGGACAGCGGCAGATCGAGGCGTAGGCCGTTCCGGGTCGCAGAACGTAGCTGGTGCCACTCACGGCAACCGCACTCCCGACCATTGCGGTACGTCCGACGAAGCCCCGTCGGCTCGTGCGCCGCTCGAGTACGGACGCCGCACGGTTGGTGAGGGTGGTGGTGAAGGTCATGGCTGGATCGGCGTTGCGATCGTGAAGGTGGGAACGGTAGGAGTCGTTGGGCGCTGCGCTCGTCGAAGGTCGGTGACCAACGACGGGGTCAGCAGGAACAGCAGCGCGGCAACGACGATCGCCGCAGTCAACGGAACGATTCGGGTGCCGGCGGCCAGTTCGTCACCCAACACGGAGGTGTCGGCCCCGAGCGAGACCAACAGCGCCATGACCGTCGACACCGCAACGGCGACGAGGTTGGCGACGAGGTGGAGCGGACCGGTGACCGACGCGTTGCCGAAACAGCCGCACGACGCACCGGGGTCGATGGATTCGACTCGACGGAGGAACCAGCTGAATCCCAGGTAGAGCATCGCCACGCCGCCCGATCCGACGACACGCCAGGTGTCGGCCACCGACGTACTGAGGAACACGACGGCGACCGCACTGCCGACGGCCACCTCGATCAGCCCGAGGAATCGGGCCGACCACTTGGCTCGGGCGAACCGACGTTGCGGAGGTCCCGACACGAGCCGGGCCGTGAGCAGCGCCCGGCCGGCGCCGGCAGGGCGGCGCAGCTTGTCGGCGCCCGACAGGATGAGTGCCACCAACAGGGTCGCAAAAAGTCCGGACAGGATGCTCATGACGGGCGAGAGCATAGCCAAGGGAGCGCACCGCCCAAGATCAACTCTCGATGGCGGGTCACCCGGAGGTGGCGGAAGGGCCAGGCACTGCGGGTTGGCGTTTCGCCGAGCTCACCGCAGCGGTATCGAGTTGTGCCCGGTCGGCGGCCGAGCGTCCGGACACCACACCGTGGTGGTCCCACTGGCGCGGCGCACGGCCGGGGATGACCTTGGTGAACAGCTGATCGAAGACCTCGCGAACCTCCGAGGCTCGCTGGTCGAGGACCGGCACCAACGACGTGCCCGTGTCGGCTTCGACCGATTGCTGGACCTCGGCGTTGATCTCGCGCAGCCGTTCCCCAACCCGGAAGGCATACGCCCGGAGGAAGGAGGAGCGGAACCCGCGGCTGCGATGGGTGGGGCCGAGGCGGGCCTGCTCGGCCATGGCCGACTGGGCTTGGACGAGCAACGAGGTGAACAGCACCTCGACGGCGGCAACGTCGGAGGCATGCCCGACCACCGAGGTGAGGCCGAGCGCGGAGTGGTGGACCGCGCGACATCCGCCGGCGTCGGCGACCACGGCGATGAGCGTGGCCTTCGGGGTCTCATAGGGAGCGTCGATCGGCAGGCGGATCGTGATCGGGTGCGTCCGCGTGGCATTCGAAGGTCGGGAGCTCGCGGCCACCAGGGCCTCGTCGATCAGATGCCGAGCCATCAACTGGTGTGCCTTGGCCGTGAACGCGTCGGCCTCGGCGGCGAAGGTGGTGGCCTCGGCCTTCGCCAACAGGGCCCGCACCTTGTCGAGGACGGGATCCGGCCCGAGCGAGTCGAGCAGTTCGACGGCGAGGGGCAGATCGATACCCGCCGGTGGCGGAAGCAGGCACGGCAGCTCCGGCAGTCCTGACCACGCAGCGACCAATGATCGGAGGTCGGCGGTCGTGATGGATGGGTGCTCGGCCAATGCAGCAACGAGCCAGCCGGACTCGACACCCTCGTCGGGAAGCTCGAGCCCGGCCACATGATCGAGCCATCGAGGGTGGTACGCGCGATCGGGGCGCGACCGGTGTTCGGCCGCCACCGCCAGGGTCGCGATCACGGCGACCGACGGCGGAGCCTCACGGCGGGCCTGACGAAGCAGCTCTGCGGGTTGCCAGCCCCGTCGGTAGGCATCGGTGACCCGCGAGGTCACCTCGGATTCGATTCGGTTCGGCAGGGTCGGATCGGGCCAAGGAGGGCAGCCGGGTGATGAGGCTGCATGGGATGAGGCTGCATGGGATGAGGAGATGTGGGACGCCGAGGTTGAGGATGAACGTGAGGAGGACGACATGGGTAGCTCTGTTCGTTGTCGTGCGATCGGGCCGATCGTGATCGGCGAGCCGTCGCCGGTGCGCAGCACCGCCGACATCGAGAACGACCCTACCCAGGCGGGGTGACACGCCCCGAGACCCGGGGTCGACGCAGCAACACGCACTGGTCGCCCCCGGTTCACTCAGATGTCACCCAGTGTGAGGATCAGGCCATGGCCGTTCGCTGGTACGGCGGCTCCCGCCCGCCACCTTTCCACAAAGCCCACAGACTTATCCACAAGAGAAAAGGTTGGATTTTCAGGGTTTCGACCCGGTTGTCCCCCGAAACTCCAGCGCTGTCATTCTCGCGCGGCATGCGTTGACTCACGCGCGACTCGTGTTGGAGTGGCGCGAACACCACCGACCGTGTTGGGTCTCCGTTCACTCCTCGCGCGCAGCGCTGCCGGCAACGGGCGTCGACTCATATCACCGCCGCCGGATACCGAAACTGCGACCAGATCCGAACGTCTCCGAGGCACTTGCATGCTGCTCGAACTGCGCCGCTACACCCGTCCGTGTCAGCTCGACATCCCGGCTGAGTCGCCGGGACCGGGCGCGTGGGACCGACCCCTTCCGACATGGACCGGACCGGTCCTCGGCCTTGCCTTCGGAACGCACGACATCGAGATGGCGACCCCGGCAACCGCAGCGCTGTACGAGGCCTACCCCGAGCTCGAACTGGTCGGATGCTCGACCGCCGGCGAGGTGCTCGGCGACGCCATCAGCGATGGTTCGGTGGTCGTGGCCTTGCTCCAGTTCGCGACCACGCCGGTCCGAGTCGTGTCCCGGTCGGTCGCCGACGATGCCGGCTTCGCTGGAGCAGAGGCGGGCGCCGAGTTGGCGTCGCCGACGGTCCAGGGTCAGCGACTCAGCGCCGTGCTGATGTTCATCGACGGGCTGTCGGCCGACGTCGACGCAGCGCTCCAAGGCGTCCGATCTGCGATCGACCCGAACGTTGCGATTTCCGGTGGTGTCGCCGGCGACGGGCTCGAGTTCGAGCGCTCGTGGACGCTGGTGGACGGCGTCCCCCGTACCGCCCACCTCACGCTCGTCGGCCTCTACGGCAATGACGTCGTCGTGGACCACGGCGTGGCCAACGGCTGGCGCTCCTTCGGCCCACCTCGGCTCGTCACGAGATCAGACGGACCGATTCTCTACGAACTCGACGACGAACCCGTGCTCGACATCTACGAGCACTATCTGGGCGACCGAACCGCGGAGCTGCCGAGCGCGGCGCTGCTCCTCCCCCTCGCCGTCACGCTCCCCGACGGCAGTGAGGTGGTGCGAACAATCCTTTCGATCGACGACGCTGCCCGCTCCATGACGTTCGCAGCCACGCTCCCCGAGGGTTCGGTCTGCTCGCTGATGCTCGGCTCCACCGATCGGCTCCTCGATGGCGCTGCGCAGGCGGCAATGCAAATCGACACCCCGGCATCGGGACCCTGCCTCGCCCTCGCGGTCAGCTGCGTCGGACGACGGATGGCATTGGGGGAGGAGACCGAGGACGAACTCGATGTCGTGGCCCACCACTTCGGCGACGCGGCTCACGTTCTCGGGTTCTATTCCTACGGCGAGATCGCACCCACCGACGAGGTGAACGCCACCGTGCACAACCAGTCGATGACGATCACCGCCATCTCGGAACGGTCATGACGAGCGGCACGGGCGACGCCGCGAACGAGCAGTCCTTCGACGGCGAGCTCATCGAAGGTGCCCACCCGAACCTTCGCCGCCAGCTTCGACGTGCCGGCATCGTGGCCGGACGTCCCATCGAACCTGCGGCACTGATGGCCCTTCTCCAACGCGTCGATCGGACCTACCGGGAGAACGAACTCACCCGCTACACACTGGAGCGGGCGCTCGACATCTCCACGATCGAGATGCGCAGCTACCGCCATCGGCTCGAGCAGCACACCGAGGAACAGCTGGCCGTCGAGAACGACCGGCGTCGGTCGGTCATTTCGGCGCTCGACCACGGTCTCGTGGCCATCAACTCAGACGACGAGGTGCTGTTCGTCAACGAAGCCGCGATCGCGCTGTTGGGTGGCGAGCCGGACTCCGGGACCGACGTGCTCGCCCGGTTCTCGCTCAAGGATCCTCGCAGCGGTGAACTCCTCACCATCGAACAACTCTGGCGAGACCTCACCGACGGTGAGGACATCACCGGAACCGTGGGTTACCTGTGCTCTCGGCACGGCCACACCGCTACCGCCAACACCAGTGCCGCCAAGATCAATGCCGCTGACATCAATGCCGGTCGCGATCGTCGCCCGGTGCGGGCGTCGATCACTCCGCTGGTCGAAGGCACCAAGATCACCGGCATGGTGCTGTTGTTCGATGACAGCACCGAGCGCAATGAGACCATGGAAAGCCTGGCCCGAGCCCTGCGGGAGGCCCAACGAGCCGCCGAGGCGAAGTCCCAGTTCCTGGCCAACATGAGCCATGAGATCCGCACACCGATGAACGGCGTTCTCGGCATGCTCGAACTGGTCGCTCACACCGAGCTCGACCATCAGCAGCGGCACTGGATCTCCGTCGCCCGGACCTCGGGCGATGCCCTCCTCGACATCATCAACGAGATCCTCGACTTCTCGCGGCTGGAGGCCGGCCGGACCGAACTCGAGAAGGTCGACTTCGACCCGGCACGCGTTGCCGACGACGTCATGTCGCTCCTCGGGCCGCGGGCGCAGGCGAACGGCCTGGCGGTGTCGGTGGTGCACGGCGTCGACCTGCCCCGCCGCGTGGTTGGCGACCCGGGACGCATTCGCCAGGTCCTGGTCAACTTCGTTGGCAATGCCATCAAGTTCACCCGCCACGGCAGTGTTCGCCTGCTGGTCGACCGGATCGACCCACCCACATCGCGTCGACCTCACGGTGATGGCACCACTCTCACCCAGACCACACCCACCCAAACCACACTCCGCTTCGTCGTCGAAGACACCGGCGTCGGCATTCCCAGCGACCGACTCGACGATCTGTTCGCCCCGTTCAATCAGCTGGACGTCTCCACCACACGGACCTTCGGTGGCACGGGCCTGGGGCTGAGCATCTGCCGCGAGA
Source organism: Acidimicrobiales bacterium (assembly GCA_041394265.1). Classification (NCBI taxonomy): domain Bacteria; kingdom Bacillati; phylum Actinomycetota; class Acidimicrobiia; order Acidimicrobiales; species Acidimicrobiales bacterium. The sequence continues at coordinate 1,888,477 of JAWKIO010000005.1, forward strand.
CCGTGAAACTGATGGAGGGCAACATCGCCGTCGCCAGCCAGATCGGCGTGGGATCCTCGTTCGCCTTCACCGTTCCGGTTGGCCTCGCGCCAGGCAAGAACGACGAGCCCGGACTCGCCGATGACGACGCCACCATGGCTTCCGGAGGCGAGGTGCCCCACCTCCTCGTCGCCGAGGACAACACGATCAATCAGATCCTCATCAAGGCGATCCTCGACCACATGGGCGTGACCTACGAGATGGTCACCGACGGGCGCCAGGCCGTCGAGGCGGCACTCGAGCGACCGTTCACCGCCGTCCTGATGGACTGCCAGATGCCCGTGCTCGACGGCTTCGACGCCAGCCGCCGGCTCCGCGCCGCGGGCTCGACCGTCCCCATTCTCGCGCTCACCGCCAACGCACTGGCCGGCGACCGCGAGCGATGCCTCGACGCCGGCATGACCGACTACCTGGCCAAGCCCCTCAAGATGGACCACCTCCGTCGGGCCCTGGCCAAGTTGAGCGATGACCGGGCTCTCGACGGTCGAGGTGTCGGCCAGTAGCGTCCGTGCGGTGACGCTCCCTCCGGACGAACGACCCAGCCCCGACGAACGACCCAGCCTCGACCAACGACTCGGTGCTGCTCGAGCGAACTACGTGGCGAAACGACCCACCTCGCAGGCGATGGCCGACGAGGCCGGCCGGTTCCTTCCCGGCGGCCACACCCGGACCGTGCTGCACTTCGATCCCTTCCCGTTCCGGGTCGCACGGGCCGAGGGTGCAACGCTGACCGACGTCGACGGCCTGACCGTCGTCGACCTGCTCGGCAACTACACCGCCGGGCTGGCGGGCCACTCCCCCACTCCGGTCGCCGACGCCGTGGCGGCAGCAATGTCGTCGGGTTGGGCGCTCGGCGCCACCCATCCCGACGAGATCCGCTTCGCCCAACTCATGGTCGAACGTTTTCCGTCGCTCGAACGAGTCCGCTTCACCAACTCTGGCACCGAGGCCAACCTCATGGCCATCTCGACGGCCCGCCACGTCACGCAACGCCCGGCCATCGTGGTGTTCGCCGGCGGCTACCACGGCGGCGTGCTGACCTACGGCAGCTACGGACGCGCCATCAACGTTCCGTTCGACACCGAGATCGCCACGTTCAACGACCTCGAATCGGTGGTCGAGATCATGCAGCGCCGCAGCAGCGACATTGCCGCCGTGCTGGTCGAACCGATGCTCGGGTCGGGTGGGTGCATCCCCGCCGAACCGGCGTTTCTCGAGGGGCTCCGCCAGCTCTGCAACGATCACGCAAGCCTGCTGATCTTCGACGAGGTGATGACGTCGCGCCTGTCGCCCGGTGGTGCACAACAGCGGTACGGCGTGCTGCCCGACCTCACCACCTTCGGCAAGTACCTCGCCGGCGGCATGAGCTTCGGTGCCTTCGGTGGCCGGGCCGACATCCTGTCGATCTACGACACCAATCGATCGGGCGACGACGGACCGCTCGCCGGCCTGGAGCCACTCGGCCACGCCGGTACCTTCAACAACAACGTCCTCACCATGGCCGCCGGTGTGGCCACGCTGGAGCAGGTGGTCACGGCCGATGCCATCGGGTCGCTCAACGACAAGGGCGAGGATCTGCGCCGTCGCCTGTCGACCAGCTTCGAACGCGCCGGCGTGCCGATGTCGGTGACGGGTCTCGGGTCGCTCATGAACATCCACGCCGTTCCCGGCCCGGTCACCACGCCCGCCGATCTCACCGGAGCCGACGAGCGCTACCGCGAGCTCTTCTTCTTCGACATGCTCGACGCCGGGTACTACCTGGCGCGGCGCGGCTTCATCGCCCTGTCGATCCCGGTCACCTCGGAGCAGATCGACGGCTTCTGCGATGCCGTCGAGGCCTGGTGTGGATCGATCCCGACCGACTGAGCCGGTCAGCCGGCGTTGACGAACCAGGCGTCGATGGCCTCGGACAGCGACATCGTGGCCCGAGCGGTGATCCAGGCGTCGATCTCGGCGTCGGTCGGCGCGATGTCGGAGAACAGCGCCATGAGCCCGACGACTTCGCTGCGCTTGGCGGTGAGCCCGATGAGTTCCTGACCCTCGGTGAACTGCACGACGATGTTGCCCCGAGTGACGCGCTTGGCCGCGAGCTCCGCCAACCAGTAGGCCTTGCCCGCCTCATCGGGCTCACGATGGAGCACGTCGCGGTACAGCTGGTCGACGAAATCGCCGAAGGTGAGTTCGCCGTAGCGGGCCTTGAACTCGTCGCCATCGGCAAATGAGTCGGCGATTTGGGTGACCGTGGTGCCCGACCCTCGGGTTTCGAGCCAGTACTGGAGACCGGCGAAGTCGGGACGACGGAGGAAGTAGGCGACATACAGCCGGTCGATCTGGGCGACCGACGACGAGGAGTTCACGTACGGAGCGATGGCGCTGGCCAGCCCGTCGGAGACCACGGCATTGGCGAGCACGATCGCCTCGGCCGAGGTCGGTTCCCGACCCGTGAAGGTGGTGAAGACATCGGTGCTCATGGCCAGCGTGGAGTCGAACGGGCCGAGCATGCTGGCCGGAATCGACGGCAACCCGACTCGGGTCTTCGCCGCGTCGACACTCGGGGTCGGGTTGATCGACACCCCATCGGGCGTCTCGATCTCGAAGTGCAGGTGCGAACCGGAGTTCTCCGCGTTGCCCGAATCACCCATGTAGCCCACCAGCTGGCCGGCAGTGACTCGAACGCCCTGACCCATACCCGGGGCGTAGGCGAACTCGAACGGGTTCGCTCCATCGTCGGTGCCCGGCGTGTCGTTGTTCATGTGGGAGTAGTGATACTTCCAGCCGTCATCGGCCGTGAGGGCGAAGTAGTTCCCTCGGGTGATGTCGTGGCGGAACCAGGTGATCACACCGTCGGCCGCGGCCAGGAGTGGCGTGCCCTTCGGACCCATCATGTCGACACCGAGGTGGGAGCGGCCACCGCTACGGGGCGCACCGAAGGTGTCGGACCAATAGACGCTGTCGAGATGAGCGGCATCGACCGGCAGCACGATGTCGTGCACGACGACCTCGGCTCCCGCAGGGCTGGCAGGGACTGCGACGACGGCAGTTGCGAGGGCGCTGAGGGCCACGGCAACTCCGGTCAGGCGTTTCTTCAGCAAGGGGATCTCCTTCACAGGCGCTGTCGACCATTGCGTGGTCCGAACTTTCGCCTTGAACGGGTTTCGTCACCGTATCGACATATTTGCCCAACATGCGTATGGGTCATTTGCACCATCCGCGCCGTGCGGATCGGGCATCGCTACCTTGAGCCGGGCTCGATGGGTGGAGGAGCGATGGCTCCCCGCGCCCTCCGCGGCTGCTGACACCGTCACCCGGGTGGAGCCGAGTGGATGGGCCGCTACCCTTTGGCGGTCGGTCGTGGCCATTCGGTCACCACCAGTCGAACGTCTGAAGAGGTCACCGCCATGTCGATGGTCTGCCAAGTCACCGGCCGCAAGCCGAGCTTCGGTAACAGCATCTCCCACTCTCACCGCGTGACGAAGCGGCGCTGGGATCCGAACATCCAAACGCAGCGTTTCTGGCTCCCGAGCGAGAAGCGTTGGGTCAAGCTGACGGTCAGTGCCAAGGGCATCAAGACCATCAACAAGAAGGGCATCGAGACCGTCGTTGCCGACATGCGCCGCCGAGGAGTGAAGATCTGATGGCCAAAGCAGGTGACAAGCGTCCCGTGATCAAGCTGCGCTCCACCGAGGGCACCGGTTTCACGTACACGACTCGCAAGAACAAGACCAACACTCGTGAGCGCATCGAGCTTCGCAAGTACGATCCCGTGCTGCGTCGCCATGTGATCTTCAAGGAAGAGCGCTGATCGCTCCTCCCGTTCCGCTCGGCTGACGAGCGAGCCAAACGACCTCGAAACGGCGCACCACCGGGTGCGCCGTTTCGCGTTGGCACCACAACGGGGCCGAACCCACTAGTTTTGCCCTGGTGCAAGCACTCAAGCGGCGACTCACGACCATTCCCGCCGTGCTGCTCGCGGTGCCGTTGTGGTTCGTGCTCAGCCCGCTCGTCGTACCGATCATCGTGCTCTTCGATGTGATGACCGGGCGCTTCGATCTCCCCCTGGTGCGGTTGTGGGCGTTCGCGCTCGTCTTCTGTTTCCACGAGTGGATCGGGATCAGCTATGCCGCCTGGCTCTGGACGACCGGAGGCTTCGGGCGCCGCATGCGCAACGACGCACACGTCTGGATGCAGGGCTGGTGGTCGACCTCACTCCTCGGCTGGGCAGATCGGCTCCTGTCGGTCCACATCGACGCCGATGGCGTTCCGCTGCCCGAGGGCAATGTGATCATGCTCAGCCGCCACGCCAGCATGGTCGATGCGATCATTCCGGCTCACCTCTTTCCCACCAGGTTCGAGCGACCGGTCCACTACGTCATGAAGAAGGAACTGCTGCAAGTCCCGAACATCGACATCTACGGGCATCGCCTCGGCAATCACTTCGTCGACCGCACCGGCGATACCGATGCCGAAGTCGCGCAGATCGCCGACCTGGCCGCGCAGGCGCACCCCGATGCCGGACTCGTCATCTTCCCCGAAGGCACCTACGCCACGCCGAACACCAAACGTCGCGTCAGTGAGTCGCTCGCTCGACGAGGCGACGACACGGCGCTGCGTCTCAACGAGCAGCTCACGCATCTGCTCCCGCCCAAGCCGGCCGGCACGCTGGCGTTGCTTGCGAACTGCCCCGACTCCCCGATCGTCATCCTCGCGCACACCGGCCTCGAAGGCGTCGCCGAGCTGAGCGGTCTGCGCCGACATCTCCCCCTCCACCACCCCGTCATCGTTCGCTGGTGGGAAGTCGACCGCTCGACGGTTCCCACCGACCCGGCCGACCAGGTGGACTGGCTCAATGGTCAGTGGCTCGCGCTCGACGAGTGGGTCAGCGAGCACCGAGCTCGCTGACCCACTCGTCCGCAGAGGCCAGCGCTCAATGCCGGCGATGTCCGCCGCTGACCAGCCCCGAAGTGCAAGACTGTCTGCGATGCCTCAGCTGTCCAGCACCGAGTACCGGCAATTCCTCAGCGAAGAGACGACGCGGCTGCGCGCCATCTCGCCGGACCATCTCGACATCGACCTGCCACACATCGAGGGCTGGACGGTCGGCACCGTCATCGGCCACACGGGTTGGGTGTTTCGCTACGTGACACTGGCGTTGGCCGCCACTCCGGATCAGCCGCCGCGGCGCGCCGATGTCCCCGAGCCGCCACTGGGCGAGGCCGTCCTCGACTGGTTCGCCGACGGTGCCGATGCTCTCATGGCGGCCTTCGACGCCGTCGACCTCGAGCGCATCGTTCCCACCTTCACCGGACCGCAACCCGCCCGCTGGTGGCTCCGCCGGTTGGCCCACGAAACGGCTATGCATCGCTGGGATGCCGAATCGGCCATCCGCTCGCCGCAGCCCATCGACCCCGCGTTGGCGCGCGACGGCGTCGACGAGGTTTTCGAGACGTTCGCTCCGACACGTCTCAGCTTCGATGCGTTGGCGGGGACCGGCGAGGTCATCCATCTCCACGCGACCGACATCGACGATGGCGAGTGGTTGGTCACACTCGGGCCAACCGAGATCACCTGGACCACGGGTCACGCCAAGGGCGATGTCGCCGCACGGGGTCCGGTCTCCGATCTGCTCCTGGCGTTGTGGAGTCGTCTCCCCCCGAGTCGCCTGGAACTGTTCGGCGATGCGAGCCTGCTCGATCGGTGGCAGGCCGCCACCACATTCTGATCCGGTGATCCTGCCTCGGATCAGACCGCGATGGTTCAGACAGCGATGACCGGGAGCAGGGGTTCCTCGGGCACGTCGTAGTCGCCGTCCCACCGGCCGAGACGGTTCTTCCAGTTGGATTCGCCGCACACGGCTTCGGCGTAGGCCGCCTGACGCTTGGCGACCCGGCCAGAAGGTTCGCTCGGCATCTCGTCGTCGTACTGGGCCTCGATCCCCAACTTCAGATTGCGCAGCGCCTCGGAACGCAGCTGGCTCACCCGGGACTCGGTGACACCCAGGAACCGGGCCAGCTCCTCCGAGGTACGACCCTCCAGGAAGTAGCCGACGACGACGAACCGCTGACGTTCGGGCAGCAGGCCCACAGCGTCACGCAGGTAGGCGTGCAGCTCGCGGGTCTCGAGCTCCTCGAGCGGCTCGACCGAGCTCCGGTCCTCGAGCACGTCGACCAGGGTCAGTTCCTCGTCGCCTTCGTCGCTGGTCTCGTGATCGAGCGCCAGGACGACCGAGCGGAACAGACGGTCTTGGAGTTTCGCGAGTTCATCGACCGACACGCCCAGTTCGTTGGCCATCTCGGGCAGCGACGGCACTCGCCCGAGTTCCGACGCCAGCTGCTGTTCGGTCGCCTCGAGTCGACGGGCCAACAGGCGCACCGAACGGGGGGCCCAGTCGGCCGCTCGCACCGAATCCAGGATCGCCCCCCGGATTCGCTGTGCGGCAAAGCGTTCGAACGGCACGCCCCGACTCTCATCGAACCGACGTGATGCTTCGACCAGACCGAGGGCGCCGGCCCGAGCCAGATCCTCCCGGTCGACGTGGCGGGGGAAGTGCACCGCCACCTGGAACACCACGTGCTTCACGAGCGGCAGGTTCGCCTCGATCCGCCCGTTGATCTCGGCCTTCGTCATCTCGCCCATCGTCTTCATCCTCTGGTTGTCCTCCATACGCCAAAGGTTCTCGGCACACAGAACACAGAACTTGAGGAGAAATTCGAGAATTTTTTCCCTACGGATCAATCGGCCACTCTGGGTGGTTCCTTGAGCAAAATCTCGCGCCTGGCGTGAGATCAGTCCACATTTTGCTACACGAGGCCGGATCCTTCGTAGGTTTCGACCCGCACACCACGGTGTCGCAGGGTCCGCAGCAGCTCGAGTCGGCCGGGATGTTCGGCCAGCCCGTAGGCACCGACGGGGCGGACATCGGGGCCCAACAGGTCGATGGCACTCACGGCCGCCACGGTGCCGGCGGCAAGGGACGGATGGTCGGCGACGCCATAGACCAACGTTTCGACCCGCGAGCCGCACCGGCCCCGCACCTCGACGCGGATCGCCCCAGGACCACCATCGGCGTGAGGCGGACGGAGCATGGGCAGTCTTGAGGTGAGGCGATCACGCCGGGTCGCCGACACTCGAGCGGTCAATCGAGTTGCCTGCGGGAAGACCCGCTGCAGCAGGAGTGGACTCGGGAGATCCGCCCGATAGCAATCGCGGGCGCCGATGGGATCGGGGAACCACACCAGTTCACGGCCGGACCCGCCGGCCCGCACCACCCAGTCCCCGTGCTGCAACTCGTGACCGGGGTGCTTCATCGCTCGATGGTGCTCACGAGCGCAGGCAGGACCGCCGGTGCCGCTCTTCGCGACCGACACGAATTCGACCACGTCGAGACGGTCGGCTGCACGGCGCGCCAGGAGACAACTCAGCCCGGGGGCGAACCCCGCACCCACCAGCACGGTGCAGTCGTTCGCCTCGGCCTCGTGACCCAACTCGAGAAGGCCGGCAACGTCGCCCGGATGATCGGTGATGGAAACGACATGGCGACCGTCTCGCACAATGGCTCTCGCCAGTTCGGCATGCGTACCGGCCGGTGTGGCCAAGATGACCACGTCGGCACCACCGCCACCGATGTCGCCCAGTATGGCGATCCCCAATTCATGGTGTTCCAGTGCCGCAAGTACCCGCCGCTCATCGACATCGAACAGCGCGAGTTGCTCGGGGTGGCTGCTCGCCAGTTGCCGAGCGGCATGGGTTCCGGCGGCGCCGAGGCCGACCACCGCCAGTCGCATCAGCGGAGATCGTCGTCGGTGACCTCACGCCAGCCACCGCTGCGGGGCGGCGTTCCGCCTGTACCCCGTAGGCGGAAGAAAGCGGCGACGAGCCCGGCCATCGACATGGCGGCAACGACTCGTCGGACCAGGGTGATCATGGCGACACCGTAGCAGTGGTCACCGTGGCGTCAGCCGGTGAGTGCTCGAGGCACCGAAAAACTGGAGATGCCACCCGAGGGGGTGGCATCTCGACACGCTTCGTGGGGCTAACAAGAGTTGAACTTGTGACCTCACCCTTATCAGGGGTGCGCTCTAACCAACTGAGCTATAGCCCCGAGGCGAACGGCCACGATACCGCTCGCACGCGGAACCAACTACTTTTGATCCTCTCGGACCCGCACGGTTTCTTCCTCGATCACCGTGATGCGGATGCCGCCGACCAGATCGGAGATCAGGTTGAAGACCACGGTGAGCAGCACGACCAAGACCGACGACGCGAGCGTCAACATGCCCGAGATGATCACCGCCGCCCGGAAGACCTGTTGGGAGTTGATCTCGAAGGTCTCATAGTCGGCGAGTTCACGGATGAAGTTTTCGACGTTTTCGACCGTTCCGGCGGCGATGGCCGCATTCCAGACCAGGACACCGGCCAGCAGCATGGCCGAGAAGAAGGCCAAGTGGAACAAGATCGAGAACGTGAGCACCGACCACGGGTCGATATGGCGGATCACCCGACGAGATTTCTTGGCTCGGAGCTTCTTTTGCGAACGGCCCGTCGGGCGGGTGAGGCTGGTCGAGCTTGCCGCAGCTGCTGCGGTGGCGCTCTCGAGGTCGAGACCCGAGGCCGGCCGAGTGGTCACGGGCTCGCCTGGGGCGAGATCGGGGGCAAAGGTTCGCTCGAGTTCGAGCTCTTCGCGCTGGCCCGGATCGAGATCGATCATCGGGGCAGATCCAGACGGAGCGGTCAGATCAAGCGACGCCGTCGGTGCCTCGTCGACGAATGCCACTGGCGCCGGCTCATCGGCCTCATCGAGGGCTGCGGCCTCGACTGAGGGGTCGTGCGCCGGCGTCGCGAAAGCCTCGGCCGTCTCCGACGCCCCGGGCGTCTCGAAAGCCTCGGCCGTCTCCGACGCTCCGGGCGTCTCGAGATCGTCGGAGCCCGATGCATCGAGCACCTCCGAGGACGGCGACGTCATCGGCTGATCGTCGACCGGGATGACGGCCTCGGCGTCGAGCTGCCCGGAATCGGCAGCGTCGTTGGCGAAGAGATCGCGGGTCGAACCGGACTCGGCGTCGATCACGGACTCGGCTTGCCGACTGAACAACCCGCGAACGCCGAACCGCCCTCGCGACGAGCGGCTGGCGGCGCCATCCTCGACAACCGCATCCTCGACAACTGTCGGTGCGTCGTCGATGATCTCCAGATCGTCGACGACGTCGATGTCATCGACACGATCGCTGCTCGAGGGCGCGGCGGTGACGTCGGCTTCGGTCTCTGTGGCCATCGTTGCTTCCTGGGCGTCGGTCGCCGAGTTTTCGGCATCGGCAGATGGATCGGCGGTGGTCGACTCGACGGACCCGGACGCGTCGTCAACGACGGCGTCATCGCCTGAGGCGTCCTCGTCGATGATCTCCACGTCGTCGATCACCGCGACGTCGGTTGCGGCGAGATCGTCGGTCCGGGGCTCATCGTTCACGGCGGTGTCTGACGCAGGGTCATCATCGCTCGAGTCGGTGTGGTCGGCATGGCCGTTGCTGGCGTGACCGTTCGACGATTCCTCCGCGACGACGGGGTGGGGTTCGACGTCGGGCTCGACCGTCACCGGCTCGAAACCGAGCGCAGCCACCAGGTCGGCGCCAAGAACCACTGAGTCCTTCGCCGAGGGATCGTCAATAGACATACTGGTCGCAGTCTATGGTCACAACGCGGCCAAGAGCGATCACCCGCCGCCAAAGCCCTCGAGCCGCCGTTCAGCTGTCGCTTCGGCCACCGTGCCCTCGGCTGACCGGACCTCGACGGTCACCTCGTTGTCGGTGGCGGCGAAGCCGGTCAGGACGGCATCGTTCGCCAACGCCATCGCGGCCGCAGCCGCCCGACCCTCGGCGACACCTGCCAGCGCAGCGGCATCGGCCGCGGCCTGCGCCCGGCTCCGATCAATGACTCGGCCGGTGACCCCACCCACCAGCAGGGCGGCAATCACGATGAAGGCGCCGGCGAAGCCGATGAGCGCGATCATGCTGCCACGCTCCCCTTCCGGGTGGGGCGAGGATTGACCATGCATGCTTCTTCCTCCGTTGCATCACCTCGCAAAGAGGTGCTGGATCTGTTCGGGGGAAGATGAGGCGACGGCGGGCCGGCCGGCTCGCGGCTCAGTCGGCGTCGTTGTCCTCGGCCTCGGGTTCGATGTCCGACTCGTTCTCCGAGTCATCGAGCGCAGCGCCTGCATCCGGCACCGCATCGGACAACTCGGCCACCTCGGTTGCCTCGGGGACGAGGACTCGAGCCACCGCCGACACGGCGTCGCCGCTGCCGAGATTCATCACCGACACGCCGGTGGCGTCGCGTCCTTGTTGCGAGACGGTGCCCACGGCGGTTCGGATGATGACCCCGTGGGACGAAATCAACAGGATCTCGTCGTCGGGGCCGACGAACATCGCACCGACCACGCGGCCCTTGCGCTCGTTGACCTTGACGCATCGCACGCCGAGGCCCGACCGGCCCTTCGGCGTGAAGAGATCGGGGTCGGTTCGCTTGCCGAAACCTTCACTCGTGATGACCAGGAGTTCGGTGTCGGGCTGCATGACGTCCATCGACACCAGCTCGTCGCCGGAGCGGAACTTCATGCCGCGGACGCCAGCCGCGGTGCGGCCCATCGGCCGTACCTGTTCCTCTGGAAACCGCAACGCCTGTCCCTGGCGGGACACCATGAAGATGTCGTGCACACCATTGGTGGCAACGACCGACACGAGTTCGTCGCCATCGTTGAGATTGATGGCGATCAGGCCGGCCCGGAGCGACGAGTCGTAGGCGTTGAAGAGGGTCTTCTTCACCCGACCCTGTCGAGTGGCGAAGAAGAGGAAGCGCTTGGTCTCGTAATCCCGGGTGTCGATGATGGCCTGGATCTTCTCGTCGGGTTGGAGCTGGAGCAGGTTGACCAGCGCCATCCCCCGAGATGATCTCGACGTGACCGGGATCTCGTGGGTCTTGATCCGATAGACCCGGCCCCGGTTCGAGAAGAACAACAGGTAGGCGTGAGCCGACGTCTGCAGCAGGTGGGCGATGATGTCATCGTCGTCGTCCTTCAATTTCGCTGCGCTCACGCCCCGCCCGCCCCGAGCCTGGGTACGGAACTCGTCGATCGAGACCGACTTGATGTAGCCGCTCGTCGACAGGGTCACCACGAGCGCCTCGTCGTCGATGAGATCTTCGATGTCGAGCTCTCCGGGGTCGGTGACGAGAGCGGTGCGACGGGGGCTGCCGAAGGTGGAGCGGATCTCGGCCAGTTCGTCCTTGATCACGCCATCGAGGATCTGACGATCGGCGAGGATCGCTTCGAAGCCGGCAATGGCCTCTCGCTTCTCGGCCAGTTCGGTGTCGATCTCGATGCGTGCAAGGCGCGTGAGACGACCGAGGTTCATGTCGAGGATGAAGTTCGCCTGGATCTCGGAGAACTCGAACGGCTCAGCCATCAGCCGCGAACGAGCATCCGGGCGATCGTCCGATGCTCGGATGGTGGCGATGATCTCGTCGATGACGTCGAGGGCTTTGATGAGACCTTCGAGGATGTGCTCGCGCTTTCGCGCCTCGGCCAAGCGGTATTCGGTCCGCCGGGTGACGACCTCGCGCTGGTGTCCGACGTAGCTGACGAGCGCGTCGCGCAGGTTCAGCGTGCGCGGCACCTCGTCGACCAACGCGACCATGTTCACGCCGAACGTGGTCTGCATCGGGGTGTACTTGTAGAGGTTGTTCAATACGACGAGACCGGTGGCGTCTCGCTTGAGGTCGAAGACGAGCCGGAGTTCGCCCTTGGCCGACTCGTTGCGGATTTCACGGATGCCGGCGAGGTCGCCCTTCTCGACGAGCTCGGCGGTCTTGCGAGCGATCTGGTCGACCGAGGTCTGATACGGCACCTCGGTGACGATGATCTGATCGTGGGTCTTGCCCTCGACGATTTCGGCCACCGCTCGCATGCGAATCGAGCCACGGCCGGTTCGGTAGGCGTCGCGGATGCCGACACGGCCGAGCACCTGGGCACCGGTCGGGAAGTCGGGTCCCTTCACGTATTCCATGAGATCGTCGACGGTGGCGTCTTCGTTGTCGATGAGGTGGACGACGGCGTCGATGACTTCTTCGAGATTGTGCGGCGGGATGTTGGTGGCCATGCCGACCGCGATGCCCTGGCTGCCGTTGACCAGCAGGTTCGGGAACCGTGACGGCAACACGGTGGGTTCACGATGCTTGCCATCGAAGTTGTCACGGAAGTCGACGGTGTCCTGGTCGATGTCGGCCAGCAGTTCCATCGCCAGCGGGCGGAGCCGACACTCGGTGTAGCGATAGGCGGCGGGTGGATCGTCGGGTGAACCGAAATTGCCATGCGGATCGATGAGCGGATTACGCAACGAGAAGCTCTGACCCATGCGAACGAGGGAATCGTAGATCGCCTGGTCGCCGTGCGGGTGGTACTTGCCGATGACGTCGCCGACCACGGTGGCGCACTTGACGTGGCTGCGATCGGGCCGGTGGCCGGCGTCGAACATCGACCACAGGATGCGGCGGTGCACCGGCTTCAGGCCATCGCGGGCGTCGGGCAGCGCTCGAGAGATGATGACCGACATGGCGTACTCGAGGAACGATTGTTCCATCTCCGCCTGGATCTCGATCGGCTCGATGTTGTCGCCGGCGTCACCGCCGTCGGTCGTGGTGCTGTCGGGAGGTAGGTCGCTCATGGAATCAACTCTTCGTGCATCAGAGGTCGCGGTCGGCCGGGGACGTCGGCACGCGATGATCGCGGTCGGGCTAGATGTCCAGGAATCGGACGTCGTCGGCGTTGGTCTGGATGAAGCGCTTCCGGCTCTCGACGTCGTCGCCCATCAGCACCGAGAACACTTCGTCGGCAATGGCGGCCTGGTCGACGGTGACCTGGAGCAGGGTCCGGGTGGCGGGGTTCATCGTGGTTTCCCATAGCTCGATGGCGTCCATCTCGCCCAGGCCCTTCAGGCGCTGGAATTCGGCGTTGGGGTGTTCCGCTGCGTAGGCGTTCCGGGCGGGGTCGTCCTTCAGGTAGATCTTCGACTTCCCCACTTCGGTGGAGTACAGCGGCGGCTGGGCGATGTAGACGTAGCCGGCTTCGACCATCGGCCGCATCTGGCGGAAGAAGAAGGTGAGCAACAGCGTGCGGATGTGGCTGCCGTCGACGTCGGCGTCGGCCAGCAGGATCACCTTGTGGTAGCGAGCCTTCGAGACGTCGAAGCCTTCGCCGGTTTCCGGATTCGGTTCCCCGAGGCCGGCGCCGATGGCCTGGATCAACGACACGACCTCGGTGTTCTTGAGCATGCGGTCGGCCCGCGCCCGCTCGACATTGAGGATCTTGCCGCGGATCGGCAAGATCGCCATGGTGTTCGAATCTCGCGCGTCCTTGGCCGACCCACCGGCCGAGTTGCCCTCGACGATGTAGAGCTCGGACTCGGCGGGATCTTTGCTCCGGCAGTCGGCCAGCTTGCCGGGAAGTCCGGCGCCGTCGAGCGCCGACTTGCGGCGAATCGTCTGTCGAGCCTGGGTGGCGGCGATACGAGCCTTGGCCGCCTGCGAGGCCTTGAGCACCATGGCCCGGCCCTCACGTGGGTGCTCCTCGAACCACTCACGGAGCTTGTCGTTGGTGGCCTTCTCGACCAGCGAGCGGACCGACACGTTGCCGAGCTTTGACTTGGTCTGTCCCTCGAACTGCGGCTCCTGCAACCGGACCGAGATGATGGCGGTGAGGCCCTCACGGATGTCCTCGCCCTGGAGGTTGTCGTCTTTCTCCTTGAGGAATCCCTTGTCGCGGGCGTAGTTGTTGACGGTACGGGTGAGCGCGGTGCGGAACCCCTGCTCGTGCATGCCACCTTCGAGGGTGGAGATGCCGTTGGCGAAGCTGTGGATGCCGTCGGTCTGGTAGCCGGTGTTCCAGCTGAAGGCGACCTCGACCTCTTCGGTCTCTTCCGATTCCTCGTACCACCCGACGTCGTCGAAGAGTGCTTCCTTGGAGCCGTTGATGTGCGTGACGAAATCGCGGATGCCACCGTCGTAACGGTGGACGATGGTCTCGGGTTCGGCGTCGCGCAGGTCGCGCACCCGGAACTCGAGTCCGGCGTTGAGGAACGCCATGATCTGGAACCGCTCGAGCAGGGTTTGCGTGCGGAACTCGGTGCCCTCCTTGAAGATCGAGGGATCCGGCCAGAAGCGAACCGTGGTGCCGGTACGGGGCTTGCCGTCGGCGTCGAGGGGGGACTCGCCGATCACGACCAGTTTCTGGTCGGGCGCACCACCATTGACGAAGGACATGGCATGGCGCTGACCGTCACGGTCGATCTCGACCTCGACCCGACTCGACAAGGCGTTCACCACGGAAATGCCCACGCCGTGGAGGCCGCCGGAGACCTTGTAGCCCTCGCCGCCGAACTTGCCGCCGGCATGGAGGACCGTGAGCACCACCTCGGCGGCCGACATCTCGTACTTCTCGTGGAGGTCGACGGGAATGCCGCGACCGTCGTCACGCACTTCGATGCCACCGTTCGCCATGACGTCGACCTCGATGACCGAGCAGTGACCGGCCATCGCTTCGTCGACCGAGTTGTCGACGACCTCCCACACCAGATGGTGGAGGCCGGTCGAGCCGGTCGAGCCGATGTACATGCCAGGACGCTTCCGGACCGCCTCGAGGCCCTCCAATACCTGGATGTCCTTGGCGCCGTAGCTGCCGTCGTTCGCAGGGGTCGGCGCATCGCCTCCCGCGGTGGCCGACGGGGCCTCCGAAGCGGTGGGAGTGACAGCGTTTTCAGAGGGGAGATCAGTCATACATCAATCGCTTTTCAAGCTGGTCCAGCCTAGCAGTTTTGGGCACTGAACAGGCCGAAGTCAGCCCCCGACGGCTGCTCGAATGGACCGGAGTTCGGTGTCGGGGAAGTGGGTCGAGAACCGCTCCTTGATCTGGGCATCCATCCACTTGATCTGCGACGCCCAGGCCGCATCGTCGCAGTGAATCGTGAGGACGCCGTCGATCAGACCGGCGGGTGTGGAATGCTCGGCCAAGCCCGGCCCGACGATCGAGGGCCAGCGGCCACCGAGGTCAGACACCGTGCGTACCGCGGGGGCGCCGAGATGGCCGAAGAGACGTTCCAGTGCCAACCCCAGTCGTTCGGGTTCGGACATGCTCACTCCCCGCTCGGTGTCGCTGGTGTCGGTGACCGCCCTACTCGGTCCGTTTCCGGACGAAGCCCCCAGCCCGCACCGCGCTGGGGTCGTGAACGAGCAGCGTATCCGGCCGAGTGGCTGCTGGGAGCGCAGCGGCACTGGTGATCACCGTCTGGCCTGGTGGCAGGGTCGAGAGCAGCGCGTGCGCCCGATCGGGATCGAGTTCGGAGAGGACGTCGTCGAGCAGGAGGAGCGGCGGCTCACCGATCCGGTCGGTGACCAGGCGGTGACCACCGAGGCGCAAGGCGAGGGCGAGCGTCCGCTGCTCCCCTTGCGAGGCCTCGGTGCGGCTTGCGAATCCGTCGATGCTGAACGCGATCTCGTCGCGATGCGGTCCCACCGTCGACACACCACGCCGCACGTCGTTGTCCCGACTCTGCGTCAGCGCCACCAGCAGCGACCCATCGGACCACGACGTCAAGTAGTCGGCCGTCAGATCGGTGTCATCGGCCGCGAGGGTGCGGTAGCACGCCGATGCGAGCGGCACGAGCTGTTCGAGTACGTCGTAGCGCCGATCGAGCACGACCGATCCCAGCTGCGCCAACTGGGTGTCCCAGACATCGAGTGTCAGCTCGGCCGATTCGTCGAGCCGACCCCCGGCCGTGCGCAACAGGGCGTTGCGTTGTCGTAGCGCTCGATCGAAGTCGCTCAGGGTTCGGTCATGTTTCGGATCGAGGGCCACGGCGAGGTCGTCGACGAAGTCACGTCGGACGGCCGGTCCGTCCTTCACGAGCGTCAGATCATCGGGCGCAAAGACCGTGACTCGCAAGGCGCCGAGCAGGTCGCGGGTGCGTTGCAGCTTTTGGCGATTGACCTGCGCCCGACTTTTTCCTGGGGCAAGTTCGAGCTCGATCAGCACCGGACGGCCATCACGCTCGCCCTCGGCCCGGATGATCGCCCGCTCCGAACCACGGCGGATGAGGCTGTCGGTGGGTGCGCCGCGAAACGACTTGAGTGTGGCCAGCAGACCGATGGCTTCCAGCAGATTCGTCTTGCCGATGCCGTTCGCCCCGACGACCGCAGTCAAGCCGTCATCGAGTTCGATCTCGATGTGCTCATAGCTGCGGAAATCGGTCAGCCAGACCCGATCAAGACGCATACATCGGCAGTGGTTCGTTCACCGACTCGAGATCACGACACCCGCACCGGCATGAGCAGGTAGAGGAAATCGGAGCTTCCCGGGATCCGAACCACCGCCGGGCGCAATTCATCGATGGTGGAGAGCACGATCTCGTCGCTGGAGGCGACATCGATGCCTTCGAGCAGGTACTGCGGGTTGAAGGCGACCGTGAGCGCGGTGCCGTCGTAGGTCCCTTCGAGCTGTTCACGCGCCGTGCCGACATCTTGGGTGACCGCGGCGAGTTCCAAGCCGTCGTCGGACATCTCGAGTCGAACCGGTGTTGCCTCACGAGCCAACAGCTTCACTCGGCGCAGTGCGTCGAGCAGTTCGTCGCGCGACACCGTCAACGAGTTCGGGTGTGACTCGGGAATGAGGCCCCGGTAGTTCGGGAAGTCTGCCTCGATGAGGCGAGTGATCAGGTCGACAGAACCGACGTGGAACGACGCCTCGCGCTCCCCCAGTCGCAGCTCGACCTTCTCGCCCTGGGCCAGGATGCGATTCAGCTCTGACAGGGCTCGAGACGGAATGAGGACGCTTTGCCCCTCGGCCAGTACCGACACGCCGGGGACGTCTCGCATGGCCAGTCGGTAGGAATCGGTGGCGACGAGTCGCAGCCCACCGTTTTCGGAAGCGAACAGCACGCCGGTGAGCGGTGGACGGGAGTCGTCGTTGCTCGCCGCCGGCACGACCTGCTTCAACGCGTCGGCAAGCTGGGCCGAGGCCAGCTCGACAGGCTCCGTTGCGATCTGCTCGATCTGGGGGAATTCGTCGCCGGCGATCAGTCGGATCGAGAACTGGCTGCGACCAGCGCTGATGAGCAGCTCGTCACCGTCGGCCGTCACCGACACCGCACCGGGTTCGAGCGACCGCACGATGTCGGAGGCGAGACGGGCAGGAATGACCGCCACACCATCGGTCTCTCCCGAGACGAGCACGGCGATGGTGATCGTCAGGTCGAGATCGCTACCCGTGAGGCGGAGTTGATCGCCGGTCAACTGGGCGCGGACGCCGGACAGGCCCGGCAGGGTACCGCGTCCACTCACTGCCCGGCCCGCGGTGGCCAGTGCTTCAACCAGTACGTCTCGTTCGCAACGGAACTTCACCGTTGTGCTCCCTTTGTCTTCAGGTGAACGATCTCCACACGAGGTCGTCCCCAACTACTTGTCGATTGTGCTTTGCTCAGGTGACAGTGGTGATAGGACCTGTGGATTGTGGATGAATCCCCAGAGTTCCTGGTCAGCAGCTGTGCGGTTGTCCAGAGGTGGTGATGCGTCGTCCCCAAGTTGAGCACGACTCCACGGTCGCCCTGGGGATGATCGTCGGCTTGTCCACCGATGCGGACCCGTTTGTCCACGGTTTCTCCCCCGGTGATCCGCAGCACTGTCCCCAGCTCCTCGTTCACCACCTCAATCGGCCGCCCGGGCGCGCACGCTGCGTTCGAGGGCGCCGACCTTTTCGAAGATCTGTGATCGTTCGGTCATTTGCTTGCCGATCTTCTCGCACGCGTGCATGACCGTGGTGTGATCGCGGCCACCGAAGGCGCTGGCGATGAGGGGGAAGCTGAGATCGGTGAGTTCTCGCGTGACGTACATCGCGATCTGTCGAGCCTCGACGAGCGGGCGCCGTCGTGACTTTCCGATGAGTTCTGCGAGGTCGAAGTTGAACTGCTCGGCGGTCGATTCGAGGATCATGTCGACGGTGATCGGCCGTGGTTGGCGGTCGGCGATGAAGTCTCGCAGGGTCTGCTCGGCGAGGTCTCGGGTCATCGGCTGGCGATTCAGGTTGGCGTAGGCCGTGACCTTCGTGAGGGCGCCCTCGAGTTCGCGGATGTTGCTGGTGATGTTGGTGGCGATGAACTCCGAGACCTCGGCCGGAATGAAGTAGCCATCGCGATCGGCCTTCTTGTGCAGAATGGCCATGCGGGTCTCGACGTCGGGCGGCTGGATGTCGGTGAGCAGCCCCATCATGAAGCGACTCCGCAACCGCTCCTCGAGGGTGGGGATCGCGTCGGGCGGCCGGTCCGAGGACAACACGATCTGGCGACCGGAGCCGTAGAGCTCGTTGAAGGTATGGAAGAACTCCTCTTGGAGGCCGTCCTTACCGGCAATGAACTGGATGTCGTCGACCAGCAGCACGTCGATCTGGCGATAGCGGCGCTTGAACTCGTTGTTCGACGAGTTGCGGATGGCGTCGACGAATTCGTTGAGGAACTGCTCGGTCGAGATGTAGAGGACCCGTAGGTCGGGATAGACGTCGTTGACGTAGTGTTCGATCGCCCGCAGTAGGTGGGTCTTGCCCAGGCCGGCCGAACCGTAGATGAAGAGTGGGTTGTACGACTCTCCCGGGCGCTCGGCCACCGACAACGCGGCCGCGTGGGCGAATCGGTTGGAAGGCCCGATCACGAAGCCCTCGAACAGATACCGGTTGCCGCCATCGAGCGAAGGCGCTGGACGATACGGAGCGTTCTTGTCGACGGGTGCCGGAGCGGCGTTGGTGATGTCGATGACGCGGTCGTCGGTGGGCCCCGGTACGGCAGGCGACGTGGGTGCAGAAGGTGACACGCCCGGGGCGTCGAACATCGCCGAGTCGAACAACGTGGGTGGACGAAGGTCGAACTGCACGGTGAGGGGGGAGTCACAGGCCAGGTCGATGGCCTCTTCGACGAGGCCTCGGTAGGTGCCCTCGAGCTTTTCTCGGATGATGCTGTTCGGGACGGCCAACACGATCGTGTCGTTGTCGAGATCGATCGCCTGGACCTGCGAGAACGTCGACTGCCAGACACCGTCGGCGACCATCTCCCGGAGGCGGTCAGCCGCTGTGTTCCACACTCGGTCCGCCGCGATCACTTCCGATACCAGCCGTTCTCCCCATCTTCCACAGCCTTGTCCACAACAGTCGGCCCACACGCGCACGACGCAAGCGACGGCTCCTTCGGCGGCTGGAATCGAGGGGATCGACGACCGAAGGGGTGGGTCAGCGGACGGTAGCAGGGCGTCTCGAGAGGTGCACCCGGCCTGTGGAAAAGCCTGGTTGTCCCCCGGGGCGAGGAGGCATAGCCTGATCTGGCTCGGGTGGGCGTTCTTTGTGATGCCCCAGCCGAGCGGCAGTCCCCTGATCGCCGCCGCAAGGCTCTGGTCGATCCCGACTGACCTCTCGATGTCATCGGTTGGCACGGCTCCTCAGTCGGCGACAACCGAGGCGTCGGCTCACCGCAGCTGCAGTGGGTCGGCGTTCCACGGGTGACCACCTCGGTGGCCCGTGTCGCACTCGGCTCGATGAGCCGACCCTCTTTCAAGGAGTCTGCGGTGAAGCGCACCTTCCAGCCCAACAACCTCAAGCGTGCTCGCAAGCACGGCTTCCGTGCACGCATGGCCACTCGCGGAGGACGCGCCGTCCTGCGCGCTCGTCGGGCAAAGGGCCGCCGCAAGCTCAGTGCGTGATTCCCTCGGTGACACGACATTCCTCATTCGCCGCACTGCGGCGTGATGGGCAGCGGGTTCGCTCCGGGCCTGTGAGTGTCGTGTTCGCCGCGGTCGAACCCCATCCCGCACTGGCGTTCGCCATCGGCAAGAAGTTCGGCACCGCCGTCGAGCGAAACCGAGCACGACGGCGCCTTCGTTCGGCCTTCCACGACGTGGCGAAGGCACGAGTGCTCCCGCCCGGTGCGTATCAGATCAGCTGCTCTCGAGCGGTGTTGACCAGTGACTACACGATGCTGGCGACCTCACTCGATCGGTGCCTCGACCGGCTCTCGGTTCGGGGCACCTGAGGCGGCGACCAGGTGGTGAAGCGAGCGCTCCTCTGGTTGATCTCGATGTATCAGGCCACATCATCGGTTCGACGATCACGTTGCCGCTATGTCCCCACGTGCTCGCAGTACGCAGCCGAGGCCATCGAAGTGCATGGCTCAGCCGCCGGCTCCTGGCTGGCGATCAAACGGTTGGCACGATGCCACCCGTTCGGCTCCCACGGTTATGACCCGGTTCCCGACCCGGAGAGGTAAATGGCGATCTTCAACAACCTGATCGACTTCGTCGCAGGCGTTCTCGCTGGTCTGTACTCGCTACCGATCGTCGGTGGCAGCTATGGCCTGGCCATCATGATGCTCACCGGCGGCGTGATGATCGTGTTGATGCCGCTGACGCTCAAGGCGACACGCAGCACCATCAAGATGCAGGCGGTGCAGCCCGAGCTTCGCCGGTTGCAGAAGGAGCACAAGGGCGACCGCGAGACGATGAACGCCGAGATGATGGCGCTCTATCAGGAGAACGGGATCAACCCAGTTGGCGGGTGTCTGCCGATGTTTGCCCAGCTCCCGGTCTTCCTCGTGCTGTTCCGTGTGCTTCAAGGCATCACACGCCATACCGCTGATGCGCCGTTCTTCTCGGTGGTCAACGACGTTCGGGCGGCGCAGGGGTTGTCGCCGGACTCCGGCACGAGCATCACCCCCGCGCACATCGGTCACGACACCGCCATGTTCGCCGATCTCAGCAAGTCGACCGAGATGGGGTTCGGACCATTCGACCTAGCGGCGCAGGCCGGTGATGTGATCCAGAACAACTTCCTGCGCGGCCTGCCCTACATCGTGTTGATCCTCTTCGTGGTCGGTACCTCCTTCTACCAGCAGAAACAGGTCTCGGCCCGTCGCAAGGACGGTGATCCGAGTCCGATGAACCAGCAGCAGCAGATGCTGCTCAAGTTCCTCCCCTTGATGTCCGGGATCTGGTCCTTCTTCTTCCCCGCTGGCCTCGTGCTCTACTGGGCGACGTCGAACGTCTTCCGTATTGGTCAGCAGGCCTACATCACGCACCAGATCTACGGCAAGGAGATGGCTGACGGGGGCAAGCTGTCGGCTCCGCCGAAGAAGCCAACGCCCAAGGCCGCCAGCGCCAAGCCGTCGACCAAGGCCGCCGACGATGACGCCGACACCTCACGCTCGGCGAAGGGCGACGCTTCCGCCAACGGCTCGACGACCTCGTCGGGCAAGCGCAGCGAAGAATGGGACAAGCGCCGCGCCGCCAAGGCCCAAACCAAGAAGTCCAGCGCCACGCAATCCGACCGGATCACTCCCAAGGGGACCAAGCCGCAAGATCCGCGTGCAAAGAACAAAAAGAACCGGAAGAGGTAGCGATCGTGGAATGGATCGAAACAGCAGCGAAGACCCTCGACGAGGCGAAGGATCAGGCGCTCGACACCCTCGGCGTCGACGAGACCGAAGTCGAGTTCGAAGTGCTCGAAGAGCCCCGTCAGGGCTTGTTCGGCCGTGTCCGCGGCGAGGCCCGTGTGCGGGCCCGGATCGCTCCCAAGGCGCCGCGAGCCAAGGACGATGCCAAGCGTCGTCGGCGTCCGAAGAAGTCCGATGATGGTGCCACCACCTCCGAGCGACCGGCAGCCAAGTCCAAGCGCCAGTCAGCTCCGACTCCCGACGGTGGTGCCGATGAGGGCAATGCACGGACCAAGGGAGCGGCAAATGACAACGATGTAACTTCGTCTGAGCCTCGTTCCGGTCGCAGTGGACGAGGACGCGACAATGGACGCGATGGCGGCAAGCGCCAACAACGAGCATCCGGCGGCAACAGCCGACCCAAGCAGGAAGAGAGCCCAGTGGAAGAAGTGACCAGCACCGTCGAGACCTTCCTCACCGGTCTCACCGCCGCGTTCGGCATCGATGCGCCAGTGAGCATCGAAGTCGAGGATGATCATCTCATGGCGTCGATCGAAGGCAAGCATGGCCTTTTGCTCGGACCGAAGGCGCACACGCTCGACGCCATCCAGGAACTGACTCGCGTTACCGCCCAGCGCGGTGCACCGTCGTCAATGCGAATCAAGGTCGACGTCGGCGGCTATCGCGAAGCTCGGCGCCAGGCGCTGATCGGGTTCGCCAAGTCGGCAGCCGAGCGTGCCATCGACGAGGGGGTCGAGGTCGTCCTCGAGCCCATGAACGCAGCCGATCGCAAGACGGTGCACGACGCCATCAACGACATCGACGGGGCCGTCACCCGATCCGCCGGCACCGAACCCCGTCGTCGCGTGGTGGTCGGACCGGCCGAGTCGCCGGCGAAGCGTGACGAAGAGGAGTAGTCCTTGACGCTGGCGAGGGACGTCGATCGATGACCTCGACACTCGACACCGTGCTCGATCGGGCCCGGTCCGTGGGATTCCTCGGACCGGGCCCGATTCGCGCCCATATCGAGCACGCCGAGCGCTACCTCACCGCGCTCCCCCAAGACGCCCGTCGGATGATCGACCTCGGATCCGGCGGGGGTATTCCCGGATTGGCGATCCTCACGCACCGGCCCGACCTCTCCGCGGTCCTGCTCGATGCCGCGACAAAACGCGGTGCGTTCCTGACGTGGGCCGTGGTCGAGCTCGGGATGGCCGATCGAGTGCAGGTCGCCGTCGGGCGCGCCGAGCTCCTTGCCCATGACCCGTCCTACCGACAGCAGTTCGACGTGATGGTGTCGCGAGGCTTCGGTCCACCGGCGATCACGTTGGAGAACGCCCGGGGCTATGTGCGACCGGGTGGCCTCGCCATCATCAGCGAACCCCCGGGGGGACGCTCGTGGCCGGCCGGTGCCTTGTCGCAACTCGCATTCGAAGAACTGGACGCGCCCGACGATGTCGCAGTGTTCCGTGCACTCGGTGACGCTCCGGGCGACATTCCCCGCCCGCACAAGCGCCAGCAGCGCTCGCCGCTGTTCTGAACACGTCGGGGGCTGTCACGCTCGCACCGTCGCCGTCGCGGCCGTTGCCCGACGCAGGTGTGTGCTGCCCAAGCCGCCGCTGCCTCCACCTGGGGCCCGGGAACGACAACGTGGCCGGACGGCCCTTCGGCTTCATCGCCCGCCCATGATCGGTTTCGCCCCAAGCCGACAGGTCCGTCGCCGACAGGCGTACCAGTGTCATCGAGAACTCCAGCTGCTTTCGAGTTCTATAGACCGGGACGAGCTGAGCCGAGGTGACCGACAAGCCACGGGTGGAAGCCATCGTGGTCCTGCACCTCGCGGCGGCCACGAACGATCAGATCACGCAATTCGGCGTGGGTCAGCAGGTCCTTGTCCCATGTTGCCGCTCGCACGGCCTCGGGACGAGCTTTGGTGTTGCCTGCGTCGAGGAAGAGCTGTAGGCCGCCATCAGTTCTGCGAGGAGCTCCCTCCTCAGAAATCATGACCTGGCCATGAAGGTTGGCGGTCTTCCAACTGTCGGGTTCGAACCCCACGGTTTGGCACTCGTCACAGATGAGGAAGAGTTGCCCGTCGACTGTCTGCAATACCCACATGAGGCCTTCCAGACCGCAGAACGGACAGACGCCGACGTCGTCGCTCTTCTCGAGTGGTGGGGCAAACAGCTTGCTCGGTGGGTTGGTGCACTTCGGCATCTTCCGCTCCTGACCATATTGGCAAGGCCGTCAAGAACTCCACGCACTCGCTCATAGGTCACACGCGAGGTTCCCTGAAGTCCTTCCGCTCGTGACCCGCCGCCGCGCCCCGTCGCACCAGCGACAGCTCGAGTTGGCATGAGCAAGAATCAGGAGCAGTCGACATGTCCAGTAACCAGATCATGCGCTTGCGACGACCCGACATCAAGCAACCCAACCCTGTCGCCACCCATCCGGACGCCAGCACCGTTGGCTCGATGATGTTCAACCAGGCGCCGCCAGAGAGTGTCGTCACCGCCGACCCCGGACATGGTGGCTTCCCGAGCGCCTCGGTCGATGCGGTCCTCACCTTCCTTGTCGAGCCGCCTGGCCCAGCACGAATCAGTACCGCCCCGGAGCCGCTGTCGGCGAGATTGCTGACAACGACCTACCGATCGTCCTGTGGGGTCGGCCTGATGGTTGCCCCGCTCGATTGCTCGGCCCAACGAGGAACGGGCTGGATCTGTGACGGGCGAGCATCGACACGGCACCCACGGACTCAGCGGATCAGCTTGAGGTAGGAGGAGGTAGCCCTCGCGTGTCGACCGGATTGGTCCCGATATGAGGGGTGCGCTCACATCGGGGTGGGCCGCCATCTCCGTGCAGGTCGAGCCGGGAAGACGCATGATGCGGCCGGCAGGCTGGCCAATGGGAGGGGCCAAATGGGGTGGTCGCGCCGTCACCACGTGCATGAGCACAGGCGAGTAGGGACGTGATGACAGCTCCTGGGGCGCATGCTGTCGTCAGTGCGGCTAGCGTGAAGGCCGGTCCGGCGGCCGACGATGTTTCACGTGAAACACGGGAGGTGTCGTGGCATGACGCCACCTCGAGGAGGAAATTGGTGTCTGAGTTCATTCCCTGGAGGCGGTCGAAGGAGCGGTCCGATGCGCCAAGCGAGCCCGAGGTGGACGGCGTGACCGAGCCGCAAGAACACGACAGTGGAGCGGTGAGTCCCACTGAACCCGAGGCGGCCGACCCGGGGTCGATGGGTGGGGGAGAAGGTCCTCTGTCGTCAGCTGCTGAACAGGCCGGCACGACACCCCCTTCGGTGTCGACCCGGGAGACCCTGTCGGGTTGGAAGGATCGACTCGACGCCTCGACCGCGCCTGCTCCCACCCGGCCCCAAACCAGTCGCCCCCAACCCAGCCGATCAGTCGAGCCGCCGAGTGGCTCCCACACCACAGCCTCTGGAGGCTCGATGGCATTCCGTCCTACAAGTCCCGATTCCGGAGCGCCGTCTCCGTCGTCCGATGATCCCGGTCGAGTCGATCGGGGTTGGGGGTCTCGGCCCGAATCGGCCAGCGAGCCGACTCCAGCACCCCGACCGCTCGATCGCGCCGGCCCTCGCATCATCGCCGTGGCCAACCAGAAGGGTGGTGTTGGCAAGACCACCACGACGGTCAATCTTGGGGCTGCGGTCGCTGAACTCGGGCACCGAGTCTTGATCGTCGACCTCGATCCGCAGGGCAATGCGAGTACCGGCCTCGGGATCAATCCCCGGAGTCTTGATGCGTCGATGTATGACGTCCTACTCCATGACGTGCCACTCGACGACGCCATCGAGGCCGCCGCCGTTCGCAACCTGTTCGTCGCCCCGGCGAATCTCGATCTGGCCGGTGCAGAGATCGAGTTGGTGCCGGCGTTCAGTCGAGAGATGCGATTGAAGAACGCTATCAATTCGGTCGCCGACGACTTCGACTTGGTGCTGATCGACTGTCCGCCGTCGCTCGGTCTGTTGACCGTGAATGCCTTCGCAGCCGCCAACGAGGTGCTCGTTCCGATTCAGTGCGAGTACTACGCACTCGAGGGTCTCGGCCAGCTGCTCCGGAATGTCGATCTTGTGAAGCGCAATCTGAATGCTTCGCTCGATCTGTCGGCGATCGTGTTGGTGATGTACGACGCACGAACCAACCTCGCAGCGCAGGTTGCCTCGGAGGTCCGGGAGCATTTTGGCTCGAAGGTCTGTAGGTCGGTGATTCCTCGTACCGTCCGACTTTCGGAGGCCCCGAGCTTCGGCCAACCCATCACCGTGTTCGACCCGACATCTCGAGGCGCCCTGGCGTATCGAGATCTGGCAATGGAGGTCGTCGGTGAACCGGCGTAGCGGACTTGGACGTGGTCTCGACTCACTGATTCCGACCGAGAAGGTCGCTGAATCCAATGAGGTGTTCATTGAGGTGCCGATCTCGGCGATCGCTGCCAACGAGTTCCAGCCTCGGAGTCGGTTCGACGAAGAGGCGCTCGTTTCTCTGACCGAGTCGATCCGTGAGCTCGGTGTGCTGCAGCCGATTTTGGTGCGACGCTCCGGCGCCGACCGCTACGAGCTGATCGCGGGGGAGCGGCGCTGGCGGGCAGCCCGTCGAGCTGGGCTTGCCGCCGTGCCGGCGGTGGTGCGTGACGCCGACGACAAGACGTCGCTCGAGCACGCATTGGTGGAGAACCTCCACCGAGAGGATCTCAACGCGCTTGAAGAGGCAGCGGCCTACCAACAGTTGATCGACGACTTTTCGCTGACACAGGAAGAGGTGGCGAAGCGCGTCGGCAAGAGTCGGTCGGCGGTCGCCAACACCTTGCGGCTGTTCCAGCTACCGACTTCGGTGCAGAAGCTCGTGGCGAGTGGCGAGTTGTCCGCTGGTCACGCGCGTGCGCTGCTGGCCCTTCCCGATCGAACGGCCCAACAGGAGCTTGCTGCTCGCTGCGTCGACGACGGCCTGAACGTTCGCCAGGTCGAAGAACTGGTTCGGCAACGCCAGGCTGACGACGAGGCGTCGGAGGCTCCCGCCGAGCGCAAGGAACGAGCGATCGGTCAGACTCGGCCAGCTGCACTCTTGGAGTTGGAAGAACTCCTGGGTGCGCACCTCGACACCCGGGTCGGGGTGGCGATGGGGAAGTCGAAGGGTCGGATGACGATCGAGTTTGCCGACCTCGAAGATCTCGAGCGCATCTATCAGGTGCTGATGGGCCACTCGTCTCGGAGTGACGACGACTGATGTGAAACGTTTTTCGGCGCGCGAGTTGTCGTTGAGGGTTTCGAGGTTGACGGTTACACACAGGTTGTGGACAAGGATGTGTGTAACCCTGAGGTTCGATGTGTGATGGAGTGTTTAGCGACAGCGCTCCCGATGGGGAGGTCGGCTGTTTCACGAGAAACAACACCCATCACCGACTGGACGCAAAAGCGACGAGGGCCGGCTCCGCAGTGGAGCCGGCCCTGTCATCAAGGGAGTGTCGTGACACGATCGTGGTGGTCCGATCGTGTGCGGTCAGGCCAGATCAGAGGCCGAACTCTTCGATGAGCTGGGCTTTGCCCTTGGCCCCGACGACCTTGCGGTCGATCTCGCCGTTACGGAAGACCAGCATGGTCGGGATGCTCATGACGCCGTAGCGCTGAGCGATGGAAGGATTCTCGTCGACGTTGAGCTTGGTGACCTTGACCGATCCGGCCTGCTCGACGGCGATCTCCTCGAGGATCGGGGCGATCATCTTGCACGGGCCGCACCATTCGGCCCAGAAGTCGACGACGACCGGTTCGGCCGCCGCGTTGATGACCTCGTCGAAGGTCGCTTCGGTGAGGTTGGTGATGTTCTCTGACATGAGTGGCTGTGCCTTCCGGGACGGTGGGATAACGATCGATGGTGGCGGGACGACGCCTGCCGCGACGGGCTGTCGTGGACTTATGGGTAACCGGCGACGCGAGTCGTTCTATTCCGAGGTGTGGGTGGCTTCGAGCCACCGCTCGGCGTCGATCGCTGCCGAGCAGCCCGAACCTGCGGCCGTGATTGCTTGTCGATAGATGTCGTCCTGGACATCACCGCAGGCGAACACGCCCGGGACACTCGTGCGAGAGGTCGGTGCGTCGGTGATCAGGTAGCCGTTGTCCTTGAGCTCGAGCTGGCCCTCGAACAACGACGTATTCGGTCGATGGCCGATCGCCACGAAAAGCCCGGTGGCGAGAAGTTCACCCGTCTCGCCCGTCTGGGTGTTCTCGGTGAGCAGCTTCTCGACCGACTGGTCGCCGAGGACGTCGGTGACGACGGTGTTCCACAGGAAGGTGATCTTGGGGTTGGCCAGGGCGCGGTCCTGCATGATCTTGGAGGCCCGGAGCTCGTCTCGTCGGACCACGATGGTCACCGACTTGGCGAACTTGGTGAGGAAGGTCGCCTCCTCGAGCGCGGAATCCCCGCCTCCGACCACAGCGATGTCGTGGTCGCGGAAGAAGAAGCCGTCACACGTGGCGCAGGTCGAGACGCCGTGACCGAGCAGCCGCTGCTCGTTGGGGAGGTCGAGCATCAGGGCGGTGGCACCGGTGGAGACGATCACCGAGCGGGCAAGGTAGGTGGGATCGGAGGCGTTTGGATCGCCGACCCAGACCTTGAATGGTCGCGACGAGAAGTCCACCCTCGTGGCTTTCTCGGTGCGCACATCTGCGCCGAAGCGCACGGCTTGCTCGCGAAAGCCCATCATGAGTTCCGGCCCCATGATGCCACTTGGGAAGCCAGGGAAGTTCTCGACCTCGGTGGTGAGCATGAGCTGCCCGCCGGGCTGATCGCCGGTCGACGACGGTTCACCTTCGAGTACGAGCGGCTCGAGGCTCGCTCGAGCGGTGTAGATCGCTGCGGTCAATCCTGCCGGTCCGCTCCCGAGGATCAGGACGTCATGGATCTTGCTATCGGACATTGGTACTCCGGGTGGGGCCAAGGGTTGGGTGATGTTGGCGCAGCCCACTCACTGCCTCAACCCCGGATCAGGCGTCCTTCTTCCGCCACAGCAATCCGCCGACGGCGCTGAATAGCGAGCCGAGCACGAGGTAGGCGAGCCAGGGGTTGCCTTCGTCGACGAACGGTAGATAGCCGGTGACGACAACGAGCAGACGCACCACGAGGATGAGCAGCACGATGGCGAGCACCATCGCAATCAGGGCGATGGGGAAGAAGTACACCCCCATGCGGGAGGCGACCAATGCCTTGCCCGTGGTGGCGCCCTTGACGGTGTCGACATAGCCAACCAGGGTGGCCGTGAGCGTGGTCGGCCAATCCTGATCGCCTGAGGTGGCAGGAACGGTCGTGGAGCGAGCTTCTGCGTCGGACATCGGCGACGATCCTAGTCACTCGACGCGGCGATTGCCGGTTTCTGGTGGTCAGCGACGCTCGTCGGCGGCGAGAATGCTGCACTGTCGGGTCAGCACCATCACCCGATCGAGTGGCTCGGTGGTGAACACCAGTTCAGCCGAGCGACCATCGAACGTGACGGGGACCGCTGCGGCCGGGTCGAAGCCGTCGAGTTCGCTCGGGCACCGGACGACGAGTTCGCTCAGAGCATCGCTGCCGGATGTTGCCGTGGTTGCGCCCTCGGCGAGGAGTTGGTCGACCAGCGCAAAGAGGTCGTCACCGGAAGCGATCACGGCCACGGGCATCGATGTGTCCTCCGCCGCGGCCATGGTGGTCGACGTTGCCTCGGGTGTGACAAATGTCGCAGCTTCTTCTGCTACATCGTCGGCCTCACCTGCTGCAACTTCTGCCTCGTCGTTGCCGGCCATCCCGTCATCGGCCATCTCATCGCCGGCGCTCTCGTCACTCGCCATGGCGGTGGACATTTCGGCCGAGGTATCGGCGTCGGTGGCCTTGGCGAGGGCTTCGCCGGACGACGGTGAGGCAGCGGGTTCGGCGGTTTCGGTGTCGAGCGACGACGATCCACGGCCCTGCACGGTGGCCAGACTCACGCCGGCGATGAGGGCGGCGGCCGCCGCCGCACCGGCGAGCCAAGTGGTCGTCCGCCGTCGCCGGAACGGCACCACCGTGGCGCCCGCGTCGGCGCGATCCTCAGCGTCGGCCACCTCCGTCGTGGTGGCCGCCGGGACGGTGGCCGACGAGCTTTCGGGCTGATCGTGTAGTTGGTCGAACAAGGCGAGCGCGGCGTCGAGATGCCGGGCTTGCTGGCCCGGCAGGGGAGCGGGCACGTCGGCGTTGGCCCTCGCGATCCGGCCGAGTTCGTCGAACGCAGCGCGCCCCGCGGGATCGGCCTGGAGGCGCGCGATCTCCTCGGCGGTGGCCTCTCCGTCGAGGTGGGCGGAGGCGAGTTCGTCCCAGTGCTGGCTCATGACATCAGCTCTGACGTTCGTCGGTCATGGTTTGGTTCCCGAGCAGTTTCGCGAGATGACGCCGGCCGCGCGCGATCCGAGAGCGTACGGTGCCCGGCGGGATGTCGAGCGCTTCGGCGATCTCGGCGTAGTCCATGCCGGCGACATCTCGCATGACGACAGGTGCCCGGAACTCCTCGGGGATCTGCAGCCAGAGGTCGTCGAGCGTCACCCGATCGGCGACTTGTTGGTCGAGCCCCGGTGTGTCGCTGTCCGGCTCGTAGTTCTCGACCAGCGAGAGCGGCCGGCGTGACCGGCGCCGCAACTCATCGAGGCAGGCGTTGGTGGCGACGCGGTAGCTCCACGTACGAAAGCTCGACCGGCCGTCGAATCGGCTCAAGCCACGGACGATGGCCATGACCGCCTCCTGGCACGCATCGGCAGCATCCGCATCGTTGCCGGCCAGACGTCGGCACACGGCGTAGATTCGGTCGTAGTGGCGCGCCAGCAGCATCTCCATCGCCGCTCGGTCGCCGGACTGGGCGGAGCGTACGAGATCGTCGTCGGCGGGTTCGATGCGCAGAGCCTAGGCGTCGACCTACGAGGCGATGTCGATGCCTACGATTCGACCGAGATCTCCTCGAGCTCGAATCGGTAGTCGTCGATGCCGTCGTCGTTGCGGTCTGGCGACGTACCGGGTTCGGTGATCCAGACCAGCAGCTGGGTACCCCGGGCGCTGTCGAAGTCGAACGACTCTCGACCGTCGAGATCACTGCCCCCGCCGATCGGTTCTCCCCAGGTGTCGATCGGGCCGCTGAAGTCGTCGCCGACGTAGATCTCGACCGCCCATCCCTCGCCATTCGTCTCGAGATCCAGCTGGCTGACCCGGGCCGTACCGCCGAGATCGATGAGGAGCCCGATCCCCGGCTTCAGTCCAGCGAACCCTGGTCCGTTGTAACGGTCCGAGCGCCAGACGGTGTTGCGATCACCGTCGATGGCCAGGGGGAGGAGCGCGTCGTTCTCCTCGCCGTCGCCGCCCTGCGCCGGTGGGTCGATCGTCGACAGACCGGCGACGGTGGCCTCGACGAGTTCGTTGGTCGGCGTGAGCACGGTGGTTTCACTGGTTTCGTCGCCACTGACGCTTGGGGTGTCCCCACCAAAGTCGATGCTGGCCTTGGTGGTGAACAGGATCCCGGCGAGCACCAGTGCGGCGGCCAACACCAGCACGATCAGGGCGGGAACCAGCCAACTTTGCTCCGATCGGAGGAAGGAGTGCTCGTGATCATCGAACTCGCTCCCTCCGAACTCGTGGTCGTTCAACACATGGTCGTTGATCGACGCACTTGGTGCGACAGAAGGAAGAGGCTCGGGGGTGGTGATCGTCCGGGTGGCGTCCTGGTTGGCCCCGGGTGGTGTGGTCGGCGTGACCGGTGAACGATCGAGGGCGGCCAGCGCCGTGCGGGCCTCGATCGCCGTCATCCATCGGTCGGCAGGATCGCGTGCCAGCAGACGATCGATGATAGAGATGAGTGCGGCTGGCAGGTCGCGACGGAACTCTTGCAGCGGGCGTGGTTGTTGGTGGAGGCGAGCCAGTGCCGTGGCAGCGTCGGTCTCCGCCCGGAAGGGGGCCCGCCCCGCGATCGCCTCGTAGAGCACGACGCCCAGCGAGTACAGATCAGAGCGTGGGTCGACGTCGTCGCCCAATACCTGCTCTGGGGAGAGGTACTTCGCCGTGCCGAGCAGGGTGCCGGTGACGGTGAGATCGGTGTCCTCGCCGGCCTTTGCGATGCCGAAGTCGGTGACCATCACCCGACGATCGGCGCAGAGCAGGATGTTCGAAGGTTTGATGTCGCGATGGACGACGCCGCCCCGATGGGCCTCGCCGAGTGCTTCGGCGACCTGCACACCGATATCGATCACGTCGGCAACCGGCATCGGACCGGCTTCGTCGAGGACCGCTCGCATCGTCCGCCCTTCGATCAACTCCATGATGATCGCTTCGTTGCCGTCGTCAGACACGGTGTCGTAGATGCCGACGATCGATCGGTGGGACAGCCGGGCCGCAGCAATGGCCTCCCGTCGAAATCGCAGGAGGAACGCCTGGTCGGTGGCGAGGTGGGGATGGAGCACCTTTGCCGCGACGCGGCGGCCAAGCACGGTGTCCTCGGCTTGCCACACCTGCGCCATTCCGCCGGTGGCGATGGGCGCGACCAGTCGATAGCGCCCAGCCAGCATCGAGCCGGCTCTCATCTGCGCGCCGAGCGCGTGCTCAGAGTCCATCAATGATCAGATCGTTTGGGACGTGCCGTCGGCGTCGACGTTAACGCCAACGGCCGCATCGCCGACGTCGAGGCGTTCGGGCAGCGTCGGCTCGATGTCGGCGTGAGCGGCGCGTGCCGCGTCGTGTTTGAGGGCGCGTGTTCTCCCGATCGAGATGATCCACCAACTGATCAGGAAGGCAAGGGCGGCTCCCGAGAGCAGGAGTCCGAGACCGGGAACGGCGGTCGATCGGATCTGCAGCCGGGTTGCTGCCAGCGAGCGCGAACCATCGGGCGTGAACGCCTCGACCTGGAGGGGTGAAAGTCCGAGCGCTCTCGCCTCGACCGTGATGTCGAGCGTCGTCAGGCCGGGAGGGATCAAGAAGGTCTGGCCGTCCTCCTCGACGACGACCTTGTCGGCGGTGAACCGAAGCTGCACCAGACGATCACCGCTGGACACGTTCTCGATGCTGAGAGGGACTACCAGGCGCCGGGCCGTGAGCGTCATCGACTGGCCCTCGCGAATCCGGATCACGTCGAACGACGCCTGGAGCTGGTTGTCGACCTGGCGAATCGCGAGCTCGCGATCCGTCGGGTTGCGGTCACGGCCGAGTGCGGCGAAGAGGCCGTTCACGAACACGTCGGGTGCCGACGTACCGGAGGCGTGGAAGGTGCGGTAGCTGTCGATCAGCCCGAGGGACTCGGCCACCAGATCGGCGACCGGCGCCAGATCCTGGGCGGGGTTCTCCACCGTGCGTATGGCCAGTGGTGGGCTGAGGCGACTGAAGTCGGCCAGGGAGTTCGGAGCGAGGAGGCCACCACCTTCCTGGGCGTTGAGCAAGACGTCGATCGATGCCAGCGACGCCTGTCGTAGCGACGGGCCGCCG
This sequence comes from Acidimicrobiales bacterium, assembly GCA_041394265.1. Taxonomy (NCBI): domain Bacteria; kingdom Bacillati; phylum Actinomycetota; class Acidimicrobiia; order Acidimicrobiales; species Acidimicrobiales bacterium. The sequence goes on from JAWKIO010000005.1 coordinate 1,921,487, forward strand.
ATGAGCACCGGCGTGATGTCGGTCTCGGCCCGCAGCGCCAGCCGAGCGATCAGGCTGTGGGCGGCCGAGACGGCCTCGGTCCGACTGGCAAGGAGGGACGTCAGCTCTTCATCGATCCCGGCGACGCGCACCGCGCCTGCCGGTGTATCGATGAGACCGGACGGCCCGCCGTCGGAGGTGAGCACGGTCGTGAATCCGAGGGAACGTAGGAGCTGAGCGCCTTCCTCGGTCAGTGGTGGCTCGATGGGCAGGGTCGACTCCGACGGATCGAGCCCCAGATCCTGGAGGACTTCACGCGATGAGCGGACCGACTCCTGAAAGAGCTGGCCCTGCCCGATCTCGGCGAGAGCCGACGGGTCGAGGTCGAGGGTCGAGCCCACGATCAGCGTTCGCTCGGCCAGCGCGACCCGCAGCGCATCGGCAGCGGCCGGATCGTCGAGCAGCTCGGAGACGACCCCGGTCTCGAGCATCACCGTGATCGGCAGCGTGGGGTGACGGTCGAGCAACGTGACGACATCGGTCACCGAGAGTCCGTCGGCAGAGCTGACCGGCAGGATGGTCGAGATCGGGAGAAGATCGATCTCGGCCGTTTCGGTGGGAAGGCGCACGAGGTAGGTGCGGATCGAGGCCACCGTCCCCCCGCTGTCGCGGACCTCGATGACGACCGGATAGACCCCAGGGTCGGGGATCAACACCCGTTCGCGATCGTCGTCGGAGGTCTGAGAGAAGCTCCGGACGGCGAGATCGACACGCAGGCTGCCATCGGGCTGGCGAACGGTGATCAGGGGTACTGCCGGGCGACGGTTCAGCACGGCGGTGTCGGCGGCGAGCTGGGACTCGCTGCTGACCTTGCCCCGAATGGTCACGGTCACGGTGAGGTCAGGGTCGACGGGCCCGTTCCAGCCCAGGATCGCCACGAAGTCACCGTCGGCGGCGACGTAGTGCGACTGGTCGAGGAGCGTGAGTGCGCCGGCTCGGAGCGGCGTGACGGGAGGTTCGGTCGTCGTGTCGGAATCGGTCGTGGTATCGGAATCGGTCGTGGTGTCGGTGTCGTCGGTCTGGCCGCCCGCCACCGATGGAGCGGTGACCACGGTCAGGACGCCGACGGTCAGGGCGAGCACGGCGATGAGCGACGCTCGGAACCCACGGGCCGTCCGAGACCAAGCCCTTGGCGCCGACGCGTGCCGTTGGATACGAGGTTCACGCGCTGAACTCACGCGGCAGCATCCCAGCGGAGCACCACGAGGCCCGGGTCCTGCCGTTCGAACCCGAGGTGTTCGTAGAGGTCGAGGGCGCGATGGTTGTGTTCCTGAGTGTTGACCATCACGGTGTGGACGCCGCGCTTTCTCAGCCAACGAAACCCATCGAGCACGAGGTCTGTACCGAGGCCCCGACCTGCTGCAGCGGGAGCGACGGCAAGGCGCTGAAGGTAGCCGCGGTCACCGGCGCGACCGGTGACGGCGTAACCGACGAGATCACGCCCATCGAAGGCGACACGGAATCGGCTGGTCGGTGTGGCGTGTCGAGCTTCGCGTAGTGAGAGGCGGTCGAACTGCCAGAAGGGTTCGAACGCCTGGGCATCGACTCGCAGTACCGCGCTGCGGTGCCATGGCCGGCCGGGTGACAGCTGATGCCGCGACGGCGGGACCTCGTCGGAAAGTCGGTGGGCCAGCAGGTGGAGGTGCTCGTGCAAGCGGAACCCGGCGTCGAAGAACGGTTGGGCGTCCATCTGTCCGAGCGCCGGGGTGATGGCCTGACCGACGCCACGCTCGGCAAGCTCGCCAAGGCACTGGACGATGTCGAGGGTGCTCGGTCGGCGACCATCGCGCCGGGGTCCGACCAGCGCCACGCGGACATCGCCACGCCACGGCACCACCCGCAGGCCGACGAACGACGCAGGTTTGGTCCAGCTCCGGCGGAGACCGGCGCCGTGTGGGTTCGCATGCAGATGGTCCACCGGTGCTCAGGCTAGACACCTGGGAGGGGTTCGTGGGGTAACGACGAGGTGTTCTGGAAGCCGCCGAGTGGCGACGGTCATCCCGGGGATTCATCCGACCGCGATGGCGCAAGGACTGGGACACGAGCGGCCCGACCACCTAGCGTGGAGTCATGTCGATGCTGCTCGCCACCCACGATCTGTGCCGGATGCATGACCCGGGTCAGGACCATCCGGAACGACCTGATCGACTCACCGCCGTGCTCAAGGGATTCGAGGGGGCGGGCATCAACGACGCCCTCACGTGGATCGAGGCCAGCGAGGCACCGCGAGCGCTGATCGAACGAGTGCATCCCGGGGCACTCATGGACTCGTTGCAGCGACTCTGCGAAGCCGGCGGCGGACAGATCGACGGTGACACGTTCGTGTCGAAGGACTCCTACCACGCCGCGTTGCGAGCAGCGGGTGCGGGACTCGACCTGGTGGCTGCGCTCGACCGTGGCGAGGCCGATGTTGGTTGGTCGGTGGTCCGCCCTCCCGGTCACCATGCGCTGGCCAACACCCAGATGGGCTTCTGCCTGATCAACAACATCGCGGTCACCGCTCGAGCGCTCGCCGATCGAGGCGAGCGGGTCGCGATCATCGACATCGATGCCCACCACGGCAATGGCACCCAGGCCATCTTCTACGACGACCCCGACGTTCTCTTCGTGAGTGTGCACCAGTTCCCCTGGTACCCCTACACCGGACGCGTCGACGAGGTCGGCGAAGGCGAAGGGGAAGGCACGACGATCAACGTTCCGCTACCGGCCTTCGCCACCGGCGACGTGCTGCGCCATGCATTCACCACGGTGATCGCGCCGGCCATCGAACGCCACAAGACCACGTGGCTGCTCGTCTCGGCCGGGTTCGATGGACACAAGACCGATCCGCTCACCGACCTGGGCTACAGCGCCGCCGACTACGCCGACATCGTGGCCAACATGTTGCCGCTCGTGCCTGCGTCGCGTCGTCTGCTCTTCCTCGAGGGGGGCTACGACCTCCAGGCCCTCTACGACTGCACCGCCTCGGTGGCGGGCGCCGCGGTCGGCGTCGAGGTGCCCCGGGAGTCGACCACGTCGGGTGGTCCGGGACGCGAGATCGTGGACATGGTCCGCAGCCTGCACTTTCGCTATTGATGCCAGGCGAGATCGTCTACCGGCCGGCGGACTTCCAGCCGACGATCGATGGCATGCGAGCCGTCGGTCGTGCGTTCGAGACCGCAGGTCACGAACTGTTCCTGGTCGGCGGCATCGTGCGCGACACCCTGCTCGGAGTGCATGGCGACGCGGCCGACATCGACGCCACCACCTCGGCCCATCCCGGCACCATCAAGGAACTCCTGCGACCGTTCGCCTCGGCACTGTGGACCCAGGGCGAACGGTTCGGCACGATCGGGGCGCGGATCGGGCCGTTCGACGTGGAGGTCACCACCTACCGCGCCGAGGATTACGACCCCGATTCGCGCAAGCCCGAGGTCGCCTTCGGACACGACCTTCGGACCGACCTGGCGCGACGCGACTTCACGATCAACGCCATGGCGGTCTCGCTGGTCGACGAGCAACTGCATGACCCGTTCGGTGGCCTCGACGATCTCGTCGCCCGTCGACTGCGAACACCACTCGACCCGAGGGTGTCGTTCTCCGACGACCCCCTGCGGATGTTGCGCGCGGCTCGCTTCCTCCCACGGTTCGGACTGACGGCCGACGCCGACCTCCTCGAGGCGGCACGGTCCCTCGCCGCTCGGCTCGACATCGTCTCGCGCGAGCGAGTGCACGACGAGCTGGAACGGCTGCTGCACGTCGCCGAACCTCGGCGGGGACTCGAGTTCCTCGACGACGTCGGCCTGCTGCCACGGGTCCTGGGGTTCGAGCCGGCGCCCTCCACGATCTCGGCGTCGTTCCGACTCGTCGACGCCTGCACCGTTCGATCCCGCCGACGAATCGGTCTGCTCTTGCCCCACGGGGCCGACACCGCCGAGGGCGTCCTTCGACGGTTGCGGGCCTCGACCGATGATCGACGCCACACCGTGCGCTCCATCGCTCTGATCGAGTCGCTCGGCGATCGAGAGGTCAGCGCCGCCGGCGCCCGTCGTCTGGTCGCGGACGCTCGGAACGATCTGGCGGTGGTGGATGACGTGCTGGCGATCGGGCGACTGTGCGACAACACCGCTGTCGTCGCCACGGCACTGCGCTCGGCGCTCGACGAACTTGCCGTCGACGAACCGCTGGTGCCGACCGGCCCACCGCTCGACGGGGAGACCATCATGTCGACGTTCGGGATCGAACCTGGACCCTCAGTCGGCAAGGCGGTTGCCTTTCTCGAACAGCGGCGCATCGAGTTGGGCCCGTTGACCCCGGAACAAGCGGTCGACGAGCTCCGCCGTTGGGGCGGCGTAGGGCCCGCCTGAACTCCGGGCACCGGGGTCGCTACCCTGGAGCGCCATGCCCCGCTGGCAAGCCGCTGACAACGAAGGCGTCGTGAGCTACCGGTTGGCGCGCCAGCGAACGGTCACGGCGTTTCACGAGGGGCGGCGAACGGCCACCGAGGTCTGTGACGCCCAGCCGGAGCTGCGCCGCGTGGCGCACCACCATGCCGCGCCGCTCGACGAGCCCTGCCCCATTTGCGACGCCGACGAACTCGTCACGGTCACCTTTGCCTTCGGGATCGGGCTGCCGAAGGGCGGACGCCTCGTCGCCGATCTACGGGAGATGACCCGGTTGCGGCGTCGCGGCAAGCCCACCACCTGCTACTCCCTCGAGATCTGTCGAAGCTGTTGGTGGAATCACCTTCGTGAGTCCTTCGCCCTCGCCGGCGACGTCGCTCCGTCGGCCAACTGAACGCCTCTCGGGAACCACCGCGTTGTCACCTGCATCTCAGCGATCGTCGAAGTCTCGTTCCTCCTCGTCTCGACGAGGTGTGCTTGCCGGCCCCGGACCCACTCCGAATCGAGAGCGCCACCTGTTGTGGCGGTTGCGGCGCGTGGTGTTCCTGTTCGGCTTGTTCTGCCTGGGCGGCCTGTTCACGGCGATCGCCGTGCTGTCGGGCATCGAGCTCGAAGACGATGACTTCGCCTCACTGGCCCAGACGACCTTCGTCTGTTCGGCTGAGGTCACCCGCACCGATGGTGCCGAGTGCACGAACGATGTGGCGATGGCCCAGTTCTCGGCTGGTGAGGATCGTCAGATCGTCACCTATGAGCAGATCCCGACGGTCCTGATCCAAGCCGTCGTCGCCACCGAGGACAAGGACTTCTTCGCCCACGAGGGTGTCGACCCGCTCGGCATCGCTCGGGCGCTCTACCAGGACATCCGAGAGCGGTCGGCGTCACAGGGTGGATCGACCATCACGCAGCAGTACGTGAAGCTCACGTACGTCGGCAACGATGCATCACTGGTTCGAAAGGTGCGCGAGGCCACGCTCGCCATCAAGCTCGAACGGGAACTGGCAAACCAGTACGACGGGGCGGGAGCGAAGCAGGAGATCCTGCGCCGCTACCTCAACCGCATCTACTTCGGTCGTGGGGCCTACGGGGTCCAGGCGGCTGCGCAGAACTACTTCGGCAAGAACGTCGAGCAGATCACCCTGCCCGAGGCGGCCTTTCTGGCCGGCCTGATCCGCTCGCCAAACTCGGCCGATCCGAAGGAGGATCCCGTCGAGGCAGCTCGCCGGATGAACGTGACGCTCATCCTGATGGCCGATGACGGCTACATCACCGCCGATGATGCGGCGGCGGCGTCCGCCACCGATCTCGCCGCCATCACGATTGCCGCCCCCGATCGCACGGGACCGGTGGCGGTCCGTGGCGCCGAGGGCAGCGAATACTTCGTCGAGGCCGTCCGCCAAGAGTTGGCCGAGCTCTATCCCGATGGCGGGCTCTACACGATGGGCCTGAAGGTCTACACGACGCTCGACCCGGCGCTCCAGCAGGCTGCTTTCACCAGCGTGACCGAGGTGGTCGATCCTCGTGTGAACCCCGATGACCCGTCGGCGGCGCTCGTGGCGATCGACGAGTCCGGCCGGGTCGTGGCCATGATGGGTGGCTACGACTTCGCCACCTCGCAGGTCAACCTGGCGACTGGGCGAGACGGCGGCGGCTCCGGCCGCCAACCGGGTTCGTCGTTCAAACCCTTCGCGCTGGCCGTTGCGATGGAAGCCGGCATCTCGGGTGATTCGCTGTTCCCGGCACCGTCGACCATCTCACTGCCGGGGGCGAACAACGGCGCCGACTGGGTGGTGAGCGGCGGCGGAAGCAGCAACGGCTATCGCTCACTGGTCGACGCGCTTCGGGTGTCGTCCAACGTCGTCTACGCCCAACTCATGGTGCAGCTGGGGCCCACCGCCGTCGTCGAGATGGCCGAGCGGCTCGGTGTCTCGACCAACCTCGACCCGGTCAATGCCTTGGTCCTTGGCTCGGGTGAGGTGTCGGTGCTCGACATGGCGGCCGCCTACTCCACCTTCGCCGACCAGGGCGATCGGTTCGATCCGGTCCTCATCGAGCGGATCGAGCTCCCGGACGGGTCGGTGTGTTGGTACCCACACGACGGCACATGCGGGGACGGCCCCGAACGGGTGCCCGATCTGGCCGGTGCGCTCGATGGTTCGATCGCCCGCCAGGTGACCTACGCCATGAGCCAGGTGATCTCGTCAGGCACCGGGAGCAACGCCGCATTCGGTCGCGACGCCGCGGGCAAGACCGGCACCACCCAGGACGCTCGCGACGCTTGGTTCGTCGGGTACACCTGCAACCTGACCGCCGCGGTGTGGATGGGATACACCGGTGGTCCCGGCGAGCCGGTCCGAACCATGGAGAACGTGCGTGGCATCGAGGTCCACGGCGGTGACTTCCCGGCGTCGATCTGGTCGGCGTTCATGACCCGGGCAACCGAGAACGCGCCGCCGTGCGAACTGCCGATGGAGCGCAACTTCGGTGGTCAGCTGCTCAACCCCGAGCTGTCGACCACGACCACACTGCCCTTCTGCGTGGTGGCCGACACGGTGCCAGGCGAGGGTGATCCGTCGGTTGACACCACCTCCGAGGGCGAGACATCGGCAACCACCGAACCGTGCCAACCGCCGCCTCCCGAGGAGACCACGACCACCGTGGAAGGCGAGACCACCGAGACCACGGCCCCTGGAGACGACGGCACGACCTCCACCACGACGCCCGACACCACGGCGCCGACGACCACGACGACGCCACCACCGGAATCGACGACCACGTCCGCCTCCGGCGACTGAGCAGCTCGCAGCCCACCGGATCGATGTTCCACCGGATCGATGTTGCGAGCGCAGCGAGCAACTCGGTAAGTGCCGAGGCCCCAGGGCCTCTGGGTTGGTCCAGCGGCGCGATGTTGTGAGCGCAGCGAACAACTCGGTAAGTGCCGAGGCCCCAGGGCCGAGGAACGACGGTGTCAGAGGGCCTGTGTAGGTTGTCCACATGCCCGCTAGCATCGCTTGGTCATCCGTCGAGGGATCCGTCTCTCGGCCACAGACCCTGCCCCGAGATCCGGGGCCCCGGCGAATACCCGGGTCCACAGGGAGATTGATGCTTGCAATGCGAGCCTATGAACTCATGATCATCTTCACGGCAGACACCGAGGAGTCCGCCGTGCAGACCACCGCCAACAATCTCGGCAAGATGGCCGAAGAGGTGGGCGGATCGCTCGAGAAGATCGACAAGTGGGGCGTTCGTCGCTTCGCCTACGAGATGAAGCACCAGAACGAGGGCTTCTACCTCGTCCTCGAGTTCCTCGCCCCCAACGCCCTGAGCGAGATCGACCGGACCTTGCGACTCGCGGATGAAGTCATCCGCCACAAGTTCATCCGTCTGCCGCTTCCCGAAGCCCATCGTCGAGGCCTCGCAGCAGCAACGGTCTGACGAGGAGTTCCCTCATGGCCATGGACAATTCAGTAACCATCACCGGCAACGCCGGGCGTGAACCCGAACTGCGGTTCACGCCCAACGGACAGCCGGTCGCCAACTTCGGTGTCGCCGTGTCGCGCCGTTGGCAGAATCGCCAAACCCAGGAATGGGAAGAGGCCACCTCGTGGATCGACGTCACCTGCTGGGGTCAACTGGCAGAGAACGTGGCGGAATCGGTCGCTCGGGGTACACGAGTCACCGTGACCGGTCGACTCGATCAGCGCTCCTGGGAGACCCCCGAGGGCGACAAGCGGTCGAAGGTCGAGGTCGTCGCCGACGACGTCGCCATCAGCTTGCGTTGGGCCACGGCCAGCGCAACCCGCAACGAGCGCCGCGAAGGCGGCGATGGTGCACCTTCGGGTGGCGCCGGTGGGGGCCGATCGTTCGGCGCTCCGCAGAACCAACAACAACCCCCTGCCTACCAGCCCGATGAGGAGCCTTTCTGATGGCAAAGACGAAGAGCCCACGCCGGGCCAAGCCCAAGGACTCGGGCCGCCGCGGCAAGAAGAAGATCAGCCCGCTGCTGACCGAGAAGATCGAGTACGTCGACTACAAAGACACCGACCTGCTGCGCCGGTTCGTGTCCGACCGGGCCAAGATCCGTGGTCGTCGCATCACCGGCAACGACTCACAGCAGCAGCGTGTGATCAACACGGCCGTGAAGAACGCACGCGAAATGGGCCTGCTGCCCTACACGAGCCGGGTCACCACCCAGCGCCGCACCCGTTCCGACCGTCCCGATCGGGGCGACCGTCCCGACCGCGGCGATCGTCGTCCGTCGAATGAGTCCGACGAGCCGAACGAGAACGTTGTCGATGCCGACGACAACGAGACCACCGAGGAGAACTGATGCGCATCGTTCTGCATGAGCAGGTTTCCGGTCTCGGAAATCGTGGTGACCTCGTCGAGGTCGCCGATGGGTACGCCCGCAACTACCTCATTCCCAAGGGTCTGGCTCGCCAGGCCTCGCAGGGCGTCGAGATCGAAGCGCAGGCCATGAAGAAGGCGTGGGCCGTCCGCAACGCTCGCGAGCGGGAGGCAGCCGAAGAGGTCGCCAAGGCGCTTGTGTCGAAGCCGATCACCATCGCTATGCGCGCTGGTGGCGAAGGCAAGCTCTTTGGCTCGGTGACGTCCTCCGACATCGCCGATGCCATCCGTGAGCAGGCTGGGGTCGAGCTCGATCGTAAGCTGATCGCCCTCGACGAAGGCCATGGCATTCGTAGCCTCGGCGCTCACAGTGTCACCGTGCACCCCCACCCCGAGGTGCAGTTCCCGGTGACCGTCGAGGTCGTCGCACTCTGATTCCGACGAGTCGGAGGAGGGCCTGCGTGCAGGTCCTCCTCCACAGTCGCGCCCCGATTTCCACAGACCTATCCCCAACGGCGTCCGATTTCCCCAGACCAACGAAGGTTTTCCACAGACTGCGCCTCTGGTGATCCACAGTTGGCGTGAGCAAGGATGAGCGCATGTATGACGATGGTCCCCCTCCGTCGCCGACGACCCGCCTCCCCCCGAACAACACCGCCGCCGAGGCCGCTGTCCTCGGAGCGATGCTGCTCAGCCGTGAGGCGATCGCTGACGCCGTCGAGGTGCTCGAGGCCGAGCACTTCTACCGTCCGGCGCACGGCCATGTCTACGAAGCCATTCTCAGCCTGTACTCCGCAGGTGAACCGATCGACGCGGTCACGGTCGCCGAGGAACTTCGTCGAGCCAATCTGCTCGAGGCCATCGGCGGCCCCTCACTTCTGATCGACCTGCAGGCGGGAACCCCTGCGATCGGCAACGCCGCGCACTACGCCCGCATCGTCGAAGAGCATGCGTTGCTGCGCCGCCTGATCGCCGTCAGCAACGAGATCGCCGAGATGGCCTACGGGATACCCGACGACGTGGTCAAGGCCGTCGACGACGCCGAGGCGCGCATGTTCGACGTCGCCCAGCGTCGGGTGGCCAACACCACGGTGCCGATCAAGGATCTCCTGGCCACCAACCTCGATCGGCTCGAGCAGCTCTACGAGCGGGGCGACACCATCACCGGTGTCGAGACCGGCTACACCGACCTCGACGAACTGCTGTCGGGCCTGCAGCCCAATGCGTTCTACGTCGTCGGGGCCCGTCCGGCCATGGGCAAGACGGCGTTTGCGCTTGGCATGTGCACGAACGCGGCCATGAAGAGCGGGAAACCGGTGCTGTTCTTCTCGTTGGAGATGGGCCACATCGAACTCTCGCAACGAATCCTGTGTTCCGACGCCCGGGTCGATGCCACCAGGGTGAAGACCGGTCGGCTCGACGAGTCCGACTGGAATCGCATCAGCCATTCCGTCGGTCGACTGGCCGAGGCACCGATCTACATCGACGACAATCCACACACCTCGGTCATGGAGATTCGGGCGAAGGCTCGCCGGCTACAGAGTCGGGTCGGGTCGCTCGGCATGGTGGTAGTCGACTACATCCAGCTCATGCAGGGCCGCTCCAACGCCGAGTCCCGCCAGGTCGAGGTGTCGGAGATCAGTCGAAACCTGAAGATCCTCGCTCGTGAGCTCGAGGCGCCCGTGGTGGCGCTGGCTCAGCTCAACCGTGGTCTGGAGCAACGCCAGGACAAGCGACCGATGTTGAGCGATCTTCGTGAGTCGGGCGCCTTGGAGCAAGACGCCGACTGCGTGATGTTCCTCTATCGCGACGAGGTCTATGACGACCAGACCGACCAGAAGGGCATCGCCGAGGTCATCGTGGCCAAGCACCGAAACGGCCCGACCGCGAACGTGAAGCTGGCGTTCCTGGGCCACTACACCCGGTTCGAGAACATGGCCCGCAGTCGCGACCAGGCCCGCTCGGAGTTCTAGCTGGTCCGCTCGACCGCGAACGTGCGGTGCTCAGTCGGCGTTGACGAAGACGGCCGGTGGCGCATCGTTCACGCCGGTGCCGCTCACCGAGGAGTGGCTCGAGTCGGTGCTGCTCGCCTGCTGGATCACTGCGAGCAGCGACACGCACATGGCACAGAACAGCACTGCCTGGAACACGAGCGCGGTGGTGCGTGACGCTCGATCGTCGGCCACGATGCGACGCGCCGGAACGGTCTGCGGTTCTGCGACGACTCGGCGGCGAGTTGTCGAAGTGGTGGATCGGCCGGCGGCATGCACCGCTTCCTTGGTTTCTTGCGCGATCGAACTCACAGCGACTGGCCTTTCGTCGCTGTACCTATCGGCGGTTGTGCATGCTCGCTTGAGGGGTGCAGGCAAGTCCACCCAGGGCACGGATTCAGATCAACGTCACTTCTCGTCCAACGGATGAGGATCGTCCTCATAGGGAGTGTGATGATTGTCCTGGAACCATCGGACCTGGAAGATTCGTGGATTGAGAAGCATTGCCAACGCGGCTCGTGCCGAGTCGAGCACCTCGGGCCACAACGGGTCCTCGATGATCTCTGCGTCGCGGCCAGTGGTGTCCTTCCCGTACTTGTTGTGAATGGCGTCGATCGCGCGCCCTAGTCGGGCGATCGCTTCGACCTCGTGCTCATTCAGGAGAACGCGGCCGAGCATCTGGCGAGGGTCGGGGAGTACCGACACCCCGTCATACAGCTCGCCGACATCGGTATCGAAGTCGGAGACCGCATCCCACGGCGGTTGATGCCCCACCCACGTCTGGCGTTGCCACAGCGGATCAGCCAGTGTGGCCAACGCCTGAACGAGCTGGCCCCTCACGCTCGGCATAGAGACGAAATCACTGGTCATGGTGTCGAGCTGTGCTCCGTACTCCATTCGGTGGGGAGGTTGTCGATGAAGGCGCCTCCCCGATCGGTATCGACCCAGGGTCGTTCACGCTGGCAGGGTCGTTCACGCCAGGAGGGTGGCGAGGGCCCAGGCGCTGGCGACGAAGCCGATCAGCATCTGCACGATGCTTCGGCCGATGGGTGCTCGGGCGAGTTGGCCCTCTTTGGTTTCGGCCGGTGGCCGCAGCACTGCCATGGCCGTGCCGGCGAAAAGTGCGCCCCCGATGGCGAGGACGAGCCAGGCCAAGAGGTTGTCGCCGAGCAAGTTGGGGTCTTGGGCGTAGATCATCGCAAAAGTTCTCGAATCAGCCCTCAAGTCACGGGGAGGGCCAACCGATGATATGAGCACACCGGTGGTCATCGCCCACACCGGTATCGGGATACGAGCGGGGGTCACCACTCCCTCCACACGCATCGCAGCCCTGGCCCTCGGGTCGGGGACGCAACGGTGGCCTTCGCTCGTCCCACCCGCTCCTCGCCATGCCCGGCCGATGTGGCCCGAGCGCACGTCAGGACGGAGGAATGAGGTCCTCGTCGGTGACCTCGCCGCTGATGGTCTCGGCCACGTAGGTGCGAGTTCCTTGCACGCTGCTCGTCGTCTGGCGTGCAATCGCGCCCGTTTCCGGGTCGAAACAGATCGTGGTGGACTGACCCCACTGTGCGGGTGCGGGGTTGGCCGTTGCCACCAGCTGCCAGCAGTCGTCGTCCTCGGCGTACAACAGGTAGTCGGGGTCGGCACCGGTGAAGAGTCGTTCGATGGCGGCGACGTCGTCGTCGGCGCTCGAGGGCACGAGGACCTCGCCACAGGTGAGATCGCCACCGAAGATCCGTTCGCAGCTCTGCTCCTGGCCGTCGAGGATGACGAGCAACGTCGTACCCGCTTCCTCGATGACGTCGCTGCCTCGCCGAACCGTCGAGACAATGAGCTGGGTGGTGTCGTCGGTACCGGCCTGGGCGATCTGCACGCGTCCGGTCACCTGGTAGGTGCCGGTGCGGCTCGCCCGGAAGGCATCGAGGAATGCGTCGAGGTCGGCCTGTTCACGAAGTGGCTGGGTGGTGGGTCCGGTGCTCGCCTCGGCGACGGTGGTCGGCGACGACGCATCGTTGTCGGCGGGGTCGCTGGTGCGCTGCATCAGTCCCCAGATGACGAGCGCAATGACCGCTCCCACCGTCGCTGCGAGTGCCACCTCGATGCCGTCCCGACGCATTCGTTCCACGTTAGGTCGCAGCGGAGGCCGTTTCGTGTGTTTGTTTCGGCCTCGCTAGGTTGGATGTCGATGACCGACGACTTCGAATTGCACTCGGCTGCCACCGTGCTGTTATTGCGAGACACCAGCGACGGACCTGAGGTCCTGATGTTGCGCCGCAACTCGAAGATCGCCTTCGGCGGCGCCTGGGTGTTTCCCGGTGGTCGTGTCGATGCCGAAGAGCTCGATCACGACGAGCTGGCGTCTGCTCGGCGGGCCGCCGTTCGCGAGTGCCACGAAGAGGCCGGCCTCACCATCTCGGTCGACGATCTCGTTACTTGGTCGCACTGGCAGCCGCCGCTCCAGTCGGTCATGTCGACCACCCGAGGCCCGCGCCGTCGGTTCAGTACCTGGTTCTTCGCCACGGCGGCACCCGGCGGCGAGGTCGTGATCGACGACGGTGAGATCCATGAGCACCGCTGGCTCACTCCCTCCGCCGCCATGCAACTGCACCGTGCCGGCGAGATCGAGCTGGTCCCGCCCACCTGGGTCACCCTCATGCAGCTCGATCACCATGGCGACTCGGCCTCGGCGATGCGGTGGGCGGCGTCGCAGACCCCGCCCCGGTTCCACACCAAACACCTCCCGGCCGAGTTCCCCACCCTGACCTGGGAGCCCGACGTCTTCCATGCCGGTGGCGGCGCCGACGATCCCGGACCGCGGCATCGACTTGCTCTCGACCCACAGGGCTGGCGCTACGAACGGTCCTGAGGCGTCGGAAAACGCACCGACGTCGTCACCGACCACCGGCTGGGCGCTGCTCCGGCAAGCCTTGCGCGAGCAGCGAACCGGGTTGTTCGTGGGGATGCTCGCTGCGTTGTGTTGGACGGCTGGTCGGGTGGCGGTTCCCCGCCTGATCCAGCTGTCGATCGACCGGGGGATCGAGGGCGACGATCCGCTCCTGCCATGGTCGATCGCCGTAGCCGCCGCCGGGCTCTTGTCGGGCGTCTCGCTCGGGGCACGCCGCTATACCGCGTTCCGCAACGCCCGACTGGTCGAGGCCCGCTACCGCGACCGTCTGTTCGCCCACATCCAACGACTCCACATCGCCTATCACGACGTCACCGCAACCGGTGAGCTGATGAGTCGGGCCAACACCGACCTCCAGCAGTTCCAGAACGTGGTCACCCAAGTGCCGATCACGACGGGCAACTTCCTCATCGTGGTCACGGCCGTCGCGATCATGCTCCTGCTCCACCCGACACTCGCCGTGCTCGCATTGGTCGGGCTCCCGATCATCAACGTGCTGGGCCGTCGCTTCTCGCAGCGTCTCCATCCGGCTGTCCTTGCGGTGCAGGAGGAGTCGGCCCAGTTGGCGGGCGTGGTCGAACAGACGGTGTCGGGCATTCGGGTGGTCAAGGGATTCGGAGCCGAGCCGCTGCAGGCCTCCAAGCTCGACGTCGAGGCTGACGACGTCTTCGAGTCATCGATGCGCTCGGCTCGGGTCCGGGCCACGTATCTCCCGGCCATCGAGCTGCTACCGAACCTCGGGCTGGTGATGGTGTTGGCCTACGGCGGCCACCTCGTCATCGAGGATCAACTCACGGTCGGCGAACTCGTCGGGTTCAACCTCTACGTCCTGATGCTGATCCAACCGCTGCGCATGCTGGGCCAGGTCGTCGCCCAGGGTCAGCGAGCGGCAGCGGCCGGCGACCGGATCGCCGAGGTGCTCTCCACCGCGCCGCTCATCGTCGACCCACCGCACCCGAAATCGCTGCCACCTCGCCGCAACGGCGGTGCCATCGAGTTCCGCCACGTCGAGTTCGGCTACCACGGTGGCGAGGTCCCGGTCCTCCATGACTTCGACCTGCGGATCGACCCGGGGGAGTCGGTGGCACTTGTTGGCATGACCGGGTGCGGCAAATCGACCGTCGCCCGCCTCCTTCCGCGGTTCTACGATGTCGACAGCGGCGCCGTGCTCCTGGACGGGATCGACCTGCGCGATCTTCGTCGCCAGGAACTGCGCAAGGCGGTCTCGCTCGTCTTCGAGGAGACGTTCCTGTTCAGCGGGTCGATTCGCGACAACCTCGCGTTTGCCGACCCCTCGACCAGTGACGCAGTGATCCGCCGGGCGGCTGAGCTGGCCGGAGCGGCCGACTTCATCGAGGCCCTGCCCGACAGGTACGACACCGAGCTGGGCGAGCGCGGGTTCTCGCTGTCGGGTGGTCAACGGCAGCGACTCTCGATTGCTCGGGCCATCGTGGCCGACCCTCGAGTGTTGATCCTCGACGACGCAACCTCCGCGGTCGACCCGACGAAGGAACACGAGATCCGAGACGCCATGGCCGAGGTGATGGGTGGGCGGACCACGATCGTGATCGCGCATCGTCCGGCCACCATCGCGCTCGCGGATCGGGTGGTGCTACTCGATGAGGGTCGGATCGTGGCCGCCGGCACGCATGCCGAGCTGTTGGTGAGCAACCTCCGCTATCAGGAGGTCCTGGCCTCCGACGCAGCTGCCGAGGGTGCGTCGGCCGCGTCCGGCGACGGAGGTGCCGGCTGATGGCGGGCTGGATGCAGGGGGGCGTCAGCGCCGACGAGCGTCTCGATCTCGCCGGCACCAAGGCGGTGTTGCGTCGGGCCCTGAGGCTCGTGTCGCCCTATCGCCGCCGTGGAGTGCAGGCCATCGCGTTGCTGATCTTGTGGACCGGCACCACGATCGCCGGGCCGCTCCTCGTCCGATCGGCGATCGACGACGGCATCAGGCCGAAGGACGGCAGTCATCTGGCACTCGCCGTCGGCGGCTACCTTGCCGCCGCCGTCCTGGGCTACGTGTTCTATCGCGGGTCGATCGCCACGTTGGCGTGGGTGGGGGAGAACACGTTGCGCGACCTCCGTCGCCGGGTGTTCGACAAGCTCCTGCGGCAGTCGCTCGCCTACTACGACCGCAACAAGGCCGGCATCCTCGTCTCCCGCATGACCTCCGACGTCGACTCGCTGTCGGAGTTGGTGCAGTTCGGTCTGCTCATGTTCACGGCGGCCTTCCTCCAGCTGGTGGGGACGGTGATCGTGCTCACGTTCCTGAGCTGGCAGTTGATGCTCTGCTGCCTCGCTGCGATCCCGCTGGTCGGTCTGGCGTCGATCAAGTTCCAGAAGGATTCGAACAAGGCCTATCTCGCCGTCCGCGACAACATCGGCTCGACCCTGTCGGCGCTTCAGGAGGGCATCAGTGGTGTCCGTCTGGTTCAGGCGTTCGGCCGGGAGTCGTTGCAGGCTCAGCAGTTCTCCGAGACCAACGAGGATCTGTACCGCTCGCACATGAACTCGGTCCGGGTTGCGGCGTGGTACCTCCCCATCATCGAGTTCGCATCGACGGCCACGACGGCGCTGACGATCGGTGTCGGTGGCTACCTGTCGCATCAGGGGCGGCTCACGATCGGCACCGTGGTGGCCTTCATCTTGTTGCTCCAGGGTCTGTTCGAACCGGTGCAGCAGCTGAGCCAGCTGTTCAACCTGGTGCAGTCGGCCACTGCGTCACTCGACAAACTCTTCGGTCTGCTGGACGAGGAGATCGATCTGGTCGAGCCGGTGAACCCGGTTGCGTTCCCGCCGTCGGGTGCCATCGAGGTGGAGGGCCTCGGCTTCACCTATGAGGGGTCGTCCGAGCCCGTGTTGAGCGGCATCGATCTGACCATCGCCGACGGCGAACGCATCGCGCTGGTCGGCCCCACCGGGGCGGGAAAGTCGACGCTCGCGAAGATCATCGCTCGGCTCTACGACCCGACCGTGGGCACCATCCGTTTCGGTGGGGTCGACCTGCGTGACGGCTCGGTCGCCGAATTGCGGCGTCGCATTCTCGTGGTTCCGCAGGAGGGCTATCTGTTCGATGGCTCCATCGCCGACAACATCCGCATCGCGTCGCCGTCGGTCGGCGACGACGAGGTCCGCCAGGCGCTCGAGCGCATCGGCATCTGGGAACGGATCGAAGCGCTCCCGGACGGACTGGCAACCGAGGTACAGGAGCGGGGCAGCCGGTTGTCGGCGGGGGAGCGGCAGCTGGTGTCGCTGGCCCGTGCGGCGTTGGTCGACCCGGCCGTGCTGGTGCTCGACGAGGCGACCTCGTCGCTCGATCCTGGGACGGAGCGCATCGTCGAGGCGGCGCTCGAACGGCTGATGAGCGGGCGCACCGTCATCGCCATCGCCCATCGCCTCACGACCGCTGCTCGGTGTGATCGGGTTGCGGTCGTGGCCGAGGGTTCGATCGCCGAGATCGGGCCGCATGCCGAACTCGTCGAGCAGGGCGGCCACTATGCCGCGCTGTTTGGTGCCTGGCGTTCTGGGCTTGGTACCCCCTCGGGCAACTGACGAGCGGCTCCGCATCGGCCGACGCGCGCCGGCTCGCCTGTGACAGGATCGGGCGCATGTGTCGAAACATCACCGAACTTCGCGGGCTCGAACCGGCAGCGACGGCCGACGAGATCGAGGCGGCGGCGCGTCAGTACATCCGCAAGGTCAGCGGCATCCGCCACCCGAACGCCGCCACCACCGACGTCTTCGAGGCGGCCGTGGCTGCCGTAGCGGCGGCCACGACCACGTTGCTCGGCCAGGTACCCGCCCGCCGTCAGCCACCCAAGACGATTCCCCCGCTGCGTCGCCCCGGCATCACCCGCCCCTGACGCACCTCGTCCGAGACGACAGTCTCGTCGACGAGTACGGCGCTAGCCGAGTGCCGGCACCCGGCCGCCACTATGCTCGGATCGCGCGTATGTTCGGTCTGTGCAAGAGATCGACCTTGTTTTCGTAGTGGGAGGACGAGTGGGACAACGACGAAAGACGACCACCTCCAACTTTGGCGTCGGGGGGCGTGAGAGTCACGACTCGACTCCTTTCTACGATCGATTTCGTGCACCCGAGCTGAGCGATGACCAACACATCCCTGCCCCGAAACCGATCGCCGAACCGTTCATCTGTGGCGACGCCCGCGATATGGACGAGATTGACGACGGGTCTGTCGCTCTCGTCGTCACGTCCCCTCCCTACTTTGCAGGCAAGCAATACGAGGAAGAACTGGACCGCGAAGGTGTTCCTGCGTCGTATCTCGAGTACCTCGAGATGCTTACGGACGTCTTTGCCGAGTGCGTGCGCAAGCTCGAGCCGGGTGGCCGGTTGGCCGTCAACGTCGCAAACCTCGGACGCAAGCCGTATCGCAGCTTGTCGGCTGACGTCATCCGAATCCTCGAGCACGATCTAGGGATGCTGCTGCGCGGCGAGCTGATCTGGCAAAAGGCTGAGGGCGCGAGCGGATCATGCGCCTGGGGCTCGTTCCGCAGCGCAGCGAACCCGGTACTCCGCGACATCAGCGAGCGAGTCATCATCGCGAGCAAGGGTCGCTTCGACCGTGCCAAGACTGTGAAGCAGCGGCTTGCGGAGGGGCTTCCCCACGAGAGCACCATTCTCACAGAGGACTTCATGGCCTCGACTCTCGATATCTGGCCTATCCCACCAGAGTCAGCACGACGCGTCGGCCACCCGGCACCGTTTCCAGTCGAACTCCCAGAACAGCTCATCCGCCTGTACACGTTCAAGGATGATCTGGTTCTCGACCCATTCATGGGATCTGGTTCGTCGCTCGTTGCAGCCGCCCGGCTCGGACGTCGATACGCCGGCTACGACCTTGATTCCAGCTACGTCGAGATCGCTCGCGAACGAGTCGCCACTGAGACTCGAGCATCGGTCGCACCGACGGTCACCGTTGTCGAGAACGACTCGAGTGCGCCGGCCCCGGTCGTTGATCTGCGAGAGCAACCGGAGAACTTCCAGAGCCGTGCGACCAAGGAGGGGAAGGCTGCACAGAAGCTCGCTGAAGAGCTACTCGACGAGGCTGGATTCGTCATCGACGAACGCAACCGGCGGATCAGAAAGACGGGTGTGACCGTCAACTTCATCGCCAAGGACAACAACGGCGACTCCTGGTACTTCGACGTATCAGGAGCATTCACAAGCCACCGCGGCGGATTGCTGAGAACCGACACCGTCTGGAAGTGTCTGGGCCGAGCGCACGCCCTCCGCGGAGATGAAGGACGAGGACGAGTACCGCTTGTTTTCCTCACCAGTCATCTGCCGAGGACACCAAGCGACGGGGACACCGCCTTAAGGACCGCTGGTCCGAACGCCTTCTTCGACGCCATCGAGATGCTGTCGGAGGACAGCCTCAAACGGCTCAGCCTCTACGCGCAGGGAGGATACGTCGACAATCCTCAACCAGGTTTTTGGACGGTAGCGGATCTCGCTCGGCGAATAGGCTGATAGTGGATTTCGTCGCCTGTGCCGTCGTCCGTGACGACCCTCCTTTTCTCCTCATCGCTGAGGATCAAGAGACTCTCAACTGGGTGATCGCGCTTCAGCTCATCGCGCGAATACCTGGGAACGACATCGGCGAAGGTCTTCGGGACCGGCTTCGTACTGCGCTGCGGAATGAGCAGTGGGGCGAGGCAGTCGAACTGTGGATGAGTCACGGCACCGAGGTCGACGTCTACTCGTCGTTCGAGCTCTATCGAGCAAGCGACGTTGAGCTGGCTGCCCATGAGCTGGACTTCACGCCCTTGTTTCAGGATTGAGCCGTGCCGAGCAGTCTCACCGAGATCACGGAGATTTCGACGGCTCTCGGCATGCTCGGCCCTGACCTCGAGTCGACGCTCGAGCATCGACCGCGCGAGCTGGTCGGTGTGTCGGATGAGACGTGGCGAGCTCTGCAGCTGGCCTACCACAATGGCGAGCACGAGGCGTCCTTCCGGCGCTGCGTTCGCCAACGGTCGCGCCTTCCTGCAGGCGCGCGATGGTCTCAGAGGCCGATCGCCGATTCGTGCAGAGTGGAAGGGACCTCATCAACCTCCAGGCGACGACGTCATTCCTGCCGATCTTCGGCTTGATCATGTGTTTCTTGTCAGCTGCAAGTACCTCTCGAAGGTCTTGGTCAATCCGGGTCCTCCGAGGCTCTTCGAGCGGCTACTCGTCGGTGATGAACGGTCGAGGACGCACTGGTTCATTGAAGCTGCACCAGATGAGTACCAGAGGCTCTACGTGGCCGCCTCAAGGTTCACCGGAATCGAGGGTCTTCCCGAGCACGTCAGAGATCTCACTCGAGAACAACAGCGCGCTCTAAAAGTGAACCTGTCTGCCAGGTCTTGGCCGCAGCCTCTGCAAGGACCCTGGCAGGACGTTTGCGACGCTGTCTCAGCAGAGTCGGCGCTTAGGTGGAGAGCAGCATTGTCGCAACCGCGCAACCCGCTTCGGCTGCTCTGGCGAATGCTGCGGATAACCACCGCCACCTACTTCATTCTCGGAACGAGTCGAGCCGATTCCCTGCGGCTCCGAGTCGACTCGGCGTGGGACTGGATGCAGCAGTACGACTTGACGAGCTTCGAGGTGGTCCCCGTCAAGGCTGGCCAGCCGCAAGTGGCATGGGCAGCTGCCGTCACTAGCCGCGCTTCTGGGATTGAACGAATGGTCGAGGGGCACGTCGAGATTCGATGGAGCCACGGCAGATTTCTCGGTTCGCCAGAAGCAAAGGTCTACTTGGACACTCCTCACGTCCAAGTACCCGGCTACAACCTCCTCGACTGACGATCGACTCATCGACCTCCGAAGTCCGTCTCGGCCCTGCAAGTGGAACGAGTGAGCAGTCATGCCATGCGTCACGGTGTCCGATCGTGGTGCCGCCGCTACCGTTGGTGATCTCTTGCTCGTGCCCATCATGGGGGCTTGGGCACCGAACGGAAGTACCAGTTCATGGACACCACCTTTGCCGACCTCGGCCTTCCGGCCGACTTGGTCGATGTTCTCGCACGCCAGCGCATCCATCACCCCTTCGAGATCCAGGCGGCCACCATCCCCGACGCCCTTGCCGGACGCGATGTCCTCGGCCGTGCGCCGACCGGATCGGGCAAGACCCTGGCCTTCGGTCTGCCGCTCGTCGCCCGCCTCGAGAAGGCTCGGCCTCGCCACCCCAAGGCGCTCATCCTGTCGCCGACTCGCGAGCTCGCCGAGCAGATCCGTGCCGAACTCGAGCCGCTGATTCGCGAACGTGGTCGCACTGCCGCCGCCATCTACGGCGGTGTCGGCTTCGGTGAACAGCAGCGAGCGCTGCGGGCCGGTGTCGACCTGCTCGTCGCCTGCCCCGGCCGTCTGATCGACCTGTTGAACCAGGGCGAGGTGAAGCTGAGCGAGGTCAACCAGGTGGTGATCGACGAGGCCGACCGCATGGCCGACATGGGGTTCCTCCCTCCGGTGCGCCAGCTCCTCGACCTCACGTCCACCGATCGCCAGACCACGCTGTTCTCCGCCACGCTCGACCGCGACGTCCAGGTCATCATCGACGCCTACCAGAACGATCCCGTCCGTCATGAGTTCGGGCCCTCGGAGCAGACGCTCGACAAGCGGGCCTCCCACCGATTCATCAAGACCCAGCAGAACCTCAAGGTTGCGCTGGCGGCCGACGTCATCACCGAGACCGGCACGACCATCGTGTTCTGCCGGACCCGCCACGGCGTGGACCGGGTCGCCCGTCAGCTTCGCAACGCCGGCGTCAAAGCCGGTTGGATCCACGGCGGCCGTTCACAGAACCAACGTGACGCCGCCCTCGACGCGTTCACCTCCGGTCGGGTGTCGGCGTTGGTGGCCACCGACGTGGCGGCCCGCGGTATCCACGTCGATGACGTCGCCGGGGTCATCCACTTCGATCCACCGGAAGACGCCAAGACGTACATCCACCGGTCGGGTCGAACGGCCAGGGCCGGCGCCGGCGGGGTGGTCGTGTCGTTCGTGAACTCCGACCAGTACAAGTCCACCAAGAAGATGCAGAAGGAACTCGGGCTGCCCGACCACCTCGAGGAGACACCCGACATCACCGACCCCGAGGATCGCCCGGCACCGGTGCGTGACGAAACGGCGGCGAAGCCGCAGAGCGCCAAGCCTGCCGGTCAACGGCGCGGCGGCCAGGGTCGCCGCAACGGCGGCGGGCGCAATGGCGGCTTCGGTGGTGGCGGTCGCGACGGCGAAGGTCGGGGTCAACGAACCGAGCATGCTCGCAGCAGCGGCGACGGCAATGGCAATGGGCGCTCCAACCGGACCGAGCGAACTGACGATCGCCCCTCTCGCAGCGGCCCGCGCGACGCTCGTCGTGCCGGCACTGAGTCGGGTCGTCCCGGTCGGCCGAACGCCTCGGGTCGTCCCGGCACGGCCAAGGTCAACGACGGCACCAAAAAGAAGAAGGGTCCGAAGGTGTCTTCGCGATCGGGGAAGCCCCGCCCGAAGAACAAGCGCGGCGGTACCGGCCGTCGGCCCTGAGGCTCGATCGTTCATGATCCATAGCCATCGACCGATGGGATTCCATGGCTCTGGTGAACGTGAAGAAGAAGGTCGAGAAGGCTGCCGACAAGCTCGGTCTGCGCTCTGGTGAGGTCGTGGTCGCCGGGTGCACCACCAACCCCAAGGGCACGATCAAGCACATGATCGGTCGCGAGGTGGGTGGCGTCGTCGGCGCTGCCATCGCCGGTCGTTCCTCGTCGCCGACCGCGGCGCCGACCGAGGGCACCCTGGGTTCTCGCTTCCCGTCGGGTCAACGCTTCCTCGTGTTGACCGACCAGCGTGTCTTCACCTGCACGTTGTCGGCAATGACCGGCAGTCCGAAGGCGATCGACGCCGAGTGGCAGCGCACCGAGATCGTCTCGGTCACCATGGAGAAGGGACGGATGGCATCGCCCCTGACCATCGTCTTCGCCGACGGCTCGGCGGTCGAGGTCGAGGGGGCGATGGGTTCCGACCCCGCTTCACTCGCCGACGCGTTCTGATGTCGCCGCGTCGGATCAGGGGATGAGTAACACCTTCCCGGTGGTCTGACGACCCTCGAGCAGGCGATGCGCTTCGGCCGCTTCGGCAAGGGGGATCCGCTCGCCGATCCGCACATCGAGCTTGCCCTCGGCCATCCAGCCGAACAGCTCGTCGGTGCGCCCGACGAGTTCCTCGCGCGTCTGGGTGTAGCTGCCGAGCGTGGGCCGAGTGAGGAACAGCGATCCGTTCGACAGCACCAGTGGGGAGATCGGATCGACCGGCCCCGAGGCGTTGCCGAACGTGGCCATCAGACCACGAGGTCGCAACAGCCGTAGTCCGTCGTCGAACGTCGTCTTGCCCACCCCGTCGTAGACGACGTCGAGCGGGCGCTTGCCGGCGATGGCCTCGATCGCATCGGCAAAGTTCTCCTCGGCGTAGTTGATGACGTGATCGGCTCCGGCACCCGTCGCCAACTCGGCCTTCTCGGCGGTGCTGACGGTGGTGAAGACCTCGGCGCCTTTGAGCTTGGCCATCTGGATCGCCAGGAGGCCGACGCCCCCGGCACCGGCGTGGATCAGGCAGCGCTCCCCGGCGGCGAGCGGCCACGTATCGGTGATCAGGTAGTGCGCGGTGAGGCCCTGGAGCATGACGGCAGCGGCCAGGTCGAGGTCGACCCCGTCAGGGACCTTCACGGCGACGGCGGCGGGAATGGCGGCCATCGTGGCGTACGAGTTCGGCGCCATCGCCCACGCCACCCGGTCACCTTCGACCAGATGATCGACGCCTTCCCCAACGGCGGTCACCACACCAGCGCCCTCCATTCCGAGTCCGGCTGGCAGCGGCAATGAATAGAGACCGGATCGGTGATAGGTGTCGATGAAGTTCACGCCGGCGGCGGCCATCTCGACCACGACCTGGCCCGGCTTCGGCGTCGGATCGTCGAGTTCGTCGAAGGTCAGGACCTCGGGTCCGCCGGTCGTGGCAAAGCGAATCGCATACATGGGGAGCAGTCTGTCACTGCTCATCGCCCCACGCCCGCCCGGCTCGCCGACGAGCGGTCGGGTCGCGGACGAGCTCAGAGCGCGAAGCCACCCAGCTTCGTCTCGAGATACTCGCTGATGCCCTCGGGGCCGCCTTCGCGGCCGAGGCCCGAGTCGCCCATACCACCGAAGGGCGCAGAGGCCGAGGTGGGGTTGACGTCGTTGATGCCGATGATGCCGAACCGCAGGCCTTCGAAGGCACGCATCGCCGTGGTGATGTCGTTGCTGTACACGTAGGCCGCAAGCCCGTAGTTGGTGTCGTTGGCGAGATCGATGACGCCATCGACGTCGTCGTAGACGATGACCGGGGCGACCGGTCCGAAGGTCTCCTCGCGGTAGATGGTCATCGTCTCGGTGACACCGGTGAGGAGGGTGGGGGCGTAGAAGTGGCCCCGGCCGAAGTCGCCGTCGGTCAACCGGTTGCCGCCGACGAGTGCTTCGGCCCCCTTGCTCGTTGCGTCGTCGACCTGAGCGGCCACCTTCTCGACCGCGGCCTCGTTAACAAGTGGACCGACGCCCACACCGTCGTCGAAGCCGTTGCCCGCCTTCACCTTGCCGACACGGTCGACCATGGTGGAGATGAACGCATCGGCGGCGTCTCGGTGGACGTACAGCCGGTTCGGGCTGATGCACGCCTGGCCCGAATTGAGGAACTTGAGGGCCGCAGCTCCCTTTGCGGCACGTACAGGGTCGGCGTCGGGGAAGACGATGAACGGGGCATGTCCGCCGAGCTCGACCGACACCCGCTTGAGGTGGCTTGCCGCTGCACCGGCCAGGTGACGCCCGACCGGCGTGGATCCGGTGAAGGTGAGCTTGGCCACCTTGGGGTGGCTGGTGAAGGTCTCGCCGATCGGTCGTGGGTCGAGCGCGGTGACCATGTTGATGACACCGTCGGGAATCCCGGCGTCGATGAACAGTTCGAAGACGGCCTTCGCACACAGTGGCGTGGCCTCGGCCGGCTTCAGGACCACCGTGCAACCAGCAGCGAGGGCTGGCCCCATCTTCCGGGTGAGCATGGAGATCGGGTAGTTCCACGGCGTGACCGCTGCAACCACACCGACCGGCTGACGGATGCTCAGGAACCGCTGATCGGGGCGGGACGAGGGGATCCAGCTACCGGTGACCCGAGTGGCTTCCTCGGCGTAGTAGAGCAGGAAGTCGGCGCCGTAGTTGACCTCGGCCCGGGCTGCCTTCAGCGGCTTGCCCTGTTCGAGGGTCATGAGCCGTGCGAGATCTTCGGCCCGCTCGAGCATGAGGGCGTGCGCCTTGCGCAGCAGGGCCGCCCGAGCGTGGGCGGTGGTGGTCGACCAGGCCGGGAAGGCGGCGTACGCCGCTTCGATGGCGGCGGTCGCATCGATGGAACCCCCGTCGGGCATCGTGCCGATCACCTCGCCCGTCGCCGGGTTGGTCACGTCGAACGTGCCGCCGGCAAAGGCGTCGGTCCATGCACCGTTGATGAACATCGAATCTCACTCCGTCGATCGTCGGCCTCGGCTGACCGCCACTCGAGGCGGCCAGACCAGCGCCCAAGGTACTGGTCGGCGAGTGGATCGACCCAGTTCGGTGTCAGGTGCCGTTCAGACCGCGACCAGATTCGGTCGACGAGCCGGTGTCGCATCGGCGGGGACCTCGCGTCGCTGGATCGAGACGATGTCGTTGGTGCGATACGACGCAACACGAGTCGACCACGAGTCGATGGTGCCACGGCTCGAACCCGTGGCGAAGAACGTGGTCATCGGCCCCTCGGGCTGATAGGCGTTGGCGCCGACGACCGTGATCTCGCCACCGGACGCGAGCTCGACGAGGTGCTCGACCAGCGGCTCGTCGGCGGTCGTTCGCAGATCGATCTCGGTCTCGGTGGTGTCGGCGCCGAGCTCGATGAGCGAGCCGTCGGCATCGAAGCGGAACTCGGTGGCGCCGGCCGCTGCGGTGGTGATGGTCATGATTGTCTCCCTTTCGAACACGCGTCACGAGTATGGATGAAGGGGTGTGACAGTCGATGAGAGGCGGTCGTTCGGCGCCGCTGGATCGTCTACGACGGGACCCTCGGGACCAGTGCCAATTGGCGGGACAGCGCCACCAGACGGCCGGTCGAATCCCAGAGCTCGGCGTCTTCTTCGAGGAGTCCGTCCGTGACGAATCGAGTGGTGAACACGCCCCGCAACCAGCCCGGTGCCGGGTCGGACCGGACCTGCACGGTGAGTTCGAGGGTGGGCACCCACGCCACCGGGAGGTTGGCGTTGAAGATCGTCGGAGGGAAGGCGTCGCTTGCCTGTAGGAGGGCGAAGGCGTCGAGGGGCTCGTCATCGATCAGGCGGAACCACCCGCGCACGAGTGCCTTGCCGGAGCGGACACCTTCGGCCGACACCGAGTCTTCGGGATGCAGCCGCAGTTCCACCTTGTTGTGGAATGGGGGAAGGTCGGGGTGGTCGGCGGCATCAGATCGTGCAATGCACTCCTCGACCGGGGGAAGGTCGGGCGGGGCGCCGTTGGCGAGCAGGACGTCGCCGGTCGGCTTGATGTCGGAGAACGCACCCAGCAACTGCAGCACGGGTTTGCCCTCGGCCCGCATCGAGCCGGTGACGGTGACGAACGACTTGCCGGACTTCACGATCTCGGTGTCGATGGTGACCGGCCCGGGACGACCGGGCGACAGATAGTGGGCCGTCAGCGTCACCGGGTGCGCTCGGCCGCTGGCAGCGGCCATGGCCCGAGCCGCGATCGAGATGAGATAGCCACCGTTGGCGTTGCCGCCGATGTCCCACCCATCGTGAACCTCGCCGTGGTAGCGACCGTCGACGCTTTTGTCAGGGGAAACGGAGGTGGCTCGAAGGAACGACATCCGCCGGATGGTACGAGCTGACCAGGGAAGATGCGAAGTGGGCAGCGTGTGCTCGGTGGCCGATCCTCAGTGGGGATGGGCGGCGTGATAGGCGGCGACGACATCGGGCCGCAGCCGACCCTTGGCCGCGACCTCGTGGCCCGCCTCGATCGCCCAGGCCCGGATGTCGGCCGTCGTCACCGGTGGTGCCGGCTCGACAGTGGCCGCGGCGAGTCGGCGGCGACCGGCGTCATCATCGAGTCGGTGCTGCACTGCAGCCCCGAAGAACCGATAGGTCCACTCCTGGGCCAGCTGCCGGCTCTCGGCGAACACGATGGGGACTCGGGGATAGCGCACGCCGGCTTCGGCGATCGCTTCGATGATGCCGAGCGGACGCTGGTGTTCGAGTTTGAACACGGCCGAGTAGCGATCCTCGATCACCACGGCCGAGTGTGGCTGGTCGGCGAGTGCGGCGAGCAAGGTCCACAGCTTGCCGCCGGTGATGGTCGAGACGAGATCACCGAGCGACTTGCGTTCGACGACGGCGATCAGCGTGTCGGTCTGGGGGTCGCGTACGGCGTAGTCGCCGACAGCGAGAGCTTCGGCACGAGTACTCGCTTGCTGCTGGCCGAACTTCCACGCGTATCGCTCCCGTGTGTCCACGATGATGTCGAGTACCTGCCCGGCGGCACGAGCGGTCGGCGTCCGGACCGACGGGCGTGCTTGTTTCGCCGTTCTGGCCGACTGCCAGAAGACCATGTCGCGCCCACGTCCCTTGGTGAAGATGAACTGTGAGCGGTTCTCGCGTGCTCGATCGAGCACGAGGTCGATGGACACACCGCGGCGTTCGATCGATCGAATCGGTGTCGTCTCGACGATCTCGGGTTCGTCGGGCCACACGGTCGTCGGGTGGCAGTAGACCTTCGAGGCTCGGGGCCACAGTTCGCGTGTCTTGAGCAACACGGTGCCGCTGCGGAGTGGGAGCCGGACGACGTAGGGCAACGTCGAATCGGCGTCAGGGTTCCGAGCAATCACGAAGTCGACCACAACGGTCACCGTACTGCTGTGGACCGGCCGAACCTGGGGACGTCAGTCGCCCTCGTAGGTCAGAAGTGAGTAGACGTCGAGACCTGCTGCCTCGAGGGCAGCGGACCCACCGAGCTCGGGAAGATCCACGATCGCCATGGCCGACACGATGACGGCACCGAGCCGGGTGAGCAGGCGATGAGCGGCGAGCATCGTGCCACCGGTGGCGATCAGGTCGTCGACCAGTACCACCCGATCGCCGAGGCCGATCGAATCGACATGGATCTCGACGGTCGCCGATCCGTACTCGAGGTCGTAACTCTCGGCGATGACGTCAGCCGGCAGCTTGCCGGCCTTGCGGATGGGGACGAACCCGATCCCCAGCTCGTGCGCCATGGCGGCGCCGACGATGAACCCTCGGGCATCGACTCCGGCCACCGACACCGCGTTGCGCCGATCGGCCTCGGCGCAGAGCTCTGCAGTCAACAACCGAAACGTGTCGGCCGTCGAGAACAGTGGGGTGACATCGCGGAACATGATCCCGGCGTGCGGCCAGTCGGGCACGGTGCGCACGACCGACCGCAGGCGGGCTTCGAGGTCCGGATCGAGCGCAGCTGCGGCCATCGTCCCAGTGTGGCAGCGGCTGACGGCGCCGCGGCGATGAGAACTACTTGGTTGGCTGGTCGTCGGCCATCTGGCCGATGCGGATGGCGTTGCCGAAGGGATCGCGGATGCCGAAGTCGATGCCGTAGGGCCGAGACGTCGGCTCGTCGGTCACGTCGACGCCTCGTGCGACGAGCGTCTCGTAGGTCTCCTGGGCGTCGTCGGTGGTGAGGAACAGCGCACCGGCGACGGCGCCCTTGCTGAGGAGTTCGCGGACCTGTGAGGCCGTGGCGTCATCCATCATCGGCGGACCCGGACGTTCGAGCAGGATCTCCCGCACGGGGTCGCCGGGCAGTCGCACGGTGAGCCAGCGCATGAAGCCCATGTCGATGTCGTTCGCGACCTCGAGGCCGAGCGTGTTCACGTAGAAGTCGAGGGCCTCGTCTTGGTCGAGCACGTAGGTGGTGGAGCGGCTGATGGAGTTGTACATGTCGGTGACGCTACGACCTGTCGCCGACCGGCGGCTTCTCCGAAAGTGCTCGACTCACTGGGTCCGGCTGGCGGCCTCCAGGCCGTCGAGGATCAGACCGAGTCCGAACTCGAACTCGAGCCGGAAGTCGTAGCCGGGCTGCATCACGTGGCTCATGGTGAAGTCGATGAGGTGGGGGAAGAGGTCGGCCGGCATCTCGGAGAAGATCGAGGCCGCCAACTCGCTCATCTCGTCACCGTCGGTTGCGGGCAGCGTCGACTCCTGGAGGGCGAAGCCGAACATGAAGGCGTCGATGATGGCGAACGCATGCCCGACCAGTACCCACGAGAACCCGGCCCGCCGGAAGCACCCGATGACGGCGTCGTGGTGCTGCAAGGTGGCGACACCCGGAGTGGTGCGCGTCTCCATCAGCGGTGACGCCCAGGGGTGGCGTGCCAGCACGGCCCGCATGGAGTGACAGCGCACCCCGATGGCGGCTCGCCAGTCGAGGTCGACGGGCGGAAGCTCGATCTCCGAGAAGACCCGGTCGACCATGCCATCGATGATCGCTTCCTTGTTCGGGAGGTGGTGGTAGATCGTCATCGGCTTGACGTCGATCGCTTCGGCGAGCTTGCGAATCGTGAGCGCCTCGATGCCGATCTGGTCAGCGAGGGCAATGGCGCCATCGATCACGCGATCGGCGGTCAAGGGGGTGCGTCCCGGCTGTTCAGAGGACGTGTCGCTGCCAACAGACGGTGCCTTGGTTCGCCGCTTCGAGGGCTGGTCGGTCGTCATCGGCATCGCCTCCGAAAGAGAAAGTCATTGACATCGTACTTTGTACGATCCAATATGCGTTCGTACAAAGTACGAGAGGGAGCAACCCGCATGACCATCACCATCGATCACCGCACCACATCCGCCGTCCCCACCACCCCGGTTCACGCCGTCGGTGCAGGCTCGGCCGGCGAACTCGACGCCACGGTCACCGATCGTCGCCGGGCAGCGATCGTTGCCGGGGTCGGCTACGTCGCCCTCTTCGTTCTCGGCATCTTCGCCAACTTCGTCGTGCGAGAGGGGCTCGTGGTGGCCGATGATCCAACGGCCACGGCCACCAACATCACCGAGTCGCTCGGCCTCTTCCGGATCGGACTCTTCAGCTTTCTCGCCGTCTTCCTGATCGACGTCGTCGTCGCCTGGGCGCTCTACGTGCTCTTCCGCTCGCAGCATCGTGACCTGTCGCTCGTCTCGGCGTGGTTCCGCATCGTCTACACCGTCTTCATGGGTGTTGCCGCCGTGTTCTTCTTCCAGGCGCTCAACCTCTACGAATCGCCGTACCTCGCCGAGGCGATGAGCGAGGCCCAACGAAACGCGCAGGCGCTGGCTGGACTCGAGCTGTTCAACTCGGCCTGGCTCATCGGGCTGGCTGCCTTCGGCGTCCACCTGGTCGTCATGGGTGCACTCGTCACCCGGTCCACCGAGGCGCCACGGGTGCTCGGCTACCTGATGATGCTCGCCGGTCTGGCGTATGTCATCGACACCAGCGCCAACACCCTGCTCGCCGACTACGACACCTACGCCGGGGCCTTCCTGGCCATGGTCGCCATCCCATCGGTGATTGCCGAGGGTTGGTTCGGCCTCTGGCTCCTGACCAAGGCGGGCAAGCCTGCGGTTCGCTGATCCGGGCTGGGCGACTACCCAAGCGCCGCCTCGACGAGGATGGCCAGCTCGGCCACCACCTCGTCGGGGTGTCGGCGCGTCGGCTGGGACACGTGGGCCCGGATGGCGGCGAGAAGTCCCCCGGCGATGAAGTCGGCAGCCAGCGGCGTCTCCACGAGTGGTGTGATCACCTCGACCAGCTCACGGTGGAACCGGAGGACGATCTCGCCGAGCACGGGCTGGCTGAGCAGTGGCGCAAAAACAGGGGCCATTTCGTCGACGTGTCGAATGAGTGGCTCGAGGTCGATCGTTCCTGCGGGGTCGACGACGAGTGAGTCGGCGACGGTCGGAATCCCGGAGGTGAGCACGTCGAGCTTGTTCTCGTAGTGCGCATAGAAGGTCGATCGGCTGACACCCGTGCGGTCCAGTAGATCCTGGACGTTGATCTTCTCCCAGCGCCGCTCCTGGATCAGCTCGAGGAGGGCAGTGGTGAGGAGTCGCTTGGTCCGCACGACCCTGGCGTCGGGTCGGCGGGTCGGTGCGGTGTTTCCGGTCAATGCGGTCGATCTGTTCGATATCGAACGAATGGCGACATCTGTCGGTAGACCTCCTCGGCGACACCATCGTACGTTTCCGAACAGGATGTTCGATAACACCTCGACATGGCAACAACAACTCCGACAACACCTTCCGATGGTCGCCATGGCGCTCGGAGCGATCGGTGTCTTCGCCGGGCTCCATCTTGCGATCAGCGCCGTCGCCGTCCTCGGCGCGTTGCACCTGGTCATTGGCCTCGGCGCTGCCTGGTGGTGGGGTCGACGAGCCGCCGCAACCGGAGGTCGACGATGAGCCCGATCGGCGGTGTGCACGTGCGAAGTCTGTCGAAGTCCTTCGGGGACCGCCTTGCCGTCGACGATGTGAGCTTCGAGGCCCGACCCGGCGCGGTGACGGCTCTGGTCGGTGGCAACGGATCAGGCAAGACGACAACGCTTCGAATGATCCTCGGTCTGACGCTGCCGACGAGCGGATCAGTCATGGTGGCCGGCCGGCCCATCGCCGAGCTCGAGTGCCCGCGGTCGGTCATCGGGGCGGTGACGGACCGACTCGGAGCTCACCCCGGACTTCGAGCTCGACGTCACTTGGAGCTCATCGTGGCCGGCGCCGGGCTCGATCCCGAACGCGTCGATCGGGTCGCAGCGTTGGCTGGTCTGTCGGGACGACTCGACGATCGGGTAGGCGGCTACTCCACTGGCATGCGGCAACGGCTGGCCGTGGCGGCCGCCCTGCTGGGTGAGCCCGAGGTGCTCGTACTCGACGAGCCGTCGAGCGGTCTCGACTCATCGGGGATCATTTGGCTTCGCGAACTGATGACGACTCGTGCAACCGAGGGCCAGACGGTGATCCTGACCACGCACCAGTTCGCCGAGTTCGACGACGTGATCGACGATGTCGTCGTGCTACACGACGGTCGAGTGGCGACTGCCGGCAAGTTGGCCGACGTGCTCGCCGCCTCCGGAGCCCGACGGTTGTCGGACCTGGTGCTCGGAATGTCGCAGGACACGGCGGTGTGGGCATGACTGCCGTGGCAGTGCGTTCGACACATGAGCGGCTGCGTCCGTTGGTGCAGGCCGAGCGACTCGCGGTCTGGTCCACACCCACCGCGCGCGTGCTCCTGCTGGGATCGGCAGTGATGGCCGTCGTGACCGGTTCGGCCAATCTCGCAACGGCGAGCGACGCCGGCTCGGTCGAGACGCTTCAGCTGACGATGCACGCCGCCACCGTGCCGGCCTTGCTCTTCGCTGCCGTTGCCGGTGCCTACGCATCGAGCAGCGACCATCGGTACGGGACGATCGATCAGCAGCTCCTCACCGACCCGTCGAGACGGCGTTGGTTCCTGGCCAAGGCGCAGGTCATGCTGCTTGTCGGTCTGTCCTACGGCGTGGTGGGAATGGTGGCCGCTGTTGCTGATCTCGTCGGCTACGGAGCAGTCACCGGGAACGAGATGGACCTCGTTTCACCCACCGTGGCTCGGGCACTGGTCGGGGTCGGGATTGCGACACCGCTCAATGCGCTCCTCGGCGTCTGCGTCGGCTCGTTGATGCGGAACCAGCCCGTGGCGATCGGCACCGTGCTCGTTTGGTTGTTGGTCATCGAGCCGCCACTCATTCTCGGGATGCCTGACGTCGGCAGATGGTTGCCAGGGCCGGCGGGCCTGGCGGCGACCAGCAGTCCCGACCCCTCGCTGCTGTCGCCGGTGGTCGGGGCCCTCGTGCTGCTGATCGAGACGGCGGTAGCACTTGTGGTGACCAGCCGAGTCATCGCTCGGATGGACGCTCGGTGAGCGCCGTGGACTGAGCGGTCGCTGCCGCCATGGATCGACCGAGCCGTCGTGCTCGGTCGATGCGCCTCTAGGTCGTCTCGCCTGTTTCTGGTGGAAGGCCTCAAGATTTTCGGGGCTGGGTCCGACATCACCTGGGCACGTTCGGCCGCCTGGCGGCACCGGTCGCTTCTTCATGCGACGGCGAATGGAGACAGCCCATGGATCACCAACCCAGCTTGCTTCGACGCGCCCGATCCCGGGCCACCCGAGCCCTGCAGATCGCCTCGGCGACCGCCATCGCGGCCACCGGACTCGCTGCTGCTGCCGCACCGGCTTCGGCCACCGGCTTCACCGGACCGCAGGTGGCACCCCAGATGGAGCAGGACGTTGCCACGGTGATGAATCAGATGCGGGTCGACCAGGGGCTCGCCCCACTGGATCTGATCGTCACCACCGACGGTTCGGCGAATCCCCAACTGGTGGCCTGGCGCAACTGTCTGCTCGAGCTGAACATGGCCGGCCTGCTCGGCTCGCCGGCCAGCCTCACCCACGATCCGGGCAACGTCTGCGGACCCAAGCGCACCTCGACCGTTCCCGGCGAACAGATCCTCGCCGCGTCCTGGCGGTCAGGCGGGTCTCGTGGTGCCAACCCGGTGCAGACCGCCACCTCATGGTTGACGTCACCCCCGCACACCAAGTGGCTGATGTCGCCCGACGCAACGTCGATGATGGTCTACGCCGCGTGCTTCGAGGCCAACGGCTCGAGCTATCTGATCATCGGCGCCACCATGTTGAACGCGAGCGGGAACTGGTCGACGCCCAATGCGTCGGCCGCCGTCCCCTCCGTCACCGGCGACGCCTACAACACGGCCTACTACCACGCCTGCCCCAAGGCCGGCTCCACCACGATCGTCCAGCCGTCGCAGCCGAGGCCGGGCACCTCCTCGACCCCGCTGCCCGGCACCGTCGCCGCCGCCCGCACACTGACCGATGTCCTCGCCGCCTCCGACTACTCGGCGAGTGATGCCGAGACGCTGCGGCTCTACCGGGCCTTCTTCGATCGTGACCCCGACGCCGCCGGCGCTGCGTACTGGATCTCGCAATCACGCCTCGGTGCGACGCCCGAGACCCTGGCATGGAGCTTTGCGAACTCGGCCGAGTTCACCGGACGGTACGGTCAGGTCGACGACGCCGGGTTCCTGTCGCTGATGTTCGCCAACATGCTGGGTCGGTCGCCCGACCCTGCTGGGTATGCGTACTGGCTCGATCAGATGCGATCGCAGGGGCTCGACCCACACGAGGTCGTCCGCTGGGTCACCGCGAACACCGAGTTCACGAACCGCTACCCGTTCGCCCCGATTCGCTGACGATCTCGCCACCGACGATGGTGGCGACACACGAACCGGCGCCGTGCTCAACGAGCGAACGCTCCACCAAATCGACCGAGGGGTCGACGTCGAACACGGCGAGGTCGGCCCGCTTCCCGGGCACCAGCGAACCGAGTTGCTCGTCGAGGCCGAGCGCACCGGCCCCACCCATGGTGGCAGCGGCCAGGAGGCGGTGGTCGAGGTCGTCGGCGTCATAACCATGCTCGACGGCCAGTGATCGCAGCAGCGCCACGTCTTCGAGGAGATCGAGCGAGGGTGTCGATCCGAGCGAGTCGGTGCCCACGGCGAATGGCACGCCTTCACGGAGGAAGTCGGCGACCGGTGGGGGATCGATGCCGACGACCAGATTGGATCGTGGGCACAGCGCCACCACGGTGCCGGTTCGAGCCATGATCGCTCGACCTTCTCGACCGAGATACACGCCGTGCGCAATGTGGCAGTCCGGCCCCGTGAGCCCGAGGTGCTCCACCAACTCGGCGGCGGTCATGCCCGCCCCACCCCGTTCGAGGATCCCCAGCGGGCGACTCGACACGACGCGAAGCCGGTCGGCCAGGGAACCCGTGCCGGAGCGGTAGTACTCGTCCTCCCCGTCGGACTCGGCGACGTGCACGTGCAGCCGGACCCCGAGCGCTCTTGCCAAGGCTGCCATGCCCTCGAGCACCGGTTCATCGAGGCTGTAGGGGGCATGGGGCGAGATGCCGATCGACGTCGCCTGCGTCGTCGGCGCCTCGGTGATCGCCCGACGCAGCCGGGCGGCCTCGGTCTGCCGCCAGCTGTCGGCGTCGGTGCCGATGAGTTCGAGGTAGGCGATGCCGGGCACGCCCCGATCGACGAGCACGTCGCGCGCCACGTAGTCGGTGACGATGTCGGCGATGCAGGTGATGCCGTTGGCCAGCATCTGATCGACACCGGCGTTGGCGCTCGCCAACCAGTCGTCATTGCGTCGTTGCTCGTACTCCTCGACGAAGGCGATCGACCAGGCGGTGTAGGTCTCGTGTCGCGTGCACCCGACCGACGCGAACGATGTGTACTGCAAGTGCGTGTGGGCGTTGACGAGCCCCGGTGTGAGTACCCCCGTCCATCGGCGCTCCTCGGCGTCGGGGAAGTTCCGACGCAGCGTCTCGCTGTCGCCGACGGCGATGATCGTTCCCGCTCGTACCGCGACACCGCCATTGGCAAACGGGCGGGCAGCGATGGGGCAGACGGTGTCGGCGACGTGGATCGTGACGTCGTCGGTCACCATCGAGTGGCGGCGTCGACCTGGGCGGCGGTCGGTGTGTCGATCTCGAGGCCGGCGGCTCGGAGTTGGCTCGCCGCCACCTCGTCGTCGATCTGCTTTGGCAACAGGTGCACGCCGGGAGCGAGGTCGGTGGCCGCCAGATAGTCGAGGGCCCGTAGCTGCAGGGCCAGCGAGAGGTCCATCACCTCGATCGGGTTGCCCTCACCGGCAGAGGTGTTCGCGCAGTAGCCGTTGCTGACCACGAAGACGGTGGGTCCATCGGGCACGAGCAATTCGACGATGTTCGCTCGCACCGTTTCGCCCCATTGGAGCGCCGACGGCTCGCCGGTGAGCGTGGTGTCCGGGTCGAACTCGGGTGGCCCGGCGCCACCGACAGCGATCACCGCGCCGTCCTTCATGGCGGCGACGTGATCGGCAACCAACGAATGACCGATGCCGCTGGCGGTGATCACGAAGTCGGCATCGCCCAGGGCGTCGAGCAGGGGTGCGACCGCGAACCCGTCGTGATGGGCGACCAACGCCTCGACCGGGTCGATCTCGGTGACCGTGACGCGGGAGCCGAGCGCGCGAGCCGCAGCGGCGATGCCCCGACCGACCTTGCCGTAGCCGACCACGACGGTGACCTTGCCCTGCATCTGCATGTTGGTGGCGTCGAGCAGCGCCATGACCACCGATTGGCTGGTGCCGTAGATGTTGTCGAACGCCAGCTTGGTGCGAGCGTCGTTGACGGCGACGCACGGCACTCGCAGCTCGCCGCCGGCCTCCATGTTGCGGAGGGGGCGGACACCGCTGGTCGTCTCTTCGGCGACACCTTCGAGGTCGGCGAGCACATCGTTGCGTTCACCGTGGATGCGGCGAGCGACGCTGGCACCGTCGTCGGCGAGCAGCTGGGGACGGGTGTCGATGAAGGCGTCGACCAGTGTTCGTGCCCGCTCGGGGGTCGCCCCCGGTTCGGCAAAGACCGAAATGCCGGCCTCGGTCAGGGCTGCGACCACGGGGGCCTTGGTCGAGTTGGAGGAGCCGAGGACGGCGACGCTTGCGCCGAGCGATGCGATCGCCTCGATGAGGCAGGCCGTCTTCGGTTCGAGGGTGAGGGCAACGCCGACTCGCTTGCCCTCGAGGCGACCCCCTTCCCGCACCACCTCGGTGGCGGCGGCAAGTGCGGGCATGAAGCTCTTGGCGAAATCGATCATGCCGCGACCGATCTCGGCCTCGGTGGGCGTGTGCTTCATCGGTTCCCCCAGGAATGGAAGGTGTCGGCCTCGAGGATCTCGCTGAGTGTGTCGGTCTGATCTTCGTCGAGGTGATCGATCGTGATGCCGCGGCTGGCGAGCTTGGCCGTAGCGATCGCTCGATCGAGGGTGGCCGGGAACTGGTGGATGCCGGGCGGCAGGTCGTTCGAGGCGAGGTGGTGGCATCCCAGCGCCTGGACCGAGAACGACAGGTCCATGATCTCGACCGGGTGGCCGAGTCCGCCGGCAATATTGACCAGCGCCCCTTCGGACAGCACGTAGACCGGCTTCGAGCCCAGGAGGTAGCGGGTGACGCCGGGCCGGACCTCGGCCACACCGTCGGCCGACTCGACGAGCGCCGGCACGTCGACCTCGTGGTCGTGGTGGCCCGCGTTGGCCAAGATGACGTGCGGCTTCATCGCGTCGAAGTGGCGGGTGGTGATGGCGCGGATGCCGCCGGTGGCGGTGATGGCGATGTCGGCGGTCGACAGCGCAGTGTTCAGGTCGGCCACCTCGTGCCCGTCGGTGTGGGCTTCCAGCGCTCGGATCGGATCGACCTCGACGGCGGTGACCCGTGCCCCGAGCGCGTGGGCGTAGGTGGCGATGCCCCGACCGACCCAGCCGTAGCCGACGACCACCACCCGCTTGCCCGGCAGCCGCAGGTTGGTGAGGGCGAGGATGGCCTGGATCGTCGACTGGCCGGTGCCGTAGCGGTTGTCGAACATGTGCTTGAGCGCCGCATCGTTGGCGGCGACGACGGGCATCGGGAGCCGACCGAGTCGTTCGAGCTCGGCGAGGCGGGCGACACCGGTGGTGGTCTCCTCGGAGACGCCCTTGAGTTGGGCGTACAAGGCCGGTTTGTCGCGTGCCATACGGATGGTCAGCTCGCCGCCGTCGTCGATGATGTACTCCGGGTTCGAGTCGGCGACTCGGAGGAGATCGGCTTCCCACACCTCGTTGGTGGAGCCCCGGCTGGAGTGGACCTCGATGCCTCGCTCCACGAGCGCCGCTGCGACGTCGTCGCGAGTCGACCACGGGTTCGAGCCGGCCGCGACCACGGTGGCCCCGGCGTCGGCGAGCACCGTGGCGAGGAACGCTGTCTTCGCTTCGAGGTGGACGACGACGGCCACTCGCTTGCCTCGGAGGGATCCGTCGTCGATGTGGCGGCGTACGAAGCCGTCGAGCACGGGCGATCGTCGTCGGGCCCATTCGATGGCCTGGTGGCCGGTCGGGGCGAGGGTGGCGTCGGCGATGCGCGAACGGCTCGCCGGGGTGCCGGCTGCGGATTCGGTGCTCATGCTCTGGTGGTCTCGGATCGGTCGATGGTGTTCATAGTCGCCCGGCGTCGATGATGCGTTGGAGGAACTGCCCGGTGCGTTCTTCCTGCGGATTCGTGAACAGGTCGTTGGGCGGGCCCTCCTCGACGATGCGGCCCGCATCCAGGAAGCACACACGATCGGCGACATCGCGAGCGAATCCCATTTCGTGGGTGACGATCACCAGCGTCATGCCCTGGGCTTTGAGGTCCTTGATCACGGCGAGGACACCCCCGATCAGTTCGGGGTCGAGTGCGGCGGTGACCTCATCGAGCAGCAGGACGTCGGGGTTGGTGGCCATGGCCCGCACCAGGGCGACCCGCTGCTGCTGGCCCCCCGAGAGGCGGTCGGGGTAGGCGCCGGCGAAGTCGGCCATGCCGAAGAGATCGAGGAGCTCCCGGGCTCGTGTCTCGGCCTCGGTCTTCGTCACGCCGTGGACCCGACGCGGCGCAAGCGTGACGTTGTCGAGCACGGTCATGGTCGGGAAGAGGTTGTACGACTGGAAGACGATGCCCACTCGTTTGCGGAAGTCGGCCTCGGGGAGGTCGTCGCCCTCGATGTCGACTCCGTCGAGCAGGATCTGGCCGTGGTCATACGGAGTGAGGCGCCCGATGCAGCGCAGCAATGTCGACTTGCCCGATCCCGACGCCCCGATCAGGCACACGACCTCGTGGGCTGCGACCGACAGGTCGACCGAACGCAGGACCAACGACGTACCGTAGTACTTCGTGAGGGTCTTGACCTCGATCTTCGGCTGGTCCGCCATCACTGGGTCCTCTGCAGACGGCGTTCCTGGTCCCAGCGGGCGTAGCGGTCGGCAAAGCGAGCCAGCGGGACGCTCGTGGCGAGGAACAACACGGTTGCCACCATCAGGGCCGAGTAGTTGAAGGTCCGGGCGGTGTAGATCTGCGCCTCTCGGACGGCGTCACGGACGCCGATCACGCTGAGCAGGGCGACGTCCTTCTGAAGTGCGACGGCCAGGTTCAGCAGGGCGGGGGAGACGTTGCGCACCGCCTGCGGGATGATGGCGTAGCGCAGGGTCTGCCACTGGTTGAGGCCCAAGGCCTTGGCGGCGGCTCGTTGCCCGTCGTGCACGGCCTCGATCCCCGAACGATAGATCTCGGCGGTGTAGGCCGAGTAGCCGGCGACCAGGGCCACGGTGCCCCAGAACTCGGCGCTCTTCGGCAGGCCCGGGAGCTGCAGCGCCGGCACACCGAAGCCGAGCAAGAGGAGGAGCAGTAGGGCGGGAACGCCGCGGAGGGCGTCGATGTAGACGACGGCGGCGAAGCGGAACGGGGCGGCGATCGGGCCGGTGAACGATCGCATCAGGGCGAGGACCAGCGCCACGATCAGGATGAGGATCTCGGCGATGATCCAGATCCGCATGTTGACCCAGAACCCGTCGAGGACATCCGGGAACGAGGCCCTCATGTCGGACCACGAGAAGAACTGGCTGCGGACCCGGGGCCATTGTGGCGCCGAGCCGATCCACCAGATCAGGAGCAACAGCACAACGCCCGTGCTGATCACGGAGATCAGCACGGGCGTGTAGCGCTCGCGCGCGCTCAGGGTCTTCGGCGCCGGTGGCGGCGTCGACTCTGGCAGCGTCGTCATCGGTCGGTGGACCGTGGGATCAGCTGGCGATCTCGGGGATGTCGCCTTCGCCCTGGAGCCACTCGACCGCGAGTGCCTCGAGGGTGCCGTCGTCGGTGAGCGCCGTGATCGCCTCGTTCACACAGCCGACCAGCTCGCTGCCGTCGGTGAACAGCAGACCCATCTGGTCGCCCTCGGTCTGGCTCGGATCGGTCGGGAGCACGCCGACGATCACGCCGTTGTCCATCTCGACTGCCGTCAGGTAGAGGGCGGTCGGCAGGGCGACGACGGTGGCGTCGATCTGGCCGGCGGCCATGGCGGAGAGCACGTCGGCCTGGGTGTCGTAGACGGCGACGTCTTCGATGCCCAGGGTGTTCTCGATGTAGTCGAGATCGGTGGTACCGATGGTGGCGCCCCAGGTGCCGGCCTGCAGCTCCTCGAAGTTCGTGGCGGTGGCAGCTGGCGAGCCGCCGAGAGCGATGACCGACTTCTGACCGGAGTAGTACGGCAGCGAGAAGTCGACGACCTTGTCGCGGTCGGCGGTGATCGAGTACTGCTGCATGTTGAAGTCGTAGGGCTTCTCACCGGGGGCGATGGCCTCGTCGAAGTCGCTGCGGGTCCAGACGACGTCGGCGTCGGCGAAGCCCATCTTCTCGGCGATCGCGTAGGCCACGGCACCTTCGAAGCCTTGCTTGTTGGTGGGGTCATCGTCGACCATCCACGGCTCGTAGGCCGGTTCGCCGGTGGCGATGGTCAGCTTGCCGGCTTCGGTGAGCGGCAGGCTCTCGATGGCGCAGTCGAGGGCAGCACCCTCGGAACCGGTGTCGCTCGCCGCATCGGCAGCGTCGGTCTCGCTTGCGCTGTCGGAACCGCAGGCCGCGGACACCATGGCGAGAGCGAAGAGCAAGGCGAGGAGTTGTGTCAGTCGGGATCGCATGAACCCTCCCAGGTCGAAGTGAATGGTGGAACCAGGCTTGTCTACCATCGCTCGGTCGGAGTCCGGCCGGAGTTGCCTACCGGGGCCGTTACGACTCGGTGAAGGAATGACCCCGCTACCGGGCCAGGAGCGCCTCTTCGTACCGGTGGACCTCGACGAATCCGAGCCGTTCGTAGATGCCTCGGGCCGTGGTGTTGTCAGCCTTCACGTTCAGCCCAATCGAGCCGATGCCGAGGTCGTGGAGCGCTCGAACCTGCGCTGCGGTCACGACCGTGCCGAGCCCGAGACCTCGCCGTTCGGGATGGACGAGCACGCATCCGATCGCCGCCACGTCCATCTCGGTGCTGCACACGTGGATGCCGGCCATCGCGATCAGCTCGTCGCCGTCGAAGACGCCGTAGAACGGACCGTCGTCGAGAAGGGTCGGGGTGAAGAACGACCCCGGGTCGTCGTGGGTGGCCTGGAGCGCCTCGATGGCCCCGAGGTCGCCCTGATCGATGGCGCGACCGACGAAACCGCGCTCGGAATCGACGACCTGGCCGTTTCGGGGCGCGATTTCGAGGGTTCGCGAAAGATTTTTCGAAAACATTTTCACGTGCTCACCCGCGTCGAATTCCACCACACGACCCCGGGCCGAGAGGTACGCCGCGAACCCCACGGGCCCGGTCGCGAAGTAGCGATCGGGAAGCAGATGGTCGACGTCGGCCCACAGCGCGAGCGCGTCGTTGGGATCGCCGGCGTTGACGCCGTAGACGATCAGTTCGGGTGGATCACCGGGCAGACCGATCTCACCGATGGTCGCTTGACCCCGCTGCCACCAGCGGGAACGCGAAAAATACTCGTCGGTGAGATCGCCGAGCCCGTAGACGTGGATCGGCCGATCCGACTCGAAGCGCGCCCGCAGATCCTCGCGGGAGGCGCGTTCGAATGAGGCGGGCGACGGCATCGCCGCACGCTAGTGGTCGGGAACGGTCAGCCGACGCCAGTGATTGAGGCAGCAATGGGACCGAGACCGACCGTGGCCGAGACGGCGGCGGTGGCGATGGCGGCGGCGGCGAACTTGATCTTGTTCATGGTGCAATGTCCTTGGACTTGAGCGACGATTCAGGGAGAGAGAGGAGGCACCATGACGTTTGATTCAACAAATCGCGAAATTTCTTCGTCGGGGGTCGGCCTCCTCGAGCCGCCACGCCCCATCCCGGTGGTGCTCCATAGCCGTCGTCGGCCCGAACGTGGGCATGCGTCCGGCCTTGCGACGAATGCCGACCTGGTCCAGAGGGCGAATGACGGCGATCGCCTGGCGTGGGAAGAACTGGTCGAGCGCTATGCCGGACTGGTCGAAGCGGTGGGGGCCCGCCATCGGCTCGACCGGCACGACATCAACGACGTCTCACAGCTCACCTGGCTCCGCCTCACCCAGCACCTCGGACAGCTGCACGACCCGGAACGAGTTGGACTGTGGCTCTACACCACGGCTCGTCGCGAGTGCCAGGCCCTCATCAAACGGTCGGGGCGGATCCCCCCGGTCGAGGTCGATGACGCGCCGAGTAGTGCGGCCGAGCAGCCGGAGGAGCTGATCGGTCGGGCCGAACGTGCGCACCATCTGCGTCGCGCGCTGGCCCGCCTGCCCGAAGCCTGCCGCACCCTGCTCGAGCTCATGCTGGTGCAGGACCCACCCGCCCCCTACACCGAGATCAGCGAGCGATGCGATATCGCCGTTGGCACCATCGGGCCCCGGCGCAAGCGTTGCCTGGCCCACCTTCGACGCCTCTACGACGAGGTGTTTCCCGACAGCGACATCCAGGACTGGTCATGACCGACGAGCAACTCTTCGATCAACTACGCAAACTTCTCGAGGACTCCCCGAGCGACGACGTGGTCGATCGGGCAAAGGACCTCTGGGACGTGCGCACCATCGGCGAGGAGATCGCCGAACTGACATCGGACTCCTTCGAGCAGCTCCCGGTCGGTGTTCGTCGGGCAGCCAGTCTCGAGCGCGATCTGCTCTTCGAGTTCGATGATCTCGAGTTGGCGATCCGGCTCGACGGCCCTGATCTGCTCGGCCAGGTCATCGGCGAGCCCATCCTTTCGGCCCGACTCGTGACCCTCGACGACGAACAACCGGTCGAAGTCGACGACCTCGGCAGCTTCTGGATCGAGCGGCCGTCCAGCGATGTGCTCCGTGTGGCACTGGTGACCGATTCCGGGCGCCGGCTCTCGACCGAGTGGATCCGGTTGTAGTCCCCGGCAACGACTCCATGGGACGACAGCAGTGCTCAGGCGTACAACTCCTCGAAGTCGTTGAGAACGCGCGGGCGGTTGGAGTCGCCGATGGTGTGGAGCGCGATCTG
This sequence comes from Acidimicrobiales bacterium, assembly GCA_041394265.1. Taxonomy (NCBI): domain Bacteria; kingdom Bacillati; phylum Actinomycetota; class Acidimicrobiia; order Acidimicrobiales; species Acidimicrobiales bacterium. The sequence continues at coordinate 1,964,161 of JAWKIO010000005.1, forward strand.
ATCATGCTCGTTAGCGGAGCTCCCGCGTCCGTTGACACAAGTAGTGCGAACTGCGCTTTGGGCCTTCTGCACAGACAACGAGGCGAGTTTGAGGCGGCGTGTAGGCATTTTGAACGGTCGATTCGTGATGCTCCGGCTTCGCCAGTCGCTGGGCGCTCCGGCTTGTACTACGCAGGCGTCAGGCTGCGACTAGGAGACTTTGAGGCGGCAGACGCCATCCTTGCGGGCGCACGGTCGATTCTCGACGATAGGGACCTCCCGCTCTACGAGTTGCAGCGAGGAGTCCATGCAGACTTGCAGGAGCGATATCCAGAAGCCCTTGACCGATACACACAGGCGATCGTCCTCAGCCAGTTGCGTAGTGATCCCTATGTTCATTCTTTGGCACTAAACAACCGAGCCGTCGTACTGCAGCGATTGGGCAACCTCGATGAGGCCGAGTTCGACTTTCGATCGGTCTTGCTCGCCGCTTCGGATGACGTACGGCTGGGTGGTATGGCGCAGCACAATCTTGGAGCCCTTCTTGGTCTCAAAGGCGCAGTGCGTGAGGCGTTCGATCGGCTCGGACGCGCCGCCGTCGACCGCGACGGACAGGGACTCGACGGAGGCCAGGCACTCATCGCAGAAGCTGAGATCCTCCTGACATCAGCCCTCTTCGAGGAGTGCCTTGCGGCGGGAGGTGCTGCACTGGAGATCGAGCGCTCGCGCCCGGGTGGATCGTCCCTCGAGGTGCCCGATCTGCTGATGCTCAATGCTCGTGCGCTGGCTCGCCTCGGAGCACTCACCAATGCGGGTCAGGCAATCGAACAGGCTGAACACCTCTATTCGCATCAAGGGCGACATGCCAGCGAGGAACGTTGTGGTGAGCTGCGGGGTGTACTCCAAGCCCACCAGGTCCCCGACATCGGGCCGGATGAGCCGGGGGCGGATGCGGTCTATGAGGCGCTGATTGCGCTCGGGGATCATGATCCCGACTTCGCGCCCACCTGCTGGGCCGCCGCCACCCGGGCGCTCGAGTCGGAGCGCAAGCAGTTGCGGGTGCTCGGGCGCTACGCCCAGGCTCGACTCCTGCTCGATGGTGGCAGGGTCGCAGCGGCCAAGAGCCAGGCGCTGCTGCTGATCGAGACGTTGGCCGAGCACACCGCCGACATCAACGCGGTCGAACTTCGTGCTGCGCTGGTATTCGGTTTGGTCGATGTCGAAGGGCTGGCGGTACGAATCGCCGCCGCCGGAGACCCGGCCGACCTGGCCTGCCTCGTCGATGCCGCCAATACGGTCGTCCACTCGACGGCGCCGTTGTCGGCGACAGACACCGAACTCGTCACCCAGCTCGACGCGCTACGAACGTCGATCGCAAAAAGCGATCCGGCCCGCATCGACCGCGCCGAGGTCGAGTTGCTCGAGGGACGTCTGCGATCACTGCATCGTCGGATGGAGCGCACGGCGGCGCCGCCCCGCCAAGCCATCGGGATCGAGCAGTTGCGGGCGGCCGCATGCGAGCAGACCCTGGTCATGTTCGCCGAACTAGGTGGTCACGTATGGCGCCTGGTGCTCCCGTCGTCGGCCGACTTGGCTGACGGGGTCACGCTGGTCGATCTCGGTGACCTCGACACGTTGACCACCACGATCCGCCGTGTGCGGCACGTGTCCGACAGCCTCGCTCGTCGCCCATCACCGATTCCCCATCAACTCATCGAAGGCCTCGATCGTCGGGCGGGCGAGCTCGACGCCGTGCTCTTCGCCGGCGTCGACATTGCACCGGACAGCGAGGTGATGCTCTTCCCCGGTCGCTTCCTGACCTCCGTACCGTGGCGGGTGTTGCCGAGCGTGAAGCGCTGGCGCCTCGGCATCAATGTCGGCACGCCACTCGTCTGTCGGAATGAGCAGGATGACGTGGCGTCGGCGGTGCCCCGCCGTCGGGCCCTGGTCGTCGCCGGTCCCGACCTCGGTGATGGCATCGCCGCCGAGGTCGAACGAGTGGCCGCCCTCTATGACGACCCGATCGTGCTGACCGGCAGCGAGGCCACCGTGTCGGCCGTGCTCCGGGCGTTCGAGGAGGTCGACATTGCCCATGTCGCCGGGCACGGCTCGCTGCACGCCAAGGATCCGCTGCTCGCCATGATCACCCTCTTCGATGGTCCGTTGACCGTGTACGACATCGAGATGGCGAACGCCACGCCGCCGATGGTTGTGCTGGCCTCGTGTCTGGTCGGATCCGGCGGCTCGACGGGGAGCGACGTGAGCTATGGCTTCGCGTCGGCCCTTGCCTCGCGCGGCACGAAGGAGCTCATCATCTCGCCAGTCGAACTCGACGATGACAAGACGGCGTTCGTCATGCCCGAACTCCACCGAGCACTTGCCGCCGGCGTTCCGGCCCGCAAGGCGCTCGACGACCTACGGTTCGACCAGCTCGACCTGGAGCGAGTCGCCGACAGCCTCCTCGCCGTCGAAGCCGAATCCTTCAGCTGACCAGTCAGCCGAACCTTCCGATCCCCGCCCCGATCTCTCGGCTGTCGAGCCCACCCGCAGCGAACTCTCGGCTGCCGAGCCCGGAAGTGGGCTCGACAGCCGAGAGTTGACCGATGGTGGGTTGTGGGGCGAGAGTTCAGGCCGGTTCGGCGACCATGTGGGCGGGCTCGGCGCGACCGGCGGTCTCGCTCGCAGCTGCCTCACCCGAGCGAGCGGGCAGGAAGCGGAGCACGAACATCGCACCGGCGAGGGTGACCCCCGCCGCCAGATAGCAGGCCATGGCCATGCCGTCGATGAACGCGCTGTTCACGTCGGTCATGAAAGCGGGTGCTGCAGCACCGAGGTCGTTGGCGACGAACCGGGCGGCGCCGATCGACTCCTTCACCGCCTCCTGAGCAGCGACGGGAAGCTGGGCCACGGCGGTGCCACTCTCGATGCCGGCGGAGTACAGCGAGTTGAACACCGAACCGAGGATGGCGACCCCGAGCGTTCCGCCCAGCTCCCGGGTGGTGTCGTTCACGGCCGATCCGACACCGGCCTTGTCGACGCTCAGCGAGCCCATGATGGACTCGGTGGCCGGTGCCGTGGTGGCGCCGAGCCCGGCGCCGAGCAGGATCATCTGTCCGACGATCACGAGGTAGTCGGTCCCGACGGCGACCGTCGAGATCCAGAGGAAGGCCGCCGACATCGACATGAGGCCCGCGGCGACCACCCGCTTCGTCCCGACCCGCTCAACCAGCATCGGCGCCACGATGGATGCCAGTGCGATCGCCACGGCCACGGGAATTGTCCGCAAGCCCGCTTCGAGCGGGCGATAGCCGCGGACGAACTGGAAGTACTGGGTCACGAGGAACACGAAACCGAACAGGGCGAAGAAGGCGGAAGTGACGGCAGCGCTTGCGGCCGAGAAGCGGAGGTTCTCGAAGATGCGGACGGGCAGCATCGGCTCGTCGACGTGCAGCTCCCAGGCCACGAAGGCGGCGAGGAGGCCGGCGGCGAGGCCGAACGTGCCGATGGTTTGCCCGTCGAGCCAACCCCATTCAGGGGCCTCGATGATGGCGAACACCAAGGCGGTGATGCCGGCGATCGACAGGGCGAAGCCGAGCTTGTCGAGTGGCGGGGTCTCACGGTCACTCGATTCGGGGACCAGCCAGGCGGTCAGTGCGATGGCACCGGCGACGACCGGCAGGTTGACGAAGAACACCGACCCCCACCAGAAGTGCTCGAGCAACCAGCCGCCGGTGATCGGACCGAAGGCCACGGCCATGCCGCTGACGGCGGCCCAGATGCCGATGGCTTTCGCCCGCTCGAGTGCGTCGGTGAACGTGGCCGTGATGATGGCGAGCGTGGCGGGATAGATGAGCGCCGCGCCGACGCCCATCAGTGCTCGACCACCGATGAGGGCGCCTGCCGAGTCGACCGAGCCGGCGAAGGCCGAGGTCGCTCCGAAGACGGCGAGACCGACGAGCAGGGCCCGCTTGCGTCCCCACCGATCGCCCACGCTGCCTGCTGCCAGGAGAAGGCCGGTGAACACGAGCAGGTAAGCATCGACGATCCACTGCAGCTGGCGGGTGGTGGCGCCCAAATCGATCGATAGCGACGGGAGGGCGACGTTGACGATGGTGCCATCGAGCACCGTGACGAAGGCCGACAGGCAGAGGACGGCGAGGATGGCCCAGCGCCGGTCGTGGGTTGCTGCGACCGGTCGAGACGCGTCGGCGTCAGGTGGTCGGTTTGGATGTGTGGTGATGGTCATGGGTCCTCCGGGGCAATCGATTCGTCTTGTCAGTGGCAAGTTGTCAGTGACAAGTTGACACCGTAAAGATTGGTCTTGACAGTGTCAAGGGAAAGGTTGACGATGGAAAGATGACCAGCGGAACCGGCGTAGGATGAGCGGCATGTCGGCCCCCTACCATCACGGCGATCTGCCATCGGCACTGCGCGCCGCCGCGGCCGAACTCGTCGCCGAGCGCGGAACCTCGGGCTTCAGCCTGCGAGAGACGGCTCGACGAGCGGGCGTGTCGCATGCTGCTCCCGCCCATCACTTCGGCGATCTGCGCGGCTTGTTCACCTCGCTGGCCGCCGAGGGTTTCGAACGGTTGAACGAGGCCATGCGCGACTCGGCCGACATCGTCGACGCTCGCGACCGGCTCGAAGCCTTGGGCAAGGCCTACGTGCGCACCGCGCTCGAGTACCCCGGCCATTTCGCCGTCATCTTCCAGCCCGACCTCATCGATCCCGAGAACGACCACTGCATGGGGGTCAGCCTCGGTGCGTACGGCCAGCTGGTGGCCGCCATCGAGCTGGTGCGAGACCAGTGCAATCCCGACCTCGACGTCGAGACGGCGGCCATCACGGCGTGGGCGATGATGCAGGGCCTGGTCGTGCTGTCGCCCAAGTTCGAGATGATGAACGATCTGATGGGCACCACGCCCCGAGAACTCGACGATCTGATCACCGACATGACCACGCTCATGGTCGATGGCTTCCGGGCCCGCCCTGCTTGATCGAAACCGCCACGACGCTCGGGTGTCGCTGACGTAGGGTCGAGGTCGTGACCGATCCCGACCTCGATCGAAACAGCCCGCTTGCCGGCACAGAGGTCCACGAACTCGCCTCGGAAGCCATCGGTGACACGTTCAAGATCTTCGTCGGCCATTGCGGCGATCTCGAGGCATCGACGCCCGCACCCGTGCTGTACGTCACGGATGCCAACGGGTTCTTCGGGACGGCGGTCGACACCGTTCGCAACTTGCAGCTCAGGGCCATGCTGCCGCCGATGCTCGTCGTCGGCGTCGGCTATCCGATGGGTGGCCTGATCGATACGGTCGCCATTCGAGTGCGCGACCTCACGCCGAGCACCGATCAGGCATTCACCGACGAGTGGATGGGTGGCACACCGAGCGGTGGCGGTCCGGCGTTCGTCCGGTTCCTCGCCGACGAACTCCAGCCGTGGGTCGCTGCTCGTTACGCCATCGACCCGAACGACGCCACGTTCTTCGGGCACTCGTTCGGTGGCCTGCTCGGTTCCCACGTGCTGCTGACGGAGCCAGGGGTGTTCCAGCGATACATCCTCGGGAGTCCGTCGCTGTGGTGGAACGGCAACGAGAGCTTCACGACCGAGGCGGAGTTCGCCGCCCGCCATGACGACCTCGAAGCGACGGTATTCATCGGTGTCGGTGAGCTCGAGACCCACGAGGGTCGTCAGCGGGAGAACGCGAACATGCCACCGGAGGCCGTCGCCATGGCCCGTGCTCGACGCCTCGACATGGTCGACGACACCGAGCGCTTCGCCGCCGTCCTTCGCAGCCGGAACTATCCGAGCCTGCGGCTGGAGTCGGTCGTGCTGCCCGACGAGTTTCACGTCACGGTGGGTCCGCTGCACCTCTCCCGCGGCCTGCGTTCGGTATTCGACGCACCCCGCTGATCCGCTCGCCCCGTCGGTCTGATCCGGCCCGTCGGGCCCGGCACCGCTGCGACCCGAACCGTCGGCGATTCGAGCCCATCTCGCCGAACTGTCGACACTGAAGCCCGGAACCGGGCTTCAGTGTCGACAGATGGGTGGTTTGGGCTTCAGCGTCGACGGATGGCGGTAGCGGTCGCTCAGGCGCGGGCGAGGATAGTGAGGAGTTCGTCGCCGAAGCGTTGGAGGACGAGGCTGCGCTGCGGGAGTTTGTCGAACGCGCCGTTGCTGGTCGAGGTGGGGCGATCGGCGATCCAGTGGGCCACCTGCTCGTCGGAGGCGATCTTGTCGGCGGTGGTCCCGAGGTCGTTGGCGACCCGGGTGCGCCACTCGATGACATCCCTGGCGGTGGCGCCGGCGTTGCCCATCAGGCAGTAGAGGTGGAGGCCGAGCTTCTGCTCGCCGGCATTGAGTCGCTCCGCACATGCTGCGCACGTCGGGGCCGCCGATCCCTTGCGGCCAACTCCGCCAGCCCGGCCACCGTTCCGAGAAGCGGTCGAACGACCTGCAGCGCCCCGCCCAGTCGCTCCACTTCCTGAGCCGGTCCGCCCCGCGCCATTGCGCCCGGCACCGCTGCGGCCCGCACCACTGCGTCCTCCACCGCCTCGCCCAGGCGATCGACCGCCACCGGCGCTGCGCACCTGGGCCGGCAGGATGGCATCGACGAACGACGACCGCTCCTGATTCATCGTCCAACCCTTGGCGGTGGTCTTGGAGGCGGCGTGGGTGATCGTCAAGTGCTTGCGGGCCCGGGTGATGGCGACGTAGAAGAGGCGGCGCTCCTCCTCGATCGCCTCACCGCCGGCCGTGACCGCCTTGTGATACGGCAGCATGCCTTCGGCTGCGCCATAGAGGACGACCTGGTCCCACTCCAGGCCCTTGGCCTTGTGGATCGTGGCCAGCGTGACCGCATCGGTGGTCGGCTCGGCATCGTTGGTGGCCGATTCGAGGAACGCCTGCCGGAGGGCGGCGGCACCGATCGGAGATCCGGTGCGAGCCATGTGCTCGGCGGCGAAGGTTTCCCCCTGCTCGACAAGGGTGGTCTGGTACTCCCATTTCTCGAGCGCTGCGCCCTCTCCATCGGGCGCACGGTCGGGGTGCCAGCCCTGTCGCTTGGCGGTTTGTACGAGGAGTTCGAGACCGTTTCGGTCGCCATCGGTGCGAGCAGCTTGACCGAACGGGCGCAGGATGCCGAGCACGGCGTCGGTCTCGTAGAACAGGCTGTTGCCGAGCACCCGGAACGGGATCGATCGGCGCCGCAGCAAACCTTCGAGCGCCGCCGACTGGAAGTTGAGTCGGAACAGCACAGCCATCTCGGACCAGGGAATGCCGTCGCGGTGGGCGGCTTGCAGGGCGTCGAGCACCTTGAGTGGCTCGACGTCGGTTGACGGGGCTTCGACCAGGCGGGGGAGCGGACCGTCGCCCCGCTGTGCAACGAGCGCTTCGGGTCGCCCGACACTGCCCGAGGTGAGGTTGGCGGCGGCGACGATCGGTTCGGTCGAGCGGTAGTTGCGGTTGAGGTAGCGGATCTCCGACCCGGGCCAGTGTGTGGCGAAATCGCGTAGGAAGGTCGGCTCGGAACCCTTGAACGAGAAGATGGTCTGGCGGGGATCGCCAACAGCGCAGAGCTGACCGGTACGACCGAGCAGCGCGGCGAGGAACGCCTGCTGCGACGGATCGATGTCTTGGTACTCGTCGACGACCACGCTGCGCCACTCGTCGTGGATGGTCGAAGCGATAGTGGCGTCGTCTTCGATCAGGCCCGTGGCCAGCGTGAGGTAGTCGCCGAAGTCGACGAGGTGCTGGTCGTCCTTGTGGTCGATCCACTTCTCCCAGACCTTCGCCACTTGGTTGCCGGGGCGGCCGGTGGGAAGCAGGTCGATGCGGGCAATCGAACTCGGGGTCTCGAGTCGGGCGTGCGCCAGCTCGATCTCGGCCTTCACATCGGACACGATCGCCATCTGGTCGGGGTCGAGCCGCTTCCCGCCGTAGATGATCCGCTTGAGCGGTGCCCACGAATCGGTGACGAGCTGGCGTTGTGCCGCTGCCGGGTCAAAGCGTTTGACCAGTCCCAGCGCGGCAGAGTGGAAGGTCCGGCACGACGTGTTGGCCACGCCGAGTTGGACGAGCCGGCCGCGAAGCTCACCAGCGGCCTTGCGGGAGTGGGTGACGGCCAGGACATGGCGGGAGGGCATGTCGCCGGTGGCGTCGAGGTGTGCGATACGGTGCGCCACGGTGCGGGTCTTGCCGCAACCGGCGCCGGCGATCACGCAGAGCGAATCACCTCGCCAACGGACGACCTCGGCCTGTTCCGGATCGAGCCCGGCGAGCACCTGCTCCGCATCCAACGACCTCACCCTTCGAAGGCTGACGGTGAAATCCGCAGAATGCAACCATGCGATCGGACAGATGTTCGATTTGCTGGGTGCGAGCTACGGCTTTGCGACGCCGGCTGCCGCCAGTTCGAGCGCGTCCAGAGCGTGTGAGGTTGCGGCGGGTTCATGGTCCGCCCCGAACTCCGCTGCCTCGATCGCGGTTCGAGCGGCGGAGATCGCCGCTGTATCGATCCCGTGCGTGGCCAGAGCATCGAGTCGTTCACGCAACGTCGCACTCGGTGGCCACTCGATGCCGAGCGAACGCCCGATCCGGTTCAGCCGTTCGACCTCCGAGGGCAGGCGAGCGTTGCCGTGGCGACGTGTCACCAACCAGGTGATCAGGCCGGCCGCAAGAACGCAGGCGACGAGGAGGCCGACCAGGCGCCACGGCACGGAGGTACCGGCCAAGGAGTCGGGGTCCTGTTCGCCCGCCAGCGGGACCTTCGCCGTCGGGTCGAAGCCCTGCCAGCCGATGCCGGCGAAGTACACCTCGGTCCACGCGTGGGCGTCGGTGCCACGAGACAGCCACTCGCCGGTCGTCGCGTCGAACTCGCCGGGCACGTAGCCGACGGCGATCCGGGCGGGGACGCCCAACGAACGCAGCATCACGGTCATGGCGCTGGCGATCTGCTCGCAGTAGCCCTCGTTGACGTCGAAGAGCAGGCGGTCGACGGGGTCCACTCCGGCCGGCGCGGCGGGCACGTCCTGTCGGTACGACACGTTGTCGGCGAACCAGGCTTCGAGCGCCAGCACCTTGTCATAGGTCGTGACAGCGTCCGCAGTGATCGCTTCGGCCAAGTCCGCCGTCGCCGAGGACACGTCGTTCTCGGCTCCGTACTGGCGGAGCACGCTCGGCGGCACCAACTGAGGAAACTGATCGGCGGCTCGCAGCTGCGCTGCGTCGACCGGGATGATGGCACTCTCGACGGTCCACTGGGCGCCGGCTGCGAGCGGACGCGTGGGACGGATCGAGTTGTCGTTGATTCCCCAGGTCCCCTCGAAGCCGTCGAAGTGGAGGACCTCCATGCGATCGGCGGCGAGGAAGACGTCGAGCCCGGCGCGCTCGACGGTGAAGGTCTGCAGCAGGCGTTCGGAGCCGATGGGCGACGTTCCAGGTTGCAGTTCGAGCGTTCCGGCCGGCGTGATGAACTCCTGCGTGCGACCGCTGTCGGTCCAGTAGCGGCCGTCGTAGTCGCCGTAGGTCATCCCCCGCCAATACAGCGCCCGCTCGGAGCGGACTCGCAGCACCACTTCGTCGTCGAGGGTTGGTGTGTCGCCGGCGTCGAGCCGACCGGACAGGCCCGGATGGGAGCGAAGGGTGTCGCCACCGAGCTGGCCAGGGCTCCACTGGAGTGAGGGTGGCCGTCGATTGCTGTCTGGCAGCGCGTCGTTGGCGACCGCTGCACCTCCGACGGCCGCGACCATCACGGCGACCATGATCGGCAGGAGGAGGAGCGGTTGGGCGAGTGGGCGATGCGTTCGTCCGATGCGCGGCATCGGGATGGGGTCGGGGCTGAACTCGGCCACCAAGCGGGTCACCAGCATGGTGGCGAAGCCGCCGACCATCCAGCGGGTGTCGGTGGACACCGTCGGCTGGCGAGCGGATGCGAGGCTCACCGCTTCCATGATCGCCGGCCCGAGCAGCGAGATCGACGCTGCGGCCGAACCGAGCGCTCGGCCACGAACCATCCAGCCCGCCAACATCAGCCCGGTCGAAAAAACGAGCACCGCTTCGAGTTGGTGTGTTGCGGTGCGCTGGAGGCTGGCGGCGATGAGGGCGAGGCCCAACATGCCGAGGACCCAACGCGGCGCCGGGGCACGTCGCGGCTGGGGGATGCCGAACATGCCGACGCCGAGGCAGGCGAGCGCCACCATCCACTGGTTGGCCGACGGGCGCACCGCAGCGATCGACATGAGCACGGTGGAGGCACGGAGCGCGACGATGTGGGCTCGTTGTTCGGCCTGGAGCGGAACGGTCATGGAATGTCCGGCGTGAGCTCGCCGATGACGAGGTGGTATCCGTCGAGAGCTCGGTCGGTCGAGGGCCCGGCGATGGCCGAGGCGAGTGCTCGGTGAAGATCGGCCGGGCCTTCGAGTTCTCGCACGGCGAGTCGTGGTTCGACTCGTCGTGTCGGCGGAACGTAGGGGATCTGGAAGCGGCTGGTGCTGGTGTGCGACGGGTTGGGCTCGCTGGCCTCATGGGTCACCAACGTCACCGGGACGCCGAGCTGCCACGCCCGTTCGACGGCGAACCGGGCGAGGCCGAGTGTGAGGTCGAGCCGGCCGGGCGTCGTATCGGTGGCGTCGATGGTGAGCGGTGGCGCCTCGAGGGGCGCGGCCACCCGTTCGCGAACCATCATCTCGCTGGTCCGGGCGACGCTCGGCCAGTGGACATCGGCCGGTCGATCTCCCGGCCGGTAGGGGCGGACGCCGACGAGTTCGGGTTCGCTCGGCGTGGTGATCGTCTGGAGGTACGCCACGATCTCGGGGTGGGGCACGGCGGGCGGGACGGCGAGCATCGGCACAGCCGGCGTCAGCGTGGACTCGGTCACGTAGCCGATCAGGCCCAGGAAGGCACCGGCCGCGGTGGTGATCGTGACCTCGTTGACCGTGCCTCGGCGAGTGGCGACCGAGGCGAGTGTGCCCTGCACGTCGGCGGGGGAGCCTGCTTTCTCCGAGACCAGGCCGCTGGTGAAATGGGCGATGACCGGTCCGCGGATCGGCCAGGTGATCTCGATCGGAACGTCGTGGCCCACACCGACGTCGACGGTGGACGGCAGCTGCGCGGCGACCCGGATGGAACGGGTGAGCAAGAGGCTGAGGAGTCCGTCACCGACGACGAGGAAGATGAAGGCGAGCATCAGGAACCGAAGGCCCCGGTGGCCACTTGTCGAGAGCAGGTAGAGCACCGGCGCGATCGCGATGAGCACCCATGCCTCGGACATGAACATGACGCGCCGGCGCCGGACGATCGCAGTGGTCATCTCCGTCGGTCGTCGCGCCCAGCCCGTCATGGATGGATCAGCGGTTGACGATGGGAGCGTTCGCCCGCTCGGTGGCGGCGATCACCCGATTCGTGAGTGACTCGAGGGTCACCCCCGGCTCGATCAGGCGGTGAGCGAGACAGGCGGGGGCGAGCGTCTTGATGTCGTCGGGCACGACGAAGTTGCGTCCCTCGAGCACGGCGATGCCTTGCGCCATTCTGATCAGGGCACGGGAGGCCCGGACGCTGACGTAGCCGGCCTGCCGCACGTCGTCGCAGATGTCGAGCAGATACTCGGTGATGGCGTCGGCAACGTGCACGGCCGCGACGGCCTTGCGCACCTGGGCCCACGCAGCAGCGGGGAGGGCGGCAGTCAGATGGCTCGCCATCTCCGGTCCGCTCTCTTGGCGGAGGAGCTGGCGCTCGGTGGCGCGGTCGACGGTGCCGAGTGACAAGGCGACCTCGAACCGGTCGAGTTGGCCCGACGCCAGCTCGAACGTGCCCGACGACCCCGTCGGGTTCATCGTGGCGATCACCAGGTAGGGATCGGGGAGAGGGCGAACCATGCCCTCGATCGAGATCTGACGCTCCGCCATCACCTGCAGCAGTGCCGACTGCGAACGGGGCGAGATGCGGTTGATCTCGTCGACGAGGATGACGTTGCCGAGAAGCGGACCGGGTCGATAGCGCCAGTCGCCCGTCTTCTGATCGAGCACCACCGACCCCGTGAGATCGGTCGGGAGGAGGTCGGGACTTCCCTGGATTCGCCGGAACTCGCCCCCGACCACTCGGGCGGCCGCCGAAGCGAGCGTGGTCTTGCCGACGCCGGGCACGTCATGGAGCAAGACGTGACTCCCGGTGAGGATCGCCGCCGTCATGACCCGCACCTGTCGGGGCTTGCCCATCAGGATCGAGCCCAACTGTCGTTCGATCTGGTGGGCGACCTCGGTCAGCGACGGTCGTTGCTCAGCGGACGACGGTGCCGGTGGCATGGATTCGGGCCCACCGGGCATGGGAGGGTGCAACGTCGTCGAAGAGGACATGCCCTGGTCATCGACGCGGTTCGGGGGCGCCTTGAGAAGTGCGACGAGCGTGCGGAAGCCGCCAGCGTCAAGCTCAGGCCCGCCCCCTTTGTGCGGCCGATCAGGCCTCGGCGATGGTGCGGAGCTCCTCGTTGCGAAGGTCGATGAGGTCCTCGAGGTGGCGCCGCAATACGAGCCGCTCGGCGATCACCCCGAGCGGACCCAACGGCGCGCGGAACTCGACGACGTCGCGCATCTCGGTACCCGTGCCGTGGCTGACGAAGATGTGTTCGTGGCGGTATGACGAGAACGGGCCCCGCTGCTGCTCGTCGACGAAGAAGTACGGCGGGTCGAACTCGGTGATCACCGAGGTCAGCTCCCACCAGATGCCGAAGTGCTTGGCCCGCCACGTGACCTCGTCGCCGAGCGCCATCATGCCGGTACGCACGCCGCCAACGACCTGCTCACCCGTGTCGGCGAAGGAGTCGAGGTGGAAGTCGACGCTCAACGAGAGTGCGAACACTCGGTCGATGGCAGCGTCGATGAACACGGAGCGTTCGAAGCGGACGGTCATGAGTTCACCTCCTTGTCGTCGATCATCTCGTCGGTCTGTCGAATGGCGGCGGTCATCAGCTCTTCTCGCACCGGAGGGGCCTACCCGGAGCAGGTGGATTGAACCGTCCTCATCGGGGAAGGACCCGTCCGTGTCACGAAGCCTGCTCTATCGCACCGCCATCGCTGTGCTCCCGCTACCGATGCTGCGCCCGGTCGTTCCCCCGCTGGCGCTGCTCGATCGGCTGTTGCGGCGACGTTGGTGGTCGGAGACGCAGCTCGAGGCCGAGCTCGATCCCGAGCCGGTCGAGGCTCGCAGCGATGATGCCCAGACCATCGACGACGGTGTGGGCGATCTCCTCCTCCGACGCTACGAGATCGGACTGGACGGCACCTCGGTCGAACCGATCGAGCTCCTCGATCGGTTTCGTCAGGACCCCGACGACTTCGCACCGATCGAATACGCCGAGTTCACCAGCGGGCCGCTTCGCCAGGGGATGCGGTTCACCATCGACCTGGCCGGACCGTGGAACGGCCCGGTCGAGGTGGCCGAGGACGCGCCCGACCGGATTCGGCTCGCCACGCTCGAGGACCACATGGAGGCGGGCTGGATCGAGTTTCGAGTGGTCGATGGTGACCGTCCAGTGCTCCGGATCGAATCGACGGCGCGGGCAGGAAGTCGTGGCTTCTGGTTGCTCCATGATGTGTTGCCCTTCGCCTGGTGGGTCCAGACCGACATGTGGTCCCATGTGCTCGAGGCGCTTGCTCGCTCCGCCGGTGTCGATCCACTGCCGAGAGTGATCGTCACGACGCTGCGCCACGACGACGCTGCCCGGGTGTGAACGAAACCCGTGTGAAAGATTCCACCACGCCGACAGGGCACGGGTGAAGTGACTACGTTGCGGTCATGGGTTCCACGCCGACCGATCAGGATCTGGTGCTGCGGTGTGACGGTCTGACTCGCCGCTTCGGTGACCGCACGGCGGTCGACAACGTCTCGTTCCATGTCGCCCGAGGCGAGACCTACGGGCTGCTCGGCCCCAATGGTTCGGGCAAGACCACAACCATCTCCATGCTGTCAGGCATCCTGCTGCCCGACGCCGGCACCGTGACGCTCGTCGGCAAGTCGCTCACGCCGTCGTCGACCGAGGCGAAGCGGGCCGTCGGGCTGGTGCCGCAGGAGATCGCGCTCTACCAAGACCTGAGCGCAGCCGAGAATCTGCGGTTCTTCGGACGCCTACAGGGCCTGAGCGGCAAGCACCTCCAGGCCCGGGTGGCGTCGGTGCTGGAAGTGGTCGGCCTGCGCGACCGGGCCGACGATCGGGTCGAGGAATTCAGCGGCGGCATGAAGCGCCGAGTCAACATCGCGGCCGGCATGCTGCACGAGCCTCAGCTGATCGTGCTCGACGAACCGACTGTTGGCGTCGACCCGCAGAGCCGCAACCAGATCCTCGACAGTATCGAGGTCCTGGGTGGTGAGGGCGTGTCGGTCTTGTACACGACGCACTACATGGAGGAGGCCGAGCGGCTGTGTGATCGCATCGGCATTCTCGATGGCGGTCGCTTGATCGCCGAGGGCACCCAGTCCGAACTGGTGAGCCGGGTGGGGGAGTACGACCTCGTCATCGTCGACACGCCCGCCGTCGACGACGAGGCCCTTCTGGCTGCCATCGCTGCAACCCCGGGCGTCGCCGACGTGGAAGTGACCACTCGTGGTCTCGAAGTGTCGACTACGGGAGGCCGGGCCACCTTGGGTCCGCTCGTGGCTGCCTTCACCGCCTGCGATGCCGAGATCGCCGGACTGCAACTCCGTGAGCCCAACCTCGAGGCGGTGTTTCTCGACCTCACCGGTCGAGCGCTCCGAGACACATGAGCATCTTCACGATCGCTCGCGCCGACCTGCTCCGAGGACTCCGCTCTCGTTCGGCGATCATCACCTCGTTCGTTGCGCCGTTGGCCATGGCGATCGTGTTCGGTCTGATGTTCAGCTCGTCCGGCTCGGCGTCCTTCACGATCGGCCTCGTCGATGTTGCGGGGTCGCCGATCTCGGGTCAGATCGTCGACTCGATGGTTGGTGGGTCCGACGACCAGGTCACCTTCACCTCGATCGACAGCGTGGCTGCCGCCGAGACCGCTGTCGAGGACGACGACGTTGGCGCTGCGATCGTGTTCGAGGCGGCCGACGGTGCACCGGGGATCGGACTGCGGGTCATCGAGACACCGGCGAGTCCCTTGTCGAGCCAGGTCGCCCAGTCGATCGCATCGAGCGTCGCCACTTCGATCGAGACGGGAGGCCGGCCGCCGGTCGAGCTGGCCGACTTGACGCTGGGCGGTCGCGAGCTTTCGGCACCCGTCTACTTCGGGGCATCGATGGCGATCCTGCTGCTCTTCTTCTCGACGGGCATGGCGGCGCAGTCGATCCTGGAGGACCGCCAGTCACGCACGCTCGATCGCATCTTGTCCGGCCCGACGACCATCTGGTCGGTATTGATCGGCAAGGTGCTCGCCGTTGCGGTGCTCGCCGTGCTGGGGTTCATGACCGTGTGGATCGTCACCACACTGTTGTTCGGTGCGAACTGGGGTAGCCCGCCGGCGGTCTTCATCCTGATCGTCGCCACGGTGGTCGCGCTTGCCGGGGTGGCCACCTTCGTCGGTGGCTTCGCCAAGACGCCGCAGCAGGCGTCCACCCTGACTGCGGTCGTCACGTTCGGACTCAGCCTCCTCGGCGGCAACTTCACCGGACCGGCCGACGCACCGGCTGCGCTCCGGGCGCTGCGCTCGTTCACCCCGAATGGTCGGGCGCTCGAGGCGTTCACCCGCCTCAGCGTCGATGCCGTCTCGTTCGGGTCGATCGCCGTCACGATTGTGGCGTTGATCGGCTTCGGCGTGGTCTTCGGTGCGGTCGGTCTGGTTCGACTTCGGCAGACGGTGGGCACCTGATGTGGGATTCGATCAAGGCGTTCGTTGCGGTGCAGCTGCAACAGCAGAGTCGGGACAAGACCTCCCTCTTCTTCATGCTCGTGTTGCCGGTGGCGATCATGGTCATCATCGGGTCGACCTTCGGTGGTGTGCAGTCGATCGAGATCGCCGTCGTCGGACCGGACGACCCGACCACGGCAGCGATCGTCGAGCAGCTGAACGCCCAAGACGGGATCGAGTCCGTACGCCGCTCCGACCTCGACGAGGTGACGGGCGACATCCGCCGTTTCGACCTGGAAGGCGCCATCGTGGTCAACGGCGACGGCACCTACGGCTTCCTCGCCAATGACGCCGACTCGTCGGGCTTCGCTGCCCGTGCGGCGGCCCAGCGCGTCATCGACCGGTTCGAGGCGGGTGTGGCCGACGAGTCGGCCGTGCCGGTTGCAGTGAGCTCGGTCGGTGACGATCGGTTGGCCTCGCAGGGCGCATTCGCACTGACCGCAGCGCAGAACCTCGTGTTGTTCGTCTTCATCAACTCGCTCGGCGCCGCGGCGCTCCTGGTGCGGGCCCGGCAGTCGGGAGTGCTTCGGCGAAGCATGTCTGCGCCCGTGAGCGCTGCGGCGGTCGGTGTCGGTATCGGCGCCGGATGGATGGCACTGGCCATGGTGCAGACGCTCATCATCATGGGAATCGGAGCCTTCGCCTTCGGGGTCGACTGGGGTAACCCGTTGGCAGCAGCGGCGCTGGCGGTCACGTTCGGCTTGGTCGGCCTGGCCGGTGGCATCCTCCTCGGGTCGGTCTTCACCTCGGAGCAAACGGTGTCCTCGGCCGTGCCACCGTTCGCCTTGGTCCTGGCCGCCCTCGGTGGGTGCATGGTGCCGAGCGAGGTCTTCCCCTCGTTCCTCCGGACGGCCTCGAAGGTCACGCCGCACTACTGGGCGCTCGAGGGATGGAAGGAGCTGATGTTCGACGGAGCATCGATTGGCGCCATCGCTCCCAACCTCGGCATCCTGCTCGGCGCGAGCGTCGTCCTGCTGGTGCTCGGAGCCGGATCCCTGCGCCGAGCCATGACCGCAGGCTGACGGCGGCGATCGACCGGCGCGATCTGCCACTACGGTGGCGGCGTGGCGGTCCACTCGTTCCATCTGGCGACGGCGGGACTGACGACCACAGCTCGTGCACTAGTGCAACCACCGACGCCAGCGAGCATCCCCGGTCTCATCAAGGCCGAATGCATGACCATGATGGACCTCGGTCTTCCGATCGTGTCCCCGTCTCGGCTCCCGATGCGGAGGCTGGCAGTCTTCGCGGCCTGGGAGGACGAGGTCGCCGTCGACCGGTTCCTCGGCCAGCCCGGTCTCGGCAGCGTCTTGGCCGACGGCTGGCACGTCCGTCTGGAACTGTTGCGCCGGTGGGGCCACGTCTCCGGTTTCGACGAGCGGCCCGGTGACGCCTCCGTCGACGATCCCGACCAGCCCGTCGTCGCCGTGACGCTTGCGCATCTGCAGCTGACCCAGTTCCCCCGCTTCGTTCGCTGGGGCAAGCCGGTCGAGGAGCTGGTGCGAGACGATCCCGCATCGACCCTCGCGGTCGCCGCCATGCGACCGCTTCGAACCCTGGCCACGTTCTCGGTGTGGACCAGCCAACGTGCGATGGTCGACATGGTCGGCGGCCACCGCGAGGTGCCCGAGCCGACACGCCACGTCGATGCCATGGGGGAGCAGCGCCGCAAGGACTTCCACCACGAGTTCGTTGCCCTCAGGTTCCGGCCGCTCGGCGAGTACGGGACCTGGGACGGCCGCTCCGACTACGTCCCGACGACCTGATCCTGTGCCGTGGCCAGAATGCGGCGTTCGTCTCCGTTTCTGACCACCTTGCCGGGTCCGGGTCCGGGCCTCTCCGGTACCCGCTAGTCTCGACCCCGGAGAGATGGCAGAGCGGACGATTGCGTCGGTCTTGAAAACCGTTGAGCCCGCAAGGGTTCCGGGGGTTCGAATCCCCCTCTCTCCGCCAAGTATCCCCTGCTAGAGTGCACAACGAGCCGTCGGGCTCAGTGCAAGGGGGTAGCGGAATGACCGCTCGAGAGCACGCCGTGCCACTGTGGTGCCACTGGCAACGGCTCGTCTTGGGGCATGGTGGCATCCAGTGGCACGAGGCTGTCCACACACACCGGATCGCGTCATGAGGCAACGGATCCAGGTGTTTGCGCTGAAGGGCCCACCGCCCGGCACGGTGAAGGACAAGCGGCGGTGGCGGCTGAAGTGGCGGCTCGACGGTCGTGACTTCAGCCGGTCGTTCAAGTCGAAGGCCGAGGGCGACCGACTCCGCTCGCAGCTGCTGGTGGCGATCAACGATGGGTCGCGCTTCGATCCTGTGAGTGGATTGCCGGTTGAGTGGATCCGCTCCGATGCCACCTGGTGGACATGGAGCAGGGAGTGGTTGGGCCTGAAGTGGCCGAGGTGGGCCGGCAAGACCCGAAGTACTGCGGTCGAGACGCTCGTGGCGTTGACTCCGCACCTGGTTCGTCCTGGCGCACCCGAGCCGCCGGAGTCACTCGGTGAGTGGCTGCGGGCCTCGGGCTATCGCCCCGATCATGAACCGGCCATCGCCTCTGCGGCGTCGCAGTGGCTGGATCGATGGTCGGTGCCGTTGGAGGATCTCGGTCCCGGGCTGCTCGAGTCGGCGTTGACGGCAGCGACGACCAAGCTCGATGGCAACGCGATGTCGACGCCAGTGATCCGTCGTCGCCGAAACTCGCTGAAGACGGTGCTTGCGGCCGCAGTGCGGCGAGGGATCATCGATGCGAATCCCATGGACCGCATGGAATGGGAGATGCCGCAGCAGTCCCTCGAGGTCGACGTCTCGACCGTTCCATCGGTGAGCGATGTCGACCGCATCGTCGAGGTCGTTGCCGCACTCTC
The DNA here is from genome assembly GCA_041394265.1 of Acidimicrobiales bacterium. Lineage (NCBI taxonomy): Bacteria > Bacillati > Actinomycetota > Acidimicrobiia > Acidimicrobiales > Acidimicrobiales bacterium. The sequence goes on from JAWKIO010000005.1 coordinate 1,982,865, forward strand.
GACCAGTGGCGCCCGATTCGCGGCGTTCTTCGCTGTCATCGGATTGGCCGGATTGCGACCGTCGGAGGTCGCAGCACTGACGTCGGCAGACCTGGACCTGCCGGTGACAGGTTGGGGATCGGCTCGATTGCGGGGAGCGATCACGTCGCCCGGTGCTCGCTACACCGCCGATGGCGAGGCCCTCGAGCACAAGGGCCTCAAACACCGGCCGGTGGAGGCGACACGCGAGGTTCCGCTTCCGCCCGATCTGGTAGGCCTGGTGCGTGCGCACGTCGAGCGCTTCCCCTCGGACGTGCCGCAGGTGTTCACGAACGCGAGCGGGCGTCCGGTGGCAGTGAGCAACTAAAGCCCCGTATGGAGTCGAGCGCGAGAGCAACTGTGGCCGGACGGCCATGCCCTGTCGAAGACGACGGTGTACGACCTTCGGCACACAGCGGCCACGACGATGCTGCGATCCGGTGTGATGCCCTCGGAGGTGGCCCGTCGCCTCGGACACTCGGTCGATGTGCTGATGCGTGTCTACGCCGGTGTCTTCCAGGACGAGCGTGACCGCTCGAACGTGATGATCCAAGCGGAGATGGCGGCGCAGCGTGGTGAGGCCGCCGGGCCTGCGTAGCGCTTCAGGCAGGGTGCCGCGCGTCGACCCGCTGCTGCTGAATCCACTCATCGAGTTCGTTCTGGTCGAAGCGGACGAACTTTCCGATCTTGAGGTAGTTGACGCGTCGCTGCGCCACGAGGCGCCGGATGAAGCGTGGGCTGACGTTGAGATGGTCGGCGGCACCATCGATGTCGAGAAGGGTCATGCACGGGAAGGCATCTGCGGATGGCCAAACGCGACGCCTTTGGAGCGAACTGCAGGCAACCACCGGGACCGCACGGCGCACCTGGCCGACCCGTGCCCTGATTCGCCGCCGAGCAGCCCGACTCCGTTCGCCGTCGATCCAACCATGGCGCCGTGGTGCAGGCGCGACTTCCGAGCTCGATCACCACTGCACCACTTGGCGCTCCGATGTTCGGCACAGACTTGCCCCTTCCGCCTGGCGGCGGAAACGGCTTGTCGATTGCGGCTGACGTTCCCAGCCCATCGGGCGGGCCAGCCATTCGGCGTCGTGGCGTGTCGCGGCGACCCCGGTTCTCGGCAGTGGTGACGCTCCCGCTACCGCCGCCTCCGGCGGAAGTAGCAAGTCTGTGCCGGACAATTCGGGATCGGCTGGTGACGTCGACGCCTACGTTGCTCGCTACGAATTGCGGAAGGGCAGGTGGATGTAGCTTCGAGCGGTTCGGAGCATGTCGACGGGGCGTCGTTGTGTTCGAGGGACGCGACTTCGGCATGGTCGGCAGCAGCGGCCGGTGGCCGTGGCCATCGCTCGCCTCCGCACGCCGTGCACGGCGGGGCTTTCTGCGGAGCCTCCGGTCGTCTCCCCGGGTGAAGCTTGGATGACGATCGCTCCACCGGCGTTTGGCCCGATGAGCGTTGGCGCTGTCTGGACTGCACTTCTGCGACGTTGGTGCAGCGGTTGGTGCAGTCGTAGGTTCAGAGATCGGTGACGTGGTGCAGCGGCCGGTGCAGTCGGTGGTGGCGGCGCACACCGTCGGCCCGGCGACGTAGTAGCCGGACGTGTCAACACTATGTGGGCGTGATTCGCATCGGCGGGGAGGTGCCGCCAGACCTTCGCGAGTAGCGATATCAAAGCGTCACGAAACGGCACATTGCGGGCATGCCCCAGTTGGATATCGGTTGCGGGTTATGGGTCATCGAATCGTCGCCGATTGCTCGAGCGAGTCGCAGGATCCGAGACCGCTCTGTGGTCATGGGCGGGCAACTGTTCTCGATCGGGCTGCGCCGTAGCGGGCTGGGCCGGCAACTTGCTCACTCGGGTACGTTGGCGGTCGAAGCTCCCAGGGGAACACGATGATTCGGGCCTATCAGTCAGTGGAAGGAAGCATCGACGGCACGCCGTCGCCATTCGCCACCTTTCACCCCAGCTCGATGTTCCCGTACACGATCGCTCTCGGTCTGGGTTTCTGGGCTTGGCTTTTCACCAGTTCCGTTGTGACCGGGACAGCTCTCGCCGCCGTCGCACTATGCGCAGTTCTCGTGCGTCGCTCCCGATTGAGCGCAGTGTTTGGCCCAGACGAGCTCATCGTGCAGGGGTGGCGCGCTCGCACGACCTACTCCCCACACGATTGGGTGCTCATCGAGCGATACCGCAACACGGGTTGGCGGTACGACACTCTCAGCTTCCTGCTCCGACCAATGAACAAGCAGGACACGTTCAAGGTTCCGGCCCTATGGGGAGTCTGGCCAACACTTCCCGGATTCATTCGCTCCCGGCCGATACGGGTGGCCGAGGCAGCAAGACTCGCAGGGTTCGAGGTCATCGTTGAAGGGAACCCTCACCCCTTGCTCTACGGGCCTGCCGTCGAGCGATCTGACAACACTGGAGCCTGACGACTACTCAGCCCCTATCCCTCAAACGCCAAGGTCGGTTCGTCCGCCCCTGATCGCCGGGAAGATGACGCAATGCGGCAGTGTTGCTGAATGTGAGGGCGGGTCTGGTCAGCCGCCGAGTACTTCAGTCAGAGCGCACGGCTGTGGTACGCCGGTCTCATCGACAGCGCGGATCACCGGTAGATCGCTATCCGGCGCCCCCACAATGGCCCAGAGTCCGTCAATCGTGTCCACCGTTTCCCACTCGTCGTCCACGAGATTCTCGATAGTCCATGTCGGCTCGCCGGTGATCGCCACTGTGTCGAAGCCCCGATCATCGGACCCTCCGTAGCTGAGGGCGAGACACTCGTCCCACTCTCCGCCACCCAGCACGGAAGCGTCCCATCGACCCGAACGCTCACGCACGACCAACCCATACCACTCGGGCCGGGCCGTGCAACCGTCGCAGCTGCGAACCGTGACACCGGTGAGAACAACGACGACGCCGGACTCGATCGGCACGCGGCCACGCTCGACCAAGTCTCGAAACGAGTCGCCACCCTCGAGTTGGGCCGCCATCGCCGTCTCAACTGCTTCGTCGAGTGTCGACGCGCCGACCGGCTCACCGACCAGCAGGTTCCGGTACGGGTGCAAGTCATCGATGACCTGGAGCGCCATGTCACGATCGGCCGCTCGGACCTCGAGCCCACCATCATCAAGCGATCGACGAGCCGTCACTGCTGTCCCCCACGCCTCGACCCATTCCCATCCCGCAGCCCCCTCGACCGCGCCCAACGTCGCCGGATCGCCATGACAGGACCCGGCGAAGTGGGTGACGTCAGCGACCCGCACATCGCCGACGATCATGGAGTAGGCGGTGGAGGCGCAACCCGGCTGGTTCGATGAGCCGATCGGACCGAACAGGGTTGGATCATCAGGCAGCCAGAGTTCCCCGAAGGGGTAGGCGACACCCAGCCAAACGTCGACGCCCAGACTCCAACCCAACCCACCCCGGCGCGAGTTCGCAACGTCGAGCGCGTAGGACTGCACCGTGCCATCGGTCGCCTCCCACCCTGGCAGATCCTCGAAATGCTCGATCGTGACAAACCGGCCTGCTGTCGTCGCGGTCACGAGCTGGCAGTTCGTCAGCGACACTTCGTTCTCCCACCACAGCGCACCGTTGTCGAGCTTCCCCGTCGACGGCGCTGGTCGCTCGAACCCGAGAGCGAACGTCCCAGAGCCAGCAAATGTCACTCCGAGATACTCGGTGTTGAAGGTGTCCGCGCGCCAACCTCAACACCCAGGACCCCCGAAACCGTCTCATCGTCGGGCACTGCGACTGATCCTTCGATCACCCACCGGCCCGGTGCCACGGTGCGGCAGGAATCAACACCGATCCTCACACCCTCGAGACCCCCCAACGTCACCGCCAGCGTCGGCGGCAACATCTCGACCTCTACAGCGACGCCTGGATCGATCGGGCCGAGCGGATCCAGCACCAAGCCAGGTGCAACGGTCTCCGATTGAGACCACAACGGTGTAGCACCAAGCGCTGCGCCGGCCGTCTCGGCGGTCGACGTCGAGGTCGCGGCCGTCGAGACACCGCTTGTACTGTTGCTGGAAGCGCCGGTGCACCCAGCCACCAAGAACAACACCACCGACACCAACCAGGTCCGCCGCATGACAATTCAGACGATAGACAACGCTGTCTGGTTCCCGGCGCTGCGCCCCTGCCAGATCGGTTGGACAACAACGATCTCCATACCGTCCCCTATCACCCAAGCCCTGCGTACCGAACCCTGCCACCTACCGCCGGGACGATGGTGCAGATCGTCGTGCGCGATGAGTTCAGGTGGTGGCGGGCTCGATTCGGAGCTGACTTGCGCACCGCGCAGGGTCCCGGCTACCTGTGCTTACCTCGACGCGGGGCAAGCCGAAGGGATTGGATGGCCTCGATGATCATCGATGACGCATCACCTCGTCGTCGGCCAGCCGCTCGGCGACTCGGTCTGGTCGTGGCGTCAGCCTGTTCGTTCCTCATGGAACGCTGACGGTCATGCGGCGAACCTCGTACCGCACCACATTGTCTGCGATGGCGGCGATGATGGTCGTTTTGTTGGTGTCGTGCGGAGTGGACGCAACGAGTGGAGGTGCAGGCGTGGCGAATCGAGCGGTAATCGCCGGTGTCGAGTTCAGTTTCCGTGGCGCAGAGGTCGTCCCTCTCTACGGGCCTCGCGAGCCTGCCCCTGGCGTGGTTGAGGAAGCACCCGTATTCCGGTTCATCGATTCCGAAGCACGTCTTTGGGCCAGTGTCCACCGCAGCCGGTTCGATCTTGATCAGCAGCCAAAGCTGGATAGCGTGTCGTTTGTCACCGGGTGTATTGACGGGGGCGAGCTGGCAGTCATGGCGTACTCGAAGATCGAGGGATTTTCGATGCCACGTGTCCAACGCGAGTTCCTCAACGAAGCGGGCCTCATCGCCCAGGTGTCAGTGGCGTTGAACGTGAGCAGCCCGTCTGGTCTCGCAGATTCTGAGCCCCAGCTCATGTCGGTCAGGCTTACCTGGTACCCGGAGCCGTTCGAGCGAGGAAACTTCGACTACTCGGCGGTGGCCGGCTCAGAGTATGCAGCAACCGTCCCTACCATCGACCAGCTCCGGACCCTGGTCGCTGACCTGTACCGGTCACTGACCTCTGCGGCCGCTGACGGATCGGGGTGTGCTGCGGGGACCGAACTCACCGAGGAAAAGTTCCTTGCCGGTTTCGACGAACAACTGGCTGCAATCGTCGGCACGCAGACACAACTACCCGTCATGGTGGGTGTGCCGGTCGAGGTGTCGCCGATCCCGGTCGATGCATCCGGCGGGTTCGTCCTCGTGGACGAGGGCGGGGAGTTGGGGCGCATGACTGAGACCGTTCGTGTCGCTGCTGACCGCTCGTTGGCGGGGATGGCGGCCGATGCGGTTGTGGTGTTGGAGGGCCGGTTGATGGCAATCACTGGAGAAGGGCGGGAACTTGTGTCCGATGATGACTGGTCGTCGGCAGAGTCCATGGTGTACACCCCCAACTTCGCTTCGGTCGCAGTCGATGGTGACGACTGGCTGATCACGATCGACACCAAGGGTGTCATGACACCGGCGATGCGCGACGCCATGGTCGCCGTTATCGGTCAGGCTGCCGGCGACGCCGGCGCCGCAACCGTCGAGATCACCGACATCACTTAGAGGCCAAACGCTGCCGAACCGGTCTCAGCCAGCGGAGCTCCGCTGCCCCCTACCACTCGCTCCGGACGTGCAGGAAAGCGTCGCATACCGCCGGCCGTGGGAGCGGGCTACAGGCTGCCGCTGGGGGCCGGCGCACTGCCCAGCGAGGTGGTCAGCTCCCCGCCTCGACGTCAACCGAGACGTCGAGGCCGACTCCATCACCGAGATCGACATCGGCGAGGGACTGCCAGATCGGCCCCAGATCCTCATTGGAACGTCGAGGATCGACCACGACTTCTGCGCAGTACTGCCGAGGAAGCCATCGGACACTGATCATTGCGTCGTACGGCTCGACGATCGCTGCGACCACATCCATCGCCTCATTGGCCCGCGCAACCACTTCTGCCTGAGAGTCAGAGCGCAACACGAAACGCACGGGACGACCGACTGACTGGACGAGTTCATCGGCGGGCGGAGTGTCCTGCGCTGTCAGGTTGAGCCACACGGTCCCTGTCTGATCGACCCAGACACCGTGTGGTGGCTCGTATTCAGCAAGCAGTCGATCGAGAGCGTTCCCGCCGCTAGCGATCGCTGACCGGGCATCTTTGGGCGGATCAGGCGCTGGCACGGTACTTCGCCGATCTGGACACACCGAAGGGGCCACGCCGTCATCAGGTGTCGCTGGCACCAACGAGACCACAGACTCCTCAGCTGAGCGATCGACGGCTGCCGAGCCGCAGCCGACAGGCCACAAGACCAGGGAGAGCAAGGCCGCCGTTGCCGGCCGTCTCATCAACCGGCGATCAGGTCCACCAACTGCTTCGGTTCGATGACTCACGGCTCTTGGACGATTCGTACACGACAGAGTCCCGTGGAGTGGTGGGGTTCCGAGTGTGTTGCTCGGTGTGTCAGGCCTCGAGTTGGGCCCGTGATCGCTCAGTGTCGCGCACAGTGTTGAGGTCTGCCATCGACCCCTCGGTCATGTAGCGGCGAGCGACCGCCCATTCGGCGTGCTGATCAGCGAGCACGGCCCCGATGAGCCGGATCGCTGCGGCGTCGTTGGGGAAGATCCCGACCACGTTCGTGCGCCGTTTCACTTCCTTGTTCAGTCGTTCCAACGGATTGTTCGACCAGATCTTGCGCCAATGCGACGACGGGAACGCCCCGAACGCCAACACATCGGTCTTGGCGTCACGCATCGACAACGACGCTTTCGGGAACTTGGCCTCGAGCATGTCGGCGACCTCGTCCCAACGGGTGTTGATCTCGCTGGTGGTGCCGAGCGCGAAGATCGACCGGAACGCGGCCGCCACCATTTCTTGCTGCCCTTTCGGGACCTTGGACAACAGATTCCGGGCGTAGTGCACGCGACACCGCTGCCAGCTCGCCCCGCTGATCCCCTTGCGGATGGCGGCCTTCAGCCCTTCGTGGGCGTCGGAGATGACGAGGCGGACACCACCAAGACCACGTTTACGCATCGAGCGGAGGAACCGGAGCCAGAACGTTTCGTCCTCCGAATCACCGATATCGACCCCCAACACCTCGCGGTCACCCGCAGCGGTGATCCCGGTCGCGATCACCACCGCCCGGGACACGACCTGGCCGAGGGCGTCGTCACGGACGTTGATGTAGGTGGCGTCGAGATACACGTACGGAAACGAAGTGTGACCCAGGGTGCGTGTCCGGAACGCTTCGACTCGTTCGTCCAGACCGGCGCAGATCCGCGACACCTCTGATTTGGAGATGCCGGTGTCGATCCCCATCGCCACCACCAGATCATCGACCGCTCGGGTGGAGACGCCGTTGACATAGGCCTCCATCACCACCGCGTACAGGGCCTGGTCGATCCGGCGGCGGGGTTCGAGGATGCTGGGGAAGAACGAACCCTTGCGGAGTTTCGGGATCCCGAGTTCCAGATCGCCGGCCTTGGTCGACAAGGTCCTCGGCCGGGTCCCGTTGCGATGCGTCGTCCGATGGATCGACCTCTCGTAGGGGCCGGCGCCGATCGTCTCGGCGGCTTCAGCCTCGATCAACTGTTGCAGCGCCCACTGGGCAAGCTGGCGGACCAGATCGGTTCCTTCTCCGATCGAGATCGCGTCGAGCAAGCGGTCGATGTCAGACTGTTCAAGAGTCATCGGTGTGGTTCTCCATGGTGTGCACTTGGTCGTACACACCGAGCATCACGCCGGTGACTCACCCACAGGTGGACCCGCCCCGAAACCCCACCACGCCAAGGGACTCATACTCGTACACCAGGCGAGTTCTCCGGTCATGTCTGGTCTGTTCGCCACTCTGTCCACGGCTCGACATCTGACCGTAGGCCGGTTGCTGCCGCCGGGCTGACAGCACGTACAGCGGTTCGGCATCGGCCGTACGAGTTCGAGCACATCGCAGTGTCCCGTTACGTTCTTCGTTGTCGTCGGACCTAGCGTCCGACGGTGTCGGCTCGGGCTCGTCGGTATGACTCAAGTGTCCTGTTGGTGATGATCTGATATGTGGTGTCGCCGGCGGGTTCCGAGGTGACAGGTGATCGCTGATAGGGGCCAGACCGTCTCGTCGAGGCCGCGTAACGTGGATGCCGACGCCCGTCACCGCAGTGTCAAGGGCCAGTGGGGATCGCGCGTGGGTGGTCAGTGGGACTGAGCGCTGGTGGCCGGGTGAATCGCGCGGTGGTGGCCAGTAGAACCGCGCGGTGAGGGTCAGGTCAGTGGTGTGACTCCTTTGCCGGCGGTGGCTTGGGTGAGGCGGATGCTGTCACCGTTGGTGAGCACGACGTGGGCGTGGTGCATGAGCCGGTCCACGGTCGCGTTGGCGATGGTCTTGGGCATGAGTTCGTCGAACCCGGCGGGGTGCAGGTTGCTGGACAGTGCGAGCGCTCGTTTCTCATAGGCGGCGTCGACAACGCGGTAGAGCGCTTCAGCGGTCTCGGTCGCGACGGGTAGCAGCCCGATGTCGTCGATGACGATGACATCGGCTCGCATGATCCGGCGGATCGCTTTGGCCGCGCTGTCGTCGGCTCCGTGGCGGCGGATGAGAGCGCCGAGGTCTTCGAGGCTGAACCACGACACCTTGTGGCCGGCGTCGATGCAGGCTTGGCCGAGGCCTTCGAGGAAATGGGTTTTCCCGGTGCCGGATGGCCCACAGACCACGAGGTTCTCGGCCCGGCCGACCCATTCCAGGGTGCGCAGCGCCCGCTGGGTCGGTGCCGGGATCGATGACAGGTTCTCGTCCCACACGTCGAAGGTCTTCCCGGTGGGGAACCCGGCCGCTTTTCGGCGGGCCCGGATCGAGGATGCTTGCCGGCCGGCGAGCTCTTCGGCCAGGAGGGCTCGGATGGCTTCGGCGGGTTCCCATCGTTGCGCTTTCGCAGTCGCCAACAACTCAGGGGCGGCAGCGCGCATGTGTGGCAGGCGGAGCCCGCGTAGTAGTTCGACGACCTCGTCGATCGGGGTAGTCATTGCTGGCCGCTTTGGCCGAAGCCGTCCCAGGCGTTGGTGCTGGCCTGCATCGAGTGAACGTCATCAGCCCGGCGACGCTGGCCGGGCGGGTTCGCTTCCAGGATCGACGCGAGATCACCCTCGGCGAACCTCGAGAACATGGCGGCGTGACCGAGCGCCCAATCAACCCGGTCAGCGCCGCGGAGCCGGGCAAGCGTGACCGCTTCAGCCATTTTCACCTTGATCCGTGTCGTCCCGGCTGCTGCAGCCTCCACGAGCCAGATCCTCGCCCCGTCACCCAACGCCAAGAACTCTGCCTCAGCAGCTGACACCGGCCGTGGTTGACGGGCCAACGCGCCTTCGGGGCGTGGCGGATAGTGCGCCTCATCGATCACCGGGGTGCCCGGTGTGGACCGGCGATGGCGGGCGACCTCGACCGGGCCAGCCGCTGCGACGTGCACAGCAACGATCTCGTCGCCATCGACACGGACCCACACCGTTTCATCAACCAGGGTGTGCGGGACGGAATAGGTGACACCGCCGAAACTGATCGTTGCCGACCACGTCACCTTGCGGGTCTGCCCGAACGCTTGGGTGAACGCAGCATCAGGCAACCGATGCAGCCGGGCTTGTTCATCAGCGAGCATGTCAGCCGGCGCCCGCCGGGTGATCCGATGCTCCCGGCCATTCACCTTGGCCATGAACACATCACACGCCTCGACCAGTTCCGCCCACGACCCGTAGACGTCACGCAGGTTCGCAGCCGTGGGCACCAGATCGGCTTTCGCGATCCGGACCGCTGCTTCCGATCCACCCTTGGATTCCGGATCAGCCGGCACACACGTCGCGATCGTGACCCCGTAATGCTTGCCGGCGGCCACGATCATCGGATGCCGAACCGCGATCCCAGCGACATGATCGATCGTCACGGTCCGTTCGTTGTCGGTCAGCCAATACGTCGGAGCCCCTCCCCAGACCCGCATCGAAGCGTCCAGACAGCCGATCACCGTCGGCAGTGTCCGATCCCAGGTCGGGATCACCACCCGGTGACGGCACCACGCCAACCACGCACACCACAAATTCGTTGGCCGGCCCTCGATCGTTGGGCCTTGGCCCCAGTCCCACTGCGCCCACATCCCAGGCTCGACAATCCAGGGCCGATACACCCGCCGCCGGCCTGCCCGTAGCGACGCCTTGGCGTCGGCGACCGCCCGCCGGACCGTGCGAGGCGACCCCTCAAACCCGAGCGCCACCAGTTTGTCGTAACAGACATCGGCACGGATCTTGCCGTCGGACCGATCCACCCATTCCTCGATCTTGTCGACAAACCCGTCGACCAGACGCTCCCGCCGGACCGGTCCCGCAGCATCGCCGAGTTCGCCCCGGTCCCGCTTCGCTACCCAATCAGCCACCGTGTTCGGCGAGCACCCCGCCAACGCAGCCGCGGCACGGAACGATCTCGTCAGATCGAACGCTTCCAATATCTCCGTCACTTGTTTGCCATCCTTCACAACAGTTCCTCCCGGCCGGGTGTCATCGGTTTCGTCACCGACAACTCGACCGGGAGGAGCGCCCTCAGCGGTGGACCCCGCCCAAGAGCAACGAACACAACCGCGCGCTTCTGATGGCCACCAACGCGCAAAACCGTTGGCCACCACCGCGCAGCTACGTGTCCGCCCACGCTCAGAATCTCATGGCCGCCGACACCGCAGTCGAGCCGACTCAGAATCCTGACCGAAAAGGAGCGAGTTGATGAGCGACGACGATGACATTGAGATCGATGTGTTCGTGGGGGTCGATGTCGGCAAGACCGGCCACCACGCGGTGGCGTTGAACCGTGTCGGCAAGGTGATCCTCGATCGACCCGTCCCGCAAGACGAGAAACAGATCGTCGAGATGGTCGAGACTCTGCAAACCCATGGGCAGGTGTTGTTCGTGGTTGATCAGCCGGCCACGATCGGGGCATTGCCCCTGGCGGTCGCACGCTCGTGCGGGGTCGAGATCGGCTATCTACCCGGCCTGGCGATGCGCCGCATCGCCGATCTCCACCCGGGCGAAGCCAAGACCGACGCCCGCGACGCCTTCGTGATCGCCCACGCAGCCCGCACGATGCCACACGCACTACGGGCGCTGCGCGTGGACGATGAGATCACCGCTGAGTTGGCGATGCTGGCCGGCTTCGATGACGACCTCGCCGGTCAGATCAACCGGGTCTCCAACCGGGTCCGGGGCCTGTTGACCCAGATCCATCCAGCGTTGGAACGTGTCATCGGCCCTGAGCTTGACCATCGGGCCGTCCTCGAGTTGCTGGTCCGCTATCCGTCACCGGCTGCGTTGCGGTCACTGGGCCGGGCACGCATGGCGACACGTCTGCGGCGCCGAGCGCCACGCAAAGGTGATCGTCTCGCCGACGCGATCTGGGCTGCCCTCGCCGAACAGAGCGTCGTAGTGACCGGCACCGACGCAGCAGCCAAGGTGCTACCCCGGCTCGCCGAACAACTGTTGATGCTGCGCCGTCAACGCCGTGAGATCGCCGACCAGGTTGAGGAGCTCGTCGACGCGCACCCTCTTTGCGAAGTCCTGACCTCGATGCCCGGCATCGCGGCCAGGACCGCAGCACGCATCATCGTGGAGACCTCGGGACGCGAGTTCCCCACCGCCGGGCACCTCGCCGCATACGCCGGGCTCGCACCCGTCACCCGACGATCAGGCACCTCGATCCGAGGCGAGTATCCCTCCAAGCGTGGGAACCGTCGACTGAAACGAGCGCTGTATCTGTCAGCGTTCTCGTCGCTCGGCGATCCCGCTTCCCGGCGCTACTACGACCGCAAACGGTCCGAGCGCAAGACCCACCAGCAAGCCATCCTCGCGCTCGCCCGTCGCCGCAGCGACGTCATCTACGCCATGATCCGAGACGGCGTTCCCTACGACCCGACAATGTCGGCAGCTGCTTGACAACCGCATAGGGGCACATACCGCTTACAGCCAGAGCGACGGAAACCGCCCCATATCGCCGGATCGAGGGCTGCGTCGACCACGAGTCGGGCGCGATGGTTCAGCGCAGGGCGATGACGCCCGATACTGAAGAAGTGCGCTCGATGATCACAATCGCTCGGCAGCAATGCTTGCCACTGCTGCACCAGCGATCCGCCGCTTCGGGGGCCGCTCGCTGCGTACCGCTGGCGGCCCTCGAGTGTGGTGACGCCGATGACTTCTGAACGGTCGGTCGAGTTCGGCCCCGCCTGCCAGTCACCGAACCCGATCCAACGGTGGGAAGCCGGACACCCATACCTCGCCCGTCTGTTCGCCGCGTGGTGGCTGTTCGGTTGGCCAGCGATCGGGTTCCTCGGTGCGTCGACCGGTTTGCAGTGCTTCGCTGCCGGTTTCGGAGCTCTCGCTGCAAAGTACGCACTCGTCCGCCAGCCGCCCCGCTCATCTAGACCGCCGTTCGCGTCTCGTGCGGTACGTGTCGTGGCCGACATGGCTTCCAGACAGCCATCCCGATCCCGACGTGGCTGTCTCGTCTCCGGCCGAAACGGCATCAACTTCGACACGCGGACCGATCGGGGCCTCACCGAATCCGCTGCAGCGGCTCTCTGTCGTGAGCCCGTTCGGAAGCTACCTGCTGGGAATGGCCATCATCCTTGCTCCCTACGCAGTCGTGGGACTTGTCGGTGGCGCGTCGATCGGCCTTCTCGCCATCGCGATGTCGTTCGGCACGCTTGTGAGTGTTCCGATGGTCGTTCGACATCCGCTTTGGCGGATGACCCGGAACGAACGGTTCGATCGAGAGTTCGTCTACCTTGCTTGGCCGAAGCGATTCCCTGGATACCGCGATCAAGAGACGTTGGTGTCTCGCGAACATCGTCGTCGCGCCAGCCTCGCGGACGAACCCCAACCGTCCAGAAAGTGAGCGCCACGGGACCACCACCGCCATCGACACTGGACCGGATGCCATCGCGAACGTTGCCCGAGCGAGCCGCGCAACCACCGCTGAGCACCGCGGACCACGGCGCCCAGCCGAGCGAGATCGGCGAAAACGCAGACGACGAAATACCCCCGAACCCCGCCGATCCATGCCAGGAGTCCATCCCAGATCGCCGGCTTGAGGACCGTGCATCCGCGGATGCATTTCGTCACATTGAGTGACCATCTGTCGTGGACCGGTCACTTTCGGCGCATGAAATCCACCCGCGGATGCATCTGAAGCCCACCGACTGCCGCCAGCTGGCTGTCACCGACATAAGCCCCACGTCTCGAGCAGCGAACATGACATCCAGTTGCTGGCCACAACGGCGCCCCCGAACGTTCGGCATTGGCTGCTCCGCCCCCATCACCGAACGCCGGGAGGATGACGCGTACCCATTAGCAGGATCTTGAGTCTGAGTCGGACCAAAAGGAGCGGTTGGCCGACGGCTTCGGGAGCGCACCCAACGCCATCTCCGACCGCTCGGAAGGCGCCGCCGTCGACTACCATCAGCCCGATGGAGACCACGACTCAGGCCGACCAGATCACGGCACTACGGGTCGCGCTGGGTGCTGGCCCGCACGCTGATGCTCCCTCCCCTGACGAGTTGAGGCCCTATGGGTCTGACGACCAACTTCCCGAGGGGGCCGCACAAGCGCTGGAGGCGCGGGCCCCGGAGTTCGCGGAGCGGGTCCGCCGCTTGGGCCTCCTCTAGCAGGGTGAGTGATCTTCCGTCGGTCGAAGTGACCGACGAAGCCCTTGGCGACATTGCACGCCAGCTCGACCCCGATACTGCATGGTCGTTCACTCGGTTGGACATGTTGCCTGCGCTGGCAGCCATGGCGGCCCGGTGGCCTGACCTGCCTGACGTGCAAGGTGCTCCGGGGCGCCGCTACAGCGCTGAGGGGCTCACCGTTCCGCTGTTCCACCTGTTAGCGGTCGGCGCGGCCGATGGTCCGATCACGGTGTATGCGGTGGACATCTGGGCTCCGGAGCCTGACTAGATTGCGACTGACGACGGGACTGCATCAGGGCGTGCTCTGGACAGCCTTCGGGATCCACGACGGCCGGTCGGGCATCGACGGTCGTTCGTGCCACTGTGGTGCCACTGGCAGGAGTCAACAGGGGTCGGTAGCCGAGGTTTTGGGTCGACGGCTGCTCGTGTTGACGATCTTCTGAGATGGAGTCCCGTCGGGTGGTGTAGGAGTGCCGTGCGATTCTGTTGGTCAGGTTCTTGGGGCTGCGGGCAATGACGTTAGCGGTTCTCCTTCATGGTCGACGAGTGGTTCGAGACTGCCGGCGGCGATGTAGCGCCGGTCGGAGGAGATCATTTCGTCGTTGATCTCGACCAGCAGCGCGCCGACGAGGCGGATCACCGATTCGGTGTTGGGGAAGATCTGCACGACATCGGTGCGTCGTTTCAGTTCACGGTTCAATCGTTCGATCGGGTTGTTCGACCAGATCTTGGACCAGTGCGCCGGCGGGAACCCGGTGTAGGCCAACAAGTCGGTCTCCATGCCCTCCAGCTTGGTAGCGACCTCGGGCGACACACCAGCGAGCTGGGTGACGACGTTACGTAACTGGGTGCGGGCCGACCCGGCGTCGGGTTGGGCGAAGATGGTGCGGATCAACGCCGCGATCATGAAGCGGTGCTGGTGCTTGGCGACCGACAACAGGTTCCTCATGGCGTGCACGCGGCAGCGTTGCCAACCGGCGCCTTGGAACACCCGCCGGATTGCTGCTTTCAACCCGGCGTGGGCGTCGGAGATGACGAGGCGGACACCCGTGAGGTTGCGGTCTTTCAAGCTCCGGAGGAACTCGGTCCAAAACGTTTCGTTCTCCGAGTCCCCGACATCGACACCGAGTACTTCCCGGTAGCCGTCGGCTCGGAGACCTGTCGCGATCACGACTGCTTTCGAGGTGACCTGGCCTGCTTCGCGGACGTGGACGTAGGTGGCGTCCAGCCAGACGTAGACGAAGCGTTGATGGCCGAGATCACGGTTGCGTAGCACGGCGACGTCGGCGTCGATGTTCTTGCAGATCCTGCTGACACTGCTCTTGGAGATGCCGGTGTCGCAGCCCAACGCTTTGACCAGGTCGTCGACCTTTCGGGTGCTGGTGCCGGTGATGTAGGCGGTCATGATCACTGCCCACAGGGCTTTGTCGATGCGGCGGCGGGGCTCGAGGAGTTCGGGGAAGAACGATCCTTGCCGGAGTTTCGGGATCCCCAGCTCGAGGTCGCCTGCGGGGGTCGATACCAGTTTCGGGCGGTGCCCGTTGCGGAGGTTGGTGCGGGCCAGGGTCCGTTCACCGGGTTCGGCGCCGATGCGTGCGGTGAGTTCGGCTTCGATGAGTTCTTGGATGGCATCGGTCAGAATCTCCGCCAGTGATCCGGCAAGGCCGGTCCCGGTGAGACGCGTCTCGAAAGCGGATAGTGCAGACTCGTATTCGGTCATCGTGCGATTCCTTCTCAGTTCGTTTAGTCACTTCTGAGAATCGCACGGTGGCCACCACACCCGAGGGGATGCCCCTCCGATGGTCAGGCCGATCTACACCACGAGACGGGACTCACCCATCTTCTGACCTGGTAAGACCCACAACTTGGCGAGTTTCTCCAGGTCAGAGGGCTGTTCTTGAAAACCGTTGAGCCCGCAAGGGTTCCGGGGGTTCGAATCCCCCTCTCTCCGCCAAGCAACCCCTGGTCGAGTCCCTGCGGGCTGAGGCCCTGTCGGGACCTGGCGGCCGGAGTTCGCAGTGATCGGTCAACCATCGAGAAGCCCTCCGTGCCACTGCGGTGCCACTGGTGGGAGCAGTAGGAGCCTGGTGTGGCATTCGCCAGTAGCGTCGGCTCATGACCAGCGCGCAAGCTTCGGCCACCGAGCACGATCGCCTGATCGCTGCGCTCGACGCGAACCGCACGCACATCCTCCAAGCGATCGACGGGCTCGATGATGAGCAACTCCGTCGGCCGACACTGCCGTCGGGCTGGAGCCTGATCGGCCTCATCCGCCACCTCACCCTCGCCGACGAGCGCTACTGGTTCGACAGCATCGTGGGCGGCGCACCCTTTGGCTGGTTCCCAGAGGAACCGGGAGCGGATTGGATCGTCGACGACGATGAATCCGTCGCCGATGTCATCGCCGAGTACAAGGCCGAGATCGAGCGCTCCAACACAACCCTGCGAGCAGCACGCCTCGACGGGCCACCTCGACAACGTGATCCGCTGTGGGACGAGTGGGGGATCGACTTCCCCGACGTGCGCTACATCGCCCTTCACATGCTCACCGAGACGGCGGTCCACGCCGGCCATGTCGACGCCGTTCGCGAACTGATCGACGGCAAGCAGTGGATCGTGCTCACCTGAGAGCTACGGGCCGGTGAGCTCCACCGTGTCGTTCGCGATGGCCACGAGGTCGAAGCGGTACTGCTCCTCGAACTGTTCGAACGATGCCCGGTCATGCGCAACGTACGCATCCACCCCGGCGCCGGGATACAGCACGGCCATCGCCCCTCGGATGTTGGAGTGATCGACGAACGGCGCGAGGTTGCCTCGGCTGACCGGCTCCGGCCCGATCACGATGGCGCCGGTGGGCGGCGCAGGAAAACGATCGTGGATCGTGGACAGGATCGCCACGCCCTCGTCACCCGCCCAATCCCAATCAGCTGCCTTGTCCCATCGCTGAACCCCGACGACGAGCAACAGTGGAGCGAGCACGGCCATCGCCGTTTCGCGTCGGGCCTGCAGTGCACGCTCGAACAGAGCCCCGAGGATCACCGACGAGGCGATCGATGAGAGATACAGCACGCGGTCGCCAGGCCCCTGTGTCGTATAGAAGTAGAACGTGAATGGCAGTGCGCCGAGAGCGACGACGGCGAGCGCCACGCCGACGATCGAGATGAAGAGCGGTTCGGTCGTGCCCGAGCGGTCCTGCCCGAGCGGGCGCCGGAGTTGCGGCAGGTCTCGGTAGGCGAGCACCGCAACGGAGGTGAGCACGACGATGAGGAGTCCTGCGCCGACGGGTCGAGAGCCGACCAGACCCTCACCGAAATGGCCGGCGAGAACAGCTCGGAGCGAGACGGCGCCCTCGCTCGAGTGCGAAGAATGCCAATGGCTGACGATCCAGGCGGCAATCGCCAGCTGGCTCACGCCGGTCACGGCCACCAGACGGTAGCGAAGGCGGCGTTCGACGAACCAGGGGATGGCAACGGTGAGAAAGGCGATGGCGGGCATCGAGGCTTCGTAGAAGACCGCAGCGAAGCCGAACATGGCAGCGGCCGCATGTTCACGTTGCAGCGACGTGCCACGACGGGCGATCAGATCGGCGCCGGTGATCGTCAGGAGGAGCGACAACGCGATCATCACCGTGCTCGGCCAGACTTCCAGCGACATGTGATTCGGGCTGATCACCCAAATGGCGACGGCGAGCGCAGCGACCCGCTCGGGGAGAAGCCGGCGCAGAAAGCGAAAGAGTACGAGCGTCGTTGCCAGGTGGATCACCGCGAGAAGGCCCACGGCGAGCAACGGATGGTTGCCGATCACCGCATAGGTGAAGCCGTAGGCCAACAAGATGCCGGGTCGACCAGCGGCAACATCTCTGCTGACCCCGAGGAGCGACGCCGGGTCGTCGGCCGCCCGGAGGTTGAACCAGTCGTCGAGCACGAAGTTCGGACCACGCCAAAGGTGCACGGACATGACGGCCACCGACAGGACGGCGAGCATCATCGTGACGGTTCGGACGCGCGACGGCATCTGAGTCCATCGGCAGGTCAGCGGCGATTCCTGAGGGTCGTGGGCCCGCGATGGAGCGACCGAGAGGTTGTTGTCACAGTGCCCGACGAGGTTGGTCTCTGCCGTCGCTTCTCCTTTCTCTAGCAACCGTGAGGGTTCGCGGCGCCGGGCCCTCCTTTCCGTCGGGGTCGACACCTGTGAAGGTCGGCCGTCATGGCCAGGCTCGGCAAACCAAGGGCCCGCTCACCGATGGTGGGCGGGCCCTCGGTGTCACCGGTTCGGTGCTGCAGCCGGTCGATTTGCCCGACTGATCGAGCGAGGCTCAGGGCGCGCTCACGGGCCGGCGGTCAACGTGTCCGGCACCGTCGCCCGTGGTCAGACAGGCGAGGTGAGGAGTCGAACGTACTGCTGGCCGCCGTGCATGTCTCGCTCGACGGCACCACCCTGCGGTTGGGGTCGCGGATACGAGATCTTGAGGACGCAGAGGTCAGGGAGCTCGAATCGTTTGACCAGGGCCGGATCGACGCCGTACACCGCGGCCACTGCCTCCGGTTGTAGTGACTCGGCTCGCACGCATCGCTCGTAGCGCTCGCGGTCGGCGCAGGTGATGTCGATCGTGATCCAGAACGGCCCGGCGTTCTTCGACCTCACGTAGTGCGCCACTTCCGCCAGGGTGTTCACGGCGTTGCTCCTGCCTCGATGATGACCGTCCACACCAGTTCGTCGGGGCCTTCGACCCTCACGACGTGGTTGAGTTGGAACTCGTAGACCTGGCCTCGCTCGATCTCGGCGGGAGAGAACGCAAACGCGTAGCTCGGCAGCTCCTGTTCGGCGTGGAGCGGGAGGTGGAAGAAGTGCGGGTTGCACGTCTTGGCGATCTGGGTGGCGAGCTCCTGGGTTTCGGCGGTGGCGACGAACATGAGGCCGACTTCGCGCGGCGTCGCAGCCGATGCCACCGGCCGCCCGTCGACGGCATTCCACCCGTAGGTACGCAGCGAGATGTCGTAGTCGCCGGCGTCGCTCGCCATCGTGGTCTCGACTCGTCGCACGAGGGCCTTCTGCATCCTGGCAACGAAACGGTCGATCTCGCCCAGCACACGTGGGTCTTGGATGCCGATCAGCATGATCGTCTGGAACGCCCCGCCGGAGGCGCCTTCGAGCTTCATCGTGTAGGGCTTCGGCTCGAAGCGGGAGCCCTCGACGCGAACAACACGATGGTCGACCTCGTGATAGCTGGCGCCGGCAACGTGCACTTCACCGCCGGGTTCGGTGAGGACGAATGGGTCGCTGTTCTCGTACAGCATGTGGGCCGACACGGTGCGGGCGGTGCAACGGGCGTCGTCGGCGAGCGGTTCGACCTCGAACGCATCCGGTCCAACGCGGATGAGCACACCGTCCGCACGGGACTTGTTGGTGCACAGCCCGCCACATTCCGCCGTCTTCGCCGCATGCCAGGCCGGACCGGCGCCGGCGCCGCGGGCCAAGGGGACGGCTGCCAGTACGGCCGGGTCGGAGGTGCGGCCGCCGAGCACGATGTCGGCACCGGCCTCGAGCGCAGCGATGTAAGGCTCGGGTCCCATCAGGGCGACGATGTGGTCGCAGCCCTCGAACAGCGATGGTTCGGTCGACGTGATCGGCGGCAGGGGTGCGATCTCGCCACGCCGCGTTCGTTCGGCCATCACTGCTGGGTCCTGCTCGGAGTACAGCATCGCGATCCGGGGCCGCAGGCCGTGCTCGCGGGCCACCTCGAGGGCGATGTCACGTGTCCAGTCGACCCCGGCGTCGGTGCCCGATGTCCCGCACGAGCCGATCAACAGCGGGATGCCGGCGGCCGCCTGCGCCCGCATCAGGATCTCGAGGTCGTGCTTCACCGACGCCCGTGAGTACTTGGATGTGGCGGTGGCCAGGTAGGCAGGGCCGCTGTCGGTCGACCCGGCGTCGCAGGCGATCGCGTGAGCTCCGGCAGCGATCCCGGCCTCGACGTCGCTCGCCCGCACGCCGGACCCGAGGGCGCCGATGGGCACCAGCACGTTGATGGTGTCGCTGAGCCGCTGCGTCATGCCAGTGTCGTAGCACGCGGGTGGGGTCAGTGGCGACGCCGATGGGTGAACGAGACGAGCCGTTGTCAGCCCAGAGGGTCGAGGCCGAGCGCCACCCGTCCGGTGAAGCGTTCCTGTTGGGCGGTCGGCAGTGGGTGGAACAGTGAGCCGTGCACGTCTCGGAACATCCGCTCGATGGGTTCGGTGCGGGAGAAGGCCGCGCCGCCGCCGATCTCGAGTGCCAGCCGAACCGTGTCGATGCACGCTTCAGCGGCGATCGACTTGCGGGTGAGCGAGGCGGCAGCGCTGTCGAGTGTGTTGTCGAAACGAAGGTCGTCGCTCGCTTCGATCATGGCCCGGACGGTGTCGCGAGCGGTCGTGAGGCGGTTGAGCATGCGCCCGACGAGGGGCGCGACGTCGGGCCGGTCCGACTTGCGACTTGCCATCTCGATCGCGCGTCCGGCCGCCGACTCGGCAACGCCGACATAGCTCGACATGATCAGCGGCAGCGCGGCGCCGACCACGACACTCCAGATCGGGTGCCACACGCCGGCCGGTCGGATGAGTGCCACCGCCTCGTCGGGAACGAAGACCTCATCGAGCACGATCGTGTGCGAACCTGTCCCGCGCATGCCCATCGCATCCCAGGTCTCCTCGATCGTGACGCCGTCGGCGGCGAAGGGGATCGAGCAGTGGATCACCTGCGGGCCATCGGGAGCGTCCTCCCATCGCACGCTCGCGACGACGACGTCTCCAGCCGGGCAGCCACTCGACGGCAGTTTGCGAGCGGTCACTCGGAAGCCGCCGTCGACCTTGGTTGCCGACCCGTTCGAGTCGATCCAGTCGGCTGCTCCAGTGGAGATCAGGACCAGTTGGTTGGCTGCGACCCTGTCCAGCACCGGCGCCGGCAGATCTCGGTGGTGTCGCCACACCTGGGCAGCGACGAGGTGGGAATGCATCGAGTAGGCCAACGACGTCGACGGACACCCGTGCGCCAATTCAGCCACGACGGCGCACGCCTCGGCATGCGACGCTCCGCCCCCGCCGAGGTCAGAGGGAACGAGAAGCGACATGAAGTCTCTCGATCGAAGCAGATCGAAGCCGTCCTGCACGAACGACCCCTCCCGATCGTGCCGTTCGGCATGGTCGGCCAACTGGGTGGCGACGGTCCGGGCGACCGAGATCCATCGCGCGTCGGCATCGGCACCGCTCCAGTGCGTCGCGGGTGTTGCGATCGGCGGTTGCGTCGTCGGCGGTTCGGTCATGGTCATCGGTCTGTTCCCTCCGGTGTCGGCCGGGCTGATCGGCCATGAGACGACCGTAGAAAGGCACGGCGTGTCGAACCAGTACAGGATCTGGACTCGTGGGCCGGGCGACGATCTACCCTCGGGTGGAGGCAACCAGGAGGGATGACATGAGCGGAGCGGGACAGCGAGCGGGCTACGGGCAGTACTGCCCCATCACCCGAGCGCTCGAAGTACTCGGCGAGCGCTGGTCGCTGTTGATCGTGCGCGACCTGCTGTGCGGGGCCACACGCTTCAACGAGCTCGCTCGGGGCAATCCGCGCCTGTCACGGAGTCTGCTGTCGAATCGGCTCCGTCAGCTCGAACGAGCCGGCGTGATCGAACACGTCGGCGACGACTACCTCCTCACCGACGCCGGTCGCGACCTGCAAGACGTCGTCTTCGGGCTCGGCGGGTGGGGAGCCAGGTGGCAGTTCGACGAGCCACGAGAGAGCGAACTCGATCCCGAGCTGCTCATGTGGTGGGTGCACCGGCGCCTCGATTTCTCGCTGCTGCCCGATCGACGAGTCGTGATCGAGTTCCGGTTCCGGGGTGAACCACGCGGGTTCTGGATCATGAAGGACTCCCAGGGACCCTCGGTGTGTACGACCGACCCCGGTTTCGAGATCGATGCCACCATCGAGAGCGATCTGTCCACGATGTACCAGGTCTGGCTGGGCAAGCTTCCTCTGAAGGGAGCGCTCAAGGACGGACGGGTGGTGATGCACGGCGCCCCGGCCATCGTGCGCCGCCTACCTGTCACACTCGAACTGAGCCCGATCGCCGAGGTGGTCGCCAACGCCAAACGCTGACCGCTCGGCGTAGCTCGGGACGATTCCTCTGTCACCCTGTCGTCCACGGCACCCTGGCACCGGAGTGGTCAGTCATCTCCGAAAAACTTCTGACCGAGGCGGTCCTTTTCGGAGAGGTCGTTCGTGGAAGGGTTGCCGGACACGATCTGCCGGCAACGACGACACACTTCCACTGGAGGAAATGACATGGCTCAGTACTTGCTCTCGGTTTGGCACGATGAGGACTACGAGGTCGACTTCTCGACCGATGACGCGCAGCGCATGGTGGCGCAGGTGGGGAAGTTCAACGAGGACTTGATCTCGTCGGGTGCCTTCGTATTCGCCGCTGGGCTGCACCCCGCCAGCTCAGCCACGGTCATCCGGTTCAGCGACGGCGCGACCTCGATGACCGATGGCCCCTACGCCGAGTCGAAGGAACAGATGGGCGGCTTCTGGATCATCGAGGCGGCTGACCTCGATGCTGCGCTGGACTGGGCGCAACGAGGGTCGATCGCTTGTGAGGGTCCGGTCGAGGTCCGACCGATGCAGGGTGAGGAGTGACCTCGCCGCCGTCTTCCGGCGGGAGTCCGGGCGCTGCACGGCCACGCTGATCCGCATCCTCGGCGACATCGACCTCGCCGAGGATGCGGTGGCGGAGGCCTTCCTGATCGCCGCCGAGCAGTGGCCCACCCAGGGACTCCCGCCGAACCCCGGCGGTTGGATCACCACCACTGCCCGACGCAAGGCGATCGATCGGCTGCGGCGTGAAGCCACGCGCACCGATCGCTACGTCGCTGCGTACCGGACGGCCGAGACCGAACCCATGACCCACGATCCTGATGCCGCTGAGCTCGACGCTCTCGTCGATGCAGTGCCCGACGACCAGCTGCGGCTCCTCTTCCTCTGCTGCCACCCGGCGCTGCATCCCGATGCGCAGACCGCCCTCACACTCCGCCTGCTCGGTGGGCTCGAGGTGCCCGAGATCGCTCGAGCCTTTCTCACCACCGACGCGACGATGAACAAGCGCATCGGCCGGGCCAAGCGCAAGCTCCGTGACAATCGAGCGCCGTACCGGATCCCTCGATCCGCCGAGCTCCCCGAGCGCCTCGGTGTGGTGCTCACGGCGATCTACCTCATCTTCAACGAAGGCCACACCGCCACGGCCGGTGACGACGTCAACCGGCCGGCGTTGACCGCTGAAGCCATCCGACTCGGGCGCATGGTGAGTGAGCTGATGCCCGACGAGCCCGAGGCCGTGGGTCTGCTGGCGCTCATGCTGCTAACTGATGCTCGTCGCCCGGCCCGCATCGGTGAGGGCGGCGAACTCATCCGGTTGTCGGACCAAGATCGGAGCCGTTGGGATCGATCGCTGATCAACGGGGGTCACGAACTGGTGCGCCAGTGCCTGCGCCGGAACCAGCCGGGCCCATTCCAGATCCAGGCGGCCATCGCGGCAGTTCACACCGACGCTGCCGCGGCTGCCGACACCGACTGGCACCAGATCGTCACGCTCTACGACCTGCTACTGCACCACCAACCGACCCCGATCGTGGCGCTCAATCGTGCGATCGCGCTCGCCGAACTCGAAGGGCCCGCGGCGGGTCTGTTCACCCTCGACGAGCTCGGCGAGTCGCTCGATCACTACGCCCCGTTCCACGCCACGCTTGCCGACCTCCTCATGCGGGCCGGTCGATCCGCTGACGCCGTCGTGGCCTACGACCGAGCGATCGAGCTCACCAACAACTCGGCCGAGCAGTCGTTCCTCCGCCGCCAACGCGCATTCGCCACAGCCGCCCACTGACCCACCGCCTCACTGACTCGCTGCCCCATTCGTTCTGTGCGTCAAACACCTCGCGATCCCCGATCCGTGCGTCAAACTTCCCGTTCCCGGGAACTGTGACGCACAGAACGGTGGTGGGCGGTGACTTTGGCGCACAGAACGTGTCATTGGTGGCTGCTCGCGCCGTCTCGACTTGTTGGTGCCGCTCGATCCGAGACAGGGTGAGCCATGCACCGATGCCTCCGACCAGGGACGATCGCCACTCACGCTGAACAACGGGCGGGCCGCCGATGAGAGCCCATCTTGCCGACGTCTACGAGGCGATGGCCGATGTGGTCGGCGACCGCCCCGCGCTGATCCACGGTGACCTCGTGCGGTCGTGGTCCGAGTTCGACAATCGGGCGGCCCGGTTGGCGGCGGCGTTCATGGCAGCGGGCGCAACAGCGAATTCGAAGGTCGGGCTCTATCTGTTCAACGGGCCCGAGTACCTTGAGGCGCAGCTCGGAGCCATGAAGGTCCGAGGGGTGCCGGTCAACATCAACTACCGCTATCGCGACCAGGAACTCGCCTACCTCCTCGAGAACTCCGACGCCGAGGTGGTGGTCTTTCATTCGTCACTGGCCGACCGGGTGGCCCGTGTGGTGGCCGACCTTCCTCTCGTACGTCTCCTCGTGCAGGTGCCCGACGACGACACACCGCTCATCGACGGCGCTCATGACTACGAGCAGCTGATTGCGACCAACGAGCCGGCGGATCGGATCGAACGCCAGCCCGACGACCTCCTGCTGCTCTACACCGGAGGAACCACCGGCATGCCGAAGGGCGTGATGTTCGAGCTGGGCCCGTGGGCGCAGTCGTTCACCGCCGGTGCGCTGATGCAATTGGGGGTCGACCCGATGACGCCGCTCGATCAGGTTCCCGCCATCGTGGCCGATCTACCTGAAGCCGAACGCCTCGTGACCGTTCCGTGCGCTCCGCTGATGCACGGCACCGGGCTCACGCTTGGAGCGATGATCCCGCAGTGTGTCGGCGGCACGGTTGTCACCACGCAGAGCCGCTCGTTCGACCCGCATGAGTTGCTGTCACTCATCCAGCGGCATCGCGTGACGAACCTCGCCATCGTCGGCGACGTGTTCTCCAAGCCGATCATCGCCGCCATCGACGAAGCCGCCAATGACGGTCGCCCCTACGACGTGTCGAGCCTTCGTCGCATCTACTCCTCCGGGGCGATGTGGTCGGCGGAGGTCAAGCAGTCGCTGATCGAGCGGATCCCGCAAGTCGCGCTGAACGACATCATGAACTCGAGCGAGGGAGCGATGGCCACCCAGGTCACGACCCGGGAGTCGTCAGCCGGCACCGCCCGGTTCGTCCTCAACCCGACGACAAAGGTCTTCACCGACGACGATCGCGAGGTCGTGCCGGGTTCGGGCGAAGTTGGCATGCTCGCCGCCGGCGGGAGTATCCCGGTCGGCTACTTCAAGGACGCCGAGAAGACCGGGCGCACGTTCCGCGAGATCGATGGCGTCCGCTACTCGTTCCCTGGCGACATGGCCCGCATCGAGGTCGACGGCACGATCGTCTTGCTCGGGCGAGGCAGCCAGGTCATCAACACGGGTGGCGAGAAGGTGTTCTGCGAAGAAGTCGAGGAGGCAGTGAAGCGTGTCCCCGGTGTCGTGGACTGTCTCGTGGTGGGGGTCGACGACGAGCGGTTCGGCCAGGCGGTCACGGCGGTCGTCTCGACGGAGGCGGGTGCCGAGGTGACGGCCGATGCGGTCGTGGTGTCGGTGAAGGCCGAGCTGGCGGCCTACAAGGCACCGAAGCATGTGGTCTTCGTCGACGAGGTGCCCCGGGCGCCGAATGGCAAGGCCGACCCCGCGTCCGCCCGCCGCCTTGCGGTCGAGCGGTTGGCCGTGTGAACACCAAACGACCACTCAGCGTGTAATTTTCCCTACTTTTGTCGCTCCGAGTGAGTCTTATGGCATGGTGTGCCCTTGCGGTGTGGAGCCGTGGCGAGCGTTCGCGCTCGCAGAGCGGAGTTGGAGGCGCGGTCGTGGTTGATCCTGCGGAGGAAGAAGTCAAGGCTCGGCGTGACGTCGATACGTTGCGGGCCGACGTGCTGTACGTGCTCGCCCAGAGCGATGCCGATCGTCGCTTCGAAGCGGCGGCAGCCGTGATGGCCCACCTCCCATCGGTGGCAGCAGCAGGGCTGCTCGACGCCGAGACGGTCAAGATCCGCACGGCATGCGACGATGCGCTGCGAGCAGTGATCGACGCCAAGGGCGGCACCCGGGCCATGGCCGCGCGCTGGACCGAGCGGCTGCGTCCCCGTGGCGCAGCGGGCGTCGCGGCCGCCGGCGAGGTGGCGGCAGGCCCTGCGCCCATGGCGGGCACGGTCGAGATCGGCACCTGGCGTCGCCCGATGATTGCGGCTGGGCTGACGCTCGCCGCCGCCGCAGCCGCCCTCGTACTCGTGCCCTCCGAGGTCGTGAACGGAACGAGCGACGGCTCTGCGGTGACCAGTCCCGCTCACGACGCCGATTCGTCGGCTCGCACCGGCTCCGGCACCCAGACGGGATCGGTCGCCGACGGGGATACTTCGGCCCGCGACGAGGAAGCGAGCGCCGCCACCACCACGACGAGGCCGACGACGACCCTTCCTTCCACCACTGCCGCCAACGACGACGAGATCGCCTTCGAGCAGAACACCGTCGCCGGCAACAGCGAGACCCCGCCGCCGGCACCCACGGTGCCCCCGGCTCCCACCACCCAAGCGCCAACCACATTCGCCCCCACCACACCCGTCCCCACCACTCCACTGCCGGCTCCGGCTCCGGCGCCGACGCAGCCGCCGACCTCTGCCGCTCCTGCACCGACCACCCAGGCCCCCACGACGCAAGCCCCGACGACCGCTCCGCCGGTCACACAGGCGCCTTCTGGACCAGCGGTCGAGCTGTCGCCTCGCGAGGCGGCACGTCTCGAACGTCAGCGGCGGGCCGAGGAGCGAGCAGCGGCTCGTGAAGCGGCTCGGCTCGAGCGGGAGCGCCAGCGCCAGGAGCGCGAGGCGGCACGTCAAGCAGCCAAGGCGGAGGAGGAACGCAAACGCGCCGCGCGCGAGGCAGCCAAAGCCGAACAGGCGGCGCGCGAGCAGGCCGAGCGAGAGCAGAAGGCCAAGGCCGAACAGGAACGGCGCGACCGCCGCAACGATCGCGATGACGATGATCGTGATGACGACGACCGAAGCGGCCGGAACAATCGCAACGACGACCGTGACGACGACCGTGACAACCGCAACCGTTGGGGCGGTCGCGACGACTGAACGCGACAGCGACCGGCCGACCGCCCGGGCCCGGAAGGCCCCGCACGGTCGACCGGCCGCAGCCGACGTCGAGTGAACCTCAGCTGCGAGCGAACTCGCGGATGACTCGTCCGGGCCGCTCGCCGGTGTTGTTGCCCTGCTCGGTGACCACCGAGCCGTTCACGATCGTGGCGGCGTAACCCCGACCACCGATCTTCAGACGGCCGGCGCCGTTCGGGAAGTCGTTGGCATAGATCGGGTGATCGGAGGCGAGCCGATCGATGTCGAACACGTTGATGTCGGCGAAGTTGCCGACGGCGAGCGTGCCTCGATCGATCAGGCCGAGCGTCTTGGCCGGTTGCTGGCTGAGGCGAGACACCGCGGTGGCCAGATCGTTCATGTGCTGCGAGCGGTGCCAATACGTGAGGAAGTGGGTGCTCATGTCGGCGTCGCAGATCTGTCCGGCGTGAGCGCCGGTGTCGGCGAGGCCCGGGTAGACGTGGTCGTAGGTGAGCAGCTCGGCGAGTCCCTCGGTGTTGCGGTTGAAGAACCAGGTGTTGAACAGCTCACGACCGTCGGAGGCGATGAGTCGGTCGATCATGAACTCGACCGGGTGCACCCCGAGACGGGCGGCGTGTTCGGCCACCGAGACACCACCCTGCTCGGAGTAGTCGGGCGATTCGCCGGTGCCGAGCGGGTAGATGTGGTTCGGGTCGTACCACATGCCCTTGGTCTTGCCTTCCTCTTCGAGGCCGGCACGGGTGGCGGGATCCTTCAGGGCGGCGACGCGGGCTTCGAGCGTGGGGAGCTCGAGCAGGGCCTTCCACTTCTTGCCCTTGACCGGAGCGATCTGGGCCAGGCCGCACAGGGATCCGCTGGGTCGGGACTGAGCAGCCAGCGTCATGCGGCCGTCGTTGGCGTTGACGTCGTTGAGGAACCGGCCGAAGGCTTCGACACCTGAGGTGCCCGTGCCGTTGCCGGCGCCGCCGGAGAAGAGGACGTCGCCACAGGAGCGAGCCATCTCACGCAGCAGGGTCATCTCGTGGTCGTACTTGTTGGCGAAGTCGTTGACCGACTGGAACAGGCCACCGCCGGCGGCGTTCATGCCGTCGGCAACGGCGAGGTACTCGTCGATCGGTGCGAGTGTGCCGGGCACGTAGCGGCCGTCGGGGATCACGTGCAGAAGAATGCGTGAGGTCGAGAAGCCAACGGCGCCACCGGCGACCGACTCCTCGGCGATGTCGCGCATGCGATTCAGTTCTTCGGGTGTGGCCGGTTCGTCGCCGAGTGAGCGTTCGCCCATCACGTTGTAGCGAACGGCGCAGTGGCCGACCATGCCGACGATGTTGAGCGCCGGCTGCATGCGCTGCACCGAGTCGAGGTACTCGGGATAAGTCTCCCAGTCCCAGTCCAAGCCATCGAGGATCGCGTCGCGGGGCACGTCCTCGACGCTCTCCATCATCTCGGCCAGGAAGGTGCGGTCGGCCTTGGCGACCGGAGCGAAGGTGACACCGCAGTTGCCCATCAACACGGTGGTGACGCCGTGCCACGAGCTCGAGGTCATCAGCGGATCCCAGGCGACCTGGGCGTCGAGGTGGGTGTGGAGGTCGATGAAGCCGGGGCTCACGATGAGGCCGGTGGCGTCGATCTCGCGGTTGGCGGTTTCGCCTGCGAGTTGACCGATGGCGGTGATGCGCTCACCGTCGATCGCGATGTCGGCGACGAAACCGGGTGCGCCGGTGCCGTCGACCACCGTGCCGTTGCGGATGATCAGATCATGGGCCATTTGTTTTCCCTTTCGAAGTATCTGAGAAGTTACTCAGTGCATCGATTGGGGATCAAAGTGAGCGGATTGTCTGCCCATTCGCCGTGGCGGGCAGACAGGATCGAGTCACGCCTTGGTGAGCTCGACTGTGGCGCTGTCGACCGGGGATTCCGCTGGGAGCGGTTGCTCGTCATAGCGGTGGCGGCCGACCCAGAACGCAACGGCTGCGGTCGAGATCGCACCCATCATGAGGCCGGCGGGTGCGCCGAGATGTTCGGACACGTACCCGGCAATGGGGCCGCCGATCGGGGTCGAGCCGATGAAGACGACCGTCGTGAGCGCGAGCGCTCGGCCTCGCATGCGGGGGTTGGCCTTGAGCTGGATGAGCGAGTTGGCACCCGAGACCATGTAGATGGTGCAGGCGCCGACGGGCATCACGGCGATGGCGGCGAGCCACAGTGTCGGGGCGATCGAGAGGACGGTCATCGCTGCGGCAAGCCCCCACGCACCCTTGACGAGGAACGAGATGTCGACGCTGCGTCTCCGGGCCATCGTGAGTGCGCCGACCACCGAACCCAGGCTCATGGCGGAGTACAGCAAGGTGAAGCCGCCTGCCCCGGCGTCGAGCGTACGCTCGGCGAGCAGCGGGAGGGTGACCTGGTATTCGAAGGCCAATGTGCCGACGACGGTGAGCAGGATGATTGCGTTGCGCAGTTCGGGTTCGGACCCGACGTAGCGCAGTCCCTCGACCAGCTGGCCCTTCCCGCGTGGGGTGCGCGGTGCCTCCCGCATCTCGCTGCGCCGCATGAGCAACAACGCACCGATGACGGCGAAGTAACTGATGGTGTTGACGATGAAGCACCACTCGACGCCGACGGTGGTGATGAGGAGGCCGGCGATGGACGGCCCGACGACCCGGGAGCCGGTCATCATGGCCGAGTTGAGCGCCACGGCGTTCGGAATGTCGTCCATCTCGACCAGGTCGACCACCATCGACTTGCGCGTCGGATTGTCGACGGCGGTGAAGATGCCGTACAGCATCGACAGGCCGTAGATGAACGGCATCGTGAGCCGGTCGAGCACCATCAGCGTGGCGATGGTCCCGGCGACGACCGTGAACGCCACCTGCGTGGTGATCATGAACCGGTGGCGATCGACTCGATCGGCGAGCACGCCACCCCATGCGCCGAGCACCAGCACCGGGAGGAATTGGGCCGCGGTGACGAGACCGAGGGCGACGCCACTGTCGGTCAGGCGGAGGACGACCCAGATGAGGGCGACCGACTGCATCCAAGTCCCGGCCTGGCTGGTGAGTTGACCGAAGAAGAACAGCCGGTAGTTCCGGACCTTGAGCGAGCGGAACGTGTCGCCGACCGCACCTCGGAACCGGGTCATACTCGGCTCCCCGTCAGTTCGACCTCGAGCAATCGTTCGAGCGGTTCGACGACGGCGAAGATGGCGGCGATGTCGTCGGGCGACAGTCCTTCGATGCGTTCGGTGAGCCACTGGTTGCGGCGCTGGCGGGTCTCCTCGATGCGTTCGTGGCCGACAGCGGTGACGACGACCCGGGCAAAGCGACGATCCACGGTGTCGACCAAACGCTCGACGAGCCCCTGCTCTTCGAGCTTGGCGACGATGCGGGTGATCGTCGGCTTGGCGACCTGCTCCAGGGTGGCCAGTTCGCTGAGCGGAAGTGGTCCGTGGCGGTCGATCATCGCCAGCGCTGATTGCTGGCTCGGCGTCAGCCCGGTCGATGCCGCTTGGCGTTGGCGGCGGGCGAGGCGTGCCATCGCCATGCGGAGCCGGGCGACGGTCTCGGGATCGATGTGTGAGGTCGGCATTGGTTGCGCATGCTAATTAGCAATGACAACCAATTCCAACCGAAGGCAATCCTCTCGTGCGGCAGCCGCGTTGCGCCGTCGTGTCCGGGCCGTAACGTACGGATCTTGGTCGAGGTCGCGTTGGTGCTGGCTGCGAGCGTGTCGCTGTGGTGGCGTCCAGCGGCTGTCCCGATGTGGGCGGGCCCGGTCGTTGCGGCCCTGCTCGCTGCTGGCGGAGGGTTGATCTCCTTCTCTGATGCGGGCTCGGCACTCGGCGATCTGCGGGCGCCGCTGCTCTTCCTCGTGTGCGCCGTGCCCCTCGCCGTAACGCTCGACGACATCGGTGTCTTCGCCGCGTTGGCAGCGTCGATGGACGGTGGCCGCCATCTCGCCGCCTGGCTGTGGTGTCTCGCGGCCGGAGTCGTGATCGTGTTCAACCTCGACGCCGCCGTGGTGTTGTTGACGCCGTTGTACATCCGCATCGCCCGACGACACGGGCTCGATGCAGAGGCGCTGGCCTTCCAACCGGCGCTCCTGGCGTGCTTGGCCTCCGGTGTGCTGCCGGTGTCGAACCTCACGAACCTGATCGTTGCGGCCCGCTTCGACCTCGGCGTCGGTGACTTCCTCACCCATCTTGCCGCCCCGTCGTTGTTGGCGACCGCGATCGGGTTCGCCATGTACCGACGCGTCTTCCACCTCCACGCGGTCCGCGATCGGGCCGACGACCCGGTGGATCCCCGAGCGTTGCGGCGCGGCCTTCCGATCGTTGGGTTCGTGCTGTTGGGCTTCACCATCGGCGACGCGGCCGACATCGAGGCGTGGATCGTGGCGTTCGCCGCCCTGGCGTGGGCAACGGCGATCACGCGAGCGGCGAGATGGCGGGCGGTACCGGTCGAAGCGATCGCCATCGCCGCCGGGCTCGTCGTCGTGGTCGCAACCGCGGTGCCCCATCTCGGCCTCGAGGGCTGGTTCGACGGGACGACGCCGACCGATCAGCTCCGCGCTGTGGGCGCAGCGACCGTCATGTCGAACCTGGCGAACAACCTGCCAACAGCACTTGCCGCATCAGAAGCAGTCGACCACGCCGACGCGTCGTGGCCGATTCTGATTGGTACGAACATCGGCTCGATCTTCGTGCTCACCGCGTCGCTCTCGACGCTGCTCTGGCGAGACACTGCCGCCCGAAACGGCGTCACCGTCACCCCGCAACGATGGAGCTCAGTTGCGGCTCGAGTGGGAGCGCCGGCACTCATTGGCGCCACGATCACGCAACTGCTGCTCGCCACCTGAGCGACAGCGCTCAGCGAAACGCAATGACTTGGGCGTGGGGGTTCAAGTCCCCCCTCCGAGACATTGATCTGTGCCGGACAACTCCTGATTCAGGGCCAGGTGTGGATGGTGGGGGCGGCCGCGCCGAGGACGGCACTAAGCCTCTCGAGGTCGTTCGGGTCGCCGGTGAGGATGTCGTGTCCGAGGCGAACGGCGGTGAGGACGACATGAGCATCGACGACATCCGAGGTCGATGTGCGGGCAAGGAGTTGGCCGATTGGGCGGCCATCGTCGAGTGGGTGGATTTCGATCGTCTTGAGAAAGGCTGCGAGCCGGGCTTGGCGTGGTCCGCTTCGCCAGACTTGAGCCACGACGGGTTGGGTGGTGTGGAGGGTGGTTCCGGACCTGCTGGCGGCGGTCAGGAACGTGTGGGCGGCTCGCTCGCTGCGATCGACGGAGATCAAGAAGCCAGCGTCGAGGATCACAGGTCGTAGCGTTTGGCCATGGCGGCGACGTCCTCTTCGCCGACTGGGCCTTCGTCGGTGTCCCAGTCGGCGATGAACGAGCGCAGCGCGTTCTGGCGCTGACGTTCGGCTGCGAGGAGTCGGACAGCTTGGCGGATCGCGCTCGAGCGTCCGCCGTACTCCGGTGCGAGCATGTCGAGGAGTGCTTCGTCTTCGTCGTCCAGCCGAACGGTCGTGGTGCTCATACCTCCCGAAGTGTAGCACGCATGTGCTACACAGGGAAAGGGCGACGTCGGCTCGGCTGCGACCTGGAGCCTCGGGTGCGTGTGAGGTCTTCGCTCGGCGATGGTCGTCGAGCCCATCGATCGGCCTACGGTGGCGGCTATGCGACGGCGGCGGCGAAGGCGGCGTAGAGGTCGCCGGGGAGCGGGACGTCGAGTTGCCAGGTGATGGCCATGGGCTTCTCGCCGGTGTGGCTGACGTATCGGGCGGGGCCGAGGAACCAGAACGCTCGGTCGTCGGTGCGCTCCCTGGTGAAGAGCAGGATCGTGCGGCCGTCGCGTTCGTGGTGCTGGTACCGAAGCCCCGTGTCGCTGTCGGCGCGAGTCTTGGACTGGCTCTCCCAGTGGATGAGCGAGCGGCTGATGGCGTAGTCGCGGTAGCGGGTGGTGGGGGAGAACCCGCCGCTGGTCTTGTCGAGGGTGAAGGCGAGCAGGTCGGCGCCGGCGTCCTTCGCGTCGTAGACGCCGCTCTGCCACGAGGCGATCTTCGCCTGGTCGCCTCCGAGACCCATGGCTGCGAGGATCTCGATGCGGGTGTACCGGGCGTGGATCTGCAATGGTGCGTCGGCGTGGGTCGGCAGCGGCTCGTGCAGGTGCTCGATTCGCCCGTCCAGCACCCCGAACAGGTCTCCGAGTTCGGCCACGACCTGCGGATGTGACCAAAGCATGTCGACGGCGTCCTGGAGCGAGTCGTCCTTCGTGATCGCCTGATCGGTGGCTGAGGCGACGAGCATGTGGAGCAGACGCCGGCTACGCAAAGAGAGGTCCTCGACTCTTGGGACTGCGCTGGACGAGAGGAGCCGGCGGTAGGCGGCGTTGCGCTCGGCGTCGTCGACGTGGAGCAGTCGACCGACGGCGCGCCGAAGAGGCGTCTCGTTCGCTCCCGAAGGGCTGGTGGGCGCTCCTGCAGCTTCGAGGAGATCGGACCAGCTGCGGCTGCCGGCGTAGAGGTCGTCGAGGTCGAGGCCGGATTCTTCGAGGAAGCCGGCGAGGTCGATGTCGGGCCGAACCGCTCGGAGGGATCGAAGCTCGTCCACCCTCGCCTTCCACTGGGACGGGATGGCTTGGCGGATGCTGCGGAGGACGATCTCGGACGACTTCTCGTCGAGCTGCATGTTGCAGCCGGCGGGAAGGAACGGGAACTGCTGCTCGACGGCCCGCTCGACGTCGCGTCGGGTCCCGCCGAGGAGGGCGCGGTAGCGGCGGTCGAAGCGAAACTCCTTACGGTGCATGCCCACGAAGTCGAGGACGGTGCAGAAGGGCTTGTCCTTGGCTTTGCGTAGGCCGCGTCCGAGCTGCTGGAGGAACAGCACGGGGCTCTCGGTCGGCCGGAGCATGAGGACCGTGTCGACGTCTGGGACGTCGACACCCTCATTGAACAAGTCGACCGAGAAGACGGCCTTCACCTTGCCCTTGGCGAGATCTCGCAGCGCCGATTCCCGCTCGGCTCTCGGGCTGTCGCCCCAAATGGCGACCGAAGGGATGCCGGCCTCGTTGAAGTGGCGGGCCATGAAGCGGGCGTGGTCGACGCTGACGCAGAATCCGAGGCAGCGCATCGACCCGGCGTCGGTGTGGAGGTCGAGCTGTTTGATGACCAGGCGAGCCCATGCGTCGGCGCTGGTGTAGAGGTTGGTGAGCGCCTGGGTGTCGTAGCCTCGCCCCCGCTTCCACGGGATGTCTCGCAGATCGAGGCCGTCGTGAATGCCGTAGTAGAGGAACGGGGTGAGGTACTGCTGGTCGATGGCGTCCCAGAGGCGGAGTTCGGCGGCGATGCGGTCGTCGAACCAGTTCAGGATCGGTAGGCCGTCGCTACGTTCGGGGGTGGCGGTGAGGCCGAGTAGTTCGGCGGGCTCGAGGTGTCCAAGCACCCTCGTGTAGGAGTCGGCGGCGGCGTGGTGGAACTCGTCGACGACCACGACGTCGAAGTGATCGCGTAGGCCGTCGAAATCGGCTCGGGTCAGGCTCTGAATCGACGCGAAGACGTGTTCGAAGCTCGTCGGCCGCGCGCCACCCACCCACTTCTCGCCGAAGGACGGGTCGCGGAGCGCGTAGCGGAACGTGGCGAGCGACTGGTCGAGGATCTCTTCACGATGAGCGATGAAGAGCAGGCGAGCTCGGTCGAGGCGCTCGGCGAGCGCGGCGTAGTCGAGCGCGGCCATCACGGTTTTGCCGGTACCGGTCGCCGACACCAACAGATTCCGTCGGTGGCCCTTCTGCCGGGACACCTCCAGCAGCTCGAGGAGTCGCTCCTGGAAGGGGAGTGGACGCAGCTCGATCGGGCTGAGGATGACCCGAGGCCCGGAGTCGGTTCGGCCGGCCCGTTCCTGTTCTTCGGTGAACTGCACGGAGTCGAAGGGCCGGTAGTCGCCGTTCTGCCAGTAGCTCTCGAACACCGCTCCGAACTTGTTGATCACGTCGGGGTTGCGGGCGGCAGAGGCTCGGACGTTCCACTCGATGCCGGTGACCTGAGCGGAGTGGGTGAGGTTGGAGGAGCCGACGTAGGCGGTCGAGAAGCCGGATTCCCGGTGGAAGACCCAGGCCTTGGCGTGAAGGCGTGTGGTGCTCACGTCGTACGAGACCTTGATGGCGGCTCCGAGGTCGGCGAGCTGTTCCAGGGCTGCCTTCTCGGTCGAGCCCGTGTAGGTGGTGGTGAGCACCCGGAGCTGGCGGCCATCTGCGCAGTGGCGCCGCAGCGTCTCGGTGAGCGGTGAGATCCCGCTGCGCCGGATGAACGCCATGATGACGTCGATCCGGTCGGAGGATTCGATCTCGGAGCGGAGCTGGTTCCACAGGTTCGGTTCGCCGGGCGCGTTGGTCAGCAGCGTCGTGTCGAGCAGTGGGATGAGCGGCGGGGAGATCGTCGCCGGGCTGCCGTCGAGACGTCGCCCGAGGATGGCTTCGAGCACCGTGCCCGGGTCGATGGGGAGCGTGTCGGCGTCGACGTCGACCATCTCGCCGAGTCGGCTGATGAGGGCGCGCGCCACCTCGATGCCGACCCGAGCGCGGTCTTTGTCGGGCACATCGTTCAGTGCTCGCTCGATCTGCCGCCCGAGATGCCATGCGATCCGATCGGGTGTCTCGGCAGCGTGAAGCCGGCGGTCCTTGGTTCGGCCAGCGTCGCTGATTTCCTCCAGCCGCCGCTGCAGTCCCTCGGTGAGAAGGACCTCGTACAGGCCCGCCGCCAACTCCTCCACGGCTGCCGATCCTAGAAGCTCGCCTCCGAAGCCGCAGGGACTGAACTGGCGCCGTCAGCCCCTGGGTCTGACCGGTTGACGCTCTCGTCGATTCTCGAGAGTCTGCAGCCATGTCAGAAGACATCGTGGCGCTGTCGCTCAGCCGTGCGGACATCGAACGGCTCATCGAAGGGCTCGACAGTCACGAGTACTGGCAACTCAGCGACCCGTCGTGGCGGCACAGCGGCGACGTGCGGCTCCCGAGCGATGTGCTCGACCCATTGGCCGAGCCGCCAAAGTTGACCGCCGATGAGGTGCAGGTCGTGGAGGAGATCGAGGCCTGCCGCCGGCTCCAGGAGGTGCTGCGGAAGGCGGCACAGTCGCTGTCGTAGGCGCGGGCCATGATCGAGCCATGGGAGCGTGTGGGTCCTACTGGTCGAGCGTCGTGGTGACGGCGACGACTTTGCGCTGTTCTGGCGGAAGGCAGCGGCTGAAGCCGCGGCTGCGGCATACGTGAGGGATCGTTGGTCGTTGCCGGACGAGCCTCCGTCGGCTGTTGACGATGCGATCGAGCGCTACAACGAGGCACCTGGCGTCGCCGAGCGCCTTGTGCTGGATCTCGTTGAGATCGAGGGCCACGAGCACTTCGATGGAGAGGATGACGATCGTCGTCGTTGCGGGCTGTGCGGTGAGCCGGTCGAGCTGGCGAACGCTGCCGATCCGGTCAGCTGGGTGCATGCTGCTGATGCGAACGACTGGGGCGACCACACTGCAGAGGTGGACGTGCCGATCGAGTGGCGTCGGGTTGTTAGCGTGGAGCCGATGGCGTGGGCGGAGGTCGATCAGTGAGCGGGTCGGGTGAACTGGAACAGCGTGAAGCGAACGAGCTCCGCCTCGTCGAGCGCCGCCAATCGGGACGAGGCTTGGATCACCGGGTTCCGAGAGCTGGGGTACCGGCTGCGCACCGAGGCAGGTCTGACCCAGGCGGAACTGGCCGAGCGGATGGGAACGACCCAGTCGGCGATCGCTCAGATCGAGGGCGGAGGAACGCGCCCGACCTTGGAGACGCTCGAGAAGCTCGCCATGTCGGTCGGTCAGGACCTGGTCGTCAGCATCGGAAGGGATCTGACCGAGAACCCCTCGATCGCCAAGCTGGTGAGCGAGGGGCACGCAGTGGTCCGTCGCTTCGGCTGAGGCGGTCTTCGTGTTCACGATCCACGCCACGAAGAAGCTCCTCGATCGGGTGAAGCAGCCCGTCGAGGAGCCGGTCGCCGAACCGAGCACCGCGCTTGGCAACTGGTACGCAACCGCGTTGTTCTGGCGACCGCAGGCGGCGCTGTTCGTGAACGAGAGAACCTTGTTGCCCGTATTCGTTCCGCTCGCCCCGGCGGCCAAGGTCGCCTCGCGCCTCCCCGATCAGCTGGGTCGGCTGCTCGACGCGTTGGAGATCCCGCTCGAGTTCACGCTGCAGGAGACCGCTGCGATGGAGACGGCCAACTTCGCTAAGACGGCGAACCGGAGCGTCGTCGGATCGATGAACGACTTCGTCTTCCTCGCCGAGCACTACCTCGCCGACGGCTTCCCCCACGACCTGCTCGCTCTTTCGCTACGGATGGCAGGCACCCCGTGCGGGCCGCTTCGCAAGAGCACCGGCTTCCCCGACCTCGAGGTGGCGGCCGTTGTTGATGAGGTGCTCGGTCGCAGCCAGTGATTGCCTAGAGTCGGTCGTCAGGTTATCCTGACAGGTATGGGTGTGATCGTCACCGATGAGCTGCCAGCGGATCCGCTGGATGCGTTGCGGGCGCTGGCGCGCACCGAAGCCAAGCTCGATGAGCTCCGCCGCAAGCAAGTTGCTGCAGCGCGTGATGCCGGAGCGACCTGGGAACAGGTCGGTGAGGCGCTCGGGATGAGTCGCCAGTCGGCCTGGGAGTACTACTCAGCACGGGCGCGAGCTGAGATCGCGGCGAATGTTGCCGCCAACGCCGATCTGTCCGACGATGACGCCACGGATCTCGCAGTCGAAGAGGTTCGAGCGGTGCGGCGTCGTCGACGTTCTCGCTGATCCGGCAACGGCATGAGGGTGGTGCTCGATGCCAATGTCTGGGTGTCGGCTGCGATCCGCAGCGGGCCGGCCCATCGGATCGTGCAGTCGTGGCTTGCCGGAGCTGCAGCCTTCGACGTCGTAATCTGCCCGGAACTCATCGCAGAGGTCGAGGACGTCCTCACGCAGCGACCGATGATGCGCAAGTGGATTCCGCTCGACGTCGCCGAGCGGTTTGTCGAAGCACTCCAGGTTGTGGCCGACGTCGTCCCAGACCCGATCGAGATCGGGGCGATCACTCGCGACGTCGACGACGACTACCTCGTGGCCCTCGCCCGCGAGCACGGCGCCGACTACATCGTGACCGGTGATAAGGATCTGCTCGAGTGGCCCGACCAGCGCCCGGCGGTGCTGACGCCCGCCGCGTTCGCCGAGCTGGTGGGGGAGTAGGGCTGGGTATCGCTTGGCGGGCGGAACGCCCGTCGGAGCCGAGGCGGCGAGCGGCTCCGGGGCGTCGACGAGGCTTGTGTCGCTTGTCATCACCGTGTCATCAGAATCCTCGGAAATGGGCCCGGATCGACGCGTTGGACCGAAGCTGTCGAGCCGTCCAAAGATCTATGAGCTGGAGAAACAGCGAGTTCTCGACACGCATCGGAACCGCCGATGAGGGGTTCAAGTCCCCCCTCCGACACGTTTTTCGAAACCCTGGTCAGAGCGTTGTGCGCTCGGCGGCATGCGCAACCTGCGGAACCGAGTGCATGGGCGCTCCCTGTCAGCGAGACCGGTGGGCCTCCTCCCCGGCGGCCGAAGCGTCGTCGGGACACTGTTGACTGCTCGAGCGCGCATCAGCCGTGCGCCGGTGGCAAAGAGCCAGACGGGCCAGGCGGCATAGCCGGGCATCCCAACGAAGAGGATCGCTGAACCCTCGGCAATCGGAAGGCTGGCGGCCCCGGCCGCAAGAAGCAGTCCGCCTGCGATCACGCCGAGCAGACACTGCCAGCGCGGTGTCAGCCGGCTCCTGTGTGCTGCCAGCGCAGCGCCGATGAAGGTGGTCCCGAGCGCCGGCAGCGCCACAGCGAACGCTGCTGCATGCATCCGCCAGGCGAGCTCGAACGCCGGGCTCGGCACGGCGATCCCGTCGGCGGAGAGTACGGCTCCGATCCACAGCACTGAGTAGAGGCCGAGGATCGCTGAAAGAGCCGTGGCAGCGGCCATGGTGAGGCGTGACCAGTCGGCGCCGGCTCCTCGGCGCTGCTGGACGAGCCCGTGGAGTCCCGTGACGAACACGAGTAGCAGCAGCAGATACAGCGCCTCCTGGCCGACTGCGATAGCGACGACACCCCGTTGCTGCTGGTGCCAGGCGAGGACGTCGTCGATCGGGTCTCCGTAGCCGGGCGCATCGGCCCAGCCGAACATCGCGTTCTGGATCACGATCGACGCTGCCAGGGCGATGGCGGTCGCTCCAAGGACGCGCTCGCGCAGCGCGCCAGCCGGGGCAGCCCCCATGGTTGCCGCTGCGGCATCATCGGGCTCGTGGAGCGGCTCCACCGCGCCCTGGGTCTTCTTCGGTGATCCCATCTCTCCGTCCTTCGTTGCGGTTGGGCGACTGTCCGTCAGGGTTGATTGGTGTTGCGGTACTCGACGTAGTCGAGGTCGGGCTGCTGGCCGGTGAGAGCGGCCCGAGCTCCGGGGTCGGCGTCGAGCGTGTCGCGTAGGAACGCAGTGGTGTAGTGGGTGACGATGTCGAGAGGTCGTTCGTCCCAGACGGCGTCGGTGCAGATCCCGTCGCGGTAGGCCGAGGCTTGAACCCAGGGAAGGTTCTCGCACGGGTCGAGGAAGAGCATGTGCCCGGCGCCGGGAAAGCTGACGAGTGTCTTGTTGTCGCTTGCTGCGTGGTCGAAGGTGAGTTTCGCTCCCCAGGTGTAGGGGGTGCCGTTGTCGACGGTTCCGCCCATCACCATGACCGGGATCTCGAGCTGCTCGAGGCCGCGCTGGTCGAAGAGGTAGGCGTCGCCGGCCATCGAGATCACGGCCTTGACTCGCGGGTCTCGCATGGACGGCCACAGACCGTCGGGGACCTCGTCGAGTCCGGCTCGCGTGGCCATGTCCGACTCGTTGGCGAGGGGAGCGCAGAAGAAATTGAGCGGATCTTCTGCAGTGAGTGCCGCACAGCGGGTCTTGTAGGCGGCGAAGTCGAACTGTGCACCCCCAGCGGCCAGTGCGGTGTACCCGCCGTATGAGTGGCCGACGACGGCGATGTTGTCCAGGTCGATCATTCCGTCCAACGCTGCTCCGGGCTCGTTGAGTCGTTCCGCCTCGTCGATGGTTCGACCGATGTCGACGGGTCGATCGATCAACTCCTGCCAGAACCCGGTGAGCGAGCCGTCGAAGCTCTCGTTGTGTTCGGGAGCGAGCACGAGGTAGCCCTGCGATGCGTAGTGCTCGATCAGGGTGCTGTACACGATCGGGCTGAGCGCATAGCCATGGGAGAAGACGACGAGCGGATACGGGCCACCGGTCCGCTCGGGTTCGCCGCCATCGATTGCGCTGCCGACTGCGGTGATCTCGGCGCCAGGGGTGATCTGTTCGTTGAACTTGTTGGGCGCGACGTAGGTGATCGTCGTAGGGCGCTGGTCGTCGGCTCGAGTCGCCGGGTACCAGGCACGCAGCGTGAGCGCTTGGTCCTGCGCGCCGGTGCTGGTGAAGACCTGATAGCCGACGCCGTGCGTGCCTTGCTCCGCGTAGGTGAGTGCAGGCGAGCCTGCTCCTGGTGTTGGTGCGGTGGCCGATGATTGCGGCGACGCGCACCCGTTGGTCAGCAACCCGCCAACGGTGAGGACGGCGAGGGTGGCGACGCGTCGGCCGCGGAAGAGGTGGTTCATGATCGTCCTTTCGGGACACTTCGTAGAAGGGATGTGTTGGTGCGTGGGTCAGCGGCCGAGCGTCTCGATCGACCAGATCCGGTCGATCCGGTCAGGCGACGTCGCGACGCATCGTCCGGGCGAAGCCGGCGGCGAGCGGGATCGCCACCCAGATGAGGACCGAGACCGAGACCTGTGGCACATGGCCGGACCAGTCGTTTTCGATCACCCAGTTCCAGACGGACATGTCGATCCAGTCCGACACCAGCGTCGATGCCGCTCCGAGCAGCTCCAAGCCGGCGGGAAGAGCGAAGGCGGCGACAACGGCAGCCGCGGAGTTCTGCAGCAGCGCTCCGAGTGCGACGCCTGCGAGGACGTTGAGGAGCACGAACAGCAAACAGCTGGCGATTGCCCCGACGGTCAGGTCCGAGTCCAGGGAGCGGCCTGAGGCAGCCGCAAGCGCGACGCCGGTCGCTGCGACCACCCCGGCGAAGACCGCTCCGCCACCAGCGAGGAGCAGTGATACCGCCAGCTTCGCCTGAAGCACCCGGAGGCGTCGCGGCTCCTGGGTGAAGGTGGTGATGACGCTGCGCTGGCTCCATTCGCCGGTGAACAGCAGGATCGCCACCACGGGAAGCAAGATTGTCACCCCGAGAGCGCCAACCCGGAGGTAGCCAGCGTAGGTCTGGTCGAAGCTCGTCGAGACGAGGAGCGGTACGGACATCAGTGCCGCGGTCGACAGCGCGACGAGAGCGAGGAGCCAGCGGGCAGCGCGGGTGTCGGTGGCCTTGGCCCACTCGACACGCACCAGCCGGGACATGGGGATGCGATCTGGGCTCGACGATGTCTGGTCGATGTCGACTGCGCGTGGAGAGCGTGTCGTGGTCATGCCGCCGTCTCCCGCGCCGGAGCCGGCTTGGCGGCGGTGAGAGAGAAGAAGAGTTGCTCCAGTTCGTTCGTCTCGGAATGACGCAACTCGGTGAGCAGCACCTGATGGTCGCGGGCGATTCCTGCCAGCACCTCGGTCGTGATCCGACCTCCGCAGACATCCACGCTGAGCGCGTCTCCCGGCCCGGCGACGTAGTCGATCCGAGCAGCTCGGAGCGCTGCGGCCAGTGCCTGGACGTCGGGGGTGCGGACGAGGATCGTGGAGCTGGCGAGTAGATCATCCAGTCGACCGGCGGCGGCGACGGCGCCATCGGAGATGACGACGAGGTGATCTGCGGTGGCCTGCACCTCGTGGAGCAGGTGGCTCGACAGCAGCACCGTGCCGCCCTGGTCGGCGAAGTCGCGCAAGAGCCTTCGCATCCAGGCGATGCCCTCGGGGTCGAGTCCGTTGGCCGGCTCATCGAGAATCAGGGCCGTCGGATCTCCGACGAGCGCCTGGGCGATGCCGAGGCGCTGACGCATGCCGAGGGAGTAGGTCCCGACCCTCTTGTCCGCTGCCTCGGTGAGCCCGACGAGGTCCAACAGGTGGCCGACTCGTTTGGGATCGACGCCCACCATCCGCGCCGCGATCGTGAGCGTCGCTCGGCCACTTCGCCCGGGATGCATCGCAGACGCGTCGAGCAACATTCCGAGCACCCGCGTCGGGTTGGGCAACTCGACGAAGGGATGCCCGTCGATGACCGCCGTCCCGCGATCGGGTCGAACCAGGCCGACGATCATCTTCAGTGTGGTCGACTTCCCGGCGCCGTTGGCCCCGAGGAATCCGGTGATGGTCCCGGGTTCGCAGCGCAACGAGACGTCGCGCACGACCTGCGTGTTGTCGTAGCTCTTCGTGAGAGCGGTCGTCGTGATCATGTGGCCAGCCTGAGCCGGTCGCCGCTTTGCCGCATCGGGCGGCCGGCCACGATCCGATGCCCGAAGGGCGGTTGATGGCTGACCATCTCTTGGCCGTTCGTAGGTCCCGGAATCGACTTTCGTCGATGACCTGCGGGTGTCCCGAGTCGTAGGCTTGGCCGATGTCCTGGCTGCGCAGACTGTGGGCTCAGACCTCTCCAGCGGAACTGCCGGTATCGAGCGACTCGACTCGTCCCGGCGACGCGGCGCCAAGGACTGCACGCGACTGGTCAGTCGACACCAGTGCCTTCGTCATCGCTGTTGCTCTGGGCATCGTCGTCTTGCACGTGACCGTGGATGACAGTGCCTATCAGATGACCTCGGGACAGGTCGCCACCGACGCCCTGCTCGGAGTGCTGTGCTGCACCGCGTTGTGGTGGAGGCGGCGTCGGCCGCTGGGCGTGGCGCTCGCCTGTGTCTCGTTGGGCACGTTCTCGACCTTCGGTTCAGCCGCTGGCCTGTTCGCACTGTTCTCGCTGGCAGTGCACCGCCATGTCCGGCCCGCCCTGTTCGTGTCCGTATTGTTCGTTCCGTCCGCCGTGGTCTGCTCGATCTGGCTCGGACGGGCCAACACGTGGTCGGTGATACTGCCGACCTTTGCGCTCGCGGCCGCCGCAACCGCGTGGGGCATGTTCGTCCGTGCCCGGCGTCAGCTCCTCTCCAGCCTGCGCGACCGCGCCCAGCATGCCGAGGCTGATCAAGTGATGCGCGCCGAACGAGCGAGGCTGGCCGAGCGGACCCGCATTGCCCGAGAGATGCACGATGTGCTCGCTCACCGCATCTCTCTGGTGGCGCTGCACGCTGGGGCGCTCGAGGTCGCGCTCGACCTGCCCCCCGCTCAGGTGCGCGAGAGTGCAGCGCTGTTGCGCCGCACGGCCCACCAAGCGCTGGAAGAGTTGCGAGACGTCATCGGTGTGCTGCGGGAGGAGCCGGGGCCAGAGCGAGCGTCGACGGTCCCTCAGCCGACGCTGGCGGACATCCCGCGCTTGGTCGAGGAGACGCGCCGAACCGGGGCACGAATCGACTTCGAGATGCAAGTGGACAGTGCCGCTGCCGCACCCGGCCCCTTGGGTCGCGACGCCTACCGCATCGTGCAAGAAGCTCTGACCAACATCAACAAACACGCCCGTGGCACCCTCGCCCAGGTCCGACTGGAAGGAGCGCCGAGCCGCGGTCTGCGCGTCAGCGTCCGGAACCCGGCCCCGGTGAGCGGTCACGACCGTCCGGCACTGCCCGGTTC
Organism: Acidimicrobiales bacterium; assembly: GCA_041394265.1. Taxonomy (NCBI): domain Bacteria; kingdom Bacillati; phylum Actinomycetota; class Acidimicrobiia; order Acidimicrobiales; species Acidimicrobiales bacterium. Next base: position 2,026,575 of record JAWKIO010000005.1, read on the forward strand.
CGGCAGCGGCCTGCTAGGTCTGCAGGAGCGAGTCACGCTGGCCGACGGCGTCCTCGTGCACGGACCCGACGCCTCGGGTGACTTCGTTGTCGAGGCCGACCTGCCGTGGTGAAGACCCGGGTGCTGCTCGTCGACGACGACGCGCTGGTCCGTGCCGGTCTCAGCATGATCCTGTCGTCTTCGGAACAGATCGAGGTGGTGGGCGAAGCCGGCGACGGGGCGGACGCCATCGCCGCCGTGCAGGCGCATCGACCCGATGTCGTCTTGATGGACATCCGGATGCCGCGGATGGACGGCATCGCCGCCACGTCGGCCATCCGCCAATTGAGCAGTCCGCCGCGCGTGATCGTCCTCACCACATTTCAGGCCGACGAGCACGTGATGAGCGCGATCCGCGCTGGAGCCGACGGATTCCTGCTGAAGGACACAGCCCCCACCGAGATCGTCAGCGCCGTGCGCCTTGTGGCTGCCGGGGAAGCGATGTTGTCACCGTCGGTCACCCGCACGCTCCTCTCTCTTCTCGGCAAAGACGAAAGGACGGATCGCCGTCGCCTCGCCGCCCAGCGCCTGACTTCGCTCTCCGACCGTGAGCGGGAAGTCGCAACTGCGGTTGCGTCAGGCGCATCCAATGCCGAGATCGCCGCAGCCCTGTTCATGAGCGAGGCCACCGTCAAAGCGCACGTCTCACGGATGCTCACCAAGCTCGAGATCGCGAACAGGGTCCAGATCGCAATTCTCGTGCACGACGCGCAACCATGACGGGACTGCATCCCCTGGCGTTCTCCCGTCGACCTGTGGGCCCAGGACGATCCCAGTACGAGGCTGGCTCAGCGAGGGAGCGAGGGGCTGCTGCTCAGAGGAGACCAGCGTCGCGGGCGGCCTGGACCGCCGCTTTGCGGTCGGTCACGGCGAGTTTGCGGTAGATCGCACGGCAGTGGGTTTTCACCGTGTTGAGCGAGACGAACAGCTCGCCGGCGATGTCGCGTTGCGACATCGGTGACGGGAGGTAGCGCAGAACGGCGATCTCTCGGTCGGTCAGTTCTTCGGCAAGCCCGGCCTGGCTTGATGGGCGATTGGTGTGTCCGTGCCGGCCCGCGACTCTGGCGACCAATCGTCCGGCAATGCCGGGGTCCGCGCAGCCGTCGACGGCGCGCTGGGCTTCGGCCAACCACATGACCCCGTTGGGATCGCCGTGCTCGAATGCCGAGTCAGCCACGAGTGCGTGCACGTACGCATTGGTGAACGGTTCGGGGGCACGGCGGATGAGGTCGACGGCTCGAGCCGACGCTGCCTGTCGGCGGTGCGGTTCTGTCGTGGTTCGAGCGATGACGGCGTGGGAGATGGACAGCTGTGGCGCGTCGGCGATACCGCGGTCGGTTGCGTGGCTCAGGGCGGCCTCGGCGTCGGCGGCTGCCTGCTGCGGGTCGGCGGATTCGATGCCGAGCACAGCGGCGAAGCCCGGTGCAACCGCGATGGCGTAGTCGGAGGGTTCACTGGCTCCCAGCTCGCGCGCGATGGCGATGTAGCGCCGGGCCTGGTCGAACTGCCCGGCCCACGTGTGCACGGCTGCGAGGCCGATCGCCTGGGTCGACTCGGTCGGTTCGCTCATGGTGGCGGCGAGCGACAACGCAGTGTTGAGGTCGCCTTCCGCAAGGTTGACCATGATGCCGAGAGCGGCGATCAGGTTCGCGTCGGCTCCGTCGGCGTGGGCGGCGGCGATGTCGTAGTAGTGGCGCGCTGCAGTGAAGCGGCCCGTGCTGAAGTCGAGCCAGCCCTTGGTGGCGGCGCTTCGCGCATGGTGTTCGGGAAGGTCGCCCAATCGTGCGAGCAGGTCCAGCACGGTGAAGATCTGGCCGTCGTTGAGAAGCTTGGTGGCGTGGACGGCGATGAAGTCACCGGCGGTGACGAGGTCGCCGCCGGCGATGAAGTGGTCGATGGCTCGGTAGGTGTCACCGTGCTCTTGATGCCAGTGGGCGGCGGCGAGGTGGAGATCGGCGAGGCGATGCGGGATGTCACGCTCCGCTTGGAGTAGCAGCAGGTCTCGAAGGAGATGGTGGTACCGAAAGGCGGTGTCGGTGTTGTCGAGGCCGATCACGAGCTGGTTGGCCGAGGCCAGGGTGCGAAGCCAGCGGGACCCGTCCTCGCCGCCGCAGACGGCGTCGATCATGGGGCCGGTCATCTGGTCGAGAACGGCGCTCTCGAGCATGCGCTGGCGGTCGGCTTCGTCGACGCCTGCGAGGTACTCCTCGGTGAGGTAGTCGACAACGAGGCGGTCGTCGCCTTGGAAGGCTTCGACGAAACCGTCGTGGTCGGCGCTGCGGTCGAGTGAGAGGCCGGCGAGGACCAGACCCGCGGCCCAGCCTTCGGTGCGTTCGCACAGTGACGCAGCTTGCTCGCCCGTGAGGTGGCGATCCTCGAGCAACCGATGAGCTTCGGCGGGATCGAACCTCAAGTTGTCGGCTCGTATCTCGACGAGGTGTGACCGCACTCGCAGGCGGGAGAGTCGCAAGCCCGGATCGATGCGCGTGCTGAGGACGAGGAGGAAGGTCTCCGGGGCCAGTTCGATGAGCCGCTCGAGCGACTCGTCGACGTTCGGGTTGTCGATCAGGTGGTAGTCGTCGATGACGAGCACCACGGGTGCCGAGTCCGTGAGTTCGTTCGCAATCCGTTCCACGAGCCGGCTGGCATCGGACCCTGCCGCCGAAATGGCCGGTCGCACCGCCGCCTCGAGGCCCGGAACCGCGTCGTCGAGTGCACCGACGACGTAGCTCCAGAAGCGGGCGGGATCATGGTCGGCCGAGTCGGCCTGTACCCATGCGCCGTTGCGACGCCGACGGTGCCACGAAGCAAGCAGTGTCGACTTTCCCGATCCCGCTGGTGCGCTCACGAGGACGACGCGAACGGCAGGTTCGGCCGCAGCGGCGTCGAGCGTGTCGCTGAGGCGGGTGCGGTCGACAAGGCCGCCGGGAGGTGTCGGCGGCGTCAGCTTCGTCGCCACCAGGCTTGTCACGCCGTCGCTTCCCATCCCGGGACTCTAGGCGTGACGATCGGACGAGGTCGGCCCGGACCCGGCGATCTCACCCGGGTGAGATGGCGTGGGAGGCGACGACGAACCACACGGTCATCCCCGATCGTGATGCCATGAACCAGCCGACCACCTACGAGATCGTCATACGCGGCCAGGCCAGCGAGCGGATCCTCGCCCGGCTTCGCGACGACTTCTCGATCGAGACCATCGCTGGTCGCCACACCCGACTGGTCGGCAAGATCCGCGACCCAGCGCATCTTCACGGCGTGATCAACCAACTCACCTCGCTCGCGATCGACATCGTCAGCCTCACTCCGGCTGACCGCAATCTTCCCTAGCTCAACCCAAACCAACGGAAAGGCAACCATGACCATCACCACCCCCACCCCGACGACCGATCGCCTCGGTCCAGCTCGCGCCGGCGCCGTCGGTGCCCTCACGGCGGCGGCCACCTTCGTGTTCGGCATCGCCCTGTTCGTCACCAGTCTCAGTGACTACGTCGATGCCACACCCGCCGAGTCCGTCGAGTTCCTGGTCGGCCATCAGTCGACGTTGTTCGCCTGGTATCTCGTCATCTTCCTGGTCTTCGGCGTCGCGATCATTCCGCTCGCTCGAGCGCTGCATCGACGTCTCGCCGACATCAACCCACAGCTCGCCGACCTCGGCGCCATCTTCGCCTACATCTGGGCTGGCCTGATGTTCGCCACCGGCATGATCTCCAACATCGGCATCACCGCCGTCGCCGACCTCGACGCAACCGACCCCGGCGCGGCCGAAGCACTCTGGTCGAGCATCGACGCCGTCACCGACGGGCTGGGCGGCGGAAACGAACTCGTCGGAGGGATGTGGATCCTTCTGGTCAGCCTCGCAGCATGGGGCAGCGGACGACTCCCGACCGGACTCAACGTGCTCGGCATCATCAGCGCCGCCTCCGGGCTCATCACGCTCGTCCCGGGCCTGTCCGACGTCGGGATGATCTTCGGTCTCGGATCCATCGCCTGGTTCGCCTGGACCGGCATCGTCCTTCTCCGCAGCCCCGAGGTCACCGCTCCCGCTGCAGACGTCGCCCGCTGAGCCTCCGCAGCTGATTGAAGGGAACGAAACGATGACCACCCCAACCAAAACCTCGAGGAACATCGATCAAGCGACGGACGAACGGGAGGAAGCGGCCCGACGCTACGTCCAGCAGTTGCGTGTGTTCTATGTCCACACCGCCGTCTTCGCTGGCAGCATGGCGGTCAACCTCGCCGTCAATCTCCTCGTGAACCTCTCCGCCGGCACCGCAAGCGAATGGTCGGCATGGTGGTCGCTATGGGCGCTCATCGGATGGGGCGCCGGGATCGCGGTCCACGGGCTCGTCGTCCGGTTGCATCGACCGTCGCCTGCCTCATCAACGTGGGAGCAACGACAAATCGACCGGCTACTCGGGTGAACTCGCTACGGAACACCGAGGCTGCTCGACCGGCCGAGATTGCATCTACGCATTCCGACGCTTCAAGGCACGCGCCCAGCGCTTGCGTCGAGTGGTCTGTCTGGGCGACGGTAGAGCGGTCAGGGTCAGCGGTGAGGCGTGGGTGCAGCGGGGCCAAGGGAGGTCGCCGGGCCTCGCAGCCGAACCGAAGTGAACAAGGAGCCAAAACCATGGAGGCAGTCGTCGTAGGCGGACCGGAGACACCGCTCGTCATTGGCGACGTGCCCGATCCCGAGATCGGCGAAACGGACGTCCTGATCGAAGTGAAGGCCGCCGGGCTCAACCGCGCCGACCTGATGCAGCGCGCCGGTTCGTATCCACCGCCACGGGGAGTCACCGAGATCCTCGGGCTCGAGGTGGCGGGGGTTGTTGCCGCAGTCGGCCCACAGGTAGACGAGTGGGCACCGGGCGATCGTGTGTGCGCCCTGCTCGGCGGTGGCGGCTACGCCGAGCAGGGCGTGGCCGACGCGGGCTCGGTGTTCCCGATGCCCGACCACATGGACTTCCCCGATGCTGCGTGCCTGCCGGAGGCGATGATGACGGTCTGGGCCAACGTGTTCATGCGCAGTGCGTTCTCGCCTGGCGAATCGGTGCTGATCCACGGCGGAACCAGCGGCATCGGTGTGATGGCGATCCAGATGGCCCGTGTTGCGGGTGCGGGCACGATCTTCGCCACCGCGGGATCCGACGACAAGACGACGGTGTGCCTCGAACTCGGTGCCACCCACGCCATCAACTACCGCACCAGAGACTTCGTCGAGATCGTCAAGACCAACGGTGGAGCCGATGTGATCCTCGACATGGTCGGCGGCGACTATGTCCAGCGCAACATCGAGGTCGCCAACCTCAACGGACGTATCTGCAACATCGCCTATCAGAACGGCTTCGAGGCGATGGTCAACTTCGGCTCCGTGTTGATGAAACGTCTCGTCCTGACCGCAACCACACTCCGAGCCCGCACCGCCGCCGAGAAGCGAGCCATCCGCGACGCAGTGCGAGACAAGTTCTGGGACGACGTCGCCAACGGCACGATACGCCCGGTGCTCGACACGACCTTCCCGATGGATCAAGCCGAGCAGGCGCACGAACGCCTGGCCGCCGGCGGCCACATCGGCAAGATCGTCCTCACTCGCTAGCGGGCTGCAATTCCGGGCGGCTCCGATCAGCGAGATGCAGGTGCGCTCCACCCGCGTGCGGGACGCAACGCCCTCCACTGCTCGAGCTGAACCTCACGTCTCCGACGCCATCGACGGCCGTATCGTCGGTTCGGTGGGTGAGAGGTCGACCGGGGCAAGGGTGCAGCGGTGACAGTCAGCCGGTTTCGCGTCGAGGGCATGGACTGCTCGGCCGAGGAGCAGCTCGTTCGGATGCGCCTGGATCAGCTCGACAACATCGAGCATGTCGGTGTCGACCTCCAACGCCGTGAGGTGACCGTCGAACACACCAGCGAGACAGCCGCTGTGACGGCAGCCCTGGCATCGCTCGACCTCGGTGTCCGGCATCTCGGTGACGGCGGGCCTTCGAGCCGTCGAACCGATCCAGCCCGTGAGCGTGCGGGTCTGGGCGTTGCGTTCGGGATCAACGCTGCCTTCTTCGTCGCCGAGCTGGCCTTCGGGCTCGTCAGCCGCTCAATGGGATTGATCGCCGACGGCCTCGACATGGGCGCCGACGCCTCGGTCTACGCGCTCAGTCTCGCCGCTGTTGGCACGAGCACCGCCCGCAAGAATCGCCTGGCCCGCGCCAGCGGCTACCTCCAGCTCGCTCTCGCCTTCGTCGGCCTGATCGAGGTGGTGCGTCGCTTCGTCGTCGACCGCGAACCGCCCGACACGACCGCCATGATCGTGCTCTCGGCGCTGGCGCTCGTCGGCAACATCGCCACCATCGTCGTGCTCCAGCGGATCAAGAGCGACGACGCTCATCTCCAGGCCAGCTGGATCTTCACCGCCAACGACATCAAGGTCAACGCCCTCGTCATTGTCGCGGCCATCGCCGTGGCGATTGCCAGCTCCGACGTCCCTGACCTCGCCGCCGGCGCGATCATCTTCGCCATCGTGGCCAACGGCGCTCGGCGCATCATCGGCCTCACTCGCTGACCGCCTACCGACCGACGTCGGAGACGCGGACCATCGTCAGTGGGCGGACGCTCCAGCCGACACACGCACCGGGATCCCCGTCATATGAGCCTGGCTCGACAGCGGCTCGAAGGCGCCCGGCCCACTCGGCAACAGGGCGTTCGGATTCGTGCCCGGGTAGGTGCTGGCGACGCTGAGCGAGGGGCTCGCTGAGTGGCCCCATCCGTGCACCATCGACACTACGCCCGACATCAACGAGTCATCGATCTCGATCGTCGCCGTGACCGATCCGTGGTCACTGGTGACGATGACCTCGTCGCCATCGGCGAGCGCCAACCGCGCAGCATCGGCCGGGTCGATCCCGAGTGGATTGTTGGTGCGGCCCGAACGGTGCATCCGGTCGAGGTTCGACATCCACGTGTTGTGCATCCACACATCGCGCTTGTGGATCAGGTGCAGCGTGCCATCGCTCGCCGCTGTCTCGGCAGCCGAGAAGAAGTCCTCGCACCGGTCGATCGCCTCGGCGAAGGCCGGCGGGCAGCAGTCGACGCGACCGTCCTCGGTCTGGACCTGCTGGTCGTAGAACGATCCCGGGGCCGGCCGATCGAGCACGACCACCTCACTCGTCGCCCGCAGCGTCTCGAGTTCGACGTCGGCACCTTTGCGCAGCAGATGGGCCCATTTGCCCCACGGGTCCGGTGTCTCGGTGTCGAGCAGGGACTCCCCGCCCAGCTCCTGGATCAGCCGGTGGGCGATCCACCACTCAGGTCGGCGTTCCGCCCGGGGCTCGACCACGGCCGGGGTGAACTGAGCGAAGGGTTGGTAGCTGGTCCCGATGTTGACGATGTTGAGGTCTTCTCGCTCGTACATGTCGGTACCGGGGAGTCGAACGTGGGCGAGCTCGGACGTTGCGCTCGGGTAGATGTCGACCACGACCAGCAGCTCCAGCTGCTCGAAGGCCTTGGCCAACCGCTCCTGCCCCGCGATCGACAGCAGCGGATTGCCGGCCCACACGAACATCGCTCGCACGGGTTCGTCGGCGTCGAGGATGGCGTCGGCCATCAACGTGCCGGGAAGATTGCCGGCGCGGAGCCGACCGAATTCGGTCTCGACGTAGCGCTGCTCGGTCACCCCTCGGCCGGACACCGCGTTGGGGAAGAAGCCATCACTCTTGAGGTTGCCGCCGTCGACGTCGAGCCGGCCGGTCACGAACGAGAGCATGTGGACCAGCCAGTAGGCGAGCGTGCCCTGACGACCCATGTTGATCCCCGTCGAGGCGTGCACCGAGGCCCGTGGGGTCGACACCCACGCCCGCGCCAGTTCGCGCACCGTCGCAGCCGCGACCCCGGTCACGGCTTCGGTGCGCTCGGCCGGATAGCGACTGATGAAGTCGCGCAGCTCGGCGACGTGGGAGCCGTGTCGTTCGATGACCTGTCGATCGAACCCGTCGAGGCTGTCGATCTCGTGCAGTAACGACGCCAGGAACCAGACATCGGTGTCAGGCCGGAGCTGGACTGTGTCGCCGATACCCCCTTCGGGTGTCTCGATCCGACGAGGATTGACGAAGACGAAACGGGCGCCGCTCGACGCCGCTCGTTTCATCTTCCCGAGCACATTGGGCACCGAGTAGAACGACGCCTGTGAGGCCCGTGGGTTCTCGCCGATCACGAGGCAGAGGTCGGTCCGGTCCAGGTCGGGGATCGGATGGACGAGGCTCGAGCCGAAGACGGCCTCACTGGCCACGAACTTGTTGGCACAGTCCTGGGTGCCGGAGCTGAACGTCCGCCGGATGCCGGCCGCGGCCAGAAACTGGCCGATGTGCTGTTGCCCGAGAGCGTTGAATGCTGTCGGATTGCCGATGTAGGCCGCGACGCTCGAAGCTCCGTGTCGGCCACGGATGTCATCGAGCCGACCGACGATGGTGGCCATCGCTTCGTCCCACGACACGTCGTGCCATGTCCCATCGGCGGAGCGAACGCCGGGTTGGTCGAGACGATCGGGGTCGTTGTGCAGGTCGACCATGGCCAAGCCCTTGTGGCAGGCGAAGCCTTCCGATACCGGATGGTCGCGATCCGGCGTGAGTTTGGTCAGCTTCCCATCCTCGATGCGAGCCACGAGCCCGCACGACGGCTCGCAGACTCGGCAGAAGGTACGAACATCGCGGGAGTCGCTCATGGCCGGAAGCTAGCAAGCCCCCCGGCGTCGAGCCCATCGGCGGAGGGGGCGAAGGAGCGATCGCCTGATCGGGGTTCGACGGGCGGTGGGGTCTACGGTTCCGCAACCACGTCCGGCGGTCGAGCTTGCCGACCGCCGACCTCACGAGAAGGGAGTGTCATGACCGCCGATACGTCGTCCTCGACTGCCATCGAACTCCGGATCGACCCACGTTCTCGACCCGTGGGTACCGGACAGGTCCAGCGGTTGTTGCCATTCCGCCAGCGGCGGATGGTGGGGCCGTTCATCTTCGTCGACCTGATCGGCCCGGAGACACTGACGCCCGGTGCCGGTATCGACATCGACGCTCATCCGCACATCGGGCTCTCGACCCTGACGTATCTGTTCCAAGGGAGGATGGTCCATCGGGACTCGACCGGCGCCGTGCAGACGATCGAGCCTGGCGCCGTGAACTGGATGACGGCAGGCGCCGGCGTCACCCATACCGAGCGTTCTCTCGAAGCGGACCGGACCACCACGCGTCCTCTCCACGGGATGCAGATCTGGGTGGCGCTGCCGACCGAGCTGGAGGATGGTGCAGCATCGTTCGAACATCTCGCTGCGAGCGACCTTTCCGCCGAACAGCGTGGGGCGTCCACGGTTCGGGTCGCCGTTGGCTCTGCCTGGGGTGTCGACTCTCCGATCGCCGGTTCCTCCCCCATGGTCCTGGCCGACCTCGAACTCGTCGACGGATCGCCGATCCCGGTCGACCGCAGCCTACGCGAGGTGGCTGTGGTGGTCATCGAAGGCGAGGCGACGGTCAACGACGAGGCCCTGGTCGCCGGCCAACTCGCCGTTCTTCGCCCGGACGTCGCCTCCGAGCTGGCCGGGCAGGCCCGGGTCATGCTCCTGGGCGGCGATCCGGTCGGTCCGCGCCACATCTGGTGGAACTTCGTGAGTAGTGATCCAGACCGGATCGAGGCGGCGAAGACCGACTGGGCAGCGCAGCGATTCCCGCTGGTGCCGGGTGACCATCAGTCCTTCGTGCCTCTTCCGAGCTGAGCGTCGCTCTCATCGAGCGTGCGCCCGTCGAGCTCGAGTCCGGGAAGGGTCCCGGTCGAGCGCCAGTCCTCGAGCAGCTGGTTGAACTTCGCCGGGCCGGCCGGGTAGGCGCCGGCGAATCCGCTCCCGCCCTTCGGCTGACCCTCGTTGTTGTAGTAGCCGGGCGTGCATTCGGCGAGGAACCCACCGCCCCCGATGTAAAAGCCACGCAGGAGCTCGAGCCAGCCCTCGACCCCGTCCTCGGACGGCTCGACCGTTCGTGCGTCGCGCGAAGTGGTCTCGTCGATGATGTAGGAGATGTGGCGGGCCTGCTCGTCGAACATCGAAGTCATGTTCAGGTCGAAGGCGTTCTGGGACACCCCGATGTAGAACCAGTTGGGGAAGCCTCGTGTCGTGAACCCGTGCAGGGTCTTGAGGCCGTCGCTCCAGTGATCGAACAGCGACAGGCCGTCGCGCCCGTTCACCTCGATGCCCAGCCGACGGCGGAACTCCGACGAGATCTCGAAGCCGGTGGCGTACACGATCAGATCGACCTCGTACTCCTCACCGCCGGCGACCACGCCCCTTTCGGTGATCCGCTCCACCCCCTTGGCGTCGCTCACGTCGACGAGGGTGACATTGTCGCGGTTGAAGCACGGCAGGTACTCGTCGTTGAACGTCGGGCGCTTGCACATCACCCGGTACCAGGGCTTGAGCGCCTCGGCGGTGGCGGGGTCGTCCACCACCTCGTCGACGCGGCGGCGGAGCTCCTCCATCTTTGCCATGTCGCTCAGCTCGACGACGAGGTTGCGTTCCTCCCGGGTCTTCGGTTGGTTGGCACCCTTCGGTGAGCTGATGGCCCGGAAGATGTCGGTCCAACCGTCGTCGATCAGGTCGTCATCGACCGGGCGGCCGGCGGCCTGCTGGGTGAAGTTCTCGCGTCGGCGGCGCTGCCAGCCGGGCTCGAGTGAGGCAAACCAGTCGGGGTCGGTCGGGCGGTTCCGCCGCCAGTCCACCGTGGATGGGGTGCGTTGGAAGACATACAGATGGCCGGCGTCCCTCGCCAGGCGTGGCACGCACTGGATCGCCGTCGCACCAGTGCCGATCACGGCGACCCGCTTGTCGGCCAGATTGGTCATGGGCGCGTCGGTGTCGCCTCCGGTGTAGGCGTAGTCCCAGCGGCTGGTGTGGAACGAGTGGCCCTCGAACGACTCGATACCCGGGATGCCAGGCAGCTTCGCCCGAGTGGTGGTGCCCATGGCCATGATGACGAAGCGAGCCTTGACGTCATCGCCACGATCGGTCGACACGTGCCACCGCCCAAGCCCGTCGTCCCAGTCGATCGATCGGACGCGCGTCTGGAAGATCGCCCGCTCGTACAGGCCGTAGTGCTGACCGATTCGCTGCGAGTGCCCGAAGATCTCCTTGACGTAGGCGTACTTCTCCTTCGGCACATAGCCCAGCTCCTCCAGGAGCGGGAGGTAGCAGTAGGCGTCGGTGTCGCACTGGGCGCCGGGGTAGCGGTTCCAGTACCACGTGCCCCCGAAGTCGCTTCCCGCTTCGACGATTCGGAAATTCGTCAGACCTCGCTCGCTGAGACGGGCCGCCGCGAGGAGACCGCTGAAGCCGCCGCCGATGATGGCGATGTCGGTCTCATCGGTGATGGGTTCGCGATCGAAGGTCGGGTCGGCGTAGGGGTCACCCTCGGCGAAGTGTGCGTACTCGCCCGCCATCTCGAGGTACTGATCGGCACCATTCGTCCGCAGACGCTTGTCGCGCTCGCGCCGGTACCGCTCGCGCACGGCGTCGGGGTCGAAGTCGAAGTCGGTCACCGATCGAGTCATACATCGGACGCTAGAAGCTCTGGCCGGCACGGTCGAAACCGTCGCTCGGAGTGCGATGCAACACTCGAACGCACGACTCGATACCGGGATGATGTAGCAGGTCGTCCAATCGGGGAGGATCGACGAGACCAGGGGGTAACAACATGCAGATCGGACAGGGTTCGCTCAGCGGACTGGCTCGGCTCCGGAACTTCGAGCGGCATCGCCTGTCGTCGTGGGATCGGACCGGCGGCAACATGGACAACGTGCGAATCGCGCCGGGCGAACGGGTCGTGCTCGGCGAGATCGACGGCGCCGGATGCGTCAAACACATCTGGATGACGATGATGAGCATGCCGGCGGAGCCGCACGAACTGTGCGGCACGGTCCTGCGGTGCTACTGGGACGGCGAATCGTCGCCAAGCGTCGAGGTGCCGCTCGGTGACTTCTTCGGCGTGGGCTTCGGGCTGCGCCGCAACTTCGCCTCGCTGCCGCTGCAGATGAGCCCCGAGAATGGCAAGGGCATGAGCTGCTGGTTCCCCATGCCCTTTGCCGACGGTGCCCGATTCGAGATCGAGAACCAAGGCGAGCATCACCGTTTCCTCTACTACTACATCGACTACGAGGCCTACCCGGAGCTCGACGAGGACCTGGCCAGGTTCCACGCCTGGTGGAACCGACGGAACCCGAGCGCCGGTACGGCGAGGACGAAGGGTTACGGCCGCACCGACTACTACCGCGACGATCGGCCCGTGGGTGCCGGCCTCGGGCTGGACCTGAAGGACCTTTCGAAGGGGCCGTGGCGAGAGCCGAACCTCGACGGGGCCGACAACTACGTGATCCTGCACGTCGAGGGTGAGGGCCAGTACGTGGGATGCAACCTGAACGTCGATGTCTTCGAGCGCCAGGTCAACGACTGGTACGGCGAGGGCGACGACATGATCTTCATCGACGGCGAACCGTGGCCGCCGCGTCTCCATGGCACCGGCACCGAGGATTACTTCGACACGGCCTTCTGCCCGGCCCAGGAGTTCTCGGCGCCGTACCACGGGATCACCGTGTACAGCGGCGATCCGTCGTGGCCATGGGGCGGCAAGAACTCGATGTATCGCTTCCATGTCGAGGATCCGATCCGCTTCCGAACCGAGGTCAGGGTGACCATCGAAACCGGCCACGACAATGCGCTGGCCAACGACTACTCGAGCACCGCCTACTGGTACCAGCGCAGTCGGAGCCAGCCGCTCACACCATTGCCGCCGCTCGCCGACCGGCTGCCACGACCTGATGTGGACATCCACGGCCGAGGCTGATCTCCAACAGTGCCAGGCGCTGCTGGGGCGTCACGACCTCAGGCGCGGTTGCTCCAATTGGGGTCGCGTCCCACGAACGCCATGAGGCGACGGACCGGGTCGGGGCCGGGATCGCCGGGAAACCTCGGTCCGTAGTGGCCGGAGTTGCGGAGCATGTCCTCCATCTGCTCCATGCCGGTCACCATCTCCTCGCAGACGGCCGGATCGAGGCCGTCATCGACCCCGGCCGACCGGGCGAGGTCCCACGTGTGCATGAACACGTCGCCGAGGTAGACCTGCGCCACGATCTCGGCGATCGACTTGGTGCCGAGGAACTCGTGTGTGATCGTCTCGCCTCCCCGATCGGCGAGCAGGGATCGCAAGGCAGCATCTTGTGTCCGCCATGATCCGACCGGGTCGTCGAGCGTGCCCATCGGAATCTCCACTCCGCACGAGCCGAGCAGGCCGGGGAGCCACGTGGTGAGGTGGTCAACGATGTCACGGGCACGCCACTCGGGAACCGGGGTGGGGGCGTCCCAGTCGTTCACCGAGTCGACGACGGCGCCAAACCGGTCGGCGATGGCCGGGTAATCGGAAGCGTCCATGATCTTCAGTCCTCTCCGACGGCGATCAGCGCGTCGAGTTTGGTGACGGCGTCGATGACGGCCTCGGGGTAGCGGATCACGACGGCTCCTCGCTGAGTTGTTCGAGGACGGCATCGAGACGTCGATAGCGGTCCTCGGCTCGCTGGCGGTACCGCTCGATCCAGGCCGTCATGAGGTCGAAGACCTCGGCCTCGAGATGCACCGGACTCCGGTGTGCCCCTGTGGTGCGGCTGACGAGCCCGGCCGATTCGAGCACCTTGAGGTGTTTCGACACGGCCTGGACGCTGATGTCGTAGGGCGCCGCGAGCGCCGACACCGTTTCGTCACCGTCTGCCAATCGAGCGACCGAGTCTCGGCGGACCGGATCGGAGAGGGCGGCGAAGACCCGGTCGAGCGTTGCGGCTGCGGTCACGATGCGAACGGTAGACAGGTGATGCAGTCATGTCACCCAGTTGGTTGACATTGGCTCTCGTCCTGGAGTCCTGCGGCGGTGTCGGTTGCGTGCCTGCCGGGCCGCCTCGGAAGATCGAGCGTGCTCTCGTCGCCTGAGAACCGAGGGCGTCGAACCTGACCGATGATTTCGCGTCGTCGGTCTCGTCTACACATCAGACACCCACCGATTCGGAGGCTTCACGATGTCCGTTCACCCCTACCTCGTCTTCACGAACACCACCCGGGAGGCGATGACCCGCTATCACGAGATCCTCGGTGGCGATCTCCAGATCATGGGATTCGATGAGTTGCCCCCAGGCGAGGAGATGCCGCCGTTCGAGATCCCCGCCGGCACCGTGATGCACGCCGCGCTGATGTTCGGCGACGGCGACCTGATCATGGCGTCCGATGATCCCACGGGCGATGGCGGGGCCATGAAGGGATTCGCCGTCAACCTGACGCTGACCGATCACGACGAGGCCCGGCGGATCTTCGAGGCGTTGGCCGACGGCGGAGAGATCCAGATGCCGCTCGGCGAGACGTTCTGGTCGCCGCTGTTCGGGTCGTGCCAGGACCGCTTCGGTGTGTCCTGGATGGTCAACATCGAAGGTGAGCAGCCCTGATGCCACCTGGTCGTCGGCGTATGAGGCAGTTGGTCGACTTCGAGTTGGTCGGCGAGCTGTGCCGGGCCGTGCTGGCCGCTCGTCGCCTCGGTTGCCACCTCGTGATCGTCGACCCCGACCCGGCGGTCGCGGAACTGCTTGACCTCGCCGGCGTTGGCGACCTCGTCGAGCGGCGCCGCTGCGTTCGGGCCGACGCTTGCGGTCACGGAGTCCGGAGATACCTACGATGACGGCCATGCCGAACCCTGCGGTGGTGCCTGACGCGGCCGAGTTCGAGGCGCACCGCCGCGCCCTGACCGGCTACTGCTACCGGATGCTCGGCTCGGGGTTCGAAGCGGAGGACGCCGTCCAGGAGACCATGGTCCGGGCGTGGCAAGCCGCCGATCGGTTCGAAGGGCGGGCCAGCGTGAAGAGCTGGCTGTTCCGGATCGCCCACAACGTCTGCATCGACATGAGCCGCAGCTCACAACGGCGGGCGCTCTCGGTCGATCTCGGTCCTGCGTCTCCACCCGACCCGGCGCTGCTCGCCGATGTGCGCCCGGCGGAGACGTGGTTGTCACCGATCCCCGACGCCTCGGTTCTCGACCCGGGTGGCGATCCGGCCGAGGTCGCTGCGCTCCGAGACTCGGTCCGACTGGCCTTCGTGTCGGCGCTGCAACTCCTCCCCGCCCGCCAGCGGGCGGCGCTCGTGTTGTGTGAGGTGTTGCACTGGTCGGCGGCCGAGGTCGCCGAGTTGCTCGAGACCTCGTCGGCGTCGGTGAACAGCGCCCTGCAACGAGCCCGAGCCAGTCTTGCGGTGCGCGACCAGCACCCGAACGGCGCCGATCTCGATCCCGAACTGCTCAGCCGATTCGTCGGTGCCTTCGAGCGCTACGACATGGACGCGCTGGGCGAGCTGTTCCACAACGATGTACTCCAAACGATGCCGCCCTACGCCATGTGGCTCCAGGGTCGAGATGACCTGCTCGCCTGGTTCGTCGGACCGGGCGCGGCGTGCGAGGGCTCGAAGCTGCTCGCCACCCGAGCGAATGGTCGCCAGGCCTTCGCCCAGTACAAGCCGGTCCCCTCGGGTGGCTACGCACCGTGGGCGCTCGTCGTCGTCGAGTCCAGCAACCACCTGATCGGTGAGCTGCACTTCTTCCTCGATACCGACGAGACGTTTCCTCGGTTCGGGTTCCCCGCCCACATCGACTCGTAGGTCGGGGTCGTCGAGTGAGTGAACACGGCACTCCGCGCTCGGATATATATCCTTGCGCATATATACGGGCAAGTGTATGTTGATCGCATGTCCTCCGACCTCCCGGTGCTCGATGTGATCGCCGAACCGACCCGGCGTCGGATCCTCGACGCTGTGCGCGACGGCGAACGATCGGTGTCGGAACTCGTCGAGGTCGTTGGCATGCACCAACCGGGTGTGTCCCGACACCTCAAGGTGTTGCGAGACGCCGGTCTGGTCGAGGTGCGACGTGATGCGCAGCGTCGGCTCTATCGCCTGCGAGTCGAGCCACTCCGAGCGCTCGACGAATGGTTGGAGCCGTATCGAGCCGAGATGGCCGGCCGACTCGACGCGCTCGAACGGCATCTCGAACGAACCGCGCAACCGATCTCAACGAAGGGGAAAGCTCTGTGACCGACGATCTCACGACCCGCTACGACGGTGTGCTCGAACGCACCGCCGACGGGGGCGTCATCCGCTTCGAGCGGCATCTCGCCTACGACGTGGCCGACGTCTGGGATGCCATCACGGCACCCGAGCGGCTGGCCGATTGGTGGCTCCCCTTCGACGCCGACATCACGGTCGACCTCCGGGTGGGTGGCGAGATCGTCTTCACCGGACGGCCCGATGGTGACCCGGTCATGGTCTGCACGATCCTGCGTCTCGAACCAACCACCTTGTTGGAGCACACCCATCCCGCACCCGGCTCGGTCATGCGCTGGGAACTCGAGGCCCACGACACCGGCTGCATCCTGCGCCTCAGTCACACGGTGCCCGACGTGACCGAAGCGATCGACAACTGCTACCTCGTCGGACTGCAGACGTCGCTCGCTCGACTCGAGCCGTGCCTTGCCGGCCAACCCCAACCTTGGGATTGGGATGCCTTCGCCGTCGCTCAGGCCCACTACGCCGGACTCGGTCTTGCCGCAGAGGTGACTCCGTCATGAGCGAGTCGCGGAAACAACTGCTGCGGGTACAAAACTTCATGCTCTCGGCCGACGGGTTCGGCTCCGGCGAGGGCAAGAGTTTCGAGCGGCCCTTCGGCCATGCCGACCCGGCGAAGCTCGCCGCATGGGCCGGCGCAACGGCCAGCTGGCCGAACCGAGCCGATCCGGGCGGCACGCGAGGACTCGATGACTACTTCACACGCGACTTCACCCACAACATCGGGGCCGAGATCATGGGCCGGGGCAAGTTCGGCCCCCAGACCGGTCCATGGGACGACCACGAGTGGTTGGGCTGGTGGGGCGACACGCCGCCGTTCCGCACTTCCGTCTTCGTATTGACTCATCACGTGCGACCCACGTTCTCGCTCGCCGACACCACGTTCCACTTCATCGATGCGTCGCCCGCCGACGCCCTGCAGGTCGCCAAGGCAGCAGCCGACGGCAAAGACGTTCGTCTCGGCGGCGGCGTGGCGATCGTGCGCGAGTTCCTCGACGCCGACCTCATCGACACGATGCACGTCGCCGTCGTCGATGACATGGAACTCGGGCGGGGAAGCAAGCTCTGGGACTCACCCGACGAGCTGCTCGACCGCTTCCATCTCGAGCGGATCCCGAGCCCGAGCGGCGTCACCCACCACATCTTCTGGCACCGCTGAGGCCTAGCAGGCGAGGCGGTCAGTACGTCTCGAACCTCGCGCCGAGCTTGGTCATGTCGTCGGGGTCTGAGGTGAGGATGAACGTGCCGAGGCTCTCGGCCGTCACGGTCAGGTGGGCATCGACGACATCTGAGGTGCCGGTGGAGGCGAGCCGCCGACCGACGCTGACGGAGTCGTCGAGCGAGTGGACGTCGAAATGACGGGTGGCTCGGGCCAGGTTGGCCTGCCGCGCTGGGTGTCGCCACACCTGGGCCAGGACGGGGTGAGTGGTGTGGAGGTCATCGCCACGTTCGGCCGCCCGTTTGATCAGCGCCCACAGTCGGGAGTTGATCTTCTCGCCGTCGATGATCAGTGGGCCGGCATCGATGATCACCGGCTGACGCCCTGGCGGTCGAGCACGTCGTCGGCCCAGTCGAGGTGGGCCTGGTCGATGGGGCCTTCCTCCGCCTCCCAGGACTCGATCAGGTCGAGAAGTGCTCGGCTGCGTCGGCGGCGTTTCACCTCCGCCTGCAGCGCTCGCTTGATGGCGAGCGTCTTCGTGCCGTCGACCTGGACGAGTTCGGCGAGGGCAGACTCCATCTCGTCATCGAAGTTCACGGTCGTCTTCGAAGCCATACCTGTATGGTAGGTGGTATGGGCAGATATGGCAATGGTCGTCGCGCTGCGTGACGCTCGGGTCAGGATTCGACCGGACTTCTAAGATGCGCGTATGACGCTCACCGCCGGCTTGACCAACACCGCCTCCTACACCGTCACCGATGACATGTCGCCTCCGCATCTTCCGATGAAGGTGCTGTCGACGCCGCACATGATCCAACTCATCGAAGGCACCTGCCTGATGCTGGCGCAGAACCATCTCGCCGACGATCAGACCACGGTCGGTACTCACGTGTGCGTATCCCATGCCGCTGCCGCCCATTCCGGCGAAGAGGTCAAGGTCGATTGTGAACTCATCGAGGTCGATCGGCGACGGCTGGAGTTCCGAACGTCGGTCACCAAGGGCGACACCGTGGTCTCGGAGGGCACCCACCAACGGTTCATCGTCGGTCGCTGACCACCGCGCCTCGACGGGCCAATGGTGCCCGGGCCGATCGTTTTCGGATCAGGCGCCCGGGGCGGGAAAGGAGAGGCGAATCGTTCGGTCAGATGTCGGTTCGACGCTGATGTCGACGAAGTCTCGAATGCGGACGCACGCTTCAATTGTCCATGGGGCGCTGCCGACGGCGGCGACTTGCGCTCCGGCGGCGTCAGCCGCCTGCGCTCCGGACGCCGAGTCCTCGAAGACGAGGCATCGACTCGGATGTACGCCGAGTGCGTTGGCGGCGGCGAGGAACGGCTCGGGGTGTGGCTTGCCGCGGGTGACGGACTCGGCGGTGACGGTCACGTCCGGGACCGTGACACCGGCGGCCGCCCATCTGGCGCTGGCGAGGCGCCTGCTGCCAGACGTGACGATCGTCCACGAACCGCGGGGGAGTGAGGCGGTGATCTCGACGGCTCCCGGCAGCGCGCCTGTCCGCGATGCCAGGTCGAGCTCGAGCTGTTCGAGTCGATCGACTGCGGCGGTGAGTCGCTCCGGCTGGAGATGGTTGCGCAACGTGTCGATCGCTCGAACGCCCGCAAGTTCGCCAAGGAGGAGGTCGATCTCGAGGTCGAATTCCTGCGCGAGCTGTCGCCATGCGGCCTCGACGGCAGCGTGCGAGTCGACCAGCACACCGTCGCTGTCGAAGAGGATTGCATCAACGTCGATGATCATCCCAACAACCTAGAGCTGGGGCCGATCCTCGGGTGGCGGCGACCAGCCTCGACGAGGACGTTTGGCCTCACATCATTGTGGGAACGGCGGGTTCCTCGCCCGCTACTCGAGGAGTTCGTATGTCCGACACGACCGCCATCCCGCCCACCACGACCGATGCCGGTATCCCGGTGTCGAGCGACGAGTACTCCCTCACCGTTGGTCCGATGGGCCCGATCGTCTTCCATGACCACTACCTGATGGAGCAGATGGCGGCCTTCAACCGTGAGATGATCCCCGACCGCCAGCCCCACGCCAAGGGGAGCGGCGCCTTCGGTCGTTTCGAGGTCACCGAGGACGTGTCGGCGTACACCAAGGCCGACTTCCTCCAGCCCGGCAAGGTCACGGCCATGGCGGCGCGGTTCTCGACGGTGGCCGGTGAGTCCGGCTCGCCCGACACCTGGCGTGACCCGCGGGGCTTCGCGTTGAAGTTCTACACCGACGAGGGCAACTACGACATGGTCGGCAACAACACGCCGGTGTTCTTCGTGCGCGACCCGATGAAGTTCCAGCACTTCATCCACTCCCAGAAGCGCCGTGCCGACAACGGCCTACGCGATCACGACATGCAGTGGGACTTCTGGACGCTGTCGCCCGAGACAGCGCACCAGGTGGCCTGGTTGATGGGCGACCGGGGTGTCCCGAAGACGTGGCGCCACATGAACGGCTACTCGAGCCACACCTACATGTGGGTCAATGCGGACGGCGAGCGGTTCTGGGTCAAGTACCACTTCAAGACCGATCAGGGCATCGAGTACCTGACGCAGGACGAGGCCGATCAGATGGCCGGGGACGACGCCGACTATCACCGTCGTGATCTGTTCAACTCGATCAAGAGCGGCGACCACCCGTCGTGGACGTTGAAGGTCCAGATCATGCCGTTCGACGACGCTGCGACGTATCGGTTCAACCCCTTCGACCTCACCAAGGTCTGGCCACACGACGACTACCCGCTGCACGAGGTCGGCAAGATGACGTTGGACCGCAATCCGACCGACTGGCACACCGAAGTCGACCAGCTCGCGTTCCAGCCCAACAACCTCGTGCCGGGGATCGGACCGAGCCCCGACAAGATGCTGCTGGCCCGCCTGATCTCCTACGCCGACGCGCATCGAGCGCGTCTCGGGGTGAACTACCAGCAGATCCCCGTGAACAAGCCGCAGTGCCCGATGCACAGCTACTCCAAGGGCGGGGCCATGCGCGTCGAGCAGGCGAGCGATCCGGTGTACGCCCCGAACTCCTACGGTGGACCGGCCGCAGCAGCGGAGCGATACCCCGAGGTCGCCACGTGGCAGGCTGACGGCGAGTTCGTTCGGTCTGCCTACACCGCACACGCTGACGACGACGACTTCGTCCAGGCCGGCGTCCTCGTACGGGAGGTGATGGACGACGCTGCTCGCGATCGTCTCGTGAGCAACGTCAGTGGCCACCTGCTCGACGGGGTGAGCGACGACGTGCTCGCCCGGGCCTTCGAGTACTGGCGCAACATCGACAAGGAGGTGGGCGACCGCATCGCCGACGCGGTCGGGAGTGCCGATCGTTAGCCCGCGACGCATGTCTTCGCCTCGGCGGCTCGGCGCCGCCCGGGCGCCGGTGGCGAACCGGATCGGGGAATGGCAATACACTCCGAGGATGCCCGCACCTGCCCTGCGCTCGAGTCCGTTGCCCAACGCGTCCCGATGAACGTCGTCGTCACGGTCGTCGTGATCCTGTTGATGGTGTCGGCGAACGCTCTGTTCGTGGCCGCCGAGTTCGCAACGGTTGGGTCTCGTCGATCGCGCATCCAGACCGCAGCGCAAGGTGGCAACCGATCTGCCGCCCGGCTTCTCGAGATCGTGGCCGACCCGGTGGCGCTCGACAACTACGTGGCCGCTTGCCAGATCGGCATCACACTGTCGAGTCTCGTGGCTGGCGCCTACGGGCAGGCGCAGCTGACGCCATTGCTCGAGCCGGTCTTCGGATCGGCCGGCCAAGCGGTTGCGGTCGTGGTCACGCTGGTGCTGATCACCGCCCTGCAAGTCGTGTTGGGCGAGCTGCTGCCGAAGACGGCTGCGCTCCGCTACCCCGAGCGGTTGGCGATTGGCACGGTGCGTCCGATGCAGATCAGCCAGTGGCTGTTCCGGCCGCTGGTGGCGATCTTCAACGGGTCGGCGTTCGCTGTCATGGGCTGGTTCGGGCTTCGTGGCGATCACAGCCACGCGCACGTCCACTCTCCCGAGGAACTCGCTGGGCTGTTCGAAGAGAGTGCCGCCGGCGGCCTGATCGATGTGGCCGAGCGCGACATGGTGGCAGGCGTCCTCAACGTGGAGCACCGCCATGTGCGAGAGATCATGACCCCGAGGCGGCGAATCGTCGGGATCGACGAGACGGCCTCTGTCGGCGCAGCGCTACAGGAACTCGTCGAGCGTCCTCACTCACGATTCCCGGTGTGGTCGGGTGCCGATCGCGACGTGCGGGGACTGGTGCATCTCCGCGACCTCTACCTCCAGTCTCGGGTCGACCCCAACGTCGCCGTCACCAGCGTTGCTCGACCCGTGCTCGCTGTCGCCGAGACCCTCACTGTCCCCGCCCTGTGGCAAATGCTCGACGAGGCCGAGGAACACTGCGCCTTGGTGGTGAACGAGTACGGTGCGGTCGCCGGCATCGTCACCCTCGAGGATGCGATCGAGGAGATATTCGGAGAGGTCCGTGACGAGTTCGACTCCGGGCCGGATCCGATCGTGATCGAGGGCAGCCGAGCCTCGGTGCACGGCGAGGTGCTCCTTGAAGACCTCAACCGCCGCTTCGGACTCTCGCTCCCCACCGACACGGTCGACACGGTCGGCGGACTGGTGTGGCACGAGCTCGGGCGGGTACCTGTTCGTGGTGAACGCGTGGAGCTCGCCGACGGCCATCTGTCGGTCACGATCGACGACGTGGAGCTGCATGCGATCGACCGCCTCAGCTTCGACATCCCTGGGATGGCGTCGTGATCGGAGAGGTCATTGTCCCCATCGTCGTGATCGTGGCGCTCGTCGCCCTCAATGGCGTCTTCGTCGCTGCCGAGTTCGCACTGGTGGCGGCGCGGCCGAGCCGCCTTCGACCCCTTGACGCCGACGGCAACCGAGCGGCGCGATGGCTGCTCGCCCTGTTCGAACGTCACGCCGGCAAGGACAGTTACATCGCCGTCGCCCAGCTCGGCATCACGCTCGCCTCCATCGGCCTCGGCATGTATGGCGAGCCCGCCGTTGCCCACTGGCTTTACGGTCCCTTCGAGAACGCCGGTCTCACCGAGGCCGCGGCGCACAGCGTCGGGTTCATCATCGCCCTGTCCGCTATCACCTACCTGCACGTCGTGTTCGGTGAGATGATTCCCAAGGCGCTCGCCCTGCAGGCCCCGGAATCGGTGAGCATCAAGGTGAATCCGTTGATGCGGTCGTTCGGTGCTGCGTTCCGACCGGTGGTCTCTCTCCTCAACACGATCGCATTCGCGTTGATGCGGCTCCTGCGTATCCCCGAGCCCGACAAGCGCCTCTCGCTGCACACCAGCGCCGAGCTGGCGATCGTCGCCGATGAGGCAGCCGAGGGTGGCCAGCTCGGCTTGCTGCAACGAGATCTCATTCGCAGCATCTTCGATCTCGACGATCGCACGGCCGAAGAGATCATGGTGACGCGTTCGAACATCGCTGCCATCGAGCTGGCGGCAACGCCCGAAGCGGTCGAGGCCACCATCACGGCGTCCGCCAGGAGCCGATACCCCGTCATCGACGGCGACCTCGACCACGTTGTCGGCATGCTGCACATCAAGGACTTCATCCGAGCACAGCAGCGCGGCGAATCCCCTGACCTCGCCGCGCTGATACGACCGTTGCCGACCGTTGCGGCCACGACATCCGCCGAGGACCTCCTCGAGCAGTTCAAGCACGGCAACGCCCACGCTGCGCTCGTGATCGACGAGTACGGCGGCACGCTCGGCTTCGTCGCCCTGGACGACGTCATTGCCGAGGTGATGGAGCATGACCCGCCCGACACGGTCACGACGAATGCCGACGGGTCGATCACCATCGACGGCGAGACCACCCTCGCCGAGCTGCGTTCGGA
This sequence comes from Acidimicrobiales bacterium, assembly GCA_041394265.1. Taxonomy (NCBI): domain Bacteria; kingdom Bacillati; phylum Actinomycetota; class Acidimicrobiia; order Acidimicrobiales; species Acidimicrobiales bacterium. The sequence continues at coordinate 2,049,804 of JAWKIO010000005.1, forward strand.
GCATCATCTCGATCTCGATCATCCCGACGTCGTGACCGTTGCCGGTGTCGTCCTCGCTGCCAGCGGGACGGTTCCGCCTGAGGGGACCAGGGTGAGCTACGGCTCGTACGACCTCATCGTCGAGGCGACGGAGGGCCACCGGATCACCAGCGTGCGGATCAGCGCCCGACCAGCCGACGACGGTGGCACGCACGAGAGCGCGTGAGCCCGAGGTCGAGTGAGGGTCAGGTGCGGTGCGTGTCGGCGGGGCCGCGAAGGTAGCCGCCGAGCTGGGTGGTGAATGGCGGCCGGAGCCTGGCTCGGATGTCGGCGGCGGGCCGTGAGGTATCCCCGTCGGGGTGATCGAGAAGCCACCGGTGCTGTTCGACGAAGTAGAGGGCCCAGAGGTTGTAGGCGAGTTGGCGGCTGTCGACGGTCGCCTCGAGCACCCGACGCCGCTTCGCCTCCTCGAGTCGGTCGGCGGTGCGGCCCAGGAGGTTGTCCATGGCCTCTTGCACCTGCTCCCGTCCGGCGCCGGCACCGGCGGTGGTCATGTACTGGCGGGTGAGCTCGGGTGCGCTGCACATGAGTTGGAGCAGTCGGGCGTAGACCGTGACGAGGGCCTCGATGATGTCGTGATGATCGTCGTTGTCGGTTGCCATGAACGCCTGGTCGATCCATGCGCTGAAATCGTCGTGAAAGACGCGATTGACCAGCGCTGCCTTGGAGCCGACGTGGAAGTAGACGGCGCCCTTGCTCACGCCCGCTCGGCTGGCGATGTCGTCCACGGTGGTACCGGCGTAGCCGTTGCGGGCGAAGAGGATGCGAGCAGCGCGCAGGATGCGCTCGAGCTTGTCCCGTTTGTTGTCTTCGGCTCGGCCCACCGCAGCGACGGTACGGCTTCGGCTGGCCGGCGACCACTCCGGCTGGGCACCCGTTTCGACTGCAGTCGATTTTCTTGATCGGGGCGCGTAGGGTTCGCCCTGCGTCGACATGAGGGGGACCCGTGGGTGAGGTGAGGGTGGACATCGGGCGGGCAGCCGCCTTGGTCGAGCCGGATGACGGGCGTCTGCATCGTCGGATCTTCACCGATCCCGAGGTGTACGAGTTGGAGCTGGAGCGGATCTTCGCCCGGTGCTGGCTCTTCGTCGGTCACGAGTCGCAGATCCGCCATCCCGGAGACTTCGTGGCGTCGCTCATGGGTGAAGACCCGGTGTTGGTCGTGCGGGACCGGCACGGAACGGTGCGGGTGCTGCTGAACGCGTGCACACACAAGGGGCGCACGGTGTGCGATCACGATGAGGGCAACACGACCGGGTTCACCTGCCCATACCACGGGTGGACGTTCCGCACGACGGGCGAACTCGGCGGCGTGCCGAACAGCGCCGATGCCTACTACGGAGAGCTCGACAAGTCCCGGCTCGGTCTTCGCCAGGCACGCGTCGATACCCACCGCGGCCTGATCTTCGCCACCTGGGATCCCGACGCACCCTCGCTTGCCGAGTACCTCGGCGGCATGCGTTGGTACCTCGACATCGCCCTCGACCGCTGCGCCGGAGGCACCGAGCTGATCGGGCCACCGCAGCGTTTCGTCGTCGACGCCAACTGGAAGACCGGCGCCGAGAACTTCATCTCCGACTTCCAGCATGCCCAATCAATCGCTCACGCGTCGGCGCTGCGAGCAGTCGGTAGCGGCGACCCGGCGAGGGTGACAGACGGCGTGCAGGCCAACCCGGCACCCGGTCACGGACTCTTCCTGTTCCGGGCGCAGCAGGATCGAGCGAACACCCTGCGATCACAGGACTTCATGTCGGCCAACAGTCCCGAGGCCGTTGCCCGCCTGGGCGAGCTCCGAGGTTCCGGAGCGATCGACCCGATTGCCGGCACGGTCTTTCCGAACCTGTCGTTCAACTTCATGCCGACCATCGCCAACCTGCGGATGTGGATGCCGCGAGGGCCGGGCCGTATGGAGGTCTGGACGTGGGGCATCGTCGACGCCGACGTCGACCCAGCGGTCAAGGCGCAGATGGTGGCCAGCTTCCAGATGTCGTTCGGCGTCTCTGGCCTCGTCGAGCAAGATGACGGCGACCAGTGGCAGGAGGTCACCAACTCCGGTCGCGGCTACATGACCCGCAACGACTGGTCGTACATCGGTATGGGTCTCGGTCACGAATTTACCGACCCGGACCTGCCAGGCGAGCTCGGTCTGCTCATCAGTGAGTCCAACGCCCGTGCGTTCTACCGACGATGGCAGGACCTGCTCCTGCACGACCGCTGGGAAGACCTGCCGGCCACGACGCATCGGCGTGCTGAACGATGATCGAACCCAAGACCACTCCACCAGCAGGCGTTCCGCTCGAGCGGGTGATCGAGTTGACGCAGCTGCTCAACCACGAGGCCCAGTTGCTCGACGACGGCCGCTACGAGGACTGGCTGGCGCTGCTCGCCGCCGACATCACCTACTCCGCGCCGATACACAACGACCAGCTGGGCGACACGGCGTCGAGCGAAGACGAGGCGCCGACACTGACGTACTTTCGAGACAACTTGGGCACGCTGCAGGTGCGTGTCGCCAAGATCCGGACGGGGCTGGCCCAAACCGAGAATCCGCCGTCGCGCACGGTCCGCCTCATTGGCACGGTCACCGTCGGCGCCGAACTCGAACCCGGACACGTGCCGGTTCGCAGCGCCTTCTTGTTGTACCGGCATCGTCGTCAACGGCAGGTCGAGATCCTCTCGGGCCATCGTCATGACGTGTGGCGCGCCACCGGCGATGGCTGGCAGCTGGCCCAACGTGAGATTCGCTTCGCCGCCAACGTTCTGCCGACCAAGAGTCTCTCGCTGCTGTTTTGATCGGGTCGAAATGTAAAGCGACGTTGTCGGAAAGTCTACTTGACACAAAGACAAGTCACCTTTACAGTCATTCGCATGACACACGCGAATGACTCCACCATCGCTGCGGCACGACGCAGCCCACGCCTCAGCGCTGAAGACAAGCGCCAGCGCAACAGCTATCTCCGTGAATTCGTTCCGGCGATCGTGACCTTCTGGATCCTTCTGGCGATCGTGCAGAGCTCCGTCGATGCGACCACCTCGAGGGCCCGGCTCTGGGTCCTGCTGCCCGTTCTGCCCATGGTCGGCGTTGCCGTCGCCCTGTACCGGGCAACACAGCGGGCCGATGAGTACGGCCGGATCGTCATGCTCGAATCCATGGCGCTTGGGTTCGGGGTCTCGATGATCGCTGCGCTGGCGCTCGGCTTCCTCGGAATGATCGGGGTGGCGTGGACCTTCGGCGGATGGTTGATCTTTGGTGCCGGTATGACGACCTGGGGCACCACCCTGCTCGTTCGGAGTGTGGCCTGATGGAAAACCGTCTGAAGGAGCTCCGCGCCGTCAACGGTTGGAGCCAGGCCCACCTCGCCGATCTGCTCGGCGTCAGTCGTCAGACCGTGAATGCGCTCGAGAAGGGCCGCTACGACCCGAGCCTCCCGCTGGCCTTCCGTCTCGCCCGAGTCTTCTCGACCAACATCGAAGACCTCTTTACGCCCGACCATGAAGACCTCGGGGAGCCCGCTGCCTCGCTCGCCTGAATGATCGCAGTACAGTGACCGAGCCCTCCACTGGGGGCACGAGATGGCCCGGCGCCGCCGAGGAGAGCGCCAACACATGCACCACCGGAGGCTGATCCGCACCGCTCGATGACCGGGCCGGGAGCGAAGAGCACGTCCCGCCAGATGCGTCGCCAACGTCGGCTTCGCCAACATGGTTGCTGGGATCACTTGATCGTTGCGCCGCTCTGGGTGGCCTACGGAGCGAACCTCGGGACGCTCTTGCGCACCTGTGACGCCGTGGGGGCGTGCATGGCGCTGCCCGACACGGCTCACTACCGCGACGCGCTGGCTACGGGCGACACGCTCGCCCGCCGTCCCCACATCCACTGGGTGCGACGATCCAAACTCCGCTGGGTCGACGAGCAACGCAGCAACGGTTGGCGAATCGTGGCCGTCGAACTGGCCGACGATGCCATTCCGCTGCCTCGGCTCGACGTGGCACGGGGTCGAACGGTGGTGCTGCTGGGGCACGAACACCACGGGATCCCCGACGAAGCGTGGCCGCTGCTCGACGATGTGGTCGAGATCCCGATGACCGGCCGCGGCGCCAGCTTGAATGTCGCGGTGGCCGGATCGCTGGTGCTCTACCGCCTGGCGGGACTCGCGTGACCGTCGGGCTGTCGGCGAATGGGGGTTACTCCTCGCTGAGGCGGCTGGGTGTCAGCGACCGGTGAGTTCCTCGGCGAGCATGACCAGGATGCCGCTGGGGCCACGCAGATAGGTCAGCCGGTAGAGGTCTTCGTAGCGAGCGACGCCGCGCAGCGGGTGGCAGCCATGCCGAGCAGCGATCGCCAGGGCCTCGTCGAGATCATCGACGGAGAACGCAACGCGGTGCATGCCGATCTCGTTGGGTCGAATCGGATCGCGTTCGATCGCGTCGGGGTGGAGATACTCGAAGAGCTCCAGTCGAGCGTTGCCGTCCGGGGTCTCGAGCATGGCGATCTTGGCGTGGTTGTCGTCGAGATCCACGGCGGTGTCGGACCACCCGCCGCCGACCTCGGCCTGACCGATCACGGTCAGGCCGAGATCGGTGAAGAAGGCAACGGCAGCATCGAGATCGCGGACGGCGATGCCAATGTTCTCCATCTTGATCGGCATGCGGCGCACGCTACTCGCGGCGGCAGATGAGGTCTCCTGGTCCGCGCTGCTGGTGGCGGCCGAGCATGGTCTTTGAGGACCTCGTCTCCTTCCCGGTACCGTCTGTCGCACGCGTGGCGAGCGGAAGTTGCGGATCGCCTGTCGGTGACACGTGATGCCACGCGCTGCAAGTTTGGACGAGGGGCTGGTCTCTGCATGGCGACAATGGCTGATGTGGCGAAGCGGGCCGGCGTTTCGGTGAGCACGGTGTCGTATGCCCTGAGTGGCAAGCGCCCGATCTCGGACGCAACACGGCTGCGGATCGAAACGGCAATGGCCGACCTCGACTACACGCCGAATGCGTTTGGCCGGGCGCTGAAGTCCCAGCGGAGCCGGATCCTGGCCTTCCTCCTTCCGACCGACGTCACCGCCACCGACGCGTACATGGTCAAGATGCTCTTCGCAGCAGCAGAGCGCGCTCGCGCCGATGGGTACCACTTGCTGCTTTGGACCGAGAGCGGGCAAGAGTCGCTCGGTGTTCGTGAGCTCGCGAGTGACGGGCTGATCGACGGTGTGCTGCTTACCTCGATCCTGATGGACGACCCTCGCGTCGACGCGCTCGACGAAGCCGGCGTGCCCTTCGTGACCATCGGCCGCACGGGCGATTGCGCAACGCACCTGTTCGTCGACACCGACGATCGACAGACTGCCTCGCTGGTGGTCGAGCAGCTCGTTGCCGAAGGCCACCGACGCGTCGAGTTCGTCGGCCCTCCAGCGGTGGACTTCGATCGGCGGGTGGGGATCGTCGTTCGATTGCAGAGCTCGCTTCGTGCAGCCGCAACGACGGCGGGCCTGGAACTGCGGACGAGCCCGTGTGACTTCACCGTTGCGGCGGGCCTCGAGATCGTGCGTCGTCGTGCCAATGACACCGAGCCGCCGACCGCGTACGTGGTCATGAATCCGCCTGCGCTCGATGGGGTGTTCCATGGTCTCGACGAGCTGGAATCGGGCGCGCAGGCAAGCCTCTCGGTCATCGGGCTGTTGACACCGAGCGAGGCCGACGTGACCTCGGTGGTTGCGGACCCTGCAGTACTCGGCACTATGGCGTCCGAGGTCATGATCGGTGCACTTGCCGGACAGGCCATCGATGGGCAACGATTGGTCGGGACGACGCTGGTCGTCGGCAGCTCGATCCGACCGGCGTACCCTCTGACCTCGCTATCTGTTCCGAGGTTTACGGAACGGTAACAGTCACTTGACCGCCCTGGAACCTGGCGTTAGCCCGGATCTTTCATACGGCTGTTGGTGTTGAGATCCGTGTGGTCACGGTGAGTGATGCGAAGGCGGTGCGGATCCGCCCGATGGCGGCCAAGAGTTGGGTGGTCCATGGCCAGTGCTGATCGAGATGAAGAACACGCCCGGTCGGGGTGACCCGGCCAGCGACGGTGAGGAACCGGTGCCGTACCGTTTTCGGTGCCGCCTTCGCCATGGCGGTCCCGGCGCAGCCGATCCGCCGTGCCCAACACAACAGATCGTTCGCGGCGAAACACAACTGCATCCACAGATCGTTGCTGACGATGCAGTCGAACGGCAGGTTCGCCAGTCCGCAGGCTTTGGTATCGCGGATCACGTTCTCGGCCCGGGCACGCTGCCGTTGCCGTAGCTCGAGTCCGGCAATGTCGCCGCCTGCGGTGTCGGTGATGAACGCGGTATGGCGGCGGCCCTCGATCGTGTCGAACAAGGTGAGCTGTGCGCCCGGATGGGGGCGTTCACGACGAACGATCAACCGTGTCCGTTCCGGCCAGGCATCGAGGTTCACCAGGCCGGTGAGTTCGATCACCTCGGCCCCGGCCCGGGGTCGGCCATCGGTGTTGATCGCCGGGACCCAGGCGTCGTCTTGGCACAACATGATGGCGTCGCGTACGCGTTGATCGATCGAGTAGCCGATGGAGAACTCGGCGTTACGTAGCCGTGCTTCTTCGGTGAGCCAATGGTTCGCCCCGCCAGCATCGGCACGGATCACCAACCGATGCTGGATGAGGGTTGGATCATCGCCGAGGCCATGCCCGGCCGCCCAGGCGTCGGGGAGTTGAGCGACCGCGGCGTCCAGGACGGTGATGTGGTCGGCTGCGTTGTTCGCGCCCGCGTTGCCGGGCCGCATGATCCCGCACAGCATTTCGCCGGTCTCGGCGATCATCGCCAGCAACGGGTGATGCCCGTAGGTTCGTTTGTAGTTGGGTGCTGCGTCTTGCTTGTCGGTCTTGGTGGTGATCAGGGTCCCGTCGATATCGATGATCACGTCACCGGCGGGTCCCGCTCCGGCGGCCCATGCCCGAGCCCGGGCGTCACGACGGGCGATGTCGAGACGGCGGAACTCGGCCGGACCGACCCGATCGAAGGTTCGCCACACGGTCGGGTCCGACGCGACCGGGCCGAACATGGCCGGCTGGTTCCGTAACACCGCCAGATCAGCGAGACAGGTCGCTCCGTCGGCCAACGCCAACACCACCTGTGTCAGAGTCCGGCCCGGGTCATGACGACGACCCCCGAGGCCACGCATCGCCTCGGAGAACCCGGCGGTCATCCCGGTCAGATCGGCGGTCTCGGCCAACCATTCCAGACCGGCGTGGGTGGCCAGTCCCGTCCCGTCACCGGTCACCTTGCGTGGTCGAACAAGGCTGCTACCTTGGCTCATGAGAGCCCTCCGTTTCCTGGAATCCGATGTTTGCTTCGCAACACTCATCGTTCCAGGTCGGAGGGCTTTTCGCGAACCCGCTCACCGATCGCTATGCAAGATCCGGGTTAGCGTCAACGGTCGGTTTGTCGAATCGATTCGATGAATCGACATGCACGGCCGCTCGGCCGAGAAAGAGGGGAGAGACCCAACATGACGAAGAAGACGCATGCGTCGTGGCGATTGCTCGTCGCATTGTGCGCAGCATTCGCGCTGACCGCCGCAAGTTGTGGCAGCAGCAGCAGCGATGCCTCGGCAGGTGATGCCTCGGACGGAGAGGACACGGCCACCACGGCCGACGGCGGGAGTGACGGCGGCGCCGACGATTCCTCCGATGACGCAGCCGCCGGGGGCGAGTGCTCCGAGCCGACCGAGATCACCTGGCTCGGCACGATCAAGATCGAGATCCAGGATCAGTTCCGGGCCGCGATCGACGAGTACAACGCAACCAACACCGATTGCGTGAGTGTCGAGATCGTCGACGCTCCGCAGGGCCAGCCGTTCCTCCAGACCATCACGCCGCTGTACGAGTCGGGCAACGCCCCGACCATCATTACCGCGCTCCAGGAGATCCCCGACATGGCCCCGCGGGTCATGGACTGGACCGGTCAGCCACTGGTCGATCTTGCCGCCGAGGGCACCCTCGACGTCGCCAACATCGACGGCAAGCAGGCCGGTATCCCGATCACCGCTGAGGCATTCGGTCTCCTCTACAACAAGTCGGTCCTCGACGCCGCCGGTGTCGATCCGACTGCGGTCACCACCCGCAGCGAACTCGCTGCAGCGCTCGAGGCGGTCGCCGGCACGGCCCCCGCAGCGGTGCACTTCTCGGGTCTGTGGTGGTCACTGGGTGCTCACTTCACCAACATTTATCACACCAACGCCGCCGAGACCTCCGAGGAGCGGCTCGCCATCCTCGATGAGCTCACTGCCGGCAACTACGACCTGATGTCCGACCCTGTCTTCATCGACTGGCTCGACACGTTCGATCTGCTGAAGGCGAACACGATCGGCTCGGCCACGATCGCCGACACCGACTACGACGTGGGCGTCGAGAACCTGGCTACCGGTGAGGTCGGCTTCTGGTTCATGGGCAACTGGGCCGAGCCGAACCTGCTCGGCGCCACCCCCGACGGTGAGTTCGGCGTGATGCCCGTGCCGATCAGCGACACCGCCGGCGCCTACGGCAACGACGGCATCTCGGTCGGCGTGCCCTTCTACCTCATGATCGATGAGGAGCAGTCGTCACCCGAGCAGCGCGAGGCTGCCATCGCCGTGGTCACCTGGTTCCTCACCACCCCCGAGGGCCAGACCTACTGGGCCGGCCCGCTCGAGGACAACGGCATGGGCTTCATCCCCGTCTACGACGGCTTCACCGTCAGCCCCTCCACCTACATGGCCTCCGAGATCGCCGACTATGTTGCCGCCGGCAAGGCCCTCCAGTGGGTGAACAGCGCCTACCCGTCGGGTCTGCAGGATTGCTACGGCGCCGCCGCTCAGAAGTACTACGCCGATCAGTCCGATCGCGAGACCTTCGCCGGTGAGCTCGAAGCCTGCTGGACGGCCTGATCCCGCTGGTTGAGCGCTCGACGTTCGACCTGTAGCAAACTCAGCGTGTGCTCCCGGAGTCGAAAGACTCCGGGAGCCCATGCGCAACCAAGGGGGTTCCAGCCATGGCAGTTTCCAATCGGCGATCCGAGATCAGCCGGTTCATGCTCTTCGCCTTCGTGCCACTCGCGATCTTCACGCTGGTCTTGATCGTGCCGTTCGCAAGAGGCATCTACTTCACCTTCCGAGACTGGAACGGGTTCGAGACCACGAAGTGGGTCGGCTTCGAGAACTACAGCGCGGCCTGGTCCGACGACAAGTTCTGGTCCTCGATGTGGCTCACGGCGAAGTACGTCGTCGCCAGCGTGGTCTTGGTCAATCTCGTGGCCTTCGGCCTGGCGCTGCTCGTGACGCTGCCGATGCGAGGCACCCATGTGCTGCGCACCGTGTTCTTCGTCCCCAACCTCCTCGCCGGGGTGATCCTCGGCCTGGTGTGGCAGTTCCTCTTCGCCCAGGCCTTTCCCGTGATCGCGAGTCCGATCTTCCAGTCCAACTGGCTGATCGAGACCACCGGGGCGTTCTGGGCCATGGTCATCGTGACCGTGTGGCAGATGTCGGGCTACCTGATGATCGTCTACGTGACGGCGCTGATGAGCATCGACGAGTCGCTACTGGAAGCCTCGCTCATCGATGGGGCCACCGGATTCAAACAGATGTTGTACGTTAAGATCCCGCTCATCGTCCCCGCCTTCACCATCTCGTTGTTCCTGACCATCCGGAACGCGTTCATGGTCTACGACCTCAACCTCTCGCTGACCGGTGGCGGCCCGTTCCGGACCACCGAACTCGTCTCGATGCAGGTATTCAACGAGGCGTTCCAGCTCGGCAACTGGGCCAAGGGGCAGGCAGAGGCCGTCACGATGTTCATCGTGATCGCCATCGCCGCCGTCATCCAGGTGGGCATCTCCAAGCGATTCGAGGTTCAAGCATGAGCGACATGATCGACCAGATCGAACCCACCGAAGCAACCCATGTGGCAGCGCCGAGGAAGAAGTCCGGCCGGCGAGTTCTCGGCCTCATGGCCATCGTGCTCGCTGCGCTCTATGCGTTCCCGTTCGCGATGGTGATCCTGAACTCGGTCAAGGAACGGCGCACCGTGATCAGTGATCCGCTCGGCGTCCCCTCACCGTTCAAGTGGGACAACTTCACCGAGGCCATCGACAAGATGGGCTATTGGCAGGCCCTCCTGAACACGTTCATCGTCACCGTCATCAGCGTGTCGGCCATCATCGTCACGTCGTCGATGCTGGCCTACTACCTCGCCCGGACGAAGTCGAAGTTCTCCACCACCACCTTCCTCGTGCTCGTGGCGTCGATGGTGGTGCCCTTCCAGGCCCTGATGATCCCGTTCGTCGGTTTCTTCTTGAGGGATCTCAGCTTCCCCGCCAACCAATACACGATCGCGTTCTTCTACGTCGGGTTCGGGGTCGCCCTGTCGACCTTCCTCTACCACGGCTTCATCTCGAACATCCCGATCTCGCTCGACGAGGCCGCGGCGATCGATGGTGCGGGGCCCATCATGACGTTCCGCACGGTCGTCTTCCCGTTGCTCGGACCGGTCACGGCGACCGTGGCGATCATCAATACCTTGTGGATCTGGAACGACTACCTGCTCCCCTCGCTGGTGCTCGTCGAGAACGACGAGAAGACCATCCCGCTGAGGACTTTCGTGTTCTTCGGTCAGTACACCTCCGACTATGGCCTGGCCATGGCCGGTCTGTTGTTATCGATCGTTCCGATCGTGGTCTTCTACTTCATGATGCAGAAGCGCATCATCGCCGGAATCTCCGCTGGTGCGGTGAAGTGACATCGATGCCCTGGTGGCGACATGCCGTCGTCTACCAGGTGTATCTCCAATCCTTCGCTGACTCGAATGGCGATGGTGTCGGCGACATCTGTGGCCTCATCGGGCGGCTTCCCTACCTTCGGGACTTGGGTGTCGACGCCGTCTGGATCACGCCCTGGTACCCATCGCCGTTCCACGATGGCGGCTACGACGTCGCCGATTACTGCGACATCGATCCCCGGTTCGGCACCCTCGACCACGCCAAGGTCCTCATCCAGAATGCACACGCGCTCGATCTCAAGGTCATCATCGACCTGGTGCCGAACCATACGTCGACGGACCACCGCTGGTTTCGGGAAGCGCTGGCCTCCCCGCCAGGTTCCGCCGAGCGTGACCGCTACCTCTTCCGGTCGGGTCGGGGACCCGACGGGTCGCTTCCGCCGAGCAACTGGGAGTCGATCTTCGGAGGACCGGCGTGGGAGCGCGCCGCCGACGGCGAGTGGTATCTCCACAGCTTCGCCCCGACCCAGGCGGATCTGAACTGGGACAACCCCGAGGTGGTCGCGTCCTTCGATGAGATCCTTCGCTTCTGGCTCGATGTTGGTGTCGATGGGTTCCGCGTCGACGTGGCCCACGGTCTGTTCAAGGACGATCCGACCGTCGATCTCGAACTCGAGCTCGAGCCCGGCGTTGCGTTGCACCGCCTCACCGAGGCGGCCGACCACCCGATGTGGGACCGAGACCGCATCCACGACATCGTTCGCCGTTGGCGGCGCATCGTCGATGAGTACGGCGACCGGCTCATGGTCGCCGAGGCGGTCGTCCACCCGGCCCGGGTGGCCCGCTACCTCCAGCCCGGTGGCTACCACCAGTCGTTCAACTTCGATCTCCTCGAGACCGACTGGGACGCCCGGCAGTTCCACACGAGCATCGAGCGGTCGATGCGGGCGTTGGAGGAGACTCCCGCGCTTCCCACGTGGGTCGTGTCCAACCACGACGTCGTACGCCCGGCGACGCGGTATGGCCTACCGGTCGGCATCGATTGGTACCGGTGGTCAGCACAAGGGCCACACGATGCCCTCGATGTCGAACGTGGCGCCCGACGGGCCCGAGCCATCGCCCTCGTCACGCTTGCGCTGCCCGGGTCGGCCTACATCTATCAGGGCGAGGAACTCGGACTGCCGGAAGTCTGGGACCTTCCCGTCGAGGTGTTGCGCGATCCCACGTGGGAGCAGTCGGGCCACACGCTCAAGGGACGCGACGGGTGCCGTGTCCCGATCCCATGGGACGCAGACCGTCACGCCATGGGCTTCAGCACGGCCGAACCATGGTTGCCACAACCGCCAGAGTTCCTCGGTCGGTCGGTTGCGGAACAGCTCGACGACGAGCGGTCCTCGCTCAGCCTCTACCGGTCGGCGATCGGGCTTCGCTCGACCTGGCTGCGAGACGGCGACGATCTGACGGTCACAACGCTCGGCAGCGGTGATGTGCTGGCGCTCGGCCGGGCCGGCGGGTTCACCTGTCTGGTCAACATGGGTGACGAGCCCTTCGCCCTGCCCGAAGGCTCCGTGATCCTCGCGTCGAACCCCGATCAGGGCCGAGTGCTCGAGCCTGACTGCGCCGTCTGGATGGTGCGGCCAGACGACATCGAACAGCGTGCTGGAGCGCGCAAGACCAGGTCGTAGATGGCGCCGATCAGCCCCAACCGGCCGCAACTCATCACCTACGTCGATCGACTCGCCTCGGACCTTCAAGGTCTCGACCGGCTGCTTCGCAGTGAGTTGGATGGCGCCTTCGGGGGCGTCCACCTGCTTCCGTTCTTCACCCCGATCGATGGAGCCGACGCGGGATTCGACCCGATCGATCACTGCGAGGTCGACCCCCGACTCGGCACATGGGAGGACGTCGGTCGCATCGGTCGTGACTTCGTCGTCATGGCCGATCTGATCGTCAACCACGTCTCATCGGCGTCTGCGCCGTTCCTCGACTGGCAGGCGCACGGCTCGGCATCACCGTACGACGGCATGTTCCTGACCCTGGAACGCGTCTTTTCCGGTGGACCCGATGACCCCGACATCGACAAGCTCTATCGGCCGCGACCGGGACGCCCATTCACGGCCTACGAGATCGCAGGTCGCGAACAGCAGGTGTGGACCACCTTCACGAGCGACCAGGTCGACATCGACGTGAACAGCCCCGCCGGCCGTGACCATCTGCTCGGTGTGCTCGATCGATTCGCCGCAGCGGGCATCGATCTCGTTCGCCTCGACGCCGTCGGGTACGCGATCAAGAAGCCGGGCTCGTCCAGTTTCATGATCCCGGAGACCTTCGAGTTCATTGATTGGATCACCGAGCAGAGCCGCACGCGTGGCATGGGGGTGCTGGTCGAGATCCACGCCCACCACCGGCACCAGATCGAGATCGCCGATCGAGTCGACGCCGTCTACGACTTCGCACTGCCCCCGCTCGTCCTCCACGCGCTCCACACTGGCGACGCCGCGCCGCTCGAGGAGTGGCTGCGCATCGCCCCACGCAACTGTGTGACCGTGCTCGACACCCACGATGGCATTGGCATCGTCGACGTCGCTCCCGAGGGCGAGCTCGATGGCCTGCTCTCGGCACAGCAGGTCGACGAGTTGGTCGAGACGATGCACGAGGCGAGTGGCGGCCGATCCCGAGAGGCCACGGGCGCAGCGGCGTCGAACCTCGACCTCTACCAGGTGAACACCACGTTCTACGAGGCGCTGGCTTCGGAGGACGAGGCCCATTTCGTCGCCCGGCTCATTCAGGTGTTGTGCCCGGGGATCCCGCAGGTCTACTACGCCGGCCTTCTTGCCGCACCGAATCAGATGGAGCTGCTGCACCGGACCAAGGTGGGCCGCGACATCAACCGTCCCTACTACTCCGACGAGGGTCTTGCCGCGGCGATGCAGACCGACGTGGTCATCGACACGCTCGGACTCCTGCGGTGGCGCAATTGCAACGCCGACCTCTTCGAAGGATCGTTCGACGTCCTCGACTCGCCGTCCGGCGTACTGGCGTTCCGGTGGACACGAGGCGACGATGTGCTGGAGGCGACGATCGATGTCACTCGACGGTCGTTCCGTCTGGAGATCGGTGAGTCGGTGTTCACCTCACCCGCCGACTTCCGCCGCAGCGATCGCTTCCGCTAGCACGTCACAGCGTCGGTGGTCCCGGAACCACCGGCGGAAGGAGCACGCTTCGATGTCACCAATCGACCCGTTCCCACATCTGCACACCCGTCCCTCGCACGGCTGGGTGAACGATCCGAACGGCATCGGCCGTTGGGAGGGTCGCTGGCATGTGATGTACCAGTGGAATCCGAACGCACCGGACCACGGCGACATCCACTGGGGCCATATGTCGTCCACCGACCTCCTGTCGTGGCGGGACGAGGGCGTTGCCCTGCGACCGCGACCCGGGACGATCGACGCGGCCGGTGTGTGGAGCGGGGTCGCGGTTCCAGAAGGCGGCGGCGCAGCACTGGTCTATACCGCCGTCTCCGCCGACGCATCGACCGCTCGTGTTGCCGTGGCTCGCCAGGAGAGCGATGGCGACTGGGTACAGCCCGAACGCACGGCCACCGATCATCCGGATCACGGTCGTTGGTTCGACGTCCGCGATCCCTTCGTCGTCCTCGTTGGCGGGCGCCGCCTCGGGATCATGGGCGCCGGCCAGTTCGACATCACCAATGGGCACCATGGGTCCGCCGAGACCAGGGAGCGTACGCGGACCGGTGCGGTGCTGGTCTACGACGCCGACGACCTCGACGACTGGCGCCTGCTCGGGACGCTGCTCACTGCCGCCGAGCTTCCTGCGCACATGGTCGGCTCGGGTACCTTTTGGGAATGCCCGCAGCTCGTCCCCTTCGGCGAACGGTGGCTACTCGTGGTGTCATGGGACGAACCGGTTCCCGCCGACGAGCGGCGTGGTGAGTCGGCGCCGGAACGTCGCCACGGTGTCGCGGCCTACGTCGGCGATCTCGACCTGTCGGGTTCGGTTCCTCGATTCGTTCCGACTGCGGAGACACCGCTCGACCACGGACCCGACTTCTATGCGCCCCAGCTGGTCGTCGATGACGGGCGCATCTTGGCGTGGGGATGGTCGTGGGAGGGACGTGGTACTGGCACGAACCATCGATCGGCCGCCGACATCGCCGCGTCGGGTTGGGCGGGCACGCTGACGTTTCCGCGTGAGGTGATGGCTGGCCCGTCCGGGCTTCCGGTGTGCATGCCGGCCCACGAGCTCGACCGTCTGAGGGGCGGCGGTCTGCAGGTGCAGGAGGTCGATGGTGTATACGAGATGCACACCTCAGAACCTGCCTGGATGCACACGGCGACAGGTGACGTGATGATCGATCTGGTGAACGATACGACGGGAGCGGTCCGTGCGGCATGGCGAGGATCTACGTCCGGCACCGTCGACGTCTTCGCCGACGGCTCGATCGTCGAGATGTTCACTGCGACAGGCTCGACCACGCTCCGGGCGTATCCGGCGGCCGGCGAGCGGTGGCGGGTTCGCTCCACCGGCCCGGCGCAGGCACAGGTCCTTCACCTCCCGGATGAGCCAGACTTGCCGGGTGGGTGACGCGCTCGACTTCCCGGCAGATGAGGGTCTCCGGGTTGTCCTGCGCCAGTTCGGTGTCGAGCCGTCGGAGCTGCTCGGTCACGGCGGCGAGGCCTGGGTCTATGCGCTTGATGACCTTCGAGTGCTGCGGGTGCTCCACGACTCGGGCAACGGCGAGCACGTGCTCGAGCGACAGACGCTCGTCGACGAACTGCGGCAACATCGGCACGTACTCTTCAAGCTGCCGGAGGTGCTCGAATGTGGGTCGATCGGTGAACGTACGTACGCTGTCGAGCGCCGCCTGCCCGGCGTCGCTGTCAGCGACGCGCTGCACCGCGTGGACCGGCCCAGCCGCCGCAGCCTGATCGAGGCGCATCTCGATACCGCAGCGTTGCTGGGCGATCTCCACCTCGACGCCCGTACCTGGTTCGGTGATCTGCTCGGAGGATCTCCCGTTCGTGCGACGACCTGGCGAGGCTTTCTCCACGACAAAGCGGCATGGAGCCTCGGGCGCGCACCGGGCTTCGAACACGTCGATCCAGCTGAACTCGCAGCGGACCTACCAGACACCACGGAGGGATCCTTCGTCCACCTCGATGCCTTCGCCGGCAACATGCTGGCGGTCGGCTCGGTGATCACCTCCGTCATCGACATCGGCGCATCGAGCATCCGCGGCGACCGCCGGCTCGACCCGCTCAGCGCCGTGGTCTATCTCTGTACCCCGGCCATCACGCCGAACGCCGACGAAGACGACCGGCGCGTCGCCCAGGGCTGGCTGGCGAACGCCGGCTTGTCCGAGTTCTACGAGCCGGCCCGACGCTGGATCGCCGCCTTCTGGGCGTGGGCCGTTGACGACCCGACGCTCCATCAGTGGTGTCGGTCGGTGCTGCTCTGACGGGGAGTGCGGTCCAGATACGGCGGTGATTCACCGAACACTCGGTTCGCCCTCCTCCAGAGCGGCATCGCCCGACCTGATAGGTTCCATCTGAGCGACATCGGAGGGAAACGTGTCGGGATACTCGCTCGGGATCGACCTTGGAACGACCGTGACCGCAGCGGCGGTGGCGACACCGGGTGGTGCGGCGGAGATGGTCGGCCTCAGCCATACGCAGACAACCGAGCCGACGGTCGTGTTTCTCGAGGAAGGCGGTGCGGCCCTGATCGGACGGACCGCCGTCCAACAGGGACGTGCGGATCCACTGCGGCTTGCGCGGGAATTCAAACGACGGTTCGGTGACCCGACGCCGCTGCTCCTCGGGGGCAGCCCGGTATCGGCCGAATCGCTGATGGTCACGATGTTCGAGCGGGTACAGGCGATCGTTGCCGAGCGTTCTGGCGGCGCGCCCGAACATGTCGTGGCCACCTACCCAGCGAATTGGGGGCAGTACCGGCTCTCGCTGTTCGAGGACGCACTCCGCCCGGTGGCGGCAGGGGAACTCTCTGTTCTCCCCGAGCCCGTTGCGGCGGCGGTCCACTACGCCGCGCAGGAACGAGTCGAGGACGGCACTCGTCTGGCGGTATACGACCTGGGAGGTGGCACCTTCGATACGGCGGTGCTCGAGAAATCCGGGGGCAGTTGGGTCCAGCTCGGTGAGGCTGCGGGGATCGAACGGCTTGGTGGGGTCGACTTCGATGAGGCGCTCTACCAGATGACAGTGGACCGACTTGGCATCGATGTTGCGAGTCTCGATCAAGACGATCCGGTGGTCCTGGCCGCGCTTGCTCGCCTTCGCACCGATGTGGTCGAGGCCAAGGAACAGCTCAGCGAGGCGACTTCCGCCACGGTCTCGTCGCTCATTCCCGGCTATGCCTCCGAGGTGCGGCTGAATCGCTCGGAGTTCGAAGCCGCGATCCGTCCGGCGATCGACCGATCGGTCGATGCGCTGGCCGCCACCATCGAACGAGTCGGTGCGACCGGTATCGATCGGGTGCTCCTCGTCGGTGCGAGCTCTCGGATTCCCCTCGTTGCTGCCGCCGTCGGTGGACGAACGGGACTACCGATCGCCGTCGATACCCACCCGAAGCACGCGGTTGCACTCGGTGCTGCGATCAGTCCGTATCTCGCCGAGGCCAGCGAGCCTCCCGATCCGTCGGCCGGCGCTGAGGCGTCCGACCCGACGTCGGACCCGACCCAGCTGCCACTTCCGCCCGTCCTCCCTCCACCGGCGCCCCCCGTCCAGCCGGCCCCTCCCTCGGACTCGGACCCCGCCGAGGTGATGAATGCCGCAGACATTGCGACTCCCACACCGCCGTCCCCCGAACCGATCGCCGGGCAGTCGATGCCTCCTGGCGGGGACCCGCCGTTCAGCAATGCCAGTGCATTTGGTCCGCCACCCGGCGGTACACCGCCCGCTCCGGGCGAGAGCGGCGCTCCACACGGTTCCCGTACCGCCTTCCTCGCCGTCATCGGTGTGCTCGCCGTTGCGGCCATCGCCGGGGGAGTGTTTGCTGCGGTGAAGCTCGGGGGCAGTGAGGGCGAGGTGGCAGCATCGGGGAGCGAACTCTTCCTCGAACCGGCGTCGACGTCCGGAAACGATCCGTTCTTCGATGACCTCGCGGCGCTCGTCGAGGGCGAGCCGCCAGCACTCGTGCCCGCATCGATCGATGTTGCCGATCTCGAGCCGGTGACGGCCGTGCCCACGGTCGTCGGACGAGCGCCGGGTCTGTACGGTGGATCGGGCGACGCGACCACCTGCGACGTCGAGGCTCTGGTGGCGTTCCTCGAGACGACGCCCGACAAGGCGGCGGCGTGGGCCGAGGTCCATGGCATCACGCCGTCGGAGATTCGATCGTTCGTCGATGGTTTGACGGCCGTGCAGCTGTTGGCCGACACCCGGGTCACCAATCACGGCTACCGAGATGGCGCGCCGACCACGCTCCAGTCGGTACTCCAGGCAGGTACTGCGGTGCTGGTCGATGACACCGGGGTGCCCCGGGTGAAGTGCAACTGTGGCAACCCGTTGCTGGAACCGATGGTCGTGTCGTCCGTTGCCTATCAAGGCACGGTCTGGGAGGGCTTCGACGCCGGACAGGTGATGGCGGTTGCCGACCGCGGCCCGACGACCGAGTTCGTGCTGCGCAACGTGTCGACCGGCGAAGCAGTCGAGCGCCCGATCGGCACGGTCGGCGAGGCCGATGTCGAACTCGGGGTCCCCGCACCTGACCCCCTTGCAGAGGTCGGGATCACCGCCGACGCGGCGTCGCCGGCGACGACCACGACGGCGCCGACCACAACCACCACGGAACCGACAACCACCACGGAGCCGCTCCTTCCTGTCGACGTCACCGGTCAGGGAAGCGTCAGCGCCAACTCGTCGTTCGACGGGTTCCCAGCCTCGCTTGCGGTGGACGGGAATGCGGCGACCTCCTGGTTCTCGGTTGGACCGAGTGCCGGTGACGCCGTCTACACCTGGTCTGGCCCGACCGTACTGATCGATGAGATTGTCGTGACCGGCAACGGCGGACACCAGGTACCGGAGTTCCGCACCGGATTCGGCTTCGGCAGCATGACGGTCGAAGTACTCCTGTCGGGTCAGGTGGTCTTCTCGCAGAGCGTGGACCTCCCCGGTACGCCGGACACGCCGGGTTCGTTCGATGTCGGAGGCGTGGAGGGCGACACCGTCCGGCTGGTGTTCGGCGGTCACGAGGCACTCGACTGTGGCGGCTTCGCCGAACTCCAGGTCATCGCGCTGGAGTGAGTCATCCTCGGCTCGGGTGATCGAGACTCGTTCGACGGAGGACGCTACGCCGTGGCGGAGTCGGCCAGGATGGCCTCGATCTGTCCGAGCGCCATCACCATGCCCTCTTCCTGGCCCATCTCGATGAGCTGGTTCATGGCCTCGAGCGAGGTGAAGTACGAGATGATGGCCATCACGGTCTTGTCGTCCCGCTCGTCCAACGTGACGACCATTCGTCCTGCCGGCATCTCCTCGTTGCGCTGACCCGACTCGTCGCCGAAGCCGTCCATCACCTCGAGCCGTCGAGGAGGGTCGACGGCGATGATCTCCCACCAGCCGTAGTACTTGTCGCCCTCGGGGCTCGTCATGTAGTACCTCGCCTCGGCGCCCGGCGTGAGGTCATGGTCGACGAACGTTGCCGGATACGTGGGCGGACCCCACCAACGCTCGAGTTGACGCGGATCGGCCCACAGCTGCCAGGCCCGTTCGAGGTTGGCGTCGAGTTCGACGGTGATCGTCATCGTGAGCTGCTCGGGGTCCTTGTGCACATTGGTCACGGTCATCGTGTGTCTCCATTCGGGTCATTGGCGAGGAGTTCGCCCATCCGTTCGACGCGGCCTCGCCACACCGTTTCCAGGTCGTCGAGCAACTGATTGGCCCGACGGATGGTCTCGACGTCGCCGCGAACGATCTTCTCGCGACCCATGCGGTGCTTGGTCACGAGCCCGGCCTCTTCCAGCACAGCCACGTGCTTCTGAACGGCGGCGAAACTCATGGGGTAGTGGCGGGCGAGGGCGGAGACCGAATGCTCCCCCTGCAACGTCCGCACGACGATGTCTCGGCGCGTGCTGTCGGCGAGGGCGTGGAACACCCGATTTGCTCGCTCATCCGTCAGCAAACCTACAACCATATGGTTGTAGATAAGCACGAACCCTTGCCGAGCGCAAGGTGTCGCGGCCATGAACCCCGCATCACGCACCACAGGACCGAGATCCTGCGGAGACTCCGCGGTGGCTCTCAGGGAACTCTCGGACTGCCGGGTCATCGTGGCGATGTCCACCCCATCACTGGAGCCTCACATGTCCACCCCGGTCCTCTTCGCCCTCGATCTCGCCGCCGTCATCATCTTGACGTTCGCCCTCTACTTCCCCAGGCATCACCGCAAGGACCTCCTCGTCGCCTTCCTCGGCGTCAACGTGGGTGTGCTCGCCGTGGCCAACGCCCTGGCGTCCACCCAAGTGTCGGCCGGGCTCGGCCTGGGCCTGTTCGGTGTGCTGTCGATCATTCGCCTGCGGTCGTCCGAACTCGTGCAGCACGAGGTCGCCTACTACTTCGCGGCGCTCTCGCTCGGCTTGCTCGGTGGCATCCCGGTCTCGCCCGAGTGGCTCACGCCTGCGCTCATGGCCACGATCCTCGCCGTCGTGTTCGCAGCCGATCATCCCCGACTGTTCCCCGGCTACCGGTTGCACCACATGACGCTCGACCGGGCCTACACGAACGAGCCAGAACTGGTCGCCCACCTCGAGGGGCTCCTCGGTGCCACCGTCCAGCAGGTCACGATTCGCAAGGTTGATCTGGTCCACGACACCACCTCGTTGGAGGTGCGGTACCGGGTGCTCGACCAGTCGATCCCCGATGGCAGCCACGAGTCCCTGCTCGACGGCACCTCCCGGGTGGGCGTGCGATGATCACGGTGACCCTCGACGAACTCAACGCATCGGCGGCGCTGCAGACGAGAGTCGACCGCAAGTACGTGCTTCGGGGTGACGACCTCGACCGTTTGTGGGCCGATCTGCCAGCGGTCCGAGTCCTCGACATCGACGGACAGCGTCGGTTTGGCTACGAATCGACCTACTTCGACACCGCCGGACTCGACTGCTACCTCGCCGCCGCCCGTAGCCGGCCGAACCGGTTCAAGGTGCGCACCCGCACCTATCTCGACTCGGGCACCCACGTGTTGGAACTGAAGACCCGGGACCGCAGTCGCTCCACGGTCAAGACCAGAACGGTCGTCACCGATCACCTCGTCGACCTCGACGCCGATGCCGTCGCATTCATCGCCGCCAACCTGAGCGAGCGACTGCCGACCAGAGCTTGGTCGACCGAACTGCCGAAACAACTGGTGCCAAGCCTTCGCACTGCCTACCAACGGACGACGCTGCTACTCGACCCGATCGAACACGGCGCCGAGTTGGCGAGCAGGGCCACCATCGACACTTCGCTCACGGTCAGCACGCCTGATGGGCGATCGCAGGTCTGGCCGGATGTGGTGATCGTCGAGACGAAGTCGCCAGGGTCACCGACGCGGCTCGATCGACTCCTGTGGGCCGCTGGCCACCGCCCGCAGACCATCTCGAAATACGGCATCGGCCTGGCCGCACTCCAACCTGCGCTTCCCGCTCACAAGTGGCGACCCGTCCTCCGTCGACACCTCGGTGTCGGCACGAACCATTCCCCTCGATCCACTCGGATCGCAACCAAGATCGGAGACCCGACATCATGAAACGCCAACCCATCAACCCTCTTTGGGCGCTCTCTGCCGCCACCGCGCTCGTGCTCGGCGGCTGCGGTGCAAGCGAGCTGGATACGGCGAACGGATCCCTCCAGTCCTCGTCGGCCGAAACGGCCGGTGTCGCCTCAGCCACGAGCGACAGCGAAGCCTCGGGCACTGACGCCACGGCCGACAGCTCCGAGAGCGAGGCCGAAGACATCGACTGGACAGCGCTGCCCGAACAGACGACGACGCTCGGCAGTGGCGTGCTGACCATCACCGAGGGCGGGACCTACACCCTGACCGGCGGCAGCACCGCCCAAGTGATCGTCAGCACCGAGGACGACGTGCGACTCGTCCTCGATGGTGTCCACATCATCTCCGCAGAGGGTGCGGCCATCGTCGTCGAGCAAGCCGACAACGTGGAGATCGTGCTGGCCGACGGCAGCGAGAACGTCCTCGAGGACGCTGCCGATCGCAGCGATCCCGAGATCGACGGCACCATCTACTCCACCGCCGATCTGACGTTCTCAGGATCCGGGACGCTCGAAGTGACGGCGAACTACGAGGATGGAATCGTCACCAAGGACGATCTCGTCATCTCCGCGGGAGTCATCACCGTGAACGCCGCCGACGAGGGCATCCGCGGCCGTGACTCCATCACGGTGACCGGCGGCGAGATCTCGATCAGCGCAGGAGGCGACGGGCTCAAGACCACCAACGCCGAGAGCCTCGACAAGGGCATCATCCACATCACCGGCGGGACCATCACGCTCGATGTGGGCGACGACGCCATCAAGGCGGCAACGACGATCACGATCGACGATGGCACCATCGACATCCTGGACAGTCTCGAAGGGATCGAGGCGATCAACATCACGATCAACGGTGGTGACATCACCGTCTACGCCGCCGACGACGGCATCAATGCCGCTGCTGGTGACATCGCCGGTGAGGTCTACATCGCCGTCAACGGCGGAACGATCGACGTCACGGTCGGCAGCGGCGACACCGACGCCTTCGATGCCAACGGTGCGATCGTGATCACGGGTGGCGACATCACCGTCACCGCACCCACCTCGTCGTTCGACTACGACACGACCGCCGAGATGACGGGCGGGACCATCGTCGTGAACGGACAACAGATGACCTCGATCCCGGAGAGCCGAATGGGTGGTCGAGGCGGTGGCGGGACCAGGCCTGGCGGCTGATGTCGCTGCGTCGCTCGGTGCACGACTCGCCGAGCGACGCGACAATGTTCCGGTGGATCCGATCGGACCAAAGCTCGCCGAGGGGCGAGACAGCGAGATCTTCGAGCACGGTCCTGATCGTGTGCTGCGTGTGGCCCGCGACGGTCGTTCGCTCGCGCAAGAAGCCGAGACGATGAGCTATGCGCGTGATCACGGGTACCCCTGCCCGGCGGTCCACGACGCCGGCGATGGCTACCTCGTGATGGACCGACTCGTCGGCCCCACCATGATGGAGGCGGCCGGCCGACCGCCGTTCCCGCTCCGCAAGGTGGGCCGCATGCTCGGCGATCTTCACCAACAGCTGCACCGCATTGCTGCGCCGCCCTGGCTCGATGTCGCTCCGCTCGAGGGTGACCGCCTGCTCCATCGTGATCTGCACCCGATGAATGTCATCCTCACGACCGATGGTGCGGTGGTGATCGACTGGTCCAACGCCTCCGCCGGTGACCCGGCCTTCGACGTTGCCGACACGTGGGCGTTGTTCGCCTGCGCGTCGGCCCCGGCGAAGGGACTCGATCGGATCCTGATTCCGCTCGGCCGCCGTGTCATGTTGCGATCGTTCCTCGGGCAGGTCGATCGTGCGGCAGCTCGTCGAGCGATCCCGGCGGCTGTGGCCCATCGACTGACCGACCGCAACATGTCGGACAACGAACGCGAACGCCTTCGACGGTTCGGGACCTGGGCGACCGCCGGCCGATGAGGGTGATCGACGTGGGGGACTCGGGCGCAGATAGCGTGCGGAGGATGGAGCTCGATCCGTACCGGGCGGTCCGCGAACTGTTGGGTGATCCATCGCTGCCGCGCTCGCTGCGGCGCCTGCTCGACGAGCTCGACGACGACGGGATCCGTCTGCCGCTGGACGCCGAGGCGCTCCGGCTGGTGCTGGAGGAACTCGACGAAGTCCGCCGGCCGCCGGTGCACGAGGGCACCCAGGCGTTCTACGGCGCCTTCATCTGTCCGCAAACCGGCGACATGTCGGTCGCTCCCGATCTGGTCGAGACCATCGATCTCGACTCGTCGATCGAGACCTCGAGACGCTTCGCCGACGGCCGGTCCACCTTTGTCGTTCGCCGTCCGAGGTCGGAGCGCACACAGCTCGCCTGCTTCCGTCGCACCATCCAGTACGAGGCCGACATGGTCGAGGTGCAGCGCCAGACCGGCGCCTACATCGTGCAGCGCACGTTGGCCGGCACGCCCCGACTGTTCACCGACTACGGGGTCGTCGAGTGGAACGGCCGGCAGTGGACGGTGCGCAAGCGGGCGCAGTACCTCCTTGCCACCATCGACGCGCTGGTGGAAGGAGCCAACCGGGAGATTCTCGCGGGGATCCTCGACCTGTGTGTGCACTGGTTGTCGCCCGCTCGGATCGGGGCGACCGTGCTTTATGACTTCGATCCTCGGGAGGACGACGCACCGTCGCTCGACCTCGACGCAGCGATCGACGCGCCGCATCTCTCGGTCACGAGCCGGCACCACTACCCGGCGTTGTTCGCCTCCCTCGCACAAACCGACCTGGCGGCCTTGGTCGGTGCCGACGGCACGATCGACAAGATCGGCGTCGGCTTGCGCTCGTCCATCGAGTCGGAGCGCGCCGTCCCTCAGAAGGGCGGCATGCGGCACCGCTCTGCCGCTCGCTTCACCTGGGATCACCACCACACGATTGCGTTCGTCGTGAGCGAGGACGGTCCGGTCACGGTGTTTCGCGAAGGGCGTCGAGTGCGGATCAGCGCCAAGGCGGCGGATGTCGATCTGGAGCAGGCCGAGGTCGAAGTGCCGACACCGGAACCGGCGCCACAGGGTTGTTGTGGCCAACCGACCACCATCGATGACGTGATTGAGACCGAACTCAGCGCTTGAGAACTCGTCGAACGCCCGGGGCTGCCGGGCCTCCGAACCAGGTGGCGAGCGCAGTGTGCAGCCCATCGTCGGAACCGCTGCCCACCCATGCGACATGACCATCGGGCCGTACGAGTAGTGCCGTTGGTGGTGCCACGCTGCCGACGACGGGAAGCTCCCACGGCCCATCGAAGCGCGCCCGGACGTGACGGACCTGGCGCCATTCGGTGATGTCGAGCGCGCTCGCTGGGTCGAAGTCGACCAGGAGGGGGCGAGCGTCGCTGAGAAGTTCGAACACTCGAACCGACCCGTCGGCGGTCGCCAGGTCGACGTCGGGCACACGTCGACCGACCATCGGATGGTCCCCCTCGTGTGCGTACCTGATGTCCAGCCCGCTGATCGAAGCCGCAAGAAGGGTGCGCGCCTGATCGAGGCCGAGGAGGTCGGCAACGACGGACTTCAGCGCCACGGTCCGCTCGTCGTTGGACTGCAGCGCTCGCTGGGCCATGGTGTTGGCCATGACGCTGGCGGCGACCAGGTGCCGTTCGTCGTGATAGGTGTCGAGCAGAGATGCCGGCGATTCCCCGCGAATGACCTGAGCGAGCTTCCACCCGAGATTGACCGAGTCCTGCACACCGAGATTGAGTCCCTGCCCCCCGAACGGAGCGTGCACGTGCGCAGCATCGCCGGCAAGCAGGACGCGCCCGGCCCGGTAGTCGACCGCCTGACGAGTTGCATCGGTGAAGCGTGCGACGAATTGGGGGTTGCGGGCGCCGTAATCGGTTCCGTCGACTCGATACAGGGCAGCGCGAACGTCGTCGATCGTCGCTGGTTCGTGGCCTCGATCGAGGTCGGCCTCGGCGAGCGTCACGCCGATACGGCCGGACGATGCCGGTCCGATCCCTCCGCCGCCACGAAGGCCGAACGGAGGCAGCTCGTCCACCTCGACCTCGCTGTGGATCCAGCACACGGTCGGGTCCCAGCCGGCGAACTCGATCCCGGCCGTCGTGCGAACCATGCTCCGGCTCCCGTCGCAGCCGACCAGGTATTCGGTCTCGAGCACCATGCCGTCGTCGAGTGAGACGAACACACCTTCATCGGTCGGTTCGAACGCAACAACCTGTCGACTGCGCATCACCGGCACACCCAGTTCGTCGATCCAGTCGGCCATGGTGCGTTCGAACTCGCTCTGCATCAGTGCGAGGCCATAGGGGTGGCGGGTCGGGAAGTCGCTGATGTCGAGCGGGATTCCAGCGAACGCCTGGACTTGCATTGGTTGGCCTGCCGCCAGGAATCGGTCGGCGACGCCGCGCTGGTCGAGGACCTCGATCGTTCGAGCGTGCAGTCCGCGGCTGCGCGGGCTCTCGAGTCCCTGGTTGGCACGGCGTTCGACCACCACGACCTCGACGCCGGCCAGCGTGAGCTCCGCTGCAAGCATCATCCCGGCCGGTCCGGCTCCGACGATCACGACCTCGTATTCGGGCATGCGGGCTGCCTCTCATGTGCGGTCCGAACGGTAGGTATGCGCTCAGCTGAGCGTTGGTGTCGGAGCGATCTCGGGCGGGATGGTGGCGCTGATGCGATGCGCGATCCTTCGGAGTTCGTCGACCTGACGGCTCGTGAGGGGAGTGAAGACATGGTGTCGCACGGCCGCCACGTGTCCTGGCGCCGTGGCCTCCACCTTCGTCCGTCCTTCGTCGGTGAGTGCAGCGAGCGTCACCCTGCCGTTGGTCGGGTGGGGGGATCGTCGCACCCAACCTGCTGCTTCGAGCCGTTTGACGCAATGAGAGAGCCGCGAGAGCGAACCCTCGGCGAGGAAGGCCAGTTCGCTCATGGCCATCTCGGCCCCTTCGGCCTCGGAGAGGGTGGCGAGGACGGTGTACTCGAAGTGCGTGATGCCGGCGTCCCGGCGCAGCTGGGTGTCGAGTGCTGCCGGCAGCCTGACGAGCATCGACATCAGCTCGAGCCAGGTTGCCATCTCGGTGTCGCTGAGCCACCGGCTGTCGGTCTCGGGTGCTGTCACGTCGTGAGGCTACTGCATGTCGGAATAACTTGACGGCTCAACTGTTTGATCCGATAACTTGAATGATCAACTGTTGAAGGAGCCGAACGATGGACCCGATGGCAAAGCGACTTCCCACCTACTACATCTCTCACGGCGGCGGCCCCTGGCCGTGGATGATGGACCAGATGCCGTTCGACATGTCGAAGCTCCAGGCATCGCTGCAGGCGATCCCGTCCGAGATCGGTGTCACGCCGAAGGCGGTGCTGGTGGTCTCGGCGCACTGGGAAACACCGACCTTCACCGTCCAGACCAACCCCCGACCCCCCATGGTCTACGACTACGGCGGCTTCCCCGACTTCACGTATCGGATCCAGTACCCCGCCCCGGGCTCGCCCGACCTCGCACACCGTGTCACCGAACTGCTGGCGTCGGCCGGCATCCCACATGCCGAGGATGCCCGGCGCGGCTTCGACCACGGCATGTTCGCCCCGATGTACGTGATGTACCCCGAGGCGGACGTCCCGATGGTGCAACTCTCGATCCTTCACGGCTACGACCCCGATGCCCATTTGGCCGCCGGACGGGCCCTTGCCCCGCTTCGCGACGAAGGTGTGCTGATCGTCGGCAGCGGTCTGAGCTATCACAATCTTCGGCTCTGGGGTCCGGCAGCGGAGAAGCCCTCACGGGAGTTCGATGGGTGGCTGGCAACGACGCTCCTCGAGTCCGCGCCGGCCGAACGGCTTCGGCGCCTCCAGCAATGGGAGCAGGCGCCGAGCGCTCGCATCGCTCATCCCGCGGAGGATCACCTCATTCCTCTGATGGTTGCCGTCGGCGCCGCCGAGGACGAGCCCGGGGTCCGTGGGTACTACGAGCAGGACATGGCGGGCTACATCACCGCCTCCAGCTACCGGTTCGGCGCCGACAACTGAGCGACCGACCGCCGCTGCTGTTGTCTGCTCGTGGTCAGTCCGCTTGGTCGGGTGACAGGAACGGCCGCTCGCCGCGTGTGGTGACTCGCCAACCGGAACGGGTCTCGGGGAAGTAGTCCCAGCTGGCGTGGTGCTGGACCGTTCGGTTGTCCCACATCGTCATCGTGCGGGGTTCCCACCGGACCCGGCATTGGAAGTTCACCCCGTCGGCGACGTGACGGAACAGCATCTGGAGGAGCGCGTCGCTTTCGGCTCGCTTGAGTCCCTTGATGCGCTCGGTGAAGCTGCTGTTCACGTACAGCGCACGCCGACCGGTGACCGGATGGGTTCGCACGACAGGGTGGACGTTCACCGGAAACTCCTTGTCGGAGGTGTTCTGGTAGGAGCCACGCCACGGCAGGTCACCGGCGTGGACGGCTTCGAGGCCAAGAAGGAACGCCTGCATCGTCGTCGAGAGTGACTCGAACGCCTGGACCATCGAGGCGAACGCGGTGTCGCCACCGGCGCTCGGGGTGATCTCCATCCGCAGCATCGAGACGCCGGGCGGCTCGGCATCACACGAGACGTCGCTGTGCCAACCCTCGCCGGCCGTGAACCGTGACGACGCATCGGTGTGGATGCGCAGCGCCTCAGGGCGAGCGCCATCGGCGTAGGCGGGGTGGACGTGGAGTGGGCCGAGACGGCGTCCGAACTCGATCTGTTCGTCGAGCGTCATCGTCTGGTCGCGAACCACGACGACGCCTCGCTCGCCGACGAGGCGGATCAGATCGGCAATCCCGTCATCGTCGAGCGTGAGCAGGTCGATGCCGTGTAGTTCGGTGCCAACGTGCTGGTTGAGGTCGAGTCGCTCGGTCGGTGTGAGTAGTGCCATCGGTCCCCCCGGTGGATCTCGTGGTGTGGTGTGGCACTGGACAGTGCCGCTGATGGCACTCTAGAGTGCCATCATGATCTTGTCGAGCGACGAACGGTCCGACATCGACGAGTTGCTCGACCATCCCGGTCTGGCGGCTCGGCTGCGCACCCTGCGTGCCGCCCGTCGTCTCATTGCCGAGCGTGGCCTTGGCGTGTCGATGTCCGAACTCGCCGAGTCCGCAGGCGTTGGGCGTCGCACCCTGTTCCGCCACTTCGACGGTCGTGACGAGCTGGTCGCCGAAGCGCTCGACTCGGCCCTCGGCTGGTACGAGAACGTGCTGCAGCTCGAGACCGAAGCCGATGCACCGCCGGACGTGTGGCTGGAGCGAATGGTCGGTCACCTGCTCGACGTGCACCACCGATCGGGGCGCGGGCTCTGGCAGCTGACGATTGCTGCTGACGCAGAGCTGCCCCCGGCGTTGGCTGCGGTGAATCGACGTCGGCGGGAGTTCCGGCGAACGATGACCAACTCGATCGCAACCACGGCTTGGTCGCGGTTCGGTGGTTCGGGTCCGGTGCCCGCCGCGGTGGTCGACGCGGTCGGCCTCACCATCTCGTCGTTCGCAACGCACTCGCTGATCGATGACCTCGGACGTGATCTCGACGCCGTCGTCGCCTCGACCACCGCCGTGCTCGGTGCCGTGCTCCGAGCCCAAGCCTCCGACACTGGTCGACAGGGGGAGAAATGACCGAGCAGGCAATCGTCATCTCCGCTCACGGCGGACCCGAGGAACTCCGTCTGGAGGATGTCGAGGTCGGCGATCCAGCAGCGGGAGAGGTGCGGGTCAGGCACCACGCCATTGGGATCAACTTCGCCGACACCTACTTCCGAACCGGTTTGTATCCCACGAGCCTGCCGACCGGCATCGGTGTCGAGGCGGCCGGCGTGGTCGAGGCCGTCGGGTCTGGCGTCGAGTTCGTCGTCGGCGATCGAGTCACGTACACGGGGAGCCCCCTCGGTGCGTACAGCACGGCCCGAGTCATGCCGGCCGACTCCCTCGTTCGAATTCCGGATGGGGTCGGGTTCGACGCAACGGCCTCGCTCACGATGCGCGGGCTGACCGCCGGCTACCTGTTGCGGCGGATCTGGCCCCTCCAGGAGGGCGACACGGTGCTCTTCCATGCGGCCGCCGGTGGTGTGGGTCTGGTGTTCTGTCAGTGGGCTCGGCTCCTCGGCGTCCGAGTGATCGGGACCGCCTCCACCGAGCAAAAGGCCGACATCGCCCGGCAACACGGGTGCAGCGAGGTGATCATCGGTGAGGCCGACGTCGTTGGCCGAGTTCGCGAACTGACCGAGGGTCGCGGTGTGAAGGTCGCTTACGACGGGGTCGGCCGTGACACCTTCGATACCTCGATCCGGTGCCTGGCTCGTCGGGGGCTCATGGTGTGTCTGGGCACGGCCTCGGGGCCGGTCCGCCCGGTCGACACTCCCGAACTCGTTCGTCGGGGCTCGCTGTTCCTCACTCGTCCCGCGCTGGCCGACTATCTCGCCGACCCGATCGAACGCGATCAGCTGGTATCCGAGCTCTTCGGTCATGTTGCCGAGGGCCGGATTCTGGCGACGGTCAACCATCGCTACGCGCTCGCCGACGCACCGGCCGCCCATCGGGCACTCGAGTCACGGTCGACCACTGGCTCATCGATCTTCGATCTCACCATCTGATTCCCGTTCGGCCCACCCATACAGGAGGCTCCGCCATGCCGACAACAGCTCGAAAACGGGTGCTCACCGTCGAACCGATCGCCCCCGCGATGGGGGTCGAAGTGGCCGGGGTCGACCTCGTCGAGGTCGCCTCCAACGATGATCTCTTTGCCGAGATCCACCAGCTCTGGCTCGAGCACAAGCTGCTGGTGTTCCGAGGCCAAGCGCTGCCGCCGGCCGAGCACGTTCGCCTCGCCGAACGGTTCGGTCCGCTCGAGTCCCACCCCATCCAGCCGTCGCACGCCGACTACCCCGCGCTGCTGCTCATCCACCGTCAGGAGGAGCGCACGACCTACGAGAACGTCTGGCACGCCGATGCGACCTTCCGAGCTCGTCCGCCAATCGGTGCCGTCCTGAAGTGTGAGGACTGTCCTCCGGTCGGTGGTGACACCATGTGGGCCAACATGGCGATGGCCTACGACAGGCTTCCCGAACGGATCAAGGAGCGCATCGGTTCGCTCCGGGCCAAGCATTCGATCGAGCACTCCTTCGGCGGCACCATGACGCCAGAGCGACGGGCGGTGTTGGCCGCCGAGTTCCCACCGGCAGAGCACGACGTCGTGCTCCAGCATCCCGACACCGGGGATCCGGTGCTGTACGTGAACCAGGGGTTCACCACGCACTTCGTCAACTTCCAACGCTTCGATCGGGTGCGGAACGGGCTCGACTTCACGGTCGAGGCCAACCACCTCATGAACTATCTGCTCACCCAGGCAACGATCCCCGAGTACCAGGTCAGGGTCCGCTGGCGCCCAGGGACGGTTGCCATCTGGGACAACCGCAGCACCCAGCACTACGCGATCCACGACTATTGGCCGCAGCCCCGGGCCATGAGTCGGGCCACGATCACCGCGGGGAACTCGGACTGATCCGCAATCCGTCGCCGGCGTCGACCTCGGTGGGGTCGTCAGTCCGCTCGTCGGTAGTGCATGGCGACCGCGCCGCAACGAAGTGGCTGTGCCGACACCAGTTCGAGGCGTCGGGTGCTCGGGAGTCCACGTTCGTAGAGGGTCGGGCCGTGCCCTGTGAGTCGGGGCTGCACGAGGAAGCGGTACTCGTCGATCACGCCGAGCCGCTCGAGTTCGGTGGCGAGCATCCCGCTGCCGAGGAGGACGCCTGCCGGTGTCGCGTCCTTGAGAGCCTGCACGCTGGCTCGCAAGTCACCGGTGAGGTGATGGCTGTTGGCCCACGGATAGTCGCTGCGGGTCGAGGACACCACGTACTTCGGATGGTTCTCCAGCTGGAGTGCCCACGCACGAATCGCAGGCGGCGCGTCCTCTTCACCCCGGGCGACGGCAGGCCAGTAGCTCTCCATCATCTCGTACGTGACACGACCCCACAGCATTGCCCCGCTCTCCTCCAGCAGCTGCGTGAAGAACGCGTGAGTCTCGTCGTCGGCGACTCCCTCCTGGTGATCGATACAGCCATCGAGGGTGACGTTGATGCTGAAGGTCAGGAGTCCCATCGCTGGATCGTAGGCTCGGTCGACGTTGTGAAGGCCAGTTCGAACGACGGCCACCCGGCGACTCAGCCGGTGGCCAGCTCGACCAGCACCGCACGAAAGGTGCGACAACGCCGCTCGCCGACCTTGGCGGCGAGCTCAGCTTCCAGTGCCGCAAGCTCTTGCCTGATGACACCGAGCGTGCGACTCGGCCAAACTTGAACGATGGTCACTCGAGTGGTCAACTTGCACGAGGCCATGGCACGACTCTCGGAGTTGATCCGTGAAGCCGAGAACGGGGTCGAGGTCATCGTCACTCGCGATGAATATCCCGTTGCCAAGATCGTTCCGTGGCAGCCCGACCGTCCCGTTCGTTCGCCGGGGGCATGGGCGGGTCGAGTACGCGGCAGCGAGAAACCCTTGGCGTCCGACGGCGACGTGGTGGCCTTGTTCGGCGAGTCCGCGAATGACCCGGCACCATGAGGATTCTTGTCGATGGTCATGTGGCGCTGCGGCGGCTCGAAGACAGCCACACTCGCGGGCCTTGTAGTTGGAGCTGATCGAGCAAGCCGACGAGGCGTTCTCCAGAAGGCGCTCGAAACGCACGAGAGGCCGACGCACTGCGATCGAGCCGCTTCCTCTCGTCGAACATCTCCGTGTCGGTGCCCGCTCCGGCGTAGGGCACGGCGGAGCAAGCCCGAGTAGCGTCGCGATCCATGGACGGTTCGATCTACGAGGCAATGGGAGGCAACGACGCTGTCCTGGCACTGGCCGAGTCGTGGCATCGGCGCTGCCTCGCCGACCCGATCGTCTCCCACGCCTTTCACGGCGAGATCCACCCGCAGCACACCGAACGGCTGGCCGCCTATTGGGCCGAGCAGCTCGGTGGCCCGACGGACTACACCGAATCGCTTGGCAGCTACCCGGCCGTCGTTCGAGTCCTCACCGGGAACGGCCCCCACGAACAGATGGACGGACGGGCAGTCGCTGCGTTCGTGCTCGCACTCGATGATGCGCACATTCCGAACGACGATGAACTGCGATTCCAGTTGGTCGCCTGGTTCACCTGGGCGACCGCCCTGCTGAACCATCGATGGGACGCTGCCGACAGCGTGCCCGACGACCTTCCCCTGCCCCCGTGGGGCTGGGACGGAACCGAGGGCTGGTAGATGTGCGATCCCGAGGCGGTGCGGCAGATAGGCGCCACTGCTCGATGGAAGGCCGACGAATGACCTCAGGTGCGCCAATCGATGAAGTCCTCGCATCCATCGATGCCGACGGGTACGCCGTCGTGCCCGATGTGCTCTCGCTCGCGCAAGTCGACCACGTTGTCGAGCGGCTCTGGGCGTCGAGCGCCGAGAGTGAGCGGCGTGGCGTGCCTACCCACATCGAAGGACTCGACCCCAACGCCAGCAACGTCCGAGTCTTCAATCTGGTCGACCTCGACCCGGTCTTCGCCGACCTGATCCAGCACCCTGTCGCCGACGCCATCGCGTCGCAGCTGCTCGGCACCGACTACATCGTCAGCAACTTCACCGCCAACATCGCTCGCCCGGGAAGTGAGTCGATGCGAGTGCATTCGGACCAGTCATTCGTTGCCCCCGAACCGTGGACGCAGCCCTGGTCGCTCAACATCATCTGGTGTCTGTGCGATGTGCGAGGCGAGAACGGTGGAACCCGCTATGCCCCGGGGAGTCATCGGTTCTCGACCGCAGCCGAGCTACCTGACGACCTCGCCGACCGGATGGTCCCCTTCGAAGCTCCGGCTGGGTCGATCGTCGCGATGGAGGGCCGGGTGTGGCACACCTCGGGAGCCAATATCACCCAAGACGAGGACCGGCCGCTCCTGTTCGGTTACTACTCGCGATCCTTCGTCCGCCCCCAGTGGAACTTCGCCGTCGGGCTATGCCCCGAGGTCCAGGCCACCATGTCGCCGACCATGCGCTACCGCCTCGGCCTCGACGCCAGCCTCAACCTGCCGAAGCGCTGACTCGGCCAGGAGATCTCGCTGCGGATCGAGCGGTGACCGCCCGACGCCGTCGACTCAGGACCGCAGGATCTTCTCGATCGCCTTTCCCTTGGCGAGTTCGTCGACCAACTTGTCGAGGTAGCGGACCTGACGCATCACGGGGTCGTCGATCTCCTCGACCCGCACACCGCACACCACGCCGGTGATCAACGTTGCGTTGGGGTGCAGGTGGGCGTCGGCGAAGAACTCCTCGAATGACGTCTCATCGGTCAGGTGTCGCTCGATGCCGGCGTCGTCGAAGCCGGTCAGCCAGGTGATGACTTGGTCGAGTTCGGCCTTGGTGCGTCCCTTCTTCTCGACCTTCGTCACGTAGTGCGGGTAGACGGCGGAGAATGCCATCCGGTAGACGCGCTGGAGGGTCTTGTCGTCGGTCTTCATCCGGGCCACGCTACTGCCGGGGTGCGGATCGGTGCGCTCGCGTCGTGGTAGGGCGGGCCCGGAGGGTGTCGACGAACTCGCCGAAGATCGCCGTCATGTCGGTGGAGGGATCGAGGAGCCACTGGACCTGGAGGCCGTACATGAGCGCTTGGCACTGTCGGGCCACCGTCGTCGGCTCGATGCCGTCGCGAGCGGCGCCCTGCTCGATGGCGCGGCGCACTTGAGCGGCGAGCATCTCGACGACCCGGGTCTGTCGTCGAGTGAAGTAGTCGTGGGCGGGGTGGCTCGGGTCCGACGCCTCCGCCGAGACGACCACGAACATCTGCACCTCTTGCCGATGGGTGACGTTGTCGCGGACGACCGCCACCATGCC
The DNA here is from genome assembly GCA_041394265.1 of Acidimicrobiales bacterium. Lineage (NCBI taxonomy): Bacteria > Bacillati > Actinomycetota > Acidimicrobiia > Acidimicrobiales > Acidimicrobiales bacterium. The sequence continues at coordinate 2,084,209 of JAWKIO010000005.1, forward strand.
GTCGAGTGGGTCACTGGTCGACGAGATGCTCGCCTTGACCACCTCGGCGGTGAGGGCATCCCGCGAGTCGATCGTGGCGATGAGGAGCTCGTCCTTGGTCTTGAAGTGGTGCAGGACGCCCGCCTGACTCAGTCCGGCCTGACGGGCGATCTCGCGCATCGAGGCACCGTGGAACCCGTGCAGGGCGAAATGCTCGAGCGCCGTCTGCATGATCGCCTCGCGGGTCGCCTCCGTCTTCGCGTAGGGACCGCGTCGGCTCGTCGTCGATGCCATCCGGCGAGCCTAGCCCTCGCCGATTGAAAACTTGTCATGTGATTGGTTTTCGTTTAGCGTGCTCCTGTCGGCTGATCGCAGTCCGGCCTCGACCGACTCGTCTCACAGAGGAACTCGCATGCCACTTCGCCCCCAGGATTCGACGACTCGCGAACGCAAGCGCCTCGATGGTCGCTGGTCGTTCTGTCTCGACGCCGACGATCGCGGCATCGCCGATCGTTGGTTTGCCGGTGCCCTGCCGGACGCTCGCACGATGGCCGTGCCTGCTTCCTACAACGACATCTTCACTGATCTCGCCTCCCGTGAACACGTGGGGCCGGCCTGGTATCAGACCGAGGTGCGTGTCCCCCGAGGCTGGTCCGGGCAGCGCCTCTCGCTGTATCTCGAGTCGGCGACCCACCACGCAACCGTCTACGTCGACGACGTCGAGGTCGCAGCGCACGGCGGCGGCTACCTCCCCTTCGCTGCCGACGTCACCGACCACGCTGAACCCGGTCGAGCGATGCGGATCACCGTGCGGGTCGACAACACCCTCACTTGGCAGACACTGCCACCCGGCGTGGTCGAGACCTCGTCGACCGGTCGCCGGGTGCAGAACTACTTCCACGACTTCTTCAACTACGCCGGTCTGCATCGATCGGTGTGGCTGGTCGCCTCGCCGCTCGTTGCGGTCGATGATGTCGACGTCATCACCGGCTTGGACGGCACGACCGGACTGGTCGACTATCGGGTCGCCACGACCGGTGGCGACGCCGGCGTCGAGGTGACGCTGCGAGACGCACACGGTGTCGTGGTGGCCGAGGCCGGCGGCGCCGAGGGCACGCTCCGGGTCGACGACGTCGAGCGATGGGAGGTCGGGCGCGGCTGCCTCTACGACCTCGAGATCCGGCTCGTCGATGGCGATGACCTGCTCGACGAGTACCACGTGCGAGTTGGTGTGCGGACCGTTGCCATCGACGGCACCCGGCTGCTCCTCAACGGCGAACCCGTGCAGCTCAAGGGCTTCGGCATGCATGAAGACCACCTCGTCTTGGGCAAGGGCCACAACGATGCGATGTGGCTGCGCGACCTGGAACTGATGAAGTGGATCGGGGCCAACTCATTCCGGACCTCGCACTACCCCTACAGCGAAGAAGTGCTCGACCTTGCCGATGAGGCCGGGCTGCTCGTCATCGATGAGACCGCTGCGGTCGGAATGAACATGGGGATCTCTGGTGGCTTCTTCGGCGGCCAACGCCGCCAGACGTTCAGCGACGACACGATCAACGGCGAAACCCAGATGGTCCACGACGCCGAGATCCGCGAGCTCATCGCACGCGACAAGAACCACCCGTCGGTCATCGCCTGGTCGATCGCCAACGAGCCGGAGTCCGACACCGAGGCCGCCGAGGAGTACTTCCGTCCCTTGATCGACACGGCTCGCGCCGCCGATCCTCAAGGTCGCCCGGTCGGTGTGGTCAACGTGATGCTTGCGCCACATGGCCGGTGTCGGGTCACGCCGATGTGCGATCTCGTGATGCTCAATCGCTACTGGGGTTGGTACGTCGACACGGGCGACCTCGACGCGGCAATGGCCTCGGCTCGGGCTGAACTGTCCGGGTGGGCGTCGGACGGCAAGCCGATCATCATGACCGAGTACGGCGCCGACACCCAGCCCGGCCTCCACCATCTGCCAGCCGAGCCGTGGTCCGAGGAGTACCAGGTCGAGTATCTCGACGCCATGCACACGGTGTTCGACGAGTTCGACGAGATCGTCGGCGAGCACATCTGGAACTTTGCCGACTTCGCGACCCGTTCGGGCATCATCCGCGTCGGCGGGAACAAGAAGGGCGTGTTCACTCGTGACCGTCAACCGAAGATGGCCGCCCACCACGTCCGCCGCCGCTGGCAGGCGCGCTGATGCGAGGCGATGAGGCGGGTGACGAGTTCGACCTCACGGGCCGGACCGCCGCCGTGATCGGTGGCACCGGCGTGTTGGGCGGACGCATGGCCGCAGCACTGGCCGGCGCCGGCGCCCGAGTCATCGTGGTCGGACGCGACGCCGCCAAGGGAATCGAAGCTGCAGCCGGCCTTGCCTCCGAGGGTGACGGTTGGGATGTCGTCTTCGAGCCCTGCGACGTCGCTGATCGAGCCGAGCTGCGGACACTGGTCGACCGCATCGGCAACTCCCACGGGGTCGTCGACATCCTGGTCAATGGGGCGGGTGTCAACTCCGCCACGCCGTTCCTCGACATCGATGACGACGAGCTCGATCGCATCGTCGGAATCAACCAACTCGCCGTGGTGCGGGCCTGCCAGGAGTTCGGTCGGTCGATGGTGCTGCGGGCCCAGACCGACGGCATCGGCGCCAGCATCATCAACGTCGGTAGCGCTTCGGGGTTGACGCCGCTCTCCCGAGTCTTCACCTATTCGATGACCAAGGCGGCGGTGCACAACCTGACCAAGAATCTCGCCCGCGAATGGGGCCCACTCGGGATCCGGTGCAACGTGCTGGTCCCGGGCTTCTTCCCCGCCGAGCAGAATCGCAAGGTCCTCACGCCCGACCGGGTCGAATCGATTCTCGGCCACACGCCGCTCGGTCGATTTGGTGAGGCCGACGAGCTGGTCGGTGCGGTGCTGCTCCTCGCATCCGATGCCGGGCGCTTCATCACGGGCTCCGAGCTCGTCGTCGACGGCGGCTTCGCCGCCATGACCATCTGAGGCCGACATGACGACTGCCCACCCACCCACATTCCTCGGTGACGACTTCCTGCTGTCGACACCGATCGCCCGCGAGCTCTACCACGACCATGCCGCACCGGCCCCGATCGTCGACGTGCACAACCATCTCCCGGCCGACGAGATCGCCGACGACGCCGTGGCCGAAACGATCACCGACCTGTGGCTCGGTGGCGATCACTACAAATGGCGGGCGATGCGGCTCCATGGGGTTCCCGAGGAGCTGATCAGCGGCGCGGGCGATCCCTGGGAGAAGTTCCGGGCCTGGGCGGCCACGGTCCCTCAGCTCGTGCGCAACCCGCTCTACGTCTGGACCCACCTCGAGCTGAAGCGAGCCTTCGGTATCGACACCCCACTCACCCCGTCGAGCGCCCGCTCCATCTACGACGCCGCCAATGAGCAGCTCCCCGAGCTCGGAGCTCGCCGGTTGTTGCGACAGTTCGGTGTCGAACTGGTGGCGACCACCGACGAACCGGGCAGCGACCTCGCACATCACGAGCGCCTGGCCGCGCTCGGCGAGGACGGTCTGCGCATGGTGCCGACCTTCCGGCCCGACGCGGCCCACGCCCTCCTCGGTGACCCGGGGGCGTGGAACCGGTGGGTGGATGGCCTCCTCACCTCTGGCGACGCGACCACGATCGACGATCTCGCCTCTTTGCTCGGTGCGCTCGAGTCGTCCTACGCACGGATGGCCGCTGCCGGTGGCCGCGCATCCGATCACGGGCTCGCCCGCCTCCCGCCTCGTCCTCGCGACCCTGGTCGTGCCGACGAGGTCGTCCGCGCGGCGCGCTCCGGTCAGCCGGCGACCAACGAGAACCAAGAGATCGTCATGCTCGAGGTCGTTGCGCTCGCCGCCCGGCTGGCGCACGCCGACGACGGCGTCCTGCAGCTCCACCTCGGTCCGATCCGCAACGCCTCGCCGCGACTCCTCGATCTGGTTGGTCGCGATGCCGGCGCCGACGTGATGGGTGACGAACGTCAGGCCGACGGGCTCGCCCTCTTCCTTGGCGACCTCGAGCGAGCGGGCGAACTCCCCCGCACCGTGCTCTACAACCTCAATCCGGCCGACAATGCGCTGCTGGTGACGATGGCCGGTGCCTTCGCCCGACCGGGCGTCGCTGGGCTCGTCCAGTGGGGGCCACCGTGGTGGTTCAACGACCACGAGAGCGGGATGCGACGCCAGCTCGACGACCTGTCGCAGATCGGACAGCTCGGTGGATTCATCGGCATGCTCACCGACTCTCGCTCGATCCTGTCGATGACCCGGCACGAGCTGTTCCGGCGGATCCTGTGCGACGTCGTCGGTCGCGATGTCGAGGCGGGCACGATCCCCGCCGACATCGAATCGCTCGGGGCGTTGGTACGTGCTGTCTCGGTCGACAACGCCCGAGCATTCTTCGGCTACTGATCACGGGGAGCAATCCATGTCGACCTTCGACGACGCAAACATCGGTTCGAAACAGATCGTCGTGATCGGGGTCTCCGGTTCCGGGAAGTCGACCGTCGGCGCCGCGCTGGCGAAGCGGCTCGGGCGGACCTTCGTCGATGGCGACGACCTCCACTCGGCCGACGCTGTGGCCCTGATGACCGCTGGCACTCCACTCACCGACGCCGACCGTTGGCCGTGGCTGGCTCGCATTCGCTCCGTGCTGCGGGGCGACGAGCCGGTGGTGATCGCCTGCTCGGCGCTTCGGCGTCGGTACCGGGATCTGCTGCGCCAATCTGGCAACGTCGTGTTCGTCCACCTCGACATCGATGAACAGGAGGCGGAGGACCGGCTCGGGCAACGGCAGGGACACTTCATGCGAGCCGGCATGGTGCAGAGCCAGTTCGACGCGCTCGAGCGAGCGTCGGCCGACGAGACCGATGTCGCAGTGGTCGGCGAGGGCGATCTCGAGATGGTCGTCGACCGCGCCGCTGCCCTCGTACGCGATCTCCAGCCGGGAGCATCGACCGTCCCCCTCCTCGCGGAAGGCTCGCCCGATCACCGGATCGATCGAGCCGAGCTCGATGCGCTGGTGGTCGATCTCGCCCGAACCGAGATCCTCGACCGCGGCTGTCGGCGTGTGCTCCTGGTGCCGCCGGACCAGACCCGGCTGCACTCCCAGGCCGGACCCATCACCGTCCGGCTCCGAGACGAGCTGATGGCCGCCGGCTGTGAGGTCGGCGTCCTCCCAGCGCTCGGCACTCATGTGGCCATGGGTGATGACGCAGCAGCACTCCTCTTCGGTACGGGACTGCGCGCCGACGAGCTGCTGGTGCACGACTGGCGCGACGGGCTGCGGCATCGTGGCGAAATCAGGGCGGACGAAGTCGCTGCGGTCACGGCGGGGCGCTTCGTCGAGCCGGTCGATGTCGCCGTCGACGCCCAGCTGTTCGAGGACTGGGACCTCGTCGTGTCCGTCGGTCAGGTGGTCCCCCACGAAGTGATCGGCATGGCCAACTTCACCAAGAACCTGATCGTCGGTCTCGGTGGTGCCCCCACGATTCATCGCAGCCACTGGGTCGGTGCCGTCTGCGGAATGGAGTCGATCATGGGGCGGGCGTCGAGCCCGGTCCGCGACCTCCTCGATGCGGCCTTCGATCGGTTCGTGGCGCCCGACGTCGATGTTCTCTGGTTGCTGAGCGTCGTCGAGGACACCGCCGATGGTGCTGCCCTTCGTGGCCTGTTCGCCGGGCGTGGCGGGTCGGACGAGTCCGGTGGCGCCGCCTACCGGGCCGCAGCAGCCTTGGCCGCTCAGGTCAACGTCGAGGTGGTCGAGGCTCCGCTCGATCGAGCGGTGTGTTGGCTCGACCCCGAGGAGATGCACAGCACCTGGCTCGGCAACAAGGCGATCTATCGCACCCGAATGGCGATGGCCGACGAGGGCGAACTCGTGGTCCTGGCGCCCGGCGTTCGCCGCTTCGGTGAGGACGACCAAGTCGACGCCCTGATTCGGCGTCACGGCTACCGAGGGACGCCGGCGACGATGGCAGCGGTCGACGCCGATCCCGCGCTCGCTGCCAACCTCAGCGCCGCCGCTCACCTGATCCATGGCAGTTCCGAGGGACGGTTCCGGATCGTGTACTGCACCGACCCGGCGACGGGCGGTCTGACCGAGCAGGAGGTCACGTCCGTGGGCTTCGAATGGCGACCGCTCGCCGACGAACTCGACCGCCTCGGAGTCACTGGCACCGAACCGACGGGCCCACGCGCTGACCGCGACGGTGCGCCGTACTTCTACGTCGCCAACCCGGCGCTCGGCCTGTGGAGCGTGGGTGACGTGCGTACCAGCGGCTGATCTCGTCCTACCCGTCGAATTCACTCAGTCGTCGTGAGGCGACGGTGTCGGACAGGAGCTTGTGATCGTGGGGGAGCTGACCGGCGTGCACTGCGGCGCGGAGGTAGCGGTGCATTAGGACCGCCACCCGGGTGGCGGCGAACAGCCGGTACCAGTCGAGATCGGCCAGCTGGCGCCCCGAGACCTGTTCGTAGTGGCGAACTGCAGCGTCGTCGTCGAGAAAGCCAGGCAACGGCGGCAGACCGGCACCGGTGATCCGCATGTGGTTCATCTCGAGGAGCCAGACGACGTCGTGCTCCGGAGATCCGATCGATGCGAGCTCCCAGTCGAGCAGCGCCACGGGTGTGAACCCGGTCGCTGACACGATGACGTTGGCCGGTCGAGCATCACCCCACAGCAGCACCTCGTCACTCGGCTCGGGGGGGTCATCACCCAACCGCTCGAGCGCAGCGTCGATCGACGACGGCCATCGCTCGCCGCGATCCCACGCCCAGAGCTGCCGGAGCCCGTCGACGGCCACAGCGTTCGAGTCTTGGGCTCCCGCGCGCCGCACCGGTTCGAGCGACGGTTGGGCGATGTCGGTTCGGTGCACGGCGGCGAGCACGTCGAGCAACGAGGTGAAGAACTGTCGCCGGTCTGCACTCGAGGCATCGCGGAGAAACCCCGATTCGGCGAAGGTCGGGCGGTCGTCACGCGGGATGCGACCTTCGATGTGAGCCATCACGAAGGCCGGTCGCCCCAGCCGGTCGCCGGCGGCGTCGAAGCCGAGCACTCGCGGCACGGGCGTCTCGGGTTGGTCGGTCAGCGTGCGGAGGCACGCAACCTGCCGCCCGAGGTCGTAGCTCGGGAACATCGCGGCGCGATCGGGCTGGAGACGGATGACGACCTGTGCTGGGTCGTCGAGACCCGTTCGCACCAACCAGGTCTCGTTCGACCAACCGCCCGACGTCGGTCGGTCGATCTCGAGCGCCGTCGGGTCGACGGTCGTGCCAAGGCAGTCGGACAACCAGTCGGCAAGCTGATCCGCCAGTTGGGGAGGCACCCCGCTCAGCGCCAGCTCCTGAGCTCGGGGAGCACCTCGCTGGCGAAGAGCCGCATCGACGCCTCGGCCTCGGCGAAGGGGATGCCACCGAAGCGGAAGGCAGGCGCCGCCTCGAACGGGCCGAGCAGTTCCCACCGCCAACGATATTTCTCGATGATCTCGTCCGGTGTGCCCGAAGCTGTTGCCTGCAGGAACCCGTCGAGGAAGCCCGACGCTCCCATGCGCTTGAGCGCACCGGCCGCACCGGCGTAGGCCTCGTAGCCGACCATTCCCTTGAAGTGGTCGCCCATGATCTCGTAGTGCTCGAGCACGCTCTCGAGATAGGACGCGATGTACTGATGACCCCGTTCGACGGCAACCGCCGAGTCGTCGGTGCAGTAGACGAAGTCACAGATCAGCGGGGGAGGCGGCTCCTCGGCGTGCATAGCCCGGAAGTGGTTCCGCCACGTCTCGATCTGGGGCAGCCGACCCTCCCACGATCGGTCGGCGAACATCACCATGGCCGCCTTCAGCCGGGCGGCCGATTCGAGCGAGTCCTCCGAGGTGGCCACGGCGTAGGTTCGGCCGGCGAACGATCGCTCGGGTGCGGGCCGGATCGGCGTGCGTGGTTGCGGGTAGTACGGCCCGTCGCCTTCGATGAAGCCGGATTCGAGAGCGGCCTGAACCATGAGCGCGCCCTCGTCGAAGCGGCCGCGGGACTCGTCCATCTCGATGCCACGGAAGTGGCTGTACTCCCGGCGGCTGAGGCCTCGACCCATGCCGAACCTCACCCGACCTCCCGCAATGTGGTCGAGCAGCGCGACCTTCTCGGCCACTCGCAGCGGCTCATTCCACGGCATGATGACCGCCGCGGTACCGACGTCGATCCGCTCGGTGGCAGCAGCGATCGCCGACAGCCACTGGGTGTTGTCGGGGCAGAACGAGTAGTCGTAGAAGTGATGCTCGACGGCCCAGACGACGTCGAAGCCGAGCTCCTCGGCCAACAACGCCAGGCGGGTGTCCTCGCGGTACACCTGACCGTCACTGATGTCCTCCCAGCCGTGACTGGCGAAAAGGGTCTGTACTCCGACGTCCATTCGTCCTCCTCCGGTCGTGATGATCGCGGCCTCGCCGCACCGAGGCACGCTACTCCGACGCCTCGATCGGCGCCGGTGGGCGGTCGTTCCTCGCTGTTCTTCGGGTCGCCGAGCGGAACGGCGAGCTAGGTTCGGCTCTGCACCCGAGCGCCCACATCCCAGCGGTTGCTCGATCGAGAGGAGATCGCCCGTATGACCACCCCGTCCCCCGAAACGGTCGTGCGTCGCTACCTGGCCGAGATGTACAACGAACGACGGCTCGATCTTGCACCGGAGCTGATCGCCGACCCCGAGATCCGCCATGCCCCGGGTGAGACCCGAGTGCTGACCCTGGCCGAGAACATCGAGCGCCTGGAGAAGATGTTCGAACTCTGCCCCGTCTTGCGGTTCGAGCCGGAGCTGGTGATCGTGCAGGACGACCTCGTCTCGGTCGCCTGGAACGGCTGGTCGACCCAGACCGATGGGCGCTCCTACGAGTTCGCGGCGGTCGAGATCTTCCGCGTCGTCGACGGCAAGATCACCGAGATCTGGAATTCGCGGGAAGCCAAGGGCCGTTGGGGGTCGACCTGACGCCCCAGTGGCATCACCTCGACAGATAAAATTTGTAACATTAGTGTCCTGTTTCGGCACACAGACGTACACAAGTGGGAGGATGCAGGTTGGAAGCGAACGAGCTTGCTGCCGTCGTGACGGGTGGTGCCAGTGGGATCGGTGAAGGCATCGTCCGTCGGCTGGTCGCCGATGATCATCGGTGTGTGATCGCCGACCTCCAGGTGGAGCGAGCGACATCGCTCGCCGATGAACTCGGCGATGGTGTCGTTGCCATCCGTACCGACGTCACGAACGAAGCCGACGTCGCCGCTGCGGTCGACACGGCGGTCGAACGGTTCGGTCGGCTCGACGCCATGTTCAACAACGCCGGGATGCTCGGCGTGGTCGGCTCGATCGTCGACCACGAATTGGCCGACTGGAATCGGACCATCGAAGTCCTCCAGACCAGTGTGTTCCTCGGTATTCGCGAGGCGGCCAGGGTGATGATCCCGGCTGGCGGGGGAGCGATCGTCAACACGGCCAGCACGGCCGGTGTGCGCGGTGGTCTCGGCCCTCATGCCTACACCGCGGCGAAGTTCGCGGTCGTCGGTCTGACCGAGTCGACTGCGGTCGAGCTCTCGGCCCACAACATCCGGGTCAATGCGATCGCGCCGGGCCGCACGGTGAGTGGGCTCACCGCTGGTCTGGTCGCTGGTGATCCCGACGACGAGGCGACCACCGCAACCCACATGGCGAACCGTTCGGTGATCGGGCGAGCAGCGTTTCCCGCCGACATCGCCGCTGCGGCGGTGTTCCTCGCCAGTGAGCAGTCCTGGTACGTGAACGGAGCATGCCTGGTCATCGACGGAGCAGGTGAAAGCCTTGGCGACAAGGCCCGCAGCCACTTCGGGATGCCCAACTCGTTGGTCGGGCCGGCCATCCGGCGCTCGCCGTCGGGAGGAGAGGCATGAGCCTCGATGCTCGGCTCGAGGATCGGTTCGCGATCCAGGAGCAGATGTATCGCTACGCCAGAGCAACCGACTGGCTCGACACCGAACGACACCGAGAAGTGTTCGTATCCGACTGTGTGTTCGCCTCGCCGCACAGCGGCGACATGCACGGTGTCGAGACCGTGGTCGACTGGATGAACCGGGCGCTCGAACCCTTCGAGGCCACCCAGCATCTGATCGGCAACATCTCCATCACCTTCACCGGCGACGACACCGCCGAGGCCGTCAGCTATGTGCGGGCGTGGCATCGCTGGCGTGACCACGACAAGCCCGACATGGTGTTGTGGGGCGAATACCACGACCGTTGGGTCCGCACGGCCTCGGAGTGGCGAATCGCCGAACGCCGCGTACTGGAAGCCGGCATCGAGCCCCGTCGTGGCGGCGGCGCGGTGAATCCGAGAAGGGCAAAGGAATGAAGTTCGGCGTGGTGTTTCCCCAAACCGAGGTCTCCCAGGATCCCGAGGCCCTCCCGGCGATCACCCGTGCGGTGGAGCAAGCAGGCTACGACTCGCTGTTGTTCTACGACCATGTGGTCGGGGCCGAGCACGCCGACCGCGAGCCTGCGCTGTGGGGTCCCTACACCGAGAACGATCCCTTCCACGATCCATTCGTGGCGATGGGCTATGCCGCCGCAATCACCGAGCGCATCGAACTCGCGACTGGCGTGCTCATCCTTCCGCAACGTCAGACGGTGCTGGTCGCCCAGCAAGCGGCCGACGTCGATCTGTTGTCCCACGGTCGGCTTCGGCTCGGTGTCGGCACGGGATGGAACTGGGTCGAGTACGACGCGCTCGGGCAGGACTTCGCCACTCGCGGACCTCGGCTGACCGAACAGGTCGAGCTGTTGCGGCGGCTGTGGACCGAACCGCTCGTCACGTTCACCGGTAGGTTCGACACGATCGAGCGCGGCTGCATCAACCCTCGACCGCTGCGACCGATCCCTGTGTGGTTCGGCGGTTTCGGCGAACGAGCGTTCCAGCGGGCGGCTGCGCTGGGCGACGGCTTCTCGTTCGCCGACGACGTCGACACTGCGCTCGAGGGACTCGAACGAATGACGACCCTCATCGCCGACGCCGGTCACGACCTCGACGGATTCGGTCGGGAGCTGATCATGACCCGAGCCCGATCGGCGGCCGAGGTCGTCGAGACGGCCGAGCGGTGGCAGGAGGTGGGCGGCACCGGCGTCTCCGTGCTCACGATGAAGGTCGGACTCCCGCATGCTGGAGCGCACGTCGACTACCTCGCCGAGGTCAAAGCGGCGATCGACGAGCGGTTCGGCTCATGACCGGATCCGAGCAACTGGTAGCCCGAGCCGCCATTCATGATGAGCTGTGCCGGCTCGCGCTCGCACAGGACGATCGCGACTGGCCGACGCTGACCGACTGCTACTGCGTTGACGCGGTCTACCGCCACCCAGGCGGTGAGCTGGTGGGGGTCGAGGCGATCGTGGAGCGCACGCGAGTGGCGCTCTCTCCGCTCGATGCGAGTCAGCATCTCCTCGGCACGATCCTCGTCGCCGTCGACGGTGAGACCGCAACCAGCAGCACCTACTTCCAAGCCCAGCACGTCAAGGTCGGAACGCCCGGCGGTGATCACCTCATCATCGCCGGGACCTACCGTGATCGCTGGAGCTACGAGAACGGTCGGTGGCAGATCGCGGAACGAGTGCAGACCTACTCGTGGCGCGACGGCAATCCCGAGGTGACCCGCCGAGATCGACCGCCGACGGAGGCATCGTGACGCACGCATCGACCGGTTGGGTGTTCTGGGCAGGAACGGTCGGCTTCGGCGTCCCCGTGTTCGACCGACTCGAAGCCGCGGCCGCTGTCGACGTCCAACGATTCTCGATTACACCGCTCGATGTCGAGTGGGCCGGCAACAACGGCGTCGGACCGAAAGAGCTGGGGCGGCGCATCAACGCATCGGGGTACGACATCGTCATGGATCCACTCGTGAACTGGTACGGCGGTGATCCACACCCCGGATCGAGATTCGGCCGGTTCTCGGCCGACGACACCTTGCGCATGTGCGAGAACGTTGGCGCCGTCTCGGTCAACATCATCGGCCAGCCCGAACACGACGCCACGCTCGATCAGCTGGTGACAGCGTTTGCTGCCGTGTGCGACCGGGTGCGTGAGATCGGTGCCGAGGCGACGCTCGAGTTCACCCCGATCAGCGCGATCGCCACGCTCTCGCAGGGGTGGGACATCGTTCGCGCCGCCGATCATCCTTCGGGTGGGTTGCTGTTCGACACGTGGCACTTCGATCGTTCCGGCGGCGACCTGGCAACCCTGGCGTCGGTACCAGGCGATCGGATCTTCTCGGTGCAGGTCGCTGACGCTCGCCCCGAGATCACCGACAACGTTCGGGCGGACACCATCCACCGAATGCTTCCCGGCGACGGCACCATCGATCTTGGTGCCGTACTCGCCACGTTGCATCGAATCGGTGGGCTCCGTTGGGTCGGGACCGAAGTGATCTCCCCCGAACTCGAAGCGATGGACCCTGCGACCGCCGCTCGGCTCGCCGACGGTCGAGTGCGTGAGCTCCTGGCCGGAATCGAGGACGCATGACAACCACTCCCTCGTCGTCCGAATGGCGAGCCGCCGTCGACGAACTCGCCTCCGAAACCTCGTGGCGACCTATACCGACGCCATCAATCGCCTTGCCGTCGACGAGGCCATTCGCACGTATGCCGACGAGTCGACCTTCACCATGATGGATCGTCCGACAGTCGTTGGGCGCGACGCGATCGAGGCCGTGCTCCAGGCCACCGTTGCCCGCTACGAGCTGATCACCCAGTTGGTGCACAGCGGTGTGGTGCGGTTGGACGGTGACCGAGCCAGGGCCCGATGGCAGGTGACCGAACTGCAGGTGATGCTCGACGGGACACGTCGGTTCGTCGTCGGTCGCTACGAAGACGAACTCGCACGATTCCCGGAGGGATGGCGGTTCGTCGGCCGCAGATTCGTTGCCCGCTACCTCGGCGACCTCGACCTGTCCGGGCCGGTGATGGCTGACGGCCCGACATCGTTCGATCTCTGGGACCAGCGCTGACGATCGCCGGGGCTTTTTCTTCCGAGCTGTCGAATTCGGGAGGGTCGACGCGTCATCCTTGGTGTCGGCGACGGTCGTCGGCACGGAGAAGGAGATCTGGCGTGAAGTATTTCATTCTGCTCGCCGGCTACGGCGAGATGCCAGGCTGGGACGAGCTGACCCCCGAGGAGCAGGAAGCCGGGATGGCCAAGCACGTTGCCTTCGACGAGGCGTGCGCCGAGCGCGACGGCGTGTCGATCGTCAGCGCCGAGGCACTCGGTGACGGCTCATCGGCGACGACGCTGCGAACCCGCGGCGGTGAGATGGCCATCACCGATGGTCCGTTCGCCGAGGTGGCCGAACAGATCGGCGGCTACTACCTGTTGGACGCTCCCGACCTTGACACGGTGATCGAACTGTGCCGGATCCTGCCTGCCTATGACATCGACATCCGACCCGTCCTCGACGCCCCCTGATCAGGCGCTCGCCGCTGCGCTGCGCGACGAGTGGGGCCGCTTGTCATCGCTGCTGGTGGCGAGGACCCGGCGCCTCGATCTCGTCGAAGACGCCTTGAGCGAAGCGTTCGCTCGCGCCGCCGAACGTTGGGTCGTCGATGGGGTCCCGGCCAATCCGGCCGGCTGGCTCTACACGACGGCGCACCGCCAGGTGCTCGGACGGCTTCGGGCCGAAGCCGTCGCCGGGCGCAAGGCCCCATTGTTGGCGGTTCGGCCGGAGTGGACGCCACCGGTCGATCGAGGGGAGCAGCTGCCCGATGACCGACTCCATCTCATCCTGCTGTGCTGCCATCCAGCGCTCCCGCAGGAGTCACGGTCGGCACTCGCGTTGCGCCTGGTGATCGGCACGACGACGGAGCGGATTGCGCGGCTCTTCCTGGTCTCGACCCCGACGATGGCGGCCCGTCTGACCCGGGCCAAGAAGAAGATCGTCGCGGCGGGCATCCCGCTCGGATCGCCTGCTGCAGACGAACTCGTCGTCCGCCTCGACGAGGTGTGCCGAACGATCTATCTCGCGTTCACGGCGGGCTACAGCCCGGGCACCGGGCCCGACCTCCTGCGAGCCGATCTTGCCGGCGACGCACTCCAGCTCGCAGCGATCCTCCATGAGCTCACACCTGGAGCTCCGCAAGTGACGGCATTGCGAGCCCTGCTGATCCTCCACCACTCTCGACGTGATGCTCGGCAGCACGATGGCCGTCTGGTGACACTCGCTGACCAGGATCGTGGTGTGTGGCACCACGACGAGATCGAGGTCGGGCTGGGACTCGTCGACGCGCTCGCTCCCACCGAGGGCTATGCCGAACAGCTCCGATTGCAATCGTTGATCGCCGCCGAACACGCGCGGTCAACGACCGCGGAGGAAACCGACTGGGCGGCGATCGCCGGCTGGTACGCAGCACTCGAAGCCTTGACCGGCTCGGCGATCGTCCGGCTCAATCGGGCCGTCGCTGTCGCCGAATCGTTGGGTCCTGCGGCCGGGCTGGCGCTGCTCGCAGGAGCCGACCCGGTGCTGGTTGGCGACCACCGACTCGCAGCAGTGTGTGGTGATCTTGCGAGTCGGGCCGGGGATGTCGAGCTCGCCGTCGCCTCGTACGAGGCGGCGCTCGAACTCTGCACGAACGAACCGGAGCGCGCCCACCTCCAGTTGCGCCTGGAAGAGGTGCGGCGGTCGTGAGCGGACGACGTCGGCACTTGGCCTCAGGTCACGTGGAAGTTGCGCATCATTCCGGCGTCCTCGTGCTCGAGGATGTGGCAGTGATACATGAAGTAGCCGAGGTGTTCGCCGAACGGCACCGCAATCTGTACCCGTTGTCCCGGCCACACGAGCACGGTGTCACGACGACCGGCGTCGATGATGCCGGCTTCGATCTGGCCCCACGATGTGGCGGCGGTGTCGTCGTCCCAGGTGCGCGACACCACCTCGAAATGGCGGCCGTGGAGATGCATCGGGTGCGGTAGTGGTGAGCGGTTGACGAACTCCCACCGCTCGACGCTTCCCGCCTTGACCGTCTCCAACTCGGTCGCCGTTCGCCCCTCCCACTGGGCGTCGTTGATCCAGTGCGCGGCACGGAACGTCGACAGTTCGAACACCTTCGGCGAGTCGGGGTTGACCGCCTGCTCGATGATCGACGGTATTTCGGACAGGCTGGTCGGGCGAGTTCCGGGCGTCGGGTCGCCATCGGCAACCACAAAGGTGACGGCGACCTCGCCATCGAGTGCGAGGGTGGTGTCGGTGCTGCTGACCATTCCCATCCCGCCGCCCATGCCCATCCCGCTCTCGACGAATGTGTTGGCGAGTCGGAGTTCGACACTCTCGCCGGGGCCGAAGCCCGAGAAGTCGACCCAGAGGTCGGTCCGCTGGGCCGGCGTGAGCACGAGGCCCGGCACATCGACGGCCTCGGGAAGCAGGACACCGTCGACGGCGACGACGGTGATCGGGTCCTGCGTCGACCACGTCAGATAGCCGGTCCGGGAGTTCGACCCGTTGAGCAATCGGACACGATAAGCCTCAGGTCGAACATCGATCGTGTGACCGACTTCGCCGTTCGCCACGAGGTCGAGTCCGAGGAAACCGGCCATCTGATCGTGCATGTCGGTGACGTATCGCAGTGCGCCGTCGCCGCCGATGGTGCGATCCTGCAACACGATGGCGAGGTCGTTGTCGCCGGCAGAGAGAGGCTCGTCACCCCGGACGATCAAGAGCCCGGCCAGGCCTCGATAGACCTGTGATCCGGTTCGACCGTGTGGATGCGGGCGGTACCAGTAGGTGCCGGGCGCATTGTCGACGACGAAGTCGTAGGTGTAGGTCTCGCCGGGTCCGACGACATCGTCGGGTTGCCCATCTTGATCCTGCGGAACGTCGAGCCCGTGCCAGTGGACGATGCTGTCCTCATCGAGTCGGTTCTCGAACATGACGTGCAGGCGCTGGCCCGTGCGGACATTGATCGTGGGCCCGAGGTAGGAGCCGCTCGCGGTCAATGCGTCGGGATCACCGTTGAGGACCACGCCTCCGTAGGCGAGCACGTCGGTCACGATGCCCGGCACGATCTCGGCAGTCGACGGCTCAGCCCAGAGATGAAGCGAGAGGTCGGAGTCGGGACTCGGCGTCGGGTTCGCACCGGCGACGGACGTGGCAGCACTCGAGTCGCCGGCCTGCTCATCGCTCGTGCATCCGAACATCGCAACGACGCCGCCCGCGCCGATGAACAACTTCAGGGCTTCTCTGCGATGCATGTGCCTTCCACGTCGTGAGTCCGGTGCGAATCGTCGGCCGGTACCGACAGTCGGCCACTGTAGGGAAACGGTGGCCGACGAGGCCGACAATCCCGCCGCATCGGCGGCGAGGATCGGGGCCTGACTGAGGACCGCCTCGGTCCGGTGGCTACTCGGTTTCGAGCAGTGATCGGCCGGCGCGATTCGCGAGCTACCTCGCTTCCGCCGCGTGCACGTGGTCGGCGATCAGGTCGCAGAGGTCCGGCCACAGTGGGGGTGGGCGGTCGTGGCCCATGTCCTCGATCATCACCAGCCTGGCTCCGGGGACCAACTCGGCGGTGCGTTCGCCGCCGGATGGGGTGATGAGTGTGTCGTCCCGGCCATGGATGACGAGCGTGGGAACGGCGAGGGCTGCGAGCTCGTCGGTCAACGGGCCGGTGGCGAGTAACGCGGCGAGCTGCCGCATGGTGCCGGCCGGACGGAACGACCGGTCGTAGGAAGCGGCGGCCAACTCGGCAGCAGTCGACTCGTCGAAGTAACGACGTGAACTCCAGACCCGGCTGCTCCGCACGGCCGTCTCGATGAACTCGTCGCGCGAGTTCGCCGGTGGCGACAGGAGCGCAGCCATCGCTTCGGGTGTCGACTGGCCTACGTGCGACTCGCCGGTGCTCGACATCATCGACGTCAGCGATCGAACACGGGCAGTATGCCGAGAGGCGACCAGTTGGGCGACCATTCCGCCCATCGACGCTCCGACCACATGAACCGAGGGGAGGCCCAGGGCCTCGATCAAGCCGGCGGCATCGTCGGCCATGTCGTGCAGGGTGTAGGCGGCGAGTTGACGGGCGGCCTCGAGCTGGCCGGTCGAAGCGGCGGTCATGACGGCCCCGAGGTCGACCTCGACGTCATCGAACGCTGTCGATTGCCCGCAGTCTCGGTTGTCGAAGCGCACGACCCGCAGGCCTCGCTCCACCAGCTGCTCGCACATGCCCTCGTCCCACGACAGCAGCTGGGCGCCGAATCCTGCGATGAGGAGGACGGTTGGATCGTCGGGGGATCCGATCGACTCGAACGACAGCGTGATTCCGGTCGGTAGCTCGACGATGGGCATGCCGCTGACGCTAGTGGTCGACCTCGACGCCGACCGCTTGATTTCGCCGTGTGCTCACTCGTCAGTTCGGCTCGCCGAGGACGGCGAAGCTGCCGACGGCGGTGACGATCTCCTTGCCGTCGACCGTTGCGCTCGCATCGAGATGCACGATTCGTCGCCCCGCTCGGCGGACCACGGCTTCGACTTCGATCGTGCCCTGGGCGACCGCCGACAGGTAGCGGGTGTGGATGTCGATGGTGGCGCAGAACTGCCCCTCTGCCAGCACGCTCATCGCTGCCGCACCCATGGCTGTGTCGATCATGGCGTAGGGGACCGACCCGTGCACCACACCGTTGGGGTTGAGGTGACGATGGTCGATCACGAGCTCGGCTCGACCGACACCGTCGCCACGCTCCACCGAGAAGCCGAGGAGGTCCTTGAGGGGAAAGGCAACCTCGGCTGCGTCACCGCTATGGTCTGAGTCCTGGGACATCTCTGCAACGTAGTCCCCAGCCGGCGGGCAGACCGTTTCCGGTCGGCGGTCGAGAGCGGCGCTTCGCTGGCGCAATACCCGACTGACTCGGTAGGGTTTCGACATGGCACGCATCTTCGAAGACGTAACCCAGACCGTCGGCGGCACGCCGCTCGTGCGCCTCAATCGACTCACCGAGGGATTGCCGCCCGGCACCCAGGTGCTCGTCAAGCTCGAGTACTTCAACCCCGCCAACTCGGTGAAGGACCGCATCGGCGTTGCGATCATCGACGCCGCCGAGCAGTCGGGCGAACTCGGTCCGGGCGGCACCATCGTCGAAGCGACGTCAGGAAACACCGGCATCGCACTGGCGATGGTCGCTGCCGCTCGGGGCTACTCAGCAGTCCTCACGATGCCCGAGTCGATGTCGAAGGAGCGGCGTGCCCTGCTCCGAGCCTTCGGTGCGGAACTGGTGCTCACCGACCCCAGTCTCGGGATGCAGGGTGCGGTCGACAAGGCCAATGAGATCGTTGCCCAGCGCGAGGGCGCGGTGCTGGCTCGCCAGTTCGCAAACGAGGCCAACTGGAAGATCCACTACGCGACCACCGGTCCCGAGGTCTGGGCTGATACCGACGGCAAGGTCGACGCCTTCGTTGCGGGCGTCGGTACCGGCGGAACGATCACGGGCACCGGCCGCTACCTGCGAGAGCAGAACCCCGACATCAAGCTGTTCGCCGTCGAACCCGCCGAGTCGCCGATCCTCGCCGGTGGCGCTCCTGGACCGCACAAGATCCAGGGCATCGGCGCCAACTTCATTCCCGAGGTGCTCGACACCGAGCTCTACGACGAGGTCCTCCACATCGAGAGCGACACCGCCTTTACCACCTCACGTCTCGCCGCCACCCAGGAAGGCCTCCTGGTCGGTATCTCCGCCGGGGCCAACATCGCCGCGGCGCTCGAGCTGGCCAAGCGTCGCGAGTTCGCCGGCAAGACCATCGTCACCGTCGGTTGTGACCTCGGTGAGCGTTACCAGACCACCCCATTGTTCGAGGGTCTCGTCGACTGACGGAGGCAAGCTGTGGCTGTGACCACACCGGAGGCCTACGAGTTGGCCGACCACGACACCGAGAAGCTGGACCGCATCAAGGCGTCCGCGCAGGCCAACTACGGCCTCGGTGTCATCGAGCTGCTCAGGGAAGACCTCCAGGCGGCGATCGACGGCGATCCAGCGGCCCGGAGCAAATGGGAGGTGGCGCTCGGCTACCCCGGTGTCCACGCCATCTGGGTGCATCGGCTCGCCCACATGATGTGGTACCGATCACGCTTCCTGAAGCTGCCGGCTCGGTTGCTCAGTCAGTGGGCACGTTCGGTCACGGGCATCGAGATCCATCCGGCCGCCACCATCGGGCGTCGCTTGTTCATCGACCACGGCATGGGAGTGGTGATCGGCCAGACCGCCGTGATCGGTGAAGACGTACTGATCTTTCACGGGACCACACTCGGTGGGGTCTCCATGTCGAAAGGGAAGCGACATCCGACCGTCGGCAACCGCGTGGTCATCGGATCAGGCGCCAAGGTGCTCGGGCCGATCACCATTGGTGACGACGCCAAGATCGGGGCCAACGCCGTCATCGTGAAGGACGTTCCTGCCGGCGGTGTCGCCGTCGGTGTTCCCGGTCGAGTGATGAACGTCGCCGCCGCCGACGTCGACAAACTCCACGACCCGGCTCTCTACATCTGAGCACCGCGTCGGGCTGGGGGAAGACTCGGCGCCGGGTCAGGACTGGGCGCGCACGTGGGCGACGATGGCGTTGGCGTGACCATGCCCGAGGCCGTGCTCGTCCTTCAGCCACTGCACCGTTTCCATGTGCTTTGCATCGTTGCGCTCGGACACGAGCGTGAGCCAATGCTCGATCGGTTGGCCGTACTTCTTCTCGATCGACGGGAAGTACGACGCTGGTCCCTTGGGTTTGTCGGCAGCTGCGGCCACGGGTGCTCCTGAGCGTTGCTGATACGTGGAGCCGTAGCCTACGCGTATGGCTGACCAGCACGAGATCCCCGATGGCTTCGTCCTCGCCCGGACGACCGCCGTCTTCGACAACGACACGGTCCCGGCGGGTCTGCTGCGGGCGCACCGCGTGGCCGACGGCGTCTGGGCCCGATTGGTGGTCCACACTGGCACGGTGGGCTTCGTGTTCGAGGACACCGCCGACGAACCGATCGAGTTGGTGGCCGAGCAAGCCATCGTCATTCCGCCCGCTCGACTCCATCACGTCGAACTCTCCGGCCCGGCGACGTTCGCCGTCGAGTCCCACCGACCTGACGATGTCGATGGCGAAGTGGGGGAGGGGAACGAGAGCAGCGGTCTCGACTGATCGCCGGCCCGTCGTTGACTTGCGTGTGACGGACGCGTCCGGCCACGCGCCGTCCCGCTCGCTGGAGCGATGGTGAGAGCCGTTCTCCTCTGCCCGCTG
The DNA here is from genome assembly GCA_041394265.1 of Acidimicrobiales bacterium. Lineage (NCBI taxonomy): Bacteria > Bacillati > Actinomycetota > Acidimicrobiia > Acidimicrobiales > Acidimicrobiales bacterium. The sequence goes on from JAWKIO010000005.1 coordinate 2,104,442, forward strand.
CCGGCGCACGGGAGGAGCATGGAAGCATCCTTCGAGCGTGGAGGTGCGAGATGACGTACTCCTCGGCGCCGGTGCGGAAGGCCGGCTGGCTGTTCGTTGTCGCCACGGCGACGGGCGTGGCGAGTGTGATCGCCATGGCGGGAACGCTTGGTGACGACGACCTCCTTGTCGCCGTCCACGACCACCAGGCGTCGCTCCTGGCGGGCGAGTTGCTGGTCTTCATGATGCTGGCAGCGATGATCGGAACCGCAGTCTTCCTGTGGCCCGTCTTGCGGCGACACAGCGAGACCCTCGCTCTCGGCTACGTGCTGGCGAGAACTCTCGAGGTGGTCACCATCGCAGTCGGGCTCATCGGCGGCTTGTTGCTGGTGCCGCTGAGCTGGAACGCCATGGCCGATGGCGCGCCGCCAACCGCCGAGGCAGATCTCCTTGCCGAAACGCTCAAGGCGTCCAGCGACTGGACGGGGCTTCTCGGCGCACAGATGGTCTTCAGCCTGTCGGCACTGGTGCTCAACTGGGTGCTCTATCGGTACCGCCTCGTTCCCCGTTGGCTGTCGGTATGGGGCCTGGTCGGCGTACCTGCCATGTTCCTGTCCGGCGCGCTGGTCATGATCGAAACCCTCAACTCGAGCGCGTCGGCGCTGAACCTGTTGGTCGCGCCGCTTGCGGTGCAGGAGATGGTGATGGCGGTCTGGATGATCGTGAAGGGGTTCGATGAAGCTGATGACGTCGCGTCGAGTCTTGACCTCACGACCGATCTCGAACGGGTTGCGAACGAGCGTGACCGGGTGGCGGCGGACGCGCATCGCTGACGGCCCGCCGGCGCTGGAGTGCTACGGTCGCCATGCTCCGCTGAGCCGTTGAGGAGTTCCGTTGCACCGACCCATGCCGACGTCCGAACGAGATCTGCTCGTCGATGATCCGTGGGCGGCGATCGAGGCATGTTTCGATGCGGGCTGGAGTGACGGGCTCCCGGTCGTGCCGCCGACCGAAGCACTCGTGTCGGCCGTGCTCGACGCCGGGCCGTGGTCCGCCGACGAGGTCCTGCTGATCGAGCCGTCACGAGGCTTGGAGGTGACGGCGTTCAACGCTGCGGTCAACGCCGTGCTCGCCGGCTGTCGGCCGGAGTACTTCCCGGTCGTCGGTGCCGTGCTGAAGGCGATGAGTCATCCTCGCTTTGGTCTGCACGCCGTCCTCACCTCCACCGGAGGGGCGGCGGTCCTGATCGCGGTGAACGGCCCGGTCCGGGATCAGATCGGCATGAATGCCAAGGAGAACCTGCTGGGCGGCGGCAACCGGGCCAACTCCACGATTGGACGAGCCGTGCGGTTGGTGGCTCGCAACTGCCTGCTCGCCGTTCCCGGACTTCTCGACAAGAGCACCCAGGGATGGGCAGGGAAGATCAGTATGTGCTTCGCCGAAGACGAGGCGTCGAGTCCCTGGGGCGGTTACCACACCCTCGGTCGGTTTCCGAGCCGACCAGTCGACGGTCACGATCATGGCGGCCGAATCCGGCCACAACGTCCTCAATCACGCGTCCGGCGGCCCGGAGGGTCTGCTCATGACCTTCGCCGACTCGATGGCAGCGTTCGGGTCCTTCTCCTCGGGCCGTTCCCTGCTGGTGTTTGCTCCTGAACACGCTCGCAAGATCGGCGCCGCCGGGTGGAGTCGAGCGCAGGTGCAGGAGTTCCTGTTCGAGCACGCGGCCCGTACCTACGCGGACCTGAAGCGGGGCGGCAAGGTCGAGGCGGGCGGACATGGCGACGCCAACGACCGCACCATGTGGTTCGCCGCCGACCCCGAGATCCACGATGGTGACGTCGACATCATGATCCACCGCGGTACCGGCCCCGACGACATCGCCCTGTTCGTCGGAGGCGGAGACGCCGGCGGCCATTCGGCGTTCTTCCCGACCTGGAGCCGCACCCGCTCCGTCCCCTTCATCACCGAGGAGGTGGTCCAATGACCATCCGTCTGCTCGCCCCGACGCTCGGACCGACGAGCGCGGCCAAGACGCTCGCACCGAGACCCACAAACCTCGACGGTGCGGTGCTCGGTCTGCTCGACAACGGCAAGACACACGGTCGGGCGATCCTGGCCCGAGTTGCCGACAATCTCGCTCAGCGTCACCGGATCGCGGGACGCATCGAGGTGCGCAAGGCGACGTACAGCTTTCCCGCCGCGCCCGAGGAGGTCGCTCGGCTCGAGGAGGGCGCCACCGCCATCATCGCTGCCATCGGCGATTGAGGCAGCTGCTCGTCGGGCAGTTTGCTCGACGCCGTGCAGTTCGAGGCGCGTGGGCTCCCCGCCGCCGCCATCGTGACCCAGCCCTTCGTCGCCACATGCGCGGCCATGGCAGAGGTCAACGGGTTTCCCGACTACCTCTTCGCGGTCGTGCCACATCCGGTCACCAGTCTCACGAGCGACCAGGTCTTGGCGCTGGCGGACGCCATCACCGGCCGGGTGGAGGCGCTGCTGCTCGCTCCGCGAGTGGATGCAGGTGACGCCGCCACCGAGGGCCTCGACCTTGCTGCGCTCGTCGAGGAGCTGGCGGAAGGTCTGCGCACCGACGGCGCCGACCTCGTGGCCGACGTGACCGGCCCATCGTCGGTCGTGCTCCGGCTCCACATCCCGACGCAAGCGTGCGCCGAGTGCATCATGCCCGCCGACTGGCTGCTCCCGATGTTCGAGCAGCGGATTCGGTCTGCACTCGGTGACTATTGGACGGTCGAGCTGGACGACCCGCGCCGGGACCGGGGCTGAGCGCGATCGGGGCGCCCGGGTGCACCGGGCGTCCCCTTCTCCTATGGAGGTGTCACGATGGGGCGCCCGGCGGGTGTCCTCGTCGCATCTCCGCCTGGATGTCATCCTCGGTGATCGGCCGCTGGATGTAGACGGTCCACGCGTTGAGTGCGACCGCGATACCCCACCCGAGCAGGACCCAGATCGGCCAGAAGTAGCCGGCCCCTGTCGCAGCCCACAGCACGACCAGTCCCAGGTTGACGATCACGTACACCGCAACGTGCGTCTTGAATTCACGCCGGGCCGCGAGGCGCGCAAGTGCCGCCTCATGTTGTTCTTCTTCGGTCCACACCGGTACCACCACCTCTCGATTTCGTTGGTACCTCCAGCGTCCTTCGCCGGGTCGGCAGGTGTTAGAGGCCAACGGCTCCACACCAGGAACAGGGAGCGGTCGGTGGTGTCGCGGTTGCGTCAGGCGATGAGCCTGCGTGGCCTCAGGCAAACACCTCGTAGTCGGTGTTGTCGTCCATGGCGTCCTTGGCGTCGACCCAGTGGTTGAGGGCGGCGTTCACGTCGCCGACCCACACCGACTCAGGGAGTTCGTAGAGGAATTCGACGCCGTTGCCGTCGGGGTCCGACACGTAGCAGCTGTGGGTCATGCCGTGTTCGCCGCGCTGGCGGAACTCGACACCCAGTTCCTCGAGCTTGACCAGCCGCTCGAGGAACTCCTCACGCGTGGGATAGCAGATGGCGAAGTGGTTGATGCCCATCTTGTTCTCGAACATGTTCCACTCGGTATTGGCGGCGGGAAAGGCCGAGGGATCGGGAATCTGCACGAGCGCGAGGTCGTGGTGACGGTCCTCGGCGCCGCGGTAGAACCGCATGTCCAGGCCCTCGCGGCCCTCCACCGTGTTGTCGAGTTGGCCGCACTGGGCGAAGCCGACCGCCTCGGTGTAGAAGCGATGCGATGCGTCGATGTCGCGCACCATCAACGCCAGGTGCTGGATCGTCGGTCCGTTCGGGTTGATCTGTCCCATGGTGTTCCCCCAAGGAATCGGTGGCGGGTCAGAAACAACCGGCCGCTTGTTAGGTGAACGTACGCATGGCACACCACAGCGGATAGGGACCAAGGTCACACGACGTCGCAGGGGAGGAACCCGACAACCCCGACTAGGAGGACTCGATGAGGTCGAGCGCTCCAACGTCGAGAGCGTGGCGGGCGTGGCGATTGAGCATCAACGTGAGCATGGCGTCGCCGCGTTCGGTCCGGTCGGCCACGGTCGTCGCGCGAATGGCGACGACCACGCCATGGAGCGATCCCAGCGCGTAGTCCCGCTCGCATTGTGCCTGCGGGTAGTCGGTCACCCCGCGCCGTTCGAGTTCGGATCGGTAGCGCTGCAGCATGTCGTGCTCGATCTCCCGGCGCTTCTCGGGCCGGATCGCGGCCCCGAGGAGATAGGCCACATCGGTCACCCCGATGCCGAGGCGCACGGTCTGCCAATCGACGACGGCGATCGCCGGCGCACCGGGGTCGACGGCGAACATGAAGTTGTCGGGTCGGAAGTCTCCGTGCACCAGCGTGGTGGACGCCGTGGTGAGCCGTGCCCATCGACCGGCACTGCGGGCGAACCGCTCGATCAGCTCGGGCACGGCCGGGTCGAGTCCCGCGCCGAGGCGTTCGTGAACGGCGTCGAGTAGGCCGGGGATGGTGTCGGCGTACTTGCGTTCACGATCGTCGGCGTCTTCCCGGTAGAGGTCGAAGGTGGAGGTGTCGGTGGCGTTCCACAGTGGTGCATGGAGCGCAGCGCATTGTTCGATCGCCAGCACCAGTTGCTCGTCGCTCGGCTCGGTGAACTGGTCGCCCTGCTCGGAACCTGCCAGGTCTTCGAGGACCACCGCGAAGTCGTAGGCCGCAGCGTCGTAGTGGACTGCCAGCACCTGCGGCATGCAGATGTCGACCAGTGGCGCAATGGTCCGATAGAAGGTGCATTCCCGCAGGTAGGCCCCGTGGTCGAACGAAAGCGTCCGAGTGTTGACCTCCGACGACGGGAGTTTCACGATGACGGTCTCGGGTCCCTCGCCGTCGTCCCACATCAGCGCGAAGCGAGCGTTGCGGCTCATCTGGCCGGTACCGACGAAGCCGGCGAACTCGGCGCGGCGTGGTCGCCGGCCATCGATCGCCGAGTGCTCGGCAATCCACTCGGGATCGAGTCCGACGGTCATGGCCTCCCGCCCTCGTCTGTCGCCCGTGCGTCGACGGCCGTCGCCGCGGCAGCGCGGACCGGTAGCGCCGCAGCCGCTTCCGGCGCTCGAGCGTTGCTCAACCGCGGTCGACGGGTCAGGCGGCACCCCCACCACACGAGCCGAGTCCAGTTGCGATCGATGTTGATGAGTCGCATCTCGGCCGCCTACGAACCTGATTCGCCTGATGCAGTCGGTGCGATGACGACCAGATGACGATCGGCGATGTGGAGGTCGAGGACTGCCTTCCCGTCGGGGTCGGCAGAGAACGACATCGCGTTCGCCCCGCCCGTCGCTGTGTAGCTGGCGCCAGGCACGAGCTGATCCAATTCGAGACGGGCATCGATCGGGTCAGCTGCCGGCTCGATCGTCAGATGCAAGCGCACACCATCGGGCGACACCGCCTCGGTCACCAGAGCATTCGGCCACAGGTCCGACCGCAGCACCGGACCCGTCGGTGCGACGTAGCCCCGGAGTGCGAGACCCGCCGTCGACAGTGGTGCGCCCCACCGCACGAACAAGTGGACGCCGGTGTTCTGGACGCCGGATGTGAGGGGCCGTTCCGGCCAGCGCCGCCCGGTCGCGCACTGCCGATCGGCGCCGGCCTTGGCCGCGATGGCGAGTTCGGGCATGCCGAGTCCGAGTGCGCCGCCGATGAGCCGAGTCCACTCGGGCACTTCGGTGCGGATCCCGGTGTTGCGTTCCGCTGCCGGCTCGAGCGTGAGGTCGAGAACGCCGTCGTGCACCTTGCCTTCGAGCGCGCGTATCTTCTCACCGGCGCCCCGAGTCGCGAGCAGTTTGGCCCGGACGGCCATGTCGGGGGCGACGTCGGCGAAGCCATTCGTGCCCGTCGAGTAGTAGACGCCGTCCGGCACCTCGCCGGTGTCGAATGACAGGCCCGTGACCTTCGAGCGGATGTGGAGGAAGTTGCCGTCCGGTGTGAGCATCTCCTGTTCGAGTCCGCGTCGCCAGTGGCTCTCGACGTCGTCCCAGAGCGCGCTGTGATGGCGTCGGGCGTGACCGGCCAATCCCTGAGCGGCGAAGGTGTTGCACGCAGTGAACACCCAGCCCGGTTCGCACGGGAACAAGCCGAGGGCCGATGCCGAGAGGTTGCGATGGACCGCCTCGGCCAGCGTGTGGTGGTTGTAGGAGAAGGTGCGTCCGTCTTTCCAGACGAAGACCAGCGCGTCGTCCGCGTCGAACCGAGTCGACCCGGTCGCGTTCTCGTAGGCGTTGATGATGTCGAGCAGGTAGGCCGAGAACATGATGTTGTCGTGCACGATGGGGTCGGGATCGTTGCGGAAGTTTCCGATCCGGTTGAGCGTGCGCCAGTAACCCCAGACCCGGATGTCGGTCTGTCGTTCGATGAGCGCGGCCATCGCCCGTTCGACCGTGCTCGGCGCGTTCGGCACGTGGTTGGCAGCATGGAGCGCGAGCGCCCAGGTGAGGAAATCGAGCTGGTAGCGAACACAGGTGGGGCCGTGGATCTGCTCACCCCAGTCGAACCCGTCGAACTGGTCGGCCGGCTGCAGCGCCAGCTCGAAGGCCCATCGCACGAGTTCGCGGTCGGTGTCGGTGAGCGGGAGCGCCTCGGCGACCGATGCCGGCAGCGTCGCCGATGCCAGGTAGGCGTTCAGCTCGGGAACCTTGGCCAGTCGTTGTCGATACGACCGCTCGTAGTGCGTAGCGATGAAGCCCAGCGTTCCGGCGAGGCCGACGTACGCGGCGGGCACCGCCCACGCCCAGGTCGTTCCGCCGGTGGCGAACAGCCGAGGGCCCTCGGTCGTTGCTGCGGCGGCGAGGGCCGAGACCCACCAGACCAGCGGGATCGCGAAGTGGGCACTGATGCCCCACCACAGCACCACCGCCAGCAGCGACAACGCGATCGTGACGACGAATCCCAGCACGCCAGCGGAGTGGAGCCAGCCTGCTCCCGGGAATACGAGTCCGAGTCCCAGGGTGCGGATCGCACCATCGCCGATGACGACAAGAAGCGATCCGAGCGCCACCTGCATCCCCAAGAGCGAGAGCGTCCGAGTCACGAGTCGTCGCGACACCGGACCGAGACGCGGCGGGTGTTCCGGCAGCAGTCGGACACCGTTGTCGGCAACAGCGGGGTCGAACGCCGCGTCGAGCACTGTCATGGCAGGAACACCGTCATGGCGGGAACACCGTCATCGCAGCCGTGCCGCCGATTCGAAGTGGTGCGACGAGATCACGGGCTCACGCCGTGCGGGTCACGGTGCCGGACCCGCCGTCGATCTCGATCACCATGCCGTCGGCGAGTCGAGAGAGTGCACCTCCGACCGAGACGGCGCACGGGATCCCGAGCTCGCGACTCACGATTGCTGCGTGCGACACCGGGGCACCCACCTCACACACCACCCCGCCGGCGGCGAGGAACAACGGCGTCCATGCCGGGTCGGTGATCGGGCACACCAAGATCTCGCCCGGCTCCAGCGCGGTCGGGTCGGCCGGGCTCCGAACGATGCGAACAGATCCGGAGATGCTGCCCGGCGCGCCTCCCAGTCCAGTGAGGCTCTCCCCGATCGCGAGTGGCTCGCCTGCCTTGGCCTGGGAGTGGCGGTCCCAATCCTCGAGCGGTGGAACGTCGCCGGCAACCACGAACGGCGGGACGTAGTCGAACAGCTCGAGATATCGTGCCTCGCGCGCCGGCAGCTCGGCCAGCACGTCATGCTGCCCGTCGATCACCTGAGTGAGCTCGTCGATGCCGAGCATGTAGATGAGATTGGCGTGATCGATCACACCGTTCGCCACGAGCCTGCGGCCAAGTTCATTGGCAGCCAGGCGCTGCTCGTGCAGGAGCAGCGCGACCGTCATTCGAGCTCGCTCCCTGGCACGAGAGAACATCTCGGCGATGTTCAGCTGGCCCTCGAACATGGCAGACGTCGCCTCGTCGGCGGCCAGCGCCTCGCGCACCGCGGCAACGGCTTCGACGTGCTCGGCGATCTGTCGATCGGATCGCACGGCGGGAGACTCGGCATCATCGGCGCGGCTCATGGTCTCGATCGCGGTCATGAGGATCTCGGGCTTGGTGCCCCACGTGTCGCTGCGCAGCTCCCACTCGTTCGGTCCACGGAACCCCCATCGATCGAGGAACTGCCCGACGGCGGCAACGAATTCGACCGCGTCCGGATGATCGTCACCGACGATCGCGTCCCAGCGACGTCCAACATTGCCGGCGATGACCTCACGGAGGTGTGCAGACTTCGCGACGAGCCGACTGAGCGGCCACATCTCGTGGGTGGCCTGGGCCGAATCGATGTCGCCGAATCCGCTGCTCAGCGCGAGCGCCAGTTCCGGGCGGCCGATGGCTGCGGCGATCTGGCCGCAGGCGCCGATGCCGATGCCGACGATCGTGCTTGCTGCGAGGTGGGCCTGCCAGAGGTGCACGGCGAGCTCCTCGTGCACCGTCAGTTGCTCGAGCAGCTCTCGCTCGGTCGAGGCTGTGAGGTCGGGTCGATTTGCGACGATGCCCAGCACGGTGACCCGGTCGGCGTCGTACCGCGCGAGGTCTTGCGTCGCCGCCGCTCCACTCATCCATGCCTGGCCTCGCTCGGTGGCGGCTGCGTCCTCGTCGGTCGGTCGGGCCTCGCTCTCGTAGGACGGGATCCCCGGCATGTCACCGAAATAGGCGTCGTCGATCGCCTGGGCGCCGACGCCGAGCCGGACCCCGAAGAGACGTGACAGCGACATGTTCAGATAGATGTAGCCGTGGAACACGGCGATGGGATTGTGCGGGATGGTGTCGTCCCACGATCCCTCGTCGAACATGCCAGTCTCTACCAGCGCCAGACGCCAGCCCGGCTCGATGTTGTGGAGGAACCCGATGGAGGCATTGAGCGGGGTGATCGGATCCGGGAACACCTCTCCGGCGTTGGCTCGAGACCAGAGTCGGTAGATCGCCGATGAGGGGTCATTGGGAATCCAGCTGTCGCTCACTCGTTGATGCTCCTCGAGGTGCCATCGCACCGTCATCTGTGACGTCCGGCATAGTAACGCCCTGTCGCGCCACACGATGAAGCCGCTCGGAGCGGCCATCCACCCGCCGGCGGAGCGGTTGGCGCTTTGCGTTGACGGGTTGGTCTCACTACGGTCCGGGCGAACGAGGGGAGCCACCGTGCCGAAGATCATGACCCGTCCCGCCATCGAGTCCGAGGGGGCTCACGTCGATCTCGACTTCCGAGACACGACGATCTGGACCGAGTTCAGCGGGATTCCGTCGCTGTCGATGCTGTTCGGCGACGAGGAGGCCGGCCCCTACGTTTTCCTGTCGGCGTCGGTGCCGATGGAGGAACAGATGCCGACGGGCTTCTCCCACGCCCATCCTTCCGACAACTGGCGAATCTCTGTCCGTGGGACGACCAACATGGGCCGTGACAGCTATGGCCATGGCGAGTTCCGGTTCCACGATGGCGGCGTCCCGTACGCCAGCGACAACCTCGCATGGGGTCCCGAGGGTGGCTTCGGACTCGTCCTGATGGGTGACCGTCGCGGCTTCGCCATCACGCCGGTGAAGGCCGAGGTCACCGAACGAGTCGAGCCGACACAGGTGGCGGCGGCGAAGGCCATGGGGATCGAGCGACTCGACCCGTGTCCCGGAGCACCGGCCATCCGTACCACGGCCGGCGGCACCTCTCGCGCCCACCTCAACGGTGGCTTCGGCAGCGAGGATGGCTGGATCGAAGCCGGCCCCGGCGTCAAGGCCTTCGTGGGCTTGCTCGGTGAACCCGAGCGCGGGCCCGTCGTGTGCCTGATCGACGCCGAGCCTGGCGCCGTTGCCTGGCCCGCTCGCACGCTCGACACCGAGACCCTGATCGTCCCGATCGACGGCTCGGTCGAGGCCGATGGGGTCACCCTCGAACAGGGCTCGGTGCGGCTCGATGCATCAGGCGTTGCCGAGTCGGCGCTCGCCGCCGGCTCGGGTGGCGTGCGCCTCGCCGCGATCGTCGGGAATCGTCAGGCGCTACTCGCCGGTCAGCCCTTCGGCGCCGACGATGACGCCGTGGCCACCGCCGTCACTGCCGCCGTGACCGAACTCCTGGCAACGCTGACGGCGTAGATCAGCTGCGGGTGCACCCGATGTAGACGTCCTTGCTTCGGCCTCCGCAACGCACATCGATGTCTGCAGCCTCGAGAACATCGACATCGTCGTCATCCCCGGCCCACAGTCGTCCGAGTCCCGAAACGTAGTCGGCTCCGGTGCCGCCGCCGGCAACTCCTTCGGTGCTCCCGCTGTAGAGCCAGTCGTTGCCCGACCCTCCGTAGCCCTGTCCGACCCCTTCGACCACGATGACGTCGTCGCCGCTCTCACCCTCGACGCGACCGTCGAGAACGAAGACGATGTCGTCACCAGCGCGTGCCCACACTCGTTTGAATCCATCGTTGAGCTGGCTCTCGATGTAGTCGGCGTTCGACGATCCGTAGACCCGGTCGTCGCCCGCACCGGTGTAGAAGAGGTTGTCGGCGAATCGACCATCGCCCATGTCGTGATGATCCTTCTCGCCCGAGTCGAGCCCGATGAGGACATCGTCGCCGTCGCCCCCGTCGAACTTGCCATAGCCACCGTTGCGAGACCCAACGATGCGGTCGTTCCCGGCGTCCCCGTAGCCGGCCCCGGCATCGGGTCCGAGGTAGATGGTGTCGTTGCCGTCGCCCCCGTTGATCGTGTCCCAGCCGGCGCCGCCATAGACGATGTCGTCGCCGCCGAGGGCCGTGATCGTGTCGTCGCCGTCACCGGCGCAGATGACGTCGGGACCCTCGGTCCCGACCAGCACGTCGTCCCCACTGGTGCCCGAGATCGTGCAGCGAGCGGCATCGGCGCCCGCAGGCAGCACGAGCAGGCCCAGACCAGTGGTGGCGGCAAGGAACAGATGGCGGAGGTGCATGCGACCGAAGGTACTGATCGCACTTCCGGTCGGCCTGAGTCGATCAGCAGATGGGCGGTAGGTCGAACGCCTTGGCGGTGCTCGCTCGATCGGCGACAATCCCGGTCAACCGAGCCGGACACTCGGGGGAAGCCTGAGGACCCATGTCGACGTCACGCCAACTGATCGATCTCAGTCACACGATCACCGAGGGCATGGTCACCTACCCCGGCCTGCCTGCCCCGGTCATCGGGGTGCACCTCACGAGGGAAGCGGCGGAGGAGATCTACGGCCCCGGGATCACGTTCACGATCGGCCAACTCTCGATCTGCACGAACACCGGCACCTACCTCGATGTGCCGTTCCACCGATTCGCCCACGGTCATGATCTCGCAGCGCTCCCGCTGGAACGGGTGGCGGGGGTTCCGGCGGTTTGTCTGGATCGACGAGGGCAGACCACGATCGATCTGGAGGCCGCAGAACTTGCCGGTCTCGCCGGACACGCTGTGCTCATCCGCACCGACCACTCCCGTCACTTCGGTACCGACGCCTACCTCAGCGGACACCCGCACCTCTCTGCCGCTGCGGCCGATGCCTTGGTCGACGCCGGGGTGGCCTGCGTCGGGATCGACTCGCTGAACATCGACAGCACCGAGGGCGGCGAGCGGCCGGTGCACTCCACACTGCTCGGCAACGACATCCCGATCATCGAGCACCTCACCCATCTCGACCGACTGCCTGCGAGCGGCTTCGTCTTCACGGCGACGCCACCGAAGATCGAGGGCGCCGGTACCTTCACGGTTCGGGCATTCGCCACCCTGTAGTCGCAGACGACGTGGGCGCGGTCCTCGTCGCACACCGACCGATCGGCGGATGTTGGCCGGCCGTGCCTACGGTGTGGCGATGATCTCTGCCATCGATCACCTCGTGCTCTGCGTCGCCGATGTCGAGCGGTCCGTTGCCTGGTATGCCGAGCACCTCGGTCTGGAGGCGGAACGGCTCGATGCCTGGCGCGCCGGCACGGTGCCGTTCGTGTCGCTGCGGGTGAACGACGCGACGCTCGTCGATCTCGTCGCCAAGGAGCCTGATGGCCGAAACGTCGACCACGTCGCGTTCGTCACCGATCGCGCCGGGTTCGATGCGTTCGTCGCCAACCACGAGGGCCAGATCGAGATGGGTCCCGCCCAGCTCTTCGGCGCCCGTGGCAACGGCGACGGTGTGTACGTCCGCGACCCCGACGGTCACCGGGTCGAGGTGCGCACCTACGACTGAGTCGATTCCTCGCGCCCTCGCACCTGTCGGCCGCTCTGGAACACCGACCGCACCCGACCGGCGAGATCGTCGAGGTCGGCATGGTCGCCGTCGAACACGGCGAGGTCGGCGACCTTGCCAACCTCCACGGTGCCGATCTCGTCATCGAGGCCCATGAGTTCCGCCGCCACCGGACCGGCTGCTGCCCACGCCTGCACGGGGGTCATGCCGCAGCGCACCAGCTCGGCGAACTCGGTCAGGTTGTCGCCATGCGGAGTGACGCCGGTGTCGGTCCCGAACGCCACCTTGACACCGGCGCCGATGGCCTTGGCGACCGACTGCTGGTGCGTTTCGATGACCATCTTGGCCTTCTCGATGTAGACCGGCGGCAAGGTGATCCCTCGGTCGGCGGCTTCGAGCACCCCTCGGGGAGCGATCAGCGTGGGCACCAGGTAGGTCCCGCGCTCGAGCATCATCTCGATGGCCTCGTCGTCGAGGTAGATGCCATGCTCGATGGACCGGATGCCAGTGCGGATCGCCGCCTTGATGCCGTCGTTGGCCTGAGCGTGGGCCATGACCCACAATCCGGCGGCCCGGGCTTCGGTCACCGCCACCGTCAATTCGTCGTCGCGGAAGTGGGCATGGCGAGGATCGTCGCGCGGCGAGATGACGCCACCCGAGGTGCACACCTTGATCACGTCGGCACCAGCCCGAACCAGCTCGCGGACCTTCCGACGCATCTCCTCGGGACCGTCGACCACACCATGTGGTCGACCGGGATGAGCGCTGAGCATGTCGGGCATATGGCCACCGCACACGTGCCACTGGTCGACGTGACCACCCGTCTGCGACAGGATCGAGATCGAGATCTGCATGCGAGGGCCCTCGATGAGGCCCCGTTCCTGCGCCTCTTTGACCCCGAGGTCGGCCCCACCCGCCTCTCGCACCGTCGTGACCCCGATGTCGAGCGTTCGAGCCATGCGCTGGGCGGCCAGGTAGAAGTTCGTCGAGAACGGTGTGTTCAGGTTGATCAGCGGGTCGAAATCACCGTCGGACATGAAGTGCACGTGGCAGTCGATGACACCCGGAACGATGAACGCCCCGGCGCAATCGACGAGGTTGTCGGCGCCGTCACCAGGGGCGAGATCGGGCCCGATGGCAACGATGCGGTCGCCTTCGATGGCCACGTCGGCACTGGTCGGGGCGCCGCCACGCCCATCGAGAACGATCCCACCGGTCAGCACGGTCCGAGTCATCTGCCGACCCTACTGTCGGCGTCGACCGGGCGGCGAGGCGGCCCCGACCGGTTGACAAATCCTTGATGATTGATCCAAACGGCCCACGCCCGTGGGTGGCTTCACCCTCAAGAGCCCCCAACGCGCAGTCGATGGAGTGGCATGAAGTCTCGCCGCCTCCTCGCCCTCGCCTCGACAGCACTCACGGCTGCCACCGTTCTGCCGGCCGTTCCCGCTTCCGCCCAGTGGAACAGCCAGCCGTCGATCGTCGGCTCGAACAAGGTCAACGTCATGAAGGGCGGCGAGAGCTGGGTGTCGGTCAACTGGACCGCACCCTCCGACATGGAGAACTTCCGAGTCATCGTCAACGAGTGGACCAATGGCGTCGAGATCGAATACGCCGCCGACCGCACCTCGGCCGCGCTCACCAACGATGCCAATCTGTCGGCTGGTGAGATCGACAGCACGGCGTTCCTCCTCAAGGTCGACGAGAACGCGAGCTCATCCTTCTTCCTCCAGCTCGTCGCCGAGTGGGAGCACAACGGTGAGACCTTCCGCTTCTACCCCGGTGGTCTCGACGTGCGGGCCGAGAAGTTCGACGGCGACAGGTTCTCGGTCCTGACCGACTCGGCAACGGTCAAGGCCGGCCCGGCCGGCACCGCCGATCCCAAGGGCAACTGGGTCGAGATCGATCTGCTCGGTCTGGCCCCGGTGACCGACGGCATCAAGATCGAACTCGAGACCGATCTCGAGCCGTACTACCCGCAGGAGACCTTCACCAGCCTCCATCACGACGACCGGCTGCACGCTCAGGAGAGCGATGTGGCCCGGATCTGGTTCGATCCCGAGCTGGTCGAGCCCGGTACCTATGAGATCGAGATGTCGGTCACCTGGATCGACAGCAATCCCAACGGCAAGAACCCCAAGACCAAGACCGAGACCTTCCCCTTCACCCTGACGGTGGAAAGCTGATCTCGATCGAAACGAGACGGGGAGGAGTCGTGGAACGGGCGTAGTGTTCGTCTCATGACCGACACCGTCACCCCGGGCACTGCTTCGCTCCACGAACGCTACAAGCGGGCGCTCCCCTCCTTCCTCAACCCCTACTACGCCGAACCCATCGCCATCGAGCGGGGCGAAGGCAGCTACGTCTGGGACCAGAACGATCACCGCTACCTCGACTTCTTCGGTGGCGTGCTCACCACGATGATCGGCCACAACAACCCGGCCGTCACCGCAGCGGTCCAGTCGCAGGCGGGCAAGGTGATGCACACCTCGTCGCTCTACCTGTCGGAGCCGATGATCGAGCTGGCCGAGAAGATCGCCGAGCTGTCGGGCATCCCCGACGCTCGGGTCTTCCTCACGCCTTCGGGTACCGAAGCGAACGACACCGCCATCTTGTTGGCCACGAGCTACCGCAAGTCCAACCAGGTGCTGGCCATGCGCAACAGCTACCACGGGCGCTCATTCACCACCCAGGCCATCACCTCCCACAGCGCCTGGTCATCGACCAGCGTGTCCGGGCTCCAGGTCACCTTCGTCCAGGGCCCGTACCAGTTGCGGAGTCCGTTCCGTGACTTCGACGACGACGCCTTCACCCGGGCCGGGGTCGACGACCTCACCCAACTGCTCGCAATGACCTCGGCCGGCGATGTCGCGGCGTTGATCGCCGAGCCGATCCAGGGCGTCGGCGGCTTCGCCACACCGCCCGACGGGTTCTTCGGAGCGATGAAGAAGGAACTCGACAACCGAGGGATCCTCTACATCACCGACGAGGTCCAGACCGGTTGGGGTCGTACCGGCGATCACTTCTGGGGCTACCAGGCGCACGACATCGTTCCCGACATGCTGACCTTCGCGAAGGGTGTCGGCAACGGGGTCGCCCTGGCCGGTGTGGTCGCTCGGGCCGAGATCATGGACACCATCCAGGTGCTCAACTTCTCCACCTTCGGTGGCAACCCGCTGGTGTCCGCGGCGGGACTCGCCACCATCGACTACGTGCTCGAACACGATCTCCAGGCCAACGCCAAGGTCATGGGCGATCGGTTCCGCGCCGGTCTCGACGCCATTGCGGCCGACACGCCATGGATCGCCGAGGTGCGCGGTCGCGGCCTGATGCAGGCGTTCGAGACCGCAGCGCCGGAGTCGCTCGAACCGCTCCCCGCGAACGCCACCGCCGTGCTCGAAGCCACCAAGGCCAATGATCTCCTGGTCGGCAAGGGTGGCCTCTACGGCAACGTGATCCGTATGGCGCCGATGCTGAACGTGACCGCCGACGAGATCGACGAAGGACTCGAGGCGTTGCGAACGGCCATCGCCGGCATCGAGTAGGCCCGATCCATCGGCTACAACCTCACCATGACCATTCTCATCAAAGGCGGGATCCACATCAGCGCCACGGGTTCGGCGCCGAGTGAGGTGGTGGTCGACGGCGAGAGGATCGTCGCCCTCCTCGACCCGGGATCGGAGTTGGCGGCGACGGCCGAGAGCTCCGCACAGCGGGTCATCGACGCCACGGGCAAGTACGTGATCCCGGGCGGGGTCGACGTCCACACCCACATGGAACTTCCGCTGGCCTGGGCCACGTCGTCCGACACGTTCGAGACCGGCACCCGAGCTGCCGCGTGGGGTGGCACCACCACCATCATCGACTTCGCAACGCAGTCGATCGGCGGCACGCTGCGCGAAGGCTTCGAGGCATGGATGGCCAAGGCCGAGGGCAACTGCGCCATCGACTACGGCTTCCACATGGCGATGGCCGACGTGAACGCCTCGTCGCTGAAGGAGATGGACACGATGGTCGATGAGGGCCTGTCGAGCTTCAAGCTCTTCATGGCCTACCCCGGCTCGATGTACTCCGACGACGGCCAGATCCTGCGGGCCATGCAGCAAGCCGCCGGCAACGGCGGGATGATCATGATGCATGCCGAGAACGGCATCGCCATCGACGTCCTCGCCGAACAGGCCGTCGAACGGGGCGAGACCGCTCCGATCCATCACGGCTACGCCCGACGCGAGGCGCTCGAGAGCGAGGCGGTGCATCGTGCGATCAAGCTGGCCCGGGTCGGCGCCGCTCCGCTCTACATCGTGCATCTGTCGGCCTCGGAGGCGCTCGAGGAAGTGGCTCGTGCCCGCACCCGGGGCGCCAACGTCTTCGCCGAAACGTGCCCGCACTATCTCTATCTCTCCCTCGAAGATCATCTCGGCAAGCCGGGGTTCGACGGTGCGGGCTATGTGTGCTCGACCCCACTGCGATCCAAGCACGAGCATCACGCCGCCGACCTCTGGAAGGGGTTGCGCACCGATGAACTGTCGGTTGTCTCCACCGATCACTGTCCGTTCTGCATGAACGGACAGAAGGACCTCGGGCGCGACGACTTCCGCCTCATCCCGAACGGCATCGGTGGGGTCGAACACCGGATGGACCTGATCTACCAAGGGGTCGCCGCCGGCGAGATCTCACTCGCTCGATGGGTCGAGCTGTGCTCGACCACCCCGGCCCGAATGTTCGGGCTCTATCCCCGCAAGGGTGTCATCCAGCCCGGGTCCGATGCCGACATCGTCGTGTACGACCCGACTGCCACCTGGTCGATCAGCGTCGACAACCATCACATGAACCTCGACTACTCGGCCTACGAAGGCTTCGAGCTCACCGGCAAGGTCGACACCGTGCTGTCACGTGGCCGAGTCATCGTCGAGCATGGCAACTACCTCGGTCGCCCCGGCGACGGTCGGTTCCTTCGCCGAGGCCTGTCGTCCTATCTGCGGTAGTTCACGAGCAGCGCCGACACCCGAGCCGGTGGGCCGATCAGGCGACCCACTGACCCCATTCCGGGTGGTCGATCACCTTCTTGGCCAGCAGCTCCCGCATCATCGGGGCACGGGGCTGGGTCTTCAGCGTCCACCCGACCTCGGCCAACGTCCGGTCGGATTTCGCCTGGTTCATCCGGGCACACATGAGAGCCGTGTTGGTCCAGCTCGACGGTTCGCCGCCACGCGACACCGGCTGGAGGTGATCGATCGAGTTGCCCGGCTTGTTGCACCCGGCGACCTGGCACACGCCCTGGTCACGGATGCGCAGGTTCGCTCGGGTCCACGGCACCGGACGGTTCCGGAGGGCGGGCACCATGCGGCGGCATCGCACGACGGCCGGGCGCTGGATCTCGAGACCACCGGCGGAACGCACGACGCGACCCGCCGCGTCGGCCTCGGTCAGGTCGACGACCTCGGACACCATCAGGACCACCGCCCGGCGCCAGCTGACGACGCCGATGGGTTCGTAACTCGCGTTGAGCACGAGCACGGACATTGCCGACTCCCTTCGTTTCCATCGCAGATGGAAGCCGGGAACACCCCCGCTTGGCAAGCGAAATCCCGGTGCCACCACGACCCCCACCTCCCCACCCACCGTTCTGTGCGTCATTCACCCCGCGTTCCCCGTTCTGTGCGTCAAACTTCCCGCTCGCGGTAACTTCGGCTCACAGTTCGGGTTTGGTGACGCGTTTGACGCACAGAAGGGGGAGGGTGAGCGCGATGAGCGAGGACACCTTGGCGAATCGGCCGGGATCGGGACGACTCGACGGCCGAGTGGCGATCGTGGTCGGGGCCGGCCAATCACCGGGGAGCAGCCCGGACGACACCACGATCGGCAACGGACGGGCGACCTCACTGCTCTTCGCCCGTGAAGGCGCACAGGTGCTCGCCGTCGATCGCACGCTCGACGCCGCCCAGGCCACGGTCGATCTGATCGAGGCCGCCGGCGGGACGGCACTGGCCTTCGCGGCCGACATCACCGACGAGGACCAGGTCGCACAGATCCCCGAGGCGTGCCGCGAAGCGTTCGGCCTGCCGACGATCCTGCACAACAACGTCGGCATCGGCACCGGCGACGGTCGGGTCATGGATCTCGAGCGCAGCATCTGGGAGCGCATCTTCGAGGTCAACGTCACCGGCATGTTCATGACGTGCAAGCACGTGCTGCCGCTGATGCGCGAAGCGGGCGGCGGGTCGATCACCAACGTGTCGTCAGTCGCGGCGGTGGCCTCGACCCCGCTGGCGGCGTACAAGGCGTCGAAGGCGGCGGTCAATGCACTCACACACCAGTTGGCGACGGCGAACTTCCGTCACAACATCCGAGTCAATGCGATCATGCCCGGCCTCATGGACACACCAATGGCCATCGGCGGCCACAGCAGTGCCACCGGCGTCGACCCCGACGAGCTCCGGGCGAAACGATCTCGCCAGGTTCCGCTCGGACAACAGCAGGGCACCGGTTGGGACACCGCCTACGCGGCGCTTTACCTGAACTCCGACGAGGCCCGCTTCGTCACGGGCGTGATCCTGCCGGTCGACGGCGGCCAGATCGCCCGCATCGGCTGAGGCACCTCCGACGATCGGTGGTGGTCCGACGCCCGAAACGGCACCGACGGACCACCATTCGCACGGCGGGCCGATTCAGGTGGCTTCCCGAAGCTCGCGCTTGAGCACCTTGCCGCTGGCATTGAGCGGGAAGGCGTCGAGCCACACGTAGTCCACGGGCACCTTGTAGCTCGCCAGGCGGGCTCGACAGTGCTCCCGCAGCTCGTCGTCGGACGGGCGGTCGACCCCGGGGCGTGGCATCAGGCAGGCTCGGACGATCTCGCCGTAGTGGTCGTCAGGCACGCCGATCACTGCGGCGTCATGCACGGCGGGATGCTCGGTGAGCACGGTCTCGATCTCGATCGGGTACACGTTCTCGCCACCGCGGATGATCATGTCCTTGCGGCGACCGGCGAGATAGAGGTAGCCCTCGGCGTCGGCTCGTGCGAGGTCACCGGCCCGGAACCAGCTGCCGACGAGTGCATCGGCCGTGGCTTCGGGGTTGCGGAGGTAGCCGCTCATGACCTGGTCGCTCCTGGTGACGATCTCGCCGACGGTGCCGGGCTCGACGTCGTTGAGGTGTTCGTCGCACAGTCGCAGTTCGACTCCGAGCGCCGGGCGCCCGATCGATTCGAGCAGATGCTCGTGGCCGTCGACGGCCCGCCGGTGGTCGTCGCGCGACAGGATCGTCTGCAGCCCGGCTTCGGTGCCGGCCCCGAACGCCTGGATGAAGTCGCACCCGAACACGTCCATCGCCTTGCGCAACAGGGTCGGCGACATGGGCGCAGCGCCGTAGAGGATCGTGCGGAGCCGGGGATACTCGGCACCGGCGGCACCGGGAAGGTTGACCACGCTGCTCACCATGGTCGGCACCATGAAGCAGGCCGACAGCTTGCCCTCCTGCAGCCAAGCAAGGACCTTGTCGGCTTCGAACTGGCCGTTGAGCACGTTGGGGTAGCCGCGCAACACGCCCATGAAGATCATGGCCATTCCGGAGATGTGGAACATCGGCGCCGCCGAGTAGCGGCACTCGCCCGAGTCCTCGACGGCGTACTCGAGGAGACAGTGCAGCACCATGTTCTTCATCATGTACTGCGATTGCATGACCCCCTTCGGCAGTCCGGTCGTGCCGCTCGTGAAGGCGAGGCCGATGATGTCCTCATCGGCCACGTCGACGTCGGGCTCGTGATCAGGGGCCGACGCCAGGAACGCTTCGTAGCCGTCGTCGTAGTCGACGACTTGCACTGGCTCGCCATCGACGTCGACCATCCGCCCGGCGATGTCGGCGTAGCGCTCGCTCACGAACAGCCAGTGGGTACCGGCGGCACGAATGAGCGTCTGGATCTCGGACTCGACCAGCCGGTTGTTCAGCGGCACATAGGTGGTGCCCAGCTTCATCGAGGCCAAGAGGGTCTCCATGTAGCGGTGGGAGTCGGTGGCGAGGATGGCGAGCGTGTCGCCCTTGGCGACACCTTGTGCAGTCAGCGCGTTCGCAAGCTGGTTCACCCGCCGGTTGGTCTCGCCGAACGTGAGCGTTCGTTGCTGGCCCTCATCGATGAAGCACGCCATGTCGGGGACCCGACTGGCGGTCATCCGTAGCCAGTCACCGATGCGGACATGACCGGTCATGACGGATCTCCTTCGTTGTCGTACTCGATGTCGGGGCTGATTGCCGGCAGTGCGTCGCCGAGGAACGGCCGCAGGAGCGGGTCGATGTTGGGGCCTCGCCGGAGGTGATGCCCACCGTCGACCGGCATGACGACGCCGGTGATCCAGCTGGACTCGGGCCCGCACAGGAACCGAATGGCGGCACCGATGTCGGCCGTGTTGCCCCGCCGGCCCAGCGGCATGTTGATCCGGTAGTCCTCGTTGACCTCCTGGTCCTGCTGGAGGCTGGTGGAGATGTCGGTCTCGACGAGGCCGGGCGAGACGGCGTTGACTCGCACGCCGAGCGATCCGAGCTCATCGGCTGCGTTGCGGACGAGCATGTTCAGACCCGCCTTGCTCACCGTGTAGGCCGTCATGAACCGGTGGGTGTGCGAACCGGCGATCGACGACACGGCACACATCGCGCCGCCGCCGTTCGCTGCGAGCAGTCGACCTGCGTGCTTGAACGTGAGGAACGCCCCGGTCAGGTTGGTGGTCAGCACCCGCTCCCAGTCGTCACGCTGCAGCATCGTGATCGGTGCCGCCCCGCCGACACCGGCGTTGGCGACCGCAATGGTGAGGGGAGCAACGGTGTTGGCTGCGTCGAGCGCGGCAGCCAACTCGTCTTCGTCGGCAACGTCGACGGCGACGACGTGCGCAGCGGCTCCGAGCTCGGCCTTGGCCGCTTCGAGCTTGTCGAGCGAGCGGCCGCAGATCGTCACGGTGGCGCCGTCGGCGATGAAGGCTCTCGCCGCGCCGAGCCCGATGCCCGAACCGCCGCCGGTGACGAACGCGTGGTGGCCTGCGAGTTTCGAGGAGTCGGTCATGCCCGGACTCTAGGAGGCGGTGCCTGCAGGGTCGAAATGGCCGCCCGGAAGTCGCAGAGGCGCTCAGGGCTTCCCCGGTGCTCCATTCCCGACCGTCGACCGCTACGTTCGCGCTTTTGTGACGAGTGGTCGAGAAACCGAACTTCCGCCGCTGCCCTCGGCGCTGCGTGGACTCGTCGGTCCTGCAGCGTGGAGGGAGCTACGGCTCCCCACCGAACGCCATGCGTTCGAAGCCGAACGTGCCCGGCTCGATTCGCTGCTGCCGGCCGGTCACGGGCGCCCGGTCGTGCTCGTTCCCGGCTACCTCGCCGGCGACTCGAGCATGCGCGAGATCGCTCGCTGGCTCGAACGCGGTGACTACGCCGTGACGTTTGCGGCCATCGGTCGCAACGTGCAGTCGTCGAGTTGGGCCGCAGATCGAGTCGCCATTGCGATCGACGATGCCGCGGGCGGGCAGTCCGGCACCGTCATCCTCATCGGTCATTCCCGCGGCGGTCAACAGGCCCGGGTCGCTGCCGCCCGTCGCCGTGATCTGGTCGACCGGCTGATCACCTTGGGATCACCGGTGCGGCACCACCTCCCCCGCAGCCTCCCGCTCCGAGGCTCGATCGAGGGACTACGACTCCTGGCGCGGTCACCGTTCGGCCCGTCGCTCGACGTCGACGCCGAGCAGGCCTACGAGGCGGAGCTCTTCGAGCCGTTCCCGTCGTCGGTGCCGTGGACCACGATCTACTCACGGACCGACGGCGTCGTGGAGTGGCAGGCCACACTCGATCCGGCGGCGCAAGCGATCGAGGTCGACGCCACGCACCTCGGACTCACCGCTTCGGTGGCGTCCTTCGAGGCGATGGCTCGGGCCTTGGACTGACGGATGGACCGCGGGCCCGGCGTGGCGACCGTCCCGGCCAAGGTTTGTCCAAGGATCGACCTTGGTCCCGGTCAGACGGGTACGCTGATCGACCGTGTCCATCGTCACCACCCTCTCGAGTCTCGTCGGCGACGCCTTCGAAGCGCAAGGAATCGACCGTTCCCGGGGTGAGGTGGTCGTCTCCCAGCGTCCCGATCTCTCGCAGTTCCAATGCAACGGAGCGCTTGCGGCGGCAAAGGAAGTCGGCCGTTCGCCACGTGACATCGCCGATGGGGTGGCCGAGGCACTGCGTGCCGATTCGAGGATCGCGATGGTCGACGTCGCCGGGCCGGGGTTCCTGAACCTCTCGGTGACCGACGACTTCCTGGCCGATGTCGTCGCCGCCACTGCGGCCGACCCCCACTTCGGCGTCTCGCCGGCCGAGGATCCCAAGACCGTCATCGTCGACTATGGCGGTCCGAACGTGGCGAAAGACCTCCACGTCGGTCATCTCCGACCGGCCGTGATCGGCGAGAGCGTGAAGCGCCTCCACAAGGTGGCCGGTCACGACGTGCGGGGCGACGTGCACCTCGGCGACTGGGGCCTCCCCATGGGTCAGTTGCTCGCCGAGCTCGAAGACCGTCATCCCGAGCTGCCGTACTTCGTCGAGGGAGCGGTCGGCCCGTTCCCCGATACCTCACCCGTCACCATCGAAGACCTCCAGGTGCTCTACCCCGAGGCGTCGGCTCGGTCGAAGGCCGACGAGGTGTTCCAGGCGCGGGCCCAGGCAGCCACGGTTGCGCTCCAGGACGGTCATCGGGGCTATCGGGCCCTGTGGTCGCATTTCCGCACGGTGTCCGTGGATGCGCTACGAGCGATCTACGACCGGCTCGGCGTCGAGTTCGAGCTGTGGCTGGGTGAGGCTTCGGTCGCCGACCGGGTCGACGGGATGGTCGAGAAACTGCTGGCCGAGGGGCACGCCTACGAGAGCGACGGCGCGATCGTGATCGATGTCAGCGAGCCGACCGACAAGAAGGAGCTGCCGCCGCTGATGCTGCGGAACTCCCGAGGCGGCTCCACCTACGCCGTCACCGATCTCGCCACGATTCAGGAACGGGTCGAGGATTTCGGTGCAACCGACATCGTCTACGTGGTCGACCTTCGCCAGTCGCTGCATTTCGAGCAGGTCTTCCGGGCGGCACGCCGGACCGGTATGGCACCCGAGCGTTCGGTGCACATGACCCACGCCGGCAACGGCACGGTCAATGGGCCCGATGGCAAGCCGTTCAAGACCCGCGACGGCAGCCTGCCACGGCTCGGTGCCCTCCTCGACGACGTCACCGAACTGGCGATGCGCCGACTCGACGAGAACGGCCTTGCTGCCGGATTCCCGCCCGAGGAGCGAGCCGAGATCGCCCGGTTGGTCGGCCTCGGCGCACTGAAGTTCGGCGAGCTGTCGAATCATCGCACGACCAACTACGTGTTCGACCTCGAGCGGTTCACGCTTCTCCAGGGTCGCACCGGCCCGTATCTCCAGTACGTCGCGGTCCGCACCCGTTCGGTGCTGGCCAAGGCCGCCGACGCCGGGTTCGTCCCCGGCGCCCTGATCGCACCGACGCACGATGCGGAGCGAGCGCTCGCCCTCGTGCTGTTGCAGTGGCCCGAGATCGTTGCCCGCAGCCTCGAGGGGTTCGCCCCCAACACGGTGGCCGAGTTCGCCTACGAGGTGGCCGGAGCGTTCAACCAGTTCTACGACGCCTGCCATATCCTGTCCGAGCCGAACCCGGCCGTTCGGGATTCGTGGCTGGCACTGGTCGACCTCACGCACCGGTTGCTCGTCGAGGTACTCGACGTTCTCACCATCGAGGTCCCCGAGCGGATGTAGTGGCGGCGCCGAGCCGGTTCGTCAGTCGGCGAGCAAGCGCCGAATGGCATCGACCGCGACACCCACTGCCCGCTGCTCGGTGGCCTCGATCGCCGATTCCACCGGCGCCTCCTGCGCCGTGCGGTTCACGATGGCCCCGGCAATGCAGCCGGCCCGCCAGCCGTTTGCTGCGCACATCGTGAACAACGTGGCGGCCTCCATCTCGTAGTTCAGCACTCCGAGTCGTTGCCACTCGGCGAGACTTCCACGGAAGCGTTGGGCCACCTGGCCGGCGACGGTGTCATAGCGTTCTTGGCCGGGATAGAAGGTGTCGGACGACGCCGTGATCCCGATGTGGTGGCCGGCACCCGCGGCGACGGCGGCGTCGACCAGGGCTCGCACGACATCGAACGTGGCCACCGCCGGGTATTCCGCCGGAGCGAAGTGGAAGCTGGCGCCGTCGAGTCGCACGGCGCCTGTGGTGATGATGAGATCGCCGACGTCGACCGTTGGCTGGATCGCACCGGTGGTGCCGACCCGGAGGAACGTGCGAACACCGAGCTGGGCCAGTTCCTCGACAGCGATCGAGGTGGATGGCCCGCCGACGCCGGTCGAGCACACCACGACCGGATGCCCGTCGAGTCGGGCAAGTCGGCTGGTGAACTCCCGCACCGACGCCAGTTCGACGCTGCCAGGACCGATCGCATTGGCGATCCGCGCCACTCGTGCGGGGTCGCCGGGCACGATCGCCGTGGTGGCGCCGTCGAGATCGCTTCGGTTCAGACCAAGGTGGAAGACTTCTGCCATGGGGGGACGGTAACACTCGCACCCCTGCCGAGGGCTACGGTTCGAGCGTGACCGATGCACACTCGGATGGCGGCCGCCCCAGCAATCGCGTGCTGTCACTCGCGGATGTCCCGGCCATCGACCCCGAGGACTTCGAACCACTCGATGCCCGGCTCCTACGAGCTCGCAACGTGATCGCACTCTCGGTCGGACTCGTCGTCGCGATCGTCGAACTGGTGGTCATCGCGCTCCTCGATGTGCCGTCGGTGATCGGCGTCGGCGCCATCCTGTTGGTCCTCGGTCTGACGGCAATTGCCGTGGTGGCGACGCGCGTCAGCTTCCGTCACTGGGGCTACCTCGTACGTGAGCAGGACCTGACGGTGTGTCACGGGGTGCTGAACCGAACGGTCACCTCGGTCTCGTTCAACCGAGTCCAGCACGCCTCGGTCAACAGTGGCCCGCTCGAACGCTGGCTGGGGTTGGCGACACTTCGGGTCTTCACGGCCGGCGGGGTCGGCGCCGACGTGACCATCGAAGGCTTGCGGCAGGCCGACGCCGCGGCGTTGCAGCGCCTGGTCCTCGCCAATGTCGCACTGGCGGGTCAGAGCACGGCAGTCATCGAAGCATGACGATGCAGGGCGATCCGCCTGCTTCGATCCTCGCCAGCCCGCAGCGCCAGCTCCCGGTGGCGATTGTTGCCGAGTTCTTCGGAGGTGCCGCCCTCCGACAGTTCGCCGAAACCATGCTTCCGGCCCTCCTGGTGGGGTTCGCCGCCGGTGGGCGGCTGACGCTGGTGCTGGTCCCCGTCGCCGTCGTGGTGTTCCTGGGCGGGGTCGTGCTGCGCTGGTGGCGAACTCGGTTCTGGGTCGAACGTGGCGAACTCGTTCTCGAGCGAGGGGTGCTGCGTCGGACACGGCTCCAGGTCCCCCTCGATCGCATCCAACAGATCTCGACCGAGCAGGGACTCATCCAACAGCTCTTCGACGTTCGCAAGGTCTCGATCGATTCGGCCGGGTCGGTCGATGTCGAGTTCTCCCTCACCGCGGTGAGCAATGCCGTCGTCGCCGAACTGCGACAGCTGATCGTCGGAGCCGACACCGCCCGACCCGTCGATCCGGAGGCGATCGCCGAACCTCGCTGGGGCGACACCCTCGTGCACATGGGGACCCGAGATCTCATCGTGGTCGGGCTGGTGCGTCCCGGAGGTCAGATCGTGAGCGCGGTCGTCGCCCTCCTCGGCCTCGGCTTGGGTCAGGCGGTCGACTCGTTCGTCGAGAGCAGGATCACCGGAACGTTGGCGGCAGCCACCTTCGCGGTCGTCGGTGTCGGCCTCGGGGCACTCATGCTGGTCGGCGGGGCCGTGCTGCGGGATCACGATCTGACCGTGTGGCGATCCGAGCGTGGACTCCGCCTCACCGCCGGCTTGGTGACCAAGCGCGAACAGTTCGCGAGAATCGAGCGGGTGCAACTCGTCCGTCGGCGCGCCAATCCACTCGAACGTCTGCTGGGGCGAACCACCGTCCTGCTCGCGCAGGCGTCGGCACTGGCGGGCAACTCGTCGTCGACGGCACCAACGACTCAGAACTTCTTGGTGCCGAGTGCGCCGAACGCGACCCTTGACGGGCTGACCGGGCTCTTCATCGGGCGCACCCTGCCCGCACCGACACGAATGATTTCGGCTCGGTCCCGGTGGCGCTGGGGTCTGTACGGCGCCGTGTGGCCGTCGCTCGTTGTCGGTGCCGGCGGTGCTGTGGTGCTGGCCGCGAACGGGCCGATGTCGCTCGGTTGGCCCTTGCTGGTCGTCGCAGCGCTGGTGCTCGTCGGTGGGCTCGCCACATCACGTCTCGCTCACCGACGCTGGCGTTGGGACATCGACGGGTCGGCACTCCGAACGCGTCACGGGGTACTCATCGACCGGCACACCGATGTCGAGCTCCGCAAGATCCAATCGGTGGAGGTGCGCCGCAGCTGGTGGCAACGGCGGAACGGGTTGGCGACGATCACCTTCCGCACCGCAGGCGGCAGTGTCGCCATTCCTCACCTCGATGGCGAGACTGCAGCGTCGATGCGCGACGGCGTCTTGGCGATCGTCGAACGGACCAAAGGGCCATGGATGTGAACGAACACCGAACAGATCACGGCCATACCGATGGGTCCACTCACGGCCATGCACACGGAGCCGCACTCGAGGGCGGCTGGGTCATCTGGCGTGAGCATCCCGTGATGCGGGTCGTGCTCGCTGCGGTCGCCGGGTGCGCGGTGCTGACCCTCGCCGGCTTGGCAATGCTGTGGCCCGACGGCCGCGGCCAGGAGGCTGTCAGTGCGGAGGCGGCAGCGATCGGTCTTGCCTCCGACCGGTATGGCGCCGTCGTCGATTCGGTGGTCGATGCCAACTGCTCGTATCAGGGCACGGGCGCCGAACAGGTCTGTCGTACGGTCACGGTGACGGTCACCGAGGGACCCGATCGTGGTGCCATCGTCGTCCTCCCCGAGTTCAACCTCTCGCAGCCCGGTGTCGGCGGACAGGCCCGGGTCGGCGACGAGTTGATCGTCGGTTTCGAGCCGACGACCGACTTCTACTTCTTCGCCGACCGGGATCGTCGCCCGCTCCTCACCTGGCTGTCGCTGGCGTTCGTCATCGTGGTGGTGGTGCTCGGGCGCATGCGAGGTGCCATGGCGCTCGTCTCCATGGCGATGAGCGTGGTCGTCCTCGTCGGCTTCGTGGCACCAGCGGTGCTCGACGGGAACGACCCGCTGATGGTGTGTCTCGTCGCGGCGTCACTGATCGCCTTCGCCAGTCTGTATCTCACGCATGGCGTGAGTCCGACGACGACCGTGGCGTTGGCCGGAACGCTCGGTGCCCTGGTGTTCACGCTCGCCATCTCGAGCATCGCCTTCGCCTTCGCACGATTCTCGGGCCTCGCATCCGACGAGGCGATCACGCTGCCCATCGTCGCCGGCGACATCGATCTCGTCGGCCTGCTCCTGGGCGGAGCGATGATCGGTGCCCTCGGGGCGCTCGACGATGTCACCGTGACGCAGGTGGCGACGGTGGCCGAACTGCGTCGGCAACGGCCCGACCTCTCGGTCCGCCAGCTCACCGCCGCCGGCGTGCGGGTCGGCCGCGAGCACATCGCCTCGACGGTCAACACGTTGCTACTGGCCTACGCCGGTGCGGCCATGCCACTCCTGTTGTTGTTCGCCATCTCCGACCAGTCGATTGGCATGATCGCCAACTCCGAGGTCGTCGCCATCGAGATCGTTCGGACGCTGTGCGGCTCGATGGGGCTCGTGGCGGCGACCCCGTTGACGACCGTGTTGGCCGCAATCGTGGTCGCCGGCCGCGAGGTGTCGCCCGGCCCCGGTCCCGACCTTCCCACCGGTATGGATGCGCCCGCCGAGACCCGACCTGCACCGCAGGCGGAAGTCCTCCCAGCCGACGAGGCGCGCTGGGAGGACTTCGCTCCGAGAGACGATGCCGGGTTCTGAGCGACCCCGGCGGCACTCATGGTTCAGTTGGTGACGTCGAGTCGGATGATCGAGGCGAAGTAGGTCCGCTCGTCGCTCGTTTCGTCGTCGACGGCGTCGTCGAACAGGACGTAGGCGGCGCCATCGGGCCCGACGACGATCGGCTCGATCCAGCTGCGAATGCCGATCAGATCGGAGAAATCGAACGCCGCTGCGACCACGCCGTCGTCGCCGATGAGTGCGAGCGCATCGGTGTTCGTGTCGATCATGCACGTGAAGTTCCCGCACGGCGCCATGCCGTGGACCCAGCCCCACCAATCGTCAGCGCCGGTGTCATCGCTGCCCGCCGTCCAGACCGGTGCACCGTTGCGATAGCGGCTCACCACCACCGTCTCCGCGGCGTTGCTGCCGCCGACCAGGAAGTCACTCCCGTCGTAGGTGACGAACTTGACGTCGGGAATCCCGTCGAAGGTCATCGATCCCGTCTCGTCACAGTTGGTGTCGGACAGCGACCACTGCTCGACCGCATCTCGACCCGGGAAGTTCATCAACGCCGTCGAGCCGTCGGGCGACAATGACACGTACCCCGTCATGTTGCACTCGTAGGAGAAACCCTGCGCAGTGTCGAACACCATCGTGCCGAGCACGCCCGATGCCGCCAGCCGACCGTCGACCGTGCCCGAGAGCGATGAGAGGTTGGTGTCGTCGGTCATCACCCCGTTGGTACCCATGGTGGTGTCGAGCGTCAGCACACAGTCGGGACCGCCGGTGAACGAGAAGGCCAGCACGCCGGCGTCGTTCGAGACGAACAGGTGGTCCCCGGCGAAGGCGATCGACTCGGCACCTCCCGGGCCCTCGAGCGCTGCGCCCTCGACGGCGCACTCGGTCGGGGTGACCGTGATCGGACCGGCGGTGGCCGTGGCGAGTGTGAGCGGCTGGCGGCTGATGGTCGACGCCGCCTCTTCCTCGACGGCCTCGGTGTCGTCGGTCGTTTCCGCCTCAGTGGTCTCGGTCTCCGGCGCGGCGGTCGTGGTGGTCTCGGTCGCTGGCGCGGCCGTCGTGGTCGCCGCCTCCGAACTGAGTCCGTCATCGGACGAATCGCCCGACCCGCAGGCCGTGATCGCCATGGTGACCGCGCCGAAGAGCGCCAACAGTTTCTTGTTCATCGTGTTCCCTCCAGAACACAGTCGACGGGGTCGTCGACCGATGTCGGAAGCGAACCTAGTGGAGAACGCGCCTACTCGCCACGTTCGACCTCGATCACGAACAGCGGTGAGGTGGTCTTCTTCGCCATCTCGATCGGCTCGCCGCACGCCGGCACCGGGATCGGATCGCCACGCCGTACGGTCACATCGAGCTGACCGAGTTCGCCTCCGATCTCGACGGTGAACTCCCGTCCCCCGTGGCCGGAGCTGACCTGAGCCTCGCGCTCCGACGACGACCAATCCCAGCCGAACTCGGCCAGCGCCACTGCGTCGGCGACCTGAGCCGCCGGGTCGGCGAACCCCATGCACCCGCGGTTGACGTCGAGCAGGTCACTCGGATCGAGGGATTGTTCGAGCAGACCGACGAGCTGCTCGCCAGCGAGACGACCCCACGTGTAGCCATCGGGGAAGGTCAGCGCGATCGGTGCGAATCGATGACCGCCAGTGTGGCTCGTTCGCCATGCCCGGACGTCGGGCAGATCGCGCCCGATCAGATCGAGAAAGAGCCGTGCACCGTCCGTGCCGCAGCACCGGTCACGGGACCCGTGGGTGCAGATGAGCACATCGGTGACGCCGTCGTCGACCGGCTCGAGATCGCTGAGGTCGCCGGACACGATGTCGCCGATCACGGCAACGAGGTCGTCGCGTCGGATGAACGCCTCGCGACGCTGGAAGTGCGAGAAGGTCGAGCCGTCACCTGATCGGTACGAGATCACTCGATGCACCGGGCTGCCGTCGGGCGCCGTCGAAGATGGCTGATCCGACAGCACCGCGAGCAGTCGGGTCGAGAACGTCGTCTCGTCGGCGACCAGTCCGGTCAGGAGGGGATGGTCTTCGATCGACTTGGGCCAGGGGAGTGGCAGCTCGACCAGGAGGTAGTGATCGTCGTGCCCGGCGGTGCCGAGGGGCGAGTCTCCCAGTTGTTCCGACTGGGCCGAGCATCGCAGGTCGTTCACCGTGCCAGCTCCGGTTCGGCGTCGCGGGCTTCGTCGGACTCGCTCGGCTCCACTCGCCCTCTGAGGTCGGCCATCCATTCGGCCGCCTCGGCAAAGGCCTCGACCGCTTCCTGGCGAACGGCCGAGGAGCCGTTGGTGGCGGCGGGATACGACCCGAGGAACTTCACATCGGCGTGCTTGGCCCGGACGGCTTGCAGACAGCTCGCCACGAGGTCGTCGTTGATGTGGCCGTGGAGATCGATGATGAAGTGGTAATTGCCGAGCGAGGTCTTCGCCGGTCGGGAGATCAGCAGCGACATGTTGATGCCCCGAGCCGCGAACTCCTGGAGGATCGTGACGAGCGAGCCCGGCTTGTCTTCTCGCTGGGTGATCATGATCGTCGTGCGGTCGTGGCCGGTCGGTGCGGGAATGGTGTCGCGCCCGACGACGAGGAACCGGGTCTGGTTGTCGGGATGGTCGGCGATGTTCGCAGCAAGGGTGTCGAGTCCGTACTGCTGGCCGGCAATGGCCGGTCCGACCGCCGCCAATCCGGGTGTGGTGGCCGCCATTTCGGCGGCCTGCGCCGTCGAACTCGCAACCTCGACCGGGAGGTCGGCGAAGTGCTCACGGAGGAACCCACGGCACTGGGCGTTCGCGACCGGGTGGGAGGCGATCGTGGTGACGTCGTCGATCGTGGTGCCAGGCGCCGCCATCAGCATCATTTCGATGTCGAGGATGACCTCGCGCTGGATCAGCAGGTTGGTGTCGAACACCAGGGTGTCCATCGTGACGTTGACGGTGCCCTCGATGGCGTTCTCGATCGCAACGAAGCCGAGGTCGAGTTCGCCTTCCTGGGTGGCCATGAGGATGTCGACGAATGTGCGCATCGGTACCAGCTCGTCGCACGCGAGATCGGGCTGGCTCCGCAGCGCCTGCTCGGTGAACGTTCCGAAGGGCCCGAGGAAGCCGATACGGCGAGTCGTTGCAGTCACCCTGCCAGCCTACGAGGCCCCGGCCTGGCCGTGGCACGGGTTTCTGCGTGGCCGGTCACGCGCCCTCGGCCGACCGATTCCGTGAACAGCCCGCTTCCCACTACGGTTTGGAGATGGAAGATCGTCTCTATTTCCGCCAACTGCTGTCCGGTCGAGACTTCGCAACGACCGACCCGATCGCCCGTCAGATGGTGAACTTCGCCTACCTGATCGGCGATCGCGAGACCGGCGAGGCGGTCGTGGTCGACCCGGCCTACGACGTGGATTCCTTGCTCACCGTGCTCGATGACGACGACATGCGACTCACCGGTGTGCTCGCCACGCACTATCACGCCGATCACGTGGGCGGGAACATGATGGGCTACTCCATCGACGGTGTCGGGCAACTACTCGAACGGGTCAGCGTGCCGGTCCACGTACAGGCGCCCGAGGCCGAGTTCGTCACCAAGACCACCGGTGTGTCCGACGATCTGGTGGCGCACGCATCCGGCGACATCGTGTCGGTCGGGGCCATCGACATCGAGCTGATCCACACCCCTGGCCACACCCCCGGCAGCCAGTGCTTCCTGGTCCGGGATCGGCTGGTCTCGGGCGACACCCTGTTCCTCGACGGTTGTGGCCGAACCGACCTCCCCGGTGGCGACCCGGAGCAGCTCTACTACTCCCTGACCGACCGGCTGGCGAAGGTGTCTGACCAGGCCATTCTCTATCCAGGCCACCAGTACCACCACGAGCCCCACCAGAGCATGGGCGTCACCCGTTCGAGCAACATCGTGTACCGGCCGAAGACGGTCGAGCAGTGGATGATGATGTTCGGCCACTGAGCCCGGCCCAACGAGCTCGCGGGCTCGTGCCAGGTCGACGACAATGCCTCAGTTTTCCTCACCTCGGGCCGAAAGGATCCCCGTAGCGCGAGGAGACCGAATGCCAGGATCTGAAGCCGAGTTGAGGGAGCTCGACGAACTTCGTCACAAGTTGACCGAGTACGAGGCAGCACTTCGTTCTGCCGCGCCCCGGCTGGCGGCCTTCAAGCGACTCGAACAGCTCGCCCGTACCCAAGGGACCTCGCCCGAAGCGATCGCGTCCCAGGCGGCGGTCGAGGTGATGAAGCGAGAGAAGGATGCTCTCGTGACACTGCTCGCCGGCCTGGCCAACGAGCGTGATCAGCTCAAAGGAGAAGTGGCGATGCTGTTGATCAACAAGACCGAGGCGGGCAAGGCCGTAGCCGATCTCCACCTCGAGCGTGAGGACCTGGCGATCGAAGTCGCCGCGATCGTCGATCAGCTGGCCAAACTCCGCGGCGACGCCGTGCAGCTCCTGTCGGACAAGACCGAGCTGACCGTCGAAGTGGCGGCGCTGCGCGAAGAGGTGCGTGCGCTGCACGATGCCTTCCAACAGGTCGAGACGGCGCGGGCCGAGCAAGAACGCGAGATCGAAGCGCTCCGTCGCCGCCACGACGACGTCGTGATCGAAGAGCTCGTCGTCGACGACGGAGCCCTTGACACCGACACCTCGAGCGAGACCGGAGTCGACTCGGCCGACGACGAGGAAACCCTCGAACGCGCCGACCGCGAGATCTCTCCCGAAGCCGAAGCACTCGCTGCAGAACTCGAGGAGATCAAGTCGGCCAAACAGCGGCGTGAAACCCTCGTGCCCCGCAAGACCTTCGCCTCGACCATCGAGACCGACGAGGAAACCGAGGAACTGGAATCCCAGGCCTTCGACGCGTTCTTCCACGCCGAGATCGACCACGACAAGTCGCGGGACTGGATTCTCGGCTGATCGAGCCGCACCTGCGCCGCCGGCGTGGTCTGATCCGCGGCATGGCGCCGCTTTTCGGCGTGGGCATGTGAAACTGGGGCCGATGTCGTGTCTGCGATCGCGAGTGCCGCTCGTCCTGATGGGGTTGTTGGTGACCCTGGGCTCGTTCGTTGCTGGCCCAGCTGGTGCCGAGGCACCGGTCGACGTGATCGACGGCGCCACCGACAACGTCTACATCGCACCGGGGCGTGAGTTCGACGCCGCCGACTTCGCCACAGTGATCGATACCGCTCGGAGCCGCGGCGTCGACATGTTCATCGCCGCGCCGGACGACCCCGAACCCGACGCCTCGGCCTATGCACTGCGGCTCCGCCAGCTCGGGGAATTCGATGTCACGCTCGTCTACGGTCCCGACGGCGAGGTCCGAGGCTCGGTCTCCGACGACTACTTCGACGGTTTCGCCCGGGCGCAGAAGGCGGCGGCCGCGGCCACCGACCCCACGCAGGCGGCCAATGCGTTCTTCGGCGAATTGATGGAGGAGCCGCCGGGCGGACTGCCCGACATCGTGCGAGACGTCGCTCGGTGGGTGATGATCCTCGCCGTGGTCGTGGCGTTGGCCAGTGCCGCCGAGATGGCGCTGCGGGCCCGTCGGCGTTCCGAACCGCTCGACGCCGAGACCGCCGCTTGACCGTCGATCCTGCCGCGCCGCAACGTCGAGGCGGACCGGTCGCCAATGAGAGTGGCCGCTCGCTCTGGCTGATGGGTCGTCTTGCCATCGCCCTGTTCCTGGCGGCCTTTGCGTTCGGTCCACTGCCACAGTCCGACGCCGTTCGCGCCCGTCTTGCTCGAGCCGGCTTGGTGTCTTCCGGTGTCGTCGGCAGCGAAGCGCCGACCACCACCACGACGCTTCCGCCCGTCGAAGTCGCTGACCTGAACAACCTTCTGACGTCGTCCGGGTACCCAGACGTCGACGCCACCGAGGTCGATCGGGTCGTCACGCTCCGAGGCATCGTCCCTGACGTGGCCTCGCGCCAGCTGGTCGTGCGGCTCGTCCGCGAGGTGCCCGGCGTCGCCGAGGTGATCGACGAAACGGTCGTCGCTTCGCCTGGCTCCACCGGCGACGTCACGATCAGCGGGACGACCAGTGGTGTCACCCTGGCCGGCTCGGTCCCCGATGAGGAGACCGCATCCCTGCTGCTCGACGCCGTTGGATCGGTCTACGTCGCCGATCAGATCGCCGGAGCAGTGACGGTCGACAACGAGGTCGCAGCCCCGGCCGAGGTGGTGGTGACCCTCGAGTCGACCCGGTCAGAACTCGCCGAACGGCTCGGTGACGCACTCGACACCATCGATCCGGCGTTGGCGAGCATCGACCTCCGGTTCCGCCAACTCGAGATCCCGCGCCTCGAAGAAGATCTCGCCGAGCTGCTGGCCGCCGAGCCGATCGAGTTCGCCGTGGGCTCGAGCCAGATCGAGGATGCGTCGCAAGCCACGCTCGATGCGGTGACAGCACTTCTCGAGGCATCACCCACGGCAATCGTCGAGGTCGGCGGCCACACCGATGACACCGGATCCGATGCGGCCAACCGCCAACTCAGTCTCGAACGGGCCGAGGCCGTCGTGGACGCGCTCCTCGATCGAGGCGTCGCCGCCACCCTGGAGCCCGTTGGTTACGGCGAGACCCGACCCCGCATCGTTCCCGCCGATACCGACGCCGCCCGCGCCGCCAATCGCCGCATCGAGTTCATCCTCATCGAGCCCTGAGCCCCGGTGCTGAGGCGACAGGCCGTGTGTTGTCTCAGGCCGACAGGCCGTGTCGTGTCTCAGGCCGACAGGCCGTGTGTTGTCTCAGGCCGACAGGCCGTGTCGTGTCTCAGGCCGACAGGCCGCGCTGCAAGGCGTCGAGCAGGTACTGGAATTCGATGGGGTGTTCCTCGGTCGTTCCCGAACAATGCTCGAGTGCCAGGAAACCATGGATCGCACTGCGGATGCTGCGTGCCGCCAGGAGCGAATCCTGTGACGTCAATCCGGTGGCGGCATAGACGAGGGTGAAGACATCGAGCAAGGACGCGTTGGCGTCGGCGAGGTCGTCGTCGTCGGACTCGGGTGGACGAAGCGTCGAGGCGAATTGGCCGGGATGCGCGAGGGCGAAGGTGCGATAGGCGAGGCCAATCGCATTCAGTGCGTTGCTGCCGGCCGTACCGATCGCCGCGTTGCGCACGGTGGCCGTGAGGTTGTTGGTCGCCGCGATCGCCACGAGATGGCGCAGCCCGTCGAGGCCACGGCAGTGGGTGTAGAGCGCCGAGGTCGCAACGTCGAGGTCCTCGGCAACCGCCGAGAGCGTGAGGCTGTCGAACCCTCGCGTGTCGACGAGCTCGATGGCGGCGAGCGTGACGAGGGTCGGTGTGAGGCGGGCGGGCGGTGCCATGCCGATGAACGTACTCCTAGCGAGATGTTCCATCAAGAGTATTGACAACAGTTCTCGGATTGTGAAAGACTTTCTCTATCGCTTCGAGCGAGCCAGAACCTCTCTGGATGACCAAGCAACGAGCAAGCCCGGACCGTTCGCCATTCCGAGCGGTCCTCGAACCGAAGGAGTACTTCCATGTTGTTGATGCAGAACGATCCCTTCCGCGATCTCGACCTCTTCTTCCGTGACACCAAGGGCGGTCGCCAGGTTCCGATGGACGCCTACCGCCGCGGCGACGACGTCTGGGTTCACGTCGACCTTCCCGGTGTCGGCAAGGATTCGATCGACATCGATGTCGAGCGCAGCGTCCTGACCATCACCGCCACCAGGAACTGGCGCCGCGAAGAGGGCGACCAGGTCTACATGAACGAGCGCACCCAGGGCACGGTGCGCCGCCAGGTCCACCTGGGTGACAGCCTCGATGTCGAAGGCATCGAAGCCGACTTCTCCGATGGTGTTCTCACGCTCAGGATTCCGGTCTCGGCGAAGGCCAAACCCAAGAAGATCTCGATCGGCTCGGGCACCCAGCCCGCCATCGATGTCGAGTCCACACCGGCCTGATCTGTCATCCATCGGGCACGCGGGGTAGCACGATCCCGATCCACCCTCCGGTGGATCGGGATCGTCGCGTTCGGCCAACCCGGTCCCACTAGGGTCTCGGCCATGACCACGCCGCCGTCGATGCCCGTGATGGACCAAGCATTCTGGGACCAGCGCTATGCCGCCGCCGACCAGATCTGGAGTGGCAACCCCAATCCGCATCTGGTGGCCGACGCGAGCAACCTGGCTCCTGGTCGAGCGCTCGACGTGGGTGCCGGCGAGGGGGCCGACGCCATCTGGCTGGCCGAACAAGGCTGGACCGTCACCGCCGTCGACATCTCGCCGGTCGCCCTCGACCGTGGTCGGCTCGAGGCTGAACGGCGTGGCGACACCATCGCCAACCGCATCACCTGGGTGCAGCTCGACGTGCTGTCCGCGCCGCTGCCCGAGGGCCCGTTCGACCTGATCTCTCTCCAGTTCATGCACTTCGGCCCGGAGCAACGCACTCCACTATTCGAGCGATGCATCGCCGCCGTGGCCCCCGGCGGCACCTTGCTGATCGTGGCCCATCACCCGTCCGACCTGAAAACGAGCGTGCGGCGGCCCAAGGTGCCCGAGTTCTTCTACACCGCCGAAGAGATCGCGGGGCTGCTGGGCGACGGTTGGAGCGTCGTCGACGCTGCGGCCCGTCCACGCGAGGCCACCGACCCCGAGGGTGTGGTCGTCACGATTCACGACACGGTGCTGCTCGCGCGCCGCAAGGGCTGAGTGCTGCTGGCGCGCCGCAAGGGGGCCTAGTTCGAGGGCAGCGTGGCGTGTTGGGAGATCCAGGCGTGCATGGCGATGCCCGACGCCACGCCGGCATTGATCGACCTCGTCGATCCGAACTGGGCAATCGATCGGGTCTGGTCGAGGAACGGCCGGATCACGTCGGACAGGCCGGGACCCTCCTGGCCGAAAACGAGCACGCAGGCCTCCGGGAGCGTGCCGACCTCGAGCGGTGTCGAGCCCGGCAAGTTGTCGATTCCGATGAGCGGCAGGCCATGTTCGGCAGCCCACGCCGCGAGGTCGGCCGGCGTGGCGTGATGTCGAACATGTTGATAGCGGTCGGTCACCATCGCGCCACGACGGTTCCAGCGCTTCTTGCCGACGATGTGGACTTCGTTGGCGAGGAAGGCGTTGGCTGTCCGCACGACGGTGCCGATGTTCAAGTCGTGTTGCCAGTTCTCGATCGCCACGTGGAACGGATGCCGGCGCTGATCGAGGTCGGCGACGATGGCGTCGAGTCGCCAGTACCGGTAGCGGTCGATGACATTGCGACGATCGCCTTCGGCCAAGAGGTCGGGATCGAAGTGGTCATCCTCGGGCCATGGCTCCGGGTGCGGACCCACCCCGACCTCGGGTTCGGTCACTGAGCGAAGTCGGCGACCGTGGCACCAGCCAGCCGCACCAGCTCGTTCGGCGCGATCGGGAACACATGGCGCGGCGTGCCGGCGGCCGCCCACACCTGGTCGAAGCTCATCAGATGCGGGTCGATCCAGGTGCGGATGGGCGAGGCGTGCCCGAACGGCGGCACCCCACCGATGGCGAAGCTGGTGGTCTCGCGCACCTGATCGGCGTTGGCCCGGCCGCACTTCGCCACACCCGCCAGCGCAGCCAGCGCGGCGCCGTCGACCATGTTTGCCCCGCTGGTCAGGGCGAGCACCAGTTCGCCGTCGGCGTCGAAGATCATCGACTTGACGATCTGGTCGACCGAGCAACCAACCGCCGCAGCGGCATCGTCGGCCGAGCGCGTGCCGTCGGGATACTCGATCACGTCGATGGCGGTGCCGTACTCGGCAGCGTAGGCTGCCACTCGCTGGGCGCTCGCCGGAAGCTCGGTCATGCCGGATCCCCTTCTTCGGTCCCGACGGCAGGAATACCGAGATCGACATACGTGGCGAGCGGGAGGAAGGTCACGCCCGCTGCGGCGAACGTGGCTGCCGGCTCGTCGGATCGAGCGACGAGCGTCGACGCCAGGACCACCACGCCCCCCTCGGCGTCGATGCGTTCCTTGGCGATCAGGCTGGAACCGCCGGTGGTGATGACATCGTCGACCAGCAGGACACGCTTGCCATCGAGCGAGGCGCCCTCGACGTACTTGTCGGTGCCACGGCCCTTGGGCTGCTTGCGGACCACGAACCACTCCTTGTTGCCGACGATCGCCACGCCGTGGGCGAACTGGTCGGCGCCAAGGGTGAGACCGCCGACGGCATCGAACTCGATCCCGGCGTCGTCGGCCAGGTCGATCAGACACTGGCAGGCGAGGGCGAGATCGGCACCCTGGGCCAGCGCCTTCTTGCCATCGAGGAAGTAGCGGCTCATGGCTCCCGACGACAGTTGGACCGGGGCACCGAGCTCGAGCAGCCCCTTCGTCTTCAAGATCTCGAGGAGGGCGCTGCGCCGCGCCTCTGGGGTGCTGTCGGCTCCGGCCGACACGAGTACGTGGTTCACCCGATCGACGCTAGCGGACGGGTTTGGCCCTCCCTTGTCGTTGACGGTGGGCTGCCACGAGGGACGATGCCAGCAACTCGGTCGGGTTCGGGGCACAATCGGGGTCTATGGCGAAGCTCCACATCGGCTGGCGCGAGTGGGTGGGCCTCCCCGGCCTCGGGATCGACGCGGTGAAGGCCAAGATCGACACCGGTGCTCGAACCTCCGCCATCCACGCCTTCGGCATTCAGCCATTCGAGGCCGAGGGCGTCGAGTGGGTCCGCTTTCAGGTCCATCCCCGGCAACGCTCGCGCCTGCCGACCATCACTTGTGAGGCCCCCATTCACGATCGTCGCCTGATCCGGTCGTCCAACGGTCAGCAACAGAGCCGGATCATCATCAAGACCCGGATCGAGATGGCCGGCGCCACCTGGCCGATCGAACTGTCGTTGGCGTCGCGCGACGAACTCGGTTTCCGGATGCTGATCGGTCGGCAGGGTCTGGGGAGGAAGGTCTTGATCGACCCGGCCCGTTCCTACGTCACCGGCAAGCGGGTCATCGAGCGTCCGACATGACCGACGATGAGCAGCGACTCGGTGAGTTTGCGAACGCGCTGGCCGACGGTCTTGATCAACATTTCGGTCCCTGGCTGGCGCAGCTGATCGCTGTCCGCTCGGGCGGCGCCGCATCGTCGGACGAGATCCGTGCCACGGTCGATGCTGTGGCGCCGACCGTGCTCGATCAGGTTCGGCGGTTGTTGCAGGCCGACATCGACGAGCAGCGAGCCAATCCGCTCGACCTCGTTCGTCGCGGACTGGGTCCGGTCACCGAACTCCTGCGTGCGTTGGAGGTGTCGCCGGTCGACCGCGACCCGTTCGCCGTGCAGACGTTCCCCGACGACCTCTACGACCTGGCACCCGCCACCTTCGCCGATATCGACGAAGCCCTCCACGAACCGGGGTTGATGTGGGGGGCGGCGAAGGCCCATGTCCACTTGAGCCGTCGACGGGCCGAAGGACTTCGCTGAACACCTCGCACATCTTCAACCTTTTGGTTGACAACGGCTCGTCGTGACCCTACGTTTCACTCAACCAATCGGTTGAGTAGTGGGAGGCCCATGGCACCGCAAAGTGATGACGAGCTCTCCAAGATCTTCGCCGCCCTTGCCGATCCGACTCGTCGGGACATAGTGGCTCGCCTCACGGTGGCCGACGCCACGGTGAACGAGCTGGCCGAGCCGTACGACGTCAGCCTGCAGGCGGTGTCGAAGCATCTCAAGGTGCTCGAGGACGCCGGGCTCGTCACTCGACGGCGTGACGCCCAACGACGTCCGGCTCATCTCGAAGCGGAGGTCTTCGATCTCATGACCAAGTGGATCGAGCGATATCGACGCCAGGCCGAAGAGCGGTACCGCCGTCTCGACGCCGTGCTCGCCGACATCGACAGCGACCAGGCACACGGCCACCCACTGCACGACGAACGAGCACAAGGAACTGCATCATGAATCCGATCACCCATCCCGACACCTCCATCGTCGCCGACGCAGATCTGCCGATGATCCGGCTCACGCGTGAGTTCGATGCCACCCCGGACAAGGTCTTCCGAGCGCACACTGATCCCGACCTCTACGCCCGCTG
This sequence comes from Acidimicrobiales bacterium, assembly GCA_041394265.1. Classification (NCBI taxonomy): domain Bacteria; kingdom Bacillati; phylum Actinomycetota; class Acidimicrobiia; order Acidimicrobiales; species Acidimicrobiales bacterium. The sequence goes on from JAWKIO010000005.1 coordinate 2,144,608, forward strand.
GGTCGGACCCCACGATCTGGTGACCACCATCGACCGATGGGACTGTCGCACCGGCGGAAACTGGGCGTTCAGCCAGCGGCGGGACGGCGAGGAATACCACTTCTACGGCTGCTTCCACGAGGTTCGCCCGGGCGAGCTGATCGTGCAGACGTTCACCTTTGCCGGCTTCCCTGACGGCGTGTCGCTCGAACGGCTCACGTTGGAGGATCTGGGCGACGGGCGCACCCGGCTGGTGGCCACGTCACTGGTCGACAGCTTCGAGGGGCGCGACGCAATGATCGCCAGTGGGATGGAGGGCGGCGTGCGGGACGGCTACGAGAAGCTCGACGAGCTCCTCGTCTCGGCTGACGTCTGGCGCCCCGGGCTCACGGCGTGAGCGCCGGTGTGCATTCGGTGGAGGTGGACCAGACGCCGGTGATGCCTCGGGCTTGGACGGTGTAGGTGTGGGTGCCGCTGGTGCGGAGGGTGTCGTCGAAGCTGGTGTTGGTGGTGAGGCCTCGCCAGTAGTTGGGTGAGCCGTCGATGGTGCGGTAGACGCGGTAGTCGGTGGCGTTGTCGGAGGGGGTCCAGGTGATGGTGGCGGCGGTGCCGTTGTTGGTGGCGTGGCAGCTGGCCGGCGGCAACACGTCGTCCACGACGGGAGCCGTGAGGTCGATCGGCGGTGCACAGGTGACCGGCTCGGAGTACAACAGGCCGGGGTAGCGGGCCGTGACCTGATAGGTGGTGATCTCGCCAGTGGGAGCGTTCTCGGTGAACGTGCTCGTCGGGCTGGAGACCCGGGCTCGCCACGAGTACGTGCCATTCACCCCCACCTGACGGTGGACGATCGTCGACTCCGCCAAGGGCGGCGTGGTCCAGGTGATGGTCACCGTCGTTCCGACCACCGTCGCCACGCAGCTGGTGGGCGCAGGCGGCGTCGGACTCGGCGTCGGTGCCGGACCGGGCCCGGCCTCGTCACACAGTCGGACCAGGTCGCGGCCGGCCAGCTGGTTGCCGGGTGTGCCAACCGCGGTGTAGCCGCCCGCCGTCCAGACGCAGCCGTCGGTGGTGCCAGCAATGGCGAACCCGCCGGCCGTCCCGGCCATGTACGGCTCGAACGATTGGATTCGTTGGCCGCTCAACGGGTCGTAGGCGGCGATGCCACTGATCCGTCCGGTGTAGCTGCCGGAGGGAAAGCTGCTGTGATAGATCACTTGGTTGGAGGTCATGTGGTCGCCCCAGCAGTGGCAGGTGGCGTAGATCCGGTCACCGATGCGTTCGATCTCCTGGTATTCGCCGCCGGCGCGACTGCAGTCGGCGGTGACCGCCCGGTTGCAGCCGGTGTAGTGCATGAGCTGCATGTCGAGGTCGTCGCTCTCGTCGAGGATGAACAGGCCGTGCTGTTCGCCGCCGACGAACACCGTGCCGTACTCGGTGGCCACCACGTCGTAGAGCCGGTGATAGTTCGTGCAGCCGACACAGGTGTTGAACGGGATCGTCGACCGGTCGTGGATGAGTGATGCATCGACCGACGACACGCCGGCGAAGCCACGGGTGTTGGGTGCGCCGTTCATGCTCGTGAACCAGCCGGCGAGGTAGACCTCGTTGGTGGTGCGACTGACGCTGACGCCCCAGATGGAGCTCCCGGCCGGCTGGGGCAGCCAGTTCCGGTCGATGATGCCGGTCGTCGGGTCCATACGAACGGCACCGTTCACCGCGAATGGGGCGCCACCGTCGGTGGCGGTAGTGAACGATCCAACGGCGTAGAGGTAGCCGTCGGGCTCCAGGCGCAGGTCACGGATGATCGACGAGCCGCCGTAGACCCTGGTGTTCCATCCCGGCCACACCTCGCCGGTCGCCGGGTCGATCTTCTGGAGCGCACCGACGGTCGCGCCTTCCCACTCGTCCATCTCGCCGCCGACCACGAGGCCGCCATCGGGCGTGGTTTCCAATGCCGTGACGGCGCCGCCCACGTCGGGGCGCCACCAGGTGAGGAAGTCGCCGCTGCCGGCGTCGAACGCGGCGAGGTACGGCTGCCGGTAGCTCTGGCCGCCGTTGGTGGTGTCGAGGAATTTGCCGCCGACGATCATCATCCCGTCGACCGCTTCGGTTGCCCAGCCGAGTGCGACCCATCGGTCGATGTTGTCGGTCGGGCCCTCGGTGGCCAGCCCCCAGGAGGTCGATTGGGGTGTCGCCACCTCGGCTGCGGCCGGTCGGGTCGACACGAGGGTCGTCAGGAGCACACCGGTGAAGAACATCCGCCACATTCGCATGGCGTCATCGTGACGAGCCGCTGGATGCCATCACAGAGCGAAACGACGAGCGCGTTGGGCCAAAGGCACCAACGCCGAGTTGGGCAGAACGCCCGGCCGATCAGTTCTTGATGAGCGTCGCGGCTGTCTCGAAGTCGGTGGCTTCGAGCGTGGACAGGGCCTTGCGGCCGAGTTTCGCCACGTCGCCGATGTCGGCGAGGCGGAGCGCCTGCCGGTTGATCGCCTGTTCGAACAGGGTGCGGGAGTAGCGCGCGTTGCCGAACCCATCGCTACGGATTGCCCGCTCGAAGATGCGATCGAGGGCAGCATGCACGTCGGGCGCCAGGGTGTAGTCGGCGTCGCGTGCCACCTTCTCGGTGATGGCGACGAGCTCGGCCGTGGTGTAGTCGTGGAACGGGATCTCGCGAGCGAAGCGGGAACGCAGGCCCGGGTTGGAGTCGAGGAAGGCTCGCATCAACTTCGGGTAGCCGGCGACGATCACGACGAGTCGATCGCGATGGTCTTCCATCCGCTTGATGAGAGTTTCGATGGCTTCGGCCCCGAAGTCGTTGGTCTTCGGGCCAGCGGGGGAGAGCGCGTAGGCCTCGTCGATGAACAACACGCCGTCGAGCGCGCGCTTGATGGCCTTGTTCGTCTTGACCGCCGTGTGCCCGACGTACTGGCCGACGAGCCCGGCCCGGTCGACCTCGACCAGGTGGCCCCGTTTGAGGAGTCCGATCGAGCCGTACATCTCGGCGATCAGGCGGGCCACGGTGGTTTTGCCGGTGCCGGGATTGCCGAGGAAGACCAGGTGCTGACTGGTGGGCACCTCGGACAAGCCGTGCTCACGGCGCTGCGCCTGCACCTGGAGGAACGCGATGAGGGTCTTGACCTGGTCCTTGACCGAGTCGAGTCCGACGAGTGAGTCGAGTTCGGCCTGGATCTCGGCGAGTGGTCGCGGTGGGGTCGGCCGGCCAACGGGCATGTTCCCGCGGCGTTCCTCGATGCTTCGATCGGCGGCGCGCTTGGCCTGCTCGCCTGCCGCCTTCAGCTTCTTGCGAATCTGGTCTGGTCGCCTCACCATGGATGCGACGCTACCGAGGGCACGACCCGGTCCGCGAGGTCGTCGGTGAACCACGCCAAGGATCGGGGGCCGAGATGGACTCGATCGGTGTCGAACCCAACCCTTGGTTGACGGAGCGTTTCCCGCGGCTCGACCCGGAAGCCGGCCTCGGCGAGCAGGGACCGGTCGACGCTCAGCCAGTCGTCGGACACGTTGACGAGACCGACCAGCCGCCCGTTGCGCCGGTGATAGCGACCGAAACCGAACACCCGGTCGTCGCCGGTGTCGAGGATCCAGGTGGAGCCGCCCTGGGCCAAGGCCGGTGTCGCTGCCTTCACGGCGAACAGGTGCTGCAGCTCGGACCGTATGCGCTGCTCGATGGTGCCCGCTTCGTTCGAGCGATCGACGGCGTCCCAGTCCATGAACGGGCGTTGCATCCATCGGGAGTCGTCGGCGAGGTCCGGATCGTCGAGGTAGGACGGATCGTTGAGGGTGCCGAGTTCGTCGCCCATGTACAGCAACGGCATGCCGAATGAAGCCGCCAGTCCGTAGGCGAGCACGATGCGTTCGATGGCGGCGGTCACGGCGTCGTCATCGCCCGTTGCCAGGGCGCGCTCGAGTCCAGCGAGCGATGCGGTCGAGCCGCAGGTGCGTTCGTCGCCGGTCTCCTCGTTGACACTGAACGAGGCACCCTCGGCAAACGACCCCGGGAAGTCGCCGCGGTAGAAGTCGGCAAGGAACTTCCGGTGACTCGTGCCGTCGATGCCGGCCCGGTCGGCGTTGGTGTCGTCGATGGCCCAGCCGATGTCGTCGTGACAGCGCACGTAGGTGGCCCAGCCGGCCGAGTCCGGTGTGGACGGCAGTGCCGCCATCGACGAGCGCAGCAAACGAGCGTCGCGACTGGCAAGCGCACTCCAGATCAGCACCATCAACTGGTTGTGGTAGGCCAGGTGGCATTCGGCCCGCTCCCCCTGCTCGCCGTGCTGACCGAGGTAGCCGAGCAGGTCGGTGGGGGCGACGATGGCCTCGGCCTTGAGCAGCACGCCAGGAGCGGCGAGGTTGGTGAACTGACGCAGGATCTGTGCGATGAGATGGGCCTCGGGCTGGTTCTGGCAGTTGGTGCCCTTGCGCTTCCAGGTGAAGGCCACAGCGTCGAGCCGCATGACCTCGACGCCGGCGTTCGCCAGGAACAACACGATGTCGAGCATCTCGCCCAGCACCGCCGGGTTCGAATAGTCGAGGTCCCACTGGTAGGTGTTGAACGTGGTCCAGACCCAGCGTTGGAGGTCATCGTCCCAGGTGAAGTTGCCGGGTGCGATCTCGGGGAAGACTTCGGGGAGCGTGGCTTCCCAGTCGTCGGGCTCGGTGCGGTCCGGGTAGGTGATGTAGTACGCAAGCTTCTCGGCGTCGCCGGCTCGCGCCGCCTCGGCCCACGCATGTTCACGTGCAGTGTGGTTCATCACGACGTCGACACACAGCGAGATGTCCACTGCCCGAAGTGCGGCGGTGAGCGAGGCCAGATCGTCGAGGGTGCCGAGCGAGGGCTCCACGTCTCGGTAGTCGACGACGGCGAACCCGCCGTCGTTCGGTTCGGGCCTGGCCGCGATGACCTGCATGAGATGGAAGTACGTCACGCCGAGCGAGTGCAGGTATGGCACGCGTCGCTCGACGTCGGCGATGGTCGGCCCGAACCGTTCGCAGTACGCCACGTAGCCCAGTCGGTCGGGTGCCTGGAACCATTCGGGGTCGACCTCACGCGACGCGTCGAGCACCGCGAGGTCGCCCGGTCGTTCGGCGAGGGCGCGAGCCGACGACGAAGCGAGCTGGAAGAGCACGGCGTCGGCTCGGTCCTCACCGTAGAGCGCGACGAGCGACGGACGCGAGTCAATCACACATCGCCGGTACCGGGTGAGGAATCTCGCTCGAACGGTCGGCGCCAGCGCGCTCAGGTGCTCGAGCAGTGCTGCTTCGATCTCGTTGGTCGCGTCAACAGGCGGAAACACAGGCTGAACGCTACCCGAAACAGATCCAGCGCCTGCCGGTAGTGTCGGGCTGTGCAGTTGTCGCCCGCCGACCGATCGGCGTACCTGGAACGGATCGGAATCGACGCTGTCGCCATCGATGTACCACCGTCACTCGAGTCGTTGCGTGCGCTCCACGTTGCGCATCTCGAGCGGGTGCCGTTCGAGAATCTCGACATTCACGTCGGACGGGCGATCGAGCTCGATGAGCATCGCATCCTCGACAAGATCGTCCATCGACGGCGAGGCGGCTTCTGCTACGAGCTCAACTCGGCCTTCGCCGCCCTGCTCACCTCGCTGGGCTACGAGGTCACGCTGGCCGAGGCGCGGGTGTTCGACGGTGACGACCTCGGGATCGCCTTCGATCACCTGTGTCTCCTTGTCGATGTCGATCGTCGCTACCTCGTCGACGTCGGCTTCGGTGATTCTTTCGTTGCTCCGCTCGTCTTCGAGCCCGACGTCGAGCAGCAGGATCGTGCCGGCCGGTTCACGATCGAGGCCGTTGGAGACGGATGGTTCGACCTCATCCGCAACGGACGCCCGCAGTACCGCTTCTCACCGACGCCGCGTGCGCTCGACGACTTCGCACCCGGTTGCCATCACCATCAGACGGCCCAGGCATCGGGCTTCACCCGACGGCCGCTCGCGTCGCGACTGACCCCGACGGGTCGACTGACGCTCACCGGTATGTCGCTCCACGAGAAGACCGACGGTATTCGCACGGAGACCCCCGTCGCGCCCGATGATCTCGGCCGTGTGCTGGCCGAGCGATTCGGGCTCGGACTCGCCGACGACGACCTCGGCCTGCTGGTCGATGCATCCGGCCGAGGGGCAGCGCTGTTCGACACGGCGATCGGTCGCTGTGGGGTCGGCTGGGTGGAGCAGCGAATCACGATCGTCGCGCTGCCGGAGCGGTCGGATGCCGCCACCCTGGCCCGTGCTGCCGCCGCCGTGGGGGTCGATGACGCAGCGCAACCGCCGCTGTTCGTACGGCGGGGCATCGACGCGATGATCGACCTCGTCGCCGGCAACCGGCGATCGCTCGACGACCTGCTCGTCGACTTCGGCGACGCGCCGGCGTTCGATCGCTCGGCATGGGAACTGGCCCGAACGATCCCTCCCGGTGATGTGATGACCTACGGCGCGATGGCGAAGCGCTTAGGCCAGCCCGGAGGAGCTCAGGCCGTCGGTGGGGCGATGGGGCGGAACCCGGTGCCGCTGATCGTGCCCTGCCATCGAGTCATCGCCGCCGACGGCAAGCTCGGGGGCTTCTCGGCCAACGGCGGCACGGTCACGAAACGGCGGTTGCTCGAGATCGAGGGCGCCCCCATCGACCGCTCCCTGTTCTGAACACGTCGCCTGACGAATCGTTGACCGAGCGTTGATCGAGCCGTCGCTCGGGGTGGATGTCCGGCGGGGATCGTGAGGGCGTTGCCTCGATGGCGAGGAGGAGCTGGTGGCACGTGCACTGAGCGAGCTGCTTGAGCGCATTCGCCCAGCGGGAGCACCCGGTGCTCCGACCGAAGGCGAGCGACCCGACGAGGATCCGGCGAGTCGACCCGAGCTCGCGCTCGTCGCCGAGGTGCTGGCCGACTTCGTTGCCGAGGCGTCAGCGGTGCGGTCTGCCGCGACCGCGGAGGCGGCCGCCATTCGGCACGACGCAGACCTCCGCATCCAACGAATTCGTCAGCAACTTCCTGACCGAGTGGCACGCGCCGAGGCGACGAGTGATGCGGCGCACGAGGACCGCACACGGGGTGAACGCTCTGACCTCGAACGACAACGGCGTCGCGACCTCGAAGCGATCGATGCACGAGCGGAGCAGCTGCGACCCGTACTCGCGGCCGAGGCGGTCGAGCTGATCTGGCATCTGGTCCTTGGTGATGCTCCTGGCGCTGGGAGCAGACGATGACCGTGGGTTGGGTGGCGGCAACGACGCGCGGACGCTCGTTGGCAACGCGACTCGTCGGCCTCGACGGTGCGCAGGCGATCGCGCATGTCGAGTCGTGGCCGCAGGCTCGGAGCCTTCTCGCTTCGACGGTCTATGGCAACACGCTCGCCCTCGACGCCGATCGCCATGCTGCGCATCGTGCCGTCGCAGCCACGACGGCCTGGTATCTCCGAGTCGTGGCCGGATGGCTCCCCGCCAACGGCGCCGGCCTCGCCCGGTTGATGGCCGGGCCGGTCGAGATCTCGAACGTCGAGCAGCACTTCGACCGTCTTGCTGGAGACGAGACCGCCGCTCCCGTCGATCTCGGATCACTGGCGGTCGCCTGGCCACGGATCGCGGCGACGACCTCGGTCGGGCAGGTCCGGACCGTCCTCCGACACTCGAGCTGGGGTGACCCCGGGGTCGGTGAGCCGCCGGCCATCATCGTCGGTCTGTGGTTGTCCTGGTTGCGACGCCTCAGTCGCCAGGTCGACGAGTTCGGCCCCGAGGCGCGCGGGGCGGCAGCGGTCGTCCTGGCTCGTGAAACGCTTGCCTTCGAACGAACGCTCGCACATCCGGCGGGCGAGGACGAAGACCGACTGTTGACCCGGGCGTGGCGTAACGCTGCGACATTGCCGGATCTGCAGCGGCGGCTCCCCGACTCGGCTGGGTGGGCCTTGGCACCGGTCGACTCGGTGGACGATCTCTGGAAGGCCGAACTCGGCGTCGTCGCCGCGTTCGCGCTGAAGGCCCAGCAGTTGCTGGCTCGCCCTCGCAGCGATCGCAGCGCCGTCGCCGCGTTCATGGTGCTGGTGCTGGTCGACCGCTGGCGGGTCGACGCTGCGATCGAGGTCGCCGGTCGTCGGCCGCGGGAGGTGTTCGATGACGTGGCGTGAGGTGACGCCGATCCCCATGTCACGAGTGGCGGTCGTTGCGACGATGTCGACGGCGGGCGACGTCCTCGCCGCCGTTGCCGCTGCCGGCGTCTTCGAGCCCGACGAGGATCGTGCCCCGTCCCAACCCGGCGTGGCGACGGTCGACGAGCGGCTGGCTTCGGCCATCAGCATGAGCGGATGCCCGACCCTGACGGGTTGGATGCCCAGGGCAGAGGTGGAACCGCTGCGTACCATGCTCACGCCGCTGGGTGGCGGTGTTGCCGCCATCCCGGTTCGGCGCGGTGCGATCGTGCCAACCGCACACGCACCGGCGGGCATCGATTCGTCGCTGCGTCCCCTCGTCACGACGTACGGGACGATTCCCTACCGCGACGTCGATCCGACGATGTTCGCTGCGATCTCCTACATGCTCATGTTCGGGATGATGTTCGGCGATGTCGCCCACGGCGTGGCGTTGGCCGTCGTCGGCGTGATCCTGCACCGAACGACGTCCGGTCGCCTGGCCACGTTGTCAGGGTTTGCCTCGTTTCTCATCGGCGCCGGTGTGGCCTCGACCGGCTTCGGGCTGCTCTACGGTGAGTGCTTCGGGCCGACCGACCTGGTGCCCACACTGTGGCTGCACCCACTCGACGAACCCGAAACCCTGCTGCTCGCAGGATTGGCAGTCGGCGTCGCCCTTCTGGGAGTGACCTTCGTGCTCGCCTCGGTGAACCGGTGGCGCGAATCGGGCCCCGCCGTTGCGATGTACGACGCCTCGGGTCTCGGCGGCGCGCTGGTCTTCCTCGGTTTGGTGTCGGAACTCGCCGTGGCGCTGGGCGGTCCGCAGGCGCTCTCATCGGTCGCAATCGCTCTGGGTGGTCTCGGTCTTGCGTTGGTCGCCGTCGGGCTCGTCGCCCAGACCGGAACCGGTCCGACGGGATGGGCACAGGCGGTCATCGAAATCTTCGACACGGTGCTTCGTCTCGGTTCGTCGGTGGTGTCCTTCACCCGGCTCGCTGCCTTCGGGCTCACGCATGCGGTGATCACGAGCGTCGTGTGGGATGGCACCGTGGGACTCTGGCAGCGTGGCGGCATCGCATCGGGTACCGCTGCGGTGCTGCTGTTCACGGCTGGCAACGCAGCGGCCTTTGCGCTCGGCGCGCTCGTCGGTGCCATCCAGGCGTTGAGGCTCGAGTACTACGAGCTCTTCTCTCGGATCTTCCTCGGCCAGGGACGTCCCTTCTCGCCCTGGCATCTTCCCGACGAACGATTGGAATCGTCATGAACTCCTGGCTGCTCGCCCTCGTCCTCGTGTTTCCGCTCGTCGTGGTGGCGCCCTTCGTGCTGCGCTTGCCTCCTCGTATCCTTCGATGGCTGCAGCTCGGTGTCGTCGGGGGGACGCTCACGCTGGGGTTGACGCTGCTCATGGTCGGCCTGGTCTCGGAGCAGAGCGGTGCGACCGAGGCCGCAACCAGCGCGTCGTCCGTCGCTGTGGTCGTGCCGGCGCAGACCAGCACGGACACGACTGTGGGAGTCGACTCGGGTTCGGCGTTCCTGGGCGCAGCGATCGCCGTCGCGGCCTCCGCCATCGGCGCCGGCATCGCCGTGGCCTACACCGGCTCGGCCGCCCTGGCCACGGTGAGCGAGCAACCCGACCTCTTCGGCCGGGCGATGGTGGTGGTCGGCCTTGCCGAAGGCATCGCCATCTATGGACTCATCGTGGCCGTGCTGATCCTGGGCAAGCTATGAGCACGGTGGTTGCGCTCGGCGAGTCCCACGAACTCGATGGGTACGCCCTCGCTGGAGCGCGGGTCGTCCGCTCGCACAGCGCCACGCAGCTGGTCGAGGCGTTCGAAGCTCTGGAGGAAGAGGTCGGGCTGGTACTCCTGACCCGGTGGTCGGCCGACATACTGCGCGACCAGCTGAGCGAACGCCCTCGTCTGCTGCAGGTGGTTCTGCCATGACGACCATCGCCCGTCTGTCGCCCGCCGAACTGGAGTCGGTTGCTGCGTCTCTCGCGCCGGTTCGCCGGGCGCTGCTCGATGAGGCTGAAGCTGCTACCCGATCCATTCTCGTTGCGGCGCGCGAGGAAGCGGCGAGCCGAATCCGAAAGGAAGAGACGGCTGCCGATGACGCCGTTCGCCGAGCGGTCGAGCGACGCGAGCGTGCATCGCAGGCAGCGTTCGACCAGATGATGGCAGCGGAGCGGAGTCGCTCGGATCGCCTTGTTCGGGTGCGCCGGTCCGAGCACGTGGCTGCGCTGGTCGACGAGACGGTGTCAGCGGCGAGGAGCATGCGGTCGGACGAGCGCTACCCGCGACTGCTCGAAGCACTGGCGGAGCGGGCCAGGGTGCAACTGGGTCCCGAGGCGGGCATCGAAGCCGATCGGACCGAGGCTGGCGGTGTGATCGGGGAGCTCGGCCACCATCGGGTCGACTACTCGCTGGATGCGCTGGCGCGGCGGGCGCTCACCCGACTCGCCGATGAGGTGGCGGAGGTGGTGGGACAATGACCGAGGTCGGCCACGTGGTGCGGGTGAACGGTCCGGTCGTTCACCTCGAAGGACTCGAGGGGGCCGTGCACGGTGAGTTCGTCGAGGTGGGCGAGCGGCGGCTGCCTGGCGAAGTCATCTCGCTGCAACCCGACCATCTGGTCGCGCAGCTCTATGAGTACACCGGTGGGCTCGCCGTCGGCGCTCCGGCGTGGGCATCGGGCCACCCGCTGAACATCGAACTTGGCCCCGACCTGCTCGGCGGGATCTACGACGGCCTCCTGCGACCCTTGTCGGATGCCGCCGACTTCATCGATGCCCGGGCGCTGACGGACCAACGGATGACCGAGCACCAGTTCACGCCGAGCGTTGCGGTCGGCGACGTCGTCGGTCCCGGCGCCGAAATCGGCTCGGTGGCCACCTCGACGCCCGGACTCGACCACCTCGTGATCGTTCCACCGGGGCTCCGTGGAACGGTCGATTCGATCGTCGACGCGGGTGTCGTGAACTCCCGGGCCCCGGTCGCCGTGATCGATGGCCGGACCATCTCGCTGACCAGTTCGTGGCCGATCCGGCGCCCCCGACCGTTCGCCGAACGGCTGGTCGATCGGCCGCCCTTCGTCACCGGGCAGCGAGTGCTCGACACCATGGAACCGATCGCCAAGGGCAGTAGTGCCACGGTCATCGGCGGATTTGGTGAGGGCAAGACGATGCTGTTGGAACAGATTGCGAAGTGGGGCGACGCCGACGTCATCGTCTACGTCGGTTGCGGTGAGCGCGGCAACGAACTGGCGGACCTCGTGGACGAGTTGAGCGGGCTCACCGATCCGCGAACGGGTCGAAGCCTGCGTGAGCGAACCATCATCTTGGCCAATACCTCGAACATGCCGGTCATGGCCCGCGAGGCCAGTATCTACACGGCGACGACCATCGCCGAGTTCTACCGGGACATGGGTCTGCATGCGGTGATCATCGCCGACTCGACCTCCCGATGGGCCGAAGCGAGGCGCGAGCTGGCCAGCAGAACCGGTGCCATCCCGGCCGAGCAGGGGTACCCGGCCGATCTGGCATCGTCGCTGGCCGACTTCTATCAGCGAGCCGGCTTCGTGACCACACTCGGCGGCCGGCAGGGCGCCGTGACGATCGTGACGTCGGTGTCCCCGCCGGGTGGCGACCCCACCGAACCGGTTGCGGCGTCGACGCAGCGGTTCGTCCAGGCGGTGTGGGGACTCGACCGGGCGTTGGCCTATGCCCGTCACTATCCGGCGGTGAGCTGGCAGACGTCGTTCTCGCTCGACGTCGACCGAGTGGCGCGCTGGCACGCTGCCAACGGCGACCCCGATTGGCTCGTTCGCCGGTCACGACTGCAGATGGTGCTGAAGGAGGCGGGTCGACTCCAAGGCCTGGCCGATCTGGTCGGCCTGACCTCACTCGCCTCCCATGATCGAGTCGTACTGCTCACGGCGCGACTGATCCGTGAAGCCGTGCTGCAGCAGAGCGCCCTGAGCGACAACGACGCGTCCTGCTCGCTCTACAAACAGGCCGCACTGGCGCAGGCGGTGCTCGACGTGCACGACGCCGCGGTTCGGGCGGCCGATGGCGGAATCCCGGCGACCATCATCGAGAGCCTCGACTTCGGCCCGCTGGTGCGGGCGAAGGATGCGGTTGCGCCAGATGATGTCGCAGGCGTTGCGGCAATTGCTGACACGGTGCTGCGCTCCGTCGAGGAGGTGAGGTCGTGACGACGCCTCGAACGGTTGCTGCCGAGCAACGGCTCGTCGACGCGCTGACGGCGCCGATCGAGGTCGACGACGTCCTTCGGGTCGACGGCCCGTTGCTTTTCGTGAGGGTGACCGAGCCGGTCGGGTGGGACGACCATGTCGACGTGCGCGTGCCCGGCGGCGACATTCGCCATGGTGTCGTGATCGACGTCGAGCGAGACCTCGCGATCGTGGAGGTCTACGAAGGGACCGAGGGCATCGGCACTGCGCAGACGACCGTCTCATTCTCGGGGACGCCAACGGTGCTGCCAGCCACCGACCGCTGGCTCGGGCGGGTGTGCGACGGTCGGGGCGCTCCCCGTGACGGCGGTCCGGCGATCGTCGGTGCGGTCACCCGGCCGGTGGCGGGATCGGTGATCAATCCGGCCAAGCGAACGGTGCCCACCGATCCCGTCCTCACCGGTGTCTCGGCGATCGATGGCCTGATGACCCTCGTGCGGGGTCAGAAGCTCCCCGTGTTCTCCGAGGCTGGGCTGCCGCATCTCGAGCTGGCCATCCAGATCGCAGCCCAGGCACGGGTCGAGGGTGCGCAATTCAGCGTTGTTTTCGCCGGCATGGGCCTGACCAACGCCGACGTCGACCTCATCGTGGGCGGACTGGAGGATCGAGTACACAAGCGGCAGGCGTGCCTTTTCCTGAACACAGCCGACGATCCGGTGATCGAACGGATCCTCACACCGAGGGTCGCCCTGACGGTGGCCGAGCACCTTGCGTACGAGCTCGGCCACCATGTGCTGGTCGTCTTGAGCGACATGACGAGCTACTGCGACGCAGTGCGCCAACTCTCGGCAGCGCGCGGCGAAGTGCCGAGTCGCCGCGGCTACCCGGGCTATCTGTTCAGCGATCTCGCCAGCATCTACGAGCGTTGCGGTCGTATCACCGGGCGTCCCGGATCGATCACCGAGGTCCCGATCCTGACGATGCCGGCCGGTGACATCACACATCCGGTCCCAGACCTGACGGGGTACATCACGGAAGGTCAGATCGTTCTGTCGCCCGACGTGCTCGGTCGTGGGGTGACGCCGCCGATCGACGCGCTGTCATCACTCTCGAGGCTCATGCGACGTGGGGTGGGTGAGGGCCGAACTCGTGAAGACCATCGCGCGATCGCAGCGCAGGTGTTGGCGCTGCTGTCGCTCGCTCTCCAGGCCGAGGAACTGGCCTCGCTCATCGGCGTCGAGGCGCTGTCAATCACCGAGCAGCGCTATCTGAGCTTCGCCGATCGGTTCGAGTCCGACGTGATCGCCCAGGGCGGATCCGAGTCTCGCTCGCTCGAGGACACCCTCGATCGGTTGTGGAAGACGGCTTCGATCATGCCGACACGCGAACTCACGATGGTCAGCGAGGAGCAGATCGCTCGCTACCGGTCTCCAGATGGGAGGTCGAGATGAGCGGCACGGCCACGCCGACGGCTGCCGCCCGCCTGCGGTTGATCCGGCAGGAGCAGCTGGCCACGCACGCGGCCGAGTTGCTGAGTGGAAAGGAGGCTGCGCTCGAACGAGAGTGCGTCCGACTGGCAGGCCACGTCAATCGCACCGAGCAGCGGTGGCGTGAGCGATCGTCCGATGCCGCGACGTGGCTGCTGCGGACGCGCATGCTCGGGGGCAGTCGCGAGCTGGACCGTGTGGTCGACACCGAATCCGCGAACGCAGCGGTCTCGGTGACCTGGCAAGCCTCGATGGGTGTCGCGTACCCGAGCGACGTGTCGTGCACGTTTCCGGAACCGCCGGCGGTGTACACCACCGCCGCGATGGCTCCCACCATCGAGGCGCATCGTCAGGCACTACGCACAGCTGCGGAACACGCCGCAATGTCGTCGGCGTTGGAGCGGCTGCAATCCGAACTCGTCGCCACCCGCCGCCGGCGACGCGCAATCGAGGACCGGCTGATCCCCGACCTGGCCGCCGAACGCCAGGCACTCGAGATCCATCTCGACGAGGAGGACCGAGATCAGGCGCTGCGAGTTCGCCTCGCTGCTCGCCAGCAGACGGGAGTAGCGACGTGATCGAGCGCATCGTTGTCGCCGTCGATGATTCCTCCGCCGCCCTCGGGGCCGCCGAGTACGCCATCCGCCTGGCCGAGACCGTGCCTGCAAGGCTTCACGTCGTGACCATCGCCGATGCGGGTTCCAAGGGAGTTGCGCTGCTTCGCCATGTCCAGGAGTCGGCGGAACGGCACGGTGTCGATGTCGTCACGACCTTGCGCGATGACCACCCAGCCTTCGAGGCGATCCTCGACATCGCCCACGACTGGCATGCGGACCTCGTCGTGATGGGCCGCTCCGACGACCGCCGACCGGGACGGCACTACGTGGGCAGTGAGACCGAACACCTGCTCGAGTTCACCGATCTGCCCGTGCTCGTCGTCCCCGGGCCGCCGCACTGATCGGCCCGTCGCCTCCGAGACCGAGCTGGCGCCAGCATCTGCTCTTCCGGGGTGTCGTGTACGGCACTCTGGTACCGGAGATGTGGCCGTCGCCTGGTCGAGGCAAAACGAGACGAGCCCCCGAACAGGGGGTTCGAGGGCTCGCATTCGTGGGTCGGTTGCAGAACCCTGTGACCAGGGTGGACAAGCCCGCTGTCGGGTTGAGTTCCTATGACGGCGCTCGAAGTTTCCCACGATTTCGGGCCGAGACCCCCGGCAAGGGGTTCGACTGCCACTGCCACTGGCGGGCCATCGCACCCGAATGTTGCGGGAGTTGTTGCCGATGCTGCGGAAAGCGGTCAGCCGCGTCAACGCCTTCGCTGATTGGAGCATCGAGTGATCAAGAACCTTGCGGCGGTCCTGCTAAATGTGGTCGTGGCTACCAGTTGTTCGGCGCTGCCGCATGAACAGGCCGAGACGGGATCTGATGCGGTGGCGTCGGAGGCCGGGGCGGCGAACGTAGCCAATGAAGGAGTTGGACCGATTGTGCTGACCTGGCCGCCACCGGCGCCGGGCGTAGCGGTCGACGTTCAACTCGAAGGCGACTCCACCCGGGAAGGGGAGGAGCTAATCGCAGTCGACTACATCGCGCCCGACCCCTCCGTGGCGGACCCTCCGATCGAGGGAATCCTGCTCCCGAGCGACTGGTGCCGCTACCCCCAAGAAGACACCGGCGCCAACATCTACATCGGGCTGTCCGAAGAGACAGCGAAGGCCGTGGCGGTTGAGCGTGGTGACAGCTTGTTCGTGGCCGCCCGAGATTCGGCTTGGTGCTCCGTACCCTCGTGGTTCCACCGTAGCGGCCACGTCTACGTCACTCTGGAAGCTGGGATCGTGGCGAACGCTCGGGAGGACCTCCTCGACTTCGCAGAAGACGACTAGCTAGCTGAGGCAGCCGCGGTTCCAACCGGGGCTGCTCGCGTCGACCGTTCGAGAAAGATCATCGACGGTTGGCGTGGCCGAACCGGCGCTGCCGAAGCTGACAGCGTCAGATCGATCAGATGATGAGGTGGCCTGAGTGACTACAGCTCTCCGCAGTGGAATTGTCGGGGTTCTCACCCTGTTGACGCTCACCTCTTGCGGTGGGTTGCCCGGCACAGAGGCTTCCACCCGAGGAGGCGAGGCCTACCTCCCTCCGGTCGGTTCCCCCGGCGAAGGCGTCGTTCTGTCCGTCAGCCCCGAGCCCGGTGCCGCGCAAATCGGATTCACCGATGAACAGCGCGCAGGGCTGGCAGCAGCCGCCCTCAGGGCTACCGAGTTCAGCTGCTACCAGAATGTGGGTCAGGGCGCCGACCAGTACATCGGGCTAGCAGAGGACGTCGCTTCCCGACTCGCCGACTCTGAAGGCGACTGGCTCAACCTCGTCGGACGGGACAACCGGCCGTGCACTGCGCTTCTGCTGTCGAGAGATCAAACGAGGGTGTCGGTGGCCATCGTCGACGGGTGGATCGTCTCGGCAGCCCGCGGCTGACTAGCGCCATTCTTCGGCTGTGCGCTTCCGAAGTTCCTCGGCTGCTTCGGGACTCAATTCCTGGCCCTCAAGCGCCATGGTGTGAAGCACTCGGCTCACGAGTTCGGCGACATCGGCCTCGGATTGTCGATCGATGACCGCCTGGTAGCTGCCTTCGGGGACGATTGCGTACACCAATCGGCACCCCATTGCCGATGCCGCTCGATCGAGCGTGCTCAGCCTGATCGAGCCTGTCTTCTCTCCGGCCTCGATCTGCCCGATACGGGAGCGGTGAACGCTCATCCGTCGCGCCAGCTCCGACGCGCTCAGGCCGAGTGCGTCCCGCGTGGCGCGTATCCACCCGGCGTGGGGCACGAGGATCTCGGTGTCGACGAGCGGGCCCAGATGGCGGGTGAGCCCGTCCTGTGAGCGCTTCATTGCGCTACGTCGAGCTGGTGTTCGTGCCATGACCACCCTCCTTCTTGTTTGTCTAGCTTTAACTAGCCGTCGGGTGTTCACAACGCTAGCTATAGCTCGACAACTTCAAGCTCAGATGGTTCCGGAGGGCCGGTCGCTCCGAGTAAGACTGCGGACCGGGAGTTCTCATCTCGCAACCCGCTCTCGAAAGGCCAAGACGATCTGCGCAAGAAGGATCGGCCCGAGGAAGCGGACGCCCGTTTGCACGTAGCCTTCAGCGGTCGAGAGATTGGCCGCCGGAGGCCTGAGGCCTCCGACGGCGAAGGCTGCCAAGCCGAGGAGGATCAGCCCGATGAATCAGACTGCTGCCTGCAGGGATCTGGCCTCGGTCAGCGTCGCCCGCTCGGCCTCAGTGGCCGACCGTCGATAAGGGGACGCTCCTATGTCGTGTCAAGCGGTGTGATGTTCGAGCTGGCGGAAGAGCTGTCGCGTGACGTATCGCTTGAGGCAACGTTTGATCTCCCGATCGGTCTTGCCCTCGGCGCGGCGCCGCTCGACGTAGGCCCTGGTCTCGGGATCGACCCGCATGCGGGTAACGACGACGGTGTGGATGGCCTGGTTGAGACGGCGATCACCGGACCGATTCAGCCGATACCGGATCGTCATTCCCGACGAGGCTGGAATCGGAGCGGTGCCGGCAAGCATCGCGAACGCAGCGTCGGAGCGAACGCGGCCGGGATGTGACCAGGCGCAGAGCACGGTCGCCGCCACGATCGGGCCGACACCACAGTTGTCCAACAAGTCTGGGCGCCAGGCGCGGACGAGGTGAAGGATCGCTCGTTCATGCTCCCGGGCTTCCTCAGCAAGGTTGATCGCCCGGCGGGCGAGACAACGCAACACGAGTGCGGTCTCACGTGTCGCCACGTCCCAGCGTGGATCCACACGAAGACGGGAACAGATCTTGAGCATCTCCGCCGTGGTCTTGCCCCGAAGCTTCGACCGGAGCTGCTCGGGAGCGACAACGACGAGCCCGTGGATCTGGCGTTGAGTATCGGTGCTGCTATCGACAGCGAGGCGGCGGGCAGCCAGCCGAACTGCGAGCGCTTGGCGTTCCCCGTCAGAGCGAGGCTCGCTCAGGTGCTCACGGCTGAGTGCTTCACGAGCAGCACGAACGGCGTCGATCGGGTCGGACTTCGCTCCGTGGCGACGGTTGGCTCGTTTCGGTCGATCGAGTTCGACCACCCATTCACCGCGCTCGGCCAGGCAACGGGCGAGACCGGCGCCATATCCGTTCGCACCTTCGATCGCCCAGACCCGCAGGCCACCGTGATTCCCAGCGAACTCGAGCAGTGCCTGATGGCCACCGAGATCGGTGCAGGCGGTCATGCTGTCGATCACGGCGCCGGTCGATGCCGCAACGACAGCGGCGGTGTTGGTGTGTTTGTGGGTGTCGACTCCGATGACGACGTCGACGACTTCTGCCAGCATGGTCACTGCGTTTCTCCTTTGAACGTGGAACGTGAGGTTCCGGTCCAGGGCGGAGATCGGCGGGACTGTGATGGGACACGCCAGGGATCAGCTGGCGGTCGAGCTCCTGATCAGGCCAGTCACTCCGGCCAGGGCCGGGGCCGATGACCGGATGCGGACATGTCCCCAACAAGACACTGCGGTCAGTCAGAATTCGAGTCACGCACCAGGCCATCGACCACAGCACACCACGAGCGCGGTGGCCGCAGCTACAGACTCACAGTCAGTATTCAATCGACGCTTGTACCTATCTCGAATCGCAAAGCGCACTTGGTGAACGCGGCTAGTCTCGATTGACGCCGTTGAACCGAGGGTTGATAAGTGGCTAGCGACCAAATTGCAGTCGAGGGCTGTCTGACGTTCGAACACGCTACTGCACTGGCCGACCGGCTTGCGCGAAGCTCGGGCGAGATCGAAGTTGACCTTCGTGGTCTGGAGTCGGCGTCGATCTCTGGTGCGTTCATACTTACGCAGGCCATCATGGGTTCCGTCCGCTCGGTCCGGTTCAGAGTGAGACTGCCATCGTGGGCTTCACTCGAACCCGATTCGGTCCAAGAGATGTGGGCAGCGGTTTCCGATCTCGTTTCGCGGCGATGATCGCTGAATCGATGACGAACGTTTCCAGCGCTCGGGCGAATCGACAGCAGCTTCACGAGCGCGTGACGGGTGCGGGCATGGACTGTGGTCGTTCGTCGGTACGCCTCTTTCGCAATAGCCAGCTCAAGAATGCCCCGCCCGTACCGGCCTCTGTCTGGACCTCTCTCGACAGCGTCCTAGCACTTGACCGGTCGCTCGGCTTGCATCAAGGCGCCGATCGAACTGGGCGAAGCCAACTGGGCTTCCTGACTGAAGCACTACAGAACGCCTACGAGCACGGTCTCTCCGATGGAAGCAAGAGTCTTTCCGGGAGGGTTCTCCTGAGCGCTCGAAGCATCAACCTTCACGACGAGGCTGATGCTCTCGGCGATGGCGACCCTATTGGTGCCCACATTCGTGAACTGTCGGCGGGTGCGGGTCTCGCCTCGGCGGCGGTCTGGACAGTCTTTGACCAGGGGGTTGGTGTCTCGGCGAAGTACAGCGGACGTGAGAGAGATCCTTCCCGCCAGTTTGTCAATGAATTGGCGGACCTCCATCAGGCTATGTCGCCAGGCAAGAGCAGCGCACGAACAAAGTTCTCAGCCAGTCGAGGTCTCGGGTTCAAGAACATGGGACAAGCTGTAGTCGGTGAGCGGGGGCCATGATCCTGCGAACAGGGCGCATGGGATCGCTGGCCCGCGATCCCAATGCACTGTTCGACTCCGAGCTTGATGACCTTTCTGTCTTCGGAAGGAACTGGAAGTTTGAGGAATGCCCGGACTTCCATGGCACAGCTCTACTCGGGCTTTTTGCCTGGTCTTCGAGGCGGGTGGGCGAGTGAGAGCGACAGTCTGGGCTGAGGGGTCACCGGCATCATCGATTGTCAATGTGGTCGGATCCGGCAAAGACATCCTCCTGCTCCTGGCAGATGGCTCGTATGATGGCGGAGATCTGGTTGATCAGGCCTATCAGCGAATCAAGCCTCGTGACATTGAGTCTGCAAGTCTGCTCTGCATACGCCTGCACCCCGGACAGCTCGAACGGTTCGAGGCTGACGTCAACCTCGATCATTTTGAGCGACATGCGGTTGCTGTGGTGCATCTCGACGGCAAGTCCGCCGAGCCCTCGTTGAAATGGCTGAGGAGACCGTTGAAGAGTCTCGCCCGGACAGCGACATTATCGAGCTTTGCCGCTCTGTGGAGCTGAGTTCATATCTAAATGCCCCCGGTGCCATTCTTCCCTCTCTTCCTGGCGGACACTACGAGGCACCCACCGGACAACACTACGACACATTCCTGCGAGCCGGATCAGCACTGGCAGACACGCCGACATTGGAGGGTTTAGCTTCTGGCTAGCACAGTTCATCGAGCCTCGAAGCCAGGTCTTAATGGATACGGGCTCGCTGCTTTCAGTCGGTTTCGCTCTCCGCACCTACCTTCGGCATAGGCTGGGCTGGGAGGAAGTCGATCTGCCAGAGATCGACGCACGTGCGACGAACATGGAGTCGGGCTGGCGCCTATTCGCAAGGGTTCGTGCGAGTCTCGAAAAGGTACGAGCGTCGCCTTGTGTCCTTAGTTAGTGTACTCGGAACTGGACGAACTGTCGAAGAGATCGCAAGCGAGTTTGGACGTGGATTCGACTCAGTGGTGAGGATTGCTCTATTCGGTCAAGAATCCAAAGAGGTCGAGGTTCTCTCCAAACCGGACCTTCCCATCGGTCCTCTTGGGTCTCCCTGCCCGCAATGCGGCTGCGACATTGTTCGGATCGATCCGATTTCTCTCCAGGTTAGCGACGAGAGTCATCTGAAGGCTCGAATCACACGGCAATCGTCGAAACAGTCACACGACTTTTTCTCACGTTACGCCGAAAAGGATCTGTTTCGCGTGCACCGTGACACCGGGTCGCGTCATCATGCCTTCTACATCGAGACCTCAAAGCTGATTACCACGAGGGAGTTTGGGAGGCGGCTAGATCGTGTCCTTACCGAGGAGCGCTTGTTGTCAGAGGAGGTTGCCCTATTAGCCGGCACCGCGCACTGACGTCGAGTTCGCGTCGATAGTCGGCGAGAGACTCGGCACTGTGCCAATTGTGATTGAAGCGGAGAATCTTGCGGACGTGACCACCGCAGAACGACGGCAGATCATGAGGGCGCGCACCTTGCTTGTCGTTGAGGCGACTCTGGTTAGCCCCTCCGCTTCCGTTCGTACCGTGCCGCGCTGGCAAGTAGCGGTATGGTTCGCGACGGCGCCTCGATTGGTCTCATTTCCGGTGTGTCTCGAATGGAGTCGGACGAGCGCAAGAACATGGTCAAGGACATGTGTGACCGCAGGAAGTTGGGAAATCCTGCCTCGCTCGTGCCCGTCTTCCTTGAGGTCGAAAGTGTGTTCATGCCGGACTTCGACCAGTCGGATTGCGCTTGGTGTGAGGAGGCTCTCCGGCTCGACGAGATTGACGATCCTGCTCCGGTTCTGGCTCAGCGAATCGATCACCTAGCTCTCGGCCGATCGATCGGAATTCCGAATGGGGTCTTCCTTTCTGACACGGCGATCCCACCTCTCGGCCCGTACAGCATCATTGTCGACTCGGATCGCGAGGGTGACATAGCACTTTCGACTGCGTCTGCGGTCCAGACATTACGGTCGAACGGTCAACTGAACCTAGAATCGAACCTTTCGAACCCGCATATCCTGGACCCGAACTACTACCTTGGCGGGCGCTTCTCAGCCCAGGTAGTTGTGGCAGCGATACTGCGCTCAGCTCGCGCCTCTGACTTGCGGACTCCTGCGATTGAGGATGCCCTTCGAGACCTCCTTGCCGAGCGATTGGCTGAGCCTGTTGATGTGTGCTTGCACCTTGAGCTTCTTCTCGCGGCCGCGTCCGGTCGGCTTCCCGAGCCCGGCGTGGATGCTGACTCATTCTCCCCCGCAGCGAAGCAGTTGTTCGAGAGCATTTCGGGAGCACCCTTCTAGCTAGTGGTTCGTCGTTAAAATAGCTAGGTAGGCTAGGGTGGCAAGATGCCGGTGATGGTTGCTGCCCCGTTGGTTGTGTCGCCCAAGCAGCGGCTCGAGTTGGAGAAGATCGCACGCTCCTCGTCGTTGCCGCATCGCAAGGTGCGTCAGGCGACCGGACTGTTGTTGGCGGCTGATGGGGTCGCGAACGAGGAGATCGCGAGACGGTGTTCGGCGTCTCCGGACACGGTGCGCAGCTGGCGTCGCAAGTTCGAGGCCGGTGGTGTCGAAGCGGTCGGCACAATCGCTCCGGGTCGGGGCCGCAAACCCGTGATCCCTCAAGCGGTGGTGGACGGGATCGTGCACGACACGTTGCACACGGTT
This sequence comes from Acidimicrobiales bacterium, assembly GCA_041394265.1. NCBI lineage: Bacteria > Bacillati > Actinomycetota > Acidimicrobiia > Acidimicrobiales > Acidimicrobiales bacterium. Next base: position 2,166,726 of record JAWKIO010000005.1, read on the forward strand.
CCCGATGACGGGTCGACTCAGTGGTCGACCCGGTCGATGGGCGAACGGTTCGGGGTCGGCAAGGACACGGTCGCCAAGATCTGGAAGGCGAGGAATCTGCGGCCGTGGCGGGTCGACACGTTCAAGTTGTCCAACGACCCGGCGTTCGAGGACAAGCTGGTCGACGTGGTCGGGTTGTATCTGGATCCGCCCGAGCGGGCGGTGGTGTTCTCCTTCGATGAGAAGACCCAGTGTCAGGCGTTGGATCGGACCCAGCCGTCGTTGCCGATGAAACCGGGGCGGGGTCGGACGATGACTCATGACTACAAGCGGCACGGGACCACTGATCTGTTCGCGGCGTTGAACGTCGGGACCGGTGAGGTGTTGCATCAGACCCGCCGGTCGCACAAGTCGGCGGACGTGTTGGCGTTCTTCAAGTGGATCGATCTGCACACGCCCCAGGATCTGGAGATCCATGTGGTGTTGGACAACCTGTCCGCGCATTCCGGGCCCGAGGTTCGTGAATGGTTGGCCAAGCCCCGTCAGGCGGTGGCATCTGCATTTCACGCCGACGTCGTCGTCGTGGTTGAACCTGATCGAGGGCTGGTTCGCCCAGTTGACGAACAAGCGGCTCAAGACCGGTTCGTTCTCGAGTCTGGATGAGTTGATCGAAGCGATCGATGTGTGGGTGTCGCACTGGAACGACGATCCGAAGCCGTTCGTGTGGACCAAGACCGCCAACGACATCATCGACAAAACCCGACGAGGCCGAGCAGCCCTGACCACCCGAACCAATTCCGCGACACACCACTAGTTGCTGCTCACAATTACTGCGTTCTACGAGAACATCATCCATCAAGTCGGCAGGGGGTTGGTTGGGAACTGGCGAGCTGGCGACCGTCGCTGCTCTCTAGCGCTATGTACTAGCGAGCCCCTCCACCGAACCGGTCGGCGAGGAAGGCGTCGAGTTCGTCGGCTGGGACTTGGCGGGTGGAGTTGGGGAGGCGTTCCCAGAGGATCTGTTTGCCTTTCCGGCCGGCTTCCCAGATTGGGCGGTGGCTTGCGGGTACGTCGATGCGGCAGATCTCGCGGCCTTCGATCTTCTCCATTCTGATGCGGAGACGGCTGATGGCCACACGGCCGAGGTTGGCGATGATGATGTCGGTGAGCCAATTCAGCCACTGGTCGGCATCTTGGGGCTCGCCGAAGGTCTCGTAGTCGGGCTGAAGGCCGGTCACGGTGCGGTCGTCCCGGACGCCGATGAGGAGGGTGCCACCGGCTGCGTTGGCGAAGCCGGCGATGGTCTTGGTGATGACCGCGGGAGCTTTCCGGGTCACCTTCCTGTCGGTGTCCCATCGTGCACTGGTCTTGTACTCGACGAGGTCGGTCTCGTCGGTTTCGAGCACGACCGGTGTCGGAAGCGCCCACAGTTCGGTGGTTCCGTACAGTTTCTGGATGGCTTCGGCGAACAGTTCGTCGTCAGCGCGCAGGCGGGCCAGAAGCTCGTCGGTGACTTCGACAGCCGTTTCTGGAACCGTGACGACCGTGCCGCTCTCATCGGGCACGCCGTCGGTGTCGTACACGCTGGTCAGGTCGTTCATGTAGCTGGCGAAGACGTGTTCGTAGATGTCTTCGGTTTTCTCGCGGAGCATCTCGGGCCCGTACGGTCCGGGTAGGTCGTTGTCGAGGCTCGTGGCGATCTCCCGACGGAGCAGCGATCGGCTTTGCTGCTTTTTCTTCCAGTCGAGGACGAGGATGTCCTCGATCCTTGCCAGAAGCTGCTTGGCTGCTGCTTGGACCTTCTTGAGTTCGCCGTCTGACAGCTCGGGTGCGGGCTTGGTGAGGAGGTCGAAGATGGCCAGCTCGGCCTTGCTGAGTTCGCCGGCAACCGCACGGTTCTGTCGTTCGTCGAGGGTGTCTTTGAGCCGCCGGGCGCGTCGGAGGAACTCGTCGGCGTTGAGCGTGCCGGCGTTGTAGTCGTCGATGAGTCGGCGGAACTTGTCGGCGAGGTCGGCATAGGTGGGGTTCTCGCGGACGGCCTGCTCGACGTCTCGGCCGAGCGCCCGCTCGACCGCTTTCGCTGCTGTCCGCTTGTTCTGGGCGAACGTGAAGGCGAGCTGCTCGAAATCAATCTGGTTGAGGTCGAGGAGCGCCTGTTCCTCACCTGCGGCACGGATGATGTATTCCTTGGTTCCAACGGACCGGTCGAGCAGGTCGGACACGCCATCCATCACGTCGGAGATGTCGGCGACCTCACCCAGCGACGCCAACTTGTTCGACAGCGAACGGATGACCGCAACACGCTCGGTTGCCCGGATGGCTTCGGGATCCGGCATCAGCGACTTGTACGCCTTGCGGGCCTGGTTGGCCAACGTCACGAACCGTTTCCGGATTCGCTCCTCGATCAACAGCGACTCGACCGCGGAGTCGAGCAACGCGACGAATTCGAACCCTCTCGCTGCGCCGAGATCGGCGAGGTCGACATCGTTCTCGTCGAGGTACGCCTCGACCTCCGCGAGTGCTTTGGCGAGCTGGCTGCGGAGGTCGTCGGTCGGCTGGATGGGTGACCCGACCGCGCCTTCGCGGTCGACGCCGTAGATGGCGAGCGCCTTCTCGAGATTCCTGAAGACGCCGATGTAGTCGACGATCAGACCGGCTTCCTTGTCGGGAAACACCCGGTTCGCGCGGGCGATGGTCTGCATCAGCGTGTGACCTCGCATCGGCTTGTCGAGATAGACCGTGGAGGTCGATGGTGCATCGAAACCTGTCAGCCACATTGCGCAGACGAATACGAGTCGGAACGGGTCGCTGGGGTCCTTGAACCGCGAGTCGAGGTCTTCGTCGTTCATCCGCCGCCGGTGCGGAACGATGTCGAGGCCGAGCGCGGCCATGTCTTCGACTTCGTTCTGGGCCTGGGAAACGATCACCGCCATGTCGGTTTCCCGCATCCACCGGATCTGGTACTCGACGGGGGCTCGCTCCAGGATTGGGAGCGTGTCGAGCCGGGCTTCGAGCCGCAGGATGTATCGAGACCACTCCGCAGCGACCAGACCATGCATCCGCACCGCTGTGGCCTTGTCGATCGCGACGAACATGCCCTTGCCCAAGAAGCCACGGTTGGCGAAGTGATGGACAAGGTCGGCAGCAATCTCCTCCAGACGTTTCGGACGAGTGATCAGCTGGTGCTGTTTCGCGAACCGGCGAGAGATCGCACGTTCTTGCGCGTCGTCGAGGTCGGGGGCGGACAGCAGCTCTTCGAGTTCGGCGTCGAAGTTCTCGTTCTCCAGCTGGAGTTCTGGGATCCGATTCTCGTAGTAGAGCGGGACCGTGGCGCCGTCGCGAATCGAATCGGCGAAGTTGTAGGTCGACACGTAGTCGCCGAACACCCGGCGGGTCTCTTCCTCCTCGCCATCGATCAACGGAGTGCCGGTGAAACCGAGGAACGACGCGTTGGGCAGCGCTTTGCGCATGTTGCCGGCAAGGGTGTCGTACTGGGAACGGTGCGCCTCGTCCGTGATCACGATGATGTCGTCGCGCTCGGACAGGACCGGCATCTCTGCGTTACGTTCAGGGGGAATGAACTTGTGGATCAGCGTGAACACGTACCGCTGATCGGTGCCGAGAAGCTCGCGCAGATGCGCCGACGACTCAGCGTGTACCCGGGCTCCTGCGGTGATGACCGAGGAATCGGCGAACTCCTCATACAGCTGGTCATCGAGTTCCTTGCGGTCCGTCACGAGCACGAACGTCCAATTGCCTGGCCGTTTGCGCAGCACCTTCTGGCAGAACCACAGCATCGACAGCGACTTGCCCGAACCCTGGGTGTGCCAGAACACCCCCAGGCGACCCTGATTGGACTCGACCTGGTGAAGCGCCTCGATCGCGTTGTTCACACCAAGGTACTGATGATTCTTCGCTACCGCCTTCACCAGACCCTGTGGGCGTTCGGTGAAGACGGTGAAGTTCTCGACCAGATCCAACATGCGGGGCCGGTCACAGGTCGCACGAAGCATCGTCTCCAGCGACACCACACCCGGCTCGGACTCGTCGCTGATCTTCTTCCACTCGGCAAAGTGCTCCCACGGGGCATAAGCGGACCCCATGCGGCTCTCCGAGCCGTTCGACAAGATCACGAACCCGTTGAACCAGAACAGCTGCGGGATCTCCGACCGATACGCCCGAAGGTTGTCCTGGTAGGCGGCGAGGACTGGCTGGTCGGGCGCCTTCAGCTCGATGAAGCCCAACGGGATGCCGTTGACGAACAACACGATGTCAGCACGCCTGCGGTGAAGATCACCAGTCAGCCACAACTGAGACACTGCCAACCATTCGTTGTCGTCCGAGACCTCCCAGGAGATGTATCTAACTCTCCGGGGCTCCTTTTCGCCATGGGCGCCCTCCGCCTGCACGACGACGCCGTCGCGAAGCAGGGTCCACACGTCTCGGTTCGCTCGCACGGGATCGAGCGACGATCGGTCATTAATCAACGTCTCGATCGCTGAGTCGATTGCCGCTGCGTCAAGGCCGGGATTGAGTCGCTGGATGGCGGTTTGGAGACGAGCCCGAAGCACTGGCTCGGATTGGCTCGAACGGCCCAACTCGTCAGGATCATTCAGCCCGGACAGCACCTCCCAGCCCAACTCCGCAAGCAACCGCAGCGCCGGTTGCTCCACTGCTGCATCTTCCGAGCCCAGCCGCCCACTCACACCAACAAACCCTCCAGATCGAGTTCCGAAACATCCAGCTCCCCCGACACCAGACGGGGCAACAGGAGATCGCGACATTCACGGAGGATTCGGTTTTGCTGAATCAAGTTGGCTATCAGATCGAACTGGGGCAGAGCGACCTCGTCGAAACTCCTCATGAGAGTCTCCGGTGGTAACGCAATCCTGTAGTCACGGAAGTCGGACTTCCGGAGCTCCTTGAATGTCGCTCCCCCGGCGAGCTGCAAGAACGAGCCCACCTGGGAGTGAAGCCAGAGGTACAGATACTCAGTAGACACACGATGGTTGGGAACGCACGTGATGAAGCCTTGATTCGTGGCTGCCTCGCATGCCGCGATCGCTATCTCGCCTACGGTGGCTCTGCTCGTCATCATTACGGAGCCCGCAGGGAAGAGCTTGGCAGACGACTTCTTGAGCCCGAGCCGATTGATTCGATCCGTGGAGCGGAACATGAACACCGCTCCTGACTTTGTCAAGTCTGATGGCGTGAACCAATCAATATCGCCCTCATCCCAATAGGAGGACTCCTTCTTGGATGGAGTGCCGCCACCGACCGAGTCGAAGACATCGCCGGTAGGTGCGATCTCCCACCCCTCGGGGACGGGTCCGAGTTCGGAGTCGGCCAACTCGATGTCCTCGTGCCCGGGATACCGGAAGTGCACGAACCACTCCCGGTACAACAATCGAGCCATCTCCTCCAAGATCGCAATCCGCCGCCTGTTGTTCTCGATCAGATCATCGAACGCACCCAGCGCTCTGCTCACACGTCTCTGAAGCTCGATGCTGGGCCGCCAGACGTCGATAGAGCCGAGATAGTTCCGGTTCAGCGAGGGCTGCGCTGCGCCGCTGTTGAAGGCGCCAAAGTTGATTGCATCTAGAACAAAGTAGACGTAGCGGGGATCGTTTCCTTTGAAGTCCTGTACATACAGAGCGGTGTTGAGGGGCCAGCACGGCCCGTCGTGGTAGGTAGCGACTCCTATTGAGGCCCCGCTGCGGCCTACGGTTACGCCGGGGCCGGCGATCTTGGGCGTGTCGTGCCAGCCAGTGACCCCGAAGCTCCCCAGGATTGGAATATCACCATGCCGCCGATCGCGACTGGGGAGGTCGTAGCCACGCTTTAGCCGAACCAGGTCGTCGAGAGAGGCTCTCTCAGACATTGATTGCTCGCATCGTTGCGGCAACCTGAGCCGACAGCGTGGTCGCCTTGGAGTCGAGATCCTGGTACTCGTCGAGCAGTCGCTTCAGATCCTCCAGCGACCCCTCAACCACTGTGTGGTCGACACCAACGAATCGACCCGGATTGAGGCTCCATCCCTGCGTCTCAATGTCATCAACGGTCGATACGCCGCAGAGGCCGGCTACGTTCTCGTACTGCCCGCTCGGAAACCTGCTCTCGATCATGTCTCGACTGCCAGCCTCGAACTCGGGCACTTCGCCTCGCCAGAGGCGGACAATGTTGGAGAGGAATTCGATCTGTTGAGGTGTCCAGTCGCGGTGGGCCCGGTCGATGGTGTTGTAGATCTCTCGGGCGTCGATGAAGAGCACTTCGTCGGCTCGGGGGCCGTTGCGTTTGCCCTTGTCGAGGAACCACAGAGTGACGGGCAGGGTGACGGTGAAGAACATGTTGGTCCCGACGGCGACGATGACGTCGACGACTCTGTCTTCAATGAGTTTGCGGCGGATCTCCATTTCCGAGCCACGGGCGTCGGATGCTGAGTTGGCCATCACGAAGCCAGCGCGGCCGGTGCCGTTGAGCGCTGAGTAGAATGTCTGGATCCAGAGGTAGTTGGCGTTGTCGGTGCTGGGAAGGCCGAGCCGGAATCTGATGTCGTCTTCGAGCTTGGCTTTGTCGACCTTGTTGACGTTGAAGGGTGGGTTGGCCATGACGAAGTCGAACTTGTCGACGCAGTCGTGGCGGTCGTCGTAGTAGGTGTTGCCTTCGAGGATGTCGCCGCCGAGTCCGTGGACGGCGAGGTTCATTTTGGCGAGCGGCACGGTGCGGCGGGAGGCTTCTTGGCCGTAGATGGAGAGTTCTCTCCCCGGGTTGCCTTGGTGGCGGGCGACGAAGTCGGCGGATTGGACGAACATGCCGCCCGAGCCGCAGGCGGGGTCGTAGATCTTGCCGTTGTACGGTTCGATGATTTCGACGATGAGTTTGACGATCGACGGCGGTGTGAAGAACTCGCCGCCGCCTTGGCCCTCCGCCATGGCGAACTGTGCGAGGAAGTATTCGTAGACGAGGCCGAAGCTGTCGCCTTCGATGTCGTCGGCGAGCGTGTTGATCGTTCGGAGCAGTTCGATCAGCACGCTGTTCGGGAGGGTGCTGTAGACCTTGGGGAGGACGCCTCGGAGGTCCGGGTTGTGGCTCTCGATCGCTGCCATGGCGTCGTTGATCAGCTTCCCGAGGTCGACGCCTTCTGGCTGCTTGAGGAGGTGCGGGTATCGGGCCTCGGCCGGGAGGAAAAGGACGCCTTCCGCTTTGTAGTCGTCGGGCCCCGTTGGGCGTCGTTCGCTTCCTGGACCGATCTTGTTCTCCGCCGCCGCGAATCGCTGTTCGGCGAAGCGGAGGAAGATGAGCCCGAGGACTGGGCCGGAGTATTCCGATGCTTGGAGGCCTGAGTTTGCGCGCAGCTCGTCGGCTGCATCCCAAAGCTTCTTTTGCACGTTGACTAGATCCGTCGCCATTCACGTCCCTTGAGTTCGTTGGCCGGGGCCAGCGGTCGTGGTGCGAGGGTAGGGCATGCGGGGACTGCCAATGGAACTTTGGCGCCGTCAGCGGAGCGTCGCGTACCTGCCGCTTCGTGCTCGCTGAACCTCGGTGTTGATGGCGTCGAGCCGTTTCTGAGCGGCTGGTGGGGCGTCGGTGCGTGCGACGTGGGCTTGTCGCTCGATGGAGGCGAGGAGCGCTTCGAGCTTCTGGGTATCGATGGTGATGGACCGGCGGCGCGTCGCCTCGGCGCGTCTCTGGCCGTATCGGCGCTTGCGTTCGGCGATGCGGGCCCGGTTGCAGTCGGCGCAGAACACGGGGCCGCGGTAGAGGGATCGGGTGTTGCGGGCGACGGTGTTGTCGCAGCCCTCCTCGGCGAGTTTGCAGGGGCGTTCCTCGATACTCACCCTGTCCCCGTCGGCTGAGTGAGCAGATTGTCGCGTGGTTTGGGCGCGGCATTTTGCACGTGAGCGTCGTCGCCATAGTTCCTTCTGCCGCACCTCCTCTGCGGAAAGGAGCCCCCTATGAACAACATCTGTCATCACTCTGTGGCCGGCGCGTACGCCGCTCTGGCGATCTCGTCCGCCGCGCCGCGGCTTGCATCTGACCTGTTCAGCGGGGTCCATGGGGCCGACAAGGAGGCCAAGTTCAACGAGCGGCGAATGTCCGACGTCGACGACCGTGGTCCCGTCGGCGATTCCTGGCCCCCGGGTTGCGGCGATCTGGACATGGATTCGCCTATGCCGCTACATGCCTTCGCTGACGTCGGTATGAGCGAGGGGTGCGGGGAACCTGGTCGGTTCGAACGACCAGGAGGTGCAGTGGGAATGTCGAGTCGATCGTTTCGGCCGTTGATGCCTGCCGATGAATGGGAGGCAATCAAGTCCGATGTGCTCGCTGTCGTGGCTGCCGGCCGTCCCGACAGCCGCAAGATCGAGCAGGCGTGGTTGAGCGACGTGGCTGGGCTCGCTCGTTGGGCGTACCGGCGAGGTCAGCCGCGGACAGTGGAGTCGCTGTTGCTGCCGTGGGTGATCGAGGCGTACGTCGCCGACCCGGGGAACGGGTGGAGTGGTGGGACGGCACGAACGATCCGGTCGCGCCTCACCCAGCTCGCCCGGCGTGCTCTGGGTGATGACGCAGTGCCTGGCTATGAGGTGCCTCTTGCTCCGCCTGATCCCCGTGCGCCGTTCAGCGACGCAGAAATTGCGGCTGTTGTCGCCTGGGCTCGGTTCATGAACACGCCCGCGCAACGGCACAGCCTTCTTGCTGCGATGGCGTGCTGCGCCGGCGCCGGGTTGAATGCCAACGAGCTGGCCTCGCTCCGAGGCGAACACGTGGTCGAGGTGGACGGGCACGCGCACATCGTGGTGGAAGGAGCACGGCAGCGTGAGATCCCTGTCACCGACGAGTGGCACGAGATCGCGCTCCACGCTGCGAGCAGCGTCGGGCGCGACCGGTTCGTGTTCCGACCGGAACGGCGGACCGTGTCCCGGAACACCACCAACGACTTTTTCCACAAAATGCGCGCCAAAGCCCACGGCCAGGTGCCGCTGCTGTCGTGCCAGCGCCTGAGAGCTACCTGGATCGTGGGGCGCCTGAAGGCGGGATGCCCGGTGGTGGCTGTCGCTGATGGCGCGGGAATCCAGCGGGGCGGCCTTGCGCGGTACTTGGTGTTCCTCCCGGACATTGACGCCGAGCAGCGAAACCGACTCTTGCGAGGCACCGTCGAGTGACCTCACGGGCTGCGTCCGATTCTCTGCTTGAAGCGGAAGAAACCGACCTGCTGGTCGCGATGTTCGGGCGCGCTCCGGAACCTGTCTACGACGACAACTACATTCGCCGGCTCCTCGGGTTGCTCGCCGATCGCGGCATCGTGTCACAAGTAGAGAAGTGGAGGAAGGAAGAGCACCCGCCGGCCGGTCCGGGCGGTCGGCCACCACGGGTCTCGACCGCAGCCATGCTGCTTGGCCTGCTGCTCGGGGCGCGCGACAGCCAAGGAGCGCTGCTGAACAACGCAGCACGACTTCTCGGGTACAGGCTCAGCTCGACGATGCAGGAGGAGCTTGGGCTTGAGCGAGGCGCCGGCGAGGACGACGACCGGTACATCACCAACCTGTTCCACTCGCTACGCAGACGTTTTCACGAGTTCGTCGTGCCGCTCGACTCGTCGCCGTTTCCGAAGAACCGGGGCGATCTAACGCTCTCGGAAATCGCCGGTCTGGTTGATACCCGACCGATCGACGGGCTCGACACCAACAACGCCCGACTGGTGTGGGTGACGAATCAGATCATCGAAGTCTCGTGGGCGACGCTGCCGCGACAGGTTCGACGGAAGTGGGATGGGTCGATAGGGATCGACGCGACATTCGTTCGGACATGGGCGAAAGGGTCGATGAAGCCGCGTGACCTCGCCGGAGCGGACCCAGATGCAGGTTGGTACACCCGCACGGTTGGCGGCTACATCCCGGGAGTCGATGCCGAGGCTAAGGGCAAGGCCATCAAGACGGCCAAGTACGGGTACGACCTGACCATCGCGATCTCGTCCGACCCGTTCTGTATCGAGGAAAGGCACTTCCCCCGCCTCGTCGTCGGCATGAGTCTCGACCGTCCCGCAGTAGGAGTCGCTGAGAACGCAATGGCAATCTTGAACGACGCTCGCGAGCGGGGCATGCCGGCAGGACTACTCGCAGGCGACCGTGCCTACAACAACTCCGTACCTTCGAAGTTCCAGCTGCCAGCGACGCAGCTCGGCTACCAGATGGCGTTCGACTACAAGTACCAGGATCTCGGCTTGCAGGATTCCTACGCTGGGGCCATCCAAGTCGATGGCCAGTTCTACTGCTCGGCGATGCCGCCAGAACTGATTACCGCATCGATCGACTACCGAGCCAAAGCTGACCAGCCGAACAAGATCTCGTGGGCCGTCTACCAGATGCGCCTCAACGCCCGAGTGCCCTACGAGATGCGAATCAAGGAACAGCGCCTCGGGGCAAACGGCGAACCCAAGCGGATCATGGTCTGCCCGGCCGCAGGCCCATCACCAACAATCGGCCACTGCTCGATCAAGCGGGATGCGCGGGAAGCTCGTGGAGTTGGAAGCCAAGACGCGCCGACGTCCGGATCTCAGTCCAGGGCACGTCGAAACAATCTGCGGATCCTGAGCGGCGAGCCGTACGGCGCCGTCTGCACGAATCTGTCCTCCACCGTCTTCCCTGCCGCCGCAGGAGCCAAGCACGGCCAGGACTTGAGGTTTGGCACGGCGCAGTGGCAGGAGAGCTACGGCGTTCTGCGAAATTCGGTTGAAGGTCTCAATGGGCTCATCGAGACAGAGCACGGACTGGAAGTAGCGCACAAACGGCGCGTCCGCGGTCGAGCGGCAGTCGCTGTCCTGCTCGCAATCCAGCTCTGGGCCGTCAACATGTCGCGGATCGCATCCTGGTTGGCCGACGCTCGAAGGAGCGACGAGCCAGGGCTGGTGGGCCTTCGCCGCTACAGCGGGAAGCGCCGTCCGAGCTTCGAGCGATACCGCAAGAACCTCGCGACCGAGCGACCGGCGCGATCTCGAAGCGCGTAGCGACCCAACTCAACTCGCTGGCCTCTCAAAAGTCCGAGCCAGCGGCTTCGCCGCGCCCGGGACGACGCTGTGGCCCCTCGATACCTGGTGGCAAGCGCCATCGCGAGGCACAGGTCCTCCGAGGTGGGGCCGACGGCCTTCCAAGGAGTCAGATCGCAGGTCGCCGCCCGAGTTCTGCAACCCTGGGTGGATCAGTTCTGCAACCGACTCATTCGTGCGCGAGGGGGGACTTGAACCCCCACGTCCTTTCGAACACTGGAACCTGAATCCAGCGCGTCTGCCAATTCCGCCACTCGCGCGAGTGGAAGACGGCATCGTAGCAACCTTCTCACTCGGTGCGACACTGCCGCCTCGCCCGACCGCCCCGCCCCGACGCCCGGTCCCGCTCCTTCTGCGGACCCAAGCTCGGGTAGCGTTGGCCCGATGGTGCTGCGGAATCTCGAAGATCGGCTCGAGCAGGCCGTCGAGGGCATGTTCGCTCGACTGTTCCGCTCGGGTCTCCAGCCCATCGAGGTCGGGCGCCGACTCGTCAAGGTCGTCGACGCCGAGCGGGCATTCGACAGTCGGGGCATGGCGATCGCCCCGAACCGCTTCACGGTCGAACTGGCCACCTCCGACTACGACCGGTTCATCACGGTCAACGACGCCCTCACGTCCGAATTCGCCGCCACCATCCGCGAGCATGCGGCGGCCGAGCAGCTGCGTTTCCTCGGTCGGGTCATGGTCGAGCTGGTCGACGAGCCGTCGCTGACGGTCGGGCGGTGTCGGGTGAGGGGCTCGTTCGACGAGACCACCGGGAGCTCCGTCACACCGGCCTATCTGGAGCTGCCGAACGGGTCGCGTCTCGAGCTCGGCCCGTCGGTCGTGTCGATCGGCCGGGCCAACGAGTGCACGCTCACCCTGGTCGATACCAACGCGTCGCGTCATCATGCCGATCTCCAACCGGAAGGCGACACCTATCGGTTGGTCGACCTCAACTCCACCAACGGCACACGGGTGAACGGGCAGCCGATCACCAGCCGCCTCCTGGCCGACGGCGACGAGCTGACGTTCGGAACGGTCAGTGTCCGGTTCCGTCTTCTCTGATTCGGTTTCGACAGTGAACGCGACGAACGACCTGGCACTGAGTACTGTGGCGCGAACGTGTCCGAAGCTCTTCTCACCGTGTTGCAGTGGTGCCTGCTGGCGCTCATCTACCTCTTCTTCATGCGCGTGCTCCAGACCACTTGGCACGGCGCGGTGGCACCGAGCCGACCGGCGGCGCCGAGACGGTCGACAACCAAGCCGTCCAAGCGGCGTGCTCAGCGTGATCGGCCTGCCTCCGCTTCTGGAGCGGTCACCCCGACTCCAGCGCCCACGATGGGAACGAGTCTCGTCGTGATCGCCCCACCCGAAGACTCCGGTATCAGCTTCACCCTCTCGCCGACCTCCACCATCGGCCGAGCCGCGGGGTGTGAGGTGACGCTCGACGACACCTACGCCTCGCAGTTGCACGCCCGGCTCCAGCAGACACCCGACGGCATGGTGATCGAAGACCTCGGTTCCACCAACGGGACCTACCACAATCGTCAGCGGCTCACGGCTCCGGCGTTGGTGCGCCCCGGCGACCTCATCCAAATCGGCGGCACCATCATGGAGCTCCGTTGATGCGGCTCACGACGGCGAGTGCCACCCACGTGGGGCAGGTGCGCGAGATCAACCAGGATCGATCGCTGGTCACCAAGACCTTGGGTGCCGTTGCCGACGGCATGGGCGGGCACGTCGGTGGCGAGAAGGCCGCGGCGTTGGCAATCGCCGAGCTGAGCGGCGTGCGCGGCGTCATCTCCGAACAACGCCTCATCGACGTGGCCAAGGCTGCGAATCATCGGGTCTACGAGGCCTCGCAGGCTCCCGAGCTCCGAGGCATGGGCACCACCCTGGTCGTCGCCACGTTCGACCCGGAGTCGTCGGTCGTCAGCATCGCCAACGTGGGTGACAGCCGCGGCTACCTGTTCCGCAACGGTGAGTACGAACAGGTCACGCTCGACCACTCCCTGGTCGAGGAACTCCTGCGCCAAGGCCGGCTCACCGAGGACGAGGCCCGCAACCATCCACAGCGGAACATGGTCACCCGCGCCCTCGGGATCGGTCCCGACATCGACGTCGATGTGTTCAGCATCGTGGCTGAGCCGGGCGATCGTATTGTGTTGTGCAGCGATGGCCTGAGCAATGAGGTCGACGACATCGCCGTCGGCGACATCCTCACCGCTCATCCCGACCCGCACGAGGCGGCGCAGGTCCTCGTCGACACGGCGGTTGCCAACGGCGGGCGCGACAACGTGACCGTGGTGATCCTGCAACTCGACGACGACGACGCCCCCGCCACCCTGGTCGACGATCACGCCGACGACACTGTTGATCCTTACGACGCCCCGGCCGAGATCGATGGCTTCACCGACACTCCCCGACACCACTTGTCGGCCGACCCTCTCGCCGATACCAAGCGGCCAGCGAAACGGGGCCGCTTGCCCTTTCGCGGGATCTTCTATGTGGGCTCCATTCTGAGCGTGGTCGCCGTGGCGGCAGTCGCAACCTACATCTACGACCGTTCGGCTTGGTATGTCGACACCGTTGACGGCGATGTCGCCATCCTGCGCGGCCGTCCCGGCGGCGGAGTGATCTTCGAGCCGGTCGTCGTCGAACAGACCGACATCCCGATCGAGAGTCTCGAGGCCTCGTCGCAGCAGCGCATCGAGGAGCAGTCGGTGTTCTCATCGATCGAGGCGGCCGAGCAACTCGTCGACGGTCTCGTGACGTCGACCTCCAGCCCTTCGACTTCGAGCACGGACGGCGAACCGGCGTCACCGACCACCACCGGCGGCTGACCGTGCGGCCCCGCACCGTCGAACTCGGTCTGCTGGTCCTCGCCAGCATCATCACTGTTGCTGCCTACGGGCTCACGAGCCTCGGCCGAGCCGCTTCCCTCCCGGCAGACATTGGTCCGTTCCTCGGGATCGTCGTCGCCCTGCTGCTGCTCGGGCATCTCCTCGTCCGCTTCTTCGCCCCGCAGGCCGATGGGCTGTTGCTGCCCGTTGCCGCGCTACTCAACGGCTTGGGCTACGTGATGATCGCCCGGCTGAATCCCGATCTCGCCGACAGCCAATCGGCCTGGACGTTCATCGGGCTGATGGCATTCGGACTCACCCTGATGATCCTCGACGATCCGCGGCGGCTCCAGCCCTATCGATACTCGCTCGCGCTGGCGGGCGTGATCCTGCTCCTGCTTCCCCTGATCCCTGGCATCGGCGTCGAGATCAACGGTGCCAGGATCTGGCTCCACATCGGGCCGTTCAGCATCCAGCCCGGCGAGTTCGCGAAGATCCTGCTTGCCGCCTTCCTCGCCGGCTACCTGGTCGACAACCGTGAACTCTTGATGGTGTCGAACCGACGACTCGGCCCGCTCCACCTGCCGGACTTCAAGCATTTCGGCCCGATGCTGCTGGCCTGGGGTGTGGCGCTGATGGTGATGGTGACCCAGCGAGACCTCGGCAGCTCGCTGCTGTTCTTCACCCTGTTCGTCGTCATGGTCTACCTCGCCACGAGCCGGGTGGCCTATGTGTTGACCGGGTTCTTCATGTTCGGGCTGGGCGCAACGGTCGCCTATCGGCTGTTCGACCACGTCCAGCGCCGGGTCGAGATCTGGATCGACCCCTTCGCCGATGCGAAGGATCGGGGGTTCCAGATCGTCGAAGCGGCGTTCGCCATGGCCGATGGCGGGTTGACCGGAACGGGTCTCGGTCGCGGCACACCGGGCAAGATCCCGTATGCCTCGACCGACATGATCTTCGCTGCGTTCGGCGAGGAGCTCGGACTCGTGGGGGCAACCGCGATCCTGATCCTCTTCTTGTTCCTCGTCACGGCCGGCTTCCGAGTCGCCACGCAGGCGATCAGCCCCTTCGAACAGCTGCTCGCCGGCGGTCTGACGGCGCTGCTCGGATTCCAGGCCTTCGTCATCATCGGAGGCGTGCTCCGGGTGCTGCCGCTCACCGGCGTCACGCTGCCGTTCGTGTCGTACGGCGGCTCGTCGCTCATCTCCAACTATGTGGTGCTCGCGATCCTCGTGCGCATCTCCCAGCGGACCAACGCCATGCCTCGAACGCAGGGGGTCGAGATCGAGATGGTGCCGGCGTGATCGAGCGTCCACTGCGACACGTGCTGGCCGTGCTGATGCTCTGCTTCGTTGCGCTCTTCGTGCAGTTGAACCGCATCCAGTACTTCGACGCCGACGCACTACGTCAGCACGGTGAGAACACCAGGACGATCCAGCGTGACTTCGCTCGCGAACGGGGACCGATTTCGACGTCGGACGGCGAGATTGTTGCCCTCTCAGTGCCCGTCGACGGTCCGCTCGAACGCCAGCGCCAGTACCCCCACGACGATCTCTACGCGCACACGGTGGGCTATCTGTCGTTCAATATCGGTGCCGAGGGCGTGGAGCGTGCCTACAGCGACGATCTGATCGGAAGGTCGAGCGCGTTCCAGCTGAGCAACATCTCCGACATGCTGAGCGGCCAACAGCCGATCGGCGAAGTCGTGCTCACGATGCGCCACGACCTGCAGCTGACGGCCAAGCAGCAATTGGGCGAGCGGAAGGGGAGTGTCGTTGCTCTCGATCCGCGAACCGGCGACATCCTTGCGATGTGGAGCTACCCCAGCTTCGACCCCAACGAGCTGTCCGGTCTCGTCGGCACCGAGGTCAACGCCAACTACCAGGCCCTGCTGAACGAAGACGGCAACCCACTCCGAGCCAAGGCCTACCGAGACATCTACTTCCCCGGGTCGACCTTCAAGGTGGTGACTGCGGCCGCAGCGCTGGCCTCGGGCAGCGTGACACTGACCGAGCCGGTGTTCCCGAACTCGTCGGGCTACACGGCGCCCCTCACCACTCGGGCGCTCCGCAACTTCGGCGGCAGCACCTGCGGCGGCGATCTGACCGAGCTGCTGCGGGTGTCGTGCAACACCGGTTTCGCTCAACTCGGCGCCGAACTCATCGGACCCGAGCGGCTCAGCTCGACCGCCCAGGACTTCGGGTTCAATCTCACGCCGCCGATCGACATCCCCGGCGCAGTGGCCAGCCGTTTCCCGACCGACTACGGAGCGCAGCTGCAGGCGTCGTCGCCCGAGATCCCGGCCGGCGTCTACGAGAACACCCCCCTGCTGGCGCAGACCTCGATCGGTCAGAACGACGTGTCGGCCACGCCCCTGCAAATGGCGCTCGTGGCGGCGGCCGTCGCGAACAACGGCGAGATGATGGCGCCCCACGTCGTGGCCGAGGTGAAGGATCGAACGGGTTCGGTCGTGTCATCGATCGAGCCACAACGGTGGCAGCGGGCGGTCAGTTCCTCGGTGGCGCTCGACCTACGCGATGCCATGGTCAACGTGGTCGAGAACGGCACCGCCGGATCGGCGGCGGTCGCCGGCATCGAAGTGGGTGCGAAAACGGGCACGGCGCAGCTCGGCACCGACCCGCCCAAGTCGCACGCGTGGATGATCGCCTTCGCGGGCCCCCCGGGCCGAACGCCCGAGATCGCGATCGCCGTGTTGATCGAAGGAACCGATGGCGCATCGGAACAAACTGGTGGCAGAGTGGCGGGGCCAATCGTGCGGGCAATGATCGAGGCGTATTTCCAGCGTTGAGGATGCAGTGTCGAAAATCCAGCAGGTGAACAGCCAAAACCGCACGAGGCCGATGGACGTGTACGAGGTGACCGTCGAAGGCCGGTCATCCCTCACTAGCCTTTGCACGCTGTGAGTGAATCGTCATCACCTCGCCCGGTCCTCAACGGGCGTTACGAACTGCATCGTCGCCTGGCCCGTGGAGGCATGGCCGACGTCTTTTTGGCGCGAGACCAGCTGCTCGACCGACCGGTTGCCGTCAAGGTCCTCTTTCCCCAGTTCGCCGCCGAACCATCGTTCGTCGAGCGGTTCCGTCGCGAGGCGCAAGCTGCCGCCAACCTGAACCACCCCAGCATCGTCGCCGTCTACGACTGGGGCGAGCACGACAACACCTACTTCATCGTCATGGAGTACGTGGAGGGCCGCAGCCTCGCCGAGATCATCAAGACCGAAGGCACGCTGCATCACGATCGCGCCGCCGAGATCGCGGCCGACACTGCCGCTGCGCTCGGGTTCGCACACCGCAACGGCACGGTCCATCGAGACGTGAAGGGGGGCAACATCCTCATCACGCCGGCGGGCCAGGTGAAGGTCACCGACTTCGGTATCGCCCGTGCCTTCGGCGGCGGCGACGAACTGACCCAGACCGGCTCGGTCATGGGAACGGCCACCTACTTCTCGCCCGAGCAGGCGCAGGGCAAGGTCGTCGATCCCCGCAGCGATCTGTATTCGCTCGGTGTCGTGCTGTTCGAGATGGTCACCGGTCGGCCGCCGTTCGTCGGCGAGTCGCCGGTGGCGATTGCCTACAAGCACGTGCAGGAGATGCCGCCTCGGCCCACGTCGCTGAACCCGGCGATCCCCAAGCAGCTCGAGGTAATCATCGCTCGATTGCTGGCGAAGAATCCCGATCAGCGCTACCCCTCGGCCGAAGAGGTCCGGGCCGATCTTCGGCGCTTCCGCGAAGGGCAACCGTTGATGGCGATGGGGGGTGCCGCCGCGCCCGCAGCCGCTGCCGCGGCGACTCCGGCGCATGCCGTTGCCGAGCCCGTGCAGAACCGAGCCGTCATCGACGCCACACGAGCCATGCCGGTCACGGCCGCCGCCGCCGCACCGGCGGCCGCCGTGCAGCACGAGGAGTACTACGACCCGCCCCGTCGCAACGGCTTGTTCCTGGTGGCGCTCGTGGTCCTGATCCTGTCGCTGGCGGGTCTCTTCGTCTACATCGCGCAGCAGCTCGACGATTCGCCGGACCAGACGGCCGGCGAGATGGTCGACGTCCCGTCGGTCATCAACGAGACGGCCGAAGACGCCACCCGCATCTTGGCCGACGCCAACCTGGTCGCCGATCCGGTGTTCGAGCTGAACCCCGACGTCGAGCCGGGGCTCGTCTTCAAGCAGGCGCCCGGCAAGGGTGAGCAGGCCGAGGCCGGCTCGAGTGTGGTCATCACCGTGTCGCAGGCGGCCGACACCGTCCTCCTGCCCGATGTCGTCGGACAGACCGAGGAGGAGGCCAAGGCGATCCTCGGTGGGCTCGGCCTGCGGGTCACGCCCAAGATCGAGGCCTCCGACACGGTTCCCGAGGGTGTCGTCATCTCGATGACCCCTGATCCGAATCAAGACGTCAACAAGGAAACGCTGGTCACCATCACCGTCTCCACCGGTGCGGCGCAGGTCGAGGTGCCCGAACTCGCTGGTCTGCCGCTCGACGAAGCGTCGAACCAGCTCGGCCAGCGCAAGCTGCCGAGTCCCGACGTGCGGTTCGAGCCGTCGTCGGAGTACGAAGACGGCCAGGTCATTCGATCCGATCCTCCCGCCGGTACGCCCGTGTCGATCGACCGTCGCGTCACGCTCTATGTGTCCAACGGTCCCGAGACGGCACAGGTCCCGCCCGTGATCGGACTGACGCAGGGGGCGGCCGAGCAGGCCTTGATCAACAAGGGATTCATCCCGGTCGTCGAGAATGTCGACGTGGCTGCCGGGTCCAACGAGGCCGGCAAGGTCATCGCTCAGGACCCTGGTGCCAACGACAAGCAGCCGAAGGGGTCCGAGGTCAAGATCCGCGTGGGTGTTGCGGTGGCCGAGACCACGACCACCAGCACCACGACGACCACCACAGCGAGCACGACCTCGTCGTCAACCACGACGACCTCCACCTCGACCTCGACGCCCTAGCAGCAACTTCTTGGGTACGAGCAGCGCCTTCGGCGCCGAGTGGGCGCGCTCGGTGCCGGGCCGCTCGTTGCGGCGGCCTCAGGCCTGCTGGCAGCGAACGAGGAAGTTCTTCATCAGTTCCATGCCGGCAGCGGTGAGCACCGATTCGGGATGGAACTGGACGCCTTCGACGTCGAATTCACGGTGGCGCACCCCCATGATCAGCCCGTCGCGGGTCTCGGCGGTGATCTCGAGCACGTCGGGAAGGGAGTCACGCTCGACCAGCAGCGAGTGGTAGCGAGTGGCCTCGAGCGGGCTGGGGAGCCCGGCAAACACGCCGACGCCGGAGTGCAGCATCATCGACGTCTTGCCGTGCATGAGCTCGGGGGCTCGGATCACGTGTCCGCCGTAGAGCTGACCGATGCACTGATGGCCGAGGCAGATCCCGAGGACCGGCACGCGACCGGCGAACGCCTCGATGATCTGGAGCGACAGGCCCGCCTGGTCAGGTGTGCCGGGTCCGGGCGAGATCAGCACGCCGTCGGGCTCGAGGGCCAGGAGTTCCTCGATGGTGCGTTCGTCGTTGCGCACCACGATCGGCTCGGCGCCGAGCTCACCGAGGTATTGCACCTGGATGTAGACGAACGAGTCATAGTTGTCGATGACCAGGATCTTCGAACCCACGGGGGCAGGGTACCGGCACGTCGACCGCTGTCGGAGTGATTAAGCTGTCGCCCGATGGCACGCCACGATCCGAAACGCAGTCGCATCACGCCCAAGGGAACGCAGGCCACCCCGCCGAAGGGTGACGACGCCTATCGGGCTCCCCGGCCGCTCGGCGACGACGGTTCACCCCTCCACATGGCCGGCCCATCGCCCACGTGGGTGCCGGTGCTGATGTTCACGTTGCTCGGCCTTGGTGTGCTGATGATCCTGCTCAACTACCTGAGTGTGCTCCCGAGCGCCCCGTCGAACTGGTACCTGCTCGGTGGTCTCGGTCTCGTGCTCGGCGGCATCTTCACTGCCACGCAGTACCGCTGACCCTCCAAGCAACTCTGGCGAGTTGACACCGCTGAGCGGCAACAACGCTCCAAAGTTGCGGCGGTTTCGTGGCGTGTTGGGGTCAGAGCAGCTCGTCGAGTGAGGTGAGCAGGTCCATTTCGTCGGCACAGTGGCGCGGTGGTTGTGGCACCTGGTCGTTCGCCAGCGTCATCCGCAGTTCGGCGCCACACGACGAACACCGGTAGACGAGCTTGACCCGCCGCAGTTCGCCCGGAGGCGGGGGCTCGGGAATGGGCCGAGCGAAGGCGCCCAGAACGGCGATGCCGATGCGGAGTATCAGGTAGAAGGCGACCATGGCGATGACAACCCGCAGCGGTTCGAGTCCGAAGCCAATGAGCCCGGCGGTCAGACCGACGACGGCCAGGAAGAGGACGTTGCGACGACGTCGCTGGATCTGCTCGTCTCGTGCCGCTGCGCTCGATTGGATCGGGGTGTCGTCGGCGTCGATCGACTCGGGAAAATCTGTCGTTGGTTCGAAATCGGTCATGTCGCTGCCTTCTTCCCTCGAGT
The DNA here is from genome assembly GCA_041394265.1 of Acidimicrobiales bacterium. NCBI lineage: Bacteria > Bacillati > Actinomycetota > Acidimicrobiia > Acidimicrobiales > Acidimicrobiales bacterium. The sequence continues at coordinate 2,187,088 of JAWKIO010000005.1, forward strand.
TCGCGGGCAACGGTGTGTCGAGCGGTCCTGCGGGCAGCACCATCGTAGGCCCACTGCGGGTCTGAACCAGGATCGACGGCGACGGCGGCAACCGGCACGCCGTGACCGGTGCTTCGTTCTGTCTCGATGCGACCTGAAGTCGCTGGTCACAACAGAAAATGAAGTTTTTCTCAAGTCGCGCCGTGACATTCCGATGACCATGGGTTACGTTGCGTGTTCCCTCAACACTCACAGTGCCGCAAGTTGGCAGGGTGCGGCGTCGCCTCGACGCTGACCCGCCCAATGGCACGTCGTCCCGCCGGAGGAGATCCGTCGTGCGTTCTGCGTTTGCGCGCCCCTGCCGCCATGTGGCTTCACGCCGTTGTCCGACCGCTGCCCAGCGGACGTCCTTGGCTCTGTTGGAGTCCATGGCCACGAGTCGACGCCACTGATGGTTGCCGTGATCGACCTTCGATCCGACACCGCGCAGCGGCGCAAGCAGCGGGCCGAGCCGACCTGGACGATGCACGTGTTCGGCATCGACGGTGCGCTCGGGGCGGCGGCGGTCGAACTCGAACGAGCGGTCTTCTGGGAGGAATACGGCAACAGCGTCGACCTGATGAAGGCGGAGTACGAGCCCTATGACGACCGCTCCGTCTTCACTGGCATCGTGCACACGCCGACCAACGAGCTCGTCGGCCTGTTCCGCTTCATCACCGGCCCGGCAGGCGAGCTCAAGTCCGTACGTGATCTCCGTACGCAGCCAGAGTGGTGCTTCGACGTGATGACATCCGACCACCCGCACGCGGCGGCAATGCGCACGACGCGATTGATCGACATCGCAACGCTCTCGGTGGCCCCGGAATGGCGTACCACCATGGGAGGTGCGGCGAGTTGGCTCACGATCGGGATGCTGCCGGTCGCCTCGAGGCTGCTGCGGGCCGAGAGCTGGGTCACGGTGCTGGACGAGCGAGTGAGCCGGGTGCTCCGTCGAGTCTGTGGCTTCACCATCGAGCGTGTCGCCGACCTTCCCTCGGTTCGCTACCTCGACAGCCCAAGCTCGTTTGCCGGCTTCTATGACTTCTCTCGGTTCGACGAGGACTTCCGGACCCGTATCGCCGACGTGCAGGCGATGGTCGACTGGCGCTTTCGCTCCGTCACCGGCGGGCTCGGTGATCTCGTGATCGACGTCGACAGCCTGTCGAAACGCCAGGAATTGCCACAACTGATTTTGTAGCAGATCGCTCACTCGGCCATTCGGGCTGCCGATGGGCGCGGGTGAGCGTACGCACGCAACGCATGCTCGGCGCAGCCTATGTCGCCGCCTCCGCAGTCGCAGGACTGCTCGGACACGGCGCTCCCGTCGCCGTCTATGTGCTGGTGGCCTGGCTCGCCGCGATTGCGTGTTTGCGCCTGCCGCGATCGTTCACCGGGTCGGATCACGCACCACTTGCCGTGGGGTACCGCGGAGCGGCCGTTGCCGCCTTGTTGTTCGGCGTTGCGCGCCTGCTGACCTTGTCCGACACATCATCGGTCACTGCGGCCAGCGACATTCTCTTCTCCCTCGCCTACCTGCCACTGGTCCTCGGCGTCGTCATCGTCGTAGTGAAGCGGGGTCGCGTCGAGCTGGAGTCGCTCATCGAAGCGGCGATGGTCGGCATTGGTGTCGGGACGGTCATCAACTACGGCTGGGCGGTCGTGGACGTCGGCGGTGGCGTCAACCACGGATTCGTCGCCGGGGCGTCACTGCTGCTGTTCGTGGTGTCGGTCGGCCACCTGGGACGACGAACACGTTCGTCGCTGAGCAAGTCGTGGTTCATCGCTTGCGTTCTCGCCGCGGTGGTGGAACTCAGTTTCAGCCTCGCCGATGTCTCCGATCTCGCCCAGTTCATCTCGGTCAACTTCGCTTCGTCGCCCTTCCTCCCGATCATCTGGGGGTTGATCTCGGCCCGTGACGGCGACGGTCCCGCAGTGGGGGAGATCCCGGTGCGGCGCGAGTTCAGGACACGGCAGCTCATGGGGTCGGCTGTCCTGCTGATCCTGCCGTTGGGGTGTCTCGCTCACTCGTTCGCAACCGGAGATGCCCAGCCGGAACGCGAGATCCTCCTTGCCGCCGCAGTGGTGAACGCCGTCCTCGCCGTCTCGCGCATGCAGCTGTTGATCGCCGCTCGGGATGAGGATCACCGACGTGAGGTGCTCCTCCGCCAGATGGCTGACCGATTCGTCGAGACATCCATCGGTGAGGATCCCATGGATGACGCCACGCTTGCACTCGTCGCCGAGCTCTTCCGAGGTGAGATCCGGTATGTCGCCGTGCTGGACGACGTCCACGCCGAGATCTCGGTCGTTCAGTCGGTGGTGGTCGGACCGGCGAGTGGCCTCACCGGCCGACCCACGTCGCTCTCCGGGGCCGAGGACCTCGACGGCTCTCGCTTGGCCGAGCTGGGGCTCCCGATGGAGGTCACCCACGCCCTCGCAACGCCGCTGCGCTCGGCGCCCAACCAAGTCGTCGTGATCGCGAGCAGCCGTCGACTCAACGCCGATCTGTTGCCTTACCTCCGGTCGGTCGCCGCTCAGTTGGATCTCGTGTTCACCGCGCAGCGGCTCCGCGAGCTCAACTATCAGCGACGGTCCAACGATCGGTTCCGGGCGCTGGTGCAAGATTCCAACGACATCGTGGCGTTGGTCGACGCGAGCACGCTTCGGGTCGAGTTCGTCAGCCCGACCCTCCATCGTCTGCTGGGTGTTGCGGAGCGCGACGCGCTCGGTCGCTCGCCGTTCGCCCGCATGCATCCCGACGATCGAGCGGCAATGGAACGCCGACTGGAGCAAGCGAGAGACGAGATCGTCATCGATCCGATCGACGTGCGGATCCAGCACGCCGACGGCCGCTACCGGTGGTTCTCGCTCTCGGTACGAGACCTGTCCACCGAGCCGGAGGTGTCGGGTCTGCTGTTCAACTACGCCGACGTGCACGACCGCAAGATGGTCGAGCTGCAGATGGCGGCAGCGGAGATCCAGTACCGAACGCTGGTGACCAACTCCAACGACGTGATGGTGCTGCTCGACGAGGGCGTCATCACCTACCTCACGCCGAATGTCGAGAGGGTCTTCGGATTCAGCTCGGCGGATCTCATCGGCGCTCGGGCGAGCACGTTCCTCGACGATCGAGCTGACGCAGCGGTCGAGCGACTGTTCGACGACGATGGCGGGTTGATCGCGTCGGGGACGGAAACGGTGGTGCAGCTGCCGACAGCAAGCGGCGGCAGCCGGTGGGCGCACCTCACCTTCCTCGACCCCGGACTCCCGGGTCGAGAGGTGATGGTGACCGTCCGAGACGTCACCGAACAGCGCCGTCTCGAAGCCAGTCTCCGGGAACAGGCGTTGCACGACCCGCTCACGGGCTTGTTCAACCGGGCCTCGGTCTATCCCGAACTCCAGCGCTCCCTGCAAGGCCTCGACCGAGGCATGCATCTCGGCGTCCTCCACCTCGACGTGCACGACTTCAAGTCGATCAACGACAGTCTCGGATTCGCCGCCGGCGACAACCTCCTCATCGACATCGCCACACGGCTGCGCACCGTGCTCCGGCGCACCGACACCCTCGCTCGGTTCAGCGGCGACGAGTTCGCCGTGGTCACGCTCGGCTCGTCGGCGGATCACGTCGCTCAACTCATCGACCGGCTCAAGGCCGCATTCGACTCGCCGTTCGACATCGGCGGTCGTTCGGTGCCGATCACGGTCGTGATCGGGGCCGTCACCACGCAGGACCGGACCGAGAACGCCACACGGCTCCTCGAATCGGCCGGTATCGCGCTCCAGCACGCAAAGGCCATCGGGCGCGACATTGCCATCTTCGAGGAGACCATGCGAGAGGCGGCGTCCGAGCGATTCGAGCTGGCGTCCGGACTGCTGCCCGGTATCGGTCGCGACGAGTTCTTCGTCGTCTATCAGCCTCTGCTCAACCTCGACTCCCAGGTCGTGACCTCTACCGAGGCACTGCTGCGGTGGAATCACCCCGAACGGGGCTTCGTCTCGCCGGCCACCTTCATCCCACTGGCCGAACAATCGGGAGCGATCATCGAGTTGGGGCGATGGGTGCTGCGCAAGGCGTGCGAGCAACTCGCCGACTGGCACGAGCGATTGCCCGACGGACGAGGTCTGTCGATGAGCGTCAACGTCTCGGCCCGACAGCTCGAACACCCCGACGAGGCGCAGCGACTGCTCCGCATCATCCACGAAACCGGTGTGGACACGGCCTCACTGATCCTGGAGCTCACCGAGTCGGTCATGCTCGAGGACACCGAACGTCTGCGGGCGATGCTCGAGGAGTACCGCAAGCTCGGCATCCGGATCGCCGTCGACGACTTCGGAACGGGTGCCGCTGGTCTCAACCATCTTCGTGATGTCCCCTTCGACATCGTGAAGATCGACAAGAGCTACGTCGACGGTCTCGGTGAGTCCGACGATGCCCACATGCTCATCACCGGTGTGATCGAGTTGGCGCACGGCCTCAACGCCAAGACGGTCGCCGAGGGCATCGAGACGCCGCAACAGGCGGCGCTCCTGCGCTCGATGCGATGCAACTACGGCCAGGGCTTCTACCTCGGTCGTCCGATGGAGCAGACGCAGATCGAGGAATGGTTCGCCCAGGGCAGGGCTGGTTCGGCCGCGGCGTCGATCGCCCGTCCGGGCGGCGGACGTCGCCGCGGCGAGTGAGACCTCGACATCGTCGACGGACTCGACGGACTCGACGGTCGTTCGGATCCAAGATCGTTGTCAGGTAGCGTGCCGCCGTGCGTCGGACCATCAACTCCTGCTTCGGTGGCGCCGCTCGGCGTGGCCTCGGTATCGGGATGGCCGCACTGATGTTGATCGTGCCGGTCGGGTGTTCGTCGGACACCGACCGTCTCTCCGAGGAACTCGTTGCCTCGACGAGTTCGCTGGTTCTCGATCGGGCTGCTGCTGCCTCGGTCGACCTGGGTGAGAGCGACGCCGAGTGTGTTGCTCGTCGGCTGACCGACGAGCAGGCCAACAGGCTTGCACGTGCGATCGACGACCCGGGCCTGGAGGAAGACCTGGCATCGACGTTGGCTGGGTTCGTATTGGCCTGCGTCGACCCCGATCAACTGACCCGGTCGGCGATCATGCCGTTCGCGCAGGGCGCAAGCGACGAGTCGGTGGAATGCATCACCGGTCGGCTCAACGAAGATCTGATCGAGTCGCTGATCGAGGCGAACCTGCTCGGCGTCGGCTTGCCCGCCGCGCAAGTCGAGCTCGAGTTGGCGACGGCACTCGGCCTGTGCCTCGAACCTGACGAGCTGTTGAATCGGGGCTGATCGCCGTCAGCGGTTCTGCCAGTCGATCTGCTCGCCGGACAGGAATCCGGCCATGGCCGCTCGTGAGTCCTCGGTGCCCGAGCTGAGGATCTGCGTGCGGTTCTCCATGTCGATGCCGGCCTGGAGCGAGCTGATCTCGAGGTTGGACCACATCACCTCCTTGGTCATCCAGACCCCGAACGGCGAGTTGCCGGCGATGAGCCTGGCCGTCTCGTACGCCGACTCGAGGAGCTGATCGGGTGCGACCACCCGGGTCACGAGGCCGAGGGCGTCGGCTTCCGCCGCGTCGAACACGCGACCGGTGAGGAGGAGTTCGTGCGAGCGCGCCGCACCGATGAGACGCGGCAGCATCCACGAAACCCCGATGTCGCACCCCGAGAGCCCGAGGCGTACGAACGAGGTGGCGAATTTCGCGTTGTCGGCACAGATGCGGATGTCGCTCGCCAGCGCCATCGCGAACCCGCCGCCGGCTGCCGCGCCGTTGATCGCGGCGATGATCGGCTGGCGGGTTGCCCGGAAGTGTGGGACGAGCTTGGCGATGAACTGCTGCACGGCCATGCCCTGCTGCGGACGCCCGAGGTCTTCCGTGCCTGGAATCGTGCCGAAGCCGGTCAGGTCGAGCCCGGCGCAGAAGCCACGGCCGGCACCAGTGAGCACGATGGCGCGACACGTCTGGTCGGCGTGGGCGGCGTCGAGGGCGCGGTGCACCTCCTCGACCAACTCGTACGTCAGCGCGTTGAGGCGCTCGGGCCGGTTCAGCGTGAGTTGGGTGATGCCGGGTTCGGGCTGGGTGATCTCGACGAGTGACATGGTCGAGAACGTAGTGGGAGAGGTGGCGATGGAGCCATTGCGGCCCGGGCCTCCCCGCCGCCGGCACCAATGGTCAGTAGCCGCGATCCCGATCGATGACGTTGGTCAGCGGCTGCCCCTCTTCGAGGGCGACGAGGTTGTCGGCCAGGGTCTCCGCCCATCTCGACACGTAGTTCCGGCTGTTGCCTGCCGTGTGCGGTGTGACCAGAAGGTTGGGCACCTCCCACAGTGGCGAGTTGTCGGGGAGCGGCTCAGGCTCGAAAACGTCGACAGCAGCTCCGGCGAGATGCCCGGACTCGAGCGCTGCGACGACCGCGTCGATGTCGGTGACCCCGCCACGCGACACGTCGACCACGATGGCATTTGGTGCGAGGGCGGCCAGTTCCGCAGCGCCGATAAGCCCTCGGGTCTCGTCGGTGAGTGGCGCAACCACGACCAAGACGTCGGCGCCGGCAATCGCGTCGATTCGTTGCTCCATCGTGGCCATCCTCGAGACACCGTCAATGGGCTCGCCCGAGCGGCGAACGCCGGTGACGGTCATCCCGAGTGCTGCGGCGCGGCGGCCGATCGATTCGCCGATCGTCCCCATGCCTACGACACACATGGTCGAGCCGACGATGGGCCGGGGGACCTTGGGACGCCACACCTTCGAGCGCTGCTGCTCGACATAGGTGGGCACGTTGTAGGCGAGGGCGAACATCATGGCGATCGCGAACTCGGGCATCTCGGGTTCGTGGCTGCCGCTGGCGTTGGTGATGATGACCGAGTCGGCCAGACCCTCGGCGGGGAGCAGCCCGTCGACGCCGGCACCTCCGACCTGGATGAGCCGGAGCTTGGTGGCGGGTGCCCAGTCGAAGGGCTCGCGGGTGAAGTGCACCAGCACCTCGATGTCAGGGAGGGCAGCGGGCAGATCCTCGACGAACACCACCTCTCGTCCTGGGAGGGCATCGACCAGTGGGGCGAGGAATTTGGCCAGCGAGCCCGGATAGACGTGGATGGTGTCGATGGTCATCGGCGCTTGAATCTCCCCGGTTCGACTTCGTCGGCTTCTTGCCGGGCGAGCATGCGAGCCAGATGCAGATCCGCCGTCCGACGCTCGACCGAGAGAAGGAACGTACTCTCGACGTGGGGGCGGTAGACGAATCGGTGCTCGACCATCTCCTCGACGGAGCGGGGCTCGGACAGGAAGTCGAGCATCGCCTCGTGTCGCCGACCGATGACGGCATGGAACGAGTCGAGCAGTTCGAGGAAGGCGGGGCGACCCTCGATGATGCCCTTGTGATGGAAGGTCACGTAGTAGTCGGCGTCTTCGTCGCGGACCACCCGGAGCGACTCCTCGAAGTCTTCGAGATCGGACCACACGTCGCCGTAGTAGGGCCCGAACCCGGTCAGGTCGATGTCGGAGAGGAAGAACACGCCACCGTCGATACGGAAGCCGCTGTGGCCGCGTGTGTGCCCCGGTAGGTGGACGGCTTCGACAGCCACGCCGCCGAGCTCGAAGCGGTGCCCATCGGTGAATCCCTCGGCATCAGGTCGTGGGGTGTAGTTGAAGTGCTCGATGACCTCGTTGGTGAAATCGATGCGGGCCTGCCCCTGGAGCCCATACACCTCCATGAGGCCGTCGACGCTCACAGCCCCGGGGAGGTCGGCCTCATGGATGTGGACCCGAGCCTCGGTGAACAGACCGTTGCCGGGCATGTGGTCTTCGTGACTGTGCGAGTTGATCACGGCGTCGATCCGCACAGGTGCACCGCCCCGCTCGACCACGCTGACCGACGGGTCGATGATGACGGACTCGCCGTCACCCCGCACGACGACGGAATTGCCCGACGGATACTTGCCGTTGTCGGCGCCGACGAGGACCGACACTCGGTCCGTCAGCGTGCGCTCGTCTTCTCCCCAGGTGGCGATCATGGCGAGGAGACTACATCTGGCCCCGGAAATGCGCGAAGGTGGCACCAGTGACCGAGCTGACATGGAATGAACGCCCCACCTTGCGGCGACCGCTGCTGCTCATCGCCTTCGAAGGCCTGTTCGACGCGGCCGAGGCCGCCACCGACGCCCTCGGCTGGATCCGTGAGCGAAACGACTCGGTTCAGGTCGCCGAGATCGACGGCGAGACGTTCTACAACTTCGTCGAAATTCGCCCGACCGTGCGGATCGCCGGTTCCGGTGGACGGGTCATCGACTGGCCCGGCGCCAGGGTCTGGGCGGTGCGCACCGACTCGGTTCGAGATCTGCTCGTCATGACCGGCACCGAACCCCAACTGCGCTGGGGAACCTTCGCCGACCTGATTCTCGACGTGGCCCGACAGAGCGGGGCCGAGATGGCCGTCACGGTCGGGGCCATGGTGTCGATGGTTCCGCACACCCGCCCCTTCACGATCACGGGGAGCGCGGCGAACCCCGAACTGGCACGCCGCCTGAACCTCGACCGACCCACGTACGAAGGGCCCACCGGCATCGCCGGCGTGATCAACGAACGCCTCGATCGCTCGGGGCTACCAGTGATGTCGTTGCGGGTGGCGGTTCCTCACTACGTGCCGTCGCCCCCCAACCCCAAGGCCACCCGAGCGCTGCTCCGTAGCATCCAGAAGACCACCGGGGTACCAACCGGCTACGAAGAGCTCGACGGTGCTGTCAACGAGTGGGTCAAACGGGTCGATCAGGCGGTCGGCTCGGACGAGGAGACCACCAACTACGTGGCTCGTCTCGAACGCCAGGTCGACTCCAACGAAGACCTGCTGCCGTCCGGCGACGACCTCGCCGCCGAACTCGAGGCCTTCCTCCGCGACACCCACAACGACGCCGACACCGATCCCGACAACAACCCCGGCGACACCCCCTGACCGAGAAACGCGAGCAACTTTGGTGCGGAGAGCATCAAAACGGGGCTCTCAGCACCAAAGTTCGCGACGTGAGGCAGATCAGGAGCGGGGGAGGAGGTCGATCGCCTGCTGTCGCAGGAGGTGATCGGCGATGACCAAGAGCGCCATGGCCTCGACCAGCGGGACGGCCCGGGGGAGCACGCACGGATCGTGACGGCCCTTGGCCGCAAGCGTGGTGAGTTCGTTGCCGGTGGTGACCGTCTTCTGTTCCGACGAGATCGTGGCGGTCGGTTTGAAGGCGACCCGCCCGACGATCGTGCCGCCGGTGGTCATGCCGCCCTGCACCCCGCCGGAGTTGTTCGTGGTGGTGACGGGGCGACCGTCTGGGCCCGGCTCGAACGGGTCGTTGTGCGACAGGCCGGTCAATCGTGTGCCGGCGAAACCGCTGCCGATCTCGAAGCCCTTCGCCGCTGGCAGCGAGATCATCGCCTTCGCGAGATCGGCGTCGATCTTGTCGAACACGGGCTCGCCGAGTCCGGCGGGAACGTTGCGGGCGACGAACGTGACGACTCCGCCGAGTGAATCACCGTCGCGACGGGCCTGCTCGATGGCCTCGGTCATGGCGGCCGCCGCATCGGGGTCGGGACAGCGAGTGGGGTCGGCCTCGACCTCGGCCAGGGTCACGGTGCCGGCGTCGACGTTGGCCTCGATGGTGTGCACCGAGCTGACCCAGGCCAGCACGTCGATGCCGTGGGTCACCGACAGCAGCTTGCGAGCGACGGCACCGGCCGCCACCCGGGCAATGGTCTCACGAGCCGAGGCCCGACCGCCGCCGCGATGATCGCGGATGCCGAACTTGGCGTCGTAGGTGAAGTCGGCGTGGCTCGGACGGTACACGTCTTTCAAGTGGTCGTAGGCACCGGAGTTGTGGTCCTGGTTGCGGACCATCATGGCCAGGGCGGTACCGGTGGTCCTGCCCTCGAACATCCCGGAGAGGATCTCGACCTGGTCGGCCTCGGCCCGCTGCGTGACGAGGCGGCTCTGCCCGGGCCGGCGACGATCGAGGTCGAACTGGATTTCCTCGGCGCTGATCTCGAGCCGAGCTGGGCAGCCGTCGAGGATCACGCCGACCGCAGGACCGTGCGACTCGCCGAAGGTCGAGATGGAGAAGAGGTGTCCGAAGCGGCTGCTCACCCCGCCGAGGCTATCGACGCCCGTCGGTGACGACCCGATACGACCGGCAGCGAACCCCACCGGTACCCTGGCCGATCATGGACATGGCCCGACGAGGTGTGCTGAAGGTGTGGATCGACCAGGATCTCTGCACTGGCGACGGCATCTGTACCGACCATGCCCCCGAGGTCTTCACGATTCTCGAAGACGGCATCGCGTACTGCCTCGAAGGAACGAAGGTCTTCAACGACCCGGGTGGCTCCTACGAATTGGCGGTCGTACCCCACAATCGTGAGGTCGACGTCATCGATGCTGCGGCGGAGTGCCCGGGTGAGTGCATCTTCATCGAGTTCGATGAGCAGGCGCCGCCCGAACTAGAACACTGACGTGCCGACCCTCTCCGACCCGTCGAAGCTGCGAGTGGGCGTCAGCTCGCCGTGGAACCTGTTCGAGGAACCGGTCGAGGAGCAGCGGCGTCAGCTCGACGCCATCGTCGACGCCGGCATCGATCATCTGTTCATGGCCGACCACGTGAGCTTCCGGGGCGGCGGCGGCAACGACGTGCTCGTGCACCTGGCAGCACTCGCCGGCCTCGAACCTCGGCTCGGGCTCTATGCCGGCGTCTACCTTCTCGCCCTTCGCCATCCGATGGTCGCCGCCCGCCAGATCGCCACGCTGGCATCGATCGCTCCGGGCCGTCTGACGATGGGGGTCGGTGTGGGCGGCGAGGACCGCCACGAGTTCGAGGTGTGCGGCATCGACCCGTCGACGAGAGGGAGGCGCACCGACAGCGAACTCGAGATCGTGCGGCGCCTGCTTGCAGGCGACACCGTCGACCGGGCCGACGAGTTCTTCACGCTCGAGTCGGCTCGCATCCTCCCGGTGCCGAATCCATCCGTCCCGTTCGTGGTCGGGGGCCGAAGTGTGGCCGCGATCGAGCGGGCCGGTCGACTGGGCGACGGCTGGCTGGCGGCCTGGACCACCCCGCAGCGCTTCGCCGAGGGGATCGAACGAGCAACCGTCGCAGCCGACGCCGCGGGTCGCCAGAGCGTCGCGTGGCGTCACGGCTACCAGATCTGGGTCGGGATCGGTGGCGACCGTGCCGATGCTCGGCGCCACGTGGCCGAGGCCATGTCGACCTTCTACCGCATGCCATTCGAGCCATTCGAGAAGTTCACGCCGGTCGGCACCGCTGCGCAGGTCGCCGAGCAGCTCGCACCGTTCGTAGCGGCCGGTGCGCTCGATCTGAACATCACGCCCTGTGGACCGGATCGAGCGACCGAGATCGCCGCCGTCGCCGAGATCAAGCGTCTGTTGGCCGCCGACTGACCGAGCCACCCGGTTCTCGTCGCACTCAGCCTGACCCGCCGTCGGCGGCGCACTACATTGCTCGACCGACCCCGAGAATTCCTGCTGGAGGAGTGTGCCATGGCCGGACCGACGAAGATCCTGCTCGACGAATCCGAGATGCCCACCCAGTGGTACAACATCATCCCGGATCTGCCGGCTCCGCCGCCGCCGCCCCTCCACCCCGGCACCCACGAGCCGGTCGGGCCCGATGATCTGGCGCCGCTGTTCCCGATGGCGCTGATCATGCAGGAGGTCTCGACCGACTCCTACATCGACATCCCGGAACCGGTCCAAGACGTCTACAAGCTGTGGCGACCGTCGCCGCTGTTCCGAGCGCATCGGCTCGAGAAGCTGCTCGATACGCCGGCACACATCTACTACAAGTACGAGGGCGTGAGCCCTGCCGGTTCGCACAAGCCGAACACATCGGTACCGCAGGTCTATTACAACGCCATGGAGGGCGTGAAGAAGCTGACCACCGAGACCGGCGCCGGCCAGTGGGGAACGGCGCTGTCGTTCGCCTGTGCACTCTTCGGCGTCGAATGCGAGGTCTGGCAGGTCGCCGCGAGCTACGAAGCCAAGCCGTACCGCAAGATCATGATCGAGACCTTCGGCGGCACCATCCATTCCAGCCCGTCCGACCTGACCGAGGCGGGACGCGCCATCCTCGCCGCCGACCCGAACTCCCCCGGCAGCCTCGGCATCGCGATCTCCGAGGCCGTCGAGGTCGCCGCCAAGGATCCTGAGACCCGCTACGCCCTGGGCAGCGTGCTCAACCACGTGTTGCTGCATCAAACGATCATCGGCGAGGAAGCCCTCCTGCAGCTGGCCAAGGTGGGTGAGACGCCAGACGTCATCGTCGGCTGTACCGGTGGTGGGTCGAACTTCGCCGGACTCAGCTTCCCGTTCCTGCGGGAGAAGATGGCCGGTCGGATGAACCCGACCATCCGAGCAGTCGAGCCCGCTGCGTGCCCGTCGCTGACGAAGGGCACCTACGCCTACGACTTCGGCGACACCGCCGGCCTGACGCCACTCATGAAGATGCACACGCTGGGCCACGACTTCATCCCCGACCCGATCCACGCCGGCGGCCTCCGCTACCACGGTATGGCCCCGCTCATCTCCCACATCTACGAGCTGGGACTGATCGAGGCCATCGCCATCGGGCAGAACGAGTGTTTCGATGCCGGCGTCACGTTCGCCCGGAACGAAGGCATCGTGCCGGCGCCTGAACCCACCCATGCGCTGGCGGCCGCCATTCGCGAAGCGAAGCGAGCGAAGGAGACCGGTGAGGAAACCGTGATCCTCACGGCGCTGTGTGGGCACGGACATCTCGATCTGGCCGCCTACGATCGCTACCTGGGCGGCGAGGTCGTCGACTACGCCTATCCCGAAGAGAAGGTCACCGAGGCGCTCGCGCACCTCCCGCAGATGGCGTAGGGCACGCGCCCATCGCTCCGCTCAACCCGAGAAAGACCAACATGTCTGAGCAAGAACACGAGAACGACGACGCCATCGGCGCGGCGCACGACGACGACGCCGTCGGCGCAGTGAACGACGGCGACAACGACGACGTCGTGGCCGACGATGTGGTGGCCGCCGATGTGGTGGCCGCTGGCGCTGCCGGTTCGACCGCCGGCTCTGTCCGATCGGCCGCCGCCGGCCACGGCACCACCGACGAGGACGACGAGGAGCGAGCCGCTGTTGCCTACGGCTGGACCTACCTCGCCGTTCTCGCAGTGATCTTCGGGGTCATCGCGCTGCTCGCCTTCTCATGTGACAGCGACGAACCGGCATCGACCATGCCGGCGGTCACCACCACGGTCGCCGTCGACGATGGTGCAGGGTCGGGCGCCGAGGTCACGCCGGTCGAGTTGGCCTTCGTCGTCGCCGAGGACGGCACGGTGACCCTGACGGGCGCAGTTCCCGACGAGGGCGCCCGCCGTCAGATCGTCGACGCCGCCGTGGCCCGTTTCGGTGAAGGCAACGTGGTCGATCAGCTGACGATCGACGACGGCACGACCCTCACGGGGGGCTCGATCATCACGACCGGCAGCGCATTCGAAGGTGACACCAACGCCGAGGATCTCCAGGCCGATCTCGTCGCCGCACTGGGGCTCACCGACAACGGTGTCGACGTCAACTACTCCGCCGCGCCGATGGTCCCCGTCGATGCCGAGGCGGCGCTGGCGGCCGGGAAGGTCGTCCTCACTGGCGAACTCCCGGACCAGGCCTCGATCGATGCGGTCATCGCGGCAGCAGAAGGGGTGTGGGGTGCGGGCAATGTCGACGGCTCGGGGCTGTCCATCGGTGACAACACCACGTGGGCCGGCGGCCAGATTCGGGTGACGGGCGCCGTCGATGCCGGCGATACCAGAGGCGACGCCTTCCTCACGGCCTTGGCCGATGCGGCTCCGGGCGCTTCGATCGATTCTTCGAGTCTGACCGTCGACTCGGGTGCCGAAGCGCTCGCTCGTTCGCAGGAGCAGCTCCGTGCGGCGCTCGAGGCCAACCCGATCCTCTTCGCGCTGGGTTCGGCCGAGATCGACCCCGCCAGCGACGAGATCCTCACCCAGGCCGCGGCAGCCATCAACGCAGCGCCCGGCATCAACGTCGAGGTCGTCGGCCACACCGATGACCAGGGCGGCGAGGCAGCCAACCAGACCCTGTCGGCCGCCCGGGCCGAGGCCGTCCTCGCTCGCCTGGTCGAGCTCGGCGTCGACGAAACCCGTCTCACCTCCCGTGGAGCGGGCGAGTCCGAGCCGGTCGTGCCGAACGATTCTGACGAGAACCGGGCCAAGAACCGACGCATCGAATTCGCCTTCGAGGGAGCAGCATGAGAATCGCCCGTTTCCGCCTCGCGTCGGCCCCGGCCGATGCCCCCGCTCAGCTCGGTGCCGTCGACGGCAGCGATGTCGTCTCGCTCGGCGCCCTCGGTCTCGGCGATGACGTCGTGGCCGCCGCCTTGCTCGATCCTGCGCAACGCGATGCAGCACTCGACGGTGCCGAGCGGTGGCCGCTCGCGGATGTCGTCCTCCTGGCTCCGGTCGCCCGCCCACCGAAGTTCCTGGCCATCGGTCTGAACTATCTCGATCACATTGCCGAGGGCGGTCGACCCGTGCCGGAGTTCCCGGTCTTCTTCAACAAACAGTCGACCTGTGTGAACGACCCCAACGCCGATGTGCCGATCCCACCCGAGTCGCCCGACAAGATCGACTACGAAGGCGAACTCGGCGTGGTGATCGGCAAGCAGTGTCGGCGGGTGAGTCGTGACGACGCCCCGTCGGTGGTCGCCGGCTACTGCATCGTGAACGACGTGTCGGTCCGTGACTGGCAGGCCAAGTCGCCCACCATGTGGCTGGGCAAGTCGTGGGATGGACACGGCCCGTGTGGCCCGTGGCTGGTCACGACCGACGAGCTCTCCGACCCTCACGGTCTCCGGATGCAGACGTTCGTCAACGGTGAGCTCCGTCAGAACACCACGACCGATCAGATGGTGTTCGATGTCTGGAACCAGATCGAGACCCTGTCGACCGTGTGCACCCTCGAGGTCGGCGATGTCATCTCGACCGGCACCAGCAGTGGCGTGGCCGCGTACTTCGACCCGCCCAAGTTCCTCCACGACGGCGACGTCGTACGGATCGAGGTCGAAGGCATCGGTTGGCTCGAGAACCGGTTCACCACCGAGGTCGTCTGACCCCGAACGCGCGAGGGCCGGTTGGGCCCCTCAACCCAACCGGCCAACTCTTGCGCAAGAGACGGGCGATGCCGTGGAGGCACCGGCGTGTCAACTGCCGATCGTGCCTCCGTCGTCCTTGGTGATCACCACTGTGGCAGGTCGGGGTAAATCACCGGTAACGCCGGACGGCCAGCTCGAGATCTCCGGGTCGCCATTGCCGGGGTGCTGCACGTTGACGAACATCGTGCGCTGATCTGGCGTCATCGTGATTCCAGTGATCTCGCAACCTTTGACGCCGCTGAGGAAGCGCTTGATTTCGCCCGTAGCGGGGTCGGCGCACAACACCTGATCATTTGCCCCCTCGGGCTGCGCACCGTCGGTCTCGATCCACATTCGGCCACTGGGATCTGACCACAGGCCATCGGGCGAGCCGAAGGCGGCTTCGGTCGGTACGGTCGAACCGTCGACGCCGTCACCCGGACCGGCGAGCACGAAGACGTCCCAATCGAAGTGGACGCTCAGGTGGTCTCGGTCGTTCTTCCAGCGGATGATGTGACCCCAGGCGTTCTCGGCCCGTGGATTCGCTGCGTCGACCTGTTCCTCGGTTCGCCGGGTGTTGTTCGTACCGGTGACGTAGACATTGCCGTCCTGGCCGATGGTCGTCCACTCGGGCCGGTCCATCGGGGTGGCTCCGACGAGGTCGGCGGCGAGGCGTGCCTTGACCAACACCTCGGCCTGGTCCGCGAAGCCGTTGGCGGCGGTCAGTGGCCCGTGTCCGTGGATCAACGGAATCCAGTAGCCGGTCCCATTGTCGAGGAAGCGGGCGACGAAGAGTTCGCCATGGTCGAGCGGACTGCGGTTCCACGACAGCTCGTCCTTCCACGAGTTGTAGCTCAGGTATTTGTAGACGTAGTCGAAGCGCTCGTCGTCGCCCATGTAGCACACGACCCGCCCGTCGCCTGCGGTGGTGACCGCAGCACCCTCGTGCTTGAACCGGCCGAGTGCCGTGCGCTTGACCGGCCGAGCGTCGGGGTGCGTCGGATCGACTTCGACGATCCATCCGAAGCGGTTGACCTCGTTCTCGTTCCCCGGTGCCGAGACGTCGAAGCGGGGATCGGTGGTGTGCCACTGGTAGCCGAAACCGTCTGCCGAGATGCCGTAGCGCGCTTGGGCGTCGTCAGGCTCGAAGGCGTCACCGAGTGACGAGCCGAAGTAGCCGTTGAAGTTCTCCTCACAGGTGAGATAGGTCCCCCACGGGGTGTAGCCGTTGCCGCAGTTGTTGAGTGTCCCCAAGGGGATCATGCCTGCAGGATCGGCGGCCGTCTTGAGGAGATGGTGTCCAGCGGCGGGCCCGCTCATCGCCATTGGCGAATTGCCGGTGTAGCGACGGTTGAGCGGGCTGTCCACGACGACCCACTCGCCTTCGACCTCCCGGATCTCGACGGCAGTGAGTCCGTGGCCGTTCTGTGACTTGAGCGTCTTCTCTGCTGTCCAGGCGTCGGTGCCACCCTCGTGGAGGAAGTCGTCGGTGGTGTACTCATGGTTGAGGACCATGACACCCCGACGGTTTCCCCCATCGCCGTTTTCGAGAGGGAAGTACCACATTCCGTCGTGTCCCATCCCCAGCTGCTGCGCCTGCTCCTCGGCGGTGTTTGCCAAGCCCCGGAACGCCGGTCCGCCAGGCACGATCGGGTCACCCCACGGCAGGATGGTTCGCGCGGTATAGCCCTTGGGGACCACGATGTGGTCGTCGAAGCCGAGCGGAATCGGCTCGAACCCCAGCAGCGGGCTCATGGCTCGTCCGGTCAGGTCGAGGGCGTCGGCATCGGTGGGTCGCAGCGCACTGCCGCGGCCTCCGCCGAGGAACGCGGCGGCAGCGAGGAGACCACCGCTGCTGCCGATGAGCTTGCGGCGCGACAGGCGTCGATCGACGATGTCGGCCATCGATTCGGTGGTTCCCGGATGGGTGCTGGCTTCGTCGGTCAGATCGATCATGTTGCCTCCACAGTTGGTCAGCGGCTCGACACCGCTGTTGGCCGCAACCTATGGCGGGCGCCTGTCGGGCAACCGACGACGGAGCGACGGCGGGATGAAGGCGACGTGAAGGCTCGGTGGTGGCGTCGGGGTGTGAGGATCAGCGGGTGTCGATGCGGCGGAATCCCTCAGCCATGCGTCCGGGTCCGAGCCCGGCGCGCTCGGCGACCTGTCGTCCCCAGTCACGGATGCGGTCGGGCATGCTGGAGGGGTCCTGGATCTGGGACTCGTGGCAGAGCAACGCTTCGATCTTGGCGTCGATGTGGTCGGTGATGTCGACGAAGTGATCGAGGTCGGGGCCGGCCATCATCCAGACCTCCGGGACCGAATGCGGGGCCAGCTGTTCCTCGCTGAGCAGCCGGGTGAAGGCGAACTCGTTCCGGGCATCGGGATACACCGCCGAGAGCGTCGCTTCACCGGTGGCCAGGTGATCGGGATGGCTGGCGTAGATGCGGTCGAAGTTCCGAACCGGCGATTGGCAGAGCACCAGATCGGGCCGCACCTGGCGGATGACCCTGGTGAGCGCCTCACGGAGCTCCAGATCGGCGACAACCCGACCGTCGGGGTAGCCGAGGAAGTGCAGTTCGGTGACGCCGACGACTCTGGCCGCTGCGGTTTGCTCCTCGCGGCGGATCTCGGCCATGCGGGAGCGGGAGATCGTGTTGTCGAAACCGCCGGCGTCACCGTCGGTCACGAGGCAGTAGATCACTTCGTCGCCGTTGGCCACGAGGCTTGCCGTGGTACCGGCGGCGCCGAAGTCGAGGTCATCGGGATGGGCAGCAATGGCGAGGACACGTCGAGTCACTTCCCCAAGCTAACGATTTGGGGCCATGATGGCCCAATGGCAAACATGTCGAAGAGCGAACGCGAAGCGTTCCTGGCCCAACCACACGTCGGCGTCATCAGCATCGAGGCCGACGACCGTGGACCGGTGACGGTGCCGATCTGGTACTCGTACGAGCCCGGCGGCCACGTCAAGGTCCTCACCGGCGTCAACTCGCAGAAGACGCGGCTGCTCCAAGCCGCCGGTCGTTTCACGATCTGCGTCCAGCGGGAGCGATTGCCCTACAAGTACGTATCGGTCGAGGGACCGATCGTGGAGTCGAGGCCGGCCGAACTCGAGCGCGATTCCCGGCCGATGGCGCGTCGCTACCTCGGGCCGAGCATGGGCGACCAGTACGTGGAAGATGGCGACGACGACAGCATCGCCTTCTCGATGGAACCGCAGCGTTGGAGCTCGGTCGATTACGGCGGTGCCGAATGAGCGACCTTGCCACCAGTGACTTCAACCTGATCATGCTGGTCTTCCGCGTGCTGTTCGGGTTGACGTTCTTCTCGCACGGCTATGCCAAGCAGTTCCAAGGCGGCAAGATCGCCGGCACGGCCGGCTGGTTCGACAGCATGGGCATGAAACCGGGCAAGGTGCACGCTCAGCTCGCTGCCGGCACCGAGATGGGTGCCGGCTTGCTGATGGCGCTCGGCCTCGTCACACCGCTCGCAGCGGCCGCCGTAGTCGGCGTGATGGTCGTCGCCGGCTACACGGTGCACCGGGGGAACTTCGCCGTGGTGAAGAATGGCTGGGAGTACACCTTCGTCACCGCTCTGCTCGCTGTTGCCATCGCCGGGCTCGGCCCGGGGGAGTGGTCGATCGATGAGGCGCTCGGCCTCACCGACGACGTCAACGGACTGGTGGGCGCCGCCATTGCCTTGGTGGTCGGCGTTGCCGCCGGCATCGGCCAGATCGCTGCGTTCTACCGCCCACCGGCCGAGGGCTGACGCCGCAATAAGTCACGGTTCGGTCGTCGTGGTGCTCGTCGACGTGGTCGTGGTGGTCTCCAACCGCACCCGTTGGGTGAAGTAGACGTCGACCACAAGATCGGGGTCACCCGCGACCGCTTGGAGCGCGAGCACGAGATCGGTGGTCTCGGGCTCGACCGGCCCGGCCAACTCGAGTTCGACGCGTTGGCCGTCGAACTCGAACGATGAGACGGTGACTCCGTTGTCCGTGGCGAAGGTCGAGAGGCGATCGGCCATCTCGTCTCGCTGGATCTCGAGCGGATTGGGTTCGGTCGTGCCCGGCTGGGTGAGCTCCCTGCGGACCCAGGTGACATCGACCTCGAGCGGCGTGTCGATTCGCTCCGCCAACATCTGTGAGAGGTCGTTCACCGACGGAGGCTCCCCGACCCCGATCACATCGACCCGAAGCGCGTTGCCGTCGAGGAAGACGCCCTGGAGTTCGTAGCCGTTGCCGTTGTCTTCGAGCACGAGCCACTCGTCGACGACCTCGTTGATGGACGACCGGAGGAGTTCTTGTTCGGTCGGGGCCAGGGTGGTCGTCACTTCGACGGTGGTGGTGGTCGCCTCCTCGGTCTTGATCCACTGCACGCTGAGCAGCACCTCGCCGACGATCGGATCGAGGAGTGTCCGCAGCGTGTCTTTGTCCGGTGGCTGAAGCGGACCCGAGACTTCGATCGATAACCGGTTGAGGTCGACGTCGTGGTCGAACCCGGTGATTCGGGTGCCCGGAGTTTGTTCGAGCCAGGACTGCACCACCGAGTTGATCTTCTCGTTCTGCTGCGCCTCCGCCGTTGCCGTCCGCGTCGCGCCGAGGAGGAGGACGGCGATGGCCACGAAGGCGATCGCTGCCACCAGGCTGCTGACGACGAGTCGAGTCGATGTCTTGGCCAGCCGTCGGGGCGGGACGAAGCCGGTGACCACGAAGACGGCCAGTCCGACGAGGACGATGGCCACCAGGTTCGTGACGTACAACAACAGCGCACCGCGTGCGAGGTCACTTCGGCCGGCCTCGAGTGTGATACCGACGGTGGCCAAGGGCGGAACCAGCGCGACAGCCACTGCGACGCCTGGCAGGGCCGCCGAGGCGTCGGCCCGCACGGTGGCATAGGCGCCGGCGAGCCCGGCAGCGAGCGCAACGACCAGGTCTTTGATGTCGGGACTGGTGCGGCTGATGACCTCATCGGGGAAGGGGCCATTCGTCGGTACCAATGCGGCCATCGCCGCAGCGAGCGCAATGCACCCGAGCGTGGCAATGCCAACTCGGCTGGCCTGCAGGAGGATCTTCTTCGGGAGCCCCATCGAGAGCGCGGCGGCCAACCCGAGTACGGGAATCATCAACGGTGCGAGCAACATGGCGCCGATGACAACCGCCGCCGAGTTGGCCAGCAGTCCCATGACCGCGACGGCCACCGCAAGGGCGAGCATCACGGCAAATCGAAACGTCCAGTGAGGACGCTTGGTGATGGCCAGCTCCTGCATGACCCGGCGTCGTTCCTCGGGGTCGAGGTAGCGATGCCACCACACTCGTGGGGATCGGAGTCGGGCAGGCTCGTCGGGAGCGGGGCTCGTCACTGGTCTCCTTCGTGATCAGGTGGCGGCAGCGCGCCCGGGAGCGCAGTGCTGGACTCTAGTGCCAACGGGCCGTCGCTGGAAGGCGGACGACTCTGCCAGTGAGTCCCGTGGGGGTCGGCCGTTTCCCCTGGTGAGCGACGAATGTCGGGATTTCGTAAAGAAATTGCTTTTCTCTCCTTGTCCAAGCAGCTAGGTTTGTTCCATACCGAAAGAAACAAGGCTCGCGCGTGCCGTGGGCCGGTTGCCTGTTCGCCAACTGGTCGGACCGGCGCATCGTCAAAACTTCTCGATCGGGATCATGCCTGCGAACCATCCAGGCGTGGCCCAGAACTCTGCGGCCACTCCGTGGCTGCAGAGGCCGAGAACGCGGCGCCCCACACCATCCGTCTGATGGTGGTGCCGAGTTGTCTCGGCACGGTCTGGTGGGTCGACTCAGGGCCGTCGTTCGTCGCTGCTCCGCTGTCCGGGTCGACCCGCCACTCCACTTCCTGGTTCGACCGGTCCCTGCGCTCGCAACGGCAACCCTTCTCCCCGTCCAGGCCGTTGAGGCGAGGCACCGAGGCGGCCTGGAACTCTCTCCGGTCGTGGTCGGGGCGCTTCGGCGCCCGACCACGACGGGAGGGGCAGCGTTTCATCGATCTGTCACGTCACAGGCCCCGACTGAGCGGCAACAGGTCAGGAAAGTCGGCGTCCCGTCGCTCGAGTTTGGCGGCAAAGGCCTCGGCCATGTCATCGGTGTCGAACATCGCCGCGTTCCAGTTGGCGATGAACTGCAGTCCGTCGGCCACCGAATGGTCCCGGGTGTAGTGCATCGTCTGCTTCGTTCCCCACACCGCCATCGGGCTCTTCGAAGCGATTTCCGTCGCAATCTCCAATACCCCGTTCACCAGCGCCTGGTGGTCGTCGAACACGGCGTTGACGAAGCCGGCCGCCTTGGCCTCTTCGGCGCTCCAGCGTCGCCCGGTATAGGCCAATTCACGGACGAGGCCCTCGGGAACCAGTTTGGGCATCCGTTGGAGCGTGCCCACGTCGGCGGTCATCCCGATGTTGATCTCGGCGATGGAGAAGAAGGCGGTGGCATCGGCGTAGCGCATGTCGGCGGCTGAGACGAGATCGATCCCGCCGCCGACGCAGGCGCCCTGAATGGCGCACAGCACTGGCATGCGTGCCCGTTCCAGCGCCGTGAACGAGTCCTGGAGCTTGAGCGCCGTGCTGCGAAACCGCTCGTTGCGTCGGCTGCGGTACCCGACCGACGAAGCCGGCCCGGCGTCGCTCACCTCGCCGTTCGACGAGAAGACCTCGAGATCCATGCCAGAGCAGAAGTGCCGGCCCTCACTCGACAGCACCATGGCCCGCACCCCACCGGAGTCCGACAACTCATCGACGATCTGGGGAAGCTCCCGCCAGAACGCGGCGATCATCGAGTTGCTCTTCTCGGGCCGGATCATCCGGACATGGGCGACCTTGTCGCTCGTCTCGACGGCAAAACACTCAAGAGCCACGGTGTGGCCTCCTTCTCCGGTGGCGAATCCACCGAGCATCGCACACCGATGGGCTGGGGCCCGAGCGATCTGGCAGGATCGGTGGCATGCAGCGACACCCGTACGCCGTCCTCGGTCCCGGTGCCATCGGAGGGGCCGTGGCCGGTGCCCTCATCGAGGCCGGCCACGAGCCGCTCCTGGCCGTCCGCACTCGATTCGAGTCACTCGTGCTGACCACGCCAGAGATGTCCCTCGAAGCCGCCGTGCAGACGCTGCACGATCCGGAACAGGCGTCCCCGGCCGATCTGCTCTTCGTGGCGGTGAAGGCGCACCAGACACCCTTGGTTCAGCCGTGGCTCGATGTGCTGGTCGACGAATCGACCATCGTGGTGATCCTCCAGAACGGGGTCGAGCACATCGAACGGTTCAAGCCGCTCGTCGCGCCTGAAGCAACGCTCGTCCCCGCCGTCGTGTCGCTGCCGGCGATTCGCTCCGGTCCCGGGCGCATCGAGGTCTCTGCCGCCTCCCGGCTCACGATCCCGAATGGTCCCGGCGCCGCTGAGGTCGCTGCTGCGCTCGAAGGGTCGTTCATCACGGTGGTCACCGCCGATGACTGGCTGAGCGCAGCGTGGACCAAGCTGATGCTGAATGCCGCGTCGGGTGGCATCTGTGTCATCGCCGAGGCGGGGAACGAGATCTTCGCTCGCGACAGCGAAGCGGCGGAACTCGCCGTTGCGCTCATGGACGAAGTGGCCATGGTCGGTCGGGCCGAGGGTGCCCTGCTGGCTGACGACCTGTCCCAGCGAATCATGGATGCACTCCTGCAGCGAGCCGGTGGGCACCTGAGCTCGATCGTGGTCGATCGACGCCATGGAGTCCCCACCGAATGGGACGCTCGCAACGGTGTCGTTCAGCGGCTGGCGGCCCGCCACGGCCTCGAGGTGCCGCTGAACCGGCTGCTCACCACCTTGATCCGGCTGGGCGAACCGCCGGCTGCCGGCGCGCCCACCGAGGCGGAGTAGCCCGACAGCGACGCCGACCGTTCGCTCATGTTCGAGCCCTGCGGGTCGATGGGAAGGGTGTCGTCGAGGCGCGGGTCGAGGCCCGGCTCGACGGCATGCAAGCGCGTCGACCCTGCCGTCGACGTGGTTCGATCGATGTGAACAACCACCGACACGCAGCAGATCTGGGTGGTTCTTCCCCTGGGGCCAGACGACCAGGGGCCGATACGTTCACAGATACCTGTGTTTGAAGTCGAGGCAGCGACTTCGAGAAGGATGAGGGAATCATCATGAGCCAGTCCGACGGCGAACGCTCCCCGAGCGGTGCCCCATCAGCGACGCCCGCTGCGTCTGACCGTCTGGTTGCCATGGCGGCGGCGCCGGGTCTCAAAGGCACGCTGGCCAAGCTGTGGATCCAGCAGCGCCATCTGATCCTGTACGCCTTCATCGGCGGCAGTGCCGTCGTGGTCGATGTCGGCCTGTTCACGCTGCTGCACGAGGTGGCGGGATGGCAGGCGCTCGCGGCGAATGCCGTGTCGGTGCCGGTGTCGGTCGTGTGGAGCTTCGTTCTCAATGCGACGATCAATTTCAAGACGACCGACGTCATCTTGGCCCGTCTCGCCTCGTTCTCGGTGGTCTCGGGTATCGGCTTCGCCGCCAGCCAGGCGATCATCTGGGCCGCCGAGTCGGCCGGCATTTCCGGGTTCGTTGCCAAGCTGGTGTCGTTGCCCCTCGTCTTCATCCTTCAGTACCTGCTGAACACTCGCCTCACATTCCGCGAGCAGAAACTCAAGGGTGTCCAGAACCCATCCGACACACACACGAACGACCTCGAGATCGGAGCATCGAAGTGAGCGAGAAGGTAGCCATCATCGGTGGCGGATTCACGGGCCTGACGGCCGCCTACCGCCTGGCCGAGGCGGGGGTCGACGTCACGATCTTCGAAGCCGGCAACGAGCTCGGTGGTCTCGCCAGCGGCTTCGAGCTGCTCGGCCAGCCTGCGGAGAAGGCCTACCACTTCCTCTACCGCACCGATGAGCACATGCTCGGACTGGTGAAGGAGCTCGGTCTCGAAGATCAGCTCACCTACCACGAGAGCTCGGTGTCGACGTACTACGACGACACGCTCTACCCGATGATGACGCCGATCGACCTGATCAAGTTCAAGCCGCTGAGCTTCATCAACCGGATCCGGGCCGGCGTCACCGTTCTCTACCTCCAGAAGGTGAAGAACTGGGAGAAGCTCACCAAGATCACCGCCATCGACTGGCTCCGCAAGTACGCCGGCGACCAGGTCACCGACGTGATCTGGCAGCCGCTGCTCATCGGCAAGTTCGACCGCTACTACGACAAGGTCACCATGGCCTGGCTCTGGGGTCGGGTGAAGCAGCGTGTCGACTCCCGTGCACCGGGTGAGAAGGCCGAGAAGCTCGGCTACTTCGACGGCGGGTTCGCCACCCTCGTCGGCACGCTCGAGTCGAAGGTCCGCGCCGGTGGCGGTCAGGTCCGTCTCGGTACCAAGGTCTCCTCGCTGCGCCACAACGAGGCCACCGACATGGTGGAGGTCACCGTCGATGGCGGTGCTCCCGAATCGTTTGATCGAGTGCTCGCCACCGTGCCCTCGGGCATCCTGGCCAACCTCATCGAGGATCGCCGCGATTCGGCCCCCGAGTACTTCCAGCAGCTCGAGTCGATCGACTACCTGTCGGCTGCGCTCCTCGTCTTCGCCACTGAGCAGGAAGTGTCGCCGTTCTACTGGCACAACGTGAACACGCCGGACGCTCCGTTCGTGGTGTTCCTGAGCCTCACCGCACTCATCGGCACCGAGTCGTTCGGTGGCAAGCACGTCTACTACATCGGCGACTATGTGCCGCCGGAGCACCGCTACATGACGGCGACCGACGACGAGATGCGCGACCACTGGTACGCCGAGCTGGCCAAGATGTTCCCCCACTTCGATCGGTCCAAGATCGTCGAAGACCATGTCTTCAAGTTCAACAACTCGCAGCACATCGTCGACATCGGCTTCGAGAAGAAGTTGGCCGACCATCAGACGCCATGCCCGGGAGTGCTGCTCGCGAACTTCTCGCAGATCTACCCGATGGACCGCGGCACCAACTACGCGGTCAAGGACGGCATCGACATGTCGGATCGGATTCTCGCCGAGCTGAAGACTCGCAATGCCGTCTGATGTCGATGGCTCGGCCAGCGACCTCGGTGATGTGATGGCGGAATCGTCGACCACCGATCCCGTCGTCTCGATCGTGCTGCCCACGTTCAACGAGGGCGGCAACATCGTGTCGATGCTCGAGCGTCTCGACCGAGCCCTGGCCGATCTCCCGCACGAACTCATCGTCGTCGACGACGACAGCCCGGATGAGACCTGGCGTATCGCGCAGGAATACGCGGCCGACCACCCCGGCATCCACGTCATCCGCCGAAGCACCGAGCGAGGACTCAGTTCCGCCGTGCTGGCCGGTATGCGTGCCGCCCGCGGGCGCGTGCTCGGCGTGATCGACGCCGACGGCCAACACGACGAGGCGATCCTGCCGGAGATGACCGAGCGGGTGCTGGCCGGCGCCGACATCTGCATCGGGAGCCGTGCTGTCGAAGGCGGCGGTTATGGCGACTGGGGCAAGGGACGCCGCTTCGCGAGCTGGCTCGCGACCGCCATGGCTCACATGATGCTCCAGGTGAAGGCGACCGATCCGATGAGCGGATTCTTCGTCATGTCACGCGACCACTACGAAGCGCTCCAGGGTGATGTCAACCCGCGCGGCTTCAAGGTCCTCCTCGAGTTCCTCAGTCGGTCCGAACCCAAGGTCGATGAGGTCGGTTACGTCTTCCGCAATCGTGAAGAGGGCGAGACCAAGCTCTCGGGCGGCGTGGTGCTCGACTACCTCCTCGCGCTGATCGAGCTGCGCTTCGGTCTCATCGTGTCGGCTCAGTTCACTCGCTACGCGCTCGTCGGTTCGGTCGGCCTGCTGATCAACCTGGTCGCGTTCCTGATCGCGTTCGGCCTGGGTGCCCCCGCGCTCATCGCGCTGCTGATCGGCATCCAGATCTCGATCGTGTTCAATTTCACAGGACACAATCTCTTCTCGTTCCGGCCGACCAACTACCGTGGAAAACGCTGGTGGAAGGGCCTGGCGGTCTATGAGGTCTTCAGCCTCTATGGGCTCGCCATCCAAGGGCTCGTCTTCGAAGCGTTGGACGGCCCGCTCTCGGAGCGGCTCGACAGCAGCTTCTGGGCCGCCGGCTTGTCCAACCTGCTGGCAATTGGCATGGCGGCGGTCGCCAATTACCTGCTCCATGAACGATTCACGTGGGGCCGTCTCGGTCTCGAACTGTCTCGTCCGAAGAGAAGTCGAAGATGACCATGGCGGTAGATGTCCGGCGGATGGACACGAAGTACGAAGCAACGAACGAACAGCAGGCCGACGCCTGGCGGGGCCCGGTCCTGGTCGCCACGGCACTCATCGCCGTGATGGGCGGCATGTTCCTCGGGGCGAGGAGCATCGGCCAAGACGAGTCGATCTCGGCCGGCCTGGGACTCGGCTCCTGGGAGGCCTTCCGCATCGGGGTCGGCGAGGACGGTGGCAGTCAATCGCTCTACTTCCTGCTGGTCCGGGGCGTCACGGCCGTGTTCGGCGACGCACCGTGGGTCATCCGCCTGCCGGCGCTCCTCGGAGCGATGGCAATCCCGTACCCGCTCTACCGTCTGGTGCAGCCCCGCCTCGGGCGTGACGCCGCATTTCGAGCGCTGATCTTCCTCGCCGTCGCCTACACCTTCGTCGCCAATGCTCAAGAAGGCCGGGCCTACACGGTCCTCGCCGCCATCCTCACGTGGACCTGGTTCGCCCTCGACCGTGCCCTCGAGACCGCCACGCTACGAGCATGGCTCAAGGTCGGGGCGCTCGCTGCCCTCTCGCTCTACGCCCAGCCCCTCGGCATTCCGGTCCTGATCGGTCAGGCGCTGTGGGTGCTGCTTCATCGCCGTCAGGTCGTCGGTCGCTACTTCGTTGCCGCAGGAAGTCTGGCCGCGGTACTTGCCGCACCCTTCGCCTACCTGACCCTGTTCGAGGCCGTCGATCACACCGAGTGGCTCGGCACCTTCACCGTTGGTCGGTTCGCCGAGATGGTCATGGCCATGCTCGGGGCGCAGGACATCAACGCGTCACTGTCGCTGTCGGTGGCGGGTGCGGGTGTTGTCGCTTGCTTCGCGGCGTTCGAGGCCGTTTCGTTCGGCAATCTTCGGAGCGAACACGATCGCGCCGACTATCGAGAGAAGACCCTGCTGTTCGTGATCTGGGCGGTGGTGCCGCTGATGGTGATCACGGCCGGGAGCTTCTCCCGGGCCTACTTCTCCGCTCGCTACGCGGTGCCGCTGGTTCCGCCGGTGATGGTCCTGGCCGCCGCCGGCACCGTCCGGTTGGAGCGAATCGACCGTCGTCTGTCGATGGCCGCGCTCGTCGCCGTCGCCGCGCTGCTCGGCGCACGCACACTCGGGGGCTACGGCAACGAAGACGTCCCCTGGGACGAGCTCCACGCCTTCGTGGCCGAGCGGGCGACACCCGCCGACATCATCGCCTTCGAACCGGCCTATGCCCAGTCGCCGTTCGAGTACTACACGTTCATCAACGGCGACGCCGACACGATGGCCCGTCCGATGGCTCCGGCACTCGGCTGGACCGCTCCTCGCCATCCCAACCTCGAGGAGTATCCCGACACCACGATCGCGGCGCCCGAGGGCGATCTGTGGGTCGTGCTGTGGGGCGCCCAGGGCATCGACAACGTTGCGCCGATCGTGGAGCGTCTCGACGAGCCGATGGTCGAGGTCGAGCGCCATCCGTTCGGCGTCGGTCTGGTCGTTCGCTACGAACACGTCGGCTGATCTGGATCCGTTCGAGGTCGCCACGACGCTCGCCTAGGGTGGCGGGGATGAGTATCAAGGTGCCACTGGATGAGCTGGCTGATGCCGTCGCCGGACTCGGACCGTCGTGCTTCTTGTTGACCACGAACAACGACCAGTCCCCACATCCGGCCAATGTCCCGGTTCGTTTCGGTGACGGAGCGTTCACCGTGTCGGCGGGGCGTCGCAGCACCGCAAACTGCGGAGAACGTCCGACCGTCACCCTGCTGTGGCCGACGAGCGAGCCCGGCGCGATGCACCTCTTGGTCGACGGCACAGCGACCGTGGTGGCGGCCGACGACGGTCACGTGGTCGTCGAGCCGACCGGCGCAATCTGGCACCGCCAACCCGACTGAACATCGATGGTGGCGGTGGCGTTCGTTCGGCGGTTCATCACCCGGCTGCTCCTCACGAGCCTGGTTGCCACCTTTGCCGTCTTCCTGGCGATCGAGGTGTCGATCAGCGGCGGCTACGAAGCCGTCCTCCTGCCCATGGGGGCCAATCCGAACGACCCGCGGGACGCAGCGATCATCGAGGAATTCCACCTCGACCAGCCACTCGTCATCCGCCACGCGCACTGGGTCGCCGACGCCCTCCGGGGCGACCTCGGGCGATCGACCCGAGGTGGCGTGGTGGTCACCGAGTACATCGGGCACCGGTTCACGATCTCGCTCGAGCTGGCCCTGGTGTCAATGCTCCTCGCCGTGGTGGCGGGCGTGCCCCTCGGGCTGATGGCGGCGGCCGCCGACGGTCAGCCGTCGGGTCGGGTGCTCACCGCCGGGCTCAGCGTTGCCCAGTCGCTTCCGGTCTTCACCACCGCGACGATCTTGATCTGGGTCTTCGCCGTGAAGCTGGGCTTGTTTCCCGCCGCAGGTTGGACGCGAATCTCGGAGTCGCTGATCGGAAACCTCGACGGGATCGTCATCCCGGCGGTCGCCATTGCGTTCGCCGAGATCGGGGTCATCGCTCGCGTCGTGCGGTC
This sequence comes from Acidimicrobiales bacterium, assembly GCA_041394265.1. Taxonomy (NCBI): domain Bacteria; kingdom Bacillati; phylum Actinomycetota; class Acidimicrobiia; order Acidimicrobiales; species Acidimicrobiales bacterium. Next base: position 2,216,025 of record JAWKIO010000005.1, read on the forward strand.
GGGAGTCGTCGAGGTCCTCGGCGAGGACTTCATCGCCGCCGCCATGGGCAAGGGACTCAGCCGGCGCTACATCTTGTTCCGCCACGCCCTTCGACCGGGTTCCGTGGCCCTGCTGAGTGTGCTCAGCCTGAACATTCCGTCGGTCGTTGCCGGAGCCTTTGTGGTCGAGATCATCTTCGGCATCGGTGGACTCGGGCAGTCGCTCATCGAAGCGAGCATCGGTCGAGATCTCCACATGCTGCTCGGGCTGACGCTCTACACGGTGGCGGTCTACGTGGTGGTGTCGGCGCTGATCGACCTGGCGCTGCTCTGGGCCGATCCCCGGATCCGTCGCTCCTGAACCTAGAGCTGGTGCTCAGGTCCGTTCGCTCCGCATTTCGTCGAGCGCAGCAGCGATGGTGGAGCGTGTCGTCTCCCGCAGGGAGGCCACGTCGTCGGGACCGAGTCCGTCGGTGGAAAGAGGGTCGAGCACTCGTACCTCGGCCTGGCTGTAGCCGAACCGCCAGTCGTGCTTGATCAGGGCATGACGGGTACCGATCACGGCCAACGGGAGGATCGGAGCACCCGACTCGATCGCCAGACGGAAGGCGCCATCCTTGAACCGCTGGAGCTCACCGGTCTTGGAGCGAGTTCCCTCGGGAAAGATCATGACCGAGACGTGTTTGTCGAGGCGGTCGCGACTCTGTACGAGCGCATCAGCGGCCGAAGCCTTGTCACCACGATCGAGTCGGATGTCGCCGGCCAGTCGCATCATCCAGCCGACGAGCGGGTACTTGAAGAACGTCTCCTTGCTCATCCACTTCATCTCGAATGGCAGATGAGAGATCAGCAGGATGTCGACGAAGCTCTCGTGATTGGCGACGACGACGTAGGGCCGGCGAGGGTCGGTCGGCACGGCGCCCGACACCGAGAAGCGCCACAGCGGGTTGAGGAGCTGGTGCGCCACGGCGAGCTTCCGGAAGACGAGACCGGCGTGGTAGCGGCCAGGATCGAACGGCGCAGTCACGACGCGGGTGATCAGGACGAGAGGGAAGAACGTGACGATGACGAGACCGAGGGCGAACCATGCCCACACGCTGACCAGCGAACGGACGAGTGTGTTCTGGAGGAATCGTTCCACCCCAGCGAGTGTAGGAGGGCGTTTCGGGCTCAGCCCTTGGTGAAACGAGGGTAGAGGTCGGGATGGCGCAGCATGTAGGCCGCGCCGTTGGCCCCGGCGACGGCAGCGTTCTCGCCGAAGATGGCTTCCTTGCTCCAGGTGAACAGGGCGCGGTCCTTGCCCAGCCGAGCGAGGCCGGCCGCCATCGAGGTGGCGGCCGCCAGCACGTCGGTCTGCGCTGCGACGTGCTGCACCATCCCGGCTTCGAGCGCAGCCGGTCCGGTCCAGCGTCGGGCAAGTTGGACCGTCTCGAAGAAGACCGGCATCGACAGCTTGTGACGGAACAGGGCGAGCTCGGCGTGGGGGATCGCCATGCCGAGGTCCATTTCGTTGGCACACAGGAAGCCACGGTCCTCGCGCATGACTCGTACGTCGTGGCACATCGACAGCATCAACCCGGCGCCGAAGGCGTGACCGTTGATCGCCGCAACCGTGGGTACACCGAAGGTGATGACGCGGGCCATGAAGGCCATGAACTCGCGACCGAAGACGCTCCGATCGCCGCCGCGATGCTCACCCTCGGACGTGACCCAGTCGAGATCGAGCCCGTTCGAGAAGAACTTCGGATCGGCCGAGGTGGTGACCAGCGCCGCCGGTCCGTCGGTGGCATCGATCGCATCGAGGGCCGCATCCATGGCGCGAGTGAACGAGGTGTTCCAGCGGTTCTCCCCGTCGACCATGGTGAGGATGAACACCTCGCCGTCGCGGTCGAGGGTGACCATCTCGGATTCGATGATGTGTTCGGTCATTAGTCGATCCAGGCCTTGATGGTCTCGATCGTGTCGAGCGGGTTCTCGCCGGCAGGTGTGATGTTGAGATGGGTGACGCCCACCCGCTTGTAGACCTCGAGCCGCTCGCGCACATGCGCCTCGTCACCGCACAGCATCGAAAGGTCGAGGTATTTGTCGGGAACGGCAGCGGTGGCCTCGGCCCGCTTGCCCGACAGGAAGAGGTCTTGGATCTTCTCGGCCTCTTCCTCCCAGCCGTAGCGCTTGAACAGGTCGTTGTAGAAGTTCTTGGACTTCGCACCCATGCCACCTACGTAGAACGCGATGTGGGCGCGCGCCGCCTCGCGAGCCTCGGCCACATGGGGCCCGTCGCCGAGTGCGACGACACCACCGCCGATGATGTCGAGCGGCGGGAGGTCGGGTGAACGCTTCGCCTTGCCGGCAGCCAGGGAGTCGCCCCACACCTGCTCGAACCGGTCGGGCACGAAGTGAATCGTCTGCCAACCGTTGGCGATTTCGGCCGTCAGCTCGACGTTCTTCGGTCCGATCGATGCGATGACGATCGGGATGTCCTTCTCGGGCACCCGGTTCATGAACTTCAGCGGCTTGCCCAGGCCGGTCCCTTCGCCTTCGGGAAGCGGAAGTTTGAAGGCCGGTCCGTCGTGGGTGACCTTGTCGCCGCTCCACACCTTGCGGCAGATCTCGATGACGTCGCGGGTGCGGCCCATGGGCTTGTCGAACGGATAGCCGTGCCAGCCCTCGATGACCTGGGGGCCGGACGTGCCGAGGCCGAGGATGAACCGGCCCTCCGACAGGGCGTCGAGCGTGGCTGCAGTCTGGGCGATGAGTGCCGGGCTCCGGGAGTACACCGGGAGGATGCCGGTCATCAGCTCGAGCCGCGTGGTCTTCGCAGCGAGATAGGCGAGGGTCGACACGAGGTCGTAGCCGTAGATCTCGCCACCCCAGACCATATCGATGCCGGCGGCTTCGAGGTCGACCGCCTGTTTGGCGAGGCGGTGCGGGTCGCCGTCGAATCCGATCGTGGTGCTGAGTTTCATGTGCGTGCCTTCGTGTGACTGCGATGCGTGCTGCAGCGCACACTAGGGCGCAGGCTCGGTTCGGGCGATTCTGGTGGCCGCTACCGACCGGCGGCGAGTGGGCGCCGCTGCACGCCGTCGTCGTCGAAGTTGTCGGGTGACAGCCACGACTCGAATGCTCGGCGGACTTGTCGCCAGTCGTCGTCGACGATGGCGAACCAGGCGGTGTCGCGGTTGCGTCCCTTGTAGTGCGTTGCCTTGCGGAAGGTGCCTTCGTAGGTGAACCCCAGGCGGCGCGCCGCACTCCGGGACGGCTCGTTCAGATCGTCACACTTCCACTCGACGCGGCGGTAGCCGAGGGCGAAGGCATGATCGATCATGAGGAACAGGCACTCGGTCGCTGCGGTGGTGCGCTGGAGGTCGGGACCGAACACGATCGATCCGATCTCGATGACCCCGCCCGCCTGGTCGATGCGGAGATAGCTGCAGAAGCCCGCCGGCCCGTCAGCGGCCACGATGGTGTAGGCCTGCCAGTTGGCCAGCTGGGTGAAGGTGCGGAGGGTGGCCGTGAGGCCGGCCTCGTCGGTGAAGGGGCCGACCGACATGTAGGTCCACAGCGAGTCGGGCACGGTGGCGAGCGCACCCCAGAGGGCGGGGCCGTGGGCGTCGGGGTCGAGCGGCTCGAGGCGTACGTGGTTGCCGGTGAGCACGGTCTCGTTCGACGGAAGTTCGGGCGGGGTCCACGATCCGAGGTCGTCGCCGATCGGTTGCCCGTACTCGTTGGTGGTGGCCATGGCGGTGACGCTACTGCGTGAGTTCTCCTGACGATGCCGACCACAGATCGAGGAAGAGCTCGAGCGAGCGCGTTGCGGGTCGTGGGTCGTCGGTGGCGAGCACGTCGATCAGGAGACCTCGGGACACGGCGACACCGAGGCGCAGTATGTCGGCATCGGTCGAGCCGCCGAGCCGCTCGGCAATCGGCCTGGCGTCGTCGATCCACGGGTCGGTCAGTCCTTCGCCGCCCGTCAACGCCACACACTCGAAGAAGAGCCGGATGAACGGCCGCATCTCCGGCTGCACGAGGTGGTCCCACAGCGCACGCACGAGCTCGGCCGGATCGTGGATCTCCTCGGCCAAGGACTGGAGGAGGTCGCGTTGTGACGACTCGACGCGTTCGACCAGTGCACGCACGAGGCCATCGCGTGAACCGAAGTGGTAGTTGAGCATTCGATGGCTCGACCCGATGGCCGTGGCGACCTCACGGAGACTGCGGTCGACCAATCCGTTCGCTCCGACCTCGGCAACGAGCTTGTCGATGAGCTGGATACGAACGTCGGTCACGTCACGAAACTAGCGCTCGACGCGTACTGTACCAATTGGTACAATGGCGGCCGGTTGGAAAAGCTGAGGAACACGAGCGTTCGGAAGGTCTGGTCACCCCATGAGGATCGAGCACACGATCGAGATCGCTGCCCCCGTCGAGAGGGTCTGGGACCTCACCATCGATGTCGAGTCCTGGCCCGAGCACACACCCACCATCACATCGGTGGAGCGGCTCGATGACGGACCGTTCGGTCTCGGGTCGAGGGCCCGGATCAAGCAGCCGGCGCAGGGAGCCAAGGAATGGACGGTGACGGCGTTCGAGCCGAACGTTCGGTTCGCCTGGGCGACGACGCTGGCCGGTCAGTCCTTGACCGGTGGTCACGAACTCCGGCCATCGGCGCAAGGAATGATCAACACGCTCACGCTCGATCTCGACGGGCCCCTGGCGTTCCCGATCGGTCTACTGATCCGTCGACCCATCGCCAAGGCGATCGCCACCGAAAACGCCGGCTTCAAGGCGGCAGCCGAGCAGTCGACCTGACGTTCCGGATGCGATCGCTGCGGTCAGCAGGTCAGACCCGGCCTCGGAGCACGGCGATCAAACCGATGACGGCGAAGACGACGATGATGATCCAGACGATGTTCATGAGGGACTCCTTGTGGTTCGGCCACCGGCTTCCCCCGATTGCCATCGGCCAAACCTCGCCCCGGTCAGGCTTCGAGTTCGCTCCGCGTGAACAACGGCCGGAGTTCCACGCCGATCTCGGCGAGGTTGGCCGCGCCTCCCTGCTCACGATCGATCACGCAGACCGCGCGCTCGATGATCGCTCCGAGCTCGCGAAGCTGGCCGACCGACTCGACGATCTGGCCGCCACTGGTCACGACGTCTTCGACCACCAACAGACGCCGACCCTCGATCGACGGACCCTCGGCCAGCTTGGCGGTCCCGTACGACTTGGCCTGCTTCCGCACGAACACGGCCGGGATGCCCGTGTGGAGCGACAGGGCGGTGGCGATCGGGACGCCACCGAGTTCGAGACCGGCGAGCAGTTCGGTCCCGTCCGGAACCAGCGGTACCAACTCGGCGGCGATCTGGCGGAGCGTGTCGGGCTGCGCCTCGAACTGGTATTTGTCGAAGTACACGTCGGCGGTCACCCCCGACCGCAGCAGGAACGACCCTTCGAGGTGTGCCAGCTCGTGGATCCTCGACGCGAGTTCGGAGCGTGAGACGCCTGCGTCTGGCCACAGAACCGCCTGAGCGGCGAGCGTGCCGTCAGGTCCGGCAGCGACCGACGGCCCGCCGTGCAGTTCGTAGCCAAGCGCCAGCATCTCGCTGACTCGCTCGCAGAAGCTCGAGTCATCCGGCCCGGTCAGGAGGCGATAGCGGGGAAGCCCGTTCGGTGGTCCACTCATCGCCTGCTCCTCGTTCGCTCCTGCGGCCTTGCGATGGTAGCGAGCGGTCGTTCGCCGGCGCAGCGACCACTGCCGTCAGTCGATCACGCAGAACTCGTTGCCCTCCGGGTCGCAGAGGACGGTCAGGCCCATTCCGGCAGGCTCGTCGAGCACGCTCGCCCCGAGCCCAACCAATCGCCGGACCTCGGCCGCTCGGTCGGCTGAGCGCACGTCGAGGTGGACGCGGTTCTTGTTGGTCTTCGGCTCCGGCACCCGCTGGAACCACAACCTCGGACCGCTTGGCCCCTCGACGAGCACGGTGGGATCGTCCTCGACATCGGTGATTCCGAGTGCCGCAAGACGAGCGATCTCGTCGGCGTCGTACGGTGCGACGTCATAGCCGTCGAGAACCTGCGCCCAGAATCGTGCGAGGGAAGCCGGGTGTCGGCAATCGAACACGATGTCGGCGAGAACGGCCACGCTCCACTTTGGCATGTTGTGGTGGACACGCTCCTGCTTTCCCGCTCGTGCGCTCGGTCGATGAGTGCCGCCTACGGTGGGGCAATGGCCGACCGAGAGCGGGTGGATCGAGTCCGTCACAGCTACGACGCACCCGCTCGCCGCTATCTCGATCATGTCGGCGGTGAGATGCACCACGCATCGCTCGAACGATCGGCGCTGCAGCTGTTCGCCGATCTCGCTGGGCCCGACGCGTTGACGATCGATGCTGGATGCGGGCCGGGCCACATCACGTCGTTCCTCGCTGATCGTGGTCTGCAGAAGATCTGCGGGATCGATCTTTCCCCAGAGATGATCGCCCTGGCGCAGGCGTCGTTTCCCGCCATCGACTTCCGAGTCGGCGAACTCGCGATGCTCCCGGTCGCCGATGGCGGGGTCGACGCAGTGGTCTCCCGCCATTCGATCATCCACACCGAGCCACCGCAGCTCGAGGCGGTCTTCACGGAGTTCGCTCGGGTGTTGGTCCCGGGTGGCTTGCTGTTCGTGTCGTTCTTCGCCGTGTCGGAGTCCAGCGAACATGGTGAGCCGTTCGACCACGCCGTGTGCACTGCGTATCAGTTGGACCCGTCCACCGTCGCCGGGATGCTGTCCGCGGTCGGCATCGTCGAGGAGATGCGCCTCCTTCGCCGCCCGACGACGCGTGAGCGTCAGATTCCCCACGCAACGCTGATCGCTCGTCGTGTCTCGACGTAGCCCAAGGCGGGCCGCCCTTCTACGGGAGGCGCCGCCACACTGAGACATGGGAGGGGGCGTCGCGTGTGAACGCACTGCGGTCCCAGTCGGACCAACGTGACTCGAGCTCCATGCCGGCGAGCTGCGCCATCAAGTCGAGTTCGGACGGCCACACGTAGCGGAAGGCGCCGGAGATGCGGACGACGCTATCCCCGTCGAAGCGGTAGTGCCGCGAGACGAGCACTTGACCGACGGGGTCGACGTAGTCGTCGAATCCCAGGTAGTCGTCGGTCCACGCGAACGGACGAATCGTTTGTCCTGGCGGCAGCTGGTCGAGCTGGGGCACGCCGACCTCGATCACGAAGCGGCCGCCCGGGCGCAGGTGGGCGGCAGCGTTGCGAAAGCATGCGACCTGCTGCGCCTGCGTCCGCAGGTTTCCGATCGTGTTGTAGACGAGGTACACCAGCGAGGCGTCGGTTCGCATGACGCTCGAGGTCATGTCGCCGACGATCGTGTCGATGGCTTCGGCTCCGGGCTTGCGCCGCAGCTCGGCGAGCATGGGTTCGGAGATGTCCATTCCCGACACCAGCACGCCCCGAGCCGCGAGCGGGAGCGCAATCCGGCCCGTTCCGATGGCGAACTCGACTGCCGGTCCGCCGTCGACTAGCTCGCTGAGCACGTCAACGGTGCGCCCGATCACTTCGGTGGAGAATCTGGCGCCGGCGGCTCGGTCATAGCCGGCGGCGATCGCCGGGTCGAGATGCTGATCGGGGGTTGCGAGCGCTGCGGTCAGGCGTTCGTTGGTGGTCACGGCACGACTGTGTCACAGCAAGCTCCATCGGGGTGATGAGTTTCACCCACCTCGAATCAGGCCACCGATGGTGCGGTCGATGCCGGACTTCGAGCCAGCGACGCAGCGTCCACGTCCGTGGCACGTCGGCCATCCTCGGGCGGAGAGCGATGTCATACCGCCTGGCTACGGTGGTGTTGCTGGGTGCTTCGGTGGTCCGGCAGGGCGGATCGATGGCTCGCCCTCGAGCACCAGGGTCTTCGCGACTCGGGTGGCTGCTGTCGAACAACACGAATCGACACCCCACACCTGCCCGTCAGGTGGTGGTGTCGTCGTCTGTGAGAACCGTGATGTACGGACGCTCACCGATCTTCTCGAGCACGTGCCGCCGAGCGACGCTGGAAAAGATTGTCAGCTGCTTCGTCAGCTAACCGGGCCGGTGCCTGGTGAGCCAGAACATCCTCGGACTGTCCAGATCACCTCGGTACCGCCCGGTACCGAGCGTGACTGAAGGGAAACAACATGTTCACCAACGCCGAGGCACGTCGCATCATCCACATTGTCGACACCAGCGGGTCGGCCACACTCCTGGCCACTGCCCTACGGACGGACCAGAGAGGACGATAGTCCGATCTCGTCGGAATCAGCCGTTGCTTTCTTGCTGGAAGCCTGCTGTCGGTCGGCAACCGAGGTTCGATGGCCATCCGTCAGATCCACCAAACCCTCACGAAGGAGATCACCCTCGAAATCCAGCTGGAGCTGGGCTTCGCTACCCGGTCCGAAACCTCGGGGGAGATCTCGTATATCCCTGAGGGCCGCTTCTACTACTGGAGCGCGCTACTGAACGAGAAGCTCGAGTTCGGCGAGTTCAGTGCCTGGGGCGTGGACGCTGAGGAGCGAATGCGACGTCGAGAACTCATCTACCAGGCGATTGACTCGCTGATCGCGACCACACTGATCGCTCGGCGAGCTACTTCGGTGGCCCTGGACGCGACGGCGATCAAGGCCTACTCGCGGTCGTTCAGCCAGGCGGAGCTGACGGCCGCCCGCGAAAGGATTCGCAATGGCCACTCGGCGGCGCTGCCACATGACCCCGACGCTTCATATGGCGTGAAGACCAACACCAGCGGTGGCAGCGAGCGTCACACGGTCTTCTTCGGGTACTTCTGCCATGCGCTCGTCAGGGTGCCTGACAAGGGACAGGCACCTGCGATCGAACCGCGGCTGATCGAGTCATTCAGTCTCGTGCCGGCCGACGCGGATTGCGTCGAGCCCAGCCTCGACGCGATCGATCGGGCGCTGCACCACGATCCAGGGATCTCCGAGATTCTCGTCGACCGTGAGTACAGCTACCGAACACCCGAACGCTGGATCTACCAGCTGCGCGAACGTGAGATCAGACAAGTCGCTGACCTGCACGAGAACGATCAGGGCTTCCGGCACTACCAAGGAATCAAAGTGGCGGCCGGTGTGCCCCATTGTCCTGCGACGCCGGATCATCTGGGCCACATCCGCAGGCCGTCACCCTTTGCCTCAGCTGAAGAGAAGGCAAACTTTCGAGACCAGATCGAGGAGCGACGGCCGTACGCATTTCGGCGCGTGACGAGCGTCGATCAGGCCGGCAGGATCCGCTGGGAATGCCCGGCACAGGCTGGGAGTGTCGGTTGTCCGCTCCAGGGTGTCGACGTTTCGACCGCACGGGAGATCGGCCTGCCGGTCGTCAACGCTGACACGTCCGAGCACCGTCCGAAATGCTGCACACAGAGGACAGTGACGATTGACGTGGCTGATTCGCAGCCCAAGTTGACGCAGGAGGACTACTGGGGGAGCCGCGCCTGGGAACTGAGCTATGCGCGACGCACGTACATCGAGGGCGTGTTCGGCATCATGAAGAACCAAGCGCTGGAGAGCGTGGAGAAGGGGTACGTCCGCAAGACTGGCCTGGCGTTCGTGACCTTGGCGGTCGGCATCGCCTTCGTCTCCTACAACCTTCGGACGCTGAGAAAGTGGGCAAGCGATCACGAGCCGACGATCGACCATGGGCTCACTGCCCCTGATATCGGGCGGACGGTGTTCATTGAGGTAGCACTCGATCGACACGACGAACCTGGCGATTCGTCGTCCGAAAGTGATAGCGAAGCTGCCTAGATCGAAGTTGTGTCCGATACCAGCGCGACCAGCGCCGGTGTGCTGGCCCTCGCCGTAAGTGCGCTTGGCTAGCGTGCCGTGCGGCCGTTAGGCCGATCTCGGCGCTCGCCACGGACTTGGTGCGGGTCCACGCTCGCTCGGCTCTTGGCGGTCAGCACAGCGAACAGACAACAGAAGTCAACCTTCAGACTGATTCAACAGGATCGGCCCGGAACGTCATTCGTTCCGGGCCGATCCTGTTGTGCTGACCGGACGGACCAATCTCACGTTGCCTCGAATTTCGAGAACGTGAGGACCCGACTCAGCCATTTATTCCAGAATTGTGGGCCAACAATTTCGCGAAGACCCCCCAGTGGAGCTGAGGGGAATCGAACCCCTGACCCCCTGCATGCAAAGCAGGTGCTCTAGCCAACTGAGCTACAGCCCCCGGAACGGAGGTGATGCTACCGGTCAGTTGGACGTGCCCCCACCTCTGCTCTTAGCGTCGCCTCGATGGACGACACCCGCTCGATCGCCGCCCCCGACACCGGTTCGTTCTTCTACGGCTGGGTGATCGTCGGTGCCGTGTTCTTCATGTTGCTGGTCACGGCCGGTCTCGGGTTCTACAACGCCTCGGTGATCCTGTCGGCGGCGGCCGACGAGTTGAACACCGAGGTCGGCACCGTCTCGTTCGGCCCCACGCTGTTCTTCGGCATCAGTGGCATCACCGGGTTCGTGCTCTCGAAGCGCATGGAACTGGTCGACATTCGCTGGTTCTACGTGAGCGGCGGTGTCCTCGGCGCAGCGGCGCTCGCCGGGTTGCGGTTCGTCGACTCGGTGGCGGCGCTCTATGTCTTCTTCGCATTGTTCGGCGTGGGATTCGCGCTGGCCGGCCTCGTCCCGTCGACCACGCTGATCGCCCGCTGGTTCAACAAGCGCCGCTCGGTGGCGTTGTCGGTCGGATCGACGGGGCTGTCGGTCGGTGGCATCCTGCTCACTCCGGTTGCGGCCAGCTACATCGAAGACCACGACCTCGCCGCCGCCAGCCCGTGGATGGCACTGGTCTGGTTCTTCGGTGTCGTTCCCATCGCGCTGTTGTTGATCCGCTCATTCCCCTCCGACAAGGGGCTGCAACCCGACGGCGCACCGGCTCCGGCCACGGTGGCCGCCATCCCTGGCGCGACGCTGTCGGAGGCAACGGCCACGCGGTTCTTCCAGATGCTGTGCATCACCTACGCCATGATCTTCCTCGCCCAGGTCGGTGGCATCGCCCAACTGTTCAACCTGGCGAAGGAACGTACCGACGCCGATATCGCCGCCACCGTGCTGTCCACCATGGCGTTGTCCAGCGTGATCGGGCGCCTCGTCGGCGGGGTCGTGGTCATCCGACTGTCGACCAAGCTGATGACCTCGGCCCTCACGGTCGTCCAGGCGATCGCCCTCGCTCTGATCGCCTTCGCCGACACTCGTGCGATGCTGCTGGTCTCCGCCGCCATCTTCGGGCTGAGCGTCGGCAACCTCTTGATGCTCCAGCCCCTTCTCATCGCCGAGGCATTCGGGGTCAAGCAGTACAGCAGGATCTACTCGCTCAACCAGTTGTTCGGCACCATCGGGGTCGCGCTCGGCCCGTTCGTACTGGGGCTGCTCCATGACTGGTCGAACTATGAAACGGCGTTCCTGTTCGGATCGGCCGCCAACCTCATCGGGCTCACGGCACTCTTCCTCGCGGGCTCGACCATGGTGCCGCAGGCCATGTGGAGCCACGAGGCGACCGCACCCACCCCCGCATAGCAACCCGGTCGCTCAACGTCAGAGAAAGTCGGCGAGTCGTTGCGTGGGCACGGCGTGCACGGTCCGGCCGAGGTGGCCGACCATGGTCTCGGCGGCGCACATGGCGTTCCAGATCGACTCCTCGACCGCGTCGGCGGTCGCCTCGAACAACGGCGTCATCGATCCGCTCGGCAGGGCGAACATCGAGACGGGCTCGGCGGCATCGGACGGCACGGCGTTGCCGGTCGAGAACGCCAGGAAGATGTCGCCACTCCCGTTTCCTCCGTTCCCGCCAACCCGAGCGAGACCGACGGTGGCCCGGCGAGCCAGACGTCGGCACTGATCGGCCAACAGCGGGGCATCGGTGGCCACGATGATGATGATCGAGCCGGCGTCGGCGGTGCGGGGATCGGTCGGCAGTGGTACCGCGCTGCCGTCGAGCACCGCACCGATTGGCCGACCGTCGAGGCGAAGATGCGCCCGGTTGCCGTAGTTGGCCTGGACGAGCACGCCGACGGTGTAGCTGCTGGCACCGACCGGAACCACCCGTGACGACGTGCCGATGCCGCCCTTGAACCCGTGGCAGATCATGCCGGTGCCGCCGCCCACGTTGCCCTCGGCGACGGGGCCGGAACCGGCGGTCGAGGCTGCCGCGGCGAGAGCGCCGTGGACGTCGTCGCCATGGAGCGCGAAGGCGCCGATGTCATTGAGGAACCCGTCGTAGGTCTCGGCGACGATCGGCAGACACCACTCGGTCTCGGGTGCTCGGCGGACCATCTCGGCGACGAGCTGATCTCGGACCAGGCCGACCTGATGGGTGTTGGTGATCCCGATGGGGCCGGCGAGCAGCCCGCTCTCGTCGAGCCAGTGCGAGCCGGTCATCTCGCCGTTGCCGTTGAACGCCACATAGGCACCCGGACAGAGCAGCGACGAGTCGGTGATCGGGCGAGGTTCGACGACCGTGATGCCAGTGCGAACGACCGCCGGCTCGTCACGGATGACGGTCTGGTGGCCGACTCGGACCCCGGCCACGTCGGTGATGGCGTTGTGGGGGCCAGTGGCGTAGGGGCCGATGGTGAAGCCCAGGTCACGAAGTCGTTTGGTCATCTCTCTCCCGCCGGTGGTCTCGGTCAGCTCGAGCAGCAAGCTACCGCTGGTGTGACGTTCTTCTCAGGTCGTTCCTGGATCGCGCCGATGTGACCGCATGAGTTCGGACTACGCGGTGTTCTCCAGCCCTCCCCCAGCCAACGACCCCTCGGCCGGTCGGGCGATGGGACCTCCCCCGATCCCTGTCATGACGCCCGGTTCGGGCGGGAGGGTCGAGCCGCTCGATGGCCGAGCGAACGCCACCCGAGTCACCGTATGGATCTCGACCGGCCTCGCAGTGCTGGGGGTGGCGACCGGGATCTACTACGCGCAAACCGTCGCCGGGTATCGGGACGGCTCGGTCGACCTCGACGGCCTGATCGGCGTGGAGAACCTCCATCGAGGGACCGCGATCGTGTCGCTGGCGATGCTGTTCGTCAGCGGGATCACCACCATGATGTGGCTCCACCGGCTGACATCGAACACCGAGGCGCTGCGGCCGGGCGAAGGTGACCACGAGGCCAAGTGGGCGATCCTCGGCTGGATTGTTCCGTTCCTGAACTTTGTCCGCCCTCAGCAGATGATCAAGCAGGCGTGGTCACTCACCCGGCCCCGTGACCGGAACACGGCCGCCGCACCCCGCATCGTCCGCTCGTGGTGGGCGGCCTTCCTCGCCGCCAGTCTGCTGCCGCGTCTCGCCATCGCCGGCGGTCAGCAGCCGGCGCTCGATGACGTGATCTTCAATACCTACGTCGTTGTTGTGTCGAACATGGCCCTGGTGGCGGCCGGTGTGCTGTTCGTCTCCGTTGTGTCGCGACTGACCGCCCGCCACAACGACCTCATCCAAGAGATTTACACCGCTGGCGCACCGCCCGCTTCGGTATGGCCGTTGGCGGTTCCTGCGCCACCGGCGCCGGCCGGCTTCTGACCGTCGCCTCGAACTTCAGGCCTCGCCGATGGCGTAGAACGTGCCGGTGCGGCTGCCGAAGAACAGTCGCCCGTCCCACACCGCCGGGGTCGACTCGATGCAGCCCTCCAACTGGAGGTCCCAGAGTTTCGGCGGCTCGACCGTGGTGTCGCTCAGGTCGAACGCATGGAGACCGCCCTCGCAGTCACCCTGGATGAGCACGCCGTCGACCACGACCGGGCTCTGCCACAGGGGACCGGGCAGGCGCAGCACCCAGCGCTCGGCGCCGGTCATACGGTCGAGCCCGAGCACTCGCCCGTCGTCGGTGGGGACGATGACGAGGTCGCCGTAGAGCGCCGGGGTGGCCCAGACACCGGTGTCGAGCCCGTTGTTGGCCTCACGACTCCACACGAGCGGGTCGTCGGGCTTCGACGGATCGAGCTTCATGACTTGGCCGATCTCCTTGGATCGAGCATTGCCTCGCTCGTACTCGCTGCCGACGTAGAGCATGCCCTCGTCGTCGATCACGACCGAGGCGTCGGTGTCGTCACCGGTCCAGAAGCGGAACACCCGTGTCGGCTCGACGCCGTCAGCCAGCGACGTGATGTCCCATCCCTGCACCAGGCCGCCGGAGTTGGCGAAGTAGACCGTGTTGCCACTGATGGCGACCGAGTTCTCGATCGACACGTCGTTGCCGACCGCACCGATCAACTCGGCGTCCCAACCCTCGGTGGTGAAGACCAGCTGAGGATCGACGGTGACGTTCCCGTCGGCGTCGTAGCCCCGGTTGAGCTTGACGATGAAGAACCGTGAGTTCTCACCGCCCTCGAACAAGTAGTCGTCGATGATGAGGCCCGAGCCGTCCCAGTCGTTGTTCCACTTGGTCGGCTGCACGAGGTCGGCGGCCAACTTCCACAGCACGCGCGGCTCGGGACCGTCGATGGCGACGACGTGGTAGTTGTTGTCGCGGCTGCCCGTGTACATGAGGGGGTAGCCGTCGGGATCCATCGTGATCGATCCCTTGATGATGTCGTCGGTGGCATAGGCCGGGTAGACCTCGGCGCCGGTGGCGGGGTCGAGGAAGTTGACCTTGCGGTTGTAGCCACCGAAGGCCACCCACCACTGGTCGGGGTCGACGGTTCCCTGCTCGGCGCCAGGAGGATGGAAGACCGAGGGCTGACCGGTCCACCCGGACCCGCACCACTGCTTGGCCTCACCACCAACCGAGGAGTTGGAGCAGCCGATGTCGAATGTCCACAGCACCTTCGGATTGGTCGGGACCGGACCCTGACCGTAGAACGTGCGGGTGGGGTTGCCCCGGAACGTGAGCAGCCCCTCGTTGGCGCCGAGCGCCGACCAGGGCAGACCGGATGACGCCGGGTCGACCCAGCCGTCGAACGGCGCCAGCGTCGTGGTGGTGGCCTCGGTGGTCGGCGGCTCGGTGGTGCTCGTCGACGTGGTGGAGGTTGCGGCCGTCGCTTCGGTCGTGGTGGTGCCCTGGTCGATCGCAACGTCGCCGGAGCCGGTCAGCTCGGCGGCGCCGCCCCCCGTGCAGGCGGCCAGGCCGATCGAGGCGGCCGCGATCGCACACCAGGCGGGCCGGAACCTCAACTCAGGCCGCCTTCGGCCACCAGGCGTTCGAGCGTGAGTTCGGGGTGTTCGCCGAGTACTCGGTCCATCCAATACTTGGACTCGAACAGTGCGAGGCGGGTGCCGTCGTCTCGTTCCAGGACATCGACGCCCTGCATGGCTCGCAACGCCGGCGTGCTCGCTTCGTCGGTGCGCCGGGCGATCGTGTAGCGGGTGGCGGTGAGCTCGACCGGGGCGCCGAACTCGTTCTCGAGCCGGTGGGTGGCCACCTCGAACTGCAGCGGGCCGACGGCGGCGAGGATCGGGGCCTGATCGCCGATGTCGCGTTCTCGCAGGACCTGCACGGCCCCCTCTTCGTCGAGCTGGCTGATGCCCTTGCGGAACTGCTTGAACTTCGAGGTGTCCTTCACCCGTGCTCGCATGAAATGCTCGGGGGCGAAGGCCGGCAGCGCCGGGAACGACGCCGGCTCACCGACGTAGACGGCGTCGCCGACCCGGAGGTCGTTGGCGTTGACCAGACCCAGGATGTCGCCAGGCCAGGCTTCGTCAACCGTCTCTCGGTCCTGACCGAACATGGTCTGGGCGTACTTGGTGGAGAACTGGCGGCCGGTGCGGCCGGCCGTCGCGATCATGCCTCGCTCGAAACGGCCCGAGCAGACCCGGATGAAGGCGAGGCGGTCACGGTGCGCCTTGTCCATGCCCGCCTGGACCTTGAACACCAGACCGGAGAATCCGGCGTCGAGATCGCGGCGCGAACCGTCGGCCAACAGGCGGGGCTGGGGCGAAGGGACGAAGTCGACCACACCATCGAGGAGGGCCCTGACCCCGAAGTTGGTGAGGGCCGATCCGAAGAAGACCGGGGTGGACTCGCCGGCGAGAAACGAGTCGTGATCGACGTTGCGGCCGAGCTCGCGCAGGAGTTCCGACTCCTCTTGCGCCGTGGTCCAGGCATCGCCTTCGGTGGCCGCGGCCTCGGCGGCGTCGACCGCGGTTTCCGGCGCCATCGTGGAGCCGCGTGCGGTCCGCTCGAAGCGGGTGTAGGACCCGTCGACCTGGTTGATCACGCCACGGAAGTCGCCGGCGATGCCGACGGGCCAGGTGACCGGCGTCGGCTCGACGACGAGGGTCTCCTCGATCAGATCGAGGATCTCGAGCGATCCCAGACCCGGACGGTCCCACTTGTTGACGAACGTGAGGAACGGGATCTCGCGCTCTCGACAGACCTCGAACAACTTGAGCGTCTGAGGCTCGATGCCCTTGGCCGCATCGAGCACCATCACCGCAGCGTCCGCAGCGGCCAGTACCCGGTAGGTGTCCTCGGAGAAGTCGCGGTGGCCGGGGGTGTCGAGCAGGTTGACCGTGCAATCCCGGTAGGGGAACTGCAGGACGGCGGAGGTGATCGAGATGCCGCGCTGCTGCTCCATCTCCATGTAGTCCGACGTGGCCGATCGCCGGCCCTCACGAGCCTTGACCGCTCCCGCTTCCTTGCCGAGCGCACCGCCGTAGAGCAGGAACTTCTCGGTGAGGGTGGTCTTGCCTGCGTCGGGATGCGAGATGATGGCGAAGGTCCGACGCCGGGCAGCCTCTGATCGAGCGGTGGTCACCCGTCGCACGCTACCGGAGTGGGTGGCGGAGCGAACGCACCGAGCGCGCTTCGGCGGCTGGCGCATGCTGTCGTCGGCGGATCGCGGCGTTAGTGTCGCCGAGTGGCAAACGAACCAGCATCTGCAGCGAGTTCGGTTCCGTCGACATCCGGCGTGATCGACTACCCCGGCGCCCGCCGCCCCGATCGTCAGTGGACGGTCGACAGCAACGGACTGTCGATCGCGGCATACCAGTGGGGTGAGGACACCGCCCCGCCGCTGATGATCGCCCACGGTGGCTTCGACTTCGCCGGCACCCTCGACGGCTTCGCCGCCCGACTCGCCGATGCCGGACGGCGGGTCATCAGCTGGGATCAGCGTGGTCACGGTGACTCCCAGCACGCTGCGCTCTACAGCTGGGACGCCGACCTGCGCGACGCCCTGGCCGTGAAGTGGTCGGTGTCGAAGGACCCGATGCCGATGCTCGGGCATTCCAAGGGCGGTGGCTTGATGATGTCGCTGAGCGAGGTCCGCCCCGACCAGATCAGCCACCTGGTCAATCTCGACGGGTTGCCCTCTCGCCGCACCGTCCCTGACATCCCGGACCGGGAACGGACCCGGATGATGGCCAACGAGCTCACCAGCCGTCTCGATCACCGGCGGTCGGCGCACGAGAACGAACGCAAGCCCGGCACGCTCGATGAACTTGCCGATCGCCGGGCCCGGATGAATCCACGCCTCGATCGGGAATGGCTCCGTCGACTCGTGTCGATCGGGGCCCGTGAAGACGCCGACGGCTGGCGCTGGAAGATCGACCCGTCCATGCGATTCGGCGGGTTCGGTCCCAACCGGCCCGAATGGGCGCTGTCACGGCTCCCTGGCCTGCGAATCCCACTCCTCGCCGTCCTCGGCCTGGAACTCGAGGAGATGGGTTGGGGCACCCAACCCGACGACGTCGAGCCCTGGCTTCCGCCGGGAGCCCGGTTCGTCCCGCTCGAGAACGTCGGTCACTTCGTGCACATCGAGCAGCCCGACCAGATCGCCCAACTCGTCCTGGAGTTCCTCGCATGATCGTCCGACTGCCACACAACAAGATCGATCTCGCGCTCCACCGATTGGCCGAAGGATCCGGGGACTGCCAGCCGTTGCTGATCCTGCACGGGCTTGGCGAGGAGACCGGGTCCACCATCCCACTGCCGTGGGACACTTGGCCGGGAGCCGTGTGGGGACTCGACTTCACGGGCCACGGCCACAGCACCGTGCCCTCTGGTGGCGGCTACACGTGCGAGGTGTTGGCAAGCGACGTCGACATCGCGCTCGGCCACATCGGCCCGGCCACCGTCGTCGGGCGCGGGCTCGGCGCCTATGTCGGGCTCATGACCGCAGCGGCGCGGCCAGAACTGGTTCGTGGCTTCGTGATCGGCGACGGTCCGGGCCTGGCCGGAGGATCGTCGGGACCCGGCTCGGGGACCTGGTTCGCACCGGCCGACGCCGATGGGTCGAGTCCCGACCCCTACGCCCTGTTCGAGCTGTCGACCGACGTACGCCCCGCCGACTACGCCATGGGCTTCCTGCGGCTGGTGCTCGACCACTCCGACCTGGTCAACCCGGTGACCGTGACGGCCAAGGTCATGCCGCCATGGCTCGAGGCGGTGGCCGATGAGCCGGGGGTGCTGAGGGAATCGGCCGAGAGCGCGCGGGATCGCTACGCCCGGGGGCCCAAGGTCAACCCCTGACCGCACCGCCACGTGCAGCCGGAGCCGCAAGGCGATCGCGGGTCGTCAGTTGATCAGTGGAACAGGAGCGGGAAGGCGGTGAGCAGGGTGATCGTTGTCGAGACGATCATGGCCGCCCACCATCGTCGCTTCGCCGGGTGCAACGCCAGGCGCTTGTACGTTTCGACCACCGTTCCTCCGATGCCAGCTGCCTCCACGCCGCCAGGCACAACAACAGTTGTAGCGGCATCGGAGCTGGTCCGGGATGGGTAGAACGACGATCGGTGGGCAGCAGGACTACCCGAATGCGACCGTCAGTCGACGGACGCAGGGCTCGGCTCAGTCGTCGTCTTCGTCGATGTTGTTGAGGTTGATGATGCCGAGTCGCACCGCACCGAGGACGGCGTGGGTGAGGCTCTGGGCGTCGAGCTTGCGGTAGATCGCATTCAGGTGGTTGTGCACCGTCTTGGTGGTGATGCCGAGGTAGCGACCGGCCTGTTTCGTGCTCATACCGTCGGCGATGGCCTGGAGAATCTCGATCTGGCGATCCGACAGCAGTTCGTCGTTGGCCTTCTGCTCGGCGGCGGTCGTGAGCATCGCGCCGGCAAGGGCGGGCGACAACACGGTTTCGCCGTCGACCACTCGCAGGACCGTCTCACGGACCTCGGCGAAGGAGGTGCCCTTGCTCAGATAGGCGCTGGCACCAGCGCCGATGGCGTCACGAGTGCGACCGAGGTCGTCGTGCATGGTGAGCACGGCGATCCGGCACGAGGGAACGGCGTCGCGGATGCGGCGGGTGGCCTCGATGCCATCCATGACGGGCATGGAGAGGTCCATCAGCACCACCTCGGGCACCAGGGCCTTGGCCAGGGCAACGGCTTCCTCGCCGGTCGACGCCTCGCCGACGACGGTGTCACCGGCGGCTTCGAAGGAGCGACGAAGACCGTCGCGCAGAAGGGCGTGGTCATCAGCCAGCAGGATCTTGATCATGTCGTGGTTACCTCTCAGGCGGGTGGGCTTGTCAGCACCGTGATGACCGTGCCCTGCTCGGGTTCGCTCGTCACTTCAAGGATGGCTCCGACAGACGCAGCACGTTCCCTCATCCCGACCAGACCATAGGCGGTGCCCCGAATGCCCCTGCTGGGTTCGAAACCTCGACCATTGTCTTGCACGACAAGCACACCTCGTCCATCTTCGATCGACCAACTCAAATGAACATGAGTGGCCTTGGCATGCTTTTCGACATTCGCGAGCGCCTCTTGAGCAATTCGCAAAAGCTCGTTCTCGACAATCGGCGCCAGATGGAGCGTTCGGTCGTCGGGAACGCTCACCGTGATCTCGACTTCGCCCCGCTTCGAGAAGCGGTCGACGACCTCGCCGATGACGACGGTGAGCGGGCGTCCTGGCTGCACAGCGGCCCGCAACTCGATGAGCGTGTCTCGCAGATCGGCGATGGCTCCCTGCACGTCGCCGTGCAGTTCCTTGAGTTCGAGCGAGGGTTCGGGCTGCGCCGTGTTGATCCGCTCCAATTCCAGACCGATGTAGGTCAACCACTGCCCGAGACGGTCGTGGAGGTCTCGAGCGATGCGCCCCCGCTCGTCGGCAGCGGCCAGCGAGCGCAGGTGCTGGAACGATCGGGCATTCGCGATGGTGAGGGCCAGCATCTGGGCCATGCCATCGAGGAGTTCGGCGTCGGCCGAGGTGTAGCCACCGGGCATCTCGCGTTCGACGGCGACGAGGCCGGTGTCACGCCCGTTCACCACGAGTCGGGCATACAGGCCGCTTCCGGTGCGGCCGACGGTGACCTTGGACAGGTCGTTGACCCGAGTGACGTCGGGCGAGATGGCGGCCTCGACCAAGGGCGCTGGGAGCTGATGTGAGGTGAAGGTGGGAGGCAGGTCGAACCCTTCGACGAGCATTGGCGACCACACGCTGTCGTCGTAGGCGAGGACGAGGAAGCGGTCGGCGTCGAAGCTGTCGACGAGCTGGCTGCGGGTGGCGGCGAGCACGTCGGGCAGGTCGAGTGACGAGGGAAGTGAGGTGGCCACGGCATGCAGGGCGCCGAGGAGCTGGTTGGTCTCGCTCAGTGCGGAGGCGCGCTCGTTGGTGAGTCGACGCCGGTTCTCGAGCTGGAGCAGGCGTTGCTGGGCGATGCCGGGGAAGGCCCAGGCGCCGAGGACGGCCATCACGCCGGCGGGATTGGGCAGCTCGAAGCCGAGGGCAACGACCGAGGCCACGCTGGTGGACACCACGAGTGCTGTGCCGGCGGCCCAGGCACCGAGGCGTAGGCCCCAGCCGAAGGCGACGAGCGCAACGGCGACGATGACCGCTCCGACGAACGGATTGCTCAGACCGTCGGCAACACCGACGGCGGCCGACAGGATGGCGACGTCGGTGAGGGCGAAGGCTTGTTGCGGCTGACTCTTGTCGCCCAGCCGGATCGGACGGATGGTCCGCCACGAGGCCAGGAAGATGGCCACGGTGAGGGTGGCGACGATGGGGAGCTCACCGGCGGCGGCACGGGCGGCGGCCCAGCCCACGCCGACCATGACGGCTCCCCAGCGGAGCGCAGCAAGGACGGCAGACAGCGAGCTTGCGACCGACGGGCCGAGTTCGAGCTCACGCCCGGCGTCGTCGAGACCGCCGTGACGAAGGGCGCGCAGCGCAAGCAGCACCTCACCGGCGGGAGAGGCCCCGCTCGGTGGGAGGCCATCGCCTGCCTGCCCCTTGCTCGTCGTCATACCGCTCCCATCGGCACGAAAACCGTTGGATCAATCACCGAGTGTCAATCGGTGACCAAATGAAGTCGCTCTCAGTGATTCCGTGCCGCTACATAGGTGGCGAACGCCACCAACGTCTTCCTGACCTCGGGGGCAAAGGGTAGGCGATTTGACTCATGGATCGCGTCCTCGACCAAGGAATCTATTCGCCGCTCGATCTCACGGACGGCTCCGGTCTCGTCGAGGACCGACAACAGGGCCGAGATGTCCTGGTCAGACAGGTCGGGCCTGCCGATCGTGGCCAGGACCTTGCGCTGGGAATCGGATGCTCGTTCTGCGGCAACCGCCACCAGTTCGGTCGGCTTGCCGTCGCGCAGGTCTCCGCCGACGGGCTTGCCGACCCGGTCGGCATCGCCGAAGACCCCGAGCAGATCGTCGCGCAGCTGGAAGGCCTGGCCGATCGGGCGCCCGAACGCATCGAGTTGATCGAGCAACGCAGGGGACGCGCGACCGTGAAGGGCGGCACCGAGCTGCAACGGGCGGACGATCGTGTAGAGCGCCGACTTGAACATCGCCACCCGCTGGGCGGTCTCACGGGAGACCTCGCCCGACGCTGCGGCCTGCATGTCGAGGTATTGGCCGAGGTTGAGCTCGATACGCAGTTGATCCCAGACGTTGCGCGCCGTCGGGTGGGCGCCCCCGACGAACCGATCGGCGTAGACGTGGCCGAGGTCGCCGACCAGGATGGCAACGCCCTCGCCGTAGCGTCGCGGTTCGCCTCGCCACTGGTTCGAAGTGAGTCGTTTGGCCTGTTCGACGTGGATGGTCGGACGGTTGCGTCGGGTGTCGGCGGCATCCATGACGTCGTCGTGGATGAGCGCGAAGACCTGGAGCAGCTCGAACGCTGCTCCGGCGTCGATGATCGGTTGTTCGTCGATCTCACCGTCGTGCACGCCGGCCCACGCCCAGTAGCAGAATCCAGCACGGAGGCGTTTGCCGCCGGCGGTCATACGAGCGAGCTCGTCGATCGCCTCGACGAGCCGAGGGTCGACCTGCACCCACTGTGCGCGTTCGTCGGCGAAGAGCTGCTCCAGCCTGGCGTCGACCTTGTCGGCGACCTGAGTGAGGCCAACCGGGATGTCACTCATCGGGGACCTCGGCGTGGCGCGTGTCGCCGTCGAGCACCGCCGCCACATTGTTCTCCACGGTAGCCAACCTCGTGCGGCAGTAGCCGATCAGCGCCGTCGCCCGCTCGACCTGGGTGGCCAGGCTGTCGACATCGACGCCGGACGACTCGAGCGATGACAGGATCGATTCGAGTTCGGCGATGGCGTCGGCGTAGGGCAGTGGGTCGCCGCTCGGAGTGAGCAGTGGCATGGCGGTGGCGTCGTTCGTCATGTTCCGGGGTTCCCCGTGGTGGCGGTCGTGCTGGTGATAGTCGTGCTGGTGATAGTCGTGCTGGTGAGGGTCCCGTCGGCGAGCGACGTGACGAGGGTGGTGCCGGGCGGGGCATCGGCAGGGGAGCGAACCAGGTGTCCATCGGCTCGTCGGGTGATCGACCAGCCCCGGGCGAGGGTGACGGCGGGGTCGAGGGCGTTGGTCCGCAGCGTCTGGCGCTCCAGAAGGTCGCCGTTGCGCTCGATCACCCGACGCGTGGATTGGCTGACGCGGTGCTCGAGGAGTGCAAGCCGAGACCGTTCACGCTCGAGGTTGCCGCCGGCCAGCCGTCCGATCC
The DNA here is from genome assembly GCA_041394265.1 of Acidimicrobiales bacterium. Classification (NCBI taxonomy): domain Bacteria; kingdom Bacillati; phylum Actinomycetota; class Acidimicrobiia; order Acidimicrobiales; species Acidimicrobiales bacterium. Next base: position 2,238,878 of record JAWKIO010000005.1, read on the forward strand.
GATTGCCCGCCGCCAGGAGGCGTCGTTCCTCACGATCGAGTTGCTGGATGGCGACGCGAATCAGGCGATGCTCGGCGTCGTCGACTCGTTCGACAAAGGCGCGTACACGCTCGACGATGGCCGCAGCACACGCAGTGGGGGTCTTGGTCGTCAGATGGGCCACGTGGTCGGCCACCGACAGGTCGATCTCGTGGCCGATCCCAACGAACACCGGGATGGGTGAGAGGGCGATCGCTCGGGCGACCTCCTCGTGGTCGAACGCCATCAGATCGGTTCGACTTCCGCCGCCTCGCACGATGGCGATCACGTCCGGGGCGTGGTCGACGGCCTCGGCCAACGAGGCGACGATCATCGGGACGGCTTCGGGGCCTTGCACCCGAGAGTCGATCACCTGCACATGGAACGGGAGGCCGCTGGCTCGCAGCTCGTGGAGGAAGTCGGCCTCGGCCGCACTGGCCGCGCTGGTGATGACAGCAACTCGCAACGGCAAGGCCGGTGCGGCCAGCCGACGGTTGGCCTCGATGATGCCCTCGGCGTGGAGGGTGGCCAGGAGCTGGGTGCGTGCCACTTCGAGCTGACCGAGTGTGAACGACGGGTCGATCAGGGTCATGAGCAGCTGCATTCTGCTCTGGGGCGGGTAGAAGGTGAGCCGCCCCCGCACCCGGATCTCGATGCCGTCTTCCATCCGGATACGGCCCGACTTCTTCAGGATCGCGTTGACCCGGAACTTGTGTTTCGCGAACAGCGCCACCGGCAGGACGGCCTCGGGGCGTCGCCCGAGTTCGCCCGGTTCGATCAGGTCGAAGTAGACGTGGCCATTGCTCGAACGATTGAGACCCGAGATCGCGCCTCGGATCCAGACCTCGTCGGGGAACCGGTCGTCGATCGTGCGCTCGAGAGCGTGGCACACCTCTTCCACACTCATCGTCTCCGGCACGCCAAAGACGCTACTGTCGGGGGGTCACCATGACGACCTCGGCGCCGTCGCCCCGCCCCACCATCCCCGACGCCGTTTCCGTTGATGACTAACGTCTGCACCGACCCCCGACCGGTGAAGACGTCCCTCCTCCACCCGCTGTTCCCGAGTCTCGCATTGCCCGATCCCCGACATCTCTCCGCTCCGCCGTTGCCGTTCGACCCTCCACTGGTCGCCGTCGACGAGCTCGGCCCGCTGATCGACCTGACGGGCGACCAGACCCCGGATTCGTCGATCCAGGGTGTTGCCATCTCCGCGGTCAACCCGCAGACCGGCGACGGGCACATCCTCTATGCGAGCGAGAATCTGTTGGATCTCCTGGGCTACCAGGCCGCAGAGCTGCTGGGTGCGAGCCCAGGTGTCCTGTTCGCCGAAAGCACTCCCGGCGAGCAACTCGACGCCATTGCCGAATTGGTCGAGGCCGGCAAGCAGGCGGTGGTGAACCTCCAACTGTCACGCGCCGAAGGCACCGACATCTGGGTACGTGGCTCGTTCCTCCGTCTGCCGTCGATGACCTCGGAATGGCCCTACTACCTGTCGATCTTCCGGGAGCCGACCGCCCGGGTGGCTCAGGAACAGCTGCTCGCCGACTCCGCCGAGATCCTCGATGCCCTGGTCGGTGGCCACGATGTGGCCGATCTGTTGCACCGCGCCGCCGAGCGCATCGACCGTCACATCAGCGGTGGCACCTGCTGGATTGCGCTCGCCGATCAGCTCGGAGGACTCGAGCCGGTCATCACGGGGTCCCATGATCTCGAGCTGGTCCATCGGGTTCTCGAGTCGGTCATCGACAACACCAAGCTCAGCACCGAGCTGTTCGTCCGCGTCGCCGACCTCGACGACACGCTGGCCGCTGCGCTTCGTGAGCAGCACATCGATGCGCTGTGGTTCCAACCGCTGTGGGGTCCCAACGGCCAGCGCCGTGGTGCCATGGTGATCGCCCACATGTCGCGTCTGCGGCCCACCGACGACGAGGCGATGGCGCTCGGCCATCTCACCCGGCTCGTGAGCCTGGCGGTCGAGCGCAGCGTGGCCGAAGCGCACCTCGCGCACAAGGTGCTGCACGACCGGCTCACCATGCTGCCCAACCGCATGCTGATCTCCGACCGTCTCGACCAGGCGGTGGCCCGCCTCGGACGCGAGCGGGCCCGACTCGCGGTACTGCTCGTCGACGTCGACCGGTTCAAGCTGATCAACGACGCCTGGGGGCCCGAAGTCGGCGACGAGGTCCTCATCGAAGTGTCGCGCCGGCTGCGTCAGTCTGTGCGACTCGGCGACACGGTCGGACGCATCAGCGGCGACCAGTTCATGGTCCTCTGCGTTGCCCTGACCTCGGACTCCGATGTGCAGGCCATGGCCGAGCGGATCGTCGATGGCATCGGACGGCCATTCCAGATCGGCGACGCCGAACTCCGGATCACCGCATCGGTCGGTGTGGTGCTGGTCGAGGAACCGGGCCAGTCGCCCAACGTGATCATCTCCTACGCCGAGTCGGCCCTCGCCCAGGCCGTCGCCGACGGTCGGTCCCGCTATGCGATCTACCAGAAGGGCACGACCAATCCGGTGCTCGTGCGCCTCGAGGTCGAGAAGGCGCTCGAGGTCGCGCTCACCGAGAACGAGCTGGTGGTGCACTACCAACCGTTGGTCGACATCGCCTCGGGGCGCATGGTCGGTGCCGAGGCCCTGCTGCGGTGGGACCGGCCGGGGAAGGGCCTCCTGCCGCCGTCGGAGTTCATCGAGATCGCCGAGGACTCCGGACTCATCGTTCCCGTCGGAGCGTGGGTCATCAACGAGGTGTGTCGCCAGATCGCTCGCTGGCCCGTTTCACCCGAGGGTGCCAAGCCCGTCATCTCGGTCAACCTGTCGGCACGGCAGCTGTCCGACGCCAACCTCATCTCCGTCGTCATCGGCGCGCTGGAACGGCACCACGTGTCGACGGCCCACCTTGGCTTCGAGGTCACCGAATCGATGCGGGTCGAAGACGTCGAAGGAGCGTCCGCGACTCTCAATGAGCTCGCCATTCTCGGGTGCAAGCTCTCGATCGACGACTTCGGCATCGGCTACGCCACCCTCGACTACCTGCGCCGGTTCTCGATGGCCGACACCATCAAGATCGACCGCTCGTTCGTGAGCGGTCTCGGCATCTCTCGTGAAGACTCGGCCATCGTGTCGACCTCCACCCAGCTCGCCGCCCAGCTCGGCCTGTCGGTGGTCGCCGAAGGCGTCGAGACCTACGACCAGTTCGCCGAACTGGCCAAGCTCGGGGTCGACGTCGCCCAGGGGTACCTGCTGAGCCCCCCGGTGCCGCTCGAGCGGGCAATCCAGCTGTGGGCCCAGGGTGAGCTGATCACTCCGTTCACCGACGAGTGACCAAACCGCCGGTCCCGCCCCCACACGACGGTCGCTTCGGCCCGCCCTCTCACGACGGTCCCTTCGGCCCGCCACCACTCGGGCCGCCGTCGTTCGAGCAGGCCCAGCCAACCGGTGCCGTACCGGCGATGCCTCCGCCCACCGGTGCGCCCTGGGGTTCGCCGCCACCGCCGCCCGGCGCCTTCGGCCCGCCGCCCTCGAGACAGCGTCCGTGGTGGGGACTCGGCGACGTCCTGCTTGCGCTACCCGTCATCATCCTGACGACCATCGTCGCCACGGTGGTCTGGGCAATCGTCGCAGCGATCAGCGGCACGCTCGACCTCGGTGGTCTCGCGTCGGGCGATGACACCGAGCTCCCGGCCTCGCTGTTCGCCGCCTCGCTCGTCGGACAACAGCTCGGGCAGGGGGTGTGGCCGTGGATCGTGTCCAAGTGGAAGGGCCGCGGGATGCGACTCGACTGGGGCTGGGCGTTCGAGTGGCGTGACCTGTGGATCGGACCCCTGACCGGGTTGGCGGCGCTCGTGCTCGCTGTCGTCGTCGGGGCGCTGGCCTCGACCCTGGTCGGTGGCGACGAGGTGTCCAACACGTCGTTCCTCGACGACGCCGAGGGCACCCTTTCCTACTGGGTACTCATCGCCGGAGTGGCCATCGGCGCACCGCTCACCGAAGAGCTGTTGTTTCGCGGTCTGATCCTACGAGCGCTCGAGAAACGAGCCGGATCGGTCGTCGCGATCATCGGGTCGACCATCGCCTTCACGTTGCCGCACTACATCTCGGCCAGCCCGGCCGAGCTCGTGGTGCTCCTCGCGTCGATCGGCAGTGTCGGGCTGGTGTTCGCCATCGTCGCGGTTCGGACCCGACGGCTCGCGCCGGTCATCATCGCCCACGTGTTGTTCAACGGGCTCACCGTCGTGCAGCTGCTGCTGGGCAGCTGACGACGTCGGCCGGCGAGTCTCAGTCGGTTCCCGGCCAGCTGGGCACACCGTTGTCGAGCTGCACGCCCATGGTGTTGAGGAATCCCGACACCAGGCGGTAGAAGCCGGCGACGATGACCAGCTCGACCTTCTCGGCGTCGCTCCATCGGCCAAGCCGAGCCCAGGTGTCGTCGGAGACGACATCGTCACGGCACAGATCGTCGGCCAGATCGATGAGGGCTCGATCGTCGTCGCTCCAGTCGCGGCTGCCGCCGGCGATGGCGGCGATCTCGTCGTCGGTCAGTCCCGTCTGCTTGCCGATCAGGGTGTGCTGACCGAACTCGTAGACCGCCTGAGCGTTCCAGCCGACCCGAAGGATCACGATCTCCCGCTCACGGGCCGGGATCAGTCCCTTGTTGAGCAGGAAGCCACCGAGGAGATTGAACCGCTTCAACAGCTTGGGGTGGTGGGCCAGCGTGCCGAAGATGTTGAGCGGGGTGCCGTCGACGGTGAGCGCGTTGGCGAGGATCTCGGCGACCTCGGCGTCGAACTCGGCCACCGGGGCAACGCGGGGCTCGCTGGGTCGAGGGGCGGGGGCGGAGGGATCGGTGGACATCGGCAGATCCTGTGGTGAGGTGGCTCGGACGATGGCGAGTCTGTTGCGTCGGATCAGACTTGGCGAATCCGGCGGAGAAGTCCCTCTTGGGCGACCGTGGCGATGAGTACCCCGTCGGCGCTGTGCACGGTGCCATGGGCCACGCCCCGTGACCCCTGGAGTGACTGCAACCGCATGTCGTAGAGCTGCCATTCGTCGGCCCGGGATTCCCGGTGGATCCAGACCGAATGGTCGAGACTCGCCCCCATGTGCGTGCCCTCGCCGTACCCCTGCGCCTCGGTGTTGCCGCTCCAGACGGCGTCCATCGGGATGTGGTCGCTGGCGTAGACCATGGCGGCCGTGTGTACCCACGGGTCGTCGGGCAGTCGGTCGGGAAGGGCGTTGCGGATCCAGGCGATGGCCCGCCCGGGCTCGGTGCCGGGCACGGTGCGGACGTCGGAGATGTCGTCCCACTCCTCGTGGATGCACTCGTCGGGCGGGGGCACCGCGAGGTCGGCGACAGCTCGCGAGAACTCGACATCGGGTTCGTCACGATGGAACGAGCACGAAAGGTTGAAGATCGCGCCGCCCGGTTGGCGAGCGACGACCCGGCGGGTCGTGAATGATCGGCCGTCTCGGATGAGGTCGACGTCGAACACGATCGGCACGGTCTCGTCGCCGGCGCGGATGAAGTAGCCGTGGAGACTGTGGACCTTGTGGTCGTCGGGGACCGTGGAGCGGGCGGCGGTGAGCGCCTGCGCGACGACTTGGCCGCCGTAGACCCGCTCTCGTCCCCGGGCAGCACTGCGACCGAGGAAGAGCCCCGCCGCGAGCTGTTCGAGTTCGAGGAGCTCGACCAGGTTCGTCGGCGGGGCCGATCGTTCGACCGTCAAGGATTACTCCTGGACGAGTTCGATCAGTGTCCCGAAGCTGCCCTTCGGATGCACGAAGGCAACGGTGGTGCCACGCGAACCCGGTCGGGGCGCCTGATCGATCGCCTTCGCTCCGGCCGCGACCATCTGGTCGAGCGCTTCCTGGCAGTTCTCGACCCGATAGCCAACATGGTGGAGTCCCTCGCCTCGCTTCTCGATCGAGATGGCGATGGGGGAATCGGGTCGGGTGGCGGCGGTCAGCTGGATGTAGGACTCGCCCACCTTCACCAGCGCCTCCTCGACACCGTCGCTCTCGACGATCTCGCGATGATGGACTTCGGCCCCGAAGGCCTCCTGGTAGTAGGCGATTGCGGCCTCGAGGTCGCGCACGGCGATGGCGATGTGGTCGATGGCGGTGAGTTGCATGGGATGCTCCCTGGTCGTTCGTTGCTCTGATCCGGTCGCCGGGGCAGGCCGGCGACCAGGCGACTACTTCAGTGAATCGGCGTGGCGGCGGAACATGGTGATCTTGTCCTCGCCAATGCGCTCACGCTTGGCCTGGTCGGTGATGCCCTGGCCCTCACCCGACGCCAGGCAGAGCACGCCGAGCTTGCCCTCGTGCTGGTTGTGATGCACCTGGTAGGCCGCATCGCCGACGTGATCGAGATCGTGGACCGCCGACAGGATGGGCTGGATTGCGCCCCGGTCGATCAGCTTGTTCATCTCCCACGCCTCGGCGTAGTTGGCGAAGTGGCTCGACACGATCCGCTTCAGCTTCATCCAGAGGTGGCGGTTGTCGTATTCGATCATGTAGCCCGAGGTGGCGGCGCAGGTGACCACGGTGCCGCCACGCTTGGTCGCGAACACCGACGCACCCATGGTCTGGCGCCCCGGGTGTTCGAACACGATGTCGGGATCATCGCCGACGAGTTCACGGATGCGCTTGCCGAAGCGGCGCCACTCGCTCTCGTCCTGGGTGTGCGGGTCGGACCAGAACTGGTAGTTCTCGGCCCGTCGATCGATGACGGCCTCACAACCCATCTGGTTGAGGAGTTCGGCCTTGTCGGGAGAGGACACGACGCCGATCGGGTAGCCGCCACCGTTGAGGACCAACTGGATGGCGTAGCCGCCGAGACCACCGGTGGCACCCCAAACGAGCACGGTGTCGCCCTGCTTCATGCCGGCAGCGTTGGTGGACACGAGCATGCGGTAACTCGTGGCGGCGCAGAGCGCGTTGACCGCCGACTCCTCCCACGTGAGGTGCGCCGGCTTCGGCATGAGCTGGTTGGCCTTCACGACCGTGAGATCGGCCAGGCCGCCGAAGTTGGTCTCGAATCCCCAGATGCGCTGGTTGGCGGCGTGCATCGAGTCGCGGTGGGCGTCGGGGTCTTGGTCGTCGACGTAGTTGCAGTGGATCGTGACCTTGTCGCCCACCTTCCAGTTGCGGACGGCCGACCCGGTGCGCAGGACCACGCCGGAGCCATCGGAGCCAATCACGTGGTGATCGAGGGCGTGGCGTGCGCCCCACTGGCTCTCTCGGCCGAGACGGTCGAGGAAGCCGAAGGTGGGCAGCGGCTCGAAGATCGAGGTCCAGACCGTGTTGAAATTGATCGAGCTCGCCATCACGGCGACATAGACCTCGTCGGGGGCCAGCTCCGGCGTCGGCACCTCGCCGACGTGGATCGATTGGCGGGGATCTTTGTCGTTGGACTCCATGCCCTCGAACATCGCAGCGTCGCTGCGTTGGACGTAGGCGGCCCGATAGCTCTCGGGGATCGGAAGTGCGGCAAGCTCTTCGGGGCTGGCGTCGTTCTCTATGGCTTCACGGAAGTCATGCATCGGGGAACGGTACCGGCAGACGGCTTGCGCGCTCAAAGTGGCGGCACGCTGTTGGGTAAAACTGCTTCCGAAAGTCTCACAGAAAAACGGCTGCTGCCGATCCAATAGTCTGAGCGAGGAGGAATCCGTCCGTGGTTTTGCGTCCCGAAGACATCGAACAACGTGAGTTCGGCTCCGCATTGCGCGGGTTCGACAAAGCCGAGGTGCGAGCGTTCCTGCGCCGTGTCGCCGGCGAAGTCCGATACCTCGAGGCCGAGGTCGACGCCGCACGCGGTGGCGCACCTGCCACCGAGCGGCCGTCGAGCGACCTCGAGCTGCCCCGTGTCGACACCCGCCCGGCCCCGCCCACGCTCGCTCCGCGAATCGACGACCTCCCTGCTCGTGATCTGCCCGACCTCGGGGCTCCTGGCACCCGCCTTCCCGAGCCCGTCGCCACGCCGCCGGCGGCGTTGAGCGGCTCGTCGCCCGAGATCGAGGCCGACCGCTTCGGTGTGCTGGGCGATCGCATCGCCAACTTGTTGCGTGACGCCCAGGAGACCGCCGAACAGGTGCGGAACCAGGCGAACGCCGACGCTGCCCAGACTCGCGCCGAGGCGATGGCCGCCAGCGACGAGATCCGCTCGAGTGCCGACGACTACGCCACGCAGACTCGCAGCGAAGCAGCAGCCGCCGCCGATGAACTCCGCACCTCTGCCGAGAGCTACTCGATCGAGGTCCGCGCCGCCGCCGACACCGACGCCGCCTCCATGCGTGCTGCCGCCGAGGAGGCGCTGGCCAATGCGCAGGCCGAAGCCGCCGAGATCCGCGAGCACGCCCTGGCCGACGCCACCGAGCTCCGCACCCGGGCCGCCGCCGAACTCGACGCTGCTCGCGCCGAGGCCGGGCAGACCATCAGCCAGGCCGAAACCGAAGCCGTCACCCTCCGCCAGCAGGCGATCGACGACGGCGTTGCGAGCCTCAGCTCCCGTGAGCAGGCCGTCACCGAATCCGAAGCCCAGGTTGCCGCCGAGCGAGAGCAGGCGCTCGCCGAACTCTCTGACGCTCGTGCGCAAGTCTCGACCCTGTTGCAGGAAGCTCGGGCCCAGTCGGAGTTCATCCGCCAGGAGTCCGAAGAGATCATTCGCACCAAGGTGCGAGCCAACATGGAGCAGGCGCAGCGTCGCATCGACATGCTGCGAACCACCGAGACCGCCTCGAAGGACCGCATCGCTGCCGCTCGCAAGGAGCTCGAGAGTGCACTTGCTCGGCTCGACGCCGAGCCGGTCCCCGGCCTCCCCGCCGGGACCGAAGACCTGGTGCTCGAAGAAGCACAGCAGGTGGCGCTCGGTCAGGTCGGCCACGAGGCGGCTGCCGCCGAGCCTGCCGCTGGTGGCGACGAGTTCGCCGATGCGAACATCATCGAGGCCGGTCTTGTCGAGTCGTCGTTCGAAGCCGGATCATTCGAGGCCGAGTCATTCGAGTCGTCCGCCTACGAAGCTGCCGGCTATGACGAGATCGACCCCGACGCTGTCGATGCCGCTTCCGCTGCCGCCGACGCCTTTGAAGCAGCGGCCGCTGCCGACGATGGCGGCATGACCGCCGAAGCCGTGATCGAGTCGCTCGGTGAGGCTCCCGCCGACACCGACGCCGATGCTCCGGGCATGGTGGACCTGCCGGCTCCCGAGGCGATCACGCCGCCGCCTCCTCCCCCCGGTTTCGGTCCGTCCGAGCACGGTGGCAACTTCTTCACCCGCAGTGAAGGTGCGATTCCGCCCCCGCCCCCTCCTCCGGGCTTCGACGCCCCCGTCGGTATCGACGCCCCCGTCTTCGACACCGGCTCGAACGACCCCGGTGCCGTGATCGATCCGCTCGAGGGTTTGATCCCCGACGAGAACGAAGGCGCTCCGACGCTCGAGTACGCCGTCGAGGCGGGCGGTGACTCGCTTGACGCCGCCGATTCCGGGTCGTCCGATGCCCTCGCCGACATCGACACCCCGGAGAACGAGGACGCACTGGCCAAGCTTGTGCGTGAAGCGATGCAGCGGGCCGTCGACAGCGCTCGAGGCAACCAGAACTGACCACGCATCGACGATGCCCCCGACCGTTGCGGCGGTCGGGGGCATCGTCGCGTTCTCCGTCGCGGTGTGCAGCCGCGTGGCTAGTGTCGTTCCGACACTCGTTCGAGGAGGACAACGCATGGCCACGTCATCAGAAGGTTCCTACATCGTTGCCGGGGCACGAACCCCGATCGGCAAGCTGAGCGGCTCGCTCGCCGGCTTCCCCGGCACCGAACTCGGCGGCTTCGCCATCGCCGCGGCGCTCGAGCGGGCCGGGATCAGCGGCGACGATGTCGACTACGTCTACATGGGCCAGGTGCTCCAGGCCGGTGCCGGGCAGATCACCGCCCGTCAGGCGGCGGTCAACGGGGGGATCCCCATGACCGTGCCGTCGTCCACCATCAACAAGGTGTGTCTTTCCGGCCTCAACACGATCTTCCTCGGGCACCAGTTGATCCAGGCTGGGCTGGCCGACGTGGTCGTTGCCGGCGGCATGGAGTCCATGACCAACGCTCCCTACCTGCTCCCGGGTGCCCGGGCCGGGTATCGAGCGGGCGACAAGACCGTGGTCGACTCCATGATGTTCGACGGTCTGTTCTGCTCCTTCGATGTCTGCGCAATGGGTGCGGGCACCGAGAAGTACGCCGCGTCGGCGGGATTGAGCCGAGAATCCCAGGACGCGTTCTCGGCCCAGTCGCACGCTCGTGCGGCCGCCGCCATCAAGAACGGGCTCTTCGATGACGAAATCGTGACGGTCGAGGTGCCCCAGCGTCGCGGCGACCCGTTGACGGTCTCGGTCGACGAAGGGGTACGCGTCGACACCACCGCCGAAAGCCTGGCCGGTCTCCGGCCTGCCTTCGACGCGTCGGGCAACATCACCGCAGGCAACGCCTCACAGATCTCCGACGGGGCCTCCGCCGTGGTCATGATGAGCAAGGCCAAGGCCGAGTCGGTCGGGGTCACCCCGTTGGGCGAAGTCGTTGGTTACGGCCAGATCGCCGGACCCGACACCTCACTGTTGACCCAACCGTCTCGCGCCATCGTCGATGCGCTCGAGCGGTCGTCGCTCACCCTCTCCGACCTGGGACTCTTCGAGCTGAACGAGGCATTCGCCGCGGTCGGCCTTGCCGCCATGGCCGATCTTGGCATCAGCGACGACGTGGTCAACGTCAACGGCGGAGCGATCGCCCTGGGGCACCCGATTGGGGCCTCCGGCAACCGTTTGGCACTCACGTTGTTGCACGAAATGCGGCGATCCGATGTCGACTACGGCGCTGCCGCCCTGTGCGGCGGTGGCGGGCAGGGCGATGCCGTGCTCCTAAAGAGCGTCAAATAACGTTGATGTAATCAAAAAGGCACCCCGAGTTGGGTAAAGATACCCACACCGTGCACTTGTCACAGAAGCGTCAATGTCGTAACGTAACCGACATAAGACGTTCGGCGACCTTCTCAGGTCGAAGTGGTCAGGCCGCCGAATCTGAAGACTCCCGGGTCGGTGATCCTCTCCCCGCCGACCCGGTTGTCGCGTCTGGAGCCAGATGCCACCCAGACGGCAGCCGTGTGACGGCACGCGTCGGCCCGATCGACGCAGCACTCGCCAGCTCGCCGCTTCGTCGAATCGGGGGTCAGGCGAAGGTGCGACGACCCTCGAGCGCACGTCCGAGCGTGAGCTCATCGGCATATTCGAGGTCGCCGCCCACCGGCAATCCCGAAGCGAGACGCGTGACCGTGATCTCGAACGGGGCGAGGATCTTGGTGGCGATGAAGCCGGCGGTGGTTTCGCCCTCGATGTTCGGGTTCATGCAGAGGATCACTTCGGTGATGTCCTCGGTGGCGACCCGCAGCGCCAGTTCCTTGATCTTGAGTTGGTCGGGCCCGATGCCCTCGAGCATGTTGATGCAGCCCTGGAGCACGTGATAGCGGCCGTTGAAGGCGCCGGTCTTCTCGACGGCCGCAATGTCCTTCGGTTCCTCGACCACACACAGGACGTGCTGATCCCGTCGAGTGTCGGCGCAGATTTCGCAGTGCTCGCCCTCGGCCACGTTGAAGCAGCGGTCACAGAACGAGACCAGTTCCTTCATGTCGTTGATGGCGTCCGACAGGCGGCGGGCATCGATCGGATCGACCTTCAGGAGATGGAAGGCGATGCGCTGGGCCGACTTGGGCCCGATGCCGGGCAGCCGGCCGAGCTCGTCGATGAGGACTTCGACGGGGCGGGCGTAGACGCTCACGATCCCCCGAGCAGCCCACCGAGATCGAGACCGCCGAGATCGATGCCGCCCATCGCCTCCTGCTGGAGGTCGGCCACCTGACTGGTGGCGTTGTGGAGGGCGGCGAGGACGAGCTCCTCGAGGAGTTCCACATCGTCGGGGTCGACCACGTCGGGAGCGATCGACACGCTCACGAACTGGCCGCCGCCGGTCATTTCGATCGACACCTTGCCGCCACCGGCGGTGCCGGTGACCACCTGGGCGGCCTGGGCCTCTTGGGCGGCGACCATCTGCTCCTGCATGGCCTGCGCCTGCTGCAGCAGGGCTCCGAAATCGAGGCCTGCGGGTTCGACCGAATCGCTCATGGGACGCTCCTGGGGAAGGCGAAACCCCAATCGTAGTGAGCGCGATGGCGCGCGGCGTCACGCGGTGCCGGTTTCTCCGCCTCGACCCGACGGATCGCCGCGGAGGTGGTCAGAGCGGGCTGTCGAACGACTCGATCACCTGGGAGCCAGGGAACGCCTGGGTGAGGCGCTCGATACCGGACCCTGCGATGTTGGTGGCCGTTTCCAGCTCGTTGATGTCGCCGATGTCTTCGTCATCGATCTCGGGGGTTGGGGGCGGGGCCGCTGCCGGCTGGTCAGCCGCCGGTGGCCTCACCGCTTTTGGGGCGTTGTCGTCGACCTCGATGATGACGGTGACCGCACGACCGAAGTGCTGGAGCAGCGCGGTCTCGATCTCGGGGCGGACGTCTTCGCAACGCGGGAGGTAGTAGTTGTTGGGCACGGCGAACGTGGCCGTGCCGGCACCGTCGTCGGCGGCGGTCGGCGAGGCGGCGGCAAAGCGGACCCGAGCTCGTTGGGACACCGAGTCGAGCAGGCCGGCGTCGAGTGCCGCGGTCAGGGTGCCGATGGAGAACGGCTTGGTGGTACCACTCGGCGCTGCCGCCGCCGGGGTTGGTGCCGGCGGGGGAGCGGGTGTCGGTGCGGCGGCTGGAGGGGTTGCCGCTGGTGCCGGGGTCGCCGTGGCGTCCGATGGCGAGGCGGGGGCTGACGCAGCCGACGCGTTGAGGGTTTCGGCCAGGTTGGCCCGAGCGAGGTCGGCCGGGCCTCCTGATGCCGGCGGCGAGGTGGGGGCCGGTGCCGAGCGACGGGCGGGTGGTGGCGGAGCACCCGACGGCGGGGGCGGTGCGGCGGGGGTGGCGGATCGGGTTGCCGCTGGTGCCTCGGGGACCGGGGCGGTCGGTGCAGGTTGGGGTGCAGGACCGGAGGGCGCTGTGCTGGGCGCCGCCGCGACTCCACCGGCAGCGAGCGCGGCGATCTGGGCTTCGAGTTGTTCGATGCGCTGGAGGAGGCCGGCGGTGTCGGCGCCGTCTCGGCGCGAGAGGCGAAGGAGTGCGACCTCGAGCGGGACCCGCTGGTCGGGTGCCTGTCGCATGTCGACGAGCGCCTGCCCGAGCATCTCGAGCGAGCGGGTGATGGTGGCCGGGCCGAGCTTGTCGGCCAGCTCGGTCGACGCCTTCCGGGCGGTCTCGCTCAGCTGCGTGAGTGGCGCCCCCATCGATGCCAGGAAGGCATTGCGTAGGGTTTCCACCGTGGTCTCGCCGATGATCCGTGGCTCGCGGCCGGCCTCGATGGCCCGCTCGACCGCCGCGATGGTGCCGGGTGCGTCGCCGTCGCCGATGGCGAGCGCCAGTTCGACCCCGATGTCGGATCCTTTGGGGACTCCGCCGGCGGCAGCGACGAGATCGAGGGCCGAGAGCGTGTCGCGAGCCGAGCCGCCGCCCTGTCGCAAGGCGTACTCGATGCCCTCTTCATCGATGTCGAGCCCGGCGTCGGCGATGACGTAGCGCAGGTGCTGATCGAGGTCGTCGCCGGGCAGCAGGTTGAACTCGAAGTGTTGGGTACGACTCCGGATCGTGGGCACGACCTTGTGCGGCTCGGTGGTGGCGAGCACGAACACGACATGCTCGGGTGGCTCTTCGAGGGTCTTCAGGAGTGCGTTCTCGGCCCCGGACGTGAGCATGTGCACCTCGTCGAGGATGTACACCTTTGTTCGCCCCGGTGAGCCGAGTGCCACCTTGCCGATCAGCTCCCGGATGTCGTCGACCTTGTTGTTCGACGCGGCGTCGAGTTCGTGGAGGTCGAACGAGGTGCCGTTCTGGATGTCGACGCAACTCTTGCAGACACCGCAAGGCTCGCCGTCGGTGAGGTTCTCGCAGTTCAGCGCCTTGGCGAGCACACGGGCGGTGCTGGTCTTGCCGGTGCCACGGGGACCGCTGAAGAGATAGGCATGGCTGTGCCGCCCCTCGGCGACCGCCGTCTGTAGGGCCTTCGTGACATGGGACTGGCCCTTGATCTCGGCGAAGTTCTGCGACCGGTAGCGGCGGTAGAGGGACTGATAGGCCACGATTCGAGCCTACCGGTGAGCACCGACAGACCCGGGCGGCGGTGTCTCGAGCGACCGCCGGCGGGGTGCAACCTCGACACGGGCGGTGCCCAAAACGGCGAACCACCTGCTCTCGCAAGTGACGGCCAGACGATCTGCGGCGCACCGAACGTTCCGCTGAGAGCTGCTGCCTTCCGGCCCTGACTCGGTTCACGGCGTTCGGTCGCACAGGGTCCGACCGTCACCTGCCAAAGCAGGTGGAACGTCCGCTAGCCTATCGGATTCGTGGTCAGGTCAACCTGGGCACCCAACTGGAGGAGTGCGAGAGCGGCCGAATCGGCACGCTTGGAAAGCGTGTGAAGGGCAACCTTCCGTGGGTTCAAATCCCACCTCCTCCGCCAACGACGCGAACCGAGCCGGTGCCAGTGGCACCGGCTCGCTTCGTTCCCGCTCACGATCCCGCGTGGGCGATGAGGTCGAGTTGGCGCCAGATCGTGGTCAGGATGGCGACCGAGCCGGCGAAGGCGAACCAGAAGGGTCCGGTCACGCCCCACCGCCCGGCGATCAGGCCGCCGACGACGGCGCCGATGACGAGGCCGCTGTAGACGCCCGTCAGGTACACGCTGGTCACCCGGCCCTGGAAGGCGGGAGGGACCGCCCGCTGACGCACCGTCGTGGCCACCGTTCCCCAGACGGCCTCGTGCGCGCCGAACACGAAGAAGATCGGGAGTGCGACCCATGGGCTGGTCGTCATCGCCAGCCCGAAGTGCGTGAACGTTTCGATCAGCAGACCGATCCGCATGATGTTGCCGAGTGAGAGATGGCGTTCCAGTCGGGGGTAGATCGTGGTCCCGAGCAGGCCGCCGACGGCGCCGACGGTGGTGAGGAGGCCGAAACCGATCTCGCCCAGGCCGAGCCGCTCGAGCGCGTATAGCACGAGGATCGACCACGCCGCCCCGAAGGTGACGTTGAACGTGATGATCGTGAGCGTGAGTGTCCGGATCGGCGGATGCCGCCAAAGCCAACGGACACCTTCGACGATCTCGGTGCGCACGCTGCTGCCCGCACCTTCTCCGTCCGACATGACGGTCGGTGACGCGATGGTCGGCGCGGCGATGGTGAGGACCAGCGCGGCACCGGCGAGAACGGCCACGATCTGGGCGACGAACGGCACCACCATGCCGAGGGTGAACAGGACGGCGCCCAAGGGTGGGCCGATCAGCCGATTGATCGTGATGTGCCCGAACATGAGCCGGGCGTTGGCGACCCCGATGTCGTCGGACTCGACCAGCATCGGAAGGAGAGACGACGCCGACGTGTCGACGAACGACTCGGCTGCCCCCAGCAGGAACAGGGCGATGAGCACCACCCAGACGCTCTCGGTCGACGTCACGATGAACACGCTCAGGACGCCGAGCACCAGTGCCCGGGCGAGGTTGGCGGTGGCGATCAGCCGTTTCCGGTCGAGCCGATCGGCGAGCACGCCGGCGTACAGCCCGACCAGCAGGTTCGGCAGCCAGGCCATCGCGGCGGAGGCTGCAATCAGCGTCGGGTTGCGGGTCTGCGACGCAACGAGCAAGGGCCCGGCCGCAAGGGCGACGCCATCGCTCAGGTTCGTGACCCACGATGAGGCCAGCATCTGGCGGTAGTCGGACCCCAGACGGTCCGGCGCGATCATCGACACGATCCGGGCCACCGCTGGACGCTATCGCCCGAGTGTGCAGGCGATCGCCCGGGCGTGCACACGATCGCCTGAGCCCGGTGCGCGCTCGTGCGTACCGGACAGGTTCACCACTACATTGCGGCCGTGACCGAACCGATGTCCGATGCTGTACCTCCCGCCGGCGCCCCGACCGACGAGGTGCCGGCATCGCAGGCCGCCACCTGGTTCGGCGTGACCGACGAGCACGAGCGTGTGATGCGTCTGGCCATGGCCGAGGCAGCGCGAGCCCTCGAACATGGCGACGTGCCAGTGGGTGCCCTCGTGTTCCAAGGGGAGGCGCTGATCAGCTCCCGACACAACGAGCGTGAACTCACCGGTGATCCGACCGCGCACGCCGAGGTGTTGGCGCTGCGCGACGCGGCGGAACGACTCGGCCGCTGGCGGCTCGATGACTGCACGCTGGTCGTCACACTCGAACCGTGCCTGATGTGCGCTGGTGCGCTCCTGAACGCCCGGGTGGCGTCCGTGATCTACGGCGCCGCCGACATGAAGGCCGGGGCCTGTCTCAGCCTCTACAACGTCGGCGACGACCCGAGGCTCAACCACCGCATCGACATCGTGCCCGGCGTCCTCGAGGCCGAGTGCGCCGAACTACTCACGTCGTTCTTCGCCCCCCACCGCTGACCGGCCCCTGCACTCCCACCACCTCCCACCACCCCCCAGCAACTTTGGAGAGTTCATGCCGCTCAGAGGTGTCAACTCCCCAAAGTTGCGTGGGTTTGGAGGCGGTGCGGGCTGGAGGACGCTCCTATGTCGTGTCAAGCGGTGTGATGTTCGAGCTGGCGGAAGAGCTGTCGCGTGACGTATCGCTTGAGGCAACGTTTGATCTCCCGATCGGTCTTGCCCTCGGCGCGGCGCCGCTCGACGTAGGCCCTGGTCTCGGGATCGACCCGCATGCGGGTAACGACGACGGTGTGGATGGCCTGGTTGAGACGGCGATCACCGGACCGATTCAGCCGATACCGGATCGTCATTCCCGACGAGGCTGGAATCGGAGCGGTGCCGGCAAGCATCGCGAACGCAGCGTCGGAGCGAACGCGGCCGGGATGTGACCAGGCGCAGAGCACGGTCGCCGCCACGATCGGGCCGACACCACAGTTGTCCAACAAGTCTGGGCGCCAGGCGCGGACGAGGTGAAGGATCGCTCGTTCATGCTCCCGGGCTTCCTCAGCAAGGTTGATCGCCCGGCGGGCGAGACAACGCAACACGAGTGCGGTCTCACGTGTCGCCACGTCCCAGCGTGGATCCACACGAAGACGGGAACAGATCTTGAGCATCTCCGCCGTGGTCTTGCCCCGAAGCTTCGACCGGAGCTGCTCGGGAGCGACAACGACGAGCCCGTGGATCTGGCGTTGAGTATCGGTGCTGCTATCGACAGCGAGGCGGCGGGCAGCCAGCCGAACTGCGAGCGCTTGGCGTTCCCCGTCAGAGCGAGGCTCGCTCAGGTGCTCACGGCTGAGTGCTTCACGAGCAGCACGAACGGCGTCGATCGGGTCGGACTTCGCTCCGTGGCGACGGTTGGCTCGTTTCGGTCGATCGAGTTCGACCACCCATTCACCGCGCTCGGCCAGGCAACGGGCGAGACCGGCGCCATATCCGTTCGCACCTTCGATCGCCCAGACCCGCAGGCCACCGTGATTCCCAGCGAACTCGAGCAGTGCCTGATGGCCACCGAGATCGGTGCAGGCGGTCATGCTGTCGATCACGGCGCCGGTCGATGCCGCAACGACAGCGGCGGTGTTGGTGTGTTTGTGGGTGTCGACTCCGATGACGACGTCGACGACTTCTGCCAGCATGGTCACTGCGTTTCTCCTTTGAACGTGGAACGTGAGGTTCCGGTCCAGGGCGGAGATCGGCGGGACTGTGATGGGACACGCCAGGGATCAGCTGGCGGTCGAGCTCCTGATCAGGCCAGTCACTCCGGCCAGGGCCGGGGCCGATGACCGGATGCGGACATGTCCCCAACAAGACACTGCGGTCAGTCAGAATTCGAGTCACGCACCAGGCCATCGACCACAGCACACCACGAGCGCGGTGGCCGCAGCTACAGACTCACAGTCAGAGGTGTTTGAGCGCTTCTCGGCGGGAGAGCGGTGACAGGGTGTCGCCGAGATCCTCGACGAAGGCCCGAACGGCGTCGGGGTCGGTCCGGGCGTATTGGCGAAGCGCCCAGCCGATGGCCTTCCGCATGAAGAAGTCAGGATGGCCTGCCTTGCGCCGGGCGTAGGCGAACAGCCGATCCGCGTCGGTGTGGTCCTTCCACATGAGCTGATGCAGCATGGCGGTCCTCGCCACCCAGAGGTCGTCGTCACCGATCCATGCATCCATCTCGTCACCGAGGTCCGGGTGCGCCTTCACCAGTGCGCCCACCACGTGCACCGCCAGGGAGTCGACGGTGTCCCACCATGACTTGGTCACGATGAGGGCGCGAACCCGGGCAAGGTCGGCCGGTTCGAGCGCACCCGCCCGCTTGCGTAGGACGTCGGCCGCTGTGTACTGGAACTCGCGCTCGTCTTCGTCCCAGCAGGCGTCGGCGAACGCCAGCAGTTCGGAGTTCGACGCCCGGGCCGATGCGTTGAGCACCGGCTTCTGCGCCGACCTCCGGACGGCAGCCGGTAGCCCGAGGAACTCGAAGTGCCCCTTCATGTAGGCGGCCATCTCCACGGCTCGCACCGGGTCGGCGACGGCCTCGAAGTCGTCACGGAGTTCAGGGAGGCGAGCGAGCAGCGTCGGAGGCACACGCCATGTCATAGCAGCCGTTTCGGGGAGAAGGCGGTGCGACCGCGACCGCCCGGGACCCAGACCCTGCGACACTTCGACGATGGTTCGCTCCACCGCCATTGCTGTCGTCGCCGCTGCCTCGATCCTGGTCGTCGCGTGCGGATCCGATTCGTCGGGCGACGCCGAGCCGACGACCACCACCGACACCACCGTGACATCGGCCGGTGACGCGGTGGCCGCCGAAGCCACTGCGTCGACGCCGACGACCACCGACGAGGCGGCTGTCCTGGTTGTCGATCTCCTGAACGGCAGCCCGTTCGACGAGGCGGTCTACGACGCGGCCTTCGCCCCAGTATTCCGAGAGGCGCTCCCGTTCGATGACTTCGCCACCGTGGTCGCACAGGTGGCGGCCGACGGGCCGTGGACGCTCGGACCGGCGCGATCGGTGGCGGGGTCGATGGCGACCTACGAACTCCAGGCAGCGGGCGGCGACCTCGTACTGCTCGATGTCGCCATTGGCCCCGACGGAATCTCTGGCCTGTTCTTCTCGCCCGACCGAGCCTTCGACGCACCGGGTTCGGTCGAGGATGCCGTGGCTCGGTTGACGGAACTCGGCGACCTGCGCGCCGCGGTCATGGACGCCTCGCAGGGAGCGTGCGGTGCCGTGGTCGACCGGGGGGCCACCGAGATCATGCCGCTGGGATCGGCGTTCAAGCTCTACGTCCTCGGGGCGGTGGTCCACGCCATGGACGATGGCTCGATCGGATGGGACACCGAGGTGGCGGTTCGAGACGAACTCGACAGCCTCCCGTCGGGCACGGTGCAGGACCTCGAGCCGGGAACGGTGATGACCGTTCGCGAACTTGCCGAGGCGATGATCTCGATCTCGGACAACACCGCCACCGACCATCTCATCGACCTGGTCGGACGGGCGGCAGTGGAGGACATGCTCGTTCCGATGGGCAACGACGCCCTCGACCGCAACCGTCCCTTCCTCACGACGCGCGAGATGTTCGTGCTGAAGTTCGGCGATCCGGAGCTCGGTCGCGAGTTCGTCTCGGCCGACGAGTCGGGTCGCCGGGCGATCCTGGCCGATCGGGTGGCGGCGGCGCCGCTGCCGACCGCCGGTGGCGTCGACCTGTCGCAGCCGGTGTTGGTCGACGAGCTCGAGTGGTTCGCCAGCCCGACGGCGCTCTGCGACGCCATGGTGTGGCTGACGGCCGACCCAACGGCGCTCGAGATCCTCTCGATGAACCCCGGTGTCCCCGCGACCGGGTCGTCCTGGGACACGATTGCGTTCAAGGGCGGGTCGGAGCCGGGCCTGATCACCATGGTGTGGTGGACCTCGACCGAGGACGGCCGTGCCTTCGTGACCGCAGGAAGTGTGGTGTCGGAGACCGGCCCGGTCGACGAGTTCGAGGCCGCCAATCTCCTCGCCGTGCTCCGCGACCTCGGTCCCGCACTCGATGAGGTCGGTGGGAGCGACTGAAGGCGCTAACCTCGCCAACGGAAGATTGCCAGAGCGGACGAATGGGGCGGCCTCGAAAGCCGTTGTAGCACTTCGTGTTACCAAGGGTTCGAATCCCTTATCTTCCGCCAGTCAAGGTCCCTGATCAGCCGTCGCCCCGGGCGCCGGTCGAGTCAGGGACCTTCGTGGTTTTGGCCGCCGGTTGCCGGTCGCCGTGCGGCATCGAGAACGCAGGTTTGGGCCGAGCGCGAAGTGGGCATCCTCCCGGCGCCACGCTCACGAGGACCCTGCTCACCATGACCAACCACGACGCCGCCATCCTGTCCGACATCGACATCGAAGAACGGGCGGAGGACGCCGGTGAGCGGTTCGAGGTGGTCGGCCGTGCCGGCTGGGTCGCCAAGGGCTTCGTCTACCTCCTCGTCGGCGTTCTGTTCGTCCGCATCGCTCTCGGGTCGTCGAGCGGTGAGGAAGCCAACCAGGCCGGTGCCGTGGAGAAGATCGCCGAGCAGCCGGCGGGGCGCGTGTTGCTGGTGGCGCTTGGCGTCGGTCTTGCCCTCTATGCGATCTGGCGCCTGCTCACGGCGGTCCTGCCGGGGGACTGGACCGGGCGGGCCCTGCTCGACCGCATCGGGTATCTCGTGTCGGCCGGCATCTACTCGTCACTGCTGCTGACGATCGTCGGCGTGATCCGGCAATCGTCGTCCTCGTCCGGTGAGCGAGAGGACCGGATGGTCGAGGGCGCCGTGAAGGATGTGCTCTCGATGACCGCCGGTCGAGTGCTGGTCGTCGTCGGCGGGCTCGTCGTGATCGGGATAGGTGCGGCCTTCATCAAGAAGGGCGTGACCCGCAGCTTCCGTGACCAGATGTCGGGCGACCACGGCATCGAGGGCACGATGATCGACCGGCTCGGCACCGTCGGCTGGATTGCACGCGGCGCGTCGATGGGGATCATCGGAGGCTTCCTGATTCGGGCGGCATGGCTGTTCGACCCCGACGAGGCCGCCGGACTCGATGATTCGATACGCCAGCTCGCGGACCACCCGGTCGGTGCAGCGCTCAGCGTTGCGGTAGGACTCGGCTTCATCGCCTACGGCGTGTTCGCTGGGTTGTCGGCTCGCCACCGTGATCTGGAGGGGCCACGCAATGACTGACGTACTCCAGACCAACGACCGTGTCGCCACGCCGTGGTGGAAGCGCACCTGGCCCCTGGGACGGACCGAAGCAGTCCAGCTCCTCGTCGCCCTGGTCGCCGTGATCGCATGCTTCGTCGTGCTGGGTGAGATCCTCACCCAATGGACGGCACCCAACGCCGTCGTCGAGCTCGACACACGCACCGCCGAGGACCTGGCCGCCGGTCGATCGGCCTCGACCAACGAACTTGCCTCCTGGAGTGTGTTCCTGGCCAACACTCCGGTGAAGATCGGTCTGTCGATCGTGCTCGCCGGCCTGGCGGTGTGGCGTTGGCGGCGATGGTACGAAGCGGCGTTGATCGGCGTCACGCTGGCCTTCGAAGCCACGGCGTACTTCACGACCTCTCGCCTCGTTGGTCGGCCCCGACCCGACGTCGAACGGTTGATCGATTCGCCGGTGGACACCAGTTTTCCGTCCGGCCATGTCGCTGCCGCCACCGTCTATGCGGTGCTCGCCATCATCGTGATGCAACGGACCGAGTCGTCCCGTGCTCGTTTCGTCGCCATTGCACTGGCCGTACTGCTGCCGATCGCCGTCGCCTGGGGGCGGATGTATCAGGGCATGCACTTCTTGTCCGATGTCGTGGCCGGCACGGTGCTGGGCATCGTGTCGATCGTGATCTGCCACCGGATCCTCCGCCCGCATCAGCCTGAAACGAAGGGATGGATCTCGTGACGCCTGAAACTGCACCAAACGATGCCACCGGGACCTACGCTCGCGTCGAGACTGCGGCCGTCGGGAACACCATGGCCACCGGGAACACCGTCGCCATCTGGAATCCTGCGAGCGGGAGTGCGCCGGACGAAGCCGAACTTCGAGCGGTATTGGGCGACGAGACAACGCTGGTCGAGACCACCGCGGACGATCCCGGCGCCGGCCAGACACGCGAGGCGGTGGCCAATGGGGCGGGGATCGTCGTGGCCTGCGGGGGCGACGGGACGGTTCGAGCGTGCCTCGAACCACTGTCTGAGACCTCGACGTCGCTCGCCATCGTGCCACTGGGAACCGGCAATCTCCTGGCGTCGAACCTCGGCATCGATGCCGGCCTCGACGCCGCCGAGGGCATCGGTGTGGGCAATCGTCGCCGAATCGACCTCGGCGTCGTGAACGACGAGGCCTTCGCGGTCATGGCGGGGTCGGGCTTCGATGCGCTGATGATCCGCGACGCCAATCCGAAGCTGAAGGCGAAGGTCGGCACGGCCGCCTACGTCCTGTCGGCGATCAGGCACCTCCGATCAGATCGAGCCCGAACGACGATCGACATCGACGGCAGCCGCTGGTTCGATGGCTGGTCGACGATGGTGCTGGTCGGCAACTTCGGACAGATCAGCGGTGGGCTCGAGGTGTTCCCCGATGCATCCCCCGACGACGGCAAGCTCGACATCGCCGTCATGTCTGCCACCACGATGCGAGAGTGGGGGTCGATCCTCTGGCGACTCGTTCGCCGCAAGGAACAACGTCTCGACCTGGCGAGGCGAGCACAGGGTGCGTCGATCGAGGTGGAACACGCAATCGCCCAGCCGTATGAACTCGACGGCGAGGATCGTCCACCGACCACGAAACTGCAGTTCTCGATCACACCGGGTGCGCTGAGCGTGCACCAGGCCGGAACGGGAGATCCGGAGGACACCAAGTGACCGCGCTCACCGAGCTCGACGAGGTCCTGCGGGCTCGCCCCATCCAGGGAGCGGTCAACCTGGCCGGGTATGAGTCGGCGGCCACCCCACTCTTCGACGGCTCGAAGTCTGACGCGAAGTCGGCTCTTGCGGACATGTCGGAGGACCTCTTCGATGCCCACGAGCTCCTCTATGCCGAAGCGCAACGCTCGGTCCTCCTCGTACTGCAGGGACTGGATTGCAGCGGCAAGAACGGCACGATCAAGCACGTCGTCATCAACATGAATCCGGCCGGCGTCCGGGTGTCGTCGTACAAGGAACCGACCGAGGAGGAGGCGAAGCAACACTTCCTCGAACGCTTCCGACCAAACCTTCCGGCTCCAGGTCAGCTCGGTGTCTTCGACCGTTCCTACTACGAGGATGTCATCGTGCCGGTGGTCGACGAGACGGAACCATCTGAGGTGGTCGAACGGCGGATCGGAGAGATCAACGAGTTCGAACGCTGCCTCGTCGACGATGGCGTGACGCTCGTCAAGTGCCTGCTCCACCTCTCCTATGACGAGCAGCGTGAGCGGTTTCTACGACGGCTGCGCCGTGATGACAAGCGATGGAAGTTCGCCGAGTCCGACCTCGACACTCGTCGATCATGGAACGAGTATCAGGCCGCGTACGGTGCCGCCGTCGCGGCGACCTCTACCGACCACGCGCCGTGGTACGTAATCCCTGCGGACCACAAGTGGTACCGCAATTGGGTGATTGCCAAATTGCTTCTGGCGACCTTCGACTCGCTCGGCGCCTCCTATCCCCAGCCAGGATTCGATCTCGACGAGCTTCGACGCCGCCTCGAACCGCCACACTGAGCGTCGATGACGTCGCCATCGACCGGCCCACGGCCCCTACTCACGCTCGACGACCGCGTGGTCGCCACGCTGCGACGCTTCGGCTATCTCATCGCCGTCGGTGCGGTGCTGGCCAGCGCGCTCGGCCACCGCTACGGATGGCTGGACTATCGGCCGGGTGGAGCCGCGTTCGACAACCAGGTGCGTCCGGTCGTCACCGCCATCTTCGTGGTCGCCATGCTGATCGCGCTCCGGTGGGAGATCATCGGAGGGGCGTTGGCCGCCTTTGCCGGTGCGGCGCTGATTGCCTTCGCCGCCAACCAGCTCGTTGCCGTGCACGCCGTGATCGTCGTTGCCGTCCTCGTTGTGCCTGCGCTGTGTTGGGCGCTGATCGACCTTGCCGATCTGTCCCCGCGGCCGGCCATCGTCGGCGTCTCGGGCATGTTGGCCATGGCGATCGCCGGCCTTGTGGCCGGTCAGCAGGTCTACGCCCACTTCTGGGGTCCGACGCATCCCGAGTCGGACGTCGTGGCCCCTCCGCCATCGGCCATCGCTTGGGTGTGGTCCGGCGCGGTCACGAGTACCAGCGCCGAGATCCGCGCCCATCCACGAAATGACTACGAAACGGCCCGCCTTGCGCTGTCCACGTCAGCCGACCTGAGCGATGCCGTCGTCGTCGACGCTCGGGACGAATCGGGACGAGTGGTCGGCTTCGAGCTCGATCAGCTGCAGCCAGCGACCCAGTACCACTACGCCGTCGAGATCGATGGCGACCTCGACACCACTCGGGCAGGCACGTTCCGGACCTTTCCCGAGGGTGCATCGTCCTTCCTCGTCGCCATCGGTTCCTGCGCCCGGGTCGGTTCCAACGGCGCAGTGTTCGACACCATCGCGGACCTCGATCCACTCTTCTACCTGATCGCCGGCGACTTCCACTACGGCGACAACGGTCGGAACGATCTGGTCCGGTACCAAGAAGTGATGGACCTCACGTTGTCCGAGCCGGCGCAAGCGGCGCTCTATCGCCAGACGCCGGTCGCCTACATGTGGGACGACCACGACTACGGCGGCAACGACGCCGATGGGAACTCGCCGAGCCGCCAGGCCGCCATGGCGGCCTACCGGGAACACGTGCCCAGCTACGGCCTTTCCGGTGACGAGTCGGCGATCTACCAGGCGTTCACCGTCGGCCGCGTCCGGTTCATCCTGACCGACGCCCGATCGGCCAGGAACCTGCAGAACGACGACAACTCCGACGCGCCGAGCATGCTCGGCCCCGAACAGAAGACGTGGTTGAAGCAGGAACTGATCGAGTCCTCGCAGACTCACGAACTCGTGGTGTGGCTGAACCCGGTGCCGTGGATTGCAGCCGCCGAAGATGGCGCCGACCACTGGGGTGGCTACGCCGTCGAACGCCGGGAAATCGCCGACGTCATCGCCGACAACGACATCGACAACCTGCTGATGATCAGCGGAGACGCCCACATGGTCGCCATCGACGACGGAACCAACACGGACTACTCGACCGATGGGTATCCGGGCTTCCCCCTCCTTCACGCCGCGCCGCTCGACCGTCCTGGCAGCGTCAAGGGTGGTCCCTACAGCGAAGGGGTCAGTGCATCGGGCGGACAATTCGCCACGCTCGAGATCGCCGACAGCGGTGACACGATCACGGCAACGATGCGGGGACTGACATGGGATGGCGAGGAGATCATGCGTCTGGACTTCACGACGCCATCGAGGGGCACGTAGCCCGGGATCAGCCGATCACTCGACGTTGAACGTTGCCATCAGCCCGCTGATGATGAGCACCCGCGTCACCGCATCGCTCGGGTCGACGAGATACAACGAGCCACCCCCATCGATCGAGTGGCGATGGATCTCGATGAGTGCGCTGATGCCGGAGGAGTCCATGAACGTGCATCCGCTGAGGTCGAGGCGCACGAGCGCGCCATGGGAGGTGGCCGCGGCGACCACCGCAGGAGCCGTGGCGGCATCGATCGCTCCTGCGACGCTGATCCCGCTCAGCCCGAGTGGGGTGATCCGCACGTGGCCCATGTATCGAGTCTGCCCCAATTGGGTGGAGAGAACACGTGGAGTTGCGGCGCGTCGCGCCGAGTCCCGGAGTCGTAGCCTAACCGGTATGTCGTCCGCGCCCGTGACCGTCGCACAGGTCGGCGCTCGACGATGACGCCGCCGCCGAGCATCGTCTGGGCCGAGCAGGTGTTGGGTCCCATCGACGCGTGGACAGATCTTCCGGGTGGGATGTCGTCGGAGATCCGTCGTTGTCGCAGCGGCAGGCGATCATTCGTCGTCCGACACATCACCGACCTCGAGTGGCGGCAGCGAGAACCCGGGCTCATCGACGCCGAGGCAACGGCACTCACCCTGCTGCAGCCGTCGTCGGTCCGGGCTCCCCGACTCTTGGCGTCGTCGCCAGCCGACGGCATGTTGGCCATGTCGTGGGTGCCGGGCGAGCTGGCGACGACGCCGTCGAGTGTGGCCGAGCGAGCCGGGGACCTGGGCAGGTTGGCGGCCTCGATCGCAGCGGTGCCGCTCCCGAGTGAGCACGCATTGCCGGAATGGCGGAGCTGGGCTCCCGAGCGTCCGACCGTCCCCGACGGCGGCGACGAAGCGCTCTGGCGCCGCGCCATCGCCGCGGGTCGTACCGACGCTCCGAGCCAGTCTTCAGCGGTGCTTCTCCACCGCGATCTGCATCCACTCAATGTGCTGTGGGATGCCTCCGGGCCGGTGGTCGTCGACTGGGTGAACGCTTGCGTCGGCCATCCGCACGCCGAGCTTGGTCACGCTCGCTGGAACCTGGCAGTACTCGGCGATGAGGACGCCGCCGACGCCATGCTGGCGGCCTACAACGAGCGCTCGTCGTTCGGTCCGTACTCGCCGTGGTGGGACATAATGGCGGTCCTTGGTCTGCTGCCGCTACCGGTGGGGCTCGGCGGATGGCACGCCGTCGGTCGGACCGACCTCACCGCAGCCCGGGTGCTCGACGCAACCGAGCGGTTCCTCGAGCGCTCGCTCGCCGCGTTCGAGCACTGAGGCCGGGATTCTCAGCGCTCGATCGGAACGGACCACTCCAGGTCGGTGCCGCCGTCGGGCAACGTGCGGATCTCCATGGTGCCGCCCAGTTGTTGTGCTCGTTGGCGCAGGTTGGCCAGCCCGAAGCCCGGGGTCGAGTCGGGGTCGATCCCGATGCCATCGTCGATGACCCGCACCGCGAGGGCGGAGCCCGCTTCGATCGCCAGGCTGATGGTGACGGACGAGGCCCGAGCGTGTCGGACCACGTTCGACAATGCTTCGTTGAGGGTGGGAACGAGGTGCTCGCCGAGGGAGTCCGGCAGGGAGTCGAGGTCGTCATCGATATGGAGGTCGACGTCGCACTGCACACTGATGTCGTGGTGCATCAGGAGGCTCCGGACCCGGGAGCTGAGCGATTCGGTCGGGCTGGTGAGCCGGAAGATCGATTCGCGCAACACGGCGATGGTCTCGTCGAGTTCGCTGATGGCGCCCGTGGCTCGATCGCGGAGCCGATCCGGGTCGTTGAGCGCCGCCTGGAGGCGCATTCCGGTAGCGAAGATGCGCTGGATGACGAGGTCGTGCAGATCACGTGCGATGCGATCTCGATCCTCCGAGACGGCGAGCCGCTGCTTCATCACGGCCTGCTGGCGATCGATGTTGAGCCGCTCGGTGACGTCACGAATGATGGCCATGGTGTACGGCGTCCCGTCGACCACCACCGGACTCAGCCCGATCTCGACCGGCAGCTTCGACCCGTCGGCCCGCCGCCCCATGAGCTGGGTCTGCAGCTCTCCCATGTGGCGGACGCGAGGTTCTTGCTGATAGCCGGAGCGGTGTTCGGCGTGACGCTTGCGCGAGCTTGGTGGAACGAGGAGCTCGACCGGTGAGCCCACCAGTTCCTCGTGGCGGTAACCGAACAGATCGAGTGCCTGATGGTTGGCGACGGCAATGGTGCCGTCAGACCTGACGACGAGAATCGCGTCGGGCGCTGCGTCGATGAACTCGGACCCGAGCGCCCTGCTGCTCACGAGATTCGTATGGCCGGGTGCGACTTCGTCGTCGGTGGTGTCATTCATAACGATTCTTCCGGCGCTCGTCGAGACGGGCGGCGAGCGCCGCTGCCTCGGTGCGTCGGTGCATCCCGAGCTTCGACAGGACGTTCGACACGTAGTTCTTGACCGTCTTCTCGGCCAGGAACAGCTCGTCGGCAATTTCGCGATTCGAACAACCCTCGCCGATGAGATCGAAGATGCGCCGTTCCTGGGGCGAGAGCCCCTCGAGCATGCCCGCCTCGGTGCCCTTCAACCGCTCGGTGCCCAGACGAACCATCGCCGGATCGAGCAATTGGGCGCCGCCGGCGACCTTGCGAATCGAGTCGATGAGCTCATTGCTGCGGATCTGCTTGAGGACATAGCCCGAGGCGCCAGCGTCGGCGGCATCGATCAGTGCCTGGTCGTCAGCGAATGACGTCAGCATCAGGCACGCAGTCTCCGGGTGTTGCTCCTTGATCTCCCGGCAGACAGCGATGCCGTTCCCCTCACCCAGGCGAACATCGAGGACGGCAACGTCGGGTGCCAGCTGACCGACGAGCCGCAACGCCTCCGGTCCGGAACCCGCCTGACCGACGACCTTCATGTCGTCCTCGGCGTCGATCAGATCGCTCAAGCCGACTCGAACGATCTCATGATCATCGAGAAGAAAGACGGTGATAGGAGTGTCGCTGGAACTCACGTTGTGTCCTCTGACCGGGATGGGCCCCACCAGTATCGAGGAAAAACGCCGTAGGTGACACTCTGCTGTCAGTTCGCATCGCGAAGGGCTGTCAGTTCGCATCGCGAAGGGCTGTCAGTTCGCATCGCGAAGGGCTGTCTGTTCGCGACGCAGGTGCGCTCGGCTCAGTCCTCCGAGCGGTGGTTCAGAGGGCGCGAGCCGAGCTCGGTGATCAGGCCATCGAGCACATCGATCGCCTGCTCGAGTCGGTGCCGCTGCGCTGGGCTGTTGGCGCCGTCGAGACACATCTGCAGGTTGAGACCGGTCGCATACAGCTGCTGCACGATCGACTCGGTACGTTGATCTGGAGAACCCTCGGTCGCACCGGAGTTGGCGCGGTTGCGCTCGGTCGGGTCACAGATCGTCACCACGACAGAGTGAAGCGAACGACCAGGGGCCAATAGGGTCGAACGTCACACCCTCGGATCCCCGCTCATTCACTCGCCGAGCTCGCCCAACGATTCGACGGGAGGTGTCGGGCGTAGCCTGCAGAGCGATGATGGCGATGCATGCAATCTGGCCCCGCGACCGAGACTCCGTCAAGGGAGCCCGCATCACGAAGGAGTCGGCGGCGCGGGTCTGGCGTTTCGCCGAACCGTACCGAGGCATGGTCATGGGATTTCTCGCCATCACCACGGCGCAGGCTGCCCTCGGGCTGGTGCCTCCCGTGCTCTTCGGGCGGATCATCGACGACGCCATCCCGAACGCCGACAAGCGTCTGCTCGGGATCTTCGCCTTCTTCATCGTCGGGTCATCGCTCCTCGAGGGGGCGTTGGCACTCGGCGAGCGCTACCTGTCGGCGCGCATCGGCGAAGGGGTGATCTACGACCTCCGCTCGGCCTTGTTCGATCACGTCCAACGCATGCCCATCGCCTTCTTCACCCGGACCCAGACCGGAACGCTCACCAATCGTCTCAACAATGACGTGATCGGAGCGCAACGAGCCCTCACCGCCACGCTCGGCACCGTCGTCGCCAACGTGATCACGTTGGTCACCACCCTCATCGCCATGTTCATCTTCGAGTGGCGGCTGACCGTGCTGGCACTCATTCTGACCCCGTTCTTCGTCCTGCCCTATCGTCGAATCGGGTCGGTACAGCAGAACATCACCCGTGAGTCGATGGATCTGAACGCTCAGATGAACTCCACGATGACCGAGCGCTTCAATGTCTCGGGGGCCCTCCTGACCAAGCTGTTCGGCCGTCACGACGACGAGGTCCGCCTCTTCTCGAGCCGAGCGGAGCGCGTGCGCGACATCGGTATCCGATCGGCACTGTTCACCCGAGCGTTCATGATCATGCTCGGCCTCCTCGGCTCGATCGGCACGGCACTGGTCTACGGCCTCGGCGGTCTGATGGTGATCAACGGCGACTTCAGCGTCGGTGATCTCGCCGCCATGGGCCTCCTCGTCGGCCGGATCTATCAGCCGCTCACGGGTCTCACCAATGCTCGCATCGACATCCTGACCGCGCTCGTCAGCTTCGACCGGGTCTTCGAGGTGCTCGACGCCCCGAGCCCGCTCGCCGACGCCCCTGATGCGATCGAACTCACGGCTGCCAAGGGCCGGATCGAGTTCCGCGACGTCACCTTCCGCTACCCGTTGTCGAACGAGACCATCATCCCGTCGCTCGAGACGCCGTCGTCCTCGCTGTCCGACGCCGACGCTCGACCCGTCATCGAGCACCTCGGGCTTACGATCGAGCCGGGAACGCTGGTGGCCCTCGTCGGTCCGTCGGGCGCAGGGAAGACCACGATCACGAACCTCGTTCCCCGGCTCTACGACGTCACCGACGGCGCCATCTTCGTCGACGGGCACGACGTTCGGGACTACACGCAGAGTTCGCTGCGTCGGGCGATCGGGGTCGTGGTGCAGGACCCGCACCTCTTCCATGAGTCGATCGCCGACAACCTGCGCTACGCCAACCCCGATGCCAGCGAGACGGACATGATCGCAGCATGCAAGGCGGCGCAGATCCACGACGTGATCGCCAAGTTGCCGAGCGGTTATGACACGGTCGTCGGTGAGCGTGGCTATCGATTCTCCGGTGGTGAGAAGCAGCGCCTGTCGATCGCCCGCATGCTCCTGAAGGATCCCGCCGTGGTGATCCTCGACGAGGCGACCAGCCACCTCGACTCCGAGAACGAGGCGCTCGTGCAGGCCGCGCTGGCCGAGGCACTCGAGGGGCGCACGGCTCTCGTCATCGCTCACCGGTTGTCTACCATCACCGAGGCCGACCTGATCGTGGTGCTCGACGATGGACAGGTCGCCCAATCCGGTACGCACGAGGAGTTACTCGCTGAGGGTGGGGTCTACGCCGACCTCTACCAGCTGTTCGTTCGCTGACGAAGAAAGCCGAGGCCCGTCATGTCTGGTCTGAGTGGTCTGATCGCCGGCGCCGGCGGGAACACCGAGGCCAACCTGTTGGCGGCGCGCTGGCTCATGGCGTTGTCGCTCGGCTTCCACATCGTCTTGTCGTGCCTCGGCGTCGCCTTCCCGACCCTGATCTATCTCGCGCACCGACGCGGTCTGCGTGACGACGACGTCGATGCCCTCGCCCTGGCCCGGCGCTGGAGCAAGGCCGCTGCGGTGCTGTTCGCCGTCGGCGCCGTCTCGGGAACGGCGCTGAGCTTCGAGATGGGCATGCTGTGGCCGGGCTTGATGGGCACCTTCGGCGATGTGATGGGGCTGCCATTTGCACTCGAGGGAATCTTCTTCTTCCTCGAGGCGATCTTCCTCGGGATCTACCTCTACGGATGGAAGGGTCTGCCGGCCCGCCTCCACCTCGCCACGCTGATCCCGATCGGGTTGGCCGGCATCTTCGGGACGTTCTGCATCCTGGCGGTCAACGGCTGGATGAACGAGCCGACCGGCTTCGACCTCGCCACGTATCGGGCAACCGGCGAGGTGGTCGACGTGGAGCCGTGGCGGGCGATGTTCAACGGCTCGGTCCTGCCGCAGTTCCTGCACATGCTGCCGGCCACCTACATGGTCACCGGCTTCGGCGTTGCGTCGGTCTACGCCGTCGGCTGGCTCCGGGGTCGCCGCGATCGGCTCCATCGGCTCGGCGTCGTCATCGGCTTCACCGTCGGAGCCGTCACCGCTCCCATCCAGTTGATCACCGGCGACCTCGCGGCTCGTAACGTTGCCGCCGACCAGCCGGCGAAGTTCGCAGCCATCGAATTGCTCGAGACCACGACCGCCGGCGCTCCCATGACCCTGGGCGGCGTCATCGTCGACGGCAAGAAGGTCGGTGCCATCGAGATTCCCGATCTCACGTCGCTCCTGCAGAGTTTTGACCCGAACGCCACGATCACCGGGCTCGACGCCGTCCCACCCGATCGGCGCCCACCGGTCAACGTCGTCCACCTGTCGTTCCAGCTCATGGTCGGGATCGGGATGTCACTTCTCACGCTTGCCGCCTTCTCCGGGTGGAAGCGGTGGCGGACCGGTGAGCTCCCGACGGCGACCTGGTGGTATCGCCTGGTTGCCTTGACCGGTCCGGCGGCGGTGCTTGCCCTCGAAGCGGGTTGGACCACGACCGAGACCGGGCGTCAGCCCTGGATCGCCCAACAGGTCATGCTCGTCGAGGATGCCGTCACGCCTCGAGACGGGATCGGTCTGGTCCTGGCGGGTTTCGTCGTGGTCTACCTCGGCCTCGGCGCGTCGGCCTGGTTCGTGTTGCGCAGCATGTCGAACCGTTGGCGAGCAGGAGGTGATCCTCCGACACCGTACGGTCCGACCGAAGAACGATCGCACGATGCCGGCGATGGCGGGGCCGCCGGACGCGTCGAGGTGGCTCACTGATGCTCGTCCACGTCGTCATCTCGATCATCTGGCTCGGCGTGCTCGCCTACGCCGTGTTCGGCGGGGCCGATTTCGGCTCCGGCGCGTGGGATCTCCTCGCCGGGTCCTCCAACCGCGGCGCCGATGTTCGCCATCGCATCGATCGCAGCATCGGTCCGGTCTGGGAGGCGAACCACGTCTGGCTGATCTTCGTCCTGGTGTTCCTCTGGACCGGGTTTCCGAGGGTCTTCGCCGCGCTGGTCACGGCGGTGTTCATCCCGATGCTGGGCGTCGGGGTGGGCATCATCTTCCGGGGTGGGGCCTTCGTGTTCCGCAAGTCGTCGTCGTCGTTCGAACAGGCTCGGTTCTTCGGCGCCCTCTTTGCCGTGTCGTCGTTGGTGACGCCGTTCTTTCTCGGCGCCGCCGTCGGAGCCGTCGCATCCGGGCGGGTGCGGCTCGACCAACCGATCGACCCGTGGCAGGTCTGGATGACCCCGACCTCGTTGCTCGGCGGCGCACTCGCCGTTGGCACCTGTATGTGGCTGGCGGCTGTCTTCTTGGCAGCCGACGCCGACCGCGATGGCCAGCCGCACCTCACGGCGTACTTCACCCGTCGATCGCAGATCACGGCGGTGGTGCTCGGCATGGTGTCGCTCGTCGGGATCTACGTCATCGAGTCGGACGCCTCCTCGCTCGCCGACGGTCTCGAAACCTGGGGCGCGCCGCTGATCGTCGCCTCCGGCGCCTGCGGCTTGGCCACGATGTACCTGCTCGCACGCGGACGCCCGCAGGTGGCGCGGGTGCCCGCTGTCGGGGCCGTCGTGAGCGTGCTCGTCGGTTGGGGCGTCGGCCAGTATCCGTGGATGCTGGTCGACGAGATCGAGATCGCCGACGCCGCTACGTCGTCGGCCACACTCTGGGCTCTCGTGGTGGCGTTCGCACTTGCCGTCGTGCTCGTCATTCCTTCGCTGTTCTGGCTCCTACGACTCACCGCCGAGGGCGCACTGTCGACCGATCAGAGCCGTGGCGATTCCAGTTTCGCCCGGTTGGAGTCGCTCGAAGGCGAGCACTGAGCGAGGATCTGCGGGTGACCGAACTCGTCGACCTCACCGCCGTTGCCCAGCAGGAAGCCTTTCGATCCGGGGAGGTCTCGGCCCGCGAACTGCTCGATGCTCACGTGCGAAGAATCGATCAACGCAACCCGGAGCTCAACGCCATCGTTGCCCTCGATCCCTCCCATGCCTTCGAGCGTGCCGAGGCGCAAGACGCAGCGCTGGCCCGTGGCGACCAACTCGGCCCCCTCGCCGGGCTCGTGACGGCACACAAGGACTTGACCGACACGATCGATTTCCCGACCACCTACGGCTCGCCGATCTTCGCCGACCATCGGCCCGTCGCCGACAGCTTGATGGTGGCGAGGATGAAGGCGGCGGGCGCACTGGCCGTCGGCAAGACAAACACGCCGGAGTTCGGCGCAGGCTCGCATACGCACAATCCCGTCCATGGGATCACCCGCAATCCGTGGCAACCCGAGCGTTCGGCCGGTGGATCGTCCGGGGGCGCAGCGGTCGGATTGGCAACCGGGATGCTCGCCCTTGCCGATGGCAGCGATGCCGGTGGGTCGCTCCGCAACCCGGCGGGATGGAACAACATCGTCGGCTTCCGGTCTTCGTCCCGGCTCGTCCCCAGTGTCGGCCCCGGGAACGCGTTCCTTCCCTACGGGATCGAGGGACCGATGGCTCGGACGGTCGATGATCTGCTGTTGCTGCTCGAGGTGCTCGCCGCTCCCGATCCTCGCGACCCGTTGCATCGCACGGTCGACTGCCAATCGGCGCGACAACCCGTCGAGCGGCCGCTCCGTGTGGCCTACAGCTCATCGCTGGGTGGACTCCCGGTCGAGGCCGACGTGTCGGCGGTCATCGCGACCGTCCCCGAGTGGCTGACCTCGATGGGATGGGAGGTGGTCGACGCCGAGCCCGACATGGGTGGCGTCGACGAGCGCTTCGAGACCATCCGGGCGTGGTACTACGCCAATGGGCCGCTCGGAGC
This sequence comes from Acidimicrobiales bacterium, assembly GCA_041394265.1. Taxonomy (NCBI): domain Bacteria; kingdom Bacillati; phylum Actinomycetota; class Acidimicrobiia; order Acidimicrobiales; species Acidimicrobiales bacterium. Next base: position 2,273,278 of record JAWKIO010000005.1, read on the forward strand.
GTTGGGCGAACGTCTGAGCGAGGCGAAGGCCGTGCTGGGCGACGAGGTGGCGAGAGGCCGGGCGTTGAGCGCAGCCGATGTGTGGCAGGCGCAGTCACATCTCACCGTGTTGTGGCGTCGAGCCGTCGAGTTCTTCACCGACATCGATCTGCTCGTCGCTCCCGTGAGTCAGGTGTCGCCATTCCCCGTCGAGTGGGAGTACCCCACCGAGGTCGCCGGTTGCACGATGGGTCGCTACCTCGAGTGGATGCGATCGTGTTCCCGGGTCACGATGTTCGGCCTGCCGGCGCTGTCACTCCCGGCCGGCTTCACGGATGCCGGCCTTCCGGTCGGGGTGCAGGTGGTCGGCGCGCCACTCGGCGATGCCCAACTCCTGCGAGCAGCTCGGGCCATGGAGTCGGCCCGGCCCCAGCACCATCACCGTCCGCCTGCCTGACCGCGGGAGCCGACCACCAGGCCCCACATCGAGGGCGTCACGGCACCAGTGGCTCCGGCGCGTCGGCGTCAGAGGGGATCGGCGTCACGGCCACTTCGGCGATCACGTGCCGGTGCACCGACGTCACCGTGATGATCCACTGATCCAGCACCACCTCGTCACCTTCACGGGGGATGCGGCCGAGCTGGTCGAGCACCAGGCCGGCGATCGTGGTGTAGTTCCCGCTTGGCATCTCGACGCCGATGTCTGCGAGATCGTGCACCGGATAGGCGCCAGGAACGATCAGGGTGCCGTCGCCCTCCGTTCGAACGGTGGTGGGGTCCGGATCCGTCTCGTCGTAGATCTCGCCGACCAGCTCCTCGAGGAGGTCCTCGATGGTGACGATGCCTTCGACACCGCCGTGCTCGTTGACAACCAGCGCCATGGGGGCTCGGGCGACCTGGAGATCGCGCATCGTCGGCAACACGTGGGCGGCCTCGGGGAACACCGGAACCTCGGCCATGGCGGTCGTGATCGGCTCGTCGGCCCCGGTGAGCAACTGTCGGAGATGGGTCACTCCCATCGTCATGTCGAGGTTGCGAGACGGGGCGACCGGCGCCCGGGTGTGTCCGGACTTGGCCAGTTCGGCGAGCGCGTCGGCGCAGGTGTGGTCGGCGTCGAGCACGAAAACCGACCGGCGAGGCACCAGGACCTCGGCCAGCGTGCGGTCTGCGACCTCGAAGGTGCCATCGATGATGAGGCGCTGTTCGGCCGTGAACTCGTCGTGACCCGAGATCATGTCCCGGAGCTCTTCCTCGGTGACCTCGGCACGATGCCGGCTCGGATCGCCACCGAGCAGACGCACGGCCAGGTCGGTGGAGTGCGACAGCAGCCACACGGCGGGTCGTGTGGCCGTGGTCAGTGCGGCGAGCGGTCGGGCCATGGCCATCGCCCAGGCCTCGGCTCGCTGAAGGGCAAGTCGCTTCGGCGCCAGCTCGCCGAAGACGAGTGTCAGGTAGGCGAGGATGAGCGTGGTGACGACCACCGCCGTCGGGCCCGCCGCCCCGCCGAGGAACGACAACGGTTCCTCGAACGGGGCAGCGAGGGATACCGCGGCGGCTGCCGATGCGAGGAAGCCGGCCAGCGTGATCCCGATCTGGATGGTCGCCAGGAACTGGTTGGGCTGGCGCGCCAGCCGTGCGAGCGTGGCACCGGTGGACGATGCAGCCTCCAGCCGTTGGAGTTGGCCTTCGCGCAGTGACACCAGTGCCATTTCGGTGCCGGCGAAGGCCGCGTTGAGGATCACCAACACACCGATCAACGCCAGCTGGGGAAGGATCTCGTTCAACGGAGGACCTGCACCTCCGAGCCCTCGACGTCGGCGCCCTCACCACGACGGCCGAGCTTGCCCACTTCGAGCACGACCAGCAGCGCAACGCCCAGGCCGACGCTCACGACGAGATCGATGACACCGAGCGGTTCGAGATCGAGGAAGCTGCTCAGCGGGGTGTACAACGCGGCCAGCTGCAGACCGACGACGGCGCCGGCGATGGCGAGCATCACGGGGTTGGTGGTGAACCCGATGGTCCGCAGTGACTCGGTGTTGGACCGTGTCCCGAGCGCCTGGAACACCTGCATGAACGCCAGCGTGGTGAACATCATGGTCTGCCAGAGATCGCTCCCGGATTCCCGGTAGACGAAGCCGACGGCCAGCGAGGCGGCACCGATCACGGCGCCGACCCAGAGGGTCTGCCGTCCGAGTCCGTCGGCCCACAGGCTGGCGCCGGGAAGATGGGGCGGGCGTTGCATCACCCGTCGTTCGGCAGGCTCGACACCCATCGAGAGCCCGAGCAGGCCGTCGGTCATCAGGTTCAGCCACAGCAGCTGGAGAGGAAGGAGGGCGACGGCGTCATCGAACTCGCCCCCGGCCAACAGGTACGGCAGCGGCCAGCCGAGCATCACGATGATCTTGCCGAGGTTGCCGGCGACGGCGAAGCTGACGAATCGCCGGAGGTTGTCGTAAATCACCCGCCCCTCCTCGACGGCGGCGACGATCGTGGCGAAGTTGTCGTCGCGCAGCACCATGTCGGACGCCTCCTTGGTGACGTCCGTGCCCGTGATGCCCATGGCGACACCGATGCTCGCCTGCTTGAGAGCCGGAGCGTCGTTGACACCGTCGCCGGTCATCGCGACGACATGGTGTTGGCGTTGCAGCGATTCGACGATCCGCAGCTTGTGCTCAGGGGACACACGAGCGAACACCGGCACGGTTGCCGCCGCGTCGTCGAACTCGGCCGGACTGAGCCGATCCAGGTCGACACCGGTCAGCACCCGCTCCCCGTCGGTGATGCCGAGTTGCGTGGCGATGGCCCGTGCCGTGAGCGGGTGATCGCCGGTGATCATCACCGGGCGGATGCCGGCCGACCGGCAGCGCTCGACCGCGTCGCGAACCTCGGGCCGTGGCGGGTCGATGATGCCGACGAGTCCGATGATGGTCAGCGCCGTCTCGGCGTTTCGTGCCTGGTCGGCCGGAGCGTCGGAGGGATCGAACTGACGGTAGGCGATGCCGAGCACCCGGAGCCCGGCGGCGGCCATCTCGTCGTTGGCCGTGAGGACGCGATGCCGCTGCTCGTCGTCGAAGGTGCGGGGACCGTCGTCGGTCCAGATCTGCTCGGCGTGCGCTGTGAGACCGTCGATCGCACCCTTCACGAAGGCGACCGGACGCTCGGGGTCGAGTGCGGCGAACAGCGGGTGGCCCGAGGTGTCGGGCGAACCATGCACGGTGCTCATCCGTTTCCGGCCCGAGTCGAAGGGGTTCTCACCCGTCCGGGGTGACGCACTGCGGAGTGCCTTGACATCGATGTCGGCGCGGAGCGCCAGCTCGAGGAGGGCCGTCTCGGTCGGGTCGCCGATCATGGCGACGTCGGTCCCGGAGGGCTCCACCTCGGCATCGTTGCAGAGCACCGCCGCGGCGACCAGCAGTCGGTGCCCCTCGCTCCAGCCGTCGAGATCGATCGGCGCGCCGGGCTCGGCCATCAGTTGCTCGTTCCCCACGTGCAGGGCTGTCACGGTCATCTTGTTCTGTGTCAGCGTGCCTGTCTTGTCCGAGCAGATCACGGTCACCGAACCGAGCGTCTCGACGGCAGGCAGCTTGCGGATCAGGGCGTTGCGGCGCAGCATGCGTTGGGCCCCGATCGCGAGGGTGAACGTGACCACGGCGGGCAGACCCTCGGGGATGACAGCGACGGCGACGCTGATGGCCGTGAGCACCAGATCCGATGCGGATTCACCGCCGAGCGCTCCCATCGCCACCACGAGACCCGCCACCACGACGCCGATCAGCGCCAACTGCTTGCCGACGCGGTCGAGGCGAACCTGGAGCGGCGTTTCCTCGTCCTGCACACCCTGCAGCAGTGTCGCGATGCGGCCCAGTTCGGTGTCCATGCCCGTCGCAACGACGATGCCGCTGCCCCGCCCGGCCGCGACCTGGGTGCCGCTGAACGCGAGGCTGCGTCGATCGCCCATGGCAACGTCGTCGCCGGCGACCGGTTCGGTCTGCTTGTCGACGGGTTCGGACTCACCTGTGAGCGTGGCCTCTTCGATCCGGAGATTCGCCACCTCCAGCAGACGGAGGTCGGCGGGCACGATGGTGCCGGCCTCCAACTGGACGACGTCGCCCGGCACCAACTCGGCGGCGGCGATCTCGACGGTGCGGCCGTCTCGTCGTGCCTTGACCAGCGGTACCGACATCTGGCGGAGGGCGGCGATCGCTCGCTCGGCTCGGTACTCCTGGAAGAAGCCCAGCAAGGTGAAGAGCACGACGATGGCTCCGATGGCGCCGGCCTCGAGGTACTTGCCCAGCAACAGTGACATCAGGGCTGCTGCGATCAGGATCACGACCATCACGGCGGAGACCTGCTGCCAGATGATCTTCAGCGGATGCGTCGAGCCGTTGTCGATGAGTTCGTTCGGACCGACGTCGGCGAGGCGGCGAGCGGCCTCGTCCGCGGAGAGCCCGTCGAGCGACGAATGCTGTGCTTGGACCACCTCGTCGATCGACAGGCGATGCCAATCACGGTGATCGGAGGGAGCGGGGGAGGCAACGATGACGTCGGACACGGACGACCTTTCAGCACACGACGACTGGACGAATGCTGAACGTCTCCCCGCCCGAACGTGTCGGGCTGGCCACACCGGCTCGTTTCCGAGCGTACTGACGACTGGCCTCGAGGGGTACTCCCCTTCAGTGATGGTGACGATACCCACTTGCCCCGTAGACGTCAACGAAAATGTGTGATCGAACACACCATTTCAAAACCATCTGTTGGCGGTCGGCCTCGCCCCGGCGTCCACGCGGTCCGAGCGACACCGGAGGGTGATGTGTGTGATCATGCGGCCATGAGCAACGCCACCCACTCGTCCTTCGTATCCTCCGCCGACGGGATCGAGATCGCCACGTACGCCTGGACCGACGTCGCAGGGGCCGCGCGTGGGGTGGTCCAGATCGCTCACGGGCTCGCCGAGCACGCCGGTCGCTACGAACGTTTCGCCATGGCGCTCAATCGTGCGGGCTACCTGGCGTTCGGTGTCGATCATCGAGCACACGGCCGGACGGGTCAGGATCACCTCGGTGACTTCGGTGCTGCAGGGTTCGACGGCCTGATTGCCGACGTTGCCCAGTACGGCCGCCTCCTCGCCGATGAGCACGATGCCCTCCCCCTCTTCTTGTTCGGGCACTCGATGGGGTCGTTCGCCTCGCAGGCGGTCATCGTCGATCACTCGACGCAGTACTCGGGCGTCGTGCTCTCCGGTTCGACGGTGCTCGACGTGCTCGCCGCGGGGATGGCGGCGTCGGACGGGCCGGTCGGGCTCGAGGCATTCAATGTCGGGTTCGAGCATCGGACCGGCTACGAGTGGCTGTCACGCGACGAGGCCGAGGTCGATCGATACGTCGCCGATCCGTGGTGTGGGTTCGACCTTCCAGAGGACACCGTGCCGATGCTGTTCGCGCCCGCCGCCCGTCTGGCCGACGCCACGGTGCTTGCCGGAATACGCGGTGACCTCCCGATCCTGATCGCATCGGGGAGCGACGATCCGCTCGCCGGCGGCGGACAACTGGTCGAGTTGCTCGGGCAGCGCTATCGCGACGCCGGGATCGACGACGTCAGCGTGACCGTCTACCCCGGAGCGCGTCACGAGATCTTGAACGAAACCAATCGCGACGAGATCACCGCCGACATCATCGGCTGGCTGTCCGCCCACACCGCTGGGTGAGCGCCGCTCGCCTCAGGTTGCTTCGAGGGTGACAGTGCACCGTGTCGTGCCGGCACGCTGGTGCGACGCGACGATGTCGACCTTGGTGCCGGCCGCAGCTCGCACCACCCAGCTGACGAGTGCTCGGTTCGGCGTGCCGTCATTCCCGCCGGTGAAACGAGCCTGGGCGAAGCCGGCGAGCTGACCGAGCGGTTGGCGGTGGCTGGTGCCCTCGATCGTTGCTGCTCCGTCGGGCAGTTCGATGTCGGCAACCACTGGGCGCACGATCGACTTCTTCGCCGCCCACTCGGTCACGGTGGTGGGGAGGTAGCCGGTGTTGGCGACGCCGGCGTTGATGCGCCACACATCGTCGCCCAGGCGATCGACCGACAGGTGCTCGATCGCCAGGCATGGCGATGCGAGCGCCTGGAAGATGGCGAAGTCGGCGTGGGGTGCCACCTCGTCGGCCAGGAGCGCATCGGGCGGGTTGCTCCACGAGTGCAACGAGTCCCAGCCGCCGACCTCGATCGGTCCGAGCTGAGGATGGTCGAACGGCGCCCAGTCCACGTAGGCGCCGGGATGGTGTTGGTCGAACCAGCGCAACACCTCGAGCTCGATCTCGGGATCGAGTGTGACCCACCACAGTGAGGTCGGGGCCCGCTTGCCCGTGGCGGCGAAGACCGGATCCCAGAACTCGGTCGTCCACGAGTAGATGCCGAGGTGCTCGTACGCCCAGTCGTCGCTGGCTCCCGACATCGTGTCGGACCGGTCCCAGGTGAAGTCCTCGAAGGTGGAGTGCACCGGGAAGCCGGACAATTCCGTACAGCGCTTGCCGAGCTGTTCGAACATCCACACGTCGCCCGGTGGGAGCGCGCTGTCGGCTTGGGTCGACGATGGGCGGAGCAGCACACCGCTGTAGGTGTGATAGGCGTTGAACCCACAGATGTTCGGGCGAGCGGTGATCGCCCGCATCAAGGCGAGGGTCTCGGGTTCGCTCCCGGGAAAGTCGCCCGACCCGGGGATGTTCGTTCCCCAGCCCGCTGCGTAGTTGCGATTCAGGTCGAGGCCCTGGACCGCCCTCGGGGTGGGAACGGTGTAGCCGTCGAAGTCGGTGATGAGCCCCTCGTCGAGCATGCGATAGCGGGGACGGTCGCAGAGCCCGGTCGATGGCACCGGCACCATGAGCCGCTCGTCGTCGGCGTGGGTGGTCCAGGCCCCGGTGGGGTCGGCGATCCGCATGCTGAGGATGCGGCCGTCGCCGGTGACGTCTTGCTTGTGGAGCCCGGGCTGGGTCCAGCGGTCGGTCCACGGCCACGGGCGCACACCGGAACGGAGATGTCGAGGATCGTCGGCCAGGGCCAGCTCGGCGCCGTCAGGGTTCACTCGGGGCACCACGTAGAACGTGCGCGTTCGCAGTGCTGCCGTGACCGTGTCGTCGCGGCCGTGCTCGCTCACCAGACGGTGGACGAGGTTGATGGCAGCGACACTGGCAGTGAGCTCCGTCGCGTGGATGTTCGCGTCGACCCACATGGCCGGCTTGTCAGCGTGGTCTCCCGTTGCCCGATCGGTGACCGTGACGAGCCAGATCTCGCGACCCTCGTGCGATTGCCCGATCGAGGTCAGCCCGACCAGGTCGGGATGGTCGCCGGCAACGCGATGCAGGTAGGCGGTCAGCTCGTCGTAGCGGCAGAAATGGTCGAGAGGTGGTTCCACGCCGTGATCGTACGGCCGGGGAGCGCGCCGACGCTGGTCGCCGGCGCACGGCGCTGCACTCTTCGAACTGCGGCCTGCCCGCCTGGACCGGAACTGGTGCATGATGGCGGGGTGATCGTGCATCTGATCGATGGGACCTACGAGCTCTTCCGCCAATTCTTCGGGCGCCCCGGGCACCTGAATGCTGCCGGCGAGGAGGTGGGCGCAGCCCGCTCGGTGCTACGCGACATGCTGTATCTCCTCGAGGACGGCGCCACCCATCTCGGGGTCGCCACCGACCACGTGATCGAGTCGTTCCGCAACGACCTGTATGACGGGTACAAGAGCGGCGAGGGCCTCGACCCGTTGATTCTCGGCCAGTTCCAGCCGCTCGAGGACGGCCTCCGAGCGCTCGGCATCACCCTGTTCCCGATGGTCGAGTTCGAAGCCGACGATGCCATGGGTGCCGCCGCGATCGTGGCTGCCGCCGATCCCCGGGTCGACAGGGTGCTCATCTGTACCCCCGACAAGGACCTCGCCCAAGTGGTGCAGGAGGGGCGCATCGTCCAGTTCGACCGTCGACGCGAGAAGATCTACGACGTTGCCGATGTGATCGAGAAGTACGGCGTTCCGCCCGAGTCCATCCCCGACTACCTCGGTTTGGTCGGTGATACCGCCGACGGATTCCCCGGGCTGAAAGGCTGGGGTGCGAAGTCGGCCGCTGCGGTGCTGAGCCGATACGGCCACATCGAGAACATCCCGACCGGCGCCGGTCAGTGGGACATCACCGTGCGCGGTGGCTCGAAGCTGGCCGACACGCTGGCCGAGAACCTCGCTGACGCTCTGCTTTTTCGCCGGATCGCCACGCTCGATCTCGATGCGCCCACCATCACCGACGTCGACGAACTGCGCTGGACCGGACCGACCGACGAACTCCCTACCATCGCCGAGCGGTTCGACGCCCCGGATCTCGTCACGCGAGCAGCAGCACTGGCGACCTCCCGTCGTGGGGCGGCCTCGTGATCCGCGACGCCAGGCCCGAAGATCACGCCGCATTGCTCGAGCTGAACGCGGCAAATGTCCCCGAAGTCGGGGTCATGGACGCCGACAAGCTCGACTTCTTCTTCGCCGAATCGCCCTACTTCAAGGTGGTCGAAGTCGACGGTGAGGTGATCGGGATGCTGATCGGCCTGACCGAACGCAACGTCGCATATCCGTCGAAGAACTATCACTGGTTCCTCGAACGCCATGACTCCTTCGCCTACGTCGACCGCATCGCCATCGCCGAGTCCGGTCGCGGCCAGGGCTGGGGTCCGGCGCTCTATCACGACTTCCAAGCATGGGCCGTCGCCAACGATCGACCGCGCCTCGCCGCCGAGGTCAACACCCAACCGCCGAATCCCCGATCGCTGCGATTCCACGAGATCTTCGGTTTCGACGAAGTCGGGCGCTTCCGTCCCTACGGTCCCGACGAGGAGGTCGCCATGGTCATCAAGGAACTCGCGGACACGGGAACCGCCGCTGACGCCGGCAACCCGATCACGACGGTGTACCGCGCTCGACTGGTGCGAACGGTCGATCCCGCCCGCCCGACCGCAGAAGCCGTCGCGGTGCGCGACGGCCGCATTCTCGGTGTCGGCAGCATCGAGGAGCTCTCGGTGTGGGGGCCGGTCACGATCGACGACACCTTCGCCGACTCCGTGCTCGTTCCCGGATTCGTCGAGGCGCACAGCCACGTGCTCGAGGGAGGGCTGTGGTCGTTCGAGTACGTCGGCTACTTCGACCGCGTGGGTGCCGACGGCGTTCTTCGCAAGGGATGCACGAGCATCGCCGAGGTGCTCGACCGCCTGCGTGAGATCGATGCGGCCGACACCGACCGTAGCCAACCGCTCGTCGTGTGGGGGCTCGACCCGATCTATTTCGAGGGCGAGGAGCGCCTCGTGGCGGCACACCTCGACACCGTCAGCGAGACCCGCCCGATCTACGTCTTCCACGCGAGCGGACACCTCGCCACCGTGAACACGGCGCTCATGGAGGTCGAGGGCATCACGCAGGGGATCGAGGTCGAGGGTGTCCCGGTCGATGCTGACGGCCGCCCGATCGGAGAACTGCAGGAGGCTGCGGCCTACTCGCTGCCGCGGACGGCGGCGAAGATGGTTGGTGCCGCCATCGCCGAGCCGGCGGCGATCGAGCGATTTGGCGCCAGCGCTCGCCATGCGGGCTGCACCACGGTGACCGAACTCGGGATCGCCCGCCTCGACTGGCCCGACACGCTCGACAAGTGGAGCGACGTCGTCGAGCAGCCCGACTTCCCCACCCGGGTCTCGCTGTTCTTCAACCCCGGGTCGGTGCACAAGTCGGTCGACGAGATCGTCGAGATGGTCAAGGCGCTGGCACCTCGGGCCACCGAGAAGTTGCACGTCGGTCACGTGAAGATGGTGCTCGACGGCTCCATCCAGGGGTTCACCGCCCGTCTGAACTGGCCCGGCTACCTCAACGGGGCGACCGGCATCTGGCTCTACGATCCCGACCGCTTCCGTCAGCTGGTCGTTGCACTCCACGCAGCCGGCATCACGATCCATACCCACTGCAACGGTGATCAGGCGGTCGATCTCTTCCTCGACGCCGTTGCCGAGGCGAACCGGTTGGCGCCGTGGGTCGATCATCGGCACACGGTGCAGCATTGCCAGCTCACCACGCCGGCTCAGTATCGCCGGATGGCGGCGATGGGCATGTGTGCGAACATCTTCGCCAACCACCTTTGGTACTGGGGCGATCAGCATCACGACCTCACCGTCGGTCCCGATCGGGCGAAGCGTATGGACGCGTGCGGCACCGCCGAGCGCCACGGTGTGAGCTTCTCGATCCACTCCGACGCCGCCGTGACTCCACTCGGCCATCTCCACACGATGTGGTGTGCCGTGAACCGTCTCACGCCGAAGGGTCGCGTCCTCGGCGAGGACGAGAAGATCTCCGCCGAGTCGGCATTGGCTGCGGTCACCATCGGCGCGGCCCATCAGCTCCACCTCGACCACGCGATTGGATCGATCGAACCCGGCAAGCTGGCAGACTTCACCGCGCTCAGCGACGACCCGGTGACCGTCGACCCGATGGCGATCCGAGACATCTCGGTCAACGGCACGGTGCTCGGCGGTGTGAACTTCCGGACGAACTGACGCCGTGGCCCTGCTCTGGGACGGCACACGGGTGCCGGTCACGCTGATCGGCGGCATCCTCGGATCGGGCAAGACGACCCTGCTCAACCGGCTGCTGGCCGACGCAGGTGGTCGGCGGCTCGTCGTGCTGGTGAACGACGTCGGTGACCTCGCCATCGACGCGACGCTGATCTCGTCGGTGCGTGACGACGTGATCGAGCTCACCAACGGGTGCGTCTGTTGCAGCATGACCGACGGGCTCGGCGAGGCCCTCGAGACGATTCGGCAATCGCCGCTCCCACCCGACCATGTGCTGGTCGAACTGAGCGGCGTGGCCGAGCCGCATCGGGTGGCACCGTGGGCATCGACGCCGGGCTTTCGACTCGACGCTATCGTGGTGTGTGTCGACGCCGAGCGAATCGGCCACCAACTGGCCGATCGCTGGCTGGCCGACACCGTTCGTGCGCAACTGCGCGCCGCCGACCTGATCGTGCTCACCAAGACCGACCTCGTCGATCGGCCGCCCTCGCTTCTCGGCCACACCACAGCGCCGGTCCTCGACGGTCGGTCGCTGGGGCTCGAGGCGATCCTGCAGGCCGAGCCGATCGGGGTGCCCGTCGAGTTCGACGAGCACTTGGGCACCTCTCGTTGGACGGTGTCGTCGATCCGCCTTCCGGACCCGATCGATCCCGAACGCTTCGCAGACCGCCTGGCGGACCTCCCTGTGGAGCTCGTGCGGTTGAAGGGGTTCGTGTCGAGTGGCGATCAGGCATGGATCGTCCAGGGTGTTGGCGAGCGCCGAACGCTGCTCCCGATCGGAGCCGACATCGCAGGAGGCGCTGACCGCTGGGGTCTGGTGGCGATCGCCACGCCCGATCTGACGCTCGCTGCACTCGACGACGCACTCGCCGCGCTGGCGACCTGAAGCAGATCGTTGGTTCGTGTGCGCCGGTACGGGTTCGACCGATCTGGTACCGGGCACTAGCTTGCGGCCATGAGTTCTCATGTCGCCGATGCCCAGGCCTTCATCGAGGAACACTGGGACCCGAATGGTTCGATGGCTGCCTGGCACGAGCTGGTGGTCGACAACGGATGGGCGGCACCGCGCTGGCCGGTCGAGTGGTTCGGCCGGGGCCTGTCGAACGATGATGCCAAGGAGGTCGAGGCAGTCTTCGCTGCGAACGACGCTCCCGGTCCCGGTCACGACCGCACCAATCTGTGGGCCGGCACCCTGCTCGGCTACGGGTCCGACACGCTCAAGGGCCGATTCCTCCGCCCGTTGCTCATGGGTGAGGTCGCCATGTGCCTGCTCTACAGCGAACCGGGAGCCGGCTCCGATCTCGCCGGGCTCCGCACCACGGCGGTCCGCGATGGCGATGAGTACGTCGTCAACGGTCAGAAGGTCTGGACCTCCGGCGCCCGCGACGCCGACTACGGCATGCTGATCGCTCGCACCGACTGGGACGTTCCGAAGCATCGGGGCATCACGTTCTTCTGGTTCCCCATGAAACAGGAAGGCGTGGAGGTCCGGCCGCTGCGACAGATGACCGGCGACGCCCGCTTCAACGAAGTGTTCATGAACGACGCCCGGGTGAGTGCCGACAACATCGTCGGTGGTCTCAACAACGGATGGGGTGTCCTCCAGGCGGCGCTCGCCTACGAACGGGCGGTGATGGGGCGGCCGGGGAGCCGGCCACGCGAGCAATCGAGCGAGCGAGTCGACAAGACCGCCGAGGCGATGGGCCCGATCCCGGCGCCGGATCTCTCGCTCGTTGCGCTGGCGCAGGACCTCGGCAAGAACACCGATCCGCTCGTGCGGCAACGCCTGGCCCGCATCCACGAGATGCGCAAGGTCACCGAGTGGAACGGCGATCGGGCCAAGGCCGAACTCAAGATGGGCGGGTCGTCGCCGTTGTTCTCGCTCGGCAAACTGGCGATGTCCGGTCTGCTCCACGAGGCCGGCCGTGTGCAGGGGTGGCTGCTCGGTCCCGAGGGTGCACTCGACGGGGATCAGCACCCGCGAGCGCGCGATGCCAACTACTCGCAGCTGAACGCCTACTTCACCTCGATCGGTGGCGGCACCGACCAGATCCAGCGGAACATCATCGGCGAGCGCATCCTCGGTCTGCCTCGCGAACCCGAACCCGATCGTGACAAGAACTTCCGAGACGTCCCCGCCAACGGCTGACGAGGTCGTTTGCCCTGTTTGACGATTCGTCGCCGTGGTAGAACCATCGTCGACACACGGCAACGGTGCCGGAGGAGTTGGAGCTGATATGAGAATTCTGATCGCGGTGGACGACTCGTCTGAATCTGTCGACGCGGTGCACTACGCCTACGCCACCTTCGGCGGTGAGCATCAACTCATCGTGGCCAGCATTGGTGCCAATCCGATCACCATGCCGGTCTCGCCGTTCGGCGTGCAGCCCGACGTCGTCCTCCTCACCGAACTTCGTGACCGTTCCGAAGTCGAGGCCGAGGCAACAGCGCTGTCGGCCAGCGAGGAACTGCCGGTGGGAACCGAGATCGAAGCGGCCGTCGGCGCTCCCGGCCCGGCACTGGTCGAGATGGCGATCCGAGACGAGGTCGATCTCATCGTGATCGGTTCGCACGAGCGAGGGATCTGGGATCGGCTCTTCCACCCGTCGGTCGGTCGCTATCTGATCGACCATGCACCTTGCCCCGTCCTCGTGGTGCGGGGCGATCACGCTTAGAGAATCCGCGGCGATCAGTCCTCCTGCTTGGCCCGGCTCGGCGCCACACGCGGCGGTTCGTTGGGCTGCTTCGGGTAGACGGGCGGCCACGGCGCATCCATCAATCCGGCGGCCATGTCGTTGGCCGACATCTTGAGCAGCGGCGCGATCGACTGAGGACGGTCATTGATGTCGGCCCAGGCATCGCCCTGCGACTCGAGCCGCTTGGGCACCGTAGCGATCGTGAGCTCATCGGGTTGCACCGTCTCGACCTCGTCCCAGCCGATCGGGGTCGAGACCTGGGCGCCGACCCGCGGCCGCACCGACCAGGCGCCGAACACGGTCTTGTGGGGTGCGTTCTGGTTGAAGTCGACGAACACTCGCTGGCCTCGTTCCTCCTTCCACCACGCGGCCGTGAGCAGGTCGCCCCGTCGCCGTTCCAGTTCGCGAGCGAGTGCGACGGCAGCGGCACGGACCTCGTAGCTGTCCCACTCCTTCACCAGCCGGACGTAGATGTGCAGGCCCTTCGAACCGCTGGTCTTCACGTACGAGGTGATGCCGAGCTCGTCGAGCAGCTTCTTCACCTCGAGCGCCCCCGCGCGGATGCCGTCGAATCCGACCCCGGGGGACGGGTCGAGATCGATGCGGAGTTCATCGGTGTGATCGGGGTCGGACGCAAGGTAGGGCCAGGGGTGGAAGCCCAGACACCCCAGGTTGACGGCCCAGGCGATGTGGCCGATGTCGGCCGCCACCATGGCGTCCGACGTGGTGCCGTTGGGGGTCGACACCACTGCGGTCTCCAGCCAGTCGGGCGCACCCTTCGGCACCCGTTTCTGGAAGAAGGACTTCCCGGACGCACCGTCGGGGAAGCGTTGCATGAGTGTCGGACGGCCGCCCATGGTGTTCATGAGCGGTGCGGCCACCGCCTCGTAGTAGCGAACGAGGTCGAGCTTGGTCTCACCCCGCTTGGTGAAGAACACCTTGTCGGGGCTCGAGATCTTGACCTCATGCCCGGCCAGCTCGACGATGATGTGGTCGCTCGACGCCATGGCCGAACGGTACTCGGCGCGTTGCGTCGGTATCGAGGTGAGCGATCGCTGCCAGTTCTGCTAGAGAGTGGGCCATGCCCTTCCTCGAAGCCAACGGTGCCCAACTCTTCTACACCGACAGCGGCGATCCCGATGGCGTCCCGGTCCTGCTGATCGCCCCCGGTGGCATGAAGTCGGCGGACGGTCTGTGGGCCAACATGCCGTGGAACCCGCACGACCGGCTAGGTGACGGCTACCGGATCATTGGGATGGATCAACGCAACGCCGGTCAGTCGACCGCGCCGGTGTCGGCGGATGACGGGTGGGACACCTACACCGCCGATCAGTTGGCGGTCCTCGATCACCTCGGCATCGACCGGTTCGCCATCATCGGCATGTGCATCGGCGGCCCCTACGTGATGGGGGTGGTGAAGGCAGCAGGCGACCGGGTGCAGGCGGCGGTCCTGCTCCAGCCGATCGGGCTCGACGACAACCACCAGGCGTTCTACGACATGTTCGACGCATGGAAGGCCGACATCGTCCACCTCCACCCCGAGGCCGATGAGGCAACGTGGGAGGCGTTCCGCTCGAACATGTACGACGGCGAGTTCATGTTCAACACCTCGCCCGATGAGGTGGCCGCGATCGACACGCCGCTACTGGTGGCGATGGGAAATGACCTCTACCACCCCCAGTCCACCTCGCGGGCGATCGCCGAGCTGGCACCCAACGTCACCTTCGTCGAGCAATGGAAGGATGACGAGCACCTGCCTGCGGCCGACGACGCCTTCCGTGCGTTCCTCGCCGCACACACGGCATCGTGACCGCCGACCGGCTCGATCGGAGCCGAGTGAGCGAGCTGGCGGCCGACATCGACGCCGACTTCGCGCAGCGGATCGACTTCTTGCTCGAGATCGACAAGTTGAAGACCGTGATCCGGCGAAGTCGAATCACCGACGACTCGCGACTCGAGAACACCGCCGAGCACTCGTGGCACCTCGCCCTGGTGGCCACGGTCATGGCGGATCGAGCCGATGGAGACGTTGACGTGACGCGCGCCATCGAGATGTTGCTGGTCCACGACATCGTCGAGATCGACGCCGGGGACACCTTCGCCTACGACGCCGCCGGCCACGAGGACAAGCGGGACCGTGAGGTGGCGGCCGCCGACCGGATCTTCTCGCTCGCCCCACCCACGGTAGGGGAACGGCTACGAGCGCTGTGGGACGAGTACGAAGAGGGCGTCACACCAACCGCAGCGTTCGCCTATGCCTGCGACCGGCTACAGCCGCTTCTGCTGAACGCCGCGACCCGAGGACGGAGCTGGCAAGAGCACGGGATCCGGCAGCAACAGGTGCGAGATCTCAACGCACCGATCGGGCAGAGCTCGGCTGATGCCTGGCGGTTCGTTCAGTCGATCATCGACGCCGCGGTTGCGGCGGGGGCACTCGCACCGGAATGAGTTGGCGCTGTGGTACGCCGAGCAGGCGCTGCCACCAGGTCTGAGGCTCGACGTAGGTGGGGCGTTGTCTCGGCGTCTTCGGTGACTGCTGACTACCCACCTCGTCTAGTTCACCACACTTGGTGGTATGACGCACTGCGGGGCGGAAAATTGGAGCCGGATGGCCCACGCCGAGCGATGCGAACGGCCCGCCTGTGCGGCACGACTCCGTGGGTAGATCGGCCGCTTGTCGTCTGACGAGGTGTTCTCCCACACTGGCGGAGTCAGCCTGACATGTCCATCGGCGGTTCGACAGGTACGGCGTGGTAGACGACAGCGAGGGAACAGATAGAATGAGGACCGACTTCCCTGTTCGGCGCGGGTCGACCGTGAGCGTCGACGCCGCTCCTTCGGGCTCGAACCGTTGGCCGGTCGTTCCCGTCGCCGTCGTGCTCGCCCTGGTCACACTGATCTCGGCGGTCTTCGTGGGGGTCGGATTCCGACCGCAAGACGGTGATCATCACGCGCAACTCGCCCATGAGGTTGCCCGTTGGGCGAGGGGCGAGCCGCACGGTCTGATGGTTCGTGAGTACGCGCCGTGGCCGAACGAGTTGGGCGATCTGCTCCTCGGCCTTCTCGCTGTGCCGCTCGGGCTCGAACTGGCCGACGCCCTGATGCTGGCGCTCATGCCGGCTGCATTGTGTGCCGCCATCGGTGCGTTCTGGGTGCGGCACGGTTGGTCGCCGGTCACGGCGGTCGCACTTGCTGCGCCGTTCTCGATCGGGGCCACCTACGGCCTCGGGTTCTACAACTACCAGGTGTCGATCATCCTCGCCTTCGGGTTCGGCGCCCTGCTCGCTCGGGGCACCGACAGTCAACCGCTTCTTGGTGGCCGTGTCTACCGCTTCGTGCTCTACGGGGGTCTGGTCCTCACCTGGCTTGCTCACATCCTCGGGTTCGGTGTGCTGCTCGGCTACCTCTTCCTGAACGGCGGTCTCGGGTTGGCTGCACTCCGGGACCGGTTGCGTTCGCTGTGGCCGGTGTTCGTGCCAGTCGGTTGGTGGGTCGTCGCTGCGCCCAAGGGCACGGTGCAGGCCGGCGAGTTCGACATCGTCCAGCGTGTCGTCGCCATCGGCTCCTGGGACGCCTTCATCACGATCTACAACAACACCGAGCGTCTCTTCACCGTCGTGCTGGCGGCGGTGGTGTATCTCATCGCCGCCGACCGAGCCTGGGTGACGCCGAGGCTCCGAGCTCGACTGCGACGGCCGGCGTCGGTCGGCCTGGCAACCCTCACGCTCGGGATCGGTTTGGCCGGGATCCTGGCGCCACCGTCGCTGCTGAACGGGGCCTACCTGTGGCATCGGGCCGGCATGGCCGCGGTGATCTTCGGTGTCGCTTGGGTCGGTGAGACGCTCGAACCGCTGGGCCCGAGGGCGGCTCGCCTCGTTGCCGGCATCGGGGTGGTGGTCTTCCTCGGGCTGAGCGCGGCACGCTTTGGCACGGTGCTCACGATCGCCGACCAGCGAGACGAGATCCGCTCGCTCGAGGCCTTTCTCGAGCCTGACGACATCGTCGCTGCGGTCAGCGGCCCGGATGGATCCACCTACACCCGCGCCTATCCGCTGGGGCACGTTGCCGGTCGGATGGCGGCGGCGACCGACACCGAGTTCCTCTCCAACATCTTTCCCGCCAGCGGTGAGTCGCCGATGGCCTACCCCGACGGCACCGAGTTCGTCTGGGGGCGAGTTCCGAGCACGGCGTTCGACGCCGAACCCGTAGTGCCGACGGTATTCATCGCCATCGGCGAGCTCGATGTGGTGACCGCCCGCCGGCTCCATGAGGAGGGCTTCCATGTCGTGGAGACCTCACCCTCGGGCCTCGCCGCCCTGTGGCGTCGCTGAGCGGCGACGGCTCAATTGTTGGGGAGGATGTAGGTGCCCTGGGCGACGGAGGTTGGCTTGTCGTCTCGATCGTCGACCCACAGCCGGACGGTCCCGATCACGTTTCGGCGTCCTGCACTGTCGAGTGTCGCCTTGGCCCACAGCGTCTCGCCGATCGCCGGGCGCAGGTAGCGGATCGACAGCTCCGACGTGAGCGACATCAGCTCGATCCGCCCGATGGCGTTGAACACCATGAACCACAGGGCTGCATCGGCCAGGCTGAACTGGGTCGGTCCGGAGATGAAGCCGCCCGGACGCAGCGAGGACGCGTCCGGCGTGATTCGTGCGGTGACCCAACCATCGCCGAGCTCGACACATGAACTGGCCGAGCCGGGAAAGGCCTCGGCGACCGCAACATTGATGGCTTCGGGCGTCAGCGTCGTACTCATGGCGGCCGACGCTAGTCGGGGGTGAGCACAGCATCGACACTCGCAGGCTCGGGTTCGTCGAGCTGGTCGAACGTGCATTGCTCGGGCATCTTGTCGGGGCGCCAACGCAGCAGGTTGGTGACCTCACGGAAGCGGCCGTTGAGGGTCGAGCCGTACTTGACCTCGACCACCAACTCGGTCCGCAGCGGTACCCACGAGTGGTCCTTCTGGGCGCTCCAGCGATGTGGTGCCCCGGGCATGCGGCCGTCCTCGTGCGCTTCGGCCTCGGCCCACGACTTCCACGGGTGGTTCTCGAGCGCATCGACCGTGTACGGCTCGAGTTCGGCAACCAGCTCCTTGCGGCGCTTGGCGGTGAAGCTCGAGCACACACCCACGTGCTGGAGGTTGCCGTCGTCGTCGTGCAGACCGAGCAGCAGCGACCCGACGCCCTCACCGTCCTTGTGCCAGCGGAACCCGGCGACCACGGCATCGGCACTGCGGACATGCTTGACCTTGAGCTGACTCCGCTTGTTCTCGGCATAGGGTTCGGCGATCGGCTTGGCGATCAACCCATCGAGTCCGGCGCCTTCGAACACCCGGAACCAGCGAGCGGCCACCGCCGTGTCGGCGGTGGTGGCGGTGAGGTGGATCGGTGGTCGTGCATCCGCCAGTGCCGCTTCGAGTGCAGCTCGTCGGTCACCGAACGGACGGTCGCGCAGGTCGTCGTCGTCCAGCGCCAACAGGTCGAAGGCGACGAACGAGGCGGGTGTCTTCTCCGCCAGCATGTTCACACGGCTCTCGGCGGGGTGGATGCGCTGCTGGAGCCCGTCGAAGTCGAGGTGATCGTCGGTGATGAGGATGATCTCGCCGTCGATCACGCAGCGTTCGGGGAGCGACGCTCGGATCGCCGGGAGCAGTTCGGGGAAGTAACGAGTGAGTGGCTTCTCGTTGCGAGAGCCGAGGACGACCTCGTCACCGTCGCGGAACACGATGCAGCGGAAGCCGTCCCACTTCGGTTCGAACAGCAGGTCGTCGCGCTCGGGAATGCCGGCAACCGCCTTGGCCAGCATGGGTTTCACGGGTGGATTGACCGGGAGGTCCATCGCCGCAGCGTAGCCCTGGGCCTCGGGTCTCGACGGTTCGAGGAGCGCTCGACCGCCGCCGGACCAGATGTCCGTTTTCCGCTCGGTCGGCACGAGGGCGGCCTGGATACTGGCGATCATGCATCGAACGATTGATCCCAAGGTCCTTTATCTCGGCACGCCGGTGGTCCTGCTCTCGACGGTGAACGAGGACGGCACCCCCAATCTCGCACCGATGTCGTCGGTGTGGTGGCTCGGTCGCACGGCCGTGCTGGGACTCGGCATGTCCTCGCACACGGTCGCCAACCTGCGTCGCACCGGCGAGTGTGTGATCAACGCCGTGCCGTCGTCCATGGTCGACCACGTCGACCGGATCGCGCTCCTGACGGGGTCGGTCGACGTGCCACCGCACAAGGCAGCCCGGGGTTACACCTACGAGCCCGACAAGTTCGGCGCCGCCGGGCTCACCCCGATCGACTCGCACCTCGTCGCCCCGCCTCGGGTGGCGGAATGCCCACTGCAGTTCGAAGCCACCGTCACCGCCATCCACCCGATCGGTGGTGAGGAAGCGAGCCTGTGCGCCATCGAGGTCGAGACCGTGGCGTGCCACGGCGAGGAAACCGTCATGGTCGACGGCGGCGATCGCTACATCGACCCCGAACGGTGGGACCCGCTGATCATGAAGTTCTGCGAGTACTACGGACGCGGGTCGAACCTCCGCCCGTCGTCATTGGCCGAGGGTTGGGAAATGCCGGCGCTCGCTCCGAGAATCCCGCTCGGCGCGGGTTTCGCCTAGCGCCGCTGGCGTTGCGTTCGGCGATGCGTCTTGATCTCGTACATCGCCTGATCCGCCGCCGCCATCAGATCGTCGAGTGAGTCGTCGGGCCGCAACGAGGCGAAGCCGATGCTGGCGCCGACGCTCACCTCGAACGGACCGATCTCCATCGGCTGCTCGATGGCCGCCGACAGGCGGCTGCTCAGCGCATCGAGGTGGCCGGCCACGTTCGTGGCGACCGCCACCGCGAACTCGTCGCCGCCCAGACGGGCGGCAAGGTCGCCCGGCCGAAGGTGTTGTTGGAGACGGCGAGCGGTCTCGGCCAACACGGCGTCGCCAACGTGGTGGCCCAGCTCGTCGTTGATCGCCTTGAAACCGTCGAGATCGATGAACAGCAGCGCCGAGACGCTGGACCCCAACTGGCGATGGAGGCCGGCCCGGAAGCCGACTCGATTGGGCAGCCCGGTCAGCGCGTCGTGCGCTGCGGCGAACCGCAACTGTCCGACCTCCCGGCCGTTGTGGAGCGCCGAGAGCAACACCTCGGCAAACAGTGAGTGGCTGTCGAGCTGGTCGATGGTGGACCCCTCATGCCGGTGGAACAGGTGCATCTCGCCGGTGCGGTTGCCGATCAGCAGACGGTGTGCGCTGGCGAACCCGAGCGCAGCGGCATCGGCCCATACACCGGTGTGTCCGTCATGATCGATCTCGACCATGGCGTCCTCGACGCTGAGCGCAAGATGGCCCGTACTGTCGAGCAATTCCACTCGGTCGAAGGCGAAGTACTCGGCATAGTCGCCGACCAATCGACCGAGCTCGAGTTCGATGTCGTGCGACCGCTCGTTCGACGGGTGCGTGAGCGTGGTCGCCGAGATGATGAAGCGGGAGAGCACGCGCTGAGCTTGCGCCGCTGCTCGGCGGTGGGCGGTCGGCCGCGCCACGACGAGTAACGCTGGTGCGCAGCGATAGACCACGACCCGGGCCCGCGCCTCGAACGCCACGACCTGTTCATCGTCGCCCACCACGTCGAACGGGAATGGCGTCTGGCCTGCCACCAGCGGCGATTCGAGCGCGGGGAGGTCGGGTAGGCGAGGAGCGCCCGGCAGGCTCGCCAGCAGGCCGGCAAAAGCGCGATTCGACCACTGCACCGACCCCTCGATGCAGATCAAGACGACGTCGGGAACCAGGTCGAGGGAGCTGAGATCGAGACCGTCGAGGTCAAGATCGTCAAGGTCGAGACCGGCGAGGTCGTGGTCGTGCGCGTCCGTGCTCACGTTCACGAGTGTCGACCGCCAGCAGCCCCGTTTGGTAGTCCGGACGACCCGTTGTCGTTCAGCTGGTGAGCGTGGCGAGGTCGATACCGTAGAGGTCGGCGACGTTGCCACCGAGGATGGCCCGACGTTGCTCGTCGGTGAGGCCGGCGGCGTGTTCGGCCAGCATGCCCTGCGACCACGGCCAGGTGGAGTCCGAGTGCGGGAAGTCGTTGGCCCACATGAGTCGGCGCCAGTTCATCTCGTTCGCCTGCTTGAAGGCGGTCCAGTCGTCTTGGAAGGTGACGTAGATGTTCTCGGCGAAATACTCCGACGGTGCCTTCGACAAGCTGATCCCGGGCGCCATCCAGTTGCGGTGACGGTTGTACGCATGGTCCATGCGGTACATGTAGTGCGGGACCCAGCCGGCGTCGGCTTCGACACAGACGACCTTCAGGTCGGGGAACCGCTCGAACACGCCGCCGAACACCAGCGTGCCCATGATGTCCTGGATGCCGCGGATGATTCCGAGGAAGCCGTTGAGGCGTGACCCGCGGGGCTTGTTGCCGCCGAGCGCCGAGTTGCGAGAGGTCAAGATGTGGAAGCTCAGCGGCAGGCCCAGGTCGATCGCCGCCTGCCAGAACGGGTCCCAGATGGGGTCGTCGTAGTCCTGCTCGATGCCGGGCTCACCGGGCATCATCACCCCACGCAGACCCGCCTCCTTGATCGCGGTGATGTCGGCGATGCCCTCCTCGACGCTGCGAAGCGCCGTCTGTCCGCAGCCGAGCAGGCGGGTCGGGGCCTCGCTGCAGTAGTCGCTGATCCAGCGGTTGTAGGCGTCGAAGCACGCCTTCTTGAAGTCGGCATCACGGTGATTGCAGATGACCATGCCGACCGTCGGGTAGATGATCTCGGCGTCCACACCATCGCGGTCTTGGTCGGCGAGACGGTAGGTGGCATCCCAACCCGACTTGTGGAGTTCGTCGAACATCACGCCGTTGACGGTGATCTCCTCGGCCTGTTTGCCGGCGGCGGCGACCAGACCCATGGAGATCGGGCGCATGCCCTCGACGAGGAACTGATCGCCGCGCTCGGGGTCGGTGACCATGGCGGGCGCTCGGTCGCGAAACGCCGGATCGATGTAGGCGCTGTAGCAGTCTGGGGGTTCGGTGATGTGCGAGTCGGCACTGATCACCGGGAAGTCGAACGCCGAGCCGGCGGTGACGGTGGTGTCGTCGATGGTGGTCATGCCGATGCTCCTGCTGGTGCGCTCTGTGCTCCTCGGATGAGCTTCCCCGGCGTGGCCCCGGTGGCCTCGCCATTGCTCATGATCTCGGTGCCGGCAACGAAGGTGTGCCGGTAGCCGTCGGCCCGTTGGAGCAGACGGCGTCCGCCCGCCGGGAGGTCGTGGGCGACCTCGGGAGCGTGCAGGGTGAGGTGGTCGAAGTCGATCACGTTGATGTCGGCTCGGTATCCGGGGGCGATCACGCCGCGGTCGAAGAGGCCGACGGTCTCGGCGGTCATTCGGCACTGCTTGGCGATGAGCGTCTCGACCGGAATGCGTCCGTAGGGTCGGTCACGCCCCCACCACTGGAGCAGGGTGGTCGGGAAGCTGACATCGCAGATGGTGCCAACGTGCGCGCCGCCGTCGGAGAGCCCGGGCACGGCTGCCGGATGGAGCAGCATCTCCCGCACCACATCGAGGTTGCCGGCCGCCCAGTTGAGGCTCGGGATGTAGAGCATCGCCTTGCCATCGGCTTCGAGCACCCAGTCGTAGGCGACCTCGGCCGGCTCGCGCCCTTCGCGCTCTGCCGTCGCCCCGACCGAGTCGCTGGGATCGGGCTCGTAGTTCGGCGGGTCACCGAGTCGGAACATAGCGTTGAAGGCGTTGACAGCACGGCCCCCGAGCACGCTGTTCTCGGTGTGGACCTGCTCGATGATCCTGGCCCGGAGCTCGGGTTGGCGCATGCGGCCGACCCGCTCGGCCAGCGGGAGGTCGGCGATGTCCTTGTAGGCCTGGGAGAACATGAACGGGTTGAGGGTGGTCTGCAAACCGAGGAGGAGGCCCACCGCCCGAGCGCCGACCTGTCCTCGCATCGTGACGCCTTCCGCCGTGGCGGCTGCGAACCCGTCGAGGTGTCGCCGCCAGTCGTCGGGCCGCTTCGGAGCCTGGGCGATCGAGATGGAGATCGGCCGACCCGAGCGTTCGGCCATCGCTCGGAAGATCGCGGTCTCGGCCTCGACGTCGATGAAGTCGCTGACGACCTGGAGCACGCCCTTGCCTGCTGCCCCGAGTCCTTGGGCGATACCGACGAGCTCGTCGATCTCGGCCTTCAGGGTGGGCGTCGGTTCGCCGAGGCTCGTGCGGTGATTGAGGGTGCGGCTGGTCGAGAAGCCGAGCGCACCGTCCTCGACCGCCTGCCGTGCGAGCTCGGCCATCTCGGCGATGTCGTCGGGCGATGCCGGTTCCTGACGGCCACCCCGCTCGCCCATCACGTGGAGCCGGAGCGAGCCATGCGGCAGCTGAGCGCCGAGGTCGATGTCTCGGGGCCTGGCGTCGAGATAGTCGAGGTACTCCGAGAACGACTCCCAGGCCCAGGGCAGGCCCTCATGGAGTGCGGTGCCCGGGATGTCCTCGACCCCCTCCATGAGTTGGATGAGTCGCTCGTGGTTGTCGGGTCGGACCGGCGCGAAGCCCACGCCACAGTTGCCCATGACCACGGTGGTGACGCCGTGCCAACTCGACGGTGCGAGGTGCTGATCCCAGGTGGCCTGACCGTCGTAGTGGGTGTGGATGTCGACGAAGCCGGGTGCCACCAGGTGGCCATCGGCGTCGAGTTCACGCTTGCCGGCTCCCTCCACCTTGCCGACGTGGGTGATGACACCGTTGCTGACGGCGACGTCGGCGGTGCTCCCTGGTCGATCGCCGGTGCCATCGACCACCGTGCCGTTGCGTATGACGAGATCGTGTTCGCTCACTCGAGCCCCCTTGTTGCCGGACGGCGGGGCCGGATGACCTCGCTCGCCTCGAGCACGCCACGCACGAGTCCCCTTCGTCGACGCGCTCACTCGGTTGTGGCGACGACGCTACTCCCGGCGTCGGAGCTCAGCCAAGGCGGGTGAGGATGTTGGCGGTGATCTGCTCGATCTGCTCGTCGCGCCCCGCCAGCCCATGAGCCCAGTCGGTCGAACCGGACGTGATCACCGTTCCGCCAGCCGGCGAGGTGTACGTGCCCAGCATCGCCTGCCCGGCTGCGATGCGCCGCACATAGGCGTCGTCGCGTGAGCCGAACACCCGGTTCGCCAGGAACTCGATCTCGGAGGGCTCATCGGGCTTCGGCGGCCGGGCCGACGTGGTCCGGGTGAAATGGGCGGCGGGCACCATGCCGAGGATCTCGAAGTTCGGTGGCGTGCCGTCGGTCCCGGTGGGCACGGGCAAACCGTCGACGATCGTGTACTCGCAGCCGTCGCACTCGTAGCCGACGGTCGTGGCCTTGGCCCCGAGCACGTCGCCGTAGTCGACGCCGGTGCCTTCGAAGATCCAATGGTCGGGCCGGTAGACGGTGTAGCCGCCGGCACCGTTGGTGACGCGTTTGCCGATGCGGTGGTAGCCGCCGCGGGTGAAGCTCACCCCGGTCATGTGGTTCTCGGGTCGACCGATCAGATGGTCGGACCAGATGCTCGTCAGCTCGCCCATTCGATCGGTCTCGTAGACCGGATCCTTCTTGTACATGCCCTTGTAGCCGACCATGACCGACGCCGAGCCATCGACCGGGTCCTCGAGGCGGACCTGCCACAGCGAGGTGTTGCCGGAGAAGAAGGCGACGTTCCCACCCCGAGCGATGAAGCCCTCGACCGTGTCACGCATCGGGCCAGACCAGTACTCGTCGTGGCCGACCGACAACAGCAGTCGGTAGCCATCGATGATCGACGGGTGCTCCTCGAGGTCGGCGTTCGAGATGACGTCGATCCCGTAGCCGTTGCGTTCGGCCCAGGCGAGGAACGGCCACTCCCAGTCCGGCCAGCCTGCCGAGCCCGCCCAGGCCGACAGGTGGTTGAAGCGGAGGTAGCCGACGTGGGTGTTCATGTCGTGGTCGGGTGGATGGGTGGTGGTGACCCGACGCCCGGCGCCACGAGGTTTGAAGAGGTAGCCCCGCTCCATCGGGCGCTGGAACGAGGATTGAGTGGCGCCGTTGTAGAGGTTGCGTCCTCCGAAGTCGTTGTAGGCGTGCCAGGTGTTGGTCGCGAGTTGGAGCAGGATCGTGTTGGTCGACGCCGGTGTCGGGCGGACCACGAAGAAGGCGTGGCTCTGACGCGACTTGCCGCCGACGTCGATCGTCAGCAACACCTCGTAGTAGCCCGATGCCCAGTCGCTTCCGGTGGCAACAGCGGCGGCCGCCGGCCAGTCGCACCCGTTGGTCGACGCGTCGAGCGGTGTCGCGTGGTCGCCTGCCTCTACCGTGCCGGTCCACACCACGTCACGACGAGCCCCGACACGGGCGATCTCGACCTCGACCGGGCGTCCGCCGGCGGATGACAGATGGAGGGCGATGTCGTTGCCAGGAGCAACGGACTGGGGCCAGCAGTAGCCGGTGACGGTCTCGAATGCCATGCCCGCAGCATGGCACGCGACGGCCAGGGGCTGGAAAGGTGGGCGATGATCAGGTCAGTCAGACGCCGCAGCCGGCGGCGACGACGAGCTCCGGTGTCGGGCCCAACGAATAGATCGCCACACCGCCACCCTCGTAGTAGCCGGTGGTGATGACCGCTTCGAAGTGGCCGTCGCCATCCAGGTCGGCGACATCGGCCAACCGGCTGAAGGCAATGAAGCCCTGGAAATCACCACTTCGGTCCTCGGCGGTGACCACGTCGGAGGACAGCACAATCGTCTCCACTCCGGTCGGGGTGACTCGTCGGAGCAGCACCATGGAGTAGTTGCCGACCGGTTCATCGAGCAACGTGTCGGGCGAATCGATCCTCTCGGCGGAGATCAGCACCTCGTCGGTCCCGTCGCCGTCGGCATCGAAGCGAACCACTCGCTGGACCTCGATCTCGGGTACCTCCGCTCCTTCGGCTGCAATGACGTCTCGCACCGATTGGAGATGAGCCTCGTCGGCTGCAATCTCGACGACCTCTCGGGGTCTGAGCTCCCACTCGCCGGAGGTGCCGACGAGCCCTTCAGTCGCCCGATCGTCGCCGACGGTCCACTGGTTGCCGACTTCGGTGCATTGCTCGGTCAGGGGCGACACCTCTCGCGCCACGATCTGACCGGCCGGGTCGACGTACCGGACGGTCTGGGCATCGAAGAGGGGTGTTTCGGTGACAGGGCCGTCGTAGCCGGATGGCATTTCGTTCCACGTCGTGCCGTCCCACCAACCGAGTGCCAAGCCGTCGAGGAACGCGACGTTGCCGATCGCCGGGTACACGAAGGTGGCGACGGTGGGGCTGCTGGTCGACGAGGCCGTCGTGTCGGTCGTGGCCGTGTCGCCGACGACCGAAGTGGCTGGCGCCGTGGTGTCCGCGGCGCGCGTCGTCGGGACCGTGTCTGCGTTGCTGGCGAGCTCGCGGTCATCAGTTTCACCACCGTTGGTGAGGACGAGCACGGCAGCAACGACGGCAGCGAGGGCGATGCTGGCTCCTGCGATCCACTTCGTCGTCGAGTTCTTCTTCGAACCAGCAGGCGTCGTCATGTTGTTCGCTGATGCTCCTGGTTGCCGCCGATCGCCTGACCCTAGACGGAATGGGGAGGTCCGACGCGGCAGCGGCGCGAAGCCCGACGTCCAGCTCGACCGAGCCGAGCAAGGCCACGCCAGCAAAGGCAGTGAGGTGGTCTACGCTCCCGGCGATGAGCTACAGCGTGCAGATCGTCGTTGATTGTGCCGATCCTCACGGCCTGGCCGACTGGTGGGCCGAGACCCTCCAGTGGGTGGTCGAGCCGCAAGACGAGGCGTTCATCACGAGCATGGTCGAGCAGGGGTTCGCGACGGAAGCGGAAACCACTCGACACCGGGGTGCCCTGGTCTGGCGCGAAGGCACTGCCATCCATCCCGACATACCGGAGGCGCCCGATCGGCTCCGGATGCTGTTCGTGCTCGTGCCCGAAGCGAAGACCGTGAAGAATCGGGTGCACGTCGACCTGCGCAACGTGGGCGACGACATCGAGGCCGTACGGCAGCGGTTGGTCGAACGGGGCGCGACCGTGTTGCACACCGGTCAGCAGGGACCGCACACGTGGGTCACCATGGCCGACCCCGAGGGCAACGAGTTCTGCGTCTGATCACGATCGATGCCGATCGATCGGCTCGAATCCCTCGGGATCGGTACCGCTGTCGATCGCTGCGATCTACGCTCCCGCCGTGGCCACCAAGAAGTCGACAGCGAAGAACCTTTCCGACGGAAGCGCACAGGTTGATGCTCATCTGGCGAAGCTCCCCGAGCCGCAGCGATCGACGTTGCAGGCCTTGCGCTCGACCCTGCTCGCCATCCTTCCCCACGCCGAGGAGAAGCTGAGCTACTCGATGCCGTGCGTTGCGCTGCAGGGCAAGGCTGTCGCCGGCTACGACGGCTTCAAGGATCACTGCTCCTACTTCCCCCACAGCGGGAACGTGCTCCCGAAGATCGAGGGCCTTCCCGCCGATGCGATGACGACCACGGGCACGCTGCAGTTCCCGGTCGATGAGCCGCTCTCGGCTTCGTTGGTGCGCAAGCTGGTGAAGGTCCGCATGGCGGAGATCTCGGATGTGTCGAAGGGGAAGCGATACGACTTCTACGCCGACGGCCGACTGAAGGCCGAGGGTTCGATGCGAGACGGCCAGCTCCACGGGGCCTGGCGCTGGTATCGCAAGGATGGCTCGCTGATGCGCACCGGCAAGTTCGTCGACGGGGCGAAGACCGGCACGTGGCAGACCTTCACCGACGACGGTTCGGTCGCCAAGACGACGACCTACTGACCGTCCTTCAGCAGCCGCCGCCGACGCTCGGTCGATCGGGAATCGACGGGTCGATGATCTCGATGTGAACGTGGGGCCATGACGGGTTGGCCGTCAGGTCGTCGATCTGCGACGAGAACGGCAGCAGATGCGCGGTGGGGGCCAGGACGGTCACGCCGGCTTCGACCCGGTCACCCTTGCGAACGGCGACCCCGGAGATGTGCAGCATCTTCACCTCCCAGCCTGGGTGGTCGTCTGGCTCGATGACCACGAAATCGTCCTGATAGCGGCAGTACAGCGTGTAGCCACCCGCCCGGAGCACGGTGCCAGATACAGGTGACGTGATGGGCAGGAGTGGGTTGACGGCGACGTCGGCGGCACCGCGGCCGGAGGTGTCGCGATTCCGACTGCTCATGACCGAGGCCGGGAAGGTCGTGGGCAGGGCGTCGAGCGGTCGGGCGGCGTCGTTGGTCGATTCGTGGTAGCCGATTCGTTCGACGGCGATCGAGGGGGCGAGGAGCGTGACGCCACCGAACGACGCAAACGGTGCGGGTTGGGCGAGTTCGACCGTCCGGGTCGTGTGCGGCCCGCGGCCACCGAGGCGACAGCCGCGTCCGGGAACGCCATCGGAGGGGAGACGGTGCGACGCGACGAACTCGTCGGACGCGGCGAAGTAGAGCATCGTCTCCGCTCGAGTCGTTCGCCGGCCCGCCAGCTCTCCAGCCCAGTAGGCACGGCCCTCGGTGTCGGGTTCGCGGTCGAGCACGTTGCGATAGATGAGACCGAGGAAGCCATCGTCGTCGACCGCACCGTAGGTCGTGGCGAACTCGCTCCCCGCAGCGAAGGAATCCACGATGGTGGGAAGCGACGCGCACTGTTCGTACTGCTCGACCCAGTAGAGCGCGCCCGCGGCGTCGGGCGTGCGGTCGAAGAACGCCCAATAGAGGCGGAAGATCGTTGCGTGCTCGGTGGTGAGCTCATCGAGCGCGGCCACGTCGTCGAAGGTGAGCACCTCCCGGTCGACCGCGTCCTGCGCCGATGCGACCGGTGCCGGGAGGACCACGAGCAAGGCGGCAATGGTCGCGGCCAGAGTGCGGAGATACGTCACCGGCGAGACGGTAGTCGCCGATCCGATGGACCTCCTACCGGTCGTCTCGTAGGGTGGCATCACGTGTGAGGGGAGGGACATCGTCACATGCCAACATCCAACGCGTCCTCCGGGACGTCATCCAAGCTGCCGATCGTGGTGGCCGGTGTCGCACTGACGGTCGCCGTCGCCGCCGTCGTCGGGCTGTTCGCGCTCCGTTCGAGTTCGAGCGACGGCGGATCGCTGCAGTCGTTCGCCGAGCCCGCGCCGGAGCCGCCGCCGTCCACGGTGTCCAACGCAGTGGGCGAACCGAGCGGCGAGCGTTCTGAGGACAGCGAGGATGACGCGGGGTCGGAGGACTCGCCCAGCACGACAACGAGTACGACCGAACGAGTCGACGCTTCGGGCGACCCGATCCTCAGCGCCTACGGCGAACTCTGGAGTGTCGGCGAGCAGTTCCTCGGCGGCGACGATCCGGTCGGCATGGTGGCGACGCTGAGCGATCAGGTGGGTGACTTCCCGGTGGCCGACGACGCCACCGTCGCGTCGATGAGCCTCGAGGTCGACCGAGAGGAGCGTGATCGGGCGGTGCGGATCCAATACCGCACGTCCGTTCGCTACTACAGCGGTCAGTCGGTCGACGAGATCGTCGAGCTGTACCGCACGACGACGCCGGCGCTCGACCTGCCGGAGCGAGAGAGCGAACAGGGGACCGATGCCGACGGCGACTTCATCACCATCGACTTCGGCAGCTTCAGCGACCATCCCGATCCACAGATCTGGTGGGCGAACCTGTCGGTGGAGGTGCGAACCGATGACACCGGCACCTTGGTGCGGATCTACTACACGATCACCAGGACCGAAGCGGCGGTGCCGACGGGATTGCTGGCCGAGGCCGAAGCCGGGCTTCCGCTCGCCGACGGCTACGAGAACACGAGCGTGAGGGTGTCGCTCTTCGCGGGCGATCCCTACGTCCAGCCCGTGAGGTTCAGCGCCGACCTCACGGCGACCGCCACCCTCGCGTCGGCGACGAGCGATGAGGCCGCCGAGCTGTCCCGTCTTGCCGATCTCGCCGTCGCCACCGGGAACTGGCAGCTCGACGAGCAGACCGATTCCGGCGTGTGGCTGGACCATGCCGTCGACGACGACATTCGCAACTATCTGACCCTGTATCTCACCGACTCGGAGAGCGTCGCCCGGTACGCCTATTCATGATCGACCGTGAAGCGCCCGGGTGACGCCGATCACCAGCAGCGCCGTGGTCATCACCAGTTCGACATGACCGGCAAGGCGGGTGGCGTCGAAGATGTCCGCTGGCACCGGTCGGTCGCCATCGCCGAGCAGAGGCCGCTCTTCGAGGCGATCGCCGTACCGGAGCGGCCCGCCGAGCTGGCGGTCGAGTGCGGCAGCCATCGCGGACTCGGCAACCCCGGCGTTGGGCGAGGGGTGTGCCGCTGCATCGCGCCGGATGATCCGGTGCAGCGAGCGTGCACGGGTTGGCGTCACCATTGCCAACAGCACAGCAAAGCACCGCGCCGGCGCATAGTTCGCCACGTCGTCGAGCCGTGCTGCGACGGTGCCGAACCGCGCGTACCGGGTCGATCGATGACCGACCATGGCATCCATGGTGTTGATGGCTCGGTAGGCGCAGGCCCCGGGAGCGCCGGCGAGCAGGGCCCAGAAGACGGGCGCCACCACGGCGTCGACGCTGTTCTCCGCGACGGACTCGATCACGGCGGCCGCGACACCCGAGGCGTCCAGTTGGCTCGGGTCCCGGCCAACGAGGGAGGGGAGTTCGGCCCGTGCGGCGTCGAGCCCGCCGGTGACGGCAGCTGCGCCGATCTGGTCGGCGACTCGCCGCAACTCTCGGCCGGCGGCGCCGACGCAAACGGCAAGCGTCGTGGATCGCACCGTACAACCGGCGGCGATGCCGAGTGTGACGCCTGCTGCGGCGTAGGCGGCGCCGCGCCAACGCGGATGCGAGTCCGATGGCGGCGCGTGATCCCCTGGCGGCCAGAGACGGTGCTCGACCCGCTGCATGACGGTGCCGAACCAGGCGACAGGATGGACCGAGTTCGGAGGCTCGCCAACGATCCGGTCGAGGAGCAGGCCGGTTCCCACGGCGAGGCATCGGTTCACTGCAGTCGCTCCAAGGGCGAGGCAGCGGCGATGACGCCCTTGGTCACGGCATCGTGCACGGCGAGAGCCACGTGCGACCCCCAGACCGAGCGGGGGCCGGCGAAGTCCTCGGTCGGACCGGATTCACTCCAGATCACCACGATGGCGTCGCTCGCCGTGCCCGTGCCGGGTACGCCGGCCTCGAATAGCGCCTGCGTCTTGGCCTCGGTCGCAGTGATCACCACATTGACCGCAGCCGATTCGCTCAGCGCCACGGGCACCTCGATGACGAGGTTGATCGTCCCCGGTGACCATGGGGTGTAGCCACCGTCCGGGTCCGCCGCCCAGGTCGGCTTCGAGATCCCGACGGTGGCGTCGACCGTGACGCCCTCGCGCTCAGAACGTTGCGCCATGCGGACGTCGGCGGCGGTCAGCAGGGTGACGCCTTCGCCCGAGAGGGCCAGTTCGTCAGCGATCTCCTGGGCATGGACCGCCAGATCAGTCCGGGCGTAGTCGATGGGGACGCCGATGTTGAGCAACCACGACGCGAACCTGTGCCCGCCGCCGACCGGCGCCGATGACAGGACCGGGCGAGGCGTCGGCCACTGCCACACCATCACACCGGTCTGATCGCCGATCGGGTGACGGTGCGGGCTCACCATCCTGTACCCGGTCCGGCGTCGCGTCCGATGGCGATGAGTCGATCAAGGTCGAGGTGTTGTTCGGCCCAGTCGGCGAGCGTGTCGTGGTAGTGGTCGAGCTGGTCGGCCCACGCCTGCGGATGCGGTGAGAACGAGCGCCCGTGTCGCTCGGCGACCGTGCCGAGGAACGCACGGCGGAAGTCGTTGGCGTCGAACAGCCCGTGCAGACTCGTCCCCATGCGACGACCGTCGGGCGACACTGCGCCCTCGGGTTCGACGGTTGCGCCGTCGAACCAGGGCACCTTGCCGGCCGACGGTCGACCGAACCGGATGTCGTAGCCGCACACCTCATGATCGCCGGCAGTGGCCACACGCTGCCGCACCAGCTTGGGGTGCTCGAACGTCGTCTCGACATCGAGCATCCCGAGTCCGGCGACCGTTCCCGAACCCGACTCGACGTCGTCGTGGATCATGCGACCCATCATCTGGAAGCCGGCACAGATGCCGACGACCGTCGCCGGCGTGGTCGCGATTGCTCGATCGAAGCCGGTCTGGCGAAGCCAGGCGAGGTCGGCGACGGTTGCTCGACTGCCGGGCAGGATGATCAGATCAGCGGTCGCCACTTCGTCGGCGTGTGTCGTCCAGCGAAAAGCCACGTCGGGTTCGACGACGAGTGGATCGACATCGGACGGATTGGCGAGGTGCGGCAGGCGGATGGCAACGACTCGCAACGGGCGTTCCGACGGGTGTTCGGCGTCGAGGTCGGGTCGGATGTCGAGCGAGTCCTCGACGCCGAGCATGCGCAGTCGACCGAGGTGGGGGAGCGTTCCGAGGTAGGGAACACCCGTGCGTTCCTCGAGTGCCGCGATACCCGGCGACAGCAGGCTGGGATCGCCGCGGAACTGGTTGAACACGATGCCGCGGATCGTGGAGCGCAGCTCGGGTGGTAGGAGGTCGACCGTGCCGTGCGCCGAGGCAAAGGCCCCGCCTCGTTCGATGTCGACGACGAGCACGGCGGGTAGTTCGGCGGCACGGGCCAGCGGCAGGTTCACGAGGTCGCGGTCGAGGAGGTTGATCTCCGCCGCCCCGCCCGCTCCCTCGGCAACGACCCACTCGTGATCGTCACGAAGTGATCCGAGCGCCTCGAGCACCGTGTCCCGCAAGCCGGCAGTGATCTTGCCGTAGTCGGCGGCATCGGTGACCGAGATCTCCTCGCCCATCACGACGAGATGGCTGCGAAGCTCCGACGCCGGCTTGAGGAGAATCGGGTTCATTCGTCGTTCGATCGGCACGCCCGCTGCCAGCGCCTGCATGGCCTGAGCCCGCCCGACCTCGCCACCGTCGGCCGTGACCGCAGCGTGGTTCGACATGTTCTGGGCTTTGAACGGAGCGACCCGTCGTCCCGTTCGGGCGAGCGAACGGCACAGCGCCGCGGTCAGCGTGGACTTGCCGGCCCCGCTGGTCGCGCCGACGACCATCAATCCTCCCCGGTCGCTCATTGTCCCAGCATCCGATCGAGAGCGTCGGCCAATCGTCGGCGCCCTGCGTCGTCGGTGACGGCGACCCGAACGATCCCTGGCAGGCCGAAGTTGGTGCAATCCCGAACGACGATGCGCTCGGGAACAAGCCGCTCCCGTAGACCGGGGGCCTCGACCAGCACCCAGGGAGCGTCCGCGACGGCCACGCCGAAGCCGCGCTCGGTGAACAGGTCGGCGAGCGCAGCGCGCGCCGTGGCGATGGCGCCCGCCCAATCGTCCAGCTTGGCCTGCGCCAACAAGTGCGGGAGCACCGCGAGCGCGATCGAGCTGACCGACCAGTGCGGCTGCACGGCAGCAAAACGGTTCACGTCGTCGTCGATCACGTAGCCGAGCCTCAGGCCCGGGCAAGCGAACAGCTTGGTGAGTGAACCCACCACGGTGCCCGGGCGGGTGCCGGTCCACCGACCCGTCGCCATGGCAAAGAACGCTTCGTCCCACACGTCGGCCGCTTCGTCGGGAGCCGCCAACGATCCGCTCGGGCTGTGCGGGTCGCTCCGCCAGAGCGGGCCGGTCGCCGAGCGCGGATGAAGGGCGAACTCCGGTTCCGAGCGCACACGGCCTCCGACGACCCGGGCAACGAGCGAGATCGCCTCAGCTCCTCCGTTCGTCAGCAGGAGGCGTTCGGACTCGATGCCGATGGCCTCGGCCAGTTGCTCGGTCGCCCGACGCGGATCGGGGTAGTGGCTCAGCGCTCCGAGCTTGGACGCCGCGATGGCCGCCACGTCCGGAGCGAAGGGATTCAGCGTCTGTGACAGGTCGAGCACGTCGGCCGGCGAGCAACCCAGTGCCGCCGCGATCGCCGGCCCGTCCCCGCCGTGACGACCGGCGATGGGAATGACGGGCGTCTCGGGCACCGGGCGAAGCGTAAGCGCCGGTGTCGCCATGTCCTCGCCAGGGCACCGATGCCGTGACCGGGCGTTTCCCATGACCTGGTGAGGGTCGGTGTTCTACGCTCGGGGGGCTTCACGTCACAGCAGGAGGGAACCATGCGACGAGAACTGGTAGCAACCGTGTCCGAACGCGCCGTCATCATTGCGAATCGGCCGATGTATCTGAGCATCGCGGCGGCGACGATGGTGTGTCTCGGTGGCGCCGGGTATGCGATCGCCGAGCGGCAGGGCCCGATCACGTCGCTGTGGTGGGCGGTCGTGACCGCGTCGACCGTCGGCTACGGCGATGCCTACCCCGAGACGACGTTCGGGCGTGGGGTCGCCACGGTGCTCATCATCAGCATGGTGACGGTGGTGATCCCGATGATCACGGCGTCGTTCACCTCAAAACTGATCGTCGATCGTGATGTCTTCACCCACGAGGAGCAGGAGCAGATCAAGGAGGCGCTCAAGCTCATCGTCGACCGGCTCGACACGGTGGATGCAGTCGAGGGCACCTCGTATCCGACCAGTGGTCCGCAGGGATGAGGTGAGCGTGTCCGTCGCCCGTGCGTTCTGGCAGCGGTTCGAGACGCTCCACGCCGTCACCTACTTCGCTCCAGAATCGATCGCCGCGGCGAAAGACGCCGGATTGAAGGGCTTCTGGATGGGCTACTTCGGCTTCCGCGCCGCTCCGCTCGGATCCGTGGCGCCAGGCGCCGTCGAGGCCGCCTTCGCGAACTTCGCCCCCGCGATGGTGCGGCGGTCGCTTCCCGACGCCTGGGCGCTGGTGTCGCCCGAGGACCTTCTCGCCACTCGGGCCGAGAGCGCGGCGCGGGCGCTGCGCCGCGTCGCCCCCGATGTCGAGCGTGTCGCGGTCGAGCTGAACGACGAGTTGCGTTCACTTTCGATGCAGGCCTCGGTCCTCGGCCGCCCGATGTACGCCGCCAACCGGTCGGTCGGAGTGTTCGACGACCCGGTCCAGGAGCTGTGGCAGCAGTGCACCACGCTGCGCGAACAGCGGGGCGACGGGCACGTGGCCGCGCTGGCAGTCCATGCCGTCGATGGCGTCGAGGCCCATCACCTGCTCGCGGCCGGCACCGGCATCGACCCCGAGACGTTCTTCGCCAACCGAGGATGGACCGCCGATGAGCGTGACGCAGGGCGAGTGCGCCTGGTCGACCGGGGGCTGCTGTCGTCGCCGGGCGCGCTCACCGCAGCGGGAGCAGAACTGCGTTCTTCGATCGAGTCGCTGACCGACGAACTTGCCGTTGCTGCGCCCTTGTCGCTCGTGGAACGTCTCGACGGGGTCGCTCGCTCGGTGGTCGCATCGGGTGTGTTGCCCTTCCCGAACCCGATGGGTCTCCCCGCGGTCGACGCTCAGGTCTGATCGAGGTCGAGCCACTTGGTCTCGGTTTGTGGCGTGGCCGTTCGCATTGCCTCGAGCAGCGAGACCGGGTCGGGCCGATCGATCAGCAGCTCCCGATTGGCCGGCTTGAGCAGCCGATCGTCGACGGACCGCTGCAGCCACGCCAGCAGCGCGTCGTAGTAGCCGTCGACGTTCAGGATGCCGATCGGCTTGGCGTGGATACCGATCTGCGCCCAGGTGGCGACCTCGGCCAATTCCTCGAGCGTGCCGAGGCCGCCCGGCAGCGCAATGAAGCCATCGGCGCGCTCGAACATCGTCAGCTTGCGTTCGTGCATGGACGACACCTCGATCATCGAGGTGAGGTTGGGGTGGCCCACCTCCCGCGGAAACAGGTCGGTCGGCATGACGCCCGTGACGACTCCGCCACCGTCGAGC
This sequence comes from Acidimicrobiales bacterium, assembly GCA_041394265.1. Lineage (NCBI taxonomy): Bacteria > Bacillati > Actinomycetota > Acidimicrobiia > Acidimicrobiales > Acidimicrobiales bacterium. Next base: position 2,309,356 of record JAWKIO010000005.1, read on the forward strand.
ACGGTGTCGGCGAGTAGACCCATGAGGCCGACCGCTCCACCGCCGTAGACGAGCTCGACGCCCTCGGCGGCCATGAGCGACCCGAGAGCCACGGTGGCTGCCGTGATCTGCTCGTTCGATCCGGGGGACGAGGCGCAGTACACGCAGAGTGTTCGGAAGGGGCCGGGCCCGGTCTCGGTATCGGCGGACGGGCTGGTCGGTTCGGCCATCTCGCTACTCTACGAGAGGCGCCGCGCACCCCCTGCAGGATTTCGCCTTCAAGAGCCAGGCCACCGAGCGGGGAGATCGGTCCTCGTGGTCATCTGTCCGTGGGCTTCTTCCTGAGGGAAGTGGCGGCTAACCTCAGCGCCCGTGACTGACCACCTGTTGGAACAAAAGCTCGCCGACCTGAAGGCACGCAAGGAAGAGGCGCTCAACGCCGGCTCCGAACGGTCGATCCAGCGTCAGCATGACCAGGGCAAGATGCTGGCCAGGGAGCGGATCGACTACTTCCTCGATCCCGGCTCGTTCAACGAGCTCGACATGCTGGCCCGCACCCGTTCGCCGGAGGCGACCTCCCGCCCCTACACCGACGGTGTCATCACCGGTTGGGGCACCGTTGATGGTCGCAAGGTCTTCGTGTTCAGTCAGGACTTCACCATCATGGGCGGCTCGCTCGGCGAAGTGTTCGCCGAGAAGATCCAGAAGGCGATGGACCTCGCCCTCTCGGTCGGAGCGCCGTTCATCGGGCTCAACGACGGCGCCGGCGCCCGCATCCCCGAGGGTGTCGTCAGCCTCGACGGCTACGGCGGCATCTTCTTCCGGAACGTGAAGGCCTCGGGCGTGATTCCCCAGATCAGCGTCATCCTCGGCCCCTGCGCCGGTGGTGCGGTCTACAGCCCGGCCATGACCGACTTCATCTTCATGGTGCGCGAGACCTCGCACATGTTCATCACCGGTCCCGACGTCGTGAAGACCGTGACCGGCGAGGAAGTCACGCTCGAAGAGCTCGGCGGCGCCGGGTCGCATTCGTCGAAGTCGGGTGTCGCCAATTTCGTGGCCAACGACGAAAAGCAGGTGCTCGACGACGTTCGCTACCTGCTGTCGTTCCTGCCGGCGAACAACCTCGAGAGCCCGCCGCGGGCCGAGCCGACCGACGATCCGGATCGTCTGTGTCCCGAACTCGGCGGGCTGATGCCCGACAGCCCCAACATGCCCTACGACATGACCAAGGTGATCACCTCGGTCGTCGACGACGGCGAGTACATGGAGTACCACGCCAACTGGGCCAAGGCCATCACCTGCGGTTTCGCCCGACTCGACGGTCAGCCGGTCGGCATCGTGGCCAATCAGCCGATGATGCTCGCCGGTGTGCTCGACATCGAGTCCTCGTCGAAGGCCGCCCGCTTCGTCCGCACGTGTGATGCGTTCAACATCCCGATCGTCACCTTCGTCGACGTGCCGGGGTTCCTCCCCGGTGTCGACCAGGAGTACGGCGGCATCATCCGTCACGGGGCGAAGCTGCTTTACGCCTACTGCGAGGCGACCGTTCCCCGGATCCAGGTCATCACCCGCAAGGCCTACGGCGGCGCCTACGTGGTGATGGACTCCAAGAGCATCGGTTCCGACCTGGCGTTCGCCTGGCCGACCGCCGAACTCGCCGTGATGGGTCCCGAGGGTGCCACCGACATCGTCTATCGCCGTGAGATCCAGGCGGCCGCCGATCCGGCCGGACGTCGAGCCGAGCTGATCGACGAGTACAAGCAACGTTTCGCCAACCCGTGGGTGGCGGCCGAGCGGGGCTACATCGACGACGTGATCGATCCGGCCGAGACCCGCATCAAGCTCATCGCCGGTCTCAACATGCTGCAATCGAAACGCGAGGAGTTGCCGCAGCGCAAGCACGGGAACGTGCCACTGTGAGCGCAGCGAGCAGCGGTGGGACGGTGAGCGCAGCGAGCAGCAGTGGGGGTGGAAAGGTGAAGCTGATCTCGCCCGATCCCACCGATGAGGAAGCCGCGGCCATTGTTGCCGCCATCGAGATGGCGTGGCCTCGCCCGGCGGCGCACACCCAGTCGCCTGATCCCGGGCCGCCGCGTTGGCGGTTCAGCGGACGGTGGTGGAGCCAGCCCACCATCACCAGCCGCCGTCGTCCCTGATCCCGTTGGCCGGCCCACTCGCCGATCTGCGCGTCCTCGATCTGGCGACGGTGCTCGCCGGTCCGGGCTGTGCTCGTTACCTCGCCGACTACGGCGCCGATGTGATCAAGATCGAGCGTCCGGGCGTCGGTGACACGGCGCGCAACCTCGGTTGGCGTGATCCTGCCGATGGGGAGACCTTCTTCTTCAAGGGAGCCAATCGGAACAAGCGGTTCATCGAGCTGGATCTGACCACTCCTGCGGGGCGTGATCGCTTCCTCCAGTTGGTCGAGACCAGCCGGGTGATCGTCGAGAACATGCGACCGGGAAAGCTCGAGGCGTTGGGTCTCGGGCCCGACGTCTTGCACGAGCGGCGTCCCGATCTCGTGATCGTGCGGGTGACGGCCTTCGGCCAGACCGGTCCCTACCGGGATCGACCGGGCTTCGCCACGCTGGCCGAGGCCATGTCGGGCCTGGCGTCGTTGAACGGCGACCCCGACGGTGCGCCAACGCTGCCGCCGATCGCGTTGACCGACGAGGTCACCGCGTTGGCTGCCGCTTTCGCCACGATGGTGGCGGTCCACTCCGGCACCGGTCAGGTGGTCGACGCCAGTCTGATCGACTCGATGATCCAGATGATGGGCCCGCTGCCCTCGCTGTTCATGCAGACCGGCCAGCTCCAGCCTCGCCTCGGCTCAGGGCTGCCGTATTCGATTCCTCGGGGGACGTACCGCACGAGCGACGACGAGTGGGTGGCGGTGTCGACGTCAGCCGACACGGTGGCGGCTCGGGTGATGGAGCTCATCGGCCTGGGTGGCGATCCACGGGTTGCGAGTGTCGACGATCGTATGGTCCATCGCGATCTGGTCGAGGACCGGATGGCGGACTGGGTCGCGGAGCGCACGCTCGACGAGGTGCTCGGCGCCTTCGCCCAGGCCGATGCTGCCGCCGCACAGGTCTACGACATCGCGCAGCTGGTCGCCGACCCGCACATGGAGGCGCGGGGATCGTTCGCCCGCTACGAGGGCTACCCGATGCCTGGAGTGATCGCCCGGTTGTCGGCCACGCCCGGCGAGGTACGCCACGGCGGTCGTTCACTGGGCCACGACACCGACGAGGTCTTCGCCGAGCTCGAGGTCACCAACGACTGACCCGCGATGGGTCGTCAGTCGGCGGCGGCGGTGGCGACTTCGATGCGGTCCTGGCGCCACTCGCGAGCGGCGTCGAGCGCGGTCTCGGCCGCCGACATGATCTCGTTGGGCGAGAAGGCGTGGGCCGGATAGCAGGCGACACCGGCCCAGAGGGTGAGGCCCTGCTGGGCGCCGAGGAGCTGACGCCGAATCCGTTCGACGGTCCAGATGGCACCGTTCTCCGGGGTGTCTTCCAGCAACAGCGCAAAGTAGCCGTTGCGGAGGCGGCAGGCGGTGTCGGCCTCGCGGAGTGTGACTCGGATCGCTTCGGCGACGAGTTCGGCGTCGGCGTCGGTCTGCTGGTTGGTGGCGACACCCTCGACGACCTCGAGCAAGATGATGGCGACCGGTCGCAGGTGGCGGCGGGCAGCGGCCACCCGTGAGTCGAGGGCCACGGTGAAGAAGCTCTCGCTGAACAGCCCGGTCGAGGAATCGGTGAGGGCGTCGATGTCGTCCTGCTCGTTGTCGATCGGCTCGTCGTTGTTGAGTTCGGCGATGAGGCGTTCCTCGGTGGCGACGGCGCTGGCCCGGACCGTCCGAAGTTCGTCTTCGACGAGGCGTTGCACCGCGGCTTGTTCGTCGAGACGCTGGGCCAATCGGATGCCGGCGACACCGGCAGCGAGGGCGAGCAACCCGGCGACGGTGCCGAAGATCGGAACGTCGAGGATCGTGGCAATGAGGCCCGCGGCCAAGCCGAGGACGCCAGTGATCAATCCGGGAAGCGATTCGCGTGCGTTCATCACAGACTCCATCGGCTACAGCGCCGACAACTCAAGGACTCGTCCTGCGAAAGGATTGTCTCACGCGCGGTGGCGTCGCGCGGTCATGGCAGGTGTTCTGAGCACCTCGTGGAACCCGGTGGAGGCTCAGGGGCGGGCGGAACGACCGGCGATGGCGAGATCGGCCACCTCGGCGATGATCGTGCCGATGTCGAAGTCCTTTGGTGTGTAGACGGCGGCGACCCCTTGTTCGATCAGGCCAGCACGGTCGGACTCGGGAATGATCCCGCCGAGGATCACCGGCGCCTCGACTCCGGCGTCGCGAAGCAACTGGAGCGTCGTTGGGACGAGCTCGAGGTGGCTCCCGGACAGGATGGAGAGGCCGATGGCGTCGACGTCTTCGTCTCGAGCAGCAGCCGTGATCTGTTCGGGGGTGAGGCGAATGCCCTGGTAGATGACTTCCATGCCGGCGTCACGTGCGGCAACCGCGATTTGTTCCGCTCCATTGGAATGACCGTCGAGTCCGGGCTTGGCGACGAGGAACCGGATCGGTCCGCCTTCGGTGTCGCGGTACTTGTCGGCCGTTGCTCGCAGCCGCTCGGAACCACCTCCTGCGCCACCGGCCGCGGCCACGCCGGTCGGGGCTCGGTATTCACCGAAGACCTCGCGCAGACAGTCGGCCCATTCGCCCGTGGTGCCGCCGGCGGCCGCGAGGGCGATCGTGGCCTCCATGATGTTGTCGGTGCCCTTTGCCGCCGCAGCCAGGTCGGCGAGGGCAGCGCCGACGGCTGCGTTGTCGCGGTTGGCTCGCCATTGCTGCACGTCGGCGATCGCCTCGGCCTGCACCGACGGGTCGACGGTGAGGATGCTGTCGGAGCCGCCCAACGGCGAGGGCGCAGTCTCGATGAAGTCGTTGACCCCGACGATGGTCTGCTCGCCCCGCTCGATACGACGGATGCGCTCGGCGTGGGAACGCACGAGGCGCCCCTTCAGCTCGTCGATCGCTTCGAAGGCACCGCCGAGTTCGAGGATCTCGTCGAGTTCGGCGGTGGCGGCGTCGATCAGCTCGGTGGTGAGGCCCTCGATCACATGGCTACCGGCGAAGATGTCGTCGTACTCGAGCAGGTCGGACTCGAAGGCCAGAACCTGTTGCATCCGCAGTGCCCACTGCTGGTCCCACGGCCGCGGCAGGCCGAGCGCTTCGTTCCACGCCGGGAGCTGGATGGACCGGGCGCGTGCGTCGCGGGACAGGCTGACGCCGAGCATCTCGAGCACGATTCGTTGCACGTTGTTCTCGGGCTGGGCTTCGGTGAGGCCGAGCGAGTTGACCTGCACGCCGTAGCGGAAGCGACGAGCCTTCGGGTCGGTGATGCCGTAGCGCTCGAGCGTGATGCGATCCCACATTTGGGTGAAGGCCCGCATCTTGCAGGTCTCCTCGATGAACCGGATGCCGGAGTTGACGAAGAACGAGACCGAGGCGACGGTCGCACTGAACGCGTCGTCGGCGATCTGGCCTGACTCCCTCACGGCGTCGAGCACGCCGATCGCCGTGGCCAGCGAGTAGGCGATCTCCTGGACCGGTGTCGCCCCCGCTTCCTGCAGGTGGTAGCTGCAGACGTTCATCGGGTTCCACCGCGGTACGTGCTGGTTGCAGAACGCGAACATGTCGACGATGAGCCGCCGGCTGGGCTCGGGCGGGAAGATGTAGGTGCCGCGGCTCAGGTATTCCTTGACGATGTCGTTCTGGGTGGTGCCTCGAAGCTGGGTCGAGGCGACGCCCTGGGCGTTGGCATTGTCGATGTAGAGGCCAAGCATCCATGCCGCCGGCGCGTTGATCGTCATCGACGTGTTCATCTCGCCGACCGGGATCTGGTCGAGCAGGGTGCTCATGTGACCTCGGTGGACGACCGGCACGCCGACCTTGCCCACCTCGCCTCGGGCGAGCACATGATCGGGGTCGTAGCCGGTCTGCGTGGGCAGGTCGAAAGCGATCGACAGGCCGGTCTGTCCCTTGGCGAGGTTGGTCCGGTAGAGCTCGTTGGAGGCACGCGCCGTGGAGTGTCCGGAGTAGGTCCGCATCATCCACGGTCGGTCGGGCTGCTCGCGACGGAGAGAAGTCATGGCCGCATTGTCGCCCGAATCAGGGTCGGGAGCGAAAAACTTCCGGTAGGTCGAGTTCCAAGGCCCGATCGAGCCGTTCGACGTAGTCGGCGCGCTCGACGCGCTCACAGCCCATCGACGCCAGATGGTCGGTGAGCCACTGGACATCGATGAGGCGCTCGGGTTCGGGCCCGATCAGGTCGACCAGCGCCACCATGGCCGCCTTGGAGGCGTCGGTTCGATGGTGAAACATCGACTCACCGGCGAACAGACCGCCGATGGCGACCCCGTACAGCCCGCCGGCGAGTCCCTCGTGGTCCCAGATCTCGATGCTGTGGGCGACACCGCGACGGTGGAGTTCGGTGTAGGCCGAGGTGATGTCGCGGTCGATCCAGCCATGCGGTCGAGCGGGGTCGCCACACGCCGCGACGACGTCGCTGAAGCACCGATCGACAGTGGCGGTGAACCGCCGCAGCGACCGGCGGAGGGAGCGGCTGACGTGGAGGCGAGCCGGCACCAGGACGCCCCGCTCGACCGGATGGAACCAGCCGATCTCGGTGCGTTTGCGCGCTCGCAAGGCTTCCGAAAGGGGGAGGGTGAGCGGCATGGGGAAGTAGCCGGCCCGGTAGGCCGCCACGAGCGTGCCCGTTGAGAGATCGGCGCCGAAGGCAACGAGGTCGTCGTCGGGCAGGTCGGCGATCGGGGGGAAGGTCCAGGTCGGAGCACCGGGGTCGCTCACGACGCCGGGGTCAGCTCTCGGTGATCGTGACCGAGTTGATGACGACCGGCTCGACCGGTGCGTCGCCGGCGTCCGTCTCGACGTCTTGGATGGCGAGGGCGACGTCGAGCCCGTCGGTCACCTTCCCGAACAGGGAGTACTGCGGCGGCAGTGCGATGCCCTGATCGCCGGTGATGACGAAGAACTGGCTGCCGTTGGTGTCGGCCCCGGAGTTCGCCATGGCCAGGGAGCCGAGCTCGTACTCGCCCTCGGCCGGCAGCTCGTCGGCGAAGGAGTAGCCCGGTCCGCCGATCCCGGGGGGATCGCCGACGGGGTCGCCGCCCTGGATCACGAAGCCCGGAATGACACGGTGGAAGGTGGCCCCGTCGTAGTAGTGGTAGCGGGCGAGGAACACGAAGTTATTGACCGTGAGCGGTGCTCGCTCGGGGTCGAGCGCAATCGTGAAGTCGCCCATCGAGGTGCTGACCTCGGCGGTGTAGGTCTTGGCGACGTCGATGCACATCTCGGGCGCCGACTGGAACTGCAGCGCCTGGGGGGCACCATCGGCCGGCGGACAGTCGGCTGGGATCGGGTCCATCGGATCAACGCTGTCGGCGGCATCGGTGGTGGTTTCGGTGGTCGCGTCGTCGCCGCTGTCGGCAACCGCCTCGCCGGCGGCGGTGTCGTTGGCGTTGTCGTCGTCGCCGCTGAGCTGCGACCAGGCGAACAAACCACCGAGCAGCAGCAGTGCGATCGTGGCGAAGAGGATCACACGACCGCGCAGGTCGTCCTTCTTCTCGGTGCGGTGCAGCTCCTCCATCTTCTTCTGACGGTTGGCCTTCTGACGTTCACGCTTCTCGGTACCCACGGCAGGGAGAATATCGTTGGCATACCGCCAGCCGACGCCACCCCCCGGGCGATGCCTCCGGGCCGCCCTGCACTGCGCCGTCGGTGATGGTCCGCCGGCACCATGTGTGACCCGAACGACGCGTCGGGCGGCCTAAATCGGGTTTCAACCACGGTCGGCACCGTTAGCGTTCTTCGCCGTGGCACTCGTCGTTCAGAAATTCGGTGGAACGTCGGTCGCCGATCCCGACCGCATGCGGATCGTCGCCGACCATGTTGCTCGTTGCCGCCGCCGCGGCGACCAGGTGGTGCTGGTCATCTCCGCCATGGGCAAGGAAACCGACGAACTGCTCCACCTCGCCTCGCAGGTCTCGAAGAACCCCACCGGCCGAGAGATGGACATGCTCATCACCGCCGGTGAGCGAAAGGCGTGCGCGTTGATGTGCATGGCCATCGCCGAGGAAGGCTATGAGGCCCACTCGTTCACCGGGAGCCAGGCCGGATTCATCACCGACACCAACCATCGCAATGCCAAGATCCTCGAGATCCACCCCGATCGGGTGCGCGAAGCGCTCGACGCCGGCGTCGTGCCGGTGGTCGCCGGATCGCAGGGAGTGTCGACCGAGAAAGATGTCACCTTCCTCGGACGCGGCGGTTCCGACACCACGGCCGTCGCGTTGGCGCATGTCCTCGAGGCCGACCTCTGCGAGCTCTACACCGATGTGTCGGGTGTCTTCAGCGCCGACCCTCGTGTGGTCACCCGAGCCCAGAAGATGGCCACCATCACCTTCGACGAACTGCTCGAGATGACGGCCACCGGATGCCCCAAGCCGGCCATGCGGTCCGTCGAAGTCGCCCATAACTATCAGGTCCCACTCCACATCCGCTCGGCCTTCACCTGGGAGCCGGGCACCCTCGTCATCGAAGAGGAACCCGGCATGGAACAGCCCATCATCAGAGCCGTCACCCACGATCTCTCCGAATCGAAGGTCACGGTCACCGACGTCCCCGATCAGCCCGGCATCTCGGCCCGACTGTTCCGAGCGATGGCCGACGCCAACGTGAACGTCGACATGATCGTCCAGAACGTGTCCGACCAGGGCCGCACCGACATCTCCTTCACGGTTCCCACCGAGGACCACGCCCGGGTCGTCGCCCTGCTCGAGGGTGGGGTGATCGCCGACATCGGGGCCGAGACCGTCACCACCGACCAGTCGATCGGACGGGTGTCGGTGATCGGCGCCGGCATGAAGTCGAACCCCGGCGTCGCCGCCACGATGTTCGAGGTGTTGGCCGACAACGGCATCAACATCGAGATGATCTCGACCTCGGCCATCCGTGTCAGCTGTGTGATCAGCGCCGACCGGGCCGAGGACGCCGTCGTGCTGCTCCACGCCGCGTTCGGCCTCGACGCCGCCTGATCATTCCGCTTCCGCCACCCCTCCGATCAGCAACGTTGGCGTTTTCGTACCGCTCAGCGGCATCAACGCTCCAGAGTTGCCCCTGGGGTGGCGGAAATTGGGGCGCCGGATTCCGGTGATCGCTCTAGCCTGAAAGCATGCGCGTAGGAATCGTCGGAGCCACCGGTCAGGTCGGGAGCGTCATGCTCTCCATTCTCGAGGAGCGGAACTTCCCCGTCGACGAGCTTCGGCTCTTCGCCTCGGCTCGTTCCGCCGGGCGGACCATCGACTGGAAGGGCTCGCCGGTCACGATCGAAGACGCCGCCGTCGCCGACTACGCAGGGCTCGACGTCGTGCTGTTCTCCGCTGGCGGCGGCACATCGCTCGCCCTTGCTCCCAAGGTCGCAGCAGCGGGTGCCGTCGTGGTCGACAATTCCTCGGCGTGGCGCATGGACCCCGAGGTACCGCTGGTCGTGGTCGGCGTGAACGACGCCGACACGCTGAACCGCCCGAAGGGCATCGTCGCCAATCCCAACTGCACCACCATGGCCGCCATGCCGGTGCTGCGACCGCTGCACGACGAGGCCCAGCTCGAATCGCTGGTCGTCGCCACCTACCAGGCAACTTCGGGGGCCGGTCTGGCCGGCGTCGAAGAACTTGCGGGCCAGATCGCCAAGGCCGGCGACGCCCGCCAGCTGACGCACGACGGTGAGTCGGTCGATGTCGGCGCCCCCTCTGCCTTCGTCGAGCCGATCGCCTACAACGTGGTGCCGTTCGCGGGCTCGATGGTCGACGACGGCTCGTTCGAGACCAACGAGGAGCAGAAGCTTCGCGACGAGTCACGCAAGATCCTGCACATTCCCGGGCTCACGGTCTCGGGCACCTGTGTGCGGGTCCCGGTGTTCACCGGGCACTCGCTGTCGATCAACGCTCGGTTCGCCAACCCGCTCTCGGTCGAGCGGGCACTCGAGCTGCTCGCCGAGGCGCCCGGCGTCGTGGTCGACAACGTGCCGACGCCGCTGAAGGCTGCCGGTAGCGATCCTTCGATCGTCGGTCGTGTTCGTCGCGACGAAACCGTGCCGAACGGCCTCGCCCTGTTCGTCACGGGCGACAACCTCCGGAAGGGCGCCGCCCTCAACACGGTGGAGATCGCCGAGTTGATCGCCAACGAAGCCTGATCCAACCTGTCGGCCGTGACGTCTGTTTCTCCCTCGGCCGCTGCGACGACCGACCCCTTCACCACCATCCCCGAGATCGACTTGGCGCACTGGCGCTCGGCCGCCGACGACGGGGAGCGGCGAGCGTTCGCGGAACAGGTGTGTCGGATCTGTCATGAGGTCGGTTTCTTCCAGCTCGTCGGGCATGGCATCGAGCCGGACTTCCTCGACGAGCACGCTCGACAACGGGCACGGTTCTTCGCCCTGCCCGAGGCCGATCGGCTGTCGATCGACAAACGGAACTCCCCGCATTTCCGTGGGTTCGAACCGGTGGGCAGCGAGCTGACCGGTGGTCGTCCCGACCTGCGGGAACAGCTCGACCTTTCGACCGAACATCCGGTCCGCGGTCTCGATCTCGAGCCGCCCTATCTTCGACTCGACGGCCCCAACCAGTGGATCGACGAGGGGCTCCTTCCCGGCTTCCGGGCGCACATGTCGGAGTTCTTCGCTGCCATGCAGCAGCTGGCCGATGAACTGCTCGAGCTCTTCTCGGTCGGGCTCGGACTGGCGGTCTCCCATCTTCGTGAGATGTTCGGTTCGTACCCACACTCGCTGGTGAAGTTGATCCATTACCCGCCGACGCCGAGCGATGGCGCGGGCGTCAACCCCCACCACGATGCCGGGTTTCTCACGCTGCTGCTGCAGCACGAGGTCAGCGGTCTACAGGTACTCAACCCTGCCGACGAGTGGATCGATGTGGCGCCGACCCCCGGTGCGTTCGTGGTCAACATCGGGGAGATGCTGCAGGAGATGACCGGCAACTACTTCGTGGCGACCACCCATCGAGTGATCACCGGCGCCGAACGGTTTTCCTCGGCCTGGTTCCACGGTCCCGACCTGACCACACGGCTCGATCCGTTGCCGCTCGATCCGTCGTTCGCCGCTGCCGTGGCGGCGAGTCCACACCATGCTGGTGCCGGGTTCATGGCCCGCAAGAACGAGATCGAGGCTGGTGTCGACGGCATCGGGAGTGGCCAGGGCGCGGGTGTGTACGGCCAGCAGCTGTGGAACTACTACTGCCGCAGTTATCCGGACAACGTGGCCGCCCACCACCCCGACCACGCACCCGCCTGACGGTCGAGTCGACGCACGGTCATGGGGGATCGGTGACGTAGCGCTCCGCTGCGTCTTCGAGGCTGAGCCCGAGCTGGTTGGCGAGCGAGGAAAGCCACGCCAGCACGTCACCGAGTTCGTGGAGTTGCTGTTCGACCGTGCCCTTGCGCACGGCCTGGGCCAGTTCACCGACCTCTTCGCACAGCCACGCCACGGTCGAGGGAAGACCCCGTTCACGATCGGCGTCGCCGTAGAGGCGGTCCATCAATGCTTGGAACTCATGGAGCTGCACGTTCGGAGGGTAGGCGTCGCTGGTCGTCGTCGCCCATCAGCCAGCCGATCGTAGCCATCAGTACCTTCGCCGCCGGCTGCACGGCGAGCGGGTCGACGAGTGGCACGGTCGGAAGCAGGAGCTGCCGCCGGGACCACCCAGGAAGCAGTCCGATCGCCGCGGCGGTGATGATGCCGTAAGCCGGTCGGGCGACGAGATTGACCGGAGGGTTCAACAGGAAGCGGGTGGCGTCCCGACTCTGTCGAGAGCCTCGGCATTCGGCCCGGAAGCGTCGGAGACACTCCGCGAGTTCGGCCTCGCTGCGCGGTGGGGGCTCCGACCCCAGTCGTTCGGCGACGATCGCCATCTCGGCCACGTAGGCGTCGCGCCGATCGCGAGGGAGCCGCTCATTCCCGTACCGCCGGTAGGCGGCGAGGAACGAATCGACTTCGGTGACATGTACCCAGAGCAGGAGATGCGGATCGTTGGCGGCATACGGACGCCCGTCGGGGGCGAAGCCGGTGACCCGCTCGTGCACCTTCCGCACGGTCTCGACTGCAGACTCGGCTGCGGTGGACGTGCCGTACGTGGTGGCGCCGACGAACCGGCCGGTGCGGTGGAGCCGCCCCCACGGGTCACGTTTGTAGTCGGAGTGCTCGGCCACGCCGGCCATGGCGAGGGGATGTAGCGTCTGCAAGAGGAGGGCACGCAGACCGCCGATGAGCATCGCCGAACTCGAATGGACCTCCCAAACGGCGCTGTCCGGCCCGAACCAGCCGAGATCGTCGTCGTTCGCCAGTTCGGTCGGGTCGAGCGTTTCGTCGCCGGCGATGGCCCGACGGATCATGGCGCCGCCTTCGGTACGCAGGACCCCGATGGCCTGTTCGATGGGACTCGACGCGGTCGTCATCTCCGCGAACGTACTCAATGGGTTGACGGCGTGAGCAATCGGTCGCTGGAGACCCCAGGCGCGCCGATGCCCGGCCGCCGAGGTGGCGACCGGGCATCGAGCATGGCGTCGGGTTGGGGAGATTTGAACTCCCGACCTCCTCGTCCCGAACGAGGCGCGCTGCCAAGCTGCGCCACAACCCGTGGTGACGAACTCCGATGCTATCTGAATCGTCGGGCGGAGCCGACGGTGGTTTTGTCAGAGATCTCAGGCGCTGGCGACGACGCCTTCGTAGTGCGTCTGCCCGGCGAGGAGTGCGCTGACCATCCGGCTGAGGCGAAGGGGGTCGATCGGCTTCACGAGCCAGCCTTCGGCGCCGGACTGGCCGGCCACGTAGACATCGGCGGCTCGATCGAGCAGGAGGGCGACCGGTCGATGGGCGAGGCGGTCGAAGCCCTCTTCCTGGCGGAGGGCGATGCAGGTGGCGATGCCACCCTGATTGCCGATCTGCATGTCGAGGAGGACGAGATCCGGTGACTTGACCTCGACCACCCGCAGCACGTCGGCGCCGGCGGTGACGCGCATCACGCTGACGTCGTCGCTGGCCAGCGCCGCATCGACCTCTTCGAACAGCGCATCAGAATCAGTAGCAAGAAGGATCGCAACCACGCAGGCAGGCTACCACTCCAAACGAGGGACCCCCGCCAGCGCCGCATTGCTCGTGGACCGACGGCACCAGCGGCTCTGCAGTGTGGAGCGGCGCGAGTTCTGAGCGCCAGCGAAGAACTCGGTATGTGCCGAGGCCCCCTGGGGCCGAGGAACGACAGGGGCCGAGGAACGACGGGAACCAGATGACGGCCCCATGCGTTTGGGCGGTAGCATCCGTGCCGAGGCGGCCGCGGCCCGATGGGTCTGGTCGTCGAACATCGGTGTGCTACCGCTTCGTCGGTTGTACCAGCAAGACCTCGCAGCTCGACCGGAGACAACGTGTCGGTTGCGGCCACTGAAGGAAAGAGGACGTACCCGTGCTCGAGATCCATATCGAAGAGAACGACGACTACACCCTCTGCCGCCCCTCGGGAGAGCTCGACGCCTACAGCGTCGGCGCGTTTCGTGAAGCGCTCGGCAAGCTCGCCGGCGAGCAGCGTCTCCTGATCGATCTGTCATCGGTGCCGTTCATGGATTCGGCCGGCCTCGGTGCCTTGATCGGTGGCATTCGCAAGACCCGCGAAGCGAACGGCTCGGTGGCGGTGGCCTGTGACCGCACCACCATCACCCGCCTGCTCCACACCACGGGGTTCGATCGCATCGTGCCGGTGGCCGACTCGCTCGAAGAGGCGCTCGAAGCCCTCGATCAGGCCGACGACGACTGATCCTCGGCGAGGTGGCTGGCCAACGCCAGCAATCCGCCAAGGTCGCTGACAGCTTTCGGCTGCTGCGGAATCGTGCATCGCGGCGCGCCCCCCGTGGCGTCGCCGAGTTGGTCTGACAGGCGCGTCTCGTCATCGATCTGCCGGCGAAGGTCGGCCAGGTTCTGGCGGACGGGCGGAGGGACCGTCTCGTCGGCGAGAACCGAGGCGGTGGCGAAGTGCCGGGGGATCACTCGGTTGACGAGGAGGAGCGAGATCGAGCGGTCCCGTTTGGTGAGATTGTTGGCGATCCACTCGGCTTCCTCGACCGCCTGGAACCGGGCCGAGGCGACGAGCACGTAGGCGGTGTCGACGCCGGATAGATGCTGGTCGACGAGGCGAGCACGGTCCCGGAACCCGTCGTCCATGCCGTCGAACAGCGAGAAGAAGTCGACGACCTCGCCGAGCAGGTCGGCGCCGACGATGCGCGACACGGTGCGCACCGCCAGCTGGTTGGCCTTGGACACGGCGCGCAGCAGACCTCGTCGAGGTGCGAGCACGTGACGGTAGAGCGGGTGGTCGATGAACCTCGTGAGTCGCCCGGGTGCGTCGAGGAAGTCGAAGGCGTGACGTGAAGGTGGGGTGTCGACGACGACGACGTCGAAACGGTCGTCGTTGCCGAGCGCGTGGAGCCGCTCGGTCGCCATGTATTCGCCGGTTCCCGAGAGCGAGGTGGCGAGGTTGGCGAACAGTCGGTTGGTGAGGATCCGCTTGGCTTGGGCGGGGGTCGGGGCCTGTTCGGTGATCACCTGTTCGAACGTGGCCGCAGGGTCGAGCATCGACGCCCACAACTCACCCGACCAGGGGCCCTTGATCTGTTGGGGTTCGTTGCCGAGCTGCTCGTCGAGGCCCATGGCGTCGGCCAGGCGACGTGCGGGATCGATGGTGAGCACGACGACCCGCTTGCCGGTGTGAGCGAGGGCAACGCCGATGGCGGCCGACATCGAGGTCTTCCCGACGCCGCCCGGCCCCAGGCAGACGATCGTGGGGGTGGTGAGGCGATCGAGCGCCACACTCATGCGGCAGAACCGATCGTGTCGAGCTGGTCCATCAGGTGGTCGACGAGATCGAGCAGATGTGGTCGCTCGATCCGAGTGGTGAACTGGTGGGGCAGTCGGAGCTGCGGGAGTGGGAGCTCGGCGGCGAGACGCCGACACTCGGTGGTCTGCTGCTCGATCTGCTGCAGTCGGAAGACGGCCGCGTCCCACGCTTCGGGAGAGGTCGACCGCCAGGTCGGGCGCTTCGCTGTGACGCTGGCCTCGAGTCCGTCGATGCTCGGCCAGCAGCCGTTGATCACGACCGGGGCGAGCTTCACGCCGACCTGGTCTTCGAGACTGAACGCGGTCTCGACCACCTCGTTGATCGGCGTCTCCTCGGGGAGGGTGATCAGCATGGTCTGACATCGTCGTTCATCTGCCAGCAGCGCGAGGACCAGGTCGGCCTGGTCGCGCAACGGGCCGGATGGGGACGAGTCGGCGATGCCGGCAGCAGATCGGAGAAAGGTGATGGCGTGCCCCGATCCGGGAGCATCGACCACGATCAGGTCGGTGCCGCCCCGTTCCTCGAGCTGTCGAATCTTGCCCAGTGCCAGCAAGTCTCGGATGCCGGGTGCGGCGGTGGCGACCACGTCGATCGCCCCGGTCTTGATCAGTCGTGTGGCGACCCGTCGGAGCCCGGAATCGCCGAGATACTCGGCGAGTGCTTCGTCGGGGGTGATCCGTCGAGCTTCGAGTCGGCCGGTCCAGCCCGGTTCGAGGTCGATGGTGATGGGCCGGTAGTCGAGCGGACCGGCGCCCAACGCTCGGCCGAGCGTGCTGTGTCCTTCGAGTTCGATGAGCGCGACGCTCAGACCGAGCCTGGCAGCGGCAAGACCGAGGGTTGCCCCTAGCGTTGTCTTGCCGACCCCGCCCTTTCCCGCCACGATCAGGACGCGAGATGCAGTCAAGAACTCCAATGCGGACACTGACGCCGAGGCTAGCGCCCGGCCGAAGCCGCCGATGTACCCGACGTCTCGGCGTGCTTGCCATGCTGCTGGCTGCCTGCAGCATGTTGCTCGGCCTTGCGCCGTCCGCAGGCGCCCAGGCCGCCGATAGTGCGTCGCAGGTGCGCATCGTCGAGGTGTCCGGTCTGATCGATCCGGTCATCACCGACTTCTTGCTGTCCGAACTCGACGACGCCGAAGCCGAGGGTGTCCTCGGGGTGGTGCTGCAGATGGACTCGAAGGGGGCGGTGCTCGACGATCGTGCCTTCGAGCGCCTCGCTCGGCGGCTCGATGAGTCGAGTGTGCCGATCGCCATCTGGGTCGGCCCCTCGGGTTCGGTCGCCTACGGCGGTGCAGCTGAACTCCTGGGCGTCGCCGACCTGGTGGGTGTCGCCGGCGGGTCCCGCATCGGTGACACCGGGCGGTTGCGGCTCGACGACTCCTTTGGTGAGCCATTCGGCGAGGCGACCGCGCGCTTGGCCGACCAGACCATCAATGCCCAGGAAGCGATCGATCTCGGGATCTCGGTCGGTCCGCTCGAAACCTCGTCGGTGCTGCGCGAGTTCGTCAGCCAACTTCCGGGCTACGAGGCACCCGTGGAAGGCACGGAGTCGGCGATCGGCCTCAGCCAACCCCAGTTCCGGCAACTACCGCTCACCCTGCAGCTGTTCCACACCGTGGCCAGTCCCGAGGTTGCCTACCTGTGCTTCGTCGGTGGGTTGGCGCTGCTGATCTTCGAGCTCTACACCGCCGGTGTCGGGATCGCCGGTGCCATCGGTGCGTTCATGCTGGTCATGGGGTGCTACGGCCTCGCCGTGCTCCCGGTGCGCACCTCCGCCGTCGTGATGTTGGTGCTGGCCTTGTTGGCGTTCGCCGTCGACATCCAGACCAACATTCCCCGCCTGTACTCGGGGGTGGGCATGGTCCTGTTCGCCATCGGCACCCTCACGCTCTATGACGGGGTGTCGATGTCGGTCATCACCATCGGCGTCGGGCTCATCGGGGCCGCGCTGTACGCCTACACCGGCATGCCGTCGATGGTGCGGACCCGGTTCTCGAGCCCCACCATCGGGCGGTCGTGGATCATCGGTGAGTTCGGCGAGGCGACCAGCGACATCGATCCCGAGGGCACGGTCGTCGTGCGCGACGCTCCCTGGCGAGCCATCACCAACCGGGCGACGCCGCTGAAGACCGGCGATCGGGTGCGTGTGGTCGGACTCCATCGAATGCTCCTCGAGGTCGAACCCGAGGCGGGTGGAGCGAAGGACTACCGCGACCGGGGCTGACCGCCCTCACGGGCCGCGCGCCCGTCACCACGCTTCGTCCGTTTTGGCCCCTGAGCGTGACTGACGACCCCCTGACCGGCGGAAAGAGGCCCTTGTGTCGGGCGTCACTTCGGGCATAGGGTCGGGCTCCAGCACTGAAGGGGGTCTCGAACATGAGTGTGCACGAACTCGAAGCGACATGGCAGAAGGGTGCCGCCTGCCGGGGTCCGAACCAGGCCATCTTCTTCCCGCCGCCACGCCTCGAGCGTCGCTCCGAGAAGCGGATGCGTGAGGCTCGGGCCAAGGAGATCTGCATGAGTTGTTCGGTGCAGACGTCGTGCCTCGACTACGCGCTCTCCATTCGTGAGCAGCACGGCATCTGGGGCGGCCTCACCGAGAACGAGCGACGCGAGAGCCTGTCTCGGGCGAACTGATCACTTCGCCCCTCACTGTGGCAGCCTCGGTCCGGCGAGTCGGAGGTCTTCACGTCGGCGAGTCTGCCCGGTGGCGTCCATCCAACCGAGAATGGCCAGGACGTACTTGCGGCTCGTTCCCCACAGATCGCGGATCTCTGCCACGGTCATACCTTCCGGTTGTGCCTCGAGCGCCGACCGGAGCCGGCGACCGGCAACCTCGAGTGCCGTCGCCGCGAAGTACACACCGTCGTGTTCGATGACGAGGCCCCGGCGCACGAGTTCCCTCACCTCGGCCCGGTCCACGCCGTCGGCGTTCGGCGGGGACAGCGGGTCTTGGAGCAGGACCTCGACCCACCAGTGGTCGGCCAGCGGGTCGACGGGCGTGCCGAGCACGACACGCCCGGCATCGACCTTCGCCTCGTCGATGCGTTCGAGCACGGCTCGGCGCTGTTCGTCGAGGGTGGCGATGTCGAGCCCGAGCGCGCCGGCGGCCTCGATGTCGGCTCGCAGGGCCTCGATGGCGGCGTCGAGGACGTCGGACGGGACCACCCATCGGCCGACGAGGCGCAGGCCGTCGTCACCGTTGCCGCCGGGATCTGCGCCGATCGGCGTCGGTTGGTCGTCGTCGCCGATCAGCCGTCGGAGCTGAGCGAGTTCGATCCAGCCTCGCTCGGCGACGACCCGGTGGATCGAGCGGTCGGGTCGAGCCTTCGACGCCGGAACGATCGGGTCGACGTCAAGGATCTCACCGCCCCCGATGGTTTCGTCGCGACCGTGCTCGCGCAGGATGAACCGATCGCCGGGGACCAGCGGAAGGGGCCGGTCGAGATGAAGGCGAACGTTGCCGCGTGTGCCAGGGGCCAGGGTCTCGGGGCCGAGGATCCGCACGGCCGCGTTGAACTCGCCGGAGCCGATGTAGGCGGCGTAGGCGCCGCGCCGTGACACCTCGTGGCTGAGTGACGCCAGCACGTTGAGTTCGGCGTCGACCGTTCGGGTGTGATGCCAGGCGCCGTTGGTGACCAGGACGTCGCCCCGCTGCACGTCGTGGTGCGAGATGCCAGTGAGGTTGACGGCGACCCGGGCGGCCGGCGGGGCGGTGTCGGTTGATTGGTGGTGCGTCTGCAGCGAACGAACTCGTGCACTCGACCGTTGCGGGGCAAGGAGGAGCTCGTCGCCGACCATGACCGAACCACCGGTGAGCGTGCCCGTGACCACGGTGCCGGCGCCGGCGGGAGCGAACGAGCGGTCGATCCAGAGCCGGGGCTTTGCCCGGTCGAGGGCCGGGCCGACACGGTCGACCAGTGCGTCGAGCTCGACCTCGAGCTGGTCGTAGCCCGCACGCCCGGGAGCGGCGACCGGGACGACCGGGGCGGCTTCGAGGAACGAGCCCTCGACGTGCTCGGCGACATCGAGGAGCGCCAGCTCGAGGAGTTCGGCGTCGACCTGGTCGGTCTTGGTCAGCGCAATCACACCGTGAGCGACGCCGAGGAGGTCGAGAATTCGCAGGTGTTCCTCGGTCTGCGGCTTCCACCCTTCGGTGGCGGCCACCACGAACAGGCATCCCTGGACGGCACCGACGCCGGCCAGCATGTTGCGGAGAAAGCGGATGTGGCCGGGCACGTCGATGAACGAGAGCGTGCGCCCCGAGCCCAGGGTGAGGCTGGCGAAGCCGAGATCGATCGTCAGACCCCGTGCCTTCTCCTCTTCCCAGCGATCGGGATCCGTGCCGGTAAGCAGTCGGATCAGTGTCGATTTGCCATGGTCGACGTGACCGGCGGTCGCGATGACGGTCATCGATCGCCGGTGGCCGCGAGGGCGGCGATGACCGCAGGGTCGTCGTTGGCGTCGATGGTGCGGAGGTCGATGATGGTCGACCCGTTCTCGATTCGAGCGATCAGTGGCCGCTCACCGGATCGCAACGAGCTGCGATGATCACCGGGTCGGCTCAGGCCCACGCTGGCGAAGGTGGTTCCCGGCAGCGTGCCACCGCCGGGGACGGCACGAGTGTCGACGACGATCCAGGAGCCGGCCGTCGTGGCGGCGATGGCCTCGGCCCGCACTCGCAACTCGGCGGTCGGCGTCGCAACCATGCGCCAGAAGGGGATGTCGGTGCCGCGGCGATCGAGGTAGGCCAAGGTGGTCGTCTGCAGGGCGTCGAGTACGAGGCTGCCCGGACGCAGGGCGCGCGCCAGTGGGTGTCGCCCACAGGCGGCGACGAGGTCGGCCCTTCCGGCGATGATGCCGGCCTGCGGTCCGCCGAACAGCTTGTCGCCGCTGAAGATCACGAGGTCGGCGCCGGCGTCGAGACTCTGACGAGCGGCAGGCTCGTTCGCCAACCACGAAGGCGGAGGACCGTCGAGCCAGGGGCAAGCGGCGTCGAGATAGCCCGAGCCGATGTCGGCAACCACGATGGCGTCGAGCGTCGCCAGTTCGTCGATGCCGACCGATTCGGTGAACCCGACGATCTCGTAGTTGCTCTTGTGGACGTGGAGGACCACCTCGAGATCGTCGTGGGCATCGATCGCACGCTGGAAGTCGGCCAGTCGGGTGCGGTTCGTGGTGCCCACTTCGACGAGACCGGCGCCGGACTGCACCATCACGTCGGGAATGCGAAACCCTCCACCGATCTCCACCAGTTCGCCGCGACTGACAGCGGCCCGCTTGCCGGCTGCCAGCGCGGCGAGAACGAGCATGACGGCAGCGGCTCCGTTGTTGACGACCATGGCGGCCTCGGCCCCCGTGGCCGTGGCGAGGAGGCTCCCGATGCCGGCCTGCCTGCTCCCGCGTTCGCCGGTTTCGAGGTCGAGTTCGAGATTGGAGAACGTGGCCTCGTGGTCGACGGCCACCGGTGCCCGGCCGAGATTCGTGTGGAGCAGTACACCGGTGCCGTTGATCACCGGCGTCAGCAGCCGACGGCGCACTCGGTTGGCTTCGGTCTCGGCCATGTCGGTCGTGCCGTCGGCGATCAGGCGTCGAGCCAGGTCGACGAGCACGGGGTGCGGCAGACCGCTCGCTCGTAGTGAGCGGGCCAGCCGGTCGACAGAGGGGGGTCGATCGCTCATGAACCGGCTGTTCCAGCGGTGGTCTGCACACCCCGAGGATAGGCCTGCCGGTCGGGGAGGGCCTCGGCGCCGGTAGACTTGGTGTCGATGTTCTCCCGCTCGGCGCTCGTGATCTTCGGCCTCTTGGTCGCTGAGTACTTCGCCGCCGCATGGGTGGTCGGGCAGATCGGGTTCGGATCGACGCTGCTCCTCCTGCTGTTGTTCATGATCCTCGGTGTCGCGGTGACTCGTCAGCAGTCGGCCGGTCTCCTCGTCTCGACGCTGGCGTCGGCAGCCGATCCTTCCACCGACTCCTCCACCGCTGTCGCCGGTCGCTTTCTCGGCCTGATCGCCGGTGTCCTCATTGGATTCCCTGGTTTCGTCACCACCGCCGTCGGTGCCGTGCTGCTGATCCCTCCGGTCCGCAAGGCCGTCGAACCACGGCTGGCGGCCCGGGCTTCGTCCTGGTCTGTGCCCTTCATCAACCGCTCAGGATCGCTGCACGACGCCAGGCGCCCTGGACGACGCGGCCCATCGGGCGATGGAACCATCATCGATGTCGATCTGGTGGATCGGGCGCATCCCGATGGCCGGAACGCCGGTGATGTTGCAGATGTACCACGATCAGCTCGGCCTGAACTCGGCTGACCTACTCGTCGCAGAGGAGCAACGAATCCGATGACCATCGAAGAACCAACGCCACCACCGCCGATCACCCCAGGCGTCGCTCGGGCGCTCAGCCCGCTGGTGCGGCGCATCGCTTGCGCCGAAGCCGACGGTGAGCCGGGGCTCAACACCTACCTGATCGGCATCGACGAGATCGTGATCGTCGACCCGGGACCGGGCGATGCCTCGCACCTCGACGTGCTGTGTGGCTGTGGTGGCGATCGCATCCGGTGGATCGTCATGACCGATCCGTCCCCTGCCTACTCCGGCGGTGCGCTCAAGCTGAAGGAACTCACGGGTGCCGAATTGGTGGCGCCCCCTGGCTTCGAAGGTGCCGACACCGTGCTCGGCGACGGCTACAAGATCGACGCCACCGAGTTCCGCATGGCGGCGATGGCCATGGGAAGTCCGAGCGACGGACGCCACGTCTTCTTCCTCGAGCAGGAGCGTTCGCTCATCGCCGGTGATCACTTGAGCGACGAGATCCCGAACGACTTCCCTGCCCGGGTGAAGTCGTTCCGGCTGAAGGCGATCGCTCCGGGGCGCGGTCAGTACATCGAAGAGGCGAAGAAGCACCTCGGACTCTGATCGGTCGATGCTCGCCGGGTCGACCGTCCGAGTCGAGACCGAGTGACCCAGACCGCATGAACGGTGAAGGGCCCCCGACCGATCGGTCGGGGGCCCTTTTCGGAAGCGACCTGAGGCTGGATCGCCCACCCAGCCCCATGCCGCCATCCGGTCCCCTGATCCCGCAGTGCTGAGGGTGGGATCAGGGGAGGGGGTTGAACCCGTGTCGGCGCCGGGCACCGTTCGGTGTTCGAGAGCTTCGGTCAGCCGGGCCGGGGGAACCCGCTGACCGAGACCGGGACTCCGCCGCAGGCCCCGGTGTCACGATCACGCCTGGCGGTCCGGCGACGCAGCCGAGGCGGATGGTGAGAACTTGCGGTAGACCGCAGGCCAGAAATGGTCGCGGGCTGCCCAGATGCCGCCGACGCCGAACTTGATCACCAGGATCAGGCCGAGGCTTCCCACGATGGCGGTGAACAGGGTGTCGACGATGTCGTTCGCCACCTCGATGTGATCGATGGCGGCGAAGATGCCGATCACCCAGATGGCGGTCGTGGCGGCCGTCGTGAGCGCCGAGCCGTAGTCGAGGTTCGACAGGGCGGGCCGCATGACGTTGGCCACGGTGTTGGCGACCAGGCCGGTGATGATCACGATGATCGAGGCCACGATGATCTTCGGGATGAAGGCGATGAGTCCGTCGAGTGCATCGCTGATGTCGTTCTGACCGAAGGCACTGAGCCCGAGCTTCAGCACGAGCAACATGATGAGGTAGTAGATGATCTGAGCGACGAACCTGCCGCTATCGGCAAAGCCGGCTCGTTCGATGTGCGTGCCGATACCGGCGGCGTCGATGTAGTCGTCGAAACGGATCTTGTGCAGCACCGTGGTGATGGCCTTGCGAACCATCTTCGCAATGAACGAACCCACGAGGAAGATCAAGACGAACGCCACCAATTTGGGAACGAAGTCGGCGATGTCGCCGACTGTCTTGGTCAAGATCCCATCGAAGTCGATGCTGACCGCCAGAAGTCGCCCGTGAACCATGATTGCTCCATCGTGTTGTCGCGGAACGGCTCGTCCCGTTCCGGCGGTGTTCAGGACGGTTGGGCGCCTACGAAAGTCGCGAGAAACCACCACGGCGAGTTGGCGGCGGAACGAATCCGGGGGATGGGCGAGCAAAAGTAGAAAGTGCGCGACTCCCATAAGCTCACGTGCGTCGTGTCCCTATTGCGTCTCTTGTTTCACCGTGTGCGAACGCCCTCGCTCTGGGCGATTCCACCAGGCACCGGCTCGCCGGGCGAACGAGCGCGTGCGTCGAGTGGTGACCCCGACGATCTCCACCAGCTGGTGGTCGACCACGGCGACGCCGTCTTCCGGCTCGCCTATTCCGTCGTGCGCGACCGGGCGCTGGCCGAGGACGTCACCCAGGACACCATGCTCAAGGCCTGGCTGGCGCTACCGAGCTTCCGCGGTGACTCGTCGATGCGGGGGTGGATCATGAGGATCGCCCACAACACCGCGATCTCGACCCTCCGCAGTCGCCGAGCGTTCGTGACCGATCCGATCGACCTGCCCGAGGCGACCGACCGCCCACAGCAACTTCCCGAGCACCGCGTCGAGCAGTCGCAGGCGATGACCGACTTCGAGGCGGCACTCGACACGCTCGACGATCTGTCTCGAAGTGTCGTGGTGCTCCGAGAGATCGAGGGATTGGCGTACGAGGAGATCGCCCGATTGCTCGATGTGCCGCTGCCGACGGTCAAGACCCGGCTGCTGCGGGCGCGACGCAAGCTGGCCTCGGCATTGCGGGAGTGGTCATGATCCGGCGCCACCCCTCCACCGAGCAGCTGCGGCGGTGGTTGCACGACGATACGCCGGTCGATGGCCCGGATCTGACGGCTCATATCGACAACTGTCACCGCTGCGCGGCCAAGCTCGAACACCTGGCAATCGGTGATGATCTCGAACGGTCCGACCTCGGCTCGATACTGTCGAGCGTGCTTGCACCGAACGCCGGGCTCTCGGATCGTGTCGAGGGAAAGGTGATCGACCGATTGGGGTCTCGTCAGATGTTGTCGGTGCTCGGTGACCTGTTCGGTGCCGGACTCGAGACCTCGAAGTTGTTGCTCACGGAGGAGGACCTATGACCGGAACCGACTGGATCATCGTCGCAGGCATGCTGATCGGCGGCATCCTCGCCGGGCTGCTGGCTTCCCGCCTGGTCTTCCGGGCCCTGGCGAAGGACACTCGTCCGCCGGCGCTCCAGGAGGCGGCCTCCCCCCTGTCGAGTCTGGTGCTGTGGGGCGGGGTCATCATCGGCATGATCAGTGCCCTCGGTGTGATCAGCCCCGACGCCCTCGATCAGCTGCCGAAGGATCTCATTGCCTTCCTGCCCCGGGTGCTGTCGGCGGCCATCATCGTGATCCTGGCCAATGTCGTGAGCGCATTCGCGCTGACGGCGATCGGTCCGGCGCTGGCTCGAGCGTCGGCGGCCGTACAGCGGCAGGTGTCGATGGCGGTTCGTGGCACGATCGTCGGACTCGCCGTCCTGCTCGCCGTCGCCCAGCTCGGGATCGACACCACCGTGGTCAATCTCGGTGTTGCCGCCATCTTCTTCGGACTCGCCGCCAGTTTCACGTTGCTGGTCGGGCTGGGTGGTCGTGGGATCGCCGCCGAGGTCGCTTCGACGCGAACGCTACGGCGCATGCTCGCCATCGGTGACCACATCCAGAGCGGCGACCTGGCCGGCACCGTGGTCGGGTTGCATCCGACAGCGATCGAACTCGAAACCGCCGATGGCGAACGGGTGCTCGTGCCGTCCTCGTCCATCGCGAGCGAGCGTCTCGTCATCGATCGGGCCGCACCTCCTGGCACCGGAGCGCCACAGGCCTGAGTGTCGGGGCGTCAGACCGAAGCATTGGTGCGTCAGAGCTCGAGTTCGTCGAGCGCGGCTTCGGCTGCAGCGAGCAGTCGCGCGGTACAACCGGCCATCTCGATCGGCGGCGCAACCTCGGTGACGATTCGCTCGGCGATCTGATGGAACGCGCTGGCTGCCGCTCCCTCACCGAGCACCGCAGGTGTGCCGGCATCGCCACCGTGCGACACCGCCGGCTCGATCGGGACCTGCCCGATGAGTGGAGCGCCGGAGGACGCGGCCAAGGCGGCCCCGCCTCCGGACCCGAAGAGTTCGTACGAGCGGCCGTCCTCGGTGATGAACGCCGACATGTTCTCGATGATGCCCGCCACCCGGACGTAGGACTTGCGTGCCATGGTCACCGCTCGTGCCGCCACCTTCTGTGCGCCCGTGGCCGGCGTGGTGACGACGATCATCTCGGCTCGGGGCAACATCCGAGCGAGACCCATTGCGACATCGCCGGTGCCTGGTGGCATGTCGATGACGAGGTAGTCGAGATCGTCGGCCCAGGCGACATCCTCGAGGAAGTGCTGCACGGCACGGTTCAACATCAGGCCGCGCCACAGCAGGGCCGACTCCTCGTCTTCGACCAGGAACCCCATCGAGACGACGTCGAGCCGGCCGGAGCCGAACGCCAGCGAGTGGGGCTTGATGATCGGGCGTTCTCCCGTACCGTCGGCGTCGAGTCGACCCTCGATGCCGAGCATGCGTGGCACCGAGAATCCCCAGATGTCGGCGTCGATGATCCCGACGTGCAGCCCACGCATGGCGAGCGCAGCGGCGAGGTTGACCGTGACGGACGACTTGCCGACCCCGCCCTTTCCGGACGCAATGGCCAAGACCTTGGTGGTGGGAGCGATGGCGGTCTCACCCGCAGTGTCGACGGCGTGTTTGCGGGCACGATCCATCGTCAGCGCCTTTTCTTCGGCGCTCAGCTCGGTCCACTCGATCTGGACGTCGGAGACCCCAGGCATCGAACCGATCCGGGCCGTGGCGTCGGAGGTGATCTGGGCCCGGAGCGGGCAGCCGAGGGTGGTGAGCGCGATGGTGATGGTGACCACACCGTTGTCGACATCGGCTCGCTTGGCCATCCCCAACGACACGATGTCGAGGTTCAGCTCCGGATCGATCACCCCGCGCAGCACTTCCATCACGTCGGCCGGCGACGGCGAGCCGGTGTCACCTCCGGCCGGATCGTCGTTCGGAGCGTGCTGGTGGTTCACGAACGTCATGGCCTCCAGGCTAGGAGATGGGAATGATTGCGCCCGAGTCGGCGTTGTGGATATCGGGACCGCCCGGTGTGCATCTCCGTGCACACGACCATTAGCCTTCACCCACCGACTCCATGGAGGACTTGGCATGATCACTGTCACCGACAACGCCGCAGGCAAGCTGAAGACTCTTCTCGACGAAGAGGGCGACGCTGCGCTGGCACTTCGAGTCGCCGTGCGCCCCGGCGGATGCTCCGGCTTCAGCTACGAGATGTTCTTCGACGCCGACTCGGCCGCCGACGACATCACGTCCACCGTCGGTGATGGCGTTCGCGTGATCGTCGACCCCACCAGCGCACAACTGCTCAACGGGGCCACGCTCGACTACAAGGACGGCCTTCAGCAGGCCGGCTTCTCGATCGACAATCCCAACGCCCAGCGCACCTGCGGCTGCGGGCAGTCGTTCAGCTGAGCGAGTCCAACGCCGGTTCGAGCTCGCTCGAGTCGAACACGTTGTCGATGCGGTCGACCAGCACACCGTTGCTGCCGACCAAGAACAGCGCCGGCTCGAAATCGAGGCCAAGTGCGCTCATCGACGCCGCCAGCTGAAGGTCTGGGCTGGTCAGATCGCCGTTGACGGCGCGCGCGTTGGCGTAGGGTTCGAGGTGGATCATGGCAATGCCGGGGTAGCTCGGCGCCGCTTCGATCAACGTGTCGAGCACCGGTCCGCAGTACGCAGTCGAGCAGAAGGCCGGCGTTGCCACCAGCACCGCCATCGGCTGTCCGGTCACAAGCACGTCGGCGACGGTGTGCTCGTGAAAGGGGCAGGGTCCGTCGGGTTGGGTGCACAGGGCGTCGATGCCGCCCGGATCGGCCACCGTCGGGGTGATCATCGACGGAAAGGGCGCCCCCGGTAGGAGCACGCCGACCTCGTCGGGATCGAACGCCTGCACCGGCGAGCTCGCCGTGACCCCACCGATGTCGAACTCCACGTCGTAGACGCCAGGCGAGGGGAGCGTGGTTCGGAGTGCGTAGTAGCGCAGCAGGCCCGAGTGCTGATGCTCGGTGGTGCCGGCCGGGTGGTCGTGCGCAACGACACGACCGATGACCTCGGCCGTGTCGATCACCTCGCCATCGGCCAGCACCCGTGCGGTGACCGGGGCGCCGTCGCCGGTGAGCGTGATGCCGTTGTCGACGAGGCCGAATGGCAGCCGCTGCGGGACCCCGGCAGCAATGATGCGGTTGGGGTTGAACAGCGCCACCAGCTGGGGACCGAGCTCGCCCACGGAGCTCGTCGACGAGCCGCAGGCCGTCAAGCCGACGCCGGTCGCCAGGCCCAGGGCTCCGAGGGTGCCGGCGGCGAGGACGGAACGGCGGCTCAGCATCGGTCGGGCTCGGGTCGACACGCGCCTGACCATATCCTTCGGCCATGACCGATCACGCGCGCCCGAGGACCCTCGACTTCGAGCTGAATGGCACACCGGTGCAGGTCGACGATGTCGGCGACACGCTGTTGGGTGTGCTCCGCGGCCCACTCGCGACCACGAGCGTGAAGGACGGCTGCAGCCCACAGGGTCAGTGCGGCTGTTGCACCGTGCTGGTCGACGGCCAGCCACGGGTGGCGTGCGTGACGCCGGCCCGTCGTGTTGCGGGGCGGACCGTGACCACGGTGGAAGGACTGCCGCCGGAGCGGGCCGGTCGTTGGGCAAACAGCTTCTGTGCGACCGGAGGAAGCCAATGCGGCTTCTGTACCCCGGGTATCGTGCTGCGGCTCGACGCGCTCGACCACAAGGTGACCGACCGGAGTGATCACCACGCAGTCGAGCACGCACTGCTTGCTCACCTCTGCCGTTGCACCGGATGGCAAACCATCATCGAAGCGTGGGACCACGACGGTTCAGCCGACGACGAGCGCGATCTCGACGCCGCCTCTCGCCGAGCCACGCTCGAAGGGCATGCGCCGCAGCGAGTCGATCCGGCGGTGGTGCTCGGCGCCGGCGGGTTCGCTGCCGACAGCGCGCCGCATGATGCGCTCATCGCCGTTCCCGATGGTCGGGGTGGCTGGGCCGTCGGCGAGACGCTCCACTCGGCTCGGACGGCAGCTTCCAAGGTCCAGGGGCGGCGCACCACCGTCGAGCACACCTGGCCGATCGACGTACCGGACGACGGTGGCGACCCATGGGCGGCGACGCTTCAGACTACGTGGGTCGAACCGGGGTATCTCGAGACGGATGCCGCCTGGTGCGAGCCAGGAGGTGAACCCGTCGCACCCCTCGCGAACGGCGGTGCGTTCGGAGCCAAGGGCCAGTCGGCGGTCTCGGCGGCGGCGAAGGGGCTGGCCGACGAGCACGGGCGAGCGGTGCTGGCGCTCTACAGCCGTGAGGACGCGGTGCGGCTCGGGCCGAAGCGCCCGCCGATGGCCGCTGGGATCCGAAGCGACGGCACCGGCGTGATGATCGTCGCCGCCGCCCCGGGTATCGAAGCGGCGGTCGCAGCGGTGGCGCCGGGGCTCGAGGTTCGCACCGTCACGCTCCCCGGGCCATCGTGCTCGAGCGAGCTGCGGGCAGCCGGTTGGGCCGAAGCGCTGGTGTTGCAGCGGGCGTTGGAGCCTGTCGACCGACCGGTCGTCGCTCCGAATGGCGCCGAGGCCAGTGCGTCGTTCCGTGACGGGGTGATCTCGGTCAGCGTGCGGTGTGGCGAGATCCTCGACCGGGTCGTGCTGCGGTCCTACTGCATCGGTGCCGCGCACATGGCGTACTCCTGGGTGACGAGCGAAGCGCTCACGGTCGACGACGCCGGTGACATCCACGATCTCACAGTTCGTAGCTTCGGGATCACCCGAGCGGTCGACATGCCGAAGGTGGAGGTGGAACTGATCGACGACGACAGCCCGGCAATCAACGGCTCGGATGCGGTGTTCGCCGCGGTGGCATCGGCGGTGTGGCAACGCAGCGGCCTCACACCTCGGTGGTCGACCGGAACTGCTGGCATGATGACGTCATGAGCACACCCGTTGGTCCGTACACCCCCGTTGTTCCCGCCGGCCCGTTCGTGGTCACCAGTGGTCAGATCGGCATCGCCGATGGTGCCGTGGTCGCCGGAGGACTCGAAGCCGAGCTGCGCCAGGCCATGGCCAATCTGGCGGCGGTGCTCGAGTCCGGCGGCGCCCGCATGGACCAGGTGGTGAAGACCACGGTCTTCATGACCTCGATGGCCGACTACGCCCTCATGAACTCGGTCTACACCGAGTTGTTCGGGGACCATCGGCCGGCCCGCTCGGCGGTTGCGGTGAAGGAGCTGCCCCTCGGTGCCCTGATCGAGATCGAGGCGCTCGCCTACGTCGGCTGACCCGCCGACTCGGCGAAGAGTCGCCCGAACGGCGTCTGATACGGCACACTGGCACCCATGATCGGTTTCATCATCATCGCCGTGGTTCTGCTCGTCGTCATTCCCGTCGGATTCCTGATGACGATGGCCATCCCCGCCGCCGTGATCGGCACCCTCCTGAAGAACGGTGCCGAGGCCGACAACGAAGGCTCCGAGCTCATCGAGACGAATCGCTAGGCCCAGCCGTGCTGGTCGTGCGATCCGATGTGCACGCCGCTCATCATGTGAGCGAGCTCGACGGCGGCCAGTTGATTCCCTCGTGGGAGTCGCCCATTCGTGCGACCAACGTCGTGCTCGCACTCGAGGCTGCGGCGATGGGTCCGTCCATCGCCCCGGATCCGGTCGACCAGGCCGAACTGGCTGCGATCCACGCGTCGGACTACCTCGACTTCATGTCGAGCGCGTTCGATCGATGGGTCGCCGCCGGCCGAACCGCCAGCTCGGCCATGGGCTTCTGCTTCCCGGGCCATCGAACTCGGTCGATCATCCCCGATCACATCGAGGGCCAGCTCGGCCACTACAGCTTCGCGCTCGATTGTTCGATCGGTGAGCACACCTGGACCGCAGCGCTGGAATCGGTGGCGATCGCCCAGACCGCGGCGCAGCGAGTGGCCGACGGCGAACGCTCGGCCTTCGCTCTGTGTCGTCCGCCGGGTCATCACGCCACCCGTGATCAGTTCGGTGGCTACTGCTACCTGAACAACTCGGCGGCGGCTGCGCAGCGGCTGCGGGCTCAGGGCTTCGCCAAGGTCGGCATTATCGATGTCGACTATCACCACGGCAACGGCACCCAGGACATCTTTTACGAACGGGGCGATGTGGTCTTCGCGTCGATCCACTGTGATCCTCGCCAGCAGTTCCCGTTCTTCCTCGGCCACGCCGACGAGACCGGCGAGGGCGAAGGTGTCGGGGCGAACTTCAACTATCCGCTGCCTCGCGGCACCGAGTTGGGAGCCTGGATGGCGGCATTCGAATCGGCGATGGCCGATCTGACCGCTGCCGGTGTCGAGGCGCTCGTGGTCTCGCTCGGTGTCGACACCTATACGGGTGATCCGATCAGCGACTTCCAACTCGACATCGGCGATTATCCGACCATCGGGAAGCAACTCGCAGGCCTCGGGCTGCCAACCGTCTTCGTGATGGAGGGTGGCTACGCCACGGCCGAGCTGGGCGGCAACATCGTCGGCGTGCTGCAAGGCTTCGAAGGAGCCGGCGCTTCCGCGTAAAACGACCGGAGCGACCGGTCCCGGCGGTACTGTCGCGAGCGTGATCGACCTGCGACGACTCAGAGAAGACGCCGACTACCGCGCGGGCGCCGTCCGCAAGGGAGCAACCGAGGACGCCATCGGCTCCCTGCTCGACGCCGACGAGACGGCCCGCACCGCTCGTTCTGCCACCGAGGAGCTGCGAGCCACACAGAATGCGGCGTCGAAGGAGATCGGTCGGGCC
Organism: Acidimicrobiales bacterium; assembly: GCA_041394265.1. Taxonomy (NCBI): domain Bacteria; kingdom Bacillati; phylum Actinomycetota; class Acidimicrobiia; order Acidimicrobiales; species Acidimicrobiales bacterium. The sequence goes on from JAWKIO010000005.1 coordinate 2,340,182, forward strand.
AAACCCGAGGAGCGTCAGGCGAAGATCGATGCCGTCGCCGGCCTGAAATCCGAGCTGGCGGCCCTCGAGGCGCGGCTCGCCGAAGCCGACGAGGCTGTCAAGACCCTCGCCCTCGCCGTCCCGAACCCGGCCCACGAGTCGGTACCCGCCGGTGGTGAAGACGACTTCCGCGTCGAGGCCACCTTCGGTACCGAGACACCGCCACGCGCAGAGTCGCACGGCGAGATCGGCGAGCGACTCGGTCTGGTCGACACCGAGCGAGCCGTGCGCATGTCGGGCAGCCGATTCGCCTACGTGATGGGTGACGCCGTCCTCCTCCAGTTCGGTCTCGTGCAGTACGTGCTCAACAAGCTCGTCCGCAAGTCGTTCATCCCGGTGATCCCGCCGGTGTTGGTGCGCGAAGAAATGATGATCGACGCCGGCTTCTTTCCGACTGATCGCAACCAGGTCTACGAACTCGAAAAGGACGAGCTCTATCTCGTTGGCACCGCCGAGGTCGGCCTCGCCGGGCTGCACCGGGGCGAACGTCTCGAAGAGGGCGAGCTGCCGAAGCGCTACGTCGGCTATTCCTCATGCTTCCGCCGCGAAGCCGGTACCTACGGCAAGGACACCCAGGGCCTGTTCCGCGTGCACCAGTTCGACAAGGTCGAGATGTTCATCTACAGCGACCCGTCGACCTCCTGGGACGAACTGGAATACCTCCGCTCGACCGAGCAGGAGATCTTCACCGAGCTCGACATCCCCCACCGTGTGATCACCGTGGCGGCCGGCGACCTCGGAGCGGCCGCCGCCAAGAAGTACGACATCGAGGCATGGCTCCCGTCCGAGCAGCGGTACCGCGAGGTGACCTCGTGCTCGAACTACACCGACTACTCGGCCCGACGCATGGGCACCCGCATGAAGACCGACCGAGGCACCGAGTTCGCGCACACGCTCAATGGCACTGCTTGCGCGATTGGTCGAACCATGCTGATGATCTTCGAGAACCATCAGCAGGATGACGGCACCATCGCCGTCCCCGAGGTGCTCCGGCCGTTCTGCGGGCTCGAGGTCATCGAGCCGAAGTAGCCGGTCGCAGCCGTCTCGTCGGCAACTCGCCCTGAAAGGGGATGTTGTCGCAGCGTTGATGCGCCTGACCGCGTGTTCTTTGCCACACTGTGTGGCATGACGACTGACCAGACTGCGCTCGACAACCTTCCGCTGCGGTTCCTCTCGACGTTGGAGGAGTACCCCGACATCGAGGTGCTCCGCTGGAAGGACGCCGACGGCGAGTGGGCGAGCTGGACCATGCAGCAATTGGCCGACGAGACGGCCCGACTCACCACGGCGCTGCGCAATCTTGGCGTCGGTGCCGGTGACCGGGTCGTCTTGATGTTGATGAACCGTCCCGAGTTCCATGCACTGGATCTGGCCGTGATGTTCCTGGGGGCGACACCGATTTCGATCTACAACTCCTCGGCTCCCGAACAGATCGAGTATCTGGTCGGTCACTGTGGTGCCAAGGTCGCCATCGTGGAGAACGCGGCCTTCTTCGACCGGTTCGCCCAGGTGCGCGGGGCCCTGCCGACGCTCGAACACCTCGCCGTGGTCGACGACCCCGCCGGTGCCACCGGTGGGTTGAGCTATGCCGAACTCGCCGCCTCCGAACCCACCGACCTGGCACCGCTGGCGTCGACCTGTCAGCCCGACGACCTGGCGACGGTCATCTACACCTCCGGCACCACCGGCCCGCCGAAGGGTGTGATGCTGACCCATTCGAACATCACGTTCACGCTCGGTGTCATGGAGCGACAACTCGAGGAGCAAACCGACATCGGCGAGGCTGCCGGCAAGCGCTATATCTCCTACCTGCCGATGGCCCACATCTTCGAACGGCTCCTGGGCCACTACTACATGATCAACCTGGCGACCCAGGTCATCTGTTGCCCCGATACCTCGAAGATCGCGGCCTACGCCGCCGAAACCAGCCCGCACATCCTGATCGGTGTCCCTCGGGTCTGGGAGAAGATCTACGCCGGCGTCAATGCCGTGCTGTCGGCCGACCCGGAGAAGGGCGGTCCCTTCAACGAAGCGGTCGAAGCCGCGCTGCCGATCGTCGAGAAGATGACCTGGGGCACGGCGACCGATGAGGAGATCGAGACCTGGAACTTCCTCGACGCCGTTGCGTTCAGCCAGGTGCGGCCGCTCGTCGGTCTGAACGAATGCAAGATCGCCATCAGCGGTGCCGCGCCGTTGCCGGCCGAGATCATGGCGTGGTTCCGGGCGATCGGTGTGCCGCTCACCGAGGGGTATGGCCTCTCGGAGACCACCGCCGCGTTGACCTGGGCCGGCGCGGTGAAGCCTGGTTATGTGGGCTTTGCGGCCGACGGTGTCGAGCTGAAACTCGGCGATGACGGTGAGGTGCTGACTCGTGGCAAGCACGTGTTCCCCGGCTACCTCAACGACCCCGAGAAGACGGCCGAGGCGATCGACGAAGACGGCTGGTTCCACACCGGCGACATCGGTGAGATCGACGATGACGGCTATCTCAAGATCGTCGATCGCAAGAAGGAACTCATCATCACCGCCGGCGGCAAGAACATCAGCCCGGCCAACCTCGAAGCATCACTGAAGATGATCCCGTTGGTGGGTCAAGCCTGCGCGATCGGCGATCAGAAGCCGTTCGTCTCGGCGCTGGTGGTGCTCGATCCCGACGCCGCGGCGGCATGGGCCGCCCGCCACGGGCTGACCGGTGACGACGCCTCCATGGCGGCCCTTGCCGAGAATCCCGACGTGCTGGCCGAGATCGACGCCGGCCTGGCCGAGGCCATGAGCAAGTACAACAATGCCGAGGCCGTGAAGAAGGTGAAGGTGCTCGCCGACGAGTGGCTGCCCGACTCGGCCCTGCTCACCCCGACGTCGAAGCTCAAGCGTCGTGGTGTGATGTCGACCTTCGCCGCCGAAATCGACGCCCTCTACGCCAAGTAGAGGGAGCACCTCACTCAGCCCCAACGGGACTGGCCGAGCTTGTAGCCGACCGACCGGATGGTCTGGATCAGGTTGGCGTGTTCCTCGCCGAGCTTGGCCCGGAGGCGACGTACGTGCACGTCGACGGTGCGAGCGCCGCCGTAGTACTCATAGCCCCACACCCGATTGAGCAAGGTTTCGCGAGTGAACACCTTGCCCGGTTGTGCGGTGAGGAACCGGAGGAGTTCGTACTCCATGTAGGTGAGGTCGAGCGGGCGACCATCGAGTGAGGCCTGATACGTCTCGACGTTGAGCGCAATCGGTCCGTATTCCACGAGCTCGGGTCGAACGCCGCGCCCCGCCCGCCACAGCAGGTGCTTGAGTCGAGCCTCGAGCTCGCGGGGGTGGAACGGGGTGATGATGAAGTCGTCGTAGTGGTCGTCGCGGCTCGCCAGTTCGTCGAGCTGGCTGCCAGAGACCAGGAGCAGGAGCGGCTCGATCGGGACATCGCGCTTGCGGAGGTCGCGGCACAACGAGAAGGCCGCCTCGGCCTGCTCGTCGGCGACGATGATGGCGCCGGTGAAGCCCTCGTCGGGCTCGACGTCGGACAGCTCGCTCGACGACGACACGGCAGTCCACTGATAGCCGTCGAGGTCGAGGGCGCGGGCCAGGTCGGGGGGAGGTGGGTTCGGGAAAACGACGAACGATTCGGCCATGCGTGTCACCACCGCGGCAGGTAGCGCTCGAGTTCCCATTGGCTGACGTGCGCCTTGTAGCTGCGCCACTCGTCGCGCTTGTTGCGGAGGAACCACTCGAAGATGTGCTCGCCGAGGGCGTTCTGCACGAGTTCGGATCGCTCCATCTCGTCGAGCGCCTCGGCCAGCGACGCCGGCAGCGCAGCGATTCCGAGCTTGCTGGCGCTTCGCTGGTCGAGTTCGAACAGGTTGTCGCTGGCTTCGGCCGGAAGCTCGTAGCCCTCCTGGATGCCCTTGAGGCCGGCGGCGGCGATGACCGAGAACGCGAGGTAGGGGTTGCACGCCGGATCGGGCGAGCGGAACTCGATACGGGTGGAGCTGTGCTTGTCGGGTCGGGTGACCGGCACTCGTACGAGTGCGGAACGGTTGTTGCGGGCCCAGCCGACCCAGACCGGCGCTTCGTAGCCGACCACGAGCCGCTTGTAGGAGTTCACGAGCTGGTTGGTGACCGCCGTGATCTCTCGGGCGTGGTGGAGCAGGCCGGCGGTGAACTGTTGGCCGATCTTGCTGAGGTGGTAGGGCGACTCGCTGTCGTGGAACACGTTGTTGTCGCTTTCGAACAGCGACAAGTGGAGGTGCATGCCTGAGCCCTGCACGCCGGCGACCGGCTTGGGCATGAAGCTGGCGTAGTGCCCCCGCTCGAGCGCAAGCTCTCGAACGACCAGTCGGAAGGTCATGATCTGGTCGGCCATCTCGGAGGCGCCGGTGTAGCGAAGATCGATCTCGTGCTGCGAGGGCGAGTCCTCGTGGAACGAATACTCGACCGGGATGCCCATCTGCTCGAGGACCGAGATGGTCTGGCGGCGGAGGTCGGAGGCGACGTCGCTCGTGGTGAGGTCGAAGTAGCCGCCCGAGTCGAGCGCCGTCGGCGGGCCGGTCGGATCACCGTCGGCGAAGTAGAAGAACTCCATCTCGGGTGCGGCCATCAGTTCGAAACCGGCGTCTCGCACCGTGGCGAGGTTGCGGCGCAACACGTGGCGTGGATCGCCTTCGAACGGCTTGCCGTCGTGGTTGAAGATGTTGCAGAACATCCGGCCGGTCGAGCCGCCGTCGGCCCACGGCAGGAGTTCGAAGGTGCTGGGGTCGGGCTTGGCCAGGACGTCGGACTCCTGCACCCGGCTGAAACCGTCGATGGCCGAGCCGTCGAAGTGCAGGCCCTCCTCGAGCGCGTTCTCGAGTTCGATGGGCGAGATCGCGACCGACTTCAGCTGACCCAGGACGTCGGTGAACCACAGACGGATCAGTTTGACGTTGCGTTCCTCGACGGCCCGTAGGACGTACTCATGCTGTCGTTCCACAGTGAAAGAGATAGCAGCCGGATCCGACAGAGTCACCCTTGTCTCGCTGGTTCACAGTGCGTTCACAATCCAAACATTGGCGATTCAGTTGGTCTGGCCTTTACTGGGTGGCGACTCCGGTCAACCAAGACAACTCGAGAAGTTGGAGACACCAACGTGGCATACAGGGCTGAATACATCTGGATCGACGGCAGCGAGCCGTACGCAGAGGTCCGCAGCAAGACCAAGATCCTCGCCGATGGCGACGAGCCGGGCATCTGGGGCTTCGATGGCTCCAGCACCAATCAGGCAACCGGTGACAACTCCGACGTGGTGCTGAGCCCCGTCTTCCAGTGCCCTGATCCCATCCGCGGTGGCGACGACATCCTCGTCCTCTGCGAGACCCTCCTCACCGCCGACCTGTCGCCGCACCCCACCAACACCCGTGCCGGCGCCGTTGCGGCCATGGAGAAGTACGGCGACCAGGAACCGTGGTTCGGTCTCGAGCAGGAGTACACCCTTCTCGACGGCTACACCGGCTGGCCGGCCGGTTTCCCTCCCACGGGCTTCCCGGCGCCGCAGGGCCCCTACTACTGCGGTGTGGGCTTCGTGAAGATCCACGGTCGCGACCTCGTCGAGGAGCACACCACGGCGTGCATCGCCGCCGGTCTCGCCATCTCGGGCACCAACGCCGAGGTCATGCCCGGCCAGTGGGAGTTCCAGATCGGCCCGGCCGACACCGTTGCCGTGGGTGACCACATGTGGATGGCCCGCTACCTGTTGTTCCGCATCGCCGAGAAGCACGGCATGGAAGTCAGCATCGATGCCAAGCCGATGAAGGGCGACTGGAACGGCGCCGGCATGCACACCAACTTCTCGACCAACAAGATGCGCGAGAACTACGACGCCATCATCACTGCCTGCGAGGCGCTCGGCGCCCCCGGCAAGCCCGAGGAGCACATTGCCGGCTACGGCCCCGGTATCGAAGATCGTCTCACCGGGGCTCATGAGACCCAGCGCTACGACACCTTCAGCTACGGCGTGTCCGATCGTGGTGCCTCGATCCGTATCCCGTGGCAGGTTGCTCGCGACCAGAAGGGCTACATCGAGGACCGTCGCCCGAACGCCAATGCCGACCCCTACGTGTTGGCCACGCTGATGACCAACACCGTGTGCGCAGCACTCGCAGAGTGATGGTGTGACAGCACTCGCAGAGTGATGGTGTGACAGCACTCGCAGAGTGATGGTGTGACAGCACTCGCAGAGTGATGGTGTGACAGCACTCGCAGAGTGATGGTGTGACAGCACTCGCAGAGTGATCGTCAGCTCGCCCGCGTGATCGCCGGGGCCTTCGGGTCCCGGCGATCGCCGTTTTCAGATCGCCGTCTTCAGGCCAGGAGCGGTGGTTCGGTACGGATCACGCCGTGCTGGGCGTCGACGATGACGGGAGCGTCGAAGTACTCGATGCTCGGCGGTGCTCCGTACTTGGCGGTCACGCCGGCCAGCCAGTCGGCATTGAACTTGGCCTCGGCACTCGCCCGGTCGGCCCACCAGTAGGCGCCGCCGGCCGTTTCGCCGTTCTCGCCGCGCAGGTAGGCCTTGAACAGCAGACCGGGTACGTCGAGGTAGGACGCAGCGTTGCTACCGAACTGGTCGCGAGCGTCGTCGAGGCTGACGGGCTCGGTGAGTTGGAAGCGGACCACGGTGACGATCATGGCCATCGTTCTAGCACTCGTGGCTCACGCATCGGTTCCGTCGGGCGGTCGGGACGACTCGGCGCTCCGCACGGTGCTCACCGAGCCCTGGTCGGCTCATCACAGACCACTAACACTCGGGGTCGAAGCTTTGTGCATCGACATCCACTCAGTGACGAAAGGTCTGACATGAGCACGAGCTCTTCTCCCTCCACCCCGATCTCCCGAAGCGGCCGACGCATGGCGTTCGCCGGTTCCCTCCTCGCCGGCGGCATCGCCATCGGCGCCGTGTTCTCGCCGATCGGAATGGCCGGTGCCCAGGACGACTCGACCCCCACGTCCACCGTCGAGGCGACGAGCGAGCGTCCCCCTCGACCAGGCGGCGACCACGCTCGTCGTCCCGGTCTGGCCGGCGGACCCGAGTTCCTGGCCGAACTTCTCGACATGACGCCCGCCGAGCTGCGAGAGGCCCGCGACGCCGGTCAGACGCTGGCCGAAACGGCAGCGGCGCAGGGTGTGAGCGAGGCCGAGCTGGTGGCGGCGCTCGTCGATGAGGCGACCTCCCGCCTCGACGCAGCGGTCGCCGAGGGCCGACTCGATGCCGATCGGGCCGCCGACATGAGCGATGGTCTCGAGGAGCGCATCGCCGAGATGGTGCAGCGCACACCCGAGGAACGCCCGACGCCGGGCGAGGGCCGCCGGCTCGATGCGCATCCTCGGATGGAGCAGCGCCTGCTCGGTGCGCCGGTGTTCGATGAGCTCGGGCTCGACCCCGATGCCCTGCACGACGCGATCGACGGCGGCAGCACCCTCGCCGAGGCCGCGGCTGCCCAGGGTGTCGGCGCCGACGAGTTGGCCGCAGCGTTGACGGCGGCAGCGGAGGAGCGTTTGGCCGATGCTGTCGCCGACGGCAAGATCGACGCCGAGAAAGCGGCCGAGATCCAGGCTCGGATCGCCGAGCGGGTACAGGCCCACCTCGACGGCCCGCCTCCCGGCGACTGAGGAGGTGCGCGGATAGGGCGACGAAGGAGCCCTTGACGTGGACCGACCCAGAAACCCAGTCTGGTTGTTTCGCCGACGAAGGAGGCGAATCGCAGTGCGACGTCTCGCCCATCCGAGCTGCCTCTGAGGGTCTTCGCCCTGGCTGCGGTCGGTGTGGCTGCCGCCTCCTACACTTCGGCCCATGCGTAGGTTGCGGGTTGCGGTGTGCCAGATCAATGCGGTGATGGGAGACATCGACGGCAACGTCGCTCGCATCATCGACTGTCTCGATGACGCTGAGCAGGCCGGCGCCGATGTTGCCGTCTTCCCCGAACTGTCGGTGTGCGGCTACCCGCCCGAGGACCTGGTCCTCAAGCCCGGATTCGTGGCGGCCTGTGAGGCCGCCGTGGCCCGGGTGGCGGCCCGCACCGGCTCATGCGCCGCGTTGATCGGCACGGTCGAGGGCGGTCGCGACATCTTCAACACGGCCGTGCTGTGCGCTGATGGCCGGAAGGTGTTGAGCTATCACAAGCGACTCCTGCCGAACTACAGCGTCTTCGACGAGCGTCGCTACTTCACCCCCGGCACCGACCCGTATCAGCTGGTCGAGATCAAGGGGGTGAAGGTCGGCATCGCCATCTGTGAGGACATCTGGAGCCCCACCGGCCCGATGCACGAGCAGGCCGCCGGCGGAGCCGAAGTCATGCTCGTTCCCAACGGCAGCCCGTATCACGCCGGCAAGGCACTCGAACGAGACGTGCTGATGAGCAGCCGGGCGGCCGACAGCTCGTGCGCCCTGGTGTATGTCAATCAGGTCGGCGGGCAGGACGAGCTCGTCTTCGACGGCGGCTCGGTGGTGTTCGACCACGAGGGCCATCTCATCGCTCGGGGCGCCCAATTCGACGAGCAGGTGCTGGTCTGCGACATCGAGGTCATCCCGACCTATCGCAAGCGGCGGCTCGATCCTCGAGGCCAGGAGCTGCCAGTGCCGGCGCTCCCCGTCGTCGAGCTCTCGAAGCACGAGCCCCTCGACGGCCCACCGCTGTTACCGCCGATGATCGATCTGCTCGATGACAACACCGAGGTGTGGCAGGCGCTCGTGCTCGGCACTCGCGACTACGTGGTGAAGAACGGCTTCACCGAGGTCGGGGTCGCCCTGTCCGGCGGCATCGATTCGTCGATGGTCGTCGCCATCGCAGTGGAAGCGGTCGGTGCCGATCGGGTCCACGCCGTCCTCATGCCGTCACGGTTCTCGAGCGATCACTCGGTGTCGGACTCCGTCGCGATGTGCGAGGCACTCGGGGTCGACTACCGCACGATCGCCATCGAGCCGGCGCATGCCGCGCTGCTCGAGATGTTGGCGCCATCCTTCGGGGATCGTCCGCTGGACACCACCGAGGAAAACTTGCAGTCCCGTATTCGCGGCGTGCTGATGATGGGGTTGTCGAACAAGCTCGGCTGGCTGATCCTCACCACGGGCAACAAGAGCGAGGTCGGGGTCGGGTATTCCACGCTCTATGGCGACACCGCCGGTGGCTTCGCCGTGATCAAGGACGTGTTCAAGACTCGGCTCTACGAGCTGGCGCGTTGGCGCAACGAGTCCGCCGGTCGGGAGATCATCCCGAACAACGTGATCGAGAAGCCTCCGTCGGCCGAGCTGCGACCCGACCAACGCGACGATCAGAGCCTGCCGCCCTACGACGTACTCGACGCCATTCTCGCCGGCTACGTCGAAGACGATCTGACGGCGAAGGAGCTGATCGAGCGTGGTCACGATGCTGCGATCGTGAACCGGATCACGCGCCTGGTCGACATCGCGGAGTACAAGCGGCGGCAGAGCCCCCCGGGGATCCGGATCTCACCGAAGGCGTTCGGCCGTGATCGGCGGGTGCCGATCACGAATCGCTACCGGGGGTAGCGAGAGCGCCTCACGCTTGCGTGAGTAGCGAGCACCTCACGCCTGCGTGAGTAGGGAGCACTGCCCGCGCGCTTCCGGTGTTGTCCATCGCCGAGTACGGTGGTCAGAACGATGCCACGTACGAAGTTCTCATCGGTCCGCCGCGCTGCGATGGTGGTGATGGCCCTTGCCTTGGCGTCGATCTCGGCGCCGTCGCAGGCCCAGACCTCGGGCGAGCTCGAGTCGATCCGCGAGCAACGTCGTCAAGCCCAGGCCGAGAAGGCAGCGCAGGCGCAGCAGGTGAACGCCGTCGAGGCCGAGGTCGACGAACTCACTGCCGCGTTGGCGGCAGTGCAGGCCAACGTGACGGCGCAGGAGAACCGGGTCGCCGATGCCGAGCGGAGCCTGGCCGACGCAGAGGCGCGCCTCGCCGAGTCCGAGCAGGCCGTGATCGACAAGGAACAAGAGATCGCCCGGCTGCGGGAGCAACTGGCAGGGCGGGCAATCAACTCGTTCATGTCGCAAGGCGACACCGACTCCACCCTGCTCGACTCCGACGACATCAGCCAGGCCGTCCGAATGCAGACCCTGGTGCACGACGTCACCCAGGGCGAGGTCGATGTCGAGGAGCAGTTGCGGGCGGCCGAGGAAGACCTGGTGGTCGAACGGGCGCTTGCCGCCGACGCCACCGCCGAGGCCGAGGCTCTGCGCAACCAGATGGCCGAAGAGCTCGGCGTGCTCGCCGAGGCGCGTGACGCCCAGGCGGCATTGACAGCCGAAGCCGAGGACCGACTCGATCACGAGCTGTCCGAGCTGGCATCGATCCAGCAGCTCGACTCCCAGTTGGCGGCCAAGGAGCAGGCCGAGGTCGACCGCCTCGCGGCCGAACTGGCGAAGAAGCGGGCGGCCGAGGCCGCAGCGGCTGCTCCCCGTGCTCCCTCGGGGGGTGGCGGTGGCGGTGGTGGAACCGTCGGATCGGGTGACATCGTGAGCGTTTGGGGCATCCAGGTGCACCGATCGATCGCGGGCAATGTCGAGTCCATGCTGTCGGCCGCGTCGGCCGCAGGGATCGAACTGAGCGGTGGTGGCTACCGAGATCCCTCGGGGCAGATCGCGGTGCGCCGCAACAACTGTGGAACCTCGAACTACGCGATCTATGAGATGCCGTCCAGCAGCTGTCGCCCACCGACGGCTCGGCCCGGCACCTCGATGCACGAGCAGGGCCGTGCGATCGACTTCACCTACGGCGGGCGCATCATCAGCAGCCGCTCCAGTCCTGCGTATCAGTGGTTGGCGGCGAACGCCGCGAGCTATGGCTTCTACAACCTTCCCTCCGAGCCGTGGCACTGGAGTACGAACGGTCGCTGATCCGGTGCGTGCCTCGAGATCGGCGAGCGCCGTTGGTTCGGCTACGTTCGGCGGGTCCAGATCGAAAGGTGAGCAATGGCAGAGTCTTCGACGTCACGTCCGGCGCGTGCGCCCTGGGACCGCAACGAGATGCCCGGGCGGTTCTCGGTCGAAGAGACCGCTCGTCGCGTCGGGAACTACAAGTGGGTCGAGATGCGTATCTTCGAGCTGCTCGGCGGCTGGGTGGGTTCGGTCCCCGAGCCCGATCTGAAGCTGCGGCTCGGGACCCATTGCTACCACCACGCCTTTCATGCCGAGTTGTGGCACAAGCGGTTGCCCCAGTTGCGCGAGATGGATCCGACTCGCCTGACACTGCCGGCCAATCCTGCGATCGAGGCCTTCATGGATGCGCTCGGCGACAATGAGCGAGCCAGTGACACGCTCACGAAGTTGGTCGGGATGTATCGGGTCCTGTTGCCACACCTGATCGCGGCGTACACGTTCCACCGCAACAACACCGCGAGTATCACCGACGCCCCGACGATCCGAGCGCTCGACTTTGCGCTGGCCGACGACCTCGAGGAGTGGCGCGACGGCGAGATGATGATCCAGTCGCTGATCCACGGCCCCGGCGACGTCGACCGGGCCCTGGAGCGTCAGGCCGAGCTCGAGAAAATGATGCTGGCAGCCGGCGGGGTCACCGGCGCTGGGTCGGTGAGCTCGTTCGGCCCCTGACCCGGGCGCCGGACGCCGGTGACCAGCGAACTCCTTCCTGAAGGGTGCTGGTGTTCGGTGGTGGCCGCGCACTGGTTCGACAACGAGGTTGGTTGAGTCGAACCTCCCGGATGTGGGTTCACCCAGTGGGAAATCGGCATTCATCTGCCAAGCTGGCGAGAGCGCGAACGTGACCGACGTCTCGTCTGTGGCCCGAGAGTACGAGCTGCTCGTTGCTCAAGTGCACTCCTCGAGACGCCGAATCAACAAGCCAGATCAACAATGCGCATCACCGATCGGCGCCACTTCGGCTTCGATACGATGCGATACCACAACTGTTGCCGGTAGTCGATACCCTCTGATATGGCGGGTTTTGCACTCGGCGCCGGCAGAGACGAGAGGTTGGGATCCTTGGCCAAGGAGCGAGTAGAACGAGACGAGGAAGATCTCGTCCGTCTGTACCTCACCGATATCGGGCAGTATCCGCTGCTCACCAAGGAAGACGAAGTTCGTCTTGCCCAGGCCATCGAGGCGGGCAAAGAGGCTGCCGAAGCGCTCGAGGCCGACCCGGCCGTCGCTCCCACTCGCAAACGTGAGCTCAACCGCGCCATTCGCAAGGGACGCGAGGCCGAACGCACCTTCGTGCAGTCGAACCTTCGCCTCGTCGTCTCGATCGCCAAGAAGTACCAGGCCTCCGGACTCCCGCTGCTCGACCTGATCCAAGAGGGCAACCTGGGCCTGATGCACGCCGTCGAGAAGTTCGACTGGCGCAAGGGCTTCAAGTTCTCGACCTACGCCACCTGGTGGATCCGCCAAGCCATCACCCGAGGTATCGCGAACACTGGTCGCACCATCCGTCTGCCCGTGCACGCCGGCGACACCCTCGCCCGTCTCCAGAAGGCACGCGCCCGCCTCGAGCTGAAGTACGGCCGGCCGGCCACGCTCACCGAACTCGCAGCCGAAGTCGAGATGAGCGAAGAGAAGGTCACCGAGGCACTGCGGTTCGCTGCCGAGCCCCTGTCGCTCTCCGAGCCCTTGCGGGAAGACGGCGACGCCGAACTCGGCGACGTGGTGGAAGATCGCTCCGCCGACTCACCCTTCGAGGTGGCGGCCACCGCACTGTTGCCTGAAGAGATCTCCCGGCTCCTCGCACCGCTCGACGAGCGCGAACGCGAGATCCTCAAGCTTCGCTTCGGACTCGACCGAGGTGAGCCCCGCACCCTCGAAGAGGTGGGGGAGTACTTCAACCTCACTCGTGAGCGGATTCGCCAGATCGAGGCCCGGGCCATGTCGAAGCTCCGGCATCCGAGTTCCGATACCGGGGCCCGCGACCTCCTCGCGGTCTGACCCCCCTGGTCGACCGAACGATCAGACGTCCAGATCGGCGATCATCGACGCCACTGCGTCGATGATCCGCTGGGCATCATGATCGAGCGTTGCGACGTGGAAGCTGTCGTCGAGCCACAGACGTTCGGGATCTGACCCGATCTGCTCGGCGATGAAGTCGCTCGTGTCCGGCGAGACCACGTGGTCGTTCCGACTGGTGATGAGCAGCGTCGGCATGGCGATCTTCGAGAACTCGCCGGACATGTCGAGGATTCCCTGCTGCAGACTGAGCAGCGGTGCCAGGGGCGTCTGGTCGTAGGCGACCTCGACCACACCGTCCTTCGCGATGTCGCCACCGATGGCGTCGATCACGGTGGCGCCGGAATCGATGAAGGCCTGCAGGCCCTCCATGAGGTCGGGATCAGCCTTGCCGGCGGCGTTGATGGGGATGATCGCTGCGATCTCCGGGTGCTGGGTGGCCAGCCAGAGCGTGAGCGCCCCTCCCATCGACAATCCGGTGACCACCACCCGCTCGGTGCGAGCAGCCAGATCTCGGTAGGCGGCATCGACCGCGGCGGTCCAGTCGGACCAACCAGTGGCGAGCATGTCGTCGACGGTCGTGCCGTGCCCGGGGAGCAGCGGGAGCTCCACGGAGTGCCCGGCGGCCGCCATCGCCGACGCGATCGGGCGCATCGACTGCGGGGATCCGGTGAAGCCGTGGATGGCGAGGACTCCGGTAGGGCCTCCGTTGACGCTCATCGGTTCGGCGCCGGGCATGATGTCGGTCATCGCCCCACTCTACGCAGCCGTCGCCGTCATCTCGCCCGTCGAGGAGCGGCGGCGCCGTTGTCACCAGGGCCGACGGTCGTCGGTGGTTCATCAAGCAGCGCTTCGCCGACTAGGTTCTTGGCACGACACGGTCTCATAGCGGAGACGACACGACCGAAAGCTGAGACCGGGCCCACCGGCCTTGCCTCACCCAGGAGACTGCATGCGTAGCAAGCGAGGAACGCGACGTCGATGCTCAGCCGCGTTGGTTGCCATCGGAATCGTCGCGGCCGGTTGCACGAGCGGTAGCGACGAAGCCCTCGATGGCACCACCACCTCGACCCCGACGTCGGCGTCCACCACCGACGATGCGGCCACGGCCGACGGCCTCACCCAGACCTTCGTCGCTTGGTACAACACCATCACCAGCGGCGACGCCCCTGCACCCACGTGCGGTGAAGCGCCGGTGTGGGTGGCTGCCGAATCGCTGAAGCCGTCGTCGTCTGGCCCGTTGTTGGTGTGCGCAGACCGAACGGCCAACGATGAGCTCGTGCTGCGGATCGTGAACAATGCGAGTGGTCCGCTCAGCATCGACTATCCGGACGCGTCGGCCGGGTGGGTCGTCGGCAGCGATGATCCCGACGGTGTCGTGCCGCTCCGTGGCGCCACCGGTGCGCTGGTGCGTCCGGGCGCCTCGGCGACGCTGACCGCAGCGGCCGGCGAGTGGGACGAACAAGATCTGTCGCTCGAGTTCGGCGAACGCTGGGCGATCATCGAAGCAACGAACGAGCTGATGGGTGTACTCGGGCTCGACAGTACCTTCGACTGGGCGTCCGACCTCGCCGATGGATGTGAGGTCGACGCCGTCGCCGACGCCGACCTCGGAGCACCGCTCGAGGCTGGGCTACACGACTACTTCGAGTGCGTGTTCGACGCCCTGGGCGACGCGGCAACCGCAGCCGATCGTGCCTCGCTGGCCGACGTCGTCCCGATGGTCGCCGAGTTGGTCGAGCGGGCTCGGAATGTCGCCAGCCAACAACGCGCAGGCGTGGTGCCCGCTGCACTCCTGATCGTGTCCGAACTGCCCGAACCGGCGGGTCCGAGCATCGAATCGACCACCTCCACCACCGCTGCGCCGACCACGACGAGGCCGCCGACCACCCGTGCGACCACGACCACCGTGCCGAGCACGGCAGCTCCCACCACACCGGCACCGACGACCGCGCCGTCCACCACCACGACGACCGGGCCGAAGAAGGTGACCACTACCGAGGAAGACCCCGATCTCACGGTCCCGTTGCCTCCGGCCCCCGTGCTCGTGGCGCTGGAGGCGGTCGAGGGCGGTGTCGACACCTACACCGCATGGCCGGCGATCGACCCGAAGCTCGGCCGGATCCCCGGTGGTCAGATCGTGGTCATCGAGTGCAAGGTCTTCACCGACTCGCCGACGCCCGGAGGCAACGGCTGGTGGTATCGCATCGGGAGCGGCGCGGCGGCGGGCGGCTGGGCGCCGGCCACCGGTTTCAAGAATCTCGTTGCCGGCGTGGCCCCCGGGTCCACCTCCCCCTCCAACGTGAGCGACGCTCTCTCGGCCTGCTGATGCGCCGGGGCGTCGTGCCCCGAATCGCTCGAGATCCCATGGGCCCCGGCGGCGGTGCCCTCCCTGGCTAGCTCAGCCCGAGCGGTGGCGCTGCGCGGTAGTGGTAGGCATGCGCCGTGGCGAAGCCGAACCGCTCGTACAGCTGCTTGGCGCCCGTGTTCGACGGCGCAACCTGCAGCCACGCAACGTCGAGATCACGCGCCACGGCCTCGCCCAGCAGTGCGGCGAGGATCGACGACGCGAGTCCCTGGCGTCGATCGGCGGGGGCCGTCGACATGGCGAACACCCCGAGGGCGGCGCCATCGAGGACACCGACGCCGCTGCAACGCAGCCTCGAGCCGTCCCAACATCCGGCGACGATTTTGGTGAGCGGTGACAGGGCCAGCTCGGCCAGTCGATCGGCGTCGTCTTCGACAGCAAGGCGTCGTTCGAGACCGTCATCGAGCTCGATCCGGTGGCCGCTGGCGGGCGCAGTCGGAGCGTCGTGCAGCGTGCGCGCCATGACCTCTGCTCCCTCGATCGTCGTGTAGCCCCGACGATCGAGTTCGGTCGTGATGGCGAAGTCGGCACCCTCCCAGAGCTGGAACACGGTGGGAAGGTCACGGCCTCGATACCACGAGTCGACCGCATCGACGGTCGCCGAAATCGAATCACCGATCGGGCCGAGCGGCGTGCAGCAGTTCGCCCGACTCGTGACGCCGTCGGCGGCGCGGCACACCCAGCCGTCGACCCATGTCCGTTCTCGCCCCGGCATCGAACGATCGCTCAGGTGTTCCAGCTGTGAGGTGCTGAGGTCCGGTACCGGCATCCACGGAGTATGGACGACGCTTGGCTTGCTGACCTTGTGTTTCCGCCTGCGTCGTCGGATGTGTCGATCGTCCCGGTAGTGTTCGTGGCGATCGAGTTCCGCTTCCCGACACGGTGTCCCCGCCGTGGCGTTGATGGCGGAGGTGGACGGGAATCGAACCCGCCTACGATGGATCACATCGCACACCCGCTTTGAAGGCGGGGGAGCCCACCAGGTACTCGGACACCTCCGCTCCGCACCCTACCGGAGCAACGTCCGTCGGCGACGATCTCGCCCGCATGCTCGTAGCGGCTCACCGTCCCCGGTTGACGTCGTCCGACCCGTGTGAGGTCGTCATGCTGTGTTTCTCTTCCGCCAAGGGTGGAGCCGGCTGCTCGGTGACCGCCGCTGCCGTCGCCCTTCTGCTGTCCGAGCACGAACCGGTGCTGCTCGTCGACCTCGCCGGCGACATGGGCGAAGTGCTCGGCTCGTCCGGTGGTGCGCCGCGTGAGCACGCCCTCGACCAGTGGGGGCGTTCGGTCGACCCGGCCCCTGATGCGCTCCGCTCGTTCGAGACCCGAGTCACCGAGCAGCTCACCGTGCTCGGGTCGGGGTCCGGTCCGGCCGATCTGCCACATGAGCGATTGGGCTTGCTGGCAACGCTGCTGCGATCGGACCACCGCCGAGTGGTCGTCGATGTCGGCCATCACCAGCGCCTGTTGCCGATCGTCGAGCAAGCCACGAGGTCGGTATTGGTGACGCGGCAGTGCTACGTGGCGTTGAGCAAGGCTCGGCACCGACCAGCACCCGACGACGTGGTCGTGATCGCCGAGCCGCATCGAGCCCTCACAACGGCCGATGTCGAGTCGGTGCTCGGTGCCCCCGTGGTTGCCACGATCCCGTACGAGCCGCAGATCTTCCGCGCCGTCGACGCCGGACTGCTGGTGCGTAGGATGCCGGGCACCCTCCGCCGGCTCGCCGTCTTCTGATGCATCCCGACGACGTGATCGCCATCGAAGGGCACCTGATCGAACTGTTGACGGACTCACCGTCGGCTCAGTCCGGCGACCTCGTCGACGCCATCCGCCGCGAGTGGCCGACCGCCGACCTCGCGTTGCTGACCGACACGGTCGAGCGAGCCATGGCCCGCGCTCGTGGCTTCGGTTCGCTCGAGCAACTCCTTGCTGCCCCCGATGTCGCCGAGGTCATGGTGAACGGACCCGGCCCGGTCTGGGTCGAACGTCGCGGGCAACTGGAAGCCACCGATCTGCGCCTCAGCGAGGCAGAGATCTGGCTCGTGATCTCCCGGATCCTCGACCCACTGGGCTTGCGGGTCGACCGACTGCATCCGATGGCCGATGCTCGCCTCGCCGATGGGAGTCGGGTCAATGTGGTGGTGCCTCCGTTGGCGGTCGATGGTCCCACGATCACGATCAGGCGATTCGCCGCCACCGCCATCGGCCTCGACGCCTTTGGTCCCGAGGCTGTCGTGCAGCCATTGCGCTCGGCCGTCGAACAACGCAAGACCATCGTGATCAGTGGCGGCACCGGCGCCGGCAAGACGACGTTGCTCAATGCCCTGGCGCAATCGATCGGCTCGGATGAGCGCATCATCACGATCGAGGACACTGCCGAGCTCCAGCTCGGTCGCCGTCATCTGGTCCGACTCGAAGCCCGCACCGCAAATGCCGAAGGCGTGGGCGAGGTGACGATCCGCGACCTCGTCAAGAATGCACTGCGGATGCGGCCCGATCGCCTCATCCTCGGAGAGACGCGATCGCTCGAATGCCTCGATCTGTTGATGGCCCTCACCACGGGCCACCGCGGCTCGTTCACGACGGTCCACGCCAATGGCCCAGCGGGTGCGCTACGGCGGCTGTTGCTCCTGGCCTCACTCGCCGACGCGAGCGTGTCGGACGCTGCCATCTCCGAGATCCTGGCGGAGACGATCGACTACGTCGTCCACATCGAGCGTTTCGGCGCCCGCCGGGGCATCGCGGAGGTCGCCCGGATCGTGCCTGCCTCACCACTCGAGCCGACGACCGTGTGGAGGGCGACCCGATGATGCGGTACCGCTCGATCGTGCGGGCACGATTGTCGACCGACCGGGCGCCGGCCGGGCGAGCGCGCCACCAGAGCCATCGGGTCGACGCCTGGACCGCGGCGAGTATCTCGAGCGTGGTGGCAGGTATGGGTCTCGGGAGTCCGCTCCTCGTCGTCGTTCTCCCGCCGGCGTTGTTCGCCATGAGGCAGGCGCGAACCCAGCGGGCGATGCGTCGGAACCAGCGGCTCCTCGATCGGTCGGTGATCGAGGTGATCGATCGCCTCGCTCAGCAGCTTCGCAGCGGCCGATCGCTTGCCGCAGCGGTCTCGTCGCTGCTCGCCGATATCGACCACGGGGCCGACGCCGGGCACGGTCTCGGCGCCCGGCTCGATGCCTGCCGGCGGGCCCACGCTGCCGGCGCGAATCTCGGAGCAGCGCTTCGGCGTGCCGACGTGGTTGGCCTCCCTTCGCTCGCGCTGTTGGCGACCTCGCTGCGACTGATGCTGGCCAACGGCGGTCCCGTTGCCCTCTCGCTCGATCGAGTCGGCGAAACGTTGCGGGCAGGGGTTGCGGCTCGTGACGACGCGGCAGCCCACGCTGGTCAGGCGACGGCATCAGCCGATCTTCTGACGCTGCTGCCGGTCGTGTTCGCCGCCGTCGTCGCTGCCATCGAACCCGCCGCCGCCCAGCTCTATCTGCGCAGCTGGACCGGCGCTGGATGCCTTGCCGTGGCCGGACTCCTGAGCGCCGCCAGCTGGTGGTGGATCGACCGAGCGGTGCAGCGATGAGCCGGCATCCCCGGCCGCTGGCCGTTGCCGGTCTCGCCTTCGTTGCCGGCGTCGTGTGGTGGCCACTGGTCCCGATTGCCGTCGCTGCAGTGGGCATCGTGTGGCGAGGACGACCCACGATGACCGAACGTGGACGCCGCCGCCGGGTCGCTCACGCCCTCCCCGACGTCGTCGACCTCATCTCGATAGCCATCTCGTCCGGCGACACGCCGCTCGGATCGATCCGCCTCATCGCGGCCGAGGGGCCTGCACCGGTCCGTGCCGGCTTCACGGCTGCTGTCGACCACCTGGCCGCAGGCGGCACCTTCTCCGACGCCATGCAGCGGTCGATGACCGCGCTGGGAGCCGAGTACCGACCGCTCCTCGTTGCCTTGGCCCAAGCCGACCGAGAAGGCGCACCGCTCGCGTCGCTCCTCCTCCGCCTCTCCGATGAGGCAGTCGCCGCCCGGCGTCATCGCAACGAGCTGGCAGCTCGCCAGCTCCCGGTCCAGTTGCTGCTGCCGCTCGTGTTGTGTTCGTTGCCCGCCGTCGTGGTCGGTGCGGTCGTGCCGCTCCTGGTGGTGTCGCTCCAGCGTCTGTGACCGCGCCACCCCCGTTCGTCTCGCAGGTTGCCCTGCCGCTCCAACCAAACAACGAGAGGTGTTCTCATGTTCATGTTCCACGCGCTGTCCACGCCATCGTCGGCCACCCGGCGATCCCGGCAGCTCGGGCAGGCCACCGCGGAGTACGCGCTGGTCATCCTGGGCGCTGCTGCCGTTGCCGGCCTCGCGCTGGCCTGGGCCGTCGGCACGGGCAAGATCGGGCGCCTGCTCGATGCCGTGCTCAACTCGGTGATCGGTCAGGTGGGCTGATGGCAACGGGGAAGGGCCAACGGGGGCAGGCCGTCGTCGAGTTCGCGTTGGTCCTTCCCCTCGTCGTCCTGTTCGCACTGGTCGTCCTGCAGGCGGCACTCGTCGGCAAGGACGCGCTGCTCGTGCACCATGCGGCCCGCGAAGCAGCGCGCGCTGCTGCGGTCGAGCCTGACCCTGCGGTCGCCCGCCGTGCGGCGTTGGCCGCTGGAGGACTTGATGCCGGGCGCCTGTCGAGTCGCCTCACCGGAGGTAACGGCCGAGGCGATCGCACGACGGCCACGGTGACCTACCGCTCACCGACCAACGTGCCGCTCGTCGGCCGGTTCGTCGGCGACATCGAACTCCACGCTGCGGTGACCATGCGCGTCGAGTGATCGAGCGAGGCAGCTCGACGTGCCGACTCCGCGCCATTGTGCTGGGATGCCACGGTGATCGCCGTACCGAAGGCCGTGCAGGCCAAGGCCGAGCTTGTCGGTGCATCCGACTGGCTCGACGGACTCGCCGATCTGGTGCACGACGTCGAGCGCAGCTGGTCGATTACCACCGGGAAGGTCTACCAGGACGCATCCGAGGCCCTCGTGCTCGAGGCGACGACCGAGAGCGGTCGATCGGCGGTCTTGAAGCTGATCGTGCCCCGCGGTGACGACGCCGCCCGCAACGAGATCGCCGTGCTCGTCCACGCCGACGGCAACGGCTGCGCGGCGCTGCTCCAGCACGACCTCGAGCGAGGGGCCCTGCTCCTCGAACGTCTCGGGCCGACGTTGCACGAGTTCGGTCTGCCGATCGCCGAGCGCCATGCGATCATGAGCGACGCCGGGATGCGACTGTGGCGACCGGTGCCCGATCTCGGACTCCCCACTGGCGCTGAGAAGGCAGCATGGCTCGCCGAGTTCATCACCTCGACGTGGGAATCGCTCGACTGTCCGTGCACCACGGCGGCGATCGACGCGGCGCTCGCCGCCCTCGAGCGTCGCATTGCCGCGCATGATGATGAGCGATCGGTCCTGGTGCATGGCGACATCCATCAGTGGAACGCGCTGCTCGGATCGGACGGTGGGTTCAAGCTGGTCGATCCCGATGGACTATCGGCCGAGCCGGCGTATGACCTCGGGGTCTTGCTGCGGGAGGACCCGGTCGAGCTGCTCCAGGGCGATCCGCTCGATCGGGCTCGATGGCTCGCGGCTCGCACCGGCGTCGATGGCGGCGCGATCTGGGATTGGGGGTTGGCCGAACGAGTGTCGACCGGGCTGCTACTGCGCAGTATCGACGAGGAACCGATCGGGTCGCAGATGCTGCTCGCTGCGGACGCGGTTGCGGCCCTTCGGTTCTCTGAGTGATGGCGTCAGGGCCGAGGCTGGTTGTCGACGTTCGCCTCGTAGTCGATCGCCCAGAGCTGCCGACTGGTCTGGGCGACCAGCACCGCGAAGGCGGCCAGGTTCAACGCAACGACCGCTGGCACACCCCAGCTGAAGATCGCGGTGCCGGCGAACACCACGAAGGTGTCGAGCACGATGTAGCCGATCCTGATCTCGGTGGGTCCGATGCCGTAGTACGCGATCTGGAATTGATTCGTCGCCGCAAAAGACAGGAACGATACGGCCATCGTTGCGGTGGTCACCAGCAGCAGCACGAGGAACAAGAACTCGAGCCACCACGCGTCGACGAGGAACGAGTAGGCGATCACGATGCTGCCGGCGAAGATCAGGTCGAGGATGTGATCGGCGAAGAAGCCCCACTTCACCAGTCCCTGCTTGCGGTACTTGCCGAGACTGCCGTCGAGAGAATCGGTCAGCCACTGGAGGAACACCATCACCGACACGCCGTGGAGCCAGGCCAGGTCGCGGCGGGCAAGGTAGCCGAACACCACCGTTGCGACCGACCACAGTGCGGTGAGTGCCGTGAGGTGGTGGCTGAGGATCGGTGACGGGACCTTCGGGATCGCCCAGTCGATGAATCGCCGCTCGGCGGGGCCGAGAATCGACTGGCCCTTCTTCTTGTCACCGGCAAAGGCCGGGGATGTCGTCGTCGCTGGTTCGGGGGTCACGTCGGTTGCCGCCTCCATGGAGGTCCATCGGCCGATCCACGCCGGACATGACCTCGTCGCTTCGGTTCAGAATGGCTCGTCGAATCCGATGGTCGTGTGGAGCAAGGCAAGCGCAGCGTGTTTGTCGAGCAACTCGTTGCCGTTGCCGCACTTGGGGGACTGCACACAGGACGGGCAACCGGCGTCGCAAGGGCACTGGTCGAGGACGTCGATCGTGGCGGCGAGGTGTCGATCGGAGGCGTCGAACGCCAGCTCGGCGACGCCGGCACCGCCGGCGAACCCGTCGTAGATGAAGACCGTCGGCAGCCCGCTGTGCCCGGCCGCCGCGATCGACACGCCGCCGACGTCCCAGCGGTCGCAGATCGCGAACAGCGGCAGGATCCCGATGGCGGTGTGTTCTGCGGCATGGAGTGCGCCCGGCAGGAGACGTTCGGGGATGCCGGCCAGCTTGGCCACCTTTGGCGTCCACTCGTACCAAACGGCCGTGGTCAGCAGCTCCTGCGGCGGCAGGTCGAGATCGTGCTTCTCGATCGCCGACGCAGTGCCCTGCTCGAAGAGGTGATAGCCGGTCACCTGGGTGGTGACTTTCACGTTGCCGAGGTGGAGCTGTGAGCGCCCGACGGCTTTGCTCTGGCGGACCGCCGTGACGTCGATGTCGATCGACGTGCGGGTCTGGGTGTAGTGGCGCCCGTCGTCGGGGGAGACGATTGCTCGGCGAGCGACGAGATCGAGCGCCTCGACCCGGAAGGCCTGACCCCGGTGGAGATAGACGGCGCCGGGGTGCACTCGTGTGCTCGCCCGGTCGAGTTCGACGGTGCCGATCAGGGTGTCGTCACGGTCGACGATGGCGACCTCGCCGCTCGATCCCGAACGGAGACCGACTCGATGGAACGGCATCCCACGTCCGCCCCAGACGGCACGCGGAATCCGCTGCCGGCCCGGTCGAATACTGAGGTCGTCGGCCTGCACGAGTCGGCGGACCGCGTCGTCGAGGTCGGGCCACCACTGGTCATCGCGCCAGGTGAGCGGGAACTCGTAGGCGGCGCACGCCAGGTGGGGATCGGCGATGATCGTGTTGGCGGCGTTGATCACGGCCGGTTCCGGCGCTCGCTCGAAGAGATCCTTCGGGTGATGGACGAACCACTGGTCGAGCTGATCGTCGCCGGCGATGACCACCGCGACCGATTCCTGTTGCGAGCGACCGGCCCGCCCGATCTGTTGCCAGAGCGAGGCGATGGTGCCCGGGAACCCGCACAGCACGGTGGCGTCGAGACCACCGATGTCGACCCCGAGCTCGAGCGCGCTGGTGGTGACGATGGTTCGGACCTTGCCGCTGGCGACGTCGTCTTCGATCTCGCGACGCTCCGACGCCAGATACCCGGACCGGTAGGCCCGCACGGTGTCGGCGAGCGGTGCTGGCAACGCCCGAGTGACCCCAGCGGCGACTCGCTCGGTCATCGCCCGACTCGGGCAGAAGCACATGGTGCGTTGCCCGTTCATGGTCAGTTCGCTCAGAACGCTGATCGCCTCGGTGGCGGGCGACTGCCGGATGCCCTTGTCGGCGTCGATGGTCGCCGGTTGGACGAGCGCAACATGGCGGGTACCGGCGGGGGAGGCGTCGTCGGTCACCGCGGTGACGGGATGGCCGCAGAGTTGCGATGCCAGGGTGTCGGGTTCGCCGATGGTGGCCGAGCAGAAGACGAAGGTCGGCGATGACCCGTGGAGTTCGCACACTCGCCGTAGGCGACGCAACAGATGCGCGACGTTGCTGCCGAACACGCCCCGCAACACGTGCAGTTCGTCGATCACCACGTAGTCGAGGCGCCGGAAGAAGGCCGCCCACTTCTGGTGGTGTGGCAGGAGGGCGTGGTGCAGCATTTCCGGGTTGGTCAGCACCACGTTGGCGTGGTCGCGCGCCCAGGTGCGCTCGGCGCGAGTGGCGTCGCCGTCGTAGGCCATGGCCGCCAGTCCCGGCACCTCGAGGTCGCCGAACGCTCGGAGCTGGTCTTGGGCCAGGGCCTTGGTGGGATACAGCAGGAGCGAGGTGCCGGCCCGAAGGCCGGTGACGACCGACTCGGCGATCGGGATCTGATAGCAGCGCGACTTGCCCGATGCCGTCGGCGTGGCGATGACGACCGACTGCCGGTCGCGGAGGAGGTCGATCGCTTGCACCTGGTGCCGCCACAGGCCACCGACCGGTTCCAAATGGGCGATGGCGCCGGGGAGCGGCCGAGCCAGTGCGGCCACGGTTGGCAACCGCTCCGGCAGGGTCTCGACGTGGACCAGGCGGCCGGTGGCATCGAGCGCGTCGAGCAACGCTGCAGCAGTGGCTGCCCCGGTGTCGATCGCGGTCAACGCAGCGGCTCCGTCATCGTCAACCGAGCGTAGTGCCGGGCGATGACAGGCGGCCGACGCGCCACGCCGCCCGGGGGAGCAGCGCAGGTCAGTCGGGGCCGAGCCAGCTGGCCATCGGCTCGGGTGCCACATTGCGGATGCGGTGACCGGGACCAATGTCGAGTGCGCCGACGAGTTCGTCGACACCTCGATACCACAGCACATCGTTGCTGAGCGGGCTCGGCTCGATCTGCATGAAGGTGGCGGCAGCGACGGCGAGCCCCATCGCGTCGTCGGCGACGTGGTCGGGATGCTCGATGGGCTGGACGAACAACGACCGACTGGTCGGAGCCGCTACGAGGGCGCCGTGGGGACCGATGACGCCGGGGAGGAACCGGTCGAGGTCGCGGGCTGCACCGGTGGTGTAGAGGTCGCCGTCGAGCATGATGAAGTTCGCCGTGGGGGTGTTCGCCACGGCCACATGGAACGAGGCGCGAACCCGGGTGTTCTTGATCGCCGCCCGCCACGCCTGCTCGAGTGGTTTGCCCCACTCGTCGGTGACGTCGGCGGGAACCGGGACACAGCCAAGGTCGGAATCTGCAGCGATGATGAAGCTGAGGTGGTCACTCACCGGTCGACGGATCAGCTCGCGGTCGCCCATGACCTCGGGCGTGGTGGTGGGGAACAGGCGGACCCGCAGGCGGCTCCGGATCTGGGTCCACGAGCGGAGCTCGCGATCGAGGGCCTGCGGATCGAAGGCCTCGTAGTCCGAGAGCATCAGGAACAGATACTGGCGCCAGTAGGGCTCGTCGAAGCCCACGAGCTCGTGGGCCGTGTTGGCGAAGTCGATCGTGCGCCGGTCGGCCAACGTGAGCCGTCCGTCGTCGAGATCGAACGATGCGGTGTCGCCCCACCGCTGCTCGATGACGTCGGCAACAACACTGACGAAGTGGCGTGCCGTGGCTGGGTCGCGAAACGCCCCGGCCCAGGCAGGAATGGATCCGGACGATCGGGTCGGGAAATGGGAGTCGGTGGAGCTCATCGATGTGTCCTTCGAGAAGGGACCGCGGCCATCGCCGGACGGTCGGTCGGCCCGCACTGGCGGTACCGGGGTGCGAAGGGGCTCGAGAGCTCCGAGACGCCTCACCGTAGCCACGCCCTCGGACAGCCACAAGGGGGTGGGTTCCCCGTCGGTGACATGGACAGGTTCCCCGCCGGGGACAACGGGCAGGCTGCGGTGTCTCGTCGTCGCGTACGGCCTGGCACCATCGGGCGATGGCCGACTCCGAACGATTGCCGACCGTCTGGATCCTGGGCGATCAGCTCGACCCGTCGGTCGGCCCGCTCGGCGACTTCGCGCCCGGGGCATGTCGGGTGCTGCTGATCGAGAGCCGGTCGAAGATCGAGTCCAAGCGATGGCATCGCCAGCGTCTTCATGTCGTGTTGTCGGGGATGGCGCATCTCGCCGCCGAGCTCACCGATGCCGGCTACGAGGTCGACCATCGACAGGCCGCCGACATGACCACGGGGTTCCGCGAACATGTCGATGAGTTCGCCCCGTCGCGGGTGATGGCCATGGAGCCGATGAGCTGGGTTGCCCGCCCGCTCCTTGCGCGACTTGGCGTCGAGCTCGTTCCGAATGCTCAGTTCGCGTGCCACGAGGACGACTTCGCCGGGTGGCTCGAGGAGCGCGGCATCGATCGTGACAGCCCGTCGACGGCACTCAAGCAGGAGGACTTCTACCGCTTCCAGCGTCGCCGGCTCGATCTGTTGATGGACGGCGACCACCCCGAGGGTGGCTCATGGAACTATGACCACGACAACCGCGAACCGCCGCCGACCGACGGTCGAGCCTGGCCGGCGCTGACCCGGTTCGAACTCGATGCGATCGATCTCGACGTCCTGGAACGCTTCCCCGACAACGTCTGGGGCGCCGCACCCGACGGCACCTGGCCGGTGACCAGGGCCCAGGCCCGGCAGCGGCTCACCGAGTTCATCGACATCGGCCTCCCGGTGTTCGGTCCGCACGAGGATGCGATGTTGACGGCCGAGTGGAAGCTCGCTCACTCGGCGCTGTCGTCGTCGCTCAATCTCGGGCTCCTCCACCCGATCGAGGTGGTCGAGGCGGCCGAGGCCGCGTACCGATCCGGTCGGGTCCCCATCGCATCGGCCGAGGGTTTCATCCGCCAGGTCATCGGCTGGCGGGAGTATGTGTGGGGTCTGTTCTGGGCTTGGATGCCCGAGTACGGCGGCTCGAATGCCTTGTCCGCCGACCGCCCCGTCCCACCAGCGTTCACCGGTGAGGCGACCACTGAGATGGCGTGTGTCGCCGCCACGATCGAGCACCTGCACGACCATGGCTACACCCACCACATCGAGCGACTGATGGTGCTCGGCAATCTCGCCCTCACCCACGGCGTCGACCCCCAGGCGATGATGGAATGGATGTGGGCCTCGTTCGTCGACGGTGCCGAGTGGGTGATGGTGCCGAACGTGATCGGCATGGCGTTGCACGCCGACGGAGGGCGCATGGCAACCAAGCCCTACGCGTCGGGTGGTGCGTATCTGCATCGAATGAGCGACTTCTGTCGGGGGTGCCGGTTCGACCCGAAGCAGCGGGTCGGGCCGAAAGCCTGCCCGTACACCACCTTGTACTGGGATTTCTTGGCCAGGAACGAGGACACGTTGGGGGCCAATCACCGTCTGGCCCGCCAATTCGCCGGCATGCGACGACTCGCCGATCTCGAGCAGGTTCGGGAGCACGCCGTCGAGATCCGGCAACAACTCGACGCCGGAACGCTCTGACCTGCCCCAAGCAGGCCGTGGTGGGGCATTCGACCGGGCCCGATCGGTCGGTTTTGGTGGAGATGACCCACAAAAGGGAGGCGTCAGATGGTCGATACTGAGGGCATCCAGATCGGATGCCGTTCGGAGACCCTGTGAGTTCGCTCCCCACGCCAGACATCGGCCGAGACGCAGCAGCGCGTTTCGTTGGCGACCACCTCCGCCACCTCATCTGCGACGAGCCGTCGGGGTCGCTGCGGTTTCGAGGTGGCCAGGCCGCAGCCGACGAGGCCCTGCGCTCGTTCGACGTCAGCGGCTACGACCGCCGCCGAAATGAGGTCTACCCGACACCCCGGCGCGGCGCGTCGGCGCTCTCGCCGTACATCCGCCATGGTTTGCTGACCCTCGACCGCGTCTGGCAACACGTCGACGGCGGGCCCGTGAGCGATGTCGCCAAGTTCCGCAGCGAGTTGCTGTGGCAGGAGTACGCCCGTCACTGGTACGCCCGGTTGGGTCGCTCCACGCGCCAAGGGGTACGCGCCGATCAGCCGGTGGTCGATGCGTCGTGGAACGCCGCAGAGCTCTACGACCGCGACATGGCGTGCATGGACCTGACCCTGGGCGAGTTGGAGGAAGACGGTTGGCTGGTCAACCAGTCTCGGATGTGGCTCGCCAGTCACTGGAGCGTGCGTTCCGCAGCGCCGTGGAACGAGGGTGAGGACTTCTTCTTCCGTCACCTGATCGATGGTTCACGAGCCGCCAATCGCCTCGGGTGGCAGTGGACCGCCGGTCTGGCGTCGGCGAAGTCGTATTCCTTCAGCCGATGGCAGGTCGAAGAACGTGCGGCGGGGCTGTGCGCGTCGTGTGAGAAGGTCCACGACTGTCCGGTGGAGACCTGGCCCGAACCGGTCGCCCCGGTGCCTCACGACGAGCCGGTCACGCTCCGAAAAGGCAACGACGCCGCGATCGCCGGCCCGGCGACCCCGATCATCTCGACCGCGCCCGACACGGTGTGGCTCACGGCGGAATCGTTGGGCACCGCCGACCCGGCGCTCGTCGCACATCCTGATCTACCCGTCGTGTTCGTGTTCGACGAGCCGCTGCTTGCGTCGCTCTCGCTGTCGGGGAAGCGGCTGGTCTTCCTCACCGAGACACTGGCCGAACTTGCGACGAGCCGCGATCTCGAGCTGCGTCTCGGCCGACCGGCCGACGAACTTCGTGGCCGCAAGGTCGCCGTCACACACGCGCCGGTCCCGGGCTTCGTACGACGGTCTGGCGACATCGGTCCCGTCGCCGTCCATCCTTATCCGTGGTATGTCCGCCCGAACGGGGGAACCGTCCGATCGTTCAGCGCCTGGTTGCGCGCCATCGACCTCCCATAAGGTTGCAGCGGTGACCGCCGACGACGCACCGACGAACGAGGTCGATGCCATCGGAGTCCCGTTCTCGTCGAGTCCGCTCGGTGGGCTACCGTCTCCGGTGATGGCCCCGCAGCTCTCCGGCCATGACGAAACGACCGAACACGTCGATGTCATCGAGATCGACATTCCTTCACGGTTCGACCTCGTCACGGTCGTTCGAATGATCATCGCTTCGTGCTCCACCGCCGCCGACGCGCTCGTCGGTGATCGGCTCGACGACCTCCGCTGGGTCACATCGGAGGCAACCACCAACGCGATCCAGGCCAACCAACTCGTGCCTCCGTTCGGGCGCGTGCGGGTGCGGGCCGCTGTCGGCCGGGGTTGGGTCAAGCTGAGCGTCATCGACCAGGGCCCCGGTATGCCCGAGGAACGGCTGGTCCCCGACATCGAACAGCCCGAGCGACTCGACATCGAAGGGGGCTTCGGCATCCCGCTCATGCGCACCCTCAGCTCGGCCGAAGTGGTGTTCGATTCGACACCTGGTGGCACCACGGTGCACCTCGAACTCTGGCAGGGCACGCAGGACCCAACCGTCGATTCCGCAAGAGACTGACGCCACACTCGGGGCACTACGATCATCAGCTGATCTCCCAGTCTCGAGTCGAGGATCATGTCTGAATCTCCCCTTGCCATTCGCAAAGAGGCGTGGAGCGGTGGCGACACCCGTCTCGCCAAAGCGGTCGCCCGACCGCTGGTCCGATTCCTCGAGCAGGAGACGGCGTCGGGTGTGTTGCTCCTCGCAGCAACGGCGGCCGCGCTGATCTGGGCCAACGTCGCACCCGACAACTACCACTCGTTCTGGGAGAGCGGACTCGACGTCGTCTTCCGCACCACGCACTTGTTCGAGCACGACGGGCACGCCCTCCCACTCCATCTGTGGGTGAACGACGTGTTGATGGTGCTGTTCTTCTTCGTTGCCGGACTCGAGATCAAGTCCGAGCTGGTGGTCGGCGACCTGTCCGACCCCAAGGTCGCAGCCTTGCCGGCCATCGCCGCCCTCGGCGGCATGCTGCTCCCGGCACTGATCTTCTATGGGGTGAACATTGGCGGGTCCGGCGCTCACGGATGGGGCGTCCCGATGGCGACCGACATCGCCTTTGCCGTCGGTGTGCTGGCCTTGCTCGGCCCGCGGGTTCCGTTCCGGCTCAAGCTGTTCCT
This sequence comes from Acidimicrobiales bacterium, assembly GCA_041394265.1. Lineage (NCBI taxonomy): Bacteria > Bacillati > Actinomycetota > Acidimicrobiia > Acidimicrobiales > Acidimicrobiales bacterium. The sequence goes on from JAWKIO010000005.1 coordinate 2,369,698, forward strand.
TCTCACGCTTGCCATCGCCGATGACATCGGTGCGATCCTGGTGATTGCCATCTTCTATTCGTCGGGACTGTCCTTCCAGTGGCTCGCCGCTGCGGTCGCCGGGCTCGTGGTGGTGGCGCTGCTCAAGAAGTTCCGCGTCTGGTACATCCCCGTCTACATCGTGGTCGGCGTGTTCGTCTGGTACTGCACCTTCCGGTCCGGCATCCACGCCACCATCGCCGGCGTCGCCCTCGGACTCATGGCGCCGGCCCGCCCGTTGCTCGGCCCGCGTGCGTTCGAGAACATCGAAGACATCGTCACCGGCGAGCGGGCGACGCCGGCCGCCGTGCGCGATGTCAATTGGAAGATGAAGGAGACGGTGCCGATCACCTCGCGACTCATCACCCTCCTGTCGCCGTTCACCGGCTTCATCATCGTTCCGCTGTTCGCCGTGGCCAACGCCGGTGTGCTGCTCAGTGGGGATGTGTTGAGCAACGCCATCTCGAACCGGGTCATGTGGGGTGTGATCCTCGGACTCGTGGTCGGCAAGCCGCTCGGCATCACGCTGTTCACCATGGCTGCGGTTCGGCTCGGTATCGCCGACATGCCGCGTGGCGTCTCACTGATCCACGTCCTCGCCGCAGGAGCAGTGGCCGGCATCGGCTTCACCGTCGCCCTCTTCATCGGCGGGCTGGCGTTCGAGATCCCCGACAATCAAGACGCAGCGACGATCGGCATTCTTGCCGCGTCGTTCCTCGCCACCTTGCTCGGCGCGTTCCTCATCCGTTTGGCACCGGCCCCGACATCCGCCGACAACGTGGTCGAATCAGATCACCACGCTCACGCGTAGCCCCAGGTCACAGCAACACGAGTGGAGGCGAGGCCGTGCTGTGGAGTGCGGCGTCCGGTTGGCCTGACCGCTGGGTTTTTGGGGTGTGTTCGCAAAACGGCTGTCGGTGTTCGTAGTCTGCGAAGGTGCCGCAACCGCTCGTCATCGTCGAATCACCAGCAAAAGCGAAGAAAATCGCCGGGTATCTCGGTGACGACTACATGGTCGAATCGTCGATCGGTCACATCCGCGACCTGCCCCAGAACGCCGCCCAGGTCCCGGCCGCCTACAAGGGCGAAAAGTGGGCGAGCCTCGGCATCGACGTCGACAATGGGTTCAAGCCGCTCTATGTCGTCTCGCCCGAGAAGACCGATCAGGTCCGCAAGCTCAAGAAGCTGATGAAGGAAGCGAGCGAACTCGTACTCGCCACCGACCAAGACCGCGAGGGTGAGGCGATCGCGTGGCATCTCCTCGAGGTGCTGAACCCACGGGTGCCGGTCAAGCGCATGGTCTTCAACGAGATCACGCCCGAGGCCATCCGACGCGCCATCGACAATCCTCGAGATCTCGACCGTCGCCTGGTCGACGCTCAGGAGGCCCGCCGCCTCCTCGACCGATTGGTCGGCTACGAGGTCTCGCCGGTGCTGTGGAAGAAGGTGATGCCGCGGCTGTCCGCCGGCCGCGTGCAATCGGTCGCCACCCGCATCGTGGTCGCTCGCGAGCGTGAACGCATGGCGTTCCGGTCCGCCAACTACTGGGATCTGAAGGGCACGTTCGATGCGTCCGCCGGCGCCGAGCACCGCGGCGACGGGCCCGACGTCTTCACGGCGATGCTGGTCGAGCTCGACGATCTGCGCGTGGCCACCGGGCGTGACTTCGGCTCCGACGGCACGCTGACCCAGCCCGACCGGGCCTACCTCGACGAAGCGGCGGCTCGTTCGCTCGCCGGCGAACTCGAGGGTCGCACCGCCACGGTGAAGAGCCGTGAGTCGAAGCCATACCGTCGCCGCCCGGCTGCGCCGTTCACCACCTCGACCTACCAGCAAGAGGCCGGTCGCAAGCTCCGGCTGTCCTCGGCGCAGGCCATGCGAGTCGCCCAGGGACTGTACGAGCGTGGGTTCATCACCTACATGCGAACCGATTCGACCACGCTGTCGGAGACCGCGATCGCCGCCGCCCGCAGCCAGATCGCCGAGCGTTTCGGCAACGACTACCTGCCCGACGCGCCCCGCACCTACGCCAAGAAGCAGAAGAACGCCCAGGAGGCCCACGAGGCCATTCGTCCTGCGGGCGATCGGTTCCAGACGCCCGAGGAAGTGGCGAGCGAACTGTCGACCCAGGATCTGCGGGTCTACGAATTGATCTGGCAGCGCACCGTCGCCTCGCAGATGACCGATGCCACCGGCGAGACCGTCACGCTTCGCCTCGAGGTCGAGACCCCGACCGGGCGCAACGCCATCTTCTCCACCAGCGGCACGGTGATTCAGCACCAGGGCTTCCTGAAGGTCTACCGCGAAGACCGCGACGAAGAAGACGAACAGGAAGCCGCCGAGCAGCTGCTGCCGCCCCTGACCGAGGGCGACACTGCCGACGTGACCGACGTCGAGGCCGCCGGTCACGACACCCAGCCGCCAGCCCGCTTCACCGAAGCGTCGCTCGTCAAACGACTCGAGGAACTCGAGGTCGGACGCCCGTCCACCTACGCGTCGATCATGGGCACCATCCAGGGCCGTGAGTACGTGTGGAAGAAGGGCTCGGCGCTGGTGCCGAGCTTCAAGGCCTTCGCCGTGATCACGCTGCTCGAACAGCACTTCCCCGACCTGGTCGACTACGCCTTCACCGCCCGCATGGAGGCCGACCTCGACTCGATTTCGCGGGGCGAGGCCGAGCCCATCCCATGGCTCACCGAGTTCTACTTCGGGGCCGACGAACTCCCCGGGCTCAAGGAACAGGTATCGGAACGTCTGGGTGACATCGATGCGCGAGCCGTCAACTCGATCCCGCTCGGCGCCGACGAAGACGGCGTACCGATCGTGGCCCGAGTCGGCCGCTACGGCCCCTACCTCGAACGGGGTGAGGACCGGGCATCGATCCCGGAAGACCTTCCTCCCGACGAGCTAGACATCGCCAAGGCGGTCGAACTGCTCGACGCCCCGAAGGGCGACCGCGAGCTCGGCATCCATCCCGACACCCAGATCCCGATCCTGCTGAAGGCCGGCCGCTTCGGTCCCTACGTGCAAATGGGCGAACACGACGACGACACCGGCGAGAAGCCGCTGACGGCGTCGCTCTTCAAATACATGGACGTCGAGACGATCACGCTCGACGACGCCGTCAAGCTGCTGTCACTTCCGAGGGTGATCGGGCTCGATCCCGCCGACCAGGTCGAGATCACTGCCCAGAACGGCCGTTTCGGTCCCTACATCAAGAAGGGCACCGACTCTCGCAGTATCGACGCCGAGTCTCAGCTGTTCACGATCACCCTCGACGAGGCGTTGAAGATCCTGGCCGAGCCGAAGCGGCGGCGTGGGCAGAAGGCCGCGGCGCCGCTCAAGATCGTCGGTGTCGATCCTGCGACCGACAAAGAGGTGCAGCTCAAGGATGGGCGCTTCGGGCCCTACGTCACCGACGGTGAGAGCAATGCCAGCCTGCGCAAGGGTGACGATCCCGAGACCATCACGATCGAGCGGGCCTCGGAGCTGCTCGCTGACCGCCGCGCTCGCGGTCCGGTGACCAAGAAGAAGTCCACCAAGAAGAAAGCGGCGAAGAAGAAGGCCACGAAGAAGGCGTCGGCAAAGAAGAAGGCCACCAAGAAGAAGGCGGCGAAGAAAACCACCAAGAAGGCGGGCGCGAAGAAGGTTGCGTCCTCGTCGGTGGACTCGTCGCCCGACGAGACACCGTTCTAGGACCGGCGTGCCAGGGCGCTACATCGCGTTCGAGGGCGGCGAAGGGTCGGGGAAGAGCACCCAAGCCCATCGACTGGCGCAGCGGATCGGAGCCATTCGCACGTTCGAGCCGGGTGCGACACCGCTCGGTGTCGAGCTCCGCTCGTTGCTCCTCGACGTCGGACGCCCGACCATGGGGGCACGGGCCGAAACCTTGTTGATGGCCGCCGACCGGGCCGAGCACCTTGCCCAGGTGGTCGAGCCGGCGCTCGCCGAGGGCCGCCACGTCGTCTCCGATCGCAGTCTCTATTCCTCGATGGCGTACCAAGGCGGGGCGCGCAGCCTCGGTCTCGACGCCGTTCGCTCGATCAACGAATGGGCCGTTGCCGATCGACTCCCCGACATCGTGGTGTTCCTCGACCTCGACCCCCAAGCCGCCGTCGAACGTCTCGTCCGTTCCCTCGATCGGCTCGAACAGGCCGGACCCGACTTCCATCGGGCGGTCTACGACGCCTACTGCTCGATGGCGGCCGCCGATCCCGACACCTGGGTCGTGATCGACGCGGCCCAGCCGGTCGACGCCATCGAGGCGGCAATCTGGGCGGTCGTGGAGCCGAGGTTGTGATGGCGACCGAAGCAGCATTCGGCCGCGGCGTCGAGGACCCGATCTGGAATGACGTGATCGGGCAGCCCGACGCCATCACTCGGTTGGACTCCGCAGCCATCGCTCCCGTTCACGCCTACCTGTTCCTCGGGCAGCAGGGCGTGGGGACGGCGCGGGCGGCTCGGTCCTTCGCCGCCGTCCTGTTGTCCCGACATCTCGATGGCGACGCCTCCGACCGGGCCCGACGACTGGCGATCGCCGGCAACCACCCTGATCTGAAGGAAGTGCGGCCGGAAGGCGCCGCGCTGCGCGTCGACGATGCGAAGGAGATCATCCGCCACGGCCAGACGTCGCCCGCCGAGGGGCCGCGCAAGGTCATCGTCGTGCACGGGGTCGACAACATCGAGGAAGCGGCGATCGGTCGCCTCCTCAAGATGATCGAGGAACCGCCGCCGTCGGCGGTGTTCGTGCTGTTGGCGGAGAACGTCCAACCGGAGATCGTGACCATCGCCAGTCGCTGTGTCACCGTCGAGTTCTCGCCGATCCCCACCAACGTGCTCGAGGTCTCGCTGATCTCCGATGGCGTGCCGGCCGAGCGAGCCCACCTGGCAGCGCTGGCATCGGGTGGCGACCTCGATCGAGCCCGCCTGCTGTCCAACGACGATCGGCTGGCCGCCCGGGCGGCGTTGTGGGCCAGCGTCCCCGACAAGCTCGACGGCACCGGCGCCAACGTCGTCGAGTTGGTCAATCAGGTACGCGAGGGCATGGACGAAGCTCAGGCCCCGCTCGACCTCCAGCAGGCGCGTGAGATCGAAGAGCTCGATGCCAAGGCGGAACAACTCGGCGAACGCGGGCTCGGCCGGTCGTCGCTCGTCGCTCAGCACAAGCGCCAGATCAAGGCCATCCGCAACGACGAACTTCGCTTCGGATTGGCCACCATGTCCCGCCATTACCGGGACCGGCTGGTCGCCGGATCCGACCCGGCGGCGGTCGACTCGATTGCGGCGATCCAGCGAGCGGCGGAAGCATTGGTGCGCAACCCCAACGAACAACTCCTGCTCCAGGCGCTGTTCCTCCAGTTGGGCTGAGCCTCGCCACCGGCCAGGCGACGGTTGCGAACCTGGCAACGAAGCGTGGCGCCAGGACAACGACCGATAAGCTGTTGGCTCCGCCCGGATAGCTCAGTTGGTAGAGCGACGCTCTCGTAAAGCGTAGGTCATGGGTTCAACTCCCATTTCGGGCTCTCACCTTCTCCCTGGTCAGGCATCAGATGTCGTCTGATCTGATCGGGGAGCGACCAGGGGTCGAGGGCACACATGTGCCCTCGGCGGCCCGACCCGGCTTGGTAGCCCATGAGACGTCACTACAAGTGGTCGAGCGTGGGAGCTACACATGGCCATAGTCAGCAAGGGACCCGACAGGTGGCAGGTCGTCGCAGACCTCGGACGAGACGATCAGGGCCGGCGAAAAAGAATCACGAAAATTGTTCACGGGACCCGTCGAGATGCCCGCCGAGCCGAGGCGGCGCTGATGCGGAAGGCGTCGATGCTCTCGCCGAACTCGACGGCGCGCACCGTCCGAGATCTCCTCGAGCGGTGTCTGTGGACCGAGCCCGGACGGCTCGAAGCGTCCACGGTCGACGAGTACAGACGGATGTCGCGGACCCGCATATTGCCGACGATGGGACACATCCATCTCCACAAGCTCGACGCCGACACGCTTGAGCAGTTCTACGACGAGATGCTCGAAGAGGGCCTGTCGCCGAGATCGTGTCAGAAGGCGCACACCATCTTGCAGGGGGCGTTCAAACGGGCGATCCGGTGGGGGTGGGTCGATTCGAGTCCGATGGTTGGCGTGAAGGTCCCACGAGGCCCGGCGTACAGGATCCAGCCGCCGACGCCGGAGACGGTGCGCCGGCTGTTCGACTTCGCGGACGAAGACGAACAGTTCGGAATGGGTGTTGCGGTGCGTACTGCAGCGCTCGCAGGCCTTCGTCGGGGTGAGATGCTGGGACTTCAGGTGCAGGACATCAAGAGCGTTGAGCTCGTGGTGGAACGTGCCATAGCTGAGATCCGTGACGGTGGGACGGTCGTGAAGGCCCCGAAGTCGAATCAGACTCGTGTCGTACCGGTCGCCGATTTCGTTGCGAAGATCCTCGGCGAGTGGGCGACCGAGGCACAGGCCAGAGCGGCGAGGGAGGGCAACACGGGGCCTGTGTGGCTGTTCTCGCCGAACGCCGGTCACGATCGCCCGTGGACGCCGTCTGCGTGGTCGTCACGGTGGCGGAAGGTGCGGATGCGGGCCGAGGCGGTCGATGTCCGGTTCCATGATCTGCGGCACTTCTACGCCACCGAACTGCTCGACGACGGCACACCGGAAGCGACGGTGTCGGCGATGCTTGGTCACGAGTCCATCGCGACGCTGCAGAAGGTGTACGCACATCACGTGCCGGCGACTGCTCGGCGGGCGGCGCAGGCGTTGGGTGACAGGTTGCTGTGACGCGGAAGAGCACCCCCGGGAAATCGTCGAGGGTGCTCTTCGCTCATGTGGGTTCCGACGGTCGGAAGGAGGTCCGCCGGAACCGGGGATCAGGCGACGTGATCGAAACCCGCGTCGTAGGTCCCCAGCCGGGCCTGCGCCCGCGCCTTCCCGGCGGCCATCCGCTCAGCGATCGTCGGCTCGGGCTGGGTGGTCATCGTCGGATAGGGGAACAGCGGGGAGGTGGTCGTCGCCGGCGAGGTCTCCGGCGGAGACGGTTCGATCGGCTGACCGGTCGCTCGGGCCAGCTGGGCCTGCGCTCTGGCTTTGCCGGCGGCCAACCGCTCGGCGATCGTCTTCTCGGATGGGGTCACCATGACGGGGCCTGCGCTTCGGTGACGCGCAGGGCGTAGCGGTCGTTGTACGGGACCTCCCAGCTTGCGATCGGCACCGGTTCGCCGGCACGGTCGCCGATCGTGCGCCGTTCACTGTCGTTCGCCCGGACCAGGCCGGCGGCTTGGATGATCTTCCAGCCGTGCCACAGCTCGTCCTGGGAGTCGTCGACAGCGAACACGAACATCTGCGGTTTCGGTGTGGCACGGACGCCCCATTCGAAACGCGTGAACGCCTCCACGGCCTTCACGTAGCCGTTCCGGATCTCCCAGATGGAGACGGGTCTTTCGGTCACGATGTCGTGCCGGTATCCGTCGTGGTCGACCCAGGCGACGATCTGGTCGTTGACTCGGAGCGGTTTGCGTTTCGTGGCGAACACGCGCTCGAGGTCGTACCGGACGAGTCCGGCGGTGTCGGTGGCTGCTGCTTCCATGAGGGTTCCTCTCGGATGGGTGCGGGTGGTCATGCAGCGACTCCCTCAGTGGGGCGTGCTGCTGCGGGTTTGGGGAACTGCGCCCACCGAGCTTGGCTGGCGTCGTGGCGGTGCAGGTAGATCGCGGTCTTGGTCCGGTCGGTGTCGAACACGGCCCGGACTTCGTACGACATGAACGTGACGAGCGGTCCGCCGGCGACTGCGGCCATCACGTAGGCCCGGCCGGCGTCGAGGATCCGCATCGGCGTCGGGAGCCACACCATCGCACCGGTGTGGTCGAGGTAGCCGTCGATCGTCTCGCCGACCTCGATGGGCTTGTCGACGTGCAGGATCGTCATGCCGCTGCCTTCACGTTGGCGACGTGATCGGTGAGGATCCGTTCGACGAGGGCGGACCGGTTGCCGAACGTGTGCTGGTCGGCCAGGTCGCCGAGCTCGTCGTACAGGGTCTCGGGCAGGCGGAGTGTCATCCGGTGCCGTTCGGGGTTCAGGGGGCGGCGTCTCATGGCGTCCATCGTCAGCGGAGAGACGTCTCTCGGCCGGATGCCATCCCGGACGCGGGACCGCCCGCCATGGCTGGGCGTAGCTGGCGGGCGGTCTCCTGGTTGTGGTTGCGTCGAACGCTTGCTGTGGAGTCTTGCTCGACACCGATGCTTCGGCACGATCCGAAGCTGGCTTGAGTCAGACGTGTTCGTATCGTTTCTGCGCCGTTTGCCGCTGGATCGACAGTGCTGCCGCGATTGCCTCCCAGGCGATCCCGTTGGCATGGCATGCCCCAGCTGTCTCCGCGATCTCCTCTTCGACCTGTGCCGCCAGAGCTCCAAGTCGACACAGCTTGAGAAGCGTGGCTTCGCCGTACCAATCGATCTCCTTTGCGAGGTCATCCGGCGAGTAGACGTCGTAGGCGAAGGCGCGTTCGTCACGGGCGCTCGTGACGACGAGGCGAGTGAGGCAGGCGCTGAACGACGGCGGCTTTCCGTCGAACCCGTATCTGCTCACTTCCCGACTGCTCTCCTCGCCGAGGCCGGCGTCGTGGTACGTCAGCACCGAGCTGAGAGCCTTCGTCCGAGGGTCGTCTCCTGGAAGAGCTCGGATCCAAGCCATGAAGTCGTGGAGGGAGTCCGAAGCTCGGGCGTTTCGCTCGTCCTCGGGGTACTCGGCAGCCTTGGCTCGGCGCCAGTCGGCCTGGGGCTCGAGCATGCGTGCAAGCCAGCCGTGCGGGTCAATGTCTTGTTGTGTGTTCATACGACACACTATGACATGTCTCGTATTGAAACGCAACAAGAGACTAAGCCGAGATTCTCGCCACGATCGCGGCAGCCGTTGCTGCGTGCCGGTCCAGGCCCGCACGAGCCCGGTCGTAGCGGCGTGTCGTCCTCGGATCAGCGTGCCGGGCAAAATCCTGGACGTCGCGTAGCGGGATGTCGGCCTCGAGCGCCTCGGTGATCGCGGTGACACGAAGCATGTGCGGGGTGACGTGTCGTCCGAGGCACGCACGGCGTGCCAGACGGGTGAGTGCCCGGTTCGCCTGGTCACGGTTCCATCGGACGCCGTCACGGTGAAGCATGGGGCCGGTGTCGCCGATCTGTCGGGCCACCGAGTAGGCGAGCGGCGGGAGCGTCACTCGGTTCTCGGTGCCGCCCTTGCCTCGGATGAGCACGGACTGGTGGCCGCGGTGCTCTTCGATGTCGTCGAGGTCGAGCGACAGGGCCTCGGAGATCCGCAGGCCGACCGTCAGCAGGAGCAGCACGAGGAGATGGTCACGAGGCCCGTGGGCGGCGGCGCAGGCGAGCAGCGCTCGGGCCTGGTCCCGATCGAGGCCCGGTGTGAGCTCGACGTGGCCTTCGCCGACCTTCGGCCGCTTCACCCTGCCGGCGGGGTTGATGTCGAGCACTCCCTCGTCGATCACGTAGCCGTAGAACGCTGAGAGGGTGGTGAGGCGGCGGGCGATCGTCGACGGCCGCCGTCGCTCGACCTCCTCACCGTGCCGTGCCCACGCGTCGACGTGGGCACGGGTGGCGTGCAGGAGCGGCGTGCTATCGGCATGGTCGGTCAGCCAGTCATGGAAGATCCGCAGATCGGATCGGTACGCCTTCCGGGTGTTGGTCGAGGTTTGGGCGAGCAGGAACCCGGCGATGAGTCGTGTGGTGGCGCTGTCGAGAGGCCCGGCCCGCTCGACGCCGGCGGAATGGGTCGTGATGTCGTGCATGGTGGTGTCTCCTCGGAGTGGTGGTGTCCGGGGGCCGATAACAGTTCGTATCGGCCACCTGGGCGGGTGGGAAGTCAGTCGGGCTGGTACACCCGATAGTCGCCAGTAGGTGCGAAGAACCGCTCGGCTGGCCACACCGGCGAGTTGCGGCACACCCGGCGGCCGACGTCGTGGACGTACTCGACGGCAGCGGCGTGGAGGCCCTGCGCTGTCTCGCCTCGGGCGATCGCAGCGTCCCATGCGGGGCGGAGGTCGGCGGCCGCGGTGGGTCGCGGCCAGATGGCGAGCGCGAGATCGAAGTACTCGTCGGCGGTCTTCGTGGTGGTGGGGGTGGTGGTCATGGCGGGGTTCCTTCGGTCGGTATCGGGCGGGGTCAGGCGGCTTCGAGGAGCTGCTCGGCGTCGGCGTAGGCGGCGGCCTGCTCGGCGACGGTCAGCGGGAGGTGGAGGAGGGTCTCGGCGATCGTGGCGGCCGACGGCGCCCGGAAGCTGCCACCGGTGCGGATGGCGTCCAGTTCGGCGACGTGAGCCCATGAGGCGGCTGGGAGGCCCGTGGCGGAGGCCCGGGTGGCGCCGTGCTCGATCAGGATGGCGGCGAGCCGGCGGGCCTTGGCGGCACGGTTGGCGGCGGCCTTCGGATGGATCGATGTGACGGACATGGTGTGCTCCTGGCGTTCGGACTTCCTTGTGAATAGAATCATGACACAAGTGCTGCACCATCGTCAAGATAATCATGACATATGTTCTATCGATCGATGGGGCGAGCTGCCGAACCCGCCAGGAGCCACCCATGTCTGACCCACTCGAACGCATCACCGCCCTCGTCGAGGAAGCCGAGGAGATCGAGGAACGCCTCGTGGACGCCATCGACGAGGCGCGGGACGCCGGCAAGACATGGCAATCGATCAGCGAGGCGATGGGTTCGAGCGATCGTCAGTACGCCCAGGGATGGCGCAAGCTCCGAACCAAGCCCGCACCCGCACCAGCAGGCCCGCCAGACGAGGCCCTACTGCAAGCGGTCACCGGTGCCTTCGAGGCCCAGGACGATCCCGCCACCGTCATCGCCATCGATGCGGCCAGGGAGGCGGGGCACGGGTGGGCTGCGATCAGCACGGCCATGGGATCGTCGAACCGGCAGTACGCCATGAAGTGGCGGAAGCGGATGCTCTGAACAGCCGTTCGGCTTGACGGCGCCAGGCCCGGCGGCCAGTCTCTTCCCGTGGCCGGCGAGCAGGGGAGTGGCGGCATGGGTGTAATTCGACGATCGATCGTCGCGGTGGTTCTCATCGCCAGCATGCTCGGGCTCGTTGCCCCAACACCTGCCGGCGCAGCGCTGGTGTCGCAGGCCGAGACGCTCGATGAGATCCTTGGCGCGAGCGACTACCGCGAGTCCGACGCCAACCTGCTGAGGCTGTATCGGGCGTTCTTCGAGCGGACACCCGACGTCGTCGGCGCCAAGTACTGGATCCAGCAGGCCAGGTTCGGCGCATCGCTCGACACGATCGCCGAGAGCTTCGCTGCGTCGACCGAGTTCGCCAACACCTACGGCAACGTCGGTGACGAGCGTTTCCTGGAGATCGTCTATACCAACGTGCTTGGCCGTGGCTACGACCAGGGCGGGTTCAACTACTGGTTGGGGCAGGTTCGCGCAGGGCTCACCCGCGGTGGAGTTGTGCGCTGGGTCGCAGCCAACGACGAGTTCATCGGGCGATACCCGTTTGCTCCGGTCGCCCAGCCACAAGTTGCCCCTCCCAACCCTCCACCCTCGGCCTCGAGCTGCGTGGTAGTTGGACTCAACTCCATTGGATACATCGAGTTCCGGGTGTCGGTCACCAACGACAGCGGACGAGACGCCGACGGCACCCTCAACATCGTCGGCCGAATCGACGGCCAACGAGTCGATGACCAGTTGATGGGCGTCGATCTCGTGCGCAGTGGTCAATACGCGGAAGAGGACTCGCTGTTTCTTTCCAAATCGACCTATGAGGGCGTCGCAGTCGGCCGTGTGACGTGTGAGATCGCGAGCATTCGATGGAGGGCCAACCCAGTGGTCGCATCCCCGAATGGCTGCCGACTCCTCGGAACCAACACCCTCGGTTACCCCGACATCCGAATCGAGCTCACCAATCCAAGGTCGGTCGTGAGTGATTCATCTGTTCATCTCATCGCCTACATCGACGGCATCAGAGTGGACGATCAATTGGCAGGCATTGACGACGTAGGAGCAGGTGAGACCGCAAGCAAGGTCTCGATTCTTCTCGACGGTCGGCTCAGGAGCGTGCCGCCTGGTCGCATTACCTGCGAGGCGTTGAATGCCCGCTGGTCTGACCCGCGGTAGCTCCTACTCGAACCCGGCCTCGTACGCGGCGAGCAGCATGCGCTTCTGCGGCAACGACAACGACGGATCATCAGAGATCGCGTCACGCACACCGTTCGTCTCGCCGGCCACCTGGTCGACGAACCCGGCCAGACGCAGCACCGACCCCGGTGCGACACCGAGGCCCTTCACTTCGATCGTCCACAGATCCCCGTAGCTCGGCACCCGTGACGTCTCCCACCGGGACAGATACGACTGGGGCGCCCCGACACGTTCGGCGACCTCGGCCTGGGTCAGACCGGCGGCTTCACGGAAGCTGCGGATCGCTGCGCAGATCCGTCGTTCGGATGGGGGAGTGGGCTCGAGATCAGACTCGTCGGGCATACCGCCACGGTATAACCGATCGCCGTCGTGGTGTGGTTTCTCGACCGTCGGGAGGCCCGCAGACCCACCGGATAGGCGGCCGTATCAGCTACCTCGTCAGTGGCGCCCGACGAGGCTCAGGCTCATCTCCCTGTGGAACGTCTTGAACTCCCGCTCGATCTGAGTGGCGACCGTGCGGGCAACCCGCTCGTCGGAGACACCATTCAAGACGACCTGGGGTGCAAAGTCCGAGTTGACCACGACTGTTGGGCCAGCAGCAGGCCCGTAGCCGGCGCCACGGCGGTGGAGGCCGTAGCCGAACAGGCCCGCTGTCTCGGCGAGGAGCCGGGTCGAGCGTTCCCGCTTCCATGGTGCGTGCGGAATATAGGATTCGCCGTCGATGTCCTCGGCCCACAGGATGTTGGAGCGGCCGGGCATCATCATGGCGTTGCGGTGCAGGATGTCGCCGGCAGCCATCGCACGGAACCCGCCGGCGAGGGTGAGCATCCCGTTCGCTGCGGCAGGAGGCGGCCTGCTCGGCAGGTTGTTGGTGATGACGTTCTCGATCCTGTTTGTGATCAGGGTCGCCGTGTAGGTCCCGGCGAACCCTGAAGCTGCGCCCTGCGCCCGCGAGATCATCCCCGACGCATTGTCCGTCACGGTCAGCGTCGCGTTGTAGGTGGTCGCGTAGCTGGCCGCCTTGCCCCTGGTCCCTTCGATGGTCCCCGACGCCGAATCGGTGGCCGTCAGGTTGCCGTCGTACCGGCCCGACGCGTACCCCTCGGCACGGGACCTCGTCGAGTCGATCGTGCCCGACGCCGAATCTGTCGCTGTGAGGGTGGCGTCGTAGGGCCGGGAGGCGAACGTGTCAGCGTTGCCCTGCGCGGTCGACACAACGGGCGACGCCGAATCGGTGGCGGACAGTTGGGCGTCGTACGGGGCCGACACGAGACCCTCCAGCAGGCCCCGTACGAGGGCGACCGCATCTTCGGCCGGGACAGGGTTCCCGTCGATCATGACGACCGTCGCGCCCGACGCGAGGTCGTTCAGCAGATTCCCGACCGCTTCCACGTCGACCGTGGCCTGCCCAGTTTCGGCATCCACGGTGACGACGGTCTGGGTGAGGCCAAGTTCGGTGAGCCGGTCCTGGAGTTCAACCGCCCGTGCAGTGGCGTCGGCGTCGTTCAACTGGATGTCTGGGATCGCGAGGAACCCGTCGAGTTCTTCCATCGCCTGCTTGAACGCCTCGACCGTCGCCAGCTCCTCACCGGCCTCGACGGTCACGTTGGTGACGATGTCAGCAGGCATCGTGAACAACAGTTCGACGTACTTGGCGATCTGTTCCTCGGTGAACCCGGCGGCGGTCGCCAGGCGCCGGAACGTCTCGATCTGCGTCGCCATCGCTTGTTCGGTCGCCTCGAACCCTGCCCCCGACTTCGCCACCTCGATCACGAGACCGGCCAGGGTCTCACCGAGCCGGATCATCTCGTCCGACGTCCGTGCACCCGCCTCGGTGAACTGGTCGGTAGAGGTCTTGCCGTCGTCGATCATCTTCTGGAACCGGGCCACGGCGAGGGTGGCGTCGTTCTGCGCGGTGATCAGATCCAGCTGGCGGCCGTTGAGGAAGTCCATCGAGTCGGTGAGGTCACGTGCAGCCGAGTCGGTGTCGTTCATCGCCGACTCCAACAGGCCCAGTGCGGAGGTGAGGATGTCGATGTCGTCGGCCGCTTCGAGGAACACGGTGGAAAACACTTCGTCCATCGACAAGCCCATCGACTCGATCCAATCGATCGTGTCGCCAATATCGCCGTTGAATCCTTCGAGCACCGGGCCGAGGTCGGACGCGAGCCAGCCGGTGATGCGTTCCATCTGGGCGAGAAACTCGGTGGGGTCCATCTCTTCGACCAACGCCCGCCCGGCGTCGTGAGCGACCTGCTCGATCCCGATCCCAGCGTCAGCAAACGCCCGGTACATGCGCTCCGACGATGACTCCGCTTCGACAGCGGCTTGGCCGAACGCGTCGGCTGCGATCCGACGGACCTCCTCCAACGACAGGCCCGTCGACGCTGCGATCTCCTCGAGAGTGCCGAACGATGCTTGGAACGAAGCAGGGAGCCCGTCAGCGACCGACTTCACCTTCCCGATCGCCGAGGCGACACCGCCCAACGTCGTGGACAGTTCGCCGGCGCCACGCGAGTCGATCTCGACACCGACGTGGATCGTCGGCAGGAACACACCACTCGAGAACGAACCCGACGTGACACCGCCGTTCGCGAACGCCTCGGCGTCAGCGATCCCACCCGTCAGGTAGCGCATACGGTCAGCTATGCCGCCGTCGGCGAACATGCCGAGCCGGTGCCCGGTCTCCCGCCAGATCGCACGGGACCGGCCACGCTTCGACGCAGCCAACGGGATGTAGGCCTCACCACCGGTCTCGGGCTCGGCGAAGATCCGGTACTTCGACGCTGGCCGGTAGATCCCGGCCGTCCCGGGCCGTTCACGCACGACACCGCCCGCTGCGAACGCTTCAGCGAGTCCGCCATCGGCGTAGCCCACGATCCCGCCGTCAGCGAGCGAAGCCAGGCCACCGCCACCGCCGGAGGCCCGCCACGCCAGCGAAGCGCCCGAGATGTTCGACGACACCTCGATCATCACCGAGCGTGTCGCAGGGATCTGACCGAGTGCGAGGAGCAGCTCGTTGACCATGCGAATGGCTTCGTCGCCGTCTGCCATGAGGAACGTCTCGACGGTCGCCTGGTCCCACAGGTCGTACTCGCTGGCCAGGTCAGCGACCCGCTCGCGAGCGCCGTCAGTGTTGGCTTCGATGTCGGTGCGGACCTTGGTGTTGTTGAGGTCGAGCATGCTGAGCTTGAGGAGCAACGTCATCTGCTCGGCCTCTGACAGCTGCTCCATGCCCGTGATGACCAGGTCAACCTTCTCGTGCTCGGTCAGAGCGATCCAGTTCAGGGCAAACGACCCGATCTGCTCGTCGGTGAGACCGACCTGGTGCCCCCAGTCCCGGAACGCATCGATGTTGGCGGCGACGACACCGTTGACACCTTCGACCGAGGTCTGCATTGATCCCTGGGCCACCGCAAGGTCGCCGTACGCCTGTGCCACCGCCGCTGGATCTCCCGACTCGAGCGCTGCTGCGAGGTTCGCCTCGGCGGTAGCGAGTGCTTGGGTCTGTGCGACCATCGCTTGGCGTCGAGCCCCGATCCCCGACATCACTTCACCGAGCGCGGTGTGGGCGTTCACCAGTTCGTAGGTATGGCCGGCGGCCTGGAGGTAGGCGTCGCCCATGCCGCCGACAGACTCGGCGGAGGCGCGTGCTGCTTCGGCGGCGAGGAGCATCTGCGTCTTCGCGTTCGCAAGGTCGTCGCCGGTGGCGGCCAAGTCGATGTCGAAAGCATCGGCAAGGTAGCCAATCTCAGGGGCGGTCAGACCAGCGGCCAGGCCGAACTGCGTGACCGATTCCGAGGCGTTCGTCAGCTGATCGATCGTCGTCCCGGTGGTGTCTGCCAGCTCCGCCGACGCCTGCGTTACCTCGTAGAGGGCGTTGAAGGTGTCGTTCCACGTTGCCGGATCCAGGAAGCCGGACGGATCGATGCCGGACACCAACGCCAGCCGCTCGACCTGGTCGGCGGTGAGCCCGAACTGCATCCCCACCGTCGCATACGTGTCCTGGAGCAGCTTGAACTGGTTGGCGCTTTCGACCGCGACCGTCCCCGCCTCGCGCAGCGTCAGCGCGTTGTCGAGCGACGCATCGGAGACACCGGGAAGAATCCCGGCGAACTCCTTGACCGTGTTCAGGAACCCGCCGGACTTCTCCGCAGCCTCGTAGTAGGCGTCAGCGGCTGCGAGCGTCGCCTGGGCGAGACCGTCCATGGTGACCTGGCCCTCAGCGTTGACCGACAGCCTCGTCAACGAACTGGCGAACTCGTCGGCTCGTTCCTTCGCGTTGCGTGCGTTCAAGCCCATCAGGGCGACCACCGCAGCGAACGCAGCCACCGCGGCGACAGGGGCGGCGGCGAGGGTGATCGAAGCCATGCCAGCAGCGGCCGAACCGAGGCCGGTGCCTGCCAATGTCCCAGAGATCGCGGCAGCTCCGAGCGCCTGACCGAGCGACACGAACGCGGCGGACACGGCGGACACTCCGCCGACTGTCGACGCAGCAGCGAAGAACGCGATACCTGCGGCAGCAGCGCCTGCAGCACCGGGGATCTCGTTCAGGACGGCGAACAGGACCTCGACGCTGGTCGCCAACCCGATGATCGCACCGCCGATAACCTGCAATATCGGTGCCCCGAGCGAAGCCACCAGCACAGCACCCGCACCGGCAACCTTCCCCGCGAACTCGGCTACCTCGCTCGCTGCAGGGCCGACCTTGTCGACGAGGAAGTCGACCGCGACCCCGATGCCGTCGATGACGGTCACCACTGCGCCGAGTGCCGGGGTCCCGACCTCGACGGCCAGGGCTTTGAACTTGCCCTTCAGGATCTCGATCCGGGCCGCAGTCGTCTCGGCGAACTTGCCGTACTCGTCGTTCAGGGCGACACCGTCACGGAAGGCACGGGTCGCGCCCTCGATCGACACGGCGAGGTTGTCGCCGGCGGACGACGCCGACAACAAGACCTGCGACATGCGAGCACCGTCGAGGCCGAGCTGATCGAGAACGAGGACAGCTGACCCGCCTTCGGTTTCGACCCGTCCGAGTCCAGTGACGAACTCGTTCAATGCCTGCGTCGGGTTGGATTCGAACATCGAGGCGAACGCCTCCGATGTCATGCCGGCGGTCTCGGCGAAGGTCTGCAGCTTCGGGGAGCCGGTCTCGACCGCCTTGGTCATCTCCATCCACACCGTCGAGATCGCGGTCGCGCCCATCTCGGCGTTGATCCCGAGCGACGACATGGCGGCACCGATGGCGAGTACTTCGGCCTCGGTGGCACCAGCCACCGCTCCGGCGCCGGCGAGTCGGAGCCCCCAGTTGACGATCTCAGATTCGGTGGTGGCGAAGTTGTTGCCGAGGTAGGCGATCGTCGCACCGAGCTTGTCGACATCCGACGTCGAGGTGCCCATGATGTTCGAGAACCGGGCCAGTGACGTAGCGGCCTGCTCGGCGGTCAGGTTCGTGGTGACACCGAGCTTGATCATCGTCTCGGAGAACCCGAGGATGTCACCGGTCGCGACACCGAGCTGACCGGCGGCTTCGGCGACACCGGCGATCTCGGTGGCGGCGATCGGCATCGTCCGGGACATGTCCAAAATGCCGTCACGGACGGTGGCGAGCTGGGCCTGGGAGCCGTTGACGGTCTTCAGGACACCGGTGAACGCCTGCTCGAACTCGATGGCTGGGCCGATGCTGGCAGCGAAGGCGAGGGCCATGCCGGCGCCGAACGCACCGAACGCAGTCCCGGCAGCGCCGAGCTTGGAAGTGACGCCGGTGATCTTGCCGACGATGCCGTCGACCTGGGCGCCGAACCCGCCGAGCTGGGTCGCGGCGCCACGGAGGCCCGCAGCCCAGGCGGCTGAGTCAACTTCGAGTGCGAGTCTGATTCGTTCCAGTTCCACACGGTCAGAGTCCGACCGTCTGCCCTGGTCACCCGGATGCCATCACGGGCCTGGGGCGAGCGCTGGCCACCGTGGGCTGCGGGGTGTGGAACCGGACCCACGGTGGCGCACAGGGCTCGCAACGACGAGGCTGACGGATTCGCCCTATCAGCTTTGGATGCCGTCGGTAGGCTGGGACGATGAGATCTCCGATCCCATTCGGGTATCGCAAGACCCAGTCGACTCACCTCTCGTTCACTGCCAGCTATCGCAAGTACAACAACGCCGTCCAGATTTCTGGACCGGAGACCCCGACGCCGGCGGGAGAAGAGGACGAGATCCACGAGTGGCAGACCCTGTTTGAGGCCCTCTCCTAGCTCATACCGACACCTATGGCGTGGTGTGCTTCCGCTCCACGATGAGCTCGACGTCAGCGGGCAGCCCGTAGTCCGAGATCATGTTCTCCAGCACCGGGTGGACCAACGAGATGGCGTACTCGATCCGTGTCAGGTCTTCCCGTGTCGCTCCCGGCTTGCTCGTCGTGGACAGGTTGAACGTGGTCGTTGGCGGAGTGGTCATGCAAGGCCCTTCAGTTTGTGGATGGCGAGGAATCGGGGATCGTCGGCGAGCTGGAGTTCGAGCTCGGCCAGTTCGGCCTGCTGCTCCCTGGTCGGCTGGCGACCGGTGGCGGTCACGTGTGCGGTGAGTTCGTCGAGCTTCGCCGTGTAGGCATCGAGCAGCGGCTTGGTCCGCTTGGCGTACTCCTGCGCAGCGGCCAGCTCGTCGGCGGTGCACTCGCCGAGCGGCTTGGTGGTGCCGTCGGGGAGCAGGATCGGGATCTGAGCGAGGTCATCTGTCGGCATCGGTGGTCTCCTTCTCGTGGTCGACCGGCGTCTCGTCGGCCGGTTTCTTGCGGCTGGGTTCAGGCGGTGGTTCGGTCGTCGGGAACATCTCGGCCTGCCCGGGCGGTGGGCGCCGGCTCATCGCCTGACCGCCGCGTTGGAGCGCACCGAGTGCGTCATCGGCTGCTCACGGCCGTTCAGATCGAAGAGAGCGGAGACGGCGAAGACCAAGCTGTCCAAATGATCGGGACTGTCCTGCTTCTTGTCGTTCGGGACATACGACGTCATCTCGTCCTCGAGCTCAGGAAAGATCCCGACGTGATGGATCAGGCCTTGCTCGTAGAGGGCGGCCACCGGCTCGGCACGGGTGTACTTCGCCCGCTTGGAGGTGACGAGCTTGACCGGCACCCGGTTGTCGGTGATGCGGATCATCTCGCCGACGAGCTGCCCGCCGTTGTTCTTCTCGGCGACGATCAGGTCGGCCTCGTGCTCGTGGAAGGCCCGCACGGCGGTGCGCGCCCACTTCTCGGGCGACATGTGCCCCGAGCGGTCGTCGAGCACAAACCCGTGCCCGTCCCGAGACCGGCCCGCAACGACGATGCCGCATTCATCATTGTGCTCCTCGCCCATCCCGACCGACGGGTCGACACCGACCACGATCCGTGTCAGCCCACCATGGAACTCGTCAATCCAGCCCCGGCTGATACGGGCCGACTCGATCAGGTGTGATGTCCACAGGGCGCCCTCGACGTCGTCGAGGATCTCGGCGTACAGCTCCTGCCGACCCAGGCGTGTGCCCTCGTAGGCGAGGAGGCGACGCTGGAACGTCTCCGGCAGGTTCTCCATGTTCTCGTACGTGGTGCCGTGCGTGACGATCGTGTTCTGAGCGTGCATGAGCCCGATCTCGGGCTTGTCACGGGTCCCGGTGAGCACCATGCACGGCCGAGGCGTGGTCGACACGACGACTTGCGGGTGAGGGCCGAGACGCATCGTCATCATCAGGTTCGACCACGTGCTGTCTTCCGTCGTCGGCACGTTCGCGTCTTTGAACTTCGCCAACTCGTCGACCCAGGCGTAATGATGCTGAGGGCCACGAAGCAAGCCCGGCTTCTCCGACGAGAAGATCCGGGCATGGGACCCGTTGGCCAGCTTGAGTTGTCCCTGCGAGCGGTTCCACGACCGTTCGAGCGAGCCGTCGATGAGGATCGACGGTGGCAGGCAGCGGAGCAGACCCGAGCTTCCTTCGGCCATGTCGTCTCGGCCGGCGGCGAACGTGGCGGCCACCAACGCCAGGCGGATATTCCCCCCTATGAGTTTCGACGCTGCCCACTGAGCGGAACACTCCGACTTGCCCCACCCGCGACCGGCGATCACCAACCACGTGTCCCAATCGGTCCGGGTGTCCACCGACCCGGCCTCACCGGGCGCCAACTGGTCGGGTCGCGCCGTCTTCCGCCACAGCGGCTTCTCGACAGCGAGACGGCACAGCTCGATCAGTTCGGCCGCCTTCACCAGATCGTGCTCAGCGATGAGCTCCAACGCCACCTTCAGCCCATGCCGGGCGACACGACGCTGAGGCGGTGTCGCCTCCAGCCAGCGGAGCACCACGAGCTGCGCATCCTCCAACGTCATCTCCATCTCAGATCGCTCCCTTCCGATCGATCTGCGAAGGTGCCTCGACTGATGGGTCGACATCGTCGTCGGTTTCGTCGGGGGTGTGTTCGTCGAGTGGTGCGAGTGATCTCACGAGGGCCTCTGCGGATTGGAGGATCTGTTCGGGGGTGGCGGTTGCCGGGTTGATCGTTTGGCCTTTGGAGGCGATGCGGTCGGTGAGGTCGAAGACCTTGTCGAGGTTGGTGGCGAGGGCTTTGGACCATGCGTTGGCGGCGATGTGGTCTCTGGCTTGGATGGCTTCGGTGATGCGTTCGATGAGCTGGTCGACGTTGGTGGCCGTCCGGTTGGCTGCGTCGTTCCATCGGTCGAGGTCGAGTGCGTCTCGGACGGCGCGGGCTGCGTCGGTGGTGGTGGCGTCGAATCCGTTCGGCCTTTGCCATCCGTGTTCTCTGGCCCAGGTGTTGATGGTGGATCGGTTGCGTCCGCATGCTCGGCCGATGGCGGCGGCGGGCTCTCCGGCTTCGTAGCGTTGTTGTGCTTCGGCGAGTTCTTCGGGGCTGGCGTTCTTGCGTGTTCTCTTCTGTGCCACCGTGGGGTTCCTTCGTCGGCGGGTGCTGCGTTGGGGTGGCGGCGGCGGTGGGTGTGTCCCCGGCGTCCCCGAGGGACGGTCGGGGACGGTGGACAGTCGTCAGCGGTGCTGTCCGCCGAGGACCGACCAGGTGGTTTGGTTGCCTCGGGCGATGACCGGGCAGTTGTCGTCGTGTTCGATGACGACGTGGTGGACGCCGGCGGTGTTGTGCGGTGTGCGGACGGTGCGTTGGTGGGGTTGCTGGCAGGTGCAGCCGAGGAGTCGGAGTGTCGGGTTGACGGCTTGGCGGATGGTGGTGCGGCTGGTGTTGGTTCGGCGTGTCATCTGGATCCTCTGTGTCTGGGTGTCAGTCGGAGCGCACTTCAGTGGTTTTGTGAAACCACTGAAGTGCACGGAACGGTCTGTTTGTGCTGGTCAGCTGGACATAGTTCGGTGGTTTTGGCCAAACCACCGAACTCCACCGACCGCTACCAGTTCTCCAGAGAGGAGGTCGTAGACCTCTCTCTGGAGTTCGGTGGGTGGGTGGTTTTCTCTTAGGGGCCACCGAACTCACCCACCGAACTATTTCGAGCTGAGAACTCGATGTACTGGGCGGCTGTGACGAGCGCTTGCAGAGACCGCGTGCCAGCCCTCGGGACCGTCACCGTGTGGAGGGTGCCGTCTGCGAGCAATGCGTCGACCACCTCGTTGATGCGCGCCGCCGTGCCCCGGATGTGCCCGTGGTGATTCGAGTCCTTGTACAGGTGGGACCGGCAGATTTCGAAGGGATAGCGCTGCAGTTTGGCGAGGATCAGCTCGGCAACATCGTCACGGCGGGCCTCGACGTCTGGGGCGGCGGTTGTCTCGACGACGACCGGATATCCACTGCGGGTCTTGATGAGCTCGATGTACAGCGGCTTCGGGTTCTCCCTCGCCTTCTGCTTCTCCGACGTGAGCGTGAGTGGCTTGCCGTCCTTCCATTGACCCTTGATCGCGAGCACGATGTCGATGTCAGCCTCGAGCATCGACGACCCTCGGCCCCGGTCGCGTGCGTTGTGTCCGGTGTGGTGGACGATCAGGATCGTGCCGTCACAGGCGTTGCGCAGCCGGGCGAGCGTCCAGTACACCGACGACATCTCGGCCTTCGAGTTCTCATCGACCCCTGGTGTCGCCTTGGACAACGTGTCGATGATGACGAGCTTGGGTTTCACGACGGCCAGCCAGGCCTCCATCGCAGCGATGTGCGCCTCGTCGCCGAGGTCGAAGTTCTCGGGCCAGACCTTGAAGTCGTCAAGCTCCTCGGCGCAGAACCCGTTGTGTTCCATCCAGCCGCGGATCCGTTCAGCCTGCGACGAGAGTCCTTCGAGCGCGGCGTAGACCACCGGCCCGGTTTGGCGGATCGGTTGGCCGAGCCATGGTGCTCCGGTGACGACGGAGAGTCCGAGGCTGAGGACGACGAACGACTTGAGTGCGCCGTACTGGCTGACGATCGAGCAGATCATGCCGGAGTCGATCCAGCCGTCGACCAGCTGGCCCGGCGGCTGGATTGCGAAGACGTCGGTGATCGACATCATCTTCGCCTGGATCATGTCGAAGTGGGCGGCTTCCTTCACGTCGGTGTGATCGGGAAGCTGGAGGACCTTGCCCCGGTCGTCGTATCCGGCGCTCACGACGCCGCCTCGTCGGGCCATGGCTGATCGCCGATCCGTTCGGCGGCCGCTGCTGCGAGTGCAGCGGTAGTGCGCCAGTACCTGGCGATGCGGTCGAGCTCGGCGAGCACATCGTCAGGCCGCATGGTGGCGGCGCGCACGATCAGGTCGCGTAGGTCGCCGACGAGTACGACCGTGCCGCCGGCGAGCTGCGACTCCGCGAACGCCGGGAAGTCGGTGACGCCGGCGACGACGTCCTCGACTGACGGTGACGGCGGAACGATCCGCAGCGGGCGGTTCCCGTCGACCGCGGGCAGTGCGTCGAGGTCGTCGAACGGGTCATGCGTTTGATCTGCTGCGGCGCTCATGCTGCACCCGACCAGACATCGCCAGCGCCGATCTCAGCGCAACCGAGGCAGAGGTCGCCTTCAGGGTGGCGGCGATAGGTGGCGCATCGAGTGCACAATCCGGTGAACTGGCTGGTGATCGAGCCAATGCGGGATGCCCATATTTCTTGGGCATCCGGTGGAATCTGATACCGATGCGGTATACTGGGCTTCATTGTTTGGGACCCCTGTGGTCAGCGAAGGCCCGCCGGTTCGGCACTCTCACTGAGAGTTCTGGCGGGTCTTTTCGCGTTCGGATGCTTGGCGTAGGGCCGGACACACCTGCTTCGGCGGGCGGGAGTGGCGGCGGGATGGCGCGGTGGGGTGGAACCGCGTTGCCGGACTAGGCGGCCTTGCTGGCGGACGTCTGCTCGTCCGCGAGGAGGCGACGGACCGCCTCAGTGATTGCCATCGAGCGATTCGCGTGGAACCGTTCCTCGGTCAGGTCGTCGAGTTCCTTGGCCAGGGCCGGATCGAGCATCACCTGTAGGCGGATCGGTGTCGGCCCGCCCCTCGTTCGCTTTCGTGCCTTCATGTCGTCCAGCCTAGTCCCCCTGGCCTCGTGGTACACCGTTAGGTCATGTTGAATGCCAAAACGGCAGACCGATTTGAGGCCACGGGGTGGCACCCTGCAGCATGCGGAAACCGCGCCGGGCACAGGGTGTGCCATACCGATCGGTGTGCCCTCGAATGTGGTCAATCTCGCCACGCAGAGTGATGGGCTGCGGACGTGTGACCTGGTGGGACACCTCTACGGCATACGATATGCCGGCGAAGATCCCCCTCGTAAAGCGTAGGTCACGAGTTCAACTCTCGTTCCGGGCTCCGATGATCAGGCCACCTGTGGGAGCTGTGGCTCCGTTCCGTACTCGGTGGGAACGTGGCTGATCAGGCCACGTTCGTGGCCGACGCGGAGCCATTCATGGGCTCGTTGTTCTCGACCGCCATGCGGATGACCGGGAACAAGCAAGATGCCGAAGACCTGGTGCAAGACACCTACCTGCGGGCGTATCGATCCTACGGCTCCTTCTCCGAGGGCACGAACCTTCGGGCGTGGCTGTTCCGGATCATGACCAACGCGCACATCAACCGGTACCGGTCGAAACAGCGGCGCCCCGACGAGACCGAGCTCGACGATCTCGACGACATGTACCTCTACCGCCGGCTGAACGGACCCACCAGTCACGGCCGCAGCGCCGAGGACGAACTGATGGACCTGTTCTCCGAAGCCGAGGTCGTGGCCGCCGTCGAGGCGCTCCCTGAGAACTATCGGATGGCCGTGCTCCTGGCCGATGTCGAGGGCTTTGCCTACAAGGAGATCGCCGAGATCCTCGACATCCCGATCGGCACGGTCATGAGCCGTCTGCACCGCGGAAGAAAAGCGCTCCAGCGCGAGTTGTACACCTATGCCGCTGCCCGTGGCCTTGCCAGTGAGCCCGGATGACCGATGACTGAACCATCAGTGCCACCAGAACCATCACCGTGTGCCGGTTTCGACAACCCCGGCGACTGTCGAGACGCCGCCGCCGAGCTCCACACCTTCCTCGACGGCGCGCTCACCGAGGAGCGGCGGGCGTTGATCGCCGGTCATCTCGACTCCTGTGCCGGTTGTTTCGACGCCTACGAGTTCCACGCCGAACTGAAGCACGTGATCTCGCAACGCTGCCAGTGTGAGGTGCCCGAGGAGCTGCGGCAACGGATTCGGGTGTCGTTGGCCGAGCTCGCTGCCGGCGATCTCGACCCGCCGTCGGGCTGACACCGCCCGACGATGACTCGCTGATTGGTGAGTGACCACGTACACTCTCGGCCATGTTGGCTGTTGTATGGCATTGGTGGATCGGGTTCTTCCTTTCGGTCGGCGCGTTGTTCACTGTGCTCGGAGTGATCGTGGGTTACTTCAAGAACGTGGAGAACCCGAGGTACCCGAGAAAGCCGTAGTGGACGCCTCGGTCGACTGGGGCGTTGCCCGCAGCGTTGCCAACAAGATCGCGCGCGAGCAGTCCGATGAGGTCGCGGCGCTGCAATCCGAACTCGAGCCCGATCTGCTCCGGCTCACCTCGCAGGCCGAGGAACTCGTCGCGGACGAAACCGGGCTGGTGTCCCTGGCCGGGTCGGCCAAGGCGCGTGTCACCGGCCGGATGGGGTGGGTCGACGCCAACCTCGCCAGCTTCGATCGATTGGCCCGACCGTTGCTCGGCAAGTTCGACGACGAAGACGACGAACCGGGCCCGCTCGGCCGCCTGCTCCAGCCGGTGTCCGACGCCGTCGGCCCTCGCGTCGCGGGCGCCGAGCTCGGGGCAATGCTCGGATGGATGTCGGGCCGGGTCATCGGCCAGTACGACCTGTTGATCATCGAAGACGAGCGGCCCGAAGACCAAGACTGGGTCTACTACGTCGGACCGAACGTGACGATGCTCGAGGAGCGCTACGGGTTCCCACCCGAGGAGTTCCGTCTGTGGATCGCCATCCACGAGTGCACGCACCGAGCCCAGTTCACGGCGGTGCCCTGGCTCCGTCCGTACTTCCTGGCTCAGGTCGAGGCGCTGCTCGACGCCGTCGACCCTGACCCGGCGAGGCTGCTCGACGCGGCGAAGCAGGTTGCCGCCAACAAGCGGGCGGGGAAGGATTCCGGACTCGACGCCGGACTGTCGCAGCTGTTGGCGAGCCCCGAACAGAAGGTCATCCTCGATCGGCTCACCGGTTTGATGAGCCTGCTCGAAGGCCATGGCGACAAGACCATGGACCGTGCGGGGTCGGGGCGTATCCCGAGTCAGCCCCGGTTCGCCCGGGTGATGAGCCAGCGCCGCAAGAACGCATCGGGCCTCTCCAAGATGATGCAGAAGCTGCTCGGCTTCGAGGCGAAGCTCGCCCAGTACGCCGAGGGCGAGTCGTTCATCGAAGCCGTCGAGGCGGCCGGCGGCCGCGAGCTGTTCGACCAGGTGTGGGAGAAGGCCGAGAACCTGCCGACCATCGACGAGATCCGGACACCGGCAGCCTGGGTCAGCCGGGTTGGCGAGATCGGTCCGCCCGCCGGTGTGTCCGGCGCCTGACGACCTGCGCCGGCGGCAGGTGGTCATCGACCTGCTCGCTCGCTGTGACTTCCCCGCGGCCGGCTCGGCCGTCGTCTGTGGCGTCTCGGGTGGTGCGGACTCTCTCGCCCTGCTGATCCTCGCCGTTGCGGCGGAGCTCGAGGTGACGGCGGTGCACGTGGACCACGGGCTCCGCCACGGATCCGAGAGCGAAGCCGACCTCGTCGAATCCGTGAGCCGGTTGGTTGGTGCCGGGTTCCGGTCGGTCTCGGTGGCCGTCGACGCCGGCCCGAATCTCGAAGCGCGAGCACGTGCAGTGCGTCACGCCGCGCTCGGGTCGGGCGCTTTGCTCGGCCACACCGCCGACGACCAGGCCGAGACGATCCTCATCAACCTCGCCCGAGGTGCCGGTCCCGAAGGACTCGCAGCGATGGTGCCCGGTGGACGTCACCCGATACTGGCGTTGCGTCGCCACGAGACCCAGCAGCTCTGCGCCGAACTCGGCGTCGAGCCGTTCGACGATCCGAGCAACCGCGACCCACGATTCGTCCGCAATCGCATCCGGCACGAGCTGCTGCCGTTGTTCGACGAGATCGCCGGCCGGGATCTGGTGCCGCTCCTCGTGCGCACGGCGACCCACACGCGAGCTCTGGTCGAGGGGGTGGCCGCCCTCGCCGACGAGGTCGACGTCACGAGCACGGCCGCCCTGCGCTCGGCCTCGCCGGTTGCCGCTCGGGCCGCGCTTCGTGCCTGGCTGCGGACCGCCGAAGGCCACCCGCCGTCGACGGCCGAACTCGAGCGGGTATGGGACGTGGTCGAGCATCGTGTCCGTGCTTGTGAGTTGGCCGGTGGGCGTCGAGTGGTGCGATCCCGTGCGAGGCTTGCGCTCGAGGAGCCGGAGGACGTGCGCCGAGACGACGTTCCCGAGTCCGGTGACGGTTCGGTAGCCTGACCCCCGCATGCGCCCACTGGTCCTCGGCATTCTCAACGTCACGCCTGACTCGTTCAGCGATGGCGGGCAGTTCTCGTCGGTCGAGCGCGCCGTCGAACGAGCCCTCGAGATGCTCGGCGAAGGGGCCGACATCATCGACATCGGAGGCGAGTCGACCCGTCCCGGCGCCGACGCCGTGTCGATCGACACCGAGCTCGAGCGGGTCATCCCGGTCATCGAGGCGCTTCGGGCACGGCGGCCGGACGCCCGGATCTCGATCGATACCCGGCGTGTCGAGGTCGCCCGACCAGCGGTGAGTGCCGGTGCCGAGATCATCAACGACGTGTCGGCCTCGCTCCACGACGTGGCGGCCGAGACCGGCGCCGGCTGGATCGCAATGCACATGCAGGGGCAACCGGCCGACATGCAGCACCGCCCCCACTACGCCAATGTCGTGGCCGAGGTGCGTGAGTTCCTGGTGGAGCGGGCCGAGGCCGGGCGTCGAGCCGGCGTTGCGAACATCTGGATCGACCCCGGCTTCGGTTTCGGCAAGAGCGAGGCGCACAACATGGCGCTGCTCGCCGGTCTCGCCAGCCTCGTCGACACGGGTTGGCCGGTGGCCGTCGGCCTGAGCCGCAAGAGCATGTTGGGGGCCATCCTGGCCCGGTCGGATGGCGCCGATGTGCCGGTTCCGGCCGGCGACCGCCTCGAGGGATCGGTTGCCACCGCAACCTATGCCATGCTTCTCGGGGCCAGCATGATCCGTGTGCATGATGTGAAGGCCGCATGGCAGGCCGCAACCGTCGTTGCCGCCGATCCGAAGTGGAAGGGACCTGATGGCGAAGGGTAGGTGGGCTCAGGGCATCGAGCCGCGACATTTTCGTTGGATCATCGCCGACCAACTGGCCGTCTGTGAACGACCGGGTGGCTACGGCACGAACCACCGACGCGTGCGCCGCCAGGAGGAGATCATCTGGATCCGGGAGCACAACTTCTCCTTCGTGATCTCGCTGATCCCGTCGTCGCACAACCTCCACAGCTACGACGAGCTGGGCTTGCCGTGGAAGCATTGGCCGCTCACCCCGAGCGTCGATCCCGAGATCGCGATGTCGCAGATCTTTCCCCAGCTGTCGGCGTTGTTGGCCAACGGGTCGAAACTGCTGCTGCACACCGAAGAGGTCGGCGATCGGCTGGCCGGTCTCATGGCCGGCTACCTCCAATGGTCGAACATGGTGCCGGAGACCTCGAAGGCGATCATCGTGATCGAGCGCATCCTCGAACGTCAGATGGGCCCGGTCGGACGCGAGCTGGCCGCCGCTGCTGTCGAGGCGAAGAAGGTGAAGGGTGAGTGAGCAGCCGCCCGACGTGATCGAGGTCCGCGGGCTCGAGCTCTTGGTGTTCTGTGGGGTCCTCCCCGAGGAGCAGGCACGGCGCCAGCCGTTCGAGTTCGACCTCGACATCGAACTCGACATGCGCGAAGCCGGTACGACCGACGACCTCGACACCACGGTCGACTACGGCGCGCTCAGCAATCAGCTCGCCGACGTCCTCCACGTCGAGCGCTTCATGTTGCTCGAACGGATGGCCACCCGGGTCGCCGAGATCGTCCTGGAACACCCTCGGGTCGACGCCGTCACCGTCGTGGCTCGCAAGCTCCGTCCTCCCGTCCCGCAGCACATCGACACCACCGGTGTGCGCCTCCGCCGCAGTCGCTGATGCGGGCGTTCCTCGGTCTCGGGAGCAATCTCGGTGACCGTCTCGGCTACCTCCGGGCAGCGGTGGCCGACCTCCCCGACCTGGTCGCGGTGTCGCCGCTGTACGAATCGGCGCCCGTTGGGGGGCCGGAACAGGGCGCCTACCTGAACATCGTCGTCCAGCTCGACACCCGACAGCTGCCGCACGAGTTGCTCGAGACCTGCCGTCGACTCGAACGGGCCGCTGGGCGTGAACGGGTGGTCCGGTGGGGTCCCCGCACGCTTGACGTCGACGTGCTGTGGATCGACGGGGTTCGTGTCGGTGGCCCCGAGCTCACCGTGCCGCATCCCCGGATGCACGAACGCAACTTCGTGATGGATCCACTTCTCGATCTGGACCCGTCCTTCGAGCATCCGCACTACGACCGGGCGAAGGCGTATGGCGAGGTCACCCGGGTGGGTCCACTCTGACACCAAGGTGACGGTGCCGCCGGAGCCGATTCGACCCTCGACGCTGTGGTCGAGTCGTTTCGGCGCTAGAACGTCACGATGCCAGAACTCGATCTGCTCGTCGTCGGAAGCGGAGTCGCCGGGCTCTCGGCTGCGGTGCGCGCCGCCAGCGCCCATCGTCTCAGCGTTGGCGTCATCACCAAGAGCCAACTCCACCAGGCCACCACGCGCTGGGCCCAGGGTGGTGTCGCCGCCGTGCTCGGCGCCGACGCCGACTCGACCGATCTCCACCTGGCCGACACGCTCTCCGCCGGCGCCGGCCTCTGCGACCTCGACGCCGTTCGAGTTCTGGTCGACGAAGGCCCGGCCAGGGTCAACGAGCTGATCGCCATGGGTGCGATGTTCGACACCGAGGCCGACGGCGCATTCAAGCTCGCCCGCGAGGGCGGGCACACGATGCCCCGGATCTTGCATTCCAAGGGTGCCGCCACCGGTGCCGAGATCGAGCGTGCGCTCGTGATCGCTGTGCACGACACGGCGGCTGCGCTTGTCGAACACGCCTTCGCCGAGACCCTGCTGATCGAGAACGGCCGTTGCGTCGGGGTGTCCTACGTCGCCGAGTCGGGCGAGGTCACCGAGATCCTTGCCCGCAACGTGTTGCTCGCCGCCGGCGGGGCCGGCCAGCTGTTCGCCGTGACCACCAACCCGGTCGAGGCGACGGGCGACGGGATCGCCATGAGCCTGGCGGCCGGTGCGGCCCTGGCCGATGTCGAGTTCGTCCAGTTCCATCCGACGGCGCTGCACCATCCGTCGATGCCTCGTCCACTGTTGTCCGAGGCGCTTCGCGGGCATGGGGCGCTGCTGCGCGACACCAACGGTGAACGGTTCGTCGACGAACTCCAGCCCCGCGACGTGGTCTCTCGAGCCATGATGAAGCGGATGCTCGAGCAGGACGTCGACCATCTCTTCCTCGACGCTCGCGAGCTCGACCAGTTCGACATCCGGTTCCCGACCATCATGGCCTCGTTGGAAGAGGCCGGACTCGATCCGGCCGTCGACCTGCTGCCCATCGCCCCGGCCGCTCACTACACCTGCGGCGGGCTCGTCACCGACCTCGACGGCGCCACGTCGATACCCGGACTCTGGGGTGCGGGCGAAGTGGCATGCAGCGGGGTGCACGGCGCCAATCGGCTCGCCTCCAACTCGTTGCTCGAAGGCATGGTGTTCGCGCCTCGCGCCGTCGACGCGATCGCCGGTGGCAAGACCGTCGCCGAGGCGACCGGTGCCATGCGGAGCGTGCTCACGCCCGAGGCCGATCGGGTAGGTGGCCGTCCGCTCGCACCCCTGTCGCCCGTCGAGTTCGGTGGCAGCCTCGGTCGGGCGGCTGCCGATGTCCGCTTCGACGTGCAGACATCGATGACCCGCGGTGCCGGGGTGGTCCGCACCGCCGAGAGCCTGGCCACCACCGCCGCCCGGCTCGACGCGCTGGCGAAGGAAGTCCCAGCCGACGACCCCGGCACGGAGTGGGCCGAGGTGCGGAACCTGGTCACCCTCGGTCGTGGAGTGGTGGCCGCTGCGGCGGCTCGCGAGGAAAGTCGCGGCGCCCACACCCGCGAGGACTTCCCCGAAACCCGAGACGAGTGGCTGGTCCGTCAGCTCGTGCGTACCGCCGACCCGAACGAAATCGTCTAGGTCTTCGGGTGGGCGGCCCCTAGCCTGTTGGGTGTGCGCCCTGACCTGCATCCACCACGCCACGACGTCCGGTTCCTCGTCGAACGAGCACTTGCCGAAGACCTCACGCCGTTCGGCGACCTGACGTCGTCGCTGATCGATCCCTCGCTGACCGCAACCGCCGAGTTCCGATCACGAGCCAAGGGTGTGATCGCCGGTTGTCTGTGCGTCGAGGAGACCTTCGCCGCGCTCGACCCCCGACTCAGCATCGAGTGGGTCAAGACCGACGGCGACGCCGTCGAAGCCGGCGATCTCATCGGTACCGCTCGCGGCCCGTTCAACACCCTTCTCACCGCCGAACGCACCGCGCTCAACTTCTTGAGCCACCTCTCCGGGATCGCCACCGGAGCAGCCCGTTGGGTCGAAGTCGCCAACGGGCGCGTGATCGTGTGGGACACCCGCAAGACCTTGCCGGGTTATCGCTCCCTGCAGAAGGCGGCGGTACGGGCCGGTGGAGCGTCGAACCACCGTGGCAATCTCTCCGACTGGCTGATGCTGAAGGACAACCATCTGTTCGGCACCACCATCGCCGACGCCGTCGCGCTGGCGCGCCTGCGCTGGCCGGGCCGCACGATCCACGTCGAGGCCGACACCCGCGAGCTGATGTTCGAAGCCCTCGGGGCCGGTGCCGACATCATCCTGCTCGACAACTTCACGCCTGCCGAGCTCCGTGATCTCGTTGCCGCCACCGATACCTGGGCCGCCGAACAGCCCGGGCGGAAGCGGCCGCTGCTCGAGGCCTCCGGAGGGATCACCTTCGACACCCTCGATGCCTATGCCGACTCGCACGTCGACCTGTTGTCGTCGGGCGCGCTCACCAATTCGTCCACCGTGCTCGACATCGGACTCGATGTCGTTCCTGACCGAGCCTGAACATCGTGACCACACCTGACCAGACCAATGAAGCGACCACCTCCGATGCATCGATGATCGACGTGGCGGCCGAACCAGCGGCGTCGCTCACGATCCCGTACCAGTTCGCTCCGACCACCACCTCCGATGCGTTGCGTGCCGAGTACGGCGACATCGACGACGGCGCCGAGACCGGTGTGCAGGCAACCATTGCCGGCCGTCTCATGCTGCGGCGGGTGCAAGGCAAGCTTGCGTTCGGCACCTTGCAGGACAGCGGTGGCCGGATCCAGTTGTTCGCTCCGTCCAAGGTCACCCCGGACTTCGCTGCATTCACCGAGTTGAGCCTCGGAGACTGGATCGGTGTGACCGGCGAAGTCATGAAGACCCGCAAGGGTGAGCTTTCGATCAAGGTCGAGTCGTGGGTGATGCTGGCGCCCGCCGCTCGCCCGTTCCCGGACAAGTTCCATGGCATCTCCGATCCCGACACCCGGTATCGCCAACGCTACGTCGACCTGTGGGTCACGCCCGAGAGTCGTGAGGTCTTCGTGCTGCGCTCCCGGGCCCTGTCGTTGATCCGGCGCTGGCTCGAGGACCGCGGGTTCGCCGAGGTCGAGACCCCCATGCTGCACCCCATCCCCGGTGGTGCGCTGGCCACGCCGTTCACGACGCACCACAACGCGCTCGACGCCGATCTCTACCTGCGAATCGCCCCCGAGCTCTACCTCAAGCGCCTCATCGCCGGCGGCTTCGAGCGCGTCTTCGAGATCGGCCGCGTCTTCCGCAACGAGGGGATGAGCACCCGCCACAACCCCGAATTCACGATGCTCGAGCTGTATCAGGCCTACGCCGACTACGCCGACATCATGGAGTTGACCGAGGAGCTGGTCGCGCATCTGGCGATCGAGCTGCGCGGCACCACCTCGCTGACCTACGGCGATCGCGAGCTCGACCTCGCCACACCGTGGCGACGCGCCACCATGATCGAGCTGATCGAGGAACACACCGGGCTGGCGCTGTCGCTCGACACCGACCTCGACGAGCTGCGGACCACCGCCAAGGGACTCGGTGTCGAGGTCAAGGACTCCTACGGGGCGGGCAAGCTCCTGCTCGAGATCTACGAGAAGACCACCGAGTCGCAGCTCTGGGGCCCGGTGTTCGTCACCGACTACCCGAAGGAAGTCTCACCGCTGTCGCGCGACCATCGCAGTGTGCCGGGTATGACCGAGCGGTTCGAGGCCATCGTGGCCGGTCGTGAGCTGTGCAACGCCTTCTCCGAATTGATCGATCCGGTCGAGCAGCGTGCTCGTTTCGAAGACCAGGCGCAGCTCAAGGCCGAGGGCGACGAAGAAGCGATGGTGGTCGACGAGGACTACCTGCGAGCCATGGAATACGGGCTCCCGCCCACGGGCGGTCTCGGCATCGGCATCGACCGCCTGGTCATGTTGCTCGCCGACGTGCACACCATCCGCGACGTCGTCCTCTTCCCCACGCTGCGCCCCGAACAGTTCTAAACCCGCCCCGCAACTTTGGCGAGTTGACACCTCTGAGCGGCATTAATCCGCCAAAGTTGCGACGGTTTTGCGTCGGGTGAAGGGGGTCAGGCGGCGGGTTGGATGATCGAGGCGACGGCGCTGGTCACTCGATCGGGTGACCACTCACGAAGGTCGATGACCGACTCACCGGTCGGATTGGCGAGGCGACCACTGCCGTCGGGGCCACAGTCGAGCGAGGCTCGGAACTGTGAGCGCACCTCGCTGGGCAGCTGGTCGGGAGCGCTGCACGAGGCGGCCACCATGAGGCGGTCGCCGTCGTGGCGAGCGACGAGGTCGCCGAGTCGTTGGGCGAGGTCGGCCCGACCGGTGCGAGTGAGAAAATCGAGCAGGCGGGCCAGCTCGTTGATCACGAGAAGATCGAGGCCGGTGACTCGGGGCTCGAGCAGCGTGCGTTCATCCAGCTGCTCGAGCAGGCGATCGATCCCGTCGAGATCGTCGATGGTGACGTACGAGTCGATCGTGGGGAGCTGGCGGAGGCGGATCAACGATCGATCGGACCGATCGATCACGGTGACCCGGACCGGGTGGCCCACCGGAAGCCCACGCTTCGACAGGTCGATGCTGAGTCCGGCGAGCACGCCGACCGGCGTTGGGCCGGCGTCACCGCTGATCAAGATGGGGTGTGACGTCCCCTGCTTCGTCGTTGTCATGCCGCCTCATCCGGGTCCTGGGCCCCTTCGGCCGAGGCCGACAGTAGTGCATCGGTCTCCCCGCCGACCGGGTCGATCTACCTGAACTCGCTCCATGTCGAGCGCAGCGACGCCATCGGTCCGTCGCCGGCACTGCGCTCCAGCGACCAACCGACCCCGAGCAGTACGGCGCCCCCCAGCGTGAGCAACGCCCAGACAGGGATGCGAGGCACGACGCCGCCGACCTCGACGACCGTGGCGATCAACAGCAGCGCGGCCCCGATGATGGTGGGAGACGACCAGCGCCGGCCGACCCCGACGAGGACACCGGCCAGGCCGATGGCGCCGGCGACGGCGCCGTGCCAGCCACCCG
This sequence comes from Acidimicrobiales bacterium, assembly GCA_041394265.1. Classification (NCBI taxonomy): domain Bacteria; kingdom Bacillati; phylum Actinomycetota; class Acidimicrobiia; order Acidimicrobiales; species Acidimicrobiales bacterium. The sequence continues at coordinate 2,404,037 of JAWKIO010000005.1, forward strand.
CGCCATCGAGCCGGTCGAGGATGGCCATCGTGCCGACGATGCCGAACGCCGGACCGAAGCCATTCCACGAACTCCTGCCACGCTGCAGTTCTTGCCAGCCGAACACGCCGACGAGCACCGACGGCCCGAACAGCCACCAGTCGGCGGCCGTGATCCGTTCGACCTGCCACCATGGCTGGTTGGCGATCAGCCACATGCCGGCGGTCAGGTGCATCGGCGCCAGCCACTCGCTGGGTTTGGTACCGAAGGCCATTCGGTCGGCCAGCAGCACGATGGCGGTGGCGACGGCGACGCTGCCCGCCAGGCCCAGGTCGAACCAGACCGGGGCGAGGACGACGGGAAGCAGGAGACGAGGCGGCATGCGGAGATCGGGGACGCTGAGCCGTGAACTGTCGATCCCGATGGCGACCAGAGCAGCGCCGATGGCCATCGCCGCCAACACAGCGTTGCCGGGCTCGTCGTGCCAGACATTGACCGTGGCGAGCGAACCGATGACGAGGCCGGCCAGCCCGGCGAGCTGCGTCAACGAGGCCCGGGCCGGGGTCGCGCCATCGGCCAGATCGCGATGCGCTCGGGCCTGGCTCACGAGTGCACCGCCGATGACGGTGATCAACGCCGGAACGGGGGCACCGAGCAGGAGGATGGCGGCGAGCGGCATCCCGGACCGGAGAACGACCTCGGCGCCCTTGCGGCGGGTCAGGCCGAGCGCAAGGGCCGAGATGCCGACGACCACACCGGCCCGATCGAACTGCATCGTCGAGGTGGCACCGACCACCACGGCACTCACGAGACCGACCGTGGCGATCGGCCCACTGGCGCCGTGCCACAGGCGGCTCGGCGCAACACCCTCGTCGTCGAAGAGATCGGACAACAGCCAGCCGGTTGCCAGCAGTCCGGCCGTGGCTGCGAGGCCGACGTCGAGAGCCTGTCCTTCCTGGTCCCAGACGAGCATCTCCACGAACCGGAAGGCGCCCGTTCCGATGGCGGTGAGTGCGGTGGTCAGCGCGCCGGCGTCGATCAGCGGCAGCCAGCCCGTCTTCCCGGCGACCTTGGCGAGGATGCGGAAACCGACGACGGCTGCCGCCGCGGTGAGAAGAGCGCCATCCTGGTGCTGTCCGAAGACCTCGACCGCGGCCGGAGTGGCGACGGCCGCGACCACAACGGCAGCCGCTGACCAGAACGGTCCCCGGTGCAGCGCCACGATGGCCATCACGGCCACCACGGCGACGGCGACCGTCGCCGTGGCGGGAGCCGCGGTCATCGCCGCAAGCCAGTGGAGGAGCGAACCGGGTTCCGCGTACGAACCGATCGAGCGAATCACCGGGCCGAGGCCCGCAACGAGCGCAAGTCCCGTCGCCTCTCGTCGTTGTGCAGCGGCCGTCGTCATGGCCGTGGCCGCAATGACGAGCGTTGCGGCCAGCGGCGTGGTGTTGGCAACTGCGAGGCCGATGGCCGCAATGGCAAGCACTCGGCCTGCCTCCATGACAGGCGAGCGAAGGTAGCGGTCATCGACGTCGAGCCCGGAGAGCACGAGGGGCAGGAGTGCGGTGGTTGCCAGGCCGGTCACGCCGCCCACCGCAGCGATCCAACCGAAACTCCAGTCGGCGTAGGTCGCAATGGCGCCCGCATCGAGGGCCGCGGTGAACGCACCGAGGTGGACCAAGGCGGCCGCCGTCCCAGGGGCTCGGCGGCGCAGCGCCATGCCGCCACCGATGCAACCGAACGCCAGTCCGGCCAGCACGCCGGACTTCGCCAGCAGCGCCATTTCGCCCCACCGCAAGCTGATGAAGGTGGCGGCGGCGATCAGGACGAGTGCGGCGCCGAGCGCCGACAACAGTGCAGCGGCCCGGCGGCGCCGGGCGGCAGCCTGCTCCGGGTCGGCGGATGGCGCGGCGACCGGCGGCGGTACATCACCGAGTGGCGGTGAGGGCGGGGCGGACGGTGGTGGCGGTGGTGTGATCGGCATGCGTCGATCGTGAACCTCGACGAGCCGCCGGTCTGCCCAGGGAATCCCCCAAAACGCGCTAGGGGGTCGACACCATTCGATCCGGTCACACCGGCATCACTCGATCCGGTCACACCGGCATCACTCGATCCGGTCACATCGGCATCACTCGATGCCGTGCTCCAAGGCGTAGCGCACCAGTTCCTGCTTCCGATTCAGATGCAGTTTGCCGAGGATGTTCCGCACGTGGTTCTCGACGGTCTTCGGCGAGATGTAGAGCTCCTCACCGATCTCTTTGTACGTGTGGCCCCGAGCCACGTACTGCAAGACCTCCCGCTCTCGGTCCGACAGAGGCTGTGTTCCTGTCGCCTGTTTCGCCATGCTGCGGAACTCGCCCAGGACCAGGCTCGCCAGCGCAGGCGAGAACACCGGCTCGCCCTGGGCGGCCTTCCACAGCGCCGTCCGTAGCTCATCGGGCGGGGTCGACTTGACGAGATAGCCATTGGCGCCGGCGGCCACGGCATCGAGGAGATCGCGCTCGGCCTCCGACACCGTCAGCATCACGATGTTGGTCATCTCCCCGCACTCCTTGGCCACCCTGATGCCCCCACCGTCGGGCATGTTGAGGTCGCAGACCACCAGATCCGGCTGGTGTTGTCTGATGGCGTCGATGGCCTCGGTGGCGTTGCCGGCCTCGGCCATCACGATGAAGTTCGGCCCGAGGTCGGCACGCACCCCACTGCGCCAGATCGGATGATCGTCGGCCAGGACGACCCGTACGTGCTCGGTGAAGCTCACAACCACATCCTTATCTCGGCCCCTCGGCCCGGTCGACCGTCGATCTCGACCCGGCCCCCGGCATCGCTGATCCTGGCCGCGATCGACCCGTTCAATCCTTGCCCCCGTTGCACGGTTGCGGGGTCGAAGCCCACGCCATTGTCCTTGACCGAAACGAACACGCCGGTGTCATCGCCTGGTTCGGCGTAGACGATCGCTTTGTCGGCACGCCCGTGCTTGGCTGCGTTGGTCAAGGCCTCGGTGACCGCACCGCCGATGGCGTGGACCGCTCGACGCTCACCGGGCGGGAGATCGGGGGCACAGATCACATCGACGTGCAGTCCGTCTCGACGCTCGATGCGAAGCGCAACGGCCCGGAGCGTCGCCGCCAGGTCGTCGTCGGTGTTCGCGCCGTGGAACGAGGCCGTGCCGTCGAACAGGTACTGGCGCAGCTCGAGCTCCTGCGAGCGAGCGAGCTCGACGAGTTCGCTGTCGTCACTACGACGCTGGATGACCGCCAGGGTCTGGAGCACGCCGTCGTGCAGGGTGCGGGCCACCTCCTCGCGCGCTCGGAACGCCGAGATCGATCGATCGGCCTCGGCCTGCTGGTTGATGAGGTAGCCCGCCACCCAGCCGCCGACGGCGAACAAGACGGTGCTGGCGATGCGGGTCATGCTCCACGCCGACTCGTCATCGGGGATGGAGAGCAACCAGCCGGCGTAGCGACTGAGCCCCAGACCGATGCCGGTGATGACGGCGGGTCGGGTACCGGCAGCGATCGCCACCGTGAAGATGACCCCGAGCGGCCAGATCGTTGGCAGGGCCTGCGAGTGGGTGGCTCCGTACACCCACATGTCGGCGAACAGCAGCGAGGAGGCGACGGCGATCTCCGTGGCGATCGGTGCCGGGCCGGTCAGCCGGTCGGGGTCGCGCTGGTACACGGTGGTCAGCCACCCCATGACAGCGAAGGCCGCGACCAGGAGCACGATGCCGATCAGTGGGTGGTCGACGCCGGGTTTGGCGTCGCCCCGGCGCTCCCAGATCTCCCAGAGGAACACCGCTGCCATCCATGTGCCGCTCAGCCAGCGGAAGGCGAGGATGCCGCGCAGCAGCGTGCGCCGAGTGGGCGGTGACACTCGGGGCGCACGCAGCGGGCCGATCAGCGGAAGCACCCGGCCCGCGGTCGGGTCGACCTCGGGTCGTGGTGGGGCGGCCGGCTCCATCGTGGTCAATCGGCCGAAGCGGTCGAGTGCTGAGGTGCCGCAGCCGTCACCGGGCCATCATCGCACGCCTGTTCCGGGGTGACCGGTACGCTGCGCGCATGTCAGGCACGCGGCGACGGTGGTGGCCGAGCTTGGCGGCGATCTCGATCGTCGCCTGCTTCGGCCTGTACCTGTGGGCGTGGAACGACGCCCAGCGGGCGTTCGCCGATGTACGAGTCGTCGCCGACGCAACGCCGCTGCAGTGCAGCGGGATCGAGCCGGGCTACGTCGAACAGGACATCGACACGTCGAGCACCTTCTCGTTCTGGCGGATCGAGCTTCGGCGTGCGATGCAATGCACCATCGAGTTCCACCTGCAGAACACGGGGACCCGCGAGGTCGACATCGACCATGCGCTGATCCCCTTCGGCGCTGCCCAGGCCCAAGGAGCCTTGGCTGTCCTGGTCGAGCCGGGATCGCTGCAACCAGCTCCCGCTGCGAACGGCCTCGACGCTCGGTTCGACTTCGCCCTGTCGCTCCGGCCTGGCGAACGACGGACGTTCCTCCTCACCGTGACGTTCCAGGACGGGCTCTGCTACGAGAACGGATCGTCGATCCTCTTCGAGGACTACGTACGGATCGAGGCGAGCCGGTGGTTGTTCAGCGGGCGCGTCGGAGTGGAACAGGTACCGATCGCGTTCACGGGGACCGGCGATTCCGAAAGCTGCCAGCCGACGACCGAGGGGTGAGTTTCGACGGCGACGTGTCCGCCGTCAGGCGGCAGCCCGATCTTCGATCCATGGGCCCACGCCGCTGATCCGATCGATGGCGACCCGCACGACCACACTGGTCGGCGAGTCCCGCATCGCCAACGGGTGACGGCGAAGGCCGGTGTACTTGTGGGCCAGAGCGTCCATCAGCGCCGGGTTGGGCCCGGGCTCGATGGATGCGGTTCCCCGGATCACGAGGTGACGCTGAAAGCCGCGCTCGTTGCGCTCGGTGTCTTCGATCGACAGGATCACCTTCGGGTTGGCCGCGATGTTGCGGGCCTTGATGCTGCCGGCGTCGGTCCCGAACAGCACCTCGTCGTCCTGGGCGATGACCCAGACCACCGATACCTGCGGCGAGCCGTCGGGGTTGGCGGTCCAGCAGTGCGCAACGGCGTCGGTGCCGAGGAGCGCCTGCATGGGTGCGGAGATCATGGTCATCGTGGTTCCCCCGATCCGATGTGACGAATGTCTCCCTGGCAACGCTCGCGCGCCGATGACGGATTGGCAAGGGGTTCGCTGTTTCGTGACCGGGTCGACATCATCGGGCGTCTTCGAGTGGCGGAAATCGTGGGTCTTGTGTCATTGACGCCATCGAGGCGGCTGCGCATGCTTGGTCACGTGCTCGTGCAGTTCCTCCTCTACCCCGGTGTCCAGCCACTCGACTTCGTCGGTCCTCACGAGGTGTTCGAGGGGGCGAACCGCTGGCTGGCGGGGCACCGTCCCCGCGCCGAGCGCTACCTCATCGAAGTGGTCGGCTCGATGCCCGGGCCGGTGGCGGGCGAGAGCGGGCTGGTGCTCTTCGCCGAGTCCTCGGTCGCTTCGGCGCGACCTCGACCTCACACACTGATGGTCCCGGGTGGGGGTGGGGTCTACGAGGCCCGCCTCGACGCCGGGCTCGTCGGCTGGTGCCGGCAGGTCGCAGCGTCGGCGGTGCGGATCACGTCGGTCTGTACCGGCGCCTTCCTGCTGGCCGAGGCCGGGCTGCTCGACGGTCGAAGGGTGACCACCCACTGGAGTCGGGCCGAACGATTGCGGCAGGAATACCCGGAGATCGACGTCGATCCCGATCCGATCTTCCTGCGTGACGGCAACGTGTGGACCTCGGCGGGGGTGACGGCCGGGATCGACCTGGCGCTCGCGTTGGTCGAGGCCGATCATGGCGCCGAGGTGGCCCAGAGCGTCGCCCGTCATCTCGTGCTGTTCCTGCGTCGACCGGGCGGACAGTCGCAGTTCGCCACCCCGGTCTGGAGTGATCCGGTCGGCCGGGTGGGGATCCGGGCTGCTCAGGAGTTGGTACACGAGGACCCATCGGCCGACCTCACCGTTCGTGCCCTGGCCCGAGCGGCCGGCATGAGTGAGCGGCACTTCACCCGCGTCTTCGCCGAGGAGATCGGCTGCTCACCGGCCCGCTATGTCGAACGACTTCGCATCGAAGCAGCTCGAAACGTCCTTGAACGGAGTGATGACGGCCTCGACACGGTCGCCCGTCGCTGCGGCTTCGGTTCGGCGGAGACCTTGCGTCGCGCCTTTCTTCGCCAGGTCGGCGTGACACCGGGCGCCTATCGCGACCGGTTCCGACTCGACAGCTCCGCCACGTAGACCGCCACACGTCGACCACTACACGTCGATCACCACATGAAGACCACCAACAGAAAGAGGGAACGCCAGTGACCACCTACGGATTGCTCCTGTTCGACGACTGCGAAGAGCTCGACTTCGTCGGGCCTTGGGAGGTGTTCACCGCCTCGGCCATGGTCCGCGAGAACCGGGAGGGCACCCGCCTCGACCGGGTCGTCGCCATTGCCGAGCACGATCGTCCGATCCGCTGCAACAAGGGACTGCGGATCCTGCCCGACCACACCTTCGATGACCACCCCGAACTCGACGTGGTGCTCGTACCGGGAGGGATGGGCACGAGGGTCGAGTGTGACAACCCGGTCCTGATGGCGTGGCTGGCCAAGGTCGCCGGCCCGGCCACCTGGGTCACGAGCGTCTGCACCGGTTCCTATCTGTTGCACCGTTCGGGCGTGGCCGATGGGCAACCGCTCGCCACTCACTGGGGCTTCGAGGATCAGCTCGAGGCCGATGGCGCCACCGTGCTTCGTGACCAGCGGTGGGTGCACAGCGGCAAGGTCGTGTCGAGTCAGGGAGTGTCGGCCGGGATCGACATGGCGCTGTGGCTGATCGGCCAGATCGACTCACCGGAGCACGCCCGACGGACCCAGCACTACATCCAGTACGACCCGGCGCCGCCGTACGCCGACGTCAGTTCCTGAGACCAGCAGCGACACCCCTCCCCGTTCTCGAGACCCAGTGCGACAGAACCGTCGCTCGGGCTCTCGAGAACGGCAGAGGGTGTCGCCTGGCGTCTCGAGTTCCGACGACTCGGGGCGGGCCGGACGGTGCTCAGGCGGTTTGGGGGCGGGGGACCGACTGGAGGAGGTGGTCGGCGGCGCCGGCGAGTGCGGTGGCCGCCGCGTTGGTGCTGACCTCGGCCAGCACGGCCTTCGCCTGAGCCACGAAGTCCTCGGCAACGGCGAACGCCGAATCGATCCCGGGACCCTGGCGCACGATGTCGATGGCGGCGTGGCGCTGCTCGGGGTCGAGGCCATCGGCCAGCATTTCGCGCAGGAGGGAGCCTTCGGGCCAGGCGAGGGTGTGGATGACCGGCAGGCTGTAGACGCCTTCGATCATGTCGTTGCCGGCCGGCTTGCCCAACTGTTCGTCGGTGGCGATGACGTCGAGGATGTCGTCGATCACCTGGAACGCCATGCCGTAGAGTCGGCCGAACTCGGTGAGGCGGTCGATGTCGTCGCGAGGTTGGCCCGAGACGATGCCGCCGATCCGGCAGGCGGCGGAGTACAGCGAGGCGGTCTTCCCCTCGATCGACGGGAAGTACTGTGCCTCGGTGCGCGTGATGTCGTACATCGTCTGGAGCTCGCCCACCTGGCCCCGGCAGAGCTCGGCGATGGTGGCGGCCAGGAGTCCGGCGACCTCGGTGCCGAGGTCGGCCGCAATCTCGGACGCCTTGGCCAGGAGGTAGTCGCCGGCGAGGATGGCTTTGAGGTTGCCCCAGCGGGCATTCACACTGATGACCTGGCGCCGCATCTCGGCTTCGTCCATGACGTCGTCGTGGTACAGCGAGCCGATGTGGACCAGTTCGACCGCAACGCCGCCACGGACGACATCGTGGTGGACCGATTCGCCGTCGGGTAGCGAGGCCGCAGCGGCCGCAATGGTGAAGAGTGGCCGAAGCCGTTTGCCACCCGCCTTGATCAGGTGTGAGGCGATCTCGGAGAGGTATTCGTCGCCCTCGATGTGGACCACGTCGAGCAAGGTCGATTCGACCCGTTCCTTGTCGTTCGGTCCGGTGGGAAGGAGTGCGAGCGGATTGGCGGCCACCCGACCACGCTAGAGCACCCGCCGGGCCGATCCTCAACCATGGCCGGTCACCCTTCGTGACCAGGGATCACGTGACGCAGCCGGCCGACGGGCGGCAACCGAGTGGGGCCCGCCGTGTGTCCAACGACCATCTCGAATGGGAACATCTGAGAAGTGCGCAGAGTTCTCACACCTGCGTCACGCGAGCCGACCTTGAGGGGACGGGCGCCGCTAGACTCACTCCACGTTCCTCACGCCCCACCGGGAGGAGTTCCATGTTTGAACGTTTCACTGATCGAGCTCGACGAGTTGTCGTGCTGGCCCAGGAAGAAGCCCGCCTACTCAACCACAACTACATCGGCACCGAGCACATCCTGCTCGGTCTGATCCACGAGGGAGAAGGCGTCGCGGCGAAAGCGCTCGAGTCGCTGTCGATCTCGCTGGAGGCCGTACGGAGCCAGGTCGAGGACATCATCGGTCAGGGTGGCTCGTCGCCGTCGGGCCACATCCCCTTCACCCCGCGTGCCAAGAAGGTGCTCGAACTGTCGCTGCGTGAAGCGCTGCAGCTCGGCCACAACTACATCGGCACCGAGCACATCCTTCTCGGCCTCATCCGCGAGGGCGAGGGCGTCGCTGCCCAGGTGCTCGTGAAGCTGGGTGCCGATCTCAGCCGGGTGCGCCAGCAGGTCATCCAGTTGCTGAGCGGCTACTCCGGTCCCTCGGGTTCGTCGGGTTCGGCCCCCGAGGCCAGCTCCAGCAAGCCCGGCGCCACGCCGGGTGGTGGCAGCGCCGATGCCCCGTCGGGGTCGTTGATCCTCGATCAGTTCGGTCGCAACTACACCCAGCTCGCCCGAGACAAGAAGCTCGACCCCGTGATCGGTCGCGATCGCGAGTCCGAGCGCGTGATGCAGGTCTTGTCCCGGCGCACCAAGAACAACCCGGTGCTCATCGGCGAACCTGGCGTCGGCAAGACCGCCATCGTGGAGGGACTGGCCCAGCGCATCGCCAACGACAACGTGCCCGACACGCTCCAGGGCAAGCAGCTCTACTCCCTCGATCTCGGCGCTCTCGTCGCCGGTAGCCGCTACCGCGGTGACTTCGAGGAACGTCTCAAGAAGGTCCTCAAGGAGATCAAGACCCGAGGCGACATCATCCTCTTCATCGACGAGCTCCACACCCTCGTCGGTGCCGGTGCCGCCGAAGGCGCCATCGACGCCGCCAGCATCCTCAAGCCGATGCTGGCACGCGGTGAGCTCCAGACCATCGGCGCCACCACGCTCGAGGAATATCGCAAGCACCTCGAGAAGGACGCCGCCCTCGAACGTCGGTTCCAGCCCATCCGGGTCGAGGAGCCCACGGTCGAGCACACCATCGAGATCTTGAAGGGCCTGCGCGACCGCTACGAGAGCCACCACCGGGTCACCATCACCGACCAGGCACTCGTCGCCGCAGCGAACCTCGCCGATCGCTACATCTCCGACCGTCAGCTGCCCGACAAGGCGATCGACCTCATCGACGAGGCCGGCTCACGCCTGCGGATCAAGCGCATGGCCACCCCGCCCGAGTTCAAAGAGCTCGAGTCCGAGCTCAACGGCGTGGTCGAGCAGAAGAAGCGTGCGGTCGAGAACCAGGACTTCGAAGAGGCCGGTCGCCTGCGCGACAAGGAGAAGGAACTCCTCGATTCCAAGGAAGCACTCGAGGCCGAGATCAAGGCCTCCGGCGTCGACCTGTTCGACGAGGTCGACGAAGAGTCGATCGCCGAGGTGCTCTCGATCTGGACCGGCATCCCGGTCTACAAGCTCACCGAGGAAGAGACCGAGAAGCTCCTCCGGATGGAAGAGGAACTCCACAAGCGGGTCATCGGCCAGGAAGACGCCGTCAAGGCCGTTTCCCAGTCGATCCGCCGGACCCGGGCCGGTCTGAAAGACCCCCGCCGCCCGTCGGGCTCGTTCATCTTCCTGGGCCCCACCGGTGTCGGCAAGACCGAGCTGGCCAAGACCCTGTCGTCGTTCCTCTTCGGCGACGAGAAGGCGCTCATCACGCTCGACATGTCGGAGTACATGGAGAAGCACACCGTCAGCCGCCTCGTCGGCTCGCCCCCCGGCTATGTCGGCTACGAGGAAGGTGGTCAGCTCACCGAAGCCGTGCGACGTAAGCCGTTCTCGGTCGTGCTCTTCGACGAGATCGAAAAGGCCCACCCCGACGTCTTCAACACGCTCCTCCAGATCCTGGAGGAGGGTCGCTTGACCGACTCGCAGGGCCGTTCGGTCGACTTCCGCAACACCGTGCTCATCATGACCTCCAACCTCGGTACCCAAGACCTGCGCAAGGCGCAGCTTGGTTTCGCCAAGGTCGACGAGGCCGTGTCGTACGAGCGCATGAAGCAGAAGGTCGACGACGCACTGAAGGTGCACTTCCGGCCCGAGTTCCTCAACCGTGTCGACGAGACCATCGTCTTCCACGAGCTGAGCAAGGACGAGGTCACCGAGATCGTCGACCTCCTGATCGCCCGCACCACCGAGCAGCTCGAGGGTCAGGGCATCGGACTCGAACTCACCACCGACGCCAAGCACCTGCTGGCCGATCGTGGCTATGACCCCACCATGGGTGGACGTCCGCTGCGCCGAGCCATCCAGCGCATGGTCGAAGACGTGCTGTCCGAGAAGCTCCTCTACAAGGAGTTCCGCGCCGGCCAGATCGTCGTCGTCGACGTGGTCGAAGACGACAACGGCAATCGTGAGCTGTCGTTCACGGCGCACGAGGGATTCCAGCCGCCGTCCACGCCCGAGTTGGCCGAAACCGGCGACTGATCCGGTTCGGCGGCGTGCTCGCCGTCGACCACACACATGCCGACATCGTGGGGTGCACCGCTTGGTGCACCCCACGGTCGCGTCCTGGATCCGGGGTGGCGATGCATCGGTGGCCGAGGAGCGACCGCCGGGCCGGTAGTGTGGCGACGGTGTTGAGCAGGTGCCGACGACGAACGACGAGTCAGCGGATCGTCGTCTGGCTGCTCGCCGGTCTGGCCCTGCTGGCGAGCGGGTGTCGCACCGACGTTCTCATCGGGATCGACGTCGAGGAAGACGGCTCGGGTCTCGTCACCGCCACGGTGATCCTCGACCGCGAGACGGCTGCTGCCGTGCTCGATCTGCCGAGTGCCGATGGCCTGGCGCTCGAAGATCTCTTCCAGGCCGGCTGGGAGATCGATCCACCGCAGCCCGACGACAACGGCGCCGTGCGAGTCTCGGCGTCCAAAGCATTCGGCACCCCGCAGCAGTTCAGCGAGGTGATGGCCGAACTTGCCGGCGAGCAAGGAGTGGTCGGTCCGTTCACCCTCTCGCGCGAGAAGGCGTTCGCCACGGTCGACTACCGGGTCGACGGGTCCCTCGCGCCCGTCAATTTCGAAGGCTTCTCCGACGACCAGCTCTCGGCCCTGCTCGGGCGCTCGGTCTCAGATATCGCCAGCCGCTACGGCGCGACGCCTGGTGATGTGTTCGTTTCCTTGACCGTGCGCATGCCGGGCACCGTCGACGGCGATGTCTCGGGCGGGTCGATCGACCCCGATGGTGCCGATACCGGACGGATCTTTGCCACCCGGCTCGATGCGGCGTCACCGACACCGGTGACGGTCGCTTCGTCGACCCGTGAGGTGGCGGCGCTGGTGTGGCGCGGGGTGGCGATCGTCGCTGCCGTTCTCGCCGTTCTGGTGGCATTCGGACACCTCCTGCGAGTCCTGCGGCCTGAGCGGCGCGGCAAGTCGAAGAAGCCCGCGGCACCCAAGCCCAAGGAACCGAAGCCGGTGATCAACGCGACCGAGGTCGCCGAGCCCGAGAGCGCAGACGACGACCTGCCCGCCGTCGTGGCCCTCGACGGCATGGGCGTGCTCTATCGCCAGGGCGACGACATCAACCAGCTGCTCGTCCCCTTCGTGCGCCAACGAGGGTCCGAGGTGAGCCACGACAAGATCGTGGCCCGGGCCCGAGCGATGAGCCTCGGGCGCATCACTGCCGCCGAGTTCTGGGCCGGCGTGGGTCTCGACGGCGACCCGAACGAGCTCGACGACGACTACCTCAATCTCTTCCAGCTGAGCCCGGGCGTGGTCCGATTCCTGCGCTACCTGCGAGAAAATGGCGTGCAGGTCGCCTGCGTCACCAACGACAGCACCAACTGGGCCACCAAGTTGCGAGCCAAGCACAGCCTCGAGGGCCTGATCGACCCCTGGATCGTCAGTGGGGCGATCGGGGTGCGCAAGCCCGACCAACCGATCTACGAGGTGCTGCGCCGTCTCACTCGAGCCGCCCCGTCCACGATCCTGGTGGTCGACGACGAACTCGACAATCTCGACGCCGCTCGACGCCTCGGATTTCGCACGGCGTGGTTCGCCCCCGAAGCCAATAACGAAGACGCACGCCAGCACGCGATCCTCCGCAGTTTCCAGGTCGACACGGCCCCGGTCGAGTAGCGCGTCGGGTGCTCGTGGGCGCCAGAGCGGACCGCTGACACCGGCGCCGACGGCGTGGGCCCTGGCGCCGACGACTCGGGCGTGTCACACGCCATCCGTAAGGTCTCGGCATGGCAAAACAACGTCGAGTGTTCGTGTGTCGAGCGTGCCAGACCACCAGCGTCAGCTGGACCGGTCGGTGCACGGGCTGCGGTGAGTGGGCCACCCTCGAAGAATCCGTTCCGAGCACCCTCACCCCTCGGCCTGCGGCCGCCGCCGTGGCGGCGCAGTCGCTGCTGTCGGTCGATCGGGCCACGTCGGTGCCGATCCCCACGGGTCTCTCCGAGGTCGACCGTGTGCTCGGCGGCGGCATCGTGCCGGGCTCGGTCGCTCTGTTGAGCGGAGAACCCGGCATCGGGAAGTCCACCCTGAGTCTGCAGATCATCCAGTCGGTGGCGGCGAGTGGCGGCACCGTGCTCCTGGTCACCGGCGAGGAAGCCCCCTCCCAAGTCGCCGGGCGAGCCGATCGACTCGGCCCGATCCCGCCCACGGTCTCGGTGCTCGACGTGGTCGATGTCCATGCCGTGACCGCAGCGATCGCCGAGATCGGGCCCCAGCTCGTGGTGGTCGACTCCATCCAGACCATGCACGACGCCGACCTCGACGGCGCGCCCGGCTCGGTTTCTCAAGTTCGCCAGGTGGCCGGCCACCTCGTCGCGGCGGCCAAGCGCCATGGCTGCACGGTGATGCTGATCGGGCACGTCACCAAGGACGGCACGCTCGCCGGCCCACGACAGCTCGAACACGTCGTCGACACCGTGTTGAGTTTCGAAGGCGACCGCAACGCCGACCTCCGACGCCTCCGGGCTGCCAAGCATCGGTTCGGCGCCACCACCGAGGTCGGATTGTTCGAGATGACCTTCGCCGGGTTGATGCCCGTTCACGATCCGTCGGCCCGGTTCTTGGCCGACCGCCTGACCGACGTCGCCGGCTCCGTGGTCGTCCCGATTCTCGACGGTCACCGCCCGCTCATGGTCGAGGTCCAAACGCTCGTGCAGTCTCGGGCCGAGGCGTCATCACAACGAACCACCCACGGCATCGGAGCAGCTCGTCTGAAGCTGGCCCTCGCCGTGCTGGCGGGTCGAGCTGGTGTCGACCTCGGCCCCTACGACGTCTTTGCTTCCGTTGCGGGTGGGGTCAAGACCGACGATCCCGGACTCGACCTCGGGTTGGCGCTGGCGCTCGCATCGGGAGCCTCGGGCGAGCCGATCGCACCGTCGGTCGTTGCCATCGGCGAGGTCGGTCTGGCCGGTGAGGTGCGTGCCGTTCCCCGCATGGACCTCCGACTCCACGAGGCCTACCGGCTCGGCTACCGAACCGCCATCGTGCCGGCATCCGCCGCCGATGGACCCGCCGGGTTGCGGCTCATCCGCTGCTCGCGGCTCGATCTCGCCGTGGCTGCCATCGCCCGGGCCCGGGCCGCCTGAGTCGCGCCGCTCTCACCGACGGCAGGCGGGTGCGTGGCGACGAAGGCCGTCCGGGCGGTCGCTTGCTTGCACTACAGTACGTCGATGGACTCGAGGGCAGAAACAGCACTGTTGCGGGCGCTGGCCCAGGTGGCGCCCGGCGCTCCGGTGCGCGACGGTCTCGACCGAGTCCTCCAGTCAGGCCGCGGCGGGCTGATCGTGATCGGCGATGGCCCCGACGTGCTCAACATCTGCTCCGGCGGTTTCCTGCTCGACGCTGCGTTCACCCCGCAGCGGCTGTCGGAACTGGCCAAGATGGACGGCGCGATCATCCTCGCCGCCGATACTTCCCGGATCGCTCGGGCCAATGTCCACCTCGTGCCGAACCCCAACGTCCCGACCTCGGAAACCGGCACCCGGCACCGCACGGCCGAACGGGTCGCTCGCTCACTGAACGTCCCCGTCATCGCCGTGTCGGAATCTCGCAAGGAGATCCAGGTCTACGTGGGGGCCCAGCGGCACCCGCTCGAGCCGGTCAGCCGTCTCCTCGAACGGTCGAACCAGGCACTCCAGACGCTCGAGCGCTATCGCATCCGGCTCGCCGCCGTGAGCAAGAACCTGACTGCGCTCGAAGTCGAAGACCTGGTCACGCTGCGAGACGTGCTCGAGGTGCTGCAGCGCACCGAGATGGTGGCCCGAATCGCGTCCGAGATCGAGCGCAACCTGGTCGAATTGGGCTCCGACGGGCGCCTGGTCCGCCTCCAGCTCGAGGAACTGGTCGGCGGCGTGGTCGACGATCGCCGTCTGCTGATTCGCGACTACTTCAACGAAGACGCCACGTTCCACATCGATGAGGCCATGGAAGCGCTCAACGAACTCGACGACGAGGCGCTCTATGACGAAGAGGTTCTGGCCAAGACACTGCATCTCGCCACCGGGATCCCCGACCTCGACGAGAACCTGGAGCCTCGTGGCTACCGCTTGCTTTCGACCCTGCCCCGGCTGTCGCCGCCGGTGGTCGACCTCGTCGTCGAGCGGTTCGAGTCGCTACAGCGGGTGCTGCGGGCCACGGTCAAGGAACTCGAATCGGTCGACGGTGTGGGCAACGCCCGAGCCCGAGCGGTGAAGGAAGCGCTCGGTCGCCTGGCCGAAAGTTCGATTCTCGACCGTTATCAGTGATCCGTGCCGGCCTTGCGCCGGCGGGTGAGCAGGTTGCGGGTGCGAGTGCCAGATCGAACGGACTTCGAGCTGCGAGTACCGGCGTGAACGGAGTTCGAGCTGCGAGTGTCAGCGTGAACGGAGTTCGAGCTGCGAGTGTCAGCGTGAACGGAGTTCGAGCTGCTCGCGATTGAGGATGCCGTAGCGGCGATCGCGCTGCTCGAGCCAGCCCAGCTTGATGAAGCTGGCAATCGCCTTGTTGACCCGCTCCCGGCTCGCTCCGACCATGCCCGCCAGCTCTTCCTGGGTGACGGGGAGGGCGAATTCGTCGGCATCGCCGGCGATTTCGAGCAATCGCTTCGCCGTCCGGCCGGTGACGTCGAGGAACACCGAGTCGGCGAGCACGCCGTCCATGGTGCGGACGCGAAGTGCGAGCAGCTTGACGACCTGCCACAGCTGGTCGGGTTGTTCGGCGTAGATCGCCCGCAGCGGGCCGTAGGGGATCCGAATGGCCTCGCTGGTCTCGAGCACTCGAGCGTCGGTCGAGCGGTTCTGCTGGTCGAACAGCGGCATCTCGCCGAACAGGTCGCCCGCCTCCATCAAGGCCACGACCGACTCGCGGCCGTCGATCGACCGGTTCACCATCGCAATCCGACCCGACACGGTGACGTAGAGATCGTCGGGCTCGTCGCCTTCGTTGAACAACACATCGCCACGCTTGAGACGAAGCTGTTCTGCCGACTCGGAGAGCGACACGAGCGTGTCCTCATCGAGGTGTTCGAACAGGTCGACTCGGCGAAGGAGGTCAAGGGGGATCATCTGGCAGACGGTACCGCAGAATCACGTGTACTCGCCGTTCGTCGGGCCTCGGGGGCCCTCCTCTCTTCCACAGTTCTGGCCCTGGGGGCCAGAACTGCTCGCCGTTCGTCGGGCCTCGGGGCCCTCGTGAACCCTTCGGCCCTGGCGGGCCTCGTGAACCCTTCGGCCCTGGCGGGCCTCGGGGGTTCCCCGAGTTCCTCGCTCCGCTCCGAACTCGCAATCCGGGCCTTGGGGCCAGAACTGCTCGCCGTTCGTCGGGACCCAGGCCTCTGGGGTTCGCTCGGGGGTTCTTGGGGTGGGGTAGGGTTTCGGGGTGAGTGATGGGATTCCCGAGTTCAGGATCGGCCAGGGGTTCGATGTCCACCCGTGGTCGAGCGACCCGGCCCGTCACCTGGTTCTCGGTGGCGTCACGTTCGACGACAGTCCGGGGCTCGCCGGTCACAGCGACGCCGACGTGATCGCCCACGCAATCACCGACGCCATGCTCGGCGCCGTCGGATTGGGTGATATCGGGCAACACTTCCCCGACACCTCGCCCGAGTTCGCCGGAGCCGACAGCTTGACGCTGCTCGCCTCGGCGCGTGCGGCGGTGGCCGATGCCGGCTGGCGTGTCGTCAACGCCGATTGCACCGTCATCCTCGACCGACCCAAGCTGGCGCCTCACCGTGAGGCCATGCAACAGCGGGTCAGCGAGGCGCTCGGCGCCCCGGTGAGCATCAAGGGGAAGCGCACGGAAGGGGTCGAAGGACTGGCCGGTGGCGTCCAGTGCCACGCGGTGGCCCTCTGTGTCCGCAGCGATGCTGCGATAGACAGGGCCAAACGATGAATCGGAGAGTCGATGGCAGGCAAACGTCCCGGTAAGGGCGGCCCCAAGAACACCGGCGCCAATCGGGGCACGACCGGCGGCAAGGGTGCACAAGGTGGTCGTTCGTCGCGTCGCGCCGCCGGGTCGGCTGCCGGCGGCCGTGGCGGGGCCGGCGCGGGTCGCAGCGGTGGCGCCTCGGGAGGACGCGCCGGCGCTCGTCGTGGAACCTCGACCGGTGACCCTCAGGGAACCAGCGGTGCTCGCAGCGGCCGCGGTCGGGCGCCGGGAGCTGGTCGCAATGCCAAGCGAGCGCCCAAGCGTGCACTCGGGGGTGACCAGGTCGAGGGTCGCCAGGCCGTGCGAGAACTCCTGCTGGCCGGAACGCGGCAGGTGCGCGAGATCTACATGATCGAGGATCTCGACGCTGCCGACATTCTCGACGACATCGTCGAGCTCGCCCAAGACATGCGCATCCCACTGCGTGCTGTGTCGCGACGCCATTTCGATGCCGAGGCGCTCACCGAGTCGCACCAGGGCGTCCTCGCACGCGCCGCCGAGCTTCCCGAACACGACCTCGATGATCTGGCACAGAAACCGGGAGCGTTCCTCCTGGTCCTCGACGGCATCACCGATCCGGGCAATGTGGGCGCCATGCTGCGCACGGCCGAGTGTGCGGGCGTCACCGGCATCGTCCTGCCCCGTCACCGGGCGGTGCATGTGTCGCCGACCGTCACCAAGATCGCCGCCGGAGCGATCGAGCACCTGCCGATGGCATTGGTGCCAGGCATTCCCGCCGCCCTGCAGCGGCTCCAGGATCTAGGTGTCCTCACGGTCGGTCTCGATATGGGCGGCGAGACCTCGATCTTCCAGCTGCCACTGACCCATCAGCAGCCGGTGGCGCTGGTGCTCGGCGCCGAGGGAAAGGGACTGAGCCGACTGGTGCGCGAACGCGTCGACCTCGTGGCCCAGATCCCCATGGCAGGAAGTCTGAACAGCCTCAACGTGGCGATGGCCAGCGCCGTCGCTTGCTTCGAGGTGGTCCGTCAGCGAGCATCCACTGCAACTGAGGAGGCACCATGAGCACCTACAAAGCGTGGGACGGCAACGATTATCCGTCGCCGCCACCTGACGGTTGGTACCAGGCCAGCGATTCGTTGTGGTGGCCCGAGGGCTACGGCCCGGGCCCGGCCGTCGCTTCCCCTGCCCCGGCGCCGATGCCCGAACCCGAGCCGGCACCGGCGCCCGCCCCGCCTCCCAGCTACGACGCGCCACCGGCAGAGTCGCCGAGTTTCGAGGCGCCAAGGGCAGAGTCGCCGAGTTTCGAGGCGCCAAGGGCAGAGTCGCCGAGTTTCGAGGCGCCAAGGGCAGAGTCGCCGAGTTTCGACCGCGATCCCACGACGGTCATGCCGACGCCGCAGCCCACCGAGTCGGGTATCGCCGGCCACCCGATGCCGGCGCCCGGACCGGCCGACTCGTGGTCGGCGCCCCCTGCTGGCGCTCCCACCGGATTCGGTGCGCCGGAGCAGCCGTCATGGTCGCAGCCCCCGGGTGCCACGCCTCCCGGTGGTGCACCACCGCCAGGCTTCGACACGCCATCGTCGGGCTCGTCATCCAACAAGCGGCTCCTCATCGGTGCCGCTGCCCTGCTTGCGCTTGTGGTGGTCGCTGGGCTGGCGTTCGTTCTCACCCGCGGCGGTGGCGGAGACGATGATGATGTCGTGGCGTTCGACGCAACGGCCGTCAAGGGCAGCGCTGCCAATCCGCACACCGCAGGCGATCTGGTTCGCCTTTCCTACGACGATCCCGACACCGGCGCTGCGACCGAGTGGACGATCGAGGTCGTTGCGGCACCGGTCGATTCCTCGGCCGGGGGCGGCGACACCGCCGACGCCACGGTCAACCTCCGCGTCGCGCTGGCGAAGGGCGACGCGCCCGAGACATTGTCGGTGCTGACGTTCACCGCCGTCAGTCCCGACGGGCGTCGCACCTCGACCGGCAGCTGTGCGCCGCTGTCGACACCGTTGCCCGAGGATCGCCTGGTGTCGGTCGGTGAGACCGCCGAAGGCTCGGTGTGCTGGCAGGTGCCGGCCGCCGATCTCGGAGCCCTCACCATGCGCGTGGAGGTCGACGGCATCGACGGTCGGGTCTACATGAAGTTGCAGTGACGCCGAGGTCAAAGCGTCTACGATTGTCGGCCACGCCCGTGTAGCTCAGTTGGCCAGAGCGCCGCTCTTGTAAAGCGGATGTCGCCGGTTCGAATCCGGCCTCGGGCTCACCTATGTTCGCCACACCAGTCGCCACATCACTTGGGCAGAGGAGTCTCACATGACCGCAGGGGCACACGACGCAGGTGGCGGGTTCAGCCGATCGGCGGGAACCAACGCCGCTCGAGGCGTGCTGGTCATCATCGCGGCGGTGGCTGTCGGCCTGCTCCTGATGTTCCGCGGGATCGGCGATTCGTCGAACGACACCGCCGCCGACGCCACGCCGGCCGCAGATGGTGGTGGCGACACCAGTGATGCAGCAGCCGCCGGCGACACCTCCACCACGGTGCCCACCGGCGACACCGTGGTCGAGAGCACGACCACCACGGTGTCGGCCCCACCCCGTGATCCGAGTGAGGTGAAGGTGCTGGTCCTGAACGGCACCGACGCCACCAGTCGTGTTGCCGGCGTGGCCGGTGCCGGCACCGATCTGCTGAAGCCGTCGAACTACATCACCCTCGAACCGAAGGACGCCGACATCAACGGCCCGTCGGCGGTGTTCTACACCGAGGGGTACCTGGCCGAGGCCAACGCCGTGGCCGCTGTCTACGGCGTCGACCCCGCCACGGTCGTGCAGCCGCTCGATCCGACCGCTTCTCCCATCGCCGACACCCAGGGAGCCAACATCGTCGTGCGCATCGGGTCCGACGGCGTGATCAAGGTCTGACGGTCCGCGCACTGTCCGTCGAGCAGGTCACGGTGCCCAAGCCCAAGGTCGTCATTGCCTTCGACAAGTTCCGAGGCTCGGCGACCGCCACCGAGCTGAGCGAGGCGGCGGTAGGGGCGGCCGATCGGTTGGGCTGGGACAGCTGCGCGATCCCGCTGGCCGATGGGGGCGAGGGATCGCTCGACGTCATCGGAGGACCGAACAAGACGACGGTCGTCACCTCGCCACTCGGCGATCCGGTCGAGGCCGGCTGGCGGCTCGACGGTCGGACCGCCTATATCGAGATGGCCGCCGCTTCGGGGCTCACCGTCGTCGGTGGCGCCGACCAGAACGACGCCGTGGCTGCCGACACCACCGGCACCGGTGAATTGATCAGTACCGCCATCGAGCTCGGCGCCACGACCGTTGTGGTGTTCCTGGGCGGGTCGGCCACCACCGATGGGGGGTGGGGAGCCATCCGAGCCATGCCGCCGGCGCCGCGCATGAAGGGCATCGAACTGATCGTCGCCTGCGACGTTCAGACTCGATTCGATGAGGCGGCGACGGTCTTCGGCCCGCAGAAGGGTGCCTCGCCGGCACAGGTCAAGTTCCTGACTCGTCGCCTCCAGCGCCTGATCCAGGTCTACCAGGAGAACTACGGCATCGATGTGTCGGAGGTACCCGGCGCCGGCGCAGCGGGCGGGCTCGCCGGTGGCTTGCTCGCCCTGGGTGCCCGGCTCGAATCCGGGTTCTCGGTGCTCGCCGAGCGAGCCGAGCTCGATGTCGCACTCGTGGGGGCCGACCTCGTCATCACCGGTGAGGGCTATCTCGATCACGAGTCGTTCAACGGCAAGGTGGTCGGCGGCGTGGGGGCGTGGTCGGCGGCCGAAGGCGTGCCGGTCGTCTCGATCGTCGGCGATCGTGATCCCTCGGTCGAGGCCCCGGAGCACCTGCGTGTGGTGTCGCTCGTCGAAGCGTTCGGCCTGGACCGGGCGATGCACGACACCGTCGAGTTGGTTGCCTCGATCGTGGCGGACGAACTCAGTCGTCGTCACCCGACCTGAGGCGCGACACGCCGTAGATCACCGCAGCGATCACCGCGCACAGCAGGGCGAACTTGAGGCCCCCGACGATGGCGCGCAGCATCCAGCGCAACACGAACACACCGACGATGCCGGCAGCGACGACGGCGACGATCGGGGCGAGTGGTGGGCGTTCGAGCTCCTCGGGCACGCCCCGACCCTAGTCGACCACTACGCGGTGTCGACCTCGACCATCGGCGGCAGGTCGCCGACGGTGATCGTGGCGTCGCCAAGGGTCGGCCGGAGCAGGGTGAGGTCGCCGATGCCCTCGACGATCTCGGTGACCGTCGCGTGTCCGGCGCGGCGCAGCACCATGTTGGTGATCGCCGCCGACTGTGGGCCGAGTTCGCGGAGCGGCCGATTGCGGTGGATGCGGGTACCGAGATCGACCTGGGCGATCGAGTCGGCGCCGAACCGTTCGGTGAGGTCGATCAAGAGCGCAAGATCGACCGCATAGCCCCGGCTGAATGGCACCTGTTCGAGGACCGCTCGCCGCCCGGCGAACTCGCCCGACAGCGGCTGCACCAGAGGGCCGAGGTGCGGGAAGAGACTCGAGATCAATGGTCGGGCGACGAGCTCGGTGACTCGACCGCCACCCTCGCCGTCGTCACGCAACGGTCGGCGGTAGAACCCCTTCGTGAATCCGATGTCGGGCTCGGTCAGCAGTGGGCCGAGTGGACCGAGGATGAAGCGGTTGTCGTAGTTGCGGATGTCGGCATCGCACCAGCAGACGATGTCACCCGTCGACACGTGCAGCGACTTCCACAACGCCTCGCCCTTGCCGTGGCCGGCGCCATAGCGGGGAAGAATCTCGCCGGCCGGGTAGACGTCGGCGCCCGCCTGGCGGGCGACGGCGGCGGTGTCGTCGGTGGAGTGGTCGTCGATGACGATGAGTTCGTCGACCAGCCCCACCGACCCCATCAACCCGTCGCGAATGGTGGTGATGATGGCTTCGATCGTCGTCGCCTCGTCCTTCGCCGGCAGCGCCACGGTGACGGTCGTCGATCCCTTGGCTTCACGGAGCCGGTCGACGGTGAACGTTTCGTGGTCGTAGATGCGCATGGTGTGCGGAGATGGCTGTCCGAGGTGGTGGCTGGACCGCTGCCGGCCCGGTGTCAGGGTTCGTTCACCGGGGGGCCGTTTGGATCATTTGACTCAGCACCGCCCGAATCCGACCGAAGCTATCTGTGTCGAGGTCATCTCTCCCCATCTGGCCTCAACACTTCTCGGCGGGAACCGGGATATCGACCGGCGGCGAAAGCCGCCGGTCGAGTCATTTTCGGCGCCGATCAGGTGAGCGAGCGAACGCTGACAATCCGGGCGGAGATCACTGGAAGGTGACGATGACCGGGAGCGGTGTGACGGCGTTGGTCTGCTCGGGTGTGGCCATCGGGGTGTCCTCGTCGAGGAAGTTCTTCCAGCCCCACCACAGGTCTTGCTCGGGCCCGATGGGCGCGCCGAGCATCGTGTCATACGTGCCGTACTTGGTGCCGAGCGGGCCCTGGCCGTCGACGTGGATGACCACCGCCAGTTCCGGTGGCGTGCGGATCAGCTCCCGGTTGGTGACCATCTGCGTCTGGAACTGGTGTACGACCAGGGCTTTCTGCGGCAGCTTTTCCTCACGCACGATGTCGACCAGGTAGTCCACCACCGTGTTCACCTCCGCCGCGTCGACGGTGCCGACTCGCACGAGGTGCACATCGTTGGGACCGATACGCCATTCGGGATCGAGCGCGAGGCCGACGTTGGGCAGACGCAGGTATTCCTCGTAGGTCTTCGCCTGGGTGAGGAAGTCGGTGCGGCCCGGCTGCAGGTCGATGATCACGTAGACATCGTTGGCTGCGGCCACCTCGATCCACTCACGTAGCGCTTCGGGCTCGAGTTCCTTGGAGTAGTTGCCGTCGTCGCCGGCCTGTGAATCGGCGACCGTGGCGATCAGCTCGAAACCCGGCACGAGGAGCTCGTCGCCGATGCGGTAGGAGTCGACGACCGGTGCGAGCCGGTCGATCGTCGCCTGGGGGCCCTGCTCGCCGAGGAGACCGAGGCGGAAGGTGACCGGACTGCCGTAGAAGGCGATGATGCGGCGGTCGGGGAAGAGGGTGGTGCCGCCACCGGGCAGTGTGGTGCCCGCGAGTGCCAACTCGGCTCGCCACTGATCGGTGGCATCGAGGCCTTCGACGAAGGACAGCCGGGTCGGGTCGACCAATGACAGATCGGTGGCCAGGACCTCATCGGTGAAGCCGGTGATCAGGCGAGTCGTCCCACCACCGGCGGCGATCGCCGGTAGTGAGGCGAGCAGTGTCGTTTCCTGCTCCGGGCCGGCGACCCAGGTGTGCACACCGGCATCGGGCGGTGGGGCCGAGTCGAGTCCGAGCGTGACAGCGTCGGCCGCGGGAGCGATCGCCTGTGACAACTCGGCGTCGATGAGCGATTCGATGGCGTCGCGCTCCTCGGGGAGTCCGACCCACAGGGCGACGCCGGGATCGAGCCGGTCCAGCTCGGCGATGGTGGCAGCGAGCACGTCATTGGTGGTGGCCGCATCCGAGTCGTCGGCGCTGGTGCTGTCGTCGGTCGAGTTGGCGTCGGCGGTGCTGCCGGGTTCCGCCGTCTCGTCGGTCGAGGCAGTGTCGGTGGTCGAGGCAGTGTCGGCGGAGCTCGAGGGCGGGGCATGCGGGTCGACGAGGACGATCGGCGCGTCGGACTCGATGGCGAGGTCGACGGCAACCTCGAGGTGCTCGATATCGCTCACCACGACCAGATCGGCGCAGACGGGATAGACGAGCTGACTGACCAGGATCGACGCGGCCACCGGGTCGGCCGGAATCGCAGTGGCCGGATCCAGCGGCTGGGGGCTGCAGTCGGGCGGCGTCGGTTGGTCGAGGGACGCGCCCCCGGCCGGTGCCACCTCCTCGATGCCATTGGTGCACGCAGCAGCGAGTACGAGGGGCAGACCGAGGGTGATGAGCAGGCGAGGCAGCCCGATGCGGTGCGTGCTCAGGCTCGTACCACCACGGTCGAAGACACCTTGTCG
The DNA here is from genome assembly GCA_041394265.1 of Acidimicrobiales bacterium. Lineage (NCBI taxonomy): Bacteria > Bacillati > Actinomycetota > Acidimicrobiia > Acidimicrobiales > Acidimicrobiales bacterium. Next base: position 2,427,824 of record JAWKIO010000005.1, read on the forward strand.
TGCCACGTCTGGTTCTTGTCGTCCCACAGCATCCACAGGTAGCCGAGCCCGCAGATCAGGGAGCTGATCGCGCTGAAGAGGTAGCGAACGAAGGACATACCGAATGACGGCGGCTCGCCGTCGGCGGTGCTCGCCACCCGGATGCCGAGCATCTTTCGGCCGGGAGTCTGGCCGGTCTTCGCCACTGATCGGACGTAGTACATGACGGGCACGATGAAAGTGAAGAGGAGCCACAGCCCCACGGCGACCGCCAGGATGCCAAGAGAGGCGTCTGTGGGTAGGTCGCAGGTGGTGACCTCACCGTTGACGGTGCACGGCTCGGGTGTGGTCTCCCATTGGCTTGCGACCCACAGCCCCAGTGGGATGGCGGCGACGAGCGAGATCAACCATATAAGAAGGCCGTCGAGGAGGCTGGCGCCCAGGCGGGCGCCGAACCCGGCGAGGACGCCGGTGGCCGGTTGTGGGAAGTGCGTGCCGCTGCCCATGGGAGGTGGGGCGCCATACCCGGGAACCTCGTGGCCGCCGGGGTAGCCCGCCGGTGGGGGAGTGCCGAACGCCGGCGGCGGTGCGCCGTAGGCCGGAGCACCGGGCTGTGGTGCGCCGTAGGCCGGGGCACCGGTCTGAGGTGTGTCCATCGGCGCGCCGGGGGCGGCCGGCGGCGGAAAGCCGGGTGGAGGAGCGGCGTTTGGATCGAACGGCTGACTCATCGAGTGAAAACACTATGGGTTTTGCTGCGGTGTTGTGCCTCGCTGACGAATGTGGTCCGCTGATGACATGAGCCGATCGACGACGCAGCGCCTGCTGACGCGGAAGGTGCGCGGCGATGAGGCGAGGCTCGTCCCCGACGATCTCATCGTCGAGGAACCGCTCAGCATCGAACTCGACGGCTCGCTCGTTGCCAGCACGATGCGAACGCCCGGCAACGACTTCGAACTGGCGGCAGGGTTCTGTTTCACCGAGGGTCTGGTCGGCCCCGGCGACGTACAGACGATCCGCTACTGCGGAGGTGGGTCGGCGGTGGCCACCGAGTTCAACGTCGTCACGGTCGAGACGGGTCGCTCGAGCGCGGTCGCGACGGACGACGCCAGCTCGGCCCGCCGAGGGCTGGTGTCGTCATCGTGTGGGCTGTGCGGCAGCGACGCCATCCACGAGCTGGCCGACCGCATCGGCCCGCTGCCGGAGCACGAGCCGTGGGACCGTGACCTGCTGCTGAGCCTGCCGGCGCAGGTGAAAGGGCACCAGCCGCTCCACGACGCCACCGGAGCAGTGCACCTGGCCGCAGCAGTCGACCGGTCCGGCGCCGTGGTCGTGGCTCGCGAGGACATCGGCCGTCACAACGCCGTCGACAAGGTGATCGGTCGGCTGCTGCTCGATCGAGCGCTGCCGGCGAGCGATCTGGCCCTGTTCGTATCGAGCCGAGCGTCGTTCGAGATGGTGCAGAAGGCGTGGGCCGGCGGGTTCACGGCCCTGGTCGCGGTGTCGGGACCGTCGGCGCTCGCCGTGCAGTCTGCCCGCCGGGCCGGCATGACCCTGGCCGGCTTCGCCCGCGAGGGCCGGGCCAACTTCTACAGTCCCGACGGCGCCTGATCAGGTCCGGCGACGTGTGCTCCCTACACTCGGAGCATGCCCAACGCTGCGACCAACCTCGAAGGCTCGGCCACCCTGTCGGAAGGACTCGGGGTGCTCCACTTGTTCTGGCGGACCACGCCGCTCGTCGAACGCGAGGCGATCGTCACGGCCATCGAGAAGGCCGAGGCCGATGGCGATCAGGTCGTCACCGTGGCCATGCTCGGTCACAAGGCCGATCTCGCCACCATGGTGCTCGGACCCGACATGTGGCGACTGCGGCGGATCCAGACCGACCTGGCTGCCGCCGGTCTCGAACTGGTCGACAGCTACGTGTCGATCACCGAGGTCAGCGAATACGCCGCAGGTGTTCCCGACGAGATGAAGCAGGCGCGGCTCTACCCGGTGCTGCCGCCCGACGGCAAGAACGCCTGGTGCTTCTACCCGATGAGCAAGCGGCGTGACACGACCGGCAACTGGTACCGGCTCTCGTTCGAGGATCGCCGCGACCTCATGCACGAGCACGGCACGTCGGGCCGCAAGTTCGCCGGTCGGTTGGTCCAGCTCATCACGGCGTCGGCCGGCCTCGACGACTACGAGTGGGGCGTCACCCTGTTCGCCCAGCGCCCCGACGACCTCAAGGACGTCGTCTACACCATGCGGTTCGACGAGGCATCGGCGGTGTATGCCGATTTCGGAGCGTTCTACACCGGTGTGGTCGCTTCGGCGCAGGAGACGTTGACCTCGATCGGCATCGACTGATCCCCGCCATGAGCTGGGTCTCGGCGGGCCGGGAAGGGCGCTGAGCCGCGTTTTTGCCTACTGTTGGCCGTTGTGAACGAGGTGGAACGATGACCGACGCAGAGAATCCCGTATCCGAGGCGGAGCCAGACGCCCCGGAAGCCGTCGCGGTCGAAGCAGATCAGGCCGACGATCATCCCGCCTCCGATACGCCGCCCGTCACGGCGGAGCCGGTCGATGCTGCGGAGCCGGTCGATGCTGCCGAGCCGGTCGATGCTGCGGAGCCGGTCGATGCTGCCGAGCCCGTGGATGCAGCACCGAGCGAATCCGATGCCGAGCCGCCGACCGAGGTGGTCGCCGAGCCAGCACCGGCACCTGCCGCCACCGAAGCCGAGCCCACTGCTGCTCCTGCGTCGGAGACGACCGCACCCGCAGCGGCTGATGCGGAGGCTGAGCCTGCGAGCTCCGAGTCCAGCTCGTCCGAGCCGGCTGGTACCGAGCCCGCTGCGTCTGAGCCCACCGACGCCGACCCGGTCGCTCCGGCCATCGGTGATGCGGTCACCTCAGGGCCCCCGCCGCCGCCCCCGGGGGGAGGTCTTCCGGCTGCTCCGAAGCCTGCGATCTCCGACGCCGGGAAGATCGTCAGCGGGATCGTCACGGCCATCGACCCCGACGAACTGTCGCTCACGCTCGAAGACGGGCGGCTGGCGGTGCTCGCTCGCCGTCACTGGGACCTCGAACCGGTGGCCGATCTCAACGCCGTCGTGTCGCTCCACGACCGAGTCGACGCTGCGATCCTTGCCCGCGACGATCCCAAGGGGCGGGTGGTGCTGTCTCGGGCATGGTCGCTCAAGATGAAGGCGTGGGAGGCGGTCGATGCCGCCGCGGCCGACCACAGCACGGTCAAGGCCAAGGTCACGTCGTTGAGCGCGAAAGGCATCGTGGTAGACGTCAACGGGTTGCGTGGCTTCGTCCCGGCCTCGCATCTCTCACTGGAGCCGATCAAGGATCTCAGCCAGTTCGCCGATCAGACGCTCGAACTCCGGGTGCTCGAGTCCGATCAGCGCAAGGAACGGCTGGTGTTGTCCCGACGCTCGATCCTGCTGCGCGAACAGCGCCGGGGCACCCATGAGCTGCTGACCAGCCTGGTGGTCGACTCGGTCGTCACGGGGACGGTCGCCTCGCTCGCCGACTACGGCGCGTTCATCGAGCTGGGCGGCGTCAAGGGATTGGTCCACCTCTCCGAGCTGTCCTGGCATCGAGTTGGTCATCCGCGAGATGTGCTGAGCGTCGGCGACTCCGTCGAGGTCAAGGTGCTCGACGTCAAGGTGAAGAAGCGCAGAGTCTCGTTGTCGCTGCGCCAGGTGGCCCCCGATCCTTTCGCTCAGGTCACCGCCGGCGAGGTGGTGTCGGGTCCAGTCACCCGGCTCGTCGACTTCGGTGCCTTCGTCGATCTCGGCGGGGTCGAGGGGCTGGTGCATCTGTCGGAACTCGCCGAGTACCGGGTATCGGCGCCCGAGGAGATCGTCACGCCCGGTGAAACGGTCATGGTCAAGATCCTGTCGGTCGACAAGCGCCGTCGCCGGATCGAACTGTCGATCCGGCAGGCCGTGAGCGACCAGTACGGTTCCTGACCTCTCCATGGCCAAACGCAAGACCACACTGCTGCCCTCCGAGTCGCTGACGGGCAGCGCCTACACCGCAGCGCACGCCGACGCGGCTGACGACTTCTTCCGCCAGCTGATGGCCGAGGCCGCCACCGACCTGGACGGCGTGGCGCTGATCGCCGTCGGGGGCTACGGGCGGGGCGAACTCTGGCCCTACAGCGATCTCGACGTCCTGCTCCTGCACTCCCCGTCGCGTTCGATCGACGAGCTGGCTGACAAGCTGTGGTATCCGGTGTGGGACCTCGGTCTGAAGCTCGGGCATTCGGTGGGCACGGTCAAGCAAACCCTGGCGCTGGCCGCCGACGAACTCGAGCGGGCGACGGCCTACCTCGACGTCCGTCTCATCGCCGGCGACGCCGAGCTCGTCGCCGGGTTCGAAGCCGGGCGCGACAAGTTGTGGCGCAAGCGCGGCAACGACCTCATGACCCGGCTGGCCGCAGCGGTCGAGCAGCGTCACTCGTCACAGGGCGACGTCGCGTTCCGCCTGGAGCCCGACCTCAAGGAGGGGCGCGGCGGCCTCCGCGATCTGCAGGCGCTCGCCTGGGCCGAACGAGCCGAGCCCGGCTTCGCCAGCGATCTCCTCGACCAGCTACGTCCCGACGCCGAGATCCTGTCGAGGGTCCGGGTCGAGCTCCATCGGGTACTTGGCCGTGCCGGGGACGTGCTCAGCCTCGAAGATCACGATGCCGTCGCCGAGCGAATGGGCATGGGCGATGGCGCCGACCTCATGCTGGAGGTTGCCCAGGCCGGTCGACGGATCGGCTGGCACAGCGACGAGGCGTGGTACCGCTGGGAGCATGCCCGATCCCGGCCGCGGCGAGGTCGGCCGCAAGCTGATGTCGAACCCGGGATCCAACTGGTCGACGGTCAGCTCGAATTCACCGACGATGCCGAGGTCGAGACCGATCCGTTGGCGCTCCTCCGTATGGCTGCGGCGGCGGCAAAGACCAACACCCTCATCGGTCGCGAGTCGCTGCAGCGATTGGCCGACAGCGAGGCTCGGATCCCCGAGCCGTGGCCCGCCGAAGCCCGCCAGCTGCTGGCCGCGATCTTCCTCGCCGGGCGCTCGGCGATCGACGTGGTCGAAGACCTCGAACAGTTCGAGCTGATGGTCCGACTGCTGCCCGAGTGGGCCCGGGTGTCGTGCAAGCCGCAGCGGAACGTGATGCACCTGTTCACCGTCGACCGGCACCTGTGCGAAGCCGCCGCGAACTCCGCCGCGTTGGCCGACACCGTCGTGCGGCCCGATCTGCTGGTCGTGGGAACGCTGCTGCACGACATCGGCAAGGGCTTTCCGGGCGACCACACCGAAGTCGGTATGGGGCTGATCCAAACCATCGGCGAACGCATGGGGTATCCGCCCGAGGAGGTCGCCGTGCTGGTCGACCTCTGCCGGCTGCATCTGCTCCTGCCCGATGTCGCCGTACGGCGGGATCTGTCCGACCCGGGAACGATTCGTGCCGTTGCGGCAGCGGTCGACACGGTCGCTTTCCTCGACATGTTGGCCGCGTTGACCGAAGCCGATTCGATCGCCACCGGACCGTCGATGTGGGGTTCATGGAAGGCCGGTCTGCTACGTGATCTGGTCGCTCGCACCAAGCACGTGTTGGGTGGCGGCCACGTCGAAGAAGTCGCCAGTGAGTTCCCGACCGCCGAAATGCTCGAGTGGATGGCGGCCGGCGAGCGGGTGATCGTCGGTCGCGGCTCGACCATGTCGGTCGTTGCTCCCGACTCGCATGGTCACTTCAGTCGTCTGGCCGGGGTGATGGCGATCTCGGGACTCGACGTGCTCGACGCATCGGCCTACTCGTCCGACGGCATGGCCGCCACCGAGTTCGTCGTGCAGTCCTCCACTGGCGCTGCCGTGGAGTGGGACCGGGTGATCGAGCTGGCGCACGCCGCACTCGACCGGCGCCTCGCCCTGTCGGCGAGGATCGCACAGCGGGCCCGGTCCTATGCCCGCTTCCATCGTCGGCTGGCGGCGTCGCCACCGCGGCGATACGTCCACATCGACAACACGCTGTCCGACGCGGCCACCGTGGTCGACGTTCATACCCCCGACACGATCGGTGTGCTCTACAAGATCACGCAGGTGGTGGCCGAGCTGAACCTCGGGATCATGAGTGCCAAGGTCCACACGCTCGGTCCCGATGCGGTCGACAGCTTCTATCTGTGCGATGTTCACGGCAACAAGGTGACCGACCCGTCGGTGCTCGGCGAGCTCGAGTTGGCGCTCACCGAGATCACCCGCGACAGCGACACCGCGTAGGCGTCACCGTCGTCACCCGTCCCATCGAAGGAGCGAGTCATGACCGACCGAACCGTGAACTCCCAGGAGCTGTTGCGTTGGGCCGAGTCGCTCGCCGGTATTGCCCGCACCGGCCTCGGGTTCACCGAGAACCAATACGAACGGGAACGATTCGAAGAGGTCCTGGCGGTGGCGTCCGACATCCGGTCCCACGTCGACGGCGAGGATGCCGCCCGCTTCCATGGTGAATGGTTGAAGGTGGTCGGTTCCGGGATCGCCGGCTACGTGACGCCCAAGGTGGCCATCGGTGCGGTCGTCGGCGACGACCAGGGCCGCATCCTGCTCATCCAACGGTCCGACTCGGGGATCTGGCTCTACCCCACCGGGTGGGCCGACGTCGGCTATTCGCCGTCCGAGGTCGCGGTCAAGGAGGTGCAGGAGGAGACCGGCATCCAGTGCGATGTAATCCGCCCGATCGGGATCTACGACGGGCTCCGGCTCGGCTTCAGCCGGATCCCGCTCTACACGATCGTGTTCCTGTGCCGGGCCACCGGAGGCGAGCTACGGCACCACCCGCAGGAGTGCCTCGATGTGGGCTGGTTCAGTGAGCACGAGTTGCCGCAGCCCATCGCAAACTTCGACAAGTGGGGTGCGCGTGCCTTCGCGTCGATCCGAGGCGAGTCGGGCGACACCGACTTCGACCTCCCTCGCCAACCCGTCTGGCGCGGATCGCACGGTCACTGACCCGGGTCCACCACGGTCGGCGGCAGCTCAGCTCGAATGGCCGCCGGCGAGGGCGGTGAAGGCACCCAGTCCGAGATAGGTGCCTCCGGCGACGAGATCTTTACGACGTTGGAGCCGTGGTGAGCGGCGGAGCCTGCCGCCGACCCATCCACCGGCGAGGGCATAGGCGCCGTCGGAGACCAGCCCGAGCACGATGAAGACGGCGCCGAGCGTGGCGATGTCGAGCACCGGGTGTGCGGTTTCGGGATCGATGAACTGTGGGACGAACGACAGGAAGAAGATCGCCGTCTTCGGGTTCAGGACGTTGAGCACCACAGCATCGACGAACACCCGACGAAGTCGGCGAGGTGCGACCGACACGTCCGTCTCGACCTTGCCTCGCTGGTACGAGCGAATCGACTGCAGCCCCAACCAGATCAGGTAGGCCGCACCCACCAACTTGACGACGGTGAAGGCCGTGGCCGAGGCCGCCAGGATGGCCGACAATCCGATCATTGCGGCAACGATGTGTACGACCGTGCCGAGATGGATGCCGGCGACCGAGACGAGCCCGGCCTTGCGGCCTTGGGCGGCGCTGCGGGTGACGATGTACATCACGGCCGGGCCCGGGATCACCAGGAGGAGCAGAGCGGCGGCGGCGAAGGCGAGGAGGGTCGTGGTCGACATCGCGGCGACCGTAGTCGTGACCGGGCGACGAGCGAGGCGATTTCCTACTGGTCTCGCAGGAAGTTCTCGAGCTCCTCGATGAGCTCGGCCGAGGACTCCGGCCGCATCGATGCGTCGTATGCCGCCTCGAGGCTCGACACGTAGGCCTTGGTGTCGTCGTCGTCCTCGACCAGCGCCGTGATCTGCGCCTCGTATTCGGCGGCGGCTTCAACGAGATCACCGCCCAGGATCGGGAGTCCCAGCACGCTGCCGAGCCGGTCGACCAGGGCCAGGGCCGCCTTGGGTGAGTTGGCGTGGGGCACGTAGCTCGGGATCGACCCCCACAGCGAGAGGGTGTCGATACCCCGTTCGTGCAGCAGGTTGGTGAGCACCCCGATGATGCCGGTGGGGCCTTCGTAGGACGAGGGTTCCAGGTCGAGTCGCTCGGCGAGGGCGACGTCTTGGGCGGACCCGAACACCGTGGTGGGGCGGGAGTGGGCGACGTCGGCGATCAGCGCGCCGAGCGAGACGACCATCGAGACGCCGAGCTGTTCGGCGACCTCGACGACGGCGTTCGCGAACGTCTTCCATCGCAGGTGCGGTTCGATGCCGGCGAGCACGACGAGGTCTCGGTCGCTGTCGGCGAGGACGGCGGCGGTGAACTCGGGCGCCGGCCATTCGATGGTGCGCTTGGTGTCGTCGAGCACCACGAGCGGGCGAGTCGTGGAGAAGTCGTAGAACTCCTCGGGGTTGATGCGAGCCACGGGTTCGGCGTCGAAGAGGGACACCAGGTGCTCGGCGGCCGACGACGCGGCATCGCCGGCATCGTTCCAACCCTCGAAGGCGAGCACGAGTGTGGGACGGCGGAGTTCGGGAAGTGGCTCGATCCACTGGATGTGGTTCACCCCTCCACCGTATCGGGCTGACGCAGGGGCGTGAGTGCACACGGTGCGTGGCAGGCGACGGCTGCAGGCAGGGCTGGAGGTGGGCGAAACCTCCCGGTGGGGGATCGCCGGGAAGTTCATCCCTCGCCGTGCGGGATCAGGTCGCCATACTGGTCGAGTGAAGATCGTTGAAGTCACCGAAGTCACCGATGACGTCGTCGCCGCGTTCGAACGGCTCGTCCCCCAGTTGTCGAAGTCGAACCCGCCCCCCACCCGGGCCGAACTCGAGGATCTGGTTGGCTCCGAGGCGTCGCACCTGTTGCTCGCCGAAGAGGACGGTGTCGTCTACGGCTGCCTCACCCTCGTGTTGTTCCGCATCCCCACGGGCATCCGCGCCTGGATCGAGGACGTGATCGTCGATACCGAGGCCCGTGGCAAGGGTGTCGGGCGGCTGTTGAGCGAGCACGCCATCGAGATGTCGAAGGAAGCGGGCGCCGTCACGGTCGACCTCACCTCGCGTCCCTCGCGTGAGGCCGCCAATCGGTTGTACGCCCGCATCGGGTTCGAGCAGCGCAACACCAACGTCTATCGCTACGACCTGGGCGGCGACTGAGCCGGCATCATCGGTGACGGTTGGCTCGTAGCCCCTCGACCAGGGTCGAGAGGGCCTCGAGCGCCTGTTCACGCCGCATTGCCCATGCACCGGGAGGGAGCATGGCGATCGAGCGGCGAATCAGCTCCCAATCCTCGGCGGTCGCTGGACCAGATCGAGGAGGTGGAGACACGGGTCCGTTGGTAGGGTGCATCCGCTCAGAGTATCGAACACATGTTCGATCGCGCCACCGACGCAACGCGACCAGCTGTGGTGACTCGTCGTTGCCGGCTCAGCCCTCGGCGTCGGCCGGGGCCGGCGCAATCCGGCTGATTCGTCCGCCGGACTCCACCACGAACACGCGACCCAGGGTGTCCTGGCCGAACGACACGAGTTCACCACCGGCGGCGGTCACCTGGAGCGGCCGTACCAGCACGGCGCCGTCGACCATCGCGAGTCCGAAGATCTCGCCGGTGCAGTAGTCGCCGAAGATGTAGACGCCGTCGAACTGTGGCATGAGTTCGGCCCGGCTGACATGGCCGCCGGTGACCGAGCAGCGGCCGCCGTCGTGGCCGTAGACGTAGATCGGTGCCGTGTGGTTCGCCGGGGTTTGGCCACCCTCGTACGGCTGATTTCCCTCGACCAGATTCCACCCGAGGTTGGCGCCACGGCCGCCGCCATCGGACTGGGCGAGCTTGTCGATCTCTTCGATGGCGTTCTGGCCGACATCGCCGATCCAGAGGTCGCCGGTCAGCTGGTCGAACGAGAGCCGCCAGGGGTTGCGCGCTCCGTACGTCCACACCTCGGGGGCGCCGTCGACCCCGTCGGCGAACGGATTGCTGACCGGCACGGCGTACGTGCTGGTCTCGCTGCTCACCGGGTCGATGCGAAGTAGCGAACCGAGGAGGTCTCGCGGATCCTGGCCGGTCTGCTCGGGATCGCCGGCGCCGCCGCCGTCGCCCAGCCCGATGTAGAGGAATCCGTCGGGGCCGACGGCGAGGCCGCCGCCGTTGTGGTTCGGCGCCGGCTGAGGCACCCGGATCAGCTCGATGCGGTCGTCGTAGCTGGCTCGATCGGACCGGTCGACCTCGTACTTGTCGACGACGACGTCGCCGTTGAGGTCGGTGTAGTACACGAACATGTCGCGCCCGTCGGACGAGAACGTGACGTTGAGGAGGCCCTGTTCGCTCTCGAGCGAGACCAGTCCGGTGAGGTCGAGCATGGGGCGCGACGACAGCCTGATGCGTTCGATCGCCTTCTCGGGGGAGATCGTGCGTTCCAGGACGTGGATGACCCCGTCACGGTTCGCGACGTAGAGGTTCAGCGTGCCCGAGCGGCCGGTGATCGAGATCGGGTTGGCGATCTCGGCGATCGGCTCGAGGGTGAGCGCCATGTCGGCCCAGGCGGCGCCCTCGCTCTCATCGGCCAACGGCGGCGTGGCCAGCGTGGCGTCGGCCGCGGGATCGTCGGTGGTTGCCACGGTCTCGCTGTCGCTCGACGGCAGGCTCGAGGTCGGCGCAGTCGCCACTTCGGGGAAGCCGCAGGCGGCGGTGAGCAGTGCGAGGAAGAGGAGGTACGGGGATCGCCGCATGAGAAAAGTGAGGTCGCCTTGGCTGTCGGGAAGCGGTCGCAGGACTACTGGAGTTGTCGCCGCGCTCGTGGTCGCGATGACATGCCGCACTCGCCATTGTGGCCGGTCGCCGCCGGTGAGTGGGGTCAGCTGGTGAGCTTTCTGACCAGACCCTCCTGGACGACCGACACAACCAGCACGCCATCTTGGAAGATCGACCCGCGCGCCAGGCCACGAGCACCCGACGCCGACGGTGTGTCCTGGGCGTAGAGGAACCAACGATCGGCCCGGAACGGGCGATGGAACCACATGGCGTGGTCGAGGCTGGCCATCATCACGTCGCCGTCGAGCACCGAGACGCCGTGGGGGCGGGCGACGGTATCGAGCAGGCTCATGTCGGAGGCATAGGTGATGACGCACTGATGCACGACCGGGTCGTCAGGCAGTTGGCCGTCGGCCCGCATCCAGACGTACTGCTGGGGGTCGAGCCTCGCCCGCGACCGGTTCAGACCGTCCGGGCCGACATAGCGGGTATCGATCGGGCGAGGACGGCTGTACCAGTCGCCGAGCAACTCGGCCTGGTCGGCGTTTCTGGTCTGGAAATCGGGAAGCGACTCGGGATCCGGCAGGCCCTGCGGCGCCTCGATCTGATGCTCGAACCCTTCCTCGGCGGTGTGGAACGAGGCCGACAGATGAAAAATGGCCTGGCCGTGCTGGATCGCGACGACGCGCCGAGTGGCGAACGATCGGCCGTCGCGGATGCGCTCGACCTCGTAGAGGATCGGGATCGTCGGGTCGCCCGGGCGGAGGAAGTAGGCGTGGAGCGAATGTACGGCGCCGTATTCGACGGTGCGGGTGGCCGCCACCAGCGCCTGGCCGGCGACCTGGCCGCCGAAGACTCGCTGGCGTTGCTCGTCGGGGCTCTGCCCCCGGAAGATGTTCTGCTCGATCGGCTCGAGATCGAGCAGGCTGATGAGATCGTCGACCGGTCCTTGCGTCACGCCAACCATTGTGGAGCGCCGGCAGCGCGATGTGGTGCTCCTGTGGTGAACGATTGCCCAGGTAGTCTCGTGGCGTGACCCCCGATGCGTCTCCCTCCGTCTCGACGCTGGCGTCGGTCAAGGATCGGGTCACACCGCACTCCCTGCGGGCCGGACGGTTCCTCCTCGTCACGGTGATCAACAACATCAACCATCAGGGCTTGCTGTACACCGCCAACTCGATCTGGGGATGGTCAGGCGGCAAGGCCAATCTCTTCGCCGGCTTCCTCGCCGCCATTCCGGCCTACCTCCTCAGTCGTGCGTGGGTGTGGGGTGTGCGCGGTCGTCGCCATGACCTGCGGCGCGAGGTGCTCCCGTTTCTCGGCATCGCCGGGGTCGGGCTCGCCGTCTCCACGGTCTTCGCCGAGGTCGCCGATCGATGGTTCGGTAGCGGCTTGATGGTGAACCTCGCCACCCTGATCGCCTACTTCCTGGTGTGGGTGGCGAAGTACCTGCTGCTCGACCGTCTCTTCGTCGCCGACCCCGTGCTCCCGATCGACCAGGGCACCTCGACGTGACGCCCGACGAGCAGGCACTCGCCGAAGCCGCCCGGGGGTTCATGCCACCCGACGAAGGACTGGCGTTGTACGAGGCAGCGCTCGGAGCCGACCCGATGCTCGGACCCATGCTCGAAGTCGGAAGCTACTGCGGAAAATCGGCGCTCTATCTCGGCACCGCCGCTCGCTCGCTCGACAACCAGCTGTTCTGTGTCGATCACCATCGCGGGTCCGAGGAAAACCAGGCGGGCTGGGAGTGGCACGAGCCCGATCTCGTCGATCCCGACATCGGTGTGATGGACACGTTGCCGATCTTCCGGCGCACGGTCTACGACGCCGGGCTCGAACCGTGGGTGATCGCCGTCGTCGGCGACTCACCCCGAGTGGCTCGGCATTGGGCCACACCGCTCTCGCTGCTCTTCATCGACGGTGGACACGGCGTCGACCCGGCCCGCCACGACTTCACGGGGTGGACGCCACACGTGGCACCCGGCGGCTACCTCGTGATCCACGACGTCTTCCCGAATCCTGCCGATGGTGGGCGACCACCCTACGAAGAGATCTACCTCCCGGCCCTGGCGTCGGGTCGCTTCACCGAACGGTCGGCGACGGGATCACTCCGGGTGCTCCAGCGAACGGCGTGACCGGGCGAGCGCGATCGCTCGTGCAGTAGCGTCGATTCCATGGCTACTGCAGAGATCAATGGCATCACCATCCGCTACGAGGACTCCGGCGGTGACGGGCCGGCCGTGCTCTTCAGCCACGGATTCTTGATGGACCACACGATGTTCGACCCACAGGTCGAGGCGTTGTCGGCCGACTACCGCTGCATCCGTTGGGACGAGCGCGGCTTCGGCGACACGCCGGCCCCGGGCCCGTTCACCTACTGGGATTCCGCCGCCGACGCGATCGGTCTGCTCGATCACCTCGGCATCGACCAGGCCGTGTTGGTCGGCATGAGCCAGGGTGGCTATCTGTCGTTGCGGGCAACGCTCGCCAACCCTGAGCGAGTGCGGGCCCTGGTCATGATCGACTCGATGGCAGGGGTCGACGGGCCCGAGGCGCTCGAGGGGTATCGGGGCATGCTCGGTGCGCTCACGAGCGGTGACGACGCCGTGGTCGACCAGGTGCTCACCGGCGTGGCCGGCCTCATTCTCGGCGAGCCCGACCTCACGGCCGAGTGGATGCCGAAGTGGAAGCAGCTCATCGCCAACTCCGACATCACCATCGCCGGTGGCGCGCTGCTCGATCGCGACGATGTCACCGACCGCCTCGGAGAGGTCGCCTGCCCGGTGCTCATCGTCCACGGCACCGAGGACCAGGCGATCACGCTCGATCAGGCGAGGGTGGTGGCCGACGGAGTGCAGGACTGCCGTGGCTTCGTCGAGGTCCCAGGCGCCGCCCACGCTGCGAACCTGTCGCACCCCGAGGTGGTGAACCCGCCGCTCGCTGTGTTCCTCGCCGAGTTGTAGGGCCGCGGTGGCTCCTGCTCGTTCAACGCCTAGCATCGAGCCGACAGCCAACGGGTAGAAGCAGTCAGCGCTCCGGCGCCGGTCATTGCCCTCGACCTCGTGCCCATCGGCACGCAACGAGGAGTGATCATGCACGACGACGCACGAAACCCGACCGCCGGATCGTCGGCAGCAGCGGCGAACCCGCCGGCAACAGCGGCAGCGCCGCCGACTGCACGGACATCGGCCGAGTCCGAACTGGCGAAGGAACGCACCTTCGGCGGGGTCGGCGTGATGGTCGACCGGGAGATCCGTTGCATCGACCTGAGCCAGCCCGACCAGGCAACGATCGACGACGAACTCTGGCAGGCGGCATCCGAGATCGGCTTCTTCCAGGTGTCGGGGCACGGTATCCCCCAGGCCGATGTCGACCGGGCGTTCGACTTCGCCGCCCGTTTCTTCGAGCTCCCCGCCGACGTGAAGGCCCGGCGCCCGATGCGTCGGGGAACGAACTCCGGGTGGGAGTACCGGAGCCAGAACCGGCCGTCGACCGGGACCTACGACGACAAGGAGTCGTACCAGATCACCCGGTCACGCATGGTCGAACTCGATCTGTGGCCGACCGACGACGAACTTGCGGACTTCGTCGAGGTGATGTCGGCGTTCGAGGCGGCGAACTGGTCGGTGGCGATGCGGATCCTGTCGAGCTTCGCTCGCAAACTCGGCTTCGACGGCGACTTCTTCACTCACCGCCACGATCCTTCCTCTCCTGAGTACCAGAGCACGCTGCGGTTGCTCCACTACCTTCCGCTCACCGCCGACCCCGACCCGACCGTCTGGCGAGCTGGTGCCCACACCGACTACGACTGCCTGACCCTGCTGCATCAGGTGCCCGGACAACGGGGGCTGCAGGTGTGCCCCGGCAGTGAGGCCCAGCTGTTGGAGCGGAGCGAGCCCCTGGGGTGGACCGATGTCGAACCGGCCGCAGGCACGATCACCTGCAACATCGGCGACATGCTGATGCGGTGGAGCGACGACCAGCTGCCCTCGACCCTGCACCGAGTGCGGATGCCCGGCGCCGATGAGCCGCAAGGTCCGCGCTACTCGATCGCGTACTTCGCCCAGGCCGATCGCGACGCCGTGATCGAGAGCCCGAGTGGCGCCTACCCGCCGATCACGGCCGCTGACTATCTCGGTCAGCGCATCGCCGCCAACTTCCGAGGGTGAGTGCGCCTCAGCTGAGGTAGCTGGCGAAGGCGGCGCGCGTGGTGTCGCGTGTTGCGAGGTCGGGCGCCACCACCTCGATCCGCAGGTCGGTGACGCCGGCTGCTGCGTACTCGCCAAGACCGTCGAGCACTCGCTCCCACGAGCCGATCAGATGGAGGTCGGCGGCGTCAGTGAGCCCCTCCTTCGCCAACATCGCGGCGTACGAGGGCAGCACGCCGTAGGGCGCGCCGACCTGTTGCGCCTGGGCGTACGCCGGGCCGATGTCGTCGGTGACGCAGAGCCGGATCAGCGCCATCACCCGGGGTTCGGGTCGGCCCATGGCTTCGGCCGCCGCGTGGACCGTGGGCACGATGTGGCTGGCGATGGTCTTCGGGCCGCACTGGCCAACGGTCGTGCCCTGGGTTCGTCGACCGGCCAGGCCGAGCATGCGAGGGCCGAGCGCCGCCAGGAGCACCGGGGTGTCTGGCGCATCGATCGCGACCTCGGCGCGAGTGGTGACCTGCGTGCCCTCGACATTGGCGGGTTTGCCAGCGAGCAGCGGCTGCAAACCGTCGAGGAACTCCTCGGTGTAGGCATAGGGGTGATCCCACGACAGCCCGAGGGTGCCCTCGACCGAGGGTCGGTGCGATGGTCCGACACCGAGCGTGAAGCGGCCACCGAGCGCCGACTGGGCCGTCATCACCTGCTGGGCGAGACCGAAGGGATGACGTCCGTAGAGCGGGACCACCGATGTGCCGACTTCTCGCATCGAAGTGAACTCCGATGCCACCGCAGCCAGCGCGACGATGGGATCGACCGCTGCTGCGTGTGAGATCCACAGGCTGTCGAACCCGGCCTCGTCGCCCCAACGAGCGATCTCGCGAACCTCGTCGATCGAAGCCAATGCGACGCCGCCGGCCAACCCCCAGCGAACGCCGAATCGATCACCACCCATCTCGAGTCTCCTTCGTCAAGCCTCGCTCGTTGCTCATGCGCTCCAGCCGCTCAGCGCCTCCCAACCATGGCACACCTCGTCGGGATCGAATCCCTGGACGACGGCGGTGAAGTCGGTGGCGCCGGCCGCGGCAATCTCGGTGAGTCCGGCGTGCACCGTCTCGGCATCGCCGATCAGGGAGATGTCGGCGGGACCTTCGACGCCCTCGATGTCGAGCATCGCCCGATACGACGGGAGCTGGCCGTAGATCGTCAACGACTTCGCAACGAGGGCGCGGGCCTCGTCGGGTCGGTCGGTCACCCACACCGGCAGGCTGCACACCACCCGAGGTGCCGGCCGACCGGCTGCGTCGGCGGCGGTGGTGATGCCGGGAACGATCTGGCGTTCGAGGGTCTTCGGCCCGACGCACCACAGGATCGTGCCGTCGGTGCGCCGGCCGGCGATCTTCAGCATCTGGTCGCCGAGTGCGGCGAGCATCACGCTCGGCGCCTGATCGGTGATGCGGGCCGCCTCGCCGTCGTACGACCAGACCTCGCCCTCGTGATGGGCCTCGCCGGATTCGAGCAGGGGAAGCAGCACGTCGAGGTAGTCGAGCATGTGACGGATCGGCTGCTTCCACTCCATCTTCCAGCGATCCTCGACCGATGGCTGGTGCGCCAGCCCGATGCCGAGCACGAGCCGACCGCCGGTTGCCGCCTGCGAGGCCAACGCCGATGCGGCGAGCGCCTGCGGATGGCGGGGCCAGGTGGGCACGACAGCGGTACCGAGCTCGATCGACGAGGTTGCGGCCCGAGCTGCGGTGAAGCAATGCAGCGGATCGATGAGACCGGTCTGGGCCAGCCAGTAGCTAGTGAAACCCGACGACTCGGCGTCGGCCATGTTGGCCACGATCGCGTCGAGGTCGGGGCGGGCGAGCAGGCTGGAACCGTTGATACCGATGCGCATGTCGGGACACTAACTCGGCGGCCTCGCTCGGACCGCCTCGGAAGCGGATCGGCGTCCATGAGTGGTGGCTCGCGACCCGGACTTCGGCCAAGATGGCGCATGACCTTTTCGCCAGCAAAGTCCGCCCTCGACGTCGGCTTCTACACCAACGATCTCGAGGCCGCTCAGGCCTTCTGGGAGCAGGAGGTCGGGCTCGGCTACGAGGAACTCCTGAAGGTCGGCGGCGGGGTCCACCAGCACCGCTACACCCTCCACGAGGGGGTGCTCAAGCAGAACGTGTCGCGTGATCCGCTCGAGCCGACAACGAGCGGCTTCACTCGGCTTCGCATTGCGGCTGATGTCGATGCGGCCCGCTCGCTCATGCACCCCGACGGCGTCCCGGTCGAACTCGTGCCGATGGGGCACGACGGCATCAGCGCCGTCGAGATCACCCTCGCCGCCCGGTCCGTCGACCACACCGCCTCCCTCTTGATCGAGGCCTTCGATGCCCGGCCCGAAGGCGGCCGCATCCACGTTGGCGAGACGCTCATCGCGTTCGATCATCAGCCCGGTCGGGCACCCGCCGGACCGTCACGCTCACTCGGTTGCACCTACATCACCGCCCAGGTCTTCGACGTCCAGAAGCAGCACGAGCGCTTCCTCCGCAAGGGGTTCACCGAAGGCATGGCACCCATGCGCCTAGGCGACACCGCCGCCATCTCGTTCGTCCGACTGCCCGATGGCGACTGGCTCGAGCTGTCACAGCGCGCCAACCTCACTGGCGAGCTCCCCGACCTCTGAGTCGGGCCGTCAGGCTGGCACGGTCTCTCAGCCGTCAGGCTGCCACGGTCTCTCAGTCGTCAGGCTGCCACGGTCTCTCAGTCGTCAGGCTGCCCCGGTCTCTCAGCCGTCAGGCTTTCAACGCTCCGTCCACCACGAACTCGTGGCCGCTGCAATACGACGACTCGTCCGAGGCCAGGAACAGCACCACGTTCGCCACCTCTGACGCCGCGGCCGTGCGCCCCATCGGGATGTTCTCCCGCACGCGGCTGAGGGTCTGGCCGAACTCCTCGAGCATGGCGGTTTCGATGATCCCGGGGTGCACCGAGTTCACCCGCACGCCGTCGGGGGCCAGTTCGAGTGCAGCCGACTTGGTCATGCCCCGCACCGCCCACTTGGTTGCCCCGTAGGCGTGTGCGCCTCGGGCACCACCGAGCCCGGCGACCGACGAGATGTTGATGATGCTGCCGAACCCCTGGTTGCGCATGACGAGCCCGACGGTCCGCAAGCCCAGGAACACCCCGGTCTGGTTGATGCTGAGCATCAGGTTCCAGTCGGCCAGCGAGGTGTTGAACAGACTCGCCGTCCGGAAGATGCCGGCGTTGTTGACCAACACGTCGATCTTGCCGTGCTCCTCGACGATGCCGGCGACGACGCCATTCCAGTCGTCTTCACTCGTGACATCGTGGTGGAGGTAGGTGACGGCATCACCGAGCCGATCGGCGGTGGCTTGGCCCACCTCGTCGAGCACGTCGGTGATGTACACCGTCGCCCCCTCGGCGGCGAACCGCTCCGCTTCCGCTTCGCCTTGCCCCCTCGCACCGCCGGTGATCAGTGCGACCTTGCCATCGAGTTGTCCCATGGCGGCGACGCTAGAAGAGCCCCGCCCGATTGGAAAGTCCGCCGCCCCCCACCCGAACTGTCGACAGTGAAGCCCATACTTCCGATCTGTCGACGCTGAAGCTCAATTGGGGGCTTCAGTATCGACAGTTCACCGGTCTGGGCTTCAGTTCGGACGGTTCGAGCAGGTCCAGAGATCAGAGCACGGGGAAGGCGCCGGGGAGGCCGCGGAACATGCCACGGATCATCGTGGCGGCCCCGAACCGGTGCAGGCCGATGCGGCTGCCGACGTCGAGAACGATCGCCACGTTCTCGCGGGGCATCTCGGGCAGCGGGAAATCGACCGAGCGAGCCAGGTCGTCGAGGTGCACGACCTGTTCGAGCATGCGTGTGCTCAGGTAGGGGTCGAGCCGCATCGTCATCCCACCGAAGACGGGCACGATCCGATCGGGCGGCTCGTCGGCCAGGCGCTGTTCGAGTGCGGTCAATCGCTCGGCCACCTTGGCGACCAGCGCGTCGTAGCCCATCGAGGCCACCTCGGCCGCTCGCTTGCGGATGTTGACGTGATCCTCCTCGGTGAGACTGCTCGCCAGTGCGCCGTACTGGTCGGCGGTCTCGAACGTCACCGAATCGGGCTCGTCGAGTTCGAGATAGTCGGCGACGACCCAGACCGAGCCCCGAGCAAGGTGGCCGCAGAGGGCGCCGACCGTCTGGCCTTCCAGCACCGACGGCTGGTCCCACGCCTCGGCGATGCCGGGCTGGCGGAGGGCTTCGAGGACGACATGGGCACCGGCGAGGAACTGTGAGCGCATGGGGCGAGCGTAGGCAACCCCCTCGATCCGGCGAAGCTTGATCGGGTCAACATTGCGTCGATCCGGTGCGCCGACCGGCAGCGCTCAGCGTCCGGCGATCTCGTCGACGAAGAGGCCTGAGGTTGGATTGACGCCGCACAGGGCGTCGGCGGTCAGGATCACGGCGGCCGCGGTGTAGCTGCTGCGCTCGTCGGCCGGGAAGAACACCAGCTCGGGGAAGACGAGACCGGTGTAGTACGAGCCATCGCGGTCTCGGTGGGCCTGGATCCACGAAAACAGCGTGCGGGCCGCACTGGTCTGGCCGACGGCCAGGTGCGCCAGCGCGCACTCGCAGGTCTCGGCGGCGGTGACCCATGGGCGGTCGCTCACACAACGCACCCCCTTGCCCGCCATGACGAAGGTGTCCCACCCCTTCGCCAGCATCTTCGCCCCGTCGTCGCCGGTGACGGCTCCGGTCATCACGGGGTAGTACCAGTCCATGGCCCAGCGGGCCTTGGGCTCGAACGCGTTGGGTTGGTTGGCGATCACATCGACGAGGCGGGCTCGCGCCCCGATCCACTCGGGACGGGGCCGATCGAGGGCCTCGGCG
Organism: Acidimicrobiales bacterium; assembly: GCA_041394265.1. Classification (NCBI taxonomy): domain Bacteria; kingdom Bacillati; phylum Actinomycetota; class Acidimicrobiia; order Acidimicrobiales; species Acidimicrobiales bacterium. The sequence goes on from JAWKIO010000005.1 coordinate 2,447,575, forward strand.
ATCTTGGCCGCACATGCGAGGCTGTGGCTGATCGACGACGAGCCGGTGAGCAGGGCGTAGTTCCACGGCATGCCGTCGGAGTGCCGGGCCCAGATGATCTCGCCTCGTCGAGTCTGGAGATCGAGCACGAACTCGATCGCCGCCTCGACCACCGGCCAGTACCGCTCCAGGATCGAGCGGTCGCCGGTGGCGAGCCAGTGATGCCAGATCCCGGTGGCGATGTAGGCGATGCAGTTGGCGTCGAGCTTGGCGTCCTCGATGCCGTCGGCGGTGTAGTAGTTGTGCCAGCTGCCGTCGGGCCGCTGGATCTCGGCGAGCCAGCGGTAGGCGTGTTCGGCCTCGTCGACGAAGCCGCACGTCGCCAGGGCCATGGCTGCCTCGACATGGTTCCACGGGTCGGCGTGCCCATCGGGATACCACTGGATCATGCCGTTCGAGAGCTGGAGCTCGGCGATCGTCTGTGCGGTGGCGCGCAGATCCTCCGCGGTGACGATGCCCTCCACGGACGGCGTGATCATCTCGGTCATCGAACCGGGTCCTCGCTCACACCGCTGGCCGGTCGGCGTAGACGACACGCGACTTCCCCAAGACGGGGTTGAGGAGTCGGTCAGCCGTCCGCGTCAGCGTCGGTGCCTTGACGATGTCCCACGTGAGGAATCGGAGGTATTGCTTCACCAGCGGGTGGTCGTCGTTCTTCACGCCGACGGCGCACTTCAGCCACCAGTACGGACTGTGGAGCGAGTGGGCTCGGTGGGACTCGCCAGGTTCGAACCCCACGGAGGACAGCTTCATCCGTAGTTCCGGCTGGCCGTAGATACGCACGTGGCCGCCGACCGCTGCGGGTGCGTGGTAGTCGTCGGACAGCCACCAGCAGATCTGCTCGGGGAGGGCAGCGGGCACCGTGGCAGCCAGCCGGCCACCAGGGGCGAGCACCCGGAACAGCTCGGCCATGACGCCCAGGTCGTCGGGGACGTGTTCGAGAATCTCCGAGGCGATGATCCGGTCGAACGAACCGTCGGGGAACGGCAACTCGAGCCCGTTGGCCTGGAGCACGACGGTGGAGATGCCCTCGGGCAGCTCGCCTGCGAGATACATGGCGGCGAAGGTGTCCTTCGTCGACTCCATCTCGTCGAAGGCGAGGTCGGCGGCTACCACCGACGCGCCGCGACGAGCCGTTTCGAACGCGTGCCGCCCGAATCCGGCGCCGAGGTCGAGCACTCGCATCCCCGGCTTCAGTTCGAGCCGGTCGTAGTCGACGGTCAGCATCAGCGACCCTGCTCGGCGCTCGCTCGCATGGCCAGGACCTCTCGGTACTGCTCGACGGTGTTGATGGCGGTTTGGCGCCACGTGTAGAGCTGGCTGACCCGCTCGCGTCCGGCGGCGCCGATGCGGGCCCGGAGCTCCGGGTCGTCGAGGCCGCGCTCCAGCGCTCGCTTCAACGAGTCGGCGTCGCCTGCAGAGCAGCGGAGCACGGTTTCGCCGTCGACACCCGTGACCTCGGGGAGCGCGCCACCGTCGCTCGCCACCAGCGCAGTGCCCGAACCCATCGCCTCGACGGCGGGGAGCGAGAAGCCCTCGTAGAGCGACGGGACGACCGCAAGCTCCGATTCGGCGTAGAGCTCGACGATGCGCTCATCGGTCACGCCGCTCACGAACTGGATGTGGTCGGCCAGGCCGAGCTTCTCGATGAGCGCCTCGGCCTGCCCACCCTTCTTCGCCCGGCCGATGACCGTGAGCGTGACATCCCGCTCCGTGCGGAGCTTGGCCATGGCTTCGAGCAGGAACCGCAGCCCCTTGAGTTCGACGTCGGCCGACGCAGTGGTGATGAGCCGTCCAGGAATGCGCTGCACCTCGGGCATCGGTCGGAACAGATCGGGGTCGACACCGACGTGCACCAGCCGCATCCGGTCGAGGTCGACACCCATGTCGTCGTGGATGTCCTGGATGGAGTTCTCCGACACCACGACGATGCGCGGCATCCGTTGGGCCACCCGACCCTGCATCTTCACGAAGCCGTACCAGCGGCCGATGCTGGTGCGCTTGCGCCAGTTCGGTGCGGCCTCCATCTCGAGCCGGCGATCGACCGTGATCGGGTGATGCAGCGTGACCAGGGTGGGGATCATCTTGTCGATGCCGAGGATCCCGTAGCCGAGGCATTGGTTGTCGTGGACGAGGTCGAACTCGGCGACCCGGGGCTCGAGTGCCTTCTTGGCCCGATAGCTGAAGGCCAGCGGCTCGGGGAACATGCCGGTGGAGAAGGTGGCGATCTCGAGCAGGTCTTCCTTGGTCTTGATCTCCCAGTAGGCCGGGAAGCGGCCGGGGTACTGGTCGTTGAAGATGTCGAGGCTCGGGAGTTGCGTCAGCTTCACCCGCTCGTCGAGCACCGGGTAGGGCTGGCCCGAGAACACCTCGACGGTGTGGCCGAGGTCGGCGAGCGCCTTGGTGAGGTGGCGGGTGTAGATGCCCTGGCCGCCGACCGTCGGCTTCGACCGATACGACAGGTAGGCCAGGCGGAGCGGACGGTCTTCGAGGGAACTCATGGAGGGAACTTTCTTGGCGGGAACCCGCCGTAGCGCAGCGGTCACCCGCCGACGAGGCGGGTTACCGCCGGGTACAACGGTGTCAGGCTACGTGGAGTTCCGCCCGGGTGGTACTCGGTGCCGGGGTCGACCCGCTGCGTCGTGTCGTCGGGTGACGCCGCGACGTCGCTACGGTCTCGTGATGCGAGCGGTCGTCCAACGCGTCACCAGAGCCAGCGTCACCGTCGACGGTGACGTGGTCGGGGCGATCGACGACGGGTTGTGTGTCCTGCTCGGCATCACCGAGGGCGACGACCGTGAGATGGTCGACAAACTCGCCGACAAGCTGGTCAAGCTGCGGATCTTCGCCGACCACGATGACAAGATGAACCTGTCGGTGGCCGACATCGGCGGCTCGATCCTGCTCATCAGTCAGTTCACGCTGTACGGCGACGCACGCAAGGGCAACCGGCCTTCGTTCATCACCGCCGCCCGTCCCGAGGTCGCCGAGCCGCTGATCGACGCGTGCGCCGAGCGGATCCGGTCGCTCGGCACGACCGTGGCCACCGGCCGATTCGGCGCCGACATGGACGTCGAGATCCACAACGACGGCCCCGTCACCATCCTCATCGAACTCTGATCCAGCCGTAGCCGCAGAGGCTCCGGGTCAGGGGACCTGGGGGAGCACCTCGGTGGCGAGGAGTTCGAGGACCTCGGCGACGATGGGGTAGGGGAGCCCACCGACATCGATCAGGAACTGGTGTCGATCGAGCGAGAGCTCACGGTTGATCTCGCCGATGCGCTCGGCCACCTCGGCGGGGCTTCCGCACAGCGCCGGACCGAGGAGCAGCGAGTCGAAGTCGGTCGGCCGACCGAACGCACCGCGGATCTCCATCGCGAACTCGCTGTAGTACTCCAGCCGTGGCTGCCAGCGAGCCTTCGCCTCCTGCGAGGTCTTGGCGACGTGCAGATAGGACGGGAACCCGACTCGGGGTCGGAATCCGTTTGCCTGGCTGCGCTCCCGGTAGCGGTTGGCGATGTCGACGTAGTCGGAAGGCCACCGGAACAGGCTGGGCAACATCAGCGGCAGGCCGAGGTCGGCGGCGAGGTCGGCCGACACGTTCGACAGACCACCACCCACCCACATGGTGGGATAGGGCTTCTGGACGGCGCGCGGTTCGATCCGGACGCCGTCGAGTCCGGTGCGGTATTCGCCGTCCCAGGTCACCTCGTCTTCGGACAGCAGCCGAAGTACCAACCGGAGCGACTCGTCGAAGCGCGGACGGAGCTCGTCGAAGCTGTGGATACCGAAGGCCTCGGCGGTGCGTTCGGATGCGCCGCGAGCGAACACGGCCTCGGCTCGCCCGTTGCTGAGCACGTCGAGCACCGAGAGCTTCTCGGCGTAGCGAACCGGATCGACGTTCGCCAACAATGACACCGAAGTGCCGAGGGTGATGTGCGTGGTCCGGCCCGCAGCCATGGCGAGCACCAGCTCGGGCGAGGGCAAGATGTAGTTGCCGAAGTGATGCTCGCCAACACCGAAGAGCGGGATGCCGAGCGACTCGGCCAGCACGATCTGATCGACGATCTCGATGAGTCGCTGTCGTTGGCTGACCCGCTCACCGGTGACGGGATCGGCGAGATGATCGGCCAACGAGATCAGGCCGTACTCGACCATTTCAGGACCCGGCGGGCCAGATGATCTCGGTGCCGTCGTAGATGCCGGCGGCCGGACCGGCATCGACCATCGACTCCCAGTCGGGCAGCGTCTCGAACCGGCCGATGTCGGTGAGGAGCTGGACCTGCTCGCCGGCGAGGGTGAGATCGGGGATGCCCGGGCCTTCGCCGCCCGCCGTCGAGTCGAGCACCAGCGCCGACTCGACCGCCCAGCGCCCGGTCTCGGACTCGGTGGTCAGGAAGGCCACGTTGTCGCCGAGATTGATCTGCTCCACGGCTCGGGCGACGGCGTCCTCAGGGTTGTCGACTGCGTAGGCGAAGCCCTTGGACACCGCCCGAATGAAGTCCTGCACCGCAGTGGGGTGGTCGTTGAGGAACGATGACGAGGTGGCGAGCACACCGAACGACGACGGCACGCCGAAGTCGACCGGATCGAAAGTCCGGTACTCGAAGCCGGCGGCATCGAGCTGGCCAGGTTCGTTGCTCTTGTAGACCGGCAGCGAATCGATGCCGAGCTCGAAGGCCCCGAACGGATCGAACGGCACCTCCAGTTCGTCGAAGTCACCACGAGTGACACCCTCGATCGACAGCATCATTTCGATGTCGGGCGGCAGGTCGCCCTTGATGCCCATGAGGGTCCCGGGGATGTCGGACAGCGACTCGATGGCGGAGTCGGCCGGCACCACCAGCGCCTGGATGGCCACCTTGCCGTACTGCTGGACCGCCACCAGATCAGCCTCGCCATTCACATTGGTGGTGACGACGTCGCCGAGGGAGCCGGCGTTGGCAAACTGGGCCTCGCCGCTGGCGACGAGTCCGAGGTTGCCCGGTGCGAAGCCGGGAAGCACTTCGACGTCGAGGCACAGCTCCTCGAAGTAGCCGAGCTGCGAGGCCATGAGGACGTCGAGGATGCCAGGGGAGGCGGCATAGTCGAAGCCCGAGAGATACGTGATCTTGCCCGCCGCCTTGTTGGCGTCGCAGCGTTCGGCCGAACCGACCTCGCCGGCCGAGTCGACCTCGCTGCCGGACCCGCCGGTCGTGTCGGACGCACCCGCCGATCCTTCGGAGTCGCTCGCCGTGCACGCTGCGGTGAGCAGCGCGAACGATGCGAGGAGGAGCAGGGAGTGACGAGCCAGGTGCGAGCGCATCTCGGTACATTAGCCAGTGAGTCTTGATTTGAAACAAACTGACTCGTGCTTAGCCCTGTTGGGTCGAGGCGTGCCACCGCAACACCCGCCGCTCGCACACCAACAGGATCGACGTTGCAGCGATCCCGACGAACGAAGCGACGAAGATCGATCCCCACTGCTGGTCGACGAACGAACGGCTTGCGGCGCGGGCGCTCACCGTGCCCAGGCCCGAGGTCGACGAGCCGTAGTACTCGCCGATCACGGCGCCGATGAGCGACAACGCGATGCAGATCCGGCCGGCGGCAAACAGCGCGGGGAGCGCGCTCGGGAGACGCAGACGCCAGAAGATCTCGCGATCGGAGGCGTTGACCGAATGCAGCAGGTCGAGTCGGTCGGCATCGACCGAACGAAGTCCGGTGACGGCATTCGACACGAAGGGCACGAACGCGAACAGCGCGGCGATGGCGATCTTCGGGGCCATGCCGAACCCGAGCCAGCGGATGAAGACCGGCACCAGCACGACGATCGGGGTGGACTGGATCAGCACCAGCACCGGCCACGACGCACGTTCCACGAAGGTGGAGTGCGCCATTGCCGTGGCCACGATCATGGCCATCACGAAGGCGAGGACGAAACCCACTGCCCCCTCGGTCACGGTGGTGGCGGCGTTGTCGGCGTAGAACCCGAGGTTCTCGAAGACATGGACGACGATGCGGGACGGGGGCGGGAGTGTGAGCGCCCGAACGTCGAAGGCGCGGACGTAGAGCTCCCACACGAGGAACAGTCCGGCGATGCCGGAGAACGGGGCCAGGGCCAGCCAAGGGCGGCGGTTCACCGGTGACCGTCGTGGAGTGCTCGGCGGATGGACGATGCGTGGGCGTGAAAGCGGGGGTCGTCTTCGATGCCCTCTGCCCGGGGACGGCCGAGCGTGATCCGCTCGTCGGCAACCACCGTGCCCGGTTGTCCTGCCAACACCACGACCCGGTCGGACAGCACGATGGCCTCATCGATGTTGTGGGTCACGAAGAGCACGGTGGCCTGGGTCTCGCGCCACAGCTCGAGCAGGAGGTAGCGCATGTCGGCCCGCGTGATCTCGTCGAGCGCGGAGAACGGCTCGTCCATGATCAGCACCGGCGCCCGCAGCGCGAACGCCCGAGCCAGGCTCACCCGCTGCTGCATGCCGCCAGACAGTTCGCGGGGCATGGCGTTCGCTGCGGCAGTGAGCCCCACGCGCTCGATCAGCGCGTCGACGTCGGCGGGGTCACCGCTGCGACCGTTGACCTGTTGCAGCAGGCGAACGTTGTCCCTGACGTTCTTCCACTCGAGCAGGGCCGGCGTCTGCGGCACGAAGCCGAAGTGCTTGCGCTGCTTGGCCTCGGTCGGGGACTCGCTGCCGATCAGGATCGAACCCCGATCGACCGGCAGCAAACCACAGACCGCACGGAGCAGTGTCGACTTCCCGCAGCCGCTCGGGCCGATGAGGCTGACGAACTCGCCGGCGTCGACCCGAAGGTCGAGCCCGTCGAGCGCGACCAACCGCTGTCCCGAGCGATCGAAGACCTTGGTGAGGCCGACGATGTCGATGGCGGGCAGGGCGGTCATCAGGGGTAGACGGTAGGGCGAACGCGTCCGAATGTTGGATTCGGCCGACGACCGGGCGGCTCAGCGCTGATGGAACGCCCGGTAGCGCTCGATCAGCGCGTTGGTGGAGGAGTCGTGCGCCAGCTCGGGTTGGTCGGTGGCCGACAGCTCGTTGCCGATCGCCGTGGCGAGCACCTTGCCCAACTCGACGCCCCACTGATCGAAGCTGTTGACGCCCCAGATCACACCCTGCGTGAAGACCTTGTGCTCGTAGAGCGCAATGAGCTGTCCGAGGACCGACGGCGTGAGCTGATCGGCCAGGATCACCGACGTGGGTCGGTTGCCGGGGAATGTGCGATGAGGCACCAGCGCCTCGTCGGCGCCGTCGGCACGCACCTCGTCGGCGGTCTTGCCGAACGCCAGCGCCTCCGCCTGAGCGAACAGGTTGGCCATGAGGAGATCGTGGAGGTCGCCCATCGCCCCGTCGTCGCTGACATCGCTCGGCGAGGCGAGGAACCCGATGAGGTCGGCCGGGATGATCGTGGTTCCCTGATGGATCAACTGGTAGAAGGCGTGCTGGCCGTTGGTGCCGGGTTCACCCCAGACGATCGGTCCGGTCTCGTAGCCGACCGCGGTGCCGTCGAGTCGGACACGCTTGCCGTTCGATTCCATGTCGAGCTGCTGCAGGTAGGCCGCAAAGCGATCGAGCTGCTGGGCATAGGGCAACACGGCGTAGGTGGGGAGGTCGCAGAAGTTGCGGTAGAGGACACCGATGAGGCCGGCCAGCGCCGGCACGTTGCGCTCGAACGGGGTGGTGCGGAAGTGCTCGTCGATCGTGTGGAAGCCGCCGAGGAACGCTCGGAAGTGGTCGGGTCCGATGGCGATCATCAGCGAGAGGCCGATGGCCGAGTCGACCGAGTAGCGGCCCCCGACCCAGTCCCAGAAGCCGAACATGTTGGCGGTGTCGATCCCGAAGGCAGCGACGCGGTCGGCCTGGGTGGACACGGCGACGAAGTGCTTCGCCACGATCGGTGCGGCTGCTGGGTCATCGGCGTCGACCGAACCGTCGCCGAGCGCGTCGACCAACCAGGTGCGAGCGGCCTTGGCGTTCGAGATGGTCTCGATCGTGGAGAAGGTCTTGGAAGCGATGATGAACAGCGTGGTCGCCGGGTCGATGCCGGCGAGCGCCATCGTGAGGTGCGCCGGGTCGACGTTGGACACGAAGCGGACGTCGAGCCCGTCCTGCACGTAGGGCCGCAGGGCTCGGTAGGTCATGGCCGGGCCGAGGTCGGAGCCACCGATGCCGATGTTGATGATCGTCTCGATGCGCTGGCCCGTGTGGCCGACCCACTCGCCCGACCGGACCCGGTCGGCGAACGCGCTCATTGCGTCGAGGACCTCGTGGACCTCGGCGGTCACGTGCTGGCCGTCGACCTCGAGGGGAGCGTCGGCCGGGCGGCGCAGCGCAGTGTGGAGCACGGCGCGGTCCTCGGTGGTGTTGATGTGGGCGCCGCTGAACATGGCCTCGGTGCGCTTGGCCAGCCCGGCCTCCTCGGCCAGCGCGACCAACCGAGCGAGCACGTCGTCGGTGAGCCAGTGCTTGGAGAAGTCGGCGGTCAGATCACCCGCAGTGAAGGTGTAGCGCTCGGCCCGACCGGAATCGGAGGCGAAGAGCTCCCGAAGGTCGACGGGCGTGGCGGCCTCGGCGACGGCCTTCCATGCGGCGGTCTGATCGATGCTCATGATGCGGCTCCAGGGTGGTCGTGCTCGACGGTTGGGTCCAGTGTCGGTTGGGCCGGGCGCCGCAGTTGCCAGAGGCCCAGCATCACGGCGGTGACGCCGTAACAAAGTACCGGCCACAGCCCGACGAGGCTGGCCAGGGTGCGCCCGGTTCGCATCTCGACGGTGGCGTACAGCACCGCCCGCTCACCGATGTCGGTGCGCTGCTGCAGGGTGCCGTCGGGTTCGACCACGGCGCTCATGCCGGTGGGGCCGACCATGAGGACCCACCGGTCGTTCTCGATGGCCCGCAGCTGGTTCGAGGCCACTTGCTGGGTGTGTACCTGGGTCAACCAGTACGACGCTCCGTTGGTGGGGTTGGTGAGGAGTTCGGCGCCGTCGGCAACCGAGGCGCGAGCTCGTCGTTCGAAGAACCCTTCCCACGAGATCGAGACGCCGACGGGGCCGACCGGCGTGTCGAGCACCGGGTCGGCCGTCCCGACGATCACGTCTCGTGACGGGATGCCCTCGCCCAATCCGGTCCACTCGATGAACCCACGGAGCGGGACGAACTCGCCGAAGGGCACGATCCGTACCTTGTCGTAGCGGTCGATCTCGTTGCCATCGGGGGTGATGGCCGACTGGTAGTTGACCGTGCCGGTGTTGCTCACCGGATAGAACCACCCGGCGAGCACGGTGGCGTCCTGCGATCGTGCGACCTCGTCGACGGTGGCGCGGGCCGACTCGATCGGGAGATAGACGCCGGGGTTGACCACGTTCTCGGGCCACAGGATGAGGTCGACGGGACGGTCGATGAACTTGGTCGCCTCGACGTGGCGGCCGAGTACGACCGGTTGCTGGTCCGACGACGCCCGGGTTCTGGTGGGTCCGCCACCCTGCACCGAGGCGGTCTCGACTTCGCGGACCACCGACGCTCGGGGGTGGGCGTAGGCCGCGACGATGGCTACGGCGACGACACCGAGTGCGATGAGGGTGGGGCGCACCGCTCGATCGACCGCCGACGACAGTGCTTGACCGACCACGATGATGAGCACCATCACCAGCAGCGGGCCGGCGAGCCGTGCGGTCTGCGCGAGCGGGGTGTCGACTTGGCTCAGGGCCAGGTTGGCGAGGGGGACCCCGCCGAACGGCCAGTACCAGCGCACGATCTCGGCGAGGGTGAGGGTGCCCGGGAGAAGTAGTCGCCGCCAGGTGTTGTCGGGCGGGGTGAGCGCAGCCGCCACCCCGAAGTACGCGGCGTAGGCGATGAACGCGATGGGGTAGCCCGGCGGCGTCAGGTCGTACATCCACAGCATGGCGGGGGCGAGCCAGGAGACCCCGACGACCCACATGCGCCAGAACCGCTGCTGCGCCGAGCGCACGGCGAGTAGCCGGTCGGTGATGGCGATGCCGATGAATGCCAGCGGCCACGAACCCCACGGCGGCACCGAACCGGCGAGGCAGACGCCGGCCACGATGCACTTGGCGGCCGTGGCGAGCCGCCCGTCGGCGAAGCGCGTGGCGTTGCTGTCGTCGGCTTCGGTCACGCGTCGATCAACTGTCCGCTGATGTCGAGTGGGTGTGGACGAGCTGGACGATGTGCAACAGCACGTCGGGATCGGTGGCGGGGCCAACGCCGTGTCCCAGGTTGAAGATGTGTCCCGGGTGGCCACCGTTGTCGTCGAAGACACGCTCGACCTCTCGCTCGACCACCTCGATCGGAGCGAACACGATCGCCGGATCGAGGTTGCCCTGGAGGGCCACTCGTCCGCCGGTGCGCTCGCGGGCGGTGGTGAGCGGGGTACGCCAGTCGACGCCAAGGACCTCGGTACCCACCTCGGCCATCAGTGGGAGCAGTTCGGCCGTGTTGATCCCGAAGTGGATCCGGGGGACGCCGAGTTCGTCGATCGCCGCCATGATCTTCGCCGAGTGGGGGAAGACGAACTCCCGGTAGTGCTCGGGTCGGAGCGCACCGGCCCATGAGTCGAACAACTGGACGGCAGAGGCGCCGGCCTCGACCTGGGAGCTGAGGGTGGCGATGGCGTAGTCGGCGAGCCGGTCGCACAGCTGGTGCCAGAGTTCGGGCTCGCCGAACATCAGGGCCTTGACGTGTGCGTAGTCACGCGACGGCTTTCCCTCGACCAGGTACGACGCGAGGGTGAACGGCGCGCCGGCGAAGCCGATCAGCGGGATGTCGAGTTCGGCGACGAGTTGTTCGACGGTGCGGGTCTGGAAGTCGAGATCGGAGCTGGGGTCGAGCGGCCGGAGGCGTTCGAGGTCGGACGACGAGCGGAACGGCTGGTCGACGGTCGGACCGACGCCCGGCGTGATGTCGATGCCGAACCCCGAGGCCCACACCGGCGTGACGATGTCGGAGAAGAGGATGGCGGCGTCGACCCCGTAGCGGCGAATGGGTTGCAGCGTGATCTCGGTGGCCCGGTCGGCGTCTTTGATGGCATCGAGAATCGTGCCCTCGCCCCGCACCGCCTTGTACTCCGGCAGCGACCGCCCGGCCTGCCGCATGAACCACACGGGCACCCGGTCGACCGGCTCCTGGAGCGCCGCCCGGATGAAGGGGCTGTTGCGGTGGGGGTGGTCGTTCCGGATCGTCTTCACCGGTGGAACGGTACCGGTCTTGCCGGTTCTCCCCCTAGAATCGACCGTCCCTTCTTCCCGGTCAGGAGCGCGGTGACTCAGTCCCATCCCGAGCTAGCCGCAGAGCAGGCGCACGTCGACCGGGCCTATCGCCGCCTCGACGAGAGCCGAGATGAGGCGAAGCGGCTGCGCGAGATGGTCGAGGTCGGTGCGGGTGGGACCAACCAGGCCCGGTACGAGCGAGAGGTCATCACCGAGAAGATCGTCACTCGACTCACCCAACTCGACATCGGCGAGCGCTCGATCTGTTTCGGTCGCATCGACCAGGGTGAGGCCGACGGCGGTGGGAGCTATCACATCGGGCGGGTGGCGGTCGCCGACGTCGACCACGAGCCGCTCATCGTCGACTGGCGGGCTCCGGTGGCCGAGGCGTTCTTCCGGGCCACGGGCCGTCAGCCTCGGGGGCTGGTCCGACGTCGTCATTTCATCTCGCGCGGGCGAGAGGTGCTGGGGCTCGAAGACGAGTTCTTCGGCGAGGCCGCCGGGTCCACGGTCGCGTCGGTCAACGGCCGTCAACTCCAGGGGCAGGGAGCATTGGTCGCAGCGCTCGAAACCGGGCGAACCGGCCACCTCGGCGACATCGTCGGCACCATCCAGGCCGAGCAGGACGAGATCATCCGGGCCCCGATGGCCGGTGTGCTCGTGGTGCAGGGCGGGCCGGGCACCGGCAAGACCGTCGTCGCCCTTCACCGTGCCGCCTACCTGCTCTACGAGCATCGCTTCCCGCTCGAGGGGCAGGGAGTCCTGGTCGTCGGCCCCAACCGACTGTTCCTGGGCTACATCGAGCAGGTGCTCCCCTCGCTGGGAGAGGCCGGGGTCGAGATGGCGGTGCTGGCCGACCTCGTGCCGCGGGTGCGGGTGACCGGACGCGATCCCCTCCACACGGCCCGGATCAAGGGCGACCTCCGCATGGTCGGCGTGGTTCGCCGAGCCGTCGCGGACCGCCAACGCCCGTTGCGCCGCGATCTCGTGCTGGGTATGGGCATTCGCAAGGTGCGACTCCGAGCTGCCGAGTCGGAGCGAATCGTGGCCGAGGCCAAGCGCCGCTTCCACACCCACAACGGCGCCAGGAAGTTCATCGTCTCCCAGGTCTACGAGGCCATCGCCGCGACCCATCCCGACGGAACCGACGCCGCCACGGTCAAGGACCAGCTCGCCAACGATCCCGATCTGCGCACGGCGCTGAACTGGATGTGGCCGGTGCTCACCCCGGCCGCCCTGTTGCACGATCTCTACGGATCCGAGGCCTTGCTGCGCTCAGCTGGTCGAGGTTCTCGACGGACAGCGCTCACCGACGACGAGCGGGGTCACCTGTTCCGGCCGTGGCAACCCGACATGGACTTCCGATCGGTGGTCTGGACGGTCGACGACGTCCCCGTCCTCGACGAGGCGTTCGAACGACTCGGCCCGCGGCCGGGCAGCCCCGACGACGACGAGTCCCGCACCTACGGCCACATCGTGGTCGACGAGGCGCAGGATCTCTCGCCGATGCAGCTGCGCATGCTCACCCGCCGGTCGCTCAACGGGTCGATGACCGTCGTCGGCGACATCGCCCAGTCCACCGGTGCCTGGGCCCATGCCGACTGGAGCGAAGTACTCGACCACCTGCCCGATCGTCGTCCGGCGCGGCGAGCCGAACTCACGGTCGGCTATCGCATTCCCGGGCCGTCGATGGCGTTGGCCGCCAAGGCGCTGAGAGTCGCTGCGCCCGAACTCAGCGCACCGCAGGCCGTCCGTCAGGATGGCGACGAGCCGCGGTTCGTTGCCACGGTCCAGCCCTCGACGCTCGTCGACACGATCATCGACACCGCCGTCGCCGAGCGTGAGGAGCTGGGAAGCGGCAACGTCGCAGTCATCGTTCCGCCGTCGTCCTACGACGCGCTGGTCGCCCGCTTCGAGGAACGTCAGGTCGACGTCGGTCTCGCCATCCGAGACGGACTCGATCATCCGATCACCGTCGTGCCGGTGGGAGTGGTGAAGGGCCTCGAGGTCGACGTCGCCATCGTCGTCGAGCCGCAGGCGATCCTCGACGAGGAACCCCAAGGCGCCCGCTCGCTCTATGTCGCGCTCACTCGCGCCACCAAGCGCCTCGTCGTCGTCCACGACCGAGCGCTACCCGAGTTCCTCGTCTCGGGCGAGGCGGCCCCCACCGCCACCGAGTCGGTCGGCATCGTCGAGGTCGAACAACCCACCCTCTTCTGACCCACCCACTTCTTCCGTTCTGTGCGTCAAACTTCCCGGCTGCGGGAACGGTGACGCACAGAACGGGTATCGGCGGTGGGTTTGACGCACAGAACGGGTTGGACCTGAGGTCGGGTGCGCCCGTCACGGAAACGTAATTCGGGGGCGGGATGACCGAGGCGCAGGGGAGACTGCCTGGGTGACCGACCGATCGCCGTCGCGCTGGCGCGCCCTCCTCGAACTGCTGCGCCCCGACCGCACTCGCTGGCTCGCGCTCGGGGCGCTGGTGGCAGCGACCTCGGCGCTGGGCCTGGCCGGCCCGATCGTCCTCCGCCGCATCATCGACCAGGCAACCGCGGGAGCAACGACGCAAACCATCGTCGGGCTCGCCGTCGTCTTCCTGGTGATCGCAATCGTCACCCAGCTGGCACAGGTCGCCGTTGCCTGGTCGGCGACCGTTGCGGCGTGGCGGACCACCAACGACCTCCGGCTCTCGATGACCCGGCACGTGCTCACCCTCGACCACGAGTTCCACCGAACGCACACGCCCGGTGAGCTGATCCAACGAGTCGACGGCGATGTCACTTCGGTGTCGGACTTCCTCGGCAAGGTCGTGCCCCGAGCACTTGGCGCGATCTTCCTGGTCGTCGGGATGAACGTCGTCCTCGCCGTGATCGACTGGCGACTCGCACTCGGCATGATCGCCTATCTGGGGCTGGCGGGAGGCATGCTCGCAGCCAACCGCCATCGGGCCATCAGCGAATCGGCCAGCGAGATGGGCGACTACGCCCGGCTGTACGGCGGCATCGAGGAGCGCCTCACCGCCACCGAGGACCTTCGAGCCAATGGCGCCACTGCCTACGCCATCGATCGGTTCGTCACCGAGTCGAGCGCAGCGCTGGCGAGCTCGGTCGCACGAGAGCGGGCGTTCATGTCGATGTGGTGGGCGGTGCAGGGCGCCCTTGCGGTTGGGGTTGCGCTGTCCCTCATCGCCGGTGCCGCACTGGTTGGGTCCGGCACCATCACGATCGGGACGGCGTTCCTGTTGTTCCAGTATGTGCTCGCCGTCTCCCGTCCGTTGGAAGACGTCGTGCACCAGCTCGAGACGATGCAGAAGGCCAACGGCGCGATGCATCGAGTTGCCGCGCTACGGGCCATTCGTCCAACGGTCATCGATGCCGGGACGACCTCGCCGCCCGCTGGTCCACTCGGCGTGTCGGTGATGGGCGTGTCGTTCGACTATGGTGACGACCAACCGGTGCTGCGCTCGATCGACGCCGAGATCGCCCCCGGTCGTTCGGTCGGCATCGTCGGTCGGACCGGAAGTGGGAAGACCACCTTCTCGCGGCTGGTCCTCCGACTCACCGATGCCACCGAGGGCACGGTGCTGCTCGGCGGCGTGCCGATCGGCGACATTCCGATGTCGGAACTGCGACGCCGGGTAGCGCTGATCCCCCAAGAGGTCGAGCTGTTCAGCGGCTCGATCCGGGACAACGTCACGTTGTTCGACGACGCTCCGACCGACGACGAGGTCCGCGACGCGCTGGCGAACGTCGGGCTCGGAGCGCTCGCCGACGGAGGAATCGACCGACAGCTCGGGGCGGGTGGTGAGGGGCTGTCGGCAGGCGAGTCGCAGTTGCTGGCGCTCGCCCGGGTCTGGCTGCGTCAGCCCGACCTCATCGTGCTCGACGAGGCGACCGCCCGAGTCGATCCCGAGACCGAGGAGCAGATCGATGCCGCCGTCGCCCGCCTCATCGAGGGGCGGACGACGCTGGTGATCGCCCACCGCCTCTCGACCCTGCAGACGCTCGACGAGATCATGGTCTTCGACCGGGGCGAGATCGTCGAGCATGGCGAGCGAGGCTCACTGGTTGCCGACGGTGACAGCCGCTTCGCCCAGCTACTCGAGCTGGCGCTGGAGGTGTCGTCGTGAACGTCTGGCGTCTGGCATGGCGAGTTGCCATGCATGACCGACGCAGCTTCCTGTTGGGCTGGCTCGGGTTCATCGTCTTCTTCTGCGCGCCGGCGTTGAGCGGCTGGCTGCTGGCTCGGAGCTATGACTCGATCGAGGCACGGTCGACGGGATACGGGTGGGGTGTTGGCGGATGGGTCGGCTTCTACCTCGCCACCGAGTTCGTTCGCATGGCGGCGCTGCACGCTGGCGTCATCCAGTGGACGAAATCGTGGGTCCACATGGAGAGCTTCCTGCGGGCCAACATGTTGACCGCACAGCTGTCGAGTGGAGGCCCCGAGGCGGGTCAACCGGTCGGGTCGGCCGGTGAAGCGGTCACCCACTTCCGAGACGACACCCACGACGTGGCCATGCTGCTCGACGGTGTCGTCGACGTCTCCGGGGGCATCGCGTTCACGGCAGTCGCTGGCTTCGTGCTTGGCGCCACCAATGCGCCGGCCGCCGCGGTGCTGCTCTTGCCACTCGTGGCGGTGGCGGTCGGGACCCGGGTCCTCGACGGGAAGATCAAGGCGTACCGCAGCGCGGATCGAGCGGCGGCCGGGGCGGTCAGCGGGCTGGTCGGCGACATCATGGCCGGTGCCACCACCATCAAGGTCAACGATGCCGCCGATGCGATGCTCCGTCGGCTGTCGGGCTTGGTTCGTCACCGCTCGCACACCGCCGTTCGAGACAACGTGCTCGACGAAGGCGTCCAGGCGTTCAGCAAGGGTGCTGCCGACGTCGGCCTCGGGCTCGTCCTGCTGGTGAGCGCCGGCGCCATCGCGTCGGGCCGGTTCGGCGTGGCCCAGCTGGCGCTGTTCACCGCCTACCTGGGCTGGCTGAGCTTCCTGCCCCGGATGATCGGCCGCCTCCTTGCCCGGCGCAAGCAGGCAGGCGTCGCCTTCGAGCGGATGGGCCTGCTCGTCGCCGACCAGCTCCCCGCCAACACGGTGACGCCTCGTCATCTGCCGATCGAGCCACGTCAGTTGCGGTCCCCGCTGGTCTCCATGCGGCCCGAACGCCAGCCACTCGAGCGACTCGAGGTGAGGAATCTGTCGGCTCGCTACTCGACCGGGGCCGGACTCGAGTCGGCGAGTTTCGTGATCGAGCGTGGCAGCTTCACGGTGTTGACCGGTCAGGTCGGGGCGGGCAAGTCGACACTCCTCCGGGCCCTGCTGGGCTTGGCGTGGCATGCCGAGGTCGAGGGGGAGATCCAGTGGAATGGTCGACTGGTCGAGGATCCGGGGGCCTTCTTCGTGCCGCCGAATGCCGCCTTCTTGTCGCAGGTCCCCCAGCTGGTGTCCGACTCGGTTGCCGAGAACGTGTCGCTCGGCCCGGTCGACGCCGCCTCCCTCGACGTGGCGCTGGCCCGAGCGGCGATCGCTCCCGACATCGCCGAGCTGCCTGACGGTGTCGACACGCTGATCGGTCCCCGTGGTCTACGCCTCTCGGGCGGCCAGCGTCAGCGTCTTGCCACCGCCAGGGCGCTTGTGCACTCGCCTGAGTTGGTGGTGCTCGATGATCTGTCGAGCGCACTCGACGTCGAGACCGAGCTGGCGTTGTGGACCAACCTGGCCGACGCCGGCATGACCGTGCTTGCCGTCTCGCACCGAGCCGTTGCCTTCGACCGGGCCGATCAGATCCTGCGACTCGACCGTGGCGTCCTCACCGATGTCACTCCCGGTTCTGTGCGTCAAAGTCACCGCTCATCCCGTTCTGTGCGTCAGCCTTCCCGTCAGCGGGAACTCTGACGCACAGAACGGGAAACGCGAGGTGTTTGACGCACAGAACGGGTGGGGTGTGTCGACGGGTGACGGGTGGTCGCTCTACAGTCGCGGCGTCCGGCGTGGGTCGCCGGACCACGGGAAGGCGAGAGGTGGTGGCGATGACGACGGAGCATGACTTCGAGTGGCCCGCCGGACCCGAGCCGTCCGTTCTCGAGCGACCCGTCTTCCTCGAGCCGGGCGAGTCACTCCCTGCGCTGCACTACGCCCACCGCGATGCCGCCCATCACTCCGCCGAACGGAGCCGTCGCTACTTCATCGCCACCCTGGTGGCCATTGGCCATTGCATCGCCCTGTTGGCCGCACAGCTCATCGCCGCCGGCGTGGAGCGGGCCCACCGATCGAGCGAGCTCGTACGCGACGGTGGCCGGCTGCTCGACGACGCCTTCCCGATCATGGTGGTGCTCCACCTGGTTGCCGCCGTCAGCGTGATGTTCTGGGCCAGCCAGCGCACGCCGCAGCGGCGAGCCGCTTCGCTCATCGCCTCGGGCGCCCTCCATTGCCTGTGTGTCGCCGGCTGGTGGACGCTCTACGAGATGGCGGCCTGACCGATACCGCTGGCTTGCGCCCGAGCACTCGGTCTCCCTTACGAGTCAGGGCACCTCCGGGCGGGACCGGATCGACTCGACCGAGCGGCGAGATGTCAGGTGCCGGCGAGTTCGGCGACGATCGGGGCGAAGGCCTCCATCTCATCCGGGCCGACCCCGATGTAGTTGAAGCCGTAGGTCTCGCGTCGCTCCACGAGATCGGCCGCCATCTGGGTGGTGGTGCCACACAAGGCGAGCGGCGAGGCGAGCGCCTGCTCGGCCGTGAGACCCAGTCCCTGGCCCATGGCCTCGGCCGTGCCCTGACGGTCGTCGGTGAACACGACGAAGAACGCCCGGACGTTGAGTTCGATGTCGTCGAAACGGTCTCCCGCACCGTCTTTGATCCACTGGATCTTCTCGGCGAATCGCTCGGCCACACCGTCGGCGACCGTGTTGCCGTCGATCTTGCCAGAGCGCAGATTGGCGTTGACCCCGACGATGTCGGCGTGCTGGCCGGCGATACCGAGCATCCGCTGCCCGCCCCCGCCGATGAGGAACGGCACCTTGTCTTGGATCGGCTTGGGGTGCAGGTCGAGGTCGGTGATCGTGTAGTGCTCTCCTTCGAACGAGAACGGGCCGTCGCCGAAGAGCCCCTTGAGGACGTGGACCGACTCGACCATGCGGTCGATGCGGACGCCGGGCCGGTCGTAGGTCATTCCCGCCGCGACGTAGTCGGTCTGCATCCAACCGGCGCCGATACCGAGCTCGAGTCGGCCGTCGGACAAGACGTCGAGGGTGGCCATCTCCTGGGCGAAGACGACCGGGTGGCGGTAATCGTTGCACCAGACGAGCGCGCCCAACCGCAGGTTGGTGGTGGCATCGGCGGCGCACTGCAACGCGATGGCCGGGGCCATCGAGCCGTCGAAGTGATCGGGGAGCGTGAGTGTCGAGTAGCCGAGGTCTTCCGCCTTTCTCGCCAGCTCCACCCACTCGTCACGAGAAGCAGCAGCACGAGCTTGGACACCGAAGCGGAAGGGTTTGGTCATTCGGCGACTCTATGCCGCCCGGTGCCACGGACCAAGAGTTCGGCACGAGAGGAGGGTCCGAGCGTGCAGGGCGATCGGCACCCCGGCATGCTGGGGCGATGTCGTCTGCCGCCGATCCGGCGTGGCTCACCTCGGTCCCGAAGGTCGAGCTCCACCTCCACCTCGAGGGATCGATGTCGGTCGACACGGTGCGCACGCTCACCGAGCGGCACGGCGCCGACCCCACTCGGGTCTGGCCACAGGGGATTCCCGACACGTTCTCGTTCGTCGACTTCCCCGACTTCGGCCGCCAGTTCTTCTATGGGCTTTCGTTGCTGCGATCCGGCGACGATCTCGCCACCATCACCGACGACCTGGCGGCCACCCTCGCCGGGCAGAACGTGCGCTACGCCGAGATCACCACGACGGCCTACACCCACTTCCTCTCACGAGGCGGCCATCGGCTCAGCGAGACCGACTACCGCGACGGTCTCAACGAGGGCCGCCGACGGGCCCGCGCTCGTGGCGTCGAGATCGGGTGGGTGATCGACATCCCCCGAGATCTCGAGCGCCCCGACTCGACGGTGACGATCGACTACCTCGAGGGCCCGAACACTCCCTCCGGCCTCGTCGGCATCGGCCTCGGCGGCTACGAGGTCGGGTTCCCGGCAGCGCCGTACGCCGACCACTTTGCGAGAGCGACGGCACTTGGCCTGCAATCGCTGCCCCACGCCGGGGAGACCGAAGGTGCAGCGAGCATCCGATCGGCACTCGACGATCTCGGTGCGGTCCGCATCGGCCACGGCGTACGTTGCCTGGAGGATCCCGCCCTCGTTGCTCGGCTCGCCGACGAAGGGGTGCTGCTCGAGGTCAGCCTCACGAGCAACCGCCTCATCGGCGTGGTCGACGACCTGGCCCGACACCCGCTTCCGGAGCTGCTGGCCGCCGGTGTCCGAGTGTGTCTGAACACCGACGATCCCGGATGGTTCGCGACCGACCTGGTGACCGAACTCGCACTGGCGACGAGACACTTCGGCCTGGATCGACGGCAACACGCCGCCCTGTTGCTCGATGCGCTCGACGCCTCGTTCGCCTCGCCGGAACTGAAGACGTCGATCAGGTCCGAGCTGCGCGACTCGCTCGCCAGCTGAGCAGCGACACCGCCGAGTACGTCCTCTGTCAGAGGTGGTCGGTACGGTGAGGCGATGGCGAGTAGCAAGTCGGGAGCAGCACGGGAGCGACACGCTGTCCTCGCAGGATTCAGCGAGCCCGCCGCCGAGTGGTTCGCCACCACCTTCGTCGAACCCACCGCACCTCAGGTCGAAGGTTGGCCGGCCATCGCCCGTGGCGACAACACGCTCATCCTCGCCCCCACCGGTTCGGGCAAGACCCTCACGGCGTTCTTCTGGGGGCTCGATCAGCTCACCTCGGTGCCAACTCCCGACGACAAGAACCGGCGCACCCGCATCCTCTACATCTCGCCGCTTCGAGCGCTCGCCGTCGACGTCGAGAAGAACCTGCGGGCGCCACTCCAGGGGGTTCGGTTGGCGGCCGAGCGCCTCGGTCAGCCCTTTCACGAGCCGCAGGTGGCATTGCGAACCGGCGACACGCCGCAAGACGAACGACGCCGGCTGGCCAGTCATCCCCCGGATCTCCTGATCACCACCCCCGAGTCCCTCTACCTCATGCTCACCTCCCGAGTGCGTGAGACCCTGGCCGGCGTCGAAACCGTCATCATCGACGAGATCCACGCTCTCGCTGCCACCAAGCGAGGTGCGCACAGGGCCCTCAGCCTCGAGCGTCTCGATCGGATCACCGATCGACCGGTCCAACGCATCGGGCTGTCGGCGACCCAGCGCCCGTTGGAGGAGATCGCCCGGTTCCTCGGTGGCTTCGGACCCGATCGCACACCACGTCCGGTCACCATCGTCGACACCGGCATTCGCAAGGTGCTCGACATCGAGGTGATCGTCCCCGTCGACGACATGGCCCGCCTCGGCGAGGAGATCGTCGACGAACCGATGAGCGGTCCCGCCGCGGCTGGGCCGGTACGTCGCAGCATCTGGCCGGCCATGCACCCCCGACTGCTCGAACTCGTGCAGGAGCACCGGTCCACCATCATCTTCGTCAACGCCCGCCGACTGGCCGAGCGACTCGCCACCCGGCTCAACGAGCTGGCACTCGACGGCGAGAACCGCTCGGCCGAGGCCGAGGGCCGCCCACCCGAACCCGGGCGAGAACTGGTGAAGGCCCATCACGGATCGCTGAGCAGGGAACAGCGGCTCATCATCGAAGACGAGCTGAAACGGGGAACGCTGAAGGGCCTGGTTGCCACGTCGTCGCTCGAGTTGGGAATCGACATGGGCGCCGTCGATCTGGTGATCCAGGTCGAGTCACCCGGGGCCGTCAGCCGTGGGCTGCAGCGCATCGGCCGCGCCGGTCACCAGGTGGGGGCCCCGAGTCGAGGAAAGTTGTTCCCCAAGCACCGGTCCGATCTCCTCGAAGCGGCGGTGGTCGTCGACCGGATGCAGTCCGGGCTGATCGAGGAGACCCGCTACCCCCGCAACCCGCTCGACGTGCTGGCGCAGCAGATCGTGGCAATGGTGGCCATGGACGAGCTCGCCGTCGCAGAGGTGGCCGAGATCGTGCGTGGTGCCGCCAACTTCGTCGAGCTCTCCGACGACGCGCTCGCCGCCGTGCTCGACCTCCTCGCCGGCCGCTACCCATCCGACGAGTTCGCCGAGCTACGTCCCCGTATCGTGTGGGACCGCACCGCTCGCCCCGACGCCCCCATCGACGCCGGGCTCGCCGGCACCGTGCGGGGCCGGCCAGGTTCGCAGCGGTTGGCCGTCACCAGCGGCGGCACCATTCCCGATCGTGGGCTCTATGGCGTCTTCCTCCCCGACGGTGCTCGTGTCGGTGAACTCGACGAGGAGATGGTCTACGAGTCCCGGGTCGGCGAGACCTTCCTGCTCGGGGCCTCCACCTGGCGAATCGAAGACATCACGCACGAGCGGGTCGTGGTGGTACCGGCGCCGGGACAGCCGGGCAAGATGCCGTTCTGGCATGGCGACGGTCCGGGGCGCCCGCTCGAGCTGGGTCGAGCCATGGGAGCGTTCAACCGCGAGATCCTCGCCCTGTCCGCCGACGACGCCGGCGAACGCCTGACCGAACGCCACGGGCTCGACCATCTGGCGGCCACCAACCTCGTGCAGTTCCTCGACGAACAGCGAGAGGCGACCGGCCGGGTGCCCGACGATCGCACCATCGTGGTGGAGCGATTCCGCGACGAGATCGGCGACTGGCGGGTGTGCATCCTCAGCCCGTTCGGTGCCCAGGTCCACGCGCCGTGGGGTATGGCGCTGCAGCATCGGCTCGCCGAGCAGTGGGGCTGGGACGTCGAGCTCATGTGGAGCGATGACGGCATCGTCATCCGGCTTCCCGAGGCCGTCGATCGGGTGCCGGTCGACGAGCTCATGATCGACCCTGACGAACTCGACGAGCTGCTGGTCACCCAGCTGCCCCAGACCGCCATGTTCGCCGCTCGGTTCCGTGAGGCGTCGGCCCGAGCGCTTCTGCTGCCCCGCCGCCGCCCTGATCGTCGAACACCGCTGTGGCAGCAGCGGCAGAAGGCCGCCGACCTGCTGGCAGTTGCGGCCTCCTACCCGAGCTTCCCCATCCTGCTCGAGGCCACCCGAGAGTGCGTCAACGACGTGTTCGACCTGCCCGCCTTGCGGGAGGTCCTCACTGAACTCCGCAGTCGCAAGATCAAGGTCCACAGCGTCGACACCGAGTCGGCCTCGCCGTTCGCCCAATCCCTGATGTTCGGCTGGATCGCCCAATACATGTACGAGGGCGACGCACCGCTCGCCGAGCGCCGGGCCGCTGCGCTCTCCCTCGACCGCGAGATGCTGCGAGATCTCCTCGGCGCCGAGGAGCTGCGGGAGCTGCTCGACCCCGAGGTCCTCGAAGCGCTCGACGCCGAACTGCAGCGCACCGCCGAGGGCTGGCAGGCTCGTCACGTCGATGCGGTCGAAGACCTCATGCGTTGGCTGGGTCCGCTCTCGCTCGACGAGATCGAGGCGCGGTGCGCTGGCATCGACGCGGGAGCCGCCGTTGCCGAGCTGCTCGATCAGCGGCGCATCATCGGGGTGGCGGTGGGCGGCGAGCAGCGGTTGGCGGCCGCCGAAGATGCCTCACGCCTGCGCGACGCGCTCGGCGTTGCCCTTCCGCCCGGTTTGCCTCAGGCCTTCACCGACTCGGTCGCCGATCCCCTCGGCGACCTCCTCACTCGCTATGCCCGCACCCATACGCCGTTCCTCACCGACGAGGTCGCCGATCGCTACGGTCTCGAACCCGAGCGGGCGCGTCGTGGTCTCGACGAGCTCGAGCGACTCGGGCGCATCGTGCGAGGCGAGTTCCGCCCCGACGGGGTCGAACGAGAGTGGTGCCACAACGACGTCCTGCGGGTGCTGCGCCGGCGCTCGCTGGCTGCGCTCCGACGCGAGGTCGAACCGGTCGACCACGACGTCCTCGCCCGCTTCCTTCCCGACTGGCAGCACGTCGGCTCCCGCCTCCACGGCGTCGATGGTCTGGCCGAGGTGATCACGAGTCTGCAGGGTGCCGCCCTGCCGGCGTCCATGCTCGAAGTCGACATCCTTCCCGCCCGGTTGCCCGCCTATCGCTCCACCGACCTCGACACACTGCTCACCGCCGGCGAGGTGGTGTGGGTCGGTGGCGGAGCGCTCGGCTCCGACGACGGTCGACTCCGGTTGCTGTGGCGAGACCAGGTGCCCTTCCTGTCACCTGAGCCTGCCGACGAACGACCGGATGACCCCATTCACGCCGCCCTCCGCGCTCGACTGGCCAGCGGCGGTGCGTCGTTCTGGTCCGACCTGGTCGATGCGGCCCAGGCGGCCGAGCTCGACTACACCGACACCAGCGTCTTGCGGGCGCTGTGGGACCTGGTCTGGGCCGGCGAGGTCACCAACGACTCCCTGACCCCGTTGCGCGCATTGATCGGTGGCGCCGGACCATCCAAGGCCGGTGCGTCGAGCCGGGGCAGGACCGGACGTCGCCCCAACCTTCGCTCACTGTCGCGCCTCGGCCCGCCGGCGGCCACCGGTCGCTGGTCGCTGGTCGATCAGCTGCGACGACCGGCGGCCACACCCACTGAGCAGGCCACGGCCCGGGCGCTCCAGCTGCTCGAACGCTACGGCGTGCTGACACGCGAGATGGCCCTGGCTGAAGGCGCTGCCGGCGGGTTCGCAGGCGTCTACCCGGTGCTGAAGGAGCTCGAAGACCGTGGTCAGGTGCGGCGGGGCTACTTCGTCGCCGGACTCGGTGCGGCCCAGTTCGCGTTGCCGGGTGCCGTTGATCGGCTGCGCAGTGAACGCGACGCCAACATCCACGATGCTGCGTTTGATGCCGATGCCGACCTCCTGGTGCTGGCCGCCACCGACCCCGCACAACCCTACGGAGCCGCGTTGCCCTGGCCCGACACCGAGGGCCGTCCGTCCCGGTCGATCGGCGCCTATGTGGTGCTGCGGAGGGGTATCCCCCTCGTGTTCCTCGATCGTGGGGCCCGCAGCCTCGTCACCTTCGCCCAGCCGGATGGGCACGACCTCGCCAACGACGGTGCGTGGGTGCAGGCGCTCGCCGGCCTGGTGGCACGCAAACAACTCAAGCGCATCGAGATCACCAAGGTCGACGGATCACCGAGTGCCGAACACCCAGCGATCCGCGACCTGCTGTTGGCCAACGGTTTCAAGCAGGGCTACAAGGGCCCCACCCTCCGCTGATCCGCCAACTCGAGAGCCCACACGACACAAGTGTCGCCCTGGCTCTCGAGTTGGCTGGGTTTGTCGCTCGGGGTCTCGAGTTCGGACGGTCTGAGGCGTCGACCGAGTCGGCTCCGAGCGCACGAGACGGGTCGCGACCAGCCGCTACTCGGTGGCGATCGATTCCAACACGTTGAGGCGAGACGCTCGGTAGGCCGGAACGAGCGACGACACGATGCCGATGATGATCGCCAGGACGAGCATCACGATCAGGCTCACGACCGGCACGCTGAAGGCGATCTCGCCCTGGTCGCGAAGTGCGTACACGATCGCGTAGCCGAAGAACATGCCGAGGAGGATCCCCTGCACCGCACCGAGGACGGCGGTGATGACGGCCTCCGACCGGATGGTGGATCGGATCTGGCTCTGGGTCATGCCGATGGCCCGCAAGAGTCCGATCTCGCGAGTTCGCTCGATCACCGACAGGCGCAGCGTGTTGGCGATGCCGAAGGCGGCGATGATGACCGCCAGGGCGAGGAGGCCGTAGATCAGCCGTACGAGCTGGTTGAGCGAGTCGGCCTGCGCCTCGATGTACTGATCCCGATCCTGCACCGTGGCATTCGGATAGGGCGCAGCGACCGCCTCGATCGCCGGACGGGCGTCTTCGATCGACACACCATCGGCGAGGATGATGTAGTCGGTGAAGTCGAACTGCTCGGCGCCGGTTTGCTCGTACAACGAGGTGGCGATGGTGTAGTTCCCGGCGAACTCGTTGTTCTCGTAGAGTCCGGCAACGGTCAGATCACGAGGTGTGCCGTCGATGAACGTGACCTGCAGCGTGTCGCCGACCCCGATGCCGAGGTCGGCCGCTTTGTCTTCGTACACGAAGATGCTCGATGGGCCCAGGTCGCCAGGTGATCCTGCGGTGACGCCGATGTCGAAGACATCGAATGCTCGGGCCGGGTCGACCACGCTGAAGAAGTCAGCGGTGTCTTCGTCGTTGACTTGGCCGAATCCGACACGGATTCCGGCCGCCGTCTCGACCTCGGGCAGCGCGGCGAGTTCGTCGACGAGTGAGGGCGGGAGTCCACCACCAAAGCCGCCGGTGCCGGAGTCGATCGCATAGTCGCCGGTGAACTGCTCACCGATGATGTCTCGGATCGTGGTCTGCAATGAGGCAGCGAGGATCGACACGCCGGCCACCAGGGCCACACCGATCGTGAGCGCCGCTGCGGTGCGAGCGGTGCGCTTCGGGCTGCGCATGGCGTTCTCGCGAGCGATGTTGCCCGTGACGCCCCGCGAGGCGGCGAGCGGCGCGCCGATCACACGAGCGACCGGTCGAGCGATGACCGGGCCCAGCACGAACACGCCGACGAAGATGACCGCTGCGCCCAATCCGACGAGGGAGATCTCGGGCTGCAACAGCCCGGCCACCATGGAGAAGACGCCGAGCGCCAGCACGAGCAGGCCCGAGAGCAACCGCACCCGGGAGTACCCCTGCGATTCGGCCGCCGCCTCACGCAGCGCCTCGATGGGGGCGATACGCGAAGCGTTGATGGCCGGGAACACCGCCGAGACGAGGGTAACGATCATCCCGGCGACCATGCCGGCCACCAGGGTCGACGTCTGGATCACCAGGCCGGCGCTCGGAAGTTCCAAACCGATCCCGCTCAACGCCGCTCGGATGCCGATCGACAGCAAGATGCCTGCCCCGATGCCGAGCGCCGAGGCGACGAGCCCGATCACCCCGGCTTCGAGGAAGACCGACTGCAGCACCTGACGCCGGCTCGCTCCGATCGCTCGCAGCAGTGCGAGCTCGCGCTGCTTCTGGGCGATCAGGATCGAGAACGTGTTGTAGATCACGAAGCTCGAAACGAACAGGGCGATCACGGCGAACACGGTGAGGAAGATGTTGAAGAACGACAGACCGTCTTGGATGGCGCTCTGGCTCTCCTCGGTCAGCTGCTCGCCGGTGACCGCTTCGACTGGCCCGTCGAGAGCGGCCGTGAGACGGCTGACGATCTCGTCTTGGCTGACCCCGTCGTCGGCCACGATCGAGATGCCGGTGAGCTGACCCTCGAGGTCGAGGAAGTCCTGGGCGGTCGGAAGGTCGAGCAAGGCGAACGACGCGCCGCCGGGCGAGTCGCTGGTGCCGAACTTGGCAACGCCGACGAGCTCGAACTCGCGAGCGCCGGAGGTGCCGATCACGGTGACCCGGTCACCGACGGAGAGCTTGCCCTTGTCGGCGGACGCGTTGTCGATGACCAACTCGTCGGGGCCTGACGGGCCACGACTGCCGTCGAGGAGTTGCCACGGGTTGACCTGCTCGGTGGCATTCCACGAGAACGTGAACGTGGGGGGTCCCTGGCCCGGATTGCCGATGGGTTCACCGTCGGCGCCGACGATCTGGCCCGTACCCGCCACGTAGGGGTCGGAAGCGGCCACACCGTCGACGGCGGCAACGACGGCGGCATAGGACTCGTCCATGTTCGAGCGGATCTCGCCGCCGAAGCCGAGGTCGAGCGTTTCGGTGGAGCGGACCTCGGCATCGGTGTCTTCGTAGACACTGGCGAAGAGGTTGTCGAAGGCCTTGCCGACCGAGTCGGTGAAGACGAGGGTGCCGACGAGGAACGACACCCCGAGGATCACGGCGAAGGCCGTGCCGATGAGGCGGGCCTTGTGGCCCATGATCGACTTCAGTGTGGTCTTGAACATGCTCAGTCCCCGAGGTGGCGCATGCGGTCGAAGATGGTGTCGGCGTCGGGGTCGAGCAGTTCGTCGACGATGCTCCCGTCGGCCAGGAACAGCACCCGGTCGGCGTACGACGCCGACACCGGGTCGTGGGTGACCATCACGATGGTCTGGCCGAGGTCGTCGACGGCAGACCGCATGAACGTGAGGATCTCGGAACCGGTCCGGGAGTCGAGGTTGCCGGTCGGCTCGTCGCCGAAGACGATGTCGGGTCGGCTGGCCA
Source organism: Acidimicrobiales bacterium (assembly GCA_041394265.1). NCBI lineage: Bacteria > Bacillati > Actinomycetota > Acidimicrobiia > Acidimicrobiales > Acidimicrobiales bacterium. Next base: position 2,475,078 of record JAWKIO010000005.1, read on the forward strand.
ACGCCCGGGCGACGGCGACTCGCTGCTGCTGGCCACCAGAGAGCTCGTTCGGGCGGTGATGCAGTCGGTTGCGAAGCCCGACGGTGTCGATGACCTTGTCGATCCACGCCGGGTCGCCGGCGTTGCCCGCCAGGTCCATCGGGAGGGTGATGTTCTCCTTGGCGTCGAGCGTCGGGATGAGATTGAAGGCCTGGAAGATGAAGCCGATCTTGTCTCGCCGGATCTGGGTGAGCGCCTTGTCCTTCAGCGTCGAGATCTCGACATCACCGACGAAGGTGGTGCCACTGCTCAGGCGGTCGAGGCCCGCCATGCATTGCATCAGCGTCGACTTGCCCGATCCGGACGGACCCATGATGGCGGTGAACTTCCCGGCTTCGAACCCGACGCTGACGTTGCGCAACGCGTGGACCTCGGTGTCGCCTTCGCCGTAGACCTTCGAAGCGTCGCGACAGTGCGCGGCCCACACGGTCGTGCTCGGCGGTGGGGGCGTGACGGGGCTGTCGATGGACATACGGATCTCCTGGGCTGATGGGCGAGCAGTGACCAGTCTGCCCCGAGGGTATGACACGTGGAAGCGATTTCAGGGAGGAATCAGGGTGAACCCTGAGTTGCCGCCCCGTGACGACGGCGCGCCATCGATCAGCGCGCTGACGTGCCCAATCTCAGCGGCGGAGGAGGACCGCTGTGTTCCCGGGCAGCATCGCCGGCGACCCGGGCGGCAGCGTGCCGCTGGAAAACAGGATCTCGCCTTCCGGAAGCGCAACGTCGGTCACACCCACATTGAGCCAGCATTCGACACCCGATCCACGGCGGAAGGCGACGATGTTCTCCGGTGCCTCGACGAGCTCGATCGACTCGTCCTGCGACAGGTGCTCACGGCGAATGGCAATGGCACCGCGGTAGAACTCGAGCGTGCTGGCGGGGTCGCCCGTCTGGGCCTCGGCCGACAGCGGTCCGAACGCCTCGGGCATCGGCAACCAAGGCGAGGTCTCGCCGAAGCCGAACGCCGGGCCGTCGGTTGTCCACGGGATCGGCACCCGACAGCCGTCGCGACCCTTGATCGTGTGCTCCGATTGCTCCCAGACGGGATCGTCGAGCACCTCGGGCGGCAGGTCCCACACCTCGGGCAGGCCGAGTTCCTCTCCCTGGTACAGATAGGCCGATCCGGGCAGCGAGAGGATCACGAGCGTGGCCGCCTTCGCCCGCTGCAGACCCAGTTCGGCGTCGAGGATCTCGTGTGGTCCGTCGAGCAGCCAGTGCCGCCAGTTGGTGCCGGCCGGCAGTCCGTAGCGGGTGGCGTGGCGGACGACATCGTGATTCGACAGCACCCACGTGGGGGCTGACCCGACGGCTGCGGCGTCGGTGCAGGAGGACGCGATGACCTCGGTCATCGCCGCTGCGTCCCAATCAACCTCGAGGAAGTTGAAGTTGAACGACTGCTGGTATTCGTCGGGCCGGAGGTAGAGCGCCATGCGTTCGGTGGTCGGCACCCACGCCTCGGCCACCATCATGCGATGTCCTTCGTAGGAGTCGAGCACGGCACGCCACCCGCGGATGATGTCGTGGACGTCGTCGCGGTCCCAGTACGGATGGTCGGCAACCTTCGTGGCCTGGAGGATTTCGTCGCCCTCGGTGCCGAGGTCGGGATACGACATGTCCTTGGCGCAGCCGTGGGCGACGTCGACCCGGAAGCCGTCGACGCCCTTGTCGAGCCAGAAGCGGAAGATGTTCTCGAACTCCTCGATGACCTCGGGATTGGTCCAGTTGAGGTCGGGCTGGGTGTGATCGAAGAGGTGGAGGAACCACTCGCCGTCGGGCAGTCGGTCCCAGGCCGATCCGCCGAAGACCGAGGTCCAGTCGTTCGGTGGGAGTTCGCCGTCGGTCCCCTGGCCCGGGAGGATGTGGTAGCGCCGCCGCGACGGATGGCCGATCGGCGAGGAGATGGCCTCCTGGAACCACGCGTGCTGACTCGAGGTGTGGTTCGGCACGAGGTCGACGAGCACCTTGATGCCGTGGTCGTGGGCCTCGGTGATCAGCGCTGCCGCCTGGTCGATGTCGCCGTAGCGCGGCTCGATGTCGCGGTAGTCGGCGACGTCGTAGCCGCCGTCGTGCAGCGGTGACCGATACCAGGGGTTGATCCAGATCGCGTCGACGCCGAGGTCGCGCAGGTAGCCGAGCTTGGATCGCAGTCCGTTGATGTCGCCGGTTCCGTCGTCGTTCGCGTCGGCGAAGGATCGGATGTAGACCTGGTAGACGACGGCATGACGCCACCATGGACTCGTCATTGGCACAGACCTTTCATCGGCACTGATCCTTCAGCGCTCAAGAGCACGGCGACGGCTGTCGTGCCGTCGACGGTCATGATGGCAGTGGTGCAAACGTTTCCAAACCTGCCGGCCCGGGTCGACGTACCCGGGCACCCCGCCCGAGTCGCCGCGCCGGGTCGGCAGCAGTCACACTGGCCCTGATGCCCGAGGGTGACACGATCTGGCGAGCCGCAGCCCGACTTCGACCGGCACTGCTCGATCGGCGCGTCGTTCGATTCGAGGCAGCACGGCTCATCGGCGGGGTCGAGCCCGGCACGACGGTCGATCTTGTCGAAGCCCGGGGCAAGTACCTGCTGATCGGGTTCGACGATGGCCAGGTCCTCGAGACACACATGAAGATGACCGGGAGCTGGCATCTCTATCGGGAGGGTGATCGGTGGCGCCGCAGTCGATCTGCCGTACGAGCTCTGGTCGAGGTCGACAACGGCTGGACTGCCGTGTGCTTCTCGGCGCCGCATGTCCGCCTGACCAGGCCCGACCGTTCACGGGGAATCGGTCCGGGGCACCTCGGCCCCGATCTGACCTCACCCGACCCCGACCTCGAGCAGGCGGTTCGACGGTTCGCCGAGGTCGGTCGGGGTGAGGTTCCGATCGCCGTGGCCGTGCTCGATCAACGGATCTGTTGCGGCGTCGGCAACGTCTACAAGAGCGAGGTCCTCCACGCCCTGGGCATCTGCCCCGATCGGCGACTCGACGACGTGTCGATCGATGATCGGCGAGCCATCGTGACCCTCGCTCACCAGCTCCTTCGAGCCAACCTGGGAAGTGGCCCTCGGACGACGGTCGAGGGGGGACTGGCGGTCTACGGCAAGCGAGGCGAACCGTGCCCTCGCTGCTCGTCGCCGATCGAGCGGGCCGTGCACGGCGAGCACGCCCGTTCCACCTACTACTGCCCGGTCTGCCAGTGCGGGTCCGAGTCGGCGACCAGCCCGGCCCGGTCGACCGGCCGGCATTGAGCACGCCTGGAGCGCCTGGTCGTCGGAGGCGCCGACCACTGGGTCGATGGTGATCGTCGGAGGCGCCGACCACTGGGTCGATGGTGATCGTCGGAGGCGCCGACCACGGCGCGTCTGCCTAGACTCGGCGGAATGTCGTGCGACTCCTGTGGATCTGCGGTGCCCGTCGGCGCCCGGTTCTGCCCGTCGTGCGGGAGTTCGCAGGGGAGCGACGATCAAGAACGCCGGGTCGTCACGGCCATCTTTGCCGACATCGTCGGATTCACGACCCTGGCCGAGCAACTCGATCCGGAACACGTCAAGCGGATGGTCGATCGTTGTTTCGTCCAGTTGACTCGCGACATCACCTCATTCGGTGGCGTGGTCGACAAGATCATCGGCGACGAGATCGTTGCGCTCTTCGGTGCCCCGGTGGCGCACGAGGATGACGCCGAGCGGGCGGTACGCGCAGCGCTACGGATGCAGGAGAGCCTCGCCGCCATGGCGGTCGAGGCGGAAACACCCTTCGAGGTTCGCATCGGTGTCAACACCGGTGAGGTCCTCGTCGGCAGTTCCGCGTCGGGTCGTGACTACACCGCCATGGGCGACGTGATGAACACGGCGTCGAGATTGCAGACCATGGCCGAACCGGGCCAGATCGTCGTCGGGTCGTCCACGCATGCGGCCACCGCTGACGCCATCTGCTACGAGGCGCTGGGACTACTCGAAGCGAAGGGCCGCGTCGGCCACATCGAGGCGTGGCTGGCCAAATCGGCAACCCGGCCCCCTGGCACCCGAACGCGTCGAGCCTCCGAGTTCGTCGGGCGCGAGCACGAACTGGCGGTGCTGCACGCCCAGAGCCGTCTGGCGCTCGAACTCCGCCAGGCCCAGCTGTCGTTCCTGCAGGGCGACGCCGGCATGGGCAAGACCCGGCTTGCCGAGGAGCTTGCCGCTGGCCTCGCCCGCAGCGCTGGTGCCCTCGTGGTTCGCGGTCGCTGCGTCCCCTACGGCGAGGCCAACGTCTGGTGGCCGGTCGCCGAGGTGTTGCGGCAGCTCTTCGAACTCGACATCGACACCTCACTCGACCTCGCCACCGAGATCATCCGTCGCAACCTGACCGAACACGGCGACGCCCTGGCCGGCAACCTCGACCGCTTCACCACCGCCGCACTGCACGCACTCGGCTACCCCAATCCACTGCGGAACGGGAACCGAGACCGAAACCGGGCCGAGGTCACGCTGATGCTGACCAGCCTGCTCGAAGTCGAGCTCGCTCGGCGGCCCGTCGTGATGCTGCTGTCCGACATGCACTGGGCGGCCGAGGCGGTGTGGTCGCTGGTCTCGCACGTGCTGTCGCAGCTGGCCCGCACTCGGTTCGTCGTCGTGCTCACCGCTCGTCGCACCGGCGAGGAGCTGCGCAACATCGAGGGGCGGTTCGGCCGGCTCACCCTCGAACTCGGCCCGCTCGAGGCGACTGCAGCGCGGCGACTCGTCGCCGAACTCGACGTGGCGCTGTCGTCGTCCGACGTCGACGAGTTGATCGAGCGCAGCGGCGGCAACCCGTTCTTCCTCGAGGAACTGGCCGAGCTGGTTGGCAGTCAGGGCCTCGTCGGTTCGTCCGAGGGCGGGTCGGCCACCGAGAACCGGCTGGCTCGTATCCCCGACACCCTGCGGGGGCTGTTGGCTGCCCGGCTCGATCAGCTCGACCCGACCGCTCGCCGAGTGCTCGAAGTGGCCTCGGTGCTCGGGCGATCGGGCCCGGTCGTGAGCATTGGCCTGATGCTCGAGGGGATGGGCTACGAAGGCGATGTCGACGCCGGGATCGCCACGCTCGTCGATGGCGACATCCTCTCGATCGACGGTTCCCGCTTCACCTTCGTCTCCGATCTCACCCGCGAGGTCGCCTACGGCACGATCACGAAGGCAGCTCGGGCGACGGCGCACGAGCGCGCCGCCCGCTACCTCGAGACCAAGAACAAGCCCGACTATCGGAACTCGATCGCCGTGGCCATTGCTCGCCACTACCAGGCGGCGGCGCAGCTCGTCCTCGAACTGTCCGCCGGTACGCCGGAACAGCGGGCCGACATCGTCGATCGCGCCACCTACTGGCTGAGCGAGGCCGGGTGGCGGGCGATGGATGCCGGGGTGCCGAGCGAGGCCGAGCAGTGGTTCACCGGTGCCATCGAGTTCGCGCCCGAGGCCGAACAGGCCATGATGCTGTACGGCCGGGCCAAGGCGAGGGCCGCCCAGCGCAACGTGAGCGGCACCCGGTCCGACCTCGATCACCTCGATTCACTGGGTGTCGACGACCCCTCGCTTCGGGCAAAGGCGCTCGTCGTTCGAGGCGACATCGACGCAAAGGCCGGCGACTACGACCACTCCACCAAGGCGCTCACCGAGGCGATCAAGCAGCTCCACGGCCTCGGCGACCTCGCGGCGGAATCGGCGGCGCTGCGTCTCCTCGGCCTGACCGACATGCACCGCAAGGATGCCGAGAGCGCTCGGTCGAGCCTCGAACTGGCGCGCCGGGTGGCGGCCGAGGCCGGCGAGCGTCGCGAGGAGGCGTGGGCACTCCAGTCGCTGGCGTTGTTCGCGTATCAGGGTGGTCGGATCGAGGAGGCGGCGCGCTTCGTCGGCGCTGCCATCGACATCTTCACCGAACTCGATGATCGTTCGGGGCTCGGTTGGACGATGGGTCTCGGCGCGTGGGTGGCCTTCCACCGAGGCGACTGGAAGACCGCCGAGGCGATGGTCGATGAAGTGCTGCCGGAGATCCGCCGCCGCGGCGATCCCTGGGCCGAGGCCATCATGATGATTCTTCACGCCTCGATGTGCCTGTGGTCGGGGCACGCTCGCACGGCGCTCGAAGTGGCGCGCGACGCCCAGGACGCCGCCGAACGCGCCGATGATTTCTCGCTCGCCGTGCAGGCTCGAGCCATCGAGGGGCGTGCCCTCATCACCCGCGGCCGAGTGGCTGAGGGATTGGCGACACTCGAGCAGTCGGCGGCCCTCGCCGAGCGGGCCGGCGACGCCGAAACTCGCCGGATCTCCACCGTGAGCAACTGTTCAGCAGCTGCTCGCCTGGGTGATTCCGAGCGCGCGCTGCGCTGGGCGGCACGGTTCGAAGGTCTGAGCAACAGCTCGGCGATCCTCGGCGAGAGCGATCTCGCCATCGCCATGGCGTTGGCATTGATGCAAACCGGCATGCTCGCCGATGCCGAGGCCCAGTTGCAGTGGGCGTTCGACGACCACGACGCCGAGCTACCTGACGACCGGGTGCACACCAATGCCCTCGCCGTCGGTGCTGTCGTGGCCTCGGCGATGGGTCGATACGACGTGGCCGAGGACCGGGCGGCGGCGGCCTTGGCCGGCGAGCCCACCTATCTCGATCGATTGCTCGCTCACCTGTCGAGAGCGGCGGCCAGCAGCGCCCAGGGGCGGCCCGATGGCATGCGCAGCAGCATCGCCTCGGCCCGTGAGGTGTTGGCGCACACCGACGACCGCATCTCGCCGCTGCTGGTCTCGCTCGTCGAGGCCATCGCCTCCGGCGTCGACACCGAGGCGGTCGAGCAAGAGATCATCGCCATGGGTATCGACCCCACCGGTTGGCGCCGGAGCTGGACGTTGGCCTCACGTCCGGGAGCGAGCGAGCCGACCGCGGTCTGAGCCGAGCGCAACATCGGTCGTGACGCGACGACGCCGCCCGAACGAATCGGACGGCGTCGGTTCAGCGTCGACTTCGATGACCCAGAGCTCGCTCAGCTCGGGTCTCGCTCAGCTCGGGCCTCGCTCAACTCGGTTGCTTGGTGAGGCGGAGGTAGGGCTTCTTCTCGTCCCAGCCGCCGGGGAAGAGGCCGCTGGCCTCGTCGTTCGACAGCGCCGGCGAGATGATGACGTCGTCGCCGGGCGACCAGTTCACCGGGGTGGCGACCTTGTAGCCATCGGTGAGCTGCAACGAGTCGATGACTCGCAGGATCTCGTTGAAGTTTCGGCCGGTCGAGGCGGGGTAGGTGAGCGTGAGGCGCACCTTGTTGTTCGGATCGATCACGAAGACCGAGCGAACGGTGAGGGTGTCGTTCGCGTTGGGGTGGATCATGTCGTAGAGGTCGGCAACGGCGCGGTTCTCGTCGCCGATGATCGGGAAGTTGACCGCCGTGCCCTGGGTCTCCTCGATGTCGCCGACCCAGTTGTTGTGGCTGTCGACATCGTCGACGCTGACCGCAATGGCCTTGACGTTGCGCTTGTCGAACTCGTCCTTGAGCTTGGCGGTGAAGCCGAGTTCGGTGGTGCACACCGGGGTGAAGTCCTTCGGATGCGAGAACAGCACCGCCCAGGAGCCTTCCTTCCAGGCGTGGAACGAGAGCTCGCCGTCGGTGGTCGGAGCGGTGAAGTCGGGGGCGATGTCGCCGAGACGGATGGCCATGGGAGTCTCCAAACAGATGCGGATGATGGTGTCTCCGGGAGCCTAAACCCTATTCTCGCAAAACCCGATCGATTTGGTCGGAATTAACTCGGCCATTCGTCCCCCACCCCGACCTGCGGTGGAGCGGGTCAGGAGAGGTGCTGGTGGGCGAGCACGCGGTCGACGATTTGTTCGCCGATCGCCAGTGAGGCCGTTGCGGCCGGCGACGGAGCGTTGAGCACGTTCACGACGCGGTTGGTCTCGGCCCACACGAAGTCGTCGAGCAGTGCGCCCTGACGATTGACCGCCTGCGCCCGCACGCCGGCAGGACTCGGGACGAGGTCGTCGGCGGTGATCTCGGGCACCAGCCGCTGGAGTGCCTTGACGAACGCCTGCTTGGAGAGCGACCGGTAGTACTCACCCAAGCCGGTTCGCCAGTAGTTCCGGGCCAGCCGCCACCAACCGGGGTTGGCGAGCACCTCGGCCAGATCCTTCGCGTTGATGTCGCCCCAGGTGTAGCCCTCGCGAGCCAGGGCGAGAACTGCGTTTGGTCCGGCGTGGATCGAGTCATCGATCATGCGGGTCAGGTGGACACCCAGGAACGGGAAGTCGGGATCGGGCACCGGATAGATCAGCGTGTTGACCAGGTACCGACGATGTTCGGCAAGCTCGTAGTACTCACCCCGGAATGGCATGATCCGCTCGGTGGTGTCCGGTTCGGTCATCCGGGCCAGGCGGTCGCTGTGCAACCCGCCGCAGGTGATGGCCATCCCGGCTTCGATGTCGCCGCGATCGGTGCTGATCCGGACCGAGTCGACCCGTTCGTCGACGTCGGTGACGGTGGTTCCGGTACGGATCTCGCCACCGGCCTCGGTGATCAGATCGGCCAGCTTCCGACAGACCGCCTTGTAGTCGGTGATCCCGGCCGCAGGGACGTGCAGCGCCGCGATTCCCGCCGCGTGCGGTTCGCGCTCACGCAGTTCGGCGACATCGATGCGGCGGGCCTCCACCCCATTGGCCGCCGCCCGCTCCTCGAGCACGGCGAGCCGGGGAAGGTCGATGTCCTGCGTCGCCACGATCACCTTTGAGCAGATGTCGTAGTTGATCCCGTGTTCCTCGCAGAAGGCCACCATCTTGGCCCGGCCCTCGGTCGAGGTCTTCGCCTTCAGGCTGCCGGGCTTGTAGTAGATGCCGGAGTGCAACACGCCGGAGTTGTGACCGGTCTGGTGTCCGGCGACGTTGGCTTCCTTCTCGATGAGGACGAGTGAGGTGCCGGGCCGGGTCGTCAGCAGCTTGTAGGCCGAGGCCAGGCCGACGATGCCGCCGCCGATCACGGCGACGTCGAACCGATTGGTGGATGCACCGGTGCCATTGGACGATGCGGGGCCAGCGGTGGTGTTGCTCATGACGTGCTCCCTCGAGCGGTCGCACGCTCTCGGGACGTACGTGCGAACACGACCAAGGGTACCGACAGCGCGAATGGGCCTTCGAGGGATTGCCGTAGGTGAATGTTCGGGCCGAGCCCGCTCGGTCAGCCGGCGACGGTGGTCGAGGAGGTGGCGACCGTGGTGGGAGGGATCGACAACTCTTGGCCGACGACGATCGAGTTGACGTCGCTGATGGCGTTGAAGTCGGCCAACGCCTGCGTGCTGACACCGAACCGGCTGGCGATCACCGACAGCGAATCGCCGGACTGCACTACGTAGTTGACCTGCACGGTGGTGGGCGGCGGCGGGACCGTGGTGGGGGCGGGAGCGGTGGTCGACGGTGCCGTGACCTCGGTGCCGGCCACCTCGGCGCCGTCGTCGGCTCGGCCACAGCTGGCGAGGGCGAGCGCAAGCGCGATCGTCAGAGCCGTCCGCTGTGTCCTGCCTCGCCCCATACCGATGTCCCTTCGCGTGTCGTCGTGCTCACGGGGAGTATTGCCGATCCTTGCTCTCCGTGCTTGCTGCTTCACATGGGAATTGTGTGAACAACGAGGAACACGAGCGCATCGGCGACGACGGCTCTGTCACATCACGGCGCTTGCCGCTGTCACAATCAGCGGCGTTTGCCGCTGTCACAATCAGCGGCGTTTGCCGCTGTCACATCAGCGGCGTTTGCCGCCGCGGCGCCCGCTTCGGCGTTTGCCCGCCTTCTGGGGGCGCTCGGCGTTCTTCTTGCGATCGACGTCGGCCCGGTCGCGGTGTTCGGAGCGTCGGCGGAAGTCCTCGAGCTGCTCCTCCTGTAGTGCCATCTCGGCCATCAGCTCGCGCCAGTGATCGAGGCGGCGTTCGGCGATCCGGCCGTCGCTGCGGGCTTCGCGCACACCGCACCCGGGCTCTCGCTGATGTTCACAGTCGCTGAAGCGGCAGTTGGCCCGGGCCTCGGTGATCTCGGCGAACGTCCGATCGATCCCGTCATACGCCTGCCACAGTCCGATCTCGCGGATGCCCGGCGTGTCGACGCCGATCCCGCCGCCCGGGAGGGGGATCAGGTCCCGAGTCACCGTGGTGTGCCGGCCCCGCTTGTCGGTCGCTCGGACCTGCGCCGTACGTTGCACCGTGCCGCCGGACAGCTCGTTGATGAGGGTCGACTTGCCGATTCCCGAGAGACCGAGGAGTGCGATGGTGCGGGTGTCGGTGAAATGTGCCCGCACGGCGTCGATGTTGCGACCGGTGATGGTCGAGATCGCGAGGGTCTGCACGCCGGGCGCGATGTTGCGAATGGACGCCACCGCCTCCTCGTGGTGCGCGACCTCATCGGCCTTGGTCAACAGCACCACGGGTGTGGCCCCGCTCTGCCACACGATGACCAGCTGGCGTTCGAGCCGGCGCAGGTTGATGGGCCGATCGAGCCCGTGCATCACGAAGACGTCGTCGATGTTGGCTGCCAGGACCTGAGGTTCGGGCACCCGGCCCGGTGCCCGCCGGGTCAGCTCGGTGGTTCGAGGGGCAATGGCGTTGATCGTTGGCTCGCCATCGGACACGTCAATCGTGACGAAGTCACCGGTGGCCGGTGCGATGCCGAGGTCGGTGCGAATCGAGCTCGACGCCGCCAGCACGGTGTCGTCGCCGGTGAACACGACCGAGAACCCACGACTGGCACGAGCGATACGTCCCCGAAGGTCGTGCTCGATGCCCTCGGCCCATGTGTCGTGTTCGGCGGTCCAGCCGAGTGACGGGAGGGACGGCGACGGTCGTTGCGGCGAGCTCACGGCATCAATCCACCGACTGGTCGGAGCGGAGATGACGATCGAGGAAGTCGAGCTGGAGACGCAACAGGTTCTCGGCGACGACCTCCTGCGGCGTCATGTGAGTGACTCCGGACAGCGGCAGGACCTGGTGAGGGCGACCGGCGGCGAGCAGCGCAGTCGACAGCTGCAGGCTGTGGGCTGCCACCACGTTGTCGTCGGCTAGCCCGTGGATGAGGAGGAGGGGTCGGTCGAGGAGATGGGCGTCGGCCATGAGATCGCAGCGCCGGTAGTGCTCGGGATGCTCGGCGGGCGTGCCCAGGTAGCGCTCGGTGTAATGGGTGTCGTAGAGACGCCAGTCGGTGACCGGCGCCCCGGCGACGGCGGCATGGATCCGGTCGGGCCGGCGAAGGGCGGCCAGCGCCGCCAGGTAGCCGCCGAACGACCATCCTCGGATACCGACTCGTTCGAGATCGAGGACTCCGAAGCGATCCGCTGCGGCGTCGAGCGCATCGATCTGGTCATCGAGGACCGGCGCCGCCAGATCGCCGGCGACGGCTCGCTCGAACACCGGCCCTCGACCTGGGGTGCCGCGGCCGTCGGTGACGAGCACGGCATATCCCTGGTCGGCGAACCACTGCGACACTGCGTGGGCGTTGTGGGTCTGCGTGACCCGTTGGGCGTGGGGGCCACCGTAGGGATCGAGCAGCACCGGCAGCTTCGACGAGCCGTCGTGATCGGCGGGGAGGAACAGCGCCGACGGGAGCGTTCGTCGTCCGGCGGCGAAGAACGACGGACGTGGTGTGACCACCGGTGGGGCACTGAGGTCGGCGATGAGGAGCGGCTCGGGGTGGCTCGGGCTGGCGACGGTGATCTCGACACCCGCGTGGCGTACCCGCTGCGCAAGCTGGACGACGGTGGATCCGCCCCGCACCACGGAGTACACACCGGGCTCGGTGTCGATCGACGGCAGCGTGTCGAGCGCACTGCCGTCGAGTGGCAGTTCGATCACGAACACACTCGACGGGTCATCGACCGAGACGGTGACCACCGCCACGTCGCCGTCTACTCGCAGGATCGATCGCACCTGCAGATGATCAGGTGAGACCGCTGTGCCGTCGACGACGAGCCGACGCGCGGTGTCGATGTCTTCGACGGTCAGCAGCCGGTCGCCGGCCCAGGTCGGCGCGCCGGGCACGAGCTCGACCCAGGTGGGGTCGGTGATGGTGTGCCGCACCGTTACCTCATGCTCCGGACCGACCTCGGCCAGCTCGACTCGGCGCTGGTCGCGGGTTTGGCGCACGATGAGCGGGGGGTGTCCCTTCGCCCAGAGCACGTTGGCGAGGTACTCGAACGACGTGTCCTCGCCCGTGTCCCAGTCGATCAGGCCGCTTGGTTCGACGGTGGGCCGGTCGCCGGTGCGCGTCACGGTGAAGCGCGCCAGTTCGACCGTGGCGTTGGTGGCCCCGGCGGCGGGGTAGCGGATCGATCGCGGGGCGCGATCGGGATGCGCCGGGTCGGCGATCCACCACACGGGGACGTCGTGTTCGGCGGTCCGTTGGGCAAGCAACTCGGTGCCGTCGGGCGACCACCACATCCCACGGGTGCGCGACATCTCTTCGCCGGCGATGAATTCGGCGCGTCCCCACGAGACGAGCGGATCGTCGTCGCCAGCCACGAGGACGGCTTCGCCGGTCCCGCTCGAGTCGACGATGAACAGGCTGGCACCGTCGGGACCGCCGACGAAGGCGATGTGATGCCCTGTGGGATCGATCACCGGGTCGAACACGCCGCCCGGCGTGGGTATCGGGGTGAGCGCGCCGGTGTCGACGTCGACGACGTAGAGGTCGCCTGCGAGCGTGAAGGCGGCGCGCTGCCCGGACTCGTCGAGTGAGTATGCGACGATGCCGCCCGCGCTCTCACGAGCCCGTTCGCGTCGTGCCAGTTCGGCCGGAGGCAGATCACCGTCGCCATCGAGCTGCTTCGGGTCGACGAGCATCTCGGTCTCGCCATTGGCCACGCGCAGCGCCCAGAGGCAGAGCACCGGATCGGTCGGCCCCTCGGAACGCAGGAAGAGCACCGTGTCGCCGGTGGGCGTCACACGGACGTTTCGAGGAGCGCCGAGGGTGAAGCGGCGGCTCGTTGCGTACTGCTGGGGGAAGTCGGTCATCGGGTGCGAGGGGATCGGCCACGGCAGCTGATCTGGAGCCGAGCGAGGGCCGAGACTAGCTCGCTGCCGAGGAGCCTCGCATCTGCAACGGCGTTCGGGTCGTAGTGAACGCCGAGGGCGGCGTCGTCGCAGAACGTGAGCATCGTGATGTTGCACGCCGTGCCGGCGACGGGCCCGAGGGGTGAGATCCACCGGACCGGCACCCCGGCCAACCACATCGGCATCGGTGGGCCCGGGAGGTTGCTGGTGGCGATGTCGATGCGACGTGCCTGGTCGATGGCTGCGGCGGCAGCGACCATCGGCGGGACGAACCCGGCGATCCGGCTCGCGGCATCGAGTCCGCCCTGATGTCGATCGATCGCCGCTCGTCGCTCAGCGACCTGTTGCTGCACGGCACGGAGTCGCTCGTCGGTTGACGCACCGGCGCCCGGGACGACGACGGCCGAGGGAATCACCGCGTTGTGAGCGTCGGGATCATCCTCGGTTCTGGTGCTCACGACCACGCTGGTGACGACGTGAGGAAGCTCCTCGCCGAGCGTCCGGTGGTAGCCGATGGCGGCCTCGGCGCACGCCGTCACGAACAGGTCATTGATGCTGCAGTCGCGGGCCGCCGCTTGTGTTCGGAGTTCGTCGAGCGGTGCGGTCAGGTGCAGTGAACGGCGGTTGCGCGAGCGCCGTTGCCACGCCGTGGATGCAGAGGCGGTCGTGTTTGCCCCGCCGACCAGCTGGGTTGCTGCGCCGAGCTCGTCGACGAGTTGGCGGGCTCGATCGGGTGAGCCCGCAGCACCGAGACCCTCGACGGCCAAGCCGAGGAGGCGTTCGACTCGCGAGCGGATCGCATCGGTGACGGCGTCCTTCGCCGAACTCGTGCCGCTGCCTGCGGCCCGCATCGCGGCATCGAGATCGACGGGCGGCCGTGGCGGGGCGTCGTCGGAGAAGTCGAACAGGTTCGCACCGAGGCGCAACATGCCCTGGCCGTCGGCGATGGCGTGGTCGGCCTTGATCACCAGTGCGGAGCGTCCGCGCCCGGCCCCGGTCAGGAGGGTCATCGACCAGGGAGGACGGGACCGATCGAACGGGTCGTCGATGAGACGGGTCGCCGCCGCCGTCACCTCGTCGATGCCCGCCCGGGCAGGGAGGCGGAGGATGCGGACGTGGTGCTCGAGGTCGAAGTCGGGGTCGGGCTCCCACTCCAGATCGGCCAGCGGGAGCGGAGGACTGGCGACGCGATGGTGGAGCGACTCGACGGCAAGGACGCTGTGGGCCATCGAGCGAACGAAGCGCTCGGTGTCGGGAGTTCCATCGAGCATCACGATCGACCCCATGGTCGACGCGAGCATCGGATGCTGTCCGAGCCGCCACATCAGGGCTTCGGCATCGTTGAGTCGTCGTCGCACCCGTCCCCCGTCTCTGCAGGTGGCCGACCTTCGGGTAAGATCACTCATCGGTGCCACCTCGGCGCCGATACCCAAGGTAGAGCGATCCGTTGGAGGTCGTTCGCCGAGATCGAAGAAGAAGGTGTCAAATGGTCAAGGTCTGGATCGACCAGGATCTCTGTACTGGCGATGGTCTGTGCGCCGAGATCGCCCCCGATGTGTTTTTCGGAATGGACGACGGCCTTTACTACGTGAAGGAATCGGCCTCGAACTTCGGGACCGAGAAGCTGTTCGACGGCACCAACAACCCCGCTGGTGCCGAGGGCATGGCCCGTGTGGCCGACGGTGGCCTCGACAGCGTGATCGAAGCCGCTGAAGAGTGCCCGGGCGAGTGCATCTTCATCGACGTCGACTGACGTCACCGCCACTGCACCACTGACGCCATCGCAGCGCTGACCTCACAGCAGCACTGACGTCACCGCAGGTCTGACTCCGACCCCGGCGGCATCGCCGGGGTCGGTGCGCGTCCAGGGGCCGGTTCGAGCTCGGCCCTCCGGCCCATGCGACCCACGCCCGTATGGGCCGAACGGCTCATGACCGGCTCCGAACGGCCGATGGACTCCGGTGAGAGCGATTCGGCTGGTGCTCGGTATGGCGTTGCTCGCCATGGTGGTCGCGGTGTGGCAGCGGCGCGACCCGATCATCGAGGCCTACACCGAGGAACGCGCGCCGGTGCAGTTCGAGTTCGATGGTCTCGACTTCGAGGTCTCACAGCAGGTGGACCTCGGGAGTTCGCCGCTGATCGTGCCAGCGGCACCCGACACCAAGAACGTGGTGCTCCCGACCCTGCTCGCGGCGGATTCGATCGCCGAAGCGACGCTGCCCAGTGGTTCGGTCGAGCTGTCCGGCGTCGTCACCGACGCACTCGGGCCGGTTCCCTTCGCCATCGTCCGGGTCGAGCATCATGCCGCCGGCTCCTCCGATGGGGCGCCGGTCGTCGCAACGCTCGACATCACCTGCGACGACGTCGGTCGCTGGCAACTGACCGGTGTCGGTGGTGGTCGCTGGCGAATCCGAGCCTTCGTCCCCGAGCAACTGGCGTCGGTGGCGCCAACGGTGCGTTTCGTCGCTGCCGACGAGAAGGCCGTCGTCGATCTGGCGGTGAGCGGGCCGGCACCCGGACTCGTGGTCGCCGCAAGTGCGCCGGCATCACGCGAGCTCGGACAAGCGGCAACGATCGGCGTGACCGTCGGTCGGCGACGAGTCGACGCCGACGGAATCGTCGTGGTCGATCCAGTGCCGGGGGTGCTCGTCGAGATGGCGCTCGGTGAGGGTCCCGCACGGGCAATCTCGGCGTTGACCGCCCCGACCGATGCCACCGGCATCGCTCGTTTCGGTGCGGTGTGCGAGACCGCCGGGTCGGCACCGGCTTCCTTCGTCGTGGCGCCGACGCTCGACGAGGTCACGCACTCGGCTGCGCTCCTCGAGTGTGTCGTGCCACCCCCGCCGCCCGACGACCTCGAGGATGGGCTCGCTGACGATGGCTCGGGATCCGCCGACGGACGGGCGGGAATCGATGGGTGAATCGAGCCGACTCGTTCGAGTGATCACCGGGCTGCTCCGCCTCACGGTGGCGGTGGTACTCACCATCGTCATCGTGCCTCCGGTGGCTGCCGCCGTCGGGATCACCGTCCTGCTCAAGGCACCTTTGCCCGGCGAGCTCCCAGATGAACGCCCCACCTTCGAGGCCGTGCCGTCTCGGGCGTACGATCGCGACGGCAACGAGATCGCGGTGTTCCGTGGCTTCGATCGAACGGTCGAGATCGAGCCGTCGGACGTACCACAAGTCCTGATCGACGCCGTCGTGGCCATCGAGGATCAGCGCTTCTACCAGCACAACGGTGTCGATTTCGAGGGCATCGCCCGAGCGGCACGCACGAACGTCGAAGTCGGCGGGGTCGCGCAGGGCGGCTCGACCATCACGCAGCAGTACGTCAAGAACACCTATCTCTCGGGCGAGCAGACCTTCGAACGCAAGGCTCGCGAAGCGCTGCTGGCGGTCGAGCTCGAACAGCAGATGACCAAGGACGAGATCATGTTCGCCTACCTCGAGACGTCGTACTACGGCGCCGGAGCGTACGGCATCGGTGCCGCGGCGGAGGTGTACTTCGCAAAGCCGGTCGACGAACTCGATCTTTCGGAGGCCGCCACCCTGGCCGGTGTCCTGCAATCCCCGACCCGCCTGTCGCCACGCGAAGACATCGAGGCGGCCGACGAGCGTCGCCGGCTGGTGCTGCAGGCGATGCTCGACCTCGACATGATCACCGTCGATCAGTACGAGCGCCAGGCCCGGCGTACCCTGTGGAGCGCCACCGATCCCACGCCCCCGAGCGGTCCGGTCACCGTGGTCGCCGCACCCCCGGCGAAGGGAGCGAGCAGCTACCCCTTCTTCGTCGACTGGGTCGAGGCCGAACTCCTCGATCGGCTCGGTCCGGACGCCCTCTACCGGGGCGGGCTCAGCATCTACACCACGATCGACCCGACGCTGCAGGCGGAGGGCGAGGCAGCCGTCGCCGCCCGGCTGGCCAACACCGAGTCCCCGATCGACATGTCGATGGTCTCGCTTGATCCTCGAACCGGCGAAGTGCTGGTGATGGTGGGCGGTCGAGACTACGCCGCGAGCCAGGTCAACCTGGCCACCGGGGGAAGCACCGGCTTCCAGCCCGGCAGCTCGTTCAAGCCGATCGTGCTGGCCGAGGCGTTCCGTCAGGGCATCCCCACCGATGCCCTACGCCCCGCCCCGGGAACGTGGGTCGTGCCCGGCTGCACCGGCAGCAAGTGCGCCATCACCAACTACGACGGCGCCGATCGAGGCGAGATCACCCTGCGAGACGCCACCATCTCGTCGGTCAATACGGTCTACGCCATGCTGATCGACGAGGTCTCGATCGCGGCGACTGCGGAACTTGCCAGTGACCTCGGTCTGTCCCGCATCGACCCCGCCGGTGACTACGGCCCGAGCCTGGCGCTCGGGTCGGCGGAGACCTCGCCGCTCGAGATGGCGTCGGCGTACGGCACCTTCGCCGATCGCGGGATCCGCTACGAACCCATCGGCATCCTTCGTGTGCTCGATGCCGACGGCCAGGTGCTGATCGACCAACAGAACCGACCGGGGATCCGTGTGCTCGACGCCAACGTTGCCGACTCGGTGTCCGATGTGCTCCAGGCTGTCGTCACGGATGGCACGGGCAAGGCAGCCGCCCTGCGGGACCGACCGGTCGCCGGCAAGACCGGAACGACACAGTCGTACTGGGCCGCCTGGTTCGTCGGCTACACCCCGTCGCTGTCGACGGCAGTGTGGATGGGACATACCGACGGGTTGGCGTCGCTCACGAATGTGAACGGCGTCGCCCGGGTCACGGGCGGCAGTCACCCGGCGATCGCCTTCGCCGACTTCATGAACGCAGCGCTGGCCGGCAGCCCGGTCGAGAGCTTCGTCGTTCCCCGCCCGATCACCGCACCCGCTTCTGACACCTACCGCCCTTTGGTCGAGCGGACCGTCGTCGCCGATCGCGACCAGCCGGCCGTCGTCGGCCCGGATTGCAGCGGGCCGTGTGAGCGCTCGCTGGTCCCGATCCCCGACATCGATGCCCCGCCACCGACGACGGCCCCGCCCCCCACGACCTCGTCCACCGTCGTGCCGACGACACCCGGCGCAACGTCTCCGACCTCCACACCGTCGACGTCCACCACGACGGCCTCGCCTGATGCACAAGGAAGCAACGGATGACCTCGTCACCCAGCACCAAGCAAGCGAAGCGCCGCCAGGTCTCCGACCGGGCCGCCCGTACCACCTCGGTCGACCGGCCGGCGCCGTCGACCCGCAAGGCGCCGATCTCGTCGCCCGATCGTTGGTCGTTCCTCGGCCGCCAAGGTCGCACGGCCGCTGGTGGCGTGGCGCCGATGCTCCGGCCCCCGAACCGATGGCAGCAGTGGCGCCTCCGGCGAACCTGGGCACCCCGTGGGTTCGTGCCGATGAGTCCCGGACGGGAGAAGCGACGCCACCGGATCCTGCCGCGGACCGTGATCGGCACCTCGACCATGTTGTTGTCGTTTGCTGTCGGCGTCGGAGCTTCTGGCGCGGCGTTCTATGCGTACTACGACAACCGGCTCGCCGAGAACGAACGCCAGATCACGAGTTTCGTCGAGGGGTTCGACGAGCAGTTCAGCGATGCCACCGGCGCACTCGAGGAGGCGCGTTCGTCGTCGATCGAGGACATCCGGGGCGAGCTCGGCGCACTGTCGGAGTTCGCCTCCGACGCCCGCGGCGTGATCGAGTTGCCGGCGCTGGTCGGGCCTTCGGTCTGGACCGTCGAGACACTCGACGACGCCGGCGCCACGACCACCGGTTCGGCGTTCGCCGTGACCGGACACAACGGCGGCACGGCGCTCGTGACGAGCCTCAGCGTGGTGCGCGCCTCGACGGTTGCTCCGTCCCCGACGATCACGCTCGTGAAGGGGGATGAGCGAGTGACGGCCACGCTGTGGGCGTGGGACGAAGCCCACGACCTCGCGCTCCTCGTCACGACCCAGCCCATCGAACCCTTGACGCTCGCCGATCCGGCAACTCAGGTGGCCGCGCTCGGCGGACGGGTCTTCGCCGTGAGCGGCATCGGTGGCCAGGGTGCGACCGCCACGCCGGGCGTCCTGGTCGATCGATCGGCACAGGGACTCCAGCACACGGCGCCGCTCGGCACGTTCTTCGTCGGCGGTCCGCTGGTCGACGGCGAGGGTCGGGTGCTCGGAATGGCCTCGATGACCTATCAGCCGCTCGGGATCTCGGGAGGCGCCGTCGCCCAGAGCCCTGATGTCGCCGCGATGTGTTCGACCCTGTTGACCTGTGACGACACCACCGCCGGTCGAGCACCCACCGTCACCAAGGGCAGCGAGACCGAGGGCTGAGCCGAGCCGAACCGGCGCGGCGGCCCGGACGCGTCATCGCCGCCCGGAGGTGCTCCGGACGGCGATGCTCGACGCGAGCCCAAGGGAACTGGGCGTGCGGTTCGGGCTCGGGAGGGCCCGAACCTCTCGATGGTCTAGCGACCGTTGTCGTTCGTGGCGACGACGTCCCAGGTCATCGTGGACTGATCGGTGAGGTTGGCGGGGAGCATGCCGGCCTCGATCAGCGTGGCGACTCGCAGCTCCTCGTTCGGAGCGAGGGTCACGTCGCTGGTGAGCGGCTGGGTGGGCGTGCCGCTGGAGTCGACGACGAGCGGCTGCGCCGTCCAGTTCGCCGTGTTGTCGGTTGGGTAGCCGAGCGAGATCGTCGAGTCGAGCGGGGTGGCCGTCGAGCTGATGTAGACCTCGGCGTAGCGGTCGGCCCAGCCGCTTCCCTGCGAACCGCTCATCCGGAGATGCACGGCCAGCGGGATGTCACAGGTGTTCTGGATGCGGGCGACGTCGTTGTAGATCACTCGGTCACCCTGCATACCGATGACGCTGACGCGGTCTTCGAGGATGTCGACGCGGCTGTTGTTGACTGCGCTGCTGGCGAAGTCGACGCTGGCGCCGGCGGGATCGGAGTAGCTGCCGACATCGCTGCCGGCCTTGGTCACCAGGCAGGTGCTGACGATGTCGACATCGGCAGCCATGTAGCTCTGGATCATCATCGAGGCGAACGCCGGGGTGGCGAACACGGTCATGGCGGTGGCGGCCATCGCCGTCCGCCGGGAGATACGTCCTTTGGTGGTCATCGTGGAATTCGCTTTCCTTGCTCAGTTGCTTGGGTTGGGGAGAGTGCGCGCTCGACTCGCGTCGGTCGAGCGGGCGATTCGGCCGGGGCCGACTGGTGACCTGTGGGTCGGAACCCCAGGTAGATCACGGTGGCGGCGACGACGCCGGCCATGGTTTGCGCGTAGATCCAGGTGTCGATCACGGGCGGGTTCATGAGATGGCGGATGTACTGGTAGGCGAGCAGCAGCCCGCTCATCAGCAGCGCGGTGGCCCGCCCGTCGACCACTTGGATGTTCTTGCGCCAGAACGCGAGCGTGGCCATCGACCGCACCGTTCCGAGGAGCACGGTGGCGGCGGTCGAGTAGGTCGTGACTTTGATGAACTCCGTGAGTCCGCCCCGGAGCTCGATGTAGGGCAGCACCTTGGCCCAGACCTTGATGCTCACGGCCACGCCGAGGTAGTTGGCGATCATCACCGACGCAACGATCTGCACGAGGAAGAAGAACACGGCCGTACCCAGCATCGAGTACAGGAAGTCGGTGTAGTCGTCGTCGTCCCGCTGCAGCACGGCGATGCGTTCGGCGCGCTTCGCCTGCGCTTCGGCCTGGAGTTCGGCCTCGGTCTTGGTCAGGCGGTAGTGGACCGGGCGCGTGCGACGGGCAGGGACGGGCACAGCGCTGTGGCGTTGCTTCTCCTGGCTCGGTCGCATGCCACTGCCATCGGCACACCGGTGGCGGGGCTGATGAAACTCAAGCGGGATTCAAGTGAAATGAGTCGTTGGACCCATACTGATGCGCAGCAGCCTTCCGAGCGATCCTCGGTGCCGTCGCCGTGGCCGTCTCTGTTCAGTCGCCCTTGCCGAGGAACATGATGGCGGCCAGGCCGGCGATCGCCGTGCCGAGCTTGACCGGTTCGACCTGCTTCAACGCCTCGGTCTTCTGGCTGAGCAGGCTGGAGCCGCGGCTCGACGGGTCGAGGTCTTCGCCCTCGTAGGTGGCATTGACCTCGGCGCCGATGATCACGGCGATGGCGCACAGCTGGAAGAAGATGATGAGGGCCGCGATCGAGCCGAGCACTCCGTAGCTGGGAGGCATGCCGCCGGCAGAGGAGACGTAGAAGGAGAACAGCCCGGCGAAGAGCATGAAGGCGATCGTGCCGGCGATGGCCCCGGGGTTCCACCACGGGGTCTTGTGATCGCGATCCGGGCTGTAGCGGTAGAGGAAGGTGAGCGCGCCGGCGAAGAGAGCGGCGAGGAGCGGGAACCGCAAGATGTTGAGGAGCAGCTTGGTCGGTCCCGACAGGCCGATCTCGCTCATCACGGCCGGTAGTGCGCCCAGGAGGAACACGAGCAGGGCAACGCCCACGATGCCGCCCAGTGTGAACAGGTAGGCGATGCCTCGTACCTTCCAGCCCTTGCGCCGTTCGATGGTGGCGTACGCCATGCTGATCGACAGCATCAGCTTCTGGACGGCGCCGGACGCGGCCCAAAGGGCGAGCACGATGCCCGACACGAGGGCGAAGATCCCCCCGCCGCCCTTGGCGCTGTCGACGATGCCCTCGAGCTGGGAGCCGATCAGCTCGGCGGTGTCGGGGTCCATCCGCTCGGACAGGCTCTTGATCTGGTCGGCGATCTGGTCGGGATCGGTGACGAGACCGTAGATCGTGACCAGGGCGATCAGTGTGGGCACCATGGCGAGCACGCCGTAGAAGGCGATGCCGGCACACATGATGACGACGTTGTGGGCCTTGATGCGCACCAGCAGGTGCTTGCCCATTTCGACCAGCGACGGGTTTGCCGGCGGGGCGGTCTCGGCAACGACGGCGGCGGTCACTGCTGATCCTCGAATTCGACGATGTGGGCACCGGTGCGGTCGCGAGCTTGCTCACCCCCGACCCGCACCCCCTTGGCGCGGAACTTCGGCTGGGGGAAGTTGAGTCGATCGATCACCACGGCGATCAGGCCGAGGAGCAGGCCGGCACCGGCCAGGAGCAGCACGGATTGTTGCGTCATGAGGTCGCCTCGCAGTTGTGTCGGGTCGAGCGGCTCGACGGCCTCGGTGCCGCCGAGTCGTTCGCCATCAGAGTAGAGCGCCGGCGAGCTCTCTCCAGGCTTCGGTGGGAATCGCGGTCGGATCTTTCTGGAGCACCTGGACACAGACATGGCTGGCCCCGGCGTCGAGGTGGTCTTGTACCCGCTTTGCCACGGTGTCGACCGTGCCCCACACCGTGATGGCGTCGACCACTCGATCCGAAGCGCTGGTGATCTCCTCCTCGGAGTAGCCGAGGCGGATCAGGTTGTTCGCGTAGTTGGGCAGGCCCAGGTAGACCGCCATGTGCTTGCGGGCGATCTCGCGGGCGGCGGTCGGATCGGTCTCGAGCACCACCATCTGCTCGGTGGCGACGATCTTGTCGGGCCCGACGGCCTCGCGGGCGATCGCCGTGTGCTCGACCGGGACGAAATACGGGTGGCAGCCGTCGGCCATGGTGGCCGACAGTTCGAGCATCTTCGGGCCCAGGGCGGCGAGGACCCGCGACGGCGGCTCGGCGGGCTCGACACCCTTGAACATCGACGCGTCCATCCGCTCCAGGTAGGTCCGCATGGTGCTGAGCGGCTTGGAGTAGTCGTGCTTGCGGACCCACTCGGTGAGGGTGTGGTGGCTCACACCGAGGCCCAGGAGGAACCGGCCGTCGTAGGCCTCGTTCAGGGTCTTCGACGCATTGGCGGTGGTCATGGCGTCTCGGGCCCAGATCGAGGCGATGCCGGTGGCGACCTTCAACTGCGAGGTGGCTTCGAGCATCACCGATGCCGAGACGAATGGATCTCGTGACACCGTCTCGGGAATCCACAGGGTGGGCCACCCCATCGCCTCCACCTCGGCCACGGCTTCTCGCACCGCTCCGCTCGGTTGTGCGTCGAGGACGCCCTGCCAGATACCAACTTTTCCGATGTCGATCACGGGTGCCGAACGTAGCCGGTGACGTCGCGACGTACCACAAGCATCACCGAGGTCATCGAGCGGTCGGCCATTCGCTGCTTGTAGGCCATGTCCATCCCCATGTCGTAGGTGGCGATGCCCTCGGCGGCCATGCGGTGCAGCTCGTGGCGTTGGAGGAGGTGCCCAAGCGACAGTGAACCGGCCTCGGCGGCATAGCTGAGCTGGAGGCCCCGGTAGCGATGGTCGCGCACGCCACCGAGGATGTAGCCGACGTCCGATCCATGCATCGTGGCGACCACCGCCCGCGCTCGTCCGGCGCCCTGGAGGCGCTGCGACATCACGCGGTAGAACTCGCTCATCTCGGGGCTGGTGATGCCGTCGCCCTGGGCGCCCTTCCAACTCGTTCGTTCGATTGCGTGGATGCGGTCGAAGAGGTCGGGGGCGTCATCGACGATCTCGAAATCGAGACCGACGTCTCGGCCACGGCGCTGCGCATTGCGGAGGTTGCGCCGGAACTTGGGGCTGCGTCGCTCCAGCCAGGCCGTCGCCCCGTCCTCGAGGTCGATGATCTGGCGGGTGATGCCTTCTTGCAGGCCGACGTCGCCCAACACGGCGAGCGACCGGGCGATCCTCATCACGGTGTCGCGCGCCGGAGGGAGTCCCGGGAGCGCGAGCGTGTCCCAGTCGGTGTCGTCGAGGAGTTCGGCCGCCAGTTCGGCGGCGACGGCCCCCTGGTCCCTGCCGAGCAGGGGAGCGGCGAACCCCCAGAGCGGCTCGAGCCCCGCGATCATCGATCGTCCTTCGGACGTCGGGTAGCGCGCGAGCAGGGCGAAGCCCGATGGCGCCTCCCGGAGGATCGGCGTGGCGCTCGGCGCGAAGGCGAGGTGCACGGGGACGATCCAGTCGAGCGCCGAGCACCACGGATCGATGCCGGCCGTTGCCTCGATCGCACGATCGATGTCGTCGGAGCGTGCCAGGAGTTGGTCGAGGCTGAGCGGGCGCACGAACGCGTCAGGCGCTGCCGGCGGGGGCGGTCTCGGCGGCCGTTTCGGTTGTCGCGACGCCGCCGCGGCGCAGCACGCGACCCGGCCGGTCGCCGGTGTGCACACCGTCGGCGACGACTGGCCGGCCCGCCACCCAGACCCCGACGATCCCTTCGGGCACGTGCTGGGGGTCGTCGAAGGTGCCGACGTCGATGATGGCGCTGGCGTCGAAGGCGACCAGATCGGCGATGGCGCCAGGTCGGATGACGCCGCGGTCGGTGAGCCCGAACACTTCGGCAGACCGACCGGTCATCCGGTGGACCGCCTCGGCCAGCCCGAGCACGCCGAGATCGCGGCTGTAGTGCCCGAGTACGCGGGCGAAGGTGCCGTAGAGACGGGGATGTGGCCGGCCTTCGAGGGTCGGCAGCCCGTCGGAGCCGATCATGATCCCATCGGCGGCGAGGATGGTCTGGACGTCGTCCTCGCTCATCGAGTGCAAGATGATGGTGGTGCGGAGGTCGGTGGCCACGACATGGTCGGCGGCGTCGGCGGCGTCCATCCCGAGTTCCTCGGCGATCGAGGCGATCGACCGCCCTTCCCACGCCGGTGCGTTGGGGCAACTGGCAACGACGAGATCGTCGCCGGTCACCCCGCCGAAGGAGTTGTCTGGATCACGCAAGGTGCCCTGACCGACGATGGCCGACAGCACGGTGCTCCCTGCGGTGTAGGGGTACTGGTCGGCGGCAACGGAAAGGCCTTCGGCGTTCGCCGCCTCGATCTGGCGGATGGCGTGTGCGGCCGTACCCCAGTTGCGCCGGCCCGTTCGTTTCAGGTGGCTGATCACCACCGGTGCGCCGCTGCGTCGGCCGATCTCGATCGCCTCGTCGATCGCTTCGGCGTGCAGGTCGGCCTCGTTGCGAAGATGGCTCGTGTAGATCCCGCCGGCCTCGGCCACGGTCGTCGCCAGCTCGACGAGTTCGTCGGTGGTCGAGTGGTTGCCCGGTTCGTAGATGAGCCCGGTCGACATCCCGAGGCACCCGGCGTCGAGTCCTTCGGTCAGGATCGCCTGCATCTCCTCCAACTGATCGAGCGTGGGTTCGGCGTCGGAGCGGCCCATGACGGCCGCCCGGATGGTGCCGTGCCCCATCAGCGCCGCGACATTGACCGACGGCGGCGAGGACTCGAGCAGCTCGAAATAGCCGCGGAATCCGTCCCAGTCAGGCAGCTCGGCATCGGGATGGAACGATTGCGCCACCCGAGTGGCCTGTCGGTGCGGAGCAGCACCCATCCCGCAATTGCCGACGATGCAGGTGGTGACCCCGCCGCACACCTTGAACGCCATGTCGGGATGCAGCAGCACGGCGAAGTCATCGTGGGTGTGGGTGTCGATGAACCCGGGTGACAGGCAGAGCCCCGTGAGGTCGACCTCGGGCGCTCCGTGACCGTCGACCGATTGGCCGACCTCGACGATTCGGTCGCCGGCGATGGCGACGTCGGCGAGGACCGGTGGTGCACCGGTGCCGTCGTACACCGTGGCTCCCCGGAGCACCAGGGTGATATCGGGTGGCGTCATGACCGCAACGCTAGACACGAGACCGACCGAAGGGCCACCACGATCGCCAGTACCCTGATGGCTCGGCGAAACGAAGGACGTGCGTGGGACCAACAGACGATCGGAAGACCCGCATTGCGCAACTGATGGCGCGGCGAGACCTCTGGATGCTGTGGGTCGGTGTTGCCATGATCCTGCTCGCCGGGGCGGTGGTGCTGCTCACCCGAGGTGGCGACGGTGGTGGTGAGCCGGTCGCCGACGCCACCACGTCGGTGCCGACCACCGAGTCGACCGACGATTCGTCGGCCGACACCACGACGACCAGCGAGGCACCCCGCGAGCCCGTGGTGTACGTGTCGCCCGACGGAAGCGATACCGCTGCCGGCCAGACCGCCGACACGGCAGTGGCCTCACTCGAGCAGGCGTTCGCCGTTGCCGTTCCCGGTGACGAGATCCGATTGCTCCCCGGTACCTACCCGTTCACACAACTCGAAGGGGTCGGAGGCACGGCCGAGGCTCCGATCTCGGTCACGGCGCCCGACGGTGGTGTCGTCTTCGATCCCCAGACCGTCGACACCTCCGACTCGCTGTCGATGACCTCGGTGCAGTTCATCGACTTCTCCGGCTTCACCGTGCGAGGCGGGATCCACGGCACCTACATCAAGGCCTCCAACAACCTGACCTTCACCGACATGCGTTGGGAAGATGTCGGACAGGAGGCGGTCCAGATCAACGAGGGCAGCACCGACATGCTGTTCGAGAACTGCGTGATCGATCGGACCGGGATTCGACCCGGCGACCTCGAGGGCACGCCGTACTCGAACTACGGCGAGGGCTTCTACCTGGGCGCCGACAGCGGGGTCGATCCCGTTGCCCGGGTGACGATTCGCAACTGCGAGATCGCCAACACGACCGCCGAGGCCATCGACGTCAAGCCGGGAGCGTTCGACATCGTGATCGAGGGCAACCTGGTGCACGACATCACCACTGCCAACTCGGGCGCCATCGTGGCCGGTCAGGTCTACCTGGCCGTCATCCCGCACTTCGACGCCAACATCATCATCCGCAACAACACGATCTGGAACGTGACCGCCACCTCACAGTTCCAGGACGGCAATGCCATCAACGTCAACACTCCGTCGCTCATCTACAACAACGTGATGTGGAACCTGGAGCATCGCGGGATCCTCGTCGAGTCGAAGTTCGAGAACCGCGACGCCACGCTGGTCCGGATCTACAACAACACGATCTTCGATGCCGGGCTCGTCCCGATCGAGATCCGCCAGGGCGACAATCCCGCAGACGCCCAACTGGTGAACAACATCGGCTCGACCCTCGATGGCAACATCGCGGCCTCCGCCGATCTGTTCGTCGACGCCGCCGCCGGCGACTTCCGCCTGGCCGAGGGATCGGCGGCGATCGACGCCGGCGTCGAGATCGCAGAGTTCGCCGAGGATCGTGACGGAACCCCGCGCCCCCAGGGCGGCGGATGGGACATGGGTGCCTACGAAGCCGATGCTGCGCTGTCGCCGACCACGGCCGCCGCGCCGTCGACCACCACTGTGCCGTCGACCACCACTGTGCCGTCGACCACCGCCACGACGCCGGCGAGCACCTCGTCGTCGACAACGAGCCCCTGATACCGCCCCATGACACCACCGGCACCGCGTGCCGGACAGGAATCGTCGGATTTCTCGTCACGATCGAGGCGTTCGGTTCGTCGAGTGGTCGGAGGTTCGATGATGAACGAGCGAGTGAACGAAGGATCAATGGCATCGATGGCGTCGGTTGCCGGCCGACCGTACGACGTGGTGGTGGTCGGCGGCGGACTGGCCGGCCTCACCGCAGCGCTGACGGCGGCGGGCGACGGGGCGTCGGTGGCGGTACTGGACGCCCACGGCTTCGGCGGCCGAGCCAAGAGCGCTCAACGCGACGGCTTCACCCTCAACGAGGGCGGGCATGCCTTGTACAACGGCGTCGGCCGCGCCGTGCTCGATCGACTGGGTGCGTCGATCACCGGCCACCGACCAGACCCGACGACGTATGAGTTCATGTGGGATGGCGCGGTTGCGCCGTTGCCGATCGCGCCGGCCGCACTGGCGACGAGTCGACTGCTGAGTCTTCGATCGAAGATGAAGCTCACCTCGATCCTTGCGTCGCTGGGCCGCTCGCTGCCCGATGACTCGTACAGCGTCGATGACTGGCTCGACCAGCGGGGCGCCCGACCTGATCTCGTAAAATATCTGACAGCGGTCCTGCGGCTCGGGTCGTATGCGGCCGATCCCGGTACCCAACCAGCAGGCATCATGTTTCGCCAGCTTCAAGCAGGAATGGCGGGGGTGACCTATGTCGATGGCGGATGGCAGCACATCATCGGCGAACTGCGTCGACTGATGGGTATCGCCGGCATCGCCGTCCTCGAGCACCAGGCCGTTCGTTCGGTCGAACGGGAATCGGCGGAGTGGACGGTCGTCACTGACGAGGGGTCGCTCCGAGCATCGACCGTGGTGCTTGCCGTCGGCGGCCCGGTGCAGGCGACCAACCTCGTGGGTGATGACACCGCCGACTGGGTGGAGCGAGCAGGCGCAGCGCAGCGGGCGGCGTGTCTCGACATCGCAGGCGCAAGGGGATCGTCGACCTTCTTGCTGTCAGCTGACGAGCCGCTGTACTGCTCGATGCATGCACCTGGCGCCGACCTGGCGCCGGATGGCGCCCATCTGTACTCGGTGATGCGCTATCTCGACTCCGATGCCGACCGTTCGAGCGAGCGGAACCGCGCCGAGCTCGAACGCCATGCGGCAGCAGCTGGCCTCCCAACGGCCGAAGAACGTGTGGTGGATCGCTTTCTCGCCGCACCCGTGGTGACCTGGGGTCGGCCGATCGTCGGCGTCGAGCGGCCGTCCGGGCTGGAGCGGTCGGCCGAGGGGTTGTTCGCTGCCGGCGACTGGATGACCGAGCACCTGTTGGCTGACGCGTCGATCATGTCGGGAGCAGCGAGTGGGCATGCCGCCGCTGCCCACGCAGCTCGACGAACGGGCATGCTGGCTCGATGACCAGCATGGGGCGAGCCGGTGGTGAGCCGGTGTGCGAGAACGACGTCGGCGGCGCGTCGTCTGACGCGTCGACCGTCGATCTCACCTTCGAAGCGGCTCGACCCCGGCTCGTCGGACGCGCGTATCGGCTGCTTGGTTCGTTCGTCGACGCCGAGGATGTGGTCCAAGAAGCCTGGCTGCGTTGGGAGCGAGCCGATCAGGCCGAGATCGTGAACCCCGATGCGTGGTTGAACACGGTGGCCACTCGACTGGCGCTCGATCAGCTTCGTCGCCGCAAGCGGGACGAGGTCGACTACGTGGGGCCGTGGTTGCCGACGCCGTGGGTCGAACCGCTGGGAGATCCGTCGGAATCGGCGGTGGTCTCGGATTCGCTGACGTCGGCCTTCCTCGTCATGCTCGAACGGCTGTCGCCCGATGAACGGGTCGCGTTCTTGATGGCCGACGTCTTCGGTGAGACCTTCGCCGACATCGCGGCGTCGATGGATCGATCGCCCGAATCGTGTCGTCAATTGGCGAGCCGAGCCCGGCGCAAGGTGAGAGGGGCGTCGATCGAGCGACGCGATGATGCCCGATCAGCCTTGGCCACTGCGGCCCGCTTTCTCGAGGCAATCATCGTTGGCGACGAACAATCCGCGCTTGCCTGTCTCGCCCCCGATGCGTGCTACATCAGCGATGGTGGCGCGCAGCGCCGAGCAGCGCGCCAGCCTGTCGTGGGGTCGGATCGCATCGTGCGTCTCTTCGTGAACCTGGCGAAGCGCTTCGAAGACGGCGGGGTGATCGAACCGGCAATGGTCAGCGGCTTTCCCGGCTTCACGATCACGGTGGGTGGGGAGCTGTCGTCGGTCACGAGCGCCGAGGTGGTCGACGGTGCGATCGTGCGGATCCTGACCGTCATGAATCCGGAGAAGCTTGCAGCCGTACGGCACCGTCCGGTCGACGGCGACGGGTCTGCCGGCTCGGCGGGTCCCAGCGGTTACTCGGCCAGCAGCTGATACAGCCGCTTCCTGGCGTCGACGAGGATCTCGGCGGCGCGGGCGACCTGATCCGACGTCCCGGTCGTCGCCACCTGTCGGGCGGCAACGGCGATGCCGGCGATGGCCTCGCGGAGATCGACGCCAGCACCGGACTGGGCGAATCGCTCCCACACCGGTGGCTGGTCGGCGCTCTCGTCAGCCAGGGCGATGCCGGCCTCGGTGAGGGTGAAGACCTTCCGGCCGTCGGACTCGTCGCTCGTGACCAGACCTTCGTCAGCCAACTGTTGGAGAAGCGGATAGATCGAGCCGGGGCTCGGCTGCCAGGCGCCCTGACTGCGCTCGGCCAGTTCGCTCATGATCTGGTAGCCGTGCATCGGCTCCTCGGTGAGCAGGGCGAGGACGGCGATACGAACGTCGCCCCGCCCGACGCCACCCCGGCGATGGGGCCCGCCGCGCTTGCGACCGCCTCCTCGACCGCCGCCACCCCGGCCGCGACCGCCGCGGCCTGCGCTCTCTCCTCGGCGTCCGAACGCTGGCTCATTCATGTCGAATCCTTCGGGTCGTTGGCCACGGCGGGCCCAGGGCGGGAGGTGGGCGTGATCTGTGTGTGATGCGTGATGCATGTGTAGCTCCTGATGTGGAGGGTGCTTCGAGGAACTCTTCCTCGTAACACTCACGATATATCGCGACTGTTCATTTGGGAAGCGAATTCTTCGTCTCGCGCTGCGGCCTTGACTAGCGTGCGGCAATGACGACCATCGGCTTCCTCCACACGTCGCCCGTTCACGTCTCGACCTTCGAGACGCTCGTGGCCGAGGCCGACGCATCGATGGAGACGATGGCCGTCGTCGACGAGGCACTGCTGGCCGACGCCCGCCGTGACGGGCTCGATGATCACGCCCTCCACCTGGCCGTGCGACGCGCCGTCGCCGATCTCGCGGCGCGGGGAGCCGGCGTCGTCGTCTGCACCTGTTCGACCATCGGCAGCGTGGCCGAGCATGCCGGTGAGCTGCAGGGCGTCGAGGTGTTCCGCGTCGACCGTCCGATGGCCGAGGAGGCGGTGCGATTGGCCTCGGCCGGTGCCGGTCGTATCGGTGTGGTCACGGCACTGGAGAGCACCGTTGGTCCCACGCACGATCTGCTCGAGTCGGTTGCTGCTGAGCAATCGGCCCCGGTCGAGATCGAGATGGTGCTCAGTGACGGGGCCTGGGCCCAGTTCGAGGCCGGCGACGTCGACGGCTACCTCGACACCATCGCCGCCACCTGTGCCGACTGTGCGGAAGGGCTCGACGTGATCGTGCTCGCTCAGGCCTCGATGGCCGATGCGGTCGGCCGCTACTCGGGTCCGGTGCCCGTCCTCGCCAGCCCGCAGCTCGCGGTCACCACCGCCCTCGCCCGCCTCGCCACCCCACCCCCCACCGAACCCCCAGCAACTTTGGAGAGTTGAGCCCGGTCAGAGGTGTGGGGACGCCAACGTTGCTGGGGTTTGCGGGGTGTGCGTGACTCGTCAGCGAGTGGCGGGCTGCTGTTGGGTGATGCAGTGGATGCCGCCTCCGCACTCGAAGATCGAGCGTGCGTCAACGAGCACGATCTCGCGCCCCGGGTACTGCTCGGCCAGGATCGCCGCCGCCTGCTGGTCGTTGGGGTCGTCGAACGAGCAGAGGATCACCGCACCGTTGCAGACGTAGTGATTGATGTAGGACCAATCGTTGAAGCTGCCGTCGACCCGACCTCGGGTGGGGGCCGGGATCTCGATCACCTCGAGCTGACGGCCTCGGGCGTCGGTCGAACGACGCAACAGTTCGAGGTTCTCGGCACACACGGCGTAGTCGGGATGGTTCCGATCGCGCTGGGCATGAGCCACGACGACACCGGGTCGGACGAACGCCGCGACGATGTCGATGTGGCCGCGGGTGCCGAAGTCGCCGTAGTCGACCGTGAGTCCGCGCGGCACCCAGATCGCCTTCTCGGCGCCGATGTAGGCGTTCACCTCGGTGGCGGCCCGTTCGGGGAGCCAACCCTCATTCCGTAGTGGGTCGAGCTGGACGGTGCGAGTGAGGAGGACGGTGCCCTCGCCGTCGGTGTGGATGCCGCCGCCCTCGTTGACCATGTCGGTGGTGAACAGCTCGGCGCCGGCGATCCCCGCAGCGAAGGCGCCGACCTGTGCCTCGTCGCGTGAGTCGATCTCGGGATGACCCCACGAGTTGAAGCTCCAGTGGGTGGCACCGAGCCGGCCGTCGGGATGGGTGAGGAAGGTCGGACCGCTGTCGCGGAACCAGGCGTCGGTGATCGGCGCCTCGTAGATCGTGACGTTGTCGGCGACATCGCGGTCGAGGAGCTCGCGTGCGGTGTCGCCATCGCCGAGATTGCAGATCAGCGAGACCGGCTCGAATCGGGCGACGGCGTTCGTGACCGCGATCCACGCGTCACGAAAGTGCTCGATCGACGTCGTACTGTCGGGTGGGGCGAAGTAGTGATTGACCGGTGGGAACTCCATCCAGGTCCGCTCGTGTGGTGCCCATTCGGGAGGCATCGAGAAGCCGGCAGTGCGAGGGGTGACCATGATTCCTCAGAGGAAGTAGAGGCGGCTGAGCGAGACGGACTCGACGGGGTCGGCGTAGACGCGTTCCCCGTCGAAGCTGACCATGCCGGTGGCGTTGTCGACCTCGACCGTGCCCAGTCGGGCGTTATGGACGAGGTCGGCCGGTCCGATGTTCCGTGTGTTGCGCACACCGACTCGGCGACGGCGAGTGGTCAAATGATCATTGTCGGCTGCGGCCGCGGCCTGGCTGACGAAGGCAACGGACAGGTCGGCCGGCGTGGCACCGAGGCCACCGAACAACGGGCCGAGGACGAGCGGCTCGCAGGAGTCGGTGGTCGCGTTGGGATCGCCGGTCACGCCGAACGCGGGGAAACCGGCCTTGAGTACCATCTGGGGCTTGGCGCCGAAGTGGTCGGGTCGCCAGAGCACAATGTCGGCGAGCTTGCCGACCTCGATCGATCCGATCTCGTGTGACAGGCCGTGCGCGATTGCGGGGTTGATCGTCAGCTTGGCGATATAGCGCTGGACTCGCTCGTTGTCGTGACGGGTGGCGACATCGCCGGCCGCCATGCCGAGATGGACCTTCATGGCGGCGGCGAGTTGGAACGTGCGACGCACGGTCTCACCGGCCCGGCCCATGCCTTGGGCATCCGACGACGTGATCCCGATCACGCCCATGTCGTGGAGGATGCCCTCGGCTCCCATCGTGCCGCCACGGATGCGGTCGCTCGCCATCTCGTGATCACTGTGCGAGTGATGGTTCAGCCCGTGGGAGGCGAAGATCATCTCGTAATGCTCGTCGAGCGCGTCTCGTCCGAACGGCAGGGTCGGGTTGGTCGACGAGCCGATCACGTTGGCCACGCCGGCGAGCTTCAACACGTTGGGCACATGGCCCCCGCCACAACCCTCGATGTGGAAGGCGTGGATCGTGCGTCCGGCCAGCACGGCGAGGGTGTCCTCGACCGAGAGACACTCGTTGAGCCCATCGGTGTGCAGGGCGACCTGGACGTCGTATTCGTCGGCGACTCGGAGGGCGGTGTCGAGCGCACGAGCGTGGGCGCCCATGTCCTCGTGCACCTTGAACCCGCACGCTCCACCCTCGACCAACGCCTCGATCAACGGCGCCTCATGTGACGACGAGCCCCGGCCGAGGAATCCAATGTTGACGGGCCACTGGTCGAACGAGTTGAACGCGTGGCGCAGTGCCCACGGCGAGTTCACCCCGACGCCCCAGACCGGACCGAACTCCTGTCCGATGATGGTGGTGACCCCCGACGCCAGCGATGCCTCCATGATGCGAGGCGACAGCAGGTGGACGTGCGTGTCGATCGCTCCGGCCGTGGCGATGAGGCCCTCGCCCGAGACGATCGTCGTTCCGGTGCCGACGACGACGTCGACGGCGTCGAGCGTGTCGGGGTTGCCGGCCCGCCCGATCGAGGCGATACGGCCGTCACGGATCCCGATCGACACCTTGCCGATGCGGTGCATGGCATCGATCAGCACGACGTTGGAGATCACGACATCGCACGTCTCGCGCACCGCGGCTGCTTGCAGGTGGAGGCCGTCTCGAGCGGTCTTGCCGAACCCGGCGAGGAACTCGTCGCCGCGCCGTTGGGCGTCGTATTCGATCTCGATCACGAGCCCGGTGTCGCCGAGTCGTACTCGGTCGCCGACGGTCGGTCCGTGGATGGCGGCGTAGTCGTCGGGCAGGATGTCGGCTTCGTCGAGGTGTTCGTGTGGTGCCTCGCCGCCGTCGTGATGGTGGCTGAAGTGGCCGTGGGAGTGCTGCGTCATGTCGAGGCCTCCGTCATGCGCCGAGGTAGCCGAGCGCAGCGGCCCGAGCGATGGCGGCTTCCTTCGCGCCGGGGGCGTCGAGCGGTCCGTCGACCAGGCCGGCGAAGCCGATGGCGACCCGCTTGCCGCCGATCGGGACCAGCGGTGCATCGACGGTCTGGTGCGGATCGAAGCGCAGGGCGGCACCCGCAGGGATGTCGAGATGCATGCCGTAGGCCGCCGCTCGGTCGAACTGCATCCGTTGGTTCACCTCGAAGAAGTGGAAGTGCGAGGTGATCGAAATGGGCACATCGGAGGTGTTGACGACCGCGAGTGTCGTACGTCCTGCGTGCTCGGTCGCGGTGACGGGACCGGTGAGTACGGCGCCGGGCGCCTCGTCGCCGAGGCCGTCCGCATCCGGACCGAAAGGGTTGCGGACCACGACCATGCGGGTGCCGTCGTCGAAGACCGCCTCGACCTTGACCTCGGTGACGATGTCGACCACCCCGGGGAGGACGTCATCGACCGTCAGGATCGATGCACCCGCCGCTGCGGCGTCGCCGAGGCGCTGCCCATCCCGAGCCGCTTCGCACACGGTGTCGGCGATCAGCGCCGTAGCCTCTGGCACGTTGAGCCGCAGGCCGCGAGCGCGGCGCGACCGGGCCAGTTCCGCTGCTGAGAAGAGGAGCAGCCGATCACGCTCGGTCGGTGTCAGACGCATCGCTGCAGGCTAATCGTCTGCGACCAGCGGGGCGCGTGACGACGGTGGGTGTCAGCTCGTCAGCGCAGTGAGTTGGCTCATGTAGCTGCCGAGGTCGAAGTAGTCGCGCCACAGGGTGATGAGTCCGTCGGTGTTGACCTCGAAGATGCCGGCGACCGGCAGCTCGAGCCAGCCCTCGCCGATCTTGAACCGGTCGAGCCGCTCGTTGATCACAGTCGAACCAACGGCCCATTGGTTGTCGATCCGCCAGTCCACCTCGGTTGCACGTTCGAGGAACCCGGCGAGGGTCTGGCGTACGGCGTCGCGGCCGACGATCGGGTTCATCGGCATGTTCTCATACGACACGTTGGGAGCGACCATGGCCACGGCGGCGTCGACGTCTTGTGCCTCGATGGCCTTGATGAAGTCGTTGACGATCTGTTCAGCTGACATGCGGGCAGTCTCCACCACCGTCGAGCACCGCGCCAGGCGTCCCGATCAGCTGACGGCGTCGATGGTGGCTCGGATGGCCTGCGCACTGGCGGTGAGGCCCTGTCGCTCGTGATCGGTCATCGGCACCTCGACGATGTCCACCGCGCCCGCTCGACCGACGACGGTGGGAAGCGACAGGCAGACGTCGCCGACGCCGTCGAACGTGTGGCGAGTGGAGATCGGAAGGACGGCTCGCTCGTCGTTGGCGATGGCAGCCAGGATGCGAGCGGTGGACAGGCCGATCGCCAGATTCGTCGCTCCCTTGCCCTCGATGATGCGATACGCCGCATTGCGGATCTCGTGCAGCAACTCGTCGAGTTCCCGAGCCGCCAGCGGCAGTGGTGCACCGCCGACGTTCGCCGTCGACCAGAGCGCAATCTCACTGTCGCCGTGCTCACCGACGATGGACGCGTGCACGCTCGAAACGGCGACCGACAAGTTCGTCGCCAGCCGGTGGCGGAGGCGGGAGGTGTCGAGCACGGTGCCCGAGCCGATGACCCTGCGATGGTCGATGCCGAGTTCGGCCGCCGCCACTTGCCCGACGAACGTCACCACATCAACTGGGTTGGTCACGAACAGCAGGACTGGACTCGTGGTCAGCCCGAGGAGCTGCGGGACGAGTTTGCGGGTCATCGCTGCATTCGCTCCGGCCAGGTCGAGCCGACTCTGCCCCGGGCGTTGTTTCGCCCCGGCCGTGATCACGACGATCTCGGCATCACGGCACGCGGTGATGTCGTCGCCTCCTTGGACCTGGACGGACGGGACGAACTGGAGCCCGTGCTGGAGGTCGAGGACCTCGGCGGTGGCCTTGGCTCCATCGAGGTCGTAGAGCACGAGCTCGTCGGCAACCCCCTGGATGGCAGCCGCATAGGCAACGGCGGTGCCGACGCTCCCGGCGCCGATGATGGCGATCTTCATGTCCGAAGCGTAGGCAGCCTGGTGCGATCTAGCCGACGAAGCGACGGGTGTCTCACCGAGATTGTGGGTGCCCCTGTGGCGTTGGCTGATTTCCCTAGTGGTCGAGGATGCTCAGATAGGCATCCCACGTCGGCTGGTTGAAGCAGACGAGGCGAACCAGCGTGACCGATGTGCCGGTCGAGGTGATGGTCTCGACGGCGACCCGGGCCGCGGGCTCCGTCGGATACCCGTAGACGCCGGTCGAGATGGCCGGGAACGCAATCGAGCTTGCGTCGACTTCGTCTGCCAGCGCGAGTGATTGCCGGTAGCACGACGCCAGTAGTTCGGGCTCTCCATCGGTTCCGCCGTACCAGATCGGGCCGACGGTGTGGATGACCCACGTGGCCGGGAGGTCGAAGCCAGGCGTGATCTTCGCCTGTCCGGTCGGACAGCCATCGAGGAGACGGCAGGCCGCCAGCAGCTCGGGCCCGGCCACTCGATGAATGGCGCCGTCGACGCCGCCTCCTCCGAGGAGTGACGAGTTGGCGGCGTTGACGATGGCATCGACTCGTTCGGTCGTGATGTCGCCCATCACCACGTCGACCTGCAGTCGACCGTTGTCGAGAGAGAACGA
This sequence comes from Acidimicrobiales bacterium, assembly GCA_041394265.1. Taxonomy (NCBI): domain Bacteria; kingdom Bacillati; phylum Actinomycetota; class Acidimicrobiia; order Acidimicrobiales; species Acidimicrobiales bacterium. Next base: position 2,511,729 of record JAWKIO010000005.1, read on the forward strand.
ACACTCGTGCGTGTGGGTCATGGTGTGGTCTCCCTTCCTCGTGGGTCGTCGGTGGCGAGCAGCTCAATGAGGAGGCCGTCGCTCCAGCTGCCGTCGGAGCGACGTTCGTAGGAGCGCATGACGCCGACCGGGCGGAACCCGACCGCCGAGTAGCAGGCGATCGCCGCCAGGTTGTCGGCAGCTGGATCGATCGTCAGTCGGTGATGGCCTCGCTCGGCGAAGAGATGGTCGGTCAGCGTGGCGATTGCGTCGCTCGCGTATCCCTGTCGGTGGACGGCGGGGTCGATGTAGATGTCGATTGAGGCATGGCGGTACTGGGGGTCCTCCTCCTCGGCGAACTGAATCAGTCCGACGATTCGCCCGTCGACCTCGATGGTCAGCTGGAAGAGCGCGTCATCGGCCAGATCGTCGGCGAATTCGGCCTCGAGGTCGCCGCCACCCCAACGGCTGCGCACCTCGTCGGTCTGGCGGATCGCGATGAGCGCAGGAATGTCGGAGGGCGCTGTCGTCCTAAGTCGGACGACAGCGCCGGCCAGATCGATGTCATCGTCTTTGCCACTGGGCACCCAGCCATGTTCGCGCATGGTCACCGAGGCAGCCCCGATCGTTGGGCACCCGCCGACTCACGCACCCTTGTAGTTGAGCACGGTGCGGAGCCTTGCCACCGGGCGAACGAGATCGGATTGGTTGGCCATCACGTCCTCGATCCGCTTGTAGGCGTCGGGGTGCTCATCGAGCAGCGCCCCGGCGTCGTGGTTCCAGGCGATGCCGTCCATGCGGTCGTCCAACGACGCCTCGGTCAGCTGCTTCCGGGCAGCCGAGCGCGACATCGTTCGACCAGCACCGTGCGACGCCGAGCAGTAGGACGCCGGGGACCCACAGCCCTCCACGATGTAGGAGCCGGTCGCCATCGATCCGGGGATGATCCCGAGCTTCCCCGTTCCGGCGTCGATAGCACCCTTGCGCGTGACCCAGAGGTTCTGGCCGTGGTGGTGCTCACGGGTCGTGTAGTTGTGGTGACAGTTGATCTCGTCTTCGGCTGCGGCCGGTCCACCGGACTGCTCGGCGACAACGGCCAAGGTGGCGCGCATCATCAGCGAGCGGGACCGGGCGGCGTAGTCCTGCGCCCAGAGCATGGCGGTGATGTAGGCCGTGAACTCCGGTGTGCCTTCCACGAGGTAGGCGAGGTCAGGGTCACCCAACTCGATGAAGTACGCCGCCATGAGTCCCTTGGCCGCGTCGATGTGCGTCTTCGCGATCGTGTTGCCCACGCCACGACTTCCCGAGTGCAGCACGATCCAGGCCGCCCCGTCGGTGTCTTCGCAGACCTCGACGAAGTGGTTGCCGCCGCCGAGGGTGCCGAACTGGTCGGCGGCCCTACGGACGTCGAACCCCGTGTGGCCTGCACCGGCGGACAGCAGCGCTTCGTCGTCGGTAGACAGGTCGATGATCCGCTCGGTGTCGCGAAACGAACCCGACCCCGTCGCCTTGCGCGTGGGCTGTCCAGCAGGAACGACTTGGCTGATCCGGTCGTGAAGGCGGTCGAGGTCGAGTTCGTCGACCGACACGGACAACCGCTGCGCCGCCATGCCGCAGCCGATGTCGACACCGACGGCCGAGGGGATCACGGCCCCCTTGGTGGCGAGGACCGTCCCGATCGGCACGCCGTAGCCGAGATGGGCGTCGGCCATGAGCGCGACCGGATGGTGTACGAATGGCAGCGCCGCCGCATTGGCGACCTGATCGAGTGTCGTGCCATCGAGGTCGTCGGCCCATGTGAGGAGGTTGTCGGCTGGTGTCGTTGGCATCGGTCTGCTCCTGTGGCGACAATCCAGTGTGGTCGGTCGGGAGGTCGCCGCCCAGCGATTTGTGTCGCCCGTGGCCGGACCAGAGCGGAGGCACATCGATGAGTCGTGACGTGTGGTCGAGACAACTACGGATCGCCGGTACCGATGCACGAGCCATCGAGGACGTGTTGGCGGGAGCGTTGCCGGTCGACGGGCTCCAACACGCCGGCAGCGCAATCTTGCGGGGCGAGTCGACCGACGGACTCATTGCGATCGCCGGCCAACTCGTCGATGCGCTGGCCACCCGTGGCTGGACCGGTGATGAGGAACTCATCGCCGAACTCGGGCACTTCGTGGTCGAGACGTCGTCCGGCTTGCTCCCGCTGCCCGTCGAGCTCGAACAGCTGGGCGAGGCTCTCGACCAGTCCGGTGGCAGCGAGGCTGCTGTCGACCTGGTCGACGGGACGGTCTGGCCGGCCGATCTCCTCGACATCCACGAGGGGCCCGAGGACTTCGACCCCGACTCGGACCGTTGGCTCGTCGTCGCCGGACACGGATCGGCGCCGGGTTACGCCGACATGGAGCGCTTCACCGCGTCGGTCGACGATCCCGACATCGCCGCTCGCCTCGATGACACGCTGGCGGGGCGCGGCGCCTTTCGGCGATTCAGGAGCGAGCTGAGCCGCTACGAACACGAGTACACGCGCTGGCACCGGTTCCGCGACGACGCTCGCCTGGGTCGAGCCCGGGCCTGGCTCGCCGACCGCGGCTACCGCTCGACCGCCGGTTGACCACGTCGGCTCGGCCACCGCCAAGGGCGCGCCTCCAAATCGGGAAAGAAGCCGGTCTTGCGAACGGCCGACCCTCGTCAAACTCCTCGAAGCCGGCGAGATCCCCTACGAACAACCCGGAAGACACCGTCGTGTGCTGCTGTCGGATGTTCTTGAGTACCGGCGACGCCGATCGAGCGAGACCCGCGACGCTCTCGACCGCATGGTCGAGATTGCCGAGGACAGCGGCATGTACGACTTCACAGCAACTCCCAGGCCGACCCGCACCCACTGATCGAATCGGATCTTGTCGCCGACGCCTTCGCTGGGCAGTGTCGCTGCGGGAGCGAGTGGCTGTCGTGCGGTACCCTTCGGGCCATGAGCGTTGCAGCATTGATCGAAACTCGGCCGGGCGTTCGCAGCGGCAAGCCCTGTTTCGTCGGTACGAGGATCACGGTCTACGACGTGCTGGACTATCTGGCCTCAGGAATGACTGCGGCTGAGATCGTTGATGATTTTCCCGAGTTGAGCGAAGCGCATGTTCGCGCTGCGCTGGAGTTCGCCGCGATGCGTGAGCGTCGACTCGCCGAACCGGCGTGAAGCTCCTCTTTGACCAGAACCTCTCTCGTCATCTCGTCGCCCGGCTGAGCGACGTCTTTCCCAATAGCACGCATGTACTGGCGCTTGCTCTCGACACGGCGGCCGACAACGAGATCTGGAGCTACGCCGGTCAACACGGCTACACGATCGTCTCCAAGGACTCCGACTTTCGGCAGCTCGCCTTCCTGCTCGGTCCGCCCCCGAAGGCGGTGTGGCTACGCCTTGGAAACGCGACGACCAATGACATCGCCGAGGTGTTGCGTGAGCGTCGAGATCTCATTGCGGAGTTCGGTACCACCGAGAACGAGTCGTTGCTCATCCTCACTCGACTGACGAGCGAACCCGGATAGCTCGACATCGGCGTGTGGGTAGAACTCAGTGCTACGGGCACCACACGACGACACTGGGCGGACGAGCAGATGGGAGTGTTTTCCCTGCTAGGAGGACATTCCCGCTGAGCGCCCCCGGCAAGAATCGAACTTGCGCTCACGGTTTAGGAAACCGATGCTCTATCCACTGAGCTACGGGGGCGGGGACGGATCGAAAATCGGCGCGAAATAACGGTGTCGATTGTCACAGGCGCCGATTCGGCCCGTCTTCGGGCCTGAGACTACCGCCGAGGGCCGTTCCAGAGGTCCGAAACACCTGCCCGGCTGGCACCGGGCGCGCGAAACCAGCCCGGCGAGTGCCGGGCTGGGTCCGTCGCCGTTGGGTTCGTGCTAGCGCTTGGCGGCCTCCGCCGCTTCACGCCGCTTCCGCACGAGCTTCGATCGAATGGCACTCCGAAGCTGGCTCAGCGAGAGCCACACCCGAAGCCGTGCGTTGCCGTAGACCGCGGAGCGGCGGTGGGGTCCCTGCTGGTCCTTGTTCCAGGCGTTCAGCGCTTCCGAATCCTGGCGAATGCCGGTCAGGGAGGCCCAGTTGGGGTCGCCTTCGGAGTGAGCGCGCAGTGCATGCGGCTTTGGTGCCGTGCTTCGGCGTTTGGCCGAGTTCTTGAAGCTGCTGTCCGATGCCGCCTTCCGTTCTTCCGGAGTCGTGTTGAGGCGAATCAGGACCTTCGCTCCCCGCTGATGCTTTGGAAAGGGCGCCGAGTTGGGGACCTCGAACTCCGCTCTGACCAGGTACTCGCGGAACGCGATTTCACGCCTGCTGATTCGGGTGAGGTCGAGCGGTTCGTAGAGCAACTCGCTGCCTGCGACCACCTGGATGTGCGGCCGCCCGTTGATCGCCCAGAACTGAACGTCCTCCTTGAGCGTGCCGTTGTGAGGTGCGTTGAGGTTCAAGGTGTGCACGCCGACCGACTGATTTCGAAGCTTCCCACCCTCCTGGAGGGGGACGCCAATCACCGGCATGATGCCGCGTCGGTAGATCTGGTCGATGTGTTTGCCGGCGAACGCCATGTCGTAGGTCACCGCCTTGATCCCGTCGCCGAACTCGTCGGCGACCCGCTCGAAGATTCGCATGGCCGCCGCGGCCTCGTTCGATCCGGCGTCGACGTCGAAGTCGAGAAGCACGCGTTCACCCGGATGATCCGAGGCGATGCTGAAGGCTGCCGTCTTGAGGCCGTGGATGCGGGTCTCGTCACCCTGGACGTAGGTGTCGGCGTCGGGGTCGAAGCGGCGGCTCTTGATCTCTCCAGTCTCGGGGTCGATGACCTTGTCTTCCTTGGTGAAGCTGCTTCGTGCTCGGTAGACGGCGCCATCGCCGAAGATGGTGGATGTCCTCACAGGGTTGCTCAGGGAGCCATCCCCCGTGCCCAGCCCGAGTGAGCGAGCTGCGTTCGCCGCAAGGCTTCGCATGGATTCGAAGTAGTCCTCGTTGTCCTGGACGGATCGAGCGAAGAATCGTCGGGTCGCTGATCTCGTCGGTGGGTCGAGCTCCTTGGGAATCACCGCTTTGCCGAAGGTTCGGAACATCTCGGAGTGGACCCTCGGCCAGTGGTCGAAGAGCCATCGATGTCCATGGCGTTCGGAGTGCTGCAGCAAGCGGGCGTACGCGGCGACCATGTGGACCGCCGGATGGTGTTTCGGCGGGCGGCCGACCTGTGGCACGTCGGCCGGCGCCAGGGAAAGGCAGAGTTGCTGGAACTCAGCGTCTCCGAGGAGCGCCAGGAGCTCTTCCAGATCGGTGATGGTCGAAGGCAGTTCGCGGCCCCGCATACGCTTGCGCAGAATGGGGTAGTCGGACTCGGTCGATGTGGTGTCGGACGAGCGGCGCCGCGTCGTGCGATCCTTCTTGGCGGTCACCCTCGAGGTCTTCGGCTGCTTGGGCTTGGAAGTCATCGCTGCCACCCCAGATCGATCAGTGCTGCCGCCCGGTCGAGCGACCGTGCGCCGAGCAGGTTGGCGACCGCTTCGATGCTTCCGGTCTCCTCATAAGTCGCCAGTGCCCGAGCTGCGATGATCGAGCGGGGCTTGACCCGTCGATCACGTGCGAGACCTGCCTCGCGGATCAGTCGGTCGAGAGCGGTGCTGATCGAGCCTGGCCGAAGCCTCTCTTCGGCGCTGTCGATGCACACGAGTTGTCCGGCGCTCAGAGCCTTGAGGCGCCGCTCGACTTCAGCGCGGCCCCAGTCGCTTAGGACGGCTTTGCGGGCCCGCGGTCGACCCGATCCACCGGGCGTTTGGACCGTGCCCTCGCCGAGATCGACTGCGTCGAGCGTGATCCCGGCGATCTCGGCCGGGCGGAGCGTTGCTTCGGTGAAGGCGAGAATCGCCGGGATGCGGGTCTCGACCGTGGTCCGGCGTGAGGCTGCCTGCAGCTCGAGAAGTTCTTCGACGGTCACAGGCCGAACGGCCTTGGTGGTTCGAGCGTCGGTGAGAACGAGGTCGATCGTGGGGTCGACGCCTTCAGCGACGAGGCCGAGGAACCGCAGCTCTCGGTACATGAGGCGAAGCGCCGATCGGCGCCGGTACTGCGTCTTGGTCGCCGGGTCGCCCCACTTGGCGAGGGGAGCGCTGCGGAGAACGGCCGAGGTGACCCACTCTTCGCACAGGTCGGCGGTCACCTCGTCGATCGAGCGAACGCCTCGGTGGCGTGCGTGCCGAGCGAAGAGGCCCAGGTCGCTGACCATTCGGACTGCGGTCTGCGAACTGCCTTGCCACAGTTCGAGCCGATCGGACACCACACCGAGGGCTTCGGCGAGGGTGAGGGCGTCAGCGGATCGCATTCGTTCGATCTCGCTGGCGGCGATCAGGCGGTCCCTGAGTCGGGGCAGTCTGAATAGCTGGTTGGCTCCAATGATGTGTTGGCCCAGTGTGCCGAAGCCGGAAGGCTCGAAGTTGCATGAGGGCAGTTTCGGATGGAATGCATCATTAATGATGCAGCGTTCGGCTGAGCCGATCTGGTAGGGATTCATGGAGGCGACCGTCAGGTCGCTCGCCAGGCCGGCATGGGGGCGGCCCGGTTCTGAAAAATTCTCCAGAATTTCTGTGACCAGTGTGAAGTGGGGCCGCTGGGCCGACAGCACCGTCGCCGACGATGCTCACCGAACAAGTGGGCTCAGATGGCGTGTGGCCCGAGCATCAGCCCCTGAGTAGACCCTGAACTCGGACGACTCGTCAGCCTCGGAGGCTCTCCAACTTCCGTTTCGCCGCCCGAAGAACGGCTTGTGGGTCGGACTGGATGATCTCGGACGGCACGCCGCCATCGAGCCAACCATTCGGCAGGTCGATCCACGTCCACCGTGGCCATCCCGGTCCTCGGAACTGGTGGACGACCTCCAGCACTGCGTGCCACTCCGCAATCTCCCGGAGCTCGGGATCGAGCAGGGAGGCCGGAACCACGAGCTCGCCGTCGACCTCAACGGCGAACAACCGGTTGTCCTGCTCTGCCTCATCGAGCCAGCGCTGTGTTGCTTCGAGTTTCTCGCCACGATGAGCGGCCAGGTCCTGGGCACGGTGATGGCCGAGCGCCATCAATCGGGCGTAGACCTCGGTGAGGCGCCGCTCGTTGTCGGCTGCCAGCTCATCGATCCGTGACCTTGCGTGATCGCTCATGGAAACCTGCCTTCGAACAACCGTAGACCCTCACCGCGGCGCGAATCTGCTGGTCGTCTGTCATTCCGTCTACGATCGACCAGCGTTGCTGGCGACGGAAGGTGATTGGCCCTGTGTGGACAACGGTGAGCGATAGTCCACACGACCACGAACGGGAGGCCCTGGCTTGGCTACGAGGCCGGTTGCCCGACCGTCAGCCGTTCCACGTGTGGGCCAACTTCGAGTTCACTACCCGCAATGGCCAGCTCTACGAGGTCGACGCGCTCGCCATCACCGACAACGGCTTCTATCTCATCGAGGTCAAGTCGCATCCTGGTGAGATCGCCGGTGACAGCGGGACGTGGCAGGTCACGTTCCCCGACGGCGGCTTCATTCAAATGAACAATCCGCGCATCTTGGCCAACCGAAAGGCCAAGGCGCTCAAGAGCCTTCTCGAGAGCACCCAGGCGTTCCGGAAGAACCGCCGCGACATGCCCTACCTTGAAGAGGTCGTCTTCCTCTCCGACCCGAAGCTCCGCAGCCGCATCAGCCCGCAGGGGCGGTTCAACGTCTTCGGACGCGACGCCGACCCCGGCAATGACCTTCCGCCAGAGCGTGCGAACCTCGGCGGCATCGTCCACCATCTGACGTCCCTCGACCCGACACCTGAAGGTCACCCCCGCCGTCGCATCGACCGGAGCGTCGTCGACCGTCTCGTCAAGGCGGTCGGCCAGGCTGGTATCCGAGAATCGACATCACGTCGATGGGTTGGCGACTACCAAGTCCTCAAGCTGCTCCAGGACGTCGAGGCCGACAGCTCCACGGGTATCGCCTACCAAGACTTCCAGGCTCGCCATCGCAGCATCGAGAGCGACGTTCGGCGTGTCCGCATTTACCCGCTCGAGCAGAATGCCACGACCGCACAGCGCGAGATCGCCAGTCGCGCCGCTCGACGTGAGTACGAATTACTCCGAAGCCTCGACCACCCGAGCATCGTTCGTCCGGTCTCGTTCACCGACCATGAACGTGGGCCTGCGCTCCTCTTCGACTACGACCCCGCTGAAGTCGACCTCGCTGCCTTCCTGGCCAACCCGGCGTCGTCCATGCTCTCCGTCGACGACCGACTCGGCCTCATCCGCCAACTGGGCGAAGCGCTGTCCTTCGCTCACCGGCACGGCGTCTACCACCGTGCCCTTGCCCCATCCGCTGTTCTGGTGACCGCCGGCGACGAAGACACGCCGCCTCGGATCCGCATTACCAACTGGCATGCCGGGGCCCGTGTCTCCCAGGGCCCCGACGGCACGGTCGTCGCTGGCACCGCCCACGCACACGTCAGTGCGATTGCCGCCTCCGACATCGACGTCTACCGAGCCCCCGAAGCCGCCCAGCCGGATGCCAAGCCCCAGCGCATCGACGTCTTCGGCCTCGGGGCGCTTGCGCTACTCATCCTCACTGGAAAGCCGCCAGCCGCCTCGGCACGGCAGCTCCGTCAAACCCTAGATGCCGTCGGCTACCTCGACCCCACCGCCGTCGCCGATGCCGTCGACCCTGAGCTCGCCGACCTCGTCATCGAGGCCACACAGGCCGACCCATCGCGTCGCTCTGCCTCGATGGACGACGTGCTCATCCGGCTCGACTTCGCCGAAGAATCCTGGGCCGAGGAGGAGCTCGACTACGAACCCAACCCGCTCGACGCCCGACGAGACGCCGTGATCGGGCGAGACCGCTTCAAGGTCATCGCCCGCCTTGGCCGTGGCGCCACCGCCATTGCCCTTCTCGTCGAGGATGTCGAGCACTACCACCGGCGGTGCGTTCTCAAGGTCGCCGTCGACCCCGAGACGGGCAACGACCGACTCCTCGACGAAGCCAGCTCGCTCGAAGGCCTCCAGCATCCGGCGATCGTGCAGCTCCTCGAGGAACCGCTCGACCTCAGCGGCCACGTCTCCCTCTTGCTGTCCTACGCAGGTCCGCCCTACGACCCCGACCGCACCACCTCGTCTGCGCAGCGGACGCTGGCCACGCACCTGGCGAGTACCAAGGTGGGCGTCGAGCTCGTGCAGCGGTGGGGCGAGGATCTCCTCGACGCACTTCGCTACCTCGAGCAGATGGGCCGCGCCCACCGAGACATCAAGCCCGACAATCTCGGTGTCGCTCCTCGAGGCGACAAGGACGCGCAGCACCTGGTTCTGTTCGACTTCTCTCTCGCCTCGGCCTCGATCGAGGCGCTCGAGGCCGGAACCCCTGGCTATCTCGACCCGTTCCTCGCCAAGCGTGGCCGCTGGGACCCGGCCGCCGATCGCTATAGCGCTGCAGTCACGCTCTTCGAGATCGCCACCGGCACCAAGCCCCGCTACGGCGACGGCACCGCCGACCCTCGCTACGTCGATGACCCCGTCGATGTGTCGCCGGCACTGTTCGACTCTGCTGTCGCCACGTCGCTATCGTCGTTCTTCGCCCGAGCGCTCCACCGAGACGTCCGTGAGCGTTTCGGAACGGCAGATGAGATGTACTTCGCCTGGCGGCGAGCCTTCGAGGCCGCAGCCGAGCCGGCGACTCCGACCGTGCACACCGACGGGCACGACGAGTTCAACGTCCCCGCTGGCACCGATCGTGCGACACCTCTCGCCACTCTTCCCCTCAGCCGTCGCGCTGTGAGTGCGCTGGAGAATGCCGAGATCACCACGGTCGGCGAACTCCTTGCCCTCCGCCCCGGTCAGCTCCGCGCCCTTCCCGGCGTCGGGTCAAAGACCCGCAACGACCTCCTTGTTGCCCACAGCCTGCTTGGCGATGCCCTCGGCGAAGAACCCGATGTCGACGACACCGAGACCACCGACGACTCGGCTTCAGGCCAGCTCAGCCTTCCCGGCTACGACGAGCAGCGTGCTGGCGAGCTCGGAGCGGTTGCTGCCCAAGCGGTCCCGACGTCGAAGCGCAAGGATCAGCAGACCCAGATCGCCCTCGCTCGCATCGTCGCCGGCCTAGTGCCAGACCACGACCCGTGGGCCTCGCAGGCTGAACTCGGCGAATGGCTCGACGTCACCCCGGCCCGGGTGTCCCAGCTCCTCGGCAAGCTCCGGGCCCGCTGGCTGAAGGAACCGGCGATCACTCGCCAGCGCGACCAGATCCGGGCCGAGGTCACCTATCTCGGTGTCCTCAGCCTCGAACAACTCGTGACCCGCCTCGTTGTTCGTCACCCCGGTGACGACCCGGCGCTCGCCGCGCAAGCCGCTCGCGGCGTAATCCGCATCGCGTCCCTCACCGAGGAAGGCGTCGATGCGCCGACGTGGATCATTCGTCGTCGCAGCGGTTCGGTCCTGCTCGCACGAGATGGCGTCGACGCGCCTGTCAGCGGCGTCGAACTCGCCAACTACGCTGCTGCCCTCGCCGATGCTGCTGGCTCGCTCGTGTCGGACCATGACGTTGTCACCCGGGTGCAGCTGCTCGACCACCTCCAATCGATCGCTGCTCCAGTCTTCGATGCCCCGCTGCCCGACGCTCACCTCGCCGACCTCGCCGCCGACCTGTGCGCCGAAGCATCGCTGAACAGCCGCCTCGAGCTCTACCGCACCGACCTCGAACCTGTCGCCGCGCTTCGAGCCACCCGTCGAGCCTTCGTCGCCCCGAAGCCGCTCACCATCGAAGATGTCCAGGCCAAGGTCGCAGCCCGCTTCCCTGCCGCGATGCCGCTACCGGGTCGCCCTGACCTCGACGCTGCGCTCGGGGCCGCCGGCGTCGGACTGTCCTGGGACTCGGCGGCAGGCGCCTATATCAACCCGCTCCATCGCGGCACGTCTTCGAGCACGCTGGCCGGTTCGTACTCCCGTTACGCAACCAACGTCACGGCCGACATCCCTCGCGTCGAGATCGACAACGCCCAAGACTTCGAGGACCGTCTCGGCCGCTCGCACAACAACGGCGGCCTCCTGGTCTTGGTCGCCAAGCCGATCGACGTCAAAAAGGCGACCTCGCAACTCACACGACTCGCCGATGTCACCGTCAGCGTCGACAGCTGGCTCACCGAACAGCTCGATGAACTGACTGCCAACGGCAAGCCCTCGTGGCAGGTCCTCACCGAGGCCGACGCAGCCGGCGAGGTCGGGCCCCACTGGGGCAATCTCCGCAACGTGGTCAATCGAGCCCTCGATGGCTTCACCCAGCGCCTGATCGCCACGGACGGCACGGTTCTCTTGACCGATCCCGGTCTGCTGGCTCGCTTCGACCGACTCGATCTCGTCGCCAGCTGGCGCAGCGCCCTCCACGAGGGCGGGAACCCGCTGCAAGCCCTATGGCTCCTCGTGCCAGCGGCCACCGCCACCGATGTCCCGATGCTCGACGGCCGGGCCGTCCCCGTCATCTCCCGCAACGAATGGAGCCACCTCCCCGAGGACTGGCTCCGCAACGCCCACCGATCTGGAGTCGCCTCGTGATTGATGCTGCTGCCCTCACGTCTGAGCTGAAGGCTCGAGTTTCGGGTCTGGTCGATGATCTCCGGACGCGTGCCGATGAGGTGCCCGAGGTTGCCGAGTTGGTGCATGGTGACTGGTTGGCTGCGTCGGAGGCGGGGCGGACGGCGCACGACGAGGACACGTGGCGTGAGGACCTGCTCGCACAGGTCGCCGTGTCCTGGGTGCTCGGCACGGTCTTCATCCGGTTCTGTGAGGACAACGGCCTGCTGGCCGATCCGTTGATTTCGGGGCCGGGGGATTGGCGGCGGTGGGCGAGTGATGCGCAGCTGGAGTTCTTCCGTGAGCATCCGGCCGACGGTGAGCGTGCCTTTCTCCTGCATGTGTTCGAGCAAGCGGCGGGCCTGCCGGGCCTCGGGCAGGTGTTCGGGGAGCACAATCCGCTGTGGCGGTTCGGCCCGTCAGACGATGTATGCCGATCGCTGATCGAGTTGTGGCGCCAGGTCACCGATGGCGGACCGTTGGTGTGGGATTTTGCTGATCCGGAGTGGGGGACCCGCTTTCTCGGCGACCTCTACCAAGACCTCTCGGATCACGCGAAGAAGACGTACGCGCTGCTGCAAACGCCGGACTTCGTCGAGGAGTTCATCCTTGATCGGACGCTGGAGCCGGCGTTGGACGAGTTCGGTCTCGCCGGGGCTGATGCTGAGGTTGGATTCGGTCTGATCGATCCGGCGTGCGGGTCGGGTCACTTCCTGCTTGGCGCCTTCGCTCGATTGGCCAAGCGGCATCTCGACGCTGATCCGGGAGCTGGCCCTCGCGCTGCCGCAGCTCGTGCACTGGGGAACGTGTACGGGGTGGATCTGAATCCGTTCGCCGCGTCGATTGCCCGATTCCGCCTTCTCGTTGCCGCGCTGCGGTTTGCGGAGGTTGCGAAGCTATCCCAGGCCCCAGTATTCGACATCCAGGTTGCTGTCGGTGATTCGTTGCTGCACGGTCCGGCGCGAACGTTGGCGGGGGCGCGGCTGCCTGAGGTCGAGCGGTCGATGGCGGACACCGCCCATCTCTATGCGACCGAGGACGCAGCGCTGCTCGACCGCATCTTGGGTCGTCGCTACGAAGCCGTAGTGGCCAACCCGCCGTACATCACGGTCAAGGACCAGGCAGCCGGAGCGGCCTATCGCGACCGCTACCCGACGTGCCATCGTCAGTATTCGCTGGCGGTGCCGTTCATGGAACGGATCTTCGATCTCGCCTACCGAGGAGCAAGTGATCGGCCTGTTGGATTCACGGGACAGATCACGGCGAACTCATTCATGGAGCGAGAGTTCGGCAAGAAGTTGATCGAGGACTTTCTCGCCTCCGAGGTCGACCTCACGCATGTGATCGACACGAGTGGCGCGTACATTCCAGGGCATGGCACGCCGACGGTGATCCTGTTCGGACGCAACCGTGGGCCGGTTGGCGACAAGTTGAGGGCTGTGCTTGGCGTCCGTGGCGAGCCTTCGTCTCCAGCCGTACCTGCCGAGGGCAAAGTCTGGTCATCGATCGAGCGCCTGATCGATCAGCCTGGCGCAGAAGACGACTTCGTCAGTGTGGACCAGCTCGGACGGGAACGACTAGCGGGTCACCCCTGGTCGCTGCAGGGCGGAGCGGCCGGTCCGTTGACCAAGCTAATCGAAGGTGATCTCGCGCCACTGCAGGCGGCCATTTCGCCTCCGATCGGCGGAGCGGTTCGAGTCGGGGCTGATGAAGCCTACCTCTTTGACGATGTGCGTCTACGCCACAGCGGCTTAGCCAGAGGGCAGTTCCGAAAGTTCGTGGTTGGAAGGGATCTACGTGACTGGTCCGGGGCCTACGTGAATTGGCTCTGGGACCCGTATTCCGACAACTCGACCATCGAGTCCGCTGAGTTACTGCTCTGGCGATGGAGGGCAATCCTTGCGGATCGTGCCACCTTCCAGGGCAAGATGGCTGACGCTGGTTTGAAGTGGTACGAGTACATGCAGTACACGGCGCGGACGTACCAAACCCCCCACTCCCTCACATTCGCTTTCGTCTCCACACACAATCACTTTGTGCTGGACCGAGGTGGCAATGTGTTCAATAAGTCGGCGCCGGTGATCAAGTTGCCGGAGGGGGCGTCGGAGGCTGAGCACCTGCAGTTGCTGGGGTTGTTGAATTCGGCGGTGGCGTGTTTCTGGATGAAGCAGGTCTTCCAGGGCAAGCCCTCCAATGGAGTGGACCGAGGGCTTGAGAGCGAGGCGTGGACGGTCCGATCCGAGTTCGACGGAACGAAACTGAAGGCATTCCCGATTGTGACGGGAGAGGTACTGCCGTGGGCGGAAGCACTCGATCGAACGGCTCAGGAGCTGTCGTCCGCCCTGCCGACGGCTGCCGCCGAGGCTGGTCATTGGGGCAACTGGTCAGCGTTCGAGAACGAGGTCGGTCGGCTGCGTGGTCGGATGGTGTGGTTGCAGGACGAGCTGGACTGGCGGTGCGCATTCCTCTACGGAATCACAGACAGGGATCTGTCCTTCTCGCCCGACCAGGCCTTCGAGTTGGAGAAGGGCCAGCGTGCCTTTGAGATTGCACTGGCTCGACGGGCGGCCTCAGGCGAGATGACGACGGAGTGGTTTCGTCGACACCGGTCGGCGCCAGTCACGGAGCTGCCCGACGGATGGCCAGCGTGGTACCGAGATTCGAGTTGAGGAGCGACTGGCTCTGATCGAGTCGGATCGGTTCGTGAAGCTGCTCGAGCGTCCTGAGTACAAGCGGCGCTGGAACTGGGAGTCGTGGGATGTTCTTGCGGCGGAGGCTCTTCAAGGGTGGTTGGCGACTCGGTTGGAGGATGCTCGCTATTGGGCTGGTGGTGAGCCTCGGTCGGTGAACCAGCTTGCTGATACTGCTCGGACTGATGTGGAGTTCATGCGGGTGGCCGAGCTGTATCGCGGTTCGCCGGACGTCGACGTTGCCAAGTTGGTTGGTGAGTTGACGAAGGCTGAGGCGGTTCCGTTCTTGGCGGCGCTGCGCTACAAGGCGCCGGGTTTGCGGAAGCGAGCGTCGTGGGAGAAGACATGGGAGCTGCAGCGTCGTGAGGACGCCGGCGAGGACGTTGGGAAGATTCCGGTGCCGCCGAAGTACGGGTCGGGCGATTTCGTGTCGACGTCGGTCTGGAAGCTCCGCGGAAAGCTCGATGTGCCGAAGGAGCGGTTCGTGTCGTATCCGGGCCTGGAGCGTGACGCCGATGGTTCGCGGGTGCTGGGTTGGGCCGGGTGGAATCATCTCGAGCAGGCGCAGGCGCTCGTCGCCTTGTTCCAGCAGCGGTCGCAGGAGGAGGGCTGGGAGACCGATCGTCTCGTGCCGATCCTTGCTGGCCTGCTGGAGTTGCAGCCGTGGCTGGAGCAGTGGCACAACGATCTCGACCCGTCGCTCGGTATGGGGTTGGGTGACTACTACGAGTCGTACCTTGCGGGTGAGCTGGCCCGCCTGGGAGTGACCGAAGACGATTTGCGAGCATGGCGGCCGCCAACCACAACCCGTGGCCGCGCGAAGAAGGCGACTACATGACCCTGATCCGAGAACTCATCGACATCCCTACCCAGGTGCAGGACGGCGATTTCGTCCTGAAGCTCACCCAGGGGATCACCGGTGACACCAAACCGACGGTCGACCAGTACGTGGTCACCGAGCAGCTGGCCAAGGCGTTCGACGACGCTCTCGGCCTCGTGTCTTCCGCCGTCTCCGACAGTGCGTCGAAGGCGGCGTATCTCCAAGGGTCGTTCGGTTCCGGCAAGTCGCACTTCATGGCGATGCTGCACCTGCTGCTGAGTGGCGACACCCATGCTCGCTCCAAGCCTGAACTCCACGGCGCCATCAACAAGCACGCGGCCAGCCTTGACGGCAAGCGATTCCTCTTGGTGCCCACCCATTTCCTCGACGCCAAGTCGATGGAGCAGCGGATCCTCGGCGGCTACGTCGAACGAGTTGCCGAGACTGATCCCGATGGCGGTATCCCGGCCGTCTACCTCGGTGACGAGATCATGCGAGCCGAGCTGCCCAAGCAGCGCGAGCTACTTGGGGAGGAGAAGTTCCTCGCTGCCATCAACGAAAACGCCGGTGGTGGCGACGACTGGGGTGAGTTCGGCACCACCTGGACCACTGCCAAGGTCGATGAAGCACTGGCAGCTCCCGCCACCGACGAGGATCGTCTCGAACTGGTGAAGGCGTACATCGCCACGTTCCGAGGCGCCACGCGCCTCGAAGCCAGCTCCACCGGTGAAGGCTTCATCGATCTGGATCGTGGGCTCGGTGCCATCAGCCGTCACGCGAAGACCCTCGGCTACGACGGCATCGTGTTGTTCCTCGACGAGCTGATTCTGTGGCTCGCCGCCAACATCGGTGACCTCAAGTTTGTGCAGGAACAGTCGCAGAAGCTCACCAAGCTCGTCGAAGCTCGCGACGCCGACCGCCCGGTCCCGATCATCAGCTTCGTTGCCCGTCAGCGCGATCTGCGCGACCTCGTCGGCAACCACATTGCCGGCTCTGAACTCCAGAGCCTCGCCGACAACCTCGAGCTGCAACAGGGCCGCTTCAGTGAGATCCGCTTGGCGTCGGGGAACTTGCCGGTGGTTGCGAAGAAGCGGCTCCTGACTCCGGTCGACGACGGAGCGGGCCGCCAGCTGGCCGATGCCGTCGACACCGTCCTCGCCGGACGGGACGAGGTGAAGCGGCAGCTCCTCGGCAACGACGCCGACATCGAGATGTTCCGCACCGTCTACCCGTTCTCGCCTGCCTTGGTGCAGGCGCTGGTCGATGTCTCCGAGGCACTCCAGCGCGAGCGCACGGCGCTGAAGGTGATGCTCCAACTCCTCGTCGATCAGCGCGACGACCTCGAGCTTGGGCAGCTGATCCCGGTCGGCGACCTCTGGGATGTTGTCGCGACGCGTGACGAGCCTTTCTCCAACGAGCTCAAGGGCCTGTTCGAGACGGCGAAGAAGCTGTGGCGAACCAAGCTCCATCCGCGCCTGCGAGACGTGCACGGCGTCAACGACTCGACCGGCGACCTCGAGCCGGCGATGGTTGCGTTCCGAGCCGACGCGCGGATCCTCAAGACGCTGCTGCTCGCTGCCCTCGTCCCCGAGGTCGAGGCGTTCCGAGGAATGACGACGTCCAAGCTCGTCGCCCTGAACTGGGGGAGTATTACCAGCCCGATCAAGGGCCAGGAGGCGTCACTGCTGGCCACCCGCCTGAAGCGCCTCCAGCTGGGCGAGCTCACCATCGGCGACGATCCGACCAATCCTACGGTCACCCTGAAGCTGGCTGACGTCGACACCGACGAGATCCTTGCCCGTGCGGTCACCGACTTCGACAATCGGGG
This sequence comes from Acidimicrobiales bacterium, assembly GCA_041394265.1. Classification (NCBI taxonomy): domain Bacteria; kingdom Bacillati; phylum Actinomycetota; class Acidimicrobiia; order Acidimicrobiales; species Acidimicrobiales bacterium. Next base: position 2,528,646 of record JAWKIO010000005.1, read on the forward strand.
CGCGCGTCGCCAGCGGGTGCGCAAGCTCATCTCGGATGCCCTCGACGGCCGCATTGGCGACGACCTTCGGGGTTCGCTCGACCACGAGTGGCGGGGCAGCGTCCGTCCAGTCGACGTCGTGTTCGGCAACATCCGTGACGATGGGGAGATTTCCGACTCGGCGCTCGTCGCCTCGCCTGACCGGCCCAAGATCATTATCGACTTCCCCTTCGATGACACCGGTCGCTCGCCCGAGGACGATCTCGAGCGGCTCGACTCATGGAGCCAGGCTCACCAGCCGTCCACGACGATCTGTTGGCTTCCGTCGTTCCTCAACACCGACGGCCTCCACGCGCTCGGCCGCTTCGTTGCGCTCGAGGAGCTCCTGAAGCCAGATCGGTTCGACAAGTACACCGAGCGACTGTCGGTCAACGAGAAGGCGCAGGCGCGTCCGCTTTTGGAAGGTATGCGCAAGCAGCTCGCCGAACAGCTGTCGGAGGCCGTCCTCGTCGCCTACGGGGTGGTCAGCAAGAGTCACCATCTCGTCGACTCGGTGCATTCGCTCACCGATCACTACCGCAGCCTCGATCCGTCGGTTCCGATCCGGCCGACCACCCATCCCACCTTCCCCGGAGCGCTCGGGCAGCTTTGCGATCAGGTGTTCGGCGCCCTCTATCCCGGCCATCCGGAGTTCGAGGCTCGGATCACGGTCGGCAACCGTCGCACCGTCTGGGACGAGATCCAGCGAGCGCTCACGGAGGATCCGCCACGGGTGAACGTGGAGAGCTCGAACCGCAAGCCGTTGCGCAACATCGTCGGGCCGCTGCAGCTCGGAACCATGAGCGATGCGGCGTTTACGCTCGGGGACTATTGGCGCACTCAGCTCGACCGCAACCTCGCCGCCGCTGGCGACGTGGTGACTGTTGAGGAAGTGCGTCGTTGGATCGAGGAGGTTGGTGGTGCTCGACGTGGCCTCGAGGCTCCGGTCGCCGACCTGGTGGTGCTGACTGTCGCAGTGCAGACGCAGCATCGGTTGATGCATCGTGGAGCACCGCTTGAGATCGACTTGGCTCGGCCGCTGCCGAGTGACGCCACGCTCGTGCCCGAGCAGCTTCCCGACGAAGCCGACTGGCTCGCCGCCGTCGATCGCGCCTCGAAGCTCTTCGGACTGACGTTCTCGAAGCGGGTGACTGGTCCGGAGCTGGCATCGATGGGGACTCGGGTGCGGGAGCGAGCACAGGCATTGCGAGGCGACGCCAGCCGACTCGCCGCCGCGCTCGGGGGGGCCTACTCCACTTGGGCCCTGGCCCCCGGCGCCAGGTTGGACACGGCCGCGGCATCGCGTGAGCTTGCGGAGTCGCTGGCAGCAGCCGACGACGCCGACCTGGTCAAGATCCTCGCCGGCTACCAAGCCCCGACGAGTGACGAGGCGACGGCGAAGAGCCTGACAACAGCTGCGGCGGTCGCCGCCGCCGTCGAGCGATCCAATTTCGAGCTGTGGGCCACAGCTCGGCAGGTGGTCGACAACGACGTGGTGGAAGCGCTGACGAGCGACCAGGTGGTGGTCGCGTTCGAGGCCGCTGCGCAGCGGGTCGAGCGAGCGTTCACGGATCACGTGAAGAGGAACGCACCGCCAGTTGTCGTTGCTGGCACTGATGGCGGATCCTCAGGCCACCGTACGACACTTGTCGACGCTCGACCTCAGGGTGAAGGCGACGGGCCGTACGCAACGGAACGAAGTGTCGCGACGATGGCCGACCTCGACGCAGTCGTCGCTGATCTCCGAGCCCTGATCGAGGGCGGCAAGACCGTCACGCTCCGCTGGGAGACGGACCCGTCGTGACGGCACCAGTCGTTTCGCGGCCACAGCTCGAGTCGCTGCTTGCTGGTCTGCTCGAGCGGCAGTCGGCCGACGCGCCGTTCGTGATCGTTCGCGGCGACGCGTCCGTTGAGCCGGAGGCCGTCGTCGTCGGGGGGCAGCCGGTGGCAGTGTTTGCCTCCGACTCGCCGCTCGCCATCCGTGCGCATGTCTCCAAGCATCGCAACGGACCCCTGGCGATCATCACTTCGTGCGACAGCACGGCCCTTGGCGCCGATCTGCTGGCGCGGGCGGTGAGCCGGCGCATCCGAACGGTCGATCGCTGGGAGATCATCGCCCGAATGTTCGGCGCCAAACAGGTGACGCGCGACCTCGCCGACCACGACGCGGTCGCCGACGCGTTGATCGAACTCGAACCACTCGGCGGCTACCGGCCCGTCACGGCCAAGGTGCTCGACCTCCAGACCGCGCTTGCGACGCTCGTGCGGATCGGTTTCGAGGCTGACATCGACACCCTCGTCGACCTCATCATCTGGGCCGAGAGACCGGCCGCAGCACGTGCGCTGCGTGAGGTCCGCCCGCAAGTGGCCGATCTTGTCGAGCGTCACCTGACCGACCTCCACGGACCAGCGGTTCGACCGATCTTCGCCGCGATCCGCCAGGGCAAGGGCGACCAGATGACAGCGCTCGGGCTTGTCGCCGATGTCGTTGCGAACGATCCGATTTCACCGGCAGCACTCCGGCTCGACCTTGAGTTCGGCGACATCTCCCTCACCGGCCCCGAATTCGCAGCCCTCGGCCGAGCTGCCGTCGATCGCGTTCGCAATGCTGCTCCCAGCGACCCGATTGCGAGGTGGTTGCACGCTGGCGACGCGGCCGTCGAGCGGGTGAAGGCGACCGCCGATGCCGTACGTTCCGATGTGCTCCCCAGTGGTTTCGAGGCTCGGGTCGGCGCAGCTGCGGCGGCGCTTGTCACGTGGCTCGAGACGCCTGCCGACCGGGACGGGGAGCGGACAGCCGAAGCGGCTCTCGATCGACTCGACGCTCATCTGCTCGCCGAGGAGGAGCGAAGCCGGGTGACCCGCATGCGAATGGCAGCTCGCCTCGTTCGCTGGCTCACGACCGGGTGGGAGCCAGCGGGAACACTCAAGGGAACGGTCATCGACTACCTCGCCGATGGCAGCTGGCGCGACCGGGCTCGGGAGACCGTCAGCCGAGGCGATCGTCATCCCGAGGCTCGCACCGTGCTCGCAGAGATCGACGCACAGGTGCTCGATCGAGTGCGGTCGCACGGCGCAACCACGGCACGCCAGCTGGCCAATGCCGCCTATCGCCACGACGACCTGCTCGGGGTCGAGGATCTGCTGGCGACGGTCGCCGTGCGGGCAGCTGAAGCAGGTCCGGTGCTCGTCCTCGTCCTGGACGGCATGGGTTGGCCGAGCTTCCTCGAGGTCGCTGAACAACTCGAACGCCAGGGCTGGCATCCCGTCACCCACGCTGACCTTCCAGCCCAGCCGACTGCGCTCGCCACGTTGCCGACGGTCACCGAGTTCTCTCGGGCCAGCCTGTTGTGCGGCTCGTTGCGCAGCGGCCAGCAGGACTCGGAGACGCGGTACTTCCCGAGTCTCGAGGCGTTCCGCCCCTTCGACAAGAAGCCTCCGCTGCTGTTCCACAAGGCCGATCTCCGTCAGGGCGGACTCGACACCCTTTCCGGGCACGTTGTCGAGGCCATTGAGGATCGGGGTCGCCACATCGTCGGCGTCGTGTTGAACAACATCGACGAACGGCTCAAAGACGTGGAGGCACCCCCGGCTGGGTGGGATCTCGACGCGCTCACTCCACTGCGAGAGCTGCTACGCGCCGCTCGTCATGCCGGGCGCGCACTCGTCGTGACTGCGGATCACGGCCACATCCTGCATCGTGACGACACCCAACGACCGGGCGCCGATGGCGGTGAGCGCTGGCGGCCCACCGAGAGCGGCCCGGCCGAGGAGGGCGAGATCGAAGTGAAGGGGCCTCGCGTCATCGTCGAGTCGAAGTCGTGCGTGATGCCGTGGGACGAGCGAATCCACTACGGCCCCAAGCGCAACGGCTACCACGGCGGTCTGACTCCGGTGGAGCTGATCGTGCCCGCCGTCGTGATGATGACCGAGGAGGCCGCAGGGTGGGAGCCGTTGTCGATCCCGGCGCCGAGCTGGTGGTACCCGACACTGGAGATCCCGGCCGTTGAGTCGACTGCGTCTGCTCCGGTTCCCGCCAAGCGTGCGGCGAAGCCTTCGGATGCGCCGACGTTGTTCGATCCCGTGCCAGCTCTTGTTCCTGAGGCGGCGGACGCACCGGGCGACTCGGTGCCGGCGGAGGGGGACTGGGTCGATCGGCTGCTCGTACGGAACGACATCGCCTCGCAGCTCCAGGGGTTGCGCCTCGATTCGGCCCAGGTGTCGGCGGTGCTGCGACTGCTCGCTGGTGCAGCGGGTACGCCCGTGCAAGAGGAACGGCTCGCCGACTCCCTCGGGATGCCCCGGCCACGATTCAGTCGTTGGCTGGGTCAGCTGCAGCGTGTTCTCAACGTCGACGGCTACGAGGTGCTCGCTTCCGTCAATGGAGCGGTTCGCCTCGATCGTCAGTTGCTCGAGAACCAGATGGGCACGTTGTGACCGTCTCTCCGCAACGTCGGGCCGACATCCTCGATGCGCTCCGTCGGGGCACGGTGCCGGCGCAGGGGCTCGACGCGCTCGCCGTTGGGCTCGAACGGTTGTCGCCGATGTTCGACGAGGAGCTCGATCGGGTTGCTACGGGCGCCGGTGCGTTCAAGGCGATCCGTGGTGAGTACGGCGCTGGCAAGACCTTCGCCACTCGCTGGCTTGCTGAGCGAGCGAAGGGTCGTGGCATGGTCGCATCCGAGGTCCAGATCTCCGAGTCGGACACGCCGCCGCATCGGTACCAGACGATCTACCGGCGGCTCGTCGAGCAGCTCTCGACGTCGACAGCTCGAGGCGGCGCCTTCCGCACGATCATCGACTCGTGGTTCTTCACCCTCGAGGACGAGGTCCTGCGGGCTGGCACGATCGATGAGCACGACACCGAGGCCGTCACGGCGGCGACCGCCGCGCTCATGGAGCAGAGGCTTGGTGATATCACTCGCACCGCACCTGCGTTCTCGGCGGTGCTTCGGGCCTACCTGACGGCAACGAACAGCGGTGACAACGCAACCGCCGAGGGTCTCCTGGCCTGGCTCGGCGGGCAGCCCCACGTTGCTGCGTCGATCAAGCGGACGGCGGGCATCAAGGGCGATCTCGACCACGACGGCGCCCTTGCCTTCCTCGCTGGGCTCCTGGCCGTCATCCGCGACGCCGGCTTCACCGGGCTCGTCCTGGTGCTCGACGAAGTCGAGACGATGCAACGGATGCGTTCCGACACCCGTGACAAGGGCCTCGAGGCGTTGCGGAAGTTCATCGACGATCTCTACGAGGGCCGCTTCCCCGGTCTCTATCTCGTCATCACTGGCACCCCGCCGTTCTACGACGGTGCCCAGGGGGTCCAGCGCCTTTCACCGCTGGCTCAGCGTCTCCACACCGACTTCAGTGGCGACCCGAGGTTCGACAACCCGCGGGCTGTCCAGGTGCGGCTGTTGAACTTCGATCGCGATGCCCTGATCGAGGTCGGCGGCCGCGTGCGCGATCTGTTTGCTCAGGGCGCGTCTGACCCGGCGCGCATCATGGCGGTCGTGGATGACGCCTATGTGGCCGATTTCGCCGACGCTGTCTCGGGTGAGCTTGGCGCCAAGGTCGGTATCGCCCCTCGACTGTTCATCAAGAAGCTGGTGGACGTGCTCGACCGAGTGGAGCAGATTCCCGACTACGACCCTCGCGCTCATTACAAACTGAGTGTCGTCGAACTCGAACTGAACCCGGTGGAACGGGCCGCCCGGGCCGGCCAGAACGCCGACGACATCGAACTCGATCTCGACCTCGATTGATGTCCTCGGTCCGATGAGCGGGTTCGATCAACTGCACCCTTCGTTGCAGCATCACGTCGTCAACACCCTTGGCTGGCCTGCGTTGCGTCCCTTGCAGGACGCTGCCGTCGAGCCGCTCGTCGCTGGCGAGCACGGGATGCTGCTCGCTCCGACAGCGGGCGGCAAGACCGAGGCGGCCTCGTTCCCGATCTTGAGTCGCATGGCCACCGAGGAGTGGACGCCGCTCAGTGTGCTCTACCTCGCACCGCTGCGGGCGTTGCTGAACAACCTGCTGCCTCGGCTCGAGCTCTACACGTCGTTCGTCGGACGAACGGCGAAGCTCTGGCACGGCGACACGAGCCAGAGCGAGCGGGCACGAATCATCTCCGATCCTCCCGACGTGCTGTTGACGACGCCCGAGTCGCTCGAGGCCATGCTGATCTCACGACGAGTCAACCAGGACTGGTTGTTCCCCAACCTGCGGACCGTGATCATCGACGAGGTCCACGCCTTCGCTGCCGCCGATCGTGGCTGGCACCTGGTCTCGGTGCTGGAGCGTCTGACGAGGGTTGCCGGTCGAGACCTGCAGCGGGTCGGCCTCTCGGCCACGGTCGGTAATCCCGGCGAGCTATTGGAGTGGTTCTGCGGTTCGAGCACTGGGCCCCGTCGGATCCTGAACCCTCCCGCAGAGGCGCTTACCGAGCCTGAGGTCGAGCTCGACTTCGTCGGGACGCTCGAGAATGCGGCCACCGTGATCGACCGTCTCCACCGGGGCGAGAAGCGCCTGGTGTTTGTTGACAGCCGTCGCCGGGTCGAGGAGCTGGGGACGGCGCTGAACGACAAGGGGACGGCCGCGTTCGTCTCGCACGGCTCGCTCGGACGGGAGGAGCGGCACCGCTCCGAGCAGGCGTTCGCCGAGGCCCAGGACTGCGTGATCGTTTCGACCAGCACGCTCGAGCTCGGCATCGATGTGGGCGACCTCGACCGGGTGATTCAGATCGACGCGCCATCGACGGTGGCGTCGTTCCTCCAGCGGATCGGCCGGACCGGCAGACGTGCGGGATCGAGCCGAAATTGCCTGTTCCTGACAACGTCGGATGATGCGTTTCTCGGTGCGCTCGGTCTGGTGCGCTTGTGGGCGAAGGGGTACGTCGAGCCAGCGACGGCGCCGGTGCTGCCGATCCATGTGGCGACGCAGCAGCTGATGGCGTTGACGCTGCAGGAGTCCGACAACGGACTCGTCGGGGCGACGTGGGAGGACTGGCTCGGCTCGCCGAGCGTGCTTGGTGCAGCGAGCGACCGTGCCGCCGAGCTCGTCCCCGAGCTGATCGCCAGTGAGTGGTTGCACGACGACGCCGGCTTGTTGAGTCCAGGGCAGAAGGCCGAGAAGACGATCGGACGGCGCAACTTCCTCGAGCTGACATCGGTGTTCGTGGCCGATCCAGTGGTGTCGATGCGTCAGGGACGGACGGAGATCGGGCAGCTGCCGGACTACTCGATCCTGGCGGCGTTCGAGAGCACGCCTCCTCGGGTGTTGCTCGCCGGTCGGCGGTGGCGGCTGGTCGAGATCGATTGGAAGCGCAGGGTGGCGCAGATCGAGCCCGAGGGGGATCAGGCGAGGCTCCGGTTCCCGCCGAGCGTGCTGCCGTGGTCGTTCGAGCTGTGCCAGGCGATCGCCGAAGTGCTCGGAGGTGGAGATCTCGCACCGGCCACGCTCACCAGGCGGGCCGAGTCACGGTTGGCGGAGGCGCGGATGGAGTTCCCCGGAGCACAGCCGGGCCGCACGCTTCTCCTGCGGACGGACTCCGGGCTGCGTTGGTACACGTTCGCCGGTTTGCGGGCGAACCTGGAGTTGGCGGCCCGGCTTGCGCCGTTGCGGACGCAGATCGGTCAGAAGAACAACCTTTACATCACGCTGGACGACGGCGTCGGGCGCAAGGAGATCAAGGCGGCGGTCGCCAGTCCGACACCGATCGGGGAGCTCACCAAGCTCGTGCGCAATGTCGGCACACCACTCAAGCTCCGTCGGCTTCTGCCTGACTCGATCATCGACGAGATCTCAGTCGCCCGCCTCCGCGACATCCCGGCGGTCGACTGGGCAGTGGGCGCCCCGATCGACAGCCACGACGAACGGCGCTGAGGGCGGGTTCGAGAGCTTTCGCACCAGCGTCTGCGCGGAGCTTCAGCACTTCGGCGACAGGCACTTCGACCGATTGACCGGTCGCTACCGCCAGGTGATCATTGGTTCCGACGTCATCTGCTGTCTGCACGAGATTCGCACGCTGTGCGCGACCCCGAGTCCCAGGCTCACAGGTGACGGGAAGGGGAAGCGTGGACCACGACCTGCCAAAGACCGCTCTTGCCGAAGGAGCCCCAGATGGCGCCCTCGGGCGTGAGCTGCGCTGCGGCGGCCGAGCGATGGTCGGCGTCGACGAGCCTTCGACTCGGAAGCCAGTGCGGTGAACGATCGAGGTTCGCAGAGTTCCAAGGGCAATCGACAGAGCTGGGCCGGAAAGCGATTCGTTCAGCCGAAACCGTCGAAGAAGTGCCCGGTTTGTGGACGAGAGTTCGCAAGCTCGTCGGTGATGCGCCGAGGTCTCGATCCCAGTGGCCGCTCGTGCTCGCACTCGGATAGCGGCGGCCGCAAGCCAGGGTCGGAGCCGGTCAAGCGCCTGGTCCCGGACCAACGGGTGAGGCAGCGGCAGAATCAGCCGGTCACAGGCCCACCTGCCACCCAAGCCCAGCTGCCGACTCGCTGCCACGACTGCGGCGCTCCGATCGCTACGACGACCGGCGTGTTCACCGGCAAGCGAGCGGAACGAATCGGGCGTTGCTACGACTGCGCAAAGGATGCACGCCGTCGACGCTGATTGCGCCGTGCCTTCGAAGCTGTGCACCTCGAGCAGTTCGCTCAACATGGCTATGACGGAATGGGCGCTCAGCGTGGTTCTGGCAGCACATCAGAAACAGCGACTACCGTCGCCTGCCGTGGCGGTGTGCGGAAATGCTGGACCCGCTGCCGAGCCCTTCCATGACCGACCTCAATCCTCAGCCACCGGACGATCTCACACCTGAGAAGGCTCAGCAGTTCCTTACCGACTACGCGCAGGACCTGAAGCGCTACGCAAATGATCTTCGCACCAACGGACTGGATGTTCCGGTGTCGATCGAATCCACGGTTGATGCTCTGATCCAGAGGATCCCGCAGCGGCCCGAGGTGATGGTTGCGCTGCTCGGCGGCACGGGTGCGGGAAAGAGCACATTGGTCAATGCGCTCCTCGAATGCAGGCTGCTTCCCGTGAGTTCGATGAAGGCCTGCACGTCCGCCATCACCGAGGTGGCCTTCTCTCCAACCGGCTTCTTCGAGGCTGACATCGAGTTCATCGACCGCTCCGATTGGCACAACGAATTGGCGTTGCTCGAACAAGATCTGTTTGACGCTAGAGAACGTCAGTCCGATTCGATCGGGATTTCGAAGGCAGCCGAGGACAAGATCAGAGCGGTCTATGGCGAGCTGGCCGCCAACCGATACCTGGTGAGCCTCGATCGCGAGGACCTGATCGAGCCCGAGGAGATTCGAGATGCCTTCGATCGCGGCGTTCACGTCATCGAAGCCGAGGAGGACAGCTACTTCCGAGACATGCTGGCCAAGTACCTCAGCTCTGACTACTCGTTCTGGCCCATCGTCAAGCGGGTACGCGTACAGGGGCCATTCGAGAAGCTCGAGGATGGTGCGGTTCTCGTCGATCTGCCCGGGTTGAACGACCCGAATCAGGCGAGGGAAGAAGCGACGAAGGACTATCTCCGATCGGCTCGGTTCGTGTGGGTCGTTTTCAATATGAAGCGAGCGCTCACCCGAGACGTCTTCGATTTCCTGCGCGACGGCGACCTTCTTCGTCGCCTCTACATGGACGGGCGAACCGGATCGCTCCATCTCGTCGGCACCGCAGCCGACGACATCGACGCTGACGCCGATATCGAGCAGTTCGACCTCGCTCCCGACAGCGAGGACCGTGACATCGTGCACGCTCGGTCAAGCGCGGTTCGTCAAGTGGTTCGTGAACAGCTCGACGAGCTCGCAGAGCTGATTGGTCGCGACGCCGGGGCCGAGAGCTCCGAAGTCGGCGAGTTGCGGACCCAACTCTCAGCCGCTCCGATCCACTGCGTGTCGGCTCGGGAGTATCAGAAGTGCGTTGGCATCATGCAGAAACGCAAGCACATGCTGAGGGTGCCGGCCGACACCGGCATTCCGCAGCTTCAGGAGGCATCAAGGACGCTCGTCTCCGATCACGGTCAGGAAGCGCATCTCAATCAGATCTACCAAGAGCTGCAGAGTGTTGCCGATGAGTTGAGTCGCGTTGTGCAGACCCGAATCACTCGGATCCAAGCTCAAGCCCTCGCAACCAAACAGCAGCTGAGTGAGGTGACGGCCGCTGCTGGTCAGGCCACCTCGTTTCTCGAAGAGAGGACGAACCGGTCGACCGATCGGTTTGATGAGTCGATTGCGACGGCGGCGAACGTCCTGACCGAACGGCTGCAGCGCGCCGGCAGCGACGCTGCTCTCGACATCCGGGATCTCGAGCAGATCTGGCGAGGAATGAACTGGGCGACAGTGCGTGCGACCGCTCGGCGGGGAGGCACCTGGTCTTCTCGTGATCGGACGATCGATTTCAATCGCCAGATCTCCAAGCCACTGCTGGATCGGATCTCGTTCGCATGGGTGGAGTTCTTCGGGCATCGAGCGACCACCGCAGTCGAGACCCTGACACACGAGCTTGGTGATGCCTCAACCGATTTCGTTGACGTCTTTGCTCGAGCCTGTCGTCAGTTCCCGGAGCTCGATCAGGTCTTCGCCGAGTCCGGAAAGGCAACGATGGTTGCCTCGCAGAATCTCGTCTCCGATCGGCTCACAGCGCTCGAACGTCAGGTTGCGTCTCGGTTGGAATCGGACCGACGCCAGATCGATGAACGGGTCAAGGAGTTCGTGGAGACACGCATGTCGCGGGCCTTCGCGGCTGCGGCCGCCGACCGAGGCCAAGGGACGCTGAACCGGATGGTGAACATCATCATCGAGGCGGCAATCATCGCTGCCGATCAACTCTTGGACGACGTCACTGAGCTTGTCGCCGGCATGCTCGACTCGCTGACAAGCGATCTCAGCCTCCAGGTGGCAGAGGTCGGTAGAGGAATTCGTGCTGAGGCAGAAACTCTTACCTCGACGGTCACGACTGTTGCCGAAGCCAGCAATCTGATCGAGCACTCGGTCGATGACTTGGACGACCTGACCGCACTTCTCGCCGGACTGCCCACGGTCGAGATGGCGTAATCGTGGCCACGCATCCCGACTTTGCAGAGGTTCTTGCGGAACCGGTCGGATCGAGGGGAGTCGTGGTCTTCTTCGAGGATGGCACGAGACTCGATCACGGCGGCTACAGATCCGTGCAATCAGCGATCCACGGACCGATCGGTCTGCAGGCGGCGTTCGACGGATCCCCGTCACGAATGCTGGCGGCCGAGGTCGAGCGGAGAGGGCTCCCGGTGATGGCAGCCATTGGGACGACCAACGGCGGCGCAGTCATCACCGATGGTGCTTCGACCTGGTTTGCCTCGTTGTGGATCGAGCCCCTCATCGATCTCTCAGACCTATTCGACCTACGAGAACGGTCCAAGCTGGTCCGCGGGACTGGAGCCGTAGCGCAGCATGTCGCGAGGCAGCCTGCGCCAGGGGCGCCCGACTGGGTTGACACCGTGCTCTCGCTCGACGCGATGACGAGCCGAGTGGCGAAGCAGCGAATCTCCACTGAGGAGGTTCGGCGAATGCTCCGAGTGCTCGACCGGAACGGGATGGGTGGACTCTCGTTCGATTCGTTCGCGTCACTTGCCGGGCTCCCTCGCCACCGAGTTCAGCGATATCTTGCGCAGCTCGTTCAGGTCGTCAACATCGACGGTTACGTGGCCCTGTCCATCGTCGGTGAAACGGTGAAGTTCAACCGTGAACTACTTGAGTACCAGCTCGGCGCCAACCAACGACGAGAGGCCGGCGCCTCCAGTGCGTGAGAGCGACCAACGATGACCGTCTCACCGCAGCGGCGCGTCGAGATTCTGGATGCTCTTCGGCGAGGGACAGTCCCGGCTCAGGGACTCGATGCACTTGCCGTGGGCCTCGACCCATTCGAAGCGATCTTCGATGAAGAGATGGATCGAGTGCTCGCAGGCGCTGGAGTCTTCAAGGCCATCCGTGGCGAGTACGGAGCAGGCAAGACCTTCGTCACTCGATGGTTGGCCGAACGGGCGAAGAGCCGAGGCATGGCGACCGCAGAGGTGCAGATCTCCGAGACTGACACGCCTCCTCACCGCTACCAGACCATCTATCGCCGACTCGTCGAGCAGCTCTCGACTTCGACCGTGCGATCCGGCGCGCTGCGGACCGTGGTTGATGCGTGGTTCTTCGCACTGGAGGACGACGTCCTCGCTGCCGGCACGATTGAACCGAACGACACGAGCGCGCTGACCGAGGCGACCGCCGAGCTGATGGAGCAGCGACTCGGAGGGATCACTCGCACTGCGCCGGCGCTCTCCGCAGTGCTGCGCGCCTACTTGGTCGCTTGCAACGAGGGAGACCGAGCTACAGCGGATGGTCTTCTTGCCTGGCTCGGCGGCCAACCGCACGTGGCAGCGTCAATCAAGCGAGCAGCGGGAATCAAGGGCGACCTCGATCACGACGCAGCCCTCTCGTTCCTTGCCGGGCTGTTGGCACTGCTACGAGACGCCGGCTACGGCGGACTCGTGCTCGTGCTCGATGAGGTCGAGACCATGCAACGAATGCGGTCCGACACTCGGGACAAGGGTCTCGAGGCGTTGCGAAAGCTCATTGACGATCTCTATGAGGGCCGCTTCCCCGGGCTGTATCTGGTGATCACAGGGACACCGCCGTTCTACGACGGGCCTCAGGGTGTGCAGCGGCTGACCCCACTGGCTCAGCGTCTCCACACCGACTTTTCCAGTGACCCGAGGTTCGACAACCCCCGAGCGGTGCAGGTTCGATTGAATGGCTTCAATCTGGACGCGCTCGTCGATGTCGGCCGACGCGTGCGAGATCTGTTTGCATCCAACGTGCAGGATCCTCAACGCATCGTCAATGTCTGTGACGACGAGTATCTTGCTGTCCTCGCTCGTGCGGTGACGGGCGAGCTCGGATCGAAGGTCGGCGTGGCTCCACGGCTCTACGTGAAGAAGCTGGTCGGTGATGTACTCGATCGAATCGAACTGAATCCCGACTTCGACCCTCGGCTTCACTACCGACTCACCGTGGTCGACCATGAATTGACCCAGGCCGAGCGCAGTGCCCGCTCCGCCTCATCGCCCAACGACATCGAACTGGAGCTATAAGACCTGTGGAAGCACGCAACTGCTCGCAGGCGATCCGACTGCAGCCCCCAGACCGTTGAACGTCGTGATTGCTTGCTGTCGCTATTTCCACGCTCTCTTGAGTTGAAGACGCTCGAACTGCGCTGACCTACCGGATCGAGCCAAGACGGTCCACACCTCATTGGACGTGTCCACTTCGCCGAGAATCTCGGTCCCCGCGTCACATAGGTGAAAGATTCCCTCGCCGTCGATCACTTCGACCGTCTTGGAGACTCGCCGGCACCGCTCGCCGTTCTCGAGCTGAATTGCCCAGGGAATACTCGATCGAACGTCGCCCAGGGCTGATTGTTGCGGAGCGCCCTCCAGGCTGAACATCTCAGCAGCACCGTCGACGGAGGGACACCATGCATATTCGGCCACCGAGTTCGTGAAACAGGGGTCCACGATCCCTGAGGTCTCGCTGAAGCAGCGCAGAGCGTCGATCCGATCGCTCACCGATGAGGATGGCAGGCAGTTCGCCGTCTCGGTTGCGGGTCCGTTCATCTCCGCCGGCGGAGCCACGATGACGACATCGGTGACGGTCAACCGCTCTGGAGTCAATTGCCACGCCGCTGCACACAAGCCCAGGCCGACGATGGCTGACAAGGCGACAGGTACTACTCCCGCATCGTGCCTCAGTCGAGCGATGGCGGAGACAGCGAGCAGGATCACACCGGTAGCGGCGAGCACAGCAGCTGCAATCGAGAGACCTGCAACGGCGAGCAGTGCTGCGCCGAGAGCGCCAGCGACTAGCGCTGTCACGACCTTCTCGATGGCGTCGCCGACTGGCGCTCCCTTGGGACCTACAGCTGATTCGGGCACATCGCCATTCTCTCATGCAGGGTTGTTGGTGCCGGCGATCCGCCAGTGGCGGAGGAAGGCGATCTGGAGGCTCGATCGCGTCGGCGAAGGCGATGGAGAACGCCCGTGTGAGCGCTCGGAGAACGAGTGATCGGCGCTCAGCGAAGCGCTGGTCGGCGGCTCGGGGTCAGCTACGCATCACGACCGGTCGAACGCCTGCGAATAGCGTGCAAGCGCAGCGAGCGACCCCTTGCTCTCGAGGCATGCTCGCCGATCTCCGACGATCACCAGCTTCGCTCTCGCTCGCGTGACGGACACGTTGACAAGGTTTGACTGTCCGGCATGGCGAACAAGGCCGGCCGGCATCGTGGGAGTCAGCACCGTCGAGAAGACCATGACGTCGCGCTCATCGCCTTGGAAGCCGTGTGCGGTATCGACGGTGACGACATCAAGAAGGTCTCGCCGGCGATCAGCGATCAACTGCTTCATGAGGTCGACGTGGGCGCGGAATGGGGAAACGACGCCGATCGAGACACGTGACGAGTCGAGCTGGTCCCAAAGTTCGCCGAGTACTTCGAGAACCTCAGTTGCCTCGGGGCGGTTGAGCGCCGAGCGGCCCCGTCGATCGCGGTCGAACTCGCCGCGGACGTCGATCCACACCACGGCGGGCCCGATGTCCGTTTCGAGCGGCATGGTCTCGACTGCGAGTCTGCCGCCGTAGAACGTCTCGTTCGAGAAACCGATGATGTCGGGGTGGGAACGGAAGTGGCGATTGAGAAGGATCGGCTCCGTCTTCACCCGTCGGGCGGCGAGCGAGTACAGGCTGTTGTCCTTGTAGCAGTACTGGGATCGTTGCTCGGCGGTGAGCCCGTGCTTGTCGGCGAGCGCGTCGTCAGCCTTCTCACCAATTGTCGAGATGTGCTCGAGTTGGTGCGGATCCCCCACGATCGCAGCCCGCTTCGCCCGGAACAGCAGTGGGAGAGCCGATGGCACATCGCTCTGGGCTGCTTCGTCCACGATGACCAAGTCGAAGAGGCCGTCAGCGAGAGGGAGGTTGCTCCCTGCTGCAAGGCTGGTGGTACACCACACAGGAAATGCACTGGTGCTCGACTTGAACTCTGATCCGTTCGATGCTCGAGACAGTGCCCGGCCGGCCGAAAGGTGGGCTTGAATCGATCTCGCTGCAGGAAGCGACGGCGCACCCAGCCGGCGACGCCACAGCCAGTTCGCTTCATACAAGTCGACCGCTGCTGACTGCCTCAGCTCAAAGCCCGCAGCAATTTCCCGCTCGAGTTCGTGCTCCGGTGGTATCGCTGCGAGTTCGCTGCGAAGTGAGAGGAGTGCGTCGGTCTCGGCGATGAGCTGCAAGTGCTGGCCTACGAGGTCCAGGGTCGGTCGGGCACCGGCTTCGAGGAGGGACTTCGTCAGGTCAGGTTGTGCGCGATCGCCGACGAGTGCGCAGGTCTTCGCGACGAGGTCATCGGCCTCGGCTTGCGCTCGGGCGGCCCGCCGACGTTGCCAGAACCAGCGGCGCGAGCGAGCCGCAGCCTCGCTGACCTGACGGTCGGCTGCTCCGTACGATGCGATCAAATAGTCGCGATCAGGTAGCTCGGCAAGGTCGACGAACCGAAGTCGTTCAGGCAAGGCCGCAGCAAGTTCGTCGATGCGGTTGGCTTGCTCGTCCATCTGGCGCTCAAGAGAGGAACGGCGCTTCATGGCGTCGTACGGGTGACCCGCATCATCGGCGGCAGACGCCCATTGAGACCGTGCGGCCTCGATCGCCGGCTCGCCAATCGCGTTTTGGCCTGATGCATTCGCCAGGGCGGAGGACATGGCGTACCCGGCTGGTTCACGGAACTCTGATCGGCCGACTCGTATCGGGGCGGCCGCGTGGTGGGTCGACAAGATCCTCTCTACGACGACATCGATCGCATGGTTGTTCTTCGACGCAAGCAACACCGACTCTCCACGATCGATGGCTGCAGCCACCGCGTTGACGAGCACCTGAGTCTTTCCCGTACCGGGCGGGCCGGTGATCACACTGACCGTCGCCTCGGCCGTGGCGTTGACCGCCAACTCCTGATGAAGATTGATTGGCAGGACTGCAGGCGTCGGAACCAACTCGTGGGCGTCGCCCGGATCGATGTTGCCGAACAACACGCCGACAGGTCCAGAGCGAAGGGTTTTGATCGGAGCCTGCAACATGGCTTCAAGGTCCTGCAACAACGCACGGCTGATTATCTCGTCACCACCTCGACGAGCCATCAGTATCTGGGTGTTGCTCACCTGGCGTCCGCTATTGCTGCGCTCCAGGCGAGTCGGATCGAGCGCAGAGCGGAGCCACCACCCCTCGGTGGCGGCAAAGTCCATACAAGACGTGAGCCTGTCGACCGGGCTGGATCCCGGCTCCAATTCGTCGAAGCGATCGAGCACGTCGTCGACTTCTTCGCCAACGCCGAGCATTCTCAACGCGTTGGAATTGAGTTCGATCGATGCCGAACGAAGTGCCGCCACGACGCCTTGGCGTGAGGCGGTGATGGCGACCTCGGCCATGAAGACGGGTGCGATGCGGCCGCCACGGCTGTCTCCGTCGGTCACGATCGGGTAGCCGACGTAGACGGACTCAGCGTCGCCAGCCTGCCGTCGAGCATCGGTCCATCGTCTGGCCGACGGGTCGGACTCGAAGGTGTGGGTTCCGGAGGCCAGCATCGACGAGCCGGTGGACACCACATGCACCAACGAGCTGTCGATTGTCAGGTCACGGTCTTGCGCGAACTCTGCCTCGATGCAGTCTCGGTAGTAGTCGAGGAGGCGATGCTCGAACTCTCGAGGCGCGGTGCGTCCAGGACGAATGCGGCTGGAAGACACTGACACCCAGCCGTTGTTCATCGGCGTTCCCTGCACTGCGACCTCGGCGCCCGCCGCTGGCGCCAGCGTCGGATCCCACCAAACGCAGTCGATGGTGGCCCCGGAGCCGGCATCGATCGCACAGATCACGTATGGGCTGCCATCCTTCTTGCGACGCGTACGCCTCGCAGTCACTCGTCCGGCGACGCTCATTCGTTCTGGTGATGCCATCAATTCATCTCGTCAGTAGGCCAATGTCGCAACGGTGTTGCCCGCCGGATCCAATAGAAAGGCGGTATCGCCCGAGTTGTTCCAGATCGCCGATCCCGACTGACACCAATACAGCTCGGACTCAGTGGGAGAACCGCACCCCGAGAAGATTCGTACTGTCGAGCCAGCAGCGAGGCTGAAGCCGTTGGGGAAGACGAAGCGGTGCGATGACGTCTCATCCTTCAACGCCCATCCGGACAGGTCCACCAACTCGTCATCGCTCCCGACGACAACCCATTCGCCATTGAGGTTCTCGCCGTCGTTCCCGGGTGCGTCGTACTCGATCTCAACGATCCTCAGTCCAGAGACGCCTGCGCGCCGCCCGCACGCGTCCGCCGCCCACTGGCCCTGCTCATCGGCCATCGATCGGGACTGTGCTGCGTTGAAGCGATCGGCAAGAGCGGTGTCCGGCGCGACGTCTTGTGAGATGGCGAATCCGTCGAGTACGAGCTGCTCGTTGACCAACACGTCGCCCGCCCACACATATCGCAGCAGCCGGTCGTGCTGATCACGGTCAGACGTATCCGCCTCGAGCCGCAGGTCTCGACCAACGATGAGGCGCTCAAGTGCCTCAGTCGCCTCCTCAGCGAAGCATTCCCCGCGTTCCGGAGTGTTGACACCGATCAGTCTCACTCGCTCAAGCCTCCCGTCGATCGTTGCGTCGAAGGTGTCGCCGTCGACGATCTCAACAACCTCGACTCCGCCTGACGCTGCTCCGGCTAACGGCAGGGGCGCCTCCACCACCGAGTCGCGGGGCGCTGCACCATCAGCGTCGCTGCCCGCCAGCCCGCATCCGCCAACGACGCAGGCCCATGCGACGCAGGCCCAAGCCCCGAGGATCGATCGTCGGGTGGGCGCCTCCGGTGAGGACGGCTTCAGCGAATGCAACGTCAAGTGGTACCAGCCATGTGCCCCATGATGGCAGGGTGGCACAGCTTGGGGTGCGAGGCTTCTGCTGATCTACCCACCATCCACAAACGTGCCGTCGAAGCTCACCTTCGGGCCATGCTCGGCGCCTCCGTGACATGGCCCTGTCGAGCAGGTCAGGTGAAGGTGACGCTGTGGATGGCGCCTTCGATGACCGTTGCGACGATGCGGTCGCGGCGAAGGTCGGCGGTGATGGCGCCGCACGGGCCGTTGTCGCGCCCGATGATGACGAGGTCGAATCCACGTGACTCGGCGTGGTTCGCTGCATCGTCGAGCTCCATGCCGATGTACTCAGAGTCAGCGAACTCGTCACCCTGTTCGTAGCAGCCGTGTCCGGACTCGATCCGCTCGAGCACGTCCTTCCAGGCGTCGTCATCGAGCAGGGCGAATGGCGCCGGTGTTCTCGCTGAGTCGGCGGCCGTCTCGTCGTTGAGCGCAGCGTTGCTGCGCGCATCAGAGGACACGCAGGAGGTGGCGAGAAGCCCTCCAGTGGCAAGTAGGGCAAGAACAGCGGAGCGCGGCTTGGTCATGGGGTTTCGTCGTTCCTGGAGAATGGTGGTTCCCGGCCACGGCAGCATCGACCAGCTCGGACGGATCATGTGGTTCGGCCGCATTCCAGTCATCGGCGGAACGCTGACAGATCTCAAGTGTCAGCGTCTGCAACGTTCTCCGACGAACGGGGACGGCCTTCTCGGGCGGCGCAGGCACTCCGGCTCGTGGCCAGTCAGTTTCGACATCCAGTCGCAGAGAGTTGAGGGGCTGTGATGTTCCAGGCATCAAGCCGGTCGGATTGCAGCCTCCGATCACCAGCAGTTCACCGTTCCGGCAATTGGCTGCGAACCCAGGGTGATTCACCCTTCCGTTTGAAGAGTAGATCCGTTCAGCGATCTTCAGGGATTGGCACGCTCGTGTCATGTCAGCCGAACGGACCCAGTGACCGACCGGAATCTTCCGTCGTCTTCGATCTGCACATCGAGGAGCAGGTCAGTCCCGATCGCGACGAGATCCCAATCGTGAGACTCCATGAGTTGGTGCCGACCGACGAATACTGTTGCTCCGGTCGCCAGGTCCCGGGCCAGTGCAAACCCGACGTCCCGATGGGTGACACGGCACACTCGATCGATCATTCGCGAGACAAGATCGAGGTCATCGCAGGCAACCAACTCGACTGCGCGGTCTCGCCCATCTTGATCGGTGCCAACAGCGAACTCGAAGCTTGCACCTTTTACCAGGTGAATGAGGTCAGACTGATCAGCGAGGTCGGACGCGTGTGCAAAGATCGTCCTGCCAAGTGAGGGTGAATCCACAAAACCATAACCTTTCGTTCCATCGAACCAATCGATGATTCCCAAATGACGGCTGGAGATATTGGTAGCTGAAGCAAGACTCTCGGGGAGTTCCATTCCAATGGAAGCGAGCGCCGGTCGCGCCCGCTCCGCATGCCGCTTCAACCAATCGGTGTCTGCGCCAGTGCGAGCCCATGGCAGCTCGCGGTCCAGCAGCTCCATGGAAGACTTGAGGTCGAGAAGATCGACAGGCGACTCAGGGTTTTGACTCAGATAGTTCAGCAAATCCGAGCCGCAGCGGACCACCTCTCGAACCATGGTGCCGTCCCGCAAACCTCTTCCTATCGCAGAGTCGGCGAGCATGAGGGCATCGACGAGCAATTGTGCCGGATTGACTAGCGAATCTCGGTCGTGAACGAGTGTCTCGGCCAATCGCTTTCGCAAGTTCATCGAAAGCGTGGTTCCGACAACTGAAAAAGCGTCGTCACTTGGCTGTCTCATGACGGAATCCAGAATATCGATCGCCTTTGCATATTCGCCATCCATCCGGAGAACATTAGCCACTTGGAGCGCCGTCTCAGGAAGATCAAGAGCGTCGTGCGACTCTTGTGCTAGTTGCCGGGCTAGGGCCGCGTTCGACTCTGTCTTCAGCAGATGTGCAGAGAAGAAGTATTGGACCATTGCACGTTCAGTCGGATCGGCTGTGAGGCTAAGTGCTCGCGTGTACTCGACGGTAGCCTCCGCAGGACGAGACCTCTGAAGAATGAAGGCTCTAACCCTGGCATTCTCGTAAAACTCCGGGTCGAGTTGATCGGCTCTCTCCACGTGTTGGAGTGCTTCTGCGATCTTGCCCTTAGCGCTGAGTGCCAGGGAGCGACGAAGCTCTGTCTGCGCCGCGATATGTTCGCTGTTCCCATGAATAATGTTGGGCCTTAGGCCACCCTTCTCTCGATCTCGAAAGAGTCGCTCACGTTCCCGATCATTGGAGGCAACAGCTTCCGATATTTCAGCAACCCATTCGGGGTCCGCCGTTCGATAGCGAAGGAAATCACGTAGTGTTTCCGTGAGGTCGAGGCGCTCGTTGAGCGTGCCTTCAACCGCCGTTCTCACGACAAACATTCGCCGAACTAGCTCTTGAATAGCGGAGCGACCGCGGTCTATCGACCAAGCCGGCAGTGCTGAGTGAATCTCGGGTACAGGAGTCGGCCGGCCAATGCCGTCGAGAAGCCACGCTACCTTCTGGGCGTCGGGCGGGAGGCCGTCGAATATGTTTTCGACGCAGAATCTCACCAAGTCCGCTCGTTGCTCAAGTACCGCCGCTGGTTCCAGCCCCGCTGCGACGCCTTCGGCAAACCAGCGAAGGGCAAGAGGGGTGAACCCAACCTTGTTGGTTAGCTGAGCGAGTTGGGCTTGTGCTGCACCGCCAAGATACGTGGCACGCGACTGCCCAAGGCGACGGAGCAGCTCAACCGCGGCCGATTGCCCGAGCGGATTCAGTTCAAATCGTTTCTCCAGCTGACCTATCCCGACGCGAGACGTGAAAAGGAATCTCACATCTTGCGGCATTCGTTCGATCAGCTCCACTACTTCTGCCGAGGTCGCCGTCTCAAGGTTGTCGAGGACTAGAAGGGTCGATATGCCGTCGAGCCACTGCACGAGGTCATCGATCGAGGCATCTGATGAATCAAGCAAACCACCAATAGTTGGGATTGCATCGCCGACTGATCGTAGAGCAGCCTCGATCTCAACCACGCCTGACGAAGTCAGGCGCTCCGTTTTCAACGAAACCCACGCAACGAGGTCGAAAGGGCAATCAGGTGAACCCACGATTTCGTGGAGGACATCGAGTGCTAATGCTGTCTTTCCATAACCGCCCGCTGCGATGACGGAGATAACCGGCCATCGTCTCTCGGTTAGTAGTTTCATAAGTTCGGCTCGCTCGCGGTTGCGGCCGATCAGCCCGGTGTCGTCGTAATCTGCGTCGGGAAGATTGTTCAACACTCGGGCTGGAAGTCGCACGAGTGCACCAGGTGGGAGCCAACTGGGATCAGCTTTTAGGTGCTGCAGCGTGCGAGCTAGGCGAGGGCAGTTGAGCTCGCTGTCAGCGATGGTTGTCAGAGCAGCGATGCATTTTTCTGAGTCATCGGGCAGGAGCGGGCGACCGTGCATGACCCGATTGCGAATTGGATAAACGCCTTCCATGGCGGTAGCCAACCTTGTCAAACCCGGGCGCTCAGACTCGGAGATATCGTGCTTCCATCGTAGGATCACGCCGACTTTTGGCCCCAGATCAAGATAGCTTATCAAGTCCTCTGCTTCGTCGTCTTGGCGCTCCCTGGCCGAGCTGAGTTCGTCTGAAGTCAGCAATTGCTCTTCGGAATGGACTCGGAGGAGATGGTACCGAATCAGCTCGGAGATATCTTGCTCCAGACTGTCAATCAGTCCGAATAGACGCTGTCGCTCGGGTGAGGCCATTGCTACTTGTCTCGATTCGTCGAATTGTGTTGGGCTTGAGGGAAGTGGGTACTGGACGCGATATCGATCTACCGGTCGAGCGCTCGTTGGAGGCAGCAGCTTGTGGGTATTTGCGGTCTTGGGACAGCACTATCGATGTTGGGAATAAGGAGCCAGCTAGGTTGCGACACTGAAGAGCTCGTGGCTGGGCGGTCAAGTGCGTTGTCTCCCGGCAATCGCTGCCTTGAACCATTGGTTGCTCTCATCTAACTACGGCCGTGCGAAAGGCGGCCATTCAGACATGGACGGTTGTAGCCATCTCGGCTTGGGAGTGCTCGTCTCGAGCGGTACACCGGAGCGAATGATTGCATCGATTCGGTCTCTCGCAGTCGTCCCGCTCCTACTTATGCCGGTCGAGAATGGCTTGCGCTTGCTCGGGTGCATCGACGTTCCTTCCTGAGGCCTGAGCGTGGATTGGGCTGTGGCGGAGTTGGACACTGAGCGGCGGGACCATGGGGTCGATTCTGCGAGACCATCTTGGTCTCGCTGCAGCTGAGCCGTATCTCAAATAGCCCATGGGTCGAATTCAACTCGGGCAGCACGAAGAAGACTTTCGCCGCCCGCGACCGGCCGAAGCATACTGCGGTCACGCTTCGCAGGCAGCAGGCGGGAGAACCACAGCACGAGGGGCCGTCGAGGAAGCGTTCTTGGACTGTCGCTCGAGCCTCAGCTCGAAGAGGTCTCGCTACCAGTTGGGACTCACTCGCTGACGGCACGCTCGATTTCGGGTTGTGGTGAGCACTCGGCTGGGATGCAGTGATGGCCCAAACCTTCGATCTCGAAACTGCACGGCAAATCGTCGACGACGGGTCGGGTGAGTTCGAGCGGTGGATTGCCTGGTTCCGATCCAGCGGACACCATCTTCAGGCATCAGGGCTGCAGGAAACTCACATTGTCGCCATCAGCGCAGCCGTCCGGTTCTCGACCGCTGGATGTCCTCGAGAGAAGATCGAGCGCTTCCTCGTCGAGCTACTCGATGCGTACCCCGGGAGCGACACCGACTGGGTGGCGGTCAACCACACCGGGTCGAAGAGGATCGAGATCGTGCCCGGCCCGTTCACCTTCGACGTTCGATCGGCCCGTCGTCGACCACCTGTGGTCTTCGACCCCTACGCAATTTTCCAACAGCTTCGGGAGTAGTCAGATCCAACGTTCGATGCGTCGGTGTCCACAGTCGCTGGGAGACAGCGATGCTCGCCGCAGGGAACGAGTGCCAACGCCTTTGCCCGACGATGGGCACTGGCCCATCGTCAGATCGTTCGATCGGGCCAGATCGCCACGCCGACTGCGTCTTCGATCGCAACGATCGTCAAGTAGTCAGGCCATCCCACGCCGTTGAGCAAACGGTCCAGCGTGGCATTACCCAGACCTGAACGGCGGGCCAGTTCTCGCCGCGAGATCGATGCTTCGGCGAGGGCTGCTTCGACAGCCCGGACGATCTGCTGAAGGTGGACAGCAGCGGGCGGCGCGTCAGCGGTGAGGTCGCCCTCGGGCCACTCCGAGGGGTCCAGGAGATACGACCTGGGGTCGCCATACTGAGCGCTGCGCCGTGTCACGGTTTTCGAGCCGATCCACCGCTGTGAACTGCGGAAACGCCGATTCGTGTTCCAGAATGTGGCGATTCGTGTTCCAAAGGTACGTTCCTGGCCTACATAGGCCCAGCTCAGCGAGTTTCGCGCCGTCCCCACGGGGGCACGCCCACTTGCGTCGGACGGGTCCGTGCAAGCTCGGCGGCTAGCAGCATACGAAGTGGCTGCAGCGATGGCTCCGGCATGACCCGTCGGTGAAGCGCAGGCAAAGTGCGTGATCTCTCAGCTGACGAGCCCGCAGCTGACGAACTCTCGGCTGGGCGGCCCGGATCTGGGCTCCAGCGCCGAGACTTGCGTGGGCGTGGGCTGGTGGCCCGGGAGTTGCAGTCGCCGGCGGTCGGACGATGGCGCTCCGTGGCGGCGTTGGCCGAGGTGGGCGCACCGCGTGTTCAGGCATGGTGAAGGTCTCGTTGACGTTCTGTTGATCGAGCGGAGTCCCGCATTCGAGCAACTTTGGGCCACACTGGTGCCATGTCGACCGAACCATCTGACGCCGGCCGGAGTCATCGCGCCGAGACGTCGGTTGCTCGACGGTTCGGACCGGAGCGTCCCCTCGCCGAAGGCAGTGTGGGCGATGAGGTCGCCTGGGCAGTGGTCGACGCCGCCCCCGACGGCATCGTGGTGGTCGACGCCGACGGCACGATGCTGCTCGTCAACTCCCAGCTCGAAGCCATGTTCGGCTACGACCGTGGTGAGCTCCTCGGTCGACAGATCGAACACCTGCTCGACGACGCATTGAGCGAGCGCCACGTCCGGCTCCGCCAGAACTACCAGGCCGCCCAGTCGGTCCGAGCGATGGGGGAGGGCACCCGGCTCGAAGCCCGTCGCCGTGATGGCTCGACCTTCCTCGTCGAGATCAGCCTGAGCCCGGTGGAAGGCCCTGAAGGTCCGTGCACCGTGGCCGCCGTCCGCGACGTGACCAGCCGAGTGGCGATCGAGACCGAGGTACATGCCGCTCGCGAGCGATCCCAGCTGATCGACGACCGGGAGCGGATGGCGCGCGAACTCCACGACAACGTCATCCAAAGCGTGTTCACCATCGGCATCGGGCTCCAGTCGCTCGCATCGAAACTGAGCGACGACGACGTGAAACATGCCGCCCTCGGATATGTCGACGATCTCGACGGGGTGATCACCCGCATTCGTTCCGCCATCTTCGACGTCGCCGGCGATCGCATCGAACTCGAAGACGACTGACCGACCACTGCTCCTGGCAGAGTGTCGGTTGTGACCGACGTCGGAACTTCGCCCTTCGAGCCGTGGCCGGTGGCCGATATCCATGTCGAATCGACGGCCGAAGGTGCTCGTCTGGCAGCAGAGCGGGGCGACATCGTGGTCATCGTCGACGTGCTCTCGTTCTCGACGACGATCGGCATCGCCGTCGACCGGGGTGCCGAGGCCCTTGTGTACTCAGGCGAGGAGATCGACCAGCGGGGCGGCCGAGAGGCGATCGCTCGTGACCTCGACGCCGAGATCATCGCCAAGGGCAGGATTCCCGACGGTGAGCGGTTCTCGCTCTCCCCGGCCAGCCTCGGCGCCCTCGAGCCTGGTGACCGCGTGATCTTCACGTCGTGGAACGGCGCTGCGTGTGTGTCCGCTGCGATGGACCGCGGCCGAAGTGCTGGCACGGAAGCCCTCCCGACGAGGATCAGACCGCCGGTCTCGGCGCCTGCGGTACTGATCGCGGCGCTCAACAATCGCACGGCGGCAGCGAACGCAGTGGTCGAGCTGCTCGGCGAGAGCGATCCAACCGCCGACCCCCGCCGTCGCTGCACGATCGTCGCCGCCGCCGAGCACTGGTCATCGACGGTTCCCGGCAGGCCGGGCATCCGGCCCGCGCTCGAAGATCAGCTCGGGGCCGGCGCCATCGCAGCACGGCTTGGCGAGCGGGGCCTCGAGTTGTCGGTCGAAGCACACACGGCCGCCGCTGCATTCGTAGCGGCAGAGAACCACATCGGCGATGTCCTGCGCGCGTGCGTGAGCGGTCGCGAGTTGATCGAGAAGGGATTCGCCCTCGACGTCGACCTCGCAGCCGCCGTCGACTCGGCCGACACCGTGGCCATCTGGCGCTCGGGCGACCCACCGCGCACGTTCAGACGGTGGCCATAGCGGACAGCTACGCTCACCCAATGCCCACTCCCGTTGCGGCCCAGGCCATGTCGGAAGCCGGTCTCGTCGACTGGCGCTACCTGCTCGGCGGCATCGAGGCGAGCTTCGAGGCCGATGCCTCGGGCGACACCGGAGCATTCACCGAGGCGGCGTCGTTTGCCGCTGCCGTTGCGAAGGCAGCCGACGACGCCGATCACCACCCCGACATCGACCTGCGATATCCGGGCGTCGTCCACGTCACGCTGACGACCCACTCGATCGACGGCCTGAGCGATCTCGACCTCGACCTCGCGTCGACGATCTCGTCACTGGCCGCTGCGATGGGAATGCGTTCGTTGCCGGCGACGACCGAGCGGCTGGAGATCGCCATCGACGCCCTCGACATCGATGCCATTCGACCGTTCTGGATGGCCGTCCTGGGGTACCGCCGCGCCGGCAACGCTCTGGTCGACCCGCAGCGCCGCGGACCGGCAGTCTGGTTCCAGCAGATGGACTCGCCACGCCAGCAGCGGAACCGCATCCATATCGATGTGTCGGTGGCCCACGACGAGGCCGAGGCCCGGGTGGCGGCGGCGCTCGCCGCCGGTGGCGTCATGGTGAGTGATGCGCGGGCGCGAGCCTTCTGGGTGCTGGCCGACGCCGAGGGCAACGAGGTGTGCGTCTGCACGTGGCAAGACCGTGACTGAACCCGATCTCGTCCACTTCCTCGCTCGGCCCGAAGCTGGCGGCCCGCGGGCGGCAGCGCTGACCAAGGCGACCGATGCCGCCACTGCCCTCGGGTTCCGGCACCGGGTGCTCACCGCAGCGTCGCCGAGCGAGATTCCCGCCGTCATCGACGAACACCGGGCCGAGCTGCACCGACTCGTGATCGTCGGCGGTGACGGCCTGATCCATTTCGCGCTGCCGGCCCTCGCCGGCACGTCGATCACGGCGGGCCTCGTCCCGAGCGGCACCGGCAACGACTTCGCCCGGGGACTCGGCATCGGCGAGGGACACAAGCTCCCGGCGGCCCGGCACCGATCGGTACTCCGCCAGGCGATCTTGGGCGATCCGAAGTCCATCGACCTCATCGAGGGCGACGACGGTCGGCTCGCCGCGTCCGTGGTGACTGCCGGCTTCTCCGGACGGGTGACGGCTCGGGCCAACCCGATGCGCTTCCCGCCGGGGCAGGCAAAGTACACCGTGGCGACCGTGCTGGAGGCGGCTCGCCTCGAGCCGGTTGCTGTCCGGTTCACCATTGACGGTGAGTCGGTCGACCTCGACACGGCGTTCTTCGCCATTGGCAACACCCGCTACTTCGGCGGCGGCATGGCGATCTGCCCCGACGCCGAGGAGGACGACGGACTCCTCGACCTGGTCGTGGTCGAGGCGGTGCCCGCCTTCGAACTGCTTCGCGTGATGCCGACCGTGTTCGCCGGCCGTCACGTACGGCACCCGAAGGTGAAGACCTATCGGGCTCGCAGCGTGCGCGTCGAGACCGACGAACCCCTTTGGGCCGACGGTGAGGAATTCGGGTCGGCTCCGGTGACGTTGGCAGCACGTCCCGGTGCGCTGGCCGTCGCGCAGCCGGTCGGCTGACGCCGGGGCGCCGGCAGGGCTCAGTCGGCCCGCGGCACCCACTTGGAGTCGTCCTTGATGTCTTCGATCTCGAGACCGGCGGCCTCCCAGCCGTCGAACCCGGGTTCGAGGTGGGCGACATCGGGATAGCCCATGTCCTTCATGGCCTTTGCGGCCAGCGCCGACCGGCCGCCACCTGCGCAGTAGACGATGTAGCGGTTCTCGGGTGAGAACACCTTGCGGTAGTACTCACTCGCCGGATCGATCCAGAACTCCAGCATGCCCCGAGGTGCATGCACCGCTCCCGGGATCTTCCCTTTGAGGTACAGCTCCCGGTGATCGCGGATGTCGACGATGATCGCCGACCCGGCCTGACGCTCGCTTTCGACCTGCGCTGCGCTCAAGTTCTCGAGCGACGCCTTCGCCACGTCGACCATGTCCCATGCTTTGGTGATCTCAGCCATGGCCGTCAGTATGTCCGCCACCGCCGATCGGGGCCAGCGGTGGACGCGGCGCCAGTTCCGGAGGGATCAGTCGTCCCAGTTCTTCGATCGCCTCGCCTTCGCCTCGCTCCGCTGGCGTTTCGCCTTCAACCGGCGTTCCTTCGCCCCGCGCCCGGGACGTGTCGCCCGCCGCACTCGTTTTGGCTTCAGTGCGTCGGCCAGCCGGTCCGCCATCCGCTCCAGCGCCGCCTCGCGGTTGCGGGTCTGCGACCGGAACTCGTCGGCGACGATCCGGAGCCGAGGACCGAATTCCTGTTCGAGTCGATCTCGCTGATACGTATTGAGCGACTCCGAGGTCGCGATCTCGAAGACCAGTTCTGCCCTGGTGTTGGCCGTGTTGGCGTGCTGGCCGCCGGGCCCGCCGGAGGGTCCGAATTTCCAGGTCAGGTCGGATGCCGGGATGGTCAGCGAACCGTTCACATGGAGTGGACCGTCGGTCGCCATGGCTCGACCGTATCCCAGGAACCTCGTGTCGTCCGGTGAGTAACGCAGCTCACCATGGGGGGTGATTCGACCCGGCGACCTTTCGCTCCCCGAAGCTCCACCGCATACTGGTGGGGGCGGAGCGGGAAGGTGAGCGGACCGATGGAATTTCCAGCCTACGAAATGAAGCGTGTTTTCGGCGTGACCGTGGTGCTCGCCGTGTTCGGCGTCAACGGCTATCTGCTGTTGTCCGGCGACGATCGCGGCGTCAAGGTCGACGCGACCACCGTGGCCACGGTGAACTCGACGACCACGACCGAGGCCACGACGACCACCACCGAGCCGACGACCACCACGACGGTCGTGACCACCACGACCACCGAGGCCACCACGACCACCGAGGCGACGACCACCACGGTGGCAACCACGGCCGCGCCGCAGGCGACCGCCGCCCCGGCGACCAAGCCGCCCGCCACCAGCCCGCCGACCACGCGTCCTCGAGCAACCACCACCGTGCCGCCCACCACTGCTGCGCCGACCACGGTCGCCATCCCATCGGTCAGCGTCACCCCACCGACGATCTACAACCCGCCGGCCCCAGATACCAGCGAAGGCTGATACCCCGGTTGGTTGCCGGCCGACCAGCGGTGGCGGGTGCTACTGCTGAGGAATGGTCCGGCCGAGTCCGTCGGCCGTCGTGCAGCTCACCTGGTCGCTCCCGACCGACATCGTCACCCCGTCGCCCATGTCGACCTCGGGGGCGTTCGGGAACAGGGGTTCACCCTCGATGCGCACGACCAGTGTCGCCGGATCGGCGCCCTGGTCGATGAACTGCTGCCGATAGGCGTCGATCAGCACCTGCTCGGTCACCGTGTACGCCGCCTGCATGCACTGGCTCGATCCAATGACGTTCTGGGCGTACGCATAGGCGAGCGGCGTGAGTCCCGAGTCGGTGTCGACCCACGGGAACGCGTCGGTGAACTTGCCGACGGCGCCCTTGGTCTCGTGCACCGACGACGCAGTGGCGACGGCATCGACCCGCGGACGAACGAAGAGGATCGACTCACCGGGAATGATCACCTCGGTCGATCCGTCACGCTTGTAGATCACGTCGGCCGACGTCCCTTCGACACAGGTGTCGACGTCGCCGGTGGCCTGCATGGTCACAGTGTCGGTCCGGTAGACCTTGCCGAACATCGAGTGCTCGCGTCGTCCCTCGACCGGGACCTCGGCATGGATGCGAGCCCGGCAATCGAGGGCAATTGGTTCGACCTCGACGATCTTTGCTTCCTCGGGAAGGGTCAGATCGACGTGCACATCGGCGAACTCGGGCAGGACCTGCCACGGGAAGCGAACGTCGATGAGGTTGGACCACACGGCGAATCCGGCGAACGCAACGATGCCGAGCACGACGCCGGTGAGCGTCTTCTTCATTGGTGCAGCTCCTTCGCAAAGGTGAGGGGCGATGGCGGGTGGACCGCCGCATCGAGAACGACGCTTCCTGACCTCCAACGGTCGCGAGGGGGCGCCGAGTTCCTCGGAATCGTCATCTTTCCCGGCGAAGTGGCCCACACTGTTGCGAAACGATGACAGTCGCGGTCGCCAACGTGACAGCCGTTGAGCGAACGTGGAAAGGTCCACGCCGAGTCAGCATCGCTCAGCGGCGAGCTCGACCGGCGGCCATTCGAACCTCACCCATTCGAACCATTGCGTTGCCCGCTCTCGCCGTTTGGCGGGAGAACACGGAAAGCATCGAAATGACAACGGCGGCATTTGCACGAACCGAGCGGGAACGATCCGATCGTCGCCTGGTGGACGAGTTGGCGGCACAGCCCACCTGCGTGCTGACCCTGGGCACGATCGCCGCACTCATCCTGGTGGTGGGTGAACTCAGCGGCACCCTCGCTCTTGCCGGCGTCACGGCTGCGTTGTTCTCGTTGGGGTCGGTCCGACTCCTGTGTCAACGTCGGGCCACCCAACTGCAGGTTGCGTCGATTGGTGCGATCCATCTCGGGGTCGCAATCCTCATCGCCGGCACCGCCTGACCGGTCGCACGTGGTCGGCGTCACGACGCCGCTGGCGGACTGATGCCGGGATCGGTCCGAGGGCCGTTTCTGGCACAATGCTCGGGTGGCAGGCTCGATCGAGGCCAAGGCGACGAGACGCCGACGCATCTTGCGAGGGTCCATCGCCGCCGTTCTCGTGGTCTTCTTCGGTTTCGGGTGGCTCGACCGCTCCGACGAGGCGAGCCTGTCGTTTGGTGATCGTCGTCGCATCGTTGTCGTCTCCGATGCCGGCCCGGTCGAGGTGCGCAGCGGGACCGAGAACCGGGCCAGCCACAGCGACTCGTTCCTCGTCCGGCGCCCAACCGTCGAGCTCGCCAACGACGGCGACGAAGCGGTCTTCCGCGTCCGGTGCGAGACCAGATGGCCGTGTCGGGCGACGACGTCGATCGAGGTCGTCCCCGGTACCGAGCTGGTGGTCATTGCCGACGCCGGCGCCGTGCAGGTGCACTCGTTCGCCGGCAACTTGACCGTGTTCTCCGACCGCGACGACGTCCTCCTCGGTCCCATCGCCGGATCCGCTCGAGTCGTCAGCGCAACCGGTGATGTCGCCGGGTTCGGTCTCGCGCTGGAGCAGCTCACCGTCGAACTCGACGATGCGTCGATGGCGCTCGAGTTCGCTGCACCTCCCCTCACCGTCGTGCTCACCAACGACAGCGGCAACGTCGATCTCGTCGTACCCGACACCGGGTACGACCTCACGGTCGTCACCGACGACGACATGGCCGACCAGGTCGACGTCGGCGTCGGGGCCGCGGCCGAGACGGGCTCGACCGTCTCCATACGCAGCGGCGGCCCGGTCACGGTCTCGCCCTTCGACCAGGCAACTCAGTAGCCAAATGTCCGACGTCCTGATAGTCGTGGACCCGTGAACGCCGACGACCGACGCCACCGGCTCAACGCTGTGTTGTTGGAGCCCGACCCGACCGATGCGCTCTGGGAGCTCTGCTCGTCCGGAGATGCCGACATCGTGGTGCCCGAGCTCGGTGCGCTCGAACTCGAGCAAGACCCGATCCATCGACACAAGGACGTGCTGGCACACACCATCGCCGTCACGGCGAAGACCCGCCCCGACCTCACGCTCCGGTTGGCCGCGCTGTTCCACGACATCGGCAAGCCGGCGACCCGGTCGTTCGACCATGGCGGCGTCACCTTCCGTCATCACGAAGCCGTCGGTGCGAAGATCACCAAGCGTCGCATGCGAGACCTCGGCTACGAATCCGAGGTCGTGAAAGACGTCGCCGAGCTCGTCCGGTTGTCGGGCCGCTTCAAGGGCTACGGCGATGGCTGGACCGATTCGGCCGTTCGGCGCTACACCCGCGATGCCGGGCACCTGTTCGGCCTGCTCAACGAACT
Source organism: Acidimicrobiales bacterium (assembly GCA_041394265.1). Classification (NCBI taxonomy): domain Bacteria; kingdom Bacillati; phylum Actinomycetota; class Acidimicrobiia; order Acidimicrobiales; species Acidimicrobiales bacterium. The sequence continues at coordinate 2,560,054 of JAWKIO010000005.1, forward strand.
CGTCCGCGCCGACTGCACCACTCGGAACCGGGCGAAGGAAGCCCGCCTCCACGAGCAGATCGACGATCTCGAACGACGAGTCGTCCGTCTGGCCCGCGAAGCGCAGGAGGCAGCCGAGCGACCGCAGCTCGACGGCAAGGCCGTCATGGAACTCCTCGGGCTCCCCGCCGGTCGCGAGGTCGGCGAGGCACTGGCCTTCCTGCTCGAACTCAAACGGACCGAAGGCGAGTTGGCCGACGACGAGATCGAGGCTCGGCTGCGGTCGTGGTGGGAGCAGCGAACCGGTGCCGGATCCTGAGCCGACACCATTCGAGGCGGCGGTGATCGCTGTTCTCGTCGCCACGGAACCGGGCGACGTCATGACCTACGGCGAAGTGGCGGCCGAGGCCGGCTTTCCCGGCGCTGCCCGGGCGATCGGGGGCGTGCTGCGACGCCACGAGGGGCTGCCGTGGTGGCGTGTGGTGGCGGCCAATGGTCGGATCATCCCGCATGACCCCGACGAGCACGCACGACGGCTCGCTGCCGAGGGTGTGGTCGTGGTGAACGGCCGAGTGAAGGCCACACCCCACGCCTGAGGCGCCACCGTGGTGCGGCGGGTCAGGGGCGGAGGGGGTAGCCGAAGTGACCCAAGACCGGAGCGGTGATGGCGGTGACGATCCGTCGTGACGTCGGATCGAGCTGCGTCTTCCACGCATCGTCGAGACGCAGCGTCAGATCGGCTCCACCGAACCGAAGCGGGTTGCCGGCGATCGAGTGCATCGGGGTGCGCAGCTTGGCCTCGTTGCCGTCGAGGAATCCGAGTTGGCCGTCCTCGATGCTCAGCCCGGCGAACTCGGCGATGTAGCGGATGGTCTGCGTCGGTCGAGTGAGGAAGTCCTCATAGCGCAGCGTCATCGTCGGTACGCCGAGCTGGGCGAGTGTCCGGAAGCCCAGGTTGTCCGTGACCCAGCGCAGTGCCGTGCGCTCCGGGCGGTAGATCGGCATCACCTCGTCGGGCCCGGCTTCGGGCCGCTTGACCTCCTTGGTCCACGAGTACGCGACACCACGCGGGTCACGCACCAGGTGGAGCACCCTGACGTCGAGCGAGGGATCGGTGGCGAGCAGCGTCGCCGTCGACAGATGCTTGCTCGACTCGAGCAGGACCTGTGGACCGCCTGCGGTCGTCGCTGCAGCGAGCAGCACTCGCCGCAGGTGGTCGACGTACTCGACCTCGTCGGTGTTCAGCTGCCGTGACTTCAGCGCGGCGAAGATCTGGGGCAGGCGTCGGCTGCGATCGATCGACCAGCGAAGATCGATGAGTCGGTCGACGTCGAGTTGGTCCCAGCCGCCAAAGGCTTCGACGCCAACGGATTGCCAGTGGGCGCACTCGGCGAACGGCTCGCCGCAACCGCATCGTTCGTGGTCTCGCACGCCGCGCTCCCACAGGTGCACAGTTTCGCCGACCGAGAACGTGTCGGGCAGCTCGTTGAGGAGCTTCTCGATCAGCGTGCTGCCCGAACGGCCGAGACCGCCGGTGAACAGCACCGTCTGGCGTTCGCTCGTCACGACCAGCGCATCGAGCGACCGAGCAACTGCTCCAGCTCGACGATGTCGTCGGCCAGCATCGAACGGACCCGGTCGACGACCGCGGGATCGATCGCATCCTTCGGCTTCATGTTCCACGCCCGGAACTCGTCGGGCATGAACGACGCCAGACCCAGGAATTCGAGCACTTCGGCGTAGACCGACGCCGGATCGGCGTAGAAATCCTCGGACCGCAGCACCAGGAGCTGGTTGGCCGGGTAGGCGTTCATCCACCGGCGCAGGCCACGGGCGTAGCGGCCCTGGTCGACGTAGGAGTAGTGCTGGTGGGCGAAGCTCTGGTGGGCCGGATCGGCCAACATACGCGCTTCTTCGCCGTCGAGACGCCGAGCTTCGACCTCGATTGCGTCGGCAAAGCTCAGCGTCTCCACCCGGTTGCGGGTTCGCTCGACCCAGTGGCTGTAGGCCCGCTCGACCGGATCCCGCAGCAAGACGATGATCTTGGCGTTCGGCACCATGCCGCGCGCTCGGACCGGGGCATGGGGATGGTGGAGGTAGTAGGGGGTCGCCTCGCCGATGGCGAGCGGATGCCCTGCCCGGCGTTCACGAAGACCGTGCGCCATGCGGGTGGGGAAGTGCGAGCGATACCAGTCGTGGCCCCGTCCGTAGTTGACGTCGAAGAAGTACGTGCCCTTCCGGGTCTCACGCGCCGGGAAGAGCGGACGCACGTCGGGGTGCAGCAGCAGGTAGCGGGCAAGGGAGGTGGTGCCACCGCGCTTCGCTCCGATGATCAGATAGTCAGGATCGACCCGCAGCGATGCGGTGAGCGAGCCATAGCGGCGAATGGCCTCGAGCACGTTCGCCTTCGCAACGGCAACGGCGCCCTCAGGAGCCACGTATCGCGAGCCGTACGGCGTCATGTCGAACGACGGCGTGTCAGGCAGAGCAACAGGCGATTGAGGAGCTATCGATGCATTCATGGTGGTCCGATCAGGATCCATCGCCTCGTCACGCATCCCTTCAGCGTGCCGCGGAAGGGATCGACGAACAATGGTTCCCGTGATCCCTTTTCGGCAGGTCGGAGGTCAGATTTACCCAATCGCTCAACCCGTCGGTAGCCCGTCCTTGGGAGCCGGCAGGCAGCGAGTGACTAGAGTCACGGTGGTCAGGAGGAGGCAGCATGGACGTCGGCATCATCATCGGCGAAGCAACCCCGCTGACCTGGGACCGTTGGAAGCACATCGTCCAACTCGTCGAGCGGCTCGGCTACACCTCGTTGTATCGATCCGATCACTATTTCAACGGCACACAGAAGGACGCGATCGACGTGTACCTGTCGTTCGTGATGGCGGCTGAGGAGTCGACCAACCTTCGTCTCGGGACGCTGGTGACGCCGGTGACGTTCCGTGAACCGGTCAACGTCGGCCGGATGGCCCAACAGCTCGACGCGTTGAGTGATGGCCGATTCGTGCTCGGGCTCGGCGCCGGGTGGTACCCCGTCGAACACAGGGTGTACGGCATCGGCTTCCCGCCGCCCAGCGAGCGGTATGACCGCCTCGACGAGGCCCTCTGTCTGATGAAGGAGCTCTGGTACTCCGACTCGGGGACGTTCGATGGGTCGTACTACCGGATCGCCGGTACGGATTCGAAGCCGCACCCACCCGATGGCCGGCCTCGTGTCCTGATCGGGGGCAGTGGCCCGAAGCGCACGCTGAAGATCGTCGCCGACCACGCACACGAGTGGAACACCACGCCGCTCGACGTCGAAGGATTCCGAGCAGCCAACGCGGCACTCGAGCGGCATTGCGATGCGATCGGACGCGACCCCGCCGAGATCCGTCGATCGATGCTGGTGTTCGCAACCATCGGGCCTGACGACCATCATCGGCAGCAGGCGCTGGAGCGCTACCTCGGCATGTTCGCGCCCGCGGGCACCACCCCATCGCTCGAAGCCGTGACGGCGGCCGGGCACGGTCCGTGGCAGGGCTCGGTCGAACAGCTGGTCGACTACGTCGGCCAACTCCGCGACCAGGGCCTCGACGAAGTGGTCTTCGAGCACTTCTGCCACGAAGACGACACGATCTGCGAATGGATCGCCAGCGACGTGTCGCCGAGGCTCGCGTCTCTGTAGCGACCTCGTTCGCCGCCTGCACGCCCATCGAACCAACCACGAACTGATCAGACGACCACCCGCCGCACCGAGGAGACCACGATGACACTTGCAGAATTCCAGCTGGAGGACCGCTTCCGGATCGACGAGGGCGACGTCGCCATGAGCGGCGTGCAAGCGCTCCTTCGCGTGCTCCTGGACCAGCTACGAGCCGATCGACGCGATGGCCTCGACAATGCCGCGCTCGTGTCGGGCTATCGAGGTTCACCCCTCGGCGGCATCGACTCGCTCATGCTCGGCAACGCCGACCAACTCGCCGACAACAACATCACGTTCATCCCGGGGCTCAACGAGGATCTCGGGGCCACGCTCATCTGGGGAAGCCAGGTGGCGAACAAGCAGTTCGACGGCAAGCACGATGGTGTGCTCGGCATGTGGTACGGCAAGGCGCCAGGCCTCGATCGCAGCGGCGACGCCATCCGGCACGCCAACACCTGCGGCGTCGATCCGAAGGGCGGCGTGCTGCTCGTCGCCGGTGACGACCCCGCATCGAAGTCGTCGACCCTGGCCTCCGAATCGGAGTACATGCTCCAGCATCTCCAAACGCCGATCCTCTACCCCGGCACGGTGCAGGAGGTGGCCGACTACGGGCGCATCGGCTACGAGCTCTCCCGCTTCAGCGGGTTGTGGGCGGCGCTGAAGATCGTCACGAATGTTGCCGACGGCTATTCGACCATCAAGGTGGGGCCGGGTCGGGTCCGCACGCAACGCCCCGAGTTCTCGTGGGACGGGCACCCGTGGGCGCCCACGCAGATCGACTACCCGGTCGGGCCGGCGGCAGTTCGGGCCGAGCTCGAGATCCACGAGGGTCGGATGGTCGCGGTCGAGCGGTTCGCGGCGCTCAACGGACTCAACGAGGTGACCGTCCCTGCCGCCGACGCGCGGGTCGGGCTCATCGCGGCGGGCAAGACCTACTACGACCTGCGCGAGGCCCTCGACCGCATGGGTCTCGACGAGCCCACCTTGCATCGACTCGGTGTGCGCGTCCTCAAGCCGGCGCTCGTGTGGCCGCTCGAACCCGCATCGATTCGTGACTTCGCTCGCGGGCTCGACGTCATCGTGCTCGTCGAGGAGAAGCGGGGGTTCATCGAGAGCCAGGTGCGGGAGATCCTCTACGGCACGCCGAACGCGCCGATGATCTTCGGCAAGCGGAACCAGGCCGGCGAGTTCTGGTTCCCCGGGCACGGCGAGATCGACGTGGATCTCGTCGCCCGCAAGCTGCGGCCGTTCCTGGTCGACCGGTTCGGCGAGGCCAACATCGGCCTCATCGCCAAGGAGCGCACCTACATCCCCGTGGCGCTCGGCGCCTCCGGTGAGGGTGCGAACCGTGTGCCCAACTTCTGTTCGGGATGCCCGCACAATCGCTCGACCGTGGTGCCCGACGGCTCCGACGTCGGCGGCGGTATCGGCTGCCACGGCATGGCCGGCCTCCACCCGGGTCGTCACGTCATTGGGCTGACCCAGATGGGTGGCGAGGGTGCCCAATGGGTCGGCGCGGCGCCGTTCGTCGGGAAGAACCACCGCTTCCAGAACATCGGCGACGGCACCTACCACCACTCGGGTTCGTTGGCCCTCCGGCAGGCCGTGGCCGCCGGGACGAACATCACCTACAAGATCCTCTACAACGCTGCGGTCGCCATGACCGGCGGCCAAGACGTCGATGGCGGCATGACCGTGCCGGAGCTGACCCGGTCGGTGCAAGCCGAGGGTGTGGCGAAGGTGATGGTCCTCACCGACCACCCCGAGAAGTACGGCTCGGATGCCGACTTCGCTGCCGGCACCGACGTCTGGCATCGAGATCGACTCGATGAGGCCCAACGCATCCTGCGCGACATTCCCGGCACCACCGTGCTGATCTACGACCAGGCCTGCGCCGCCGAGCTGCGTCGAGACCGCAAGCGTGGTCTCGTCGAAGAACCACCGATGCGTGTCTTCATCAACGAGGCGGTGTGCGAGGGGTGCGGCGACTGCGCCGCCAAGTCCACCTGTCTCTCCGTGCAGCCGGTCGAGACCGAGTTCGGGCGCAAGACCCAGATCCATCAGTCCAGCTGCAACAAGGACTACAGCTGCCTGCTGGGCGACTGCCCGGCGTTCGTCGAGGTCATCCCGGCCGGCAAGGTCAAGCAGAAGGCGACCGTCGCCATCGCCGCCATCGGCGACGATCTGCCCGAACCCTCACGGCGCATCGACGAAGGCAACATCCTCATGATGGGGATCGGCGGGACCGGTGTGGTCACCGTCAACCAGCTGCTCGCAACGGCTGCCCTGCTCGACGGCAAGGTGGCACATGGTCTCGACCAGACCGGCCTGTCGCAGAAGGGCGGTCCGGTGGTGTCGAACCTCAAGGTTCGGCGCGCGGGCGATGACCAGTCCGACGAGATCGGCGAAGGCAACAAGATCGGCGCCGGTGAGGCCGACGCCTACCTGGTGTTCGATGTCCTCACCGGCACCAGCTCGCTGAACCTGGCGAAGGCCACACCCGAACGGACGGTCGCCATCGTGTCGTCGTCGAAGGTGCCGACGCCGACCATGGTGCTCGACACCAAGGCCACCTTCCCCGAGTTCGAGCGGCTGCGCAGCCTCATCGACGACGCGACCACACCGGCGAAGAACCTCTACTACGACGCCACCAACCTGTCCGACAACCTGTTCCGGTCCCATATGCCCGCCAACATCATCGTGCTGGGCTCGGCCTATCAGTCGGGCGTCATCCCGATCAGCGCCGATGCGATCGAGCGGGCCATCGAACTCAACGGGGTGGCGATCGACACGAACATCCAGGCGTTCCGCATCGGACGCAAGATCGCCATCGATCCCGACTTCCTGGCCACACTCGATCTGGAGCGCCCGGGCCGGGCCAAGCGTGAGATCAAGCGGACCGCGAAGGTCGAGAAGATGATCGCTGCCGTCGACTCGCCGAGCGAGGAGCTCGAACGACTGCTCGGCATCCGGGCGGCCGACCTCATCGACTACCAGGACGTGGCGTACGCCCAGGCCTATGTCGATGCTGTTGCCCGAGTCCGCTCGCTCGAGTCGGCGGCCGTCCCCGGCGACTCGCGCCTCTCCGAGTCCGTTGCTCGCAACCTCCACAAGTTGATGGCCTACAAGGACGAATACGAGGTGGCACGCCTGCACCGTTCCGAAGCCTTCCAGGCCGCCATCAAGGAACAGTTCGGCGACGAGTCGACGATCACCTACAAGCTGCACCCGCCGACGGCCCGCAAGCTCGGGCTCACGAAGAAGATCGGCCTCGGCCGCTCCGGCGACATCGCGTTCGCCGGGTTGGCCCGGATGAAGGGGTTGCGAGGCAAGGCGATCGATCCCTTCGGACGCTCGGCCCACCGCACACTCGAACGTGAGCTCATCGACGAGTACCGCACGGTCATCGACGATCTGCTGGCCGGGTTGAACCAGCACAACGTCGACACTGCGGTCGAGATTGCGGAGCTGCCCGACATGATCCGCGGCTACGAGCAGATCAAGGAGCGCAACGTCGAGGCCTATCGCGCCAAGCTGGCGGAGCTGACCTCGGCTCGGGGCTGACCTGGATCCCGACCTGGCAGCTGGCGGAGCGGCGCGTGCCGGGTGACCTCAGCCGTTGATCGGGCCGGTGGTGGTACCCAGCGACTGCGCCGCTCGACCGGATCGGTTGGCGAGATACTCGGCGGCGATCGCCACGGCCGTCTCGGCCGGGGTGCGTGACCCGAGGTCGAGACCGACCGGTCCGTGGATGCGAGCCAGGCTCGTTTCGTCGTGCCCGAGTGCCTCGAGGCGAGTGCGACGTTTGGCCTGGGTGTGGCGCGACCCCATGGCACCGACGTAGCCGACGTCGGACCGAAGTGCCGCGTCGAGGAGCGGGGTGTCGATGCGCGGGTCGTGCGACAGAATCACGATGGCGTCGGCCGGTCCTGCCGTCGTGAGGAACGCCTCGCCGGCGTCGACGGTCTCGTCGGACGTCACGGTCCAACCCATGAGCTGTCCCTGCGCCATGATCGCCTCGGCGATCGGTCCCGAACCGACGACATGGCCCGACGGCAGGGGCACGAGGGTGGCGATCGCGAGTTCGCCACCGCCGTGCTCGACGACCCGGGTGTCGGACTTGCCCATGGCCAACAGTTCCCGTGCGGCGTCGACGGCAGCGGACGTCGACGCGTCGTCGGCGATAGTCCCCTCGGCAGCGGCACGGGTGACGACGACGGTGTCACCGATCGTGCCGTCGGCTCCGATCTGCGTCACGAGCGCCACCGGGGTGGCGGAGGCGACCGATGTGCGGAACAGTTCGGGCACCTCGTCGAGCGGCGTGAGCAGGAGGCGGGCGGTGCCGCCGCACAACAGCCCGGCGGCGTCGGCGTCGGGGTCGGTGATGCGGCCCGAAACCAGCTGCCGACCACCGGCGGCATGCGCCTGGCGGATCGGGTCGTCGAGAATCCCGCCCAGGATCTCACCGTGGATGCCGGCCTGGTCGACCACGGCACCGTCGGCGGCGTCGCGGCGCCCGAATCCCGTGAGTGACACGACACGGACGATCGACGCATCGGCCGCGGGTTGACCGGCCGCAGGTTGACGAAGGAGGGCGTGGACCATCGAGTGCATGCGAACACTCTTCCACCACAATCGCCGCGCCGAAAGGCGCCTCCCTGCCGACCTGAACGCTCGGCTCAGCGGCCCACCGTCGCACATCTCTCGGCCCCCGGACCCGGAAGTGGGCTCAGCAGCCGAGAGTTGCGTGGGTGTGGGCTCGACAGCCGAGCGTTCGGGATGATCTGCCGGGCAGCCGTCGTGGCTGGGGCTGATCGGCCGGGTCCACGATTGTGCGATCAGATCCCGCTAGATTCCCTGGCCATGGGACTGCGTTGTGCACGATTGAGCTGCGGTATCGAGGCCGTGGCGAGCATGCAGTTCAAGAACGACATCGCCGAGGTCCACATCATCGACCTGGCCGAGGCCGTCGCCGGGATTCCCCTGTGCGCCGATCATGCCGAGACCCGCACCGCTCCGGTGGGGTGGACCCTCGTCGACAAGCGCACGCCCACCCAGGCCGACATCTGGGCCACCGAGGCCCCGGCACCCGCCGACGCCGCCCCGCAGGGGCGACCCAGCCGGCGCCGAGCAGCGGACCGTTCGGGATTCGAGTTCGGCCGAGTGGCCGAGCCGGCATCGGCCGACGCCCACCTCGACGCCGAGAGCCCGCTGCTGTCACGGGCGTTCCGCGTCGTCCCCCACTGATCGCAGGGGACGCCACGAGCCCGAGCGGCGCTCAGTCGTAGGAGCTGAGCGGCGGGCAGGAACAGCTGAGGTGACGGTCGCCGTAGGCGTTGTCGACCCGGCCGACCGGTGGGAAGTACTTGTCGGTCGACATCCCGGGCATCGGGAAGGCAGCCTGGCGCCGTGAGTACGCCCGGTCCCAGTCGTCGGCGATCAGCACATCGGCGGTGTGCGGCGCATGGCGCAACACGGAATCGGCGATGGCCACGTCGCCGTTGGCAACGGCGTCGATCTCACCCTTGATGATGATCATGGCGTCGCAGAACCGGTCGAGTTCGGCCAAGCTCTCCGACTCGGTTGGCTCGATCATCAGGGTGCCGGCGACCGGGAACGACATGGTGGGGGCATGGAAGCCACAGTCGGCGAGCCGCTTGGCGACGTCGTCGGCGGTGACGCCGGTGGCGTCGGTGATGGGACGCAGGTCGATGATGCACTCGTGGGCGACGAGCCCGTTCGGCCCGGTGTAGAGCACCGGGTAGTGCTCGCTGAGTCGCTTCGCGACGTAGTTCGCAGCGAGCACGGCACCCTCGGTGGCGCGGCGCAGGCCGTCGGCGCCCATCATCTGGATGTACATCCACGTGATGGGCAGGATGCCCGCCGACCCGAATGGTGCGGCCGACACGGCCCCGACCCGATGGCCGTCGACACCGACGCCACCGATGCCGTCGACCACGCTGTGCCCCGGGAGGAACGGTGCAAGATGGCTGCCGACGCCGACGGGGCCCACACCAGGGCCGCCGCCGCCGTGAGGGATGCAGAAGGTCTTGTGCAGGTTGAGGTGGCTCACATCGGAACCGAAACGACCGGGCTTGGCCGCACCGACGAGCGCGTTGAGGTTGGCCCCGTCGGTGTAGACCTGGCCGCCGGCGGCGTGCACCCGATCGCAGATCTCGATGATGGTGCGCTCGTAGACGCCGTGGGTCGACGGGTAGGTGACCATCAGCGCCGCCAGGGTGTCGGCATGCTCATCGATCTTGGCATTGAGGTCGTCGAGGTCGACGTCGCCTCGCTCGGTGCTGGCGACGACCACGACGCGCATCCCGGCGAGGACCGCCGAGGCAGCATTGGTGCCGTGCGCCGACGATGGGATGAGGCAGACGTCGCGCTGGTCGTCGCCCCGGCTCTGGTGGTACGCCCGGATCGCCAGCAGGCCGGCGTACTCGCCCTGACTCCCGGCATTCGGCTGGAGCGAAATGGCGTCGTAGCCGGTCACCTCGATCAGCGCCTCTTCCACCTCTCGGATGAGGGTGCGGTAGCCGACCGTCTGGTCGGCCGGGGCGAACGGGTGGATGCCGGCGAACTCGGGCCATCTGATCGGCTCCATCTCGGCGGCGGCGTTGAGCTTCATCGTGCAGCTACCGAGCGGGATCATGGTGCGATCGAGCGCCAGGTCTCGATCGGCGAGCTTGCGCAGCCAGCGCAGCATCTCGTGCTCGCTCTGGTAGCGGTGGAACCGCTCGTCGGTCATGAAGCCGGTGGTGCGGTACCAGGGGCCATCGCGATCGGTGAGGACGCTGACCGGTATGAAGCCTTCCATCGACGAGAAGGTGGCGACCCCGAGATCGGGGACGAGCGCACCGGCGACGGTGGCGAGCGTGTCGACGGTCGAGGTCTCGTCGAACGACACCCCAACTCGGTCGGCGTCGACCAGGCGGAGGTTGATCCCGGCCTCGACGGCTCGGTGCACGGCCGCAGCCGCAGCGCCCGGCATCTGGACGGTCACGGTGTCGAAGAAGGCCGAGGACTCGACGGTCAGCCCGGCACCGGTGAGGGCACCGGCGAGTTGCTGGGCGAGGTGGTGGACGCTGTAGGCGATCGCGCGGAGTCCGTCGGGTCCGTGCCAGCAGCCGTAGGCAGCAGCCACGTTGGCCAGCAACGCCTGGGCGGTGCAGATGTTCGAGGTGGCCTTCTCCCGGCGGATGTGCTGTTCGCGGGTCTGGAGTGCGAGGCGGTACGCCTGTTTGCCGTTGGCGTCGAGGGACACCCCGACGAGACGGCCGGGGAGTTGGCGAGCACGGTCCTGGCTGGTGGCCATGAAGCCGGCGTGCGGTCCGCCGAAGCCCATGGGAACACCGAAGCGCTGGGCCGAGCCCACTACGACGTCGGCGCCCATCTCACCCGGCGGCGTGACGATGGTGCAGGCCAGCAGATCGGTGGCGGCAGCAACACCGGCGCCGGATGCGTGCAGCGCCTCGGCGATCGGAGTGAGGTCGAGCAGGCGGCCGGTGGTGCCCGTGTGGGCGAGGAGCGCCCCGTAGACGGCGTCGGGATCGAGATCGGTCGTCGGGTCGCCGACGATGACCTCGATGCCCAGCGGTTCGGCCCGGGTCTGTACGACCTCGATGGTCTGCGGGTGGCATTCGGCGTCGACGAAGAAGCCGGTGCGCTTGGTCTTGTCGCCGCGGCGGAGGAACGTCATCGCCTCGGCGGCGGCCGTTGCCTCGTCGAGCATGGAGGCGTTCGCCAGCTCGCACCCGGTCAGTTCGGCGACCATCGTCTGGAAGACGGTCAGCATCTCGAGCCGGCCCTGTGAGATCTCGGGCTGGTACGGCGTGTAGGAGGTGTACCAGGCCGGGTTCTCGATCATGTTGCGCCGGATGACGGCCGGGGTGATGCAGTCGTTCCACCCCATGCCGATACAGCTGGTGAGCACCGTGTTCTGATCGGCGAGGGATCGGAGACGAGCGAGGGCCTGGGTCTCGGTGAGCGCAGGTGGCAGGTCGAGCGGCTCGCCGATCTGGATGTCGGTCGGCACCGCAGCATCCAAGAACGCCGAGGGGGTGGCGTGGCCGAGGTCGGCCAGCATCTTGGCGTGATCCTCGGAGGTGAGCCCGAGGTGGCGGGTGACGAATTGGTGGGGGAGTGCGGTCATGTCAGGCACCTCGGACGTAGCGGTGGGGAGTGAAGGGGAGGTCGGCGACGACGCAGGGCACGTCGTTGCCACGAACGTCGGCGATCAGCCGAGTGCCGACGGTGGCGAGTGCCGGCGGCACGTAGCCCATGGCGACGGGGCGTTCCACGGTGGGGCCGTGCCCGCCGGAGGTGACGACACCGGCCGGCTCGCCGTCGGGTGTCGAGAGGGTGGCGCCCTCGCGCACCGGGCGCTTGCCCTCGGGAGCGAGCCCGACGCGAACCCGAGTGGTGCCGTTCGCCAGCTCGTCGAGGACTCGTGCTCCGCCAAGGAAGTCGCCGGCTTCGCGACGGCGTTTCGGCATGGACCAGACCAGGTCGGCCTCGACGGGGCTGATGGTCTCGTCGAGGTCGTGGCCGTAGAGGCAGAGTCCCGCCTCGAGCCGCAGGGCATCACGTGCGCCGAGGCCGGCGGGGCGCACCTCGGGCTGGGCGAGCAAGGCCCGGGCGACGGTCTCGGCGCCGGCGGCCGGGACGACCAGCTCGAAGCCGTCTTCCCCGGTGTAGCCCGATCGCGAGACCTCGACCGTCGTGCCGTCGAGGTCGACGGTGGTGGCCTCCATGAAGACCAGCTCGGCCACGGCAGGAGCGAGCCGAGCAAGCGCGTCGACCGCCTTCGGACCCTGCAGCGCCAGCAGGGCGTAGGGAGCCCGCTCCACGACCTCGATGCCGGCGAGCGACGCACGCAGGTGCGGCAGGTCGACCGCACGGCGAGCGCCGTTGACGACCAGCACGAGGTGTTCTCCCGCCTCGGCCGACTCGGGCCGGGTGACCATCATGTCGTCGATCAGCCCACCCTCGGCGTTGGTGAGCAGTGCGTAGCGCATCTTGCCCGGCTGCAGGGTGGTGATCCCGGCCGGGGTGATGGTTTCGAGCGCCTCGGCGACGCCGTTGCCGAAGAGGTCGACCACACCCATGTGTGAGACGTCGAACAGGCCGGCCGAGGCCCGGACCCAGTTGGTCTCGGCGATGGCGCCCTCGTAGTGGACCGGCAGCGACCAGCCGGCAAAGTCGACCATGCGCCCGCCGAGTTCGTCGTGCAGCGCAGCGAGCGGGGTCTGGAGCGGCACCGGTGCTGCGGATTCGGCATCGGACACGGTTGCAGGACTGGACGCAGGATCAGACACTCAGGCACCTCGAAGCTCGTTGGCTGGGTGCCCCCTCTGTCGCTGATACCTGAGAGTTTGGCGGGGTGAGCCGCTTTCTCCTTCGGTGGCCGCTTCTCCCCGCACGGGCAGGAATCCGACGCTCTCCAGAGTGGCCAAAGACAAACGGTACGGATGCCTGAGAGTTTCCGGGGCGGTTGCTCCTTCGGCGGGCCGGCGAACCGACCGCTCTCCCGAGCGCCTACGAGGCCAAGCCAGAGGCTAGCTCAGCTCTGGAGCAGTGCGTCTATCCGTGAGTCGATTGCCTCGGTGCCCTCGTCGGTGGCCTGGATACGGCCGAGCCACGTGAACGAGACCTCGCCGGCCATGATGGCGCCGACGTCGGTGGCGCTCGACTGCTCTCGCTCCTCACCGAACGACATGTCGACGTAGAAGCTGCCCTCGTGGCCGATCTTCGGTTCGAGCTTGGCCGTGGACATCGCTCGAGGCGGTTCGTTGCCGACCTGGGTCCAGCGCCGGGTGGTGAGCTCGCTGAGCTCGACGTTCGGCACGTTGATGTTGAGCACCGACGGGGTGGAGGGCGGCGAATCGATGATGGCCTGCACGGCCTCGGCGGCGATGGTGGCGGCGGTGTGCCACTTCTGGTTGGCGATGGCGTCGTCCCAGCCCTGGCCCTCGGCACCGAAACCGGTGACCGACTGGCTGACCGCCACGCCATTGATCCCTCCGTTGCGGGCGGTGAGGGCGGCGCCGATGGTGCCGGAGTGATAGACCGAGCGGCCGACGTTGGCGCCGGGATTGATGCCGGAGACGATGAGGTCGGGCTTGGGGCCGAAGGCGCCGAGCCGAGCGAAGAAGACGCACAGCGCCGGCGGGCCCGAGACGGTCCACACGTTGTCGAACCCGTCGAGCTTGACCTGGTGCACCTCGGGCCGGGTGAGCCAGAGTGCGCCGATGGCGGCACCGGCGCCGGAGTACTCCCGGTCGGGGGCGACGATGATCACATCACCGAGCGGTTTCATCGCCTCGGCGAGGATGTGGAGGCCAACGGAATCGATGCCGTCGTCGTTCGTTACAAGCAGGCGCATGGGTGCACGGTACCCGGGTGGCACCGCGCCCATGTGGCCAGTCGGTGCCCACGGCGTGAACAGCGACTGAACGGGCGCCCGAACGCTCAGGCGCCGGTGACGTAGTCCTTGAGGAAGACTTCGATGTCGGCGCTCGGCACGTCGTACTCGGGCGCAGGATCGGGGTCGCCCTCACTGAAGATGGAGAACATCGGGCAGCCGTCCGAGGGGCCCTCGAACGATTCGGTGGCGATGACTTCGGCGGTCTTGGCGTCACGCAGGGTCAGCTCGTAGGTGGCATCGAAGGTCTGGACCGACCACGAGATGCCGCTGTCGGAATCCTCGTAGCCTTCACAGAGCTCGACCGGCGTGGCCGACACCCGGTTCAGGCAGGCGACCATTTCGGTCGCCTCGTAGTTCCCGATCTCGACCTCCCAGCCGTCGGGCAGCGTGACACTGCTGTAGCTGTACTCGGGATCCTCGCCCTCGAGGATGACGAGCGGGTGGACGCCGGTCTCGGCGCTCAAGCCGGCGGCCGCTTCGAGGCCCGTGCCCCGGCACACCTGATCGAATTCGGACTCGGTGTAGATCGGCGACGGTCCAGCTTCGGTCGTGGTCGTGGCCTCACTCGAGCCGCCGTCGGAACCCCCGGCGGCGGTGTCGGAGCCGCTCGATCCGCACGAGGCGAGGAACAGGGCCGATCCGGCGATGAGCAGGTGGAACGAACGTCGATGGTGGCGCATGGCAGTCACTTCCCTCTCGCGCCCGCGGCCGGGTGCCGGCGAGCGAGTGTTCCGTGTCCATCGGCCGTTGGCGATGATTGTTGAGCGAGCTCAGTCGCGACGGCGGTTTCGTAGCTTGCGACGCTCGTCGACGGCGGCGAGTGCACCGGCACCGCGCGCGGTCGGCACCCAGTCACCCTGGTCCTCGACCGGAATGGCTTCCTTGGTGGTGATGCGAACCCCGAGGTACAGCGCCAGGAGCAGCGGGATGCCGCCGAGGACGACGAAGTAGCCGCTCGGCCCGATCGCTGACATCAGGCCACCGGTGATGAGCGGTCCGAAGAACGCCCCGATGCCGCTGAGGAGGACGTAGCCAGCGGAGCCGGCCATCAGGTACTCGGCGGGGAGATTGTCGTTGAGGAAGGCCAGCGACACCGAGTAGAGCGGGAAGATGGCGCCACCGGCGACGAACAAGATGGCAAGGGCGATCACGCTGTCGGGCCGGACGAACAGCAACGACAAGCTGAGGGCCCCCGCCGATGCGGCAACGACCGCCAACGCCGAGCGACGATGCACCCGGTCGGACCAGCGGCCGACGGGGAACTGCAGCACGGTGGCCCCGACCAGTGGAGCGAAGAGGAAGGCCGATAGTGAGAACCCGCTGAGGCCCTCGCGGCTCGCGTAGATCGAGGCCATGCCCATGATCGTTCCCTGGCTGACGCCCACGAGCGCGGCCGCGACGACACCGGGCGGCATGAGGGTGTACAGCTGGCGTATCGGGAGCGGCTCGGGTGCGACGACGGGTGGCGCCGAGGTGGTCGACAGCGCGATCGGGATGAGCGACAGCGAGGCGAGGATCGACGCCAAGATGAACAGCTTCACGCCCGCGGGGTCGGCGACGTTGAGCAGCAGCTGGCCGAGGCCGATGCCGGCAGTCGACACGGTCATGTAGGCGCCGAGGAGCTGGCCGCGAGTGATGTTGGTCGTGATGGCGTTCAACCAGGACTCCACGACCACGTACAGGCCGGCGAGACACATGCCGGTGACGAGGCGGAGCAGTACCCACATCGGCGGGCTGAGAACGACGGCGTAGAGCAGCGAAGCCGTCGAGGCGAGCGACGCCAGGGCCGCGAACACCCGGATGTGGCCGACCTGCGCCAACGTACGCAGGGCGACCTTGGTGCCGGCAAGGTAGCCGGCGAAATAGGCAGCGATGATGATCGGGGTCCAGGCACTCGAGAACCCCTCGATCTCGGCCCGCACACCGATCAGCGAACCCTGCATCCCGTTGCCGAGCATGAGAAAGCCGAACCCACCGAGGAGCGCCGTGGCGGCGGCTCGTGGCGACGGGTGGGGTACCGCGTCGTTCATCGGGTCGGACATCGATTCTCGAGCATCTTGATCGGGACGGGTGGAGCGCGCGCAGGCTACCCCGATGCCATGGTGTTGCCGGTCTTCGGTACGGTCGAAGGTATGGACGCAGCGCTGCCCGATGATGTCCGCCCACGAATCGAGGGGTTGCTCGCCGAACTCGACCGAGAACTCCCCGACGTGGTGTCGGGGCTTCACGTCGTGGGATCGATCGCGCTCGGCGACTATCACCCCGGTCACTCCGACATCGATCTCGTGATCGTGACCCGGCACCCCCTCGGCCCCGCCGATGTTCCGGTCATCGACGCCGTCCACCAACGTGAGCGCCAGGCCGGCGGCAGCCCGCTCCAGGCGAGCTACCTGACCACCTCGTCACTCGCCACCAACGCCGATCCGATCGTGCCGTCGGTGTCGTATTTGAACGGTGAGACGAGCTACGGCACCGACTTCGAGGTCAACCCGGTCACCTGGCGCAACTTGGTGCGCCATGCCGTGGCCGTTCGGGGCACGCCGACATCGGTGTGGATGCGCGACCCCGACGACGCCGAACTGGCGGCCTTTTGCCGTCGGAACCTCGACGAGTACTGGTTGCCGCTGGTCGACAAGGTGCTCGCCGAGCCACGATCAGTGGAGGCTCGGATGCTCGAGTGGCTCGGTCTTGGTCCGGCCCGCCTGGCCCACACCATCGAGACCGGTGAGATCATTTCGAAGACCGAGGCGGGTGAGCGGATGTTGGCGGCGGCCTCCGAGGCGGAGCGGCCGGCGTTCGAGACGGCGCTGGCCGTCCGGCGAGGCGAGATCGATCCGGCGGCCGTGCTCGACTATCAGCCCATCGCCGACATCGCGACCGCCACTCGTCGGGTCATTCCGGGGTGAAGCTGACCGGCAGCACCTTGACCCAGTTCAGGAAGGTCGAGTGAGCGCCCTTGGCTTCGCCTGACACCTCGATGTCGGGGAGCCGGGTCAGCAGCTCTCGCAGCGTGGTAGCCACCGAGAGCCGACCCAGCCGGGCGCCGAGGCAGAAGTGCGGCCCGACGCCGAAGGCGAGGTGAAGGTTGGGCGAGCGGGTGAGGTCGAATCGCTCTGGATCGTCGAAGACCGTTTCGTCACGATTGCCAGACGGGTACCACATGAGCACCTTGTCGCCGGCCTTGATCTCGGCGCCACCGAGTTCGGTGTCGCGGGTGGCGGTTCGCCGGAAGTGCAGCACGGCATTGTTCATCCGCAGGGTCTCCTCGACGAACCCCGGGAGGTGGGCGTCGAGATCCGACAGCAGCAGCTCGCGCTGATCAGGCCACTCGCTGAGCGCCCGGACGGCGCCGGTCAGGGTGGAGCGAGTGGTTTCGTTCGCCGCAACGAGGAAGAGGTACCACATCATCGCCACGTGATCGTCGTCCATCGGTCGACCGTCGACCTCGGCATTGACCACGCGTGAGATGAAGTCGTCGCCAGGGTTGGCCCGTTTCTCGGCGATCACGGCCCGGCCGTAGTCGAACAGGGCGTCCTTGGCGGCGAGGAAGTCCTGGACCGTGCCACCGTAGTCAGGGTCGTGGTTGCCGATGATCGCGTTCGACCAGGCATAGAAGGTGCGACGGTCGGCTTCGGCGACACCGAGCAGGTTGGCCAGAATGCGGAGTGGCACCTCCGAGGCGACCTCGTCGACGAATTCGGCGGATCCCTTTGCGGAGATGGCGTCGACGACATCGACGGCGATTTGCTGGATCGCCTCGCTGAGACGGGCCACGCCCTTGGGGCCGAACGGCTCCCGGATGGCCTTGCGGAGGGCGGTGTGTTCGGGCGGGTCCATCGCCATCAGGTTGAGGCGGGTCTCCTCGAGGATGTCGCCACGGATGTCGGCCCCGGTGAAGCCACCGAGCCACGACGAGAACGTTGCCGGATCGGTCGACACGGTGTGAATGTCGGCGTGGCGGGTGACGCACCAAAAGCCCGGTCCCTCACGGCCACCCTCACGCTTGGGTGGCTCGCGATGCCAGGCAACTGGCGCCTGCTTGCGGAGTGCAGCGAAGGCCTCATAGGGCGGGCCGTCGGCGAACGTGGACGGGCTCCACAGGTTGACGTCGATGACGTCGGCAGCCAGCGGGTATCGATCCATCAGGCGATCATCGCATCTTTCGGCTGGTCAGGCCATCGATGGGATCGGGCTCAGCGGGTGCGAAGCACGAGCGGAAGTACCGGGCCCGATCCGGTGCCGGTCAGTTCCCATGCCGCCACGGTGAGCGTCCATCGCGAGTCGGCTTCGTCGTCGATCAGCAGGACCGGGCCGGCCAGTACGGCCGGGTCTCGGGGAAGGGCACTCGGATCGGCGACGATGCGACCATGAACGTTGCCGACCTGGTGGGCCGAGTTGGCCTGCTCGACCTGGAAGGTGGCGTCGGGTGTCGGGTGTTCGACGAGGGCGCGGTGGACCGGCAGCTTGCCCAGTGCGCCCAGCTTCGACGCAACGCCATCGATCAGTTCGAAGCGGCGACGTGACGGCATCGGGCAGATCCAGGTGGGGCGTTCCTCCCAGGCCCAGCCCTTGAGGACCGCCGCCAGGGCACGGATCAAGTCGTCGGGCGGATCCACCGGGTCGGCGCGATCGGCGGCAGCGATGAGACCGGCCAGTGGCGTGCTCCAGCCGCCGTCGCCGATGCGGGCCAGGGCCCGACCGGGCTGAGCCTGGCGATCGGCGCCGATGCGCCCCTTTGGTGCATCGAGACCGGTTGGCCACTGTTTGCGAGGCTCGACGACGAGTTCGCCGCCACGGAGGAAGGCGTTGGCCCGACTGGTGAGATCGGCATCGGGCTGGTGCGACCAGCTGTGCCCGGTGCAGATGTCGCATCGGCCGCAGTCGGTGGCCTCGGCGTCGTCGAGCGCCTCGCGGAGGTACCGCAGCCGGCAGCGATCGAGCGCGGCCCAGGTGAGCATCTGTTCGGACTCGTCGCGACGCAGCCGGCTGAGGGTGGAGGCCAGCTCGTGGTCGTAGCGCCAGTCGTTGTTCGAGCGGACGAAGCCGCCCTGGACCCGCTGCACCGCACCGTCGACCTCGAGGATGTTCATGAGCGTCGAGATGCGATTGCGCCCGAGGTTGACCGAGGTCTCGAGTGACGCCACCGAGGTGGGCCGGGACCGGTCGAGCTGGTCGAGCGCGGCCCGACAAATGGCTTCCGACGGCAGCGACACCGACTCGAACCAGCGCCACACCGCAGCGTCTTCGACCGGACGAGGCAGGGCGATCACCTCGGCCCGTTCGATGTTGCGTCCCGCCCGCCCGATCTGCTGGTAGTAGGCGACGGGTGACGGTGGGAGACCAAGGTGGATGCAGAACGCCATGTCGCCCTTGTCGAATCCCATGCCGAGCGCCGAGGTGGCGGCGAGCGCCTTGAGCTCGTTGTTGCGGAGGCCGTCTTCGAGGCGCAGGCGGGTGTCGGCGTCGATGCCACCCGTGTAGGACTCGACGTCGTGGCCCTGGCTGCGTAGCCACGATGCGGTGTCGTCGGCCTGGGCCTGGGTGAGGCAGTAGATGATGCCGGAGCCCGGAAGTTGATCGATGGTCTCGGCCAGCCACGCCAGGCGCTGGGCATCGTTGTCGAGTTCGACCACGCTCAGGTGGAGCGATGCGCGATCGAGCGAGGTGCGCAGGACGAGGGTGTCGTCGCCGAGCTGGGTGGCGACGTCGTCGGTCACGCGCTGGTTGGCGGTGGCCGTGGTGGCGAGCACCGGTGTCCAGGCCGGAAGGTCGGCGAGCAGGCGCCGGAGACGTCGGTAATCGGGCCGGAAGTCGTGGCCCCAATCGGAGATGCAGTGTGCCTCGTCGCACACGAGGGCGAACGGCTGGGACTGCATGAAGGAGAACACTCGATTGCGGAAGCCCTCGTTGGCCAGTCGCTCGGGCGCGATCAGCAGCAGGTCGACCTCGTTGCGGAGGATGCGGGCCTCGATGGTGTCCCAGGAATCGAGGTTGGACGAGTTGATCGTCTCGGCCGCCAGGCCGAGGTTGCGGGCGGCCGCGACCTGGTCGCGCATCAGGGCCAGCAGGGGGGACACCACGACGGTGGGGCCCCAGCCTCGATCGCGAAGCATACGTGTGGCGGAGAAGTACACCGCCGACTTGCCGAACCCGGTGCGGGCGACGAGCAGGGTGCGACGACGACCGGCAACCACCGCAGCGACGGCCTCGATCTGCTCGGGCCGAGGACGAGCGTTCGGACCGGCCAACGACCGCACGTGCTCGGCCAGCTCGGCCTCGACCTCGGCACGGGTTGGTCGTGGCGGTTCGATGGCGGTGGTCATGTGATCCACCCTAGGAAGCGACAGTGACAGTCGATCAGGGGGTGACTGCTCGGGCGGCGCCGCCGTCGATGCGGAAGTTCGAGCCCGTGATGGACGAGGCCTGGTCGCTGCAGAGGAAGGCGACCACGGCGCCGACCTCGTCGGGCGTGGTCATGGCGGTGGTCAGGGGCGCGAGATCGGAGCCGAAGGCCTCGGTGACCGAACGGCCTCGCAGCCGTTCGAGCACCTCGGGGGTGGCGATCAGACCCGGGCTGACCAGATTCGCCGTGACGCCGGTCTGGGCCAGATCCTGCGCCAGGCTGACCACCAGACCGGGTAGGGCCGACTTGGCCGAGTAGTACTGCGGCCGGATCGGCGCCGGGCGCAGCGACCCGACCGTGCCGAGCAGCACGATCCGACCCCACGCCCGTTCGACCAGGGCGGGGCGGAACGCCCGGATGACCCGCACGGCCGACAGCACGTTGCGCTCGTAGGCCTCGAGCCAGGCATCGTCATCGGCGGTCGACCACCGCCCGCCCGCGGCGACGCCGTAGTTGCACACGACGATGTCGATCTCGGTGCCGACCTCGTCGGCCATCGCCGCCACGGCGTTGTCATCGAGGAGGTCGGCGACCACACCACGAGCCTTGCCGCCCTCGGCCAGGATCGACTCGACCACGGCGTCGGGCTGACCAGGTTCGAGCCCGTGGACGATGACCGAGGCTCCCTCGGCCGCGAGGACTCGTGCGGTCGCGGCCCCCGTGCCGCGGTGGCTGCCGGTCACCAGCGCTGTTCGTTTGCCGAGTCCGAGGTCCATGTCACTCCATCCAATAGTCGCCGGCGATCGGCAGTTCGTCGTCGACTCGGCGCTCGCGGGGCCGCACCATCGTGCGCGAGATGGCGATGCCGCTGAGGAACCCGGCAAGGTGGCCTTCCCACGAGATGCCCTGCTGGGGAACCAGGCCGATCAACATGGCGTAGTAGAGGAACAGGGCGACCGCCGCCGGTGCGGCGGCGCGCACGCTCCGCTCGAAGATGGCGGCGCCGAGCAGTGCGCCGAGGTAGCCGAACACCACCCCACTGGCGCCGATGTGGTTGCCGGTGCCGGCGAAGATCCAGGTCAGCGCACCACCGAGGAGCCAGGCCACGACCGTGACCCGGAGCCAGTACCCGAAGCCACGAATGGCGACCAGCGCACTGAGGAAGAGGAACGGTGCGCTGTTGGAGAAGATGTGGCGCCAGTCGGCGTGGAGGAAGGGCGCCCAGAGGATCCCATCGAGCCCGCTCGAGGTTCGGGGCACGATGCCGTTGCCCTGCAGCCGATCGCCGAGGGCGAAGGTGTCCACGAACTCGACCACCCACATGAGGACCACCAGGCCGACGACGAAGCCGATCTGACGCAGCAGGGCGCGACGACCGGCGACCTCGGGATCGGTGTCGGGGAGCATCTAATCGAGGAAGACCGGCAGCGAGCTCGGTCCGCGCAGGGTGAGGGTCGACTTCCAGCGCATCTCGTCGCGATCGACCGAGTAGCCAGGGAAGCGACGAACGAAGGACGTGACGGCGACTCGGCCTTCCATGCGGGCGAGCGCCGCACCGACACAGTGGTGGATGCCGTGGCCGAACGACAGCGGCCTGGGGTCGTGGCGGTCGAGGACGAGATCACCGGCCCGATCGTGGCGCCGAGGATCACGGTTGGCGGCTCCGAGCAGGATGGTGACGTCGCTTCCGGCGGGGATGCGTATGCCTCCGACATCGATCGATTCGAGCGTCGTGCGCTGGGTGACCTGCACCGGGCTGTCGAATCGCAGGAGCTCTTCGATGGCATTCGCGTCGAGATCGCGGCGTTGCAGGAGCAATCCGCGAGCGTCGGGGTGGGCGTCGATGGCGAGCAGGGCGTTGCCGATGAGGCTCGACGTGGTCTCGTGGCCGGCCCCCATCACCAGGCTGAGCATCGAGATCAACTCGTTGCGGGTGAGCCGGTCGCCATCCTCCTCGATGGCGATGAGGCGGCTGAACAGATCATCGCCGGGCTCGATCCGCCGTTGCTCGGCGAGGTCGCCGAAGTAGGTGGACAACTCGCGAACGAGACGGTTCATCTCGCTCGGGTCGAAGCCATTGAGCGGATCGACGAACTTCACGACCTCGTCGGAGATCGTCTTCAGCCACGGCCAGTCGCTCTTCGGGATACCGAGGAGCTGTCCGATCACCTGAATGGGGAGGAGATCGGCGAACGTCGGCATGACGTCGACGCTGGCGGGGAGCGCGGCGTCGGCGGACCGCCGGGCGAGGTCGTCGAGCAACTCGTTGGTCTGGTTGGCGACGCCGGGTTCGAGCAACTCGATGGAGCGTGGCGTGAACGCCCGACTGATCAGCTTGCGCAGCCGTGTGTGGTCGGGCGGGTCGATCGAGATGAGCCAGGTCGAGAAGAACGCCATGACGTCGTCATCGAGCTGGGAGTAGGGGCGAACGGTGAGGAGCTGGCCGCTGCGGTCGACCGATACCGACGGCGACCGGAGGACGGCCTCGGCTTCGTCGTAGCCACTCACGATGTAGCCCTGGAGCCGCTCGTGGTACATGACCGGCCCCTCGTTGCGGAGCAGCTGATACCCGGGGTAGGGGTTGCTGCGGCGATCGGGGTCGAATGGGTTGTAGGGCGCGAGCAGCGGGTTCAGTCCCCGGGCGAGCCACGGCCGCTTCGCGACGTAGCGCAGGGCGGGGAAGAGCACCTGTTCGCGTCGCATGACGCGAGCCTAGTCTCAGCCCACGATCTCGTAGATTCGCTCGACCACACCCTTGGCGGTGGCGTTGCCGAGAATGTCGCCCTGCATCTTGTTCATCATGTAGCTGATGGTCATGCGGCGATCGAGATCGTTGATCACGACCGAGCCGCCCCAGCCGCCCCAGAAGCAGCGGCGTGCCTCGGGCATGGTCGGGAAGTTGTCGGCCTCGAGTGCGTAGCCGATGCCGAATCGGACGTTCGTGAACAGCACCTGGTCCATGCCGTTGGACTGCTCGTCGAAGATGCGGTCGATCGTCGACGGCGACAGGAGGCGGACGCCGTCGAGCGTTCCGCCGTTGGCCACGACCGACTGGATCCGTGCGACGGAGCGGGCATTGCCGTGCCCGTTGGCGGCGCCGATCTCGGCCTGGCGCCAGTCGGGACGCCAGGCGGCCTCGGCCGAGGCGACCGGTCCGGTGAACGTGCGGACGGCTGGGTGGTCGTGCGGGAGGGCGCCGAGGTCGGCCGACATCGGCGGCGGAGGGACGACGTTGGAGACCCGGTGGTGGTGGGCAGCCGGCAGGCCGATGTGGAAGTCGGCATCGAGCGGACCAGCGATCTCCTCCGCGAAGAAGGTGCCGAGCGACCGACCGTCGGTACGGCGAACGAGTTCGCCGACGAGGTGGCCTTGGTTGAGGGCGTGGTAGCCCGAGGCGGTGCCCGGCTCCCACCACGGCGCCTGTTCGGCCAGCCGGGCCGTCGCGGTCGGCACGTCGATGACGTCGTCGATCGTCACCGGCTGCTCCCAACCCGATACGCCCGAGGTGTGGCTGAGCACGTGACGGACCAGCACCCCTTCCTTGCCGTTGGCGGCGAACTCGGGCCAGTAGTCGGCGACCGGCGCGTCGAGGTCGAGTTGGCCCCGATCGGCCAGGACGAGTGCTGCAAGGTTGGTCATGGTCTTGGTGGTCGACCAGACGTTGGTGATGGTGTTCTCGGTCCATGGGACCGTGCGGTCGAGGTCGGCCCAGCCGCCCCAGACGTCGATGACCGGGGCACCGTCGATGGTGAGCGCAACCGACAGTCCGAGGTCGTGGCCGCTGTCGACCTGTGTCGACAGGAACTCGACCAGCTCGTCGAACCGTCCGTCGTGCGTGCCCTCGATGGTCGTCATGTGTGTCCCTCGCTCCGTCCGTTCAGTGACGCGCCGTTCGCTGCGCCGGAGGGTGACCCTAGCTCACAAGTGACGCCCGACACGTCGGGGAACGCACGGCGTTGCGTGCCATCATGAGGCGATGTTGATCGACACGATTCGGACCGACCTCACCGCCGCCATGAAGTCCCGCGACGCCCTCACCCTCCGCACCCTGCGGTCGGTGATCGCCGCGGTGCAGGAGAAGGAAGTCTCGGGTGCGGCGGCGGCGAAGCTCGACGATGACGGCGTGATGAAGGTGATCGCCGCCCAGGTCAAGCGGCGGGCAGAGGCGGCCGAGGCGTTCGACGCCGGCAACCGGCCCGAGAAGGCGGCCGATGAGCGAGCCGAGGCCGAGATCCTCGAGCGCTACCTGCCGAAGGGGCTCAGCGAGGACGAGCTGGTTGCCGTGGTCGAGGCCACGCTGGCGGCCAACGGGTTCACCGAGAAGGCCGACATGGGCAAGGCGATGAAGGCGGTCAACGCCGAGGTGGCGGGCCGGGCCGACGGGCGCCTCGTTGCCGACTTCGTGAAGGCTCGGTTGGCCTGATGTGCGGCGACCATCCTGAGCGGGTCGTCAGCAATCGCTCGGTGGCCGCCATGCTCGGCGAGCTGGCCGAGCTGACGACCCTGGCCGAGGGGTCACCCCAGTCGTTCAAGGTGCGGGCCTACGAGAACGCCCAACGTGCGGTCGAGTCGGAGTCGGCAACGCTGGCCGAGATGACCGAGGCCCAGCTGGCCAAGCTCAAGGGCATCGGCAAGTCGACCGCAGCGAAGATCCGGGAGTTCATCGACAGCGGATCGGTCACCAAGCTCGAGGCGTTGCGGGCCGAGTTCCCGCCCGATGTCGTCGCCCTCAGCAAGATCCCCGGTCTGGGGCCGAAGACGCTGCAGCAGATCCGCTCGCATCTCGGCATCAACGATCTCGCCGGACTCCAGGCGGCGATCGCCAACGAGACGCTGCGCACCGTGCCCGGCCTGGGGGCGACGAGCGAGGCCAAGATCGCCAAGGCCATCGAACGACTCGGGATGTCGGGCAAGGATCGTCGCACACCGATCGCCGACGCCCTGCCCCTCGCCGAACGGCTGGTGGCCGAGCTCTCGGCCCTGGAGTCGGTGACCGACGCTGCGTTCTGCGGGAGCCTCCGCCGCTTCTCCGAGACGATCGGCGATGTCGACATCACGGTGGCGTCGACCGATCCGGCGACGGTGATGGACCGGGTCCGCACCCACCCCGACGTCCACGACATCGTGGTGAGCGGCGACACGAAGACCTCGTTCCTCACCGTGGCCGGTCTGCAGGTCGACGTCCGCGTGGTGGAGCCGGAACAGTTCGGCGCGACCACCCTGTATTTCACGGGCTCGAAGGCACACAACATCGAGCTGCGGCAACGGGCGATGGATCGCGGCCTCGTGCTCAACGAGTACGGCCTCTTCGAGGCCGAGCGCGACGCCGACGGCAAGCCGACCAAGACCGCGAGCGACGTGGCGGTCGCCCGGCTGACCGAGGCCGAGATCTATGAGGCGCTCGGCATGTCGCTCGTGCCGCCGCCCATGCGAGAGGCCACCGGCGAGGTCGAGGCCGCAGCGAACGGTTCGCTGCCCGAGCTCGTCACTCGACCCGACATTCGGGGCGACCTGCACTACCACACCGACCGTTCTGGCGACGGCCGGTCGTCGTTGGCCGACATGGTCGCCAAAGCCGCAGCCCTGGGCTACGAGTACCTCGCCATCACCGACCACGGCGAGGACCTGGCGATCAACGGCTCGAACCAGGAGCAGATGCTCGAGCACCGAGAGAACATCCGGTCGTTGCAGTCCGAGTACCCCGACATGACGATCCTCTGGGGCTGCGAGCTGAACATCGGTGCCTCGGGCGGACTCGACTACTCACCGGAGTTCCGCGCCCTGTTCGACTACACGGTCGCCTCGGTGCACTCGCACTTCGATCAGGATCCCAAGACCCAGACCCAGCGACTCGTCACGGCCATCGCCGACCCGACGGTCAACTCCATCGGACATCTCACCGGTCGCTACATCGGCCGGCGTCCCGGCATCGAGCTCGAGATCGACATCGTGCTCGAAGCGCTGGCGCACTTCGACGTCGCACTCGAGGTCAACGGAGCGCTGCAGCGGCTCGACGCGGCGTCCGACGTGGTCCGCAAGGCGGTCGATCGAGGTGTGAAGCTGGTGATCAACACCGACTCGCATCACACCTCCGAGTTGGGCCGCATGGAGTACGGGGTGTTGACTGCCCAACGGGGCTGGGCGCCGAAGGACCTGGTGGTCAACACCTGGCCACGCGACCGGTTCCTGGAGTGGGCCGGTCACCGGCGCTGAACGCGATCGCTCCCTCGGTCGCCGATGACCGAACCGAGGCCCGACGGCGGTGACCGGCGAGCTGCTCAGTTGCCGCCGAGCATGCGACCCATGTCCATCGGCTGGGCGTCGGCCGGGGCCTCGATGGTCTGGGTGATGCCGAGGTCGTTCAGATCGATGCTGATCGAGCCGCTCATGGCCTCACCGGTGGAAGGGTCGACTGCATCGGCGTCGATGGTGACGACATCGATGAGCCCGTTGTCGTCGAGCACGAGGTCGATGTCGAGCGGCTGATCGGCCACGTCGGCCGGGAGTTGCTCGGAACCGATGCGATCGGTGAACACGCCGAGGCTCGGGAAGTCGGCGGCAAGACGCTGAGCCTCGCCGACGGTGACCGTGGCTCGGTAGTGACGAGCGTCGAGCTGCTCGACGTTCGACGCCGACTTCACGAGTTCGACGATCCCGTCGGACAGGGTGTTGCGCACGTCGACCGGCATGCCGGCAGCGGACAGGAAGTCGGCGATCCGCGGATCGTCGATCGAGTACCACTGGTCGCCGTCGCTCACGTAGATCGTGCCGCCGACCACGCGCAGCTCGGGCGTGCCACCGATCTCGGAGGCGAGGTCGTCGCCACTGACCGAAGCCGAGAGATCGGACCCGTCGAAGGCGGTGGTGAGCACGAACTCGTGACCACCCTCGGCGTCGGTGGTGACGGTGATGACGGCGGTGCCCGAGCGAGCGGCGTCGGTGTTCTCGGCGGCGCTGATCATGGCGGCATGGGCCTCGGGGACCGAGCCTGGGCCGAAGGCGACGACGCCGAACCCGACGGCGGCTGCGGTGGCGGCCGCAGCGCCGGTGAGGGCGACGCCCCGCTTGCGCCGTGCTCGGCGGGGAGCGATCTCGTCTTTCGTCGGTGCGGGGCCGAAGTCGCGGGCGTTGGCAGCGTCGGTGGAGGTGGTCATGGTGATCTCCTGGAAGAGGGCATCGGTCGACTCGCCGGCGAGGCGGCGGGGGTCGGGAACGGGATTGGCGTCGCGTAGGGCGGCGAGAATGGGATCGTTGGCGTCGGTCATGACGGCACCTCCGTGAGTGCGTCGGCGAGCCGCTTGCGCGCTCGATGGATTCTGATGGCAACGGCGTTGGTCGAGCAGCCGAGGACTCGGGCGGCCTCGGCGTGGGACAGCCCTTCCCACGTGATCAGGGTGAGGATGTCTTGGTCGTCGGGCGCGAGCGTGGCGAGCGCATCGAGGACCGGGGACGGGTCGCCGACGACGTGCTCGGCGAGGTCGGTGCCGGGCGACGTGGGTTCTCCGACGAGGCGAAGGTGGAGATGGTCGCGTCGGGTCTCGCTGCGACGCTGGTTGGCGAGCACGTTGCGGGCAACGCCGAACAACCACAGCTTGGCCTCGGCACCGGCAGGAAGATCGTCGAAACGTCGCCAGGCGGTGAGGAAGGTCTCGCTCACGGCGTCGGCGGCGCTCGACTCGGGGACGCGCCGACGGCAGTAGGCGTCGACTTCGTGGTGATACGCATCGAAGATCGTGCGGAACCGCTCCCTGCGCTCGTCGGGCGTCATCGGTCGATGTCCGACGCCGTCGACCGACTCGAACGGCCGGGAGTCGACAGGATCGAACGATGGTGAAAGGACGGACACATCACCCTCATGTCCGGCATCGCCTCGATCCTTTCGGTCAATCGGAGATTCTGTCGGAGAAGCTCGGTGGCGGGAGACGCTTCCAGTCGGCGATCTCGTCGAAGAATCGATCGGATCGACGAATGGTCGATCGAACGAGAAAGTGGTTGGCCGCTCCGCCGACGACGGCGCCGATCCCGAACGGCAGCACCTTGCCGACCAGGAGCGCACTGCGCTCGGCGCCGTAGCGAGCGATCAGGGTGCGAGCGATTCGGCTGTTCGCACGCTCGAGCACGTCGAGCGATACCGCACGTGATGCCGACACCGTGCCGCCGAGTTCGGCGATCGTCTTGCCCAGCCCTTCGGCGGCATCGTCGTCGAACGCCAACAGTGCGAGTACCCAGCTCTTGCGCTCCTCCATCACCGCGTCGGTGTGCCCGTGGACCGCAGCGACGGTGAGGATCATGTCGGTTGTGCGAGTGGCGGTCCACGCCACCTCACTGGCGGTGAGTCCGATGGCGGTCATGGTGCCGACACCGGGCATGGCCGCGGTTCCACCGGCGGTGGCCCCGAGTGCGATCAGTTCACGGAGGAAGGCCCGTTCGATCTGGGCAACTCGCTCGTTCTCGGTTCCGGTGGTTGCCTGCGCCCGCTCGAGGGCTTGATCCCACCGGTTCTCCACGGCCCGTTCGATGGCGGCCATCATGATCTTGCCGGTGCCGAACGACTGCAGCCGACTCTTCCTGCGCTTGGCCATGCGGCAATTGTGTCGCACGAAGTGTCGGGAACCAGATCGGCCGAGCGATCGTCGGAGTGACATGAAGCATCACATCATCGCCCTCCCGTTCGCTCTCGCCCTCGGTCTCGTTGCGTGCGGCAGCGATTCGACCAGCACCGTCGCCGGCGCCGACACCGCCAGCACCGTCGCCGGCGGCGACACCGCCAGCACCGTCGCCGGCGGCGACACGACCCAGGACTCGGTCGCTACCACCCTGCCCGACGGCCCGCTGGGCGGCGGTACCGGTGCGATCGGCACCGTCGAGATCACGGTCACCCATCCCGACATCGAGCCGATCGTCTACACCGTCGGCTGTATGGGCGACACGTTCCCGGTGACACCGCAGGTCGAGGGCGTGGTCGGGCAGCAGGCCTGTGAGCTGCTGGCCGACGAAGCGATCGCCACTCGGCTGATCGACGGCATCCCCGAAGATCAGGTCTGCACCGAGATCTACGGCGGTCCCGACGAAGCCCACATCGTCGGCGAGGTCGACGGCGTCGCCATCGATGCCACGATCACCCGGGTCAACGGCTGCGAAATCGCAGCATGGGAATCGATGCTCGGACTTCTGCCGCCAGCGATCGGCGCGACCTGATCCCCCGAAACGGGTGGAGGAGCTGCGCCACCATGCCCTGTGGAACGTACTCGTCGACGCCGTAGCGCTTCGGCCGGCGGCCCTTGGGCATGAAGTACGTGCCGAACAGCTGGTCCCACATCGGGAGGAACACCGAGTAGTTGCTGTGGATCGCCTCGGGGTCATTGGTGTGGTGCCAGTGGTGGAACTCCGGCGTGATCACGATCCGGTGCAGCGGGCGAAGGCGCCACTTCACGTTGGCGTGGAGGAAGATCCCGAGGACGATCTGCACGACGGCAAGGGCGCCGGTGAACTCGGCACTGAAGCCCGCAGCCAGGAGGAAGAAGAACGGCGGGGCCACCAGCGCGCCGTCGAAGGGGTGGTTGCGGAACCCGCTGATCCAGTCGAGGTGTTCGGTCGAGTGATGGATGGCGTGGAATCGCCATAGGAACGGCACCTCGTGTGACCAGCGGTGCACCCAATAGATCGCCAGATCGAACAGTGCGATGCCGACGAACGGTGCGACCGCGACGGGGATCAGCGCGACCAGCGGCCGGATGAGGAGGCCGGGCACCCATGCGAGCGTCACCACGCCGATGACCACGGCGACGGCGATGCCAACGATGTTGAGCAGTGGGCTGGCGAGGGCGAACGCCACGTCGCCGGCCAGCTGCGGCCGGCGCAATCGCTGACCGGGGTGGCGGGGGAACAGTTTCTCGAAGGGGACCACGAGAACGAAGAGGGCCACCAATACACCCAATGGCGACCGGTCGAAGGCCAGCGAGATCCCGACGATCAGGGCGGCGAGCGCGATCGGGAGACGCGCCCGCCGCCGAGCCGGGGCCGGTGCGGACGGTGGCGCCGGTTCGTGCGGAGGTGCGAACGAGGAGGGGCGCTGGGGTCGGACGGGTGGAGCAGGGATCGTGGCAGTCATGTGAAGGTTGTCGCTGCGAGACGCACGATCGGTTCGGCGTTGAGCAGGACGACCCAGCCGATCGCCTCCGACCAAGAAATCCGGGCGACAATGAACCGATCGAGCGGTTCCGGCCGACAGGAACACCGATGGTCGCCGAACGAGGGGAAGACGCTGCACTGGTGGCCCGGATCGCCCGGGGCGACCGCAGCGCGCTCGAACAGCTCTATCGGCGCCACGCCCATTGGCTCATCCAGCGGCTCCACAGTCGGTGTTCGGATCCCGACCTCGTCGACATGGCGTTGCAGGACACGTTCGTCGCGGTGTGGAAGTCGGCAAGGAAGTATCGAGGTGACGGCGACGTCGGTGCCTGGTTGTGGGGCATAGCGGTCCGCCGGCTCGTCGATCAGCTTCGCAAGAAGCGACCGGTGCCTGTGCCCCCCGATGCGGTGGTCGATGGTGTGGTGTCGTTCGAGGACACGTTCCTCGACAGCGGGCTCCACGGCGCGCTCGGGCCGGCGGTCGACCGGCTGGATCCCGACCTTCGTGCCGTGCTGGTCCTCACGGCGATCGACGGACTGACCACGAAGGAGGCGGCCGCGGTGCTCGGGATTCCGCAGGGAACCGTCAAGACCAGACTCCAGCGGGCCCGCTCGACGATGAAGGAGTTGCTCGCATGATGCCGATCGAACAATCGCGGATCGACGCCAACTGGCGAGCGATCGTGGTCGAACTCGACGCACCGCGTCCGGGCCGTGTCGAGCGTGCGCTCCGCGAGGTCGGCGTTCCCTCCGACATCACCCGGGTCATGGCCGCCACTCCCGCCCTTCGTCGATCGTGGTTCGCTGCTGTCTTCGCCGTCGCCGTCATCGGGCTCCTGGTCGCCGGGGCGGCCGACCCGCACGATGCGTTCTTCACGCTGGCCGTGCTCGCCCCACTGGTTCCGGTCGCAGGCGTTGCGATGGCGTTCGGACCCTCGAGCGACCCGGCTCACGAGATCGAGTTGGCGACGCCGAGCAAGGGGCTACGCCTCGTGCTGGTGCGAGCGGCGACGGTGCAAGCCGTGGCAACGGTCGTCCTGGGAGCGGTGTCGCTGTTGTCGCCCGTCGCCGTCACCACCTCGCTGGCATGGATGCTGCCGTCGTTCGGGCTGACCCTGCTCACGGTCGCGCTGATGGCAGCGGTCACTCCACGTCGAGCTGCCACTGCGGCCGCCGTCGGATGGGTGACCACCATCGTGGTCGCCAGTCGCCGCTTCGACGATCGCCTCGACGCGTTCGGTCCGGCAACGCAGGTGAGCGCCCTCGTGGTCGCCGGCATGGCACTCGTGATGCTGCAGCAGCGACGGGTCCGGTTCGATCTGCTCCGGGAGGAGGCATGACGAGCTCGGTCCTGGCCTTCGCTCTCGAGAAGCGCTTCGGCGGCGAGTCGGTGCTGGACGGCGTCGACCTGTCGATCCAGGGCGGCCTCACCGCCGTGCTCGGACCGAACGGCGCCGGAAAGTCGACGCTGCTTCGTTGCATCGCGACGGTGCTGTCCCCGGACTCGGGGTCGATGCTGATCGACGGGCTCGACCCACGGTTCGAGTCCGATCGCATCGAGATCCGTCGTCGGCTTGGCTACCTCCCGCAGGCTCATGGTCTCGGCGGTTCGACTCGGGTGTTCGACACCCTCGACTACCTCGCCGTCCTCAAAGAGTGCGGCGACGAACGGACTCGACGGCACATGGTCTTCGACGCCCTCGAACGTGTTGGACTGGCCGACCGGGCCGCAGCGCCGATCGCCGAGCTGTCGGGCGGGATGCGGCAGCGGCTCGGGGTGGCGCAAGCCCTCCTCGCCGCACCGACCCTACTGATCCTCGACGAGCCGGCCGCAGGTCTGGATCCCGACGAACGGTTCCGCCTCCGTGAGGTCGTCGCCGAACGACGGCAGCGCTCGACGGTGATCCTCTCCACCCATCTCACCGACGAGGTCACCCACTGCGACACCGTCATCGTGCTGGACCACGGGCGGGTGCGCTTCGTGGGTACCCCGACTCGACTGGCCGAACAGGCAGCCGGTCGGGCCTGGCGACAGTCGACACGTCCCGACGAGGCACGAGCGTCGTGGCTCGAAGCCGACGGAACGTATCGGTGTCTCGGCACGCCACCGCCCGGCGCTGTGCTCGTGCCTCCGACGGTCGAGGACGGCTACCTTCTCCTGGTCGACGCCACGACCTGAGGCACCGCCGCTCGATCACGGGCGATCGGCGTCCACCGCGGTTCTTGGAGTACGGTCCGGGTGGCTGGAGGGAAGCCAAGCGAGGGAGTTGGTCGTGGGCCGATTGGCGAAGCTGTTGGTGACGTTGGCGATCGCTGCCACGGCCTGCGGGTCGAGCAGCGGTTCGGCAGGCAGCGGGGAAGCAGGTGCCGATGCCGACGGGAGCGCCGGCTCGGCGAGTTCGACCGCAGCACCCACGACCGCCCCGGGGGCAGCGTTCAGCGACCCGGCCGACGCCGAGCGGGCAGCACTCGAGGACGCCCGTCAGGCCTGCCTCGAAGGGCTCATCGCCGAGGACCCCGGGTTGGGAGTCCTCCTCGAGAAGGCCGACGAGGCGGGTGGGGCGATCAACCTCCCGGTCGAGGAACACGTCACGATCGTGACCAGGGCGACCGAGTGCTCGCCGCCGCAGCTGATGAGTCTCCGCTTCGAAGAAGTCGACCAGCCGTGGCTCACCAAGGAGCACCGCGACTGTCTGGCGACAGCGGTGAAGGGCTCGGAGACGCAGGGCATGGCCTTCCTGGGTCTGCTGTACGTGTTGAACGGCCGCTTCGAGGTGCCGGCCTGGAGCGGCGCCGGACAGGATCCGGCAATCATCGGTGCGACGGCGTGTGTCTCGCCCGTCGCCCCGATCCTGGGCGAGAGCGTGGCCTCGATCCTGGAAGATCCTCGATCCGCTCCGGCGGTCGACCAGGCGTGTCTCGAGGAGGTGTACGCCGCGCCCGAGCAGAGGGTGAACTTCTGGCTCCAGCGGTACCGCCGGGTCGTCTACCGCGAGGAGGACGACGAGGCGATGAAACTGGCACTCGACGGCACGGTGCTCACGTGTCTGAACACGGGCATCCTCTATCAGGCGTCGCTGTGGCGCGAGCGCGGCATCGAGATCTCGAACGACACGGCCACGTGCATCGACGACAAGGTCAGGCCGACCGACTACGCCCGGCTGTCGGCGCTGGGTGATCCGGAGGCCGAGGAGATCCTCTCGACCGCGGCCGGCGAGTGCGTGACCTCGGCCGAGCGGGCGCAGTTCGATGATTGACTGCACGCCATGCCAGAGTGACGCATGTCGAATGAACCAACGACGGATCGTGTCGCCGCCATCACCCAACTGACGGCACCGGGCAGCCCGTTCGAGATCGTCAGGGCAACCGTCGGCGGCGTGGAGCTGCCGGTGTATGCGAACGCTGCGCCCTCGATGCGGGCGGTGTACGAGCGGAGCCTCGAGTACGGGGACCGCACGTTCCTCGTCCACGCCGACACTCGCTGGTCGTACCGTGAACACGGTGAGCGGGTGCGCAGGTTGGCGGCTCACCTCACCGAGCTCGGCATCGGGCAGGGTGATCGAGTGGTCATCGCCATGCGCAACTACCCCGAATGGGTGCTGGCATTCTGGACGATCCAGGCCATCGGGGCCGTGGCGGTGCCCCTCAACGCGTGGTGGACCGCCTCCGAGCTCGAGTATGGCTTGGATGACTCCGGAGCGGTCGCTGCGGTGGTCGACGACGAGCGGCTCGTTCGCCTGACCGATCGGCTGCCGGTGCTCCGAGCGGTCTACGTCGCCCGGTCTCGTGAGGCGGTGCCGGCATGGGCGCATCGGTTGGAAGATGTCATCGAGGCAGCGGGTGAGCCGCCGGCGCTGCCGGCGGTCGAGATCGCTCCCGATGACCCGTCCACCATCATGTACACCTCGGGGACGACCGGTCGCCCGAAGGGAGCGGTCCAGACCCACCGCAATCACTGCACGAATCTGATGAACACCACCCTGGGCGGCGCGCTGGCGGCTGCCATGGCCCCTGCGCCAACGGGCCAGACCCTGCCTGCGACGCCGGCACCCACGGTCGGGCTGCAGACCTTCCCGTTCTTCCACATCGGGGGACTCACGGGGCTCTACGTGTCGACGGCGTTCGGCGCCACCCTCGTGTGCATGTACAAGTGGGACCCAGCCGAAGCCGTCCGCCTGATCGTTGCCGAGGGCATCACGAGCGTGTCGGGCGTGCCCACGGTGATCCGTCAACTCTTCGACGAGCTGGATCGTGAGGGTGTCGTTGCCGAGTCACTCGGATCGGTGTCATCCGGCGGTGCGCCCGTGCCGCCGAGTCTGATCGACCGGATCGGTGAGCGTTCCGGTCGTGGCATCCGTCCGGCCAATGGCTACGGCCTCACCGAGACCACGTCGGCCGTGGTGTCGAACTCGGGGGCCGACTACTACGACCACTCCGATTCCGTCGGCCGCCCGGTCCCGGTGGCCGAGGTGAGCATTCGCGACGAACTCGGCCAGGCGGTCACCGACGGCACCACCGGTGAGCTGTGGGTGAGGGGACCGAACGTCGTGGCCGGCTACTGGAACAATCCCGAGGCCACCGCCGCGGCGTTCACCGACGGTTGGTTCCACACCGGCGACGCGGCGTACGTCGACAACGGCTTCGTGTACGTGGTCGATCGGCTGAAGGACGTCGTGTTGCGCGGCGGCGAGAACGTGTACTGCGCCGAGGTGGAAGCGGCCCTTCATGCCATTCCGGGAATCGTCGACGTCGCCGTGATCGGTGTGCCACACGATGTGCTCGGCGAGGAGGTCGCCGCCATCGTCGAACTCGCCCCCGATGCCGAGCTGACCGGCGCCGAGATCCAACGCCGGTTGGCCGAGCATCTGGCCTCGTTCAAGGTGCCATCGATCGTTCGCCGAACGTCCGAGCCGCTCCCGAGAACGGCCACGGGCAAGGTGCTCAAGCGTGACCTGCGCTCCGCCGTCGAGCGCGGTGATCCGATCTTCGTCACGCTCGACTGAGGGGGCGTCTCGCCCGCCGAGTCCGACCCTGACCGGCTGCCCGACCTCTAGGCTCTCCGGGTGGCCACCAAGGACGACCAGTACCGCGAGCGAGTACGGGCGTGGGTGTTCTACGACTGGGCGAACTCGGCGTTCGCCACGACGATCCTCGCAGCCGTCCTGCCGGTGTACTACTCGACGGTCGCTGGATCGACGTTGTCCTCGCCGGCCGAGGCCACCCGCTACTACACCCTCACGCTCAGCCTGTCGGTGCTCGTGGTGGCGCTGCTCAGTCCGGTGCTCGGCGCCGCGGCCGACGAGGCCGGCTGGCGAAAGCGCTTCCTGCTGATCTTCGCGACGATCGGCATCGTTGCCACGCTCGCCATGTTCGGGATCGGTGAAGGCGACTGGCTCCTGGCCTCGATCCTGTTCGCCGTCGCCCGGATCGGGTTCGGCACATCGAATGTCTTCTACGACGCGCTACTGCCGCACGTCGCCCGGCCCGACGACATCGATCGCGTGTCGGCACGGGGGTACGCCTTCGGTTACCTCGGCGGCGGACTGCTCCTGGCCGCCAACGTGGTCGCCATCTTCGCACTGCCCGACGACAACCTCGGTGTCCGGCTGAGCCTGGCGTCGGTCGGTGTGTGGTGGGCGCTGTTCTCGACCCCGCTGATCCGTTCGGTGGCCGAGCCCCCAGGACTGGGATCGCGTCGGGCGATCGACGCGGTGAAGTCCGGCGTCACCGACGTGATGATCACGCTCCGAGGCTTGGGCGAGTTGCCCGACCTGAAGCGCTTCCTGATCGCGTTCTTGATCTACAACGACGGCATCAACGCGGTCATCACGGTGGCGGCGATCTACGGCGCCGAGCTCGGGTTCGGCGCCATCGAACTCACCCTCGCCATCCTGCTCGTGCAGTTCGTCGGCATCCCCTACAGCCTGCTCTTCGGGTCCCTGCTGTCGGCGGATCGAATCCGCCGGCGCTTCCTCACGATGTTCGTGATCGCCAACATCGTGCTGCTCCCGGCCTTCGGCATCGGGGCTCGATGGTTCGCGTCGGCCGATGTGAGCGGTGCGTCGCTCGACGGGTTCGTCGAAGAAGGTGTGGTCGAGCTCGATCGATCGACCAGCCCGGTCACCTTCCGATGGAATGGCCAATCGGTCGAGATCACCCACGATGCCGGACCCGACCACGGCGACATCGCCGTGCTGGTCGACGGCAACCCGCTTGTCGATGACGACGGTGAGCTGTTCGTGATCGATACCGACAATCCGACGGACCGCACCGGCGAGACCGAGGTGATCGAGCTGGATGAAGCCGGGAGCCATCAGCTCACGCTCCAACTCATCAGCGGGTCCGGCGAGCGCTTCCGCATCGAGTCCATCGAGGTGCTGCCGCCTCCGAGGTCGTCGAGCATCCCGACCATCCTCGTGCTGATCCTGGTGTCCCAGGTGCTGGCCGTCGTCGTTGCGGCGGTCGCCAGTCGTCGGTTCACGAGTCTCGCCGACGGCCTCACCACCAAGGGAGCGATCACGATCGCACTGGCGGCGTACTGTGTGATCGCCGTGTGGGGTTTCGCTCTCGACTCCGTGGTCGAGTTCTGGTTCCTCGCCTGGTTGGTCGCCGTGTGCCAGGGGGGAAGCCAGGCCTTGTCGCGGTCACTGTTCACCCGGCTCATCCCTGAGCGTCGCAGCGGCGAGTTCTTCGGGTTCTTCTCGGTGGTGTCGAAGTTCGCGTCGATCATCTCGCCGTTGGTGTTCGTGGCGAGCGTGACGATCTTCGACTCCAGTCGACCGGCCGTTCTGGCACTGGTCGTGTTCTTCGCCGCGGGGATCTACCTGTTGCGAGCCGTCGACGTCGAACGAGGACGCGACCTCGCCCGTCGACTCTCAGAGGTCGGCTGACCGTTCACTGAAGAAGGCCGGATCGTCGGCGGCCCGGAGCAGCAGCTCGGCGACCTCGTCCGGTTTCTGGGCGTGCACGTCGTGATGCGCCGGTCGGAACCACACACTCCGAGCGACGGGAGCGAGCGCCACGGCGCGGTCGATCGCCTCGTGCTTGTCGGACGGACCGGTCCCGTCGTCGGCGCCGATCAGCAGGAGCGGTGCCGACACATGGGCGAACCGCTCGAAGGGATCGTGCTCCCACAATCCTCGCAGCACCGAGAGGTGACGCTCGAAGGTCAGCCACGGCGACACGGTGGCGGTCTCACCCGGCGTCACCTCGAAGTTGGCGAGCGTTCCCTGGCGGCCTTCCTCGGGCCAATCATCGGCCGACGTGGCCAGCCACTGCTCGATTCGCTCGAGCGGCGTGCCGGCCAGCCGGGGTGGGGCAAGAGCGAGTTCGGCCGCCGACCAGTCGGGGAATCGGGTGGAGAGGTCGATGGCGCCGCCGTCGACCCCGACCACCAGTGCGACGCGGTCAGGATGACGAACCGCCGCTTCGATCACGACGTTGCCACCCCACGATTGCCCGACCAGATTCGCCTTGTCCCAGCCGAGCGCGTCGAGGAGATGGAGCAGATCGTCGGCAACGGTGCCCATGTCGAACGGGCCGTCGATTTTGCTCGACAGCCCGTGTGCTCGCTGGTCGACCGCTACGGCGAGTCGGCCGGCCGCGGCGAGTCGACGCCCGACCCCGTCCCACAGCCGAGCGTTCGAGGCGAGTCCATGGACGAGCAGCCACGGCGAACCGACCGGGGGACCCTCGGGCTCCCACCAGACGGTGCGGAGCTCGACCCCCGACGCCACCGGCACCTGACGCGAGCGACCGGGGTGGTAGCTCATGGCACCTCGAGGTCGGGGAGTTCGATCAGCGTGCCGCCGCTCTCCCCGGAGGCGTGCGCGGCTTCGAGCACGGCGACGACGGCCCGGCTCTGGCGAGGATCGACCGCCAGCGGTTCGCCCGCCAGCAGGTGATCGGCCAGGTTCCGGTGGAACCCCCAACCCGGGTGCGGTGCCGGGGGCAGCGTCGTTTCGGTGATGCCGTAGCCGCTCTCGTAGCGGGCCAGTCGCAGATCGACCGGTGCCTCTGCGTGGTGGTGCCAGCCGTCGAGGTGGCCCCGACCGGCTTCGATCCGCTCGTTGCGCAGCGGCCGATAGTGGCCCTCGATCGTGCCCTCGGTGCCCTGGACGTAGAACTTCGGGCGCCGGATGGCGGCGATGTCGCTCTGCCGGAACGTGGCCTCGCGGCCGTCGTCCCACTGCATCCACACCGACAGCTGGTCGACGTTGCTGGTGTCGTGCCACACGCGGGTGTGGTGGTTGCTCATCACCCGGCGAGGCGCTGCGCCGTACCACTGCAGGATCCAGTCGATGTGGTGCGAGCCCCAGTCGTAGACGGCGCCACCGGAGACGGTGGCTTCGGAGTGCCAGGCCCGGCACGGGTGCTCGAAGCCACCGACGAAGGTCTCGATGTTGAAGACCTCGCCGATCTGGCCCTGATCGATCGCTCGAGTCAGCGCCAGGTAGTCGCGGTCCCAGCGCCGGCTCTGGTGGACGGTCAATGTCTTGCCGGCGGCGTCGGCCATCGACAGCAGTTC
Source organism: Acidimicrobiales bacterium (assembly GCA_041394265.1). NCBI lineage: Bacteria > Bacillati > Actinomycetota > Acidimicrobiia > Acidimicrobiales > Acidimicrobiales bacterium. Next base: position 2,599,157 of record JAWKIO010000005.1, read on the forward strand.
GTCGGCTTGCGCCAGGGTCAGGCACATCGGTTTCTCGAGGACGACGTGCTTGCCCGCTCGGAGCAGATCGAGCGCGAGGGGAGCGTGGAAGACCGGCGGGGTGGCGATGATCGCCACGTCGACCCCATCGTCGGCGGCCATCGACTTGGCGTCGTCGTAGCCGCGCAGGTCCGGGAAGTCGGCACGTGCCGCGTCGAGTCGCTCGGGCGAAGTGTCGACCGCTGCGACGAGTTCGAGTCCCTCGGTCTCGGTGCAGGCCAGCCCGTGGGTGTAGCCCATGCCGCCGAAGGGGCCATAGCCGACGACGGCGACGCCCAGCGTGGCGATCGTCGGCTCGTCTCTTCCGGCCAGGAGCCGGTCGATGAAGTGCCCGATCACTGGATGTGCGCGGGCAGCGGTCGCATCCAGTCCGCTTCCGACGACCACGCCGTCGCCGAGTCGCCGCACGGTCAGGACCGGTCGATGCTCGAAGCGGACGCTGCATGTGGCGACGATCTGCACCTCGCCGTCGATCGGACGCAGGTGGCGGAGCCCGGAGTGCAGCGGCACCTCACGTTCGAGACGCGCCGCCTCCGGCCGATCGGCCAGCGTGATGAACCACTCGGTCAGCGGCTCGACCTCGACGGCCTCGGCTCCCGCAAGGAGTGCCGCGGCACGGTCGCCTGGCCGCAGTTCGACGAACACACGCTCGCCGCCCCGTATCCGGCCGGTGAGCTCGTCGAGGTCGTCGTCGGACAGTCCGTCGAGTGATCGAGTGAGCATCGTCATCGAACGGACCGTAGTTGGCTGGCCTCCGTGGTGTTGGATCGGCCAGTCGGCCGGCGGTGTTGGATCGGCCGGGGTGCTCAGCCTGCGGTTGTCGACTGCTTCGGCGGGCGGGGGAAGAAACCCGAGGTGCGCTCCACGTAGTCGGCGTAGCCCGGCCGCCGTTTGCCGATGCTGCGCTCGAGCAGCGCCTTGCCCGAGATGTTCAGGAGGAAGTAGGTCATCACGACCGGACCCACCACCGACACCACGCCAGACCATCCGGTCTCGAGCGCGATGAGCCACAAGCCGAACCACATGGTGGCGTCGCCGAAATAGTTGGGGTGGCGGGTCCAGCCCCACAGTCCTCGATCCATCACCTGACCGTTGTTGGCCGGATCGGACTGGAAGCGGCGCATCTGGGCGTCGCCGATCGCCTCGAATCCGAACCCGACGAGCCACACCAGGGCGCCGATCCACGCCAATGGGCCGAGCGAGGTCGGGGAGTCTGCGGCCTGGCCGAGCGTCACCGGAAGCGACACGACGAACATGACCACGCCCTGCAGCGCGAAGACGGTGAGCAACGACACGATCGGGAAGCGGGGCCCGTGGTGTCGACGCATCGCCTGATAGCGGGGATCCTCGCCGTGGCCGAGATTGCGCATGGCCAGATAGCCCGCCAGTCGCAGTCCCCAGATGCTCACCAGCGCGACCATCAGGTTCTGGCGAGCGGCGACACCGTCGACGGTCAGACGAACGGTCCAGGCCACGACGACGAACCCGAAGCCCCAGGCGATGTCGACGATCGATGCATCGGAGATGACGAGGCTGATGATCCAGACGACGATCATGAGGGCCGCGATGGCCAACGCCGCCGGCAGCAGCGCCTCCATCAGACGTCGCCGATCTCGACCCGGAGGCGCTTGTTGCCCTTGCCCTTCGACTCGGTCTTCACCACGCGCAGGCGACCGACCTCGCCGGTCGAACGAACGTGGGTACCGCCGTCGGCCTGCTTGTCGAGCCCCACGATGTCGACGACCCGGATCTCGCTCACGGACTCGGGGATGAGGTTGACCTTGGTGCGGATGAGATCCGCGTCGACGACCGCCGTCTCACGGGGCAGGAATGAGACCTCGATGGGTCGATCGGCGTCGAGTTCGGCGTTCACGAGTGCTTCGACCCGTTCGGCGAAGCTGTCGGGGAGCGGATCGAACTCGAAGTCCATGCGCGCCTTGAGCGGCTCCATGTTGCCGCCCGTGACCGGGACCGACCACTCGTTCCAGATCACACCGCAGAGCACATGGAGTGCGGTGTGGGTACGCATCAGTTGGTGCCGTCGCTCCCAGTCGATCGTGCCGGTGACGGCCGTGCCCACCGGCGGCGGTTCGGCATCGAGCGTGTGCCAGATGAGCTGACCCGACTTCTTGACGTTGACCACCGCCGCCTCGACCTCGCCGAAGGCCAGAACTCCCATGTCGTGGGGTTGGCCCCCGCCGGTCGGGTAGAACGCGGTGGCGTCGAGTGCGACCGCCGAAGCCTCGTGATCGACCTCGACCACCGTCGCCGAGAAGGTCTGGAGCTCGGCGTCTCGCAGATAGAGGGCGTCGGTGGTGGTCATCAGTCCAGCGTGGCGAGGAGGTCGAGCGCCTGCTGGCAGAGGCCCTCGACCTGCTGCTTGTAGAGGTCGGTGTCGACGGTGTCGTCGGCCATCACGCCCTGGAGATATCGAGCCAGCACACCCTCGACGATGGCGGCGAGCCGCCAGTTCTGGAACGCCCGGTAGTAGTTGATGCTGGTGACCTCGAACCCGGTGATCTCGGAGTAGTGGGCAACGAGTTCCTCACGGGTGCGGAAGCCGCCGACCGAGGTGGGGTTGGCGGTGGCGCCGCGGGCCGACTCCTCCCCGGGCTGCACCCAGTTGTTGAGCAGGTAGCCGACGTCGGCCAAGACGTCGCCGAGCGTGCACAGCTCCCAATCGAGGACCGCAGCAACGGTGCAGCGCTCGGGGTCGACGAGCATGTTGCCCAGCCGGTAGTCGCCGTGCACGATGCCGGTGTACTTCTGCTCCGGCTTGTGCTGCAGCAGTAGTTCGTGGGCCCGCTCCATCTCGGGAAGCTCGCGGGTCTTGGACTTCTCCCACTGACCGGCCCAGCGCTTGAGCTGGCGATCGAGGTAGGCCTCCTTGCGGCCGAGTTCGCCCAACCCGATGTCGTCGGGATTGGTCATGTGCAGCTGCGCCAACACCTCGACCACGTTGCGACTGGTGGCGGTGCGGCTCGCCTCGTCGGGCATGGCCTCGAGGACCGCCTCGTCGTTGTGGAGCACGACACCCTCGACATAGTTCATGACGTAGAACGGGGCGTCGTTGACCGAGACGTCTTCGCACAGCCCGAGTGCCCGAGGCACCGGCAGGCTGGTCTGGCCGACACCGGCGATGATCCGGTGTTCACGGGCCATGTCGTGGGCCGAGGCGAGCACGGCCCCGAGCGGCGGCCGCCGCAGCACGTAGGCCGCGCCGTCGCTGCCCGTGACCTTGTAGGTGATGTTGGAGTGGCCGCCGGTGATGATGGTGAACTCGAACGGTCCGGTGGCGCCGTCGATATTGGCTTCGAGCCATGCGGTGACCGGCTCGGTGTTGATCCCCCGGACGTCGTTGTTGTCACTCATCATCGGACCTCATTCGTGGTGATTCGTTCAGCCTGCAGCTGAGCTCGGCGGACCTTACCGGCGTCGTCGCGCAACGGCTCGTCGACGTATTCGAAGGTGCGTGGTTGCTTGTAGCGCACCAATCGCTCGGTGAGGAATTCGCGCAGCATCTCGTCGGTGAGCTCACCTGCGGGCTGCACGATGGCGTGGATGCGGTTGCCCTTGTCCTCGTCGGGGAGGCCGATCACCGCACACGACGCGACGTTGGGGTGCGAACTGATCGCCGCTTCGATCTCGGCCGGATACACGTTGGCCCCACCGACCAGGATCATGTCCTTGCGGCGATCGGCGAGGTAGAGATAACCGTCTTCGTCCATCCAGCCGATGTCGCCGAGGCACTCCCAGCCGTCGCGGGCTTCGGCTTCGGCGCCGATGTAGCGGTAGGTGATGCGGCCGGGTTCGGTCGGTCGCATCCACACTTCGCCGACGGTGCCCGGCTCGACCTCGTTGCCGTCGTCATCGAAGATCTTGATCTCGCCGCCGCTGGGCTTGCCGACCGAACCGCGGTGGGCGAGCCACTCGGTGCCGCTCAGGACCGTCGATGCCTGACCCTCGGTGCCGCCATACAACTCCCACAGCACATCGGCGCCGACCCAGTCGATCCACACTTCCTTGAGCCAGGCGGGGCACGGCTCGGCGAGGTGGAAGGCGACCTGGAGCGTGCTGAGGTCGTAGGCGTCGCGCACGTCTTCGGGCAGCTTCCACATGCGCTGCATCATCGTGGGGACGAGGTAGATCGAGGTGGCGCGGTGCTGCTGCACGGCGGCGAGGGTGCCCTCGGCGTCGAAGCGTGGGAGCAGGATGAGATGTCCACCCGAGAGCAGGGTGACGAAGGACCAGATGAACGGCCCGTTGTGATAGAGCGGGCCGGGCATCACCATCGTGTCGTCGATCGTGGCCCCGAGCAGCTTGGCCCGCCCCTCCAGATCGACGCTCATCATCGATGGGTCACCCGAGACGATCAGCTTGGGCCGACCGGTGGATCCGCCCGATGTCGGTGCCTTCCAGGCCGGTGAGACGGCGTCGGGAAGCGGTGCGTCGCTCACGTCGTCGGACGGTTCGAAGCCGAGCGCGAAGGACGTGCGACCCTCGACCTCGACCCCGACGACGGCGGCCGGGTCGGCGAGCTCGATGATCGATGCCAACTCGAGCCGGGGGAGACGAGACGACACGGGCTGAGGGATCGCCCCGATCTTCCAGCAGGCGACGGCGGCGATGATGAAATGGAGCGAGTTCGGTTCGGCGATCGTGACGAAGTCGCCCTCGCCGGTCCCGTGGTCGGCAAGCACCCGAGCCATCCGGAGCGCTGCTCGGTCGAGCTCGCCGTAGCTGAGGGTCGATGCGCCGAGGGTGACCGCAGGCGCGTCGGGCCGGGTCTCGGCGTGATGGGCGAACTGGGCCGCATAGGAGCGGGGCGGTGCTTGATCCACAGTGTTCTTCTCTCCGGTGGTGGTGACGAGGGTCACGGTAGTGGTCAGGCTCGATGACGTGAAAACGGCGCCGGCCCGGCCGACCACCCAACGCGACCGAATCGGCGGCAGGATGGTGAGCTGTGACTGTGCATCGCCGAGGCCATCGACGTTGGGCAAACTTCGTCGTCACGACGCTCGTCGTCGGGCTCGGGTTGGCTGCGTGCACGTCGGGTTCGTCGGAGGTCGGCTCCGAGGACGAGCCGGGTGACACCACGACACAGGTGCCGATTCCGGAACAACCGGAGAGCCCTGCTCAGGAGGCCATCATCGCGCTCTCGGGACAGCTGGCGATCGTCGACGCCCACGAGGTCGTGGTCATGCCGCCCGACGGTTCCGACCGCGTCGTCGTTGCCGGTTCCGAGCTCGAGGTGGCAAGCCAGCCGACCTGGTCGCCCGACGGTTCCCGCCTGGCCTGGGTGACCACCGACGGCGTCGATTCGGCGATCGGTGTCGGTGCGCCTGGTGCCGAACCGGACCTGACGGTCGGTCTGGGCACGACCCCGTTCTACCTGTCGTGGGACACGGCGGGGTCGACGCTCGGGTACCTACGGCCGGAAGTCGGCGGGACCCGGTTCGAGATGGGAACGGTTGTCCCTGGTGAGAACGTCGTTCCGGGCGAGGTCGGGGCGCCCCTGTACCTGTCGTGGCGGCCTGACGAGCCTGAGCTCGTGCTGCACGTCGACGGCGATCGACTCGAGCTGTCGACGCCGCCCGATCCGGCGGTGGCGATCGCGCCGACGGCCGACCAGTTCGCCGCACCGGTCTGGCTCGACGAGGACCACGTGCTCACCGTCGAGGCGGGCAAGCTGGTGTCGCTCGACGTGGTCACCAACGCACGGCGGGAGCTGCTCGAGATTGGCGACGTGACTCGTTTCGTGTTGAGTCCCGATCGGGCACGGCTGGCCTATCTGACCGTGCAAGCCGCCACCCAGACGGTGGCGTTCGAGTTGGGTGCTCGCCAGCCCGAAACCATTGCCGACGTCGACCTCCGGGTCTTGGACTTCGCAACGGGGCGCGATGTGCTCGTCACCGACGAGGCACCGCTGGCGTTCGAGTGGAGCCCGAACAGTGCGCTGCTGGGCTGGCTCGGTCGAGCTGACGGCCTGGGCGTGCAATGGCACATCTGGTCGTCGGCCGGTGAGTTCACGACACTCACGCCCTACGTACCGAGCCGGCTCGACCAGAGTGCCTATCTGCCGTTCTTCGATCAGTACGCCCAGAGCCAGCACCGCTGGGAGCCCGAGGGCCAGGCCATGGTGTTCGCCGGGACGGTCGGCACCGAAACGGGCGTTTGGGTCGAGTTGATCGACGGAGATTTCGGTCCGTTCCTCGTCGCCGACGGCGACTACGCCACCTGGAGTCCGCCACCGGGTGGTGGCGGTGGTGGCGCCTCGATCCTGTGAACATCGACGGCGGCGTTCCGCCGACGCGGACGAACGGCCTCAGTCGCTGATCAGCGCGTCCGGGTGCGCCTCGATCCATGCGGCGGCGTCGACTGGTTCCGGTTCCTCGTACCCGGGCCGGAGCACGACGAGTCCAGCCGAGGAGCGGAAGAAGACCTCGTAGGCGTGGTAGCCGCGGTAGGCGAGCTCGTTTCGTTCCATCACCTCGGCGTACGCCTTCACCGCTTCGACGTAGTCGGTCGAGTGGTTGTAGGAGAACAGCGCCGCATCGATGTCGTCGGGAGCGCCGACCAGCGTGAGGTAGACCGCAGCGCCTCGGATGGCATCGGCATCGACCGTGGGGTCGCCCTCGCAGCAGCCTTCCCACGTCGAGGGAAGGAACTGCATCGGACCGACCGCCCCGGCCGTCGACAGCCCTTCGATGCGACCCATCCGGGTCTCGATGAAGTTGATCGAGGCCAGGATCTCCCACGGCACACCGGTGGCGTCCTCGGCAGCGTGGTAGGCAGCGAGGAGTTCCTCGGCGGCGACGGGCTCGTCGATCCGCCAGGCCGGGAGGTCGTCAGCCAACTTCGTACTGGTGACGAGGGCGGAGAGGTGTTGGCGAGCCGACCAGTTCGACGCAACGTCGTCGGCGATGGCCGGATCGACCCCGTCCAGCACGGCGGTTGCCCACGCCTCGTTGTCGGCCAGGGTGCGGTACAGCAGCTGGAGGCGTCGCCCCCACGCCGCGGCGGCGGGGTCGTCGTTGGCCTCGTCGCGAATCGCCAGTTCGGCCTCACTGATTGCTTCGGCCAGTGTCGTCTCGTCGGTCGGGAGCGGTCGCTGATCGGGGGCGACGGTGGTCGTCGTCGGAGCGGTCGTGGTGGTCGTCGACACAGTTGACGTCGGTTCGCTCGACGGCGGTGCGGTGGAGGAGGCGGCTTCGCTGGAGGTCGCCGTGCTCGTGGCCGGAGTCATCCCAGCGTCGGCGTCCGAGCTGGATGGGCTACAGCCGGCGAGCAGCGCACCCACGGCCAGCACCGCCGCGGGAAGGAAGCCGCTAGAACGGCGTTCGGCAGTGGGCGACGGGATCGTGTCCGAAGAAGGCATCGGCACGCGACGCTACGCCGGGTTCGGCCTGGATCCGCCGACCCCGGACCAACGCGCTGGCGCTGACACTTCCGAGCAGGAGCGGGCCGAGGGCATCGGTCTCGCAAACGAGGTCGGGGTCATCGGTGGTTGCGACACACCGGTCGGCCTCGACGGCGAACCTTCCGTACTCGGTGCCGAGCACCAGACGATCGTCGGTGCGGTAGCTGCGGGCCGAGAAGGCGGCGGCGACATCGCGGACGGCGACCCACAGGAAGTCATTCAGTTCGATGGTGCGAAGGGCCCGGGGGTCGTCGAGCAGGTACGGCAGCTGGTCATCCGGGGCGACCGTGTACATCGAGGTGATCTCGCCAACGAGATCGACCGACAGGATCGTGTGCCACAGGGCCGCGTGCGCTTCAGGTGTGGCAGCGCAGAAGTCACGGATCGTCAGCTCGTGGCGGGGATGGCCGAGATCCCACTTCTGCTCGATCGACCAGGCGGCATAGCCGTCGTCGTGGAGGGCGAAGGTCGAGTTGGTGCCCCGGTCGAGATGTGCCGGGAACCAGGCCCGGCTCCGAGACAGCTCCCCAGGCTGGGCTCGTCGATAGCGGTCCCACCGTTCGAACAGGGCGTCGTCGATGCCGTCACGATCGACGATCCGCACCGACCCGGGCGCCGGCTGGTGCGACGGCAGCACCTGGCCGAAACGTCGGTCGATGGTGGTGGCCCGCCACGACGTGGCGCTCCCGTAGCCGAAGCGGCGATAGATCGAGCCCTCGCTCGCCGTCAGCACCATGACCGGCTCGCCTCGGTCGGCCGCCGCCTCATCGAGCATCCGCATCATGGTCGTCAGCAGGCCCTGGCGTCGGTGCGTGACCGCCACGGCGATCCAGGTGACACACGCAGCATCGACCGTGGCGAGGCCCGGCAACGTCAGCTCGTAGGCATAGGCACCGCCAGCGGCAACGATCTGGCCGTCCGCTGCGTTCTCGCCGATGACGAACCGGTCGAGCGGAATGGTCGGACGGACTCGCTCGAGGTCGTCGTCCTTCCAGTCCGACCCGAAGGCCCGACCGTCGAAGACGGCGAGGCGCCCGAAGTCGTCGTCGGAAGGCACGCGAAAGGACACGGTCATGACCGGCAGTCTTGTCGCCTCGATCCCCGGTCGCCTGCGAATTTCACGGTCGGGCTGCCGGCGTTCTCACTCGCCGGCTGCCGCCGCTCTCACTCGCCGGCTGCCGCCGCTCTCACTCGCCGGCTGCCGCCGCTCTCACTCGCCGGCTGCCGCCGCTCTCACTCGCCGGCTGCCGCCGCTCTCACTCGCCGGCTGCCGCCGCCTTGGCCTCGGCCATCGGGGACTGGGTACGGAGCGGGATCTCCCGGAGCCGGAAGGCCACGGCGACGACGAGCAACGCCATGGGGACGGCGGCGAGGTAGACGAGATGGACCGAGTCGGCGATCGACTCGACCACCGGGGTCTGCAGCTCGGTCGGGAGCTCGCGGATCTTCTTCGGGCTGCCGGTGAGTTCGGACAGGTCGAGATTGCCGAGTGTCGACTCGTCGATCCGTTCGGCCAGTTCCGTCCGCAGCTTGGCGGCCATCAATGCGCCGTAGAGGGCGACGCCGATCGTCTGGCCCAGCGAACGAAAGAAGGCGGTGGCGGCGGTGACCACACCGAGATCGGTGAACGGCACGGCGTTCTGCACCGAGACCGACAGCGGCGGCATCAGCATGCCCATGCCGATGCCCATGAGGATCACGAACGGGACCGCCATCAACACCGGCGACGATGTCGTGAGGAGGGTCAGACCGCTGATCCCGGCGAGGGCGACGATCGGCCCAGTGCGGATGAGCGGCTTGTAGCGACCGGTCTTCGACAGGCGACCGCCGGCCACGATCGATGCCAGCGTGAGCCCGACCATCATGGGTGAGAGGATCAGGCCTGACTCGGTTGCGCTGGTGCCGGTGACGACCTGGAGGAAGAGTGGCAGGAACACATTGGTGCTCATCAGCGCAGCACCGGTGATGACGCTGAGGATCATCCCGACGGCGACGATGTCATTCGAGAACAACCGCAGCGGCAGGATCGGCTCCTCGGCCCGGGCTCCTTCCCACCACACGAAACCGACCGATGCAACGAGTCCGAGCGCGATGAGCCCGAGAATGGTGGGCGACGACCAGGCGTAGTCGTCGCCGCCGATGCTGGCGGCGATCAGCAGTGCACTGACGCCGACGACGAGCAGGCCTGCTCCTTCCCAGTCGATACGACGCTCGATACGGACATGGGGCAGGCGCAGCACGGTCGAGATCACCGCCAACGTGATGAGTCCGATGGGGAGATTCAGGAAGAAGATCCATCGCCAGCCGAGCGACGAATCGACGATCAGCCCGCCGAGCAGTGGCCCGGCGAGACCCGACAGCGCGTAGGTGCCCGTGAAGTAGCCCATGTATCGGCCACGGTCTCGTGGCGACACGATGTCGCTCATCACGATGAACCCAAGGGACTGGAGGCCGCCGCCCCCGACGCCCTGGAGCGCCCGGAACAGCACCAGCTGGGTCATGTTCTGCGCGAAACCGGCGAGGATCGACGCGCCGATGAACGAGACGATTGCGAACTGGTAGACGATTCGGCGCCCGAGGAGATCGCTCACCTTGCCGTAGAGCGGTGTGGCGGCGGTCGAGGTCACGAAGTACGCGGTGACCACCCAGGTCAACTGATCGAAGCCACCCAGTTCGCCGACGATGGTCGGCAGCGCCGTCGACACGATCGTGCCGTCGACGGCGGCAAGGAAGATGCCGAGCAGCAGACCCGACAGGATGATCATGACTTGGCGATGGGTCAGTTCGCCGTCGGCAACGCTCGGCTGGTCGAGGTCAGTCATCTCGTGCCCCGAGGTCGCGGTTGAACACCGGCACACGTTTCTCGGCGAACGCCCGACCACCTTCCTTCGCATCGGGGTGATGATCGGTGATCGCGGTGCGAGCGGCGATGTCCTCGAGCGAGTGGGCCCAGGTTTGCTCGGCCGCCAGATAGATCGAGCGTTTGAGCATGCGCATGGCGGCCTGCGGGCCGTTGGCCAACTCGACGGCGAGAGCGAGAGCTGCGGGCATCAGCGCATCGTCATTGGTGACCTCGTGGACCAGACCCAGTTCGAGGGCAGCATCGGCATCGACGATTCGCTTGCGCATCAGGAAGTCCATGGCCCCGGCAACGCCCAGGTGTTGGACGAGCAGGAACTGGCCGCCCTCGTCGGGCAGCAGCCCGAACCGCAGCGTGGCACTGCCCATCTTGGCTGACCGTGCGGCCAGTCGGAAGTCGCACGCGAGGGCGAGCGAGAAGCCGGTTTGGATCGCATACCCGTTGATGGCAGCGATGGTGAGCTTGTCGAGATTCCGAACGGCCGTGTTGACCGCCTGGGAGATGACCCGGAGCCCGTTGTAGGTGCCCATGGCGTGATGGTGGCCCGGGTAGATCGGTGGCACCTCGGCGTGGTCGCGGTCGGGTGTGGTTCCGCTGAGATCGTCGCCGGCCCAGAAGGCGGGGCCCTTGCCGGTGAACACCATGACCCTCACAGCGTCGTCCATCTGAGCCTGGGTGAGCACCTCGAGCAGGTCCCGCTTCATCGCCGAGGTCGACGCGTTCAGACGTTCCGGGTTGTCGAACGAGATGACGACGATGCCAGGGTCTTCCAGCGCCATCTCGAATCCGGTGAAGCGGCGGGGCGATGCGAACAGTGACTCCATTGCGACGGTCTACTACGACCGCACGTCGGGGGCGAACGGGTTCAGCGTGTGCGAGGGAGCACCTGTTCGGCCAGCTGCGCTGCGGCGCCGAGTGGGTCGAACGGTCCGGGGAAGAAGGCGATGGCGTCGACACCGGCCTCGGTCATGGACATGACGTAGGCCGCAGCGTCGTCGAGCGTACCGAAGGCGCCGAGTTGCGCCCACCAGCTCTTGGGCATCGCGCCGACGGCTTCCTCCCAACTGCTCGCCGCCGCTCGGTCAGCGAGCTCGTCGTAGAAGTCGAGCATCCGCAGGCCCATGTGCGGGTGAGCCAGGACGCTGGCGACGAACGGTGTGGCTGCGGCCCGTGCGGCGTCACCGTCGTCGATGACCATCGACGCAAAGATCGTCATGCGGTGCGGCTCGCCGGACCGTCCTACCTCGGCGGCACCGACGGCGATCTGTTCCTTGACCCACCGGAGGTACGTCGGGCTGCACAACTCGGCGAGGATCGTGCCGTCGGCGGCGCGCCCCGCCAACTGCAGGGACTTGGTCGACTGGACGCCGGCCGACACCAGCGGCGCGGTGTGGGGCGGGGCTTCGAGGGCCACGTCGTCGAGGGTGACATAGCGGCCGTCTCGGGTGATGCGGTCTCCGGCGAGGAGCTCCCGCACCGCGAGGATCGTCTCCTCGAGCGCTGTGAGCGGCGAGGCCTTGCGCGCTCCCATCTGCGCCATCCACGTCTGCACGCCGTGGCCGATCCCGGCGTGGAACCGCCCGGGAGCCAGCCCGGCGAGGGTGGCGATCTCCATCGCGGTGATCGCAGCCGTCCGAGCGACCGCGGGCATGATCCCGATCCCGACGCCGATGTGATCGGTGGCGGTCAAGGCCGCGGCAGCGAGCGTGGGCCCGCTGGTGAAGAAACAGTCCTCGATCACCCAGAACTCGTCGAAGCCCAACGACTCGGCGGTGTGGGCATGCTCGATGACTGCGCCCGCTGCGAATTCACGGTGGAAGCACAACCCGATGTCGGTGCTCATGCTTCGTCCGCCGCCTCGTCGCCGGTGGCGACCTCACGATCGGGATCCGAGGACCAGCCGGACCACGACCCCACGTACAGTCTCGGGCGACCGACTCCGGCGAGTTCGGCGGCCAGGATGTTGTTGCATGCGCTGACCCCGGAGCCGCAGTAGATGATGGCCTGGTCGTCGACACCCGCCTCGGTGAAGCGAGCCGCCAGTTCGCCCGGTGGTCGGAATCGGCCGCCGTCGAGTGGACCGTCGAGGTTGGCCGCAAACGGCAGATTGAGGGCACCCGGTACGTGGCCGGCCTTGGGGTCGATGGGTTCGACCTCGCCCCGGAAGCGCTCGCCCGCCCGGCTGTCGACGACCACACCGCCGTTGGCGATGTGCGCCGCCACCTCGTCGGCGTCGACCATCACGCCGTCGGGCCAGGAGACGATCGCTCGCTCGGCAGCGATGGCGGCATCGGCCGCGCCGGTCTCGAGTTGGTCGGCGCCGTTGGCCGCAGTCCAGGCGCCGATGCCGCCATCGAGTAGGGCCGCGTCCTGGCCGAGAATCCGCAGCATCCACACCAGCCGGCCGGCGATCATCCCGCCGGCGTCGTCGTAGGCGACCACGGTGGTGTCGTCACCGATGCCTTCGTTGGCCAGACCATTGGCGAACACCTCGGGCGTCGGCATCGGATGCCGGCCGACGACTGGCGCCGCCGGTGCTGCGAGCACGGTGTCGAGATCGACGAATCTCGCACCGGGAAGATGGCCGGCGAGGTAGGCGTCGCGCCCGACTCGGCCGTCGAGGTACGAACGAACGTCGCACAGCACGACCTCGCTTCGATGTGCTTCCAGCCACTCGGGGCTCACGATGGGATCGATCATGACCGACCTTCGAGGTAGCGGTCGGCGAGGTCGGCGAGCGTTGCGTAGAACTCCTCGACGCAGTCGCCGATCACCTCGGCGACCGGGCGCACCGAGTCGATCCGGCCCTGGACCTGACCGCTCAAGGCGATGGCCGCGTTCATGTCGCCGCCGAAGTAGAGATCCATGGCATTGCCGAAATCGCCGAACACGTTGTGCTCGGCGAACTGGAGCGTCAGCGTCTTGTCGGTCTTGATCGCTCGCAGGGCGGGGGAATGGCGCTGATTCAGGAACACCGTGTCGGTCTCGGCGCCGTCGACGATGGCCTGCTTCCAGTTGGCATGGACCGGGCTCTCGGCCGCCGACACCATCCGGGTCCCCATCTGCACGGCCTCGGCGCCGAGGGCGAAGGCGGCCGCCATCGATCGACCGTCGACGATCCCGCCCGCGGCCACGATGGGGACGTCGACCTTGGACCGGATGAGTGGGAGCAGCACCATGGAGGCGACGGGGTCGGGGTTCTTGAAGCCGCCACCTTCGCCGCCCTCGACGACCAGGCCGTCGACACCGGCCTCGATGGCCTTCATGGCGCCCTTGAGCGTCGGCACGACGTGGAACACCGTCAGCCCCGCTTCCTTCAGTTGTGAGGTGTACGCCTGCGGATTGCCGGCCGAGGTGGTGACGAACTTGACGCCCTGGTCGATCACGAACTGGACGATGTTGGGATCGCGGACGAACGCCTGGGCGATGTTGACGCCGAACGGCTTGTCGGTGAGGTCACGCATCTTGAGGATCTCGTCGCGCACGTTGTCGAGTTCACCCGACGAGGTCTCGATGATCCCGAGGCCTCCGGCGTTCGACACCGCCGACGCCAGTTGGCTGCGGGCGATCCACCCCATCGGGGCCTGGATGATCGGATAGTCGACACCCAGGAGCCGGGTGATTCGGTTGTCGAACGGAGCGGGTGCAGTGGTCACGCCCAGACCATGCCATGCCACTCCCACCACTGTCACGGCGTAGGCGGGCGGTGCGCTCCCGCCCGCAACCCACCGCCCTAGCTCCACCGGAATGCCGGCCGCTCACCCGAACCGTCGAGGCTGAAGCCCATTCCGGCGAACTGTCGACACTGAGGCTCAGAATCGGGCTTCAGCGTCGACAGATCACGAGGGTGGGCTTCAGCGTCGACAGTTGACGGCGGGCGCGGCAGTCGGCGTGGGAGCATTCCTCGATGGTGTATGTGATCGCGCAGGTATCGGACGCACACGTCGGTGGGCCAAACGTCGGGAGCGGGGACCGACTGTCGCTGGCGATCGACGAGATCAATCGGATGTCACGCCGTCCGGATCTGGTGCTCCTGACCGGCGACAACACCCACAACGGAACGCCGCAGGAGTGGAGTGAGGTGCTCGATCGGCTGGGCGCCCTCGAGGTGCCATGGGAGGCGATCGCCGGCAACCACGACCGACCGATCGAGGCGCTGGCCGACCATCGAGCGATCGATGCCGGTCCGCTGCGCCTGGTGCTCCTCGACGCCGGCTCGAACGTCTTCACCGAGAACGACGCTTCGTGGCTCGATGCCGAGTTGAGCGCACACACCGATCAGCCGACGGTCGTCGCCATCCACGCGCCGCCGTTCGAGACCGGCATCTGGTGGATGGACTGTGTGGGCCTTGGTGGCGCCGATCGTTTCGAGACCGTGGTGCGCCGCCATCCACAGGTGCTGCAGGTGCTGAGTGGGCATGTGCACCGGCTCATCCAGACCAATTGGGGCGGCTGTTCGTTGTGGGTGTGTCCGTCCACCGCGATCTCGGTCGCCATCGACCTCGACCCGAACCACGATCCGGCGGAAACGGCCGAGGCGCCCACGTTCAGCCTCCACGCGTACACCGACCGTGGCGTCGTCTCGCACCTCGTACCGGTCGGCGTTGCCGCCCAACGGTCGCTCATCGTCGACAATGCCCCGGACTTCGTCCAGTGGGCCCGCACCGCCCAACAAGACCGAGCCAGCCTCTTCACCTGAACGCTCGGCCCTCCAGCTCACCTGAGGCGAACTCTCGGCCCTCCAGCCCGGAAGTGGGCTCCAGAGCCGAGAGTTGGTCAGTCGTGGGCTCGTGAGCCGAGAGTTGAACCGTTGAGGCTGAAGCCCATTCCGGCGAACTGTCGACACTGAGGCTCAGAATCGGGCTTCAGTGTCGACAGATCACGAGGGTGGGCGCCAATGTCGACAGTTGACGATGGACGGGAGCGGGTCGGTCCCGGTTCCGGTGCCGCTGGTGTCAGGTGAGGAGGGTGAGGATCGTCGGGGCGTCGAGGTGGTCGACGTGGCCGGGGCAGGCGGCGAGGTAGTCGGCCGCAGTGGCACGGTCCCAGCCACGGAGCTCGGCCAGGCCGTCGGCGATGACCCGGAGGTATGAGGCGTGCGCCGGCGCGATGACGTCATCGGGCGTCGGCCCGGTGAAGGTCAGTACCGGTTCGCCGTCGATCGAGCCGACGTGGAGGAGGGACCCGTACCAGGTCGGGTACGGGGTGACGATGCCGGCGGCGAGGAGCTGCTCGAGGTCGATGGCCGCCGGCTCGGGTTGCCGGTTCTCCTGAGCGAAGACGTCTTCCATCTGCCCGAGCGTGATCCGCCACGCCCGACTCTGGGTGGCGACGAGCGGGTCCGACGTCAGCGACAGCTTGGCCACCCCGCCTCCGCCCCAACGTTGCGACGAGTGGGCGAAGAGCAACTGATGACGCAGGACGTAGGGCCGGTCGTCGGTGGGCATCGCCGAATCGCGCGAGCCCTTCTGTGCGTCGCCGCTGGTCGACATGGGCACCGCGCCACCGAGTAGGTAGGCGAGAAAGCGCTGCCGCAACAGGTTCGAACCATACGAGGCGTACCAGACGGGGGTGTCGAGATCAGCCATCAGACGTGCGGGACGACAGGATCAACCGGCCCCACCGATCGTCGCCCTGGAGGTAGTCGTGCTCGCTGAGCGAGGGAAACATCGACTCGACCCAGGGTCGCTGTTCGTCGAGGAACCCGGTGATGACGAGGGTCGCATCGGGCGCCAGTCGGCCGAACACTGCCGGGGCGATCGGTTCGAGCTCGGAGGCGAGCATGTTGACGACGACGAGGTCGAAGGAACCGAGCTCGTCGAGCGCATCGTCGGTGATCGCGACATCGAGCCCGTTCGACACTGCGTTGCGCCGGGCAATCGTGACGGCTTCGAGGTCGATGTCGACCCCTACGACCGGCTGGGCCCCCAGGGCCGCAGCGGCGAGCGCCAGGATGCCGGTGCCGGTTCCGACGTCGAGTACGGCGGTCGAAGCAGAGGTGAGGCGCGTGACGGCGTCGAGCGCCAACCGAGTGGTCGGGTGATGTCCGTGCCCGAAGGCCTGACCGACCTCGATCGACAGCACGTGTCCGCCGACGATCAACTCCTGCGGTTCCGGTGTCGGCCATGCCGAGGGGTCGACCGGTGACACCACGGCGATCGGCCCGATGGCTGCGGCGGCCACCTCGGCATCGGCGCGTTGCTCGAAGCCGGCGATGATGGCGGGCGTTGCGTCGACTTCGACTTCGGCGATGCCCGTGGTGCCGAGTTCCCAGAGGCGTTCCTGGAGATCCTCGACATCGGCCCCCGCCGGCAGTGCGATCGTCAGGAGCCAGGCCATAGCATCAGGCTATTCATGAGTGACCACACTGACTCGACCACATCGCAGGCAGGCGGACCCGACGACGCGGGAGCAACGACCGACCACGGGGCCACCGACGCCGCCGGCCTCGGCTCGGGTGCCGCTCCACTGCACGCCGCCATCGACATCGGCACCAACTCCTTCCATCTCGTTGTCGCCCAGGCCGACGCCAGTGGCGGCTTCGACGTCCTCACCACCGAGAAGGAGATGGTGCGGCTGGGCTCGGGCGCCCACGAGATGAAGCGTCTCCAGCCCGATGCCATCGAGCGTGGAATCGCCGCTCTGCAGCGGATGAACGAGGTCGCACAGAGCTTCGGCGCGGTCGACCTGGTCGCCGTCGCCACGTCGGCCGTGCGTGAAGCCAGCAACGGCAACGAGTTCATCGAACGGGCCCGAACCGAAGCGGGCGTCAACGTCGAAGTCATCGCCGGGACCGAAGAGGCTCGGCTGATCCATCTTGGTGTCCTCCAGGCCCTCCCGGTCTTCGACCGTCGGCTGATCCTCGCCGATATCGGGGGCGGCAGCACCGAGTTGCTCGTGGGCGAGGGCGGCGAGGTCATCGAGGCCCGCAGCATGAAGCTGGGGTCGATTCGACTCACGCAGCGGTTCTTCCCCGACGGCGAGATGACCAGGAAGAGCACCAACGCGTGCCGTCAGTACGTGCGGGCCGCGCTGGCGTCGGTGTCGCGCGAGCTCGGTGGTCACCAGCCGGAGATCGCGATCGGCTCGTCGGGCACCATCTCGACCCTCGCGGCGATGGCGGCCGCCAACCGGGGCGAGGAGCTGCGCTCGGTCAACGGGGTGAGCTTCACGTGCAGCGAGCTCGATGCCGTGATCGACTCGATCGCCTCCACCGACCGGAACGAGCGCAAGGACCTTCCCGGCATCGACCCGCGCCGGGTCGACATCATCACGGGTGGGGCGATCCTCCTGTCGGAGATCTTTCGTGCCTTCGACATCGACGAGATGACGGTGTCGAGCTACGCCCTGCGGGAGGGTGTGCTCCTCGATCGCTTCGGTGGGTCCCGGACGGCCGGACTCGACCGCTTGAGCGATCTGCGTCGTGCCAACGTCGAACGCATGGCGACGCAACTGGATCCCGATCCCGAACACGCCGCCACCTGTGCCAATCTCGCGGGGCAGCTGTTCGATCGCACCCAGCGACTCCACGGCCTCGACGCCAACGATCGAGAGCTCCTGGTGTGCGGTGCGCTGCTGCACAACGTCGGGCTGTTCATCAGCCACTCGAGTCACCACAAGCACGGCTACTACGTGATCCGGAACTCCGATCGTCTCACCGGCTTCACCCAGCAGGAGATCGAGGTCATCGCGCTCGTCGCTCGCTACCACCGGCGAGGGCGGCCGAAGGAACGCCACCGCGAGTTCGCCGCGCTCCTGCCCGACGAGCAGCAGAAGGTGCGCATCCTGGCCGGTCTCTTGCGCATCGCGATCGGACTCGATCGCAGCCACGCCGCTCGGGTGCAGTCGATCCGGGTGCTGGTCGACGACGAGCCGCAGCGACCCGTGCTCACGATCGAGCCGCTCGCCCACGACGACGCCGATGATCTCGAGCTCGAGCTCTACGCAGCGGGGGAGCGTTCGAAGCTGTTGGCCGATGCGCTCGGTGTCGACATCGTGCTGCACCGTCCGACCAACGCCGATCGGGCGTATCAGTCGAGCTGAGTCAGCCGAACGGCGCGTAGAGGCCAGTCGGCGCCGGGATGTCGCCGACCGCCAACCGGACCAACCAGATCGCGGCGATGGCCACGGCCGCGCCCAACAACCACCGATCATGGTGCACTCCACCAAACCGCTGGGGCCACGCGGCGAGCGCTGCAGCCAGCGCCAGGACTGGCAGGGCTGGGTAGAGCCGCAGGGCTCCCACCGGATCGAGGCGGGCCAGCGCCGCCACCGATCGAGTGGCGCCACAGATCGGGCAGTAGCCACCGGTACAGCGGCGGAACGGGCACAGGACCGGGCCGTCGAGCACGGTGAGCGCGCCGAGAGCAGCGCCGACACCGACCAGGGGAAGCCAGCGAGCCGTCGAGTTCGAGCGGGTGACCACGTAGGTCATCGGTGACTGCCGATCACAGCTCGAACCGGCCACCGCCGAGATGGCGAGCGAAGAAGTCGTGGATGAGGACGAACCGCTCGACGCGGTGTCGGGGCTTGCCCGAGCGGGACAACTCGTGGTTCTCGCCGGGAAACCGCACGAACGTGGTGTCGACGCCGGCCCGTCGATAGGCCGCGAACAGCTGCTCGGCCTGCTCTGGCGGGCAGCGCCAGTCCTGCTCGGAGTGGAGGATCAGCGTGGGCGTGGAGTTGTTGGCGGCGTAGGTGATCGGCGACTGTCGACGGAGCGATTCGACGTCGGACTCGACGGTGGCTCCGCCGTACCGTCGGCCGAACCATGGACCGATGTCGCTGGTGCCGGCGAAGGTCTCCCAGTTCGACACGCATCGTTCGACCAGCGCCGCAGCAAACCGATCGGTGTGGCCGATGGCCCATGAGGTCATGAAGCCGCCGTAGCTGCCGCCACCCATACCGATGCGGGTAGCATCGACGGTGTCGAGCGCGGCCAGATGGTCGGCGACGGCCGAGACATCGAGCCAATCGGGGCCGCCCATGTCGCCGATCACCGCCCGTCCGAACACGATGCCGTAGCCGTCGGATCCTCGAGGGTTGGCGCCGATCACGACGTAGCCGGCAGCGGCCGCAAGTTGGAACTCGTCGAAGAAGTTGAGACCGTAGATGCTCATCGGCCCGCCGTGGACGTACAACAGACCGGGCCGCCGCTCACCGGTGGAAGGCGCCGACGCCGGCGGGTGGAGGAGGAACGCCTCGACTTCGGTCGTGTCGTCACCCGGTCCGTGCGAGGTGATCGTCACGACCTGGGGCTCGACCAGGTCGAGTTCGGCGAGGAGGTCGTGGTTGAGGCCGAGGACCACCGAAGCGGGCTCGCCGTCGACCATCACGCTGCAATCCCACACCTCTGCCGGCCGGGTGGGCGTCGAGACCGTGGCGAGGAGAAGCCGACCATCGGCCGAGGCCGTGAACGCTCCCGCCATGCCGCGTACGGGCGCAACGACGGTGGTCGTCCCGGTGGCGAGGTCGTAGCGGTCGATCGTGATGGTGCCGCCCCGGATGCCCGGCAGCAGGAGTGCCCCGTCGATGGCGACGGGACCAGCCGAGCCGCCGAGCAGGGCGGTGCAGTTGACGTCGTCGGTGCCGATTCGCTCTGGCCCTTCGACCCCGGCTGGGTCGAGGAGGTGAGGCTGGTCGAACGAGGTGATGGCAGCCTCGCAATGGCCAGTGGCGAAGGGCCGGCCGTCCCGGGTCCAACCGACCGCCGACCACGACCCTCCGGGCTCGGTCAGACGAGCGGCGTCGCCGCCCGCTGCGCTCAGCAGCCAGACGCTGGTGGCGCCGGAGAACTCGTGGTCGTCATCGGGAAGGATGGCCAGGATGCTCGTGCCATCGGGGGCGGGCGCGGCGCCGGTGCAGTCGAGGCTTCGGAGATCGAGCGAGGTCGACGTAAGCCACCCGACCCCTCCGGTCGCCAGGTCGATGATGGCGATGTTGCGTTGCCGGTCGTGGATCCAGTTGCGAGCGTTGAACCGGTAGTCGAGAGCGGTGATGACACGTGGACGCCTGGCCAGTTCATCATCGTCGACGCCCTCCTGCTCGGGCGGCCGGCGAGGGGCGACCACGACGAGGTGCTCGTCATCGAGCCACTGCACGTCGACCGCAGCATCGGGGATCGAGTCGAAGACCGTGACGGCACTCGACCCGAGGTCGAGCACCGCTGCGTGTGCCGGTGACGCCACGTCGGCTCGAAGGAACGCCAGTTGCGAGCCGTCGGGTGAGAAGACCGGGTGCGTGTCCCGATGACCGTCGAGCAGGAGGGTGGGTTCGGCCTCGTCGTCCAATGCCTTCCGCCACAGCCGGGAGCGGATCTCGTCGGTGGCGTCGTCGGGCCAGGCGATCGTGCAGACGAACGAGCCTTCGTCGGGTGCAAGGGCGATGTCGGCTGCGTACTCGAGCCGGTACAGGTCGGTCGGCTTCAGCGGGCGCACCATCACCGCGCTCCTATCGGTGCGTCGATGGTCGGGAAACAGCCGATGATCTCGGTCAACCAGGCGTTGACGTGCGAGCTCCGGCTGGCGTCGGTCTTGCCGAGTCGAACGATCACCAGGTCGCGCTCGGGGACGACGACGATTCGCTGCCCTTCGTACCCCTGGCACGCAAAGGCCGCCGTGTCGTCGGGCCACAGCCACCAGTGTTCGCCGTACCAGTGTTCTTCGTCGACATGCGGGTCGACCGGAGTGCGGGCCGCATCGACCCAGCCCACGGGGAGCAGCCGTTCGCCGTCCCACACACCGTCGCGGAGGTAGAGATAGCCGAACCGTGCAAAGTCTTGTGCTGTTGCGTAGACGAAGGACGAGCCGATGAAGGTGCCGGCATCGTCGAACTTCGGGATGGCGCTGGACATGCCGATCGGTCCGAAGAGGCGCCGGTCCAGGTAGCCGCGCACGGCATCGGCGTCGGAGGACACGGCGGGCCGACCGGGTGTCCCGGCGATCAGGCGCCCGCACAGGGCAGCGATGATGTTGGTCGTACCGCTCGAGTAGCTGAACGTGGTGCCGGGGGCGTGGAGGAGCGGAAACGATTCGGCGTAGCCGGCGACGTCGCCTCGCCCGGCGCCGAAGAGCATCTCGATCACATGCGAGATCTGGTCGTCGACGTAGTCCTCGACGAATTCGAGGCCGCTGGTCATCCGCAGCAGATCCCGGGTGGTGATGGTGCGTCGGTCGTCGTCGGCCCAGCGGGCGACATCGGCCGGTTGGTCGACGTCGATCAGCCCGTCGAGGGTCAACAGGCCAACGAGTGCCTGGGTGATGCTCTTGCCCATCGACCACGAGATCAGGGTGTCGTCGCTGGCCGTGTTGGGACCGTAGGCCTCGGTCACCAGTCGCCCACGATGGATCACGACGAGCGCAAGATTGTCGGCGGTGGCAGCTTCGGGGTCGGGCCCGAAGCCTCGCTGCACCAGCGAGGTGAGGCGATCGGCGTCGACGTCGTCGGCCGGGTCGCTCGTCGGCCATGTGTCGGTCGGCCACGCCATGCCGTCGGGTTGCGGCGGA
This sequence comes from Acidimicrobiales bacterium, assembly GCA_041394265.1. Taxonomy (NCBI): domain Bacteria; kingdom Bacillati; phylum Actinomycetota; class Acidimicrobiia; order Acidimicrobiales; species Acidimicrobiales bacterium. The sequence continues at coordinate 2,620,980 of JAWKIO010000005.1, forward strand.
AGCGGCGGACGTCGGGTTGGCTTCCGTGAGCTGCTCGGTGGCGGCGCGCCGTCGGTCGAGGTGTCAGTCATGCCGTTCCTTTCCCACGGGGGTGAACGTGACGGTGCGGGCCTCGGTGTCGACGGCGTCGAGCTGCACCAGGATCTCGGTGCCGAGCTGGAGCCGATCGGAGCTCACGGTGGTCACGACCGCGGGGTCGAGAAGTTGGATCTTGGCGACGTCGCGGCGGTCGTCGACGTCGATGACGAATGCCCGGAACGTCTCGCCCACCTGATCGCCGAGCAGGATCGCCTCGGTGTAGTCGATGATCGCCCGTTCGAGCGACGACTCGTGGGAGCGGGCCCGGCCCATCAAGGTCGGAAGATCGTCGAGCGCGTCGACGGCCCACTGCGGCGGTGACTCGCCGGCGTAGAGCGCAAGGAGGATCTCGTTGCCGAAACGATCGACCAGACGACGCAGCGGCGCAGTGACGTGGGCGTAGACGGAGGCGATCGCACCGTGCTCGTACTCGTCGGGCAGGACGCCATCGAACGCCACGTAGCCGGCACCCCGGAACGAACGGGCCGCCTGCAGCAGGAACGCAGCACGTAGCGAGTTGGTGGGCTCGACGGTACGAATGAACTCTGGGTAGTCGAGCTCGGTCGGCCAGTCGATCCCGAGAGCGCGCGCCTGGTGGCGGAGCGCTCGGAGGTCCTGCCGGCGGGTGGGTGGCAGCGTGCGCAGGATGCCGATCTTGTGCTCGACCATCTTCGAGCCGGCGACGATGCCCGTGAGAAGCGAGATCTGCGCATTCCAGTCCTCGACCGGGAGCGAGGTGTCGTACGCCAGCGCGTAACCGCCCGACGGTGTTCGCTCGATCTCCTGGCTCGGCAGGTTGAGGCTGACACCGCCCCGATCGACCTCTCGTTGGAGGCGCAGCGAGCCGACCACCTGGAGCGGTCGGAGGGCGGGGTCGCCGGCATCGATCCGCCGCTGTGCCTCGGCATACGAGATGGCTTCGCGAACCGTCACGGTGGCTCGCTCGAGGTGTGAACCGGCGATCTCGCCTTGGGCGCCGAGGTCGATCGTCCACAGCAACGCCGGCCGATCGACACCGGGGAGCAGACTCGCTCGATCCTCGGAGATCATCGGTGGGTGCAACGGTGTCCGCAGATCAGGTGAGTAGCGGGTCGTGCCTCGTTCCCGGGCCTCACGGTCGATGGGCCCTCCGGGTTCGATGAACGCGCCGAGGTCGGCGATGGCGTAGTGGACCCGGAATCCGGTGGCGGTCTCCTCGATGACGAGCGCCTGGTCGAGGTCGGTCGCACCCGGAGGGTCGATGGCGATGAACGGGAGATCGCGAGCGTCGCGACGGGTGACGTCGGGCGGCGTGGCCGCCTCGGCTGCGGCGAGGACGTCGTCGGGGAACGTCGTGGGCACGTGGAGTTCCGCCCGGATCCGTGCGAATCCCGCCTCGAAGTCGGTGGGGGCATGGACGCGGAGCTGCTTCACGGCTGCTCAACCTAGTGGCGTAGCGAAGGGTCAGTCCCGATCGAGGGCACAGTTGTCGATCAGTCGCGGGATCCCGACGCGAGCGGCGATCAGGAGGCGGCAGTTCCCTTCGAGCCGAGCGGGCACCTCGAGCGTGGCGGCGTCGACGGCCGCCACGTAGTCGAGCGACGCTAGGGGTTCCGCCAGAACGACGTCACGCATCGCGTCCATCACCGTGGCGGGATCGTCGCTGGTGGCCGCCGTTTCGAGTCCGGCGTCGAGGGCGCGTCGCAGCACGATCGCTGCGGCCCGGTGCTCGGGATCGAGGTAGACGTTTCGACTCGACATGGCGAGGCCATCGGGTTCACGCACGATCGGACAACCGATGACGTCGACCGGGATCGACAGATCGGCGACCATGCGGCGAATGACGGCGAGCTGCTGGAAGTCTTTCTCACCGAAGAACGCCCGACAGGCACCGACGATCGAGAACAGTTTGGTCACGACCGTGGCGACGCCGGCGAAGTGGGTGGGACGACTGGCACCCTCCCACAACTGGGAGAGTCCGCCGACGCTGACCGAGGTGAGCACCGGTCCGAACGGATACATCTCCTCGACGGTGGGCGTGAACAGCAGATCGACGCCGGCCTCGGAAGCGAGTTCGGTGTCGCGTTCGAGATCACGTGGGTACGCGGACAGGTCTTCGTTCGCGGCGAATTGCAGCGGATTTACGAAGATCGAGGAAACGACGAGATCGGATTGCGGCCGAGCGGCGCGCATGAGCGAAGCGTGGCCATCGTGGAGGTAGCCCATGGTGGGGACGAACCCGACCGAGCGACCCTCGGAGCGAGCGGCATCGAGGCGGGCACGGAGCTCGTCGATCGTGGCGATGCGTTCGAGGGTCATGGACGTCCTTCGTCGTTGGATGCAGCGGCATCTGATGGAGATGATGGTGCGTTCTGCCATGGGTGTCCCGCCAGTTCGGCGGCGCCGCGACTGAGGACCTCGTACAGCTCGAGTTCCTCGGCGGGAAGCGCCGCCAGATGCGCAGCGATGGTGGCCCAGTCGGACCGAGCGGCGGGACCGGTGAGTGCGGCGGCCGGCCCGAGGCGGATCACGTTGTCGAGGGTCGCCGACATCAGCTGCCAGTACGCGCCAGGCGGAATGCCAACGGCGTCGGCCAACCGCTCGACCTGCGCGCACAACGACACCAGATGGTTCGAGGCGATGGCGGCGGTGGCGTGGTACAGCGAGCGTTGGTCGTCCTCGACCCGGACGGCCTGGCCGCCGAGTTGCTCGACGATGGCGGCTGCGAGTGGGGCGCCGGCAACAGCGAAGACCGCGCCGGCCAGCAGACGTCGGGCGCCGGTCTCGGCGTCGGGCAGGGAGACCAGCGGATGGAGCGAGGCGACGAGGGTATGAGGCTGTAGGTCGCTCAGCGGACGGGAGCCGGCGAGGTGCATGATGACGGCATCGCACGAACCGATCTGCTCGGCGACCGTGGCGATGGAGTGGTCAGGCACGGCGACGATCACGAGGTCGACGTCGACCCCCGCATGGCGAACGTCGTCGTTTCGGCCGAGTGATCCGGCGAACGACCAGCCGACCGCTTCGAGCGCACGAGTCATCGAACCCCCGGCTCGTCCGAGACCGATCGTGCGGAACCGAGGACGTGGAGCTTCGCCGCGAGCAGTCATGGTGGGGAGGTGCCGGCGATCAGTCGTCGGCGAGTAGGGCGGCTTCGACCCGGGTGAAGATGTTCCGGAACGCCTCGAACTCGTCGGGCTCGATCAGATCGATGAGATAGCGGCGAACGTCGTCGACGTGCCCAGGAGCGGCCGCTTCGAGCTGACGGAACCCCTCGTCGGTGAGAAGCGCGTTGGTGCCGCGTCCGTCGTTCGGGCAGTCCACCCGGTCGATCAGTCCCTTGGCGACCAATCGATCGATGCGGTACGTGAGTCGCGACTTCGACACCAGGACCGTGGAGGCGAGCTGGCTCATGCGGAGCCGTCGTTCGGGCGCTTCGGAGAGATGGACGAGGATCTCGTAGTCGGTGCTCGAGAGGTCGGAGCGATCCGACAGCCCGTGGTCGAGCCGCTCGGAGAGCAGCGAGGTGGCGTGGAGGAATCGTCGCCACGCATCTTGCTGCTCGTCGTCCAGCCACCGAGTCATGTCGTCCAGCGTAGGCGCACTGTCAACGCCGACCGCGCCCCGAGGCGGCGAGAAGGGACCAAGGTCACGCGGCGAGGTGGTTCACTTTTGAATTACCTTCCGTTATGGTTCAAAACCGAACAACCTCCAACGCAAGGACTTCTCCATGACCACTACAGTGCTCCCCCTCGCCACCGGCACCTGGACCTCCGACCTCGCCCACTCGTCGGTCGAGTTCACGGTTCGTCACCTCGGCCTCACCAAGGTGCGCGGCCGCTTCAACCAGTTCGACGCTTCGATCGTCGTCGGTGACTCGCTCGAGGCGAGCACCGTCACCGCCGAGATCGCCATGTCGTCGGTCGACACCAACAACACCGACCGCGACGCCCACCTGCTCAGCACCGACTTCTTCGGCGTCGACGCCAACCCGACCATGACGTTCCGATCGACCGGTATCAGCGGTGCCGGCGACGACTGGACGCTCGTGGGTGACCTCACCATCAACGGCATCACGAAGTCGGTCGAACTCGATGTCGAGTTCTACGGGCTGGCGACCGATCCGTACGGCAACGCCAAGGCCGGATTCGCCGGAGAGACCACGATCAGCCGCAAGGACTTCGGCATCGAGTTCAACGCCCCGTTGGAGACCGGCGGTGTCCTGCTCGCCGACAAGGTGGCGATCCAGCTCGAGCTCCAATTCGTTGCGGCCGGATGAGGCAGGACACGGTGGCGTCAGGCAAGGTGGCAGCATGAGCGCGCCAAGCGAACACGAGCCAAGCCAACGCCGGCCCGCCGATCGAGCGGCCGAGTGGGAGGCGCTGCGTGAGCGCTACCTACTGCCGCCCGACCAGCGGCCCACCACCATTGTCCAGGGCGTGCACCACCTCGCCCTGTTGTGCTCCGATGTCGAGCAGACGATCCGCTTCTACCAGGAGCTGTTGGGCTTCCCATTGGTCGAGTTGTTCGAGAACCGCGACTACGAGGGCTCGACCCACTTCTTCTTCGACATCGGGCACGGCAATCTGCTGGCCTTCTTCGACTTCCCCGACCTCGGTCTGGGGCCGTATGCGGAGGTGCTCGGTGGTTTCCACCACCTGGCCCTCTCGGTCACCCGGGACCACTACGACGCGGCCATCGAGCGCCTTCGTGCCGCTGGGGTGCAGGTCGATCTGGTGGCCGGAGAGTCCGCCTACTTCCGCGATCCCGACGGGACCCGGCTCGAACTGTTGGCGGCCCCGCTCCACGAGATGCTCGGTCGCTCCCTCGTCGACTGACCCTCTGCGACGAACGGCTCAATGCCGTTGGCACCGAGGGCACCAGGTCGTCGTGCGGGCGTCGACCACCGCGGAGCGAAGGGTCGTGCCGCAGCGCTCACACGGCAACCCGGCCCGACCGTAGGCGTGGAGCTCTTGCTGATTGCCGCCCGTGCCTCCCTCGACGTTGCGATAGTCCCGCAACGTCGTGCCGCCGAGCTCGATGCCCTGTTCCAACACCTCGCGTAGGGCATCGAGCAGGTCGCCGGCACGCTCCACACCCAGCCGGGTCACGATGGGGTTGATGCGGGCCAGCCACAGCGCCTCATCGGCGTAGATGTTGCCGACCCCGGCGATGGGCCGCTGCGACAGCAGCTTGGTCTTGAGCGCTCGACGGCTGGAGCCCAGCAGCTGATGGAATCGTCTCGGGGTCAACGCTGGGTCCCACGGTTCGGGCCCGGCGTGGTGCAACGTCGGGATGTCGGCGTAATCGCCGGTGGCGACGAACCGCAGGCGACCGAAGCGCCGGACGTCGACGAACTCGAGTGTTTCCTCGCCGTCGAGCTCCCACCAGGCCCGGAGGTACGGGTTGGCCAGGTCGGGCCCACCGTCTCGGAACGAGAGCTTGCCGGTCATGCCGAGGTGGACGACGAGTTCACGGTCGGCCGCCGTGGGCAGCAGGAGGTATTTGCCCCGCCGAGTGGGTTGGCCGAACCGGTGCCCGACCGCAGCGCGAGCAGGGGTGAACTTGGCGGAGTCGTGCGACCCGGCTCGCACGACGGTGCGCCCGGCGAGACGGGGCGCCAGTTGGCGGCGAACGGTCTCGACTTCGGGGAGTTCCGGCACGGCGCCGAGCCTACTGTCGCGTGCCGGTGGCGATACGAGGGCGTTTGGTGGCCCCGTTCCGTCTGACCGGTGCGGGCGTTTGGGGAACAAGGTCCCGCCCGGCCGTCGTCGGCGGTGCGTATCGTCGGGGGCATGGAACTCGTGCTCCCGCCGTCGCCAGCCAGTCCCGAGGAGATCGCCGACGCTCTGGTCGAGCAGCTCCCCGAGAACGCCCAGCTCGTCGTCCCGATCGGGAACGGCGAGCCGGTCAAGCTGCTCGACGCCATCGAGGAGCGGGCGTGTGATTTCAAGAACGTCACGATCCACCAGATGCACGCGCTGCACGACCGGCCCTACCTCCATGGTGCGTATCGCGGGTACCTCAACCATGTGTCGTGGTTCCTCTCGCACATCACGCGCAAGGCCTACGAAGCAGGCGGCTGTGAATTCGCCCCGGCCAACTTCTCCGAGGTGCCGCTGCGGCTGCTGGAACGCAACCCGGTCGCGGTGCTGGCCGCGGTGAGTCCGCCGGACCGCAACGGCCACTTCTCGCTCGGCACCAGCGCCGACTACGCCTCGCCGATGATCGGTCGGGTGCCGTTCATCGTCGAGGTGAACCAGCGGATGCCGCGCACCTTCGGCGAGAACCGGGTCCGCCATCAGAACACGCTGGGTTGGTGCGAGGCCGACTACCCGCTTGTCGAGACCACGGCCAACGAGCCGAGCGAGATCGACAAGACCATCGCTGCGCTCGTCGCCGAGCGGATCGGCGATGGCTCCACCCTGCAACTCGGGATCGGGTCGGTGCCGAGCCAGGTTGCCAAGCTGCTCGTCGATCGCAAGGATCTGGCCATCCATACCGAGCTGTTCAGCGATCCGCTGGTCGACCTGATCGAGTCGGGCGCCGCCACCGGGCGCTACAAAAGTCGTTCCAAGGGGCGAGCGCTCACCACGTTCGCACTCGGAACGCAGCGTCTCTATGACTTCCTCGACAACAACGACGAGGTGATCTTCGTCGGGGTGAACGAGGTCAACGATCCCCGCCTGGTCGGCCGCGAGCCCCGGTTCGCCTCGGTCAACGCCACGCTGCAGGTCGACCTGTTCGGACAGTGCGCCTCCGAGACCATCGGCACCCGCTATTTCTCGGGCAGCGGTGGCCAAGCCGACTTCGCCCGTGGCGCCCAGTACTCCGAGAACGGCCAGGGCTTCATCGTGCTCCCCTCCACCACGGCCGGCGGTCGTATCAGCCGGATCACCCCCACGCTCAACAGCGGCGCCGTCGTCACGACCAACAAGAACACCGTCGACAACGTGGTGACCGAGTTCGGCATTGCCGAGCTCCGGGGGCTCACCATGTCCCAGCGAGCGCATGCCCTCATTGCCATCGCCCACCCCGACCATCGGGCGTGGTTGACCCGCGAGGCCGAAGCCAACGGCATGATCCGCTGAGCTCAGCAGCGTCGATCAGAGGTCGAGTTGGAGGGCCGTTGGGTCGACCGGTGCGAGCGCCGTGATCTCCGGAAGCTCGGAGCCCGACAGCGCCCGGAGCTCGTTCCAGACCTGGATGGCCAGCTCGGGCGCATCGACGTTGTCCGGGGTGTGGACGAACACGTGGGGCGTCGCGCCGGCCATCGACCACTCGACGAGTTTGGGGAACCAACCACGCCAAAGCCGCAGCGATGCCTCGTGGTCGCTCTGGCCGATGAGGCGAATGAGAGGCTGAGCCCCGGTCGCCACCGGCCGAACCGGTAGCCGGGGCTTTGCGGCGTGAGCCTCGTGCTCCTCCTTCGTCACCGGGGGCGCAGCGAACAGGGCACGAGAGTCGAGGATCACCCGGTTGACCGCCCGTGCCGCCAGGGCGTCGTTGAGAAGGCGCTCGCTGCGGCCACCGGGACTGAACTCGGGGTGGCGGACCTCGACCGCCCATGCCGGCTCGACATCGAGACCGTGGGTGCGACCCACGACCGAGTCGAGGAAGTCGACCAGGACTCCGAGGTCCTCCGGTCCGAACGAGGCGGGGAGTTGAACTTGGAGGGGACCGAGGCGGTCGGCCAGCGGACCGAGGGTGTCGAGGAACTCGACCAGCGGCTTCTCGATGTTGCGGAGTCGCCGTTCGTGGGTGAGGTGGCGAGGCAGCTTGAAGCAGAACCGCATACCGGACGGTGCCTGCTGGGCCCAGCGCTCGACCGTTTCGGGCTTGGGCGCGGCGTAGAACGTCGTGTTGCCCTCGACCGTCGTGAACCGCCGGCCGTACCAGGCAAGTTCGCCGCCCGGAGCAATGCCGTAGCGATCGCGCCAGGGAGGATGGGCCCACATGGCGCAACCGATGCGGAGCCGATCGGGGGAGCCCTCGGTCGGTGGGATCGCTCGCAACGGCACCCGCCGAGATTAGGTCGTAGGGTGCCCGTTGTGAGCAGCCCATCGACCATCCACGATCTTCCGACGCCGGCGCTCGTGGTCGAGAAGTCCGTCTTCGACCACAACGTTGCGGCGATGGCCGCAGCGCTTCCGGGTGATCGGCTCCGACCGCACGTGAAGGCGTTCAAGTCGACACGACTGGCCGAGCAACTGGTGGCCGCCGGTCATCGCAACTTCTGCGCAGCGACCGTGCGGGAGATCGAGGGCATGGCGCAGGCCGGACTCGGCCACGATCTGCTGCTCGCCAACGAGACCTATGACTACTCCCGCCTCGGCCCGCTCGTCGAGGCCGGTGCCGACATCACCGTGGCGGTCGACTCCGATACGGTGCTCGACGCTGCGATCGCCGGTGGGGTCCGCCGGGTGCTGATCGACGTCGAGGTCGGGCTGCCGAGGTGCGGCTGCGCCGTCGACGACGCCGGTCGACTCGCCGACCGTGCACGCTCGGCGGGTCTCGATGTGCGCGGCGTCATGGGCTACGAGGGCCATCTGATGATGGTGCAGCCACCTGATGACAAGGCGGCGCGAGTGGAAGCGTCGATGGCCTTGCTGCTGCAGGCACACGAGGCGGTCGGCGGCGACATCGTGTCGGGTGGCGGCACTGGCACCTACGCCGTGAACCGCTGGGTCACCGAGGTGCAGGCTGGCTCCTACTGCCTCCTCGACACCGACTACGCCAAGCTCGACTCACCCTTCCGGATCGCGCTCGGTGTGCTGGGCACCGTCGTCTCGGTGAACGCCAAGGGTTGGGCCGTGGTCGACGCCGGATTGAAGGCGTTCGGACTGGATCACGGGCTGCCGACCCCGGTCGATGCCGATCTCATGTTCCTGTCCGACGAGCACGCAACGCTGAAGAACCGCGACGGCGCCATTGCGATCGGTGACCGCATCCGGTTCCTCCCGGCGCACGTCGATCCGACCGTCGCCCGCCACCGGCAGTACTGGGTGGTCGATGGTGAGAGCGTGGTCGACGAGTGGCCGATCGATCTCCGCCACTGGTGAGTCGGTCGGGCCTCAGTCCGGCAACAGGTCGAGCGAGCCGTTGTCGGTGATGGCCTGCATGGCGCGCACGAGCATCGACACCATGAGGCTCTGGCTGTTCTCGGGCAGCAGCTCGTAGCTCGGGAAGCTGGCGACTGCGTAGATCAGGCAGTGCGCGAGCGCGAGCTTGTACTGACGCTCGAACTCGTCTCGATCGCGGTCGACACCTTCTGCCGCCAGGGCCGCGAGGTAGGTGTCGATCAGCTCACTGTCGCGGCCCGAACGAACGTCGGGGGCGATCGACTGGCTGGCGAAGTACGCAAGATCGTAGGCGCCGGTGCCCTGGCCCATGATCTGGAAGTCGACGATGGCCATGTCCTGGTTCTCGTCGGCCGGATCGTCGGAGAGGTAGAAGAGGTTGTCGGCCCGCCAGTCGCCGTGCAGCAGCGTGAGCGGCTCCATGAAGGTGCGCAGGAAGAAGGGCAGGAGATCGCCGTACCGATCACCGAATGCCTTGATGCCGGCGGTCATGTGTTCGCCGGCGTGCTTCTGGGCGTTCTCCCAACCAGCAGCGAACACGCCGGGCAGCGCGGCGAGGTAGATCGGGTTCTCGATCGGCGGATACGTCGCGGCCAGGTCGGCCAGCTGATCGCTCTGATGGAACGCCGCATGGAGCCTGGCCTGGTTGCGAGCCGAACGGAGGGCGTCGTCCCAGGTGACCCCGACCTGCTGGTCGGCGGACCGCAGGCCCGACATGTCTTCCATGATGAGGATGAAGTCGCCGCTTCCGGGGTCCTGCATGGCCGCAACCGCCCGTGGGGTGCGGATCGGCATCTGGTCGACGAGGTGGGTGTAGAAGTGGAGTTCACGCGAGTAGAACCCGAGACCTTCCGCCATGCCGCGCTGGGCCGGGTCGGAGATGGCGAACTTCGTGATGAGCGACGTCGGAGCGCCCTCGGCCGCCGGCTCATAGCTGAGCGTGGTGCGGTAGAGCTCGGAGAGGAGGCCCACCCCCTCGGCGAAGCGTCGGTGCTCGACCGATGCGACGGTCGTGCCGTTGCCGATGTCACCGGTGATCCGGAGCGCGCTGGTCAGCCACTCGGCGGTGACACCCTCGATGCTGGTGGGCATCCCGATCTCGATTCCTGCAACCGCGGCCATGAGTCCTCCCGGTGGTGTGACGAAGGTCGCAAGAGTAGGAGACCGCGCTGGTCTCGCCAACTCTGCGTCGGGTCGAGTCGCACGGTCGGTCCGAGGGCGGCCATGATGGCGTCGCTGCGACCGAGGGCCCGTGTCGTGGCGGCGCCGACAGCGGTCCGACGGGGAGTGAGCATGCAGCAGGTGACGACGACCAGTGGTGTTCTGACCGGCACCGACCTCGGGTCGGTGCATCGTTACGCCGGGATCCGCTTCGCCGAGGCGCCGTCGGGTGATCGACGCTTCCGAGCGCCGGTCCCGCACCGGGCGGCCGGTCACGTCGACGCCACCTCGTTCGGGCCCACGGCGTGGCAGCCGGCCTCGGCGCTCGAGGCGATGCTGGGCGGCGGGGCCGAGGAGCGATCCGAGGATTGCCTCCACCTGAACGTGTGGGCTCCCGCCGGAGCGATCGGACAGGATGCGACCCGACCGGTCATGGTGTGGATCCACGGCGGAGGCTTCTCGACCGGTTCGGGCTCGTCGCCCATCTATGACGGTGCATCGCTCGCCGCCCGAGGCGACACGGTGGTCGTGTCGATCAACTACCGGCTGGGTCCGCTCGGCTTCCTTCACCTCGATCACCTCGACCCCGAGCTCGCCGGCTCGGGCAACCTCGGCCTGCTCGACCAGTTGGCCGCCCTCGACTGGGTGCAGGAGAACATCGCTGCGTTCGGCGGCGACGCCGGCAACGTGACGATCTTCGGCGAGTCCGCCGGCGGGATGAGCGTGTCGTCGCTCCTCGCCATTGCCGGTGACAGCGGACGGTTCCATCGAGTGATCGCCCAGAGCGGTGCCGTCCACAATCTCACCACCTCCGACGTCGCCGCCGAGACGGCCGCAAGGGTGATGGAGGCAGCGGGGGTCGATTCGCTCGATGAACTGATGGCGATCGATCCGGCGGCGCTCATCGCTGCAGGCGAGCGGGTTCGCGGGGCCGGCGGCAACGTGCTCGACCGGATCAACGGCGCCCACGAGTTGGGCCCGCAGTTGATGTCGTTCCAGCCGGTGCTCGATGGTCACGTCATCGAACGCCCGCTTCTCGACGCCATCCGCGATGGCGTCGGGTCGTCGGTCGCCCTGCTGACCGGTGTGAATGTCGACGAGTGGAACCTCTTCGATCCCACCCGCAAGCCGCTTCCCGCCGATCGCCTGGCCACCCGAATCGACCGGCTGGCTGCCGCCTCTGCAACCCCGGATGCCGCCAGCTCGGCCCTTGCGGCGGCGTACGACATGTCCATCGATGACGACGGGATGGCACCACGGGCGGTGCAGTCGACCTTGATGACCGACGCCGTCTTCCGGCTGCCCGCCGTGCGCATGCTCGAAGCTCGCGCCGAAGCGGGCAGTGCGGGTCATCACTACCAGTTCTCGTGGGCGTCACCCGTTGCCGGGGGAATCCTCGGTAGCTGCCATGCGCTGGAGTTGCCGTTCGTGTTCGGGACCATCGGTGCCTCGGGCATGCACTCGTTCGTCGGTGATCACCCGCCGATCGAGCTGTCCGAGCGCATGCAGGACACGTGGCTGCACTTCGCCCGTCACGGCGTGCCGTCGGAGGATTCGGAGACGTTCCCGACGTACGACCCCGACCGCCGCCGGGTCCACGACTTCGGCGAGGTCAACGCCGTCGTCGAGCACCCCCACGCCGAACGCACCCACGCCTGGGCCGACCTCCTCTGACGTTCCCCCGCCGCCGCTCAGCGGCCGCGGGAGAGGCCGTCACCGCGGAGGGAGAGCCGGGGACCGTATTTGGGTGCAGAGCCGTTGGCCTTGGCCAGACGGATGACGCGCCAGCGGTGCCCCGCATATGGCTCGAGCAGTTCGAGCATGCGAGCGTCGTCGGCCCGGGGTTCGCCCGCAATCGCCCACGCCACGGTGTTGGGGATGTGGTAGTCGCCGGTGGGGACGGCGTCGGCGTCGCCCATCGAAACCGCCGTCACGAGGTTTGCCGTCCACGGACCGATCCCGTGCAGCCGCTGGAGACGAGCCTTGAACTCGGTCGGCGTGCGGTCGCCGATCTCGCCGATGCGGCGCATCTCACGCGCCACCCGGATGATGATCTCGGCCCGCTTCCGCTCGACCCCGACCGGGTGGAAGTCGGCGTAGCTCATCGAACCGACCGTCTCGGGCGACGGCAGGATCCAGGCCTCACGTGGACCCGGTGCCAGCTCACCGAAGCGTCGCGCGATGGCGCGACGACTCTGGATCGCCTTGGTCGCCTGGACCTTCTGGCCGAGGATGGCGCCGACGATCGCGTCCCACGGTCGGTCGGTCCGCGCCAGCAGGAACGGCGACCGCCGCCACGCTTCGGCGATCGCGCCCGACGGTTCGAACCCTTCGAGAACGTCGTCGAGCCCGAGCACCCGCGGCGCCTGGTTCAGCAACCAGCCCGCCCCCGCGCCCCACGCCTCGACGGTCACGCTGGTGTCGGCGGTGCGCACGAACGAGACCGAGCCCGGGCCATCGGGTGTACGGGTCGACCACCATGCTTCGGTCGGCCCGATCATCAAGGGCTGTTTGGCGCCTCGGACGTTGCGACGAAGATCGAGGGTGGTCGGGATCGTGACCACACGCTGTGCCATCGACACAGCGTACGAGCGAGGCGCCGCTGCGAATCGATCGGTACGGCTTGTCGCCGGCGATCGTGACCCGATCCATGACCCGGCGCTCGGGGTAGTAGTCACTGACGGCGTAGTGCGCGACCGCCCGGTTGTCCCACATGACGACCGTTCCGGGCGCCCACTTCACACGGCAGTGGAACTCGGGCGTGTTGATCAAGTCGGTGAGATGGCCGATCCACGCACGGCCGACCTGATCGGGGAGCCCGGCGAGGCCGACCACGAACGGCTGGCTGTAGAAGAGATGCTTGGCCCCGGTGTCGGGGTGGGTGCGGACGAGTGGGTGCGACACCATCGGGAGTTCCGAGCGGAACCGAGCGAGATCGTCGGGCGGCATCTGGCGTCCGAAGACCTTGAGCCAATCGTGTGTGGCCGACAGCGTGCCGAGGTAGTCCTGGGTCGCCTGATCGAACGAGGCGTGGACCGCAGCGAGATTGCAGAAGGCGGTATCGCCTCCGCCCGACGCCGGCAGTTCGACGGCCCGCAGGATCGAGCCCATCGGTGGTTCGGCCCGCCAGGTCATGTCGATGTGCCACTGGTTCTCGTAGCCCGGATTTCGTTCGTCGTGTTCGAGGCGGACGAGACCGTCGAGGCCCGACGGATGTGGGGCGAAGTGGCGGTTCCCGGAGGTGAACGGGTAGCGGTCGATGTCGCCGAAGCGTCGGGCGAAGTCGAGCTGCGCCTCGGGGTCGAGGTCTTGCTCCCGGAAGGCCAGCACCTGGTGATCGAGCAGCGCCTGGCGGACGGCGGCGAACTGATGGTCGTCGAGCGTGTTCAGGTCGATGCCGTGGACGTCGGCACCGATGGTCGGCGTGATCGGGTCGATCTGCATGACGCGATGCTGTCAGAGCGGCTCGACCACGGCAATCGATTCGACCACGATCAGAGCCAGCTGGCGATTCGCTCGCCGATCATGATCGCCGGGAGGTTGGTGTTGGCTCGTGGAATCTGCGGGATGATCGACGCGTCGGCGATCCACACGTTGTCGAGGCCCCGAACTCGGCCGGCCTCGTCGCAGACGGCGACGTCGGACCGCCCCATCGCGCACGTGCCGACCGGGTGGTAGTAGTGCGCCACCCGCGATCGGATCTCATCGTCGGTCGCCGGTCCGTAGGGTGAGGATCCGAGCAGGGGTGCCACGAGCGGATGATCGAGGAGCTCCTCGGCGATGGCGAGGCCGTCGCGCAGCACGGCGAGATCGTGATCGTCAGGATCCGAGAGGTAGGCGTGGTCGATGGTCGGTGCGGCGAGCGGATCGGCGCCGGTGATGTCGAGACGGCCTCGACTGCGCGGGTTCATGCACGCAACCTCGACGGCGACGCGTCCGTGCAGTTCGCTGGTCTGATCGCTGGCGACGACGGGGAAGACATGGAGGTCGTAGTGGCCATCGTCCGACTGCGACGACACGAACTTCCCGAGCGTCTGCTCCTCGGGCAGGAAGCCCGTCGCAGCGGCATCATCGAGATGCCGCTGGAGTTCGGCGCCGACGGTGCGGCTGGCATCGACCATGGGGTGGTCGTGCAGGTTGGCGCCGACCAGGCGTGACTCGAGGGTCGGCACGACACCGACGGCCCGAAGCCGATCGGGGTCGCCAACGCCCGATCGCTGCAGGATGGCGGGGGTGCCGTAGACGCCGGCCGCGAGGATCACCCGTTCGGCGATGAGCTCGACGGCGTCGCTCGTCGCATTCGGTGCGGTGGGGTGCGGAGGGAAGGCGTGCGAGTTGTCGAACGGGTGAGCGTCGACACGGCGGCCATGCACCACGATGCCGCCGGCGGTTGGCACGAGACGGTCGACCACCGTGCAGTCGACGATGGTCAGCCCGGTCGAGGAGCGGCCCGGGTCGAGGTAGGCGAACGCCGTGTTCCACCGGGTCGAGCCGCTGACGTTGACCGTTTCGAGGCCGAACGACGGACCGGCGTCGAGGTCGCACAGGTCGCTGGCGATGGTCCAGCCGAGATCGGCGGCTGCCGCCAGGCATTCGCGGTGGAACGGCACGACCTCGCTCGGCTGGTAGGCCCGGACCCGCATGCGTTCGACGACCGTGGCGAACAGTGGCGCGACCTCCCCGGCCGACCAGCCCGGGAGCCGCCAGCCGTCGTAGTCGGAGCGATGGCCGACGGCGGCGATCGCCCCATTGTGACTGCTGCAGCCACCGATGACACGCGCTCGAGAGAAGGTCCAGCGCCCGCCGGCGTAGTGCCAGTCGTGACTGGTGGCGAGCATGCGGGCATCGACGAGCTCGTTGGGCCACCGCGGATCACCGACGGGTCCGTAGTCGGGGCCAGCTTCGACGAGGACGACGCGTCGCCCTTGTTCGACCAACCGTGCGGCGACGACGGCACCGCCAGATCCGCCTCCCACCACGATGTCGTCGGCTTCGATCCTCGAGGGCACAGTGCTCATCGCGTGAGCGTAACCATCGAGGTCCGATGGGTCATCTCGTCGATCGGCTGTGCTACTCCCAGAGCGAGTGGAGCAGGGTGTCGACTTCGTCGGCAACACCGACCGAGTCGAGCTCGATCACCGCGTCGGACGGGTGATCGCGCGTGGTGGCGAGATCGAAGTACTCGCGCACGGGTTCGAAGAATCTCGACATCTGGGCGTAGAGGTGACGGTCGTCGTTGGCGTAGCGGTGTACGTGATAGCGCAACGGGAAGGTGGCGGTGAGTTCGTCCTTGGCCCGCGTCAGAGCGACGTACATCAGCCGGAGTTCTTCGGCGAGTCCGTCGCGGTCACCGATGGCCATGTCGGAGGGCATGTTGCCGTCGGCGGTGTGGATGACGTGCACCGCTCGCCACTCCATGCCCTTGGCCGAGTGGATGGTCGACAGGGTCAGCCAGTCGTCGTCGAGGTGGGGTGGCCCGGCACGATCGCCGGTGCGTTCGGGCGGATCGAGCGTGAGCTCGGTGAGGAACCGGCTGCGGTTGTCGTAGGCGGCAGCCGTGGCGGCCAGTTGGTCGATGTCGGCAAGCCGGGCGGCCGCGTTCTCGTAGTTCGCCGCAAATGACAGTTCGCAGAACGCCTTCAGCCGGTCGATCTGCTCGGCCGGTGGAATGCCGTCGGCCGAACAGTCGGTGAGCGCAGCCCGAAGGACGGCGACCTGTTCGGCCGCAGCGGCCGGGACCGGGAGGTCGTCGCCCAGGAACCGCAGGAGCGCGGTGTCGTTGGTGCCCGAGGGTGCGGTGGCGGACGGCGGCGACCCTGTCGGGTCGTCCTTGCGGCGCCCGGTCTCGATCGGATCGAGCCCGATGGCTTCGGCCAGCTTGCGGAGCGTCGCCGGTCCGACCCCTTCGATGGATGCGAGGACCCGACGCCACGCCAGCTGGTCCGAGGGGTTGTCGAGAATGCGCAGCAGGGCGAGCAGATCCTTGACGTGGGCGGCCTCGAGGTACTTCAGGCCTCCGTACTTCACGTAGGGAATGTCTCGCCGAGTCAGCTCGAGTTCGAGATGGTCGGAGTGATGGCCGGCGCGGAACAACACGGCCTGCTGGCGGAGATCGATGCCGCGCTCGCGGGCGTCGAGGATGGCGTCGGCCACGTAGGCCGACTGGTCGGCCTCGTCGTGGCAGGTGACCAACTTGGGTGTCGTCCCGCCCGAGCGGGTGGACCACAGCTGTTTGTCGAAGTGCTGGGCCGAGCCGTCGTCACCGCCGTGGTCGGACGCGGTCATGACGGCGTTGGCGAGGTCGAGGATGGGGGTGGTCGAGCGGTAGTTCTGTTCGAGTGTGACGATGCGAGCGCCGGGGAAGTGCTCGGGGAACGCCCACATGTTGGCGACGGTCGCCGACCGGAACCCGTAGATCGCCTGGGCGTCGTCGCCGACCGCGCACACTTGGGTGTCGGGCCGGCACATGCCGCGGATGATGTCGGCCTGGATCGGATTGGTGTCCTGGTATTCGTCGATGAGGATGTGATCGAAGAGCCCCCGCATGGTGTCGCCGATCTTCGACGCCAGCAGGCCACGCCAGAACAGCAGCATGTCGTCGTAGTCGAGGACCTGGTGTCGGCGCTTGCGTGCGGTGTAGGCGGTGAAGATGGTCTTGAGGTCGTCGGCGTGCTCGGCGCTCCAGGGGAAGTCGGTGTCGAGCACCTCGCCGAGCTTGGCCTGGGAGTTGACCATGCGGGAGTAGATGTTGGCGATGGTCTCTTTCCGCGGGAACCGCTTCCCTCGCTCGCCGAATCCCTCGTCGGTCCGCACCATGCCGAACAGGTCGGTGCTGTCGCCCTGATCGAGGACCGTGAACCCGGCAGCGAGACCGGCCGCTTGCCCATAGCTGCGCAGCAGACGGTTGGCCGTGGCGTGGAAGGTGCCGCCCCACACCTGCGACGCAGCGCGATTGGTGGAGGTAGCGGCGACCCGCGACAACATCTCGGCCGACGCGCGTCGGGTGAAGGTGAGGAGCAGGATCCGATTGGGGTCGGCACCGTCATCGATCAGGCGGATGACGCGGCTCACCAGCGTCTTGGTCTTCCCCGTCCCTGCGCCGGCGACGATGAGCAGGGGAGCGCCGTCGTGCGTGGCGGCGTCGCGCTGGCGGTCGTTGAGGTCGTCGAGTACCTGGCTGGCGAACATGCGTTCGTCAGCCTAGCGGACTGGTCGAGGGCGGGGAGTGACGGCCCGGGTCGAATCGTCAGCCGGCGAACACGATGTCGTTGAAGACGATGCCGCGCTCGAGAGTGCGGTGGACCGGGCACCGCCGGGCGATGTCTTCGAGTCGCGTGCGGGTGGCCTCGTCGAAGTCACCGTCGATGAAGATGCGCGAGGTCACGTGGTCGACCATGCCGGTGTGGTCGTCGTCGCACTGCACACAGTCCGACGCGTGGACCTTGGCGTAGCTGTACTCGGCGGACAGCGACGAGATCGCGATGCCCTTGCGACGGGCGTAGCTCGACAAGGTGATCACGGTGCAGGCCGCAACGGCGCCGAGGAGGAGGTCATAGGGATTGGGTCCGAGGTCGGTGCCACCGTCGTCGATCGGTTCGTCGGCCGACCAGGTGTGGGTGCCATTGGAGATGTTGACGTGGAATCCCTCGTTGAGTACGGCAGTGATGGTCATGCCTGATCCAACACGATGGGGGCGTCGGTGCATTCCCGGCACCGATCCACGGCGATCAGTCGAGTGGCGGAAGTGTGAGCACCTCGCCGGGGTAGATGAGGTTCGGGTCGCCGGAGCGGATCGTGGATGCATTGGCGGCGATGAGGCGGCGCCAGTAGCCGCTGATCTCGGTGTTGGTCGGCGATTGGTCGGAGGAGGTGAGTCGCTGGGCGGCGATAGCCCAGAGGTGGTCGCCGGCGACGACCTCGTGCTGTGTGGCGGTCGAGGACTCGGCGACAGGCGACGGTTCAGCGTGGGTGGTCGGCTCGGTCGATGCCGGTGGCACCGGATCGTCGTTGCCCGGTGTCGTCGGTGGGGTCGTCGAGGGTGTCGTCGGGGTGACGTGGGTGGTTGGCGTGGTCGAGGGGCGCGCCTGCGTGGGCGGTGGGGTTGGTGTCATCGAAGGTGTCGAGGTGGTGACGCTTCCGAGGTAGACGAGCGTCGGCTCCTGCTGGTCGCTCGAGCAGGCGGAGACGACGGTGAGTGCGGCGGCCAGCACCGCGTGGGCAAGGCGTCGACTGCCGGGGAGTGAAACGGCCGACGCCACTCGTCGAAGCGAGGTGTGGGGTCGCTGTAGTGCGCCGATCCACAAGGCGGCGCCGATGGTCCACCACCCGCAGACGATGATGAGGAGCCACGAGGCGAGCTCGAAGATCTGTCGTTCCAGAGTCACGAAGAAAGAGTAAACAATAGTAAAGAAACGTTGTCAACGGCCCATGGGTGGAGGTCGCCTCGCGATGCTGTTGCTCAAGGCCGACCCCCGCCGGCCGATGGGCACGTCATGGACGATCACGAGCGCGAGGTACGCCGCCTTCGGCTGGCGGCCCGGTCGCAACAGCTCGAGGTCGAGTCGGCCGAGGCCGAGCTGGCGATGGCCCAGACCAGCCTCACCGAGCGGTTGTGCGAATGGGCGGCGCTGGGCCGACGCGTGCGCGTCGATGCCGTCGATCGCCGACGGTACGGTCGACTCGTGCACGTCGGGGAGTCGGTGGTCACCCTGTCGGCCGAGGCCGGACTGCGCGAGCTGATCGTCTTGGCCCACGTGGAGGGCGTCGTCATCGACGAGGATCCCGACGTGGTCGGCGAGCGGATCGACTGGTCGAACGGTCATCCCCGAACACTCGTGGCCCACCTGCGGTCGCTCGTGGACGCGGCGGGACCCGTCACGATCGATCGCCGATCGAGCGACCCGATCACGGGAAGCGTGATCGGAGTAGCTCCGACACATGTGTCGCTACGCGTCGGTTCCGGGCGTGAGGCGTTGATCCCTCACGACGCCGTCGTGTCGGTGACGAGTTCGTTCTGAGTGGGCCGCCGGCTGACCGGCGGGTGTCAGGAGTTGGTCGGCGCGCTCTCGGGGATGACCCGGTTCCGCTTCAGCGTGTCGATGACGTCCTCGAGCACGAAGTGGTACTTGCGAGAACCCTCGAGCCGGCTGGCGGGAAGGCGTCCATCGCCTGCCATGGTGAGGACGGTGCGGGTGTTGAGATCGAGGAGTTCGGCCACCTGGGCGGTGGTCAGGATGGGAGGGTATTCGGTTCGAAGTCGATCGAATCCATCTGGAAATTCAGGCACTCTGCCAGTCTAGCGTTCGTTTACGCTTGTCTTCCATGAGTGATCGTCGCGAGCTGGAGTGGGTCGATGCGATCGCTCCACCGTTCCAGGACCAACCCTTCGTCTGGACGATGGGGGTTCGGCCGCTCGCCCTCGATCGCTGGCTGATCATCGATGCCGATCTCGAGGCCGACCGTGCCGAGAAGGCCGAACTGTTGGCCCAACGACCCCAGGACGTGGTCGCCACGATGCCCGGAAGCGAGCCGGCGTCGAGCGAGGTGCTGGCGCTCGTGACCGAGGACTTGCGGGCCCGGCAGCTCGACCTTCCCGAACGCGACCACGACGCGCACCCGATCGAACAGGCAGCGCGACTCGTGCAGGAGGATCTCGTCGTCATGGAACGCGACCTCCAGGGAGGCAACGAGTGGCGGATGACGGCGGCGTGTGTCTGTTTCCCGACCCGGTGGCACCTGGCATCGAAGTTGGGTCGCTCGATGGCCGGGATCCACGTGCCCGTGCCGCGGTACGACACCGATCTGTCGGCGCGGACCGACACGTTCTTCGATCGGCTTCGAGTCGAGCGACCGGTGTGGCGCACCAACTGGACCATCGATGGCGACCATGGCAACCGGCTAGAACCGGGGGAGCAGGCACCGCCGGCCGTTCCGATCACTGCCGACAACGTGGCCGACGCGCTGTGCTTGCGGGTGGAATACCAGACCTTGCGTCGGCTCCCCGAGACCGACGCAATTCTCTTTACGATCCGGATCCTGCGGCGACCGCTGGGTTGGGTGCTCACCCACGACGCCGGCCCCGGCTTGGCGACGGCGCTCACCTCGATGCCCGACGACGTCGCCGGCTACAAGGCGGGCAGCGTTCGACACCGCGACGCCATCCTCGAGTGGCTCGACCGGGCCGGGGTCAGGCCAGACCGAGACTCGTGAAGAGGTGCTCGGTCAGCACGTCGTAGTCGGTGCACGCCGGAAACTGCGGGAACTCGGCAATCACGTTGTCGGGTGCGTTGAACAAGAAGCCGGCATTGGCCTGACCGAGCATCGTGGTGTCGTTGTAGCTGTCGCCGGCGGCGGCGACTTGGTAGTTGAGCGACTGGAAGGCGGCAACGGCCTTGCGCTTCTGGTCGGGCATGCGCAACTGGTAGCCGGTGATCGTGTCGTCGCTGATGTGGAGCCGGTGGCACAGGACCGTGGGCCAGCCGAGCTGGGCCATGAGCGGACGGGCGAACTCCTCGAAGGTGTCGGACAGCAACACCACCTGGGTGGTCGATCGCAGGTTGCGGAGGAAGTCGTCGGCCCCGTCGAGCGGTGACAGCGTGCCGATCACCTCTTGGATGGTGCTGAGGCCGATGCCGTTCTCGGCAAGGCACTCGAGCCGCCGGGTCATGAGGACGTCGTAGTCGGGCTCGTCGCGAGTGGTTCGTGTGAGGAACTCGATCCCGGTGCGCTCGGCGACGGCGACCCAGATCTCCGGCACCAGCACCCCCTCGACGTCGAGGGTGATGATGGACTGCTGGAGGCGTGGGGCCGGGGCGTTCTCGTTCACGGTGCCCCATTCTGGCTGGTCGACGGGCGACTCCCACGCCAGCGTCAGCGATGTGATGCCGACCGCACGACGGTTGTCAAGGGGGTCCGTACTCCCTTCCTCCCACCGCGTCGCCTTCGTACGGTGCTCGTCATTCCGAAGCCGCCGAGATCGAGGCGGAACGGCATCGAGGCTTGGTGACCGCAGCGGTCCGGGCCGCAGTCATGGAGCGTGGGCGAATGCAGGGCAACGGCCAACAATCGAGCGCAGCGAGTTCGCCACGGCGCCGGTCCTCAGCTCGTGCCGGGCGACGACCGCGGACCCGGCTGACCCTCGCTCACGCCGCGATGGTGACCGCCGGCCTCGCCACGTTCGTCACCGTGGGGTCCGTGCTGTCCGAGCGGTCCGAGACCGCCGAGGTCGTGGTGCTGCTCTCCGACGGTGCCCCCGGTTCGAGCCTGGCGTCGTTGCCGGTGCAGCCGGTGTCAGTGGCTGCGAATGCTCCATTTCTCGATCTGATGCTGCGTCCCGATGACGTCGTCCCGGGGTTCGTGCTCGAACACGAGGTGGCAGCCGGCCGTCCGTTACTGCGCGACGATCTGGTGGCCGCGGAAGCGCCGGGCCTCTCTCGCACCGTAGCCATCGAGTTGGAGGCCGTCTCGATCCTCGGGCTGGGGTTGTCGGTCGGTGATCGGGTCGACGTCATCGGTGTCGACGAGCAACAGGCCGCGGTCTTCGTCCTGAGCGACGTGCGAGTGGCGCGACTCCCGCAGGGCGGCGGCGCCGAGGGATTGCTCGGCGGGCCGTCGGTGTCGTTCGTGACCCTCGAGGTTGATGACGACCAGGCGCTGGCCCTGATGGACGCTCGCCAGCGTGGACCTGTCGAACTCCTGCGATCCACGGGAGCGCCACGGCTGCCCGACCGTTCCTCGCGAGCTTCGAACCCGGTCATCGGTGCGGACGACATGGAGGAGGCGTCGTGAGTGGACAGCGAATGGTGGTCGGCGTCGCCCTGAGCGCTCGAACCTGGAGAGGCAGCCTGCAACGGCACTGCCGTGATCACGAGGCCGACGTGGCGGTGGTACTGCTGCACGACGGCAACGAGGCGCTCGGCGGGGACGTCGATGTGTTGGTCGTCGACGACGACACGAGCTGGTTGTCGGTTCCGTTCGTGCAGTCGGCTCGGGCGTCCGGCATTGCGTTCGTCGGCATCTTCGATCCCGACGAAGCCGATGGATTCGGCCGCCGCCAGCTGCAGCACGTCGGGATCGAGACGGTGCTGGCCTGTTCGGTCGGCAGCGACGAGTTGGTCGAGACCATCCGCCGGCAGCGACGTGATCCCGAGATCGATCGGCGGTTTGCCGGTCTGCTGGCCGACGCCGGTATCGACGGCCTGGAGCCCGACGAACGACATGGCGTCGTCGCCGTCGGTGGCCCGGCGGGATCCGGTGCGACCGAGGTGGCCATCGCGCTGGCGGCCGGATGGGGCAGCGGGCGACCTCTCCTTGTCGATGTCGACGAGACCCACCCGACGCTGGCTCGCCGCCTGGGCCTCGGTCTGCATCCTCACCTGCTGACTGCGGTCGACACCCACCGCCGTGAACCACTCACGTTCGACGGTGCGGCGTCGGCCGATCTGCGGGACTGTCTGGCTCGGGCCATCGACGGCGAACGACCGACGCTGCCGTTCGATGTGATCGCGGGGCTCGTGACTCGTGACGACTGGTCGCTGGTGCGACCCGATGACGTCGTCGATCTGCTCGAGGCGTGCGCTCGGGCCTGGCCGGCGGTGATCGTGAGGCTCGGACCGAGTCTCGAGGACCTGCACCGCTTCGTCGGCCGCCACGAGCTGTCCCGTCGGTCGGCGACGACCGCAGACCAACTCGTCGGTGTCTGCGACGCGTCGGCGACCGGGCTGCTCCGTTTCGTCGATTGGCTTGTCGACGCGTTGGGGTTGGTCGGCGACCGACCGGTCGACATCGTGTTGAATCGGGCGCCGCGCTCGCTCTCGCAGCGCTCGCAGCTCGTCGATCAACTGCGGTCGGTCGTTGGCGACCGCGTCGGCTCGATCGTGTGTGCCCCGACCGATCGGAGGGTCGAGCGCGGCTGTTGGGACGCCGACGTGCCGGCTTGGGGGCCGTTCCGACGCGCGATTGCCGAACTCGGCGTGGACGACCACGAACCGCAGCGTCGCACCCTCGTTCCTCGCTGGCGACGCAGTGCGAGTGAGTCGGACACGGCGCAGAGTGTCCACGAACCGTCGCCAACGCCCTTACCGGATACCTCGGCGGTCGGTACGGCCAACGGCGAGGGGGCTCGGTCGTGAACGGTGTGCGGACCGGGAGCACCTACGAGCGGTTGCGACGGGCGACCTTGGACCAGATGGCCCGACGCGGGCTCGACGTTGCCGACTCGGCAGCGGTGTTGGGCCTGATCCGCGGAGTCGTCGCCGACTACGAAGCGTCGGCTTCCGCGGGGAGTGTTGGGCGCCCATTGGGCGACCCGTCGGCGATGGTGGATCGGTTGGCGCGCTCGGTCTTCGAGTTCGGTCCGCTGACCCCGTTCCTCGACGGGTCCCTCCGCTACGAGGAGTTGATCATCCACGGCGAAGAGGTGTCGTACGTCGACGACGCCGGCCGCCTGATCGCGCACTCCGAGCCGGTGAGCGAGGAAGAAGTGGCGCACGTGGTCGCAAAGCTCTTGGCGTCGGTCGGGGCGACGGCGGATGAGTTGCATCCGGTGGTGCAAACCCAGATTCTCGGCGGCTCGGCGCGATTGGGTGTGGTGTTGCCGCCGATTGCCGAGCGGATCGATGTGACGATCCGGCGGTACCTGACTCGTCGCGAGACCCTGGCCGAGCTGGTGGAGTGGGAGTCGCTGACGAAGGTTGCGGCGTCGTTCCTGTCGGTGCTGCTGGCCGTGCCAACCGGGGTGATCGTGACGGGGCAGCCGGGCAGTGGGAAGACGACGTTGTTGAACGCGATGCTGCGCTCGGCGCCGTCGACTCGCCGGGTGATCGTGTGCGAGGACACGCCGGAGTTGTCGACCGATCACTTGCACGCGGCGCGTTGGCGTACTCGGACGGCGGGGCCGGAGGGTGTGGGCGAAGTGTCGTTGCGCGATTTGGTGCGCATGTCGTTGGGAATGCGGCCGGATCTGGTGGTGATCGGTGAGACCAGGGGTGGTGAGGCGTACGAGCTCACGAGGGCCGGCAACGCCGGCTGTGGCATGTTGTCGACGATCCATGCGAACGGCGCACGGCAAGGCCTGATGGCGCTGATCTCGACGGCGACGATGTCGGGCACCAACGTGACGGCCGAGCAGATGCGCCATGTGTTCAGCTCGATCGTCGATGTGGTCGTGCACACCTCACGAGAAGGTGGGCCGAGCGGTCGTCGACAGATCGCCGAGATCGTTGCGGTCCCCGCCATGCAGGCCACCGAACACGACATCACGGTCGAGCCGATCTTCACCCGATCGGGCAGTGAGAGTCCCTTGGTCTGGACCGGCGCCCCGCTGCCCGACGACCTGGCCAACCGGATCGACCGGGGTCTGCGGCATCGAGGCTTTCGAGTCGAGGACGTGCTCGAGGGACGGGTGGATCTCCTATGACGCTTGCCGCTGCGCTCTCCGCCGCCATCCTCGTCTACCTCGTGGTCGGACTGCTCGTGGGTGTCCGTCCCGAGTGGGAGTCCCGCCGAGTCTCGGCGCCGAGTCGCGCCGAGCGTTTGGCGACGTGGCTCGAACAGGCGGATGCTCATATCACCCGTCGGTCACTGGGCCTCGTGGTCATGATGAGCGCCGCAGTACCCGCAGCGATGGTGCTGGTGTCCACCGGTGTTGCCTCTCTGGGCCTGATGGTGGGCCTGCTGGGAGCGTGTGCGCCGATCGTGGTGCTCGACCGTCGGCGAGTTGCCAACCGTCGGGTTCGACGTGCGGCTTGGCCCGACGCCCTGCGTGATCTCGCCACTCGCCTTCGCTCCGGTGCCAGCATGCACGCGGCGTTGACCGAACTGGGTCGACTCGGCCCGGCACCGCTGCGACCATCGTTCGCTCGGTACGAGACCCTGGCCGCTGCGCTCGACCATCGGGTGGCGTTGGAGACCATCGGCAACGAACTCGCCGATCCTCTGACCGATCGGATCGTCGAGGTGCTTCTCGTCGCCTTCGATCAGGGCAGCCGAGTCGTGGTCGACGTCCTCGAGGAGTTGGCCGCTTCGACGGTGCGAGATCTGGCGTTGACGACGGACATCGAGACGGCGCAGCTCGAAACCAAGCTCGAAGCTCGGAGTGCTGCCGTTCTCCCGTTCGTGGTGCTCGGCCTGTTGTGTCTCGGATCCGAGGGCTACCGCAACTTCTACGCCTCCGGGCGAGGAACGCTCGTCATCGTCTTCGGCTTCGTCATGTCGCTGGTCGGTGTCGTTCTCGTGGACCGGTTGGGCCGAATCGAGGTTGAACCCCGCATCCTGCGAGCGGGTGGAGGGCAACGATGACTGGCCTCGTCCTGCTGGCGGCCGCAGCGAGCGCATCGTTCGTGATGTTGGCGGTGTCGAGCGTCGTCGCACCCAGGCGCAGGCTGGCTCCTCGACTCGAGGCGTACTCGGCCTACGGTCGCTCTCGGCTGGGAACGGGCGCCGGTGCGCCGGCGGTGCGCCGGCTGGTCATCGACGACGATCGTTCGGCGCTTTGCAGTGTGTTCGGCCCGACGGTTGCCGAGGCCGCCGCCCGGCTCAGCAAGCTCGTCGACGCCGCCGATGCCGATGAGTTGGCGCAGCGCCTTCGCCAGTCGGGCAAGGACGATCCCGATGTCGCGCAGTACCGGATACGGCAGCTGGCGACGGCGGTCGCCGGTTGTGCGGTGGGTGCGGTCTCCGGAGCGGCGATCTTCGGGGTCGGGTCCGGATCGTTGGCCATGTTCGTCTGCTTCGCGGTTGCCGGGTTGTCGATGCACCGAGGCTCACTCGATCGGGCGATCAGCGAGCGCAGCGCCAGGATGCGTACCGAAGTGCCGGTGATCGCCCAACTCCTTGCCGTCCATCTCCGCACCGGCCATGGACCCGTCGAGTCACTCCGGGCCGTGGTCCGTCGCAGCATCGGACCGGTGGCCGATGACTGCCGGGCAGCGCTCGGGCTGATCGCCGGGGGAACGTCACCACAGGCCGCCTTCGAGCGACTCGCCGACGAGAGTGCCGAACCGACGGCAACCCGGCTGTATCGACTCCTCGCGTCATCGATCCGGGTGGGTGGCGACATCGTCGATCCCCTTCTCGCCGTTGCGAGCGAGGTTCGTGCCCAGCAGCGAGAAGAGTTGGCCCGTCGCTCCGTGAAGCGGCGAACGGCCATGGTTGTGCCGTTGCTGGTTCTGGTCGCACCCGTGATGACGCTGTTCGTCGGTGCCGCGCTGCCATCCCTCGTGTTCGGCAACCCATGAGTCGGGTGCCATCTCACCCACGGCACACCTTCACCTCTCAAGCAAAGGAAGACACCATGTTCATGACCAAAGCTCTCATCGACCTGCGCGAGCGCTCGTCGGCACCGCGAGCGACCGAGCGCGGCTCGGCCGTCGTCGAATGGCTGGGCATCAGCGCCCTGTCGATCGGCATGCTCGTCGGGATCTTCGCTGCGCTGGAACAGGTCGGCCTCAGTGTGGTCGAGGCCATTCGCGGTTCGCTCGGTGTCTGAGGAGGGCGGCGGGCGAGCACGCGCCAATGGGCGGGGCGGCGGGCGAGCACGCGCCAATGAGCACGGCGGCGGGCGGGCACGCGCCGATGAGCACGGCACCATCGCGCTGCCGGCGGTGATCTCGATCGCCATCCTGCTGCTGGCGTTCGTGCTCGCAACACAGTTCGCCGTTTGGCTGTACGCCAAGGGTGCGCTGAGGTCGGCGGTGCAGTCGGCGGCTCGCGCTGCGGCACCGCTCGACGCGCCCGTCGAGGCATGTGGGCGAGCGTTCGAACTCGCCCGCTCGTCGCTCCTCGATGGCGACGTGGGTGCAGGCGTCGGAGGCGTGCGCTGCGATCGGGGGCCAACGCTCGTCACGGTCGAAGTCGATGCCCACTTCGATGCCTGGCTGCCGATCACGCCCGGCTGGCACACCACGGTGCGCGCCGTCGCCGTGCGTGAAGTCGAGCCGGCATGATGGCGGGCCATCAAACCAACGCTCGGCGGCGTCGGCGAACCGTCCGAGCCAGATCACACGAGCGAGGCAGCGCGGTGCTCGAGCTCCCATTCGTGTTGGGTTTGATCGTGCTCCCCTTTGCCGTTCTCGTACTCCAGCTTCCGACCTGGGTCGAGCACCAGTTGGCAGCCACCGACGCAGCGGCCGAGGTCGCCCGTGCGGTCACGGTGTCGGAGTCAAACGTCGAGGTAGGCGATCTTGTCGCCGCGATCGAAGCGTCTCACGGCTTGGCGCCGGGTTCGCTGCGTGTCCGTCAGGTGGACGGCCGGCCGGGTGAGCCCGTGACCGCACGAGTCACGGTCGACGTCCCGGCGCTGACGGTGCCGGGCTTCGGCGTGGTCGCGCGACATCCGTGGACGGCGACCCATGTGGAGCGTCGCCCCGATTTCGCCTCGGTCGAGCCATGAGTGAGCGATCCCGCCGATGGACCGAAAAGCCCGAGTGTGGCCAGGTGACGCTGTTCGGGGTCGGCGTGGTCATGATGCTGCTGGTCGTGGGAGGCGTCAGCCTGGACCTGTGGCGAGTCGTTGCCCAACACCGTGCGCTATCGGAGGTTGCCGATGCCGCTGCCGCCGCCGGCTCGAACGGCATCGACATCGCTCACTACCGGAGCAGCGGCGACCTGGCCCTCGATCCGGTGCTGGCGACGTCGTACGTCGAGTGGAGCGTGTCGACACAGGACCGACCGTCGTCGTTCCGGTCGGCCCGGGTGACACGCGTCGAACCCGGCCGCATCACGGTGTCGGTGTCGGGCCGGGTCGACTTCTCGCTGCTCTCGCTGGTCGCGCCCGGCGACGGTGTCGACATCGAGGTCGAGGCGTCGGCGGGTCCCCGCCGAAGCGGGGGGTGAGGCTGATGAGGTGCGCGGAGAGGGCGACGAAGGAGCCCTTGACGTGGACCGACCCAGAAGCCCAGCCTGGTTGTTTCGCCGACGAAGGAGGCGAATCGCAGTGCAACGTCTCGCCTCTCCGCGCTGCCGCTTAGGCCCCGTAGGCGTACCGGGTCGTGAACTCGGTGGCAGCGGCGACGTTGTAGACCACTTCGGTGCGGCTGACGCCGTTGCCGATCTGGCCGAGCCAGTAGGCGACGCCCGCAGGATCCGGCTCACGCTCGAAGACGTTGCGGTAGAGAACCTCGAGGAAGACCTGATCGTTCACGTTCGAGCCATACCGGTTCCGGTACTCGGTCGAGTTGGTGAAGCCGTCGACCATGTCGGCGAGCGTGGTTCCGTTGCGGGTCTGGGCGATCCAGTACTGGGCGCCGGCAACATCCGGCTCACGGCCGAGGAAGGCACGGTAGAGGCGGAGGGTGACGGCATCGCTGGTCCGGTAGTCATCGGCCTGGACCAGGGCGGCGATCGTCGAGGCGGCGCCGACGGAACCGGGTGCCTTGTTCGCCCCGGTCTGGGCGTGCTGGGCGTCGGCCCAGGCGACGGCGGCAGCGATGTCGAGCGAGCCGTGACCGGTGTGGGCATCCCATCCGGCGCCGTTGATGTCACGGGTCGAGCCGACCAGCGCCGCCCGGATGTCGGACGCAGTGGCGCTGGGAACGATCGACCGGAGAAGGGCTGCGGCTGCCGCGACCTGCGGGGCCGAGAACGAGGTGCCCTTGCCCAGGACGTAATTGCCGCCGGTGCCGAGGGTGGCGACCGACTCGCCGGGAGCCGAGATCTCGACCCACGAACCATTCGAGGCCCACGTGGTCGGAGCGTCGTTCTGGTAGGCGCCAACGCCGAGCACACCGGGGAGGGCGGCGGGATAGATGGTCGGGTTGCCGGCAGCGCCGTTGTTGCCGGCCGAAGCTACGACGAGGACGTCGTGGTCGTTGGCGTAGTTGACCGCGGCTTCGGTCACCGAGGAGTGGTTGCCGCCGAGCGAGAGGTTGATCACGTCTGCGCCGTGGTCGGTGGCCCAGATGATGCCCTCGGCCACGTCACCGAACGAGCAACCGTCGGTCTTGCAGACCCGGATCGGCATGACTCGAATCCCCTCGACGGTGGCGTCGATGCCGATGCCGTTGTTCGACACCGCCGTCATGGAGCCGGCAACCATGGTGCCGTGATCCGTCACGGCGCTGGTGTTGGCGTTCTCGTCGACCGTGTTGTAGCCGGGGACCATTGGCGGCAGATCGGGGTGCGCCTCCACGCCGGAGTCGAGCACGGCGACCACCGCTCCGTTGGCCGAGCGACCGGACAGTGAGCGGATCGAACCGAGGTGGGTCTGGAGGTGGCCGTAGGGAGCGCCGGTGCCGGTCAGGTAGGAGGCCCCGTCGACTTCGGCCGCCACGACGCCGTCGAGAGCGAAGAGGGTCGAGCTGAGCTGCTCGGGTAGCGGTGACTCGAGTTCGATCACCTGGGGGCCGTCGGGGGTGTTGACCAGGGCGACCACGTTGGTGTCGACCTTGGTCGTCGCCGCTCCGAGGGCGTTGGCGTAGCTGACGCCGAGACGGTCACCGCCGGTGATGAGGCCGCCGAGGGACTCGAGCTCACTGAAGTCGAAGATCCCGTCGACCGCAGCCTGCGTGGGGGCGGCAGCGGCAGCGGCCGCTGGCGAGGCGAGCATCGGCACGATCGTGGCGACGGCGGCGAGTGCGGCGAGTGGGTGTCGGATCGAGCGCCCTTCCGTGGCTGCCCGATCGTTGAGAGATTTGGTCGCGTTGAAGCTGAACGTCATGCTCGGTAACCCTTGGGTTCCGAAGGTGGCCCTGCACCATCCTTGGTGATTGGTGTAACGACATGGACAAGCAGCGACCTTGAGGGTTTTCGCCCAAGCAGGGCCGAACGACTCAGCCCGACCATCGACCGACCATTCGACGGTCATTGGTATGTTGACCATCAGTCCAATACTCGCCCTCGGCGAGGCGGGCGAGCATCGTGGCTGGTAGGAGGGCAGATGGACGCATCACAGTTGGCGCAGCTCGTGGTCGGTTGGCAGGCGAGTGGGGCGGGAGGGCTGAGCCAGCGGCTCACGCTGGCCTTGCGTCACGTGCTGGCGACCGGCGTGCTCGCCGATGGCCAGCGCTTGCCGACCGAGCGTGCGTTGGCCGTCGCGCTCGACGTCAGTCGGCCAACGGTGTCGGCGGCGATCGCCGAACTCCGGTCGCTCGGCCTGGTCGAGTCGCGACAGGGGAGCGGCACGATCGTGACGCCACGGACCGGATCGTCCTCGGCCATCGATCTGGCGAGCGCCGCGCCCTTCGACGCGTCGCATCTGGGCAGCCTGACGCTCGATACGGCGAATCTGCTGGCGGTGTCGCCTCCCAGTGGCGTCGGTCCCGATGGCATCACCGTCGGGCTCGAAGCGCTTCGAGAGCACATCGCCCGGCGGCATCGCCGATCCGGACGGCCCGCCGACGCGGTGAACGTCCTCGTGACCTCGGGTGCGCATCAGGCCCTGGCCATGGTCATCGCCCTGCGCGTGCCGGTCGGCGGGCTCGTCCTGATCGAGGAACTCACCTACGACGGACTCCGGCCACTCGTCGAGTCGCTCGGCGTGGGGTTCGCAACGGTTCGCCGGGACCATCTCGGCGTCGATCCTTCACACCTCGACACCCTGATCAATGAACGTCGCCCCGATCTCGTCGTCCTGCTCGGCGGCGTGCACAGTCCGACCGGTGTGGTCTCGCCGGCGGAACGTGTCGAGCAAGTGGCGGCGGTGCTCGACCATCACGCCATGGTCGTGTTGGTCGACGGCGCCGGTGACGACCTCGCGTTCCAGCCACCGATCCACCATCTCGGAGCGAGTTGTGAGGTGGCCGAGGTGATCTCGGTCGGCACGCTGTCGAAGTCGGCCTGGTCGGGGATGCAACTCGGTTGGATCGTCACCTCGGAGGCGAGCGTGGCCCAGCTCGCTCGCTACCGGGCCACCGCCCTCGACCATGGCCCGTCCATCGCCGCACAGCTCCTCGCCGGCCAGTTGCTCCAGCGCTTCGACGACCTTCTCGATGCGAGGCGAGCGACCCTGTTCGACGCCGCTCGCCAGTTCGAGGTCTGGTTCGCCGAAGCACTTCCCGAGTGGCAGGTGCACACTCCCGATGGTGGTCTGACCGTGTGGTCGGCGCTGCCAGGTGACGACGCCTCGGGTTTCGTGGCCGCGCTGGCTGCCGGTGGCGTGTCGGTTCGTGCCGGTGCGTCGTCACGTCCGGACGGGCAGCCGGATCCTCACCTTCGGCTGTGTTTCGACCGTCCGCCGGCGTTGCTCGACGAAGCACTCGACCGCATCGTCGAGGTGTGGAACGCCCGGCGCTGAGTCGCCACCGAGGAGCGGCGCAGCCCGGTCAGGCCGGTCGGACGATCTCGAAGAGGTGCTCGGTCGTGCTGTACCAGTTGCCGGCGTGTCGTCCGACCGCCGCCAGCTTGGCCTGGTCGACTCGCGTTCCGTCGAGCAGGTCGTTGTCGACCCAGAACGCCACGACCTCGCCGACGAAGAGCCAGTTCCCGCCACCCTCGGCACCGATGTGCATGTCATTGACCAGCCGGCACTCGAGCTGCGCCTTGGCCTCGCCCACCCGTTTCGGGGCGATGAAGGCCGAGTCGAGTGGGGTCAGGCCGGCGTGTTCGAACTCGTCGACCGATGCGGGGAGGCTGGCCGAGCTGGCGTTCATGGCCTCGACCGTGGTGTCGGTGACGATGTTGACCGTGAACTCACGGGTCGACTTCACATTGTCGGCGGTGTCTTTGCGGACGCCGTCGCCGTAGCCAGCGGAGAACACGACCATCGGAGGATTGCCCGAGACGGCGTTGAAGAACGAGTAGGGCGCCAGGTTGTGCACGCCGTCGGCCGACACCGAGCCGATCCACCCGATGGGGCGGGGCACCACGAGTCCGGTCAGCAGCTTGTAGGGGTCGGCTCCCTGCAGCTCGGCGACGTCGAATCGGGTCTTGTCTTCCTGCATGCGTTGGAGCGTAGACCACGCGGTCAGATCCACCTCGGGAGCATGGTGGGGTCAGACCAGGGGCCACGGCCAGCGGTGGCCGTCGGTGTCGTCGGCCGGGTACACGCCGGCATCGAGCAAGGCGCGGGCTCGAGTCATCATCGCGTCGACCTCGAAGGCGTCGAGCAGGCAGGCCAACTCGATGGGCGGCCCCGTCTCGAGGAAGGTGTCGATGCTGTCCATCAGCGACTCGGGCACCGGCTCGCCCACGAAGTCCCACATGACGGTGCGCAGCTTGAACTGGGCGTGGAAGGACAATCCGTTGTCGATCCCGTAGATGCGGTTGTCGGGACCGATCAGGCAGTGACCGGATTTGCGGTCGGCGTTGTTCCCGATGATGTCGAGCACGGCGATCGAACGCATGTCGTCCAGCCCGATACCGGCCTCGTGCAAGGTGAAGTAGTGCTGGGCGAAGTCGGCGTCGACGAACGCCTGAAAGGACCCCTCGCCAAACGGCCCGACGGCGATGGTGGTGGGAGGGATGACGTCGAGGTCGAGGGCCCGAGCGAGCCGGTACATCGCCGCCTCCCGCTTGTAGAGACCTTCGGGGAAGTCCCACAGGGGTCGCTCACCCTGGCCCGGCTTGTAGATGGCCTTCTGCTCGATCGGATCGCCGACCTCGTCGTGACCTCGGACCGTGACGAGGAGCGTGGCGTTGGAGCTGTAGGGCATGCGGCCCTCGACCTCGACCTCGCCGGACTCGAACAGCTCGATCAGCTGCTCGGGAGCCAGGTCGAACGGGGTGTCGGGCTCGGTCGGCATCGTTGGGTCAGTTCAACCGCGGGCAGACGTGCCCGTCGGGATCGAGCGGCCCACCACAGATGCGACACGGCGGTCGACTCTGGCTGACCAACTCGTCGACCGTGCGAATGAAGTTTGCCGCCTGGGCGATCGTGATGTTGGCGGTGCAACGAGCACCGCGGTCGTCGAACTCGTCGAACGAGTTGTCGTCGTCTTCGTCGTCGCCCTCGTCGGTGATGACCAGCTCCTCGACGAGGATCATGATCTCGCCGGGCTCGGCCGTGCCGACGGCGATCTGTCCGACGACCCACTGTGGTTCGACGGGGTTGACCAGGGCGATGGGCTGCGGTTCCCCTTCGGGCGTCGGAAGGTCGTCCAGCACGGTGCGCAGGAACGTGGCGAGCGCAATCGCCTGTTGCTTCTCCAGCTTGAACGAAACGTGCTGGTGCTGATCGCCGGCTTGGAGGAAGAAAACCCGCCGTCCCGGCTCACCGATGGCGCCGGCGGTGAAGTGGCTGGCGTTGCGGAAGTCGAAGGAATCAGACATCGGTCTCGCGTTCAGCTCGGGATCAGGGTGGAGAGGTCATCGCCCATCGAGTTGACCGCGAGGATGATCGGGCCGCCCGTGGTGTAGGTGATGGCCGAGATCGAGCACGGCCCGATGACGATGCGTTGGAACAGGTCGAGGTGGGTGCCCATGGCGTGGGCGACAGCGGCCTTGATCGTGTCGGCGTGCGAGGCGCACACGATCGTCTCGCCCGGATGTTTGGCCACGAGTTCGGCGATCTCGTTGGTCATCCGTTGCTGCATCTCGGTGAACGACTCACCGCCGGGGAAGCGGAACCCGCTCGGGTAGCGCTGGACCTGATTCCACTCGGGGAGCTTGTTGAGGTCGACCAGCTTCTTGCCGGTCCAGTCGCCGAAGTCGGCTTCGATGAGACCCTTGCGAACGCGAACTCGCTGTCCGGTGGCCTTGCCGATCGGAGCAGCCGTCTCTCGCGCTCGTTCCATCGGCGAGCTGTAGACGGCGGCGATCTTGCCTTCGCCGAGTGCGGCGATGCGATCGGCGGCCCGCTGCGCCTGGGCGACGCCTTCGTCACCGAGATGCAGACCCTTGGCTCGTCCGGGGAGGACCTGGCCGGTGGTCGGCGTGCGGCCGTGGCGTACGAGCAACACGGTGGTGGGCTTCGGCCCGCTCGACGCCGCTGCGTTCTTGGCCGCGGCCTTCTTCTTCGACGCCGTTGTCGCGGCCTTCTTGGTGGCAGCGTTCCTCGTCGCGGCCTTCGTGGTCGAGGAACGTTTGGCGATGGGGGACTTCGGTGCGGGTGCCATTGGACTGCACGGTACCTACGGTTTTGGCGTGGCAGCAGATCGATCGAAGGCAAAGCCGGCAGCGAAGCCAAAGCCGGCAGCGAAGCCAAAGCCGACGGCGAATGCGAAGCCGGCAGCGAATGCGAAGCTGGCAGCGAAGGCGAAGCCGGCAGCGAAGCGGGGCGACGACCTCGCCGTCGTCGCGAGTGAGGTCTCGAACTGTCGCCGCTGCCCGCGCCTGGTCGAGTGGCGTGAACAGGTGGCGGCCGAGAAGCGTGCGGCGTATGCCGACTGGGAGTACTGGGGGCGGGGTGTGCCCGGTTTCGGCGATCCTGCCGCCAAGCTGATGGTCGTCGGGCTGGCGCCCGCTGCGCATGGCGCGAATCGGACGGGGCGGATGTTCACCGGCGACCGCAGCGGTGACTGGCTGTACCGGGCGATGTTCCGTGCCGGCTTTGCCAACCAGCCCGAGAGCATCGATCGAGGTGATGGGCTCGAGCTTTCGGGCGCGTATGTGACCTCGCCGGTCAAGTGTGCTCCGCCCGCCAACAAGCCGTCCACGGTCGAGCGCGACACGTGCGCTCCCTTCCTCGACCGCGAGATCGCCCTCCTTGACCCACAGGTCTATGTGGCGCTCGGCGGCTTCGCCTACCAAGGCCTCGCCACCTACCTCGGGATCAAGCCTCGCCCGGCGTTCGGCCACGGGGTCGAGGTCGAGTTCGGCGACGGGCGAGTGCTGCTCTGCAGCTATCACGTCTCCCAGCAGAACACCTTCACCGGCCGCCTGACCGAGCCAATGCTCGATGCCGTCTTCTCGCGCGCCCGAGAACTCCTCGACGCCCGCCCCACATGACCCACCAGTCCCGCCGCGTCGATCGCTCCCGTTCTGTGCGTCAAACCCACCGCTATCCCCGAACTGTGCGTCATTCGCGTCGCCTGCGGGAAGTGTGACGCACAGAACGGGTGGGGGTGGGAAGTGTGACGCACAGAACGGGCTTCGCGGGCGGGTGGGGCGAGGACCGCGGTGACGAAGCGCGAGTACGATTCGGCTCGTGCCCGTTGCCCGCCTCGTTGCGCCCGCCCTCTTTGCCGCTGCGGCGCTCGTGGCTGCGGGCTGTTCCGAGGAGGCCCAGCTCGACTTCCAGCAGGAGAACGCCGACGGGTTCATGGCCGGTTGCGCTTCCACGACCGACGACCCGGTCATCCAGGTCGAGCTCTGCCAGTGCGTGATCGACACCGCGCAGGTGCGCCTCCGCTTCACCGAGTTCGAGGAAATGGAAGCCGAGCTGAAGGCCGAGGTGCCCGAGGGTGAACCGCCGCCGCCGCTCCCACCGGAGCTGGTCGAGATCGTGGCCGAATGTGTCATCGAGGTCGGCGAGCTCTGATCGAGGAGCGACGGTGACCGAGGAGCGGTGCCCCGGCCCTCGGTTGTCGATGGCTGCGGTGTCGTAGGTGCCGTGGCGTTGGAGCGCCGATGGCTGCTGCTGCCGTTGGGGCGCCGATGGCTGCCGTGCCGTTGGGGCGCCGATGGCTGCCGTGCCGTTGGGGCGCCGATGGCGCAGTGCTGTAGGGTCCGGGCGTGACCGATACCGCAACCCCCGCCACGAACGCACCGGCGAAGAAGGAGCGTTGGACCTTCCAGTGGAAGGAGCTCTACGACGAGGTCATCACCTCCGGCCTCTGCACCGGCTGCGCCGGATGCGTGATCTCGTGCCCGCACGACGTCATCGGCTACAAGCACGAACCCGGCCAGTACAAGCCGTTCCATCTCGAAGACGAGCTCGGTCCCACCAATTGTGGTCACGGTGAGAAGGGCTGCACCTCGTGCACCCGGGCGTGCCCCCGGTTCCGTGACTGGGAGAGCGAGGCCAACGAGCACCTCTTCGGGTTCGACCGCGAGGCCGATGCGATGGCCGGGATCTACAAAGACATCATGCTCGTGCGGGCGAAGAGCGATGCCATCTACGAGAAGGGTCAAGACGGCGGTCTCGTCTCCCAGATCCTGATCTGGTGCCTCGAGAACGACATCATCGACGGGGCGCTGGTCTCGATGCTCGAGGGGGGAGCGGGCTGGAAAGCCACTCCGGGGGTGGCCACCACGGCCGACGAGGTCCTCGCCGGCGCGGGGAGTCGCTACACCTACTCGGCCAACACGATCGCCTACGACGAGGCCCGCGAGCGTGGCCTGGAGAACCTGGCACTGGTCGGCATGAGCTGCCAGGCCTCGATCGGTCCCGTCATGTGGCATCGAAAGATCGGCAAGGTCGGCAAGCCGATCAAGCTCAACATCGGGCTGCTGTGCTCCAAGAGCTTCGACGACTCACTCTTCGACGAACTGTTCGGCATCAAGTACGGGCTGAACAAAGAAGACATCGTGAAGATGAACATCAAGGGCGTCTTCCAGATCTGGATGAAGAACGGCGACTACCACGAGATCAACCTGAAGGAATGTCACGCCTGGACCCGTGAGGGCTGCAACCACTGCCCGGACTTCGCAGCGGAACATGCCGACATCTCGACCGGCGGTATCGGCGAACTCACCGACTGGACGCTCACCATCGTCCGGACCGATCTCGGACGAGCAATCATCCAGGCGATGATGAACGACGGCGTCATCGAAACCCGACCCGGCGACGACGATCCCGGCGCCATCGCGCTGATGCACAAGCTGGCGCAGAAGAGCCGGGAGCGGTGGCCGGAGTGGGCCAACGGCGCGGCCCGCGTCGGTTTGCCGGCCCCAAAGAAGAAGTAGCGGGTCCGAGGAGAGCGACGCCGAGCGAGGGTGTTCCCCTCAGCAAGCGATCGCTCAGCCGACTGCAGTCTGTACCGCCCCCAGCGTCGCGTCACGCAGATCGGTGGCGGCTGCGGCTGCGAGTCGCTCGGTCAGCCCCAGGGGCGTTGCGCCCATCATCGTCTCGCCGGTGCGGTGGTTGATGATCGTCGCTCGACCGTCGGGTGCGATGAGCATCGAGGTCGAGCACCGCACAGGGATTTCGCTTGGATCGTCGGCCAGGATGACTGCGCCGGCCCCGCACGATTCGATGAGGGCGGTGCCGAGTGAATCGTCGAGCTGTTCGACCCCATCGACGAAGAGCAGCGGAACGGCAAAGTCGCCGCCGCCTTGGGTGTGGGGCAGTTCGTCGGCCCAATGCCACGCCTCGGCTCGGTGCCACGGAGCGAGCACGGCAATCTCGAGGTCGCTCGGCGCGGTGAGCGTCGCCAGCGAGACCATGATCTGGCGAGCCACGGCCAGCCCGGCGGATCGGTCACCGACGATGGCGAGCGCGCCATCGCGAAGGTTGGTGGTGACCGAGGCGGCGACGAGGTAGCGAAGATCGTCCAGCGCGATGGCGCTGGCGTTGGGGATCCGGGCGATGTTGTCGAAGCGTGGATGCCACGGGAGTTCGGCGTGGGCGATGCTGACCCGGCCGAAGTCGGCGTCGTCGAGACGGCGCGTCCACCGTTGACCGTCGTCGCGCTTGGCGATGGTGAGGAGCTCGACCGGGTCGGGGTTCGACCGTCGGTGTTGGGCCATCACCACTCGTCGCGCAGCCGACACTCGCTTGCGGAGCTCGTGGGTGAACGCGTCGGGATCGATGGCCGGCGACCGATCCGGCACGGGGATGACCGGCTCGGTGATTGTGCCGTCCGTGCGCAGCGTGACTCGACGCCGAGGTGTGTCGGAGCGGCGTCGAGTCACGGCGAATCGGGCGTCGCCGACGTCGATGATGGCGGCGCCCACGAGCGTCGGGCCATTGGCCGCGACGCCGTCGAGCCGGACGGTCCGCTCGCCGGGTGTGAGCCGGACCATGCCGTTGGTGTCGAGATCGAGCTCGAATTCGACCCGTCCGGGCGCCACACCGAACCGGGTGCGACCCACCGAGAGAGGGAACACGGAGCCGGAGGTGAGTCCGGAGATCTGGCGGAGTTCGAGCGGGCTCGGACCGGGGCGGGTGACGAGGTCGGGGCCGGAACCGATGTCGGGAAGACGATCGAGTTCGATCCCGAGCGGCACGGTGGCTCGGGAGTGGTGGTTCCGGTCAGACATCGGGGTCTTCTTCGGCCAAACGGACTTTTTCCTTGAGCGAACGTGGGAAAAAGTGCTCAAGTTTCGGATCTGTAGCCGATATGCCCCGACGAGCCCCCTTCGCGGTCGTTCAGCCGACCGCGAGTTGGGCGGCCTCGCAGGCCTCGCGTTGCCAGCAGCCGACCATGTGGTCGTTGACGATGCCCATCGCCTGCATGGCTGCGTAAGCCGTGGTGGGTCCGACGAACGAGAACCCACGGCGCTTGAGCGCCTTGGCCAGCGCCACCGATTCCGGGGTGGTCGCAGCCACCTCGCTCATGGTTGCCGGCCGGTGCCGAGTCTTGGGCCGATGCGACCACATGAGGTCCTGCAGCTGTTCGCCGTTCGCCTCCATGGCGAGCACGGCCTGAGCGTTGTTGATCGTCG
Organism: Acidimicrobiales bacterium; assembly: GCA_041394265.1. Classification (NCBI taxonomy): domain Bacteria; kingdom Bacillati; phylum Actinomycetota; class Acidimicrobiia; order Acidimicrobiales; species Acidimicrobiales bacterium. The sequence continues at coordinate 2,659,697 of JAWKIO010000005.1, forward strand.
ACCGGATCTTTCCCTGATGGCGAACGATGCCGGCGTCGGCCAGCAGGCGTTCGACATCGTCGTCGTCGAACGCAGCAACGAGGTTGGGGTCGAACCCGGCAAAGGCGGCGCGGAAGTTCTCGCGCTTGCGCAGGATCGTGATCCACGAGAGCCCGGACTGGAAGCCCTCGAGGCACAGTTTCTCGAACAGTGTGGTCCGATCGAGTACGGGCCGCCCCCACTCGTGGTCGTGGTAGTCGACGTAGTCGGGTGTCGAGGCACCCCACCCACAGCGAGCGTTTCCGTCGTCTCCGATCACCACGTCGTTCATCGGGTCAGGTTAGCGACCGTCCAAATGGCCCACCGCTGCCGGTGTTCGGGCAGGTCACAGCGTCGTGTTGGACAAAACTTGACCGGTGGGTCAAGATTGGCGACATGGACCTCGACTACCCCCAAGAAGCTGAAACGTTCCGCGGCGAGATTCGCAGCTGGTTGGAGACCAACCTTCCCGCCGGCTGGACCGACGACGATTTCGAGATGTCCGACGACGAGCGCGAAGCGTTCGTTGCGGAATGGACCGAGAAGCTCTTCCAGGGCGGCTGGATCTGCGCCTCGTGGCCGAAGGAGTACGGCGGCAAGGGACTGAGCACCATGGAATCGGTGGTGCTGTCCGAGGAGTTCGCTCGGGTCGGCGCGCCGATGCGGGGCGACTTCTTCGGCGACACCCTCGTCGGCCCCACCATTTTGCAGTGGGGCACCGAGGAGCAGAAGAAGGAGTTCCTGCCCGGCATTCTCCAGGGCAAGATCGCATGGTGTCAGGGCTTCTCCGAGCCCGAGGCCGGTTCCGACCTGGCGTCGCTGCAGTGCAAGGCCGAACTCGACGGCGACGAGTGGGTCATCAACGGACAGAAGGTCTGGACCACCCGGGCCCAACACGCCGACTATGTCTTCCTGCTCGCCCGCACCGATCCGAACGTCGCCAAGCACGCGGGCATCTCCTACCTCCTCGTGCCCATGGACCAGCCGGGCGTCGAGGTCCGACCGATCAACCAGATCGACGGTTCGCAGGAATTCAACGAGGTCTTCTTCACCGACGCCAAGTGTGCGAAGGACAACGTCGTCGGTGGCGTGAACAACGGCTGGAAGGTCGCCATGACCACGCTTGGTTTCGAGCGAGGCACCAGCGCCACTACCGGCTACCGACGCTTCGAGACCGAACTGAACGCCATCATCGACACCGCACGCGAGAACGGCAAGATCGACGACCCGGTGATTCGCCAGCGCATCGCTGCGGCGCACACCAAGGTCCAGATCATGAAGGTCAACGGCCTCCGCTCGCTCTCGGCCACCCTGCACAAGAAGAAGGACTTGGGCGTGGCGGCGCTGGGCGCCACCAACAAGATGTTCTGGTCGGAGTATCACCGAGACGTTATGGAACTGTGGACCCATGTGGCCGGGATGGACTCCCTCGTCCTCGACGGCGTGTACGACCCGGACAGCTCCAACCCCAACCGGCAGCGGGGCAAGGCCAGCTACCCGGTCAACGCCATGCAGGCGTCGTTCTTCTTCAGCCGTTCCGAGACCATCTGGGGCGGCACGGCCGAGGTCCAGCGCAACATCGTCGGCGAGCGCGTCCTCGGCCTCCCCAAGGAACCCAAGTAGCCGCGAATCCCCGGCGTTACCCCCGGCAACGTTGGTGCGGGGAGCCTCGTTTTGATGCTCCCCGTACCAACGTTGCAGCCTGAACAACGGGAGATCGACGGACTTGATTCCTCGCGTTCATTACGTTACGATTCGTAACGTAATGAACGCGAGGAGACCGATCATGAAGTACGGAGCGGTGGTGGTCCTCCGCTTGCTGCCGGCGTGGCTTGCGCTCGATCGAGGCACGAGGAATGCGAAGGCCGAGCCACTGCAAGTCGTCGTTGCTCGCTATGCCGGCGAGGTCGAGATGGACTGGTTCGATGCTGATGCGCTCGGCTCGGGGTACACCGACTGGGTGCTGTGCCGATTCGACGATCTCGATCGCTACCACGCGATGTGGGAGGAGCTGCGTGACCTCGAGTTCTTCTTCCATCCCTACGCCGAGATCATTCAGGTCCTCCTGGGCCTGAACGATGGCTATCAGCGTTTCGAGGCCGGCGAATTGTGACGCCGCCGCCATCGGCCGGCGGGAGATCCGACCGCATCGGCCGTCCGAGACTGATCGAAACCGACGCTGTGATCAACGCCGCGACTCGGGAGCTGCTGAGCGATGTCGGCTTCGTGGACCTGACGATCGAAGCCGTGGCTCGGCGGGCCGGCGTCGGGAAGCCGACCATCTACCGTCGGCACGCGTCCAAGGCGGCGCTCGTTGCCGCTGCGCTGATGGAGGTGCTCGAGGGCACCAATCCCGAGGTGCCGGATACGGGCGACGTCCGCCTCGACGCTCGACAGCTGCTGGCAAATCTTGCGCGCGCGGTGAACACCGAGTTCGGCACCGCAGTTCGAGAGATCCTCTCGCCGGCGGCGCGCGACCTCGAACTGCAGTCACTCTTCGATGCCGCCGTGACCGAGCGTCGAACGATCATCCGCACCGTGATGCGACGAGCGGAGGACGAGCGTCGGCTGCTGGCCGCCGACGTCGAGACGGCGATCGACCTCGCCCTCGGGGCCATCTACTTCCGATATCTGTTCACGGCCGAAACTCTCGACGACCAGTTCGTTGGCCGTGTCGTCGACTCGGTGATCGCCCCGAACTAGGCCGCCGAACGGACCCGGCGTAATCTGCCGAGATCGACGGCAATGGCCTCCTTGGGGTGCGAGACTCTCGGGCGTGGACGTGATGATCGCCGTCGAGTCGCCCGACACGCCTGATGTGGTCGAGTTGCTCGAAGCCCATCTTCGGTTTGCCGCGGCAACGTCGCCGGCCGAGCATGTGCACGCGCTCGACCTCTCGGGATTGCTCGATCCCGCCGTCACCTTCTGCACCGCTCGAGCCGATGGTGCGTTGCTTGGCGTCGGCGCCCTTCGAGATCTGGGTGAAGCGAGCCGAGCTGAAGTCGATGCACACCGCCGTTGCCGCTCGGGGAAGAGGGGTGGGACGGGCGATGGTCGACCACCTCGTTGCTGTCGCCCAGGCTCGAGGCGTGCGATGGGTCGGGCTCGAGACGGGGACGATGGAGGAGTTCCTCCCGGCTCAACGGCTGTATGCCTCGATGGGCTTCGAGCGTTGTGCGCCCTTCGACGCCTACACGGTGAACCCCTACAGCCTCTGCATGGCGAAGACGCTGGAGCCGGGCCGATGAGAACCATCAGCACGATCGAGGTCGACGCCAACGGCATGAGCTTCACCGCCGACGCCTCGCCACGGACGGGCGCCGACCTCGTGCTCTTCCTCCACGGTTTCCCGCAAACCCGCTACGCATGGCGAGCCGAGCTGCCGGTCCTCGCCGATGCCGGCTTCGACGTGTGTGCGCCCGACCAGCGTGGCTACTCCGCCGGTGCGCGACCGTCGGACATCGACGACTACCGGATGGAGCTAATTGTCGCCGACGTCGTGGCGCTGGCCGACTCGCTCGCCGCTCCGCGGTTCCATCTCGTCGGTCACGACTGGGGTGGCCAGATCGCCTGGATCACGGCTGCGCTCCACCCGGACCGCGTGCGCTCGCTCGCCGTGCTCTCTCGCCCTCACCCTGCGGCGTTCGTCCAGGCGTTGCGGGCTGATGCTGCCCAGAGCCGTCGTTCTGGCCACCATCAGAGCTTCCTTCGTCCCGAGGCGACCGACGAGTTGCTCGCCGACGATGCGGCCACCCTGCGCCGGATCTACGACCGTAGCGGTGTGCCACCCGCCGATGCCGACGCCTACCTGGAGATCCTCGGTGCATGGGCCCCACTCGACGCGGCCGTCAACTGGTACCGCGCCGCCGGACGATCGTCGATCAAGGCCGCCGACGTGGCCGGGGCCTCCGTGCCAACGATCTACGTGTGGGGTGATGCCGACGCCACGGTTGGCCGCAGCGCGGCGGAGGCGACCGCCTCGATGGTGGAGGGCCCGTACCGATTCGTCGAGCTGGCGGGCGTGGGCCACTTCATCACCGACGAAGCCCCCGGCGCGGTTGCCCCGCTGCTCCTCGAACATCTCGGCGCCGGTTGATCGACCGTTGACGGCTGGGCTCTCGGAACACCGCACCATACGTTACGAATCGGAGAGTGCTGCGCTAGCGTTCACCACGCCATGAATCGCCCCACCGATGGCTCGACGCCCCGAGCCAACCCGCCTGGCGCCCCGGCCAGTCCTGCTGCCCCCACGCGGCGGGCGATGACGCGCCCGAGCCGCAGCTGGTTCGAGCGCGGCGTGATCGCGCTCGGTGTTGTCGGCATCACCACCAGCCTCATGGGTGCGGGTGTGATGGCCTGGGGTCTCGACAAGTACGAGGCGATCGGCAGTGTCGAGATCGGCAGTGTCGAGGCGGCCGAAGTCGGTGAGCCCTCCAACTGGCTGCTGGTAGGCACCGACTCCCGAGAAGGCATCGATCCCAACGACCCAGGGGCCGGCGTATTCCTCGGCGAGGGTGCGCCCGAGGGCAAACGTACCGACACGATGATCGTTGCCCGGGTGGATCCAACCACCGGCCGGATCGACCTGTTGTCGATCCCCCGCGACCTCTACGTTCCGCTGGATGGCGGCGGCGAGGGACGCGTCAACAGCGCCTTCAACGGCGAGGGTGGCGAGGAACGGCTGGTCAACACGATCGAGTCCTATTTCGGCATCGAGATCAACCACTACGCCGAGGTCAACTTCGTCGGCTTCCAGGACATCGTCGAGGGTCTCGGCGGCGTACCGATCTGGTTCGACTACCCAATGCGTGACGCAGGGTCGGGCCTCAACGTTCCGAATGCCGGGTGCCAGGTGCTCGACGGCTTCCAGTCACTCGCGTTCGTCCGCGGCCGCCATGTGGAGTATTTCCAGGACGGCAGCTGGCACAGCGACGGCACCGGCGATCTCGGCCGGTCGAGTCGTCAGCAGTACTTCATCCGCAGGGTGGCCGACACCACGCTGCAGAAGATCAACATCGCCGAGATCGGCACGCTCAACAATGTGTTGAACATCGCCGGGGCGAACCTCACCATCGATGGTGGGGCCGAGATCGGTTCGCTGCTCGCACTGGCGAAGGCCTTTGGTGGCGTCTCCGGCGACCAGATCGTCGGGCACTCGTTGCCGGTCTACGACTTCCGCACCTCGGCGGGAGCGGCCGTGCTTGGTCTCGAGCGCGAGCTGGCCGAACCGACGCTCGCCATCTTCCGGGGCGAAGAGCCGACCGAGGTCACCGCGGCGCCGGTGCCGGTCATCTACCGCGTCGAGAACGGTTCGCGGATTCCCGGACAGGCGTCCGAAGCGGCGAAGGCGCTCAGCGCCCTCGGTATGAACGTCGAGACGATCGACAACGGACCCACGTCCGAACGCACGGTCGTTCGCTATCCCTCGTCGATGGCCGCCGGTGCGGCGAAGCTCGGCAGCTATCTCATCAGCGGACCGGCCTACGAGATCGATGAGACCCTCACCGAGGTCGTCCTCCTGACCGGCACTGACTACCAGGGCCTGCTGGAAACGCCGCGCGAGTCCGTCGAGTTGCCGACACCGCCCACCACCGCTCCGGTCGAGGTGGCGCCGGTCGAGACGACGACCACCACCGCAGTCGGCGTCGTGCCCGGTCCGACCCCTGAAGGCACCGCCTGCGGTTGATCGCCGTCAGAGCCGACTGATGAGCAGTTTGGCCACGGCGGCCGGATCACCATCGGCAGGAGTGAAGCGATGCTCCGGATCGAGCGGCGCCTCGTAGGGGTCGTCGATCCCGGTCATGCCCTTGATCTCGCCGGCACGTGCCTTGGCGTAGAGGCCCTTGGGATCGCGCTGCTCGCAGATCTCGAGCGGGGTGTCGACGAAGACCTCGGCGAAGACCACATCGGCGGCCTCATGGAGGGACCGGGCGAGCTGACGGGCCGCCCGATAGGGGCTGATCAACGGGACGATCGCAACGACGCCGGCATCGGCGAACAGTCGAGCCACGTGCGCAACACGGCGGACGTTCTCGTCGCGGTCGGCGGCCGAGAATCCCAGATCGCCGTTGAGCCCGAAGCGAAGGTTGTCGCCATCGAGCAGGTAGGCCGGACGGCCGGCGGCAAGGAGTTGACGCTCGACCTCGACCGCCACCGACGACTTGCCCGATCCGGACAGGCCCGTGAACCACAGGGTCATACCGGACGAACCGGTGGCCGCCCAGCGATCGGCCCGAGCGACACCGCTCGGATGCCACACGACGTTCTCGGTGACAGGATGACTCGACGCTGGGCCACTTGCCGGTTCGGGGTTGGTCATCAGCGGATGATCATGCCGGCGGCGACGGTGACGTTGGTGCTTTCGTCGACGAGGATGAAACTGCCGGTCTGGCGGTTGCGTCGGTACTCGTCGTAGAAGAGGGGCTGGGTGGTACGCAGGGTGACCCGGCCGATCTCGTTTAGCGTGAGTGCTTCGGCGGCTTCGTCACGGTGCAGGGTGTTGACATCGAGCCGGTAGTGGAGGTCTTTGACCATGGCCCGCGCCCATTTGGTGGTGTGCTTGATCGCCAGTTTCTGTCCCTTGCGGAGCTGGGAAGCATCAGCCATCCAACACACCATCGCTTCGAGGTCTTGGCCGACCTCGGGCTGGTTGTTGGGCCGGCAGATCATGTCACCACGCGAGATGTCGATCTCGTCCTCGAGACGGATCGTGACCGACATCGGGGGGAACGCCTCGGGGATCGGCTCACCAGCAGCATCGATCGCCTTGATCTTCGAGGTGAACCCCGACGGCAGGACCATGACCTCGTCACCGGGGCGCATCACCCCACCGCGCACGGTGCCCGCATAGCCCCGATAATCGTGGTGTTCATCGGTTTGGGGGCGGATCACGTACTGGACGGGGAACCGGGTATCGACCAGGTTCCGGTCCGAGGAGATGTGGACCTCTTCGAGATGGTGGAGCAGGGTCGACCCCTCATACCACGGCATGTTCGCGCTGCGGTCGACCACGTTGTCTCCCAACAGGGCCGACATCGGGATGAACGTGAGATCGGGGACATCGAGCTTGGTGGCGAACTCGGCGAACTCGGCCCGGATGTTCTCGAACACGGCCTGGTCCCAATCGACCAGGTCCATCTTGTTGACCGCCAACACCAGGTGCGGGATCCGCAACAACGACGCGATGAACGCGTGACGGCGGGACTGCTCGATCACTCCCTTGCGGGCATCGATCAACACGATCGCCAGATCCGCGGTGGAGGCCCCGGTCACCATGTTCCGGGTGTACTGGATGTGCCCGGGGGTGTCACCGATGATGAACTTGCGCCGCGGGGTGGCGAAATAGCGGTGGGCGACATCGATCGTGATGCCCTGTTCCCGTTCGGCTCGTAGACCGTCGGTCAACAACGCCAGATCGACACTCTCGGCGCCGCGAGCCAACGAGGTGGCCTCGATCGATTCCAACTGGTCTTCGAAGATCGACTTCGAGTCGAACAACAACCGGCCGATCAGGGTCGACTTGCCGTCGTCCACCGACCCCGCCGTGGCGAGCCTGAGCAACTCCATCAGAAGTACCTCGTTTCGCTGCGGCTTCCGCCGCAGACCTGTGTGATCGGAGCCGGCATCAGAAGTACCCCTCCTTCTTACGATCTTCCATGGCAGCCTCGGTGCGCCGATCATCGGCACGAGTGGCGCCACGCTCGGTGATCCGAGTCGCCCCCACTTCCTCGATCACCTTGTGGATGTCATCAGCCGGGGAATCCACCGCCCCCGTACACGTCGCATCACCGATCGTGCGGAACCGCACCATCCGCTCCTCGAGATCCTCCCCCGGCAAACGAGTCACGAACGGCGAGTCCGACAACCACATCCCGTCCCGGGCGAACACCTGCCGGCGGTGGGCGTAATAGATCTCGGGGATCTCGATCTCCTCGTCACGGATGTAATGCCAGATATCGAGCTCGGTCCAATTCGAGATCGGGAAGATCCGGAAATGCTCACCCATCGAATGCCGCCCGTTGTACAACGACCACAACTCCGGACGCTGACCCTTCGGGTCCCACTGGCCGAACTCGTCACGGAACGAATACACCCGCTCCTTCGCCCGAGCCTTTTCCTCATCACGGCGAGCACCACCGAACAACGCATCGAATCGATGCTCCTCGATCGCATGCAACAACGCCGAGGTCTGCAACCCGTTGCGAGACGCCCGAGGACCGGTCTCCTCCACCACGTTCCCCGCATCGATCTGGTCCTGCACCGAGGCCACGATCAACCGCAGCCCCTCGTCGGCCACCCGACGATCCCGATAGTCGATCACCTCGGAGAAATTGTGGCCCGTGTCGACATGCATGATCGGGAACGGCACCCGGGCCGGCGCGAACGCCTTGATCGCCAGATGCAACATCACGATCGAGTCCTTACCACCCGAGAACAGCATCACCGGACGCTCGAACTCGGCCGCCACCTCACGAATGATGTGAATCGCTTCAGACTCCAACGCGCGGAGATCACTCAACAGGTAATTCGTGTTCATCATCGAACCCTCTATCGGCCGGCTGGGTGTCAATGTTACGCCTTGGTCCACCGGGAACGGGCTGGGCAAGGTCGCCACACCGAATGAGCCGCCCGACCGAGGCCCTTGTCAGCTGGTGAGGCTCCCGGCACCATGACCATACGACGGTGCTCAACAACGAGATCGAGTGACCGATTGAACCCTGTCCGCCCATCCTCTCGACGAAAGTAGGCACCCATGGCCGACGGCGATTCCGTCGTTGACGTGTCTGAATACACGAGCGTTCTCCGGCGCTGGTGGCCGGTGATCGCCGGTGCCGCCGCGATTGGTGCGGTGCTCGGGTTCCTGGTGCTCCAGCTGCAGACGCGCGTCTATGAAGCCAGCGCGCGAGTCGAGGTCCGGCCGCTCGTGATCGCGGGTGACAGCCCGAATCTCGACGCCGCCCGCCAGATCAACACCGACACCGAGCGGGCGATCGCCGAGTCGCAGCGAGTCACCGAGCGCGCCCTTGCCCTGATCGAGGCTCGCGACACCCTGGGTGCGTCGACGTTCGACGACCCCGATGTCGTTGCCGCCGCCGAGTCGATCGTCATCGATCCCGACGTGGCCCGGTCGGTCGCCGAACAGATCGACGTCACGGTGAACTTCGACTCCAACATCTTGGTGTTCACCGCGTCGGGCGGGAAGGCCGAGCGTTCCCGTGATCTCGCACAGGCCGCCGCCGAGGCCTACCTGGACTATCGCCGCGACGCCGGTCTCGCCAACACCGAGCAGGCACGGGTGCAGCTGACCGAACGCGAAGCCGCCCTCCTTGCCGAGCTCGAGACGCTGGCGGCCGACATCGCCGCCGCCGGCGACAACGGCGCTCGGGTTCGTGCGCTCGAATACCGAGAGATCTCGAAGCGAGAAGAACTCGCAGGCATCGGCTCGAAGCTGGCCAACCTCGGCGCCATCAGCGTCGATCCGGGGGAAGTTCTCTCCGACGCCGGATTGCCCGATGCCAAGACCGGTATCCCCGCCGCCGCCGGCCCGTTCAGCGGCGCGCTGGTGGGCGTGATGCTCGGCCTCGCCGTGGCGTTCCTGCTCGATCGTCAGGACGATCGGGTTCGTACGGCCACGCTCGAACTCTCCAGCATGGGTCTTCCGTTGCTGGGCTCGGTTCCGGTCGGCAAGGGCCTGTTCAAGGGCGGGAACGGTTCGGCGATCGCCGAGATCAACAGCGAAGAGGGCGAGGCGTATCGCCGGGTCCAGGGTTCGCTGCTGTTCAACCTCGACCAGGCCGACAAGTCGATGGTCCTCGTTGCGGGAACGAACAACCCGCACTCGGCCACGACCGTGGCCGCCAACCTGGCCACCGCCGCCGCTCGATCCGGTCGTCGCACCCTCCTGGTCGGCGCCGACCTTCGTCGTCCGAGCATGCACGAGCGTTTCGGTCTCGACAATGACGCCGGCCTCAGCGACGTGCTGTCGGGTCAGGCATCGCTGTCGAAATCGATCAAGATCCTCGAGAGCGTCCCCAACCTCCAGATCCTCACCTCAGGTACACAGGTCGCCGACCCGGCTCGCTTGCTGCAGGGTGAGGCGTTCGGCCGACTCGTGGCCAGCGCCCGCAGCGAGTTCGATCTCGTCGTGTTCGAGGCCCCGCCCGTCCTCCAGGTTGCCGACGCCGTCGACCTTGCTCGACTCTGCGAGGGCGCAGTGCTCGTGATCGAGCCCGACCGGGCGACCCGGTCCGGTGTCGCCGACTCCGTCGAGCAGCTCCGCCGTGTCGGCGCCGACGTGCTCGGCACGGTGGTTGCCGAAACCAGCCGTAGCTGATCCAGACTGTCCCCGTGACCGCACCGTCGATCAACCGGCCCTACCGGCCGGCGATCCCACGTCCCGAGGCCGACGCGCCACTGCCGACGTGGCCGGTCACGGCGATGATCACCTTGATGCCGGTGTGGTTCCTGCTCGGGCTGGCCGGGTTCACCTGGGTCCTCTTCGCCCTCCCGATGGCCGCCTCGCTGGTGCGGCGGCGCGAACTCGTGCTGCCGAAGTCCTTCGGGCTCTGGATCCTGTTCCTGGTGGCGGTCGTCGGTTCCTCGATGAGCATCGACGCCGCCGACCGGATGGCCGGCTGGGTGCTGAGGTTCGGGTACTACGTCGGCGCCACGGTCTTCCTGCTGTACGTGTTGAACGGCGGCGAGAGCGTCTCGGTATGGAGCACAGTCCGCGCCTTCGTGTGGCTCTGGATGGCGACCGTCGTCGGCGGCTACCTGGCATTCTTCCTGGGCGAGACCAGCTTCGCCTCGCCGATGGCCTACCTGATGCCGGCCGGCCTTCGGGCGAATGAGCTGATCGGCACGCTGGTCACACCGAGCTTCGCCGAGGTGCAAGACATCATCGGGTTCCCAATCCCCCGTCCCAAGGCACCGTTCCCTTACACCAACTCGTGGGGCTCGATGCTGGCCCTCCTCACGCCGTTCGCCCTGATTGCCCAGCGTGAAGCACGGGTTGGGTTCTCGAACCGGTTGATCCGCATCTTCTTGATCGCCGCAGTGATCCCTGCGGTCGTGTCACTCAACCGCGGCCTGTGGATCAGCTTGGGGCTGGGCATGGGTTATGTGGCGCTTCGTCTCGGCGCTGCCGGCCAATCGAAGGCGCTTCGCAACACCCTGATCGCACTGATGGGTCTGGCGCTCGTGCTGGTGTTGACGCCGTTGGGCGACTTGATCGTGACCCGCTTCGCCACCGGCCACTCGAACAGTGATCGCCTCGAACTCGTCACCGACGCCATCGCCGGAACGGTCGAACGCCCGGTGTTCGGCTGGGGTGCGCCGAGGCCGAACGACCGGAACCTGCCGTCGGTCGGCACGCACGGCCAGATGTGGTTCGTGATGTTCTCGTATGGGTTTGCGGGCGCGCTCGGGTATTTCAGCGCCTTCACGGCCTGGGCGTGGCGGACGAGGCGCCAAGTATCGGTTGCCGGACTGTGGTGTCATGCCATCATCCTGATCGGGTTGATCCAGGCGTTCTTCTACCTTCACGTGCCGCACCAGATGTTCACCATGCTCGCCGCCACTGCCCTTGCCATCCGCATCCAGTCCGAGGACGCCGAGCAGTACTCGTGATGCGTCTCTGGCGGGCGGCAGCCGTCTCGGGAGTGTGCCTGGTTGTCGCGGCGTGCACGACGGTCGAGGGCGGTGGGGATCTGCGCTCGACCGCGGAGTCGACGGTCGCCGACGGCGGAACGCCCAGCACCGATCGGGCGTCGCTTCAGGCCCAGAAGAAGCCGTTCATGGCGATGTCGGTGCCGCGCAGTCGCTATGAGACCATCACGGCTGTCGAAGCCGATGTCGGCCAACGGCTCGACCTGATCCGCTGGTTCCAACGCTGGGACGACGACCTGTCGTATCCCGACATGCAGCAAGCGATGGCGGAGGGTCGGCGGGTCCACCTGTCGGTGCGTCCGGCAGGAAGCGCAGGCCTGCTCGTGCCGTGGCGCGATCTTGCCGATGCCGAGCCCGGTACGGCGGTGTACGACGATCTCGTCGCCTGGGTCGACCGGATGGCGGCGCTGCCCGATGGGTCGTATGTGACCCTGAACCACGAGCCGGAGACCCGCGACTCGGCGGCGAACGGCACGGCCGAGGACTTCAAGGCGATGTGGCGTCGCTGGAATGAACTGCTCGACGAGCGCGGTGGCGGGCATCTGCAGACCGTGTGGGTGCTCACCGGCGGCGCCTTCAACGGCCCGGTGGCCGATCAGTGGTATCCCGGCGACGAGAGCGTCGACATCGTCGGGGTGGATCCCTACAACTGGTACCTCTGCCAGGGCAGCGTCCGGGAATGGGTGGAGTTCGCCGACCTCGTCGCCCCGGCATTGGCCTTTGCGGAGGCGCACGGGAAGCCACTTGCCGTCGCCGAGACGGCGAGTGTCGAGGACCCCGCCCAACCAGGGCGCAAAGCGGAGTGGATCCGGAACGCCGCGGCCTACCTCGCCGATCCCTCGGTCGCCGCCAAGTTCGAGTACGTCTCGTGGTTCAACGTCACGGCGCCCGGTGGCACGTACCCCGACTGTGTCTGGGACTACGACACCAGCCCCGAATCCCGAGACGCCTTCGTCGAGCTGGTCAGAAGGCTGGGAGACGGTTGAGGAACCGCGCTGGAACGAGTTCCTGCAGTCCGATCCGATCCCTCATCACCAGCAGCCACGCAACGAGTAGCGGGAGCGCAATGAGCGCCGTGAGCGCCGTGCCGACGAAGGTCGAGGGTGTGAGCAGCCCGATGGGGACCACGGTGGCGATGGATCCGACAGCGGCGATGAGCGACGGGCTGGCAACCTGCATGAAACCGATGTCGCGGTAGACCAGCACGCTGGCGACGGTGTTCTGCACGGCAACGCCGGCAGCCCAGGCGATGGCGGCGCCGACCAGACCGAAGGCAGGAGCGAGCATCGCCAGCAGGACGAGGTCGGTGGCGATCGCCAGCGTGACGCCGAACAGCGACGCCTTGCTGCGTCCGAGCATCAGCAGCATCAGGTCGATCGGACCGGCGAAGGCGCTGACCATCATGCCGAGGGCCAGGATCGGCAGGATGTTCGCATCATCGACGTAGCGATCGTTGATGAGTTCGGCGAGCGGTTCGGCCTTGATGGCGACGGCGACGAAGTAGGGCCAGGCCAGTGCCACCACCCAACCAGTCGTGCGCTGGAGGAGTTGTCGTGCCCGGTCCATGTTCTGGTTCGAGATCGCTCGCCGGAGATGGGCCGACATCGCCTGGGCCACGGAGAAAATCAGGAAGTTGCCGGCGCTGATGTAGCGGCTGAGCGATCCGTAGATGCCGGCCGGGCCGGAGCCGAGCAGCGCGCTCACGATCACGACGTCGATGCGTTCGAGTGCGATCTGCATCGTGGTCGACAGCGCTCGGAAGCGGGTGTAGCCCCAGAATTCCCGACCGGTGACGAGTCCCGGACCGTGATGCTGGAACCCGCCGAGACGAGCGACGGCGACGATGGCGACCCCAAGGCCGATCAACACGGGAACGGACCACGCCACGGCAATCGCGGTGGCCGAAGGATCGCCACGCCAGAACTGCAGACCGAGGAGCACGATCTGGCCACCCGGCCGCAGGACTTGGCCGACCCCGACGGTCGGCCCCATCGTCCCGAGACCTCGTGAGGCACCAAGAAGGGCCTGGGTCAGCGCCCAGGTCGGCACGACGACGGCGAACACGCGCAGCATCGATGTGAGGTCGCCGGCTGCGTCGTCGGAGACGAGTCGGCCGAACGGCCCGGCAACCACGAACAGCACGACCCCGAGCCCGATCGACAACGCTGCGACCGGTCGGAGCGCAAGGCCGATCAATGCGCGCGGATTCGGCTGGTCCCCCCGCAACGCCTGGGGGAGGAAGTAGACGAGGCTGGTCATGGTTCCGAGACTCGCCGAGTTGCCGAGGATGGTGGCCACCGCCGTGCCGGTGAAGAAGACACCGGCCAACGCATTGCTCGAGCTCGAGACCAGGATGGCGATGACGAAGTTGGCAACGGTCGTGACCACTGCTCCGAGCAACGCCAACGACGACGCAGCAGCCGTCGACTGTGACGAGCCGAGGGGCTTGGTGGTCGGCGACCCGGCGGTGGCGGGCTCGGTCATGGGTGGCCGATGCGTCGTTGCAGCACGTCGATCAGATGCTGTTCGAGCGGAGCGAGGTGCTGGGGCTCCCATCCTTCGCCGGCGAGCCTTCGCTCGCGCATCAGCAGTTCGCAGAAGTAGAGGTCGGTGATGGCGGCTGCAGTGACGGGGTCGGCGACGGGTGTCAGGATCGAGGCGGCGTCGGACTCGATCGCTGCGATCGCTGCGGCCTCTTGCGCCGGGCCGCTGCGGCGGACGAGTTCGAACGCAATGTGCAGGGCGTCGAATCCGATGGGGCGGTGGTCGTCGCTGAACTCCCAGTCCCAGATGCCGGTGCTGGTGCCGTTGGTGGCGGTGTTCCACGGTGTCAGGTCGCCGTGCCACAGCCCCAACTCGATGCGGACCTCGGCATGGCGTTCGACGAGTCGATCGAGATCGACGACTTCGGCGACCCCCAGCTCGCGCGCCTGAGCGAGCATCTGGAGTTCGGGCAGCGCTCGGATTTCGTCGGTGCCGAGGCGGGCGATGGCCGCCAGCGTTTCGAAATCGAGTGGGCCGCGGCGTCGAGCGAACACCGGCGTGTCGACGGGAGCGGTGACGACGATGTGGATGTCATCGAATCGGTGATCGAGGAGCACCGGCGGAGCGCTTGTGCCCGGGGGCATGCGACCGTCGACGTGGCGGAGCCAGCGGGCCTCGTTGGTGATCAGTTCGGTGGTGAAGGGCGACCAGCCGACCTTGGCGAAGCCGACGGTTTCGCCGTTCGGCCGGAGGAGCTGGATGACCGGTTTGCGGTTGCGGCGCCGAGGTCCGAGTCCGATGGCCGGCACGAGTTCGCTCTCGCCGAGCATGGCACCGAGTTGTTCGATGCGGACGAACGACGGGAGGTCGTGTCGCTCGCCGGGCGCCCGATCGAGCACGCCGAACTGGCCGAGAAGTTGTCCGGCCAACACGACGCCGCGTTGCTTCCACGAACGGTCGTCGTGGTAGCGCCGCATCGATCCGGCGGCGGCGCGTCGTGGGCGCAGCGGGACCAGGAGTTCTGCCTGCTCGAGCGAGGGACGGCACAGGTAGGGGCGGGCCGCGCCACGTCCCGGGCCGCCGAGCATCGAGGTGACCCAAGCGAGCTCATTCGTTTCGGGTCCTGGCAATCCGCGACTCATGTGCTTTCAGTTTCGTCATCTCCTGGCGAGCCTTAAACCCTACGTTCGAACTGCCGAAAGATTGGTGATGACCGTTCCCCGATCCCGCCGTCTTCTGCCTGCTCTCGTCGCCGTACTCGCTCTTGGTGTTGCGGCGTGCTCCGACCCAGTGGATGAAGCGTCGAATGGGGCGATAGCTTCATCTGGCGATGTTTCCGATGGTGCCGTTGGCAACGTCGAGTCGCAAGCGGGGGGCGAGTCGACGCCGAACGCCGATGGACAGGACGCGGCCGATCTTCCCGCCGAGAGCGAGACCGGTGTCGGCGATGATCCCGCCAACGGCGGCGCCCAAACCATCGCCGACGAACCGGCGCCTGTCATCGAATCCGAGGACGGCCTTTCGACCGAGCCGGTCAACGGTGGCGCCGAATCGGCGGCGGGCGACACCTCGCTGGCCGGGCCGGCGATGGCCCCGAGCGCTGCAGAGACCTGCGCGGTTGTCGAGTTCGGCTACCTCGGGTTGCTCGATGGTGACACCGGTCCCGACGTGCAAGCCCGTCTCACCGAGGGCGCAACCAACGCCGCCGCCTCGAGCGACGCTCGCTACCAGGCCGCCGGCGCTGCGCTGCTCGACGCCGTCGGCTCCGACGCCATGTCGAGTCGAGCCGACGAGTTGCTCGCCGTGTGTGCCAGTGATGGATTCGAGAGGTTGGCATGAGTCACAGTGACGGGGCCGTCCTCGACGGTGCGAGCACAATGGGCAGCGTGCATCACCTTCCGAGTGCTCCGCGCCGGGTGCTGTTCGTGTCGTCCTCGGGCGGACACCTGTCGCAGCTGCTGCAGCTGCGCCCGTGGTGGGCCCATCACGAGCGGCGTTGGGTCACCTTCGATCTGCCCGACGCGCACTCGAAGCTCAAGGGCGAGCATCTGATTCCTGCGCACTATCCGACCACACGAAACATCCCAAACACGCTGCGCAACATGGTGCTGGCTCATAAGGTGCTTGCCGATTGGCGTCCCGATGTCGTCATTTCGAACGGTGCCGGTGTGGCGGTCCCGTTCTTCGTCGCCGCACGACTCCGCAAGATCCCCACCGTGTATCTCGAGGTCTACGACCGCATCGATTCACGGACCATGACGGGTCGACTCGTTCGCCCGTTCACCTCTCGGTTCTGCGTCCAGTGGCCCGAGCAGCAGAAGCTCAACCCAGGAAGTGAACTCGTTGGGCCTCTCTACTGATGTGCCGTCGCAACGCCAGGACCCGATGAAGGCCCCTGCCATGTCTCTCTCCCAAGCGAACGACCCCTTGCCCGAAGATCAGATGATCGTCATTTCCGTCGGAACCGACCATCATCCCTTCGCACGTTTGGTCGAGTGGGCCGAGGCATGGGCGAAGGACAACCCGACCTACCGCGTCATCGTGCAACGAGGCACCGTCGCTGCACCGGTGTCGATCGAGAGTCACGACCTCATCCCTCACGACGAACTGCGCCGCCTCTTCGCGGCTGCCCTCGTGGTGGTGAGCCATGGAGGACCCTCCACGGTGATGGACGCCCGGATGGCCGGACGGCTGCCGATCGTCGTTCCGCGTGACAACTCGCTCGGCGAGCACGTCGACGACCATCAGTTGCGGTTCGCCCGTCATCTCGATCTCCACGGCCTGGCTCGCTGTGCCACCACACGCGAAGAGTTCGACGTGCTGATGGCCGAGGCATTGGCGCACCCGGAGACGTTCACGATCCCCCGCCAGGAACTCGAAGCAGCATCCGGTGTGGTCAAGCTCGGCAAGGTGCTCGACGATCTCCTCGGCATCCAGACCCGGCTGACGCCGAACGACATCGAGCCGCACCACCGCCCCGTACTGGACTCGTGACGATGTCGAGCGCCGCATCGGCGACCGACCATCTGGCCGACGCCAAAGCGTCGGCGCTCGACGACCTGTCGGTGTCGGTCGTGATCGCCACCCGTGATCGACCTCAGTTGCTGGCCCGAGCGATTGCCGGCGTGCTCGCACAGGACGACGTTGGCGACCTCGAGATCGTGCTGGTCTTCGACCATTCCGAGCCCGACCACTCGCTTGGACTCGATGAACCGGGACGGCGCATTCGAGTCACCACGAACGAACGCAAGCCGGGCCTCGCCGGAGCCCGCAACTCCGGGGTTGCCAAGGCCACGCACCCATGGGTGGCCTTCTGTGACGACGACGACGAGTGGCTCCCGGGCAAGCTCGCCGCCCAGTTCGCTGCGCTGCGGACGACACCGTCGGCGTTGGTGGCAACCACCGGCGTCTTCATCAACTTCGATGACGAGGACACCGAACGGATCCCTGATCCCGCGAAGCTCACGTTCGAGGATTTCATCCGGGACCGGATGACCGAGGTGCACCCCTCAGCGACGTTGTTCTTGGCCGCGGCGTGGGGCGCGATCGGCCAGGTCGACGAAGACATCCCGGGCGGATACGCCGAGGACTACGACTGGTTGCTACGAGCTGCGAAAATCGCCCCGATCGCCGCCGCCACCCAGCCCTTGGTGCGGGTGTATTGGCACGGCGCTTCGTTCTTCTTCGAGCGGTGGCGCATGATCGACGAGGCACTCGGCTACCTCGTGGACAAGTTCCCCGAGTTCCACGACGACCCGGTCGGCCTCGCCCGTATTCGGGGTCAGCAGGCGGTCGCCCAGGCGGCGATGGGGGAGCGAGGGCGGGCGTTCCGCACCGCTGTCGAGACGTTCAAGTTGTCGCCGAAGGAGCGCCGGGTTCCGGTCGCACTCGTCGTCGCCGCCGGTGTTCCGGCCGCTTCGATACTGAAACTCCTCCATCGGTTCGGTAAGGGCATCTGAGCCGGGTACGATCCGGAGTCCCGCCCTCGTAGCTCAGGGGATAGAGCATCGGCCTCCGGAGCCGTGTGCGCAGGTTCGAATCCTGCCGAGGGCACGCTCTGTAGCACGGCCTCGACCAGCGTGAACACGCCGGTCGAGGCCGTTGTTCGTTTTCTCGCTGTGGCCGAGTCGGGCGTCAGTCGGACGGGAGGCCCGCCGATTCGCCCCAGGCCTCGATCAGGCCGGGTGCCGGCTGCGGCACCATCTCGTCAGTGCCGCCGAATTGGCGGGTGTTGAGCGCAGCGTTGGGGTCATAGACCGGCCAGCCGGGATCGCTCGTGCTCACGAACCTCGACCAGGCGGTCGCGAACTCGTCGGCGACGGCGGCGTTCTCGAGGGTGTCGGCACCGACCTCATCGAGTCGGTCGAACAGGTAGGCCAGTTCGGCGGCATGACAGGCGCCGTACGCCGGTCCGAGCGGTTCGCCGGAGAACAGGCTCGAGTAGCTTCGACCGCCGGCATCGACATGGGCAGCCGCGAGTCGAAGGGCGGGCAGACGGTAGATCGCGTCGGCCAGGAAAAGCGAGCGCAGCCTCGCCAGGTCGGCCGAGGGTGTCGTGCGTCGGTAGTGCTCGAGCAGCGCGTCGGGACGGGCGACGCCGCCCCGGACCATCTCGTCGAGCAACTCCGCCTCGTCGGCGGGCACGTAGGCCTCGCCTTGCAGCACCTCGAAGAGCTGGACCTCGTCTCGGTTGGTGCCGACCAGCAGGTCGATGTGGCGGGCTGCCCCGGCGGCGACGGCGGCTTGTGGGTCGATCGGGAGGACGTCGCCGTCGAGCACGACACCCCACGAGCGGCCGCCGGGGAGGTTGCGGCGACCGATGTCGGAGTCGATGACGCTGCGCTGTGCAACGAGCAGCTGCTCAACAGGGACAGACGTCAGCTGGTCGACCTCGTCGAGTTGCAGCGCAACCAACAGGTCGGCCGCCATCGACGTTGCGATGTCGGCCGGGAAGATCCGAGAGGTGCTCCCGCTCTGGAGAATGGCGCGATCGAACGATGCCGAGGCACCAGGAACGGCGAGCAGCGACCCGATCGAGAATGCCCCGGCCGACTCGCCGGCGACGGTGATGTTGGCGGCGTCACCCCCGAATGCGGCCACGTGGTCTCGAACCCAGCCGAGCGCCGCTGCCTGATCCTGGAGCCCGAGATTGGTGCAGCGCCGCCATGCACTGCCACCGAGATCGGCCAGATGGAGCCAGCCGAGGGCCCCGACTCGATAGTTGGTGGCTACGACGATGGCGTCGAGTCGGCGCGCCAACGCAGCTCCATTGGTCTCGGGCGGCGACGCCGAGCCGTTCTCGAAGCCGCCACCGTAGATCCAGACGAGCACCGGGTACGGTCCGGCCGACGGTGGCACCCATACGTTCAGATAGAGGCAGTCCTCACTCCCCGTCGACCCGGCGCCCTCTCCGCTCAGCGCGGCCACTCCCTGCGCCGGCGGAGCGGGAGCAGCGCCAGCGTCGAGTACCCCGCTCCACGGCGTAGCGGGAAGGGGCGGGCGGAAGCGCAGGTCACCGATGGGGGGTGCGGCAAACGGGATGCCGGCGAACAAGCGTGTGCCGTCGGGAAGCAGCCGTCCACGGACCGCGCCAGCGGCAGTTTCCACCACGGGATCAGTCATCGGCACTCCTCTCTACGCCGGTTCGGTCCGGCAGCTCCATCGCGAGCAGGCTCGAGCTGAGGCTCTTGCCGTGGATGTCGAGTTCGAGCGAGCGGGTGACGCCTCCCGCCAGCGCGTCGTGAAGGACGAACTTGAGGGCGCCGAGCTGCGGGAGTTCGTAGCGAAGAACCGGTCCACGGACACGGTCGCCGAAATGGGTCGCCACTCGCTCGGCCGTGACGTACTCGGCGATGAAGGGGTAGTCGGCGGTGTCGAACACGATCAGTGAGAGATCCGAGGTGTTGCCCTTGTCGCCGGCTCGGCTGTGGGCGATGTCGTGCAGTCTCATGCCGACTCCACGACGGTGCACCTGGTCTCGACATCGAGCCGGGGGATGAGGACTGAGGCGACGGCGATGACTTCGGTCGCGGTTCGCACGGCACCTCCACCGCCCGCAGGCCCGTTGAGCCAGAGCGAGGCAACCTCGTGACCGACGCGCACCGCAGCGTCACGAGTCGGCGCTCGAGCGGCGACCCGCGCTCGGACCTCCATCGGTTCCGCGTGGGAGTCGGGCGTGGGTCCACGATGAACGGCGTCGATGCCGATCAGATCGAAGCGGGCGTCGGTGATCGCGATGTCGAGAAGGTCGAGCCGCTCTCGGACGATGTCGAGCGCCAGCCGGCCCCGGGCCACGGCGTTCGGGCCGGCGTACGAGATCTGACCCTCACCGATGAAGCCGTCGCTGTAGCCCACCGAGACCTTCAGATGGTCGGGGCGCTCACAGCCCTCGAAGCCCGCAGCGGCGACGACATTCTCGGCCATTTGCATGAGGCGGACGCCGGAGAAGTCGGCCACCACGTCGGGCGTGACGTAGGCCGAAGGATCGTGGACCTCGTAGAGCAGCTGTTCGGTGCAGGTGGCCACATCGACGCGCCCGCCCGTTCCCTCCACCTTGGTGATGACGAACGATCCGTCGGCTTCGACCTGCGCGATCGGAAAGCCGAGCCGAGCGAGGTCGGGCACGTCCTTCACTCCGGGGTCGGCGAAGTAGCCGCCGGTCACGTGGCCGGCGCACTCGAGGAGGTGGCCGACGCCGACACCACAGGCCAGCCGTCGCCAATCGTCGAGTGGCCAACCGAACTCGTGTACCAGCGGGGCCAAGAACATCGCCGGATCGGCGACCCTGCCCGCAACCACCACGTCGGCGCCTGCTTCGAGCGCTGCGATGATCGGTTCGCAACCGAGGTAGGCATTCGCCGAGACGACCGATTCCCCGAGATCGTCGAGCGATGCCTCGCGTTCGATGAGGGGTAGGCCGCGTCCGGCGACGAGCGTGAGCACGTCGTCACCCTCGACCGCTGCGACCTTCAGCCCAGCCAGACTCATCTCGGTCGCCACGTCGGCTACGAGGCGGGCGCCGGCGAGTGGGTTCGCTGCGCCCATGTTGGTGATGATCTTCACTCCCTGCCGGGTGCACGGCTCGAGCACCGCCCGCATGCGGGCGCCGAGCCACTCGTTGAAGCCGGCGGCGGGATCTCGCCGCCGCTCGATCTGTGCGAGCGCGATTGTGCGCTCCGCCAGGCATTCGAAGACCAGGTAGTCGAGGTCGCCCCGTTCGGCGAGCTCGACCGCTGGCTCGATGCGGTCATCGGCGAATCCAGCGCCCGCCCCGATACGCAACGGCCTCACCTGTTCTGGCATGGCTCAACTATGGCCCACGACGGTGCCGACGATGCAGCTCGACCTCAGGGCCCGGACGTGGCGGCCTGTGGGTCGAGGCCGGCAGCGAGACGGTCGCTGACGACGACGGCCAGGGCGTGGGCGGCGCGGCGGCCTCGTACCTCGACCTCCGCGTGGGAGTCGCCGTGCTGATCGACGACGACCACCTGCCAGGGCCGGCCGAGGACGAGCCACGCGACGAGCCCGATGACGGCGAGGAACAGCCACAGCAACAGGTCGATGGCAAACCCGACGAGAATCCACACGAACGGGCCGACGAGCAGTGCGAGGAGACCCACAGCGATGACCGTGGCGATTGCCATGATGGCGAGGCCGAAGACCCCCATGTCGTCCAACGGAAGGTCGATCCAGTCCCATCCGCTCCATCCCTTCCTCTCGGAGCGGCCGGAGCGATCTTGCCGACGCTGATTGGACCGTGCTCGCCATCGACGCTCCAACCGATCACTCGGGTTGGGTCGGTGCAACGGCCGGCGGACTTCCACGTGGTACTCGACGTCGGTTGTCTCCGACCGCCCACCACCCGACATGGTCACGGCCCCATCATTGCATCAGGCCCGCGGGTGTGGATCGATGGACAACTCTCTGATCGTGGTCGCTGGCTCAGCGCGTTGCTCGTTTGACGGCGAACATTGCGGCGTCGGCGCGTGCGATGACCGTTTCGGCCGACTCGCCGGGTTCTGGGCGGATCACGCCGATCGACGCGGATGGGATCCAGTCGGCTGTTTCATTGACGGCGACCGGCTTGAGCAAGACCCGCTGGAGCCGCTCGACGATTCGATGGTCGTCGGGCTCCGCGCCGACGTCCATCACCAACAGGAGCTCGTCGCCGCCCCAGCGTCCGATCGCATCGTGCTCGCGGGCAGCTCGCCGGAGTCGGTGTGCGACCTCCACCAGCACGGCATCGCCGGCCTCGTGACCCCAGGTGTCGTTCACCACCTTGAAGCGGTCGAGGTCGACGAAGACGACGATCGTGTGTGACCCAGACGTCGCCAACGCCTGCGCGAGGTGCGCCTCGATCGCTGATCGGTTCAGCAGCCCGGTCAGCGAGTCGTGTCGGGCTTCGACCCGGAGCTTTGCCGTCGTCGTGATGTCATCGAGCGAGCCGATGAACGAAGCAGCGCGACCGTCGCCACCGATGGCACGGAGGCGGAGTCGCCACCAGGTCGTCTCGTCGTCTCCGGCGAGTTCGAGCTCGACCCGCTCGGTCTGGCCAACGATCAGATCGGCCAATGTCGTGTCGAGGCGTCGTCGTGACTCGCCGTCGAAGAGGTCGTGGATGCGCTCGACGCCGGCGCGGCGGTCGAGCAGCTGGCGCCACGCCGCGTTGTGGAACGTGACGTCGCCGTCGATCGTGCAGCGAAACACCGCCGCGGTGACCTCGTTGGCCAGTGCCCGGAAGTCGTCGGCGAGGCGCTGCAGCTCGGCCTCACGCTCGAGCAGCTGTTGCTCGGCCGCCACCTTGTCGGTGATGTCCCACAACACGAGGATGATGTGTCCTTCTCCCGATGGCGGGTTGCGCCGATGCGCATACGAGGTCTCGACCCAGACCCTGGTCCCATCCTTGCGGATCCACTGGCGTCGAGAGGTGTAGGTGCCTTCGGGATGCTCGTTGAGCTGCTTCCACATGCGGATGCCAGCAACCAAGTGTTCCGCCACGGTGAACTTGGCCGGGACACTCCCGATCAGCTCGTCGTGGGAGTACCCGATGAACCGTTCGCTATCGCCCTCGACGGTCATGATCACCGCAGCCGAGTTGACCGTGAAGATCATCCAGTCTGCTGGCCGCTGGTCGAAGAGATGGTCATGATCGAAGCCGCCGTCGACGACTCGACCGGTCGGGTCGATCACGACGAAGAGGTGCCCGAGCACGTCGTCGCCGATGAGGTTGATCATCTGCATCCTGGTGATGGCCGCCGACTCGCCCAGCGTTGACCGGAACTCCGTGTCGAGGAGCTCACCCGGTGTCGTCATCGCCAGTCCGTAGAGGTCGACGAGATTCACCCGATCATCGGGGTGTACTTGATCGAGGATCTCCTCGATCGACTGGTCCAGCACGTCGAACTCGTCGCTGCGCATCCAGTCGGGTACCACCACGGGCTCGCCCAGTTCGCCCCGCACTCCCACGAGCTTGCCCCGAGCGAGCGCCAGGAGTTCGTCGCGTGTCCAGGCATGCATAGGTGGAGTTTCGGTCGCCAACGACCGAACGTGACCCCACCTCCTGGGCAGGGCCGCTCAGCTCGTGGTGCCGCTGGCCACCGCCGAGAACGGGCGATCCTTGTCGACCCGAATGTCACCGGGGAGGCCGAGCACCCGCTCGCCGATGATGTTGCGCTGG
The DNA here is from genome assembly GCA_041394265.1 of Acidimicrobiales bacterium. NCBI lineage: Bacteria > Bacillati > Actinomycetota > Acidimicrobiia > Acidimicrobiales > Acidimicrobiales bacterium. The sequence goes on from JAWKIO010000005.1 coordinate 2,683,542, forward strand.
ATCTCATCGGTCCCGCCGGCAATGGACATGCCGGGAACGGAGAGTGCGATCTGTGCGAAGAGTCCACCGTGCGGTGCGTCGGGGCCGAGCAGGGTGCCCGCCGGACCGAGCATCGTGAGGGCAAGGTCGCGGTAGGCCCGCATCAGACGGACCGATGCCAGCTTGCCGAGCGACACCTCGGGACCGGGCAGCTGGCCGGTCGCCGCCTGGGTTGCGGCCGCACGGAGTCCGGTGAAGCGGGCGATCTCGAACCAGCCGTACAGCCGGGCGAGCTCCTGTCGGATGAGTGGGTCGTCGACCGAGCCGGTCTCGGCGGCCAGTTGGCACAGCAGTCGCCACGCTTCGGAGCCGGTGGGCATGAAGCCGCGAGTGCCGTCGTTCAACTCACCCGATGCGTAGCGGCCGGCTGGCTCGTCGTGGTCGAGCGCGAACTGGATGCCGGCCTCGGCCTCGGGATCGAGCGACCCACGCTCGTACGACAGCGTGCGTAGCGCCACCGACCAGCCGCCGCCGACATCGCCGATCAGGCTTTCGGCCGGCACGACGGCGTCGGTGAGGAACACTTCGTTGAACTCGGCATCGCCGGTCATCTGGACGAGCGGCCGGACCTCGACACCCGGTTGGTCCATCTCGATCACGAAGAAGCTCAGGCCGCGATGCTTGGGCTGGGCCGGGTCGGTGCGGGCGACGAGGATGGCTCGCTTGGCGTAGTGACCGCCCGATGTCCACACCTTCTGCCCGTTGACGATCCACTCGTCGCCATCGAGGACGGCTCGGGTCGACACTCCGGCGAGGTCGGAACCGGCGCCGGGTTCGGAGAACAGCTGGCACCACACGTCGGTGCCGCGCACGATGCCGGGGAGCCACTTCGCCTTCTGCTCCTCGGTGCCGAGTTCGAGCACCATCGGCGCGACCATCATGGTGGCGATGCCATGAGGCGGCCCGTACGCGCCGGCGGCACGGATCTCGTGCTCGACGATGCTGGCATCGGCCGACGACAAGCCTCGCCCCGACCATTCGATCGGGAAGTGGGGGAAGCTCCAGCCGGCATCGGCAAGGCGCGCCCACCATTCACCCAGTGGGAGCGACGGGTCCCAGTTCTCGGCCAACCACGATCGGACCTCGTCTTGCAGGGCGCTTGCGCTCGTGGGGCTCTCGGTGGCGGCTGCCGACGCAGCGCTCATCACTTCGCCTCGTCTTCGCTGATCCCGGCGATGTGCAAGGCCTTGCGCTTGGCGCCTTCGAGGTCGTAGTGGCGGCGGGTGACGATGCGCTGGGCATACAGACCGCCACCGGCCTGGATGTTGGTGACCGCCTTCCAGCCACCGTAGGCATCGGCGGTGAGGTCGCGGATCGTGTGCATCAGACGGGCCCGGTACTCCCCGTCGATCGCATTGCCGGTTGACATGTACTTCTTCGCCAGGTGCCCGACGTCGGCGTTCTCGAAGTCGGCAGGCACCGGTGCGGTCAGGACTGCTCCGCCGGCGATGTCGTGGACGTGGCGGACCATGGCGTTGTAGTTCGCCGCTGCGTGGAACTTGCCGGCGTTCGTGAAGAGCTCGTTGGGGAAGGCCGCTCCCTCCGGGCCGATGTTGCAGTTGCTCACCGCCGCTTCGAGCGCAGCTCGGATGAGCGTGGCGTGGATGATCATCTCGGAGATCTTCTCCTTGATGTGCGAGATGCCCGCAGTGCCGTTGGCCTCGGCGACCAACTGGGCCAAGCCGACCAGCTCGTCGGCTTCCTCGACGAACGCAGACAGGCCGCCCAGCCGCTCCCACAAACCGAGCGAGTGGGCGAACACGGCGGCGAACGCGGTCTCGCCGTCGAGGAAGACCCGCTCATGCGGGACGAACACGTCGTCGAAGATCACGAACCCCTCGGGGAAGTGGTGGCCGCCCGAGACCGGGAACGAACGAACGTCCTCATGACGCGGGGCGTAGGTGGTGTTGATGATCTTCACACCCTCGGCGTTGACCGGGACCACGCAACCGATCGACCAGTCCTCCTCGCCGGCCTTCATGGCCTTGGTCGGGATGGTCAGCAAGTCGTGCCCGAACGAGGCGCCGGTGATGTGGAGCTTTGCGCCCCGAATGACGACGCCGTCGCGTTGGCGGTCGACCACACGAACGTAGGAGTCGAGGTCGTCCTGCTTCGCCGGCGGGCGGCTGCGATCACCCTTGGCGTCGGTGATGCACTGGGTGATGCGCACATCGGACCGTTGGGCCTCTTCGATGTAGGCCGACATGCGCTCGATGTAGTCGGGCTTGAGGTCGGTCATGCGACCCGAAGCCGTCTTCAGGGTTTGGATCGACGTGTTGGTGACGTGTGCCATCATCCCGGCGTCGTGGAGGAGCGGGATCATGTCGCGCAGCTCCTCGGCCGAGGTGGGCACGGCGAGGAGGGGGCTCGTGGCATCGGGGGTGGGGTCGTACCAGCGGTCGTAGCCCTCAGCAGTGATGTCGACGGTCTGGCCGAGCAGCGGGTGCCCGGGCAGATCCTCGATCCGCTCGCCCTCGAAGTAGGTGGCGCGTCCGTCCAACAACGACGCCTTGTACTGGTCCCCGGTCAACATGTCGTACTCCCTCGGCCGAGTGGTTCGGCACTGGTGCTTTGTCCCTCGAAGCAACGTAGTGGCGCCGCTGGCCCGGTACGAAAACGCCAGTCCGTGATCGTCACGAGCCGCCCCTGAGTTGGGCTTCGAACTGTCCGGACTGGAGCCCATCGTGGCGAACTGTCGACACTGGAGCTCAGTTCCGGGCTTCAGTGTGGACAGTTGGCTGGTGTGGGCTCGAGTGTCGACAGTTGCTGCCGAGCTGGGTCCGGCCGCCGGGCCGGGTCGCCCGGGCCGGGTTGGCCGGCCGCTCGCTTGGTGAACGGGAGATGGCGGTGAGGTGAATGCTCGTGCCACGATGTCGCCGATGACGCAGACCACGCCAGCGACGGACAGCTCCGAGCCGGTCGCGGCGCCGGGCAATGCCCTACGGGTACGCAACTTCCGCTTCCTGTGGCTCAACAACATCGCGTTCTTCCTCGTCGCCAATGCCGAGCGGTTCCTCTTCGGTTCGCTCGTGCTCGACCACCTCGACCGGGGCGAGTCGGAGCAGGCGCTGGTCATCGGAGCGCTCGGGCTCCCGGCCCTCTTCCTCACGCTGCACGCCGGCGTGTGGGCCGACCGGATCGATCGCCGCAAGATGCTCATGACCACCCAGATGGCCGGGGCCGTGGTGATGACCTGCACCGCGCTACTCGTCGCCTCGGGCCGGCTGACCGTCGGCTGGGCGATGCTCGCCGCCGCCTTTGCCGGCTCGGCCGCAGCGCTGGGGTCGCCTGTTCGCTCGTCGCTCGTGCCGGCCCTGGTCGAAAAGCATCAGCTGTATAGCGCCATTGCCGTCAACGCGTTGGCGATGACCGCCTCGCTGATCTTCGGGCCGGTGGTGATCCGTGCCGTCCAACGGCAGGTGGGCTTCGCCGGGGCGTTCTGGTTCCAGGCCGGGCTGATGCTGCTCGGCGTCGTCTTCCTCGTGCAGCTACGAGTGCCCCACCACGAAACGGTGGCCACGCGGCGCAAGATCTCCGCCGAAGTTCGAGACGCGCTCTCGCACGTGTGGCATGACAACGCGCTCCGCACGCTGTTCGGTCTGCTCATCGTCGCCAGCCTGTCGATCAACCCAGCGGTGATGGTGACCATGCAGGCGCACGTGAAGACAGCGTTGGGTCGAGAAGCCGGCGATGCAGCCATCCCCCTGGCATTCATGGGACTCGGCATCGCCATCTCCTCGGTAGTCGTGATGAAGAGCGGCGACCTTCCCAACAAGGGCACGCTGTTCCAGCGGGCGGTGATCGTGGGGTCGTCGGTGACGTTCTTCATCGGTCGCTCGACCAACTTCGGTGTCGTGTGCGCCCTGGCCCTGCTGATGGGGCTCGCCGGCGGCTTCTACATCAACATGAACCAGGGACTCATCCAGGCCAGCACGCCACAGGCGTTGATGGGGCGAGTGATGGCCCTCTACACGCTCGTGCAGGCCGGTTTCATGCCGATCGGTGTGTTCGTGCTCGGCAACCTCTCCGAGGCGTACGGCACCGGTGCGGCAATCAGTGGCGTCACGGCCGTGGCGTTCGCCATCTTCGTCACGGTCTACGTGCGCAATGCCGAGCTCCGGCGTCTCGGCTGATCCGGCCGACCGATCGCGCGAGCCCGAGTGGCAGACTCCCGGCATGAAGATGATCGGGCTGCTGGGCGGGATGAGTTGGGAGAGCTCGGTCGAATACGAGCGAATGATCAATCGAGGTGTGCGTGAGGCGTTGGGCGGCACGCATTCGGCCGACCTCATCGTCCGTTCCTACGATTTCGCTCGCATCGAGGAGCTCCAGGCGGCGGGGGAGTGGGAGGTCGCCGGCGAGCTACTCGGCCGCGATGCTCGACGACTCCAAGACGCCGGAGCCGACTTCATCGTGCTGTGTACCAACACCATGCACGTCGTGGCGCCGGCGATCGAGGCGGCGATCACGGTCCCGTTCCTCCATCTGGCCGACGCAACGGCGAGAGCGATCCTCGATGCGGGACTCGACACCGTCGCACTCCTGGGGACCAGGTACACGATGGAGGAGGACTTCTACCGTGGTCGATTGGAAGCCCACGGTCTCACCGTTCGAGTTCCGGATGGTCCCGATCGCTCGATCATTCATGACGTGATTTACGACGAGTTGGTGCAGGGAGTCATCAACCCCGAGTCGAAGGAGGCCTACATCGACATCATCGATCGACTGATCGACGACGGAGCCCAGGGCGTCATCGCGGGTTGTACCGAGATCGAACTGCTCGTCGGCCCCGACGACGTGACCGACGGCGACGGGGCGCTGATGCCCTATTTCCCGACCACGCGAATTCATGCCGACGCTGCGGTGGCGCTGGCCCTCGACGGCGTCCGTACGAGGTCGCCGCACCACGACGACTGAACACCGGTCCGAAACCGCACGCGGCGAACGCGAGGGCTTCGGGCTCGATCGAGTAGGTTGCGAGTGCGAACCGTACCGGTTGCGTTGCGAAGTCGGCGCTTGGAGAACACTGGATGGTGCGATCATGCATGGCTCCCCGGGGGCCAGCTCCTAGCGACGACGTGTCGAGCAGGAAGCGCAGGTGGTGGAAGTTGTGATGCGTAGCTACGAAGAGCTGAAATCAGCTTCCCTCGGCTGGACCGTCGAGGAAGGGGAACCGGACTGGATTCTCGAGCTCGAAGGTGACTCCAACAATCCGCCCCTGTGGCTCAACCTCTTCAAGTCTCCGCTGGAGAGTTGGGAAACCGACGAGCTCTCCACGTTGGCCGTCGGACTGGGGGTGGAGAGCCTGCACATCCACGCCAGGTTTGCGTGCGCCAGCGAGAGCGGTCCCTATCGGATGGGCGTCTTGGTGGAGAAGCGCAACCCCGAACGACCGGCAGACGTGGTTCTGACCGCCCGGCTCATCGTCGATACGGTCGTTGCTCCACATTGGCACGACACACCAGAAGCCTCGCCCTCCACCTGGTATCGGGCCGTCGAGGCGTGGTTGGGCGCACTTCCGTCGAGCTTGACCGATGGCCTCGAGGTGCGAGATTGGACCGCCGAACAGTTTGCCGAGGCGCACGCCAAGAGATGGTTCGGGCCCGGCACCGAAGAAGCGGTGTGGGTCGGTTTCCGGGAACCACCATGCAGGTGGGTGTTCTCGTAGCGTGCGTCCGCCAGGTGTCATTCGTCAATCCACCGCCTCGACGAGCCGCTCGCGATTCCTCACGTCAACGAGGGGAGTATGGCGACACGACCGGATGGCGTGCGCAAGCACGCAAAACCCGGCAACCTGCCGTCCGATTTCGGCGGACAGAGTGTTTTCGTCGCCGCGCCACGACGGATGGAACTGCTGATGCGCCTCTTCGATGAACTGGAAGCCGAGTTCCCTGACGTGTTCGGAAACGTTCTTCGCGACCCTGAGTGGATTCTGCGGCTCGACGAACACGACCAGCCTGCGATGTGGACTCGATCTCATCACCTGGCAGCGCTTCGTGGTTGCTCGGTCGACGAGATCGCCACCCTGATGCTTGGGTCCGCGATCAAGAGCTTGCGTATCCATGCCGACTTCGTGTGCTCGACCGCACAGCGGCCATTCGGGTTGAGTCTTCGGCTTACTGACCACGGCTTTGATGAAGCGTTGGAGGGTGTCCCCGACATCCGGCTGTGGGTGGCACCCGAGGTTGGACGACTTCGTACATGGGACTACGCGCTGCGCCCCTCTGATTACGGGCGAACTGTCCAACGATGGCTCGACACGCTCCCACTCGCGCTGACCGAAGGTCTCGCGGTCCTCGAAGATCCGCCTGAAACCCCGGCTGACTATCGGTCAGTATGGATCGTCTTTGACGAACCGCCGTGTCGCTGGATCACGCCCGAGCGACTCGCGCCGATCGAGCGGCCTTGACGATCGTCGTAGCGAAGCAAGTTGCAGGCGACTACTGGCAGGGGTCGAACTCCCTCCGGACCCCGCTGACGCTGTGGACCAGCTTCGCTGCGAAATCGAAACGGCGCATGGGTCTCTTGCTTCCGCTGCCGACCCCGCACAACTACCATCGACGGGAACCAGATCGGTTCGGTCGCCGTCTCAGGTGGCATGAACCGCACGCCACGCACTGATGCCCGATCGTTTCGGGCAACGACTGCTCGCCTTCTGACGCTCCTGCTCGCCCTCACACTGGCGGCTTCCGCCTGCACGTCTGGCAGCGGGAGCGAAGGTGCAGCGCCCACGATCACCACGACCGACGATGACCCGACAGAGACCGGGCGTGGCTGGTTGGACGGCAGCCCAGCCGACGCCGATGCCTCGTTCGGCGGCGGCGACGAGGAAGCCATGGCGACGGCAGAAGGCGACATGGCGATGACCACCACGATGGCCAGCGGCGGCGAGGCGGCCGAGAGCGCAGACGGGGCGCGGGTGGTGATGGAGGAGCCGATCGATGCCGGGCCACCTCGGGCGGGCAGCATCGACGACAACGAGTCGTTCCAGGACTACCTGGCCTACCTCGAACGAATCGCCGGTCTCGGCCTACCGGTACGAGCGGTCGACGTGAGCACTCAGCATCGGGTGGTCGTCACCGGCACGAATGGGCTTCCGGTGGCCGGCCTGCCGGTAGTCGTGCGGCAGGGCGACGTCGAAATCGGGTCGGTGCGGACGGGCGCCGACGGTATTGCGCTGCTCCATCCCTCGGCGATGGCCGGGTGGGACGGCGCCGGCCAGCTCGTGGCGGTGGCCAGCGGCGTCGAGGTGGCGCTCGACGCCCCGACCGTCGAGATCGCGCTCGACCAACCGGGGGGTGTCGACGGAGCGATTGCGCTCGACGTGCTCTTCCTGATCGACGCCACCGGTTCGATGGGCGACGAGATCGAACGCCTGAAGCAAACCGTTGAGGAGGTGACTCGTCGGGCATCGGCGCTCGACACGCCGATCGACCTGCGGCTGGCCCTGACGGTGTATCGGGACGAGGGCGATGCCTACGTGAGTCGGACCTTCGACTTCACCGGTGACATCGACTCCTTCCGCCAGGCGCTATCGGAGGTCGTCGCCGAGGGTGGTGGCGACTATCCCGAGGCGCTCGATGAGGCGCTGGCCGATGCGTTGACCAAGCCCAGTTGGCGCAACCCTGACACGACCATCCAGCTCACGTTCCTCTTGGCCGACGCGCCGCCCCAGGTCGGTCGGCAAGTCGACCAGCCTTACGACGCCAGCATGACGATGGCCGCCGAGCGCGGCATCCGGATCTTCCCGATCGCCTCGTCCGACAGCGACGACCAGGCCGAGTACGTCTTTCGTCAACTCGCCCAGTTCACCGGCGCCCGATTCGTGTTCCTGACCTACGGGGTTGGCGGTGCTGCGCTTGGCGAGTCGAGTGACATCGAATCGATCGACTACGAGGAACTGCCGCTCGAGGATCTGCTCGTTCGTCTGATCGCCGAGGAGTTGGCCGACCTGACTGGGACGGACGTTGCCCTCCCACCAGCGCAGTCGACGACCACGACGACCGAGCAGTGATCCGGTTGGGTGTCGAGCAACTGTCTCAGGTCTGCAGTTCCAGAACGTCGGCGACACCCTCGATGGCACTCGGCCACGACGAGGGTGGCTCTGCTGGACGAATGACGAACTTCGAGAATCCCACGGCGAGAAATGCTTCGATCTGTTCGGCGAGTCCGGCAACACCGATCGCGATCACGTCGTCGGCGTCGAGGTCGTCGCGGCGGGCCGCGACCGACGCTCGGACCGCCGGCGAGATCGACCGCTCGACCCAGGTGAGGTTGACGCCGAAGTGCTCGCGGTCGATCGTTCGGCCGGCTTCTTCGGCCGCGGCGTCGATGACCGCCTTGCCGGCGGCCGCCTCGGCCGGGGTGCAGAGACCTGGCATCCAACCCTCGCCGATCCGACCGCAACGACGCAGCGCCGCCGGTACCTGACCACCGAGCCACATCTCCAGCGGTTGCTGTTTCGGCCGCACGGCGAGCTGGACGTCCTCGTATCGGTGGTGTGTGCCGGCGAAGGTGAGTGGTTCACCTCGCCACAGTGTCCGCATGATGTGCATCGATTCCTCGAGCATGCGGGTGCGCTCGCCGGCGTCGACGCCCTGCGCTGCCAGTTCGGCTGGCTGACGGAGACCGAGGACGGCGTTGATCAGGACCCGGCCACCCGACAGCTGGTCCAGTGTCGCCAGCTGCTTGGCCAGCAGCACCGGGTTCCGACCGGGGAGGATGAGGTGGGTCCCGAGCTTGAGCCGATGGCGTCGGCCGGCCGCGACCGAGAGGGCGGCGATCGGGTCCAGGGTGGACGTGGTGACGACGTCGGGCACCCAGATCGAGTCGTACCCGAGGTCGTCGACGGCGTCGACGAGATCGAGGAAGGCCGCCGCATCGTCGGCGACCCCGACGCCTGCCGCCACGCCGATGCGCACTTTGAATCCTGCGGTCATGCGCCGTGTCTAGCCGACCACCCGCACCTTTGGAGAGTTGACACCTCTGAGCGGCATCAACTCGCCAAAGGTGCCGTCAGTCGGTGGGGCCGATGGGGAAGCGGGTGGCGATGTGATGGTTGGCCGAGCGTTGGGCGGTGACGGCCGCGGCGAGGATCAGGCCACCGCCGACGAGCTGCACCGCCCGCATCGGCTCGTCGAGCAGCGCAGCGGCGAACACGAGCGTGAAGGCCGGCTCGGCGGTGGAGATGACGGCAGTGGGCGCGGCGCCGATTGCCTGGATGCCGGCAAAGAGCAGCGGGATGGCGATCAGCGTCGGCACGATCACGACGGCGGCCACGATGATCCACTGGCCTGCCCCCGACGGGAGGTCGAGCCGACGCTGGGTGGCGAGGTCGAGCAGTGTGAACCCGACGACGGCGCCGACCATGCTGTGGGCGGCGATCGAGAGCGGTGGGACGCCCTCGAACGCCATCTCTCCGAGCAACATGTAGCCCGCAAGGGTGGCGCCGGCGGCCGCGCCGAAGGCGAGGCCCGCGCTCGACGCATCGGCTCCCGACGGCGCTCCGAGGATCACACCCAGGCCGGCAAGCGCGACGCCGACACCCACGATCTGGAGCCGGTTCGGTCGCGTGCCGAGTACGGCGGCGTAGAGGATGACGAAGGCCGGTGCGAGATAGAGGAGGAGCGCAGTGGTGCCGGCCGAGATGCGGTGGAGCGCGGCGAAGTAGAAGCTCGTCTGGGTCGTGTAGACGAGGCCGGACCCGAGCAGGAGCACGCGGGTGTGCCGAGGAAGCGTCGAGCGGAAGGCGCCGAACGTGGCGAGCACGGCCGCCGCCACCCCGAATCGCCACTGCAACAAGGTGTTGCTCCGCAGTCCGTCGTCGGCGGCGAGACGGCCGAAGATGGCGAGGGTGGCGAACGCAGCGGCCGACACCAGGACGTAGCCCACGCCTCGTGGCGAAGCGCCTGGAGCAGGGTGGTCGATGTGCAGCTCCCTCGGCGACCTGGGCACGACGCTGGACGCTACCGTCGGTCGGCCCCACACGGTCGCACGGTTGCCCGAGCCGCAACCTTGGCGAGTTGTTGCCGCTCAGGGGTGTCAACGCTCCAAAGGTGCGTAGGTGTTGGTGAGCTGGTGGCCGATGTCGGCCAGGAGGGTTCGGACGGTGGCCGGTTCGACCAGTTCGAGTGCCGCGCCGAGCCCGGCCACCAGGCCGGCCAACGCCTGCTCGCTCTGCGCCGCCATCGTGACGTCGTAGCGTCCGTCGGGTCGGGGCTCGCCGATGGTGAGCGAGGAGCCGAAGAGAAATCTGAGCGGCCCCAGGGTCCAGGGATCGGCGATGCCGGTGGCGGTCACCGGACGTTGACCCCGATCGACCGATTCGGTGATGGCGGCCCAGGCCTCGCGCAGGTCGAAGTCGGCGGGCGTCTCGCTCGGCTCGTCGAGCACCTCGACGCCGGTGACCCGACTCACACGGAACGTTCGCTGTCCCTTTGCGGTCATGGCGACCAGGTACCAGACGCCCGCCTTGGTGACGAGCCCGAGCGGATGCACCACACGGACACTCGGCGCCGCGTTGGCGCCCCGGTAGGCGAGTTCGACCTGGCGTCCGGCCAGCAACGCCGACTGCAGCGGTTCGAGGAAGTCGAGTGGCTCGGGACGGTCGTTGCGTCCCCATCGAGCCGGATCGATCATGACCGCCTCGGACGCCCGAGTTGCTTCGCCCCGGAACGACTCGGGCAGCGCTTGCACCAGCTTCTGCGCCGCCGATCGCAGGGCCGGGCTGGCCACCGCCGAGGTCCCGACCGTCAGGAACAAAGCCTGCGCCTCAGATGCCGTGAGCCCGGTGAGATCCGTGCGAGCGTTGCCGATCAACTGCCAGCCGCCGCCCCGCCCTCGTTGGGGGTAGACGGGAATACCGGCCATCGACAGCGCCTCGAGGTCACGGCGGGCGGTGCGAACGGAGATTTCGAGTTCTTCGGCGAGTTCATTGGCAGTCACCCGTCCCCGAGCTTGGAGGACGAGCAGGGCAGCTACGAGTCGGTCGGCGCGCATGATTCGAGCATTTCATACAAAGTGGCCACCAGATGGCCACTTCATCCGTTCACGATGCGATCCATGACTGAAACCATCACCTCCAGCCCCAACTCCACCGCTGCTGCTCACGTCGATGTCGCTCCGAACGGCGCACTGCCGGACCTGCGTCCCTCGTTCGACACGGTCGTCGATCTCGCTCGAACCGTGATCGATGCCATCGGACCCGATGATCTGCGCCGGTCGACGCCGTGCAGCGACTACGACCTCGGCCAGCTGGCGTCGCATCTCGTCGCCGTGATCCAACGGGTGGCGGCCGTTGGACGTCACGAGGATCCCTGGTCGGTCCCGCAGGAAGCTGCGGGTCTGGAGCCGAGCGGTTTCACGGCTGCGTGGGACGCCGCCGTCGCCGACCAGCGTTCGGTGTGGGCCGATGACTCGGTGCTCGGAGCAACGCTGGTCCTGCCCTTCGGCGAGTTCCCCGGTGCTGTGGCGATCGCGACCTACATCGGTGAGGTGCTCGTGCACACCTGGGATCTCGCCTCGTCCCTGGGGATCGAGGTCGACTGGCCGACCGAGATCGTTGAGCGTGCCGTGATGGGGGCGAAGATGAAGCTGCCCGAGGAGGGGCGGGGTGAGTACATCCCGTTCGATCCGGTGGTGCCGACTGCCGAGGACGCCCCGGCGATCGACCGGCTGGTGGCATGGATGGGCCGCAGGCCCTGACCCGGGTGGTCGTGATGGGCCGCAGGCCCTGACCCGGGTGGTCGTGATGGGCCGCAGGCCCTGACCCGGGTGGTCGTGATGGGCCGCAGGCCCTGACCCGGGTGATCGTCGAAATTCGAAGGGCCTTGTCACAGGCCTTGGATAGGTTCTCGCTATGCATGCAGTCGAAGCCGTTGGGCTTGTCAAGCAATACGGAGAGAAGCGGGCCCTCGATGGTCTCGATCTCGAGGTACCGCAGGGCAGCGTGCTGGGGTTGCTCGGGCCGAACGGTGCGGGCAAGACCACGTCGGTCCGCATCCTCACCACGCTGCTCCGGCCCGACGGCGGCCGGGCGTTCGTCGACGGCATCGACGTCGGCAGTGAACCGGCGAAGGTGCGAGCTCGGATCGGCCTCACGGGTCAGTACGCGGCTGTCGAAGAACGGCTCACCGGTCGCGAGAATCTCGAGCTCATGGCCCGCTACTTCCACATGAACAAGGCGGCCACCACGGCTCGCGCTTCTGAGTTGCTCGAACGATTCGATCTCGTCGATGCCGGCGATCGAGTGGCCAACACCTACTCCGGTGGCATGCGTCGCCGCCTCGACATCGCCATGAGCCTCGTTGCCCGCCCGTCGGTGTTGTTCCTCGATGAACCCACCACCGGCCTCGACCCGCGCTCGCGGCTCGGGATGTGGTCGCTCATCGAGGAGCTCGGCGAGGAGGGCACCACCGTGTTGTTGACCACGCAATACCTGGAAGAGGCCGACCAGTTGGCCGATTCGATCGTCGTCATCGACCATGGCCACAAGATCGCCGAGGGCACCGCCGACCAGCTCAAGGATCAGATCGGCGGTGATCGGATTCGGGTGTCGATCGCCAATCAGGCCAACATCGAGATCGCTCGGGCTGCCCTCGCACCGCTCGCCACCGGCGACGTCATCGTCGATCCCGATGCGCCGCTCACCATCACGGCTCCCATCCCGGCCGGCGGCGGGGTGATCCCTGCCGCCATCCGAGCATTGGACGACGCCGGGGCCAAGATCGTCGACGTCGAGGTCCGCCGGCCCACCCTCGACGACGTCTTCCTTTCCCTCACCGGCCATGCCACTGACAGCGAGGAGTCCTCCGAATGACCGCCACCGACACCCGGGTCGGCTCGACCCCGGCCAACTTCGAACAGCCGCACGGCCTCCGTCCTGCAGTGCAAGACGCTCTCACCGAGGCGGGTCGCCATCTGCGGGTCATCCCTCGCAACATCGAACTGCTGATCTTCGCCGCGGTGCAGCCCATCATGTTCGTGCTGCTGTTCGCGTATGTCTTCGGTGGCTCGATCGCCGTCGACGGGTTCCGCAACTATTACCAGTACCTGATGCCCGGCATCTTCGCCCAGACCGTGGTCTTCGGTTCGGCGTTCACCTCCATCGGGATCGCCGAAGACATGACCAAGGGCCTGATCGATCGGCTCCGTTCGCTGCCGATCACGCAGGCGTCGGTGCTCATCGGTCGCACGTTGTCCGATCTCGCCCGCAACGTCTTCACCTTCGTGATCATGTTGGCGGTTGCGTTCGTGATTGGTTTCCGGTTCGAGGGTTCGCTGCTGGGCGCACTGGGTGCCACCTTGCTGTTGCTGGCATTCAGCTACGCACTCAGCTGGGTGCAGGCACTCATCGGCCTGTCGGTGAAGTCGGTCGAGGCCGCCAACTCCGGCGGTTTCATCTGGATGTTCCCGGTCACGTTCGTGTCGTCGGCGTTCGTGTCGACCGCCACGCTTCCTCGACCACTCGAGATCTTCGCCAACGCCAACCCGTTCACGGTCGTCACCAACGCCGCCCGGGCGCTCTACAACGGTCACGACGTCGGGAACAACGGCTGGTACGCGATCGCCTATGCGGTTGGGATCACGCTTGTCTTCGCCACGCTCTCGATCCGCAAGTTCGACTCGGCGTCGTCGTGATCTGATCGACTCGACATCGACCCCCGCACCGCGGCGTGAATCAGCGGAGGGCGTCGAGATACCTCCAGCGTCCGTCTTCTCTGACGAAGCGGCTGTGCTCGACGAGTTGCTGCACGCTCTCGCCTGACGCGGCTTCCCTCAGTCGGGCGATGAAGGCAACCTCGCCGACGTCGTCCTTCGGGCCGCCCGCCACCACCTTGGTGATGGTCAGGCCGAGCCACTCGGTGTCGTGATCGAGATCGATGCGGTCGGGGCGGGTCGACGAATGCCACGAGATCTCGAGGAACGCCCGGCGATGCAAAACGAAGGCGCTGTAGCGGGCGCGCATCAGTTGTTCCGCGGTCACGGCGAGGGTGGGGTCGGCGTGGATGCGCCCGCAGCACAGGGTCACCGGTGATCCGGAACCACACGGGCACGACGCCGGGCCGGACGAGGTGGCCGGGAGCGAAAGGCCCAGTGGCGACGGCGGTCGTTGGTTGGCCATGTCGGCACGGTAACCGGTTGCCGGCGGGTCACCGGTGAGCCCGGCGGACGAAGAAATCCGTCGCTGTCGTCGGCGGCCGGGTTCTACGATCGAGCGATGTCGATCGTCGCCATCACGAGTGCTCGAGATCTCGACCGCTACCGGGCCCTCCGCCTCGAGGCCCTTGCCACCGACCCCGACGCGTTCGGGTCGACGATCGACCACGAGACGGAGTTCGATGACGCCGAGTGGGCTCGGCGAATGGACTCGTTCCGCGGTGAGCCCGGCCAGATCCTCGTGGCGACGGACGACGGCCGCGACATCGGCGTCGTCGGTATCGGCGTTCGGCGCGCGCCGGTCGAACATCTCGCCACACCGTCGCACATCGATGCAGTCCTCTGGGGCATGTGGGTGCGACCCGCCGACCGGGGGAGGGGTGCGGCCCGCGAGCTGATCGACGCTGCGATCGGGTGGGCACGGCGACACGATGCCACGGATGTCGTCCTCGCCGTTCGACGTGACAATCACGCAGCGATCGAGCTCTACCGATCGGTGGGGTTCGAGGACACCGACTCGGCGGGGCTCACGGTGGGCGGACCCTGCTCGGGCGAACTCGAAATGCGTCGACCCGTCGGTTGAGGCGGGAGTAGCGTCGGGCGCATGGCCACCCGTTACGACGAACTGTCCGATGCAATGATCTCGTGGATCGACCGCCAGCCGATGTTCTTCGTCGGCACGGCTCCGTTGGCCGGCGACGGGCACGTGAACGTGTCGCCGAAGGGCATGGCCGGCACGCTCAGCGTGATCGACCCGACCACGGTGGCCTACCTCGACCTCACCGGGAGCGGGATCGAGACCGTGGCCCATTTGGCGGAGAACGGGCGCATCACGCTGATGTGGTGCGCCTTCGAGGGACCGGCCCGCATCGTGCGGGTGCAAGGCACGGGAACTGCCGTTCTTCCCGGAGACGACCGGTGGGACGAGCTGGTCGAGCGGTTCACTCCCTCCCGCGGCGCTCGAGCGATCATCGTGGTTTCCGCCGATCGTGTTTCGGATTCCTGTGGTTTCTCGGTGCCGCTGATGCAGTTCGAGGCCGACCGCACCCGTTTGTCGGACTGGACCGACAACCGCAGCGACGACGAGCTCGTGGAGTATCGGGCGACGAAGAATGCCGTCAGCATCGACGGGTTGCCGGGCTTGACGCCGGCTTGAGCCAACGTTGAACGGATCTTCATGATTCGTTCGGACTACGTGGTTGGGTGAGGTCACCGGTCAATGAAGGGCACCGATCGTGTCGTTACGTTGATGTGCCCATGATTCGTGACGAACTTCTGAACGCCGTCTTCGCCGCACTCGGCAGTCTCGGCGTCGACGAGGTGCCCGACGGTGTCGTCATCGAGCGGCCGGCCCGACCCGAACACGGTGACTGGTCCACCAACGCCGCCCTCGTGTGCGCCAAAGTCGTCGGGACGAATCCGCGCAGCCTCGCTCAGCGCCTCGTCGACGAACTGTCGGCGAATCCGCCGCGCCACGTGGACGAGTTCGAGATCGCCGGTCCCGGCTTCGTCAACTTTCGTCTGGCGCCGACCTGGCTCCACGAGGTCTTGACCGAGGTGGTGACCGAAGGGCCCGACGCCTATGCCCGGATGGACCAGGGAGCCGGACGCACCGTCAACATCGAGTTCGTTTCGGCCAATCCCACCGGCCCGCTGCACGCAGGCCATGGTCGCTGGGCCGCCTACGGCGACTCGGTTGCTCGGATCCTCGAGCGTGTCGGGTGGGACGTACACCGTGAGTTCTACATCAACGATCGCGGCGTCCAGGCCGAGCAGTACGCCCGCTCGCTGGTGGCCCGTCGCAACGGCGAAGAGCCGGCCGACGACGGCTATCGCGGCGAGTACATCGCCGAGTGGGCGGCGCTGATGCCCGCCGATGCCGATCCACTCGAGTGGGGACTGGCCCACGCTCGGGCACACCAGGAGGCGTCGCTGTCGGCGATGCACGTCGAGTTCGACTCGTGGTCGAGCGAACGCGACCTGGTGCAAACCGGCGCCATCGAGGCAACGCTCGACGAGCTCCGCGAGGGTGGCCACGTCTACGACGACGAGGATGCGGTGTGGTTGCGCACCACCGACTTCGGCGACGACAAGGACCGGGTGCTCGTCAAGGCCGATGGCGAACCGACCTACTTCCTCCCCGACATCGCCTACCACCGCGACAAGTTCGGTCGAGGTGCGCTCCTCGTCGACATCCTCGGTGCCGACCACCACGGCTACGTCGCGCGAATGAAGGCGGCGCTGCTTGCGCTTGGTCACTCGTCCGATGAGTACGAAGCGATCATCGGGCAGAACGTCACGCTCATACGCGACGGCGCCGAGGTCAGGCTCTCGAAGCGGGCCGGCACCATGGTGCTGCTGGCCGATCTCGTCGACGAGGTCGGACCCGACGTTGCTCGGTTCGCGTACCTGCTCCAGTCGATCGACACTCGGCAGACGATCGACATTGACGTGCTGAAGGCGCACGCGTCGGAGAACCCGGTCTTCTACGTGCAGTACGCACACGCTCGGATCCACGCCATCGTGCGGATGGCCGAGGAGCGCTCGGTGGAGCGACGCCCACTCGCCGAGGTCGACCTGGCTCGGCTGAGCCACGAGCGCGAGCTTGCGTTGCTCCGGTCGCTCTCGGCGCTACCCGAGGTCCTACTGATCGCCGCCGCCGAGCGGGCACCGCACAAGATGACGACCTGGATCCGTGAGTTGGCGTCGGACTTCCACGGGTTCTATCGGGATTGCCCGGTGCTCAGCGACGATGATGACGACCTCCGCCAGGCTCGCCTCTGGTTGGTCGAGGCAGCAAGGATCGGGCTCTCCATCGGGCTCGATATCCTCGGCGTCTCGGCCCCAGAGGAGATGTAGTGACCACCAATCCGGTTCCCTTCCATCTCCTCCCCGACAACGCGTCCGTCGGTCCGCAGGGTCAGTTGCTGATCGCCGGATGCGACACGCTCGAGCTCGCAGCCGAGTTCGGCACGCCGTTGTTCGTGTACGACGAAGATCATCTCCGTTCGCGTTGCCGCGAGGCCGTCTCAGTGTTCGGCAACCATGCCACCTATGCCTCGAAGGCCTTCCTGTGCCGGGCCATGGCTCGGCTCGCCTACGACGAGGGCATGCAGATCGACGTTGCCACCGGGGGCGAGCTGTCCGTCGTGCTGGCGGCCGGTGTGCCCGCCTCCGCCACCCACCTGCACGGCAACAACAAGTCACTGGCCGAGCTTCGCTACGCGCTCGAGGTCGGGGTCGGTCGTGTGATGGTCGACAGCTTCGAGGAGATGGATCGAATCGAGCAGCTCGTCGCCGATGGCCTTCCCGCCCCGAAGATCAATCTCCGAGTGACGCCCGGTGTGAAGGCCGAGACGCACGAGTTCATCGCCACCGGACAGAACGACTCGAAGTTCGGCTTCACGGTGTCCACCGGCGTTGCCAAGCAAGCCGTCGAACGGGCGCGCGCCTCCGAAGCGATGGAACTCGTCGGCATACACGCCCACATCGGGTCGCAGGTGTTCGAGGTGTCGTCGTTCGCCCAGGCGTTGCTCACGCTCGCCGACTTCGCAAACCCGCTCGGGCTTCCCGAGCTGGTGATCGGTGGGGGGCTCGGCGTCGCCTACGTCGAGGGTGAGGAAGCGCCAACCATCTCGCAGTGGGCGGCGAAGCTCAAGGCGACGGCGGCCGAGTACGGCATCACGGCCGAGCTCGGGATCGAACCAGGCCGCTCGATCGCAGCGGCCGCGGCCATCACGCTCTACACCGTCGGCACGATCAAGAAGCTCGAGGGGATCCGCACCTACGTCGCCGTCGACGGTGGCATGAGCGACAACCCCCGCCCGGTCCTCTACGGCTCGGGCTACGAGACCTTCCTGCCACGCGACGTGCTCGGCCCCCGGACCGAGATGGCGCGGGTGGTCGGCAAGCACTGCGAATCCGGCGACATCCTCGTGCGAGAGGCGCCGATCGCCGCCGATCTCGTCGTCGGCGACATCCTGGCCACTCCGGTCACCGGTGCCTACGGCCATTCGATGGGATCCAACTACAACAAGGTGCTGCGACCTCCTGTCGTTTTCTGCCGCGACGGCGACGCTCGCCTCGTGGTGCGGCGCGAGACGTACGACGACCTGTTGGCCACCGATCTCGGCTGATTCGACCAAACCGGCCCGCTCGATTCTCGGTCGGTCGCCTGCATCGGAGCCAGTAGGGTTCGGGGGTGCCCGAAGCATCTGACCCGTCCAAGCAGCGTGGTGCTGCCACACCCATTCGCGTCGGCCTCCTCGGCTGCGGGATCGTCGGTGGTTCGCTCGTCGACCTCCTGAACGAGCGTGGCCCGGCGATCGCTGCGAGCACCGGTCTCGATCTTGTCGTCACCCGCATCGCCGTTCGCAGCGTGAGCCGAGATCGCAACATCGAACTCGATCCGTCACTGCTCACCACCGATGCTCGATCGGTGGCCACGGGTGATGATGTCGACATCGTGGTCGAGGTGATCGGTGGCATCGAGCCGGCACGGGAGCTGATCCTGGCGGCGTTGGCGGCCGGGAAGCCGGTCATCACGGCGAACAAGGAGCTGCTCGCCAACCATGGCGCCGAGCTGTATGCCGCGGCGGCCGCCAGCGGCGTCGACCTGCTGTTCGAGGCCGCCGTTGCCGGGGCGATCCCCATCGTCCGCCCGCTTCGTCAGTCGCTGCTCGGTGAGGACGTCCACCGCATCACCGGCATCGTCAACGGCACGACCAACTACATCCTCACCCGGATGGCCGAGGACGGTGCCAGCTATGGCGACGCCCTGGCCGAGGCCCAGCGGCTGGGATACGCCGAGCGCGACCCGACCGCAGATGTCGAGGGATATGACGCCGGAGCGAAGATCGCCATCATGGCGTCGATCGGCTTCGGGGCCCGGGTCGTCGCCGGCGACGTCTATCACGAGGGCATCTCCGAGATCACCCAGACCGACATCGCCTACGCCCGTCGCCTGGGCTACGAGATCAAGCTGCTGGCGGTGGCCGAGAAGTCGGCGACCGCCGCCGGTCCGGTGGTGGGTGTGCGGGTGCATCCCTCGATGGTCCCGGTCACCCATCCATTGGCCTCGGTGCGCGACAGCTTCAACGCCGTGTTCGTCGAAGGCAACTCGTCGGGTGAGCTCATGTTCTACGGGCGCGGCGCCGGGGGGCGCCCCACGGCCAGCGCCGTGCTCGGCGACCTGACCGACGCTGCGCTCAACTGGCATCGTGGGGCCCATCAGGTCGTGCCAACCGGCGGCGAGATGACCATCCGCCCGATCGACGACCTCGAGACCGCCTACTACCTCAACGTCGAGGTCGACGACTCGCCGGGCGTTCTGGCGCAGGTCGCTGGTGTCTTCGGCCGCCATGGTGTGTCCATCCGTTCGATGGAGCAGGAAGACGTCGGCACCACTGCTCGCATCGTCTTCATCACCCATCAGGCGCTCGAGCGCGATGTGCAGGCCACGCTGCACGATCTCCGTGCGCTCGAAGCGGTCACCGGGATCCAGAGTGTGCTGCGAGTGGTCGGATGACGCTCGGCTACGAATCCACGCGAGGTCGGGCCGACAACGTCGACTTCCCCGGCGCGCTGCTCGCCGGCCTTGCTTCTGACGGCGGCCTGTTCTGCCCGAGCGACGTGCCCGCACTCCCCGAGATCCCCGCCGGCGCCGGCTACGTCGAGGTGGCACAGCTGGTGATGTGGCCCTTCGTCGAGGGCACCATCGATCGAGATGACTTCTTCGCCATGGTCGCGGAGTCCTACGCCTGTTTCCGCGATCCACTCGTGTGTCCGGTGCACGATCTGGGCGACGGTCACCACCTGCTCGATCTCACCCAGGGGCCGACCCTGGCGTTCAAAGACGTTGCGCTCCAGCTGGTCGGACGGCTGCTCGACAACGAGCTCGGCCGCCAACAGCGCCGCATGACGGTGCTCGCCGCCACCTCCGGCGACACCGGTTCCGCCGCCATCGAGGCGCTCCGGGGCCGGGCCAACGTCGACATCATGGTGCTGCACCCCGAAGGCCGGGTCTCCGAGGTCCAGCGTCGTCAGATGACCACCGTCGATGCCGACAACGTGCGCAATGTCGCGGTGGTCGAGGCCAGCTTCGACGACTGTCAGAATCTGGTGAAGGCGGCGTTCAACGACCCCGAGCTCCGGGCGGCATTCGGGCTGGCTGCGGTGAACTCGATCAACTGGGCGCGGGTCATGGCCCAGATCGTCTACTACGTGTGGGCGGCTCGGCTGGTGATCGGGGAGTCCGGGGATCCCGTGTCGTTCACGGTGCCGACCGGCAACTTCGGCAACATCCTCGCCGGCTGGTACGCCAAGCGAATGGGGCTGAACATCGACCAACTCGTGGTGGCCAGCAACCGCAACGACGTGCTGACCAGGTTCTTCGAGACGGGTGCGTTGGCGTCGCGTCGAGTCGAGCCGTCACTCAGCCCGAGTATGGACATCCAGATCTCGTCGAACTTCGAGCGACTGCTGTGGGAAGCCTCCGGCCGTGACGGCCGCCAGGTCGACGACGTGCTCGGCCGGTTCGCCAGCGAGGGGCTGTCCGCAGTTCCCGACGAATGGGTCGCCGCGATCCGCTCCGAGTTCGACGCCGGCCGCCTCGACGACGACGGCACCCTGGCCGAGATCGCCCACATCCACGATCGACTCGCGATGCTGATCGACCCCCACACCGCGGTGGGTACCAACGTGGCTCGGCGGCTCCGTCGCAACCCCGACGTGCCCATGATCACCCTCTCGACTGCGGCACCGGCGAAGTTCCCCGATGCCGTCGAGCAGGCGACCGGCGTGCGGCCACCGCTCCCGCCGTTCCTCTCCGAGTTGTTCGAACGTCCGGAGTTCTGCCAGCGCGCCGACAACTCGCTTGCCGACGTCGCTGCGCTGCTGAGGGAGTTCACCGGGCGCTGAACGGCCCGTCGCCTATCCGCCACGACCGCTGCTAGCCTCCCCGATGCGGGTTGTGAGTGCCTGGTTGTTCCGGCAGCACCCCCCGCACGACGGCGATCGGGTCAACGTGCTGGTCCCGTCGGTCCAACCGACCCGGCCGCGGCGTCGCTCGATCCATCGACTTCGCCCAACCCGGACTGTTCGAACATTGCGATGGTCGAGCGCGAGTGCCCAACCCCGCCCACCGGGCGGAGAGCCCCAGGAGTTCATGAATGTCTGAGCAGGTCATCGACCGTGCCACCCTCGAGAAGAAGGACAAGGGCGAATTGACCACCATCGTCAATGCGCTCGGAGGCAAGGCAACCAGCCGGATGAAGAAGTCGGATCTGGTCGACCTCATCTTGGAGCGGTCGGGCGCCGTCGTCGCCGACGCATCCGTTGACGACTCGAACGACGCTGACGAATCGAGCGAGGCCTCCGACTCGTCCGGCATCGCCACCCCCGCCGACGACCAGACCTACGCTCGTTCGGGTGAGGCCGAGGTCACCGAATCTGGGCGCGACGGCGGTCGGTCCAACACCGATCGTCCATCGAACGGCCGTGATGATGATCGTGCCCGAAGCTCGGAACGCTCATCGGGTGAGTCGTCCACCCCAGGTGGTCGCGGTGGTCGCGGCGACAACGACCGTTCCAGCCGTGGGGGCAACCAGCAGGGCGAGGCCCGACAGGGCGGCAACCACCAGGGTGGCAACCAGCAAGGCGCCAATGCCGGCAACCCGCAGGGCGGCAATCAACAGGCCGGATCCAACAACGGTGGGGGCCAGCAGGGTGGCAACCAACAGGGTGGCAACCAACAGGGTGGCAACCAACAGGGCGCGGCTCAGCAGGGCAAGGGCGATGAGCCCGACAGCGGAAACCGACGCCGACGCCGTCGGGGTCGGGGCCGGGATCGTGACGAGATGAACGAGCCCGTCGTGAACGAACCGATCGAGGTCGCGGGCATCCTCGACCTGCGTGATGACGGCTACGGCTTCATCAGGGTCGACGGTCTGCTGCCCTCGAAAGACGACGTCTATGTGCCGGTCAAGTTGGTTCGCCAATTCGGTCTGCGACGCGGCGATCTCGTGGCGGGGAGCGCCCGGCCGGCGAATCGCAACGAGAAGAACCCGGCGCTGGCCGAGGTTGACTCCATCAACGGTCGGGCGGCCGATGATCTCGGTGAGCGCCCATGCTTCGATCGACTGACCCCGATCTTCCCCGACACGATGATGCGGCTCGAACGAGCCGACGAGGCCGACGCCGTCACGCCCCGCATCTGTGATCTCGTGGCGCCGATCGGCAAGGGCCAGCGCGCCCTCGTGGTGGCGCCACCGAAGTCGGGCAAGACCACCCTCATCAAGGAACTCGCTCGTTCCATCGAGCGCAACACGCCCGACGCCGAGCTGGTCGTGCTGCTCATCGACGAGCGGCCCGAAGACGTCACCGACATGGCCAACCACCTCGAACAGGGTGATGTCGTCGCCTCCACCTTCGACCGACCGGCCGACGAACACTGCTCGGTCGCCGAGCTGACCCTCGAGCGAGCCAAGCGCATGGTGGAAGACGGCGCCGACGTAGTGGTCATCATCGACGGTCTCACGCATCTTGCCCGGGCGTACAACCTGGCCGGTCCCGGCACCGGTCGAACGCTCGCCGGCGGCTTGGATGCGGGCGCGATCTACCCGACCAAGCACTTCTTCGGGGCC
This sequence comes from Acidimicrobiales bacterium, assembly GCA_041394265.1. Taxonomy (NCBI): domain Bacteria; kingdom Bacillati; phylum Actinomycetota; class Acidimicrobiia; order Acidimicrobiales; species Acidimicrobiales bacterium. Next base: position 2,706,380 of record JAWKIO010000005.1, read on the forward strand.
GCTCGCAACATCGCCGAAGGCGGCTCGCTCACGGTGATCGCCACGGTGACCGTCGAGACCGGGTCCGAGATGGACGACGCGATCTTCGGCGAGTTCGACGGCACGGCGAACGCGGAGATCCGGCTCGACCGCCTCCTCGCCGAGCGCAACATCTTCCCGGCGATCGACGCGCTGAAGAGCGGCACCAGGAACGCCGACCAGCTGGTCGATGCCGACGAGAAGAGCAAGCTCGACCGGTTGCGCGTGGTGCTCGACGGCCTCGCCCCGAGCGATGGTGGCCCCGCCGCTGCGGCGGCGTCGATGCTCGCCGAGCGCGTGGCTGCTGCCGCCTCCAACCGAGATTTTCTGAACGAAATCGCCTAGGCCCCGTCTCGCACGGTGCCCGAGGCGCCAGAATGGAGCAGTTATGAAGACGGACATCCATCCCAACTACCGCTATGTGGTCTTCCAGGACCCGGGAGCGGACTTCGCATTTCTCACCCGGTCCACCATCGAGACCGACGAGACCATCGAGTGGGAAGACGGCAACACCTACCCCCTGGCGAAGGTCGAAATCTCCTCGGCGAGCCATCCGTTCTTCACCGGCCAGATGCGCATCGTCGACACCGCCGGTCGCGTCGAGCGGTTCGAGCGTCGTTTCGGGCGTCGCCGCAAGCCAGGCACCGAAGCCGCCGAAGCCACGCCCGAGAGCTGATCCTCGCCTCGCCGGTGGCTGAACGCACCTCTCTGTACGAAGCCAAGCTTCGGGGATTGGTACGCGAGCACCTCGGCGTCGAGATCGAGATCATCGAATCCCCTGGCTCCGCCGGGGGATTCGTCGCGTCGACGGGCTATCTCCTGGCCGAGGCGGCCGGCGGAAACGAAGCGAAGACCGGCTCGCTCGGTCTGGCCGAACGCATGCTGGGACCGGCGCTGTTGTGGGCTGAGAAGCAGGGCTTCGAGTCGCTGTCGCTGCTGGCTGATCCGGCGGTGGCCGGTCACCTGGCCCGCCGGGCGGGGCACTTCGCCTCGGGTCCCTCCATCACCGTCTTCGCCGTCGACGGGACCACGATCACGGTCGCCGAGCCGGCGCCGATCCTCGACGTTCCCGAACTCACGGCGGCCGAGTGGTCGTTCGCCGGCCTGATCGCCGAGGGGGGTGCCCGCGCCGTCGACGATCACGGTCGGATCGTGGCCGAGTTCGCCGGTCTCGAAGTCGCTCGGGTCATCCTCGACCACAGCGGCGAACGTCCAGCCATCCCGTTGCTCGAGGTCGGGGTCGGTCAGGCCGATCGTGAGCTGCACCAACTCGTGCATCGCGACCTCGACCCCGACGCCGGGCTTCGTCGAGCCATCTCGGCCGTCGCTCCCCACCGTCGCCCCGGAGCACCGCCGCATCCGCTCAATCGTCTCGCCCGCGAGCGTTGGATCCGCTCGAGCATCCTCGACCAACCGTCGCTGATCGACCTCATCTCGGCCGAACCCGTCGCCCCGCTCCGCCCGAGGGACACCCTGCTCGGCACCCAACCCGTGGCCGCCGTCGGTCGTCGTGCCGACGGCGCTCCGGTGGTCGTGGTGTGCTCCGTTGGCGTCGAGGTCGATCTCGCTGCCGAGGCCGCCGACTATCGCCAACGCGAAGACACCGACGCCGAACTGATCGTCGTGACTCCGCCCCGTGATCGCTACCCGGTCGTCGAGCGCCTCGTCGAACGCCTGGACAACGCCAGCCTCGCCACGCCGCCTCCGCCCTGGGAGTAGCAGTGGCGACCGAGCCCCGGAATCATCCGGCTGAATCGGGGCTGGCCCGACACCGTTAGCCTGTCGGCGATGCTGGAACGTCTGCAGACACTCGAGACCGAACACGCCGAGCTCGAGGCCCGGTTGGGTGACCCCGACATCGCCGCAGACAACAAGCGGTTCGTCCAACTGACGCGGCGCTATGCCGAGCTCGGCGACCTCGTTGCGGTGGGCCGTCATTTGCGGGAACGGACCGAGGACCTCGAGGTGGCCCGGGCCCTCTTGGCCGAAGCCGACGCCGCCGAGCGCGACGAGCTTCGAGCCGAGGCGTCGGCCGCCGAGGCCGACATCGACCGTCTCGGCCAGGAGTTCCGCCTCCTGCTGCTGCCGAAGGATCCCAACGACGGACGCGACGTCATCGTCGAGATCCGTGGAGCGGAGGGTGGCGAAGAGGCGAACCTGTTCGCTCGTGACCTCTTCGAGATGTTCCAGGCATTCGGCGCCCGACAGGGTTGGAGGACCGAGGTGATTGCGGCGCAGCCGAGCGACCTCGGCGGGTACTCCGATGTGACCGTGGTGTTCCGCGGCGATGGCGTCTGGACCCGGATGAAGCATGAAGCCGGGGTACATCGGGTGCAGCGAGTACCGGTGACCGAATCGCAGGGGCGTGTTCACACGTCGTCGGCGACGGTGTCGGTGCTCCCCGAGGCCGACGAGGTCGACATCGACATCGATCCCAACGACATCACGATCGACACGTTCCGTTCCTCCGGCGCTGGTGGACAGCACGTCAACACCACCGACTCGGCCGTGCGTCTCACCCACCTACCGACTGGCATCGTCGTTTCGATGCAAGACGAGAAGAGCCAACTCCAGAACCGGGCTCGAGCCATGGTGGTGCTGCGTTCCCGGCTGCTGCAGCTCGAGCAGGACAAGGCGGCTGCCGCTGCGTCGGAGACCCGCAAGGGACAGGTGGGTGGCGGCGGACGCTCCGAGAAGATCCGGACGTACAACTTCAAGGAGAATCGGGTCACCGATCACCGGATCGGACTGACCGTGTACAAGCTCGAACGGGTCCTTGCCGGTGAGCTCGACGAGATCAGCGATGCGCTCGTGCACGACGAGCGGACCCGACAGCTCCAGGCCGAGGCCGATGACGATGCGTGACCCCGCCGACCTCGACGGTGTTGCCGGCTCGAGCGACGGCGTCGACGAGCTCGAAGGAACGATCACCTGGCGTGCCCTGCTCGCCGAGACCGAGCAGCGCTTGCAGCGCGCCGGTGTCGCTGATGCGTCGATCAGCGCTCGGCGCATCATCGAGGAGGCGTCCGGTTTCGAGGGAGCGGGCCTGGCCGCCGGGTTGAGCGAACGAGCGACCACACGAGGTGTCGCCCGGCTCGACCAGATGGTCGAACGCCGTTCCGACGGCGAGCCGCTCCAGTACGTCGTCGGACGCTGGGGCTTTCGCCACCTCGATCTGATGGTCGATCGGCGGGTGCTGATCCCGCGTCCCGAGACCGAGATCGTTGCCGAACGGGCGCTTGCCGAGTTGCGGCGGCTGAGTGCAGCCGGGCCGACGGTTGCCGTCGACCTCGGTACCGGCAGCGGCGCCCTCGGGCTGTCGCTGGCGCGAGAACATGCCACCACCGACGTGTGGATCACCGACGTCTCGGCCGATGCGCTCGATGTCGCTCGGGCCAACCTGGCCGGGCTCGGACGATACGGGTCGAGGGTTCGAGTCGCCGAAGGCTGGTGGTTCGCTGCGCTGCCGATCGATCTGGTTGGTCAGATCGCCGTGATCGTGTCGAACCCGCCGTACGTCGCAGTCTCGGAGGCGCTGCCCGACGAAGTGGCCGATTGGGAGCCGCAAGGAGCCCTGATCGCCGATGCCGATGGGTTCGCGGCCTACGAGGTCCTGATCGGCGAAGCGCCTCGCTGGTTGATGGGCGGTGGCGCACTGGTCCTCGAGAGCGCGCCTCACCAGGTCGAACGACTGGGCGACATGGCGTCAGCCGAGTTCGTCGATGTCGAAGCGTTCCGTGATCTCAGCGGCCGGCCCCGAGGCATCGTGGCCCGCACCGCCACCGGCGGCTGACAACATCGCCACCGGCGACGAAAGCAACGGCCACGGCGGCCGACGGCAACCGCCACTCGTGGCTGGGCACCGAACGGCTTTCCCGACTCCGCGGTCACCGCTACGATCATCCCGCCTGGTGCGGCGCGCGGCCCAACCAGCCTGCGAGAGGTCTCCATGTTCGGACGTAACAACAAGCTCGATGTCGATTGGCTCAGCAAGCACTCGTTCTTCGATTCGTTCTCGGCCGCCCAGGTCGAACAGATCGCCGAACTCGGTCACCGGGTCGACGCCGACCCCGGCGCCGAGCTCACCGATCAGGGGCGCTTCGGTGATGTCTGCTACCTGATCATCGAGGGCACGGCCAACGTGTTGATGCGGGGCGAGTACGTCGCCACGGTCGGTCCGGGCACGATGGTCGGCGAGATGGCGCTGCTCGAGCATCGGCCTCGCAATGCCACCGTGGTCGCCGAGACCGACATGGTGCTCGTGTCGTTCGGCACCAAGGAGTTCCGCAAGATCCTCGACGACAACCCCGATCTGCGTGAGCGGGTCCACGCCCTCCTCGTCGCTCGCGAACGGGACAACAGCGCCCGAGGCTGATTCCCGGGGCGGTCCCGGCGATACCCTCGCTTCCGTCGCCTGACGAGGAGCAATCCGATGAACATCGCTGTGGGGTCCGACCACGCCGGCTTTCGGCTGAAGGCCGTGATCGCCGCTCACCTCGCCGAACGAGGTCATCACGCGCTCGATCTGGGCACCGACTCGGCGGATTCGGTCGACTACCCGGACTACGGTGCCGCCGTCGCACGGGCCGTCGTGGCGGGCGAGGCCGATCTTGGCATCGCCGTGTGCGGGAGTGGCATCGGGATCTGCATGGCGGCCTCGAAAGTGCCCGGCGCTCGCGCCGCCACGGTGCATGACGTCACGTCCGCCCGCATGTCACGGTTGCACAACGACGCAAACGTGATGTGTCTGGGCGAACGCTTCACCGGTGAACAGGTCGCGCTCGACGCCGTCGACGCGTTCCTCACCACCGAGTTCGAAGGCGGCCGCCACCAGCGGCGCGTCGACAAGATCATGGCGCTCGACGTCGTCACCACCACCATCTCCGAGGAGACCCACTGATGTCCTGGCCCGTTGTGAACGACACTGCGTACCAGCAACTCGAAGCAGCCGAGATCGAGCGCCAGAACACTGGCCTCCAGCTGATCGCATCGGAGAACTTCGCGTCGCCGGCTGTGATGGCCGCCACCGGATCTGTCTTCACGAACAAGTACTCCGAGGGGTACCCCGGACGCCGCTACTACGGTGGCAACGGAGTGGTCGACCAGGTCGAGAGCCTCGCCATCGAGCGAGTCTGCGAGCTCTTCGGTGCCGACCACGCCAACGTGCAACCGCACTCGGGGGCCAACGCCAACATGGCCGTCTACCAGGCGGTCCTCGAGCCCGGTGACACCGTGCTCGGGTTGCGGCTCGACCACGGCGGTCACCTCACGCATGGCTCACCCGTCAACGCCTCGGGTTTGATGTACGACTTCGTCGGTTACGGGCTCACGCCGTCCGACGAGCGCCTCGACATGGAACAGGTGCGGAGCCTGGCCATCGAGCACCAGCCGAAACTGATCGTGGCGGGTGCCACCGCCTACTCGCGCATCATCGATCCCGAGGCCTTCCGATCGATCGCCGACGAGGTCGGTGCCCTGTTGATGTTCGACGCCGCACACATCGCCGGCCTGATCGTCGCCGGCGTGCACCCGAACCCCACGCCCTTCTGCGACATCGTCACCTTCACCACGCACAAGACGCTGCGCGGTCCGCGCGGTGGCTGCATCCTGTCGACCGAGGCGCTGAGCAAGCAGATCGACAAGGCGATCTTCCCCGGTCAACAGGGCGGTCCCCAGGAGCACTCGATCGCAGCGAAGGCGGTGGCGTTCGCCGAAGCGGCAACCGATGAGTTCAAGTCCTACGGCGCACAGATCGTCGCCAATGCGCAGGCGCTGGCGTCGTCCCTCGGAAACGAGGGATTCCGGATCGTGTCCGGCGGCACCGACAACCACCTCATGCTGGTCGACCTCCGTCCCTTCGACGAGGAACTGACGGGCAAAGAGGCGCAGGCGGTGCTGGACGACGCAGGGATCACCCTCAACAAGAACTCGATCCCTGACGACCCTCGCTCGCCGTTCGTCACCTCGGGCATCCGGATCGGGACCCCGGCGGTCACGACCCAGGGCATGACCGAGCCGCAGATGGCCGAGATCGGCTCGCTGATCGCTCGATCCCTGCGGTCACGGACCGACGCCGCCGCTGTCGCCGAGATCCGCGGCGAAGTTGCCGCACTCTGTCGGCCGTTTGCCCCCTACCCCGAAGCGATTGCGGGCTAGCCTCGGCGTCCATGCCGTGGAGCCCGCAGATGCAGCGTCTGACCGCGGGCGCCACCTGTTCGCCAGAACGTGTTCGGCGGCGAGGCGTCCCTCTCCGTCCCCATGCCGCGGGTCATCGTGCGTCCTGATCTGAGTTCCTACGTCGTGGTGATGATCGTGGCGTTCGCGGTCACGGTCATGACGGTGCCGCTCTTCCGCGTGCTCGCCGTGGCCCGCGGATTGGTGGTGGAGCCCGACGAGCGTCGTGCCCACGAGCGACCGACGGCGACCCTGGGCGGTGGGGCGATGTTTCTGGGCTTCGCCGCCGGGTTCGGGCTTGCCTGGTACAGCGGCTGGTTCCCCGGATTGTTCGGCAATTCGACCGAGCCCTTCGGCGTGCTGGCCGCCGCCACGCTTGCCTATGTGGTCGGGGTGACCGATGACATCCGCGAGATCTCGGCGCCGGCCAAGACCGCCGGACTGGTGCTGGTCGGCACGTTGCTCGTCCTCGGTGGTACCAACATCTTCTGGTTCCGGGTGCCGTTCCTCGATCTCTTCCTCCTCGCCCCCGACTTCAGCTACTTGCTGACCGTGATCTGGGTGCTGGGGATGGCAAACGCCGTCAACTTCATCGACGGCCTCGACGGTCTGGCCGCCGGCATCATGGGCATCGGGGCCATTGCGTTCTTCTTGTACTCGCTCGAACTGGGTGCCGCCGGTGTCCTGTCGCCACAGAGCCTCGGCCCACTCATCGCCGCCCTCGTGTTCGGCATCTGCGCCGGCTTCCTCCCCTGGAACGCACATCCGGCGAAGATCTTCATGGGCGACGGCGGATCGCTCCTGCTCGGTTGTCTCATGGCGGCGTCCACCGTCGCCGTCGGCGGTCGTACCGAAGAAGCCTTCAGCGGGCAGGCGTTCTTCTTCTATGCACCCCTGCTGATCCCGTTGGTGATCCTCGGCGTGCCCATGGTGGACACCGCGTTCGCCATCATCCGGCGCGCCTCGCGCCGCCAGGGCATCGCCACTGCCGACCGAGACCATCTCCACCATCGACTGATCCGGCTCGGTCACGGCCATCGGCGTAGCGTGCTGATCCTCTGGGCGTGGACCGCGCTGTTGTCGGCGATCGTGTTGTGGCCGGTGTACAACGAGGGCGAAGGCGATGCCGTCGTACCGATCGGCGTGATCGGGATGGCGATCCTGCTGTTCGTTTCCCTGCATCCGGGATTCACGTCGAGCGACGACGCCGAATTGTTCGACGATCCGCCGCTGCCGTCGAAGCCGTCGGCATCGGCCGCCGACCAGGGCATGAATCCGGCGGTGGTGCCGTTCGCTGCGCGCCGAGCGCGGTCGGCTTCCGACGCCGATGGGGCAGATGCCGATGCCATGACCACGCGACGTAGTGAGATACACGACCCAAGAGCGGGCTGAGAGGTTGCAACGACGAGCCCGGACACATATGGTTCTGGCCGGTCGGGCAGCGAGGCTCGGCTTTTGACGTGAGACCTTCCGTGGACGCCAAGCAGCCAGCCCTGACCGAACAACTCCACTCGAGCAACGGTTCCCTCGAACTGGTGCTGTCGGCAGTCCTGTTCGGATTGATCGGCCTGTGGCTCGACAACAAGCTCGGGACCACCCCGATCTTCCTGCTCGTGTTCACCTTCCTCGGGTTCGCCGGTGCGGCGATCTCTGTCTACTACCGATATCGCCACGACATCGCGCGCCTCGAGGCCCAGCGCGACGCCGCCCGGCTCGACGCCCAGCAGGTCACCGCGCAAGTCGCGGCACGCCAGGCCGACGAGGCGAACGCATGAGCGCCGCCACGGCGACGCCGATCATCGATCGACTCGATGGGCCGTCGCCGGCCGCCGAGGTCGCGATCGACATGGTCAAGCGAGGCCTTCCCTTCGTCCCGCTGGGTGTGCTCGTCGGCGCCGGTTTCGCCGGCACCAACGGTGCCTGGTCGGTGGCGTTCGGCATGGGCCTCATCCTCGTGAACTTCTTGCTGTCAGCATTCCTGCTCGGCTGGGCCGCTCGCATTTCCTTCGCCCTCGTCGCCTCCGCTGCACTCGGCGGCTATGTGATGCGCCTCGGGCTGATCTTCGCCGCTGTTTGGCTGGTGAAAGACCAATCATGGGTCGCCATGGTCCCCCTCGGCGTTACGATCATCGTCACGCACTTGGGATTGCTCGTGTGGGAGCTTCGATTCATTTCGGCCTCGCTCGCGTTCCCCGGCCTGAAGCCCCGTACGTCACAGTCTCGCAAGTCAGGTCGTCCGGTTGCTGCCGGCCGCCGCTGAAGTCCAACCCCTTCAAGGAGTACCTCAGGTGTTCGCCCTGGAATTCCCGCCGATCGAAAACCTCGTGGAGTGGCCCGCCTATTTCGGCGAAGGCACCATCTTCGAATTCAACAAGATCGCGCTGATCAGCGTCCTGGCCGTGGTCATCCCGACCCTGCTGTTCCTGCTCTCGAAGAAGGAACTGGTCCCCAGCGGACTGCAGAACATCGTCGAGAGCACCGTCGGCTTCGTCGACAAGCAGGTCGTGCAGTCGGCCATCGGCCCTGACGGCAGCAAGTACCTGCCGCTGCTGCTGAGCATCTTCCTCTTCGTCTTCTTCGGCAACATCTTCGAGGTCATCCCCACGTTCCAGATGCCGGCGAACGCCCGTATGGCCAACCCGGTCATTCTCGCCCTCGTGGCGTGGGCCACCTTCATCGCCGTCGGCGTGAAGGCCCAGGGCGTCGGTGGCTTCCTCAAGTCGTCGCTCTTCCCCCCGGGTGTGCCGAAGGCGCTGTACGTCCTCGTGACCCCGATCGAGTTCCTCTCGACCTTCTTGCTCCGGCCCTTCGGCCTGGCGGTCCGTCTCTTCGCCAACATGCTCGCCGGGCACATCCTGCTCGTCACCTTCGGCGTGCTGTGCATCGCCCTGTGGCAGAAGACGGCGCTCATCGCCGTGCTGCCCTTCAGCTTCGCCACCCTCGTCGCCCTGACCGGCTTCGAGATCATGGTCTCCCTCATCCAGGCCTTCGTGTTCAGCCTTCTGACCGCGGTGTACATCTCGCTGTCACGCAGCGCTCACCACTGATCGCCGGTTTGAACCGCTCGACGCCTCCGGTCGCCGAGCGAACCGCAAGTCGTCCACCCGTTCGTCCAATTTCTCGCCTCCGGGCAGAACAGCAACGCTTCGCACCGAAGCAACTTTGAAACAGGAGAGCATCATCCAATGAGCGCCCTTGCTACCACTGCAGCTCACATCATCGAGATCGCTGCTGACGCAGCAACCGACACCGCTGACGCGGACAAGGCAACGGCTGGCGCCTCCAGCGCCGGTTTCGCCTACGGTCTCGCCGCCATCGGCCCGGGTATCGGCATCGGTTACCTCGTTGGTCAGGCCGTGCAGGCCATGGCTCGTCAGCCCGAGTCGGCCGGTCAGGTCCAGACCACCATGTTCCTTGGTATCGCCTTCACCGAGGCGCTCGCCCTCATCGGCTTCGTGGTCTTCATTCTGCTCAAGTTCGCCTGAGGAGTCAGCCTGTGCTCACTCTTCTCGCCACCGAGGCAGGGGAAGAGGCGGCTGAAGCCGCCGCCAACCCGATTCTGCCCACCAGCAACGAGCTCTTCTGGGGCGCGGTGTGTTTCTTCACGCTGTGGGCCCTGGTGAAGTTCGTGCTGCTTCCTCCTGTGAAGCAGATCATGGATCAGCGAGCCGATACCGTTCGCGCCGACCTCGACGCTGCCGACCAAGCTCGGGCAACGGCGGGATCGGCCGCATCGGAGGTCCAGGACCAGTTGGTCGACGTTCGTGCCGAGGCAGCTGCCGTGGTCGACGCCGCCCGTGCCGAAGCCGACGTCGAGGTGCAGCAGATCCTTGCTGCCGCCGAGGCCGAGGCCGAGGTCATCCGGTCCGAAGCCAACGCCGAGATCGAAGCCGCACGCTCCCAGGCCCTGGCCGGTGTGCAGCCCCAGATCGCGGCGCTCGCCAGCCAAGCCGCATCCCGTGTGATGGATCGCAACATCGACGCCGCTGCCGCGCAGCCCGCCGTGACGCGATTCCTCGAGAGCTCGAACTGAGGTCGACATGCTGAGTCTGTTTGCATCAGAGGCACCGAACGGTGTTCACCTTGCGGGTGACATCAACGAGGTCATCTGGGGCTCACTCGCCTTCTGCGTGCTGATGATCCCCATCCTGACCAAGGGTGTCCCGGCCATCAAGAAGGCCATGAACGGTCGCACCGCTCGCATTCGTGCCGAGCTGGCCGAGGCCCAGGCCGCCAAGGCCGAGGCCCAGTCGGTCCTGTCGGCCTCCACCGCCGACCTGCCCGATGTCGACGCCGAGGCCGATCGTCTGCGCCGGGAGGCCACCGAGACCGCGGCCCGCCTGAAGACCGACATGGTCGCCAAGGCTCACGCCGACGCAGCTGCGCTCAAGGCGCGTGCGGCGGCCGATGCCGAGAACGGCAAGCGCCAAGCGCTCGCCGACATCACCGAAGAAGTGGCTCGCCTCACCCGCGGTGCCACCGAAGCGGTCGTCACCGACTCGCTCGATGCCCAAGCGCACGCTGACCTCATCGAGTCCTACATCAACCAGGTCGGCCAGCTCGCCCGGAGCTGACCCACCCGCCGACCCCCACCCGGAGCTCACGACATGTCTGACTCAACCGCTGGTTACGCCGACGCCCTCCTGGCCGTCGCCCAGGCCGACGGCAACCTCGAAGTCGTCAAGAGCGAACTCGCCGAGTTCGCCCGTGCCGCCGATGGCAACGACGACCTTCGCTCGACCCTTGGCAACAACCTGCTGCCCGCGGCCGTTCGTGGTCAGATCGTCGACGACCTCCTGGGGAATGCGGCGAGCACCACCCGAGCCCTGGTTGGCATGATCGTCACCTCCGGCCGTGGCAGCCAGCTCTCCGAGATCGTGAACGCCTTCGTCGAGAAGGCCGCGTCGGGAGCAGGCAAGAAGGTTGCCACCGTCCGAACCGCTGTTCCGCTCACCGACGATCAGCACGCCCGCCTCGAGCAGGCGTTGAAGACCCAAACCGGTGGCGACGTCGAACTCCAGGTCGTCGTCGACCCCTCTGTTGTCGGCGGCGCCGTCACCACCATCGGTGACGCCGTGATCGACGGCTCGCTCCGTACCCGCCTGAACAAGATGCGCGAAGTTCTGTAGGCGCCAAGAACCTGTTAGAGGAAGAACACTTACATGGCACTTTCGTTTGACCCAGCCGACATCACCTCGGCCCTGCAGAAGAACCTCGATGCGTTCCAGGCCGATCTGTCGTCCAAGACCGTCGGTCGAGTGATCGAAGTCGGCGACGGCATCGCCCGCGTGAGCGGCCTGCCCGACGCCGCCGTGAACGAGATCCTTCGCTTCGAGGACGGCACCGTGGGCCTGGCCCTCAACCTCGACGAGGACTCCATCGGCGCCGTGGTGCTCGGCGACGTCGACGCCATCCAGGAAGGTCAGTCGGTCGAGTCCACCGGCCAGATTCTCTCCATCCCCGTCGGTGACGGCGTGCTCGGCCGTGTGCTCAACGTGCTCGGTGAGCCGATCGACGGCCGGGGCCCGCTCGACAACGTGCAGCCCCGACGCATGGAGATCCAGGCACCCGGCATCACCGGCCGCAAGCCGGTGCACGAGCCGATGCAGACCGGCATCAAGGCCGTCGACTCGCTCATCCCGATCGGTCGTGGGCAGCGAGAGCTGATCATCGGCGACCGCAAGACCGGCAAGACCACCGTCGCCATCGACACGATCCTGGCTCAGAAGGGCCTCGGCGTGAAGTGCGTCTACGTCGCCATCGGCCAGAAGGCCTCCACGGTCGCCCAGACCGTCGAGATCCTCCGTGGTTTCGGCGCCATGGACTACACCGTGGTCGTGGTCGCCGCCGCCGGCGACCCGGCGCCGTTCAAGTACCTCGCTCCCTACTCCGGTTGCGCCATGGGCCAGCACTGGATGGAGAACGGCGAGCATGCCCTTGCCGTCTACGACGACCTCTCCAAGCAGGCCGAGGCGTACCGCCAGGTGTCGCTCCTGCTGCGTCGCCCGCCAGGGCGTGAGGCCTTCCCCGGCGACGTCTTCTACCTCCACAGCCGCCTGCTCGAGCGTGCCGCCAAGCTCTCCGACGAGAACGGCGCCGGTTCACTCACCGCCCTCCCCGTCATCGAGACCAAGGCCGGCGACGTCTCCGCCTTTATCCCCACCAACGTGATCTCGATCACTGATGGCCAGATCTACCTCCAGGACGACCTCTTCAAGTCCGGTATCCGACCGGCCGTCGACGTGGGTATCTCGGTGTCCCGAGTGGGCTCCGCTGCCCAGATCAAGGCCATGAAGTCGGCTGTCGGTACCCTCAAGTCCGACCTCCAGCAGTTCCGTGAACTCGCTGCCTTCGCGGCCTTCGGTTCCGACCTCGACGCCGTGTCGCAGCAGCAGCTCGACCGTGGCTATCGCCTCACCGAGCTCCTCAAGCAGGGCATCAACACCCCGTACCCGGTGCAGGACCAGGTCGTGGTGCTCTACGCCGGCACCCGCGGCTACCTCGACAAGATCGATGTCGCCGATGTGGCCCGCTACGAGTCCGGTCTGCTGGAGTGGTTCCGCAGCCGTCACGCCGACCAGCTCGCCCACATCGTGGAAAAGGGCAGTGTCGCCGACGAGGAGGCCCTCGAGGCCGCCATCGCCGCCTACACCGACCAGTTCGCCGGATCGGTCACCACCACCGAAGCCCCCGAGGCCACGGACCAGGGCGCAGCGACCTCCACGATGGTCGACGCTGCCAACACCCTGCCCGAGGCCGACGTGAGCCGAGTCAAGGACTGATCGCCGATGCCAGGTGGAGCCGAGCGAATTCTTCGCCGCCGTATCGGCAGTGTGAAGAACACCAAGAAGATCACCCGTGCTCAGGAGCTGATCGCTGCCACTCGTGTGGCGCAGGCGCAGCGCCGAGCGGCGGCTGCTCGCCCCTACTCCGAGCAGCTCACCGGAGTGATCGAGAACCTCGCCGCCGGCGGGGCATCGGTCGACCACCCGTTGCTGCGACAGGCCGAGAAGGTCGAGCGTGTGGCCTTCGTGGTCTGCGCTGGTGACCGCGGCTTTGCCGGTCCTTACAACGCTCAGGTCTTCCGTGCCGCCGAGCGCGAGATCCAAGCGGTTCGAGCCGAAGGCGGCTCCTACGAGCTGATCAGTGTCGGCAAGAAGACCGCCGACTACTTCGCCTTCCGGGGTTTCGAGATCAACACCCATTTCGAAGGCTTCACCGCCAATCCCAGCTTCGAGAACGCACGAGCCATTGCTCGCCGAGTTCGTGAGCTGTTCGACACCGGCTCGGTCGATCAGGTCGAACTGATCTACACCGAGTTCGTCTCCATCGGCACCCAGAACGCTGTGGTCCGGCGCTTCCTGCCCCTCGAGTCGACCGAGACCATCGCCACCGCCGGTGGTGGCGACGCCGCTGCGCTCGCCAGCTACGCCTTCGAGCCCTCCCCCGAGGGGGTACTCGAAGACCTGCTCCCTCGCTACGTCGAGGCCCGGCTCTTCACGGCACTGCTCGACGCTGCGGCATCCGAGCACGCCAACCGGCAGCGAGCCATGAAGGCCGCCACCGAGAACGCCGAAGAGCTCATCATCAAGCTTTCGCGGATCATGAACCGTGCCCGCCAGGAAGCCATCACCACCGAAATCATGGAGATCGTCTCGGGTGCGGAATCGCTCAGCGCCGACCAGACCGACGACGACGACCTCCTTCTCGACCACCTGCAGCCGTTGCAGATGTTTCCCGAACACCTCGGGCGACACGAGCACCGCCATCCTCACGACTAGACAGCACCCAGGAGCATCGCACCCATGACTGCCACCGAACCGCAGCTCAAAGACGGCCGAATCGTCGGCATCGCCGGCCCTGTGGTCGACGTCGAATTCCCCCCGGATTCGCTGCCCAAGATCAACACCGCCATCGAGTTCGATGTCGACGTCGCCGGTGAGACCACCGTCGTGCGAGCCGAGGTCGCCCAGCAGCTGGGAGACTCGCGAGTCCGCGCCGTCGCCATGAAGCCGACCGATGGTCTGCGTCGTGGCACCACGGTCCGCAACCTCGGCCACGGCATCACCGTGCCGGTCGGCGACGTCACCCTCGGCCACATCTGGAACGTGATTGGCGAGCCGCTCGACGTGCCGGCCGACTCGCTCGACATCAAAGAACGGTGGGAGATCCACCGTCACGCTCCTGACTTCGACAAGCTGGCTCCCACCAAGCAGGTGCTCGAGACCGGTATCAAGGTCATCGACCTTCTCACCCCTTACCTCCAGGGCGGCAAGATCGGCCTGTTCGGTGGTGCCGGCGTGGGCAAGACCGTGCTCATCACCGAGATGATCACCCGTGTCGCATCGAACCACGGTGGTGTGTCGGTGTTCGCCGGCGTGGGCGAGCGCACACGTGAAGGAACCGATCTCTTCATCGAGATGGGCGAGACCATGATGGGCGACGGTCAGACCTCGGTGCTCTCCAAGGCCGCCCTGTGCTTCGGTCAGATGGACGAGCCGCCGGGGGTGCGTCTGCGCATCGCCCTGTCGGCCCTCACCATGGCCGAGTACTTCCGCGACGTGCAGGGCCAAGACGTGCTGCTGTTCGTCGACAACATCTTCCGCTTCGTGCAGGCCGGTTCCGAGGTGTCGACCCTCCTCGGCCGTATGCCTTCCGCCGTGGGCTACCAGCCGACCCTGGCCGACGAGATGGGCATCCTCCAGGAGCGCATCACCTCGGCCGGTGGCAAGTCGATCACCTCGCTGCAGGCCGTCTACGTGCCTGCCGACGACTACACCGACCCGGCGCCGTTCACCACCTTCACCCACCTCGACGCCACCACCGAGCTGTCTCGTGACATCGCCGCCAAGGGCATCTACCCGGCCGTGGATCCGCTGTCATCGACCTCGACCATCCTGGCTCCCGAGGTCGTCGGCGACCGTCACTACCAGGTGGCCCGCCGGGTGCAGGAAATCCTCCAGCGCTACAAGGAGCTGCAGGACATCATCGCCATCCTCGGTCTCGACGAACTCTCCGAAGAAGACCGTGTCACGGTGAACCGGGCCCGGAAGGTCGAGCGTTTCCTCTCCCAGCCGATGTTCGTGGCCCAGGTCTTCACCGGCCTTCCCGGCATCTTCACCCCGGTCGAGGAGACCATCGACTCGTTCGAAGCGCTCGTCAACGGCGACCTCGACGACCTGCCCGAGCAGGCCTTCCTCAACGTCGGTGGCGCCGACTCGGCTCGTGAGAAGGCCGAACGTCTCCGCAAGGAAGCGGGCGCCTGATGCCGTTCCAGGTCGAGTTCGTTTCGCCCGAGGCCGTGCTGTACTCGGGCGAGGGCACCCAGGTGGTTGCTCGCACCCGAGGCGGGGGCGACATCGCCTTCCTCGCGGGGCACGAACCCTTCATCGGGAGCCTCCAGCCCAGCGAGGTCCGGGTCACCGAGACCAGCGGCAACGTGTTGTCGTTCGCCGTTCGCTCCGGCTTCGTTTCGGTCACCGGTACCTCCGTCACGGTGCTCTCCGACGCGGCAACGCCCGCGGCCGACATCGACGTGGCAGCGGCCCAGGCCGACAAGGCAACAGCGGAAGCGGCCCTTGCCGCCAACGCCGACGACGCCTTCGCCCGTGAAGACCTTCGGTGGGCCGAGGTTCGCCTCCGCCTCACCGGAGCGGGGCAAGCCGCCCACTGATCCCAACGCCGCCCCGCGTGGCGGCGACATCCATCTCGGTACCTCACCCGGCCCGGTCTGCCTCTGTGCAGCACGGCCGGGTGTGGTCTTTTTTGACCGGGCGCTGCCGTGGCGAGGACGAACGCTCCATGGGGAGAATCGTCGATTCCCACACGATCGTCTGGTTCGGTACGGTGTGGCCTCATGAACGATGTACGTCTGCGTCCCGAGCGCAACCTTGCCCTCGAACTCGTCCGCACCACCGAAGCCGCCGCCATGGCCGGAGCCCGCTGGCTGGGAAGGGGTGACAAGAACGGAGCCGACCAGGCCGCCGTCGACGCCATGCGCCACGTGCTCGACGGCGTCGAGATGGAAGGCATCGTCATCATCGGCGAGGGCGAGAAGGACGAAGCGCCCATGCTCTACAACGGTGAGATCGTCGGCAACGGCCTGCCGCCCCACACCGACATCGCGGTCGACCCGATCGATGGCACCACCCTCACGGCAAAGGGCCAGCCTGGCGCCATCGCGGTCATCGCCGCTTCTGATCGCGGCTCGATGTTCGACCCCGGGCCCTGTGTCTACATGGACAAGATCGCCGTCGGCCCCAGCGGCGCCGGCATCGTCGACATCCGCCTCCCGGTCGAGCGCAACCTCACTGCCCTGGCCAAGGCCAAGCGGGTCCAGGTGCAAGACCTCACCGCTGTCGTGCTCGATCGTCCCCGTCACGCCAGCCTGATCGAGGAGATCCGTTCCACCGGCGCTCGAATCCGTCTCATCGGCGACGGCGACGTCGCCGGCGCCATCGCCTGTGCGGTTCCCAGCTCCGGCGTCGACATCCTGTTCGGCATCGGAGGCACGCCTGAAGGCGTCATCACCGCCTGCGCCCTCAAGGGCATGGGTGGCGACCTGCAGGGTCGTCTCTACGCCCGAGACGACGACGAGCGGGCCGCAGCGGAAGCCGCCGGCTACGACCTCGACGCCGTGCTCACACTGAACGACCTGGTGCGATCCGACAACTGCTTCTTCGCCGCCACCGGTATCAGTACCGGCGACCTCCTGCGGGGCGTCAGCTTCGACGGCGACACCATCTCCACCCAATCGCTGGTCGTCCGCTCCCGATCGGGCACGGTCCGCGTCATCGACGCCACCCACTCGATCCACAAACTCTCCGAAATCGCCGGCCCGCTCTAGCCCTGCTCCGGCTGTCGCCTCCGCCGCCTCCGGCGATCTGATCAGCGCGCTCGTTGGCGTGCTTCGTCCCTCCGCACGCGTAACAGGCGGTCAGCGCGCTCGTGGTCCTGTCGCAACCTCCGGGGCTGCGTCCAATCTTGGGAAAGCTTCGGGGCTGCGGACGGCTGAGCGTACGGAAACCCGGAGCTTGTCGTGGATTGGACGGTGGCTCGGAGGTTCGGGGGTGGGGGAGCGGGTCAGTCGGGGATGGTGATGCCTTCGAGGTCGTCTGACGGCGGGAAGTCGAGGTCCATCTTCGCCATCGTCTGGACCATGATCTCGCTGATCGCCAGGTCTCGATACCACTTGCGGTCGGCCGGGATCACGTACCACGGGGCCGACTCGGTGCTGGTCTCGTTGATGGCGTCCTCGAACGCCTCCATGAAGTCGTCCCAGCGCTCGCGCATGGCGAGGTCGCCGACGTCGAACTTCCAGTGCTTGTGCGGCTTGTCGAGCCGATCCTGGAGCCGCTCCTTCTGCTCGGCCTTCGAGATGTGCAACATGATCTTGATGATCGTGGTGCCCTCGTCGACGAGCAGCTCCTCGAAGTGCCGGATGTGCTCGTAGCGCTGCTTCCACCGCTGCTTCGGCACGAGGTCGAACACCCGCACCACGAGTACGTCCTCGTAGTGACTCCGGTTGAAGATCACCATCTCGCCATTGCCCGGCACCTCGGCGTGGATCCGCCAGAGGTAGTCGTGTGCCAGCTCTCGCTCGCTGGGCTTCTTGAACGACGCCACTCGCACACCGGTCGGGTTGACCCCGTCGAACACGTGGCGAATCGTGCCGTCCTTGCCGCCGGCGTCCATGGCTTGCAGGACCACGAGCAACCGTTTGGTGCCCTGCGCCCACATGACCTCCTGCAGCCGCTCGAGTTCGGTGTTGAGCTCGAGCGTGCGGGCTTCGGCGCCAGCCCGGTCGTCGGTGTCCCAGCCGGGGGTTGCGTTCGTGTCGATCTTCGACAGGTTGATCTTGTCGTCCGGCTTGGCCCGCAGTGCATCGATGGAGAAACTCATGGGCAGATCTTGACACGCCCCGACTCAGAGTTGCTGCAGGTCATGCGGTACCGTTGTCACTCGTGATTGTCGCGGAACTCGAGATCTATCATTCGCGGCCGATCGCGCCGACCCGACGCATCGCGTTGGGCAGCCGGAACCTCCCAATCGACCCTGCGCCGGGCGCCGGTGGGGTGCTGCTGGCCGGCATCCTCGCCCACACCGCACCCAACGTCGAGGGCGAGCTGCGTGAGCATCTCGTGTGGTTGCTCGAAGAGTTGGCCGCCGGGCGTCGAGTTCCACAGCCACGGGTCCGCCACCGCTATCAGGTCGATCGGGTCGGGCTCCTACGCAGCACCCATCGCCTGATCGCCGACGGCGACCGTCTGATGTTCGACTTCGACGACGAGCGGGGCAAACCCGTCCAGTTTGCCCTCGGCGCCCTCTACTGCGCCGGCAGCCTGCCAGCAGAGGTGCGTGGTCCCGTGTTCGATGCCATGCGTGGCGCGCTGCTGTGGGGCCGACCGGTCGATGAACAGTTCATCTCGGCCGTCATGGGTGGACGCACCGCCACACTGATCGATCTCGAATCATGGAACGACCCGGTGGCGTGGGCGCTCGAGATCCTCGACCTCACCAACGAAGACGGCGACGCACCGAACAAGCGGGTCATCCAGCGCCGCTTCCGCTCCCTGCTCCGTGAGGCTCATCCCGATCATGGCGGTGGTTCCGACGAAGCGGCCAAGCGCATCGCCGACCTCACGGCGGCCCGCAAGATCCTGCTCGCCTCATGACGGCCCCCGGCGGGCTCGTCCTGTTCCACGGCGCCGGTGGCGATCGGGAGCATCGTCTGTTCCTTCGCATGGAGGCCGAGCTGTCGTTGCCGGTCGCTCGCTGCAACTTCCCCTACCGGGCGAGGGGCCCGGGGCGGCGCCCACCTGACCGCATGCCCAAGCTGATCGAGTCCATTCGTGAGCAGGCCGCACAGCTCGCCGACGGCTGGGGCGTGTCGCCGTTCTCCCTTGTCTTCGGGGGACGCTCGATGGGCGGACGCGCCTGTTCGATGGCTGTTGCCGAAGGACTCCCGGCTGCCGGACTGCTGCTGCTCAGCTATCCGCTCCATCCCCCCGGTAAGCCCGACAACCTCCGGACCGAACATCTGCCCGACGTCACCGTCCCCGGCTTACTGGTCCAGGGAACCCGCGACGCATTCGGGAAGCCCGACGAGTTCGACCAGCACTTCACCAGCTACGCCGGTCCGCTGGAACAGGTATGGCTCGACGGTGCCGCCCACGACCCCAAACCGGCCTACGACGATCAGATCATCGCCGCGACGGCCGCGTGGCTCGCTGCGCTCTGAACGCCACATCCGTCCGGCCGCGGCCGTTCAGGTGAGGGGAGCGGGGTCGCTCGGGTTGAGCGTTTCGAGCTCGACATTCGCCGTCTCGGGGTAGACGAAGAGCACGAGGAGGGCGGCCAGGATCGGTCCTCCGATCAGCACGGTAATGGCCGGTCCCAGGCTGCCCCAGCGCTCGGCCAGTTGACCGGCGATCACGAGCCCGACGGCGCTTCCCGACACGCTGATCACGTCGAGCCAGCCGCCGACGCGAGCCCGGGCCCGGGTGGGGAACAGCTCGGTCTGGAAACTACGCAGTGCCGGGTAGGAGGCCCCGAGGGCCCAGATCCCGATCAACGAGAAGATCCACAGGGGAGCGCCGCCGGTGAAGTAGAGCGCCGCGGTGGCCATGGTGCCGACGAGGAGCGACCACCCGCCGACCGGCTTGCGACCGAACCGGTCGGCCAGGTAGCCGGCCGGGACGATCGACAAGCCCACCGGTGTGCCGATCACCAACTGATACAGGCTGATCTTGGCGGCGCTGAACCCTCGTTCGTCGAGGAGGTATTGGTTCTTCAGCTGCGAGGCGGGGGAGAAGAACATCGCCCCGGCGAACGCGGCGAAGGCCAACAGCAGGAAGATCCGCCGGTCGATGTCGCCCGGTGCATGGTGTTGCTCGGCGGCGACGAACCGTCTGGTCTCGGGCAGGTTGCGGGCCACCCACCACAGCACCGGGAGAAAGACGGCGGCAACGGCGTACACCCAACGCCAACCACCGGGGCTGGTGTCGGCGACCGGCAGCACCATGATGACGAACCCGGCACCGAGGCCCGATGCCATGCCCATCAAGCCGACCCCGAGCGAGCGGACCCCCGCCGGTACCTCCTCGAGTACGGCGAGGCTCAGGAGGGTCAGCAGGCCGGTGTCGAATCCTCGTGCGATGGCCTGGGTCGCGCCCAGCACGACCATGTTGGGCGACAGAGCTCCGAGAACGGTGAAGCCGATCGCGCCGAAGGTGAACCCCAGCAGGAGCGGGCGTCGTCCGATCAGATCGGCGCGGCGGATCAACACCACCGACACGATCACGCCGATTCGGACCGCGGCGAGTGTGTTGCTCTGCACATCGTCGCCGACGTCGAAGTCTCGAGCCGCGAATGCGATCGTCTGCCCGATGATGACCCCTAGATAGCCGGCGATGACCGACAAGATCGACAGGAGTGAGACGAGCCGTGTGGTCTGCTCACCGATCACACTGGCCGGCCACCACCAGCGCCCTTGCGGACGTCGATCGGGGTCGACCAGCGCTCGCTTCATCAACGGATGGAACAGGAAGGCCCACACGATGATGGCGAGGCGGAAGTCGAAGGTCTCTTCCACGACCCGGGAGCTGTCGGCTTCCTCGATGGTCACCACCGTGCGTCGGTACCGACGGAACGGTCCGAACGACTGCTCGAACACCCCTGGTGCGACCTCGATCTCCTCCAGGAGGTCGTGGCGGCACTGGAGGAAGCGCTCGTCGTCGGCGTCAACGGTGTGCCGAGTCGTGATGGTCGGCATGTCCCCTCAGGGAGTGTCGGTTTGATCGTTGGGTGCTGCGTTGTCGGCCCCGGCGGCTTCGGCGCCGACCTTTGCGGCTTCGGCTGCGGCCAGCTGCGCCGACACCCTCCGGTTCGCGATCCACAGGAGCAGGCCGATGAGCACGAGCGGCGTACCGACGAGCAACGCCTCGTCCCAACCACCTTGATGGGCGATGATGGGAATGCGTGCGAAGTCGGCGCGGTTGTGCGAAGTGTGCTCGATCGAGACGGACTCGATCCCCAGGACCCAATTCACTGCCTGTCAGGGTAGGGCGATACCGTGGTCAGGGTGCCATCTGGGTCGTCATTCCCCTCAGCGCACGCCAGGAGCCTCCATGACCGAACCCAAGACCACCTCACCACTGAGCGGCGGCACCCCCTCGGGGCGATCTGCCGCCGACGCCGCTGCCCCGGTGGGAGCGGGCGCGTCGACCATGGCGGAGAAGGTGGCGAAGGTCATCGAGGTGATCCGGCCGGCCATCCAGGCCGACGACGGTGACATCGAACTGCGTGATGTCGACCCCGAGACCGGCGTGGTCACCGTCGAACTGCTGGGTGCCTGCGTGACCTGCCCCATCTCGACCGGCACCCTGAAAGACGGTGTGGAGCGAATCATGAAATCACGAGTCGAAGGCGTCACCGCCGTTCGTCACGTCGGCGAAGAACTCGCAGGCGACGGCGTTGTCGAGACCGGGACCCGCGTTTCGCTGTGAGGCCGCCTGTCGATCTGCCGGCCCTGTACGCCGACGCCAAGGGAGGCAAGCGCGCTGCGGTCGCTCGCCTGCTCTCGGTCATCGAGCGTGGTGGCGACGCCGCACGCGAACTGGGGCGGCTCACCTTCGCCGATGCCGGCCACGGCTACACCGTCGGGCTCACGGGCGCTCCTGGGGCGGGCAAGTCCACCCTCACCGCCGCCCTGGTCGCCCGCATGCGCCAAGACGATCTGTGCATCGGCGTGCTCGCCATCGATCCATCATCGCCGTTCACCGGTGGAGCCATCCTCGGTGACCGGGTTCGCATGCAAGACCATGCCCTCGACGAGTCGGTGTTCATCCGCTCGATGGCCACCCGCGGCCATCTCGGCGGTCTCGCCCTCGCCACTCCTGAGGCCGTACGTCTGCTGGAGGCCACCGGTCGGTCCTACGTGCTGATCGAGACCGTCGGGGTCGGCCAGGTCGAGGTCGAGATCGCCGGTGCTGCCGACACCACGGTGGTCGTGGTCAATCCCGGATGGGGCGACGCCGTGCAGGCCAACAAGGCCGGACTCATGGAAGTCGCCGACGTGTTCGTCATCAACAAGGGCGACCGAGCCGGTACCGAAGACACCCGGCGCGACCTCGAATACATGCTCGACCTGTCGGCGAAGGAAGGGTGGCGGCCTCCGGTGGTCGTCACCGTGGCCACCGATGGCAAAGGGCTCGACGAACTGTGGGCGGCCATCGGCGCACACCGGGCCGAGATCACGGCGTCGGGCGAGCTCGAGGCTCGGCGTCGTCAGCGCAGCAACGACGAACTCAGCGCCATCCTGCGGGAGCGGATCGAACAGCAGGTACGTGATATCGAGGCTCGTGACGAGTTCGCCGGCCTACGAGATGCCGTGGCTGATCGATCGGTCGCACCGTGGGACGCGGCCAGTCGGCTCCTCGGAGCCGACTGACCACACCGCACGAAGTATCCGGCAGCGCCGGGTGATCAGCCTCGCTTGAGGGCGTCGCGGATCTCGATGAGGAGATCGACCTCGCTCGGACCGGCCTCTTCCTCAGGAGCGGGCTTGTTCATGGCGTTGTAGGCCTTCACCAGGAAGAAAATGACGGCGGCGATCATGAGGAAGCTCACGATCGTGCTGATCCAGGCGCCGACGTAGACTCGTGAATCGCCCAGGTTGAAGCCGATGTTGTCGAAGTTCGGCTGACCGAAGATCGCCGCAATGATCGGCATGATGATGAAGTCGACGAGGCCCTGAACGACCGGCGCAAACGCCAGCGCCATGATCAGACCGACGGCGGCCTCGAAGACGCCACCCTTGTTGACGAAGTCCTTGAATTCTTGAATCACTGCTGTTCGCTCCTCGTGTTCGCCCCAGCCAACATGGCTGTGGATGGTCGTCGTCGGTGCTACCGGGGGTAGCGCCGCTCGGCCGACATCATTGCATGACGTGAGGGTCCGGCTGCGGTTCTGGCCGCGACCAGCCTTCTCGAGGGTGAAGATACGCTCCGAGCGTGGTCGCTGACGATGCAACGTGTTACCTACACCGAGATCGCCTGGCGGCAGTGGGGTGTCAGCGCTGCGATCGCCCGATCTGCTCGGAGTGCATGCGCCCGGCATCGGTGGGCTTCCACTGCCCCCAGTGTGCGAAATCTGGCGCCCAGAAGGTGGTGCGGCCGCGGGATCTGTCGAAGTGGCCGGTGGTCGTACAAACGATCATGGGGATCTGCGTCCTCGCGTTCCTCGCCCAGATGCTGACCAACGACGCCGTCACTCGTGACGGCTGGTTGTGGGGCCCAGCGGTCGCAAGCGGCGAGTGGTGGCGCATCATCACCAGCGGGTTCCTCCATGGCAGCCTGCTGCACATCGGATTCAACATGTACGCGCTCTACCTCTTCGGTGAAGTCCTCGAACCATCGATCGGCCGCCTGAGATTCGTCCTCGTCTACGCCGGTGGACTGGTGGGAGGCTCGCTCGCGGTGCTGGCGTTCAACTTCCCGCAGGCCACCCTTGGTGCGTCCGGCGCCGTGTTGGGTCTGGCCGGGGCGATGGCCGGCATCCTCGCCGCCCAGGGCCGCTCGATCTTTCAGACCGGTCTCGGCGGCATCTTCCTGATCAATCTGCTGCTGCCTCTGCTGCCCGGTGTCGGCATCTCCTTCTGGGGTCACTTCGGTGGCATCGCCGGTGGGTTCCTCGTCGGTGGGGTGCTGACCGCGGCACACCGCACATTCGCCAGCGACCCGAAGGTCATGCGGATGGCCACAGGGATGGCCGCCGCGCTGGTGGTGGCGATGTTCGTCGCGGCGGTCGCCGTTGCCCGAGCAGGCGGCATCGTCGCGATCAACATCTGAGCACACGTTCAGCGTCGATACACCGAGATGTGTCGGTCGGACTCGTCGTCGAAGGGCTCACCGTGCCAATCCGCGATTCGTTCGTCGAGCCGCAGCCCGGCACGCTTCGCCATGGCGTCGAGCTGTTCCGGCGTCGTCCAACGCAGCTGCCATGGCCGCAGCCGGATGCCGTGCTCGGTGATGTCGACGTGCTGGCCCTCGATCGTCTGCGCCGCAGCATCGACCCTGGTCGCGCTCAGTACCAGGCGATCGACGCTCATCTGTGAGATACCGACCGACTGGTCGAGACTCTCGGCCAGACCATGACCCGTGATCGCTTCGACGACGATGGGCGCCCCCGGTGCAAGCGCTGAGGCCAACCGGTCGAACAGGCCCTGTTGCTGATCGGCCGATGGCAGGTTGAACAGCGTGTTGAAGGCGCACAGGGCACCACCGATCGGACCGACGACCGGCAGACGCGCAAGATCGGCCATGAGCGCGATGACTCGACCGGTCGTGCTGGCGCGAGTGGCGGCTTCGTCTCGCGTCGCCAGTTGGTCGAGCATCGAGCGGGAAGCGTCGACCCCAACCACGATCCGGCCCCGGTCGGCCAACGGTAGGGCCAGCCGGCCGTCGCCGACGCCGAGCTCGAGGATTGGGCCCTCGACCGACCGGGTGTCGACGAAGGCGGCGGTGGCCTCGGCATCGGTGATGCTGCCGTACCACTGTGCGTAGACATCGGCGAAGGCCTCGCCATAGGTATCGGGCCGGAATCCGTCCATGCCCGTTGCCTACCAGGTCGAACCAGAACCCGCACCTCTCCCTGCCGTGCTGTTGCGGCAGGGATGCCGTGCCTCACCCGGTCGGTCGGCCACAATGGGTCGGTGACGGCAACGGATGCACCTGCACCCATCACCGACCGCCCGCTCGGCGTGATCGACCTCCTCGACGGTGCCTTCCACGCGCTCCGTCAGCGGCCCCTGGTCTTGGTGCTCGCCGTCGCCTGGATCGCCGTTCCCGGTGCGCTGGCCCAGCTCTTGCTCGACGCCTTCGTGCTCGGTACCGAACCCGCCACGATCACCAACGGCTTCGGTGTCCAAGACGGAGTGATGTCCGACTCCGTGCTGGTCCGGCTCTTGCTCGGCTGGCTCGTCACCGCACTGGCCGGTGTCCCCGTCGCTCGCATCGTTGGCGGCTGGCTGGTGGGGATCGACACCACACCCTTGGCCGCCATCCGCTACACCTTGCGCCGTCTTCCTGTCGTCGGCGTCACGTTCGTCGCCAGCCACGTGGCAACGATCCTCGGCACGCTGGCGTGTCTGCTCCCGGGCTTCTTCTTCCTCGCCATGTCGAGCCTGCTCTCGCCGGTCATCGCGGTGGAAGAGGCGGTGTCGATCAAGGCGGCGTTGAAGCGGTCGTGGCGACTGGCCCGGGCGAACAGCGGCGCCGTCTACGGCCTGATCATCGCCATCTTCTTCACCGGCTTGTTCCTCCAGGGCGGACTGTTCCTCCTCGTCTCCCTCTTCACCGGGCTGCCCGAGCGGAGCTTCCTCGTGGTCAACGCCGCCGCGCTGCTGATCGGCCAACTCCTGATCTTGCCGCTCAACGGCGCCGCCATGAGCCTGCTGTATCTCGATGCCCGCTTCCGCACCGAGGGGTTCGACCTCGAACTCCGATCCCTCACGTCCTTCCCACAGGGCTGACTTCCCGCATGGCTGACTTCTCCCATGGCTGACGCCGGCGACATCAAGAACGCCGCGGAAGACATCGTGTCGCAGCCGCAGTATCGGGCACCCGAGCGAGGTGTCGTGCAGCGCGCCATCGATTGGATCGGCGATCGCCTCCAGCCGGTCGGTGACGCCATCTCGGACTTCCTCGAGTGGCTGGCCCGTCGGTTCGGGATCTCGGCCGGAGGAGCCGGAGGCGTCGGGAGCGGTGGTTACTTGCTGGGCTGGATCCTCCTTGCCGTCGGTGCTGCGCTCGTCATTTGGTTCCTCCTCCGGGTCATGCCTCGACGCCGACTCCGAGGCCCGAAGAAGGAGAAGCCCACGATCGAGCAGCGATCCCGCCATCGAACCACCCGGCGGGAGTGGCTCGATCGTGCGGCGGTGGCCGAGTCCGAGCGCGACTTCAACGGCGCGGTGCGGGCTCGCTACCGAGCGCTGATCGCCGGTTTGGCTGATGCCGACGAGCTCGATGACGACGAGGCACTGACCAGTGGCGAGCATCTGCGCTCGTTCGAGACCGTGCCGCCTCGCCGAGAACAATTCGCCTCGGCAACCGAGACCTACGAGCGAGCCTGGTTCGGCGAACAACCGGTCGGCTTGGACGACTCCCACGATCTCGAGGGCATCGACCGAGACCTGATCGACGGAGGTCGTCGTTCATGAGTCAGGGTCGGTCATGAAGCAGGGTCGGTCATGAGGCAGAAGGGCGCCCTCGTGTGGGTGGGCTTGTTCCTCGTCGCGGTCGTCGTCGGTTTCGTCGCCCGTCCCGGTCGGTCGGACGGTGTGCCGCTCGACCCACGATCGACGGCTCCCGACGGGGCACGAGCGCTACGGGAGCTGCTCGACCGCTACGCCGACGACGTGGGCACCTCATCGATCGACGAATCGACCGACACGCTGATCGTGCTCGAAGACTCACTCGATGCCGACAGCGACGAGGCTGTGCTCGCCTGGGTGCGCGACGGTGGTCATCTGATCTGGCTCGACAATCGCTCGACCTTCACGCCGCTTCGACCGGAAGGTGCCAGCATCGCGAATGCCGACGGGCGCCAGGTCGTCAAGGGAGTGTGTTCGATCGAGGCTCTCGCCGACCTCTCCGCGTTGTCCGCCCCGTCGATCCGGCTCTTCGCCACCGACGGGGTGGCCGCCTCGTGCTTCGGTCCCTCGGCCGCCGGCACTCCCGGTGGCACCACCGCCGTGGCCCAGTACCGCTTCGATCGTGGCCGAGTCACCGTGGTCGGCGGGGCGACGCTCGTCGACAACGCCCACATCGCCGAGGCCGACAACGCAGCGATGATCGTGCGTCTCGCCACCTCCGACGGCGCCCGCCGAGTCGTGCTCTGGCATCCCGCCACGATCACGATGGGGCCCGAGGTCGATCCCCAGGTCGGTCTGTTCGACCTCGTACCGGCCCGGGTGAACGTATTCCTCATGCAGCTCGTGGTGGCGACCGGCCTGTGGTTGTGGTTCCGAGGCCGACGTTTCGGCAAGGTCGTCGCCGAGCCGCAGCTCGTCGAGATCCCGGCGTCGCTCCTCGTCCGATCGTCGGCCGAACTGCAACGGCGGGCGAAGGGTGACGAGTGGGCAGCGGCTGCGCTTCGATCGGACTTCAGCGCTCGACTGCGGACCGAGCACCGGCTCGGTCCTGACACCCCGCCCGACCTCGTGGCCACCGTGGTCGCCCAACGCACCGGCTATCCCGCCGATGCGCTCATGGCGATCATGGTCGATCGCTCCGGCGGCGAACCCGACCTCGCCGAGCTCGTCACTCGTATCGACCACGCCACGCCCAACGTTTTCACGCAAGCGCCCGTCTCGGCGGGCCGTCCGTCCTCGCTGTCCTCCGGGAGTCACACACCATGACCGATCAGCCACCGTCCGACCCGACGCCGTCCACTCCGCCGGCCGCCACCCCTTCGCTGTCGCAGCAGCCATCGGCGGCACCACCGCCTCAACATCAGGCGCCCCAAAACCAGGCGCCCCCACCGCAGGCGCAGGCCGCGCCGCAGCCGGAGTATCAGCGGGTGCCGGCCCAAGCCCAGTTCCACGCGATCCGTGACGAGGTCGGCAAGGTCGTCGTTGGTCAGAGTGGCGTGCTCTCGGGTCTGTTGTGTGCGCTCTTGGCCGAGGGACACGTGCTGCTCGAGGGTGTCCCCGGTGTGGCGAAGACGTTGCTGGTCAAGTCGCTGGCTGCCTCCCTCAGTCTCGATGCGGCCCGCGTCCAGTTCACCCCCGACCTCATGCCGTCGGATGTGCTCGGCCAGATGGTCTACGACCGAGGCGACTTCCGTTTCCGAGAAGGTCCGGTCTTCACGAACCTGCTGCTCGCCGACGAGATCAATCGGACCCCGCCCAAGACACAGGCGGCGCTGCTCGAAGCGATGGAGGAACACCAGGTCTCGACTGACGGCACGCCCCGCCTGCTGCCCGACCCGTTCATCGTGATCGCCACGCAGAACCCGATCGAGCAGGAGGGCACGTATCCGCTGCCCGAGGCCCAGCTCGACCGGTTCCTGTTCAAGTTGCTCGTCGGGTACCCCAGCCGCGACGAGGAGGTCGAGGTGCTGCGGCGACATCACCACGGACTCGATCCCCACGATCCGCTGGCGTCGGGCGTGCGCCGAGTCGCCAACGCCGGCTCGCTCGCGGCGGCCCGAGTCGAGGTCGGCCGGATCACCGTGAGCGAACCGGTCCTCGCCTACCTCGTGGACCTGACCCGAGCGACCCGAGTGGCGCCCTCGCTCGAACTGGGAGTGTCGCCTCGTGGTGCCGCGGCACTGCTGAAGGCATCGAAGGCGTGGGCGTGGCTGTCGAACCGCGAGTACGTGACACCCGACGAGGTGAAGGCAATGGCCAAGCCGACGCTGCGCCACCGAGTTCGAGTCCGGCCCGAACTCGAGATCGAGGGCTTGACGGCCGACGACGTCCTCGACGGCATCCTGGCCCAGGTGCCGGCGCCCTGAGCGAACGATGAGCTGGCCCATCCCGACTCGCCGCGCTGCGATCGTTGCCGTGCTGGCCGGCGCCTCGGCGCTGGTCCTGCCCGTGGCGTTCTCGAGCGACTCGTGGGCCGGGTACCTGGTGCTCATCAACCTCGTGCTGGCGGTCGTGCTCGTGATCGACGTGCTCCTGGCCGCCTCGCCCAAGCGGTTCGAGGTCGAGCGTGTGCACCCCAATGCCGTGACGATCGGATCGCAAGGTTCGATCGGTTGGGACGTGTCGCAACGCGGTGGTCGTCGCACTGCCGTGTGGGTGGCCGACGAGTTCGCTCCGTCGCTTGGCGCCGAGACGCGCCGGGCCCGGATCGACGTGCCCAGCAACGGTGTGGGCTCGGCACGGATCTGGTTCGTTCCGGCGCGACGAGGGCGCTTCGAGCCGTCCCGAGTGGTGGTGCGAACCACCGGCCCCCTGGGATTGATGGTCCGGCAACGCAACGTCGACGTGCCCACCACCTTGCGAGTCCTGCCGCTCTACCGGTCGGCGAAGCAGGCGGAACTCGCGACCAAGCAGGCCCGGCTGCAACAGATCGGGCTGCGTTCCGCCCGCATCCGAGGTGGTGGCACCGAATTCGATCACCTTCGAGAGATGACCGCCGACGACGAGACCCGTCGGATCGACTGGGCGGCCACCGCTCGGTCGATGCGGCCGGTGGTGCGGAGCTACCGGGCGGAGCAGAACCAGAGCGTGTTGTGTCTACTCGACTCGGGACGAGTCATGGCTGGGCGGATCAATGCCATCCCCCGATTCGAGTACGGCATGGACGCCGCCATGTTGTTGGCCGACCTCACGACCGGCCTCGGCGATCGGATGGGTCTCATCGCGTTCGATCGAACCGTTCACACCACGATCGAGCCGTCGAACCGTCGTGCTCAGCGGGCGCTCGTTGCCGAACGGCTCTTCGACATCGAGCCGGCCCTGGCCGAGAGCGACTATCGGTCGATGGTCACCCACGTCGCTGCTCGCTATCGCCGGCGCCACATGCTGGTGCTGCTGACCGAGCTGAGTGAGGAAGTCGTCGAGTCGTTCGTGTTGCCTGCGCTCCCGATCCTCACCCGCACGCACCTCGTTGCGGTCGCCTCGGTGCAGGACCCCGATGTGATCGCGTGGGCGCACTCAGGGCGAGCCGACACCGAAGGGGCGTTTCTGCGAGCCTCGGCGATCGAGGCCATCGCCGCCCGCCAGCGTGTGGCGGCACAACTCAGGGCGAAGGGAGCGCTGGTGGTCGACGAAGGACCCGACCGATTCAGCGCAGCCCTCGGCGAGCTCTACCTCGAGGCCAAAGCGATCGGTCGCCTCTGACCTAGGATCCGCAGATGATCGAGAACGAGCGAACCGGCGAGCAGATCGAGTTCGTCATCGAGACTCCCGAACTGCTCCAGATGATCGTCTCGTGGACCCGGCCCGGACATCGAGCCATGCGCCACGCACACCCGGGCATGGAGGAGACGTGGGAGGTGCTCGAGGGCACCGCAGCGTTCGAGGTCGACGGGGTCACGGTCACGGCTGTTGCCGGTTCCGTTGTGACCGCGCCGGCCGGCCGCCCACACCTCGCGTGGAATCCCACCGACGGGCCGGTGAGGTTGCGGATCGAGATGCGCCCGGCCCTGCGGTGGGCCGAGTTCACCCGGCGGTTCTTCGCCGGCGACTACCCGATCGCGCTGCTCGGCGAGTACCGAGACGAGATCGTGTTGGCGCCACTCGAGTCCTGAGCGTCAATCGACCCCGTCGAAGGCGGCGGGGTAGCTCACCTCGCCCCGGAGCGTGGGATCGTCGGACGCATACGCCGTCAGGCGCCGTATCTGGGCTGCCTCCTTTGGCGCCCAGTCCGGCAGCGGCATGGTGATGCCGTAGCCGGCCGAAGGTTCGAAGCCCATGCGCCCGTAGTACCCGGGATCGCCTTCGAGGACGACCATCGGCACACCGCGTTGGTCCGCGACCGCCACCACGGCCTCGACGAGTGCCGCCCCGATCCCCGACTTGTGCCTGTCGGGAGCGACGGCGAGTGGCGACAGCAAAGCGATCGAACGATCACCCTCGCTGTGGTGGAGTCGGGCACCGCTGATCATCACGTGGCCGACGATCTCGCCCTCGAGCTCGGCGACCAGCGCCATCGACGGCTCGTACTCGGGTGATGCACGAATGCGATCGACGAGTTCAGCCTCGACCGATGACCCGAACGCGGCGGCCACGATTCGTGCGATCTGGTCGTGATCAGCATCGGTCTCGCAGCGGATCGTGAGGGCGTCAGTTGGCTCGGTCATCGATCGTTGTCTAGCAAAGGTGACGACACATCGGTCGATGTATTCGCCGTCTGGCGCCGATCAGACCGACAGCGCCTGTTGTGCCCGGTCGCCCTCGAGGGCTTCGGAAGCCAGCCCGGTGAAGCCGAGCGCCGCCGCCCGACGGCCGAACGCGACGAGGTAGGCGACGAAGACCGTCTCGACCACCACACCGATCATGAGTCGAGGGACGGCGGGAAGCCCGGGGGTGATGAAGCCCTCGATGAGACCGGCGACCGTGAACACGAGGATCAGACCAATGATCACGATGATCGCCCGCCGAGCCTCCTCGGCCAGGGCGGCCGACCGGTGGCGGTCGCCAGGCGCGAGGATCGCGAAGCCGATGCTCATTCCGGCGGCCCCGGCTAGCACGATGGCGCTGAGCTCGAGCAGACCGTGCGGGATGATCAAGCCGAAGAACTTCGATTGTTGGCCGGCGGCGATGAACACGGCCCACGCCACCCCGAGGTTGGCCCCGTTGGAGGCGAGCACGTAGATCGTGCCGACGCCGAACAAGATGCCGGCGGCGAAGGCAATGAACGAGACCCGGATGTTGTTGAGCAGGACGGCGCTCGCGAACTCGGCCGCCGGTGCCGAGCTGTAGTAGTCCTCGAAGTCCTCATCGACGTAGGCCGCCCGGGTCGCTTCAGGAGCGAGCGCGTCGAGCGAGGCGTCGTCACCACCGAGCCACAGCCCGAGGGCCGCCGCGGGCAGGAACGTCACCACGGCGGCGACGGCGACGAAGCGACGGAGGTGCCAGATGGCAGCGGGGAAGAAGACCGTGAAGAACCGGCGGAACGCGCTCGTGGGGCTGGAGGTGCGACGGTAGAGCACGGCGTTGGCGTTGGCGACGAGCGTGGTGAGTTCCGCGGTCAGCTCGGGGTTGTCGTAGTGACCGCGAGCGAATGACAACTGGCTGGAAGCCCGCTGATAGAGGGTGAGGAACTCGCGTACCTCGTCGCTCGACAGCGTTCTCGGCTTGCTGGACGCTTGGCTCGTGAGCTGGCTCAGTCGCCCCCAGCCGGGTCGGTTGGTCACGAGATACCGGTCGATGTCCATGCGAGAACCTACGCTAGACGCCGTGCCCGGCGCCGCGTTGCATCACTCCACCACCCGAGGGCCGACCGTCGGCGACGCCCGACCGGCACGCGCGCTGCACCACTCGTCGGTCGTCACTCCCGAGGCGGTGCTGCTCGAATTCCGCGCCGCCGGCCTTGGTTCGCGCATCCTGGCCAAGGCCATCGACGCCTTTCTCCAACTGATGCTGTTCACCTTCGTCCTTGCACCCGTCGGCGCGTTTGCGTCTGGTGCTCCGGTCGTGGCGACCGTCCTGACGGGCGTCCTCGGCTTCCTCTTCATCTTCGGCTACCCGGTCACCGAAGCGTTCATGTCGGGCCAGACGCTGGGCAAGAAGATCATGGGCATCCGGGTGGTCACCACCGAAGGCGGGCCGGTGCAGTTCCGTCATGCGGCCGTCCGCTCGCTCATCGCCCTGATCGAGTTCGTTCTCCCTCCCGGCGGGGCGATGGCGATGATCGCAGCACTCACCTCGCGACGCAGCCAGCGGATCGGCGACATGGCTGCCGGCACCATCGTGGTACGGCTCGAACGATCGATGCCCCAGCCCGTCTTCTTCCCGGTGGTACGGGGGCACGAGCACTTCTGCGAGCAGTTCGATGCCGGCGGCATGACCAAGGACCAGTTCGCTGTGCTGCGTGACTACATGCTGCGCTACCGGCATTTGTCGGCCGACGCTGCCCGCCACCTGGCCCAGGTGATGGCCGACGGCCTGCAGCGCAGCGGGGCCACGCCTCGACCCCAACACATGGCCTTCGAGCATTACCTGATGGCGGCGGTGTTCGCCTACCAGCGGCGGTTCAGCTTCGCCGACGGTTCCACTCAGGCCCCCGTGCTGCCAGCCTTCACGAGCGCGTACGGCGTCGGATTCACGACGGCTGCGCCACCCCCGCCGATCTACGGGCCGTTCGCCAACGTACCGATGGTCGGCAGCTACCAACGCCCGCCCGCCGCCCCGCCGCCGGCGCCCCCATCGGGCCCGCCCATGTCGATGCCACCCCCGGTACCACCAGCGTCCTCGATGCCGCCCCCGCCACCCAGGTCCTGACCCCATGCAGCCGGCGGCCACCGAAACACGGAGAACTCGAGCGATCTTGATCGTCGCGGTCTCGATGCTCTTCGGCGCCTGTGGCGCCGTGGGCGAGGCGAGGAACGCAGCGCCGTGCCCTGACTTCGATCCTCAGCACCTCGTCGATCTGGCGCTCTCCGGTCCCGGCGTCGAGGCCATGAGCGAGTCGTGGAACACCGAGGCCGATCGCTACGTCGGACTGTGCACCGACGATGTCACCTCCACGCTGCACGACGCCGGGATCAGCTACACCGTGGATGGCCCCGGCGGAAAACGCACCGAGCAGCTGATCGATGGCAGCCCGCGCCTCGTGCAGCTCTTGAGCGACGGCAGCTTCGTCGTCGCCGCCCTGATGTCGTAGCAAGCCGGCTCCGCTGGCGGCGCAGTGACGGTGCACAGCTAGCCTGAACTGATGGCGCACTACCTCGATCATTCGGCGACCACGCCGCCGCGCCCAGTCGCGATCGGTGTCATGACGCGCCTGCTCACCGGTCAGCCGGGGAACCCGTCGGGCGCCCACCGCTTCGCTCGCGATGCCAATCGGGTGCTCGACGACGCTCGTGAGACCATGGCCGAGTTCCTCGCGTGCGATGCCGGCGAGATCGTCTTCACCGCCGGCGGCACCGAGGCCGACAATCTCGCCGTGCTGGGTGTGCTCGACGCACAGGGCGGGCGTGCGCTCTGCTCGGCCATCGAGCACCATGCGGTTCTCGAACCGGTCGAGCACCGCAAGGGACTCGTGTGCCCGGTCCGTGCTGACGGTCGCATCGATCTGGTGGTGCTGCAGGAGTTGCTAGCGACAGCTGCGAGCGCAGCCGCCGATGACGACTCGCTGGCGATCAGCCTCGTGTCGGTCATGACGGTGAACAACGAGACGGGCATCGTGCAACCGATGGCCGAGGTGGCTCGCATCGTTCGCGAACTCGCGCCCGATGCCGTGCTTCATACCGACGCCGTCCAGGCCTTCTCGTGGATCGACCTGCGCACCGTCGCACCACACGTCGATCTGCTCTCGCTCGCTGCCCACAAGTTCGGTGGTCCCCAGGGCGTGGGCG
The DNA here is from genome assembly GCA_041394265.1 of Acidimicrobiales bacterium. Classification (NCBI taxonomy): domain Bacteria; kingdom Bacillati; phylum Actinomycetota; class Acidimicrobiia; order Acidimicrobiales; species Acidimicrobiales bacterium. The sequence continues at coordinate 2,740,607 of JAWKIO010000005.1, forward strand.
TCTTGATGGTTCGGCGCGGCACACCGCTGGCGGCTCGCACCATCGGCGGCGGTCAGGAACGTGAGCGACGCAGCGGCACCCAGAACGTTGCCGGCATTGCCGCCATGGTCGCGGCCGCTGCCGAGGCCGACACGACCCGCACCGAGATGGTCGCTCGTACCCGAGCCATGCGCGACCGCTTGGTGTCGGCCCTCGTGGCCGACGTCCCGGGTACGCACGTGTCCGGCGTCGTCGACGGAGTCGAGCCCGAGCGGGTGGCCGGCATCGCGCACCTCTGCTTCGACGACATCGAGAGCGAGGCGTTGCTCTTCCTACTGGAGAAGCACGACATCTTCGCCTCCGCTGCGTCGTCGTGCGCCAGCGGCGCCATGGAGCCATCGCACGTGCTGGCCGCCATGGGCCTCGGTCGCGACCTGGCGTTCGGCTCGCTGCGGCTCTCGCTCGGCTACACCACGAACGACGACGACATCAACGCGGCCATCGCTGCTATCGGTCCTGCCGTCGCCCGGCTGCGGGAGCGGAGCTGACATGGCCGAGATCCTCGTCGCGATGTCGGGAGGTGTCGACTCGTCGGTCGCGGCCGCACTCCTGGTCGAGCAGGGCCATCAGGTCACCGGCGTGACCCTGAAGCTGTGGGGTGGCGAGAGCGATTCGGGCTGCTGCTCGGTGTCCGACGTCGACGATGCACGCCGTGTCGCCCAACAGCTCGGCATCGACCACCACGTGTTCAACTTCGGCGACGAGTTCGTCGAATTCGTGATCGATCCCTACGTCGCCGACTACCAAGCCGGTCGCACCCCGAACCCGTGTGTCGAGTGCAATCGTCACATCAAGTTCGACAAGCTGCTGCGGCGAGCCGACGCCCTCGGTTTCGATCTGGTGGCCACCGGGCATCACGCCCGCATTGTCGAAGACGACGCCGGTGTCCGACATCTGGCCCGTGGTGCCGACGAAGCGAAGGACCAGTCCTACGTGCTGCACATGCTCGATCAGCAGCAGCTGGCTCGGCTCGTGCTCCCCGTCGGTGACATCACGAAGGAGCGGGTCCGTGAACTGGCGACCGAGCTCGGATTGCGGACGGCAACCAAGCCCGACAGTCAGGATGTCTGCTTCATCCACTCCGACGGCGGCCGCGAGAAGTTCCTCGGCGACCGCATCCCGCTCACACCCGCCAACATCGTCGATACGGACGGCACCGTGGTCGGCCACACCACCTCGGTCCAGCTGGTCACCATCGGGCAGCGCAAGGGGCTGCGGCTCGCTGGCAACGCCGAGCGCAACTACGTGATCGACATCGATCCGGCGACACCACAGGTCACCGTGGGCCCACGCGAGCTGACCAGGACCGATCACACCCCGCTGTCGCAACTCGCCTGGACCGCCGGTCCGGTCGAAGCCGAGGTGATGATCCAGGCTGCGGCCCACGGACGACGCGAGCCGGGCCGGGTCGACATCGCCAGCGACGGCAGCGCGACCGTGCGATGGAATGCGCCGCACACTCGAATCGCTGCGGGCCAGTCGGTGGTCTTCTACGTGGGTGATCAGGTCGTCGGCGGCGCCACCGCCGAGTGAGTCCGGACTCAATGGCGATGACCTCCCAGCCCACGGCGACCGACGCCGACATCGATGCCGCCGTCGCCACGCTGCGGGCTGGCGGACTCATCGGGCTGCCCACCGAAACGGTGTACGGCCTCGGCGCCGATGCCACCAACGAGGCGGCCGTCCAGCGGATCTTCGCCACGAAGGGCCGACCGGCCGGGCATCCGCTCATCGTGCACGTGGCATCGGCCCAGCAGGTCGACGAGTGGTCGACGGGCTCCGATGCGCGGGCCGCGGCACTCGCTGAGGCGTTCTGGCCCGGGCCGCTCACGATCATCGTCGAGTCATCGGGCCTTGCAGCGCCATCGGTCACCGGTGGTCGGACGACGGTCGGGCTGCGGGTTCCGGATCACCCGGTGGCGCTCGAAGTCCTGCGTCGCTTCGGTGGCGGCGTCGCCGCGCCGTCCGCCAACCGCTTCGGTCATGTCAGCCCGACGACGGCCGACCACGTTCGAGCCGACCTCGGCGATGCGGTCGACGTCATCCTCGACGGCGGTCCGTCCAAGGTCGGGGTCGAGTCCACCATCATCGAACTGGTCGGCGGAGCGCCGGTGTTGCTGCGGCCGGGTGGGGTGTCGGTCGAGGCGATCGAAGCGGTGCTCGGCGAATCGGTGGTCGATGGTCGCACGGGTGAATCTCGGGCGGCCGGGATGATGGCGTCGCACTATGCACCCGACGCGCCCGTGGTCGTGGTCGAATCGATCGACGGCCCGCTCGACGATCGGGTGGCAGTCATCGCGCCGCTCGGTGAACCGGTACTCGACCCCGAGCGTTCGAAGGTCCAGTGGCTGCCTGCCGACGCTGCAGGGTTTGCCGAGGGTCTGTACGCGGCGCTGCGTCGTGCCGACAGTGCCGACACGACGCAGATCATGGTGGTCGCCCCGCACGAGGCAGGCGACCTGCTGCCTGCGGTCATGGACCGACTCGCCAAGGCCAGCGCCCCCCGCTGAGGTCAGTCGCCCAGCAGCGGTTCGTTCATGATCCGCCAGGCCGCGGCGACGTCGGGCGGAGCTTGCTCGTCGAAGCACGCCGACAACTCCTCCACGAACGTCTCGACATCTTCGGGCATCGCCGGGTCGTAGGTCTCCTCGGAATCGAGGCCGCAGAATCCGGGGTTCGCCTCGAGGAAGTCACCAACGATGGTGACGGCCTCCATCATCGACTCGTCGGCAAACGGCGATTCGACGATGAGCTCGGGCGCCGGTGTCTCGATCGGGTCGACGGAGCCGACATCGCTGTACGTCGTGGTGATCGTCGCATCGATGTAGCCCGGCGAGGTGAGGTCGCTGCCCGGGTAGTCGCCGATGGCGTCGAGCCGGACCGAACGAAGTGCACCGTTCTCGACCGTCACGGTCAGCCCCATCTCCGGCGGAAGATTGCCCGGGTCCTCGGCGATCATGGCGATGCCGGCCGGCAGACGGTCCGGGTCGAGTGCCTCGACCGACGCTGCCGTGATCGTGCCCACGTACGTCGTGGTGCCGTCGTTGTTCGAGGCCTTCGACACGTCTTCGGCCGTGCGCAGCAACTCGAGCATCTCGGTGGGATCGGTGTCGGCGGCACCGAGGCCGGGCAGGAAGCCCTCACTCATCGAGTCCGAACCCGGAATCGCCGCCCACGTGCCGTCGGGGTTGGAGAGGTAGCTGGTCCCGTCGACCTGGATGATCGACATCTCGTAGTCGTCGAGGCCGGCCTGCTGGTCGCCGTCGAACGCTCCTCCAGTCACGATCAGGGAGTCGTTTCCGGTGTAGGTCACGTCGACGAAGAACGAACCCGACTCGGTCGACCCGCCGCTCGAGTCCTCTCGCACATCGACATCGACCCGAACGCGGCCGCTGTCGGCCTCGGCGACGACCTCGGTGGCTTCGATCACCGAGGCGTAGGCCGATGGGTTGTTCAGCGTCGTCGACAGGACGCCGACCGCCGCAACGGTGGCGGCAGCCGCCGCCAGGGTCGGCCGCTGCCATCGACTCGGTGCGTTCGCCAGCTTGCGGGCGCGTCGTTCGGCTTCGGGTGTGTGCTCGGTCATCGTGATCTCCTCGAACAGGGCCGCTTTGGCCTCCTGGGTGGTGTCGGTGATCGCGGTGTCGGCCGAGAACGGCTTGTGACTGCGCAGGACCTCGAAGGGATCGTGTTCGTTCATCACTTGCATCCTCCCGGTCGGGTCACGTCGCTGGTCGTCGTGTCGTTCTCGGTCGCTGTGCGACCATCACCCCCTACGTGTCGGGAGGGTCCGATGGCTTTCGGTGTTTTCACCGTCGCTCCGTTTCGGCTGGTGTCGTTGCCCCAGCGCGGGTCTCGCCCGAGCCGGTCGGCGAGGTGGCCTCGTGCCCGCAGCAGTCGGATGGCGACGGCGTTGGTCGAGCAGTCCAAGACCACGGCGATGTCGGCGTGTGAGAGTTCCTCCCACGTCGCCAAGCGGATCAGTTCCTGCTCCTTCGGCTTGAGGCCGTGCAGGGCGTCGACGAGCGCTTCGATCTGGTCGGGTTCGAGTGCCGGGCCGGTACCGCATTTGGCGTTGCGCTCCTGGGCCTGGTGGAGTTCGCCGATCAGCACGGTGCGCAGTGCGTCGCTCCGCTGTCCCTTGCGCCAGTGGTTCCGCATGAGGTTCCTGGTGACCGCATAGGCCCAGGGTCGAGCGGCGGCACCGGTGGGCACGTCGTCGAGGCGCTGCCAGATGATCATCATGGTCTCGGCAACGAGATCGGCCACGTCGTCGGGCGGGACCCGGCGCCGGCAATAGCTGGTCAGGTCATCGAAGAGGCCGTCATAGATCGCACGGAATCGTTCGGTTCGAATGGTCGCCACCGCCGGCGGACTCATCGCTCCGTGTGCATCGGAACGGGAAGATGTTGGTGCCACATCATCCACGTGTCGCCACCGCTGCCGACCTTTCAGAATTTTCTCAGCCGATGGTGATCGCCCTCGTACGGGCTTCGGCGAGGACCCGTCCGGGGCGGGTCGGGGAGAACCAGAACTCGGTCGCCGTGGTCGAGGTGACCTCGCCCTTGGCCCGCAACGCGGTTGGCATCGGCTCGGGGAGCCGGAGCGACAGGGCCAGACCGAGCGCGCCGGCCGTGAGGTCGACCGGGCCGTTGGTGGCGCCGGTATCGGTGTCGGTCGGCGTTCGCTTGGCCTCGGCTGGGCCGAGCGTGGGTTTGGTTTTCCGCTGCACCAGCAGCGACTCGGCCAGCGACCAGTAGTCGTGGATCACGAACCCGACCGGCACGAACACGATCCACCGCCGCGACAGCTGATGGAGCGATCGGACACCCGTGATCGCCAAGAAGATGCCGACGATGGTGAGCGGCACCCCCAACCACCAGTTCTTGGCGGCGAGGAGCAGCGGGCCGGCGGCGACGCCGACGAACACCGCACCCCACGCCAGATAGAGCGGGCCGATCAGGATCGACGCCGGCGGCCGTAGCGCCATTCGCTTCTCGGCGCCGTAGGCCGACCCGTTGATCATCGGTTCGCCGGTGGTGGGGAGGAAGACGATCGCGTTGGCGACCAGACCACCAAGCAGCGCGATCACGACGCCGACCGGCCAGCTGCCAGCCGTGAGCGCACCCACCAGTGGGGCGACGACCGTGGCGGGCGCGACCGTTCGCAGCAGGGTGAGCGTGACCGTGGAGGGGGCCATGACCGAGACGAGTCCGACGAACCAGGCCGCCCAGGCGCCGACCTCGACCACGGTCTGCACCGGCCCACTGCGGCCGTCGACGGTGTCGAGCAACCCGGGACCGATGAGCAACGGCAGCACGAACCATACGATCCGCACCGGCCAGAGTCCGCCTCGCTCGATCAGCGCAGGCAGCGTGGTCGGCGAGGAAACGGTGGTCATCGGACCATTGTGCCGCGACCAGACCCTGCCGCGACCAGACCGTGCAGTGGGCGAGGCCAGGAGGCGGGGAGCACACGAACTGTCGGCGCTGAAGCCCAAACCGCGGAACTGTCCACACTGAAGCCCGATTCTGAGCTCCAGAGTGGACAGTTCGAAGGACTGGGCTCGAATGCTCGACGGTTGCGGTGGTTGCGGTGGTTGCGGTGGTTGCGGTGGTTGCGGTGGTCGGGGCGGTGTGGGGTGATCCGGGGTCGGCCGTGAATGTCAGGGGGACGATCTACGCTCTGGTGGTGGACGATCGCACCCCTACCTCGACGAGCAACGACGCGACCAGCGGCGATGCGACCAGCAATGATGCGGCGCTCCGTATCGACGAGCTGCGGGCGCTGATCGCCCAGGCGAACCGCGACTATCACGAGCTCGACAACCCCCAGATCCCCGACGCCGACTACGACGCCCTGGCTCGTGAGCTCCAGGCACTCGAGACCGAGCACCCCGATCTCGCCAGCGATACCTCGCCCACCCAGGCGGTCGGCGGCGCACCGTCGGCCACGTTCGCGTCGGTTGAGCACCGGGTGCCCATGATGAGCCTCGACAACTCGTTCGATCATGCCGAGCTGCGAGGCTGGGCCGAGCGCATGGCGCGGTCGCTCGAGATCGACGGCGACGACCTGGCGATCGGCTACTTCTGCGAGCTGAAGATCGACGGGCTGGCCCTCTCGCTCCGCTACGAGCAGGGCGTGCTCGTCCAGGGCGCCACGCGCGGCAACGGTCGGGTGGGCGAGGACATCACCGCCAACGTGTCCACCATCGATGTCATCCCCACCGAACTGGTCGGCGCACCGCCCGTGCTCGAGGTCCGGGGCGAGGTCTACCTGCCCGTCGCCGAGTTTGCCGCCCTCAATGAGGCACAGGAGGCTGCGGGCAAGCCGCTCTACGCCAACCCACGTAACACCGCAGCGGGCAGCCTCCGCCAAAAGGATCCGTCGGTCACCGCGTCGCGCAACCTGGCATTCTGGGCCTACCAGCTGGGTGAGGTCGTCGACGGCCCCGAGCTGACCACCCAGGGCGAGGCGCTCGATTGGCTGGCCTCGCTCGGCTTCCCGGTCAATCCCGAGCGCCGGGCGGTTCGAACCATCGACGAGGTCATCGCCTTCACCGAGCAGTGGCACGAACATCGCCACGACCTCGACTACGAGATCGACGGCGCGGTGATCAAGGTCGATTCGCTGGCGGCACAACGGTCGTTGGGTTCCACCGCCCGAGCCCCCCGGTGGGCCATGGCGTTCAAGCTCCCACCAGAGGAAAAGACCACCAAACTGCTCGACATCCAGGTCTCGATCGGGCGGACCGGCAAGGCCACACCCTTCGCCGTTCTCGCTCCCGTGGTGGTGGCCGGCTCCACCGTGCAGATGGCTACCCTCCACAACGCCGATCAGGTCCGCCTCAAGAACGTTCGCCCTGGTGACACCGTCATCGTCCGTAAAGCGGGCGACGTCATTCCCGAAGTGCTCGGACCCGTGCTGGCCGAGCGACCCGACGACCTCCCCGAGTGGCACTTCCCCACCCACTGCCCTTCGTGCGGGGTCGAACTCGTCCGCCCTGAAGACGAGGCGCACACGTTCTGCATCAACCCGGCCTGCCCGGCCCGGCGCCAGACCCAGATCGAGTACTTCGCCTCGCGCGGTGCGATGGACATCGACGGCATGGGTGAGAGCCGGATCGCCCTCTTCATCGAACGTGGCCTCGTCAACGACGTCGGCGACCTCTACACGATCGACTGGGGCGAGGTCGCCCAGTGGGAAGGCTTCGGGCAGGCCACCATCGACAATCTCGTGGCCGCCATCGACGCCACCCGAGATCGGCCGCTCGCCAACCTGCTCGTCGGCCTGGGCATTCGCCACCTGGGTCCAAGCGGTGCCGCCAGCCTCGCGTCGGGGTTCGGCCACCTCGACGCGATCATGGCGGCCTCGGTCGACGAGATGGCCGCCCTCGACGGCGTCGGCCCGGTGATCGCCCGGTCCACCAAGGAGTACTTCTCGAGCGAGGCGGCGCAGGCCCTGGTGGCCAAGCTGCGGGCTGCCGGCCTGAACTTCGAAGGGCCCGAGGTGGTCGACATCCCCCAGACCCTGGCGGGGATGTCGATCGTGGTCACCGGCTCGCTCGATGGCTTCTCCCGTGACGGCGCGGCCGACGCCATCAAGTCACGGGGCGGCAAGAGTCCCGGCTCGGTGTCGAAGAAGACCACGGCCGTCGTGGTTGGGTCCGAGCCGGGTGCGTCGAAGGTCACCAAAGCAGAGGAACACGGTGTGCCGATGATCGACGAAGCCGGCTTCGTCGCCCTGCTCGAGACCGGTCAGTTACCCAGCTGACGCCGGATCAGAGGGCGTCGAACTCGAACGGTCCGTACTGGCGGCAGCCGTTCGGGCCCTGTTCGATTCGATACACACATGCCATCACCGAATTGCCCTCGGGGCGGAGCAGTCGGCCGTTGGGACAGTCTTCCTCGGGCCCCCAGGTGTAGCGCCCCAGAGCGCCTGCGGCGGTCAGGACTCGCTCACCGGGCGGCGCATCGGGGTTCTCGTAGATGTTGAGTTCGTTGTCGGGGATCGGCTCGCCGTTGATCACGAGCACGGCGCCGTAGCCGGGAATGAGATCGACACCGACCGACTCGGTACAGGTGCTGCCCACCCCGGTCTGGGGGAACCAGCCCTCGATCGGGTTGATGTCGAGCACCGACGACTCGCCGTCGCGCTCACCGCCCCCGTCGGCCGCCGACTGGGTCCGCACGATCGCGGCCGGCTCGGTGGGGGCGTCGTACATGGCGCCGAGCACGAGAGCCCCGAAAGCGAGAAAGACGCCGGCGATGAGGATGATGCGAGTGCGCACGTGGGATACCGAGGGTGAGACAGCGACGCCCGCTGCGGCGGGCCGTCGACCATTGTGCCGGATCGGTCGCCGCTTCCGGGTATCGGGTGACCGTCGACTCGAAGTTGGATGGGGGTACCTCGGCGGCACGCGCCGGGTCGATACCATCACGCTGTGCGCGCTCGGAGTCTCGATGAGCACGTTGGTCGAGTCCTCGGCCGGCGCTACCGGCTGGTCGCTCCCATCGGGAGCGGCGGATCCGCGCGTGTCTACCTGGCTGAGGATCTCTCGCTGCACCGGCGGGTGGCGGTCAAGCTCCTCCATGCCGGCCTCGCCGCCGACCCCCGGTTCGCTCGGCGGTTCGAGTCCGAGGCGCGGTCATCGGCCCAGCTCAACCATCCCCACATCCTTGCGGTCTACGACTGGTCCGACACCGACCCGGCCTACCTCGTCTCGGAGTTGCTCGAGGGCGGAAGCCTGCGATCGATGCTCGACGGGCCGGCACCACTGGCGACCCGGTCGCCAGGTGAGGCCAATCGCACCACGCTGAGCCTGTCGCAGGCGTTGATGGTCGGCCTCCAGGCCGCACAGGGGCTTGCCTACGCCCACGAGCGGGGGTTCGTTCACCGCGACATCAAGCCGGCGAATCTGCTGTTCGACGACGCGGCCCGGCTCCGCATCGCCGACTTCGGGATCGCTCGCGCGGTCGCCGAGGCCAATTGGACCGAACCCGAGGGCGCCCTGGTCGGTACCGCTCGCTACGCCGCACCCGAGCAGGCGACGGCCGATGTGGTCGATGGACGGGCCGACGTCTACGGCCTGGCGCTGAGCCTTGTCGAGGCGGTGACCGGCTCGGTGCCGCTCACGGCGCCGACGGCGCTCTCCACCATGCTGCTGCGTCAGGACACCAACCTCGAGGTGCCATCCGAGCTCGGCCCGCTTGCGCCCGTGCTCGCCGCCGCCGGTCGGGCTGCCCCCGGCGAGCGGATCGATGCCGCCACCCTGGCCCGTGGTCTCCACCGAGCGGCGTCGTCGCTCCCGCGCCCGAAGCGGCTGCCGCTGGTGCCGATCGACGTCACCGAGCTGGCGGTCCACGACGCCGAAGGCGACGGTGCCGATCCCGAGGCAACGATCGACACCGCCGGCACCATCGTGCTCGGCGAGCGACCGATCGATCTGCGGGCCGAGGCCACCGGGGTCCTGCCGGCAACGAACGACAACGCGCCGGTCGATGTGTCGACGATGGCGACCAGCGTGCACCGAGCGGTCGAGCCGGCTCGGGGCGCCACGCACCACACGGCCGAGATGGTGGTCGAACCGGGCGGTGACGGCCGGTACGACGACGACGATGACGACGACGTGATCGAGACCGAAGACGTCCGACGACGTTGGCCGTTCGTCGTCCTCTTGCTCGTCCTCATCGCCGGAGCGGCCGTTGCCTACAAGGGCCGTGACCTTGCGCCGGGCGACATCGGCGAGGTGTTTGCGACGCCCACCCACCCCATGGGCACGTTCGTCGGGCAGGACATCGCCAGCGTCCGCCGTGACATCGAACTCAACAACTGGCTCGTCGAAGTCGATGACACCGTCCGTCAGGACGGCTCGGTGCCGGGGGAGGTCTTGGCCCAATCTCCCGAACCCGGCGTCGAGTACGAGGAAGGGCTGATCGTCACGCTCGTGGTGTCGGCCGGGCTCGAACTGCGGACGGTTCCCACACTTGTCGGCCTCCAGCAGGTCGACGCCGCCCAGGCGCTGGACGATGTGAAGCTCGTCGTGGGCACGGTCACCGAGGTCGACGACGAGGAGATCCCGGTCGGGCAGGTGGTTGCGGCATCGGTCGAACCCGAGACCGAACTCGAGACCGGGAGCGCGGTCGACCTGACCGTGAGCCGGGGTCCGGCGCCGCGCACGATTCCTGCGATCCAGGGGCTCGATGTGGCCGGCGCCCAGCAGGCGATCGAAGCGGTGCAACTGGTGTTCGTCGGCGGCGAGGAGAGTTCGAGGGACGTGCCAGAGGGCGAGATCATCTCCGTGACCCCGGCGGTGGGCACGACCGTCGAGCGGGGCAGCGAGGTCACCGTGGTGTTCTCCACGGGTAAGCCCTTCGTGACGGTTCCCGACGTGACCGGTATGAGCGCGGCAGACGCGGCCGACGCCTTGCAGGCAGCCGGCTTCTGGGTGCAGGACACCGAGGGTCCGCCAAACTCCGAGGTGCTGGCAACGAACCCGCCCGCCGGTGAATCCCACCGCGAGGGCACCGCGGTGGTCATCTTCACCCGCTGAGTCTGGCGGGTCAGTCCTCGGCCAGGCGGCGGCGCTCCTCGAGGCCGAATTCCTCGTCGTAGTCGTCCATCGCGGCGCGGATGACCTGACGGGCGTGATCGGCGCCATAGGTGCCGACGACCTCGATCTTGTTCGGCGTGGCCCCCGTGATGTCCATCTTGTAGGTGCCGAAGTAGTGGACCATGCGGTTGACCACGGCCACCGGAAGCTGCTTCAGGTCTTTCGCGTAGTCGAACACGGTGTCGCTCGCGAGCAGGGCCACGATCTTGTCGTCGGCCTCGCCGTCGTCGAGCAGCTGGATCCCGCCGACGACTCGAGCCGAGAGCACGATGTCGGCCCGGTCGATGCGCTGCTGCGACAGCACGCAGATGTCGAGCGGGTCGTGGTCGCCCTGTTCGGCGAGTGGGGTGAGCGACGCCACCCGATTGCCGCAGTAGGTGCGGGGGATGAAGCCGTACAGCGTGGGTGGAAGCGCCGAGCTGCCCTGGGGTCGATCGACTCGGAGGTAGCCGGTCTGCTTGTCGATCTCGTACTTCACCGCATCGAACGGGGTGATCTCGATGTACGACTCGACGAGGTCGGGAGCGCTGTCGCCGATGGGCAGGCCGTGCCATGGGTGGGCGCGGTAGCGATTGAAGTTCTTGGCCATGATCCGTTCCTATCGGTCGATCAGTCGCGGGCCGTGAATGCGTCGAGCCGCTCGTACATCTCGACAGCATCGGCCGTCGGCTGCGCAGATTGAAGGGCCATGAGCTTCATGACATCGCCCTCGACCAGGATTTTTCCCGAGAGGAAGGACTGCATCACGGCCTGGGGATCGCGAGCAACGAACGCCGCCTTGGCGGTGGCGTAGTCGACCGTGACCGTGAGATCCGGGGCATCGATGTGACCCTCGTCGATGATGATCTCACCCCGGGTGGTGTCGATGTGGCCGTGGAGGGGACCGTCATGATGCGGGGAATCGGTGATGATCGTGTTCAGCCGCACCGACGCCGGAGGCTCTGGGATCCGGCCCTCGTATTCGGAACGCAGCGCTCGTGCCGCCTCGACCCATTCGTCGGAAAGGAAGGGGTAGGTGGGGCTTGACACAACAGGTGCTCCTCGATCGAACGACGGTCAGGCGAATCGTGGCGACCGCAAGCCGTGTCTGCAGAGGCTACCGGGCGGTCGTCAGGTCGGATCGGCGCGTGAGGGGGTCGACCCAAATGGAGGACTCGGCGCTGGGGCGGCCGGATAGGTTGAACCGGTGTCTGCGCACCTGACCAGAGAAGAAGTGGCGGAGGTCGCTCGGCTCGCGATGCTGGCGATCCCCGACGACGAGCTCGATGTCTACACCGAGCAACTCGCGGCCATCCTCGAGCACGCCAACGACGTCGAGGCCCTCGACATCGGCGACGTCGAGCCCACCCACCACCCGTATCCACTGGCCAACGTGTTCCGCGACGACGTGGTCGAGGAATTCGACGGGCGGGAGGAAGTGCTCGCCAACGCCCCGGCAGCTGAAGACGGCATGTTCATGGTGCCGCCCGCCCTGGGGGAGGAGCCATGACCGCACTCGAGATCGCTTCAGACATCGCCTCGGGCGCCACCACCTCCGTCGAGGTGATGGAACGCCACCTCGCAGCCATCGACGCTCGTGAGAGCGAGATCCATGCCTTCAACCTCGTGCACGGCGAGCAGGCCCTCGAAGCCGCGGCCGCCGTCGACCAGCGCCTTGCCGCCGGCGAAGACCTGGGACCACTGGCCGGTGTACCGATCGCGCTGAAGGACAACATGTGCACGCGGGGGATCGCCACCACGTGCTCGTCGAAGATCCTCGAGGGCTGGGAGCCGCCGTACGACGCCACCGTCGTCGAACGGCTGGCCGCAGCCGGCGTGGTCAGCGTGGGCAAGACCAACCTCGACGAGTTCGCCATGGGCTCGTCCACCGAAAACTCCGCCTTTGGGGCCACCCGGAATCCGCATGACCCGACTCGGGTCCCCGGCGGTTCGTCCGGCGGGTCGGCGGCCGCTGTCGCCGCCGGCTTTGCTCCGTTGGCCCTGGGCTCCGACACCGGCGGCTCGATTCGCCAACCGGCGGCACTGTGTGGCGTCGTCGGGCTGAAGCCGACCTACGGATCGGTCAGCCGCTACGGCCTGATCGCCTTCGCCAGCTCGCTCGACCAGATCGGTCCGTTCACGACCGACGTCGCCGACTCGGCGGCGCTGTTCGACACCATCGCCGGCCATGATCGGCGCGACTCCACCTCGATCCCCAAGCCGCACGTGCCCTGCCTCCCCGCCATCGGTCGGGGCGTCGAAGGACTGCGGGTGGGCGTCATCGCCGAGCTGATGGGCGAGGGCGAGATCGAGGGATTCGAGCCCGAAGTGATCGCCCAGACCCGGGCGGCGGCAGCAGCACTCGAGGCCGCCGGCGCGGTCATCGAAGAAGTGTCGGTCCCATCGGTGGTCTACGGCCTCTCGGCCTACTACCTGATCGCACCGGCCGAGGCGTCGTCGAACCTCGCCCGCTACGACGGCGTTCGCTACGGCCATCGGGTCGACGGGCCGAGCACGGCGGCCATGCACACCGCCAGCCGTACCGCCGGCTTCGGTGCCGAAGTGAAGCGGCGGATCATGCTCGGTACCTACGCCCTGTCGGCCGGCTACTACGACGCCTTCTACGGCAAGGCGATGCGTGTCCGCACCCTCATCATCGATGACTTCAACCGGGCGTACGAGAAGGTCGACCTCCTGCTGTCGCCCACCTCGCCGTGTGTGGCCTTCCCGATCGGCGAGGTCGCCGATCCGCTCACGATGTACCTCAACGACGTGTGCACGATCCCGTCGAACCTCGCCGGCCATCCGGCCATCTCGGTGCCGTTCGGCACCGGCCAGTCCGACCTGCCGGTTGGGGTACAACTCCTCGGTCCGCTGCTCAGCGAACCGACCCTGTTCGCCGCCGCTGCCGTCGTCGAGGCAGCAGCGCCTGCGTCGGTTGCCACACCCTCGACCGCAACTTCGCCTGCTGCCCGGGAGGCACGGTCATGAGCATCAACCCAGTCTCCGCCACCACGCTGTCGGCCTACTCGGTCGACAGTGCCGTGCCCCGTGAGACCACCGCGCTCGGCGACGCCTGGGAGATGGTGATCGGGCTCGAGGTCCACGTCGAACTCGCCACGGTCACCAAGATGTTCTCTCCGGCACGCAACCACTTCGGCGCCGAACCGAACACCAACATCCACCCGGTCTGCCTCGGTCTCCCTGGCACCCTGCCAGTGGTCAACGCCAAGGCCGTCGAACTGTCGATCAAGCTCGGTCTGGCTCTGAACTGCACCGTGCAGCGCTGCGTGTTCGCCCGGAAGAATTACTTCTACCCGGACATGCCGAAGGACTACCAGATCTCTCAGTACGACCAGCCCCTCAATGCCGAGGGATGGCTCGAGCTTCCGAGCGGTCACCGAGTCGGGATCGAGCGGGCGCACATGGAGGAGGACACCGGCAAGTCCACCCACGTCGGCACCTCCGGTCGCATCCACGATGCGGGCTACAGCCTCGTCGACTACAACCGGGCCGGGGTCCCGCTGCTCGAGATCGTGTCTCGCCCCGACATCCGCGGGCCTGAGGAGGCCAAGGCCTTTGTCGACGAGCTGCGGTCGATCATCGTTGCCGTCGGCGCGTCCGACGGCAAGATGGAAGAGGGCTCGCTGCGGGTCGATGCCAACGTATCGGTGCGGCCGGCGGGCTCCGATGAGCTGCGAACCCGCTGCGAGATCAAGAACGTGAACTCGCTGCGGTCGCTCGGTCGGGCCATCGCCTACGAGGCCCAGCGGCACGTGAGCCTGTACGAATCGGGCGAAGCGCCTCGTCAGGAGACCCGTCACTGGGACGAAGAGGGCGGGCGCACGGTTGCCGGGCGGGCCAAGGAGGACTCCGAGGACTACCGCTACTTCGCCGACCCCGATCTGGTCGTCGTCGACCCCTCGCCCGAATACATCGAGGAGTTGCGAGCAACGCTGCCGGCGCTGCCCCGTGAGCGGCGCCTCCGTCTTACCGAACGCGGTGCCGACCCCGAAGCCGCGGCCATCGCCGTCGGGCGAGACCTCGACACGCTCGCTTTGGCAGCCAACGACGCCGGTGGTGACATCGGCCGGATCATGACCCACGTCCAGAACAACCTGGCGGTCGACGGTGCAACCGAGCTGAACCCGGCCAACCTCGCCGAGCTCGTCACGATGGAGTTGGGTGGTGCGCTCACCGCCACACAGGCCAAGCAGGTGCTTGCCGACATGGTCGAGTCCGGACGCCATCCCGCCGAGATCGCAGCCGAAAAGGGCTTCGAGGCCATGGCCACGAGCGAGCTCGAGTCGATCCTCGACGGCATCATCGCCAACAGCCCCACCGAGTGGCAGCGCTTCATCGAGGCGGATGCTGCCGGGCGCGGCAAGCTCCAAGGCTTCTTCGTCGGGCAGGTGATGAAGGCCACGAAGGGTCAGGCCGACGGCAAGGTGGTCAATCAGCTCCTGGGTCAGAAGGCAGCGGCCGGCTGACCTCGCCCCACCGGCATGAACGCAAAGTGAACCGAGTCGCTGCGTTCGGCTCGGCGTGAAGGGAACAGGTACGCTCGGAGACCGCTCGAATCGGCCCGACACGCGGGCCGAGGGGGTTGCGAAGAAGGAGGCGTCGGTGGACTTCCGTGTGCTCGGTCTCACGATCGAAGCGCGCACCGGCGAAGGATCACCCTTGCTCGACCTCGGCGGTGTCAAACAGCAGCGAGTGCTCGCGGCACTGCTGCTGGCGAAGGGCAACGTCGTTTCCAACGATCGTCTGATCGACGCCGTGTGGGGCGACCGTCCGCCGGCCAAGCCCAATGTCACTCTCCGCTCCTATGTGAGCCACCTCCGCCGGGTGCTCGAGCCCGACCGTGACGCAGGCGAACGAGCCCGCCGCATCGTCACTCGGGCACCGGGCTATGCGATCGTCGTCGAGCCGCACGAGCTCGACGCCTGGCAGTTCGAGGTCGAGATCGCAGCAGCCAAGGCGGCACTCGCAGCCGGCGACCACGTGGCGGCGTTGGCTTCGGCCGAGCGGGCGCTGGACCGGTGGTCCGTCGATGATGCCCAAGGGGGTGTGCTCGAGCCCTTCGACGTCGAGGTCAGCGGACTCGAAGACCTCCGCCGACTCGGACGCCGAGTCGCCCATGAATCCCTGTTGGCACTTGGGCGGCACGATGAGGCACTGCCGTCGCTCGAAGCGGCGCTTCGCCACGATCGGTTCGACGAGGGTGTCCGGGCGCAGCTGATGGTGGCGTTGTACCGCTCCGGCCGCCAGGCCGACGCCCTCGCATGTTTCACCGAGGGCCGTACCCTGCTGCTCGAAGAGCTCGGACTCGACGCGTCGCCTGACCTGCGCGAACTCGAGCACCGCATCCTGCGCAACGACCCGGATCTGGATTGGCGGCCGATCGTCGTTCCGGTCGGAGGGTCCGACGGGCCGACGCCGACCCGGGAAGCCGAGCCGGGTAGCCCGAGTGCACCTCGCGGCGTCGACGCTCCCGCTCCGCCCGGCCGGGAACGCGAAATCGACCAGTTGGTCACGCTCATGGATCAGACGCTGGCTCGCCGGAGCGGTGGCCTGGTGATCGTGACGGGCGAGCCGGGCATCGGCAAGTCGACCGTTCTGCGCCACGGCCGCGATCTCGCATCGGCGCGGGGGTTCATCACCTCGGTCGGGCGCTGTCACGACGGTTCGAGTGACAGCACGCTCTTCCCGTGGATCGCCGCGTGGCGGCCGCTGATCGAACAGCTTTCCGACGCCGAACTCGAGCAGATCGCTGGTCAACGTGCTCGTTGGCTCGCCCAGATCTTGCCCGAGATCGGTGAGCGTCTCGGTGTCGAGCCTTCCACGTCGACGGACCTGTTCTCACTGTTCGATGCCATCGTGCGGACGCTGCGCAAGGGAGCCCAGCTCGAGCCGATCTGCATCGTCCTCGAAGACCTCCACTGGGCCGACGAGAACTCGATCCGGCTGCTCGCCGTCATGGCGGAGGAGCTCGTCGACAGCCCGGTCGTGATCTTGGCCAGCTGGCGAGACACCGAGGTTGTATCGCCCGACGTCGGTGCACTGCTCGAGGGCCTCCTCGCCAAGTCCCTACGCCTGGTCCAGCTCGGGGGCCTCGATCCCGACGCGATCTCGGAGCTCGTCGCCAGGCTGGCCGACGATGCTTCGCTCGACGTCGCACAGCTGGCGGCGCGAACAGGCGGCAATCCGCTCTTCATCAACGAGCTGCTGCACTCGCAACAGCTGATTGGCCAATTGGCGCCGTCGGACACGGTTCGGGCGGCCATCAACAGCAGGCTCCGGTTGCTTCCCGAGGGGACGGCTGCGTCGTTGGCGGTGGGGGCGTTGTGCCCGAACGGGTTCAGCGAGCAGTTGCTGGCCGACGTCCTCGACCTGGATCCCGACGAGGTGCTCGACCAGCTCGAGGCCGCGTTGGCCGCGCGCATGATCGAGGAGGATCCTGACCACGTCAGCGGGTTCCGATTCAGTCACGATCTGTTCGCCGAGACACTGGTCGACGGTGTGTCTGCTGCCCGCCAGAAGCGCTTGCACACCAGCATCGGTGTGTCACTCGAACGGAGCGGCGCGACCGTCGGAGCGTTGGCCCATCACTTCTTGCACGGGGCTGGCGACGAGGCAGCGGTGAAGGGTGCCGAGTACGCGCATCGAGCAGCAGTGGCCTCGCTCCGACTCTTCGACTACGACGGAGCGCTGCGACTGATCGAGGCCGGCCTCGCTGCGCTGGATGGCCACGACGACGACGCGCTGCTCGCCGATCTGCTCCTCGAGCTGATCACGGTCAAGAAGCACACGGCACAACCGCCTGCGGTCCACGAGGTCGCCTACCGGGCCTTCGAGGCCGCCCGGCGAGCCGGGAATCCGCATCGGATGGCCAGGGTGACCGTGGCGTTCGAGGGGTCGACCGGTCCCATGGCGGATGACAACGACCCCACCTGGCTGGGTTATTGGTGCCCTCCCGGGGTGATCATCCCGATGATCGAGGAGTGCCTCGAGAAGCTTCCTGCGGACGACTCCCTGATCCCGTTGCTCTGGACGTGTCTGGGCTTTCAGTACTTCGGTGAGTTCGACGACACCGAGGCCGTCGATCGGGCGTTCGCCGCCGCGGTCGAGGCGGCGCGTCGCGAGCGGAATCCGGCAAAGATCTCCTTCACGTTGCATCAGCGTCACAGCGCGCTGCAACGCGTCCTCGGGTTCGATGAGCGACGAGCGCTCCTCGATGAGGCGATCCTGCTCGCCGATGGGAAGCGTCACCCGTTGCAGACCGTTGCGGCGCATCGGGCGCGAGCGGTACTCGAGCTCGATGGTCGCAATCTGCAAGCAGCGATGACCGAATTGTCGACGGCCCGGCAGCTGGCCACCGACGTCGACCGAGCGGCAGCGATCATGAACGCCGAGGTCGGCGAGGTGGCGGTGCTGCTGTTGCAGGGGCATCTCGATGAGGTCGAGGAACGAATCAACGCGGCGTTCGTTCGGTTCGAACGGTTCGGTGACGTGATGCTCGATCAGTTCGGGCTGCAGCTTGCCGCTCTGTGGCGAGAGCGACACTTGCACGACCAGATCCTGGAACTGCTGGACTACAAGATCAACGGCTACCCCGGACCTGCGTTCGCGGCGCCGAAGGCGGTCATCCTGAGCGAGATGCAGCGCTTCGACGAGGCGGCCCAGATCGTGAACAGCTTCAGTGTTGCCGACCAGACGACCGGCGGTGAACCGATCCTGCAGTACCTGACCCAGAGCTTCTTCGCCGAGGCCGCGGCCAATCTCGCTGATGCCCAGCTCGCCCAACGAATGTTGCCGAGCATGACCGCAGCACAGGGCCGGATCATCTCCGTGTACGACGGCATCCTGCTCCTCGGGTCGGGCTCGATGTTCGCCGGTCGGTTGCAGCTCGTGCTCGGCCACCTCGACGAGGCGGAGCGGCTGTTCGAAGACGCTGACCAGCACCATCGTGCACTCGACGCCCACCCGTGTCAGGTTCGTCTCTCGCTGGCACGTGCCGATCTCGCCGTCCTTCGCAATGATCGTCCCGCGGTCGAGCAAGCGATCGATGACGCCGAGACGTGGACCCGGCGGTCGGGGCAGCGATGGCTCATCGATCGCTGGCTCGGCGCCAATCCCGGGTGGTTCTGACGCCATCGGGTGCGCTCGTTCGTTCGAAATCGACGGTTCAACGATTTCTCAACACCTGGCAGCCATAGTGTCGTTGCAGCATCGAAGCGCTTGAGGGGGCGCTCCCGGTGCTGCGAGAACACCCCGAGAACCAGATTCGACGATCATGTGAAGTGAGGGAGGTCCTCGAATCTGGTTCTTGGAGGGTGAACGCTGCGGTTCCACCCCTAGTCTTGGCCTCGCTGCTCCCGGCCGGCGCAGCGGACGTCTTCCCCCGAACACGATGGCGACGGTTCGGGATGTGACATGGTGTCGACGCAGTGGCGGATGGTGGTGGCCGCTCTTGGTGTGACGGCCGCGACCGTGGCGGTGGTGTCGGCGCAGGTCGAGCATCCGCCTCCGTCCGCCGAAGCGTCCGATGCTTCGCCGCGACCGATTGCGGATGACCAGGTGGTTCAGGAAGTGGTCGGTGCGTGTGACCTGCTGGCGTTTGCGGCGTCCGCCGATCCGGCGTTGCAGTACGCCGCCGGTCGGTCGCCGGCCGACATCGACGCGGTGGCTGCCATCCAGCGAGACGCGTTGCTCGCTGCGGCCGAACTGGTCGAGCCCGGTCCGGCGGCCGATGCCCTGGCGGTGATGGCGGCGATCTTCGTCGACGAGGACGGAACCGGGCCCGGTCGCTGGGGCGAAGACCGGTGGGCCGAGGCGCTGATCGCTCGCGCCGACCCTGCACTGTTGCACCTCCTCGTTCCACTCGAGGCCCGCTGTTGAGGCGAGACGGCCTCAGATCGTCGTGTGGAGCCAGTGCTCGCTGCGCCACCGCAACTGCAGCGCCACCGCACGAGCGGCCATGAAGGCGCAGAGTGCGGCCCAGAGCGACAACAGTCCCAGCCCGGCGCCGCTGATCACCAGCGCGAAGCCGAGGAAGATGGCGGCGGCAATCACCATCGATCGGGCCAGGTAGCCCAGGTCACCGGCACCGATCAGGATGCCATCGAGAGCGAACACGTGGCCATTGAGCGGTTGTTGGAGACCGACGATGACGAGGACCCCGGCAACGAGGCTGGTGACGGCCGGATCGTCGGAGAAGATCGCGCTCACCGGCGAGCGGAACGCGATCACGAGCGCGCCGGCCAGCACACCAACGGCGATGTCGATCTCGATCATGCGCCGTGCGGCAGCTCGCGCTTCGGCGAGGTTGCCAGTGCCGAGCCACTTGCCGGTGAGCGCCTGGCCGGCGATGGCCACCGCGTCGAGGGCCAGTGCGAGGGTGCCCCAGATCTGGAGCGCCACCTGGTGGGCCGCGACCTCGGCGGCGCCCATCCTGGCGGCCAAGGCGACCGAAAGCGTGAAACTCCCGCGCAGCGCTGCCGTGCGGAGGACCAACGCCTGGCCTGCCTTCAAGAGCGTGAGCATCGGACGCAGCTGAGGTCGCCGGTGGACGGTGTGCCGACGGATCCAGCGCATCAGCATGGTGACGCCGACGCCTGCCGAGAGCAGCTGGGCGATGACGGTCGAGAGTGCCGACGCGCCGACGCCGTACCCGAAGCCGAAGATCAGGATCGACTCGAGCACGAGGTTCACGACCGCTCCACCGACGGCAAGTGCGAGCGGGGTGGACGTGTCCTGCCGACCGTGGAAGGCCCCACCGGCCGCCAACATGAGCAACATGGCGGGGAAGCCGAGCAGCGAGATGGTGAGGTAGCGCTCGGCGTGTGTGATGACGTCGGGGTCGGCACCGAACAGGTCGAGCAGCGGGCGACGCAGTGCAAAGATGAGCGCCGAGCCGACGATGCCGAGCGCCGCGGCAAGCCACAAACCCTGGAGCGATCGGTCGGCCGCTTCGGCTTCACGCCCGCTGCTGATGAGGCGGGCCACCGGACCCGTCGTTCCGTAGGCCAGGAAGATCAGGACGGCATGGATGGTCAGCAGCACCGTCGAGGCGAGCGCGAGCCCCGCCAGCTCGTTGGTGCCGACATGGCCGATGATTGCGGTGTCGGCCAGGACGTAGAGCGGTTCGGCCACCAACGTGCCGAGGGCAGGGATGGCGAGCTTGGCGATGGCGGCGTCGTGGTCGGTGCGGAGCGACGGCAACCAACCTCGTGCGCGGCTCAGGCCACGTCCATTCGGTCGAGCCGCCACCGGGTCAGGGCGACGGCGACGATGGGCACGACGAGCGGGACGATGACGCCAACGGCCATGGATCGCTCGGCCAGCGGGAGCTCGATGTCGGTCAGCCTGGCCATCACCGACGCCGGGTAGGTGTTGATCGAGAGCTTCGCTGCGCCCGCCCCGACCCGAGCGACGAAGAGCTCCCAGATGAACAGATAGGCGAGACCGGTGATCAGCGAGCGGCGGATGGTCAGGCCGAGGAGGACGAAGATGCCGGTGTAGGCAATCGCCGCCAACCCCTGGGCGAGGCCGATCGAGAGCGCCGTCGTGGTGTCCTTGCTGGTGAGGAGGGCGCTGATCGTCAGCGGGATGACGGTGGCGGGAACGGCAACCGTGAGCGAACTCAGCCATGCACCGGCGGCGATCGCCCACCTCGGTGAGGGCCGCTGCCAGAGGTAGACCAAGGTCTCGTCGGCGACGAGGTCACCGAGCGATGAGCTGGCGAGCACGAGCGAGACGATCGGCACCATGAGGCCGAGGCCGAAGATCCACGAGATGGCAACGGCCGACTCGATCACGTTGGGCTGGGGCACATTGGCTCCGGTGACGAAGCCGATCAGGATCGACACGCCGGACATCACACCGATCAACACGAGCCGGCCGGCCGTCAGCTGATGGCGGAGGAACAGCCGGTAGAGGGGGAGGAGTGCGTTCACTGGGGGCCTCCGACCAGGTAGCGGAAGACACTCTCGAGATCGTCGTCGAGGGGCGTCACCTCGCGCAGTTGCTGACCGAGCTCACGGGCGAAGTGAGGGAGGTAACGGCGGAGTTCGACCACCGAGGTGGTGGTGACCTCGACCTGGGTCGGGCTCTGCAGTGTGCACCCGGTGATGACCCCGCTCTGCAACAGCGCGGCGGTCAGGGGGCGCACGTCGTCGCACGACACGCGGATCCGCGCCGGCTGATCTTCCATGAGACTGCGGATGCGTCGGAAGTCACCCTGCGCCGCGAGGCGGCCGTGAGCGATGACGACGACATGTGACCCGAAGCGCTCGACCTCTTCGAGCACGTGGGAGGAGATCAGGATGGTCTTGCCCTGGTCGCCGAGCTGGTGGACCAGATTGGTCATGTTGCGACGTTGGCGAGGGTCGAGACCGTTGAGCGGCTCGTCCATCATCAACACCAGCGGATCGTGGACGAGTGCCTGAGCGATCTTCACCCGTTGGCGCATGCCCTTCGAGAAGGTGCCGACCCCGCGCTGGAGGTCGGGGTCCATCTCGGTGGTGGCGAGCGCTTGGCGGGCGCGTTCGGTCGGATGGTCGAGGCCGCTCAGAATGGCGGCCAGCTTGACGACATCGAGTGCCGTCTCGCGTTCGAACACGCCGTCTTGCTGCGGGACGAGGCCGATACGGGCCCGGGCTTCGGGGTCGCTCCGGGGATTGCCACCGGCGACCCACACCTTCCCACTGGTCGGGTTGGCCTGTCCCGAGAGCAGCCGTAGCAGGGTCGACTTGCCGGCGCCGTTGGGGCCGAGCAGCGCCGTGACACCCGGTCCGATGGCCAGCGAGACGTTGCTGACGGCGACAAGCCCGCTGAATGACTTGGACACGTCGTAAGCGACGATCGTGGCGTCGGGCGGCGGCCACGCTGCAGGCGGCGGTGGCTGCGCAGACGGTGGCTCAGGAGATTGCGGTTGAGGCGGCGGGGGCGAGTCGGTCATCGACGCACCAGCAGTGAGCGGTAGCGCCACCAGACGAACCCGAGCGATCCGAAGGTCCAGAACGCCCAGGCGGCAACGAGCGCCAGGGTGGTCGGGTCGTCGCTCGCGTTCCACAGTCCGTACTCGTCGTGGATGCGGAACACGAGTTCGCGGGCGAGTCCTGGCAGGTTGAACAGCCGGAACCAGCCGCTCAGGTCGGCCTCTTGGACGAGGATGTCGGACACGATCGCCGAGCCGGGGAACAGCGCAAGCGCCGTCGAGGTGGCGACGGCGGTGCGATCGGTGACCGACGCAACGGCGAGGGCAACCGCGGCGAAGAGAGAACCCATCGTCAGCGACGACACCACCACATGGACGAGCGTGGTGATCCACTCAGTGAAGCCAGCCGGTCCCCGGGACTCGAGGGAGTAGGCGATGAGCATCAACAGCGGCGGGCCAAGGGTGACGAGCAGCATCAGCAGCAGGACGGCGATCGCCTTGCCCAGCAGGTAGAGCGGGCGGTTGAGTGGCGAGGCCAGGTAGACGCCGAGCATGCCGGTGCGGCGGTCCTTGCACAGCAGTTCGGGTGTGACGAATCCTGCGAACAGGAAGATCGCGGCGATCACGAAGCCGTAGTACTCGGCGTAGGTGGGGAGGAAGTCGTGGAAGTCGGGAGGGAGCAGCGCCGCCATCCCGACGAAGGCGATGGCGGGGATGTAGGCGGCCAGCACGCTGAAGGCCGGGAAGACCTTGTGGCGGGCGAGGCGCCGGACCCCCAGCGCGTCGCGGACGCTGTGCTCGACCAGCGAACGGATGGCGCCGCCAACACCGGAGCGCGGCCCGTCGTAGCGGCGATAACCCTGGTCGTAGATCTGCGCCGCGCCGGTGTCGTCGGCGGTCACTGGGGAACTCCGGAGGCGTCGAGGGTCTCCTCGAGGAAGATGTCCTCGAGTGATCGGCCCTTGCGCGACAAGCGCGCGATGCCACAACCGTGATCGACGGCGGCGTCGCGGACGGCGGCGAACACGAGGTCGGCGTCATGGTCGGCGCTCGGGGCTTCGACGACGGCACGGCGCCCTTCACCGGTGACGGCGAATCCACCGTTGCGAAGCGCGTCGAATGCGGCGGCCAGCTGTTCCGGCGGCCCGTCGAACTCGACGTGCACGCCGCTACTCGAACCCATGAGCGAAGCCAGGGAACCGGACGCCAGGGTGTGGCCGTCGCCGATGATCACGGCGGCATCGCAGATTCGCTCCACCTCGTCGAGCAGGTGGGACGACAGGATCACGTTGATCCCGAAATCGCGGGCGATGCTCTTGATGAGGTCGAGCATCGAGTCGCGCTGGATGGGGTCGAGGCCATCGGTCGGCTCGTCGAGGAGCACCAGTTCGGGGTCGTGGGCGATCGCCTGGGCCAGCTTGACCCTCTGCCGCTGTCCGGTCGACATCGTGCCCATCGGGCGGAAGCGCTCCTCGCCCAGGCCGACCAGCCACAGGGCGTCGCTGGCCCGGGTCTGGGCCTCGTCGTCGGGCAGCCCGTGGAGTTCGGCGACGTGACGTACGAAATCGGCTGCCTTCACGTCGGGCGGCAGGGTGTGGTGCTCGGGGGCGTAGCCAAGCCGCTCGCGAACGGCCGATCCGTCACTCCACGGATCGTGACCGAGCACCCGGAGCGTGCCGCTGGTGACGGGATGCAGGCCGATGATCATGCCGAGCAGGGTGGTCTTGCCTGCGCCGTTGGCTCCGAGCAGACCGGTCACCCCGGACTCGATCGTGAAGGTGGTGTCGACCAGCGCCGCATGGCCCCGGTACGACTTGGCGACGTGTTCGGCGACAACGAGGGGGCGATCGTTGCTGGTGTCGCGGTCGGGGAGCACTCCAGCATTGTGGCAGCTCGCAGCCGCAGAACTGCGCCAGGGCGCGTGAAGGTCTCGTCGCCCCGAGGTGCGGATTCGGTGCAGGTGTTTCAGCTGGTGGGGACTGCTCCAGCCGCTGCCGCGTTAGCGGCCGCCGGCGCGATTCCCACCGTTCGATTTCGATGATTGCCAGCCAGACTGGAGGTCCCCATGGCAGCCTCCAAGCTTCGATTGCGCCCCTGGCAGCGACGTGCGCTGGACCGGTACCTCGACTCCGAGGAGCCGGACTTTCTGGCTGTCGCCACTCCGGGCGCAGGCAAGACCACGTTTGCGCTCACGGCGGCCCGGATGACGCTGCCGTCGTTGGAGGGGCGGCTGGTGATCGTGGCACCGACCCGGCACCTCAAGGAACAGTGGGCCGACGCCGCCGAGCGGTTCGGACTGATGCTCGACACCGAGTGGAATCCATCGGGCGGTTTGCCGTCGGACGTGCACGGTGTCGTCACCACCTACCAACAGGTGGGAAGCGCGGCCATGGCGTTCCGTACGCTCGCCGACGGTGGGTTCGTGATCCTCGACGAGATCCACCACGCCGGCGACGAACGGGCCTGGGGCGACGGCGTGCGGGTGGCGTTCAGCGGCGCAGCGAAGCGGATGGCACTGTCCGGCACACCGTTTCGCAGCGACACTCGGTCGATCCCGTTCGTCCGCTACGAGTGGGATCAAGTCGTTCCCGACATCGAGTACGGCTATGGCGACGCGCTCGAAGACGGCCGGGTCGTGCGGCCCGTCTTCTTCCCGCGGTTCGGTGGGCACATGGAGTGGGTCGCTCCCGACGGTGCCGAGCTGTCGGCGAGCTTCGACGACGAACTGGCGCGCACCCTGGCGAACCAACGACTCCGGGCGGCGCTGTCCCTCCAGGGAGAGTGGCTGCCCGCGGTGATCGGTCATGCGCACGAGCAGCTGACCAAGATCCGCAACTCGCACGAGAACGCCGGTGGTCTCGTGATCGCGATGGACCAGGAGCACGCCCATGCCATCGCGTCGTTGCTCCGCCGTCGCTATGGCGTCCAGCCCATCGTCGCCGTCTCCGACGACCCGCAGGCATCGGCCAAGATCACCCAGTTCTCCAACAGCACCAGCGAGTGGATCGTTGCCGTGCGGATGGTGTCCGAGGGTGTCGACATCCCACGGCTGCGAGTCGCCGTCTTCGCAACGACGACCACGACCGAACTGTTCTTCCGTCAGGCCGTCGGCCGCATCGTGCGCTGGACGCGAGGCGCCGGCCGCCAACGGGCCTACCTCTTCATGCCCGACGATCCCCGTCTGCGTCACTACGGCCAGTCGATCGCCGAGGCCCGTCGCCACCTGCTTCGCAAGAAGGAAGACGACGACGCGAGCGAGTTCGAGAACGCCGAACTCGACGAGGTGTCCGAGGAGCCGGCCGAGGAGCAGCTCTCGCTCTTCGCCGTCCTCTCATCGACCGTCGGTGATGTCGGTCACGGCGAGGACATCTTCGACGACAGCGCCGACGACGGTGAAGATGATCATGACCACGACGACCACGAGGGCGAGCCGGACCAGCCGGAACTGTTCATCGATCTCCAGCGACTCCCGCCGCCCGGACCTGGCCCGATGGTGCTGGTGTCACGGAAGGATCGTGAGCGTTTGCGCGAGCAAAACGTCGACATCGTGAAGGAACTCGTGGCGCTCACCGGCAAGACGCACGCCATCGTCAACGCCGAACTCAACCGGCTGTCGGGCGTCGAACGGGTGTCATCGGCGACGGCCATCCAGCTCTCCAAGCGGGCAAAGGCCGGCCAGGAACTGCTGGCCAAGGAGCACAAGCGCCAGCGCATGTCCCGCTTCGTGTAGGACCAACCGCCGACGCCGGGCCTAGCATCGCGCGCTGTGGAGCTTCGGTTCAGTGGCGAGATCATCGAATGGCGGGGACCGGCACCCCATCACTTCGTGGTGCTACCGGAGGAGCAGAGCGCCGTTGTCGAGTCGGTGTCGGCGCTCGTCACCTATGGCTGGGGAGCGATTCCCGTGAAGGCGCGGATCGGGTCGACCGACTTCACGACTTCCCTCTTTCCTCGCGGCGACGCCTACTTCCTCCCGATCAAGGTGGCGGTGCGCCGCGCCGAGGGCGTCGACCTCGGCGACTCGGTCGAGGTCGTGATGCACCTCGACGCCTGAGCACGAACTCCCGGCTCGCCAACCCGGCGAAACCCAACGCTCGGCTGTCCGACCCACTTC
Organism: Acidimicrobiales bacterium; assembly: GCA_041394265.1. Taxonomy (NCBI): domain Bacteria; kingdom Bacillati; phylum Actinomycetota; class Acidimicrobiia; order Acidimicrobiales; species Acidimicrobiales bacterium. The sequence goes on from JAWKIO010000005.1 coordinate 2,767,292, forward strand.
TGGGCTCGGGAGCCGAGAGTTGTAGAACGGTGGGCTTGGGAGCCGAGAGTTGAGGCGATTTCGCGAGCGAGATCAATCGGGTGCGGCGACCGGGGTGGCGATTTCGAGGAGGATGCCGTTGGCGTCGCGGACGTAGGCGACGGTCTGCCCCCACGGCTTGTCGGCGGTTGCGGTGTAGCGAGTGGCGCCGTGGGCGAGGGCTCGCTCGACGGTGGCGTCGACCTCGTCGGTGATGAGCGTGATCGAGGCACCGACGGGAGGATCGCTCGGTCGAAGTGGGGTGAAGCCGCCCGCCTTGTCGAGGTTGGTGCCCGCCAATTCGTTGGCGGCGAAGGACAGGGTCGTCTCGCCGGTGATGAGCTCGCCGTAGTCGCCGTCGGGCGAGACGAAGCGTTGCGGGATGTCGAACGCGGCGGTGAAGAAGTCGAGCGTCGCGGCAACGTCGTCGACGTAGAAGATCGTGTAGCCGAACTGGGCAGTCATGGTCGTGGTCTCCGATCGGTGGTGTCAGCGTCAACCTACGAGGTCGCTGCGACATCGGTATGTCGGATATTCGCCGAAAATCTTGACGAGGGTTGGCGACACGGCTGAGGTGTTGGCCATGCATCGGTTGGAACGGCTGTACGCCATCAACGAGGCCGTTCGTCGCTCGCCACCACCGGTCAGCGCAGCACGACTTGCCGAGGAGTTCGGGGTGTCTCGCCGCACGATCGAGCGCGATCTCGGGGCGCTGCGCTCGGCCGGGGTGCCGCTCTACGCCGAGCACGGCCGCAATGGTGGTCAACGATCGGTCGCGGCACCCGATCGTGTGGTGGTCACCTTGTCGGTGGCAGAGGTGTCGTCGTTGTTGATAGCGCTCGCCGCCGGTGGTCCCGACCTCCCCTTCAGCGACGCCGGTCGGACCGCCACGGCCCGGTTGCTCGACGGCCTCCCCGACGCCACCCGGGTCGGGGTCGAGCACCTCCGATCGAGGGTGCGCACCCGACCGGATCCCGACGCCCGGCCCAGGGTCCGAGTTCGGCGAACGCTCGAGCAAGGGGTGAGGCGCTCGTTGGTCGTCAACCTCGACTACTGCGACCGTAACGGCGAGACCACGACTCGGTCGGTCGACGGTGCCGGGTTCCTGCACGCCCCCGATGGCTGGTATCTGGTCGGCTGGTGCCACCTCCGACAAGCCGGACGCATGTTCCGTCTTGACCGGATCACCTCGGCCCGCCTCACCAAGCGAGCGGCCATCGAGCACGACCTCGATGACACCCTGGGCTGGGTGCCGTTCGCCGTCGCACCGCCCTGATTGCGCCCGCTCAGTCCTGAGGACGGCGGCATCGAATGAACGCCTGCGGTGTCGTCTCATGATCGAGTTCGGGGGCTCGCTCCCGCTGGCTGCCCACGTCGAGACCGGCCGCTTCGAGTGTGTCGGCAACGCTGTCGATCGCGTGGTGATACCGCACGAGTGTTGCCCCGGACCCGTAGGCGTCGGGGCGCGCCACCTGCTCGTCGGGCCCTGACTGGAAGGCGATCAGCGCGTGACCACCTGGCTGCAGCACTCGACGGAGTTCGATCCACGCATGGCTGAGCTGGTCGGGCGGCGTGTGGATGATCGAGTACCAGTAGACGGCGGCGGCCAGCGAGCGGTCCTCGACGCCGAGGTTGTCCAGGGTGCCGATATCGAAGCTCAGGCCTGGATGGGCGGAGCGGGCGGCGTCGATCATCGCCGAGGACAGATCGACCCCGGCCATGTCGAGCCCCCGACGGGCCAGATAGGCCGTGATCCGGCCGGGTCCGCAGCCCACGTCGAGCACTGCGCCTCCACCGCTCGCTCGGACGTCGCTTGCGAACGAGTCGAGCATCGACTGGTCGAACGCGGTCTCGAAGCGCGACGAGAGTTCGGTGCCGAGGTGTTCGACGTAGAGCGACGCCGAGTGGTCGTAGGCCCGTCGAGTCGACGTGATGTGGTCGGGTTCGGCCATCGCCCGAGTATGGGCCATGCGCTGGCGGTGCTGCGGCGCTTTACGCCGATCGTCGCCCGCGTTTAGGTTGCGGGGCGACTCGATGCCCTGGGGGAAATATGGCCAGTCCACAGTTCGACAAGTTCCTGGGTCTGCTTCGGAAGCGTCCGCACACCACCGAGGTCGACGTCGCGGCGATGCGAGCGTTCCAGGATTCGGTCGGTGGGAAGTTCCCTGACGGCGTGACCGGTACGCCCGTCGATGCGGGCGGCCGACCGGCCGAATGGATCGAGACCGCCGATGCCGACACGAGTCGAGCTGTCCTCTATCTGCATGGCGGTGGCTACGTGGCCGGCTCGATCGACTCGCATCGCAATCTCACGGGCCATCTGGCGCAGGCCGCCGGTTGTCGTGTGCTTGCCCTCGACTACCGCCTCGCTCCCGAGCATCCCCATCCGGCGCAGGTCGACGACGCCGTTGCCGCCTTCCGGTGGATGGTTGGCCAGGGCTTGGCAGCCGACAACGTCGCCATCGCCGGTGACTCGGCCGGTGGTGGCCTCACCGCTGCGACCGCGTTGGCTCTGCGCGATGCCGGTGACGACCTGCCGGGCGCGATCGTCTGCATCTCACCCTGGGTCGACATGGAGTTCACCGGCGAGTCCATGACCACTCGAGCCGACGCGGACCCGATGGTGAGTCCCGGTTCCATTGCGCCGATGGCGGGCATGTTCCTCGGTGAGCACGGCGATCCGCACGATCCGCTGGCGGCACCGCTGCACGCCGACCTTGCCGGCCTGCCGCCCACACTGATCCACGTGGGCGACGCCGAGGTGTTGCTCGATGACTCGACCCGTCTGGCCGCCAAGGCCGAAGCGGCGGGCGTCGATGTCACCCTCGAGGTTTGGCCCGAGATGGTGCACGTCTGGCACGCCTCGGCCGGCTACGTGCCCGAGTCCGACGCCGCCATCGGCGCGATCGCCGACTTCCTGCGGCAACGCCTGGGCTACTGACGCAGCCCGCCGGCTCGCATCGCTCGGTGCCACTTGGCTCGCGTCGCTCGGTCACCTGGCTCGCATCGCTCGGTCACTTGGCTCGCATCGCTCGGTCACTTGGCTCGCATCGCTCGGTCACCTGGCTCGCATCGCTCGGTGCCCCGTGACAGGCTCTCGCCATGACGAACATCTCGACCGACACCTCCGGCGTCAGCAGCACCGGCCAGCCCTTCCGCTCGTGGACCATCGGCGATCTGCGGGTGACCGAGGTCGTCGAGCTGGCGAGCACGTCGGCGATCCACTTCATCATCCCCGAGGCCACCGCCGACAACCTACTGACCATCCCCTGGGCCCAGCCGCACTATGTCAACGAGGAGGGTCGGGCTCGCATGACGATCCGTGCGCTGATCATCGAGAACGGCGACACGAAGATCCTCGTCGATACCTGCCTGGGCAACGACAAGGAACGCAGCGTGCCGGTCTGGTCGATGCGCTCTGGGCCGTTCCTCGAGGATCTCGCGGCGGCCGGCTTCCCGCCCGACTCGATCGACTACGTGCTGTGCACCCACCTCCACGTCGACCACGTCGGCTGGAACACCCGGCTGGTCGACGGCGAGTTCGTGCCGACCTTCCCCAACGCCCGCTACCTGTTCGGTGAGATCGAATGGGCGCACTGGTCGGCAAGTGAGGACAGCGACGACGTCGTGCTGATGGGCGATTCCGTGCGGCCGATCTTCGACGCCGGCCTGGTCGATCTCGTGGCGACCGACCACGTGCTGATGCCCGAAGTGACGCTCGAACCGACACCGGGTCACACGCCTGGCCACGTGAGTGTGCGCCTGCGATCGGCCGGTGCCGAGGCCGTCATCACCGGTGACTTGTCGCATCATCCGTGCCAGCTGGCGCACCCGGACTGGAGCAGCAGTGCTGATGTCGACCGGGTCCAGTCCGAGGCCACGCGGCGAGCGTTCTTCGCCGACAACGCCGACCGTGATGTCCTCGTCCTCGGCACCCACTGGGAGCCGTGCGCCAACCGACTCTTCGTCGACGACGCCGACGCGCTGACCTACCGACCGGAGCCGTTCACCGGGTGATGCTCGGCGAGGAAGGCCATCATCCGATCCCAGGCCAGCTCGGCCGCAGCGGGATCGAAGGTGTCGCCCGACTCGAAGAACCAGTGCTGGGTATCGGGGTAGAGGTGGAAGTCGGTGTCGTTGTCGCCGAGTCGGATGAACGCCTCGGTGGTGACTCGGTCCTCTTCTGACACCAGGTGGTCGTCGTCGGCGAAGTGGCCCTGGAACGTCGCGTCGGCCTGATCGAAGTCGATCGACTGGGCCCGTAGAACGTGACGACGGTCTTGACCACGTCGGGTGCCCGCGCCGCCAGCCAGAACGCCATCGACGCACCCATCGAGAAACCGACGACGGCGATGGGCTGGTCTTCGCCGGCAGCAGCGCGCTGGAGGACTCCCGTCGATGCGAGGACCAGGCCGGACAGGTTGTTCGGCTCGACCGTGGCGAGGACGGCCTCACCCTCGGTCGCGGTGGCAGGAGTCTCGCCGCCCAGCAGGTCGGGAGCCAGTACCGTGTACCCCTCGTCGGCCAAGCGTCGACAGAAGTCCCGCACCCAGTTGTTGAGCCCCCACCACGAATGCAGTACCAGAATTCCCGGACCGGGCTGGCCACCAACGGGCCCGACGAAAAATGCCTCTCCTGCGGGTTGCGCCATACGCACCGACCCTATCGGTGCACGCCGACCGCCTCCGCAGTTCGTACCCTGGTGCGCGTGAGAGGACCGCTGCACCTGCTGCGCACCACCTGGGACTTCGTCGTCGACGTCGCCAAGCAGTGGTACTACGGCGGTCTTGGCGACCTTGCGGCCGGGGTCACGTTCTGGATTCTGCTCACCCTCCCCGCTGCCGTCCTCGCCCTGGTCTCTGGTCTCGGTTGGATCGGTTCGATCCTCGGCACCGGCCTCAAGGACGACGTCGAGACCGGTGCGGTCGACTTCGCTGCTCGCCTCCTGGGCTCCAACGTGTCGTCGGTCGAGTCGGCGATTCGTGACCTGTTCGTCGAACAGAACTCGGGCCTGCTCACCATCTCGCTGCTGTTGGCGTTGTGGACCATCAGCCGGGGCTTCGCCGGTCTGCTCCGAGCGCTCGACGGCGTCTACGACGTCGAGGACGGACGGGCCTGGTATTACACCCGCGTGGTGGCCCTCGTGCTGGGGCTCGGCACGTTGGTGATCATCGCCGCGATCGCTCTGCTCGAAGTCTTCGTGTGGTCGCGCTATGAGTTCCCGATGGAGGCCACCATCCGGGCGTCGGTCTCGGTCTTCATCTTGTTGCTCTGGGCCGTGTTGATCTACCACTTCGGCCCGTCGGTACGAACCAAATGGCATTGGGACCTCCCGGGGCGCTCGTCGCCGGCTCGATGTGGTGGATGCTGACCATCGGCTTCGGCATCTACGTCGATGTCACCTCGGGAGGCAACGAGGCGGCGGCGGCCATCGGTGCCTTCATCCTGGCCCTGACCTGGGTGTGGCTGGCCGCCCAGGTGCTGCTCATCGGTGCCGCCGTGAACTCCTCCTCGGGAGCCGCCTCGGGATCAACCGAGCCAAGCGAGACTGGCGGATCAATGAGCGCATCTTCCGTACCGGCGAGATGAAGCGAGTCGACATCGAGGCGAACCCGACGCCACCACCCGACACGATCCTCGGCCCCTGGTCCGACACCGACTGACCGAAGCGCCGGAAACTGTCGACACTCGAGCCCAAACCCAGCAACTGTCGAGACTCAAGCCCGGAATCGGGCTTCAGTCCCAACAGTTCACCGGTCTGGGCTCGAACGGTCGACAGTTCAGGCCACCGCCACTGGTGTGAGCGCCACCTCGAGCACGTCGTCGATGGTCGTGGCGAGATGGATGTCGAGGGCTTCGCGCACCTCACTCGGCACCTCATCGAGGTCGGGGCCGTTGGCGACCGGCAGGATCACCGTTCGGATGCCGGCCCGGTGAGCAGCCAGCACCTTCTGCTTGACGCCGCCGATCGGCAGCACCCGCCCTTGCAGGGTGACCTCGCCGGTCATGGCGACATCCCCCCGGACCGGGCGGTCGAGCAACAGGCTCATGAGTGCCGTGGTCATCGTGATGCCCGCCGACGGTCCGTCCTTGGGCACGGCACCGGCCGGGAAGTGGACGTGCAGGCGCCGATCGTCGGGGAACTCGGCCCCGAACGCCGGTGCCCGGACCGACGCCAGGGAGCGAGCGAGCGACGCCGACTCCTTCATGACATCGCCGAGCTGACCGGTCAGGACCGGCTCGCCGTTGCCCGGGACCAGCGCCGCCTCGACGAAGAGCACGTCGCCGCCCGCTCCGGTCACGGCAAGCCCGGTGGCGATCCCGGGCCGATCGATGCGGTCGACGGCCTTCTCCTGGATCGGCGGCCGGCCGAGGAGATCGTGGAGGTCGTCGACATCAACCGTGATCGGACCGGAGCCGTCAGCCGGCTCATGTCCCACCTCGTCGGCATCGCGTGTCGCGATGGTGGTCGCCGACTTGCGGAGTGCCTTGTCGAGCAGGCGTTCGAGCTGACGAACGCCGGCTTCTCGCGTGTAGTCACCGGCGATTTGCCGAATCGCTGCCTCGGTGAACGTGACTTCGCCCGCATCGAGCCCGTTCGACTCGACCAGGCGAGGGATCAGGTGGTCGCTGGCGATGGCGGCCTTCTCGGACTCGGTGTAGCCCTCGATCGAGATGATCTCCATGCGGTCCAACAGCGGGCCGGGGATGGTGTCGAGCACGTTGGCTGTCGCAATGAACACGACGTCGGAGAGGTCGAGCTCGAACTCGAGGTAGTGATCGCGGAAGGAGTGATTCTGAGCCGGGTCGAGCACCTCGAGCAGGGCTGCCGACGGGTCGCCGCGGTGGTCGGAACCGACCTTGTCGACCTCATCGAGGAGCACCACGGGGTTCATGGTGCCGGCCTCGGTGAGTGCCCTGACGAGGCGTCCGGGCCGTGCTCCGACGTAGGTTCGGCGGTGGCCCCGAATCTCTGCTTCGTCGTGCACACCGCCGAGGGCGAGGCGCACGAACTCACGGTCGAGAGCGCGAGCGATCGAGGATCCGAGCGAGGTCTTGCCGACACCCGGGGGGCCGACAAGGCTGAGGATGACGCCACCCGGGCGTCGCGGATCCGGGCGTGCGGCGGCGGATTCGTCGTCGTTGCTTGCCGCTCCTTCAGCCGCTGCGGCACGGGCGTCGGCCCGATCGGCGCGCAGCTTGCGGACGGCGAGGTATTCGATGAGTCGGTCCTTCACGTCGTCGAGTCCGGTGTGGTCGGCGTCGAGGATCGATCGCGCTGCGCCCAGGTCGAGGTGTTCGACGCTGCGTGAGGCCCACGGCAGATCGAACACGGTGTCGAGCCAGGTGCGAATCCAGTTGGCTTCGGTGGATTCGCCACCACTGCGCTCGAGCTTGGCGATTTCGAACGCGATCGCTTCCGCCACCTTGTCGGCGACGTGGCCGTTTGCGACCAACTCCTCCAGCTGTGCTCGGTAGTCGGTGCCCGAGCTGTCGTCGGTCTCACCCAGCTCGCTGCGGATCGCGGCTAGTTGACGACGAAGGATGGCGTCGCGCTGGGCCTTGTCGAGGTCTTCGGACACCTCGTTGTTGATGCGGTTGCGAACCTCGATCTCGGCCAGCGCCTGCTTGACGATGCTCGTGGCGAGGCGAAGACGCTCAGCCACATCAACGGTCTCCAGCAGCTGCACCCGTTGGTCGAGCGCGAGATCGGGCCAGTAGCCGACCGAGTCGGCCAGCGTGCCCGGATCGGTGATGCCTCGCAGTGCTCCGGCCATCCGCTTGCCGCCCACCCGGTCGAGCAGATTGCTGGCGGCCGCTCGATACTCGGTCACGAGGTCGGTGAGCACTTCGGCGTCGGCCGTGGTGGTGTCGTCGAGCGTTTCGGCTTCGACCCACAGGCCACCGGTCGTGCCGATGATGCCGGTGCCGATTCGCACCCGCTGGTGCGAGCGGATGGTGAGCGCCGGAACGCCGTTCGGGAGTGCACCGCGATCCTCGATGGTCGCGAGCACGCCGATACGGGCGTAGCGGTGGCCGCCGTTCGGTGCGTCGAGCCGAGGGACGAGCAGGAGACGTTCGTCGACCGTCGCTGCTGCGGCGTCGAGCGCCTCGTCGGACTGGAGAGCGATGGTGACGACCATGTCGGGCAGCACCACTCCGTCGGGTAGCGGCATGACGGGCAGGGTCAACACCTCTGGGCGGTCGAGTTCAGGGCTGTCGAGCTCGGGGCGGTCGAGTTCGGTGTTGTCGAGATCGGCGTCGGGGGAGAGATCTTCGGGGGAACGGGTCGTCACGGTGGACTCCTTGCGGTGAGCGCCAGCCGTCGGTTTCCGACCGGCCACTTGCCTTGCGCGTACTAGCGGAATTACATGATTACATGTAAGCTCCGAAACGCCAGCGCGGGGCGGGCTATTCCCGGGTCGCCCCGACAGATGTCACACACCGGCACGCATCGCTCGACGGGCGGCCGGCCCCGACCCCCGAAGCGAAGCGAGAAGCCCATGGCCGAGCGACCCACGATCACCCTCGACGACCTGGCGGCGTGGTTCGCCGGTCGCACGCCCGATGACTGGTTCGACGGCGCGATCACCGTGCGAGCCGATCGAGACGAGATCATCGTCACCGGTCGTCTCCCGCTGCCGAGCGCCAGCCCCGAGGGAGCGGAAGCGGGGGCGATCGCGGCGCAGTCTCGCATCGCAGCCTTCCGTGAGGAGACCCGACTCGACCGCATGAAGATCGCCGACGCAGCCCAGCAGCGCTTCCAGCGGCACGTGTCGTGGGAGGCGGCCTGCGGGGAGGTGCAGACGCTGTTCACCAACGCCTCGATCCCGGTGATGACTCGGTTGCGCTTCGACGAGCGTCAAGTGCTCGACACGCTCATCGACTCTGGCGTCGCTCGGAGCCGCTCCGAGGCCCTGGCCTGGTGCGTGAGCCAGGTCGCCACCCATCAGTCGGAGTGGATCGACCGCCTCCGCGAGGCCATGTCCGAAGTCGAACGCATCCGCCAACAGGGCCCCACCTGAGGGTCGTCCCGAACCCGCCCGTTCTGTGCGTCATTCTCACCGCCCCACCCGTTCTGTGCGTCATTCGCGTCGGCTGCGGGAAGTGTGACGCACAGTTCGGAATTCGCGAGGAGTCTGACGCACAGAATGGCCGCATCGGGCCGTCCTGGTGGTGCAGACTGGGACGATGGGGTCCGACGAGCGAGACGACGAGCCGGCGGCAGGCCCGGAGGCCTACCTGGCCGACTCGGTCCTCGTCGTCGGTGACGCCGGGATGGCCTCGGCGACGTCGCTGGCCAAGCTCGGCTACGACGTCCGCCTGGCCCAGCTGGCACCCGATGAGACACTCGAGATCGTGTGGCGCAGCGACGAGCGCGGCGTCACGATCGAGCTCGACGACCACGCCGTCGAACACGCCGACCTCGTCTATGTGGCCGAGGAGGTCGCCAAGTTCGTGCGGGTGGTCAAGGTCGCTCGCCAGATCGGGGCTGCGGTCGTCTGGTCGCCGTTCGCCGACCACGACAACACCCATCGAGCCATCGTCGAAGGCGCCGGCCTGGTCTTCGTCTCGGGCGTCGACATCGTCGTGGTCGCCCGCCGTCACCTCCGCAACGCCGGTCTCCAACGTCTCGAGCTCGTCGATGCGCAGTTGTTGGCCCACGACCGCTGGAACGAGATCAGCGACCTTGTTGCTGCGTGCGAGGACCGGAGCGAGGCTCGACAGCGACTCATCGACGAGATCGGGTGCAGCGAGGTCGGCGCCGACGTGGTACTCGACGCCAGGCTGAGCCGCCGCACCCGCCTGGCACGGCAGGATCTCGAAGCAGAACGTTCGGCGTTGATCGAATCCCTCGGCTTCGACCCGTCGGCATGACTCTCGATCCCGATCTCGCTGCGCTCGAACATGCGAGCGAGCGCTTCGCCGACGCCGTTCGCACGATCGATCTCGGCGACTGGCAACGTCCCACGCCGTGTGAGGAGTGGGACGTGCAGGCGCTGGTCGATCACGTGGTCGGCGGCAACTGGTTCACCACATTGATCCTCGGAGGCCACGCGGCGGATGAGGCGATGCAGCAGACGATGGCCCGTTTCGGCGATGGCAGCGCCGATGTCGGCCAAGCCGTCGAGTCGACGGTCGAGCAGCGGTCGGCCTTCGGGCAACCTCACGCATTCGAGCAGACGTGGCACCACGTCGCAGGCGAACTCACCGGGCGCCAGATCATCAGGTTGCGGTTGCACGACCTCATCGCCCACACCTGGGATCTCGAGACGGCACTGGGTCGCGATGCCGGCATTCCGGCGCCACTGGTCCGCTGGGGACTCGACGAACTGGCACGGCCGGACTCACTGACGGCCCGCTTCTTCGCCCCGCCGGCGCTCGACTCGATCCTGCGCGGTGCCACGAACTCGGCGTCGTCCACGGCCGCCATCGAGTACCTTCTCCTGCTCGGCCGGGTCGACGACTCCGGTACGTGAAGCCCGTTTGCGGCACCGTCGTAGAGGAGTCGGACAGTGCAGGTGTGGGCCGGGGGCATCTCCGATACGTGAGCGCCGTTCACGGCGTCGTCGTGATGGAGTTCCGGCCCGAACTCAGGATGCGTGGAGACGGTCGTAGCGGGGGACGTCGATCCAGGCGCCGGTGTCGAGGGCGAACGCCCGGGCAGCATCGGTCATGAGATTGGTGGCGCCGTCTCGGGCCTTGGTCGACGACACATCGTGGAAGTCCTCGTGTACCACGAGGAGGTGCTGCTCAGGCACCACGATCGGTGGTCTCGGGGCGATGGCGAGCTCCGGTAGTCGAGCGATGGCGGCATCACGCTCGATCGTCGAGTCCGAGTACCACACGGGGTCGTTGATCTGCTCCCACTTGTCGGCCCCGAGGATCAACACGTCGTGACCCTCGGCGATGTCGACCAAGAGCTGTCGATCGGTGACGGCGACGTCGAGCCAGTCGATGTCGGCGACGGACTCGGCGACGATGGCCAGGCGGTGCTCGAAGCGAGGATGCTCGACGTGTTCCTTCGCCAGCGCTCGCTGACTGAGCACGAGCAGCACGTGATCGAGGTTTCGCTGCCGGCGGGCGGCCTCGGCGATCGCAAGATGCGCCACGGTCGGTGGGTTGAACGATCCCGGGTAGACCCCGGTCCGGCGTGTGCTCATCGGTCGTTGCCCATCGTTCAACTTTGCCTCATCGAGGCGGCAGCGCCGGCATCTGGGGTGCGTTGAGCCATTCCTCGACGAGTTGGGTCGGCGTGTCACCGGCGAGTTCCTGCACCAGATCGAGGAAGTCCGACGTCGAGGCGACGCTGCCGCTGTGGCGCTCGACCCAGGTCTGCAGGATCTCGAAGAAGACGTCGTCGCCGACGGTTCGTCGCAGCGCCTCGAGCGTGAATCCGCCCCGGACGTACACGTTCTCGTCGAAGAGATTCGGCGCAGCGAGATCAACGAGGGGGCCGAGATTCGGGCTCGGTCCAACCCAAGGATCGACGCCCGACTGCTCGACCCAGTAGTACTCGGACCAGGTCGCAAAGCCCTCGTTCAGCCAGATGTCGCCCCACGTCGCGACCGACACCGCGTCGCCGAACCACTGGTGGCTGAGTTCGTGGGCCATCACCCGATCGGTGAACTCGTCGGGAACGAAGACGCCCATGAACTGGGCGTCGTAGATGCTGAGCGTCTGGTTCTCGAGCGCAGCGAACCCGAGGTTGGACTCGACGACAGCCGAGCCGTGGCTGTCGAACGGGTAGGGACCGAAGCGCTGCGCAAAGAGTTCGAGCATCGGCCGCTGGCGCGCCAGAATCGGACCGAGCCGGTCGCCCTGTCCAGCGGGGACCACGTGGCGGACCTGGGTCTCACCGATGGGAGGTTCCTCGATCAGCTCGAACTCGCCGGTGACGACCGACGCGAGGTAGGTCGCCATCGGGTCGGCCATCTGCCACACCCAGGTCGAGGTGCCGTCGCCGTTGTCGACGGTGTCGGCCAGCACTCCTGACGCGACGGCGACTTCGTCGGACGGGACGGTGACGCGGAACTCGAACGTCGCCTTGTCGGTCGGGTGATCGTTGCACGGGAACCAGGTGGCGGCACCGGTCGGTTCGGCCACCACGAACGTTCCTGCGGGCTCGGTGTACCAGCCGAGTGCCGCCGGACCGGCGGGGTCGTCGATGGGGACCGGGTTGCCGTGGTACTCGACGACCACGATCACCTCGGTCGCGGGGGCGAGGTCGGCAGCGGGATCGATGCTGAGCTCGCGGCCGCTGTGTTCGAAGTTCGTCGGCTCACCGGCGACGGTCACGGTGTCGACATCGAGCCCGATCAGGTCGAGGTTGAACGTATCGAGTGGCTGTGTCGGGACGATCGTGAGGGAGGCGACGCCGCTCACAGTCGGCCGCTCGACCCGGAGGTCGAGCTGATAGTCGAGCACGTCGTACCCGCCATTGCCGACGCCAGGGAACAGCGGATCGCCCGCACTGTCGGCGCCGCTGACGCCACTGCCCTGACCGCTGCCGTCGCCATCGGTGGCGGCGCCGGTGTCCTCAGGCGTGGTGTCGTCGGGCGTCGCGGTCTCGGTGGTCGTCGGATCTGACGACGTCGATGTCGTGACGGCCTCGCTCGACAGATCCCCGGTGCCCGAGGTCGACGAGGTTGAGCTGCAGCCCGCAGCGACGAGCGCCGCAACCGTCAGCGAGGTGAGGAACGGGAGCGCAGTCACCTGCCGCCGGGTCGACATCGAATCAGTTCAGCACATCGATCGACGCATCGGTGGCCGGCTCCACCACGAGCGCACCGATGGCAGCGATCGCCACCAGTGCCGCCACGGCTGCAGCGAGCATCAGTGCGCCCCAGCCAGCATTGTCGAACAGCGCAATACCGATCGGGCTACCGGCCGCTCGCATGACGGTCGAGCTGCCGAGCGCCAAGCCCAGCATCTTGGCCCGCGACACCGGGTCGAGCTCGGCCAGGAGCGGCAGCGTCGAGACGAACGCGAACTCGAAGCCGAGGAAGGCGACCGCGAGGTTGGCCAGGCCGAGCGCGAGTGGCGGCGAGGGATTCGCAACGAACAGCACGCAGGCCAACAGCATCAGCGTGAGCCCGCCGAGCACCGCACGGCGCTTGCCCAGCGCGTCGGTGAACGTCGCAGTGGCGGTGGAGGCGATGGCCTCGATGACGCCGATCGAGATGACGGCGAGCCCGATCTGGGTGGCGTCCAGTCCGTAGGCGTCGTCGAGCCACAGGCCGTGCCCCACGATAAGGAACTGCGACGCCAGCGTCATGGCGTTGAACCCGATCAGCGCGCCGATCGCCGTGCGATCGAAGGCCAGTCTCACGTTCTCGACCGGCACGTGAGCGACCGAGGTGCCGTGCAGTCGATTGATCGCCAGCATCGGCGCCAGCCCGGCGAGGCCGAGCAGCGCCGGCGCCGCCTGCCATCCGAACTGGTCGATGAGGACACCGCACAACGGGAGCCCGACGAGTGCTGCGGCCGCCCATGCCAGCTCGACCAGTCCACTGGCGCGGGCCCGCCGTTCGTAGGCAACGACGTCTCCGACCCAGGTGTTCATGCCGACGTCGAAGGCGATCTTGCCGATGCCCGACACGATCATGCCGATGATGAACCCCGTCGCTCCAGCGGTTGCGACGAAGTAGCTGAGGGTTGCGAGCGTCGCCCCGATCCCCATGACTCGCACGGTGCCGGACCGCTGGGCGAACGACCCGACGGCCGGTGCCGCGGCCCCGCTCAGGTCACGGAGTGCGAGCACCGCTCCGAGCTGACCGTTCGACAGCCCCGTGCCGCGGGCGATGGCATCGAGGAAGCTGTAGGCGAATCGCACGCCGGTGTTGGAGATGAACCGGAACAGCAGCAGCCAGCGCATCGGTGCACGCAGTTCGGCTCGGAAGTCGCCGAGTGGATCGAGTCTGGCCATGAGCCTGCCGTTCTATCCCGGATCGACCACGACGGCGCATCGTGTCCCGGCGGACGGCCGGTAGGTTGTCGCCGACCTATGACGAGCAGCGACGCCAACGAGCCCGGAGACGCCGTCGAACAGGCCGTGGAGGCAGCGTTGAGCCGAGTCCTCGGTGCCCTGCATCCGCCGTTCGAGATCGACGGTCTCACCGCTCGTGCGATGTATGAACCCGAGCCGGAACACCGTGGCAATCCGGGCTGGCTCCACGGCGGCAATGCGGCGACGCTCCTCGACCACATCTGTGCTCGCGCCGCTGCCAACGCGCTCGGCACCCGGGTGGTGACCGGCACGCTCGACCTCCGCTACCGCCAACCCGTTCCGTTGGCCGGCGGGCCGTACGTGCTCGAGGCGACGGCCGAGCCGTCACGGCGCCGGACCGTCAGGGTGGCCGGCGCCCTCCGCCGCAGCGACGGAACGCCACTGGTCGAGGCGAAGGCGCTGTTCGTCACCCTGCCCGACTGAGGCGAGGTCAGGCTCGCATCAGTTCATCGAGCAGGTCGATGCCGAGCGAGCCGAGCGACAGCACCTTGGCGTGCCACGCCTTGAGATCGAAGTCGGGCGCTGCCGACATCTCCTCGCGAAGGTCGAGCAAGAAGCGTTCGCCGAGCTTGTAGGAGATGGCCTGCCCCGGCCAGCCAAGGTAGCGGACCATCTCGGACTCGGCGTTGGTGGGTTCGAGGTGGACGACATCGGTGAGCATCTCGAGACCGAGGTCGAAGTCCCAGGTTTCGCCGGCGTGGTCGAAGACGGCCGCGGCGCCGGTGGTGACGGAGCTGTCGGGGATCGTGAGGCCGAGGTGGCAGCCGATGTCGATCACAATGCGGGCCGAGCGGAAGATCTGCGACGTGAGGAGACCGAGCTCGTACTCGGGGCGCTCGAGGAAACCGAGTTCGCCCATCAGGTGCTCGGCGTAGAGCGCCCATCCCTCGCCGGAACCCGGATACCAGACGAGGAGCCGGTGCAGGCGGCTGAGCGCATCGCCCATCGCCATCTGCCAGCCGACCTGGAGGTGATGGCCCGGAAACCCCTCGTGGTAGGCCGTGGTCACCTCTTCGTAGAGCGGGAAGACCGTGCGTCCGGCCGGGGGATACATGACGCGACCGGCGCGGCTGAAGTCCTCCGACGGGGCGAGGTAGTGGGCGGCGGTCGCACCGCCGGGCGGTGCCATCCGGACCTCGACCGTCTTGATTTCGGCAGGGACGTCGAAGTGGCTGCCGTCGAGCGCAGCAACGGCAGCGTCCTGGCGTTCCTGCATGATGGCAACGAAGGCGTCGGCGTCGGGGGCGACCAGCTCCGGGTCCTCGATGACTCGAGCCAGGACGTCGTCGACGGTCGCCGTCGGGTCGATCTGCCGAGCCACCTCGGCCCGGCGTGCGATGAGGCGAGCGAGTTCGTCCCAGCCCCACTCGTAGGTGGCGATCGGATCGACCACGGTGCCGAGCTTCGGGGTGGCAGAGGCGAGCCAGGCCTCGCGCCCAACGCCGTCGATGTCGCGAGCGGCGGGCAGGTAGGTGGATTCGAACCAGTCTGTCATGGCGCCGTAGGCACGGCGGGCCGAGTCGATCCCGGCGGCGAGGCGTCGAGCGAGCGCGTCGACCGCTGGATCGTCGCGATCGAGTTCGGCATCGTCGAACGCGGCCTGCAGCAGGAAGAACGACGACGTCTCGCCTTCGGTGACCCTGCCCTGTTCGATCGCAGTGAGCACCTGGCGGCGTGCAACGACGTCGCCCGCCTCGAGTCCGACGGTCAGTGAGGCTCGGTAGCCGGCCAGCGGATGCTCGATCGTCTCGAGCCGAGCGACCACGCTCGTCCACTCGTCGAGGGAGTCGACCGGCATCAACTCGAAGATCTCGCGGATGTTCTGCCACGGCGAGTCGATGTTGTTGAGATCGCGTCGCCACAGTTCGGAATCGATCGCAGCGATCTCGTTGCGCATCTCGGTCGCCAGCACCCGTTGGGCAACGACGCTTCGGTGGTCGTCGACCGGAGCGGACTCCGCAGCGGCAAGGATCTCCTCAAGCAGCAGACGACGTGCCGCCACGCCCGCCGGTGAGAAGTCGGACCAACGGTGGTCTCGTCCTGGCAGGCCGACGTGGGTCGCCAGCATCGGATCGTGATCGGCCAGGAGTTCGACGGCGTCGCTCGAGAGGCGGAAGATGTCGTTGGCAGGTGCGTCGCTCATCGTTCAGCAGTATCGGGCCAGGCGAAGGCGATCGCCAACGCCGACCCGAGTGCACCGCCGGTCGATGACAGCACCAGATCGCCGATCGTGTCGCCGTAGGTCAAACCGAGGCCGGCCGTCCCCATCTTCTGGACGAGCCACTCGGCCGCTTCCCACCAGATGATCGCCAGACCACCGAATCCCCAACCGAGTGACCAGGCGTTCAATCTGCCGACGCCGGTACGGGCAATCGCGAGCGTGACGCCTCCCATCAGCAGCACCCAGTTGCAGAAGTGGAGCACGTCGTCGGTGACGTCGTAGTTGTTGTAGAAGTTGAGCACGTTGCCGAGGGTGTCCATGAGGAACGGCGCAACGACGAGTGCGTCCACGAGGTACGGGTAGGGCGGGTTCGAACCCCGCAGCTTCCAGACGAGCGGGACGACGATGAGCGGGAGGAGGTAGAACGGCGCACGGAACGCCATGCCCTTGCCGGCGAACTGCTCCCAATCGGGAAACGACACGCTGATGGCGATAGCGAGGACCAGTCCGACGCGGACGGCCCAGAGGATGATGCGTTCCATTCGGTTCCTGTCGGCCGGTCTCCCCACGCTTTCAACTGGGAGCTTCGCGCACCCGATGGCCTAGATTGGGGACATGCCTGAGTATCGCTCGCGAACCACCACCCACGGCCGCAACATGGCTGGAGCCCGAGCCCTGTGGCGGGCAACGGGAATGACCGACGAGGACTTCGACAAACCGATCATCGCGATCGCCAACTCGTTCACCCAGTTCGTTCCGGGCCACGTGCACCTGAAGGACCTCGGGCAACTGGTGGCGAGGGAAGTCGAGCGAGCCGGCGGTGTGGCCAAGGAGTTCAACACCATCGCGGTCGACGACGGCATCGCGATGGGACACGGCGGCATGCTCTACAGCCTCCCGAGCCGTGATCTCATTGCCGACTCGGTCGAGTACATGGTGAACGCCCACTGCGCCGACGCGCTGGTGTGCATCTCGAACTGCGACAAGATCACCCCCGGCATGCTCAACGCCGCATTGCGCCTGAACATCCCGGTGATCTTCGTCTCTGGCGGTCCCATGGAGGCAGGCAAGACCCGGTTGGCCGGCAACGAAGTGCGCGTCGACCTGATCTCGGCCATGACCATCGCCGGCAACCAGCAGGCCGACATGGCCGATGTCGAAGCGGTCGAGCGCTCGGCTTGTCCAACGTGTGGCTCGTGTTCGGGCATGTTCACCGCCAACTCGATGAACTGTCTCACCGAGGCGCTCGGCCTGTCGCTCCCAGGCAACGGCTCCACGCTTGCCACCCACGCCGATCGCGAGCAGCTGTTCCTCGAGGCCGGGCGCCGGATCGTCGATCTCGCCCGTCGGCACTACGAGAAGGACGACGATTCGGTCCTGCCTCGCAATGTCGCATCGCCGACCGCGTTCGAGAACGCCATGGTCCTCGACATCGCGATGGGCGGCTCCACCAACACCGTGCTGCACATCCTCGCCGCCGCGCAGGAGGCTGGCCACGACTTCACGATGGCGCACATCGACGCCATCAGCCGCCGGGTGCCGAACATCTGCAAGGTGGCACCCTCGGTCGACACCTACCACATGGAAGACGTCCACCGAGCGGGCGGCATCCCTGGCATTCTCGGTGAGCTCGACCGTGCTGGACTGATCGATGCTTCCGTGCCGACGGTGCACTCCGAGTCGATGGGCGCCGCCCTCGACGAGTGGGACATCATGCGAGACTCGGCGACCGCCGAAGCCAAGCGGCTGTTCAGCGCCGGCCCCGCCGGCATCCCCACCCAGGTTGCGTTCAGCCAGGCAACCCGCTGGCCGTCGCTCGACACCGATCGAGCAGGGGGCTGCATCCGCTCCGTCGAACACGCCTACACGTCCGAGGGTGGGCTGGCCGTCCTCTACGGCAACATCGCCGTCGACGGCTGCATCGTGAAGACCGCCGGTGTCGCCGAGGAGAACTTCGTCTTCTCCGGCCCGGCACGGGTCTATGAGAGCCAGGACGACGCGGTCGAGGGAATCCTCGGCGAAGAGGTCGTGGCCGGCGAATGTGTGATCGTCCGCTACGAGGGTCCGAAGGGTGGCCCGGGCATGCAGGAGATGCTGTACCCGACCACCTACATCAAGAGTCGCGGCCTCGGCACCCAGTGTGCGTTGCTGACCGACGGCCGGTTCTCGGGTGGTACGTCGGGATTGTCCATCGGGCACGCTTCACCCGAGGCCGCCGCCGGTGGGGCGATCGGTCTGGTCGAGAACGGCGACATCATCGACATCGACATTCCGAACCGCTCGATCAATCTGCGGGTCGACGACGCCGAGCTCGCTCGTCGGCGAGTGGCCGAGGAGTCACGGGGCGCCGAGGCGTGGACGCCTCGCAACCGCGACCGGGTCGTCAGCCAGGCGCTGCGGGCGTACGCCGCCATGACCACGTCGGCCGACCGAGGCGCAGTGCGCGACCTCTCACAGCTTCGCTGACGCTCGGCCCAGCCGGTCCTCTGGCCGAAAGTGCCTGAACAGGGGTAATTCCTCCCGACTGGGTGAAGTCGCTGATGCCGAGGATCGGCACCCGGCGTATCTGTGGAGACGTGAGCTTCCCGTCTCCCTCCGCTGCGATGCCCCGACGATGCCGGGCGACGGCGCGTCGCGGTCTCGCCGCAACGCTGTTCTTGCTCGGCGCCGCCTCGTGCTCGCGGCTGCCGACCAACGAGGTGGCGGCCGACGGCGGTGTGACCACCACCTATGTGACGACACCCCCGACCTCGGCACCACGGACGACCGCACCGACGACGACAGCGCTGGATTCGGCCAAGACGACGGTGCCAGATACGACCCTGGCACCGACGACGACGGAGGCGCCGGCGACCACCCAGCCGCCAACCACTGAGCCGCCCACCACCGCTGCCCCGACCACGGTGGCTCCGACGACGGCTGCCCCGACCACGGCCGCTCCGACGACTGCGGCGCCGACCACCGTGCCACCCACGACCGTCACCCCGACGACCGTCGCGCCGACGACGGCAGCCCCGACGACAGCGGCACCCGAAGGCGACGAACTCGAAGAACTTCCGTACACCGGTCCGAGCGAAGCGGTCCTCTTCGCCCTCATCGGCTTGACCATGATCGTGGCCGGTCGCTCTGTGCTCGACCTGACCGGTGTGCTCGCCCGGGTCAACCGAGTCGGCGAGAACCTCCCGCCCCGCTGACGTCGGTCACGTCGCGAGTCTGCCGCCTACAGGCAGAATGCGCCGTCGGAGCCTCGCTGGCAGAGTGAGGTGGCCTCGATGGTCTTGATCGCCGAGGTGTCGCCTTCGTTCATGATGAACACGTGGAGGCGGTCACCACGGACGGCATCGTCGGCATAGCCGAGGACGTCGATCGTCACCTCGTCGAGATCACCCGTGTGGGGACCATCGACGATGGTGACGGTCATCGGTGGGCCCTCCTGCTCGGCACCGTAGGCAACCAGCACCTGCTGGAGCTCAGCGATCACCTCGTCACTCGACGCACCGGTTGGCAACTCGCCCAGCAGATCGGTGAACTCGTTGGTGGCATCGCGGGTGCCGCCGGTCGGAGCAAGGAACGATGCGTTGGCCCACCCGATGCCGGCGGCGGTTTCGACCTCGTACCAGATCGAGGTGCCCAGATCCCGCTTCCGGTTGGTGAGGGTCGCATCGCCGGTGGGATCGAGTTCGGTGACGATCGCTGATGACGGGTCGGGTAGCTGCCGCACGTTGAGCACGTCGTCGGCGGCGACGCCGACCACCGCCACGGAGGAACCTTCGGCCGGTCCGAAGTCGAACGACACCCCCGGCAGCTCCGACTCGGCGACGCTCGTTGCGGTCGGCGCAGCGGTGGTGGAGGTGGTCGTCGTCGACTCGGGTGCGGTGGTCGTGGTCGTCGACGCGGTGGTCTGGGTCACCGAGGTCGATGTCGTCTCCGACGCGTCGGTGTCAGAACCACCGCAGGCGCTCGCGACCAGCGCAAGCACAACAGTGGCGGCGGCCAGGCCGCGGTTCGAGACCAGGCTGCGTGCGGGAACATGTGGGTGCGAACGGGTCATGTGGCCTCAGACGATCGAGCGGGGCAATCGGTTCCAGCTTGCCATCGAGCAGCACCGGAACTTCGTCGGTCGGCCGCATTTCGTTCAGCTGCGCTTCACTTCGGTTTGCGACGATGTGTCCATGGGCAGCCCGGACATCGTCTCGCACTCGCACGGTGGTGTGGATCTCGAAGCGCCTGGTCCGGCACGTGTCGATGACCGAGGAAGCGGTCGAGTAGGCGAGCCGCGTCATGTCTTCGTCGGTGGCCTGCACCGCTCGGGAACCTCGATGGTGACGCGCATGTTGGCGTCTGCCGACGGCGCGACGGGTCTGGTCGGCACCGGCTTCATGGAGGACGAGGGGCACTACCTCCACGAGGTCGTGCCATCGGTTCGCGAGTTCGGCGGCCCAGGAAGGTTTGCGTTCGATGATCGGTCACATCTCACCGCTCCAGTGACCGACGTCGATGAGACGCGCGCACAACTGATCGCGGCGTGGCGTCCGTATTGGGGCGACGTCGACGCCGGGGTGCGAGTCGAGAAGTCGCCGCAGAACCTCCTCCAGTCGCGCTTCCTGCAGGCGGTCTTCCCTGACGCTGCCTTCGTGATGGTGATCCGCCACCCGGCGGCCGTTGCCCTCGCCACCCGCAAGTGGACGGGGATGGGGCCGTCCGGCGCTCGCCGATTCATGCCGAAGCGGACCCTGCACACGCTGATCGAGCACTGGATCGTCGCTCACGAGCGGTTCGCCGCCGATCGTCCATTCCTCCAGAACGTGACCGTGGTGCGGTTCGAAGACGTGGTTGCCGATCCCTCGATCGTGTCCGAGAACCTCCTCGCTCACCTCGGCTTGTCGCCTCGAACGAATGGCGAGCGGCCGCCGGCTGCACTCGACCCGACCTACCGGCACCAGTGGCGCCGTTGGCTCTCCAGCCCGATCGGTCGACGCGCCAGCGACACCTGGCTTGCCGAGCTGGCACCGTTCTTCGCGCAGTGGGGCTACTCGATCGACGACGACTTCTGATCGCTCGTCGGCCGACTGGCGGTCACGACTGCTTCGAGCGCCATTCGGCCAAGCTCGGCGCCTCGGCGGCGATCGAGGTGGAGTCGCCATGGCCGGTGTGGACCGTGGTGTGCTCGGGCAGGGTGAAGAGCCGTCCTTCGATCGAGTCGAGGATCAGGTCGTAGCTCGAGAAGCTGCGCCCGGTGGCGCCCGGGCCGCCGTTGAAGAGCGTGTCGCCACTGAAGACGATGCCGTCCTCGGGAAGGTGGAGGCAGCAACCACCGGGGGAGTGCCCGGGGGTGTGGAGGACCGTCAGCTGGCTGCCACCCACGTCGATCTTGGCGAAGTCGGCCAGTGCATCGTCGACGCGCCGGTCGGGATACACCACCTCCCACAGCATCGTGTCGTCCGGGTGCATGAGGATGGGGGCGCCGGTCTCGTCGGCCAGTTCCGCGGCGGCGTTGATGTGGTCGTTGTGACCGTGCGTGCACACGATGGCCTTCAGCTTGCGCCCGCCGAGACCCTCGAGGATCGCCCGGTGGTCATGAGCAGCGTCGATCACGATCGCTTCGGCGTCGTCGCCGATGATCCAGACGTTGTTGTCGACGTCGAAGTCCTGACCGTCGAGCGAGAAGATGCCGGAGGTGATGATGCGATCGATGCGAGCCATCCGGAGAGTCTAGACATCCCACGGTTGGTTGGTGTCAAGCGGCGAGGGCTTGGCGGTGGGACCAGGCGGTGTGCTCGTCGTAGGGGGTGTGGTGGCGGAGGCAGCCGTGCAGGATCCCGACGAGCCGGTTCCCAAGTGCTCGCAGGGCTTGGTTGTGGGTGTCGCCTCGTTCTCGTCGTTGGTCGTAGAACGCTCGGGCGCCGGGGCTGGCGGTGAGCGCGGCGAACGCCCACAGGTAGCAGGCATCGGCGAGGTGCCGGTTCCGGGCGTAGCGGGCCAACACGACATGGTGTTTGCCCGACGCGCGGGTGATGGGCGAGGTTCCGGCGTAGTTCTTGCGAGACTTGGCATCGTGATAGCGGTTCGGGTCGTCCCCGAACTCTGCGAGCACCCGGGCGCCGAGCGTCATCCCCAGTCCTGGCAGGGAACGGATGATCTTGGTGTCCGGGTGCTGCTCAAAACGGTCAGCCAGCTGGGTTTCGAGACCGGCGATCTGGGTGTTGAGCTCGCCGATCACGCCGACCAACGCGGCAACGACGCTGCCCATCGCCGCGGCGATCTGATCGGGTGCGGCGAGTTGTTCGCTCCGCAACGCGGTTTGGATCTCTCCGGCTCGTTGGTCGAGGCGTCGTTGCCGGCCGCCTCGACGCAGGGCGGATCGGATCTTGGAGATCGACAACTGGCGACCCAGGGCTGGTGTCGACGCGATCGCGAGCACGGCGAGCGCGTCGCTGTGGGCCAGATCACCGAAGGCTTCCAGGGCGGAGGGATAGAACTCGCGCAGGGTGGAGCGGAGCTGGTTGGTTTGGCGTTGCCGGGTCCAGATCATCGATTGATGGGCTCGAGTCAACACTTTGATCGAGTTGACCAGGTCGCTGTCGCCGGCGACCCGTCGATGATTGTGGGCGTCGGTGCGGGCCAGATCGGCGAGGACTTTGGCGTCGCCGGGGTCAGACTTCGCGCCCGAGGTCGAATGGCGTTCCCGATACCGCGAAGTCGACATCGGGTTCACCGCCAGCACGGTGTAGCCCGCAGCGATCAACGAACCGATGAACAGGCCCCGGTCGGTTTCGGTCGCGATGATCACATCAGCGGGGTCATCGACCCGGTCGCCGACCATCGCGTGGAACCGGGCGACACCCTCCACGCTGTCAGGGACACGGCCGCCCTCGACACGGCGGCCGGTGTCGTCCTCGAACAACAGGTCGTGATGGGCTTCGGCCCAGTCGTGGCCTACGAACAGTGGCGCCATCGGCATCACCTCAGATCAGGGAACGATGAAGAGCCCGAAGCGGCCAGCGACTCCCTAATGGTTCAGTGCTCGAAGCACGTCATCCCACCAGCCATCAAGGCCTCTCCTCCGACTGCCCGGCGCACGATCTAGACCTAGGGTTCAACACCCAGGACCGACGAGTGCTGACCGGTCAGCGGCTCACAACCAGCCTCCCAGAATGGGAGCACCGGTTCGGCCCCCATTAGGACCGACTCACCGGAGCATCTGACCAGGTCGGGCAGCAACTGCGTCGTCACGGAGCACACCGTCGTCAACGACCTGCACACCATTGACGAGCAGGTGGCGCATGCCCGTCGGCTGGTCGGCCGTGAGTCGCTCGGCACCGGCCGGGAAGTCATTGACCCGACGCAGCGGGCCGGGGGCGACGGTCTCGGGATCGAACACGACGAGATCGGCAGCCTTGCCTTCGGCGACCACGCCCCGATCGCTCAAGCCGAACAGGTCGGCCTGGACCTTGGTGAGCTTGTTGACCGCTGCTTCGAGGCTGAGCGCACCCTTCTCCCGAACCCAGCGGCCGAGGAGATCGGTGGCCAGCGGTGCGTCGCACAGCTGAGTGACGTGGGCGCCGGCATCGGACAACCCGAGGGTGCAGCCCGGCTCATTGAGCAAGCCGGCGACGGCTTCTTCGTCGTCGTTGGCCAGCACCGCTCGAACCCGGATCGACCGGAGGGTGGGTTCGGCGAGGGCCAGGTCGAGGAGAGCGTCGAACGGCTCCACTCCTCGCTCGTCGGCGATGTCGACCAGGCGGCGACCGATGAGGTCGGCGTGGTTGGCCGACTCCATGATCTCGTAGGTCTCCCACCGAGGCGGGATGCCACCCTTGGGGCCGGACGCCCAGGCGTCTCGGACTCGCTGACGCCACGCCGGGTCGGCGTAGGCCGCGGCACGAGCCTGCTCGTCGCCTGACATCAGCTCGGCGAACACCGGGCTGGTGTTGAGGGTGAACGGTTCCACGAGATTCATCGAGAAGGTGAGCGGTCGTGGCGAGACCTGCGGCCACACCGCCGCTCCCTTGGCCATACCGGCGCGATGCAGATCGAGGGCTCGCACGTGCGATCCGGCCGAAGTGGTGAGGAGGGCGGTCCAGGTGATGGGAACGTCGAGCTCGAGCTGGAGGTCGTAGATCTGGTCGAAGTGGAGTTGCTCGTTCACGCCGTTGATACCGATGACACCACGACCCTCGGCCGCAGCCGCCCGGCACAGCGCCTCGATCTCGTCTCGATCGGCCCAGCGACTGGGGATCGGTTGCCCGTCGGCGCCGAGGTGGGTGACGGCGAAACTGGTGGCAAACCCGATGGCGCCGGCCGCCATGGCGTCACTGACCAGCTGCGACATCTCGGCGATCTCGCCGGGTTCGGCAGCACGGCTGGACGCTTCGTCGCCCATCACGAACAGACGCAGTGGGGTGTGGCCGATGTACGCGCCATAGTTGAGCACCGTGCCCCGCCGCGCGATCGACGCCAGGTACTCCGGGAACGTCTCGAAGTCCCAGTCGATCCCCGCAGCCAGCGAGGTGGGGTCCATGTCCTCGACCTTTTCGAGGGTGCGCAGGACCGTGTCTCGGTCGGCGGCTCGGGTGGGGGCGATCGAGAACCCGCAGTTGCCGGCCACCACCGATGTGACGCCGTGGAAGCAGGAGGGGGTCAGGGCCGGGTCCCAGAAGACCTGGGCGTCGTAGTGCGTGTGGATGTCGATGAAGCCGGGGGCGACGACGCATCCGGTGGCGTCGATCCGGTGCGCCTCGTCGACGCCGGACGCCAGGTCGGCACCGATCTCGATGATGCGACCGTCCTCGACGGCGACGTCGGCCCGGAACCCCGGGCTTCCCGTGCCGTCGACGACGGTCCCACCGTGAATGACCAACCTGTCCGACATGTGCGTCCTCCTCGTTCGCCCGCGAACTTACCGAGGTGCGCGCCCGCCGTCAGATCGAGCAGTGTCACTCCTGTCCGACCTGCTTAGCGGGTGCCGTCTCAGACGTGTCCGACGTGCGGAGGGACGGAGCACGCGACGAGCGAGAAGCTCGGATGGGCGGCGCCCCACCTGCGGAGCAGGTGCAGTGTTACAGCACGACGACGGAGCGGAGGACTTCGCCTCGCTCCATCTTGTGGAAGGCCTCTTCGACGGCGTCGAGGTCGATGGTCTCGGACACGAAGCCCTCGAGGTTGAGTCGGCCCTGGAGGTAGAGGTCGATCAGCATGGGGAAGTCGCGGGCGGGCAGGCAATCGCCGTACCACGAGGACTTGAGCGCGCCGCCTCGACCGAAGATCTCGATGAACGGCAGCTCGACTTTCATGGTCGGATTGGGCACGCCGACCAGCACGACGGTGCCGGCGAGATCGCGGGCGTAGAACGCCTGCTCGTAGGTCTGGGGGAGACCGATGGCCTCGATGGCGACGTCGACGCCGTTGCCGTCGGTGAGCGCACGGATGGCCTCGACGGGATCGACCTGCGAGGAGTTGATGGTGTGGGTGGCGCCGAAGTCCTTGGCCCATTCGAGCTTGGTGTCGTCGATGTCGACGGCGATGATGGTGCTGGCGCCGGCCAGGCGGGCGCCTTCGAGCGCTGCGTTGCCGACACCACCGCAACCGAACACGGCGACCGAGTCGCCACGGCTGACTCCGCCGGTGTTGATGGCGGCACCGATGCCGGCCATCACGCCGCAGCCGAGCAGACCGGCGACCTCGGGCTTGGCCTCGGGGTTCACCTTGGTGCACTGGCCGGCAGCAACGAGGGTCTTCTCGCAGAACGCCCCGATACCGAGCGCCGGTGACAGTTCGGTGCCATCGGCGAGGGTCATCTTCTGCGTGGCGTTGTGGGTGCTGAAGCAGTACTGCGGCTTGCCCTTGAGGCAGGAGCGGCACTGGCCGCACACCGCTCGCCAGTTGAGGATGACGAAGTCGCCCGGCGCCACGTCGGTGACCCCGTCACCCACCGACTCGACGATGCCGGCCGCCTCGTGACCGAGCAAGAAGGGGAACTCATCGTTGATCCCGCCCTCGCGGTAGTGGAGGTCGGTGTGGCACACCCCGCAGGCCTGGATGGCGACCACGGCTTCACCCGGACCGGGGTCGGGGATGATGATGGTCTCGACGGAGACCGGCTCGCCCTTCGCTCGAGCGATGACGCCACGTACTTCCTGAGGCATGTGCCCTCTTTCCTGTCGATCGTTTCCGTCGCACACCGTAGTCGCTGCTCGGTGCGGTGATCACTCGTCGGGGCCGGGCATACTCGGCGACCATGAAGACCGAAGCGAGCCCTGATCGAACGTTGCCGGGCCCGCTCGCCGACGGGCTGGTGTTCATCACGTCCTTCGTCGTACTCGTGCTCGAGATCGTCGCCGGTCGGCTCCTGGCGCCGTATGTCGGCGTCACCCTCGAGACCTTCACCACGATCATCGGCGTCGTGCTGGCGGGCATTGCCGTGGGCACCTGGGGCGGAGGCACACTGGCCGATCGCACGCCGCCGCGTCGACTGCTCGGCCCGATGTTGGTAGGGGGCGGAATGCTGACGTTCCTCGTCATCCCCGTGATACGGGTGGTCGGACCGGCGGTCGGTCCGAACTCGATCGTCGGGCTCATGATGCTCACGTTCCTCGGGCTCTTCGTGCCCGCCGCCATGCTGTCGGCTGTCTCGCCGACCGTGGTCAAGCTCCAACTCCTCGATCTCGAATCCACCGGCGCCACGGTCGGTCGCTTCTCTGCGCTCGGCACGGCCGGCGCACTATTCGGTTCCTTCATGACCGGGTTCGTATTCGTCGCCCGGGTGTCGTCGACCACGATCGTCGTCGGTGTCGGCATCTTGATCACGTTGCTGGGTCTGGTCGTCTGGACGATGCTGGGACGCTCACAACGGTCGTTGGCCGGAACGACAGTCGCTGCGCTGGCATTGGCGACCGTGTTCAACTACTCACTCACGGGTCCGTGCCAGGTCGAGAGCCACTACTTCTGTGCTCGCGTCGTGGCCGACGAGGAAGGTGGGAGCGGCCGGTTCCTCATTCTCGACACCCTGCGGCACTCGTTCGTCGACCTCGAGGACCCGACACATCTGGAGTTCGACTACTCGTTGTCGTTCGCCGACGTGATCCAGGTGTCGTTTCCGGAGCAACGGCCGGTGACGGCGCTTCACATTGGCGGTGGCGGTTTCACGTTTCCTCGCTGGATCGCCGCCGAGTATCCCGGGTCAGAGTCCCTCGTGCTCGAACTCGATGCGACGCTCGTCGAACTCGTCCAGAACGAGATGGGACTCGTGTTGAGCGACGACCTGCGTGTTCGAACTGGCGATGCCCGTACGGGGTTGCTCGATCAACCCGACGACCGGTATGACGTCGTGCTCGGTGATGCCTTCGGCGGTCTGGCCGTTCCGTGGCATCTCACGACCGTCGAGTTCACCCGCGAGGTCGACCGAGTCATGACCGACAACGGCATCTATCTCATCAACCTGATCGACTATCCGCCGCTGTCGTTCGCTCGAGCCGAGGTGGCCACCCTCCGTGCCGTGTTCGAGCACGTGGCTGTCGTCTCCTCACCGACCAAGTTCGACGCCGATGCCGGGGGGAACCTGGTCCTGGTCGCCTCGCATCAACCGATCGACGCTGCGGCGATCGACGTGCTCGCCCGGTCCCGCAATGACGACGATGTTGCCCATGTCGACGCTGCGCTCGACGAGTGGATCGGCGATGCCCAGATCCTGACCGACGAGTTCGCCCCTGTCGATCAGTTGCTCACCACTCCCTGATCGCTCGATCAGCGGGCGGCGAGAATGGCGTCGGTGAACAACGCAAGACTCTCGAAGCGGTGATCGGGAACGACGTGGGAGCCTGGCGCCGCCGTTGCCCCGTAACCATCCTTGGCATGCCGTCGATGAATCCAGGCGGTCTGCATGCCGCGAGCCTTGGCCGGCTCATGGTCGTGGTAGAGCGACTCGGCGACATGGAGCACCTGGTTCGTGTCGTAGCCGAGGGCCTCGACGGTGTCGTCGAGCGAGTCGAACATCGACGGCGACGGCTTGTAGGCCCCGACCTCTTCGGCCGTCACGATGGCGTCGAACTCCACGCCCAGGCGGTCGTTGCTGAGGCGTAGCGACACGTTGTCGACGTTGCTCAAGACGATGAGCTTGAACCGCTGCTTCAGGCGGCGCAACGACTCGGCCGAGTCGGCGAAGGCGGGCCATTGACCGACGCTCCGCCCGAAGGCCGCTGCCTCGAGCTCGGTGACCGGCGCATCGAGGTCGTTGCCGATACGCCACATCAGTTCGGACAAGATCTCGGGATAGCGCCAGGTCGGATGTTCGGTCTGGATCCGGGTCTCGTGTCGAGCGAAGGCCGACACCAACGCATCATCGCTGATGAGCAGGCCATGTCGATTGGCCCAGGGACGGAGCGCGCTGGCGATCCCGGTCTCCCAGTCGATCAACGTACCGTAGACGTCGAAACTGAGTGCCTCGACGAGATGTATTCCCTCCATGAACCGACACGCTAGGCGATCCGCGACCATGACACTCGACAGCTGCGGCAAACGTGACACCCGGTGCCGGGGCCGTGGTGATGCGGCGCTTGTCGTGGTGTTGGTGGCGGCGCTGCTGACCGTGAGCTGCACCACCTCGACGAGCGATCTCGCCGCCTCGGAGGGGCCGGCAACGGCCGTCGAGTCCGATCTCGCCGACTCGGTGGCGGGTTCGGTGACGGTGGCCGGCGCCCCCATCGCCCTCGTCGACATGCCGCCCTCGGTATCGGGCAGCGCACTCGCCGGGGTCGCCGTGTTGTTCCTCCACGGAGCGGCCTATTCGTCACAGACCTGGGTCGACAACGGCATCCTGGCGAGCGTGGTCGCTGATGGCCATCGGGCAGTCGCGATCGACCTGCCCGGCACCGGGGCGTCTGATCCAGTCGAGCTTGCGAACGACGAGTTCCTCGTCGAGCTCTTCGCTGCGCTCGGGCTGGACCCGGTGGCGACCGTCATCGTGTCGCCCTCGATGTCGGGCACATATAGCCTCCTTGCGCTGCGGCACCCATTCTTCGCCGACCTCGCCGGCTACGTGCCGGTCGCACCGGTCGGATCGAGCGAGTTCGCCTCGCGCGGTGCTCCGGTCGATGTGCCGGCACTGGTGGTGTGGGGTGATCGCGACGGCGTCGATCCTCAGGCGGCGGCCGAGCGGTTGGCCGATGGCTTCCTCGACGCCGAGGTGCTCGTCATGGGCGACGCCGGCCACGCTGCCTATGAGTCCCAGCCCAAAGCCTTCACCGTCGCCCTGCTCGACTTCATCGCCACCCTCGACTCCTGACACCCTCGACGACTGACACCCCGACTCCTGACGACCTCGCCAGGACGACCTTCGCGCAGCGACCTCCCTCACGAACCTCCGGGGCTGCGTCCAAAACCCAACAAGCTCCGGGGTTGCGTACGGCTGAGCGTACGCAACCCCGGAGCTTGGCTGAGATTGCACGGTGGCCCGGAGGTTGGTGAACCTCCGATCGTCCCCGAGGGGACACCCGTGCTGGGCCTCGGGTGGGTGTTACTTCGGCGGCATCCGGATGCCGCCGTCGACCCGGATGGTCTCACCGTTCATGTACGGGTTGGTGACGGTGTCGATCGCCATGAAGGCGAGCTCTTCACCGGAGCCGAGACGCTTCGGGAACAGGACCGACTGGCCCAGGTGGGCCTTGAACGCGTCGGACTGCTCGCCGGTGCCGTAGATCGGAGTGTCGATCAGGCCCGGAGCGATGGTGTTGACGCGGATGCCCATGGCCGAGAGGTCACGAGCGATCGGCAGGGTCATGCCTACGATGCCGCCCTTGGACGCCGAGTAGGCGGCCTGGCCGATCTGACCGTCGAAGGCAGCGGCCGACGCCATGTTGACGATGGCGCCGCGAGCGCCGTCCTCGTCGACCGGGTCGGTCTTGGCCATGGCGGCAGCGCAGAGGCGGAGCATGTTGAACGAGCCGAGCAGGTTGACCTTGATGACGAAGTCGAAGGTCTTCTGCGGCATCGGGTCGTTGTTTCGGTCGACGGTGCGAGCAGCCATGCCGAGGCCGGCCGAGTTGATGAGCACGCGGAGCGGGCCCATCTCGGAGGCGGCGGCAACGGCAGCGGCGCCGTCTTCTTCGGAGGTGACGTCGCACTTGACGAAGATGCCGCCGAGCTCGGAGGCGACCGCGGCACCCTTCTCCTCGTTGAGGTCGGCGATCACGACGTGGGCGCCGAGGGCGGCCAGCTGGCGGGCGCAAGCCTCACCGATGCCGGAGGCACCTCCGGTGATGACGGCGGAAGCGCCGTTCAGATCCATGCGTGGCATCAGTCTTCAATCCTTTCGATGATGGTGGCGTTGGCCATGCCGCCACCTTCGCACATGACCTGGAGGCCGAGCTTGCCGCCCGTGCGCTCGAGTTCATTGACGAGGGTGGCCATGAGCTTGGTGCCCGAACACCCGAGCGGATGCCCGAGTGCGATGGCGCCGCCGGAGGGGTTGACCTTCTCCATGTCGGCGCCGGTTTCCTTCTGCCATGCGAGCACGACGGAAGCGAAGGCTTCGTTGACCTCGAACGCATCGATGTCGTCGATCGAGAGACCGGTCTTCTCGAGGATCTTCTTGGTGGCCGGGATCGGGCCCTTGAGCATGGTGACCGGGTCGGTACCCGCCAGCGCGAAGCTGTGGAAGCGGGCCCGGGGCTTGAGGCCGAGCTCCTTGGCCTTCTCGGCGCTCATGATGAGCACGGCGGAGGCGCCATCGGAGATCTGCGACGAGTTGCCTGCGGTGATCTTGCCGTCTTCCTTGAAGGCGGGCTTGAGCTTGGCGAGGCCTTCGGCGGTGGTGCCGGGGCGGATGCCTTCGTCGGTGGTCATGAGTTCTTCGGCGTCGCCGACCACGACCGGAACCGGGATGATCTCGTTCTCGAAGCGACCCTCGGCGGTGGCCCGCTCGGCCCGCTGCTGGCTCTGGGCGCCGAAGGCGTCGAGGTCTTCACGGGTGATGCCGTACTCATCCGCGATCATGTCGGCACCGATGCCTTGCGGCGGGAGGCCGGTCTCGGCGTAGCGAGCCTGCATCGAGTCGGGGAACGGCATGCCGAGCTTGCCCTCGACCACCGAGGCGCCCATGGGGGTGCGGGACATGACCTCGACGCCGGCGGCGATGACGACGTCGTACGCGCCGGCCATCACGCCCTGTGCGGCGAAGTGCATGGCCTGCTGGCTGGAACCGCACTGGCGGTCGACCGTGGTGGACGGCACCGATTCGGGCCAACCGGCGGCGAGGACGGCGTTGCGGCCGATGTTGAGCGACTGCTCGCCGACCTGCGACACACAGCCCATGATCACGTCGTCGACCATCTCGGGGTCGAGGTTGTTGCGCTCCTGGAGCGCCTTGAGTACGTGGGCGGCAAGGTCGACCGGATGCCAATCGGCGAGCTTGCCGTTGCGCTTGCCACCCGGGGTGCGGATGGCGTCGACGATGACTGCTTCTTGCATGTTTGGTGTTCCTTCTCTAGTTGGAGGTACTGGTTGGGGACAGGGACGGGTCGGCGTCAGCCGACTCGGTCAGCACGGCGGCGACGTTGACCTGGAGCCGGTTCATGACACTGGCGAGCGCCGAGCGCTCATCCTTGGAGATGCCGGCACGGAGTTGGGTGCGCAGCGTGCGGTCGATGGTGGTGATCTCGTCGACCAGCGCCTGGCCCTGTGCGGTGATGGCGACGAGCCAAACCCGCCGATCGGCCGGATCGGGCTGACGCTCGACGAGGTGGCGAGCCTCGAGCCGATCGATGGTGGACCCGGTGGCGGCTCTGCCGACACCGTTGCGGTCCGCGATCTGGGTTTGGGTGACCGGTCCGTACTCGGCGACGTAGGCGAGCATCGTGGCCTGGGTGAGGTTCAGGTCGAGTGCGCCGAGTCGGTGGTCGAACGCCTGGCGGATGGCACGAGCGGTGGCCATGAGCGTGGTCTCGACCCGCAGCCATGGTGGTGGTTCGACCGGTGACAACGCGGCAACACCGGGCCAGGCGTCGGTGACGGCGTCGTAGCCGGTGAGGTCGACCTCGGCGTGCGAGGTGCTGCGGTCGGGCGGGTTCATCCGGAAGGAGACTGTATGGCGCCATACAGTCTCGTGTCCAATCGGGTCGCAGCGCCGCAGTGGGGACGCGAGCGGGCCCCGGCACCCAGGTGCCGGGGCCCGCCTGTCGTGATTCAGCTCACCGGATCGGCGAGCGGGAGAACCTCAGTCGCGATCGCGGTCCTTGCCGTGACCGTTGCCGTTGCCATTTGAGTGGTGGCCACTCGACGAGCCGAGACAGGCCAGCGGATTGACCTGGAAGGCCGAACCGTCGAGCAACTTCACCGGCGCCGCCATCACGATGTCGCCCTTGACGCTCATCGAATCAAGATTCGTGAGGCCGGGGATGGCCACGCCGTCGTTGGCAAGGATGGTGTAGGTGGCGTCGAAGAGTTCGTCGGAGGTGGCGTCAGGGCCGAACGAGTCGGAGCCGATCGCCTTCACACCGCGCTCGTCGATCATCCACTGCACAGCTTCGCCCGAGAAGCCGGGGGCGTCGGCGAAGTAGCCGGTGTAGGCATCGGGGTCGCCGGTGCCGAAGAACTCGGCGAGTCCGGTCTGGACGATGACCAATGAACCCCGTTGGATCTTGCCGTTCTTCTTCTCGTAGGCCTTGATCTGATCGACGGTGATCTGGAAGTCGTAGCTGTCGGCCTCCCAATCACGAACATCGATGATGTACGACGGCCACACGAATTCGCTGGCGTCGAGGTCGTCGACGGAGCGGGCGCCGGCTTCGATGAAGTGCGACGGTGCGTCAAGGTGTGTGCCGGTGTGCGTCGCTGTGTGCAGCGCCTCGATGCGGTAGGAGAAGAACTCCTCGCCGCCGTCTTCGTAGTAGAAGTCGAGCCGTTCGATCTCGGTCTCGGGGTCGCCGGGGAAGATCGACGCCGATTCATCGTGGACATGGCCGAGCGACTCGATGCCGCCAGGGCAGGTCAATTGGGCCCCGCTCCTGTCGGCTTTCACCCGGAAGGCCTGGCTGGCGCCGACCGCGCCGGCAGTGCCGACGATGGCGAGGGCGAGGGTGGAGGCGACGACCTTGCGGCCCCGCTTCTTGGGTCTGACGGTCGGGGTTGCGCCGATCGTGGTTTCGTCAGTCATGAGATCTCCGCTGTTTGGGTTGAGAGGCTGAGCGCGCACGGGGGCGGGCCGATCACGGACCGTAGTGCACCCTCACGGACGGGCGCCAGGGGTGGTGCACGTTCGGTCCTCTGTGCTTCATCGGTTGAAGTCGCGGGGTGCCTTGAGCGGATGTCACCCGAATGGGGGAGATCGCCCACGGCCATGATTCGGTTGCAGATCCTCGCCGGCGGTGCTTGACTGACCGGCGATGACGTTCGAACGCAACAACTCCATCTCGCACGTCATCCGCGTCGTCGGCTTTGCCGACCTCGTCGTAGTACTCACGTAGCGCACGCTGCGAATCTTGTTGCGTGCGCTGAAGCCTTCTCCTCCGGGGGGAGGCTTCTTCGGTTTTCGTTAGCGTTCTCTGCTGGCTCGTCCGGCACGGGTCTCGACCCGGCCGTGCAGGCAGCACCTCAGGAAAGGCACTCGGATGCGAATCAATGGAGCACAGGCTCTGATCAAGAGTCTGGAGATGGAGGGTGTCGACACCGTGTTCGGCTACCCCGGTGGGGCGATCCTTCCGGTCTACGACCCCGTGCTCGATTCGGAGATCCGCCACGTACTCGCTCGCCACGAGCAGGGGGCCGGCCACATGGCCGAGGGCTACGCGCATGCGACTGGCCGACCCGGCGTGTGCATGGTCACCTCCGGTCCGGCGGCCACGAACGTGGTCACCCCGCTCGCCGATGCCATGCTCGACTCGATCCCGATGGTGTGCATCACTGGTCAGGTGGGGCTGGCAGCCATCGGCACCGACGCCTTCCAAGAGGTCGACACCACCGGCATCACGCGGTCGATCACCAAGCACAACTATCTGGTGACCCGGGCCGAGGACATCCCACGGATCGTCAAGGAAGCGTTCTACATCGCCACCACGGGGAGACCGGGGCCGGTCCTCATCGATGTGCCGAAGAACATCACCGACGCCAACAACCCCGACGCCTGGTTCGATTGGTACTGGCCCGAGACCGTCGAGCTGCCCGGCTACGACCCCGACATCGTGGTCGACAACGAGCTTGTCGCCGAGGCCGTGGCCATGATGCTGACGGCCGAGCGCCCGGTGCTCTACGTCGGCGGTGGCGTGCTCAAGGCCCGCGGTGCCGACGCCCTGCTGCGGCTCGCCGAAATGACGAACACGCCGGTCGTCACCACGCTCATGGCTCGGGGCGCCTTCCCCGACAGCCACGAGCTCAACCTCGGCATGCCGGGGATGCACGGCAACTACACCGCCATCACGGCGATCCAGGAGTCCGACCTGCTGATCGCCATGGGCAGTCGCTTCGACGATCGCGTCACCGGCAGGGTCGCATCGTTCGCTCCCTTCGCCAAGGTGATCCACGTCGACATCGATCCGGCCGAACACGGCAAGGTCCGCCGCCCTGACGTCGCCATCGTTGGCGACGCCCGGGTCGTGATGGAGGAGATGGTCGCCCAGATCGAGGCAGCCGGCGGGGCCACGGCCATTGCCAACCACGATGCCTGGCGCTCGACCCTGTCGGGATGGCAAGAGAAGTATCCGCTCACCTACAACGAGTCAGCGCCGGGTGAACTCCTCAAGCCGCAGTTCGTGCTCGAGAAGCTGCGCGACGGTTCACCCGACGACACGATCGTCGCCTCCGGTGTCGGTCAGCATCAGATGTTCACCAGCCAGTATTGGACCTTCGATCACCCCTACACCTGGATCAACTCGGGTGGTCTGGGCACGATGGGCTTCTCGATCCCCGCGGCCATCGGCGCCAAGGCGGCCTTCCCTGATCGCACGGTCTGGGCGGTCGACGGCGATGGCTGCTTCCAGATGACCGCCCAGGAACTCGTGACTGCGTCGGTCTCGAAGATCCCGGTGAAGATCGCGCTGCTCAACAACGCCTATCTCGGCATGGTGCGGCAGTGGCAGGAGATGTTCTACGACAACCGCTACTCCGAGGTGTACCTCAGCCACGACATGCCGGACTACGTGAAGTGGGCCGAGGCCATGGGATGTGTGGCGTTCCGGGTCGAGGATCCGTCAGAGGTCGAGGAAGCCATCGCCAAGGCCAACGCCATCAACGATCGCCCCGTCGTGGTTGAGTTCCGTTGTGTCGACAACGAGAACGTGTTCCCAATGGTCACCGCCGGCGGATCGAACGACGACGTGATCGTCGACCCGTCACAAGCCGACCAACTCGAGCGTGACCGCGCCGCCCGCGCCACCCGCACCGATCGCGTCCAGGAGGCCGCACGATGACCCGCCCCGGAGATCTCCAGCACCGCACCCTCGCCGTGCTCGTCGAGGACAAGGCCGGCGTGCTCGCTCGCGTCGCCGACCTGTTCGCCCGACGCGGCTACAACATCGTGTCGCTCGCCGTGGCCCCCACCGGCAACGACCAGTTCAGCCGGATCACCATCGTCGTCGACGTCGAATCGGCCCCGCTCGAACAGATCGTGAAGCAGCTCTTCAAGCTGGTCAACGTGGTCGAGATCCTCGAACTCGCACCAGAAGCTGCCGTCGAACGCGAACTCATCATGGTCACGGTCGACACCTCACCCGTCACCGAAGGCGGCCGCAGCCGCCGCAGTGAGGTGATGGAGTTGGTCGACATCTTCAAAGGCCGCATCCTGGCCGTCGGCACCGAGGCGCTCACCGTCTCGCTCGAAGGCACGCCCGAAAAGGTCGACGACTTCGAGAAGCTCATCTCGGACTTCGGGATCCTCGAGATCCAGCGATCTGGTCGAATTGCCCTCACCAAGCTCGGGGTCGACGCGCCCCGTCTTCGGGCGTAGTCGCTCACTTCCTGCGCCGCCCTGAGGGCGCAGTCCCTATCCTCAACAACGATTCAAGTCCCAAGGAGAACCTGACCCGTGGTCAACATCTACTACGAAGCCGACGCCGACCGTTCCAAGATTGCCGACCGCAAGGTGGCGGTTCTCGGCTACGGGTCGCAGGGCCATGCCCATGCGCTCAACCTCAAGGAGTCCGGGATCGACGTGCGTGTCGGTCTTCGTGAGGGCTCGTCGTCGGTCGACAAGGCGAAGGAGGCCGGCCTCGAGGTCCGCTCGATCGCCGATGCCGTCGCCGAAGCCGACCTCATCATGATGCTCATGCCCGACACCGAGATGGCCGCCATCTACGAGGAGTCGGTGGCGCCCAACCTCAACGACGGCGACGCGCTGTTCTTCGCCCACGGGTTCAACATCCGCTTCGGCCTCATCGCCCCGCCGCAGAACGTCGACGTCTGCATGGTGGCGCCGAAGGGCCCGGGCCACCTGGTCCGCCGCACCTACACCGAGGGCGGCGGTGTGCCGTGCCTCATCGCCGTCGAGAACGACGCGTCGGGTTCGGCCAAGGAGCTCGCGCTGGCCTACGCCGACGCCATCGGCGGGAGCCGGGCCGGTGTGATCGAGACCACCTTCACCGAGGAAACCGAGACCGACCTGTTCGGTGAGCAGGCCGTGCTCTGCGGTGGCACCAGTCGCCTCGTACAGGCCGGGTTCGAGACCCTCATCGAGGCTGGCTACCAGCCTGAGGTCGCCTACTTCGAGTGCCTCCACGAGCTCAAGCTCATCGTCGACCTCATGTACGAAGAGGGCATCGCCGGCATGCGTTACTCGGTGTCGGACACTGCCGAGTGGGGCGACCTCACCTCGGGTCCGCGCATCATCAACGACGATGTGAAGGCCGAGATGAAGAAGGTGCTCACCGAGATCCAGGACGGCACCTTCGCCAACAACTGGGTCGAGGAGAGCCGCAGCGGTCGGGCCAAGTTCCTCGCCCTCGAGGAGGCCGGTCACGAGCACCCGATCGAGAAGGTCGGCGCCAAGCTCCGCTCGATGATGCCGTGGATCTCCTCGGGCAAGACCTCGGTCCGCGAGACCTCCGGCGGCCAGGGCTGATCCAGCTCGATCACTCGCCCGGGTCGCACCGACCCAGGCACCAAATGGGACGAAACCGACCGTTTGCGGTCGGTTTCTTCCCTTTTGGATGATGGAACGACAGCTCGGGCGAGCCGACTACTCCCAGCCGACCCGGTTCTCGCTGTGCGGTGTGTCGTAGAACACGATCGTGTAGGCGTAGAGGCCGTTGGCCTGGACGACGATGGTGTCCTCTCCCGGCTCGAGCGGGATGTTCCAGAAGTAGTTGTAGAAGCCCGGCTCGATCGTTACCTCCTCGAGGTACTTCCGAATGTTCCCGTCGTACACCGCGAACGAGGCGTTGATCGCAGTGCCGGCCCCGTTCTCGAGGAGGATGTCGAAGTACGGCGTGGTGATATCCGTGGGGATCGGGATCTCGAGACCACCGCCCTCGAGGACCTCGCAGTAGAGGGTGAGTCCTCGGTCATACCACACGAGATCGCCAGCCATCGGCCTGGTCGTGCCCGTGCGTCCGACGTACTCGGCGGACTCGGAGAAGGCGATCATCACCGAGCCGCGGAGGTAGCCGTTGTCGAGCGCGCCCTTCCAGTGGTTGAACCCAGCCGTATCTGGAGCCCGGCCCATCACGTTGTTGTAGATGAGGGTGACGAACTCGGCATTGGACAACGAGCCGTAGGTGTTGCGGAACTCGTCGGATGCGGCGAACGCCTCGGAGACCACCTCGAGGTTGGTGTTCGGCCCCGACCCGTAGGTATCGAACCAGTAGTCCCATCCGACCTGATCCGGCTCACGTAGGAAGTAGGCGGTGTAGAGCCGGTAGATCGAATCCATCATCTCGGGACACGCGCTCGCGTAATCACTCACGGCGGCCCCGACCGGCGTCTCGCCCGTCAACCCGACGGCCGAGTCATCGGCGGCAGCGGCCGAGACGGGCAGGAGGAACAGGGCGGCGAGGAATCCAGTGGCGAAGCGCTTCATAGAGCGAGACTAGTTCGCGGCCTGCGATCGGTGCCGGTCGAACGACAATCGTTGACCGAGCTGTTGCATGATGGACACATGCGTTCGCCGGTCCGTCTCGTCGTGTTCGACTTCGACGGGGTGGTCCGTCATCACGATTCGATCCACGAGGCCGAGGCCGCTCGGGCCGTGCAGCTGGCACCCGGACAGCTGGCATCGATCGCGTTCCAGCGGGACCTCTTGAGTCAGATGGTCGAGGGCGGACTCCGGCGAGAGGACTGGATCCGAGAGGTCGGCCAGCAGGTCGGTGCGGTCGACGGAGTGCTCGATCGCGAGGCGGCGGTCGACGTGGTTGCCCGGTGGTTGGCCGATTGGGGATGGGTCGATCCCGAGATGTTGGCGGTCGTTCAGACGCTGCGCGACGCCGGTCATCGGGTGGCACTCCTGACCAACGGCACCGACACCACCGACGCCGAGCTGGTGCATCACCGGGTCGACCACCTGTTCGACCCGGTGTTCAACTCCTGGCACCTCGGGGTGGCGAAACCCGATCCCCGGGTGTTCCAGTACGTGACCGACACGGTCGACATCGCGCCCAATGAGGTCACGTTCTTCGATGACACCCTCGCGAACGTCACTGCCGCCCAGGGATTCGGCTGGCGGGCGCATCACGTGACGTCGGTGGACGGTGTGCGCCGAGTGCTTCGGCGGCACGGCCTGCTTGCTTGATCGTGCCGAACGCCACGCCCGGAGCATCGCCGCTCTGCTCATAAGGAACGGCCTCGGTGCCGATAGTCCCACCATGGCTCAGACTCCCCGTCGCGTTCTCGTTGGACTCCTTGCCTCGTCGGCGCTCCTCGCTGCGAGCTGCTCGTCGAACGAAGCGCCCGACACCCTGCCCATGGTCGAAGATGCGCCGGTCACGACCGCCGAGACGACCACCACCACCGCCGCCGACCGTGTCGAGCCCGGGATCGATGGCGCGCTCTCCGAACTCTCGGCTGAGCAGCAGGGCATGCTCGACGCCTGTGCCGACGCGCTCAACGCCGCCGCGTCGAGCGTCGACGCCGAGTCGCCCACCTACAGCGAGGAGGTCACGGCGCTGCTCATGGACCCGGCGTCCGACGCCATGGCCTCGTGCGGTGCGCTGTTCG
This sequence comes from Acidimicrobiales bacterium, assembly GCA_041394265.1. Classification (NCBI taxonomy): domain Bacteria; kingdom Bacillati; phylum Actinomycetota; class Acidimicrobiia; order Acidimicrobiales; species Acidimicrobiales bacterium. The sequence goes on from JAWKIO010000005.1 coordinate 2,806,612, forward strand.
ACCCGGCAGCGGGAATCGACCAGGGGACCGTGATCTCTTTCATGCTCGAGACGCTCCCGCCCGAACTCCTCGGCACCCTGAGCGCACTCGCCACCGCCACGGGGCCCGACGGCACACCGTTGATGGGTGGCGCTGCTGCCGATGCGGCGACCAGCGACGACTCGGCTGATGCATCGTCGAGCGAGGCGCCGGGCGGCGACGGCGCCACCGTCGAAGCGCTCGACTGATCGCTCCGTCGAACTGAGCGCACCTGGTTCCGGTTCAGTCGTCAGTCAGGTCGGACCACACACCATCGACGAACCGGCGAGCCAGCTCCTCGGCGACGTCGCGATCGTCGGGATGGGTGACCTTGATGTTGCGCTCGTCGCCCGCCACCCATCGGGCGGCAGCAGCGCCGTAGTGCTGCATGGTCTCGGCGGTGTCGACACCTGCGAACCCGTCGGCCTCGGCTCGGGGATAGACGTCGAGCAGCAATGCGAGGGGGAAGGCCTGCGGGGTCTGCACGCGCATGAGGTCGCCGGCCACCACGATCTGACCCGTCGGGTCGATGAGCGGTGCACCGATCGGAGTGGTCGGAATGGTTCCTCCTGCACCGGCATCATCGATGATGCGGTCGAGGAGCGCGTTCGTGAGGAACGGGCGAGCTGCATCGTGGAGCAGGACGCTTGCGCCGTCGTGGCCGAGCGAGGCCGCCGCCTGGATTCCGGCCCACTCCGAGCCCTGGCGCGTCGCGCCGCCGGGCACCACAGCCGCCAGCTTGGTGATCCCCGACGCCTCGACGGCCTCGTGGATCAGCTGCTCGTCGCCAGAGCGAATCACGATCACGATGGCGTCGATCCGCTCGCATCGGTCGAAGGTCGCCAGGGAGTAGGCGATCACAGGACGACCGCCGATCGAGACAAGGACCTTGTTGACGTCGCCGCCGAAGCGGAGTCCTGAGCCGCCGGCGAGCACGATCGCGATGTTCGGCGGGGCGTGGTGGGATCGAGGCCCAGCGGGGGCCGGAGGCGGTGAGGGCATCGTCGACAACGTAGGCTCGCGCCGTGCCCGTTGAGAACCGACCGACGCGATTTGTCCCGCACGGCGAGGTCGTGGTCGTGCCGCTGGTCGATTCGTTCACTCGCATGGCGTCCGACATCGTCGAGTCCATTGCCGACCCGGTCATCACGCACGTGGTCATCGGCGACCGGGCTCCGCTCGGCCTCGAGTCGCCGCCTGATGGTCGCACGGTGGTTGCAGCTCTCACTCCGATGACCGATGCGATCAAGCGGGTGCATGAATGCACGGTCGTCGAAACCGTGGACCGGAACCAACTGCGCGTCGTCGGCCCTCCGCTGGTGCTGGCGGCCGACCTCTGCCGTCGCTGGGCGAAGGCCCGGCCCGACCTCGAGTCCGCTCCGAGCCCCTCCGAGCCAGGGCGACGCTCGATGCTCGAGGCGCTACTGTCGCAACTCGTCCTCGTCGAGCCCGACCTCCGGGTCGTCCCGCTCGCTCACATCTCGTAGCAGGAGCCATCCCATGGGTGAATTCGTCAACGTCGAACCGTCGAGCCACGACAAGGTGGCGATCATCCGCCTCGATCGTCCGAAGGTCAACGCCCTCAACAAGCAGGTGGGCGAGGAGCTCCTGGCGGCAGCAACCGAGATCGAGTCCCGGCCCGAGATCCGCGGCGTGGTCATCTGGGGTGGGCCGAAGATCTTCGCCGCCGGTGCCGACATCGCCGAGTTCCCGACCACGGGCGATCGCGATCCATCGGCGAACGTCGATGGTCTCGTCGAGGCGCTGTTCAAGATCGAGAACCTGAGCGCCATCTCGGTCTCGGCCGTCAACGGGTTCGCCCTCGGGGGTGGTTGTGAGCTGTCCATGGCGGCCGACTTCCGGGTGTGTGGTGACGGCGCCAAGTTCGGCCAGCCGGAGATCCTGCTCGGCATCATCCCCGGCGCCGGCGGCACCCAGCGTCTCACTCGGCTGGTCGGGGTGACGAAGTCGAAGGAGCTGAACTACTCGGGTCGCATGGTCGACGCTGCGGAGGCGCTCGCCATCGGACTCGTGTCCTCCGTCCACCCCGACGACGAGGTTCTCGACGCAGCCGTCGCTCTTGCCGGCACCTATGCCGACGGACCCGCTGCCATCGCCAACTGCAAGCGGGCGATCATGGACGGACTGCACGTGTCGATCGAGGAGGGCATGGCGATCGAGAAGCGAGAGTTCGTCGCCTCCTTCCAGACCGACGACGCCGTGATCGGTATCAACAGCTTCCTCGAGAACGGCCCGGGCAAGGCCCAGTTCACCGGCAAGTAGCCGGTCCGCTCACTGGTCGGTGACGACGACACGTCGCACGGTTCGAGCGGCGACAGCGGCGCAGGCAGCGAAGACGCAGGCGGCGGGAACCACCCAGTAGGGGTGCCGGAGCAGACCTGCGTCGTCGATCAATCCGGAGACGGCGATGGCCACCACGCCGGAGCCGATCACGAGCGCAGCAGGTGACCAGCCAGCCAGGCGCTCGTCCTCATCATGGGCGGTTTCGTCAAACACGGTGCACCTTCAGGTTGCCGAGACCGACCGTGGCGTCGATCGTGATGAGCACGGGATCCGTCGGCGCAGCGACGGGGAGGCACAGGCCGCCGTTCTCGTTGGTCTGATACGTCCAATCGGGGTAATCGTCGGCCACTCTGTTGGGCCGCGGATAGCCGGCCGCTTCGATGGCGTCGGCGATGTCGTCACCGGTGGCGCCAGCAGGGATCGCCACGCCCGACCAGTCGGCGACACCCCGAAGCCCCTCCTCGGAGTCCATGGTCTCGTAGCACTCGGTTCCCAGCGCCCGGTACGTGCGATCGAGGCCGTAGTCGACGAGCAGATCACCGGCGCTGTACCAGTACGGCTCCCGGTAGACGGCGAGTTCGCCCAGCCCGAGGTGGCCGACGATGTGCAGTCGTGCCTCCTTGGGCACCCACACGTCGATCTGTCCGGCGGTGACGCTGAGCGTCGCCGTGACCTCGCCCGAGGTCGGCAGGTCGTGCGCGTCGAGGGTGAGCGAGAGCTCGCCGTATCCCTTCGAGGCGTTGATCTGCGCTCCGGCGACGTAGCCCTCGCCGGGCGTCGGTGTGGGCGAGACGTCTGCGAAGCGAGGAGTGTCGGCGACCGAGAAGGCGACCCAGGCTGGCACCAGCGGGATGAGGAGGAGTGACGTGGCCAATGCACGGCCGCGCCACCCCGACAGCAGGATCACGCCGCCGATGATGAGAATGGCGCCGTTCACCGCAATGCCCGGATCGAGACCCGGCTCGACGAGTCGGTCGATCAGCACACAGGCGAAGCCGTAGGCAACGAGCAGCGAGAACGTGAGGGGCCAGAGTGCGGGCGTTCGTCGTGGTCGTCGTGGAGCTCGAACCGGGCGATTGAGTTCTCGCGGCCCGACCGCCCCTCGCAGCGATCGGCCCCAGGACACCGCCCGGTCTTGCGGTGTCGGCGGTGGGGGGACGACCTCGGTGGCTGGCGGAACCGTGCCGGGTTCGGGCCGATTGCCGAGCAGCGCAATCGCAGCACCAAGAAGGAGACCGGCCCAGAGCAGGCTTGGCCGGCCGATGACGAGCGTCGCCAGCGCAAAGACGGCCAGCGCGCCAGCGATCTCCTGCTGGCCGGCACGATGTCCGAGCTGTCGGATCAGTGCCGGACTGTCGTCGGTCGGCCAGAACAGCCAGGCGGCAAGGTAGGTGAAGATCGGCACGAGGAACCCGCCGCCATCTTCCCGGGCGAAGAGCAGCGTGATCCCCACGAGGGCGACCCGGAGGTAGAAGGGATCGACGCCAAGTCGTCGGCCTTCGCCACCGGCCACGCCTGCGAGATAGCGGTCGGCGGTGCTCCGTCGAAATGGCCAACGACGCCGTCGGCGACGGGTGGGCGGCGACACGGCGTCGTCGGGTCCGGGAGGGGCCGGGGTCGTGAGGAGATCGTCGGCACTGGACGAGTCGTCGATGGACATGGCTCCATCGTGCAGGCTCGGGGTTGCGAGCGATAGTCGTGTGAACACGGATTCCGTGGTCGCCGAATCCGGGTCATCCCGGATGCTCATCGGTCAACGGTCCTGCGAGAATGTCGGGGTCATGACCGAACCACCCTCCGCCAACGCACGCTTGTCGAGCGGCGAACCACTTGCACTCGGCGTCGCCGGTCGAGTGGCGGCCCGGCTCGGGGCATCGGTCGCCGTGGTCCGTGTGGCCTTCGTGTTGTTGACGCTGGCGGCTGGCTGGGGAGCGGTTTTGTATGTCGGACTTGCGGGGCTCCTCGCCGGAAGGACCGAGCCAACGCCTCGGCCCGTAGCGCTCTCCCGCAACCTCGGGGTGGTGCTTGGAACGGCCAGTCAGCTCCTCATCGCGGAGGACCTCGTCGCACCACTGCCGACGATGCTGCTCTGGCCAGTCGGTCTGGTCCTGTTCGCGATCGTGCTGGCCGACCCCAATCTCAGCGACGATTCGTCGACCCGACAGGGAGCGATCGGTCGCATCGTCGCCGGTGTGGTGTTGATGATCGCCGGGCTTGTCACCGCGCTGGCGGGTGCGCAGGACCTGGGATCGCTGTGGCGAGCAGGAGTGGCCTCGCTGGTGCTCGTGGGCGGCGTCGCGCTGGTGCTCGCTCCGTGGCTGCAGTCGGTGCTGTCGACTGCCGACGCCGACCGTCGCGAACGGATCCGAGCCGAGGAGCGAGCCGACATCGCCGCGCACCTCCACGATTCGGTGCTCCAGACCCTGACGCTCATCCAGAACCGGGCGAACGATCCGCAGCTGACCGCTGCGCTTGCCCATCATCAAGAGCGCGAGCTGCGCCGCTGGCTGTACGGCAGCGACGAGACCGGCGACGCGTCAATCGGCTTCCGGGTGGCGCTCGAGCGGGCCGCCGCCGAGGTCGAGGACCAATACCTGAAGATCGTCGAGTGCATCGTCGTCGGTGACACGGCCGTCGATCCGGGCGGACTCGATGCGGGTGCCCTTGCCGTCATCGGCGCTGCCCGCGAGGCCATGGTGAATGCGGCGAAGTTCGGCCAGATCCCGATGATCTCGGTCTATGCCGAGGTCGCCGACGACCGACTCGTCGTCTTCGTGCGCGACCGCGGCGTCGGCTTCGAGCCGGCGGCCATTCCCGATGACCGTCACGGTGTCGCCGATTCCATCTGCGGACGAGTGGAGCGCCTCGGAGGCGCCGCAACGGTGAAGTCGTCGCTGGGTCAGGGCACCGAGGTGCGGATCGAGATGCCGAGATGACCGGTGGGGAGGCATCGACGGGCGTCCCGGCCATCCGAGTGGTCGTCGTCGACGACCACGCCCTGTTCCGTCAGGGCGTCATCGCCGGACTGGCGGCCGCGAACGGTCCGGCGCGGGTCGAGGTGGTCGGTGAGGCCGACGACGTTGGCACCGGCGTCGAGTCCATCCGTCGTCATCAACCCGACGTCGTCCTGCTCGACGTCCACCTCACCTCCGGGTCGGGCGCTCGGATCATCGAGGCGCTCGGTGACGAGCTCGCCTCGGTCCGGTTCCTTGCGCTGTCGGTGTCCGACGCACCAGAAGACGTGCTCGGTTTGGTGCGGGCGGGAGCCCGTGGGTATGTGACGAAGCGCATCGACGGCGAAGAACTCGTCGAAGCGATCGCATCGGTCGCACAGGGGCACGCCGTCTTCTCGCCTCGTCTGGCCGGCTTCGTGCTCGACGCCTTCACCGGGCCCGTGGCGCCGGCCCTGGACGAGCCAGCAGCACCTACTGCCGATGGAGCCGACGCTCCGGCTGACGCGGAGCTCGACCGGTTGTCGCCACGCGAGCGAGAGGTGATGCAGTACCTCGCCCGGGGCTACGCCTACAAGGAGATCGCCGCCGAGCTCCACATCTCGGTGCGCACGGTGGAGAGCCACGCCTCGGCGGTGCTCCGCAAGCTGCAGCTGTCGAGCCGGCATGAGCTGACGCACTGGGCGGCACGCCACCGGCTGGTCTGAGCGTCCGACGCCATCGCGACACCGCTACGGTCGAGCCGTGAGCGATTCGTACCCCAAAGCAGGCGACATCGGCGAGATCTACCTGACCGAGGCCGAGATCCAAGCCCGGGTCGGTGAGCTCGGCCGGCAGATCGCCGACGACATGGCCGGCGAAGTGCCCCTTCTCATCACCATTCTCAAGGGCAGCGTGCTGTTCGCCGCCGACCTGATGCGGGCCATTCCAGGTGCGGTCGAGATCGACTTCATGGCGGTGTCGTCCTACGGCGACGAGACCAAGTCGAGCGGCATCGTCAAGATCGTGAAGGACCTCGACGAGTCGATCGCCGGGCGTCACGTGATCCTCATCGAGGACATCGTCGACTCCGGACTGACGATGACCTACCTGCTCAACCTGCTCGGCGAACGCAAACCGGCGAGCCTGCGCGCCTGCTCCCTCCTGGTTCGCGAAGGACAACAGGCGGCCGGGGTCAAGGTCGACTACGTCGGCTTCGAGATTCCGCCCGCCTTCGTGGTGGGCTACGGGCTCGACTACGCACAGCAGTTCCGCAACCTCCCCTACATCGGGGTGTACACCGGGCCTGGTTCCGGCGCCGACCACTGACCTAGGCTCCGGCCATGCCATTGACCGGTGAGTACATTCCGAGCACGAGCGGCTGGGTCCGCGAACAGATCGAGGCCTACGAGGCGTCCGGTGGGACCGAGGCCAACACGCTGCGAGAGACCGGTATCCCGGTCATCATCGTCACGTTCCGGGGCAAGGACGAGGGCGTGATTCGCAAGATTGCGCTGATGCGGGTCGAGCACGACGGCGAGTACGCGCTGATCGCCTCGATGGGCGGCGCGCCGAAGAACCCGGCGTGGTATCACTCGCTGGTCCGCCACCCCGACCAGGTCATGATCCAGGACGGACCCGAGCCCTTCGACGTCACCGTCCGTCTGGTCGAGGGCGATGAGCGCCAAACCTGGTTCGATCGCGGCGTCGAGGTGTTCCCCACCTACACCGAGTATGCAGCCAAGACCGAGCGGGTGATCCCCGTCTTCGTCGCCACGCCGGTCTGATTTCGCCATTTCCGACCGATTCGGTCGGGAATAGGTCTAGGGTGCCTCCTGCACGATTCGATGGCGAGCGTCGCCGCACGACGAAGGAACACCAATGACCGACGGTTGGGGATTCGAGACCAAGCAGATCCACGCGGGACAGGAGCCCGATTCGGCAACCGGCTCGCGAGCTGTGCCGATCTACCAGACCACCGCCTACGCCTTCAACAGCTCCGAGCATGCGGCCAACCTCTTCGCTCTGGCCGAGCCGGGGAACATCTACACCCGCATCATGAACCCCACCCAGGGCGTGCTCGAAACCCGAGTGGCGGCCCTGGAGGGCGGGCTCGCCTCGACTGCGGCCGGCGTCCCCGGCGCCCTGTTGGTTGCGTCGGGCCAGGCGGCCGAGACCCTCGCCATCATGAACATCGCCGAGGCCGGCGATCACATCGTGGCCGGCGCCGCCCTCTACGGCGGCACCTACAACCTGTTGCACTACACCCTGCCGAAGTACGGCATCGAGGCCACCTTCGTCGAAGACATCGACAACCCCGAGGCGTGGAAGGCAGCGGTCCGCCCGAACACCAAGTTGTTCTATGGCGAGTCGATCGCCAACCCGAAGAACTCGATCCTCGACATCGAGATGGTCGCCGGCGTGGCCCACGAGGCTGGCGTGCCGCTCATCATCGACAACACCGTCGCCTCGCCGTACCTGATCCGCCCGCTCGAGTGGGGCGCCGACATCGTCGTGCACTCGGCCACCAAGTTCATGGGCGGCCACGGCACGGCCATCGCCGGTGCAATCGTCGACGGTGGCTCGTTCGAGTTCTCCGACGCCGAGCGCTACCCCAACTACAACCAGCCCGACCCGAGCTACCACGGTCTCACCTACTGGCCGATGCTCGGCGCCGGCTCGTTCATCGCCAAGGCCCGGGTACAGCTGCTGCGCGACCTCGGTCCGGCGATCAGCCCCTTCAACGCGTTCCTCGTCATCCAGGGGCTCGAGACGCTGTCGCTGCGCATGGAGCGGCACGTGTCGAACGCCCAGCGAGTGGCCGAGTTCCTCGAGGCCCATCCTCAGGTCGAGCGGGTCAACTACGCGGGTCTGGCGTCGTCGCCGTATCACGCTGCCGCCGAGAAGTACACGGGCGGCCGGGGCGCCGGTTCGGTGCCGTCGTTCATCATCGCCGGCGGCAAGGAAGCCGGGCAGAAGTTCGTCGAGGCGCTCGAGCTGCACAGCCACGTGGCGAACATCGGCGACGTCCGCTCCCTCGTGATCCACCCGGCGTCGACCACCCACTCCCAGCTCACCGAGGCCGAGCAGCTCTCGGCCGGCGTCGAGCCCGGCCTGGTCCGCCTGAGTGTCGGCCTCGAGTCGATCGACGACATCCTCGCCGACCTCGAACTCGGCTTCGCCGCCGCCAAGTAACTCCTCCCCACACCCCGCCGTTCCCAACACCCCGCCGTTCCCAACACCCCGCCGTTCCCAACACCCCGCCGTTCTTGAGACCCAGAGCGACAGAAGTGTCGCACTGGGTCTCGGGAACGGTGGTGGGTGTCGCTCCGCGACTCAGGAACTGACGTCCGGCCACCGCGCTTCATGGCTGCATCGTGAGTTCGGCCTGGGCGATGGCGGCGAGCAGGTCGGCGGCGACGTCGCCTGGCCTGGTGGTGAGCTCGTCCCAACCGTACCGGAGCACCGTCCAGCCATTCGCACGAGCGACCCTGTCGCGATCGCGATCACGACGCAGATCCTGTGTGAGTGAATGCCAACGTCGTCCGTCGACTTCGATGATGATGCGGAGATGGGGGAGGGCGAAGTCGACGATCCCGGTTCGACCGTCGTACCACGGCGGCTGGAACTGCACTTCGAGCCCGAGGATGCCGAGTTGAACGGCGAGCTCGAGGAAGCGGACCTCGAGTTCGCTCAGATTGAGAGGTTCGTCATTTGCCAGCAGATCGAGGACCTCGCGGCGTCGCACCGTTCCCTTCCTGCCCCGGCGGTTGAGAGCACGAGCGCAAGCGCGAAGCGACGTGAGGTCGACCAGCTGCTCTTTCACTGCCCATTCGATGAGCCAACGCAGGCGCGCCGATCCGAAGAAGGCGGCCAGGTCGCAGAGCGTGCGCTCGATGGAAGTGAGGCGGAGCGGGTCGCGCTCGATCGTGTCGACCCGTGGAAGATGCAGGGTCTGGTGGACGATGACGTCGGCGGTGACGCGGCTGCCTCCGTGGGGGATGGTGACGTGCACCGGGCCGGGCGGATCGCCGTTCCTGTCGACCGGAAGCTCGTGGAGCCTGGCCGCCGTCTGGTGTGAGAGAACGCCAGACGGATGGAGCAGCAGGGCAAGGACCTGTTGCTGTGCGACGGAATCGGACGTCATGGGGATCCCGACCACGCCGTGGCCGAAGTTGTCGAGAAGGCCGATGGCAACGCGCCGCTCGACCGCTCGACGCGAGACTCCGCACGCGACCAGAGCGTCGTAGGTGGCCAGCCATTGATGGGCGGCGAGGTACTTCATGATGAGTCGATCGACGTGGTGTGCCATCGGCGCACCCCTTTCGGGTGGTTCTCCGGTGGCGACCAGGGTCGCGAGCGGGTTCAACGTACCGGTTCTCCTTCGATTCGCGTCGTAGCTGAGTCTCCAGGCGACAGTGGCTCTCCATTTCGAGTGCCAGCGCGTCAGAAGCGTCGCCAGGGGTCTCGAGAACGGCGGGTGTCGAGAACGGAGGGGTGATGATGGGTGTGGGGTGGGAGGGGAGGGGATCGGTGCCAGACTGGCGGCGACCAGCATCCCTTGACCAAAGGACACCCCCGTGCCCGAGTGCCCCGCAGTAGACGGCTCCAGCCCCCGTCAGACCAAGTTCGACGGCGAGTTCGACATGTGCATCGATCCATCGAAGCGCTACACCGCCGAGATGGTGACCTCGATGGGCACGATGGTGCTCGCCCTCGATCCGATCAAGGCGCCACGCACGGTCAACAACTTCGTCTGTCTGGCTCGCTACCACTACTACGACAGCATCATCTTCCACCGGGTCATCAAGGACTTCGTGCTCCAGGGCGGCGATCCCGAGGGCACGGGTCGTGGCGGCCCCGGTTACCGATTCGCCGACGAACTCCCGAAGCCCGGCCAGTACGAACTGGGCTCGCTGGCCATGGCGAATGCCGGTCCCAACACCAACGGCAGCCAGTTCTTCATCATCAGCGGCCGCTCGGGCATCGGCCTGCCACCGCAGTACAGCCTCTTCGGCAAGGTCGTGAAGGGCCTCGACGTGGTCGACGCCATCCAGAACGTCGCCACCGGCGGCGGCGATCGGCCCAAGACCGACGTCGTCATCGAGTCGGTCACCATCACCGAACACGACGATTGACGCTGTTGCTTTGACCTGCTCCGCAGGTCGGGCGTTGCCCATCGGTAGCGGAGGTTCGGAGCTGCTCCGTCCCTCCGCAGCCTGACCACCCACACGACCCGGCTCTTCCTCGCGTTCGGGGGGTCGGTAGTGTGCCGGTATGACCGATGCCATTCTCGATGTCGATCTGCTGGCGTTCGAAACCGGTGACCGCGCCGCCCGGCGAGCCGTGGTCGACGGGGTCATGCAGTCATTGCGTTCCGGCTTCGTCTTCACGAGCCACGACGTCGGTGACGACCTGATCGACACCGCCTACGGCATGCTCGAGACCTTCTTCTCATTGACCGCCGAGGAGAAGCAGACCGCCTACGCGCCCGGAACCTTCGGCCAGACCGGCTACACCGGGCTACTCGTCGAGACCGCGGCGATCAGCGATCACCCCGACTGGAAAGAGATGCTGAATTGGGGGCGAGACCTCCCGGCCGGTCATCCGCTCCAGCGCAAGTACCCGACTCGCTTCCCCCAGCAGGTGCTGCCCGAGGATCTGGTGCCGGGAATAACCCGAGTCCTCCAGCACTTTCATGATCGTGTTCACGACACCCAGCGTCGCTTCTTGCGGATCATCGCCGAGGGCATCGGCTGCCACGAGTCGTTCTTCGACGTGATGACCACCGATGGACCGACACTGAGTCGAGCGATCCACTATCCGGCCATGGATCAGGCGCCACACGGTGATGGGCCCACCAGCCCGCATGTCTGGGCGGCGGAGCACGGCGACATCAACCTCATCACCGCCCTACCACGGGCGACGGCTCGAGGACTCCAGGTGCGGACCGATCAGGGCTGGATCGACGCCGTCCCGCCCGACGGCAAGATGATCATCAACACCGGCATCATGCTCGAACACCTCACCAACGGGGTCATCCCCGTCGGTGTCCATCAGGTGGTGGCCGACCCGGACCAGCCTGGTGATCGCTACTCGGTGGTGCAGTTCTGCCACCCCACGCCCTGGACCATCCTCGATCCGGTGAGTACCTGTGTCACCCCCGACAATCCCCAACGTTTCGCCCCGATCTCGGCGGCCGACCGGCTCGATCTCGTGCTCTACGAGATCAACCTGGTCGACGACGCCCGCCGGGTCGAGTCCTGACACGTCGAGTCCTGAGAAGGAGCACCATGAGCAACGAACCCACCAAGACCTTCGACCCGGCGGAGCTGCGTAAGCGGCTGACGCCCGAACAGTTCCATGTCACCCAGTCGGCCGGCACCGAGCGAGCCTTCACCGGTGAGTACTGGAACGTGTGGGACGACGGCACGTATCACTGCATCGTCTGCGACGAGCCGCTGTTCGACTCGGCCACCAAGTTCGATGCCGGCTGCGGCTGGCCGAGCTTCGACCGGGCCCTTGCCGACGACAAGGTCAGCGAACGGCGCGATATCAGCCACGGCATGATCCGCACCGAGGTCGTCTGCGCCAGCTGTGGCGCCCATCTCGGTCACGTTTTCCCCGACGGGCCGACCGAAACCGGCGCTCGCTACTGCATGAACTCGGCCTCGCTCAGCCTCGAGAAGGCCGACCCCGCCGCTAGCTGAGAGCCAGAGCGACAAACGAAGTTGAATCCGAGAGCCCCAGCGACAGAAGTGTCGCTGGGGCTCTCGAGTTCGGCGGGGTGGGGGTGGGTGGGTGCGGGGGGGGGTATCAGGCGAGCTGTTCGACCACGTAGTCGATGCTCTTGGTGAGCGCTTCCACGTCGGCCGGGTCGACGCTGGGGAACATCGCGATACGGAGCTGGTTGCGGCCGAGCTTGCGGTACGAGTCGGTGTCGACCACGCCGTTGGCCCGCAACACCTTCGAGACCTCGACGGCGTCGATGGTGTCGTCGAGGTCGATCGTGCCGACCACGTGGCTGCGTTCCGACGCCTCGGCCACGAACGGCGTGGTGTAGCTGGTGCGCTCCGCCCAGCCGTAGAGCACCTCGGCCGATGCATCGCACCGTCCGGCGGAGAACTCGATGCCGCCGTTGTCGTTGAACCACTCGACCTGCTGGACGGCGAGGAAGATGGTGGCCAGCGCCGGGGTGTTGTAGGTCTGGTTCTTGGTGGAGTTGTCGAGCGCGATCGTGAGGTCGAGGCCCGGCGGGATCCACCGCGGCCCGCTGCCGATCTTGGCGATCCGCTCCTGTGCTGCCGGTGAACAGCAGGCGATCCACAGCCCACCATCGGAGGCCAGGGCTTTCTGCGGCGCGAAGTAGTAGCAGTCGACCTGGCTCGGGTCCCAGCGCAGGCCGCCGGCGGCCGAGGTGGCATCGACGGCGACGATCGAGTCGCCAGCACCCTCGGGCCGGGTGAGCGGCATGGCGACACCGGTCGAGGTCTCGTTGTGGGTGAGCGCGTACAGGTCGACCCCGTCGGCAGTCGCAGCGGTCGGGTGGGTGCCGGGGTCGGACGAGACCACCACCGGGTCGGCCAGGAACGGAGCGGCAGCGGTGCAAGCCGCGAACTTCGACGAGAACTCGCCGAACACCAGGTGCTCCGACTTGGCGTCGACCAGGCCGAAGGTGGCGGCGTCCCAGAACAGCGTGGTGCCGCCATTGCCGAGGACGACCTCCCAGTCGTCGGGCAGGCCGAACAGGGAGGAGATGCCGTCGCGGAGGCGACCCACCATGTCCTTCACCACCGGCTGGCGATGCGAGGTACCCATGTAGTGCGGGGCGGCGGTCGCAAACGCATCGATGGCCTCGGGGCGGATCTTGGATGGTCCGCTGCCGAAACGGCCGTCGCTGGGGAGAAGATCCGATGGAATCGAAATTGACGGTGGTGTTTGGCTCACAGGATGCCAGGATTGCAGCTCGGACCACGAGTCACACCCAATGAGGGGAGCAATCCATGGCAACCGGTCGAATTTCTGCACGCGTCGCCTCGATCGCGCCGTCGGCCACCCTGGCCGTCGACGCGAAGGCGAAGGCCCTGAAGGCCGCGGGCGAGCCGGTCATCGGCTTCGGCGCCGGCGAACCCGACTTCCCGACGCCCGACTACATCGTCGAGGCGGCCGTCGCTGCGTGTCGTGATCCGAAGAACCATCGCTACACCCCGGCCGGCGGTTTGCCCGAGCTCAAGGAGGCCATCGCCGCCAAGACCCTGCGCGACTCCGGGCTCCAGGTCGACGCCTCGCAGGTCGTGGTGACCAACGGTGGCAAGCACGCCGTCTACAACGCTTTCGCCGGGCTGATCGACCCGGGCGACGAGGTGCTGATCCCCACGCCGTTCTGGACCACCTACCCCGAGCCGGTCAAGCTCGCGGGTGGCGTTCCCGTCGAGGTCCCCACCGACATCGCCTCCGGGTTCAAGGCCACCGTCGAGCAGCTCGAGGCCGCTCGCACGCCGAACACCAAAGCGCTCGTCTTCGTCAGCCCGTCGAACCCTTCGGGCGCCGTCTACTCCAAGGAGCAGATCGAGGCGATCGGTCGATGGGCGGCCGACGCTGGCATCTGGGTAGTCACCGACGAGATCTACGAACACCTCACCTACGGCGACAGCGAGTTCCACTCGATGCCGACCCTCGTGCCCGACATCGCCGATCGCTGCATCGTGCTCAACGGGGTTGCCAAGACCTACGCGATGACGGGTTGGCGGGTCGGCTGGCTCATCGCCCCGACCGACATGGCCAAGGCGCTCACCAGCCTGCAGTCGCATCAGACCTCGAACGTCGCCAACGTCGCGCAGATCGCCGCGCTGGCGGCAGTGTCGGGCGACCTTGCCGCGGTCGACATGATGCGGGCGGCGTTCGACCGTCGTCGCAAGACCATGTTCTCGATGCTGTCGGAGATGAACGGTGTGTCGGTCATCGAACCCGAGGGCGCGTTCTACGCGTTTCCGTCGTTCGAGGGCGTCATCGGCCGCACGCTGGGCGGCGTCACCATCGAATCCACGTCGCAGTTGGCCGATGTCATCCTCGACGAGGTCAAGGTGGCCTTCGTCCCGGGCGAGGCGTTCGGTAGCCCCGGCTACGGTCGCTTCTCGTTCGCCATGGGCGACGACGACATGGCCGAGGGCCTTCGCCGCATCGGCGACTTCCTGGCCTGATCGATGCCGGAGCTTCCCTACGGTTCCTGGCCGTCACCGATCACTGCCGACCTCGTCGCTGCCGGCGGGGTCGGACTCGGCGGTCCCGCCGTGCGGGGCGACGAGCGTTGGTGGGCCGAGTCCCGGCCGTCCGAAGCGGGGCGAGTCGTCCTCGTTCGCTCGACGGTTGACAACGGGGGCAACCGGGTCGTGGCCGATGCGCTGCCCGAGGGATTCTCGGCCCGTACCCGGGTCCACGAGTACGGCGGCGGTGCCTGGTTCCTCGGGGCGACCGACGCCTACTTCTCGAACATGGCCGATCAGCGGCTCTACCGCCTGCCGCCCGACGGCGAACCGGTTGCACTGACGCCCGAGCCACCATTGCCCGGCGCCTGGCGCTTCGCCGACGGCGTCGAGACGCCCGACGGCGAGTGGATCCTGTGCGTCCGCGAGTCGCATGTCGCTCCGCCGCCGCTCCCGCCGAGCGGGCTGTTCGAGGACGAGCCCGCGCCGGCGTCATCGGCCGATGCCGACGATGAGCCGACCGAGCCGTCGCTGCTCGCCGAGGCGATCAACGAGATCGTCGCCATCAAAGTCGATGGGTCCGAGCCGCCCCGGGTCGAGGCCACTGGCAGCGACTTCGTGTCGTCGCCCCGTGTCTCTCCCGACGGTCGCTGGGTCAGCTGGATCCGCTGGAACCATCCGAACATGCCGTGGGACGGCACGACGCTGTGCGCGGCCCCCATCTTCGAGGGATGCCGGTTCGGCAACGTGCAGGTGATCGCTGGCAACGAGCACGAATCGATCGTGGGGGCCAACTGGGCCTCCGACGGCCGACTGGTCTTCAGCAGCGATCGCTCGGGCTATTGGAACCTCAACACCTGGCGTCCCGGTGACCCCTCCGCCGTCCCGCTGACCCGTCTCGGAGACGCCGAGATCGGTGGGCCACCCTGGAACTTCGGGCTCCAGCCGTGGGCCGAGTTGCCCGACGGACGCCTGACGGTCGTCGTGACCCGTCGAGCCGTCGATGCCCTTGCCCTCGTCGACGCCGACGGCACGGTCACGGTGGTCGACGAGCGCTTCCCGGCCATCGCCTCCTTGGCGACCACGCCCGACGGTCGGCTTGCCTGTGTGGTCGGACCGGCCGACACCACGCCCTGCATCGTCGAGCTCGATCCCGACGCTCCTGATGCCGACCCGGTCGTCTTGTGTGCGCCCACGCGAGTGGTCGACGACTCGGCCTGGATCAGTGCGGCTCAACGGTTCGACTACGAGGCGGCCGACGGCAGCGACCGACACGCCTTCTTCTATCCTCCGGCTGCGCCCGGCATCACTGGTCCGTCGGGGGCGTTGCCGCCGCTAATCGTGGTCGGTCACGGTGGCCCCACCGCGCACTCGAACCCCGCCCTCAATCTGAAGATCCAGTACTGGACCAGCCGGGGATTCGCCGTCGTCGACGTGAACTACGGCGGTTCGACCGGGTTCGGACGTGCGTATCGCCGTCTGCTGAATGGTCAGTGGGGGGTGGTCGATGTCGCCGACTGCGTCGAAGCGGCCCGCCACCTCGCCGCTGCCGGCCGTGTCGACGCCTCGAAGATGGCGATACGCGGCAGCTCGGCCGGAGGTCTGACCGTTCTGAACGCGCTCATCACCTCCGACGTCTTCGCTGCCGGTACGAGCCTGTATGGCGTGGCCGACCTGGCGGCGCTCGCCACCGACACCCACAAGTTCGAGCGCCGGTATCTCGACAACCTCGTGGCGCCGTGGCCCTCGGGATCCGCCGTCTACGACGCTCGCTCGCCGATCCACCACGTCGAAGGGCTCAGCTGCCCGTTGCTCGTGCTGCAGGGGACCGAAGACGAGATCGTCCCGCCGAGTCAGTCCGAGGCGATCGTCGCCGCGGTCGCCGCCAAGGGGATCCCGCACGCCGCCATCTACTTCGAGGGCGAGCAGCACGGATTCCGCCAGCGCGCCTCGATCGTCCGGTCACTCGAAGCCGAGCTGTGGTTCTACGGGCGAGTGTTCGGGTTCACCCCGGCCGACGACATCGAACCCATCGAGGGAGCGGTCGGTCTCTGAGCCGAGTCGGCTTGGTCGAACGGCCGGTCACCAGGCAACATGGCGAGGTGACCGCCAACGAATCGCCCGCTGCGTCCCCCCACTACGTCGACTCGACCGATGGCGTCCGCGTGGCCTATCACGACTTCGGCGGCAGCGGGCCACTCCTCCTTCTCAGCCACGCCACCGGGTTCTGCGCCGGCGTCTGGCAGCCGATGGCCGAGAACCTGACCGACCACTTCCGCTGCGTCGGGATCGACTACCGCGGCCACGGCTATACGATCACCCCGGCCGAGACCACCATGGCGTGGACCGGCATGGCGAACGACCTGCTTTCGGTCGTCGACGCTCTCGTCGGCGACGAGCCGGTGTTCGTCGCCGGTCATTCGATGGGTGGCGCCGCGCTGGTGCTCGCCGACAGACTCCGGCCCGGCACGGTCGCCAAGGCATGGGGCTTCGAGCCGATCCTGTACGACGCAGCCATGATGGCAACCGTGAATCCCGAGGATCCGAGCCGGATGACCCAGGCCGCCCAGCGGCGCCGCGCCAGCTTCGAATCGCGCGAGGCCGTCTACGAACGGTATGCCGCCAAGCCGCCGCTGAACATGCTCGATCCTCGGGCATTGCGGGCCTACGTCGACTACGGCTTCCGTGATCTCACGTCGGATGACCCTGACCATGCCGAGTGCCCCGGCGGGGTGACCCTTCGGTGCACGCCGGCCCGGGAGGCCGAGACGTTCGCCAACGCTCGCTCAGGGGCGTTCGAGGCGCTGGCCGACATCGAGTTCGACTATCGGGTCCTCATGTCGGGCGACGGGATGCCCCCGGCGTTGATGGCTGAGCACGCGGCCGAAAGCTGGGAGCGGATCCAACTTGCTCGGTATCCTGAGCTGACGCACTTCGGTCCGCTCGAGCAGCCCGAGCTGATGGCGACCGACGTGCTCGAATGGTTCTCGGTCGCCGACTGAGGAATCGAACGGGGCGACCCTCGGCCCCGAGTTGCCGTAGCCTGGAAGCGTGTGCTGGGGGGAAATGAATCGATGATGTCGCATCGACTGGTGATCGGGCCCGGAGGCAGTGGCCGCACGCATCGTCTGCGTACGTGGGTCGACGAGCTCGACGATCCGTCGTCGGTCGGCTGGGTTGCGGGGTCGAGCATCACCGCGGTCGACGAGACCGAGATGGCCCGAGTCATCGCCGGGCAACCCGCGATCCTCGTGGTCGACGATCTGCAATGGTGCACCGACGGCGCAATTGCTGCGGTCTCGGACTTCGCTCGTTCCGGGACCGTGTGGGCATCGCGTCGGCCGTGGCCCTCGACCGAACGGCTCCGCCTGCTCGATGACCAATTGACCAGCCGAGGCCAAGCCGAGCGCACCGTCTTCATCGGGGCCGACGACTTCGGGGCCTTCCTGGCCGAGTTGCAGGGCAAGGCCGCACGAGGCGATCTGGTCGATGCGCTCTACGCCGCAACCGAGGGGTCGGTCGGACTGGCCGCCGATGCCGTCGCATCGCAGTGGGACGCCAATCTCGACCACCTCCCGGAAGCGCTCATCGACGCGGTGATCACGCGCGTCCGCAAGGCCGGCGCCGATGCGGTTGCGCTCGCCGATGTGTTGGCCATCGATCCCGAGATCGAGTCCGGCCTCGCAGCCCGCGCGCTGCCTCCTGGTGTGGAGGCCCGAGGCGCCCAACGTGGACTGCGGGCGAGTGGACTCACTGGCGCCGACGGAGGCCTGCTGCCGCTGGTGGCGGCGGCGATCAAGGCCGATCTGTCGTCGGTCGAGATCGAGGAGATCCACGATCGCCTCGGATCGACCATGTCCCACGTCGACCCGCAGCGCGCCGCCGATCACCTCCGTGCCGGCGGACTCGAGTCGGCCTCGTCGGTCGAGACGCTCGTGGCGTCGGCCGAACGGATTCGCCGCAGCGACCCAGAGCGGGCCATCGCGCTGATGGCGGATCTGCCGGCCCACGACGACTTTGCCGATCGCGTCGCTCTCGTGCGGGCCGAAGCGGCGTTCCACCTCGGCAGGAGCGAATCGATCGGGCAGCTCCAGTCGGTACCAGCGACCGCGGCCGCCGGTCCGCGTGCGGCCACGCTCGGTTTCGGGCTCGACCTACGTGAGCTGCGGTGGGCGAGCGCGGCGGCGCGGTCGTTGCCGCCGGAACTCGGGCCACATCTCCAGGCACTCTCGCTGGCGATGATCGGCCAGTTCGATCTCGTGCCGGCGCTCCCGGAGTCGACCGGGCCGCTCACCTCGATGCTGGCTTCGATCACCCACGGACTCGAGGCGATCGCCCAGGGACAGGGAGCCGAGGGCCTGGCGATGCTCGCGTCGGCGACCGACGACCACCTGCGCCTCCAACCCGATCTCCCGCTTGGCTTCTCGCCTCACCTCCTGGCCTCGTTTGCGGCGATTGCCATGGGTGATCACGCTGCTGCCGAGGACTTTGCGGGCATCGGTGCCGAGAGCGAGCTGCCCGGCGAGGCTCGATCGCTCGAACTACAGGTCGCGTATGTTCGTATGCTCGATGGCCGGTACGCCGACGCGCTGGCGCTGGTTCGCCAGGGTGAAGACGACGACTGGAGCGCCCGCGATCGGCTGTTGCTCGCCGTTCTCGACGCCGGACTGGCCCGTCGCTCTGGCGACACCACTCGTCTGCGTGAAGCCTGGCGCCGCGCCGATCCGGTCCTGGTCCGACACAACGCCTCGTGGCTGTTGATCGACCCCATCACCGAACTGCTCGCCGCCGGAGTCAAGATCGGCAACACGGCACGCGTCCAGCCGCTGCTCGACTCACTGACCCAGCAGATCGATTCGTTTGCGCCCTCGGGCCCTGCCCCCGGCAACGCATGCTGGATGCAGCTCCAGCTCGGCCTGGCTGCCTCCGACACCGCGGTGGTCACGGGTGCCGCCGAGTCGCTCCGCGGGTGCACCGCACCGGGAGCCAGATCACAGGCCCGCGTCGACGCCGGACCACTCTGGGTGCAAATGGTGACGGGGCGCAGCGAGGGAGCCGAGGGCGACGACTGGCTGCCGAGCGAAACCACCTTCATCGACGCTGCGGCGGCCCTCGCGGACGGTGGTGAGTCGTGGGAGGCATCTCGGCTCGTCGGTGCCGCGGCCATCGAGTTCGACGACCCGGGTGTGGCCCGGCGCCTGCTCGAGCGGGCCCGCACCTTCTCCAACGACGTCGACGAGGCTGATGCCGAGGATCCGTTGGTCGCGCTGGGTTTGAGCGAACGCGAGGCCGACGTCGCTCGGATGGTGGCCGAAGGGCGGACCCACAAGGAAACCGGCGCCCAGTTGTTCATCTCGCCGAAGACGGTCGAGCACCACGTGGCCCGGATCCGGCAGAAGTTGGGTGCGTCGTCACGGGCCGAGTTGCTCTCGATCGTCCGGGAGACGATCGACGGGTCGGCCTAGAACCTCCTGGTGACAGAGTTTTTCGGGCACGGAGCGTGACCATCCCCTAGTGTTCGGTGTCTGGTCAGGGGGCATCCCCGATTTGGGTTGGTTCGGGCTCACGTACGTTGGGTTCTACCGAAGCAAGTCCAGAACACACCAGGAACAAAAACACACCGGAGGGAAACCGAAATGTCAGAAATCAACGATGTCCTCGAAGCCATCATGCGCAAGGTCCTCGGCAGCGAGACCGAAGCCTTGGCCTACTCGGAGGATCCGCACGGCTATCTCGTCGACCACGGGGTCAACGACTACGACTTGTCCGAGGTCAACCTGGGCGACACCGTCAGTGGCGTCGCCAACGAGCTGAACTTCAGCCCGCAGGTCACCCAGACCCTCATCGAGACGCCCGCTCCCGCTCCGGCGTCGGCTGCTCCCGTTGGTGCTTCGGCTCCCGGTGGCGCCACGGCCGCTCCGGTCGGCAGCGGCGGTGGTGGCGGTGGTGGTGGCGGTCACGCTGCTCCGGCCCCCACGATGGAGACGGTCGAGCAGACCATCAACACCTACGTCACCCAGGTCTACGAAACCAACGAGTACATCACCCAGAACATCGCCGACAACTCCCGTCACTTCAATGTCGACGTCGAGGGCGAGGTTCACGGCGACATCGAGATCACCGACGAGTCGACCAACGTCACGGCACAGGGTGAGAACTCTGCAGCTGCCGGCGGCGATCAGACCGGTGTGGCCACCGGTGACGGTGCGGTCGCCGCTGGGGAGGACATCAAGGACTCCAACATCGCCACAGGCGACGGCGCGGTCGCTTTCGACGGAGCAAACAACGGTGTGGTCAATACCGGCACGAACTCGGGCATCATCGCCGATGGCGATGCCAACGGGGCCGTGGTCGGCGATGGCAACACGGTCAACAACATCGACGGCAGCGGGAACACCATCGGTGACGGCAATGTCGACTCCGACATCGACGTCGACGGCGACGCCGTGATCGGCGACGGGAACCAGACCATTCAGGGGTCGGGGGATGTCAACGCCGGTTTCGGTTCGGGCGATGTGGTCGACCTCGAGGATGCCCAGATCGGCGGCGAGGGTGACACCCAGCTCGCTTTCGGTGGTGGCAGCAACGCCGTCCAGGACAACGACACCGACATCGACAACTCGATCAACGACTCGTTCAACGACGAGAGCGAGACGATCACCGAGGTCATCGACAACTCGACCAACGACTCGTTCAACACCGACACCGACGTCGAGGTCGAGGTCGACACCACGATCGAGGACTCCTTCCAGCAGGACAACTCGATCGAGGACAGCTTCGACACCGAGGATTCCTTCAACGAGGACTTCGAACAGGACATCGACGCCGATCACTCCGATCTCCACGAGATCGAGATCGAGGACTGAGCCGAGGTCATCACGGCACGTAGCCCGAACGTCCCCGAGAGGAAACTCTCGGGGACGTTCGGCGTTCCGGCGCGATTCCTGGTAGTTCTGTACTCCTGCGCGTGATCAGATGAGGTGTGGAGGGATTCATGGCGAACGAGAGTGGCCGTGCGAGTGGAGGCAACGACGCGAATGCCGACATTCGCAAGCTGCTCGATCTCGGTCTGCAGGCATGCAAGGCCTACAACCGGCCCGACCTCGGCGAACGTCTCACCCGCCTACGGGCCCAGATCGGGAACCCGGGCGTGCAGATCGTGGTCGTCGGCGAGTTCAAACAGGGCAAGAGTTCGCTCATCAACGCGCTGGTGAACGCCGGTGTCTGCCCGGTCGATGACGACATCGCCACTGCCGTGCCGACGGTCATCTCCTACGGCGAGGCGACCTCGGCGAGGGCCACGGTGGTGTCCTCCGATCAGCCCGACGGCCCCACCCGCGAAGTCGACATCGAGCTCGAGCAGGTGCCCTCGTACGCCAGCGAGTTGGGCACCCACGACCCGAACGTGATCGTGAAGGGTGTCGAGGTCCAGCTCCCGCGCAAGCTGCTCGCTCGTGGCATGTCGCTCGTCGACACGCCCGGTGTCGGCGGTCTCGGTTCGGCTCACGCCACCGCTGCGCTGGGCGCGCTGTCGGTCGCCAATGCGGCCGTCTTCGTGAGCGACTCGTCGCAGGAGTACACCCGCACCGAAATCGACTTCCTGGCCCAGGCGGCCGACTTGTGCCCGCAGGTCGTGTGTCTCCAGACCAAGATCGACTTCTATCCCGCCTGGCGCAAGGTGCTCGAGATCAACCGTGGCCATCTCCGCAACGCGGGCTACGACCTCAAGATCATCCCGGTGTCGTCACTGCTACGCACCGAAGCCGTGCGGCGCAACGACAAAGACCTCAATGCCGAATCGGGATTCGCCGAACTCGTCCGCACCTTGAGCAACGACATCGTCGGCCGGGCCGACATCCTGCTCCGCAATCGTGCGTGCGAAGACCTGGTCGGTGTCTGCGATCAGCTGGCCACGCAGTTCGATGCGGAGCTGTCGGCGTTGAACGATCCCGAGCAGGCCGATGCGCTGGTCCGCAAGCTGTCGGAGACCAAGGCCCGTTCCGAGCAGCTGCGCAGCCAGGCCGCCAAGTGGAGCACCACGTTGTCCGACGGCGTGAGTGACCTCGGCAGCGATGTCGACTTCGACTTCCGTCAGCGGATGCGTCGCATCACCCAGGAGGCCGACCAGGCCATCGACAACAGCGACCCGGCCGACACCTGGAGCGAGTTCCAGCCATGGTTGGTCAACCGCGTGTCCTACGAGGTCGTCGCCAATCACAAGGTGGTGGTCGATCGTTCGTCGCAGCTCAGCCGTGAGGTCGCCGAACACTTCGAGCTGGCCGGCGGCGAGCTCCTCGAGGATCTCGACGTCGCCAACCCGTCACAAGCCCTGTCCCGGGTCGGTGTCGAACCGCAGGTCGAGATGAAGGAATCCACGCTCGGCGGGCAGGGACTCACGGTCGTGCGAGGCTCCTATTCCGGGTTCTTGATGTTCGGTGTCCTTGGCAGCCTCGTCGCCATCCCGATGATGACCCCGATCGCCCTCGGTGTCGGTCTGCTCATGGGCCGCAAGGGGCTGAAGGACGAGAAGGAACGCCAGCTCAACCAACGTCGCTCACAGGCGAAGAACGCGGTCCGCCGCTACTGCGACGAGGTGTCGTTCCAGGTCTCGAAGGACTCCAAGGACACCCTTCGGCGAGTGCAGCGCCAGCTTCGCGATCACTACAGCACTCGTGCCGAGGAGCTCAACCGATCCACACAGGAAGCGCTGAAGGCCGCCACCGAGGCGGCCAAGGTGGGCACGGCCGAGCGTGCCAACCGACAGAAAGACCTCGCCGCCGAGCTGAGCAGGATCCGCTCACTTCGCAAGCAGGTCACCGACGTGCGGGCCGCCATCGGCCCGCCGGTGTCGTAGGCGGATTCGTCATGAGAAAGCTCCAGTGATGGACCTCGTCACCGAGGCACGAACACTGCTGACCCGAGCGGAGGAGACCTTCGCCGGTACGCCCGATACCGCCAGGCTCACCCATGCCCGCGATCGACTCGAGGGTCCGCTTCGGGTGGCCATCGCCGGCAAGGTCAAGGCCGGCAAGTCGACACTGTTGAACGCGCTCGTCGGGGAACGACTGGCCCCGACCGACACCGGCGAGTGCACCCGGATCGTCACCTGGTATCGCGACGGCCACACCTATCAGGTCATGCTCCATCCGAGCGACGGCTCGCCGCCGCAGCAAGCCCGGTTCCATCGCGACGAGGGCGCCATCGATGTCGACCTGGCCGGACGCTCGGCCCTCGACTACGACCGAATCGACGTCACCTGGCCATCGGCCGGCTTGCGCACCATGACCCTCATCGACACGCCCGGCGTGGGGTCGCTGACCGAGGGCGTGGCCAACCGGGCCTTCGAGTTCCTCGACCCGACCGAGGCCGAGACCCAGGCCGACGCCGTGCTCTATCTGATGAAGCACATCCATGCGTCTGACCTCCGGTTGCTCGAGGCCTTCCACGACACAGCGGTCTCGCAGCCCAACCCGGTCAATGCCGTCGCGGTGTTGTCGAGAGCTGATGAGATCGGGGCCGGTCGACTCGATTCGATGGCCTCGGCTCGCAAGATCGCCAAGCGCTACGGCGACGACGGTCGCCTACGCCGCCTCATCCAGGTGGTCGTGCCCGTCGCCGGCCTCCTGGCCGAGACGGCCGAGACGCTCACGGAATGGGAGTTCAAGTCGTTGCGGGCGCTTGCGGCCTGCCGACCTCGGGAACTCGAGCCGTACCTGCTGTCGGCCGACCGGTTCGTCGAGGCTCGTCCCGAGACGCCGCTGACCTCGCTCGAGCGCCAGCAACTCCTCGACCGTCTGGGCCTGTTCGGCGTGCGGCTGTCGCTTGCCCTCATCCGTCGCAATGTGGTCGAGACCAGCGCCGATCTGGCCGACGAGCTGGTCAATCGGTCCGGGCTCACCGACCTGCGAGGGATCCTGTCGACGCTTTTCATGGATCGCGCCGACGTGCTGAAGGCCCGCTCCGCCATGTTGGCCGTCGAGCGGATGTGCAACGACTATCCCGAGACCCCGGGAGCGTCCGATCTGCTGGGCGCCATCGAGCAGATCATGGCTGGTGCCCACCCGTTCAACGAGCTCACCACCATGGCGGCGGTGCGCTCGGGCTGGGTGCGGGGCCGTGAGGATGACCTGCTCGAAGTCGAGCAGCTGCTTGGCGCCCGGGGGACCCAGCCCACCCAGCGTCTGGGCATCGACGCCGCTGCAACGCCGGATCAGATTCGCGACGCCGCCTTGGCCGCACTCGGCCGGTGGCAGCGCAAGGCAGAAAACCCGCTCACGTCACTCGACCTGGTGACCGCCAGCCGAGTCGTGATCCGGACACTCGAAGGCCTGATCACCGACTACAGCTGAACGGCTCAGAAGTCGTCGAGATCGAGATCGCTCGGATCGACGTCGTCGAAGGCGTCGACGTGGTGCTCGGTCAACGCATCGTGCGCCACCTCGTGGTCGACATCGTGTGAAAGATCGTGCTGCAGGTCATGGTGCTCGAAGTCGATCGACTCGAACTCGAGATGCATCGTCGGCACCCCGTCGTCGGTCACGTCCTCGAAGAAGGGGTCGTCCATCTGAGGATCTCGGGTGCCGCCACCGTGGATCTCGCCGAGGATCTCGGTCGGGCCGGCGTGGTCGGCGGAGCCGTCACCGAATCCGGCGTCGTCGTCGTGCATGAGCGCCTCGGCCTCGTCGAAACCGTCGTCGAACTCATGATCGTGGTAGCTAGCGCTGTCGATGTCGTCATCGACCGTGACGTCCTCCACGATCTCGTCCTCCACGATCTCGTCCGCCATCTCGACCTCCGACAGCTCGTCCGCCGTCATCTCGTCCTCCGCCAGGTCAGGCAGCTCGGGCAGCTCATCACCAGAGACGAGACCCAAGGTGGCGAAAGGGGCCGTACCGTCGCTCTCACCGAAGCCGAGATCGGGCAGGTCATCGGGCTCGAACGGGACCGCCGAGTAGTGGGTGGCGATGCCGGCGACGGCGTCACCGTGCTCGATCGGCGCGGTGTCGGAATAGTGCACGAAGGCGGTGCCGATGAGTTCCCCCGGGATGTCCTCGATGCCATGGTCGGCGAAGAACGACTCGGGAGAAGCACGGAAGGCTTCCTGCTGCTGCTCGTCCTGGAGCAGCGATTCGATGGTTCGACGAATGCTCACGTCTCGCATCATGCCATGGCCGCCGAATCCCCCCATCGGGGATGTCCCCGTGGGTCGGTGGGGGATTGGCCAACTAAGCTGGCCGCCGGAGGGAAACAGACGTGAGTTACCAGGTAGGAATCGATCTCGGCACCACGTACACCGCAGCAGCGGTGCACCGCGACGAGAAGGCGTCCATCTTCTCGCTCGGAGGGCGAGCGGCGGCGATCCCGTCGGTCGTCCTGCTACGGGAAGACGAGACCATCCTCACCGGCGAAGCCGCCGTTCGCCGCGCCATCACCGAGCCCGAGCGAGTCGCTCGTGAGTTCAAGCGTCGGCTCGGCGACACCACCCCGATCATCGTCGGGGGCAGTCCGTACTCAGCCGAGGCGCTGATGGCCCGGCTCCTGCGAGCGGTCCTCGATGAGGTCACCACTCGAGAGGGCGGCGCGCCCAGCCGGATCGCGGTGTCGCATCCGGCGAACTGGGGCCCGTACAAGCTCGATCTGTTCCGCCAGGCCCTGCGGCTGGCCGGCCTCGACCAGGACTCGGTGGTCACGCTCACCGAGCCCGAGGCGGCCGCCATCTCCTACGCCAACCAGGAACGGGTCGAGGAAGGGCAGATCGTCGCGGTGTACGACCTCGGCGGTGGCACGTTCGACGCCTGCGTGCTCCAACGCACCCACGAGGGGTTCGACATCATCGGCAAGCCCGAGGGCATCGAGCGCCTGGGCGGCATCGACTTCGACGCGGCGGTCTTCGCCCACGTCGCCCGCTCCCTCGACAACGCATTGAGCGAGCTCGATCCCGACGACCCGAACGCCATGGCGGCGGTATCTCGTCTGCGGAATGACTGCGTCGACGCGAAGGAAGCGCTGTCGTCCGACACCGACGCCACCATCCCGGTGTTGTTGCCAAACCTGCAGACCGAGGTCCGTCTCACTCGGCGGGAGTTCGAGTCGGTGGTCCGGCCATCGTTGGCCGACAGCATCGAAGCGATGCGACGAGCCGTCGCCTCGGCCGGTATCGAGATGGACCAGGTCGCCAAGGTGCTCCTCGTCGGCGGATCGAGCCGAATCCCGCTCGTCGCCCAGATGGTTGCCTCCGACCTCGGCCGCCCGGTTGCCGTCGATGCCCACCCGAAGCACGCCATCGCGCTCGGCGCGGCCTATGCCGCAGCCGCCGCCGGTGGCGACGCCCAGGGCCCCACCGGTCGCGCTGCCGCCCCGGTCGCCGACAACTCTCGCCCCGCCACGCCACCGGCCCCCGTGCCCCCTCTCGAAGCGGCACCACCGCTGTCGATTCCGACCCCTCGTCCTGCGCCGAAGGCTGAACCCCAGCCCGAGCCCACGCCACAGCCGGTCGCTCCGCCGGTCTCGCAGTCGATCCCCGAGCCGACAACGCCAGAGCCGGTGGCCGAGGCTCCTGCTCCGCCGGCCACCGAGCCCCCTCGCAAGCCGATGGGTGTGCCCAGCGCCGCTGACTCCCAACCGGTGCCTCGGCCCGAACCCAGGCCCGAACCCCAGGTACAGCGAGAGCCCAGCGAGGGGGTCACCGCTCCCGTCGGCAATCGCACACCGATGCTGCTGGGCCTTGCTGCCGTCGTGCTGATCGCTGCCATCGGCGGCTACTTCGTCCTCAAGGGGGGTGGCGACGACGGCGACACCGCGGCCGGCGCCGAAACCACCACCTCGGCACCTGGCGACGAGGCGACCACCACCTCGGCCCCTGATGCGGAGGAGACCACCACCACCGCCGCGCCCGAGACCAACGCCGATGCCGAGACCCAGGCCGCGGCCGAGGCCGTGATCGCCGCTGCCGGTGTTGCCGACTTCGTCTCGGTCGAGGTGGTCGACGGCATCGCCACACTCAGCGGCGAGATCGACCGATCCACCAATACCGAGGTCCGGGCGGCGATGAAGAAGGACGCCGACGTGAAGGCCTTCGGCAGCGACGACGCCCTCACGGTGCTCGAAGACGACGAGTGGTGTGGCCCGACGGTGAGGGCCAACGATCGCTACGCCTGCATCACCTCGGCCATCTGGAACGGCTCGGAACTCGAGGTGCTCTACGACACCGAGAACAACAACGAGCCGTTCAACGTCAACGGCAGCTACCACTACCACGTCTTCCCGAGCGAGACGCCGGTGGCGAACTCCGGTGTCATCGCCGAAGGCGCCGAGTCCCAGGGCAGCATTGCCGGCAACCCGGGGTGGGAGGTCCACGGTGACCCGGCCGGCTATGTGTCGAGTCTCTTCGGCAAGGTCGGCAAGATCTGCATCCGCATCGCCACGCCCCAGCACGCCATCGAGTCGTTGACGTCGGGGAACTGCTGGCCCGTCACCGACGAGAGCTGATCAGTCGAGCTCGTCGAGCACGACCACCTCGTCGGGGAGTTGCGGCAGGATCGTCGCCACGAAGTCGGCGGCCGCCTGTTCCAGACCGATGTCTTGGCCCTCGCGCTCGGACATGTACCAGAGGTGGTCGAGGATCTGGTGGTACAGCTCGGCGTCGGTGAGGCGCCCCCGCAGCTCCTGCGGCACGGCCTGGAGTGTGGGTTCGTAGCGCTCGGTGAGCCATCGGTAGACCCTGATGGCGTCGGGCAAGGCCCGGTTCTCCGCCTGCTCCAGGAACGCGCCGTAGCCATGCACGGCGCTGAGGAGCCGCCGGGCCTGGTTCTCCTCGGCTTCGATGCCGGTCAGTCGCTGCAGTTCCCGGCGGTGGTGGCCTTCCTCGACCACCTTCGGCCGGAAGGTGATGCGGTTGCCGCTGTCGTCGTTGGTCAGCTGGAGTTCGACCGTGTCGAAGCCGAGGTCGTTCAATCGTTCGAGCCGCTGGCCGATTCGCCAGAGTTCGCTCGAATCGAGCTGGTCGACCTGGGTGAGTTCGCTCCACAGCTCGTCGTAGCGGACCTGCAACTGTTCGACCACGTGGATCGGGTCGACGCCGCGTAGTTTCCCGAGCGCTTCGAGTTCGTACAGGCCGCCGGCGATGTTCTCGCAGGCGATGTCGATGTCGAGCTGGCGCTGGCCGTCGGTGAGGGTGTCGTGGCGTTCCCCGGTTTCGGTGTCGACGAGGTAGGCCACGAGTGCGCCGGCATCGCGGCGGAACAGGGCGTTGCCGAGCGAGCAGTCGCCCCAGAAGAACCCGACGAGGTGGATCCGGGTGAGCAAGATGGCGAGGGCGTCGATCAGCTTCTCGTGGAGGCCGTCGTTTCCGGGCGAGGCGAACAGGTGCAGGTAGGGGAGCGAATAGCGCAGGTGCTTGGTGATGAGCACCGACTCGAGCGGCTGACCGGCCTCGTCGGTGCGGTCCATGGCGATGCCGACGAGGTCGACCACTGGCAGGCCTTCCTCGGCGAGCCAGTCGAGCATCGAGTACTCCCGTTCGGTCAGCCTCGGCGGCAGCTCCTTGCAGGCGTAGTAGGTGTCGCCGTGGCTGATGAAGCGAACGACGTGACGGTGTCGACCCTTGGCCAGACGGACGGCGAGCTCGTCGGGCCAGTCCTCGAGCGGGGTCGACCACGGCAGATCCAAGAAGTTGGGCTGCGGCGACGTCGACGTCTTCAGCGTGAGGGCGACCATGCTCGAACGCTAGCGACTAGACACGTGGTCGTGATCGAACGTCTCACGCCCCACGAGTCCGCCGTCGCCCCGCCATCGATGGCCGGTCCCGACCATCCGATGCGCAAGGTGACCCGGCGGGTGGCGTTCGACGGCGGTTGGGACGCCGAGCGCGCCCGCAAGGTCGGGGCCCTCTTCGACGGCATGGCGGCGGATTGGGCGTCGGACTCGGTCGAGCCGTCGACGGCGAGCGTCATCGGCGACGGCCTCGAGCGCGGCCGCCTCGACCGGAGCGGGCGGTGGATCGAACTCGGCAGCGGGACGGGTGCCGGCACCAGGGTGCTGGCGCCGCACGTGGCGCAACTCACGGCCTTCGACCTGGCGGCCGCCATGCTGGCCGAAGCCCCGGCACATCTCGCGCCCCGGGTCCACGGCGACGCCAACGTCCTGCCGTTCGCCGACGCGACGTTCGACGTGGTGGTGATGGTGAACATGCTGCTGTTCCCGCACGAGGTCGACCGTGTGCTTCGACCGTCGGGTTCAGTGCTGTGGGTCAACACGCTCGGCGATCAGACGCCGATCCACCTGCCACCCGACGATGTGTGCCGTGCCCTCCCCGGTGAGTGGTGCGGAGTGACGGCAGAGGCGGGCACCGGCTTCTGGGCGGTCCTCACTCGATCGTGATCAACCGGCGGCGAGGATGGTCTCGGCAGCCGACAGGCCCGAGAGGAACGCTCCCTCGACCTTCGACCCGCCGAACGCGTCGCCGGCCAGCACCAGGGGTCCGGGCGTGCGCGCGATGGTGAGGCTGCGCTCGCTCCGCGGTACGACCGGGCCGGCGTAGCGCCACTTCTTGACCTGGTACTCGACGATCCGTGCTTCCGGGTCGGCGTCGGCGAGCACCGCTCGGGCTTGCGGCACCAAGATGTCGGCGATCGCCGCATCCCGACGATCGAACAACTCGGCGCTCAGCGCGTGGGCGGTGTGGAACGTGACCGTGCGTTCGGGACTGATGCCCTTCGCCTGGTTGTCGGCGATGAAGCTGAAGGTCGGATCGTCGGGTTGCTGGAGCGCTCCGGAGGGGCCGAAGTCGGGACGGCCGACGACCTTCGTGAGCAGCGCGATGACCTGGTGGTAGGTGATGGCACGCAAATCGTCGAGCGTGACGCCGTTGTCGAGCCGGGCGGCGCCGTCGGTGAGCAGGTCGATCGTCTGCGGCACCGGCGGCGTGGCGATGACCGAGCCGACTTCGTCGACGTCGCGCGCCCCGGATTCGTACGACACGCCCCAGGCGTCGTCCATCTGGAGCAGGGCCTGGGCCCGGACCCGGGTGACGATCGTGACGAGTTCCGAATCAAGTGAAGCAGCGAGGTGTTTGGCCAGCTGGTTCATGCCACCGTTGGTGCGGTAGCGGGGGTAGCCGTCCTCGACCCCGAAGCCGCGACACCACTCGCTCGTGACCCCCGCCTCGGTCCACTCGGCGACGGCAGCAGTGAACTCGGGCGATCGGGTGGTGAAGAACTGGGCCCCGTGATCAAGCACACCGCTGCCGAGACGGCGGGTCGCCAGGCGTCCGCCGACGCTCCTGCCCTTGTCGACGACGATCACCCGTCGACCGCTCTCGCTGAGCCGGCGCGCTGCCACGAGCCCGGCGAGCCCGGCGCCGATGATCAGGGTCGGGGCGGCGTCATTCGATGCGTCGTTGGTCACCGCCCAACTGTAAGCAGCAACAAATGTTGTTGAAAGTCATCGCACTGGTTGGGCTTCGCTCGCCAGCGGGCAATCCTGTGCCCATGGCACGCATTCTCGTCACTGAGGAACTCGCTCCGACCGGTCTCGACAAGCTTCGAGCGGCCGGACACGAGGTCGACATCCAGCTCGGGCTGTCGCCCGAGGAACTCGTGGCGGCGATGCCCGGTGCCGCAGCGCTGATCATCCGCTCGGCCACCACCGTGACCGAAGAGGTGTTGGCGGCGGGCACCGATCTCACCGTCGTCGGTCGGGCCGGGATCGGTCTCGACAATGTCGACGTCGAAGCGGCCACCAAGCGTGGCGTCATGGTCTGCAACGCGCCGCAGTCGAACATCGTCACCACGGCCGAGCAGACGATGGCGCTGATCCTGGCCCAGGCCCGCAACATCCCGCAGGCTGACGCCGCCCTCAAGGCTGGTCGTTGGGAGCGGTCGAAGTGGACCGGTATCGAGCTCTACGACAAGACGCTCGGCATCGTCGGACTGGGACGCGTCGGCAAGCTCGTCGCCCAGCGAGCGCTGGCGTTCGGCATGAAGCTCATCGCGTACGACCCCTACATCTCCGAAGACCGGGCTCGTCAGCTGTCGGTCGAGCTGGTCGGTCTCGACGAGCTTGCGGCTCGGGCTGACATCGTCACCCTGCACGTCATCAAGACGCCCGAGACCGTCGGGCTGATCGGCGCCGATTTCTTCGCCAAGGCGAAGGACGGCATCCGCATCATCAACGTGGCTCGTGGCGGCGTGGTCGACGAGGCCGCCCTGCACGACGCCCTGGTGTCCGGCAAGGCCGCTGCCGCCGGCCTCGACGTGTTCGATACCGAACCGAAGACCGAATCGCCGCTGTTCTCGTTGCCCAACATCGTGGTCACGCCCCACCTCGGAGCGTCCACCCACGAGGCCCAGGACAAGGCCGGCGTCACCATCGCCGAGCAGGTCAACCTGGCGCTGGCCGGCGACTTCGTGCCGTTCGCCGTCAACATCGACGCCGCCGAGGTGGCGGGCACCATGAAGCCGTACCTCCCTCTCGCCGAGCAGCTCGGTCGGATGTTCGCGTCGTTCGTCGGCGACCTGCCGAGCACCGTCTCGGTGCGTTTCGAGGGCGAGATCGGCGGCTATGACAATCGTCTGGCCACCCTTTCGGCGATCAAGGGCCTGCTGTCGGTCGGCGCCACCGAGCCGGTGTCGTTCGTCAATGCCAACCCGCTCCTGGCCGAGCGCGGCGTCACCGTCACCCCAGTTGCCGACTCGACGTCTCGCGACTTCGTGAACAAGCTGACCATCGAAGGTGGTGACCACTCCATGTCGGCCACCCTCGTCGGCCTGCGTGACGAGGCCCGGATCATCGAGATCGACGGGCACGACGTCGACATCCCGCCGAGCGAGCACATGCTGGTCGTCCGCAACGATGATCGGCCGGGCGTGATCGGCGTCGTCGGCACGATGCTTGGTGAGGCCCAACTGAACGTGTCCGACATGGCCGTGGGCCGTGACCCCGGTGGCAACTCCGCCACGATGGTCATCACCACTCGCTCCCAGGTACCCACCGACCTCATCGCCAAGTTGGCGTCAGCCGAGGGCATCCTCAGCGTCGACGCCATCGAGTGCTGCTGAACGGCCGCCGCACTGAGGGAGGGGCGCGTCGAAGCACCGGCGGAGGCCGGTGGTTCGGGTGGCTGGGATCAGGTGGGGCTCAGCCGCCGGGCCAGATGCCGAGCGATTCGAGCCGAGTTTTGTGTCTGTGACATGGGCCGCATCTGGCTCGACCATTCGTCGGGACGGTGGGTCCGCCGTCGATGTGGCGAATCGTGTGATCGGCCTCGCAGTAGGAGGCGTGGGTGGAACAGCCGGCGCCCTGGCAGTGGCGATCCCGGATCATGATGCCCACCCGCTTGGCCCCCTTGAACAGGCGGGCTCGCTCGCTGGCAGTGAAGTCTGAGGTCTCGGTTTCGAAGACGAACTTGCGGACATAGCCGG
This sequence comes from Acidimicrobiales bacterium, assembly GCA_041394265.1. Lineage (NCBI taxonomy): Bacteria > Bacillati > Actinomycetota > Acidimicrobiia > Acidimicrobiales > Acidimicrobiales bacterium. Next base: position 2,839,486 of record JAWKIO010000005.1, read on the forward strand.
CAAGAGCGAAGTCGAGTGCGTCGGCCGGTGCGAGCGGCATGCCCGAGAGGGTTTCGCATCGGTAGGTGCGGGCCCGCTCGGTGGCGTCGTTGGTCGCTCGGACGGGAGCTGGCAGCCCAACCGCCTGGGCGTCGCGGCGCTCGGCCTCGGCGATGGCGGTGTCGCTATCCATCACGATGTTGGCCGTGACGTGTGCGGTGCCAGGATCGGTGGCGATGCCCGAGTGCAGCAGCGACATCAGGGCGTCGTGCCACCGTTCGGTGTCGGTACGCAGGAGGTCGTCGAGGCTGGCGTCGCTGCCGACCCGTGCTTGGGCTTCGGCCCAGTCGGCTTCGAAGAGTTCGGCGACCTTGGCACGGAGCCCGGCTTCGATGGTGGCGAAGTGCGCCGTGGTGGTGTCGAGCTCACAGATGAGTTGGTGCCCGTTGCGGGTGTAGTTGAAGCGTCGCTTGTCGTGGGCCTGGGCGGCGAGATCATTCGGATCGACGGGGTCGACCAGCACCTCCCACGCTCGGAACAGATGGATGCACTCGACCCAGGGGCTGGTGGCCCAGCCGAGCAAGATGTCGAGGTCACGTTCGAGGTAGGGACGGAGCGCCCGCTGGTTCCAGATGCGAGTGAAGAGTCGAAGGTGATCGGCGTTGATGCGCCCGTTCCGGTAGGACTCGCCGATGCGCGGATGATGGTGATGGATGAGGCGAGCCAGGTTGACGTCTCGACCGGCGGTGTTCCGGTGGGTGCGAATTTCGTCGGCCAGCCAGTTGGCGGTGTCACGGTGGACCGCTCGCTTCGCCCGGTCGCGCTGGTGGGCACGGTTCAGCACCGCCAGGTAGTCAGCGTGGGCGATCTGGGCGGAGGCAGCGTGTGCGAGGACGGCCGCACGCAGTTCGGGGTCGGCGATCTCGGCCGGATCCATCGACACCGGCTCGAAGTAGTCGACGAACAACTCCCGCTCGTGATGTCGATTGCCGCCAACCATGGAGTAATGGTATCGAACATATGTTGCGTAGAGAACGTTTGAAAACAGAAATAGACATATTCAAAATGTGATACATGTCAGATAGTGGGAAAGGAGCGAAGGTGCGGGAGCGACCTGCGACCGGCAGACTCGGGCTCCATCGGTACGTGTCAGGAACGAGTGCGGCGATGAATGACGAGGAGCGCAACGCAGGCCTCTCGAGGACTCCCGGCTATCAGTACGCACAGGTGGTTGGTGACCAGCTCTTCATCGCCGGTCAGGTGCCGCTGGATGGGAGCGGCGACCTCGTGGGTGTCGACGAGCCACGTCAACAAGCGACCGCGTGTCTGGACAACATGCGGACCTTGCTCGGCGTCCACGGGTTCGGAATCGAGCACGTTCGTCACATCACGATCCATGTCGTTGGTCGTCATGAGCACCTGTTGCGGGCATGGGAGGCAGTGGTCGAATGGTTCGGCGGTGAGGTGCCTCCCGCAACGCTGCTCGGCGCGCATCTCCTCGGCTACCAGGGACAACTCGTCGAGATCGACGCGACGATTTTGCGTTCTGTGAGCGACTGATTGGCACGTGCTCGACCGGGCTTCGTTCACCGACGTGATGGGCTTTTGGGGGACTCGCCGGCGCCGATGATGGGCCGACGACCATCGCAAGGTGGTCGAATCAGGGCTCGACGACGATCCAGCCGCGGCGTTGGAGTTCGGCGGCCAGCTCGGCGGTGGGGATGCGGCGGAGTTGCTTCTCGGCCGGAGTCAGCTCGGCCCGGCCGGTTGTCGCCGCTGTCGGCGGCGCCGGACGTTTCGGCGTCGGTGTCGACGCCTTGACCTGCTCGGCGGCTGGCGGGTCACCATCGTGGAGCTCGGCCTCGGCCTGCAACTGCTCGATGAACGCCTCGGCCTCGTCGCGGGTGAACTTGCCGCCGGCCTGCCGTTGGGTGAACCCCATGGGGCCCCGTGCGTCACGGAAATCGGTGTGCCCGGCGGCTTCGAGGAGCTCGAGCAGTTGGTGCAGTTGGCTTCGAGTGGCCGGTGGGCCGGAGGGCTGTCCAAAAGCCATGCACACCAGTGTCGCAGCCGCCTGTGACAACGCCTCGGGCGGCGACAACACCCCACGGCGCGACATCGCCTCAGGCCGGGAGGGCGTCACTCCATGGTGCCATGTCGAGGCCTGGGTATTTGTGGCCCATGGCGTCGACCGTGGCCTCCGTCCAGTACGAATGGCCTGGCCGCGGCACGCCGAACAGCGCCAGATCGTCTGGCGACTTGCCTCGTACGAAGTCGGCGAAGACTCGATTGTTGCCGAGACGGCCGAACGCGTCGTAGCTGAACCACTCTGCGGCCGCAGGTCGGAATCCGATGACGAGCACGAATCGATGCGCATCGGGCCGCTGGAAGTCGGTGCCACGGTGCCAGACGTCGGAGCGATAGGCCAGCAGCGTGCCTCTCGCCCCGGTGGCGGCGACCTCGTGTTCGTACTGGTGCTCGACGTCGACGTGCGACCTACTGCGAGGCACCAGCCGTGGTGGCGCACCGTCGTCGTCGACATCGGTCAGGTAGAGGAACGTTTCCAGATGCCAGAAGCCGGGTTCCATCCGCGGTGGCAGGAGTGAGTGATTGGTGTCTCGGTGCAGTGGCTGCTCGTAGTTGGTGGCCCCGGCCCACTTCGCCCAGGCCGCTGCCTGGTAGATGCGCACGTCGTCATCGCCCAGCACGTGCCGAGCAAAGTCGACGATCCGAGGATGTACGAAGAGGTCATTGAGCGCCTGGCATCCCGCCAGGGGAAACCCTCGCATGCCATCGAACTGGCTCGCACGGAAGTGTTTCCCGTTCGGGTCGCCGTCGCCGAAGTGACGGGCCTTGTTGTAGTCCTCGGTGGTCGCTGCTTCGTACAGCGCCGCAAGCTCCGCGACCGCAGGGGCGATGTCGTCATCTGGTACGAGCCCTGGGACGACGGCGAAGCCTTCCTCGCGCCACTGGCGGACCGGCGTATCCATTTCATGGGTCACCGACACACTCTGACACGCCGTTCTGGCGCTTCGCCGAGGTCCCGAGAGCTACAAAAATGGTACGAAGGGCCTAGGTAAATTCATTCCGCTGCTCAAGTGGCCGAATTGGGCGTCGATACCCCAATCGTGAAGTGGTCGACGTGCGTTTGCACCCGAAGCGAGCATGGCGCGGTACTCGTCGAGTACGTGCTGCTGCTTGCCGTTTTCGTGGTCGGCGCCATCCAGATCATCGGCCTGATGGGCGACAGCGCGGCCGAGTATCAGGAAGAAGCGGCGTACGACGTCGGGCGTGAACAGGTGTGGCTGCCGAACACCACGACGACCACCACCATCCCGCCTTCGACGGCGCCGCCGATGACGACGACGACCACGACCGCTCCAACGACAACGACGACGACGACGGCGCCCACGACGACCACGACGGTGTCCACCACGACCACGGTGGGGACCCCGACGACGGCCACCACGGCACCGGGCCCGACCTCCACCACGACGACCGCCCCGACCACGACCACGACGACGGCGCCGACCACGACCACCACCGTCCCGACCACGACCACCACGGTCTTCGTGCCGCCGGTGGGATGATGATGGTTCGCGGCGAAAGGTCCGAGCGCGGAGCGGCCATGGTCGAAGCGGCGATCACGGCGCCGCTGTTGTTCGTGATGCTCTTCGGCATCATCGAGCTCAGCCTGCTCTTTCGCGATCGAGTCGCGCTGGACGCGGTCGGCTTCGACGCAGCGCGAGCGGCGGCGATCAGTGGCAACGACCAGGACGCTGACTTCCACGTACTCGAAGTGATCATGGACAGCGCATCGCCGATCGCCGAGCAGGACATCACCAAGATCGTCATCTTCGAGGCCGACGGGCCCGACGACTCGGTCCCTCCGGTCTGTTTGACGGGCTCGCAGGACGCCGCCGAACAGTGCAATCGCTACATGCCCGGACAGTTCGCCGAGCCGCTGAGCGACTTCGGTTGCCGGTCGGACCGCAACCTCGATCGCTTCTGGTGTCCGTACGAGCGCGTCGTCACGCAGAGTGCAGCCAACGGTGGACCACCGGACTACATCGGCGTCCATCTCGAGTTCAAGCACACCATGGTCACCGGCTTCTTCGGTGGCGAGCGCACGATGTCAACCACGTCCATCCTCCGCATCGAACCGAGAGACCTATGAGGCGCCGGTTCACCAGGGTCAGCCGCCGCAGCGAACGAGGCGCGGTGATGATTGAGGTTGCGATGGTGGTGCCGCTGCTCGCGACGCTGGTCCTCGGCGTCGCCGAGTTGGGCTTCCATGTTCGCGACATGCAGCGGATCACGGCGGCGTCGCAGGCCGGCGCTCGTGTCGTGTCGTCCGAAGGTGACGCTCGGCTCGCCGACTTCGATGCGCTGATGACCATGGCTGCGCCCCTGTCCGACATCGCTCCCGCCGATATCGAGCGCATCATCGTCTTCCTGCCCGAGAGCGACGGCGGGCTGCCGCTCGGTTGCGACACCAGCTCGATCCTCGACAAGTGCAACCACTACGACGGCAACTCGCTCGCACTCACCACGTCGTCGTTCACCGGAACGATCGACTGTGGCGTGTTCGACCCGGACCGGTTCTGGTGTCCTCTCGATCGTGAGACCGACCAAGGCGCGGGGACGGACTGGATCGGGGTGCGGGTCGAGGTGCGTCACGACAGCGTTGCTCCGTTCCTTCCCGACCGCACCATTACGGACACGACCATCATGCGCATCGAGCCGAGGTTCGAGCCATGACCGATCAGATGGTGCTCGATGAGGTCGTGTCCGATCGGATCGTGCTGGACGAGACCGTGCTCGATGAGACCGTGCTCGATGAGACCGGCAATGGTGCCGATGGCGTCGAGGAACGAGACGGCGAGCGTGGCTACGCACTTGCCCTCCTCGCCCTGTTGCTGTTGCCGCTGCTCGCCATCGCCGCCATCGGCGTCGACCTGGGCGTGTGGTATCTCCAGGCCCAGCAGAACCAGCGGATCGCCGACGCCAGCTCGCTCGCCGCCGTCGTCTGGCTGCCCGACGAGGACGCCGCTCGCGCCGTCGCCTACGACGCGGTGGCCCGCAACGGTCTGACGCCGGGAACCGACTCCACCGTCGATGTCACCATGCTGGGACAGAACCGGGTCAAGGTGCGGATCGCTACCAAGAGCCACCTTGGTTTCTCCCAGCTCTTCTTCGACGAGTTCGCCATCACCAGGTCGGCCATCGCCGAGTACAACCGTCCCCTGGCGCTCGGCAGTCCGGTCAACACGATCGGGAGCCCGTCGCTGTGGCTCGCCATCTCGGGCCGGTGCTCGGTTCGGGAGAACGGCGACCTGCGTGTGGCCGAATGGATGGCGGCGTACCCCGGCGGCTTCTATCCGCCCAACGACTGCTGGGGTACTCCCAACCCCGACGTCACCGGCGAGTACATCTACGCGATCACGATCGACCAGAAGCCATCGTCGCCGGTGAAGCTCGAGGTCTTCGACGGCACGTATGACCCGAACTCCGGTCTCGGGACCGACAGCGAGCTCGTGAACCCTTCGGCATTCGACACCAGGTTCGAGTTCTTCGACGCCGAGGGTCCGCCATTCGACCTCGATTCGCACACGAAGATCGCCGACATCGTCGTCGGCGACCGCGACGCCGCCTACACCAATTCGTGGCAGACCATCGGGACGATTGCCGACCCGGAGCCGGGCACCTACTACCTGCGGGTGACCACCCAGGGCGGAGGCAACCAGTCGACCGGATCCAACGGGTTCGCGCTCCGGGCCTACAGCGGCTTCGCCTACTCGCTGTGCTCGACGCTCACCACCGCCTTCGAGTACGACGCGACCTGCCCGCAGGTGTCGGCCGTCGAAGACCTCTCGCTCTACGCGTCGCTCAACGGCGGCTCGAGCGAGTTCTATCTCGCAGAGATCGGCGGCGAGCACGCCGGCAAGAAGCTCGAGATCTCGTTGTTCGACGTCGGTGAAGGTGCCCAGCTCATCGAGATCCTCGACCCCGACGGCGACCCGGTGAGTTTCGACTGGGAGACCGACTGCAGTGTGACCGCAGCCACCGGCGGCTGCTCCGGCTCGGGCACTTCACTCGACGTGAGCGGCGACGGCAACCAGGTCTACGCCGACACCCTCTCCAAGAGTCGTTACAACGACCGCATCGTCATCGCCACGGTGTCCCTGCCGGGCGACTACGCGACACGCTACGCCGGTCGGTGGTGGAGTATCCGCTACACCTACGGCAGCGACATTCACGACCGAACCACGTGGTCGGTCCGGATGATCGGTGACCCGGTACGACTCTCCGGCTGAGTCGTCATCGACGCCGACGCCGACGGGTCAGGCCTTCCAACCCCGCGGCCAGAGCAACGCGGCCACGAAACCGACGACGATGCCGGCGAGAAGCCGAGGGACGATGCGATCGTCGGTCACCTTCAGTTCAGCGGGGTGATGGTGGCGACGTTGGTGAGTTCCTGCTCGAGCCGGAACTCCTCGTCTCCGCTGCCGACGAGCACTTGAACACCTTCCACCGTGGCCGAACTCGACGGGAACGGACGAGTGAGATCGGCGTCGATGGAGCCCGTCGTCGCCACATCCCACGCTTCCACCGACACCTCGACGCCGGCAGCCAGGCCGGGGAAGTCGACCGGTCCGACGGGCACGATCTGGGTGCCCGTCACGTCCATCGTGATCGTGGCCCCGTCGATGGCCGTGACGGTGTAGGTGGACTCCTGGACCATGGCGATGCCGTTCACGGTCAGGGACTGCGTCTGCTTCCACGAGCCGCCGATGCCCATCGGCTCACTCGGCAAAGGATTGGCGAACTGGTTCTGAGCGGCGAGCGATTCCATGAACGTCTGGAGATCGCCGGCATTGGCCGCTCCGGCCGGCGGCTCGAACGCCTGGGCGAGGATGTAGCCCTGAGGGTCGATCGTGCTGAGGAAGGTCGAGCCGACCAACTGTTCGAGCTGGGACATCATCGTCTCGGCGATCGTTGGGTCGGTGCCCTCGGCCATGGAGACGTTGGTGTACACGGCGGTGAACTGATAGCCCTCCGGAACGGTCCGGGTGGTGAGCTCGACCTCGAAGAGACTCTCGAGATCGCTGACCTCGGAGGCGAGCTGGCCGTCGATCGTCTGGCGCAGGCTCTGGATCTGGCTCAGGCGGGCCGCGTAGACGCCGTCGGCGATTTCGTAGCGGAGCTCGACACGGGGCTCGGCGCCCTGGTCGACCACCTCGATCGTCGGAGCATCCACCGGCGCTGCGGCCATGGCGGTGGTGGTCGTCTCCTCGGCGGTCGTGGACGTTGCCTCGGCCGTGGTGGTCGTGGTCTCCGCGGCGGTCGTGGTCGTTGCCTCGGTCGTGGTGGTGGCCTCGGACGAGGTGTCGGCACTCCCGCTCCCACCGCAGCCGGCGGCGATCAGGGCTGATCCGAGCAGGATGGCGACGAGTCGAGCGGGGAGTGCGGGGGTGCGGGGATCGTTCACCCCGAGCACCGTAGCGAACGGTGCCCGAGGATCGGGGCCAGGTCGGATGTGACCGGTGTCAGCTCGTGGGCAACCAGGCCGGTCGATTGGCCTCGAAGGACGAGATGGCGTCGGCATGACGCAGGCTCAGTCCGATGTCGTCGAGGCCCTCGAGAAAGCGTTCCTGCGTGGCGTCGTCGAGAGGGAAGCTGGCCTCGAACCCGATGGCCGGGACTTCGACCGTGCGCCGCTCGACATCGATGGTGATCTCGACACTGGCGTCGGCGTCGACGGCCGACATCAGGCGAGCCACCTCGTCGGCCGTGAGGACGACGGGGACGAGACCGTTCTTGGTCGAGTTGTTCCGGAAGATGTCGCCGAAGCGGGGGCTGATGACGGCATCGAAGCCGTACTGCTGGATTGCCCATACGGCGTGCTCACGTGAGGACCCGACGCCGAAGTTCTCACCGGCGATCAAGATCGTGGCGCCGGAGAACCGCTCTTCGTTGAGGACGAAACTCGGCTCGTCGCGCCATTCCGAGAAGAGACCCTTCTCGAAACCGGTGCGCTCGACCTGCTTGAGCCAGTCGGACGGGATGATCTGATCGGTGTCGACGTCGGAGCGGTCGAGGGGGACGGCGGTGCCGGTGACGATGCGAACTGCTTTCATGGTGCTCTCTTCTCTCGGGCGGGGCGTGCAGGGGCGGTCAGGCCAGGTCGGCTGGGGTGGCGAAGCGGCCGACGATCGCGGTGGCAGCGGCGATCTCTGGCGACACCAGATGGGTGCGACCACCGCGGCCCTGGCGGCCTTCGAAGTTGCGATTGCTGGTCGATGCCGAACGCTCGCCGACGCTGAGCTTGTCGGGGTTCATGGCGAGGCACATCGAGCACCCCGGGTCGCGCCAGTCGAAACCGGCGTCGACGAAGATCTTGTCGAGACCCTCGGCCTCGGCCTGTGCCTTCACCTTCCACGACCCCGGAACCACGAGGGTGCGCATGCCATCGGCCACCTTGCGGCCCTTGGCCACGCCGGCGGCCGCCCGGAGGTCTTCGATGCGGGAGTTGGTGCACGAACCGATGAACACGGTGTCGACCTTGATGTCGGCGAAGGGCGTGCCGGCCTCGAGACCCATGTAGGCCAGGGCCCGTTCGGCGGCGCCACGAGCAGACGCATCGGCGAAGTCGGCCGGGTTCGGCACCACACCGGCGATCGCTGCGACCTGACCGGGGTTGGTGCCCCACGACACCTGCGGCGTGATGGTGGAGGCATCGAAGATGACCTCGCTGTCGAACGTGGCGCCCTCATCGCTCGGCAGGGTCTTCCACTCGGTGACGGCAGCATCCCAGTCGGCACCCTTCGGCGCATGGTCGCGGCCTTCGAGATAGTCGAAGGTGGTCTGGTCGGGAGCGATCATGCCGGCCTTGGCGCCGGCCTCGATCGACATGTTGCAGACCGTCATTCGGCCTTCCATGGACAGATTGCGGACGGCCTCGCCGCGGTACTCGATGATGTGGCCGATGCCGCCACCGGTGCCGATGGCACCGATGATCGCGAGGATCAGATCCTTCGCCGAGGACTCGGGCGGCAGACTTCCTTCGACGGTGATCGCCATGGTCTTGGGCCGCAGCTGCGGCAGGGTCTGGGTGGCGAGCACGTGCTCGACCTCGCTGGTGCCGATGCCGAAAGCGAGCGCTCCGAAGGCGCCGTGGGTGGCGGTATGGGAGTCGCCGCACACCACGGTCATGCCGGGCTGGGTGAGGCCCTGCTCCGGGCCGATCACGTGGACGATGCCCTGGCCGGGCGAGTTCATCGGGTGATTCGTGATGCCGAACTCGGCGGTGTTGTTGCGCAACGTCTCGATCTGCTTGGCGCTGATCTCGTCGGCGATCGGCTGATCGGTGTTCTCCGTTGGCACGTTGTGGTCTTCGGTGGCAACGGTGAGATCGGGGCGCCGGACCGTGCGGTTCGACAACCGCAGGCCGTCGAACGCCTGCGGCGAGGTGACCTCGTGGACGAGGTGGAGGTCGATGTAGAGGAGATCGGGTTCACCGGGGCCACCGGTGGCGACGACATGTCGGTCCCAGAGCTTGTCGGCCAGGGTGCGGGGTTCAGTCACGCGTGCTCCATCCTCGAGGTTTCACTGATCTCATCATTTGAGACGATAATCTCATTTGGTGGACGACATCGTACCTTCGCCGAGCGGCAGTGTGACAGCCTCGATCAGTGGGGTCGGGGTGATCGACAAGGCGATGCTCATCGTCGACGCCCTCGCGGGCCGACCGTGCACACTCAACGATCTCGTCGAGACCAGCGGCTTGAACCGGGCGACGGCTCACCGCCTCGCCTCGGCCCTCTGCGACCACGGGATGGCACGACGGCTCGACGATGGCCGCTTCGCACTCGGGTACCGCCTCCTGGAACTCGGGCGACGCGTCGCCGAGGAACTCCCCCTCGCCGCTATCGCCCAACCCATCCTCGAGCAGCTGCGAACCGAGACCCAGGAGAGTGCCCAGCTCTACGTGCAAGACGGCTCGGAACGCGTCTGTGTCGCCGCCGCCGAATCCGAGCACGGCCTTCGCACCATTGTTCCGGTCGGCCGACGACTCACGATGGCCAAGGGCTCGGCTGCGTTGGTGCTCCTCGGCCGGACACCCGACACCGGCTACGCCGTCTCGGTCGGCGAGCGTGAACCCGGCGTGGCCTCGGTGAGCGCGCCCGTGCACGACGCCTCCCGACGCGTCGTGGCAGCCATCAGCGTGTCGGGCCCCATCGATCGGACCTCGACCGACCCCGGCCACCGCTACGGGCACCAGGTCATCGACGCCGCCACCGACCTCGAAACCGCGCTCGGCTGGCGCTGAGCTTGCTCGGCTACGCCTCGGTCACACCGCTCGGCTACGCCTCGATCTCCACCACGGTGACGCTCAACATGCCGCCCGGCGCCTCATACGACACCGAGTCGCCCTTGCCGGCACCCAGCAGCGCCTGACCCAGCGGGGAACCCGGCGACATCACCGTGACGCCGTCGCGGCGCTCCTCGATCGAACCGATCAGGTACTTCTCGATGTCGTCGTCGCCCTCATAGCGGATCGACACGACACAACCGGCGGTGACGGTGTCGAGGTCGGACTCGTCGACCTCGACGATCTCGGCCTTCTCGAGCAGGCCGCCGAGATGGGCGATCCGACCCTCCATCTTCCCTTGCTCCTCCTTGGCGGCGTGGTAGTCGCCGTTCTCGGAGAGGTCGCCCAGTTCCCGGGCGGATTCGATCTTCTGGGCGATCTCGATGCGACCGCGGGTGGTGAGGTCGTCGTACTCGCTCTTCAGGCGGGTGAAGGCTTCTTTTGACAGCTGTTGTTTGTCAACCACGCTCCCGAGGCTAATGCGAGTCGACGGTCCTAGCGTCGCTTGCCGAGCATGTAGCTCAAGTGGATCGTGCCGATCAGGCCGAGCAGCCAGAAGCTGATCGTCTGCGGCTCGCTGATCCGGTGACGCAACAGTGCCGTGTCGGAGTTGAAGTACTCGCTCGAGGTGCCGTAGGTCGCAGCGAACTGGGTGCGCTCCACCATGTAGGCGACCGACAGCACCATGAGCAGGTACAGCACAGAGGCCAGGGTGGCGCGAACGTCGCTGTGGCGAGCACCACCGGCGATTCGCACGGCGACGGCGATCGCCGCTCCGATCAGCGGCGCCAACCAGGCAAGCTGGGTGAGGGTGTCGACTTCGTAGCGGTACCACAGCCAGCCGCCGGCCAAGGCGACGATGCCGCCGAAGATCGTGGCGCTGACCATGTCGGGCTGCTCGCGCGACGGCACCTCGGCCATCACACGTTTGCGTCCCAGGGGTGTGGGGTCGTGAACGATCTCGGAGGCTTCCGCCGCCTCCATCCACGATTCTGGCGCTGTGCGCATCGAGTAGTTGGTGTCGATTTGAGTCATGAGAAGCCGTCCTGTGCAAAGACTTCGGCAAAATCTCACGGGAGCTTGAGCGATAGGCTCGATCTTCGGCGCGGCCCTGGTTGGTCGTGCCATCACCATCGTGATCGGACACCGATCGAGGCAGACCAGCGCCGGCATCGACGGCACTCGGAGGAGTAACAGCGTGAGCAACTACCGAATCGCAATCGTGGGCGGCGACGGCATCGGACCCGAGGTCATCCGCGAAGGCTTGCGAGTGATCGCCGCTGCAGGCGTCGAACTCGACACGGTCGACTACGACCTCGGTGGGGAGCGCTACCTCAAAGACGACGTGATCCTGCCCGACTCCGTGCTCGCCGAGTGGCGCAAGCTCGATGCCATCTACCTCGGCGCAGTGGGCACCCCCGACGTTCCCCCCGGCGTGATCGAGCGGGGCCTGCTGCTCAAGATGCGCTTCGATCTCGACCTCTATGTCAACCAACGCCCGTTCAAGCTCGACGGCAGCCACGACTTCGTCGTGATCCGGGAGAACACCGAGGGCACCTACGCCGGCGAGGGCGGGTTCCTGCGCAAGGGCACGGCCGACGAGATCGCCACCCAGGGTTCGGTCAACACCCGCAAGGGCGCCGAGCGGGCGATCCGCTACGCCTTCGAGTTGGCCACCACCCGACGCAACCACCTCACCCTCGTCCACAAGACCAACGTGCTCACCTTCGCCGGCGACCTCTGGCAGCGCACGTTCGACGAGGTGGCCAAGGAGTATCCGGGCGTCGAGACCGCCTACAACCACGTCGACGCGGCCTGTATCTACTTCGTCCAAGACCCTCAGCGCTACGACGTCATCGTCACCGACAACCTCTTCGGTGACATCCTCACCGATCTCGGCGGTGCCGTGTCGGGCGGTATCGGTCTGGCCGCTTCGGCCAACCTCAACCCCGATCGCACCGCGCCGTCGATGTTCGAGCCGGTGCACGGCTCGGCTCCCGACATCGCCGGTCAGTCCAAGGCCAACCCGATCGCCGCCATCATCTCGGGAGCCATGATGCTCGACTTCCTCGGCGAGACCGTCGCCGCCGCCCGCATCATGGCGGCCTGCGACGCTTGCGCCGATGCCACCGGTTCCACCACCGAGATCGCCGACGCCGTGATCGCCGCTCTGTGATTGCCGCCCTCCCATTGCCGCCCAGTAGCAGGAACGAGACGCACCCATGACCGAACACATGACGATCTCGCGCGAGGGCCTGCGCCGGCCCGAATGGCCGGAAACGGTCGAGATCTTCGACACCACCCTGCGCGACGGCTCACAGTTCGAAGGCATCGCACTCACCGCCGACGACAAGCTGAAGATCGCTCGTCAACTCGACTCGCTCGGTGTGCACTACATCGAGGGTGGTTGGCCCGGCTCGAACCCACGAGACGACGAGTTCTTCGCCCGCGCTGCTGCCGGTGAACTCCAACTCGAGACCTCGGAACTGGTGGCCTTCGGGTCGACTCGCCGTCCGAACGGCAAGGTCGACGTCGACGAGACCCTGGCGAACCTGTTGCGGGCCGAGACCGGCATCTGCTGCATCGTGGCCAAGTCGTGGGACTACCACGTGGTCGAGGCGCTGCGGACCACGCTCGACGAAGGCGTCGCCATGATCGCCGACTCGGTCGAGTTCCTGCGCTCGGAAGGTCGCCGAGTGTTCGTCGACTTCGAGCACTTCTTCGACGGCTACAAGCGCAACCCCGAGTTCGCCCTCCGCTGCGTCGAGGCGGCCGCCATCGCCGGCGCCGAAGTGCTGGTGCTGTGTGACACCAACGGCGGCTCGCTCCCGCACGAGATCGAGGAAGCAACCGCCGAGATCGTGCGGGCCTTCCCCGAGGTGACCGTCGGGATGCACACCCAGAACGACACCGGCTGCGCCGTGGCGAACGCGGTCGCCGGGGTTCGAGCCGGCGCCACCCATGTCCAGGGCACGATCAACGGCTACGGCGAACGCACGGGCAACTGCGATCTCACCACGTTCGTGCCGAACCTGTCGTTGAAGATGGGCATCCGGACCCTGCCAAACGGCTCACTCGAGCGCCTCACGTCGGTGAGCCGCCATGTCGCCGAACTCGTGAACCTGCCGCCCAACGACGCCCTTCCCTACGTCGGCAAGTCGGCGTTCGCGCACAAGGCCGGGCTGCACACCTCCGCCATCGCTCGCCGGCCCGACGCCTACGAGCACATCGATCCGGCGCTGGTCGGCAATGGCACCCGCTTCCTGGTGTCCGACCTCTCGGGCCGCTCCACCGTCGAACTCAAGGCCAAGCAACTCGGCCTCGAACTCGACGGCAACCAGCTCAAGCTCGTGCTCGACGAACTGAAGGCCCTCGAGCACGCGGGCTACCACTTCGAAGCGGCCGACGCTTCCCTGCAGCTGCTCATGCGGCGGGCCACCGGTTGGCGCAACCCATTCTTCGAGCTGGAGTCGTTCCGCGTCCACGTCGAGCATCGTCCCGGCGAGAAGATGGCCCTCGAGATGAATCCGCTCGGCCACCACGACGGCGTCGAGACCGATGCCGTCGTGAAGCTGATCATCGATGGTGAGCGGGTGGTCGCCACCGGTGAAGGCAACGGTCCGGTGAACGCGCTCGACGCCGCCTTCCGGGCGGCCATGGGCGACCGCTACCCCGAGCTGGGGCGCGTGAAGCTCACCGACTTCAAGGTGCGCATCCTCGACTCGCTGAGTGGGACACAGGCCATCACTCGGGTGCTGATCGACGCCTCCGACGGTGATCGCCGCTGGACCACGATCGGGGTGAGCGAGAACATCATCGAGGCCAGCTGGCAAGCGCTCGCCGATTCGATGATCTACGCCCTCGACGCGCTCGTCACCGCGCCGGAGACCGCGAGCTGACCCACCGCGCCCGAGGCCCCGAGCTGGCGCGAGCGCTCGGTCAGTTGCCGGGCTGCCAGATCATCATGATCAGGCCGATGGCGAGCAGGACCTGCGTGAGGCCCTCGCCGATCGCCAGCTTCCCGGCCAGCGCCTTGGCGTCGGCGTCGGACTCGAGCGGCGTGTCCGGGTCGATGGCTTCGGCCCGCTCGGTCAGGCCACGAATGGCCGGTCGAACCATGCCGTGGGCGATGCCGACGACGGCGATCACGATCAGGAACGATGCCGAGATCCACGCTGCGCCGAAGCTGATGGCGCCGTCGGACAGGGAGATCATCACGATGCCGAGCACGAACATCGCATAGATCGCATAGTGAGCGATGTTCGTGACCGCCGCCGTGTTGCGGAGGAGCACCGCCGCCTCACCGGCTTTCGCCCGGAAGGCCTTGGCGTTGTAGGCACCGTGGGCGATCAACCCGCCGAAACCGACGATGGCGGTCAGCACGTGGAGGAGCTGGACGATGCGGAAGATGACGGAGGTGGTGCCCATCCGCCGCACGGTAGCCCGCGACGCACCCGTTCGGTTCGTCGCACGGCGCGCCGTCGTGCCCACATTCGACCGAGGTCGCTAACCTGTCGACGTGGCTGCTCCCGATTTCGTGCCGACCGATCCCATCCAGCGTGTTCGCCGATACAGCTCACCTCCTCGGCGTGGTGACTCCTGGGTCGCCGACCGGCCCGGCGACCTGACCACGCCGGGCATGCCGAGAGGCGTGCGGCTCGGCACCACCGGACCCGACCAGGGGTATGCCTACAAGCTGGTCCGCCAGTTCGACGATCGGCTCGAGCTCGGAAAAGTTCATCGGGCCGACGCCGTCGCCGGGTGCGTCGGGGTGGCAATGAAGCGATCGGCGCTGTTCGGCCGGGGGCCGATGGTCCACGATCTCACTGCCGCCTTCACCCTCTTCGGTTTCCTCGACGACGCACCCGATCCCGAGCTCGTCGCCTTCCGCGAGGCCGCCTTCGCCGAAGTCTCGAGCCACCATCACTATGTCGAGCGCCAAGAGCTGATCGACATGGTGCCCGACGCGGTCCTGCGTCGCCCACACGCAGCGATCATTGCCGACTACGGCAGCGGCTGGCGCAAGAACCTGCCGTCGGCGTAGACCTCAGCTGCCGAGTGCTTCGGCCGCTGTCGACGCTGCGGTGCGCAGCTGATTGTTGACCGATTCGAGCGCTGCCGGATCGGCTTGGCTGCCGAGCACCGACATCGCTCCGTCGGGGAGTTCGTCGGCCGCAATGCACCCGCGTGGCGGTTCGACCAGCCCGGCCTGCATGGCGTGGATGTCGTCGCCGTCGAGTCCGGCGAGCGACGGCTCAGGCAGCGGGTTCTCCGGGGTCTCCATCGGCGTTCCGTCGAGGGCGAGGGTCTCGACGTAGACGCACATCGACTGCCAGAGCTCGCGGACCACCATGATGTGGCCGTTCTGCGCGGTGACCAGCCCGTTGAAGACCCAGTCGGGTGACTGCTTGTCGGTGATCGTTCGCTGCTCGACGACGTGGACCTCGTTGGTGGTGAGGTCGACGGCGTAGATCGCCACCTCTTGGTGCACGGGATCGGAACGGGTGTTGTCGCCGCCCGCTTCCGCGAGATCGGGACGATCGGTGAAGTCGCTCACGAGAAGGAAGGGGTGGTCGCCGAGCGGGGCGACGTCGGTGACCCGGCGTTCGGTGGTCGGGAGCGCCTCCGGGAGTTCGAGCGTGGTCATCGACCCATCGACGGCGCGGTGGGTCAGCCGGCCTTCCTCGACCACGATGGCGCCGCCGAGCCCGTCGGCCAGTTCGCTACGTCGTGCCGCTTGCACCGACTGGGTCACGCCGGCGTCGATGGTGGTGGTGAGGACGGTGGTCGTGGTGGATGCGGGCCGCCAGTCGTCGTTGCCCGGTTCGTACATCGACGCCGCTCGGTTCTCGACAGGCGGTTCGACCGGGGCGGTGGTCGTGGTGACGACGTCGACGGTCGGTCCGGCGGCATCGATCGAGGTGGTGGCAGGGCCGCGCAACAGCTGGGCCGAGGAGAACCCGAGCCCACCGACGACCACGACGGAGGCGGCGGTCACCCCGATCTGGCGCCGCCGCTTGCGTTGCGCCGCCCGGGCGATGATGGCCTCGATGTCGGGCGAGGTGGGCAGTGCGGTCCCGGCGCGGCGCAGGCGATCGATGATCGAGGCGGCGTGGCGTGGCGTCATGAGGCGGTCTCGAGATGGGTGCGGAGGCGCTCGAGGCCGCGACTCATGCGGCTCTTGGCGGTGCCAGGCGAAATGCCGAGTGCCTCGGCGGTGTCTCGCTCGGAATAGCCGAGCAGGTGACGCAGGACCACGACCGAACGGAACTTGATCGGGAGTGCGGCCAGCGCCTTGGCCAGGTCCTCGTCGACGTAGGCGTCGTGCTGGTCGTCGAGATCGATGGTCGACAGCAGTTGACGCTCCTTGTTGCGGCGCCAGATACGGCGTCGACCCCAGTTGAGGCCGACTCGGTAGACCCAGCCGGCGGGGTTCGACATGGTGTCGACGGTGTCCCACCGTTCATAGGCCCGAGCGAAGGCCTCGTCGGCCGCTTCTCGGCCAAGATCGTGACTCCCGAGCGCCCAGCCGAGGGCATTCGCCATCGATGCGTGCTCGTCGGCACAGAACTGCTCGAAGCGAGCCTTGGCGGTCGCGTCGGCGACGATCGTGAGGTCGGCATCTTCGACGGCCGTGCCTTCGACGACCGTGCCCTCGACGACCGCGCCCTCGACGACTGTGCTCTCGACGCGCGTGTCGCTGGGGTCGACCGCGGCGGATTCGTCCACCTCGGTCGCCTCGTGGGTCATCGTGAGCACAGCCCTGAAAGCCCCGAGTCCGCAGATCGGTTCCCGAAACGGCACAGAATCTCGGGGCAGGTGCTGCCCCTCCGGGTGATGGGCGGCGGGCGGATCCCGGCTGGACGACTCCCGGCCACAGCTAGCCTTGCTCCCCGTGACCGTGCGAGTACGTTTCTCTCCAGCTCCAACCGGCTACCTCCACGTGGGTGGCGCCCGATCGGCATTGTTCAACTGGCTGTACGCCCGCCACACCGGGGGCACCATGGTGCTGCGGATCGAAGACACCGACGCCGACCGCAGTCGCCCGGAGCTGATCACGGCAATTCACGAGAGCCTCCAATGGTTGGGGATCGACTGGGACGAGGAGTACCGGCAGTCGGATCGGTTCGATCGCTACGTCGCTGCGGCCAACGGCTTCCTCGAGCGTGGCCTGGCCTACCGCTGCGACTGTACCCAAGAAGCCGTGCAGGAGCGGGCGAAGGCCGCAGGGAGTGCCGGCTACGACGGCCATTGCCGTAACCGCAACGTGGCGCCGGGCGAGGGCGTGGTCATCCGATTCCGCACGCCCGACGAGGGCATCATCGGGTGGGACGACCTGATCCGGGGTCGAGTCGAGTTCGATGCGGCGGTGCTCGAGGACTTCATCGTGGTCCGCTCCAGCGGTGTGCCGATGTTTCATCTGGCCAATGCACTCGACGATCTCGAGATGAACATCACCCACGTCGTGCGGGGCGAGGACCTCGTCAACACCACCCCTCGTGTGCTCCTGCTCCGACAGGCGATCATCGACAGTCGGCCCGACGACGAGCATCCGCCGCCACCGGCGTACGCCCACCTGCCGCTCATCGTCAACGAGAAGCGGCAGAAGTTGTCGAAGCGCCGTGACGATGTCGCCGTCGGTGACTACCGGACGCGAGGCTTCCTCCCCGACGCCATGCGCAACTACCTCCTCACGCTCGGTTGGGGTCCCAAGGACGACGTCGAGATCGCCCCGATCGAGAAGTTCATCGCCGAGTTCGAACTGGCCGACATCAACAAGGCGCCGGCCTTCTTCGACATCAAGAAGCTGGAGCACTTCAACGCCGAGTACATCCGTGCCCTCCCGATCGAGTCGTTCGTCGAGCTGAGTCAACCGTTCCTCGGCGGCATCGATCCGGCGTTGTTCGCCACGCTGGCGCCGTTCGTGCAGGAGCGAGTCAAGCGACTCGAGGAGATTCCCTCGTTCCTGGCATGGGTCGTCGGCGAGCCGGCCGAGCCCGATGACAAGGACTGGAAGAAGGTGATGGGGAAGGACGACGTCCCGGCGGTGCTCGACCTCGTCATCGAGCGGCTCGAGACCTCCGAGTGGACCCCCGAAGCCATCGGCGAGGTGGTGTTCGGTGTCGGCACCGAGCTCGACACCAAGACCCAGATGCCCGTTCGCATGGCGCTGACCGGAGCCCGCTCGGGGATCCCGCTGTTCGAGCCGATGGCCGAGATGGACCGCAGTGTGGTGCTCGACCGACTCCGAGCGGCGCGGGCCAAGCTGTAGCGTTCGTCGATGGCAGGCCGCGGCGTTGCACCGATCGAGGATCGAGTCGCCGGTCGTTCCCGTCGACGCCTCCGGTGGGCGTTGGTGCTCGTCGGTCTCCTGGTCTTCTATGTCGTGGCGACCTTCGTCGATGTGTGGTTGGCCTCGCGTCAGCACTACGAGGGGTCGGCCGACGCGGTCGTGGTGCTGGGGGCGGCGCAGTACAACGGCACCCCATCACCGGTGTTGCAGGCCCGGCTCGACCACGCGGCCGAGCTCTACTTCGCCGGCCTGGTCGACGTTGTCGTCGTCACGGGCGGCAACCAAGAGGGTGACGTCACCACCGAGGCCAAGGCGGGCTACGACTACCTCCGAGTGACGGCACAGATTCCCGACGATGCGCTGCTGCTCGAGGTCGACGGGCACTCGACCTACGAGTCGCTCCGGGCGACCGCCCGATTCCTCGAAGCGCGAGAGGTCAACACCGTGATCCTCGTCACCGACCCGTATCACGCCAAGCGGTCGTTGCTGATCGCCGCCGAGGTCGGACTCGACGCCGAGGTGTCGCCGACGTCGCTGGGGGCGCCCCTCGATCGGCTGGTCGAAGAGACGGTGGCGGTGGCCGTCGGGCGCATCGTTGGGTTCCGGCGGCTCGACAACCGGTAGACAGCCGCACAACGTGGCCGCGGAGAAAGTTGGTGGCCGAAGGTGGTCGTCTCCGCCGTGCGGGGCCGATAACGTGGTGGCTTCCCTCGGGGATGGTGTAATTGGTAACACTAGTGCTTCTGGTGCATTCATTGGGGGTTCGAGTCCTCCTCCCCGAACCACGGATCTGAACGAGTTGGGTGTGATCTACCCACTCGCTAGGATCCGCTCGCTGTTCATCGGGCCGCTGGTCGGCACGGTGGGTAGCTGGAAGTCCTGCCCCGTTCGTCTAGCGGCCTAGGACGCTGGCTTCTCATGCCAGTAGCACGGGTTCAAATCCCGTACGGGGTGCAAAACCAACGAAGCCGGCCCCCCAGGGTCGGCTTCGTGGCTTTGGGTCGGAGCCTTGATCGTGACGGTCGGTCTGACGATCAGGCGGCGATGTAGCAGATGCCTTCGTAGATCCTGCGCTGGAGGCCCTCGACGTCGATGTCGGGCCAATCCTCGGGCCATTCGGGGAGCACGGCGAGTACCACGTCACGAGGCAGGTCGACGCCCTCGACCAGCGAGCGGTCGTGCTCGTTGGCTTCGACGGCCAGCTCGAGCCACGCCCCGTCGATGACGAGGGTGGAGCGGATCTGGCCTCGAGCAACGCTCACCAGGGCGACCTGGCGAGGAAGGTAGGCAGCAGACGAGCCGGCGATACGCATGAACTCATCGGCGAGCAGATCCGACCCTACATCGTTCAGATCGAGGCGAACGGTGGCGTGCACGACGACGGCGGGGGCGGCGATCTCGGGGCGGGTTGCCTGATCCTGACGGTAGCTGCTCATGGACGCAAGCTTCGGAACGGTGCCGAGCACTATGACCGTCGCCGGGGAAAGTTTCCGGTCCCGGTCGGTCGACGTCCGATGTCGCTCAGACGGTCACGGTCGGGTGGTCGGCGGCCTCGGCGAGTTGGCGCTGCATCGTGGCTTCGTCGTAGTGCCGGAAGAGCAGCGCAGCGACGAGATAGAGGATCATGCCGGCGAGCCCGGAGAGGCGAATACCCAGGTCATCACCGACGTCTCGGCCGAAGGCCGCGAGGAGGGCGAACACCATCACCCCGATCGTCTGGCCGAGCTTCTGCATGAAGGTGCGGGCCGCGAAGAAGGTGGCGGCGGTGGCCTGGCCGGTGGTGACGGCGGCGTGTTCGGCGATGTCGGACAGGATCCATTGGGGGATCACGCTCAAGATGGCGAACGGCACGGCGAACAGCAGGATCAGTAGGACGGCCTCGGCCCAGTTGGGCAGCGGCGAGCGTCCGAGGAATACGACGCCGACGAAGTCCACGGCCGAGACGACGAAGGCGAACACCACGAGCTGCTTGCCGCTGCGGAGCTTCGCCTGCCGGTTGACGATCGGGTAGAGGAACATCGAGACGACGACCATCAGGAGCAGGAGGGGAGCGGTGAGGGTCTCGTCCAGTTCGAGCAGCACCGTGACGTAGTAGAGGAGGCCGGTCTGGATGATCGTGAGACCGGAGAAGAAGGCGAAATCGGCGGCCAGGTAGTAGCGGAAGAACGGGTTGGAGAACACGAGCCGGAGTGCCTGACGGATCGGCACGGCGCTCGGCGTCGAGCGGACCAGCGACGGTTCGTCGATCATTCGGATCGGGGCCCACATGCAGGCCAAGGCCACGCCGACCACGGTGACCACCGAACCCTGCCAGGCACGGATCGGCTCGAGCCCGACGCGTTGGTACATCGCCGAGATGAACGGGCTGAGGGCCGCGACCATGATGCCGACCGCCCAGGCGACCGAGGTCCACGTTGCGAGGTCGAGGCGTTCCGATGGGGTGCGACCGAGATCGGCAACGAGGCTGAACGCCGGGGTGACGTACGCCGTGAGGGCCAGGTAGAGCACCGCCTGGACGCCGAGGAGCCAGAGGATGTTCCACCCGCTCACGTCGCGCACCGGTGGGACGAAGAGCAGGATCGTGGCCAGTGCGGCAGGGATCGCCTCGATGCGCATGAACGGGATCCGTCGACCGAGCGCGTGAGTCGAGCGGTCGGACGCGACGGCGATCAGCGGATCGGTGACGGCATCGAGCAGCCGGCCCGCTGCGGCGATGACCACGATGGCGTTGAGCACGAAGAGGAACGTGGCGTCGGTCACGAGGGGCGGCAGGCCGGCCGACGTCGGCGGCAGGTAGAAGTAGACGAGCAGAATGGCGATGAGGTTGATCAGGACCGACATCCCGCCGTGGCCGAGGCTCAGACCCAACACCACGCGGCGGGGATGGGCAGCCAGTTCGCCAGGGTTCGTCACGGTCGTGAACGCTAACGACCTACCGATAGGTTGCCGTCGTGGTCACCCGCCCTGTTCATCTGATGGTCGCCGGTTTGGTGCTCGCGGGACTGGGCGCGAGTTGTTCGGAGGAGAAGGCGACGATCGTCGACCTCAATGCCACGACCACGACCGCGGCGGCCGACACGGCCACCGGATCATCGGTGTCGATGGCGCCATTCACCGACGAGATCGATCCCGACGATCCCAACGCCGAAGCTCGCCAGCAGGTGATCGACGCCGCCCGTCAGCAATGTCTCGACGACCCGACGCTCGACGAGGGTGTCGTGCGCATCGTCGTCGAGGCGACGGGTGAGATCGCCAACGAGTATCGAGTCGACTGCGCCGAGGTGCGAGCCGAAGAGGGCTGATCGGCGCCCCGCTGATCCACAGGACGCCGCCGTTCAGTCGGCCGAGCGGGGGCGATCCGGGAGCCAGTAGCGGCGCCGGTCTGCGACGCTCGACAGCGTGCCGTTGGCGTTCGCGTCGCTGTCGAGGGGGCCGAGCTTCGATCGGTCGATCCGCTGCGAGCCGTAGATGCCGCGGTTCGAGCTGAACAGGTACGAGGTGACGCAGCCGATGGCCAGCGGCACGATGATCCCGGTGCCGAAGAGCTCGACGCCCATGATCGTGCAGGCGATGGGGGTGTTGGTCGCGCCGGCGAAGACCGAGACGAAGCCGACGGCAGCGAAGACGCCGACCGGAGCACCGAAGAGGTGGCCGATCGTCGCTCCCAACGTGGCCCCGATGACGAACAGCGGTGTCACCTCACCGCCCTGGAACCCAGATCCCAGCGTGACGGCGGTGAACACGACCTTCCACGCAAAGGCGAAGGCGGCGACCCCGGCGGCCCCGGTGAGCGGGTCGGCGGCGACGGCGTCGACGATCAGCGGCACCGACAGCCCGAGGTAGTCGCGGGTGCCGGCCACGAAGGTGAGGCCGATCACGACGAGCCCACCCAGGAATGGGCGGAGCGGGGGCCAGCTGACGAACCGGCCCATCAGATGCTTACATCCGTGGGTCAACTCGACGAACGCGATGGCAACGAGGCCGAACGCGATGCCGGCGGCGACGAGTTCGGCGGCGCTCAGCGGGGTGAGGTCGAACGCAGCGAAGGTCGGCACGGGTGTGTGGCCGACGCCAAGGAGCTCGACGACGCTGTTGCCAACGATCGACGCCACGAGTGCCGGGACGATGGCGTCGTGGCGGATGCGGCCCAGCGACTGCACCTCGAGCCCGAAGACGAACCCGGCGATGGGAACACCGAACACGGCGCCGAAACCGCCGGAAATGGCGGCGATCAGCATGATGCGACGGTCGGCGCCGGTGAGTTTCGCCACCCTGCCGATCACCGCGTCGCTCAGGCTGCCCGACATCTGGATTGCCGTGCCCTCGCGACCGGCCGAGCCGCCGAAGAGGTGGGTGATGACGGTGGTGAGCAGCACCATCGGTGCCATCCGCCGTGGCAGCCATGCGGTGGGTTCGTGGATCTCTTCCAACAGCAAGTTGTTGCCCCGGGCTGCCGTTCCCGCATAGGCGTGGTAGCTCCAGCCCACCATCAGACCGGCGACGGGGAGCAGGTAGAGCAGCCACCCGTTGTCGGTGCGGGTGTCGGTCGCCCAGGTCAGCATGGTGAGGAAGGCCGCCGAGGAGCCGCCGGCCAAGACACCGACCGCCGAGCCGAGGACGATCCACAGCGCCAGGTGTCGCAGCAGCTGCCATTGCTCGGCGGGGTCGAAGCGGATGAGCGACTGAATGGATCGGTAGACCCCGGAGGTGGTGCGCTGCTCGGCACCGATCTGCGAGTCATGTGGTCGTCGCTCGGTCATCGTGCCTCGCAGCGTAGACCCGAGCGAACGGCGCACAGCCGGTACGCTCATTGCGGTGAGCGCATCGATGGAATCCAACACCTCCGCGGAATCCAACACCGCAGCGTCAGCCGTGTCGCTCGAGGCCGGACGCGACGGCCTCACCCGCCTGGAACGTCACTGGGCCGCGCCGACACCCCGGGCCGCCATGGTGTTGGTCCACGGCATCGGCGAACACAGCGGACGCTACGAGCACGTCGGCCAGCGGCTCGCCGCCGCGGGGATCGACGTGCTGGGGTTCGACAACCGCGGTTTCGGTCAGAGCGGAGGCAAGCGGGCGCACCTCGACTCGTTCGATCAGTTCCTCGACGACGTCGAGGACCTCCTGGCCCGGCAACGACGCCTCGACGTGCCGGTGATCCTCATGGGGCATTCGCTGGGCGGACTCATCGCGTCGACCTACCTCGTGTCCGACCGACCGCAGCCCGATCTCGCCATCTTGAGCGCACCCGCCCTCGAGGCGATCGTTCCCGGCTGGCAACGCAAACTGGCGCCGGTCCTGAGCAAGATCGCACCGTCGCTGTTCATCAAGTCGAAGATCGACGCCGAGCTCCTCAGCCGAGACGTGGCCGTGCAGCAGGCCTACCTCGATGACCCGCTGGTGTTCGGAGGGGCAACGGCCCGGTTCGGCAACGAGGTCTTCACCACGATGGCGACCACGAGCGCATCGCTCGACCGGATCACGATCCCGCTCTACGTGCTGCACGGCGACGCCGATCGGCTGGTGCCGCTGTCGGCGTCCGACGGCCTTGCCGCGCTCGGCACGGCCGAACGCCGGGTCTGGCCCGGGCTACGTCACGAATGCCTGAACGAGCCCGAGCACGACCAGGTGCTCGACGAACTCATCGCCTGGGTCGACGCTCAGTTGGCGACGTCGTAGCCCGCTTCGTCGATCGCCGCTCGGATGGCGGCGTCGTCGCCGCCGACGACGGTGACGGTCTTCGATGCAACGTCGACGACGACCGAATCGACACCGGCGACGGTGGCGACTTCGCCTTCGATGGCGTTCTTGCAGTGGTCGCAGGAGATGCCGGGAACGGTGTACGTGGTCATGGGATGGTCCTTTGTGCAGGGGTTGAGAGGGAGAGGCGGAGTCGAGGGCGGGATCAGTCCGAGGTGTGCCGGACCGAACGGAAGCGACGGAGTCGCAACGAGTTCGTGACGACGAACAGTGAGGAAAGGGCCATGGCGCCGGCGGCGATCGCCGGTTCGAGCCTCCCGCTGGCGGCGAGGGGCACGGCGGCGACGTTGTAGGCGAAGGCCCAGAACAGGTTGCCCTTGATCGTGGAGAAGGTGCGACGTGAGAGCCGGACAGCATCGACGGCGGCCAGCAGGTCGCCGGACACGAGCGTGAGGTCGGCAGCTTCACGGGCGACGGCCGTGCCGGTGCCCATCGCGATGCCGAGGTCGGCTCGTGCGAGTGCCGGAGCGTCGTTGATGCCATCGCCGACCATGGCGACCCGTTTGCCCGCCTGTTGCAGCTGTGTGATGGCGTCGTCCTTGCCTTCGGGCAGGACCCCGGCGACGACGTCGTTGATGCCGACGGAGCTGGCAACCGCTCGTGCGGTCGTCTCGTTGTCACCGGTGAGCAGGACCGTGGACAGGCCGAGGTCGGTGAGGTGGGCGATGGCCTGCGCGCTCGAGGGCTTCACGGCGTCGGCGACGATCAGCGCACCGATCGGGCGGGCCGGCTCGCCGATCGCCACGGCGACCACCGTGTTCCCCCCGGACTCGGCGGTGGCGACGGCGTCGGCGAGCTTGCGATCTTCGATCTCGAACGCCGAAGGTCGCCCGACCCGGTAGGTCACGCCATCCACGGTTCCGCCAACCCCGCGGCCGGCCAGCTCCTCGAAGTCGGTCACTGCGAGGGTGGCGTCGGTGGTGGCATCGGTGAGGCCGGTGACGATGGCACGGGCGATCGGATGATCCGACCTCGACTCGATCGCCGTGACGGCGGCCAGCGTCTCGGACGAGCGTGCACCCTCGACCCAAAGCTGGTCGACCAGCGTCATGCGGCCCTCGGTGACGGTGCCGGTCTTGTCGAGCACGACGGTGTCGATGTCGTTTGCGGCTTCGAGGACCTCGCCGCCGCGGATCAGCACGCCGAGCTGAGCACCGCGGCCGGTGCCGACCATGATCGCCATCGGTGTCGCCAGCCCCAGTGCGCACGGGCAGGCGATGACCAGCACGGCAACGGTCGGGACGATGGAGGCAGCGGCGCTGTGACCGGTCGCCATCCAGACGATGAACGTGCCGAGTGCAATCACCAGGATCACCGGCACGAACACGCCGGCGACGCGGTCGGCCAGTCGCTGGATGGGGGCCTGGGAGCCCTGGGCCCGGGCGACGAGCCGGCCGATCTGCGCGAGGGTCGTGTCGGCGCCGACCCGAGTGGCCTCGACGACGAGATAGCCGGACGTGTTCACCGTGGCCCCGGCGACCGAGTCTCCGACGGTGGCGGTGACGGGTACCGGCTCACCGGTGAGCATGGAGGTGTCGATCGCCGCGGTGCCCTCGACAACGGTGCCGTCGGTGGCGATCCGGCCGCCGCTGCGGACGACGAAGCGTTGTCCGACCGTGAGTTCGGCACTCGGGATCGTGGTGCCGTCGATGAGTTCGGCGGTGGGGGCGCCGAGATCGGCCAGCGCCTCGATTGCGCTGCGGGCCCGGCCCTTGGCTCGGGCCTCCATCCACTTGCCGACCGTGATCAAGGCGACGATGACCGCCGCCGTGCCGAAATGCACATCGTGGTGCTGGCCGAGCACCAACACGACGAACGACCAGATCCACGCCGTGCCGCTGCCCAGTGAGACGAGGGCATCCATGCCGACCGTGCCCTGGCGGGCACCGGCCACGGCCTTGCGGTGATACGGCCAACCGATCCACCACACGACCGGTGCCGACAGGGCGGCCATCACCCACTTGGTCGAGCTGGAATGCCCGGTCATCGCCATGTGGATGGTCATCGCCGGCAGGGCCAGGGCGAGCCCCGTGAGGGCCCGGAGCTTGAGGGAGCGTTCCTCGGCCTCGAAGTCGACGACCTCGGGCACGTGGTAGCCCAGCTTCTCGATACGCGCCGTGAAGGCGGCGGGATCGACCGATGCCGGGTCGAAGCGAACCGTGGCCTTCGCCGAAGCCAGGTTGACCTCGGCCTCGTCGACGCCGTCGAGCTTGTTGAGGGCCCGGGAGATCCGCGACGCACAGGCGGCGCAGGTCATCCCCTCGACCGGGAGTTCGATGTAGCCCGGTGTGACCTTCGGGCGCCGCAGCAGGGTGGAACCAGCGGCGCTCTGGCCGCCAGTGTTGGCGCTGGTCTCATTGACGTTGGTGTCGCTCGCCATGTCAGCTCCTCAGCAGTCGGGCGATCGCAGCGACCGCCTCGTCGAGTTTGGCGTCGCCGTGATCGTCGGCGTCGGTGATCGAGGCCCGGACGCAGTGACGCAGGTGCTCATCGAGCAGATTCAGCCCGAGGCTCTGGAGCGACTTGGTGACCGAGGCCAGCTGGGTGAGCACGTCGATGCAATACGTGTCGTCTTCGACCATGCGATGCAACCCACGGACCTGGCCCTCGATACGGCGCAGGTGCGCCAATTGTTTGGTCTTGGTCTCGGAGTAGCCCGGTGCCGTATCTACTTCGGCGGCGTGTTCCTGCAGTGGAGTACCCATAGGGGGGTAGGGTATGCGCGTCGAGGCGCGAGGAAAACCCGGCGATGACGGTCGTTGGTCATAGCAGCGACATCCGGGCCAGGGCCCGGCCGGGCTCAGCGGGTGTCGTCGTCGAGGTATCCCACGCCCGGCTCCCAGCGAGGAGCGCGGCCGAACGGCGAGGCCTCCGAGGTCTCGGGTGGCGTGGCCGATGGCTGTGGTCCTGTTGAAGGTCGGGTCCCTGCCGACGGTTGGGGGATGGCCGTGGTGGGGTCGACGGGTCGAGGTGTCGAGGCCGGCGGCTGGGTGTAGGTCGGCGGTCGCTGCGCACCTGCCGCTTGTTGCGCAGCCTGGTGCCGAAGTGCCAACTCGTGCGACGCCCGCTGCTGTGCTTCGTACGCCTGGCGCTGCTGCTCGGCCCGTTGAGCGGCAGCGATGTCGTTGGGCGACGGCCGACGAATGTTCGAGGCGGTCGAACCGACCCCACCTCGACCCGATCCTCGATTGGGCTGACGGTCGAGGGGAGCGTCGCCGCCGGGTTGCAGGAGCCGGGCGCCGGCGGTGGCCGATCCGGCTGCCCAGAAGAACGAGGCGGCCAGGCAGGCGCCACCGAAGGCTGCCATGAAGATGCCCGGTCGGATCATCGCTCCGAAGAACACGTCGATGAATGCCGAGATGATCGCAGTGGATGACGGAGCGATCCGCTCGGCCAGGAACGGAATACCGAAGCCGACGATGATCCAGAACATTGCGGTGCCGAACGCCCAGAATGCCACGCGCCGCAGCACGGCCGGTCGGTTCTTTGCGATCGCAAATGCCGTGGTGGCGCCGATGATCGCGATGAAGGCGAGGATCGTCGTCGCCTGCTCGACGAAGGAGCGGATGCGGCCGAGCACGCTGAGTCCGCCGACAGGCAGTTCTACCTCGAGCGCGGGTGCCGCCGGGAGGACCGCGTCGAGTTCGGGTTGGACGTTCACGAGTGCAGCGCGGCTGGCGCTGCCGAGCGCCGCTGCGTCGACCGTGACCGGTTGGGCATTGCCCTCGAGCGCGGATCGGTGGACCCCGACGATGCCGTTGCGCACGAGATTCTCGACCTCGGGATTGTCGAGCGCGGTGGCAGCTGCGGTCTCGAGGAGCTGGCGGGGGATCGGCGTGTCACCGGGAACCGCAGCTTCCATCGAGGTGGCGAGCCGATCGATCAGCGCCGCCCGGAGTACGGGGTTGTCGAGCACCTGGTCGGCCAGACGCTCCGAGCGGTTGGGGTCGAGCACGGTGTGGGTGAGCACATAGCCCGACCAGGCCACGCTGGCGACGACCAGCGAGAGTCCGAGAATCAGTGCTGCCAGTCCTCTTCGCATGGGTGACATCTTCTCCAGGTCGGGGCCGACAGTTGATTGTCTCACCTGATCGGCGGTGATGGAGGTAGCGTCGGTCCGAATGTCACCGATCGAAGCCGTCCTCATCTTTTTCGGCGGCATGTTCGCCGGCGCCATCAACTCGATGGCTGGCGGCGGATCGCTGCTCACCGTGCCGCTGCTGTCGTTGGCTGGAGTCGAGGGGTTGTTCGCGAACGGCACCAACCGGGTGGCGGTCCTCATCCAGAACGCCTCCTCGGGGTACGGCTACGCCAGCAAGAAGGTGATCGGTGCCCGCGAGGCGGCGCCGATCTTCCTGCCGGCAGTGGTCGGAGGTCTGATCGGGGCGCTGCTCGTGTCGGGGGTCGACGACGCGCTGTTCGAGAAGATCTTCGGTGTGATGATGTTCCCGATGTTGGCGCTGTCGATCTGGAAGCCGAAGGCGAAGGCGGCGCCGAAGCCCTGGCCGGTCTGGCTGAACGTGATCGTGTTCTTCTGCGTCGGGATCTACGCCGGCGCCATCCAGGCCGGCGTCGGACTCATTCTGCTCCTGCTGCTGTCGCGGGCCGGCTTCGACCTGCTCCAGGGCAACGCCATCAAGACCTACGTGATCCTCGTGGTCTCGGCCGTTGCGGTGGTCACCTTCGTGGTCCAAGGCCAGGTGCGGTGGCTCCCGGCGCTGGTGCTGTCGGGCGGTATGGCGATCGGTGGCTACGCCGGGTCGCAGATCGCCGTGGCCGGTGGCGAGAAGGTCATCCGGCCGGTTCTCGTCGTCTCGGTTGTGGTCCTGGCGTTGAAGATGATCGGGATCATCGGCTGACGTCGCTTCGGCTCGGAGTGAAACCATCATGGTTTGGCGCCGTCGACCGATGGAAGAACAGCGGCCGGTCCATTCGGCCCATTCAGTGGCCGGTCCATTCGGCCCAATCAACGGAGGAACTCGTTCATGTCTCGTCTCACGCTCACCTCGGCCGCATTCGCCGCCGTCCTCGCCCTCTCGGCCTGTGGCGGCGGCTCGTCGTCGGCCGGTGACGAAGCCAGCGATACCGAAACCACCACGGCCGTCGCCGACGATGCGGAGAGCAGCGACTCGACCGAAGACGCCGAGAGCGACAGTGACTCGAGCGACAGCGGCTCGAGCGACGCCAGCTCGGGCGAGGGCGAATCGGACGATGGTGGCGACAGCTCGGGTGCAACGATCCGCAGCCTCGATGACCTGCCCAGCGAGTGCCGCGACGCCATCGGCGACTTCCTGCGCACCATCGAGCCGACGGTGTCGGAGATCGATTGGGAGAACGCCACCCTGGCCGACATGGAGGAGATCGGCACGGCACTCGACGAGCCCGGGACCGAGTTCGAGACCCGCATGGCCGATGCAGGCTGCGAGGACATCCAGCCTGACAGCGACGAAGAGTCGGTGGCCCTGATGATCGAGCTCGCCGAGCAGGAAGCCCCCGGCACGGTCGGCTTCCTCACCTTCATCAGCAGCTTCGCCACCAGCTTCGACGAGGGTGCCGCCGCCTCGAGCGACGTTCCCGCCGACTGTGATGGCGCCATCGCCTACGTCGAGGGTCTCATGGCCGACAGCGAGTCGATGATGGAACTGCCGATGAGTGAGATGGTCAACGTCACCGCGGCGATGGAAGTCATCACGTCGGAGTGCTCACTGGAGGAATCTGCCGCCTTCCTCGAGGACAACACCGCCTTCTTCGGCGGCTGACCCTCCTCCCACGCCCCACCCACCCCACCCACCCCACCCGTTCTGTGCGTCAGAGTTCCCGGCAGCGGTGACTTTGGCCCACAGAACGGGGGTGGGCGGTGACTTCGACGCACAGAACTGCCGCTTCGTGAGCGCGTAGGGTGTCGCCATGACGACACCACTGACCAGTTTCAGCATCGATCCTGCCGTCGAGGCCACGGGTCCGAACGGGCAGATCGCACACGTCGACCACCTTGCGCACAGCGACCGACTCCGCGAGGAACTGATCACCGTCGCTCCGGGGGTGTGGACGCTGATCGGCAACGGGCTGTCGAATCAGACCTTTGTCGAGGGACCTGAGGGCCTCATCGCCATCGACACCGGCGAGTGCGTCGAGGAGATGGCCGCGGCGCTGCGTCAGGTGCGGCAGCACACGCAGACGCCGGTCGTCGCCGTGATCTACACCCACTTCCACTACGTGGCTGGGACCACCGCGATCCTCGACGAGGGAATTGGCTCGGCTGATGACCTCGTGATCTGGGGCCACGCCGGGATCGAGGGCAATCGGGGCCGGGCGAGTTCGGAGATCGCAGCGGCGTATTCGCGCGGCATCGTGCACCAGTTCGGCGTGGTGTTGCCGCCTACCGGTCCTGATGCTCTCGTGAACGTGGGGCTGGGGCGGAGCTTCCGTAACCCCGACCACGCGCCCTACACCGGTGGCTTCCTCCCGCCGACCCACACCCTCGCCGAGCCGACGTCGACCACGATTGCCGGCCTTCCGGTGGAGATGTCGCCGGCACCATCCGACGCCGACGACTCGATCACGATCTGGTTCCCGACCCTCGGCGTCGCGATCAACAACCTGGTGTGGCCCGCGCTGTTCAATGTGTTCGCGATCCGCGGCGAGGAGTATCGAGACCCGAGGGTGCTCCTCGCTGGTCTCGACCACCTACTCGGACTGGGATGCGAACACCTGCTGGGAGCCCACGGCCGCCCGATCTCCGGCCGTGGCGATGTCGAGTCGGCGATCACCCTCTTCCGCGACTCGATCCAATTCCTGTGGGATCAGACCGTTCGCGGACTCAACCGAGGATTGACCGCCAGCGAACTCACCGAGTTTGTCCGTCTCCCGGCCTGCTACGACGAGCTGAGCATCACCCGTGAGTACTACGGCGTGGCCGAGCACCACGTTCGCCAGATCCGCAACGGCCTGGTCGGATGGTTCGACGCCGACGAGTCGCACCTGTTCCCGATGCCGACGCTCGAACGCTGCCGCCGGTTGATCGAAGGCTTCGGTGGCCGCACTGAGGTGCGGTCCCAGGCCGAGGCCGCGCTGGCCGACAATGACCTCCGTTGGGCGCTCGAGCTGGCGACGTGGTTGGTGCGTTCCGAGCCGCATGCCGATGGCCGAGCCGATGGTGGCTCGCCCCAGGAGCGTGGGCTGTTGGCGACGGTGCTCCGTACGATTGCTCGGCGCACCACTGCCGCGAACATTCGCAACTGGTGTCTCACTCGCGCAAGCGAGCTCGACGGCACGGTTGACATGACTCGCTTCCGAACGCACCGCTTCTCTGCGGCCGAGGTCGGCGGCGGCGATCCCGGCGTGTACCTGCGGGCGCTGCGTGTGCTGCTGGATCCGGCGGCCGCCGAGGGCCTCGACGACCACTTTTGCGTCGTCGTCGAGGGCGACCACGAGCCTGTCGGCCTGCACGTTCGCCACGGTGTTGCCGTCCCGACCGACGGCCGCGGCGCGTCGGTCACGCTGTCGCTCGACCACGCAACGCTGGCCTCCGTTCTCGGTGCGAAGATGTCGCTCGACGACGCCGTTGCGTCGGGCGCTGCCGTGATCGATGGCGACCACGAGCGTCTGCGGCGGATGCTGGCGTGCTTCGACCACGGCTCGTTCCAGCCCTCGGGTGGCCCGTCCTGACCAGCCGCCGGTCAGCCGGGTGGCGGCTCGAGCAACGTTCGCAGTCGATGCTCAAGGGTCGGATCGATCACCGAATCGGGATCTCGTAGCTGTCCCAGCTCGTCGTGCACTCCGACCAACCCGGCGTACAGCGGCGGGCACGTCGGGCAGGTGGCGAGGTGCGCTTCGATGGCGGCGGCCGTCGCCGGTTCGAGATCATGGTCGAGGTAGTCGCTGACGTGTCGTCGTGCGTCCCAGCACCGCATGGGGACTCCCTTGGTCGCTTCTCGTCGTTGCGGGCCGGATGCGAGGGCGGTCACCATGGCCATCCGGCCCCGACGCAAGCGCTGCTTGGCGGCCGGAAGCGAGATCTCGTGGATGGCGGCGATGTCGGCCACGCGGTAGCCCTCGACATCGTGGAGCACCACGGCCGAGCGCAAGATGTAGGGCAGGCGCACCAGCGCATCGAGCAGGTCAGCCCTCGTGGCCGCACGCTCGGCCACCAGCGCAGCGTCGATCGTGTAGTCGTCGAGCTGCCACCTTGCCTCGGCGTGCTCGGCGTCGACCTCGTCGACCACCCGTTCTCGCTGTGATCTTCGGCCACGATCGATGATCAGGTGGTGCGCGATGCGGATCAACCAGTGGCCGAGTGGCGCATCGCCCCGGTACTGATCCTGGCGTTCCAGCGCACGCACCAGCGTGTCCTGCACCGTGTCGGCCGCCAGCTCGGGGTCACGGGTGACCCCGAGCGCATAGCGATACAAGGTGTCGAGATGCTCGGCGAGTTCCTCGGCGGCAAAGGTCATGGCGCTCGCCGGATGGCCTAGTGGTTGGCGCCGTTGGTGCGAAACTTGAACAGGCTGTAGAGCGGGCACCAGCCGATAGCGCCGGTCAGCAGCGGGACGAGGGCAATGACACCGACGACGGCGCCGGCGGTCCCGCCCATCACGGCGAACCCGACGATGGCGAGCACCACCCCGAGGACGATTCGGGCGATTCGATCCCAGCTTGCTTCGTTGACGGTCATCGTGCGTCTCCTCGTGTTCGGGGACCCCACACGGGTCCACTCACCTCACAGACGAACAACTGGCCAAAAGGGATACATCACCTCGCCACACGGAGCCCGTGGCCGCAACCCGGGTCGTTCTGTGCGTCAAACTTCCCGGCCATCCCGATCTGTGCGTCGAACTTCCCGGCTGCGGGAACTCTGACGCACAGAACGGTCTCGAGCGGTGGGTTTGACGCACAGAAGGGGTCAGGTGGCGAGGGCCCAGTAGGGGTGGGTGCTCGGGTCGGTCGGCCGGGTGAGGATCTCGGGGCCGTCGTCGGTGATGAGGATCGTGTGCTCGAACTGGGCGGTGCGGCTGTGGTCGGAGGTGACCGCGGTCCACCCGTCGGACCACATGCGGGCCCGCCAGTCGCCGACCGTGATCATCGGTTCGACCGTGAAGGTCATGCCGGGCTCGATGATGTCGGTGAGGGAGGGGTGGTAGTAGTGGCAGATCTGCAGGTCGGTGTGGAACTGCTCGCCGATGCCGTGGCCGACGAAGTCGCGCACGACGCCGAAGCCGTTCGCCTCGGCATGATCCTGGATGGCGCGGCCGATCTCGTTGATCGGACGGCCGGGCATCGCCGCCATGATGCCTCGTTCGGTGCACTCACGTGTGACCCGGACCAGTCGCTGCGACTGCTCGTCGACTTCGCCGACGAAGAACGTGGCATTGGTGTCGCCGTGGACACCTTCTTTGAAGATGGTGACGTCGAGATTGATGATGTCGCCATCACGCAGGGCACGGTCGTCGGGGATGCCGTGACAGATCACCTCGTTCACCGAGGTACACAGCGATTTCGGGAAGGGGTTGTCGCCGCCGGGATACATGAGCGGGCTGGGGTAGGCGCCCCGAGCGATGGCGCCCTCGTGGCAGGCGCGATCGATCTCGTCGGTGGTGATGCCGGGCTTGATGAGCTTGCCGAGGTCGTTGAGGATGTCGGCAGCCTCGACCCCGACCCGGCGCATCCGCTCGATGACGTCGGCGGACTTGACCCGAGGTTCGTCCCAACGGGACACCGGAGTGCCGTCGGCCCACATCGGTGCGGCGATCGAATCGGGGACCGTGCGGAGCGGGGTTTGGCGCCCGGCCCGCACCGGATCGGTCGAGTTCTTGTGGCATCGCTTGTACTTGACGCCGCTGCCACACCAGCAGAGATCGTTGGACTTGGGGAGAACTCGCATGAAATCAGTGTAAGTGGCTGCCTCGATTTCGGAAGGGTCGGGCGGATCAGCCGCCCAGAACGAGGAACCGCTCCTCCGCTGGTCCAGTCGCTCGTCACATTGATCGATGTTGATTTCCGACGCAACCACCGGTGCGAACGGCAATGAAGCCGACGAGACTGGGGCGTTCGGCAAATTGCCAGTAACCTGCCCGCATGTCGTTGCGAGTGCTGGTGGCAAAAGTAGGCCTCGATGGCCATGACCGTGGTGTGAAGATCGTGGCCCGGATCCTGCGCGACGCGGGGATGGAAGTGATCTACACCGGCCTGCGCCAGACACCGGCGATGGTCGTGGCCACCGCCATCGACGAAGACGTCGACGTCATCGGACTGTCGATGCTGTCCGGGGCGCACATGACCCTCGCCCCGAAGGTCGTCGAGTTGCTTCGGGCCGAAGGTTCGGAGATCCCGGTCGTCGTCGGTGGCATCATCCCCGACCTCGACGTTCCCCGGTTGCTCGAAGCCGGCGTCGCCCACGTGCTGCACCCGGGTGCTTCCGCCGAGGAAGTTGCCGACGCCGTTCGTGGCGCTGCTGGCGCAACCGCCGCCTGAACGCAGCGTCCCCGAACTCAAGCCACCCTCAACTCAAGCCACCCTGCCGCTCGACCGATGTCGAGGGTGTGGGAATCATCGACTATCACCAGCGCAACCAGATTCGCGCCACGCAGAAGATCATGGCGTCGAGCCAGGCGGCCGAGTTGTCCCGCGCCGAGATGCAGGCCGACAAGTTCGAGCAGATGCAGGCCCGCTTCGACCGGCTGCGACTGGCGACCGAGAGCATGTGGCTGCTGGTGAAGGAGACCACGGGGCTGACCGAGGAGCATCTGATCCAACGAATCGAGCAACTCGACAGCTCCGACGGCACGATCGACGGGAGGCGAGCCGATCGAGTCAGTGAGTGTTCCTGCGGGGCGATGGTGAACGCTCGTGCCGCCATCTGTGTGTTCTGCGGTGCCGAGGCTCCCGAGCGCACGGTCTTCGACCGGATCTGACCAGTCTTCGACCGGATCTGACCAGTCTTCGACCGGATCTGACCAGTCTTCGACCGGATCTGACCAGTCTTCGACCGGATCTGGGCAGGCGGTGATGGCGGGACTTCTGGCCCCGGCCCGCCGATCGTTGCGGTTGTAGACTCCTCGGATGGCATCTGACTCGTTGGCATCGCTGATCGATCACACGTTGCTCAAGCCCGAGGCCGGGCCGGCGCAGATCGAGGCCTTGTGCGCCGAGGCCAATCAGTACCAGGTCGCCGCGATCTGCGTGTCGCCGTCGCGGCTCCCGATCGTCGATGGCTGGCTCGAACCAGGTATCGACGTCTGCACCGTCATCGGTTTCCCGTCGGGCGCCCACCAGGCCGCGTCGAAGGCGGCCGAGGCGGCGCTCGCCATCGAGCACGGGGCCAACGAGGTCGACATGGTGATCGATCTCGGCCAGGCGAAGTCAGGCGACTGGGCTGCGGTCGAGTCGAGTATTGCGCTCGTGCGGCGTGTGGCGCCCGCCGAGGTCACCCTCAAGGTCATCATCGAGTCGGGTGCTCTTACTGACGACGAGATCGTGGCGGCGTGCCGTGCCGCCGAGTCGGCAGGTGCCGACTTCGTGAAGACCTCCACCGGGTTCCACCCCTCCGGCGGCGCCACGCTCGAGGCCGTTCGCCTGATGGCCTCCACGGTCGGGGGACGGCTCGGGGTGAAGGCAAGCGGTGGTATTCGTGACTTCGCGACGGCGACCGCCATGGTCGAGGCCGGCGCCACCCGTCTGGGCACATCGTCGACCGCCGCCATTCTGCGGGGTGAGGGCTGACCATGCGGTCGCTCGCCGGCTCGTTCCTGATCTCACGGCCCGAGCTCGCCGATCCCAACTTCGACGGCACGTTGACGCTGATCCTCGAGCACGACGAAGACGGCGCGCTCGGGGTCGTCATCAACCGGCCGACCGAGGTACTGGTCGCCGAGGCGTACCCAGGGTGGGACTCGGTTGCCGAGGCGCCGGCGGTGATCTTCCAGGGAGGGCCGGTCGAGACCGACAGTCTCATCGCGCTTGGTTGGGGCGAGCGGATGGACGGCGACCTCCCGCTCGGACTGACCAGCGTCGATCTCGAGGAACAGGTCCCGCTCGTCGTCGCCGATGGCCTCGAAAAGCTCCGCATCTTCGCCGGCTATGCCGGGTGGGGTGGCGGCCAACTCGAGGGCGAGCTGGCGAACGGGGCGTGGTGGGTGGTCCCGTGCTTGCGCGACGACGTCTTCCTCGCCGACCCCGAGCGGCTCTGGGCGATGGTCTTGCGACGCAACGGCGGTGAGATGGCGTGGTTCGCCCACTACCCGAAGGATCCCTCGCTCAACTGAGGTTCACGCCCGCGAGAGGTGGGTGAGAATGTCGGGGAGCCGGCGCTCGAGCAGCCGGCCGGCTTGTTGCGTGGTGACCAGCCAGACCGCCAGGCCGTACGCCGGGGCGACAACGGTGATGAGGGCGAGGATCGGGATCGAGCCGTCGGACGCCTGGGCGATGGTGTAGAGGATCGGTGCCGCAAGGACGAGGCCGATGATCACGCCGGTGAAGGAAACGAGCCCGTTGATGCAACCTCCGCCGCTCAGCCCGCTGGCGAACGGATTGGGATTGGACTCCTCGGGGTAGGGGACCGGGGCGAAGGTCGAGGTGACGCTCCCGATGCCGGCACCGGTGAACGCCATGCCGACGGCCGCGGAAAGGGCAGGGACGGCGAACCTCCAGCCGCCGGTGTAGGCGGCGGCGCCGAAGGTGACGATCAACGACCCGCCAACGCCGATCATGGCGAAGACGAGGGAGCGCCCTCGCAGGAGTGGGCGCAGCGATGGGAGGGCGATGGCTTCGGCCCATAGCGCCCGCCCGTCGGGGCCGAGAAGGTTGGCCCCGGTCAGTCCGGCGGTCAGCCCGGGGATGCAGCCGAACAGCACGGCCTCGGGTCGTCGATCGATCACTGCGCCAAGGAACGGTGCGCCGCCGATGAACACCACCAGGGCCTGCGAGATGACCTGGACCCGGTATCGGGGGTGACGCCGCAGGTAGCGCCACTCCTTGGCCAGCACCGGTCGTATCGGGTGGGGGCTGTCGCCGCCGTGGTCCAAGAGGTGACCCCCGAGGTCGCTGGCGGTTCCACCGTCATCGACATCGCTGAGGCTCCGCTCCAGCACCCGGGCCCAGGTGAGCAACAGGTAGGCGAGAAGGATCCACGACGCTCCGAGGAAGAAGACCGGCCAGGCGATCTGCCCGTCGAGGGAGCGGGT
The DNA here is from genome assembly GCA_041394265.1 of Acidimicrobiales bacterium. NCBI lineage: Bacteria > Bacillati > Actinomycetota > Acidimicrobiia > Acidimicrobiales > Acidimicrobiales bacterium. The sequence continues at coordinate 2,877,071 of JAWKIO010000005.1, forward strand.
GAGGGTCAACGAGGGCCAGCCGGTCGGCAAAACCGTTGCGACATCGGAAGCCACCTCGACGTGACGTCGGTCGATCGAACCTCCGAAGAACAGCCCGCCCTGCACACTCAGGAGCAGCACCGCCACCACGAGGCTGCTGGCCACGGTCGCCAGGTCTCGGCTTCGTCGGCGTCGCAGCAGTGCGCCGAAGATAGTCATCACGAGTTTGGGGAGGACGGCGACGAGCGCCACGAGGGTGAACGCTCCGAGCACGGCCACGAGTGTGGTGAGCGGGCCGGGGGCTCGAGAGGCAACGGCGAGCAATGGCAGCAGCAGAGCGATCGGTCCGGGGCCGATCAGGGCGGCGGTTCCCATGCCCAGCGCGAGGTGTCGAGTGTCGAGTGGGAACAGGGCGAGACGGGTCGTGTCGACCGTCTCGTCGGTCGATCCGAACAGGAGCGGACTGAAGACGGCGGCGACCATCAGCCCGAGCGAGATCAGCGGCATCGCAATGCCGAGGTCGGCGACGTCTGCCGCGAGCGCGTTGAACACGCCGGCGATCGACAGGATGCCGACGAGCGAGGTGAACAGGATGAGTCCCAGGCCTTGCCCGCGGCGGAGGGCATTCCAGAGGAGTCGGGACTTGAGGCGGGCGAAGGTCGAGATCACCGATGGGGCCGGTCGGATTCGAGATCGTCGGTCGATGTGATCGGAGCGGGTGACGCCGAGGCGGGCGGTGCCGGGAGTGGCGGCGTCGGGGGTGGTGGTGCTGCCGCGTGGGCATCGAGCCAGTCCAGGCCGGGGCCGTCGAGCCGGGCACCGACCGCTTCGACGAAGACATCCTCCAGACGCCGCCCGCCCGCCACCAGACGCTCGGTCGGCCCGGTCGCAACGACTCGTCCGGCGTGCACGATGGCGACGCTGTCGCAGAGCCGCTCCACCACCTCCATCACGTGGCTCGAGAACACGACCGTGGCGCCGTCGGCGACCAGCCGTTCCAGCAGCGTTCGCAGGACGCGGACCGACAGCGGGTCGACCGACTCGAACGGCTCGTCGAGGAACAGCACGGTCGGTCGGTGGAGGATCGCGGCACCGAGCGCGATCTTCTTGCGCATGCCCGAGGAGTAGTCGAGCACGAGGCGTCCGGCGGCCTCGTCCATGTCGAGCACGTCGAGCAGCTCGGCGGCCCGGCGTTGGGCTTCGGCTCGCGGCAGACCTCGGAGAAGACCGACGTACTCGAGCATCTCCCGGCCGGTGAGACGCTCGAAGAGGCGCAGGTCTTCTGGCACGATGCCGATCCGAGCCTTGATGGCGCTCGGGTCGGCCCAGACGTCGAGCCCATCGACCATGGCCAGGCCGCTGTCGGGACGGAGGAGCCCGGTGGCGATCTTGAGCGTCGTCGACTTGCCCGCGCCATTGGGTCCGACCAGACCGAAGAACGTGCCGCGTTCGACCCGGAGGTCGAGATGGTCGACGGCCAGCTTGTCGCCGAACCGGCGAACGAGTTGGTTGAGGACGACCGCGGGCGCGGGTGCAGATGTCGTCACAGGATCGCGAAGCTACCAGCGGCGATCACGGGGTCGTGGTCGTCGTCATGTATTCGGGCACGGTCGTCGGAGCGATCGTGGTTGAAGTCGTCGTGGTCGGAGCGGCCAGGGTCGTCGTCGGGGTCGTCGTGACATCCTCGGTCGGCTTCCATGTGCCGTCGCTCGTCAGGCTGACGCGCTCCCCCGAGTCACAGTCGACGGCTGCATAGGGAGTGATCTGTAGCTCGGTCGAATCGAGTTCGACGCCGGCGAAGCACGGCAGCTCGTTCGGTGGGATTGGTGTCGGACAGTCGCTGTCGTCTTCGATCGTGTCGCTGTCCTCGGTCGAGGTGGCGGCGTAGGAGCAGACGTCCCAGACCGACGGAGCATCAAGCGCAACGACGGCAGCGAAGAGCGGAAGTCCGCAGTCGTTCATGGTGGCGTCGTCGATCGTGGTCATGACCGCCGAGATCTCTTCGTCGGTCAGCTCGTCGCCGTTGCTGTTGACAATGGCCTCGAGCTGCTGCCACGAAGCGGCCGCGTCCTCGGAGGCAGCTCGCAGGACCCCGTCGATCGTGGCGAAGACCATCTCATCGGACATGTCGTCGACGGCAGCGAGATCGTTGAGCAGGAAACTCTCGAAGGCGACACACCCCGGCGACGGATTCGTGAGTGCGTCCGACGGCGCCCAAGTGGTCGGCATGTCGATGGCGGTCGAGGAAGGTGTCGTTGTCGTGGCGGGCAACTCGCTTTCCGTGGGCACGCTCTCGTTCATCTCGGGCTCGCTCGACACCACGTCGGACTGGAGGTCACCGCTACCGGCGATCACCTCTGTGGTGGACGACGGTGAGCAGGCGGCAGCGGACACGAGCAGGGCTGCCATGGTCAGAACCGGGCGGAGCGAACGGAACGTCATGTTCGTCCCATCGGCTCGAACGTGCGACTACTTGAAGCTGGGCATCACTGAGCGGTTTGTTCGGTGAAGTCACACCTGCCCAGCGAGCTGGGATTACGATCGGCCGGGTTCGATGAGGGATTCGGCCGCGGCGTGGAGCGATCGAGATGAACCAAGACAGCGTGGCTGCGGTCTCGCGTGATGGCGAGGACCATGTGGGTTCGGCGATCCTCTGGACGATCGACCGCGAAGTCACCACGTCTGCCTACCGGCCGCCCGACGGTCGTCCCGTCCCGATCCCTTCGCTTGCACGCTGGGTGCTCGGGGCGGCGATCGGTGTCGCCGGGCTCGTGGGTCTCACCTCGGTGGTGCAACGAGGGGTGGAGTCGACCCTGAGCGACCGCACCGAGGAGTCGCTGCGCAACGCCGGTCTCGATCCGGCCGACTTCGTGGTGCACGTCGACTTCCGTGATGTGACGATCACCGGCACCCCGCCCGAGGGCTGGGACGAGCGCCGCTTGCTCACCGTCGTCGACGTCGCTGACGCCCGAAGCATCGTCATCGACAACTCGCCTTCGCCTACCTCCGAGGACTCCGACTCGTGACGCTCGTCATCGCTCAGCTGCTCTTGCCCCTCCTTGCGTCGTTCGTGTTGGGCCTCGGCGTCGGCTGGTTCTGGTGGCGGTGGCGTCAGCCCAAGATCGTGGCCACCGAAACTCGCACCTTCGAGCGGCTCGACCTCGGTGACGATCCGACGCTGCTCGCTCGTCGTCAAGCGGTCGCCGACGCCGAACTGACGTCGCGCATCCACGAACTCGAAACCGAGCTCGCCGGCGTCGACCACTCGGTCGTCGAGCTGGAGCGACTGATCGACGACGCACGGCAGGCTCGCCCGCTCGATCGTTGAGCGGCACCTCGATCTACGATCGACGCATGGGCTCGACACCACTACCGAAGATCGGAGCACCGGCGACTCGGGCGCTGGCATCGATTGGCGTGACGACCCTCGAGCAGGTCGCGGGGCGAAGCGAACAGGAATTGCTCGCGCTGCACGGGTTCGGCCCCCGTGCCGTGCGCATCCTCAACGAGGCACTTGCCGCCCGGGGAGCGTCGCTCGCGCCGTGAGGTGGCGCAAACTGGTCGCACTTTCGGCTACCGTTTCGGCAGCAGCGGCACGAAGGAACACACATGTCGACCCAGTCAACGCGGCGCGCGATCCACGCCTATGTCAGCGACAATGCCCACGATCATTGGCACGACTTTGCGGCCGAACAAGGGGTGAGCGTCAGCGCCATCCTCGAGGTCTTGGCTGGCGAGCTCGACCGTGTCGAGAGTGGTGCCGACCCACTGGCCGACGTGCTCGATGATGTCGTGACCGGCGCTCGACGGGTCGATGCCAGTCGTCGCCGTCGTACCACCGGGTAGCGCCTGGGAGAGCCAGGGAGCTGTCACTCCTGAGCCGGTCAGGCGGATCGCCGGTCGATGGTCAAGCCGGCGGCTTCGATGTCGTTCAACAGCTCCCGTAGTCGTGGAGCGGTTGACCACTGGCCGGTCCACGAGATCTGGCCGATCGTCTGGCGTTCTCCGTCGTCGACCTCGAGCACGGCGAACTTGGCGATGGACCATTGCGGCTGATCGTCGTCGATCACCAGACGGCACAGTTCCTTCTCGAACGGCAGCGTGAACAGGAACCGGCGCACCATGACACGGTCACCGTCGATCAACAAGCCAAGGCGCCGGCCACGCGAGATCACCGCGGCACCGATACCGATGAGTGCGACGCCGATCAGCCACAGTGTCGGTGAGTTCGACCGGGTGGTTGCGGCCAGGAGGAACTGGAGCCCGACGAACGCGACGATGCCGCCGAGGATCACCTCACGGAAGCGAGCGGTGCCATGTACGAAACGGTGCTCAGCCACATCCGGCCCTTGACTCTGCACTCAGCTCCTGTTCGCTCAGGGGTCATTCGCTGCACGATTCTCGGTGCCATGTTGCCATTCCTGACGGCCACATCACCGCAGCCAGGGCTCCGTCACCTGCTAGGCGTTCGGGGCAGCGTCAGGGGCGTGGGCGGTGGGCGATGTGGGGCGCTTCGGTGCTTGGGCCGCCGGCCGTCTCGTTGCTGAGGGTGTGGCCGAGTGGCGGCCGCCAACGCCTCCTGCATGGCCGGCAACGTGACAAGGTCGCTTTGCTCTCCGCTGCCACTCAGCCGAACGCCTACCGTTTCCGGATGGATCAGCTCGAGGAGTACCCGCAGGATGCACTGATGCGGGAACTGTGGACCGTCGACGTCGACATCGTCGACAGCACGCCCGTCACCAACGTTGCATTCCTCGGAGGCCCATCCGAGACGGCGTTCAGGATCCTGGGCGCCGTCGGCCAAGCCTTCATCGACCACGTCGTGGACGGTGACCACGACCTCCTCGTCTTCGAAGGCAACGCCGTCACCGTCGAAGCAGCCACCGCCGTGCTCGACGAAGCGTTCAACGACGCCGCGGCAGGGGCCTGACCACCAGCGACTCCCGTCAGTCTCCAGGTGGAGTGTCCCGACCGGTGGCGACAGCGCTGACAACACGGCTCCATGAGGTCGCGGCCGACAACGGCACGCACGCCCTCCTTCTCGTCGCCCCGATCCTCCTGGTCGGCGGCTGGGCCGTCGGACGACTCGGCTTCGCCGCCGTTTACGTCGCGCTCACGACCACCACCCGGGTCACCGGTGTCCTCTGGCGGACCCGCAACCGCACCCCCACTTGACAAGCGACCAGTCAGATCGCTCTGCCCCAAGCGCCGGGCCCTCGGCCCGGACACAGATTCGAGTCCAGACGGTGGATCACCCGAATAACCGGCGGTCGGGGATGCTCGTCGGTGCTTCGGGCGTGAGCGGGTAGGGGAACGCTTCGGCGCTCGCCTCCGACGCTGATCTCCGTTGGTTCAACGCTTGACCCAACCCGGCAGCGGCGGAGCTGCCAACCCCGTTCACCGGCGCCGGACAAGTGTCTTGAGAGCGACGGCGATCGCCTCGATGTCCGGATTCTCTGCGGCAACCTTGACGACAAGGTCGTAGACGTCGGTGTTCTCGGCGCTTGCGACGCCGTGGCCGTTGATCTCGAGGAAGACGGCGGTTGCGAGCCATCCGAGTCGTTTGTTGCCGTCGACCAAGGCGTGATTGCCGACGATCGATTGCAGGAGTGATGCGGCTTTGGTCCAGATGTCGGCATAGGCATCGACACCGAATGCGGTGGTGCGAGGTCGTGCGGCTGCAGATCCGAGGAGGCCGAGATCGCGTATTGGTGCGGGGTCGCCGAGTAGTGCGGTGGCGAGTGCGATCAGGTCATCGAGGTCGAGGTATTCGATCTCGGGTTGCTCGGTCACTCGCCCAACCGGCGCAGGGCGTCGTCGTGTGCGACGAGGATCTTCGCTGCGGCGTCAGCGACTCGGTCGCGGTGATCGCTGCGGTCGACGAACTCGCGGACGGCTCGACGGGCCGCTTCTTGGAGTGAGATGCCCTCGAGCTCTGCTCGTTGACGGAGCGCGGCTTGTTCTTCGTCGGTGAGGCGGAGTGTCATGGCCATCCGGCAATGGTATCACTGTGATACCAGATCTGGAGTTGCCCGGAACCATGCGTCACCCACGGCCGGCGTTCCGGGATGGGGGCGGAGCAGTCAACGCCGAACGTTCGGGGGCGCCGTTGTGGCCAGCAACTGGATGTCATGTTCGCTGCTCGAGACGAGGAGGCTGATGTCGGTGACAGTCAGCTGGCGGCGGTCGGTGGGCTTCCGGTGCGTCCGCGGGTGGATTTCATGCGCCGAACGTGACCGGGTCAAGGCAAGTGGTCACTCAATGTGACGAAACGCATCCGCGGATGCACGGCTCCTCTTGCTGGCGGTATGGGGCGGTGTTCGGCGCTCGGGAGAGCGAGTGATAGGGAACGCTGGAGTCAGAGCCTGTCGGCGGGCTTGGCAGGACGGAACGGCGCTGTCACCTCGTCGGGGCAAGGTCGGGGGATCGTCGAGCGCGTCGACCCCACACGATTCGTTGACCGTCGAAGGCCACCAGCCGTGGACCACCAGCATCCTCGCCCAGACACAGGCAGGCACGCCGACCGGTAACCCTGTGCTGACCCCAAAGCGGGCCGAACAGCGAGAACCGGCTCCCCTCCAACTTTCCCGGGCTGACCACCACGGCTTCCAAGTACCGATTCGTGAACTCGCCGCGCAACGTCAGGTCAGCGACAACGCTCGTGTGGCCGACAGCGATCGCCCGCCGCAATTCGGTCAAGCGGAACACGGCGATGGCGGGCAGGACCAGAAGCGGCGCAGCCAGCAACGCGGCGAGCGTGGCGGCGACGAGATCAACCTTGGTGTCGATCAACACCGCGACGAACGTGACGACAGCGATGACGGTGGCAGCAATGAGCCATCGTGTTGATCGTTGGATCTGTCGTTCCAGGTCTTGTTGGAACGCCTCGAGATTGAAAGGGGTGCCCGACACCGTCTACAGAAGCCGGTCCGGCTGCGCTGGCTGGTTGAAAGTTAGGCGCCCGTGCATCCGGCACTGGGTGTCGTTTGGGGCGATCGCTCCGAATATGCCCGCCGTTCGATGGAGCTTGTCAGGGTTCTCCAGGGTTGACCCGCAGTCGGGAAATCGCAGCCGGCGGCTGTCCATCTCGTTGGTACCACGAGCAAGAACACGGATCGATCGTCCAGCGAGCTCGATGACATGTTCGCTGCTGTCGCCCATCGCCGGTGCAGAGTAGCGCGCCGCCTCCGGCCGCTGTGCCGACAGTGAGCCGGCCGGTGGATCGACGCCTCGTCGTTGTCGACGCCGGCCCGCTGCAGTACGAGTGATCCAGGGCGAAGCAGTCGACGAGGACCTCGAACGCCTCGCCCACGGCCGGCGGTATGGGATGGCGGCGGAGAATCCGGTGTCGAGCGTTCGGGGGCGTTTGCAGGTGAGGGTCCACGGGGCCCAAGCCGATTCGATTCAGGGGTGAGTGTGGTGGGCAACCTTCCGAGGTACCGGTTCTGGTCGAATCGGTCGGCTGCGCTCTGGGAGCAGGCCGCGTGCTGAGACTTGTCTCGTAGCCTTTCGGGCACGTCTGCTGTGCCACCAAACCCGGATCCTGGGTCGATCCCGGTCGCCCACGGGCCTCCAGGTGGAGTGAGCACTGGATCGCGCGTGTCAGGCTGCGGTTGAGTTGACTCGTCGGGCCCGGTAGGCGGCGGGGGTGGCATACCCGAGTGCCTGGTGGGGCCTGCGATGGTTGTAGAAGATCTCGATGTAGTTGGCAACCGCTTCCTCAGCGTGAGCGCGGGTGGGGAACTCGGTGCGATGCACGAGTTCCTTCTTCAACGCAGCAAAGAACGACTCAGCGACCGCGTTGTCGTACGCTTAACCGGCCAATCTTGGCTCACATGTGCCCGTGTGGAGTCGGGTGGCGGTGTCTAGTTCGCTCGTTGTCGGGGTTGTCTGTCCTCGAGGTGGCGGAGGCGTTCTTCGTGTTGGCGGACTCTGTCGGCGATGGCTTCGAGAGCGGTGCGGAGGTGCCCGATTTCGTGGGTGAGGCTGGTCAGGGTTCGGGGATCGGAAGGCTGGTTTCGGTGGGCGTCGATGACTGCCCGGAGCTCAGGGGTGTTGTAGAGGGTGGTCCGGCTGAGACCTGTTCGTTGAGCGACCGCGGCGAACGTGACCCTGATCTGTTCGGCAGTGAGGTCGAGACAGGCTTGTTCGATGCCGTCGAGTTTGGTCATGCGCCGGCCTGTTCGATGAGATGATCGAGGCGTTCGAGGAGCCGGTGGTGTCGGTCGGCTTCGTCGATCCAGCCACGACGCTCGGCGTCAGCAGCCAAGGCACGGGTATCAACGCGTTGGGCAGCGAGGACGGTGACCGACGCAGCGTCGGTGCGCAGGTTCGGACAGTGCTCACAGATGTTGGCGTAGGCGCAGGCGCCCTGGGCGGGGGCTCGGAGGCAGTAGCCGCCGGCGAGTCTGGCTTTGATCGCTGGCTCGTCCCGCCAGTCGCCGCTGGTGTTGATGGCGTTCACCGGGATCAGGTCCCGGCCGGTCTGGGTGAGGGGCATGGCCCCGATCCTGGTCTTCGCGAGGTTGAGCGCTCGTTCGTATTCGGCCCGGACGGTCGTGTCGAACAGGTGCCCGTAGCGCAGGCTCATCTGCGCGGACACGTGCCCGAGGAGCGCCATGAGCGCTTGGAGAGAAACACCGGCGTTGACCATGGCGGTGGCGTAGGTGTGACGGAGTTGGTGTGGGGTGACAGGGCCGATCCCTGCGGCCTCGGCGGAACGGCTGAGTTCGTGACGGACCGCGGTTTGTGAGAGCCGGCGGCCGTGGTGGGTGAACAGGAACTGGGTGGGACGCCCGTCGCGGGATGGTTGATCGGCCGGCCCGGGGTGCGGGTGTCGACGATCCGGTCGATCAGCGCGACGGTTTCGTCATCGAGGGGGACCATGCGTTCGGTGTCGAGTTTCCCGAGTGGGACTTTCAACCATGATCCGTTCCCGGCGATGTCGTGCACGCAGTCGAGTTCGAGATCGATGAGTTCACCGATACGGAGCCCGACCGCCCGGGCAAGGAGCAGGGCGTCAGCCGACAGCCGATACGGCGATGCTTCCAGCGCGGCAGCGAGTCGACGATCAGCGTCGACGGGAAGGTAGCGGGGCAACGGTTTGGGGAGCCGGGGATGATCGGAACGGAAGATCAGTCGTCGTGGCGGTGCGTCGTCCCAGCCCCATTCGCCGATCTCGACCAGCATGTGATCGACCGCCCGGATCCGACGGTCCTGATCGGCGATCGTGAGCGGGAGCCCGGTCTTCGACGACGGCGCGCCGGCGACGGAGTTCAGATACGGCTCGATATGGCGGCGCCGGTCGAGCCCGTTGAACGAGATGAGCGTCGGGTCGGTGTCGGTGAGGAACAGGCCGAAATGGTTGAGGCGGGTCGCCAACGCAGTCACGGTCTTGGGGCGACACGTGCCGGTCTTGCGTTCCAGGTAGGCGACCATCAACCCGCCGAGTTCGGGGGTGCAACCGGCGAACCGGTCCGTCAGAGGCAACGGTGTCAACGATGGCGGTGGTTGCGTGTCGAGCACGCCGAGATGGAACAACACCTGATGAGCACACACGATCGCGCTGCGATAGTGCCGCCAGCCCTGACCCGTAACCGCCTCACGATCGGTGCATGCCCGGGCCAGCGCGTCGAGGTCGGCGACGGTGATCTGATCGAGACGGCGACCGGTTTGGATCAACACCCGGCCGATCGACTGGGACCCGGCCCGGCGGGCCTGGATCGGGGTGAACCCGACCTCGACCGCCGCCGTAACAAACGCCGCCATGTCGTCGCCGATCGGCGTGCCGGCGCTGGCGGACCAGAACGCTGAGAGTTTGCGTCTCACCAGCCAATCCCAACCCGGGCGGACACGGCCCGACATCATCAACATCGCCAACAACGCCGTCGCGACGGATCGATGGCGAGGCGAACGTCCAACGGTTCGGCCTCCCAGGCCGACGGCTCAGGCCATGCTCGCAGGAACAATCGGGCGGCGCGTTCCGAAGTCACGTTGCCCCGCCCCGTGGCGGTCATGTATTCCCGGTAGATCTCGAACAACTCGTCGCCCTGGGGCAGCGGGCCGGCTGGTTCAGGACTGGTGGCGTTGTCGTTGACGGGCAGCATCGAACTCAGCTTTGACATGGGTCGGAGCCAGATGGACATAGCGGGCAGTGGTGTCGATATGGGTATGGCCGAGCAGGGCCTGCATCACCGCCAGATCAACCCCGGCCTCGGCCAGCGCAGTGCCGAAGGTGTGGCGCAACGCGTGCGGATGCCCGCCCGCAACACCAGACAGTTCCCGGTGATACCGGAAGATCCGCCGCAGCCCGGCCGTGGTCAACGGCTGCCCGCGGGTCGGGCCCTTGGCAACGATGAACAACCGGCCGCTCGCCGTCTCGGGCCGCTCCGCCAGCAGGTAGGTCTGGATCACCCCGGCAACATCGACATCGAGCGGGACACGACGTTCCTTAGCGCCCTTGCCGTTCACCCGGAGCCAGCGGCCACCAATGTCGACATCGGTGACGTCGAGGCCGAGAACCTCGACCGAGCGCAGACCACAGAACACCATCAACCCGGCGATCGCCCGGTCACGCCACGTCAACAACGACCCAAACAAGGCCACGACCTGGTCGGCGTCGAGCGACCGTGGCAGCCGGTTCGCCTCGCGGACACGTATCGGTGAACGCCGCCGAGGGCGACGCTCGACATGCGACAACATGCCGCCACGCTCCGCCGGCGACCGACGACGCGCCTCAGCGCCCTTGGGAACCGGGTTCCCCAACTCCGGGCACCGCATCGTCCGGAACGTGAACATGCCCGACACCGCCGCCAACCGGAGGTTCACCGTCGACGGCGACAAAGCGTCAGCACGACGACCGTTCATCAACACCACGTTCGGTCCCGGCCGGCCAGCAACCCGCTCGACCCGGCACGCCGCCAAGAACCTGAGCAACACATCAGTCGTCACCTCGGCCAAGTCGATCTCCTCAGCATCGAGCCAACGGACGAACGCGAGGAGCCCGTAGCCGTACGTCCGGATCGTTCGAGGCGAATAGTTCCGGTCGGCCAGATAGCTCAAATACTCGTCGACCAACCCGAACCGTTCCGCCCCCGCACCCCCGATCGACCAGACCCCGACATCGTCTTGCTCGAGGATCAACCCAGCGGCAGGCACACCAAAACATGTAAACCCGACGCCAGAGAAACGCAAGGAAGAATCTCAGGAAACCCAGTAACTATCTGGGCTCAAGCCGCCAACACCAGATCCGATTGGCCGGTAAAGGGGCAGCAGCCGACCTGGCCCATCGACGAGCGGATCCGCCCGTTCACCCGCAGGCAGTGCCGGAACGCCCTCGAGGTGTACTCACTCCCACGATCAGAATGAAAGATCGCTCGCCGGCGGACCCGCCGGTTCCGGCGGGCCATCACGATCGCTGCGCACACCAGCTCGGCCCGATGATGCTCGGCCATGGCCCAACCGATCACTTCACGGTTGTACAGATCGATCACCGTGGCCAAGAACACCGGGCCTTCCCACGTGTCGATCTGGGTGATGTCGCCAACCAGGCGGACCCCGGGCCGCGTGGCGGCGAAGTCACGGCCGATGAGATCAGGGGCCGGCGGGGTCCCATCGGGTTGGGTGAGATGCCGCCACGGCGCCGGATGACACGACTCCAGGCCCTGTTCGGCCATCAGATCCCGGACCAGCCGGTCACACACCACGATCCCCTCATCCGCAAGTTGGGCGTGCACTTTGCGGTAGCCGAACACACCATTGGACGCACCGAACACTCGGGCGACCTCACCGGCCAGCCACACCCGGCGACGAGCGGCGGCAGAGGGTGCGGCGGCGCCAGGCGTAGAACCCAGACTCCGACACCTGCGCCCACCCGCACATGCGGGCGATCGGGAACTCGGGCTTCTCCCCAGCAACAGCGATCTGGTCGATCACTGCGAACCACGCTTCGGGCGTTGTTCGGCTGCGAAGAAGCCCGCCGCTTTTTCAAGAACTCGTTCTCCTGCCCGGCCCAATACAGGTCGTCCTTCGCCTGCTTGAGTTCGGCGCGGAGACGCTTGTTCTCGGCCGCGAGATCGGATTCTTCGGTTTCGGCCACTCGGGACTCCTCCTGGCGGGCTCGACGAAGCCAGGTTCGCAGAGTCTCATGCGAGATGCCGAGTTCTTGGGCGACCTCACGCACCGGTCGGGAGTACTCGGTGACTTGACGACAAGCCTGAGCACGGAACTCAGGCGATGGCTTGATGCCCTTCGGCACGATGACACTTCCCTTCAGCAGGGCAGCCCCTCACCGCGAAATCCGTTCCCCACTCCAAGGTGAGGACCGAGGCGAGATCGGTGTACTCGTCTTCGCGGATCCAGGGGATTCTGAGGACGTCGAATCTGCCTTCGAATCGACCGAAGTGTGGCTTGCCCAGGCCCGTTCTCGTCTCGACTCGCATGGGTTCGGTGCGCCGGCGCCCAGTTGGCTGTGGGATCTTTGTGCCAACGTTTCGAGTGCCAAGAGTGGCGCTGTCGACGAGCGTCGGCGGCCGCCCTCGGGGAACGCTTTCGTGGCGTTGCGTGCGGCCTGCGTCCTTCGCACGGTTGCGGCTTTCCGTGACACCGTTGACCGTCTCGTGGCGCTCGCGACCTTCGAGGTGTTGAACACTGCTGACCGTCGAGGGATGGGCGATTGGTACGAGCGAAACAGCGATCACGAATCCTTCGACACCGAGTACTGGGAGGCCAAGCGACGCCTGGCTGAGGCAGAACTTGTCGAGGCAGAAGCGCTGCTGCGTGCACTCGCCAGAACGCCGGACTCGGAGGCCTGCGACCGCTCGGGGTATCCGATATCGGCAGGCAAGATGTGGGGAATCGACGACGTCCGCCGCGACACCCCCGATCTGCTCGAGTCGTTCCTGGCGATGCGTGCCGCCGACATTGCCGGGACACCTCTCGATCGGGTGGCCGATAGCGAACTCGCGGGCCGACTCGCATGGGGTGCGCTTCGCGTGGCGAATGCCGCCCTCGACGAGTTCGCTTCCCACCCCACTCCGGGTCTTCACCTCAACGGCATCCTCGGTATCGACGCTGAGGAGAACAGGGATCGGCTTGTGGATGCGGGGGTCCCCGAAGATTGGGTTGCGTTGCGGCAATCGCTCGACGCCGCCGCCGAAGCCGCCCGAGCGGAGAAGGAGGAGCGTTCGAAGCGGTCGATCGAAGCGTCGAGGCGGCGCTGGCAGCAGACCAGACAGTCCGAGCTTGCCACGACCACACCGCTGCCTCTCGATGCGCCAGCCCGGCTCGGGGTGTCGGGCGTGGTTCGGACTGTGTCGCTCGACTACGACGGTCGCCTGATCGTCGCAGCGGAACCGGGCGACGCTGATGATGGGAATCGAGAGACTTCCGGAGACGCCGGCCCTTCGAGTCGACGATTCGAGGTTGTCTCGATCGGTGACGGCGAACGGACATCAAGTTTCGTTGATGTGCCGTTCGTTCGCGCCACGTTCCAACCGCTGCCCGGCGGGCAGCTGTTGGCGGTCAGCAATCGCACGCGATGTGTCGACGGAGTGGGAGAGCACAACGGCCTGGTCATGCGGGACGGGAAGGTGACGGCCTCGTTCACACTCGGTGATGGCATCAAGAGCGTGAACACCACCCGTGACGGTCGAATCTGGGTCGGCTACTTCGATGAAGGCGTGTACGGCAACAACGGATGGGGCGGGCGAGGCCAACCCGTCCCGATCGGGAACCATGGTCTGATCTGCTGGTCGAGCGAGGGCGAACAACTCTGGCACTACCAAGCGCCCAGCGGGCTCCAACCGATCTCGGACTGCTACGCGCTCAACGTGACCGATGACGCCGTGTGGATCTGCTACTACGCGGATTTCTCGATCTGTCGGATCAACCATGACCGCACCGTGACCTCGTGGCCGCCCCTGGTCGGCGGAGCACAAGCAATCGCCGCCAGTGAGAACCGCTTCGCACTGATCGGCGGCTACTACCTGTATGACCGTCTCCTGCTGTGCGAGCTCGACAACGACGCCATCACTGCATCATATGCCTTCCAATTGACCCTGCCGGACGGTGGCGAACTACCGAGAACCGCCCAACTCCTCGCCCGAGGTCAGCATGTCCATGTCATCAACGGCCACGACTGGTACCAACTCGGCATCGATGACCTCGACATCCCAACCTGACCCCAGCAAGCGACCCGCTCTCAGCTGGGAGGCACGCTCGACACCTTGACCAAGACGCACAGTCGACGGGTCCTGGCGACGCTGGCCCGCGTGCAAGACCCGGTGACACCGGCCCGGCGATCAGGGGCAGGACGTAGGTGTCAGCCCTTGCACGATATGGGGCGGTTCGGCGGCGCATTGTGGAGCCGTTTTGACCGCCTTCCGAATGTAGCTACAATTGCCTCATGAATATGGCTACATCGACGTCTGAGGTCGGGATTCGAGAACTGAAGAACGGTTTGAGCAAGTACATCGATCGTGTGCGGGCAGGTGAAGAAGTCATCGTCACCGACCGTGGGCGGCCGGTCGCAAAGCTGTCACCGCTCGACGCTTCTGATGGCCGTCTGAGGGAACTCGTTGCTAGCGGGGTCGTTCGTGCCCCGTCGAGTCTCAGCCGGCATCAGCCCGCCCGACGCATCAAGTCGAAGGGAACGGTCAGCGATCTCGTCGCAGAGCAGCGTCGGTGATCACCTACTTCGACACCTCTACGCTGATCAAACTCATCATCGATGAGGACGGCTCCGATCGAGCAGAAGTACTGTGGCAGAAAGCCGACGCGCTGGCGTCGGCTCGCCTGATCGTCGTCGAAGCTCGGGCGGCGCTCGCTGCAGCCCATCACGGTAAGCGGCTTTCCAGCCGACAGTTCATCGCAGCGAAGGCGTCGCTGGCGGTCCTGGTCGAAGATCTCCACCTCATCGAGGTATCGAAGGAACTGATCGACGACGCTGTCGAGCTCGCTGAACGCGAAGCTCTGCGTGGCTATGACGCGGTGCATCTCGCCGCAGCTCTGTTGGTGGGGGCAACGGTGCTCACGAGCGCCGACGTTGCGCTATGCGCTGCGGCGACCCGGCAAGGGCTTCACGTGGCCAACCCGCTCCTGACCTGACAGCATCCCCAGAACGGCCATTCGCCGGTCGCAGTCCACTGCAAAGTTCAGCATACGCACCACAACCCGGCGATCGGGATGGTTCTCGGAACCTGGGTGGTGAGCGATGGCGGACGCTTGGTGTGGTCTATTCGCCGAGGAGGTGCCGGAAGAATCTGTCGGGTTCGTCGAGGAAGTTGCGCCAGAGTTGAACGGACTCGATCTCGTCGTACGAGCACTGTTGCGCACCGTCGTTGCCGAACTCGTAGATCGTCGCATGTGGGAATGCCATGAGCACCGGGGAGTGTGTTGCGATGACGAACTGGGCTCCGGCCTCGGTTGCGTCGTGCATGATGGCCAGTAAGCGAAGCTGACCGTGGAAGGAGAGCGCGGATTCCGGCTCGTCGAGGAAGTAGAGGCCGTCGTTGCTCATTCGGCTCTCGATCAGTGTGAGGAACGACTCGCCGTGGGAGCGGTTGTGGAGATCGGGGAACAGGGCCTTGACGCCGCTCTCTGGGTCGTCGTCGGCGTGGATGTGGCTGGCCATGTCGTAGAACGTTTCGGCTCGGAGGAACCAGCCCCAGCGGGGTCGTTTGGATCCAGCGGAGGGTGAGGTGGTCGGCAAGGGTGCTGTGGGTGGCGTATGTTTCGAAGCGGAGATTGCGGCTGCCGCCTTCGGCGTTGAACCCGGCTGCGATGGCCAGTGCTTCGATGATGGTCGATTTGCCAGTGCCGTTGTCGCCGACGAAGAGTGTCACGTCGGAGAGCTCGATCGAGCCGAGAGTGCGGACGGCTGGGAGTGTGAACGGGTAGCCGTCGAGTTCTTGATCTTCGGGGTTTGCTGACATCAGGTACGGCACGTTCGCACGTTCGATGTGGTCGTTCAGGCCCGATCCGCGACCGGGCGATTTCTGTCAGCGGAGTTCTCGGCTGCGCTCTTGCTCGAATCGGACGTCAGTGGGCGACTACGACCCCGGCGTCTGGGGCAGGTGTCGTGGCTGTCGGGAAGGCTGGTAGGGGCGCTGCGCTGCTGGTTGATTTCCCGCGGGACTCGGCGGCTTCCTACGCGACACGTGGCGTGATTGTCATTGCCGAAGGTTTCCACGCAAAACCTACGAGGTGGTCGATCGAGCGTCGGTGGAGACGGCTCTATGCGAGGGCCAGGGGTTCGATTTGGTCGAGTGTTCCGGCGAGGCGGTCTCGTTCGACCTCGAGTTCGTAGCGGCTCTGAAGATTCAGCCAGAACCGTTCGCTGGTGCCGAAGTACCGAGCCAGGCGCAACGCAGTGTCTGCGGTGATCCCGCGTTTGCCGTGCACGATCTCGTTGATCCGCCGCGGCGGTACGCCGATGGCCACGGCGACGCGGTGTTGGGTGATGCCGAGCGGCTCGAGGTAGTCGAGCATCAGGATCTCGCCGGGGTGGATGGGTTCCATGGTGGGCGTGGTCATGTCATCTCCTCTCAGTGGTAGTCCACGATCTCGATGTCTTCGGGTCCGGCGGTGGTCCATCGGAAGCAGATGCGCCATTGGTCGTTGACTCGGATGCTGTAGGTGTTTGCCCGGTCGCCCTTGAGTTTTTCGAGATGGTTGCCGGGCGGAACCCGGAGGTCGCCGATCTGGTCTGCGGCGTCGAGGATGAGCAGCTTTCGAAGGGCGGCGCGTTGTGTGGGTTGGTCGAGGCGTTTCGATCGTTGTCGGTGCCAGACGCGTTCGGTGTCGTTGTCGCGGAACGACTGCAACATCTCGATGAGCATAACGTAATGCGTTATGAACGGCAAGCGTTATGGTGGTTCGATCACAGGCTGGCCAGTGGAGTGTCCTGGGCGTTTCACCCCGGTTGCAGGTGTCGCCCGCATGCCCGACGAGGGCGCAGCGACACTCGCCCACCAACGTGCGGCCAATATCGGGCTGGGGCAGGCCAGCGAAGTGCCGATGGGCGACGCTTTGCTATCGCCTCTGACAATGCCGCTTGGAGGCCGACGACGTCGGCAGCGAGAGTCGATGGCATGAGGTGGATCCGGCGCTCGCCGAGGTGCGGACGACGAGGTCGATGATGGCCGGGATGTCGTTGCGGGCAAGCTCGAAGGCCCGGGCGTTGTCGCGAACGCATTCGAACTTGTTGTTGACTTATCGAAATTCGATATGCATGATGACCGCATCGGGTTATCGAAAGTCGATATGTTCTGAGATGCTCTCGGCACCCGGTGAACGATCTGGAGTCAGCATGTCCAACAACGATGCATCGACCCGCGACGCCGCAGCGGCCGTCGAGAACGGCGGCGCGGTCCGAGCCTTCGAAGTCCTGCTTGCGATCGGGATGGTCTTCATGGTCATCGCTGCGGTCGCACCGCTCATCGGCCGAGCCGGCTTCGGCTGGGCCGGCGACACCGCACCGTCGGTCGACGCGGAACTCGATTTCGAGGTCGATTTCGGTGATCGCC
The DNA here is from genome assembly GCA_041394265.1 of Acidimicrobiales bacterium. NCBI lineage: Bacteria > Bacillati > Actinomycetota > Acidimicrobiia > Acidimicrobiales > Acidimicrobiales bacterium. The sequence goes on from JAWKIO010000005.1 coordinate 2,894,575, forward strand.
TCGTCACCAGAACCACCGACGACGCCGTCGTCGACGCTGCAACCGGCCAGGCCCCGGTCGAGGTCGGTGAACCGGTCACGGCGCACTTCGTGTTCCCCGAACCAACGCCGAGTCAGCGAGTGGCGTGGCTGGTCACGCAGATGGTGCCGCCGTTGCTGGCGCTTGCCGGTACCTGGCTGGTGTTCTCGATGGTGCGAACCGCACGGCGGGGCGATCCCTTCGTCGCCGAGAACGAGCGGCGATTGTGGGCGCTTGCGTTCCTGATCGGCGTGGGCGGCACCGCCTGGTCGCTGATCGGCGAGTTCGCTTCCATGCTGGTAGTGCAGCGATCGGCCGCTGCCGACATGACTCGGATCACGGCAACCATCTCGTTCCTCCCGATCGTCGTCGGCCTGGGTGTCGGTGTGCTGGCGTCGGTGTGGCACGTCGGTGTCGGCCTGCGCGACGACGTCGAGGGGATGATCTGATGCCGCCGGATGATCCGCACCGGGTGCACTGTCACCTCGACGAACTGCTCGACCAGCGGGGCATGACCCTCACACAACTGGCCGAGGCCGTCGGCATCACAGTGATCAATCTGTCGGTATTGAAGAACGACCGGGCGAAGGCCATCCGGTTCTCCACCCTCACAGCGATCTGCGACGTGCTCGGCTGCCAGCCGGGCGACCTGTTCTCGGTGCGGTCGTAGGGCGCGGCGGTCGTAGGGCAGCTGATCGGGCGATCGGTCAGAGCGACGACGCTCGGAGTGCGGCGTAGCGAGGCTTGATGATCTCGTTGATGATCTTGAGCCGTTGCTCGAAGGGCCAGAACGCACTCTTCATGGCGTTGAGCGTGAGCCATTCCATGTCGTCGAGCCCGTAGCCGAATGCCTCGTGCAGCTTGACGAACTCGTCGGTGAGCGAGACGTTGCTCATCAGCCGGTTGTCGGTGTTGACCGTGACCCGGAAGCGCAGTCGGCGGAGCAATCCGATCGGGTGCTCGGCGATCGATGGTGCCGCACCGGTGTTGACGTTCGACGTGGGGCACATCTCGAGCGGGACTCGAGTGTCTCGGACGAATTGGGCGAGCCGGCCGAGATGCGCCTTGCCGTCGGCGTCGACCTCGATGTCGTCGACGATGCGCACGCCATGGCCGAGTCGCTCAGCTCCGCAGTAGCTGATGGCCTCGTGGATCGATGGCAGTCCGAACGCCTCACCGGCGTGGATGGTGATGTGGAAGTTCTCTCGCATGCAGAGCTGGAAGGCGTCGAGATGGCGGGCCGGGGGGAACCCTGACTCGGGTCCGGCGATGTCGAAACCGACGACGCCGTCGTCGCGATGGCGGATCGCCAGCTCGGCGATCTCCATGCTCCGGGCCTCCTGGCGCATCGCCGAACAGATCAGTCCCACGGTGAGGTCGGTGCCCTCGGCCCCCGCCTTCAGACCACGGAGTGCGGCCTCGACCACCTCGTCGAGGGTCATGCCCGCCTTCATGTGCTGCTCGGGGGCGAACCGGACCTCTGCGTAGACGATGTTGTCGGCGGCGAGATCTTCGGCCGCCTCACGGGCGGCTCGTTCGAGCGCGTCGGGCGTTTGGGTCACGCCCACCGTGTGAGCGAAGGTCTCGAGATACAGCTCGAGCTTGTTGCGGTCGGCGCCGCGGCGGACCCATGCGGCGAGTTCGTCGACGTCGGTGGTGGGCAGGTCGTCGTAGCCGGTCTCGGCAGCAAGTTCGATGACCGTGGCCGGACGCATGCCGCCGTCGAGGTGATCGTGGAGGAGGACCTTCGGTGCAGCGGCGATGACGGCTGGAGAGAGTTCGTCCATACCACAGGCTACTGGGTCAGCCTCTCCATCGACCGTGCTCGCCGTAGCGCCCTATCCTTCGAGGTCCCCGACATCAGGACGAGCATGGCGATCACCTCCATCGGCCTCGACGCCGACGACACCCTCTGGCACTCCGAGAATCATTTCACGGTGACCGAGGAGCGGTTCCGCCAGCTGCTCGAACCGTGGCTCCCCGCCGATCAGATCGCCAGCAAGCTGCTGGAACGAGAGCACGACAACCTGCGTATCTTCGGCTACGGGATCAAGGGCTTCACCCTGTCGATGGTGGAGACGGCCATCGAGGTCAGCGGGGGCGCAATCGACGCCGCCACCATCAACCAGATCATCGGGTGGGGCAAGGAGATGCTTTCGCATCCGGTCGAGCTGCTTCCCGGCGTGGGCGACACGATCGAGACGCTCAGGTCGGCGAACTACCGCCTTGTCCTCATCACCAAGGGCGACCTGTTCCACCAGGAGTCCAAGATCGCTGAATCGGGTCTCGCCGACCACTTCGACGGCATCGAGATCCTGAGTGAGAAGTCGCCGGCCATCTATCGGCGAGTGCTGCATCGCTACGACATCGAGCCCTCCGACTTCGTGATGGTCGGCAACTCGGTGCGGTCCGACATCCTTCCCGTGCTCGAACTCGGTGGCCACGGTGTGCACATCCCGTACACGGTCACGTGGGCCCACGAGCACGTCGAGCCCGATGCCAGCCATGCCTTCCCGGTACTCGAATCGATCAGCCAGCTCCCCGATGCCGTGCTGGAGCTCAGCCCTCGGCCAGCCGGTCAGGAGTGAAGGCCCCCGGTAGCAGTTGCTCGATGGTTTCGGGCGTACCGCTGGCATCGATCAGGCAGTCGTCGGCCGCGTGCTCGGCGAGCAGCTGACGGCAGCGTCCACACGGGGTGCAGGGCTCGCCCGACGCCGACACGACCAGCACGGCCCGGAACTGTCCACCACCGCTGTCATGCAGCGCCGAGACCAAACCGCATTCGGCGCACAACGTCAGGCCATAGGACACGTTCTCGACATTGCAGCCGGTGAGCATTCGGCCGTCGGTCGTGAGTGCGGCGGCGCCGACGCCGAACCCCGAGTACGGGGCGTAGGCCCGGCGGGCTGCGGCGATGGCAGCGGTGCGCAGGTCGTCCCACGGCAGCTCGTGGTCGCCGGGGCGAGGAGCCGGTGCGGCGGTCATTTGGTGCCGTAGATTCGGTCGCCGGCATCGCCAAGCCCGGGCACGATGTAGGCGTGCTCGTTGAGCCGCTCGTCGAGTGCCGACAGCGTGATCGGTACATCGGGGTGAGCGGCGTGGACGGCCGCCACGCCCTCGGGGCAACCGATGATCGAGATCAGTCGGATCTTGGTGCAACCGGCGCCGACCAGTGCATCGAGTGCTGCCACGGCACTTCCGCCGGTGGCCAACATGGGGTCGACGAGGATGACCTCGCGCTCGGCAACGTCGACCGGCAGCTTGTTGTAGTACTCGACCGGCTCGTGGGTGTCGGGGTCGCGGAACATGCCCAGGTGACCAACGGCGGCGTTGGGGACGAGGGTGAGGATGGCCTCGACCATGATCAACCCGGCCCGCAAGATCCCGACCACGACCGGAGCGGGCTTGGCGAGTTGCCGGGCGACCGTGGTGGTGATCGGCGTCTCGATCGTGATCGGCTCGGTCGGCAGATCACGCAACGCCTCGTAGGCGGTCAGCAGCGTGATCTCGTTGCACAGCGCCCGGAACATCTGCGGTTCGGTCGACACCTGGCGGAGCAGCGACATCTTGTGGCTGACGAGCGGGTGGTCGAGCACCGTCACGTTGTCGAGAGGTGGACGGTCGGTCGAGCTGTGGTCGTTCACCAGGAACGCCTTCCCATGAGTGCCGCTTCGGCCTTCTTGGCCACCTCGCGAGCTTGGTCGAGATCGTCGCCGACGGCGGTGACGTGGCCCAGCTTGCTGCCGGGGGCCGGGTGTTTGCCGTAGAGGTGCACCTGGGCCCCCTCCACTGCGAGGGCGTCGGCCAAGTGGTCGACGGGGTCGACATGATCGAAGCCCCCGAGGACGTTGACGGTGACCGCCGCCGGCACGGTCAGGTAGGTGGGCCCGAGTGGGAGGTCGAGTACCGCCCGCACGTGGTTCTCGAACTGGGAGGTGGCGCACGCCTCCATGCTGAGATGGCCGGCATTGTGGGGTCGAGCAGCCAGTTCGTTGACGACGAGACCGGCGTTGGTGAGGAAGAACTCGACGGACAGCACCCCGACCGCTTCGAGCTCGTTGGCGATCCGCAGGGCCGTTTCGGTGGCTTCCTTGGCGACGGCGGCACCGATCACGGCGGGAGCTCGCATCTCGCGTAGCGCTCCGTCGTGGTTGATCAATTCGATCACGGGATAGGCCCGGGCATGACCGCCCGGTCGGCGGGCGACCAGGACGGCGAGTTCGGTGACGATCGGCTGGAAGTTCTCGACCATCAGCGCACGACCGGTCTGCTCGGCCATCACCCGCAGCGCCTCGGACTGGCTCTCGACGATCCACACCCCTCGCTCGCCGGGGCGTCCGGCTCGGATCGACTTGATCGCTACCGGCCAATCGAAGACCGAGGTGAAATCGATGAGATCGTCGGGACTGGTGAGTTCGGCGAAGACGGGGACGCCGAACCCCCGATTCAGCAGCACACGACGCTGATGGAGTTTGTCGAAGGCAGCCCGGAGCGTCTTCGTGCCGGGCCGGATCACCTTGCCGTCGGCCTCGAGGCGTTCGAGCATGCCGATGTCGAGGCGTTCGTGTTCGAACGTGACGACCTCGCAGCTCTCGGCGAAGGTCGACAACGTGTCGGGGTGCCCGAGCATGGTGTCGGGCGAGGCGAGTGCTGCGGAGTCGTCGAGACTCTCGGCGAACAGGCGTGGCGTGATCCCGAGTTTCACCGAGGCCTGATGCATCATGCGCGCGATCTGGCCGGCGCCGACGATGCCGAGTCGATAGAGCGCAGGGAGATCGTTGGGCACGCCGTCGAGAGTAGCTGGACCGGCCAGTCGTCGGCGGACGCGATCGTGATGAGTTCGGGAGTCCCTCGCCTCTAGTGGCGGCGTCGAAAGGGGAGGAGGATCGAGGCGAAGGGAGGTGATGACATGGCTACCAACGACGACCTCGAACTCGAACGTGCGCGCCATCAGGCCAAGTATCTGGCCGGCCTGGTCTGGCACATCGGCACGTTCGTGATCATCAACGTGTTCTTCTGGATCCTCGACCTTGCGATCGGCCAATCTGGCGCCCAGTGGGCGTACTGGATCACCGGCGTCTGGGCGTTCGCCCTGGCGTTCCACGCGCTGGCCTACATCGTGGACGGTCGGCGCATGGCCGACGGCGGCACCCACCAGTTCCGCCACTGAGCGCTGTCACACGGTCGCACCATGATGGTGCGACCGGGCCAGCCGGTCCGTCTCGACGGCGAGAGCCTCCGATGCTCGTTCACGACTCGAAGGCTCCGCCATGTTCGACCCTGCCATGTTCGACCCTACCCTGTTCAATCCTGCCCTGCTCAATCCTGCGCTGTTCGACCCCACCCTGCTGGCCTCCACACCCCAGCTCCGTCCAGAACGTTCGCCGACCCCACCCCGGGCGAAGGTGTCGCCGCCTGCCACCACCTCGCCGCCGACGGTGGCGCGGCGCCTCAGGCTGGTCCCCTCGACGCTCGGCATCGTGGCTCCCTATGTGGCGCGGGTACTCAATGACCACCCCGCCGGCCTGCAGCTGGTCGAGCTCACCTCTCCCGACACCGGACGGTGCTCGACCTTCGAACCGTTCTCGGTGCCCGAGCGTCTTCTCGGCTACGAGCCCGATGCCGATGTCGACGCGCTGGCCGTCACCGACCACAGCGTCACGTCGATCGTTTGGCGCAACGGCACCAGCTTCCGAGCGTCGCTCGATGGCGGCGACCCCAGGCACGCGCCGGTCGTCTCGCTGCACCACGGCGATGATCCGGTCGTCGATGTCCTGCGTCGTTGCTTCGGGCTGCCCACCGTCCCCAGCCTGCACGGCCCGTGTTGGTATTGGCTTGCCGTCTGGCTCCATGATCTGGCCGCACGCTCGGCCAACGAGGTGATTGACGTGATCGATGCCGCTCGCTGGCACCCCGGCATCGACCCCGACGAGATCGACGACGATGACGACCCTGCCGAGGTGGCGCGGCTCAGTCTCGATCGGCTCTACGAGCACGCTCGCGCCACCGGGTGGAGCGGGATCCGGGAGGGGGCGATGCATGGGTGGCTCGACCTCGGTCGCTGCTCACCGTCGCTGGCCCGTTGGCTCGATGATCCCTCGTTCGCACGGTTCCTGGGTCGCCAGCTGGGATCGTCGGCCCTGGTGGTCGACCGACACGTCGACGTCGACCCCCGGTGGTCCGCCGAGACCGTCGAGCTGTTCCGACTGATGCTCGACGGGCTGTCGAGCGTGCGGGCCCTGGATTGTCACCGGTAGTTCGGCACCGGGTTCTACGATGGCCGGGCATGTCGGAGCGTTCTCCGCGGTCCGATTCGCGGCCGCCCTCGGTGACTCGTCGTCGCCTCCTGGTCACCATGGGCTTCGGCGCGGCCAACCTGATGGTCGGGCGGCAACTCGGGGCCCTCCCGGCCGCTCCGGCCGAACCCGTGCTCGATCCGGACACCGTGGCGTTGCCGGGGGCGGCCCCCGCCCCCGATCCCACCCATGTCTTCGACACCGTCATCACCGGCGGTCGTCTGGTCGACCCCGCCACCGGCTTTGACGCCATCGGTGACATCGGGATCGACGCCGGCGTTATCACCGCCTTCGGTGGGACCGGGTATCTCGGGGCCACCGTGATCGACGCCACGGCGCGAGTGGTCGCGCCGGGCTTCATCGATCTGCTCTCGGCCGAGCCGAACGGGTTCGGTGAGTGGAACAAGTTGGCCGACGGCGTCACCACGAACCTCGCCATGCACGGCGTCAACAACTACGCCGAGGCGTTCTTCAGGACCTGGACCGGCCAAACCCCACTGCATTTCGGCGGGGCGTGGCACCAGCAATTCATCCGTGCCGTCGACCCCGAGATCGCCTCGGCCCCCGAAGACCCGCTCGACGATGCGCAGCTCGTCGCCTTCGAGCGGCTCACCGAGAAGAACCTGCGTGCCGGTTTCGCCGGGGTGTGCTTCTCGCCCGAGTACGCGCCCGGCACCAGCTTCGAGGAGATGCGCCGGATCGCCGCCACGGCGCAGCGGCTTGGTCACATGTCGTACTTCCACCTCCGCCACTCCGAGCCGGGCACTGGGCCGGAGGGCGTGCGCGAAGCGATCCAGATCGCCACCGACACCGGCTCCGCCGTCCACATGGAACACCTGGCGAGCACCGGCGGCACCGAGCCCGAAGCCATGGCCGAGGCCATCACCCTGATCGAAGCGGCGCGGGCCAGTGGGCTCGACATCACCGCGTGCATCTACCCCTACGACTTCTGGGCCACCACGCTCGGAAGCTTCCGGTTCGCGCAGGGTTGGGGCGACCGCTACGGCATCACGTTCTCCGACCTCGAGGTGGCGGGGCAAGGTCGTCGCCTCAGCGCCGACACCTTCGAGCAGGCGCAGGCGGAAAATCTGCTGGTTGCTGCGCACGGCACCATCCCCGAAGCCACCATCGAGCTGGCGCTGCAGACCCCATGGATGATGGTCGGCAGCGACGCCATCCTCACTCGCTCGCTCAACAACCATCCCCGTTCATCGGGCTGCTTCTCACGGCTGCTCGGTCAGTACGTACGCGAACGTCAGGTCCTCGACCTCACCTCGGCCCTGTCCAAGATCACCATCCAGCCGGCCAGACGGTTCGAGTCGATGCTGCCCGATCTCACCCGCAAGGGTCGGCTCCAGCGTGGTGCCGACGCCGACATCGTGGTCTTCGATCCGCTGACCATTCGTGACCAGGCGACGGTCGCCCAGCCCGAGCTGCGCTCGATCGGGATCGACCACGTGTTCGTGGAGGGTACCCACATCCTCCGCTCCGGCCAGCTCGACGAGACGCTTCGCCCTGGTCGCCCGATGCTGAGCGTCACGATCAGCTGACCGAATGGCCCTCAGCTGATCGAACCCTCAGCTGATCGAACGGCCGAACGCCTGAGCGACGATCGGGTAGTCGAAGGCGATGTCGTCTCCCGCTCGGCGGGCACCGACGCCCAACCCGTGGCTCGTGAGCGATTCCTCGAAGGCCCGCCGGAACGATTCGTGGTCAGGGCCGTTCGAGCCGGTCAGGACGCCGCCCACCGAGGCCGGGAGGCGGTAGGTCGATCGTTCGAGCACGTCCCACCCGAGCGCTCCGAATGCCTCACGTTGTTCCGACACGGTGAGGTTCCGGGCGTGGCTCGGATCTCGATGGCGCTCGGCCTCGTCGTAGGCAGCGGCGATGGCAGGGTCGGGGTCGGCGGCGAAGTCGACGATGACGAGCCGAGCGCCGGGGCGAGCCACTCGGTCGATCTCGCGCACCGCCGCCTCGAGGTCGTGGGCGTGATGGAGTGCATACCGGGAGACGACGACATCGAATTCGTCGTCGTCGAACGGGAGCCGATACATCGAGCCTTCGAGCAGACGGAGGTCGACGCCGGCGGCGTCGGCGCGACGGCGGGCGATGTCGAGCATCGCCGGTGTGAGATCGACACCCGTGACCCTGGCGCCGGACTGCGCCAGTCGAACGGCGACGATGCCGGGCCCAGATGCGACATCGAGCACCTTGGTGTCGGCAGCGATGTCTGCCAACCGAACGAGCTCATCGAGTGCCTCGCCGTCGTTGATGATGGTGGCTCGATCGAAGGCGCCGGCGTCGGCGGTGAATTGCTCGCGAGCCAGGTGCTCGAACCTGTCGAACGGCGATGTATCAGTCATGCAACAGCAGTGTAACACCGTCGTGGCAGTAGAGTTCAGGGCGATGTCCAGTCCGATCAGCCCGGAGGTGATGGCGGCCACCCGGCGCTTGCTCGACCACGGCGGACGAGATGACCTCTCACTGTCGGCCATCGCGGCCGAGGCCGGGGTGTCCCGAGTCACCCTGCACCGCCACGGCATCGATGTGACCCAGGTGGTCGTTGCGCTGGTACAGGCGGCGAGCGACGACCTCCGCCAACACCTGTGGCCGACGCTCACCTCACCGGGCACAGCGGCCGAACGGCTCGCCGAGGGTGTCCGAGTGCTGTGCGACGTGGTGGAGCGCCATGGTGCGGTGCTCTCGGCGGTCTATCACTCGCCGGTGCAACCCCATCCCTCGGTCGAAGGGCGAACGCTCACGTTCGACTTTGCCGAACCGTTTGAGCGAGTGCTGCTCGACGGAGGCCACGACGGCACAACTCGATCGCAAGCGCCGGACCGCGATGCCGAGTTCCTCGTCAACGCGGTCACCTGGACCTACCTGCACATGCGTCGTTCACACGGCTGGTCGGTGACCGACGCAGCCGAGGCGTGTCTCGAACTGTGCCGTCTCTACCTGCCGCCTCTACAAGCCGCCGAGTGACTGATCGCCCGTCGCCCGGTACGAGTCAGTGGTCGAGCCGGGCGCCGACCGACGCTCGGATCTGGTCGATGAGGTGCTCATGGCAGCCACCCTGCCCGCTGAGGCCGTCGACGAACGCCTGCATCACGTGGAAGGTGAACGCAGCGTGCGTCACCTGTTCCTTGGTGGTGGTGAGGGCCTGAATGGCGTCGGACCGGACACAACGTTCAAGGCCGTGGAGGAGATACTCGGCCAGCTCGATGTCGAGGTGGGACGACCAACGGAACGTCGGCCCCGTGGTGGTTGCGTGGCGTTCCCAGGCATCGATCAGCGATTGCCATTGCTCGAGGAAGTCGCGGGTGGCGACACCTTCGAGATCGCATGGATCAACACGGAACTCGCACATCATCCGGCGTGCGAATCGGATCCAGTGCTGGACGTCGTCAGCGGCGAGGGGACCGAGCTCCAACAGCATTCGGGGAGCGTAGCCCGAACGACCTAGGTGCCGTCCACATGAACGCGACCTGAATGGCTGCGCTCAGTGGTTGGTGGTCACACCACCGGGGGTGCGGGGCTGATAGTTCGACGGCATGCGGTCGATGAGGCGCCGCGCCTGGGCCCACCGGCGTTCGGCCAGCGTGCGAGCGAGGCGAGCGTCGTCGCGCGGATCGCGGGCCGTCAGCTCGTCGGTGGCGGGGAAGTGGCTCTCCGGGGTGGTGCGGCGAGTACGGAGCGGGTTCCAGCGCCGGTGATCGTCGTCGTAAACCCGAGCCAGATCGAGATGCGGATGGCTGTGCCAGGCGCCCCACATCGGCTGCTCTACGCCCGAGATCGGAGCCGACGCACCGTTGCGCGGGTTGCGGCGCTCGTCGGGGAAGATGCGCAGCGACAGGTCCAGCCCCAGGGCGGCCACCCGACCGTGGAGGAGCGGGAGGGCGAGCACCGACCCGCCCCACGTGGTGAGAACGCCGTGGCGCAGCATCTCCAGGCGCCGGTCGACCATCGTGAGGAGCTCGGCCTCGTCGCCCTCGTAGAGCTCTTCGCCGGCCTCGGTGCTGAGCCCGATGGCAACGATGCGATCCGACGTGAGGTCGATCGTCGGACCCTCGGTGTTGGTGACGAGGTCGAGGCCGTAGATGAGCGGGAGAGCAGGCACGTTGGCAATCCTTCTGGGCGTTTCCCAACCGTACGGCCTCGGGCCGCGCTGGTGAGGGATGCCCGTGGTCGGGCGCCCGCTCTGCGTGGACGAGTGTGCCAGGCGATCGCGGCCGGGGCAACGATCGGGCTCGAGAAATTCGCATGATGGCGGCGCTACGGTCGTGTCGATCCAAGGAGGACACCCATGACGTCACCATTGCGAATCGGCGTGCTCGGCGCAGCGAGGATCTCGCCTCCGGCGCTGTTCATCCCGGCCCGAGACACCGACGACGTCGTCGTGGTGGCGATCGCCGCTCGCGACCGCAGCCGGGCCCAGGCCCAGGCCGACGAGTTTGGTATCGAGCGGGTCTACGACACCTATGAAGAGGTGCTCGCCGATCCCGAGGTCGACGCCATCTACAACCCGCTGCCCGTGAATGCGCACCTCCCGTGGGGAGTGAAGGCACTCGAGGCCGGCAAACACCTGTTGCAGGAGAAGCCGCTCACGAGCAACGCCGCCGACGCCCGCACCCTGGTGGCCGCAGGCGAGCGGGCGGGCCTGGTGATGATGGAGGCCTTCCACTGGCGCTACCACCCGCTGGCAGCGCGACTGCGCGAGCTCCTCGACGCCGGGGTGGTCGGTGAGATCTCCTCGGTCAGCGGCTCGTTCACCGTGCGGATCGACCCGAGCGACGACGTTCGTCATGCCTATGAGCTCTCGGGCGGGGCCTTGATGGACCTCGGTTGCTACCCGGCGCAGTGGCTGAGGTTCGTCGTCGGTGCCGAGCCTCGCGTGGTGTCGGCCACGATGGTCGAGGGGCGGCCGAACACCGACATCATCACCGACATCGAGCTGTTGTGGGATGCCACCGACGATCGTGGGTCGATCACGGGCGCCATCCACACGGCGATGGACGACACGGCCACGGCGGGCGCCGAACTCGAGGTGATCGGGTCGAAGGGGCGGTTGCACATCAACAATCCGATCGCTCCCCACAACGGTCATCTGCTGACGGTCGATGTCGAGGGAGACCAACACACCGAGGTCGTCGACGGGCTCACCACCTACCACCATCAGCTGCACGCCTACCGTGACGCGATCCGCCATGGTTCACCGATCCCGACGGGCGGCCAGGACGCCATCGCGAACATGGAACTGATCGACGCGGCCTACCTCGCGGCCGGCTTCCCGCTCCGGGGAGCTCAGTAGACGATCTCGGCGTAGAGCCCGGTGGGGTCGAGATCGCCGCCGAGTCGGCGCTCGGTCCCGGCGACGACGTGTCGAGCGGTGAGAACGAGTACGAGCGAGTCGAGCAGGTCGACCGCGGGGACCACCCGCGCCGCCAGGAGGTCATCGACGGTGATCGTGGTCAAGGCGGCGAACGCGTTGCGCAACAGTTTGACACGAAGGGCGCGGCCTTCGGCCGTGGCTTTCGGGAACGCCATCGGCTGTCCGGCGAGCCGTGCAAACGCGCACTCGGGATGCGCCTCGACGATTCGGGACTGGTCGTCAGGCTCGATGAGGCGGTCGATGTGGGCGATCTTCGGCAGGAGGTGGAACGCCTGCTTCGACAACGCCTTCCCACTCGCTTCCCTCGAACGCGCGCAGGCGTCGGCGTAGTCCTCGGCCTGGAGCGTCGAGCGGACCGGGGTGGCGAACACCGACGACCGGCGAGGACCGAGCAGCTTGCGGGCTGCGGCATCGCTCGAGCGGCTGCGGTCGGCCAGGAGGCCGATCGGCATGTCGATCGCAGCGACGGCGAGGTTGCCCGAACGAGTCTCGGCGAAGATCGATACCAGTGAGTCGGCCCGCTCGACACGGAGCTGGTCGCCCCGCAGCCGGGCGATCGCCCATCCGCCGGGGCAGCCGTCGATCCCGGCCACCTCGAGATCGGCAGGCTGCGATTCGACCAGCAGCTCGTCGGCCTCCAGCCAGTCGGTCGCCTTCCCCTCGGGTCTCGAACGCGTCACCGGGTCAGTATCGCCGTCGAGTAGTTCGCACGTGACGAGCCCCTGGGGCATGCTTGGCCGATGGAAGCGATCTGTGACGACCTCGAAGCCGAACACGCTGCCCTCGACGCCGTGCTCGACGGCCTCAGCGAAGATCAGTGGAACGCCGACACGCCGGCCGAGGGCTGGACCATCAAGGATCAGATCAGCCATCTCGCCTTCTTCGACGAAACCGGGACTGCGGCCGCGGTCGACCACGACGCCTTCCGGGCAGGCGCAACCGAACTGATGAAGAGCTCCCGAGGCGTCGATACCGCCACCGACATCGGTCGGGCCAAGACCGGCGCCGAGGTACTCGAGTGGTGGCGGGCCGCCCGAGCGGCGATGCTCGGTGCCTTCCGTGCGCTTGATCCCAAGGACCGGCTGCCCTGGTACGGGCCCGACATGGGCGCCCGTTCGTTCGCCACCGCCCGACTGATGGAGACCTGGGCCCACGGTCAGGATGTCATCGATGCGCTCGGCGTCGAACGTGAGGCGACCGACCGCCTGCGTCACGTCGCCCATATCGGCGTCGGTGCTCGACGCTTTGCCTACACCGTCAACTCGCTCGAGATGCCCGAACCCGGGGTGTATGTCGAGCTGACCTCGCCGTCGGGAGACACCTGGACCTGGGGTGACCCCGAATGGAACGACTCGATCAAGGGCAACGCCCTCGATTGGTGCCTGCTGGTCACCCAACGCCGGCACATCGACGACACCTCACTCGAGATCGTTGGCGACGCCGCGAAGGAGTGGGCCTCGATCGCGCAGTCGTTCGCCGGGCCTCCGGGCGGTGGGCGTCAGCCGCTCGGCAGCTGATTCACCGTGCTCGTCGCGGTCACAGATCGTCGATGAGCTTGAAGACCTCGGCTTGCTCCATGCCGGCCGCCGCACCCGCCGAGGTGAGCTTCGCCTCGACCCGCTGGCGGAACACCGCCATCTGATCGTCGTTGGTCGCCTTCATGGTCGACTCGAACTGGCTCTCGTGTGCCAGCAGCGCGGCGTACTTGGTGTCGAGCCAACCCAGCACGTCTTCGGCGTGATCGGGCTCGTCGGCCTCCCACAGCAGCAGCCGATCGGGCCGGTGGTGCGGCAGGTTCTGCTCGGGGAAGAAGAGCGGATCACGAGCAGCGACGATGCCATCGGTCGCCAGCCATCCGGCGTTGCGGTGATCGGGATGGAGTCGGTAGCGCTTCCACGGATCGTGGCCGAGGACGACGGTCGGGCGGAGCTTGCGGATCCAGAAGGCAATCTCCCAGCGCTGGCGCAGCGTCGACTCCAGCTCGCCGTCGGGCCAGCCGAGGAAGACCACTTCGCCGGTGGCGCCGAGTGCCTTCGCCGCTTCGCGCTGCTCGACCTGACGGGTGGCGACCAGCTGGGCCTGATCGGTCGTCGGATCCCACGTTCCCTTGGAACCGTCAGTGCACACCAGCACGCTGACCTCGCATCCATCCGCAGCCCACTTGGCCAAGGTGGCGCCGCAGCCGAAGTCGACGTCGTCGGGGTGGGCGCCGATCGCAAGCGCTCGCTCAGGTGTCGGAAGATTCGAACTGGTCAATCGGAGCGCGACCGGGGCGGGAGTGAGCGGATTCTGCGCGGCAGTCATGGGCGCAGCGTAGGAGCTGCGCTCAGCGACCGGTGCGTCAGCCGCCGTCGAGTGCCGTGAGGTCTTCGGGAACGTCGACGTCCCAGCCGAGTTCGGCGTCGGGGATGAGCCGCCACTCGAGGCCGAGCCGCTCGGCCTCGGCACGATGTAGCGCCGACGAGCCAACCCCGTAGGCAAAGCGGAACCCGGCGTCGGTCGGCACGGCCATCACGTTGGTGCCGTCGTCGCGTCGGTCGGGCACGATCGTGACGCCGGGCCCGGCGTCGGCCACCCACGTGAGATCGCGAGCGAGCGGGAGGTCGGCGTGCGACACCACCACTCGTTCGTAGCCCTCGCCCGCCAGGAACTCGACACCTTCGTGTACCGCCACGTTCAGCCCCCGGGCCGGGCGCCACAGCACATTGGCTCGGCACGAGATCGCCAGCGAGGCAACCTCGGGGTCGTCGCAGATCACCCAGGTGGGGAGGTCGTGGCACGCCGCGATGACACCGCTGGCCATCCGGCGAGCGAGCTCGGCACGCTGGTCGAGATCAAGGGCGCCAGCGAGTCGTCCCTTGGCCACCTCGAACGACTTGATCGGCAGCAAGACTGCGGCGCGCATGGCGCTCAGGCTATGCCACCAACACACACTTCGTCATTCGGGCGCCAACTCCCGTTTGGGCCGGCGATGCCGGCTGCGCTGTTGGGCCGGCGATGCCGGCTAAGCGGTTGGCCCGGCGTTGCGGGGCGGGCAGCGCTAGGTTCGGGGCGTGCAGCGATCGGCGGGCATGACGACCAGGGGGAGCAGACGGTGAAGCGTGGCAAGACCGCAGAACGTGAAGACATTCGGGTCACCGTTCTCGGCGGTGGGAGTTGGGGCACCACCGTCGCCCATCTCTGTGCCCACAACGCACCCACCACACTGTGGGCTCGCGATGCGGCAACGGTCGAGAGCATCAATCGTGTCCACATCAATGAGCGCTACCTTGCCGGCTTCGAGCTGCACCCGTCGCTCGTCGCCACCGACGACTTCGACGCCGCAGTCACCGACTCCGACCTGATCATCATGGGAGTCCCCACCTCGGCCTTCCGAGAGACGGCCCGACGAGTGGCCGGGGTCGTGCGTCCGTGGGTGCCGATCGTCAGTCTGGCCAAGGGGTTCGAGGAGAAGACCCATCTGCGGATGACCCAGATCCTCCAGGAGGAGCTACCGAGCCGCCCGGTCGGCGTGCTCACCGGTCCGAACCTGGCGAAGGAGATCCTCGGCGGTCAGCCGGCGGCCGCCGTGATCGCCATGACCGAGTTCCACATCGCCGAGCGTCTCCAGAACCTGTTCACCACCGACACGTTCCGGGTCTTCCTCAACCACGACGTGGTCGGCGCCGAACTCGGTGGAGCGCTCAAGAACGTCTACGCCGTCGCCGTCGGATCGGCCGAGGGACGTGGGCTCGGCAACAACACCCGAGCGGCGCTGATGACGCGGGGCCTGGCCGAACTGATCGAGCTGGGGACGGCGATGGGGGGCGAGCCGCTCACCCTCGCCGGTCTCGCCGGCATGGGCGATCTCATCGCCACGTGCATGAGCGAGCAGAGCCGCAACTCCTTCGTCGGACGAGAGCTCGGGCGTGGACGCCCGCTCGACGAGATCCTGTCCGAGATGAACCAGGTGGCCGAAGGGGTGAAGGCGTCCAAGGTCGTGCACGAGTTGGCCATCGAATACAAGGTGCTGTTGCCGGTTGCGCACAGCGTCTACCAGGTCTGCTGGAAGGGCGCGAAGTCCGATTGGGCGGCCGACCATCTGCTCAAAGGCCGGGTCGGCCACGAGTCGGGCCGTCACGTTCGACACAAGCACTGACCGATAGGTCCAACGCTCCTGCGCCGAGGCGGTGCTGGTGCGCTTCGCCCTCGTAGGGTGGTCGCCGTGACTGAGACCCCCGCCTCCTCCAGTGGTGGCGACACCGCTGCGCCGCTCGTTCCCCCGCGAACGGTGCCGACACCGGTCGCGCTGACACCTCGGCCCGTGACCTCGGTCGGTCCCCGTGCGGTCGAACGTCCGGCCGACGCCGGCCACACCCAGATCAGGATCCTCGACGACCCGACCCCGGCACTGCTCGATCACGCCGGCGGCCTCGCCCCGGCAGGCGTCGACGTGATGGTCGACTGGTGGATCGGCGCCGACGACCGCTGGTACTTCCCCTCCAAGGAGGCGACCATCCGGCAACGGCGCCTTGGGCCCGGGCCGGTCATCGAGACCGCGATGCGCATCCCCTCCGGCGACGCCGTCCATCGGTGCTACGCCGTGTCGAGCCCGAAGGGGGCGGCCACGGTGATCGAGGTGAACAACGCCTCGCCGGTGCCGGTGGCGCTCGCCATCGCGATCCGCTCGTACGGGATCGACGGTACGCCGACCGGGTCGCACTCGGTGCGTCTCGAGGGTCAGTCGATCCTGGTCGACGACACCGTGGTGGTCGAGCTCCCTCGTCGCCCGAACGAAGCCGAGGCCGCCGACACCGACCTGTTCCGTCGAGTCGTGGAAGGACATGCGCTGACCGGACCGACCTCGGCCGCAGGCGACGACGCCAATCTGGTGGTGCTCTACCCGCTTCCTCACACCACGACCTTGCGCTTCGTTGTCCCCGGACCCGAGGGGGCGGTTCCACCGCATCTCCCGGAGCTGGAGCAGGTACAGCGGGGCTGGGCAACGCTCCTCGAACCGGGTGGCCGCTTCGTGTTTCCCGATGCCGGCTTGGGTGACCGAGCCGACGCAGCCCGGGTTCGCATCCTCGGAGCGGCGATCGACCTCCCCGACCACGTTGCCAATCTGGAGCCCGGTGCGGGCCGACTCCTCGAAGCGCTCGCCGTCAGCGGCTCGGCGCGGGACTGTTCCTACGCGCTCGGCGCCCTGTCGTCCGCCTTCCCTGTCCGCCTCCCTCACGCACCGGCAGCCGCTGCTGCCGTGGTCGCCGGGGGAGCAAAGGCGGCTGCCGTCATCGGCGATGCCGAGGCCGCCACCTCGCTGCTCGAACCACTCATGCAGATCACACATCTGGTCGAGCGGTCGGGCGATCGCCCGGCCGCCGCCGATGCGCTGGGCGGACTCTCGCTCCTCTTGCGACTGATCGGCCAACACGACGCCGCGGACGATGTCGCTCGCTCGATCCCGTCCGGGCTGCCGGTTGGCGATCTGCCTGACGATCTCGGAGCGTTGACGGCGCTGTCCGAGGCCGCGTCTTCCACCGGCAGCTGGGGCAACGACGAGCTCGAACCCGCCGTCCGGTTCTGGCTGGGCGCTCGACGCCAGATGATCGACGACGCGATCGATGCCGTTGCGATCCTGCCTCGGTTTCCGACCGCGTGGCGAGGTGGGAACCTCGAGGTGCACCGTGCCGCCACGGTGGCCGGGCCGCTCTCGTTCGCCATCAGATGGCACGGGGCGAGGCCGGCACTCCTGTGGGACCTCGACAACGACGACCCTGGCGTCGTCACGCTGTCGTGTCCCGGCCTCGACCCGGGCTGGACCACCACCGATCGGCGAGGGGAGACCCTGCTGGTCGGCGCGTCGTCGGAACTCCCGCCCGTGCCGGATGAGGGCGACAGCTTCTCGTGAGATCTCGAATCCGCCTCGCCTTCGCCAGGTGACGGAGCCGACGAAGCGCGCCGATCGCGGCGCCCCGCTGGTGCTGGTCGTGGCCACCGTCACCGCCATGCTGACCGGTCCCGGCCAGACCATCGGTGTCTCGGTGTTCATCGACCACTTCGTCGAAGACCTTGCACTCAGCCGGTCGCACGTCAGCACTGCGTATCTCATCGGCACGCTCGTCGGCGCAACCGCGCTGCCGACCGTCGGCCGGTGGGTCGATCGATTCGGTGTGCGTCGAGCGCAACTCGCAATTGCGCCGCTCTTTGCGCTGGCGTTGTTCCAGATGTCGTTCGTCAACGGCATGCTCTGGCTCGCCGTCGGTTTCACCGGCATCCGGTTTCTTGGCCAGGGCTCGCTCTCGCTCGTTGCGACCGTCACCGTGTCGCTGGGCTTCGTCCGCAACCGTGGGATCGCCATCGGCCTGTTCTCCACGGGATCGAGCGCACTGATGGCGATCGTGCCCGTCTTGCTCGCCGTGGCGATCGACCAAGTCGGCTGGCGTCGAGCCTGGTGGGTTGCCGCACTGACCGTGGCGACGCTGCTGGTGCCGATGGCGTGGTTCGGTTTGCGTTCCCTCCCGACCGGGACGGCCAGCCGGCGGCGTCGCGTCAGCGTCGACGCCCCAACGGACACCGCGGCCGAGGTGGGGTCAGCGGCCGAGCCCGAGGTTTCGGATGGGTCCTACGACCGGCGTGAGGCGATTCGCACTCGATCGTTCTGGGTGCTGGCGGTGATCAGTGGCTCGGCCGGGATGTTCGGAACCGGACTGAACTTCCATCAGATCGATCTGCTCGGTGAGGCGGGTCTGTCCGAGACCGCTGCGGCCGCGCTGTTCATCCCTCAGGTCATCGGGTCGACCCTTGCCGGTCTGGCGGTCGGCTACGTGGCCGACCGGGTGGGGACTCGTTGGCTGCCGGCGGCAGGAATGGCGCTGCTCGTCGCCGCCCACTGGCTTGCAGCCGTTGCCGAGCCGGGCGTCGTGGTGTTCGTGTACGCCGTCTCGCTCGGTGCAATGGGAGGAGCGGTACGGACCACCACGGCCACGCTCCTGCCCAACTGGTTCGGCACGGAACATCTCGGTTCGATCCAGGGTCTGCTCACGCTCTTCACCGTTGGTGCTTCAGCGCTCGGACCGGTGGCGCTGTCGCTCACCCAAGCGGGGTTCCGTTCGTATCCGCCGGCGCTGTTGTTGCTGAGCGTGGTTCCGGGGCTGGCCATGCTGCTCGTCGCCACTCGTCCGTCACCGCTGCGGGTCGTTGGCGCCGACAAGCCGGTGTGAGACTTGCGAACCGTCCAGCAGCGTCCTTCACTGGAGCTCCGGCTGAGCTTCGCCAAACCATCGACCAGAGGAATCTCGTGACGACACCCATCGCATCGACGTCTGCCCGCCAACCATTCAGCGATCGGGTGCTGATGGGGCCGGGCCCGTGCAATCCGTATCCCGAGGTGTTGCAGGCATTGGGGCGGCCGATGCTTGGTCACCTCGATCCCGAGTTTCTCGAGTTGCTCGACGAGACCAATGATCGGTTGCGGATCGTGTTCGGCACCGAGAACCGGCTCACCTTTCCGGTGAGCGGTACCGGATCGGCGGGCATGGAGATCTGTCTGGTCAACACGCTCGGTCCGGGTGATGTCGCCGTGATCGGCGTCAATGGGGTGTTCGGCGGACGAATGTGCGAGGTTGCGTCGCGAACCGGTGCCGAGGTCGTGCGGGTCGACACCGAATGGGGACACCCCGCCGATCCGGAGCAGCTCCTCGCGGCCCACCCCAACCCCAAGCTCATCGGTGTCGTCCACGCCGAGACCTCGACCGGTGTCCGTAGCGACCTCGAGTGGCTCGGCCAGAACAAGGGCGACGCCCTCCTGCTGATGGACTGTGTCACGAGTGTCGGGGGCATCCCGGTCGAGGTCGATGCCTGGGGTGTCGACCTCGCCTACTCGGGCACCCAGAAGTGTCTCGGGGTGCCCCCGGGACTGTCGCCGGTCACGGTCTCGGATCGGGCTCGTGAACGGTTCGTCGAGAAGTCGCAGAGCTGGTACCTCGACCTGGCGTTGATCTCGGCCTACGTCGACGGCGAGGGCGGGCGCTCCTACCACCACACCGCGCCGATCTCGATGATCTTCGGGTTGCACGCCGGTCTCGGCGCCGTCCTCGATGAAGGCCTCGAACACGCGTGGGCACGCCACGCCGCCTGTGGCGCCCGGTTGCAGGAGGGCCTGGTTGAGCTCGGTTTCGAGCTGTTCGCCGCCGACGGGCATCGCTTGCCCGAGCTCACCACCGTGCACATCCCCGACGGCATCGATGAGGCCGCCATCCGTTCCCGCCTGCTGAGCGACTACGGCATCGAGATCGGCGGGGGCCTCGGCGCCTACGCTGGGAAGATGTGGCGGATCGGTTGCATGGGCCACACTGCCCGCATGCGCAACGTCGAGCTGCTGCTCGCCACACTTTCCCGGCTGGTAGGGGGCGCCTGATCTCGAGGCCCGACGGCCCGAGTCTTCAGGCCGAGTCGGTGCTCGTGGCACCTCCGGACATCTGCTCGGGATCGACCTTGATGAACAGCGCCTCGCAGGTGCTGAGCAAGGTGCCGTCGGCCGAGTGGCACTCACCGACAATGCCGAGCTTGCGGCCCTCGCGCTGCTCGATCCACGTGGCGAACGTGATGGGCTCGTGGAGCGGTGTCGGTGCCTTGTAGTTGATGCGGATCCACCCGGTAAAGGCGAGCTCGGCCTCGAGCACGAGGTTGAAGCCGCACAGGTCGTCGTAGATCGCGGCGACGATGCCGCCGTGGCTCCGCTGTGGTGCCCCTTCGTAGCCCTGACCGAGCTCGACGGTGGTGACCGCCTTGTGGCCGATCCGTCGCACCGGGGTCGGGATGCTCCACGGGTTGCCGGGACCGGAGACGGGACGGTCGAAGTCGAGTGTGAAGAGCTCGCCGTCCGCCGGGATCATGCGCTCGCTACGAGCAGTCCAGGGCAGACGCTGGCGAGGGGTGCCGGTTTCGAGCTGGTCGGCGACCGCGCTCAGCTGCTCGGTGACGGCATCGACCAGTGCCGGGTCATGAAGATGGCCCACCAATGCGTGGTGCAACCGACGGAGTTGTTCGGCAGCTCCCGCTCGGCTCCGTGCGGTCTCGGCGTCGTAGTCGGCGTTGAACGGTGACGCTTCGGTGGGGGTGTGGGGGCTCATCGGTGCAACAGCGTGCCTGCTCGATCACCGACCGTTCAAGTTGTGGCCGGGTCGTGGGGCTCGCGATCAGCCGTCGATCATTGCCCGCCAGTCGGGATTGTCGGGCGCCTTCTCTTCCCAGGAGCGCATGAACACGGCGATCGACTTGATCTGCTCCGATGTGAGCGGGCCACCGAAGTCCTGGGCGTAGGCGCCCATCTGGCTGCCCGGCACACCCACCGAGATCAGCTGGCGGATCTGCAGGTCGGTCGCGCTGGCGAGAAACTGCTTGGAGTTGAGGGCGGGGCCGACCCCACCCTCGCCGTTGAGGCCATGGCATGAGGCGCAGTTGAAGCCGAAGGTCTCCTCGCCCTGTTGGGCCAGAGAGGCCAGATTGGCGGCCCGTGCGTCGTCGCGGTTCGCCGGCTCGAACCAGCGGTAGAGCGGAAAGACCAGGGCCAGCACGAACAGCAGGGCGGCGCCGACCATCATGACGCGGTTGGTGGACTCATCGAGTTCGGCGTCACCCTGGTAGGTGTAGTTGTCGCTCATCAGTGGCCCCCTTCGCTGGCGCACGACGGGCCGGTGGGCGGCTCGTCGATCGTCTCGACACCGGCGGGCGGCCCGGTGATCAGGTCGCCGGTGTCGACGTAGAGCAACCCGGAATCGACGTCGACCTCGATGGGGTATCGGTCGAGTCCACGAGGAGCGGGACCCGACCGATACTCACCAGCTCGGTTGAACACCGATCCGTGGCACGGGCACTCGAACTGTCCCGAGGAGTCGCAGAAGGGGACACGGCAGCCGAGGTGCGTGCACTTCTCGGAGATGGCGACGATCGTGCCCTCGATGTCGGCGAGGTACGCCTTGGCGGCGGCGACCTCGACTACACCGGTGGCGGGAACGGCCTCGGGAGCGATCGTGCGGATCAGGCCGCCGAACCCGCCCGAGGACAGCGGACGCAGCAGGTCCCACGTGGTCAGGCCCGCGGCGCCGGCGACGAGGACTCCGCCCACCCCCCACAGCTTGGTGAGGAACTGGCGCCGCTGCATCGGGTCGGGGCTTGTCTGGCTGTTCTTGTCGGTCATCAGAGCTCTCCGTGCCATTCCTGCCAAGGCCACACCCAACCCCAGTTCGGTCCGCGGAAGGCGAAGCCGATGATGGTGAGGATGATCCACAACACCAAGAAGGTGGTGAACGTGGCGACGGCGACTCGGCGGTGTTCGGTTCGTACGTAGAGGCTGCGGTCGATGTAGGGCAGGGCGATCAGGCCGGCCAGGATGGCCCCCGGCACCAGCACGCCGGCGACGAGCGGGTGGAACAACGCAAGCAGTTCTTGCAGCGCAGCGAAGTACCAGGGCGCCTTCTCGGGGTTGGGCGTGACGGTCGGGTTGGCGTGATCGCGCAGGGGAGCGTCGAACAGCACGGCGATGATCAGCACGACCACGACGGTCGACAACGCAGCCACTGCGTGTCGGACCAGCAGGTGCGGCCAGACCATGACCATGTCGTCGTCGGCCGGTTCCTTGCGCTCACCGGCCACCGGCTTGCCGGGCACGACGCCGAGGACACGCTTGGGGCCGTCGGCGCCGGGTGTTGGGTCGAGGCGTCCGATGCTGACCGGGGTACCGATGCCGGACGCCGGTCCGGTCGTCTTCGAGCTGGTCGTTTGCGTACTCGTCGTCTCAGACACCGGCGAGCTCCTCACTCGATGCGGGGGCGGGATGGCCGACGGGCTCGTTGCGCTCGAGTTCGAGCATTGAGTCCTTGCGCCAGCGCCACAGGTGGAACATGAGGGCGATGACCATGGTCACCGGCATCACGGCGACATGCAGCACGTAGAAGCGGAGCAGCGTGGCCGAGCCGACGACCTTGCCCCCGATCAGAGTCTCCTTGACCTGCTCGCCGACGAACGGGGTGTAGCCCGCCATCTCGCTGCCGACCGTGACCGCCCAGTAGGCCAGCTGGTCCCAGGGCAGGAGGTAGCCGGTGAAGGACATGAACAAGGTGAGGGCGAGCAGGATCACGCCGATGACCCAGTTGAACTCCCTCGGCGCCTTGTAGGCGCCTCGGTAGAACATCTTCGCCATGTGGGCCGAGACCGACAGCACCATGAGGTGCGCCGACCACCGGTGCACGTTGCGGATGTACTGGCCGAAGGCGACCTCGGTCTGCAGCGTCTGGATGTTCGTGTACGCCTGGGCCGGCGACGGCACGTAGAAGAACATCAGATAGATGCCGGACAACGTGAGACTGCCGAACAGCACGGTCGAGATCACACCCAGGTACCACGAGTACTTGAACCCGATGTCGCCCCGGCGAACCTTCACCGGGTAGATGTGCAGCAGGAAGCTCGACCAGTGGCTGGCGGCTCGGTCGCGCGGTGTGTGCTTGGTGGGGGAGCGCCAGATCGAACGGCCGACCGGGCTCCGGCGAACGGTCTCGATGAGATTCCGCTCGTTGATGTCCGATTTCATGTCCACGATTGGTCTCCTTGCAGGGGAACGCCGACGCCGGTCCACACACCCATCGACAGGGCATCCGGCGGACATCGCTCGATGCACAGACCGCAGCGGATGCAGCTGGTCTCGTCGAGCAGGAGCGCCGTGCCACCCGGTTGATCTGGTGCGATCTCTTCGGACGGAACGAGTGAGATGACGTCGACGGGGCACACATCGGCGCACAGGGCGCACAGCACGCACTTCTCGACGTCGAGCAGGATGTTGGCGAAGCAGCGCAGGCAGCGGTTGGCCTCGCACTGGGCTTGTTCGGGTGTGAAGCCCAGCTCGACCTCGGCGAGACCGGTCCGACGATCGGTGGCGAGCGTGGGGACCTCGAGACGGGCGGTGCGGTCGTAGGTGTCGTCGAGGCGATGGAACTGCTGGAGCTCGACCATCTGACCGCCACCACGCTGGGGTACGTCGCCCCCGAAGGAACGGTGGATGTCGGTGGCGGTGCGGCGCCCGTCGGCGACGGCATCGATGAGGGTGCGGGGACCCTTGGCGGCGTCGCCACCGGACCAGACACCGGGGAGCGAGGTGGCGCCGGTTTCCCAGTCGATGTTGATCGTGCGGCGAGGACTGATCTCGGGGCCGTTCTCGCCGAGTGAGTCGAGGTCGATGGCCTGACCGATGGCGAGAATGACCGTGTCGGCTTCGATCAGCTGGATGTCGGCGTCGTCGAACACCGGGCTGAAGCGGCCTTCGGCGTCGAACACCGACGTGACGCCGATGGTCTCGACGCCGACGGCTTTGCCGTCGACCACCTTGATGCTTCGCGGGCCGCGTCGATTCAGGAACTGGATTCCCTCGTGCTCGGCCTCTTCGACCTCGAAGTCGTGGGCCGGCATCTCCTCGCGGGACTCGAGCGACATGACCGTGATCTGGGCGGCACCGGCCCGCGCCGCCGATCGAGCGACGTCCATCGCCTCGGTCATGGCCGCACGCTCACCGGCGGGCGGATTGCCGCCGAGGGCAGCCGCTGCCGTGGGTTCGGTGCGCTTCTGTTGGTAGTCCGACGAGCGGAGGGCGGTACGAGCGGCGTCCATGGCGACGTCGCCGCCGCCGATGACGAGCACCTTCTCGCCGACACTGACCTCGAAGCCCCGGTTCATGTTGATGAGGAACTCGATGGCCTTGAGCACACCGTCGGCGTCACCGCCCTCGATGTCGAGGCCTCGACCGAGCGTGGCGCCGATGCCGAGGAAGACGGCATCGTGGCGGGCCCGGAGTTCGTCGAGAGAGACGTCGGTGCCCAGGCGGGTGTTGTACTGAACCTCGACCCCGAGGTTCACGATGGCGTCGAGGTCGGCGTTGAGGACCTTGCGGTCGAGGCGGTATTCGGGGATGCCGAGCCACATGGCGCCACCGAGCTTGTCGGTGGCCTCGTACACCGTGACCTTGTAGCCGAGGCGACGTAGGTCGTGGGCGCAGGCCATGCCAGCCGGGCCGCCACCGACGATGCCGATCGACTGTGGGCGTTCGACCTCGGGCGGCTCGACCTCATAGTTGCCGGTCTCGGGGCCGAACTGCTCGGTGAGGTAGCGCTTGAGGGCGCGGATGGCGATCGGCCGGTCGACCTCGCCCCGGCGGCAGGCATCTTCACACGGGGCGGCGCACACCCGGCCGCACACCGAGGAGAACGGGTTGGGGAGCCGGGCGGTGAGGTACGCCCGCTCGTCGTCGCCGTCGGCGATCGCAGCCACGTAGAGCCCGGCATTGGTGTGGACCGGGCAGGCGGCGAGACAGGGGATGTTGGTGTCGTAGTACGACAGGTTGTCGGCCAGCGGTTCGAACATCAGATGCGATCTTCCTTGTGGGCGTACCACAGCGCCCCAAGGACGGTGCAGAGGCCACCCATCCAGAGAGCAACGCCGATGAACTGCTGGCCGAAGTCGCCGAGTTTCCCGACGGTCTCGGTCTGCAGCGCCCAGGACGGGAGGTAGACGACGAAGAAGATGACCGAGATCACGATCAGCGCCGTACGGAGCCACGCATCGAGCCAGGGGAAGTCGAGACGATCGTTGGCGTCGACAACCCTCGGGCCGAGCGCCAGCGCCGCACCGGCGATGGCGATGGCGAACGCCGCATACATGGTCATGTTGGTGAGGCCCGGCAACTCGGTGCCGGCGACCGGGCCGGAGTCCTCGGGTGCCGGGGTGTTCTCGGTGACCGGGGTGACGAAGCCGGACTGGATGTAGGCGATGACGGCGTCGACGTCGGCGTCTGGCAGTGTGGCGAACGCCGGCATCACGCCGTTGTACGTCTCGCCGAGCACGGTGAGCTCGCCCTGCTTGCCGTTGGCGATGACTTCGGCAACGTAGTCGGCATCAGCGACGTTGGGGTTGCCGTTGAGTGGCGGGAACTGACCGGAGAGTCCGGCACCGCCGGGTTGGTGGCAGGCCGAGCAGACGGCGGTGTAGACGTCGGCGCCGTCGAGGAGCAGTTGGTTGTAGGCCTCGTCCTCGGCCGAGAGGGTGGTGTCGGTCGTGTCGTCGGCAGGCGCCTCGGTGGCCCAGGCGGCAGTGCTGCCCAGCACCACGAAGAGCAGGCCGGCGATGGTGGCCACCCTGCCCACCGCCCGTTTGCTCGATGAGGATCGGGTCGGCTGGGGCACGACGGTGTCGGGACGAGTCAGGTCACTCACGCCCCAGATTGTTGCCAGTGCGACCTGGAGGAGTAAGGGAACAAAGTCCCTATCTCCTGCCTCCGATGATGCCGTCCCACATAGGGAACAAAGTCCCTATCTCCTACGGTGGTGATTTGCGAATCTGGCGGGCATGGATGACACCGTCGTATCGACAGACGCGCATGCCGCCGAAGAACACTTCAAGCCCACCGGCACCATCTTCTTCGTCGCACTGTTCGTCGCCGCCCTCATTCTCCTCTGGGCCTCGGTCTACGTGATTCTGCTGAGCCGGGGGGCAACCGCATGACCTCGACCACAGAGGACACCGGCGGAGCGAGCCCGGCGGAGACCCACCTCACGATGGGGATCGACCCCATCGAGCGCAATTGGATGCGGGTGTCGATCGCACTGCTCGTCGCCTTTGCCGGCATCGTGACCATCGCCGGTTTCACCATGGGCTTCACCGTGCCGGGCGCCGACGAAGAGGTCGACCCGACCGAGTTCGTCAATTCAGCGCCCTGGAACGAACCGGGGCTGCGCGAGATCGGCGACAACGAATACGAGGCGTACGTCATCGCCCAGGCGTGGAGCTTTGCTCCTCGGGAGCTGGTGGTGCCGCTCGGTGCCACCGTCACGATCTACGTGAGCAGCCCGGACCTCCAGCACGGCTTCAAGATCACCGACACGAACATCAACATGCAGATCGTGCCCGGCCAGGTCTCGACGCTGAAGCACACGTTCGATGAGCTCGGCGAGTTCAACTACATCTGCACCGAATACTGCGGTACCGGGCACGCCCAGATGTACGGCACGGTCAAGGTCGTCGCCGAACTACCTGACGAGGCAGCTGCAACAACTGAGGGAGAAGACGGCCAATGACCGTGATCGACAACAACCCCGCCGGCGACGGTGGGGCTGCCGGCGACAGCCCGCAGTTCCTGAGCACTCTGGAGAAGTCCGAGGCGTTCCAACTCTCACCCGGTGAGAAGAAGTTCATCGGCTGGCACATCGGTGTTGCCGTCGCAGCACTCGCCGTCGGCTCGCTCTTCGGGCCCCTCCAGGCCTTCCAGTTCAGCGGCGTCGACTTCTATCCCTACCTCGAGCCGGTCATCAAGTCCTACTACCAGGGCCTGACCCTCCACGGTGTGCTCAACGCCCTCGTGTGGACCACCTTCTTCATCATGGGGTTCACCAACCTCACCACGATGAAGGGCCTCGGCCGATCACTCTCGCACCCCAAGATCAACCAGGCCGGCTTCGCCACCATGGTGGTCGGTCTGCTGATGGCGGCGGTCCCGCTGCTGCTCAACAAGGCGACGGTGCTCTACACCTTCTACCCGCCGCTGAAGGCCAACGCCTTCTTCTACCTCGGCCTGGCCCTGGTCATCATCGGCAGCTGGATCGAAGGCCTCGGCTTCTACCTCACGCTCGCCGCCTGGCGGAAGGAGAACCCCGGGGTCCGCTCGCCCTTCATCGCCCTCGCCAACATCATCAACTCGGCCATGTGGCAGATCGCCACGCTGGGCATCGCCGTCGAGGTGTTGACCATGCTGTTGCCGTGGTCGCTCGGCTGGATCGATGCCACCGATCCCGAGCTGGCTCGAACCTACTTCTGGTTCACGGGCCACCCGCTCGTGTACTTCTGGCTGCTGCCCGCCTACACCTCGTGGTACGGCATGCTGCCCAAGCAGGTCGGCGGCAAGCTGTTCAGCGACTCACTCGCCCGCTTCGCCTTCTGGATGTTCCTCATCGTGTCGGTGCCGGTTGGCTTCCACCACCAGTTCACCGATCCGGGTGTGCCCCAGACCTGGAAGTGGATCCACGCCCTCCTCACCTACTCGGTGTTCTTCCCGTCCACCATCACCCTGTTCACGGTCGTCGCCTCGCTCGAGTACGGCGCCCGCAAGCGGGGCGGCACCGGGCTGATCGGCTGGATCCGAGCCCTGCCGTGGAACGACCCATCGGTCGCCACCCAGCTGCTGGCCGGCCTGCTGTTCATGTTCGGCGGCATCGGTGGTCTCACCAACGCCAGCTACAACATCAACCTGGTCATCCACAACACCGCCTGGGTTCCCGGTCACTTCCACCTCACCGTGGCCTCGGCCGTCACGATGTCCTTCATGGGCATCAGCTTCTGGATGGTCCCGTATCTCTCCGGGCGCAAGCTCTGGAGCCAGAAGTGGGCGCTCATCCAGACCTGGACCTGGTTCGTCGGCATGGTGATCTTCTCGAACGCCATGCACGTCGTCGGTCTCCTCGGCGCCCCTCGTCGTACGCCGCTGGGTGATGCGCTGTACGTTCCCGAGGCGTGGAACGGTCACCTGATGCGGGTCTCGATCGGTGGGTTCATCCTGCTGGTCTCGGCCACGATCTATGTCTTCGGTATGGCCAAGACGATGCTCGGCCCGAAGGTCGACCCGTCTGAACTGCCCACCATGCCGATCGCCGACAGCCTGCGAAGCGCCCAGCTCACCCCGGTGTGGCTCGACAGCTTCAAGCCGTGGCTCATCGGCGCCGGCCTGCTGTTGGTCATCGCCTACGGACCTCAGCTTGTCGACCAGATCCTCAACATGAACCTCAACGCCCCGGGCTTCCCCGGCGCCTACTAAGCCGGTACCGGTGCGTATCACCGAATCTCTCGAGCGAGTTTCACTGAAGGCCGAGCGGCCCGTCCGCTCGGCCGTTCGGTCTCAGCGGTTCAACCCGCTGCCGCACGCCGGCACGATCTCGGTCGTGCTGCTCGCGGTCGTGATCGTCACCGGGCTGTACCTCACGCTCTTCTACCAATTCGGGTTCGAGGCGTCATACCGGGCTGTTTCCCGGATGGAGGACCACCCCATCCAGCGGGTGGCTCGCTCGATCCACCGGTTCGCTTCGGCCGGCATGGTGCTCACGACGGTCGTGCATGCGTGGCGCATCTTCGTGGCCTCTCGCTTCTCGGGCCCACGGAGCGCACGCTGGCTCACCGGCCTGGCCGCGTTGATCCTCGTGTGGTTGGCCGGTGTCACCGGCTACTGGTTGATCTGGGACGCTCGGGCCCAGGCGCTCACGGAAGCGTTCAACCGGATCGCCACCGCAACCGGCGCCGGTTCGGCGTTCGTCGTCCGCTCGATCGTCGGACCCCACGCCGGTGGCGGTTCCGGTGTGATGCTGGCCATTTGGTTCGCCCACGTCGGCCTCACCGTTGCGATCGGCTACTTCACCTGGCGACACGTGCGTCGCAGCCGTCTGCCGTGGCTGCCGCCGAGGCACTGGAGCGCTGCGATGATCGTGGCGCTCGTGATCGCCGGGATCGCCCTGCCAGTCGGCATGCTCGACCCCGCCGACTTCTCGGTGGCTGCGGTCGACGTGCCGCTCGATCCGTTCGTCATGTTCCTCCTCCCGCCGCTGCTGTCGGTGTCTCCGTGGTGGGTGCTCGCCGTCCTGGTTGCGGTCCTCGGCGCCGCTGCGCTCGTGCCGAGGCTCTTCGGCCACGACACGCCGGTCGTGGTCATCGACGACGCTGCGTGCACCGGCTGCGACCTGTGCGTGATCGACTGCCCGTACCAGGCGCTGTCCCTGGTGGAGGCCGAGGGCTCTCGACGCGGCTCGATCGCCGTGGTGGACGCGGCCGCCTGCGTCGGTTGCGGGATCTGCGTCGGCTCGTGCTCGTTCGGCGCCATGGAGCTGCCGGGGTTCCAGGCCCCCGAAACGATCGATCCCGAGGGGCACGCCGTCGTCATCGCCTGCCAGCGACACGTGCATCAGTCGGGGATTGACGTCAACGAAACGCCCGTGGTGCTTGGTGCCTTGGCGGCGACCGGTGACCAGCCCAAGATCGTCGAGGTGCCGTGCACCGGCATGGTGCACCCGCAGGCCGTTGGCGCGCTCATGAACCACGGTGCCACCGGAGTACACATCGTGGGCTGCGCTCCTGGCGACTGTGCCTACGGCATCGGCAACGTGCTCGTCGATGAGCGCCTCCAATCCGAACGTGCGCCGCACGTGCCGGCCAAGTTCGCCGGTGTCGCCAAGGAAGACTTCGTCAGCCCGCTCGATCTGCGCGCCGCGATCGAGCATCCGGGTGCGCATCCATCGGCCGACGCCAACGATCTTCCATCCGCCCGTCGTGGTGCGGTCGCGGCCGCCGTCCTCGTCGGCCTCTCCGTCTTCCTCGTGGCGTTGTCCACCTGGGCACCGTTCCGCTCCGGCGCCGACGAGGCGGCCGTCAGGGTGGTCGTCGACCATCAACCGGGGTTCCGGCTCGTCGGACAACCCGACCCCACGGGCGTGCTCGGCGCCGACGTCGAGATCGAGGTGCTGGTCGACGGCAACTCCGTCGAACGCCGAACCGTCTCGATGGCTGGCGACGCTGCCGTCGGGCTCATCGACGTGTCGGCCGAGCCCGGTGCGCATCAGGTGTCGGTGGTGCTGCACGAAGGCTCGACCACGCCGACCGTGCTGTTCGAAGGCGAGGCCACGCTCGATGCCGGCAAGCGTCTGGTGATCGAGGCAGTCGATGAGCCGCCACCTCCGGGCGTCGACGATGGTCGAGATGTCTTCGACGACAACACCCGAGGTGGCTGCGGGATCTGCCACTCGACCACGCCAGGTGACGACGGCATCGGCCCCAGCCTGGCAGGAATCGGGACCCAAGCCGGCGATCGGATCGCCGGACTCGATGCGAACGAGTACCTCCGTCAGTCGATCCTCGACCCCGACGCCTACATCGTCGAGGGCTACCGGGCCGGACAGATGCTCCCGTTCTACAACGAACGCCTCAGCACCGACGACCTCGATGCGCTCGTGCTCTACCTCGAGAGCCTCACCGGCGACACAGGAGAGGGAGAATGAACTATCGAAACTCGTCAGGGCTCGGGGAAGATCTCCTCGGTGCCCACCCCGTCCTCACCGAAGGTGACGCGCTCGCCGATGAGGTTGCCGTCCTCGTCGACGGTGTACGTGGCGGTTCCCTCGGTGATCTCGATGGCCGAGGCGGTGGTCGACCACTCGACGTCGAGCGTGTTGCCCCGCAAGCGGCCGACGCCCTCGTGGATGCCGCCGGTGACGAGCCATTCCATGTTGTAGATGTCGGGGTCGTCGGTGGCGACGATCGTGACGGTGCCGGAGTACTCGACCCCGCCGGGATCGACCCCGTTGACGCTGTAGACGCCGACGATCCCCTCGCCGTCCTCGAGCGAGTCGCCGGGGAACGCACAGGCGCCGAGACCGATCGACAACACGACAGCAGCAAGGGTGTTCCGGGCGCGAGCAATGGGGGTCATGGGTTCATTCTGCCCCGCTGGGCGAAGGCGGCGATCGGGGCCTTGGTCCTGATCATCGCCGGTGCGATGGCCTTCGCCATCTTCCAGCCGATCACCGTGCTTCCGCGTATGCGGTTGGCTCCCGGGTTCGGCGTGACCGACCAGTCCGGCCAGCTGTTCACGAGCGAGACCACCCGCGGCACCGTGACCCTGTACAGCTTCAGCTCGCTCGATTGCGACGACCGGTGCCTCGAACTCGCCGACACCCTCAGCGACGTCGAAGAGCGCATCGCCGCCGATCCGAACCTCGACGAGGTCGACGTGCGGCTCGTGACGATCGCGCTGGATGCCGACGCAACGCCCGAACAGCTCCGGTCGGCCGCCGACGCGAGTGGGGCCGATGGCGAGACCTGGCGGTGGGTCGGCGGGTCCGAGACCCAGATCGAGAACCTCGTCGGTGTCGGCTTCAAGCGCTACTTCGAGTATCAATCCGACGGCTCGATCGCCTACGACGGCGGTTTCGTGATCGTCGACGGTTGGGGCGTCGTGCGAGGCGACTACAAATACCAGACACTGTCCGATGACGCCGACAAACTCGCCCGCCACCTGGGCCTGCTCGGCGCCGAGATCCGCTATGCCTCGGGTGCCGGGGCACTGGCCTATGAAGCGGCCCACCTCTTCCTCTGCTACCCCTGAGCCCCACCATCCCGAGCACCACCATCCCGAGAACGACCATGACCGCCACTGTCGACAGCCCCGCCCCCACACCGCCCGCCGCCGAGACTCGTCCACGCTCGCGTTGGCCCCGCCTACTCGTCGGCTTCGTGGTCATCGCCGCGCTGGTATTCGCTGCCGGGAAGGTGGCGCTCGGTCGGTTCGCTCCGCACCTGTATGCCGGCTCGATTCTGCAGGGCGACGAGTCGGCGCCACCGCTCGATGGGTTGATGCTCTCCGACGGCCGTCCAGCCGACCTGTCGTTGTTCGATGGCAAGCTCGTCATCGTCTACTTCGGCTACATGAACTGCCCTGACGTCTGCCCCACGGCGCTGAGCGACGTTGCTGCGGCGCTCGATCTCATGCCGTCCGATGCCGCGGCCGACGTCCAGCTGGTCATGGTCTCGGTCGACCCGGCCCGCGACTCGTTGGAGGACCTGGGGAACTTCGTCGGTTCGTTCGACCCCACGTTCCTCGGCGCCGGCGCCGACCTGGAGGCGATCGACAAGGTCGCAACGCAGTACGGGGTCTACTACGCGTACGGCGAGGGCGACGTCGAGTCCGGCTACACCGTCGACCACACCGCCACGCTGATGGGCATCGACACCGAGGGCAAGCTCCGCATCCTCTGGTCGCCCGAGGTCACCCGCCCGCAGTTGGCCGCCGACTTCGAAGCGTTGCTCGACTGAGGCCGAGCGGCCGATACCGCGAATCAACACGCGGTCCTCGCTGCTAGGTTCGACGCCGATGGCCCCCGCCACCGTCCCGAAACTCCGCAAGGCCCTCAAAGCACAGGCACCCGGTCTGTCGGCCGAGCGCGGGTTGTGGGATCGAGGCCACACCATCGTCGTCGGGATCGACGAGGTCGGTCGAGGCGCCTGGGCCGGTCCGCTGACCATCGGGGCCGTCGTCGCTCCACGGGATCGTCGCATCTACAAGCTGCGTGACTCCAAACAGCTCACCGAATCCGAGCGCGAAGGCCTGTTCGACCGCATCACCGACTGGGCCGAGGCGTGGGCCGTCGGCCACGCCAGCTTCGCGGAGTGTGACGAGCTCGGCATGTCGGCGGCTCAGCGCCTGGCTGCCCGACGGGCCCTGGCCGGGCTGGGACTCGAGCCCGACGCCGTCATCCTCGACGGGAAGTGGGATTTCGTCGGCCATCGCAACACCACATTGCTGGTCAAGGCCGACGCCAAGTGTTTGTCCGTGGCCGCCGCCTCGATCCTGGCCAAGGTCACCCGAGACCGCATGATGCGGGAGGCAGCCGAGCACTATCCGGCCTACAACTTCGACAACAACAAGGGGTACCCCTGTCCGAAGCACCGCATGGCGCTGCAGGGCTACGGACCGACCGCCATCCATCGCCAGTCGTGGGCGTTCATGGATTCGCTCGGCTGGACCGACCGTCGTCGGATCCGTCCGGGCGGTCAGATCGAGCTGTTCTGATGTGGGGTCGAGCACCGGTTGGGATCGGAGCTCGGGGCATCGCCTCGTCGGTCGTCGCCCCGGTCGTCTGCTCCGTCGTCATCGTGCTGCTCGCCGCCGGCTGCTCGTCGAGTGCGAGCGACGTCTCCGGCGCAACGGATGCGGCCGAGGGGCGTACGTTCTGTGACCAGGCGGCCGCGCTGCAGACCTTCCAGAACGACGCTGCGGTCGATCTCGCCGACCCCACCAAGGCGCCGGCGTTCATCGAGGTGGCCATCGATCAGCTGAAGGTGCTGGGCGAGAAGGCACCGGACGACATCAAGCCCGAGATCGACCAGGTCGTCGCCGGCTATGAAGCGCTCGATGCCGAACTGGCAGCGAGCGACTACCGGCTCGACGCCCTGCTCGTCTCGGACTACCAGGACCCCGAGGCCAGCGCCGCCAACGATCGGCTCGACACATTCCTCGGCATCGAATGTGGCTTGCGGGCCGGTCGCCCCGACATCGATGCACCGCAGCCGTTCAGCGCAGCCGAGCTCGAGGCGCTGATCAACCCCGATGGCGCGTCGGCGCCGGCCGAGCCGACCGTCGATGACGCCACCCTGATCGACCTGCTGACCACCAGCGTCGGTCTGACCTCGGCCCAGGCCGAGTGCCTGGTGGGCGGTCTCGGCGACGATGCCGCTGCTGTCCTGCTCGGCGACCCGCTCGTCGGTGAAGCGAAGGCCGACTTCGACGCATTGCTGGCCGACTGTTCGATCGACCCGGAGGAAATTGGATGAACCGCTTCTACGTCCCTGGACTCGCGTTGGGCGGCTGGACCGTGCTGTTGTGGTTCACTCGAGTTCGCAACGTGCTCGCCGACACCGCACTCGAAGGCTGGAGCCGGACCTGGCAGCTCGGGATCTCGGTGATCTTCGTGGTCGTCGCCGTGGTCCTGATCGGTCTGAGCCTGGTGAAGGGCAACCCGGCCGTGCGAACCATGGCCATCCGGGTCAGCCTTGGACTCGCCGCGTTCGGCAGCGTGTGGTGGGCGATCCGCGGCGTGAACACGATGTTCAACGATCACAGTGTTGCCTTCAAGCTGGTGCACGCCGTGTTGGCGATCGGCACGATCGCGATCAGCGCCTGGGTGCTGAACGGCCAGCGACGGCGCCTGGTCGCGGCCGAGCTGGTCTGAGGTTCCCGCCGCGACTGCGGGGCTCCGGTAGCCGTCAGGTTCCACAAGCGAGGCGAGAGTTGGTACGCTCGCCCCCGTTATGGGTGAACCAGTGAATGTGATCCAGAAGGCATCGAGCCGCCACGGCATCGTGCGCTTTGAAACCAACCGTTCCTTCACTGGCATGGGCCATGAGCGGTACTTCCGAGGTGATGAGATCCACGGCCACCGCCCGCCCGACCGCCTCGCCGCCAAGCTCTTCGAGACCGGCCAGGTCGACGAGGTCCACGTCTACGCCCAGACGGTCACGGTGGTGCTCGCTGCCGGTGGTTCGGCCGATGGGCTCGCCGACGTGATCCGCGACCTCTACACCTACTACCTCCCCGGTGTGGAAGTCCCCACCGAGGAGTCGTTCAACGTCTGAGCCCGACGATCGCAGGACGCCCGCGATCGATGCCATCACCGCAACGGTGCCGGCACGGGTGGGCCTGCTCGGCAACCCGTCCGATGGCTACGGCGGTCGCACCCTGGGTCTGGCGGTCGACGCATTCTCGGCCACGGTCACGCTGACGCCGACCGGGGATCAGCCCGAGCGTCGCGGGATCACCCTCGTGCCTCACGACGACGATCGTGCTTCTTGGCGTTCGAGTGCTGAGCTCGCCGACCACCTCGACCGGTTCGGCTACGGCACCGGGCCACAGGTGATGGCGGCGGCCGTCCGAACGTTCATCGACGTGACCAGGGGACTCGCCGCTCGCGGTGAGACGGTCCGGCCACCCGAGGACTTCGAGCTCCGCTACGAGACCACCATCCCTCGCCAGGTCGGACTCGCCGGATCCTCGGCGCTGGTGATCGCCACCCTGCGCTGCCTCATGACCCACAGCGGTCTCGACATCCCCGACGCCGTGTTGGCCTCGTTGGCGCTGCGGGCCGAGACCGAGCAGTTGGGCATCACCGCCGGACTGCAGGACCGGGTGGTGCAGACCCACGGTGGGTTGGTGGCGATGGACTTCTCGCACCTGGTGACCGAACCCCGGTTCGGAGTGGCGCACGGACACTACGAGGCGATGGACCCGGCGCTGCTTCCCCCGCTCTTCCTGGCCTATCTCCCGGCGTCGGCCGAGCCGAGCGGGGCGTACCACGGGACCCTGCGAGCTCGCTTCGATGCCGGCGACACGGTAGTGCGCTCCACGCTGCGCGAGCTGGCGGCCCTGGTGACCGAGGGACGAGCAGCATTGCGGTGGCACAACGCCGAACGCTTCGGCGAACTCGTCGCCGCCAACATGGAACTGCGGCGCCGGCTCGGGCCGCTGCCGGAACGGCAGGTGGCGTTGGTCGACATGGCCGGCGAGCTCGATGCTCCCGCCACCTTTGCCGGGTCGGGCGGGGCCGTGGTCGGCGTCGCCACCGATGAGGACCACCTCGATCGCCTCGACCGCACCTACCGCAACCAAGGCGCCCACTTCCTCCGTCTTTGAGGCCCCCTGCTCTGTGGCCCCTGCTTTGAGGCATCCCACCGTTCTTGCGCCTTCTGACGGCCGCCCGCAACTCCAACTGTCGAGGCTGAAGCCCATTCCCGCGAACTGTCGACACTGAAGCTCAGAAGGGGGCTTCAGTGTCGACAGTTGGCCGGGATGGGCTTGAACCAGGACAGTTCAGGTGGTGTGGAGGGCCGTTGTGGTGGTGTGACCGACGTGTGCGTGCGAGTCGGCGGGGCGAGTTGTGAAAAGCGAACAGGTGTTCGATACTGGCGAGATGGCCGGACTCGCCCTCTCCATGTCCAACAGCGTTTCTGGCAACAGCGTTTCTGGCAACAGGGGTGCTGCACCGGCGCGGGTGCGGCCGGCGCTCGATCCTGATCTCCTGGCCAAGATCCAGCCGGTCACCCTGGCCGGGCAGCGAACCGTACCCGTGCCCGAACCGCTGGTGCCGCTGTTTCCCTGGGGCGGTCTTCCGCGAGGCGTCGATGTCTCGGTCAAAGGCCCGGGGGCGTGGTCACTGGCCATGGCCATCTGGGCCGAGGCACTCGGGGCCGAAGGCTGGCTCGCCGTCGTGGGGGTGCCCGACCTGCACCTGGTGGCCGCCGCCGAACTCGGGGTCCGTCTCGACCGGGTGCTGGTGGTCGAGACGCCGGGAGCGTCGGAGTGGGCGGCGGTGGTCGCTGCTCTGCTCGAAGCGGTCGACATCGTGGCCGTGGCGCCGACCGCACGGGTAGGGCGGCGCGATGCCCGTCGACTCGTGGCTCGGGCCCGCGAACGTGAGTCGCTGTTGTTCCACCTCGACGGCGGGGCGCAATGGCCCGAAGCCGCCGACGTCGTGTTGTCGACCTCGACCTCGACCTCGATCCCGACCCCGACCCCGACCCCGACCTCGGGCGCCGTGGCCGGCGGCGGCTGGAATGGTGGCTGGGATGGTCTGGGGTGGGGACACGGATTTCTGCGCGATCGAACCGTGCGGATCGAGGGAAGTGGGCGGCGAGCCCACGCCCGACCCCGCTCGGTCACGGTCGCGCTGCCCGGTCCCAACGGTCGTCTCGCCGAGACCGATCGTCTCGCCGAGACCGATCGTGTCGCACCTGCGGCGACGGCGCCGGTCCTGCGTCTGTCGTCTCGCCGATGACCGGCGGAGCCGCGGTCAGCCGAGTCACCCGGATGATGGTGGTCTGGTGTCCCGATTGGCCGGTGGTGGCCTGGGGGATTCCGCCCGACGAGCCGGCAGCGGTCTTCGTCGCCAACCGAGTGGTGGCATCGTCGGCGGCAGCGCGGGTCGAGGGGGTGACCCTCGGCCAACGGCGACGTGATGCCCAACGGCGCTGTCCCGGGCTCGAGGTCCTCGAACGAGACATCGATCGAGAAGCCCGCCTCTTCGAGCCGGTCGCCGCGGCGCTCGAGGCCATCACGCCCAGCGTCGAGGTGTCTGGTCCCGGTCTGGTCGGGTTCCCCACCCGAGGCCCCGCCCGGTTCTTTGGCGGTGAGTCGCCACTGTGCGACCGGGTGCACGAGGTCGTGCAGCCGTTGCTCGCCCATCGGGGCGACGCTCGCCTCGGCGTGGCCGATGGGGTGTTCGCAGCCCGCTTGGCCGCTCGTCTCCCGGATGCTCGGGAAGGAGCGGTGATCGTGCCGGTCGGTGCGAGCGCTGCGTTCCTGGCCGATCTGCCGATCACCACGCTCGAGCAACCCGAGCTCACCGACGTGTTCCAACGGCTCGGTCTCGACACGCTCGGGCTCTTTGCCGCACTGTCACCGGCCGACGTCGTTGGCCGGTTCGGCCGGGACGGTCAACGTGCACACCGCCTGGCTCGGGGCGAAGACGAGCATCCACCCGATCTCCGCAAACCGGCGGCCGATCTGGCGGTCACGTGGGAGTTCGAGCCACCGGCAGAGCGGATTGACACGTGTGCGTTCGCCGCCAAGGCACTGGCCGACGAACTCCACGCCCACCTGAGTGCCGAGGGCCTGGCCTGTGTCCGGGTGGCGATCGAGGCCGAGACCGAAGCCGGGGAGAGTCACACCCGCCTGTGGCGAGACGAGGGTGCACTGTCGGCGGCCGCACTGGCCGAGCGGGCACGCTGGCAGCTCGATGGTTGGTTGCACGGAGCGCTCGGCGTGCAGCAGCGTCGACGGTCGCGCCATGGAGTCGGCACGTCCCACACCTCCGGGCCGTCGGGGGATGACGACGAGCACCGCCCACCGTCGGCAGGGATCACCCGACTCACGTTGATCCCCGACCAGGTGGTGCCGGCCACCGGTCGACAGCTGGGGTTCTGGGGTGGACGAGCCGAACGAGCCGACGATGTGTCACGGGTCGTCGCCCGGCTCCAGTCGATCATGGGTCCCGACGCGGTGTCGGTGCCGGAGTGGCGGGGCGGGCGGAGCCCCGCCGAACAGATCGTTCTGATCCCGGCGGCGGCGGTCGACCTCGGCGACGACCGCCCCGCCACCCGAGCAAGCTGGGTCGGCGAACCCTGGCCCGGGCAACTGCCGAAGCCGAGTCCGACCAAGGTGTTCGAGGAGCCCGACCCGGTCGAGGTGGTCGATCGTCTCGGTCGGCCGGTCATGGTCAACGGCAGGGGCGAGGCATCGGGGGAGCCGGCCCTGGTCACGATCGGCCGGCGTCGCCACGCCGTCGAGGCATGGGCTGGCCCGTGGCCAATGGAAGATCGCTGGTGGGACCCGGCCAACCAGCGCCGGCGAGCCCGCTTCCAGGTGGTGCTCGCCGAGGCGGGGGCACATCTCCTCGTCGTCGAGCATCAGCAGTGGTGGCTCGAGGCCAGCTACGACTGAGTGGTCAAAGCCTGCAAGGATGACCCGAACGCCGAGGGGGACCCATGACGAACGCCGCCACCGACACCGCCACTGACACCGCCGCCACCGAGACGGCCACCGGCACCGAACCCGCCGCAACGACGAAGGCCTACCGCACCTGCCCGCTGTGTGAGGCCGGGTGTGGACTCGAGATCACGCTGACCGATGGTCGTCCCACCCTCGTGCGTGGTGACCGAGACGACGTCTTCTCCAAGGGCTACCTCTGCCCCAAGGGTTCTGCGATCGCCAAGCTGCACGACGATCCCGACTGGCTGCGAGCTCCGATGGTCAAGCGCAACGGCGAGTTCGTCGAGGTGTCATGGGACGAGGCGTTCTCTGCGATCGCCGACGGTTTGTTGCCGGTGCTGGCCGAGCACGGGCGTGATGCCTGCGCCATGTATCTCGGCAACCCCGGTGCCCACAGCATCGCCCCGTTGCTCTACAACCGAACCCTCATCAAGGCCGTCGGCACCGCCAACCTGTTCTCGGCGTCCACGGTCGACCAGCGCCCGAAGGAGATCTCGGCCGGCCTGATGTTCGGCTCCGTCACGGTGCCCGTGCCCGATCTCGACAGGACCGACTTCCTCCTCCTGCTCGGCGCCAACCCCTATGCCTCGAACGGGTCGCTCTGCACCGCCCCCGACTTCCCCGGTCGCCTCGAACGGCTGCAGGAACGGGGCGGGCGCTACGTCGTGGTCGATCCCCGCCGGAGCGAGACTGCAGCGAAGGCCGATCAGCATCTCGCCATCCGGCCCGGTACCGACGCCCACTTGCTGGCGGCCATCGCCAACACGCTGATCGTCGAGGGGCTGGCCGACACCGAACGCCTCGCCCCCTACTGCAACGGCCTCGATCGGCTCCCGACGCTGCTGGCCGGTTACACCCCCGAGTCCGTCGCGCCGACGGTCGGTGTTGATGCCGACGTCATTCGTACCTTGACCCACGACCTGGCGAACGCCCCCACCGCAGCGGTCTACGGCCGCATCGGCACCTGCACCCAGGAGTTCGGCACCCTCGCCTCGTGGCTGGTCGATGTCGTGAACCTGTTGAGCGGCAACCTCGACCGCGTCGGTGGCGCGATGTTCACCAAGGGCGCCACCGGCCAGCCTTCGACCAAGGGCGCTCCTCGATTCGGACGCGGCCTCAGCCTCGGACGATCGGTGTCGCGGGTCGGCAAGTGGCCGAAGGCGTTCGGAGAGTTCCCGGTCAGTGCGTTGCCGGAGGAGATCGAGACACCGGGCGAGGGCCAGGTCCGGGCCATGATCGTCGTCGGCGGCAACCCTGTGTCGTCCAACCCCAACTTCGGTCGCCTCGACGCCGCTATCGCCAGTCTCGACTTCATGGTCGCCATCGACCCGTACATCAACGAGACCACTCGCCACGCCGACGTGATCTTGCCGCCGCCGTCGGCACTGCAGAAGTCGCACTACGACCTGGCGCTGCTCAACTTCGCCGTGCACAACGTGGCGAACTACTCCGCCGCCGTGCTGGCGCTGCCGGAGGGGCAGCTGAGCGAGTGGGAGATCATGCTCCGCCTCGCCGCCGTGCTGGCCGGTCAGCCACCGGCGGGTGACGACGTCGACAACCTCGTCGCCGAGATGGATCGGGCGATGGCCGCCGGGATGCTGGCCAGTGCCACGCGCGATACCCACGGCAAGGTGCACGGTCGTGAGGTCGAGGAACTGATGGCGATGGTGGTCGATGCCAATGGCACGCCACGGGTCGGACCTGAGCGCCTGCTCGACATTCTGCTGCGTACCGGACCCTACGGCGACGGTTTCGGCAGCGAGCCCGACGGGCTCACTCTTGCGGTGCTCGAGGCCAGCCCCCATGGTGTCGATCTCGGCGAGCTCGAAGGTGACCGTCTCCCCGATCTGCTCCGCACGCCGAGCGGACTGGTCGAGGTGGTGCCCGACGTTCTGGCCGACGACCTGGCCCGCCTCGCCTCGTCGCTGGAGCGCGACTGGACCGAGTCGATGGTCCTCGTCGGCCGACGCCACCTGCGGTCGAACAACTCGTGGATGCACAACATCAGGGTGCTGACCAAGGGCAAGAACCGGTGCACCCTCCAGCTGCATCCCGACGACGCCGAACGGCTCGGAATCCTCGACGGTGCGATGGCTCGGGTCTCGTCGCGGGTCGGTGAGGTGTCGTTGACTGCCGAACTCACCGACGGCATCCGACCGGGCGTGGTCAGTATTCCTCACGGCTTCGGTCAGAACCTCCCCGACGTGCAGCTCGCCGTCGCCAGTGACTACGCCGGTGTCAATACCAATGTGCTCACCGACGAGTACCTCCTCGACCCGGTCAGCGGCAACGTGGCGCTCAATGGTGTGCCGGTACAGGTCAGCGCGGTCATCTGAGCCGATGGCGAGCGCCGTCGCCGAGTCGCATCGCGACCGAGTCGCCGAGTCGCATTGCGACGGTGAGAGCACTTAGGCTCTCGAAGCATGTCGAAGATCACCGGGAGAACCGACGGCCAGTCGGGCAAGGGCGAGGCGTTCAGTTCGCTTCGGGTGCCCGAATACAAGGTGCTGTGGTGGGGCGGCCTGTTCAGCTTCATGGCCGTCCAGATGCAGTTCCTGCTCCGGAGCCTGCTGGCGTGGGACCTGACCGAGTCCGAGGCGTCGCTCGGCCAGGTCTATCTGTTCTTCGGACTGTCGATGCTGATCGCCACCCCACTGGGCGGTGTCGCCGCCGATCGACTCCCCAAACGGGCGGTGCTGATCGGCAGCCAGGTGCTCATCGCCACCGCGGCGATGGGGATGGGGCTGGCGGTCGTGACCGGCCGAGAGACGTTCTGGATGCTGTTGCTCGCTGCCGTCGCTCAGGGCAGCGCGTTTGGATTCTTCGGGCCCGCCCGCACGGCGTTCACACGCGACCTGGTGGGCCGAGAGCAGCTGGGCAATGCCATCTCGCTGTCGATGCTGTCGATGAACGGCACCCGGATCTTCGCCCCGTCGATCGCCGGCGCCTTGGCCGGCGTGGCCTTCATCGGCATCGGCAAGACCTATCTCATCGCCGGAGCGTTCTCGGTCATCAGTCTCCTGGCCATGCTGCGCCTTCCGAACATCGCTCCGGCCGCATCGACGAAGCGCAATCCCTTCCTCGATATCGCCGACGGCGTTCGGTACGTTGCCGCCCGGCCGCCGCTGCGCCGCCTGGTCCTCTCGTCGTTGTTCGTCATCATGTTCGCCTTCAACTACGTGGCGTTCATGCCGGCACTGATCGAAGGCGAGTTCGGACTCGGCGAGGGGTCGGTCGGGTTGATGAGCACGGCGAGTGCGATCGGTGCCGTCGCCGCCTTTGCTCCGGTTGCCCGCCGCGCCGATTCGCCCGTGGCCCGATTGATGATGATCTGCTCCGGGTTTGGGTTCGGCATCGGCGTGATGTTGCTGGGCCTGGCGCCGAATCTGGCCGTTGCGATGCTCATCACCGCCGGCATCGGGGTCATGACCAACGCGTACCAGTCGCTGTCGAACACCCTGGCCTTGGCGATGTCCGACGAAACGCACCAGGGGCGGGTCCAGTCGCTCATGCAGCTGTCGTTTGCCGGCTTCGGTATGGCCGCTGCGCCGCTCGGCATTCTCGCCGAAGCCATCGGCCTCCGACAGACCCTCGGCGTCATGGGGTTGGTGGCTGTCGCCTCGATGGGGGCCTATGTGCTCCTTGAGCAACTGGCGGGTCAGGGTCTGCGGGACCCGGCCTACTCCCACGCCGCCCAGTCGCCGACTGCTCAGTCGGCGCCCGCTGCCTGATCGGGGGTCAAACCGGGAAGATCGCCTCGATCTGGGCCCGCTGTTCATCGCTGATCGCATCGGCGACGGCCAGGGTCTCGAAGTTCTCGAAGACCTGTGATACCCGGCTCGCGCCGGTGATGACCGAGGACACGTTCGGATTGAGCGTGCACCATGCCAATGCCAGTTGCGCTTGGGTGCAGCCGAGATCCTTTGCGATCGGCGCCAGCTGATCGACCTTCGCCAAGAGCTCGGCGTCGGTGAGCCGGTTGCTGAGGAAGTCGAGGTTGGCCGTCGCCGCCCGACTGTCATCGGGGATCCCGTCGGTGTACTTGCCCGTGAGGATCCCGGAAGCCAAGGGACTCCAGATGGTCGTGCCGATGCCGAGGTCGTCGTAGAGGTCGCCGTACTCGATCTCGACTCGCCCCCGTTTCAACAGGTTGTACTCGGGTTGCTCGACGATCGGCTTGTGGAGGTGATGCCGGTCCGCGATCTCCCATGCATCGCGGATCTCCTTGGCCGACCACTCCGAGGTGCCCCAATACAGGGCCTTACCCGACGTGATGATGTCGTGCATGGCGAAGACGGTCTCCTCGAGCGGCGTCTTCGGGTCGGCGCGGTGGCAGTACACCAGATCGACGAAGTCGAGCTGGAACCGCTCGAGCGACCGA
The DNA here is from genome assembly GCA_041394265.1 of Acidimicrobiales bacterium. Taxonomy (NCBI): domain Bacteria; kingdom Bacillati; phylum Actinomycetota; class Acidimicrobiia; order Acidimicrobiales; species Acidimicrobiales bacterium. The sequence continues at coordinate 2,937,753 of JAWKIO010000005.1, forward strand.
TCGATGGCTTGCATGAGGTACTTGCGGTTGAGCGTGAACTTCATGTTCGGGGCGTCGACGATGCCCCAGTAGAACTTGGTCGACACGACGAACGTCTCGCGAGCCCAACCCAGTTCCGCAAAGGCTCGACCCATCAGTTCCTCGGACTGGCCGCCGGCGTAGGCCTCGGCGTTGTCGAAGAAGTTGCAGCCGCCGTCCCAGGCCGCCGACATGGTGGCGAGCACCTCGTCGAAGCCCTGCTGGTTTCCGAACGTCACCCACGAGCCGTACGACAGCGTGGACAGTTTCAGGCCGGAACGGCCGATGTGGCGATAGCTCATGGTCATGTCGGCCAGTGTGGCCCAGCCGGGTCCAGACCGACCCACCGGACGTGACAATGGTGGTGCCGTGACGCCGTGGTCGGCGCCTCGACACCACCATTGTTCGTCGAATGGTTCGAGTGGGTGAGCAGCTCGAGTCAGTCGAACATGATGACCGAACGAGCCACGTTGCCCTTCTTCATCTCTTCGAAGCCTTCGTTGATGTCCTCGAGCTTGATGTGGGCCGACACCATCTCGTCGAGCATCAGTCGCCCGTCGAGGTACATGTCGACGAAGCGGGGCATGTCGGTGCGGAACTGATTCGAGCCCATGTTGGATCCCGTGAGGGTCTTCTCGCTGAGGAGCTCCGGGCCGTGGAGTTCGACGGTGGTGCCAACCGGGATCATGCCGATGACGGTGGCCTGTCCGCCACTGCGCAGCATCTTGAAGGCCTGCTCGGCAGTGAGCTTCATGCCGACAGCCTCGAAGCTGTAGTGCACGCCGCCGTCGGAGATCTCCTTCACCTTGTTGACGGCGTCTTCCTTGCCGGCGTTGACCACATGGGTGGCGCCCATCTTCTGGGCGAGTTCGAGCTTCGAGTCGAGCATGTCGACGGCGATGATCTTGTTGGCGCCGGCGATGCGCGCCCCCTGGATGGCGGCGAGGCCGATGCCGCCCGCACCGATGACGGCGACCGTGGAGCCGGGCTCGACCTTGGCGGTGCGGAACACGGCGCCAAGGCCGGTGGTGACGCCGCAGCCGATGAGGGCCGCCTTGTCGAGCGGCATCTCGGGGCGGATCTTCACCAGCGCCTGCTCGTGGATGAGCATGTACTCGGCGAACGAGGACAGGTGGAGGAACTGGTTCACCGGTTCACCGTCGCGGGAGATGCGTGACGCCTCACCCGGCTGGCGGACGAGTTCGGTGTTCTTGTTCTCGCAGAGCGAGAGGTGGCCGTCGGTGCACTGCGAGCAGTGACCGCAGAACGCCGACAGGCAGGTGATCACGTGGTCGCCAGGCTGGACGTAGTGGACCATCGACCCAACCGCCTCGACGACGCCCGCCGATTCGTGGCCGAGGACCGCTGGGCACGGGTACGGATACTTGCCTTCCATGAAGTGCAGGTCGCTGTGGCAGAGGCCGGCGGCGACGGTCTTGATGAGCACCTCACGAGGGCCGGGCTCACCGATCTCGACCTCTTGGATGTCGAGTTGACCCGGAACCGAGTTGAGGACAGCAGCCTTCATTGAGAACCCCTTCGAGAATGCGCGATGCCGCGTCGCATCGCCGGGGCGATTCTGGCCGATGGCTTGGCGTTTGTCACACTGCGCCGGGCGTGTGGCGGACTCGGTCTCAGCGGTGGTCGTCGCCCCGGGCGTCTTCGCTCGCCACGTAGGTCTCGACCGATTCGACGAACCGGGTGAGGAACTCGGCCAGCAGCACCTGCTCCGAGGGCTCGAAACTGCTCAGGATCTGTCCGATGCCCGACTGCACCCGTGAGGCGATCAGGAGGTAGCGCTCGCTGCCTTGCGGTGTCGCCGACACCACGATCGACCGCTGGTCGTCGGCGTCCTTCACCCGTTCGACATAGCCCTTGTCGACGAGGCAGTTCACCGCCCGGGTGGTCGAGGCCGGCGTGATGTGGAGCGCCTCGGCCAGTTCGCCCATGCGCATGGGGCCGGACTGGCAGAGCACGGTGAGCGCGTCGGCAAGTGCCAGATCGAGCCCGTCGGGGCCGGCGCCGTAGAACAGGTCCTTGATCCGGATGGCCGACGCGCCTCGCCGAATTTCTCGCCACGCCGTGCCGACCTGACGTTGCAGCTCGGCCTGCTCAGGGCTGAGCTTGGTCGGCGTGGGGTCGGTGGCGGCGGTCATGATCGCTCCAGTGTGGCGTCATGAGTTCGAAATGTCACGCCAGACACCAAGCGCTTGCATGGTGAGCGAGCGAAGGGGCTGGCCAGTGGCCTGCGCCACCGCGACCAGATCGTCGTGCTCGGGCTTGGCCCCGTGGGGTCCGAGCTTGATCCTGACCTCGTGCCCCAGCAGCGAGATCAGGTGGGTCGAACGCTCGAGTGGGTACTTGGTGGCCGCAATGGCTCGGACCCCGAGTGTGCCGGTTTCGACGCTGATCCGATCTCGCAGCGCAGCAGCACGTTCCGGGGTGGTGAGGACCGACAGTTGGTGCGCCGGGCGGCTCTTCTTCATGACGATCGGCGTGACCCAGGCGTCGGCCGCTCCGTCCTCCAACAACCGATCGATGAGGTAGCCGAGGACTTCAGGCGTGACGTCATCGAGGTTGGTCTCGAGGATGACAGCCGGCTCCGATGCCGGCCCGGCCGTGCCGGCGGCGCCGGTGTCTCGATCGGGATCGGTGTCGAGGAGGTGGCCGGTGACCACGTTGGGGTGCGATGGGGTGTCGCGCCCACCGGCGCCACGGGCCGACCGGAGGAGTCGTCCCTCGGGCATCGGGCCCCACGTGCCAAGGGTGGCCAGCAGCGCCGCACCGGTCGGGGTGCAGGTTTCCATCGCGACGTCGACCGGCCGGACCGGCGCGCCGGCGAGCAGTGCCGCGGTGGCCGGAGCCGGGAGGGGGAGCACGCCGTGGGCTCCCTTCACGGTGCCGTGGCCGAGGCCGACCGGTCCAACGGCAACGGATCCCAGCCCGAGGAGGTCGACGGCGATCCACACCCCGACGATGTCGACGATCGCGTCGACCGCGCCGACTTCGTGGAAGTGGACCTCGTCGATGGTCACGCCGTGCGCCTCGGCCTCGATCTCGCCGAGGAGTCGGAACGTCCGCCGAGCGCCGGTGCGCACGCCGTCGGACAGGTCGGCGTGCGCCAGCAGGCGGTCGATCTCCGACCAAGGGCGCCCGTGTTCGTGCGCGGCGGCGGTGACCTCGACCCGCGTGGCCCCGAGACCACAGCGTGACACGATCGACTCCGTTATCGACCAGTCCTCGACGCCGAGGCGCTCGAGCCGGGCCACGACGTCGTCGAGTGGTGCGCCGAGGCCGACCAGCGTGCCGAGGAGCATGTCGCCCGACGCCCCGAAGCCGGGGTCGAGCCAGAGCGAGTGCCCGGTCATCGTGAGGAGAGAATTCGGTGCGCGGCGCAGGCGGCGCCGAATCCGTTGTCGATGCCGACGACGGCGATCCCGGGGGCACAGGAGGCAAGCATCGACAGCAGGGCCGTGACCCCTTCGAGCGCAGCGCCGTAGCCGACGGAGGTGGGAACGGCGATGATCGGGGCACCGACGAGTCCGGCCAGCACCGTGGGCAGCGCCCCTTCCATCCCGGCGAGAGCAACGATCACGTCGGCTTCTGCGATCTCGGGCAAGACGCCGGTGAGTCGTTGCAGTCCGGCCACGCCGACATCGGTGATGGCATATGGATCGTGGCCGAGCGCGGTCAGGGTCAGTCGACACTCGTCGGCAACGGGGAGATCGGAGGTGCCGGCCGACACCACGGCGATGCGGTGGCCCGTGGCCGGGCGGTGGCGCCAGGTGCGGATGCCGTGCCCGCTGGCCTGCGGCGACCGTCGATCCATGGCCTCGGCTTGGTCGTCGGTCAGACGGGTGGCGATCACGGCGTCGGTGCCGTTCGCGAGCATGCGGTCGGCGATGGCATCGACCTGTTCGGTCGTCTTGCCCTGGCTGTAGATCGCCTCGGGGAGGTCGATCCGTTTGGAGCGATCGAGGTCGAGTCGGGCGAACGTGTGGTCGTCGGACTCGACGTGCTGATCGGGGTCGACGGATCTAGCCGACACGGTCAGTCCTGTTGGCTTCCCTGTTGGCTTCCTTCGCGAGTGCGCCGTTGAGATTCCCCGAGCGCAGGCCTGCGAGGTCGAGCGTGACGTATCGGTAGCCGGCTCCGGTCACGGCCGACACGAGTTGATCGGCAATTTCTGCGGCTCGGACCAGCTCGGGGGCGGGAAGCTCGATACGCGCCGTATCGGCGTAGTGGCGCACGCGGACGTCGCCGAAGCCCAGCTTCCGGAGCGCCGCCTCGGCCCGGTCGATCTTGCTCAGCAGCGGGACGGTGACCGCCGTGCCGTAGGGGATACGCGACGACAGGCACGGCATCGCCGGACGATCCCACACCTCGAGCCCCCACGCCTTCGCCAGCTGGCGGACGTGCGCCTTCGTGAACCCGGCGTCGACCATCGGGAACCGGGCGCCGCGCTGGCGAGCGGCGTCCTGGCCCGGACGGTGATCGCCGAGGTCGTCGACGTTCACGCCGAGCACCACCGTGGCGCCTCGCTCGTCGGCAATCGGCTGGAGCTGGTCCATCAGTGCCGACTTGCACCAGAAGCACCGGTCGCCGTCGTTGGCCAGGTAGCGATCGTCATCGAGCTCACTGGTCGCCGCCGACTGCCATTGCAGTTGCCACCGCTGGGCGAAGTCACGGCAGTGGTCGAGCTCGCCCTGGGCGAGCGAGGCCGAGTCGGCCGTGGCGACCCAGGCCTGATCGGGGAGCGCTCGGTCGGCAGCCACGGCCAGCAGCGCCGAGTCGACCCCGCCGGAGAACGCCACGACCATTGGGCCCGTCGCACGACAGGCGGCGAGGAGCCGTTCGGCGAGGACGTCATCGGCAACGTCCGTTGTCGCCCCGGGCGCGCTCTCACCAGACACGCTCTCACCAGGCACGTGCTCGGCAGACACGGGATCGCTGAACGTCATCGTCGTCGCTGCTGCGGTCACTCCACCCACGACGCCAAAGGCTACGGGACCGCAGTCGGACTTGCCTGGTCGAAAGAGTGTTGACGCGCTCAAACATTGAGCGTACGCTCAAGTCTCAACGAATTGAGCAACTGCTCAACTAAACGAAAGGCTGGCCATGCCGCACTTCTTCTCCGCCCTCGGGTTCACCGACATCGGGTCGTCCAACAGCGGGTTCGCCAACCTTGCGGGCCCGAACCGGGTGGCGCTCGGCGCCACGGTCACCCCGATCTCCGAAGGCACAAGGGTTGCCCTCTACCTCGTCTATGCGCTGATTGCCGTGGGTCTCGTCGCCTGGCTCGGCCGAACGCTCTACGCGAACGGCGAAGACTTCCTGCGCAATGTGTTCGAAGATGCCGAGGTGGCGAAGGCAGTCAACCATCTGCTCGTCGTCGGCTTTTACCTCCTCAACCTGGGGTTCGCGCTGATGCTCTACCAGATCAGTGAGTTCTCGATGTCGTTGACCACGGCGGTCAACGACCTGGTCGTCAACATCGGCACCCTGCTCCTCTCCCTTGGCGTGATCCACCTGGTCAACATGGCCGTCTTCTGGCGCATCCGCACCCGCAACGAGCGCAAGACCTACAGCTCTCCGCTGAGGAACCTGCCGGAGCCAAACGACTACCTCCCCCCGCCTCCCCCTGCCGGCCCCGGCGTCGTCGCCCCAGCCTGAGGGCCCGAGTCCGGTGGCACAGCGTCCGATGACACAGCGCCCGGTTTCCCAGCGTCTGTTGGACGGCCCGTTGCAGACCCCTCAGGTGCCTGCCATCACCGTCGTCTTCGACGACACCTGTGAGCTCTGTCGCCGGTGTCACCAGTGGTTGGCCCGCCAGGACTCGATGGTGCCCCTCCGGTTCCTGGCGGCGAGTAGTCCCGAAGCGATCGCTTGGCTCGGTGCGTACGTTCCGATCGGTCAGGAGCTGGTGGTCGTCGATCATCGAGGAGCGGCGTGGATCGGCCCTGACGCGTTCATCGCCGTGCTGAGTGTGCTTCGGCGCTACACGACGCTGGCTCGCCGGTTGCAGCAACCGATGCTCCGGCCCGTTGCCCGACAGGCCTTCCATGCCGTGTCCATCGGGCGGGGTACGGTCTCGGCGGTGCTGATGGGACTGGACGAGGGCACGGCGGCCGGCGACGTGGCGGCTCGCCTGACCCCATCCGACGGCTCGACGAGCTGCGCCGAAGGTTCGTGCTCGCTGCCTGATCGGTGGACATGAGGCCGCAGGACGCTTCGACCTCACGTCAGCCCGACCCCGGATGCGCCGCCGGAGAATCGCCGACGTGACACACTCGTGGTCGTGTCGGAAGCATCGTCATCATCCGAAGAGCGCTCGGGCGCACCGAAGGCAAGCAAGAAGACCGCCAAGAAGACAGCCACCACGAAGACAGCCACCACGAAGACAGCCACCACGAAGACAGCCACCACGAAGACAGCCACCACGAAGACAGCCACCACGACGTCAGGCGACAAGCAGCCGACTTCGAGCAAGCCGCCGACGAGCCGACCGACTCGACGCAAGACCAACCAGAGTGGGGCCGAGACCAAGGAGCGCATCCTGGATGCGGCGCTCGACGTCGTGCGAGCCGACGGCATGATCGGCGTGAGCGCCCGCAACATCGCCCGTCAGGGCGGTGTCAACCAGGCACTGGTCTTCTATCACTTCGGTTCGGTCGAGGAACTCATGGTGGCGGCACTCGAGCGAGCGGGCAACCGTCGGATGGCGCGCTATCGCGACCGGTTGGAGGCCGTCACCACCTTCTCCGACTTGGTCGCGATCGCTGCCGACCTCCACGCCGGACCTGACGATCCCGATTCGCCGGCACTGGCGGCGATCGTCGCCGCGTGGTCCACCTCGAGTGATCTCGGACCGCGCATCGTCGAACTCCTCCAGCCGTGGAACGACCTGCTCGCTGCGGCCATTCGCCGGGCGCTCGTCGGCAGTCCACTGGCCCCGATCGTCCCGGCCGACGAACTGGCGCACGGCATCGCCGCCCTTTTCCTCGGTATCGAAGTGCTCGACCGGCTCGACCCCACGAGCGACATGACCGGCCGCCTGTTCACCGCGCTGCAGGCGATGGCCACCATGGTCGAGCCGACGCTCGCAGCCCTGCAATCGCTCGACTCGTCTTCGTCCGACGGTTGACTCGCCCCTAGTCTCCGGCGATGACCGACTTCCAAGGTGTCGACCGACCACGTGCGGAGGCCGCCGTCCGTGAACTGCTGATCGCCATTGGCGAGGACCCCGACCGCGACGGATTGCTCGATACGCCGGCTCGTGTCGCTCGGGCCTACGACGACATCCTCAGCGGCTATCGCGAGGACCCGGGCCACCACCTCGAGCGACAGTTCGAGGTCGATCACGACGAGATGATCATCGTGCGCGACATCGCGTTCAGCTCGCTGTGCGAGCACCACATGTTGCCCTTCATCGGCCACGCCCACATTGCCTACATCCCGGGTGACACCGGGCGGGTGTGCGGCCTGTCGAAACTGGCTCGCGTCGTCGACGGCTTCGCCCGCCGCCTGCAGGTCCAGGAGCGACTGACCCTGCAGGTCGCCGACACGATGATGCAAGAACTCGGTGCCGCCGGCGTCATGGTGGTGATGGAGGCCGAGCACCTCTGCATGACCATTCGTGGTGTCCGCAAACCGGGCGCCATGACCACCACCTCGGCGGTGCGGGGGCTGCTCGCCGACAACCCCACCACGAGAGCCGAGGCGCTCGAACTCATTCGACCTCGTTGACTCAGATGGCCAACGGGACCTCGCCTCGAAGATGCCGCAGGGCCATGGTGAGCAGGACGATCCAGTAGCCGTCGGTGCCCTGGACCAACTGATCGGACGAGACGTCGAACGGTGCGGGTGCGCGGTCGGGCGTCCAGCGTAGGCCACGGGCGGGTTCGGACGTGGCTTCGGTGGTCGCGAACGTGTGCAGTAGGTCGCTCACGCCGACCTCGACCAGGGCAGTGACCTCGGCGGGGTCGGGTGCGTAGTCGGTGAGTTCGCGATCGTCGTCGTAGAGGAAGACGTGCATGCGCTCACAGTTGTGGCCCTCGCCGGCCGAATCGGTCAGCAGCCGGGTGCCGAGGGCGACGAGCCGCTTCGGTTCGAGGTCGATGCCGAGCTCCTCGCGAGCCTCGCGGATGCCGTCGATGGGCTGCTCCCCGGCCGAGAGGTGCCCGGTGACGGAAAGGTCGAGTTTGCCGGGGAAACTCTTGGTCGGCGCCCGCTCCTGGAGCACCACGGTGCCATGCGCCGGCCGCACGACCAGGCAGTGGAACACCTGATGCCAGCGGCCCTCGCGGTGCACGGTCGCCCGATCGAGGGTCTCGAGCACGGCGCCGGTCGCCGGATCGACGACATCGAGCAGCTCGTTCGGATCGGCCATGCCGACAGCGTAGGAACCAGATCCCCGGATCGTCGCCACCGGAAGGTTCGGCGACGTTCACCTGGGTGTCAGGTGGCAATCGGTGCCGTTGCCCCTGGTCCCCGTATGCTCTGAGACCATGATCCTCCGAGAACTCGAAGGCGTGCTGCAGTCGCGGGCGGGCGCCGACCCGAGCGAGTCCTACACCGCTCGGCTCCTCGCCGACCCCGAATACAACCAGCGCAAGATCATGGAGGAGGCCTTCGAGGTCTGCCTCGAGCTCGGCCGCAGTGAGCTCGCTCCCGAGCTGGTGGCAAACGAAGCCGCCGATCTCATCTATCACCTGTTGGCCGGTCTTGTCGGCGTCGGCGTGCCGCTCGACGACGTGTTCGCCGTCCTGGAGGCTCGCCGCAAATGACTGCTGCACCGACCATCCGAGTCGCCATCCCGTCGAAGGGCCGTCTCCGCGAGCAGTGTCTCGATCTGCTCAAGCACGCTGGCTACAGCGTGGGCGCCTTCAAGGGAGACAACGCCTCGGCCGTCGTCGACGGCATCGAGTTCATCGAGATGCGGCCCCGTGATGCTGCGGCCTGGCTGAAGGCCGGACGCCTGAGCGCGGCGTTCATCTCCACCGACACCGCCCTCGAGAGCAATGTCGAGGACTTCCCCGCGATCGAGCTGGGCTTCGCCAAGTCCGACCTCATCGTCGCGTGCCGTGATGCCGACTCGTTCCAGTGTGCCGCCGACCTCGCCGGCGGCACCGTCGCCACCCACCTGCCCGACTGGACCCGGCGGTGGTTCGCATCGCAGGGCATCGACGTCACCGTGGTGGCCATGGGTGGGTCGCTCGAGGGTGTGTGCGCCGTCGGCATGGCCGACGCCATCGTCGACCTCCGTGAGACCGGTGGCAGCCTGGCTCGCAACCGGCTTCGAGTCATCGAAGAGGTCGAGAACTGCCAAGCCATCTTCGCCAACACCGTCGACCCGTCGGCCGAGATCGACGACCTACGGCTGCGCATCGGTGCTGCGCTCTCGGCCCGACGCACCCAGTACCTCCTGCTGCACATCCCGGTCGACAAGGTCGACACGCTCAGCTCGGTCTTCCCCGGACTGGCTGCGCCCACGGTGCTCCCGCTGGCGGGTCGCAGCGATCTCGTTGCGGCCCATCTCGTGGTCGATCGGGCCGAGTTGTGGACCAAGCTCGGCGATCTGCGAGCGCTCGGTGCCAGCGGCATCGTCGCCCTGCCGACCGACGCCATCCTCGCCTGATCGACCGGCCTGCGCAGGCGTTGCCGATCGTCAGCGTCGCAGGAGCTGTCGATAGATGCCTGCGGCTCGATCGAGTTCGGCGATGTCGACCCACTCGACCGCCTTGTGGGCCTGGTCGATCGAACCCGGGCCGAAGATGACGATCTCGTTGGCGACACCGGGGTACTTGAGCGCGTTGCTGCCGTAGGTGGCGGTTTCGGGCTCGGTGCCCGCCAATTCGGCCAGGCCGCGCACGAGTGGTGAACTCGGGTCCTGGTAGAACGCGGCCGAGCCCCGCCCGTACGACAGCTCGACGTCGACCTCGCACGGCAACGCAGCGTCGCGCACGATGGCTCGCAGCTGTTCGAAGATCACGGCAGGATCCTCTCCGGGTGCCAGTCGACGACCGGCATAGAGCTCGCAGCGATCGGGCACGATGTTCTGCGCCAGGCCACCGGCGATGGTGGTGACGCTGACCGTGCCATTGCCAACGACCGTCAGCGGGGTGAGCGTGTCGAGACGAGCTTGCTCGGCCTCGAGGGCGGCGATGATGCGAGCGGCGCCGTTGATCGCATTGCGGCCGAGATGGGGCTTCGAGGAGTGGGCGGCGATGCCGTGGACGACGATCTGCAGGCCGACGCCGCCCTTGTGACCGAACACCGGGGCGCACATCGTGGGCTCGGCCACGATGATCTGATCGAGGGTGGTGCCGGTTTCGCCCAGCCACTCGGCGTAGCGCATGGCGCCGATCAGCCCTCCGACCTCCTCACTGATCGTACCGACCAGGTGCACGGTGGGGGTTGGCTGCTCGCCGGCGTCTCGGAACTCGCCGAGCATCTCGAGCAGGACGGCCAAGGTCGCCTTGGTGTCGACCGAGCCTCGCCCGTAGACCCGATCGTCCTCGATGCGTCCGTCGAAGGGATCATCGGTCATGTGCTCGACGCCGACGGTGTCGAGGTGGACATCGATGGCGATCGAGCGGTCGGTGCTGCCGTCGAAGCGGGCGTAGACGTTGGGCCGCCCGGGAAGGACGTCGTCGAGCGTGACGTGGGCCCCCAGCCCAGCGCAGCGATCCGCCATCCACTCCGCCACGGCGGTCTCGCCGTCGTCGCCCGATTTCGGGCCGGCCTGCAGCGGATTGACGCTCGGGATCCGAACGATCTCTTGTAGCAGCACGGCCATGTCCGCAGCGTTCGCCATGTTCCGAGCGTACGGCACCCGGTCGCCGGTGGTCCATCGAGGCGACGGTCGGCGGTCGAACGAGCGGGCGCTTAGCAGACTGAACTGTGAACAACAAATTTCGCACCGTGGTTTTGTTCCGTCTGCCGTTCGGCGGCCGTAGGCTCGCTTCGACAAGGAGGTCGGCATGATCAAGGTCCAGACCAACAAGAAGGCCACGAAGGCCACCATCACGTTCTCGCTCCCGCTCGACGAGGCACCCGAGCCCGTGTCGGTCGCCGGCACCTTCAACGACTGGGATCCGCTGGTGCATCCCTTGAAGAAGCGCTCCAACGGCACGCGGAGCACCAAGGTCGAGGTCGATCTTCCGGCGGTCATCGAGTTCAAGTACCTCCGCGACGGCGGTGTGTGGTTCAACGACGCCGACGCGGCGATGTCCGACGGCGATCCTCAGAACAGCCTCATCGACCTGACGAACTGATCCCTGCCCGGGGGCGTCACGCCCACGAGGCCAGGAACCGATCGACGACCCGATCGACGAGTTGAAGCGGCGCGTCGCCGCCGACGGCGATCGTGGCCAACACGATCGGGCCCATCAGCTGGAACATGGCGAACTCGACGTCGATGTCGGCAGGGAGCCGTCCTTCGGCGATGCCGAGATCGACGACCTTCGCCAGCTCGTTCAGCTGCTCGTTCTGGTCGTCTTCGGCGATCGTCTCGATCGCCGACACGTGCTGTTTGAGCGTGAAGAGCGCTGGCAGGATGCGTTGCCACTCGGGCTCGCTGGCCCTCGTGGCGATGGCGCCCATGAGTGCCCGCAGTGACGCCTCGAAGCCTTCCACCCCGTCCGGCACGTGGGTGGTCTCGAGGTTGTGGCGGAGAACGTCGACCACGAGATCGTCGATCGACGACCAGTGGCGATAGAGCGTCGACTTCGCCACGCTCGAAGTCGCAGCGATGGCGTCGACCGTAAGCGCACTGGGGCCGCCCTCGACCAGGAGCTGGGTGGCCGCGTCGAGGACGCGGGCGCGACTGCGCGCCACCCGTGGGTCGAGGACGCCGTCAGCCTTCGCGGAGGTCGGTTTCGCGTTCATGTGTCGGAAGTCATACACCTTTCCGGGCGTTCCTCGTGCAGACTGGCACAAACGCAACGATACCGTTTCGTAGTGTTACTTCCGGCAGGATCGTCGCCGAAGATGTGTGACGGTTGCGACGCCCCACGATGAAAGGACTCGAATGAGTTCCTCGGCCCACCATCACCACACGCATCATGCGCCCCCGCCCGAGACGCCGGTCCTGTCGAAGACCGAGCAGCGCAACATCCTGATCGCCATGTGTACGGCGCTGATGGCGGTGATCGCCTCGGTGTCGGGGCTGAACGTCGCCCAACAGCAGCTGGCGATCGATCTGGAGGCTTCGCAGGGTGCGGTGCTCTGGATCATCAACGCCTACACCCTGGCCCTCGCAGCGCTGCTGATGCCGGTCGGCGCGATCGGTGACCGATTCGGGCGCAAGCCGGTGCTCCTCGCCGGTCTTGGGTTGTTCGGGCTCGCCAGTGTCGGCGCCGCCGTCGCCACGTCGACCGCCCTCCTGATCGTCGCTCGGGTCGTCGCCGGGGCCGCCGCCGCGATGATCATGCCGGTCACGCTCTCGGTCGTCACGTCGAGTTTCCCCGAAGAGGACCGGGCCCAGGCCATCGGCATCTGGGCGGGCGTTGCCGGTTCCGGTGGCCTGATCGGTCTGTTCACTGCCTCGTTCATGGTCGACTACCTCACCTGGCGCTGGTTGTTCGCGATGCCGGTCGTGCTCGTCCTGGTCGCTGCGAAGATGACGTTGAGCCATGTGCCCAATTCGAAGGAGCACTCCGAGCATCCGTTCGATGTTGTGGGTTCGGTGCTGTCGGCGCTGGCCATCGGTGGACTCGTGCTCGGGATCCACGAGGGCCCGGAGCGCGGGTGGGGGCACGCCCTCACGATCGCCGGTCTGGTCGTCGGCCTCGGCGGACTGCTGGCGTTCGTGTTCTGGGAGCGCCGTCACGTCGACCCGCTCCTCGACATCGATGTCTTCCGGAACCGTTCCCTGTCCTCCAGCTCGATCACGCTCATGATCCTTTTCGGGATGATGTTCGGGATCTTCCTCGTGCTGTTCCCCTTCTTCCAGGCCGTGATCGGATGGTCGGCGTTGCGGTCGGCGGTCGCCCTGTTGCCGATGGCGGTGATGATGATGCCGACCTCGGCACTTGCGCCCCAGGTGGCCAAGCGACTCGGCGCGCGAAACACGATGCTCGTGGGAGCCTCGCTCGCCGGTGTCGGGCTGATCACGATGGCGTTGCGGGCGTCGGTCGAGGGCGGCTACTTCTCCGTGTTGCCCGGTCTCATGATCCTCGGGCTCGGCATGGGTCTCACGATGACGCCGGCCACCGAGGCCATCACGGCGTCGCTGCCGGCCGAGAAGCAGGGCGTGGCCTCTGCGCTGAACGACACCTCCCGTGAGGTCGGCGGCGCCGTCGGCGTTGCCCTCCTCGGCTCGATTCTGAGTTCCGGCTACTCCTCGGCGATCAAGCCGGCGCTGGCCGGTCTGCCGGCCGAATTGGCCGAACCGGCGAGCGAGGGCATCGGCAACGCCTTCGGTGTCGCCGCTCAGGCCGGTGACGCCGGACCCGTCATCATCGATGCGGCCAAGCATGCGTTCGTCGACGGCTGGGTGCAGTCGATGTGGGTGGGCGTCGGCATGGTCGCCCTCGCCGTGCTCATCCTCGCCGTGCGTGGCCCGGTCGACGACTACGACGACGGTCTTGACGACCTCGACGACGACAGCGAAGCCACCGCCCCAGTCCCCACCGCCTGAACGTACGGGTGGGCTGAGCGCGGTCTGATCTAGGCGACCTCGGGGCCGACCAGGAGGACTGGCACCGTTGCGCTGTGGACCAAGCCCATGCTCGTACGGCTGATCGTTGCTCGCTCGCTCGCTCGGTCGCCGTGCGAGGACAACACGATCAGACCGGCTGCTTCGTCGGTGGCGGTGGCGAGGATGGCCGAGATCGGATCGTTCGAGTCGGGCAGTGCCGGGCGGCTGCCCGGGAGCGTGGCGTTGGTGGCCTCGAGGTACGCCGCGGCCGAGCGTCGCTCGTCGTCGCTGGCGGAGACGGCAACGACACGGGTGGCGACGATCTCTTGGCCCACGGCAGTGGCGAGTTCGCGTGCGACGGGGAGGGCGCGCTCGGCCTCGGTCGAGCCATCGAGGGCGATGACGACCGGTCCGGCGAATGAGGTCGAGCCTTCGACTTCGGGGCCGACCATGGCGATCAGGCCGGGGAACGCATCGAGCACGTGCTCGGCGACCGAGCTCTTGCCCGACCAGCGGCTGGCGTTGGTGGACTTCAAGATGGCGAGCGACCGGGGAGTGAGCTCGCCGACGATCCCGCCCACCACGTCGTCTGCGTCGGTGCTGACGATGCTCACGGGCACGTCGGGTGCTGTCGTCTGGAGGTGCTCGTCGAGGGCGTCGGCGTCGATGGTGGCGCCGTCGCAGGCCACGTGGACGAGGCGGAGGGGGAGGTTGGTCAGACGGGCGAACTCGATGCCGACCGCCAACGCAGGGTTGTCGGTGGCGGCGGAACCGATGGCGACGACGATCTCGTCGGCGAGGTTGGTGGTCATGGTGATCAGGTCTTCTCGTTCGGGCGGAGCGCGCACAGCGGGTCCTTCTCGGGGTCGACAGTAGTGCTCCGACCCGATGCGTTCGAACGGCGTGCCGTATGACCGCGCGGTACCGAGACGCCTCGTCGCGTTCTCGGCCCGGCGGGCGTTGTCACAGGGGTTGTTCATACTGGTGTGTATGGCAGGGGTGCGGGATGGCGAGGGGCACATCGGTAGCGGCAGCAATGACAACGCTGGCGGCGGTGTGAGAGATGGCGGTGGCGTGGCGATGTTGCGTGATCGAGTGCCGGGTTCGGTGTTCGAGCTGCCGGGGTGTCGGGAGCGGGGCGCGCGTCGTGAGGGTGGACGGTTCTGTGCGATCCCGGTCGAGGAGCGTGCCGCTCGGATCGAGGAGTTGGTTGCCGAGTCACAGGCGCTGGTCGGCCGGATCAACGCCGACCAGGCGGCTCTGTGCGCGAACACCACCGAACTGTTGGGACTCTTCCAGGCCGATCAGGGCTGGGGATGGGGTTGGCGCAGCCCAGCGCACCGCCTCGCCTGCCAGTTGAAGCTGACCGGTGCCGAGGCCCGCCGCCTGGTCGCCACGGCCGATGTGCTGCCGGATCTGCCTGAACTGTCGGCGGCGTTCGAACACGGCGAGGTCTCGATGCCGATCGCCGCTGCGTTGGCCGAGATCGCCACTCCCGAGACCGAGGCAACCCTGGTCGAGCAGGCCCGGTATGGCACGGCTGACACGATCGTGAAGATGGTGTCCACGTACAAGCGCCTGGAGGCCGAAGACGGCGACCGGCCGGCCCGCAAGGAGTCACTCTCGCTTCAGGCCAGGGCCGACGGCTATGAGGTGCGGTGGTTCCTGCCGTCGCTTTCGGGCGCCTCGCTCGAAAAGATGCTCCAGCAACGCCGTAGCGAGATGCGGGCCGAGACCGGTCAATCGGCCTCGAACGCGGACGCGTTGTGGTCGCTGCTCGATGCCGGCCCAAGACCGGCAGCGGAGCGGTTCCTCGCGGTGATCCAGATCGATCTCGAGGTTTTCCGGGCCCATCGAGAACGACGCCTTGCCGGTATCGAGGACGACGGCACCACCGGGGTCTCGGTGTTGCACGGTCCGCCCGTGAGTGACGACGAGCTCGAGGCGATGCACGGCGAGTTGTCCACGTGTTGGCTGGTGTCTCGAGATGGGCATCCCTTGTGGATCTCGTCCCGTCAGCGCAGCGCTCCACCGTGGATGCGCACCGCGATGGCGGTCGAGCAACCCTGTTGCGCGGCCGAGGGATGTGGACGGTCCGGTGTGTTGGAAGCGCATCACTCGGTGCCCTTCACCACCAAGCCCGAGACGTTGTTCGACGAGCAGGTGTTCCTCTGCCCGTTCCATCACCGGGCACTGCACGCCGCCGGTGCCAGCGTCGAGTTCGGCGCAGACCGCAAGCAGATCGTGATCCGTGACCACCGGGGCCGGGTGATGACACTCACCGGTGTACCTACGCCACCCGACGTGTCGCCCTGTGAGCGGCCGCCATGGCAGGGCCGCGGAATCTGGGCTGGAGGGATGGAAACCTATGACCACTTCGGTCTCGATGTGATCATCGGCTACCTCCAATCGCGCACTGAACGCTGGATCGACGAGGTTGGTCAGCCACGGCGGCCAGCGCCTCCGCCGGAACAAGCGGGAAGCCATCACCGGCACCCGCCACCAGCCAACGGTGCCGGACACCCCGCCGACCCCCAGACCACGGGTGGTGACAACGGCTCCACCAGCCCGCCGAACGCTTGACCCGAGCGCCACACTGGGTCGATGGCTCAAGGGGATGCGTTCGAATTCGTCGTCCGCCCGGCGTCGCTCGCCGATGTCTCGGTGATGCAACAGATCGAGGTCGACGCCGGTCGGCGATTCGCCCGCATCGGCATGCAGGTCGTCGCCGACGACCCACCGCCACCGGCGGCCCAGCTTGTGGCGCATGTCGAATCGAAGACTGCGTGGATGGCAGTGCTGTGCGGCGAGCCCGAACGTGCGGTCGGGTATGCGCTGGCATCGGTGGTCGACGGTGAAGGACACCTCGATCAGGTGAGTGTCGCCGACGACGCCGGTGGGCGAGGGGTGGGCTCTGCCTTGATCGAGCAGGTGATCGACTGGGCTCGCAGCCCTGCGTCGGGTGCGGTGGCCGACTCGGTCACGCTCACCACCTTCGCCGATGTCGCCTGGAACGGGCCGCTGTACGAGCGGCTCGGTTTCGTGGCGATCGATGACCTCGGCCCCGAACTCGCCGCGATCCGGGCAAACGAAGCAGCGCGAGGTCTCGACGCCGTCGGCCGGCGCATCGCCATGCGCCGCAGCGGAGAAACGTCAGAGTCGCTTGGGCACTCATCGTCGTAGCGTCCGCACGAACCTTCCGTGCTGCAGGCGATATTGAAGCGTCCCCGATCGGCACCCTGGGGGCATGCCCCAGGCGGATATCGGCCGCGCGTTTGGGGACGCTCGAACCGTCCGGCCTCGCTGTTGTGGTCCTACTCAGACCAGGAGTTGAGGTACATCATCGTGTCCTCGCTGCTTCTTGTCTCGGGCGTCGTGCAAGCGTCGAAGTATTCCCGCGCCTCGGGGGACCAGGGGCCCGACCTTGGGCTGACGCCTCCGCCGCTGCCAGCCTCGTACCAACGGTCCAGGTACACGGTCGCCGCTCCGGGCTGACTAACCGATGTGCGGTCGGGTGACAGCTCGGCACCTGGGAGGAACATGGCGATTCGTTTCTCGGGGTCGCCTGGCACGTCTGCCCTCTCGATGTAGATGCAGTCGCCCTCGAGCACGTACCGGAAGGTGAGGATCTCGGCGGCCATCGTGTTGGGCGGGGACTCCCAACCGTACAGAACAGCACCACTCACCCCGGCAGCGCCCACCTCGGGCCCCGTCGTCGGCGCCGCTCCCGGTTCGCCGTCGCCGGATTGTGCCCCTGGAACGCAGGCCGCCAGCACCGTCACAAGGCCCACCGTCACCATCGCCCGGCCCAGGGTTGACCTTCTCGCTCGAGTGCTCGTCACCGCCAGCTTCTCCGCCTTGCCATGCCGGTAAGGCCAGCGAAATCCAACGGGCCGTTCGGTCCGTTCGTGGACGGCGCCGAGAACACCACGGCAATGCCTGGACGCGTCCAACTTCTGCTCATCACGCCTTCCGCAAATTCACGACGAACCCGTCCACAAATCGACTCCAACAGCAGCAACCACGACCGTCGCCTCACCCCAGATCGCACGAACCCGGTGCACCACGATCGACGGTGTCGACCGGATCATCAGCGTGCGACGGCCCAGACATCGCAGCGATGAATCGGTAGTCGACGTCGCCCTCGGGCCCCTCTCCACGAAGATCGATCGGGTAGAACCCTTCCGGCCCACTCACCTCGATGGTCCAGGCCCCGTCGACCGTGCGTTCAACCAACACGACGACACCGGCACAGTCCGCATCAGCGGCAGCGGTGAACTCCCATCCAGCGAGCGGGAAATCGATGACCACCGGTTCGTCGGCCACGACAACCGGCCCGTCGGACTCGACCGCATCACCGCAGAACCCGTCGCCATCGGCTGCCCAACAGAATCCCAGCTGCCACGGCTGGACCAACTCGTCCCCGACGCGCAGCATCAGCGGTGGCGGGCTGCGACGGACCGGCGACGGGATCGTCGTCGACGACGCCAGTATTGACTGGGTGGCTGAGGTTGTCGGGTCGCTGCTGATCACTGCCTGATCCGTTACGGGCTGCGACGTGCATCCAGTGACCATCAGGACGAGACCAACCGTCGCCGCACGAAACCACATGCTGGTCAGACGATCCCGACGCTCAACGAGTTCCCCGACAACCAAAGACTCCCGCCGGGCACACGGATCTTCGCTCTCATTGACACGAAGATGCTCGTATCGGCGATTGATCAAGCGCCATGCTTCAGAGTCCTGTCCATTGCCGCCGGCCGTGGGATGCCCGGCACTCATTGCCTGAGCGTCAATCGTCGACCGCCACCGGACTCGGTTTCGGTCCACCCAACAGACCGGTGTCGCTGGCGATTGCCGGCCGTGGCGGATCGAACCGGCCATCCATGATTCGACGCTGCGCCAAGGGCTGAGCCAGGTCGATTGTCACGGTGTAGGCGACCGCCATCGCCTTGCAGGCCGAACCATCGTTGTTGTCAGGGACACGCACGCGTACCACCACAGCATCGTCGGTTTCGACCAGGCCGACGTCAATATCGTCACGATCGAGCTTGATCGGGCATGCCGGATCAGTCACCGAAACCTCGAACGATGCGGCATCGGCAGCCGGTTCACCGACGACGACCCAGTCAGCATCAACATCGCCCCTCATGGTCCCGGTGAGTACCCACGTCGCGCCCGCTGCGACAACGGCCGCCAGCCCAACGCCCAGCGACCGGACAGCGAACGCTGAAGGAGCCGCCGAGCCAGATGCCATGGCCGAACCATCGGCCGAACGCATCCCCGGATGAGGCAACGCCATCGCTGGAGCATCCCCGAGTGCCGATCGCAGCATGCATGACGAACGCGCCTGATCGCCGCGATCAGGAGTCGTGCATCCGCGGATGCATTTCGTCACATTGAGCGACCACCGACCTTGGACTGGTCACGTTCAGCGCATTAAATCCATCCGCGGACGCATCTGAAGCCCGCCGATCGCTGGCAACCGGTCGTCACTGACGTCAGCCTCCACGTCTCGAGCACCGACGTGACGTCCAGTTGCCCGGCCGCAGCGACGTCCCCAACCACTCGCTGAGCGGAACGCCAGGAGCATCGCCAAACGCCGGAATGAGGACACCCTGGCTCGTCAGATCGCCATGTCATCGTGTCAGTGAAACGAAGATGCAATCTGGCGCTTTGATCACAGTGAACGTTGCTTGCATAAGAGACGCCGAGCAGGCAGTCTCGCATCATGACTGACGATGCCGAGACGATGACTGTGCGGCCCTGGCATCGCCAGTTCTACCTGCGACGCGGCGCATCCGAATGGAAATCAGACCAAGTCTCCGATGCCGGATACAAGGCAGGAGTCGAGGCGATTGAGGGCTTCGTCTACGTCGGCACGACGATGTTCGGCTCCCCGACTCGGTTGTCGATCCGCACGCACTCGTCCGATCCCGGGCCGCCACAGTCGGCGGACCGATCAGCGGAGGTCACCATCACCGGTGCTGGGAACCTCGCCGTGTTGAACTGGGATCCAGGGGAACCGTGCGTTGGAGAAGTTGAGTTGCCTGACGGTCCGGTCTGCGCCCGAGTAAGCTGGCACGGCACCAAACAGGCAGCTGCGCATGAAGACTGCGAAGTCGGCGGCGAACGTTCGTCGCCGGAGTATCTCGTGCTCGACGTTTGGCCATCGGCGGAGCACGAGTGACCAAACGTGGTGCCCCATATCGCTCACCGGGTGAAGCTGCTTGACCTGTCCCTGATCGCCGGATCGAGGGCTGCGTCGACCACGAGTCGGGCGCGATGGTTCAGCGCAGGGCGATAACGCCCGATACTGAAGACGTGCGCTCGATGATCACAATCGCACGGCAGCAATGCTTGCCACTGCTGCACCAGCGATCCGCCGCGTCGAGGACCGCTCGCTGCGCACCGCTGGCTGCCCTCGAATCTGGTGACGCCGATGACTTCTGAACGATCGGTCGAGTTCGGCCCCGCCTGCCAGTCACCGAACCCGATCCAACGGTGGGAAGCCGGACACCCATACCTCGCCCGTCTGTTCGCCGCGTGGTGGCTGTTCGGATGGCCAGCGATCGGGTTCCTCGGTGCGTCGACCGGTTTCCAATGCTTCGCTGCCGGTTTCGGAGCTCTCGCTGCAAAGTACGCACTCTCGTCCGCCAGCCGCCCCGCTCATCTAGACCGCCGTTCGCGTCTCGTGCGGTACGTGTCGTGGCCGACATGGCTTCCAGGCAGCCATCCCGATCCCGACGTGGCTGTCTCGTCTCCGGCCGAAACGGCATCAACTTCGACACGCGGACCGATCGGGGCCTCACCGAATCCGCTGCAGCGGCTCTCTGTCGTGAGCCCGTTCGGAAGCTACCTGCTGGGAATGGCCATCATCCTTGCTCCCTACGCAGTCGTGGGACTTGTCGGTGGCGCGTCGATCGGCCTTCTCGCCATCGCGATGTCGTTCGGCACGCTTGTGAGTGTTCCGATGGTCGTTCGACATCCGCTTTGGCGGATGACCCGGAACGAACGGTTCGATCGAGAGTTCGTCTACCTTGCTTGGCCGAAGCGATTCCCTGGATACCGCGATCATGAGACGTTGGTGTCTCGCGAACACCGTCGCCGCGCCAGCCTCGCGGACGAACCCCAACCGTCCAGAAAGTGAGCGCCACGGGACCACCAGCGTCATCGACATTGGATCGGGTGCCATCGCGAACGTTGCCCGAGCGAGCAGCACAACCACCGCTGAACACCGCGGACCACGGAGCCCAGCCGAGCGAGATCGGCGAAAACGCAGACGACGAAACACCCCCAAACCCCGCCGATCCAGGCCAGGAGTCCATCCCAGATCGCCGGGAGGATGACGCATTTGCGGTGATGGCGTCGCGTCGCTGTGTCAAGCCCAGTGTGGTGCAGCGTCCTCCAGTCGTCGAGCTTCCGTGCCGATGCTTCGACGGTGGGTTCGCCGTTCCTTGAGTCTGGACAGCTTCATTCCGGTTCGTACGTGTTCGTCCGGCCGGAGGTGAGGATGGAGGACGACCAGCTTCTCGAGCTACTCGGGCTCGGCGCCTACCAGCCAACAAGTGTGCTCGTAGAACGCCAGCGATACGTCGTGATCGGGAACTCGCCCGATTGGACCGTCGTCGGGGACGATTGGGAGTGGGCGAAGTTCCACTCTCCATCTGTGGCCACCGTGCTCAGCCGACTGGTGAACTCGGCCGAAGAAGTGTTTCTCTGCTCGCTCCCCGACACCGACGCCGGCTTCGAGTTCTTCTACTGGCGTGACGGCATGCTGGTCCGGTCCTTCGAGAAGGTCTCCCACGATTGGGGACGGTCCTACGTCGTGGCGGAGATCGGCGCCAGGCTCTCAGCCGAGACCGAACCGATCGACATGCCAGCGGACGAGGCTGCCGAGCGGGTTTGGGCTATCGCCCGGTCACTCGACTTCGACCTGGCGGACTCGCTCGGCACTTACCGCGTGTTCGCCGGGCCATCGACAGAACATCACATTGAGCTCGGTGCCGGGCTGACCAACATGCCGCGCGAGATCTTCGGCAATCCGCGTCTCGGCCCCCATCTCGTGTGGCGAGGCGATTAGCGACTCCCTCCGCCGTTTTGCCAGCACGCTCAGCCAAGCATCCGGATCAACAGGAACCGGCCTCCGAGGTGGACAGCCTTCCATCGTTGCTCGAGAGCGAGCCGGCGGCACCTGACATCAGCGACTCGATGCTTCCGGACCGATCGCAATTCATCGGCCTCCCCGACGGCGGCGCCGCAACCTTCGGTCCGAGGCATTACGTCCACAACCCGCTACGTCGCCCATGAGACGCGACGGCCAGAGTCGAACCATCGCCCCTGATCGCCGGCCGTGAGACGCAGCGCGAGGTGCGGCTGTCGGAAGTAGAGACCTCACTCTTGGCAAAGTTTGCCAAGCTCCGTAGACTCCTGACATGACCACGATGAACGTCTCACTCCCAGACGAACTCAAAAAGTTCGTCGACACGCAGGTCAACGCCGGCGGCTACGGGTCAACCAGCGAATACGTACGAGACCTCATTCGCCGGGCACAAGACCGCGAACGCCTCCGATCCGCATTGCTCGAAGGAGCGTCATCGCCCGCCGCCGCCACCGCTGACGACTACCTCGACACCCTCAGAGCGCGCATCCCGAATACGTGAGCGTCCCAGCCCACATCTCACTGCGCCAACGCGCCATCGACGACGCCGACACCGCCTTCGACTACCTCCGAGCCCAGGCTCCTCCCGGTACCGCCGAGAACTTCGTCGACGACCTGGAACGAGCCTTCAGGCTTCTCGCCCGGCACCCGCTCACCGGGTCGATGCGGTTCGCGTTCGAACTCGACATCCCGAACCTGCGAACCTGGCCGCTCGCACGGTTCCCCTACCTGATCTTTTACGTCGTCAGCGACGATCAGATCGACGTCTGGCGCATCTTGCATGCGAGCAGGGACGTTCCCGCCTCGCTCGCTGACGAGCAGCCAGACCCCCTTCAGCAGTAGCGACCTATCTGGATCGGACCGACACGACTATCCCCTACCGCTCACGGCCTCCGGCTCGAACAACACCCCTGAACGCCGAGTCGATGAGGCGCTGCGAGTCGGTGCGGAGCGTAGACGCGACGGACTGTGGCCTGAACGACGTCTCGAGGTCCTCGCGCCGACCGGCACCGCTCCAAGAAGCCAGCTCGTTGATTCTCGGCTGTGGAGGCTGCTGATCCAGCGCCTCGGGCTGTCAGTCGCTGAGGCTTGTGGCCGCACGACTCGAAGATCAGTTCCAGTCATTGCACTGAATTGCCTCCGCTTCACGAGGTGCGTAGACGCACTCTGCTGACGTGCCATCGTTGGCAACGAACTCGATGCCAATGGTTTCGACATCCATGCCCTCGACCACGAACATGACCAAAGTTCCATCGATCTGATAGCGCTCCACGTGCTCCGACTCAACCGACGTCAGCAGCTTGGACGAAGCGGCGCCGATGACAGCCTCGCTCGCCACGACCACGCTGAACGAGGCGAACATGACACTCTGAAAGCTCAGCGACTCGCCTTCCCATAAGTCGCATGGGAACTTGTCTTCAAACTCTCCGGTGAACTCGCAGCTGCTCCCGAGTCCAACACCCTCAATTCTGTACTCCAAGCCAGACAACGGGGACGCAGCACGGCTCGGAATAGTGCTGAGCGTCGAGGCCGTCGAGCCTCCACCTGTACCGAACGTCGCCTCAGGGGCAGAACCACAAGCGGCGATCACAAGGGTGAGCGCGATCAAAGCTGCCAATGACTGCCGGCGAGCGAACCGCAGTCGAAGTGTCACCCGTTTCCCCTCGGCGGGAACTGTTCGCCCACGACGCACCGACGCCGCCGTGTGCCTGTGAACGAACCGCCTCATCACGCATCAACTTACTCGGCCAGCCAGAGGGTCTAGCCCATCGCCCATGCCGCTGCGCAACTCGCGCCCCCAGATCGGGCTCGACGATCGCCTGCCACAGCACTCTCGGCAGCATGATCGCTCAGGTATCCGCTACCGCTCACCCCTCAAAGTGCCGAAGAGCGCCCCTGATCGGCCGGGAAGATGACGAGCTGTCTCGGCCGGATCGGTGAACGTGGCGAGTTAGTCGAGGAGCACATCATGGTGGTCTTGCGTGCCAGACTTCGTCGATGCAGCCGCTCATCTGGTCGAGTCGCCTTGCTCGCAGTGTCACCCTGCTCGTGTCCGCGTGGTTGGTCTCGATCGAGCTCGGAAGCTCGCGCACGGCGTCGAAGAACGCCGCTGCACACAGCAACACTGGCGAGACCGTCGTCGACACCGCCACCGGCCGTCTGTTCGACACCACGGCGCTGATCCACCTGCTGACCGGACTCCTCGCATCCCTTCTCCTCCCATCACGATCGATACGAGCGCGGCGGACCGTGTTCGGTCTCGGCCTGGCCCTGCTGATCGGAGCAGGAGCACTCAGCAACTGGGCCCGCCGCCATCTCGGACGTTTCCATCGAGATGACCTCACCGTGCACGACGACCACTCGCTCGTCGACAGTGGCCCCTACGGGTCCATCCGACACCCGCTCTACCTGGCCACGGCGTCAGCCCTCGTCGGCGCCGGCGCCGTTCTCGGCAACTGGGTCAGCGTTGCCACGGCGGGACTTCCGACCGCCGCCCTCGTTCGTCGGATCGCCGTCGAGGAGTCCATGTTGGAGCGCCACCTGGGTACCAGCTACGTGGCCTACCAAGCCCGCACCAAGCGGCTCGTTCCGGGCATCTGGTAGGCCAGCGCCGAGGCGCAGCACCCCGTAGAACTCAGCGCCCATGCCCCTGCTACCTCCACCAGGGCTGCAGCGAACGTTTTCCTTTTCAATCGAACATGTGTTCGATATGGTGCCGGGATGGGCTGGCAGAACTCGAAGATGCCATGGCGAGAACTCGAAGCGCAGCTGTCGGATCGCGCTCGTCCGCCTGCCCCTGCCAGGCCGGAGGGGGCCGACGGTGGCGATTCGCCGGCATGGTCCCGCAAGCGGGAACCTTACGTGCCGCCCTCGACAGCCATCGGCCGTCGACCGGCAGCGGCGCCCTATGCCGAGTTGCACTGCCACTCGTCGTTCAGTTTCCTCGATGGGGCGAGCGATCCGGAACGACTGGTCGAGGAATCGGCCCGGTTGGGCCACGAGGCATTGGCCATCACGGACCACAACGGGTTCTACGGCGTGGTCCGCTTCGCCGAGGCGGCGCGGGCTGTTGGCCTGCCCACCGTG
The DNA here is from genome assembly GCA_041394265.1 of Acidimicrobiales bacterium. Classification (NCBI taxonomy): domain Bacteria; kingdom Bacillati; phylum Actinomycetota; class Acidimicrobiia; order Acidimicrobiales; species Acidimicrobiales bacterium. The sequence continues at coordinate 2,962,661 of JAWKIO010000005.1, forward strand.
TTCGGCTCGGAGCTCACGGTCGACAAGCTCGACATCTCGCAGGCCCAGCCCGACCCCGACGGCACCCACCTCCTGGTGCTGGCCCGCGACCCCAAGGGCTATGCCGCACTGGCCCGGGTCATCAGCGAGGCCCAGCTGGCGGGGGAGAAGGGGGCGCCCCGGTTCTCGATGTCGTCGCTCGATCGGTGGCTCGAACCGGGAGAGGAGCAGCACTGGTTGGTGCTCACCGGCTGTCGCAAGGGGGCCGTGCCCCGGGCGCTCGAGCGAGAGGGACCGGCGGCCGCAGCACGAGCGCTCGACTCGCTGATCGGCCGCTTCGGGCGCTCGAACGTGGCGGTGGAGCTGTGGGACCACGGCAGCCCGCTCGACAGCGTTCGCAACGACGCCCTGGTCGAGCTGGCCATGCGGGCCGGTGTCGACATCATCGCCACCAACAACGTGCATTACGCCACCCCGGCCGATCGTCGCCTGGCCACGGCCATGGCCGCCGTTCGAGCCCGCCGCAGCCTCAACGAGATGGACGGCTGGCTGCCCGCCACCTCGAGCGCCCACCTGCGCTCGGGCGACGAGCAGCTGCGCCGGTTCGTTCGCTATCCCGGTGTGGTCGAGCGAGCCGCCGAGCTCGGTCGCGAGTGTGCCTTCGACCTCGCTCTCGTTGCCCCGAGACTCCCACCCTTCCCGTGCCCGGACGGGCTGAGCGAAATGGGGTTCCTCCGGCGGTTGGTCGAGGAAGCGGCCGTGCACCGCTACGGAACGCGCGACAACGAGTACGTCCCCGGGGCATGGAACCAACTCGATCGGGAGCTCGACCTCATCGAGCATCTGGGGTTTCCTGGCTACTTCCTGGTGGTGTGGGACATCGTCGACTTCTGTCGCCGCAACGACATCTACTGCCAGGGCCGCGGCTCGGCCGCCAACTCGGCGGTGTGCTACGTGCTCGGCATCACCAAGGCCGACGCCGTCTCGCTCGGCCTGCTGTTCGAGCGATTCCTCTCCCCGGAGCGAGACGGTCCGCCCGACATCGACCTCGACATCGAATCCGACCGCCGGGAAGAGGCGATCCAGTACGTCTACGAACGCCATGGTCGCCGTCACGCGGCCCAGGTCGCCAACGTCATCACGTATCGGGCGAAGTCGGCGATCCGTGACGCCGCCAAGGCACTGGGCTACGCCACCGGCCAACAAGACGCCTTCTCGAAGGCCACCGATCGCTGGTCGGGACTCAAGAAGCAGACCAGTCGGCAACAGCAACCTGGCCAGCGACAGCAGGACGCGCTCGACCTCCCGGCCGACGTCCTCGAGTTGGCCCAGCAGTTCGAGGACCTGCCCCGCCATCTCGGCATCCACTCGGGAGGCATGGTCATGTGTGATCGACCGGTCATCGAGGTGTGCCCGGTCGAACGGGCTCGAATGGAAAACCGGACCGTCCTGCAGTGGGACAAGGACGACTGCGCGGCCGCCGGTCTGGTGAAGTTCGATCTGCTCGGGCTGGGCATGCTCTCGGCGCTGCACTACGCCGTCGATCTGATCACCGAGCACCACATCCCCGACTACGGCGAACCGGTCGACCTCGCCGCCATCCCCCAGGAGGAAGCGGTCTACGACATGCTGTGCCGGGCCGATTCGGTCGGGGTCTTCCAGGTGGAGTCCCGGGCCCAGATGTCGACCCTGCCCCGTCTCAAGCCTCGCAACTTTTACGACCTGGTGGTCGAGGTCGCCCTGATCCGACCCGGTCCCATTCAGGGCGGCTCGGTCCACCCCTACATCCGGCGCCGCAACGGCGAGGAACCGGTCACCTACCTGCATCCACTGTTGGAGGGAGCGCTCGAGAAGACCCTCGGGATCCCACTGTTCCAGGAACAGCTGATGCAGATGGCCATCGACGTCGCCGGGTTCGCCCCCGGTGAGGCCGACGAACTGCGCCAGGCCATGGGGTCGAAGCGGAGTCGGGCCCGCATGGAGCGACTACGTCAGCGGTTCTTCGCCGGTATGGCCGAGCGTGGGGTGACGCTCGACATCGGCGAGCAGATCTGGAACAAGCTCGCCGCCTTCGCCAACTACGGCTTCCCCGAGAGCCACTCGATCAGCTTCGCCTACCTGGTCTATGCCTCGTCGTGGTTGAAGCTGCACTACCCGGCCGCCTTCTGCGCCGCTCTGCTCCGCGCCCAACCGATGGGGTTCTACTCGCCGCATTCGCTGGTGCAAGACGCCCGTCGGCACGGTGTCCCCACGTTGACGCCCGACATCAACATCTCGCTCGACCATGCGTCGTTGGAGCGGATCGCCGACGGTGTGGCCGAGCCCGAGATCACCAGCCCCGGTGCCTCGTCGATCGCCGCCGAGCGGCTCGACCACGGGTGGGCCGTTCGGTTGGGTATCGGCTCGGTGCGCCACATCGGTGAAGAGCTGGCGGCCACCATCGTCGCCGGTCAGCCCTACGCCTCGATCGAAGACGTCGCCCGTCGCACCGGCGCCAACCGTGAGCAGTTGGAAGCGCTGGCCAGTGCCGGGGCGTTCGACTCGCTCGGCAGCAAGAAACAACAGGGCTCGGGGCAGCAGGGTTCGGGAGAGCAGGTTTCGGGGCAGCAGGGTTCGAGCCGGCGTCAGGCGTTGTGGACCGCCGGTGCGGTGGCGCAGGCCACGGGTCGGGGCCGGCTCGAGGGGATCGTCACGGGCACGCATGCCCCGCAACTCCCCGGCATGGGCGACAAGGAGGAGGCGCTGATCGACCTGTGGGCCACCGGGGTGGCACCTGATGGCCACCCCACCCGGTTCCTGCGGGCCGAGCTCGATCGCAAGGGTGTGGTGCGGGCCTGTGATCTCGCCAACTGCGACGACGCTTCGAAGGTGTGGATCGCCGGCGTCGTCACCCATCGCCAGCGACCGGCAACGGCGTCGGGCACCACGTTCATCGGTCTGGAAGACGAATCCGGGCTCATCAACGTGGTGGTATCGCTGGGATGCTGGACCCGCTTCGGACGGGTGGCCAGGAACGCACCGGCGTTGCTGATCCGGGGCCGGGTCCAACGTCAGGGCGCCGTGGTCAACATCGTGGCCGAGCGGATCGAACCGCTGCCGATCACCAACGAGGTCGAGGGGCGGGTCGACCAGAACGCCACCGAACTGCGCGACGCCACGGCCAGCATGAGCCGCGACTTCCGCTGACCACTTCCATGACCGCGGGACTTTCGCCGGCAGAGGCTCGCCAGTAGCGTCCGCCTGGTGACCACTGGCTCCGCGACGACCATCCCGGCCCGCTCGGCCGACCAGCTCGACAGTGCCCGAGGGTGGTGGGTCGTTGCGGCCGCGGTCACCTCGATGTTCGCCGTGTTCGGCGTCGGCTACAGCTTCGGCACCTTCTTCAAGCCGATGGCCGACGACTTCGACGCCGGGTCCGGGGCCACCGCCCTCGTGTTCAGCATCACGATCGCCCTGTCGTTCCTGCTCGCGCCGGTCACCGGCAAGCTGGCCGACCGCTTCGGTCCACGCCCGGTGCTGTGGCTCGGAGCGACATCGATCCTCGCCGGCCTGCTGGCAACGGCGGCCACACCGAACCTCTACCTCGGCTACGTGACCTACGGCGTCGGCGTCGGTCTCGCCATCGCCTGCGGCTACGTGCCGATGGTGGCGACGGTCGGCGGCTGGTTCGAGCGTCGCCGGGCAATGGCGATGGGCATGGCGGTCGCGGGGATCGGGCTGGGCACGCTGGTCGGCGCGCCGCTGTCGGCCCGCCTCATCGGCGCCACGTCGTGGCGCACCACGTTCGTGATCTACGCCTGCGGGTGCGCCGGGCTGTTGCTCTTGGCATCGATTCCGGCTCGGTTCGGGCCGGCGGCGGTGCCGTCCTCGTCGCCCCGGTCCATTCGCGAACTCTTCCGTTTGCGTGACTTCCGACTGCTCTATCTGTCGAGCCTGTCCGTCACGTTCGGATTGTTCGTGCCGTTCGTGTTCCTCGCCAAGTACGCCGACGAGCGAGACATCGGTTCGGTCGCCGCTGCCAGCCTGGTGGGGTTGATCGGCGGTTCGAGTGTGGTCGGCCGGCTCGGGCTCGGCGGCATGGCCGATCGGCTCGGCCCGATGCGGTTGTACCGCTTCTCGTTCGTGGTCATGGCACTGAGCCATCTCATCTGGTTCGCCGCCGGTTCGAGCTTCGCCCTCCTGGCGACCTACGCCATCATCCTGGGCCTGGGCTACGGCGGCTTCATCGCCATCTCGCCGGCCGTGGTCGCCAGCCGATTCGGCCTCGACAACCTCGGTGGCACGCTGGGCACGCTCTACACCTCGGCGGCGTTCGGCAGCCTGTGCGGCCCACCGATTGCCGGTCTGCTCATCGACGGACCCGGCTACGGCACGGCGATCCTGGCGGCTGCTGCGATCAGCGGGGTGGGAGCGTTGGTGCTCACTCGGATCCCCTAACCCACCGATCAGCGTCCAGTGACCACACGCGAGGCGGCGCGAACACCACCTCCCTCCGTGACCAGGTACCTTCTGTGTGGTCACACCAATGGGAGGGAACACCATGAAGCACACCACTGGCCGAGCATCGTTGCTGGCAGGCATCGCCCTGATCGCCGCTGCGTGCGGAGGGTCGAGCGACAACGGCCTTGCTTCGACGGCCGAAACGGCGACCTCCACGACCGCGGCCGAGACGACTACCACCACCGCAGCCGCCGAGACCACCGAGACGACGGTCGAGGAGACCACCACCACCGTCGAGGAGACCACCACCACGGCCGCTCCGGCCGACACCGGTACCGACCCGTTCGAGGGCATGACCGATGCCGAGCGGGCTGCAGTGCTCGATCAGATGGGGCTCACCGAGGAGCAGCTGGCCCAATTCGAGTTGCTCCTCGATACCGATGCCGGCAAGCAGATCATGGCGCAGGGGATCGTCGACGCCACGAGCCTCACCAACGAGCAGGCGCTGTGCATCGTCGAGAACGGCGACATCATCGGCCTGATGGTCGGGGTCACCGGCGGGTTGACCGAGCCCGACAGCGAACTCACCGCCTCGTTCCTGCGCACCCTCGATACCTGCGGCATCCCGCTCTCGGCCTTCGAGGGCTGAACGGGCGCAGATCGAGTTGGTGTCAGGCGTTGGCTGCCTGCGCCGCGGCCTTGCGGGCCTTGACGACGCGAGCCCGGGCGATGGGATCGAGTTCGACCTTGCGCAGGCGAACGTGGTCAGGGGTGACCTCGACACACTCGTCGTCGGCGATGAACTCGAGCGCCTGCTCGAGTGACAGCACCTTCGGCGGGGTCAGCTTCACGGTGGCGTCGGACGAGGCGGCGCGGTGGTTGGTCAGCTGCTTCTCACGGCAGACGTTGACGTCCATGTCTTCGGTGCGGCTGTTCTCGCCGACGATCATGCCGGTGTAGACATCGGCCGTCGGTGCCACCAGCATCTGTGCCCGCTCCTGCAGCGAGATGAGGGCGTAGGCGGTGACGGGGCCCTTGCGATCGGCGACGAGTGAGCCGGTGCGACGCACACGGATCTCGCCGAACCACGGCTCGTAGCCCTCGAAACTCTGGTTGAGCACCCCGGTGCCGCGGGTCTCGGTCATGAACTCGGTGCGGAACCCGATGAGACCTCGGGCCGGCACCAGGTAGTCGAGCCGGACCCAGCCCGTGCCGTGGTTGACCATGTTGGCCATCGCACCTTTGCGGGCGGCGAGGAGCTGGGTGACGGCGCCGAGGAACTCCTCGGGCACGTCGATGGTGACGCGCTCGACCGGTTCGTGCACCTTGCCGTCGATCTCGCGGGTCACGACCTGGGGCTTGCCGACGGTCAGTTCGAATCCCTCACGGCGCATCTGCTCGACGAGGATGGCGAGCTGGAGCTCGCCGCGGGCCTGGACTTCCCAGGCGTCGGGACGATCGGTGGGGAGGACCCGGAGGCTCATGTTGCCGACCAGTTCGGAGTCGATCCTGCCCTTGACCAGTCGGGCGGTGAGCTTCGAGCCGCTCTGGCCGGCGAGCGGCGAGGTGTTGATACCAATGGTCATCGACAGCGACGGCTGGTCGACCTCGATGACGGGCATGGGGCGGGGGTCTTCGGCGTCGACCAGGGTCTCGCCGATGAGGATGTCCTCGATGCCGGCGACGGCGACGAGGTCGCCCGGTCCGGCAGATTCGGCCGGCACACGAGTGAGAGCCTGGGTGAGGTAGAGCTCGCTGAGCTTGACTCGCTGGAGCGAACCGTCGACTCGGCTGAGCGACACCGACTGGCCCTTGGTGAGCGTGCCGTTCATGATGCGGCACAGTGCGAGGCGACCGAGGTAGGGCGAGGAGTCGAGGTTGGTGACCCATGCCTGCAGCGGGTGGCCCTCTTCGTAGAACGGAGCCGGGATGTGCTCGACCATCAGCTCGAAGAGTGGTTCGAGGTTCTCACCCTTGACGTCTTGGTCGAGCGATGCCCAGCCGTCACGCGCCGCGCAATAGACGATCGGGAACTCGATCTGGTCATCGCGGGCGTCGATGTCGAGGAAGAGCTCGTAGACCTCGTCGACGACGTCGGCGATGCGGGCGTCGGGGCGGTCGACCTTGTTGATCACGAGGATGACCGGCAGGTCGCGAGCGAGCGCCTTGCGGAGGACGAACCGGGTCTGAGGGAGCGGACCCTCGGCGGCGTCGACCAGGAGGACGATCCCGTCGACCATGGTGAGGGCTCGCTCGACCTCGCCGCCGAAGTCGGCGTGGCCGGGGGTGTCGACGATGTTGAGCGTGATGCCGTTCCAGACCACCGAGGTGTTCTTGGCGAGGATCGTGATGCCCTTTTCCTTCTCGAGGTCGCCGGAGTCCATGACCCGGTCGGCCACGGCCTCATTGACCCGGAACGCTCCCGTCTGGCGGAGCATGGCATCGACCAGGGTGGTCTTGCCGTGGTCGACGTGGGCCACGATGGCCACGTTGCGAAGATCAGAGCGCGTCGCCATTGCGGCTACCTCAGATGTGTACTAGGGGGACACATCAGGCTATCTGCAGCTCAGGGTCGTTCAGCCGTGGGTGCGGACAGGCTGGGTCGTTCAGCCCTCGGTGGTCCACAGCCGAACCCAGCCGCTCTCTACCTCGAGCTCGGCCGTCTCGTAGCCATCCTCGCCTGGCAACACCACGTGGTAGGCCCCTTCGGGGTCGATCACCCGCACCCGCTGGTAGGGCAGGCGACGAGCGGCGGCCGCCATCACGGCATCGGCGGTGTCGAACCGACCGAGGCAGGCGACCATGCGCACCGTGGGGGAAATCATCTCGAATTCACCTGCACTCCACCGTTCGAGCGCGTCGTCGGGGCGAATCCACTCCCAGGCCACGATCTCGCCGTCGTCGTGCTCGGGAACTTGATCGGCGGGGGCGTGGGCGACGAAGAACCGGGCGTCGAAGCGTCGGGGTGATCCCAGGGGTGTGATGAAGCGGGCCACCTCTTCGATGCCCGAGGCGTCGAGCGTGATGCCGTGTTCGAGCACGAGGTCGGCGAAGACCGATTCGTCCTCTCGTACCCGGCGCCGCATCTCGACCAGGTCGACGTCGGTCCGGTCGGCGGCGAGGAGCAGGCCCGCCTCCTCGAACGTTTCACGACAGGCGGCGAGCCACCACGCGAGGCCGCCGGACGGCACGTCGAGGATGGTGGTCGCCTCGGCATCGGAGAGACCGGTGAACATCGTGTCGAAGTCGTCGTGGTGGTCTTCGGGATCGACCCGTCCGCCAGGGAAGACCCACGCCGCTGGGGCAAAAACCAGCCGTGCCGTGCGGCGCAGCATCAGGACATGGAGCGAGGGGGCACCGTCGAGACCCGGCCGGTCGGCGAGGAGCATGACGGTGGCGGCGTGCGAGATGGGGACAGCGTGAGGGTCGAACGCTGGTGTGTCAGCGTGAGGGTCGAACGCCGGTGTGGCTCCCGTGGTCGGCTCGCTCATGTGGCGAGACCCTACTGGGGGTGGCACCACCGAGGCGATTGCTGGCCGCTCAGGTGTTGGCGTCGACCTTCATCAGCAACGTGGCGGAGTCGTTGGCGCCGGCGGCGACACGGTCCCAGGACTCGTTGCCGGCTGCACCCGAAGCGATACCCGTGGGGGCCGTCAGCGAGTAGACCCGGAACTGGAGGTCGCGGACACCGGTGGACAAGGTGTCGATGCACGGGTTGCCGTAGCCGAGTTGGCCATAGTCGTTCAGGGTCTCGATCGGCGCCGGAGCCCGGTCGGGGTCGAGCGAGGTGGTGGCGGGATCGATGCCGACCACGAGCCACAGTAGGAGCGGGTTGGCTGGGTCGGTCTGATCGCTGAGGCTCACCGCCCACTCGGCGGTGTCGGGGCCGGCGTCGGACCACTCGAGCGTCGGCGGCTGGTTCGCGCCGGCGCAGGTGGCATCGACCGGGGCGAAGTCGCCGGGGCCGAACGCCGGGCTGCTGAGCGTGAGGCCGCTGGTGCCGGCGGACTCGGGCGGGGCAGAGGTGGGCGGCAGCGGTCGAGTGGTGGTGGTCTGCCAGGGACGTCCCTCGGCCAGCTCTCGCCCGTCGGATGCGCACGCAGCAGTGGCGAGTGCCAAGGCGGCGACGGCGCACGCTGAGAGGACGCCGGAGCGAGCGGGTCGGGACATCAGACGGGACACAGGACGACAGGGTAGTGGTGGCTACGATGCAGCCGAGGTCAGGTCCGCCGAGCAGGTCTCGCCGACGTCCGGCGAGCGTCAGGGAGATGGTGTGTCGTTCATCAACGCTCGACGCTCGGACCGGAAGTGGCAGCCGCTGCGCAGCTTCCTCGGTCCGGCCCGAGACGATGCGGCGCAGAGCCTCCTCGCCCTTCTGCTGTCGGCGACGACGAGCCTCATCACCGGCCTCACCATTGCGGCGTTCGAGTCGAAGTTTCGGCAGTTTCCCGGCCTGCTGCTGTTCATCCCCGCCGCGATCGGGCTGAACGGGAACGTATTCGGTCCACTCGGTGGACGCCTGTCGACCGCCATCCGCATGGGCACGCTGAACTGGACGTGGCGGTCTGACACCGTGCTCGGCCAGAACGTCCTGGCGGCGCTCGCATCATCGCTCGGCGCCGCCGTCGGACTCAGCTTCCTCGCCGAGGGATTCGTTCTCTTGGTCGGCAACGAAGGGAGCGATCCGATCGGTCTCGCCGACTTCATCGTGGTCGCCGTGTTCGGCGGGATGATGGCGGCACTCGTGGTGCTGGCCATCACGCTGGGCCTCGCCGTGGGGTCTGCTCGCTTCGGATGGGACCTCGACAACGTGACGGCGCCGCTCGTCTCGGCATCTGGCGACTTCGTGACGCTGCCGGCGCTCTTGATCGCCACGACGTTCATCCAGCGAGGTCGACTGACCGAGATCCTCGCTGCGGGCGTCGTCGCCGTTGCGATCGTCGCCGGGCTCGTGCTGGTCCGATCCGGCTATGCGCTGTGCAAGCGCATCGCGTTCGAGTCCCTTCCGGTGCTGGTTGCTGCCGGGAGCATGAGCCTGGTTGCGGGCCTGCTGCTCGAACGCTCGATCTCACAGTTCTTGAACTACACGGTCCTCCTCGTGATGCTCCCCGGGTTCCTGAGCGCTGCCGGAGCGCTGGGTGGCATCTTGTCGAGTCGCCTCGCCACCAAGGTCCACCTCGGCTTCATCGAGCGGGCGATGATCCCCGAGGGCGAGGCTCGAGACGACATCAAGATCGCCTTCATTCTCGCTCTCCCGATCTTCGGCTACGTGTCGGTGACCGCCGCCGTCGTCGGCAGCTGGTTCGGCAAGACCTCACCGGGAGCGCTCGACCTGCTCCTCGTGTCGGTCACCGGTGGATTCGCCGTGACGGCGTTCGTTGCGATGATCGCCTACTACGGCACTCTGCTCGTCGTCCGCTTCGGTCTCGATCCCGACAACCATGGGATCCCCCTGGTCTCGGCGAGCCTCGACGTGATCGGCGCGTCCACTCTGGTCGCGGCGCTGACCCTGTGGGGCGTGGCATGATCGTGCGAATGGAATCTCGCAATCTTCGAGAGATGCTGGCCGAGGCCAAGGACACCAGCGAACTCATGGTCGACCTTGCGTACGCAGCGCTCTACTTCGACGACGCCGACATGGCCGACGAGGTCGACGAACTCGAGAACGAGATCTCCAGTCTCGTACACCGAATGCGGACCCTGTGCATCGTTGCGGTTCGCAATCCGCGTGAGGCCGAGGCCATGGCCGCGGTGCTGCAGGTGATCTCGGCGCTCGAGCGCATCGCCAACGACGCCGTCGACATCGCCCGGATCGTGACCCGTCGGTTGGGCATCCCTCGCGAATTGGTGATGGACCTCACCGATGCCGAGGAGATCTCGCATCGCGTCGAGGTGGCCGGCGGTTCACACTTCGCCAACCGCCCGGTGTCGGCCTTCGAGCTGCCGGTGGTGACCGGCATGCGCATCATGGCGATCCGACGGGCCCGATCGTGGCTGGTCGATCCCGGAGGCGACGAGATCCTGCAATCGGGCGACGTGCTGTTCCTGCGGGGCTCTCCCGATGGCATCGCCCGACTGCGTGAGTTGGCCGGCGCTCCCATGTGGAACCCGCCACCATTGGTGGAGTCGGCGGTGCTGACCGACCTCGATCGGGCGGTCGACACGCTCATCGAGATGAAGAACCTGTCCGAGGTGGCGGTCGGCCTCGCCTACTCGTCGCTGATCTACCGCGACCGCAGCCTCGCGGCCGAGGTGCGCCACCTCGAGGACCGACTCGACGAGATGAACCATCGCCTCGAACTGTGGGTGCTGCGCTGCGCGACCGACGGTGCCGATCCGGCGCCCCTGCGGGGCCTGCTGCATCTCGGCGCGGCGGCGGAGGACATCGGCGACCAGGCTCGAGCCATGGTGTGGATGATCGAACAGTCGACCGAACTCCACCCCGTGCTCGGCATCGCGCTCGGCGACACCGACGACGTGGTGGTGCGAATGCCGGTCGGCGTCGGTGCCGAGGTGCACGGACGAACGCTGGCCGAGCTCGAACTTCCGATCGAGCCCGGCTTCAACGTGTTGGCCATCGAACGAGAAGGTCGGTACTGGTACCGGCCCCGCAAGCACGTCGACCTTCGAGAGGGCGACCTCGTGCTGGCGTCCGGCCCGGAAGAGGGCCGATCGGCGCTCGCCGAGTTGCTCGGCTGGCGCTACGAGGAGGACGACGACGGCGAGATCGAACTCTCGCCCCTGTCGGCCTCGTGACCCGATCGAACGGGCGTCAACCCTGGGGCAGTTGGCCTGGGGCAGGGGGCGGCGGGGTGATCTGACGTGGTGCTGGTGCCGTGCGTGGCGGTGCCGGCTGGCGAGCGCCGGCCTGTGGCGGCGCCGGGCGAGCCGGTGCAGCGGTCGGGGCCGGCCCGACGGCGGCGGGCGCCGGAGTGGCCGGCGCCGGCTTGGCGGTCTGGGGACCGAAGCTGCCGCCGAAGATTTCGGCGATGCCGCCGATCGCTCCCATCGACGAGCTCATGTCGGCCGGGAGGAAGATCTTCGTGGCGTTGCCATTGGCGATCGCCTGCAACGACTCGAGGTACTTGATCGCAACGACACGATCGTCGGTGCCCGAGTCGAGGATGGCGGAGTACACCGAGCGGATGGCCTGGGCTTCACCTTCGGCCACCACCTGCTGGCGGAACTGCTCGGCCTCGGCCCGGGTGCGCACGGCCTGGGCTTCACCTTCGGCGTTGAGGATGTCCTTCTGCCGCTGACCTTCGGCGGTGAGGATGGCCGATTCCTTCTCACCCTGGGCTCGGGTGATCGCTGCTTCGCGTGAACCCTCGGCTTCGGTGACGACGGCTCGACGAGTCCGTTCGGCCTTCATCTGCTCGTGCATGGCGTGCATCACGTCGGCCGGCGGGTCGATGCGCTGGATCTCGACCCGGACCACTCGCACGCCCCACTTGTCGGTGGCGTCGTCGAGGATCTGGCGCAGCGCAGCGTTGACGCGCTCCCGTGAGGTGAAGGCCTCGTCGAGGCTCATCTCGCCGATCACGTTCCGCAGGTTGGTCTGGGCCAGTTTGGTGACGGCGAGCACGAAGTTCGAGATGTTGTACAGGAGTCGCTGCGGATCGGTCGGCTCGAAGTAGACGACGGCATCGACGGACACGGCGACGTTGTCCTGGGTGATGACTTCCTGCGGTGGAACGTCGATCACCTGCTCCCGCATGTCGACCTTCTTGAGCGATTCCACGAACGGCAAGATGATGCGCAGGCCGGGATCGGCGGTGTCTTTGTATTTGCCGAGTCGTTCGACCACGCCTCGCTGATAGGGCCGCACGATCTTGACGCCCGCACTGACGTAGACGAAAGCGAAGAGGGCGATGATGAAGAGGAGCGTGAGTAGGGCCGGAACCATGTGGTGTTTCCTTCTGACTGATGGGAGTAGATGACAAACGATCGGCCAAGGCCGAACGATGACAGCTCAGGAGGGACCGAGCGGTCCGAGACCGTGGGAGGCCGTGGGTTGAACCACGATGCGCGTACCTTCCACTGCCGTGATGGTGACGGGGGTGCCGTTCGGGATACCCATCCCGTGCGCCCCGTTCGCCGCCCATTCCTCGCCGCTCACCTTGACTCGCCCGGTGTTGGCGGTGCCGCCGGGAATGTCGGCGATCACGACGCCCGTGGCGCCGATGAGCCGGTTGGCCCCGAAGCCCGTGGGGTTCGGGAGCTGAGCGTCGAGCTTGGCGGCGAATGGCTTGAGGGCCAGGAAGGAGGCGCCAGAACCGACGAGGAACAGCAGCCAGCCGACCAGGATCGGTGCGCCGAGGAGACTGACCACTGCCGCGAGCAGGGCACCGATCGCAAACGGCATGAGGAAGAAGGAGCCGGCAATCGCAATCTCGCCCGCACCGAAGGCGGCGGCGACCACGAGCCAGATGATGCCCCAGGTTGATGGACTGTCCACAGCGCTGCCTCTCGTCGTTCGGTACGACCCTAGTAACGACGCAACTCGAGAGTGTGGTTCCCGCGAAATCCGAAAACTGGTTGCTGACGGACGCGGGTTATCGTCTGGTGATGGCACGGTTGCTCTCGGTCCACGCCCATCCCGACGACGAGGCCTCGAAGGGTGCGCCCACGGTCGCCAAGTACGTCGACGAAGGACACGAGGCCTACCTGGTCTGCGCCACCGGTGGCGAGGCCGGTGACATCTTGAACCCGGCGATGGATCGAGACGACGTCCGGGCCAACCTCACCGCCATCCGCCGCTCGGAGCTCCACGCATCGGTGAAGGCCATCGGCTTCCATCAGTTGGAGTGGCTGGGCTACCGGGATTCCGGCATGCCCGACACCGAGCCGAACACCCACCCGTCGTGCTTTGCCCAAGCCGACCTCGACGAGGCCACTGGGCGTCTCGTCGAGATCGTTCGCCGCCTCCGCCCGCACGTGATGCTGACCTACGCCGACGACCAGCAGGGCTATCAGCACCCCGATCACCTACGGGTCCACGACATCAGCGTTTTGGCCTTCGATCGGGCTGGTGATCCCGACTGGTATCCCGCCTTGGGTGAACCGTGGCAGCCGCTCAAGCTCTACTACTCGGTGTGGAGCCGGGCTCGGATGCTTGCCCATCACGCCAAGTACTCCGAACTCGAACTCGAGTCGCCCTACAGCGACGAGCGGTGGTTCAAGCGACCGTCGCTCGATCACCGGATCACCACGAAGATCGAGATCTCTGCGTACTACGGGGCCCGGCGGGCGGCGCTGCTCGCCCATGCCACCCAGATCGACCCGGCCGCCTCGTTCTGGTTCGGCCTGACCGACGAGCACTCGGTCGAGGCCTACCCCTACGACGACTACATCCTGGCTCGGTCGTTGGTGGGCGACATTCCCACCGAAGACGACCCCGAGACCGATCTCTTTGCGGGAGTCGATGCCTGATGGCGGGCTTCGATCGCGACTTCGCCGACGCGCTGGTGGCCGCCACCGCCGATCGCGCCGATGCCGCCGGCTTGAGTGGCATCGTCGAGCTCGCATTGGGCAAGACCTCGTCGCTCGTGCTCGAGCTGGTCGACGGACGAGTCGTCGGCGTGGCCGAGGGGATCGAACCGGGCGAGGCCAACGTGCGGATCCCTTTCACCGGTGCCCAGCGCGCGGCCTGGCTCGCGGGCGAGTTCGACCTCACCAAGGCCTACATGCGTGGTGACCTCAAGCCCGAGGGGCGGTCGGGTGACCTCATCGCCGCGCTGCAGCTCCTCGACGACCCGGCGGTCTACGGCGCGCTCTCCTGAGGGGCAGCGCTCACAGCTGGGCTCGCCCAGGCCGTGAGGCAGCTGGGCTTGCCCAGCCCATCAGTCAGTTGGGCTTGCCCAGCCCATCAGACGGGCCATGTTCTCGCTGTAGAACTTGTCGAGGACGTCGTCATCGAACCCCGCGAGTGACGTCTCGAATCGTCCGTGCGGGTTGCGGCCGCCTTCGATGTGCGGGTAGTCGCTCGAGAAGAGATAGAGGTCGGCGTTCGACTCCCGGATGAGCTGGCCGACGTCTTCGAACGGATAGGGCGTGAACGCCATCTGCTCGGTGATCTGTTCCGACGGCGTTCGGGTGAGGCCGGCGAGTTCGGGCTCGGAGCGCTTCCAGATCTCCGCGATCAGGTCGAGTCGCCGAAGCATCGCCGGCACCCAGCCGGCGCCGAGTTCCACCACACCCACGCGCAACGAACGGTGGCGTTCGAGCACGCCATCGAGCACCATCGTGCCCACGAAGGTCTCGGCGGCGTGGTGCACTGCGATCATGTCCTTGCCTCGGACGTTCTCTCCGCCACCCAGCCAGTCGGTCGGCACGTCGCGTCCGGTGTTCATCCAGTCGGTCTTGAGCTGGAGCGGATGACCCCCGATGTGGAGCAGGATCGTGATGCCGGCTTCGGCGGCGCGGGCCCAGAATGGATCCAGATCGTCGTGACCGGGTGATCGCTGGCCGGCGGGACGGTGAGGGACCCAGACCGCTCCCAAGCCGAGGTCGATGACCTGCTCGAGATCGACCAATGCGTGCGATGGGTCGTCGAGGACGGCCGCGCCGACACCGATGAGGCGATCGTCGTTGGCGCAGAAGGCGGCCATGCCGCGGTTGTGCGCAGCGATCGACGCGGCCTGGGCTGCGGGATCCTTGATCGCCGAGAAGATCTGCTCCGTGCTGAACGTGGCGAACACCCACTGGCGCTCGTAGCCGAGCTGGTCGAGTGCCTGTGACCGCTCCGCCGCATTGAAGGCGCCGAGTGCTTCGTAGCCCTTGGGTCCGCTCAGGAGTTGGCTGCCGAGCGCGATCATCGCGTCGATGCGCTCCGGGGCATGACCACCCCGCTCGTCGAGGCGGTCGAGCGCATCGGCCAGCTTGCCGCCGCCACTCAGGCTCAACCGTGGAACGAGGTCGAGTTCGTTGTCGGCCGCGTGATCGCGCAGGAAGTTCGGCAGCTCCATGATGTGGCTGTCGGCGTCGAGATAGCGACGGTCGGACCGGGACGACGGATCGATGGCAGTCATGGTGAGCTCCCCAGATGAGTGACGAGGGTCACGCTAGAGCAGCCGTGGATGCTGCGTCAGATTCCGGTGGATGCCCCGGCTCGTTGAGCGTCTCGGAGGGCTCGGTACCCGATGGGAGTGGCGCCGCACGTGGCAAGCAGTTGGCGGAAGGCCGAGTCGTTGGTGATCAGATGCGCGTCACCGACGTGCGCTGCCCAGTGGGGGGTGATGGCGCGGAGTTCGGGGGTGTCGGCGGCGGGGCGAACGTGGAGCTCGGTGACGCCGGGCTCGAGTTGGCCGAGTGCGGTTTGGAGCCGGCTGCGAGCCTCATGGCCGAGGGGCACCACCACGGTGTGGTCGGGCATGAGCACACCCTCATCGGCCGCGAGGTCGCGAGCCGGGAAACCAAGGTCGACGCTGGGGTCGGGCAGGCTGATCGGGAGTCGGAACTCATACGCCAGCTCGAGGTAGACATCGAAGAACTCGGGTCGGCTGTAGAGCGTGCCGAGATGGGCGTCGAGGTGGGACACGTCGAACCCCCAGAGCACGGCTCGCTCGACCTGCGCGCGGCACTCGCGGAGCACCTCTTCGGTGTCGGCGTGGTCCCACAGGTCGGCGGCGGTACGGGGCATGCCGCCGTCGCCGTCGAGGAGTGAGGGGGCGTGGGTGAGCGGGCCCCACCGGTACAGCTCGTACTCGCTGTTGAGCGTGAGCGACACGCCGACGTCTTCACCGCCGTACTCGGCAGCGGCGCCGCGGGCCCACGGGCAGGGCATCTGGATCGCCGAGGTGGTGCCGAGACCGTTGCGCAGCGCATCGTAGACGCCGCGATTGGCGGCGTTCGACGAACCGAGGCCGTCGCAGGTCACGATCACGAGTCGGGCGTCGTCGGGATGGCCGAGGCGTTCCAGTACTGATGTCACCAAATGTACGGTACTCACTCGAGTGGTTGATCCGGCCCGTCGCATCGGGACCACAGCCCGGCGCCCCGGGCTCGAGCATCGGCCTCGGTGCGGGAGAAACGCGCCGCCAACCGGTCGTTGGGGGCGTAGCTCACGGCGTTGGCGAAGCCGCCGTCGAGGAGCCACTCGTTGACGAAGAGCCCGTCGCTCGATCGATGGAGGTAGAGCAAGAGTCGGCCGTACCGATCGCGGGCTTCGAGGTCGCGTTCGAGGTCGACCTGGGTCTCGATCGGCAACAGGCCGCGGAGCGCCTCGGTGGCTTCGTGGCCGAAGCACTGGTCGGGCGTGGTCGACGACACCGATTCGGGCGTGTCGATCCCCAGGAGCCGCACTCGTTCGGTGACACCCTCGATGTCGAGATCGAGGGTGTCACCGTCGACGATGGCCACGACGACACCCGTCGCTCGGCTCTCCGCCGAGGTCGCGCCGTGGTTCGGCGGCGATCCGGCGCAGCCGACAGCGGCGAAGGCGGCGGCAACGACAGCGAGGATGACGCCGGTGTGATGGCGCCTACGAGATGCGCTCGATGATGGTTCCGGTTCCAATTCCCCCACCGCAGCACATGGTGATGAGGGCCGTGTTCTTGTCGGCTCGGTGGAGCTCGTGGACGGCCTTGGTCATGAGGAAGGCGCCGGTGCCTCCGAGGGGGTGACCAAGGGCGATCGCGCCGCCATTGGGGTTGACCTTCTCGACGTCGGTGTCGAACTCCTTGGCCCAGGCCAGGACGACGGATGCGAAGGCTTCGTTGATCTCGAACAGGTCGATGTCGTCGAGGGTGAGGCCGGTGCGCTCGAGCATGTGACGCGTCGCGTCGATCGGGCCGGTGAGCATGAGGACGGGGTCGACGCCGACCAGGGCGGTGTCGATGACCCGGGCCATCGGCGTGAGGCCGAGTTCTTCCGCCTTGGCCGCGCTCATCATGAGCACCGCGGCGGCGCCGTCGGAGATCTGCGATGCCGAGCCTGCGGTGTGGACGCCGTCTTCGCGGGCGACAGGCTTGAGCGTGGCCAGCTTCTCGAGGGTGGTCTCGCGCAGGCCCTCGTCTCGCGTGATGAGGTGGGTGGTGTCGAGCTTCTCGCCGTCTTCGCCTCGTTCGGGGGCCTCGATCGGGACGATCTGGGTGGCGAAGCGGTCTTCGTCCCAGGCCTGGGCAGCACGTTGCTGCGACAGCAGCCCGAACGCGTCGGTGTCTTCGCGGCTGATGCCCCACTTGTCGGCGATGCGCTCGGCGCCTTCGAACTGTGAGGTCATCTCGTAGCGCTCGAAGTAGGGGCCGGGGATCGGTACGCCGAGCCCGAGCTTCTTGTTGGAGTTGATGCCGATCGGGATGCGGCTCATCGTTTCCACCCCGCACGCCACGGCGATGTCGACGACGCCGCTGGCGATGAGGGCAGTGGCGAAGTTGGTGGCCTGTTGTGATGACCCACACTGGGTGTCGATCGTGGTGTTGGCGACCGATTCGGGGAGACCGGCGGCGAGCCAGGCGGTGCGCCCGATGTTGAAGGATTGTTCGCCGACCTGGCTGACACAGCCGGTGACGACCTGCCCAACCTGGGCCGGATCGACGCCGGTGCGCTCGAACAGGGCCTCGTGGACCTTGCCGAGGAGATCGGCGGGATGCATGGTGGACAGACCGCCGTTGCGACGACCGATGGGGGAACGGACCGCATCGATGATCACGACGTCGGTGGGGGAGGTGGGAGTAGCCATAGCAGCGCAGCGTAGGGGCATCGCCCCGTCGGCGGTCAAGCTGCGAGGGTGTGCTCGTGAGGAGCGGGACTCGCAGCGTTGTTCGAGTTGGCGTCGGTGTGGCTGGCGGCGGCGAGTGCGGCGCGAGCCGCAGCGATCCCCTCGCGCCCGATACGACGGGTGGACGGGTCGAGGCGCCAGGTGGTGTCGGTGGGGAGGAGGAGCAGCTGTGCTTGGACCATGGGAACAGTATGGGGAGGGGGTGTGACACGGCTCTGAGCTGGGAGAACACAGGTGTGTGTCGTGGTGTGTCGGGGGGATGCCCGGCAGCATCGTCGGGGGTGACTATCGTCGCCGCGTGTCAACGTCGTTCCCGGTGCTGTCGTTCCCGCTGCTGGTCGCAGCGTTGGTGATCGCAGCGTTGGCGATCGCTTGTTTTGCGGTGGGCGAAGGCGTGCTCGCCTGGCGTGAACGTCGCTCCCTGGCGGCGCTCGGCGATGAGTCGGTCAGCCGTCGGGCGGCCGAGGCCGTGGTCGAGGCGCGCACCCGTCTCGCCCGGGTGATCGAGACCGACCAGCGCCCGGAACCCGAGATTCGGCGTCACCCGGCACTCGGCAACATCATGCCGCGGCGGGTGGGTTCGGCCGGCGCTCGTTCGGACCGCTCGCATGACGGCTCACTGACCTCGGCCGACCTCGACGACGAGCGGATCGCGGCGCGAGAGGCGCTGCTCGACGCCCAGCGGCTGTGGGAGTCGGTTCGGCCTCGCCGCGACACCGAGGCCCGAGTGGGCGTTTGGTCGGGTCGCGGCAGATTGCGCGCCTGGCAGTTCGGGCCCATCGGGTTCGAGCGGGTGATCATCCGTTCTGACCATCTGCTCGATGCCCAGTGCTGGGTGGTGTCCGACTACCGCCGACTTCGCTGGGGGTTCGGTTTCGGCGCAGAGGTCCTCGACGTGGCGGTGTTTGCTGCTGCCACCCCGAGCCGTCGGCTCGACGAGTTGCTCCGCACGCTGCTGAGCGGCACCGAAGTCGCGCTCCGTCCGGGGTTCGCCCCCAGCCGTTGGTGGCGTTCGAGCCGACGGAGTCAGTCCGCGCAGGCGGCGACACAAGCAGTGCTCGGCGATCGGCATCTCGACCGGCCACCCGACCCGGTCACCACCGACGCGGTGTGGGCGGCCGTGGTCGAGGACTTCGGTCCGACGTTTGCCACCACGGGGCTACCGGGCTTGTCCGGCCCGATGGCCGTGGTCCATACCTCCGGACCCTCGCTGCTGCTCGGCGCCTGGTGGGGCAGACGGCCGCGCCAACGGTTGCTCGCCGCCAGTTCACACGTCGTCTGGCGCGAACACGACTGAGCGGCCACGCTGGGGACCCACTCATGAATCGGCACCTCGAAGGATCCACCATGTCGCGCTATGGCATCACCATTCCCCTCGGCGGCAAGAGCCTCGTCGAGCATCGCGAGATTTATCGCGAGCTCGTCGACCTCGGCTACACCGACGTCTGGAGCTCTGAAGCCGACGGCACCGACGGGTTCACGCCCTTGGCGCTGGCCGCCGCATGGGCGCCCGAACTCCGACTCGGCGTGGCCATCATCCCGGCGTTCACCCGCGGACCGGCGCTGATGGCCCAGACCATCGCTTCGCTGGCCGACGCCGCACCGGGCAAGTTCGTCATGGGCATCGGTTCGAGCTCCAACGTGATCGTCGAGAAATGGAACGGCATCCCGTTCGAGGAGCCCTACAAGCGCACCCGAGACATGGTGCGGTTCGTGAAGGCGGCGTTCGAGGGCGAGAAGGTCACGCAGACCTACGACACCTTCAGTGTTGACGGCTTCCGGCTCGGGGTCCGTACCGCTGAGCGGCCGCCCATCCTGATCGCCGCGCTGCGCGAGGGAATGTTGAAGCTGGCAGGCCGAGAAGGCGACGGTGCCATCCTGAATTGGCTGTCGGTCGACGACGTCACGCGAGTGGCACCGATCGTGCACGCCCAGGGTGAGGGCAAGGAGATCGTGGCTCGTTTGTTCGTCTGTCCGAACCCCGATGCCGACACCGTGCGGGCTCAGGCCCGCTTCGCCATCGCCGCCTACCTGAACGTCCCGGTCTATGCCGCCTTCCACGAGTGGATGGGGCGCGGCGACGTGCTCGCCGGGATGTGGGAGAACTGGAAGGCCGGCGACCGCAAGGCAGCGCTCGCTGCCATCCCCGACTCGGTGGTCGACGAGCTGATCATCCACGGCACGCCCGAGGAGTGCCGTGAGCACGTCGCCCGGTACGTCGAGGCGGGAATCGACACCCCCGCGCTGGCGATCATGCCGTTCGGTGGACTCGATCCACTGCAGGCAATGCGCGACCTCGCGCCGGCCTGATTCTGGTCGGCGCCGATCCGATCAGCGCGACCGAGGGAGCCAGACCACGTCCATGTCGGCCACCGTGATGTCGGTCTTCTCCAGTGGGATCTCGACGGTCTCGATGACCGCCGCCTTCTGATTCCACTCGTCGTCGATCTCGATCATCGCCTCTTGCAGGTCGAGTTCGAGCTGTTCAAGGTCGTCGATCTTCTCGGCGGCCCGGTTGCGAGCCGACTCGAGTCGGGCATTCACCGCCGAGGTCGACTTGTTGCCCGACGCCGCACGTCGAGCTGCTGTCGCCAGACTCGATGACCGCTTGCGCCCGCCGAGCAATCCACCGAGGATGCTCGACCCGATGTCGATGATCGATTTGTTGCGGGCGCCGGCCGCCTGGGTTTCGAGTTCGGCCACTCGATCCTCGGCCTTGGCGATCGCCGTCTCGATCGACGAGCGTTTCGCTTCGAGCTTGGCGCGGATCTTCTCGGCGTCGGCGTCGGCGCCGGTCTCGGCCGCCTCCTGACACCGGCGCCCGAAGTCGTCGGCACTCTCGCCCGGCCGCGACCACAGCTTGAGCTCGGGGTTGTTGAGCAGCGCGAGCGACTGCTTGGCATAGAGATGGTCCTTCAGGTCTCGCTGCGTCTGATTGACCAGGGTGGTGGTGAGCTCGAACGAGGGGAGGACGTACACCGAACCCCCGGGCATGGTGTCGGTGAAGTCCCGGTCATCGAAGTCGACTTCGACGGCCTCGGCGACGTCGATCGAGCGGCCGGTGAGCGGGATGATCGCCTCCCACTCCTCGGTGTGTCGAAGGTCGGCCTTCGTGTCGTCGAAGAGCAGGCTGACTCGAGCTGCGAGCGCAGGTTCGAGACGGTTGGCCGACGGGTCGATGCCGAGTGTGTCGAGCCATGGGGCAGAGGCCCGCACGGTGAGTGGTGTCATCCCGCTGGGCAGTGTGGG
Source organism: Acidimicrobiales bacterium (assembly GCA_041394265.1). Lineage (NCBI taxonomy): Bacteria > Bacillati > Actinomycetota > Acidimicrobiia > Acidimicrobiales > Acidimicrobiales bacterium. The sequence goes on from JAWKIO010000005.1 coordinate 2,984,049, forward strand.
GGGCACGGTCGATTCGTCGTCGGCGAGCGGAGCCGCCTCGGGAGCCGCACTTGCCGTCGCCGTTGCTGCAGCGGTTGCAGGTGTCGGCGTTGCGGCCTGCCCGCCCGCTGGCGATGGGCTCCCGACGGCGGCCGCCCGCTTGTCGTCCATGAGGGTGGCGATCTGCTCTCGGGTGAGTGGTCCCGCGAGATAGCTCATCGCCCAACGGGTGGTGAGCTTCGGCAGGGCGCTCGACTTGGAGGTGCGGAGCACGAACTGGCGCTTGCCGAGACCGGAGATCGTGCGCTCGACTTCGGCGATGTCGACCGCGCCGTCGGCGCCGCGCAGACCGTCGACGAGACGGTTCTTGTCCTGATCGGTCTGGAGTCGTCCGATCAGCCAGGTGCCGGCATTGCTGATGGCCTTGTAGTCGAGGTCGACGGGGTTCTGGGTCGACAGCACCAGGCCCACCCCGAAGGCGCGAGCCTGTTTGAGGAGGGTCAGGATCGGCTTCTTGGTGGGTGGGTTCCCGACGGGCGGCGCGAGCCCCATGACCTCGTCGAGGTAGACCATGGCCCGGAGCTCGCTGGTGCCCGCTTGGGTACGCATCCAGCTGATCAGCTTGGAGAGGATGAGCGTGATGGCGAACTGGCGCTCGGTCTCCTCGAGATGGCCGAGCGAGATGATCGCAGCACGAGCCGAACCGTCGGCGTCCCAGAGCATGCGCTCGATGTCGACGGGTGCGCCCTCGGCCCAGGAGGCGAACGAGGGCGACGCCAGCAGACCGTTCAGGCGCATCACCAATGCCTGGCGATCGGCGGCGGGGAAGAAGGTGTCGAGGTCGAGGACGCCGAGCTTGCGGATCGGTGGGTCGAGCAGTTGCGCGAGCAACGTGGGGAGATCGAGGTCGTTGCCAGCGTCCCACGCCCGTGCGATCAGGTTGGCCATGAGGATGTGCTCACGACCCGACAGCGGATCGGAGTCGACCCCGATCAACCCGAGCAGCCCGGACACGGTGGCGTCGACCTCGTCGAGTCGGGCACTCGGATCGGTGGTCGCCGGGGCCGTGAGACGCCCGAGGACGTCGAGAGGAACGCCGTGGTTCGCGCCCGGGGTGTAGATGATCGGCCGCGCTGCCGACCGAAGCTGGGCCACGTCGGTGCCATCGAGCTGCCAGCCTGCCAAACCGTCCTTCCACATCGAAGCGGTCTTCTCGGCGAGGGCAGCGGTGGTGGTGCCCTCGACCCGAGCGGTGCCGGCGTCCATCCACGGTTCGAAGTCGACCGGTGCGAGATCGGGGAACGTGAGGCAGAGATTGCCGAGATCGCCCTTGGGATCGATGGCCAGCACGGGCACGCCGGAGAGGAGCGTCTCCTCGAGGAGGACCATGCCCAGGCCCGTCTTGCCCGATCCGGTCATGCCGACGATGACACCGTGGGTCGTGAAGTCTGCGCTGTCGAGCTGGACGCCGTGACCGTTGCGATCGCCGCTCTCGGGGTCGAGCCCCTCGCCGATGAAGAGCTTGCCTTTTGATCGTTCCATGCCCCCAGGATGGCATGTCGGTGCGGCACCTCGTCGCACACCGGCCGCAGGGCCGGCGAATTCGCAGCGAATCCTTCGGTATCGAAGACGCGGGACCCCTGACTCGGGCACACTGTTCGACGCGGCCGCCACCCGGCGGAGCGAAATGACTGCCGAGCGGCGGTCGACGAACCACAGATAGGAGTGGCGATATGGGGATCTTCGACAAGGCCAAGGACATGCTCGGTGACGCAGCCGAGAAGGCAGGCGACGTGGCCGACGGCCTGCGCGACAAGGCCGAAGACGTGGTCGACAAGGGCCTCGATGCAGCCGACAAGGCCACTGGCGGCAAGCTGCACGACCAGATCGACAAGGCACGCGACCTCGTCGACAAGATCGACGGCGAAGTCGATGGCGCGGCCGATGCTGCCGAGGACGCAGCGGCCGACGCGATCGACAAGATCGATCCGACCAACTGACCATTCGATCGAATCGATCGAGAACTTGGGCGCTCGATCGCCCGGCGCGCTAGGTGGCGAGCTGGGCGATCAGTGCCAAGTCGGCGGCGGTTGGCGCCGGCGCCACCTTCGAGCGGTAGTCATCCGCTCCGACCAGCAGCACGGCGAAGCATTCGGCGAAGTCGCCGGCCCCCGTCTCGAAGTCGGCAGCGCCGCTCGACGGCCACCACTGGACCTCCGTCGCTCCCCGCTGGGCCAGCCACGCGCTGCGCTCGTCGCCGGTGTTGAGCGTGACGTCGACGGCATGGCCGAGTTCGTGGGCGAGAATCCGAGCCACATCGGCGCTCGACGCCGTTGGCCGGACGAACACCTCGATGCGGGCCTCGTTGCTCCACGTGTAGCCGGCAATGCGGTCGTTGCCTTCGATGAAGTCGATGCGCCAGCCGGGCAGGTTGGCCTCCCAGTCGTAGTCCAACCGGTCGAGCGCCGCCCCACCGAGTAGCGCTGTCCGCTCGGTCTCGTAGCGCACGAGGCCGCCCCGATCGGTGCCGGCCCAGCTCGAGACACCGTCGACACCCGCATCGAGTGCATCGGCTGGAATGGTGCTCGATCCGCCTGCGACGGTCGTCGGGGTCGCAAGAGGACGGGCCGAGGCGCCGATGACGTCGGATCCGTTCGCTGAGGCCGTCGTCGTCACCGCAACGAAGGCAGCCAACGCGACGCTCAGCAGGAAGACGATCTGGTCGAGCCGCAGCCCGCGGCGAGCGCGGCGTGTCGTCGCCTCGGGAGGGAGAGCGCGGCGAGCTGGGTGCGACTCGATGGGTTGTCCTGATCCCGCTGTCTGGGTCATGGAGCGGTTGCTCCTTTCCACCCAGATGGTCGGACAGTTTCGGCCGCTGCTTGAGTCGGGGTCCGACGGGGCGACGTGGCGGGTCAGTGAGCGGACGGCGGGCCCTGCAACGCCGTTCGCAGGTGGGCAACGAGGTCATCGAGCGAGGTGCTCGCGTTGAGACCCGAGGGGTTCGGCATGAGGTAGACCGGGCGTCCTCCGAGCGTCGATGGCTGCCAGCCCGCCGCGCGCTTCTCACCCGTGGCATGCCGCCAGCCGGTCAGACCGGCGACGATGACGATCTTCGGTGCGATCCATCCCAACGCCAGGTTCAGTCGGACGAGGCCCGAGCGGTACTCGGCGGCGCTGATCTCGTTGGCCCGGGCCGTGGCCCGCTTGACCAGGTCGGTGAAGCCGACCGACTCGTGGATCATCGCCTGTTCCGGCTTGCGAACCTCGGTGAGGAGTCCGGCCTCGACCGCAGCGTCCCAGAAGCGGTTTCCGGGTCCGGCGAACCCGTAGCCGGCGTCCGCCGAGCGCACGCTGGGATTCAGACCGACCATCACGGCTCGGAGCCCCGGCGACAACATGTCGGGCAGCGTGCGCTCCCGGACGAGCTTGTCGGCGTCGGTGGAAAAGCCGGCTCCCTCGATCAACACGTCTTTGGCCACGGGGAGGTCGCCCCGCATCGTGACGCGGACCGTGGCGTCGACGGGAAGCGCTCGATGGAGTCGGGCGAGCCAGAGCGGCAGCGCCCCGACGTCGAGCGTGGACTCGCGACGCAGACCAACGTCTTCGGAGTTGGCCTTGACGACGATGTCACTCATCGTTGGCTCCCGAAGGATCGATGGTGAGAAGGGATCGCCACCCGGAGACGCTACCGGCTGGTCGCGCCGATGGCGTGTGACCGGGAATCGGTGCCGACCGGGCACGCACACCGATGACCCGGCCGATCACGGCGCCGGCGACGACATCGCTGGCGTGGTGCATGCGAGTGTGGATGCGGCTGGTGGCGACGACCAGCGCCATCGACCACCACACGACGCGCCCTCGGGGCATCGCCTCGTCGAGCAGGGTGGCGGCAACCACGGCCGACGATGAGTGTCCGCTCGGAAAGCTCGAGGTCTTGGGCCGGCGCACCTGGTGCTGGTCGACCTCCCAGTTCCCCGGCCGCTCCCGCCGGACGAGCGGCTTGATCATTCCGTTCACGAGGATCGACTCGATCCCGAGCGTGATGGCCATGCGTACGGCCCGACCACGCAGGTCGGGCCGCACGATCGCCATGGTGATGCCGATGGCGTGCCACAGCATCGAGTTGTGGGCGCTCTCACTGGCCAGGTACGCCACCCGATTGGCGACGTGACTTGACCGCAGTGGTTCGAACGCCTGATCGACCGACCGATCGAACGAGCGAACCAGTTCGGTTGCTCGTGGTCGAAGGGGCATCGGACGATCTTAGGGAGCGACAGCGGTCGCTCAGGCGTTCTTCCACTGGTTGAGGAGCTTGCCGAACTCGTCGGCCGGGCTGCCCGGCACGATGTAGCCGGTCTCGTCGTTGATGGCGTCCCAGTCGTCACGCACGGACTCGGCCGTGATCTCGGTGCCACGGTGCACACCCTGGGTGAGACCGATGAAGTAGCGGGCGACGGTGCCACCGGCGGCCGAGTAGACCGCACCGCTGGTGTCGCAGTCTTGATGCGCAAGCCAGATGACGAGCGGGGTGACCAACTCGGGATTGAGCGAGTCGGCCATCGGGCCGAGGATGTCCTCGGTCATCCGGGTGCGAGCCACCGGCGCGATGGCGTTGGCCTTGATGTTGTACTTGGCGCCCTCGGCCGCAAGGACCCGAGTGAGGCCGACGAGGCCCATCTTGGCGGCGGCGTAGTTCGACTGGCCGAAGTTGCCGGTGAGGCCGGAGTTCGACGAGGTGTTGATGACCCGGCCCGAGCCCTGCTCACGGAAGTGGATCCAGGCGGGCAGGGTGACGTAGAACGCACCCTTGAGGTGGACGTCGATGACCGGGGACAGCAGGTCGTCGGTCATGTTGTGGAAGGTCTTGTCGCGCAGGATGCCGGCGTTGTTGACGACGATGTCGACCTGGCCGAAGGCATCGATGGCGGACTGCACGATGGCGGCGCCGCCCTCGGGCGTGGCCACCGAATCGGCGTTGGCGATGGCCTCACCACCGAGCGCCTCGATCTCGGCGACGACCTTCTCGGCGGCCGTGGCGCTGCTACCGCTGCCGTCGACGGCACCGCCGAGGTCGTTGACGACGACCCGAGCACCACGTCGTGCGAATTCGAGTGCGTGCTCACGACCCAGACCGCCGCCCGAACCGGTGACGATTGCGACCTGGCCGTCGAATCCGAGATCTGCCATGTTGAACTCCTACATTTCGTGTGGTCTGCCGCATGCACGGGGGTGCACACGCGGCGGGACGATCCTAGAGCCGGTCAGCGGTGTTGGTCGAAAGCCGCTCGGGTGCAGCAGGTGGCTTCGCACTTTGGCCGGACCTGCGCTCGTCTTCTAGGTTGCACTCGAACCGACCGATCGTGACGCCAGGGGGAATGTGATGTCGAACGAAACCGCGCCAGACCAAGAAGGGCCCGACCAAGGAGCGGCCGAAGCAGCGGTGCTCTACGAAGTGGATCAGGGGGTGGCGCTGATCACGCTGAACCGCCCCGACCGGCTCAACGCATGGAACGGCGCCATTGCCGAGGGCTACTTCGGTTCGCTCGATCGGGCCGCCGCCGACCCCGACGTGCGGGTCATCGTGGTCACCGGCGCTGGGAAGGGATTCTGCGCCGGGGCCGACATGGACGTCCTCCAGGGCATCGGTAGCAACTCGGGGAACGCCGATTCCGCCGCTGCCGGACCGGCCCACACCCACGCCATGACGATTCCCAAGCCGGTCATCGCGGCGGTGAACGGTGCTGCGGCTGGCCTTGGCTTCGTACATGCCCTTGCGTGCGACCTTCGCTTCGCTGCCGCCGGGGCGAAGCTCACCACCTCCTTCGCCCGTCGGGGTTTGATCGCCGAGCACGGCCTGTCGTGGACCCTGCCTCGCCTGGTCGGCCAGGCCGTTGCGCTCGACCTGCTGATGTCGGGGCGGGTCGTGCTGGCCGAAGAAGCGCTCGAGCTCGGTCTGGTGAACCGGGTGGTCGCACCCGGCGAGCTGCTGGCCGAGACGATGGCGTACGCCCGCGACCTCGCCGTGAACTGCGCGCCGGCATCGATGGCGGTCATGAAGCAGCAGGTCTACACCCACCCGCAGATGTCGGTGGCCGATGCGCTCGCCGAGTCGAATTCGATGATGGTCGAATCGCTGCGCCGCACCGACTTCAAGGAGGGCGTTGCGAGCTTCCTCGAGAAGCGTCCGCCGAACTTCGCGCCGCTGGGTGATCTGTGAGCACCGCGCACATCGTCGGAGCGTTCGAGCACCCCGGCCGGCACCTGCCTGATCATACGGTCCCCCAGATCCACGCCGAGGTGGCGCACGGCGCGCTCGCCGATGCCGGCCTGACCTTGGCCGACGTCGATGCGTACTACTGCGCCGGTGATGGGCCAGGCTTCGGCGCGCTGTCGATGGCGGAGTACATCGGGGTTCGCCCGAAGATGCTCGACAACACCGAGACCGGCGGATCGTCCTACCTCGTCCACGTGCAACACGCGGCGCAGGCCATCGCCGACGGGGCGATCTCGGTGGCGCTGATCACGTTGGCCGGCAAGCCGCGAACGGGCGGCACGCTGCCCGGTGCCTCGGCCCGGCCCACCGCTCCCGAATCCCCGTTCGAGTCCGACTTCGGGCTCTCGGTCGTCTCCGGCTACGCCATGGCGGCCACCCGCCACATGTACGAGTTCGGCACGACCAGCGCGCAGCTGGCCGAGATCAAGGTCGCCGCCTCGGTCCACGCCCAGCACAACCCCAACGCCTTTCTCCCCAACGTGGTCACGGTCGAGGAGGTCCTCGAATCGCCGATGGTCGCCGATCCGCTGCACCGACTCGATTCGTGTGTGATCACCGATGGCGGGGGAGCGCTGGTGGTGGTGAGCGCCGAGGTGGCGGCGTCGCTCGGTCGGGCGAGCGCCGAGGTGATCGGCGCCGGCTTCGGCTTCAAGAGCGCCTCGCCGTCGCCGATCGACTTGACCTACACCGGCGCGGTGTACTCCGGCCCGATCGCGTTCGCCCAGGCAGGCGTCAAGCCGACCGACATCCAGTACGCATCGATCTACGACTCGTTCACCATCACGGTGCTGCAAACGCTCGAAGACCTCGGCTTCTGTGCCAAGGGCGATGGCGGCCGGTTCGTTTCCGACGGGGCGTTGCAGGCGCCGCATGGGACGTTGCCGTTCAACACCGACGGCGGTGGCCTCTGCAACAACCATCCGGCAAACCGGGGCGGCATCACCAAGGTGATCGAAGCCGTCCGCCAGGTCCGGGGCGAGGCACACCCTGCCGTCCAGGTCCCCAACTGTGAACTGGTGCTGGCGCACGGCACCGGCGGCAGCCTCGCCACCCGGCACGGTTCGGCCACCTTGATCATGAAGCGAGGTCTGTGATGTCGACGCCATCATCTGGACTGCCCACCCACGAGCCGACCATCACCCCCGACACGGCGCCATACTGGAACGGCCTGGCCGAGGGGGTCATACGGCTCCCGCACTGCGGATCATGCGACGCACTCGTCTGGTATCCGCGGCCGATCTGCCCAGGCTGCGGCAATGCCGAGCTCGAGTGGCGCGAACTGTCGGGCCGGGGCACGGTGTACTCCTACTCGATTGCTCGTCGGACGCCGGGCAGTTGGGGCAAGGTGGTCCCGTATGTCCTGGCCTACGTCGAGCTCGACGAGGGGCCGAGGGTGATGACCAACATCGTCGCCGCCGATCTCGACACCCTCGAGTGCGGCCAGCCCGTGACCGCGATCTTCGACCCGACCGCCGAGGGGATGGCCGTCCTGCGATTCCAGCAGATCGGTACGACGGGGGCGTAGTCTGAGCGGCGGCCAACCGCTGGCTGCCCGCCGATCCCTGCTGCCTCGAATGCTCTTTCCCACAACCGCCTTCGCTGCCTTCTTCACGGTCGCGTTCCTGGTGAATTGGCTGCTCCGGCCTCGTCACGATGTGTGGCGCCTCGCCATGATCGCGTTGAGCTTCTTCTTCTACGGGTACTGGAATGCCAAGTTCACCGGTCTGCTGGCGGCATCGGTCATCGGCAACTGGTTGGCGGCGCACGCCGTCGCAGCCGACCGCCTCGAGGTAGGAGGGGCAACGAAGCTCGGGCCATCAGGCCGGATGGCGCTGCGCATCTCGATTGCGCTCAACCTCGTCGTGCTCGGGTTCTTCAAGTACTACGGCTTCTTCGCCACCTCGCTGACCAACGCACTCGACTCGGTCGGGATCGGGGCCTCACCACCGCTGCTCGAGATCATCCTCCCGGTTGGCATCTCGTTCTTCACATTCCAGGCGATCAGCTATGTGATCGACGTCGCCCGCGGCGAGTTCGAGCGCCCGATGTCGTTGCTCGACGTGGCCTTCTACCTTTCGTTCTTTCCCCAGCTGGTGGCCGGTCCGATCGTGCGTGCCACCGACATGGCCGAGCAGATCGTCGCCCCGCCGGATCCCCGGCGGATACCGGCCGTCGAGGCGATCTGGCTCATCGCCGGTGGGATGTTCAAGAAGGTCGTGGTGTCGAGCTACCTGTCGGCCCAGATCGTCGACCCGGTCTTCGCCGTGCCGTCGCAGTACTCGCGCTGGGAGGTCCTGTTCGCGATCTACGCGTACGCCGTGCAGATCTTCGCCGACTTCAGTGGGTACACCGATATCGCCATCGGCTGTGCCCTGCTCCTCGGGTTCCGATTCCCGCAGAACTTCGATTCGCCCTATCGGGCCCTGAGCATCCAGGACTTCTGGCGACGGTGGCACATCACGCTGTCGTCGTGGCTGCGTGACTATCTCTACATTCCGCTCGGCGGCAACCGGGGCGGCACCCTGCTCACCTACCGGAATCTCTGGCTCACCATGGTGCTCGGAGGGTTGTGGCACGGTGCCGCGTGGAACTTCGTGCTGTGGGGGGCGATCCACGGAACGGCACTGGCGGTCGAGCGCCTGCTGAGCGCCGCGTGGCGACCCATCGGGTTCCCGACTCCGATCGTCACGATGGCCAAGTGGTCGGTCACGTTCCACATCGTGTGTTTCGCCTGGATCTTCTTCCGAGCCAGCGACGCCACGCTCGCCTTCGAGATGGTGGGCCGCATCGTCGGCGGCGGGGCGTCGTCGACCTCGCTCGTGACGGTGCTGCTCGTGGCGGTGATCGCCGTCATGGTGGCGAGCCAGCTCATGCCGCCTCGTCTGGGCGACCAGACCCAACGTCAGTTCGGCACCATGCCGGTCTACGTCCAGGGCCTGTCGCTGGCATTGTTGTTGACCGCGATCGATGTTTTCGGTCCCGAGGGCGTTGCCCCCTTCATCTACTTCCAGTTCTGAGCAGCCGATGACGTCTCCCGACATGCAGCATCTGCGGGCGCCCGATCCGACTCGTCCCAACAGGGTCGATGTCATGAGCGCAGGTCGCACCCTGGCCATCATGGTCCTTGCGCTCGGGTTGGCGGCAGTGTTCAACGCCGGGCGCCAGGCAGAGCGGGCCTCGCAACAGCCGCTGGGTGCGAGTCGGGATCGAGCGCTTGCGATCTGGGAGCCGATCGACGCGGTCGCCTCGCCGCTCGGACTCGAAGCGCCGCGCTCGGTTCTCGAGGTCGTTCGGTACGGCCATACCGTCACCAACGGCTCGACCGGGGGTGAGACCGGTGGCACGTTCGACGTCGCAGCCGGCGGCGGGACCGGGCAGGAGGACGGTGCCACAGCGACGACGACCCCAGGAGGCGACGGCTCGACGAACTCGACCGTCGCTGGTGACCCCGGCGTCACCACACCGGCCGAGACCACCACCACCGTGACGGTCGAGACGGCACCACCGACGTCCGCAGCGCCTCGGGTGCCGACGGCCGCCGAACCGCTGCGGGTCTCGCTGATCGGCGATTCGACGATGATCGAGACCGGGAAGGCGCTGCAGCGCTCGCTCGCCGACACGGGGATCGCCGAGAGCATCCTCGACGCTCGGGCGTCGTCGGGCTTCTCACGCCCCGACTTCTACGACTGGCCGGCGCACCTGCGCGAGGTCATCCCCGAGCGAAACCCCGAAGTCGTCGTGGCCATGTTCGGCGGCAATGACGCCCAGGGGTTCGTGGTGGATGGCTCCGTGTACGAGTTCGGGTCGGCCGAGTGGGTGACCGAGTATGGCAACCGGGTGCGGGGCGCCATGGAGTACCTGGCCGCCGATGGCCGCACCGTTCTCTGGATCTCGCAGCCGACGATGCGCTCGGAGTCGTTCGAATCCAAGATCGCCACGATCAATCAGATCTATCGGGAGCAGGCCGACCTCGTGCCCGGCGTGACCTACCTCGACAGCCGTCCGCTCCTCTCGCCCAACGGCTACACGGCGTACGGTCCGGGCGCCGACGGCTCCGAACGACAGCTGCGAGCCAACGACGGCATCCATCTCACCGATTCCGGTGGCCAGGTCATCTCGGCCAACGTGCTCGCCATCCTCACCGAACGCGGCTTCCTCCCCCCGATCCCCTGACCCCACCCACGATCGAGCTTGAACTCTCGGCTGTCGAGCCCACTCGAAGTGAACTCTCGGCTCAGGAGCCCACTTCCGGGCCGGAGAGCCGAGAGTTGGTTGATGGTGGGCTCAGCAGCCGAGAGTTCGGGACGGGCCAGGGTGGGTCAGGCGAGGGTGGAGCGGAGGGCGTCGAGGGCGGCGTTGTGGCCGCAGAGGCCGTGAACGCCACCGCCGGGCGGGGTCGACGACGAGCAGAGGAACAGTCGGGGATTGCCCGTGCGGTAGGGGTGACGGCGGAGTCCGGGGCGGGCGAACAGTTGGAGCCCGTCGACCGCACCGCCGCCGATGTCGCCGCCGACGTTGTTCTCGTTGTATTGCTCATACCAGGACGGCGACGCAGTGTGTCGGGCCACGATCGTGTCTCGGAACCCCGGAGCGAAGCGCTCGATCTGCTGCTCGATGGCGTCGGTTACATCGATCGGACAGCCGTTGGGCACGTGCGCGTAGGTCCACAAGGTGTGTCCTCGCTGCTCGCCGGCGGCGGGATCCGGGGTGCGGGAGTCGTCGAAGATGCTGTGCTGGGCGACCAACACGAACGGTCGCTCGGGCATCGTGCCCTTCGCGACGAGGGACTCTGCTGCGTCGATCTCGTCGATCGTGCCCCCGACGTGCACCGTGCCGGCACGGCGGCAGACTTCGGCCGTCCACGGCACCGGTTCGCTCAGCGCGTAGTCGACCTTGAACACGCCCGGTCCATGGCGGAAGGACGAGAAGGTTCGTCGGTCACGGGCGGACAGCTCGGCGCCGGCGATCGCAAGCACCTGACGCGGGGTGAGGTCGAAGAGCACGACGGCGGACTCGGGCAGATCGGCGAGCGAGCGGACGGGGCGGTCGCACACCACGTCGCCCCCGAGCGATTCGAGGATGTCGACCATGACTCGGATCAGCTCCTGCGAGCCGCCCTTGATCGACGGCCAGCCGGCGACGTGCGCCGCACCGCCGAGCAGGAGGCCGAAGGTGGTGGTGAGGGGTCGGTGGAGCGGAAGGAACGAGTGGGCGGCGGCGCCGGCGAAGAGCCCGCTGGCCTCGGGTGTCGAAAATCCCCTGGCGCTGATGGTGGCGGGAAGGGCGGCGCGAGCGCCGAAGCCGGCCATCGACAGGGGGTGCTTCGGGAGCTCGGTGATCGGCGTGAACAGATCGTCGGCCAGCCGGTCCCAGCGCTCGGCCACCCAGCCGACCAGCTGCTCCCACCGCTTCCCGTCGGTACCGAGCCGCTCGATCGTGGCGTCGAGCGATCGATAGGCCGCTCCGGCACGATCGCCGCCGATGGGATGGGCGAAGTCGACCTCGGGAGCAGCGAACGACAGCGAAGCACCGGCACGCTGGTGCCCCTCCAGGTCGAGCGACGCCATGAACGAGGTCGCCGAGGCCAGCGGGTGGATGGCCGAGCAGACGTCGTGTACATAGCCGGGCAGCGTCAGTTCCGCCGAACGGGCGCCGCCTCCGGGCGTTGCCGCTGCCTCATACACCCGCACCGATCGGCCGGCTCGGGCCAGCGTGATCGCGGCGGCGAGGCCGTTGGGGCCGGCGCCAACGACCACCGCGTCCAGCTGCTCGCTCCCGCTCATAGGGGCCGCAAGGACGTGACGACGATGCCGGACATGGCGTCAGTGTGCCCTGCGGGCCAGGTGGCGTGGCGGATCGCTCGCGACGATCCGTATGCGGTGGTTTGGCCGGTGAGCCCTACTCCGGGACGGAGCGATACGCGGCGAGCAGGTCGCGGACCGAGATCATGCCGACGACCTTTCGGTGGCCGCCCACCGTCTCGACCACCGGGAGGTGCCGCATCCCGCCTTCGAGCATGAGTTCGGTGGCCACTTCGATCGTGGTGTCGGGGGTGACGGTGCTGAGGTCGACGCTCATCCAATCGCTGACCCGCTCGTCGTTTGGGTCGCCGTCGTCGGCGAGGGAGCGGACGATGTCGCGCTCGGAGATGATGCCGGCCAGATCACGTGCGGAGTTGTCGAGCAGGACCGGCGACGCACCGATGTCGTTCTCGGCCATGAGGGCCGCAGCCTCGGCGATCGAGAGGTGCACGTGGATCTCGATGGGTACCGAGGCCATCGCCTGGCTGACGGGGGCCTGCAAGCTGGTGATGGTTCGTGGATTGCCCATGCCTCACCTTGGCGCTCGCCGCCACCTGGTCACCAGGGCAGAAGGACCCGATCCGTCCCCTTGGAAAGGGCGAGCTAGCGTGTCGAGGTGGCTCCATGCCAGTGCGGCACCAGCAATGCAGACGACGCCAGGTTCTGCGCGTCGTGCGGCGCTGCCCTCGGGGAGCCGGTCGGCCTTCTGGGAACGACGTCGACCGTCACGAATGTGGCCACCACCGAGGGAATCGACCGCCGCTGGATGGTGGCGGTAGGGGCGTTGCTGATCGCCGTGATCGGCTGGTCGGTGTCATCTGGTCGATCGAACGAGGCGACACCGGGCGAGGACCAACGCGGTGCGGAGCTCGGCGACGACACCACGACGACCACCGTCCCCCCGACCACCAGCACCGGCGGGCCCACCACGACGAAGCGAACGACAACCACGACCGAGCCCGAGCCGCCAACGGTCACGATCGTCGGCGATGGTGGACCTCTGGTCGGTGAACCAACGGGGCTTCGGCTGATCATCGGAGCGAACTCGTACCGACCGTCGATCCTCGATCTCGACACCGGCGAGCTCGTGACGGCGTCGCGCTCGGGCGGTGGACTGGATCCGCAGCTGGTATCTGGCGAGTGGCTGGTCGCTCGGCAATCCGAGCGGCTGGTGGCCGTTCCGCTCGACGATCTCGGCGCCGATCCGGTCACGCTACTTCCTGAGAACTCGAGTCCGTGGCTCGACCTGGCGGATCTGACGCCGCGAACCGATGGCCGAGCGTGGGTCTACACCTATGACGAGAACGCAACGCTGATGCTGGTCGACCTCGCCACGGGCGAGCCGATCGACGAGGCCTTCGCCGACGGCCATGTCCGGCCTGGTGTTGTCCGGTTCGCGCTTGGTACGTCGGATGGTCCGCTGCTCGTCGACCATGCCGGCGGCGGTGTGTACGAGTACACCGAAGGTCGCTATCGCCAGGTGAGCGAGGGGCACTTGATCGTCGCCGACGACCGTCGAGCACTCGTCGAGTCCTGCGATGACGAGCTGGTGTGTCGCCGGGAGTGGTTCGATCGCAGGACCTGGCAGCCGGCGCCGCTGGAGGTCCCGTCATCGAGAGCCGACGAGATCTCGTTCCTGAACGGCAGCGACTGGATGATTCTCTACCAATGGGGTCGAGAGCCGAGCGCCGAGATGTTCAACGTCGTCACGGGCCGCCAGCGTCCCCTCGTCACCGACCCCTACTCGGGTTTCGTCGGTGAGCGACCGGTGGTGTCGACCGACGGTCGATGGGGGGCGGCAACGATCAGTGGCGATCTCGTCATCGTCGACTTGGCGTCGGATGCCGAGTGGCACTTCGATGACATCGGGCTGTACTCGAACCAGTCGGTCTTCACGACGCTCGACGTTGGCTATGCCCTCCGGCCGATCGTGATCGCCGAAGACGGGGCCAGCGGATGAGCGACGACGTGCGCGTACCGCACCAGCAGTGCCTCTGCGGGCACGAGTGCACCGCCACCGCGCGGTTCTGCCCGTCGTGTGGGTCGGCCCTCGGCGGTGGGTCCGTACTCCTCGGCGCATCGACTGAGGAGGTGGCCGGCGTCGACCCTGGCATCGACCGCCGCTGGATGGCCGTCGCCGGCCTCCTGTTCGCGGCGGTGATCGGCTGGTCGGTGTGGTCAGGCGGATCGAGCGAGTCACTGGCCAACGACGACTCGGCTGGCACCACATCATCGGCTCCGACCACCTCCACCTCGGCCCCGACAACGACCACCCGCCCCCGGCCGACGTCTGCACCCAGCACGACCGCTCCGATTGACGGGATCGCGACGCTGGTCGGCGATGGCTCGCCGCTCGTCGGTGAACCCACCGGGCTCCGCCTCCTCATCGGTAGTGACTCGAAGCAGCCATCGGTTCTCGAACTGGATACGGGCCGTTTGTACACGAACGAACGCAAGAGCTGGTTCCAGCCGCTCGTGGTGTCGGGAGCGTGGCTCGTCGGTCGATCGAACGAGCGCCTCGTGTCGCTCCCGCTGGACGACCTCGGTGCGGAACCTGTCGAACTGCTTTCTGGCGAGCCCGGGATCTGGCATCTCGCAGATCCCTCGCCGCGTCGTGACGGAACGCTGTGGGTCCGTGGGTATCGCGAGGATGGCTCGGAGCTGGTGCGCCTCGATGCGGCGACGGGTGGCGCGATCGAGCGCTACGCCGATGACCTCGGCACCGGGAGCAACCAGTATTGGCAGCTCCCCCCGACCGACGCACTGCCTGCCTTGATCGATCCTCTGGGCGGTGGCATCTACGAAATCGACGGCGACGACTACCGAGAGGTGGCCGACGGCCACCTCGTGGCGGTCGACGATCGGCGGGTGCTGGTGGAGACCTGTGATCGCAACCTGCGCTGCATCCAGCGATGGTTCGACCGAGCCAAGTGGGAACCGCTCGACCTCGCCGTCCCGGAGGGCGAGCCTGACTCGGTCATGTTCGCGGCCGGCACCGACTGGTTGGTGCTGCGGTGGTACACCAGCGATGGAGCGCCGGCGACGCTGCTCAACGTCGCCGACGGGCGTACGAGGGACGTTGCGCCCAATCAGTTCGACCCCTACAGCGCTTTCACGCCGCCGATCTCCCCCGACGGTCGGTGGCTCGCAACGGTCGCCGGTCGCGACCTGGCGATCATCGACCTGGAGGCGGGTACCGAGACCCTGATCGAAGGTGTCAACGTCTCGTACTCGATGATGCTGTTCACCGATGCCGAGGCGGGGATCCAGCCGCCGCTCGCAACCGGCGAGGACGCCGAGGAGTGAGCGTCGACCTGGCCTCGGTCCGCCGTTGTTCCTGCGGTGAGAGGCTGATCGATGCGTCACGGTTCTGCTCGGCCTGTGGCCGGTCCCTCGACAGCGAGTACGCGACGGCCGAGCGCAGTTCAACGACCGTGGTCGACACGGCACGGACGACCGGCCTCGATCGACGCTGGCTCGTCGTTGCGGCACCGCTCCTCGCCCTGGTCGTGGCGTGGTCGACATGGCCGAGAGGCTCGGTCGATGATCGGTCGAGCCCGACCGCCGACGCCGTGTCCGAGTCGGCTGTTGCTGAGGTGACCGAGGTCGATCGCATCGATGACGCGGTCGGCGCCGATGGGAGCAACCCGCCGCCGGTCGTTGCCGAACGAGTGCAAACTCGCCAGATCGGCACCGGTGCACCACTGCTCGGTGAGGTGACCGGGCTCCGAGCCATCTTCGTCCAATCGTCGAGCCGGGTGTCGGTGCTCGATCTCGACTCGGGAGTGCTGACGTCGGGAGCGACGATCTACAACTGGTTCGAGCCCCTCGTGGTCTCCGGTGACTGGTTGGTGGCACGCATCGATGTGACCCTGTCGGCCGTTCCGCTCGGCGATCTCGGCGCTCGCCCGGTGCACCTGCTCGGCGAGGATGGTCTCGAACCCTTTGCCTTGTCGATCATCTTCCCCGAGCCCCGCAGCGACGGGACGATCGAGGTCGTGAAGTACGACGACGGCGGTCCCAGCTTCGTCACGGTCGACGTGGCGAGTGGCGCAGCGATCGATGCGTTCCGGCCTCCCTATGGCGTTCGGCCCGGGACGTGGATCCGCAGCGATGTCGAGGACGGCGAGCGCGTGTTCTCGACGAACGATGGTGGGGTCTACGTTTCCGACGACACGCTGCCCCTTCGTACGGCCGAAGGACGACTCGTGGCCAATGACGACGAGCGGGCGCTCGTCGAGCAGTGTGACGAGGCGTTGGCGTGCCGCCTCGGCTGGCTCTACCGGGCGACGTGGCAACCGGTCGATCTCGCCGTGCCAATGGTCGACATCGACGGCGCCACCTTCGTGGGTGGTACGGACTGGCTGCTGCTCACGAAGTCGCAAACCGGGTTCGAGCAGCAGTGGCTGTTCCACGTCGTCTCGGGCGACCTGCGACTGCTGGAGGCCGGCGAGCACCTGAACTTCGAGCAGTCGGCTCCACCCATATCGCCCGATGGGCGCTGGCTGGCGCTGCACGAATCGCCGAACCTCGTGATCGTCGATCTGACGACCGACCGTCGCCACGTCATCGAGGGCGTCGAAGGGCTGACCGGGGCGATGGTGCTCACCACCGCCGAGGTGGGGATCGGCGGTACCCCGTGACCGAAATCGGCGGGAAGCCGTGACAACGCAGTGCATCTGTGGGGCCGATCGCGCCGACAACGCTCGGTACTGCTCGGCGTGTGGACGAGCGGTCGACGAGCGATCGGCGGTGCTCGGAGCCGCCCCGGTCACGACGACGCACGTCGATGCCGACGGACTCGACCTTCGGTTCGTCGCCGTCGCAGCAGCGGTACTCATCGGCGTTTTCGGCTGGGCGATCACGGTCGGTGGCGGCGACAACGATGGTGAGGGCGCTGATTCGGTTGCCGCGACCACGACGTCATCGACCCTGGAGCACATGAGCTTGCCGCCGACCACTGCGCGCCCTCCTACGACGACGTCGTCCGACGCTGCGTTCGACGAGCGGGACGGGGATGCGGCCAGCACCGGCCTACTTTTCGCTGGACCAGGTGCCAGGATCATCGGTGACGGTGGACCACTGCTCGGCGAGCCGACCGGCCTCCTCCTCTTCCTTCGAGCCAGCCGTGAAGGGGTGGCGATCCTCGATCTCGACACCGGTGCGTTCGTTGACGGTGTCCCCGGCCAGCCGCCGCTCGATCCCGTGGCGGTGGTCGGCGATCTGCTCCTTGCCCGCTACTACGAGCGGTTGATCTCGCTGCGATTCGACGAGCTCGATGCCAAGCCCGTCTTCCTGCTGCCGTCCGCGCCGATCCAGGAGGTGGATTCGTCGCACCGAGGAACCGATCTGGTCTGGGTTGCCTACAAGGAGGGCGCCTTTTCGAACTACCTCCTCCTCGATGCGGCAGACGGATCGATTCTCGACGAGATCGACTACGACGAGCGTCGTGGTCTGCCGCTCGGCAATCGAGCACTCACGACACCGGGGCTCCCTGATCTGGTGACAGGAGTCGGCGGCGGCATCTACGAGTCGAGTGGCGGGAGGTTCACGAGGGTCGGCGATGGCACCCTCCTCGCCGCCGACAGCACCCGTGTGTTGGTCCGCGACTGCACCGCTCCCGACAGCTGCGATCTCGCTTGGCTCGATCGCAGGACCTGGCAGCCGCTGGCGTTGGCGGTGCCGACCGATGCGTTCGATGCGGTGTCGCTCGGCGAGGGCTCGGCCTGGTTGAGCGTCATCGACCTCGACGACTTCGCCACCCGGGCGCGCGTCCTCGATCTGTCGTCCGGTGAGGAGCACACCGTCGCTGTCGTGGCCTTCGATGCCTACGCCGGCGCGGGACCGACCACCTCCTCGAACGGTCGATGGATGGCACGAGTGGTCGATCGAGGGGTTGAGATCCTCGATACCACCACGGACGAGGCCACCCTCATCGAGCTGCCCGAGCGATTGCTCGGCACGGCGGTGTTCGTCGATGCCGACGTCGTCGGCTAGCTGACGCCTGCCTGTTCGGCGGCGTAGCCCGTCCACTTCTTGTAGTCGATCTTGCCGTTGGCGGCCCGGGTCAGCGAGTCGACGGTGAATACCTTGCGCGGCGCCTTGTAGTGGGCCAGCTGGGTCTTCACGTGGGCGATGATCTCGTCCTCGTCGAGCGGGGGGCCGACGGTCGGCTCGACCACGGCAGTGATGATCGACCCGAACCGTTCGTCGGGCACACCGACGGCAATGGCATCGACGATACGGGGATGCATCTTCAGAGCTTCCTCGACCTCTTCCGGGAAGACCTTCTCGCCGCCGGTGTTGATGCACTGCGAACCCCGACCGAGCAGGGTGATGGTGCCGTCGGCCTCGACCGTGGCCCAGTCCCCCGGCAGTGAGTAGCGCACGCCGTTGATCGTGGGGAAGGTGGCCTGGGTCTTCACCTCGTCCTTGTAGTAACCGACCGGCATGAGGCCCTTCACGCCCAGGCGGCCGATGTCGCCCGAGCCGGGCTCGACCAGCTCGCCGTCTTCGCGGATCACGATGCCGCTGTCACCCAGATCGAACTTGGCCGTGCTGCCGATGTTGTCCTTGGAGGAGTAGCTCGCTCCCATGCCGATGGCCTCGGACGACCCGAGCGAATCGAAGATGATGAGGTCGGGCATGTACGACAGCAGCCGTTCCTTGATGGGCTGACTCCACATGACGCCGCTCGACACCATGCTGGCGACGGTCGAGAGGTCCCACCGGTCGGGGTGCTCATCGAGCGCCTCGACGATCGGGCGGGCGAAGGCGTCGCCGACGATGATGACGGCGGTGACCTTCTCGCGCTCGATGGCATCGAGCATGAGCGGCGGATCGAAGTGACGGTTGGGCAGGGTCACCAGGCAGCCGCCGGCGGTGAGCGCGTTCATCGCGCTGATGTGGCCGGTGCCGTGCATCAAGGGTGCGCCTGGCAGCATCACCGGTGCGAGTTCGCCGATCTGACGGGTGACCTCTTTCCAGGCCTCGATGTCGGCGTCGGGCCCGAGTGGCATCGGGTGGGTCTTGGTGGTGACCTCGATCAGGGTGTTCTGATCCCACATGACGCCCTTCGGCATCCCGGTGGTGCCACCGGTGTAGAGGAACCACAGATCGCTGCCCGAGCGGCCCCACGGGGCGGAGACGTTCTCGTCGGTGCCGGCGGCCGCCGCAGTTTCGTAGTCGGTTGCCCAGTCGGGGCAGGGGTTGGTGCCGTCGTCGACCCACAGCCATAGCTTGACCTTGGGCAGCTGGTCACGGATTCGCTCGATCGTGTCGACGAACGTGGCGTGGAACGTGACCACCTCGGCGTCGGAGTTGTCCCACAGGTAGAGCAGCTCGTTGTCGGCGTAGCGGTAGTTCGTGTTGACCGGCACGAGCGACGCCTTGAACGAGGCGAACACCGACTCCATGTAGGGCGGCGAGTTGTACATGTACTGCGCCGACTTGCCCTGCTTCTTCACGCCGGCGTCGATCATGGTCTGGGCGACGCCGTTCGCTCGCCGGTTGAACTCGGTCCAGCTCGTGGTCTGGTCGCCGAAGACCTGCGCCCGCTGATCCCCTCGGATCTCGGCGCAGTGCTCCCACAGGTCGGCGAAATTCCACTTGCTCATGTGTCCCCCAGAGACGGTTGGCTGACAGCTGTCGTTCAGCGATGGCTGTCGTTCAGCGATGGCGGCCGTTCAACGACGATCGCCGTTCGTTTGCTTAGCGCATGGCGCGCCCGGTCCACCAGTCGGCGAGCCACCGGTCGGTGGGCCGCCCGACGAGCGCAGCCAGATCAGACGTTGCTCTCGGCGTGGGCGGTCCAGCGCTTGTAGTCGATCTTGCCGTTGGCCGCCCGGTCGAGAGAGTCGACCACGATCACCCGCTTGGGCGCCTTGTAGTGGGCGAGGTGCGACTTGACGTGATCGATCACGGCGGCCTCGTCGAACTCGGCGCCGCGAGTTTCGAGCTCGACGACGGCGGTGACAGCCTGGCCGAAGCGGTCGTCGGGGATGCCGACGGCGATGGCGTCGTGGATGGTCGGGAACTGCTTGAGCGCCTCCTCGACCTCTTCGGGGAAGACCTTCTCGCCGCCGGTGTTGATGCACACCGAGCCTCGACCGAGCAGCGTGATCGAGCCGTCGGCCGCCACGGTGGCGAAGTCACCGGGGATCGAATAGCGACGACCGTTGATAGTGGGGAAGGTGGCCTGGGACTTCTCGGGGTCCTTGTAATAGCCGATCGGGGTACGCGAGCTGAGGGCGACCTTGCCGATCTCGTCGGACCCGGGTTCGAGGATGCGACCGTCGTCGGTGATGACCACCGAGTCGGGGCTCAGCTCGAACGATGCCGTGCTCGATGATGCGCCACCGGTCGACACGGACTTGGCCATGCCGATGGCCTCGGACGAGCCGAAGGCATCGACGATCACCATGCGCGAGTTGAACTCGGACAGTCCGACCTTCGACTCCTGCGAGAACATCACCCCAGAGGAGATGATCACGCGCAGGCTCGAGATGTCCCAGCGATCGGGCTCGGCTCGTAGCGCCGCCAGGATCGGCTTGGCGAACGCGTCGCCGACGATGAAGATGCTCTTCACCCCGTGACGCTGGATCAGGTCGAGCATCTCCTCGACCGAGAACTTGATGCCCTCGAGGGTGACGATCGCGCCGCCGAGGCTGAGGGTGTTGAGGGCGTTGAAGAGACCGGTGCCGTGCATGAGTGGGCAGGCCGGGAGGCTGATGGGACCGGGCTTCGGCGTGCGGGCCCGGACGGCGGCCGAGAAGCCGTCGGCATCGAGATCGGGGATCACCGGCAGGGGTGTGCCGTTGGACTTGTCGTTGACGCCGAAGAGATCGTCTTCCCGCCACATCACGCCCTTCGGCATGCCGGTGGTGCCGCCGGTGTAGAGCAGGACGAGTTGGTCGCCGCTGCGACCCCACGGCCCGCGCACGCGGCCATCGTTGGGTGTCGCCGTTGCCGACTCGTAGGGGGTGGCCCAGTTGGGACAGTTCGTGGGATCGTCGCCGACCCAGAGCCACGTGGTGATGTTGGGGACCCGATCCCGGATGCGCTCGATGGTCTCGGTGAACGTGTCTTCGAAGACGGCAGCGACGGCGTCGGCGTTGTCCCAGATGTAGACCAGCTCGTCGTCGGCGTAGCGGTAGTTCGTGTTCACGTGCACCAACGCCGCCTTCGAGCACGCAGCGAAGGTCTCGGCGTACTCGGGGCGGTTGTGCAGGTAGAAGACCACCTTGTCCTGATGGCCGCAGCCGGCGTCGAGCAGGTAGCGGGCAAGACCGTCGGCCCGAGCATCGAACTCGGCCCAGGTGACGACGCGATCGCCGTGAAGGAGGGCGGGCGCATCGGGGATGCAGGTGGCCACGGTCTCCCAGATGTCGGCGTAGGTCCAGCCGTTGGAGGCCGGAGCGTTGGCAGCGTTCGTCGAAGTGTCGGTCACGGCGGGAAGTGTAGGCGGCACACCTCGGGCGTTCGAACGCCACATCAGCAGGGTTCGACTCTGTCGACCGGGTCAGCAGGGTTCGGCTCCGCCGCTGCGTCAGCGTGATGTGGCGGCGTCGACCGGCGCGGCGGAGCGCTCGGCAAAGGCCCCGGGCTGGTGGAAGACCCCGCGCCCCCACCGTTTCGGTGTGCCGAGCAAGGCCCGGGGATAGTCCTCGAACAGCCAGCGACCGAAGTTGCGTCGGGTCCAGTCGTTGGTGTCGGCGATCGCCACGCTCCAGTTCGCCCACCGTTCGGTGGCCAGGAGGTTCGACAGCGTTGCGGCAAGGCGATGGTCGCGGACCATGCCGGCACGCAGTTCGTGCTCGTAGTCCGCCGCCGCACCGGCGGGATCGGCCCGCCCAAACGCCGCGATCCGTTGCGCCGCTTGCCGGCCGGTCTCGATCGCCTGGCCGATGCCCTCGCCGGTCATGGGATCGGTGGCCGCCACGGCATCGCCGACGAAGAAGATGCGGCCCGCGGTGATCGGAAGTTCGCCGAGCCGAGCCGGGATCGGCCAAGCCCGGTGGGGCCCCTCGGGTTCGGCGTCGGGGCCGAGGACCTCGGCGACATGGGGACGCTGCAGGATGTCCTGCCACAGCTTGCCCATCTCCTGGATGCGATGGTTGCGGTCGCGCTGGATGCCGAAGCCCACGTTGACCGAACCGTCGGCGAGAGGGAACGACCAGATGTAGCCGGGAAGCAGATCGGCATCGAACCACACGATCAGCTCGCGTCGTGCTGCCGGGGCGACGTTGCGGACGTACTGACGGAAGGCGTGCCACTCGCCTCGGTAGCCGGCGGGAGCGAGACCGAGCAGTTTGCGGGTCGGCGACCACATGCCGTCGGCTGCGATCACCGCCGTTGCCGTGACGGCGCCGTGCGTGGTGGTGACCGAAACGCCGTTGTCGTCTTGGCTGATCCCGATGAGTTCGACGCCTTCGTGCACGTCGGCGCCCGCCCGTTTGGCCAGCTCGACCAGGGCCAGGTCGAGCTCGCTGCGACGAGCAACGACCGAGAAGTTGCCCTGCCCGCGGGGGAGCGGAAGGACCATGGCCCGGCCCGAGGGAGCAACCACGCGGACATCGTCGACCGGCTGCCAGCTCGGAACGTCGCCCGGATCGAGTCCGAGCGCTTCCAGATGCCGCAGCGCGTTGGCCGTGAGGCCGTCGCCGCAACACTTCTCACGAGGGAAGGTCGCCTTGTCGATCACGACGGCGTCGATCCCTGCTCGAGCAGCCTCGATGGCTGCCGCGCTGCCGGCAGGACCACCGCCGACGATCACCAGGTCGGCGGTCGACGGAAGCTCGCGTCGCGAGGGCGTGTCGCCGGGCATGTCAGGGAGTCGAGGTGGTGGTGGTCTCGGCCGGCGGTTCGGTGACCGGGGGCGCCGTGGTGGGCGGAGCGTTCGGATCGGTGGTGTCGGTGGTTTCGGGCTCTTCCTCGACCGGGGGCGGCTCGGTGGTGGGGACCGTGGAGTTGCCGTTGCAGTCGATGCCTTCGCCGGGTCGATACAGGCCGAAGAACGTATCGAGGTCGACCGTGCCGTCGTCGTAGGTGCGCTGGCGGGTGGTGGTGACCCGGGTGCACGCCCCCTGGGCGGTCTCGTTGCGACCGATGTCTTCGACCGCAATGTGCTTGGTGGAGTACATGGTGACCGTGAGACTGGTGTCGGTGTAGCTGGTCCAGATCAAGATGCCGTAGGGCGTCTGGTTGCGCAGGACGAGATCCGGCTTGGGCCACGAGATCGTGGCTTCGCGACCGCGGGGGTAGCGGCTGAAGTACAGCGAGTGGCTCTGGTACTCGGGGATCTCGATGCCGGCGAAGAAGGCAGCGTTGAAGGTGGTGGTGGCGAACTGGCTGACACCTCCGCCGACCTGATCTTCGAGGATGCCGTCGGCGATGGCGTGGGCCGGTACGAAACCTCGCTCGGTCGTCCGCTTGCCAACGAACCCGTTGAGGCTGAAGCTCTCGCCCGGAGGGATGACGGCGCCGCGCACGATGTCGGCCATGTTGTGGATGTTGGTGACGCGGCCCTGGCAACAGTCGTGCTTGGTGGTGAAGGTCGAGATCTCTTCGATGATCCCGAGCGCCTCGAGGTCGGCGATGCCTTCATCGGCGCCGGCAGTCTTGGCTTCGAGCTCGATCAGGACCGTTGGGGCGGTTGGCGTTTCGCTCTCGTCGTCGGTCTCATCGTCCGGATCTTCGCCGTCGCCCTCGTCCACAGGATCGACGTTGCCGCCGGCCAGCAAGGCGGCCTTCAGGGTCTCCGGGGTGTCGTCGGCGCAGCACACCACCGATTCCGACGGTGGCACGATGATCGGCTTGCCGTCGACGATGTCGAAGTGCGCCAGCTGATCCTCGGAACCGAGGCGAGGGAGCATCGTGCGCAACTCGTCGAGCGCCGTCGGCTGGTCGATTTTCCAGGTGGGCGTGTCGCCGGACAGGTCGAGTTCGACCCACGACCGCAGCTGGGATGAGCTGACGTCGGTCGTGCTCCGGAGGACTCGGATCGTGACGTCGTTGGCGGTGGCGGTATTGGCCTCGGCGGCGACGGCGTCGAGCTCGGCCGTGTCGAGCTCGGGGTGCAGCGGATCGGACTCGAGTGCCAGGGAATACGGCTCGCCGGCAGCAAGCATCGCCGGCAGGGCGTCGATGACGAGCTGGGGATCGAGCGTGGCGCCATCGGCGCCCGGGACCACAACGAGTTCGTCGTTCTCGAGCGTCATGTAGGGCTCGACCGGGTCGTCGAGCGCGGTGGACACGAGTTGCGCCACCGACTGGTCGGTGGCTCCCTCGTCGATCACGTACGGCACCTCGAGCTGTTCGTCGGAGAAGAACGTGCCGACCCACTTGAACGGGCGGAGGAGGAAGAAGCCCCCGCGTCGGGCATCGAGTGCCTCTTGCGCCAGCGTGGGACCATCGACTCGGACACCGAGGGCGAAGGCATCGGTGGCGATCGTCTCGTCACCCACGACCAGCTCGACCGGCCGGTTCGACAGATCGGAGGTGAGCTCGACGCCGACGGCCTCGAGGTCGGCCTGATCGAGCCCGCCGACCGACTGCTCACCGACGCTGACGTTGCGCACGACACGATCGCCGGTGACCGCGGTGTCGATGCCCCAGGCCGCGACGACGAACAGCAGGACCCCGAGCGGAATGCCGCCGGCGATGAGGAGAAGCCGCTTGCGTTGAGACACGAGGTGACAGTCTGCCACCTGTGGTAGCGCGAGAGGCGTCAGCTTTTCATCCCCCGCTTCCGCTGTGACATGATCCACAGGCCTCGCGGCGTCGATCGACGAGCTGTGAGTCCTCAACCACCTGGAGTGAAGGAAGATCCCATGAATCGACTGTGCGACGATCGAGTCGTCATCATCACCGGTGCCGGACGCGGCATCGGACGCGAACACGCCCTCATGCTCGCCGAGCACGGTGCCAAGGTGGTGGTCAACGATCTCGGCGCCTCGGTCGACGGCACCGGCGGTGATCAGTCACCGGCCCACGAGGTGGTCGAGGAGATCAAGGGCATGGGCGGCGATGCCGTGGTGAACGGCGACGACGTCTCCGACTGGGAGGGTGCACAACGCCTGATCAATACCGCGGTCGAGAACTTCGGCAAGCTCGATGCCGTGATCAACAACGCAGGCATCCTGCGTGACCGCATGCTCACGAACATGACCGAGGCCGAGTGGGACGCCGTCATCAAGGTGCACTTGAAGGGCACGTTCGCCCCCGCTCGTTGGGCCGCTGCGTACTGGCGGGAGCGGGCCAAGGCCGGCGAGACCAACGATGCCCGCATCATCAACACCACGTCGGTGTCCGGCATCTACGGCAACCCGGGTCAGACCAACTACGGCGCCGCCAAGGCGGGGATCGCCACGTTCACGATGATCGCCGCCCAGGAGCTGGCCCGCTACGGCGTCACCGTGAACGCGATCGCTCCCGCTGCGCTCACTCGCATGACCGAGAACCTCGGCATGGGTGAACTCGACGGCGAGGCCCGCGAGGCCATGTCGCCGCGCTGGATCGCCCCGATTGCCACGTGGTTGTGCAGCACCGAGAGCGCGCCTGTGACCGGCCGGGTCTTCGAGGCCAGCGGCCAGGTCTTCGGCATCGCCGAGTCGTGGCATCGTGGCCCGACCGCCACACCGGTCGACGATCCCACCCTCCTGGGTCCGATCGTGAAGGACCTCATGGGCAAGGCCCAACCCAACAGCGACATGTCGGGCGCTCCGGCCACCGGGCCCGGCCGTCCGACCGCCTACTGAGGAGCCTCGAATGCCTTTGCAACCAGAAGCGGTCGGCGCGAAGGGCGAAGCTCGCCGGGCCGAGTGGACCTCGAAGGATGCCCTCCTCTACGCACTCGGTGTCGGCGCCGGTATGGAGGATCCGGTGGGGTCCGAACTCCAGTTCACCACCGAGAACACCCATGGTGTGGATCAAATGGTGCTCCCCACGTTCCCGGTGACGTTCGGCTTCGTCGCCTCGGGCGGGTCATCGGCGATGTCCCAGATCGGTACCTTCGATCCACGCATGCTCGTCCATGGCGAACAAGGCATCCGCCTCCTGCGACCCATCCCGGTCGAGGGCGCGGTCGACCTGGTCGACGAGGTCACCGGGATCTACGACAAGGGCAAGGGTGCGGTGGTGGCGACCACCACGGTGGCCACGCTCGTCGCTGATGGCCAACCTCTCTACGAAGCCACGTCGTCGGTGTTCATCACCGGCGAGGGTGGGTTCGGAGGGGACCGGGGACCGTCGGTCAAGACCAACGAGGCACCCGATCGTGCGCCTGATGTCAGCATCACCTATCAGACACGGCCCGATCAGGCATTGCTCTACCGCCTGACCGGCGACCGCAACCCGCTGCACTCCGACAAGCAGTTCAGCGATGTCGGTGGCTTCCCGAA
This sequence comes from Acidimicrobiales bacterium, assembly GCA_041394265.1. Taxonomy (NCBI): domain Bacteria; kingdom Bacillati; phylum Actinomycetota; class Acidimicrobiia; order Acidimicrobiales; species Acidimicrobiales bacterium. The sequence continues at coordinate 3,010,502 of JAWKIO010000005.1, forward strand.
GCCGATCCTGCACGGACTGTGCACCTACGGCTTCACCGGGCGAGCGCTGCTACAGGGGGCGTGCGGCGGCGATCCGAGCCGGTTCTCCGCCATGGAAGGTCGCTTCAGTTCACCGGTGCTCCCGGGTGAGGCGCTCACGATCAACATCTGGAACGACGCCGATGATCATGCGATCTTCCAGACCGTTGGCGGCGACGGCCGGGTCGTGATCAACAACGGCGGGCTCACGCACAGCTGAGGCTGCGAGTGACAGCTGAGGCTGCGAGTGACAGCTGAGGCTGCGAGTGACAGCTGAGGCTGCGAGTGACAGCTGAGGCTGCGAGTGACAGCTGAGGCTGCTCGCTCAGAACAGTTGCTGCTGCGGCCGCTCGATGCCTCGGAGTTCGTCGTAATCGACTTCGACGGCGAGGATCGAGCGGTCGCCGCAGAGCACCTTGGCCTGCGGCTTGATCTCCTGGGCGACGAACGTGCCCCGCACCTCGCCGAGGCCCGCCCGATTGAGGAAGCTGAGGTAGCGGGTGAGCTGTTCGACGCCGTCGATCTCGCCCCGTCGCTTGATCTCGATGGCGACCACGTCGCCCGAGGCCGAGCGGCACAGCAGGTCGACCGGTCCGATGTCGGTCGGGTACTCGCGCCGGATGAGCTTGAGGCCGGGCTCGATTCGCTCGGGATCGAGGGCAAGCAGCTCCTGGAGATGGGCCTCGACGCCGTCCTTCTGCAGACCGGGGTCGACCCCGAGCTCGTGCGCCGAGTCGCTGTGGACCTCGTGCAGCGTGATGATCAGTTGCTCACCCTTGGGTGACGTGACGGTCCACATGCCGTCGTCCTCGCGCAACGTGTTCGGCGCGTTCATCCAGTTGAGTGGTTTGTAGGCGCCACCGTCGGCGTGGATCGCAACGCAGCCGTCGGCCTTGACCATGATGAGCCGCGGCGCCTTCGGGAGGTGAGCAGTGAGTCGGCCCTGATAGTCGACCGTGCAGTCGGCGATGACGAGACGCATGCCCTTGGTTCTAGCGCGACGGCACGGCGAACCGGCGGGTGGTCGTCGTTCAGTCGAGCCGGCGACCGGTCAGGCGTCGCTGGATCAGCGCCCGTCGTTCCTGGAGTTCGGCGTAGGTGAGCTGCTCCAGCTCGTTCGGATCGACACCGAAGCCAGCCTTCATGCCGTCGAGGTCGAGCTGCCATTCGTCGTGGTGGACACCGAGTTGGGCGGCGATGGCTGCGCCATGGGTGGTGGCGAAGTGGGTGGCGATGTCGGTGACGACGGCGAACATGTCGAGTTCGGGTGCCAACGAGGCAATGGCGGCGTCGATGAAGATCAGGTTCTTCACGTACAGCATCAGCGACTTGGGCATGCGGGCGCCGTAGGCGAGGAGCGCCTTGATGACTCGCTGCAGCTCGGCGACGAGCTCCTCGGGCTCGAGCTTGGTGGGGTCGAGCGGTGGACCGTCGAGGCCGAGATCTTTGACCACGGCAGCAATGTCGGTGTCGGGCGGCAGCGCGCCGAGGTCACGGAGTGCAGCGACCTGACCATGCACGTCGTTCATGGTGGCGGTCATCATCATCCGCAGGAACGCCAGACGTTCGGTCTGGGTGAGCCGGCCGGTGATGCCGAAGTCGAGCAGCGCCGTGCGTCCGTCGGGTTGGACGAACAGGTTGCCGCCGTGCAGGTCGCCATGGAAGACGCCGTGCAGGAACGCACCCTCGAGAAAGCCGAGCATGCCGGTGCGGATGACGGCGTGCGTGTCGACGCCGGCGTCCTTCATGCCGACGACGTCATCGAACCGGAAACCATCGAGCCGCTGCATGACGAGGATGCGCTCGGTCACGAAGTCGGGGTGTGGTCGAGGGACGACGAACCCTCGCTGGTCGAGGTCGACGAACACCCGAGCGACGTCGAGCATGTTGGCGGCCTCGAGCCGGAAGTCGAGTTCCTCGACGATCGTCTCGGCGAAGAGTTCCACGAGTGCGGGCGGGTTGGCGAGCGCCGACACCGGGATACGGCCGACGAGGAACGGAGCGAGCCACGCCAGGACTTTGAGATCCTTCAGCACCAGCTCGTCGATGCCGGGTCGCTGGACCTTCACGACCACCGGCTCTCCGGACTTCAGCACGGCCGCGTGCACTTGGGCGATGGAAGCCGCAGCAAGTGGTTCGGGCTCGAACGAGCGGAAGAGCTCGTGCATCGGACGTCCGAGCTGCTGTTCGACGATGGCGACGACCTCGTCGTACGAGACGCCCGGCACCTGGTCGCGGCACTTCTTGCACTCGGCGACCAGCTCGGCCGGGAAGACACCCTCGCCCGACGAGATGATCTGCGCCAGCTTGATGTAGGTGGGCCCGAGCTGTTCGGCAGCCTTGCGGATGCGACGCGAGATCCCGGCACGCGAGGCCGAGGTGCCCCGTTCACGCAGTGCCCAGACGCCGACTTCGAGCCCGAGGACGCGCACCACGGTGATGGCGCGACGGACCGGTGGCAGCTTGGGTGCTCGGGTCAGGCGAGGAAGGGAACGAAGCTGCGTTGCCCGAAGCTCAGGGACTCGACCGATCCACTTCGGCGGCCGCTTTGCCAGGCTCCACGGCTGCACCTCGCTGAACGAGCCAACGTCGAGGTCGTCGGCAGCGGGGGCAGAGCCGAGGTCGTCGGCAGCGGGGGCAGAGCCGAGGTCGTCGGCAGCGGGGGCAGAGCCGAGGTCGTCGGCAGCGGGCGCGGAGCTGAGGTCGTCGGCAGCGGGAGCGGACGGGAGGTGTGTGTCGCTGGTCTTGGGAGCGTCGGTCATGGGTGGGTCACCGGCGGAGGATCGAGGTGGGCTTCGGAGAGAACCCGATTGTGCCCGGCGCGCTGGGGTGATGCGAGGTCGGTCGGTTCGGCCGGTCGGCTCGGTTCGGCGGCGCAGCGGTACCGCTCGGATGGCGGAGGGTGCGGCTAGAAGCGGGGTGGGCGCTTCTCGACGAGCGCAGCAACGCCCTCTCGGTACTCGTCACCGCCCATCATCTCGTTGAGCAGTCGCATCGAGTCGACGACCGAGGTGCCGATGTCGCCGTGGAGGTCACGATAGACCTGCTGCCGCGACGCACGCAGGGAGCCGCCGGCGACGCTGGCGACGAGCTGCTTGGCGTAGTCGACGGAGAAGGCGAGGAGTTCGTCAGGCGGCCGGATGCCGTTGATCAGCCCCCACTCGAGCGCCTCCTCGGCCAACAACACTCGCGAGGTCAGCAGCACATCGAGCGCTCGGGGCAAGCCAACCATGCGAGGTAGGAGCCACGACAGGCCGTACTCGGGCGGGAGGCCCAGCTTGCCGTGGGCCGTGGTGAACTTCGCTCCAGGCGTGGCGAAGCGGAGATCGGCGAACATGGCGAGCGCCATGCCGATGCCGGCGGCCGCGCCGTTGACCGCAGCGATCACCGGCTTCGACAGTCCGAAGTGACAGGCGAAGGGATGATCGAAGATCGGCTCGACGCCGTAGCCGGGCGTGGCCTCGTCGCCGACGAGTCCAGTGTCGTAGCCGCCCCGCTCGACGTGGCCCTCGAGGGCCTGGGAGTCGCCGCCGACGCAGAACCGTTCGCCGGCCCCGGTGACGACGATGGCGCTCACCGACGGATCGGACTCGGCGAGATCGAGACAGAATCGATACTCACGATCCATCGTGCCGGTCCACGCATTGTTCCGATGAGGGCGGTCGAGCGTGATGATCGCAATGCGTTCATCGACGGTGTAGCTGACCGCCCGAAGGTCGGGCATCTCTTCCGATGTGGTGCCGGTCATCGAACCGCGCTCACTTGTTCAGGATCGCCAGGCACTGCTCGGCCCATTCGGGGCGGCAGATGAGGAGGTCGGGGAGGTAGGGATCCGGGTTGTTGTAGACCATCGGCGACCCGTCGAGGCGGGAGCAGTGCAAACCGGCCGCGAGGGCGACGGCGACGGGCGCGCAGTTGTCCCACTCATACTGGCCGCCGGAGTGGGCGTAGATGTCGGCGTGGCCCTGGACCACCGCCATGGCCTTTGCCCCGGCCGAACCCATCTCGAGATAGGTGGCGTCGAGCTCGCGAGCGAGCATCTGCGCCGCCGGAGGGCGTCGCGTGCGACTCACGATGACCCGGGGTGCTTGTGGACTGGGAGCGGGCAGCACAGCAGGCTGATGTGTGGACAGCGTGAGCCCCTGCGCCGGTAGCGAGACGGCGCCGGCGACCGGATCGCCGTTGACGACGAGTGCGATGTGGACGGCCCAGTCGGTTCGTGGCGGTTCGGCGAACTCGCGGGTGCCGTCGAGCGGATCGACGATCCAGGTGCGAGTGGCCGACAGTCGGGCCCGTTCGTCGGCTCCTTCTTCGGAGAGCACGGCGTCGTCGGGGCGCTGCTCGGCGAGCACTCGCACGATCAGATCGTGCGCCGCCTCGTCGCCGGCATCCTTCAGCTCGTAGTGCGTGATGCCGCCCTGGACCAGCCGCCGGCGGAGATCGGTGAGCAGCTCACCGGTCTGGGTGGCGAGGTCGGCCGCCAGACGGTGGTCATCGGGCGTGACGAGCGGTGATTCGTTCAATGGCACCGCGACACTCTAACGACTGGGGGATTGCTCAGTCGTTGGCGTCGCCGTGGGGCTCGCCGGCCTCGGCGTAGCACTCGGCGTGGAAGTGCTCGACACGGTCCCAGCGACCGTCCTCGTACACGTTGCAGATCACCTGGAGATCACGCTGACGAGCGCGGAACTTCAGCTGCTTCTCGCAGTACGCACAGTCCACCATCGACCCGGCCTCGATCAGGCGAACGACCGCACGGGTGATGGGCTTGATCTTCGTTGCCACCATTGATGCCATGACATGAGTCTCGGCATGATTCGGCAGCGCTTGAGCAGAACCTGCCCGGCGGGCGCGTGTCGGTGGGCGCCACTTGGAGCGAGCACCGACGCTGGTCGGTCAGGCGAGCTTCTTGTAGGTCAGCTTGTGCGGCTGGGCGTCGTCGCCGAATTCGCGCTGGCGGAAGTCTTCGTACTCGGAGAAGTTGCCCTCGAACCAGCGGACCTGCGAGTTGCCCTCGAAGGCCAGGATGTGGGTGGCGATGCGGTCGAGGAACCAACGGTCGTGGCTGATGACCACCGCACAACCGGGGTAGCGGTCGAGCGCGTCCTCGAGCGCACGCAAGGTGTCGACGTCGAGGTCGTTCGTCGGCTCGTCGAGGAACAGCACGTTGCCGCCCTTCTTCAGCACCCGAGCGAGATGGACACGGTTGCGTTCACCTCCGGAGAGCACACCGACCTTCTTCTGTTGGTCGGAGCCCTTGAAGTTGAAGGAGGCAACGTAGGCACGACCATTGATCTCACGGCCGCCGACCTCGAGGACGTCGTGCTTCTCGGTGATCGCGTCGTAGACGGTGTCGTCAGGATCGAGGAGGTCGCGGGACTGATCGACGTAGGCGAGCTCGACGGTCGAGCCGACCTTGATCTCGCCACCGTCGGGCTGCTCGGCGTCGGCGTCGCCGGTGGCGGCGCCGATCAGCATCTTGAACAGCGTGGTCTTTCCGGCGCCGTTGCCACCAATGACACCGACGATGCCGGCTTTCGGTAACTTGAACGAGAGATCCTCGATGAGGAGCCGGTCGTCGAATCCCTTGCTGAGGTGTTCGATCTCGAAGACCTGATCGCCGAGCCGCTTCCCGGGCGGGATGTGGATCTGCACCTTCTCGTCGCGCGGATCGTAGGCCTCGGCCTCGGCCTGCAGGGCCTCGTAGGCATTGAGTCGGGCTTGGCCCTTGGCCTGGCGAGCCTTGGACCCCATGCGCACCCACTCGAGCTCGCGCTCGAGCGTCCGCTTGCGTGCCGCCTGTGCACGTACCTCGGAGTCGAGTCGTGCCTGCTTCTGCTCGAGCCAACTCGAGTAGTTGCCCTCGAACGGGATGCCCTTGCCTCGGTCGAGTTCGAGGATCCAACGGGCCACGTTGTCGAGGAAGTAGCGGTCGTGGGTGATGGCGATGACGGCGCCGTGGTACTCGGACAGGTGTCGTTCGAGCCAGGCGACGGACTCGGCGTCGAGATGGTTGGTCGGCTCGTCGAGCAGTAGGAGGTCGGGCTTCGAGAGCAGGAGACGGCACAACGCCACACGGCGACGTTCACCGCCCGACAGGTTCTCGACCGACGACTCGGGCGGGGGCAGGCGAAGCGCGTCCATGGCGATCTCGATGGTGCGCTGGAGATCCCAACCCTGCACCGCCTCGATCTCGCTCTCGAGGCGAGCTTGATCTGCACCGAGCTTGTCGTAGTCGGCGTCGGGGTCGGCCCAGCCGGCGAGCACCTCTTCGTAGCGAGCGAGTAGCGACACGGTCTCACCCGCACCGTCCATCACGTTGCCTCGCACCGTCTTCGCCGGATCGAGCTGTGGTTCCTGCTCGAGGTAGCCGACACTGAACTCGGGCGTGAGTCGTGCCTCGCCCGTGTAGCCGTCATCGATGCCGGCCATGATCTTGAGCAGCGACGACTTGCCGGATCCGTTGCTGCCGAGCACACCGATCTTCGCGCCGGGATAGAAGGCGAGCGTGATGTTCTCGAGGATCTGGCGGTCGGGCGGGTAGTACCGGCCGACCTTGTGCATGGTGTAAACGAATTGCGCCGACATGGCAGCGAGCGTACCGGGGTGCCGTTCGGTCCGTGAGTACCGGACGCTGGAGCGGCGTTGCAGGCGCACCCGTTGCACCGACGCGCCCGTGACGCTGACGCGCAAAGCCCCGGGCAACTGCCCGGGGCTTCGACTTGACGCTTGGACTCGGTCTGGTCTGAGCGGGTGTCTACTTGCGCTTGGCGGCGGCCTTCTTTGCGGGTGCGGCCTTCTTCACGGCGGCCTTCTTGGCCGGTGCTTTCTTGGCGGCGGCCTTCTTTGCGGGTGCGGCCTTCTTCACGGCGGCCTTCTTGGCTGGCGCTTTCTTGGCGGCGGCCTTCTTTGCGGGTGCGGCCTTCTTCACGGCGGCCTTCTTGGCTGGCGCTTTCTTGGCGGCGGCCTTCTTTGCGGGTGCGGCCTTCTTCACGGCGGCCTTCTTGGCCGGCGCTTTCTTGGCGGCGGCCTTCTTTGCGGGTGCGGCCTTCTTCACGGCGGCCTTCTTGGCCGGCGCTTTCTTGGCGGCGGCCTTCTTGGCCGGTGCGGCCTTCTTCACGGCGGCCTTCTTGGCCGGCGCTTTCTTGGCGGCGGCCTTCTTGGCCGGTGCAGCCTTCTTTGCCGGCGCAGCCTTCTTTGCTGCAGCCTTCTTCACACGTGGTGACGCGGTGGCCTTGGCCGCCCGCTTCACTGGTGCCTTCTTGGCGGCAGCCTTCTTGGCGGGTGCCTTGGATGCCGTTCGCTTGGTAGCCACGTCTGTCTCGCTCCTTGTGAGATGCTCTACTCCCGCCGAGTCGTCGGCAGACAATAGTTGTTCATGAGCCTCGCCGGTGGGATCGTTGCCGTTGAGGGCATCGAGCAACACGACGTTGATGCCTCGTCGGTCGGCGTCGAGCGAGTCGACCCGGGCCTTGACGAGCTGTCCGATCGACACGACTTCGCGTGCCTTGGTCGGGGGAGGGTCGCCCATCGACTTCAGCGGTAGGTAGGCCTGGGCCCCGCTGACGTTGAGGTAGCAGCCGTGCGAGCTGTAGCGATCGACCGGTGCGATGAGCTCATCGCCGATCGAGTACTTGGCGACGAAGTTCAGGAAATCCATGGGCTCGTTGAGTTGCGACCCGCTGCCGGCGGCGCGGGCCGACGCCTTGGCGTTCGATGCGTTCGCGTCGTTGTTCTTTGCCGCATCGCCGCCAGAGCGACGGCCCCGGCGTCGACGCGAGGTGGTCTCGGTCGCTGCCGGCTCGTCGGCCGGGGCGCTGGGGCGGCGAGCGGGAGGTGGTGCCTTCGGCTTCGGCGGTGGGCCGAGCTCGACGCCGGAGCTGGTCTGGTTCGAACGGGATCGCCTGCCGCGACCGCGAGCCTCGCGGGTGGCGCGGCGACTTGCGGGACCGCGCACGGGGATGCGATCGACGAAGACCCAACCCACGTGCTCGACGGGCTTGCCGCCGACGAGCCGTCCGTCGTCGAACAGCCAGCCGTGCTCGCCGTGGAACTCCTGGAACGAGTCGTTGGAGAACACTGCCGCGTTCGCCTTCTCGGCGACCTGCAGGATGAAGGCGTCGCCGCGCCCGACCACACCGGCCGGTGGCATGAGGAGTTCGCCCGCTTCGATGGCGGCTTCGAACTCCTCGCGTTCGGACGCGTCGATTCGGTGCGCAAAGGTTGCGTCGACGATCACGGTCACGGAGTCGAAGTCACGCTCGGCGAGGACGGAGCGAACCGCCTCATCCAGCTGCTTCAGGCTCGGGAGGGATCGACCCTCTGTCGCGATGTTGGATCCGTCGACCACGAGATGTCGTGTCTTGGATGTCATGTTGACACCAGTCAAGCACCGTCAAGCCCAGAAACGTTGGATCGTGCGGGTTCTTCTAGGATTGCCGGATGATCAAAGCAGTGCTCTTCGACTTCGGCGGCGTGATCCTGACATCACCTTTCGAAGCCTTCAATCGCTACGAGGCTTCGAAAGGTTTGCCGGCCGATGTGATCCGAACCATCAACGCCACCAACCCCGATGACAACGCCTGGGCCAAGCTCGAGCGGAGTGACGTCGACGTCCACGGGTTTGCCGAGCTGTTCGAGCAAGAGGCGGCGGCGATCGGCCACGAGATCAACGGTCGCGACATCCTCGGTCTGCTGTCGGGTGAGGTGCGCCCCCGTATGGCGGCGGCCGTCGCCAAGGTGCGCGCTGAGGGATTCATCACCGCCTGCCTCACCAACAACTTCTTGTCACGTGAGAGCGGCGAGGGGAAGGGCAGCGGCGTCAGCGAAGGTGATCCGGCGCGCAACGCCGTCATGGCGCAGTTCCACGAAGTGATCGAGTCGTCGCGCATCGGCATTCGCAAGCCCGAGCTCGGCTTCTACGAGAAGGCCCTCGAGCTGCTCGAGATCGAAGCGAGCGACGCGGTGTTCCTCGACGATCTCGGCATCAACCTCAAGCCGGCCAAGGCGATGGGCATGACCACCATCAAGGTGGGCGATCCCGATGTTGCCTTGGCCGAGCTCTCCGAGATCATCGGCGTCGAGTTCGACTGACCAAACCCCGCAGCAACTTTGGCGGTTTGATACCTCTGAGCGGTGCCAACTCGCCAAAGTTGCGAGGGTTCGTGCGTTGGTTCGGGGTCAGTCGATGCCGGCGAAGGCTCGCTCGAGGAGCTCTTGTTGCTCCTGCTTGTGGACGGCGAGCGAACCGGTGGCCGGGCTGCCCGACTCGGTGCGGCTCACCCGACGAATCCGATGGGTCTCGCCGTGGGCCTCGTAGAGGTGGCCCTTGACCGCGTTCCACGAACCCATGTTCTCTGGCTCCTCTTGCAGCCACACGATCTCGTCGGCGTTCTTGTACTTCTCGAGCGCGGCGGCGACATCGGCGAACGGCCACGGGTAGAGCTGCTCGACCCGCACGACGGCAGCGGGAGCGCCGATCTCGTCGCGGTGGGCCTGTGCTTCGGCCGCCACCTTGCCACTGGCGAGGATGACTCGCTTGACCGACTTCGCCTTCGGTGCGCCGTTGTCGTCGAGGACTTCTTGGAACGAGCCCTCGAGTAGATCGGCGATCGGGCTGCGTGACCACTTGGCTCGCAGCCCGGACTTCGGCGTGAACACCACGAGCGGCTTGCGGGTGTCGCGCAGGACCTGGCGCCGCAACAGGTGGAAGAACTGGGCTGCGGTGGTGGCGTTGACGACCTGGATGTTGTCTTCTGCACAGAGCAACAAGAACCGCTCGAGGCGACCGGAGGAGTGCTCCGGTCCCTGGCCCTCGTAGCCATGCGGGAGCAACATCGTGAGGCTCGAGCGGGTGTTCCACTTGTCCTCGGCGGCAACGAGGAACTGATCGATGATGATCTGTGCTCCGTTGACGAAGTCGCCGAACTGGGCCTCCCACATCACCAGCGCCTGGCGGTTGGCGAGCGTGTAGCCGTATTCGAAGCCGAGGGCGGCGTACTCCGACAGCGTCGAGTCGTAGACCCAGAACTCGGTGCCGTCGGGCCCGGCCTCGGTGAGCGGAGTGAACTCGTGGCCGTTCTCGTAGTCGTGCAGCGTCGCATGCCGATGAGCGAAGGTGCCGCGCCGTGAATCCTGACCGGCAAGGCGCACCGAGATACCCTGATCGAGCAAGGTGCCGATGGCGAAGGCCTCGCCCAACGCCCAGTCGACTTCGCCCGACGCGTACATGGCGTCACGCTGTTCGAACTGGCGCGCCAGCTTCGGATGGACGGTGAAGCCCTCGGGTGTACGGCTCATCACGTCATAGATGCGATCGAGCTGTTCACGCTTGGCGCCGGTCTCGATGTGGGGAAGCACGCCGATCGCGGGCGGCGATGGCTTGGCGAGGAGGCCGGCAGGCGGTGCCGACTCGCGGGTGGCGTCGAGTGCTCCTTGCAGGATGTCCTGGAAGTAGTCCATCGCCGACTCGGCCTCGGCGACCGAGATGTCACCGCGATCGATCAGGTTCTGGGTGTAGAGGGTGCGCACCGACGGTCGCTCGGCGATCTTGCGGTACATGATCGGCTGCGTGTAGCTCGGATCGTCGCCCTCGTTGTGACCGTGGCGGCGATAGCCGATGAGGTCGATGACGACATCTTTGTGGAACTCCTGCCGGTACGCGAACGCCAGCTCGGCGACCCGGACGCAGGCCTCGGGGTCGTCGGCGTTCACGTGGAAGATCGGCGCCTGCACCATCTTCGCAACGTCGGTGGAGTATTCCGAGCTGCGGGAGTGGTGCGGTGCGGTGGTGTAGCCGAGCTGGTTGTTGGTGATGACGTGGATGGTGCCGCCGACCTTGTAGCCCTTCACCTGCGAGAGGTTCAGGGTTTCGGGCACGACGCCCTGGCCGGCGAAGGCGGCGTCGCCGTGGAGCAGGATCGGCAGGATCGGGTAGTTGCCCTCGTCGACCTGGTCCATGTAGGCACGCGCCATGCCGACCACGACCGGTCCGACGGTCTCGAGGTGTGACGGGTTCGGCGCAAGCTCGGTTTCGATGACGTTGCCCGAAGGGCTCTCGTGGGTGCCCTGGAAGCCGAGGTGGTATTTGACGTCGCCCGAGCCCTGGATCGAACTCTCCGAGACCGCCCCTTCGAACTCCTTGAAGAGGTCGTTGTAGGCCTTGCCCATGATGTTGACCAACACGTTGAGGCGGCCACGGTGGGCCATGCCCATCACGGCACGCGTGTGATTGGTGTCGGCTGCTCGGGTCAACAGTGCGTCAATCACCGGAATGGTGCTCTCGAGGCCTTCGAGCCCGAAGCGCTTCTGGCCCACGTAGCGGGCGGCGAGGAACTTCTCCAGTGCCTCGGCGGCGGTGAGACGCTCGAGCACATGGTGCTGTTGCTGGCGACCCATCGTGTAGGGGTGGCCCTCGACCTGTTCCTGGATCCAGCGCTTCTCGGCCGGATCGGCGATGTGCATGTATTCGACGCCGATGCTTCGGCAGTACGCATCGCGCAGCACGCCCAGGATGTCGCCGAGCGGCATCTGCTTGGCCTGGCCGCCGATCGATGCGTACACGCCGTCGCGGATGCCGGTGAGGAACTCGCGGTCGAGGTCCCAGATTGTGAGTCCGAAGGTGGCGGGGTCGAGCTCGGGGTGGAGCACCGAAGCCGAGTCGGCGAGCGGATTGGTGTTCGCGATCAGGTGACCACGGACGCGGTACTGGTTGACCAGCGTGCTCACGGCCATCTGCTTGGCGTGCAAGCCCTGGGTGTCGTCGGCCTCGGTGGCACCGTGGTCGTCGAGCCAGTTGACCGCGGTGTACGGCACGCCCACGTCGGCGAAGAGCCCGTCGTAGAAGTCGTCGCCCCCGATGAGGAGCTCGTGCACCCGCTTGAGGAACGACCCGGACTCGGCGCCCTGGATGATGCGATGGTCGTAGGTCGAGGTCATCGTGACGACCTTGGACAGGCCGAGTTGGGCGATGACCTTTCGGTCGGCGGCCTCGAACGCGGTGGGGTAGTCGATACGGCCGACGCCGATGATCGCGCCCTGACCGGGCATGAGCCGCGGCACCGACTGGACGGTGCCGATCGTGCCGACGTTGGTGAGGCTCACGGTGGCGCCGGTCATGTCGTCGACCGTGAGCTTGTTGTCGCGAACCTTCTTGATGAGGCCCTCGTAGGCGGCGACGAACTCGGCGAAGTTCATCGTCCCGGCGTCCTTGATGACCGGGACGATCAGCGAGCGGGTGCCGTCGGCCTTCTGCTGGTCGACCGCCAGGCCGAAGTTGATGGGGCCGCCGCGCACCACGCGCGGCTTGCCGTCGGCGCCCTCGACGTAGACGCTGTTCATGTTGGGAACGGTCTCGACGATGGCCCGAACGATGGCGTACCCCATGATGTGGGTGAAGCTCACCTTGCCGCCACGGACGCGACCCAAGTGATTGTTGAGGATCTTCCGGTTGACCTCGAGGAGCTTCGCCGGGATCTCACGGAAGCTCGTGGCGGTCGGGACCGTCAGGCTCGACTCCATGTTGGCGACGATGCGGGCCGCCACGCCACGCAGTGGTTCACCGGCCTCGTCGACCGGGGGGTCGTTCGAGTCGGCAGCGGAGGCTGGCGCCGGTGCTGCTGGCGCCGCTGGCGTGGGCGCAGCCGCAGTAGGCGCGTCGTCGGCAACGGGCGTTGCTGCGGGCGCAGCAGCGGGGGCCGGTGCCGGCTCGGGGAGCGCACCCGTTGGTGCAGCTGGAGCACCGTTGGCGACCGCGTTGGTCGGCCCGCCGTTGACATGCACGCCGTTGGTGGCCGAGCCGTTGGTGGCTGAGCCATTGGTCGGCGGCGCCGCAGTGGCGCCACCTTCGGACTCGGCGAAGAGGGTGCGCCACGCTTCCGGGACAGATCGGGGGTTCTCCCGATACTGCTGGCGAAGCTCTTCGATCAGCCAGTCGTTGGGTCCGGAAGGGGCAGTTGACGGTTGCGGGGCCACGGCGAGCCAGCCTAGCTGCGCGACTTCGCCAGAGGTCGTCCCGGCGCTCGACTTGGACGAGGTGTTTTCTCAGCTGGAGTTTCGTTCGATGAGGCGCCCAGCCCACCGCTGGAACTGAGCGTCTTCGTGGACGCCGGCGATCGTCAACTCGCCGATTCGCCACGACGGTGTGGCGCTGACCTCGAACTCGATCGCCTCAGCTCGACCGGCCTCCAGGAGTTCGGATCCTCGACCGAGATCGAGCAGGCGAACGAGGTCGTCGTCGACGCCGGCCTCCGTTGCGAGGTCTCGCAGGACGTCGGCTTGGTCGATTGGTCGACCGTCGATCCAGGTCGCCGCAGCGAGCGCGTCGTCGTAGGCGAGGGCCCGATCGGGCTGATGGTGGTGCACGAGTTCGAGCAGCTCGAGGGCGGCGCGGGTGTTGGGGGTGCGCGACGGCTTGTTGAAGTCGACGCCGTTCGCCCGGCTCTCGGCCTGTAGCCGGTCGAGGAGCCGGTCGTAACTCCCGCCGGGCCGGATCGGGCGACCCTCGGGTGGGACATCGGGATGGAGTTCGTAGCCACGGATCATGACGTCGACGCCGGCGTTGCGGATCCACTGGGAGTGGCGTCTCCCGAGGTAGGCCCAGGGGCAGAGGTAGTCGGTCCAGGTCGTGACCGTGAATGCCATGGGTCGAGCCTAGTCCTCGGGGGTCAGCAAGCTTCTCGGTGACCAGGGCGATTCGGTAGGGTGCGGCGCATGCTCGTCGCCACTTGGAACGTGAATTCCCTCAACGCGCGGATGCCGAGGGTCGAGGACTGGCTCGCACAGGTCGAACCCGACGTGCTGTGCCTCCAGGAGACCAAGCTCTCCGACGACGCCTTTCCGGCCGACACCTTCCGCTCGCTCGGCTACGAGTCGGTGCACCACGGCCAGGGCCAGTGGAACGGCGTCGCCATCCTGTCGCGGGTCGGCATCGAGCAGCCGCTCGGTGGGTTCGCGGGCGGAATCGAGCCCGACCCTGATGCCCGGCTGGTGTCGGCCACGTGTGGCGGGATCCGAGTACACAGCGTGTATGTGCCGAATGGTCGCGAGGTCGGCCACGAGCACTACGTCTACAAGCTGTCGTGGCTGGGAAGGCTGCGGGCCCACCTCGACCAGACCACGTCGCCCGACGATGACGTGATCGTGGCCGGCGACTGGAACATCGCGCCGACCGACATCGACGTGTGGGATCGATCGGTGTTCGAGGGCAGCACGCACGTGACCGAGCCGGAACGCTCGGCGCTCGACGAGGTCAAGGCGTTCGGGTTGGTCGACACCTTCCGCCAACGCCATCCTGATCCCGGGTTGTTCAGCTACTACGACTATCAAGCCGGGCGCTTCCACAAACGCCAGGGCATGCGGATCGACTACCTGCTGGCATCGCGCGGTCTCGCCGATCGCTGCATCGTCGACCTGATCGATCGCAACGGTCGCAAGGGAACCAAGCCCAGCGACCACGTGCCCGTCATCGCCGTGTACCGAGATCGTGAGGCCGCCAATGTCTGAGGAAGAGCGGTCTGAGGAAGGCCTGTCTGAGGGCGAGCTGCAAGTCGGCGAGGCACCTGCCGTTGCGTTGTCGGGCTACTACTCCGACGCCGACACCTCGCTGCTGACGCCACGTCAGCGATTGACCTGGCGGGTGGGTGACGCCATGCGCGAGATGATCGATCGACTGGTCGACAATCGCGCTCCCGACGAGGCGTTCGCGGCCATGGCCGACGATCTCGAGGCCATGGTCGAGACCCTCCGAGGTTTCGAGCATGGGCGTCGCTACGTGCAGTTCGCCGAGGCCTCGACCGCCGGTGCCGGGCCGCCCAAGGGCCATGCTGAATACAGTCCGCTCATCGGGCGCGCCAACCCGATCGCGCCCCTCATGAACTTCACGATCGATCCGCCGAAGGTGCGGGCCGAGGTGCGCTTCGGATCGGCCTACGAAGGGCCGCCCGGGAACGTGCACGGCGGGCTGGTGGCGGCGGCGTTCGACGAGGTGATGGGGGCGGCGCAGGCCCTTACCGGGAACCCCGGTATGACTGGCTCGCTCACGATCAACTACCGGTCGCCGACGCCGCTACACGAACTCCTCGTCTGCGAGGCGTGGACCGCTCGCACCGAGGGACGCAAGATCTTCGTCGACGCCACGCTTCATGCCGGTGATCGGTTGTGCGCCGAGGCCACCGGTCTGTTCATCAGCGTCGACTTCGCGAAGCTTGCTGCGATGATGGCGGCCCGGAACAACGAGACCTGAGTCAAGCGACCTGACCGAGCGGAGCCGGTCGGGCGAACCGGTCAGGCGTCGTTCGCCGACCGGACGACCTCGATGAGTTCGTCGCCGTAGCGTTCGAGCTTGGCGGCACTGAGGCCCTTGATCGTCGACAGCCCTGAGCGGCTGGTTGGTCGAGTCGCGGCGACGGCTCGAAGCGTCTGGTCGTTGCACACGACGTGTGGCGGCACGTCGGCGGCGCGAGCGCGGTCGCGCCGCCACGCCTGCAGCATGTCGAACAGTTTGTCGTTCGGCAGGCGAGGCGCCCGGACGTCGACCGTGGTGGCGGCGGCGACCTCGAGCGTCGTGCGTGAATCCTCGACCTTGGCCCGCCAATCCAGCGGGCGCTGACCGCTCGTCAGATGCTCGATGGCCCCGCTGATGCGCTCGAGGTACGGCGACGGGGTCCGCCGCCGAGCGCGGGTGCCGAAGGTCCGGCTGGCGGCCCATGACAGATGGAGTTCGCGCTCGGCTCGGGTCACCGCAACGTAGAGCAGACGTTGCTCCTCGGCGAGCTGTCCGCCGGTCTCGGCGTAACTGATGGGAACGAATCCGGCCTCGATCCCGGCGAGGTGGACGACCGGCCACTCCAGGCCCTTGGCGGCGTGGAAGGTGGCGAGATCGACCGCGTCGGTGTCGGTGGCCACCTCGCCGGCCTGGATCGTGGCGATCCAGGCCGCGAGGCCGGGACCGTTCGGCATGGGGTCGACGGCCAGGTAGTCACGGATCAAGTTGCCGAGTGCATCGACGTTCTGGCGTCGCTCGATCTCGGCTGGGGTGAGCGTGCTCGGCTCGGCGCCCTCGCTCGTGTCGACGAGGTCGGCAACGGCGCGTCGAAGGTCGACCCCCGGCCGGGTGAGCTCGCGCAGCTTGGACTTCACTTCCGGACTGTTGAGCGGACCGCTCCCTCCCCGCACCCGAACCGGGATGCCACTCGCGACGAGTGCCTGTTCGATCGGCACGAGCTGGGCGTTGGTGCGAACGAGGACGGCCTGGTGCGACCAGGGCTCACCCACCGAGCGAGCGGCTCGTAGCGCCTCGGCGATCCCGACGGCCTCGTCCTCCTCGCTCGGGTAGGCAGTGATGGTGGGAACGACGCCGTCGTGGCGGTGGGGGATGAGCTGGCCCGCCTTGCCGGCGAGCGCGGCCGAGGCCACCGTCAGGATCTGTGGCGTCGAGCGGTAGTTGTCGGCAAGTGGAATGACGACAGCCGTTCGCTCTCGTTTGGCGAAGCGACCGAGGAGGTCGGGATCGGCACCGTTCCAGCCATAGATCGCCTGGTTCGGATCGCCGACGACGAACAGGTCGTCGGAGCGTCCTCGCCATGCCTTCAGCAGCTCGAATTGCAGTGGGTTGACGTCTTGGAACTCGTCGACGTAGAGGTGGCGATGGCGCCAGCGGACCGCGTTGGCGTAGTCGGGGTCGGCCAGCAGATCGCGCAGCGCCAGAGCAAGGAGATCGTCGAAGTCCACGACGCGTCGCTGCCGCTTCTCCTGGGCGAATCGATGCAGGAGGTCGGCCATGTCGTCGGCGGGAAGCGGTGGCGTTCGCCCGGCCAGGCGGGCGGCCGTTGCATAGTCGGCGGGCTCGACCATCCGGGCACGCGCCCACTCGATCTCGGCGACCACGTCCATGGGCTCGACCCCGCGGCCTCGTCCGAGGAGCTGACTGACCATTCGGTACTTTCGGTCGAGGATGGTGGGTGGTTGGATCCCTCGCTCGGCCCACCGTTCGCGGAGCTGGGTGAGTGCCACACCGTGGAAGGTGCCGGCGACGACGTCGTCGCGCAGGCCGAGGTGGCGGAGCCGGGTGCGCATCTCGCCGGCGGCCTTGCGGGTGAAGGTGAGTGCGAGGACCCGGCGAGGGTCGGTGTCGCCTTCGAGCACTCGATACGCGATTCGGCGGGTGAGGACCCTGGTCTTGCCCGAGCCTGCGCCGGCGAGCACCACCAGCGGGCCGCCTGTGGTGGTCACCGCTTGGCGCTGGCGCTCGTTCAATCCGTCGAGGAGATGCTGACCGCTCACGGCGCCGACCCTATCCCGGGGAGCGGTCTAGACTTCCCCCATGGGCTACCCCACTGATCAGCTCCACGCTCGTGAGGAGGTCGTCCTCGACCTTCGACCGCATTGGTGGTTCATGTCTCGCCAGGCGCTGGCACTCGCCGGCGCCATCGTGATCGGGATCGCGTCACTCGCCATCGACAACGGTCCCGTGCGGATCATCGCCGGGCTGTTGATCGTCGCTGCGGTCATCTGGTTCGTCGCCCGGTACATCGTGTGGAACACGACGAACTTCGTCGTCACCACCGATCGGCTCATCTCGCGCAGCGGTGTGTTGCGGCGTGAAGGGGTCGAGATCCCGCTCGAACGTATCAACACCGTCTTCTTCGCCCAGTCGATCTTCGAGCGGATGATCGGCTCCGGCGACCTTCGCATCGAATCGGCGGGTGAGATGGGGGTCTCGAGCTTCAGCGACATCCGCCGCCCGCTGGATGTGCAGAACGAGATCTACATCCAGATGGAGAACAACGAGAACCGCAAGTTCGATCGGGTGGCCCAGGGGATGCAGGGGGTCCAAGCACCAGCTCCGGCACCGGTGTCGATCGCCGAACAGATCCAACAGCTCGACGCTCTCCGTCAGCAAGGGTTGCTCACCAACGAGGAGTTCGACCAGAAGAAGGCCGACCTCCTTCGGCGAATGTGAGCCCGTCGACTTCCGAGCCCACCGGAGAGGCCACGACAACGAGCGTGCGAGTCGTGAGCCTGGTGCCGTCGATCACCGAGTCGCTGCGAGCGTGGGGGCACGACCCGATCGCCTGCACCAAATACTGCGAGCAGCCCGACCTGGCAACGGTGGGTGGGACCAAGAACCCCGACCTGGCGGCGATCGAGGCGTTGTCCCCCGACGTCGTGATGCTCGACCGGGAGGAGAACCGTCGAGAGGATGCCGAGGCTTTGGCCGACCGCGGGATCGAGGTCTTCGTCACCGACGTTCGTCGCCTCGATCAGGTGGCCACTGAGCTCGATCGGGTGGCCACCCGGATCGGGCTGGCGTCGCAGACCAGCACGTGGCCCGACTTCAGCGTGTCCCCGGACCCGGGCGTCGATCGCCGTCGGGTGTTCGTGCCGATCTGGCGACGACCCTGGATGACCATCGGCGCAGCGACCTACGGGTCCACCGTGTTGACGTGGCTCGGTTTCGACAACATCTACGGTGCACCCGGCGACGGCGCCTATCCCGAGGTGGCGCTCGACGACGTCGCGGCACGCCAGCCCGATCTCGTCCTCGTGCCCTCGGAGCCCTACGGCTTCGAGGCGCACCACCTCGACGAACTGCGAGCACTGGCACCCGTCGTCGAGGTCGACGGCCAGGACCTGTTCTGGTGGGGGACCAGGACACCTACCGCCGTCGAACGGCTACGGGCCGCCATCGGCTGATCCCCCGAGAGCTTCCCCGATGATGAGGGGAAGCCCCCGATTCGCTCGCTGCCGCCGGGCGTCATCGTGATGGGCATGACCACCATCACCCTGATCACCGAGACCCCAGCGACCGAGACCCCAGCCGCCGAGACCCCAGCCATCCACATCCATGCCGGTTCGGCCGAGACTGCTCCCGAACTCGTCCTCCCCACTTCGATCAGCAAGGGATGGCACGCCGATCCCATGGCGATCCACAAGCTTCGCTGGCACGACGGCACCGAGTGGACCGAACGCGTCACCCACTTCGGTCCCGTCCCGTGCCACCACTGCGGGCGTTGATCGGGTTGGCCCGGCGATAGCTTGCCTCCCCATGACCAAGCCGCCGGCAACGCAGTATTCGATCGCCATCAACGTCGTGCTCGACAACGTGCCCGGTGTACTCGGCAGACTCGCCACCAACATCGGCGAGGCCGGCGGCAACATCTACGCCGTCGACGCCTTTGTTGCCAAGGGCACCACGGTCGAGCGGACGATCGTCGTCAACTGCACCGACGTCGAGCATCAGCAGACGATCGTCGACGTGGTGAGTGAGACGCCGGGCATCACGCTGGTCGGCTGGTACGACCGGACGTTCAAGATGCACGAAGGCGGCAAGATCGAAGTGCTGTCGCTGTGCCCGGTCGGCGACATCGACGACCTGTCGATGGCCTACACCCCCGGTGTGGCTCGGGTCTGTACTGCCATCGCCCAGGACGAGACCAAGGCCGACGAGTACACCATCCGCAAGAACACCGTCGCCATTGTCTCCGACGGCACCGCGGTGCTCGGTCTCGGCAACATCGGCCCGAAGGGCGCGATGCCGGTGATGGAGGGCAAGGCCCTTCTGTTCAAGGAGTTCGGCGGGGTCGACGCCTTCCCGATCTGCCTCGACGTGGCGTCGCCGCAAGAGATCGTCGAGACGGTGATCCGCCTCGCTCCGACGTTCGGTGGCATCAACCTCGAAGACATCGCGGCACCCGGTGCCTTCTACGTCGAGGAGGAGCTGAAGAAGCACCTCGACATTCCGATCTTTCACGACGATCAACACGGCACCGCGGTGGTCACGCTGGCGGCGCTCGAGAATGCGTTGCGGATCACCGGGAAGCGAATGGAAGACCTGGCCATCGTGATCTCAGGTGTCGGTGCGGCCGGTGTGGCCATCGGCAAGATCCTGCTCGGCGCCGGGGCGACGAACATCATCGGTGTCGACTCCCAGAGCGCGGTGCACATCGGCCGCGAAGGCCTCAACTCCTGGAAGCAGTGGTTCGCCGAGAACACCAACCCTGAGGATCGCTCCGGCTCGCTGTCCGACGTGATCGTCGGTGCCGACGTGTTCATCGGGGTGAGCGCCCCCGACGTCCTCACGGTCGACGACGTGAAGGCGATGGCCGATGACCCCATCGTCTTCGCCATGGCCAACCCCGATCCGGAGATCCGACCCGAACTGGTCGGCGACCTGGTTCGGGTGCTCGGCACGGGCCGAAGCGACTACCCGAACCAGATCAACAACGTGCTGGCCTTCCCCGGCATCTTCCGCGGTGCGCTCGACGCGCGGGCCACCGACATCACCGAGAACATGAAGCTCGCCGCGGCCAAGGCGATCGCCGAATCGGTCACCGACGACCAGCTGTGCGAGACCTTCATCATGCCGCCGGTGTTCGACAAGACCGTGTCGATGCGGGTGGCGGCTGCGGTTGCGGCGGCCGCCGTGGCCGACGGTGTGGTGCGCACCTGATCCCACTCATAGAGCGGTTTCACGAACCGATGCTTCGCTGACGAGGCGACCACGGCCGTCGACGGCCCGTCGTCCGGAGTAGGAAGCGGGTTCGTCAGTTGGCCAATCAGGTGAGCGACACGGCTGGTCGATCGATGACGACCGAGCAGACTCGCGATGACCTCGTTCGCGGCGGCAGCCTGTCGCGCCTGCACTGGTTCGTGATGGTGCTGTCGCTCTCCCTGACCTTCGTTGCGTCCTATGTGACCAAGCGGGAGGTCGATGCTCGGGCCGAAGCAACCTTCACCGAGGACACCGAACGGAGTCTCGGTCTGCTCTCGGAGCAGCTCCACCACTACGAAGGGGCGCTGTGGGGTGGGGTGGCAGCGATCCAGGCCAACGGCGGCGACGTGACCGATGCCGAGTGGAAGGTGTACGCCGAAACCCTCGACGTCGTCGACAAGTATCCGGGTGCCAATGGCATCGGGGTGATCCACGAGGTTGCGCCCGACGAGGTCGATGCGTTCATCGCCAACGAGCGGCTGACGCGACCCGACTTCGAGATCCATCCACCGCACGATCAACCCGAGTTCCTGCCGATCACCTCGATCGAACCGTTGGCAACCAACAGCGCCGCCGTCGGGCTGGACATGGCGCACGAGGCCAATCGCTACAACGGCATCTCCATGGCTCGACTCAGTGGGCTGGCGTGGATGACCGGACCGATCGTGCTGGTCCAGGACGAAGGCCAGACCCCCGGGTTCTTGTTCTACGCGCCGTGGTACGACCGCTCGACGCCACCGACGGCCGATCGATCCGCCAACTTCGTCGGGGCGGTGTACGCACCGTTCGTGGTGAAGGACCTCGTCGACGGCGCACTGGCCAGCTCGCAACGTTCGGTCGCCCTGACGATCCGCGACGCCGGCGAGGTGCTCTTCGACGAGAACACCCCCGAGAACGAGGACTTCGATCCTGACCCGATGTTCATGCGGGAATCGACACTCCAGCTGTACGGACGCCAGTGGATCGTCACCACGCGCACCACCCTCGGGTTCCGAGAAGCCGCCTCGAACAGCGAGCCGTGGATCATCCTCGGCGCCGGGCTCCTCATCGACGGTCTGCTGCTCACGATGTTCATCGGCCTCACACGTTCGAATCGTCGAGCGATTCGATTCGCCGATGATCTGACGAGCGAGTTGACGCACAACGCTCGCAGTCTCGAGCAGTCGAACGTCGAACTCGAGCGGTTCGCCTACGTTGCGTCGCACGACCTCAAGACCCCGCTGCGAGGGATCGGCAGTCTTGCCGAGTGGATCGAGGAAGACCTCGATGAGTTCCTGCCGGGCGACGAGGCACCGGGCGACGTTCGTCGAAACCTCGGCCGACTCAAGCACCAGCTGGAGCGCATGAACCAACTCATCGCCGGTCTGCTCGAATACTCCCGTGTTGGTTTCACCGATGAGCCAGACGCCACGACGGTGGATCTGGCCGGCGACCTCAACGATCTCCGCCTCGATCTCGACCTGCGTCACAACCAGCTCGTGCTGTGCGGCCCGCCGGCCGTGAAGACGACCTCGGCATCGCTGCTTCGTCAGGTCATGTCGAATCTCGTCACCAATGCGATTCAACACCACCCGAATCGGGAGCGGGCCTTCGTGCAGATCGACGTCGAGATCACGGGCGCCCAACTCGAGTTCAGCGTTCGGGACAACGGCGCAGGAATCGAGGAGCACCACCGGCAACGGATCTTCGAGGTGTTCCAGACGCTCGGGGGCGAGAGCACCGGCATCGGTCTCTCGGTGGTGCGCAAGATCGTCGATCGTCGCGGCGGCAGCATCGACGTCGAGTCGGAACCGGGCCGGGGTACGACCTTCATCGTGAGATGGCCGCTCGCCGACATCGTCGCGACGGCGACGAACGGTGCCTCCTCGAATGACACGGCCACTGCGAACGGCACGGCCACTGCGAACGACAGCAGAACAACGACTGATCCCGTTGACCAGCAGAGCGACACGAGCAAGGAGATGAGTGCGGTATGAGCAAGATCATCGTGGTCGAAGACAACGATCTCGACGCCGAGCGGATCGAGCGTCAGCTCCGCAAGTTCGGAGCGGGCGACCTGCTGGTGCGGGCCAAGGACGGACAGGAGGCCATCGACCTGCTGGCGGCGCAGCGTATGGATCCGGCGTATGTGCCCACCTGTGTGGTCGTGGTCGATCTCAACATGCCGCGGGTCAACGGCTTCGAGCTGATCGACCACATCCGAGCCATTCCCGCACTCCGGCACGTACCGATCTATGTCTGCACGACGTCGGATCACATGCGCGATGTCCACGACGCCGACACGCGGGACGTTGCCGGCTACATCGTGAAGCCGATCACCGCCGAGCACGTGGCTGAACTGGTCGAGCGTGTGCGCGAGTTCCGGGCCGTCGAGGCGGCCGCCGAGGGCGTCTGCCTACCGGAGTCGGTTGGTGCCGAGGGCGTCACCCACTGAGCCACCGACGGGGCGCTGGCCTCAACCGAGGTTGGCGATGGCGTCGGCGATGGCGAGGCTGCGGCGCGCGATCTCGACGTGCAGGTTCTCGATCATCTTGCCGTCGACGGTGATGACGCCCTTGCCCTCGGCCGTGCCGGCCTCGAACGCCGCGATCACCTTGCGAGCGTGCTCGATCTCGTCGGCAGACGGTGCCCAGATGTCGTTGGTGGGTTCGACCTGGCTCGGGTGCACGAGGGTCTTGCCGTCGAAGCCCATCTCGAAGCCGTCGACGGCTTCGACCCGGAAGCCCTCGTCGTCGCGGACGTCGTTGTAGACCCCGTCGAGGATGGCCTTGCCGGCCTCGCGTGCGGCGAGGATCGAGGTGGCGAGATGGGACCGGATGGGCCCTCGTCCGGTCACCATCTGGGCCCGGAGCTCGCGGTAGAGGTCGTTGGTGCCCATCACGATCACCTCGACTCGAGGGTGGGCAGCGATGTGGCGGGCGTCGAGGATCGCCGTAGGGGTCTCGAACATGGCCCAGATCTTCATCTCGGCCGGCGCGCCCGCGGCGTCGAGCGCCGCAGAGATTTCGTCGACGTACGCGACCGACCCGACCTTGGGAATGACGACCGCAGCAGCGCCTGACTGGGCGGCAGCAGCGACGTCGGCGGCACCCCACGGGGTGTCGAGGCCGTTGCACCGGATGGTGATCTCTCGGTGGCCGTACTCGCCCGACTGGGCAGCGGCGACGGCCTGGGCACGCGCCGCGTCCTTGGCGTCAGGGGCCACGGCGTCTTCGAGGTCGAAGATCAGCGCATCGCAGGGGATCGTCTTCGCCTTCTCGAGTGCCCGCTCGTTGGCGGCGGGCATGTAGAGGACGCTGCGGCGGGGGCGCGACGCGGTGGAGGTGTCAGCCATGGTGTTGTCTTTTCTCTAGAAGCCGTAGGTGGCGGCGAGTTCGGGGTCGCGCTCGGACAGGCGTTTAGCCAGTTCCACGATCACGTGGCACTGCTTGACCGAGGCGTCGTCTTCCATCTTGCCGTCGAGCATGATGGCGCCGGTGCCGTCGCCCATGGCGTCGATGACCCGCTGGGCATGGGCAACGTCGGCCGGATCGGGCGAGAAGACCTTCTTCGCCACGTCGATCTGGACGGGGTGCAGGCTCCAAGCGCCGACACAGCCGAGCAGGTAGGCGTTGCGGAACTGGTCTTCGCAGGCCACCGTGTCTTTGATGTCGCCAAAGGGCCCGTAGAACGGGAGGATGCCGTGCATCACGCAGGCGTCGACCATGCGGGCGATGGTGTAGTGCCACAGGTCTTGCTGATGGGTGGCGCGCGCTTCGTGGATGTCGTCGCCCGACGGATCGTTGCGGACCAGGTAGCCAGGATGGCCGCCGCCGACCCGGGTGGTCTTCATGCGGCGGTTGGCGGCCAGGTCGGCTGGTCCGAGCGAGAGGCCCTGCATCCGGGGCGAGGCACCGCAGATGGCCTCGACGTTGGCCACGCCGCGAGCTGTCTCGAGGATGGCGTGGACCAGCAGCGGCTTCGACAGGTTGGCCTTGGCTTCGAGCTGGGCCAGCAGGCGGTCGACGTAATGGATGTCCTCGGGGCCCTCGACCTTCGGGATCATGATGACGTCGAGCTTGTCGCCGATCTCGGTGACCAGCGTGGTGAGGTCATCGAGCGCCCACGGCGAGTCGAGCGAGTTCACCCGGGTCCACAGCTGGGTGCTGCCCATGTCGACGGTCTTGCCAACCTGGACCAGCCCGGCCCGTGCGGCTTCCTTGTCGGATGCCGGCACACCGTCCTCGAGGTTGCCGAGCAGGATGTCGACGGTCGGCGCGATGTCGGGGACCTTCGCCACCATCTTCTCGTTCGACGGCGGGAAGAAGTGGATCATCCGGGAGGGGGCGAATGGGATCTCGCGGACCGGGGCCGGGGCACCGACGGCGAGAGGCTTGAAGAAGTCCTTGGAGCTGCGCACGACCAAGCAGAGTAGAAGGTTTGTGTCACCTGAGTCGAGACCGTCGAGTGTGACGCTCGTCGTCGGCTCGCGGTCCTCAGGTGGCGGGCGGCCCGAATCGCTTGGCGAACGTGAACGCCTCGGGCCCGGGCCCGTTGGCTGCGAGCAGTTCGAGCCGGCGCCTGCCTTCGAGCGCACTCGGCTCGGTGCCCTCGGGCACCCACCACATCACCAGCACCGGGAGGTCCGTTGGCTTCGAGAACCACTCGCGGCGGCGCTTGACGTAGGGGCCGTGTGCCTCGCCGTAGACATAGGCCCGGAAGGCATCGATCGACACCCACGTCGAGATGTTGATGAGCGTGTCGGGGTCGTCGAAGACCCGCACGTCGGTCAGGTTGCCGTTGTCGTCTGCGAGACGCCAGACGAACCCCGATGCCGCGTCGGCTGCGGCGTTGATGGCGTCGAGGGCATCCATGAACTCGGCCATCACCGGACTGTCCGTCGGTCCGTTTGCGACGGCGATGTTGCACTGCGCGAGATGCCAAGTCGTCATCGTTGCAGTATGTCCCCGATCGGTGGTGATCCGGGTCAGGTCGACAGGCGCGACAGCTGGCCCAGCACCTGATCGTGCTGTCCGATGGCGACCGTGAACGCCAGCAACGCCAGCGCCCCCGTGCCGACCGCCAGCATTGCAGGACGGATCGGGAGGGTGATCCCGTCGGGCAACAGGTGCAAAGCGACACCGATCGCCACGATCGGCGACAGCACACCGAGGGCATAGGCGGCGAACAGGAGGAAGCCGACCGCACCGCGGCTCGGCAGGCGATCGAGCAGGTGACCGAACTCGGCGCCGACGCACGGCTCCCACAGTGCGGCGGCTCCGATCCCGACGAGTACTCCGCCCAGCGCCGACACCACATCGAGCCGCCGCACCACGGGCAGGACCAACACGATCGCGCCGGCTGCGACCAGTCCGGCAATGGTGAGCGAGGGCAACGGTTCGGTTCGATCGGCGAAACGGAGCCACGAATACCCGACGGCCGTCGCGCCGAAGCCGAGGAGTCCTGCCGTCGACTCGGTTCGCGCCGCCAGCGCGACCGCCAAGGCGGGGACGAGCAGCGTGAGCGAGCACGGGAGCGGCGCCGACGCGATGCCTTCGATGAGGAGTCGCATCACGATCCTGCTGATGGTGGGTTCGTGAGGAGCCAGTCGACGGTGGCCGTCAACTCGTCGTAGGCACCCTCGCCGATGTGGTCGAAACGGATCTCCCCGGCCTGGTCGATCACGTAGGTACGGGGCCAGAACCGCCGATTGCCCTGCCACGCGCGGAAGTTGACCTTCTCCGTGTCGAGGGCGATCGGCCAGGTCACGCCGAGCTCGATCGCAGCCGCGGCGACCGCCGCGGGATCCCGTTCTCGATCGAACTCGGGTGCGTGCACACCGATGATCTGGAGGCCACGCGGCCCGGCATCGGCGTGGAGCGCCTGGAGGTGGGGCAGGGTGTTGCGGCAGTTCGAACAGGTGAAGGTCCAGAACTGCACGACGCGGACGCGACCGGCGAAGTCGGCGAAGCTTGCGGCATCGGTCTGGAGCCAGCCGTCGAGCTCGACGAGATCAGGTGCCGGGCCGAGCATCGGGGGTGCCTCGGTCAGTGCGAGTGGGGTTGGTGCGGCTGGGTTTGGTGCGTTTGTTGTCGGAGCGCTGGTCGGCGTGTCGCTCGCGGCTTCTTCCGGCGGGTCGCTCGATGTGCCGGAGGACCCGTCGCCGAGCAGCGGGCCGAACACGGCGAGCGCAGCGAGTCCGCCCAGGAGGACCGCCGCGATCGCGGCCTTGCTCATCGTTCGTCCATGGTTCGGGGTCGGTGATCGGCGTCGTTCGGTGTGCGTCGCATGGGGAGGTGGGGAATGCCGTCTTCGATGAACTCAGGACCGGACACCTCGTAGCCCAGGCGCTCGTAGAACGCTCGGAGATGGCTCTGCCCGTCGAGCACGGTGACCACGGAACCGATGTGGTGGTGGGTCCATTCCATCAATTGCGCAGCGAGGCCCTGACCCCGTTGGTCGGCCCGAGTGACGACACGGCCGATGCGTCGACCCTCGGGGTCGGCGAGCACTCGCAGTGCGGCACGAGGGCCGAGCTCGTCGGCCAGCCAGACGTGCTCGGTCGAGTCGAGAAGATCACGCCCGTCGATCTCGTGGTACGGGCACTCCTGTTCCACCACGAAGATGTCGACCCGCAGCTTGAGGAGATCATGGAGTTGGCGGGCGCCGAGGTCGGGGCCGGCGACGGCGAGCGGGTTGATGGTTGATTCGGGCACGGCGGTCAGTCTCGCCGAGGCCGGTGCGCATGACACCGCGCCGCCGGAGGGAGTAGGAAGAGCTCATGAGCGAACCGATGCCGCATCCGCCCGATCCCGATCGTGTGGCTGGCGCCTACGCCCGCAATGGCGACGTAGAGCTGTGGTACCAGCACTTCGTCGGGGGCGACGGAGCCACACCGCTGTTACTGATCAACGGCCTGGGTTCGCCGTCGGTGGCGTACCAGAAGGGTTTCGTCGACGAGCTCCTGGCCGTCGGTTTCGACGTCGTGCGGTTCGACAATCGTGACCTCGGTCGGTCCAGTCGGATCACGGCGTCGAGCCCGACCGAGCCCGGGTATCGACTGGCCGACATGGCGCGTGACGCCGTGGCCGTGCTCGACGCCGTCGGCTGGGATCGAGCCGTTGTGTTCGGACAGTCGATGGGTGGGATGATCGCCCAGCAGTTGGCGATCGACCATCCTGAGCGTCTCCTCGCCCTGGTGTCGTTGATGTCCTCCACCGGCAATCGGAGCGTGGGCCATCCGAGTGCGTCGGCGAAGGCAGGGCTGCTGTCGGTGCCGCCGAACGACCGCGCCGGCTGGCTCGATCACCGGGTCGAGACCGAGCGCTACTGGGCGTCGCCGGCGCTGTGGGACCCGGCGTGGGTGCGGGCGAAGGGCGAGGCGATGTTCGATCACGGGATCGATCCCAAGGGCACGGCCCGGCAGTACCGAGCGGTGCTTGCGAGCCCGATGCGCGACGCCGAACTCGGCGCGGTGAGGGCACCTACGCTCGTCCTGCACGGCTCGGCCGACACCCTGATCGACCCGTCGGGAGGTCGGCACACCGCAGCGTGCGTCGCCGGAGCTCGGTACGTCGAGATCGACGGCATGGGCCACGATCTCCCGCCCGCGCTGTGGTCGCGCCTTGCGGCTGAGGCGGCGACGCTGATCGCTTGAGCGACAACGCGGTCGACTCGCTTTGTCCTCTCGGGCGCAGCGTTCTACGTTGGCGACGTTCGCCGAGTAGCAGGAGCAGTCCATGGGTCCATTGCAGGGTGTCAAGATCATCGAGCTCGCCGGGATCGGGCCTGGCCCGTTCGCTGCGATGATGCTGTCCGACATGGGCGCCGAGGTCATCCGGGTCGAGCGTTCGTCGGCCGTGACGGGCGGCGACCCTGCCAACCCGCCGAAGGACGCACTGACCCGCGGTCGCCGCTCGATTGGCGTCGATCTGAAGAACCCCGAAGGCGTCGAGACCGTGCTCAAGATGATCGAGCAGGCCGACGGCCTCATCGAGGGCTTCCGCCCCGGTGTCACCGAACGGATGGGTCTCGGGCCCGACGTCTGCCTCGCCCGGAATCCCAAGCTCGTCTACGGACGCATGACCGGCTGGGGCCAGGAAGGTCCCTACGCACTCGCAGCCGGGCACGATATCAACTACATCGCGCTTGCCGGGGCGCTCGAGCCCATCGGTCGTGCCGGTGAGGCGCCGATGCCCCCGCTCAACCTCGTTGGCGACTTCGGCGGCGGCGGGATGCTGATGGCGTTCGGTCTGGCGTGCGGCATCATCTCGGCCCGCTCCACCGGTGAAGGCCAAGTCGTCGACGCCGCCATGGTCGACGGTGCCGCTGCCCTGATGAACATGTTCTGGGGCATGCGGGCCAGCGGGTTCTGGAACGACGAGCGCGGCACCAACATGCTCGACACCGGCGCGCCGTTCTACGACGTCTACGAGACCTCCGACGGTCTCTACATCTCGATCGGTTCGATCGAGCCGCAGTTCTATGCCGAGCTGATGCGGCTGTCCGGGCTGGGCGAGCGTGCCGACTTCCCGTCGCAGAACAGCCGCGGCGACTGGCCCGCCATGAAGGAGATCGTCGCCGAGGTGTTCAAGACCAAGACCCGTGCCGAATGGTGCGAGATCATGGAGCACACCGACGTCTGCTTCGCCCCGGTGCTGTCGATGGACGACGCATCGAAGCACCCGCACAACGTGTCTCGCGGCACCTTCATCGAGGTGGCCGGACTCACGCAGGCGGCGCCGGCGCCTCGGTTCTCCAAGACCTCACCCGGCACGCCGGCACCGGCGGCGCACCCGGGTCAGCACACCGACGAGGTCCTCGCCGACTACGGCTTCGACGCCGACGCGATCGCCAACCTCCGCTCCGGCGGAGCGATCGCCTGATCTTGCGCCTTTGGGCGCCGAGCTCGGCCTGGCGCCTTCCGGCGGCGAGCTCGATCTCGCGGCTTCGGGCGCGGTCCTCCTAGCCTTTGCACCATGTCGACACTCGTGTGTTTCCACGCTCATCCCGACGACGAAGCCATCGGTACCGGCGGCCTCATGGCCAAGGCTGCGGCCGCCGGTCATCGAGTGGTGCTGATCACGGCGACCAACGGTGAGCAGGGCGAACCGAAGCCGGGAGTCCTGGCTGACGGTGAGCCGCTCGCTGAGCGACGTCTGGTCGAGCTGGAACGGTCGGCCAAGATCCTCGGCGCCGAGCTGTTGCTCATGGGCTATGAGGACTCGGGGATGATGGGCGAGCCGGCCAACGACAATCCGGCCTGCTTCTGGCAAGCCGATCTCGACGACGCCGCGGGCCGACTGGCCGATCTGCTACGTGAGATCGAGCCCGACGTCCTCACGATCTACGACGAGCATGGTTTGTACGGCCATCCCGACCACATCAAGGTGCATCAGGTCGGCCTCCGAGCCGCCGAGCTGGTCGGCCTCGACCATGTCTACCTGGGTACCGTCAACCGCGATCGTGCCCTCGCCGGCTTCAGCGCGATGAGAGAACACCTGGGGCCCGATGCCGATCTGCCCGATCCCGACGACTTTGCAGAGTTCGGGATGCCCGAGAACGATCTGTCGTACGAGATCGACGCCACGGCGTTCGCCGAGGTGAAGAAGGAGGCCCTCTCGCAGCATCGCTCGCAGGTCTCGCCCGACGACTTTTTCCTGGCCATGCCCGACGAAGCGTTCGTCACGATGTTCGGCTGGGAGACCTACGCCATTCCTGGCGTGACCGGTACCGGCGGTCCCGAAGTGGTCGAGCTCCTTCCCGGGCTCTGACGCCCACATCGGGTCGGGGCATCTCGGTCAGGCGAAGTCGCCTTCGGTCACGTGGGTCAGGCGAAATCGCCTTCGGTCACGTGGGTCAGGCGAAATCGCCTTCGGTCACGTGGGTCAGGCGAAATCGCCTTCGTCGAAGCCGCCGAGGTCGCCTGCTCCTCGGAACACGTGGGCTCGACCGTCGGAGCGGACCAGCACGGCATCGCCGGTGAAGCTGCCTTCGGGTCCCGAGATCAGTAGGCGGTAGGGCGCCTGGTCGAGCGCCTCGTTTGCCCGGGTCCTCACGATGAGCTCCCAGTCCAGATTTGGGTTCTCCGGGTAGCGCACGACCATGAGATCGCCGCCGACGAGCGGGAGGTCGCGGCCCGAAGCCGCCAGCTGTTCGACGTAGTACTGGCGGTGCTTCATCGGGGGCAGGGTAGTGGGCGACCCGGGCCACGAGGGACGATGTCGGCCGAGCAGGCGCCGGTACGATGCGGTCCGTGACGTTTGCAGGGATCCACGGTGTCTGGGCCTGGGTGGTCGTGGTGTCCAACGCCGTCGCCGGTCTCTGGGCATTGGGAGCCCATCGTCTCCCGGCGCTCCGTCACCGTGCCTTGTGGATCGTCACCGCCGCGGCCCAAGTCGCGATCGGTATCCAGGTGCTGCTCGGTGTCCTCGCCCTCCAGCTCGAGGAGAAGGAGATCGGCGAGTTCCACATGTTCTACGGATTCGTCGCGTTCGCCTCGGTCGGGATCATCTACAGCTACCGACAACAGCTCGAAGCCTGGACCTACCTGCTCTATGGGTTCGGCGGTCTGTTCTTGATGGGTCTCGGGTTGCGCGCCATCTTCCTCGCCTGAGACGCGAACGACCCCGCCCAGCGAATGCCGGACGGGGTCGATGGTGTTCCTCGGCGCGGCGGGCAGCCACACCGATCGATCACATGGCGGCAGCGATACCGAGCTCGGAGAAGCCCTTGGTCTCGTAGTTCGCCCGGAACATGTCGCGCAGCTTGGTGGCGCTGGCGTCGTAGGCGTCCTTGTCTTCCCACGTGTTGCGAGGGTTCAGGATCTCGTCAGGAACGCCGGGGCAGGACGTGGGCATACGCAGACCCAGGATCTCCTGGGTCTCGGTCGGCACGTCGTCGAGGTCGCCATTGAGGGCCGCGTCGAGCAGCGCCCGGGTGTACTTGAGCGACATGCGCTTGCCGACGCCATAGCCGCCACCGGACCAACCGGTGTTGAGCAGCACACAGCGGGTCTGATGCTTCTCCATCCGATCGGCGAGCAGCTGGGCGTAGACCGATGGCTTCTGCGACATGAAGGGTCCGCCGAAGCAGGCCGAGAAGGTGGCCTGCGGCTCGGTGACGCCGACCTCGGTACCGGCCAGCTTCGAGGTGAAGCCGGTGACGAAGTGGTACATGACCTCGTCGGCATTGAGGATCGAGACCGGCGGCAGCACGCCGAACGCATCGGCTGTCAGCAGCACGATGGTCTCGGGGTGCGGGCCCCGCGCGCCCTCGGCAACGCCGGGGTTGCACGTGAGCGGGTAGGCGAACCGGGTGTTCTCGGTGATGGAGTCGTCGGTGAGGTCGAACTCCTGCGGGTCGGTGGCCTCGATGGCCTTGCCCGGGAGCGCCGGCACGTTCTCGATGAGTGTGTTCTTCATCGACATGGCGGCGGCGATGACCGGCTCGTTGTCCTTGTCGAGGTCGATCAGCTTGGCGTAGCAGCCGTCTTCGAAGTTCGAGATGCCGCCCTCGGTCCAGACGTGCTCGTCGTCGCCGATGAGGAGACGGTTCGGATCGGCCGACAGCGTGGTCTTGCCGGTGCCGGAGAGCCCGAAGAGGATGGCGGAATCGCCGTTGGGGCCGACGTTGGCCGAGCAGTGCATCGACAGCTGACCCTTGGCCGGCAGCACGTAGTTCATGAGTGTGAACATGGTCTTCTTGTTCACGCCGCAGTAGTCGGCCTTGCCCAGCACGAGCGCCACACGCTTGCCGAGGTCGATGATGACGGCCCGCTTGGTGAGGGTGCCATCGCGCTCGGGGTCGCACTCGAACGACGGGACGTTGATGAGGGTCCAACCGTTCTCGGCCCGGTCGGCATCGTTGCGGATGCCCTTGGGGAACATGATGTTGCAGAAGTAGGCGTGCGTGGCGTACTCGCCGACGAAGCGGTAAGCCTCTGAGAAGCCGGGGTCGGTGCC
Source organism: Acidimicrobiales bacterium (assembly GCA_041394265.1). Lineage (NCBI taxonomy): Bacteria > Bacillati > Actinomycetota > Acidimicrobiia > Acidimicrobiales > Acidimicrobiales bacterium. Next base: position 3,042,953 of record JAWKIO010000005.1, read on the forward strand.
GCAGAAGACGTCGGTGGCGTAGAGCCGGGCGTTCTTCGCGTTCAGGTGGTCGATCACCCGCGGGAGCAGCTCGTCGAACTTCTCGGGGTCGAACTGCTTGAAGTCGTTCTTCCACCAGACGGTGTCGATGGACTCGGGGCGAGCCACCGCGAAGGTGTCTTGGACCGGGCGACCGGTGCAGGTGGGGTCGCTGTAGTAGACGAGCGGGCCGTCGACGCCGAGGGCGGTCGGGAAGGCCTTCTGGGCGTCTTCTGGACCGTCGAGGCTGACGCGCCCACGGTCGTTGGCGATGGCCTCGTGGAAGAGGTCGTCCTGGCTGAGCCCGAACTGGAGATCGATGCCCTTGAGGCCGAACTTCTCCTCGAGCTCTGCGGCTACATCAGCGGTCGTACGGTTTGTTGTCACGTGGTACTCCGACGTCGTTGTCGAACGGGTGGGGGAGTGGTCACCGCGGAGACGGTGGCCGGGTTGCTCAGTCGTCGTCTTCCTGCAGCCAGGCGGGGGTGCCCATGTCGACCTCGGAACCGAGCCGGACCCTGATGGCCTGGTGCTGGTCGTTGAGGTCGAAGTTCACTCGCTGTCCCGGTCGGAGCATCCGGAAGACCGAACCTCGAAGGGCGTCCTCGGCGAGATCGATCTCGGTGAGATCTCGTTCGCTCAGGACGACACCATCCTTGGTCATTGGGTCGTACGACTTCACCACACCTTGCATGAGTTCCTCGTTCTCCGTCTTGTGATTGCGCTGTGCCGAGCGGCGTCGCGCCTTGGTTCTCACACCTGATGTGGTGCACGACATCGTGCGCCGCACCGCCGCCCGAAGGCGACGTGAAATCCAAGGGTACGCCAAGTCCCGGGGCCGATGAAAGCCCGGAAGTACAGTATCGCTCCGGGTAATCGCGCCCATCGGTGCGACGTATCCGCGTCGCATTTCTGCTGCACGGGAGTGTAAACGCTTGCAAGTCACGAGCGTGGACTCACGGTTCCGGCGCTGCACACTGGAGTTGCTATGACGCCCGCCACGCCGACCACCGGACCCCTCGGGTACCGCGATCTCCAGGCGATCGGCGTCGCCCGACTCAACGGTGTCGGCGAGAAGAAGCTGAAGGGGCTGGCCGCCCTCGAGATCGCCACACTGCTCGACCTTCTCACCCACTATCCGCGTCGCTACATCGACCGCACCAAGGAGGCGCGGATCGCCGAATTGCACGACGGCGAGGAAGCGAGCGTGTTCGTCACCGTCAAACGCACCGAGTCCCGTCGAATCAAGGGAAATCGGGTGATGGTCACGTCGACCGTCACCGACGGTCACACCTCGATGAAGCTGACCTTCTTCAACCAGCACTGGCGGACGCGCCAGCTGGTCGAGGGTCGGGAGGCCGTGGTCTACGGGAAGCTGTCGTTCTTCCGCAACGAACGACAGATGTCGAACCCCGTGGTCGACCTCGTCGGCAACCAGACGGGTCGCATCATTCCCGTCTACCCACAGTCGGAGAAGTCGGGCTTGCACACCAACGACGTCGTCGGCTTCGTGGCCGAGGCGCTGCGGCGCACGGTCGGCGACGGGGCGCGGGGCATCATTGATCCGCTGCCGATGTCGATCCTCGATCGATTCGACTTCATCGACCGGCAGGCGGCGATCACCGGGATCCACGAACCCGAGTCGATGGCCGAAGCCATGATCGCCAAGCGTCGCCTGGTCTTCGATGAACTCTTTCGGATGCAACTTGCACTGGTCATGCGCAAACGGGCCATCGAGGCGACCGAGGTGGGGCTGGTGCACACGGTCGGCGGCCCGCTCGTGCAGCGGTTCTACCAGAGCCTGCCGTTTCCGCTCACCGGCGCCCAGCAACGGGCCATCGATCAGATCGGGCGCGATCTGACTCGGCCGATCCCGATGCACCGTCTGCTCCAGGGCGATGTCGGTGCGGGCAAGACCATGGTGGCGGTGGCGTCGATGCTCGCCGCGATCGATGGCGGGCACCAGGCGGCGATGATGGCGCCCACCGAGGTCTTGGCCGAGCAGCACGCAGCAGGCATTCGCCGTATGCTCGACGGTCTCACCGTGCCGGCGCCCAACAGCCTGCTCGGTGATCGGCCTCTCAAGATCGAGCTGTTGTCGAACCGGACCGCCGCCGCCGATCGGCGGCGCATCCTCAACGATCTCGTCGTCGGCGAGGTCGACCTCGTGATCGGCACCCACGCGCTCATCCAGGACAAGGTGAAGTTCCATTCGCTCGGGGTCGTCGTGATCGACGAGCAACATCGATTCGGTGTCGAGCAGCGGGCGGCGTTGCGCGACAAGTCCATGGGCGACGCGCTCCCCGACGTCCTCGTCATGACGGCAACACCGATCCCGCGCACCGCAGCGATGACCGTCTACGGCGATCTCGATGTGTCGATCCTCGACGAGCTCCCGCCGGGTCGTACACCCATCGACACTCGTTGGGTGCGGGCGCCGGGTTCGCTCGAAGGCGAGTTGGCGCCCGACGCCGCGACGGCGCTCGATGCCATGTGGTCATCGGTGCGTTCGGCCATCGCCGAGGGACGTCAGGTCTATGTGGTCTGCCCCCTGATCGACGAGTCCGAGAAGCTCGAGGTCGCGTCGGCCGAGTCGATCTACGAGCGACTGCAGATGGTCGAACTCGCTGGCGAAGCGATCGGGTTGCTGCACGGCAAGATGGCGCCGGCCGACAAGGACGCCACCATGGACGCCTTCCGGCGGGGTGATCTCGACGTTTTGGTGGCCACGACCGTGATCGAGGTCGGTGTCGACGTGCCGAACGCCACGATCATGGTGATCCTCGACGCCGACCGGTTCGGCATCGCCCAGCTCCACCAGTTGCGCGGCCGGGTGGGGCGTGGGGCGCACGCATCCACGTGTTGGCTCGTCGGCGAGGCCACCACACCCGACGGCGAGGCCCGACTCGAAGCGCTGGTTGCCAGTACCGACGGGTTCGAGCTGGCCGAGGTCGATCTCGACCTTCGGGGTGAGGGCACGATCCTCGGGGAGCGGCAGAAGGGTCGCAACGATCTCAAGCTGGCCTCGCTACGGCTCGATCGCGAGACCGTCGTGCAGGCTCGCAAGGTCGCCATCGAGCTGGTCGACGCCGACCCCACGCTCGCCCATCATCCGGCCCTCGCCGCCGAGCTCGAGGTCTTCCTCGACGAAGCCGACGCCGAATTCCTCCTCAAAGGCTGACCCCACCACCGCCGTCACCCAAAAGACCATCGCAACTTTGGAGAGTTGTTGCCGCTCAGAGGTGCCAACTCTCCAAAGTTGCGTGGATTTTGGTTGGGGGTCAGTAGGCGTCGGTGTCGTCGTCGGCGATGACGATGTCCCAGCGGTCGAGGCAGTCCTTGCAGCGATAGGGGAGCACCGTGCCTGGATCGAGTTCGCCGTCCTCGGGGAACCAACCGAGCGGGTAGCAGGTGCCCCCACAGTCGACACAAACGATCTCGGCATCGGGCATCGGCATACCCCCGACGCTATTCCCGGTAGCGTCGGCCCGTGCGCATCATCGCCGGGACGGCCCGAGGACGGACGATCAAGGCCCCCGAGGGGCGGGGGACTCGCCCGATCACCGACCGGGCCAAAGAGGCGATCTTCAACATGCTCGTCAGCCTCGGTGGCGTCGATGACGCCGTCGTCTTCGACCTGTTCGCCGGCAGCGGATCGTTCGGGCTCGAGAGTCTGTCGAGAGGCGCTGCGCACGTGACGTTCGTCGAGAGCGACCGCAACGCGCTCCGCACTCTCGAGGGGAATCTCGCCACGCTCGGGTTCGCCGAACGCGCAACGATCTTGTCGATGCCGGTCGAGCGGGCGATCCAGACGATCGGGCACGCCGACATCGCCTTCTGTGACCCGCCGTACCGGCTCGACATCTGGGAGACCCTCCTGGCCGGCATCGACGCCGATCTGATCGTCGGTCATGCCGAGCGCCCGATCGCGCTGACCGACCGGTGGGTCGAGGAACGGCGACGCAGCTACGGCCGGGCAAAGATCGTCATCGCGTCGCTGGCCGCCGGGTCGATCGAGGTCACGGGGTCGCTCGAAGTAGGGGCGTCGCTCGAGGTAGGGGGGTCGCTCGACTCCTCGTCGACGCCCGACGACGCTGTCGCAAGCGAGGTCGACCGAAGCGACGAGTAGCGCTTCGCGCGGTCGCCATCGTCTTGGGCCCGCTACTCTGTCGGAAGCGGGGGGACAGCGTCGGCGTTCGTTGACGCTTGGGCAGGAGATGTTTCGTCCAGCGACAGCGTCGGTCCAACATGGGTTGGGTCGACCACAAGGAATCCACGTGTCAGTTGCCCTCTACCCAGGCTCCTTCGATCCGATCCACAACGGTCATCTCCAAGTGATCGAGACGATTGCGCCGTTGTTCGACGACCTGATCGTCGGTGTCGGGCACAATCCCGAGAAGCCGTCAGGACTGTTCACCCCTGACGAGCGGGTCGCCATGATCCGCAGCGCGGTCGCCGGCCTCACCAACGTTCGGGTCGAACTTTTCGTCGGGCTGGCCACGGCTGCGGCCATCGGATTCGGAGCCGACTGCCTCGTGAAGGGGGTGCGTGGTGCCGGTGACCTCGACGCCGAGATGCAGCAGGCGGCGATGAACTCGCTGACTGCCGGCGTGCCGACGCTGTTCGCCCCCGCCATGGGTGAGGCCTCGCTGGTGTCGAGTCGCTATGTGCGGGAGATCGCCGCCATGGGCGGCGACATCAATTCCGTCGTCCCCTCCGCTGTCGCCGCTCAACTCAATGAGAGGTTCCCGTCATGACTGCGCAATCGAATCAGTACACCGCCCCGGTGGTCGATGAGATCCTCGCCGATGTGATCGCCATCATCTCGCAGGCTCGTCCGATGCCGATGTCGTCGACCGTGAAGGTCAACCGCGACGAGCTCCTCGACCTCCTCGAAGAAGCACAGGCTCGCCTCCCCGAAGAGCTTCGCGCCGCTCGCTGGCTGCTCAAGGAGCGCGACGACTTCCTCCTGCAGGCCGAACACGAGCGAGACGAACTGATCGAGCAAGGCCGGACCCAGGTGGCTCGGATGATCGAACGGCAAGAGGTGGTCAAGGCCGCCGATGCCAAGGCCCGGGCGATCGTGGAGGAGGCCCGGGCCGAGGCCCGCATGCTGCGTCATCAGGTCGAGGACTACTGCGACCAGAAGTTGGCATCGTTCGAGATCGTGCTCGAGAAGACCCAGCGAACCGTGCAGCAAGGTCGAGAGAAGCTTCTCGGCACCTCCGCCGCCGACCAGCTGCCACCGCCTCCACCGGCGCCCGACGACGCGACGCATCCCGACGGCACCTACGCCGAGTGGGATTGAGATGGAGTCACCGCGTCCCACACGGCATCTGCTGGTGAACGTCACCGAACTCCGGCGACGGCTGGGCGAGCGCATGACGCTCGATATCGACGCTGTACTCCCGCCGCTCGGTGTCATCTCCAGCCGCTTCCGCCACGAGGAGCCGGTCACTGGCTCGGTGGTGGTCGACTCGATCGAGCGCGGCGTCACGGTGCTGGGCGAGGTCAGCTTCGGCTGGGAAGGTGAGTGCCGTCGTTGTCTCGACGATGTGCGGGGCGAGACCACCGCACCGATCGACGAGATCTTCCAGGTTCAGGCGCCCGACGATTCCGACATCATCGACTTCGACGGCGAGCAGATCGATCTGCTCCCGCTCGTGCGTGATGCCGTGCTGGTCGGGCTTCCGCTGGCCCCGTTGTGTCGCGACGACTGTGCCGGGCCCGATCCCGAGCGTTATCCCGCCGTTACCGCCGACGAGTGGGAACGGCAGCTGGCCGAGAAGGCGGCAGAGCCGCCCGCTCCGGATCCCCGTTGGGCGGCGCTGTCGGACATCGAGCTCGACTGACCGAGCGAGGGGCGCGACGCGCGTTCAGCCTTCGATGTTGATGCCGCACACCTTCCAATCGCCGCCCTCCTTGACCATCAAGAACGCGATGGGCGCCGTCGGCTGACCGGCGATGTCGATGGTCCCCGAGACGTCACCGGTCGAGTCACCGTTCGTGTTCGACACGTTGACCGACGACAGGCGATAGCCGGTGATGTCGGCGTTGCCGAAGTAGTCGGTGAGGTCGCGTTGGGCGGTTTCGCCGAAGCAGCGAGCGTCCTTCGACGCCATGGCCGCAGCGGCATCGAGGTCGCCGGCGTCGACGGCAGCGAGGAACTCGTTGGCCTGGTCGATCGGACCCTTGACCGCTCGGTACAACACGAAGCTGCAGCCGCCGATGGCGAGGCCGAAGAGAGCGAAGATGCCGAGCACCCACGGCCAGATCTTGCGCTTGCGGCGCTGGGGCTCGGGAGCGTCGAACGCCGGGCCCGGTTGCTGGTAGCCCGGCTGCTGATACCCGGGCGGCTGATACCCCGGTTGTTGGTACGGCGGCGGTTGCTGCTGCGGCGATTGCGGGGATCCCGGCGGTGGGTAGGCAGTGGCCGGCGGCGGTACGGATCCTGGTGGTGTGGATCCCGGGGGTGCGGCTCCCGGCGGCGGGAACGACGGCGGTACGGGGTCACCCGATCCGGGATCCCACGGGGGTGGTGTGTTGGTCATGCCCGTTTCCCTCCTGGACGTGGCGGTCGCGGCGGTCGTGCCGCTGTGCTGCTTTCACGGCGCTGCTGGTCGCGGTGAGTTCGCCGCTTGCCGCAGTATGGCACCGTCGGTTGGTGGCGGTCTCGCTCGTGCGGTGAGCCCAACGTCTCGTTGTGACTCGCCGCCGCCGTGGAGGGAATCGGGATTCGGCCCCGTTATCCTTCAGCGTTCGTGCCACCGGCCGGTGTGCACATCGGATCGAGACGTTCAGGAACCCACTCATGGCCGTACCGAAGAAGAAGAAGTCGAAGGCCAAGACCCGCAGCCGTCGGGCAGGGAGCTGGAAGCTCAGCGCCCCGGCGATGAGCAGCTGCTCTCGCTGTGGCACCGCCAAGCTGCCGCACCGGGTCTGTGGTTCGTGCGGTTGGTACAAGGGCCGTCAGGCACTCGACGTCGGCTGAGCGCCGCTCGGCGCTGGCATCCACCTGCCATGACCACACGACGCTCATGAGCGGACGTCTGCCCGTTGCGCTCGACGCAATGGGGAGCGATAGCGGGCCATCGGTGCTGGTCGAAGGGGCGCGTCTGGCCGCTGAGCAGGGCGTCGGTGTCCTGTTGGTCGGCGATCCCGACCGCCTCGGCGACGTCGGCAGTCTCCCGATCAAGCCGGCGTCCGAGGTCGTCGAGATGGGCGCCGAGCCGGCCGCAAGCGTGCGGCGGCTGAAGGATTCCTCGATCGTGCGTGCGGCCGAGGCCGTTCGCGATGGCGAGGCGTGTGCCCTGGTCAGTGCCGGCAACACCGGCGCGGCCATGGCGGCATCCTTGTTGCGGATGGGCCGAATCAAAGGTCTGACCCGACCGGCCATCGCCGTGCCGTTCCCGGTCTTCGGCTCCACCGAGACCACACTCCTCGACTGCGGTGCCAATGCCGAGTGCCAGCCGGAGTGGCTGGTGCAATTCGCCGAGATGGGTGCCGTGCACAACCGCGTCCGCTTCGGTGTCGAACGCCCCCGGGTCGGGCTGCTCACCATCGGCGAGGAGGCGGGCAAGGGAAACCAGCTGGTCAAGGACGCAGCGAAGCTCCTCGAGGAGCCGGGATGGGCGGCCGACGTCGGCGCCGAGTACATCGGCAACGTCGAGGGTCGCGACCTGATGCTCGGCGTCTGCGATGTCATCGTCTGCGACGGGTTCACCGGCAACGTCGTGCTGAAGTCGATCGAGGGGGCGATGTTGGTCGCCCGGACCCAACTGCGGGCTGCCATGGCCTCGACGCCCGAAGGAGCGCAGGCCAGCGAGGTCATCGCGCCACTGATCAACCCGGTCATCGATCGTCTCGACACCGAGCAGACCGGTACGGCGCTCCTCTTGGGCGTCCGTGGGGTGTCGTGCATCTCACACGGTTCGTCCGATGCAGCCACGATCGCGCGTTCGATCATCACAGCGGCGGGCATCGCCGATGACGGCATCGTCGACCGCCTGCGCGACATGATCGACTCGCGTTCCTGAATCGAATTCAAGCACTCCACTCGGCCACGGACCGGCTACACTCTCGGCGTTCTGGCCCCTCCGAGGAGCACGAATGCCTGCCGAGACCCATATGGAGCAATCCCCAATGACCCGTGCCGAAGTCCTCGAACTGGTGCGCGACCGCTTGGCGGACATCCTGGAAATCGAACCCGAGGAAATCCGCGAAGGTGCGTCGTTCGCCGACGATCTCGAGGCCGACTCGCTTGCGCTCATCGAATTGGTCGAAGCGCTCGAGGAAGAACTCGCCGACCGCACGGTTGGCTTCCGGATCGACGACGAAGACCTGCAGGACCTCAAGTCCGTCCGCGATGCCGTCGACTACGTCTACGCCAAGGCGGGGGCCGAGTCCTGATCACGGCCGACAGCGAGAACTCCCTTCATGAGCGGCTCGGGTATGCGTTTCGAGATGAAGCGCTGCTGACCCTCGCGCTCACGCATCGGAGCTATTGCGCCGAGAACGACGACGCCGAGTCCAACGAGCGGCTCGAGTTCCTCGGCGACGCTGTCGTCGGGTTGGCGGTCACCGGCTACATCCATTCGGCCTACCCCGAACTGCCCGAGGGGCAACTGGCCAAGCTGCGAGCTTCGGTCGTCAACACCACCACGTTGGCCGACGTCGCCCAGCAGATCGGGCTGGGCGACGACCTCCGCCTCGGCCGTGGCGAGGAGATGTCCGGCGGGCGGAACAAGGAATCGATCCTCGCCGACGCCTTCGAGGCGGTGATCGGTGCGGTCTACGTCGACAGTGACTGGGAGCGTGCCAACGAGATCGTGCTCGAGTGTCTTGGCGAGCAGATCGCCCACGGGGCGCAGCGGCCGGGTCGACTCGACTACAAGACCCGCCTCCAAGAACTCACCGCGCAGCTCGAACTCGGCTCGCCGGTCTACCGCATCACCGGCTCGGGGCCGGACCACGACAAGAACTTCGTGGCTGTCGCGCTCGTGCAGGGGATCGCACGGGGCGAGGGCTCGGGTACATCCAAGAAACGGGCTGAACAAGCGGCGGCAAGCGCAGCGTGGTCGGCCCTCAATGCTTCACACGCAGGGGAAATGGGCGAGAGCAATGCTTGAACTTCCAGAGATCGAAACGCTGAAGCGAGATCTCGAACGCGACATCGCCGGGCGCAAGATCAAGAGCGTCGACATCAAGGTGCTCAAGACGATGCCGCGTCACCGTACGAAGAAGAGCTTCTCCGACCTGGTCGATGGAGCGAAGGTGGTCGTGGTCGAGCGCATCGACCTCGCCATCGTGCTGCAGTTGAACAACGAACACTCGATCGTGATCGAGCTCCTCGGCGATGCGTCGCTCTCCCGGGTGGCCAGCAAGGAGTCGACCGAGTCGGGAACGGCGCTCGTCTTCACCTTCACCCAGGGCGGCGACCTCCGAGTCGTCGACCCCGGGACCGATTCTCAGATCGCCGTGGTCCCGACCGAGGAACTGAACGACGTCCTACCGAACGCCGGTGGTCTCGATCTGTTGGCTCGCCCCATCTCGTGGGTGATCTTCGAGCGCTACATGAAGTCATTCGATGCGCCGCTCAAGACCGTGCTGACCGACCCGAGCGCCTTTGTCGGCATCGGCGACATCTACTCCGACGAGATCTTGTTCGACGCCGGGCTGCGCTTCGACCGTCCGGCCAACGAGTTGTCGACGCAGGAGCTGCGTCGCCTCTACCGATCGGTGGTCGGGATCCTCTACGACGCCATCAAGTACCGTGGGGTGTCGCTCGAGAGTCGCCCGTTCATCGATCTCACCGGTGCGCCGGGTGAGTACGGGGACCACCTGGCGGTCTATGGCAAGGACGGCGATCTCAGCCCCCGCTCTCGGCTCCCGATCGAGAAGGCGCAGTTCAAGGGCCGCACCGTCTACTACTGCAACACCCAGGTCTAGGGGAACCCGTCGGCCCTGGGGGCCTTTGGGGTTCCTGCGAGTTGTTCGCTGCGCTCACAACTCGGGGAGCGGGTCGGCCCTGGCGGAGCCGACGCTCGGTGCGGGATCCAATCGGTAAGCTTTCACGCTCACCGGCGGACGACGAGGTGTCTTTGTGTATCTGAAATCCTTGGCGATCAAGGGGTTCAAGTCATTTGCCGATCCGGCGACGCTCGAGCTCGAACCGGGTGTCACGGTCGTCGTCGGCCCCAATGGTTCGGGCAAGTCGAACGTCGTCGATGCCCTGGCCTGGGTGCTCGGTGCGCAGGCACCGAAGGCCGTCCGCTCGCAAAAGATGGACGACGTGATCTTCGCCGGCACCGCCAAGCGGCCGGCGCTGGGCCGGGCCGAGGTCTCGATCACGATCGACAACTCCGACGGCACGCTCCCGATCGAATTCTCCGAGGTACAGGTCACCCGCACCCTCTTCCGTACGGGTGAATCCGAGTACGCCATCAACGGCGTGTCGTGCCGTCTGCTCGACGTGCAAGATCTGCTCTCGGACTCCGGCGTGGGTCGCCAGCAGCACATCATCGTGTCGCAGGGACAGATCGACGCCGTGCTCAACGCCCGTCCCGAAGATCGCCGCCAGATCATCGAGGAGGCCGCCGGCGTCCTCAAGTACCGCAAGCGCAAGGAACGATCCGAGCGGCGCCTCGCCTCCACCGACGACAACCTGGCCCGACTCAGCGATCTCGTGCGCGAGGTCAAGCGGCAGCTGAAGCCGCTCGAGAAACAGGCGAACGCCGCTCGTCGTCACGGCGACCTCATCACCGAACTCACAGCGCTCAAGCTCCATCTCACCGGACGCGAGCTCCGGTCGATCACCACCGCACTCGAGTCGGCCAAGCGGCAGCACCACGAGTTCGACGCTCGTGAGCGCGACCTCGCTGTCTCGCTGGCTCGTCTCGACGCCATCGTCATCGACGCCGAAGCCGAACTGAACGCGCTCGGCGGCTCCGATGTCACCGACATCTTGAGCCGAGCCCGAAGCCTGCGGGAGCGGATCCGAGGTCAGGTCAACGTCGTCGCCGAACGTCACCGTCGCCTCTCCGGCGAACTCCAGTCGACGGTCGACGAAGGCGTGGTGTCCAGCCTCGAGGCGGAATCGGCCCGCATCGCCGCCGACCTCGCCGCAACACTCGCCGACAAGGAGGCGCTGGCGCCCGAGTTCGAATCGCTCGAGCAACGAGCTGCCGCCATGGCTGCCGACCTCGCCGCGTTCGAGGAAGAGTGGGGCGAAGGGGTCGGTCCGGCGCCGGTCGCCGCCGCCGAGGTCCGGGCCCAGCTGACCGCTCTGCGCTCGGCCGCCGAGCGAGATCGTCAGGAGAGCAACCGCATCCTCGAACAGCTCGAGACCATCTCGGAGCGTCGCGATCGGCTCGAACGCGACGGTGCGGCGGCTGCCGCCGATGCCGCCCGGCTCGAGGCCGACGAACTCCCGGCACTCGAGTCGGCGTTCGCCCTCGCCCAGAACGACCGTGACCGAGCCGAGGTCCAACTCGAAGCCGCCACCGAAGAACGACGCGCCGCCGACGCCGACGTCAACCGCTGGCAGGCCCGGGCCGACGCCCTCGAACAGGCTCTCGCGTCGGCTCGAAGTGCCGCCGGGGCCGACGCGCTCGCACAGGCGTCCGGCGTCCTCGGCATCCTGCTCGACCTGGTCGACATCGATGACGGCTGGGATGCCGCGGTCGAGGCCGCCGCGGGCGAGGCGTTGCAGGCCGTCGTCGTCGATGACGTCGACAACGGTCGGGCCGCATTGGCGGCGCTCGCATCCAGCGACCTGACCGGCGCCGTGCTCGCCCTGTCCTCACGGCGCACCGCACCAACGGTGCGCGATGTCGGCGTACCACCGGTGCGCGAAGTGGGCGCACCAACGGTGCCCGGTGTTGGTGCATCGGTGCGGTCCCATGTCCGCGCCACACGGTCCGACGTCGAACCGCTGCTCGACGCGCTCTTCGCCGACGCCATCGCCGTCGAGGGCGATTGGCGTGCGGCGGTCGACACGGCGCTGGAACATCCCGAACTGACCGTTGTCACCCGATCAGGCGACCGTTTCGCCAGTTCGGGTTGGCGCATCGGCCAGGCGGGAACCGGAGCGACGGGCGCCGCGCTCGACGAAGCTCGCCACGAAGCCGAGACGGCCGCTCGGCGGGCCGCCGACGCAACGGCCCAGGTCAACGACGCTCGAGCCGAACTCGAAGAGGCGAAACGGCAGCGGCGCCAGCTCGAGGAGCAGCTGCGGGTGGCCAAGCGAGAGTTCGAGAACGCCACGGCTGCGGCCGAGCGGGCCAAGGTCGAGATGGAACGGGTTTCCGCCGATCGGCTCCGCCTCCAGAACCAGCAAGCCGAGATCGCCGCCCGCCAGGATCGGGATCGCAGCGAACTCGACGACCTCCAACTGCAGCTCCCAGGCCTCGAAGCCGATGAGGCGGCACACCTCGACCGCACCCAACAGATGGGCCGGCTCCGGGCGTCACTCGAGGACCGCAACCGTGCCCTGTCGTCGGTCCGCACCAACCTCGAGGTCAAGGCGGCCGGCATCACCGAGCGCGAAGAGATCCTGCGTCGCCGCACGAGCGAGGTCGAGCAGCGACTCGAACGGCTCGTGGTCGAACGCGAACAGGCTCGGGTCCGACGCGAGAAGCTCGAAGTGCAGCTTGGTGTCGTCCAGGGACTTGCCCGAGAACTCGACGAACATGGCCGCCGCCTCGCCGACTGGTTGGTGGCGCTCGAGGCCGAGCAACAGGAACAGTCCGTGGCCGTCAAGGACGTGTCGCGGCACCTGTCGGCCAAGCGCGGTGAGCGCAAGCAGGCAGAGCGGGAGCTGGTCGAGGTACGCGAACGTCGCTCGAAGGTCGAGTTGGGCGAGACCGAAGCCCGAGTCCGGCTCGAGACCCTCACCGAAGCCATGCGCCGTGAGCTCGACGTCGAGCCCGAGGTCGCGATGGCAGCGCCGCTGCCCGACGTGCCGGCGAACGCGACACCCGAGAGCCGAGTGCGCGATCTCGAGCGTGAGCTCAAGTTGCTCGGGCCGATCAATCCGCTGGCGCTCGAGGAGTTCGCCGAAATCCAGGAGCGTCATGAGTTCCTGACGGGTCAGCTCGACGACATCAAGTCGAGCCGGCGCGAACTGCAGCGGCTCATCCGCGAGATCGACGAGCGGATCGTCACGGTTTTCTCCGAGGCCTACGCCGACGTCGCCACCAACTTCACCGAGCTGTTCGACACCCTCTTCCCCGGTGGTAAGGGCACGGTGCAGCTGACGAATCCCGAAGACCTGCTCAACTGCGGTGTCGAGATCGAGGCCAAGCCGGGCGGCAAGAACGTCAAGAAGCTGTCCCTGCTCTCCGGTGGCGAGCGTTCGCTCACCGCGCTCGGGTTCCTCTTCGCCGTCTTCCGCAGCCGGCCCTCGCCCTTCTACGTGATGGACGAGGTCGAAGCGGCGCTCGACGACATGAACATCAGCCGCTTCCTGTCGCTGATCGAGGAGTTCCGCAAGGACGCCCAGCTCATCATCGTGAGCCACCAGAAGCGCACGATGGAAGCAGCCGATGTGCTCTACGGCGTGTCGATGAAGCCCGGTGGGTCGTCGAAGGTCGTGAGCGAGAAGGTCGAGAAGAAGCGAGCCGAGATCGATCTCACCGCCGACGGCACGGCGGCCGCGACCGACGATGTCGACCTCAGATCAGACGCTGGAACCACCAAGCACTGAGCAGCGATGACACCAGGAGAAGGACGAGGCCACCACCGACGAACCAGTCGGTGACCTCGCCCAGCTCGGTCTCGTAGCCGATCGCGGAGCCGATGTCGGCGTAGACCGCCTCCAGCTCGCTGAGGTTCTCGGCGGCAAAGAAGCTGCCGCCGGTGGCGTCGGCGATGGCCCGCAGGTTGTCGTCGCGCACCGGCACCGGGATCATCTCCTGCTCGACCTGCGGAGTGGCCGGGTCGTCGTAGGCGATGGCGCCGTTGCTGGTACCGAACGCAATGGTCGAGACCTGGACGTCGTCGGCAACCGCCTGGGCGACGGCCTCGGCGTCAGGTCGTCCGACGGTGGTCTCGCCGTCGGACAGCAGGACGATGCGCGACGGCGGGATCTCGCCGTTCTCGTCGGCGCCGGGTGCCGCAGCGAGCGCGTCGAGCGAGGTGAAGATCGCCTCACCGATGGCGGTCGACTCGGCGAGTTGCAGACGGTCGATGGCCCGGTGGGCCGCGGCGCGATCGGTGGTGGGTGGGACGAGCACCGAGGCCTGCCCCGCAAACGCGACGATTCCCACGTTCAGCGTGGGCGGCAGTTGATCGACGAACCGGTTGGCAGCTTCTTGCGCCGCCAGCAGTCGGGTGGGATCGACATCGGCCGCCTCCATCGACAGCGAGACGTCGATGGCGACGATCACCGTGGCGCGCTCGCGCGGCACCTGTCGTTCGGTGGCGGGCTGGGCGAAGGCGGTGACGAACGTGGTGAGCGCCGCAAGGAAGATGGCGGTAACGCCATGGCGGCGCCAGCCCGGACGGTTCGGGATCACCGAGTCGAGCATGTGGGCCGAGGCGAGACGCGCTGCGTAGGCCTTGCGTCGACGCTGAGCGACCACGTACAACACGGCGAGCAGCCCAACGACGACCAGCAGCCACAGGCGTTCGGGGGAGAGGAAGCTCATCGGCGGGCTCCGGGGGCATTCATGCGCAGCCGACGATTGGCCATGAACGAAACGACGTCGTCGAGCCAGGCACGGTCGGTGGAGAGACGAAGGTGCTCGATGCGATGTTTGCGAAAGGTCGCCGCCAGGTGCTCGTGATGGGCGGCGGCCGCATCGGCGTAGGCCTGGCGGACCGAGGCCTTGTTGGTCGCGAGCTCGCGGAGCTGGCCGGTACCTGGGTCGACGACGGTGAGGAGGCCCACGTTGGGGAGCTCGGCCTCGCGCGGGTCGCTGACCTCGATCGCCAACACGTCGTGGCGCACAGCGGCGATCGCCAGCGCGTCCTCCCACCCTGCGCCCACCCGGAAGTCGGACACCACGGCCAAGAGGCCCCGGCGTTTGGCGATCCCGTTGACTCGATGCAGGGCGCCGGCCAGATCGGTGACGCCGCCGGAGTCATGACGGGGGCTCGACGCCAGCGAGTGCAGGATGTGGAGCAGGTGCCGCCGGGTGCCCTTGGCCGGAATGACGGTGTGACCGCCGTTGCGGTCGTCGCTGATGTGCTGACCCCTGGGTGGTCGACCTTTGTGCTCTATGAGGTCACTCTGCCGCTGGCCGGCGAGCACGGCGCCGATCCGGTTGCCATCTCGGTTGGTCAGGAACCCCACGGCGGCGGTGCCGGCGAGTACCAGGTCGCGCTTCTCCACGTTGGCGGTGCCGAAGTCGAGGCGCGGCGAGCGGTCGGCGAGGATCCAGGTCTCGAGCTCACGGTCGGCAATGGTCTGGCGGATGTACGGCTCGGACAGGCGAGCGGTCACATTCCAGTCGATGCGGCGAACGTCGTCGCCGGGGGCGTAGCGACGGGTCTCACCGAGCTCGGTGCCGTGTCCTGGGACCAGGCCCCGATGGTCGCCGTGCAGGAGCCCATCGAGGCGCACGGTGACATCGAGCTCCAGACGACGCAACAGCTCGCGGGTGCGCCCATCGGAGACATCGGACGCGTCGATCACGACGGGCTACCCGGGGGTGGGGGAGTGGACGGATCGGTGGTGGCGCGATCAGCGGTGTGATGGTTCGGCGCTGGCGCCGTGCTCGGTGCCCACGTGGTGTCGGCGGGAGTGCCAGCGGTGGTGTCGGGCGCCGGCACGGCTGGCAGGTCGGAACCGCTGGTGCCGGGAGCGCTCATGCGTTGGTCGCCCGAGGGCATCGGGGGCGTCGGGAACGAATCCTGGTTCGGCAGTGGCGGCAGGTTCATCGGTGTGGTGGCATCGGTGGGGGACACCGGTGACGGCGTGGCCCCTGCCGACGCCGATGTGGCAGACGTCGGGGCCGGGGTGCTCGATCCGTTGCCGGTGCCGGATGGCCAGCCGTTGCCGTTGGCCGCCGGAGTGAACGATCGTGCGGTGGCCGCAGGTACGACCGAGAGCAGCCGGTTGATCACGTCGTCGGTCGACAAGCCCTTGGCCAACGCCTCGTAGGAGAGCATGAGCCGGTGGCGCAGGACGTCGCGAGCCACGTCGAAGATGTCCTGTGGGACGACATAACTGCGGCCACGGAGGAGCGCAATGGCGCGACCGGCCGCCACGAGGCCGAGCGAGGCCCGGGGGCTCACGCCGAATTCGATCAGGGGCGCCAGCTCGGGCAAGCCGCGCAACGATGGTTCGCGGGTGGCCATCACCACGTCGACCGCGTACTGGGCCACCGAGACATCGACGTAGACCCGGTCGGCCATGGCCTGGAGTTCCTCGAGTTGGCCGAGGGTCATCACACCATCGGCATGAGGTGTCGACGTTCCCATGCGGCGCACGATCTCGAGCTCCTCGGCCGGCGAGGGGTAGCCCACCGTGACCTTCATGAGGAAACGGTCGCGCTGCGCCTCGGGGAGGGTGTAGACGCCTTCGGACTCGATGGGGTTCTGCGTGGCGAGCACGAGGAATGGCCGGGGAAGCGGACGGGTCTCGCCGCCGATCGAGACCTGGCGCTCGGCCATGACCTCGAGCAGCGCCGACTGGACCTTGGCCGGGGCACGGTTGATCTCGTCGGTGAGGAGCAGGTTGGCGAACACCGGACCCCACTCGATGTCGAAGCGCTGCTCGTCGGCTCGCCAGATACGGGTACCAATGAGGTCGGAGGGAAGGAGGTCGGGCGTGAACTGCAGGCGCACGAACGAGCCGCCGATGGCCTGGGCGAGCGTCGACACCGCCAGCGTCTTGGCCAGCCCGGGCAGGCCTTCGAGCAGGATGTGGCCCCGGGCCAGGAGGGAGACGAGCAGCCGCTCCACCATGTGGTCCTGCCCGACGATGACCTTCTTCACTTCGAACAGCACCCGCTCGAGGTGCTCGGCGGCGGACTGTGGCGTGCCGAACTCGGTGCGGGCAGCGAGCGGACCGCCGCCATCGCCGGACCGGTGGAGCTCGCCAGGGGAGTGCGCATTCATGCGAACAGTCAATCCGATGTGAGCGAAAGCGCGACGAAAGGCTCGAATTGTCCACCTAGCGTTGTGGCCATGCGGATCCTGGTGGTCGACGATGAACCCGAGCTGGCCGAGGCCATCGCCGCGTCGCTGCGGCGGGACGGCTATGCGGTCGATGTCGCCAACACGGCGACCGACGCCCTCGACCGCCTGATGCTCAACCCCTATGACCTCGTCACCCTCGACCTGACACTTCCCGACCTCGATGGTCGAGAGGTCTGTCGGCTCATCCGGACCGACGCTCGCTACGACCCGTCCACCCGGGTGCTCATGGTCACCGCTCGCGACGAGATCGCCGACCGGGTGGCCGGTCTCGACGACGGCGCCGACGACTACCTCGTCAAGCCCTTCGCGCTGGCCGAACTGTCGGCGCGGGTGCGTAGCCTGCTGCGACGCGAAGTCACGGGCGAAGATGCCGTGCTGCAGGTCAGTGAGTTGCGCCTCGACACCGCACGCCGGACCGTCACCTGGGCAGGAACACCGGTTGAACTCACCACGAAGGAGTTCTCACTGCTGCGGTACTTCATGACGAACCAGGGAGCGGTGCTCAGCCAGGAGCGACTCCTCGAACACGTCTGGGACGAGATGGTCGATCCGTTCACCAACACGGTGCGGGTCACGGTCGGCACGCTGCGCCGCAAGCTGGCCGCCGCCACCGACCTGGTCCTGATCGAGACCGTGATCGGAGCGGGCTACCGCCTGGTCGATCCGTCGACCGCTCCTGACGGCGAACGCGAGGCACCGACGTCGTGAGACGGTCACCTCGCTGGACCAGCACGATCCGCTTCCGACTGGCGCTCAACTATGGGCTGGTGGTGTTCGCATTCGGCAGCCTGCTGGTCGGCGGACTCTATGTGTTCCAAGCTCGCCAGCTCGACGAACCGGTCGTTGCCGAGGGCGTCGTCGTCGAGGGGGCAGGTCAGCGGTTCGCTCTGCTGACCGGCGACGAGGTGCGACGGACCCAGCTCGAGTTGTTCGAACGTGAGGTCAACAAGCGTTCATTGGAGCAGTTGCGTCGCAACAGCCTCTTCGGCGTCGCCGCGCTGGCCCTCATCAGCTCTGCTGCCGGCTGGTCGCTGGCCGGAACGGCGCTGCGTCCGGTGAAGGCGATCAACGCGGTGGCCCGCGACATCACCGGCTCCGACCTGTCGCGCCGCATCGAGATGCCAGGACCTCCCGACGAGCTGAAAGAGCTCGCCGACACCTTCGACGGGATGCTCGACCGAGTGCAGGACGCGTTCGAGGAGCAGCGCCGGTTCGTCCACGAGGCGTCGCACGAACTACGTAATCCGTTGGCGATCGCCCGCTCCAATCTCGAGCTGGCGTTGACCGCCGGGGGTCGGATTCCCGAGGCGAGCGACGACGATGACGAGCTGCGTCGGGCGGCGGTCATCGCATATCGGTCGACCGGGCGGATGAGCGTGTTGGTCGACGACCTGCTCGAGCAGGCCCGCAACGGTGTGAGCGAGCTGAAGCAGACCTGCGTCGACGTCAACCGGTTGTTGACCGGCCTGGCCGGTGAGTACCGAGCCGCGGCGGGGGCGGCGGCAGTCCACCTCGATCTCAGCGGCATCGGTGCGACGCCGCTCGAGGTGCTCGGCGACGAGCCGGCGCTGCGCCGGGCGGTGGTCAATCTCGTGGCCAATGCGCTGCGACTGGCCCCGGCGGGTTCGACGATTTCGCTCGCCAGTCGCGCCGTCGACGGGTGGATCGAACTCGAGGTCCGTGACGAGGGGCCGGGCATCGACCCTGCCGACCACGAATCGGTCTTCCAGCGCTTCTGGCGCGGCAACGACGTCGGTGCCGGGAGCGGACTCGGTCTGAGCATCGTGCGTCGCATCGCGGAGCGGCACGGTGGGTCGGTCGTGCTCGACTCCGCACTGGGCGAAGGTGCTCGATTCGTCATCCGACTTCCCGACCAGCGCGGTTCCTCGGCCAGACTGACGGGGTGATGGTCGGTCGGGCGAAACGAGCGGGACGGTGCTCGTCCCACGGTTGCCGACGGCCTTTACCTCGACTTTTCGGGTGGATTCCTACAGTTGGGGCAGCGGTTGACGAAGACGGAGACGTGACGGCGCACCGCGCCAGCTTCGCCGGCAACGGAAGGGGAACACGAGCATGACTGCACCTCAGTGGGGATTCGATCCGACGCCGTCGACGGCGCCCCCCGTGCGTCAGCGCTCGGTCGCAGCGACACCTTCGGCCTTCAACATCGACGCCGGCGCCCCGCCCGCTCCGCCGGCACCGCCCGACCCGTTCGGCTACCCGGGGGCCTCGAACCCGAACGCCGGGTTGTGGAACCAGCAGGGTCTCGGCGTGCCGGTCTCGGCCCCCGTTGCACCCGCAGCTGCGCCGTCGTGGTCGGGAACGGCGACGACGCCACAGGGGGCGGGTGGTTCGCAACGCTCGAGCGGGGGCAGTCGATGGGGCTGGCGCGCTCTTGCGGCGTTCGTTGCCGGCGGTGCGTTGACCGCCGTGGGCTTCGGCGTGGGCATGAACACGCGCGACGAC
The DNA here is from genome assembly GCA_041394265.1 of Acidimicrobiales bacterium. NCBI lineage: Bacteria > Bacillati > Actinomycetota > Acidimicrobiia > Acidimicrobiales > Acidimicrobiales bacterium. Next base: position 3,062,582 of record JAWKIO010000005.1, read on the forward strand.
AACCAGCTCGCCACCTCCACCGGGGCGACGGTGCCGGCGGCAACGACCAGCGATCCGATCGTCGTCACCCCGCCCGACCTCGACACCAGCGAACCGGCGGCGTTCGTCGCCTCGATCCTCGGGCCGTCGGTCGTGCAGATCAACACCCAGCTCGGACTCGGATCGGGCGTGATCTTCGACGACGGCCTGATCATGACCAACAACCACGTGATCGACCGGGCCACGCAGATCAGCGTGCGGCTCAGCGACGGCCGGTCCCTGCCGGGAACACTGGTGGGCACCGATCCTCGCACCGACATCGCCGTGGTGTCGGTGGGGACGGGCCACAACCTGACCCCCGCCACACTGGCGACCGACCAGGTCCTCGAAGTCGGGCAGTACACCGTCGCCATCGGTAGCCCGTTCGACCTGCAGCAAACGGTGACCTCGGGCATCGTCTCGGCGGTCAACCGCCCCGTGTACAACGGTGCCGGCTGGAATGCCATGGTGCAGACCGACGCGGCCATCAATCCTGGCAACTCCGGTGGTGCGCTGGCCGATCGTGAGGGCCGGGTGATCGGGATCAACACCGCCATCCAGACCGACGGCGTGAGCGCGACCAACGCCGGCATCGGGTTCGCCATGCCGATCACCACGGCCTACGACATCGCCACTCGCATTCTCGATGGGGAGACCCTCACCCCTGGCTTCCTCGGTATTGCCGGTGAGGCGCCGGGCGAGGACCTCGTCGGTGTGTCGGTGGCGACCGTGACGCCCGGTGCTGCGGCCGACCTGGCCGGTATCCAGGTGGGTGATCGAGTGATCAGCCTGGACGGTGCGCCCGTGTCGAGCTTCGAGGAGCTGGCCGGTCTGATCCAGACGAGCTTCCCCGGCGACGAGGTCGTGGTCGAGATCATCCGTGGCAGCGAGACGCTCGAGATCACGGTGACGCTCGGCGAGAAATAGCCCCGTCGCAGCTGGCACGATCGCCGGCAATTCAGTGGCGGGCTGGGTGAGGTGCCACCCCCATTAGGCTCGATGCTCGTGGACACCATTTGGATCATTCTCATCGCCGCTGTGGCCCTGGCACTGCTCGCGCTCTTGGCCACCAGGTTCATGTCGGGCCGTCGCACGCTTCCCGGTGGCGGTGGGACCGGGCAGGTCGCCGCCGCGTCAAGCGTTGCTGTCGAAGAACGCGACGACCTCGATGGGGTCCTCGAGACGCTCGATGTCAATGACTCGGTGGTGGTCGACGACACGGCCACGACCGATGACAGGGCCACGACCGATGACATCGCCACGATCGACGAGCTCGAAGAGGCGCTGGCCGACGACAAGCTCGTCGAGGAACCGCTCGTCAAGCCGTCGTTCTTCGACCGCCTGGGCAAGGCGCGTTCGGCCCTCACTGGCTATCTCGGAGGCCTCGTCGGCCTGGGCAAGGTCGACGACGAGGCATGGGAAGACCTGGAGGAGGCGCTGATCCGAGCCGACGTCGGCGTGGGCGTCACCATGAAGCTGATCGCCGAGGTGCAGGACAAGGCGAAGGAGGCCGGCGTCGACGACGGTCCGGGCATCTTGGCCCTGCTCAAGGAGGAGATGCGGGCCGAGATCGCCAATGAGGATCGATCGCTCACGATCGACGAAGGCGAGACCAATGTCTGGCTGTTCGTCGGGGTGAACGGTGTGGGCAAGACCACCACGATCGGCAAGCTCGGCCGTCGCCTCGCCGATGAGGGGAACACCGTGTTGATGGCGGCCGGCGACACGTTCCGCGCTGCCGCCGCCGAGCAGCTCACCATGTGGGCCGAACGCTCGGGAGCCGAGATCGTTCGTGGCAACGAGGGCGGCGACCCGTCGTCGGTCATCTTCGACGGCATCCAGGCCGCCAAGGCACGAGGATGCAACGTGGTGCTGGCCGACACCGCCGGTCGACTCCAGAACAAGTCGAACCTGATGGAGGAGCTGTCGAAGGTTCGTCGCGTTGCGTCCAAGGAGCCCGGGCACGTGTCCGAGGTCTTGCTGGTGATCGACGCGACCACCGGTCAGAACGGGATGAGTCAGGCGAAGGTCTTCGCCGACGCCGTCGATGTCACGGGCGTGGTGCTCACCAAACTCGACGGTTCGGCCAAGGGCGGGATCGTGTTCGCCATCGAGAGCGAGCTGGGTCTGCCGGTCAAATTGGTCGGTCTCGGTGAAGGGGTCGGCGACCTCGTCGACTTCGACCCCGACGCGTTCATCGACGCCCTCTTCGAATAGGCTGAAAACCTCATGTTCCAGAATCTGACCGACAAGTTCGAAGGCGTCTTCTCGAAGCTCTCCAAGAAGGGCGTGCTCACCGAAGCCGACGTCGACGAGGCCCTCAAAGAGATCCGCATCGCACTGCTCGAGGCCGATGTCAACACCTCGGTGGTGCGCAGCCTTCGGAACCGGATCAAGGAACGTGCCGTTGGCGAAGAGGTCCACAAGGCCCTCAACCCGGCCAACATGGTCGTTAAGATCGTCAACGAGGAGCTCACGGCGAGCCTCGGTGGCGAGACCTTCAACCTCCGCTACAACTCGAAGCCGCCCACCGTCATCATGATGGCGGGTCTGCAGGGCTCGGGTAAGACCACCACCTCGGGCAAGCTCGCCAAGTGGATCAAGGCCCAGGGCCGCAACCCGCTGTTGGTCGGTGCCGACCTCCAGCGCCCGGCCGCCGTCGAGCAGCTGCGCACCCTCGGTCGTCAGGTCGACGTGCCGGTCTTCTCCGAGCCGTCCGACCCGGTCACCGTCGCTCGCAACGCGATCGCCGAAGCCAAGCGTCTCGGTCGAGATGTCGTGATCGTCGACACCGCCGGCCGTCTGGCCATCGACGAGGCGTTGATGGAGGAGGTCCGCCAGATCTCCGAGGCGGTCTCGCCGGATTACACCTTCCTCGTCGTCGACGCCATGACCGGCCAAGACGCGGTCAGTGTGGCCGAGGCCTTCCACGACAAGCTCGAACTCGACGGCGTCATCCTCACCAAGCTCGACGGCGACGCCCGCGGTGGTGCTGCGCTGTCGGTGAAGGAGGTGGTCGGTCGCCCGATCGCCTTCGCCGCGACCGGCGAGAAGCTTGACGAGTTCGAGCTGTTCCACCCCGACCGGATGGCCAGCCGCATCCTCGGCATGGGCGATGTGCTCACCCTCATCGAGAAGGCCGAGCAGACCTACGAGAAGGAAGAGGCCGAGCGGGCTGCCGAGTCCCTCATGGACGGCACCTTCACGCTCGATGACTTCCTCGAGCAGATGCAGCAGCTCAAGAAGATGGGTCCGCTCGGCGGACTCGTGAAGATGCTGCCGGGGCTTCCCAAGGAGATGCGCGACGTCGATGTCGACGACCGTGAGCTCGCCCGGGTCGAAGCCATCATCAAGTCGATGACCAAGCAGGAGCGGGCCAATCCCGACACCATCGACGCCTCTCGCCGCAGCCGGATCGCCAAGGGGTCGGGCACCAACCCGAACCAGGTGGCCATGCTGGTCAAGCAGTTCTCCGAGATGCAGAAGATGATGAAGCGAATGGGTGGCTTCGGCACGAAGAAGGCCAACCGCAAGGCACGCAAGAACAAGAAGGCGAACCGTGGTGGCGGTCGAGTCACCGCGAAGCAGACCGCCCGCATCTCCGAGCCCGGAACGAAGAAGACCAAGGCGCCGCTGATGCTGCCCGGTCTCGATCGTCTCGACAATGCCGACTTCGAGCAGTTGGCAACCGAGCTCGACGAGCTCGGTCGAAAGTCCTGAACTGGACGAGCTCGGTCGCAAGTCCTGAGCTTGACAAGCGCCACGTCCGCTTCGGAGTGGAGTGCAACACTCGCGACGGTAGGCTCATCCGTCGTTTGTCTGTTCGCTCCATCGGTGGCGGATCCGATCCACTGATCGGTGTCGTCACGCCGAGGGCAGACCAACACCATCTCGTCCTATCACTGAAGAGGAAATCCTGTGGCCGTTCGACTCCGTCTCATGCGAATGGGTAAGAAGAAGCAGCCGACCTACCGCGTGGTCGCCGCCGATGCCCGTTCGCCCCGCGACGGTCGGTTCATCGAGATCGTTGGCACCTACAACCCTCGTACCGAGCCCTCCGAGATCATCATCGACAAGGCGAAGGCCGTGCATTGGCTCGCCGTGGGCGCTCAGCCCACCGAGCGGGTGCAGAAGCTGCTCGAGGTCTCCGGTGCCATGCAGGCCTGGAAGGACGGCAAGACCCCCGAGGAGCTCGCCGAGGCTGCTGCGGCCGAGAAAGCCGCTGCCGCCGAGTCCGCTGCGGTCGAAGCGTGAGCGACACCCTCGCCCCCACCGCCGAAGCGGTGCTGTTGCACCTGTGCCGGTCGGTCGTCAGCTCACCTGACGACGTGTCGGTCGAGGCATCGAGCGTCGACGACGCTCGGATTCGTTTCGACGTCACCGTCAACAAAGACGACATGGGCCGCGTGATCGGGCGCCGCGGTCGTGTGGCGTCGGCCATCCGCACCGTCGTCGGTGCTGCGGGCGCCAAGGACGGCGTCACCACCGAGGTCGAGTTCGTCGAGTGACGAAGCGGCTCGAAGTGGGCCGGGTCGCGAAGTCCCACGGGCTTCGTGGCGATGTCCTCATCAAGTTCACCACCGACCGCCTGGCAGAACGCACGGCGGTCGGTTCGCGTCTCGGCATCGGTGACGCCGACTATGTCGTCACCAGCGCCAAGCCCTACCAGCAGCAGTGGTTGGTCCACCTCGACGGTGTCGACCGTCGGGAACAGGCCGATCTGTTGCGGAGCAAGCTGGTGGTCGCCGACCCGCTCGACGACGCCGACGCGCTGTTCGTCCACGAACTGATCGGTCGGAAGGTCGTCGATCAACACGGAACCGATCACGGCGAGGTCGTCTCGGTCGTTGCCAACCCGGCGAGCGACCTGCTCGAGTTGGCCGACGGCCGGCTGGTCCCCATGGTCTTCGTGCTGTCGACATCGGATGGGTTGATCTCGGTCGAGGTGCCCGCCGGACTGCTCGACGGCGACGACTGAGCCAGGCCGCGATGAGGGTCGACATCATCACGATCTTCCCCGAGGTCATCGAGGCGTACGGCTGGGCCAGCATCCTCGGGCGGGCCCGAAATGCCGGCCACCTCGATCTGCGTGTTCACGACTTACGCGCCGCCGCCGACGACCCTCACCGCTCGGTCGACGATTCGCCGTTCGGTGGTGGCGCGGGCATGGTGCTCATGCCCGACCCGATCTTCCGGACCGTCGAAGCAGCCGACGTCCCGAGGCCGATCCTGTACCTGTCGCCCACCGGTCGCACGCTCGACCAGGCCTACGCCCGTGAGCTCTCGACGCTCGACGGGTTCACCCTGCTGTGTGGTCGCTACGAAGGCGTCGACGAGCGGGTGCGCACCCACTTGATCGACGGTGAGGTGTCGATCGGGGACTACGTGCTGGCCGGTGGCGAGTTGGGAGCACTCGTCGTTCTCGAAACGGTCGCCCGGCTGGTGCCGGGTGTGCTGGGCAACACCGAATCGGCGGCCGACGAATCGTTCAGCGATGGGCTGCTCGAGTATCCCCACTACACCCGACCAGCGGAGTACCGGGGGTGGGAGGTGCCGGCGGTGCTGCGTTCGGGCAACCATGCGCTCGTCGAGCGATGGCGACGAGCACAGTCCTTGCGACGGACCATCGACCATCGCCCCGACCTCATCGCCGCTCGCGGTGGGCTCGACGAGGCGGATCGTACCCTCCTCGCCGAATTCGACCTGGACTGAGCTGGGCTCGCTCGGTCTGGGCGCCGTGGAGCAGTCTCGCGGAGAGGAATTGTGGCGTGGCCGCCATATCCTCGTTTGCTGCGCCGTTCCGGCCCTCGCTCTCCACGAGCCTCCTCGCCAGTGAGGCTTCTACGCCACCAGGAAAGTGTCATGAACCTGACTGACATCGTTGAACAAACACAGCTGCGTGACGACGTTCCCAGTTTCGATCCCGGTGACACCGTGAAAGTGCACGTGAAGGTGGTCGAGGGAACGCGCGAGCGTGTCCAGATCTTCCAGGGCGTCGTCATCGGTCGTCAGGGCGCTGGCGCCCGCGAGACCTTCCGGGTCCGCAAGCTCAGCTTCGGTGTCGGCGTGGAGCGCACCTTCCCCGTCCACTCGCCGATCATCGAGAAGATCGAGGTCGTCAGCCGTGGCGACGTCCGCCGGGCCAAGCTCTATTACCTGCGCGACCGTGTCGGCAAGGCCGCCAAGGTCAAAGAGAAGCGCTTCAACTGAGCGTGATGCTCGATCGAGCATGAACCGGTGAGTACCGACGATCTCGAACGCTACGAAGCCGAGATCGAGCTGGAGCTCTACCGGGAGTACCGAGACGTCATCAAGATGTTTCGTTTCGTGGTCGAATCCGACCGCCGTTTCTACCTCGCCAACGAGGTCGTGCGACTCTCCGCACCTGGCGCTGCCTTCGTGGAATACGAGCTGACCGACGCATGGGTGTGGGATATGTACCGCCAGACGCGTTTCTTGCACCGGGTGACCGTGGCGAGTTCGCGGGGCATTGCCGTCGAGGAGCTGCCGGCCTCCGAGCTCTGAGCGGCCGCGACCTCGGGCATCATCGATGCCAACGGAGGTCGCCATGAGTGCGGGGCGGACCAGGACCGAGCTGGCGCGCTTCGGCGAGGATCGCGCTGCCGAGTGGTACCGCGAGCGGGGCTTCGAGGTGCTCGAGCAGAACTGGTTCTGCCCGCCTGCCTACGGGCGCGGCGAACTCGACGTCATCGTGAAGAAGGGCTCGTTGGTCGTGATCTGCGAGGTCAAGACTCGCACCTCGACTCGATTCGGGTATGGGCACGAGGCGGTGGGTTGGTCGAAACAACAGCAGGTTCGCAAGCTGGCGACGATCTGGCTTCACGAGACCGCCAGCCCCCATCGGGGATATGTCGAACTCCGCTTCGACGTGGCCGATGTCGATGCCAGCGGGCACGTGCGTATGTACGAGCAGGCCTTCTGACGATTCGAGCGCTGCCCTGATGTGCGACGAGTGTCGGCCGAAGCTGTCCGCGCTGAGGCAGTGGCGGGGGAAGCTCGCCTCTTCGAGGCGCACCGCCGTCCTTCGCCACTGCCAACGCACCTCCAGCGGTCGAGCGCCGGCTACGACGACGTGAACAGTGCAGGTACCCGATCGCGGGGGCGGCCGATGATGGCGGTGGTGGCGGTCTCGATCACCGGCCGCTGCAGCAGCTTGGGGTGTTTCACGAGTAGTTCGATGACGACCGCGGGGTCGTCGAGCGTTTCGGGATCGAAGCCGTCTCGCCCCACCACGGTCTCGTTGAAGAACTTGTCTCGTCGCACGAGATCGCCCGGCGGATCTTCGAGTTTCGAGAGCACTCGCTCGAGGGTGGCCCGGTCAGGCTTGTCCTTGAGGTAGAGCACGATCTCGTGGTCGATGCCCTTGTTCTGCAGCACGTCCAGTGCTGCGGTCGACGAGCTTCAATGCGGGTTGTGGAACAGGATCACGTCAGCCATTGGTCCACCCTACCCGGCGGGCTCAGAGGGTCGGCCGGTTGACCCAGCAGCCGCGGTGCCAGTGTCGACGGAGGTCGGGGTCATCGGGCGGGACCACCACCATGTGGCCGAGACCCGGTGGGATGGTGCGATTGCAGCCCGGACACACGTAGCCCTTCACGGCGTCGTAGGGCTGGATGAACCGGACTTCGGCCCCCGGGACGTCCGACGGATCGGGCCGGCGGGCCGCTCGTTTGCTCCCGCTCGAACGACGCCGCTTCTTGGCCGCCGAGCCCTTGCGTTTGGCGTTGGCCGGCTTCGCCCGGTGACGCTTCTCCTTGGCGTTGGGTCCCTTGCTCTTGCCCGGATCCCGTGACGACTTCGGTCGAGACATCAGGCAAACAGGGCCCAGACGAGGAGGGCGACGACCGCGACGACGCTTGCGGCCACGAAGTAGTAGTCGAACGTGCTTCGTCGGTGTTGGCGCCTCGGGTCGAATCCCACCCAGCCATTATGGGTGCTGTTCGCCACATCGGGTGTGGTTCGGCGACCGGGCTGACATCCTCAGCGGATGCGTTCTACCGAGATGGCCGTCTTGACCGGTCGTGTTCGCTCCCTGGTGGTCGGGGTCACAGCGACGCTGCTGATCGCGGGGTGTGCGGCGGCGACGACGCCCGAGGTGACCAACGGCGATCCGGTCCTCGAACAGGGTCGCGAGCTCTACATCCGTCAGTGCTCGTCGTGTCACGGCTCCGACGGCGGTGGCGGGCGTGGCACGAAGCTCAACGACGGTGCGGTGCTCGCCGCCTACCCCGACATCGCCGATCAGCTGGTGGTGGTGAGCGAGGGCAGGAACGCCATGCCGGCGTTCGGCGGGCGGTTCGACGACGCCGAGCTCGACGCAGTGGTCCGCTACACCCGCGAGGTGCTGGCAGAGAGCGGCGGCTCGGACGGCTGACCGCCACCGAAACGGGCTTCGAGGCCGACGGCCGGAGCCGTCGGCTACAGCTCGATCGTCGCCGTCTCGCGGCGCTGGTGCGAGGCGACTCGGGAGAGGACCGACGGCCCTGCCATCGCTCGTTCATAGGAATCGAGCAGTGCCCTGATCGTCGGCTCGATCGGGCCGAGGAACTCCGAGAGCAGCGGTGCATCTCGTTCGAGATCGGTCCACATCGAGCCGTTCCAGAAGCGCTCGCGTGATGGCATGTCTTCCCGCAGATACCAGCCGGGGAGCATCGGTCGGGGGTCGGATGGCGTCGTCATGTGGACTCTGACGGCACGCCCGCGAGGCCGGTTGATCGATTGGTGAGCATCACCCAGCGCAGCGGCCATGGGGCTGAACCAAACGGCCCATGGCGGCTGGGTGATCGATGCAGTACCGGCGTGGGTCGTGAGTGTCAGTGCCCGCCGCTAGTGTGCGAGACCTCGGTGGGTTCGCCCCCTCTTCGTTGCCAACGGACAGGGAACTCCCCGTGTTTGCTTGCATACCCACCGCCGTGGTCGAAGGTGTCGACGGGCTCGCCGTCCACGTCGAGATCAAGACTGGGCCCGGCCTCCCGGCCATGAACATCATCGGCATGCCCGATACCTCGTGTCGCGAGGCCACCGATCGGGTGCGGGCGGCGCTGCTGTCGTCGGGCCTCGACTGGCCGCAGATTCGGCTCACCGTCAACCTGTCGCCGAGCGGCGTGCGAAAGACCGGTGCGGGCTTCGACCTCGCCATCGCGCTCGGCGTGCTGGTGGTGAGCGAGCAGCTCACGCCCGAGTCGGTGCAGGGGCTCGGCGCCCTCGGCGAGCTCGGGCTCGACGGGTCGCTGCGACCGGTCAACGGCATGGTGGCGCTGGCCCACGCCGTTCCCGCGGGCCGGGTGATCGTGCCGGATGCCCAGGGGTCGAGCGTGGCGGCGGTTCGACCGGGCGAAGCCATCTCGGCTCGGTCACTACGCGAGGTGTTCGACGCCCTGTCCGGCGAGGGTGCCCCGCTGGCATTGGCGACCACCAGTCCTCACGATCCGTCCGATGACGAGCCTCGGCTCGAGCTGGCCGAGGTCCGGGGTCAGATGCTGGCACGACGGGCACTCGAGATCGCCGCCGCCGGTGGTCACCACCTCCTGATGGTCGGGCCGGCAGGCGCCGGCAAGAGCATGTTGGCGGCGCGCCTGCCGGCGTTGTTACCCGATCTCGACCTCGACGAGGCGGTATCGGTCACCAAGGTTCACTCGGTGGCGGGCGCTCGGATCCCCGACAGTGGCCTCCTGCGGCGACCACCGTTCCGGGCGCCACACCATGGGGCTTCGGCGGTTGCGCTGATCGGCGGCGGGTCCCACACGATTCGGCCCGGCGAGATCTCGATGGCTAGCAATGGTGTGTTGTTCCTCGACGAGATGGGCGAGTTCCCGGTGGCGGTGCTCGAAGCGCTCCGCCAACCGCTCGAGGAAGGAGTGGTGCGCGTGGCCAGGGCGAACTCGAGTGCGGTCATGCCAGCACGCTTCCAACTCGTTGGCGCCATGAATCCCTGTCCATGCGGCGAGGCCCGCCCCGGTCGTACCTGTCGCTGCAACGACGTGGCCCGTGCTCGTTATGCCCGTCGGCTCAGCGGACCCCTGCTCGACCGTTTCGATCTGCGGATCGAGGTCGAACCGCCGGATCCGCATCTCCTGATCGGTGAATCGCCGCACGAGACCACTGCCGTGGTGGCCCATCGGGTCGCCTTGGCACGCGAGATCGCCCACGGTCGCGGGTTGCGCTGCAACGCCGAGCTGGCAGCACGCGACCTCGACACGCTGGCGCCCCTCACCAGCGACGCCCGGCGATTGATCGAGGCCACGCTCTTGCGGGGGCTGCTGAGCGGGCGTGGCGTACGACGGGTGCGCACCGTGGCCCGGACGGTGGCCGATCTCGCCGGCTGCGACGGCCCGGTGGGGGAGGAAGCGATCGCCACGGCGATGGCGCTTCGCGCCACCCCGTTCTCGGTGGTGGGGGCATGATGAGCGACGATGAACGGGCGGCGCGCGTGGCGCTGTCGCAACTCGAGGGTGTCGGTCCGGCGCGGCTGCGCTGGCTGATGGGGGAGCGATCGGCGGCGATGACGCTGCACGGGCTGCGCCGAGGGTCGCTCCCGATCGATGATGGTGCACCACCTCGGGGGGTGAACGCTGCACTGGTCGCCCGATGGCAGGCGGCCGCCCGCACCGTCGACGCCGAAGCCGCGCTCGCACGACATCGATCGAGTGGTATCGAGGTACTCGTCCCCGGCGACCCGCACTGGCCCTTCAGCAGCGATCCCGAGCCACCATCCGTGCTGTATGTCTGGGGAAACCCTGGCTCGCTCCATGGGCGGCCGAGGGCGGCGATCGTCGGCACCAGGCGCTGTACCGATCTCGGGCGGGGCATCGCGAACGACCTCGGGGCGGAGCTGGCAACGGCCGGCGTCGACGTGGTCAGCGGTCTTGCGTTGGGGATCGACGGCGCCGCCCATGCCGGCACGGTGGGGGCCTGCCGTGTCCTGACCCACCAGGGCGCACCCTGCGGTCTCCCGATCGCCGTCGTGGCCAACGGACTCGATCGGGTGTCGCCGCGGTTCCACCGGGCGCTGACCGAGCAGGTGGCGAGCCTCGGTGCGGTGGTGAGTGAATCACCGCTCGGCACCAACGGCGATCGCTGGCGCTTCCCCGCCCGCAATCGACTGATCGCCGGACTCAGCGATGTGGTGATCGTGGTCGAGAGCCACGCCAAGGGTGGCGCCTTGATCACGGTCGACGAAGCCATCGAACGCCAGGTGCCGGTGATGGCCGTGCCGGGTTCGATCCGCTCTGCGGCCTCGAGCGGCACCAATCGGCTGCTGGTCGACGGAGCGGTGCCGCTGTGTTCCGTCGCCGATGCGCTCGCCGTTCTCGGCGTCGGAACCCAGTCGTCGTCGCAGGGTGTGCTGTTCGACGATGCGTCGAGCGTCGACACCGGCACGTCGGGCCATTCCGGGTCGGCGAGCGATACCCCGCTCCAACGATCACTGCTCGCCGAGCTGGCGGTCGGCTCCATGTCGATCGATCGTTTGGTGGCGGTCAGCGGTCACGGCCTCGCCGAGGTGATGATGGCCATCCAACACCTGGCGGTCGCCGGCCGGGTCGGCCAGGTCGGTTCGACCGTCTCGCTGTCGTCCGAAGCCCGGCGAACGCCCGGATAGGTTGGAGCCGTGACCACCGCTGCGCACGCCCGCTACCTCGAAGCCCTTGGATTCACCCAGGTGCGTGCCGATGGAGCCTCGACGCGTGACGACATCGAGGTCATCCCGGACCGGTCGCCGGTCGACGCAACGACGGCCGAACGATCAACGTTTTCTGAAAACCTTTCGCCAAATACTCACAAAGAGTGGTCAAGTGCCGACGGAGAGTGGGAGCGATTGCTGACGGGTGTGGCCCGTGGCAGCGCGACGACAACTGGAGGACCACACACCTTGGCGGGAGACGTGGCGAGTATCGAAACCGAAACCGATCTGGCAGAAGTCTGGCAGCGGTACAAACAGAAGCATCACCAGGCGGACCGCGACCAGCTGATCGTCTACTACGCACCGTTGGTGAAGTTCGTTGCGTCGCGTATTGCTGCCGGTCTTCCTCAGAACGTCGACCAGGCCGACCTCGTCAGCTACGGCATGTTCGGCTTGATCGACGCGATCACCAAGTTCGATCTCGACCGCGGGTTCAAGTTCGAGACGTACGCCATCTCGCGCATCAAGGGGGCAGTGCTCGACGAGCTGCGCTCGATCGATTGGGTCCCGAGGTCGGTGCGAGCCAAGGCGAAGTCGGTCGAGCGGGCGATGGCCAAGCTCGAGTCCGAGTTCCATCGCGCCCCGACCGACGAAGAGATCGCCGCTGAGCTCGGCATGACCGACCAGCAGTTGACCAACATCTACAACCAGATCTCGAGCCTGGGCCTCGTTGCCCTCGACGAGATGCTCGGTGGTGGAGGCGATTCGATGACCTTCGGCGACACGCTCGCCGACCGTCACGACGGTCCAGGCGGTGTCTATGAGCGGGTCGAGATGCGCCAGACGCTGGCCGACGCCGTGAACCGTATGGGTGAGCGAGAGAAGATCGTGCTCACGCTGTACTACTACGAGAGCCTCACGCTGGCCGAGATCGGGCGGGTGCTCGGTGTCACCGAGAGCCGCGTCTGCCAGATCCACACCAAGGCCGTCCTCCAGCTGCGATCCAAACTGACGGCAAACGAGCGAGAAGCGGTCTGATCCAGCCTCGCTCGCCAGCGGACGCCGTCGCCCGACGGATGTGTCCGACCTCCAGCTTCCCCCCCCAATCACTGCACTTCCCCCAGCGTGAGCGTTCGCCCGACGGCGAACCGAACCAGGTGGTGTGTGCATGGTCGGAATCGGGTGCGGATGCACCGTCGCCGCAGGCGACGTAGGCACTGTCGCCGCAGGGGATGTAGGCACAGGGGATGAGTGCGTCAGCGGTGTTCGTGACGGCGGTCGCTGGGTGCGCTGTCGTCGGGCTGCTCCTTGCCGGGCCATTCGTTGTCGGGCCGTTCGTTTGCCGGCCCCGACTCAAGTTGCTGCGGCGCTGCTCAGCGTTCTCGCCGTTCTCGCCGTCGGGTCGGTCCCGGTGTCCGCCAGTGCCGGGCGTTCGGTCGAGTCCGGACACGGCGAGGCGTGGATCGTCCCGGTCGATGCCGGCGTAGTCGACGAGTTTCGGCCGCCGGCGAATCGATACGCCGCGGGCAACCGTGGCATCGAGTACGCCACGAGTTCGGGCGATCCCGTGGTTGCGGTGGCTGACGGTCGAGTGGTGTTCGCCGGCGCCGTCGGTGGAGCGAAGCACGTCACCATCGATCACGGCAACGGCCTGCGCTCGACCTCGGCGTTTGTCGAGACGGTGCTCGTCGTGCGAGGGCAACACGTGGCGCAGGGCGACCTCATCGCTCGCGCCGGTCCGGGCTTCCACCTGACGGCACGGCTCGGTGACACCTACATCGACCCAGCACTGCTGTTCGCCGGCGCCGAGGTGATCCTTGCGCTCACCCCGGGGCCGGCGAGCAATGGCCGTTCGGCGCCGGTCGAGACCGCTCGCACTTGGAGCCTCCCAGGCGTCGAGGTGGTCGGCCGGGCGTTGGCCGATGCCGTCACCTTTCGACACAGCGCCGAGTTGGGGCTGGAGGTCGTGCGGCGGTGGCAAACACAAGACTGCGATTCGGGGCACGGAGGGGCGATCGGCGGACGAGGAGCCGATGGTCGCCCGATCAACGGCGGGAGCGTCGAGGGTGTCAGCGGTGAAAGCGCTGGTGCCGACGAGGCAGATCTCGAAGGTGTGAGTGGCGAAGGCGCAGGTGGAGACGCAGCGGGAGGCGGTGAAGCGGTCGCGCTTGGTGCCGACGTTCCTGCGGCCGGGCGTGTCGTCATCCAGGTAGGAGGGCTGGGCTCGTCCAGCGACGACGCATCGATCGGCCAGCTCGATCTGGTGGGACTTGGCTACGACCCGGGAGACATCGTCGGGTTCTCCTACGCCGGTGGGTGCACGCCGTCGCCGTTCGGTCTCGATCCGATCGGGGGTAGTTCGCTTGCGGTTGCACTCGGGTCGCAGCCGTATGGGCCGTCGGACACCTACGCCGATGTCGATCTGGCTGCCGGTCGCCTGGCCGACCTGATCGAGGCGGTGGCTGTCGCCCGTCCCGGGCAGCCGATCGACATCGCCGCACACAGCCTCGGGGGCGTGGTTGCCCGTCGGGCACTCGAGCTGCTCGTCGAGCGGCCGGGCGCCGTGCTGCCGTCGACGGTCGTGACCATCGGCTCACCGCATCAGGGCGTCAACCTGGCCGACGCCGCACTTGCGGTCGAGCCGGGGTCGGTTACGTCAGCTGCGCTTGATGCCATTGGTCCGGTGAGTGACGTGTGGGACGCCATCTCGGTTGCGCAGGTGGCCTCGACAGGGCCGCTGGCGCTCGAGCCGCCGTCGCCCCCACCCGAGGGCGTGCGGGTCGTGTCGATCGGGGGCTCGACCGATCTCGTCGTTCCCCTCTCGGCAACCTGGTGGGACGGTGCCACCAACGTGATCGTGCCGGCCGACGTAGCCGACGCCCCCGGCCTCCACAGCGAGCTCCCGGGCCTGTCCATCGTTGGCGATGAGTTCGGTCGAGTGATCGCCGGTCGGCTGCCCGGCTGTCGTTCGCTGGCCGAGCACTTGATCGCCGTCGCCCAGACCGGTGTGATCCAGGAAGCCGAAGACCTGGTCGCTACGGGTCTCGGCATCATCGCCCTCGTCGACTGACTCCGCTCGCCGCGCCGAGACACCCCCGTTCTGTGCGCCATTCTCACCGCCCCCACCCGTTCTGTGCGTCAGAGTCACCGCGCCCACCCGTTCTGTGCGTCAGAGTTCCCGCAGCCGGGAAGTTTGACGCACAGAACGGGGATCGCGAGGTGTTTGACGCACAGAACGGTCAGGAGCGGAACGGTCAGGGCCAGAACGTTCGGGGCCAGAACGGGGTGGCGTGCGAGGTTGGGTGGGTGTCCCGATAGGCTGCCACTCCGGTCTGGAACGTCCAGGTCGTTTTCATTTCGCAAGTGGTGCACATCCACGGTCACGCCTCGGCGTGCAACACCGCTTGTTCTCTCAACCGGAGGAAATCACGTGACTGCAGTCGTCACCATGAAGCAGCTCCTCGACGCGGGTGTCCACTTCGGGCACCAGACCCGTCGCTGGAACCCGAAGATGAAGCGGTTCATCCACGGCGAGCGTGGGGGCATCTACGTCCTCGACCTCGTCCAGACGCTTCAGCGCATCGAGAAGGCCTACATCTTCGTCCGCGACACCGTCGCCGAGGGTGGCACCGTGCTCTTCGTCGGCACCAAGAAGCAGGCGCAGGAGCCCATCAAGCGTCACGCCCAGTCGGTCGGGATGCCCTACGTCAACCAGCGTTGGCTCGGCGGCATGCTCACCAACTACCAGACCATCTCGAAGCGAGTGTCGAAGCTGGTCGAGTACGAGCGCATGCGCGCCGCCGGCGAGTTCGAGCAGATGCCGAAGAAGGAAGCCCTGCTCTACACCCGTGAGCTCGAGAAGCTCGACCGCAACATCGGCGGTATCAAGACCATGGCGAAGTCGCCCGACGTGGTGTTCATTCTCGACACCATCAAGGAACACATCGCAGTCACCGAGGCTCGCAAGCTGAACATCCCGATCGTCGCCGTCGTCGACACCAACGTCGACCCCGACCTCATCACCTTCCCGATCCCGGGCAACGACGACGCCATCCGCTCGGCCGAGCTGATGACCCGTGTCATCGCCGAGGCCATCGCCGAGGGCAAGCTCATGTACGCCTCCAAGCACGGCGTGCCCACGGCCCCGGCCGAGGTCATCGAGCGCTCGCCCGAGGAAGAGGCCGAGTTCGCCGCCCGTCAGGAAGCCGCCCGTTCCGCCGCTGCCGCCGAGGCCGCAGCCCGCGAGGCCCGCCTCGCTGCCGCCAAGGCCGCCGAGCAGGCCGAAGCCGCCGAGGCTGCCGCTGCTGCTGCCGAAGCCCCGGCCGCCGAAGCTGCCGCCGAGGAGGCTCCCGCCGAGGAAGCTGCCGCCGAGTCCGCATCCGACGACGCAGCCGAGAGCTGATCGTCCCGCATCACGAATCCATTCGAGAGGAACGTTTCATGGCTGATTTCAGCGCGAAAGACGTGCAAGAACTTCGGAAGTCGACCGGCGCCGGCATGATGGACGCCAAGCGCGCCCTGGTCGATTCGGGCGGCGACTTCGACGGCGCCGTCCAGATCCTTCGTGAAAAGGGGCTGGCCAAGGCCGCCACCCGAGCGGATCGCGAGAACGCCGAAGGCGTCATTGCTATCGCCCAGGACGACACCGGCGCTGCACTCGTGCAGCTCAAGTCCGAGACCGACTTCTCCGCGAAGTCCGACGCCTTCCAGGCGCTGGTCCAGGAGCTGGCCGACCTCGTGCTGGCCAAGGGCCCCGAGGCCGTTGCCGAGAAGCAAGAGGCCATCGAAGACCTCAAGCTCGTCATCAAGGAAAACATCGAGATCGGCACCGTCGAGCGCTTCCTCGCCTCCGACGGCAAGACCATCGATGCCTACCTCCACGGCGGCGGTCGCGCCGGTGTGCTGGTCGAGGGTGAAGGTGTCGACGCCGACACGCTCCACGAGGTGGCGCTCAACGTGGCGTTCGCCAAGCCCACCTACTTGACCCGCGAGGATGTCCCGGCCGACGAGGTTGCGAAGGAGCGCTCCGCGCTGCTCGACATCACCAAGAGCGAGGGCAAGCCAGAAGCAGCGTGGGAGAAGATCGTCGACGGCCGCCTGAATTCCTGGTTCGGCGAGCGCGTCCTGCTCGAGCAGGGCGTCCTCGGCGAGAAGGAGACCGTGTCGCAGCGCATCGGGAGTGGTTCGATCACTCGATTCGTGCTGTCCACGATCGGCTGACCTCTCGCTACTCGCTGCCCGCTTGGGCAGCTGCACGTTGCCCGCTTGGGCAATCGTCAGCATCGTTGAAATCGACCGAGCCCTGGGCGATAACCTCGCCCGGGGCTCGGTCGCGTCTCGACCCGGCCCGCTCGAACTCTCGAAGGAGCACGCATGGCAGATCAATCGACTCTCCGGTGGAAACGGGTCCTGCTGAAGGTCTCGGGCGAGGCCTTCGCCGGCGACAAGGGCATCGGGATCGATGGTGCGGTCGTCCAGCGCATTGCCGAAGACATCATGGATGCCCGGTACAACCTGGGTGCCGAGATGGCGATCGTGGTCGGCGGCGGCAACATCTGGCGAGGGATGACCGGCGCCGAGGGTGGGCTCGACCGGGCCCAGGCCGACTACATGGGCATGCTGGCGACCGTGATGAACGCGTTGGCGCTCCAGGATGTGCTCGAGCAGCGGGGCGTTCCCACTCGGGTCCAGTCGGCCATCCGGATGCCGCAGGTCGCCGAGGAGTACATCCGCCGCCGGGCCATTCGCCACCTCGAGAAGGGCCGTGTGGTCATCTTCGCTGCCGGCACCGGCAACCCCTTCTTCACCACGGACACCACGGCGGCACTGCGGGCCGTCGAGATCGACGCCGACGTGCTGATCAAGGGCACGCACGGCGGGGTCGACGGCATCTACACCGCCGATCCGCGGGTCGACGCGTCGGCCACCAAGATCGATGAGCTGACTTACCTCGACGTCCTCAACGACGGTCTGAAGGTGATGGATTCCACCGCCATCACCCACAGCATGGACAACGACATGCCGATCGTCGTGTTCGACCTGTTGGGCGATGGCAACCTGCGTTCCCTGCTCTGTGGCGAATCCATCGGTACGCTGGTCTCATGAGTGACGAGCTGATCGAACTGGTGCTGGACGACGCGAGCGATCGTATGGCCAAGGCGATCACCCACGCGAAGCAGGAATTCTCCAAGATCCGAAGTGGCCGCGCCGCCCCTCAGCTGGTCGAACGTATTCGAGCCGAGGCCTACGGTGTCGAAATGGCCATCCTCGAGCTGGCGTCGATCTCGGTGCCGGAAGCTCGTCAGCTGGCCATCACACCCCACGATCCGGCCAATATCGACGCCATCGAGCGAGCCATCCGCAACTCCGACCTCGGACTGTCGCCCTCCAGCGATGGGCGCTCGATCCGTCTCAACTTCCCGCCGCTCACCGAAGAGCGCCGCAAGGAGCTGGTCCGGTTGGTGAAGTCGATGGCCGAAGACGGCCGGGTCGCCATCCGCAACGTTCGTCGAGAGGCCCGAAAGGAACTCGAGGCGGCCGAGAAGGACGGTCAGATGTCGAAGGACGATCTCGACCGGTCCGAGAAGGAACTCGACAAGACCACCCAGGCGGCGGAAGCTCAGATCGATGCCGCACTCGAGGACAAGGAATCCGAGCTCCTCGAGGTCTGATCGGCTGGAGGTGCACCTACGCACCGACAGCACCCCGAACACCATCGAGTGGTGCGGCGCACCGCTCATCTGCCAAGGAACGAGATGGCCCCCAACGTGAGCGACGACACCGAACCAGAGACCACCAGCAGTTCGCAGGCGCCCGGGATCTTCGACTTCGATCCGCCGCCAGAGTACGACCCCAACAAGTTCGGACCCGTGCCGATCGTGTCGCTCGACGAGGTCGTGATCGAACCCGATCCGGTGGTGCCGACGGCGGCACCGGTCGATCTGCCGCACTGGACCGAGCCCGCCACGGGCCAGGTCCCGAAGGTGGTGGCCTCCTCCGGTGACGAGAACTGGAGCGACCTCGGTGGTCCGCGATGGCATGGCGAGGGCCCCGAGTGGGCAGGCGACGATCTGGATGTCGTGCTCGGCGACGCACCGAGGAAGAAGGTCGTCATCGACGACGACGTCCTCCCCGAGGAATTCGACGAATCGTCCGCCGGCGATCCCCAACGCGTGGCACCCGCACGGGCTCGCGCCACTCGCCCCAGCCGACTCGATGCCCCCACCGGTGAACGCAACATTCCTCAAGCCATCGGCGTTGGGCTGGCGTTGGCCGCGGTCGCGCTGCTCATCTTCCGGCGCGAGAGCAATCTGCCGGCGTTGGCGCTCATCACGGTCGTCGCCGTCCTCGCTGCCGTCGAAGCCTTCGACGCGATGCGCCGAGCGGGCAGCCATCCGGCCACGCTCCTCGGGCTCGTTGCCACCGCTGCGCTCCCGGTGTCAGTTTACTACCGGGGTGATGCCGCGTTCGCGATGGTGCTCGCGCTGATGGTCGTGTTCGGGGCGCTCTGGTACCTGTCCGGTGCCGACACCCAGCGACCGGCGCTCAATCTGGGCCTGACGTTCCTCGGTGTCGGGTGGATCGGTGTCACCGCCGGATTCGCCGGGCTGCTACTCAAGCTCGAAGACGGCAGTTCGATGATCGTCGCCGCCATCGTCTGTACGGCGGTCTACGACACCGGCGCCTTGGCCGGCGGATCGGTCTTCGGCCGGCCCGGCCACAAGTTCCACTCCGCCAGCCCCAACAAGACCTGGGAAGGCACCATCACCGGTGTGCTCGCCGCCGTCGCTGCCGGGGCCGTCATGGGGATCCTCGACGTCTCGCCCTTCAGCATCAAGATCGAGCACGCCGTGATCCTCGGCCTGCTCGCCGGCATCATGGCCCCGATCGGCGATCTCACCGAGTCGATGGTCAAGCGAGATCTCGGTGTGAAGGACATGGGGAACATCCTCCCCGGTCACGGCGGCGTGCTCGATCGCATCGACGGGCTGTTGTTCGTCCTTCCGGCGACGTACTACCTCGCGCTCCTTCTCGATCTCGCATGAGCGACGGCCCGAGCACGGTCGCCGTCGTCGGCTCCACCGGCTCGATCGGCACGCAGACCATCGACGTCGTCAAGGACGAGCCGGATCGCTACGAGATCGTCGCGCTCGCCGCCGGCCGCTCGGTCGACCATCTGATCGAGCAGGCACTCGCCGTCAGGCCGCAGTTCGTGGCGATCGCCGATCCGGATCTCGGTCCTCGGCTGCGTGAGGCGCTGCCCGCCGAGATCGAGGTCGGCGCCGGTGTCGAGGCACTGGCAGAGTGCGCCCGTATGGCCGACGTCACCGTGAACGGCGTGGTCGGTTTCGCCGGCCTCACCGTCACCCTCGCTGCGCTCGAGGCGGGCAAGCGGCTCGCCTTGGCCAACAAGGAGTCGCTGATCGCCGCCGGCCCGGTCGTGCAGCAGGCCCGCCGCACGCCGGGTGCAGAACTGGTACCGGTCGACTCCGAACATGCCGCCGTCCACCAGTGCCTGCGATCGAACGACGTGCCGAAACGCCTCGCCCGGATCCAGCTGACAGCTTCGGGTGGTCCTTTCCGAGGGCGGAGTCGTACCGACCTCGAGACCGTGACCGTCGACGACGCCCTCGCCCATCCCACCTGGTCGATGGGGCCGAAGATCACCGTCGATTCCTCGACCCTCATGAACAAGGGACTCGAGGTCATCGAGGCCAATGAGCTGTTCGGGCGACCCGCCGGCGACGCCGGGCACGACATCGGCCTCGACGAGATCGACGTGGTGGTCCACCCCCAGTCGATCGTGCACTCCATGGCCACGTTCACCGACGGGTCGACGATCGCCCAGCTCTCGTTGCCGACCATGAAGCTGCCGATCGCCTACGCCCTCGCCTACCCGGATCGTGGAGGCGTCGCCTATGGCGCCATCGATTGGACCACGCTCGGCCGGATCGACTTCGAACCGCCCGACCTCGACGCCTTCCCCTGTCTCGGTCTTGCGTACGCCGCGGGTCGCCTCGGCGGAACGGCACCGGCCTGGCTGAGTGCAGCCAACGAGGTCGCCGTCGACGCATTCCTACAGGGTCGGATCCGTTGGGTCGATATTGCTGACGTCAACGAGGTGGTCCTCAGCATGCATGATGGTGGAAATGGATTGACCCTCGACGGGGTTCTCGACGGTGACGCCGCGGCTCGTGCCCATGCTGCGGCCATCGTCGCTGGAAAGGAACATGCGTGACCAGCGCCACCGATCTGCAACAGATGAACCCTCCCGACCCCGAACAGCGTCGCGGCTCGTGGGTGATGGGCGATCCGGTCGACGCACCCGACGCCGAACCGGCGTCGAACCCGCTCGGTCTCATCATGCTCGTGGGGCTGTTCGCGTTCTTGTACTTCGCCGCCGGACCCCGCTACTTCCTGGTGGTCGTCGGCCTGGTCATCATGATCTTCCTGCACGAACTCGGTCACTTCATGACCGCTCGCTGGACCGGCATGAAGGCCACCCAGTTCTTCCTCGGCATGGGACCTCGCATCTGGTCGTTCAAACGGGGTGAGGTCGAGTACGGCGTGCGAGCCATTCCCGCCGGGGCGTTCGTCCGCATCATCGGCATGAACAACCTCGATCCGGTCCCGCCGGGCGACGAGCCCCGGGCCTACAAGAACCAGGCCTACTGGAAGCGCATGGTGGTCATCACCGCCGGATCGATGATGCACTTCCTCCAGGCCATCGTGCTGTTCACGCTGCTGTACTCGGTGGTCGGTGTGCCGAGGCTTCCCACCGGTGCATGGACCGTCGGGGAGATCTCCGGCCTGACCACCGGTGAAGTGCCGGCCGTGGCGGCCGGGATCGAGCCGGGTGACACGATCGTGTCGATCGACGGCGTCCCGATCCCGACGTGGGACGATCTGCGCCCGGCGGTCGAGGACCGGGCGGGTGAAGAAGTCACCATCGTCGTCGGCAAGGCCGACGGCACGACCACCACGTCGACGGTCGAACTGGTGGAGTACACCGACCCCGACGGCACCACCCGAGGGTTCATCGGCATCGGACCCACCTTCGACCGCGTCACCTACGGGCCGCTCGCGGGCGCCGAGCAGTTCGGCTCGATGTTCGTCCAGACGCTCGGGTTCATTCCCGACTTCCTCAGCCCGTCGACCTTCGGGCGGCTTGCCTCGGCGGTCTTCGACTCGAACTCGGGCACCGATCCCGACACCGGCGAGATCGAGGACCGGCCGATCTCGGTAGTCGGCGCCGTCCGGATCGCCGGGAATCCGGGCTTCGATTGGTCGATCCCGATCGAGATGCTGGCGCTGGTCAACGTCTCGGTCGGCCTCATCAACCTGGTGCCGCTCCTCCCGCTCGATGGGGGCCACGCCGCCATTGCCACCTACGAGAAGCTTCGCTCGCGCAAGGGCCGGCGCCACGAGGTCGATGTGGCCAAGCTGCTGCCACTCACCTACGCCGTCGTGGCGCTGCTGGCGTTCCTGATGATGTCGACGGTCTGGCTCGACATCGTCCAACCCATCGGTTGATCACTCGCCGATAGATTCGACGCATGGACGCTGGAGCGGTCACCTTCCCACGCAAGAAGACCAAGCAGATCATGGTCGGCAATGTGCCGGTCGGTGGCGGAGCCCCGATCACGGTGCAGTCGATGACCATCACCAAGACCGCTGATCACGAAGCCACGCTGCAGCAGATCTACGCACTCGCTGCGGCCGGGTGCGACATCGTGCGCTGCACCTGCAACGAGCCCGAGGCGGCCGTCGGCCTGGCCAAGATCGTGCCCCGGAGCCCGGTGCCGATCGTCGCCGACATCCACCACCAGTACCGGCGTGCGCTCGAAGCCCTCGAAGCCGGGGTCCACTGCCTGCGGCTCAACCCGGGCAACATCCGCAAGCCGGAACACATCAAGGCGGTCGCGCAGGAAGCCAAGGACCGTGGCGTGCCGATCCGGATCGGCGTCAACGGCGGCAGCCTCGACCCCAAGCTCTACGAGAAGTACGGCGGCCGCGTCACGCCCGAGGCCATGGTCGAGTCCGCCCTGCAGGAGATCCGCTACTTCCAGGAGGTCGACTTCGATCTCATCAAGATCTCGGTGAAGGCGTCGAACGTTCCGCTCATGATCGAGGCGTACCGTCAGCTGTCCGATGCTGTGGACTACCCGTTGCACCTCGGCGTCACCGAGGCTGGTCCTCCACCGAATGGCCTGCTCAAGGCCACCGCCGGTATTGCCACGTTGCTGGCCGAAGGCATCGGCGACACCATCCGCTACTCGCTGACCTCCGATCCCGTCGACGAGGCCCGGGCCGGTCGGGCCCTGCTCGAGGCGTTCGGGCTGCGAGAGCGCAAGAACGTCGACCTCATCGCCTGCCCGTCATGTGGTCGGGCCGAGATCGACGTCTACAAGATCGCGGCCGAGGCGCAGGCCGCGTTCGCCGACAAACAGCTCCCGCTCCAGGTGGCCGTGATGGGTTGTGTCGTGAATGGTCCGGGTGAGGCCCGCGACGCCGACATCGGCATCGCCGCCGGCAACAAGCGGGGCCACCTGTTCGTGAAGGGCACGAATGTCGCCGTCGTCCCCGAGCGGGAGATGGTGGCCGCGCTCGTCGAGTGGGCCGAGTTCATCAACGAGCACGGGACCGAGGCGGCCATGGAGCGGGCGGCATCGACCCGTGACCAGGCACGACGGGCCGCCGAAGAGGATCGCGATCGCAATCTCGGCGAACGCGGCGAGGACGCCAACCACACCGAGGTGATCATCTCCGAGATCCAGCGAAAGCGAGACGACTGAGCGGCTCAGCCCTCGCGGTCGGTGCTGCCTTCGTCGGCGCTGTCTTCGTCGGCGCTGTCTTCGTCGACGATTGCGTCCTCGACGACCTCGGCGTCGGCGATCTCCGCTTCGGTGACCTCGTGGTCGCCGACCTCGCCGGTCCTGAACTCGGCACCGCTCGCGTCGTCCTCGATGACCGGCCCATCGATGGCATCGACGTCGGCCTCGGCGTCGGCGTGTGCCGAGCTGGCCTCGATCCGGTCACGGATGGCGGCAAACGGGTCGTCGGCGATCTCGTCTTGGATCATCGAGATCCGTTCTTCTGGGCTGGCAGCGAGCTCACGTTCCTTGCGACTCAGGTCACGATCGAGTGATTCGGTGACGTCGTCGAGCGCCTCGCCGATGTCGGCGGACTCCTTGCGTAGCCAGCGGGTGATCGAGCCCAACAGTCCCATGGCGGCATCTTAGGGTTATGCTGTCGTGGCATGCCGGGTAGGCGTGGGCTCTGGCCCACGCCTTTGTTGTCTCATGCACCCCTGTCTCTGAACTTTGCTCTGCACCCGTGCCTCCGGCAATCCGGTTGCGAACAACCCTGTCCATTCGATCCATTCCGGCCGAGCCCACGAAGGAGGTGGCCCCATGTCCGTCGTCGACAACGTCACCGAACTGTTGGGCCCCGTGATCGACACCCTCGGCGTGGAGCTGATCGATGTCGAGTGGGTCGGATCGAGCCTTCGCATCGTGGTCGACGAAGCCGACGGCATCACCACCGATCGGCTGGCCGACGTCAATCGGCTGATCTCGCCGATCCTCGATCAGCACGACCCGGTCCCTGGCCGCTACACCCTCGAGGTGTCGAGCCCCGGCGTCGAACGCAAGCTGACCAAGCCGCTCCACTACGCCCGAGCCATCGGTGAAGACGTCGTCGTCAAGCTCGAGGCCGGCAACGAGCCCCGGCGAGTCAAGGGCCGCCTGAGCGCCTTCGACGAGGCGGCCGGCACGATCACGGTCGAGGCCGTCGAACTCGACGGTGTCGACCTGGCATCCCCCGAAACCCACCTGCTCGCGCTCGCCGACATCGCCAAGACCCGCACCGTCTTCGCCTGGGGTCCCACTCCCAAGATCGGCGGCCCCTCGGGAGCGAAGAAGGCGGCCAAGAAGTCGGCCGCCAAGGCGAAACCCGACCAGCGCACCGCCGGTCAGCCCCGGCCCGGTCAGCCCAAGGCCAAGAAGCAGCCCAAGGTCAAACAGCAAGACGAGCTCGACCCACCGCCGAGCTCGGAACCCCACCCGTCGTCAACACG
Source organism: Acidimicrobiales bacterium (assembly GCA_041394265.1). Lineage (NCBI taxonomy): Bacteria > Bacillati > Actinomycetota > Acidimicrobiia > Acidimicrobiales > Acidimicrobiales bacterium. The sequence goes on from JAWKIO010000005.1 coordinate 3,087,319, forward strand.
AAGCGAGGCTTCTCGTCATGAGTAATGAGATGATCGATGCGCTCCAGGCGCTCGCCGAAGACCGTGGCATCTCGGTCGAGAAGCTGTTCGGCATCATGGCCAACGCCCTCGAGTCGGCCTACAAGCGCCAGCCCGACAGCTACGAATACAGCTGGGTCACCATCGACCCGGCCACGTTCGACATTCGCGTGTGGGCTCAGGAGATCGACGAAGACGGCGAGCCGTTCGGCGACGAATATGACGTCACCCCCGAGAACTTCGGCCGCATCGCCGCCCAGACCACCAAGCAGATCCTCATGCAGGGCATCCGCGAGGTCGAACGCGAGCAGAAATACGAGGAGTACGCGGGCAAAGAGGGTGAGATCGTCACCGGCATCGTCCAGCAGACCGACTCTCGCTACACCCTGCTCGACCTCGGTCGGGTCGAGGCGCTCCTGCCGCAGGCCGAACAGGTGTCGGTGGGCCCTCGGGCCGAGGCGGGCAGCCGCTTGAAGGCCTACATCGTCGAGGTCCGCAAGACCGCCAAGGGCCCGCAAATCGTGGTCAGCCGCACGCACCCAGGTCTGGTCAAGCGGTTGTTCGAACTCGAGGTTCCCGAGATCGCCGACGGCATCGTCGAACTCAAGGCCGTCGCCCGTGAACCCGGACACCGCACCAAGATCGCCGTGTGGTCTCACGACCAGAACGTCGACCCGGTCGGCGCCTGCGTCGGCGCTCGCGGTTCGCGCGTGCGCATGGTCGTGAACGAGTTGAACGGCGAGAAGGTCGACATCATCCCCTTCAGCGAGGACACCTACGACTTCGTGGCCAAGGCGCTGTCGCCGGCCAAGGTCAAAGAGGTCCGGATCCACGAAGACACCGGCACCGCCGAGGTCATCGTTCCCGATTTCCAGCTGTCGCTCGCCATCGGCAAGGAGGGCCAGAACGCCCGGCTCGCTCACCGCCTGACCGGTTGGCGCATCGACATCAAGTCCGAGACCCAGCTGGCCGAGGAGGCCCTCGGGATCGAAGACTACGACACCGAGGAATGGGCACAGGGCGAGTGGATCGTCGATCCCGAGACCGGTGAGCAGAAGTGGCAGCCGGCCGACGGCAGCGAGGCGATCTCGGCCGAAGAGTGGCACCAGGGCGGCGACATCATCATCGAGGCCGACGACGGCGACGACGCCGAGGTCGTGGCGGAATCGGAAGCCGACGCGGCCGAAGACGAGACCGGTGACGAGGCTGGCGATGACGCCGCCGGCGATGCCGAAGCCGTTGCCGAGGCGAGCGACACCGCTGCCGCCGACGAGGCTCCTGCCCCCGTCGACGAGGCTGCCGCCCCCGTCGAAGAGGCGACCGACGGCGAGGTGGTCGACGAAGAGGTCGCCGACGACTGAGTCGACGACGAAGCGTGCGAACCCCCGCACCTGCATCGGGTGTCGGGCGGTTCGCGATCGCGCCGAACTGGTGCGGATCCGGCTCGATGACCGCGGCGGCCCGGTGGTCGGAGCCGGAGGACGCGGCGCGTGGCTCTGCGCCGACACCTTGATCGGGTGCGTCGAGCAGGCAGCCAAACGTGGCGGCTTCGCTCGCGCCTTCCGCCGCCCGGTCTCGGGTGAGTTGATCGAGGTGTTGGTGACTGAACTCGGCATTGGCGTTCAACGTGGTACAACCGCACGGCCGGGGTAGGCTCTGAGTTCGTTTCGCGCTGCCGCCGTGGCCGCGTCCGGCTCACGATGAGCCGCCAACCCTCGAGGGTGAGATTTACCTGTGGCATCCAAAGTCCGCGTCTACGAGCTAGCGAGAGAACTGGGTCTCTCCAACGCGGAGACCCTCGAGTTGTGTGAGCAACTCGGCATCGGGGTGAAGAGCCACTCGTCGAGCATCGTCGAGGCCCAGGCGGACCGGTTGCGGCGCAAGGCGCACCGTGAAGGTCTCGTCCGTGACGTGGTCGAAGACGACGACAACGAGCCCGAGCCGGAACCCGAGCCAGAGAAGCCGGCCCCGCCGATCGCCAAGAAGGCTCGAGCGGTGAAGTCGACCGCCAGCGGCACCTCGGGCGGCGTCGTGTCGTCGGGCGGATCGCGCCCTGAGCCCGCCCGTCCGGCCAGCCCACCGCCGCCCCCGGCGGCTCGTCCTGCACCGCGCCCTGCGGCCGAGGCTCCAGCGCCAGCGCCAGCCCCGCCCGTCGAAGCTCCGGCCGCCGCTCCCGCCCCAGCGGCCGAAGCCCCTGCTCCCGTCGCCGAACCTGTTGTGGCGCCTGCGGCCGAGGCTCCTGCGGCGCCTGCGGCTGTTCCCGCTGCTGAAGCACCGGCGCCGGCGGTGGCCGACGCCGCACCGAAGGCGCCGCCACGCGCCCCGCAGCCTGCGCCGCCCGGGACTCGTCCGGCGGCCGACGGTCCGCCGTCGCCCCCGCGTACTCCGGGTGGTAAGCCAATTCCGCCTCCCCCCGGTCCGCCCCGTGGTCGTAGTGGCAAGCCCATCCCGCCGCCTCCCGGCGGTGGCAAGCCTCGTCCTGCCCCGACCCCCGGTCGTGGTGGCCCCGGTTCGGGTGGCTATCGCGGCGGCCCTGGTGGGGCGCGTCCCGCTCCCGGCGGAGCGCCTCCTGGCGGCCCCGGTGGGTTCCCCGGTCGTGGTGGCCCTCCCGGTGGTGGTGGTCGCCCCGGTGGTGGTGGCCGCCCCGGTGGTGGCGGTCCCAACCGCGGTCGCCCCCGTCGCAAGAGCCGTCGTCGTCGTTCCTCCGAGGAACTCACGCCGATGGATGTGCCCACCTACACCTCGTCCGATGCGTCGGTGCCCGAAGGTGTGGTCGTCATCGAGCGCGCCTCCACCGCTCAAGACCTCGGCTCGAAGCTGAACCGGACAGCGGCCGACGTCGTGCGCTTCCTGCTCATGAACGGTGAGATGGTCACCGGCACCCAGTCGCTCAACGACGAGATGATCCAGGCATTCGCCGACGACATCGGTGCCGAGATCCGCCTCGTCGACCCGGGTGAAGAGCAAGAGGTCGAGCTGTTGAAGCTGCTCGACATCGAACTCGACGAAGACGTCGACGACGACGTGCTCGCCGGCTACCCGCTGCGGCCGCCGGTCATCACGGTCATGGGCCACGTCGACCACGGCAAGACCCTGCTGCTCGACCGCATCCGTTCCGCCAACGTCATCGAGGGCGAAGCGGGCGGCATCACCCAGCACATCGGCGCCTACCAGGTCGACACCGATGGTCGAACCCTCACCTTCCTCGACACCCCGGGCCACGAGGCGTTCACCGCCATGCGAGCTCGCGGCGCCGAGGCCACCGACATCGTCGTGTTGGTCGTCGCCGCCGACGACGGCGTCATGCCCCAGACCCTCGAGGCCTTGCAGCACGCCCGGGCGGCCGAGGTGCCGATCGTGGTGGCCATCAACAAGATGGACCGCGAAGGTGCCGACCCCGACCGTGTCATGTCCCAGCTCGCCGAGCGCGAGCTCGTGCCCGAACAGTGGGGCGGCGACACCATCTACGTGCCGATCTCGGCCATGACCGGCGACGGCATCGACGACCTGCTCGAGAACCTCGCCGTGGTCGCCGAGCTCGAAGACCTGCGGGCCAACCCCAATGGTCGGGCCGTCGGCTCGGTGCTGGAGTCGCACCTCGACATCGGTCGTGGCCCGGTAGCTACGGTCATCGTCCAACAGGGCACCCTCTCGGTCGGCGACCCGATGGTCACCGGCGCCGCCTGGGGTCGGGTCCGTGCCCTCCTCGACGACAAGGGCGAGAACGTCACTACTGCGGGGCCGTCGAAGCCGGTCCAGGTGCTCGGCCTGTCCGACGTCGCCACCGCCGGCAATTCGTTCAGCGTTGCTCCCAACGAGAAGATCGCCTCCAAGGTCGCCGACACCCGCGAGCACTGGCAGCGCCTGGCCAGTCTCGGTCGTGATGCCTCGGCCACCGGTGGTGGCGCGAAGCTCGAAGACATCTTCAAGCAGATCCAGTCGGGCGAGACCGCCACGCTCAACCTCATCGTCAAGGCCGACGTCAACGGTTCGCTCGAGGCGGTCACCGACAGCCTGAAGAAGCTCGAGCGAGACGACGTCAAGTTGTCGTTCGTGCTGCGCGGTGTGGGCGGCATCTCCGAGAACGACGTCCAGTTGGCCGCAGCGACCAACTCGACCATCCTCGGTTTCGGCGTGCGTCCCGACCGCAAGGCTCGCGAGCTCGCCGAGCAGGAGAAGGTGGAGATCCGTAACTACGAGATCATCTACAAGCTCCTCGAAGACATCGAGAACGCGATGCTCGGCTTGCTCGCTCCGGAGTTCGAAGAGGTCGTCACCGGCGAAGCCGAGGTCCGCGAGGTCTTCCGGGTGCCCCGGGTGGGCGGGATCGCCGGTTGTTACGTCCTCAACGGCACCATCACCCGTGGCTCCAAGGTGCGCTTCCTCCGAGACGGCACCATCATCTGGAAGGGTGCGGTCAACTCGCTGCGTCGATTCAAAGACGACGTCCGAGAGGTCCAGTCCGGATTCGAGTGCGGCATCGGCCTCACCGACTTCCAAGATCTCAAGGAAGGCGACATCATCGAAACCTACGAGGAGCGGGAGATCCCCCGCACCTGAGTCGACGGACGGCTGTGCCTCGTTCTGCGGTGTCGCTGCATTCCGTCACCCTCTGCGCCGAGCTCCATCTGCCGGTCGCCCAATCGTTGAAGGCGAAGCGTTCGATCGTGCAGTCGATCGTTCGCACACTCGACGGATGGACCGGCGTCGGCGCGTCCGAAGTCGGACATCAAGACTTGTGGCAACGGACGGCCATCGGCATTGCGGTGGTGGGCAGCAGCGCCGCGTCGGTGGAGGAACGGGCCGATGCCGTCGAGCGCTACGTCTGGTCGCGACCTGACATCGAGGTCCTCGAGATCACCTGGTCGTGGTTGGGCTGACGGCCCGTCGCCGGTTGGCCTCCCGGCGCCTCGCTCGGTTGGGCCCAGGTAGGATCGTCAGCTCCCCGAGGAGCGAGGAACCACCATGGCGAAGCGATCGAGCGGAGGACGCAAGTCCCGACCGGCAACGAAGCGGCATTTCCCTCGCACGGCGCGTCTGAACTCGCTGCTGGTCGAGATCGTCGCCGACTACTTCGAGCGAGCCGACGATGATCGGTTCGGATTCCTCACCATCACCGGGGTCGAGGTCGACGCCGACCTCAACGTCGCCCAGGTCTTCGTGTCCACACTGGGAGGCGCGAGCGACGATGACGACGAGCTGCTCGAGGCGCTCGACAGCCACCGCAAGCCGGTCCAGCGGGCGATCGCCACCGAGGCGAAGCTGCGCAAGACGCCGATGGTCGTGTTCGAGTTCGATCAGGGCGTTCGCCACGGCGCCCGGGTCGAGGAGATCCTCGCCACGCTCGACCTCCACCCCGACACTGAGGTCGATGACACCGAGGTCGACGGCACTGGCACCGACGATCTCGACGGTGGCACCGACTGATGGCCCGCCGATCCAAGCGCCCGGACTCCGGGGTGTCGGGCTGCTGCATCATCGACAAGCCTGCCGGCATGACCAGCCACGATGTCGTCGACCGGCTGCGTCGTTCGCTCGGCACCCGCAAGGTCGGGCACGCCGGCACCCTCGATCCCGACGCCACCGGTGTGCTCGTGCTCGGGGTCGGCAAGGCCACCAAGCTGCTCCAGTTCGTCAGCGGCGCCGACAAGACCTACGAGTGCGAGGTCGTTTTCGGTACCGAGACCAACACGCTCGACGCTGCGGGCGAGGTGACGAGCCGCCACGACATGGCCGACCTCCGGCCCGAGCAGGTGGCCGAGGCCGCCGAGCAGTTCGTCGGCGACATCCTGCAGGTGCCACCCATGGTGTCGGCGATCAAGATCGACGGGAAGCGTCTCCACGAGCTGGCCCGTGAGGGCATCGAGGTCGAACGCGAGGCCCGACCCGTCACCGTCTTCTCACTGGCCACGGCAGCAACCGACGATCCGCTGGTCTACACCATGGCAGTCCACTGCAGCTCCGGCACGTACGTGCGCACGCTCGGGGCCGACCTGGGCACTGCACTCGGCGGCGGTGCCCACATTCGCGCCTTGCGCCGCCCGTCGGTGGGTCCGTTCACGCTGGCCGACGCCTCGACGCTCGACGAGCCGGTGCTCCTGCCGGTGGGCGAGATGCTGCGAGGCATGCCTCGGCTCGAGGTCGACGACGACGTGCTCGCGTTGGTGCGCAATGGTCGACCGCTGGGGGAGAGCGCCGGTTCCGGACGCTTCGCCATTTGCAACCATGCCGGCGACGTCGTCGCCATCTACGAGGCGGTCGATGGTCTGCTCAAACCCCTGAAGGTGCTGGCGCACTGACCAATTGTGCCGCCGGACCCCACTGCCGGTACCGTTTCCGTCCTGTGCAGGTGATCCGAGATCCGAAGTCGTGCCCATCGAATGGCCCTGGTCATGCGTTGACCATCGGCGCCTACGACGGCGTACACCAGGGGCACAGGGCGGTCATCGCTGCGACCCGGGCCATGGCGGCCGAGCGTGGCCTCCAGAGCGCCGTCGTCACCTTCGACCCCCATCCGGCCCAGGTGCTGCGGCCCGACTCGGCGCCCAAGCTGCTGACCGATCTCGACCAGAAGCTCGAACTGCTCGAAGCGAGTGGCGTCGACACCGTCGTGGTCGTGCCCTTCGACGCCGAACGAGCCGAGGAGACCGCCGAGGAGTTCGTCGTCAACGTCCTCGTCGACTGCTTGCGTGCGAAGGCCGTGGTCGTCGGTCATGATTTCCACTTCGGCAAGAACCGCGCCGGCAACGTCGACGTGCTCACGAAATTGGGCATCGAGCATGACTTCGTGGTCGAGGGCATCCAGCTGCTGCCTCGTCCCGACGGCAAGGTCGAATCCGTGTCGTCGACCGCCATCCGGCGAGCACTGGCCGGTGGTGAGGTGCGCACCGCCGCCGCACTGCTCGGGCGCAACCATGAGATCCGAGGTGTGGTCGTCGGCGGCGATCAACGAGGTCGCACCATCGGGTTCCCGACAGCGAACGTGGCGGTCCCGCTCGAGCGAGCCAAGCCGGCCGACGCCGTGTATGCGGGCTGGTACGTGCGCCCCGACGGCACCCGACACCCGGCGGCCATCAACATCGGCAAGCGGCCCACGTTCTACCAAGAGGCCGAGCATTCCTTGGTCGAGGCACACCTGATCGGGTTCGGCGGTGACCTCTACGGCGAGCTCGCCCGGGTGCAGTTCGTCGAGCTGATCCGGTCCGAGCAGCGCTTCGACGGCATCGAGGCGCTGAAGGCGCAGCTCGATCTCGACATCGCCAAAGCGATCGACATCCTGGCCCGCGACGAGCAGTCCTGACGCGCCGGCGTCAGCGAGCGATGCTGACGCGCCCTCGTCACGAGTGGAGGTCGGGGATCACCCCGCTAGCGTTGTCCGCCGCTGTGCGCGACGACCGGACACCCCGTCCGACGCGTGACACGGCCGGGCCAACGATCCCACACGCTTCGAGGAGCATTCCATCATGAGCAAGCCTGCCGCCAACCTGCCCAACAAGGCCGAGACCATCGCCAAGCACGCGCGCGGCGAGAACGACACCGGGTCGCCCGAGGTGCAGATCGCGCTCATGACGGATCGGATCAACCACCTGACCGCTCACTTGAAGGAGCACAAGAAGGACCACCACAGCCGTCGTGGCCTTCTGATGCTCGTCGGTCAGCGCCGTCGCATGCTCGACTACCTCGCCGGCATCGACGTCGAGCGCTACCGGGCGCTGATCGCCGAACTCGGCCTGCGCCGCTGATCCTCGCTCGCTCCTCACAACGAGGTTCCTGGGTCGGGCGACACGCTGTGTCGCTGGGCCGGGTGGCCCTTGCGCGGCCGATCCGCGTGGTTTCGACGCGCACCCGCTAGCCTCTGGAGGGTCGTCGGCATCGTGTCGGCGACGTTTGACGGTAGATCAGCGACCAGTTTCCGGCCCCTGAGCCCGCCCACCTCCTCCCGCCCGGCCTGACTGTTTCCCGCGTCGGTGCCGGTCGTTGACCCAGGTCAGCGATGAGCGCGCCCCGTTCGACCAGGTCGTAGCGGCGTCACGGATGGTCGTGCACGGTGCAGTGGCCGAAATCTGGGCTCTGGTCTGCCAGCCGCAGCGAGGGTCGCTGCGGCAGACGAGAAACCCAAGGAGGCTTCCTTGATGGAAGCGAAATCCGTAGCTGGAACCGTCACCGGTGGTGACGGTCCAGACATGATCCTGGAGACCGGCAAGCTGGCAGGACTCGCCAGCGGTGCGGTCACCGCTCAAATGGGCGACACCACCGTGTTGGTGGCCGCCACCGGGGCCAAGAACGTCCGCGACGGGATCGACTTCTTCCCGCTCACGGTCGACGTCGAGGAGCGTTCCTATGCAGCCGGCAAGATCCCCGGCTCGTTCTTCCGGCGTGAGGGCCGGGCATCTGATGCCGCCACCCTCACCTGCCGCCTGATCGACCGTCCGCTCCGTCCGTCGTTCCCCGACGACTTCCGCAACGAGACCCACATCGTGGTCACCGTGCTGTCGGCCGATCAGAAGAACCCGCACGACGTCCTCGCCATCAATGCGGCCTCGGCTGCCCTGATGGTGTCCGACGTGCCGTTCAACGGTCCGATCGGCGCCGTGCGTCTCGCCTACACCACCGATGGTGAATGGCTCCCGCATCCCACCTACCAAGAGGGCGACGAGTCGGTCTTCGAGGTCGTCGTCGCCGGGCGTGAGCTCGAAGACGGCAAGGTCGCCGTCATGATGGTCGAGGCCGGCGGCACCGAGGGCTCGTGGACCAAGTACGAGAACGGTGCCCCCAAGGTCGACGAGGCGGCGCTGGCGCAGGGTCTGCTCGAGGCCGAGCAGTACATCAAGGAATCCATCGCGGTTCAGAACCAGCTGGTCGAGGCCATCGGCGGCCGCCGAGCCCCGATGTCCTACCCGCAGCAGGCCGACTACACCGACGCCCAGATGGACGCCATCAAGGCCGCCGCCGAGGCCAAGCTCACCGAGGTCATGTCGATCGCCGACAAGACCGAGCGGGCCGATGCCGAGTCCGCCCTGCGCGACGAGGCCGTCGCCTCGGTCCTCGCCGATCTGGGTGACGACGCCGGCCGCGACACCGAAAAGCAGCTCAAGGCAGCCTTCCGCAGCCTGTCGAAGACCATCGTTCGTCGCCGCATCGTCGAGGAAGGCGCCCGTATCGACGGTCGTGGCCCGACCGATCTGCGGCCCCTGTCGGCCGAGGTCGGCATCCTTCCCAAGGTGCACGGCTCGGGCCTGTTCCAGCGGGGAGAGACCCAGGTCCTCAACGTCACCACCCTGGGCATGAAGCGCATGGACCAGATGATCGACGGCATCGATCCGGTCGAGCGCAAGCGCTACATGCACCACTACAACTTCCCGCCGTTCTCCACCGGCGAGACCGGCTTCATGCGGGGACCGAAGCGGCGTGAGATCGGCCACGGCCTGCTCGCCGAGCGGGCTCTTGTCCCGGTCATCCCCTCGCTCGAGGAATGGCCCTACACCCTGCGCCTCGTGTCCGAGGTGCTGTCGTCCAACGGCTCCACCTCGATGGCGTCGGTCTGTGGTTCGACCCTGTCGCTGATGGACGCCGGTGTGCCGATCAAGGCGCCCGTCGCCGGTATCGCCATGGGTCTGGTCTACGCCGAGGGCAAGTACACCACCCTCACCGACATCCTCGGCGCCGAGGATGCCTTCGGCGACATGGACTTCAAGGTCGCCGGCACCGCCGACTTCGTCACGGCCCTCCAGCTCGACACCAAGATCGACGGCATCCCCTCCGACGTGCTCGCTGCGGCCCTCAACCAGGCCAAGGACGCCCGTCTCCAGATCCTCGAGGTCATGCAGGGTGCCATCGCTGCGCCCCGTGACGACGTGCGTGAAGGTGCACCGAAGATCGTCAGCTTCGAGATCCCGATCGACAAGATCGGCGAGGTCATCGGCCCGAAGGGCAAGGTCATCAACGCCATCCAGGCCGAAACCGGCGCCGATATCAGCGTCGACGACGACGGCATGGTCGGCACGGTGTCGATCTCGTCGTCCGATTCGGGCGTGGTGGCCGAGGCCGAGCGTCAGATCCGTCTGATCCTCGACCCGCCCACCGCCGAGGTGGGGGCCACCTATCAGGGTCGTGTCGTGAACATCACCAAGTTCGGTGCGTTCGTGAACATCCTTCCCGGCCGTGACGGCCTGCTGCACATCTCCAAGATCGGTGGCGGCAAGCGGATCGACAAGGTCGAAGACGTCCTCGAACTCGGCCAACCGGTCGAGGTCGTGGTCGAAGACATCGACCCCAACGGCAAGGTGTCGCTGGCCATGGCCGGCGAAGCGCGGGCCCCGCGTGAGGCATCGTCTGACGATGCTCCGAGCGGCCGCTCGTCGTCCCGCTCGTCCGACGACGACGCCGACGCCGGCAGCGCCGAGTCGGTGTCGATGAGCTTCGACGAGGACTTTGCCGCCGACTTCGGTGATCTCGGTCCCGAAGGTGCGCCGGTGCCCGCCGAGGAGGATCGTCCCCGTCGTCGCCGTGGTGGTGGCGGTGGTCGCGGCCGTGGCCGCGGTCGCAACTGAGCCCATCGCTCGGCACGCCAACGAACTCGGCCCCTCGGCCCTCGTCCACCTCCGGGTGGGCGGGGGCCGAGCCCGTTTTCGGCATCTAGACTCGAGCCCATGACGATTCGCGTTGGCGTGTTGGGAGCCGGGGGCAGAATGGGCCAGGCGGTGTGCCAGGCCGTGTGTGCCGATCCCGACCTCGAACTCGTGGCTGCGGTCGATCCGAGCTTCGCCGGCATCGACGTCGGCGAGGTCACCGGTGTTCTCGGCTGTGGGTTCGAGGTGGCCGGGTCCGTCGAGGCGCTGAGCGAGGCCGGCGCCGACGTCGCCATCGACTTCACCCATCTCGACGCCACCCGGGCCAACCTCGAGTACCTGGGCGCAAACGGCATTCATGCCGTCGTCGGCACCTCCGGGTTCACCGAAGACGACCATGTCGAGATCGCCTCGTGGTTCACCTCGTCGAACTGTCTGATCGCACCGAACTTCGCGATTGGCGCCGTGCTGATGATCCGCTTCGCCGAACTGGCGGCACCGTTCTTCGACACCGCCGAGATCATCGAACTCCACCACGACAACAAGATCGATGCGCCGAGCGGCACCGCCGTCGGCACGGCCGAACGAATGGCGAAGGCCTCGCCACAGTGGGCTGTCGATCCCACCAAGCACGAGACCATCGCCGGCGCTCGTGGCGCGAAGGGTCCGGCCGGGATCCCCATCCACTCGGTCCGGATGCGAGGCATGGTGGCCCACCAGGAAATCCTGCTCGGCGCCGCGGGCCAGACGCTCACCCTGCGCCACGATTCCTACGACCGCTCGTCGTTCATGCCCGGCGTTGTGCTCGCCACCAAACGTGTGGGCGACACGCCCGGGTTGACCATCGGACTCGACGGGGTGCTCGGCCTGTGAGTCGCTGGCGGTCGCCCGGCCGGCGTGATGCCGACGGAGCGGCCGAACAGGTCGCGCCGGCGCCACCGCCGACCCCCGCTCCGCCCGCCCGGCCATCAGACCGCTCCTCCGCGCCCGAGCGCGAGGCCGACGCCACGTGGGCCCCGCCTGCGGTGCCGGCCCGGCCCTCGGGTGTGTCGTCAACGTCGCATGCGCAGCACGGCAGGCCCTCGACTGATCAGCCGGCGGTCCGTGAACTGGGCGACGAACTGTTGCGCCAGGCCGAGGCGCAGCGCCACGACCTGCCGCCCATCGTCGACTTCGACCAAGACGAGATCGAGGCGGTGTTGCGCCGAGCCAGTCAGCTCGGGGCGCACACGCACGCGAACCCGGCCGAGCTCGACTCGGCCACTCTCGCCGAGATCGCCGCCCAGGTTGGTATCCCGGCCTCGGCGGTGGCAGCAGCGGTGGCTGAGCGCAGGGTCGGCATCGACACCGACGCCTCGTGGCTCGATCGCCTGATCGGGCCCGACCAGATCTGGGCGGGCCGCCAATCGGCCGAGTCCAGCGAGCAGTCGACCGAACGAGTCGCCGAGTGGCTCGAGCGGGGCCACGGATTGCGGCCACGGATGACCGATGACGGCGTCGTGATCGCCACTCGTCGATCCGGACTCGCAGGCTCGGTGGTACGAACGGTCCGTTCGGCCCAGGGCAAGGGTGGCCTCGGAAAGGTCCGCGAAGTGCGGGCCACCTCGGTCTCGATCAGCGGCGATGCCCGAGGCGATGGCATGCGTGACGCTTCCGACAGCGACTACGCCGTCGGGTCGAACGTCGGTCACGGGGGAGCGGTGGCGCTGGTAGCCGACATCTCGGACCGGCGGGTCTCGGCCATGGCTGGCGGGGGTGCGGTCACGGCGGTCGGCACCCTCACCGTCGGCACGTTGGCGCTCGTCACCACGCCGGTCGTGTTGGCGGCGCTCCCGGTCGTTGCCGGCGCCGGTGTGCTCACCTCGCGGCTCGTGTTCCGCCCGACGGTCCGGCGGGTCCGCAACGAGCTCGACTACACCGCCGACCAGATCGCCCGAGGCAAGGAAGCGCCGTCGCTGCTCGGCGACCTCGCCACTCCGATCACCGACCGCCTCCGCCGCCGCTGACCCGTTCTGTGCGTCAAACACCTCGCGATCCCCGTTCTGTGCGCCAAACTTCCCGGCTGCGGGAACTCTGGCGCACAGAACGGGTGGGGGCGGTGAGAATGACCCACAGAAGGTGGCCTACGGTGCGGCGATGACCTCGACGTCGAGTGGCACCCTCGTCCGACAGCTCGGCCTCGGTGGTGCCGTCGTCACCGGGCTGGGGTCGATCCTCGGGACGGGCGTCTTCGTCTCCATCGCCATCGCTGCCGGCGAGGCCGGCGCCTGGGTGATGTTGGCAGCGCCGCTCGCGGCGCTGGTGGCGATCGGGAACGGGATGTCGTCGGCTCAGCTCGCCGCCGCTCATCCGGTGGCCGGCGGGACCTACGAGTACGGCTATCGCTACCTGCACCCGTGGGCGGGCCACGTGGCAGGCGTACTGTTCCTCACCGCCAAGTCGGCGTCGGCTGCCACCGCGGCGCTCGGCTTCGCCACCTATCTCCTCGCCCTGATCGGTGTCGACGACGGCTGGCGAGTTCCCATTGCCGTTGCCACGGTCGTGGCGGTGACCGCCCTGGTCATTGCCGGTGTTCGTCGGACCACCACGGTCAACCTGGTGCTGGTGGCGCTCACCATCGGTGCCCTGCTGGTGTTCGTCGTCGGTGGGACGGTCAGCCTCGCGACCGACGACCTCGACCCGGCTCGTCTCGACATGTCGGGCTTCGCTGCGTGGTGGCGAGTCCTGCCCGAGGCGACCGCCCTGATGTTCGTCGCCTACACCGGCTACGGGCGGATCGCGACCCTGGGTGAGGAGGTGCGGGATCCTCGACAGACGATTCCAAGGGCCGTGATCGCGACCCTTGCGGTATCGGCCCTGCTGTACACGAGCGTCGCGGTCGTCGGGTGGCGGCTCGGTGGCATCGAGTGGCGGGTCGACGGTGCCGACGGTGAGCGGATCAACGCGCCGCTCGCTGCCCTGCTCGACGGCCCAGTGGCGCGAGTCATCGAGCTCGGTGCTCTTGCAGCCATGGTCGGCGTACTGCTCAACCTGGTGCTCGGCCTCTCCCGGGTCTGGCTCGCGATGGGCCGCCGCCGAGATCTTCCGCACGCGCTGGCCACGCTCGACGACCAACAAAATCCGACGCTGGCGGTCGTGGTCACCGGCGTGGTGGTCGGCGCCATCGCGCTGCTCGGCGACCTTCGATTGGCCTGGAGCTTCTCGGCGTTCACGGTCTTGCTCTACTACGCCGTCACCAACGCGGCCGCCCTGCGGCTACCGGCGGCGGACCGATGGGCGCCGCGCTTGCTGTCGTGGTTCGGCCTGGCGAGCTGCGCGTTCCTCGCCTTCTGGGTCGACGGGCGTGCGCTGGCGATGGGTGCTGCCCTCGTGACGGTGACTGTGCTCGGACGGATCGCCACGCAGCGGTTCGGAGCGCGACCCTCGGACCAGCGGTAGCGATCAATCTGGTTGACATCGGCTTCGCCACGAATACACTGCCGAACAGCATTTCGAGTGGCCCCAGTAGGGGTCCGGCAACCTGGGATGGACACCCAAGGTGCCTGCTCACTCACCGGCGTGGCAACACTCCGGCGGGGAGCGATGTGGCCAAGGCTCGCTTCGAGCCGAAGCAACAAAGTGTCGGTAGCAACCTCACAAGGCGTGGCGAGACCACACGGGTGTCCACTCCAACGGCAAGGAGTTCGTGACATGACCAATCAACCGACCGACGATCCGGCCACGAGTGCACCGGCCACCACCGGGCAGGCCACGACGGCGATCACCGCCGGGCGCCAGCACAACGGTGCAGCGCTGTCGACGCCGCTGTACTCGAGCACGATCTACCGCCCCGAGTCGGTCAAGGAAGCCCGCAAACTGGCGCAACAGCCGAAGCCGCCCGAGTTCTACGGCCGCCACGGCAATCCGTCGGTCGCCGCGTTCGAGAGCGCCGTGGCTGAACTCGAAGGTGCCGACGCCGCCCGAGCCTTCTCGTCGGGAATGGGAGCGGTCACCGGTGTGATCCTGGCGCTGTGCTCGGCAGGCAGCCACATCGTTGCCTCTCGTCAGCTCTATGGCGGCACCCGGGCGTTCCTCGAGAACGCCTGCCCCCGCTTCGGGATCGAGGTCACGTTCGTCGACGGGACCGAGCCCGGCGCCCTCACTCGCGCCGTCATCCCGGGCAAGACCACGCTGGTCGTCGCCGAGACGCCGGCCAACCCACGGCTCGATCTCGTTGACCTCGATGAGCTCGGTGCCATCGCCGGTCCGTTCACCCTCGTGGACTCCACGGTCGCCACCCCACTCGGACAACAACCCCTCGCCCACGGGGTCGACCTCGTCCTGCATTCCGCCACCAAGGGCATCGGCGGCCACAATGATGCGCTCCTCGGTGTGGTCGCCGGTGAGCACGACCTGATCGACTGGATCTCGGGTTTCGGCAACCTTCACGGCGCCTGTGCCTCGCCCGCCGAGGCCGTCAACGGATTGCGCGGCCTGCGCACTCTGTCGGTTCGCCTTCGTCAGCAGGCCGAAACGGCACAGGCACTCGCCGAGGCGCTCGAGGCCCACGATGCGGTGTCGGCGGTGTGTTACCCCGGCCTCGCCTCGCACCGGCAGTTCGATCTGGCCAAGCGGCAGCTGCAGAGCTTCGGGGGCCTCGTCACCTTCGATCTCGCCGACGGGTTCGCCGCCGGCACGTCGTTCATCGAGGGACTCCAGCTCGCCGTGCACGCCGTGTCGTTCGGCGGCCCTGAAACCCTGGCGTGCCACCCGGCGTCGACCACCCACGCCATCCTCGACGAGGACCAGCTGGCCGATGCCCAGATCGGCATGGGCACGATCCGGCTGAGCTGCGGGCTCGAGTCGACCGACGACGTGATCGCCGACATCATCGGGGCCATCGACCGGATCGGCTGACTGCCCGGCCTGGCGCCTGGTCGCTCGGTCAGTTGCCGATCTCGAGCGGCACCGATGGCGGCCCATCGGTGAGAAGCCGACGCAGGAGCGACCCCATGTCGTGGGGAGCGAAGCGGTCAACGCCTCGCTCCACCTGGTCGATCGACCACCAGCGAGCGCCGGCCAGGAACTCGGCGCGCAGCTCCTCGGCGGTCATCGACGGAGCGAGTTCGGTCGACTGTGCCCGCGCCGTGAAGTAGTGCTCGTGCTGGCCGTCGAAACCGGCCATGCGATCGAAGATGGCGGTGCGCAGCCACACCGGGCCGACCAGCGGTCCGTGCGCCAGGCCGGTCTCCTCATCGATCTCGCGGCGCGCCGCCTGCTCGGGTGTCTCGCCGGGTTCGATGCCGCCGCCGGGCATGGCCCAGATCGAGCCGCCGGGCCAGGCGAACTGGACGAGCAGCACCCGGTCGTCGGGGTCGAACAAGATGACTCGCGCCGCCCGACGTAGTGGAAGGCCCCGGGGTCCGGTGATGCTCATTGGTCGGCGCTGGGTCCGTCGGTGCTGGGTCCGTCGGTCGCGCCGGTTTCGTCGCCATCGAGCTCGTCCTCGAGGTGGACGAGGTTCTTGAGCTCGGAGTTGTCACCACGGAACTCGCCGAACACGGTCCACGCCACGGCGAGTACCGAGACGATCAGGAGCGGGGTGCGGTACCTGCCGATCCACTCCGTGATTCCGCCGATCTCGGACTCGAAGTACGAGCTGAACTGTCGCACCAACACCAGGCGGGCGACGGTGCCGGTGATGTTCGCGACCATGAAGGTACGGACCTTCACGCCGCTCGCACCGGCGAGGGCGCAGATGATGTTGTTCGGCATGAGGAAGATCAGGGGCGCCGAGTAGCGACGGAAGAAGGCGGCGCCGTCGTCGATGAGCGGTCCGTAGGTCTTGGACTTGCGGCCGACCCACGCGATCGCCTTGTCACCGAACCACAACCCGAGCAGGTAGTTGACCGGGTCCGACGCCACGAGTCGCAGGAAACCCACGAGGTAGTAGCTGAGCGTCGAGACCTCGTTGCTGACGAGCGCGAGGTAGCGATTGCGAGGCGTGAGCGCCATCAGGAGCAGGGGGTGAGGCTCGACCAGCTCGACCCAGATGGCGTCGCCGACCCAACCAGCCACCAATGAGGCGATCGAGATGGCGATCGCCACGGTGACGATGGACTTGGCCGGTGGATGCCCTGGTCGGAAGAATCGAGACTCGCTCACCGGGGCCAGTGTCGCACGACCGGACCGGATCGCCTCGCACGGGGCGATCGACGGTGCCGAGCTACCGCGTCCGGTAGGCCGGCACCGTCGATGCGAGGCGGGCGGCGGCCGCACATGTTGGAGCGAGCGTCAGCCGCCTGTGTTGGAGCGGGCGGCGGCCGCTTGTGTTGGAGCGCAAGCGTCAGCCGGCGGGTGGGGGCGACGACGAGTCGGGGCACCAGTTGCCGTGGAAGCCGAGCGGGACTCGCTGGGGCATAGTGATGACGGCGACGGCCGGCTCGTCGAAGTTGGCGGCGTCGATGATGTGGAGTTCGGAGGTGTCGGTGGCGCGGTCGTGCACCATCGACAGGATCCAGCCGTCGTCTTCGGCGGTCGAATCCGCCTTCGGGACGAACACGGGCTCGGCGCCCCCCTTGTCGCCACCCACGTCGTGGATCGACACGGTCCCCGTGGTGTAGTCGGTCTTGTAGAGGCCGGTGTGGTCGAACCTCGGCGCAGCTTCGGTGCCGAGCGAGACCACCCCGGCGGTGTAGCCGAAGCGGTGTTCGCGGGTGCCGACCCGGGGATCGTGGCGGGGGAACTCGTGGGCGCGATCGTCGATGCGTTCCTCGGCGACGGTGCGCCGAGCGGGGTCGATCGTCCACCGGTCGAGTGTGGGCATGGCGTCGCCGAACGGGCCCAGCCGGTCGGTCGCCATCATCCGCTTATAGCGGCAGAGGTCGACCACGATCCGTCCCGCGTGGTCTTCGTAGGCATTGAGCGGGTGGAAGACGTAGCACGGCTCGACGTCGCACCACACGATGGCGCTGGGGTCATAAGCGTTCGCCCCGGTGCGCGGGAGCAGCCCGACGCGTGCCGGGTAGTCGTTGTTCCACGCAAAGGGGAAGGGGTAGCCCTTGGCAGCGACATCGAGATCGACGCCAACCGGGAGGTCGTAGACCAGCGCCCAGTTCGGGGTGAGCGACATGTCATGCACCATCGGCATCCCGTCGACGGGCACCTCGACGGTGCGCGACACGCGACCGTCGGAACCGACGACGACATAGTGGAGGAGCAGGCCGCGGTCGGTGAAGAGATCGGGCCAGGCGTAGCACATGGCGTGCATCTCACCGGTGGCCGGGTCGAACTTCGGGTGGGCGGAGAACGGCCCTTGGAGCGTGCCCTCGAAATCGTTGCGGGCGATGGTGTCGAGCTCGTAGCTGAGTTCGGTCGGGGTGCCGCCGGCCTCGACCATGGCCCAGGTCTTGCCGGCGAACGTGCCGACGTTGGTGTTCGGGCCGTGGGCCGTACGGCCACCGAAGGCCGGTCCTCCCGGCGGCTCTTCGCCGAGGACACCGGCCACGTGGTCGGCCCGGACGTAGCGATTGCGGTACCACTCCGCCTTGCCGCCCCGCAGACGCAGACCGTGGACCATGCCGTCACCCAGGAACCAGTGGTGGCGAGTGGGGTCAACTGCCTCGATCGGATTCGGACCATTGCGTAGCCAGCGACCCTCGAGGTCGGCGGGGATCGTACCCAGCACGGGCAGGTCGAAGGCAGTGACCTCCTCGGTCACCGGGCGGGTGGCGTCGGAGAGGTAGGGATTGGCGGCGTACGCCGATGCGTGGGTGTTCGAGTCGAGAGTGGTCATGGTCGATCCATTTTCGGCGAGGTGGTGACGGGCACGTGAACAGGTGTCAACCCAGCCAAGTCCTTCGGTGCACACTTGTCAACCAAAACCTCGTCGCCGGGTAGGGTGAAGCGCATGCCACCCTCCACGCGCGATCGCCTGCTCACGGCCGCCGTCGACCTCCTCATCGAGAAGGGATCGTTCGATCAGGTCAGCCTGCGGGCCATTGCCTCCGGTGCCGGTGTCAGCCCCACGGCGGTGTATCGGCACTTCGCCGATCATGCGGCCCTCCTCGACGCTGTGGCTGCCTGGTGCTGGGAACAGTTCGACGCCGCCGTCTTCGGCCACGAGCTCGACCCTGTCGGCGCCGACCCGGCCGACTACTTCCTCCGGTGCGGACAGGGTTTCATCGCCTTTGCCCGTGAGTACCCCGGGATCTATCGAGTGCTGATGGACCAGCGTTTCGATGATGTGAACCGAGTCGACGACGGGCGGGTGGTGTTCGCCAAGCTGGTCGACGCCGTGGCGCGGATCCTCGCTGTCAATGGCGACCACCGAGACCCCGAACTCGTCGCGCTGCTGGTGCACACCTGGATCCACGGCATCGCCACCCTGCACCTCCCGCCGGTCGCGGGTGAGCCCAGCGCCGACGACCTGCTGTCGGAACTGGGATGCGCGCTCGGCCTGGTCTGCCGGCCGGCGGCGGTGGTGGGCGACGGCTCGGGCATCGGCGGTCGCCAGTAGAGTCCCACCGTGTCCCTTCCGCCGACCACCAACGCGCCAAGCGACACCCCGATGGTCGGAGGCGAGGACCGGTTCGCCGACGAGGAACTTCCTCCGCAGCCAAGGGTCTCGGGTGAGCGGCAGTGGGGATTCCTCCGTCGCCCAGGGTGGATCGCATCGCACGTCTTCGCGGCCACGGTGATCGTGGCGATGATCGCGCTCGGGTTCTGGCAGCTCGATCGGCTCGACCAGCGCCGAGCCACGAATGCCCAGGTTGCCGCCCACGCCGAGGCCAATCCGATGTCGATCGCCGAGGCGCTCGCCCGGCCCGAGGCCGAGCGAGAGTTCACGGCGATCACGGACACCGGGGCCTTCGTCGATCCCGAGCTGGTGAGGGTGGCCAACCGCAGCCAGGACGGCGCCGCCGGCGACTGGGTGATCGGGTTGTTCCGAACCGACGACGGACTGAACGTGCTGGTGAATCGCGGGTTCCTGACCCGCGACGAGGAAGCCGCGGTGCCTGCCGACGGGCCGCTCGTCGGGTGGCTGCGGGAGTCCCAGACTCGGACCTCGAGCCTCGGCGCCGTCGATCCGGGTGACACGTTCCGAGTGCCACGGCTCGACGTTGCGGCGATCGCGAAACGAGGGGTCGATGCCGGCGAAATCGACGGCCCGGTGGCACCGATGTGGGTGCAGATGGCGGCGCCCGAGCGTGCGTATGCGCCAGATGCACAGCAGGTCGGTACGCCGCTCGTGCCCGATCCCGTCCCGCTCCCCCCGCTCGACGAGGGATCGCATCTGTCGTACGCGATGCAGTGGTTCACGTTCTCGATGATGGGGGCGTTCGTGTACGGCCTCATCCTCCTGCGCAAGGCAGGCGAGCGCAGCGAGTGATCGCCGCTCCTCGCTGCGCTCGTCGCTTCCGGAGTTGCTCGCTTCGCTCACAACGTCCCGCCGCTTCCGGAGTTGCTCGTTGCGCTCCCAACGTCCCGACGCGCTGCCAACATCTCCCCGCGTTCGGCGACATTGCTGCTGCGCTAGCCTGGTCAGCCATGGCCCACGCTTCTGACACTGCGCTCCTCGCCCTGCAAGGTCTCCGCCTGAAGGGGCGCACGCAGCCGGATGCGATCGCAACCTTGTACGGGATCGATCAGGCCACGGTCGAAGCGGCGTTGGCCGGCCTGGCCGACGCCGGGTTCGCCCAGTTCCGTGAGGGGCGCACCGCCTTCTGGATGCAGACCTCCGACGGCAAGGCCGAGGGCGAGCGGCTGATGGCGGCCGAGCTCGATGCGGTTGGTGCTCGTGACCTGGTCGCCGGGTGTTACGACGAATTCAAGGTGCTGAACACCGAGATGCTGGCGCTCTGCACCCGCTGGCAGGTGAAAGATGTCGACGGCGAGCAGGTCATCAACGACCACACCGACGAGGCCTACGACGCAGCGGTGATCGACGAACTCGGTCGCCTCGATGCCGGCGTCCAGCCCATCGTGGCGAAGATCGCCGAGGTGCTCGACCGCTACGGCATCTATGCCGGTCGGTTCGACACGGCGCTGGCGAACGTACGAGCGGGTCAGCAGGAGTGGTTCACTCGCCCGATCATGGAGTCCTACCACACCGTTTGGTTCGAGCTGCACGAGGACTTCTTCGGCACGCTCGGGATCGACCGAGCTTCGGAGAGTCACTGATGCCCACCTTTGGAACCGTCCTGACGGCGATGGTCACGCCCTTCGCGTCCGACGGCACGCTCGATCTCGATGGTGCGCAGGCGCTCGCTCGACACCTCGTCCAACATGGCAACGACGGCGTCGTGGTCGCCGGCACCACCGGCGAGTCGGCCACCCTCACGCACGATGAGCAGATTGCACTCATCGAGGCCGTACGCGAGGCCATCCCCAACGCCAGTTTGGTGGCCGGTGCCGGAAGCAACGACACCCAGGCTGCAGTCGAGCTGACCGAGCGGGCCACCGATGCCGGTGCCGATGGCATCCTCAGCGTCACGCCTTACTACAACCGTCCGTCGCAGGCCGGAATCGACGCCCACTTCCGGGCGGTGGCCAGTGCCACCGACAAGCCGGTCGTGCTCTACGACATCCCGGTTCGCACCGGTCGCAAGATCGCCGAGGCCACTCTGCTCGGGCTGCTCGAGGTCGACAACATCCTCGGCGTCAAGGACGCAGCGAAGGACCCGGCAGGCACTGCGTCCCTCATCTCGAAGGCGCCCCCCGGGACCGAGGTCTATTCCGGCGACGACAGCTTGACTTTGCCATTCCTGTCGGTCGGCGCCGTCGGCGTGATCGGCGTCGCCACCCACTGGGCGGGGCAGGAGATGGCCGACATGATCGCCGCCTATCTGGCGGGCGATGTCGCCGAAGCCATCCGCCTCAACGCGTTGATGATCCCGTCGTTCGACTTCGAGGGATCCGACGACGCACCCAACCCCGTGCCGAGCAAGGCGATGATGAACCTCCTCGGTGTGAAGGTCGGTAGTTGCCGGCCGCCCATGGGATATGCCCCCGACGACCTCGACGATCGAGCGCGGTCCGTCCTCGCCGGTCTCGGCCGGTCGATCTGATGACAGACACCACCTCGTCCACCAACACCCCCACGCCGTCGGGCGACGTCCGCGTCATCTTCTTCGGCGGTCTCGGCGAGATCGGCCGTAACTGTGCCGGTATCGAGGTCGAGGGGCAGATCATGCTCATCGACTGCGGGCTCATGTTCCCCGAGATCGACATGGCGGGCGTCGACCTCGTGCTGCCCGACTTCACCTGGCTGCGCGAGAACGCGAGCCGTGTGGTCGGTGTAGTGGCAACCCATGGCCACGAAGACCACATCGGAGCGCTCGGGCACCTGCTCGCCGACATGGACCTGCAGATCATCGGGTCGCCGCTCACGATCGGACTGGCCAGGAACCGCATCGAGGAAGCGGGCATGTCCAAGCGGGCCCACTTCATCGAGGTCTCGGACAACGATCGGATCCAGGTCGGACCGTTCGACATGGAGTTCTTCCCCGTCACGCACTCGGTTCCTCACGGGTTCGCCACGGCCTTCCACACCCCGCAGGGCGTGATCCTGCACTCCGGCGACTTCAAGCTCGACATGACCCCGGTCGACGGTCGCCTCACCGACCTCGCCGGCATCGGACACATGGCCAAAGACGACGGCGTGCGTCTCTTCCTCTGCGACTCCACCAACGTGGAGGAGACCGGGTTCTCCGACTCCGAGACCTCGATCGGCCAGTCGATCCACGATCTGTTCCAGGCCAACAAGGGTCACCGCATCGTCGTCGCCTGCTTCGCCTCCCACATTCACCGTGTGCAGCAGATTGCCGATGCTGCGATCGCGAACGGTCGTACCGTTGCCACGCTCGGCCGGTCGATGAACAACAACGTGGCGCTGGCCCGTCGCATGGGCCTGCTGAACATCCCCGATTCGAAGCTGCGAGACATCGACTCGGTCGGCGACATCGCTCCCGAGGATCTGTGTGTGATCTCGACCGGTTCGCAGGGTGAGCCGATGTCGGCGCTGTCCCGCATGGCCACCGGCGACAACAAGTGGCTCACGATCACCGAGGGCGACGTCATCATCTTGTCGTCGCACCCGATCCCGGGCAACGAGTCGTCGGTGTCTCGCACGATCGACGGGCTGATCCGCAAGGGTGCCACCGTCATCCACTCGGGCACGGCGCGGGTGCACGCCACCGGTCACGCCAAGGCCGAGGAGCTGAAGGTGCTGCACTCGATCGTGCAGCCGGAGTGGTTCATCCCGGTCCATGGCGAGTATCGCCACCTCTCCGAGCATGCTCGCCTGGCCACTCGAATGGGCACGCGGCCCGACCGCGTCATCGTCTGCCAAGACGGCGATTCGGTGGTCCTCACCGATGCGGGTATTTCGCGTGGTGAGCCCGTACCCGCCGAGTACATCTACGTCGACGGCAAGGTCGGCGATCTCGACGAGAGCGTGATCGTCGAGCGGCGAACGCTCGGTACCGACGGCTTCGTCTCGGCGGTCGTGACCGTGTCGATCGAGGGGCCACACGGCGAGCTCGTCGGGTTGCCAGAGATCATCTCCCGCGGCTGGGTGCACGGGCCCGAGGGCGACCAACTCCGCAAGGACGCCGCCGACGCCGTGCGTCAGACCGTCGAGTCGGCGCTGAACGACGGCCAGTTCTCCCGCCAGCACCTGGAGCGAGTCTCTCGGCGCGCGCTCGGTCGATTCGTCTCGAATCGCACCCGCCTCCGCCCGATGATCGTGCCGGTCGTGCTCGGCGCCCACGAGGGCCTCGAAGACGACAACGCCGCGAAGGGCAAACGCTGAGCCTCCTCGTCACCGGCGGGTCCGGCTATCTGGCCAGTCGCCTGGTCTCGCTGGCGCTCGATCGACAGCACGACCGAGTCGTCGTCGTGTCCCGGTCCGAGCCCGATGCTTGGTGGCGAGATGACGTCGACTGGCGGTCACTCGATCTTCTCGACGGGCCGGCGGTGTCGGCGCTGTTCGCCGACGTCGCACCGGCGGCGGTGATCTCGACCGCAGCAACGAACCCAGGTCAGGGCACCGACTACGCCGTCAACGAGATCGGCGCCTCGGCGGTCGCCGGCGTGTGCGCTCGCCATGGCGCCCGGCTCGTTCACGTTTCGAGCGACATCGTCCACGGCGGCGACCTCGCAGCCGACGCCACGGGCTACGCCGACGACGCCGAACCTTCGCCCATCAACCCGTACGGCCGGTCCAAGGCGGTGGGGGAGCGGTTGGTGCTGGACGCCCTCCCGGCGGCCGCCGTCGTTCGTACCTCGCTGATCTACGGCATCGAGCGAGTCGACCGAGGGACGGCCGGTTTCATCGAGCGGCTCGAACGCGGGGAGCGGCTGTCGTTGTGGGGTGACGCCATCCGGCAGCCGGTGTGGATCGACGCGCTGTCGAGTGCGCTCCTCGATCTCGCGCTGGTGCACACCAACGTGACGGGGACGCTCAACGTCGCCGGCGACGAGGCCATGAGTCGAGCCGACTTCGCTCGTCGACTCCTCGCGCACTGGGGTGTCGACGCATCGGGGCGGATCGACATCACTCGGGCGGCCGACCTCGAGGGACAGCCGCTCGACCTGCGACTCGATCTCCGCCTGGCCCGAACGCTCGGCCTGCCGGTGCCCGGTGTCGGTGAGGTCCTCGCCGACACCTGAGCGCTCAGAAGGTGGTCGGGTGGGCCATCATCGATACGACGCGATCGTGGCCGCGAGCTGGTCGGTGAGTGGCGTCGGGCGAAGGCCGAAGGTCGCCTCGGTCTCGCAGGCGTCGATGACGAACGGCGCCTCGAACTGGTATCGCATCTCCCGCAGCTCTCGCATGACGGGAACGACGATCCCCATGAGATGCAGCACCATCGGGGGTATCTGTCGCACCTTCACTGGATCGACACCGGCCGCTGCGGTGATCGCGGCGACCATCTCGCTTGCCGTCATCGGCGCCAGGGTTGGGACGTGCCAGGCGCTCCCGTCGGCTCGATCGTCGGTGCCGAGCGCCGCCAGGGTGGCGGTGACGTCGTCCAGGTAGCTCCAGCTGTGCGGCACGTTCGGGTCGCCAATGTACGACACGTTCTTGCCCGTCAACGCCTTGGGCACGACACGGTCGCCGAAGTGACCGTTCGGTCCCACGCCGGGACCGAAGAAGTCCGAGGCCCGGGCCTCGGTTGCTCGCAGGCGGCCCGCCTCGTGCGCGGCCAGCGCGTCGTTCCACATTGCGGCGCGGATGGCCCCCTTCTTGCTCGGCGGGTCGAGCGGTGTGTCGGGCCGCATCGGGCTCGAGCCGGCGGGGTAGACGTAGAGGTTGCTCATCGTCACGAGCTTGGCCCCGCTGTCCTCGGCGGCCCCGAGGAAGCTGTTGGCCAGTGGCGGCCAGGCAGTAGCCCACTGGTGGTAGGGCGGATTGGCACAGTTGTAGACCGCGTCGGCACCGGCGCAGAGCTTGGCCAGCGCGTCGGCATCGCCGGCGTCGGCGGCGACGCACTCGATGCGGTGATCTTGCGGTCCTGACCCCGAGCGGGTGACGACCTTGACGTGATGGCCGGTGTCGGCCAGCCGCTGGGCGGTGCCCGAGCCGACGGGCCCGGCTCCGACGATGACGTGGGTTCCCATGATGTTCCTCGCAACTCGTGGTGAGTGATCGTTGATCCGATAGAAGAGCAGTGCTCTTGATTTCGAACTCTGACCGATCGGGATCGTCTCGTCAAGAGCAGTGCTCACATTTGTTGTCATTGCTCTTGATCTAGGTCAGGATGGGCGCCATGGCCCGTCGCAGCACCGCCCGTACCGTTCGTGAACGAGCTCGTGAGGAGCTCACCAACGAGATCAAGGAGGAGGCCAGGCGACAGCTCGCCGAGCACGGCGCCGACGCGCTGTCACTCCGTGCCATCTCCCGGGAACTCGGCATGGTGTCGTCGGCGCTCTACCGCTACTTCGCCAGTCGCGATGCTCTGCTCACCGCGCTCATCATCGATGCCTACAACGCACTGGGCGACGCCTGCGAACAGGCCGAAGCGGCCGTCGAACGAGACCTCCTCCTCGAGCGATGGCGCAGCATTGCGCTGGCCACCCGGCGGTGGGCCATCGACCATCCCCACGAATACGCCCTGATCTACGGCACGCCCGTGCCAGGATTCGCCGCGCCCGACGACACGATCGACCCTGCCACCCGGGTGCCCTACCTCATGCTCACGTTGCTGGTCGACATCGACGCCGCCGTCGGTGGTTCACCGATCGCCGAACCCCTGCCGGTCGACCCGCTCCTGGCCCAGCAACTCGAGGCGCTCGTTGCGAACATGCCGGGCCCGGTCGATCAGGCCCGGTTGCTCCAGGGGTTGGGTGCCTGGGCCATGGTGTTCGGCATGATCAACTTCGAGTTGTTCGGCACGTTCAAGAACACCTTCGACGAGGCCGAGCCGCTGTTCCGATATCAGGTCGATCTCATGGCTCGGCACATGGGTCTCGTTGGCTGAGGGTGCTACCGGTCGAAGGCGCACAGCTCGACTACGGCATCTCGGCCTCGGCTTCGACCGACGTTCCAGTCGAGGAACCCGTCGCCGCCGTCGATGAGATCGCCGCGACGACCGAGAGCGACCGAACACAGCGTGTCGCTGAGTTCGATCTGCAGGTCGGGGTCGAGTGTCCCCATCCCGTCGACCAGCACGGCGATCCCGTCGCCGCTCAGCTTGTCCACATGCCAGAGCACCGAGCGTTCGTTGCGAGCCAGAGCGTCACGAGCGATGATCGCCTCCGGGTTCGCCAGGTCGAGGCCGGCGAGGGTGGTCAGACCGGACGTGACGAGGGCGGGCAGCATCCAGGCGCGATCGGGTCGCCACTCGAGGAG
This sequence comes from Acidimicrobiales bacterium, assembly GCA_041394265.1. Lineage (NCBI taxonomy): Bacteria > Bacillati > Actinomycetota > Acidimicrobiia > Acidimicrobiales > Acidimicrobiales bacterium. Next base: position 3,113,740 of record JAWKIO010000005.1, read on the forward strand.
GCGCAGGCTCACCATCGCGAACCCCACGCCGATCCACACGGAGAACACCGAGCTGTAGAAGCGAAGCGGGGTCAAGCCGTTGTCGCCGATGTAGAGCTGGAGTCGGGTGAATGCCACCGCGATGATGAGGTAGGTGAGTGCGACGGCGAGAAGTGCGGGGACTCGGAAACCCCGCGTCGTGCGCGCTGTCTCACCGATCATGGAGCGCAGCGAGAGCAGGACGGTCATCGTGATCGCTGCAACCCACAGCAGTTGGAAGAAGCCTTGACGTGCGTGCTCCTTGTAGGTCAGCCCGCGATCGGCCAGTGCGTGGTCGAGGACCGTCGAGTTGTCGACGTCGACCCGGGCAACGACCTGTGCCACGGCGAACACGAGAAACAAGACGTCGAGGAGCGCCAGGGTCACGATGGCTTCGGTCCGTCCCAAGCGCGGTGCCGATGGCGTGTCGGACCGCTCGGTCGTGGTCGCCCGTAGTCGGAACAGGAGGGCCATGCCGATGCTCCCCATGGCGATCAGGGCGGCATGGCCGGCTGAGTCGAGAGCGTGGAAGGGGACGGAGTCGAAGAACGAGGCGAACACGGCATCCGCCGATGCAAGGAGGCTGGCGATCACCACCACGATCGGGAGCGCCAGCAGGAGTCCACGCCCGACTGCCAGTACGTGGCGGGCGGCGCCGGCCTCGCTGGCACGGCGCTGGTGAGCACGGGCTTGCCGTGGTACCTCGACCATGAACCCGATTGCGACCGCCAGGGCCATCACGGCATTGCGGAGACCCTGGATGGGTCGAGTGTCGAACCAACGCTCGGGCGGGGCGGCAGCAAGCACCAGCAGGCCCGCCGATGCCAGCAGGTTGAAGGCGACGAGCCGGGGGTCAGTGCGGACCGACAGCATGACAGCGAAGCCGATTGCGGCCGCAAGGCTCCGGCGGACGAACGGCGTGGTCGCTCGGCCGGTGACGAAGAAGCCGAGCGCAATGGTGGTGAACAGCAGGGTGCCGGCCACATTCGCTCCCGGTGGGCGCCGGACGGCGAGGTCGCAGGCCACGCCGACGGCCAGGACGGCCGCCAGGTCGCGTCGCCGAATGTTGACCGGCTCGACCTGCGGCCTCGGCAGCTGCGGTTGGTCGAGTGGCGGTTGCTCGGGTGGCGGTTGCTCGGGTGGTGGTGGCGTCAACTCGGGGTCGACAATCGTCGACGCCTGGGAAGATGTCGACATCGATGTCGATGCCGGTGCTGTCGGTTCCGGCCGATTCGGTGGCTGCGGGGGATGGGGCGGTGTGTTCGTCACGGTGGACCTCCGCCCAGCAGTGTCGAAGGCCGATGGTGTGGGGCGCTCACCGCTCATGTGAAGGTGTCGTGCAGTCGCTCGGTCCTCCCGGTGCGGCCGGTTCTGTGCGTCAAACCCACCGCCAATCCCGAACTGTGCGTCGTTCTTCCCGTCTGCGGGAAGTTTGACGCACAGAACGGTGGGGGCGGTGAGAATGGCGCACAGAACGGGGGCGGGGGAGCGGGTGGAGGGGGAGATCTGGGGTGCTCCCTCAACGTGGCGACGTCACCCGCTAGAGTGACCGCACTGTGGTTACATCGAATCGGACTCAACGTTCCGGTCGGGGGGCTGCGGGTGGACGATCGAAGACCCGTTCAGGGTCCTCTCGTCGCGCCCGAGATCAGCGAGCCGAAGTGCAGGGAATCATCCTGTTGTCACTCGGCATCTTCCTCGGCCTTGCCCTGTACACCCCCGCCACCGGCGTCGTCGGCCGCTGGCTGGCCGTCGGTCTCGGCGCCTTCTTCGGCCTGGCGCGCTACGGGCTCCCGTTGGCGCTGGCGCTCGCCGGATTCCAGCGGCTGCGCACCGTCGACGCCAAGCGTCGAGCGCTGCGTCCCCGGGGTGAGGTGATCTCGTGGTTCCTCCTGGGATTTGCGCTCTTCGCCGTCCTCGACCTCGTGGGCGGTCGCCCAGGCTGGGGGTCATCGGTCGAGCGGCTGTCCGGTGCCGGCGGCTGGATCGGCGTCAACATCGGCGGCACGATGGAGCGCTACTTCGGTTACTGGGGCGAGTTGGTGATCACGGTCACCATGGTGCTCGTCGCGCTCGTCATCCTCACCTCGCTCTCACTCGGATTCGCCGCCGACGTGTTGGCCGAGGGCGGTTCGAGCCTGCGTGATCAGTTCCTCGACTGGTGGGAGGCCTCCCGCAGCGTCGAGGCCAAGGCCGAGCGCAACGCAAAGAAGGCCGGCGACACCGAGCCGGCAAAGAAGAAGCCGGCGAAGAAGAAGGCGGCGTTCCTCGACCTCGAGTTCCCCGAGACGCCGGTCGCGCCCGCTACCACGGGCGGTGCGAGCGATGGGTGGGGTACCGGCGTCAACGTCGAACTGTTCGACCAGGAGCAGTACATCGACCTCCGGCAGCCGAACGTCGACGATGGCCCGTCGATCAGCGATCTGCCGACCGGCGAGGTGCCGGTCGTCGGACGAGGCAAGGGCAAGAACAACGACGACGACTCGGCCGCAGCCGCCGAAGGCGACGAGACCCAACCGGTGCGCTGGGCCGATGCCGGCCCGACACCGGTGATCGAGGTGCCGGCCCCGCCGGTGATGATCAGCGATCCTTCGGTCGTCGCCCCGCAGGCCCCCGACGGCATCTGGCATCTGCCGTCCATGGAGATTCTCGTGCAGAGCGAGGGTCAGGAAGTCGACCGGGTCACGGTCGAGAAGACCGGACGCCAGCTCGAGCACGCGCTCGCCGAACACGGCGTCGAGACCCGCCTGATCGGCGTGGTCGTCGGCCCCACCGTCAGCCGTTTCGAACTCGAACTCGGTCCGGGTGTGAAGGTCAACCGCGTCACCAGCCTGCACAAGGACATCGCCTACGCGATGGCGACGCCCGACGTCCGCATCCTCGCCCCGATCCCGGGCAAGCAGGCCATCGGGGTCGAGGTGCCGAACGTGCGCCGCCAGATGATCACCGCCGGCGATCTGCTGTTCTCGGAAGAGGCGAGCAAGTCGACGCATCCGCTCGAGGTCGCGCTCGGCCGCGACATCACCGGCAAGACCGTCATGGCCAACCTGGCGAAGATGCCCCACCTACTCGTCGCCGGCCAGACGGGTTCGGGCAAGTCGTCGTGCATCAACACGATGCTGACCTCTCTGCTCATGCGCACCACCCCCGATCAGGTGCGGCTGATCCTGGTCGACCCGAAGCGAGTCGAGCTCACGCAATACGAGGGCCTGCCCCACCTGCTCACCGAGGTGGTCACCGATCCGAAGAAGGCCGCCAACGCTCTGGCGTGGGGCGTCCGGGAGATGGAGCGTCGCTACGACCTGCTTTCTGACGTCCACGTGCGCGACATCGACGGCTACAACGAGGCGGTCGACGAGGGCCGATTCGCACCCCGCATGGGTCCCGATGGGGAACTGCAGGAGTACGAGCGGATGTCGTACATCGTCATCATCCTCGACGAGCTGGCCGACCTCATGATGGTGGCGGCGCGTGACGTGGAGGAGTCGATCTGCCGTATCGCCCAGAAGGCGCGTGCGGTCGGTATCCACCTCGTGATCGCCACCCAGCGTCCGTCGACCAACGTCATCACCGGTCTGATCAAGGCCAACGTCCCGGCCCGTCTCGCCTTCGCCGTGTCGAGCCTCACCGACTCCCGCGTCGTGCTCGATCAGCAGGGCGCTGAACGATTGGTCGGCAAGGGCGACGGCCTGTTGCTCGACGGCTCCACCAGCACGCCGGCTCGATTCCAGGGCGCCTGGGTCACCGAGACCGAGGTCAACCAGATCGTCGAGCACTGGCGAGACCAGGCGCCCGACGTCGTGTTCGACTCTCGTGTGCAGGGCGAGGAGGTGTCCGAGGCGGCTGCGGCCATTCCCGGGGGCACCACGGGAGACGAGGGCGACGACGACCTCCTGCTCCAGGCCATGGAGCTCATCGTCCGTTCGCAGCTCGGCTCGACCTCGATGCTGCAGCGCAAGCTGCGCGTCGGCTTCGCTCGAGCCGGTCGACTCATGGACCTGCTCGAAGAGCGCGGGGTGGTCGGCCCATCGGTCGGCTCCAAGGCTCGTGACGTCCTCATGACCCCCGACGATCTCGATGCCGGTCGCTGGCCCGCCGCCATGCGGAGCCAGGGCGGCGGTGCGTCGGCCGGTACCACTCCGTCGGCGAATCCCCCGGCGAGCCCGGCTGCTGCGCCGATCGCTTCGAGCAGCGCACCGACCCGGGCGGCAACCGGGCATGACGAGCCGATCAGCCTGCGTGAGGTCACCGCACCCGATCGGCCGCTGTTCGATGACACCTCGTCCGCCCCGAGCCCATCGCACGGCGAGGAGCCGCCCGTGCGGTCGATCTTCGACGACGACGAGCAGGACACCCTGGCCTCACGGCTGGGTTCGGCGCCGGACTCGTCCGACGACTTCGACCTCGACGGCGACTTCGATCCGGCCCTCGCCCCACCACCCGGGTACCGGACGCCGTCGTGACGTCGGGCGCAGTGTGAGCGCAGCGCAGCGGCGAGCCGCACCGATGTCAGGACGTCGTCGCCGCGGACCGCGCCCATTGCTGCCTAGCCTGCCCTGATGCTGCTCGCCCTTCTTGCTGTTGCCGCCGGTGTCGGCTGTCTCTGGAAGGCGGCCGACGAGTTCGTCCTCGGTGCGACTCGCTTGGCGCTGATCTTCAAGATCTCGCCGGTGGTCGTCGGTGCGATCATCGTCGGCTTCGGGACCAGCGCGCCGGAACTCCTGGTGTCGGGCATCGCCGCCGCCGGCGGCGACATCGACGTCGGTGTCGGCAACATCATCGGTTCGAACATCGCCAACCTCTCGCTCATCCTCGGGGCCGCCGCCCTCGTGCTGCCCATCGGGATCACGGCGGGCGTACTCCGGCGCGAAGCGCCACTGTCGTTGGCATCGGTCGTGCTGTTCGCCATCGTGCTTCGTCTTGGCATGAACTGGCCTCTGGGCGTTGCCCTCTTCGTCGTTCTTGCCGGCTTCCTCCACCGAATCATCAAGGGCGACGGCAACGACGTCGCCGAGCTGACCCATGAGGTCGAGGAGCTCGCCGGGCACGGTGATCTCCAGGCTCGGGTCGAAACCTTGCGAACCCTCGCAGGTTTGATCATCACGATCGTCGGCGCGTGGGTGCTCGTTTGGGGAGCGCTCCGACTGGCCGACGAACTCGGCGTCAGCGGCGGATTTGTCGGCGTCACGATCGTTGCGATCGGCACCTCGCTGCCCGAACTCGTCACCGCCCTTGCTGCCGCACGAGCGCGCCAGACCGAACTGATCGTCGGCAACCTGCTCGGCTCGAACCTGTTCAACTCGCTGGCCGTCGGCGGCACGGTGGCGATCCTCGGGTCCGGGCCCATCGTCGACCCCTCGCTCGACACCCTCGACACCGGCTTCATGCTGGTGGTCGCCCTCGGTGCGTATGTCGCCATGCGGACTCGTGGACGGTTCGAGCGGGTCGAAGGCATCGTGCTGCTGATGGTGTTCTTTTCGTTCCTCGTGTTGAGCTACGTCAGCGAAGCGGCATAGAAAAGGGGCCATGCCCGCCCAGATCGATCACCTCGTCATCGCCGCCACCGACCTTGCCTGGCTCCGCCGGTGGTGGGACGAGCGCACCGGCGTGCATGCGGTCGATGGGGGAGCACACGACGGTCGGGGCACCCGGAACGCGCTGGTCGGCCTGGCCGGCGGTGTGGGGGCCACCACCTACCTCGAACTGATCGGGCCCGATCCGGAACAGCCGACGCCGCCCGAGCCCCGGTCGTTCGGTATCGACGACCTTCCTCCCGAGGTCCCCACCTTCGTCACCTTCGCCGTCTCGGTCGATGATCTCGAGTCGGCCGTCGCGACCGTCGCCTCGGTCGGCCTCACTCCCGGTCCCATCGTCGCCATGTCGAGACTCCGCCCCGATGGTGTGCGTCTTTCCTGGCGGCTGGCCGTCCCCGACCTCGCCGAACACGGCGGTGCCCAACCGTTCCTGATCGAGTGGGGCGACACGCCGCACCCGTCGCAGTCGCTGCCCGGCGGGGCGGAACTGCTCGAGCTGTCGGTCGAGTCGCCGGCCAGCGAACCGTTGGCCGCCATGTTCGACGCACTCGGCCTGACGATTGGCGTCACGCCTGCTGATCGACCAATGCTGAACGCATCCATCCAGACACCGAACGGCGTCCTCGACATCGGAGCAGCATGAGCACCACTCCCGACATCACCGAACTGGCCAGCGGACTCCGCTTCCCTGAAGGCCCCATCGCCATGCCCGACGGCTCGGTGATCCTGGTCGAGATCGCTCGAGGCACCCTGAGCCGAGTCGGCACCGACGGGAGCGTCGAGGTCGTCGCCGAGTGCGGCGGCGGACCCAACGGTGCGGCGATCGGGCCCGATGGCAAGGTCTATGTCTGCAACAACGGCGGGTTCGAGTGGCATGAGGTCAATGGCCTCCTGCTGCCCGGCAATCAGCCGGCCGACTACACCGGTGGCAAGATCCAGCGAGTCGACATCGAGACCGGTGAGGTCGAAGACCTCTACACCGAGGTCGGCGGTCACGGGCTTCGCGGCCCGAACGACATCGTCTTCGACTCGACAGGTGGCTTCTGGTTCACCGATCACGGCAAGAACCGTCCTCGCGAACGCGATCGCGGCGGGCTCTACTACGCCAAGGCCGACGGCTCCGAGGTGCGCGAGGTGGTCTACCCGCTGCTGGCGCCGAACGGCGTCGGTCTGTCCCCCGACGGCTCCCGGCTGTACGTCGCCGAGACCTACGAGGGGCGTCTCTACCAGTGGCAGCTGTCGGGGCCGGGCGAGATCGAGGGCTACTTCGGACCCGAGCATCGAGGCGAGGTCCTCGCCGACCCCGAGGGCGGTCCGTTGTTCGACTCCCTGGCGGTCGACGGCGAGGGCAACATCTGCGTTGCCACCATCCGCAATGGCGGCATCACCGTCGTGAGCCCCGAGGGTGCGCACCATCACGTCGCGTTCCCCGATCCGTTGACCACGAACATCTGCTTCGGCGGCGAAGGCCTCCAGACGGCGTTCGTCACGCTGTCGGCGACCGGGCGGCTCGTCAGCTGCACCTGGGAGACACCGGGTCTCGCACTCGCCTACTGACGCATCGGTGGTTGTCGAGCACATCGCACGTCGCTCGAGTCGGCGTTCGTTGCGACTCCTGGCCGCATTGGCCGTTGGCGTGCTGGCCAATTGGCCTTCGAGTGTGGCGGCGCACGCCAATCTCCTGGCCGCCTCGCCGGCGGTCGGCCAACCGGCCGGCGGCACCATCGATCGGGTGCAGCTCGTGTTCGACGAGCCCATCACCGAGCTCGATGCCGCCATCGAGGGGCCGGACGGCCGGCTCCTCGACGCCACGGTGGCGACCATCACGCCACAACAGTTCGAGCTGGCGTTTGCGCCGCTCGCCGACGAAGGCATCTACCGGGTTCGATACGCGTTCCTCTCGATCGACGACGATCGGGTCGAGCTCGGGCATGCGTTCGAGTTCGACCGCACGGCGCCGGCGCCGCTGCCGATCAGCGGGCCCACCATCGTCGAGCGCTCGGGGACCTCCTGGCGAACCTGGCTCGTGCTCGTGCCGGTCATCGTCGCCGTGATCGCGCTCGCCGAGCGCCTGCGCCGTCGCCGCCGGGCCCTGGCCCGGATCACCGCCTGACGCCGCTCCATCGGGACGGCGCCGTCCTCGCGTAGGCTTGTCGAACCGTGCCTGAACCAGACTCCCCAGCGGCGCCCAAGACCTTCTTCATCGAAACCCTCGGCTGCCCGAAGAACCAGGTCGATTCCGACAAACTCCTCGGCACGCTCGTCGCCGATGGGATGGTCCGTGCCGACTCGCCGGATCAAGCCGACCTCGTCGTGGTCAACACCTGCGCCTTCGTCGAAGAAGCCCGCCAGGAGTCGATCGACACGATCCTGTCGCTCGACGATCTTCGACGCGACGGTTCCGAAATCGTCGTCACCGGGTGCATGGCCGAACGCTACGGCGACGAACTCGCCGAGTTGCTCCCCGAGATCGACCGTGTCGCCGGCTTCGGTGTCGCCCTCACACCGCCTGCGCCCGCTGGTGGCGGTGTGCTGGTCGGGCTCAGCCCCACCCGGCGCTCGACCAACGGTGACCCGTCCGCTCCGACCGTTCCGTCGATGGACCTGCTCGAGCTCCCACGACCGGCGTCGGCCTCGCCTTGGGCGTACGTCAAGGTGGCCGAAGGCTGCGACCGCAACTGCGGCTTCTGTGCCATTCCCTCGTTCCGGGGCAAGCAGCGCAGCCGATCGATCGACTCGATCCTGGCCGAGGTCGACCAGCTCGCAGCGCACGAGATCGTGCTGGTTGCCCAAGACCTGGCCGCCTACGGGCGCGACCAGGGGCAGGGCGAGCGCAACATCATCCCGCTCGTTCGGGCGGTGGCCGACCGCGTCGAGCGGGTCCGACTGCTCTACCTCTATCCGTCCGACCTCACCGACGCCCTCATCGACACCATCTGCGCCACCGGCGTGCCCTACTTCGATCTCTCCCTGCAGCACGTGTCTCGTCCGTTGTTGCGACGCATGCGTCGCTGGGGCGACGGTTCGATCTTCAGCGAACGCATCGACGCGATCCGGGCCCGGGAGCCAGATGCAACGTTCCGCTCCAACTTCATCGTGGGCTATCCCGGCGAGACCGAAGACGACCACGACGCGCTCATCGAGTTCGTCGAACAGACCCGACTCGACTGGTGCGGCTTCTTTCCCTACTCCGAGGAGTCGGGCACCTATGCGGCCGACCTCGACGCCAAGGTGCCGGCGGGGCTGGCCCAGGAGCGCCTGGCCGAGCTCGTCGAGCTGCAGGACCGGATCACCGCCGAACGGCGCGACGACCTGATCGGCGAGACCATGCGGGTGCTCATCGACGCTCCGGGTGAGGCTCGGTCCCACCGCGAAGCCCCCGAGATCGACGGCGTGGTGCGGGTGCCCGAACATCTCAGCGTCGGGGCTTTCGTCGAGGTCGAAATCACCGGGGCCGAGGGACCTGACCTCGACGCCGTGCCGGTCGACGATGCCGTGGCCAATGGCGCCGGGGCAGGAGCGATGTCGTGAGTGCGGCGATGCCACCGGTCGACCTGATCGGCAGCTCCCGTGCGGCCATCGCGGCCAACGTGCTGACCATCAGCCGCTTCTTCCTGGCTCCGGTGCTGGCGCTGCTCATCCTCCGCTCCAATCCCACCTGGTTGAACTTCACGCTCGGCTGGGCGATGGGTGCCACCGACTTCTTCGACGGCAAGCTCGCCCGCAACGCCGCACCCACGAAGTTCGGCGCCTTCTTCGACCCGCTGGCCGACAAGCTGGTCGTGCTCCTTGCGGGCTTCGCGCTCGTCGAGATCGGTCGCTTCCCGCTCTGGCCGATGGTGGTGATCCTGATACGTGAGGTCGGGATCCAGATGTACCGCTCGTACTGGAGTCGACGTGGACTCGCGATCCCGGCGCGGCGCTCGGCCAAGTACAAGGTCTTCATCCAGGGCATTGCGATCGCAGCGGCGATGCTGCCGCTCCTCGACGGTGCGCTGTGGGTCGCCGATGTGCTGCTGTACGTTTCGGTGGTTTTCACCGTGGTCACGGCGGTGCAATATCTGATCGATGGGCGAGACGCCATGAGTACCACCGGGGCGGTGGAACGCCCGCTGGGCTGAGCCGTTTACATCTGGTCCATTCGGACGATTCCGCTTCATTGTCCGCCCTGACCTGCCGAAGCTTCCAGGGCGGTGCCTGACAGTCTCGGAGTCGAGCTGCGGGCAGACGGCTTGGCATGGGAAACGACAGCGGCATTCTCAAGACGACCTTTGCCGTCGCCCTCGCGCTCGTCGTCCTTCTCGCCGTCGGCACCGCCGGCGCGGCCTGGACCCACGCGAGCGAGCAGCGGCACATTGCCACGGCCGCCTCCGACCTCCAGGTCGCTGCCATGACGCTCGCTGCCGCCGACTCGCTCCTGCTCGATGGCGAGCAGCCCGGCGGTCTCCAGCTCGGTCATGCGGTCCTTGCGCTGTCGACCAATCGGGAGATGGCGCTACGCCCTCTGTCGCCCGGTGATGCCAACCGGGCGAACGAACTGCTCGATGAGATCGCCGCCAACAGCCTCACGCTGCTCGACCACGGTGCCCGGGGTCACGAGATCCACGGTCACGGTGAGCTCCACGACCTGCTCGCACATGCCGCGGATGAGGCGGAGAGCGGAGCCATCGCCGCGGAGCAGCGTGCGCTCGGCGCCGTGGTGCTGGCGAGCCTGGCGGTGATGGTCGGGTTCTGGCTGGTGCTGAAGTCACGCTTCCGCAGCGAGCATGATCGTGAGCGGGCAGAACTCCAGGCCCGAGAGGGGCGACGCCTCGAGGCGTTGCTCGACGACTCGCCTGACAGCGCCTTCGTGATCGACCTCGGGGGACGGATCGTGTATCGCTCGGAGTCCGGCAATCGGCTCCTGGGACTCGAGTTCGGAGCGCGTGAGGATCTCGTCGCCCTCGCCAGCCCGGCCAAGCGCGACGCGCTCCGAGATCACCTGCGCCGAGCTGATGCCTCGGGGGACTCCGCGGTGTTCTCGCTACGAGATCAGTCGGGAGTGTGGGGCTGGTACCAGATACGGGTCTCGGACTTGAGCGACAACCGCACCGTCGACGGGCACGTGGTCACCGCACGCAACATCACCAACGAAGTGCTGCTGCGCGACGAGCTGCAGCGCCAGGCCGACACCGACCACCTGACCGGGCTGCCCAACCGTCGAGTGCTGCAGCGAGCGCTCGTGACCGCATCGAACCGCCTGACCGAGTGTGGCGGTTTGACCGCCGTGATGACGCTCGACATCGATGGCTTCAAGTCGATCAACGACACCCTCGGCCATGCAGCCGGTGACGAACTACTGATTCGTGTCGCCGAGCGTCTGAACGGCGCCAAGGCCGAGGATCACGTCCTGCTCCGTCTCGGCGGCGACGAGTTCGCTCTGATCGCACCGAGCGTGGCGTCCGTCGCCGATGCCGAGACCCAGGCCCGAGCGCTCCTGGCCGCCTTCGACGACCCGTTCCGGTTGGGCTCACGGGTCGAGCGGGTGCGCACCAGTGTCGGCGTAGCCACGACCGCCGAGCCCTCGAGGGTCGACGGCCTGCTGCGTGAGGCCGACGTCGCCATGTACGAATCGAAGCGGCGGGGGGGATCGAGTGTGGTCATGCACGACCCGCTGGTCGCCGACTCGTCGGCGCGTACCGACCGGATCGCCGCCGCCCTTCGCACCGCCGACCACGACGCCGAGTTCCACGTGATGTACCAGCCGATCGTCGAGATCCACTCCGGCACGGTGACCGGGCTCGAGGCGTTGCTGCGGTGGACGAGTCCCGAACTCGGACCGGTCAGTCCCGACGAGTTCGTCCCGGTCGCCGAGACGACGGGCGACATCTGCGAGATCGGCAAGTGGGTGATCGACTCGGTGTTCTGCCAGTTCGCCGCCTGGATCGAAGCGGGAATCGACCCGTCGATCACCGTGTCGTTCAACGTCTCACCCCGCCAGCTGGCCGACGAGCGGTTCGTCCCGTGTGTGTTGGAGACGGCAGCCGCGTGGGGCGTTCCTCCGTCGAGGCTGGTGGTCGAGGTGACCGAGTCCACCGCACTCGATCACGCCGGTGTCGCCATCGCCCGGCTCGAGCAGCTGCGGGCAGCCGGCATCAGGATCTCGATCGACGACTTCGGATCCGGCTACTCGAATCTCGGTCAGCTGCTGACCGTGCCGTTCGACGTGATCAAGATCGACCGCTCGCTCCTGCTGACCCTCACCGCGATGCGCCAGCAGGCGGGCGGCGACGCCACCGATGCGTGCGCCATCATGTCGGCCATCGTGTCGATCGCCAGCGTGCTGCAGGCGCCAGTGGTCTGCGAGGGGGTCGAGACCGACGCCCAGCGGACCTCGCTCGCTGCTTCCGGCATCACCCATGTGCAGGGGTACCTCACCGGACGTCCGGCCTCGGGCGCCACGATCACGAGCGACCTCTGCCCGGCAACACGACCGGCAACGCTGGGCTGAGCAGAGCCGGCAACGCTGGGGCGAGCAGAGCCGCACTAGCCTGCGGTCATGCGTGTCGAAGTCGTCGCTGTCGGAACCGAACTGCTCCTGGGCCAGATCGTCGACACCAACTCGTCGTGGATCGGTGAGCAGCTCGCACTCGTCGGGCTGAACTCACACTACCAGACCAAGGTTGGCGACAACCCGGCCCGGATCCGCGAGGTCATCGAACTGGCACTCTCGCGGAGCGACGCCGTCATCTGCTGTGGAGGTCTCGGTCCGACGCAAGACGACCTCACCCGCGAAGTCATCGCCGAACTCATGGGAGTCGAGCTCGTCCGTGACGAGACCATCGTGGCTCGCATCACCGAGATGTTCGCCAGCCGCGGTCGGGCGATGCCCGACAACAATCTGCGTCAGGCGATGGTGCCCGTTGGGGCGACCACCATTCCCCAACAGCCGGGAACGGCGCCCGGCCTGCGTTGTCCGATCACGGTCACCGGGCCCGACGGGGCGGCAGTCGACAAGGTCGTCTACGCCGTACCTGGCGTGCCGTACGAAATGAAGGAAATGGTCGAGGGCTTCATCCTCGAGGATCTGGTCGCCCGTTCGGGGGAGCGAGCGGTCATCCGCAGCCGGGTGCTTCGGACCTGGGGCACGTCGGAGTCGGGCCTGGCCGAGATCCTCGCCGATCGCATCTCCGAGCTCGACGAGATCGGGAACCCGACCCTCGCGTTCTTGGCGTCGGGGGTCGAGGGGCTGAAGGTCCGCATCACGGCCCGGGCCGCCGACGAGGCCGCCGCCGTTGCCATGCTCGACGCCGAGCAGGCCGTGCTCGAACCGCTGATCGGTCACCTGGTGTTCGGCTACGACGACGACAACATGGAGGCGGTGGTCGTGCGCTCCCTGATCGAGCGAGGGCTCACGGTGTCGGTCGCGGAGTCGCTCACGGGAGGGTACGTGGCCGGTCGTATCGCCTCGGTGCCGGGCGCCAGCGCCACGTTCACCGGCGGGGTCGTCGCCTACGACTCGAAGGTCAAGTTCCAGCTGCTCGGCGTACCCGAAGGGCCGGTCGTCACCGAAGACGCCGCCGTGTCCATGGCCGAGGGCGTGCGACGGGTGATGGGCACCGACATCGGGCTGGCCACCACCGGGGTGGCAGGACCCGACGAAGCCGAGGGCAAACCGGTCGGCACGGTGTGCCTTGCGGTGGCCTCCGACGAAGGTGCCATCGCCACGACCGTTCGCCTACCGGGCGATCGCGAGCGCATCCGGCAGTTCTCGACCATCACACTGCTCGACTTGTTGCGCCGGATCCTGGCCGGCTGAGCGGACGTCAGCCGCGTGCGAGCGCCTTCGGGCGTCGGGCCCAGACGGCGTGCGCGGTGTTGAACGAGTCGCGCTTCAGCCGATCGCGCCACGGCGATTCCCCCGGGACTGTGGGCGACAACCCGAGCCGGCGGAGGCGTGCGTTCCAGGCGTAGACCGGGACCTCGTCGCGGGTCTGTCGGTGGAGGAACACCACCGACAGCGCCGTGCACGGCCCCGGACCGTTCTCGACGTAGTGCGCCGAGCGTGGAGGGATGAAGATGCCGTCGCCGGGACCGAGGTCGTAGGGACGCATGTCGGACGGTTTCGCATTGCAGGTGCCGTAGCGGCCCGAGTGCAACGCCTCGAGCGCGATCTCGCCCTCGGGATCACCGACGGGAGCGAGCCACACCCGTTTGTGCCCTTCGGTCACCAGCAGGAAGTTGCACTCGTGGTCGACGTGTGCACTGGTCACTGCGGTCTCACCGGCGATGAAGAGATAGCCCTCTTCCGACACCATGTCGTCACGATCCACCCCCAACAGCAATCGACCCGCCTCGATCAGTTCGGCGACCAGCGGGGCCATCTCGGCGTCGGTCTCGATGTCGTAGAAGTAGAGGGACCGGTGCTGATGCGCGAGGTCGAGCACGGCTTGCTCGGCGTCGTCGGTGAGCAAGCGGCGCTCGTAGTCGAGACCCGCGATCACGGCGCCCTGATCGCCGCCGACCTCGATGCTGCCCGCGGGAAGGCGTCCGGCCAACGCCGCGATCGCGTGACTTTGGAGGAGCGGGTGGCCGACCAGCGAATGCTCGACCGTGAACGCCGACAGGAATGCCGGGTCGGGCGAACCGTCGCCGGACAGACGAAGCAGGGCCATGGGGCCGAGCGTAGCGTCGTGCCAGTCAACGCATCGTGGGCGAAGTGCCCGACGACGTGAGCGAATCGACCCGTGGGGAGCACCCCGAGGTGCTGCGATACTTCCTACGGTGCGCCGATGGGAGACGGCCGCCGCACCGACGGCGACATGAGGTCCACCTTGGCTCCAGTGCACGAAGACGAGCCCGTGAAGCCGGGCCTTCTTGCCAACACCGCAGCGCTGGTCGTTGGTCGTCTCGTCATCGCCGTGCTCGGTTGGAGCGGCACGGTCCTGATCGCTCGCGATCTCAGCACCGAGGCGTTCGGCCAGTTCACCCTCGTGTTCAGCCTGCTCGGCATGCTGTCGATCGTGACCGATCTCGGGGTCGGCCGGATCGTCATCGGCGGGTTGGTGGGCGACGCCCCCGATCGTGATCGACTTGCCGGCACCTACATCCTGCTGCGCACGACGCTCGGCCTGCTCGGCTACGCCCTGGCCCTGGCGGTGGTCACCCTCGCCGACTACCCCGATCCCGTTCCCAAGGCCACCGCCGTCGCCGGCCTGATCGTGGTGCTCGCCACCCCATCGAGCGCCTACGACGCCGCCTTCCAGGTGACGGGTCGGTTGGCTCGCATCGCCGTCGCCGACACGCTGGGGCAGCTCGCGCAGATCGCCCTCACCGTGGCACTCGTCGTCCGGGGCAGCTCGCTCGTTTGGTACACGGTCCCCGGCGTGCTCAATGCCGCGCTCGTGATGCTGTGGAAGGTGCCGGCCTCGCATCGACTGATCCCGTTCCGGTACCGGGTCGACCTGAGGCTGTGGTGGGTGATGTTGAAGGAGGCGGTTCCCCTCTCGGCCGGTGCCGCCTTCGCCACGCTCTACTACCGCGTCGACTCCATCATGCTGGCGTCGATCGCCGACTTCGAAGCTGTCGGTCTCTACGGGGTCGCCTACAAGTTCGTCGATCTCGTCCACTTCATCCCGGGATCGCTGACCGTGGCGATTCTCGCCCCGCTGGCGGCGGCCTGGCCCGAGCGGACCGACGAGTTCCTCGGCCACATACGCAGTGGCGCGATGTTGCTCGCGGTGATCGGTGGCGGCGTGGTCGTCGGCGTGTGGCTCTTCGCTGAACCCGCCGTGTCGTTGCTCTACGGTTCGGAGTTCGCGCCCGCCGGGTTGGCCACGAGCCTGGCGGTGTCGGGCGAGGTGCTGGCGTTCGGCTCGGCGCTGCTGATCGCCGTGATGATCAGTGTGGGACGGCAGAAGGCGTACCCGCTCATCACGCTGGCCGGACTCGGTGTGAACATCGCCGCCAACGCCGTGCTCATTCCTCGGTTCTCGATCGAGGGCGCCGCAGCGGCGACGCTCGGCACCGAGTCGCTCGTGCTCGCCATTCTGTTGTGGTGGGCGCACCGCGAGGGTGATCTGCTCCCGTCGGGCCTGGGCTCGTTGGGTCGTCTGCCGGTCGTGATGGCAGGGTCGATCGCCGTCGGCCTCGGTCTGTCGGCGACGCTGCCGTGGCTGGTGGCGGCCGTCCTCACCGGGGCGCTGTACCTCGTGGCGGTCGACCGCTCGGGCGCCACGGGGCAACAGGGGTTGCGAGGCCTGATCGAGGGGCGAGCGTCGTGACCGGTCTCGTACGTGGCAGCGCAGTGCCGTCCGTCGATGCCAAGCGGTCGCTTCGACCGCAGTCGGTCGTGTTGCTGGTGGTGGCCCTGGCCCCGTTCGACGGGCTGTTGCTCATCGCTCGCCTGCCGCGTGTGGTCGATGCGTGGAAGGAGGCGCTGGTCGCCTTCGCCTTCGGGTTGGCGGTGCTCGAATGGCCGACGCGGCCTCGCCGCAACGACCGACCTCCGTGGGCCGTTCCGGCGATCGTGCTGGTGGCCTGGTCCTTGGTGTCGGTCGCCGTCCATCCTTCGCTGCAGTCGGTCCTCGGATTCAAGATCAGCTACACGTTCCTGTTGCTGCCCCTCACCCTGTTCTGGTGCCCGTTCGATGGTCGCGACCGCGACCGGTTGGTGAGCGTGCTGATGTTCGGCGGCTTCGTGACGTCCGTCGTTGGCATCGCCCAACAGCTCGTTGGCCATGAGGCACTCAACCGGATGGGCTATGAGTACAACGAGGTGATCCGCTTCGCCGGCGACTACCTGCGCTCGTTCTCCACCTTCAACCAGCCGTTCCCGTTTGCCTTCTTCGTGATGATCGTGATCCTGGTCGGACTGCCGGTGGCGCTCGAGGATCGAGGTCGGCGGCGCAATCAGCTGTTCCTTGCGGCGCTGCCGGTGCTGTTCTTCGGGATGTCCACCGCCATCGTGCGTGGGGCGTTCCTCGGGCTCGCACTGGGGCTGGTGTACCTGGGGATCGTGCGCTACCGGGTGCTCGGCCACGGACTGTTCGCACTTCCCGTGATCGTGCTGATCGTCGTGGCGTCCGGTGCCGGTGGGGCGATCTTCTCGGCATCGAGCTTGCAGGAACGAGCGACCGGATGGGTCAGCGAAGTCGGCAGCCAGGGTGTGCACCCGATCGGTGAGGGCATCGGGTCCACCGGCGCAGCCGCCGAGAAACTCGAGACCGCTGCGTCGGGCGACGGCGGTGCCCTCCTCGGTGCCGACACCGGACCCCAGCGCTACCAGGCCGACAATCAGTACGTGAAGACCTGGATCGAGCTGGGCCCGATCGGTCTGTGGTTGTTGTTGTGGGTGCTGGGCGCGGCCGCTGTCCACGGGCATCGCGTCGCCCGATCGCTCGCATCGGAGCACGGCGGCCTCGGAGTGTCACGCGACGCCGGGCTCGGCTTCGGGATCGTGGCCGCGACGATCGCACCCATCGGGGCGGGCACCGTCGCCACCTACTGGGAGATCTTCCCGGTGGATCTTCTCTTCTGGCTCCTCCTGGGGGTGATGACATCGCTATGCCGTCGATCGTCCTGAACGCGCTCGCCCTCCGTCCCGGTGGAAGCGGCGTGCAGACCTACAGCCGCGAGCTCATCCGAGGGCTGCGGGCCCAGCTGCCCGATTCGGTAGAGCTCGCTGCCCGGGTCCAGCGCGACGCGGTCAGCGAATTGCCGAGCGGTGTCGAGGCCGTCGCCCGTCCGGTCAGCAAGGGTGCTCGCCGGTTGATCGAGGGATGGCGTCCGGTGCATGACGCCGACCTCGTGCATGGGCTCGACGTCGACCTGCCGTGGCGTGTTGACGCACCCACGGTCGCCACCGTCCACGACCTTTCCGTCTTCGATGTGCCATGGGCATTCTCTCGCTACCGGGCCGCCGGCGAGCGGGTCGCCGTGGCGAAGGGCGTGCGCTCGGCCGACGCCTTGATCGCCGTGTCGAAGTTCACCGCCGACGCCATCGGCAATCGGTTCGGGCGCGCGGCAACCGTGATCCACCTTGCACCGGCACCCGAGATGCAGCCGTCGACCGCCGATGAGCGAGCCGAGGTTGTTCGCCGCTACGGACTGCCCGATCGCTTCGTACTGCACGTCGGCACCATCGAGCCCCGCAAGGATGTGGCCGGTCTCGTCGAGGCGTGTCGTCGCCTCGATGTCCTCCTCGTGCTCGCCGGTGCGCTCGAAGCCGACCTGCCCGAGGGTGCCGACGTGCGCCTTCTCGGCTACGTGCCCGCCGCCGATCTCGCTCCGCTGTACGGCTCGGCGACGGTGGTCGCGTACCCGTCCCGCTACGAAGGGTTCGGCCTCCCGCCGATCGAGGCGATGGCGTGCGGCGCTGCGGTGGTCGCTTCAGCGGTCGGCGCGCTTCCCGAGGTGCTCGCCGACGACTTCGATCTCGTGGCGCCGGGCGATCTCGATCAGCTGACCGAGGCGCTCCGGGCCGCGTTGTCCGACGAACAGCAGCGGGCCAAACTCCTACGGTTGGGTCGCGAGGCCGTCGAGCGGCTCTCATGGGACGACACGGCGGCGGCGACGATCGAGGTCTACCGACAACTCGGGGTGACCTGGTGAGGCCGATGGCGGAATGGGCGAGGCAATGCGAACGAACGTAAAGGAGACGATGACGGTGCTCGGCGTCACCCCCACCGGGGTGTTGTCGGGTGCCGAGCGAGTCTTGATCCGTCATGCGCTGGCTGGTCCGTCATTCGGCGACACCTGGGCGATTGCGTGTCCCGACGGCCCGGCCGCCGACCGGATCGAGTCCGACGGCATCCGGCGTGTGCGTGTTCCCGAACTCAAGCTCGGTGGAGGGCCCAGGCCCCTTGCCGCAGCGTGGCTCGCGCTCAACAACCTGCGAGCGTTGCGCCCGCTGTGGCGAGAAGCGCGCCGGGCCGACGTGATCATCGCCAACTCGGTGCTGTGCCTGCCCGTCCTCAAGCTGCTGCGGGCGCTCGGGGTCGAGACCCCGGTGGCCTGGTTGGTGCACGACGTGATCACGCGACCGGACCTGGAGCGGATGGCGAAGTGGTCGGCCTCGGTCGTCGATCGGTCGATCCCGGTGTCGGAGGCGTCGGCCGAGCTGTCACGGGCCATGGGGATCCCGACCACGGTGGTCCGCAACGGGATCAATCCCCGGACCGAGGAGGCCGAGCCGACCGACGACGATCCGGTCATCGGTCTGAATGCCGTGCTCACGCACTGGAAGGGACAGCACGTCCTGCTCGAGGCGATGGCACTGGTCGACCCCCCGGCCCGCGCCGAACTGCTCGGCGGAACGCTGCCGAAAGACGGCCCCTACGAAGCGCAGCTCCGCGAGCGTGCCGCGCAGCCCGATCTCGCCGGTCGGGTGTCGTTCCTCGGTCACACCGAAGACACCGACTCGGTGATGCAGAAGTGGACGATCGCGGTGTCGGCGAGTGTCGAGCCCGAGGCCGGGCCGCTGTCGGTGCTCGAGGCGATGAGCCTCGGCCTTCCGGTGATCGTCACCAATCACGGCGGTGCCCCCGAGATCGCCCTCGACACCGGGCTCATCGTCGAACCCGGCGACCCGGCGGCGCTGGCCGAGGCGATCACGACGCTGCTCGCCAACTCGTCCCGTCGACACACGTTGGGGCAAGCCGGTCGCAAGTTGGTGGCCGATCTCCTGCGCCGCGATCAACTCGAATCGGACTTCCGGGTCACGGTGCACGCCGAACTGGTCAAGCGGGAGCAGTGATCGCGTGAAGGTGCTGTTCGTCAACGAGAACATCGGTGGCCACGCGACCGTCCACCACCACCTCCGTCGCGCACTCGAGCACCACCCCGAGGTCGAGGCGACGTTCCTCGATGCGCCACCGGCCGGACTCCTTCGACGGATCGTCGGCGCCTCGCTTCCCCTGCTCGGTCGTCTCGACCTCGACCTCCAGCCGCTGCGGGCGCAATTGGCGTTGAGCTTCGCCGTGCGTCGGCGGCTGCGCCGCCTCATCGACAACGCCGACGTGGTTCACCTCTACACGCAGAACGCCGGCCTGGCGAGCATCGGTCTGCTTCGCCGCCGGCCGCTCGTCGTCAGCCTCGACACCACCAACGCCCGCAACGCCTACCGGCTGCCGTATCGGGCGCCCACCCGTTTCACGCCGTGGACGGTGCCGCTGTCCAAGTGGTTCGAACAGCGGGTGTTCGCCCAGGCGCACACGGTCGTCGCGAACTCCGAGTGGGCGGCGTCGTCGCTACGCGCCGACTACGGCCTGGCCGGCGACCAGCTGGTCGTCAGCCCCTCCGGCATCGCAGCACCCGTCGGTGAACGATCGGCCGACCGCTCGGATCGACCCGTGATCGTCTTCCTCGGGCGGCAGCTCGAGCGCAAAGGTGGCCTCGAGCTGATCGAGGCGTGGCGCAACCACGTTGCCGACCGAGCCGATCTGCTCCTCGTCACCAAGGACCCGGTGCCGCCGGCCCCTGGGTTGTCGGTGGTCGACGACCTCGATCAGGGCGACGCTCGGCTGTGGCAGATCCTGGCCGACGCCGACATCTTGGCGTTCCCGTCGACCATCGATCAGGCACCCAACGCCGTGATCGAGGCCATGGCGGCGGGCCTGCCGGTGGTGGCGACTCCGGTTGCCGGGATCACCGAGATGGTCATCGACGGTGAGACCGGCCGACACGTCCCTCCGCACGACCCCGATGCCATGGGAAAGGCGCTGGCAGAACTGGTCAACGACCCGGCGATGCGAGCCCGCATGGGGGCGGCCGGACGAGCGCGATACGAGGCGGTCTACGACATCGATCGCACGGTGTGCCGGCTGATCGACGTCCTCACCGCAGCGGCGTCGCCCCGGGAGCTTGGAGGCCGATCGTGAGCCGATTCGAGGGACCGATCTCCGCACTGCGCCAGCTCCCGCGGCGGCGAGCAGCGTCGGGCGCGGTCGTCCTCGGCTACCACGATCTGGTCGCCGACGACGTCGACGCAGCCGGCATGACCGTCGGACGGCGCCTGTTCGCCCGCCATCTCGACGTGCTCGCCGACTTGGGGATCGAGATCGTGTCGCTGCGACGGCTCGTCGACGCGCTCGCCGCCGGTGATCCCGTCGACCGGCTCGGGGTCATCACGTTCGACGACGCGCTGCTCGGCGTCCTCGAGCACGCCGTCCCGGAGTTGAGCGCACGAGGACTCACGGCCACCGTGTTCACCGTCACCGGACATCTCGGCGTGGAACCACCGTGGTGGCCCGAGGTGCAGCGCACCCTCACCGAAAGCGAACTGGTGGCGCTCACCGATGCCGGGCTCGAGTTGGCCTCACACACGGTGTCGCACGCCTCGCTGCCCATCCTTTCGGCCTCGCAGGTCGAGCACGAGTTGGGCGACTCGCGTCGCGATCTCGAGCTTCTCACCGGTGGCCCGATCGACCTGCTGGCCTACCCGTCGGGGCATCACGACGCAGAGGTTCGGCGGTTGGCGGCCGACGCCGGCTACCGGGCCGCCTTCACCTTTCTCAACGGCCGAATCCTGGGCGACGAAGACCCATTCGTATTGCCGAGACTGACCATGGGGACCCACATGACCCCGCTGCGGCTCCGCTATCACCTGCTGAGGTCGGCGACGTCGTGGCCGGACCACCAGCTCGACGCGGTCGGGGCGGTCATCCCGTGAGGGGTTCGTGGATCCATTGGGCGGCCGCGATCGGCGTCTTCGCCGGTCTCGCGGCGTCGTCGCCGAGCGAGGATCTCGCCGTGCCCGGTGTCGTGGCGGCAACACCGTTCGAACGTGACGACGCAGGAGTGCCCACCATGGAAATCGAGATGGGCATCGCTCCCGGCAGCGGCATCGCCCGACTGAGCGACGACGACCTCGCCGCCGACCTCGAACGGCTCCGTGCGGCGGGGATCACCTGGATCCGCCTCGATCTCCCATGGTCGGTGATCGAACCCGAGCGAGGGGACTTCGACTGGTCAACCACCGACCGGCTGATCGAGGCTGCGCTCGCCCACGATCTCGAAGTCGACGCGCTCCTCGCCTACACGCCGTGGTGGGCGAACGGTGACGCCGATTCCGACAAGTTCGCCCCCCTCGATCCCACCGAATTCGCACGGTTCGCCGCCGCTGCCGCCGAGCGCTACGCCCCGCAAGGCGTGCATACGTGGGAGCTGTGGAACGAGCCGAACCTGTCGAACTTCTGGGCGCCGTCGCCCGACCCGGTGGCCTACGCCGATCTGGCGTCAGCGGCCGCAGCGGCGATCCGCCAAGCCGACCCCGAGGCGTTCATCATCAGTGGCGGTCTGGCACCGGCGGTCGATGAAGCGGGGAATTCGGTCGCGCCCGAAACGTTCCTGAGCGAGATGTTCGCCGTACTTGCGCCCGGCACGCTCGACGCCGTCGGGATCCACCCCTACAGCTTCCCGGCCGATCCGACCGACCGAGACGAGCAATGGAACACCTACGGTCGGCTTCCGGAGATCGCCGTGCTGGTCGATGGCGCGGCCGGCGCCCCGCTGCCGCTCTGGCTCACCGAGTTCGGTGCCCCGTTCGATCCAGATGATCCCAGCCGCCAGGCCGACATCGTGGTCGAAGGCGTGGCGTGCGCCCAGCCGTCGCCCTTCACCGGCCCCGTATTCGTCTACGCCCTGCGTGATGCCATCGAGCCGGCCGACGAACTGCCCTTCGGTCTCATCGATGCCGATGGCACCGATCGCCCGTCGTGGACCGCGCTCGCTGAGCTGCTGGCATCGCCAGGCTCGTTCGACGGCGACTGCTGGTGATGGTTCTGGGTCAACGGCGGATGTCGTCGAGACGCCGTCCGACACGGTCGACCAGGGTCGTCGCTCGTCGACGGAGCTGGTACGCCTGCTCGATACCGGCGATCGAGGCCCGGACACGCGAGGTGTCGCCGTCGGCCATGACGACATCGACCGTGTCGTAGCCGGCGTTGGCCCAGCTGGTCTTGTATCGATCGTTGCCGAGCTGGAGGTCGAGCACATCGAGCCCCTCTTCGATCGCCCAGTCGACGCCGCAGCGGAGCAGCAGATGGCCGGGCGAGAGCGATGCATGGTCAGGATGGAATCGGCCGAGTATGGCAGCAGCGCGACGAGCGTTGGTTCGCACATGCACGTCGAAGGCGGCGGGAGCGCCGTCGACGAGCAGGGTCATGAGCGCGACCTGGCGACGGTCGGCGAGCGATCCGAGGGCGTCGCTGAAGAACGCGCCGTGGGCACCCTGTCCGAAGTGGAGACGGGGACGATCGGCTTCGGCGGCGTCGTTGAGCGGGCCGATGCGCTCGAATGCCGCCGCAACCTCGTCGCGGCTGGTGGCAATGTCGACCGACCAGGCGCGTTCGCCGAGTTCTCGCTCGGTGCGGGCCAGCTGTTTGCGTAGCTTCGCGTGAGACGGAGCAGCGAGCAGATCGGCCGCAGAGGTCAGGCCCTCGAGCACGATGGTCGGACACTCGTCGTGGAGCCGGGCATCGACCTCGATGTGCTGGTCTCGACGAGCACGGCGCAGGACGTCGTCGTTCACTGGGAGGTCGGCGAGGTGTGCCGCTCGTCCGTCGGCAACGAGTGCCGAGGCCAGCAGACTGGCGACGTCGGCCTTGATCTCGGCCATGAGGAAGCAGGCAACGGCTCCGACGCCATGACCGAGAGGTCGGACCATGGTGGAAACCGGTAGCGAGCGCCGATGGAAGGGGGCCAATCCGACCAGCTCACCGCCGGGCGAGCGGACCGTCACGATGTGGAGGGCCCCCTTGCCCAGATGCTGCCACCAGGCCAACGCCATGGCCGGTCGTCCGAAGGGCTGGGTGTTGACCTGTTCGGCGAGGGCATCCCACTCGTCGCTGATCGACGAGGCCGACTCGAGATCGGTGAGGACGTCGACCGTGAGCGATCGAGTGAGTGATCCGGTTCGCTTGGTCATGTCACGACAGAAGTCGAGATGCGACGGTCTCGATCGCCTTCCTGAACACATCTCGGCCGAAGCTCTCGGCGTGGAATCGGATGGTCGACGAATCGAACTGGAAGTCGTCGTAGGCACTGATCGCATCGGCGAGGATCGCCGCTTGCATGGCCGCGTCGGTCTGGTGCGGCACCAGGAGTCCGGTGACCTCGTGGATGATCGAATCCCGCAGCCCGCCTCGGGCCACCCCGATCACCGGCGCACCGCATGCCTGGGCTTCGACCGGCACGATGCCAAAGTCCTCGACGCCCGGGAACACCAGCGCCCGGCAGCGGCGATACAGATCGCGAAGGTCTTCGTCGGATACCTCGCCGATGAACGTGACGTTCGGTCCGGCTTCGGCCCGGCAGGCGTCCATCGCTCTGCCGTGTCCGGCCACCACCAACGGCACCCCGGCTGCGGCCGCGGCAGCGACGGCAACCTGTGGCCGCTTGTACGGCACCATGCGCCCGGCGAGCAGGAAGAAGTCCTCGCGTTGGACACGATGGTCGGGGGTGTAGAAGTCGGTGTCGACCGGTGGATGGATGACGTCGGCCTCGAGACCCCAGTAGTTCTGGATGCGCTCGGCGACGATGGTCGAGTTGGCGATCATGCGGGTGACTCGACCGGCGGCTCGTCGGTCGGCCGCACGTTGTGACGCCGCAAACGTGGTGAGCGCCCACTTGGATGCGCTCGAACCCATCTCGAGCTCCTGCAGATCGGGATCCCACATCCAGCGCGCCGGCGAGTGGACATAGCTGAGGACCGGCACACCCTCGGGCGCCTTGATGCGGTGGCCGAAGGCGTGGTGGCTGACCACGACGAGTTCGGCGCCGGACAGGTCGACGCTCCCGACCGCCGCAGGCAGCAAGGGGAGGAGGTGGGCGTAGCGGCCGTCGTTGCGATACAGACGTTGCAGTGGACTGACCGACACCGACCTGCCGGGAAACAGCAGGTCGGTCACGCTCTCGTCGGCGATCGGAGCGAAGATCGTGCCGTCGGGCCAGATCTCGCCGAACTCGCGCACGACCTTCTCGGACCCGCCGAGCTCGGTGAAACGCTCATGGACCATCACGACGTCGCGCATCACAGGGCCATCCCTTCGATGGTCGGCCGTGTGATCACGCCACCGACGATGTTCGCCTTCACGCTTCGCACCATGTCGATGAGCCGTCGCACGTCGTTGACGCCGAGCACGCTCGGATCGATGGCGAGAACGACGGCGTCGGGGAAGGCGTGCGTGGCCCGCAGGATCTCGTCGGTACTCGAGGCCTGTGTGACCGACACGATCACCTGATCGGCGCCGACCTCACCGACGACCCGCTGCAGTGTCGGGAGGAGTTCGGCCGCGGTGCCGTGGTCGTGGTTGCGGTGGCCGGCGGTGAGCACGGCCGCCCGCATGTCGGGCGTGGCCGGGCGGACCACGGCTCGCATGGGTTGGCTGCCCTGGGCAACCTCGGCGAGTCCGGGGCTCTGGGCTTCGCCCAGTGCGGTGTGCATGACGGGCCGGCCGGTGTCACCGTCGACGAGGAGCACTCGGCGGTGGACCTCACCGGAGGTGCGAGCGAGACGCAGTGCGAGATCGGCTGATGGCCGGGTGCCTGCTTGGAGCACGGTGAGCGTTGGTCGGCTCGACAACCCGTCGAGGTAGTAGGGGAGCAGCGGCCGGCCGTCGCGCAGGTCGATGACCGGTGCGCCGAGCAGTCGTTGGAGTTCGACGCCGGGGTCGATGGGGGAGAACCGACCGCGCAGCAGTCGCCAGGCGACGAGGCCCTCGCCGACGACGATCGCCGCCAGGAGTCCGAGGGCGATCGCCTGGGTGAGTGCCTGGGTCGTCGTCATCGTGGGCTCGGCATCAGCCGGGTCGGCGGGATCGACCAGCGATGCCGATCGGGTGGCGGCCGAGCTGGCATCGAGCTCGACTCGATCGATCAGGACCGCCGCCATGGCGTTCGCCAGCTCGGCGGTACCCGCGGCCGTGGGGCCGGTGGTGGCGACGTCGAGGTAGCCCGGAGTGGAACGGACCTCGACGTCGATGCGATCTCGAAGCGAGTCGGCATCGGGGGTGATGCCGGCACGCTCGGCGGCAGCGTTGAGCATGTCGGCGGCGAGCGCCGTCTCGGCGAGGGACTGGGTCTGGAAGGCGGTGATCGAACCGTCGTCGGCGAGCTGGTCGTCGACGACGAGACGCACCGCAGCGGTGGACCGGTACTCGTCGGGGCGGGTGAGCTGATAGGCGAGGAGCGCCAGACCAACCAAGAGTCCACTCAGCGCGATGGCACGAGCGTGCTTGGCCATCTCCCGCAGGTGCATCCCGAATTCGGATTCCAACAGGTCGTTCATCGGCCTCTCCAGCGCACCATTGCGACGCCGGTTCGCAGCAGGATCTTCGTGTCGTTCCACAGCGACCAGCGTTCGACGTAGGCGTTGTCGAATCGGGAGCGGTCATCGATCGAGGTGTCACCGCGCAGGCCGTGGATCTGGGCGAGGCCGGTCAATCCAGCCGGGACGCGATGGCGATCGGGGTAGGTGTCGTAGCGTTCTGTGAACTGTTGGACGAAGTGGTCTCGCTCGGGGCGCGGACCGACGAGGCTCATGTCGCCGACCAGCACGTTCCACAATTGTGGCAACTCGTCGAGCGAAGTGGCCCGGAGGAAGGCGCCGATGCGGCCCGGGCGGCGATGGGCCGCATCCCAGTCGGTATCGGTGTGGTCGCTGCTCGCCGCCGGCAGCGAGCGGAACTTGAGGATGGTGAAGTGGCGATGGTCGAGACTCACCCGTTCCTGGCGAAACAGGATGGGTGATCCCAGTTCCCACTTCACGAGTGCAGCGATGAGGAGCAGCAGCGGGCTGAGGACGAGGAGCGAGACCCCGGCGGCGAGGATGTCGAGCAGGCGTTTGCCGCCCCAGAGCAGGCTGCGGAAGGTGCTGCGCCGGAGCCGCACGAGGGGCACGGCCCAGATCTCTTCGACATCGTGGGCATTGAGGCTGTGGAGATCGAACAGGCGGGGAACGTAGAAGATCTCGGCGTCCAGCCGCTCGCAGACCCGTACGGCCTTCACCAGTTCGGTCTCGGGGAGCGACGAGAACGCAAGGATGACCACGTTGGCGCCGGTGGCGGCGATGGCATCGGCGAGGTTGGTCGGCTCGCCGAACACGGGGAGGTCGGAGGTGTGCTTGGGGTCGGAGTCGAAGAAGCCGACCGGGCGAAGGCCGTACTCGGTCCGCTCGACCAACGCGTTGGCGAGCCGGAGGCCGGTGTCGCCCAGCCCCACGATGAGAGTGGGGTGGTTGACGAGACGGCGCACACGGGCCAGGCGGACGCTGGCGTACACGATTGCCCGGAAGCCGACGACCAGGATCGCCCCGAGTACGAGATGCGACCACCAGTTGCTGTCGATCTCGGAGCGCAGTGCCTGCTGGGCCATCGCGCCGATCGCTGACGCGGCGAACAGCCGACCGAGGAGACCGGGGAGATCGTCGAGCAGAAGCAGGTTGAGGCGGCTGCGGTAGTAGCCGGCCGAGCCGGCGAGGATCGGGAAGAGAGCGACGCCGATCAGCCAGCCGAGCGATCGAGGACCGGTGGCGAGGAGCGCGACGAGATCACTGACCAGGAGCAGCCATGTGATGCGGGGCGGCGACGGTCGACGCCGAAGCCCACTCGGGCGAACGCCCGCGTTGTCGATCTGTGTCCGCAAGAAAAGTCGCCGTTCCGTTTCTCGGGTGCGATCCGTCGATCGCGGCCCCACACGGGTTCCAGTCTGCCAATCAACGAGGTCGTGCGGTATGCAGCGATCTGCCTAGAGCGTGAATTCCTGGGGTTGGCCACACTGGTCGGCGATGAAGGAAGCGGCCGACGACGCCATCGCGCGGATCGAAACCAAGTTTGCCGCGCTGGTCGACGAAGTCGAGCGGCTGCGGGCGGATCGGTTGATGTTGGAGCGCGAACTCCATCGGGTTCGACGCGACCGAGACCGGCTTGCGGCCGAGCACGATCGCCTCGCTGCTCGACCGATCGAGGCCGAGACCAGCGTCGACGGCGCAACGTCCGAGCACCCCCGTCCACCGATGCCACCGACGGCCTCGACCGCCGCCGCACCGCCGTCGGATCTCACCGAACCGTCCGTTGATGGAAGGCGGGCCGAGCAGCAACGAGCACCGAGCGCGACCGTCGCGTCCGGTGTGAGCGACGCAGCCCTCAGCGACGCTGATTGGGAGCGACTCAGCGGCGGTGGTCCATCGTCACCTTCGTGACGGAATTCACGCGCGATGATTGCCGTTGGGCCTGGCGGCGACCGATGGTTGCCACCAGTTCGTCGAGTGCTGCGGGGGAGTGACCCGACACGAACGCGTCGCAGTAGGGCAGGGCGGCGGCCATCGAAGCGACCAGGGGTTCATAGCCGGGGGCGGCCAATCGGGGATTGGCCCACACCACCCGCTCGGCGAGACGGTGCAGCCGAGCCATTGACCGGGTGAGCGACTCGGGCGGGTCGGTGTCCCATCCGTCCGACACGATCACCACCACGGCGCCCCGGACGAACCCGCCCCAGCGAGGATGCCGCAGCAACATCGACAGACTCGTGGCGAGTCGGGTGCCGCTGAAGCGGTCACCGACCTCGTCCGACGCACGATCGATCGCCGTGACCGCCGAACCGTGGCGCAGCGCCGGCGTGATCCGGGTGAGCGTCGTGGCGAACGCGAACACCTCGGCGTGGCCGGCGACGGCGAGCGCCCGGGTGAGGTGGAGGTAGGCCTGGGCGAACGACTCCATCGACCCACTGACATCGACGAGCACCACGATGCGACGAGGTCCGTGCGTGGTCTCGGTGAAGTCGATCCGCAGCGGGTCGCCCCCGGTCCGTCGGGCTCGGCGCATGGTGCTGCGGAGTGCTGGTCGACGACCGGTCGATGACCGGCGGCGGCGACGGCTGCGGCGAGTCGGCACCTCGAGCATGGTCTCGAGCAAGCGGCCGACTCGCAGCAACTCGGCCTCGTCGAGAAGGTCGAAGGGCCGATTCGCGTCGAAGGCGGCGTCCGAGGGGCGACGTTCCGGCACCAGGATCGAGGTGGCGTCGTCATCGTCGGTGTCGCCGTCATCGACGATGGTCGGCAGTGTCGCCCATGGCAGACCGGCTCCGGTCGTCGCCTCGCCCTCTGCGGTCGTGCGCCGCCGATGCTCCTCATCGCCCGTGCTGGTGGCGCTGTCCCCCCGCTTGGCGAGATTGCGCAGGTCGTTCGCCGTGTCAAAGAGGGCATCGAACAGGGCGTCGAAGGTGGGGAGCTGGTCGCGGTGCGAGATGAAGCTCAGCCGGGTGATCCAGTAGAGGTCGTCCCGAGTGATCGGTCCCGCTGCCGCGAGTGCTTCGGCGCAGCGGACCGATGAGCTCAGGGGCGCAGCGATTCCCACGGAGCGGAGCCGTTTGGCGAAGGCGGCGACGAACGATGCTCGATTGACCCCGGTGAAGAGATCATTGATCCCAGCGGAGCTGGTCGCGGCGCGTGGGTTCGCGGCGGGAGTGTTCACGGTAGGGGTTCGGCACCTGCGTCGACGTGTGCTCGCATCGTCGCCAGATCGTCAGGTGTCTTGGCCAGTGCGCCGAGTGTGGCGAGGGTCGCGCTTCGGTCGAGCTCGCTGACGCCGAGCAGCTGCAAGGCCGATACCCAATCGATCGCCTCGGCGAGACCGGGTGCTTTGTCGAGCTCGAGGGCACGCACCTCGCCGACGAACGCCGTCGCCGCCCGGACGAGCGAGTCGGAGCTGCCGGCCACTCGTCGGCGCACGATGCCGGCTGCCGCATCGACGTCGGGGTAGTCGATCCAGTGATAGAAGCAGCGTCGCTTCAGGGCGTCGTGTAGCTCCCGACTCCGGTTCGACGTGAGGATCACGATCGGAGGGCGGTCGGCATGGACCGTGCCGAGTTCGGGAATGGTCACGCTCTGTTCCCCGAGGAACTCGAACAGCAGTGCCTCGAACTCGTCGTCGGCCCGATCGATCTCGTCGATGAGCAGCACGGGTGGACGAGGGCCGTCGTGGCGTAGCGCCTGGAGCAGCGGGCGGTCGAGGAGGAAGGAGGCGTCGAAGAGATCGGCCTCCGAGACGGCATCGCCGGTCGCCTCGGCCAGTCGGATCGACAGGAGCTGGCGAGGGTAGTTCCACTCGTAGAGCGCCTCGGAGGTGTCGATGCCCTCGTAGCACTGGAGCCGAATGAACCGAGTGTCGAGGGCCTGGGCGAGCGCTTTGGCCGCCGCCGTCTTGCCGACGCCGGGTTCCCCTTCGAGCAACACGGGCTGACCGAGCGACATCCCGAGGAACAGGGCCATGGCGAGGCCGTCGTCCACCAGGTAGTCGGCCGCGTCGAGCCGACGCCGCAGCTCACCCAGCGTCGGCAGTTCACCCAGCGTCGGCAGGGCGTCGGGCGTCGACAGTTCGTCTGGCATCGATTGTGCGTCCGGTGATGGCGAGACGTTGCCGTCGGCGTCGGTCATGGGGTTGCGGCGAGTTCCTCGGCGTGACGAGTTCGGCAGCCGGGGTTGCAGTACCAGTAGTCGACCTCGTCGTGTCGGAGGTGGGGCGTGGTGTCGATCACGGTCACCGTCATACCGCACATCGGGTCGATGGCCGTGGCCGGCCGTTGGATGTCGGCGGTCTTGGCCGGCTCGAGCCCCTCGAGCCGGATGGCTCGGATCACGTCGGCAAGGATCGAGACGGCGATCTCCTCGGCGGTGCGAGCCCCGATGTGCAGGCCGACCGGGGAGTGGACAACCGAACGCTCCGCCACCGACAGGCCGAGTTCGTCGAGCACGGCGGCCCCTCGAACCGAGCTGGCGACGAGGCCGATGAAGCCGACGCCTTCGTCGAGCGCCGCCCGGATCGAATCGTGTTCGAACCGGCCGTGGCTGGCAATGATCACCGCCGACGCACCACGAGGGTCGACGACGGCGTTCCCACTGGGCAGCACCTCGAAGCCGAGCTGGGGGCCAAGCGCCGACAGCGCCTCGGTGATCGGCGTGGCGCCGACGAGGCAGAGCCGGGGCGACGGCAGCTTGGGTTCGAGATACACCTCGATGGCGCCACCGGACAAGCATGGATTGACGACCGTCTGCGCGCCTGGGCTCTCCGGGAAGGCCACGCCGTCGTCGGGGAGAATCCGTAGCAGGACGGGCTCACCGGTGGCCAGCACATCGAGAGCAGTGGTTCGCACCGACTCCTCTGCGCACTGACCACCGATGAACCCCTCGATGCTGCCGTCCGCGGCGACGACGGCAGCATCCCCTGGGCGGGCAGAGGTCGGACACTGGGCTCGCACCACCGTCGCCTGCACGAACGGGCGTCGTTGCGAGATGAGCTCGGCGACTCGGTCGGCCACCTTGCGTGATGCGGTCATCGTGGGTCCTTCTGCTCCGGTGTGCCGATCAGATCGGCGGGGTGTGGTTGCCCTGCATGGCCTCCCAGACCCGTGACGGGGTGAGCGGCATGTCGGCGTGGCGGATGCCGAACGGCTTCAGGGCGTCGACCACGGCATTGACCACCGCCGGCGGTGAACCCACCGTGGCCGACTCGCCGATGCCCTTGGCCCCGATCGGGTGATGGGGCGACGGGGTGACCGTGTGACCGGTCTCCCAGTCGGGGACCTCCATCGCCGTGGGAATGAGGTAGTCCATCAGCGAGCCGGCGAGGCAGTTGCCGTCCTCGTCGAACGAGATCATCTCCATGAGTGCCATGCCGACCCCGTCGGTGAGACCGCCGTGCACCTGGCCCTCGATGATCATCGGATTGATCTGGGTGCCACAGTCGTCGACCGCAACGAAACGGCGGACCTTGACTTCGGCGGTCCCGGGGTCGACGTCGACCACGCAGATGTAGGCACCGAACGGGTAGGTGAGGTTGGACGGGTTGTAGCAGATCTGGGCCTCGAGCCCGCCCTCGATCCCCTCGGGCAGATCGCCTGCGCCGTGGGCTCGCATCGCGATGTCTTGGATCGTCACCGACTTCGAGGGATCGCCCTTCACATGGAAGGAGCCCTTGTCCCATTCGAGATCGGCGACCGACACCTCGAGCATGCCCGAGGCGATGATCTGCGCCTTGTCTCGCACCTTGCGGGTGACGAGCGCTGCTGCTGCACCCGACACGGGGGTGGAGCGCGACCCGTAGGTGCCGAGCCCGAACGGCGTGTTGTCGGTGTCGCCGTGGACGACCTCGATGTCTTCGGGCGGGATGCCGATCTCCTCGGCCACGATCTGGGCGAAGGTGGTCTCGTGGCCCTGACCCTGGGTCTTGACCGAGAGTCGCACCACGGCCTTGCCGGTCGGATGGATGCGGAGCTCGCACCCATCGGCCATGCCGAGTCCGAGGATGTCCATGTCCTTGCGGGGACCGGCGCCGACCGCCTCGGTGAAGAACGAGATGCCGATGCCCATGAGTTCGCCTCGTGCCCGCTTCTCCTCCTGCTCCCGACGAAGCTCGTCGTAGCCGATCATCGCCATGGCCTTGCGCATGGTGGGCTCGTAGTCGCCCGAGTCGTAGACCCAGCCGGTCTTGGTCTCGTAGGGGAACTGGTCGGGCTGGATGAAGTTCTTCAGCCGTAGCTCGGCCGGGTCCATGTCGAGTTCGTAGGCGAGGACGTCGACCATGCGCTCGACGAGGTAGACCGCCTCGGTGATCCGGAACGAGCAGGCGTAGGCGACACCACCCGGGGCCTTGTTGGTGTAGACCGCGTCCATGCTGGCATGGGCGGCCTCGAGGTCGTAGCTCCCGGTGAAGACGCCAAAGAAGCCTGCCGGATATTTGACCGGGGCGGCGACACCGTTGAAGGCGCCGTGGTCGGCCAGCACGCTCGTGCGCACCGCTCGGATCTTGCCGTCCTTCGACGCTGCGATCTCGCCCCGCATGATGTAGTCGCGAGCAAAGCCGGTGCTGACGAGATTCTCGGTGCGGTCCTCCATCCACTTGACCGGCTTGCCGATCACGAGCGACGCCACGATCGCGCACACGTAGCCGGGGTAGATCGGCACCTTGTTGCCGAAGCCGCCGCCGATGTCGGGGGCGATGATGCGGATCTTGTGCTCCGGCAGTCCGGCCACGAGGGCGTACACGGTCCGGTGGGCGTGCGGGGCCTGGGTGGTGCTCCACAGTGTCAGCTTCCCCGACACCCGCTCGTAGTCGGCGACGCAGCCGCAGGTCTCCATGGGTGCGGGGTGCACCCGGGGGTACACGATGTCCTCGCTGACCACGACCTCGGCGTCGGCGAAGACGGCCTCGGTCGCCGCGGCATCGCCGGTCTCCCAGTGGAAGCAGTGATTGTCGGTCTTGCCGTCGAGATCGTCGCGAATGATCGGTGACTCGGGAGCGAGCGCCTTGCGGACGTCGACAACCGGGTCGAGTCGTTCGTACTCGACGTCGATCAGTTCGAGAGCGTCTCGGGCCGAGTAGCGATCCTCGGCGACGACGAACGCCACCTCCTGGTGTTGGAAGCGGACCTTGTCGGTGGCGAGCACGGCCTGCACGTCGTTCGACAGTGTCGGCATCCAGGCGAGATTCTGCGCTGCCAGGTCGGCGCCGGTGATGACCGCCTTGACCTTGGGGTGCGCAGCTGCAGCTGAGGTGTCGATGCTGAGGATCTTGGCGTGGGCGTACGGTGACCGGAGGATGGCGAGGTGCAGCATCCCAGGCAGCTGGAGGTCGTCGACGAACTGGCCCATGCCCCGGACCAGCCGAGGATCCTCCTTTCGGAGCATCCGGCCGAAGCCGACCGGCTTGTGATCGTTGAGGTTGTCGTCGGGCGTGGGGACGAGGTTGTGCTCACTCGATGGTGACTCGGCGATGGTCATGCGCTTGCTCCGATGGTGACGCTGGATTCCTTGGCTGCTGTCCACTGGATCGAACGGACGATGGTCGCGTAGCCGGTACAGCGACAGATCTGGCCGCTGATCGCCTCGCGGATCTCGGCTTCGGTGGGCTGCGGGTTGTTGTCGAGCAAGGCCCGGGCGGTGAGCATCATGCCCGGGGTGCAGAACCCGCACTGGAGGCCGTGGCACTGCATGAAGCCCTCCTGGATCGGATCGAGCACGCCGTCGACTTCGAGGCCTTCGACCGTGCGGACCCGATGGCCGCCGGCCATGACGGCCAGCGTGGTGCAGCTCTTGACCGGCTCGTCGTCGATGAGGACCACGCAGGTGCCGCAGTTCGAGGTATCGCAACCCCAGTGGGTGCCGGTCAACCCGAGGTGGTCGCGAAGGAAGTGCACCAGCAGGGTGCGGGCTTCGACGTCACGAGTGACGTCCTCCCCATTGACGTTCATCGTCACGTTCATCACAGCGCTCCGTTGGCTCGGGCGACCGCCTTGCGCAGCGATCGAATGGTCAGTTCCTTGGCGAGATGGGTCTTGTAGGCCGCCGTGCCTCTGGTGTCGGTGCTCGGCGTGGCATGGTCGGCGGCGATCTGGCCGACCTGGGCGTAGAGCTCCTCGGACGGCTCCTGGCCCCGGAGGGCGTCGGTGATCGGGCCGATGTTGGTGAGGTTCGGTCCGACGGCGCAGAGCCCGACTCGTCCACCGGTGATCAGCCCGTTCTCGAGCGTCACCGAGGCGCCGGCCGACGCCACCGCCCAGTCGCCGGCTCGTCGTTCGACCTTGTGGTAGGCGCTCGACGAGTTGGCCACGATCGGAAAGCGAACTTCGGTGAGCATCTCGCCGTCACCGACGGCCGTTTCGTAGGGCCCCTGATGGAAGTCGTGCATCGGCAGCACTCGCTCGCCGGAGCTGCTGCGGATCACGCAGCTGGCGTCGAGCGTGTCGCAGACGGCCGACAGATCCTCGGCCGGGTCGGCCTGACACAGTGACCCGCCGAGTGTGCCGCGATTGCGCACCACCGGATCGGCGATCACCCGCTCGGCGTCACGGAAGATCGGGAAGACCGCCGCCAGCTGGTCGCTCTCGAGCAGCTGGCGGTGGCGGGTGAGTGCTCCGATCCGCACCTCGGTGTCGGTGAAGCGGATGTAGGCGAGTTCGTCGATCAGATCGTTGATGTCGATGATGTACTCGGGAGCGGCCATGCGCAGCTTCATCATCGGCAGCAGGCTGTGGCCGCCGGCAACGATGCGCGCCTCGTCGCCCAGCCGCTCCATCAGCGAGATGGCGTGGTCGACGCTGGTCGCCCGTTCGTACTCGAACGGTGCAGGTACCTGCATGTGTCCCCCTGTCCTCGTGCGCTCCGTCGGTGTGGCGGACGTCACTTTCGTTTCGACCATCGTCGTTCTCGGTCGCCGGGTCAACGTCGACTTCATCGATTGCTGAAGTGCTCTGGTCCGGCACCGATCCGTCTTCTACGTTGGGCGTCGTGACTCCCACCCAGCTGCGCACCTACGCCTCGATCGTGCGTCACGGATCATCGAAAGCGGCTGCGGCGGAACTCGACGTCTCCGAAGCGGCGGTATCGAACCATGTGGCGTCGCTGCGCAAGGAGCTCGATGACGAGCTGTTCCACCGGAGCGGCACCGGCCTGTCGTTCACTCCCGGCGGACTGCGGCTGGCCACTCGCGCCGTCGAGCTCCTCGGCTTGCAGGATCAGACGCGGCTCGAGGTCAAGGCGGCGGCCAGCGGACGTCGGGTGCTTCGTCTCGCGGTGTCGTCGCTCTTCGGTGAACTCTGCGCCCCGGGGCTGATCGAGCTGTTCTCCACTCGAGCCAAAGACCTCGACGTGGAGATGGCGGTGCACCCCGCCGGCGATGTCCCGGCGTTGCTCGCGTCGCGTGGTGCCGACATTGCGATCGGACCCAGCCTGCGAGCGGTCGACGGTCAGTTCGTCGCCACCGAGTTCCTCCGCTACACCCTCGTGGTCGTTGCGGCGCCGAACCACCGCTTCGCCGGGCGGCGGTTGACTCCCGGCGAGATGGCCGAGGCCACATGGTACCTGGGTCCATCGGCGGTCGAGGCCGGTGGGGTTGCCCACGCCATGCTCGCCAATCTCGCCATTCCCGAGGCCAGGCAGCGCATCTTCCAGAGTCACGCCGCCGCGCTCGACGAGGCCCGAGGCGGGCAGGGGCTGGCGGTCATGCCCGAGAACCGGGTCGCCAAGGAGATCGCCGCCGGCAGCCTGGTCCGGGTCGACGGCCCCGGCACCCAGGCGAGCGGCACCTGGTCGGCGCTCACCCTGCCGCGTGATCGAGGCGTCAGCCCCGCAGCCGCCGAACTGGCCCGCTTCGTGTCGACGCCCCGAGCCATCCAATCGATGCTCACCGGCTCGGGCGCCAACATCACCCACTTCCGCCCCAGCGTCCACGTCACCCTTTGGAGCTGAAACGGCTGCAACTTTGGAGAGTTGTTGCCGCCCAGAGGTGTCAGCTCGCCAAAGTTGCTGCGGGTTTTGGGGGTGAGGGAGTGCGCGGGCGGGGGTGGTCGAGACCGTACGATCACTCGGGTGATGGTCGAGACGAATCCCGTGGTCATTCGGATGTGGCGAGGCGATGCCGTCGAGTCGATCCATCGCGGTGCGTGGGTGGCAACCGACACCCAGGGCTCGGTGCTCGCATCAGTCGGTGATCCCTACCAGCTCACCTTTCCCCGGAGCGCCACGAAGGCGTTCCAGGCTCTCCCGCTGTTGCTCTCTGGCGCTGCCGAGGCGTTCGGTTTCGACGACGGCGACGTGGCGCTGGCGATGGCCTCCCACAGTGGTGAGTCGATGCATGTCGAGCGGGTGCTTGCCTCGCTCGAGCGCCTCGGTCTCACCGAAGATGCCCTGCAATGCGGCCCCCAGCAACCGATGGCCCCGTGGTCGACCGAGGGCAAGCGGCGGGCATCGATGAACTGTTCGGGCAAACACGTTGGCTTCCTTGCCGTCGCCCGCCAGCTCGATGCCGACCCTGCTGGCTACCTCGACCCCGACGGCGCCGTCCAGCAGGCCGTCTACGAGGCCACCAAGCGGATCACCGGCGCCGACGACGACGAGCTGTCGCTCGCCACCGATGGCTGCAGCGCTCCGACCTTCCGCATGCCGCTTGCTCGTCTGGCCCAGGGCATCGCCCGCATCGCCAACCCCGACGGCATTGATGACGACCTGGCCGCTGCGTGTCGCCGGATGACGACTGCCGCCGCCGCATACCCGGAGCTCATCGGTGGGTCCAAGCACCGCAGCGACACGGACCTCATACGAGTCACCGAGGGCCGGCTGTTCGCCAAGGTCGGGGCCGAGGCCGTGCTCGTCGTCGGCGAGGTCGGCGGCAACGCCGCGTACGCCATGAAGATCGACGACGGCGGCGAGCGCGCCATCGCTCCGTTCATGCTCGACGTGCTGGTGGCGGGCGGTCGGCTGTCGGCCGATGAGCGTGACCAGCTCACCGAGTGGAACAACCGGGACCGTTCGAACTGGGACGGTCTCGTGGTGGGCCGGGTCGACATCGTGGAGACCGCAACGAAAGGCCGCTGAACAGCGAGTCGAGATCAGGTAGCGTCGCTGCGATGCCCTCGATGATCGCGCCCCTGCGGCGCCCGGTGTTCCGCAGGATGGTGGCGTCGCAGTTCGCCGCCGAATCGGGCGACGGCGTCACCCTCGTCGCTCTGCCGCTCTACGTCTTCGAGCGCACCAACTCCGCACTCGCAACATCGCTGACCTTCACGGCCGAGCTGGTGGGTGGCGTCGTGCTCGGTGTCGTCGGCGGTGTGCTGGCCGACGCGCTCGATCGGCGACGCGTTCTCATGATCTCCGCCGCGATCCGTGGGCTGTTGCTGATGGCCGCCTTCGCCGTCGAGCCCATCGCGCTCGCCGTCGGCTTTGGTGTGCTGGCGCGAGCAATGGGGTCGGTCGACAATCCGTCGTTCGACGCTCTCGTTCCCGGCCAGGCCGAGGGCGACCTACAACAGGTCCTGGCCGTTCGGCGGTTGATCCAGGCGGTATCGATCACCGTTGGCCCTGCGCTCGGCGCCGTCGCCGTCGAGTTGGTCGGAGCGCGCTCTGCCATTCTGCTGAACGCCGCAGCATTCGCAATCTCGTTCTCGTTGATGGCGACGTTGCCCGGACTCGACAAGGGGCTGTCGGCCCGTCGGGCGTCGCGTGCGGGGCACACCGTCGGCGAACAGTTCGGCGAGATGCTCGGTGGGATGAGCGTGGTCGCCACAACCCGTGGGGTTCGCCGCCTGGTCACCTACAACGTGTTCGTGATGGCCACGGTCGCTGCCGTGATGGGGGCCGCCGTCATCTGGTACGAGGTCGACCTCGATGTGTCGGGATCATGGTTCGGTCTCGCCATTGCCGCCTACGGGGTCGGTGCTGCCGTCGGTATGGGTGCGTTCGGCGGCGTTCACTTCAAGCTCCCCCTGCCCCTGATCGTGCTCTGTGCGACGCCGATCTACGCCTTCTCCTCGGCGATCGGCGTGCTGTTCGAGGCACCGTGGCTGTTGCCCCTCGGCTGGCTGATCTGGGGCATCGCCCTCGGGCCGGAGTTGGTGCTCGGTGAGGTGACGATCGTCAGCAACGTGCCTGAGGAGAAGCTCGGCCGGGCCTTCGCCGGCATCGGGGTCGGGACGACGCTCGGCATGGCCGCGGGCTACGCCGTCGTCGGTCCGGCGCTGGAGGCGTACGGCGCCAAACCCACGATCCTCGTGACGTCGGTCTTGGTGTTCGTGCTCGGGATGAGCTGGATCGGGCCGGCGATCGACGTTCGTCGTGCCGGGTCCGACTCGTTCTGGGTGCTACCGGAGCACGACGGCACGGTGCCGGGAACGACGGTGTCGGGTACGACGGTGTCGGGAGAGGCAGCCAGCCTCGACGGCACCGATGATGTCGCTCAGAGCGGTGGGGCCACGTCGTCGTAGGGCTCGTCGTCCTCGACGGCGCGACGCCGGCTCATCACGTAGCCGGTGAGGCTGGCCAGTCCGATGGCCAAGGGGATCAGGAACAGTAGGGGTGACTGGGTCCACGAGTCGGCGTTCGACGAGGGAGGATCGAGCACGGCGGTGTCTTCGGTGGTGTCGGCGTCGCCAGTGGCCGCATCGGTGGTCGGTGGGGCCGTCGTGGGCGCCTCGGTCGTCGGGGTCGTGGTGGTGGGCGCCTCGGTGGTGTCGGTCGTCTCGGTCGTCGTGGCGCTCGCTCCCGAGCGAGCGGACGGTGCCGGCACGTCGGTTTGGCCCAGCTCGAACAGCACGCCGGTGCCGAAGACGCTGGGATCGTCGAACGATCGGTCGTCGGGATCGGTGTCGCTCCAGATCACCTTCAGGTCGCGGTCGGCGGTCGTCGCGCCGTTGGCGTGCACCTGGAAGCCGAGGCTCAGGCCGTGGGCCGGTTCGATCCACTCGGAGAAGTCGATGACTCCCTCGAGCCCCCAGCCGTCGGGCGTGGCGAACACGAAGCCCTCGACATCGAAGGTGTCGACGTTGGTGCCGCTGAGGGTGAGGGTGGTCGGATCAGTGTTGCCGATGTCGACGGCGCTGAACCGGACCTGGCCGATGCCCGGCCCGTAGGTCGTGGTGTCGATCGCATCGGTGGCGTTGAGGAACACCTCGATCGAGTCCTCGTTCCAGTAGTTCTCCTCGTGCTGGCCGGCGATGATCGACGCATCGGTGATGGTGGCCGAGACGAAGAGCCTCGAACCCTGCGCCGCAACGGACCACGTGAGCTCACCGGTGGTCGCGGGGTCGGCCGAGGGCGTCGGTCCGTCGGTCGAGACGATCGCTGGCACCTCGGCCCAGTCGTCGAGGTTGCCGTCGATTGTGATCCCGAGGTCTCCATCGGCGACCCACGGGAGGTAGACCGCCTCGCGTCCGACGGGAGCTGGCACCTGGTCGATGCCGTCGACGGCCCCGGCAGCTGACGGGGCAGCGACGAGTGCGCACACACCGATCGTCGCGGCGGTTGGACGCCAGAAGCGTCGCCGGAGTGTTGCTTCGCCGTGCTGCATGGTCGCTGCCTTCCCTCCCGCGGCGCGGAAGCTGTCGTCGATGCCGATCCCATGCTCGCACGACTTGCCCCCTGCGCAGTGAGCAGGTCTGCCCTCGAGCAGCGCCCGGCGGGCGGCAGATTGGGTGCTACGAACCTCGGAGTTCGGCGAGGCGGTCCTCGAGGAACTCGATCGCCTTGCGGTCGTTGGCGAGGATCACCTCATCGGCGGGGTGCAGGAACAGCGGTGCGGCCATGCGATGGCGAAGCGCGCCCGGTCCCGTCGGATTGGTGACCCGGTGCACGGTGGCGGGGTAGTAGCCATGACTGGCGAGCTCGAGCATCTCGCCGGCGTTGACGGCGAGCGACGACGGATCACAGGGCACGGGGAACCACTCGCCGTTCGCGCCCAGCAGTTCGAGTCCGGGCTCGTTCGATGAGGGGAGCACCGTGAGCAGGTTGATGTCCGTGTGGGCGGCCGCCCGCACGGCACCCTCGGGTTCCTCACCGGTCAATGGCGGGTAGCGCAGCATGCGCAGCAGTGATCGAGTCGAGCCGTCCATCATCGACGACAGCGGTTGGGAGAACCGGGCGGCCACCTCGGGTGGGGTGTTCGTCTCGACCCAGTCGAGGAGGGTGCGGGCGACGTCGGCGGCACGCAGGGCGTAGTCGAGCGCAGCGTTCGACACCTCGGCCGGGTACTTCCCCCATGGGTAGACGTGGAAGAACTCCTTCAGGTCCCGGATGGTGTTGCCCGATGCGGTCTCGGCCACGGTCGGCGGGAAGTAGCCGTCTTGCGAGCCCGGGTCGGGGGCGTAGTCGTACCGAGCCGGATGGTCGAAGAACGCGTTCCATTCCGCGAACAGCGCCTCGACCTCGGCCCAGTCGAGTGGATGATTGACCACGACGGCGAACCCCGTCTGCAGCAGGCTGTTGGTGAAGGCCTCGGGAGCATCGGGCGCGGTGAAGTCGACAACGGAGACATCCATCGCCCAAGTCTAGAAGCGTGCTCCTGCGCAACTTTGGTGCTGGGAGCCCCGTTTTGATGTTGCCCGCACCAAAGTTGCCCGAGAACGGTGTTGGGTCAGGGGGCGACGTTGCTCATCACGATGGTTCCGCTGGCGGCGAACATGCCGCCGACGCCGTGGGCGATGGAGATCTCTGCACCTTTGACTTGTGCGGGTGCGATCCCTCGCATCTGGCGGACGCTCTCCTGAAGGGCATACATGCCGTACATCCCCGAGTGCATGTAGGACAGCCCGCCGCCGTTGGTGTTGAGCGGGAGCTCGCCGCCGATGGCGGTCTTGCGGTCCCAGATGTAGTCAGCGCCCTCGCCGCGGCCGACGAAGCCGAGGTCTTCGAGTCCGTAGATCGGCAGGTGGGCGAAGGCGTCGTAGATCATCAGGTGATCGACGTCGGCATGGGTGATCCCGGCCTCGGCGAAGGCCTTGGTCCCAGCGACCCGGAAGGCCTTCGACGAAGTGAAGTCTTCCATCTGGGAGATCATCGGGGTCTCGACGCTCTCGCCGGTGCCGAGCACGTACACCGGCTTCTGGGGGAAGTCGTTGGCCCGCTCGGCCGAGGTGAGGACCAGTGCCCCGCCGCCGTCGGTCACCAGGCAACACATCAGCTTGGTGAACGGTGTGGCGATCATGGTCGACTCGAGCACGTCGTCGACCGAGATGGGATCACGGAAGCTGGCACGGGGGTTGAGTGCCGCCCATTCCCGCTGGACCACGGCCACGTTGGCGAGCTTCTCGATGCCGACGCCGTAGTCCTTCGCGTAGCGCAGCCACGGAATGGTGAAGCGGGTAGGTGGCCCGCCCGGCCCGAACGGGCTCTCGAATTGGCCGCCGAGGCTTGACGGGTCCATCGACCAGCGCCCGGCGCCGATCCGGCTGCGGCCACTTTCGGCATGGGTGACGAGGATGGTGTCGGCCAGCCCCTCGTTGATCGCCGCCGCCGCGTGGCGGACGTGGAGCATGAACGAGCAGCCGCCGACTGCGGTGCCGTCGACCCAGGTGGGGGTGATGCCGAGATAGTGGGCGACGTCGGTGGGGCTGGTGCCGGCGGTGGCGACGCCGTCGACGTCTTGCGGGGTGAGCCCACAGTCGGCGAGCGCGTTGAGCGCAGCATCGGCATGGAGGCCAATGACCGACTGGTCGGGGATCTTGCCGAGCTTGGTGGTTTCCGCTGCGCCGACGATGGCGACCGACTTCTGCTTCATGCTGCGTCTCCGGTGTTGCTGCTGTCTCCGGTGGTCTCGCTGGTCTCGGTGGCGCCTGATGCCGGTCGGAACAGGGGAAGGGTGGCGGCGTGTCTGCCGTCGGAGCTGACGAACGCGGCGTACGTGGCCTCGAGCGCCATATCGAGGACGAGCGCCTCCTCGGTCTGGTCGCAGTCGACGATGTTGGTCATCAGTCGGGGGCCCTCGGCCAGTTCGACCACGGCGATGG
Organism: Acidimicrobiales bacterium; assembly: GCA_041394265.1. NCBI lineage: Bacteria > Bacillati > Actinomycetota > Acidimicrobiia > Acidimicrobiales > Acidimicrobiales bacterium. Next base: position 3,155,535 of record JAWKIO010000005.1, read on the forward strand.
CCACCGGACCGTCGAACCCCGGGCCGGGACGCTGATTGATCACGTAGCTGTGCAGGGTTGCCTCGCCTGATGCCTCGAACACCGAAACACTCCGGCACCCGCAGGCCGGGCAGAACGGACGGGGAGGGAAGTAGGCCTTGGCGCAGTCGTCACACCGTTGCAGGAGCAGGGTGTGGTTGGCGGTGCCCTCCCAGAAGTGCGCCGTCTCGGGAGTCGGCACGGGGAGCGGGCGCTGCGTTGGCTGTGGGGCGTCGGTTGCAGTCACGCCCTGCATCCTGCTTGCCCGCCTCGGCCTGCGCAAAGCGACCGCCGTCGACCCCGCTCGTTCTCGAGACCCAGAGCGACACCCACCCCCGTTCTCGAGACTCAGAGCGACCGTTCTGTCGCACCTCGTCTCGAGTTCGGTGGGTGGTGTCGCTGTGGCACTCAGGTTGCGACGGGGAGGCGGTCCCAGATCGAGTGAATGGCGTCGAGGGTGGACCCGCCATCGTCTCGCACCCGGTGCAGTGTCTCGTCGGCCGTGAGCTCGATGGCCAGATCAGCAAGCGTTGGGATGTGGCGGTGAGCGTGCTCCATCACCGTGGTGCCCGTGACGGTGGTCGCCTGTGCCTGGAGGGGGAGCACTCGGGCGAACGCAGCCAGCGGCGACGTGAGCGGACCGATCGACTCGTGCTTGTTGCGTGCCGAATACGGGTGGTGGTCCCACAGGTCGTGAATGCCGGCGAAGAACTCGTCGTCGGCGGCATGGAACACCCGCTCGACATGGAGGAAGACCGCCGTGCCCGCGCACATCAAACACGGTTCGAGGGTGGTGTAGAGGTCGAGCCCATCGGCCTTGAACCGGTCGAGCGAGGCGAACGCATTCATCTCGGCGTGGGCCATGAAATTGCCCGACAACATCCGTGGCTCGGCGACCGGCTGGTTGACCCGATTGCGTCCGGCGGCGACGATCGCCTCGGTGACCGGATCGACCAGCGCGGCGCCGATCCCGAGATTGCCGCTGCACCAGGACGTCCACGCCTCGTCGAAGGCCCGTCGCCATCCGGGCGCGAGCCCCTCCCATGTGTCGGCCGCCGTGTCGTGCATGACGACATCATGGCCGAGATCAGGCCGGGTCCGCTCGGGCTGGGCGGGGGAGTGGCACACGAGTAGGGTCCGCTGGCATGCGCTTCTCTCACTGGATCAGCAACGGCATCGACTGGAACGAGATCGTGCGATCGGGGGTGAGGGCCGAGGAGACCGGCTGGGATGGCCTCTGGTTCGCCGATCATTTCATGCCCTTTCAGGGTGATCCCGACGGTCCCATCCACGAGGCGTGGTCGGTGCTCGCTGCACTCGGGCAGGCGACCAGCACGGTCCGGCTCGGGCCGCTGGTGTGCGGCAACACCTACCGCAACCCGGCCGTGCTGCTGAAGACGGCCGTCACCACCGACCACATTGCCGGCGGTCGAGTCGTGCTGGGTCTGGGTTCGGGGTGGCAGGAGAACGAGCACATCGCCTACGGCATCCCGTTCGGTACGTTCACCGATCGGTTCGCGAAGCTCGAAGAGGCGCTGCAGATCATCCGGGGGCTGCGCGACGGTCAGCGTTTCGACCTCGCGGGCCAGCACTACACGATGGTCGATGCGCCGCTGTCGCCCAAGCCGGTTGGCGACCTGCCGATCCTGCTCGGCGGTGGCGGCGAGAAGAAGACGCTCCGCCTCGTCGCCCAGTACGCCGAGGAGTGGAATGTCTGGTCGACGCCCGAGATCATGGCGCAGAAGGCGGGCGTGCTGAATGAGCACTGCGAGCGCCTCGACCGCGACCCGGCAAGCGTGCAGCGGTCGTCGGTGGCGCTGGTCTTCCTCACCGACACCGAAGAGGAAGCGGCGAAGCTGCTCGCCAATCCGATGCAGCGAGCGTCGGTGATCGGCACGGCGGCGCAGCTGCAGGAGCAGATGGCGGCCTACGTCGAGGCCGGGGTGAACGAGTTCATCGTTCCCGACTTCACGCTCGGCACCGGCAACAAGAAGGACGAACTGCTCGACCGATTCCTCGCCGAGGTGGCGGCCCCGTTCCGGGACTGATCCTGACGACCGTGCGGGGGCTCTATCGACGATCGTCCCAACTCGTCGCACTATGTTGCGGCGATGCAGTTGCTCCGGTCGGTGCTCACGGTTGTCCTCCTCGCCACGACACTGGTCGTCGCCGGCGAGTCCGTTCCGGCCGGTGCGGTCACCCAGCCGAGCTGTACGTCCGCGCCCGGCCTGTCGGCCTCGACCATTCGGCTCTCGGGCGTACCCGACAACACACTGGTCGAGGTGTTCGTCGACGGTGCGCTGATCGAAGCATTCGGAGTGAGTGGCGGCCGATCGGACGTTGGCATTCCCGCCGAGGACACCGAACCGCATGCGGTCACCGTCCGCCTCGACGCCGATCCGCAGCGGATCGTCGACTGTGGACCAGTCGCGGCGCTTCCGGCGTTCCCTTCCGACATCGCCACGTGCTCGATCGAGGGCGTGGTCGACGGCGCGCCCCGGATTCCCTACTCCTTCTCAGCGGTATCGACCCCAGTGCTCGTCCGCAACGGACAGGTGATCGCCACTCGTGATGACCTGGGCACGTACGTCGATCTCTCGGCGATGCCGTCGACGAAGTATCGCTACGCGCTTCGGTTCGTCGGCGCTCAGCCAACACTCGAGATCCCGTGTGGCACGGTGACCACCCCGGCCCGGACCACGGCGCAACGGCTGGCGACGTCCCGGTACTTTGAGTCGATCCGCCTCGCGCCATACGTCTATCTCAATATGCGGCCAACGTGTCCGGGCTGCGACGAGCCGTTCGAGCTGTATTCGGCGGTGAGCGGTTCGTCGCTGACACCTCCGGTAGAGGACTGTGACTTCACCGACCTCAGCTGCTTCCCCGACTATGTCTTCGACCCGCCCCTCGAGATGCAGGGATCTCTTCCGATCGGCCATCCCGGGGTCTATCCACCGCGAGCTCTCGGGCGGGCGCTGGCTGCCGCCATCAGTGCTGGGAAGCAGGTCGAGCTCACGACCGACGGCTTCGGCCTCATCTCATCTTGGTCGATCGACGGCTACGGCGCCGAGATCGCATGCGTGGACTTCGACAGTCGTCCCCCGGACTTCGGTGACACTGCATGCGATCTGTTCGGCCAGACCGCTCTCGTTCGCGACGCCCCAGATCTGCTCGGCATTCTCTATGCCCACGACTCGCCGGGGGTCGCTCGGGGCATCTTGCGGTTGTATGACGCCTACTTTGGGCGTACTCCCGACGTTGCCGGGGCCCGCTATTGGGTCGACCTGGCTGCCCAGGGACTGGCGCCGACCGCCATTGCCGACCTCTTCGTTGCGAGCAGGGAGTCGGAGCTGTCATGGGAGGCCGAGTCCACCTCGGCCTTCGTCGATCGCATCTACGACAACGTGTTCGGTCGACCCCCCGACGCCGCCGGCGCCGCCTATTGGACCGCCTTGATCGATGACGGACTCAGCCGAGGTCAGGTGATCTGGTGGTTCGCCCAGAGCACCGAGTTCCGCCGCCAGCACCCGTATTCACCCTCGCTCCTGAGCGATGACGGCCGATCGTTCCTCGGCGGCTGAGGTCGCCGACCGGTGGCCGCCCAAGGCGGCGTCCGATCAGTTGCGCTTGACTCAGTTGCAGTCGCCTCAGCTGCGGTCGGCTCAGCTGCCGTCGACGGCGAAGCGGCCGGTGGTCTCGGCGTAGAGCTGGCTGCGGCCGTCGCATTCCCGGCTGAACACGAAGTCCTGGAACTCGAGTTGTTTCGCCGACAGCCGGCTCCACAGTTCGACCAAGACCTCGTCGTCGAGGCGGCAGAGAGTCTGGGCGACCTCTTCCTTCTGAGCCAGCTCGGCGGCGGTGAGTTCACGCCCTTCGAGCTCGCTGAGAATCTCCGCCTTGCTGAGTTCGGGTTCGTCGTTGGTGCAGGCCGAGGCCAGGGCGAGCGTGGAGGTGAGGGCAGCGGCGAGGGCGAGGAGCCGGCGAGACATCGGAGGAAATCCTAGCGCCACGAGAAAACCTCGTGTGGGTGGTTGTTCGAACAGGTGTTCGGAATTACGCTGCTGTGATCCCGTCGACACGGTGCGGGCCTCCTCGGTGTCGGATCCCCAATCCGACCCGGCGTCCTGATGCTGTCACACCCCATCAGTACGGTTTGCTCACCTACCCAACGGGCCCTCCCCAAACCCGGTTCGCACAACGAGACGGCACTTCGAAAAAGCGCCGACAAGGAGACACACATCATGGTCGACAAAGACAAAGCACTCGACATGGCCATGGGCCAGATCGAGAAGCAGTTCGGCAAGGGTGCCGTCATGAAGATGGGGGAGAAGGGCAGCCTCTCCATCGGTTCGGTCCCCACCGGTGCCCTGGCCCTCGACATCGCGCTCGGTATCGGTGGTCTGCCCCGTGGTCGTGTCGTCGAGATCTACGGTCCAGAGTCTTCCGGTAAGTCCACCCTCGCCATGCACGTGGTGGCCGAGGCCCAGCGCAACGGTGGCAAGTGCGCCTACATCGACGCCGAGCACGCCATGGATCCGGTGTATGCCCGTGCCATCGGGGTCGACGTCGACGAACTGCTCATCTCCCAGCCCGACACCGGCGAACAGGCGCTCGAGATCGCCGACATCCTCGTGCGGTCTGGCTCGATCGACGTCATGGTCATCGACTCGGTGGCCGCCCTCACCCCCCGGGCCGAGATCGAGGGCGACATGGGCGATTCCCACGTCGGCCTCCAGGCCCGTCTCATGTCGCAGGCGTTGCGCAAGATCACCGGCAACCTCAACAAGACCGACACCATCTGCATCTTCATCAACCAGCTGCGAGAGAAGATCGGTGTCATGTTCGGCTCGCCCGAAACCACCCCCGGTGGCCGTGCCCTCAAGTTCTACAGCTCGGTCCGCCTCGACATCCGTCGCATCGAGTCGCTGAAGGACGGGGCCGAGGTCGTCGGCAACCGCACTCGGGTCAAGGTGGTCAAGAACAAGGTGGCCCCGCCGTTCCGCCAGGCCGAGTTCGACATCATGTACGGCCAGGGCATCAGCCGTGAGGGCTCGTTGCTCGACATCGCGGTCGATCACGACATCGTGAAGAAGTCCGGCGCCTGGTACAGCTACGACGGTGAGCAGATCGGCCAGGGTCGAGAAGCGGTCAAGCGGTTCCTGGGCGAGAACCCCGATCTCATGATGGAGATCCAGGATCGAGTCCTGCGGGCCGTCGGGCTTGCTCCCGGTGGTGCCGACGATCTCGACCTCGACGCCGTCGACTTCGATGAGACGAAATTGGACGAACCGATTAGCCTCGACTGATCGTGAACCTCGACACGATCCGCACGGGCCTGACCTTCGACGACGTCCTTCTCGTTCCTCGACGGTCGAGCATTCGAAGCCGGAGCGATGTTTCGCTCGAAACCTCGCTCACCAAGCGGATCCGGATCGAGCTTCCGGTCATCGCGGCCAACATGGACACGGTGTGCGAGACCGACATGGCGGTCGCCATGGCCCGACTGGGCGGCATCGGCATCATCCACCGGTTCCTCACCATCGAGTCCCAGACCGCCATGGTCGCTGCCGTCAAGGCAGCGTCCACTACCGAACCTCGAACGGGTAGGAGTGCCCGGGGCAACGCATTGCTGGTCGGTGCCGCAGTGGGCACCGACCACGATGCACTTCCCCGTTCCCTGGCCCTCGTCGACGCCGGGGTCGACGTGCTCGTGCTCGACATCGCCCACGGCCACGCCGACCACGCCATCGACACCCTCGGCAAGATCAAGGCGGCACACCCCGAGGTCGACGTGATCGCCGGCAACGTTGCCACCCGTGATGGGGCCATCGATCTGGTGCAGGCTGGGGCCGATGCGGTCAAGGTCGGGGTCGGCCCGGGTGGTGTCTGCACCACGCGACTCGTCGCCGGCGTCGGCGTGCCCCAGCTCACGGCCATTAACGATTGCGCCGGACTGACCGACGCCAACGGCAACCCGGTGCCGGTGATCGCCGACGGCGGCATCCGGGCGTCGGGCGACATTGCCAAGGCGCTCGCTGCTGGTGCGTCGAGCGTGATGATGGGATCGATGCTTGCCGGCACCAAGGAGAGTCCTGGCGAGCTCGAACAATCCGACCGCGGCCTGGTGAAGCGAGTGCGGGGCATGGCGTCATTCGAAGCACTCGAGGCGCGCGCGGCCCGAGAAGGCGAGTCGATCGATGCCGAATACTTCGAGCAGCGGGCGCCCGAAGGCGTCGAAGGTGTTGTGCCCTACCGGGGCGAGGTCGGCAAGCTCCTCGGTTCGCTCATGGCTGGCGTTCGGTCCGGCATGAGCTACTCCGATGCTCGCTCGATCGCCGAGTTCTGGACCAAGGCCGAGTTCATCCGAGTCACCCCGAGTGTGGTGGCCATGAACCGTCCCCACGCGACCGGCCAGTAACGGAGCGGAATGACCAGGCCATAGCCTGCTCGTATGGCATCACGCACGCTCGCCGCCGCACTCTTCGACATGGACGGCCTGCTCACCGAGTCCGAGTCACGTTGGCGCATCGCCGAACGAGAGGCTGCCGCCGCGTTGGGGCTTCCGCTCACCGACGACGACTTCGAGCTGACCATGGGTGTGCGGATGGCCGATGTCGCCAAGCGTTGGTTCGAATGGCATCCCTGGGACGGTGGTCCGAGCACCCACGAGGTGGCCGCAATGGTGGTCGATCGAGTGGTCGAGCTGACCGCTGGTGCGGTGGCACTTCCGGGTGTGGTCGATGCGCTCGACCTGGTGGCCGAGCGTGGACTCCGGGTGGCGCTGTGCTCCTCGTCGGATCAGCGCTTGATCGATGCCACGCTCGCTGCGCTCGACCTGACCGACCGGTTCGAGGTGATCCACTCCGCCGAGTTCGATCCCCATGGCAAGCCACACCCCGAGCCCTACCTCGCCACCGCTCGACAGCTCGGCGTCGACCCACAGCACTGCGTGGTGTTCGAAGACGCAGTGAGCGGCTGCGTCTCGGGCAAGGCGGCCGGCATGGCTGTCATCGCCGTCCCGGCGCCGCACCTTCGGGGCACCGCCTCCTTCGGCTTCGCCGACATCGTGCTCGAATCGCTCGAACAGCTCCAGCCCAGCGTATTCGACGCCATCGAGGAAGGACGCCCGGTACCGACGGTGTCGCGGCCCCGCTTCCACCTCGCCTTTCCGGTCGACGACCTCGCCCGGGCTCGCTGGTTCTACGGCGAGGTGCTCGGCTGTCCCGAAGGTCGCTCCGCCGACGACTGGGTCGATTTCGATCTCTGGGGTCACCAGATCGTCGCTCATCTCGTGGCTGATCACGACCCGAGGGTTGCGGCGAATGCGGTCGACGGCGAGGCGGTGCCCACCCGCCATTTCGGCCTGCTGGTTCCGGCCACCACCTGGGAGCCGCTGATCGCCCGGCTCCGGTCCGCCGGCGTCACGTTCATCATCGAGCCGTACACACGTTTCGCCGGACTCCCCGGCGAGCAGTCCACCGCCTTCGTCCTCGACCCGGCCGGCAACGCGCTCGAGTTCAAGTCGTTCGCCGACGATCGCGCCACGTTCGCCCGCTGAATCGAGTGGGCGGAAGTCGGCCTGACGGCGGTCCGACGCACCCCAGGCGGCGACCAGCGGGACCACACCGGCGGTGTCGATTAGCGTCGCCCGCATGCAACGCACCGACCGATGGGGACTCGAGACCACCGCACCGACCGATGACGCCCTGGCTCGACTCGAGCAACTGATCGACGACTTCGTCACCTTCGACGCCCTCCTTCCTGAGCATCTCGGCGCAGCGGTGACCGAGCCGGCGGCACCGATGGCTCGTGTCGTCATGGGCCTGTTCCTCGCCCAGGCCAACACCGCCGCCGATCACGCTCGGGCCGTCGACCTCGCCCAGCAGGTGGCCGACGTCGAGCTCAACGAACGAGAGTCATTGCATCGCGCTGCGCTCGGGGACTGGATCGCCGGTGAGAGCGAGCTGGCGATCGAGCGATGGGAGGAGCTGCTCGAGCGGTGGCCGACCGACATCTTCGCCCTGCGAATGCAGTACTTCGCTTTGTTCGGCCAGGGCCGCTGTCGAGACATGCTCGCCTCGACCCGCCGAGCCGTCGACGCGTGGGAGGACCGGCCCCGGCGTAGCTACCTCGACGGCATGTTGTCGTTCGCGCTCGAAGAGCTGGGCGAGTACCGCGAGGCGGAGGCGCTCGGCCGGGCCGGGTCCGAGGCCGACCCGTACGATCTGTGGTCGATTCATGCCGTGGCACACGTGCTCGAGATGGAGGCCCGCACCGAGGACGGGCTGGTCTGGTTCGACGGGCGCGACGACGCGTTCCACACTCGTGGTGCCTTCGCCCGCCATCTGTGGTGGCACCACGCGATCATCCATCTCCGCACCGGCAACTACGAACGCCTGCTCGAGTTGTACGACACCGAGATCCAGCCCGGCGAGGCGATCGACACGCTGTCGCTGACGAACGCCATCGACGGGCTTGCCCGGCTCGAGTTCGCCGGGGTCGACGTGGGCGACCGCTGGCTGGCCTTGCTCGAGTCGTCCTGCGCCCGAATCGGCCACCACACTCATCCGTTCGCCGATGCCCACTTCGCCTACGCCATCGCTCGTGCGGGTGACACCGAGCGGGTCGCCGACCTACTCGACGGCATGGCGGCCTGGCGCGATCGGGCAGGCACGGCGAGTCGCGTCATCGCCGAGGTGGGTCTCGACACTGCCACCGCGATGGCCGCGCTCGGGTCGGGTCGCCCGGCCGACGCCGTCGACCTGTTCACGACGACGGCGGAGCAACGGTGGAAGCTGGGTGGCAGCCACGCCCAGCGTCGGGTGTTCGACCTGGCCCAGGTGGCAGCCGGCGCCAGCTGACCCGCGTGCCGATTTCCGAGAGGGGGTCGGTCCCAACTCCTGCTGCGACAGGCACACTGGAGGCTCACCATTTGTGGAGGTCGCCGTGCAGCTTGGAATGATCGGACTCGGACGGATGGGAGCCAACCTCGTCCGCCGCCTGGCGCTCGCCGACATCGAATGTGTGGTCTACGACCGCGATGAGGCCAGCGTGGCGACCCTGGTCGACGAGGGCGTGGCCATCGGTGCCTCGTCGGTCGAAGACTTGGTCGGCAAGCTCGAGGGTCCTCGGGCCGTGTGGGTGATGGTGCCGGCAGCGGTGGCCCCTGCGGTCATCGACGACGTCGCCCAGCACCTCGAACCCGGCGACGCGGTGATCGATGGCGGCAACAGCCACTATGTCGAGGCCGTCGACCGAGCCAAGGCCCTGGCCGAGCGGGGCATCGACCATCTCGACGTCGGCACCAGCGGTGGCGTGTTCGGTCTCGAACGGGGCTTCTGCCTCATGATCGGTGGTCCCGACGAGCAGGTCGACCGGCTCGATCCGGTCTGGAAGGCGCTCTCACCGGGTGTTGATTCCGCCGACCGCACCCGTGGTCGCCACGGCGAACCCGACCAGGCCGAATACGGCTACCTGCACTGCGGACAGGCCGGCGCCGGGCACTTCGTCAAGATGGTCCACAACGGCATCGAGTACGCCATCATGGCGGCCTACGCCGAGGGGCTCGGGCTCCTCGACCGGGCCAACGCCGGGTCGGCCGAACGTCAGGCCGACGCCGAAACCGCACCTCTCGCCCACCCCGAGTACTTCCAGTACGACATCGACCTCCCGAGCGTCACCGAGGTGTGGCGCCGCGGCAGCGTGGTCGGTTCGTGGCTGCTCGACCTCACGGCGGCGGCGCTGCACAACGATCCGAGCCTCGAGAACTTCAAGGGCCAGGTGTCGGACTCCGGCGAGGGCCGCTGGACCGTGCTCGCCGCGGTCGAAGCCGGTGCACCCGTGCCGACCATCGCCGATGCGCTGTTCAGCCGCTTTGCGTCCCGAGGCAACGCAACGATGGGCAACAAGGTCTTGTCGGCCATGCGGTCGGAGTTCGGCGGACACGTCGAGCGCGACCACGACGCCGACGGTGCCTGATGGCCGACCCTGCCATCACCGGACCGGCCGATGCGCTGGTCCTCTTCGGTATCACCGGTGACCTGGCCAAGAAGAAACTGTTCGAAGCGCTGTACCGGCTCGAGGCCGACGGGCTGCTCGATATCCCGGTGATCGGGGTCGCTTCCTCCAACTGGACCCTCGACGAGCTTCGTGACAACGCCCACACCGCACTGCTCGATGGCGGGTTGGAGATCGATGAGTCGGTGTGGAGACGGTTCTCGAACCGACTCGACTATGTCGCCGGTGACTATCGAGAGCCGGACACGTTCCAGCGGCTCGCCGACAAGATCCCGAACGTCACCTGCCCGGTTTGCTATCTGGCCATCCCGCCCTTCCTCTTCTCGACGGTCACCGACGGCTTGGGTGCGACCGGTTTGAATCGGGGGCGGGTGGTTCTCGAGAAGCCCTTCGGCCGAGATCTGGCCAGCTCCCGGGCCCTCGACGCCGAGGTCAAGCGCTACTACCCCGAGGAGCGGATCTATCGCATCGATCACTTCCTGGGCAAGGAGCCGGTGCTGAACATCCTGGTGTTCCGCTTCGCCAACTCGATCCTCGAACCGCTGTGGAACCGGCACTACATCCAGTCGGTCACCATCGACATGTTCGAAGACTTCGGGGTCGAGGGTCGCGGCAAGTTCTACGACGAGGTCGGTGCCCTGCGAGATGTCGTGCAGAACCACCTCCTGCAGATGGTCTCGCTGTTTGCGATGGAGCCGCCAGTATCCGACGATGCCGACGCCATGTCCGACGAGGTGGTGAAGGTGCTCAAGTCGATGCCGCCGTTCGATCCGGCCAACGTGGTGCGCCGCCAGTACGAGGGGTACCTCGACGAACCGGGCGTCGAACCCGGCTCGCAGACCGAGACGTACTTCGAGGTCGAGTTCACGATCGACTCGTGGCGTTGGGCTGGGGTCCCGTGGCGCATCCGTGCCGGCAAGGCGCTCGACCGGACCATCACCGAGGCCGTGGTCGAATTCACCACGCCGCCCCGGCCGTTGTTCACCGACCTGGCCTGCGCGCCCGAGCCGAATCGCCTGCGATTCCAGATGAAACCCAACGACGTGATCGATCTCGAGATGCAGGCCAAGCTCCCCGGTGACCTCCTCGTGAGTGAGCCGGTCGCGCTCCAGGTCGACCACACCGGCCTCGAATTCGGCCCGACGCCCTATCATCGCCTGCTCGGCGATGCACTCGAAGGCGACAAACGACTCTTCGCTCGCGGCGACCAGGTCGACGAAGCGTGGCGAATCGTCCAGCCCGTCATCGATGCCCCGCCGCCGATCACCATCTATCCCTACGGCGCCGACATGTCCGATCGCCGCATCCCCGCACGAGACCGATGACCACTGCTGTTCCAACCGATCCCACGATTGCGATCGACCTCGGAGGCACGCACGTTCGTGCTGCCGTCGTCGCTCACGATGGGACCGTCACGAGCAGGGTCCGGCGCACGACGCCGCACGATCACCCGACCCCAGCCTTCGTCGCCGAATTGGTCGCCGAGGCTGCAGCGAGTGCCGGCGGTCAGATCAGGCGAGCCGTCGTCGGTGTTCCCGGAGTGATCGACTACGACGCCGAGCAGCTGATCGCCGCACCGAATCTTCCGGCCGTGTGGATCCCGATGCTCAACGATCGCTGGTTGGCCGAACACACCGGGCTCGAGATCGCGCTCGCCAACGATGCCGACCTCGCCGCCGTCGGCGAGTCGAATTTCGGGGCCGGAATCGAGGCCCGAGACGTCGTCTACGTGACCGTGTCCACCGGCGTCGGTGCCGGGATCGTGCTCGGGCACCGGCTGATGCGAGGCCGCTACTCGGGAGGCGAAATCGGCCACTCGGTGATCGATCGGGTGCGCATGGCGGCTGGCGAGGACGGAACGGTCGAGGGGCTGGGCTCGGGCACGGCAATGGCACGCGCCGCAGTAGCAGCCGGCATCGAGGCCACCGGTGCCGAGCTCGCCGCGCTGGTTGCCGACGGCAACCCCGGAGCCGTCCAGGTGTGGAACGACGCCGTCGAGGCGGTCGCCGTCGGCGTGGTCAACCTGTGTTGGCTGGTGACGCCCCAGATGGTCGTGGTCGGCGGCGGCGTCGGCATGAACAGCGACCTGGTCCTGCCGATCATCCGGCAGCGGGTGGCCGAGTTCGGCCCGTCGATCGAGCCGGTCGAGATCGTTCCTGCGAAGTTGGGTGACGACGCGGCGCTGAGCGGCGCCGCAGCCTGGTGGAAGGCCATCGGACGTGACGCCTGAGATCGAGATGGTCGTCGTCCCGCCCGATCAGTGGGCGAGCCGCGCCGCCGATGTCCTCGAAGTCGCCATCCGATCGTCGATCGGGGAGCGGGGCCAGTGCGTGGTCGGCATCTCCGGCGGCTCCACACCCAACGAAGTCTTCGTGCTGCTGAGCACACGTGACCTCGAATGGGATCAGGTCACCCTCGTCCAGGTCGACGAGCGGATCGCCGCCATCGGCTCCGACGCCAGGAACCTGACCGGCCAACTCGAAGCGTTCACCGATCTTCCCGTTCGGTGGCTCCCGCTGCCCGTCGCTGCGCCCATCTCCGAAGGCATCGCTGACTTCATCGACGGGCTCCATCTCGCTGCCGGCTCCCCACCGGCGATCGATGTCCTGCATCTCGGACTCGGTTCCGACGGCCACACGGCATCGCTCGTACCGGGTGATCCGGTGCTCGACGTGCTCGATGCCGAGGTCGCCATCACCGGGGTCTACAAGGGGAACCAGCGCATCACGCTCACTCGTCCGGTGCTCGACAACGCTCGGCTGGTGGTGTGGCTGGTGAAGGGGTCGAGCAAGGCGCCAGCCCTCGTCCAGATGCGCCAGCACGACTCCGCCATTCCCGCCGGCTTGCTCCGGCCCGCTCGCTCGATCGTGGTCGCCGACACCCTCGCTGCGCCCGACTCGAACGGCTGACGCCCCGGGCCAACCAGGCCGGGTTCAGCGCAGCCAGGGCACTCGAGGTTCGAGCACCTCGGCGAGCAGACGCCGGAGTCGATCACGATCCGTCGCCGACAGCGGTTCGAGGAAGTTCGCCTGCAACGCCTCGAACGATACGACCGCCTGCTTGCGCAGCGCGGCCCCGGCGGTGGTGAGCGCAAGGACGTTGCGGCGACGATCGCCCGGGTCCTTGGACCGAGTGAGGAGATCGCGCGCTTCGAGGCCGTCGACCAAGCCGACGACGATCGTGGGATCGAGCCCGAGTCGCTCGCTGAGTTCCTGTTGCGACAACCCGGCGTGGTGGTCGACGAAGCTCAGCACGAGCATTTCTCGTGGGCTCAAATCGAGTTCTGCCAACCCCTTCTCGATCTCGAGGTGCACGTAGTGGCCGGCCTTGAACAGCAGGTACGCCGCAGAGCTCAGGATGGGATCGTCCATGAGGCAAAATTCTAGTGAACCGAGATGATCGAAGAATTCGATGATCTACACTCTCGATGATGCAGGCCACCAAGCTCGGTTTCCAGATCCCCAACTTCACCTATGCCGACGTTGCACCGGCGCAGCTCTTCGATGCGGTGGCCGCCCAGGCAGTCGCCGCCGAGACCTCCGGGTTCGACACGGTGTTCGTGATGGACCACTTCTGCCAGTTGCCGATGATGGGCACGCCCGACCAGGAGATGGTCGAGGCCTACACGTTGCTCGGCGCCCTCGCCGCTCGCACGTCGACGGCCCGGCTCGGCACGCTCGTCACCGGCGTGACCTACCGCGAGCCCGCGGTGCTGGCCAAGGTGGTCACGGCGCTCGACGTGATCTCCGGCGGTCGAGCCCTGCTGGGTATCGGGGCTGCCTGGTTCGAACTCGAACACGATGCGCTGGGTGTCGAGTTCCCGCCGCTTCGCGAGCGATACGAGCACTTGGTCGACGCGCTCGAGATCTGCCGGGGCATGTTCCGCCAGCCGTCCACCACCTACGAGGGCACCCACCATTCGGTGAAGGACGCCTACAACTCACCCGCCCCGATCAACGGCGACATCGGCATCCTCATCGGCGGGCAGGGGGAGCGCAAGACCTTCCGCCTGGCGGCGCAGTACGCCAACGAACTCAACATGACCGCCAACTTCGACGACGTACCTCGCAAGCTCGAGGCGCTCCAGGGGCATCTCGACGACCTCGGGCGTGATCGGTCCGACATCAGTGTCACCCCGCTCGGGTTCCTCGCCCTCGCCGAGACCCACGACGCAGCGGTCGAGATGCTGAGCGGTCGATTGCGGTTCATGGGTGTCGACCCGGCGATCCTCGACGATCGCCCGGCCGCCGAGAAGCTGCTGGGCCGGGTCATCTACGGCGATCCCGACGAGGTGACCGATCAGGTCCAGCGCCTGATGGCGCTCGGGCTCGACGGTCTCGTGGTCAACATGCCGTCGGCGCATTCGACCGAGGCCGTGGCCATGGCGGGCGAGGTGCTCACCCGAGCCCTGGACGGCTGAGCGTGCGCTGGGGAGTGCCGGCCCTAGCCTTGACCGGGTGATGGCTGACTCCCCGAAGCGCTACCTGGTCAAGACCTACGGCTGCCAGATGAACGAGCACGACTCCGAGCGCATCGCCGGATCGCTCGAGGCCGACGGCTACACGGCCACCGATGCGGTGGCCGATGCCGACGTGGTCGTGCTGAACACCTGCTGTATCCGGGAGAACGCCGACAACAAGCTGTATGGCGCGCTCGGCAACCTGAAAGTGGCCAAGCAGGAGAACCCGAACCTTCAGATCGTCGTCAGCGGCTGCCTCGCCCAGAAGGACAAAGACGAGATCCAGCGCCGGGCCGGCCATGTCGACGTCGTCTTCGGCACGCACAACGTGCACCGGGCGACCGAACTCATGGCGAAGGCCCGCGTGCAGGGCCCGATCACCGAGATCTGGGATCAGGCCGACGCCGACGACGATGCCGCCTTCGCCTCGGCGCTCCCGGCCAAGCGCAACGTCGACTACGCCGGCTGGCTGACCATTCAGGTCGGCTGCGACAACAATTGTGCCTTCTGCATCGTGCCTGCCGTTCGCGGTGCCGAGATCAGCCGGCCGATCGCCCACATCATCGCCGAAGCAGAACAGGCGGCGGCCGAGGGGGTCACCGAGATCACGCTGCTGGGCCAGAACGTCAACTCCTACGGTCGCGACCTCACGCTCGCCGCCCGCAAGGCCGGTGAAGACGTCCGCATCCGTCCGATGTTCGCCCAGCTGCTGCGCGAGATGGGTCGGATCGACGGCATCCGCCGGGTCCGTTACACCAGCCCCCACCCCAAGGACATGACCCCCGACGTCTACGCCGCCATGGCCGAGACGCCGAACGTCGTGCCGCACCTGCACTTCCCGCTGCAGTCGGGTTCGGATCGGATCCTGTCGGCCATGCACCGGGGCTATACCGCCGAGCGCTACCTCGAGAAGCTGGTCGAGGCCCGCTCGATGATCCCTGATCTCGCCGTCAGCACCGACATCATCGTCGGCTTCCCCGGCGAGACCGACGCCGATTTCGAGCGCACGCTCGAGGTCGCAGCAGCGGCCGAGTACGACTCGGCCTACACGTTCGTCTACTCGCCCCGCCCCGGCACCGAGGCCGCCGAGATGGTCGAGGACTTCTGCGACCCCGATGCCGTCAAGGAGCGCTACGCCGCGCTGCGCACAGTGATCGAGCGTTCGGCGCTCGCCAAGTATCGGGCTCGGATCGGGATGGTCGAAGAGGTCATCGTCGAGGGCCCGTCCAAGAAGGACCCCGCGGTGCTCACCGGTCGCACGGCGCAGAACAAGCTGGTCCACTTCTCGGCCGAGCCGCTCCCTCAAGGGGCCGGACGGGTCGGCACCTACCTCAACGTTCGGGTCACCGACGCCAAGCATCAGTACATGCTCGGCGACTTCGTCGAGGTCACTCATCGCGCCACCCACCGCACCAAGATTCCCGTGCTCGCCCTCGACTGAGTCGCGCCCGGTCGCGGTGTCGCCAGGTCGAACCGCTTCCGTCCGCCCAACACGATGTGCTGTGATGGGGAGCCGGATCTATCCGCTGGTGAGGGAGCCAAGAATGCAGGAGCAGCCGAGAGGGTCGACGTCCGCCGCGCCGACGGATGCGGTGTACACGTGGCGGCCGGTCATCACCGAGGAAATGGCGCGTCGTGAACGCCTCCTCGGTCTCGCAACGTGGGTTGCTGGAGGGTTGGCGGTCATCGCCGGTGTGGTGCTCGCGGCCCTGGGCGAAGGAGGATCGACCCGGTTCCTCGTCATCGTGGGGGCCATGCTCCTCACGCTGGGGTTCTGGGCCCGAACTGCCTCGCGCAAAGCACGCAGCGCCGCCCTCAGCATCGATCGGAACGGCCTGCTCTCGGTGGCGGAAGGTGGATCGGCGTCGACCCTCGATCTGCGCACGGTCTCATCGATCGAGGTACGGCAACGCACGGGCCGACCCCATTGGTGCTGGTCGATCGAAGCCGTGAGTCCGGCAGGCGGATGGCACACCGAGCTGACCCCGCTGGCGTCCTACGTGAACCTGCCGGCCGACCAGATCGAAGCCCTCGAGGTCCAGTTGCTTCGCTTCCTTGCCTGGGCCAATCCCTCGGTCGCACCGGCAGCGCCCCACGCCGCGGCGCCATCGCCCTCGCACCTCGCTGCCGGCTCTGTCGCTGCCACCGAAGGTCACACGCCGGCCACGGCCGCCGGCGCTGGTCCCGTGGCGTTGCGGGGAGCCGTCGAGGCGTCGCCCGACCGCCTCACGTGGATGGTGCCTCGTGGAGACAACGCCGTCCGCAACCGCCGACGCTTTCGTATCGGGCTCGCTGTCACCTTCTTGGGTTTCGCCATTGTCGCTGCGGTCAGTGTCCGAGACGACGGTCTCGACGCCATGGTGCTGTCGATGTTCGCGCCGTTGCTCTACCTGTTGATCGGGCTCGGCATCGACCGAGCCTTCATGACCGGATCGAAGTTCAAGCTGATCGTCGATGCCTCGGGGCTCACCGTCGATCGTGGCCGTACTCGGACGCTGACCATCCCTCGGGCCGACATCAAGACGATCGATGTGAGCACCCGATCGTCGGGCGTCACGGTCGATGGCACCTCGACCAACGCAAACCACTGGTTCCTGACCGTGCACCGCCACAGCGACCAGCCTGGCGCCCGGCCCTACGGCTCGATGCTTCCCGTCGGCCTCGGGGGATCGTTCACCCGCAACGATGCCATCGCGCTGGAAGCCGAACTCCGTCGCAGGTGTGGTCTGTCCGCCCGCTGATCTCCGAGCTGATCGACCAACTTTGGTGCTGGGAGCCTCGTTTTGATGCTCGCGGCACCAGCGTTGCGTGCCGGTTGGGACCTGGAGCAGTCAGGAAGGCGGAAGGGCGGAGATCTTCACGAAGGTGTGGAGGTTCAGCGGCGCGAGATCGGCGAGATTCGTGAAGCCCAAGGAGCGGTAGAACTCGTGCTGTCCGGCTTCGTCGTCGGTCATCAGCACCATGCGCCGTACGTGTTCGAACCGATGCAGGCAGGCGCCGACCAGGACCGTGCCGATGCGGGCCCGCTGGTGGTCGGGGTGCACCAGGACGTCCTGGAGGTACATGATCGAGACGTCGTCGGACAAGCAGCGGGCCAGGCCGATCAGCTGACCGTCGGCGTCGCGTGCGGTCGTGACGTAGGTGGAGCGGTCGACCGCTCGGGCCAGGGCATCGGGATCGGCCGCCTGGATCAACCAACCGACGGCCTCGTAGAGGGCAACGAGATCGGCGATCGGCACGACCTCGTCGTCGGCGAACTCGATCGGTCCGATGTCGTCGTCAGCCATGGGCGCAGGGTACGGCGCGACCGACGGCGTGCGACCCGGCGACGGCCGAGTGAGAGGGCCGGGTGAAAGCGGGCGGCGTCGCCGCCAATGGCTCACGTCGCCAGGGCCGCGATCAATGCCTGGGTTGCCGGCTGGGTGATCGAGCCCCGGCGCCGCGCTGCGACGAGCCGTCGGCGACCGAGCGGCTCCTTGATCGCCCGGCGGAGTGGCGAGGGGCCGGACTCGGCCTGCGCCACCGGCAGGACCGTCCACCCGAGTCCGAGCTCGACCATCGTTCGTAGCACCTCGGGCTGGTGCGACACGGCCACCACGTCGACGGTGGCGCCACGCTCGTGGAGCGCCGCCACGATGGTGCGCCGAGTGTGGGAGTCCTCGGGGAACAACACGAACGGTCCCCAGCTCGGCGCATCGCCGACCGCTGCACCGGCCGGAGCGTAGAGGGCGAGGTCTTCCTCGATGAGGGGTGACAGTTCGAGGTCGTCGCTGGGTGGGGGAGGGTCGACCACCACGGCGACGTCGAGTTCGGCAGCCCGCAGCTGCTCCAGCAAGGTACCCGAAGGGGCAACGGTGAGCCGCAGGTCGACGTCGGGCCGCTCGGCCCGGAACGCCGCCAGGGCACCGGGAAAATGCTCGACGGCCGCCGCGTCGATCATGCCGACCCGCAGCCGACCGGCCGACCCACTGCGGACCGAGGCCGCCCACTGACCGAGCTCGCGGGTTTGTGCGATCACTCGTTGGGCGTAGGCCACCACCTCGTCGGCGCCCGGGGCGAGCTCGCGGCGACGACCACTGCGGGTGAAGAGCGTGACGCCGATGCGGCGTTCGAGTTCGGCCAGACCCTGGCTCAGGGCCGAGGGCGACACGCCGAGTTCGGTCGCGGCGGCGGCCCAGGTCGGCTGCTCGGCGACGGTGGCGAGGTAGTGCAGCTGTTGGATCGTGAGGGGGAGAAGTGGCGGGTGCTCCTGCATCATTGTGAAGTATTGCTGAAGTGAATCACGATGAGCATCACCTCTCCTTATTCTTTGGTCCATGACTGAACCTCTCGACATTGCGCCCGCCACGGGCAAGCTCGGCATTCTCACCCCGGGCATGGGCGCCGTTTCCTCCACCTTCATCGCCGGTGTGTTGGCCGCCCGCGCCTCGGGCAAGCCGCCCCTCGGCTCCGTGAGCCAGATGGCGCACATCCGACTCGGCAAGCGCGAAGAGGGCCGTGCGCCGCTGATCCGGGACTTCGTGCCGCTGGCGTCGCTCGACGACATCGTCTTCGGCGGTTGGGACCCCATCTCGCCCAACGCGCTCGAGGCCGCCCGCACCTGCGGCGTGCTCGAGGAGAAGGACCTCGCTCCCATCTCGGCGGAACTCGAAGGCATCGTCGCCATGGACGCCGTCTTCGATCAGAAGTGGGTGAGCCGCCTCGAGGGCACCCGCGTCAAGCAGATCGACAACAAGTGGGATCAGGCCATGGCGCTCATGGCCGACATCGAGAACTTCCGCACCGAGAACGGCTGCGATCGTCTCGTCATGGTGTGGTGTGGCTCGACCGAGGCCTTCCAGCAGCCATCGGCCGTGCACGACTCGATCGAGTCGTTCGAGGCCGGAATGAAGGCCAACGACGAGAACATCTCGCCGAGCCAGCTCTACGTCTACGCCGCACTCCAGTCCGGCGTGCCCTTCGCCAACGGCGCCCCGAACCTGTCGACCGACCTGCCCTGCATGATCGAACTGTCGAAGAAGCTCGGCGTGCCGATCGCCGGCAAGGACTTCAAGACCGGCCAGACCCTCATGAAGACCCTCATCGCTCCGGGTCTCAAGGCCCGCATGCTCGGCCTCCGCGGCTGGTACTCGACCAACATCCTCGGCAACCGCGACGGCGAGGTGCTCGACGCGCCGGAGAACTTCAAGACCAAGGAAGAGTCGAAGCTGGGCGTGCTCCACGGCATCCTCCAGCCCGAGACCTACCCCGACCTCTACGGCAACATCGACCACGTCGTGCGGATCAACTACTACCCGCCGCGTGGTGACAACAAGGAGGGCTGGGACGCCATCGACATCTTCGGCTGGATGGGTTACCCCATGCAGATCAAGATCGATTTCCTGTGCCGCGACTCGATCCTGGCCGCCCCGATCGTGCTCGACCTGGCGCTGTTCATGGACCTCGCCGGCCGCGCCGGCCAGTCCGGCGTGCAGGAGTGGCTCAGCTTCTACCTCAAGGCCCCGCAGGCCGCCGGTGACCAGCCGGCCGAACAGGATCTGTTCATCCAGCAGACCAAGCTCAAGAACACCCTGCGCGAATGGATGGGCGAAGAACCCGTCACCCACAGCGAGGCCGGCTGACGGCCGAGCGTTGGCCAATGCGAAGCATTGGCAAAGGAACCCGAAGGGTTCCCGCGAAGCAGGTTGAGGTCTCCCTGCTGCGGTTCGTCGCCTGAACGACAACTGACGTTGGTGCGCTGGAGCCCGGGGCGTTGGCCTCGGGCTTTGGTGATCGCGGGGGCCGTGACTATGGTCACACCAGCTGCTGAGACAGGCCGCAGCCGGAGTCCACGTGAGCGACAACCAATTCGAGGTGAGTCCCCCAACCTCTGCTGCTGTTCCCGACCGCGGTCCGCTGACGTTCGTCCTCATTCCCAGCTACCTCCTCGGTCCCGAAACCTGGCACGGCGTCGGCGAGGTCCTCGGTCGGCTGGGCTACGAGAGCGTCTCCACCACGACCACCACCACGACCCCTCGCGACCCCGATCACATCGGTCCGTGGGTCGATCACGTCGTCGACGAGGTCGAAAAGTCGGCCCACAGTCCGCTGGTGTTGGTGGCGCACTCGGCGTCGTGTCCTCGCCTCCCGCTGGTGGCCCGACGCCTGATCGATCGGGGGCACGACGTGCGAGCGCTCATCGCCGTCAACGGTCGGTTCCCGTGGGTCGACGGGCAGTCGCCGATCGACGCCGATCCGCCGTTGCGTGACCTGCTCGACGGCATGGTGCGGCCCAACGACTACCTACCGCCGTGGCATCGCTGGTGGGGCTCGATGATCCTCGACATGATCCCGAGCGACGAGGTCCGGAAGCGGATCTTTTCCGAGGCCAAGGCCGTGCCTCGTGCGTTGTTCGACCAGGGGATCGAGGTGCCGGAGCTCCCCGAGTCGGTCCGCTGGGCCTTCCTCGCCACCGGCAAGGCCTACGAGCCGGCGTACGAACGGGCGAAGGAAGCTGGCTGGCAGGTCGCCCGGCTCGACGGCGAGCACCTCCATATCGTGGTCGACCCGATCACCGTGGCAGGGGCGTTGCTGTCGTTGATCGACCGGTGCGACAACTGTCGGTGATCCCGAGCGAGGCCGACCTACGCTGCAACGATGCCCATCACCCCTCCTGACGACGTCGTGGCCACGGTCGGCCCGCTCGAGTCGTGGGAGGCGATCGAGCCCACCAACAATCGAGGCTCGCACGTCTGGTTCGCTGGGAACCGAGTGGTGTCGCAGCATCCCTCGGGCGCCGGGACCGCACTGGCCGACCGCTACCGCTGGCTGGCCGAACGAGCCCCCACCGCCACCGTCGAACTGGTGTCGGGCGCGGCCGACAGCGACTGGCTCGTGACCACTCGGCTCGCAGGACACGCCGCCCACCGAGTCGATGCCCACGGCGACATGCAGGGCGTTCCCGCCACGCTGGCACGGGCCTTGCGTCAGCTTCACGACCAGGTGGTCGACGTCGACGACTTCCCCTTCGCCGCCGGCTGGGACGACCTGGCCGCCGACGTCACCGCCTCCATCGCCGACCTCGACCCGTCGACGTTGCCCGACCCCTACGCCCGCTATGACGCCGAGCGTCTGGCCGAGATCTGGCGCGAGGGTCGCCCGGGAACCGAAGACATCGTGCTGTGCCACGGTGATCCGTCGCTGCCGAACCTGCTCATCGATCCCGGTGTGGTCGGCTGGGTTGATGTGGGTCGGCTGCGGTTGGCCGATCGCCACCTCGATCTGGCGGTTGCCCAATACAGCATCCATCGCAACTTCGGGCCCGACGCCGTGTTTGCGTTCTTCGAGGCGTACGACCTCGATCCCGATCTGGTGCGGATCGACCACTACCTCCTCGCCAACTTCTTGCTGCCATGACCAGGCCGCCGCTCGTCATCGTCGGGCCGACGGCGGCCGGCAAGTCGTCGCTCGCCCTCCAGCTGGCTCTGGCCGAACCCGGGTCGATCGAGATCGTGTCGGCCGACGCCATGGCGGTGTACCGGACGATGGACGTGGGAACGGCAAAACCCTCGCCGGCCGATCGTGCGCTCGTGCCGCATCACCTGGTCGACGTGGTCGATCCCACCGAGGACTACGCCGTGTCGCGTTTCGCCGACGAGGTCGTCGCCGTGCTCGACGACCTGGAGCGGCGCTCCATCACCCCGGTGCTCGTCGGCGGGACCGGGCTCTACGTGCGGGCGGTGGTCGACGGATTCGACATCCCACCCCAGTTCCCTGCGGTGGCGGCCGAACTCGACGCCGACCCCGACACCGAGTCGCTGTGGCTGCGGTTGCGCGAGCTCGACCCGGCGGCGGCCGACAAGATGCTGCCGACGAACCGGCGCCGGATCGTGCGTGCGCTCGAGGTCACGATCGGATCGGGGCAGCCGTTCTCCAGCTTCGGTCCCGGTGTGGACGCCTATGGCGAGACCCGCTTCGCCCAGGCCGGGCTCGAGATCGACCGCGACGAGATGGATCGTCGCATCGATGCCCGCTACGACGAGCAGATGGCGGCCGGGTTCCTCGACGAGGTCGCAAACGTGCGGGCCGACGGCTGGTCGAAGACCGCAGCCCAGGCGCTGGGCTACAAGGAATTGGCCGCTCACCTCGACGGTGAGTGCTCGCTGGACGACGCGCTCGACGAGGCCAAGCGGCGGACGAGGCGCTTCGCCCGCCGGCAGCAGCGCTGGTTCCGACGCGATCCCCGCATCCGCTGGTTCGATGCTTTGGCCCCCGATCTGGTCGAGCAGGTCGGAAACTGGTGGGGCGAATCCGCAAAGTGATGCGAGACTGTACGTCTTGACTGCTGTTTTTCTCACCAAACACGTTGCGCTCGGCAACGACTTCCTGATCGCCGTCGACCCGTCGCGTCCACTGACGCCCGCCGACGCCGTTGCCTGGTGCGATCGTCATCGCGGGATCGGCGCCGATGGACTCATCTCACTGAGCCCCAACGCCGACGAGCCCGGGGTGTGGACGATGGTGCTGCGCAACTCCGATGGGAGCAGCGCCGAGATCTCCGGCAATGGCGTACGGGCGGTCGGGCAGGCCCTCGCCCGCTACACCGGAAGCCCGGCCCCCACTCGGTTCGAGGTCGACACCGATGCCGGTCGCCGCACGCTCGACATCATCAGCATCGACGGCACCGAGGCGCAGGTCCGTGCCGACATGGGCGAGGTTCGCCCCGGTCCGCCAACGTTCGACGACTGGGCATCACTCGGTGTCGATGTCGAGCGCCAGGCCGGGCTCGACATCGGCAATCCCCACCTGGTCGCAGTGGTCGCCAACCCCGACGCCCACGATCTCGCCGTGGTCGGCCCGGCGGTCGAGTCCCGCTACCCGCAGGGACTCAACGTCCACCTGATCTCGGTCACCTCCGACCACTCGCTCGATCTCCGGGTCTGGGAACGAGGCGCGGGTATCACCGAAGCCTGTGGTTCGGGTGCCTGCGCTGCCGCGGCGGCGTCGATCGACTGGGGCCTCACCGGTCCCGTGGTCGAGGTCGCCATGCCGGGCGGAACCGCCACCGTCGAGCGGCACTCGAACGGCAACCTGCTGCTCACCGGTCCCACCACCCTGATCGCCGACATCGTGATCGGCAACGTCGATTCGGCAGATGCAACCGCCGGCGCCGTCGCTGCCGATCCATCCACCAACGACACACTCGAAGAGGTTTGATGCCAACTGGTCCGTTCGACGACAACGATCGTCTCGACATCGATCAACCCGACCCCGATGCGGTCGATGGCAACGCATTCGACGGCGATGCATTCGACAAGGAGGAGTCACACCGTGGCGCCTTCGGCGAGTACGGCGGCGAGATCCGGGCCGGCTTCCTCGATCGGAGCTTCCGTGAGCGCATCGTCCTCGTTGGCATGATCCGCGAGGGCCAGACCGAAGAAGACACGCAGGCATCGCTCGACGAGCTCGCGTTGCTCATCGACACCGCCGGTGCCGATGAGATCGATCGGGTCATCCAGCGGCGCGACCGGCCCGACCCCGCCACGTTCGTGGGCAAGGGCAAGGTCGACGAAATCCTCGAGTCGGCCCTCATGCACGACGCCGACACCGTGGTGTTCGACGACGAACTCACCCCGGCCCAACAGTTCAACCTCGAACGGATCCTCAAGCGCACCGCACTCGACCGAACCGCCGTGATCCTCGACATCTTCGCCCAGCACGCCACGTCGATGGAGGGCAAGACCCAGGTCGAGCTGGCCCAGCTCCGCTACAACCTGCCGCGGCTGCGGGGCAAGAAGGACTTCAGCCAGCAGGGCGGTGGCATCGGCACCCGAGGTCCCGGTGAAACCCAGCTCGAAGTCGACCGCCGCCGCCTCGTCCGCCGCATGCACAAGCTGGAGCGGGATCTTCGGGGCATCACCGACCGTCGAGCCAACCAGCGCAAGGCCCGTCGTCGTTCACCGTTCCGGAGCGTGTCGATCGTCGGGTACACGAACGCGGGCAAGTCCACCCTGCTCAACGCGATCACCGGATCCGATGTCAAGAGCGAGGATCGGCTGTTCGCCACCCTCGACCCCACCACCCGCCAGACCCAGCTTCCCGGCGGTGAGACGATCCTCATGACCGACACCGTCGGGTTCGTGAAGAAGTTGCCGCACCAGCTCGTCGAGGCCTTCAAGTCGACGCTCGAGGTCGCGGCCGAGGTCGACCTCCTCGTGCACGTGGTCGACGCGTCGGGTCCCGATCCGGCCGGTCACATGCAGGCCGTGCGCACGGTGCTGTCCGAGATCGGCGCGGTCGACGTGCCGGAGCTGCTCGTGTTCAACAAGGCCGACCTCGATCCCGTTGCCGCCGAGCGACTCGTGCGTCACCATCCCGGGTCGGTGGCCGTATCGGCCGCGACCGGCGCAGGACTCGACGATGTGCTCGAGGCCATCGCCGTTGCGCTGCGGGCCAACTCCTCGGTCTACGACCTCTTCATCCCCTACAGCCGGGGCGACATGCTGGCCGCCACCCATCGCGAAGGCGAGGTGCTGTCGGAGGTGTCGGAGTCGTCGGGCATCGCCGTGCGGGCCCGGCTGGAACATGCCTCGGCACTGCGTATGCAGGACTACATCGTCGCCACCGTCGGCGACGCTCCCGTGCTCCCATTCATCGGCGAGGCCGTCGGCTCGACCGACAGCGACCCGACGATCGAAGGTCTGTGATGAACCAGGGATTCGTTCCTCCTCCCTACCCCTACGATCGGCTCGACACGCTGAAGCCTCTGGCCGAGGCGCACGCGGGCGGCATGATCGATCTGTCGATCGGCACACCGTTCGACCCGCCGCCGGCGGCGGTGGTCGAGGGACTCGGTCATTCCAACGCCGAGCGCGGCTACCCGCCGTCGATCGGTACCCCGGCCTTCCGCCAGGCGGCCGCCGACTGGTTGAACCGGCTGGTCGGCTCCGATCTCGACCCGGCCCATCTGGCCGCCGCCATCGGCACCAAGGAGTTCGTTGCGGGCCTGCCCCAATGGCTCAAGCTACGTACGCCCGACCGCGACACCGTGCTCTATCCGGCGATCAGTTACCCGAGCTATGCGATGGGCGCCACGCTGGCCGGATGCCGAGCGGTGCCGGTTCCGGTCAACGAGCACTGGCGGATCGACCTGTCCCAGATCGATCCGGCCGATGCCGCCCGAGCACTGTGCCTGTGGGTGAACACGCCGGGCAACCCGGCCGGCGGCATCGATGACCTCGGCGCCGCCGCAGCTTGGGGCCGGGCCAACGACGTGCCGGTGTTCTCCGACGAGTGTTACATCGAGTTCACCTGGGACGGTCCGCCGCGGTCGATCCTCGAACACGGCTCCGACGGCGTCGTCGCCGTGCACTCGCTTTCGAAGCGATCGAATCTCGCTGGCGCTCGCGCCGGGTTCTACGGTGGCGACCCTGAGCTGGTCCACTACCTGTCCGAGCTCCGCAAGCACGCAGGGTTCATGGTGCCGGGGCCGGTCCAGGCGGCGGCGATCGTCTCGTTCGGCGACCAGGAGCACGTCGAGGTGCAGAAGGCCCGCTATCTCGAGCGGCTGCAGATGGCGCAGAAGCTCGTCGCCAGTCTCGGCGTCGACGCCGCCCTGCCTGGCGGTGGGTTCTACCTCTGGGCGCCTGCGCCTGAAGGCGACGCCTGGGGTTTCGCCGAGTTGCTGGCTCGCGAGGCTGGTGTGCTGGTCAGCCCCGGCGAGTTCTACGGCGACGCCGGTGCCGGCCACGTGCGCATCGCCGTGGTGCAGCCGACCGAGCGGCTCCAACTCGCCCTCGACCGTCTCGCCGACTGACCGGCTGACTGGCTGCTTCGATGACAGGCTGGCCGGCGGCCGGGCGCACGATCCCGCTGGCCGCTGCCCGTCAGTTGGGAGTGAGCACCGTGATGGTGTCGTTGTTGCCGTTGTCGGACGTGACCCAGATCGATCCGTCAGCCGCTTCGTGGACGCCGCGCATGCGACCGCCGCTCCACAGCACCGGTGAGCGACCGAGCGACAGGCCCTCGGCGTTGAAGAAGTAGACCTGGAGCCGGCTGGCCTTGAGCGCGGTGACCGCAAGCCCGTTGCGGTAGGCGCCCCACGCCGGATCGGTCACCCACTCGCCTCCCGAGAGCGCCAGGGTGGGCGAGCCGGTCGAGTACGCAGCGCTGAAGGTGTTGGGAAGCGAGGTGTTCGTCATCGAGACGCCCTCGTTGTAGCCGGGCACGGGGTTCCACCCGGCGTTGCCACCGGCGACGAGACGATTGATCTCGTCATCACGGCTCGGACCGTGCTCGACCGACCACATCTCGGAGGTGCCGGGGCGCTCGCTGAGGCCCTGCACGTTGCGGTGACCGTAGGTGTAGATGAGGCGGGTGTTCGGGTTCGACGACGTCAGGAACGGGTTGCCCGCCGCGGGCGAACCGTCGCTGGCATTGACCCGGAGCGTCTTGCCGCCGAGTGATGACAGGTCTTGCGGCGTGGTGCCGACGGCGGCGTCACCGGTGCCGATGAAGAGGGTGCCGTCGGAGGCGAACTCGAGCTGGCAGCCGCCGTGGCGCCCCGACGACAGCGGGAGACCGGTCACGAGAGGGCCGACCTTCGTCGCTTGGGTGACCCCGGCGTCGAGGGTCCATGCCACGACCCGGATGTCCGACGTCTCGCCGGTCTTGCGGTAGCCCTGACACGTGTAGATCCGGCGGTTCGACGTGAAGTTGGGATCCACCGCAACACCCATCAGTCCCGTCTCACCCTGGGCATACAGGTCGGCAAAGTCGGCCGTGATCGTGGTGGCGGTGGCCCGGTCGGCGATGGCGACCAGTCGACCGCTCCGCTCGGTGGCGATGATGGTGCCGTCGGGCAGCGAGTCGACGTCCCATGGGTGGTCGAACCCGGCGATCGACGAGACCGTGAAGGTCGGGGTCGTGGCGAACCGGTTCTGCCACTCTGGCTGCTCGAGGAAGGCGCCGGCGACGTTGCGGATGGGTTCACCGTCGTCGAGGAGGCCGGTCCAGTAGTCGAGGCCGCCGGGTTCGGGGACTCGCTGCAGCATGCCGACATAGATGAGGGTGGAGGTGACCTCACCCCCGAGCAGCGCCTGGTGTTCGGCCGACTCCGAAACGACCACGATGAACTCGCCGAGGGTGAGCCGCCCGGCGTCGATCTCACCCCGCCAGTAGGCGAGGCCGGCCGCATCGGGAGTGCGGCCGAGGGAGCGGCCGTAGACCACGGTGACCACCTCGTCGGTCGTGGCGGCATTCGCCAGCGCCTCGAACTCGGCGCTGTCGAGCATCGCCTCGGCTGTGTCGGCCAGCGGGATACCCGAGGCCGTGCGCGAGACCCAGAACCGCAGGCCGTCGATGTCGGGGGTCCGATCGAGGATCGAGTGGTAGAGGCGCACGATCGGCGCGGTGTTCTGCTCGAACTCGGGTGAGGTCAGCAGGAACTCGACCAGTGCGGCCGGTGACACACCGCTGCGGAGCTGGTTCGACCAGTAGCTGAGACCGGCCTGGTCAGGCCCCCGGGAGAGGAAGTCTCGGTACACCTGGTCGACGAAGACCTCCTCGGTCGGGAACCGACCCTGGTAGAGCGAGGCGGCGCCGGCAGGCGTGGGGGGAGCGAGGGTGGTGGCGGCGAGGGCGAGGGCGACCACCGCGATGAGCGAGCGAAGACGGGCCATCGCCGAACGGTAGTGGAGGTCGCTGCGCCATCGACCGCGGCCCGGATCGAGTCCGTGTGGGAGCCGTGCCACGAAATCCGGGAGCGATCATGGGCGCCGAGCTACGGTGCCGCGATGGCCGATTCCTCCACCACTGCGCTGGCTGCGACCATCAACGAACTGTGGCAGCGGCGTTCCGAACTCACCGCCAACGACCTCGACGCGGTGTCGTCGGTCGTCCAGGCGATCGAACTGCTCGACACCGGGGCCGTGCGGGTGGCCGAGCCCGGGATCGCCGGGGAGCCACCGGTCGTGAACGAGTGGTTGAAGTACGCCATCCTGCTGTTCTTCCGCCTCTCGGCGATGGACACGGTCGAGGTGGGGCCGCTCGAGTACGTCGACAAGATCCCGCTCAAGCGTGACTACGAAGCCCGTGAGGTGCGGGTGGTTCCCGGCGCGTCGGCCCGCTGGGGCTCGTATCAGGCGCCGGGCGTCGTACTGATGCCCAGCTACTGCAACATCGGCTCGTTCGTTGGCGAGAACTCGATGGTCGACACCTGGGCCACGGTCGGCTCGTGCGCCCAGATCGGCGCGAACGTACATCTCGCCGGCGGCGTCGGCATCGGTGGCGTGCTCGAACCGGCCGAAGCTGCGCCGGTGATGATCGGCGACGACGCCTTCATCGGGAGCCGCTGCATGGTGACGAGCGGGGCTCGGGTCGGTACCGGAGCGGTGCTCGGTGCCGGGGTGATCCTCAACTCGTCGATTCCGGTGATCGATGCCGAGACCGGCGAGGAGATCAGTCGGGGCGTCGTTCCCGATTGGAGCGTGGCCGTGTTCGCCACCCGGCCCCGTGAGTTTCCCGGCGGCACATTCGGACTGCCGTGCGCCCTCGTGATCAAGCGGCTGGGGGAGGGCGAACGTCATGACAAGACGGCGCTGAACGACGCACTCCGGACCCACGGCGTGGCGCTCTGAGCCCTCACGGCTCGGCGCTCGGCCGAGGTCAGCGGCTGGTCGATTCCCGAGCCAGGGTGTGCACCATCTGGTCGAGATACGCCGATCGGCCTCCTCCCAGGATGTTGTCGTCGTCGGCCAGCGCGGAGGCCATCTGGAAGTGGCCGAGGTAGGCGGCGTAGGCGATGCGGGCCTGGCGCCGGGCGATCGTCGGCGTGAACCCGATCTCGGCGAAGATCGATTCCAGCGAGGCCAGCCGCTTGGCGGTGACCCGGCGGACGATCTCACCGAGGAGCGGGTCATCGGCTCGTGAGGCGAGGGCCGTGTCGATCGGACCGAGCGCGTCGTCACCGAAGCTCACCTCGAACAGCGAGCGCAGCCGCTGCCGGGGATCGGCGATCTCGCTGAGCGCCGAGATGACCTCGTCGGTCGCCTGTCGCTCCCACTCCTCGGTGGCCGCAGTGATGAGGGCGGCGCGGTCGGCAAAGTGCCAGTAGAAACTGCCCTTGGTGACGCCGAGCTGTTTGGCCAATCGCTCGATCGAGAGCTTGTCGACCCCGTCGGTCGCGATCGCCTCGAGCGCGGCGACGGCCCAATCCGATGGCAACAAGGTCTTGGCAGCTGACATGTCCGTACGTTAGCGTATGGACATGAACATACTGAAGCGTATGGAAGCGGTGACGGGAACGGTGGAGGCGTCGGAGGTGCCCGTACCGGACGGTATGGCCGGTACGCAGGGGGGCGATCGGCGCGACCGTGAGGTTCGTCGACGGGCGTCCAACGCAGCGCTGACCGGGTTGGCCGCCGCCGGTGCCATCCATGCGCTCTGGGCGACGGGGAGCTCGTGGCCTGCGGCTTCACGCAACGAACTCGCCGATCTCGTGGTGGGCGTTCGGCCGTTTCCCTCTGCTCCCATGACACTCGGCGTCGTGGGGTTGATCGCCGTCGGTGCGGGGCTGGTCGGTCTCGAAGCCCGTCGGCTCGATCACGAGCACACGGCACCTTCCACGCCGCTGGGTCGGTTGCGGCGTATCGCGGCGATCGGTGTGCCGGCAGTGCTGGCACTTCGAGGAGTTGGTGGCTTGGTGGTGTCGTCGTTCGGGCTCGGCGAGGCGACCGAGGAGTTTCGTCACTGGGATCTCCGGCTGTACTCGCCGCTGTGTGTCGTGCTCGCTGGGCTGGCGTGGCTCGCCGTGCGGCCCGCGACGGCAGACAACTCGGCCGTTGGTGCGATCGACCGCCAATAGAGTGAGCAGGTGACCGACCTGCTCCAGCTCACTGCCGACCTCGTGAACATGGCGTCGGAGTCGTTCCACGAGGGTCCCTTCGTCGACTGGCTCGAAGCCGAGCTGCGCTCCCTCGACCATCTCGAGGTCGAGCGAATCGGCGACAACCTGGTGGCTCGTACCTCGTGGGGAAAGCCGATGCGACTGATGCTCGCCGGCCACTCCGACACCGTTCCGGCCAACGACAACGCCATTGCCCGTATCGACGGCGACACCTTGTGGGGTGTGGGCTCGGCCGACATGAAAGGCGGGCTCGCCTGCTTCTTGGAAGCCGCCCGAACGGTCACCGATTCCTGGGTCGACCTCACCTATGTCTTCTACGCCAGGGAAGAGGTGGCGGGTATCCACAGCGGTCTGGTCGAGCTGATCGACCAACGGCCCGATCTGCTCCACGCCGACTGTGCGATCCTCGGCGAGCCGACCGACGGCGACATCGAGGCCGGTTGTCAGGGCGCCCTGCGGTTCGAGGTCACGCTGGCTGGTGCACGGGCCCACACCGCCCGTCCCTGGAGGGGGCGCAATGCGGTGCATCGGTTGGCGCCGATCTTGGCCGATCTCGCTGCGTATGAGTCACGGCGCCCGACGATCGATGGCTGCACATTCGGTGAGACCCTCCAGGCCGTCCACGTCGAGGGCGGGGTCTCGGGCAACGTCGTGCCCGACCGAGCCATGCTTCGAATTCACCATCGCTACGCCCCCGATCGCACCGATGCCGAGGCCGAGGCGTTCGTCCGCGACCTGCTCGCCCCGCATCTCGACGACGGTGACGCGGTCGAAGTGATCGATCGGTCGCTGGCCTGCGCCCCGTCGCTGACCCATCCCATACTCCAGCGTCTGGTCGAAGGAGGCTCCTCGGGCCCGCCGGCCATTCGAGCCAAGCTGGGTTGGACCGACGTCGCTCGTCTGGCGGCGATCGGGATCCCGGCCACCAATTTCGGTTCCGGCGACCCCGAGATCGCCCACACCAAGGACGAGCACCTCCAGCGCCGCTCGATTGAGCGCACCTGGTCGGCCCTCCACCACCTCCTCACCGCCTGACGCTCCCGCCGGGCGGGGCCGAACTCTCGGCCCTGCAGCCCACGCAAAGCGAACTGTCGACACTGAAGCTCAGAATCGGGCTCCAGTGTCGACAGTTCGCCGAGGTGGGCTCGAATGCGGACAGTTCGTGAATCGGGTTGGACCACGTGGCGGCGAGCGGGTGCACGACGGGCGAGGCTGACGGGGCGCGGTCTACGGAGTGAGCGCTATGGGGCGAGGGGGTCTTCGGGCCAGGGGTGTTTGGGGTAGCGGCCGCGGAGATCGGCTCGGACGGCCCGGTACGAGCCACGCCAGAAGCCGGGCAGGTCGGTGGTGATCTGCGTCGGGCGGTTGGCGGGGGAGAGGAGCTCGATCGTGAGCGGGGTCCGGTGTGGTCCGACGGTCGGGTGCTCGTCGAGGCCGAACAGGTGCTGGAGTCGGACCGACCACACCGGTCGACCTGATTCGTAGCGAATGGGTTGGGGTCGACCCTTCGGCGGATCGAGCGTCGGTGGTGCGAGCTCGTCGAGTCGGCGTCGCTGCTCCCACGGCAGCAGGCTCAGGACCGCCTCGGTGGCATCGAGGCGGCGCAGATCGGCGACCGAACGGCAGCGACCGAGGTCGAGCCACTCATCGAGTCGCCCGAGCAAGGCGTCGTCGCCGAGATCAGGCCACTGCTCGGGGTCTTCGTCGTGGAGCCAGGCCAGACGGCTTCGGACGCCGACGCCGCGCTCACCCCAGCGCAGCAGATCCAGGCCGCTGGAGCGGAGTCCGTCACGAAGGGCGCCCCTGACGGCGTCGACGGGTGGACGGTCGAGTGGTTGGCGGTGCAGCACGATGCTGCCGAGGCGCTGTCGGCGTTCGGCCCGCAGCGTGTCGTCTCGTTGGTCCCATTCGACATGGTCGATCCACTCCACGTGATCGCCGGCCGCTTCGAGGACGGTGGATCGGTCGACACCAACCGCTCGTCTGACGCGAGCGGATCGGGGGTCGCCATCGGCGTCGGCGACCACCAGAAAGGCGGCCGCTGCGAGTGGGTCGGCGGGGTCGACCTCGACCTCTCGGCCGATGTTGAGCAGGAATCGACCGGGCCGGTCGGGGCGGGCGATGGCAATTCGGTCGGGCCATGCCTTCGCCAGCAGGAAGCCGAGCTCGGCCAGGCCGGCCCGGCTGCCGGTGTCGTTCGAACCCAGTCGGCGGGCGAGCCGCTCGGTCGTGCGGCTGAGTGTTCCCCATCGTTGTTCGAGTTCGGCGCCGAGGTCGGGGCGCTGGGGCCAGCTGTCGTCGTCGAGGAGCGCCGCCGTTCGCAGGCCGAGACCCGTCTGCCCGGTGGCAGCAGCGGTCAACGTGAGCGCAGCGAGCCGGGGATGCAGTCCGAGCGACGCCGCCTGTTCGCCCGCGGGTGTGAGGCGACCGCTCGAGTCGGTCAGGCCGAGGAGTTCGAGGACCCGCTGGCCGGCCTGGAGTCGCTGTCGCCCCGGGTGGTCGAGCAGTGGGAGGTCGTCCGCCCACGGGTCGCCCCACCGTGCCAGCTCGAACGCGACCGGCAGTGGGTCACCGTCGACGATCTCGGGTGGTGCCGCCACGTCGAGATGGCGATGATCGTCTGGTGCCCACAAGCGATAGCACCGCCCGGGCCCGAGTCGCCCGGCTCGGCCTCGGCGCTGATCGGCAGCAAAGACGGTGGCGTGCCCGGTCTCGAGCCGACCGAGGCCGGTGGCGGCATCGAAGCGGGACCGCCGAAGCAGTCCCCCGTCGACCACGGCTTCGATACCCGGCACGGTGATGGAGGTCTCGGCGACGGCGGTGGCCACCACGACACGGCGGCGAGCGCCACCGCGCAGGATGGAACGCTGGGCGTCGACCGACGTGCTGCCGTGGAGACCGAGCAGTTCGATGCTGTGGCGCGACGTCAGCCGGCGGTCGATGGCCCGCAGCGTGTCGTCGATCTCGCGCCGGCCGGGCACGAAGACGAGAACGTCGCCGTCGACCTCATCGAGTGCGGTGAGTGTCGCATCGGCGACGGCGTCGGCAAGGCGACGCCGGTCGGGCCGGGTGCGGTAGACGGTCTCGACGGGAAACGTTCGGCCGGGAACATCGATGACGGTGCGGCCGCCGACCAGGTCCCGGAGTCGCTCGGCCTCGAGGGTGGCCGACATGACGACGAGGCGGAGATCGGGTCGCAGGGCCTCCCTGGCTTCGAGGCTCATGGCGAGCCCGAGGTCGCTGTGGAGGTGTCGCTCGTGGAACTCGTCGAAAACGATGGCGCCGACACCCGGGAGATCAGGATCGGTCTGGATTCGGTTGGTGAGGACCGCTTCGGTGACGACCTCGATGCGGGTGGTGTTGCTCACCTTGCGCTCGCCTCGCACGGTGAACCCGACGACGTCGCCCACCCGACTGCCGGCCAGTTCGGCGAGCCTCGCTGCCGTCGCACGAACGGCGAGGCGTCGAGGTTCGGTGACGATGACCGACGAGGTCGGGTCGCCGAGGTCGTCAAATGAGCTGGCGACGAACAGAGGAACGAGACTCGATTTGCCGGCGCCGGGTTCGGCCCGGATCACCACCGATCCGTGAGCGAGCTCGTGTTCGATCTCCGCCCGTGCCGCCTCGACCGGCAGGCCGGTGGGGGCGACATCGATGCGGGAAGAACGGCTCACCGTGTCAGTGTCGCACTGACACGGTGACATGCGACCAAGACCAGCAGCCGCGTGCGGTCGGGGTCAGCGGCGGCGTGGAGCCAGCATCAGAGGCGGCGCATGACGGTAACGACCTTGCCGTAGATCGTGACCTCGTCGGGGGCGAAGCGCATCTCGGAGAGCGACGGGTTGTAGGGGATGAGCACGACCTGCCGGGCCTTCGGGTCGTAGTAGTACCCCTTCACCGTTGCTTCCTCGCCCGGGATCCCGGCAACCACGATGTCGCCGGTGCGGGCCTCGGACTGGACCCGCGCTACGACGAAGTCGCCGTTGAGAATGCCGGCATTGATCATCGAATCGCCCCGGACCGTCAGCATGAACAAATCGCCGTCGCCCGTGAGGTCGGCCGGAACCGGCAGGGTCTCCTCGATGTGCTCCTGGGCCAGTACGTCGGTGCCGGCGGCGACACTTCCGACCAGCGGCACGTGGCGCACCGGCCGACGTTCGACATCGGTGGCGCCGGAGGTGGCGTCCCAACGGACCTCGATCGCTCGCGGCTTCGAGGGGTCTCGGCGCAGATACCCCTCCTTCTGGAGCTTGGCCAGGTGTGAATGCACGGTGGAGGGAGACGTGAGGCCGACGTGGGCGCCGATCTCGCGAACCGAGGGTGGGTAGCCACGGTCGCGCATCTCCTGGCTGATGAACTCGAGGATGGCGCGTTGGCGATCGCTGAGCTGGTGCTGCTTGGCCATGGGTCGTTCCTGTGGTCGGGCCACCAGCGGGGGTCGGTGGCGTCGGGCGGGGACTGCGAGCAGTATGCCACGCGGAAACGTACAAATGTTCGATACCGAGGTTGGAATCGAACGAATGTTTGGATTGAGTGAGGCCGAACACCCGTTCGAACGGTCAGCCGTACGCCGGTCGCCACGCTCGCTGTCCGGCACTGTCACACCCCCTGAGGAGAATGACGCCATGGTCGCACTCATCACCGATTCCTCTCTCCCGCTGCCAACCTCCTCCTCCGCTCGACCCGAGCTCCGCCTCATTCGCGGCGGGCTCGACGCCCCAGCTCGAGACCATTCCGTCGTCATCGCCGTGGCCGCTCTGGTCGCCGTGTTTGCTGCCGTCCTCGGGATCCGCTCGCTCCAGGGCGACCCGCCGGTGGCCTCGTCGGCCGCCGTGGCCGAATCGAGTTCGGTCGACGCGGCGGCGGGCGACACTGTCATCGTCGTCGACGAGGGCGACACCCTGTGGGCCATCGCCCGAGATCTTGCCCCAGGCCGTGACCCCCGACCGGTCGTCGATGCCCTCGCCGCCCGCAACGGGGGCACGGTCCTGCGGGCGGGCGATCTCCTCGTGATTCCAGCCGACATCGTTGCCGCCGACACCCCCATGCTGTTGGCGGCCGATGCCGACGGTGCGGCCACCCCCTGACCGCATGCCTCGTGATCGAGCCGTCGTCGTGCTGCTTGCCAACGAGTGAAATGACCAAACGCGGCGCCACCCGGCGACGCCCGTCGGCTACGTTGGCCGTGATGATGTGCCCGGTCTGCCACGCTGACGACACCCGCGTCGTCGATTCGCGCGGCGCCGACGACGGTCTGGCCATCCGCCGCCGTCGCTATTGCGGACAGTGTGAACGGCGCTTCACGACCTTCGAACGTGTGGAGGAGCCGCCGGTGGTCGTCACCAAGCGTGGTGGCCTGCGCGAACCGTTCTGCCGAGACAAGATCGTCGGGGGCCTGTTGTCGGCATCCAAGGGTCGCCCGCTCGAATCTGATCTCTTCGAGACCCTTGCCGGGAGTATCGAGGACGCGGCCCGACTCGAAGGCGGCGAAGTGACCTCCGAATGGGTCGGTCTCGCGGTTCTCGATCGTCTGCGCGACGTCGACCAGGTGGCAGCACTGCGGTTTGCCAGCGTCTACAAAGGCTTCACCGGTGTGGCCGATTTCGAACGCGAGATGTCGCTCATCAAGTGCGACTCCCCTGAGGTCGTCTAGAACTTCGTCGTCGGGTGCTCAAGCACCGGCCGGTTGCCGCCGACACTCCTTAGGTGAGGCGATCGGAAAGGCGACGCGGTCTGCACGCCGCGAAATGGATGGTGGTGGCGCTCGTCGTGTCCGTGGTCGTCCCCTCGCCGTCGTCCGGCGCTGCCGCGCCGATCACCGCCTCGTCGTCCACCGATCTGCTCGACCTGGCCGAACTGCTTCCCAACCCCACCAGCCTTCACCCCGACATCGCTCGTCAGGTCCAGGTCGACCTGAGCGGCATGGGGTCGATTCCGGTCGAGCTGTCGGCGGCCCGCCAGCGCGAGCTCGACGCCGTCGCCCTGGGTGATCGGAACCGGAGCCGCCACGCTCACCTGCTCGTGGTCCAGCGGGAGCTGCGACTTGATCTCGCTCTGGCCGCCTCGGAGGTGAACGCGGCCGCAGCCGAGCTGGATCGTGTGGAGGCAGACCTCGCCGACTTCGCGCTCGGGACCTTCGTCGGCTCGACCGCTCTCGATCTCGAGTCCTTCACGACCGAGACGGGTCCGAGTCCGATTCCCACGCTTGCGTCCGATACCGAGGACGTGCTGGTCGGGGCGCAACGAGCCGCCAGTGCGTCGCTGGTCGCGGCCGAAGCCGAACACCGGCGACTGACGACCGAGCTCGACAGCACGGCGCTGGAGCTCTCGCAGGTGGCGTCGGCGATCGTCGAGGCCGACAGCGAACAACTGGCGGCAGCGGCCGACGTGGCGCGGTTGGAACCGGCGTTCGAATCCGCCCTCCTCACGGCGCCGGTCGTCGGAGCCGGCTTCCCGGTCATCGTGCTCGACGCGTACTACCGAGCGGCGCTGCGCACCGGTGAGGACAAGCCCTGGTGTGAAGTGCGGTGGGATCAGCTCGCCGGCATCGGCAAGGTCGAGAGCGGGCACGGGACGTTTGGCGGCAACGTGGTCGGCGCCGACGGGCGGACCAGTGGCGAGATCCTGGGTCCTGTGCTCGACGGCACCCGATTTGCCTCCATCCCCGACACCGACGGCGGTCGCTATGACCTCGACCCGGTGTGGGATCGGGCGGTCGGTCCCATGCAGTTCATTCCTGGGAGCTGGGTGCGCTACGGCGGCGATGGCAACGGCGACGGCGAGGTCGATCCGCACAACATGTACGACGCGGCGATGGCCGCCGCCAATCACCTGTGTGGTACGACCGGTGGTCTCGCCGACGACGCCAACTATCAGCGGGCGCTCTTGGGCTACAACCGTTCGGTGCCGTATGGAGTGATGGTGATGGACCTCGCCGCCCAGTACCGCGAGATCGTGGGGCTGGAACCGACACCGACGTCGGTGGCCGATCCCGGCCAGGGTCCAGCGATTGCCGCCTTGCGAGGCTCGTCGCTCGACTGAGTGCCGTCAGTCGTGATGCTCGGCTCGGACCCATCGGCCGAAGAGCATGCCGTCGGCCAGCCAGAGTCGAGTGAGCGTCATCGACCGGGAAGCGCCGGGGTCGGGACCGTGGGCGGCTCGGACGCTGTCGCCGCCCGTCAACCTGGGGGACACCGAGATGTTCCATTCGTCGATGAGGTCGGCCGCAATGAACTGACCGTTGACGGTCGGTCCGCCTTCCAGCAGCGCCCGCTGGTGACCACGATCAGCCAACTCGGCCAGCGCCACCGCGAGGTCGATGTCGTCGTCGCCGGCCGTGACGAGGTCGGCAACCTCGCTGAGCGCGTCGCGGCGGTCGGCTGGCGCGGTCGAGGTGGTGATGATGAGGGGTCGGGCGCTCGGATCGGCAAAGACCCGATGGCCGGGTTCGATCGAGAGGCTGCGCGTGAGGATGGCGATGGTTGGCCGGGGTTGTTGGCCTCGCGCCACTCGGGCGGCGGCGTGGCGGTCGCTCGCGGGTCGGTAGTTCTCCTCGATCGCGGTGGTGGCCCCGACGAGGATGACGTCGGCGACCGAACGCAGCGCGCCGAAGAGCGCCTGGTCGGCGGGGCCGCCGAGCGCTTCGGACAGTCCGTCGATGCTGATCGCGCCATCGAGGCTCGTGACCATGTTCGAGTACACCCATGGCCGATCGGCGAGTGCGGAACGGGGCTCGTCGGTGATGTCTCGCAGGAGGTCGACGACCCGTCCTGTCGTCGGGACCAGCTCGGTGAAGGAAGTGGTGTCGCTCACGAGCCGCACCCTAGACGGCCGGCCACTCAGCGCCTGGACCGGACCTCGTTCCAACTCCATCTTCGGCGCTGCAGGCGGCTCTTTCGACAAGCGAACCCTGTCCACAGGGATGGGGGAAAAACCATCGAAATCCACAGGGTCATCCCCTTGTGATCCACAGTGGCGCCTCCGTATGGTGAGCGTCATCGAGGACCGACCGGTCCGGAGATGTGGAAGCCGGGGCCTGTACGCAGGAAACCCTTGGGCGGATACTGCACATGGGCGAGGGACACGTTCGCGTGGCAAGCCATGAGTTGTGACCAGCCTCGACCTACGTCACCGGGCCGGTCGAATTTCGGGGATTTTCTGGCCACGCCTCGACGGCGGCCAACCACTCTCCGTCGGCAATATTCACACGAATGAAGCATTGACATCGGCGTAATTACGATGCTGTAATGCGCCCCTACATCTTGTGCGTCGAACGGCGCGGGAGCGCTCCTCACTACAACATCTGGTAGGTCACCCATGGTGGCGGCCCAGAGTTCGAAGGGGGAAAACTCCTGGTCGGAAGACACCCGCACGACCAGCTCCAACACTCAGAGCGCTACGGCGCTGTGGGTGGAACGGGCGGGTGGTACGGAGCGCACGATGCGCCCACGCCATCCTCGTGGCCGGGCGACCCCTGAGAACCCGTGATACCCGCAGGAAGAAGATCGTCCCTCCGTCGGTTTCCTTCCTCAGACAACGTTCGCGTCGAGCGAACATGCTCGAAGCTCTCGGGCGGCAGCAACACGTTCCATCGAGACGCTCTCGTCTCGGTGGAGCAGCATCAGCAGCGACAGACATCAGCAGCGACACCGCCTCGACCTGCGTCGTGGCACCTGAACCGACTCATGCCAGCACCGGCGCTCCTCAGCCTCGGTGTCGAGGAGTCGACCCACCCCCTCAACCCAATCCCCACCCCACGCGGCGGCAAGCGCTCGTACGGGAACAACGGCACCGGACGCCCGTTCGCCGGTGCGCACAGGAGCAAACTTCATGGCACTAGCACCAGAGCAGACCGGCATCGGCCTCCGCCGCTACTTCACCACCGCCGGCGTCGATCCCTATGACACCGTCAGCTGGGAGCGCCGCGATGCCCGTCTCGCCAACTGGAAGACCGGCGAGGTCGCCTTCGAACAGCTCGGCGTCGAAGTGCCGAGCAGCTGGTCGGTCAATGCCACCAACATCCTCGCCCAGAAGTACTTCCGCGGCACCCTCGGCACCGCCGAGCGTGAGAGCTCGCTCCGCCAGGTCGCCGACCGCGTCGTCGACACCATCACCACGTGGGGCAAGGAGGGGGGCTACTTCACCTCCGACGCCGAAGCCGACATCTTCTCCGACGAACTCAAGTATCTGATCATCCACCAGCGGGCTGCGTTCAACTCGCCGGTGTGGTTCAACATCGGCGTCGCCGGCGTACCCCAGCAGGCCTCCGCCTGCTTCATCTTGTCGGTCGACGACAAGATGGATTCCATCCTCAACTGGTACGTCGAGGAAGGGACCATCTTCAAGGGCGGTTCGGGCGCCGGCGTCAACATGTCGCGTATCCGCTCCTCGCACGAACTGCTCAAGGGCGGCGGCACCGCCTCCGGCCCGGTCAGCTTCATGCGCGGCGCCGACTCCTCGGCCGGCACCATCAAATCGGGCGGCAAGACCCGTCGTGCCGCCAAGATGGTCATGCTCGATGTGGATCATCCCGATGTCGAGGAGTTCATCTGGTGCAAGGCCACCGAGGAGCGCAAGGCACGCGTGCTGCGTGAGGCCGGCTTCGACATGGACCTCGACGGTGCCGACAGTCATTCGATCCAGTACCAGAACGCCAACAACTCGGTCCGGGTCACCGACGAGTTCATGCAGGCCGTCCTCGACGACGGTGACTGGAAGCTCGTCGCCCGTACCGACGGCGCCATCATCAAGACCGTCAAGGCTCGCGACATCATGCGCCAGTTCTCCCAGGCCACCTGGGAGTGCGCCGATCCGGGCATGCAGTTCGACTCCACGATCAACCGCTGGCACACCTCCGCCAACACGGGCAAGATCAACGGCTCGAACCCGTGCAGCGAGTACATGCACCTCGACAACTCGGCGTGCAACCTGGCCAGCCTCAACCTGCTCAGCTTCCTGAACGACGACAACACCTTCGACATCGACGGCTACAAGGCCGCCATCGAGCACGTGTTCACCGCGCAGGAGATCATGGTCGGCCGGGCCGACTACCCGACCGAGCGCATCGGTGAGACCTCACGCCAGTTCCGTCAGCTCGGTCTGGGCTATGCCAACATCGGCGCCCTCTTGATGAACCTCGGCCTGCCGTACGACTCCGACG
Source organism: Acidimicrobiales bacterium (assembly GCA_041394265.1). NCBI lineage: Bacteria > Bacillati > Actinomycetota > Acidimicrobiia > Acidimicrobiales > Acidimicrobiales bacterium. Next base: position 3,196,071 of record JAWKIO010000005.1, read on the forward strand.
AGGGCCGGGCGCTCGCCGCCTCGCTCACCTCGTTGATGACCGGTCACGCCTACCTCACCTCGGCCAAGATCGCGAGCCGCATGGGCGCCCACGCCGGCTACGCCGACAACAAGGAGCACATGCTGCGGGTGCTCGAGCAGCACCGGGCGGCCAACGCGTCGATCGATGAAGACCTCGCCCCGCTCGACATCCTCGGCGAAGCCCAGCAGTCATGGGACGCTGCCTGCGAGCTCGCTCCCCAGGTCGGTGTGCGCAACGCCCAGGCCACGGTGCTGGCCCCGACCGGCACGATCGGTCTGCTCATGGACTGTGACACCACCGGCATCGAGCCCGACCTCGGTCTGGCCAAGATGAAGAAGCTCGTCGGTGGCGGCACCATGATGATCGTCAACCAGTCGGTGCCACGTGCGCTCAAGCGTCTCGGCTACTCCGACCAGGCTGCCCAGGCGATCATCGATTACATCGACGAGAACAAGTCGATCCTCGGCGCTCCTGGCCTCGATCCCGAGCATGTATCGGTGTTCGCCTGCTCGATGGGCGACAACCCGATCCACTACCTGGGTCACGTGAAGATGATGGCGGCCGTCCAGCCGTTCATCTCGGGGGCGATCTCCAAGACCGTCAACATGCCCGAAGAGGTCACGGTCGAAGACGTCGAGCAGCTCCACATCGACGCCTGGCAGATGGGTGTCAAGGCCATCGCCATCTACCGCGACAACTGCAAGGTCGCCCAGCCGCTCTCCATGGCGAAGAAGGGTGACGCCGAGGGTTCGAGCGCCGGCTCCGATGCCGCCGCCGAGGCCGCGGTCGCCGCCGTGACCGCACCGGTCACCGAGGTGATCGAGAAGGTCGTCTACAAGCCGGTTCGTGAGCGTCTGCCCCGCAACCGTCAGAGCCGCACGTTCGACTTCCGTGTCGCCGACTGCAAGGGCTTCGTCACCGTCGGAGAATACGAAGACGGTCGTCCGGGCGAGATCTTCCTCCGGGTCGCCAAGCAGGGCTCCACCCTGGCCGGGATCATGGATGCGCTCGCCATCTCGCTCAGCCATGGCCTGCAGTACGGCGTGCCGCTGCGCAACTACGTGCAGACCTTCACCGGGATGCGCTTCGAACCCGCCGGCATGACCGACGATCCCGAGATCCGGATCGCCAGCTCGATCATGGACTACCTGTTCCGCAAGCTGGCGGTGCTCTACCTGAGCTACGAGGAGCGGGCCGAGCTCGGCATCTTCACCGTCAACGAGCGCACCCAGCAGACCCTGCCCGGCGTCGAGGACACCACCACGGTGCAGGGCCATGACATCGCCGCCGATCCGCCCTCGGTCGACTCGGCCGACGACATCATCGACATGATCGCCGCCGAGGAGCAGCGCACGACCGCTCACGCCGAGCCCGTCGTCGACCCCGATGCCCCGCTCTGCTTCACCTGCGGCATCAAGATGCAGCGGGCCGGTAGCTGCCACGCCTGCCCGTCGTGCGGTACCACGAGCGGTTGTTCGTGATGTAGGCGACCAGCTCGTGACCCCGGTGTCGTGTGCGCCGGGTGTCACGAGTTGGTCGTCGGACGCCCCGGGCGCGCCCGTGATGAGCGGCTACGTCTCCGGGTCTGGATCTGCGGTCGTGCGCCTGGCTCGATCCTGCGCATCCGAGGAGGTGATCCCGCGGGCTCGCTCCAAGTAGGAAAGTAGTTCGGCTTGGAAGCGGTTCGAGAGTTCGGGATTTGTTCTCTGGAGTTCGTCGAAGGCGGCTGCGGGGAGGTCGAGAACCGTGACGGTGTCCGAGTTCGCCACGGTGGTGGCTGAGCGCGGCTGACGGAAGAACATCGCCATCTCACCTTCAGGCTGGCCTGCGCCGGTTGGGCCGAGCGAGCGGCCTTCGAACAACACGTCGGTCTCGCCGCTGATGATGAAGTAGCAGTTTCGCGTCGAGGTGCCCTCCTCGATGAGCACCTCACCTCGGCTGAAGGAAGTAACCGCAGTATGGTCTGCGAGCCAACGGATCAACTCGTCTGGCATCTGCTGCAGTGACTCCATCTCCCGCAGCAGGACTTCGTGAGACTGCATGGCTTCATGCTAGAGATGGTCGGATTGACTCGCAGCTCGCACGGCCCACCGTCGGCAGTCTCGAGCAGGACTGCCCGCCCATAGCGTGCGTCATCGTCCCGGCGTATGACGACGTTCCTCGACTGGCGGTCCGCGAGCGCTAGAAGACACGCCTAGGTTGGGGTGGTTCAGCCGTTCCGGACTGGTTGGCCCCTGAGGGTGTTGGTTGTATGACCCTGCGTTTCCATCCTGTACCGCCCCTACCGACCGAACCGCTTCTGCAGCAGGTAGCTGGGGACACGCACGACGGTGTCAGTCTGATGGCTTCGATGGACGGCATCGATCAGGCGCATGCCGACCTCGTATGGGAGGCGATCCACGAGATCGCTCCCGAAGCAACCAAATCAACTCCCGCTCCCGACATCACGGGACTCACGGACTACGGCGACGAGTTCCACCTCGGGTGGCAGGACACCGTTGTGCCGTGGCCGGCCAGCCAACTCACCATTCGACACCAGGGCGAGCACTCCACGATCAGGATCGTCATCGCCGGCAGCGAAGGCGGCCGACTCGACCCGCTCGCCGACGCGCTGGCCGAGCAGGGTCTGCGTGGTGGATGGATCGCCACCGACGTCGCCCGAGCCCCGCTCTGGCGAACAGAGATCGCGAGCGGCTACGAAGCCGGACCCGAGCGGCTCACCATCGACCAACTCCCGCTCTACCCGCAACACCTGTGGCTGCAAGATTCCTTGGCGGCGGTCCTCGATGTCGGACTCGCCGGTGCGGCGATGCCGATCAGCGACGGTGTGCAACTCACCGGCACCCGTGAACAGATGCGGTCGGTACTCCACCCACTCAACGGTCTGCTGTCGGTGGTCGGTCTTCCGTCGTCGGCGTACTGGCTCGAAGGGCCGGTGGCCACGGCGTTCGTCGCAGCCGACACCTACCAGGCGCTCCAGGAACGACAACGGGGCGAACACACTCGCCAGGAGGTGTCGCTGGTGCGCGTCCCCCTCGTTCCCGATGGGCCGTTCGGGACTGTTCCCGAGCGTGACGAATTCTTCGCCGATCTCACCGTGGCCGCACACCACCTATTGACGGCCGTGCGTCGTTGGCTCGCAGCGACCTGGGATCATCCCGTCGACCCGGCATCCGATTTCGTGTCCACCGACCTACAGGTCGACGGCAACCGGTTCACCTTCAGGCTCGCAGGCGACCTCACCCCGACCCAGTCGAGGTTCCTCCGAGCCGCTCTGCAAAGCGACGCTCGGCCACTGTCTCCACGTCGCCTCTTTGCGATGTTCGGGATCCCCACCTGGAAGGAAGAGGTCGAGAAGGCCACACGAGATCTCAACCTTCCCGCAGCGGCCACCTACCGAGAGCCGTATCAATGAACACTCGCGGCCCCTGGCCGGCGTTCAGGGCCGAGGACACATGGTGTGGGAGCGCCGGGGTCGCGGCTTGCGCGACCGTTGTCACGGTGGCGCTGTAGTGTCCGAGTATGGAGCCGACCGAGACCATGCCTGCCGTCGAGCCCGATCGAGCGGCTGCGCTCGCCGGTGATGCGGTGTCCGCTCGTCCCCTTTCGCCAGTTGCTGAGGCATCGCTAGCGAGAGCCGTCGAACGGCTGCCGGAGGCTATGGCGAAGTCCGACGACGAAGCCCGAGCCGACAGCAGGTGAGACGACCGGTCCGTGTTCCGGATCACGCACGGGCCAGTATCGACGACCAACTTCCGGTTGACCGGGCGGAGGTCTTCCGGGCTCACGATCTCCCTGAAGCGATCGAGGCGCTGTCGCTGGTCGACTGGTGGAGTCTGCCCGAGATCGACCAGTCGCCGGGCGTACGCCGATTCACGGTCGAGGCTGCGCGTACGGTTGCCGGCTACCACCTCCTGGTTGGCCTCGACGCCTGGTCCGACGATCCCGGGGGCGTGGTGGTCCACGTGATCGACATCTGGCCCGACCGTTGGCCGGAGAGAGATTGACACACCAGTAGCCGGCATTCTTGAGCGTGGTCGCCCGTCGAGATCGTGCGACCTCAGGCCGGCGATCAGGAGGGCGCGCCCCGAAAGCGCCCTGGGCGGGTGGTGTTGGACACTTCCGCTGGCCGTTTGACGCTGGCATCGCACATGTCATGCCTTCGAGGAGAGCCTTCGACCTCGATGTCGAACGCTACCGATGGGCCCCGTCACCAAGTCGACGGTGTTCAGCTGAAGCTCGGCCAAGCCGATAGTCACACATGACTCACTTGCCGGGGATGGCCGCCGTCGCCCTGATCCTTGGCGCTGCCACTTCGTGCGGCGCCGCACGTGGAATACCCGACATCGAGTCCGCCCAATTCACCGAGCACGACAGCTGCGGCAATGGATTCACCGTTCGCGACAACGACGGCACGATGCGACTCACCGTTCGCGCGTCCACGAAGGCGGCCAAGGGAAGCGATCCGGCAGTCTTCGACCTCGAACACGATGAGTGGAGCGGGTACGTGGAGGTTGGAACCGGTCTGGTGGTGTGGCCATGCCATGACATCGCAACCGATTTCGACGGTGAGCACGTAGAAGACGTCTGGACGGTCATCAGTGGCACCATCGAGGTGCTCGATCCAATCGTTGCGTCCCCCGACGGCGGAGGCTCAGGCCCGGTCAGAGCGCTGCTACACACTGCGTTGGTCGAAACCTCAGACGGATCGACGGTGTCCCTTCACGACATTGAACTGCTCAACCCGCAATGGGGATTCTCCGGCGGCTGAAACGACGCACCACGCCCGCCTGAACGGCCGCCGCCGAGCCGGCGTTTGGTGACGCTTTCCGAGACTCGGTTCATGAGTGGTAGGGGATGCTCTCGGCGATGTCGTTGGCCAAGCCAGTTCAGTCGTGGAGGAGAACCTGGGTCGCTGCGAGCATGACCTTCGATCTCACCCGGGTTGTGATCGGTCGGATCCTGCCCGTGCGCTTCGACACTTCCTAGGGCCCGATCGAAATCTGCGTGAGAGCGATCGCGACCAAGATGGGCAAGAAGAAGCCGCCAACGAAGATGTAGTACAGCATTGAACCGGATCTCGCCGATAGGCCTGCGGCGAGCGACACGGAGCGCCATCCTTCCGGGCTGAGCACCACGCTCTGGGGAGTGGTCCATGGAAGCTTCCGTCGAGCAAGTACGAGGAGCTCCGAACGGCAACGCTCGGCTTCGACTTCCAGCCACATGATCGAGACGAAGAACGCTAGGCCTCCGAACGCCAGATATCGGTTCGAGTCTGTGACCACCCCAACCGACGCCAAGGTTATGCCCACCACGTGGGAGAGAGCTGCGGCAATCATGCGCTGCGCAGCGCTACGCGGAAGGCCCACATTGTCTCCAGAGAATGTCGTTCGTGCTCATCCAGCGCTCTCCTGTGGTGAGGGTGATGCGCTGTGACATCGGGACCGTACTGCGTTTCACGGTGATCGCTGCGCGGGCAAGAGCCGCCGATCAAGACTCGGTCCGTAGCCGTCGATCTAGCTAGCCCTGACGAGCGAGCCCACGAAGCACGTGAGGTCAGGGGGGCGTGAGCTGTGCATTGGCCGAAAGGTCGGCGAGGGCAATGCTCGATCGAAGGCTTGATGTGCGAGGCCGACCCTGCGGCGTAGGCGTGGTCGTCATGTGCACGAATATTGGGAGCGTCATCAAGCTGGCGTTGTGGGGCACGGGTGAGCGCTTCGACGTGGGATCGGTAGGGGGCTGTCGAGGGGTTTGATCTCCGGCCTTCTTGGGCCGGTTCAGTGGGGCAGATTGTCAGGGGCGCTGACCCGCTTGTTGCGGTCCGCCTAGAGCTTGGTGGCCCAAGCGCTTTCGACGATTCCGCCGGATTCGCGGATAACGAGAGTGAAACCTGGTCCGCCGATAGCTGGCAGGTCCTCTTCGACATCGGCAACAACGATCTTGGTGAACCCGCTCTGTCTGCCCCATTCGGTCGCTTCCGCCACGGTGACGCCGGAAAGAATAGACCGATCGGTCCAGTTGTTCGCCACGCCCTCTTCGACCTTTCGGACTTCCTCGGCGATGGGGAACAAGGGTGGTAATGTCGCTGCGGGCTGGATGACCGATGCTGGGGTGGTGGTCGCCTGGGCGTCGCTTCCGCTTCCGCAGCCGGCGACGATCAGGAGCGCTCCGATAGCAGCGAGGTGGCCCCACGACGCACTTCGCCGAATCACGTCGCTCCGACCGGTGCCGACGAAGCATGTCGTCGCGGTGTCGACCTTTGACGGTGCTGTTCCATCTCGAGACAGTACCGCTTCGATGCGGGTTGTCCTGAGTGGCAGCGAGCGCGGAATCGAGCGTTCCAGCGTGTCTCGTCGCCGTCGCCGTCGCCGTCGCCGTCGCTGGGAGCGCCTGAATGCGAAGCTGTTCAATGCCGAGCAACTCGGACCGTCGGACATGGATACCGCGCTGCGGGCTAACCTAGCCGCATGCAGGTCGAGACGCTGGAGCAGATCGCCGAGCGGCTGGGTTGGAGCGCCGAGCGGCTGGCGGAGGCTCGTGCCCGTGCCGCTGAGCCTCGACCGTCCAACATCAGCGAGAGTGACCGTGCCCGAGCGAAGGCCCTGTCGGAATCGGTGAGTCGAACGCGGCAAGCGCTCGACGAAGCTTCCTGACGAAGTGACGGCTCCGAACTGGCGGGCGTTGAGCGTCGTCCTCAACGACCGGGCGGCGATCTACGCCGAAGAGTTTCCCGAGGCGATCGCAGCTGCAGGTTCCTCGATGGTTCAGTCCTTCACACACGAAGAGGCGCAAGCTCTGCTGTTCACCTTCGCCGGTGCGTGGCCGGTCCTCGGGCGTGATGCCGACAATCCATCAACTCGGTACGCCTTCGTCACGATCGGTGATCTGGTGTGCCGATTCCGGGGTGTCGAGCTTGAGCCCGGCGCCATCGTCGTTGACGAGGTGACGAACTTCTGATTCCAGTCGTGCCGGGTGCTCCGCCCGCCCCGACCTCGCCCACAACGCGCGGCTGATATCCGGATGGGGCATGCCCCCAGGGTGCCGATAGGCGACGCTTCAATATCGGCTTCGTCGTGGTCCTGGTGTCGGCCGGTGAGGGACAGCTCAGTGTCGTGTCGGCGTGTACGACTTGAGTTCGACGCCGGTGGCCGTCGGTCGATCGGCTTCCAGCGCCTCGCTCATGGCATGGACAGCGGAAGGTCCTGAAGTCCTGCCGGACCGCAGGACGATCAGGACGCCACCGACCATCGAAGCGGCACCGGCGATCTCGAGGGCGTTTGGTCGCTGGTCGAGGAGGGCGGCGGCCGCACTCATCGCCACCACGGGAGCGAGGAGCACGAATGGGACGACCTGGGACGACTGGTGTCGTGCGAGCAGGGTGTTGAAGATGCCATAGCCGACGAGCGACGCCAGTCCTGACGTGTAAAGCGTCGACACCGCCGAACGCCACCCGAACGCACCGAGGCCCTCCGCCACCGCCGTCGGACCGTGGACGACAAGGGCGAGCAGAAACGCGGGGAGCGGGACCATCAGTGCCGACCACACGGTGAGCGACAACCCACCGGTGACGCCCGACGAGCGCGACACCACGTTGCCGATCCCCCATGACAGCGCACCGAGGAGGCACAGCCCGAACGCGGTGATCGCAACGTCGCCGCCCCGCCCGAGGCCGACCAACACCAGGCCGATGACACCGACGAACACGCCGACGACCTGTTGCGGATGTGGCCGCTCTCGGAGCACCACGGCGGCAATGGCGACGGTGAACACCACCTGGGCCTGGAGTACCAGGGCAGCGATACCGGGCGGAAGTCCGGCGTCGAGCGCCACGTAGAGAAACGTGAACTGCCCGAGCGACATGAACGTGCCGACGCCGATGATCGTCCGCCAGCTGGCCTCGGGCCGAGGGACGAGCAAGATCGCCGGGAACACCACGGCGACGAAGCGGATCGAGACGAACAGCAGCGGAGGAACACCGCTCATGCCCCACTCGATGACGAGAAAGTTGCACCCCCAGATCGTGGCGACGAGGGTGGCGAGGAGCGAGTCACGCAGCGGCATGAGGCCAGCGTGCAGCCGATCATCATGAAGTACCAGCGATTGTTGAATGATGATTTCATGTAGTGTTGCTTCATGATCGATTTGGCCACCTTGGGTGCCCTGCGAGCGGTCGACGTCCAGGGATCGGTGGTCGCCGCCGCCGACGCCCTCGGCTATACGCCGAGCGCGGTGTCCCAACAGATCAAGCGATTGGAGCGTCAGACGGGGATCGCCTTGCTCGAACGAGTGGGACGCGGTGTGGTTCTCACCGCTCAGGGGCGTGAGCTCGTCGCCGCCGGAAGCCGCTTGTTGGGTGAACTCGAGCGGCTCGAGTCCGGACTCCACCGCTCGGTGGGTGCCGTTGCCGGGCAGGTGCGCCTGGCTGCGTTCTCGACTGCCATGCGCGGCCTGGTCGCTCCGGCGATGCCCGGGCTGTTGGCGGCACACCCCGATCTCGAACTCGCGCTCGTCGAGCGCGAGCCGTGGGACACGATCGAGCTGGTGGCCACCGGACAGTACGAGTTGGGTGTCGTGCACTCGTGGGGCAACGTCAGCATCGACGTCCCCGACCACGTCGAGCGACGGTCGATCGCCAACGACGTGGCCGACGTGATTCTCCACCGCTGTCACCGGCTGGCAACCCGAGACGTGCTCACCCCTCACGACCTGATCGACGAGGGATGGATCGCCACACCTGAGGGAACCATCTGCCGCCAGTGGCTCAGCCGGATGTACGACGGCACCGGACGCCGTCCTCGCATCATCCACGAATCGCAAGAGTTCGAGTCCCACATCGCCATGGCAAGGGCTCGGCTCGGGATTGCCCTCGTGCCCCGGCTCGGCCGGAGCACCCTGCACGACGACCTCGTTGCCGTCGCCGTCGCCGATCCGGTGCCGACGCGAGATGTTGCCGTGGTGTACCGCCGCACCATGTCGGAATCGCCGGCGGTCCAGGCCATCATCGACGCACTCACAACCGCCGACGCACTCACGACCGCCGACGCATGACGACGCCCAAGCCGATGGACGTCACGTTCCGCCGACAGGGTCGAACCTGCGGATGGACGGCGCTGCGCCCGCCGCGCACGGTGGTTCCTGGTCCGTCGATGGCGGCCGGCGCCGACCTACCGCACGATCTCTACACGTTCGTCATCGAGGACGCCCTCGGCATCGAGCACGGCTTCTGGGGCTGTGTCGCAGAGGGGGCGACGTTCGCCTCGCTGGGTCGAAAGCGAACGCCGCAGGGTCGTGCCGTGATCGCTCGCCACCTCGGCGAGCTCGAGGCCGCCGAGGTGCGGGTCAACGAGATCTACTTCGCGTGGAAGGCCGGTCGGCCCACGTCGCTCGACCACGAGCTCGATGCGATGCTCGAACGATGGCGGGCGCTGGACGATGGCGACGAGCTCAGCGTGCGGTGGACTCCGAAACGGCAAGCGCCCCGCCACCGCTGATCTGGCAGCGAGTGGCTGCTCGCTTCTACAGCTGGCGTTGAGATCGACCGACGATCCAAGCGATGAGAAGCGCGTCGACACTCCTCCGGCAGCTCTGGACCTTGGCGCCGAGCTGGGTGGCAGGCATGGTGGCCGTCCAGGTGTGGGTCGGCCTGATCATGGGTGTACTCCTCATTGCCGCTGGAGTGGGAGGCAACCGCTGGGTCATCCTGGGCGTCTCGGCAATCATCCTCCCCACGTGCTGGTCTGCGATCTGGTTGATCGCGAAGGCGGAACCGGTCAGTGACGATCCACTGCCGAAGACCGTCCATCACACCACCCGACGGCTGGTCATCCGACGGCTCGAGCGCGACGACGTCATCACCGGGAACGCGGTCATGGACGATTCGGCCGCTGCCGCAAACGGCTGGACGAGCGAGATGCGCGGCGCCACCAACGCGCTCCTTGGCGCTTTCTCGTCGGTCGGGCGTCGCTGCCATCTGATCGTCTGCGAGATCGACAGCGGCGAGTGTGTCGCCGGCGCCGTGATCACGAATCATCGGCCACCAGGGCAGTGGAACCTCGGCTTCTGGGTGTTGCCGGTATACCGCGGAAAGGGTTTCGCGAAGGAAGCGATGGCTGGCGTGCTTGCGGTCATCCACGATGCCGGTATTCCGGTCGTCCACATCGGCACGTCCGTCGAGAATGCCGCAATGCAGGCGGTCATCGGCAGCACGGGCAGCGTCATCGTCGAGACGATCCCTCACGAGTTGCCCGATGGCACGGTCACCGAGTCGCACTGGTACGTCCACACCGAATGATCGAAGATGTCGACAGAAGCGTCCGCGGCGGTGCCGTGATGCCTGGTAGACCATCGGGATGGCAGACCACGCAGTTCGAGTGACCGATGACGGACACGTACGGCGGCTGACGCTGTGCCGACCCGAGGCCTACAACACGATCACACCGCAGTTTCGCGACGAGCTCGGTGCCGCGCTCGACGATGCGCAGCGGGATCGCAACGTCCGGGTGATCCTTCTCGATGCGGAAGGTCCCGCCTTTTGTGCCGGCTACGGCCTTGACTGGTCGACCGCCGCCCAGTCGAGCGACGAGAAGACGAGCAAGCGGCTGTGGGACACCGCCGCCGACCTGCACATGATCGGCGCCTATGCGAACACGTGGGCCAAGCTCCACGAGTCGACCAAGCCCACCGTCGCTGCCGTCCAAGGATGGTGCATCGCCGGTGGTACCAACGTCGTCTTCAACGCCCACATGATTGTTGCCGCCGAGTCGGCCCGGTTCGGCTATCCACCGTCACGCGTGTGGGGCGTGCCGGAGGCCCCGTGGAACTGGGTGGCGCGGATGGGCATGCAGCGAGCCCGCCGCTACATGCTCACCGGCGACGAGTTCACCGCCAACGAGGCGCTGGAGATGGGCGCCATCCTGGAGGTGGTGCCCGACGACGAACTTGCAGCGCACGCCATGGCCCTCGCCCAACGGATCGCCCAGGTGCCGTCGAACCAGCTGGAGATGATCACCCTGGCGCTGAACAGCGTTGCCAATCATCAGTACGACCCGGCAACGTCTCGTCTGCTCGGCACGATCTTCGACGGTGTGGCCCGCCATAGCCAGGAAGGCGCCGACTTCGTCGATCGCTCGATGGAAGTGGGATTCCGCGAAGCGGTGCGGGAGCGAGATCGCCCCTTCGGCGACTATGGCGAGCGCCGCAACGACGACTGAGTCTGTCAAGACTCTGACAAGTTTCTCCTGGTCAGTGTGGGTGGTACTCCTCAGGCTCGAACAGCCGTATCACCCATTCGAGTGATGCACCCTTGGCTTTACCTTTTGTTTCGGTAGTCGAGGGAGCCCGGGTCCAGCTGAGTGAGCCCATCACGGTGTCCCTCCGCGTCAACGAAGGGCATCATGAACAAGCAACCATCGGGCGGCATCACCGATCGGGCTGGCATCTCGAGACGGTCGTTCCTGGCCGCATCGGGCCTCACCGCAGCAGCGGCATCGTTCAACTTCCTCGGGGGCTGGGGTGTGGCGCTTGCGTCGCCACTGGCAGCCGGGCTGGTCGACCCTGCACGCCAGCGGCTGTTCACCGAGCTCGTACCGAACGCGCTGGCTTCACGGTTCACGCCGGTCGTCAGCGGCGACGTCGACGTGTACCAGATCCGAGCCAAGCAGACCTGGCACCAGACCGGCGCCCGTGATGCACGGGGCCGCAAGCTGGCAACGAAGGTCTACACCTACGGTGACCAGAGCGGTCACAGCTGGCCGGGCCGCACGATCGAAGCCAGGACCAACTGTCCGGTGAAGGTGCGGTGGCGGAACTGGCTGCCGGTCGGCCGACCCCACTTGCTCCCGGTCGACGAGTCGTTCCATTGGGCGTACAGCCTCCACGGCTATGAGCACCTGCGCATCGAAGACACCGGCGTGCCGATGGTGACGCACCTCCACGGTGGACACTCGAGCGCCGAGGCCGATGGCTACCCCGAAGCGTTCTTCTCGCAGAACTTCGGCGTGCAGGGGCCCGCGTTCACCGGCGGTGACTATCTGTACGAGAACGACCAACAAGCCGGCGCACTCTGGTACCACGACCATGCGCTCGGCATCACGCGGCTCAATGTCTATGCGGGTCTCGCCGGTTTCTACATCCTGCGCGACGACGTCGACACTGGTCGCCACGACAACCCGCTGGGGCTCCCCGCCGAGCAGTACGAACTCGGCTACGTGGTGCAGGACCGCATGCTCCGCGACAACGGCGAGCTGTTCTATCCGGCGTTCCCCGGCGATCCCGCCTGGGCCGACTTCATCACCGACCAAGGCCTTGCCGACGATGCGGTGCCGCAGCCGTCGGGGCTCGCCGAGTTCTTCGGCGACCTCATCATGGTCAACGGCATCGTCTGGCCGAAGGCCGAGGTCGAGCCCCGCCACTACCGCGTCCGGTTGCTGAACGGCTCCGACTCCCGGTTCTTCGCGCTGCAGCTGCGCTCGGTCGGGCTTGGCGATGACAGCCTCGACGACGCAAGCGCACCACTTCCGTTCTGGGTGGTCGGGGCCGACCAGGGTCTCGGAACCGCCCGGCAGATGGATCACCTGCTGCTGGGCCCGTCCGAGCGCGTCGACCTCGTGATCGACTTCGCGGCGCTGCAAGGTCGACGAGCGATCCTGACCAACACCGCCAGCGATGCCCCGTTCGGCGGCGAATTGATCGGTGATCCTGACGACTTCTTCCCGGATCGGCGGACCGACCGCATCATGGCGTTCGACGTGGTCGTGCCGCTGAACCATGCGGTGCCCGATCGGTTCGATCCTTCGAACCTGCCGCGATATCGCGGCGTGCAGGGTGCAGCGGACAAGGTACGTGCCGTCGGGCTCTACGAGGGTGCCGATGAGTACGGACGGCTCCAGCCCATGCTCGGTACGGCGTGGCGCACCCAGGACATCAACGGGACCGTGCAGAACGGAACGCTGCCCTGGCACGCGCCGATCACCGAGACCCCGGCGTTGGGTTCGACCGAGGTGTGGGAGATCTACAACTCGACCATGGACGCTCACCCCGTCCACCTCCACCTGGTGAACTTCGAGATCATCGATCGCATGCCCTATACCGCCGATGTGGTGCCGCAACCGGTGATGCAGCACAACGGGGCGGTCGGCCAAGGATTCCGGCTCGAGAACCGTCGCGTCGACCGAAAGAACAAGCTCGACAAATCCGGACACTACGAGGCGGCACCACGCGATGTCGTGACGGCACACCCCGGAGAGGTCACGCGCATCAAGATGAAGTGGGACCGTCCCGGTCGCTATGTGTGGCACTGCCATGTGCTGTCGCACGAGGACCACGACATGATGCGCCCACTCGAGGTGCTCCCGTAGCGAGTCCCGGCCGGCACCGGCGGCGCTACGCCGACCGGTGCCGGAAGGCCGCCTCCACCGTCTGCTCGACGAGGACGGCGATCGTCATCGGACCCACACCACCGGGCACGGGAGTGATCGCGCCGGCGCGTGAGCCAGCGCTCTGGTGATCGACGTCGCCGACGTTGCCGGGGTGGTAGCCGGCGTCGACCACGACCGCGCCTGGCTGCAGCCACTCGCCACGGACGAAGTTCGGACGGCCGACTGCTGCAACCACGATGTCGGCAGCGGCGACGATGCCAGGCAGGTCGACGGTCTTCGAGTGGCAGAACGTCACCGTCGCATCTCTCGCCAGGAGCAGCATGCCGATCGGCTTGCCGAGGATCGGACTGCGCCCGATGACCACTGCGTGCTTGCCGGCCACCTCGATGTCGTAGTGGTCGAGAAGACGAACGATGCCCGACGGCGTGCACGACTCGAACCCTCTACTACCGGATGATCCGGCGGCGAACGACATCGACGCAAAGGAGTGCATCGTCACCCCGTCGACATCCTTGGCGGGAGTGATGGCCTCGAACACTGCCCGCTCATCGACGTGTGGGGGCACCGGATGCTGCACGAGGATGCCGTCGATCTGCTCATCGGAGGAGAGCTGGCGAACGGCCTCGACGACCTCGGCGGTCGTCGAGGTGTGAGGGAGGGCGACACGCTGGGAAGCCACGCCGACGTCCTGACACCGACGCTGCTTCATTCGGACGTAGGTGATCGATGCGGGGTCGTCGCCGACCAGCACCGTCGCCAGGCACGGTGGTCGGCCGTAGGTGGTCTCGTAGGTTCGTGCTCGTTCGCCGGCCGAGGCCAGGATTTCGTTGGCGAGTTCGGTGCCGCGCAGCGACTGGGGGCGTGACATGGGCGCTCCGTTCATGTGGTTCGAAGAGCCCAGGCGCTACGGCATTGGTGAGTGCGCCGCGTCCCCGGTGGTGGTCCACCCAAGCGCCAGTAGCGGCAGTAGTCACCTTAGCGAAAGCTCGTGCCGCCCTCATCGGGGCGGCCGCTCAGGCATCGAACGACGAAGCGGCGTTGGCCGGTTGATTGTGGGTCCTGCGACGGTTCGGGCCGCATCACTGTCCGCCGGTGGCATCGTGTGTCCGTGCCCACGATTCGCCGAGCCATCTCCGGAGACCGAGATCGGCTGCTGTTGTTGATCGACGCCTTCTACCGGATCGACGACCACCCGTTCGATCGGCCACGTGTCCTGGCCGGACTCGAGCCGCTGCTGAGCGGCGATCGCTTCGGTCAGATCTGGGTGGCGGAGGACGACGGCGAGGCCACGGTCGGCAAGCTGGTGGGCTATTCCGTCGTGACGTGGGGCTGGTCGCTCGAATCCGGCGGGCTCGACTGCATCCTCGATGAGATCTACGTCGAGCGGCGGCGGAGTGGGCTCGGGTCGAGGTTGCTCGCTTACTCGATCGACGAGGCCCGACGCCACGGAGCACGCGTGATGGCCTTGGAGACCGAGGCACCCAACGACGGCGCCCGCCGCTTCTATCGTCGCCATGGCTTCGTCGACGAGGACTCGACCTGGATGTTGATCGACCTCACCAGCGAGCCCGCCGGCCACGCCACCGCTGGGTAGATCTCGGGATGCGTGCTGGGTAGGTCGACCGCTGGTGCGGAAAATGGAGTGACCTACGCTGATGTTCGTGATCCACGACGCCTACACCGCTCAGCCGCCGCCCATGCGCCGCCTCGGCCGGTCCTCGGTGTTGGCGAGTTCGCCTCGACGCCATTCGAGCACTCGAGCGTCGTCGGAGCTGACCCTTCGCTACTCCGATCGTGAGCTGCGTCGGGCCTTTCGCTCGATCCAGTCGCCGCTGGCCACTGCGTCGGGCGCGATCATGTTCGGGCTCGGCCTTGCGGTAGCGCTTCTCGGTCTTGCGTCGCTGTCGCTGAGCGCATGGCCGGCGATCGGTCTCGGCCTGGTGTCGGGGTCGGCTGGGGCCGCCATTCTTGTCGTTCCGCTGCACCAGGCGCGCACTGCCGCTGAGCGTCATGGTGACGGACGGATGGTGGCGATCCAGCTCGTCGCCAATCAGCACGGCCTCGCGGTGTTCGATGGCGAGGAAACGACGTTGACGCCGTGGTCGGCGATCGATCGTGTGCAGATCAACGACCGGCACATCGGCCTCGTCGCCGGCCGGTCGTTCGTGGTTCCGCCGCTCCGACTCGACGACGAGCAGGGTCCGTTCGCCGCTCGGGTGCTCGAGTATGCGAGAAGCAACAACGTGTCGATGCCGATGAGGAGCATCACACCCTCCTGGTGACGGTGCGTCGCCGACGGTATCGCTGGCCGTGACGCAGAGGCAGCTCTATCGTCGGCGTCGACCGACGAGGAGAACGAATGACCGGGACCCGCCCGCACGGACCGTGGATCGACCTGCACGCTCACCCCGGCCGCTGTTTCCTCGCCGGCTACGACGACACCGCCCCTGCAGTCAGACAACTCGGCGCCGCCGCAACGGTGCCTTCGGTACGCGTCGCCGCCGAGGCCGGTGTTTGTTGTGTGAGCCTGTCGACCGTTGCCGATCTGGCGGTGCTGCGAGCCAACGCCGCGGGCGGGCTCGGCGCCGGCCGAGAGTTCGAGCCCGGAGAAGCGCGTCGCGATCATGATCGCCAGCTGGCCGGTCTACGCACCGTGTTCGACGACGTCCGTCAGGTGCGCGCTGCCGCCGACATCACCGCCGCTCACCACGACGGTCGCGGATCGGGTTTCGTGTCATGCGAAGGCGCCGACTTTCTCGAAGGCGACACCTCGGGATTGGTCGATGCCCACCGGCTCGGGGCGCGGATGATCACACTGGTCCACTACCGGGTCAACGAACTCGGCGACATCCAGACCGAGGCGCCACGCCACGGTGGTCTGACCGGCTTCGGTCGTGAGGTCGTGACGGAGATGAACCGGCTGGGGATGATCGTCGACCTGGCCCACGCCACCTTCGAGACCACGATCGGTGCGCTCGAGGTCTCGACGGCGCCGATCGTGATCTCGCACAGCCATCTCGCCGGCCCGGGCGCAGCGCATCCACGGTTATTGACCGACGATCATGCTCGGGTCGTTGCCGACGCCGGAGGGCTGGTCGGCGCGTGGCCCGCCGGTGTGACGGCCACGACGTTGGAGGAGTACGTCGACGAGATCTGTCGCCTGGTCGACCTCATCGGCGTCGATCACGTGGCGATCGGGAGCGACCTCGACGCCAACTACCGACCGGTGCTGACCGAGTATCGCCAATTCGGCGATGTCGCCCAGCAGCTCACCGACCGCGGCTTCGCCGCTGCCGACGTCGATTCGGTCCTCGGCGGCAACGTACTGCGGGTCTTCGCCGACGTGTGTGGTTGATGGCTACGACGCGCCACGGTCGCTGCGAGGCGCCGCGCCCGGTTTGTAGGCGATCGCCTCGATCTCGACCGCGGCGCCCAGCGCCAGTCCGGCCCGGCCGACCGTGATCCGGGCCGGAGGCGTCACGCCGTCGAAGAACGCCTCGTAGGCGGCGTTCATCTCGCCGAAGTGCGCCATGTCGTCGACGAACACCGACACCTTGACCAAGTCGTCGAACGTGGCGCCGACGGCTTCGAGGATGTGCCCGATATTGGTCATGGTCTGGGTGGTCTGACGGGCCATGCCTCCCTCGACGAGTGCCAGCTCGCCGGGTTTGGTGCCGAGCGTGCCCGACACGTGGATCCAGCCGTCGGCGACGGTGCAGTGGCAGAACTGGGGGAGGCGGGCAAGGCCTTCGACGACGACTCGGTGGATGGCGGGTGCGCTCATGACGCCATGGTTGCGGTGATCGCCGCGATGCGTCAATCGACCGGTCGGGGACCGAGCAGATCCCAGCGGTTTCCGGCGATATCGCGGAAGACGACGACCGGTCCGTAGGGCTCGCTGCGGGGTTCGCCGACCAGTTCGACGCCTGCGGCTCGCATGCGGGCGAGGGCGGCGTCGAAGTCGTCGACCCGCAGGAAGAACCCGACACGTCCGGCTGTCTGCTCGCCGACAATGGCCCGCTGCACGTCACCGTCGGCCTGGGCGAGGAGGATGCCCGTCGCAGCCAGCGGAGGACGAACAACGACCCAGCGCTTCGGCCGCCCGTCGTTGGTCTCGGATGGCACGTCCTCGACGAGGTCGAAGCTGAGGACGCCGACGAAGAAGTCGATTGCCTCGTCGTAGTCCTCGACCACGATGGTGACCAGCTCGAGATGGCTCATGGGCCGAGCCTACGAGGCCTGCGGCTCCGCTGGCGCAGCTGGTGGAGGAGGCGTCGGTGCCGGAGGAGCCGGTGCCGGAGCCGGCGGTGTGGGCCGACGCCGACGCCAGCTGCGGAGCAACCAGCCGGCGCCGACGAGGAACGGCACCAAGACCAGCAGCGGCAGGACGAAGCCGATCGTCACGAGCACTGCCGACCAGATGCCGGAGATCACGATCTTGCCCTGGTCGAATCCGTCGCCAAAGCCGGGAGCGTCGTCGCTCGGCGTGACCCGGATCGTCGAGTTGCGAATCGTGGAGACCGGTGGGCCCGCTGGCTCCTCGCCCTCGACGGCCACCGGTTGACCACCGGCGACGGTTCGTGTCTGCACCGTTCGCTCGGCCGTGGTCTCGAAGGCGACGATGATGCTCTGGCCAGGTTGCAGCGTGTCATCGAGGCTGCCGTAGACCGTGACGAGCGCCGTGGTGTCGTCGATCCCGAGCACGGTGTCGACCAGCGTGAGATCCGTGAGCGCCTGGTCACCGGCGTTGAGCAACTCGAAGCACATGGTGAGATCCGTCCCGGCCTCGATGCGGTTGTCAGCCTGGCCCGGACACGACAGGCCGCCGTTGTGCTCCTCGTACGACGTGACCGTGAGCTGCAGATTGTTCTCGACACGGTCCTGGGTGAGGATCAGCGTGATCGTCGCCAGGTCGACCTGGTCCTGCAGCGTGCGGATCTGGCCCCGCATCACCTCCAGCTCGGTCTCGCGCTCGAGGAGCAGTCGCTCGACTTCTGCGAACTCGGTGAGATCGGTGGTCTCCTCGAGCGCGGCTCGGAGGCGTGCGACCCCGAGTTCGGCCACCTGGATGCGGCTCTCGAGATCGACGACTCGTTCGGTGACGTCGTCGGCCGAGATGACCTGGTTGCGCAGCTCGCCGATCCCATCGAGTGCCGCAAGTGCGGTATCGAAGTCGGCCGGTCGCACCTTGAACACGAACACCGATCGAGGCTCGGCCCCGCCGATCGAGTCCTGGCCGAAGACGAAGCCGCCGGCTCGCTCGACCGCGTCGACTGCCGCCACCCCGGCCGACGTTACATCGTCGACGTCGACCTCGATCGTCGCGGTGTAGATGATCGAGCGGTTGAGCTCGGCGGCGGTGAGGCCGGCCTGCTGCGTGCCTCCGGGCGACCCGTTGGTACCGGCCGAGTCCTCGGCCGTAGAGGGACCTTCGGTGGCTGCGTCGGCCTCGGTATCGGCGCTGTCGCCCGCTTCCTCTGTCGATTCGGCAGCGATCATGGAGGAGTCGTCGGCGACGCCCTCGGCCGCTCCCGCATCCGACCCCTCGGCTGCGTCGCTGGCCGGTGCGAACGACCGGTCCTCGGTGGCGCTGTCGTCACCGTTGCCTCCGCACGCCGTCAGGGCAACGGCCATGGCGACCGCGGCCGTCAACGGTCGCGTCCGGGTGCTCGCTCGGTCCCGGGTCGTCAGTGGGTGGTCTGCTCGGCTCATCTCCGCCTCCTGGTGTCGTTGGATCGGCCGTTCCGACGAGCCTTCGGGGTGGGCTGGTTCCTGCTCGACGCACGCTGTCGTCGTTTCGACACCGTTTCGTCACGAAACGACGCCGGCGGTCACTGCGTGCACGGCCACCGGTCGAACCTCATAGGTCGAAGTCGGCGGGCCGAAGCTGACGGTGACCTGGCTTGCCAGGCGGCCGAGCACGGAAGCGACGCCACTCCACGTCGAAGGAACGACTCCATGAACAACGTTGACACCTCGGTCAGGGCGACCGACGTCTTGGAACCAACACGGCACCGCCGGGCGAGCACCACACGAGCGCGGGCGAGCGGTGCGACCGCAGGCCTGCGAGCCCGAACGACCGTGGCACGCCGCATGCTTGCCGCCTGGGTGGTGTTGAGCGCGCTGGTCTTCGGCATCTCGAGTCCTGCGAGTAGCTCCTCGATGACGATGGAACCCGGCATCGTGTCCGTCGAATGCAGCGGTTCGTACGGCTCCATCGGTCGTATCACTGGCGCTGGGAGTAGCGAGGACATCTCGTTCGCCGCCTCGCCCGCCGCGCAGTTCCTCCCGGCCCGCTCCAGTTCGACCGGCAGCTACACGATGATCTGGAAGTGTGACCCGTCGCAGGCGGGGACCACGTGGACCGTCGTCGCCACCGGGGCGACCTCCGGCCGGACGACGACCTTCACGGTGATCGCCGACGCCGCACCGTTGCCGACACTTCCGGCAGCGGGGACCAACCTGCTGGCCAACGGCGGCATCGAATCAGGCTCGACCCCACCGTGGGCGATCATCGACCAGTCGGGAACGACGACGATGACGAGCATCGCCACGTCGATGGCCCAGGCGGGCACTCGTGCGCTGTTGGCGAGCAGCGGCACCAGTGCCGGGGGGAGCGTTGGTCAAGACGTGGCCGCCCAGATCTCGGCCGGGCAGACCTTCACCTATTCGGTGTGGGTGAGACACCCGCACGTCGGCGGATCGCCCCAGGCGGCGTCGATCGTGCTCGAGACGATCGGTGGCGAGACGGAGAGTTCGGTGCTGGCCATCACGGTGACCGATGTCTGGCAGCGGTTCGATGCGACCCTCTCGCTCGAAGCTCCGGGGCACAGCGGGCTCCGGGCCAAGGTCGTCATGGCAACACCGACATCGGCCAACCGTGGCACGTACCTCCTGGATTCCGCATCGCTGGTCCAGTCGAGCCCGAACCCGATCGGACTGCTCGAACTGGTGGCCGGTGGCGTCGGCAGCGTCAGGGTGAAGGGCTACGCCATCGACCCCAACCAGCCCTACGACGCCGTGCCGATCGTGGTGTCGGTCGGTAGCGAAGCGACCCAGATCAAGGCCGACGTTGTTCGCAGCGACGTCGCCGCCATGTACCCCGTGGCGGGTCCGGTCCACGGTTTCGAGGCCCAACTCTCGACCGCAGCTTCGGGTGTCACGCTGGTATGTGTCACCGCACGCAACCTCGGAGCGGGCGGCGACTCGCCACTCGGTTGTGTCTCGGTGGTGATCGGTACCGTCACGACCACGGTGCCGACGACGGTGGTGCCGACGACGGCCGTTCCGACCACCGTGGCGACGACGGCCCCGCCCACGACCGCCACACCGACCACGGCAACACCGACGACGGCCACGCCGAGCACCGCAACACCGACGACGGCGACAACCACGACGGCGCCCGAGCCGCTCGGGCCGCAGACGCTCGACCCGGTGGCGCTCACCTCACTTTTCAACGCCGGGGACCTCATTTCGATGACGACCGCCCACGACTTCCAGCCCGGTGACGCCGACACGCTCCGGCTCTACTGGGCCTTCTTCAATCGCGAGCCCGACATCGCCGGGGCCAAGTATTGGATCGGGCTCAGCCGCACCGGGCTGACCCTCGACGACATGGCCTTCAACTTCGCCCGGTCCGACGAGTTCCAACGCACCTATGGCTCGGTCACCGACCACCAGTTCCTCGAGATCGTCTATCGCAACGTGCTCGGGCGGCGCTATGACGCCGCCGGCTATGACTACTGGCTCAGCATGATCGACGACGGCTTGTTGCGCAGCGGTGCCGTGCGTTGGATCGCAGCGAACGCCGAGTTCGTCGAGGCGCACCCCTATCCCTGACGGGATCGAATCAGTTCGCAGCCTTCGGGATCGAGACGGGCGGACCAGCAGCAGGCGCTCCCGGCCTCGAGCTGGACGGTGTGCTCGGCGGGGGTGTCGTTGTCGAGACGGTCGTCGTCGACGTGACCGTGGTGACCCGAGTGGTGGACGTCGAACTCGAGGGTGAGGTGGTCGAAGTGGTGGATGGCGTCGAGGTGGCCGCCGTGTCGACCGTGGTCGATGTCGTGGCCGGACTGGTCGTGACGGTGGTGACGCTGGTGGACGGCGACGTGCTGACCAAGGTCATGGTCGGGTCGACCGGGAAGGGCTCGGTCGTTGTGGGCGCTGGTGGATCGGTCGTGCCCGGGCGGGCGACCGATGGCGTGCTCATCGTGGGGGTGGTGGTGGGCGGCGCCGAGGTGGTGGGAGCTGCGGTGGCCACCGTGGTCTCGGCCGGCGCCGGCTCGGTGACGGCGTCGGGCGCAGCAGTGCTCGCCGCCACGGTGGACGCGGTGGCCGCAACGTCGATCGTGGTCTCGGTGCTGTCGCTGACCGGAGCATCGGTGGCCGGAGCAGCGACGGCGGTGCTGGTCGACTCGGTGGCCGGCGTGGTCTCGGGGGCAGCGACGTCGGGTGCCGGCGCAGCGATCTCGTGGTCGATCGAGCTCGTCGGCTGCTGGCCGGTGGTCGACGCTGGGGCACCGACTGCTGCGGGCACACCGAGAGGGGTCAGCTGCGCTTCGCGCACCTGAACGGCCTGAATGGCGAGCGGCACCGCGACGAGCGCGGCCGTGACCGTGGAAAGCGAGAGTGCAAGATAGAACCGCGGCGAGCGGAGCGTTTCTCTGACCTGCTCGATCATGGGCGTCCTGTATCGGGCCAGTGGAGGGAACCAGCGCCACTCTTTCTAGTGGTCATGTCCGGTTTGCTTGGCCAGGCGGGATGATTCACCTAGTAGCGTTTCGGAACCTTTCTCGCCGATTGTGCGTCTTCCACCGGCGCAGGTCGGTCGCTATGTTTGGCCTCGTGGCCAACGAACCGGTGGTGACCAAGGCAGCGTGGCGGCGCCGAGCGCTCGACAACCGCACCTCGTTGCGAGTCGACAACGCCCGAATCTGCTGGCACCTCGAGCGATTCCTACGTCGCGCCGATCTCGACGGTTGGGTGGTGGCGTTCGACCCGATGCCCGACGAGGTCGACCTGCGTCCGCTGGTCTTCGCCGACGATCCGGTGTGCCGATTCGCACTCACCCGGACCCCGACGAGTGGCCACGACCTGGGGATACATCCAGCCACGTCGGCGCTCGAGCGCCACCGGTACGGCTACCGCCAGCCGGTCGATGGATCGGCGATCGTGCCCGACGAAGAGGTCGTTGCCGTCCTCGTGCCGGGGCTTGCGTTCGATCATCGCGGCCACCGCCTCGGGTTCGGTGCCGGCTACTACGACCGCCTGCTCGAGCGCCTCGGATCGGCGGTGCTGCGCATCGGTGTCAGCGACGGCTTCATCGTGTCGGAGCTCCCGATCGACGCCCACGACGTGGCGATGACCCACGTCGCCACCGAGGTCGGGGTGGTGCCGGCGCCCTGGTGATGCCCGCCCCGGCTCGATCAACGGGATGCCGGCTCAGGTCCCGGTGAAGTCCGGCAGGCGCCGCTCGGCCATCGCCTTCACACCCTCCTGCCAATCGCTGGTCGCGGTGAGCCGCTCCTGCTCCGCCCGCTCCCGGTTCGTCGCCTCGCGGATGGCGGCGGGGAGGTGACCCCGCATGGTCTGCTTGATCGAGGCGACGGCAAGCGGCGCCGATCGGGCGATCTCGACGGCCAACTCGTGTGCGGTGGACCGGATGTCGGCGTCGGCGACGAAGCGATCGAGCAGGCCGATTCGATGCCCCTCTTCACCGTCGATCCGAGCGCCGGTGTAGAGCAGTTCGAGTGCCCGCTGCTGGCCGACCAGCGCCGGCAGGGTCACGCTCAGCCCGAAGCCCTGGTGGAAACCGAGGCGGGCGAAGTTCGCCGACAACCGGGTGGCCGGGCCACCGACGCGGAAGTCGGCCATGCAGGCAAGTCCAAGCCCGCCGCCGATGGCAGCGCCCTGCACGGCGGCGACGATCGGCAGCTGGGCCGAGAACAGCTCGACGGCCTCGTCGTAGATGTGACGGTTCGCCAGCTCTTCGCCGTCGGTACTGGCAGCACTGGTGAGCTTCGCCTCCTCGGGATCGAACGACGCTCCCGCACAGAAGTTCTTGCCCTCGGCCGCGAGCACGATGGCGCGCGCACCGGTGTCCTCGCACGAGCGGACGGCGGCGGCCAGGTCGTGCAGCATCTTGAGGCTGAAGAAGTTGTTGGGCGGTCGTTGGATCTCGACTGTTGCCACGTGCTGATCGTCGAGCTCGACGGCGATGTCACCGAACCGGGTCGTGTCGTTGTCTGCCATTCGCCGAGTCTTCCCGAACTCGGAGCGCCCGTCGAATGGTCGGCGACGCACCGGCGTTCTAGCGTGCGGAGATGCCTCTCGATCCGCAGATCCAGCCCCTCGTCGACCTGATCAATGCCGCAGCCGCCGACGCGCCACCGGCCGACCAGCAAACGGCCGAGATGCGACGCGAGGGCTACCACGGTCTCGTCGCCATCGCCGGGCCTGGCCCCGAGCTTCACGCCGTCGACGACGCGTCGGCACCGGGACCGAACGGCGACGTCGGCTTGCGCATCTACCGACCGCTCCCGACACCGTCGGCGGGCATCCTCGTCTACTACCACGGTGGAGGCTGGTGCATCGGCGACCTCGACACCCACGACGAGGTATGCCGGTCGCTCGCCAAGCAGTCGGGGCAGACCGTGGTCTCCGTGGACTACCGCCTCGGCCCCGAGCACCGATTCCCGGCCGCCGTCGAAGACTCCTGGGCTGCGCTCGAGTGGGTGGCAGCGAACACTGCCGAGCTCGCCGTGGCGGGTGCTCCGATCGCCGTGGCGGGTGACTCCGCCGGCGGGAATCTCGCCGCGGTGATGTCGCTCATGGCCCGTGACAACGCGGGACCGGCCATCGCTGCCCAGCTGCTGATCTACCCGGGCGTCGACATGCTCGACACCCAGCGCTTCCCGTCGCACACCGAGAACGCATCGGGCTACGTCCTCACCCGGGAGACGATGGACTGGTTCATGGCGCACTACCTCGAGCATCCTGACGATGCCGGGGACTGGCGGGCCTCGCCGCTGCGGGCGCCGTCGTTCGAGCGGCTGCCGCCGGCTCTCGTGATCACCGCCGAGTTCGATCCGCTGCGCGATGAGGGCGCGGCCTACGCAAAGGCGCTGGCCGATGCCGGGAACGAAGTCGAGCACCGGCTGTACGAGGGAATGGTGCACATCTTCTTCCAACTTGGACCCGTAGTGGGCAAGGGCGCCGAAGCCGTGGCCCAGGTGGCAGCGGCGGCTCGGGCTCACCTCCAACCGAGGGCGTAGCGGTTGTCGAACTCGTGGTGCATCGCGGGTATCGGGCAAAACTGACCACGCCGAAGGTCCGATCGGCACTCGTTGGGCGCCAGACCCTCCCTCTACCTTGGTTTCATGGTGCGAAGGAGTCGGAACGAAATCGAGCGACTGGTGGTCGACGCCGCCGTCGACCTCGTCCGGTTGGAGGGTGTGGGGACTGGCCTTGAGGGCATCACCTACACCAGAGTGTTCCGCCATCTCCAGAGAACCACCGGCCAACGCGTCACGCGAGCGTCCGTGCACGACCGGCTGTGGCCCGATCAGGCGGCGTTTCAAGCCGCCGTTCGTGACCGCATCGCTGCGCTGGACCAGGACGTGATCGACTTGACGGCGCTCGACGATGCGACCGACCGCGCCCGTGAGGCGATGCTCGGGTCCGCCGATGTTCACCGGGTGCTCGGATCGGTCATGCGCGAGCTGGCGTCGATCGATGCCGCCGAAGCACCGACTCGCCTGCGCCAAGCCAACCTCGCCGTGAAGGCGCTCGTGGCGCTGGCCGACGACGACGACCAGGCGCGAGCAGCCGGGAGCGTCGAGGCGTTTCGGTCGGCCCAGCAGCGACGACTCGACATCCTGAGGGCGTCGTATGCACGCACCATCCGACGGCTCGGCGGCTCGTTGCGTCCTTCGTTGGGACTGACCGAGGACGAGGCGGTGGCGCTGATCGTGTGTGCGATCGACGGGCTGAGCGAAGGCCGGCGACTGCGCCGTGCCTTCGACGATCACGACGTCGACGCCGTCGAGATCGATATCGACGGTTCGTCGGCGAGCTGGCCGCTCACCTCGATCGTTGGGTACGCGCTGGTCTCGCAGTTCTTCGACTTCGCCGAGGTCGCGGTTCCTGCTTGATCCTGAGCGTTGCGTTCAGGCCTGGAGGCGTCCGTCGCTGATCTCGACGGTCCGGTCGGCGTAGTCGGTCATCCGGGTGTCGTGGGTGACGATGATGGCGGCGGTGTTCCTGCCCTTGATCTCGGAGCGGATCAGCTCCATGACCTGGACGCCGAGTTTCGAGTCGAGGGCCGAGGTCGGCTCATCGAAGAGCACGAGCTTGGGTTCGTTCATGAGTGCGCGTCCGATGGCGACTCGTTGGCGCTCGCCGCCCGAGAGCTGGTCGGGCAGGTTCTTCATCCGATGACCGAGCCCGAGCTCGTCGAGGAGTTGCTCGGCTCTCGCCTTCGCCGCCGAGCCACCCGAACCTCGCATCTCGGCCACGACCGTGAGGTTCTCCCGGGCGTTCAGGAACGGCACGAGGTTGACGGCCTGGAAGACGAAGCCGATGTTCTCGCCCCGGAACGCCGTCAGCTCCTTGCTCGAGTAGCCGTCGATCCGTTCGCCGGTGACGGTCACGGTTCCGTCCGTCGGTGTGAGTAGTCCGCCGGCGATCGAAAGGAGCGTTGTCTTGCCCGAACCCGACGGTCCGACGAGCGCAACCATCTCGTCGTCGGCGACGGTGAGCGACGAGTGGTCGAGCGCGACGACCTCGGAGTCGCCCGAGCGGTAGACCTTTCGCACGTCATCGAGTTCGAGTGCCGTCATGGGTTGGGTACTCCTTCGGTGGTCGGCCGACCGATTGCGGTGCGCTGGGTCATGGGCATCGTCAGACTCCCGCCCCGATCGCTGCAGCCGGATCGACGGAGATGATGCGGCGAAGTGACACCAGCCCGCCGAGGATCGCCGTGATCGTGATGCCGATCAACGTGATGACGCCGCGGGAGATCGTGAACTGCACCGGGACGTCGGGAGGGATGCCGAGCGAGAGGAGGTAGGTGAAGAGTGCGCCGACGCCGAAGGAGATGACAGCGACGGCGAACGCCTGAACGGCGACACCGAGCACGAGTGTGCGGCTCGGTGTGCCGAACGCCTTGAGGACCGCGTAGAGGCCGACCCGCTCCAGCGTCAGGAGAGCGAAGAAGAGGGCGACCACCAGGCCCACCACGAAGAAGGTCGTGCCGATGATCGCGTTGAAGGTGGCTCCCTGCTCGGCGACACCGGGGAGCGTGTTCGCTGCGTCGATGGTCGACAGCGAGCTGGTGTCACCGATGCCGCCGGCATCGATCCGGGTGGCGAGGTCGCTCGGATCGACCCCGTCGGCCGCCTCGGCGATGACGGCCTGGAAGTCGTCGGGGCCGACGCTGATGTCGGGGCGGTTGGCGTTCTGCACGGTGCGCCACGTGGTGGGGGAGACCCAGAGGCCGGATTGTCCGAGGAAGTTGGTGTCCTCGACCCAACCGCTGACGACCAGCGGCGTGGCCGCCGGGCCGACGGTGATGGTGTCGCCGAGCGACACGCCGGCCGCCTCCAGCGTGCGATCCGCCCATGCCTCGCCCTCGGGTGGTGGCGCAGGGATCGTCGCCGAATCGAGTTCGTAACCGATGATCGCACCGTCGGCGATGTCGGACTCGCCGGGCACCTTCACGCCGAGCAGAGTCACCCCGAACCCGCCTGCTCGGGCGACACCGTCGAGTTGGGCGATCTGGTCGCGCTCGGCGGTCGTTGCGGTGGACCGCAGCACCGACTCACGGGCATCGGCACTGAAGACGATGGCACCGTCGGGCTGTGATCGAAGGGCCCCGGTCGAGCCCAGATAGAGGCCGTCGAGCAGGCCGCCCAAGAAGAGCAGCAGCAGCGTGAGCATCGTGAGTGCGCCACCGGCGACAGCGAATCGTCCCGGCTTGCGGAAGACCTCGAGCAGCGCGAGTCGCATCTACAGGCTGCTCCCCGAGTCGACGGTGGCACGAATCGGATCGATCCGCAGGACGCGCCGGACCGACGCCAACCCGCCGAGGAGCGCCAGCACGGTCAGCAGGGCCACCGTGCGGAGCACCTGTGCTGGGTCGAGGGTCACGTCGATGGCGCCCCCAGTGGTGGCCGCGCCGACCAGCAACGTCAGCCCGATGCCGACGAGGATGCCCGCCGCCATCACGACAACGATCTGTCCGAGCAGGTTCTGGACGAGATAGCGCCGCGGTGCCCCAACGGCCCGCAACAGCGTGAGCGGCTTGGACTTCTGCACGGTGAGGATCAGGAAGAAGAACCCGACGACCAGGACCACCACCATGAAGGCGAGGGCGAGGATGATGCCGAACGAGCTGTTCACGCCGCGCACACCCGGATTCTCGTCGATCGCCTGCTGTCGCGTGAGCGCCTCGACCCCATCCACGGCGTCGGTGATCGACCTGGCGAGTGTTGCTGCGTCGGCCCCGTCGTCGGGTTGCACGGCGATGAGCGATGGCAACACCTGCGCCGCAGGGTCGAGCGCCTGCTTCGCCTGCACATAGGTGTCGTACGAGACGAAAACCGTGGCCTGCACGCTCCAGCGGGCATCCTGGGCGACACCGACGATCGTGATCTCGCTGGGCTGCTCGCCGAGCACCGTGACGGTGTCCCCGATCTCGAAACCGACGTTGTCGCTGCCGAAGGAGGCGACGCCCTCACCGGGTCCTTCCGGGAGGCGGCCCTCGATCAGCGAGGTCGGTTCGCCGAGTCCGCCCAGCTCGTACCCGAAGATGGCGGCGTCCTGGAGCTCACCACCGGCATCGACCGTGAAGGTGTTCTCGCCGATCGGACCGGAGGTTGCCACGCCGGGCACGGCAGCCACCTGCTCGGCCAGTCCGGGGAAGATGAGGCTGGCCTCGACGTTTCGCCGAGCCTGATCTCCGTAGACCAGTACCGGAGCGTTCTGGCGTTCGATCGCTCCGATGAAGCTCGTGACCAGTCCGCCGAAGAGCGCCTGCTGGAACAGGATCAGGAAGACCAGCAGGCCGACGGCCATCGACAACAACACGAATCGGAGTTTGGCTCGTGCGATCTCTCGAAGGGCAAGCTGCACGGCGCCAGACGATAGACCGAGTCGTTTGACGAAGGCTTTATCCGCCGTGGTCTTGTGTGGACGCCCTACGCTCGTTCGATCGTGGCACTGTCGACGGACCACTGTCGACCGGCTCCCGCCGATCGGCCACACCAACACCGATCCCCGTCGTCCCGCCCTCCACTGCCGCAAGGTCCCCATGCCCGTCGAGACCGTCAGCTTGTTCCTCGCCCTGCTGTTCGTGGGGGCGATGGCGATCAACCTCGCCGCACTTGCGCTCGTCGTCGTCCGCCTCGTTACGGGGAGGGTGCCGGGTCCGGTGGCGCCGCTGGTGGACGAGGTGCGTTCGATTGCCCCGTTCATGGCCTTCCTGGCCCCGACCATCGCGATGTTCGGGAGCCTCTACTACTCCGAGATCGCCCACTTCGAGCCGTGCCAACTGTGCTGGGTGCAGCGATTCTTGATGTACCCGTCGTCGATCCTGCTCGGCATCTCGATGCTGCTCAAGCAGCCCAAGTTGGCCTGGCTGCCGTTCGCCCTGTCGGTCGTCGGCCTTGGAGTTTCCAGCTATCACCGGGCCGAGCAGCAATGGCCGAACCTGTTCACCTCCTCGTGTGATCCAGCGAACCCGTGCTCGGGTCGGTGGGTCGACACATGGGGGTTCGTCACGATCCCCACCATGGCGTTCGCTGCGTTCGGACTGGTCTGCGTCTTCGTCCCCCTATCGTTGCTTGGTCGCAAGGAGGCCACATCATGACGTCCGCATCCAAGGCCGGTGGCGGTAGCCGCGGCTTTCTCATCGCCATCGTCGCCATTTGCATCCTCGGCGCCGGCCTCATCGCCGTCGTCATCGGCAGCGGGGCGGGCAACGACCCCGACGCCGTCGACGCAACATCGGCCGTCACCATCGAGGGCGACGCGCTGCCCGCGATGCCCAACGTGGGTGGTCTCACGAGTTCCGACAACGACTCGGCGATCGGCATGACCGCTCCCCGTCTGGTCGGCACCGACTTCGCCGACAACGAGATCGTCATCGAGGCCGACGGTCGTCCGAAAGCGGTCTACTTCGTTGCTCACTGGTGCCCCCACTGCCAAGTCGAGGTCCCGGTCGTGCAGGAGCTGATCGATGCGGGCAGCCTGCCCGAGGGGATGGATGTCTACGGCGTGTCGACCTCGGTCAGCGCCGGTCGTGGCAACTACCCGCCGAATCGCTGGCTCGACAGCACCGAGGGCTGGGGCGTCACCACGATGCGAGACACCGAGTCGAGCGAGGCGCTGCAGAGCTACGGCGCCGGTGGGTTCCCGTACGTCGTCTACCTGGATGGCGACAACAAGGTGCTCGCCCGATCGAGTGGCGAACTGGGTTCGGCAGCGATTGCGGCCGCCTGGCAGATCACGGCGGGCTCCGCCATCGGTTGATCGGCCGATGAGCGACTTCTCGCCGCCCAGCGGCCCGCCGAGCTACGACTCGTCGCCGACCGGCGGCATCGGACCCGCCGACCACCCGGTGATCGACGTGGCGCCTGGCAGCGACATGGAGCCCGGCGGAGTCGAGCGCCGAGGAGGTGCGCTCAAGTGGCTCGTTGGTCTCGGCATCGTCCTCGCCGGGGTGGCGGCGTTGCTGTTCTCGCAAGACCCCAACGATGGCAACGCTGCGCTCCAGCTGCAGTCGAGCGCCGAGACGCCAAGCACCACCTCGGCCGACGAGCCCGAGGGGTCGACCGCCCCCACCGAGTCGACGACCACGGTGCCGGACGACACCGCATCGTCGACCACGACGACCGCCGACGCCGCGTCGACCACCCAGCCGAGCACGACGGTGGGCGAGGTCGAGGGGAACGGGCAGACGGCAGCGGTGTCGATCGAGGGTCCGCCGCTGTCACCCATGCCGAATGTGGGTGGTCCGACCACGCCCGACGTCGATCCGTCGATCGGTCAGGTGGCGCCCACGCTGGTCGGGACCGATTTCGACGGCAACGAGTCCACGATCGGTCCCGACGGCCGTATGAAGGCGGTGTACTTCCTGGCGCACTGGTGTCCGCACTGTCAGGTCGAGGTCCCGAAGATCCAGGCGCTGATCGATGCCGGGGTGCAGCCGGGCGAACTCGACATCTACGGCGTCTCCACGGCAGTCGCGGCCGAGCGGGGCAACTACCCACCACAGGCGTGGTTCGAGGCCGAAGCCTGGTCGTCGCCCTTGCTACGTGACGATGCCGACGCATCGGCGCTCGTCTCCTACGGAGCCGGCGGGTTCCCCTACGTCGTCTTCCTCGATGGGGAGAATCGTCTGCTGACGAGGGCGGCGGGCGAGA
Organism: Acidimicrobiales bacterium; assembly: GCA_041394265.1. Taxonomy (NCBI): domain Bacteria; kingdom Bacillati; phylum Actinomycetota; class Acidimicrobiia; order Acidimicrobiales; species Acidimicrobiales bacterium. The sequence goes on from JAWKIO010000005.1 coordinate 3,226,891, forward strand.
TGCCACCGGAGTTGATCCAGCAGGTCTGGGAGATCATCGCCGAGGCGTCGTGAGTGCTCGCCGCCGGGTCGTCCACCTAGGATTGCGGCCATGACCGACCTCGACACCGATCTTCTGACCGACGAGCGGACCGATCAACGCCTCGACGACGGGGGCGATCACGACCGGTTCTCCCACTACGTGAAGAAGAAGAAGATCATGTCGAGCATGGTCGAGGGCACACCGCTCGAGGCGTTGTGCGGCAAGAAGTGGGTGCCAAGCCGGGATCCACAGAAGTACCCGGTCTGCCCGACGTGCAAAGAGATCTACGACCAGCTGCGCGATCCCAAGAAGCCCAAGAAGTAGGGCTCGGATCAGTCGGCCGGCAACGGATCGGGGTCGTCGTCGAAGCCATTCGGATGCCTCGACTGCCAGTTCCAGCTGTCGCGCAACATCGATTCCATGTTGCGGTCGGCTCGCCATTCGAGCTTCTCGTTCGCCTTGCGAGGATCGGCCAACGAGGTGGCGATGTCGCCGGCACGGCGGGGCTTGATCTCGTAGGGGACGGGTCGGCCCGAGACGGCCGCGGTGGTCTCGATGACCTCGAGCACCGACGAACCGTTGCCGGTGCCGAGGTTGTACTCGGCGCAGCCCGGTTCGAGGTGTTCGAGCGCTGCGAGATGGCCGAGGGCGAGGTCGACCACGTGGATGTAGTCGCGAACCCCGGTGCCGTCGGGGGTGTCGTAATCATTGCCGAAGACATTCACGTTCGGCCGGCGCCCGACGGCCACCTGCATCACGTAGGGAACGAGGTTGTTCGGCGGGCCGCTCGGGTCTTCACCCAGGTCGCCTGACGGGTGGGCGCCAACCGGGTTGAAGTAGCGGAGCATGGTCATCCGCCATCGATCGTCGCTCTTTGCGATGTCTCGACAGATCTCCTCGATCATCAGTTTGGTCCGGCCGTACGGATTGGTGGCCCGCAGCGGGGCCCCCTCGGGGATCGGCAAGATCTCGGGATCGCCGTAGACCGTGGCCGAGGACGAGAACACGAAGTCGAAGACCTCGGCTTCGGCCATCGCTGCCAGGAGGTTCATCGTTGATCCGAGGTTGGTCTGGTAGTAGCGCAACGGCTGCTCCCAGGACTCGCCGACGGCCTTCAGCCCGGCGAAGTGCACGACCGAGTCGATGGCACGGTCGGCGAAGATCGCGGCGGCGACACTCGGGTCGGTGAGGTCGCCGGTGATCAGTTCGACGTCGTGACCCGACAGCCGCTCGATGGCCTCGACCGCTCGGGGCGAGCTGTTCGAGAAGTCGTCGATGACGACGACCTCATTGCCCCGTTCGAGCAGGGCGATGGCGGTGTGGCTGCCGATGTAGCCGGCACCCCCGGTGACGAGAATGGTTCGGGACACACTGCTCCTTCGGCAGGGCGGGCCGCGTCGTGAGCCGCCCGCCTCATCGGCGAGACTACCCGATGGGCCAGTCAGGCTGGACTAACGTGCACTAGGGTCGCACACCAGTGGACCTCACGACCCAGGAGCAACGTCAGTGACCAACGTACCGAGCCAGCCGCCGGGCTGGTACCACGCACAGGGAGACCCCGCCGACACCCAGCGCTACTGGGACGGTAGTCAATGGCAGGGGGGCCCGCAGCCGGTCGCCGGCAACGTGCCGGGCGGCGCCACCATGGTGGGTGGCGCACAGATCGCCAGCGGCGGCAAGCGCATCCTCGCCCGCATCATCGACGGTGTGATCTGGGTGATCATCACCATCCCGGCTGGTCTCATCTTCGGTGCGGGTGCGGTGGCGTCCGGTGGTTTCGGCAACGACACGGTCTCCGCCGGCTCGCTCTTCATCGCCGGCATCATCAACGCCGCCTTGGTCGTCGCCTACGAGGTGTTCTGCACCGCCAACCTCGGTGCAACCCCCGGCAAGCTGGCCCTCGGCATGAAGACCCGCAAGGAAGACGGCTCCCCGGCCGACCTGAACACGGCCATCATGCGAATGGTGCCCTACGCCGTGCTCACCTTCGCCCAGGCCATCCCGATCCTCGGGATCATCGCGTCGCTGGTGTTCCTGGTGCTCGCCATCGCCGGTCTCGTGATGCTGTTCACCGACGATCGGGCCCAGACCCCGTGGGACAAGGTCGGCAAGACCATCGTCGTCGAGGGCTGATCGGCTCCCGTGGCTCGTCGCAAAGAAGGTGGTGGCCGCATCACCAGGCCGGATGCCCCATCGGCGGGTGGGGCGCGTGCTGCGGCTGGTCACCCGAGCGCGTCCACCGATATCCCACCGCTCTACAAGCGGCGCCCGGGGATGTTCGCCTTCATGGTCATCGCCTGCGCGGCCATGGTGCTGTCGATGATGGGCGGCATCTTCACCGTGCTCTGAGTTTCGCGTGCTCGGCGTCGTTGCGAGCAGCAATGCTCAGCGGCGCGAGTATGCATTTTGTCCTCTCTCTGCCATCCTTGAGTGTTCCGCTGCGCGGTGGAAGCTCGTTCCGAGGAGTCACATGACGTTCAAGACCGGCGACCGTGTCGTCTATCCCCACCATGGGGCCGCCATCATCGAGAAGACCGAGACGATCGAGATCAATGGCGAGAAGAAGAAGTACTTCGTGCTGAAGACCGCGCACGACGACCTCACCGTGCGGGTTCCCGTCGACCGGGTCGACGACGTCGGCATGCGGCCGCCGATCAGCCTCGAAGATGTCGAGGACCTCTTCGTCCTGCTGGCCAAGAAAGACGTCCGCGAGCCCGCCAACTGGTCTCGCCGGTTCAAGAACCACCAGGAAAAGCTGAAGTCCGGCGACGTCTACCAGGTGGCCGAGGTCGTTCGGAACCTGGCGCTGCGCGACGCGGCCAAGGGCCTGTCGGCCGGCGAGAAGAACATGTACTCCAAGGCCCGCAAGGTGCTGGTCTCCGAGCTCTCGTTCGCTCTCGACGTCTCCGAGGACGACGCCATGGACCAGGTCGACGCCCAGCTCGTCTGAGCCGACCCTGGCGCTGCGCCTCCCCGGGATTGCCCAGGAGCGCTGACAGCTCAGGCCAATCCAAGCAACTCGAACATCGCCGCAGGGATCTCCGAATCGCCGCGGCGACGTCGCGCTGCTCGTTCCACGTTGACGGCGTCGAACTCCCGATTCGTCCAATTGTCCCACGGTCCGGCGGGCAGCGCGCCGAGGTCGCCGTCGACCTCGACCACGGCCCGTAGGTAGCCGACCAGGTCGAGGAGGTCGGCCTTGCCACCGGGCGGGCCGTGGCCGGGAACGATCGTGGTGGCGAACTCGGCGACCTGTTCGAGGGTGTCGGCCCACTCGGCCGGGTCGCCGTCGAAGGCGAGCGGGGTGACCCCGAAGCCGGCGAGTGCGCCGGCAAACACCACGCCGGACTCGGGTGCGACGACGAGCAGGTTCATCGGCGACTCGCCGGGGGCGGGGACCACCTGGATCGAGCCGGTCAGCCACGCCGACTCCTCGACCGTGTGGGTGATCGGGCGGGTGGTGAAGCCGAAGTCGTAGACCTCGGCGAGGTGGGGAAGCAGGCGTTGGAGGGCGAGCGGGTTGACCGGGTCGTCGAGCTGGTCGCTCGTTGCCTGGCTGCCGTAGTAGGCCGCGGGCCAGAACGCGTTCGTGCCGCCGGCGAACGGGATCCGGCTCGAGGTGACCACGATCCGCTTGATCCGCAGATCGAGCGGCTCGGTGAGCTCCATGATCATGCTGCGCACGGCCTGAGCCCTCGCCGGGGTCGCCGTCGTGTCGATGACCGTGAGTCCATCGCCGTCAACGACCAGACCCACGTTGGACTGGCCGAATCCCGGCGCCGAGTCGATGAAGGCGTACATCCCCTGGGCCAGCTCGTACTGGTGCACGGTCGAGGGTGGGTTCGCAGATGCCACGCCGAGCACGCTACATCGACAGCCGAGCTGGCCGAGACGCGGCTAGATTTGCTTTGATGACAAACTACTCGCCGCCCCTGCGCTCCCTGAAGTTCGTGCTCGACGAGGTCGTGGGCCTCGAGAGCATCTTGTCCACCGATAAATTCGACGGCATCGACGCCGACACCGTCCACATGGTGCTCGAGGAGATCGGGCGATTCATGACCGAGGTCATCGCCCCGACCAACGTCGACGGCGACCAGATCACCACCAAGTGGTCCGAGGGTGGCGTGGTCACGGCCCCCGAGTCGTTCACGAAGGCCTACAAGCAGTTCGTCGACGCCGGCTACGGCGCCATTCCGTTCGACCCCACCTACGGGGGCGGCGGCTTCCCATGGGTCACCGCCCTCGCCATCCAGGAGATGATGACCAGCGGCAACATGGCCTTCGCGCTGTGCCCGCTGCTCACCCAGGGCGCCATCGACGCCATCGAGCACCACGGCTCCGAAGAACAGCAGGCCACCTACCTGCCCAAGATGCTGACCGGCGAGTGGTCGGGCACGATGAACCTGTCCGAGCCCCAGGCCGGGTCCGACGTCGGCGCCGTGGTCACCAAGGCCGAACCGGTGGGCGACGGCAGCTATCGCATCAAGGGCCAGAAGATCTGGATCACCTGGGGCGAACACGACATGTCGGACAACATCATCCATCTGGTGTTGGCCCGCACCCCCGGGGCGCCTCCCGGCACCAAGGGCATCACGATGTTCCTGGTCCCGAAGTTCCTCCTCGACGCCGACGGCAACCCCGGCGAACGCAACGACGTCTCGTGCGTGTCGATCGAGCACAAGCTCGGCATCCACGGCAGCCCCACCTGTGTGCTCAGCTTCGGCGACAACGAGGGTGCGATCGGTTGGCCGGTCGGCGACGAGTTCACCGGCATGCGCAACATGTTCACGATGATGAACAACGCTCGTCTGTCGGTTGGGCTCCAGGGCCTGTCGGTTGCCGAGCGGTCGTACCAGATGGGGCTCGATTACGCCCAGGAACGGCTGCAGGGCACGGCGGTCGGCGCAGAGCGTGGCGTCCAGAGCCCGATCATCGAGCATGCCGACGTCCGCCGCATGCTGATGACCCAACGGTCGTGGATCGATGCCATGCGTATCCTGCTCTACACCAACGGCGCCGCGATCGATCTCGCTCGTTCCGCCGAGGACCCCGCAGCGCGAGAGGCCGCCCGTGAGCGGGCCGACCTATTGATCCCGATCTCGAAGAGCCTCTGCACCGACCTCGGCGTCGAGCTCACCTCGATCACCATCCAGATCTACGGTGGCATGGGCTTCGTCGAGGAAACCGGTGCCGCCCAGTTCTGGCGCGACAGCCGCATCGCCCCGATCTACGAGGGCACCAACGGCATCCAGGCGGCCGACCTGGTCGGCCGAAAGCTGCCGATGCGAGGCGGTGCGGTACTCGAAGAGCTGCTCGCCGAGTTCGACACGGCGGCCGACGAGCTGGCCAACGTCGACGGCATGGCCGACGCCGCTGCGGCGCTGCGCCAGGGACTCGCCACCGCTCGCGACGCGGCAGCGTGGCTGCTCGAGAACGGTCCGTCGGATCCCAACGCCATGCTCGCCGGCTCGACGCCGTTCCTGCGCCTCCTCGGCACGGTGGTCTGCGGGGGCTTCATGGCGCAGCAGGCCGTCGTCGCTGCTGCTGCCACTGATGATGCCGATGGCTTCTACGCCGCTCGGCTCGCAGCGTCGGCCTTCTTCGAGACCCAGATCCTGCCGACGGTCGAAGGCCTACTGCCCTCGGTCAAGGCCGGACCGTCGCAGCTCTTCGCCCTGTCACCCAAGCAGTTCGCTTGATGCTCATCGGAGCGATGTCCACGGCAGTGGTGGCGTCGATTCCGTCGCCGTCGTTCAGCTCACTCGAGCTCGGGCCACTCACGTTCACGATGTATGGCCTGATGATCGCGCTCGGCGTCGTTGCCGCGGTCGAGATCAGTCGCCGGCGGTGGGAAGCGATCGGCGGCAACGGTGACGACATCGCCGATCTGGCGAAGTGGGGTGTCCCGGCGGGCTTGATCGGGGCCCGGCTCTACCACCTCATCACCGACTGGAAGAGCTACCAGGGCCGTTGGATCGATGGCTTCAAGATCTGGGAGGGCGGCCTGGGGATCCCGGGCGGCCTCATCCTCGGTGTCGGTGTCGGCTACTTCTACGCCAAACGACGGGGCTGGGACGTGCCTTGTCTCGTCGATTGCGTAATTCCCGGCATCCCAGTGGCGCAGGCGATCGGACGCCTCGGGAACTGGTTCAATCAGGAGGTCTACGGGCGGCCGTCCACGTTGCCCTGGGCGCTCGAGATCGACGCCGAGCATCGTGCGGCCTACCCGAACGACACCACCTTCCATCCGACCTTTCTCTACGAGGGTCTGTTCAATCTGGCCCTTGCTGCTGCGTTGATCTGGATCGACCGTCGCAAGATTCTCAAGCCTGGCCAGCTCCTTCCGCTGTGGATCGCCGGCTACGGCTTCGGTCGGTTCCTGGTCGAGTCGGTCCGCGTCGACGCTGCGTCGCAGATCCTCGGCATCCGGGTGAACCACTGGGTGTCCGGCATCGCCGTGGTGGTCGGGCTCGTGTGGTTCGTCGCCTCGGGCCGCCGCGACGACGACCACGCTCCTTCTGATGCCGACGACGTCGTCGATCTCGATGCTGGCGACGACGCGCTCGACACTGCAGGCGAAGCGGCCCCAGGGGCGGAGGGTGTCGAGGAACTGGTGGCTGCGGGCGACGACGAGGCCGACCGCGACGCCTGATGTCGGTCGAGGATCGGCAACGCTGGGACGACCGCTATCGCCAGGCGTCGACGGCCATCGAACCCCGACCACCGGTCGCCCTCGAGCTGTCCGGCATCGCTGTGCCGACGGGAGGGAGAGCGCTCGACGTGGCCTGCGGCTCGGGCTCAGTGAGCGTCTGGTTGGCCCAGCGGGGCTTCGAGGTACTCGGCGTCGACGTCTCCCCGGTCGCGCTCGCTGCCGCACGTGACTTGGCCTCGGCGCACGGCGTCGACGGCACCGCCGGAAAGACCGATGGCACGCTGGCGAGGATCGACGGCACGGCGACGAGGAAGGCCGCCGGCTCGGCTCGCTTCGAGGCGATCGACCTCGACGACGGGCTGCCTCGAGGCGACGGCGAGCTGGGTAGGTGGGATCTGGTCGTCTGCCAGCGATTCCGTGACCCGGCGCACTACGCCGATCTCGCGGCCGCCGTCGCTCCGGGCGGATTGCTCGTGATCACGGTGCTGTCGACGGTCGGTCACGTCGGCGACCCGGGTCCCTTCCGGGCAGTGCCGGGCGAGCTAGTCGGCGCGTTCGGTGGTGTGCTCGACATCCTCTGGTCGTCCGAGGCCGACGGCGAGTCCCACCTCGTCGCCCGCCGGCCCTGATCACACCGCCCGGGGCGCCACCTGTCGACCTGTCCAGCCGCATCTCCTCCATGTGGGCGCTGTTGACGGCACCCATGCACCGGAGTTGGTGTGGTCCGGGCGTCTCCTCTGCCACGGTGCCGGAGACGGCACCGTGGCGCCGGAGATGCTGTCGAGGGAGTGAGCGAGCGCAGCGCCGGAGATCGGTCAGCCGGCGGCTCGTTTGAAGACGTTCGGTGGGAAGGCGGCCGCGTCGATGCAGCGCTGCGACCATTCGCCCAGCTGTTCGACGATGTCGTTGAGGCGGTCGCCGAGTGCCTCGACAATCGGCTCCTGCAGCCGGTCGGTCCGAGCTTCGATCTCGTCCCGTCGTTGCCGACCAGCGGGGGTGAGTTCGTCGCCGGTGAGCCAACCGTCGGCACGGAGCCGGTCGGCGGTGGCGCCGAGTTGCTCGGCCGACCAGCCGCGCGTGGCGCTGTAGCTGCCGAACGGCATGCCGAGCCAGCACTCGGTGACGATGTTCATGGCGATCGGGTCGAGACCGTGGTCGACGCTCACGAGGTTGTGGCTGTCGCCTCGGTGCTCTCGAAGGAGCTCGCATGCTCGCCACAGTTGGCCGACCGGTTCGTCGGGCCACGGCAGCGACCTGCCACCGGCGAACAGCGGTCGTGTGGTCGCATCGGCGGCTTCGATCCCTGCTCGGAGCGCCGATGCCACCGACATGATGAGGTCGTCGTCCTCGGCCAGCGCCGCGCTCAGGCTGGTGATTGTCGCTGCGTCGCGGGTTGTCAACAGGTCGTCGCGGTCGACCGTGGCTCGGCCTGCTTCGAAGGCCGGGACGAGCAGGTCGGGTGAGAACACGGCGAAGGCGCTGACGACCACACTGGGCGCCGGCTCACCGAGCAGCGCCGCTCGGCTCCACACGTAGCCCGAGAAGAAGTCGAGGCCGAGACCGGCAAGGGCTTCGTTGGTGGTGCGGCACCACACCGAGTGCATGGCGATCGGCTCGATGGCGTCGCGGAGCCGCCGGGCGGGAGAGGCGTTCTGCACGGGCGCCGGCGTCGCGCCCGGCGGGCTCGGCACGAAGGCAGCCGCGATGACATCGTCGTATTGCATCGCCGCAACGTAGCTCGGGCGCTCAGGCCCGGCACCTCCGGTGTCAGGTGTGACGTCTGACTACCCCGAAGCGGCGACATGCGACAGAATGCCTTCGTGGCCTACATCGAAGACCGAATCGTTCACGACGCCGACGCTCACATCATGGAGACCCCCAACTGGCTCCGGGATTACGCCGATCCCGACATCAGAGCACAACTGGATCGGCCGGAGTACGCCAACGAGCTCAAGCAATTCGGCGACTTGGTGGGTGTCGATGATCTCGACGCTGCCTTCGACAAGATCCTCAACCGGCACCGGTCGGCCGACTACACCGCCGACGAGGCCATCGAGGTGATGAATCGCAAGAACTTCGCCGCCACCGGCTCGTTCCTGGCCGAGGATCGGCCTCGTGTGCTCGACTTCATCGGTGTCCAGTCGCAGCTGATGTTCAACACGTTCCACAACGCCCGGCTGTTCCGTTGGGAGCACCAGCCCGACCTCGATCTGGCCTACGGCGCCGCCCGGGCGCACAACCGAGGCATGGTCGAGTTCTGCTCGGTGAGCGAACGCCTGCTGCCTACGTGTTACGTCCCGCTCGCCGACTTCGATCGGGCAGCGGCGATGGCCAACGAAGCGATCGAGATGGGCGCCGCGGCGCTGCTGGTCGCGTCGGGTTGCCCAGCGGGCCACTCGCCGAGCCATCGTGGCCTCGATCCGGTGTGGCAAGCCGCAGCCGATGTCGGCATCCCGGTGGTCTTCCACGTGGGGGGAACCGGTGAGCTGATCGACCCCAACTACTTCGTGAACGGTCTCCCGATCCCGACGGACTTCCACGGCGGCGACGAGAACTTCCGCTCGGTCGACTACATGGGCATTCCCGTGCCCCCGATGCAGACGTTGGCCACGATGATCTTCGATGGCGTCCTCGACCGATTCCCGACCCTCAAGTTCGGCGTCGTCGAACAGGGCTGTGTCTGGCTCCCCAGTTGGGCGAAGCAGATGGAGTCCGCGTTCGACGCGTTCTTCCGTCACGAGGAACGCCTCCAATCGCTCGAACTGCGACCGAGCGAGTACATCGAGCGGCAGTTGCGGGTCACGCCCTATCCCACCGAGGACATCGGCTGGGTCACCGAGCAGATGGGGCCGAACGTGTTGCTGTTCAACACCGATTACCCCCACGTCGAGGGTGGCCGTCGCCCGTTCGAGCGGTTCGAACGCAGCCTGGGCGACGTACCCGAGTCGACCAAGCAGCGGTTCTACTGCGACAACTTCATCGATCTCATGGGAACGGCGGTTGCTGCGCTCGTGTGAGCCAGCGCCATCCAGGTCGCTGCACCAGTCCCAGCGTCTCCGAGAAGTCGAAGTCCTGATCGGCCAATGCGAGGAAGTCGGCTCCGGGAAGGCCGGCAGCGAACAAGAAGCCTTGACCATGGGTGACGCCGAGCCCGCGTAACGCGTCGGCTTGGGCCAAGGTCTCGATGCCTTCGGCAATCACGCGATATCCAAGCGTATGGCCGATGTCGGCGATGGCCGAAACGATCGCCTGCGACGTGATGTCGGTGACAACGTTCGTGACGAACTCGCGGTCGATCTTCACCGCATCGAGCGGTAGGTGGGTGAGCAACGACATCGATGACTGGCCCTGTCCGAAGTCGTCGAGCCACACGGAAGCCCCCCGTCGCCGGATGTCGAGAAGGTGCTCCACGACACGCTCGACATCGGCGATGACGCCGGTCTCGGTGATCTCGACGGTGATGCCGCTCAGATCCGCGTCGCCGTCGAATCGAGCGAGGAGCTCGAGGAGATGCGCCGGTGGCAGGTTGAAGCCCAGGTCGATCTCGGCACCGATGGACCGAAGCTCGACCTGGAGACGGTGCAGCTCGTCCAACACGATCGCCGATAGGTCGATGTCGAGTCCGAGCTCGGCCGCCAGTTCGATGAAACTGCCGGCGTCCCGAATCCCGTTGGGGCCGACCCAACGAACCAGACCCTCGGCAGCGTCCACCCGCCCGGAGGTGAGGTCGACGATCGGTTGGAACCAGCCGGTGAACTCGCCGTTCGCCACCGCATCTCGCAGTTCGGCTTCGTCATCGAGACGGTCGTCGAGGCGGGCTCGCAGCGACGAGTCGAAAACCGAGGTGCGGGCGCGGCCCTCTCCCTTGGCCTGGTAGAGCGCAGCGTCGGCCAGACGGAGCAGGTCGGCAGATGTGAGACCCTGCTCGCCGGTACAGGCGACGCCGATGCTTGCGCTCATCCGGTGGCGCCGTCCCTGAAGGTCGAATGGCTCGTCGAAGGCCGTCAACACACGTTCGGCGATGCGAGCCACGTCATCGACACCATCGACCTCGGGGATCAACACGGTGAACTCGTCGCCGCCGAGGCGAGCGAGCACGTCGCTCGGACGGAGGCGAGCCAGGATGCGATTGGCCACCTCGACCAGGAGCTCGTCGCCTGCCGCGTGGCCGAGTGAGTCGTTCACGACCTTGAAGTGGTCGAGGTCAATGAACAGGAGGCCGACCTGCGAGGTCGACGCCTCGGCCGTTGCCATGGCGTGCTCGAGACGCATGGTGAAGTCGGTACGGTTCGACAGCCCGGTCAGCGAGTCACGGCTTGCTTCGACGGCGAGCTGTTCGTTGCTGACCGACAACTCGGCGGCGGTGGCCTCGTGCTCCAGTGCGAAGTACATGCCCTGTTCGTCGTGGCGCATCTTGATCGCGGAGATCACGGCGCCAAAGGGGATCGTGTAGACGAGCACGAGCACGGTGTCGAGATCGGTCGCGGATCCCGAGCGGAGGTAGCCGATGCTTGCGGTGATCACGACACCGAGATGGAACGCCCAGAAGAGTCTCGGCACCGACGCCGAGAACACGGCGTTCGCTGCGAGCGGGGCGAACACGAGCATGCCGGTGAGTGCTCGGTAGGCCGGATCGTCCGGCATGGCGACCAGCGGAATGGATCCCCAGGTCGATCCGGAGACGGCCATGGCGACGACGAGCGCCACCGGCGGGACGGTGGGCAAGGACGACCGATTCATCTGTCGGACGGCGAGCAGGCAACTGATGGCGGTGCCCAGCACCAGGAGGGCCCAGGTCACGAGGCCTCGGAACGGCGACTGGTTCCACAACACGATGGCGAAGCCGCAGATGAACGGGGGCGTCATCACCGACACCACCTCGATCAGATGTCCGGTTCGAGCGAGCAGGCGACGACGGATCTCCGGCTCACGCTGGTCGTCACGCTCGAATGGGCGCGCCGGCAGGGCCCATTCGACGAGGCGCATGACAAGACCGACCATCAGCTCAGCTTCGGTCGGCAGGTCTCCATCAGTTGGTCTCGGCCGAGTTGATCGACCTCGGCGGCGGCGCCGGCCGGCTCAGCGGCCCGTCCATCGAGGCGGCCGCTTCTCGAAGAAGGCCGCGATGCCCTCGGCACGATCGTCGGAGGCCCAGACAACCTGCTTGGCCGCCTCGGTCGCTCGCCAACCGTCGTCGTCGCCGGCGCCGAGGATGGCGGTCATCGCCTGCAGGCTCTGCTGCACCGAGGTCGGCGAGTTGGCGGCGATCGTCTCGGCGACGGCAATGGCCTCGTCGAGGGCGGTGCCCGGGGTGACGAGGCGGTTGACGAGCCCGAACTGGAGCGCAAGCTGGGGGTCGAGTTCGGCCCCGGTCAACACGACTTCCTTGGCGATGTGCAGCGGCAGCGAGCGCAGCGCCCGAAACAGTCCGCCGCTGGTGGGGAGCACACCGCGCTTGACCTCGGGGAGCCCAAGACGGATGTTCGACGCGGCGACGATGATGTCGCAACAGAACAGGATCTCGAGCCCGCCGCCGAGGGCCAGACCCTCGGCGGCGGCCACGAGTGGCTTGGTGCGCGATCGGCGGATGATCCCGTATTCACCGCCCCGAGGCGTGGGCTCGCCGGAGCCTGCTCCCAGGTCACTGCCGGCCGAGAACATCTCGGTGCCGCCGGTGATGACGGCCACCCATTGCTCCGGGTCGTCCTCGAAAGCGTTGAGGGCGGCATCGAGGCTCGCCGTCATCTCGGGATCGATGGCGTTCCGCTTCGCCTGGCGGTCGAGGGTGAGGATGGTGATCCGGTCGCGTCGCTCGGTTCGTACGGGCATCGGGATCAGCCGTTGCTGGTCGACTGGAGGGAACCACCCTCGTCGGCCAGCTTGCGCAGCAGCGGCGACAGCGCCCAGTGATCGCCGCCGAGGCGCTCGGAGTAGTCGGCGATCTTGTCGGCGACCTCGGCGAGTCCGACGGTGTCGGCCCAGAACATGGGGCCGCCGCGGTAGACCGGCCAGCCGTAGCCGTTGACCCAGACCACGTCGATGTCACTGCCTCGGATGGCGATCTTCTCTTCGAGGATCTTCGCCCCCTCGTTCACCATCGGATAGAGACAGCGCTCGAGCACCTCTTGGTCGGTGACCTCGCGCTGCTCGATGCCCTGGCCGGCGGCGAAGTCGCGGATCATCTGCTCGACCTCGGGATCGGGTGTGGACGCTCGGGTCTCGGGGTCGTAGGTGTAGTAGCCCCGGCCGTTCTTCTGGCCCCGCCGCCCGCTCTCGCACATCAGCTCACGGACGTTGGAGCTCTTCGAGTTCTCGGCCTTCCAGCCGATGTCGAGGCCGGCAAGGTCGCTCATCGCGAACGGGCCCATCGGGAAGCCGAAGTCGTAGAGCACCCGGTCGACCTGGGCGGGCGTGGCACCCTCGAGGATGATCTTGTTGGCCTCGATGCCTCGCTGGAACAGCATGCGGTTGCCAACGAAGCCGTGGCAGACACCGACGAGAACGGCGATCTTGTTGATCTTCTTGGCGATTGCCATCGAGGTGGCGACGGTGGTGTCGGAACTCGCATCGCCGCGAACGACCTCGAGCAACTTCATCACGTTGGCGGGTGAGAAGAAGTGGAGGCCGATGACGGCTTCGGGCCGGCTGGTGGCTGCAGCGATCTGGTTGATGTCGAGCGCCGAGGTGTTCGAGGCCATGATGGCGCCCGGCCGGCAGATCTGGTCGAGTTCGGCGAAGATGCTCTTCTTCAGCTCGAGGTCTTCGAACACCGCCTCGATGACCATGTCGCAGTCGGCGAAGTCGGCCTTGTCGGTCGAGCCGGTGATGAGGGCCATACGAGCGTTGACGGACTCGGGCGTGCTGGTCGAGGAACGCTCGTAGTTCTTGCGGACGACGGCGAGGCCGCGCTCGAGGCTCTCGGCGTCGCGCTCGACGATCGTGACCGGGATGCCGACGTTGGCGAAGTTCATGGCGATGCCGCCACCCATGGTGCCTGCCCCGAGCACGCCGACCTTCTTGACGTCGACCAGCGGGGTGTCCTTGGGGATGTCGGGGACCTTGTTGGCCGCTCGCTCGGCGAAGAAGTAGTAGCGCTGTGCGGCCGACTGGGTGTCGCTCATCAGCTCGCCGAACAATCGGCGCTCGACGGCGAGTCCCTCGTCGAACGGCAGGTTCACTGCCGCTTCGATGCACTGGATGTTGTATTCCGGAGCGAGGAAACCGCGGGTCTTGCGGGCGATCTTCGAGCGAATGTTGGCGAAGACCGACGGGTCGGCCTTGGCGGCGGCCAGCTTGTCGTCGCGGTCGCGGATCCGGGTGAGCGTTGCGCCCTCGTTCGCCACCTTGTTGGCGAAGGCGACGGCGCCGGCCCGGAGGTCGTCGGCGATCTCGTCGATGAGGCCACAGTCGAGGGCTTCGTCGGTGCCGATCTGGTCGCCGCTGGTCATCATGTCGAGCGCCTTCTCGACGCCGGTCACACGGGGGAGCCGCTGCGTGCCACCGGCTCCGGGGAGAAGGCCGAGCTTGACCTCGGGGAGGCCGAACTTGGCGCCGGCGTCGGCGACACGGAAGTGCGCACACAACGCCACTTCGAGACCACCGCCCAGCGCCGTGCCGTGGATGGCGGCGACGACCGGCTTGGGGCTGTTCTCCATGGCGTCTTGCACCGCCTGGAGCGACGGGCCCTTGGGGGCGCTGCCGAACTCGGTGATGTCGGCGCCGGCGATGAACGTGCGGCCGTCGCAGATGATCACGATCGCCTTGGCGTCGCTGTCGGTGGCCTGGGTGACACCGTCGAGGATGCCCTGGCGCACGTGGTGGCTCAGCGCGTTCACGGGTGGGTTGTCGACGACGACGAGGGCCACGTCGCCCTCACGTTCGAGGCGTACGGATTCAGTCAGCTGGCTCATGCCCGCCAGTCAAGCACCGACGCCAGTTCCGACGAAATCCTCCGACGAATCGGGTCGGGCGCCGCCGGCGTCAGGTCGGGTGGCTCAACTGGCAGGATCGGCGTGGCAGCCGATGACGTCCTCCAACACGGCCATGGCACCGAGGACCTCGGCGTCGGCGCGTTGGCGACCGATGACCTGCAGCCCAATGGGAAGTCCGTCGCGGTCGAGACCGGCGCACACCGAGCCAGCAGGGTTGCGAGTCATGTTGATGCCGTAGGTGAACTGCACCCAACCCTGCTGCTCGACGCCGTTGATGGTGCCGTCGTGGCCCAACTTCGGGACCCGTCCCGCGGTGGTGGGGCTCAAGATGAGTGGTGCCTTGTCGAAGGCGTCCTCGAGCAGCGCGTTGAGCCGGTAGACGTCGTCGTGCGCCCGGGCGTGCTCGACGCCCGTGACCCGGGAGCCGAGCATGATGTGCGGTTTGATGGACTCGCTCAGCTGTTCGAACTCCGTCGTGTCGATGAGGTGGCCCTGAGCCTTGAACCGCGACACCACCCACAGCACGAGCCAGCTGGTGACCGGGTCGGCGTCGAAGATCGACTCGACCTCGATGATCTCGGTGCCGGCCGATTCCAACGCTCGCACCGCTGCGGTGCATGCCTCCATGACCTCGTCGTCGACGTCGGCGAAGCCGAACGTGGGCGACCACACCACTCGTTCCGGTGCTTCGGCGGTGGCGACCGCAGCAGCCCACGACTGACCGGGGTGGGGGAGCGACAGTGGGTCACGAGGATCGGGGCCGACCACGACGTCGAGGGCGTAGGCCGAGTCGGAGGCTCGCAACGCCATCGGGCCGTTCGCGCTCAGCAACCCCGAGCCGGGCATCGCACTGCCGGGGATCGGGATCCGCCCGGTGGTCGGCTTGAGTCCGGAGAACCCGCAGAGTGCGGCCGGAATCCGGATCGAGCCGCCGCCGTCGGACCCGGTGGCCAGCGGCACCATGCCCGAGGCCAGTGCGGCGGCCGACCCACCGGACGAGCCGCCGGGGGAGTGATCGGTCGACCAGGGATTGCGTGTGGCGCCGAAGGGGACGTTGTCGGTGGCGCCCTTGTGCCCGTATTCGGGCGTGTTGGTCTTGCCGATGATGACGGCGCCCGCCGCCCGGTAGCGGGCGACGTGGACCGAGTCGGCGGTCGCCGGCGCATCGTTGACGTGGAGCGCCGATCCGAAGCTCGTGACGAATCCCTCGACTGCCTCGAGATCCTTGACGCCCATGGGCACACCGGCGAGCGGGCCGACGTCCTCGCCCTTGGCGATGCGCTGGTCGATCGCATCGGCTTGCGCGAGGGCGCCGTCGGCATCCCAAGCGACGAAGGCGTTGAGTGTGGGGTTCAGCGCGTCGATACGGGCGAGGGCCGCCTCGGTGACCTCACGGGCCGACTGTGCTCTGGTGCGGACTCGTTGGGCGATCCCGGCGACGGTCTCACCGCCGAATCCTGCAGGCTGACTCGATCCCTGTGTCATGCCCGGGACCCTACTCGCGCCGCCCCTGTCCGTTCTCGAGACCCATGACGACACCCCCCACGGTTCTCGAGACCCATGGCGTCAGAACTGTCGCTCCTCGTCTCGGAAACGGTGGTGGTTGTCGCTCTGGCTCTCAGCTTGGGACGAGGGTGCCGTCGACGGACGGGCGGTCAGGCCAGACAGCGGAGTGGCTGGCCGCCGTTGTAGGCGACCATGTCGCCGATGGCGGCCACGAGGTCGATGGCGGAGCCCGGTTCGTTGCCGTCGAGTTCGTGCATCGCCCGGTGGAGGTTGCCGACGATGCGCTCGGCGTCGAGCAGGTCGGCGAACTCGCCGAGGTCGACGCTGCGGCCGGCTTCGAGCGGCGACACGCCGCTGGCTTTCGCATCGGCGGCCGTTGCGAGCACGAACTCGTAGTAGCGGACGTGCTGGTCGAGCGCGGCGAGATCGCAGATCGGCCCGTGGCCGGGGACGATCACGTCGGCATCGAACTGGCGGATCCGCTCGACGGCGGCCAGTGAGCCGGCCACCGACCCCATGAGCATGAATGGCGTGCCCCCGTTGAAGATCAGGTCGCCGGTGTAGAGCACCTTCTGGTCGGGCAGGTAGGCGACGATGTCGTTGGTGGTGTGGGCGGGCGTGCCGATGTAGTGGAGTTGGGCGCAGACGTCGCCGGTCCACACCGTGAGATGGTCGTCGAAGGTGACGAACGGGGGAGCGATCTCGATCTCGCCCCACTCGGGCCCGTCCCAGATGTTGCCGAAGTTGGGCTTGCCGGAGGCGATGACCAGATCGCGACACCGGACATGGCCAATGATCGTTGCCGGATGGGTCAGGTAATTGCCGTGGGTGTGGTCGCCGTGGTGATGGGTGTTGATCACGACACGGATCGGCGCGTCGGTGACCCCGGCGACCGTTTCGAGGAACGCCTTCGTACGTCGCTCGGTCGAGCAGGTGTCGATCGCCGTGACGCCGTCGTCGGCGACGATGAACCCGGTGTTGTTGATCCACCACGTGCCGTCGGGCTGGATGTAGGCGTAGACGTTCTCGGCCACCTCGACGAGATGTGGTGGGTCGAGTGGTCCGTCGTCGTGTCCGTGATGAGCGCTCATGGTGGTCCCCCGGGCTGCTGGCGTTGGCTTGTTCGGCGACCGGCGAGGCCGTCGGGAGTCGGCGGGTCAGACGCCGACGGGTACGGATCCTCGCTCGGTGTTGGCCAGGATGGCATCGGCGATCTCGGTGTGGCGAGTCCGTGGGATGTCGTGACCCATGTCGGGGAACATGAGCAACCGTGAGCCGGGCACGGCGTTGGCGGTTGCGACACCGCCGGACGGCATCACGAGCTTGTCCTCGAGTCCGTGCACGACGAGGGTCGGCGCTGTGACGTTGCGCAGACCAGGGGTGCGGTCGGCGCTGGCGGCGATGGCTGCCGTTTGGCGCTCGACGCCGGCCGGTCGGTAGCTACGCTCCACCGCTCGGCGAGCCGTCGCGAGATGCTCGGCTCGGTCCCACGACGATCCGGCCCAGAGGGAGTACATCTCGGTGCCATCCTCGGCAGCCGTCTCCTTGGTTGGGGGTTTGGCCCGGGCCAGCTTCATCAACACTCTCTTGTTGACCCCGCCGTTCTTGCGGTCGCCGGTGTTGGACATGACCGAGGTGAGCGAGCGGACCTTGTGGGCGTGGTTGATGGCGAGCGACTGGGCGATCATCCCGCCCATCGACATGCCGACGACGTGGGCGGCGTCGATGTCGAGCGCATCGAGCAACCCGGCGGCGTCGGTGGCCATGTCGTCGACGGTGTAGCCGGCTGCGACGGGCTTGCGTCGCAGCATGGCTCGGGCGATTGCCGCTCGGGTGGGGGTGGGCCAGTCGAACTCGGTGCTGAGGCCGGCGTCGCGGTTGTCGTGGCGGATGACCCGGAAACCCCGTTGGACGAACTCGCCGACGAAGTCGTCGGACCAGTCGGTGAGCTGGCCGGCGAGCCCCATGATGAGGAGGAGCGGTTCGCCCTCGCCGGTCGATTCGTACTCGATGGTGATCCCGTTGGCTTCGACCTGTGGCATCCGCCGATTCTAGTTGCCTGCAGTGCTAGGTGTCGGCGGTGGCTGCCGACCGGGCGGCCTCGATCTTGGCCGTTGACAGTCGAGGGGCGCCGAACACGAACAACAGCACGCTGCCTCCGGCGGCGATGAACCACGGAAGGCGCAGCGCCAGCTCTCGGGAGCCGTACCGGTCGGTGATCGAGACGATCAGTCCGCCCAGGAGGGCGCCGATCGGCATCATGCCCCATGCGAAGAACCGGTAAACGCTGTTGACCCGGCCCAGGAGTTCGTCGGGGATGATCGTTTGGCGGAGGCTCACCGTGATCACGTTCCACAGCACGGCGAGCATCATGAACACGGCGAACATGAACCAGGTGATGCCCCACCAGCTGGTGAGTCCGATCACCACGTTGGTCACGGCACCCCCGAGCAGGGTGAGCCACAGCGAGGGTCCGGTACCGATGCGCTTGGCGACGCTTCCCGCCACCCAGCCGCCGATCACGCCGCCGATGGCGCCGCCGGTGTTCAGCAGCGCAAACTCGGTCGCCGATGTGTCGAGGACCTCCTGTGCGAAGAGCACCAGCAGGGCGCCGGTCAGCGTGCCGAGCCCATTCATCAGGCCCAGGATGATCGCCATCGGGCGGAGCAGCTCGTGGCTCCAGAGCCAGCGGACGCCCTCGGCCAGCTCGCTCGTCCAGCTCGTGGCCTGTTCCTTGGGCGGTCGGGGTTTCACGCTCACCGAGATCGAGGCGATGATCGCCGCCGACAGGGCGAAGGTCGCCGCATCGACGAAGAACGAGAGCGAGAAGGCGACAGCAATCAAGAGGGCGCCGAGCGGTGGTCCGGCGAAGGTGTTGGCGATCATCTCGACGCTCCACATTCGACCGTTCGCCTTCTCGAGTTTGTCGGAGGCGACGACCGACGGCATGAACGTCTGACCCGAGTTGTCGTAGAGCACCTCGGCGACACCGAGCGAGAGCGTCGCGAGCAACAACACGAGGTACAGCACGAGATCGGTGGACACGATCAGCTGGCTGTCGGCAACCGAATCGGGCCCGGGGAGGTCGCCCTGTCGCAGGAGCACCATGAGGGCGACCGCCGTGGTGAGCACGGCGCGGGCAGCGTTGGACCAGACCATCAGCTTGCGCCGATCGTTGCGGTCGGTGATGACCCCGGCGGGGAGGCTGAAGACCAGCCACGGGAGACGCTGCACGACCGCCACCAGCGCGATCAGGATCGGGTTCCGGGTGATCGCCGATGCCAGCCAGGGATAGGCGATGAGCCCGATGCCGTCGCCGAGATTCGAGATCCCCGAGGCGGTCAGCAGCTTGTAGTAGTTGATCCCGAGCCTGCCCGGCGACGGTGCGGTGCCGGGGGTGGGCGCTTCGAGGGCAGCGAATGCGTCGTCGCTCGTCACCGTCTCGGTCGCGTCGTCGGCGGGTGGCGTCATGGCTGCTCGACTCGGTCGTTGTTGGGAAGGACGGGTTGTTCGGTGGGATAGACGGCGCCGATGAAGCCGTAGACGGTCGACCCGGAACGAGGGAGTCGGGTGAAGTCCTCGGCCAGCTCGACCACACGGGCGAAGAACGCTTCGGCGTGTTCGGCCGAGATGCGGACGTGGCGCAGGGTCGAGAAGTCCGTTGTGGCATCGCCGAGTTCGGCTGCCGCCTCTCGCAACATGCTCGTGCCGGTTGCCTCCTCGGGTGAGAGGTCGGAGCCGATCATGATCGTGCGTCCGGTCCGGCCGTAGAACCGTTCGTCGATGGCCCGCACCCGACGGGTCCGCACGACGGCCAACAGTCCGACCCCGGTGAGGACGTCGACGTGGTGGGCCACGCTGCTCTTCGGACGTCCCAACGCCTCGGCCAGCTCGCTCACCGTTGCCGCCCGGTCGAGCACGAGGTCGAGGATCGTCTTGCGGATCGGGCTGGCCAGCGCCTTCAGTTGCTCGGGCCGCTCGGCGTGCACCAGTGGCGCCAGGTCGTAGTCGGGGCCGCCGGTGGCATCGGTGGCTGCGTCGTCGGGTTCGTCCCGCCCTCCATTGATCGACATCTGCCGAATGATCGGTGATTCCCGATCATTGGTCAAGTGGTTTCTTGATCGATACAAGCAGGCGTCGGTGAGCCACGTCCGGCCATCGGATGCGCCGTCGTGTTGGTCTTGCGGCGGCCGATGGTGGGAGACTGGTCGACATGCATGATCTCGTCATCACCAATGGGACCGTGGTGGATGGCACTGGAGCCGAGCGCTTCATGGCCGACATCGCCATCGACAACGACACCATCACCGCGATCGGGACCGATCTCGGGCCAGCTCGGCGGACCATCGACGCCGCGGGCATGATCGTCACGCCGGGGTGGGTCGACATCCACACCCACTACGACGGCCAGCTCACGTGGGACCCCGACCTCGCTCCGTCGTCGATCAACGGCGTCACCTCGCTCGTCGTCGGTAACTGCGGCGTGGGTTTCGCTCCGGCCCACCCGACCAACCGGCAGTACCTGATCGAACTGCTCGAAGGAGTCGAAGACATCCCCGGCGCCGCACTCGCCGAGGGTTTGCAGTGGGAGTGGGAGAGCTTCCCCGAGTTCCTCGATGCACTCGAGCGGCGGGAGTGGCCAATCGACATCGGTACACAGGTGCCGCACGCCGCGCTCCGTTACTACGTGATGGGTGACGACGGCGCCGACCTCGAGATCGCCGCCGACGCCGACCAGATCGCCACCATGGCGCTGCTGTGCGAAGAGGCCATTGCGGCGGGCGCCCTCGGGTTCACCACGTCGCGCACCATCGCCCACCGCACGAGCACCGGTCGACGCATCGGCACGCTCAAGGCTTCCACCGACGAGGTCCTCGGCATCGCCTCGGCGCTGTCGAAGCTCGACCGTGGTGTCATCCAGCTGATCTCCGACGCCTACCAGTCCGACGACGACGAGCTGGTCGACGCCGAGATCGACCTGCTGCGGCGTCTCGCGACCGAGACCGGTCGCCCGATCAGTTTCACGGTCCAGCAGAACGACGACACACCCAACCGGTTCCGCGAACTGCTCGATGCGATCGGCCAGTGGAACGAAGCCGGTGCACATGCCAAGGCGCAGGTGGCCATTCGCCCCATCGGCGTACTGATCGGACTCAACGCGTCGGCCAACCCGCTGAACTTCAGCGCCACCTATGTGGCGATGGCCGGAATGTCGAAGCAGGAGCGCCTGGCCGAACTGGCCAAGCCCGAGGTGAAGGCGGCGATCCTTGCCGAGCACGGTGCCGCCGATCCCAAGCTGTTCGCCCGGATCATCCATTCGGCATACGACCGCATGTACCCGTTGGCCGATGTGCCCGACTACGAACCGACGCCGGAGAACTCGGTCGCCGGTCTGGCCGAGGCCCAGGGCCGACCGGCGAGTGAGGTGCTCTACGATCTCCTGCTCGACAACGACGGCGAGCGTCTGCTCTACATCCCGCTGATGAACTACGCCAACGGCGACCTCGACGACGTGCGCGAGATGATGACCTCGTCGAACTCCATCTTCGGTCTGTCCGACGCCGGTGCCCACTGCAACGCCATCTCCGACGGCTCGATGCCGACCACGGCAATCACCCACTGGACGCGAGATCGCTCACGCGGTGAGTTGATTCCGCTCGAAGACGTCGTGCATCGCCAGACCCAGGCGACGGCTCAGCACGTCGGCTGGACCGACCGTGGCGTCCTCGCTCCAGGGATGCTGGCCGACATCAACGTGATCGACCACGACAAGTTGCGGGTGATGGCGCCCCACCTCGTGGCTGATCTGCCGGCCGGCGGCACCCGACTGATGCAGCGGGTCGAGGGCTACAAGGCCACGATCAAGCGAGGCGTGGTCACGGTGCTCGACGACGAGCTCACCGGCGAACGCCCGGGCCGCCTCCAGCGAGGCTGATCGCTTGCTCGCTCGCCCGCTGAGCTCGAGGAGTTCAACGGGCGGCGAGGCTCACGTCGTCGACCATTGGGCAGCGATGCCCTCCAGGGAGGCGACACGATGCTCGAGCGCATGGGCGACGGGGTAGAGCATCAGCTCGTCGGCTGCCGTTCGAGCCCGGAGCTGACGCAGCCCCTCGACCACGGTCTCAGCGGTGCCGACGAGAGAGTTGCTCGGCATCGAGGTGGCGGTGGCGAAGTTCGGATGGGCCATGGCTTCATCGGGGCCGACCAGCTCGACCGGTTGTCCGGTGCGGAGCGCGAACCGCCGGAGCTTGCTCGGCGCGGCCAGGTAGTCGGCCTCCTCTGGTGTTGCGCCGACGACGACGGTGGCCGAGACCATGAGATGCGGAGCGTCGAGCACGACCGACGGCTCGAAGTGGTCGAGGTAGATCTGGGCCGCCTGCTCGGTGCCACCCATGTCGAAGTGGTTGGCGAAGGCGAACGGGAGGCCGAGCACACCGGCGAGCTGGGCGCTGAACCCGCTCGAGCCGAGCAGCCACACCACCGGCGCCGAGGTCGCCACTGGCGTCGCCCGGAAGTGCTTGAACAATCCTTCCTCGACCCGCTCATCGCCGAGCAGACCCATGACGTCGAGCAGGTGACGAGGGAAGTCTTCGTCGAGCCCCTGAACCGAGCGTCGAAGTGCCGCAGCGGTGTTGCGGTCGGTGCCCGGCGCCCGACCGATGCCGAGGTCGATGCGGCCGGGGTTGAGTGCTTCGAGCAGGGCGAACTGTTCGGCGACCACGAGCGGCGCATGATTGGGGAGCATGACCCCGCCCGAGCCGACACGGATGCGCTCGGAATGGGCCGCGAGGTGCGCCATCAGCACCGGCGGGTTGGTCGATGCGACGCTCGACATGTTGTGGTGCTCGGCCACCCAGAACCGGCGATAGCCCAATCGGTCGGCGACCTTGACCATCTCGGTTGCCTCGCCGAGCGCCTGAGCGCTGGTGGTGCCCTTGGCGACGATGGCCAGATCCAGCACCGACAGTGGCATCGAGGCCGGGTCGATCTTCGCTCGCTGGTCGATCGAGCTCGGATCGATCGAAACGCCGTCGACGGTCGTGTGCTCGTTGGTTGGGGACACGTGTATCACCTCATGTGGTCCGAGTGGTCGAGTGTCGTCGCCTCCCGTCACCAACGCCAACCCGGACCGGCTTATGCCCGGACCGCTACGGTTCGCCCTCATGCGAATCGCCATTGGAGGAATCGTCCACGAGACCAACAGCTACGCCGTCGACTCGTTCGGGATGACGTCCTTGTCGTCCTTCGGCGTACGCCGCGATGAGCGGATCTTGCGATACGAGGGCACGCGCACCTTCATCGGCGGCATGATCGCCGGCGCACGGGCGGCGGGGCACGAAGTGGTGCCGACGCTGCACGCCTTCGCCCAACCGTCGGGGACGATCGAAGCCGAGACGTATTCGCTGCTGCGGGACGAGCTGGTCGAGCGGATCGAGGCTGCGTTGCCGCTGGATGCCGTCGTGCTCGACACCCATGGCGCAGGCATCGTCGAAGGCATCGATGACCTGGAGGCCGATCTCGGTGCCTCGATCCGATCGGTGATCGGCGAATCGATTCCGCTGCTGACCACCCTCGACCTCCACGGCAGCATCACCGAGGAGATGAACGAGGTCTACGACTACCTGCTCGGCGTCTACGAGTACCCGCATGTCGACATGTACGAGCGAGGAGTCGAGGCGATCGAGGCCGTTCCTCGGTTGGCCTCGGGTGAGTGGCGGCCCGAAACCGTCGTCGAACGCCTTCCGCTCCTGATTCCGACGTCGACGACCGACCGCGGCGTTGCGGCCGAACTCCGGGATCGCTGTCTCGCAGCGACAAACGAACCGGGTGTCCTGCGTGCCGCGTTCTTCCACGGATTCCCCTACACCGACATTCCGCAGGCCGGTTCATCGATCGTCGTATCGACCAACGGCGATCCCGAACTGGCCCGTGCGGTGGCCCAGCGTCTCGCCGCCGAGGTCTGGCAGCGGCGCGAGGAGTTCCGGGGTGAGTCGTTGACCCCAGAGCTCGCACTGCGCCGAGCGATGGATCTGGTCGCTGTGAAGGGCGGGCCGGTGGTCGTCAACGACACCGCCGACAACCCCGGCGGAGGCACGCCGGGCGACGCAACGCACGTACTGCGAGCGCTGGTGGAGGCCAACCCGGCGCGGGCCTGCTTCGCCACGATCTTCGATCCAATGGTCGCCCAGCAGGCACACGAGGCCGGGCCGAGTTCGGTCATTCGAGTATCGCTTGGTGGGAAGCACGACCAGTTGCACGGTGCGCCGCTCGAGCTGGACGTCTACGTGAAATGCGTGACCGATGGCCGATTCATCTATTCCTCGCCGATGCTGGCTGGGGTGGCGGCGGACTACGGGCGGTCGGCTCGCCTGCAGGTCGGTGGCCGGGACGGGCTCGACGTGATCGTCGTGTCGGAACGCTCGCAGGTCTTCGATCGTGAGGTCTTCGCCCTTCACGGCATCGACGTCGAGACCTACGGCCTCGTGGTGCTCAAGAGCAGCCAGCACTTCCGCGCCGGATTCGCCGACCTCGCGACCGAGATCGTGACCGCCGACAGCCCGGGGTTGACAACGCTCCGGGTCCAAAACTTCGAGCATGCTCGCGCTGACGGACCGAGGTGGCCGATCGACCCCGAGGCCGAATGGCCGATCCTCTGACCCGCGTCGTGCGGGTCAGTCGGTATCTGCGATGCTGAGGCGGAGGGTCGTCGAGTCGCCGTGGTGCCAGCCGGTGCGACCCTCGCTCGTGAGTGACCAGACCGCTCGGCGGCCCATCACGAACGACTCGCCGTCGTGGACGACGAGCCCGGTCTCCTCGTCGACGCCGATCACCGTGGTGCCGGGGGCAACCGAGCCGAGAATCGAGTCGGTCATGCCGGGGCGAAACGAGTCGAAGCGGTCGAAGTGGGGGATGACGCAGAGGTCAGCGAACACCCCGAGGCCCGTGACGAGGCCGGCCTGGCGGGGCGACGCAGTGACCGAGCCCATCATCATGGCGCCGGCCGAGCAACCGGCGAGCGCAGCACCGTCTCGCCACGCGGCGAGCACCGCAGCCCACACGAGCGTGTTGCGCATCGTCTCGATGACGTACGCCGGGTTGCCGCCCGAGAAGTAGATGATCGACGCATCACCGATCTGCTCGGCGTTGGCGGGGTCGTCGGCTCCTACGCGATCGATGATCGACAGCGGGACCGGTTCGAGCCCGAGTCGGTCGAAGTGGGCGATGCCTTTGTCGAGCCAGGAACCGACGCTGGTCGGCCCCTCCTGCCCCGCAGCCGTCGGGATGATGACGGCCCGGGCCGCGCGGCCCGACACCCGATCGAGCAGTGCGCCGTCGATCACGTCGGAGCACGCGAGGAATTCCCCACTGCCGACGAGACCGATCGGACCGGTCATCGATCAGTCCTCTCCGGCGGCGCCGGAGGTGATCTCGTCGTCTGCGGCGCCAGAGGCGGTGTCGTGCTCTGCGGTGTCGTCGTCATGGTGAACGACCGGAATGGTCGACCCGAGTGCGTCGCCGATGCGCTGCATGGTCGATGGTTCGAAGGTCGACATCACGAGCTTCGCGCCGTTGAACCTGGCCGCCTCGGCCACGAGCATGTTGCGGTCGACGTCTTCCACCAACAGCACCACGGTGGTGGTGCCGGGTTCGACCTCGTCGCGGAACCACTCGACCCACTCGTCGGAGATCCCGAGATCGATGACCTTGGCCGCGGCAGCGCCGGTACCGGCGCCGAGCACGGTGCCGGCAACCCAACCGACAGGGCCGCCGAGGATGAGGCCGATGAACCCGGACCAGACCGCACCCGAGATGGCGCTGCTGGCCGGCTGGAGATCGTGCGTCTCCTGCACGGTGGTGCGACCATCGGTGTTCTTCACCACGATGACGGCGTCGTTCAGCTTGAGGTGCTTGTTGGCGTCGAGGCTCTTGGCGGCGAGCAGGAACTCCTGCGCTCGGAAGGCGTCGACGAACGACAACCCCACCAACGAACCACTCGTGTCATCACCGGTCAATCGCATGGTGACATCGTACGCAATGGTCCAGGCGAGACACCTCGCCGGGCCGATCGCTCCAGAGCGGGGCCGGTCGCGCCAAGGCGATGTCGACCGCGACAGGCCGGTGTTGATCGCGTCAAGCACGACGCAATCAAGATTGCAGCAGCGACACCGAGCATCGATCCTGGCGGACATGTCGATCGATCTTCACTTCCCGCCCGACCTCGAGCAGTTGCGGGCAGTGTGGCTGCGGTTCGCTCGCGACGAATGCGGGACTTACACCCCGCTGTACCGCTCGATCTGCGAGACAGTCGCCGACCGGGCCGAGGTGCTGCAGGTCACCGCCGACGGTCCGTCGCACGCTCGCCAGCCCAACCTGTTGCTGGCCGCAGTACACGCCTTGGTGCTGCGACACCGGGCAAGTGGGCCGGCGACTCGCGACCCAGCGCTCGACCGGCTGTGCGAGATCTATGAGTCGGGTCGCAGCGACGATGCCGGAGAAGGCTTTGTCGACGTGGTGCTCTCGCACCGTGACGAGGTGGCTCGACTGCTGGCGACCAGATTCACCCAGACCAACGAATGTGGGCGAAGTGCACCGCTGTCGCTCGCGCTCCACTCCGTCGCCGAGTCGTATGTGGGCACCGGTGCGGGGCCAGCAGGCTTGGCCCTCATCGATGCCGGTTGTAGCGCCGGCCTGAACCTCGCGGTCGATCGCTACCGGATCGACTTCGGCGACGACGGCGCATTCGGTCCGAGCGGTGGACCGCTCGTCGCGTCCGAGCTGCGGGGACCGCACGTGCATTCGATGCTTCCGCTTCCCGAATCGCTCGTCTGCATTGGTTGGCGAGTCGGGCTGGAGCGGGCGCCGGTCGATCTGTCCGACGATGAGGCCGTCACCTGGATGCAGGCTTGTCTCTGGCCTGATCAACCGCACCGGCTCGAGCGTGCCGCTCAGGCCTTCACCCAGCTCCGGAGCAACCCACCTCGCATCGAGCAGGGTGACATGGTCGACGACCTGACCTCACTGATCGACCAGGCACCTGCCGACCTCCTGGTCACGGTGCTCACCTCTTGGGCGGCCGCGTATCTGCGCCCCGCCGACCGGGAGCGCCTGGTCGAGGTGCTGCGGGCTGCCTCGGTAAACCGGCCGATCGTGTGGTTGAGCATGGAGTTCCCGGGTGTCGCTCCGGGTCTGGCGCTGCCCGACTTCACGGTCGACACACCGACGAGCCCGAGTCTCGTCGGTGCGCTTCACTTCGATCGAGGCGAGATCGAGCCGAGGACCATCGGCTGGACCCACCCCCACGGCGCCTGGTTCGCCCCAGCGGCTTCCCCCGTCTGATCAGCGTCTCCGGTACGTGGATGCCGCAGACGGCACCGTGGTACCGGACTTGCTGGTACCGCTCGCCGTGCGTCGGCATCTCCGGTACGTGGATGCCGCAGACGGCCTCGTGGTACCGGAGTTGTCGAAACTCGATCGGTCAGTCGGCCGTCGTCGCCGGGAGGGTGAGCGTGGCGCCCGGAGCGAGCTCGAAGGTCTCGGTCGCCGTGCCGACCTTGAGGCTCGGGCCCTCGAGGGAGGTGACGGTGCAGCTACCGTCCTTGGCCAGCTCGACCTCGATCTGCGTGCCGAACCGCATCATCCGGAATCGTGCCGCCGACCATGCCTCGGGCAGATTGGGTGTGAACCGCAGCGCGTCACCGTCGAACGACAGCCCACCAAAGCCGAACACCACACCGGCCCACACGCCGGCGGTCGACGCGATGTGCACCCCGTCGGACGCGTTGCCGTGGGTGTCGGCGAGGTCGACATAGAGCGCCTGGCGGAAGTACTCGTACGCCAGCTCGTCACGCCCGATCTGGGCGGCCACGATCGCCTGCACACACGCCGACAGTGACGAGTCGCCGGTGGTGATCGGGTCGTAGTAGTCGAAGTTGCGACGCTTCTGGTCGTCGGTGAAGTGGTCGGCCCGCAAGTACATGGCGAGGACGACGTCGGCCTGCTTCAGCACCTGATGCCGGTAGATGACCAGCGGGTGGAAGTGCAGCAACAGCGGGTACTTCTCGTCGGGTGTGTCCTCGAAGTCCCAGGGCTCTCGCTCGAGGAAGCTGTCGTCCTGGGGGTGGATGCCGAGGTCGGCGTCGAAGGGAAGGAACATGTGGTCGGCGGCCCGGTTCCAGGCCACCACCTCGTCGTCGGTGAGGCCCGTCTTGCGAACCAGACGCTGGTAGTCGGCGGGTCGCTCGGCCTTCAGCCGTTCGACGGTGTTGGCGGCGAAGCGGAGATTGAACCGCGCCATCACGTTCGTGTAGAGGTTGTCGTTGACCACGGCGGTGTATTCGTCGGGACCGGTTACCCCGTGGATGCGGAACTTCACCGATCCGTTGGTGGTGTAGAAGCCGAGGTCCTCCCACAGCCGAGCCGTCTCGGTGAGCACCTCGGCACCTTCGTCGGCGAGGAAGTCGAGGTCGTCGGTGGCGTCCATGTAGCGCTCGATGGCGAACGCGATGGCGGCGTTGATGTGATAGGCCGCAGTACCGGCGGCGTAGTAGGCCGACGCTTCCTCACCGTTGATCGTCCGCCAGGGGAAGAGCGCCCCGTTCTGGTTCAGCGTGCGGGCTCGCTCCCGAGCGAGCGGCAGCAGCTTCCAACGGAACCGGAGGAGCTTGCGGGCCAGTTCGGGGTGCGTCACGGCGAGGAACGGAAGGACGTAGACCTCGGTGTCCCAGAAGTAGTGGCCTTCGTAGCCGTCGGCCGTGACGCCCTTGGCGGCAATGCCCTGTTCCTGCGTTCGAGCGGACGCCTGGGCGAGCTGCCACAGGTTCCACCGGATCGCCTGCTGGTCGGCGGCAAGCGAGCCGTCGCCGCCGTCGTCGATCTGGATGTCGCTGCGGCGCCAGAAGTCGTCGAGCCAGGTTCGCTGGGCGTCGAAGACGGTGTCGAGTCCAACGCTGATGGCACGGGCGATAGTGCGCTGGCAGCGATCGGCGAGTTCCTCGGCGGGAACGCCGCGCGACGAGTGGTACGAGATGATCTTCGACAGCTTGACCGTCTGGCCCTGGGCCAACTCGATCGAGAACACGGTCTTGGCGTGATCGGCCGAGACGACGGTGTCGGTCTCGACATCGCAGTCACACTCGACCAGGTGGCGATAACCAACCGAGACGGTCATCCCGCTCTCGGCGCACCGGTAGCCGAGAACGACGTCGTCGCCGTCGTGACGCTGGATCTGCGGGACGAGCACCCGGCGGCCGAACCGGCGGGACTTTCGGGGATCCATGCCCTCACCCAGCGCCGCCGAACGGACGTGGTACTCGTCTTCACCGTCTTGTCGGTTGAGGAGCTGGGACGAGATGACGATCGGCGCCGAGGCGTCGAGCGCGGTGATCTCGACCGAGGCCACGGCGAGATGGCGATACTCGAAGCTGATCAGGCGCTGCGTGCGGATCTGTACTCGACCGCCGCTCGGGGTGCGCCAGACGAGGTCTCGGGTGAGCGTTCCTGCCCGGAAGTCGACAACCCGCTCGTAGTGGTCGAGGTCGGCCTCACCGAGGAGCAGGGGCTCGTCGTCGACGTAGATCTTCATCACCTTTGCGTCGGGCACGTTGACGATCGTCTGACCGGTGGTGGCGAAGCCGTAGGCATTCTCGGCGTGCTGGATCGGCCAGGTTTCGTGGAAGCCATTGAGCACGGTGCCGTGGCTGTGGGCCTCGCGGCCTTCCTCGGGATTGGCCCGCATGCCGAGGTAGCCGTTGCCGAGGGCGAACAGGGTCTCGGTCAGACCCAGGTCGGAGCCGTCGTATTCGGTCTCGACCAGGCGCCACGGGTCACTCGTGTCGAAGCGTGGCGTCGGCAGGTGGAGCGGCGTGTCGTGTCGAAGCATTGGTCTTCTCTTCGGAGTTTTCGGGGCGAGTACGAGGGTTTCGGTTGCCGGCCGGGCTCAGGGCACCAATTCGCCCAGGTCCTTGACGACGAACGAGGCGCCATTGGCCAACAGCTCGTCGGTGAACGAGCCCCGGTCGACGCCGATCACCAGGCCGAAGCCACCGGCGGCTCCGGCTGCCACGCCCGAGGTGGCGTCTTCGACGACGATCGTCTGCGCCGGGTCGACCCCGAGCCGTTCGGCGCCGAGCAGGAAGGCGTCGGGAGCCGGCTTGCCGTGCAGGCCGAGCTCGGCGCTGACGAGACCGTCGACGATGATCTCGAAGCGGCCGCCGAGCCCGGCCGCCGCGAGCACCGGGACGGCGTTCTTGGATGACGACACGATGGCCTGGGCGACACCGAGTGAGTCGAGGTGGTCGAGCAGGGCGAGCGAACCGGGATAGGCGTCGACCCCGTCGACCTCGATGATCTGGTTGAATTCGATGTTCTTGCGGTTGCCGAGTGCGCAGACCGTCTCATGGCCGGGCTCGTCGTCGGGTGTGCCCTCGGGGAGGTGGACCCCGCGTGATTCGAGGAAGGACCGGACGCCGAGATAGCGGGGCTTGCCATCGACGTAGCGCAGGTAGTCGTCGACGGTGAACGGTGAGCGGTCGGCCACGTCGTGGTCGGCGCCGCGCTGCTCGAGGAACCAGTCGAACAGTGCCTTCCAGGCTCGTTCGTGCACCAGCGCCGTCGGAGTGATCACCCCGTCGAGGTCGAACAGCACGCCGGCGGCACGCTGCCAGTCGAGTGGGTGGGGCGACCAGTCGAAGGGGGTGGTGGGAGTGTTGCTCACGTCTGCGAGGGTATCGGTCGGACCCGGTGCGACCGGGATCGAACGCCCCTATCGATCGGGACGTTCACCTTCGTGAAACCGTCGGGCCAGGCTGACCTCGTGCCCGTCGGGGTCGAGGATGTGGAAGTAGCGCTCGCCCCACATGGCGTTGCTCGGCGCCATCATCGGTGTGCGACCGGCAGCGACGAGGCGGTCGTAGTGTGCGTCGGGATCGTCCACGAAGATGATGTAGCGGCCCCAGAACGAGGGCGGACCGAGCTCGGCCCGTTCGACCGTGAGGTTGATGAAGTTGGTGGCCGACCCCGGGACGAAGTCGTCGATGGCCATCGTGGCGAAGTCGGTGTCCGGGCCGCCGTAGACCGTGGTGCAGCCGATCAGCTCGTAGAACTCGATGGCTGCCGCCATGTCGGTGGTGCGCAGCGTGATGGCGTTGAGCTCAGCCACGACCGCCCGCCGCCATGCGTTCGGCCATGTCGTCGGGCATGCCGTGCGGGCGGGAACGCTCATGCCGCAACGCCTCGGCCCGAGGCCGCTCGAAGCGGTCGGCGATCAACTGCTTCACGATGCGATTGGTACCGCGCGAGTTGGCCAGGATCTGCTCGGCCAGCGAGCACACGGCGGCATCGAGCTCGTCGTCGGGAACGCAGTGGTCGACCAGGCCGATCGCTTCGGCTTCGGTGCCCGAGATGCGTCGGGCTGTGAACATCAGTTCCTTGGCGGTCGAGCGGCCGACTCGCTCGGGGAGCCGGACCGACATGCCCCAGATCGGTGCCAGACCCCACTGGCCATGGGTGTCGCCGAGCTTCGCCGATTCGGCGGCGATCAGGATGTCGCCGGCGAGTGCGAGTTCGAGCCCGCCGGTGAAGCAGTGGCCGTGGATGCGCACGATCGTCGGTTGCCGCAGCTGCTCGAACGCGTCGACCGTTTCGGGAACGAAGTGGACACTCGGCGCTTTCGCTCCGCTGGCGATGCCGCCGAGGTCGTTGCCGGCACAGAACGATCGCCCTGCTCCCTCGAGCACCACGCAGCCAATCGAGTCGTCGGCGGCGATGGCGTCGATGTGTTGGCGCAGCTCGACGAAGGAATCGGGGAGGAGGGCGTTAAGCTTGTCGGGACGGTTCAGCGTGAGCGTGGCGAGGCCATCGGCATCGGTACGCACGACCAGAGGTTCAGCCATGGGCCGAGCCTGCCAGTTCGCGCTACTTCGCGCCAGCTGCGACCGGGACCTCGACCCGCTTGATGTCGAGCCCGAGGGACTCGAAGTTCTCGATCGGGCGGTTGTAGCCGCGGTCGAGGTGGTGGGTGCCGGTGATCGTGGTCTGGCCCTCGGCAGCCGCCGCAGCGAGGACGTAGGCGAACCCGCCACGGATGTCGGGCACGTCGACCTGGGTGCCGATCAGCTGGTTGCCGCCGCTCACCACGACCGAGCACGGCGTCGAGCTGCCGACGAATCGGGTCTCGATGCTGCCGAGTGGGGTGTTGTAGAGCTCGATCTGGGCGCCCATCTGCTTGAGCGCCGGAACGTAGGTGAACCGGTTCTCGAACACGGTTTCGTACATGACCGACATGCCGTGGCACTGCGTGAAGAGCGCGACCATCGGCGATTGCCAGTCGGTCATGAACCCGGGATGGGTGTCGGTCTGCACTGCAGCCGGGTGGAGGGTGTCGGCCCACGCCGAGATCGACGAGTCGGTGATCTCGAAACGGGCACCCATGCCCTGGAGGGTGGAGATCGCCGTGACGAGACGGTCCTGCGAGCAGCCATGGACCCGGACTTCGCCACCGGTGATGAGGCCGGCAACGAGATACGAGAAGGCCTCGATGCGGTCACCCTTCAGATGATGGGCGGCGCCGCTGAGGGATTCGACACCGTCGATGATGAATCGACGGTTCGGCCGCATCTCGATTCGTGCCCCCATGCGCTGGAGGAAGAGCGCCAGCTCGATGACCTCGGGTTCGGTAGCGGCATTGTCGAGGACCGTGCGGCCCTCGGCCAGCACGGCGGTCATGAGGATGGTCTCGGTGGCACCGACCGAGGGATAGGGGAGTTCGATGTGTGCGCCCTGGAGCTTGCTCGCCTTGGCCTCGAGGCCCTCGGAGGTGAACTCGATCTCGGCCCCCATCTTGCGGAGGGCATCGACGTGGAAGTCGACCGGGCGAGCACCGATCTCGTCGCCACCGACGAGCGGGACGAAGGCATGCCCGATCCGGTGCAGGAGCGGCCCGACCATCAGGATCGGGATGCGATTGAGGCCGGAGAACCGCACCGGAACACGACTCGACTCGATGAAGCGAGGGTCGACATTGGCCACGCCGTCGATGACCTCGACCCCGCAGCCGAGGGCTTCGAGCATGCCGGCGGTGATGGCGACATCGCCGACGTCGGGACAGTTGGAGATGCGCGACGGCGTGTCGGCGAGCATGGCGGCCACCATGTGTTTGGTGACACCGTTCTTCGAGCCACGGACGGCGACGTCGCCTCGCAACGGCCCGACCGGATTGACGATCCACGCCGGGGTGGTTGCCTCGGCCGGGTCGGCGGATTGGTCGGACGGGGTCGTGTTCGTGCTCGGTTCACCACTCACCGTGGAGACTCTACCGCTCGAAGGCTGGTGCGACGGGGCACGCGGTCTTGTCCCGATGGGCGCTGCGCCGACCGGTGAGATCAGACCGGGAGGCCGATGCGCTGCAGTGTCGCCGTGAGGTGCCCGCCATGGTGGAGGAGGTTGGCGAGGCGGCAGATCGGGTGCATCGGGCCGAGGATTGCTCGTGGTGTGTTCGGGGCCAGCGGATGGCTGATCAGTTCCTGAACCGAGAACGAAATGGCATAGAGCATCAGCCGTTCGAACAGTGCCGGGTGCTCGAACAGATCGGGTCGGTCCTCGGCCACCCAGACCGGCACGTCGACGTAGTCGGCGGCGAGCGTGCGGGCCTCATAGTCCGGCGCAACGTGAGCGTGGGGGAACGCGCAGAAGCGGAAGAGCACGTCGAGCTCGAGGTCAAGTGGCGCGCCCCGGCACCACTCGAAGTCGAGGATGCCGGTGAGCTCGGCGCCGTTCCACAGGAGGTTCTCGAAGCTCAGGTCGCCATGAATGAGTGTCCGCTGGCTGTACTCGCTCAACGCGTCGGCCGTGTGGTGCACATAGTCGAGCACGTCAGCGAACAACCCGGGATCAATCGGCGTCAGCTCCTCGATGGCGAGGAGCAGGGGAACCAGCGGCGTCACGTTGCGAGGGTCGATGAGATGCGGCGAGTTGTCGATGCGAGGGATGTGCACCGGCGTCTGTGTCTCGTGCAGCACGGCGAGCGCCGTGCACAACTGACGGACGGCGTCACGTCGCATGTTGGACGACAGGTCCGGCCACCACCGCGAGAGTGGGGCGCCAGGTCGACGTCGCACGATCAGGTAATCCGCTCCGACCTCACCGCCATAGGCGAGCACGTCGGGCGCCCATGGAGCATCAGGGAGATGCCGACACAACAGCGCCTCGCGGCGAAGTCGCTGGTTGGGATGGCGATTGACCCTCACGACGAGGTCGGGGCTGAGGAAGACCTCGTTCCGCGTGCTCGAAGCTCGTTCCAGCGTTTTGGGATCGTCGAAACCAGCCATTCGCAGTGCATGTCGAGCCCGGGCCTGGGCGAACAGTGGGTTTTCGGTGGTCATCGATGCGTCCCTCTTGTAAGAGCAACGTCGGCCCCAAGGCAGCGAACTTGACCGATGACGCAGACTTTCCCTTCGGTAGGCCCGGCGCCGCCTCAGGGTGCGGAGGTGCTGACCAGCGACTCCGCAAGGACGGCATCGCACAGCGCAGGCCACGCCTCCATGGCCCACGGACCGAAGTCGCGGTCGGCGAGAGCGACTGCCGCTCGCCCGGCCACCGGGTCGACCCACACCAGCGTGCCCGCTCGTCCGAAGTGACCGAACGTTTCGGGCGAGTTCGACTGCCCGGACCAATGCGGCGACTTCTCGCCCCGGATCTCGAACCCGAGACCCCACGGGTTCGGCACCTTGCGGCCGTAACCGGGGAGGACTCCGGCGAGGTCGGGAAAGGCGACGCTGGTGGCGGCGGCCATCGTGGCTGGATGGATCAGGGTGGGCTCGAGCCACTCCGCCAACAACAACAGCAGATCCTCGACCGATGAGGTACCGCCGTGGGCGGGGTTGGAGCCGATCGAGGTGCGACGCAGCCCGAGCGGTTCGCTCACGGCAAGCGCGACGTAGTCGGCGGCGGACATCCCGCTGGCTTGCGACAGGGCGTCGCCGAGCAGTTCGAATCCCGCGTTGGAGTAGATCCGCCGGGTTTCGGGCTCGGCGGTCGGTCCACCGATCTCGGGCGGGAGCCCCGAGGCGTGAGCGAGAAGATGGCGCACGGTGGAGCGGCCGGGACCGAGCGGTTGATCGAGGCGCAGCGTCCCCTCCTCGATGGCGACGAGGACGGCGTAGGCGAAGATCGGCTTTGTCACCGAGGCAAGCTCGAACGTGCGATCTGTGGGCCCTGCCACCTCTTGGCGGCCGGATCGATCGAGCCAGCCTCCCGCCGCGTGCGCCACCGGCCAGGTCGGAATTGCTTCGAGCGCGGCCATGGCCGCACCCTACCGCGCTGCTGTCGACCGCTACTCCCTCGACCGCCGCGTCGTTGGTCCGAACGATGAATTCTCCGTTGCCGCAACTACCCCCCGTGTTGTCGACAGCACGCAACGTACGGTCGTTTGTCACTGTCGCGCCTGCAGTCGGGTAGCGTCGTCGGGATGGATCCGGCCGACATGGGCTTCCAACGCCCGATCACGACCCACCGCGTCAAGCGGGCGTTCGGCTTCATCGATCTCTCCGGGTTCACCCACTACACGGTGACCAACGGCGACGACCGCGCCGTCGAGCAGCTGTCGGAGTTTCGGCGCATCGTGCGGGCCGCAGGTTCGGCCACCGGTGTGCGGGTGGCGAAATGGTTGGGCGACGGCGCCATGCTCGTTTCCGTCGACACCGCCAGTCTCGTCATGGCCATCCACCGCATCATGCGGGCCGTTCGTGATTCCGACATCGAGCTGCCGCTCCACGCGGGTGTGTCCGACGGCAACGTCATTCTCTTCGAGGGCGACGATCACATCGGCTCGGCGGTGAACTTGGCTGCCCGGCTGGCCGACATCGCCCAGCCGGGCCAGATCCTCGCCCGCTCCGATCTGTTTCCCGGGGTCAATCGCACCAAGGCCGTCGTCGGACCCGTCGAGATCGCCGGATTCGACGGTCCGATCGAGGTCGCCGACCTCGCCCTGGTGCCGACCCTGGTCGAAGCCCTCAACCTCTGACCGCCTTCCCGCTGATCGGGTATCAAATCGATACCCTTTCGAATCAGCAATGCAAACCGACAGGAACAAGATGTCCATCACGTTCGCCGAACTCGGCGTCGTCCCCGAGCTGGCCAGTGCCCTGAGCGCTCGGGGAATCGAAACCGCTTTTCCCATCCAGCAACTCACCATCAACGATGCCCTCGCCGGCAAAGATGTCTGTGGCAAGGCCAAGACCGGCTCCGGCAAGACCCTGGCGTTCGGCTTGCCGGCGCTGCAGCGCATTGGGGATCTGGAACGAGGGCACATCCACGGCCTCATCCTCGTCCCGACCCGAGAACTGGCCACGCAGGTGGTCGACGAACTCGGTCCGCTCGGTGAGTCCCTCGGCCTCAAGACCGCTGCCATCTATGGCGGCGCCGACATCGAGAAGCAGATCGCCCAGATCAACAAGGGGCTCGACCTCGTCGTCGCCACCCCCGGCCGGATGATCGACCTTCTCGACCGGGGCGCCGTCTCGG
Organism: Acidimicrobiales bacterium; assembly: GCA_041394265.1. Lineage (NCBI taxonomy): Bacteria > Bacillati > Actinomycetota > Acidimicrobiia > Acidimicrobiales > Acidimicrobiales bacterium. The sequence continues at coordinate 3,263,518 of JAWKIO010000005.1, forward strand.
TCACCGACGTCAGCATCGTCATCGTCGACGAAGCCGACCGGATGGCCGACATGGGCTTCCTCCCACAGGTCGAATGGATCCTGCGCCGGATCGAGGGCGAGCACCAGACGCTGCTGTTCTCCGCCACGCTCGACGGAGCAATCGACACGCTGGTGCGCCGCTACCAGACCGATCCCGCTCGTCACGAGGTCGAGGAGGCCGAGGTCACCGTCGATCAGATGGCCCATCGGTTCATCGCCGTGCACAAGATGGATCAGTCGAAGGTCGTGGCCTCGATCGTCGAGCACTCACACCGGACCATCGTGTTCTGCAACACCAAACGCATGTGTGACCGTCTCGCCGACGACCTCGAGAAGCTGGGTGTGAGTGCCGAACCGATCCACGGCGATCTCCGCCAGCGAGCTCGCGAGGCCGCACTCGGCCGGTTCACCAACGGCAAGATCCAGGCGCTGGTCGCCACCGACGTCGCCGCTCGCGGCATCCATGTCGACGACGTCGACGTCGTCATCCATTTCGACCCACCTGACGACCACAAGACCTACCTGCACCGCTCGGGCCGCACCGCACGCGCCGGCGGCACCGGCGTTGCGGTCACCCTCGTGCTCTGGGACCAAGAACTCGAGGTCAAGCGCATCCAAAAGCGGCTCGGGCTCGAGATCCCGATCGTCGAGATGTTCTCCAACGACAAACGACTCCACGACCTCTACCACTGGGATCCCAGCAGCGACTGAGGTGGACGCATCCGTCGTCCGACGGCGCTGGCTCCGTGGGCTGATCGATCACCTCGCCCTCATCACTCCCGACGCTGCACCGACGGACGTCTCCGACGCTGCACCGACGGACGTCTCCGACGCTGCACCGACGGACGTCTCCGACGCTGCACCGACCGACGTCTCCGACGTCGTGCCAACGGACGTCTCCGACATCGTGCCGACCGACGTCGTCGATGCTGTCGCTCGTCGTGTGTGCGGCGAGGACGTGCCCCTGTTGGCCGAGGTCGAGCCGCCACCCGGTGGCTGGGCCGACCCCTGGCTGATCGGCGCGGTGCACGAACTGACGGCGTCGACGGGGGAGCGGGCCCTGCGTGGAGCGTGGTACACGCCGCGCCCGGTGGTCGAGGAGCTGGTCCAGCGGGCACTCACTGCTGGCACCGACGCTGTGCTGGGCGACTCGTTGGTGATCGATCCGACCTGCGGTGGTGGCGGCTTCCTGCTGGCGGCGCTCGACCGTCTGGTCGTACTCGGGTCATCGCCCGATCAGGCGCTGGCCCGGATCGGCGGCCTCGACATCGACCCGGGCGCCGTGCGCGCCACTCATGCCGCGGTGGCAGCGTGGGGGCGGTTGGCCGGTGCGTCCGACCAGGCCATCTCCGGAGCCGTCGAGCGGATCTGTCTCGGTGATCAGCTGGTCGGGTGGCCCGACGACTGGCCGAGCGTCTCGGTCGTGATCGGCAACCCGCCGTTCGCCACCCCGCTGCGAGGTGGGTCGTTCCCTGGCGCCGCACACGCCGCCCGAGAGGAGCGACGTGATCGCCTCGGCCCCTACGCCGACCTGGCGGCGATCCACCTGGCCGTCTGTATCGAGCGGGTCGCTCCGGGCGGACGGGTGTGCCTCGTGTTGCCACAGTCGGTGCTTGGCGGGCGTGACACCGCCGGACTCCGAAGCTGGGTCGACGACGTTGCGCCAATCATCGATCTCTGGGCGACGACCTCGGCCGTGTTCGATGCCTCCGTGCGAGTGTGGGCGCCCGTGTGCGAGAAGGGGGCGGAGAGGCCAATGCGATCGTCGTGGTCAGAGGCTGCCGCCTTCGCGCTCGGTGTTCCCCCGGTCACGGTGGCCGCGCCGGGCCGGCTCGGTGAGCTGCTGTCGTCGGCCACCGCCGGGTTCCGCGACGAGTTCTATGCCCTGGCCGAGGCCTGCGTGGAGTTGGCCGACGTCAGCAGCACCGGCTTGCTGCCCGACGGCTTCGTTCGCGTGGCGACCGTCGGTTCGCTCGATCCCCTCACGAGTTGGTGGGGTCGACGGCCCACGACCTTCGCCAAACGGCGCTGGGATGCCCCGGTCGTCGACTGTTCGAAGGTGCCCGGCCGCACCCAGTCGTGGCTCGAGCAACTCCGCCAACCCAAAGTGCTGCTGCCGACCCAGTCGAAGGTCTTCGAGCCGTTCGTCGACCGGGACGGCACGGTGGCGCCGGTGACCCCGTTGCTGGCGCTCCACGCCGAGCCCGATGCGCTCGATCTGGTGACGGCGGTCCTCCTCGCGCCGCCGGTCGTCGCGTGGGCGTTCGCCCGCTGGTTCGGAACGGCAATGTCGGTCGAGGCCATCAAGATCGCTGCGAGGGACCTCGCCGACTTCCCGCTGCCGGTCGACGATGGGGCATGGCACGAGGCGGCAGCGATCGTCCGCTCGGCCGACGGCTGCGACCCCGCCGATTCGGTGCGGACCGCCATCGAGGCGGCAACCCTCATGCAGCGGGCCTATGGCACCGCCGCTGCCGATCCCTCGGTGCTGCAATGGTGGCTCGCCCGAGCACGCTCATTGGTACCCTCGAACGCATGACGACCCCGGAGCGACCGCTTCGCCGAGCCGCTCCGACCGGCGAACCGCTACCGGCCACCGGTGCCTGGCGTGAAGGCGACCCGGTGGCCTGGCGCAATTTCGTCACGGTCGGGCGTGGTCGCAAGTTCGCTCTCGAAGGCGGAGGCCTGCTCGGCGAGCTCCAGCTGGCGTTCGAGTACTGGGGTGAGCTGAACGCGGCAGCCGACAACGCCATCCTCGTGTGCCATGCGCTGACGGGCGACGCCCACGCGAAGGGCCCGAGTGGCCACGGCCAGCCAACCGAAGGCTGGTGGAACGACATGATCGGCCCCGGCCGACCGCTCGACACCGACCGCTTCTTCGTCGTGTGTGCGAACGTCCTCGGCGGGTGCCAGGGCACCACGGGTCCGTCGTCACCCCACCCCGATGATGGGTTGCCGTGGGGATCGCGGTTCCCGGTGATCACCATCCGCGACATCGTCCGGAGCCAGGCGCTGCTGGCAAACGATCTCGGGATCGGCCGGTGGGCCGCAGTGGTGGGCGGCTCGATGGGCGGAATGCAGGCGCTCGAGTGGGCCGTCATGTACCCCGAACGCGTCGGCGCGCTGGTCTCGATCGCAAGCGCGGCGGCCGCCAGTCCCTTGCAGATCGGGTGGAGCGAGGTCGGTCGGCTCGCGATCGCCCAGGACCCGCGCTGGCGGCAGGGCGACTACTACGACGCCGAACCCGGCGACGGTCCGGCCGAGGGGTTGATGCTGGCGCGGCGCGTCGCACAGCTGCACTACCGATCCGACGACTCGCTCGAGCAGCGCTTCGGCCGAGCCGTGGTCGGCAAACTCGACCGGTTCGCCATGTGGGACCGATTCCAGATCGAGGGCTATCTCGACTACCACGGTCAGAAACTGGCTCGACGGTTCGACGCGAACAGCTACCTGCTGCTCAACAAGGCGATGGATCTGCACGACATCGGGCGTGACCGAGGCGGTCTCGATCTCGCGGCCGCTCGGGTGCAGTGCCCGACCCTCGTGGTGTCGATCGACTCCGATGTGCTCTATACGCCGAGGCAGCAACTCGAGCTGGCCGACATCCTGCGCCGGGGGAACGCGCCGCTCGTCGAGTTCGCCACGCTGGAGTCGATCCACGGACACGACGGCTTCCTCATCGAGTTCCCCCAGCTCGGCCCGATCGTCGAGCGGTTCGTCGACGAGCAGGCCAAGGCCTGACCGGCGCCTCGATGCCCGAGGGAGTCGAGATCGAGCTGTACCGGCGTACCGCCGACCAGGCGGTGGGTCGCCGTATCGCGTCGGTCGACACGCCCGACGAGTGGTACCTGAAAGAAGGCACCTCACCCGACGAGGTCGCGGCCGCCTGCGTCGGCGCCGAAGTGATCGCCACCCGTCGGATCGGCAAGCTGCTGCTCCTCGACCTGTCGAGTGGCCATGTGCTCGGGTTGCGTTTCGGGATGACTGGACGCCTGATCGTCGATGGCACGGCCTCGATCGAGTACCTCGAGTACTCGAGCACCCGTGACGATCCGGCGTGGGACCGGTTCGTGATCCATTTCGCCGACGAAGGGAGTCTGCGGATCCGCGATCCGCGTCGCCTGGGCGGCGTCGTCATCGACCCCGACGAGTCGAGGCTCGGTGCCGATGCGTTCACGATCGACGCCGAGCGGCTGCGAGCGCGGGTCCTGGTGGGCGACGTGGCACTCAAGGCCCGGCTCCTCGATCAGCAGCGCATCGCCGGGATCGGCAACCTCATCGCCGACGAGACGCTGTGGCGGGCACGGCTCGATCCGGCTCGACCCGCACGGTCGCTCGACGATGTCGAGGCCGAGCGGTTGCTCGCCACATTGCACGAGGTACTGGGCGACTTCGTTCGTGACGGTGGCTCACACACGGGGGTCCTCATGTCGGCACGGGCACGCGGCGCGCACTGCCCTCGCTGTGGGACCGAGCTCGACCGTCGGACCATCGGCGGGAGAACCACGTTCTCTTGTCCCCGGGAGCAAGTGTGAGTCCGCTAGATTCGACCGAAGTGTCCGGTCTTCTCATCGCCCAAGAGAGCGTCACCAGCACCACGGTCAAGTGGTTCATCGCCGCCCTGCTCCTCGTTGCTGTGCTTCTGACGGTGTTGACGGTTTGGTACTGGCGACACACCGACCCGTATCGTCGACTGGCCGAGCAACGCCGAGCGCCGGTCGATCGTGGACCCGAGCCACGGCCCGCTCCGCTCCCGGCCCAATCGTCACCGAGTCACCAGTCCCCAAGCCAGCAGGAATGGGGCGGGACCGCAGCTCCCAGCGCGTCCGACGCCGCCGCCGACGCTCGTCGTCGTGCCGCCGCCGGAGGGATGGCATCGGGCGCCGCTCAGTTCTCCGCCCCAGGCGGGTACCCGACGGCTCCTCCCACCGCCGACGACGATCTCGAGGCCGACGATTGGCTGCGGCTCACCGGCCCTCAGGCGCTGCCGCGCAACGACGTCTGAGTCGGGGCCTGGCCGGGCGCTTCGCTAGGGTGAGGCGATGGCTGAGAGTTTTGACGTCGACGCAATGATCGAGCGGTACCGGCAACGGGCCGAGGCGGTGAAGAAGCGCAACCTGCCGCCGGTCGGCGGCGATGAGCGCAAGGCGTTCATCCAGCAGGCCGAGCAGGACTTCATGGACTACGCCGTGATCGCCGACGCCAAGGGCGAGTTGGAGGGCGGGATCCTCACCCTCACCATCGACATGCGACCCCCGAGCGAATGATCCCGACGTCGCTCCTTTGCTTTCGCGATGTTTGCTCAGGAGTTGTTTGATTCCGGTAGGTGATCGCTATGATTGCCTGCTCATGCGGACGTAGCTCAGCTGGTAGAGCATCACCTTGCCAAGGTGAGGGTCGCGGGTTCAAATCTCGTCGTCCGCTCCAGAAACACCCGGTCAGAGGCCCACTTCGGTGGGCCTCTTCCGCGTCCCCACTGGTCCTCAGCCAGTTCTCGAGACCCAGAGCGACACCACCCCCCGTTCTGGAGACCCCGAGCGTCAGTTCTGACGCCAGGGCTCTCCAGTTCGCAGCCGGTGACGCTCAGGCTCTCCGGTTCCGACTCGGATCAGTCGGCGGCGTCGATGCGAGCTTGGAGTTTGCGCATGCCCCGCAGCCACTTCTCGGACTCGTTGGTCTTGAACTCCATCCAGTCCTGGGCGATGGGGTCGGTCAGGATCAAGAAGCGCTCCTCGGCCAACGCGTCGCTCACCTGCTGGGCGACTTCCTCGGGTTCCCGGATCGGACCGGCGGCCGTGCGGCCCCACTCGCTGTCGGCCGCGTCGCCGAGCATCGGGGTGCGGACACCGAGCGGCGCCAGCAGATAGGTCCGAATGCCCTGACCGTGATAGGTGATCGCCATCCATTCGGCGAGTCCGACGACGGCATGCTTCGACGTGGCATAGGGCGCATTGCCGTGGCTGGTGAGAATGCCGGCCATCGACGCCGTGTGGAGGATGTGCCCCTCACCGCGAGCGAGCATCGAGGGCAGGACTGCCCGGATGGCATGGACGTGGCTCATCACGTTGATGTCCCACTGACGCTGCCACTCGTCGATCGGTGTCGACAGGGGGTCGCCGCCGCTGGCGATTCCCGCGTTGTTGCACAACAGATCGATCGGGCCGTGGCGTTCCTCGACGCCGAGGAGAAGGGCGGTGATCTGCTCGGCGTCGGCGACATCGACCACGGCCGCCTCACCGCCGATGGCGTCGGCCACCGCTCGCGCATGGTCACCATCACGGTCGACGACGACCACGATCCGTGCGCCGTCGGCGGCGAAGCGTTCACACATCGCCTTGCCGATCCCGCTGCCGCCCCCGGTCACCACGCACACTCGGCCTTCGACTCGCATCTCGTCCTCTCCTCGGTCGGGCCGCTCGGCCCGTTCAGGCGACGCTAGTGCACACGGTCGCCCGTGGCCGCCTGGCGGGGCGCCGGGTGCGACACCACCGCCAGCGCTGGTTCTCGAGAGCCAGAGCGACACTCTTCCTCGTTCTGGAGAGCCACGGCGTCAGTTCTGACGCTGGGGCTCTCGAGTTCGGTGGGGTGTGTCGCTGTGGGTCTCAGGTTCGGACAGGTTCCGTCGAGACGCGACAAGCAGGCGATCAGGCGAAGTGGGCGATCACGTCGGTGGTCAGGTGGTCGAGGTGGCGGAGGGTGTCGTCGGTCGAGATCACATTCATGCTGGGCGGGAACAGCACGATCCGCTCGACCCCGAGCTCGGCGTACTTCTCGAAACGAGCGAGGTTCACACTGAACGAGTGGATCGTGATGGGGATGGCGTCGGCGTCGCGGCCGGCCTCGGTGGCGAGGCGGCGGAACAGCTCGATGGCGCCGGCAACATCGGGGCGCCCGTTGGTGTTGAGCATCGACGCATCGATCGGACACCACTCGTCGGCGTATTCGGCGGCGTGCTGGATCCCGACCGGACCGGCGTTGCCGAGCGCCACCGGCACCGTCCCCCGCACCGGTTTGGGATAGACGTAGGAGTCGGTGAACGAATCCCAACGGCCATCGAACGACGCCCGCTCGTCACCCCAGCACGTTCGCAGCGCCGCCACCCGTTCTCGCATGGCGCTGTAGCGCAGCTTGAATGGGAGGTCGGGTCGATGATTGGCGAGTTCCTCCTCATTCCACCCGACACCGATCCCGAGTTTGAAGCGGCCGTTCGAGAGCACGTCGAGCGACGCGGTGGCGCAGGCGAGATCGAGGAGGTCGTGCTCGAGCACCAGGCAGATGCCGGTGTAGAGCTCGAGGGTCGACGAGGCCGACGCCGCCGCCATCAGCGACAGCAGCGGATCCATCATGTGGTAGTAGCTCGACGGGAGCTCGCCCCCGGACGGGTAGGGCGTGGTTCTGTCGGCCGGAATGTGGCTGTGCTCGGGCATCCAGATCGAATCGAAGCCACGAGCCTCGAGCTCGGTGGCCAGATGATCGGGCCGGATGCCCGCCGCGTCGTTGTGGGAGAGGTAGCCGAACTTCATGTCCGAACGCTGCCCGGCGGCAGCTGGGTGGTCAAGTCGTTCGGCGTACACCCTCGCCGGACGAGTGAGGCTCAGCCCATCATCCCGCCGAGGTCGAGCCAGGCGTAGCGAGGTAGCTCTGGCATCTCGGCAACCGGCACGTCTTCGCACCCGGCGGGCACCGGCTGTGAATGGTGCGGTGCGTCCAGGAGTCGGGACTGCTCCCGCCACATCGCTGCCTTCAGATCCTCGCGGATCTCGGCGTAGGCCGGATCGTTGTAGCAGTTGTTGACCTCGGTGGGGTCGGCGTCGAGATCGTACAACTCCCACTCGGGGGCGTAGGAGAAGAAGCTGGTGAACGGGAGCCCGAAGCCGTCGTTGTAGAAGTAGATCAGCTTGTAGCGATCGGTGCGGTAGCCGTAGTGGGCGGGCGCCTTGTGGATGATGTCGTCGTTCTCCCAGTAGCGGTAGTAGAAGCCCTCGACCGGGTCCTGCTCCCCACCGACGAGATCCGGCCAGAAGCTGCGGCCCTGCATTCGCTCGTGCGGCTCGACACCGGCAGCGTCGAGGATGGTCTGCGCCATGTCGACGTTGGTGACGATGCCGTCGTGTACCCGGCCGGCGGGAACGGCATTCGGGTAGCTGAGGACGAACGGCATCCGAAGCGACTCTTCGTACATGAGTCGCTTGTCGAACCAGCCGTGGTCGCCGAGGAAGAAGCCCTGGTCGGACGAATACATGAGCATGGTGTCGTCGAACTCGCCACGGTCGCGGAGCCAGTCCATGAGTCGGCCGACGTTCTCGTCGACCGAGTGCACGCAGGCGAGGTAGTCACGCATGTAGCGCTGGTACTTCCAGATTGCCTGCTCCTCGTAGGTGAGACCCTCGGGCGGATCCTCCTTGAGATCGGTCGTGGTCAGATGGTCGGCGACCCGCATGGCCGTGCGACGAACCGATGCGCTACGGGTGGCGTAGTCATCCCAGAACGTCTCCGGGAGCGGGCGGGGTTCTTCGAACATCGCCTGGTGCTCGGGCTTCGGCAGCCACTCACGGTGCGGTGCCTTGTGCCAGACGAGCATGCAGTAGGGCTGATCGTCGTCGAGCGACTCGACCCAGCTGGTGGCGAGATCGGTGATGATGTCGGTGGCGTAGCCCTCGACCGTGCGGCGGCCCTCGGCACTGATGAAGGTGGGGTTCCAGTAGTCGCCCTGCCCGGGAACGACGTCCCAGTAGTCGAAGCCCTGCGGGTCCCGGCCCTCGCCGTGACCCATGTGCCACTTGCCGATCATGGCGGTCTTGTAGCCGGCCTCGCGCAGCAGCGAGATGAAGGTCGGCTGGCTGGCGTCGATCGGAGTGAAGAGCGAGTAGACGCCATTGATGTGGCTGTAGGTACCCGTGAGGATGGCGGCCCGTGAGGGTGTGCACAGGGAGTTGGTGACGAAGCAGCGATCGAATCGGACGCCGTGCTCGGCGATCTCGTCGATGCGAGGGGTCTCGTTGACGACGGACCCGTAACACCCGATGGAGTGGGCGGCGTGGTCGTCGGTGAGGACGAAGACGAGATTGGGTCGGCGCGTGGCGGTCACATGGTCTCCTGTTGTGCGGCGACGGTCGGTCGCAGCGTCGTTGCCCGATGATTGCACTTGTGGCATAGTCGATCGCGCAAGTGCAATAGTGCGCGACGACGGGGCCCACCGTCAACCAGGCAGCCGTCACCAGCTCCGTCGACGTACGGCATCGGGAGGTTCGATGTCCAGAGTCAAACTCGAGTTCATCCTGCTCGGTGCGCTCCTGCAGCGCCCGCAGACCGGCTACGAGCTTCAACGATTCATGGAGACGACCGGGCGCTTTCTGCGGGTCAACACGTCGATGACCCAGGTGTACCGCAGCCTGCGGTCGATGGACGACGCCGGCTGGCTGGCGCATCGGGTCGAGCCTCGGCAGGGAGCGCAGGATGCCAAGCGGTATTCGGTGACCGAGGCCGGAGCGCAAGCCTTCGGCGACTGGCTCGGCGAGCCGTACGAACCCGGCCGCTCACCTGGAGGAGAGGAGTTCGTCGTCCAGCTGCGGTTTCGGGCCGAGTTCTTAGGGTGCGAGGCGGTGATCCAGCTCCTTGATGTCGAACTCGAGTTCTGGGAGCAGCACAAGGCCCGATACCGGCATCGCGACCGCACGGAGCTGTACTCGGCCGATGCCCCGATCGACGTGGACTGCGTAGGGGCCATCCTGAATTGGGAGCACCTGCGGGGCGCGGCCCTCGTCGACGCCCATCTCGCGGCATTGCGGGAGCTGCGGAGCGTTCTCGCAGCTGGCGACTGGCCGGCACCTGAGCTACCGAATCCTCTCGTCGTGGTCCCTTCAGCAGTCGACGACCCAGGGGCGGGTGCCATCAGCTGAGCCTGGTAGAGTTCGCGAATGTTGCGTGCGTTTGCCGGTGATGCCTGGACCATCGAGCAGCAGGAGTTCGATGCTGCGAACCACCGGGTCTTCGAGAGCCTCTTCTCGCTGGGGAATGGCAACTTCGGCGGCCGTGGAACGCACGAGGAGCAGTACTCGGGCGACTCGCTGCAGGGCAACTACGTCGCCGGTGTCTACTACCCCGATCCCACTCGGGTGGGGTGGTGGAAGAACGGCTATCCGGACTACTTCGCCAAGGTGCTCAACGCCGCCGACTGGACACCCATCGGGGTCGAGATCGACGGCGAACCGCTCGACCTGGCGACGGCTCGCATCGACAGCTACCGGCGCCGCCTGCACCTGCGAACCGGCGAGCTCGAGCGGGTGTTCCGGGCCACGTTGGCCAGCGGCCGCACGGTCGAGGTCGAGTCGCTCAAGTTCATCAGCATGGCCGATCCCGACCTCGCGGCCATCCGCTATCGCATCGCCGTGATCGACAATCCCGCCGTGGTGCGACTCGACATCGGGATCGACGGTGACGTCACCAACGAAGACTCCAACCACGAGGCTGGGTTCTGGGATCCGGTGGACACCAAGGTCGACGGCACTCGCGGCCTCGTCGTGCTCGAGACCAAGAAGACCGGCTTCATCGTCGGCACGGGCTTCGACCATGTGGTGACGGTCGAAGGGGCGGCCGCCACGGCCGAACCCCGACCGCAGCAGACCACGACGTCCGTGAGCGTCGGTCACGAGTTCGCCGTCGAGCCTCGGCAGGTGATCGAGGTGGTGAAGTTCGCAGCGAACATCTCCTCCCGAACGCACGCCCCCGACCAGATCCCCTCGGCGATCGATGCCGTGCTCGACCACGCAGTGGCTCAGGGCTTCGATGCCCTTCGGCAGGCACATCACGAGGCGTGGGAACGCAAGTGGGAGGCGTGCGACGTTGCCATCGGTGGTGACGAGCCGGTGCAACAGGGCGTCCGATTCAGCATCTTCCAGCTCCAGTCCACCTTCACCGGCGTCGACCCGGATCTCAACATCGGGCCCAAGGGGTTCACCGGCGAGAAGTACGGCGGCGTCACCTACTGGGACACCGAGGCGTTCTGCCTGCCCTTCTACTTGCTGGCCGCCGACCAAGACGTGTCGAAGAACCTGTTGCGCTATCGGTACCGGCAGCTCGATCGAGCGATCGAGAACGCCGAGAAGCTCGGCTTCAGCGGGGGAGCGGCGCTCTACCCGATGGTCACCATCAACGGTGAGGAATGCCACAACGAGTGGGAGATCACGTTCGAGGAGATCCACCGCAACGGTGCCATCGCCTTTGCGGTCTTCAACTACCTCCGCACGACCGGCGACACTCACTATCTGCTCGAGGGTGGCCTCGAGGTGCTCGTGAGCATCGCCCGGTTCTGGGCCCAGCGGGTGTCGTACTCCGAGCCCAAGCAGGCCTGGGTCATGCTGGGGGTGACCGGACCGAACGAGTACGAGAACAACGTCAACAACAACTGGTACACCAACCTCATGGCGCAATGGACGCTGCGCTACGCCGCCGAGGCCATCGACCTCGCTCGCTCGATCGACGGCGACGAGACCGATCGCCTTCTCGCATCGCTGTCGTTCGACGAAGCGGCCGAGCGCCCGGTGTGGGCCGACGTGGCCGAGCGGATCCACCTGCCGTTCGATGCCGAGCGGGGTGTGTTCCTGCAACAGGACGGCTTCCTCGACAAGGAGCTGCGCCCAGCCGACTCACTCGACCCGGCCGAGCGCCCGATCTCCCACCACTGGTCATGGGACCGGATCCTCCGTTCGTGTTTCATCAAGCAAGCCGACGTGCTGCAGGGCATGTGGGTCTTCGAGGATCGGTTCGATCTCGACACGTTGCGAGCGAACTTCGACTTCTACGAGCCCATGACCGTGCACGAGTCGTCGCTGTCACCTGCCGTGCATGCGGTGCTCGCCGTCCGACTCGGGCGGCTCGACAAGGCGAACGAGATGCTGCGCCGCAGCGCCCGCCTCGATCTCGATGACATCAACGCCGACACGAGCGACGGCTGCCACATCACCTCGATGGCAGGCACGTGGATCGGAGCCGTCCTCGGCTTCGGTGGCGTGCGCGTTGTCGACGGCGAGCTCGACCTCGCTCCCGTGCTGGCACCGGGATGGACCTCGCTCGAGTTCCGTGTGCACTTCCGTGGGGTCTGGCTCGCAGTGGCCGCGACCGCAGAGGCAACCGAGATCACGAGCCTGGGCGAGCACTCGGTAGCGATTCGGGCGCACGGCGAGCGACACGATCTGGGTCCGGGCGCATCGCTTCGCTTGGCCCACTGACCTCGGTCAGAACAACAGCACCGGCTTGATCACCTCGCCGCTGGCGCTTGCGGCCTCGGCGTCGTTGATCTGGTCGATCGCAAACGTGGTGATGAGCTCGTCGAACGGGAAGTCGCCGGCCGCATTCAGCGCGGCCAATCGAGGGATGAACTCGCTCGGGGTCGAGTCACCTTCCATCACGCCGGTGATGGTGCGGCCGCCGATCATCGACAGGAAGTCGAAGGTGATGTCGCCGAAGCCGACGCCCGCCATGCCCAAGGTCCCGAGGTTGTTCATGCCCTCGTAGAGCGAGCGGACGACGGCGGCGTTGCCGGTCGTGTCGAAGGCGTAGTCGGTGCCGCCCCCGGTGAGTTCCTGCATCTGGGCGGCGAAGGTGGTGGGGTCGCCGGACAGTGTGGCGGTGGCGCCGAACCGGGTAGCGAGATCGAGGCGAGACTGATGACGGTCGATGGCGATGATCGTGCCCGCGCCGGCCACCTTGGCGGCCATCACCGCACTCAGTCCGAGCGCGCCCGCGCCGGCGATGGCAACCGCCGAGCCCGGCTGGACGTCGAGGGTGTTCAAGATGGCACCGGCGCCGGTCTGCACACCGCAGCCCAGCGGGCCGAGCTTGGCGAGGTCGTAGGACGTGTCGACCTTCACGACCGAGCGCTCGGCGACGACCGTGTGCCCGGCGAACGAGGACTGTCCGAAGTAGTGCGAGCCCACACGGTTGCCGTCGGCGTCGGTGAAGGCTGCCGACCCGTCGGGCCGGCCGCCCGACATGTTGTGCAGGGAGAAGTTGAAGCAGTACGGCAACTTCCCCCTATTGCAGGCTGGGCAGTCGCCACACGAGTTGAAGCTCAGCACGACGTGATCGCCGACCTGCACCGAGGTGACCGAGTCGCCCACGGCCTCGACGACGCCGGCACCCTCGTGGCCATAGACCGCGGGTCCGGCGAAGAACTCGGGCGGGAGCTCACGAGACAACAGATCGGTGTGGCACATGCCGGCGGCGACGACCCGAACGAGCACTTCGTGCGCCGACGGTTCGGCAACCGTGAGCGTCTCGATCGAGAACGGACCGTTGCCAGTCCGGAGTACAGCAGCCGTGGTTTCCATGATCGGTACCTCGCGAAGGTCGGTGGTCGTGCGTGACCTTACTCACCAGTTCGGCCACACGTCAGACCCCCGGCCAGGGCGGCCGTCAGTCGGTCGTGAACGGTGGGTACTCGTCGGTGAGAAGGAGCGCATAGGCGTCGAAGCGAATGGTCACCCGGTTCATCTTCATCACCCAGGACCGCAGCGCCTCTGGCCACTTCCCAGTGGCGACCACGGCGAACAATGCCACCACCCAGCAGATGGCGCCGACGATCGTGATGGCCATGACATAGAGCAGTGCCGGGATCGCCCACAGGAAACGGAGCCCGACGGTGAGACGATCACGATCGACGAGGGCCGGCGTGAACTCGATGTCGACCGGCGTGCCGCCGGGCTCGGTTGCGGTCATGGCGAAGTCGAACGGAGGGAAGCTGTCGTGCATGAAACCGCCGTACATGCTGGCTCTCGTGGAGTAGCGGAGGATCATGATCTGGAAGTTGGGGGCCGTTGGACTCCTGGCGCAGCCGCAGCGGAAACCGTGGCACTAGGGTCGGCGGCGGGAGCGAGCGTGAGCAGAGGGAGGACCGTGATCGACGGCGACAGGCAACAGCAACCCGGGGCCGATCTCACGGTGTTTCGTGCGAGGTCCATCGTCACGATGGATCCCACCCGACCCCGCGCCGAGGCCATCGCCGTGCAGGGCGGCCGAATCATTGCCGTGGGCTCGTTCGACGAGGTGCGCTCGTCGCTCGGCGACCGGCCGCACACCATCGACGATCGGTTCGCCAACAGCGTGCTCCTTCCCGGTCTCATCGACCAGCATCTCCACCCGCTTCTCGCCGCATCGACCCTCACGTCGGAGGTCATTGCCCCCGAGGCATGGGTCATGCCGACCCGCACGTTCGCTGCGGCCCCCACCGAGGCCGACTACGACGAGCGCCTGGCTTCGGCGCATCGAGCGTTGCCGGCGGGGGAATGGCTGTGGTCGTGGGGCTACCACTTCCTGTGGCACGGCCCGATGAGTCGGCAACGACTCGACGCGATCGTCGGCGACCGGCCCACGGCCATCTGGCAACGGTCGTGTCACGAGTGGTACCTCAACACTGCCGCCATGGACACCCTTGGTGTGACCGCCGAGAACATGGCAGGCCACGGCGCGGCGAGTGACATGATCGACCTCGACCGAGGGCATTTCTGGGAGAGCGGTTGGATGGTCGTCCTCGCCCGCCATCTGATGCCGGTGTTCCTCACCGAGCAACGCTTCCGCGACGGCCTCGAGCAGATGGTCGAGTATCTCCACATGAATGGCGTCACCGCCATCAACGAGCCCGGCATCAGCTGGAAGGTCGAGCCCTGGCACCTGTACCAGGAGATCCTGGGACGCCACGACGTCCCCTTCACCTCGACCTTTCTCGTCGACGGTCGGAATCAGTCGGTGCAGCGGCTCGACCCAGCACTGGTGGTCGACGATGCCGACGAGCAGGTCGCCCGCGCCCCGGCAGGAAAGGTCTCGATGGTGCCCCGGCAGGTGAAGCTGTTTGCCGACGGGGCGATCATCTCGCAGCTGATGCAGATGCGAGACGGCTACCTCGACGCAGCAGGTCGACCCGATCCGCACCACCACGGCGAGTGGCTGATGGATCCGCCGACGCTGCGCCGGTACTTCGATGCCTACTGGGACGCGGGCTGGCAGATCCACGTGCACGTCAATGGCGACTTGGGACTCGAGGTCCTGCTCGACATCATCGACGACGCCATGCAGCGACAGCCGAGGATCGATCACCGCACCGTGATCGTGCACTTCGCCACGTCGACCGAGGAGCAGGTGCAGCGGATCGGCCGGCTCGGGGCGATCGTGTCGGCCAATCCGTACTATCCGATCGGCTTCGCCGACCGCTACCGGGAGGTCGGACTCGGCCCCGACCGAGCCGACCCGATGGTCCGAGCTGCGTCGGTGCTGCGCCACGACATCCCGTTGTCGTACCACTCCGATCTGCCGATGGGGCCGAGCGACCCCATGGCGATGGCGTCGTTCGGGGTGAACCGCATCACCCACTCGGGACGAGTGACGGCACCCGAACAACGCATCTCGGTCCAGGACGCGCTCGAGGCCGTCACCATCGGTGCCGCCCACTCGTGGCGACGCGAACACGACCTCGGTTCGATCGAGGTCGGCAAGGTCGCCAACTTCACGGTGCTCGCCGATGACCCGTTCTCGGTGGATCCCACCGAACTCGGGCACATCACGGTCGAGGGCACCGTGTTCGAAGGCTCGTGGTTCCCGGTGCCGGAGGAGCACCGGCGGCGGCGCTCGCTGGCCGCAATCGGCGGCCTCGGTCGAGTCGTCGGTGAGCCGGGCCGCCACCCCGGCAACGCGGCGTGTGATGGCCACGGTTGTGGGTGCGAGGTGGCGCAGATGATCGCTGATCACCTGGCGCAACGGCCGGTCGCCTGATTGTGACGAGCCACTTGCACCAAGCACGTGCTTGGTGCGACCCTGTCGTCGTGACCGACCTCTCCGACATTCCCAACGTCCTCACCGACGAGCTCCGTGAGATGCTCGCCAGCGTGTCGACGGCGACCATCACCCACCAACTCCAGAATCGGGGCATGCGCAGCACCTTCTTCTCCGGCCTCAAGCCCTTGCTGCCCGGCCAGTCCATGGTGGGCCGAGCCCGCACCCTTCGCTATGTCGCCCATCGGGCCGACCTGGTCGGTGCCTACTCCGCGGGGCTGAATCCCCAGCGCAAGCTGTCCGAAACAGCCGAGCCCGGCGACGTCCTGGTCATCGAGGCTCGCGAGGTGCCCGACGCCGGCACCGTCGGCGACATCTACGCCATGCGGGCCTACCACCGCGGTGCGGTCGGGCTCATCACCGATGGTGCTCTGCGCGACACGCCGGCCATCGCCGAGCTGGGCAAGCCGGTCTATCACCAGGCGTCGCACGGCTCGACCTGGGGCCGGCACCACATGCCGTTCAGTTGCGATGAGCCGATCACCTGCGCAGGCGTGTTCGTGGTGCCCGGCGATGTGATCGTCGGCGATGCCGAGGGTGCCGTGGTGATCCCGGCCGCGCTGGTCGCGGAAGTCGCTCGTGATTGTGTCGCCCAGGAGGAGGTCGAGGCCTTCGCCATCGAGCGGGTTCGGGCCGGTGAGTCGACGGTCGGTTTGTTCCCGCTGTCGAAGGACCGGCGACCCGAGTTCGAGCAGTGGGCTGCCGACCGGGCGAAGGGCTGAGCCGTGACCAAACGACGTTCCATCCACATCGAGGGTCTCAGTCATCTCACCGCCATCCCGGTCGCCACTCAGATCGGCCCGCTCGTGGTGAGTTCGGTCATCGCCCCGTTCGATCCGGGCACCCGCAACGTGCCCGAGGATCCGGCCGCCCAGGTCGCCAACATTTTCCGCCATGTTCAGGCCATGCTCGACGAGGCCGGCGCCACGTGGGACGACGTCGCCAAGATGGACTTCTGGGCCCCGAGTGCCGAAGCCCGAGCGATCATCGATGGCCCCTGGGTCGAGTACTTCCCCGACGAGGCGTCGCGTCCGTCTCGTCACACCCACGTCGATGATGGCGGCGCAATGCGCGCCACCTTCATGGCCTACATCGCCGACTGAACCGGTCGGTTCCGTTGGCCGGCTGACCGCAGCCGGCCAACGGCGACGAACCTACGCGTTCGGCTGGGCGGCCTGGACCGCACCCCACACCCGCTCGGGGGTGAGCGGCGTTTCGAGATGCCGGATCCCGAGCGGTGCCAACGCATCGATGATGGCGTTGTAGACCGCAGGGATCGATCCGACGGTGCCCGACTCGCCAATGCCCTTGGCCCCCAACTCGTTGACCCACGTGGGGGTCTCGAGATGCACGACGTCGAACGACGGCAGCTCAGTGGCCGAGATCACCGGGTAGCTCATGAAGTTGCCGGTGAGCAGCGTGCCGTCGTCGGAGTAGACGATCTGCTCCATCAGCACCTGGGCGATGCCCTGTGCCAGGCCGCCGTGGACCTGGCCCTCGGCGATCATCGGGTTGAGGATGCGCCCGGCGTCGTCGGCGGCCACGATGCGGACCAGGGTGGTGAGGCCGGTATCGAGATCGACCTCGACGACAGCGATGTGGGCACCGCTCGGGAAGGTCGGCATCTCGGCGGTGAAGTCGTTGAACTCATACAGCGGCGCATCGAGCTGGTCGGCCAGCTGGTCCCACGACACCGCGACGGCCGGGCTCCCCACCACGTGGAAGTTGCCCGACTCGGCATCGAGCACGATGTCAGCCTCGGCTGCCTCGAGCCGATCGGCGGCCAGCGACCGGGCGGCGTCGATCAGCTGCGTGGTTGCCGCGGCGATGGCCGAGCCACCGATCTGCACCGACCGTGAGCCCACCGTGAGTCCGCCGCGCGCCACCTGATCGGTGTCGCCATGGACGACGTCGATGCGATCGAGTGGGATGCCGGTGCGATCGGACACGATCATCGCCCACGTGGTCTCGTGGCCCTGGCCGTAGGGGGTGGAACCGGACACCACTCGGACGCGACCGTCGTCGGTGAACTCGACCGAGCCGAACTCGCTGCCGGGGGCACCGGCGGTGATCTCGACGTAGCAGCCGATCCCGATACCCAGTGCCGTGCGGTCGCCCCGCGCTCGCCGCTCGGACTGTTCGGCCCGAAGGGTGTCGTAGTCGATGGCCTCGATGGCGGCCTCGAGCGCTGCGGGGTAGTCGCCGACGTCGTAGGTGGTGCCGATACCGGTGACGTAGGGCTCGGTGAATCGGGGGACGAGATTCTTGCGGCGCACCTCGGCCGGGTCCATGCCGATCTCGGCGGCGTAGCGATCGATCATGCGCTCGATGGCCACCGTGGCCTCGGGGCGGCCGGCGCCGCGATAGGCGGTGGTGGACGCCGTGTTGGTGACACACGTGGTGGCGGTGAAGCCGACGTTGCGGATCTCGTAGGTGCCCGTGAGCATGCGCTGGGTCATCCCGGCGAGCACGGCCCCGATGATCGGGTAGGCGCCGGCGTCTTGGAACACGTCGAGCTGATACCCGGTGATCATGCCGTCGGGTGTGCCCGACAGCTTGGCGTACTGCACCTGGGACCGACCGTGAGGCATCGCCATCAGGTTCTCGGAGCGGGTCTCGGTCCAACGGACCGGACGACCGATGGCTCGGGAGAAGAAGCCGAGCGTGAGTTCTTCGGGGTAGCTGCGTGACTTGGCGCCGAAGCCGCCACCGACGTCGGGAACCACGACCCGAACCTGCTCGGTCTCGAGCCCATAGATCTTGGCCAACAGGTCGCGGGTCGGGTGCGCGCCCTGGCAAGCCGAGTAGTGCACGAGCCGGCCATCGTCGGTCCACCACGCCGCGCCCGAACGAGGCTCGATCGGTGCTGCGGTCAGCCGCTGGTTGACGATTCGTTCTTCGACCACGACCTGGGCGTCGGTGAAGTCGGCCTGGTCGGGCGAGGTCATCCGGCTGACGACGTTGGTGCCGTGCTCGGGGAACAGCAGCACCTCGTCGCGAGCCGACTGCTCGACGTCGACCACGGCCTCGAGCGGCTCGTACTCGACGAACACCAGCTCGGCGGCGTCCATCGCCTCGGCCAGCGATTCGGCGACGATGGCGACGATCGGCTCGCCGACATGGCGCACGGTGTCGCTCGCCATGAACGGGCGACGCATCGCCTCGGGGAAGATCGGGAGCACGTTGGGAGCGAGCCCCATCTCGGCGATGTCGTCGGCGGTGAAGACGCCGACGACGCCCGGCGCGGTGCGGGCCTCGCTGGTGTCGATCGAGGTGATGCGGGCGTGCCCCATGATCGAGCGCACGTAGGTGAGGTGGGTGTCGCCGGTCAGCGGCATGTCGGCCACGTATGACCCACCAACCGTGAGAAAGGCGCGATCTTCGCGACGGACGACCCGGTTTCCGAGGATGCTCATGGTTGCCTTCGTCTCGTCAGTCGGTCACGCCGAAGCTGATCTGGCCAAGCGGCCCGAAGTCGGCGACGAACGATTCGCCGGCCTGGATGGGATGCGCCTTGATGAACGAGCCCGACAGCACGCTGTGCCCGGCCTGCATCTCGACACCGAACTCGTCGAGTTTGCGGGCCAGCCAGGCGACCGAGTTGATCGGATTGCCCATGACGGCGGCTGCCGTACCCGACTCTTCGATCTCGCCGTTCTTGTAGAGGGCCCCGCCCACGTGGCGAGGATCGATGTCGTTCAGCGACACCGGGTTGCCGGCCACCATGATGAACCCGCACGAGGCGGCGTCGGAGATGCTGTCGACGACTCCGGGCAACCCTCGCTTGGCGTAGCGGGTGTCGACCACCTCGATCGCCGGAATGATGAAGTCGGTGGCCCGCATGACGTCGACCGCGTTGACGTCGGGGCCGCCGAGGTTCTCCTTGAGCACGAAAACGAGCTCGATCTCGACCAGTGGCCGGTTCATCATGCTCATCGAGACCTTCGAGCCCTCGTCGAGGAACCAGTTGTCGAAGAGCGTGCCGTAGTCGGGCTCGGTGGCGCCCGTGGTCGAGCGCATGGCCTTGGACGTGAGGCCGACCTTGTGGCCCTTCACGACACGACCGTTCGCCACCTTGATCTCGGTGACCAGCTGCCCGACGGCGTAGGCATCTTCGATGTCGGCCCCCTCATAGCGAAGCGTCAGCGGCTCGATCCACTCCCGAGTGAGCTCGGCGTGGACGAGCGCCTCGGCGGCCTCGCGATGTTGGGCCTCGGTCATGTGCATGGGGGCAGAATCCTCTACTGGTTGGTGCCGAAGGTGGCGTAGTCGTTGTCGTCGAGCAGTGACTCGGGACCGGTGGTCGGCAGGACTTCGAAGTAGCTCAGTGCGGCGTCGACGTCGCCCTCCCAGACCTCCTGCGGCAGATCGTAGAGCACCTCGACACCGTGACCGTCGGGGTCGACCACATAGGCGCTGTGGGTCATGCCGTGGTTGCCACGGATGGCGAACTCGACGCCTTCGTTCTGCAGGTACTCGATCTGCGCAAGCCACGAGTCGCGGTCGGGATACGCCAAGGCGAAGTGAGCGATGCCGGGGATGCCGGTGAACATGTCCCAGTTGGGCGGCGCACCAGCGCCCTCGGGGTTGGGAATCTGCACCAACGCGAGGTCATGGTGGTGACCTTCATCGCCTCGGTAGAACCGCATGTCGACGCCGGGGGCGCCGGGGGAGTTCAGCTTGCCGCACGGCTCGAAACCGAGCAGGCCGTAGAACCGCTCGGACGCCTCGATGTCTCGGACATTGAGGACGAGATGCTGGAGAAGTGGACGTGACGGTGACGGCATGGCATGGCTCCTTTGGGCGTTCCCGAATGGCCGAGTCTGACACGATTCGACGATGGAAGGCAAACCAAGCGTTTGCTTGGGGAGTGGTCAGTCGTGTGAATGCGAGCGACCCCGTGTCACCTCCGAGGCGGTCAGTCGCCTTCGCTCACGGCCGGTTGACCGCTGCGGGCGTGGCGAGGCACACCGGGATGGTTGGCGGGGTAGGGGTGGAGTTGGGCGGCGTAGGCGTCGTAGACCGCTCGCAGCTCGGCCACGACGTCGGGGTGATGGCGGGCGATGTCGGCTGCCTCTCGACCGTCGACCGTGACGTCGTAGAGGAGTTCGTAGTCGCCATAGCGCCGGGGCCAGTTGCCGAGGATTGCTCGGTCTCGGAGATCGCGCAGGTACTTGAAACGGCCTCGGCGAACCGCTCCCTGGCTCGAGATCCGCCAGACGAGATCGTGCTCGGGGTAGTCGGCGCCGTCGACCAGCCATGGCAGCAGGCTCACGCCATCGAGTGGGTACTCGGGATCGGGTGTTGCGCCGGCGGCGTCGATCAGCGTCGCGGTCCAGTCCATGGTGATCGAGGCCCGATCGGTGCGTTGGCCGCCGGCAACCGCTTCTGGCCACCGCACGATGAACGGCACCCGGATGCCACCTTCGGTGAGGTCGCCCTTCTCGCCGACGAACGGCCAGTTGTTCGACCAGCGCTCGCCGCCGTTGTCGGATGCGAACACGATGATGGTGTCGTCGGTCTTGCCGGCGGCATCGAGTGCGTCGAGCACCCTGCCGATGCCGTCGTCCATCGTCTCGACCAGTTCGCCGTACTTCGCCAGCGACCCGGCGTCCTTGTGGAGGAGTGGGAACGGCACGGCGCCGTCCTCGTAGTCGGCGCGAATTCGTGCACCGACCTCGGCGTCGCCTCGACCCTCCCAGGGCCAGTGGGGGGCGGTGTAGTTCAGCTGGAGGTAGAACGGACGGTCTCGCCCGCTCGACACGTACGCCGCAGCCTTCTCCGAGATGATGTCGGTGTAGTAGCCGGTCATCTCGACCGGCGTCTCGCCCTCCCAGAGGTCGGGTTCGCCGAGTGTGCCGATGTGTTCGAAGTAGTCCATCGCGCCGTCGAGGTTGCCGAAGAACGTGTCGAACCCGATGCGGAGCGGGCTGTACCAGGGAAGCCACCCGCAATGCCACTTGCCGAACATCGCCGTGTCGTAGCCCACGCCCTTCAACAGTGATGGCAGGGTCGGGTGGTCGGCGGGGATGCCATTGCCGTCGCGACGCGTGCGCAGCGGTTCCTCGAGACCGGCTTCGAGTCGGCCGGGATGGCGGCCGGTGTAGAGCGAGATGCGGGTGAGCGAACACCAGGGTGAACCCGAATAGCCGTGGGTGAAGCGGATGCCCCCTGCGGCCAGTCGATCGAGGTTTGGCGTCGTGATGGCGTCCGAGCCGTAGCACCCAAGGTCGGCCCAGCCCAGGTCGTCGGCGAGGATGAAGATGATGTTCGGGGGTGCCGTGCGACCCACTTGCGTGCTGACGAAGTCGGTCTCGACGTTGCTCATGCGGCGACCCTACTGCAAGCTGTTCGTTCGCCTGGTCGCGACGATCGCCCCTGAACGTGACCCGACCCCGAGGATGGCATGCGACCCAAGACCGACCGCCGGAGCAAGCAGGGTGCGGAGTCCCGAGCCCGCATCCTCGAGGCGACGTTCGAGATCGCGAACGAGCTGGGCTATCAGGGGACCTCGATCGCCAAGGTGTCGGCCAAGACCGGGCTGCCGGCCAGTTCGATCTACTGGCATTTCAGCGACAAGGACCACTTGTTCGCCGAGATGATCACCGACAGCTTCGATCGCTGGTGGGCCTCACTGCCGGATTGGGGACCGGTCGACAGCGAGGGTGGGCGAGCCGACGCGATCGCCCGTCGGATCCACGACTCGATCGACAGCATCGCATCGAGTCCGGAGTTCTGGCGGCTGGGCCTGATGCTGGCGCTCGAGCGGCAGGACGTGGAACCGACGGCGCGTCGACGCTTCATCGAGATCCGGGCGATGGTGCTCGACGACCTCGCCGAGTTCTGGCGTCGGGCACTGCCGGAACGGGCGGTGGCGACACCCGAGGCGCCGCGGTTGCTGGCCTCGTTCACGATGGCGGCGGCCGATGGGATCTTCGTCGCGGCGCAATCCGAGGACGACGTCGACCTGTCGGCCTTGGCGGATCTGCTTGCTGCGTCACTCGAAGCCGCAGCTCAACGGCTGACTTGACGTTGGCCCTTGCGGCCGTTCGGCGGGCGAACTAGACATTCGACTCGCTGTAGTGATCGCTACGGTGAAGTTCGACGCCGAAGGAACGGCGAGACAGGGGACCGTCATGGGCGCACGTACAGGTGCGGAGTATCTGGCCGGTTTGGCTGCGACCGATCGCGACGTCTGGGTCGACGGGGAGCGGATCGACGATGTCGCGTCGCATCCCAAACTGGCGGGCGGCGCTGCCTCGTTGGCCGCCCAGTTCGACCGTCAGCACACCTACGCCGACGAGTGCTTGATCCCCGACCCGGAAACCGGCGAGCCCATCAGCATCAGCCACATGATCCCCCGGTCGAAGGACGACCTCCGCCGTCGCCACGTGGGCCTCCTTCGACTCACCGAGGGAACCTCCGGCCTGATGGGTCGCACGCCCGACTACATGAACATGAAGTTCTCGGGCTTCGCATCGGCACCGTGGGTGTGGGCCGGCGCCGATGGCTCGCGGCAGCAACACGCCGACAATCTGGTCGCCTATCAGAAGCGCCTGGCTCGACAGGACATCGCACTGACCCACACCATCATCCAGCCGACGATCGACAAGCGGACCGACGGGCGGATCCTCGACAACAAGGTCACCATCCACAAGGTCGGCGAGACCGACGAGGGCATCGTCGTTCGCGGTGCGCGGGTGCTGGCGACGCTGGCGCCCTTCGCCGACGAGACCACCGTCTACCCGGCGCTGCCGATTCCGCCTGGCGCCGACGACTACGCCCTTGCCTTCGCCATCCCGCTCGACACGCCCGGCCTGAAGTTCTTGTGCCGCGACTCGATGTCGTCGTCCGGTCGGCCGGCGTTCGACCAGCCGCTGTCGTCGCGCTTCGACGAGCAGGACGCCTTCTGCATCTTCGACGACGTGGTGGTCCCGTGGGATCGGATCTTCATCGACGGCGACGTCGATGTGTACAACTCGATCCAGCAGACCGGCTACGCGATCAACATGACCAGCCAGTCGACCACCCGGGCGCTGGCCAAGCTGCAGTTCGCCTACGGACTGGCCTGTCGCATGGCCGAGATGATCGGCGATCACAGCCCGTCGACGGTCGACATGCTCGGCGAGATCGCCTGCTACGTCGAGGTCACCCGCTCGGCGCTCGAGTTGTCGATCGAGCAGGGCTTCGAAAGGGAGCAGGACGGTGTCTGGTTCCCCGACGGCCGACCCCTCAACCCGATGCGGGCGCTGCTCGCCACGTGGATGCCACGAGTCGCCGAGATCATCACGCTCATCGGCAGCCACAACCTGCTGACCACGCCGACCAAGCAGCAGCTCGACGATCCGGCGTTGCGGCCCCTGATCGACGAAACCCTCTACGGTGCCGACGACGTGAACGCGCTCGACCGGGCGGCCCTCTTCCGGATGGCGTGGGACTTCGTCGGATCGGGCCTGGCCGGTCGTGGCTTCCTCTACGAGCGCTTTTATCTCACGTCCGCGGCGCGGAACCGAAATATGATGCACAACGTCTTCGCCGACAAAGCCCGTCCGGCCGAGCTCGTCGACCAGATGTTGGGACTCCCCGACCGGTCGGCCTGAGCAGGGGCCGCCGCTGGTTGGTTCACAGGGGACAAATCTCGACCAGCCAGCGGAGGCCTCATGACCACCATCTATCGAGCCGTCGTGCGAGGCCAGTTCGCCGACCTCGACGACGCCCACCGGACCGAGTTGCGGGCGCACGCGGCCGAGCACGACTACTTCCACTCGGCGTTCACCAAGGACGGCACCTTCACCTACGACGAGCAGGTCGTGTCGTTCAATCTCCGCTACGAGCTGCGCTTCCCATCCGACGCCGACGACGCCAGCTCGGCGGCCGCCGAGCAATCGGCACTCGAACGGGCCAAACGATTCCTCGATGCCGAGGGGCTCGGCTACAAACGGTTGCGGGCGAACGTCACCGACATGGCGTCGATGTGGCGAGACTGAGCTCGCTCACGTGATCAGTCGAAACCGACGAAGCTGACGTCGCTGTCGACCGGCACTCGCCGTGACACCACATGGTTGGCCACGAACTCGTCGTTCGGATACCCCATGGCGACGCAGGTCATGATCACCTCGTTCTCGGGGATGTTGGCGTGTTCTCGCACGACTGACGACTGCATGATGCCTTGACCGTTGATCACGCAGCCAAGGCCTTTGGAAGTGGCGGCCAACACCAATCCGTAGGTGGCGGCGCCGCAGTCGAAGTGGGCAATGGTGTCGTCGGCCAACTCGGCGTCGATCGTGACGACGACCGACACCGGCGCGTCGAACTGGCGGAAGCCGCGCATGACCCAGTCCTGCCGGCGCTCTTTGTCGTCGCGCTCGATGCCCATCGCCTCGAACAGTTGCACGGCGATCTCGATCTGGCGCTCGCGGTGGACGCCCTGGTAGCCGTGGCCTGACATCTTGATCTCACGGTCGACGGCGGCACCCGCCAACATGCGCTCGGTGTTGCCCTTGCGGATCGCTTCCAGCGGTGCACCGGTGACCACGTGGAAGTTCCAGGGTTGGGTGTTCATCGACGACGGCGCCCGCTTGGCGATGGCGACGATCTCGGCCATCAGCTCCTGTGGCACCGGATCGGGCTTGTACCCGCGGGTGCTGCGACGTTGGGAAACCAGCTGTTCGAAGTCCATCGCCGGACCCTAGTGCGAGCGGCGTTCAGTGCGAGAGTTCACGCTCGGGGGAGCCGAGGCCCGGGAAACCGGCGTATGCCGGCAGCGCGGGTTGACCGCCGAGGTGGCAGTAGAGCACGCGCGAGCCGGCGGGGATCTCGCCGCTGCGGATCATCCCGATGAGACCGGCCATCGACTTGCCCTCGTAGACGGGGTCGGTGAGCATGCCCTCGGTACGAGCGGCGAGGTGGATGGCCTCGACGGTGCCGGCATCGGGTACGCCGTAGGCCGGACCCTCGTAGCCGCTGATGATGGTGATCTCGTCGTCGCGCAGCGGTCGACCGAGCTCGATCAGCTCGGCGGTGTTGGTGGCGATCCGGGTGACCTGCTCGACGGTCTGGTCGAGGGTCCCCGATGCGTCGATGCCGATGACCTTTCGGCCGGGTCGGTCGGAGATGGCGAACCCGGCGATCATGCCGGCGTGGCTGGAGCCGGTGACGGTGCAGACGATGATGGTGTCGAAGAACGTGTCGAGTTCGGCTTCCTGCTGTTCGACCTCGACCGCCCAGTTCGCGAAGCCGAGGCCACCGAGTCGGTGGTCGGAGGCGCCGGCGGGAATGGCGTAGGGCGTGCCGCCGGCCTCGACCACCGACTCGAGGGCGCGCTTCCAGCTGTCGCGAAAGCCGATGTCGAAGCCGGCGGGATCGACCCGGACGTCGCCACCCATGATCCGAGTGAGCTGGATGTTGCCCACCTTGTCGTAGACCATGTCGTTGTAGTCGACCCATCCCTCCTGCACGGTCACGGCCTTGAGCCCGAGGTGGCAGGCGACGCCGGTGACCTGGCGGGTGTGGTTCGACTGGATGCCGCCGATCGACACGAGCGTGTCGCAGCCGGTGTCGAGGGCATCGGCGGCGAGGTACTCGAGCTTGCGCACCTTGTTGCCACCGAAGGCGATGCCCGAATTGCAGTCCTCTCGCTTGGCCCAGATCTCGACCTCGCCGCCGAGGGCGGCGCTCAGTCGGGGGAGCGGGTGGATCGGCGAGGGGCCGAAGAGGAGGGGTTCGCGGCGGAAGTCGGCGAGTGGCATGGTGCTCCGATCGATGGTGCCACCCGGTGCCGGGCGGCGATCGTAGAATCGTATACGATCCTTGCCATGTCAACGGTCGACCTCGTCCAGCAGGCGGTGATGCGCGATCTGGTGCGAGGTGCGCTGTCGCCGGGTTCTTGGGTACGACAAGACGAGTTGGCCGAACGCCTCGGTGTCAGCAAGATCCCGGTTCGTGAGGCCTTACAGCGGTTGACGGCACTCGGTCTGCTGCGAATCGAGCCCAACCGCGGCGTCGTGGTGCCAACGCTCTCGGCCGACGAGGCAGAAGAGAACTACTCGCTGCGACGAGCGATTGAGCCCGTCCTGCTGAAGCGAGCGATGCGGGCAATCTCGATCGTCGACCTGGCCGAGGCCGAGCTCGCGCTCGCCACAGGATCGGTGCCGACGATGTCATCGACCGAGCAGAACTGGGCATTTCATCGTGCGTTGTATCGGGCATCGGGCTGGGATCGCGGCCTCGCCATGGCCGAGATCTTGCACGCCAGCGTTGCGCCGTATGTCGAGCTCTACACCGACGGACTCGGCGGCAACGACGCCTCCCAGGCCGAGCATCGAGCGCTGCTCGATGCCGCCCGTGAGGGAAATGTCAGAGCTGCGAACGGCCTCCTGCTGCGCCACCTCGACAATGCCGCCGCTGCCCTCCTCGATTACCTCGACACCGACGAATAGCCGGCACCAAGGCGTCGCTGCTTCAGCTGGTCGGTGCGTAGCTGACGAGCGTCTTCATGTAGTTGGTGCGCTCGAAGGCGCTCGGGTCGGGAACGTTCGCCTGGCTGACGCTGCCGCGAGCCTGGTCGATCGAGTCGTAGCCGTGGTCACCGAGCCAACACTCGACCCCGGCGAGAACGTGTGTGAGGTGTTCAGGGCCGTGGTGGAGGAGGGCGGACGCCATCATCGTGACGTCGGCGCCGGCGAGGATGAGTTTGATGACGCCGTCGGCGTCGTGCACGCCGGTGGTGGCGGCGAGGTCGACATCGACCCGGCCCCGCAGGATCGCCATCCAGCGCAGCACTAGCCGCATCTCGGCCGGGGTGCTGAGGACCAGGTTGGGCACGACCTCCAGCGTGTCGAGATCGATGTCGGGCTGGTAGAAGCGGTTGAACAGCACGACCCCGTCGGCGCCAACCTCGGCCAACTGCCGCACCATGTTGCCGGTCGAGCTGAAGAAGGGGCCGATCTTCACTGCGAGGGGGATGTCGATGCTCGCTCGAACGCTCTCGACGAGGAGCAGGTAGCGGCGCTCCATGTCGGCGGCTCGCAGGTCGGGGTCGGCCGCGACGTGGTACACGTTCAGCTCGATGGCGTCGGCGCCTTCGTCCTGGAGCTCGGTCGCATAGTGAACCCAGCCACCATCGGAGGTGCCGTTGAGGCTGGCGATGACCGGGATACGAAGCGCCTTCTTGGCCTCGATCAACAGGTCGAGGTAACGGTCCGAGCCCGTGTTGTAGGTGTCGAGTGACGGGAAGTAGCCGTCGTTGCTCTCCGGGCTCAGCGACGAGCCATAGGAGGCGCCATGCTCGAGCAGGTCGAGGTCGTGCTCGACCTGTTCCTCGAACAGCGACGGCAACACGACGGCCGATGCGCCCGCCGCTTCGAGCTGGAGGAGTGACTCGAGCGATCCGGTCATCGGCGACGACGAGGCGACGATGGGATGGGCCAGTTCGAGGCCCAGGTAGGTGGTGGTGAGGTCGGTCATCTCAGGCTCCTGCCTCGGGGGCGGTCGACATGGCGTGGGCGGGGTCGCCCGGATTCGGGTCGAGGTGCCCGGGGTGGTCGTCGAGGTCGTCGACGATGCCGAACCGGGCCGTGCGCTCGACCTCGACCATCTGCTCGTAGAGATGCCAGCGGTCATCGATGTCGCGCTGGGCCGAGGTCATGAGCGCCTCGGCCCGCTCGGGGTTGGCCCGGGCCAGCATCGAGAAGCGGGCCTCGGTCATGGCGAACGTCTTGAAGTCGATCGTCGGCTTGCGACTGTCGAGGTGGAGGCTGTGTTCGCCTTCGGCCTCGCGCCGCGGGTCGTAGCGATAGAGCGGCCAGTACCCGCTGTCGGCCGCCATCTTCTGGTGGTTCATCATGTCGACCATGTCGATGCCGTGGGCGATGCACGGGCTGTACGCAATCACGAGCGACGGGCCCGGATGGGCAGCGGCTTCGCTGAGTGCCTTGACGGTCTGGGTCATGTTGGCGCCCATCGCGATGTGGGCGACGTAGACGTCGCCGTAGGCCATGGCGATCATGCCGAGGTCCTTCTTCGCCGTTCCCTTGCCGCCGGCCGAGAACTTGGCGATGGCGGCGCGAGGCGTCGACTTCGAGGTCTGGCCGCCGGTGTTCGAGTAGACCTCGGTGTCGAGCACGAGCACGTTCACGTTGCGGCCCGATGCCAGCACATGGTCGACGCCACCGAAGCCGATGTCGTAGGCCCAGCCGTCGCCGCCGATGAGCCACACACTGCGCTTCACCAGGTCGCCGGCGAGTGTCGCCAGCCTGTCGGCGAGGGGGCCAGGGTTCGCAGCGAGCCACTCGCGGAGTCGCTCGACGGCAGCCCGCTGACGAGCGATCGCCATCTCGTCGTCTTGCGGGTTGTCGAGCAACTCGCCGGCAAGCGGACCCATCGCCGGGGCCAGTTCTGCCACCAGTCGCCGGGCGTCGGCTTCGGTGTGGTCGAGCGCCAGGCGGATCCCCAGGCCGAACTCGGCGTTGTCCTCGAACAGCGAGTTGGCCCAGGCAGGGCCCCGGCCGTTCGCATCGACGGTGTAGGGCGTGGTCGGTAGATTGCCGCCGTAGATCGAGGAACAGCCGGTGGCGTTGGCGACGACCAGGCGGTCGCCGAGTTGTTGGGTGAGCAGCTTGATGTAGGGCGTCTCACCACATCCTGAGCAGGCACCGGAGTACTCGAAGAGCGGCTGCGCCTGTTGGGAGCCCTTGATCGAATCGAGGGCGAGGGTGATGCGTGGTCGTTCGGGCAGCGACAGGAAGTGCTCGAAGTTGACCCGTTCGGTCTCGAGGTGCTCGGCGATCGGCTCCATGTTGATCGCCTTGTGTTTCACGGCCGTCTTGCTCTTGGCCGGGCAGACGCTCACGCACACCCCGCAGCCGGTGCAGTCGTCGGGTGCGACCTGGATGATCAACTGCTGGCTGGGATCGGCCTTCTGAGCCTTCGAGAGGAACGTCGACGGCGCTCCCTCGACGCTGGCCTCGGGGACCACCTTCATCCGGATGGCGGCGTGAGGACAAACGAGAGCGCAGCGGGCGCAGTCGATACAGATCTCCGGGTCCCAGATCGGGATCTCGGCCGCGATCGTGCGCTTCTCCCACTGGCTGGTCCCGGTCGGGAACGAACCGTCGACCGGAAGGGCGCTCACGGGCAGCAGGTCGCCGTCACCGGCGAGCATCGCAGCGGTGACCCGCTGGACGAAGTCCGGCGCGCTCGGTGAAACCGCCGGCGGTCGATGCTGGGTCGAGATCGTTGCGCCGATCGGCATCCGCTGCAGTCCGGCGAGTGCGCCGTCGACGGCGGCGAAGTTGCGCTTGAGTGCCAGCTCGCCCCGCTTGCCGTAGCTCTTTGCGATGAAGTCCTTGATGGCGCCGATCGCCGTCTCGGTGTCCATCAGGTCGGTGAGGGAGAAGAAACACGTCTGGAGGACCGTGTTGACCCGGTTGCCGAGCCCGTTCTCGCGCGCCACCTTGCCGGCGTCGATCACCCACATCTCGAGGTCTCGTTCGACGATGATCTGTTGCGCCTCGGCCGGGAGCCGGTCCCAAGTGGCGTCGGCCGGGTACGGCGAGTTGATCAGGACCTTGGCGCCTCGTCTGGCAACCGACAGCAGATCTTGGCGGTCGAGCGATCCGAAGTGATGGATGCCGACGAAGTCGGCCTCACGGATCAGGTGGGCCGAGCGGATGGGTTCGGGGCCGAAGCGAAGATGCGACACGGTGGTCGAACCGGACTTCTTCGAGTCGTAGACGAAGTACCCCTGGGCGCACATGTCGGTGCGGTCGCCGATGATCTTCACGGAGTTCTTGTTGGCACCGACGGTCCCATCGCTCCCGAGGCCGTAGAACACCGCCCGCTGCACGGTGTCGGGCTCGTGCCAGGCGTCGGGGTCGTAGTCGACGCTGGTGTGGCACACGTCGTCGACGATGCCGACGGTGAGCGCCGTCCGTCCGTTCGGATCGGCCAGCTCGTCGAACACCGAGAACACCATCGGTGGCGTGAACTCCTTCGACGACAAGCCGTAGCGAGCGCCGATCACCCGAGGAATCGGCCCTCGCCGCCACCGCTGGGCGAGGGCCGCGACCACGTCGAGGTAGAGCGGGTCGCCGGTGGCGCCCGGTTCCTTGGTTCGATCGAGCACGGCGATGGACTCGGTGGTGGCCGGGAGGAGGTCGACGAGGGCGTCGACCGGGAACGGCCGGTAGAGGTGCACGGCGACCACGCCGACCTTGGCACCGTCGGCCACCATCGCATCGACGGCTTCGGCGACCGTGCCGGCGCCGGAACCCATGATCACGATGACCCGCTCGGCCTCGGGGTGTCCGTGGTACTCCATGAGGTGGTACCGACGCCCGGTGAGTTCGGCGAAGCGATCCATCTCGGCCTGGACGATGCCCGGTACTGCCCGGTGGAACGGCTCAGCCGCTTCGCGGGCCTGGAAGAAGACGTCGGGATTCTGCGCCGTCCCCCGAAGCACGGGTCGGTCGGGGTCGAGGCCACGCAGACGGTGAGCGTTGACCAGGTCGTCGTCGATCATGGCTCGGATCGTGGCGTCGTCGACCGCATCGATGGTGGCGACTTCGTGGCTGGTGCGGAACCCGTCGAAGAAATGGAGGAACGGCACTCGGCTGCGCAGCGTGGCAGCGTGCGAGATCAGCGCCATGTCTTGGGCTTCTTGTACCGAGCCGGCTGCCAGCATGGCCATGCCGGTCTGGCGGGCGGCCATGACGTCGCTGTGATCACCGAAGATGCTCAGGGCGTGTGCGGCGACCGAGCGGGCCGCAACATGGACAACCGACGGTAGGAGTTCCCCGGCGATCTTGTACAGGTTGGGGATCATGAGGAGCAGGCCCTGCGACGCCGTGAAGGTGGTGCTCAGCGCACCGGCCTGCAGCGAACCGTGGAGGGTGCCGGCGGCACCGGCCTCACTCTGCATCTCGATCACGTCGGGAACGGCACCCCAGAGGTTGCGATGACCCGCCTGCGTCCAGGCGTCGGCCAGTTCGCCCATCGGCGACGCCGGCGTGATGGGGTAGATCGCAATGACTTCGCTCACGCGGTGAGCGACTCGGGCCGCGGCTTCGTTGCCGTCGACAGTGATGTGCGTGGAGCTCATCGTTCGGTCTTCTTTCGTTCGGACCTTGGACTCTGGCACCCACTCGCCATGTCAGGTTCACTTCGGGAGAACCCAAGCGAGAGCGAGGAGTTGCCATGCAAGAGGGCAGTGGGGAGATCGACACCGATTCGATCAACACCGTGGCGATCGACATCGTCAATCGGATGGGCGTGATCGACGAGGCGACCTGCCTCGAGCTGATCACGTCGACGCCGATCGGTCGTGTGGGATTCATGAGCGACGGCGCACCGTTGGTGCTGCCGGTCAACTTCGCCTGGCACGAAGGAGCGGTGGTGTTCCGCACCCTCGAGGGGGTGAAGATGGCGGCGGCCGCCGAAGGCCAGGCCGTGTGCTTCGAGGTCGACCAGTGGGACGCACAGACGAAGACGGGCTGGAGCGTGGTGGTCCGTGGCCAGGCCGCCGAAGTGACCGGCTGGGCCGAGATCGAGCAACTCGAGAACATCGGACTCACCCCATGGTCTCGGGAGAAGTGGCGCAGACTGTGGGTGAAGATCGTGCCAACCGAGATCAGCGGGCGAGTGCTGCGCTGAGGCGGTTGTCGCTGAGATCGGCACGTGGTTCCTTCTTCCGAGATGATGCGATCATCGTCTCGGAGCGACCCCCCGGTCACCAGGGCCGAAGGCCCTGAAACGGCGCTGGCCCGAAGTTCTGCGAAACGGTTGCCAGTTCGAAGGACTGCGGTGAGCACCGCCCGACCGGCCGCGGACCGCCGGTTCCTGCCAGACTCCTCGTCATGAGCGAGGTGCGTGAAACCAGGTTGCCCGGGGTCGGGGTCCGACACGAGTTCGACACCGAGGCCGGTGATCGGGTCGGGGTGGTGGTCCACCGTGACGGACGGCGTGAGATCGTCACCTACGACCGTGTCGACCCCGACGCGTGCTCGTCCTTGCTCGTGCTGTCGAGCAGCGACACTCGCACGATGGCGGATCTCCTCGGTGCCAGCCAGGTCACCGAGGCCGTGACGGCGATGCGACACGACATCAAGGGTCTGTCGATCGAGTGGATCGAGGTGTTGGCGTCCTCGCCTGCGGCCGGGATCTCGATCGGGCAAGGCCAGTATCGGGCCCGCACGGGTGCTTCGATCGTCGCCGTCCTGCGCGACGACCAGACCGTTCCTGCTCCCGAACCCGACTTCGTGCTCGAGGCTCGCGACGTCGCCGTGGCCGTCGGGACGAGCGACGGGCTGGCGGCGCTGCGGGCGCTGCTTGCTCGATGACGCCGGGCGCTCACTGGGAGCTGGTTCCGTGATCGTTGCCGCCGGGAGCGCCGAGGCCGCCCTTGCGTTCGTCGAGATCGGCGCCACGGCACTCGGTCTGGCCGTCTTGGCTCGCCTGGCCGAACGGCTCGGGATCACCGCCGTACCGCTGTACCTCCTCGCCGGTCTGGCGCTCGGTGAAGGTGGACTCGTCCAACTCGACGTGAGCGAATCGTTCATTTCGCTCGTCGCCGAGATCGGTGTGCTCTTGCTGCTCTTCACCCTGGGGTTGGAGTACTCCGATGTCGAGCTTCGCGAGGGTTTGCGAACGGGAATCGGCACCGGGATCGTCGACATGTTGGCCAACGCGCTCCCCGGTGTCGCCCTCGGACTGCTGCTCGGCTGGTCACCGCTCGCGGCGGCGTTGCTCGGCGGTGCCACCTGGGTCAGCTCGTCGGGTGTGGTCTCGAAGGTGCTCGTCGACCTGGGGCGGATCGGCTATCGGGAGACACCCGCCGTCCTGAACGTATTGGTGATCGAGGACCTGGCAATGGCGGTGTACCTGCCGGTGGTGGCGGCGCTGATCGTTGGCGGCACGCTGCTGGCGACGCTCACGAGCGTGGCGGTCGCCCTGCTCGTGGTGACGGTGTTCCTGCTCGCTGCCCTGCGATACGGGAAGTGGTTGAGCGATGCGCTGATCGGCGGAAGCGACGAATCGTTGCTGCTTGCGGTGTTCGGCGTCACGCTGCTCATTGCCGGCGTCGCCCAGCAGCTGGAGGTATCCGGCGCGATCGGGGCGTTCCTGGTCGGGCTCGCGCTGTCGGGCAAGGCCGAGGAGCGCGCCATGGGCTTGATCTCGCCGCTTCGTGATCTGTTCGCCGCCATCTTCTTCCTGTTCTTCTCCTTCCAGGTCGACCCGGCCGATCTGGTCGGCGCGGCACTGCCGGCCATCGGGCTCGTGATCGTGACCGGCGCCACCAAGATGCTCACCGGCTGGGTTGCGGCCGGGCGGATCGGCGCGGGACGCAAGGGCAAGCTCCGTGCCGGGGCAACGCTCATCGCTCGAGGTGAGTTCTCGATCGTCATTGCTGCGCTCGGCGCCGGACTCGCCGACGGACCGGAGCTCGGTGCCCTCGTGGCCGGCTATGTGCTGCTCTCGGCGATCGCCGGCCCGCTCGCCGCCAAGTTCGTGGACCGGACGCCACGGTCGGGTGCGGCCTCCGCTCTCGCAGTCACGCGCGCCTGAGGTACTCGTCGACGTCGTGCCGATGGGGGAGCGACGGCACCGCTCCCGCTGTGGTGGTGGCGAGGGCCCCGGCAGCGGTGGCGTAGCGGATGGCCTCGTCGAGCGGGAGCCCGGCGGCGACTTCAGCGCACAGGTTGCCGCAGAACGCGTCGCCCGCGCCCGTGGTGTCGACCGGGGTCACGACGAACGCGTCGTGGTGGTGCGTCGTGCCGTGCGTGAACCACGTGACCCCGTTGCTTCCCTCGGTGACGATGAGCCGCTCGATGCCGAGCCGTTCCACCTCTTCGGCTCCGCCCAGGAGCTCGAGTTCGTGCTCGTTGGGCACGACGAGGTCACAGCGGGCGACGAGCGCCGGCATCAGTTGCGCTGCGGGTGCCGGGTTCAGCACCGTGATGCTGCCGATCGCTCTCGCCGAAGCGAAGCCTCGGGCGACTGCGGACTGCGGAACCTCCAGTTGGGCAAGCGTGACCCGACCGTAGGGAAGCGGCGAGTCGTCACCGAGCGCGTCGTCCTCCCAGGCGTTGGCGCCGGGGACGACCACGATCACGTTCTCGGCGTCGTCGTCGACCGTGATGAGTGCCCGGCCGGTCGGCACGCCCGGCACGGTCTCGAGCCAACGATCGTCGATGCCCTCGGCCCTCACGACCTGACGGAGGAACACGCCCGCATCGTCGTCGCCCACCGCGCCGACCAGCGCCACCGATGCGCCGGCCCGTGACGCGGCGACTGCCTGGTTGAGCCCCTTGCCCCCGGCGACCTGGGTGAAGCTCGAACCGATCACGGTTTCACCCGGTCGAGGGAGCCGCGGAGTGCGAGCGACGAGGTCGACGTTCAGGCTCCCGAGCACCACGACATCGAACTCGATCGCGGCTCGGTCCGATGGCAGTGACGGGTCGACCATGGCGCCAGACCGTAGCGGGTCGCCACCAGCGCGGACCGCGCAACGCGAGCGCCGAGTGAAGGCTCGTTCGACCCGAAACCACCTGTTCACGGACGATTTGCCGGCCGTGTTGGGATGTTCGACGTCGCCGGTGCACAATCGTGCAACCGTTGTGGGCAGAAAGAGGCGCGTGTGGACTCCCTGGTGAAGCGAAGCTTCCTGATCCGTCGAGCGGCCGTCGTGGCCATCGGAGGTGTCGGCCTCTCCGCGATGCTTGTCGGCCCCGCCGGTGCCGAGCCGCTGATCACGGTCAACGTCGACAACGTGGCCTACGGCGAAGAGGGCGACCTCATCCCGGTTGGTTCGGCCGCCGTGCCGGCCGACGCCATCGGCCAGACCTGCTTGATCAAGGCTGAATCGATCAACCAGGAGTCGGTTCACCCCGACAACAACCTGATCATCGTCTCCGGCGATCAGACCTTCGTGATCCCCGACGTCGAGGGCGAGGCCGACCTTTTCGTCCAGTCCGAGGAGTTCGAAGAGATCGCCCCGGAGATCTCGGTCTTCATGGAGCTCGGCCCTGACGGCGTCACGAGTGGCGGGTTCGTCATCACGGTCGACTGCACCGTCGAGCCGCCGACCACCACCACGACGGCTCCGCCCACGACCACCGCCCCGCCGACCACCGGGGAACTCGATCCCGAGGGCGGCGGCGAGATCATCGACCCGACCACCACCACGGCCCCGGATCCCGCGGGTCCGGTGGCGACCCAGGCGCCGTCCACCACGGCCCCACCGCCGGCCGGCCCGACCCTGCCGGTCACCGGGTCCACCATCGGTATCTTCGCCTTCTCCGGCCTGTGGCTGCTGGCGGCGGGCGTGTTCCTCCAGCGAACGGCCGCCACGCGGCTGAGCCGCTGAGCAATTACCGCTGGTAGACCCGGATCCAGTCGATCTCGTAGGTCGCGGGGAAGCTGGTCGAGTCGTCGGGGAGACCGGCGGCACCGCCCCCGACCGCCAGATTGAGCTTGAGATAGAACGGCTGGTCGAACGGTGCCGGCGCGGGACCGACCGTCGACGGCCACGCGTCGACCCGGTGATACTCGACGTCGTCGACGAACCAGACGATCCGATCGGGCTCCCACACCACGGCGAACGTGTGGAAGTCGTCGTTGAAGCCGGTGCCGTGGGGCAGGAAGTATTCGCGGTTGGCGAGTTCGTGGCCTTTCGGTCCCATCCAGTGCAAGGATCCGACCACCCGGTCGTCGGCGTGGCCGAGCGCTTCGACGATGTCGAGTTCCCCGCTGCGGGGCCAGGCGCCGTACACACTGTCGGTCGGGCTGAGCCACGCCGCAGGCCAGAGGCCGCTGCCGGAAGGGAATCGGGCTCGAACCTCGAACCGTCCGTAGGTCCAGTCGGCGAGGCCGGATGAACGGACCATGCCCGAGGTGTAGTTCCGCGCCTCGTTGCGAGGACAGACGGTGGGCGTGTCAGTGGCGATCAGGCGAAGCAGGCCGTCGTTCACCACGACGTTCGACGCTTGGTAGCACTGGAGCTCGCCGTTGCCGTGGCCATAGGTCGAGTGTTCGACGCTCCACTTCGAGGCGTCGAACACCTCGAACTCATCCGACCACACGAGCCGCCAACCGTCGGGTGGGCCGGAGGTCGTTGTCGGCTCCGGCGTCGACGACCTCGTGGTTTCGGCGAGCGGGACCGAGGTCGGCGGGCGGACCAGGCTGGAGGTCGTGGCCGTCGTCGCTGGTGGTGGGGCGGTCGAGGGAGCCGACGGCGCAGGGCCCGGCTCGATGGCCGAGACCACCGTGGGGCCGCCGGCGGCGAGCGCGGCGATGGTGCCGGCGGCTGCCAACACTGCGAACGCGCCATATGCAAGGCCTTGTCCCATACCCGCCAACTCGTCGATTCCGCCAGGAAACTTCGAGTGTAGGAAACCGATCTCCACCGGTGATGAGTCATCATCAACGCATGACGTTCGTCGATGATGAGTCCAAGGGCCTGGCCTGGCGCCAGACCGGTGACCCGGCCAACCCGGCGGTGCTGTTCCTCCACGGTCTCGGAGGAAGCCGTACTGCCTGGGACACCGTGCTGAGCGAGTTGAGCGATCGCTGGTTCTGCGTGGCGTGGGACCTTCCCGGCTACGGTCGGTCCGAGCCGATCGAGCCGCTCTCGTTCGCTGCGATCGCCGATGCCGCTGCTCGGCTGCTCGACCTCCTCACGATCGATCGAGTCGTCGTCGTCGGGCTGTCATTCGGGGGCCAGCAGGCACAGCACCTTGCGCTCGGGCACCCCGATCGGGTCGAGGCGCTCATCCTGGCGGACACCAGCGCCGTCTTCGGTGCCGACGGCACCGATGTCGAGGAGTGGAAGCGGCTTCGTCTCGACCCCCTCGATCGCGGCGTGACGCCGGCGATGATGGCCGAAGCGGTCATCGACGCCATCACGGCCGCAGGCTTCGACGGCAGCGAGCGGGAGCGGGCCATCGAGGCGTTCGGCCGCATCCCGAGTGCCGGACTGCGCGCCGCCGTCGAGTGCCTGCCGACGCACGACACTCGCGACCGCCTGGCCGACATCGTGGCGCCGACCCTCGTGATCGTGGGAGAACTCGACACCGAGACGCCGCGTGCGTACAGCGAGTTCCTGGCCGACTCGATTCCGGACACCCGGTTGATGGTGCTCCCGGGCGTCGGCCACCTCACGCCTAGCGAAGCTCCGAAGGCGTTCGCCGCTGCCGTGCGCGACTTCCTCCAGTCGCTCGACGGTAGTGCCGACGCTCGTCGGCGGGATCAGTGGAACGGCAGGTAGGTGTCGAGCTCCCACGGCGTCACGTCGTCGAGCTTGGTCTCCCAATCGGGCGTTGCCGCGACATAGCTGTCCCACTCGTGCCGCTTGATACCGACGAAATTGTCGACCAACGCTTGACCGATGGCGGTGCTCAGCTCGGTGTCGGCCTCGAGCGCGTCGAGGCCTGCCGACATCGAATCGGGAACGTGGCGCTCGGTGTTGATCGACTCGAAGCCGTCGCCGGTCTCGGGTTCGGG
This sequence comes from Acidimicrobiales bacterium, assembly GCA_041394265.1. Classification (NCBI taxonomy): domain Bacteria; kingdom Bacillati; phylum Actinomycetota; class Acidimicrobiia; order Acidimicrobiales; species Acidimicrobiales bacterium. The sequence goes on from JAWKIO010000005.1 coordinate 3,301,857, forward strand.
ACACGGCAGATCGTTGGTGACGCCGAGCAACGCGGCCTGGAGTACGGCGGCCGTTGCGATGTAGGGATTGGCGGTGCCGCCGCCGGTGCGCTGCTCGATCCGGGTGGCCGATCCCCGGTGAGGAGGAATGCGAACCGCCGCCACACGATGGTCGTAGCCCCAGTTGGCCCAATAGCCGGCAAGCCCGCCCGGTCGGAGACGCTTGTGTGAGTTCACGGTCGGGGCGAGGAGTGCCGACATCCCCTCGTGATGGGCGAGCAGTCCGGCGATGCACTGGCGGGCGAGGTTCGACAGGCCGTCGTGGGTCGAGGTGTCGACGAAGGCGTTGTTGCCGTCGTCGTCGGTCATCGAGAAGTTGATGTGGACGCCCGAGCCGCTCTTGTCGGTGATCGGTTTGTCGATGAACGTGAGCAGCAGGCCGTGGGCCAGCGCCGTTTCCCGGGCCAACTCCTTGAACAGGAAGATGTTGTCGATGGCTTCGAGCGCGTTGCCGTATTCGAGTGTGAGCTCGAACTGGGGGAAGTCGAACTCGGAGTTGAACGTCTCGACCGGGAGGTTGCTGGCTTCGGCGGCGAGCATCAACTCGTCGATCAGTCCGGTCGGATCCGTGAAGGGGCCGGTGCCGTAGACGAACGCCGACGGCGTGTTGAAGGGCTGCCAGCCGCCGTTGCCGTCGGGCTCCATGATGTAGGCCTCGAGCTCGATGCCGACCTTCGCGGTGTAGCCGAGGGCCTTCCAGTCGGCGATGGCCTTGCGCAGAGCGGTGCGGGCGGCGACGGGATAGAGCGCCCCGTCCTTGGTGAGGTCGGTGACGAGGACGCCGGTTCCCGGCTCCCATCCGGCGCGAGCGTCGCCGATGTCGTAGCGGGCGTCGACATCAGGGAAGCCGGTCGGATCCATCCCGCACTCGACCTCGTAGATCTCACGGTCGTAGCCCAGCAGGAAGGTGCCCACGCAGAAGGCGGTCCCACGATCGGCGACACGAGCCGGGAGGTACTTGCCGCGGGCGAGGCCGAGGTGGTCGGGCCAGAGCACCCGATAGCGAGCGAAGTTGGTCATGGTGGGTCCCCTTGATGCTGGTTGGTGGGTGTCGGCCCGGACGACGAGCAAACGACGTCAGACGAGCGGTGGCTGGAGTCGGCCGGTGTCGACCACGGTGTGGCGTCCCTCGGGTCCGTCGAGCACCACGGTGCATGATCGCATGGGCAGATCGAAGTGTCCTCGGCAGAAGCGGCCTGCCACCTCGTTGGCACCGGTGCTGTAGAGGAAGTTGCCGGCGAACGCGCGAGCTTCGGTGCCGTTGATCTGTGAGCGATCGAACATCGAGAGGGTGTCCCAACGGGCGGCGGGGTTCATTCCCCAGCCGACATGGCTCGTGGCATAGGCGTCGCGCTCGCCGAAGGACCCGAGGTAGCTGGCGAACAGCTCGGCATCGAAGGGCGCGTCGGGGTCGACCGGGCTGATGTCGTCGATGTAGTCGTCGACGATCGAGAGCCGAATGGGGGAGCGGACGTACTCACGGAAGGTCAGGTTGATGTCGCCAGGAGCCAGGACAACGGTGCCGTTGACCGAGCCGGCAGCGGGAAAGGCCAACACGAGCCCGCCGGGCCAGTGGGCGATGTCGCCGGGTTCGGTGGTGTAGCCGCTCGATCCGGCGCGGAACGCGCCGTCGAGAGCAACGGTCAGGTCGGTACCGGCGGCCGAGGTGACGTGCATCGTGGTGGCGGCCTCGAGAATGGCCTTGCCGGTTGCCACCTTCGGGGCGAGCGCCGGGTCGAGTGGGAGGCGTTCGTAGTTCTCCGGGTGTTCGTTGGAGATCATGAGGATGCGGGTGCCGCCGCTCAGGATCTGGCCGAGTTCGGGCGCATGGAGCAGGCCCTCGACGGTGCAGTCGACCACGAAGTCGGCATCGGCCATGGCGGCGATCGCGCTGCGGTGACCGGCAATGGCCACCGATGCGCCGGTGCTTCGGATCGGAACGGGTCCAGGATTGGCCGGTGTCGGCATGACGATCTGCATCGTCGACGTGCCCGCCCGCTCGAGTGCGAGGCGTGCCGTCTCGACCAACTCCGGTCGTGAACGGGTCTCACTCAACAAGATCGTGGTCTCGTCGGACCGAAGGCCGCAGGCCTCGAACTGTTGCCCGAAGCGCTCGATCCACTGCCATTGGGTGAGTGGTGTGCTCACGAGTGCACCGCAGCGTGACCGGCCTTGGTGTCGGCGGCGTCGGGATCGCCGACGAGTGCGTACTGGCCGAGGCGGTCGAGGCAGACTTCCACGCTCCACGGGAGCATGGTGGCTCCGCAGCGGGCGTCGCGGAACAGCCGCTCGAGGGGGAGAGGGCGGAGCAGGGAGCGTCCGCCGCACGCCCGCATCGCCATCGAGGCGATCTCCGGTGCGCCCTCCATCGTCGTGACCATGGCCGCCCAGGCTCGGTGGATCTGCTCGCGTGTCGGACAGGCGCCGGCTTCTTCGAGGACACGGTACGTGAGCGCCTGCGCCTGCTGATGCCGCAGGTTCATCTGTGCCCAGAGTGCCTGCTTCTGCGGGTGCTCGGCCCGGGCAGAGCTGGTGCCGTCGCCCCGCAGATAGTCACGGGTGAAGTCGATCGTTGCCTGCATGATGCCGAGGTAGGCGAACGACAGGGTCATGTAGAAGTAGGGGAACTGCTCGGCCATCTGATCGAACATGCCCGGAGGGAGCCACTCGTTGGCAGCCGGCACGAAGACGTCGTCGAAGATCAGCGTCTTGGACACCGTGCCGCGCATGCCGAGCGGATCCCAGTCGCCGACGATCGACAGACCCTCGGCATCACCGGGAATGCCCATGAAGCGAACCCGGTCGTCGCCGGGCACCACCACGATCGCGTTGTGCATGCCTGCGGCTTCCGACAGCGAGGCGAAGATCTTGCGACCGTTGACGCGGTAGCCACCCTCGACCGGGGTGGCGGTGGTGGCGATGCCGGTGGTGGCACCGGCGCTGAGGCCCTCGGAGAACGGCTGAGCGTGGATGGTCCCGTTCTCGCAGATGTCGGCGAACATGACGCTGCGCTTGTCGTCGAGCCAGGCCCGGTCGTCGGGGCTGAGCTCGAGTGCGTCGGCAATGGGTCCGGTGAGGAGGCAGGTGGCGGTGTGCATGTTGAACGTGAGGGCGGTCGAGCCACAGTGACGGCCGAGTTCTTCCGACACCAGGGCGTAGGTGGCGAAGTCGGCGCCGAGTCCGCCGAAACGTTCGGGGATGCAGAGCTTGAGGAAGCCGGCAGCGGCGAGGTCGTCGAAGTTCTCGTAGGGGAACGACGCATCCCGGTCGTAGTCGCTTGCCCGTCGCTCGAACACCGGCCCGAGCTCGGCCATCTTGGCCACCAGTTCCAGCTGTCGGCTCGTCTTGATCATGGCGCTCCCTGCATCGAACAACCCGCTGCCCGACATCGCAAGGTAGCACTTCCGAGCAGGATCGTTTGGGGTCAAACGTTGCCACGAGACCAGGGTTGGGCCCTACGCTCGCTGCGATGCGAGCGCTGATCATCGTCCACGACCCCGGCTCCCAGACGACGCTCGTCGGTGAACGCCTGGTGCAGCACGGCATCGAGCTCGTCGATCTCGAGATTGCCACCTTCGACGACCCCTCGAGCGACGTGCCGTTCCCCGACCCGACCGACTTCGATCTGATCGTCCCCATGGGTGCGATCTGGTCGGTGTACGACGAGGCCACGATCGGTACGTGGATCGGTCGTGAGCTCGAGTTCCTGCGAGCCGCCGACGCGGCCGGGGTGCCCGTCTTCGGGATCTGCTTCGGTTTCCAGGCATTGGCCTCCGCCCACGGCGGGCGGACGATTCCTGCCGACACGCCGCAGGTCGGCTGGTGTTCGATCGAGTCGAGCGTCCCCGACGTGATCGCCGAGGGGCCGTGGATGGAATGGCACTACGACCGCAGTGATCCTCCGGCCGACGCCGAGATCCTCGCCCGCGATGCCACCTGTGTGCAGGCCTTCCGCCTCCGGTCGAACCTCGGCGTGCAGTTCCATCCGGAGGTCGACCTCGACCACGTCGAACGCTGGCTCCACGGTGGCGGTCACGAGCTGATGACCAACGAGGGCCGATCGGTCGAGGAGCTTCTGGCCGACACCGCAGCCCATTGGCCGTCGGCGAAGGCCAAGACCTTCCGGCTCGTCGACTGGTTCCTCACCGAGTTCGTGGGGCTGACCGATCTCGACACGAGCGACCTCGACCCCCAACGCCCGATCACCTCGTCGAAGGACGACCGCCATGTCTGACACCGCACTCGACTCCATGCCGCTCATCGGCTTGCCCGGTCGTCGCCGCAAGGTGGCGACGATGGCTGGCTTCCCCGACAACCTCGGACACCTCGACGTCGACCTCTACTTCGCTGACTACGCCCGGGCCGTCCTGCGAGCCGGCGGGTTGCCGGTGCACCTGCCGATCGATGCCGACCCTCGTTCCTACCTCGGCTCACTCGATGGGATCGTGCTCACCGGTGGTGCGGATGTCGACCCGGATCGCTACGGCCACGAGAACACCGCCAGCGACACCGAACCACAGCGTGACGCCTTCGAGTTCGCCCTGCTCGAAGGGGCCGTCGAACTCGACGTGCCGGTACTCGGCATCTGTCGGGGGCTCCAGCTCCTCAACGTCTTCGCCGGAGGAACGCTCCACCAGAGCGTCCCCGAACACGCCCGCTACGACGTGCCGACCAACGACCGGAGTCACTCGGTGAGCTTCGAGGCGGATACCCGCATCGGTGCGATGTATGGCGCGTCGTTCGACACCAATTCCCTGCACCACCAGACCATCGATCAGCTGGGCGACGGGCTCACGCTGGCGGGGCGGGCCGGCGACGGCACGATCGAGGCCATCGAGCTCGACGGTCGCGACGTGATCGCCGTGCAGTGGCACCCGGAGATGCTCGACGGCGACGAGCCCGTCTGGGCGTGGCTGGTGGAGCGCGCTCGGTCTCGGCGGTCTGGGAATCGGCGCTAGGTCCCCGCCGGTCGTGTGACCCCTGACACGATCACGGTCGACAACCGTTTGGGTCCAAACTACTATCGGCGCTCATGCCCGGGGAATCCACGTCGATCGATCTGACCGCTCACGACACCTACCTCGACGGCGTTCCCCACGAGGAGTTCAAGCGGCTCCGGGCCGAGGATCCGGTCAGTTGGATCGACGAGACGGACGGCTCCGGTTTCTGGGCGATCACCAAGTACCGCGACATCATCGACGTCAGCCGCGATGTCGAAACCTTCACCTCCACCCAGGGCATCCGACTCGAAGAGATGACCCCCGAGGAGACCGAGGCCCGTCGCACGATCATGGAGCACGACCCACCGTCGCACACCCGACTGCGGCGGCTCGTCAGTCGAGGCTTCACCCGGCGCACGGTCGAGTCCTACGAGGACCAGATCCGCGAGCTGGCAGCCGAGGTCTGCGACGAGGCCGTGGCGAAGGGCTCGTTCGACTTCGTCGAAGACGTCGCCAAGCAGTTGCCGATGCGGATGCTCGGTCGCCTGATGGGAACGCCCGACGAAGACGGCCCGATGCTGGTCGAGCTGGGCGACTCGCTGCTCGGCAACACCGACCCCGACTTCACCGACTTCGTCGTCGACCAGGCCGACACCGACGAGTACCGGATGATGCCCTTCCGTTCGCCGTCGGGCTACGCCTTGTTCGACTACGCCCGACAGATCTCGGCGCTGCGTCGTTCGGATCCCACCGAGGACCTCATCACTCAGCTCCTGGCGACCACCACCGACGGCTCGCAGCTGACCGAGCACGAGTTCAACAACTTCTTCACCTTGCTGGTGGCGGCCGGCAACGACACGACCCGCTACTCGATGGCGGGCAGCATGAAGGCGTTGCTCGATCGGCCCGAGCTGATCCGTCGGCTCCAGGGGGCCTCCACCGACGAGTGGAACCTCGCCATCGACGAACTGTTGCGGTGGACCACCGTCACCATGCACTTCCGGCGCACCGCCACACGCGACGTCGAGATGCGGGGCCGCAAGATTCGGGCCGGCGACAAGGTCGTCACCTACTTCATCTCCGGCGACTACGACGAGGAGCAGTTCGACAACCCGTACGAACTCGACCTGCGTCGCGACCCCAACGACCACATGGCGTTCGGCCGGGGCGGTCCGCACCTTTGTCTCGGTGCCTGGCTGGCTCGCATGGAGCTACGGGTCACGTTGCAGGAATTCCTCAAGCGCATCGAGTCCATCGAACAGACGGGCCCCCAGGCCTACCTGCGGTCGAACTTCGTCACCGGTATCAAGCGACTGCCCGTTTCGGTGGTCGCGAACGAGTCCGTCATGGGTGCCGGGTGAGCCGGATCGGCGACCGGTCAGGATTCGCTCAGACAGAGGCCATGAGACTTTTGCGATTGTCCTAGTGTGTTTCAATTCGTGGGCCGGGCATCGTGTCCCGGCTCGCATCGATGCCGCAGCTTCGGCTCGAGTGTCGAGCATCGGGTCCGGCGTGACCCACCCGCCAATAAGGGAGAGAACCAAGAAATGACCTCGAAGAAACTCATGGCCCTGCTGATGGGCCTGGCGCTCGTCGCCGCAGCGTGCGGCGGCAGCGGAAGCGATGCGGCAAGCGACGGCGGCACGAGCGCCGGCGACGGCGGCTCGTCCTCCAGCGACGGCGCCGACACCGTTGGCACGGCGGGAACGCCGGCGATCGACATCGACGCCGTCCTCGACGCCGACCTCGACAACTGCGCCGAGGCGCCCACCGGGGAGCCGATCAAGGTCGGTATGGCCCTCGACTTCGGTGACGTGTCGGGCTTCGCCGACATCCCCGGCAGCGAAGCCGTGAACTTCCTGGTCGAGCTGATCAACTGCTCGGGCGGCTACAACGGATCGCCGATCGAGACCTCGGTGCAAGACATCCAGGGCGATCCCGAGGTCACCGCTCGGGCCACGCAGGACCTGGTCGACTTCGGCTCCCACTTCATGATCGGCCCGCCGTTCGCCGACTTCGGCCAGCCGGTGCTGCAGGTCACCGGGGGCAAGATCCCGGTCTTCTTCGCGGCTTCCACCGAGCCCAGCCTCCCTGACGTCGCTGCGAACTCGTTCCTCGTCACCTTCGACGACACCGGTCAGGCGACGGCTGCCGCTGAATACGCGCTCGAACAGGGCTTCAAGCGGGCCATCACCTTCTCGAGCCCCGGTCCGTACTTCGGGTACAACCCCGAGATCTTCACCGAGGTCTTCACCGCCGGTGGTGGTGAGGTCGTCATCGACCAGACCTACGTGCCGGTCGACGACGTCGATTTCTCGGCGCAGGTCAACGCCGTGGCCGAGGTGGCCGACGGCACCGAGGTCGTCTACTCGGCGATGCTCGGCTTCCAGCTGACGGCGCTGCGCGGCCAGCTCGAGGGCCAGGGTCTCGATGCCCTCACCTACATGAGCACCGACGCCTTCGAGGCCACCGGTGGTCTGGCCGAGCAGAACATCGACGGCATCGTTCACACCACCCACGCCTTCGTCGAGCCGGGCGGACGCATCGATCGACTGCTCACGGCCTACGAAGCGGCGAAGGGCACCCCGATCGAGTCCGGCTCGTTCGCCGGTCTCTACGCCGATTCGCTCCTGCTCGGTCTGCAGGGCATGGCCGACTGCGGTTGCACCGATCCCGAGCAGATCGGGGCGGCGGTTGCGCAGATCGGCAGCTTCGATGGCTTCACCGGCGAGATGAGCTACGCCGGCACCAACGGCATCCCGGTCAAGCCGGTCTCGATCCACAAGGTCGTCGGCACCGAGGACACCCTCGCCGCTTCCTGGGGTTGATACGTGCTCGAGATCGAGAATGTCACCACCAAGTACGGCTCGATCTCGGCCCTTCGTGATGTCAGCCTGACCGTCGGGTCCGGTGAGGTCGTCGGCCTCATCGGCCCCAACGGCGCAGGCAAGACCACCTTGCTCGGCTCCATTGCCGGGCTGCTCAAGCCGTCGGCGGGAAGCGTTCGCTTCGAGGGGCGCGACGTCACCGGCTCGTCTCCCGATCAGATGCTGCGCAGCGGGATCGCGCTGGTCCCCGAGCACCGCCGCATCTTCACCGATCTCACCGTCGTCGAGAACCTCAAGATCGGCGGTGTCACCGTCTCGGCGGCGGAGCGCTCCTCGCTCATGGAGGAGATGGTCGAGCTGTTCCCGGTCCTTGCCGACAAGTGGCACACCTCGGCCGGCTACCTCTCGGGTGGCGAGGCCCAGCAGCTCGCCATCGCTCGAGCGCTGATGTCGAAGCCACGGCTGCTCATGATGGACGAGCCGTCGCTCGGTCTGGCGCCGATCCTGATCGATGTCGTGTTCGACCTGATCGTCAAGCTTCGGGATCAGGGCCGCACGCTGCTCGTCGTCGAGCAGAACGCTTCTCGCATGCTGGGGGTGTCCGACCGGGCCTACGTGCTGCGCAGCGGGGCACTCGTCGCCCAGGGCACCGGCGCCGAGTTGTTGGCCCGTGACGATCTGTTCGACACGTTCGTCGGCAACTGAGGGAACAGGGACTGCGTTGAACCAGTTGATCCAGAATCTCGTCGACGGCCTGGGGCGGGGCAGCATCTATGCGCTCCTGGCGCTCGGCATCGCCGTCATCTTCGGCGTCATGCACCTCGTCAACTTCGCCCACGGCGAACTGATCACGGTGAGCGGATACGTGACGTACTTCCTCTTCACCCGTGGCGTGTCGTGGTACCTGATCGCGCCGGCCGTGGTGCTGACCGCCATCGTGGTCTCGGTGATCATCGAGCAAGTGGCGTTCCGCTGGGTTCGAGGCGCGCCCGACTTCACCATGTTGCTCACCTCGTTCGGCGTGCACTTCGTCGTCGAGGCCATCTTCCTCATGTACGTCTCGGCCTCGGTCAAGAGCTTCGACCGCACGGGCTGGATCGCCGACACGTTCAGCGTCGGGTCGGTGTCGATCGAAGTCTTCGACATGCTGGTGATCGTCGTCACGCTGGTGGTGCTCGGACTCACCGCCGCCTTCCTCCAGCGGACGATGTTCGGACTCTCGCTACGGGCGGCGGCCGAGGACTTCGACACCGCCCGTCTGATGGGTGTGAAGTCGAACCGGGTGATCCGTGGGGCATTCGTTCTGAGCGGTCTGCTCGCCGGGATCGCCGGCGTGTTCTGGCTGATGCGGGCGGGCGCCACCAGCCCGGGTGCCGGCACCACCCCGATGTTGAAGGGCGTCCTTGCCGCACTCATCGGTGGTCTGGGGTCGCTGAAGGGTGCCGTGATCGGTGGCTTCGTCCTCGGGCTGGCCGAGGTGCTCCTTCGCTCGAACCTGCCCGGCAGCGTGGCCAGCCTCACCGACGGTGTGGTCTTCGCCCTGATCGCCCTGCTCTTCATCTTCCGACCGCAGGGGTTGATCACCGTCAGCCACGCCGAGAGGGTCTGACGTGTTCCGACTCACCGGTCGCGACATCACCTTCCCGCTCGGCGGGGCGTTCGCCCAGTTCGCCATCCTGGTCGGCGGTGGCCTGCTCTACACCGCCCTCGTCGGCGGGTCGGCCGAGCACCTGGTCTCCGCCATGTTGATCGATGCCGTCATGGTGATCGGGCTGCAGGTCTACATCGGCAACACGGGTGTGTTGTCCTTCGGCCACATCGGATTCGGCGCCATCGCCGGCTATGCGTTCGCCGTGTTGGCCATCGCCCCGCAACGCAAGGGCACCGTGATCCGCAACGCCCCGTGGGGCCTCGACGAGGTCCAACTCAGCCCCACGATGGCGGGCGCGGTCGCCGTTGCCGTCACCGTGGTGGTCGCCGTGATCATCGGGTTCGGTCTCGCCCGCTCCGGAGCGCAGTCCGGGGCGGTGTCGGCCACCGTGATCACGCTGGCCCTGCTGTTCGTCACCCACGAGCTCGCCATCAACTGGACCGACCTGACCGGCGGCGACCGGGCCGGCCTTTCCTTCAGCGTCGGGCGGACCCTCGAGAGCCGCTGGCCGATCTACCTCGCGCTCCTGCTGTCGTTGATCGTCGCTCGGCTCTTCGCCCAGAGTCGCTCGGGCCGGCTGGCCAAGGCGTCGCGGGAAGACGACCTGGCAGCCCGAGCCATGGGTGTCGACCCCCAGGTGCAGCAGATGGTGGCGTTGCTGCTGTCAGTGGCGATCGTCGCCGTCGCCGCCTGCCTGCGGGTCTACTCGATCGGCAACATCACGCCGAAGTTCTTCTTCTTCGAATACACGCTCCTCACCCTGGTGATGCTGATCGTCGGGGGCCGCAAGGGTCTGTCGGGGGCGCTGCTCGGTGTCGTCGTCATCACCGCCGGACGCGAGCTCACTCGCCGCCTCGGCACCGATGGCCAGACCTTCTTCGGGATCGGCCTCGACGGATCCATCGCCGACGTGATCTTCCGCGAAGGTCTCAGCGACATCTTCCTGGGCCTCGCCATGCTGGGGTTCATGATCCTGCGCCCCGAGGGTCTGCTCGACGACTGGGAGCTCGACCAATGGCTGTATCGGCGCTTCGGCCATGGGAACGAGGACCGCCCCGACCCACTCCCCGAAACCGATCGCACCGAGCCCGGCGTGCTGACCGCCACCGATGTGTCGGTGTCGTTCGGCGGTTTCCAGGCGCTGTCGTCGGCGAGCCTCGAAGCCGACAGCGGGGAGATCGTCGGCCTCATCGGTCCGAACGGTGCCGGCAAGACCACGCTGGTCAACGTCATCACCGGGATGGTGCCGCCGACCGATGGTCACGTCGTGCTCGACGGCGCCGACCTCACCGGTGCCAAGCCGCACGTGCTCGCTCGCTCCGGCATCGTCCGTACGTTCCAGAACCTGCGCCTGTTCTCGTCACTCACCGTGCGGGAGAACGTCGAGGTCGCCGCTCGAGTCGCCGAGGTGCATCGCAGCGACCGAGTCCGCCCACCCATCGATGCCCTGATCGCCGAGGCCGGGCTGTGGGAACACCGTGACCGACGGGCGAGCGAGCTCGACTACGGCAACTCTCGTCGCCTCGAACTGGCGCGAGCTGCGGCGATGAGCCCCAAGTTCCTCCTGCTCGACGAGCCGACCAGCGGCATGAGCGACTCGGAGTCCAACGAGATGATCGAGCAGGTCCGCCACATGGCGGCCACCATCGGCGCCGGCGTCCTCGTCATCGATCACGATCTCAACTTCATCACCGGCATCAGCGACCGGATCTACGCCCTCGACCAGGGTCGCGTGATCGCCGTCGGCACGCCGGATGAGATCCAGGCGAACCCGATCGTGCAATCGGCCTACCTTGGGTCGGCGGCCACCACCTCGAACTGATCGACAGGAGACAACATGGAAGAGATGTCGCTCGAGCACCTGGCGTCGCTGGCAGCGTCCGGTGCCATCCACACCGTCGAGGTCGCAGCGCCCGATACCCAGGGGCATCTCCGAGGCAAGCGAGTGCCGATCGCCCGGTTCCTCGCCACGGTCGCATCGTCGGGAGTGAACATCGCCGATGCGATGTTCGTGTTCGACATCGAGAACGATCTCCCCGAGAACGAATTCGTCAACATGGACTCGGGCTATCTCGACTGCAAGCTGATGCCCGACCTCGTCACCACGCGGGTCTTCACCCACCGGCCCGGCTATGCGATCGTGTTCTCCGAGGCTGTCGACCACACCGGTGCTCGCCACCCGCTGGCCCCGCGTGGCGTGCTCGCCACACAGATCGAACGGTGTGATGCCCTCGGGATCGATCCGTTCGTCGCCACCGAACTCGAGTTCTATCTGTGCACTCCCGACTGGGAGCCGGCGATGTCCGACATCCAGTACAGCTCGCTCACGCAGCGCCTCGACCTCGAAGACGTCTTGCACGACATGCGCAACGCGGTGGCGGGTGCCGGCATCGAGGTCGAGTCGTCGAACCTGGAGTACGGGCCGGGTCAGGTCGAGATCAACACCGGGCCGGCTGACGCCATGACCATGGCCGACTCCACCGTGCTGTTCAAGAGCATTGTGAAGCAGGTGGCCTACGCCCACGGCCTGCGGGCCACGTTCATGCCGAAACCTTGGGCCGACCAGTCCGGCTCGGGCATGCACATCCACACCAGCCTCAAGGCGAACGGCGGAAACGCGTTCGCCGACAGCCAGCACCTGCCGAACGAACTCATGTCGCAATGGTTGGCCGGCCAGCTCGAACACGCGTCCGCGCTGGCCGTGCTCGGTGCCTCCACCGTCAACGGGCCACGCCGGGTGCGGCCCTACACGTTCTGTCCGACCCACATCCATTGGGGGCTCGACAACCGGACGGTCATGGCGCGCTGCATCGTCGAGCCGGGCTCGGCCGCCAACCGGGTCGAGTACCGATCGGCCGGCGCCGACGCCAATCCCTACCTCATGATCGCCGGGCTCTTGGCCGCAGGCTGCGACGGCATCGAACGCAAGCTCGAACTCGGTCCCGCCAGTAGCGGCGACATGTACACCGATCCCGGCGACTGCACGCCGCTCCCCACCGACCTCTCGGCCTCGCTCGCTGCGTTCCAGGGCAGCGCGCTCGCCGGCCAGCTCGGCGACACATTCGCCCGGAGCTTTGCCTCGATCGTCACCCACGAGATCGCACTCGGCAGCGAACACGGTGGCGATGGCGACGACATCAACGACTGGGAACGGGCTCGCTACCTGGAGCACAGCTGACATGACCGACACACTCGGCACCGACGTCCCCGATCTCACCTCGCCGCAGCAGTACACCGAGGGCATCCCCTTCGAGGCGATGGCTGCGCTGCGCGCCACGCCCGGGCTGGTATGGCATCCCTATGCCGACTCGGGGTTCTGGGCAGTGACGCGCCACGCCGACATCAAGGCGGTCTCGGCGAACTCGGCAGTGTTCTCGTCCGGCATCGGACACACGAACCTGTGGGACCTCGAAGCCGATGCGCTCGAGGCGCGACGGTCCATCATCGACACCGACGCCCCCGACCACACACGACTACGTCGGCTGGTGTCGAAGGCGTTCACGCCTCGCAACATCCGGGTGTGGGAGGACACCACGCGAGCCATCGCTCGCGAGCTGCTCGACGCGTATGTGGCCGATGGTGGTGGTGACTGGGTGGCGGCGGTCGCGGCCCCGCTCCCGATCCGGGTGATCCTCACGATCCTGGGTGTTCCGGTCGATGACGCCGACTACCTCGTCGAGCTGTCGAACTATCTGGTCGAGGGCACCGGCGACCAGCCGTCATTGCCGCCCGATGCCTTCGGCAACACGACCGAGCTGCGCCTCCTGCCGTTCAGCAGCCCGGCCAGCCACGCCCTGTTCGAATACGGCGAACAGCTCGGCAACCGACGTCGCCTCGAGCCCAAGGACGACATCGTCACCCTCCTGGTGCTGGCCGAAGACGACGGCGACACGCTCAGCCACAGCGAGTACCGGAACCTGTTCCACGTGCTGGTGTTCGCCGGCAACGAGACCACCCGCACCGCAATCACACACGGGGCGATGGCCCTGGCCGACTTCCCGGACCAGCTCCGGTGGCTCCGCGCGAACCCCGACAAGATCGACCTCGCCGTCGAGGAGATCCTCCGTTGGGCCACGCCGGTGCTCCACATGCGGCGCACCGCGGCCGAAGACACCGAACTCGCCGGCACCTCGATCGCTGCCGGCGACAAGGTGGTGATGTGGTACGCCTCGGCCAACCGCGACCCCGACGTCTTCGACGATCCGTTCGTCTTCGATCTGTCCCGCGATCCGAACCCGCATTTCGCGTTCGGCGGTGGCGGATCACACTTCTGCCTCGGCGCCTTCCTCGCCCGCATGGAGATCAAGGTGCTGCTCGAGGAGTTGTTGGCTTCCAACATCGAACTCCGACCATCGGGACCGGCTCGACGCGTCGCCTCGAACTTCGTGCATGGCGTGCTGTCGGTCGACTTCGACACCATCGAGGTGACACCATGACCGAACCCGGCGAAACCATGGCAACCGACGCCGTCCGAGTCCGTGTCGACGACACGGTCTGTGTCGGCATCGGGCAATGCGAGATGCTCGAGCCCGACGTGTTCTTCATCAATGACGACGCCATCTCGACGGTGGTCGACGGTGCGACGCTGTCGGCCGAGCGGGCGGCGGTGGTGATCGAGCGCTGCCCCAGCGGGGCCATCAGCATCGTCGCCGACGCATGACGGCGCCGCTGGCCGACGTCATCGTCGTCACGCTCGAACAGGCCGTCTCCGCGCCATTTGCCACGAGGCAGCTCGCCGACCTCGGCGCGCGGATCTTGAAGATCGAGCGACCGGGTGAGGGGGACTTTGCTCGAGCGTACGACACGACCGTGGGCGGGAGTTCGGCGTTCTTCGTCTGGGGCAACCGTGGCAAGGACTCCATCGAACTCGACCTCAAGGACGAGGCCGACCGAGACCGCTTCGAGCGGCTCGTCGCCGGTGCCGATGTGTTCATCCAGAACCTCAGTCCTGCGGCGGCGTCTCGAGCTGGCGTCGCCGCTGCACAGATGGTGGAACGGCACCCCGGCCTGATCGCCTGCGACATCTCCGGGTACGGGCTCGACGGACCTCGCACCGACGACAAGGCGTACGATCTGGCGATCCAGGCCGAGGCCGGGGCCATGGCGTTGACGGGAGGTGCCGACCAGGTCTCGAAGGTCGGCTTCTCGGTGGCCGACATCGCAGCGGGAATGTACGCGCTCACGTCCATCCTGGCCGCATTGCGTCGCCGGGATCGTACGGGTGAGGGGGCCGTGGTCGAGATCTCGATGCTGGAGGCTCTCGCCGAGTGGACCGCCCCGCCTGTCTATGCCGCTGCTTCCACTGGTGTGGTGCCGACCCGAGCCGGCCACCGGCATGCACTGATCGCTCCCTACGGCGTCTATCCGCTGCGGGAGGGGCGGCAGGTCCTGATCGCCGTGCAGAACGCACGGGAGTGGCAGCTGTTCGCCGACGAAGTGCTGCGGCGACCAGAACTGGCCGACGACCCCAGGTTCGCCGACAACGAAGCTCGGATCGCCAATGTGGAGGCGCTCGAGGTCGAGATCGCCGCCGCCTTCACGGCGGTGCCGGCCGACGAGATCATGGCCCGGCTGACATCGGCCCGGATCGCCAACGGTTCGGTCAACGATCCGCTGCAGCTGTGGGAGCACGAGCAACTGCGGGCCCGGGATCGGTTCATGACCGTGACCACGCCGACCGGCACGGCCGAGGTCTTCCGCCCTCCGTTCAACGTGTCGGACTGTCCCGATCCCCGAGCTGCCGTGCCGGTACTCGGCGATCACGACTCGGGACTGATCGACGAGCTCCTTCGCCGAGCGGCTGAAGCCGACTGATCATCAGCGTTCCGTCAGTAGCGCTGCGGCGGCACGATGCCCGGCGTCGGTCGCTCCGATGGGATCCATGCGCCAGTCGGCGGTGAGGAAGCCGGCAGCGAAGGCGTCACCCGCACCCGTGGAATCGGTCAAGGCCGGTAGTGGGGCCGTCGGTACCTCGACGGTGGCGACGCCTGGTCGGTAGACGAGCGCGGCTGCTGCTCCACGTTTGACGACGGTGAGCGGCGCCAGCTCGGCATTGTCGATGCCGAGGGCAGTCGCTTCGTCGTCGTTGGCGAACAACACGTCGGGTGCGAGTTCGGTGATCAGTCCACGAGTCGCTGTCCTGCCGCCCAGCGCGTCGACCAAGGCCGTCGATGAGGCGTCGATCGAAACGGCAATCGTCTGCTCACGGGCCCACGAGGTCAGCGTGCGAGCGGTCGCTGCGAGTGCGCCACCGTCGAGTCCATACAGCGGGACATGCAGTGTGGTGATGCCGTCGAGCCATGCCGGGTCGGGCTTATCGAGGTCGCGGCAGGATCGACGGTCGGTGAGCATCGAACGCTCGCCTTGCTCGTCGACGAGCACGATGATCGTGCCGGTGCTCCCGCCGCGTCGCACCGCATCGGTGTCGACCCCGGCGACGGCGAGCTCGGCGACCAGCGCCGTGCCGATGGCATCGTCGCCGACCTGGCCGAGGAACCGTGCCCGGTGACCGAGTGATGCCGCCGCTGCCGCAACGTTGGCGGCGCTGCCACCCCGGCGCCGCACGATGCGCGACTCGGTGTCGGACGCCAGCTGGATCGGGCCGCCGAGCGTGACCACGATGTCTTCGATCAGATCGCCCAGTACCCCCAACACCATCGCAGTCTATGAGGGTATTGGTGAGGGCTCCCGTCCCGCCGCCTACTCATCGTCGGGCGTCGGCACCGAACCGATGAGGTTCTCGTGCATGAGTCGGTGCGTCAGCGTCCGTCCCGGTCCGGCAAGGCGTTCGAGGTAGGTTGCAACGTCGGCGGCTCGACGACGGGCGATGTCGATGGCCTCGCCCGGGGTCACAGGTGTGAAGGAGATCGCATCACCCGGCCGCCGCTGCGCCACCTCGTCGAGGTCGCTCGCTATGACGGTTGCGATCTTCGGGTAGCCGCCGGTGGTCTGGTGATCGGCGAGCAACAGGGTGGGGACACCGTCGCCGGCCACCTGGATCGAGCCACGCACGATCGGCTCTGACGGAATCGAGAGCGAGTCGCGCAGCTCGAGCGGAGGACCGATCAGGCGCACCCCCATTCGGTCGTAGGCATCACTGAGGCGGTACTCGGCCGATTCGAACGTGGTGACGGCGGAGGGTTGGAAGTGGTGGTCCTGAGGGCCCATCACGACTCGTGCCTGACCGCGTGGCGCCGAGAGGTCCGGTTGCGGCACCGGCCCGAGCCGACGCGCATCGAGCCGAGGACCGGCCACGGTGAGGATCTGGCCCACACCCAGCTGCCCACCGCCGAGTCCTGAGATCGAATGCGTCGCCGTGTGGCCGAGCCACGCCGGTGCTTCCAGGTGCCCGGCGAAGGCCGCGTACGTCCAGCTTCCGCTCGTGCCGGCGTGGATCGACAGCTCATCACCGGTCCGCAACCCGACCACGGTCCACGAGTCGACCTCGTGCTGATGGTGCCGCCCGCCAGCTCGGTGCCGGACAACGAACTCGCCACCGACCACCGCAACGGCAACGGGCCCGAGATCGCACGTCAGTGTCAGACCAGCGACGGACACCTCGATCGCGGTGGCGTTGCGCTCGTTGCCGAGCACCACGTTTGCGGCCGCATGGGAGAGGCGGTCCATCGGACCCGACGCCGGCACGCCGAAACGCATCTGCCGGAAACGTCCGGCGTCCTGGAACGACACGTGCGGTCCGACCCGGTCCACACGGAGCCGAGCCTCGGTCATGACGTGTGGCTCGCAGTGCCGATGGCGGCCGCCTCCAGGCGGTTGTAGCTCGCCAGGTCGACCCGCTCGAACACCACGCGATCACCCGGAGCGAAGAGGAACGGATCAGCGTGATCCGGCCGCAGGACTCGGGTGGGGGAGCGCCCGATCACCGACCACCCGGTCGGCATGTCGAGCGTGGTGATCAGGCATTGCGGTCCGGCGATGATCACGCTGCCGGCGGCGATCCCGCGCACGGCGGCCTGCTTGCGCGGAACCTGGATCGGCTCGGGCACCCCCGCCATGTAGGCGTAGCCGGGAGCGAACCCGTACATCGCCACTCGGTACTCGCCGGCGAGGTGGGCCTCGATCACGGCCTCGGTGCTGCGCCCGGTGGCGGCGGCCACCGTCGAGAGGTCGAGCGCAAGGCTCGGGTCGTAACAGATCGGCACCCGATGCACGGTGGGTTCGGTGGTGTGCGCATCCTCGTTCGCCAACAGGGCGAGCACCGCGTGGGTGAGCGCATCGTGATCGGTGGCGAGCGGGTCGAAGTCGATCAGGAGATTGACGAACGCCGGGACGACCTCGAGGAGTCCGGCCGGCGGTTGATCTTCGAGTGCTCGATCGAGCGCGACGACCGAATGGCTCGCACGGTCGCTGATCTCGGTCGCGAACTCGACCAGCAACGCGTGGTCGGCGATGGCCGTGAAGGTCGGCGTGGTCACCGCGCCGTGGCGAAGCCGACGAGTTCGACGCCGTTCGCCGTCAGGGTGTCGCGGATGCGCCGGGTCATCTCGACGGCGACCGGGCTGTCGCCGTGGACGCAGATCGAATGTGCTTCGAGAGGTATCGGGTCGCCGTCGACCACCGGCATCAGTCCGGTCTCGAGGAAGCCGAGCAGTCGTTCGGTGGCTTCGCCGGCGTCGTGCAGCACCGCACCGGGCTGGGAACGGGGCACGAGCTGGCCGGACGACAGATAGGCCCGGTCGGCGAAGACCTCGGAGTAGACCACCACGCCCTCGGCCCGCGCCACGTGCTCGAGTTGGGTTCCCGAGATGGCCAACACGGCGAGTTGTTCGTCGACCGACTGGAGCGCCGCCACGATGGCTTTGGACACGTCGGTGTCGGCCGCCGCCAGGTTGCCCAGCGCCCCGTGGGGTTTGACGTAGCGGACCTCGACCGGCACGGTGGCGGCGATCGCCCGCAGGGCGCCCACCTGGGCGGCGACGATCCGGCCGACTTCGGCTGGCGACATCGGGATGACACGTCGCCCGAATCCTTCCCGGTCGTAGTAGCCGGGGTGAGCGCCGACCACGACACCGTTCTCGGCCGCAACGCTGAGCGTCCGGTACATCGTCTCGGGGTCGCCGGCATGTCCACCGCAGGCGATGTTCGCGCTCGACACGAGCTCCAACATGGCGTCGTCGTCACCCATCGGCCACGGGCCGAATCCCTCGCCGAGATCGGAGTTCAGATCGATCTGTCTCGCCATCGCCGGAGTATAGAGGGGCGCCCTCGAGCCCTCTGGTCGACACACGCCGGGTGGCGCTACCCGCCAGCTCCGTCGGATCGATCTTCGAGGGTGCGCACGATTGACCGCAGCGTCGACGCCAGCGCCTTCTTCTGCTTGGTCGACAGGTGGTCGGTGATGCGCGCTTCTTCGGCGTTGAAGGTGGGGAAGAGGTCGGCCATCGTGGCGTTGCCCAGGTCGGTGGCAGCAATGAGGACGAGGCGCTTGTCGTTCGGATGGGTTCGTCGCTCGACGAGTCCTCGACGTTCGAGAGTCGTGACCACGCCGGTCAGGGTCCCCTTGGTGATGCCGGCTTCGGCGGCGAGATGTCGGGCCTCTCGTTCGCCCCATACCCAGAGCACCCACAGCGTGGTGAAGGCGGTGAACGACAGGTCATGGTCGGCGAGCACGGTCCGTTCCATGTGGTACCGGGCCAGGTTGGCCACCCGGAAGACGTTCGACACGGCGGCCAGCGAGTCGAAATCGATCTGGAGATCGCCGATCGCCTCCTGAACGTCTCGCTCGGCGGCGATGAGATCGTCGTCGTTCCCCGACGTGAAACCTCTCGCCATCAGCGTCGATCGTGGACGGGCGCCATCGGGCGACAGTATCGTTCGGGCCCAAACGTTCGCCACCCGGTCACGTCCTGCGCCGTCCACGAGCGACGCCGAGCACGACCGAGCATGCTGGAGGACCGATGACTGACACCGCCGATCGCCCATCCGATGACCCGTCGGGGTCTCCGCTCCGCCCGCTCGCCGACTACGCGATCGGCACGACGTCGGGCTTCGTCCCCGTCCGCGATCCGCTCGTCGACATGCCCGAGGCGTTCGCCGCGGTCGAAGACGTGGTGCAGACGCTGGCTCCGCTGATCCGCGCCGGTCGGGTACGAGCGGCCATTCGCTCGCTGCCGCAGGTCGATCCTTCGCTTGCCAACGACGACCGCGAACGGGAGCGCCTGTTCCTTGCACTGACCGTGCTCACCAACGCCTGGGTGTGGTCCGACGGCGAGCCCGACCTCACGGTCCCGGCGAACCTGGCCGTGCCGGTCTGCGCGCTGGCCGAGCAGCTGGGCCGCGAACCGATCGTGTCGCACGCTTCGATGGCGCTGCAGAACTGGCGCCGGGTCCACGTCGACGAGCCGCTCAGCGCCGACAACGCCGAGCTGCTGGTCGGTTTCCACGGCGGCACCGACGAGACGTGGTTCTTCACCGCGACGCTCGGCGTCGAACTCGCCGCGGCGCCGATCATCGCCGACCTCCATGCCGCAGCGAATGCGGCCGCCAACCACGATCACGGCGAGTTGTTGGGGCGGCTCGTCTCGACCGCGAACGCCATGCTGACGCTCAACGTTGCCCTGGAACGCATGCGGGAGTGGTGCGACCCGCACTTCTTCTACGGCCGCCTGCGTCCGTTCCTCGCCGGCTGGCCCGAGCCCGGCGTCGTCTACGAGGGTGTCGATCCAACGCCCCGGATCCTCGCCGGTGGCAGTGCCGGGCAGAGCTCGGTGATCCAGGCCCTCGATGCCGCGCTCGGGGTCACGCATCAGGGCGTGGCTGGAACCTTCCTCGGGGCGATGCGCCGCTACATGCCACCGCCACACCGCCGGTTCATCGTCGACCTCGAACAGCGATCGCCCCTGCGAGCAATCGCCACCAGCGGTGACGCCCCGGACGTCACGGCGGCGTACGACGCGATCGTCAGCGAGCTCGATTCGTTCCGCCAGCGCCACATCCGGCTGTCGGTCGACTACATCCGCAAGCCCTCGAACGACGCAGATCTGGTCGGCACCGGAGGGTCGGACTTCGTCGAGCTGTTGCGCGACGCGAGGACTGATACGCTCGGCGCCCGGCCGCGCCCCTCAGGTCCCAGCTGATGCACCCCCGGGAGATGACCAGGGCGGAGCTCGACCGAGCGCTCTCGCCGAGCGCGACGGTCGAACGTCTCGATCACTACCTCTGGCTGTACGCCGAGCAGAGCCGGATGGCCCCGGAGGCGCTCGCCGACGTCGCCCGAATCGACGTGGCCTACGGGCCCGATGAGCGGCATCGGCTCGACCTGTTCACCAGCGGTGAGCCGGGAGCACCGTTGGTCGTCTTCGTCCATGGTGGTTTCTGGCAGGCGCTGTCGAAAGACAGCTCGTCATTTGCCGCACCAGCTTGTCGAGAGGCGGGCGTGCACTTTGCCGCGATCAGCTATCGGCTCGGCCAGACCACCGGACTCGCCGGCATCGTCAACGACGTTCGCCTGGCGCTGGAAGAGCTGGGGGAGTTGGCCGACGACGCAGGGTTCGATCCGGGGCGAGTCGTGCTCGTCGGCCATTCGGCCGGCGCTCATCTGGCGGCGATGGTGGCCGCCACCGGCGGTGTCGATTCGCTCGACATCGCCGGAGTCTCCCTGATCGGCGGGGTCTTCGACCTCGCACCGGTTCAGCGCTCGTACGTCAACGACGTGATGCAGCTCAGCGACAGCGACGTGGCCGCACTCAGCCCCGTTCGGCTGGAACCGCCGTCCGGGGTGCGGGTGCTGGTCACCTATGCCGAGCTCGATACTCCCGAATTCCAGCGCCAGTCCGAGATGTTGGCCGATCGTTGGGGCACCGATCTGGAACCACCGCAGCCCGGGCTCAACCACTTCAATTCGCCGATGGACCTCGCGGATCCGGCCTCACGCCTCTTCCGCCACACGCTCGCACTGGCCTGACCTCGTCGGTGCGTGTCTCCGAACACCGGCGCCCGGGTTGCCGAGCCGGAGGCCCGGCTGCAAGATTGGGTTCACGCGCGAATCAGCGTTGACGACCAACCGGAGAATCCCATGGATCACGCACGTCAGTTCTACATCAACGGTGAGTGGGTCGAGCCCAAGTCGACCGACACCATCGATGTCATCAACCCCACCACCGAAGAAGTCCTCGAGACCATTGCCGCCGGCGGCGTGAGCGACGTCAACGACGCGGTCGCCGCAGCCAAGGCAGCGTTCGTCACCTTCTCGGCCACCTCGAAGGAGGAGCGAGTGGCGCTTCTCGAGAAGATCATCGAGGTCTACAAGTCCCGCATGGGCGACATCGCCGCGGCGGTCACCGCCGAGATGGGCGCCCCGTCCACCCTCGCCAACCGGGCCCAGGCTCCGTCGGGTCTCGGCCACTTCATGTCGACCCTTGCTGCGCTCAAGGACTACGAGTTCGAGGAGCAGATCGGCACCACCTCCGTCGTCTCCGAACCGATCGGCGTCTGCGCCTTCATCACCCCCTGGAACTGGCCGCTGAACCAGATCGCCGCCAAGGTGGCGCCCGCCATCGCCGCCGGTTGCACCATGGTGCTGAAGCCGTCCGAGGTCGCTCCGCTCAACGCCCTGGTCTTCGCCGAGATCATGCACGAGGCCGGTGTCCCCGCCGGCGTCTTCAACCTCGTCAACGGCGATGGCCTGTCGGTCGGTGTGCCGCTGTCGTCGCATCCCGATGTCGACATGGTGTCCTTCACCGGCTCGACCCGGGCCGGAATCGAGGTGGCGAAGAACGCAGCGCCGACCGTGAAGCGGGTGGCGCAGGAGCTCGGCGGCAAGTCCGCCAACATCATCCTCGACGACGCCGACATTGCCGCCACCGTCTCGCGTGACCTGTTCGGCATGTGCATGAACACCGGCCAGTCCTGCAACGCCGGCAGCCGCATGCTCGTGCCGGCCGACAAGATGGAAGAAGCCATCGCCGTGGCGAGGACGACCGCCGAGGGCATCCCGGTCGGTGACCCGACGGCCGAAGGCGTGGCCGTCGGCCCGGTGGTCTCCGAGGCCCAGTTCCTCAAGATCCAGGCCCTCATCCAGAAGGGCATCGACGAGGGCGCCACCCTCGTCACCGGCGGCATCGGTCGCCCCGACGGCATCGACAAGGGCTACTTCGTGAAGCCCACGGTCTTCGCCAACGTCACCAACGACATGACCATCGCTCGTGAGGAAATCTTCGGCCCGGTCATCTCGATCCTGGCCTACGACGACGAAGACCAGGCCGTCGAGATCGCCAACGACACCGAGTACGGCCTCTCGGGCTATGTGTCCTCGGCCGACCAGGAACGGGCCAAGTCCGTCGCTCGTCGCCTGCGCACCGGCATGGTGCACCTCAACGGCTCGCCGCTCGACAACAAGGCGCCGTTCGGTGGCTACAAGCAGTCGGGCAACGGTCGCGAGTTCGGCGCTCACGGCCTCAAGGAGTTCCTCGAGGTCAAGTCGATCTTCGGCGGCAACGCCTGATCGTTCTCCCACGTCGCCGGTGGTGACAGGTCGAACTGTCACCACCGGCATGGGTTGACCTCACCGCAGGGTGTGAGGTCGGTAGCCTCTGCGGATGCCCGCTCGTCCGCATCCGTTCTCGACCTCTCGCCGCTCCGAGATCCGGCCACTGCGGCGGATGGCCGCGCTGGTCGCCGGGGCGATCCTCGCAGCGTCGTGCTCCTCCGGTGATCGTCCGGAGTTGAGCAGCTCGGCCGAGCCGGGTTCCGGTGCGCTCAGTGGATCGTCGACGACCTCGTCCGACGCGGCGACCGGTACGACTGTCGGCGGCGAGTCGTCGGACACGACCGCACCCGACGCTCCAGCCGACGTGGAGCCCGTCGACTGGCGCCCCTGCGGCGACGCCGACTGTGCCGACCTCGAGGTGCCGCTCGACTACGCCGATCCCGGTGGCGCCACCATCTCGATCGCCATGGCCCGCCTCGCGGCCACTGGCTCAACCGAGGAACGGATCGGATCGATCTTCGTGAACTTCGGTGGACCGGGTGGCGAGGGGACCGAGACGATCCAGTCGTTCACACCGTTCGTCCCGGTGGAATTGCGTCAACGCTTCGACATCGTGTCGTTCGACCCGCGTGGCGTCGAGGACACCTCGGGTCTCGGTTGCGACGACGAGATCGGCGACGAGACCACGGTGCTGGTCGACGGCGACGATGGGTTCGATGACGAAGTCGCCGCCGATCGGGTCGTGTGGGACCGGGTCATGGCCTGCGTTGCGTCCAGCCCCATCGTGAACGACATCGGGACGGTCGCGGTGGTCAACGACCTCGACATGATGCGTCGAGCGGTTGGCGACGACGCGCTGACCTACCTCGGCTTCAGCTACGGCACCGAGATCGGGTGGGTCTATGCGACCCTCTACCCCGAGTCGGTGCGGGCGATGGTGCTCGACGGTGCGGTCCCACCGGCCGAAGGCCTCGTCGAGGAGACCTTCGGCCAGCTCGTCGCCATCGATGCGGCGATCAAGCGGTGGGACACCGGTTGTGCACAGTCGCCCGATTGCCCCCTGCGCGACGAGGGCTACGAGCGTACGATCCTGCGGCTGATGGACGAACTGGAGGCCACCCCGATCCCGATGTCCGACGGCACCACCTTCGGCCCGGTCGACCTCGGCAATCTCGTGGTCGGCATGACCTACCTCGACCAGAGCGACTGGGGTCCGACCTTCGTCGACGCCGTTGCCGCATTGGATCAGGGCGACGTACAACAGGTGGCCGGTATCGCCGAGGTGTTCGAGGGCGGCTCCGAGGAGGCCACCTTCTGGTCGGTGCTGTGCGCCGATGGATCGGGCGTATTGTCCGACGGCAACTACGCCGATCTGTACGCCGAGGCTCTGCAGCTGTCGCCGATCGTCGGTCAGCTTCCGGGTGGCATCTTCTGCGACACCTACCCCGGCGAGATCGACGGACTGCCGACGCTCGACACGACGGGCACGCCGCCGCTGCTCGTCATCGGCAACACCGGCGACAACGCAACGCCGTATCCCGACGCGGTGAAGCTCGACGAATTGTTGGCCGACAGTGTGCTGCTCACCTACGACGGGCCGGGCCACACCATCACGTTCTTCGACCAGTGCGTGGATGGCATCGTCGTCGACTACTTCATCGACCTGGTCACGCCCGCACCGGGCACCCGCTGTGGCAACCAGTCCAAGGTCGGCGACGGCTGGTTCGTGCCGATCGACTGAGCCAGGTCGGGAACACGCCGAGCCGCCGAGGTCGATCGCCGCCCTCCGGTAGGCGGTGTCGGTACCGCAGGACTCGGCGGTCGGCTACGTTCGGCCGATGGCATTCACCACGCTCAGCTACGACGTCCGCGACGGCGTCGGCCACGTCCGGTTCACCCGCCCCGAGGGCGCCAACGCCGTCAACCCGGCACTGGCTCGCGATCTGCGAGACGTCGTCATCGAGATCCAGTTCGATGACGCGGTCAAGGCCGTCTCGGTCACGGCCGAAGGCAAGGTCTTCTGCGCCGGCGGCGACCTGAAGGAGTTCAACGACGCCGGCGACGGTCTTCCGACGATGGCATCGCAGATGCTCGTCGACTTCCACGCCGCCATCAACCGCATGAACCGCACCCCCAAGCCGTTCGTGGCCGGTGTCGGCGGTGCAGCGGGTGGCGCGGGCATGTCGCTCATGTCGGCCTTCGATCTCGTCGTCGCGTCCGAGACGGCGAAGTTCACCATGGCGTACACCCGGGCGGGAGTCACCCCCGACGGCACGTCGACCTACTTCATCTCCCGCCACATCGGCGTGCGGCGGATGCTCGACCTCACGCTCACCAACCGAGTGTTGTCGGCGGCCGAGGCCGAGTCGTGGGGTCTGGTCAACCGAGTCGTGGCGCCCGACGAGGTCGACGCGCAGACCGCGGCGTTGGCCCAGCAGTTGGCCGACGGCGCATCGTGGGCGCTCGGCATGGCCAAGCGCATCGTCTACGAGGGCCACGACACCTCACTCGAGAAGGCGGGCGAGCTCGAGGCTGCCGTCATCACCGAGTCGATGGGCCGTCACGACGGCCGCGAGGGCATCGCCGCCTTCGTCGAAAAGCGCGCCGCCAACTTCACCGGCCAATAGCCACCGCGCCCGGCCACGCCGCGCCGAACCAAACCGCGGGGAGGCCCTGAGCTTTGGCGAGCGCTGGGCGGCGCAGTGGCTAGGGGCGGACGAGGATCTTCACGTGTTGCTCGGGGTCGGCGAGGTCGGTGAACGCCTGCGGTGTGCCTGACAGGTCGACCGAGCCGGTGATCAGCGCGTCGATCCCCGGCAACGATGCCGTGGAGATCTTGGCCAGCGTGGTGGCGAACTCCTCGCCGGTGTAGCCCAGCACGAACTGGAACTCGAGCTCCTTGTTGATGCCGACGAACGGCTCGAACTGGTCGGCTTCCATGCAGACACCGACCACCACGATGCGGGTGCCGCGCTGTGCGCCCTCGGCCACTCGGGCGATCATGCCGGGCACACCCACGCACTCGAAGATCACGTTCGGCTTGGCCGTGATCCCAGCGAACCCGTTGAACGGGTCGTGACGGTCGACTCCCTTGGGCCAGCACATCGTGGCCCAGGTGTCGTACGGCGATTCGCTGCCGGGATCGATCACCACGTCGGCACCGAGGTGAGCAGCCAGGGCTCGACGGGTGGGGGAGAAGTCCGACGCAATGATGGGGCCGACCCCTCGCGCCCGAAGGGCAACGATGACGGCGAGTCCGACCGGACCGCAACCGACGACGAGCGGGACCGAGTCGGGTTCGAGCCGGGCCTTCGCCACCGCGTGCTCGCCGACGGCCAGGGGTTCGGTGAGCGCCGCCAGCTCGGTGGGGACGTCGGTGCCGACGGGCAGGCACATGCGAGCATCGACGGCCATCCGTTCGGCATAGCCGCCGTTCATGTCGTTGGAATAGCCGACCGCCTGGAAGATGCCGCGGGCGGTCGACATCGGCAGGGAGCAGACTCGATCGCCCACCTGCAGTGGGGTACCGGCAGCCGAGAGGTGTTCGCTCCCGGGCCCGAGGTCGACGATCTCGAGGCAGTACTCGTGGCCCATCACGAGATCTCGGCTGGGATCGATCCGGCCCCGCTTCGGGCTCGGGTTCCCGATGCCCTGGGCGGCCATGCGGTCGATGTGCTTGGCGGCGTGAAGGTCGCTGCCACAGATGCCGCAGGCCAACACCTTGGCCAGAACCTGGCCTTCGGTGGGCGTGGGCTCGGCGATGTCGTCGACGATCAGCTCTCGGTTGCGTAGCACGACGGCCTGCATGGCGGACTCCTCGTTCGATGGTCGTTGGTGGTGCAGCCTGGCACAGGTGCCGTCCGACGTTCGATTCGGCTCGCCGGTAGCGTCGAGCCGATGAGTGACCGGATGGCCACCCCCGGCGGCAGCGTCGAACTGCGGCGTCTGCCCGACACCGGCGATGGTCCGCTCCGCGCCTGGGACGCCGCCGACGAGCTGATCCTCGAGCATCTCCGGGCCAGTGGCGTCATGGGTGAGCGCTGGCTGATCGTCAACGATCTCTTCGGTGCGCTGGCGGTAGCCCTGGCGGAGCATCGTCCGCAGTCCTGGGGCGACTCGTTCACCTCACAACAGGCGTCAGCCCAGAACCTGGACCGCAACGGCGTCGGCGCGTCGATGGTGCACTTCGTCTCCAGTATCGAGGTGCCCGAAGCGCCGATCGACGTGGTGGTCATGAAGGTGCCGCGCTCGCTCGCCCTGCTCGAGGATCAGCTTCGGAGGCTGCGTCTGATGCTGCATCGTGACAGCGTCATCGTTGCCGGTGGCATGGTGAAGTCGATCCACCGTTCGACCCTCGAGGCGTTCGAATCGATCGTCGGCCCGTCGCCCACCTCGTTGGCGAAGAAGAAGGCCCGCCTGATCCATCCGTCGTTCGATCCGTCGCTCGAGGTCGGACCGTCTCCGTACCCGAGTCGGTACGAGCTCGATGACGGCTCGCCGGTGATCGAACATGCGAACGTCTTCTCTCGAGGCCGTCTCGACATCGGAACACGGGCGATGCTCGACCACCTCCCACGCATCGAGGACGGGGCCGACGTTCTCGACCTGGGCTGCGGCAACGGCTTGCTCGGACTCACGGCTGCTCGCCGATCCGCGGTCGGATCGCTCACGTTCGTCGACGAGTCGTACCAGGCGATCGAGTCGGCTCGTGCGAATGCCAAGGCCTGGAGCGTCGAGGTGCCGACGAGGTTCGTCGTCGATCGCACCCTCGGCGGCATCGAGTCGTCTTCGATCGACGTCGTGCTCAACAACCCGCCGTTTCATGCGCACCAGAGCCGGGGTGATGACACGGCCCGGTCGATGTTCGCCGACGCTCGACGGGTGCTGCGTCCCGGCGGTCAGCTCGTCGTCGTCGGGAATCGACACCTGGACTATCACAAGCAGTTGCGGCGCCGGTTCGGCAATTGCGACGTGGTGGGCTCGACACCGAAGTTCGTGATCCTGCGCGCGATGCGCTGACCGTCGACCAGCGGAGCGTGCCGACGCCCCGACGTCTGCCACAATGACGCCATGCAGACACGACTCTTGATCGACGGCGAGTGGCGCAACGGGGCAACCGGCGAGGAGATCCCCGTCATCAACCCGGCCAACGGCGAAACGATCACCAGCATCGCCGCCGGAACGCCCGACGATGCCACGGCAGCGTGCGACGCGGCCGCCGCCGCTCAGGCCGCCTGGGCCCGCACCGCTCCCCGCGAGCGAGGCGAGATCCTGCGCCGCTGCTGGCAGCTGATGATCGACCACACCGACGAGCTGGCCGATCTGATCACGCTCGAACACGGCAAGCCGCTGGCCGACGCCCGAGGCGAGGTCGCCTATGCGGCCGAGTTCTTCCGGTGGAACTCCGAGGAGGCCGTGCGGATCCACGGCTCGATCGCCACCGCTCCTTCCGGCGCGAACCGCATGATCGTGCACCATGTCCCCATCGGCGTCGTCATCATCGTGACGCCGTGGAACTTCCCGGCCGCGATGATCACCCGCAAGCTGGCTCCGGCCTTGGCGGCGGGCAACACGGCGGTGATCAAGCCGGCGAAGGACACGCCGCTGACGGCACTGCGTATCGGCGAACTCATGATCGAGGCCGGTGTCCCGGCCGGAGTGGTCAACATCGTGCCTACGGCATCGTCGGGCTCGTGGTTCGATGCCGCCGTCGATCACCCGGCCACCAGGATGGTGTCGTTCACCGGTTCAACCGAAGTCGGCCGGGTCCTACTCGCCCGTTCGGCCGACCGGGTGCTGAAGACGGTGATGGAGCTCGGCGGGAATGCGCCGTTCGTCGTCTTCGCCGACGCCGATCTCGACGCCGCCGTCGAAGGTGCCATGGTGGCGAAGATGCGTCATTCGGCCGAGACCTGCACGGCGGCCAACCGCTTCTATGTCGAGGCACCGGTGGTCGATGAGTTCGCAGCCAAGCTCGCCGCGGCCATGGCGGCCGTCGGAGTGGGCGACGGCCACGACGACGGAGTGAGCTGCGGGCCGATGATCAACAAGGCGGCGATCGACGACATCGACGAACTCGTGCAGTCGGCGATCGGCGCAGGGGCCACGGTGATGACCGGTGGCGGTCCGCTCGACCGGCGCGGCTACTTCTACGAACCCACCGTGCTGTCGGGCGTCGAGCACTCCTCGCCGATCGTGCACCAGGAGATCTTCGGCCCGGTGGCCCCGATCATCTCGTTCACCGACACCGACACCATGATCGACATGGCGAACGACACCGAGATGGGGCTCACCGCCTACGTCTACACGAGCGACATCGGTCGCGGGCTGGCAGTGTCGGAGCGGATCCAAGCCGGAATGATCGGGCTGAACCGGGGCGCCGTGTCCGACCCGGCGGCACCGTTCGGCGGCATGAAGCAGTCGGGTCTCGGGCGCGAGGGCGCGAGCGAGGGGATCTACGAGTTCTGCGAGACCCAGTACATCGCCACCAACTGGTGAGCGAACGAGGAGCGAACGTATGAGTGCATCGGTGCCATACCTGTCGGCTGAAGAGGTGAGGTCGATGGTGTCGATGGGCGACACGATCGAGGCGCTGCGGGCGGCGTTCGGCGAGCGGCGTCCAGCACCCGAGCGTGGGGTGGCGGCCTTCGATCTCGGCAATCTGCTGACCATGCCGGCCGTCGCAGGGTCGAATGCGGGGGTGAAGGTCATCACGTTGGTGCCCGGCAACCCCGAGCGAGGTTTGCCCGCCATCCAAGGTCTCTACGTGTTGTTCAGCGCCATCGACGGCCGGGTGCGGGCGCTGCTCGACGGCGGGTGCCTGACCGCGCTGCGGACGCCGGCTGCGTCCGGGCTGGCGGCCGACTACTTGGCGCCGGACGCCCCGACCACCATCGGCATCATCGGCGCCGGTGTTCAGGGACACGGTCACCTCGAAGCGATGCGAGCGGTGCGGCCGAGCTTGTCGAGCGTGGTGGTGGCGAGTCGCTCGTCGGCGTCGGCCGAGGCGCTGGTCGACGCTGCTCGGAGCGAAGGTCTCGAGGCGCGAGTGGGCTCGATCGCCGAGGCCTCGTCGTGCGAGATCGTCTGTGCGTGCACGTCGGCTCAGCAGCCGATCCTGCCCGGCGTACTCCCGGATGGCTCGTTCCTCAGCGCCATCGGTGCCTATCTCCCGGATCAGGCCGAGATGCCACCGGCGCTCGTTGCCGGAAGTGATGTCTGGGTCGACGCCGAGGCAGCAGCCCGCGTCGAGGCCGGCGATCTGATCCAGGCAGCCGACACCGGAGCGTGGTCGTGGGACCAGCTTCGAGGTGACCTCGTCGATCTGGTGTGTCAAGGTGCACCGGCGTCGGCCGATGGTCGACCCCGCATCTTCAAGAGCGTCGGCCTGTCGATCGAAGACCTCACCCTCGCCGATCTGGCCGCCACCCGAGCAGGAATCGAGCCGTAGTCATGGACCAACAACAGGCCGACTGGCTGGCCCTCTACACCGAGGAGCCCGTCGATCCGGCGCAGGAGATCTGCGACCCGCACCACCACCTGTGGGACTTCCCGACCGATCGGTATTGCCTCGAAGAGCTGCGGGCCGACACCGGCGCCGGTCACAACATCGTCAGCACCGTGTTCATCGAGTGCACCGCCGGTTACCGCGCCGACGGACCCGAAGCGATGCGGCCGGTGGGGGAGACCGAGTTCGTCCTGGCGCAGGCGATCGAGAGCGCCGACACCGAGGGCAGCGAGATCAAGGGCATCGTCGGTCTCGCCGACCTCACGCTCGGCGCCGATGTTGCCGAGGTGCTCGAGGCACACATCGAGGCGGGCGGCGGCCGGTTCAAGGGCATCCGTCATGCCACGGCCTACGACCCGAGTCCCGACGTTCGGCGCTCGCATACCAGGCCGACGCCAGGTCTGATGGGTGAGCCGTCGTTCCGCGAAGGGTTCGCCCAACTCGGTCGCCACGACCTGCGTTTCGACGCGTGGCTCTATCACCCGCAGATCACCGAGCTGGTCGACCTCGCCCACGCCCATTCCGATGTGTTGATCGTGCTCGATCACCTCGGTGGCCCGCTCGGTGTAGGGCCGTACGCGGGTCGGCGCGACGAGGTCCGGGCCGAGTGGCGCCGCTCGATCATCCAACTCGCAGAGTGTCCGAACGTGAGTGTGAAGCTGGGCGGCATCGGCATGACCGTCTACGGGCTCGACTGGCATCACCAGCCGACGCCGCCCACGTCCGATGCCCTCGCCGAGGCCTGGGGTCCCGACATCGAGTTCTGCATCGGACAGTTCGGGGTCCGGCGTTCGATGTTCGAGTCGAACTTCCCCGTCGACCGGCGATCGACCGGCTACACGGTCCTGTGGAACACCTTCCAGAAGCTCACCGCCGACTACTCACCCGACGAACGATCGGCGTTGTTCCACGACACCGCCAGCGCGTTCTACGACCTCTGAGCGGCAGACCCGGTAGGTTCACCAGGTGGCTCGCAACGAACCGCTCACCTTCGACCCCATCGCCGAGGCGCGACGCCAGTGGGACCGTCGCGCGTTCGCGGCATCGTCGGCGATGGTCGCCACCACGTCGATCATGCGAGCGCATCAGATCGTGCAACGCGCCGTCGACGAGGCGTTGGCCCCGTTCGACCTCACGTTCGCCCGTTACGAGGCCCTGACCCTCATCTCGTTCAGCCGGGCCGGCGAGCTCCCCCTCGGCAAGATGGGCGACCGCCTGATGGTGCATCCGGCGAGTGTCACCAATGCCATCGATCGGCTCGAACGGCAGGGTCTGGTGGAGCGCCGTCGGTCGTCGGTCGACCGACGCACGGTGCTCGCCGCCATCACCGACGCCGGTCGAAAGGTCGTCGAGGAAGCGACCGCGGCACTGGGGCAGATCGAGTACGGTGCAGGAGCGCTGAGCGAGTCCGAACGAGAGTCGCTGTACGACATCGTCAAGGTCTTGCGGGCCGCCGAGGGCGACTTCGTGCCGGGTGCCGACGCTCTCGATGATGAATCGACGGAAGATTCATTGGACGTCTAAGCTTCCCCCTGTGAAAGAACAGTGGGAACAAGAATTCGCCAAGTCCTCCCTGCGCGAGGGTCCGTTCGAAACGATGTCGGGCGTGCCCGTCGAGGCGGTCTACGGCCCCGACGACGGCGAGTTCCCTGGCCAGTACCCCTACACCCGAGGCATCCACGCCTCGATGTACCGATCACGCCTGTGGACCATGCGGATGTTCGCCGGGTTCGGCACCGCGGAAGACACCAATGTGCGGTTCAAGCAGTTGCTGGCCGACGGTGGCACGGGCCTTTCCACCGCCTTCGACCTCCCCACGTTGATGGGACGCGACTCCGACGACGACTTCGCCCTGGGTGAGGTCGGCAAGGCCGGAGTCGCCGTCGACACCCTGGCCGACATGGAAGATCTCTTCGAGGGGATCGACCTCGCATCGGTGTCGACCTCGATGACCATCAACTCGCCCGCCTCAATCCTGCTGGCCATGTACGTCGCCGTTGCCGAGAAGAACGGCACGCCGCGAGCGGTGCTCAACGGCACGCTGCAGAACGACATCCTCAAGGAGTACCAGGCGCAGAAGGAATACATCTTCCCGCCGCGGCCGTCGGTGCGACTCATCAGCGATCTGGTCACCTTCACGTCGGCCGAGATGCCGAAGTGGAACCCCATCTCGATCTCGGGCTACCACATCCGTGAAGCTGGCTCGACGGCTGCCGAGGAATTGGCGTTCACGCTCGGGAACGGGTTCGCCTACGTCGAGGCCGCCCTTGCCGCCGGTCTCGACGTCGACGACTTCGCCCCCCGCCTGTCGTTCTTCTTCAACAGCCACATCGACTTCTTCGAAGAGATCGGCAAGTTGCGCGCCGCCCGCCGCATCTGGGCCCGGTGGATGAAGGAGCGCTATGGCGCCAAGTCCGAGCGCTCGCTGAAGCTCCGTTTCCACACCCAGACCGCCGGTGTGTCGCTGACCGCTCAGCAGCCCGAGATCAACGTCGCTCGGGTGGCGTTGCAGGCCATGGCGGCGGCGCTCGGTGGCACCCAGAGCCTTCACACCGACGCCTACGACGAGGCACTCGCCCTTCCCACCGAGAAGGCTGCCCGGATCGCGCTGCGCACCCAGCAGATCGTCGCCTACGAGACCGGCGCCGCCAGCGTGGCCGATCCGCTCGGTGGTGCCCCGTTCGTCGAGTGGATGACCGACGAGATGGAGCGCCAGGCCGAAGACATCTTCGCCAAGGTCGACGAGATGGGCGGCGGTTCGATGCTCGAGGGCACGTTCCAGGGCATCGAGGAAGGCTGGTTCCAGGGCCGCATCGCCGACTCGGCGTATGCCTTCGAGCGCAAGGTCAACAACAACGAGCGCATCGTGGTCGGCGTCAACGCCTTCACCGAGGGCGACGACGCCGATCCGCCGCTGCTCTACATCGGCCCCGAGGTCGAGGAGCGCCAGCTCAAGCGGCTGGGCAACGTCAAGCACGACCGCAATGATGCAGCAGTCGCCGAGTCCCTCGCCGCCGTCACGGCCGCTGCGGCCGACCCGCTGGTCAACACCATGCCGCCGATCCTCGACGCGGTCCGGGCCTACGCCACGGTCGGCGAGATCATCGGTGCCCTCGGCGCCGAGTTCGGCATGTGGGAAGAACGCACGATGATCTGACCGGCCCCGCCCCGCACCCCCAATCCCAGGTTCTGTGCGTCATTCTCACCGATCCATCCGTTCTGTGCGTCAGACTTCCCGGCTGCGGGAACTCTGACGCACAGTCCGGCTTTTGCGGGGAGTTCGACGCACAGAACGAGTCGTGTCAGGCGGCGGCTTGCATGCGGCGGGCGATGATGGTGCGCAGGCGCCGCATGAAGTCGGAGGGCCGGTTGGAGAGGGTGCGCCAGCCGACACGGATGACGATCCAACCATTCTCGATGGCGAGGAGGTCGCGACGTTCGTCGTCGTCGGCGGACTGCGAGGTGGCGTGGAAGCGGCGACCGTCGACCTCGAGGATCACCTTGGCTTCGGGCCAGGCGAAGTCGACCACGCCTCGCCATCCGTCGTACCAGGGTGGCCGGTACTGACGTCGGGCGCCGAGCACTCGATGCTCGATCAGGCGTTGCATCGCCAGCAGCTCGAGGGCGGACTCGGGGTAGGGCTCGTCGTCGATGACGGCGTCGAGCACGGTGCGCATGGCGACCGAGCCGGTGACACCACGCCCGGACCATGACTCGAAGCAGGTGACCAGCTCGTCGGCGGAGGGGACGGAGGCGACGAGCTGCGTCTCGACGAGGTGCAGCAGCCGCTGGTGGCTGAGCGTGCTTGCCAGGTCGCACAGCGTTCGGGACGCCGACGTGACGAGGAGCCCGTCGAGCTCGACCAGGTCGTGCTCGGAGAGGTGTCGGCTGCGGTGCACCGTGGCGAACGGGGAGTTGCCGGCGCCACCGAACGCGGTGACGACCTCGATCGAGCGGGGAACCGGGAGGGCGAAGCGGTGACGCTGGGCGGCGCTGCGATGGGAGAGCGCTGCCCCTCGCACGGACAACGTGGCCAGGGCGTGGTCGGTGAGTCCGTCGCGCAGCGCTGGTACCTCGAGGACGCCGCGGCGTCGCCGGACGACCCAGCCCGACTGGATCCGCCGGTCGAGCGCCGAGGACGACACGCCCCGGGCGAGGGCTTCGCGGCGCGTGAACGCACCGTGTCGTTGTGCTGCCAATTCGATGATGAGTGCTTCCGCCGTGATGTTCATGAGCGAAGTCTTGCTCACACACTGTGACACTCGATCGCCGACCGTCGTCCACTCCTCGGTTCTGTGCGTCAAACTCACCGCCAATCCCGAACTGTGCGTCACAGTTCCCGCTGCCGACGCGTTTGACGCACAGAACGGGGATCGCGAGGAGAATGGCGCACAGAACGGGTGGGGGTGGGGTGGGGTCGGGATGCACTCGGTGGGTGGTCGGTGCTACAACGGCCTGGCTCGTGGGCGACGTCCCGTCGACTCCACCTCATCTCGAAAGGGTCACCACCATGTCAACTCCTGTCGAAGCCGTCGGTGTCGAGGGCGTGAAGGCGCTCGTCGGTCAGCATCTTGGCTACAGCGACTGGCTCGAGATCACGCAGGACCGCGTGATGCAGTTCGCCGAGGCCACCGGCGACCACCAGTGGATCCACACCGATCCCGAGCGCGCCACGAAGGAGAGCCCCTTCGGTGGCCCCATCGCCCACGGCTATCTCACCGTGTCGCTCATCCCGATGCTCCTTCCCCAGGTCTTCATCCAGAAGGGCTTCTCGATGGGGGTCAACTACGGCCTCGACAAGCTCCGGTTCCCGTCGCCCGTGCTGGTCGGATCCAAGGTCCGCGCCGGGGTGCAGCTCGACGAGGTCGGTGAGATCGCCGGTGGTGTGCAGCTGCACATGACCGTCACCATCGAGTGCGAGGGTGCGTCGAAGCCGAGCTGCGTCGCCCAGGTGCTGTTCCGCAGTTACGAGTGAGCGCCTGCGGTCGTCGAGCGACAGCACACCAGCTCGCGGCCGCAAACCGAGGCGTCGACGAGAAGATGCGTGCGACGGCACGCAGGAGCGGCAGCCTCGATCGGTCGTCGGTCGAGGGGGTTCGCATCACTTGATGGTGATGCAGATCCCCTCGTCGTCAGAGCGATAGGCGATCACGTCGGTGCCGAACGCCGGCGGTTCGAGCTCGATCTGACGATCGCCCTCTTCGGTCGCCCGCACCTGGAGCACGATGTCGTCGGCCCCCGAAGCGATCAGTTCGAACGGCTGCGGTTCGCGTGCGGCAGCGGCGAGGAGTTCGTTGGCCACCCGGAGGATGAGCAACCGACGGATCGGATCGGCGACGGTCTCGGCGTCCCACTTCACGTGGATGAACGCCCCGACCTCCTCCCGCAGCGCTGATGCCTCGACCTCGACCGCCAGCTTGAGCGGGTCGGGTGCGTCGGGGAAGGGGCTGGGGCCGTTGGGATCAACCGCCACGCTGTGCCGCCACGTGCGCTCGCTCCGAGTCATCTCGAGCGCCCACAACAGCTCGGGGTCGATGCCAGCTGCCCGGGACGCTCCACCGGTGCCGCTCGACGTGACCGCAGCGGCCTGTGCTCGTAGGGTGTCGGCCTCGGCCCGAGCCACTTCGAGCTCGGCCGCCGCTTCGTCGGCCGCGGCCCGGGCTTCGGCGGCCGAAGCTTGCGCCGACTCGGCTTGCTCGTTCGCTGCAGCGATCTCGCTCTTCAACTCGACGCCGTAGCGTTCGAGGGAGTCGAGCTTCTCGGTCTGCTCGGCTTGGGCGACTTCGGCGGCGACGGCACGATCAACGGCTGCTGCTTGGCCCGCCAACGCAGCGGAGAGTTCGTTGGCGGCCTTCTCGGTGTCGGCAGCGGCGGCCGCTCGCGCCGACTCGAGGTCGTCGGCTGCTCGGGCGGCCTCACGTTGAGCGGCATGCAATTCGTCGGTCAAGGCGGACCGTGACGAGGCGGCAGCGGTGGCGGCGGCCGCGGCATTGCGGCGAGTCGTGACCAGCAAGAAGAGCAGGATCAGAGCGACGAGACCCAG
Source organism: Acidimicrobiales bacterium (assembly GCA_041394265.1). Taxonomy (NCBI): domain Bacteria; kingdom Bacillati; phylum Actinomycetota; class Acidimicrobiia; order Acidimicrobiales; species Acidimicrobiales bacterium. The sequence continues at coordinate 3,338,312 of JAWKIO010000005.1, forward strand.
GATGGCAGCGACGACTTCCATGGCCTGGACCCTAGTCCATCAGCCGTACTTGGCGTGCAGCGAGAACGGCCGCAACGACCGAGAGCGAGCCCATCGCGGCGAACATGGGTCGTGCCCCGATCGAGGCGTAGACACTCGGTGCCAGGAGCGCCGTGGTTCCTGCCGCAGTGAGACCCGTCATGCCGAGCACCGCCTGACCGGCGGCCGCCTGTTGGGGGCCGGTCTCGTCGAGGGCCAGGAGTTGGGTGGTGGGGAAGACGAAGGACTCGATCGAGCCCTGAACCAGACCGGCGACGGCAATCGTGGCCAGCACCGGGAACATGCCGAACCCGGCAATGGCGGGGCCCGCGGCGCACAGCAAGGGCACGAGCACTCGTCGGGGGCCGATGTGTTCGACCCAGTTACCGGCCATCGTCGGGAGCACCAACAGCGGAGCCCCGACCAGGAGCAAGACGATGCCGATGGTGGTATTCCCGGCGCCGAGATCCTCGAGGTAGAGGTCGATGACGGCGTCGAAGATGCCGATGTTGGCGAAGATGACCGACTGGCCCAGCATGGCGGCGCGGATCCCTGGGCGTCGGGCAAGCTGCAGCATCGACGCCGGCTGGTCGGTGCTCACGGTCGCAATTGGTGCTCCGTGCAGCCAGAGCAGTGCAGGGCCGGCGGCCACGATGGTGAGGACGAGCACGGCGACGAACGGTGCGTGGAACCCGAACTGCTGCAGCGCAGCGCCCAGTAGCGGGCCGAGGAGGAAGCCGCCGACGCTGGCCGACAGGTAGGTGCCGAGTCGAGCACCACTGCCCTCGGTGGTCAGACCGACCAACGCCTTGCGGGCCACGACGTCGAAGAGACCGAGCCCGCATCCGAGCAGGACTCGGGCAGCGACGAGCGGTGCGAGGCTCGCAGCGAAGATGAACCACAGGGTGCCGACGACACCGGCGCCCAGCGCAAGCGCACCGAGGAGCACTGCACCACCTCGGTCGGCGAGGGGCGCGATGAGGAGTTGGACGGCGAGGCCAGACACGAAGCCGGCCGATGCGATGACGCCGATGCCCCAGTCGGGAAGCCCGTAGCGGGCCTTGAGGTCGGCGAGCAGGACGAAGACCACACCGGCCGAACTCGTGAGGGCGAACCCGGCCAGATAGGCGAAGCGGTGCACCGCAGGAGTCTGCCCTCGTCAACGCTCGCTACCACCGGCTGAGCGGGTCGGTCGCCAATCAGCGACGAGTGCCGCGCCACCGCGCTCGCCGTGTGCGATGATCGTCCAGATCTTGTTCCCGCTGGACCTCGATGTGTGCCCGCAGAAGTCACATCGCCGGTCGAGGAGTTTCTCACATGTCTCGTTCCCTCCGTTCGCGCGTCTCGCGCTCGGCTGTCGCCGTCACCCTGGCCGGCACGGGCCTTGCCCTCGGCGCTGTCACCACCCCTGTCGCTGCGGCCCCCGGCGATGTCGTCGGTTGTGTCGACTGGAGCGGCTATGCCGCGGGTTCCGCCCCCGCAGGCTCCGATGATCTCGGCACCCCCGGTGGCACCAAGAATCAGGCGACCGGGTCGAGCCTCACCCTGACCGGCGTGCTCGGCAGCGACGTCGACATGCGTATCACCTTCGGCGAAGCCCATGCGCTCGCCCTGCTGGATCCGGGTGCCACGGCCGACTTCGACGAGATTCCCGCCTACCGGCAGGCGCTCGGCGACGCCGCATTGCGGGAAGTCTTCCGCTACTGGCCGCAGTCGGCGCAGCGGGGCAACGTGACCTTCGAGTTCTTCGAGACCGGCACCACCAACCGTGCCACCGTCGAGATCGACAAGCTCCTCACCGGCGGCGTGCGCAAGTTCGCCTCGAGCACGTGGGGTGTGTCGGAGTTCGCCCTCCGCAGCGGTGGACCCTCGGGCACGCTCGCCCAGCCGACGGCCGCCGACCCTGACGCCCAGGTGATCGACAGCGACGGTGCCGGCAACGGCATCAACGGTCTCGACTCGGCCGCCATCATCCAACTCGACCGGCCCACGCATGGGCTGGCGGTCGATTCGGCCTTCAACGAGGCCCGGTCCAGCTTCGTCAACGTCGGCTCGGTCACCGATCGGGACTGGACCATCCTCGACTGGGGCTCACCCTCGGTCGACACGATTCAGTGGAACATCTACGGCCAGGGCGCCGTCTCCGATGTCACCGGTCCGGATCCCGAATCGACCGATCCGAGCGCCTTCACCCAGCCGCACACCGGCCTGTCGTCCTACATCGCTGCGATGTGCCTGACCATCCCCGGCGATGTCGTGCCCGACTACGACCTCGCACTGGCCAAGGTCCTCACGGGCTACGCCGCCGACACGAGCCGGGCGACCTACCAGGTCGACGTTCGCAACCAGGGCAACGTCTCCTCGGGCGCGTTCACGGTGACCGACTCGCTGCCGGCCGGCACCTCGTTCGTGAGCGCCAGCGACGGTGGTACTGCCGCTGGAAGTACCGTCACCTGGACCATTCCTGCGGGGAGTGCGATCGAGCCGGGCGAGACGCTGAGCCTCACGCTCACCCTCGAAGTGGCCGATCCGAGCCAGGCGCCGTTCGTCAACACCGCCGAGATCAGCGCCGACAGTGGCGACGATGATGACTCCACGCCCGACGGCGACCCTGCAAACGATCCCGTGATCGACATCACCTCGCTCGCCGATCTCGCCACCGACGCCAACAATGCCGGTGATTCCGACGACCATGACATTGCCGTTCTCCGGCTCGACCACTCGATCGGGAACCAGGTGTGGCTCGACACCAACAACAACGGCCGGGTCGACTCGACCGAGGCCGGGATCTGTGATGTGTGGGTCGACGTCTTCACCGATACCGATGCCGATGGCGCACCCGATGACCGAAACAACAACGGCAGTCTCGATGCCGCCGATGCGATCCGTACGGCAACGACCGACTGCGACGGCCTCTGGCTGGTCGACGCCCTTGCCCCCGGCCGCTACGTCGTCGGCATCCCCGCCTCGGAGTTCACCGGCGACGGGCCCTTGGTCGGACTGGTGTCGTCCGATCCCACCACGGCGAACGCCGATGGTGACGTCGACAACGACGACAACTGTGCGCCAGGAGCCAACGGCTTCCAGCTCACCGGTGCGGTCACCATCGGGACCGACGAGCCGACCGCCGAGTCGCCCAACAACGCCACGGCGTCGCTCGACGCCTCGTCCAACCTGACCATCGACTGCGGGTTCTACGCTGCGGCCAATCCGGCCAGCCCGTCCGGAGGCTCGGGCGGGGCCGCCGCACAGCCGACGATCCCCCGCACCGGGTCCGAGACCACCGGCCTGGCCGGCCTCGGTCTCCTGCTCATCGCCATGGGCGGCGGGCTGGTCATTTGGAGTCGTCGCCCCGACCTGACCTAGGTTCGGGCGCCATGAACCTTCGTTTCGGCGCCTTCCTCGCACCCCATCATCTCCCCGGCGAGAGCCTCACGATGCAGCTGCAGCGTGACCTCGACCTCGCCGAGCAACTCGACCGTCTCGGCTATGACGAGTTCTGGTGCGGCGAGCACCACTCGACCGGCTGGGAGACCATCGCCTCACCGGAGATGTTCCTCGCCGGGGCCGCCATGCGCACGCACCGCATCAAGCTCGGAACCGGCGTGGTCTCGCTGCCCTATCACCACCCCTTCAACGTCGCTCAGCGCATCGTGCAGCTCGACCACATGAGCAACGGTCGCGCCATCTTCGGTACCGGGCCCGGAGCCCTCCCGTCTGACGCCTACACCCTCGGCATCGACCCGATGGTGCAGCGCGATCGGCAAGACGAGGCGATCGGCGTCATCAAGCGTCTGCTCGACGGTGAGCCCCGCTTCAGCTACGAGTGCGAATGGTTCGAGCTGCACGACGCCGCGCTCCAGGTACTCCCGGTCCAGCGGCCGCTGCCGATGACGACCGCCTCGAGCGTGTCGCCCTCGGGCATGACCCTGGCCGGGAAGCACGGCATCGGTGTGCTGTCGATCGGATCGATGTCGACCGAGGGCATCCAGTCGCTCCCGCTGCAGTGGAGCTTCGCCGAGGAGTCGGCGGCCAAGCACGGGCAAACCGTCGACCGGGCCAACTGGCGCATCCTGTTCAACTGGCACCTCGCCGAAACCCGAGAGCAGGCCGAGCGTGACGTCGAGTGGGGCCTACTGCGCTGGCACAACGAGTACAACGTCGACACCCTCCAGCGCCCGGGCGCTCGCCACTACGCCGACACTGCCGAGGCGATCCAGGAGCTCGCTCGGGTCGAAGGGTCGGCGGCGATCATCGGTACACCCGACGACCTGATCGCCCGGATACGGGAGATGTACGAGGTGTCGGGTGGGTTCGGGGTCGCCATCGGCTTCATCAACGACTGGGCCAACCCCGAAGCGACCAAGAAGAGCTGGGACCTCGTCGCCCGCTATGTCATGCCCGAAGTCAACGGGATGCTCGACTCGATGCGCGAGTCCAACCAGCACGTCATCGACAACCGTGACTCGTTCGCTCAGGCGGGCAAGGCGATCATGGCGAAGATCGCCGAGAACGAGCGGGCGATGGAAGCACTCAAGCAGACCCCCAAGCCCAAGGCCCAAGCACCGATCGCTGCGCATCATTCGCCGCTCGAAGGCTGATCGACGCCGCTCCCGCCCGGTCGTTCTCCCGACGATTCGTGGCACGGCCGGTGGGAGCGGCTACGATCTGCAGCCCTGCGCAGATGCCCGAGTGGCCTAAGGGAGCGGCCTGCAAAGCCGTGATTCGCGGGTTCAAATCCCGCTCTGCGCTCGCATCAGAAATGCTCGGATTCCTGGGTGAGATCTCGCAGCAGCGCTGCTAGTCTTGCCCGCTCCGGGGCCATTAGCTCAGTTGGCTAGAGCGCCTGCATGACGCGCAGGAGGTCGGGGGTTCAATTCCCTCATGGCCCACGTGTGCCCTTCGGGCACCCCGAGTTGTTCGCTGGCGCTCACAACATCGCCGTCGTTCCTTGGCCCGGGGGGCCTCGGCACTTACCGCCTTCCGGCGCAGGGCGCCGAAACGCTTCCGCAGTAAGAGCGCACGCCGAGTTGTTCGAGACTCGGTGCTGGTGCAGTGCCAGCGGGGTGGGTGGGGTCGGTAGGGTGTCCGGATGACTGCTTCGCGTGTGATTGGGTCCGTCGACGACTTCAAGGCGATGGTGGCCGAGGTCGAAGGGCGGAGCGGCTATCGCACGCCGGCGGCCTATGGGTTCGGCATCGCCACGGTCAGTGACTCGGCCGATGGCCCCAAGACCCTCGACACCGACTTCCTGGTCACGAATCTCGGCGAGAACGCCGGCACGGCAGCCGCGGTCGCCGACGCCCTCGGCGGATTCGCCACCGGCACCATCGAGCTCGATGCCGCTGCGCTCACCGCGATCGTCGAGCGTTTCGCCCCCTTCGTCGATGACGGCCGTGATCACCCCAACCTGACAGCACTTCAAGCTCTGCTGGCCTGGGCCCAGGTCGATCAGCCGGCACCCGTGCCCGGACACCGACGGATCGCCGTGGCGGTCGCGGTCACCGAGTTGACCGACGCTCCGATGTCGGCCTCCGATGTCTATCTCCGGCTCACCCTGCTCTCGCAGTGCAAGGTGCGGCCCCACGGCATCAGCCTCGACGGTGCCTTCGGCAAGCTCAACAATGCGGTCTGGAGCAACCACGGCCCGATCGATCCCGACCAGTTCGACGCCGTGAAGACTCATCTCCGCCTCGCCGGCCAGCACCTTCACGTCTACAACGTCGACAAGTTCCCCCGGATGCTCGACTACGTCGTGCCCCAGGGCGTTCGCATCGGTGACGGATCCCGAGTCCGCCTCGGCGCCCACCTCGGCGCCGGCACCACCGTGATGCATGAAGGCTTCGTCAACTTCAACGCCGGCACCGTCGGCCCGAACATGGTCGAGGGCCGCATCTCCGCCGGCGTCATGGTGGCCGCCGATTCCGATCTCGGCGGTGGCTGCTCCACCATGGGTACCCTGTCGGGCGGTGGCACGACGATCATTTCGGTGGGGGAGCGCTGCCTCATCGGTGCCAACGCCGGCATCGGGATCTCACTCGGCGATGACTGCACCGTCGAGGCCGGACTCTACGTCACCGGTGGCACGCCGGTCCTCGTCTGCGGTCTGAAGGGCTACGACGACGGCGCCACCATCAAGGCCCGTGAACTGAGTGGGGCCGACGGCCTCTTGCTGCGCCGCAACGGCCGAACGGGCACCGTCGAGGTGCATCCGAACGGCGCCAAGTGGAGTGGACTCAACGAGGCCCTGCACCAAAACTGAGCCCGGTGTGGTCGTCGACGTGGGCGATCAGCACCCCGTCATGCCGTTCGGTCCAGTGGCAGTGGAGCGGATGTACGAGCAGGAAGTCGCCGGGCCAGACCGGCAGGATCGCCGCCAGCGCGGTGGCCGGAATCGTCATCTGCGGCACCACGTCGGGGGCGACCGCGTCGATGTCCTGGAGAAGGCGGACCCAACCGGCGTCGAGTACCAGTGTCAGACGCTCATCGCCTCGGGTGATCACCACGAAGAACAAGCGACGAACGTCGAAACCCTCTCGTCGCGTATCGATCTGTTCGGCCAACTCCGCGTACGACGGCGCCACGAACTCGGTCAGATCGACCGGAATTGCCGCGTTGACGGTGGTGGAGGGGGGCAAGGAACGAGGCTCAGCGAACGGGATGACAGGGACAGTCAGGTAGTCCGCCCCACCCTAGGGCTGTTCCCTCAGTCGACGAAAGCCGGATGCTTCGACAAGTCGTTGCAGGCTTCACAGGTGTCCTGCGGAATCACCCCGGCTCGCATCAGCCAGCCGAAGATCGTGCATCCAAGGCAAAAGCCTGCCGCCGCCTCGAGCAACGCAGCGCCAGTAATCATGGCGATCAGCGCGAACGCGGCGTCGGTGTGTCCGGTGAGCTGTGCGATCAATGCGCCGCTCGAGAGGGTGGCGCCAATGCTCTGGGCGAAACGCTTGGGTGGTCCCGGAACCAGGCGTCCCCGAACCGGCAAGCGAGGAACGATCACCTCGACCGCGAGCCGTCCCAGAGGCGACAGCTTCGGGCCGGCAGCAACTCGGGCGAGGAACCCGTACACCAGCGGGACCAGGACCAGCGGCGATCCGGTGGCGAGATAGAGCGCCGTCATCAGGACCACGCCCGAGGCAACGACCCGGGCCGCCACCTCGTTGACCAGCGCGGGGAAACCGAAGAGCGACCTCGGGCTGGCCGCCGTCGGGAGGGAGGGGGTGGTCGTCGTCATCATGCCACTCTATAACCGACCTATCTGATCAACTATTCCGAGTTTGAGATTTCTCGCCGGAGGGTCATCGGTCATTGCGTCCGTCGTGGCTTTCGGCGGCTGCCTAGGATGCCTGTTGTGGGAAACGCGCCCGAAGCTCCCGAAGACCTCGAAGCCGCCCTTGCCGCCTGGGAAACCGACGTGCTGCTTGCCGATGGGTCGACTGCACATCTCCGCCCGATTCGACCGAGCGATCGTGATCGACTCGAAGCCTTTCACGGTCGGCAGTCGCCCGAGTCCATCTACTTCCGTTACTTCCGTTTCCGGCCCGAGCTGAGCGATGCCGAGCTCGAACACTTCACGAATGTCGATTACTTCGACCGCATGGCCTTCGTGGTGGTCCGGGGCGACGACCTGATCGCGGTCGCACGCTACGAACCGTGGACCGATCGCAACGAGGCCGAGGTGGCCTTCTTCGTCGACGATGCCTACCGGGGTCGCGGGCTGGCGACGATCCTGTTGGAGTTCCTGGCCGCCGCAGGCCGGCGTCGGCAGCTCGACGGCTTCACCGCCACTGTCCTGCCGGAGAACTACGGCATGCTGCGCGTGTTCCGCAAAGCCGGCTTCGATGTCACGACCAAGTTCGCCGACGGAGTGATCGAGGTGACCCTCGGGATCGACGTCACCGACGACGCCCAGGCCGCCATCGGCGCTCGGTTCCGGCGCTCGACGGTTCGATCGGTCGCCCGGATGCTCGAGCCGACCTCGATCGTGATGGTCGGAGCGTCCCGGCGTCCGGGCTCGGTCGGGCACGAAGTCCTCCGGCACCTGGCCGAAGCCCCGTTTGCCGGAAGTCTCTCACTCGTGCACCCCGAGGCCGACGCCATCCTCGGGATCGACGCCCACCGACGGATTGGAGACATCGAGCCGGCACCTGATCTTGCGATCATCGCCGTGCCGGCGGCGTCGGTGGCGTCGGTCATCGAAGACTGCGTCGACGCCGGTGTCGGTTCGGCCCTGGTCTTCACCGCCGGATTCTCCGACGCCGGCCCCGAGGGCGCCGAGCTCGAACGACGCTTGTTGGCGACGGTGCGCGATGCGGGGGTCAGAATGGTCGGGCCCAACGCCTTCGGTCTCGCCAACACCGATCCCGAGGTCAACCTCCAGGCGCTCTTCCTCCCGGTCAAGGTCGTGGCCGGGCACGTGGGGCTGCTGTCGCAGTCGGGCCCGCTCGGTGCCGCCGTGCTCGACGATCTGGCCCGTGCCGGTGTCGGCATCTCGAGTTTTGCCGCCCTGGGCAACCGGGCCGACGTCTCGGTGAACGACCTGCTCCACTACTGGGCGGTCGACGAGCGGACCAAGGCCATCGCCCTGTACATCGAGAACTTCGGCAACCTCCGAACGTTCACGGCGCTCGCCCGCGAAATCTCACCGACGAAGCCGATCCTCGCCGTCGCGTCCCCCGACGACGATCTCAACGAGCTCCTCCGTCAGTCGGGTGTCATCCTCGTCGACCAGATCTCCGACCTCGCCGACCACGCCCGCTTCGTCGTCGACCAGCCGCTGCCTGCAGGGCGCCGTGCCGCCGTCGTGTCCAACACCTCGTCGGTGGCTCGCCTCGCCGTCGCGGCCTGTCGCCGCTCCGGCCTCGAGATCGCCGGCCCCGACGGCGAGGCCCTTCTGATCGAGGACGTGGAGCAGCCGACGAGCGGGTCGGAACACCTGTCGGTCTACGAGCGAGCCGTGGTTCGCGCTGCGTTGTCCGCCGATGTCGATGCCGTACTCGTTGCGTTGGTGCCGTCGCTGCACCTACCGGCGAACGAACTCGTCGAACTGCTCCAGCGGGTCGATCGTGCCGTGACCAAGCCGATCGTCGCCGCCGGCCTCGTCACGAACGAGGCGTTCTCGATCGAAGGCATCCCCACCTTCCGATTCCCCGAGGGTGCTGCCGGCGTTCTCGGACGATTTGCACGTCATGCCGAATGGCGCCAGTCCGCCGAGGCACCCCTGGTCGAGGCAACCGAAGAGCGGGCAGCAACGATCGTTGCGACGGTTTCGGAATTGCTCGGCGAGCGGCCGGCCGCCGAGGGCCGGGATCTCACCGACGCCGAATCGCAGCGACTGCTCGACGTCATCGGCGTCCCGTACGCCGCAGCGATCGACGTTGCCGATGCCGACGAGGCCATCGCTGCTGCCGAGTCGCTCGGCTTCCCCGTTGCGCTCAAAGGGCGCGGGCTCGCCCATCGCACGGCCGGTGAGAGCGGCGGGACGGCGCTCGACATCCAACAGCCCGAGCAACTCGTCGACACCCTACATCGGATGCGTGAGCAGTTCGGCGACGATCTCGATCCGGTCACGGTGCAGGTCATGGTGCCGAGCGGGCTCCATCTCCAGATCGATCTCGTGCAGGACTTCGAGCGTGGCGCCAGTCTCGCCATCAGCCCGGGCGGTGCGATCGGAGGGTTGGTGGGCCGTCAGGTGCGGGCGTTGCCCGCGAGCCGTGCCGACCTCCGTGCGCTGTGTTCGGCTCCGTGGCTCGTCGACAGTGCAGGACCAGACACCCGCGCCGCTGTCGAAGACATGTTGGTCGCGCTCGCCGAAGCCGCCGCCGCTGCGCCCGAGCTGGCCGAGCTCGAACTCAATCCGGTGCTGGCCGGTCCCGATGGCGCGGTCGCCGTGGACGGTCGTCTGCGATTGCGGCCGTGGCCGACCTCGATCCTCGACGGACTGCGCCACGTCTGAGCCGAAACGCGCAACCGCCGGCTGGTGGTCCAGCCGGCGGTCGTGTCGAGTGGGGTGGCCGGTCGGCTCAGCGAGCGTCGAGCGGTACGTAGTCGCGAACGCCGACGCCGGTGTAGAGCTGGCGGGGACGAGAGATGCGCTGGCCCTGCTCGAGGAGCTCCTGCCAGTGGGCCAGCCATCCGGGCATCCGGCCGATCGTGAACATGACGGTGAACATGTCCATCGGGATGTTCATGGCCTGGTAGATGAGGCCGGTATAGAAGTCGACGTTCGGGTACAGGTTGCGGCTCTTGAAGTAGTCGTCGGTGAGGGCGACCTCTTCGAGCTTGAGTGCGATGTCGAGCAGCGGGTTGCGACCCGTGACCTCGAAGACGTTGTCGGCCTGCTCCTTCACGATCTTGGCCCGCGGGTCGTAGGACTTGTAGACCCGGTGACCGAAGCCCATGAGACGACCTTCACCCTTCTTCACGCTCTCGATGAAAGGCTCGATGTTGTCGTAGGTGCCGATGTCGTGGAGCATGTGGATGACCTGCTCGTTGGCACCGCCGTGGCGAGGACCGTAGAGCGCAGCGGTGGCAGCGGCGGCCGCCGAGTACGGGTCGGCATGGCTGGAACCGACGACCCGCATCGTGGTGGTGGAGCAGTTCTGCTCGTGGTCGGCGTGGAGGATGAGCAGGACATCGAGCGCCCGGGCCAACACCGGATCGGCGGTGTAGTTCGGCTCGGCGACACGCCACATCATCGAGAGGAAGTTCTCGGCGTAGCTCAGGTTGTTGTCGGGGTAGACGAACGGCATGCCGATGCTGGCCCGGTAGGCCATGGCCGCCAGGGTGGGGACCTTCGAGATCAATCGGTTGATCTGCCGGTAGCGGTTGGCAGGATCGTCGATGTCCTTCGCTTCGGGGTAGAAGGTGGACAGCGCTGCGATGGCCGACACCAACATGCCCATCGGGTGGGCATCGTGGTGGAAGCCCTCCATGAACCGCTTGCGCATGTTCTCGTGGATGAAGGTGTGGTACGTGACGTCGTGGACCCAAGTGTCCATCTGCTCGGCGTTCGGCAGTTCGCCGTTGAGCAGCAGGTAGCAGACCTCGAGAAACGTCGACTGCTCGGCGAGCTGTTCGATGGGGTAGCCGCGGTAGCGCAGGATGCCGTTGACGCCGTCGAGGTCGGTGATGGCACTCGAGGTCGAGGCGGTGGCGCTGAAGCTCGGGTCGTAGAACCAGGTGCCGGGCATGAGCTTGGCGAACTCTTTGGCGTCGATTCCGCCGTCGACAATCGGGATCTCGACGCTCTGTCCCGTGCGGTTGTCGGTGATCGTGACGGTTTCAGGCACGGTCAATCACTCTCCTGTGTCGGTAGGTCGTGTGTGTGATGGATGTCGTCGTCGCTCCAGCACGCCGTTGTGCCCGGGTTCAGAGTTATCGGTCCGAATGTACCCTCCGATGAGGGTTCGTGGGTAGCTCCGGGCGGCCAAGGTTGCCGAAGTCAACCTGGTCAGCCCGGCGACGCTCGACCGCTGGCGGATCACAGCGGCATGTTGTCGTGGCGACGGGCTCGCAACGGCTCCCGTTTCGTGATCAGCATCGCCAACGCCGCACCGATTTCGCGTCGAGTGTCGATCGGGTCGATCACCCCGCTGATCGAGCCCCGTTCCGCCGTGGGATACGGCGTGAGGTAGCGAGCCTCGTAGTCGAGTTCGAGCTGGACCCGCTCGTCGGGCGATGCCTTGCGATGGAGGATCTCGACCGCTCCCTTGGCCCCCATCACCGCGACCTCGGCGTTGGGCCACGCGAGCATGAGATCGTTCCCCATGTAGCGAGAGTCCATGACGATGTAGGCCCCGCCATAGGACTTCCGGATGATCAGTGCGATACGGGGCACCGTGGCTCGGGCATAGGCAAAGGCGAGTTGGGCACCGTGGCGGATCATGCCGCGCCATTCGAGGTCTTTGCCGGGGAGGAAGCCCGAGGTGTCGACCAGCGTGATGAGCGGAATGCCGAAGGAGTCACAGGCCTGGACGAATCGGGCACCCTTGTGGCTGGCCGGGATGTCGATGCTCCCGGCGAGGGCCTGGCTTTGATTGGCGACGATGCCGACCGTGAAGCCGTCGATCGTGGCGAAGCCGGTGACGAGATTGGGAGCGAAGGCCGCCCGAATCTCGAGGAACTCGTCGTCGTCGGCCAGGTCGCGGATGATGTCTCGCACATCGTAGGAACCGGTCGGATGTGACGGCACGGTCGTGGCAGCGATGGCGGTGTCGCGGTCGATCGGATCGCTGGTCTCGGCCCGCTCGGGAAGCACGTCGACATGATCGGGCAGGTACGACAGCACCGCGGACATCGCCTCGATGACCTCGTCGCCATCGGCGACGATCATCGTGGCCACGCCGCTGGAGCGGGCATGTGAGCCGGCGCCGCCGAGCTCTTCGGCCGTGATCGGCACCCCCGTGAACGACGCCACCATGTGTGGGCCTGAGACGAAGGCGTAGGCGTCGGCGGTGAAGAACGTGAAGTCGGCGAGTCCGAGCATCAGCGCCGGACCCGACACGACCGGTCCGGTGGCCGCGAGCAGGATGGGAACCACGCCCGACGACTTGACGAGTTCGCTGGCGGCGCGGCCCCAGCCGACGACGGCTTCGACACCTTCGGCGACATCGACACCCGACGTGGAGAGCAGTCCGACAATGGGTACCCGTTCCTCTCGGGCGGAACGGAAGGCACGCTCGAGTACCGCAGCGTCGTGGACCGTGAGTGCTCCTCGGTTGTCGCCGTCGCTGATCGACACCAGCATCACTCGCCGACCGTCGAGGTTGGTGAACGCCGCTCGGGTCTGTGAGGAGGACGACGCCCAGATCGGTACCGAAGAACTCATGCGTCGGTTCTACCGGAATTTGCCGCAGCGAAGACGCCGTCGACGTGTTCGGCCTCGGCCGCCACGATCGAGTGGAGCGCGTCCTCGGTGACCTGGGCGGCGACCGAGGGCATGCCGCGTCGGCGGACTGCCACACCCACGCTGCGCTGACCCAAACCCGGCACGCTGATGCTGACCCAGCTCCCGCCGAGCCAGCCGGGGATGGCAGTCGCCGGGACGATGGCGACGCCGTAGCCCTGGAACGCAAGGCTCGCCATGAGACGAAGGCCGTCGACCTCGAGTTGCGGCGTGGCGCGGAGTCCGTGGTCGGCGAAGGCGTGATCGACTTCTTGCCGGAACGGGGTGCCTTCCGCTGCGAGGAGGAGACGGTGCTTTGCCAGGTCGGCCATCGACACCGGACCGTCGGCGGACGCCAGTTCGTGATCGGAAGGCGCAATGACGATCCGGTCCTCGGTGAAGAGCGGCTCGCACCGGACCTCGGGTTCGTCGACAGGCAGGCCGACGACACAGAGATCGAGGCCGCCGTCGAGGAGACGCAGGATGAGCGAGGTGGTGGTGCCCTCGGCGATGACCAGGTGGACCTCAGGGGCCTTGCGGGCCAGCGCGTCGACCAATAGCGGCGTGACCCAGCGGGCCGTCGTGCCGATGATGCCGATGCGCACGGTGCCCCGTGGTGAACCACGCAGCGAGGAGACGTCGGCTTGCAGCGAGTCGAGTTCGCTCTGGATGCGCCGGACCCGGCTGACGACGGCGTCGCCCTCTTGTGTGGTCAGGCCCGTTGCTCGATCGATGAGGGTGGCGTCGAGTTCGCGTTCGAGCCGTGCGACGTGGGTGCTGATGTTGGATTGGACCGTGTGCGTGGCCCGGGCGGCGGCGGTGAACCCGCCATGCTCCACCACGGCCAGGAATGCTTGGAGTTGCCGCAGGTCCATCACGTGATCCTTCCACACCCGTCTGCGGCTCACACGCGGTCGAGTCCGACCACCGACCGCAATCTTGATTCGTGATGGATGATATCGGTCTCAACTACTGGACAGATGACTTCTCGGTCTCGTAGGGTGAACCCCAGATCGAGCGGCCTTCGGTCCCCCTTTTGAAAGCCGCTCGAGGCGATTAGGTCGGTCCCCCTCGTACCTGACGCCCCCGAAACCGGCCCTCGAGGCCGGTTTCGTTCTTTTTGCCAAGGCCCAGCGGCGCGATGTTGTGAGCGCAGCGAACAACTCGGTAAGTGCCGAGGCCCCCAGGGCCGAGAAACGACGGTTTCGTTCTTTTTGCCACCAACCTCATATACCTTCGCCTTCATGATTCTTTCTGCTGGCGAAGCGCTCGTCGACGTGCTGCCCGACGGGCGAGCCGTACCCGGCGGTGGGCCCATGAACGCGGCGATCGCCGTCGCTCGCCTCGGCGCTCCCGGCGGGTTCCTCGGTCGGGTGTCGACCGACGCACACGGCGACGCGATCTGGGCGCACCTCGAAGCATCGGGGGTTGACCTCCGCTTCGCCCAGCGGGGGCCGGAGCCGACGGCGCAGGCCATCGTCACGACCGTTCCCGTGCAGTCGTTCGAGTTCGTGGGCGAGGGGACCGCTGATGCTTGCCTCGAGCCACTCGACGTCGAGGCGATCAACTCGACCGCCACCATCCTGCACGGTGGAACCCTCGGCATCTTCCGAGGCACGACGGCGCACGAGTACCAGCGAGTGCTGGCGTCCTTCGACGGCATCGTCTCGTTCGATCCGAACGTCCGCCCCCAGATCATGGGCGACGACGCCGATGCCTGGTGGCGCTTCGCCAATGCCTGGCTCGACCGGGCGGATCTGGTCCGCGGGTCAGACGAGGACTTCGACTGGATGGCGACGACACCCACCGAGGTGCTCGAGCGGGGTGCGTCGGTCGTGATCCGCACGGTTGGACCCGAGGGAGTGGCCGTCCACTTGGCCTCGGGCGAGATCGTCGACGTGCCGGCCAAGCGAGTCGATGTCGTCGACACGGTGGGTGCCGGCGATTCGTTCTGTGGCGCCGTGTTGACGCAGCTGTACGAGCGCAACGCACCGGAGCGTGGCCTCGATGCCGTCACCGTCGACGAGTGGCGAGAGATCGCCGCCTTCGGGGTGGCCGTTGCTGCGATCACGGTGTCACGAGCCGGTGCCAATCCGCCTTGGCGCCGCGAACTCGCGCTGTCGTAACTCGGGCGAGCGACGCGCCACGCCGTTCTGCTCTGCTGCGGCCGCTTCGCGCCACGCCGTTCTGCTCTGCTGCGGCCGCTTCGCGCCACGCCGTTCTGTTCTGCTGCGGCCGCTTCGCGCCACGCCGTTCTGTTCTGCTGCGGACGCTTCGCGCCACGCAGTGTGGCGCGCACGTGAACGCTCCGCGACCGTTGGCTCAATTCTGTGTCCTGCATGGGCGTCGGCGAAGCCGCTCGTGCTATGACCTTTCGCAATTCAGCAGAGGGGAAATGCATGCGCGGAATGAAACAACAACGACGGCTGGCGACGGCCTCGCTGGCGGTGATCGCCGGAGCCGGAGCCATTGCGGTGGCGCCGGTCGAGGCGACGCCGCTCCCGGCGGCGACACTGCCGGCGGCAGCGCCCGGTGACACACCCGTCGGCATGGCGGTGAACGAAGAGGTGGGTCGCATCGAGCGGGCCTATCTCACGATTTTGGGCCGAGTGCCCGACGTCGATGGCCTGACGTACTGGCTCGAGCAGAATCAGAGCGGATTGAGCTACGACGCCATCGTCGATCTCTTCCTCTCGTCGCCGGAGCGTCAGCGCCGCTTCGGATCCTCGGTGGCCGACTCGGTCTTCCTCGACAATCTCTACGCCGACGCCCTCAGCCGCACTCCTGACGACGGCGGCAAGGCGTACTGGCTGGCCCAGTTGGCCAACGGCGTGTCACGGGTCGAGGTCGTCAAGGTGTTCGCGGACTCGCCCGAGCAGCGGGCGCGCACCCAGCCCCAGGGCGACTTCACGCTCAACATCCTTCACATGAACGACCACCACTCACATCTCGACCCCGACGGGGTCGGGCTGACGCTGGCCGGCGCCGACACCGACGCTGAGCTTGGCGGCTTCCCGTCGGTCGTCGCGAAGTTCAAGGAACTCGAGGCGGCGAACGCCGGCGAGCCCGTCATGAAGATCCATGCCGGTGACGCCATCACGGGCACGCTCTACTACTCGCTCTTCGGTGGCGAGGCCGACGCCGCACTCATGAACGAGATCTGCTTCGACGCCTTCGAACTCGGCAATCACGAGTTCGACGGATCCGACAGCGGGTTGAAGGAGTTCCTCGATCATCTGGCCGAGGGCGACTGCAACACCCCAGTGCTCGGCGCCAACGTGTTGCCCAAGGTCGGCACCCCGCTCGCCATGGAGGGACCGAACCAGTACATCCGTCCCTGGATCGTCAAGCCCTACGGCGACGGCGAGTACGTCGCGTACATCGGGCTCGACATCGCCGACAAGACCAAGCTGTCGTCCAGCCCGTTGAAGACCACGCAGTTCCTCGACGAGGTCGAGACGGCGCAGCGTTACGTCGACGAGATGACACGGGTCGGGATCAACAAGATCGTGCTGGTGACGCACTACCAGTACGCCAACGATCTCCGGCTGGCGTCGCAGGTGAGTGGGGTCGACGTCATCATCGGCGGCGACTCCCACACCTTGCTCGGTGACTTCGACGAGGTCGGGCTCACCAGCGGTGGCCCGTACCCGACGATGACCACCGACGCCAAGGGTCTCCCCGTCTGCATCGCTCAGGCGTGGCAGTACTCGGCGGTCGTCGGCGAGCTCGAGGTGTCGTGGGACCGCTACGGCCATGTCGCCGAATGCTCGGGTACGCCGCACCTGATCCTCGGTGAGGAGTTCACCCGACCCGACGCCAACGGCGACGACGTGGCGCTGTCCGGAGCCGATCTGGCTGCGGTCCAGGCGTACATCGATGGTAAGGCGAACCTCGACATCGTCACTCCCGACCCGGCGGCGCAGGCCATCCTCGACGGCTACGCCGCCGATGTTGCCGTCCTCGAACAGCAGGTGATCGGTCGGGCAACCACCGACCTCTGCCTCGAACGCATCCCGGGTCAGGGCCGCAGCACCATCGATGGCTGTCTCGAAAAGACGGCGCAGACCGGTGGTGAGGTCCAGCAGTTGGTCGCCGACGGCTTCCTCGCTCGAAGCTTCGAAGCCGACATTGCGCTGCAGAATTCCGGCGGCGTGCGTGTCGACATCCTCGCCGGTGACTACACCATCGCCGATGCCTACGAGCTGCTGCCCTTCGCGAACACCATGGTCAACATGGAGATGACCGGAGCGCAGATCGTGGCCTCGATCGAGGAAGGCATCGAGAACGCCACCCGTGAGAACGGGTCGTCGGGTGCCTACCCCTATGCCTCGGGTCTGCGGTGGGACGCCGATCTCACCAAGCCGCAAGGACAGCGAGTCACCAACGTCGAGGTTCGTCCCCGAGGTGCCACAAGCTGGACTCCGATCGGAGCGACCACCACCTATACGGTCGTGACGAACAACTTCATGGCGAGCGGAGGTGACGGCTACTTCACGATGGGCGAGATCTTCGACGCCGGGAAGTACGTCGACACCTACCTGGACTACGCCCAGGGCTGGATCGACTACGTCGAACAAGACCTTGGTGGCGTGATCTCGGCTCCGACCGAGTTCTCCACCAAGTCCTTCGTGCCGGCACCTTGAGTCGGCTGTCGCCTCCTGGCTTCGCCGCTGTCACATTGAGTCGGCTGTCGCCTCCTGGCTTCGCCGCTGTCACATTGAGTCGGCTGTCGCCTCCTGGCTTCGCCGATCTGGGTCGAGAGGTGACGAGGAGCTGACCAAAACGCAGAAGGCACCCTCCCGGATCGGGAGGGTGCCTTCTCGCGTTATGGCGTCATTACTTGCCGAGGTTGCGGCGGATCACGTTGAGCGCCGAACCGGCCTTGAACCACTCGATCTGCTCGGGGGAGAAGGTGTGGTTGGCCTGGAAGCTCCAGGTGTCCCCGGCGGGGGTGGTGACCTCGACGGTGACCGGAGCGCCCGGCGTGAGCCCGGCGAGGTTGCGGACGGCGATCCGATCGTCTTCGCCGATCTTGTCGTAGTCGGCGGGGTCGGCGAAGGTGAGCGGCACCATGCCCTGCTTCTTCAGGTTGGTCTCGTGGATGCGAGCGAAGGAGCGGGCAATGGCCACCAAGCCCATGCGGAACCGAGGTTCCATGGCTGCGTGCTCACGTGAGGAGCCCTCACCCATGTTCTCGTCGCCGATGACGACCCAGGGCTGACCGGCCTCGTGGTACGCCTTGGCCATGTTCGGGAAGGTGTCGATCTCGCCCGTCAGCTGATTCTTGCCGTAGCCGACCTCGTAGTCGCTGCCGTCGGCCTTGGTGTAGGCATTGACGGCGCCGAGGTAGAGGTTGCCCGAGATGTTCTCGAGATGGCCGCGATACTTGAGCCACGGGCCGGCCATCGAAATGTGGTCGGTGGTGAACTTGCCCTTCGCCTTCACGAGGACCGGCAGGTTCTCGTAGTCGTTGCCGTCCCATGCCGGGAACGGCTGCAGGAGCTGGAGGCGATCCGACGTCGGTGACACCGCCACCTCGACACCTGAGCCATCGGCGGGCGGCGCAACGAAGGTGTCCTCGCCCGGGTCGAAGCCCTGCGGCGGCAACTCGATGCCGACCGGCACCGACAGCGAGACCTCTTCACCGGCGTCGTTGGTCAGGGTGCCGTTGATGAAGTCGACGTCGACCGTGCCGGCCAACGCCAGCGCCATCACGGTTTCGGGCGAGGTCACGAAGGCGAGCGTGGCGGCATCGCCGTCGTTGCGCTTCGGGAAGTTGCGGTTGTACGACGTGACGATCACGTTCGGGATGCCGGGCTGGCGGACATCGGAGCGATCCCACTGGCCGATGCAGGGGCCGCAGGCGTTGGCGAGCACCGTGGCGCCCAGCGCCTCGAAGTCGGCGAGGAGGCCGTCGCGCTCGATGGTGGCTCGAACCTGCTCGGAGCCGGGAGTGATCAACAGTTCGGTCTTGAGCGACAGGCCCTTGGCCTTGGCTTCCCGGGCGATCGATGCCGCTCGGGTGATGTCCTCGTAGGACGAGTTCGTGCAGCTGCCGATCAGCGCCGCGCTGATCTCGAGCGGCCAGCCCTCGGCCTTGGCTTCGGCGCCGAGGTCCTTCACCTCGCGTGCGAGGTCGGGCGTGTGCGGGCCGTTGATGTGTGGGGTGAGCGCCGACAGGTCGATCTCGATGACCTGGTCGTAGTAGTCGGCCGGGTTGGCGAGGACCTCGTCGTCGGGGCGGAGGTGGTGAGCAACGGCGGTGGCGGCGTCGGCGGTGGCTTCGCGACCGGTGCTCTTCAGGTACCGGGCGATCGCATCGTCGTAGGCGAACAGCGACGTGGTGGCGCCGATCTCGGCGCCCATGTTGCAGATCGTGGCCTTGCCGGTGGCCGAGATCGACTGGGCACCCGGGCCGATGTACTCGACGATGGCGCCGGTGCCGCCCTTCACCGTGAGGATCTCGGCGACCTTGAGGATGACGTCCTTCGGTGCAGCCCAGCCGCTGAGCTCGCCGGTGAGGTGCACGCCGATCAGTTTGGGGAAGCGCACATTCCACGGGAACCCGGTCATGACGTCGACTGCGTCGGCACCGCCGACACCGATGGCGATCATGCCGAGGCCGCCGGCATTCGGGGTGTGGGAGTCGGTGCCGATCATCATGCCGCCGGGGAAGGCGTAGTTCTCGAGCACGACCTGATGGATGATGCCGCTGCCCGGCTTCCAGAAACCGCCGCCGTACTTGGCCGAGATGGACTCGAGGAAGTGGTACACCTCTTCGTTGGTATCGATGGCCCGAAGGAGGTCTTGCTTGGCCTCGACCTTGGCCTGGATCAGGTGATCGCAGTGGGTGGTGGTGGGCACCTGCACCTCGTCGAGGCCGGCGGTGTCGAACTGGAGCCACGCCATCTGGGCGGTGGCGTCTTGCATGGCGACACGGTCGGGCCGGAAGTCGACGTAGGAAACGCCTCGCTCGACCTCGGCGTCAGGCTGATCGAGGTGGTTGGCGAGGATCTTCTCGGTGAGCGTGAGTGGGTGTCCGACTCGGGTGCGGAAGTTGCCGACTCGCTCGTCGAGCGTGCCGTACACGCCTTCGATCAAGGTGATGGGGGTTTCTGGTCCGACGGCCATGGGCGGGCTCCTGATGCTCGAAAGCGTTGCTGGCTTGAGTTGACGTATGATACAACTCTAATACAAGTGAGGACGATCCGCTACCAGGAAATTGCCGAGACCCTTCGTCGACAGATCGTCGAGGGGGAGTACGGGCCGGGAGAGGTGCTCCCGAGCGAGGCAGGTCTTGTCGCGAAGTACGACGCCAGCCGAGTCACGATCCGCAAGGCGCTCGAGGTCCTCAAGGCCGACGGGCTCGTCGATGCTCGGCAGGGTGCGGGGTGGTTCGTGGCCGCCGATCCCGTGCCGCAGCCGCTCACCGGTCTGGCCACCATCGAGGCCCAGCTCGCGGCCTCCGGACGGCAGTCCGAGCGGCGGGTGGTCGACTTCGGGTTCGGCCCGGCACCTCGTCACGTTGCGCCGTTGCTCGGGCAGCGAGTGTTGATCGCCAAGCGAGTGAACCTGGCCGACGGCCAACCGTTCGCTCGGGTCACGGTGTGGTGCCGGGAGGACCTCGGGGCCGAGCTGTCGCTGGCCGACGTCGAGCGATCGACCTTCTACTCCCTGCTGCCCCACGAGCTGGGCCGAGCCAGCCAGACCATCGGGGCGGCTGCGGCGGGCAGCGACGACGCTCGGTTGCTGGGCGTGCCCGAGCAGTCGCCGGTGCTGGTTGTCAAGCGCACAACGTTCGATGCGGGCGGGCATGCGGTGTTGGTGTCGGAGCACGTGTTCCCTGGGCACGTGACCGAGTTCGTCGTCGAGTTGGCAGCCCGCTCCGACCTCGGCGAGTCGCCCACGGGTTTGCGGCTGGTCGACGGTGAGGCGCCGACCGGGTGAACTTGCTCATCGCTTGAGTTTTCACTTGAGTTGGCGGCCCGATCGGCCGTAGAAGGGGCATGCGTAAGAAAGCCCTCTCCCTTTCCGTGTTCACTGCCACCGCGATGGCGGCGACACCGGCGTTTGCCCAGGTCGATCCCACCACCTCCACGACCGATGCTCCCGAGGGCGCCGTCACCGACGTCGGCACCGGTGATGCCGAGGTCACGCTCGTCACGACGACGACCGGCGCCGTGCTTCCCGGCCAGGACGCCTGGGTCAACTTCATGTGGGTCGGCGACTCGTCGCTCCAGGCCCGCAACTTCGCGGTGACCGCCGTCGGTTCCGAGGGCGTCGAGATCGGCTACCCCGAGGATCACGAGGAGAATGTGCGGGATTTCTCGTCGCTCTACGACTCGAGCGTGCTCGATCCAACGGCGTATGACTTCACCGCCCTCAAGCTCGTCGTGAGCCCGGACGCCGTCGACCCGCACATCAACCTGACCGTCTCCTACGACTCCGACAGCGGACCGGTCACGCAGACCTTCGTCAGCACCGTCCTGATCGACACCTCGGTGTACGAGGGCGAGGCGCTCGAGCTGGCCGGTGGCCTCCTGGGTTCGGTTACGCAGGGCGAAGCGGCGTGGTTCCCGCTGGAGATCTCGGCGCTGCACAACGCCTCGGGGATCGAGGTGCGGGTGGCCGACGCCGGCGACTTCGACATCCGGTACCCCAACGAGGTCGACTACTCGAGCCTGTCGAAGGGATCACGGATCATCGTCGGCAACCAGGACTTCGCCGCCATTCGCTTCGACGCTGCCGGGGTGGAACCCGGGATCCACACCGTCGAGCTCGAGGTCACCTACTTCGTGGGCCTGACGCAGATCACCCAGACCATCGAGCGGACCATCGAGGTCACCGACAGCGGCAGCGGTGCCGGCGATGGCTCGACCGATGACGGGAGCGCCGACGATGGCACCACGGACGATGGCACGAACGGCGACGGCACCACCGACGGCGTGAGCACCGACGGTGGCACGACCGGCGACGGCACCACCGACGGTGGCACGACCGGCGACGGGAGCACCGGCGAGGGCAACACCGATGGTGGATCCACCGACGGCGGCTCGGGCCAGAGCGACGGCCCGGTGACCCTCGGCTCGTTGGCACAGGGTGTCGACGGCTGGATCGTCAACCCCTACGGCACCGACACCGCAGTGACCGGCGTGTGGGGTTACGGACAGCCGCCGGTCGGCATCTGGAACAAGCTCCTCCTCGAGATGGGTTCGACCCCGAGCGGCAACAAGGGCTGGTTCACCTTGTCGGGCACCGGCCCCGAGATGGGCGACCACGACCTCGACGAGGGCGAGAGCTCGGTGCTGTCGCCGGTGTACTCGCTCCCGGCGGGTGCCGACGTTCGGCTCGACTTCGACTACTACCTGTCGTACCTCACCAATGCCACGTCCGACGACTCCCTGACCGTCGTGATGATCACCGAGGACGGCAACAAGGTGATCTTGAACGAGCGGGCCAAGGCCAACACGAACAAGGAAGCCAAGTGGACCTCGCTGTCGGTCGAGCTGTCGAGCTACGCCGGCCAGGACGTGCAGTTCCTGATCACCGCAGGTGACCGGGGCACTGCCTCGTACGTCGAGGCCGCGATCGACGGCTTCGTCATCACTGCCGAGCCCGGGGGCAACGACAACTGATCCTCACCAAGTGTCCCAGTGCATCAGCTGGTCGGCGGGGAGCCGCTTGGCCGGTTTGAAGTCGGTGCCCTTGGTGTAAGCGACCGGGAAGAGGCCGGCCTGCGTGTATCCCTCGAACGGGATGCCGAGCAGGTCGGCCACTTCGCGTTCGTTCGGGAGGTGGAGGGTGGTCCAGGCCGAGCCGAGGCCACGGGTGCGGAGCGCGAGCATGAAGCTCCACACCGCCGGCAGGATCGAGCCCCACGCACTCGCCTGCCCCATGGTGCCGGTGCCCTCGTCGAGCCGGCCGGCGATCAGCGGGATCACCAGGAACGGCGCTCGGTGGAAGTGATCGGCGAGGTACTGGGCCGAATCGACCACCCGCTCACGCGACTCGGCCCGAACATCGCCTGCTGCATACTCCGGCTTGGCCATCTTGGCGTACGCCGCGAAGTTCGTCGCGTAGAAGTCGGCGATGGTCTTCTTCTTCGCTGCGTCCTCGACGATCATCCA
This sequence comes from Acidimicrobiales bacterium, assembly GCA_041394265.1. Taxonomy (NCBI): domain Bacteria; kingdom Bacillati; phylum Actinomycetota; class Acidimicrobiia; order Acidimicrobiales; species Acidimicrobiales bacterium. Next base: position 3,361,349 of record JAWKIO010000005.1, read on the forward strand.
CTGCCAGCCCTGCGAGTTCGAACCGGTCGGGGCCTGGAGTGCGACATCGATGCACTCGGTGATCACCGAACGCTCGACCGGTCGGTCGAAATCGAGTCGCTTGCGAACGGATCGGGTCGTGGTGAGGACGTCGTGGGCGCTCAGTTCGAGGTGCATGGAATCTCCTTTGTGGCGAGGTCGGAGTTTCCGTCAGACATTCAGCGATGGGCAACTCGTGCCGATGAGATCCCTGATGAGCATCGTGTCCCGCCGTTCCGTGCGTTCTCCTGGTCTGGTCGCGCTCGCTGCGATCCTGGCGCTCGGTGGCTGTACGTCCTCTCCCGAGGTGGCGGCCCCGACGATCGACGAGGTCGTCGCAGCCCACGTCGACGCCGGGATGCAGCAGGCAGTGGCGGACTGCCTGGTGGGCATCGGTTCCCAGGAGTTGCCGCTCGCAACGCTGCTTCCCGGCGCCGATCGCAGCGCAGCGGACGACGCCTTGGTCGCCGAGCTGACCTCGTCGTGCCAGGAGGCCGCAGCGTTCGTGCTCGACGAGCCGATCGAGCCCGACACCTTGGCGTTCGACGACCAGCCCTTCACCTTCGGTGACAACCCGCTGTTCGACCGGCTCTGGGAACGCTGCGAAGCGGGCGACGGCGCGTCGTGCGACCGACTGTGGGAGAAGGCACCGGTCGGCAGCGATTACGAACGCTTCGGCGTCACCTGCGGCGACCGTGACCAACTGCTCGACTGCACCGAGGAGCTGACCGAGGAAACGGTCGCAGAGATCGATGCCGCCGCCGAGGCCAAGGTCGCAGCGCGCGAGGCGCGCGTCGATTCGACCCCATCGACGACGGAGCCTGAGTAGCTTCCGTCGCCCGCATGGCACACTGACGCAGTGCCCGAGACCGAACCCAGCGCCGTCGAGGTCTACGCAGCGACTCGGCTCGCGCTCGTGCAGCGGTGCCGATCGCTGTCGCCGACCGAGGCGAACACCATCGTGCCGCTGACCCCGGCGTGGCGAATCGCCGACGTCGTGGCGCATGTCTGCGGCATCAACGCCGACTTCGTTGCCGGCCGCCTCGAGGGGCTCGGCTCCGATGCATGGACTGCCCGACAGGTCGAGAAGCGTCGCGGATCGTCGCTGTCGGCGATCTGTGATGAGTGGATGCGTCTTGCCCCCGAACTCGACGCGCTGCTCGAGGACGATCCGGGGCTGGCGCCGAGACTCCTGGGCGACCTCATTGTGCACGTCCACGACATCGAACATGCACTCGGCATCGAACCCGACCGAGTGTCGGCGGCCACGGCCATCGGTGCGCGCCGCTACGTCCCGCAGTTGCAGGAACGCGTCGCCGACCGCGTGGGAGCGGAGCTGGCGATCGACCTGGGTGCTGCGGGGACATTCGAGCCAGGAAGTGCGTCGGCGGTCCGCCTTCGCACGAGCGCCTATGACTTCCTTCGAGCGGTGACCGGACGACGCAGCCGAGCACAGGTCGCGGCGTTCGACTGGCAGGGAGATCCCGATCTGGTCGATCGGATCATCGACACGGCATTGACGTCGTACGGCCCGTTGCAGCCCGACGACGTGTCGAGCTGACGTTCAGTCGTCGACCAGGCCGACAAAGCTGGCGTGGCGAACGTACCCCTCGTTCGTGATCTCGGCGATCTCGAGCACGGCGCGGAGTTCGGGGCGAACCCAGGTGGCACCGCGGCGGTAGGCAGCAGGCACGGCCGTCGTGAACGGTGGTTCATCGACGATCATCGACTCGAAGCGATTCCGCAGCGAGCGCAACGTGACGTCGGTGAAGCCCGTGCCGACGCCGCCGGCGAACGCGAGGCCGTCGTGGGCATCGATCCCGACGAGAAGGGCTCCGAACGTGGCGGCACGGGCGCCCGTTCCCGCGCTGAATCCACCGATGGTGACCTCGACCCGCTGACGGTTCTTGATCTTGCGCCAGTCGTCGGAACGCGCGCCGGGCCGATAGGTCGAACCGAGGCGTTTCGCCATCACGCCCTCGAGGCCGGCCGCCGCGGTTGCGGCCAGCAGAGCGGCCCCGCCGCCGATGCGATGCGCCGGGACGATCCAGTTCGGGCCGGGTTCGAGCACGCCCTCCAGCAGGGTCCGGCGGTTCTCGTAGGGGAGCGAGGTGAGGTCGTGGCCGTCGATCTCGAGGACGTCGAACGCGTGGAACACCGCCGGGCGATCGGACCGTTGAATGAGCTCGAATCGCGGCTTGCCGTCGTCGTCGAGCACGCACATCTCGCCGTCGAGCACCACCGAGCCGGCGTTGATCGCCGCGGCCATCGCCGCGATCTCGGGCCACCGGTCGCTCATGTCGAGCCCGCTCGTCGACTGCAGCCGGACCCGGGGCGGGTCGGCGTCGACGAAGGCGATCGTTCGGTAGCCATCCCACTTGATCTCGTAGGCCCAGCGATCATCGTCGGTGGGCAACGACGCCAGCTTCGCCTTCATCGGTTTGATCGGGAAGGTGAACACCGGTTCAGCGCAGGCGGACGGGGCTCACCGCTGGGGCCAGCGCTTGGCCTTCGCTCGTGACCGTTCCGAGGGCTTGGGACCAAGCGCCCAGCGGCGACGCCAGGCACCGGCCTCGGGACCCTGCAGCGATTCGATCTTGTCGGCGTGCGCCCGCTTGCGGGATTCCCACCACCCGTGGGCGAACTCGTCGGCGAGCTCGTTGATCTTCGCCTGGATGCGAGCGGCGAAGGCACGGGCGTCTTCGCCGGTCTCCATGCGCAGCTCCTTGCCGAAGACCACGGCGGTGCGCGATCGGGTGGGCCAGTTCTGGCCCTTCGGCAGCACCGTGGCGGTGCCGTCGATGTAGACCGGGATGACTGGGGCCCCGGTCTGTTTGGCGACGAAGGCGGCCCCGGGCCGGTGCTCACGGCTCCAGCCGTCGGGGCTGCGGCCGCCCTCGGGGTAGATCAAGAGGTTGTGCCCGGTCTGGATCACGTTGACGGCGTTCTCGATCGACAACTTCGACAGCTTGGTGCGCTCGATCGGAATCGCCCCGATGAACAGGGCCGAGGCCGCAGCGGCGATCTGGTTGGGGAAGAAGTAGTCGGCGCCGGCAACGACGGCGAGATCGCGACGCAGGTGACCGGGCAGCGTGGCCAGCATCAGTGACGTGTCGGCATGGCTGTGATGGTTGGCGGCGAGAATGACCGGCCCGTCGACCGCATCGAGACGATCCGCGCCGATCACCTTCGGCTTGGCATAGATGCGGACCGCCGGCTTCATGAAGCCGTACACGCCGACCTCGCGCACGGCCTTGGCCAGCGGTCGCCGGGCCCAGGCGGTGTCGTACCGGACGCCGGTGTTGGACGGCTCGACGCGCTTTTCGACACCCTTCGGTGCGGTGGGAGTTTCGGTGATGAACCGGAGCCAATCCACGAACATCTCCTAGTGAACGTCGGCCATGAGGATGGGTGGATTGTGGAGGTGCGTGATGGTCGGCTTGGGGCCGACGGTGTCCTCGGCCATCTCGAGCGCGTCCTGGAGGGTCGAGGCCGGTCGGAAACCTAGTCGACGGACCGCTCTCGGGTCACCTCCGACCACGATGACCTGGCCGAGGTGTTCGAGGGCATGGGAGCACCAGTACCACATGTAGAACGGGTGGACCCCGTGGTAGGCGTAGCTGGTGCGATAGAGGTGGCGATACCACTCGTCTTCGGCGTACTGCTTTTCGTACTTGTGCTGCATCACGACCGGGTCGGTGGTCTCGGCCAGCACCTGCTCGAAGAAGTCGATGTAGCTGGGGTGGTGCACCGGGTGGAACTCCCACGTGGTGGGGTGGCTCATGATGAGCACGCCGCCCTCGCGCACGACCGGCTTGTTGCGGTACAGGTTGAAGAAGTACCCGAGTCCCTGCACGGCGACGAGGATCGGGTTCATGATCGAGTTGACGTTGTAGGGCGACAGATAGGGCAAGCCCATCGTGACGATGTCGGTCTGCCCCTCGACCGGGACGAGATGCTGCTTGTAGACCATCTCGGTGGTCTTGCGGTGCACGGCCTCGACTTCGCCCGCCTGCACCGAGGTGAGTTCATACGGGGCCTTCCATGAGTGAAACACCTTGCGTCGTTGCGCCGGGGACATCGGCTTCAAGCCCGCCTGCATGGCGGTGAACTTGATCCGGTCCGACATCGACCATTCCCACTCACGCTTCTGAAGCATCGACATCGGGCCGTCGTAGCCGAACGTGTTGGTGTTGAGCGTGGTCTCGATCTGGAAGATCCGGGGGCCGTGCTTCTTGATGATGTCGCCTTGGCGCCAGTTCGAACGGTGGAGTTCGGACTTCTCCTGGTCCATGAAGCTGGTGGACTTCTTCATGGTCTCGGGGTTGTGGTGCGAGCGAACGCCGGCGTAGCCCGAGAGCCCGGTGGCCGTGCTCTTCCAGCCCCCGTCCATGCTGACGAGGTTGATGTTGACGTAGACGACGAGGTCGGACTCGGCGGCCCGGCGTTGCATCTGCACGGTGTCGCCGTGGTCGGTCTCGCCGAGGATCACCATCTGCTCGGGATCTTCGGCATCGAGGTTGTAGAGCAGGCCGTGCGGGGCGAACGCCTCGTAGACACGGTCGCCGACGGCATGGCGGAGCTCGGCCTCGGTCATGCGGCGATGCAGGGCGAGCGCGGCGACGATGTGGACATCGTCGACGCCGGCCTCGGCCGCCATGTCGAGCACGGCCTCGATGATGCGCTGGCGGACGTCGGGTCGTGCCATCGGCGGCAGCGGCAGGGAGATGTCGTCGAACGCAATGGTGAGCTTCATGCCCGGCGTCAACAGCGAGGGCAGGGGGTCGTCGTCGATCGGATGGAGGAGTGCGTCGACGATGGCACCGTCGGGATCGGCGAGCCCCTTCAGCGGTTCGCTCGGGTAGATCACCCGGCTGCGCCCGACCGGCAGCTTCTCCATGCGGAAGCCCTCGCCGTGGTGGAACAGGATCGGCGGTGTCTGTCGGTCGACGTCGAGGACGAAGCCGGGGCGGGGATTGGTGGAGGGGGAGGTGGCCATGGGTGGAATGAACTCGTTCAGCGGCTGGTGCGGCGGGGGACAGGAAGCGGACCGAGGGGCAGGACGCGGTCGCTGCCGCCCTGCGCCTTCGACCAGTACTCGATCAACCACCCTCGCTTCATGGCGAGTGACGCCAGACGGGTCTCGGGGTTGATGGCCACGGGGAAGCCCACGGCGTCGAGGAGCGGAAGATCCGAGGAAGAGTCGGCGTAGGCGACGGACTCGGCAAGGTCGATGTCGTGCTCGGCGGCGTAGTCACGCAGTGCCTGGGCTCGCACCTCGCCGGTGGGGGGCACTCGCAGCAACTCGCCCGTGTAGCGGCCGTTCTTGACCGACATCTCGGCGCAGATGATGTCGTCGAACAACGGGCGGAGGGGATCGACGACGATGTTGAGCGCACCGGTGATCAGCACCGTGCGATGGCCGAGCCGCTGGTGTTCACGCACTCGGCGAAGGGCGGCCGGGAACGCCTTGGTGAGGATGTGGTCGGCAAGGAGTTCGGTACCGAGACGATCCATCTCGGCGACCGATGCACCCTCGTAGCGGCGGTAGAAGTGGCGCAGGAAGTCGGTGCGGTCGCGCTGGTCGAGCGCCAGCAGCTCGGGTGCCTCCTGCAGGGTCTTGAGCGTGAACTTGGCTCGATCCATCGGCCCCATGCGTCGGGTGGCGAGCCAGCTGTAGCTGAAGACGACGTTGGACGCAATGATCGTGTTCTCGAGGTCGAAGGCCGCCAACTGGCGCTCGGGTGCGAGCACTCGGGTGCGGAGTCGCTTGGTGCGAGCATCGGGATCGGACGCCTCGCTCTTGGTCTTCACCCGGGCGTGTTCGACCACCGACGGCAGGTGGATCTGGGTGACGTAGTGGGCCCAGTCGACCACGATCGGGTCGCACTCCATGGTGACCTGGTCGGCCGGATCGAGGGAGGCCTGCAGTGCGATGAGGTTGTCGACCCCGTACAGCGCCTCGGACTCGGCGTAGGCGCCGTAGATCTTCACGTAGCCGATCGCTCGGTCGACCTGTTCCTTCTTGTCCTCGATGTCGGCCACGATGAGCGCCTGTTTGCCTCGCAGCGGCAGCAGCTTCAGTGCCTTGTCGGCCATGTCGAGCTGCTTCTGCATGCGGTCGAGTTGGCGCTCGACCGCACCCCGACCGGGGAAGGAGAACGGCGCCACCGCGATCGGCTGGCCCTTCTTGTCGTACAGCGGGTTCTCGGTGAACCAGCCGTTCACGAGCTCGACGAGCTGGCGGTACTTGAGTGGCTGCCGGGTACCCGATGCCACCTGCGTGATGTCCAGGTGGTCGAGCGGGCCGCGTGCGGCAACGTTGATGATGGCGGCGACGACGAGGTCGACGGGGATGACGTCGACCACACCCTCGGGGACGCCCGGGAACTCTTTGAGCAGGCCCTGGGCGTAGCTGATCAGGATGGGCTCGGCCATACGGAAGCCCTTGATCCATCCGGGATAGGGCTCGGACCACGCCGACTCGATGATCGACGGCCGCACGATCGAGACCGGGATGTTGCCCTTCGACTCGTCGAGCGCCCGTTCGCCGAGCGCCTTGGTGTAGGCGTAGGAGTCGGGCCAGCCGAGCGAGGCGGCACGCGCTCGTCCGGCTTCGACCAGCTGCTCGGACACCCAGCGCTGGCGGCCCTGTTCGGTCTTGGCGGCGAGCAGCGGGGTGCCGGCGGCGCCGAGTTCCTCGACGGCCGCAGCTCGGAACTCGTCGAGCTTCTCGGCTCGCCGGCTCTCGGCATCGAAGTCGGAGCGGGCCCGTCGGGCCGCCTCGACCTCGGACCGCCAGTCGACGTCGATGTGGAACGGGCTGTCGGACAGCAACTGTTCGGGCGCCGAGCCGCGCCGGTTGCCGGCCACGTAGCAGGTGGACACCGCGACGAGGTGCGGTGTGACCTCGAGTGATTGCAGGGTCTCGGCGATGCGGGTGGGGCCGAGCAGGTTCACCTCGACCGCCGTGGTGAGCGGGGCATCGAAGCTGACGGTGGCGGCGGAGTGTATGACGGTGTCGCAGGAGGCGAAGACAGCACGGCCGTCGTCGTCGAGTCCGAGACCATCGGTCCCCACGTCGCCGGCGATCACGGTGACCCGGCGGTCGACCGCTTCCCAGAATGCGTCGCTGCCAAGTTCTTCCAGCAGGCGATCGAACGCGTTGTTGCGGAAGATCTCTCGGCGGGCGCGCTGGGTGGGCGTGGAGCGCTTACCGGGCCGCACGAGCAGCACCAGCTCGCAGTCGGGGACGGCGCGCATCAGCCGCTCGACGAGGGCGGTGCCGAGGAAGCCGGTCGATCCGGTGATGGCGATGCGTTTGCCTGCCAGTTGTTCTGCGATCATTCGCTGGTGCACCGTGAGGTCGTCGACTGTGACACGTCCGGTCGCCCCGGGACGCCCCCGCCGCTTGGTGTCGGCCGAGGCTCGGTTCGGCCCCGGCTCTCTACCAATTGGTAAGGAGAGCACGATCTTAGCGGGCGTGACCGGCTACGTTGCCACCGTGAGCGGTTCGGCGCCCAGCACCCACGATCGAGTCAGCGAGGCGGCACTGCTCCGTTTCGCCGACCAAGGGGTCGCCGCCACGTCGCTCGACGATCTTGCTCGCTCGATCGGGGTGACGAAGCAGACCGTGCTCTACCACTTCGGCTCGAAGGACGGCCTGGTTCGAGCGGTCGCTCAGCGGGGTGCCAACGAGCTGGCCGGCGTGCTGGGTGACGCCGCCGCTCACAGCGAGCCCGGTTGGGATCGGGTGGAGTCGATCGTTCGTGCCGCGTTCGGGCTGGCGGTCCAGCGACCCGAGCTGTTGTCGCTCATGCGCGAGGTCAGCCGGCTCGGCGCCCCCGTCTCGGAAGTGGTGCTCGCCGACCTGCAGCCGTTGATCGACCGCGCGCTCGGCTCGTTGTCGGAGGGAATGGCCGCCGGGGTGTTCAAGACGGCCGATCCCCGTCTCCTGCTCGTGTCGGCGTACGCCGCCGTGGCCGGAGTGGTCACCGACCCCGAGGCACTGCGGGCGGTCGGGCTCGAACTCGACGTGCGCGTGGCCGCCCGCCTCCGGCGCACCGTCCTCGACTTCCTTGCTGCGTCGTTGTTGCCGACCCGCTGACCACACCCGACCGAGCTCATCCGCCCGGACTGTTGCCGACGAAACCGCGGGGCCTACCCGCAAACCCAGAAAAGCTCAGGGCCTACCAGCAGCCAGCTGCTGGTAGCCCCTGAGCTTTCTCGAAAGTGTTGGGACGCCCCGCGCTTTGCGCGTCGGAACGTCGTGGGAGCAGTGGGGTTGTGGGAGCAGTGGGATGGCGCGGAGGCCCGACGGAATGGGCGCCGTCGGTGGTCGGGAAGGTAAGGTCCGCGGCATGGCACCGATGCATCTGGGACTGTTCGGGATCAACGTGGGGGCGGCGGCCGATCCGGCCGTGATGGTGGCGGTGGCCCGCCATGCCGAGGCGGCCGGCTACGAGTCGGTGTGGACGGGCGAGCATCTCGTGCTGCCTGATCCCCAGGCACCGCCATCGCCGTCGGCGCCCGAGGTGCCGTTCGTGGACTCGACCAACGCACTCGCCTACCTGGCGGCCGTGACGAGCACCATCAAGCTCGGCACCGGGATCATCATCCTCCCGCAACGGCAGCCGACCGTGCTGGCCAAGAGCCTGGCGAGTGTCGACCACCTCTCGGGCGGGCGGCTCCTGTTCGGTCTGGGTGTCGGCTACCTCGAGCCCGAGATGAGCGCCTGCGGTGTGCCGTTGGCCGGGCGAGGTGAGCGCTCCGACGAGTACCTCGCGGCGATGCGCACGCTCTGGTCAGGCGACGCCGTCAGCTTCGACGGCGAGTACGTCTCGTTCGAGTCGGTGACGGCGAACCCGAAGCCGGTGCAGGAGTCGATCCACACGGTCGTGGGTGGTCACAGCGATCGAGCGCGGCGTCGGGCCATCGAGCTCGCACACGGCTGGTACGGCTTCATGCGAGACCCGGCGACGGCCGCCGACGACATCGCCGCGCTGCGAAGGTTGGCCGACACGGTCGAACGCCCGAGCGAACTGGGTCGACTCGAGATCAGCATCACACCGCGTACTCGCCTCACACCGGAAGATCTCGAGGCGTATGCCGACCTCGGTGTCGACCGTTTGATCCTCCAGCCGGGTGGCCATCGCGGCGGCGACGAGCTTGCTGCGTTCGTCGATGCGAACGCACCGTCGAACTGGTGACGCGGGCGAATCGGCCGAACTGGTAAGGCGGGTGGAACTATCGAACTGGTGAGGCGAGCGCGTGTCAGTGGGTGGTGACCCGCTTGGCGCTGCGGCGGGCGTGGCGTTCGAGCGCGAGCTCGACCAGGCGATCGATGAGGTCGGGGTAGGCGAGACCTGACGCCGCCCACAGTTTCGGGTACATCGAGATCGGCGTGAAACCTGGCATCGTGTTGAGCTCGTTCAGGAGCGGCCCCCGGCCGCCGTCTTCGTAGAGGAAGTCAGCGCGGGCAAGGCCCTCGACCCGAAGTGCTCGGTAGGCGATCTCGGCCAGTTGCTGCATGGCGAGCATGTCGTCGGCGGGGATGTCGGCGGGGATGACGTCGGTGGCGATGCCGTCGGCGTACTTGTCGTCGTAGCTGTAGAACTCCGCGCCCGGGATGATCTCACCGCCGACCGAGCACTCGACGACGGTGTTGCCGAGGAGCGCGAACTCGATCTCGCGAGCGGTGACCGCTTCCTCGACCACAACCCACTCGTCGTAGCGGAACGACAGTTCCAATGCCGCCGCGAGTTCGGCGCGATCGTGGGCCTTGGTCACGCCGACCGACGACCCCATGTTCGCCGGTTTCACGAACATCGGGAGCCCGAGCTCCTCGACGAGCGGCGAGAGATCGCCATCGAAGTCGGGTTCGTAGAGGGTCATCCAGCGAGTCTGCGGTACGCCGGTCGCCCGGAGGACCTCCTTGGCCTTGGCCTTGTCCATGGTGAGAGCCGAGCCCAGGACACCGGCGCCGACGTACGGCACGTTCGCCAGCTCGAGCATGCCTTGGATGGTGCCGTCCTCGCCGAGCGGCCCGTGGAGCAGCGGCAGCACAACGATCTGCTGCCCGGGTTGGGCGGAGGAAACGGCGGGCACGAGCGAGGTGGCCGGTCCCTCGGCGGTCAGTCGTTCGGGGAGCGGTCGAGCGCCGTCGGCCAGGATCGCCATGGCCTCCTCGGCAACGACCCACCCGCCGGTGCGGTCGATTCCGATCGTCTGGATGTCGTAACGATCCTTGTCGGTGGCAGCTAGCACGTGCACCGCCGTCGAGCACGAGACGTCGTGCTCGGCCGACTCGCCGCCGAAGATGACGATGAGTCGGATCGGGAGGTCGTTCGAGGACTCGGCGGAGGAAGGCACGCCGAGATCGTACTGGCGCGGCTCGCAGCGTCAGTCGATGTCGCGCTGGAGAAGGCGCACGACACCGGCGGTGCCGCAGGCCAGCGCCCAGATCAGCAGGACCACCCCTGCCGTCCGGTAGCCGTGGTGGGACACGATCTCGAAGTCACCGCTGAAGACGCTGCCCTCGATGCGCTCCACGTCGGCACCGCTCGCGAACGAGCTGGCGTTGGTGATCGGCAGCCACACCGCCACCTTGGGCAGGAACGTCGAGATGAGAAAGCTCTCGAGGATGAACCAGTAGATGAGGAAGCCGACGATCGAGCCGACCGAGTTCCACACGAAGAGGGTGATCCCGATGCCAATCACGGCGAACAGTCCGCAGGCGACGGCCGTGCGAGCGATGGCGGCCGCGATGTTCAGCCAGAGTTCGCCGGTGGTCCCGCTGGAGGTGTCGATCGCCACCGCCAAGCCGAAAAGTAGTGCGACAAGGAACGCCGCGAGGAAGGCGGAGATCAGACCGACATTGACGAGGGCGGCGATCGCACGGGAGGCGACGATCCGAGGTCGTCGTGGTTCCCAGGTGAGGATTTGTTCGAGCATGCCCGTCTTGAGGTCGGCGCCGATGAACGACGCACCGATCACGAAGGCCATGACCGGGAGGAGGTTGGCGACCGGACCAAGAATGGCGGTGGCACTCACGCCGCCCGCCATATCGTTCACGAAGTCGGGGTTGCTGTCGCCGTTCTCGATGACGAAGTAGGCGATGACGATGCCGGCGATCATGAGGAGCGCGATGGCTGCCGGGAAGAACAGCGTCATGCGGCGGGCGTAGAAGCGCTTGGTGTCGGCGATGAGGAGACGCATCATGACGGTTGGCCACCTTCGAATGTCGGGGCCTGGGCCGGCGGGGCGATGGGCGGCGACGTCGGTGGCACAGCGGGCGGTGGCGAGTCGGTCGGACCGCCCGGTGGCGGCGGCGGCCCGCCAGTGAGGTTCAGGAACGCCGCTTCGAGGGTGGCCTTCTCGGTACGGAGTCCGGTCAGGTAGCGCCCGGCATCGGCAAGGGTCTTGGTGACCTGGGCGACGCGATCGAACGCGATGTCGACCACGATCTCGTTCGGGTGGGGCCGGGGACGAGCCGCAATGCCATGGGCCTGAAGGGCAGCGATCGCGCCGTCGCGGTCGGCGATCTCGACAACGACGAGATCGGGGCCAGCGTGGGTACGGACCTGGTCGAGCGAGCCGGAGGCGACGAGGTGTCCATGATGGATGATCGTGACCTGATCACAGACCTGCTCGATCTCGGCCAACTGGTGGCTGGACACCAGCACCGCCTTGCCCTCGTTGGCGATCTGGCGGATCAGCACCCGCATCTCGGCGATACCGGCGGGATCGAGACCGTTGGCCGGTTCGTCGAGGATCAGCAGATCGGGGTTCTTGAGCAGGGCAGCGGCGATGGCGAGACGCTGCTTCATGCCGAGCGAGTAGCTCTCGAAGGAGTCCTTGCCCCGATCGGCGAGTCCGACGACCTGGAGCACGCGGTCGATCTCGCTCGACGGGAGGCCTGCCATGTCGGCGAGCAACTGCAGGTTCTTGCGGCCGCTGAACGGAGGAAAGAGCTTTGGGTTCTCGACGATCGCTCCGACGCGGGACGCAACGGTGTGGAACGCGTTGGTTGAATCGGCACCGAAGACGCTCACCGACCCGGCGGTCGGTCGGATGAGGCCGAGCAGGCACCGGATCGTGGTGGTCTTGCCCGATCCGTTGGGGCCGAGGAAGCCGTGGACCGTACCGGGATGACCGAGCGTGAGGTCGAGGTTCTCGACCGCAACCACGTCGTCGTCCCGGCGACGGGAGTAGACCTTACGGAGACCGTGGACCTCGACGATGGCAGCCATCGCGCCGAGGGTAGCCCTGCCCGCCGGCGTGGCGTGAGCATGGTCGGCGCCACCGACGCAGACCCGAGCGATACCTTCTGACGATGGCGTTCTCCACCGACACCCGCACGATCGAGCCTGGCGACACCTACGTCGCCATCCGCGGCGAACGTTTCGACGGGCACGACTTCGTCGAGCAGGCGGTCGAGCGTGGCGCCTCGACGGTGATCGTCGAGCGGGCGTCGGTCGACGCCGGTCTTGCGGCGCCGGTTGGCGTGGAGATGGTCGTGGTCGACGACACGGTCGGTCATCTCACGGCGCTGGCGAGTGAGCGAGTGCGGCGGGCGGGCGCCGACGTGGTGGCGATCACGGGGTCGGTAGGCAAGACGACCACCAAGGGGGCGATCGTCGCAGTCCTGCGGCAGTCCTTTCCCGTTGTCTATGCCCACGGCAATCTGAACACCCCATTGGGCCTGTCGCTCACCGTGCTGAATGCCGACGTGCTCGATCAGGCCGCGACCGTGAAGATCGTGATGGAGATGGGCGCCCGGCTGGTCGGCGACATTCGCGAGTTGGTGTCGCTGTTCCCGCCAACCGTCTCGGTCGTCACCAACGTGAAGCCGGTGCATCTCGAAACCTTCGGTTCGATCGAGGCGATCGAGCACGAGAAGGGCGAGCTGATCGCCGGCCTGCGGAGCGACGGCACGGGCGTGCTGAACGCCGATGACCCACGAGTGGCGGCGATGGCGGTCCGAACGACGGCACGATGCGTGACCTTCGGTCGTTCCGAGACGGCCGACATCGGCCCGGGCGCCGTCACCGTGCCGTTGCCGATCCTGGGTGATCACGCAGTGATGACGGCGATGTCGGCCATCGCCGTCGGCCGGTCGTTGGGCATGGACGACACAGCCATCGGCCGGGGCCTGTCGGCCATCGTCCCGGAACCGGGTCGACTCGTTCGGCTGCGCGGGCGGTCGGGGTCGACGCTGGTCGACGACACCTACAACGCCTCACCCGATGCCACGATCGCGTCGCTCGACGTGCTGGCCTCGTTGCCCGCCACTCGTCGGATCGCATACTTGGGCGACATGCTCGAACTTGGACCCGACGAGATCAGCGAGCACACACGCGTGCTGCTCCACGCCGTCGCCGTCGCCGATGAGGTCATCGTGGTCGGACCTCGCATGGAAAAGGCGGCGGAAGACCTATCGGTCGACCGATACGCCGATTCGACCCTCGCCGCGGCTGCCATCGCATCGGATCCGACCCTCGCGCCACGCGCCGGCGACGCCATCTTGGTGAAGGGATCGCAGGGGATCCGCATGGAACGAGTGTCGGAAGCCCTCCTCGACCCCGAGGTCGATCCTGCCGAGGTGCTGCCGCGCCAGGCGGCGAGCTGGAAGGCGAAGTAGCGACTCGGTCCTCGCTGGTCGAACTCAATCGCAGAAGTGGCTCCGGAAGGCGTCGAGGAGCAGACCATCGTCGGCCGACCGCCCGTAGCGAATCGGGGTTCGATCGCTCCACTCGACAGGCCGGGCGTCGAGGCCCCGTCGATCGGCGACGGTCTGGCCGTGAGTGGGTCCGCCGATGGCCACGGTGACCGGTCCCTCGGCGAGGTCGAAGGCATCGGGCACCGAGAGGTACAGCATCGCCGTGGGGTCGTGGGCCTGTACGCCGTCGACACCCTTCGCCCGATGGAAGCGCTCGTAGAAACGTGACACCTCCCGAAGGAAGTGGCCCCGCTCGCCGCCGTGGCGACCGAGGTCGTCGAGATAGCTCGACGTCATGAGCACGTTCGTCGTGACGTCGAGCGGGACGAGCACGGTGTGCCACTCGGCGGCGAGCACCTGTTCGGCGGCGTAGGCGTCGTGGATGATGTTGGCCTCGGCCATCGGGCTGGCATTGCCCGGCACGCCGAACGCACCGCCCATGATGACGATCTCATCGACCCAGGCAGCAACCCGGGGTTCGATGGCAAGTGCCAGGGCGAGGTTGGTGAGCGGTCCGAGCGCGACGACCGACACCTCGCCGGGCTGCGCCGCCACCGTGTCGATGATGAGCTGCGCCGCCGAGAGCGAACCCGCCTCGACCGGCTCGACGCCGTGACCACAATCGCCGAGGCCATCGTCGCCGTGGACGAAGGCCGCCGGTGGGTGCGCCGGTCCGAAGAGCGGACGTTGGGCACCAGCGCCCAGCACGATCGGTGAGTCGGCAAACCGCTGGAGGACGCCGATGTTGGCGGTGGAGCGCGGCGTCAGACAGTTGCCGAAGATCGAGGTCATGGCGACGACATCGATGTCGGGAGCGGCGAACGCGTAGAGCACGGCGAGCGCGTCGTCGATGCCCGGGTCGGTATCGATCAGGACCTTTCGCATCGTCAGCCCTGCTCGTCGAGCTGTTTGACGAGCGTTTTCGGAGCGACCAACCGGTAGGCGTCTCGGATGATGGCGTCGACCTCATCCCAATCGGGGTCGACACCGAGGTCGACACCGATCCACCCCCGGTGGCCCACGTAGGCGGGGACGAAGAACCGTTCCGGTTCGCGACCGACCAGTTCGGCTTGCACACCGGCCGGTGCGGGGCACCACATGGCCAGACGCTCGTCGTCGTGGTGGCCGTCCCAGAGCTGGGCGATCACCTTCTTGTCGCGGACGAAGAACGTCGGCGTCTGATGGCTCGGTCGCTCGTTGACGTCGGGCAGGGCGAGCGCGATGCGTTGGAGCTGCTGCAGCGCCGCCTCACCGGCCGGAGAATGTATCGCCATCGTCCCAGCATGCCAGAGCGCGCCCGCCTCACCCGCCTCGTTCCACTCGACAGACTCCCGCCCCAGTGCCCACGAGTACAGTGCGTCGCTGTGACCACCAATCGCTGGGTACTCGGAGCCCGACCTCGCACCTTGCCCGCCGCGGTCGTCCCCGTCGCCGTTGGCACGGCGGCCGCCGTCGGTGTCGCCGAGGGCGGCATCATCTGGTGGCGAGCGGTGGCGGCGATGGTCGTGTCGTTGGCGCTCCAGATCGCGACCAACTACGTCAATGACTATGCCGACGGCGATCGAGGTACCGACGACGCCCGGGTCGGTCCGGTTCGTCTGGTCGCCTCCGGCCTGGCAACGTCGGGCGAGGTCAAGCGAGCTGCCGCTGCTGCGTTCGCGGTTGCGGGCATCGTGGGCGGCGCACTCGCGGTTGCGGTCGGCCCGGAGCTGTTCGTCGTTGGTGCGGCATCGATCCTGGCCGGTTGGGCCTACACCGGAGGTCCGAAGCCCTACGGCTACCTCGGGTTGGGCGAGGTGTTCGTCTTCGTGTTCTTCGGTCTGGTCGCCACGGTCGGCTCGACCTACGTGCAGACCGAGTCGATCACCGAGTTGTCGGTGGTGGCGGCCGTCCCGGTCGGTTTGCTCTCGGTGGCACTGCTCGTGGTGAACAACCTGCGCGACATCCCGGGTGACACGGTGTCGGGGAAGCAGACCTTGGCGGTTCGGATGGGCGACCCGGCCACGCGCAACCTCTATCTCGCACTGTTCGCCCTGGTTGGCGTCTTCATCCTGGTGGCAGCCGTCGATCGACCGCCAGCGGCCATCGCCCTGGTCGGGCTCCTTCTGGCTGCAGCCCCGATTCGGGCGGTTCGCGAGGGCGCGCTCGGCCCGGCGCTGATCCCGGTGCTCGGAATGACGGGCAAGGCTCAGCTCGCCATCGGGGCACTCTTCGCCGTCGGATTGGCGATCGGCGGCTGAGGAAGCGACTCAACTCCCCTCCGGGTCGTGCCGATGGAGGAGTGGTGAGTTCATCGCTGGAGATCTCCGCGGGCACGTCCCGGCGCCAGGGCGGACCGTCGCGCCTGGACACGAGACGCCAGCAGAAGATCGCCAACATGGTCGACGGCTACCGTTCGACCGCAACCATCGCTGCTGCACTTCGCAACGTGTTCCTGATCTGGACGATCCCGAGCGTTGCGCTGGTTCTGCTCGGCGTCCTCGCGCTCGAACGCCATCGCTACAGCTCGGTCGACGATGTCGTCACGCGATCGATCAGCGCACTCCAGGTCGCACTCAGTCTGTTGTCGTTCGCCACCTTCGTCGGCTGCGTGGTCTTCGCCGTGCTGTCGTGGAACAACGTTCGTTGTGTCGGAAAGAGCACCCGTATCAAGTACTGGGACATCGCCAAGCGGCACATCAGTGCGTTCGCCATGGGCATCGTCTGTTTCGTCGTCTCGATCTTCTTCGCCGACCTCGCACCGATCTTCCTCGTTGTGGCCGTCCTCCTCTGGGCCTATTCGGGCATGTTCATGTGGAGCTGGTTGTTCGAAATCGTCCGCATGCTGTGGCGCAGCGGCTCGCCGCCGGTCGGCTACGAGGATGAACTGCCGCACTGGGGCATCGTCTGGATGGTCGCGCTCGTCACCTACTTCGGCTGCAACGGGTATGACGAGATCCGGGCTGCCCAGCCGAAGCTGTTTGCCATTCTCACGATCATCAGTGGCGTCAGCGCGTTCGTCGCTGCCGCGCTGGCCAGCCGTCTGGTGGTGGCCATCTCGCAGCGTCACGATGCCCGGCTGACGACCATCCTGACCCAGCTCGACGCCGATTCGGGCAACGACGGTTCGCTGGTCACGACCAAGCAGATCGAGTCGGCGTGGGAGCGCTCGCAGGCGCTGGTGTCGTTCGACATCTAGGTTTGAACGACCGAGGCCGGCGCCTCGTCATCAGTTGACGATGTCGGCGATCTGTCGGAGCAGCGGCGGTGGGCCGCTGACGACGAGCGTGTCGACCACCGACTCCTCCCACGCGGCCAGGTCGTCGCGAATCTTGTCGGGCGGGCCGACCAAGGCGACGGCCTCGACCATCTCGGTGGGCACGGCAGCGATGGCAGCACCCTTGTCGCCGGCGAGGTAGAGGTCCTGGATCGTGGCGCATGCGTCATCGAACCCCATCCGGCTGAAGACGTTGAGGTGGAAGTTGGCCTCCTTGGCGCCCATGCCGCCGGCGTAGAGCGCGAGCATCGGCCGGATGGCATCAGCTGCCTTCTCGATGTCGTCGCCCACCACGACCGGGACGACCGCCGCGACGTCGAATGCGTCGGGAGTGGTGTGCGCACCCGGTCGAGCGAAGCCCTCCGCAAGCGCCGACGCATAGAAGTCGTTGTCCTTGGGTGAGAAGAAGAGCGGAAGCCAGCCGTCGGCGATCTCTGCCGTGAGTGCGACGTTCTTCGGCCCCTCGGCACCGAGATAGATGGGAATGTCGGTCCGGTAGGGATGGATGGTCGACTTGAGCGGCTTGCCGAGCCCGGCGCCACCGTCGAACGGGAGCTGATAGTGGTCGCCGTCGTAGGCCACGGGCTCCTCACGAGCGATCACCTTGCGCACGATGTCGACGTACTCCCGGGTACGCGCCAGCGGCTTGGGATACGGCTGGCCGTACCAGCCCTCGACCACCTGCGGGCCCGAGGCACCGAGGCCGAGACGGAAGCGGCCGCCCGACAGGTGATCCATCGTCATGGCGGCCATGGCCATCGCCGTCGGCGTGCGGGCGGACAGTTGGCAGATCGAGGTGCCGAGCCCGATCGTCGAGGTCGACGCGCCCCACCAGGCGAGTGGGGTGAGTGCGTCGGACCCGTAGGCCTCGGCGGTCCAGATGCTGTCGAACTCGAGCGCTTCGGCCGTCTGGATCTGTTCCATCGCGCCGGCGGGCGCCCCCTTGCCCCAGTAGCCAAGTCCTAGTGCCAAACGCATGAGATGCTCCCCGAGTGTCGATGGGCACGCGGCCCGAGTGGTCCTGACAACGACGGACGTGACGCCCCTTCGATCCGTCGGTCGCTGTGTAGCATCCCTACGCTGTCCGGGTCGAGACTCGAAAGGTTCCACCCCCTTGCCCCCTCCCACGAAGAACCACTACGAGGTTCTTGGCGTGCCGGCGAGCTCGTCACACGAGGAGATCCGCCGCGCCTACCACGAGCAGGCTCGGCGCTGGCATCCCGACCGCTTCCAGGAGATGCCGGCGGCCGAGGCCGAGCGGGCCGAACTCTCGATGCGCGACGTCAACGAGGCGTGGCGAGTCCTGGGCGATCAGCAACGTCGCACGACCTACGACCATTCCCTCGCCGGGCCGGTGCGCCAGCCCCGACCGGGAGTGCAGACGTCGGCCGACGGCGTCACCCGGATCGACCCTCGCCTCCTCGATCCGGAGTTTCTCGCCGCCCGGCGCCGCAGCCAGGCCGACGACATCGAGTACAAGAACTCCTGGATGCTCCGAGTGCTCCCGATGGCGGCGTTCATCGTCCTCATCGTGGGCATCATCGTGTTCACGGCCTACGCGCGAACCCCCGGCACGGCCATCACGACCACCACGTTCCGAGGCCCCGACATCGGCATCGACCCGGGAGCCTGCGTTCGCCGCTTGCCCGACGCCGGGTTGCTCGCGCTCCCGTGCGACGGCAACGAGGACGGTGTGCTGATTGCCGTCACGCTCCCGGGCGCCACCTGCCCCGAGGGCACGAAGCTGACCCAGCCCGTGAAGGATGGCATGACGGCCTGCCTCGGCTGAGCTGTAACTCGGTGCGTTCGACGGCGTCAACGGTGACATGCCGTCTGTCGCTGCCATCACCCATGCCGATTGATCGACTCCGGCTGTCGGTGATCGACACCGGCTGGCCCACGAATATGCGTCGCCTGGCACCTCTCGCTGACGAACTGGGCTACGAGCGATTTTGGCTGACCGAGCACTACTCGTCGAGTCAGTCGGCGTCCCCGACCGTGCTCGCAGGCATCGCTGCCGGTCTCACCACACGCCTTCGGATCGGCACCGCCGGAGTGCTGCTGAACTTCCGGAGTCCGATGTCGGTCGCTGCCGACTTCGCCGTCCTCGAATCGTTCCATCCGGGACGCATCGATCTTGGTGTCACCAGCTCGCTGGCGGGCGGTGGCGCGGTGGCACGCCGCCTGCTCGATGGCCGCCCGGATCCGAGCCGGGCGTCATATGAACAGCGGGTCGAAGCGCTGGCGCAGATGGTTGTGGAAGGCGCCGTCGACGACGATGGCCAATCGGCGCTCGGACCAGCGTCTACGTCGACACCTGAGATTTGGATCTGTGGCGTCAGCCCAACCAGCGCCGAACTGGCCGGGCGCCTCGGGTGCAGCTACTCGTTCCACGACCATCTCAAGCCCGCCGGTACCGACGGGGCGTCGGTGGTGGCGACCTACGTTCGTTCCTTCAAGGCGACCGATCGCCAGGCGGAGCCGCGCTACAACGTTGCGGCCTACGGCAGCTGTGTGACCGCAGCGGCGAGCGTGGTGCCAGAGATGCCGGCGTCGTATGGCGGCACGCCTGAGGAGTGTCGGGTGCAGCTCTGTGAGCTGGCGGCGAGGTACCAGACGAACGAGATCGTGATTCAAGACCTGTCGATGTCGCTCGACCAGCAGGCGGCAGCGTATGTCGCACTCGCCCGGCAATTCGAGCTCGGCGTGTAACCCGACCACCGGCCGATCGTCACGTAGACACACCATGACCATGAGGGAGTCAAGCATGTCAACCACCGAAGCCACCATCGATGCACACAGCGCTGTCGAGATGATCCTGAGCAATCGGGTGTCGAACGAGCCCGGGTTCCTGGAGCGACTGGTGCTCGACCCGGATGGAACGGTTGCTCCAATCATTGCCGAGGTCGCCGAGAACGACGACCTCGATCTGTCCGACTATCGGATCAACGTGCACGTCGAAACACCAAAGAGCCTGCACTTCACGGTGAAGACCAACGACGACGCCGAAGTCGGCGGATTTGCGATGAGCGGTCTCAAGATGGATCTGGGCTTCGACGTTGCCCGGCCGATCTTCGGCGCAAAGGACGGAGGCACCGTCGGCAACAACACCACGACCGACACGGCATGTCACACCAACGTCTGCAAGTCGAAGGCCGCAGGTTCCTGCCCTGCCCCGAGCTTCAAGCTGGCCTGAGCATCGGCGGCGTCGGTCGAGAGGAGGCCGACGCCGCTCGCTACGTTGTCGATGAGACGTATCGATCACCCGGTGAGGGCATTGCTGGGACGAGGACCAGCATGCACGAAGTAGACGCCACGGTTCCGTTCGGATCCGTGTTCATACCATACGTGCTCGAGGCTCGCTCGTCCCTACCTCCTTGCCCGGAGGCCATCGACGGGGCGGTGATCGACGATCTTGGGTGGGCGCTTCTCCAACGCCTGTCATCGATCGGCGCACCGGCGCTGCTCGATCTCCTTCGGTCCGGTCTGCGGCCGTCCGACCCCGGAACGAGCGATTCGACGTCGTACGAACGGTTCGTGGCGTCGCTCACCTCATCCGACGGAGCTGCACTCGCCGAGGCCTTCCCGGTCCTCGGCGACCTGCTCGATGATCTCGTACAGCGGTGGATCCGCACCGCGACGGAGACGCTCGCCAGGATCGACGACGATCTTGGGTTGCTCACCGCTGCACTCGGTCACCGCCCCACGATCTCGCGGAGCAGCGGACCGCTCGGCGATCCACACAATGGCGGGGCCTCGGTCCTGATCCTCACGTCCAGTCGTGGCGACAAGGTCGTGTACAAACCCCGCTCGCTCGAACAGGAAGGGCGAGTCTTCGACCTGATCCGTTGGTGTCACGAGCGAGCCGACGATCCGAGCTTCGTTCCCTGGGTGATCGACCGGCACACCCATGGATGGATGGAATACGTCGAATCGGCCTCCTGCAGCGATCCAGCCAACTACTGGCGACGAGCCGGTCGGATGTCCGCGGCCCTCTACGTCGCCGGAGCGGTGGACCTCCACAATGGCAACGTCCTCGCCGCCGACGGCGCACCCGTGCCGATCGACCTGGAATGCGTGGAGCAACCCATCCTGTGGCAGTCGCCCTCTGGGCGGTACTTCGGCCTCGATGACACGGTCGTCTCCACCGGCCTGTTGCCCAATCACTTCACCGGCGACGGGGATGTCGCTCGAGATGTCGGGGGCCTATTGGCACGCCGGCAGCAATCGGGTGGGGCGTGGCTCTACGAGTGGGGGCAGCTCGGCACCGACGCCATCGATCGTTGTCGTCGTCTCTCGGAGTGGGGGGCCGAGGCCAACCGGCCGGTCGATGCCGACGGCGTCGACGTTGCGGTGGATATCGGGGCATTCCAACGAGGCTTTGACGAAGGAAGCGAAGCCACCCGGCGCCCTGATTCTCCCGTCCACGACTGGGTGGAACTGCCGGCTCGGGTGCTGCTCCGGTCGACGATGATCTATATGAACCAACTCGCGACGCTGACAGACACAGCGGCGCTTGCCGACCGTGCCGTGTTCGCCGAGCGTGTCGCAGGTCTACCGCAGCTCCCAGCGGCCGTTGTCGATTCGCTCGGAAGCGATGCGTTGGAGGCGATCGACGCCTCGGAGACCGCAGCGCTCGCCCGACTCGATATTCCGCTGCACCGAGCCCAGGGCCTCGATCTCCTGCTCGACGGCGGTGACGTCGTGCCGAGCGCGCTGGTGCGTGCCGGATCCGACCGCCGTCGGGAGCGGATCGACTGGCTGTGTGGTCCCCGCCTCGCCGCGCAACGACAACTTGTCAGACTTGCCATCGAACAGCACGAGGGCAACCTCGACCTGCCTCCCCAGCAACCGCTGGTCGAAGGTTCCCGTCGCGAGGCCGCCGACCTCATCGAGGCCGCTCGGGCGCATGCCGAGGTCCTCGTCGCACAGCACATCGGGACCGAGATCGAACCGATGTGGCTCGAGGTCGATCAGATCGGCCATCGACGGATGAACGGACTGTTCCATGCTGCGGACCTCTATTCCGGTCGAGCCGGCATCGGTGTGTTCTTCGCGACACTGGCGGTGGCGACCGGCGAAGCGATCTGGGCCGACTGGGCGCAACGCTGCGTCTACGGATCGTTCGACCGGCTCCTCGCCCCGTGGTGGGAGTCCGGTCGAGCAGGCGTGGCGTACGCGAAGCTGGTGGTCGGAGATCTGTTGGGCGATGACGAGCTGATCACGGACGCCGAGGCGCTGCTTCTCGAGGTGTTGGGGGAGCGGCCGACGGACGACGCACGCATGGATTTGGTCGGGGGCTGGAGCGGGGTGCTCAACAGTGTGCTCGCGTTCGTCGAGCGACGGCCTGACACCGTCCTTCGTGCCGAGACGGTGCATCTCTCCGAGGCGATGACGTCGACGATTCGTCGTCAGCTCGAGACGCCACTGACGGCTCGAGGCCTGCAACGTGCCGGGTTCGCCCACGGTGTCAGCGGCCTCGGCTATTCCCTGCAGCGAGCAGCGGTCACGTTGCGCCTGGACGACGTGGCTGCGCTGGCCGATGAGTTGGTGACGTTCGACGTCGAGCGGACATCAGCGCGAGACGGGGTCGCCGGGCGCGTCGACCGTGTCGGACGCAGGCGGGAGCCGACGACCAGCTGGTGTTGGGGCGCCACGGGCTACCTGCTGGCACGTTCGTCGGCGGTGATGCGAGCACGTGTCGAAGACGTCACCGAGCACTTCGACGCATCGTTGCCTGCGATGTGCACCACCGGTCGCGGGCCGAGCCATCTGTGTTGCGGCGAATCGGGACGGCTCGTCATGCTTGACGC
Organism: Acidimicrobiales bacterium; assembly: GCA_041394265.1. Classification (NCBI taxonomy): domain Bacteria; kingdom Bacillati; phylum Actinomycetota; class Acidimicrobiia; order Acidimicrobiales; species Acidimicrobiales bacterium. The sequence goes on from JAWKIO010000005.1 coordinate 3,384,156, forward strand.
CGTCGGGCGTGACCTCGGCTCGGCGCCAGCGAGGAACGCCGCCGATGCTCTTGCCGAAACGCTGGCATCCGAGGCCATCGCCGGGGTGCCGCCGAGGTACTACCTGACGACGACCTTCGATGCTCCGAGCCTGTTCTGGGGACGGGCCGGCATCGGCTACGCCCTCTGTCGAGTGGCACGTCCAGCGTCGATTCCCAACATCTTGCTCGTCGAATGACGCCAGCGTGAAGCGCCGACTCAGCGGTCGCGCCACATGATGCTGAGTGACGTCGAGGTCTCGGTCACTGCCCGGAAGCAATGCCACCAGCCGATCGGCATCTCGAGTGCATCGCCAGGGCACAGCACGAACTGCCGAGCATCGAGGTCTTCCAGATCTGCTGTCCCGGCAAAGGGATCGAGCTGGCTGTTCGGGCCGTCCACATTCGGGAACGGGTCGATCCGATCAGCTGCGGACGGAGGAAGGAGGATGCCTTCTTTCACCCCATCGAGCTGGAGCAACGACGCTGGCCGTCCGTCCCAGTGCAGCCCTGAGGTCGAACCCAGGCGGCTGAGGTAGATGCGCATGACGGCGTCATCCACCGAGCGTCCGTTCGCGACCTGCGTGGCCAAGGCGGCCGTGTCGCTCTGAACACACCGATCGAGATGGTCGACCATCAGCGCTCCGTAGAAGCCGATGTCGAGCGACGGGTCGTAGCCAAGGACGGCGCCGTCGGGAGCCGTCGTGGTCGGAAGCAGTCGTCGAAGTCGCTCGACGTCGCCGGTCCGCACGTGGTCGATGTAGGCGCCGACGGTGGTGGCGACGGATTCGAAGGGCCAACTTGCACCCTTCAGATAGGCGTTGACCCGATGAGGGGTCGGTCCGGTCAGGCGAGCGAGTTCAGCGGGGGCCCAGCTGCCCTCGTCGATGGCGACCACCTCCGCTCGACATAGCGGCGACGCGAGATCTACGGCCGGTCCCACGAGCTACCAGCCTTCGACCCGGAGGGAGCGACCCCGGATGGCATCGCTGAGATGGCTGGGCAGCTGATCGGCCGACCACTCGGCGCTGAACCCGCTCACCTCGGCGGGCTCCTCCCACGCTGCGTTCACCCCCGGCGCAAGCAACGCCGCCAGAAGCTGGCGCTCCTCGGCATTCAGGGTGCCGGCGAAGTCTCGGAGCTTGTCGATGAGTGAGTTCGCACTCGTGTTGTGGTCTTCCTGCGCTTCGGGCACCAGTCGCTCCGATTCTCCAACCGTCGTGTGTGGCTTGGCCGGTACTGTCGTCGGCCGAGTTCCTGCTCTGGCCAGCGATGGCCTCGACCCCCAGACGTGTGCCGCTACGAACGGTTACGCACTCGCTGGCAAATCTCGACGCTAGCCACGGTTCGCTGTAACCGCGCCAGCACTTCGGCGTCCGGGTGGGGGCGAAGGAGCAACGTGGAATTCGAGATCGAGATCAACAGTTCGGACGGCCAGCAGCAGACCGTCACGCTCGTCGGCGACATCGAGGTCGGTCGTGAGACCGACGGCATCACCATCGACGACCCGGCCGTGAGCCGCCGGCACCTGGTGCTTCGGCCGCTCGACGATGCCGTCGAGGTGGAGGACCTCGACAGTGCGAACGGCACCAGGATCGACGGTGCGCGCCTACGAGGAACCCGCCGCGTCGGTGCCGGGTCGACGATCGAGATCGGTGACTCGACCATCCGGATTTCCGCCGTCGCCGACGTCGAGCCCGAGGCGTTGCCGGCCGACGGCGCAGGAGCGGCCAAGGCGACGGTGATCACGGCGCCGGCAGCGAAGAGCCAGCGGCCGAAGCACCCCTTCAGTTCGATCGAGGGTGGGTTGGTGACGGTCAACTACCTGCCGGGCACCGCTGGTGCCGATGTCGCGAAACCAGTGCACGACACAGCAACCCGGGCGCGGCGGGATCTCGCCGGGTTCGGGTCCGAGCCGTGGGGCGCACCGATCTCGATCAACATCGTCGATCCCTTCCCGGATCCCGACGATCCCGACCGGCTGGTCACCGGCGGCGCAGTCGTCGACGCCGACGCGAGCACCGTCTGGCTCGTCGTGACGCCCGAATCACCTCCCGAGTCTCCGCACCGCTCGATGGCGCTGTTGTTCGGCTCGGCGCTCCCGAGCGCCGGCGACCTCGACCATCTCATCGAAGGCTACGGGATGCACCTGGCCGGGGTTCCCGAGCCCGAACCGGAGCTCGTGGCGTCGCTTCCCGATGCTCTGGAAACGCTGCCACCCGATCAGCGTGGCCTGCTCACCGCCTCGTTCGTTCGCTACCTCATCGCCCGGGAAGGCGACGCCGTGTTCCGCCGTCTGCTCACGACGCCGGCGGGCCACGTCGCCGAGGCCTGGAAGGAGCACTACGGGCGATCGGCGCAGCAGATCGAAGCAGCGTGGCGAGCCGACCATGAGCGAGAAGCACCGACCGTCGGGATCACCGAGTTCCTGAAGATGTCGTGGCGCTACCTGCGCCCCTACCGGTGGCGGCAGGCCGAGGTCTTTGGGTACATGCTCCTGAGCCTGGCCTTCACCGTCGCCTACCCGTTCGTCACCAAGCGGATGTTCGACGTGGCGATCCCGAGCGGTGAGATGTCGGAGGTGGTCATGCTGCTGGGAGCGCTCGGCGCAGCCTTTGCCGTCACGCTCGTTGCTGGGCTTCGTCAGACGTATCAGAGTGCGTCGATCTCGACTTCCGTCGTTCGTGACCTGCAGGAAGAGCTCTTCGGTCGACTGCAGACCGTGCCCGACGCCTGGCTCGCCCGACATTCGCAGGGCGATGTGCTCTCGCGGATGATGAACGACGTGCGACGGGTCGAGGCCGGTCTCACGACCGCCATCGACGGCGGCATCTTTCAGGTCGTGTCGCTCGTGGTCTCGACCATCATCATGCTGCGCGTGAACTTCCTCCTCGGCCTCGTGGTGTTGGCCGGTGCCCCGATCGTGGGCTTCGTCTACCGGCGGATGGCGTCGGGCGCGCAGACCAGAAGTGTGGCAGTCCAGGAAGAAAGTGGCGCCGTCATGACCCTGGCGGCCGAGAACTACCAGGCGAACGCCGTGGTGAAGCTCTTCCGCCTCGCCGGCTACGAGCGGGCGCGCTTCCGGCGCGCCACCGATCGGCTCGTTCGAGCTCAGCTGCGGATGAGCCTGTTCGGCGGGATGTTCGGCGTCGCCGTCGAGTCCATCATGACGATCCTTCGTCTGGCAGTGATCGGTCTCGGCGCTTGGCTGATCTTCGAAGGGCGGTTCACGCTCGGTGGTCTGGTGGCTTTCCTCGGGATCATGGGCGAGGTGCTGAGCCCCGTGGTCGGCCTGACTTCACTCGGACAGTCGATCCAGTCGTCGGTCGGTGCCATCATTCGCATCGACGAGGTGCTCGATACCCCGCCGGAGCCCGAGGGTGCCGACCTGCCATCGCTGGCCCCAATTGCTCGCGAGATTCGCCTCGAAGGCGTCTCACTGTCGTACAGCCCCGAACGCCGGGCCCTCGACGAGGTCGACGTCACGATTCCGGCGGGTAGCAGCGTGGCCTTCGTCGGACCTTCGGGCTCGGGCAAGTCGACGATCCTGCGTGTGCTGATGCGCCTCTACGAGCCCGACGAAGGGCGGGTGACCATCGACGGCGTCGATGTCGCCGATCGCTCACTCGACTCGCTGCGCTCGCAGATGGGTGTCGTCTTCCAGGACTCGTTCCTGTTCGATGCGACCGTGCGAGAGAACATCGCGCTGGGCTCGGTGGGCGCCACCGAAGACGAGATCCTCGCCGCGGCCGACGCTGCCGAGGTCGACAGCTTCGTCGGCAACTTGGCTCGCGGCTATGACACGTTGGTCGGTGAGTCGGGACGGAACCTCTCGGGGGGTCAGCGCCAACGGGTGGCGATCGCCCGTGCGCTCGTGGGGAATCCGTCCATCCTGTTGCTCGACGAGGCGACCTCGGCCCTCGACCCGGGAACCGAGCGCCAGATCAGCGGCACGCTCGAACGGGCCGGCGCAGGCCGAACGGTCGTGGCGATCACCCACCGGTTGACCTCGGTCACCGACTACGACCGGATCTACGTGGTCGACGCCGGCAAGATCGCCGAGCACGGTCGTCACGACGAGCTCGTCGCACTCGGCGGGCTCTACGCGCGGTTGTGGGCCGAGCAGACTGGCGAGCCGGTGCCGGAGCGGCCGCCGTTCGACCTGCAACAGGTGTTGGCAAAGCTCCCGCTCTTCGTCGACCTCGAGCCCGATCAACTCGCCGACCTGGCGGCTCGGTTCGGTCGTGTGGTCGTGGCGCCCGGGTCGAGCGTGAGCGAGGGGGGCCAGCTCGTCGTTGTTGCTGACGGCAGAGGCGAACTCGTCTCGGACGAGGGAGCGGGCGCTCCCTCACGCATGATTGCGTCGGGTGAGGTCTTCGGCTTGAACGCACTCCTGGGGACCCCGACAGGCGTGCAGCTCCGGGCGCTGGAACCCTTGACGCTCTTGACCCTGCCCGAGGACTCACTCGCGGAACTGCGCCAGCAGTACCGCGAGATCGACGACGCGGCCCGTGGCCGTTCGACGATGGCAGCGACGCCCGGTGGACGACTCTTGGTTCGTTCGACCGTCGGTCCGGTCTCGTCGGCAGCGCGAGCGACGATGGCGGCACGCCAGGAGGGCATTTCGGCTGCCGATGTTGCCGCCGTGGTCGCCGCCGCTCGATCCGGTCGGTCGGCCTGAGGCGCTCGCCGCGACGGGTGCCGAGGTGGTCGTGTCAGGCGACGCCGAGGCGGGACAGGAGACGTTGGGTTTCGATGTCGGGGCGCAAGCCGTCGTCGTGGAGTTGGGCGATCAGGCCACGTGCTGCGATGCGCGCCGAGGATTCACTGCCGAGTGCGAGATGGCAGCGGATCGACAGGCGGTGCGCTCGCTCCGACATCGAGTCGAGTTGTTGGGCCTGCACTGCTGACACGATGGCCTGCTCAGGACGACCCCGGGCCAGGGTGAGCTCGCCGGTTCGGCAGATGGCAGCGTGGGCGAGTGAGTGCAGACGAAGCCGCTCGGGTACCACCCACTCCTCTTCGACGAGCGGAAGGTACCAGCCCCGGTAGAGGTCGCTGGCTGCCGCATAGTGCTCGAGCGCGGAGGTCGGGACGCCATCGGCTTCCGCCGCACTCGCCTCGGCGATGTGGCGGTCGAATTGATCCGTGTCGATCTCGATCGAGTCCCGGATCAGTCGCAGATCGGTCGAGGTGGCGTCGATGAAGTAGGGTCGAGCGCCGGGCTGGCGGCCAGGCTCGAGTGCCGCGTGGAGATGGGTCAGATTCACCCGGAGGTTCGCTGCTGCCTTCGCCTCTGACAGTGATGGCCAGAGCGCAGCAGCCGCGGCCTTTCGGGTCGGTCGCTGATGGGCGAGAAGGTAGACGAACAGGTCTTGGACACGTCTGCGTCGACCCCACTCCGGGCCTAACTCCCGACCGTCGCTCCGTGACACCGCCAGCCCACCGAGGGTACGAACTTGGAGGACATACCCCGGATCGAGCGGGAGTTCGGCGAGGAGGTGCGCAACGGCGCCGGCTTGTCGAGGACGGGACCGCTTTGCCGTCCGGTCGAGCCACCGACCGACCGAGGGAACGTCGCTCAAGACCTCGCGAGCTGCGCCTTCGTTGGTGTCGGCTGACGCCGCCGCTGCGAGCTCAGCCAGCAATGGCGGCGGCACGTGGGCTCGCAGCAAGGTCGGCCTCGACCAGTCCAGCGCTCTGGCCGGAGCGTTCGATCCAGCGCGTGCCGCTGCGATCGCGGCGCCAGCTCGGACGGCCGTGCGAAAGGATGGGCCGAGGTCGCAGTCATCGAGCACCGATGCCTCGTCGGGAAGGAGCGCTCGCAACATCGTGAGGCCGTGGAGGTGGGCTCGAGACGGCCAGCGCCCGAGGGGGACCCGTTCCAGGGATCGCTCGAGTCCTTCGATCGCTCGTTCCTCGCTGTCAACGCACAGCGCCACCGCCGCTTCGGCGATGTCGAGCATGAGGACGACGTGGTCGCCCACGCACGCCTCGAACCGACGAGCGTCCTGGACGATCGCACGGGCGGTGTCGAACTCGCCTGCTGCGATCGCAATGGTGGCGACGACCCCGCTCACCGAGACGATCTCGTGGGCAGCGTTTCGCTCCTTTGCCATGGCGGGGAACTGTTGGGCGAGCGGCCAAGCCAGCTCGGGGTCGACCTCACCACGGAGCCAGAGCGCCTGTGCGCCGAAGATGTCGATGTCGTCGGCGGCCAAGACCGACTCGATCGTGGCGGAGACCTGTTCGGGTCGTCCGAGGTCGACCAGACGCTCGGCGATGGTGACGCGTCGCAGACGCGATTGCAGCGCGGCGAAGGTCCCGACCTCGCGGAGTGCCTCGAGGGGATCGCCTGCGCGCTGGGCGACGACCGAACGAATGAAGGTCGCGGTCGCCTGGGCCATGCCGACCCCGTCGGCCGCAAGCTGCTCGATGCGGGCGTCGAGGACGAGTCCTGAGTGGTCGTGAGCGTACTGCAGTTGCGCAACTCGCCATCGCGCAAGTGCCTCGATCTCTCGATCTCCCGAGGCCTTCGCACGTTCGACCGCGCGTTCGAAGATCTCTTCGGCCGTGCGCTCGCTCGCCGTCCAGATGCGCGCTGCCTCGAGGAGGAGCTCGGCTCCCGCCGTGGCATCGCCCGCGGGTAGGAACGACTGGAGCGATCGGATGTCGTCGACCGTCGTGTTCAGCAGCGGCTGCTCGCAGTAGCTACGCACGGCCTCGACGACGAGCCCGATGTCACCGGCCGACTGCGCGGCACGGGCAGCGCGGACGTGCTCACCTCGGTCGAGGAGCAAGCGGGCGCCGCGAGCCAACGCCTGATCGTGATCCTTTGCGTCGACATGATCACCGAGCGCCCTCGACCAGAGCGGGTGCATCTCGTACTGGTCACCGACCTGGTCGACGAGCGGCAACCCGTCGAAGACTCGTCGTGCCGTCCACGCACCCGTGCCGGCGACGGCCGCGACAACGGCGTCATCAATGACAGCGAACGGAGCGAGCAGGGCGAGGAGCCGAGCCCGTTCAGGATGCAGGGTTGCGACGACTTCGCTCCGCACGAACGCCACCGAAGCTTCGTGGTCGAGCCGTCCGGCAAAGGACGCCAGCGCCGGCCAGCGGGGAACGAGCACCAGCGTCTCCGGCGCTTCCTCTCCGGTGCACTGGGCAAGCTCGTGATCGTCGAAGGCAAGGCTCCGTTCGTCGATGGTGACCTCCGGCTCGGCGCGCTTCCCACGGCCGACGCGCAGCGGCGGCAACGAGCGGCCGGAGAGCACCACGTGTGCGTTGTCCGGCAATTGATCGACCAGGTGCGCCATCGTCCGCCACGCCGGCCCGATCGGGCTGCCCAACGAGTGGACGTCGTCGAGGATCAGCGCAACGGGCGTGGGCATCCGGTCGGCGACGAGTTCGGCGATGTCGCCAGGCGACACCGCTCGCCGAGTAGACCGTCCCGCGATCGACCGGTAGAGACCGGCGAGAAAGTGGTCCGGGTCATGATCGTCGTCGCCAAGACCGAGCCACACGTCGTCGCCGAACCGTTCGTGCTTGTTCTCCTCGATCGCCTGAGCCAGCAGGATCGACTTGCCGAAGCCGGGGCCGGCCGACACGGTCAAGAGGCGCTCGTCGAACCGGCGCCGGAGTATCCCGATGAGCCGGGGGCGGACGAGAAGTTCGGGTGTGAGCTCGGGCGGGGTATGGCGAAACAGCGGCGACGGTCGTGGGTTTCTCATACTGCCTGAACGCTTCCCTCCTACGGGAACCGTAGCGCGACCGTTCTCCGTGGTCGAGTGGTCACTTCTGGGGCTCGGCCTTGATGTCCTCGGGCCGAAGCGCCTCCAGCAGTTCCTCGTCGTCGAGGTCATCGAGGTTCTCGATCGGCGCCGTATCGTCCGGGCCCGGAATGACGGCATAGCCGATGAAGAACCCGGCCAAGGCGGGCACGACCGTCAGCGGGACCCAGCTGGTCGCCGGAAGCGGAAAGATTCGGAAGACGCTGAAGGCGACCGACAGCATGAGGCCGAGACCGAGACCGGGGACGAAGAAGCGAACGCCGCGGGCGAATCGCTGCTCGGGCAGCTGTCCGCGACGCAGGTCGCGCATGTTGAGTGCGGCGGTGGCAGCCGTGATGGCGAAGAGGCCGATGGAGAACAGGACCATCATCGAGGTCGAGTCGCCCTTGATGTCGAGAGCGAATGACTGGCCCCCGACACGGCCCCCGCTGTCGTCGTAGATGCGAACGTACGAGCGTAGATAGCCGTTCGCCTGGCGTTCGAGTTCGAAGAAGTCCAGCGGCACGTCGAGCTGGCGAGTTTCGCCCGGTTCGAGCGTCAGCCGGACACGAACGTCGTAGGTCAAGAAATTGAGGCCGAGCAGCTCGCCCTCGACCCGAACCCGCTCGACGGCAACGGGACGATCGGTGGTGTTGTCGAGCGTGAGCGCGAGGGTCGATTCCTCACGCGGATCGAGGGGGAGCGGGTTGGACGGGCTGGCATCGGCGATTGACAAGCTGTCGATCGTGGCGTCGACGGCGACGAGGTCCTCGTCGCTGCTCGAGCCGCAGCTCGCAACAACGGCGGCGATCCCGAACAGGACGACGAGGAGGCGGTGATGGCGATGGTTCACGAGGAGGCTCCCAGTCGTGAGGTGGATTGAAGTCGTGTGCTGAGCGTCCGCCGGCGTCGAGCCTTCGCGTGGTTGGCTCTCGCCAGACCGACGAGCGCGCCGGCGACACCACCGGCGACGGCTACCGGGACCAGGTCATCGACGCGGAACCATTGTTCGGCGTACTGGGCGTACAACGCCGTGGCGATGACGGCGAGCCCGGCCGAGGTCAGTGCCGTGCCGATGAGCATGAAGACGCGAATCGATCCGTCGCGAAACGATCGCAGTCGGTACTCGACCATCGAGAGTCCGACAGCAAGGAGGGCGAGCAGCAGTGGTGCCTGCGCCGTTGCGTACCAGCGGCGAGTCGAGCGGACACCGAAGACGGCGTCGGGGGCATCGTCGGAGGCGAGGGTGAGCGTCAGCGGACCCGAGACGGCGTAGCCGATCGCTCCGAGATCGATTTCGGCCTCGCTCTCGAGCAGACCGTTGCTGCTCCAGACGTCGATCCCTCCGTAGGCGAGGCTCACCGACACGGGGGCATCGCCGAGATCGGTGAGCGCCAATGGTGCACTCAGGTCGATCGAAGTGGTCGTGTCGTTGTCGAGTGCCGTGCCATTGATGGCGGGCGACGGCGCGGCGGCGGGAACGGGATCGAGCGTGAACGGTGTGAGAAGGACCAGAGCGATCGCTGCAAGGACGGCGACAGCCGCTGCCGCGTTGAGCGGCCAGCGGCGCGGGGGCTTCTTGATCAGGGCCGCAACATCGACGAGCTGGCCACGCTCGATCGGAGGTGCCGGTGACGGAGTGTGCTGCCGCTGGGGGTGGATCGACTCGGAGGTTGGTGGTCGCCGCTGCGGCGCCACAGTGGGCTCGGCCGGTCGGTCGGTGGCGGCCTTCCGGGGGGCAACGGTCTCGGCCGCGCCGCCGGGTCGCTCGACGGTGGGGCGGCGACTGGTGGTGTGCGTCGCATCCGGAAGTTCGATGCCGGCCTGGTCCAGCCAGTCCTCGCCCCAGCTCTCGGTTGCGGCGGCACCGAGTTGCGAAGCGAAGGCAGCGGCTGAAGGAATGCGCTGGCCCGGATCGCGCACGAGTGAGCGAGCAACAACGTCGGCGATCGGCTCCGGAACGGTCGAGGCCAGGGTTCTCAGGTCGGGTGCATCGTGCATGATGCGTTGCACCAGCAGCGTCATGGGGGAGTCGCCCTCGAAGGGGAGCTGGCCCGACAGGAGTTCGAACAGCACCGCACCGATTGCGTAGACATCGGCGGCAGGACCAAGGGTCTCACCCTCGGCTTGTTCGGGGGCCATGTAGGCCGGGGTCCCGAGCACGCTGCCGTCGATGGTGCCCATCGTGCGGTCACCGCTGATCACCTTGGCGATGCCGAAATCGGTGACTTTCAGCTGCCGCTCCGTTGCGAAGAGCAGGTTCTCGGGCTTGATGTCTCGATGGAGCACACCGTTGGCATGCGCGTGCTCGACGCCGCACGCCGTCGCAATCGCCGCGGCACACGATGACGGCATCGACAGGCCGTTGCGACTGAAGCGATCCCACAGCGTGCCGCCCTGTAGGGCCTCCATGACCAACAGACAGTGTCCGTCACGATCGATGAAGTCGTAGACCGGAACGATGTTGGGGTGATCGAGGCTGGCGAGTGTGCGGGCCTCGCTCAGGAACCGAGCGCGCACGTCGGGGTCGTCGATGAGCGCCGCCGGCAGCTCCTTGATGGCGACGAGTCGGTCGAGGTGACGGTGGCGGCCCAGGTGCACGATCCCCATTGCCCCACGACCGATCTCCTGGCCGACCTCGTAGTCGGGGAGAAGGGCGTCGAGCGTTGCGGTGTCGGCGTTGCTCATGGGACAACGGTCGGTCGGAGAGTCCTCACCCAGGGGCAGACGTCGGCAGAGCGCGATGGTTACACGCCGGTCGGAAATTCTCGTTGCGAGATCTCGTTAGCGCGCTGTTAATGCCTCGTAGCTAGCGTTTCGCCTGCTTGCCGACTTGAGGGAGTGTGCATGCAGGAGGGTGGAAACCGGCGGGACGGACGCCGCAGCATGGTGCTGCGAATCGTCGCCGTTGTCGCGATCTGCGCGTCGCTGGTGGGTGCGGTGGGTTTCCAGCCCGATGTCTCGGCTGAACCGGGTGTCACCGAGGTGCCGCTCGAAATCAGCTTCAGCAACTATCCGCACGGCGGATCGGCGACGTATCGAGTGACGAGGACTCGTTTTGGCACCGGCGCTGTCGAGACCGTCGACGTGACGCTGTCTGACGGCGATTCCACCACGCTGACGCTGATCGAGGGCGACCAGGTGTCGGTCAGCCGCCTCGGCGATCCATCGCCGTTCAACCTCTACGGCTACTGCTACACCGACGTCGACTTCGTCGATGTGGGAGAGAGCTTCGTCCTCCCTGCCTCGGGAGGCGTTTGCGAGCTCTACGAGGACGCACCGTATGTACGGATCGTCAAGGACACGAATCCGCCTGGCGGAGGTCCTTACGCCTTCACCGTGTCAGGAGCCGGTGTGTCGGCGTCGTTCTCGATGGGCGACAACGGGCAGCGTGAGTTCACGCTCAATGGTTCGTCCGGCACGCTCACGATCTCCGAGGTGACCGACGCCTCGGCGAACGTCACCTGCAACGTGAGTTTCGACGGCGAGGTCTCGGATCCCGTTGCGGTGTCCATCATCGAATCGGGCACGGGAAAGTTCGTGATCTCCATCCCGATCGACGGCTCGGCCAGTTGGTACTACTGCCGCTTCGTCAACGACGAAACCGTGGCGCCAACGACGACGACCACGACGACATCGACGACCACGACGACGGTGCCGACGACTACGACGACGGTGCCGACGACTACGACGACGGTGCCGACGACTACGACGACGGTGCCGACGACTACGACGACGGTGCCGACGACCACGACGACGGTGCCGACCACCACGACCACCGTGCCGACGACCACGACGACGGTGCCGACCACCACGACCACGACGACGGTGCCGACCACCACGACCACCGTGCCGCCGACGACGACCACCGTGCCGACGACGACTACGACGACGGTGCCGACCACCACCACGACGGTGCCGACCACCACGACGACGGTGCCGCCGACGACGACCACCGTGCCGACGACCACGACGACGGTGCCGACCACGACCACCACCGGCACCACGAGCACCACCGTCCCTGCTGCGACGACGACCACAACGGCTGCACCCACGACGACCACGACATCGACCGCAGCGCCGACGACGACCACGACGGCTGCACCCACGACGACCACGACGGCGGCGCCGACCACAACGACGACCGCAGCGCCGACGACGTCCACGACGGCTGCACCCACGACGACCACGACATCGACCGCAGCGCCGACGACGTCCACGACGGCTGCACCCACGACGTCCACGACGGCGGCGCCGACTACGACGACGACCGCAGCGCCGACGACGACCACGACGGCCGCGCCTCGGCCAACCACGACTCGCCCTGACGAACCGCTCGAGGTGCTGTCGGAGGACACCACGCCAGCGCCGACGACGACGTCGACCACGGCGCCAACGACGACCAGCACCACGACCACCGTGCCGACGACCGAAGCGCCCGAGCCGGACGAGTTGGTGAGCCTCGATGACGCAATGATCCCGCGCGGTGCGCCGGTTTCGATCGACGCAGAATGCGACCGGCCGTTCACCGCCCGGGCCGGCGCTGTCGATCTGCCGATCGTCGATGGCGTCCTGGACACGGTCGCCCTCGGTGTCGGCGATCACGTCGTCGAGGTCGCCTGCGATGGGACGCCGGTGCTCGAAGTCGACATCTCGGTCGTCGAACCCGTCGCCGGCCAGTCCTCGGCGCCGGCAACGGCGACGACCCTGCTGCTCTTCACCTGTGTTGGCGGGTTCGTGGTCATGGGGTCGCCGGGTTCGGTTGCGGGCGACATCAGGTTCCGTCGGTCAGGTGTGAACAAAGGGGGGAAGTGATGAGGAGCAATGCGTCCGATGCCGATCTGGCGAGCGCAGCGGCGGCGGGTGATGATGCCGCCTTCAACGTGCTGCATCTGCGCTACGAGTCGCTCGTTCGCAGTGTCGTTCGTGCCGAGGCACGCGGGCACCGCGATACCGATGACATCACGCAGGAGGTGTTCGCTCGAGCCTGGACCAAGCTCCCTGGGCTACGAGATTCGGCCTTGTTCCGGCCGTGGCTCCTCCAGATCACGAGACGCGCGATCGTCGACCACTACCGTCACCACGCTCGTCGCCCGACGCTCGAGAACGACGACGATCTGGCGCTCGGTGCTCTTCCATCGGCGACGGCGGGGCCCGACGAGATCACCGAGCTGCGAGATCTTGCTCGTTCGGTCAAGTCGGGAATCGGGGGTCTGTCGAAGCGGGACGCCACTGCGCTCTCGCTCGCCGTCCACTTCGGTTTCGGACCGACGGAGATCGGCGAGGCGCTGTCCATCAGTCCGGGCAACGCCAAGGTGGTCCTTCATCGTGCGAGAAAGCGGCTGCGCGATGCGATCGAGCTACCACACGACACCGAGGGGGTTGCCATATGACGCAGGTTGCACGTCCACTGCTACAGACGATCGTTGACGAGGCCATCGCTGCAAGCGGGGCCCAATGCGGTTGGCTGTTGAGCGGTGCCGCGAACGGATTCGTCGTCGCTGCCATCGCGAGCGATGGAGTGATGCCGCAGCTTCGGATCGGCGACGCGGTCGAAGTGAAGGGCGCACGTGGGTACACACTCGCCTCTGGTCAGCCAACGGCGCTGATGCCGAAGCCCGACGACGCGAGCGACGAGGGCGTCGGTGGCTACCCCGGTGTCCCGCCGAGCTTCGTGGTCGCCGAGGCCGGCGAGGGATTGGTGCTGCTCGAGGTGGCCGCCAAACGTGACGGGTCCGGTTTCAGCTTCGACGACATCGACGCCGTCGCGTCGTTGGCGCAGGTTGCTGCCGTGGCGATCAGCGAACAGCGCGACGATGTGATCGAGGTGCCGGAGCCCGCGACGTTGGCGGCCGAGCTGTCCGACCTTGCCGGCCGAGATCAACGGCGCTACCGCGAAGTGGCGTCTCTGTTGCGGGGCCTGCTCGGCACGGGTTCGTGAGCGACCGATCACGTCCCGCCTGGGCCCACGACTCGCTGGCCGTACGGCTCGCAAAGCCGGCACCAGTACGCGACTTCACGCCCGAGGTCGCGTTCGCCGGTTCGACCGGAGCGGGTGTGCGGGTGGCGGTCATCGACAGCGGGATCGACAGCGACCATCCGATGCTCGGGTCGTGCGTCGATCGTGACGCTGCGGTCGAGTTCACCGTCAGTCCCGATGGCGAGGTGATCAAGAACGACGGCCCCCACGACGATGCGTTTGGTCACGGGACGGCGGTTGCGGGGATCATCCATGCGCTGGCACCGGAGGCTTCGATCACCAGTGTCCGAGTGCTGGGTCCAAATCTGACCGGGAAGGCAGCCGCGTTCCACGCCGGCTTGGTGTGGGCGGTCGACGAGGGGTACGACATCGTCAACCTGTCGCTCGGCACGACTCGGAGCGAGTGGGCCCTTGCGTTCCACGAGGTGTGCGACCGCGCCTATTTCGGCAACACGTTCATCGTGACGGCGGCGAACAATGTGCAACGGGCGAGCTACCCGTCGCTCTTTGCTTCGGTCGCAAGTGTTGCCTGCAACACCTCGACCGACCCGCTGCGATTTCACGCCAATCCCAATCCTCCGACGGAGTTCCTGGCACGAGGCATCGACATCGAGGTGCCGTGGATCAACGGCGGGACGACCACCATCACCGGCAACTCGTTCGCTGCTCCGCACATCGCCGGGCTCGCAACGCTGGTCAAGGCAAAGCACCCCGAGCTTCGCCCGTTCCAGCTGAAGGCAGCGTTGTGGGCGACGTCGGCCAATGTGCTCGAAGCGTCGCCGGTCGAGCCTGCCGGACGACGCACGACCATGTTCGTCGGTGGCGCCGTCGAGCGGAATGCTCACACGATCAGCGACGGTCCCATCGGCTACCGCCTCCGCGGCGCCGGCTCGCCAACTCGGTGGGGCACCCTGTGGGAGGCGGAGCGGTCATCCGACGCTCGCCCGGTCACCATTCACCAGATCGACCCGACCGAGCGTGACCCGGCCTCGGCGTCCACCGAGCTCCGAACGATGATGTCGACCGTGGCGGCGATCGGTCATCCGGGGATTGCGCCCGTCGTCGAGGTGGTCGATCGGCCATGGTTGGGGGTGGTCGGCGAGCGTCGACGCCCTCTGATCGACACGTCGGAAGCAGTCGCTCCGGCCGCGGCGATCGACCTCGTCGAAAAGATCTGCGACGTGCTCGGCGCAGCGCACGAGGCCGGCGTGGTGCACGGCGCGCTCGCTGCCTCATCGCTGTCGCCCGATTCGGAACACGGGTTGATCGTGCATGACCTGGGACTGGCGGCGACGCTCGAGTCACCTTCACCGACCTCGGCGAGCGCGATGGATCCCCGCCAGCTCGGCCACCTGGCGCCGGAACAGCTCGAAGGCAAGCCGGCGACGATCGCTTCCGACGTCTATGCGGTCGGCGTGTTGCTCCATCGGTTGCTGGTGGGACGGCCGCCCTACGCCGACGGTCATGCCCTCGGCAAGTATCTTCGTGAGCGCCTCACGACGTCCCCCGCGTCGCTCGTCACCGTCGATGTGAACCTCCCCACAAACCTTGCCTTGCTGGTGGATCGGTGCCTCTCACTCGACCCGACCGAACGTCCTGCGACGATGGCCGACGTGGCGGCCGCGTTGGCCGGCACCTCTGACCCGGGCGAACACGAGGAGGTGCGAGCGGTCGAGGTCATCCCTCCAGATCTCGACCACTCGCATCTTCCCGCGCCCGCTGATGACGACACCCCGGCGAAGGGTCGCCGATGGCGGCTGAGTCGGGGGTCTCGCCCCGGACGGGACGAGTGACGACCACGGCAACATGCTGGGCTCGGACCAACTGCGGCGTCTTGGTCAGTAGCCGCTCGTAGGCATTCGCCGGGATCACCTCGGTGGGATGTACCTCCACGATGAACCCTGCTGCGACCACGTCTCGAAGCCCAGCCTGCAGCGGTTGCTCGCCGTCGGCCCAGGTGGTGTCGAGGCACAGCACCACGGCCTCACCTCCCGGTAGCAGGAGGTCGGCGGACTGACGGATGAACTCGAGCGGCAATGCAGTGCCGCGGTGGCCACCGTCGGCCCAGACCACGCCGACGCCGTCGTCTCGTCGCGGTGGCGCGGGCGACCAGGGAGCATTGGCGACGACGAGATCGAACGAGCCGGCGGGAAGACCGGCCGCAACGTCGGCCAGCATCGCTCTTGCTCGCGGTGGCTGCAGACCGTTGACCGCCAGCGTCGCGGCCATGTACCGGACGCACGTCTCGTCGATGTCGGCGGCGACCACCTCGACGAAACGAGAGGCCAAGGCCGCAGCAAGAAAGCCGTGCCCGCTGCCGAGTTCGGCCGCCCGAGCGCCCCGTACGTTCCGCTTCCACAAGAAGTCGAGCAACCACAGGGTGTCGCCCGACAGGTAGATGGCGTTGGCGTCTCGCGTGCCAGGCGCCGGGAGCACGGTGACCAGCCCGCCGGCATTCCAGAAGGTCACCTGCGGTGCGTAGCTTCTCTCGCCACTCGCCAACTCGGACGGCCGCATCACACCCTCATCGACCAGTTGAGTGACCGTCGCCTCGTCGACCATCGACGTGAATGAGCCGCCGCTGATGGTCGCCGCGTTGGTGAGTTCGGCGGCACGGTCGGCCGGCATCGTGCGCAATGCCTCGACGAGCGATCGCAGCCCCGGCCCGTCGAGTCGCACGACACCGGCGTCGCCTGCGGTGGCGAGCGTCGTGTTCATTTCAGAACTTGAAGACGCTGTAGCTGACGGCCTTGGCGAACGCCCCGTCCCCGAGCTTGCCGTCGATGTACGAGCTGGTGCTCTTGACCGACTCGCCTTCTTCGACCTTCCAGCTCGAGGTGTACTGCTTGAACGAGAAGCCGGCCACCTCGGGGAAGTCATCGGCAGCGGCAACGACCATCGCCTGTTCTTCGGCGCTGAGATCGGCGTTGCCGAGGGCGGCAAGGTCGCCGGCGGCCAGTTGGGCTCGCACCTTGTCGTCGTCCATGGCGTGGAGTGCATTGCGGACGTCTTCGGTTCCCATGTGGATCCTCCAGTCGTGTCGATCGGCCAGTTGCCGAGACACCAGTGGAGACGGTGATCGGCTGCGGCGGTTACAGCGCCGCAGCCGATTCCGAATCGGAACCTCAGGTGTGGCGTGCGACGGTGGAACGAGCCAGCTGGTTCATGTGCACCTCGTCGGGACCGTCGGCGATGCGGAGGAAACGGGCGTGGGCAAAGATCTCGGCGATCGGCGTGTCGGAGCTGACACCGACACCGCCGTGCACCTGGATCGCACGGTCGGCAACGTTCTGCGCCATCTGCGGTCCGACGATCGTGATCATCGAGATCAGGTCGCGGGCAGCCTTGTTGCCGACCCGGTCCATCTCGCCCGCTGCGGCGAGCGTGAGGTAGCGGGCCTGTTCGATCTCACAACGCGAGAGGGCGATGTCCTTGCGGACCATGCCGTGGTCGCTGAGCTTGCGGCCGAACGCCTCACGTGAGGCGCCGCGCTGGCACATCAGCTCGAGGCAGCGTTGGGCGGCACCGATCTGGCGCATCGAGTGATGGATGCGTCCGGGACCGAGACGGCCCTGGGCGATCTCGAATCCTCGACCCTCGCCGAGGATCAGGTTCTCGGCCGGAACCCGAACGTCGGTGAACCGCATCTCGACGTGGCCGCCCGGAGGGTGCTGGTCGCCGAACACGTCCATTGGTCGGATGATCTCGACACCCGGCGTGCCGGCAGGGACCAGGACCATCGACTGCTGGGCGTGCTTGGGAGCGGTCGGATCGGTCTTGCCCATCACGATGTAGATCGTGCAGCGGGGGTCCATGGCACCCGAGATCCAGTGCTTGCGGCCGTTGATGACGTACTCGTCGCCATCGCGCACGATGGAGGTCTCGATGTTGGTGGCGTCCGACGACGCCACCTGCGGTTCGGTCATGACGAAGGCCGAGCGGATCTCACCGGCAAGGAGGGGACGCAGCCACTCCTCTTGCTGGCGTTCGTCGCCGAACTTGGCCAACACCTCCATGTTGCCGGTGTCAGGGGCGGAACAGTTGAAGACCTCGCTCGACCACGAGACACGGCCCATCTGTTCGGCGAGTGGTGCGTACTCGAGGTTGGTCAGACCGGGACTCCATTCGCCGTGCTCTTCCGGCAGGAACAGGTTCCATAGCCCCTGGGATCGGGCCTCGGCCTTGAGTGTCTCGAGACCGGGCCAGGGAGTCCACGCCGTGGCCGGATCGTGGTGCCACGCCCGCCGCTCGGCTTCGGCCGGTTCGATGTGGTCGGTGAAGAACGTGCGCAACTGCTCGAGGAGCGCGGTGGTACGGGCGGAGTGTTCGAACATCAGATCTCCTTGGCTTCGGGGGTTGCCTCGAAAGATTAACGCACATGCGTTAATCTCTCGAAATCGGTTCACCACTTCGAGGAGCAACACATGCAGGCATTGGTCTTTCACGGGCCGCGCGACATCCGGTACGAGCACTACCGAGATCCTGAACGCACGATCGACAACGCGGTCATCCTCGCGGTCGAGGCCTGCAGCATCTGCGGATCGGACCTGCACATCTATCACGGTGACCGCATCGGCCGGACCGACTACTCGGCCGACGTTCCTGCGTTCTGTGTCGGACACGAGTTCATCGGAACCGTCGTCGATGCCGGTCCTCAGGTCTTCACCGTGGCGGCTGGCGATCGAGTGTTGGTTGCCGGAGGCTCGGGCTGTGGCATCTGCCCTGCGTGCCGGTCGCGGCGTGGGCGCTGCGCCAAGGCCAATGCGTTCGGACTCTCGACCGACCTGCAGGGCGGGCAGGCCGAGTTCGTACAGGTCCCGAACGCCGATCTCACCGTGCGGGCGATCCCCGAGGGGGTGAGCGATGAGCAAGCACTGCTACTGACCGACGCGCTCGCCACCGCCCACTTCGGCACGAGTCGCGCCGACATTGCACCGGGTGACCGGGTGGCGATCGTCGGACTCGGACCGATCGGTCTCCTCGGCGTAGAACTGGCGTTCCTTCGCGGTGCGTCCGAGGTGCTCGCCATCGACCCGGTGGCCGCACGGCGCCATCATGCCGAGGGGCTGGGCGCTCGATCGCTCGAACCCGGAGCCGACACCGTTTCGTTGGTCCGGGAGCTGACAGGCGGAGCGATGATCGATCGGGTCTTCGAAGCCTCCGGGCATCGCAGCGCTGTCGAGTTGGTACCCCAGCTCCTTCGCCACGGCGGGACCGCATCCTTCATTGGGCTGCCACAAGGCGGTACCGCACTTGCGATGAACCAGCTGCTCTATCGCAACCTCACGGTGCGAGCCGGTGTGGCGCCGGTGACCGAGATGTGGTCCGAGGTGATCCCCCTGTTGCAGTCGGGTCGGCTGCGAGGCGACGGGTTGTTCACTCATCGCCTCCCGCTGTCGGAAGGAGCCGAGGGCTACCGATTGTTCGATGCCCGAGAAGACGACGTGCTGAAGGTGTTGTTCACGTTGTGAGTGACGGAACACGCGAGATCCTCATCGCTGCGGCCCTGTCGCTGTTTGCCGAGGAGGGGATCGACGCACCGTCGCTGCGTGCGATCAACCGTGCTGCTGGTCAGCGCAACACCAACGCGCTCCAATACCACTTCGGTGATCGCGACGGACTGCTACGCCAGGCCCTCGAGGACCGCGGCGCTGTCGTCGACGCCTCGCGTTCGGCCCTGCTCAACGAGCTCGAACCGGACGCATCGGTCCGCGACCTCGCCGTCGCGCTCGTCCATCCGTTGGCCGACCAGCTGGGCAATGTCGGCCGGGACTATCTGCTCGTCGCCGACGAAGTCCTCGCCCGACCGATGCGCTTCGGTGCCCTCTACCCGCTCGTCGTCGAGCGGCCGAGCTTGGTCGACTGGGCCACCCGTATCGAACCCCACATGCCGGAGGGGGCGGTCGGGCGACCGCTCCACCGGCGGTTCGCTGCCATCCGCTTCGTTCACGGCGAACTGGCCAACCGGGCCCGCAACAACCGGGGTCGGTCAGGTGTCGCGTTGTTCTCGAGCCACCTCGTCGATCTGACCGCAGCCATGGTCGTTGCCCCAGTTTCGCCCGAAACCGAGGCACTCATCCGGCGCTGAGCCATCATGGTCGGGAGTACCCGAGAAGGAGACACACTGCGTGAAGGTTCCGGCCGATTACATCTGCGAACACGGCATGCCCCAACCGTGGGCGACGTGCACCGACTGCATGTTGCTGCCGCGAGCCATGCAGCCCGAGCCCCCACGACCTGAGCCGGCACCGCCGAAGCCGACGCCCGCCCCTCGCAAGCGTGCCGCCTCGAGCTCGACCGGTCGGGCAGCATCCGAGCGGGTGCGCACGGCCAAGCCGCGCGTCTCCACCCGGATGCCGAAGTCCGCCGACGACGTCATGCCACCGCTCACCGGCACCAAAGACCTCGCCTACGAGATTCCCGCCAGCAACCTGCGCTACCACGTCCAAGGAGCCGACAAGGACTGGCTGCCGATCTCGTCGCTGCCGAAGGAACTCAGGGAGCGGGGCTGGGTGTATCTCCAAACCGATGCCGAGCTGGTCGCCCGGTGCCAGGTCAAGGGCGTCGGCTTCCGCGACAAGCGCTGGAGCCACGAGAACGCCGAACACACCGCCGACGCCGGTCCCGGTCCGACCCTCGAGCTCGACGGCGACCACTGGCAGTTTCTCTCTGTCGACCTCGGCCCCGATGGTGAGACACCGCTACCCGGCTATCGCTACGTCGTCACCGAAGGCGACGACGTGCGAGTTGCCCTGCCCGACGACGACCCGGCCGAGTGAGAACGCTCCGACGAAGCCTCAGGCGCCGCAGCCGGAACCGATCACCGAGACCGGACCGAGATCGTCGTTGACGTACTCGAAGGCCTCGATACCGGCGCCCTCGTAGTACTCGCTCGCCATGAGGATCTCGAGCTTGGCGTCGCCATTGAGGTCGGCAAAGCCGGCGAGCCGGGCTCGTACCCAATAGAAGTCGGGCGGCGTCTCTGCGAGGTAGGTGCTGAACAGGATGGCGGTCTGCACCTCTTCGTCGACCAATTTTCGCAAGAACACCAGCGAGTAGTTGCCGGCCTCGGGCTCCGGCCAATTCGGCGACCGATTGGCGGTCACGACGACCTCGTCGACCCCGTCGCCCTCCAGGTCGACGCGGGCGACCGAATCGACCGTGGCCAGTGCCGGGTCGATGCCGTTCTGGCCGATCAGGCGGGCCACCTCGTCGAGATAGACGCCGGTTCCACCGGCGGTGACGGCGGCGGTCCGGGGAAGGGCATTCCAGTCGGCGCGAACCCCGATCGCGATCGACCCATCGAACCCGTCGTAGGGCAACTCCGGCGACGTCTCGACCCCAAACCCGCCCGCCGGTTCACACACCAACATCGGCGCGCCACCCTCGACGGTGCCGGGTTCGACCCCGATGCCCGCCATCTGGAACTGGTCGCCGGCGGCCGCACCCACATCATCAGGTGACGACGAATCGTCCTGGTGCCATCCCGAACCCGTCCAGCCGCCCAGCGTCCCGAACCGGAAGATCGCCAGACTCGGTGTCGATGCCGGCGTCGGCGGCGCGGTCGTGGTCGTTTCGACCGACGTGGTTTCGGTGGGGGAGGTCTCGGTGTCGCCACCATCGTCGTCGAACAACACGGTGTCTTCGGGCAGACCATCGGGATCGACCGTGGTCGGCAGCGCATCACCACCACCCGAGCCACTCCCGCTACAGGCAGCGGCGATCAGGGCGAACGAGAACAGCAGGGCGAAGAAGCAGCGCATTCCACCCAGCTTGTCAGACCGAGTTGCCAAAATGTGGAAGCGCACGGTTATCCTGCCGAGTCCCGGACCGTTAGCTCAGTTGGCTAGAGCGCTCGCCTCACACGCGAGAGGTCACAAGTTCAAGTCTTGTACGGTCCACGTCGTTCCTCGGCCCAGGGGGCCTCGGCACTTACCGAGTTGCTCGCCGGCGCTCGCAACTCGCGCCGCTGCCAGCGTAGTGCGGTGAGCTGGGGGCCCGAAGCCCTTACGGAGTTGTTCGCTGATGCTCACGTGTGCCCTTCGGGCACGCCGAGTTGCACACCTCGCTCCGCTGTCGGGTCGCGTGCTCGGTGGTCAGTTTTGCAGCGATGTGGCCAGGGACTCGGTGAAGGACTTCGCTGACTCGGCGTTGAGGTGGGTGAAGTCGACGAAGGAGGGGTCGGTGAACGTCACCTCGGGGGTGATGAACTCGACGTCGAGTTCTCGGGCCAGTTCGGTGAGCGTGGCGTTCACGAGGTCGTGCTGGTCGGGGCCGCCGGGATAGAGCTGGCGGAATCGGTTCGGTACCGGCAGCTCGACGAACACGACCTCGATGCCCCGCTCACGGAGGGCGTCGACCGTGCGGACGATCGCCGCCAGGTCGTCGCGATCGAGCTGGAACGGGGTGATTCGCCGCGCGATCTCCTGCGATTGACGAATGCCGGTGTCGACGGTGAAGTTCTGCCGTTCGCCGTCGGGCCCGACTTCGGCCCGGGCGTCAGCCAAACGTCGACGGTTCCGATCGGCGCCGTCGCCGACCAGCTGGTCAGGGTCTCGCAGGACTCGCCGATCGGCCATCAGCACCGAAAGCCGTGACGCCCATCGGTCGGCCGTTGCATACACGCCGGACTTGGTCTCCAGCGCCTGCTCGTAGGCATCGAGCGTGGCGTCGCCGTATTCGAGCGACAGGTCGAGCGCCGAGAGTCCCCAGACCACGGTGTCCGGCTGGAGGCGGTCGACGACCTGGTCCAGCAGCCACGGCTCCATCACCACCGGGACACCGCCGTTGAGTGCCGCGTTGTAGACCGAGAGTGGGGTCTCGGTGTCGTCGGAGAGCGCCGCAGCGAGGACGCTTGGCACGATGTCCTGCTGGGCCATCGAGGTTCCGACGATCACCATGTCGACCGGACCTCGTTCGTCCATCTGGGCCACCTTCAGCTGGGTGGCGTCGTCATGCCAGCGGAGCACGGGAGCGTCGGTGGCCGCGATCGTCGCTCTGGCCGCCAGCTCGGCGGCAAGCACGACGACCACGAAGGCCAAAAGGAAGCGCCCTCGCCAAGTCACGGCGACCCCTCGTCGATCGACGTCGCCAGCAGTCGGGTGAACTCGGCGGCGCCGGACTGGGTGACATGCGTGAGATCGCTCCACAACCCGGGATCCTGGAGGGTCGAGCTCAAGTCGACGACCTTCACCTCGGCCGGCAACACACCTTCGAGCTGCTCGAGCGCGGCGGCGGTATCGGGGAGCAGATTGGGTGCGAGATCGAGGGCCGCCGGGTTGAGCGGGGCGCCGATCACGATGACGTCCTGGCCGTTGTCGACCATACGCTGCGCTGCTGCCGCGATGACCTCGGCTCGCGACGCACAGAAGCTCGTCGCCCCGAGGCGGGGTGCGTACTCCTCGAGGTGGGCGGCGAGCGCCGCAGCGTCAGGCGAAGACTTCTTGTCGCCGTTGCCCGGGGCTTCACGCTGGGGCCCGGGCGGCCCGAGGATCACCGAAATCGGGTCGAGCGTCCGAAACCAGCCCGACGAGGCAAACGCCCGACGCCGGTTCTCGAGGCGGACGAGGAACTGCTCGGGACGATCATTCGGTTCGCAGTCGATCAGCAAATCGATCGCTCCCATCATCCACACGACCGTCTGCGGGTGGATGTATTGATCGACCTCGGGGAACCAGTGCTGTTGGACTTCGGCCAGCGAACCCGGGAGGAAGGCATTGCCGACCGGCCGCCCGCTGAGGTCTGCGAGGAGCGGCACGTCGATGGCGGCGCCCGCCTGCGAGGTGCCGTACACGACGAGATCAATGGGATCGGACTGGGCCCGCAGCCACTCGTAGTTGGGAAGCGTCGAGAAGAAATGGAACAGGTCGGTCATCACCGCGGCCTGGAGCAGCCGAGACAACTCGGCCGATGCGAGGAGCGCTCGAGAGGTCGCAGCGAGTGTGCCATCGGCGACCACGTCGTCGTAGCTCAGCGGCTCGCCCGCGCCCGGCTGGCCACAACCGGTTTCGAGCACAGCCCGTTCGAAGAAGGCCCGTCCGAGGGCACGCCCTTCCGGTGAGCCGACGAACCCCTCGAGCGCTCCGTCATTGATTCGCTGCGTTGCCTGCTCGACCTGGTCGGCCAGCTCGCCGATGGACTGGCGCCAGCGACCGATGTCGCCGCCGCAGGTGGCGTCCATCGTCTCGATCGTCGCCGTGATCGCTTCGAAGCGCTGGCGAAGGTCGTCGTCGGGCAAGGTCGCCACCAGGTCGGCGAGCACCCAGACCGGAAGGTCGCCTTCGACGTTTTGCATCAGCTCCGGGTCCAATGGTTCCCCCTCGATCAGTGCTGCCGGTGGGGCGGTGACCACGGCACCATCGGGACAGTCGAGCACTTCCTCCTCAAAGCCGTATTCGTCGACCACGGTGGTGCGCGTGCACTCGCTCTCGTCGACGGTCACGGCAGCGGCCGGTTGGCCGACTGCGGCGATGACCCGATCGGCGACCTCGTAGCCCTCGGCATCGGATTGGCCGCAGGCGGAGGCAGCCATGAGGGTGGCGAGCAGCGTCGGAAGGAGTG
This sequence comes from Acidimicrobiales bacterium, assembly GCA_041394265.1. Lineage (NCBI taxonomy): Bacteria > Bacillati > Actinomycetota > Acidimicrobiia > Acidimicrobiales > Acidimicrobiales bacterium. The sequence goes on from JAWKIO010000005.1 coordinate 3,408,485, forward strand.
GGCGGAAGCGCATCAGCATGAATCAGAACTGGAAATACACGAACGGTCGGGGTGCGCCGCCGGAGAACAGGGCGACGGCGACCACGGTGAGCGACACGAGCACGCCGGCGACGGCCGGTCGTTCCCACAGCAGTCGGGGTGCGAGGACGCGGGTGCGGGCCAGACCGTCGATGGCGAGCATCACGACGAACGCCCCGAACACGAATGTGGTGTCGGCCGGCGACCATGCGCCAGGCTCGAGCGCAAGTTGGCGCAGGACGGCTCGGGAGGTGGCGAAGTCCGGCGCCCGGAAGAAGACCCAGGCAAAGCACACGGCGGCGAACGTGGCAGCAACGGCCGGAAGGTCGCGCCAGCGCAGGGGTCCGTCATCGACCCGACCGCCACGAACCAAGCGATGAACCACGAGGAACGAGCCGTGCAGCGTTCCCCAGACCACGAAGTTCCACGAGGCACCGTGCCACAGCCCGCCGAGGACCATGGTGGCCATGAGGTTCACGTACGTGCGAACGTGGCCCTTCCGGTTGCCGCCGAGTGGGATGTAGAGGTAGTCCCGGAGCCAGTTGGACAGCGACATGTGCCAGCGCCGCCAGAACTCGGTGATGTTCCGACTCAGGTACGGTTGGGTGAAGTTGAGCGTCAGCTCGATGCCGAGGAGGCGCGACACCCCACGGGCGATGTCGGTGTAGCCCGCAAAGTCGCCGTAGATCTGGATGGCGAAGGCCAGGATGCCGGTGAAGACCGAGATCCAGGACTGCTGGGTCGGATCGGTGAAGGCTCGGTCGGCGATGGCGGCGACTCCGTCGGCGAGCACCACCTTCTTGAACAGGCCGAGCAGAATGAGTCCGAGGCCGGACTGCAGCTGGGCCTGGTTCACCGAGCGCTGATGGGACTGGAGCTGGGGGAGGAGGATCTTCGCCCGCTCGATCGGGCCGGCGACGAGCTGGGGGAAGTACGCCACGAAGGTGGCGAAGACGAGCAGATCATCGACGGCCTCGAGTCGGCGCCGGTAGACGTCGATCGTGTACGACATCGTCTGGAAGGTGTAGAAGCTGATGCCGACCGGCAGCACCACGTCCAGAAATGGCTTGTTCGGGTCGAGCCCGAGTCCGCCGACCATGTCGGCGAAACTGTCGACGAAGAAGTTCGCGTACTTGAAGACCCCGAGAATGCCGAGGTTGGTCACCATCGACACGATCAACAGCCGCTTTCGAGCCGACGGCTCCTCGGTCCTCGCCAGCAGCTGACCGACGGAATAGTCGACCACGGTCGAGATGGCCAGCAACCCGAGGAAGCGCCAATTCCAGCGGCCGTAGAAGTAGATCGACCCGATGAGGAGGACGTGATTTCGGAATCTCGCCGGCAACCGCCAGTAGAGGAGCAGTGCGATGGCGAAGAAGATGGCGAAATCGATGGAGTTGAAGAGCATCAACGACCTCGGGGGCGGAAGCGCTCAAACTACCAGTTCGGCGGCAAGGATCAGGGATGCCACAGTGTGGCCCGGCGGTCTGGATACGGTACGGAACCATGAAGTTGCTCCGAGCCCTGATCGTCGTTCTCGGGTTCGTCCTGCTGGCCTCGTGTGGCGGCGATGGCGGTTCTGACAGCGCGGGAAGCGATGTCACGACCGACGAGGGCGACAACGAGGGTGAGCTCGACGCAAGCGGGAGTGAGGGCGAGCCGGTCGAAATCGTCACCGGAGAACTGGAACCGGTGAGTGGTTGCTACGTCACGGCCAGCGAGGTCGATCTCACTCCGGTCTGGGCTGGTCAGGCACCGGGGTTGGCGGTGGCGGTCAGCCGCGACGACCAAGTCATCTACACCACCCAACCTGCGGACGCCGACACCAATGGGACGGGCGCCTTCAGTGACGTCGACGTCGAGCTGGGAACCGCCTACCGCTACTCGGTCGAGACGATCGACGCCGACGGCAATCGCAGCGAGGCCATGTCCTGTGGCAGCGGGCAGCTCCTCGCCCAGAGCGGTGAGATCGCCTGCGGCGTGCGGGTCAGCGATGTCGGCCTCCCGGAGGTGAGCTGGGACGGGGTCTTGCTCGTTCAGAAGGTCACCGTCCTGCGCAATGGGACCGAGGTGGGGAGCGATGTCACGAGCCCGTTCGCCGACATCGAAGCCCCGGTCGGCGCAGCGTCCGAGTACTCGATCGTCGTCGCCGACTCGACCGACCAGGGTCGAGCGGAGCAGACGATCGCCTGCGGCGAGGCGACGCCGAACGTGGCCGAGGCTGGTGGCACCTTCGACCTCGCGGGTGCCATCGAAGCGTCGGACAACTTCCCGTCGCCTTACCAGTACGTTCGGCTCCAGCCGATCTGCCCCGGCTGCGACGACACGATCGAGCTCTACCTCGTTCCGTCGACAACCGAGCCGACCGGCCACGAGGTCGCGCAAGCCTGGGCGAACGGATCCGCCACCGACCCGACCGGTCAGCAGTGGGCGTTCGACCCGCTCGACGCCGCTTCGGTGATCGACGAGGCACAGCGAGCAGGAGCCGAGGTCACCTACGAGATCGACATCGACACCGGTCTGGTGCGTTCGTGGACGATCGACGGCGTCGGGGTGAAGTACGAGTGTGTCGAGGTCGACACGGCGCCGATCGACATGCGCGACCGGGCGTGCACGGTCGGCATCTTCAACGATTGATCACTCGATTCGGTCGAGTCCTCAATCGAAAGGCGTCGTTGCCGATGGTGGGGTCGTGTCACTCCTCGCAACCCCCATCACCCTGCCCCGTCATCGACGCTCCGGCGTTCGCATGAGCTGCCACGAGTGCGACGTTGCCTGGACCGGTCCGATCGAATCGACGTGCTGGGTGTGTGAAAGCCCGGGGCAGCCCGGTCCGCCGCCATCGATCTATCCCGATATCGACTGATCGCAACGCCAGACCCCGCCCGGGGGCGTTCACCAGCCGGATGGCACCCAGGGGGCGTCGGCGCGGTCACGGAATGCGGCGATTCCGGCCTGCGCCTCGTCGGATTCGAACAGCTCACGTGACCGTTTGGTGGTCCACTCGAACGCTGCCGCCTGATCGAGCTCGGGTACCCGAGTGATCAGGTCCTTTGCCGCGGCGAGCGCCAGCGGGCCCCCACGGACGATCATCGAGATGTAGTGCTCGATCCGCTCATCGAGGGCGTCGGCGGGAACGGCATCGTTGATCAGACCGACTTCCGCGGCCCGCTGCGGCGTGAATCGCTCCCCGGTGAGGAACAGCTCGCTCGCATCGGCCCGGCGCATCTTCGGGAGACACACGACCGAGATGACGGCAGGCGCCACACCCAATCGCACCTCGGTGAAGCCGATCTTGGCGTCGTCACGCATCACCGAGATGTCGCAGACGGCCGCCAGGCCGACACCGCCACCCGTGGCGTGGCCGTCGATTCGGCCGATCACCGGCTTGGGCGACCCGAGGATGATCTCGAACACCTCGACGAACGTTCGCCCCGAATTGCCGGCGACACCCGGCTTCGCGTCCTTCAGATCGGCGCCGGCGCAGAACGTGTTGCCGGCGTTGGTCAACACGATCACTCGGACGGCGGAATCGGCGATGGCGTCGTCGAGCGCGTTGGCGAGTTCGTCGACCAACTCGGCACCGAGGGAGTTCTTGCGTTCGGGCTGGTTGAGGGTGAGCGTGGCCACCCCCCGGTCGAGGGTGACGAGAACGGCGGCAGATGGGTCAGACATGGCCCCATGATTTACCATCACTGCCCATGCCGTCGATCTTCACGAAAATCATCGAGGGAGAGATCCCGGGCCGGATCCTCTGGGCCGACGATCACTGCTTCGCCATGCTCGACATCCGTCCCCTGCATCCCGGCCACGTCCTGGTGATCCCTCGGGCTGAGATCGACCACTGGATCGACCTCGAACCGGCCGTGGCCGCCCATCTGATGGAGGTTGCCCAAATCATCGGTCGGGCGCAGCAGTCGGTCATCACCTGCGAACGGATCGGCGTGATGATCGCCGGCTTCGAGGTGCCACACACCCACGTGCACGTGGTTCCGCTCGACTCGATGGCCAATCTCGACTTCCGCAACGCCGACACTCGACCTCTCGCCGACGAGCTCGACGCCATCGCGGAGTCGCTCCGAGTTGCCCTCCGCGACGCCGGCCATGTCGACGCGGTGCCGGCGTAACCGACACCTCACAGCGACGAGCGCTGGCGTCGGGTCAGACGCCTTCGATGAAGTCGACCACGGCGCTGGTGAAGATGTCGTTCTTGTCGCCGGCTACCATGTGGGCAGCGTCGACGACATCGACATAGCCGGCGTGGGGCACCATCTCGAGGAACGCTCGGGCCTCGGTCTCGGTGACGAGATCACTCTGTCGGCCCCGAATCAGCAGGGTCGGGATCTCGAGCGCCCGAGCGGCGGACTCGACCGGGGAGTACCGCTGGTCGTCCTGCTTCACGCTCTGACGTGAGGTCAAGAAGGCGGGGTCCCAGTGCCACCGCCATCGTCCGTCGTCACCCCGCCGCAGGTTCTTCTCGAGCCCCGACAGATCGCTGCGACGAGGGCGATGGGGTTGGTAGGCGGCGATCGCATCAGCTACGTCCTCGAGCGTCTCGAAGCCGTCGACCGCGTTCGACCCCATGAATGACAGGATGCGGTCGACCCCGGTCGGTGCGGGTTGTGGCGTGATGTCGACGAGCACGATGGCTTCCATGGCCACGCCGGGTCGGGCGGACGCGAGGAGTCCGGTGAGCCCACCGAGCGATGCGCCGACCCAGATCACCGAACGATCCAGCCACTCGATCACGCTGAGGGCGTCGTCGGCGAACGCCTCGAGCTGGTAGTCGCCGTCGCCGGCCCAGCCGCTGTCGCCGTGGCCGCGAAGATCGATCGAGAGGACCTCGTGTCCGTGGCCGGCGAGCACCGCCGCCGTCTGGCCCCACGAGTGACGGGTCTGCCCGCCGCCGTGAGCGAGGACGACCGGGGTGCGATCGCCGGACCAGTGATCGGCGGCGAGCTGGATCGAGGACGAGGTGGGGAGCGAGACAACAGGCACGCCGAGAGCGTGCCACACCTCGTCGTTCATCTCGAACCGAGTCGTGGTGGCTAGGGTCACCGTCGATGGACCTCACACCAGTTCAGATCCGAGTGCTCGGTTCACTGCTCGAGAAGGCGGCGACGACGCCAGACCAGTACCCGCTCAGCACCAACGCGTTGGTCACCGCCTGCAATCAGAAATCGAGTCGTGACCCGGTCGTGCAACTGACCGAGCGCGAGGTCACCGACGCCATTTTCGCGCTCCGCAACGACTATCAGCTCGCCCGCTCGTCGAGCGCCGGCGGGCGCACCCAGAAGCATCGCCACATCGTCGACGAGACCTGGGGTCTCAACGAGGAGCAGCAGGCGGTGCTCGCCGTGCTCGCCCTCCGTGGTGCCCAGACGCCGGGTGAGCTGAGGACTCGTACCGAGCGTTATGTGGGGTTCCCCGACGTCGAAGCCGTCGAGACGATCCTTCTGACGTTGGCCGAGGGCGACGACCCGTTCGTGGTCGACCTCGGTCGCCAGCCCGGCCAGAGTCAGAACCGCTGGACCCATCTCCTGTCCGGTGAACCCGTGGTTGCCGAACCCACCGTCGGTCGGGCGGCCGCACCACGGGCTGCCGGGACGACATCGTCCTCGGCTCTGGTCGAGCGCATCGATCAGCTCGAAGCCCGACTGGCGGCGCTCGAAGCCGAACTCGGCATCAGCCCGCGCCAGGAGTCATGACCGAGCCGGCGGCGGCGTCAGCAGCACGAGTTGGCCCTCGAACGCACCGACGACCATGACCGCCTCGACGGTGTCGTCGTCGCCGAAGAAGGTCACATCGATGTCCCGGCTGACCGCATCGAAATCGATCGACTCGTTGATCTTGTAGGTGACATCGCAGTAGGCATCGCGGCAGTAGCGGCGGAGCGCCTCACCCGGCTCGTCCTCGAAGGTCGGCATGGCCTCGAGAACAGCGTCGCTGACACCCTCGTTGACGAGATAGCCGGCGGCGCTGTCGTAGTCGCCGTCCCCGAGCAGGATCAGGAACTCATCGATGAAGGCGATCGCCTCTTCCTCGCCGACGTTGGAGTCGGGGCCGGTGGTGAGGGCACTGAACAGCAGGCGGACACCACCGTCGACCGGGATGGTGGTGACACGAAGCGTTTCGCGCACGATTCGGAGCGGATCGGCGTCGAGGTAGGTGGCAAGGGCCTCGGCTTCGAAACCGAAGGACTCCGCCGGCCGGACGATGTCGGGAGCTCCGTCGCGCTCAAGTTGGATCTCGAGTTCGCGGAGGCCGGCGACGGTGAAGCAGCTCTCGTAGCCATGCCCATTGGTGCGGTCGTTGGCGTAGCGGCCGAGGAGGGTCACCACGGCATCGGCTTCGGGGAGACCATCGGCGTCGAGTGAGGTGATCACTGGCTCGTCACAATCGCCGGGCTCGTCGGCAACCGCAGGGGTGACCAGTTCTTGCTGCTGCTGGATGAAGGCCGGCTTGGCGTCGCTGCCGTCGAGACTGTCGACGAACACACCGAAGATGTCGTTGAGTCGATCCTGCTGGCCGTAGCCGGACACTCTTACCACGTCGCAAGGCGACGGTGAGGCGGTGTCGATGAGCTGGGTCAGTTCGACCGACGACTCGGTGTCGGGCCCCGGACCCGCCGGCCAGCGAATCTCGATCGTGGTGCCGGCATCGCCGTCCCAGTGGCGAACCAGTTGGTTCTCCAGCGCGGGGTCTGCCCCGTCGGCCGGGCCATCGAGGCCTTCGGTATCCACGACGGTGTCACCCGTGATCGAGGTGGTCGGGAAGACCGGAAGTTCTGTGCCACAGAGGACGTCATCAGGCGTGCTGGTCGGGGCCAGGCTGGCCGTGGTGGTGGAGGAGGGGGCCGAGGTGGTGGAAGACGTCGGTTCGGCGCGAGGCTGAGGGTCGCTCGGGCCGCACCCGACCATCAAGGCGGCCAGCACGAGGGAGAGGGCAGTCGGACGCCATCGGCATCGAACGGCGGAACGCGGCACGGTCATGACGGCCCGACGTTACTTCGCACTCCTCGGCGGCGGGGTTCGCGGCAGCGGATCGGCGAGTGCATCGGCCCACGTTAACCGGGCGTTGCCCCCAGCGTGAAGCCTGACGCGGGTAGCCTCAGAGCCGCATGCCGGCTCCGCCCACCACCGATGATCAGCAGTGGCACACGGTGCTGGTATTTGGCGGCGGTGACCCACCAACCGAGCTCGATCGATCTCGTCTTCCTGCCACTGCATTGGTGATCGCCGCCGACCACGGTGCCGATCATGCGCTGGTATGCGGCCGGCCAGTCGACCTGGTCGTCGGTGACCTGGACTCGGTGAGCACGCGAGCGCTGGCGGCCGCGTCCGACGCCGGCGCTGCGATCGAGCGTCACCCACGAGAAAAGGACGAATCCGACCTCGAGTTGGCCCTTCGACGGGCGCTCGACCACTGCCCCCGTCGCATCGTGGTGACCGCCGTGAGCGGTGGGCGGGCTGACCACGAGCTGGCCAACCTCCTCGTCATCGCTGGAGCGGCCAACCGCGACGTCGACGTCGACGTGTTCTCCGGTTCCGACCGGTTCCATGTGGTGACGGGTCGACGTCGCTTGGAGGTCGAACCCGACCAGATCGTCACGCTGCTGCCGGTCCACGGCCCGGCGATCGGGGTCACCACGCTCGGTCTGCACTACCCGCTCTCGAACGAGACACTCGATGCCGGCACCACCCGAGGCATCTCGAACGTGGCTGCCGCATCGAACGTCGAGGTCGAGGTGACCGAGGGAACCGTGCTGGTCGTGCTGCCAGGGGAGCGAACCTGATGGGCCGACGTCCGCATCGCTCGGCCGGGCAGCGAACGCTGCTGTCGGTCAACATCGTCGCCATCGCTGCGGCCCTTCTGCTGGCTTCGGGGCTCTACTTCGGCGAGACACGAGCCGAACGGCTCGTGCGCGTACAGCTCTCCGGGTCGCTCACCGAGGTCGAGCGCGACGAGAGCGGCGACCGAGTGTTGAACATCCTGCTCGTCGGGTCGGACAGCTCGGCCGGCCTCGACCCCGATGATCCGGTCGCCGTCGGTCGTGTCGGGGAGCAGAACTCCGATGTCATGATCATCGCTCATCTCGACGAGCGTGACGGCACCGTCGCGCTGCTGTCGCTACCGCGCGATCTCTGGGTCGAGATCTCCGCGACCGGCCGCAACGCGAAGCTGAACAGCGCGTTCGCGATCGGCGGTCCGGCCGAATTGATCGACACGATCGAACTGAACTTCGGGATTCCCATCAATTTCTATGTCGATGTCGACTTCGCCGGGTTCCGAGGTCTGGTCGAGGCCGTCGGCAGCGTCGACGTGGCCTTCCCGCAACCGGCACGTGATTGGAACGCTCAACACAACCGGACACAGACCGGGTTCCAGCAGCTCGAGGCCGGATGCATCGCACTCGGTCCCGAAGAGGCGCTGGCGTACGTGCGATCGCGCCACTACCAGACGATGGATGCCGACGGCGTGTGGCACACCGATCCCGGCGGCGACCTCGGACGGATCCGCCGGCAGCAAGACTTCCTCAAGCGGCTCATCCGCAAGGCGATCGACCGAGGCGCCCGCAATCCCTTCGTGCTCAACGATCTGATCGACTCGACGCTCGAGAGCGTGACCGTCGACCAGGACCTGACGCCGCAACTGCTCGTCGACCTCGGCCGCCGCTACTCGACCTTCGAACCGGAGGAACTCCAGACCTACAGCTATCCCGGCTTCATCTCGACCGAGGGAGCGCTCAGCATCGTGCGTGGGATGGACACCGAGGCCGCACCGCTCCTCGCGCTGTTCTCCGGTGCCCCAGTCGACGACCCGAGCACCGTGCTGGTGAGGGTGAAGACCGACGCGGCGACCCGCGACCTGGCGCTCGAGGCGACCGACGGTCTGATCGAGCTCGGTTTCGATCCGTCCCAGCCCCAGACCATCGAAGCTCCCCCAGGCATCGAGGTACGGTACGGCCCCGACGGCCTTGGCGCAGCGAGGGTCGTGGTCGCCGCGATCGTCGACAACCCGGGACTGGTGCGGCTCGGTCTCACGGAGAGCGCGCTGACACTGGTGCCGACCGACAGCCTGACCGGACGTGAGGTCATCATCTCGTTCGGTGCCCAGCCCGAGGTCGACCCGGCGGAGAGCACCACGACGACCACAACCGACGAGGCCACCGACACCACGGGAACGCTCGTGACCGAGGTCACCGAGAGTGAACAAACGGCCGTCGATCTGTGCCGTTGACGGGCGTTTTTGCTTGATCGACGGGCCCGGGGGCCGAAGTACCCTTTGAGTCCATACGACGGACGTAGAAGTACGACTGGTGAGAAGGAGACACGGCCTTGGCTTCCATCGCGGTGATCGGTACGGGTTATGTTGGGTTGACGACGGGTGCGTGTTTTGCGCATTTGGGGCATGACGTGGTCTGTGCCGATATCGATGAGAAGAAGGTCGAGCGGCTGCGTCGGGGTGAGATCCCGATCGTGGAGGCTGGTTTGGATCGTCTGGTCGAGGAAGGCATTCGTGCCGGGAATCTCCAGTTCGTGGTGGGTGCTGCTGAGGCGTCGAAGGACTGCGAGTTCCACTATTTGTGTGTCCCGACCCCGCAGGGTGATGACGGTTCGGCCGATCTGTCGTATTTGCAGACCGCGGCGGCGCAGATCTCGTCGGTGTTGCCGGCGAACTCGGTGGTGGTGAACAAATCGACGGTGCCAGTGGGCTCCACCGAGGTGGTGGCCCGGGTGTTGGGCCGCAACGACGTGGCGGTGGTGTCGAACCCGGAGTTCCTTCGGGAGGGCACCGCGGTCGATGATTTCTTGAACCCGGATCGTGTGGTGATCGGTTCTGCTGATCAGGAAGCCGCGATTCGTGTCGCCGGGTTGTATTCGAAGGTGCGGGCGCCGGTGATGGTGACCGATCCGGTGTCGGCGGAGACAATCAAGTACGCGTCGAACGCTTTTCTGGCGTCGAAGTTGTCGTTCGTGAACGCGATCGCGAATTTGTGTGAGGCGGTCGGTGCGGATGTGAACGATGTGGTGTTGGGGATGGGCTATGACCATCGGATCGGGAAGGAGTTCTTGAAGCCTGGTCCGGGTTGGGGTGGTTCGTGTTTCCCGAAGGACACCATTGCGATGGTGCGGATTGCTGAGGATCACGGGTATGACTTCACGTTCTTGCGTGAGGTGTTGCGGGTGAACGATGAGCAGTTCGACCGCACTGCGCAGAAGGTGTTGGATGCGTTGGCTGACAATGCTGATGGTGAGGCTGCTGGCCGCACGATTGGTGTGTGGGGGTTGACGTTCAAGGCGGGGACCGATGATTTGCGGATGTCGCCGGCGATCGAGGTGTTGAAGCGGGTCACTGCGGCGGGTGTGAAGGTGAAGGCGTTCGATCCGGCGGTGTCGGAGTCGTTGGTCGAGTTGCCTGATGTCGAGGTGGTGTCGGATGCCTATGACGCGGTCGATGGTGCGGATTTGTTGTGTGTGATGACCGAGTGGGATCAGTTCCGCTGGTTGGATTTCGATCAGGTGAAGGATCGGATGGCGGGGTCGTGTGTTGTTGATGGCCGGAATCTGTTGGATCGGCACCAGTTGACTCGTCGTGGGTTCACCTACCGCGGGATCGGCCGCTAGATGGCACGTATCGTCGTCACCGGCGGTGCCGGGTTCCTGGGGTCGCACATGTGTGAACGGCTCCTCGACCGCGGCGACGAGGTGGTCTGCCTCGACAACCTCGCCACCGGCCGTATGGTCAACATCGAGCACCTGTTCACACGCGAAGGCTTCACGTTCGTCAAGCACGACGTGTCGAACCACATCTGGGTGCCGGGCCACGTCGACGGCATCATGCACCTGGCCAGCCCGGCATCGCCGGTCGACTTCGGCCACATCCCCATCCAGATCTTGAAGGTGGGCAGCCTCGGCACCCACAACTGTCTGGGTATGGCCCGCGAGAAGGGCGCCAAGTTCCACCTCAACTCGACCAGCGAGGTCTACGGCGATCCGCTCGTGCATCCGCAGCCCGAGACCTATTGGGGCAATGTGAACCCGATCGGTCCGCGGTCGATGTACGACGAAGCCAAGCGGTTCGCCGAGGCCATGACGATGGCGTACCACAGCTACCACGGCATCGACGTTCGCATCGTGCGGACGTTCAACACCTACGGCCCACGGATGCGTCCTGAAGACGGTCGCGTCGTGTCGTCGTTCATCATCCAGGCGCTGCAGAACCAGCCCATCTCGATCTTTGGTGACGGCAGCCAGACCCGTAGCTTCTGTTACGTCGATGACCAGATCGAGGGCCAGATCCGCCTGTTCGACAGCGACTATCAGCTGCCGGTCAACATCGGCAACGAGCACGAATTCACGATTCGTGAACTCGCCGAGGCGGTCATCAAGATCACGAACTCGTCGAGCGAGCTCTCCTTCGGACCGCTGCCGGTCGACGATCCCACACAGCGCAAGCCTGATCTCACCGTCGCTCGACGCGAGCTCGGGTGGGAAGCGGAAGTGCAGCTGCTCGACGGGGTCACCAAGACCGCAGAGCACTTCGCCGAGGTACTCGGGCTGTAGTCAGGCGCTCACGCCGAAGAGATCGAACATCGCCGCCAGGTGCGCATCGAGCGAGTGCTCGGAGCGGGCTTGGCGGCGATTCGCGTCCGACACCTGTTCCCACCGCTCCCGGTCGATGGTGTTGATGACGATGGCGCCGAGCAGCGCGACGGGATCATTCGCCGGCACGATGGCGCCGTTGTCAGGACCCACGAGATCGGCGATGCCGCCTTGGTCGCACGACACGACCGGCAGCCCGAAATGAAATGCCTCCAGGATCGAGATCGGCTCGCCCTCGACCCAGTACCTCGTCGGCAGGGCCAGCAGCTGCGCCTCCGCCAGCAGCGACTCCTTGTCGGCGCCATGCACGACGCCCCGGTAAACGACGTTGGCCGGCCACGAGGAGGTGTCGACCGGTGCGTCGGCGCCGCCGGCAACGACGAATCGCAGTGCAGGCTGCTCCTCGACCGCCAGACGGGCGGCGTCGAGGAAAGTGTCGATGCCCTTCTCGGGCATCAGATTCGACAGGAACACCACCGTCGGTCGATCCGACCAGCGGCTCGGGTGCTCCACCGCTGCGAGCGCCAGGTGCCGTTCGACGCCGTTGCCGATCACGCGCAACCGATCGCTCAGCCCCAGGCCGTCGAACATGACGGCCAACCGCGGGGCGAGGATGACGATGGTGTCAGACCGCTCGAGCACCCGGAGGTAGAGGCGGCGGAGTGGAGCGGGAACCTGGTCGAGGCCGGTGCGCCAGCCGCCGCCGTGGAGATGCCCGATGATCCGCCAGCGGCGTGCTGCTGCGACCGTGAGCATCGGAAGGTCGCGCAGGATCGAGGACGGGCCCTGCCCGAGCTGGAAGTAGGCGATCGTGTCCCGACCGGCATGCTTGGTGGTTGCCAATCGAGCGACGTTGGCGAGTGTTCGCCCGACACTGCGGAGCGCCGGAACGACACCGGCGGAGTCGACCGGGCTTGCGGTGTCGAACACGACATGGTCGACGCCGGCGTCGTCGAGCGCCTCGATCAGCATGCGGGCGGCGGTCGCCTGACCCGTGATCGGCGGGGGCATCGAGACGACGGCCAGGATCTGCGTCACCGTGATCCCATCTCGATGGCCTCGGCGTAGACCGCGACGGTCAGCTGCGCGGTGCGATCCCAGGTGAAGTCGCCGGCGCGAGCTCGAGCCTCTTCGCTGCGCTGGCGCTTCCAGTCGCCGCTGCTGGAGGCAACGCAGCGGACCGTGTCGCTCCACGCATCGACATCACTCGGGTCGAGAAGTCGTCCGGTCGCGCCGACCACCTCGGCGACCGCGGTGTCTGCTGCGCCGACCACCGGCGTGCCCTGGGCCATGGCCTCGACCGCCGGCAGGCCGAAGCCCTCGCGCCGGCTGGGAAACAGCAGCGCTTCGGCGCCGTCGTAGAGGACGGGAAGGTCTGCCGCCTCGACAAAGCCCAAATGCCGAATCGCATCGTCGGTGGAAAAGAGCGATGCCACCTCGGGGCCCCAGCCATCGGGTCCGACGAGCAGCAATTCGTGGTCGGGCGGGGCAGCCTGGCGGAAGGCCTGGATCAGAACCGGGAGGTTCTTGCGTGGTTCGGCGGTGCCGACCCAGAGCAGGTACGGGCGATCGATGTGGTGTCGCCGTCGGACGCGATCACGGTCGGCGGCGGTCACGACCACCGGGGTGGCACCAAGAGGAACGAGTCGGAGACGGTCAGGCTCGAAGCCGGCGTCGACGCAGTCGTCGAGCGTCTGCTGGCTCGAACACATCACAAGTGTGGCGTCGCGTCGCATCAACTCGAAGGCACGGGTCATCATCCGTACGCCCCGTGACGTGAGATTGGCCGGTTCGAGCACCGGGAACAGATCGTGCAGGGTGGCGACCATCGGTGCCCGACGTACGGGTGGGCTCATCGGCGCTGTGGCGTGCACGAGATCGACCGGACCGCTGACCCACTCCGGGGCATCGAACCCACGGTGCCACGCCTCGTAGAGCAGCTGGTAGGGAAGGTGGAGACGTTTCGTGGGAATCGGTGGAACGAAGGCGGTGTCGGGTCGCCCCAATGCTCCGATGCCGACGAGATCGACGTCGTCACGGCGTCGAAGCGCATCGACCAGATGGAGGGCCGCCGTCGCCGTACCACCCGGCACTTCGTGCCAGCATTGGGTCAAGGTCACAGCGACGCGCACCCCCTCACGATAGACCTCCCGCTCGATGGGATTCGCGAGGCGTATCGTGATGCACGCCATGAGGCTGCTCGTTCTCTGCCCCCACTTCGAACCTGATCTGCACGCAGCGACCGGCGAGGTCATGACCAAGCTGGTGTTCGCGCTCGCCGAGCGAGGGCACACCGTCGACGTCGTCACCTCGCTCCCGTGGTACCGCCTTCACGACGTGGAGCCCGAGTGGCGGGGCAAGCCGTGGCGGCGATCCACCACGACCGCCGGTGACATCATTCGCGTGTGGCCGTTCCCGACCGACAAGTCCAACGTTCCGGCCCGGGCAGCGGCGTTCGCCGGGTTCACCGCCATCGCCACGGCTGCTGCGCTCACCCTCGAGCGGCCCGACATCGTGCTCGCCATGTCGCCTCCGATCTTCCTCGGCAATGCCGCCGCCGCGGTTGCCCGTCGCTGGAAGGTGCCGTTCATCTTCAACGTGCAGGACATCTTCCCCGACGTCGCCGTCGAACTCGGTGCGTTGAGCAACCCGAAGGTGATCGACGGGGCGAAGAAGCTCGAGCGCAGCCTGTACCGGCAGGCGGCGGCGGTCACCGTGCTCAGCGAGGATCAGGCGGCCAACGTGCGGGCGAAGGTCGACCCCGCCGACGTCGACAAGGTGCGGATCATCCACAACTTCGTCGACCTCGACCGGGTCAAGGTCACCGAGCGGCAGAACGCCTGGCGAGCCGAGAAGGGGCTCGAGGACAAGACCATCGTCATGTACGCCGGGAACGTTGGGCTGTCGCAGTCGTTCGACCTGGTCGAGCACGCCGCCACGGCCTATGCGGACCGTCCCGACGTGCACTTCGTGATCAATGGCGAAGGCGCCGGGCGACCGGCTGTCGAGGCGTGGGCTGCTCGCTACGACAACGTGAGCACATTCGACTTCGTGGGTCGCGAGGGGGTGAGCGATCTCCTCGGGGCGGCCGATCTTCACCTGATCCTGCTCAAGACCGGGCTGTCGCGATCCTCGACGCCCTCGAAGCTCTACGGGATCATGGCCGCGGGCCGACCGATCCTTGCCTCCATCGACCTGGGGTCCGAGGTCGACCTGATCGTTGCCCGGGCCGATGCCGGTCGCACGGTGCCGCCTGACGATCCCGCTTCCTTTCTCGAGGCCCTCAACGAACTGCTGGCCCAGCCGATGGAGATGGAGGAAATGGGACAACGAGCCCGTCACTACGTCGAGGAGCTCCTCACCCCGGAAACGCAGGCGGCGGCCTACGAGCGGCTGTTCACCGAGATGATCGACATCTCGGGCGAAGGACGGGCGTACCGACCGAATCGACGTCGAGACGCTCCTCGTCGTGCCGCCAGTCGAGCCTTCCAGCAGCATTCCGATCGGAGACAGTGAGCATGCCCACGCAGGATTCCGGAGCCCACTTCTACGCGGTGGTGCTCGCCGGTGGCTACGGAGAACGATTCTGGCCAGCCAGCACGATGGCGAAGCCGAAGCAGCTGCTGTCGCTGCTCGGTGATCGCACGATGCTCGAAATGGCGGTCGATCGCCTCGCGGGGCTGATCCCCGCCGAACGGGTGCTGGTCCTCACCAGCGCCGACCTGGTCGAGGCCACGATTGCCTGTTCTCCCGATCTGTCGCCACACAACGTCATCGGCGAACCGACTCGCCGAGACACCGCGGCTGCCGTCGCCCTGGCGTGTGCGGTGGTGAAGGCGCGAGATCCGCAGGGCGTGTTCTGCATCGTGACCGCCGACCACGTGATGGGCGAGCTCGATGTGTTCCGTCAGACGCTGCGCGAGGGCCTCGAACTGGCCGCCGCCAACGATGTTCTCGTCACCATCGGGATCGAGCCGACTCGCCCGAGCACGGCGTTCGGCTACATCGAGGCGGGCGACTCCTTCGCGTCCGACGGCGATGTGGCCTTCCGCAAGGTGGTGCGTTTCGTCGAAAAGCCCGACCGCGAGACGGCGCAGACCTACATCGACTCCGGCTCGTTCTCCTGGAACTCCGGCATGTTCATCTGGTCGGTCGACGCACTCCATCGAGCCTTCACCACGCACACCCCTGCACTCGGCTCGATGATCGAGGCGCTCATCCCGCACGTCGATGGCGCCGGCTTCCCTGCTGCACTGGCCGACGCATTCGAGCCGCTCGACAAGATCTCGATCGACTACGCGCTGATGGAGAAGGCCGACAACATCGTCATGGGCATCGGCACCTTCGTGTGGGACGACGTGGGGAGCTGGCCCGAGGTGGCCGGCCACTCGCCGGCTGACGAGCACGGCAACGCAGTACGCGGCGACCTCCAGGTGCTCGATTCGTCGAACAACGTCGTCATCTCCGAGGGCCGCCTCACGGCCCTGATCGGTGTCGACGACATGATCGTGGTGCACACCGACGGTGCCACCCTGATCTGTCCGAAGGACCGGGCGCAAGACGTGAAGGCGATCGTGACTGCCCTGCGCTCGTCAGGCCAGTGGGACCACTTGCTGTAGGTGGCGTCAACGCCAATACCAATCGGCGAACTCCAGCGTCTCGATGACCGTTGCCCGGCTGCGGCTCGTGGCTGGATACCAGGCGAGTTCGCGTCCTTCGCCGAGCGGACTGGTCGCCGACCGGCAGCGGATGCCGCGTCGACCGTCGGCGTGCGCCCGCTGACCGACGGTGTGGCAGACCGGATGCGGGACGAGATTGCCGAGGCGATCCAGCGGATAGGTGGCGGGTAGGCCGGCGGCGGTGACCCCAGATGGGGAGTGGACGTCGACGACGTGCTGGCGTCGGGGGAGCGTGACGGCAGCAAGCGTGGGTGCGTGCTCGGGGCGGAGGTCCTCGGGCTCATACGGCCATGCACTCGTGAAGAGCTGGAGGTTGAGGCGTGCCGTCACGATGTCTTCGTTGAGGTACAGCGTGGGCCAGCTGCCGGGCGGGTTCCACCGTCCGCCACCGACGGCGGCGTAGCCCGCATCGACGGGATCGGTCCATGAAGGGTCGGCGATACGCCACCACCGTTGCCGGTCAGCCAGCTGCTCGGTGACGAGCTCCAGGTGCGGGGTCGGCATCGATGGCTACTGATGGGCTCCGGCGAACTGGAACATCGCCTTGCAGGCCCCGACGATGTCGCCGGTGCGACCCTGCCCCAGCAGATCCACCAGGGAGAGTCCAGCAAGCGCCGGCGCCGGTCGTCGGACCACGGCGGGGATCCGGTCGGCCTGCAGGTAGTGCGCGAGGATGTCGGTCGCTGCAGCAAGATCGGCGAAGGCGACGGTTTGGCTGGTGGGAATGCCGTCGATCACCCAGCGGCTCACGGCCTGGCGCGTGACCCCGAAGAGACGGCCCGCCTCCGAATGGTTGATGCCCCACACGGCGAAGACGCGTCGGGCTTGATTGGCCGAACGCTGCTGCTGGAGCGCGTCGGCGAAGGCGTCGAGCCACCCGGGGTCGTCGGCGTGAGTAGCTGCCAGCTCGACGGCCAACGCTGCGGGGTCGCCGACGAGGAGCGGAGCGTCGAGTGCATCGGTGATTGCCATCTCGCTACCATAGTTGACATCACCTTGCAGTGCAATGTGATGTCAACCTGAGCGCGCATGGTCAGAGACGCTCGATCGAGTCGAGGCGGAGTCGAGCCCGCCCCTCTTCCTTGGAGCGTTCGCGGTCGATGGTGGCGAGGATGCGCCACTCGTCATAGTCCTCGGGATCGTGCAGGATCTGGGTGACCGAGTCACCATCGACGATGAAGCGCCCGGCCGATCGGGCGTCGCCGTCGGTGAGCAGTTCGTCGTGCTCCATCCAGTAGGGCGCCATGGCGTCGACGGTGTCGTCGAGGGTCCACTCATCGGGGTTGGTGATCGACCCGAGGATCGGCGCATGACGTTTGATGGCGAGGGCCTGCACCCAGCGGAACACCTCGTTGCGCACCAGCACTCGGAAGCCGCGCACGTTGGCGGTGATGTCGTTCTCGTCGACCGAGCGGACCTCGGGTTCGACGTAGGCTTCGCCGGAGATGAGCGCGTCCCATTCGTCGATGAGGCTGGAATCGACCTGACGGATGACGGCGCCGAGCCAAGCGATCACGTCGTCGAGCTCGTGGGTCTTCGCCTCCGCTGGCACGTTCTGCACCAGCCCCTTGTAGACATCGGACAGGTAGCGCAGCACCACGCCCTCGGAGCGCTTGAGGCCGTAGTGCTGGACGTACTCGGTGAACGTCATACCCTCCTCGAACATCTCACGGACGATCGACTTGGGCTGGACGTTGTCGGATCCGACCCAGGGGTGATGCACACGGAACTCGTCGAAACTGTCGTAGAGCCAGCGCTTGTTCGGCCGGGGCGGCTCGACCTCGGCCAGCCTGGCCATGCGCTCGTCATACTCGATGCCGCTGGCCTTCATGTCGGCCATCGCCGCGTCCTTGGCCTTGTTCAGCTGGGCGGCGATGATCACCCCCGGGTTCTCCATCAGTGCCTCGACGATGGTGACGATGTCGAGCGCATGCATGAGCTCGAGCCCTTCGACCGGCTCGTCGACCTGGCCGATCGCGTCGATGGCCCACAATGACAGAGGCTGGTGAAGGGCGAACTCGTCTTGGAGGTCGAAATTGACTCGGACCCGCCGGCCCCACTCGTCGGGCTCGTCGGGGAACTCCAACAGTTCGGCCTCGACCAGCGAACGGTAGATCGCGATCGAGCGGCGGATGTGGTTTCGTCCACGACGCTTGGTCTCGTGATTGTCGGTCATCAGCTTTCGCACCGCGCCGCAGCCATCACCCGGACGGTAGAGCAGGCTCATCACCATCTGATGATTGACCGAGAAGCTGGAGATGAGCGGTTCCGGCGCGCCATTGACGATGCGAGTGAAGGTGTCCTCGTTCCAGTGGGAGTAGCCCCGCTCCGGCGGCTTCTTCTTGACGACCTTCTTCGCCTTCTTGCCGTCTTTGGCCGACGCCTTCTCCTCGGCTCGCAGGTTCTCGACGACGTGCTCCGGCGCCTGGACCCAGACGGTGCCCTCGTCGTCGAAGCCCTTCCGTCCGGCGCGGCCGGCAATCTGGGCGAACTCTCGATTGGAGAGGGTGCGCACGTTCGTGCCGTCGTACTTGCACAGTTGGGTGAACAGCACGGTGCGGATCGGCACGTTGACGCCCACGCCGAGGGTGTCGGTGCCGCAGATGATCTTGAGGAGGCCGTCCTGGGCCAGCTTCTCGACCAGCAGCCGATACTTCGGCAGCAGCCCGGCGTGGTGGACGCCGATACCACCGGTCAGGTAGCGGCGGAGGTCCTTGCCGATGGGGGTGTCGAATCGGAATCCGCCGATCGCCCGCTTGATGTGCTCCTTCTCGTCCTTCGTCAGCGGGTCGAGCGACAGGTAGCCCTGAGCCGCCTCGGTCGCCTCCCGTTGCGTGAAGTGGACGAGGTAGATGGGCGCTCGACCGGTGGCGAGCAGCTCCTCGATGGAGGCGTGCAGTGTGGTGCGCCGGTACTCGAAGTCGAGGGGGACCGGGCGCTGATCGGATGACACGGTCACCGTTGCCCGGCCGGTTCGGCGGGTGAGGTCCTTCTCGAAGAAGCCGGTGGCACCGAGCGTGGCGGAGATCAGCAGGAACTGGACGTGCGGCAGTTCGAGAAGGGGAACCTGCCAGGCCCAGCCTCGCTGCGGGTCGGCGTAGTAGTGGAACTCGTCGGCGATGACGACGTCGACGTCGGCCTCGGCGCCATCTCGGAGTGCCCAGTTGGCAAGGATCTCGGCGGTGCAACAGATGATCGGCGCGTCGGGGTTGATCCGGGCGTCGCCGGTGATCATGCCGACCCGCTCGTCGCCGAAGTCGCGGCGCAGGGCGAAGAACTTCTCCGACACGAGTGCCTTGATCGGTGCGGTATAGACGCTTCGCTTGTCGGCGGCGAGTGCGGCGAAGTGGGCGGCGGCGGCCACCAGCGACTTGCCCGACCCGGTCGGGGTGTTGAGGATGACGTTGTTGCCGGCGAGGAGTTCGAGGATCGCCTCCTCCTGGGCGTCATACAGCGACAGGCCCTGCTCGGCGACGAAATCGACGAAGCCGTCGACCAGCGCGTCGGGGTCTGGAGCTGGTGGAAGGTGTTGGAGCAGCGGCGGCAAGCTCATCCCGCCAAGCTAACCCGCTCCCACTACGCTCGGGGCATGGCGTTCAGCGGACTGTCTCCGGCCGGTATCGAGTTCTACGAGGAGCTCGAAGACGACAACACCAAGGCGTTCTGGACTGCAAACAAGCATCGGTACGAGTCCGAGGTCAAGGCACCGATGACTGCATTGTGTGAGGAATTGTCCGACTACGGGCCCTTCCGCCTGTTCCGTCCGTACAACGACGTCCGCTTCGCCAAGGGCAAGCCGCTCTACAAGACCGCGCAGGGCGCCTACACCGAGGGCGAAGGGGGAGCGGGGTACTACGTCCACTTCTCGGCCGAGGGATTCATGGCGGGAGCGGGCTACTACGCCATGGCCAAGGATCAGCTGGCTCGGTTCCGCGAAGCAGTCGACGACGACGCCCGGGGTGCCGAGATCGCCGCCATCGTCGAGCAGTTGGCCAAGCGCTATGACATCGCTGCCATCGACGAACTGAAGACGGCGCCTCGCGGCTACCCCAAGGACCACCCGCGCATCGAGCTCCTCCGCCGCAAGGGCCTCATTGCATCGAAGGCATTCGGCACACCGAAGTGGATCTTCACCAAGCAGATCGTGACGCGAGTGCGCCAGGCCTGGGACGACATGGCCCCGATGAACGACTGGCTCGACACCCACGTCGGCCCGTCCGAACTCGAACCCATGGGCTTCGGCGGCCGCTGACCACCTCCATCTCTCGGCGCTCCAGCCCACCCCCGGTCAACTCTCGGCTGTCGAGCCCAGTTCCGGGCTCCAGAGCCGAGAGTTCGCTGGGGCTGGGCTCAGGGGCCGAGAGTTCGAGCGCGGCTGGCTAGCGGAAGAGGTCTTCGTTGGGGTGGCGAACGATGTCGCCGACCACCGTGCCCTCGCCCATCCATGCCGGGTCGATGCCGCGGATCAGGGCAACGGCGATGCCCGTTGACTTGCCTCGCACCAGCTCGGCCGCACCGGCGAGTTCGTCGACGAGGCACACCTCGGTCACGTGCAGCTCACGGCCGGTGGCGTCTTCGGTGCCTCGCAGGTCGAGGATCGGCTTGATGCCGGCGCAGCCGATCGCAATGTCGGTGAGTCCACGCCGCCACGGGCGGCCGAAGGTGTCGGCCACGATGATGGCTACGTCGATGCCCTGACGCCCTTTGATCGCGTCTCGTAGTCGCCGCGCACTGCGGTCGGAATCCTCGGGGAGGAGACAGGCCACGTCGGCGTCGACGTTGGAGCGATCGATGCCCGAGTTGGCGCAGATGAACCCGTGCTTGGTCTCGGTGATGATGAGGTCGCCGCGGCGGCGGATGACCCTCCGGGCCTCTGCCAGCACCAGTGGCTTGTGCGACTGGGGGTCAGTCGGATCGACCTTGACGAGCCGATCCTCGGCCTTCGACACGACCTTCTGGCTGACGATCAGCACGTCGTGGTCTCGCAGCTGCTCGTGCTCACCCAACGACGCGGCGCAGGCGTCCATGATCATCCCGGCCAAGTCGTCGCCAGGACGGATCTCGGGTAGGCCGCCGATGGGAATGATCTCGAGCCGTCGCAGCGTCATGGCCGACAGTCTGGCGCACCCCCGCCCCGATCACCCACTACGCCAACTGTCCACACTCGAGCCCAAACCAGCGAACTGTCCACACTGGAGCTCAGAATGGGGCTTCAGTGTCGACAGTTCGACGGAGAGGGCTTCAGCCTCGACAGATGGTGGTGGACGAGGCGGCAGTTTGGACACCGGGGGTGGGGGAGGTATACACCTCCAGCAGTGAGCACCTCGCAGCCCATGGGTGACCGCATCGCCGAGCGGTTTCCCTACCACCTCATCGCGCTGGGTGTCGTGCTGTACGGCACCGGACCGGTGCTCGCCCGCTCGGCCGACACCTCGGGCGTGTTGCTGTCGTTCTGGCGGCTGTGGTTCGGGTTCGGCGTGCTGGTCGTCTCGGCGGTCGTCCAGCGATTGAGTGGGCGTTCGCTCGCCACTCCGAAGGGGCTGAAATGGGCCGCGCTGGCGGGTGCAGCCTTCTCGCTGAACCAGGTCTTCTTCTTCACCGCCATCAAACGGACGAGCGTCGTCGATGCCAGCCTGATGAGCACGCTTGCTCCGATCGTCGTCGGCTTCGCGGCCATCCCGATGTTCGGGGAGCGACCGGCGCCCGCGTTCCGACTGTGGTCCGTCGTGGCGATGGCCGGCGCTGCGTTCGTCGTGCTCGGGAGCTCGCAGGGCCCGGACGGCGACCCGATCGGTATGGCCATGGCCATGGTCAGCACGACGTTCTTCGCCATGTTCTTCCTGATCTCGAAGATCAGTCGTGAACACCTCTCGGTGGTGGCGTTCCTCACCACGGTCATGGGGACGGCGGCGGTCCTGGTGTCGCTGTTCGTGTTGGCGATCGGGAGTGATCCCGGGAGCGTCGGCACCACTGATCTGTGGCGGGCGCTGGCCATGGCGGTCGTACCCGGCACCCTGGGTCATGTCGTCATGACCTGGCCCCTGCGCTACACCCCGGCAAACGTTCCACCGCTGATGCGACTCGCCGGGCCGGTGGTGTCCGGGACCATGGCCTGGATCTTCCTCGGCGAGGGGATCACGTGGGTCCACCTGGCCGGCGGGGCAATCATCCTTGCCGGTCTGATCGGGGCGATTCGCTCGAAGGCCGGGCAGGCACTCGTCACCGAGGCCCGCGCAAAGGACGCCGAGTCGGTCGGCTCACTGCCGACCTGAGTCCCACGCCGAGATCAGGCGTCGAGCACGACCTCGGCCAGCGCGACGGTGGTGTCGAGATCGCTCATGATCGTGGGGGCGACGACACATCGCACGCCGAGCGCTTCGATGGCCGGGGCCAGCTCGGCGTCGACTTCGTCAATCACCAGCACACCGACCACGTCTCGGTACCACTCGGCGACGGCCACGGCGGACGCCTCGCGTCCGAGCTCGACGAGCAGGCGGTCGGCGGGCCCCTTCAGCGCCTTGCCGCCGATGATCGGTGACACGCCGACCACGGTGTCGCGACGAGCCGCCAGCGCCGCACGCACACCCGGCACGGCGAGGACGGGGTCGATCGAGACGACCGGGTTCGACGGAGCGACAATGAGGTGATCGGCCGAGGCGATGGCATCGAGGACGCCCGGGGCGGGTGCGGCCGTCTCGGCACCGGCGAAGCGGACCGACGACACCGGGACGCCGTGCTGGAGCCGCACGAAGTACTCCTGGAAGCCGATCTCTCCCTCGGTCGTGGTGGTGACCATGGTGCGGAGGCGGTCGTTGGTGACCGGCAGCACCGTGAGGTCGAGGTCCCAACCGGCGATCACCTTGGCGGTGGCCTCGGCGAGGGTGGCCCCGGTGCTGAGCAGGTGGGTGCGGTAGAGGTGGGTGCCCAGATCGCGGTCGCCGAGATTGAACCAGTCGACCCCGCCGTAGCGGCCCACCATCTCCATCGCCTGCCAGGTCTCGCCGTCGAGACCCCAACCCCGCTCCGGGCTGACGGCATCGGCAAGGGTGTAGGTGATCGTGTCGAGGTCGGGCGAGATGTGGAGTCCGTGGAGTTCGAGGTCGTCGCCGACGTTGACGATCGCCGTGAGCCGGTCACCGGGAACGAGCCGCGTGAGGCCTCGCAGCAGGCGGGCCGCGCCGACGCCGCCGCAGATGACTGCCGCCGTTGGTTCGTTCTGATCGGGCATCGATCAGACGCGCTGTTGACGAGCGACGAGCTCCATGTCGCCTTCGACCATCATCTCGACCAGCTCGCGGAACGAGGTCTTCGGCTGCCAACCCAGCTGGGCCTTCGCCTTCGCCGGGTCGCCGATGAGGAGATCGACTTCGGCTGGACGCATGAACCGCTCGTCCTGCACCACGTGGTCCTGCCAGTTCAGCCCGACGTGGCTGAAGGCGATCTCGCAGAACTCTTGCACGCTGTGGGTCTCGCCGGTCGCGATCACGAAGTCGTCGGCGGTGTCTTGCTGGAGCATGGCCCACATCGCCTCGACATAGTCACCGGCGAATCCCCAGTCGCGCTCGGGATGCAGGTCACCCAACGGCAACTCGGTGGCGAGACCCTGCTTGATCCGAGCCACGTGATTGGTGATCTTGCGGGTGACGAACTCGAGCCCACGACGCGGCGACTCGTGGTTGAACAAGATGCCACTCGTGGCGTGCATGTTGTAGGACTCGCGGTAGTTCACGGTGATCCAGTGCCCGTAGAGCTTGGCGACGCCGTAGGGCGAGCGGGGGTAGAACGGGGTGGACTCGGTCTGGGGGACGGCCTGGACCTTGCCGAACATCTCCGACGACGACGCCTGGTAGAAGCGGATGTCACGGTCGATGTCGCGCACGGCGTTGAGAAGGCGGGTCACGCCAAGGGCGGTCGTTTCGCCGGTGAGCACCGCCTGCTGCCACGAGGTCTGGACGAACGATTGGGCGCCGAGGTTGTAGATCTCGGTGGGCCGCACCCGCCGGACGACGTCGTGCATCGAGGCCTCGTCGAGGAGGTCGCCCTGCTCGATCCGGATGTCGTCTTGGATGTGGGAGATACGTTCGAAGTTCACGGTCGACGACCGTCGGACGATACCGACGACGTCGTAGCCCTTCTCCAGGAGGAACTCGGCCAGGTACGAACCGTCCTGGCCGGTGAGTCCGGTGATGAGTGCGCGCTTGGTCATGTTTGCTCCTGCGGGTCGGTAGCGGTCGGGTGGGCGGCCGCGACGCGAAGTCTTGCATCTTCGAGTACGTCAGCCAGGGTCTGGTCGAGTGGGATGGTCGGCGTCCAGCCGGTGTCGTCGTGGAGTCGGCGCGCCGACCCCCGGTGCACAGGCACGTCGATCGGGCGGAGTAGCGACTCGTCGATCGCAGTGTCGATCTCGACCGAGGCGAGCGACCGTAGCTGTTCGAGCACCTCGCTCATCGCCACGTCGTGCCCGGTGCAGATGTTGTAGGTGCGCCCGGGCGTTCCCCGTTCGGCGAGGAGGCGGTAGGCCCGTACGGTGTCGCGGACGTCGGTGAAGTCGCGCCGAGCGGACAGGTCGCCATGGCGGACCTCACCGCCACCGGCGAGCTCGGCTTCGGCGATGCGCTGAGCGAAGGCCGCAACGACGAAGCCTGGTGACTGGCCCGGCCCGATGTGGTTGAACGGCCGGGCGATGACCACGTCGAGATCGTGAGAGCGGTCGAACTGGAGGGCGAGGACCTCGGCCGCCGCCTTCGAAGCGCCGTACGGCGACGCGGGGTTGGTGGGCTGTTCATCGAGGATCGGCATGCTGGCGGGATCGAGCGGGCCGTAGACGTCGGCGCTCGACACGATGACGACTCGGGCGACGCCGGCACCGTCAGCCGCTTCGAGCACTGCGAGCGTGCCCTCGGTGTTGACTCGCCAGACCTGGCGAGGATTGGCCCACGACGCGCCGACATTGCTCCAACCGGCAAGGTGATAGATGACGTCGGGGGCGGCGTCGGCGACCAGACCGCGCCAACCGTCGAAATCGAGCAGGTCGGGGCCCCGCCGTGACGGATCGGCCGGATCGGAACCGATGACGGTGTCGCCACATTCGGTGAGGTGGGCCACCAGGTGAGGTCCGACGAATCCGGTTGCGCCGGTGACGAGTGCGTGGGCCACTGCGACAGGGTAGCGACATCGCCACCCTAGGTGTGCGAGAGGGGGCACGACGTGGTCATTCCCGCCGGCGGCGAAGTTGGCCGGGGTGCCGGGTGCGAAGCTTCTGCGGAGGTAGTCTTGCGGCCTCGTGACCGACGCCCCTGCAGCCCGCGCTGCTTCTTCCGAGAACCCCCTCGTGGTCGGACCAGAAGCCTCTGAGCTCCCCATCGACGCCCCACTGGCGTCCGAGGAGCTGCTTGGCGACGGTGGCGGTCCGCCGATCGTTGCCGTGGTCATCGTCGACCGGGGGTCGAACCATCTCGAGCGCACCCTGCAATCGGTGGCGGCGCAGGAGTACACCAATCTCTCGGTCCTCGTGATCGATGCCACCGACGGCGAACCGATCACCGACTTGGTCGCCCGACTTCTTCCCGACGCCTACCTCCATCGCATGCCGAACCGCCTCGGTCGAGCCGGCGCAGCGAACAAGGCCAGCGAGCTCGTCTCCGGTGCGTCCTTCTATCTGTTCGTGACCGCCGGCTTCGAACTCGAGCCCTCGACCACCTCGTCCTTGGTCGAGGAGCTGTATCGCTCCAACGCCGGCATCGTCGCCCCCAAGGTGGTCGACGGCAACGACCCTCGCCGGCTCCGCAGCGTCGGCATGGGTGCCGACAAGTTCGGCGTCGAGGTCGACTACGTCGAGCCGGGCGAGTTCGACCAGGAACAGTACGACACGGTTCGCGACATCTTCTTTGCCCCGAGCGGCGTGCAGCTGGTCCGGGCCGACCTCTTCGCTGCACTGGGCGGCTTCGACTCGGCCATGACCTGGTACGGCGACGACCTCGATCTGTGTTGGCGCGCCCACACCGCTGGAGCCAGGGTCGTCGCCGTACCGCGAGCCGTGGTCCGCTCCCTCGGTATCGAGGCCGACCCCGACGAGCGGCGCCAGCTCCTTGCGAGGCACCGACTTCGAGCGTTGTGCGTCACGTCGACTCGTTTGCATCTCGCCCGCATGCTGCCGGTCGCCATTGCGTTGCTGCTGATGGAAGCTGCCTACTCGCTGGTGGCCGGTCGCCGACGCCAGGCCCGATCGGCCGTCGGTGCCATCACATGGAACCTCCGCAACCTCGGCCAGATCCGGGAGCGGCGCAAGGTCGTGCACGCCCTGCGCAGCGTGTCCGATCGTGAAGTCGGAGCGCTCCAGATGTCGGGTTCGGCCCGCCTCAGCGGCTTTTTCCGGGGCCAGTTCGACGTCGGCGACCGGGTCGTCTCCTTCGCCGGCAACTTCCGCGACTCGTTCACCGGTCAAGATGCTGGTGCGTTCCGCGACGGCTTCATCATCTCGACGTTGATCGGCCTGGTCCTCGTCATCGGGAGTCGTGGACTCATCACGGGTGGAGTGGTTGCCACCGGACAGTTCCTCGACCTCCCCGGCGCCGCCACGCTTCTGAAGGAGTATCTCGGCGACTGGCGGACCGTCGGGCTCGGTGGAACGGGCAACTCGGCCACGGCATTCGGAGTCCTCGGCCTCGGCAAGCTCGCCTTCTTCTGGGGGACCGGCGTGTTCGACACCCTGCTGGTGATCGGGCCCCTGTTCCTCGGCACGCTCGGAGCGTGGCGCCTGGCCCGCCCCTACGGCACGCTTCGCGGCAGCGCCTTCGCCGCCCTGGCGTACGCCGCCAACCCGCTGTCGATCGCCGCCATCGGCGCCGGCCAGTGGAACGCCCTTGTCGTCTTCGGCGCCGGTCCGTTCCTCGTTGGCAGCCTCCTGCGAGTGCAGGGAAGTGCGCCGTTCGGCGACATCGGTGGGTCGCCCAGTCAAGACATCGTCCAGCGGACGCTCCCGGTCCGGCTGGTCCGGTTCGGGCTGCTCGTGGCGGCAGTCGCCACGTTCGTCCCGTCCGTGATCCTCGTGGTGATGGTGGTGATCGTCGGCCAGATCGTCGGCAACCTCCTGTTGGCGAAGACTCGGGGCATGGTCAACCTGGTGCTCGCTGCCATCACCGCGGTTGTGGTGCCGGCGGCGCTGCACGCTCCGTGGACGTTCGACATCATCCAGCGTGGAACGTGGCAGTGGTTCGTCGGGCCGCCGTCGCCCGAAGCCACCTTCGATTCGCTGGCCGACCTCATCCGCTTCGCCCCGGGCATCTCCGAACCGCGCCTCCTGACACTCGGCCTCCTCCTTGCCGCTTCGCTGTCGCTGCTCATCGGCACCGGCGTGCGGCTCGAAGCTGGTGTTCGTGGCTGGTCGCTCGCTGTTGCGGCCTGGCTGCTGTTGTGGAGCGCTCGACGAGGCTGGTTGCCGATCGAGCTCCCCGCCGCCGAGCTGATGCTCGTCCCTGCTGCGGTGGGCGTAGCACTGTCGATCGGTGCGGCAGCGCGCGCCGTCGAGATCGACCTCGTCGGCTACAAGTTCGGCTGGCGCCAGGTCGTGGCGTTCCTCGGTGTCGTCGCCATGGCCGGTGCGGGTGTGCAGCTCCTGCGCAACTCCTACAGCGGACGTTGGGACCTGCCCGAGCAGAGCTATGCCGCAACCACCGATCTGCTGACCGAGCAGCTCGAGGGTCCCGCTCGGGTGCTGTGGATCGGCGAACCGTCGATCCTGCCCGTCGACTCGCTCGAATCGGCCGAGGGGGTCACCTATGCGATCACCGAGGGCGGCGAACCCACGGCGTTCGGGCGCTTCACGCCCGGGAACTACGGGCTGAATGCACAAGTGGGCGAGCAACTCGATCTTGCACTGCGTCGTCAGACGGTACGTGTCGGCCGGCTCCTCGCGCCCTACGGCATCGACTTCGTGGTCGTGGTGCCCCACCTGGCGCCTGCTCCCTACGCAGGCCAGACCTTCGAGGCACCCGAGGACTCGCTCACTGCGCTGCTCGGGCAGCTCGATCTCCAGCGAGTCTCTGGCGTCGCCGACTTCACGGTGTTCCGCAACGAGGCTGCCCGCGGGCCGGTCGTCGGCGTCGAGCACGACATCACCGACCTGGACAATCGAGCCGACATCTTCCTCGACACCGATCTTTCGGTCGGTCGCCGAATGGCCGCCGACTTCGGCTCCGGCTCGTGGAGCTGGAACGCGCCGATGGTCGACCCCGACGCAGAGGTGCTCCCCGAACCGGCGTCGATCCTGGTTGCCGTCACCGGCGACGGCTGGGTCGCCAGCGGTGATGGCGTCACGGCCACGCCGACGGCAGGAGGCTTGCTGGCCGTCGATGCCGGCGGCGTCGACCAGTGGTCGGTCCACCGCCCCGTCGCCTGGTTGCGTTGGTTGCTCCTGATCGCCGAGGCGGCAGCCGTGGCGATTGGTGTTTCCATTGCACGCTCGGAGGATCCGAGCCGATGACACCGTCGGAGGATCCGAGCCGATGACTCGCTGGACTGCCGTGATCGTGTTGATCGGACTCCTGGTCGCCGGAGTCGCCTACGACCGCGTCGACATCGCGCCCGTTCCCGAACCCGAGGTGTCGCTGCCCGAGCCGGTGAGCCCGGCGATCGACGCCAGTGGGTCCTTGAGCACGGTGTGGTTCTGCCCAGTCGGGTCGGGATCGGCCGAAGGCATTGGACTCCACACCCTGGCGCTGACCAACGCCGGCGACACCGATGCGGTCGCCACCATCAACCTGCTCAACGGCAGCGGGCCTGGCCCGTCGGCTCGCATCGACCTTCCTCCTCGCTCGACCGAAACGTTCGAGGTCGCCGAACTCGACCAGTCGAACCTCGTCGGCGCCGTCGTCGAGATCGTCGGTGGCGAGGGGGTGGTCGGACACAACGTGGCCACGAACCGGGGTATCACCCAGGCGCCGTGTGGAACCGAGACGTCCGACTCGTGGTATTTCGCCGATGGCACGACCACACGCGACTCGAGCCAGTTCATCGTCTTGCTGAATCCGTTCTCCCAAGATGTGGTGTTCGACGTCGAGTTCCAGACCGCCACCCGCACCCGAGTGCCCGACGATCTCCAGGCGGCCGTTGTTCCCGGTCGCTCGGTGCGTCTCATCAACGTCGGCGACTACGTCAGCCGCGAAGCGAATGTCGCCACGAAGATCACGTCGGTGCAGGGCCGCTTCGCCGTCGAGCGCCTTCAGTTCTTCGACGGTCAGCTCGGTCCGTCGGGCGTGGCACTGACGTCGGCGGCGATCGCGCCCCGACTCGAGTGGTACCTTCCGGCGGGGCGGGTGCACGATGGCGGCGATCAGCGAGTCACCATCTACAACCCGGGGGAGAGCACCGCCGAGATCGACCTCGAGTTCGATCTCGCCGATCCGGCGGATCGCTCCTCGTATGGTCTGGTGCCGGTCGAGATCACCATCGCCGGTGGACGAATCGCCGTCATCGACCTCGTCGAGGAACTCTCCCGCGCCGGCTATCCGCTGCCGGCCGAGCTCGGCGTCACCCTGCGTTCGACCAACGACGTGGGGATCGTGGCCGAGCGTTGGCAGGTCACTCCCAAGATCGACACCTCGCTGATCGGGGCCGGTGGCACCAATGCCTCGATCGGGTTCGGCCGTGCGCCTCGTCGTTTCCAAGACGGTGAAGACGTCGAGTCACAGGACAATGCCATCCCGGATCCGTCGCTCGAACCCGAGGTGGTACCGCTGATCCAAGCCACCGCAACCGCCGGCGTCGGCATCTCGCACGGGTCCAGCGTGCTGTCCGACCGGTGGGTCGTGCCGTGGATGACCATCGGTGAGGGCGAACAATCCGTGCTGGTCGTCACGGCACCGGCCGGTGCGCTGGTCGAGGTCCAGCTGATGGTCGCCGGGGAACTGCTGCCTCCCGTTCGTTCCGCCGTTCCGGCCGAGGGCCGGGCACAAATCCCGCTCGCCGGCCCCGTCGCCGACGCGGCCGTGGTCGTCACCTCCGACGCGCCCGTGGCGGTCGAGGTCCAAGTCGTCACCCCCGAGGGCCGTCTCGCCGTGATTCCCGGGGTGCCGTCGGTGACGCCAATCGGCCCCGCCGCCCAGGGAACAGGAGCGAACGAATGACCCGCATCCTCGTGCTGATCGCCCTCACCGTGATCGCGGTGGGTGTGGCGTGGGCACTGCAACGCCGCCGACCCGATGCCCCGTCGGCGCCCTCGTACCGCGCCCCTCGCCAGCTCGACCGCGACGACTTCGACGTGCCGGCCGACCTCGACCTGGTCGTCGTCTTTGCCTCGTCGACCTGCGACTCGTGTCCGCTGGCGTGGGCGACCGTGACGGGGATCGAGCGGTCGGGGACCGGGGCGCAACGGGTGCTGGTGCAGGAGAACCCCGAGCTGCACAAGCGCTACAAGATCGACGGCGTCCCGACCACGTTGGTGGTCGATCGCGACGGTGTGGTGCACGCCAGCTTCTTCGGCCCGGTCGAGGCCGAGTCGATCATCGACGCGCTGGACTCGCTCAGCAGCGAATGATCAGTTGGCGGCAACCGCCGAGTCGAAGCTCGAGCCGTTGCCATTGGCCCGGGCCTCCTGCACGAACTGATCGATCTCGGCACCGCTGACGGTCTCGTTCTCGAGGAGCGTGCTGGCGATGCGGTCGAGGATCGGTCGGTAGGTGGTGAGCAGATCGCGGCACCGGTCTTCGGCGTCGAGCAGGATCCGCTGGGTCTCTTCATCGATCACCCGAGCGGTCTCGTCGGAGTAGTCCTTGCCGCTCATGAGGTCGTCGCCCAGGAACACCTGGCCGCCGCCACCCCACGCCATGGGGCCGACCTTGTCGGACATGCCCCACTCCTTGACCATCTTCTGTGCGGTCTCGGTGGCCTTCATGAGGTCGTCGGAGGCGCCGGTGCTGGTCATGTTGTAGACGATCTGCTCGGCCATCCGGCCGCCCAACATGACGACGAGGCGGTCCTCGATGTAGTCACGGCGGTAGAGGTGACGATCTTCCTGTGGCAGCTGCATCGTGACGCCCAGTGCCATGCCGCTCGGGATGATGGTGACCTTGTGCAGCGGATCGGCGTTGGGGAGGATCGCAGCGCACAGGGCGTGGCCGCCCTCGTGATAGGCGACGGCTTCACGCTCGCGGGGCGACAGCACCATGGAGTCGCGCTTCACACCCATGAGGACACGGTCGCGGGCTGCATCGAAATCGGAGCCGTGGATGCGCTTCTCGCCCCGGCGCACGGCGAACAAGGCGGCCTCGTTGACGAGGTTGGCGAGATCGGCACCGCTCATACCCGGTGCGCCACGGGCGATGAGATCGACGTCGACATCGTCGGCGATCTTCTTGTGCTTGATGTGCACGTTGAGGATCTGCCGACGGTCCTCGAGCTCAG
This sequence comes from Acidimicrobiales bacterium, assembly GCA_041394265.1. Taxonomy (NCBI): domain Bacteria; kingdom Bacillati; phylum Actinomycetota; class Acidimicrobiia; order Acidimicrobiales; species Acidimicrobiales bacterium. The sequence continues at coordinate 3,440,187 of JAWKIO010000005.1, forward strand.
GTAGCGGCACGACGACCTGGCGATCGAATCGGCCCGGTCGGAGCAGAGCCGGATCGAGGATGTCGGGCCGGTTGGTGGCCGCCATCATCACGATGCCCTCGGTGGCCTCGAAGCCGTCCATCTCGGCGAGCATCTGGTTGAGCGTCTGCTCACGCTCGTCATGCCCGCCGCCGAGTCCTGCGCCACGCTTGCGCCCGATGGAGTCGATCTCGTCGACGAAGATGATGGCCTTCCCCATCTTGCGGGCTTCGGCGAAGAGATCGCGCACCCGGCTGGCGCCGACGCCGACGAACATCTCCATGAAGTCCGAACCGGTGACCGACATGAACGGTACGCCTGCCTCGCCGGCGACGGCTCGGGCGATGAGGGTCTTGCCGGTACCGGGAGGGCCGACGAGCAGGACACCCTTGGGAATGCGGGCACCGATGTCGGAGAACTTCGACGGATCCTTCAAGAAGTCGACGACCTCGGTGACTTCCTTCTTCACCGCGGCGTAGCCGGCGACGTCTTCGAAGGTGGTGCCGGGGCGCTCGGTCGAGTAGGTCTTGGCCTTCGAGCGGCCGATCGACATGATGCCGCCCATCTGGGATTGCTGGCGGCGAGACAGCCACCAGAAGAAGGCGATGATCAGCATGAGGGGGAGAAACAGGCTGAGCAAGCTCATGATGATGCTGCCGCCGGGAGTCTTCGGCGAGACGTCGACGTCGTTCTGGCTGAGCAGGCGCAGGTCGTCGTCGGGGATCGGCGAGAACCCGGTGGTGGTGAAGGTGTCGTTGCCGCCGTCAGGAGCCGAGCGATAAACGCCTTCGATCTTCGCGTTGGTGTTGTCGTACTCGATCGACTCGACGTTGCCCTCGACGACCTGGGTCTTGAACTCGGTGTAGCTGATCTCGTTGGTTGCTTGGGAGTTCTGGCTGGCCATCACACCGATGAGGACGATCAGCACACCGACGACGACCCAGAGGGCCCATCGGGGGAAGCCACCGTCGGCGCGGCCGGGCATGCGGGGATTGCGTCCGGGCGGAGGCGGTGGCGGGGTCGAGCCTTTGTCAGACATGGCTTCGAGTCTAGGCGGCTGGGTCGGGCTTGACTTGGTCGGGCCAGCCGGTCCGGCGTGCGTCACACCGAAGCTCGCGAAGATAGGGTCGGATCGTGCCGTCGCCCGGTTCCACCACCCTCCCCCCGCTGTCGCCGCCGGCACCACGATGGGGATTCGGCGACGTCGCCGGTTGGTACCTGGCAGCGTTCCTCGGGCAGTTCGTGGTCCTGATGGCGTTGCGCAGCATCGAGGGTGCCGAGCCGCCCGCCACCCTGCCGGTCTACGCCCTTTTCGTGCTCCAGGTCCCCCAGTGGTTGGCCTACGGGGTCGGCCCCATCGTGACCACGACCCGCCGGGGAAACGGGCCGGTCATCGATCTCGGGATGCGCATCCACCCGTCCGACCTCGGTATCGGACTGCCGGTCGGTGTGGTGACGCAACTGGCGGTGCTGCCGCTGCTGTATTGGCCGATCAATCGGGTGGTCGAGGGTGACCCTGGCGACGCCGCCCGCGAGCTGATCGATCGCATCGATGGCCCGTTCGACGTCGTCATGATGGGCATCCTCGTCGTGGTCATGGCACCACTGGTCGAGGAGATGTTCTATCGCGGCCTCTTCATGGGAGCGCTGCGGCATCGGCTGGCGGACACCGCCTCGATCATCGTCTCTGGCGTCGTCTTCGCCGCCGTCCATTTCCAGCCGCTGCAGTTTCCCGGCCTCCTCGTGTTCGGCCTAATCCTCGGCTACCTACGAGTCAAGTACGACCGGCTGGGTCCTGCGTGGGCCGCGCATCTCGCGTTCAATGCCGTGACCTTCGTGTTCCTCGTTTCCGGATGATCGGGTTTCCGGGCTGATTGGGCCGCGCGGCCCAACGGCGGCGGGTCAGGCGGTCCATTTCGCCACACCGTACTCACGCTTCGTGGTCGGACTCCGATCGAGTGGGCATGGACAGCACGATCCGACCTTGCCGCCGCTGCGGAGCCGATGCCGTGGTGATTGCCATGGAGTTCGATGGCAGCGTCGTCGACATGGAATCCTGCGACAACTGCGACACGCGCCTGTGGTCGATGGCCGGCGAGCCGGTCGAGCTGCAGGCCGTGCTGGCCGAGGTGGGGCTTCGGTCCGGCAAGCGTCGATCCTGAACCGGCGCCCGCCGGGCGACGAATCTGGGTGATGACAACGCAACGTCGCCCGGGGGTGCCACGATGTGGCGGTTATGTCTGTGGACCACGACCCCCTGACCGACACCGTGGCCGGCGACTCGACCGGCACGTCGGTCGATGAGCTTCGCGGTGCGCTCCTCGATCCGCCGGTCGAGGTCGTCCGACCCCCGGTCATGATCGACCAGACCGACGATCACGAGATGGTCGCCGATGGTGACAGCCTGCTGACGTTCCTCGGGTTCCTGGCGGCGCTCGCCTGCTCGGTCTTCGTCTTCGTGCAGCTACGACCCGACCTGTTGTTCTTGGACACCACGCCATCGGGTGGCGATATGGGCGCCCATGTCTGGGGTCCGGCCTTCTTGCGCGATCACCTCTTGACCCAGGGCCGACTGACCGGCTGGACCCCTGACTGGTATGCCGGGTTCCCGGCGTACCACTTCTACATGGTGATCCCGTCGCTGGCGATCATCGCCATCAACGCCGGCTTCAGTCCGGTCATCGGTCTCCCGATCGCCGCGGTCGCGCTCGCTGCTGCCGGTTTCGCCGCTCGTCGGTTCTCGTCGTGGCGGGTGCCGCTCATCCTGGCCGGGATCACGACCGCCGTTCTCGTGGTCGGCACGCCCTACGGTGTCGCCTTCAAGCTCGTCAGCGTGAGCGGTCTCGTGGCCTTTCCCGTCGCCGCCTGGTCGCTCGGCAAGCTGGCAGGCACCCGCGAGCCGGTGCCGGCCTTCCTCGCGTTCGGTGCCACCGTCTTCCTCTTCGACACCAACTTCTCCATCTACGGCGGCAACATCGCCTCGACCCTCGCCGGTGAGTTCGCGTTCTCCATCGGGCTGTGTCTCAGCCTGGTCGCCATGGGCGTCGCCATTCGCGGCATGGACCTGCACGCCGCTGGTGAACGCAGCTCGCGTGGCGTCGCCGCCGTGGTCATCGCCCTCGTTGCACTGTCGCACCTCATCCCGTTGTTCTTCGCCCTCCTCGGCCTGACGTTGGTGATGTTGATCGACCAGAAGGTGCCGCGCCTGTGGGTGCTGGCCATTGCGATCACGTTCTCACTGGCGCCGATGGTGCTGGCCGACGTGGTGCCGATCGGCACCCTGCTCGCTACGGCCGGCGCCGCCGTCGCCGTTGCGATCGCGATCATCGTGGCCGACGAACGGGTGCGCCGCCGGTTCACCTGGCTGCTGATCACCGGCCCGGTTGCCGCCCTGCTGGCATGTTTCTGGCTGGCGCCCTTCTACCTCCAGTCGGCCTACTTCAACGACATGGGTTGGGAGCGCAAGAACGAGATCGGTCCGCTGCTGCTGACCACGCCCATGAAGGTGGCGCTCCCCGTGGCCGCCGTCGGTGCCGTGCTCGCCATTGCCACGCGCGACCGCATGGGCATCATGTTCTCGATCATGGCCGGGGTGTTCGCGGTCGCTGTCGCCAACCTCGGAGAAGGCAAGCTCTGGAACGCCCGACTGCTGCCGTTCTACTACCTGGCGGTCTACCTCGCCGCTGCGGTGGGGATCGCCCACATCGCCCGCTTCTGCGCCGTGGCGGTCAGTGAACGTCTCGACCGGCCGGACCGCCGGGTCATGATCGGCTCCACGGCCCTCGGCGTTGCGCTGACGCTGATCGGGATCGCCATCCCCCTTCGTGCCCTGCCCGGCGGTGGTGTCAACGCCAACGGCGTCTACACCTGGGCCGGTATCCGTTCACACGCCCGCAGCTTCATCCCGTCGTGGGTGGCGTGGAACTACTCGGGCTACGAGGAGAAGCCGTCGTTCCTGGAGTACCGAACCGTGGTCGACACCATGGACCAGCTCGGCGAGACCAATGGCTGTGGGCGAGCCATGTGGGAGTACGACTCGGGCCTCGATCGCTACGGCACCCCGATGGCGCTGATGCTCCTGCCGCACTGGACCGACGGCTGCATCGGATCGATGGAGGGTCTCTACTTCGAGTCGTCGGCCTCGACGCCCTTCCACTTCCTTAACCAGTCGGTGCTGTCGGAGAACCCGTCGCGGGCGCAGCGAGAACTGCCCTACAAGGGATTCGACATCATCACCGGTGTTGCCCAGCTCAAGGTGATGGGCGTCAAGTACTACATGGCCCAGACCGACACGGCTATCGCTGCGGCCCGATCGCGAGACGACCTCGTCGAGGTGGCCACGTCGGAGCCGTGGGTGGTGTTCGAGGTCGTCGGCAACGAGTTGGTCGAGGGGCTCGAGTACGACCCGATCGTGGCCACGGGTCCCACCGACATGGGAGCGCTGGCCGGGAAGTGGGAGACCGGCTGGATCAGCCAGGCGGTCAACTACTACAACCAGGCCCAGTCATACGAGGCCCTCCCGGCCGAAGATGGCCCCGACGAATGGCAACGGGTCGACGTGCTCGTTCCCTCCGATGGCGACGAGATCGTCCCGGCAGTGGTGTCCGACATCGATGTCGATACCGACCGCATCTCGTTCACCGTCGACCAGGTGGGCAAGCCGGTGCTGGTGAAGGCGTCGTACTTCCCGAACTGGAAGGCGAGCGGTGCCGATGGCCCGTACCGAGCGGGGCCGAACCTGATGGTGGTGATCCCGACCGACACGAACGTCGAACTGCACTACGGCTACACCGTGATCGACATCTTCGGCCATCTCCTCACGTTGTTCGGCCTGATCGCCTTGGGCGCACTCGTCGTTGCCGATCATCGTCGCCGCCCGACCGGTCCCGATCCTGAGGCGATCGCCACCGACCCTGAGGTGGCCGACGACGTCGAGCATCCGCCGGTCGACCCGGAAGCACCAGGTCCGTTGGCCGATGTCGCGATGAACAGCACTACCCAATGAGGCCATCTGCCTGCCACGCTGGCGTACCCTGGAGCCGGTGACCTCCATTGCTGTGACCTCGCTCGACGCCATCGTGAAGGCCTACGACATCCGTGGCACCTATCCCGACCAGATCACCGCCGAAGTGTGTGAGGCGCTCGGCATCGGGTTCGCGAACTTCATCGCCGAGGTCGAGCCCGAAACCACCGAGATCGTCATCGGTCGCGACATGCGTCCGTCGGGTCCGGAACTGGTCGAGGCCTTCGCTCGCGGCGCGGCCCGACAGGGACTCGGCGTCGTCGAGATCGGGCTGGCATCGACCGACATGATCTACTTCGCTGCCGGATCGCTCGGCATGCCCGGCGTCATGTTCACGGCATCACACAACCCTGCCGGCTACAACGGCATCAAGATGTGTCTGTCGGGGGCCGCGCCGATCGGCCAGGACACCGGGTTGAGCGCCATCAAGGCCACCGCCCGAGCCGTGCTCGAAGGCAACCCACCCGAGGCAGCCGGCCAGGCGGGCACCACCAGGGTCACCGACCTCCTCGGCGCCTTCGTCGACCATGTGCACAGCTTCGTCGACACGCAGGCCTTGCGTCCGCTGAAGATCGTGGCCGACACGGCCAACGGCATGGGCGGACTCGTGGTGCCGGCCGCCTTTGCCGATCTGCCGTTCGAGCTCGATCTCCTCTATCCCGAACTCGACGGCACGTTTCCGAACCATCCGGCCGATCCGCTCAACATGGAGAACCTGCGCGACCTCCAGGCCCGGGTGCTCGAAGTCGGCGCCGACATCGGGCTGGCCTTCGACGGCGACGCCGACCGGGTGTTCCTCGTCGACGAGAAGGCGCAGCCGGTTTCGGGTTCGCTCACCACGGCGCTGCTCGCTCGCTCGATCTTGGCCAAGCACCCGGAGCGCACCGTGGTGCACAACCTCATCTGTTCGAAGGTCGTCCCCGAGGTCATCGCCGAATCGAACGGCACCGCCTTCCGCTCGCGTGTCGGCCATTCGTTCATCAAGGCCCACATGGCCGAGGAGAATGCCATCTTCGGTGGCGAGCACTCTGCCCACTACTACTTTGCCGACAACTGGCGGGCCGACTCCGGTCTCATCGCCGCCATGATGGCGCTGGCCGAGTTGAGCGCCTTCGACGGCACGCTTTCGGAGCTGTTGGCGCCGCTCGATCGCTACGCCGCCTCGGGCGAGATCAACACCACGGTCGCCGACGCAGGCGCCGTCATCGACCATGTCGCCGCCCACTACGCCGGGGCAACGATCGACCGGCTCGACGGGCTCACCGTCGACCTGGGGGAGTGGTGGTTCAACCTTCGAGCCTCCAACACCGAGCCGTTGCTCCGCCTCAATCTCGAAGCGGCCGACGTCGATGCCGTGGCCCAGCGGGTGGCCGAGGTGCAGGCGGTCATGGCGCAGGCATGACCCCGTTCGAGCGCCTCGACTGCGACATCCAGCCCTACGCCTGGGGTCAGAGCGATGCGATCTCGACCCTGGTCGGGAAACCCCCGAGTGGTGAGCCCGAGGCCGAGCTGTGGATGGGAGCGCATCCCAAGGCCCCGAGCCGGCTGCGTGACGGACGCACCCTCCTCGAGGCGATCGAAGCCGAACCGGGGAACTTCCTCGGTGCCGAGGTCGACGAACGGTTCGGTCAGCTGCCGTTCTTGTTCAAGTTGCTTGCCGCCGCCATCCCCCTGTCGATCCAAGCCCACCCCGACCTCGACCGAGCGATCGCCGGCTTCGCCCGCGAGAACGAACTCGGCATCGCGATCGACGCTCCCGAGCGGACCTACCGCGATCCGAATCACAAACCCGAGTTGATCTGCGCACTGACGCCGTTCGAGGCCAAGTGCGGCTTCCGCTCTCTCGAGGCCACGTGTCGGCTCTTCGATGCGCTCGACGACGGCCGCCTCGCCGAGGTCCGGTCGCTCCTTTCGGCCGACAACGACGACGCAACACGTCTGCGTTCGGTCATGTCGTTCCTGTTGGGCCTCGGCGCCGAGACGGCGGCCGCCATGGCCGACGCGGTGGCCGAACGTGCCGCCGACCTCCTCCGGCAGCGTCATCCGATCGCCGGCGAGTTCGGCCCCGACCTGGCCGCCTGTGCTCAGGTCGCCGCCGCCTTCCCCGGCGACATCGGCGGCGTCGTTGCGCTGCTGCTGAATCACGTCGTCCTCGCCCCCGGCGAAGCGCTCTACCTCGGCTCGGGGAACCTGCACGCCTACCTGCAAGGGGTCGGTGTCGAGTTGATGGCGAACTCCGACAACGTGCTGCGGGGCGGACTCACCCCCAAACACATCGACATCGACGAACTGCTCTCGGTCGTCGACTACCGCCCGATCGACGTGCCGGTCCAACGCCCCTCCGGTCCCATCCACACCTACGACTCGCCGGTTGCCGAGTTCTCGCTCACTCGCGTCGAGCTGTCGGCTGAGGCGTTTCTCGTCGATGGGCCGGCCATCGTGTTCGTCACGCAGGGTTCGGCTTCGCTCGGCGGCAGCCCTCTCGAGGTGGGTGTGCCTGCGTTCGTCCCTGCGTCGAGTGGGCCGATCCCGCTGACGGGGAGTGGGCTGGCATGGGGTGCTGGGGTGGGCGCTAGTGTGGCGACCGTTCGTTGACCCACCACTCGTCGTGAAGGAGCGCCCGATGGCACTCGATCCCAAACTGCTCGAGATCCTGGCATGCCCCGAAGACAAGGGTCCGCTGCTCTACTTCGCCGACGAGGCTGTGCTGTTCAACCCTCGGCTCAAGCGCACCTACCGGATCGACAACGACATCCCGGTGATGCTGATCGACGAGGCCTCCACCGTTGACGACGCCGAGTGCGACCGACTGCAGGCCAAGGCGGAGGCCGACGGGGTCGCCCCCACCTTCGCCGCCTGAGTCGCCAACGAACGAACCATCCGCGAACGACGCAAGGAACACGATGACGACACGACTCGACTCGCTTGGCATGTGGGACGCCATGCTCGCCCTGCCGGAGCAGATCGAAGGCTCGCTCGACGCAATCGGTGACATTGCCGGCCTTCCCGATCCGACTCGGATCGAGAACGTCTTGATTCTGGGCATGGGTGATTCCGGCTTCGGTGGCGATGTCGCCGCCGCCTCGGCCCGTCCGTTCTCGCCCCGACCGATCAGTGTGTACGGCGGCTATCTGCCGCCGTCGTGGGTTGGCCCGAACTCGCTGGTCATCGCCGTCTCGGCGTCGGGTACGACCGAGGAAACCCTCGAATCGCTCGAGGCTGCGGTCGAGGCGGGAGCCCCGCTGGTGGCCGTCACCAACGGCGGCGAACTCGAAACCCTGGCTCGCCGTGCCGGTGCTCCGGTGTTGCCGGTCATGTCCGACGCTCCCATGCCCCGGGCCCAGCTCGGCGCCCTCGCCGTTCCGGCGATGCTGGCGCTCGAACAGGTGGGCCTCTTCCCCGGCGCCCGAGCTTGGCTTGCCATCGCCGTCGAAGACCTCAAGGCCCGCCGCGAGGAACTGGTCGGCGACAAGAGCCCGGCCAAGGAGCTCGCCCGCAAGATCGGGCGCACCATGCCCATCATCTACGGCGGCGGCGTGATCGGCACCACGGCGGCCAAGCGCTGGAAGATCGCATTCAACCACAACGTCAAGACCCCGGCCTTCTGGGCGCCGATGCCCGATCTGTGTCACAACGAGCTCGTCGGCTGGGGCCAGAACGGCGACGTCACCCGGCAGGTGTTCACCCAGATTCAGCTGCGGCACGACTTCGAGCATCCTCAGACCGCACGTCGCTTCGACTATGTCGAGAACAAGACGCTCGAGGTCATGGCCGACATCTTGTCGGTCGAGGCCAAGGGCGAGGGCCCGGTCGCTCAGTTGCTCGACCTGATCTTCGTCGGCGACCTCACCACGCTCGAGTTGGCGGCAAACGAAGACCTCGATCCTGGCCCCCTGCCGATCGTCGATGACCTCAAGCACTGGCTCGCCCAGGGCTGATCCGAACCACGAGGAGCACCATGTCCAACGATCTGACCGGCGTCGTCGTCATCACCGGAGCCGGGGGCGGCATCGGTCTCGCCACCGTCGCCAAGCTGGCCAAGTCGGGCTATGGCGTGGTGGCCACCGACCTTGCGGGGACCGGGCTCAAAGCGGCCGCCGAGATGGGCGCCAACGTGCTCGGCATCGAGGCCGACGTCACCAGCACCGCCGACTGGGAAACCGTGCGTGATCAGGCGCTCGAACGCTTCGGTCGTATCGATGCGCTGGTGAACAACGCCGGCATCGAGGGCGCCATCACGCCACTGCTCGAATACCCCGAGGAGATGGTCGACCGGGTCCTCGACATCAACGTGAAGGGCGTGTGGAAGGGCATGCGCGCCATTGCTCCCGTGCTGATCGAGCACGGTGGCGGCTCGATCGTGAACCTGTCCTCGGTCGCCGGGCTCTCCGGGTCCAGCAACCTCAGCATCTACTCGGCGTCGAAGCACGCGGTCATCGGGCTCACGAAGTCGGCGGCGCTCGAGTTCGCTCCTCATCAGATCCGGGTGAATGCGATCTGCCCGTCGCCGATCCAGACCCGCATGATGCGCTCGCTCGAAGACGGCCTGAAGACCGACGGTGTCGACACCGAGATGATCCAGGCGGCGGTCGCCTCGGCCATCCCGCTCGGTCGCTACGGCGAGCCGTCCGAGGTCGCCGATCTGATCGCGTTCCTCGTGTCCGATGGATCCCGGTTCCTCAGCGGTACGGCGATCCCGATCGACGGCGCCATGAAGGCTCGCTGACCTCAGGTTTGTCTTCGACCAATCCGGGAACCTCGGCCGCATGGCGCATTACGAAACCACGATCGACTCTCCACTCTCGGCGGCCGCTGCGTTCGAGCGGCTCAGCGATGTCACCCGGTTTGTCGAGTGGGATCCCGGCGTGCTCGCCGCCAAGCAGGTCGAGGGCAACGGTCCGGGTCCCGATGCCGCTTACGAGCTGAGCGTCAAGGGATTCGTGGGCAACTCGCTCGACCTTCGTTACGACGTGGTGGAGTTCGCCGAACCGTCGCTGCTGCACCTTGTGGCCGAGTCGCCGATGCTGCGGTCCGACGACATTATCACCATCGTCGACACGCCCTCCGGGTCGTCGGTCACGTATGTTGCCGATCTCGACCTGACCGGGCCGGGTGGCGTGCTGGGTGTTGCCGATCCGCTGCTCGGCCTGGCGTTCGACAAGATCGGCGATCGCGCCGCAGCGGGTCTTCGCCGGTTCCTCGACGCCGACTGACGGCGCTCTCACAACCTGAGCCGATTGGCCGATAGTACCTAGAGCCGAAGGACCGCTCGGAAGCTACCCTTTGGACTGCATCAGGGCTGTTCTGATCTGGCCAGTGGGCCTCAGCCTTCCGTCGCGGCGCTTCCGCGAGCGCCCATCCGCACGTACCGGAGCTGAAATGACCACATCGAACGAACGTCCGCGCACCCTGCTCGACGGTGACTACAAGGTCGCCGACATCAATCTCGCCGGCCTCGGCCGCAAGCAGATCGAGCTGGCCGAGCACGAGATGCCCGGCCTCATGTCCCTGCGGGCCGAGTACTACGACGAGCAGCCGCTCAAGGGTGCTCGCATCATGGGCAGCCTGCACATGACCATCCAGACCGCCGTGTTGATCGAGACCCTCACCACGCTCGGCGCCGACGTCCGCTGGGTGTCGTGCAACATCTTCTCGACCCAGGACGAAGCGGCGGCCGCCGTGGTCGTCGGCCCCAACGGCACCGTCGACAATCCCCAGGGTGTGCCGGTCTTCGCCTGGAAGGGTGAGACCCTCGAGGAGTACTGGTGGTGCACCGAGCAAGCACTGCGCTGGCCCGACGCCGAGGAATTCTGCAACCTGATCCTCGACGACGGTGGCGATGCCACCCTGCTCGTGCACAAGGGAGCCCAGTTCGAAGCCGAGGGCGCCGTTCCTGCCTTCGACGAGGACAACGACCCCGAGGAATGGGGCGTCATCCTCGAGCTCATCCGCAAGATGCAGGGTGAAGACGCAACCATCTTCTCGCGTATGGCGGCCAACATCCGCGGCGTGTCGGAGGAGACCACCACCGGTGTGCACCGCCTCTACGAGATGCAGCGTGCCGGCATCCTCAAGTTCCCCGGCATCAACGTGAACGACGCCGTCACCAAGTCGAAGTTCGACAACAAGTACGGCACCCGCCACAGCGTGCTCGACGGCATCAACCGCGGCACCGACGTCATGATCGGCGGCAAGGTCGCTCTGGTCATGGGCTACGGCGACGTGGGCAAGGGCACCGCCGAGGCCCTGCGTGGCCAGGGTGCCCGAGTGGTCATCACCGAGGTCGACCCGATCTGTGCGCTCCAGGCCGCCATGGATGGCTACGAGGTCAACACCCTCGAGCGCATGCTCGGCACCGCCGACATCTTCATCACCACCACCGGCAACAAGGGCATCATCTCGGCCGAGGCGATGAGCAAGATGAAGCAGGGCGCCATCGTCGGCAACATCGGTCACTTCGACAACGAGATCGACATGGCCGGGCTCTACAAGCAGTCCGACGTGCAGCGCATCAACATCAAGCCCCAGGTCGATGAGTTCCGCTTCGTCGACGGCAAGTCGATCATCATCTTGTCGGAGGGTCGCCTGCTCAACCTGGGCAACGCGACCGGCCACCCGAGCTTCGTGATGTCGGCCAGCTTCACCAACCAGGTGCTCGCCCAGATCGAGCTGCACAAGAACGCCGAGTCCTACGGGGTCGAGGTGGTCACGCTGCCCAAGATCCTCGACGAGAAGGTGGCCCGACTGCACCTCGACGCCCTCGGCGTCCGGCTCACCACCCTCACCCAGGAACAGGCCGACTACATCGGCGTCCCGGTCGAGGGCCCCTACAAGCCCGAGCACTATCGGTACTGACACATTGGTTCGGCGTTGCCGAACGGCTTCGCCGATCTGGTGCGCGCGCTCGAGCGGCCTCGTCCCTCGGCACGCGTCCCTGTCAGTAGGCATCCCTAGTCTCCGGGGATGTTCTTCGAACGAAGCTGTCCCATCTGTCACCGTCCGGCGGCGACCGTGTGCGCTGCCTGTTGGCACGCACTCGAGTCGGCGCCGGTGCGGTGGCTGGCCAGTCCGGAGCCCGGCGACGAGCACGACCTCGAGGTCCGATCGTTGTTCGCCTACACACCCGAAGCGGCGGCCATGCTGCTTGCGGCGAAGAACGGCGGGCGTCGTCCGATCCTGCGGCTCGCCGGCCGTGAGCTGGGACGGTCGCTCCTCGACCTCGAACCCGTCGATGCCGTCTCGTGGATTCCCGCCGCTCCCGGTCATCGTCGTTCACGCGGCTTCGACCAGGGGCGATTTCTCGCTCGCACCGTGGCGGCCGTGCTCGGCCAACCGGCTCGCTCCCTGCTGGCTCGACCGGCCGGCGACACCGGGCAGAAGGGCAAGAGCCGGTCGGAACGGCTGGCGGGCGTCGAGGTCGTCGCGACACGCCCCTGTCACGGTCGCCTCTTGCTGATCGACGACGTCGTCACCACCGGGTCGTCACTTCGACGCGGCGCCGATGCGCTGTTCGCCGCCGGCGCACGTCAGGTCGTCGCCGCCACCGTCGCCTCGTCTGACCAGCACCGACGCCGGTCGCCGGAAGTGACCTTTGGCCCGCAGCCAGGGTTGGGGCAACCGGCGTAAGGTGGGCAACGAACAGGTGCATCCTGTGTAGACGTCAAGCCAACGAAAGGGGGCCTCCATGGAGGTCACAGTCAGCGGTCGGCATACGACGGTGTCGGAGCCGCTTCGCCAGATGACGGTGGAGAAGATCGGGCGACTCGATCGCTTCCTCAAGGGCATGGACCGAGCCGACGTACATTTCTGGGAAGAGAAGAACCCCCGGATCGGCGACAAGGAGTTCTGCGAAGTCACGATGGAGGGCCACGGCCACCACGTGCGCTGCAAGGTCTCGGCCCCCGACCCCTTCACGGCGGTCGACATTGCGGTCGACAAGCTCGAACGGCAGCTCCGCAAGCTCAAGACCAAGGTCAAGAACCGTCAGCAGAGTCACCAGAAGATCGCGGTCGAGAGCGATCTCGTGCCCGAGACCCTGCTCAACGGCGACGGCGAGGACCATCCCGAGCCCGTGTACAACATCGTGAAGAGCAAGAGCTTCGTCCTGGGAACCATGGACCCGCAGGCGGCGGCGCTGCAGATGGACCTGCTGAATCACGACTTCTATCTGTTCGTGAACGTCGAGACCAACCAGTCGGCGGTGGTCTATCGCCGCGACGACGGCGACATCGGCCATATCGAGGCCGGCTGATTCGGCTGGCATGGCACAGGGCATTGACGTGCACCTGTGCCATCCGCTAGCGGCGTTAGACTCGTCAGCCAGATGAAGCTTCTCGACAAGATCCTCAAAGCAGGCGACGGCAAACGCCTGAAGACCGTGCAGAACCTGGTCGACCCGATCAACGCGCTCGAGCCCGAGTTCCAGGCGCTGTCCGACGACCAGCTCAAGGCGAAGACGGCTGACTTCAAGCAGCGTCTCGACGCCGGTGCGTCCCTCGACGACCTGCTGATCGAGGCGTTCGCCACCGTGCGCGAGGCCGCCACCCGCGTCATCGGCCAGCGCCACTACGACGTCCAGCTGATGGGTGGGGCGACGCTCCACAACGGTTGGGTGGCCGAGATGAAGACCGGTGAGGGCAAGACCCTCGTGTCGACCCTGCCGATCTATCTCAATGCCCTCGCCGGCAACGGCGTGCACGCCATCACCGTCAACGACTACCTGGCATCGCGCGACGCCGAGTGGATGGGCGAGGTGCACCGCTGGCTCGGCCTCACCGTCGGGCTCATCATTCCGGGCAACCCCGACTCGAACTTCAAGCGGGCGCAGTACGCGGCCGACATCACCTACGGCACCAACAACGAGTTCGGCTTCGACTACCTGCGCGACAACATGGCCCGATCACGGCCCGACATGGTGCAGCGCGGTCACTCGTTCGCCATCGTCGACGAGGTCGACTCCATCCTCATCGACGAGGCCCGCACTCCGCTCATCATCAGCGGCAAGGTGCAGGGTGCGGCCGATCTCTACATCCAGTTCGCACAGGTCGTCCGCCAACTCAAGCGCGACGAGCATTACGACGTCGACGAGGAGAAGCGTCAGGTCGCCATCACCGACGACGGCATCACGCGAGTCGAAGAACTTCTCGGCGTCGAGAACCTCTACGACGGCGTCCAGCAAGACCTCGTGCACCAGCTCCAGGCGGCGCTGCGGGCGAAGGAGCTGTTCCAGCGAGACAAGGACTACCTCGTCGCCAACAACGAGGTGAAGATCGTCGACGAGTTCACCGGGCGTGTGCTCGACGGTCGCCGTTGGTCCGACGGTCTCCACCAGGCCGTCGAGGCCAAGGAGGGCGTGCGCATCAAGGAAGAGCAGCAGACGCTGGCCACCGTCACCCTGCAGAACTACTTCCGCATGTACGACAAGCTGGCCGGCATGACCGGTACCGCCCTCGGCGACTCCGCCGAGCTCGAGAGCACCTACGGGCTGGCGGTGGTGCAGATCCCGACCAACCGTCCCATACAGCGCATCGACCAGGCCGACTTCATCTACAAGACCGAGTTGGCGAAGTTCGAAGCCGCCATCGACGACATCGAGCATCGGGTGCAGAACGATCAGCCCGTGCTGGTCGGCACTGCCTCGGTGGAGAAGTCCGAGGTGCTGTCGAACCTGATGACCAAGCGGGGCATCAAGCACGAGGTCCTCAACGCCAAGCAGCACTTCCGCGAGGCCGACGTCGTCGCCCAGGCCGGCCAGCCGGGTGCCATCACGGTCGCGACCAACATGGCCGGTCGTGGCGTCGACATCGTGCTCGGTGGCAACGCCGAGAAGCTGGCCGAAGCCGACACCCACGCGAGTGGGTTCGAGCTGGCCACCGACGAGGGCGATGCCTACTACGTCGAACGTCTCGCCTACTGGAAGCCGATCTGTACCGAGAACGCCGAGGTCGTCCGCAACGCCGGCGGCCTCTACGTCCTCGCCACCGAGCGTCACGAGAGCCGCCGCATCGACGATCAGCTCCGTGGCCGTTCCGGCCGCCAAGGCGATCCGGGCGAGAGCCGGTTCTACCTGTCGCTCGAAGACGACCTCATGCGGATCTTCGCCACCGGTGCAATGAACTGGGTGATGGACAAGGCGCTCCCCGAGGACGTCCCGATCGAGTCGAAGATGGTCTCGAAGTCGGTCGAACGGGCTCAGACCACGGTCGAACAGCGCAACGCCGAGATCCGCAAGAACGTGCTGAAGTACGACGAGGTCTTCAACGAGCAGCGCAAGGTCATCTACCGGCGCCGGGCGCAGGTGCTCGATCAGGCCGATCTGCGGTCCGAGACCATCGACGCCATCGGCGAGGTGGCTGAGACCATCGTCCGCACCTACTGCATCGACGAACTCGACGACGGTTGGGACATCGAGAGCCTGCACACCGATCTCGCCACCTTCTGGCCCACCGAGATCACCGCCGAGCAACTCGCCGACTCCCGCAATACGGCCGAGATGATCGAGATGATCGAGCAGGAGGGTCTCGCCTACTACGACAAGCGCGAGGCCGAGCTCACGCCCGACCTGATGCGCCAGATCGAGCGCCAGATCATGCTCCAGCTCGTCGACCAGCGCTGGCGTGAGCACCTCGCCGAGATGGACAACCTCCGTGAGGGCATCAACCTGCGAGCGATGGGTCAGCGCGATCCGCTCGTCGAATGGCAACGTGAAGGCTTCGAGCTGTTCAAGAGCATGATGATCGGTCTGAAGACCGACTTCATCCGCTACCTGATGCATGTTCGGGTCCAGGTGCAGCAAGCCCCGCAGCCCCAGCTCCAGCCGCAAGCTCGCCCCGTCGTCAACCCCGACGGCTCGGTTGGTCAGACGGCCGCCGAACCCGAGGTCACCGACGTCACCACGTCGGGTCCCATGGCACCGGAAGACGAAGCGGCAGCAGCACCGGCGGTCAAGCAAGAACCGGCACCGGCGGCCAAGCCGTCGATGGTCAAGCCCGCGGTCCGCACCACCGACATTCGCGCCGCCAAGGCCGAGGCCCGCCAACTGACCCGGGCGGCGGCTGCAGCCGAGGTCGACGACGAACCCGAGGTCGCCCAGCCGGTCGTCAAGACCGAGTGGGACAAGACCGGTCGCAACGATCCCTGCCCATGCGGGAGCGGCAAGAAGTTCAAGGTCTGCCACGGACGCTGACGCCCGCCACGTCCCGTCCGACCCGTTTCCCTACGATCAACGAGCCCCTCCATGCCTGATCTGTCCGACGCCATCGCACGACTGCGAACCGAACTCGCCGAGGCCGACCACTACCTGCGGGTCGGTGAGCTCCGCGCCCGCCTGCCCCAGCTCGAAACCGAGATGGGTCGCCCCGATCTCTGGGACGACGCGAATCGCGCCCGCGAGGTGCAGACCGAGTTCACCCAGGTCAAAGACGACCTCATCCTCTACGACCGCTTGGCATCGAACATCGACGACGCCGAGACCCTCTGGATGCTCGCGGCCGAGGAGAACGACGACGAGTCGATGGCCGAGGCCGAGGCCATCATCGCGAAACTCGACGCCGAGTTCGCCGAACTCGAACTTCGGGCCCTCTACACCGGCCAGTACGACGAGGGCGACGCGGTGTGCGAGATCCATTCGGGCGCCGGTGGCACCGACGCCCAGGACTGGGCCGCCATGCTGTTCGAGATGTACAAGCGGTGGTCCGACAAGCGAGGGTTCTCGCTCGAGGTGACCGAATGGCAAGACGGCCAGGAGGCCGGTCTGTCGGCGGTCGGCTTCACCGTGAAGGGCCGCTTCGCCTACGGGATGCTGCAGGCCGAACGCGGTGTCCACCGACTCGTTCGGATCTCGCCATTCGACTCCCAGGCCCGACGCCACACGGCGTTCGCCTCGTTCGGGGTGGTGCCCTTCATCGAAGACGCCGCCAATCAGGTCGACATCGACGACAAGGATCTGCGGATCGACGTCTTCCGGTCCTCGGGCGCGGGTGGTCAGCACGTCAACACCACCGACTCCGCCGTCCGCGTCACGCACCTGCCGACCGGCATCGTGGTGTCCTGTCAGAACGAACGAAGCCAGCATCAGAACAAGGACCGCTGCATGCAGATGCTGGCGATGAAGCTGGTCGACCTCGAACGCCAGAAGCGAGAAGACGAGCTCGCTTCCGAGGCAGGAGAGTCGAAGGCGGTGGAGTGGGGGAGCCAGATCCGCTCCTACGTCCTCCAGCCGTATCAGCAGGTGAAAGACGAGCGCTCCGGTCTGGTGTCGGGCAATCCGGAGGGCGTGCTGAACGGTGATGTCTCGCCGTTCATGGAAGCATGGCTTCGTTGGCGTCGGGCAACCGGAACCGACGGGGCGAAGGGCGCAGCGTGATCAAGCTCGAAGACGTCACCAAGGAGTACCCCGGCAGCACCGTGGCCCTCCGGAGCGCGTCGGCCGACATCGCCAAGGGCGAGTTCGTCTTCTTGGTCGGCCCGTCCGGCTCGGGCAAGTCGACCTTCCTCCGTCTGGTGAACAAGCAGGAAGACCCCGACGCCGGCCGCATCTTCGTGGCCGGCAAGGACATCGGCAAGCTCTCGAACTGGAAGGTTCCGATGCTGCGCCGCAACATCGGTTGTGTCTTCCAGGACTTCAAGCTGCTGCCGAACAAGACGGTCAGCGAGAACGTGAGCTTCGCGCTCGAGGTCATCGGTCGCCCCCGTCACGTGATCAAGAACCAGGTCCCGGCGATCTGTGAGCTGGTTGGGTTGGGGGAGAAGACCGACAAGTATCCGCATCAGCTGTCCGGCGGCGAGCAGCAGCGCGTTTCGATCGCTCGTGCGTTCGTGAACCGTCCGCTGATCCTCCTGGCCGACGAACCGACCGGCAACCTCGACCCCCAGACCGCCATCGGCATCATGCGGTTGCTCGATCGCATCAACAAGACCGGCACCACCGTGCTGATGGCTACCCACGATCGTGGCATCGTCGACACGATGCGTCGCCGGGTGATCGAGCTGTCCAACGGTGACATCGTGCGCGACCAGGCGCGCGGCGTCTACGAGTAGGAGTTCCCATGGCTCTTCGAGTCGACTACCTCATGCGGGAGACCGCCCAGAACCTCGTCCGCAACCCCTCGCTCAGCATCGCCACCGTTCTCACCGTCGCCGTGTCGCTGTCGCTGCTCGGTGCCGCGCTCGTCATCCGGCAGGGCGTCGACGGACTGAACACCCGCTTCAAGGACGACGTCGAGTTCATCATCTGGGTCGATGCGGAAGCGACCACGGATCAGCTGGCGTCGCTCGATCGCGCCCTCGCCGATTCGCCGGGCGTAAAGGACTACCGCTACGTCAACACCGAGGAGACTTGGGTCGAGTTCAACGAGTTCTGGAAGGACTCGCCCGAGGTGCTCGACGCGGTCCAACCCGAACAGCTGCCGACCTCATATCGGGTCGTGCCCGAGATCGCCGATCCCGCCGTGGTGAACGCTCTCGGAGCGTCGTTCGAAGGCTTGGCCGGGGTGAAGAAGATCGACATCGCGTCCGAAGCGATCGAACAGCTGAACGACTTCACCAGCGCAGCCTCGCGCATCATGTTTGCCACCGCGCTTGCGGCCGCCGTTGCCTCGGGCCTGCTCATGTACAACTCGATTCGCACCGCACTGTTCGCTCGACGACGCGAGATCGAAGTCATGCGGTTGGTTGGTGCGAACAACTCGTTCATCCGCCTGCCGTTCATGTTCGAGGGCCTGGCCCAAGGTTTGCTGGGTGCCGGGGTGTCGAGCCTGGCCGTGTTCGGCCTCAACCGGCTCATCCGGAACGCGTTGAACAGCACCGACTTCCGACTGTTCGACAGCTTCGCGCTCACCTCGAGCCAGCTCGCTCCGGTCGCGCTGGTGCTGTTGATCGTCGGCGCCGTGATCGGCGCCGTCGGCTCCGGTATCGCCGTGACCCGCTATCTCGACGCCTAGCGTTACAACGACGTCTCGACGATCATTGCGGTCGCCGTCGCGGTTGCCACCACCCTGCCGCCTGCATCGCGCAGTTCCCCTGCCAGGTGGGCGATGCGTCCACCGCGCCGCACGACGCGACCGTGTCCGATCAGTGTGCCCGGGTGGGCGGGGCGAAGGAACTGGACCTGTAGATCGAGCGTTGGAGCGAACTGTTCGTCGTCGAGCGTTGCCACCAGTGCCGGGCCGAGGGTGTCGTCGAGCATCGCCGCGAGGAAGCCGCCCTGCACGTGGCCGACCGGGTTGGTGAACGCGGGGCTGGCCTCGAATCCGACCTCGATCGTTCCGGCGGTGGTGTCCAGATTCCGTAGCGACCAGCCGAGCGTGTCGGCGGCCGGTGGCCTCGGTAGCTCGCCGTCCTGCACTCGTTGGAAGAAGTTTTTATCCGAAGCCATTAGGATAGATTCTCGTGGTTGACGAGAAGGGCGTCAAGCGAAGGTACGACAACAGCAATCGGGTGGACGCCTCCGCGGCCACCCGGGCGGCGATCCTCGACGCCGCGGCGACCCGATTTGCCGAGATCGGCTACGCCCGCACCACAATGAAAATGGTCGCTGCCGACGCTCAGGTCCACGTCGACACGATCTACGCCTTGATCGGTCGCAAACCCGAGATGATCGGCATGTTGGTCGAGCACTCGCTGTCGGGCTCGTCCGAGGTCGTACCAGCGATCGAGCGTGACTACGTGGCCGAGATTCGCCTGCTCGACGAGCCCCTGGCCAAGCTGGCTCGCTATGCCGCGGCGACTGCAGCGATGCACGAACGGGGCGCCTGGCTGTTCGGTGTGCTGCGCGATGCGGCGGGTGGCGACCATGTGGCTCGGGATCTCCTCGAGTACTTCTCTCGGCGGCGCGCCGACAACATGGCGCTGTTCGTGCACGACCTCGGGATCGACGATGTCGACGGGACCGTTGCCGACACGATCTGGGCCTCGGCCGACCCACAGATCTTCCTCCGCCTCACCGGCGAACGTGGGTGGGACGTGGAGCGATACGAGTCGTGGCTCGCAGCGCTCTGGCAACGGTTCATCGAGCCGTTGCTGCGCTAGAACTGGCGGAGCACCCCGGTCACGGTGGCGGCCAACACGACCACCAACCAGAAGGGGGCCTTGAAGTAGGCGGCGATCCCACCGGCCATCACGCCGGCTGCTCGCTCGTCGAGCACGAGCGACCCACCCGAGTTCAGTGTGCCGTCGATGATGAGCGCCGCCAGGAGGGCCGGGGGCAGCAGTCGACCGAGTCCGACCACGATCGGGTTGGCGGCGACGCTGCCGACGCCGAAGTTCCCGGCCGCCTTGAAGGCGAACGCGCCGGTGGCGAGCAGGAGGAGGGCGGCCCAGCTCACTCGGGCAACGGCCCCAGTGTGACGAACGCGAGCACCGCTCCGAGGGCGGCGGCGAGCACGGGGATGCCCGGCCGCGTGAAGGGGATGAGGGCGGTAGCGATCCCCGCCCCGGCGACGGCTGCGAGCAGGCCGGAGCGGTGGCGCAGCGCCGGCATCATCAGAGCGATGAATCCGGCAGGAAACGCAGCATCGAGTCCGAGCGCCGCCGGATCACCGATCGCATCGCCGCCGACTGCGCCGAGGAGCGTGCCCAGGTTCCAGAAGACGAAGACCGACAATCCGCCGGCGAGGAAGGCGTCGTAGCGCTTGGCCGGGTCTTGCTGCGCCAACCCGAGAGCCGTCGACTCGTCGATGGTGAGCTGGGCCGTCGCCACCCGCTTCCACCACGGCGTGTCCGGCGGGACGAGCTTGGCCACGCTGATGCCGTAGAACCCGTTGCGAGCGGCGAGCAAGAGCGCAGAGGCCAACGCTGCAGCCGCACTGCCCCCGGCGCCGATCACGCTGGCGGCGGCGAACTGCGAAGCGCCGGTGAACACCAGGAGCGACATGGCAACCGCCTGCGCGACCGAGAAGCCGCTCGTCGTCGCCAACACGCCGAACGCGACACCGAAGACGCCGACAGCGATGCCGAGCACGATGGCGTCGCGACGATGGGGCGAGATCGGCATCGTCGGAGCCTATTGCCGGACCCCAAAACCCGTACCTTGCGCTGTAAGGCAGAACGATGGCATCGGGCGCCGTCCTTGGACTAAGTTCCGACCAACTCGTACCGCAACTCAGGAGAGAGCACATGCGCATCAAGGTCGATTCCGAGAAGTGTGAAGGCCACAACCGCTGCTATTCGATCGCCCCCGAGCTCTTCGATGTCGACGACTACGGGTACGCCTCGGAGAAGGGTGACGGCGTCGTCCCCGCCGAATTGGAAGACAAGGCCCGCCTCGCCATCGACAACTGCCCCGAGTACGCCATCAGCATCGTCGAGGACTGATCGCAGTGGCCGACACCGACGACACCATCACCGGGCCGCCTCCACGGGAGGCGGTCACGGACTGGACCACCGACTACGACATCTTCGACGCCGAATACATCACCGATCCCTACCCGATCTGGGAGGATCTTCGTGGTGAGTGCCCGGTGGCGCACACCGATCGGTGGGGCGGTTCGTGGCTGCCCACGCGTTACGAAGACGTCGTGGCGTTGGCTCGGATGGTCCCGGAGTTGTCGTCGGAGGACCCGATCGTGGTCCGGCCGCCCGAGGCAGCGCAGAACATCCTTCCCGGTGGGGCGTATCACACGGTCAACGCACCACCCATCAGCGCCGACCCGCCGGTCCACACCTGGTCCCGCCGCCTGCTGTTGCCGGCGTTTTCGCCGCACGCCACCGAGGAACACGAACCCGGGACGGTCGCGCTCTGCAACCAGCTGATCGACGGTTTCATCGACACGGGCAGCTTCGACGGCGCCGTCGACTACGCCCAGCAGATCCCGCCGCGGGTCATCGCCAACCTGTTGGGAATCAACCCTGACGATGCCGACCAGTTCGTCGACTGGGTACGAGGCACGCTCGAGCTCGGCTTGTCGAACCCGGCGATCCGAGAGAAGTACCGGGGCAAGATCGCCGACTTCTTCATGGCCGAGATCGCCGACCGGCAAGTCAATCCGCGTGACGACCTCATCTCCCGCCTGCTCGACACCGAGATCGACGGCGAGAAGATCCCGGTCGAGCACGTGCAAGGCACCTGCAACCTGATGCTGGTGGCGGGCATCGACACCACATGGAGCTCGATCGGCTCAGCGGTATGGCATCTTGCCTTACATCCCGAGGATCGCCAGCGCCTCGTCGACGATCCGTCACTCATCCCCAATGCGGTCGAAGAGTTCCTGCGGGCCTACTCGCCGGTGACCATGGCCCGAGTCGTGTCCGAACGCGACGGGGTCGAGTTCAACGGCTGTCCGATGCACTATGGCGACAAGGTGCTGATGAACTTCCCGGCTGCCAATCGCGATCCCGAGGTCTTCGAGAACCCCAACGACGTGATCATCGACCGCGAGCGCAATCGTCACATCGCGTTCGGTGTCGGCATCCATCGCTGCGCCGGATCCAACCTGGCTCGCATGGAGATGATCGTGTCGCTCACCGAGCTGCTCCGTCGGATTCCCCAGTTCGAACTGGCCGATCCTGAGGCCGTCACGTGGGCGGGCGGTCAGGTGCGCGGGCCCCGGATCCTTCCCATCCGCATCCTCGATTAGTTCACGATTGCCACCCTGGCCATGGCGACCAGGGCGGCGATGGCACACACCACCAACACGGTGACCCGTAGGCGGGTATCGACCCACGGGATGAACTTCGGCGCGCTCAGGATGCCGAGCGTTGTCGCAGGCATGAACACCAGTCCGGTGCGAAGGTCGGCGGCGGTGAGCTCACCACTGATCGCCAGGATGGCGGCGCTGAGCGGAGCACCGACGAACATGAGCACACTGACGGTCGACCGAAGCTTCGGCCCGGTCTCGTGTTGGTAGAGCAGGCCGAGTGGCGGTCCGCCGATCCCGACGGCGGTGCCGAACAGTCCCGAGATGGCCCCGGCACCGACCAGGGTGGCGCGATTCCGCTGGATCGACGGAGCCCACAAGCTCAGCGCGACGGCTGCGAGCACGACGAGGCCCCCACCGATGGCGAGTACCGAACGATCGACGCTTCGTACGAGCAGTACTGCGGCGAGCATGCCCGGAATGCGGCCGCTCATCAGCCATGCCACCTCGCCGAAGTCGGCGCCGGACCAGTTGCGATACAGGTTGATGGTGACGAGCGGGATCGACGCCAACAGCACGGTGCCGGGCAGGAGCGCAGGTTCGAGCGAGACGAGCACGGGGAAGGCCAATACGACCATCCCGAAGCCGATGCACCCCTGCAGGATCGCACCGACGAAGACCGCCAGGAGCGCAGCGACCAGGGCGAGTCCGACAACATGCACCCTGGGACGCTAGCAAGCAAGGCGGTACGGTCGGTCCGTGAAGAGCTTTCTCTATCTCCACTGCAACGATCTTCCCGCGGCACGTCACTTCTATTCTGCGCTGATCGGCTTGGAGGAGGTCTATCACTCCGACGAGCCGCAGGCGGTGGGCTACCGAGTCGGATCGCTCCAGCTCACGATGGTGGATGCCGACGTGGTTCAGCTTCGGCAGGGCTGGTCGTCTCAGCTCGGCTGGGCTGGGGGCGTCGAACCGCTGCCGTCATGGGGGTTCGAGCTCGAGGGACGCGCCTTCGTCGAAGCCGTCGAGGCGCTGCTCGCCGAGGGTGTCCCGGTTTGGCGGGACCAGCCATCTTGGGTCGGGTACTGGAGCTTCCCGGTGCGTGATCCGATGGGCAATACGGTCGAGCTCAGTACGCCAGATCGAGATTCTTGGCCCGCTGGGCTAGAACGTGAGGCATGACTCTCGACTTCGAACAGATCACGCTCGAGGTGGCCGACCACATCGCCACCCTCACGCTCAACCGGCCCGACCGTCTGAACGCCTTCACCGGCCAGATGATGACCGAGATGATCGAGGCGTTCGATCACATCGACTCGAACGACGACATCCGAGTGGTGGTCGTCACCGGTGCCGGGCGTGGATTCTGCGCCGGCGCCGAACTCGGTGACGCGGGCGGCGACACCTTCAATGCCGGCGCTCGCGGTCGCGATACCTCCCAGGTCGAGCGCGATGGCGGCGGCCGCACCACCTTGCGGATCTTCGAGTCCAAGAAGCCGGTCATCGCCGCCATCAACGGACCGGCGGTCGGTGTGGGCATCACGATGACCCTTCCGATGGACATTCGGCTGGCGGCCGAGAGCGCCAAGATCGGGTTCGTGTTCGCCCGTCGGGGCATCGTGCCCGAGGCGTGCTCATCGTGGTTCCTGCCTCGGCTGGTCGGCATCAGCCAGGCCCTCGAGTGGTGCTACAGCGGCCGGGTCATGATGGCCGAGGAGGCCGGCAAGGGCGGGCTGGTCACGGTCCTGCCCGATGACGAGCTGCTCCCTCGTGCGTATGAGTTGGCGCGGGAAATCGCCACTCATGCCGCGCCGGTGTCGGTCTCGCTCACCCGGGCGATGCTGTGGCGGGGCCTCACCTTCGACCATCCGATGGAAGCGCATCGCGTCGACTCCCGAGCCATCCAAGCGTTGGGCGCCATGGCCGACGCCAAGGAGGGTGTGGTGAGCTTCCTGGAGAAGCGCGACCCCCAGTGGTCGCTCAAGCCCAGCGAGGACACCCCCGACGTCTTCCCCGATTGGGTCGAGCGCCAGTTCTCCTGAGTTCAGCTGTGCCCGCTTTCACCCTCGGAAGCCAGGGCGACCAGCCGATACTCACATGATGCGCCAACTGTTGACCTACGCCAACCGGCTGCTGCTCTGGCTGGAACGTCACCCCGTCTCTCGGGCGGGCGCCTTGGCGTTGGCGTCGGCGCGCCGTCGGCGCAGTGCCTCGTCGGGGCCGCTGTGGCGTCGGATCACGGCGCAAGCGCTCGGTTCGCTCCTGGTGTCGTTCGGTGTCGCCGTGACGCTGGCGACCGACACCGGCGTCGGCCCGCTCGACGTGTTCACGATCGGACTGGCCGAACGCCTCGCCCTCCCGTTGTCGGTCGCCGTGTGGTCGATGACCGGCGTCTTGATGGTGATGGCGACCGTCCTCCGCAATCCTCCGAGGCTCGGCACCTTGATCACGCCGTTCGTGATCGGTGCCGTCCTCGGGCCGCTGTCCAGTGTGATGGCACCGCTCGGATCACTCCCGTTCGTCTACGGCATGCTGGTGCAGGCGGCAGCAATCACGGTGATCGGTCTCGGCGCCGGCGCCATCGTGGTCTCTGGCTTCGGCGCCGGACTTGGCGAACTGATCAGCGAGGCGACGTCGTTGCGATTCGGGCGGTCGGTGTCGTTGACGAGGCTGACGTTCGAGATCTCGTTCCTCGTGATGGGGATCGCGATCGGAGGACCGTTCGGCCCCGGCACCCTGCTCGTTGCGGCGTTGATCGGTCCGTCGGTCGCCAGCGGCGTTCGCTGGTGCGAGCCGCTGGTGACCGGACGGACGACGACGATCAGCGATACGCCGCTTGGCTCTCCTTCCACGAACCACCATCGGACCGAGGTTCCCGAGGCAGGCCGAGCACTCGTTCACCGATGATGTTGCGCTGCACCTCGGAGGTGCCGGCGTAGATCGTGCCCGGGCGGGCGACGAAGAAGCTTGACATCCAGTTCGCCGCCGTGTTGGCGGTGCCGATGGCCGGTGCGCCGAGACCGCCACGGGTATCTTCGCCGAAGCCGACCATCGCCTCGGCCCCGAACAAGTTCATGGCCGCTTCGGTGATCTCCTGGTGGTACGAGCTCCAGAACAGCTTGCCGATCGACGACTCGGGGCCGGGTTGCTGACCCTTGAGGTAGCGGCTGAGCGCCTGCATGCCCCGGTAGCGCATGATCTCGACCTTGGTGTGGAAGCGAGCGATGTCTTGGCGCACCATCGGGTCGTCGCTCTTGCCGAGTTCCTTCGCCGCTTCGATGTAGGAGTCGAGCTCGGCTCGGAACGGCAGGTATTGGGTGGTGGCCCCGACGCCTCGCTCGTAGCCGAGCAGGGTGTTGGCCACCGACCAGCCATTGTTGACCCCGCCGAGGACATTCTCCTTCGGGCAGGTGGCGTCGGTGAAGAACACCTCGTTGAAGTGATCGTGGCCGGCGATGTTGGTGATCGGCCGGACCTCGACGCCCGGCTGGTCCATCGGGACGAGGAGGAACGAGATGCCCTTGTGCTTGGCCTCATCGGGGGCCGTGCGAGCGAGGACGAAGATCCAGTTGGCGGTGTGACCCGAGCTGGTCCAGATCTTCTGGCCGTTGATGACCCACTGGTCGCCGTCGAGCTCGGCCCGACAGCCGAGGTTGGCGAGATCGGAACCGGCGTCAGGCTCGGAGTAGCCCTGGCACCAGACGTCTTCTCCCGACATGATGCGCGGGATGAAGTAGGCCTTCTGCTCCTCGGTACCGACCGACAGGATGGTGTTGCCGACCATCCCGATGCTGAAGCCGTCGTTTCCGCCCATCGTTGGCACGCCACGTTTGGCGAATTCCTCGTTGAGCACGACGTG
This sequence comes from Acidimicrobiales bacterium, assembly GCA_041394265.1. Lineage (NCBI taxonomy): Bacteria > Bacillati > Actinomycetota > Acidimicrobiia > Acidimicrobiales > Acidimicrobiales bacterium. The sequence goes on from JAWKIO010000005.1 coordinate 3,466,660, forward strand.
CTCGAGGTGGCTGAGGCCGCCGCCGCCGTACTCGGCGGGCCAGTTGGCCGCGAGGAGGCGGTTCTCCTGCAGCGTTGTCCGCCACTTCTCGGTGAACTCGGCCCGCTCTGACCCGGCAAGCGCACCGATGCCCTGCCAGTCGTCGGGAAGGTTGGCGTCGAGGAACGTTCGGATCTTGGTCCTGAATTCCTCGGTTTCACTCGGGTAGGTCATGTCCATGGGGCGCAAGCTAGTCGCCCGAGTGAGAGGCGTCAGATTCGCTGAGGACCCCGGCTGAGGTCGACGGTGGCCGTGTGCTCGGTCATGTCGTCCTCCATGAGATCGTTGAGCGCTTGCACACCCGCAATGATCTCGCGGACGGCGTTGGTGGCGTACTCGACTTGTCCCAGCATCTGGTGTGCAGCCGATGACTGTTCACTCATCTCCCGGTCGATTTCTTCCTGCACGCCGGCGATGTCGTTCACCCGTTCCATCACCAGTGCCATGCGGTGATCGGAGTCGGCCATCTGGGCCTGGATCTCCGCCGTGGTGGCAGTGATCTTGTCGGTTGCATGCCGGGTCGTCTCAGCCAGGTCCTTGACCTCGTTGGCGACGACGGCGAACCCCTTGCCGGCCTCGCCGGCTCGTGCCGCTTCGATGCTGGCGTTGAGGGCGAGGAGGTTGGTGCGAGCGGCGATGTCGTCGATGAGTGCGACCAGCGTGGTGATCTCGTTGCTCTTCTCGGTGAGCTGCTCGATCGTGGCCTTCGCATCGGCGCTGAGCGAGGAGGTTTCGTGAGCGATGTCGACGACACCTCGGATGAGGTCGCTGACCTTGCTGGTGCCTTGCGTGAAGTGGCCGACGACGCCACTCACGTCGTCCATCGACGTCTGGATGCCGGCAGACGAGGTTGCGAGCCGGCTCGACTGGTTGGCCATGTCGGCCTCGATCGTTGCGCGGTGGCGGATGTCGTTCTCCTGGGCCCGCAGCAGCGAGTTGGCGATCTTGGTCTGCTGCTCGTAGGCGACCCAGTTGGCAGCGATCGATGCGATGAGCATGACCACGAAGACGACGTGGATCCCACTCCACAGCCACGGGCTCTCTTGGCCGTAGTCGGTCTTGAACACCAGCGACGGGTCGTACAGGCTCATGCCGGCGTGGTGCACGAGGGTGTAGACCACGGCGGCGAGGAACGGTCGGATGTCGACGTACAGGCCGCACAGCGACAGCACGACGAACCAGTGGAAGTGGGCTTCGGTGAGTCCGCCGGTGAAGTGCACGAGGATCGACGCAGCGGCCACCAGACCGACCGAGCTGACCGTCGACTTGATCAGTCGCGACGGTCCGGTGCGGGCGTAGAAGGCGAGGACCGCGGGTGGCAGGCTCTCGATGATGGCGTGCCACCAGGCGTAACCGGAGGCGAGGCCGATCACGAGCAGCACCGGCGTGTGGGCTGCCAGCACGATCGTGATGATGCGATGGCGCAACTCGAACTGGGCGCTCGAGATCGAGCCGCCCTTCGGGATGTTGGCCTTGATGACGGTCGAGTCCATTCTTGCAGTCTCGGCACGCTCGAGCGCTACGAAAGAGCGACGTACCGATTCGTCTGGCGAGCGGGACGTGGGTGCGACAGAGTGGCGCCATGAACGACATCCGGCCCTTCACGATCGCCGTCCCCGACGAGGTGCTCAGCGACCTCGCCGACCGACTTCGTCGCACCCGCTGGCCCGAGGCCGAGCTGGTCGACGACTGGTCCCAGGGGGTGCCGCTCGCCTACGTGCAGGAGGTGTGCGCCTACTGGGCCGACACCTATGACTGGCGGGCACGTGAGGCACGGCTCAACCGGTTCGACCACTTCATCACCGAGATCGACGGGCTCGACATCCACTTCATCCACCAGCGCTCCTCGAATCCCGACGCCACCCCCTTGGTGCTCACGCACGGGTGGCCGGGGTCGATCGTCGAGTTCGACAAGGTGATCGAACCGTTGACCGAGGCCGGGTTCCACGTGGTTGCGCCTTCACTGCCGGGCTTCGGGTTCTCGGGCAAGCCCACCAGCACCGGCTGGGGCGTCGAGAAGATCGCCGAGGTATGGGGCGAACTGATGGCCAGGTTGGGCTACGACCACTACCTCGCCCAGGGCGGTGACTGGGGTTCGGCGGTCACGGCCAACATCGGTCGCTCGCAGACCGAACACTGCGACGGTGTGCACATGACCCTCAACATGGGCGGGCGTCCGCCGGCGGGCGAGACCGAACTCGGACCCGACGAGCTGTACGCGCTCGAGCGGGCGAAGTACTACAGCGACTGGGATTCGGGCTACTCGACCCAGCAAGCCACCCGCCCCCAGACGGTCGGCTACGCCCTCGCCGATTCCCCATCGGGCCAAGCGGCCTGGATTCTCGAGAAGTTCTGGGCATGGACCGACTGTGACGGGCATCCCGAGAACGTGTTGTCGCGCGACGAGCTGCTCGACAACATCATGCTGTACTGGGCAACCTCGTCGGCCACGTCCTCGGCCCGCATCTACTGGGAGAGTTTCGGTCGGGCCAAGGACCGCCGCAACATCACGATCCCGTCGGGCTTCACGGTCTACCCCAAGGAGATCGTGCCGCCGGTCCGTCGCTGGTGCGAGGGCATGTTCACCAACATCGTGTCGTGGAACGAACGCACCAAGGGCGGCCATTTCGCCGCCTTCGAGCAGCCCGAATCGTTCGTCGACGACGTCGTGCAGTTCGCTGCCGCCGTCCGGGCTGCGACGTGAACGATCCGCTCGACGACTTCGACTGCTCGCCCTTCACCGCAGCCGGCAGCACCCGTGCGGTCTACCGCCAGGGGAGTGGGCCCGCCGTCGTCATCCTGACCGAGATGCCCGGCATCACGCCCGACGTCGCCGACTTCGCCCGGCGTGTGGTGTCGGAAGGCTTCAGCGTCACCATGCCCGACCTCTTCGGCACCCCCGGACGGCCCTTCTCGAACGGGTACGTGCTGTCCTCGATCGTCAAGGGCTGCGTGTCTCGGGAGTTCGTCGCCTTTGCTCGCGAGAAGACCTCGCCGATCACCGAATGGCTCCGGCCACTCGTCGCCGACGCACACGAGCGAGTGGGCGGTGCCGCCGTGTCGAACGGCGTGGGCGTCGTCGGAATGTGCTTCACCGGCGGCTTCGCGCTGGCGCTCACGGTCGATCCGTTGGTGCGGGTGCCGGTGATGAGCCAGCCGTCGATGCCCTTCGGGTTGACCAAACGAGGCAAGTCCGATCTCGGGCTCGACCCAGCCGACCTGGCCGTGGTCAAGGATCGTGTCGAGAGCGAAGACCTCTGCGTCGTCGGCCTGCGGTTCACGGGCGATCCATTGGTGCCGGCAGAACGCTTCGAGCGTCTACGTGCCGAGTTCGGCGAGCGCTTCGTCGCCGTCGAACTCGAGAGCGCAAACAAGCAACAGCATTCGGTGCTGGCGATCGAGTACGACCCGGCGCCAGGCAGCCCGACACGCAACGCGTACGAGCTGGTGATCGACCACTTCCGGCGCTTGGCGCCGACCTGATCAGACCAGGCGCTGCAGGATGGCGCCGACAGCGAAGCCGCCGGTGGCGATGGCGCCGGTCATGCCCAGCGTGACGCCGAAGCGACGGAGCCGCTCGGACGCGAGCAAGCTGGTCGGCTGGGTTGTCGGTGGCGAATCGATGATGAGCACGTCGTCGAACGTCTGCACGTGGTCGGTGTCGGCCAGCTGGTGCAGCGCCGCACGTGCCGCCGCCTGCAGGCGACGACCCTCCTCGGACAGGAGCGACTCGCTGACCGCCGGACGGTGATGGTCGAGCACGGCACGCGCGGCGGCCCCTCGCTCGGCCTCCGGTAGCTGGGTGGTGACATAGTCGAGATCGTCGAGGAGTGCCTGGACGGACTGGTGGGCGATGTCGTTCCGCGTCAACGCCACGCGGGTGGCGGGATCGGTCGAGTCGTCGAGACGGAGTTCTTGCACGGTTGACGAAGTTATCCAGCGGGTGCCCCCGCCGGGGGGATGCTTCCCGATTTGCTTGTTGAAGCAGGTCGGGCCAGCGCGGGAAGGGCGAAGTGGGAGAGCATCGCAATACCGAACACGACCAGGCCCACCTGGTTGCCCACCACGGCGACGATCCCGAGATGAAACGCACCGGCGACGACCACACCGACCGACCGCCCTCGCCACACCAAGACCGCAAGTACCAGCTCGACCACGATCACCCACAACGCCACGGCGGTCAGCGACCGGTCCGGAAGATCACGGGCGATCGGGAGCCCGATCACCCCGTCGGCCGTTCGGCGGAGCACGTCACCCGACAGCCACGGTGATCGCAGCTTCGACAGGGCTGCGAACACATAGACCACCGAGATCTGCGTACGCACCGTCAACCCGAGCACCCAGTGGTTCGACCATGTGAGCGTCACGAGCAGGCACAGGTTCCAGATCAGGAACGTGTGGTTGCTGTAGAGCTGCTGATCACTCACAAGCGTGAGCCCTGATGCGACGACGACCGCCGCCGCCCCCGGTCGAACCGGCCCTGCGATCAGCAGAACGGCTCCGATCAGCCAGATGATGGCGACGGCTGTCGGCAAGGTCGGCGTCGGAAGTTCGACCCCCACGATCACCACCGGCACCCGCAACCGGCCCGGCTCGATGCTGACATCGCCGACCTGGTCGACAGCGTCGATCACTGCCGCCGTACCGAGGACACGAACGAACCATCGCTCGGAGCGCATCAGCATTCGGCCGTCGTCGAGTCGGTGTCGAACGACACCGTGACCGCCGCCGCATCAGGACGAGCGCACAGATAGCGGACGAGCGCGTCGTCGAGGCGAACCTCGACCCGCGGCCGGAGCAGGAGCCGGTCGACATCGACCGCCTCGGTGCTGCCGTCCTGACCGACCACGGTCGCGGCGTAGCGACCACCACCCGAGGTGAACATCTGCCAGCCGAACGCCGACGGCCGGGGATCGCTACCCCTGAGGGCGAGCAGGAGGGCAGGAATCGCGATCTGGATCGCCACGATCAGCGAGACCAGGCGGCGGGGCCTGGTCACGTTGGTCGGCGGTACACGCCCTCGCCGGCCCAACGCCGGATCCGGATCAGGTCGATCGTGAGCAGCACCGTGTCACGCACCAGTCGGACCGAAGACGTCTCGGTGTTGCGGACCGACACCGGGATCTCGTGCAGGCTGCGGCCGTCGAGCTCGGCGATGCAGAACAGCTCGACATCGAAGCCGAATCGATCGATGCGGCACCGTCGGAACATCGACTGGGCGACATCGGACCGGAAGCCCTTGATGCCGCACTGGGTGTCGCGGAAGTGGCCGAGAAGGACGAGGTGGGTAATGGCGTTGATCACCCGGCCGCCGAGCTGGCGGATCCTTCGGGCCCTCACGAGGGTGGTGGTCTCTTCGTGTTGGCGGCTGCCAACCACGATGTCCCAGCCGGACTCCAGCTCGTTCATGATGTCGAGCACGGCCGATGGGGGATAGGCGAGGTCGGCGTCGGTGAACACTCGTGAGCGGCCGGTGGCGGCCATCATCCCGGCTCGCACAGCTGCGCCCTTGCCCTGATTGGGGTCGAGGACGACCACGGTGGCGCCGGCCGCTCGAGCCTGTTCGGCGGTGTCGTCGGGCGAGCCGTCGTCGACCACCAGGATCTCGAGGTCATCGCCGACCTCGACGCCGATCGTGCTTCGCAACTCGTTCACCGTGTCGGCGATGCGGTGACCCTCGTTGTAGGCGGGCACGACCACCGACAGGCGGACCTCACCAGGAGCCGCCGCCTGCGACACCCGCTCACCAAGCGTCTGGCGAATCTCGGTGAACAGCACCCACCGGTAGGTCAGCCACCGAGCGCCGGCGGCAAACACGATGGCGACGAGTTTCGTCGGCCACGGAGCAGCGCCGGCCCATGTCAGGAAGCTGACGATCATCACATCGAGTGCACCGGCGATGGTGGCCATCGACACGAAGGTCATCGGGTGGCGAACCCAGCGACTCTGCCGATCATTGCCGAACGTCGCGAACCGATTGGCGAGGTAGGAGAACACGGCCGCCACACTGAGCGAGACCACGTCGGCGGGAACGGCGCCGGCTCGACCCTCCAGTCCGAGGAACAATGCCAGATCGATCGCGGTCGTCAAGACCCCGATGCTCAGGAACGTTCGAAGCCGTCGTCGCACATGCGGAACCTAGCGTCTGGCGAGACGGCTAGGGTCCAGGGCGTGACGAAACACACCCTTCACATTTCTTGCGTGCTAGTCAAACCCGTAGTGTCTAGATTGCCGAGGCATGCGGGAGATGATCGACTTGACTGATGCCGCGCCGGCACCGGCTCTCCGCTTCGTCGACGCGGGCAAGACGTTTCCTGACGGAACGGTCGCCCTGCGCAACGTCACGTTCGATGTGCGTCCCGGAGAGTTCGTCACCGTCGTCGGCCCCTCTGGGTGTGGCAAGAGCACGTTGCTGCGGTTGGCCTCCGGTCTCGACGAGGTCACCGAGGGTTCGTGTTCGGTCGATCGGAGCAATATCGGCTACGTCTTTCAGGACGCCACCCTTCTGCCGTGGCGCAGCGTGCTCCACAACGTCGAGTTGATCGCCGAACTCCACGGTGAGCCAGCGCCGTCCCGGCGTCAGCGAGCGATGGACGCCATCGGCAAGGTCGGCCTCACGGGGTTCGAATCCCACTACCCACGCCAGCTCTCCGGTGGCATGCGCATGCGGGTCTCGTTGGCCCGCTCGCTGGTGATGTCGCCGCCGATCTTCCTGTTCGACGAGCCCTTCGGCGCACTCGACGAGATCACCCGCGAGCTCATGAACGAAGAAACACTGCGCCTGTTCCAGCAGGAAGGTTTCGCCGGATTGTTCATCACCCACTCGATCACCGAAGCGGTGTTCATGAGCACACGAGTGCTCGTCATGTCCGGTCGCCCTGGCCGGATCGTCGATTCCCACGACATCCCGTTCGGGTATCCCCGCGATCCCGACCTCCGTTTCGATCCCGAGTTCGCTCGCATCAGCGCCGAGCTGAGCCATGCCCTGCGAGGAGCACACACATGACCGAGGTCGTTGCCGCTGAGCCCGTCGTCGAGACCGACGAGCCGATCGCTGTCCTGGCGCCCACTCCGGCATCACGGCGCGACCCCGTGGCGAAGCGGGTGGGGCCCCCGCTGGTGGTCTTCGCCGGCTTCATTGCCCTCTGGTACGCCTACGCCCGGTTCGTGCTCGACGAGAACGGACGCAAGACAGCGTTGCCCTACCCGCACAAGGTGCTCACCTCGTTCTGGGATGGCAAGATCGGGGATCAGCCCTGGCAGTTGTTGAGCGCCCTCTGGGTGACCTTTGAAGTGGCGATCGTGGGCCTGGTCATCGCCATGGCCATCGGGGTGACCTTTGCCGTGCTGATGAGTCAGGCCAAGTGGGTCGAGACGTCGTTCTACCCCTATGCGGTCTTCCTCCAGACGGTGCCGGTGCTGGCACTGGTCCCGCTGATCGGCCTGTTGATCGGGTTCGGCTTCTGGTCGCGGGTTCTGGTCTGCGTGATCATCAGCCTCTTCCCGATCATCACCAATACCCTGTTCGGCTTGAAGTCGGCAGACAAGGGACTTCACGAGCTGTTCGCGCTCCACAACTCGAGTCGCAAGACCAAGCTGATCAAGCTGCAGCTCCCGGCCGCGTTGCCGGCGATGTTCACCGGCTTCCAGATCTCGGCCGGACTGTCGGTGATCGGCGCGATCGTCGGTGGACTCTTCTTCCAGCGAGGCCCTCGAGATCTCGGGAACCGCATCCTGCTCTACAGCAGCCGTCTGTCGCCGGGCGAACTGGTGGCGGCCATCATCTTGTCGGCGCTGCTCGGCATCGTGTTCTTTCAGTTCTTCGGCTCGCTCGGACAGCGGCTCACCCGTCATTGGCACCAGCCAGTGCAGTGAGCAAGCACCGCAAGCGTCAATGATCCACGTCGTCCGTTGAGGCGGGCGCGCAACATGGGAGAGAGAATGAACCGCACGAAATCCAACGCACGATGGCTCCAGCTGTCGGCTCTGCTGATGGCTCTCGGGCTCGTCGCCGCTGCTTGCGGCAGCGACAGCGCCAGTGGCGGCGACGACGCTGCTGTTGCCGACGACGCCGGCAGCAGCGATGGCGGCAGTGATGGCGGCAGCACCGAAGGTGTAGCCGGTAGCCTCGCCGACTGCCCGAACCCGATCGTCATCCAGACCGACTGGTTCCCCGAGTCCGAGCACGGTGCGGTGTACAACCTGACCGGCGGCGAGGGCTCGGTCGACCCCGAGTCCGGTCGCTTCAGTGGTCCGCTCAGCGCAGATCCCAGCATCACGGTCGAGGTTCGCGCCGGCGGTCCGTTCCTGGGTGACCAGACGACGATTGCCGTGATGGCCACCGACCCTGACATCCTCCTCGGCTACGTCAACACCGACGAAGCGATCAACAACTATGCGGACTTCCCGACCACGGCCGTGTTCGCACCGCTCGACATCAATCCGCAGATCATCATGTTCGATCCCGAGACCTACCCGATCTCGAGCTGGGACGAGGTCAAGGAGACCGGGGCCGTCATCGCCCACTTCGGTGGCGCGACCTACACCGAGTACCTCGTCGGCGCCGGCATCGTCGATGCGGGCCAGCTCGACGGTTCGTACGACGGTGCCCCGACTCGGTTCATCGCCGAGGGTGGCGCATTGATGCAGCAGGGGTTCGCCACGCAGGAGCCCTACAACTACGAGAACGTGTTCACCGAGTGGGGCAAGCCGGTCGACTTCCTGCTGATCCACGACGCCGGTTTCGAGATCTATCAGGGCCCGCTGACGATCCTCGACTCGAAGCTCGACGAGAACCGTTCCTGCCTCTCGGCCCTCGTGCCGGTGCTGCAGCAGTCGGCGGTCGACTTCCAGAACGATCCGGCAGCAACCAATGCCGCGATCCTGCAAGCGGTCACCGACATCGACAGCTTCTGGCAGCTGACCCCTGACGGGATGACCAACACGGTCAGTGAGATGACCCGCCTGAACATGGTCGGCAACGGCCCGAACAGCACCATTGGCGACTTCGACATGGACCGAGTCAGCGAGGTCATCAAGGTCGTGCAGGAGCAGGTGCCATCGATCAACGTTCCCGAGGGGATCACCGCCGAGGACCTCGTCACCAACGAGTTCATCGACGAGTCGATCGGCCTCTAGTCCGAGCGGAAGGCCGGCCCTTTGGGGCCGGCTTTTTCGCGCCCGGAATCGAATGGGTCGCACGGCCTAGTGGGCGGGAGTTTGTGCCCATCAAGAACACCCTCGAATCGGTCGTAGTCATGCGTGTCAGCAAGACATCCGAATCCGAAGGACTTGGGATGACCCCCACCCCGATTGACACCCCGAGCAACGATGGCGACATCGTTCGCAAATGGTGAGAAACGAGCAACACATGAGCAACGCAATGAAGGCACGGCTTTACGCCACCACCGCCGTCGTCGGCCTCAGCGGCCTCATCACCGTGATGGGTGCCCCCTGGAAGTTCAACTGATCGCTTCGGTGCCTCACCGGGCCGGCGAGGAGTTCTTCCTCGCCGGCTCAAATCTCTGTGCAGTGGACCGATAGTCACCTCGACGGCTCCCATCGGACATCGGCACGACCATGAGACAACGCATACGGCAGGTACGTGCCCATCGGTTGAGCCTCCTGATCTGGCTCACGGTGTTGGCCGCAGCCCTCGTCCTCTCGACCGCGTTTGCGAATCTGGACGGTGTGTCGCCGAGCGGTGACCACCACGCCACGTTCGTCGTCTTCGCGATCCTTCTCTTTGCCACCGAGCTCCGGCCAATTCCGTCGCTGACCGACGACACCGAGCTCACTGCATCGTGGGCCTTCGCCTTCACGTTGCTGCTGATCGCACCGTTGGCGGGCGCCCTCTTGGCGGTCTGTGTCGCACCCATCGCGAGCGACCTGCACAAGCGGAAGCGTTTCGACCGGACCATGTTCAACGCCGGCCAGTTCATGCTGAGCTTGGCCTTCGGCAATGTGGTCGGCTCGCTCATCGACGACCTCTCGCGAGTGTCCGACGGCGACCCGGTCACCCTGCGCTGGCTGGTTGCGGTCATTGCCGCCTGTGCCGCCGGTTTCGCCGCCAACAGCGTCTTCATCAGCGTGGCTGTCGCCTTCAGCCAGGGCCTGCCCGTGCGCGAGATGCTGCGACGTTCGCTTGGCATCAACGCCGGCATGGACGGGCTGCTGCTGGCGCTCGCCCCGGTGTTCGTCGTCATCGGACTCGATGCGCTCATCCTCGTCCCGCTGTTGCTGTTCACCGTCTTCGTGATCTTCCGAAGTGCGTCGATCGCCCTCCGCAACAAGCACGAGGCCACACACGACGAACTCACCGGCATCGCCAATCGCCGCATGTTCGAAGACCACGCCGCCATGGTCGTCGATGCGTCGCGTGCCGACGACCTCCAGTTCGCCCTCGTGCACATCGACCTCGATGGCTTCAAAGGGGTCAACGACCGTCTCGGTCACCGCTACGGCGACCTCGTGCTCATCGAGATCGGTCGACGCCTCGAAGCCGCCGAGCGTTCCACCGATCAGGTCGCTCGCCTGGGTGGTGACGAGTTCGCGCTCCTGATCGCCGACATCGACTCCGACGCCAAGGCCCTGGCCATTGCCGAGCGAGTCTGTGCCGAGATCACCCGTCCACTCGAGATCGAAGGTGTGCCCCTGACCGTCGGCGCCAGCATGGGCATGGCGCTGTTCCCGAAGCACGGTGACTCGATCGAAGAACTGCTGCACAATGCCGACACGGCGATGTACGCAGCGAAGCGGCTCGGTGGGGGCGTGCAGGTCTTCGCCGGAATGAAGGACGACATCGGCCCCAAGCGGGTCGAGTTGCTGAGCGAACTGGCCGTCGCCATCGAGAAGGGCCAGCTCAGCCTGGCCTACCAGCCGAAGGTCGACATGGTCACGGGAGCGGTCACGACCGTCGAGGCCCTCCTGCGGTGGACGCATCCGGTCCACGGTGATGTCCGACCCAGTTGGTACATGCCGCAGGCCGAACAAACCGACCTGATCACACCCCTCACCGACCACGTGATCGAGCTCGCGCTCGCCCAGTGCCGGCGCTGGAAGAACGACGGGATCGATGTCGGTGTGGCCGTCAACGTCTCGGCTCGCAACTTGCACGACCTTCGGCTCGCTGCCCGTGTCGCCGACGCACTGGAACGACATCAACTCCCGGCAGCGGTGCTCGAGCTCGAGATCACCGAGAACGCCGTGATGGAGGATCCGCTACGTGCCCGCACGGTCCTGGGCGATCTGCGTGAGCTCGGCGTCAGCCTCGCCATCGACGACTTCGGCACCGGCTACTCCTCGCTGTCGGTGCTGCGCGACCTCGATGTCGACCGCATCAAGATCGATCGGGCCTTCGTGACCAACGTGGCGACGTGTGAGAGCGATCGCAGCATCGTGCGTTCGGTGGTCGAGCTCGGACGGAACCTCGGAATGAAGACGATCGCCGAGGGCGTCGAGACGGTCGAAGCACTCGATGTCCTGCGTTCGATCGGCTGCGACGAGATCCAGGGGTTCCTCTTCGCCGCTCCGCTGCCGAGCGAACTCCTCACCCCGATGCTCCGCCAGGGGCGCATCGAGTTCTCCGAACTCCCCGACGCACGAGTCACACCGTCATGATCACCGCCGCCGTCTTCCTCGTTCTGGTCGCCACCGTGCCGCTCCTCGGCGGGCAACTGTCCCGGCTCGGGGAGATCCGGCTCCAGGGATGGTGGACGATCGTGACGTCACTCGTCATCCAGATCGTGCTCATCGAGGTGCTGTCGGACTCGTTCGGTGGCGTCACGGCAGCGGCGCTCCACCTCGCGAGCTACTTCCTGGCATTCATCTTCGTCTGGCAGAACCGCCACGTCGTAGGCATGGGAATCATCGTGCTCGGCGGCTTCATGAACACCGCCGCCATCGCCGCCAACGGCGGGGTCATGCCCGCCCGGCTCGAAGCGCTCGAGACCGCCGGCATCATCAGCGATTCGCCGACCTTCGAGAACTCGGCCCCGGTCGAGAACGCTCGCCTGGCTTTCCTCGGCGACGTGTTCGCCATCCCCGAGGGCATCCCGTTCGCGAACGTGTTCAGCATCGGCGACATCCTCCTCGTGCTCGGCGCCGGCATCACCGTGCATGTGGTTGGCCAGTCGTCGCTCGGTCGAAGGCTTCGAGTGCTGGACGATCCACCCGTCGAGCTGGAGCCCGAGCCGCTCGTGACCACGCCGATCGTGACCACGCCGGAACCCGTCGATTCCCTCGTCGCTCGCTACGAACAGTCCCTGGCCTTACGACGTAAGAAATAGAGTCTTTGGTCCCTGTCTGCCATGACGTGACATCCGTAACGTCTCCTCCAACTCACGATTGGAGAGCAACATGGCCGACTTCCTCAATGCCTTCACGATCCAGCGGTGGCTCGAACTGTGTCCGCAGGGCTATCTCGAAGACACCGTCTACGGCCACGGCGAGTCCGAACGTGAACCCGAGGTATTGGTCGCCGACGACGATTTGCGGACCGAGGCGATTCGTTCGACCGTGCAACTCGTCGTCGGTGAGCGTGCGGCCCTGGCGGCGTCGTCCGGGCTCATCAACTCGGCGCCCGACTATCCGAGCAAGCGCTTCCTGGCGACCCAGACGCTCGACGAGGCTCGTCATGTCGAGATCTTCACCCAGCGGCTGCACGACCTCGGCGTGAAGCCAGCCGATCTCGAGTCGACGATCGACCACTTCGTCAATCCCCATCTGGTCAAATTCGCCGAGGTGCTACTCGAGAAGGTCGACGCCGGTGACTTCATCGCCGGGGTCGTCGGTCAGAACATCGTGCTCGAAGGTCTCGCCTTCAGCGTCTTCGAGATGATGGAGGTCTCGAACCGGCAGGGGAATCCCAAGTTCGCTCACACGCTCAGCGGCACCATCGCCGACGAGCGGCGTCACGTGGGCTTCGGCGAGAACCGCATCGGTTCGCTCATCCGGGAGCACCCCGAGAAGAAGCCCGAGATCGAGAAGATGCAGAAGGAGATGGCCGGCCACATGCTGGCCACGTTCTCCACCGCCTTTGCCGACGACGGCCGCATCGACGACGCCACGAGGGCGCAGAAGCTGGCAGCAGGTGGCGTCGACGAAGGCACGTCGATGGACTACCACGGCGTGAACCTGGCGACGGCGTCGAACCCGGAGCGCCAGGGTGTGCTCGAGGCCACGGTCATCGAGGAGTTCAAGGTGCGGCTGGCCAGGATCGGTCTCGAGTATCAGGCGCCGGAACTGGTCCGATGAGTGCGGTGGCCGACGAGTTCGACCCCCATGCGCTCGAGATCGACGACTTCATCGAGCAGGTGCGCTCGTTCGAGTTCTGGTTCCAGGCCGTCGAGGGCTACCTCACGGATCGGCCCTACGGCCATCGTGAGGATGCCCCCGAGCCTGATCTGGAACCGGCCGATCGCGATCGGCTGATCACGACCCTGTGCAACTACTGCGTCGGCGAGACGGCGGCACTCGACGGCGCCAGCGGGATGATCGACTTCGCCCCCAACCGTCACGCCAAGATCTTCCTGGCGACCCAGGTGGTCGACGAGGCCCGGCATCTCGAGGTCTTCCTGCATCGGCTGCAATCGCTCGGGGTTGCCGACCCCGAGGCCGAGATCGAGCGACGAGCGAACCCGAACCTGCTGGTGTTCAAACAGCGCCTGCACGACCTGGTGGCGGCGAGAGATTGGGAGGCCTCGGTCTTCGCTCAGAACGTCGTGCTCGAAACGATGGAGAGCACGGTTTTCGTGACCCATGCCAGGAGCGCCGATGCACTGACCGCCGAGATCCTCGACGGAGTGATCAAGGACGAGCGGCGCCACCTCGGGTTTGGTGAGAACGATCTTGGGGGCCTGCTGGTGACGGCGCCCGAGTTGCGAGGCCGGCTTGCCGACTTGCGGGCCGAGCTCGATCCGTTGGTGCTCGGCAGCTTCGAGGCGGCAGCCAGCGACGAGCGCCGCGTTGCGCTCGGTCGTGACTACCTCGACGCGGTCGAGCGACTGGGGCTGACGTGAGCCAGGACACGATCACCGATCAGGTCGACACTTCCGAGCGGCAGTACTACGACCTCGAGGAGACGGGGTTCCTCGAGGTGCCGAAGAAGTGGCGCAAGTTCTACCGGCACTGGGAGGGCGACGGTGACACGCTGGCGCCCAACGAGATCCAGTGTCCGGTCTGCAAGGTCGTCATCAGATCGCGGCGCGACATCCGCGCCGGGGATCGCCTCTACTGCATGCCGTGCATGTCAAGGTTGCTCGTCGTCATGGGAGAGGACGGCGAGCTGACGACCGAGGTGGTGTACTGAGCCCCCTCAGTCCGGGGGCCACAGTCCGAGCGTCTCGAGCCGAGTCTTGTGCCGATGACAGGGGCCGCATCTGGACTTGCCGTTGGTGGGAACGGTGAGCCCGCCGTCGGTGTAGCGGATCGTGTGGTCGACCTCGCAGTGCACGCTGTGGGTGTTGCACCCGGCGCCCTGGCAATGGCGATCCCGTAGCAGGATCCCGAGTCGCTTGGCTCCTTTGAACAGCCGGACCTTTGCCGAAGCGGTGAAGTCGTGGGTTTCGGTGGTGGTGCGGAAGAGTCGAAGGTGGCCGGCGATGGCGAAGTCGAGAACATCGGCCGGGGCGAGCGGCATGCCGGACGCCGTTTCGCAGCGATGGTGGGCGGCGCGTTCGACGGCGTCGTCGGTGTGGCGGACCGGGGCGGGTCGACCGGCGAGGTCGGCGTCGCGTCGTTCGGCTTCGTCGATCAGGGTCTGATCGTCGGCAACGACATTGGCGACCACGTTGGCGGTGGAAGGATCGGCGCCGATGCCGTGGCGAAGCAGGATGATCACGGCGTCGTGCCAGCGTTGGCTGTTGCTGCGGAGGAGATCCTCGCCGCAGGCGTCGTCGCCGACTCGGGCTCGGGCCTCGGCCCAGTCGGCTTCGAAGAGCTCGTCGACCTTGGCTTGCAGCCCGGCCTCGACCACGGCCCAGAATGCCGTTGTGGTCTTGAACTCGCCGAGCAGGTCATGGCCGAGTCGTGAGGTGGCGAAGCCGCGACGACTGTGTGCCTTCTGGGCCTCGTCGTTCGGATCGATGGGATCGACCAGCTCCTCCCAGGCTCGGAACAGGTTGGCGCACTCGTTCCACGACTTGGTGGTCCAGCGCAGCAGGTGCTCGAGATCGCGGGCCAGGGCATCGCGGAGTTCTCGGCGATGCCAGATGTGGGTGAAGAGGCCGAGGTGGTCGAGGTTGAGTTCGCCGTTGCGATAGCGCCGACCGATCTCGGGATGATGCTCGAAGGCGAGGCGGGCCAGATGGAGCGTCTTGGTGGATGAGCGGGTGCGAGCTCGCAGCTCGTCGGCCATCCAGGTGGAGGTGTTGCGGTGGATCGGATCCTTGGCGCAGCCTCGCCGGTTGGCCTCGGCGAGGAGCTCGAGGTACTCGGCGTGCTGGCGACGGTTGGCCAGTTCGGCCTCGAGGACGAACTTGGCGAGATGCTCGTCAGCGATCGCAGCAACGTCGAGCGTTTCGCTGAAGGCGTCGCCGCCAGCCCGGTTTTCCTCACTGCCGCCGAGGACCATGGAGGCATGTTATCGAACATATGTTGCGAAGACAAACGGCTTTGGCAGAAAGGGTACGCGATTGAACTGTCGACGATGGACGACGTGTGCGGATGTCTTCCGTCGAGTGCGAGCGAGCGCATCGTGCCCTCGAGCCTGGTCGTAGTACGTTCCGCCAGGGCCGTCGTCGAGTGAGTTCGGAGTACGTCGTGAGGATCAGTGCCGTCGGAACGTTCGGGAATTCGCCTCGTCGCGATCTCGGATTCGTGCGGGCCTACGCCGAGACGATGGAGGGGTTGGGCTTCCACTCGCTCGTCGTGCCCGAGCACGTCGTCTTCTTCGGTTCCTACGAGTCCAAGTACCCCTACACCGAGGACGGCTCGGCCAACTGGAGTCCCGACACCGGCATCTTCGATCCACTGTTCGTCGTTGCGGCGGCCGCCGGTGTCACCACCACCCTCAAGTTCTGCACCGGCGTGCTGATCCTTCCCCAGCGGCCGGCGTTGCTCACGGCAAAGGAAGTGCTGACGCTCGACCACTTCAGCCAAGGGCGCTTCGAGCTCGGAGTCGGCGGTGGCTGGTCGTCCGAGGAGTACGCTGCGCTCGGTGTGCCGTGGGAACGCCGCGGGCGGAGGTTCGACGAGTACCTCGAGGCCATCAAGGCGGCGTGGACCCAGGACCGTGCCTCGTATCACGGGGAGTTCGTCGACTTCGACGACGTGGTCCTCAACCCGAAGCCGTTCACTCCGGGCGGGCCGCCGATCATCGTCGGCGGGGAGTCCACGGCGGCGATGCGTCGTGCCGCACGTCTGGGCGACGGCTGGTACGGCTGGTGGGCGAGCGGTGCACTCGCACCGCATCTCGACACCCTGCGAGCCGTCGTGGCCGAAGAGGGCCGGTCGGTCGATGACGACGACTTCGACCTCAAGGTGGGGCTGCCGATCGGCACCGAAACGGTCGACGAGCTCGCAGCGAAGATCGAGGTCGTGCGATCACTCGGCGCCGACGAGTGCGTATTGGCAGGGTTGGTGCCGACGGCCGCCATGGAGGCGACCCTCGCCGGCTACGCCGATGTCGCCGGGTTGGCCTGAGCCTCGAATTCAACGTCATCGGCCGTCGGCGACTGTCAGACTGGCCGACCATGGACCGACCGAGCGACAACCGGCCAGCGGACGACGCGGTCGTCGACTTCCTTCGCAAGCACCACGGCAGCGAGCCCGTTGATCTGGAGCCGTTGAGCGGCGGGTTCTGGTCGGCGGCGTACGGCTATCGGATCGGTGACGACGAGTTGGTGCTGCGTCTGAACGACGACCCAGCCGGCTTCCGTTCCGACGAGTTCGCCATGCGGTACGGCTCGGGCGGGCTACCTGTACCCGAGGTGCTCGAGATCGGTGCGGGCCTCGGACGTTGGTTCGCCGTTTCCCGTCGGCATCGAGGACGCTTCCTCGAAGAGATCGACAGCGACGAGGCGGCAACGCTGGGTCCGACGGTCGTCGATCTGCTCGGAGCGTTGCGGTCGGTGCCCGACAGCGGCGTCGAGACAACACCGTGGCGAGACTGGCTACTCGACGGCATCACCGATCAACCCGGGCGGCACACGTCCGGCTGGCGAGCAAAGTTGGCGGAACACCCCGACGTGGAGCGGACCTTCACCGCGGCCGAGGACACCATCCGCACGAACATCGACGCCTGCGTCGATCGCCGCCAGCTCGTCCACTCGGACCTGCTCCACTACAACGTGCTCGTGTCCCCGGCGGCTGATGCCGTCACGGCAGTCTTCTCCTGGAAGTGCTCGACGTGGGGTGATGCGGCGTATGACCTCGCGTGGTGCACGTTCTGGGGCCGATGGCACGCCGGGATCGGCGCGCTCCACCTGTGGTCACGCGTCGTGCCGACCCTGCCGGCCAGCGACCTCGTCGACCTCGGACTGCGGCACCATGTCTATGAGCTGCAGATCGGGGCGAGCCACCTCGGCTGGTACGCAACACTGGGTGACTCCGAGAATCTGCAATGGACCCGTCGTCAGCTCGACGAGCTCCTCGAACGAGGCCCGCTCGATCGTGCGCAGTGACGAGCAAATGGTGACCATCGAACGACTGGGACCTGATGATTGGAGTGTGTGGCGTGAGGTACGCCTCGCTGCGCTCGGTGATGCTCCTGACGCATTCGGGTCCACCCTCGATGACTGGGTCGACGCCGCGCCCGAGCGCTGGCGATCACGCCTGGCCGATGTCCCATGCAACGTGATCGCATGGCGCGATGGCGTGCCGGTCGGGCAGGCGAGTGGAACCGAACGCGACGAGGCCGGCCGCATCGAGCTGATCTCGATGTGGGTCGACCCGATCGCCCGCGGCACAGCAACCGTCGACTTGCTCGTCGACGCCGTTGCGACGTGGGCAAGCGATCAACAGGCTCAGCCGTCGTACTCAACGTCCGTCGACACAATCCGCGGGCAATCGCCGCTTATCAGCGTCTCGGCTTCGTCGCGACGGTCGAACAGGCTGAAGACCCGTCTGAGATCGTGATGGTCCGCCCGCTCGACAGCGAGTACGTGACTGACCTGCCTTCCGTTCTCGAGCATCAGGAGTAGCCCCATGTACGTGCCAGCCCACTTCGCCGCCGACGACGATGCCATCGCCCAACTGTTGGCAAATCATGGCGCCGCCGATCTGGTGACGGTGTCGCCGGACGGTCTCACGGCCACCATGTTGCCGTTCACCTACGATCCCCTCGACGGCCCGAATGGTTCGCTGCTCGGACACGTGGCCAAGGCCAACACCCATTGGCGACACACCGTCCAGGGCGAGGCCCTGGTCATCGTCCGAGGAACCGACCACTACGTGTCACCGTCCTGGTATCCGTCGAAGGCCGAGCACCACAAGGTGGTGCCAACGTGGAACTACGTCGCTGCGCACGTGTATGGAACCGTCGAGTGGATCGACGACCCGGCCTGGATCGAACGTGTGGTGAGAGGCCTGACCGACAAGCACGAGGGCCGACTCGACCACGGCGCGGCGTGGAGCGTCGACGATGCTCCGGCCGACTTCATCGCCGCCCAGCTGAAGGCAGTGGTGGGCGTGAGAGTGGAGGTCACACGCATCGAGGCCAAGGTGAAGATGAGCCAGAACCGAGCACAGGCTGACGTGCTCGGCGTGATCGATGGGCTCGACGCCATTGGGCATCACGACGGTGCGGCGAGCGTTCGAGCCGCCAACGTCGACCGTCTCGGGAGCTGATGCCGGGGCTGACGACACAGCCGTCGTGCGTCGTTTGCGAGCGGCCACGCTGGGTACGAGTCGCCCATGTTGAAACTGATTCGTTCCTCTGTGTTCTCCGCAGTTGCCGCCTGGGCGTGGCAGAACCGCGCCACCATCATCGAGAAGGTGAAGTCGTTGACCGACTCCGGCCCGGCAGACACCGCAACCGGCTACGCCGAGGTGGTCGGCAAGGACGGCATGATCAGCAAACCGGCCTTCGACAAGGCCGCAACGGCCTGACCGGTCAGCCCAAGGCAGCGACGAAGCGGTCGACCTGCTCGGCTGGCGTGGACCACGACGTCACGAGGCGAACGACCGAGTGGTCTGCGTCGTGCCGCTCCCATACGTAGAACGCGTACTCTCGGCTCAGCGACTCGATCAGCGTGTCGGGCAGGATCGCGAACACCTGGTTGCTCTCCGGCTCCGCTGACAGACGGTGACCGGCGGCGCGCACGCCATCGGCCATCGCCCGAGCACGGTCGTTGGCGTGGCGTGCTGCTCGCTGGAACAACCCGTCGGCGAACAGCGCCCGGAACTGCAGCCCGAGGAGACGGCCCTTGGCCAGGAGAGCACCGCGCTGTTTGAGGTGGAAGGCGAAGTCGACCGCAAGATCGGGGTGCGGGATCACGATGGCCTCCCCGAGCAGGGTGCCCAGCTTGGTGCCCCCGATCCAGAAGACGTCGGCGACCTTCGCGATGTCGGCCAACGTGGTCGAGTCGGCGTGATCCGACGCGAGCGCAACACCGAGCCGGGCGCCATCGATCATGAGCAGCAGACCGAGGCGATCACATGCGGCGCGGAGATCCACCAGTTCGGCTCGCGTGTAGACCGTGCCGAGTTCGGTGGCGTTCGAGACATACACCAGCCGGGGCTTGGCCATGTGTGGGGCTTGTGAGTTCGCAGCGATGGCCGCCTCGAGATCGGCGGGCCGAAGCTTGCCGTCGACCGACGACATGGCAATGACCTTGTGGCCCACGGCCTCGATCGCCCCGGTCTCGCGCAGGGCGATGTGTCCGGTGGTGGCCGAGATGATCGCCTCGTGCGGTCGGAGCGTGGCGGCGCAGATCGTGAGGTTGGCCAGCGTGCCACCGCTCACGAAGTGCACGTCAATACCGGGCTGATCGCAGGCGTCGGCGATCAGTCGTCGGGCCTCGATCGAGTACTCGTCGTTCCCGTAGGCGGTCTGTTGGACGAGGTTCGTGGCCGCCAGCGCCTCGAGGATCTCGGGATGGGCACCCTCGCTGTAGTCGTCGAGGAAGCTGTAGGTGGTCATCGTGCTCCTTCGGGCATCGCATGACCGTACTTCGATTGCGAAGGCGTCGATCGCAACCGGCACGACAGGTAGTAGAAGTAGGGCATGAACGTCGCATCCGACGCCCCGCCCGCCACGACCGACTGGCCGGCCGATCTCCATGCCCTGTTGCGTCGAGCCGGCGTCAGGCATGTGAGCTATGTCCCTGATGCGGGTCACGCGTCGCTGATCGATCGATGTCTCGCCGATGCCGAGATCACGACCAACGTGTTGACCACCGAGGAAGAGGGCATCGCCATTGCCACCGGGTGCTGGCTCGGCGGCACCCGGTCGGTGTTGCTGATGCAGTCGTCGGGGGTCGGCAACTGCATCAACATGCTGTCGCTGCCGGTCATGGCCCGCGTGCCGTTGCTGATGCTCGTCACCATGCGAGGCGAATGGGCGGAGTTCAACCCGTGGCAGGTGCCGATGGGCAGTGCCACACAGGAGGTTCTCGAAGCCATGGGGATCACCGTGCTCCGGGCCGAGTCGGCGGTCGATGTGATCGACATGGTCGAGCAGGCGACGACCATGGCCTACGACGGCGACCAGCAGATCGCCGTGCTGTTCTCGCAGCGGCTGCTGGGGGCGAAGAAGTGGTGACCGCCGATCGGTTGGACCGACGTCAGGCGGTCGCAACGATCCTGGCCGATCGTCGTGACGACCTCGTCGTCACCGGCCTCGGGTCGCCAACCTATGACGTGCACGCATACGGCGACCACGACGCGAACTACTACCTCTGGGGCGCCATGGGAGGAGCAGCGCTCGTTGGACTGGGGCTCGCCCAGGCCCAGCCTGACCGGCGGGTCCTCGTGATCACCGGCGACGGCGAGCAACTGATGGCCCTCGGCGGGCTGGCCACGATCGCCACCGTCGGTCCGCCGAACCTCGACATCGTCGTTTTGGACAACGAGCGCTACGGCGAAACGGGAATGCAGACCAGCCACACCGGGCTCGGGATCGATCTCGCAGCCATCGCCGCGGCGGCCGGCTTCGACGACACCCGTGTGATTGCTGCCGAGACCGAACTCGACCAGTGGGTTGTCGACCGGCGCACACCGAGCTCGGGCCCACGGCTGGTGGTCCTCAAGATCCGTGCCGACGCTCCGCCGCGGAGCATGCCGACACGCGACGCCGTCCACATCAAGAACCGCTTCCGCGCCCACTTGGGCCTTCCGCCAAACTGATCACGCGCTCGTGCCTGTGTCACCGTCACGTACGAGCCGAGTCGTCATCATCGGCGGTGCGATCGTCGGGAGCTTCTGCGCGTGGGAGCTCCGACGTGCCGGGCACACCGGCCCCATCACCGTGGTCGAGCGAGACCTCAGCTTTCAGCGGTCGTCGACGGCCCTGTCGGCCGCTTCGATCAGGACGCAGTTCGACACCTCGACCTGCATCGAGATGAGCCGCTATGCGATCGATCTCTTCCGTGACCTGGCCACCCAGTTCGAGGAGGACGGCGCCGACATTGGTTACGTCGAGAACGGCTACCTCCTCCTGGGTCCGCCGGAGGAGGTCGATGCCCGTACGGCTGCGGTGGCAATGCAGCGATCGCACGGCGCCGACGTCGCGGTGTTCACTCCCGCCGAACTCGCGACGCGATTCCCCTTCCTGGATCTTGCCGAAGTGGGGATCGGGACCTTCGGTCGCTCGGGTGAGGGGTGGTTCGACGCCTGGCAACTCCTGTCGTTGGTGAAGCGGGCGGCTCGGCGCGCCGGCGTCGACTATCGGGAGGCGACGGTTGCGGGCTTTGTGTCGGAGGCCGAAGCTGTCACCGGCGTCCGCCTGGCCGGTGGTGGCGTGGTCGATTGTGACACCTGCATTCTCGCGGCCGGCGCCCAGTCGGGTCGCATTGCCGCCCTGCTCGACATCGACTTGCCGGTCGTGCCGAAGAAACGCTCGGTGTTCCACTTCGAGGCACCGGTGCCCGCCGACGGGTTTCCGATGCTGTTCGACAACTCGGGCGTCTGGGTTCGTCCCGAGGGCAGCGGCTTCATCGGTGGCATCCAGCCCGACGCTGCGAACGATCCCGATGCGGACGACGACTTCGAGCCCCATCGGGAGTTGTTCGAGGAGGTCTTCTGGCCCCGGCTGGTCGCTCGTGTTCCTGCGATGGACCGGTTGCGGCTCCGCAGATCGTGGGCCGGCCACTACGAGATGAACCTGCTGGATCACAATGCGGTCGTCGGGCCTCACGACCGCTACGCCAATCTGTTGTTCGCGACGGGGTTTTCCGGGCACGGGGTGATGCACGCTCCCGCAACCGGTCGAGGGATCGCCGAGTTGGTCACCACCGGTGACTTTGACGCCATCGATCTCAACCCTCTCGGATGGGATCGAGTGCGGGACCGCAGGCCACTGACCGAGACGATCGTCTACTGATCGAGCGCCTCAGGCGGTCCTCATAGCGTTTTCGGGCGAACCGAGACTGAGAGTCTTGTGACCCGAACGATGACCAACGCGAGTCGCGGCTCAGTGGCCTGGCTGCTTCGCCGCGCCGTTGCGCCGCTCGTGCGGCGGCCGCGCCACGGCAACCGCGAGGGCCTCGTGATGCTGCTCGCTGCAGCTCTTGCGGCAGGTGCGCTCCTGCTCCTGGGCCCACTGCAATCGGCGACGCCCCTCGTAGGGCAGAGCACGATGTCGTGGTGGTACCTCGCTGCCGGCTTCTGCGTGGCCGAGTTCGTCGTCGCCCACGTCGAGATCAGGAAGCACACCCACTCGCTCTCGCTGAGCGAGGCGCTGTTGATCGTCGGCATCGTCACGTTGAGTCCGATGCAGCTCGTCGCGGCCCGACTGGTGGGCGCGTTGGTGGCCTTGGTGATCCGGCGTCAATCTGCGTTGAAGATGACGTTCAATCTGGCCGTCTTCACCTTCGAAGCGGCGCTTGCCAGCTTCCTGCTGCACGTCGTTGGCGCACCATTGGTGGATCGAGGGTGGTTCTGGGCGACCGCGGGGGTCGCGGTATGGTTCGCCGTTGTTGCTGGCGCGATCGCCGTCGCCTTCGTGATCAGTCTGGTCGACCCGGACCGACAGGCGGGACTCTTGCTCGACGTGGTCCGCTCGCAGATGACCGTGGCGCTGGGGACGTGCAGCCTGTCGGTGATCGGCGCGGCGGCGGTTGCCTCCTCGCCGCTGAATCTTGTGTTCGTCGGAGTCGTGGCCCTCAGCGCGTTCTGGGTCCTACGAGCCCAGGCCCGCACCGCGCGTCGTGCGACCGACCTCGAGAGTGTTGGCGGGTTCACCGCCAAGCTCGTCGGTCTGTCGACAACGCCGGAGGTCGTCGACACCTCATTGCAGGAATTCGCACGATCACTGCGAGCATCGAATGCCGCCATGCTCGCCCCGCCCTCGAGCCAACTCGGAGGGGTGTATCAGCTGGACGCCGCCGAGTCGGTCGATGTCGACGCTCTGGCGGCGGCACTCGCCGGTATCGACCGAGTGTGCCTGCTCAGCGGCCTCGACCAGCCTTCGCTCCCCGACGGCATCGCTGGCCCGATCACGCTCGACGGCGACCAGCGAGTGGTTGTCGTGGTGTGGGAACGATCGACCGACGTGGGTGCGTTCGATGCTGCCGATGTTGCCATGTTCAGTGCGTTCAGTGATCAAGCGCGAGTGGCACTCGAGCGAGCGCTGTCCAACGACCGCCTCGCTCACGCGGCCTACCACGATGCACTGACCGGTCTGCCCAATCGGCTCGGGCTCGCTCGCAAGGTCGAGGGCGCAAGCGGCGATGGCGGCGCTCTGCTCGTCATGGACCTCGATCGGTTCAAGGACATCAACGACACGCTCGGCCATCCGACCGGTGACCGTGCCTTGCGCATCGTGGCCGATCGTCTCGCAACGGTGGCCGACGACCAGGTGGTCCTGGGCCGGCTCGGTGGCGACGAGTTCGCGCTCTATGCGCCGGGCACCGACATCGATGCGGCGATCGTGCTCGCCAACCTGGTCACCGATGTGCTGTCGGCGCCAATCGCCATCGGCGACCTCTCGCTCCAGATCGGCGTCAGCATCGGGATCGCCGTCGAACCCGACGATGGCGTCACGCTCACCAATCTGATGATGCAGGCTGACGCGGCGATGTTCGAGGCCAAGCGGCGCCAGACCGGATGGCAGCTGTACAGCCCGGAGGTCGACACCAACACGCCGAGAAGGCTCGAGATCCTGTCCAGCCTCCGCCGGGCCATCAGCGGTGGCGAACTCCAGGTCTGGTACCAGCCCAAGGTCGATCTCGCCGACCGGCGCGTCGTGGGAGCCGAAGCACTCGTGCGCTGGGAGCATCCGCAGCTCGGCTTCGTTCCTCCCGACGAGTTCGTCGCCATCGCCGAGGGCGCAGGCCTGATGAAGGACCTCACCACCGCCGTGCTCGAGAACGTGGTCAGCGATCTCGGGTTCTTCAAGTCGAAGGGGATCACCCTCCCGGTGGCGGTGAACCTGTCGACTCGCGACCTTCTCGATGGTGACCTGCCGCAGCGGATCGACACCATGGTGGCGTTCGCCGGGCTGAGCCCGGCCGACATCTCGTTCGAGATCACCGAGACGGCCATCATGTTGGATCGCAACGAGGTGACGGCACGCCTGAACCGACTCCATGAGCTCGGCTATTCGTTCGCCGTCGATGACTACGGCACGGGCTACTCCTCGCTTGCCTACCTGCGAGATCTTCCGGTCGACACCCTCAAGATCGATCGCTCGTTCATCTGCGATCTCGACATCGACCAGTCCAACGAGGTCATCGTCCGCTCGACCATCGATCTTGGCCACAACCTCGGGCTCACTGTGGTTGCCGAAGGCATCGAGCGCGAGGGCGAGTTCGAGGCACTTCGTCGCCTCGGCTGCGACCAGGCCCAGGGCTATCTCATGTCGAGGCCGCTGCCACGCCCGAAGCTGGAGCTCTGGCTCGAGGCGCACGGCGTCACGGGCGACCGGCCCGCGATGGTGTCAGAGCACTACATCTAGGTCGGTCGGCCCCGGGCTCTGACGGCAACCGTCGACACTCAAGCCCAACCTGGCGAACTGTCCACACTGAAGCCCGGAACTGAGCTTCAGTGTGGACAGTTCGCGGGACTGGGCTTCAGGCTCGACAGTTGCTGTCGGCGAATCGTGCGGATGGTGCCGGGCGGTAGCATTCGCAGGGCGTGCCCAGCCATCCGTTCGTCCCTCTTCGACACCGCTCGGTACGGCTGCTCTGGGGCGCGGCGGTCATCAGCGACATCGGGACCTGGGTCCAGCTCATCGTGGTCGGCAGCCTCGTGGCCGCCGACACCGGGAGCGCGCTCAAGACCGGCCTCGTTGCGCTTGCGACCTTCATGCCACAAGGCATCGCCTCGCCGGTTGGTGGGCTCCTCGCCGACCGGTTCGACCGCCGAAAGGTGTTCGCCTCGGCACTCACCGCCCAGGCGGTGATCACCTCGGTACTCGCGGTCGTCCTGGGTACCGGGGTGCGGAACCCGATCGTCCTCACCGCGCTCATCTTGCTGGCCAGTGCGTCGGGAGCAACCGGCGCGCCGTCGTACGCGGCGATGCAACCCGACCTGGTGCCGCCTGAGGAGCTCATGCAGATGGTGTCGCTCGGCGTCTACTCATGGAACAGCGGGCGAGTGGTCGGGCCGATCATCGGGTCGCTCCTCGTGCTCGCCGTGGGGCCGGCGTGGACCATCTCGTTCAACGCGTTCTCGTTTCTCGTCATGGCCGTTGCCGTGTTGGCGCTGCGGCAGCCGTTCCAGCCCCGGGGAGATGGCGGCACGATCCGCAGCCGCCTCGCCACCGGCGCTCGCGCCCTGCGCGGCACACCTGGCTGCTGGCATGCCCTCAGGATGCTGGCGTTGGTGAACACGATGATGGTGCCGTTCATGGGACTCATCCCGATCTACGTGCAACGGGGCTACGGCGGCAGCACACAGATGGTGGGCATCGTGGCCTCGGCCCAGGGGATCGGCGCCATCGCCGGCGGCATCGTCATCTCGATCCTGGCGCAACGGCACCCCCGCTCGACGCTCGTGGTCGGATCGGTCAGCGCTGCGTCTTCGATGCTCCTCGCCTACGCGCTGGCGCCCAACCTCGGTCTTGTCGTCGTCGCGATCTTCTTCCTGGGCGGGACGTGGTCGTGTCTCTTCATCAGCCTGTCGGCGGTGATCCAGCGAGACGCCCCGCCCGACAGTCGTGGTCGCGTCATGTCGCTGATGCAGGCGACGTTCGGGATCACCTACGGGTTCGGTCTTCTCGGGATCGGTGTTCTCGGCGACCTCACCGACCTCCACATCGCCTTCAGCACCGGTGCGGTGATCGCGATCGTGGGCTTCGTGGCCATCACGAGACGAGCGCCCGAGTGGCGGGCCGCCATCAACGGTCACCCGATCCCGGATGTCGCCTGACGCGCTGCCACCGGCGAGGAACAACCTGACCACGATCGACTACGTTTCGACAGATGATCGACGACGCACGCGAGGCCGACGCCGCCACGTATGCCGACGGGCGGCGCATCGTCGATGCCGACAGCCACCTGATGGAAGGCCCGACGTTCCTCACGGACCACGCCGATCCGGCCGTGCGTGATCGGCTCCCGGCCATCGCCGGTGGTCGCAGTCGTCTCGATGTCACGCAGGGCCATCACACCGACGACGAGCGCGCCGCGCTCATGGCACTCGGCCCGGAACTCGTGCGACGCGGCCCGAAGTGGCATGCCGCGCTCGGCGCCGTCGACCCGGCCGAACGGACAGCGGCCCTCGATCTGCTCGGGTTCGAACATCAGGTGGTCTTTACGTCGTTGTGTGCGCCGCTGTTCGACCTTGGCGATCGCGACCTGAGGTACGGGGCCTACCGGGCGCACAATCGTGCCGTCGCTGCCTTCTGCGATGCCGACCCGCGGCTTCACGGTGTCGCCCTCTGTGACCTCGATGATGCCGAGCGATCGCTCGTCGAGCTCGATGCGGCGATGGCGATGGGACTGCGACTCGTGTGGATCCCCGCACGGGCTCCCGGAGGCTCGGCCCCCGGACATCCTCGAAACGAGCGCTTCTGGGCTCGCCTCGCCGAGTGCGGGATGCCATTCGTCTTGCACGTGGGGAGCGGGCCGCTGTCGATCGGATCGTCGTGGATGGACGATGGGCGGTTGCCCGACGAGCAGATGGTGGGCGCCGAGGTGATCGGCTCCAAGGACTTCATGGTGGTGCACCACCCAGCCATGCGCTTCTTGTCGGCGCTCGTCCTCGACGGGGTGCTCGAGCGTCATCCGTCGCTACGCGGCGGTGCGATCGAGATGGGAGCGGGATGGGTGCCCGATCTGCTGCGTCGACTCGATCACGCCGTGTCGATCTGGAGCCGGTCGGAGCCCCGGCTGGCCGCCATGACGCGATCACCATCGGAACAGGCGAGTGCGCAACTCCGCTTCACGCCGTATCCGTTCGAGGACGTCGGTCTCCTCAACACGATCTCCGACCCCGCGCTCTACCTCTTCTCGTCGGACTATCCGCACGCCGAGGGAGGACGGGACCCGATCGGCCGGTTCGCCCGTTCGCTCGCTGCCGCCGACCCGATCACGGTCGACCGATTCTTCGCCGACAACGCATCCGAATGGCTGGGGGTAGCCACATGAACCGTCGTATCGTCATCGCTTCACTACCGGAGGGCCAACTTCGTCCGTCGGACTTCGCCCTCGACTCGACCCCGGTGCCGGAGGTCGGCGACGGTCAGGTGCTGTGTCGAACGCTCGCCATCACGATCGGCGCCGGCCAGCGAGCCGGGTTGCAGGGGAGTGCCAGCTACGCCGGCGCTCCTGTCGCCGGTCGCGTGATGGGCGGCACCGGTGTGGCCGAGGTCGTCGCCTCCGAGCATCCAGGGTTCTCGGTCGGCGACCATGTTCGGGCAGACACCGGTTGGCAGGAGTTCTCGGTGCACGACGGCGAGCGGATCTCGCCCGTCGACGCGACCCGGGATCCCGCTCACTTGTTGGGAGTGCTGGGAACGAACGGTCTCACCGCGTACTTCGGACTCACCGAGATCGGGCGTCCGCGTGGCGGCGAGACCGTGATGGTGTCGGCTGCGGCCGGCTCGGTCGGCCACATCGTCGGCCAGATCGCAAAGCTTCTCGGCAACCGAGTGGTCGGCATCGTCGGGTCGGACACAAAGGCGGAACTGCTCGTCGACGAACTGGGCTTCGACATCGCACTCAATCGGCGGAGTCCCGACTTTCGTTCGCAGCTGAAGGAGGCCACGCCGGACCGCGTCGACGTCTACTTCGACAATGTCGGCGGCGAGATTCTCGAGAGCGCCCTGTTCCGCATGAACACCCATGGCCGCATTGCGTGCTGTGGCGCTGCCAGCCAGTACGACACGTCCACTCCCGGTGGCGGTCCGAGGGGCGTGCCCGGGTTGCTCGTGAACAATCGTGTCCGAATGGAGGGGTTCTTGGTCTTCGACTTCATCGAGCGCTACGACGAGGCACGGCGGCAGCTGACCGACTGGATCGACGAAGGAGCGCTGGCGCCGAGAGTCACCGAGTACGACGGCCTCGACGCCGCGCCCCAAGCGTTCGTCGATCTGCTCGGTGGCGCCACCGTCGGCACGACGATCGTGCGAGTGGGGTGACGAGCGCAACGATGGCGAACGCGAACGCCGACGTCAGGGCGTGGCCGGTAGCGAGTCGGTCTGCAGTAGATACTCGGCGCTCTCGGAGAACGCGGTCATGACCCGTCCTCGCTCGACGCCTGCGCCGAGTTGGCCAAGCCAGTAGGCCGTTCCGGCGCCGTCTGGCAATCGGCCGAGCACGTTCTCGTACACGAGGTCGACGAACTGCGTGTCCGTCAGCGCTCCGTAGGTGGCGGTGAACTCGTCGGATCGGGCGAACTCGGTGCTGACGGCATCGACGCCCAGCGTCTCGATCTGTCCGGCCCAGTAACAGAAGCCCGTCGGGTCGGGATCGCGCTCGAAGTAGGCCCGGTACAACCTGGCGACCTGGCCTTCGCTCGCAAGGTGCGTGGGCGCGGTCGCCGTCGCGGCGACGAATTCTGCCGAGTCGCTGAATCCGGTCATGACGGCGCCTCTCGATGTGCCGTTCGACAACTGACCAACCCAGAACGAGCCCCCGGCAGCATCGGCGCTGCGGCCGAGCACGTTTCGGTAGACGAGGTCGACGAACTGGCCGTCATCGACCGAGCCGTAGGTGGCGGTGAACTCGGGGGACGAGGCGAAGGCGTCGGAGACGTTGTCGATCGAGAGCCCTCGGGCCCGCTGCGTACGCCAGTAGAGAAGCCCGGGTGGCTCCGGGGCTCGCCCGAAGTAGGCCCGATACAAGCGCTCGACCTGTCCGGTGAGTGCCGCAGGTCGGGGTGGCGTGGGCGTGTCGCCCCAGACGTCGATGACACGTCGCGTGTTGTCGAGTATCTGGCTGATGACGCGGGCCGAGCCGTCAGGTCGAACGACCACGGCCGATGACGGGAACCCTTCGGCCGCCCGCTCGTCGTCGATGGCGGCGATCACGGTCTGACCACCGGTGTCGAAGTCGAGACGGACGACGTCGATGTCGCGTTTCGGCCGCGGTTCGCCGACGACCCAGCCGTTGGCCTCTGGCTCGTCGAGTACGGCGAGGCCGCCCGGGTCGACGGCGATGAACGAGCGCACGGTGGTGCCGATGGTGAGCACCTCCGGGGTCGATGGGCTGGTGGCGAAACGGGCGAACAGCGAACGGCTCCGGGCGAACAGCGGACTGGTCGCAACGACATCGGCGGAGCCGACGGCGACGACGCCCCCGTCGACGTCGAGGAGATCGGTGATCCTCGGACGATCGTGGGTCGACGGGATCGGGAGCTGGACGGGTGGGGCGCCGTCGATCGACACGGAACCATCCTCGAGGGCGAACGCTCGCCTCGACACGGCAGTGACATCCCCGACGTGGGTGACCGAGGTTTCTCGCAGGATCTTGCCGGTGTCGACGTCGAGGACGAGTACCGTCGCGGCCCCTCCGCCTGGTGGAACCACCACGACGCCCGACAGCAGTTGCTCTCCGGCGTCGAACCTGCCGACACCGGTCACGTAGTGGCCGGGTCGCCCGATGGTGCGGATCGTCGAGAGGCGACCGTCGGCGTCGATCCGGTGATAGCGCAGCTCGCTGTGCGACTCACTGGTGTAGGTGGCGATGGTCACCGAACCGTCGCGCTCGACGACCATCAGGGGACGGCTGCCGAACGCTTCGATTCGGACCGGACCGTAGGTCGTGTCCCGTGCACCCGCCGGCGTGAAACGGACGACGCCGTAGATGAACGGTACCGATGGACCTCCGTCGGTGGAGACCACGGTCATCTCGTAGATCCGACCGTCCGCGTCGACGCCGAGTTGGACGGGCTGGCTCGAGGTCGTGATGGTCCGTTGCGAGCGGACGGCGCAGGCATCGGTGGTGGTCGCTGCGCCGACCGGGTCGACGGTTGTCGGGATCAGCAGCGACGGCGCCAGAAGGCAGAGAGCTGATAGCGATGCGAATCGGTGTCGGGCCGCGGCTCGTCTTGTTGGGTTCGAGAGCATCAGCGGACGGTAGTCGCACACTGATCGTCGCGGTCACTCGGGCGTCGTGGGACGAATTCATGCGAAAACGCCCGTTTCCGTCCATGGACCGCCCGAGAGGGCGGGCGTACGGGCCCGATGCCGGGACTCGAGCTGTTGTGATCGGGCTGCCGGGCAGCTCCAACAACCTTCGAGCCAATGCTCGAAAGCTCTTGGAGCTGGGGGGAATCTACCTCTGCATCGCAATCTGACCTTCTTTGTCCTGGTCAAGTCGATCAGAAGTTGTCTTCATCGCCTGCGTGGGAGTAACCGCGGGAGTAACGAAATGCACCGTGAGTGTGCCGGATTCCAATTGCCTGAGAGGACTGCCTACTCAAAATCCACGGACCCTCAGAGCCTCCACCAGAACCAGGGCGATTCAGGCGGGCGATCGATGCCCGGCCGGTCTACGCCCAAGCCAAAACCGTCGGGATGATCTACCAGGCCGCTTTTCGAGCCGAAATCGAAGCCGCCACCAGTCTGCGGTTCGGGCCGGTGGATGGGAACGGGCAGGCCGAACTGATCGGTGTTGATCCGCGGGTGGTGGAAGTGTTTTCGTCGCGGTCGGCGGAGATCGATGTAGCGATGGGGGAGTGGAAGGCGGGGTGGGCGCAGGCTCATGACGGTGAGCTGCCGGATACCGCGACGCAGCGGGCGATGGCCAACCAGATGGCGCTCGGCACCCGGAGCACGAAACCGGCTGAAGAGCATTCGACCGAGGAACTGTTGGGGCGGTGGCGTGACCAAGTCATCGAACACGGTCTCCAGCCCGATCAATTGTTCGTCCCCGCCGTCGCCGCCGACCCGGTCGATGTGGTCACGCCAGCCGTGGTGGTCCAGGAGGTTGGGGGAGTGGCGGCGGTGTTCTCCCGGGATGACGTCGCCCGGGCTGTCGCCCGCCACACCACCGGTACCGACGCAGCCGACGTCGTGGCCACTGTTGAGGCGGTCACTGCTCAGGTCCTGGCCGAATGCGTGACCGTCGAGGCGGTCGGTGGCCCGGTCCGAGACTCCGATGGGCGGCCCACACTCGAGCGGCCCGGAACGCCGATCCACACCACCACCGCCACCCTCGATATGGAAGCCCGGGTGCTGCGCTGGTGCGAAACCTCCGGTGCCCGCACTGTTGATCACGCCGACACCGAGGGGCTCGACCCGTCACAGGCTGCGGCGGTCGAGACGGTGTTGGGCGATGGGAATCAGGTGTCGGTCATTGTTGGCCCGGCCGGTCACGGCAAGACCACCACGGTGGCTCGTGTCGCCGACGCCTGGCGGGCAGAGCACGGCGACGTGATCGGTCTCGCACCCTCGGCCCAGGCATCACGGCTCCTTGCTGACGCCGGGATCGAAGCCGAAACGGTCGATGCGTGGTTGTTGAATCCGCAGCTCCCTGTCCGGGGGATGGTGATCGTTGATGAGGCCGGCATGGTCGGCACCGCCCACCTCGACCGGCTACGAGCCCACGCCGTCGAGGTCGGCGTGAAAGTCGTGTTGGTTGGTGACCCCGAACAGTTGGCGGCAGTACGGAAGGCCGGTGGGGTGTTGGCTGATGTGGTCGAAGCCGCACCACTACCCGGCAACGGGCTCTCCGTGAGCGAACTCGGTGTCGCCCACCGGTTCCAAAACGACACTGCCGCTGCGGTGGCTGCGGGGCTACGCGACCGTGACCCCGCCGTGATCGGGATACTCGAGGATGCTGGCTGGTTGCACGGCCACCAAACCCCAGACACTGCCCGCACCGCCGTCCTCGACGCCGCCTGGACTGATGCGCACCGTGGGCTCGACACCGTCATGCTTGTCGGCACCCGTGCCGACGCGGCGGCACTCAATCAGCAATGGCAGACGAGGCGTGTCCTCGTGGGTGAGCTCCACCCCGACACCCGGCACCCCCGCACCGGCTACATGGACGGTGACCTGATCGTTGCCAAACAAAACCGGCGCGACATCGAATGGACCGCACCGGACGGCGAACCGGAATGGTTGCGCAACGGCACTCGGGTGACAGTGGAGCATCAGGGTGCCGACGGGGCGATCCTTGGCCGCACGAGTGACGGCGGCCGGGTGATGATCGACGGGGACTACGCCAAGACCAACACCCAGTTGGGGTATGCCCGCACCATCCACTCCGCACAAGGCGCCACCGTCGACACCGCCCACGTCCTCCTCGGCCCGTCCACCGAATCCCATGGCCTCTACGTCGCCGGATCACGAGCCCGGCACGCCACCCACCTCCACGCCGCGCAACCCACGGTTGAGGCCGGCGAGTATGCGGCACCGGCCGAACCACGAGTCTGGTCCGCTGGCGACGCAGTGGTGGGGGCGATGGAACAGGTCGACCCCGGCACCCGGTCCGCTCACCGGCAGATGCGGGAACATCGTGCCGAACAAGTCGAAGCGATCGTTGCCCGATACGACGGGATCACCCCACCCGCCTACCCCGACCCCGCCGAACGAGACAGGCTCACCAGCCTCATCGAACGCACCGGACGACACAACACCCCAGCCGCCGCCACGCAGGTCCGAACGTTGACCCGGCAACTCGCCGCCTGGACCACCCAACACGACACCGCCACCGCCTTCGACCAACAACCCGGAGCGGTCGACTACCGCAACCACTGGCAACAACAGATCGAACAGCAGCAGGCGCCGAAGATCGAACACACCCAAGACCACGGAATGGAGTGGTGAGCCGTTGGGCGGTGGCACACCGGCGGCGAGAAAATCGAGAATGTTCGGGAAGGGCGGAAACCATTGGGTGAAAGCGCGGTGACCACCGGGCAATCCGGGCGGCACCTCACCCTTCATGGTTCTGCTACCTGGTACTCGTCATGGTGCTGCCACTGGTGCTCCAACCGGATCTGTATATAGATACCGCCCAAACAGCAACTAAACCGATGCCAGATCGCCACGCTTCAAAGCTCCTGAAGAGTGACTCGATCAGCCTTGATGGGTATGTTGATGCTCATGAAACCGGTAAGCGATGATTTCGTCGCCTCAACGTTCGACACCGTCGACGAAATCATCCGCCAGTCGAACCGTCGCACCACACCCCTACGTACCTCGTTCCTCCAACAATCTGACGAAAATCGTACGCTTCCCGGCCCGCTCGCTGGTTTCGTTGCCCGGCACGACACACAAGCACTGCTCGCCTTCCTCCTCGTCCTCACCAAAGCCAGCACCGCCCCATGGGAAACCGCCCTTCCATCCTCGGTATGGGCACGAGCGCTCGGCGCTGAACTCCCGAGATCGAAGACCGCCGGCTCCAACATGTCGAAACTGTGGCGCCGTCTCGAGAACGCAGGCCTGATCCACCGTCAACGCTACAAACGGATGGCACGCGTCTACCTGCGCAAAGAAGACGGCTCCGGCGACGCCTACGAACTCCCGGCGCATGCCAAGGACCGCTACCTACAGCTACCGGCAGCGTTCTGGACCCAAGGACCCGATGAGGAGCATCGCTGGTACCTGACCTTGACCCTCCCCGAGATCGCAATGCTGTTGATCGCCCGAAGCCTCGGCGACGGCTTCCGGCTCCCGCTCGAGAACGTGCACGACTGGTATGGGATCAGCGCCGATACCGCAGCCCGCGGGCTGCACGGGCTCGAGTCCCGCGGGCTCATCGAGATCACCAAGTTCTACAAGAAAGCGCCCCTGTCGCCGGTGGGGTACACCGCCGAAAACCGTTACACCCTCCAATCCCCGTTCGGCCCCAAAGGCCGGGCCCAAAGCCGGGGGATCCGGGCATGACCCAGCGAAGCGCCCCGGCAGGTTTGGCCGACGGGGAACCGTTTGCCGGCGAGCTCGTTGCCTTCATCGATGAGACCTCACCCCAGATGGGGGCCGGGATCTATTACGTGCTCACCAGCGCTGTCACTCTCGACGTGGCTGCTGTCACTCTCGAACTCGAGCTGCTGTTCGCCGACACACCGAACCGGACACGCGGGTTCCACTGGCACCGAGAAGGACCCGCCGCCCGGCAACGCATGATCGACATCGTGACCCGTAGCGGTGTCATCGCCCGGAGCCGTCATCGATCCGTCGCCCGCAACAAACAGATCCCTGCCCGCCTCGATCTGCTCTGCGCCCTCGCCGATGACCTCGTCGCCGAAGGAATCGACCACCTCGTCATCGAGTCCGGCGACACCGTCACCAACAACAAAGACAAGACCGCCCTCCTCACCCACTTCGAGCCGCATGGTGGGGTCCCGTTCGCCTACGACTGGCGAAGCAAGAACGAGAAGGTTCTCTGGATCCCCGACGCCATCAACGGAGCGCTCCACGCCTACTACACCGCCGGTGACCCATCATGGTTCAAACAGCTCTGCGACGCCGGAGTGCTCGATGGCGAACCGGTCTACACGGCCTGAAAAATGCGGAAGTCCCGGCTCCTGTCCTAGTCGGCCACCTCGCGGTAGCCCTCGGCCTGGCACTCCGGGACTTACGTCTTCACCACGGCATACCACCGTGGCGCTACCTCAGTATCGGCCACCCCAACCAAAACTTCAACATCAGCCACCGACCTCGAAGAAGTCGGGCAGAAGCGAACCGTGACCCCCGAACTGGACACATCCCCATCTGCGGAGACGCAATGGACACTCTGCTGTCATCACGTCCGAGTACTATTTCGAACGGCAGTTCGTTTGATCGAGGAGTTTCAATGGCACAGTCAGTCTTTTTTAGTTTCGACTACGGTCGGGACAACTGGCGAGTACAGCAAGTCCTGAACATGGGGGCCGTCGAGGGTGGAGCAGCCTTCACTCCCCAAGATTGGGAAGAAGTGCGCGAGGACACCGACGAAGCCATCGAAGAGTGGATTCGTGTCCAGATGCTCTACACCCGGGCGGTGATCGTGCTCGTCGGCAACGACACCGCCGACAGCAAGTGGGTGAAGTACGAGATAACGAAGGCGTGGAATGAGAAGCGCCCGTTGGTCGGCATTCGGATCCACGGTCTCAAGAACGCCGAACAGAAGACTGATGCGGCGGGGGTTGATCCGTTCAGCCTGGTCGGTCTGAAAGGTGGCGGCACCGTCGCTGACTATGTGACACTGCACAACCCTGCCGGTAGCACCAGCAACGCGGTGTACGACAACATCAAGAACAACATGGAGGGATGGGTTGGCAACGCCTACAAACGATCCTGACTGTCCGTTCTGCGTGATCATCGCCGGCGAGGACCCTGAGGCGAGAGTCATCTTCCGTACCGACAGTGTCGTAGCGTTCTTCCCGACCGAGCCAGCCACCCTCGGCCACACGCTGCTGGTCCCGCGACGCCACATCCCCGACATCTGGGCGCTCGACGCGACCGCTGGCGCTCAACTCGCTGCAGCAGCGGTCGGGCTCGCTGGCGCGATCCGACGATCGATCGAACCTGACGGGCTCAACCTCATCCAGTCCAACGGAGAAGCGGCCACCCAGACCGTGATGCATCTCCACATCCATTTGGTTCCTCGTTGGGAAAACGATGCAATTGGTCGAATCTGGCCGAAGGAAACGAACTATTCCGAGGGTGCGAAAGATCGTGCCTGGGATCGGCTCCGCCGAGAGTGCGAGTCGATCTAACGGGTCCGGACTGCGATGGCCAAACCCACCGCAACGAATGACCCATAGAACGGGGCGACCGCCCACGACAGCCACACCCGACGGGGCGGAAACCATCCACGAGGGACACTCAGCCACCGAGCCTTCCCGTCTCGGCGCGGGGTGTCGTCGGCGCCTTCGGCGGTGGATGAGAGAGGTTTCATCGAGTACTTGGGAACCGGGTCGCCGTTCGCGACACGGTCATACAACTCACGGAACAGCCGTTCTTGGTTCAGATAGTTCGCATCAAGCATGGCAAACACCACAACAGCGGCGACACCCAGCAGTGCCACCGAGTCGGCATGTTTGGTGAGCGCGTACCCGTAGGTGGCAGTGACGACCGGTAGCAGCCAACCCTTTGCCGTTGACGACGACGCCGACATCCGAGTGATCACCGATTGGATGAACTCGAGATGCTGACGCCTGTCCTCAGGATCAACGATCTCGTCGTGCATCTCCACTCCACATCTCCACAAAGCATCGTGCCGATGGCTATCACTCTCGCAGACAGAAGCCGGAGCGAGACGCACGGATGGAACCAGGCATCACCGCCCGGTCTAATGTTAACATCCGGGTGTGGTGGGTTTGGTCGACTTCCCGCCCCCGCCGCTCCTGCTCGTGCCGCGTTGGAGGAAGGTGAGGTCGGGGTTCCAGAGGCCGGTGTCGATGATGAGCCTGACGGCGAGCGCGCCGAGGATCCCGGCGCAGATCGAGGCGGTGAGCCAGCCGTGGAGGTAGGGGGTGTTGGCCCAGGTTTCACCGATCGACGGTGTGGGGTCGGTGTTCCAGACGGTCCGCGTCCGGAACGGAGCTTTCAGAGTGTCGCCGACCCACTGGTCAGGGTTGGTGTTGCGGGCATGGCGGGCCAGCAAAACCAGCGGGATAGCGGGGGTGAGGGCAGCGAGGTACCAGATGCGCCGTACCCGGGTGAGAGCCGCAGCGGTGAAGATCCCGACGAGGAGGGCGATGACGGAGGTGATCAAGATCGCGCCGGTGACGCCGGCGAGGAAGATTCCTTCCACGATGTCGCCGTCACCGTCGCTGCGGTTCTGGTGCTGCTTCATCGCCGGCCCTGTCGTGAAGCGGTGTCGGCGAATGACCCGGCCGGGGCCGGGCCGGCCACTACTGCCGGTTGTTGGTTGGCGAGTTGGGTGAGGGTCCGGGGTTGGGGTGGTCCGATGTGGTTGGCCCACAGGGGGTGGGTGTGGGCGGGGGTGAGGGTGATGAGCCCGTGATCGGTCGCACCAACAATGAGACGGCCCGTGCCAGCGGGGATGCGGGTGTAGGTGTCGATCGGGATGTTGGGCCGCCACGTGTAGGTGTCGGATTCCGAATCGGTGGCGCCCCAGCCTCGGCCGCGGGTGTGGGTGGTGCGGTGGTGCTCGTACTCGCCCTGCAGGTCCGACAGCGCGTGGAGGGTGTCGTGATCGGCGATGCCGGGCAGCAGAAACTTCTGTGTGGCGAGGGAGAGCCAGCCGTGGTCGGCACCCCAGCGTTGGGTCACTTGGGTCATGTCCTGCACCGCCGCCAACAACGTCACGCCCTGCCCGCCGGCCTCGGACCACATCGACGTGATCGACGGCAACGGGCAGAGGTTGGCGATCTCGTCCAACGCCAACAACAACCGTGGTGCCCCCGGATCGATCGTGTGCAGTCGGTAGCGGGTGCGGGTGATGGTGTCGACCAAGGCGACGACGATCGGTGCGACCTCGGCCATGTGGGCGCCGTCGGCGACGATGAACAGGGTGTCCCCCGACGTCGCGAACTGCTCGGGGTTGAAGTTGGGGTTGGTGGTGGTGTTGAGGCCGGAGGTGCGTTGGTAGGCGGCGAGGGTGTTGGAGGCGGTGCCGATGGTGCCGGAGTATTCGCGTGGCGCCATCCCGGCAAGGCGTTTCGCCGCCTGGCTCGCCAGCAGGTCGGCGATGTGGCCGGTGTCGGCCATGGCTTCTTCGAAGGTTCTCGCGGTTTCGGCCCAGAGTTCTTGGGGCCAGGACAGGGTCTCGAGCACCGCGTCGAAACCGGTGCCGTCTCGGTGGGCTTGGTACAGGGCGACAGCGAGGAGGTCGGTGGCTCGTCCGCGGAAGAAGTCGCCGGCGTCGGAGTGGGTGTTGTGTGACCGGTCCTCTGCTTTCACCATCTGGGATGCCACATCACGGGCGCTGTCCCATCCGGTGACCGACACCAGTGGTGACCAGCGTGCAGCAGTGACGCCGGGGATGGTGGGTGTGGTCCCGGTCGGGTCAAACAACCACAGTCGTCCGGACTGTTGCCGGTGAGCGCCGACGGCGGTGAGGACATCGGGTTTGGTGGAGGCGGTGACAGCAGGGCCGTCGAAGGCGAGGACGGTCGGGATGATCACCCCCGACGTTTTCCCCGACCGGGGCGGGCCGATGACGAGGACGCCGGCGTCGCCTTGTGCGACCCGGCCCTCGGGGGACAGGAACCCCTGGGTGATGCCGTACCAGACGGTCCCGCGGCCATCCCCCCACCCCGGTGACAGTGTGAGCGCGTCGGTCGGTGTCGTGCCGAACCGTGAGATCGGTGGCGGTGGGGGCCGCATCCGGAAGAACTTTCGTGTCGGATACCGCCAGGAGCTCACCTACCTCGAGCGCAGGCGCCATCCGACCAACGGCAGCACCAACAGGATGGCGGGGATGACGAAGAATGCGGCGAACATGGGCGACGGGATGAGGTCGACGTCGACCGGGAGCTCCGGCCCGTCGGTCCGATCCCACCACGGCTGCACCACCGCGTGTTCGAGGAACCACCACACCCCGATCGTGGACACCCCGACCCATGCCAGGATCCAGGCGGCTCGGGTCACGCCGCGTGTGACCCGGCCCAGCGGTGTTGATGAAAGTGACGGGCCGCCCATGAACACCCATGGTCCCAGCCGGGTGTGACACCACAACATGGGGAGCCATCCCCATCGACGTTGACGGTGTCAGGGCCGTCGACGGGGTGTCGACGGCCCTGCTGAACCGTTGGTGCCGAGCGTGCCCTTTGGCGGGCGTGGAGGGGAGTCGTCTCCGCTCGGCGTCTAGGTGATCGGCGGGTGTGAACTGGTCTTGAGGAACTGGGGCGGGACGGCTCACGGGAGGGGTGTCGATCGGCCTATCCGACCTGGGCGTGCTTGGCGTCGGGCCGTTGCTGCGAGATTTTTCTGGTGGCAAGCGAACCGGGGTGTTTCGGCTCGGGGAGCGGGTTTTCGGCTGCTGGTGCTTGTTGATGGGGCTGGTTGGGTCGCGGTGGGGGCTCAAGTCGCACATTGGGTGTGCCGATAGTCACGGCAACGTTGGTTGATGGGAGTCTCACCATGTTCACCGCGAAGCGCCGTCGTGTTGTCGGGGCACTGTTGTTGTCGATCGGGTTGGTCGGTTCGGTCACCCCGGCGGTGCCGGCGGTGTCGGCGCAGGCGGTTCCTGATCGTGGTCAGGGTGTCGAGGGTGCAGTCGGCGACAGGGTCGATGGTGTGGATCCTCGGTTGCCGCGGCCGGTGGCTGATACCGACGCTGGTGCGCCGGGTGGGGTCGAGTCGACGGGTGTGGCCGGGTATTCGGTGGATCCGGAGACCGGGCGGACGGTGTGGGATGTTCCGGAGACGCCAGAGGGTCTTGAGTTTCCTGGTGTCGAGATCCGTGAAGGGAAGTCGCCGGTAGCGCCGGCCGGGCCGGTCGAAACCGGGTTCGTGCCGGGCGAGTCCCGGTATCTGCCGGACATGTCGGATCCGACTCGGCATGTGTTTTTGAATCCTGACAACACCATCACCGCGGTCTACACCGACGCGCCGACCGAGATCGATGTCGAGACGGGGGTCCCGTTCACCCCGCCGATGGTGGTGAGCAGGGACGGTTCAGCACTGGCGTTCGACGGCAGCCAGTCCACGACCAGGGTTCCTGCGGGCCGGCTGGACGCTGCGGGCGGATCACTGTTCGAGACGATGACCGACGACGGCGAGCGGTTTGCGTTCGACGTGGTCGGGCAGCGCCGTGACGTTGTCGGTCGGCCTGAGCGGGTGGAGGAGATCCTCGACGGCGTCGGCGCTCGTGTGCCTATCGTGCCGGGCCGGCCCGATGTGTTGCCGGTACCGGCGGCCGAGGCGGGCCGGGTCGTGTTCGACGGGTTGTTGGATGGTGTCGACACGGTCGTGACCCCGACACCTGAGGGCGCAAAGATCGACTATGTGGCCGACACCGCGGACGCGGCGGCTGGAATCGTTGAGCAGCTCACGGTCCCGGAAGGCTGGTCGTTCAGTGCTGACCTTGGCGTGATCGTGTTGCTCGATCCGGACGGTGTGCCGGGCGGGGTCTGGTCGGGCGGCCCGGCGTTCGATGCGAACGGGGAGAACGAGACTCAGGTCTGGTTGGAACTCGAACAGGTCGATGGGTCTACGGCGACTGCGAGGGTGATGGTCGACCCGGAATGGTTGGCTGATCCGAAGGTGGCGTTCCCGGTGACGCTGGATCCGATCGTGACGATCGGTGCGTTGAACGACACCTGGGTGCAGCAGAACGAGCCGAATAACCGTGTCGGATCGGACAATTTGCGGGCCGGGCCGTTCACCGGGGGGTTGTGGTCACGGTCGTACACGATCTTTGACGACGACCTGTTCACGTTCGGCCCGTCGAAGGGTTGGCGGGTCGATTCGGCGTCGCTGAACCTGCTCAATTTCTACTCCAACACCTGTAGCAGCCACGCGACCTATGTGCGGCGGGTGACGACGCCGTGGTCGCCGTCGGGGATCGTATGGACGAACAAGCCGGAGTCGACGAGTGTCGGTGAGGCGTTCAATCTGTCGACCTACGGCGGCTCGGGGTGTGCCGATAACTGGTTGGGGTTCGATGTGACCGCGATCGCCCAGTATTGGAGCGAGTTCCCCGGGTCGAACTACGGGTTCGAGATCCGGTCGACCGAGACCGGGTCGGCCGCGTTCAAGCAGTTCTACTCCAACGACTGGGACACCGAATGGGCCCGCCCGTATTTGACGATCAACTACGAAACCCACGGCGCCTACTACACGCCGACCACGATGATCGGTGACCCCACGAACGATTTCGAAGACGTTCTGCTGCCGGTGCCGGGGACAACGACGACGGCGTCGGATGGCCGGTTCCCCATGCTGATCGCGAATCGTGGCGTGTTGAACTGGCCATCGGGGACACCGGTGGAGACCGACCCGGCGAAGAACGTGTGCGCCACCTATCACATCAACCAGGCGAACGTGGCGGCCCCGGCGGCGACGTGGGGCGGGTTGTCGGG
Source organism: Acidimicrobiales bacterium (assembly GCA_041394265.1). Classification (NCBI taxonomy): domain Bacteria; kingdom Bacillati; phylum Actinomycetota; class Acidimicrobiia; order Acidimicrobiales; species Acidimicrobiales bacterium. The sequence goes on from JAWKIO010000005.1 coordinate 3,508,165, forward strand.
CTGGCATGTCCTCGACGGCGCGCGTACCTGCCCGAGCGCGGACGCATCCAACATGGCAGATCTGTACAACTCAGGGACACCGACGGTCACCGATCTGGGGATGTTGTTGGCGATCAGGGGTTCCCATTTCACCGCCCCGGGCTTGTACGACGTGTATTTCGGGATGGTCCATGACGGGGTGACCTGGTTCGAGATCGAGGGCAGCCCGCTGGCGGCGAAGCAGCCGATCCGTTGGACGGCCCCACCGCGGGTCACCAACCTCGACGACGGCACCGCGATCGCGATTGACGAGCCGATCGTAGTGAACGTCGACAAGCCCTATGACACCGGTGCCCCCGGTGCGTGGACTCCGACGAACTATCGGGTGAAGTGGGCCGAACCGGGCAACCCGTTCATCGACGCTGACGCGATCACGACCACGGGGACGACGCTGACGATCCCGGTGGAGGATCTCCCGACGAGTCCGGGCCCGGTCGTGTTGTGTGTCCAGGCCCGTGACGGTGTGTCGGATCCGAACGGCGGACCCGAGTATTGGACCCAGTGCGAGTATGTGACGGTCATGCGGGGCATGAGCGGCCTGGGTGCGAACCCGCTCGGTGATCACGCTGGCGGGTTCGCGAACAGCGAGTCCGGTGTGGATGCGGGCACCGGGAACTTCTTCTTCCCGTCGGTCGATTTCGCGTCGACCGGTGTCACCGACGGTTTCGGCTTGACCCGGAACTTCAACTCGGCCAGCGACCAGGCCGGCATTTTCGGTCCGGGGTTCCGCACCAGTTTCGAAGCGTCGGTCGAGTTGTACCCGCCGACGACCGAGTGCACGAACGGCACCCCAGGCCCCGATTGTGTGATCATCGTCCACCACGGCGACGCCTCGACCACCGTGTTCACCCAGGACGGGTCACCAACACTGTGGAAGGCAGCCAACGGGACCAACACGACCGCGGAGATCACGACGGGCTACGAGTTCGTCATCACCTACAAAGACGGCTCGACCGAACAGTTCACTTCCCCCGGATTCGGCGATATCGAGTCGATGACCAGCCCCGAAGGGCACGAGCTGTCGATCCAGATCGTCCACGGGCAGCACCCGGGTGTGATCACCGATGTTGTTTCGGGCCGGACGATCACCCTCAACTATCTGAACGTCGGCACCACCGCCAGCCCGGTGTGGCAGGTTGATCGGGCCCGGATGGTGGTCGATGGGGTCAATCTGGACTGGACCTATCAGTACACCAACGGGTTCCTCACCAAAGCGTGTGATCCTCGAGGGAACTGCACCAGCTACTCCTGGTTCGACCATGACAACGAGGCCACCGGACTCAGCCCCGACAAGCTCCGCACCATCACCACCCCCGAAAACCACAACAGCTCCGGTGTCCCACAGCATCCGCTGACCCTGAACTACAACACCGACGGGCTGGTCACCTCCACGGTCGACCCTGCCGGTGACACCACCAGTTTCGACTACGTCGACGATGACACCACGATCATCACCGACGCCCGCCAGAACGACTGGACGCTCACCTTCGACGCCCAGAACCGCACCAAAACCATGGTCGCCCCCGCCGTCGCCCCGGACGGGCCATCGACGACCACCTATGAGTACGACGGCCCGTACCGGACCGGGATCATCGATGGGTCCGGGCGCAGTGTCGTGTTCGACTACGACGACGACGGCAACCTGTTGAGCGAAACCAAAACCGACGGCACCGCGTCGGAAACCACCTACTACGCGTACACCCCGTCGGCGTACGCCAACCCGGACGTCATCACCGGACCATCACGGGTCTGTGACGCCCGCTCAGCCAGCTCCACCGACACGACCTTCTGCACGACGTTCACCTACGACGCCTTCGGCAACAAGACCAGCGAACAAGCCGCCGACGAGACAACAACGACCCGGCAACGCTGGGTATACACCGACGGGTCGACATCGATCACCGGTGATGCAGGGGTAGGGGTCCCGCCTGCCGGGCTGTTGCGCTACCACTACGACGGCAACACCAGCGCCCAGGGCGGCGAGGGGAAGACCACCTACTTCTACAACTCCAAGGGCGATCTGGTCGGTATGGAGGACCCTGCCGGGCTGGTCACGGTCTACACCCATGACTCGTTGGGTCGGGTCCTGACCGAAACGATCACCTACACCGACGACGGCAACACGATGACGGCGGCCACGTCGTTCACCTACGACAACAACTCGAACCTGAAAACGGTGACCGGGCCGCCGGTGACCAACCCGGTCACCAACACTGCGCACCGTCTGCGCACCACCTACACCTACGACGCCAACAACAACCAGACCGGCCAACTCGATGAAGACATCGTCGGTACCGACCCGGACCGGGAATGGACCCGAGTGTTCGACGTTGTCGACCGCGAGTATCAGACCTTCGACCCCGAGGGTGAGGTCACCAGCCGAGAATTCGATGCCAACGGCAACGTGGACGCGGTGATCGACCCGGCAGGGAACCGGGTCGAAACCCTCTACGACGCCCGGAACCAGGCCGACATCGTCACCGCGAAAGCGTTCGACGACGGCCACGGCGGCACCCCCACCGACCGGGTCCTGACCGACTACAGCTATGACCAGGCCGGCCGTGTCGAGACCGAAAACGCCTACACCTCCGCCTCAGCGTTCATCGAAACCAGCTACGGCTACGACCACGCCGGCCGGCGCACCACCACCAAAGTCAAGGTCAACGGCACCCAGGTCACGGTCGCTTCCGACACCTACACCGGCGGCTACCTGACCCAATCGATCGCCGGGAACGCGTCGGCGACCGCGGCACAGGACAAAGCGGTCACCACCAACGGGTACTACCCGAACGGCCGGCTCCACACCTCCGAAACCGGGGGCCGGACCACCACCTATGTCTACGATCCGGCCGGGAACCCGACCACGGTCACCGTCACCGGGACCGACGCCTATGACGCGTCGCTGACCACGTTGACCACCACCACTCTCTACGACTCGGCGGGCAGGCCAGTCGATGTCACCGTCACCAACGATGACGGAGACGACGCCCGCACCACCACCAGCTACGACGAACGAGGCCACGCGGTCAGCGTCATCGGCCCGCTCGGCTACGCGTCGGGCGCCAACCCACAAGACCATCGCACCGACGTCCGCTACGACCCGGTCGGACGACGGTTCGAAACCACCCAACCCGCTGTCGCCTACCAGCACGCCACCACCAGCACCGGGATCGAAGCCGGCTGGACCAGCGGCACCGCCATGCCCATCACCCTGGTCGGCTACAACACCTTCGGCGACCCCACCCACACCACCGACCCCAACGGCAACACCACCATCACCGCCTACGACGACAACGGCCGCCGCACCGGGATCACCCACCCCACCTACACCCCGCCGACCGGGGCCACGGTCACCCCGACCGAGACGTGGACCTATGACAACAACGGCAACGTCGCCACCTACACCTCCCGCAACAGCCACATCACCAGCTACGACTACGACGGAGCCAACCGGGTCACCCTCGTCACCGACCCGCAGATCCCCAACGCCGCCGACACCGGGCTGCAAACAGCCGGAGTGACCCAGACGTTCTATGACCGCACCGGACGGGTGATCACCACCATCGCCCCCGAAGGGGCCACCACCACCAACATCTGGGACGAACTCGGTCGCCTCGAGACCACCAGCATGGCGGTCCGGGCCGTCGCTACCCAACCGGCACTGACCGCCACCACCTCGATGACCTACAGCTGGCTCGGCTACCTCACCACCAGCACCGACGGTGAAGGCGTCACCACCACCGTCACCTACGACACCTTCGGCAACCCGCTCACCACGAAGACCCAAGACCTCACCGCCACCACCACCCTCTACGACGGTCTCGGCCGCCCCCGATCAGTCAACGACCCCGCCAACGGGATCACCATCACCGACTACGACACCCTCGGCCGCGCCCTCACCATCACCCGCAAAGACACCAGCGGCACCATCTACCAAACCGCCACCAACACCTGGGACACCGCCGGCAACCTTCAAACCGTCACCGACGCCCGTGGCGGTCAAACCGTCTACGGCTACGACGCGTTGAGCCGGCTCACCGATGTGACCCAGACGGTGTCGTTGTCGGCGTCGATCACCACCAACTACGGCTACGACCGCGCCGGGAACCACACCCGCCTGGTCGATGGTGAGGGGCATTCGACCCGGTATGTGTACAACGTGTGGAACCTCCCGGAGATCACCCTGGAGCCCTCCGCCACCACCAGCCCGGTCGAACCCGAGGCCAATCGCCGCTGGACCATGTCGTATGACAAGGCTGGCCAGTCGGTGCATGAAGCGCATCCGGGTGGCCGTGTCGTCACCCGCACCTTCAACGCCCTCGGCCTGCCCGAGGTGGAGACCTCGACCGAACCCGGCGCGGCCACGGTCGCCAAAACGTGGGGGTATGACCGGGACCAGCGCCCGGTCCGCCTGTCGCACCCGACCGCGCCGATCGTGTTGACCTATGACGACCGTGGCCTGCTGGTCGGCCAGACGGGCGGGGCGGGTGATGCCTCGTTCACCTACGACCAGGCCGGCCGTCCGGTCACCCGGACCGACGAGGCCGGAACCCGAGGGTTCACCTACACGACCAACGGCCAAACCGACACCGTCTATGACGGCACCCCACCCGCCGGCCCGACCCGTGTGACTGGCAGCATCGCCGAATACCTCTTCGCCGGCGGCACCGGCACCACCGTGGCCGACGTCTCCGGTGTGACCCCGGCGATAAACCTCACCATCGCCAACCCGGCCAACACCACCTGGTCATCAACCGGGCTGTCGATCAACACCGCCACCAAACTCGAAACCTCCGGCGCCGCGACCCGGATCAACAACGCCATCACCGCTACGGGTGAGTTGACGCTCGAGGCGTGGATCGACCCGGCCAACCTGACCCAGAACGGCCCCGCCCGGATCATGACCCTGTCATCGGGCGCCTACCTGCGCAACACCACCCTGGGGCAGCAGTACGGGGAGATCAACATGCGGACCCGGGCGTCGAACACGACGAACAACGGGATCCCGATGTTCCAAACCAGCAACACCCCCCTCTCCACCGACCTCATCCACGTCGTCGCTACCCACGACGCATCCGGGAACGAGGTCATCTACGCCGACGGGCAGGTGCAGGCCACCACCAGCGGTGTCGGGACGATCACGAACTGGGACAGCAACTACAAACTGTTGATCGCGAACGAAACCTCGAACGATCGGGCATGGCTCGGCGAGATCTGCCTCGCCGCCATCTACGACGAAGCACTCTCAGCGGCCGAGGTCGCCCAGAACTATTCCGCCGGCTGCCCCACCACGACGGGTGGCGGGGGTGGTGGTGGGTCGGGGGCGTGGTCGATCGACTACACCTACGACACCGCCGGCCGGCTCATCGACACCATCTACGCCGGTGACGGACACACCGCCGGCACCTACGACAACGTGGGCCGGGTCTCGACCGAAACCATCAAAGACGACAACGGCACCACCACCGCCTCCACCGCCTACCACTACGACTGTGTCGGCCAACTCATCGCCAAAGACACCGACCTGGACGGCAACGCCGGTGAAGGGTTGAATGCCTACACCTACGACCTCGCCGGACGGCTCACCTCCTGGAACGACGCAGCAACGGCTGTGCCCCCCACCTGCCCCGGCAACGGTTCGAGCGGGCCGTCACGGGTGGCGGGGACCGTGGTCGAATACGTGTTCGCCGGCCAGTCCGGCACCACCGTGGCCGACACCTCCGGCAACGGCACCGCACTGAACTTGACCATCGCGAATCCGGCCAACACCACCTGGTCCGCCGATGGCCTCGCCATCAACTCCGCCACCGTGCTATCCACCGCCGGTCCGGCGACAAAGGTGGCCAACGCGATCAACGCATCCGATGCGCTCACCCTCGAAGCGTGGGTCGCCCCCGCCAACACCACCCAGGCCGGCCCGGCCCGGATCATCACCAACTCCTCCGGCGCCTACCTGCGGAACACCACCCTCGGTCAAGAAGGCGACGAGATCGATTTCCGGGTCCGTGCCGCCAACACCTCCAACAACGGTTACCCCACCCTGCGCACCACCAACAGCCCCCTCGACACCGACCTCATCCACCTCGTCGCCACCCACGACGCCGCCGGGAACCAGGTCATCTACGCCGACGGGGCCGTCCAAACCACATGGAACGCCGGGGTCATCAACACCTTCGACACCAGCTACAAGCTGTACATCGGCAACGAGTCATCCAACGACCGGGCATGGCTCGGCGAGATCTGCCTCGCCGCCATCTACGACGAAGCACTCACCGCCACCGAAGTCGCACAAAACTATGCCGCCGGCTGCCCCACCACCACCGGCGGTGGCGGGGGTGAGTCCCCGCCGACCGGGGTGATCTACACCTACGACAACAACGGCAACCGTCTCACCGCCGGTACCGAGAGTTTCGAATACGACGATCGGAACCGGCTCACATCAGATCCCGACGGCACCTACAGCTGGGACCCGGCCGGGACCCTCGCGACCTACACCCCCACCAGCGGGCCGGCCGAAACGTACACGTTCGATGCCGCGGCTCGGCTCACCGGGATCACCGACGGGACCACCACCACCAGCTACGGGTACGACAACCTCGACCGGATCGCCACCCGCGGCACGGCCGACGTCACCTACACCGGCGGCGAACTCGACCCCACCAGCGACGGCACCAACGCCTTCCACCGAGACCCCGCCGGACGGCTCCTCGCCTACGACACCGGTACCACGGTCACCCATGCCGCAACTGATGGCCACAACGACCTGTACGGGCTCATCAACCCCGACGGCACCCTCTCCGACACCGCCACATTTGATCCCTACGGCGACCCGATCGCCACCACCGGCACCACCAACCCCGTCCTCGGCTACCAAACCGACTACACCGACCCCACCACCGGACACGTCTGGATGGGCGCCCGCTGGTACCAGCCCAGCAGTGCGACGTTCCTGTCACGAGACACCTACTCCGGCGAACTCGTCACACCGTTCACCCTCAACCGCTACACCTACGCCCTCAACAACCCCAACAAGTACTGGGATCCCGACGGGCGCTGCGCCAACCAGGTATTCGACTACTGCCTCGACCAAATCAACGTCGGCGGCAAACCCGTCTACCTCGGCACGACCAGCCTCGACCCCGCCACCCGCAACTACGAAGGCACCACCCCGACCATCACCACCGCCGACTGGGACGCCACCGTCGCCCAGACCATCAACGCCACCGTCGCCGTCGGAAACACCCCCACCGTCACACCAGCAGCAGCAACTATCATCCTGCAACCCGGCGGGGGCGGCTGCATCTCAAGCTTCAACTACAGTGCCGATGGCCGAATCACCAGCTTCAACCAGGGCCGCGGCCCAGAATGCTGGAAAGGTGACCAAGTCCACACCGGCGGTGTCCACGGCGTGGGAACATACCCCTACGCGGAGGAAGCCGATGTCAGAACGCAACAGTCGCAGATCTACTCGGTCCCGGACTACGCAAACGGGGCAACCGCATGGGCAGCCCTGGTCGGTGCAACCCGATTCCTGGTATTCGACGAACGATCATGCCGTAGCAACGACGGCACGGGAGGACTCTCGATCGATGCCGGATGTGCAGCCGAAATCGCCGTTGCGCTCCCGTGGACCAAACTCTTCAAAGGCGCCAAAGCACTCCGATACGCCGACGAAGCAGCCGACGCCGCCGCAGTCGCCCCAAGAAACGCACTGCCACCTCTTCGACAGGCGTACGTCGACGACGTTGCATCACTCGCAGATGAGGTCGCTGCATGGCGCAAGGCCGGCGCAGATCCCGAGGTCATCGCCCGCGAGGCCTGGGCGAACCGGCGGGCGATCGGCATTCAGTACAAGGACCTCACGCCTCCGGACATGCTGACCCAAATCCACGCTCGAAACCTTCAGAAGTACGGAGACCGGCTCGGTCCGACTATCGACTGGCTGCGAGCACAGGGAAAGACCTGGGACCAGATCATCGAGAGCGCAACGCGCACGGGTGGCAAGGACCTGGGATTCTGATGCTTGTCCAATGCCACGACCGCTTCGATCTGGTTGCCGAGTTCACGCCCGAGTCCGGGCTGCTCAAGCCTCGACGAAGGCCGCCGGGGCTGTCGCCCACCGGAACGGATGGTTGGTACGCCACGCTCGACGGAGTGAATGTCGTCTTCTACCGAAGCGATGGCCGCCTGTGGCTCAGCCTCGACGACCGAGTCTTCGACCTCGACGGCGAGACATCGGTCGCCTGGCATGACGATGGTCCCGAGGCGGTGTTCGCCGTCGCCGACGAGGGGGGACAGGTTCTGCTCCGATACCCGAAGGGCCCAGATCTGTCTGATGACCCGACGGCGCATGTATCTGACGAGGACTGGGATCTCGGACTCTTCATTGCAAACGTGATGTTCGACGAGGAGCGAACCGATCTTGTCCGCCGGGGACCTCAGTAGGGCTGCTGCTGCGTGGTCAGTCGGACGATCGCAGTCATCGTCGCGGTGCTGGCCGTTGCCTGCGGCGCCTACGTCCCTGGCGCCTCAGCGCTGGGTGGATCGGTGTCTGGATGCTCGACCGGTGAGAGCCATCTCTCCCACTCGGCGGCTCCCGCCGACGAGCGTTCAGAGCACCATTCGACTTTCTGGAGCAGCTCGTCTGGCTACTCGCCGACAACGGCACCGAGCTCGAAGAGCTGCGGAGGGAGTGGATCCGCACTGGCAGCCCATTCATGCTTGAGCTTGAGCTTGAGCTTGCGCCGTGGCACGCCCCGATTGCGACCTCGAAGGCCGAAGCCGAAGCTCTCTTGTCTGGGCTTCGCACCGATGCCCGCTACCAAGGTCGCGTCGAGGAGCGGATCGCCGAGTGCGATATCGGCGGTCGATAGCGATCTGCCTACTTGTCTCAGTCGTCCAGGTACAGGGATTCCCACCAAGGCGCAGGTCGACGCCGCAGCGAGCTGTAGCTACGCAGACTATCTCGACATCCTTCGAGCGCTGGGTTTGTGACGGTGCCGCCGCTCGCTGAACTTCTCCAGTTGTGCTCACCGAGTTTCCTCAGTGGTGAGTGTTGGTGATGTTAGTCGTGGCCTCCGGTGGTGAGTTGACGGTTGCGGGCTTGGTGGGCTCGGAGCCGGTAGCTGTCGCCGGTGATGTTGAACACGACGGAGCGGTGGAGGAGCCGGTCGAGCATGGCGGCGGCGACGGTGGTGTCGTCGAAGATGTCGCCCCAGGATCCGACACCCCGGTTGGTGGTCAAGATGATGGAGCCTTTCAGGTAGCGCTGGGCGATGACTTGGAACAAGGCGTTGGCGTCATCGGCGGGCATGGGGAGGTGGCCGAGCTCGTCGATGATCAACACTGTCGGCCCGGCGTAGAACCGCATGGTGGTCGCCCATCGTCCCTCGATGGCTGCTTTGCGGCAGCGGGCCGCCAGGTCCGCCGCGGTGCAGTAGTAGACGCGTAGACCCTGTTCGACTGCGGCGTGGCCGAGGGCGGTGGCGAGCATGGCTTTGCCGACACCGGGCGGCCCGATGAACATGATGTTGGTGGCGTCCTTGGCGAACCTGCACGACGCAAGGTCACGCATCAATGCTTGATCGACCGATGGCTGGGCGGCGAAATCGAAGTCGTCGAGGCGCCACGGGGTCGGGAAGTTCGCGAACCTCATCCGTCCGGCCAACCGTCGCGCTTCGGTCGCTTCGACCTCGACCGCGAGGAGTTGTTCGAGGAACTCGGTCGGGTTCTGCTTCGTCTTCAACGCCCGATCCAACGCGGCAGGCAACGCCTCGGCTGCGGCAGTGAGTTTGAGGTAGGCGAGATAGGAACGCAGCTGCTGGTATTGGCTGTTGGGGTTCATCACGCCCCCTGATCTTCGACGAAACGCCGGTAGACATCGAGATCGACAACCGGTTCGGCAAACACTTCGGCGCCGAGCTGGACAGCGAGCGCCAACGCTGCCGCGGATGGGGGCCGGTTCTTCTTGGTGGCGCAGGGCCGATCGGTGGTGAACGCGGCGAGCACAACGTTCTCCAACGCGGTGGTGTGTTCGGGGAGCCGGACGATGCGGTGCGCGCCGGCGGGTGCGAGACGGTGGCTGGTGATCACACGACCTGACGCGGCGATGTCGATCGTGTCGGAGCCGTGACGATGCCGGACCTCGACGATCACGCCGACCAGACCGGGCGGAACCGAATACCTGTTCCCCCAAAGCGACACCAACGCGTTCGCCGCGACGGTCCGCTCGAGCCGGATCGTGACAGGGAACCCGACCGCCGGCAGGCTCAGTAACGGCTCGACAGCGGCGGCTTCGGCGACCGTGACACGTTCGTCGCCACGGTCACGAAGCCGATGATCAGCGACCTCGACACACCACCGACCCAGGCCGGCTTGCGCATCGGTGATCGAGGTGATCCGGGCCGTCCGCCACCATGATTGCGTGATGTAGTCGATCGATTTCTCCACGACACCTTTGCGGTTACCGTGCCGTGGCGGGCACGGATCGATACCAACCCCGTGATGCTTCGCGACCGGTGCGAACGATGCCTGGACCTGATCGGTGCCGGGGGTGATGACCGTCGCCATCCGATCGACCCGCCAACGCTTCGCCGTCCCGCCGAGCCCACGCAACACATGGTCGATACCGACGATCGGGACTGCCTGCGGTTTGGTTGACAGTGGTTTGTGGTCTCACGCTGCTTGGGCGTGAGGGTTGTGGTGGACAAGTTCATACTCGATGGGACTGAGCTTGCCGAGTCGTCGTTGACGGCGGCGATGGTTGTAGGTCCGTTCGATCCAGACGATGATCTCGATCCGGAGCTCTTCACGCGTGGCCCATGTCCGCCGGTTCAACACGTTCTTCTGCAGCAACGAGAAGAACGATTCCATCGCCGCGTTGTCACCTGCTTATCCGGCCAATCGGAGATTGGTCCGCCCTTCGGGCCCGGATAACACCTATCTACCGGCCAATCGAGCGCGCACAAGCGCGGACGTCTTCCTGTCGCGATTGGCCGGTAGATGGGCACGAAGCGACTCGAACCATCGAGCCGACCAGCCCGGCATCAGCGAGCTCACGACGGAACGCTCGAGATCGGAACTGGCCTCCCCTGTCGGAATGGACGATCACCGGTCCTTCCGGGTCCCGGCGAGCGACCGCAGTGCGCAACGCCGTGGCCGCAAGCTTGGCGGTCATACGCTCATCAATCGAGTAGCCGACGATCCGGTTCGAGCAGACATCCTTGATCGCACAGCAGTACAGCTTCCCCTCCGCGGTCTGATGTTCGGTGATGTCGGTCAGCCAGATCTCATCGATCCGCTCAGCAGTGAAATCGCGGTGCACGAGATCGTCGTGCACCGCCGGCCCAGGCCGGCCCTTCCCTGCGTTGATGCGGCCCTTCTTCACCGTGGTCGACCAGATCCGATGCTCACGGCACAACCGGTGCACGCGCCGCTCGCCGACGTGATGCCCGGCTGCTTGGAGTTCATCGGCGATGAACCGGTAGCCGAACTCGGGGTCATCGCTATGGACATCGAGAATCGCGTTGACCAGTCGGGCGTCGTCGAGATCACGATCCGAGCACGGCTGGGCCAGCCACTTGTAGAACGCTTGTGGTGTGAACCCGAGGATCTCGCAGCTCAACACGACAGGAATCCCCTCGGTCTGGAGACGCTGGACCAAGGGGTACATCATTTTGGGGCGGCGTCCTTGGCGAAATAGGCAGTCGCTCGGCGCAGGATCTCGACGTCTTGCTCCAGGCGCCGGTTGTGTCGCCGCAACTGGACGAGTTCGTTCTGCTCGGCGGTGGTGAGACCGTCCTTGATCCCGTCATGGATGTTGGCCTGAGCCAGCCAGCGTTGCAGCGTGGTCTTCGACAGGCCGAAATCTTTGGCGACCTCGGCCTGGGTCGTGCCGTCACGCCGGGCGACCGCCACGACATCACGAATGAACTCCAGTGGATACTTCTTCGGCATGGCAACATCCTTCCAGCAGAACCTCTGGCCCTGCATACGATGTCAACCAAACCCGCGGCAGTCCCGGCCCGGGTAGGGTGATGGCATGCGTTTAGTGCGATAACCGTGTCGACCGGATCCCAGGAGCTCCCGCTGCCATGACCAATGTTCGCGCCCTGCCCGCCGCCGCATCGGCCGAGGTCGGGTTGGTGGATGCGATCGTCGGGTTCCTGGCCGCGGTGGACCTCGCGGCGTCGACGGTGGCGGTCTATGAGGTGACGCTCGAGCGGTTCCTCGACGACCTCGGGAATCTGCCGTTGGCCGCCATCACCAAGGCGGCGGTGCGACGGCATCTCACCGACGCCTACGGGGGGACGGCGCCGGCGACGTTCAACCGGAACCTGGCCACCCTCTCTTCGTTGTTTGCGTGGTGTGTGGAGAACGAGCTCGTTCACTCCTCCCCCACCCGGGGGATCCGGCGTCGCACACCGAAGAAGACGGTGGAGGCCGAACGTCGGGCCCGACCCGTCCTGTATGCGGAGTTGGCTGCCGTGTGGGGCAACACCGCCCACAGCATCAGGGACCGGGTGTTGTGGGCGATGGCCTATGACACCGCGGCCCGCGCTGATGAGTTGTTGGGTCTGGATATCGAGAACATCGACACCGCCAACCGGGAAGCGGTCATCATCGGCAAAGGCGGCAACGCGGAGCGCATCTACTGGTCCTCCACCACCGCCCGCTTGCTGCCCCGCCTTCTCACCTGGAAGCTGCAGCCGTGGGTGTCGGGGCCGTTGTTCATCGGTGACCGCCGGCCACGCTCCCACCTCGCCCCCGCCACCGCCGACCTATGCCCCGTCAGCGGGCATGCCCGCCTGTCGTATCGGCGGGCCGAGGAACTCTGGAAGCAAGCGTCCGGCGGGCACACCCTGCACCAGCTCCGCCACTCCCGGCTCACCCATCTCGCGGAGGCCGGCGAAGACGTCACCATGATCAAAGCCAAATCCCGGCACCGCTCACTCCGCTCCCTCGAACGCTACGTCAACCCCTCATCTGATGCGATCCGAGACCTCACCAACCGCCACGACCCCAACCGGCGAGGTCGGTGATGGAACTCATTTCCGAGCCACGTCTGCGGAGTGCTCTTCATCTGGTTGTCTCGCTGAGCGAACACGGCATCCCTGACGCCTGGCCGACTGGTCTAGAGATTGAGGCCTACGTGGACGATTGCGAGAGGGGTTCTTTTCAAAGCATCTTCGGGGTGACCGGGATGATCGGGACGATGCGTCTCGGGATCGGCCCGTCGAGGCCCCTAGCGCAGCGGCTTATTGAACTTGGATGGGCTTTGGAGATTGACCATCGGGGATCAATCGCAGCCACGGACCTCGGGCTGTCAGTTCACCAAGCCATGCTGGCCGAGCAGCGTGCTGCAGCCGCCCACGAGGTCAACGAGATCCGCCTAGGTGTGGGCGAGGACGTCGCATGGGAGGAACTCGTCCGATCATTGTCAAGGTTCGAGCCGTACATGCTTGTTGACCCCTACCTCGAGTGGAGGCATCTGCAGCTCCTGATCCAAGAAACACGAATCACACAAGCGTTGACCGCATTCAAATCGGGTGGTCAGGCCAACGAGCGGAGACAATCGCTCCACGAGGTGGTCGCCCGACGCGAGCAGTATGGGGCGGGCGCCGTCTCATTCGAGGTTCGAGCGGTGGCAGATCCCAAAACGCTGCACGACCGTTTCATCGTGACCGAAGACGAGGTGTGGACCCTCGGGGCCTCGCTGAACGGGATCGGCAAGAATCCAACGTTGCTGGTGAAGCTCGGCAACAACGCCGACTCCACGAGAAGAGACAACCGCAAGCTGTGGGACTCAGCGACACCACTTGACATCGACAACCAGGCGGAAGCCGACGAGTAGCCGCTGCCCTTCGGGAAGGGGATATTACCGGAAGTCAGAAGGCTCGGATGTCATGTCGGGCGCAAGCGTGGACGTGCGACTACAGCTTGAGGTGGCGCAAGTGGGGCAGCGGCAGCCGCCGCCATGGAAGCGGTTCGTGTCGAAGTCAACGGTCAACGGTCTCGGTCGCGGTGGGTGAGTGAGCTTCGTTGTCTCCTCGGGCGAACGCCTCCAGGTCCGACATCCGTAGACGTACGCTGCGGCCGATCCTGATGGGGTCGAGTTCTTGTTGCCAGATGAGCTCGTAGACGGTCGAGCGGCTGATCGCCAGAAGCGACGCCGCTTGCGGAATGGTCACCAACAGCTGCGCGGGCTTGTCGGCCTCGATCTCAGCTTTGGCCCGGCTTGCATGTGTGTTCTCGTGTGTTGTCATTGGTTTCTCCTCGTCGATGTTTCCTAGGAAAGGCGTTCGACGAGCCCGCAACGCGACAACACCGTTGCTGACACTGGTGAGAACGTCGAGATCCATACAGACTTCTCGCTCCCTCCGGGAGCAAGACGATAAGGCCGACTCCGGTTGACACCTACGTGTCAACGCTCCCGAAGCAAGGGGCTCAGCCCCTTGACACACCGTTCTTGAATCATATTGAATCTGACAACATCAGGAGGAACACTCGCATGTTTGCATCCAGCCATCAAGACACGAGTGGCTGGATCGCCAGCCACGACCCACTCAAGGTCATCCGACTGGCCGATCCGGTCGTCGACGAACTCGGTCACGACGTTCGGAGCAGCTACGTCGAGACGTACTGGCTGCCGATCCTCGGCCCCACCGCCACGTGGGCGACCAGGCGGATGGCGGACTGGCTCGACGCCAGCCCGGACGGAATCGAGGTCTCGCTCGGTCAGCTTGGTCCCTGCCTTGGCATCAGCGCTCACGTCAGCCGCAACACGCCGGTCGTGCGGACCATGACTCGGCTCGTCGACTTCGGTATCGCTTCCATCGGCGGCGACACATTCGGTCTCCGCACCATCTTGGCGCCGTTGCCGCTACGCCATGTTCGAAAGCTGCCGCCTGGACTGGCGAGCCGGCACGAGCTCGAGCTGGAGCAGGTCCGATGAACGATTTGCGGAGCGAAGATCTCGGCGAGGGCGAAGTTCCTTGGGGAAGTGATCCTCGCCCTCTCGGACCCCCGTGCGGCTGTTTCCCGGTGACGTGCACGACCAGTTGCGACTGCACCAACGGCTGCTCCGGAGACTGCACCACGGACTGCACCAACGACTGCACCGACCCCCTCCAGCGGGCAGACGGCGACGGAGCGATCGACACGATCCGGCTCGTCGGTATCCGTGGAGGGGCCGGCACGAGCACGATCGCCGGCGTGCTCGCCATGCACGCAGCCACGATGGTCCCGACCGAGCTGGTGACCAGCGACCCTCGAATGGCTTGTGCTCTCTTGGGGTTCGCCGAGCCCGGCGGTCTCCCGGCCGAGGTCGCGCCGAAGTTGGTCGTCGCCGACCGTCGCCAAGGACGCGAGGGTCTGACCGTGGTCGACGAGGGCACGCTCGACCCCGAGAGCGGGCGGCCGGGAAGTAGGCCGGGGGAGCGGTCGCTCGGAGTCCTGCGTGGCCCGTGCTATCTGGCCCTCAGGACGCTGATGGCCGACCCTCACAACCTTGACGGGCTCGTGCTCGTGACGGAGTTCGGGCGGGCGCTGACCGAGCGGGACGTCGTGGACGTGACCGGGCTCGACGTAGTCGCCACGGTGGCCGGCACGCCGAGCGTCGCCCGAACGATCGATTCCGGCCTGCTCGCCGCCCGCTACCGCAACCTCGCCGACTTCCGCCCACTTCGACGCTGGCTCACCCTCCAGCTCGACCCCTTCCCCGCACGCCGAACCGACCCCCGACGCACTGCACCAAACCACCCCTCAATGTCTGGCACAGACTTGCTACTTCCGCCGGTGGCGGAAGTAGCTCACGAGATGCCAGTGGCTCAAATCGGAAGGGATCGGTTGTCGCGCCGGGAGCATCGGGTTCGCCTTCCTGGGCATGTTGAACATCGGGAAGCTGACACCGGGAGCGGCCGAGTACTACGTGGGGGAGGTGGCGACCTCGGCGGAGGACTACTACACCGGGGAAGGGGAAGCGAAGGGGCGATGGGTGGGCTCGCTCCGGTCGACGCTGGAGTTGGAGGGGGAGGTCGATCCCGAGCATTTCCGGCGAGTACTGCTCGGGCAGCACCCTCACACGGGGGAGTACCTCATCTCGGCTGCGGGATCGGCTGGCCGCGCGTCTCAGCGCCGACCGTCAACCCCGCTCGAACAGTCCGGTGACGCGCCGGTAGACGTTGTGCGGGCGGCGACAGCGCTTGGGGTCTCCACGCGGTACGTGCGTCAGTTGCTTGACGCAGGTGCCCGGTATCAGGACGCGCTCGACAAGGCAGCGCCCGACGATCAGGTGGTCGAGCCCAGGAGCTACTTGATCGGCAAGCAGGTCACCAATCACGGCAACGGCGGGCCCGACGTGTGGGAAGTCTCCCGGGCTGAAGTAGACCGTCACGCTGCCACCAGCGAGCCGCGCAAACCGAGACCGGGCTACGACGTCACGTTGCGGCCACCGAAAAGTGTGAGCGTGGTCTGGGCACTCGCCGATTCTGCTACCCGGGCGACGGTCCGCCAGGCGCATACCGAGGCAGTCGACGAGGTCGTTCGCTATCTGGAGTCCCGTGCGATCAAGGGCCGGGTGACCGTCTACAAGGCCCAGCGTGAACTCGAGACCGACGGGCTGATTGCTGCCGCGTTCGATCACCGGACCAGCCGCGCCGGTGATCCGTTGCTCCATACCCACGTGGTGGTCGCCAACCTGACGCTCGTTGATGCCGGGGACAAAGACGGCCCGGTGTGGCGAGCGATCGCTGCCCGTGGCCTGTTCGAGCACGCCAAATCGGCCGGGCATCTGTATCAGGCTCATCTCCGTCATCTGATGTCGCAACGTCTGGGTGTCGAGTGGGGCGAGGTCACCAACGGGTACGCCGACATCTCCGGGGTGCCCGAGCGGGTGATCGAGGCGTTCTCGAAGCGGCGCACCGAGATCGAGGAAGTGATGGCCGAGTCGGGCAACACCTCGGCGCGGGCTGCGCAGATCGCCACGTTGGAGACCCGGAAACCGAAGGACTATTTGGTCGATCCCGACACACTGTTCGACCAGTGGCGCTCTGAAGCTGCCGCCCTTGGCTTCGGTGCCGCACATGTAGCGGCCTGCATGGGCAAGCAACGGCCGGCGGCGCTGACGCCGGCCGAGCTTCAGGCAGCGTTCAACGACCTCGCGGAGCCGACCGGGCTCACGGAGCGGGCGTCGACGTTTCGTCGGACCGATGTGGTCGAGGCGCTGGCGTCACGATTCGGGGCGAGCTGCACCGCCCTCGAAATCGAAGCACACGCCGACGCCTTCCTCACCGGCGACACGGTCGCCGTCGTCGATCGGACACGGCGGGCTGCACCAACGCCCGGTCCCGCTGCACCGGCCACTGCACCATCCCAAGTCTCGACACAACCCAAACCGCCGACTTCGATGCAGGCGATCTACACCACGACCGAGCTGGCGGCGCTCGAGGAGGAGCTCCTCACCTGGGCCGACACCAGCCAACGCCGAACTGGTGCAGTCGACGGTGCAGTGGTTGGTGCAGTGCTCGATGCCCGCCCGGAGTTGTCGGGCGAGCAGGTCGTCATGGTCGAAGCCCTCTGCCGGCGAGCGGACGCAATCCTGCCGATCGCGGGGCGGCCGGGAGCGGGAAAGACCTACGCCACCGAAGCCGCCGTCGCTGCTCACCTTGCAGCCGGTGTCGCGATCGTGGGGGCCGCGGTGTCGGCAGCTGCGGCGTCGGAGTTGGAATCAGCCGCCGGGTTCGGCCGGTCGGTCATGCCGGCAACGACGGTCGCCAAGTTGCTGCGTGATCTCGACCAGTGGGGCGGACTCGCACCTGACAGCACGGTGATCGTCGACGAAGCGTCGATGCTCTCCACCCGAGATCTGCATCTTCTCGCCAGCCATGCCCGCAACGCGAACGCGACGATCGTGTTGATCGGTGACCCCGACCAGCACGGCCCGGTCGATGTCGGAGGCGTGTTCCAACGCCTGTGTCGCGATCGGGGCGATGATCTGATCCGGTTGGTGGAGAACAACCGCCAGACCGATCAGGTCGAGCGGCTCGCCATCGGTGAATACCGAGACGGCCACATCGCCGACGCCCTGGCCCGCATGGATGTCGCCGGGCGAATCGTGCGGTCGGCGACCGCAGGGGAGTCCTTCGATGCGATGGTGGCTGACTGGTATGCGGATCGTCTCGACGGGCGGGCTGACCCGATGATCGCCGGTCCGAATTCCACCCGACGCGCCCTCAACGATCGGGCACGAGTTCTGCTCAAAGCCAACGGCGAACTTACCGGCAAGCCTCTCGTCGTCGCTGGCCGCGAGTATCTGGTTGGCGACCAGGTCGTCGCTCGCCGCAACGACCGCCGACTCCGCAACGCCGCCGGTGGCGAGTTCGTCAAGAACGGCTCCGCTGGCACCGTCACGAACTTGCACCCCAAGTCGGGGGAGGTCACGGTGGCGTTCGAGCGGGAAGGAACCATCCGGGTCCCACGCACCTATCTGGCGGCCGGACGCTTGGAACACGGATACGCACGCACGAGCTACGGGGTGCAGGGCGCCACCCATGGCACCGCCCGCTACCACCCGACCGACCAGTCGAGTTTCGAGGAGGGCTACGTGGCCATTACCAGGGGCCGTGACCAGAGTCGGCTCTACATCGTGGATGGCACCATCACTCATCACGACGACGAAACCCACCAACGCCCCGACCCGATACGCTTCGACCTCGGCGACATCGCCGACGCCCTCACTCGCCGCCGTACCGGCACCATGGTCGCCGACACAGCCGGCCGGCTCACCACCGTGCACCGCCTGGCTGAAACTATGACCCTCCGTGCCCTCACCGACGAGCGCACAAGGTTGGAGCAGGTTCTCGCCAAGGCACCACGTTCAGCAACTGAAGCCATCGACGCAGCAACCGCCGAGCTCGAGACGCTCCAGACCCGACGAAACGCATGGGCGCTGGGGGAGGGCAGCGAACGAAAGATCGCCGCCCTTGATCGTGCCATCGGCCGAACCGACGTCGCCCTCACGGCCGCTCGTGAACGACAGCAGGATCGAGAGCGCTGGTTCGACGAGCACGCCGAGGTGGTCGACCGGTATGACATCGTTCGGCGAGCGGAAAGCCATCGCCGAACCAAGATCGCCGCCAATCCCGAGCACTACCTCGTCGGCGCCGATGCGGGTCCGGCGCCGGTCCTGCAACGAGATCGACGGACTCGGCACGAGCGGCTGGTAGCCGAAGCCGTCGCCTGGGACATGGCTGCGCCGGTGGATACGACTGCTGAGGCCGAGTACGTCATGGAACTCCAATAGCGGCTTCGGGATCGGACCCAGACTCCGAGGCCGACCCTTACTTGTTGGCGAAGCGGTGGTGGGCCGATTGGGTGCTGATCCCGAACACTTCGCCGACCTGTCCCCACGTCGACCCTTCCAGTTCCCGGGAGGCGGCCACCTCTCGTGCAGCCAGGACCTCCAACGCCTCTTGAGTGTCGATCGCCAGCTTCGCCAGCGCCAGTGGCTCGACTCGACGTGTCGGCTTGCCGGTGATCGGGTCGGAGTAGCGGTCAACGGGCAGCCGGAGTTCTTTCGCTATTGCGAGGAGTGCGGCGTGCGTGGCGGTCAGCAAGTCGGGGTCGATGGTGGTGGGTCGGGCCGGTCGCCCCACTGGTCGTGTCATGCGCTCAGGCTACGTCAGATTCAACCTGATCCCATGTCGACGTCGAGGTCGATGTTGACCGATGCTTCGACCGAAGGAGGGTTCGCTGGGTCGACAGAACGCTCGGCCGGGATGCGCGGTCGGGTCATTCCGGCCTGGAGTCCGGAGCGGATCGTAGTGGTTGCTTCCCGAGCTCCGAGACCTGCGCCCAGCGCAGCGTGATGCAACTGGTCGGCGACGGTGTCGGCATCGAGTAGTCCGGCACCGACGATCTGGCCGAGGCTGAACGCTGCCCGGTTCAGGCGGTGGTTGCGGCCACCCGATGCCGCGGTGCGGACCTGGCTGGCCTCGTCGTCCAGCGCTCTGGCAGCCCAAGCCGACAACGCACGGTCGATCCGGACCGGCTCGGTCCACCGAGAGCGCGGTGAACTCTGATCGCCGGCGACATGTCGCTCGGGCGGGCGGATCCGCTCGAGGAGATGGTCGGGCAGGTCGGGCAGCTCCCACTTCCCGGTCCAGCGGTACACGCCACCAGAGGCGTGGCGGCTTGGCGGGGCGATCACGTAGCCCCCGTCGCCGCGCACATCGACCCCCGGGCCGAGGGCCGTTCCCGCCGAGTTGCGAACGTGTCCGCCAGGATGGGCGAAGTAGAGGTGCCAGCCACCCGACCCGGTCCGAACCCGTAGACCCTTCGGGATCGCATGCTCGGCGGCAAGGGACCGCATCGAATCGAGACCGCCATGGTCGGGGTCGACGTCGATCACCACCAGCCCCGAGGCCGCGCCCGTGCGGATCCCGAGATTGGCGTCCGGCCACTGCCGCCACCACCGACGAATCGCCGATGGATCGACCGTCGCGTCATAGAGGCCATTGCGGGTGCGGGGGTGCTTGCCCGGCGAGCCGCACTCTGGTTGACGGCACGAACAGCCGCCGCTGCTCGGTGCGTGGCAGGGCAAGACCTCGAAACCTCGTTGAGCCAACCGAAGCGCAGAATCGAGCGGGTCGGTCACGGCAACCCGATCTCGATCGCTTCGGTCGGCATCTCGGGTGACGCCGGTTCCATTACGGGGGTTCTCTGGCGAAGTAGCCGGTTGGTCAAGTCGTGGGGGAGTGCGTAGCCGTAGGAGAGATGCCGCCCGGCCTCGGCGGTGGTCAGCCGGTAGTGGCCGGCGATCGGGAAGTCGACCACGACGGATTGGCGGGCCGGATCGCACGCAACGACCTGACCCAGTACGCCGACATCGGGGACGAGGTCACCGTTGCCGTCCGCAGCGGCGCTGACGACGACGAGGTCGCCTGCGGCCAACAGCAACGAGCCGGCTTCCAGGTCTGGCCCGCTGAGCAGTCCCTGCGCCCGAAGTACTGCGTGGGCCAAACCGTTCAGCTCACCCGGATCGTCGCCATCGAGCGCAGGGCCGCCGCTTTCGGCCACATCCGACTGGCCAGCCCAGGCAATGACCTTTGCGGCCGTGGCGAAGCGTTCCGGGGTGTCGAGCCAGTCCCCGAGAACACCGAACGCCGCCTCCTGATCAGAATTGACAGCGACGGGACGCTGGGCTGCGACCGGTCGAAGGTGAACGACATCGGCCGGCGAAGCCGCGGTCTGGGCGGACTCGCCAACGGTGAACTCGACGCCGCAGACTCCGCACATCACCGGACCCTGCGCCGCCACCGACGGCGCCATGCGTATCCGCCGACCACACCCGCATACCATCGCTGAGGACCTGGATTGCCCCGTCTCGCCGGGCCCGGCTCCCTCCCGGCCGGCACCAGCGGTGCGAGCGGGGTCGAGCCTCCGGGCGATACGGATGGCGTCGCGCAGATCGTCGATCTCGGCGGCGTACCGGTCGATCGCAGCAGGGGTGAGCGTCGTCTTGGCCCAGCCGTAGGGCGGCATCATCTCGACGTCCAGCCCGACCTCGACCGCCGTGGTCTTGAATCGGGCGTTGTGGTAGCGCCCACCCCGAGACGTGTCCTTGACGCCCCTGGCGGCGTTCAGACCGTGCGCCGCCTCGTGCAGCAACACTTCGAACACGTCCTCGACCGGCAGGTGCAGCGCCTCGCCGGCCAGCAACACCTCACCACGAAGCTCGTTGCCCGCCTCCCAGCGACCGCCCCACCAGTGCCCGAGCCTGACCAGCCGGCCCCGATCCACCCCCGACCCGAGGATGATCACCGCATCAGGCAGCTCCGGATGTTGGACCTGGAACGCACGCCACGCGATCTCGCAGGCAACAACAACATCGCTCGCATTCCCGGGCGGCGGTTCCTTTGCGTTGTCCATACGGAGGGAAGGCGCCGCCGGAGTGCGAAACGCGACCGCCAGCCTGGTGATCCGCCAGTCGCAACGCGTCACTCGGGCGGTGCGGCCTCTCGCTGCACGTCCGCTCCCATTCTTGGATGCGACCTGACAGAGACGCTCGGTGGAGTTCCGCCACTCTGACCTTCAAGCAATCGTTGGTCGATTCCGGCTGTTCACCGGTTGGAACAGTCCGTGTAACGTCCCGTTATGGCATCCACGAAGCGGGCGATCATCTACACCCGGGTTTCGACCGGCAAGCAGGCCGACTCGGGGCTCTCGCTGACCGACCAGGAGCAGACCATCACGCCAGCGGTCGAGGCCCGTGGCTGGACCGTCGTCCACCATGCGACCGACGAGGGAATCTCGGTCCGGTCGCTGCGGAAACGGCCGGGGCTCACCGAAGCGCTCGACATGCTCGTCGCCGGTAAGGCCGACGTCCTGGTGTCCTCCCACCTGACCAGACTGGCCCGGTCGGTGGTCGACCTCGGCGGCATTATGGGCCGGGCTGAGCGGCACGGATGGGATCTGATCGTGCTCGACGTCGGGGTGCACACGGGCACCGCAGCCGGTCGGATGATGCTGAACGCCATGGGCTCGTTCTCGCAATTCGAGTCCGAGATCATCGGGCAGCGGGCGGCGATGACCCACCGGCAGCGGTGGGCGAAGGGGCAGTGGTCCGGGCAGGCTCCGGAGCTGGCCGACTCTGTGCGGCATCGTGTGGCCCGGTTGCGTGCCGACGGGATGACGCTGCAGGCGATCGCCGACCAACTCACGGTCGAGGAAGTACCGACGGCTCGCGGTGGCCGGTGGTACCCGTCGACGATTCGTGCCGTGGTTGCCTCGGTGGCGCTCGACGACGAGCTGGCAGCGAAACGGGCGGCAGCGTGACCCGCTACCTCGGGCTCGAAGAAGCCGCCGACCCACTCGGTGTGTCCACCAAAACGGTTCGGCGTCGTGTCCAGGCACGGGAGTGGCCGGGTGCAAAGAAGGACGGCAACTCGCATTCGGCGCCGTGGCTGATCCCGTCCGACGAACTACCGATCCCAGCGTCGGCCGGTGTCGACGTTCCTCCCAAAGTGGTCGAGCTGCGAGAAGCACTCTTGGCCGGGGAACGGGAGCAGACAGCCAAGGAACTGGCCCGCCTCGTCGAGGATCTGGAACGCTCCGGGCGTGAGGCCCAACGGTTGCGCTCCGATGTCGAGCAGGAACGCACCAGGGCGGACCAGGCCGATCGGGAAGCGACGCTGCAGAGAGCAGCGGCCGAGATCGCGTCGGCCCGGGCCGAGGAACGCGAGCGTGAGATCGGCCGGCTGATCGAGGACCGAGACCGACGGCTCGCTGAGCTGGCCGAGTCTCGAGACCTTGAACGGGAGCATGCCGAGGTCGAGGAGCGGCTACGGGCCGAGCTGGCCGACGTGCAATCGGTGCTCGGATGGCGGGCCCGGCGACGACTGGCGAAGCTCCGTGGCTGATCGACGTTCTCCGCTATGGATCCGATTGCTGGGTGTTGCCGCGGTCTTCTCCGGGGTGTCGTGCTCGTCTGGAGCTGACACCGAGACCGAGCGGGCTCAGGCAAGGGAGCTCTGTAAGAGGATCACGGCGGACGCGACCATCTTCGACCCCGCAGACAGGGCCGAGTACCTCGTCGAGCTGGACCCCGACAGCTACCGCTTGTTGGAGGGCACCGAGCTAGGTCGTCTCTGGGAGGAAGCGAGATCAGCCAGTGAGGCGAGGAAGGACGACGAGATCGACGGAGAGCTGTTTGTTGAGTGGTCCATGGCCACAGTGGCGTTGTATGACGAGTGTCTGCGGATTCTTGGATGACTGACCGGCGAAACTCCGTGGGTAGCTGTGGTGCGTTGCTAGCGGCCGCTGTCGTGCTACTCGGAACGTCGTGCATCGGGGTCGAGGCCAACACCGAGACGGATCACGCCGAGGCGATCTGCGACAGGGTGAACCAGGCCGCTGACGCATCGGTCGAGAACGGTCCGAACCTTGTCCTCAGTCTGGATCCCAACAACTACGAGCTGGTGAAGGACACGCCTCTAGGCCAGGCGTGGGAAGAAGCCAGGAGGGTCAGCGAGCTACGGCAGGCCGACCCGACCAACGAGGATGCATTCATCGGGTGGCTCGACGCGATGGTTCTCGCTTCCGACGAGTGCATCCGACTTCTCGGACCATGAGCAATGGCTGATCGTTCCCCGCGGCGGGGAATCGTTGGGCGACGTCGTGGCCCGATTGCGGGAAGGGCCAGCTAGACCTCGGTTTCCTCGGGAACCGCTCGACAGGCTCAACATCTCACGGTCGACGGCACGGATCATTTCGACGGCAGGAGCAACCCAATGGTGACCAACCCTCTCGCTCTGGACCGGCTACTCGCCGGGTGCTCGGTGTACGGCCCGAAGTCATGGAACTCGCCGACAACGGGATCTGGTCGACCGAGCAGTACCCGGCCGCGGGTCGTGCTCTCCCCGGGTGGGAAGCCGAAGCAACGGCGGCGGTCGCCGACAATATGGCGAGTCTCGGCTGCACCGTGCTCGATGTGTTGCCGGTTGACGAGATCGCCAGCGAGGCCGAGTCACCGACTGGTTCACCGGTGATCGGTGGCGTGGCGGTGCGTTGGCATGTTGAGCGGGTCGTGTGTGTGGTGAGGATCGACGCTGCAGCGGAGTGCTACCCGCGGTGAGCGCACGGCACGACTGAGCGTTGCCTTGGCACCTGCTCGACTGGAGCGTCAGCGTGAGTCTCGATAGTCCATGCAGTCGGCTTGCAACGTGAACGTCTGGTCGATCGCGGTAGCTGTGTTACCGCTCTCGACTGCTGCACGGAGACGATCTCGACCCGTGCTGAATCGGCCACCTGGGTCTCCGAGACCGTCGATCTCGTCGAGCAGATCGACCTCGCTGATCTCACCTGACACTACGCCGTTCACGTACTCGTCGAGACGAGTGCAGAATCCCGAAGCACTACCCCCGAGCTGCAGGACGCCGCCACGTACAGGAAGGCGAGAACCGGACGAATCTGCCGCATACCCGGGCATTGTACGTCGAGCCATCTAGGACCCGGATCGGTGCGAACGTCGACGTCGAGGCAACCGAGCTACTGGCCCAACGCGCTGTTGCCCGGGTGGCGGGCGCCGATCCGGACAAGGGCGAGCTGCTCGACGGTGTCCGACTTTCGGGTAGCGGGTCCTCTACCAAGAAGTCGGACGCCCGTAGCTGTTCGATGGCTTTCCGGTATCGGCGACGAGCTGATGGGACCTGTGCACCGCCTTGTCTAGTATCGACGGCGAGTTCGGCGTACCGTCCAGACCAGACCCAGGCCACGTGGGAACGCTGATCAATCCATGAGAGGCGCCTGTTCAATCCCCTGGAGATCGACTGGAAAGGTCAACTGGCCGTCATCGCACACCGCCCCAAAGAACGCGATGTTGACTCCATCGGGATCGACGCTCGACGGATACATGATGCCTGCCACTGGTTCCCCGGATCGACTGGCGACGCAGCGTCGGAGGTACTCAGAGACGATCTGTGTCGGCACGTACTCGACGTCTGCTCGTTCGCTCGGGTCGAGCGGTTGGGAGATCTTCGCTGCAAACCGTTCGAGGAATCGTGCGTGATCACGTCTCAAGTCGGTCTCCCGCTCAAAGATCGATGGCGGAGGCCGGAGCCGCGACAAGTCAACGAGGTTGACCTGGGGATGGAGTCCCGTCGGGTGGTGTAGGAGTGCCGTGCGATTCTGTTGGTCAGGTTCTTGGGGCTGCGGGCAATGACGTTAGCGGTTCTCCTTCGTGGTCGACGAGTGGTTCGAGACTGCCGGCGGCGATGTAGCGCCGGTCGGAGGAGATCATTTCGTCGTTGATCTCGACCAGCAGCGCGCCGACGAGGCGGATCACCGATTCGGTGTTGGGGAAGATCTGCACGACATCGGTGCGTCGTTTCAGTTCACGGTTCAATCGTTCGATCGGGTTGTTCGACCAGATCTTGGACCAGTGCGCCGGCGGGAACCCGGTGTAGGCCAACAAGTCGGTCTCCATGCCCTCCAGCTTGGTAGCGACCTCGGGCGACACACCAGCGAGCTGGGTGACGACGTTACGTAACTGGGTGCGGGCCGACCCGGCGTCGGGTTGGGCGAAGATGGTGCGGATCAACGCCGCGATCATGAAGCGGTGCTGGTGCTTGGCGACCGACAACAGGTTCCTCATGGCGTGCGCGGCAGCGTTGCCAACCGGCGCCTTGGAACACCCGCCGGATTGCTGCTTTCAGCCCGGCGTGGGCGTCGGAGATGACGAGGCGGACACCCGTGAGGTTGCGGTCTTTCAAGCTCCGGAGGAACTCGGTCCAAAACGTTTCGTTCTCCGAGTCCCCGACATCGACGCCGAGTACTTCCCGGTAGCCGTCGGCTCGGAGACCTGTCGCGATCACGACTGCTTTCGAGGTGACCTGGCCTGCTTCGCGGACGTGGACGTAGGTGGCGTCCAGCCAGACGTAGACGAAGCGTTGATGGCCGAGATCACGGTTGCGTAGCACGGCGACGTCGGCGTCGATGTTCTTGCAGATCCTGCTGACGCTGCTCTTGGAGATGCCGGTGTCGCAGCCCAACGCTTTGACCAGGTCGTCGACCTTTCGGGTGCTGGTGCCGGTGATGTAGGCGGTCATGATCACTGCCCACAGGGCTTTGTCGATGCGGCGGCGGGGCTCGAGGAGTTCGGGGAAGAACGATCCTTGCCGGAGTTTCGGGATCCCCAGCTCGAGGTCGCCTGCGGGGGTCGATACCAGTTTCGGGCGGTGCCCGTTGCGGAGGTTGGTGCGGGCCAGGGTCCGTTCACCGGGTTCGGCGCCGATGCGTGCGGTGAGTTCGGCTTCGATGAGTTCTTGGAGGGCGTCGGTCAGAATCTCCGCCAGTGATCCGGCAAGGCCGGTCCCGGTGAGACGCGTCTCGAAAGCGGATAGTGCAGACTCGTATTCGGTCATCGTGCGATTCCTTCTCAGTTCGTTTAGTCACTTCTGAGAATCGCACGGTGGCCACCACACCCGAGGGGATGCCCCTCCGATGGTCAGGCCGATCTACACCACGAGACGGGACTCACCCACCTGGGCGTTGGTTGTCCAGCGGCCAAGGGGGCTGCACTGAGTTTGGTTGATGGTGCTGTTGTATAGGTCAGGCGGCCTTGGTAGTTGGGGTGTACACGGTCTCGAACTCTATTGGGGTGAGTTTGCCGAGGCCTCGTTGGCGGCGGCGTCGGTGGTAGGTGGCCTCGATCTGGAGTGGGGAAGGGATTTCGCGGTGAGGGGCTGCCCTGCTGAAGGGAAGTGTCATCGTGCCGAAGGGCATCAAGTCATCGCCTGAGTTCCGTGCTCAGGCCTGTCGTCAAGTCACCGAGTTCTCCCGACCGACCCGTGAGGTCGCCCGGGAGCTGGGCATCTCGCATGAGACTCTGCGAACCTGGCTGCGTCGAGCACGCATCGAGGAGTCCCGAGTGGCCGAAAGCGAAGAATCCGATCTCGAAGCCGAGAACAAACGGCTACGCCGAGCTGAAGACAGCGAAGGACGAGCTGTATTGGGCCGGCCAGGAGAACGAGTTCTTGAAAAAAGCGGCGGGCTTCTTCGCAGCCGAACAACGCCCGAAGCGTGGTTCGCAGTGATCGACCAGATCGCTGTTGCTGGGGAGAAGCCCGAATTTCCTGTTGTCCGAATGTGCGGGTGGGCTGGCGTGTCGGAGTCCGGGTTCTACGCCTGGCGTCGCCGCACCCCTCCGCGTCGGCTCGTCGCCGGGAGTGGCTGGCCGGTGAGGTCGCCCGGGTGTTCGCTGCCTCCAACGGGGTGTTCGGCTACCGCAAGGTGCATTCCCGGCTCGTCGATGAAGGGATCGTGGTGTGTGACCGTGTGGTGCGGGATCTGATGGTCGAACAAGGCCTGGAGTCGTGTCATCCAGCGCCGTGGCGGCATCTCACCCAACCCGATGGGACACCGCCGGCCCCCGACCTCATCGCCCGCGACTTCACCGCTGATCGGCCCGGTGTGCGTCTGGTCGGCGACATCACCCAGATCGACACGTGGGAAGGCCCCGTGTTCCTCGCGACGGTGATCGATCTGTACAACCGTGAAGTGATCGGCTGGGCCATGGCCGAGCATCATCGGGCCGAACTGGTGTGCGAGGCGATCGTCATGGCCCGCCGGAACCGGCGGATCCGGCGGCGAGCGATCTTCCATTCCGACCGCGGCACGGAGTACACCTCGAGGGCGTTCCGTCACTGCCTGCGTGTGAATGGGCGGATCCGTTCCTCGATGGGCCAGGTCGGCTGCTGCCCCTTTACCGGCCAATCGGATCTGGTGTTGGCGGCTTGAGCCCAGATAGTTACTGGGTTTCCTGAGATTCTTCCTTGCGTTTCTCTGGCGTCGGGTTTACATGTTTTGGTGTGCCTGCCGCTGGGTTGATCCTCGAGCAAGACGATGTCGGGGTCTGGTCGATCGGGGTGCGGGGGCGGAACGGTTCGGGTTGGTCGACGAGTATTTGAGCTATCTGGCCGACCGGAACTATTCGCCTCGAACGATCCGGACGTACGGCTACGGGCTCCTCGCGTTCGTCCGTTGGCTCGATGCTGAGGAGATCGACTTGGCCGAGGTGACGACTGATGTGTTGCTCAGGTTCTTGGCGGCGTGCCGGGTCGAGCGGGTTGCTGGCCGGCCGGGACCGAACGTGGTGTTGATGAACGGTCGTCGTGCTGACGCTTTGTCGCCGTCGACGGTGAACCTCCGGTTGGCGGCGGTGTCGGGCATGTTCACGTTCCGGACGATGCGGTGCCCGGAGTTGGGGAACCCGGTTCCCAAGGGCGCTGAGGCGTCGTCGGTCGCCGGCGGAGCGTGGCGGCATGTTGTCGCATGTCGAGCGTCGCCCTCGGCGGCGTTCACCGATACGTGTCCGCGAGGCGAACCGGCTGCCACGGTCGCTCGACG
This sequence comes from Acidimicrobiales bacterium, assembly GCA_041394265.1. Lineage (NCBI taxonomy): Bacteria > Bacillati > Actinomycetota > Acidimicrobiia > Acidimicrobiales > Acidimicrobiales bacterium. The sequence goes on from JAWKIO010000005.1 coordinate 3,537,106, forward strand.
CCGACCAGGTCGTGGCCTTGTTTGGGTCGTTGTTGACGTGGCGTGACCGGGCGATCGCCGGGTTGATGGTGTTCTGTGGTCTGCGCTCGGTCGAGGTTCTCGGCCTCGACGTCACCGATGTCGACATTGGTGGCCGCTGGCTCCGGGTGAACGGCAAGGGCGCTAAGGAACGTCGTGTCCCGCTCGATGTCGATGTTGCCGGGGTGATCCAGACCTACCTGCTGGCGGAGCGGCCCGAGACGGCGAGCGGCCGGTTGTTCATCGTTGCCAAGGGCCCGACCCGCGGGCAGCCGTTGACCACGGCCGGGCTGCGGCGGATCTTCCGGTATCACCGGGAACTGTCTGGTGTTGCGGGCGGGCATCCGCACGCGTTGCGCCACACCTTCGGCACTGCGCTGGCCGAGGCCGGGGTTGATCTGGCGGTGATGCAGGCCCTGCTCGGCCATACCCATATCGACACCACTGCCCGCTATGTCCATCTGGCTCCGACCCATGTCAAAGCTGAGTTCGATGCTGCCCGTCAACGACAACGCCACCAGTCCTGAACCAGCCGGCCCGCTGCCCCAGGGCGACGAGTTGTTCGAGATCTACCGGGAATACATGACCGCCACGGGGCGGGGCAACGTGACTTCGGAACGCGCCGCCCGATTGTTCCTGCGAGCATGGCCTGAGCCGTCGGCCTGGGAGGCCGAACCGTTGGACGTTCGCCTCGCCATCGATCCGTCAGCGACGGCGTTGTTGGCGATGTTGATGATGTCGGGCCGTGTCCGCCCGGGTTGGGATTGGCTGGTGAGACGCAAACTCTCAGCGTTCTGGTCCGCCAGCGCCGGCACGCCGATCGGCGACGACATGGCGGCGTTTGTTACGGCGGCGGTCGAGGTCGGGTTCACCCCGATCCAGGCCCGCCGGGCCGGGTCCCAGTCGATCGGCCGGGTGTTGATCCAAACCGGTCGCCGTCTCGATCAGATCACCGTCGCCGACCTCGGCGCGCTGGCCCGGGCATGCACCGATCGTGAGGCGGTTACGGGTCAGGGCTGGCGGCACTATCGCAGCGCGATCGTGTGTGCTCATCAGGTGTTGTTCCATCTCGGCGTGCTCGACACGCAACCACCGCCATCGTTGACACCGTTGCCTCTGACGGACCGGTTCGCCGGTTGCACCCCCGAACTCGGCGGGTTGATGGTCGCCTACCTGGAACGCAAGACCGGCACGTGTCGCCCCAAGACCGTGACTGCGTTGGCGACCCGCCTCAACCATTTCGGCCTGTTCCTCACCGACACCGACCCGACGCTCATCTCGTTCAACGGGCTCGACCGGCGCCGCCATATCGAGCCGTATCTGAACTCCGTCGCCGGCGCGTCGTCGTCGAAGACCGGGCTCCCGCTCACGATCGCCGATCAGGACCGTCGGATCCGGGCGGTCGATCACATGCTGGTCGAGATCGGCGAATGGGGCTGGGACGACGCACCGCCACGACGACTGATCTTCCGTTCCGATCATCCCCGGCTCCCCAAACCGTTGCCCCGCTACCTTCCCGTCGACGCTGATCGTCGACTCGCTGCCGCGTTGGAAGCATCGCCGTATCGGCTGTCGGCTGACGCCCTGCTCCTTGCCCGGGCGGTCGGGCTCCGTATCGGTGAACTCATCGATCTCGAACTCGACTGCGTGCACGACATCGCCGGGAACGGATCATGGTTGAAAGTCCCACTCGGGAAACTCGACACCGAACGCATGGTCCCCCTCGATGACGAAACCGTCGCGCTGATCGACCGGATCGTCGACACCCGCACCCCGGGCCGGCCGATCAACCATCCCCGCGACGGGCGTCCCACCCAGTTCCTGTTCACCCACCACGGCCGCCGGCTCTCACAAACCGCGGTCCGTCACGAACTCAGCCGTTCCGCCGAGGCCGCAGGGATCGGCCCTGTCACCCCACACCAACTCCGTCACACCTACGCCACCGCCATGGTCAACGCCGGTGTTTCTCTCCAAGCGCTCATGGCGCTCCTCGGGCACGTGTCCGCGCAGATGAGCCTGCGCTACGGGCACCTGTTCGACACGACCGTCCGGGCCGAATACGAACGAGCGCTCAACCTCGCGAAGACCAGGATCGGGGCCATGCCCCTCACCCAGACCGGCCGGGACCTGATCCCGGTGAACGCCATCAACACCAGCGGCGACTGGCGGGACGAGCCAGCGATCAAAGCCAGACTCGCCGGCGGCTACTGCCTCCGAGCCCCCGCCCAGGGCGCCTGCGCCTACGCCAACATCTGTGAGCACTGTCCGAACCTGCGCACCGACGCTGCGTCGGTCACCGTCCTCGCTGCCCAACGCGTTGATACCCGTGCCTTGGCTGCTGACGCCGAGCGTCGTGGCTGGATCGACGAAGCCGACCGACACCACCGGCTCCTCGAACGCCTCGATCATCTCATCGAACAGGCCGGCGCATGACCAAACTCGACGGCATCGAACAAGCCTGTCTCGACCTCACTGCCGAACAGATCAGGGTCACGTTCGCCGCGGTCGCTCAACGAACAGGTCTCAGCCGGACCACCCTCTACAACACCCCTGAGCTCCGGGCAGTCATCGACGCCCACCGAAACCAGCCTTCCGATCCCCGAACCCTGACCAGCCTCACCCACGAAATCGGGCACCTCCGCACCGCTCTCGAAGCCATCGCCGACAGAGTCCGCCAACACGAAGAACGCCTCCGCCACCTCGAGGACAGACAACCCCGACAACGAGCGAACTAGACACCGCCACCCGACTCCACACGGGCACATGTGAGCCAAGATTGGCCGGTTAAGCCTACGACAACGCTGTCGCTGAGTCGTTCTTCGCTGCGTTGAAGAAGGAGCTCGTGCATCGCACCGAGTTCCCCACCCGGGCACGCTGAGGAAGCGGTTGCCAACTACATCGAGATCTTCTACAACCATCGCAGGCCCCACCAAGCGCTCGGGTACGCCACACCCGCCGCCTACCGGGCCCGTCGAGTCAACTCAACCGCAGCCTGACACCGCGCGATCCAGTACTCACTCCAATCCAGTGGACGATCGCGGAGCGGAGCTGGTCTCGGGTTTCCCAGCGTTGCCGGTTCAAGACGTTGAGCTGGAGCAGGGAGAAGAACGATTCCATGGCGGCGTTGTCGGCCGAGGAGCCGACCTGGCCCATCGAACCCCTCAGTTCGTGGAGGTCGATCACGCGGGTGAAGCGTCTCGATCGGAACTGGCCGCCGCGGTCGGAGTGAACAATGGTGTTGCCGTTGATGTCGCGGATCGTGATGGCGTTGGTCGACGCCCGCTCGGCCAACGAGGCGGTCATGCGGGCACCCATCGAGTAGCCCACGATGCGGGTTGACCACACGTCTTTGACCGCGGCGAGATAGAGCTTGCCCTCGGCGGTGGGGTGCTCGGTGATGTCGGTCAACCACAACTCGTTGGGGCCCGACGCGGTGAAGTCACGTTTGACCAGATCGTCGTGGGCCGGCGGCCCGGCCGGCGGCCGCTTCTTGGCCTTCTTGGAGATGACCGAGAAGATCTGGTGCTCGTGACAGAGCCGCTGGACGTGCCCTTCGGTGACGGCCACTCCCATCTTGTGTAGCTCGTCGGTGAGGAACCGATACCCGAACTCGGGATCATCAGCGTGGAGGTCCATCAACAGGTTGACGAGGTGGGCGTCGTCCCAGTCCCGATCGGAGTAGGGCTTCTCGCACCACTTGTAGAACGCCTGAGACGAGAACCCCAGCACTCGACACGACGTCATCACCGGTATCCCGTCAGCCTTGAGATCACGAACCAACGGGTAGGTCATTTTGGGAGCGCATCACGAGCAAAGAACGCCGCGGCCCGGCGCAGGATCTCGTTCTCCTGCTCGAGCACCCGGTTGCGCTTGCGGAGCTCGCGTAGCTTGGCCGACTCCGGTTCGATCCCAGCATCCGCATCGGCCGCATCACGCAGCCACCGATGCAGACACGCTTCGGAGATCCCGAAGTCCTTGGCAATCTGCGCCTTCGTCGACTCGCCCTTACGCGCGACCCGCACCACATCCTCTCGGAACTCCTCCGGATACTTCTTCGGCATGATGATCATCCTTCCACGAGACCACAGTCTCGCATATCTGACCATCAACCAGACCCAGTGCAGCCCCAATCGTCAACGATCGGTCAGGCGGGCAGCGGGTCTCCGATACGACAGTCGCAGGTGTCGTTGCAACGTACAAGAACGGAATACCGGAGGGGTTCATTCGCTGTGACGGGGTATTGATTGGGTCCGGGGCACCGAGTTCGTCGGCGGACCTCAGCACCTCGTTCGGGTCGTGAGTTCGCCCTCTGTAGAGGGGCTGACCCGCAGGGAATGGGATGATTGCTCCGCAAGAATGAAGAATGTTGCCGATCGCGGGCAGCAGCTCGTGCATCGAAATGTCGGCGCCGTAGCGTCGTGAGGGCTTCAGGACCGAGTCGAGAAAGACGAAGCGGGTCTCGTGCTTGACCACGTGGGCGAACCGATCCCATGCGTAGTGAAGGTTGTCGTCGTACGTCCCTGTCCAGACGTGGTTCGAGACCCACTCGAGTGGAAAGGCCTCGCAGAAGGCGTCGGCCAATCTCTCGCCTAGCGGGTTTTCATAGAAATTGAGGATGTCGGCAGACCAGGCCGATGGGGTGTTGACCTCCCACGACTGGCTCGGAATCTCAACCGAAAGGTCTTCCGGTGTGAACTCCTGGCGGATGCACTGTGACATCTCCCTGAAGAGATCAACTGCCCATGTGACCAGGAGGAATAGTCAAGAGTTGTGGATGGGGTTTCTGCCTGGGTTACGCGGCGGCGGCTTCCTCGGTGGTGTCGCGTTCGATGATCACCCCCTTGTTGTCGAAGCGTGCGCCGGCTCGGACGAGGGCGACAAGGTGGGGTGCGTTGACAGCTCGCCAGCGGTCCTGGGCGGCTTCGAGGAGTTTGTAGGCCATGGCAAGCCCAGCAGCTCGTGAGCCGGGGCCCTTGGTGACCCGGGTGCGGAGCCGGACGGTCGCGAACGTCGACTCGATCGGGTTCGTGGTCTTGAGGTGGATCCAATGCTCGGCGGGGAAGTCGAAAAACGCGAGCAGCGGGACGAGGTCGTCGGTGATCTTCGCGACCGCTTTCGGATACTTCGCCCCGTAGGTGTCCGCGAACGCTCGAGCGGCCTGCTCGGCGTGGACGCGGTCCTCGGCGTCGCGGATCTCGGCCAGCATCCGCTTGGCGGTCGGCTGCGCCGATTTCGGCAACGCCGACAACACGTTGCCGACCTTGTGGAACCAGCAACGCTGGGCCCGGGTCTCAGGGAACACCTCGCGCAACGCCCCCCAGAACCCGAGCGCGCCGTCGCCAACGGCGAGCATCGGGGCCCGCATCCCCCGCCGCTTGAGGTCGCGCAGCAGATCCGCCCAGGACTCCGTCGATTCCCGGTAACCGTCAGTGAGCGCAACGAGTTCCTTGGTGCCGTCGACGCGGACCCCCACGATGACCAGGCAACACAGGCGTTCTTCTTCGAGGCGGACGTTGAAGTGCACCCCATCGGCCCACACGTACACGAAGTCACGGTCATCGAGCCGGCGGGCAGCGAACGCCTTCTGCTCGTCCTGCCACTGGGCGCTCAACCGGGTCACCACCGACGCCGACAACCCCGCAGCCGAACCGAAGAACTCTGTGAGCGCCGGCGCGAAGTCACCGGTCGACATGCCATGCAGGTACAGCAACGGCAACACGTCCGCGACCTTGGGGGACTTGCGCACCCAGGGCGGCAGGATCGAGGAACGGAACCGGGCCCGTTCCCCGGTGTCGGGATCGACGCGGCGGTCGTTCACCCGCGGCGCGGACACCCCGATCCCTCCGGCTGCGGTGGTCACCGTCCGCTCGCGGGCATGCCCGTTCCGTGTCACCAACCGCCGTCCCTCGGCGTCACGCTGATCGGCCAGGTCGGCGATGTACGCGTCGACCTCGGCCTCCAACGCGGCGGCCAGCATCCGGCGGGCGCCTCCCAACACGATCTCGTCCAGCGACGACCGCATCTCCGCGCGGGCGTCATCATCAGTCACTACTCTCAACATCGGCGTTCCTTCCTCCCCAGCGCAGCCACGCCGGGTCGAGCTACTCGTTACGTTCAACGAGGAAGGTACGCCGCGCCCCAGAACAGACCGGCCATCCACAACTTCAGGTCATACCTCGACCAGTCGTGACTCGCCACCGCAGTAGGTACACGTGCCAACGTGACCATGATCTTCTACGAAGCGTCGGAGCTCGGCATCGAGAACGCAGGTCGTGCAGGCCAGCCCCTCGGGCGATGAGTGCATTCCCGCTTCAACTAGTTCCTCGTGTTCCCGTTGAGCGCGTCCCATTATTTTTCCACCTCCTCTCTCCTCATCGGACTACGCCGATGGCTGATTAGCATCGCTTGGATTCCGGATTGCAGAGTTCGACGACGATGTTCGGATCACTCACCGCCCAGGGAGCTCGAGTCTAGACGGCAAGTCTTCCGAGGCTCCCGGCCACCACCCGAGTCGAGTCGGGACGAAGGCCAGTGACGACTATCGGCTTGAAGCCACTGGTAGTCGGCACTCACTTCCGGGGTGCTGTCTGACCCCTTGGCGTCGGATTCCTGAACCACGGTCGCAGCCTCACCTGCGTCGGGAGGTCTCGGCCGTAGATCAGAAGGGCGTGGTTGGGCTGGACCCTGCGAATGGTGTCGGCAGGGGCGGTACGGCGGTATTGGGTGGTTTCCGTGATGCTGCGACGGCCGCCGTGCAGGTCTCCGGACTGGTTGTATTCGGTCCGTCGTTCTTCGCCGATGAGGCGGCTGAGATAGTCGAGGGTGGCGTCATCGGCGATGCCGGTGCCGAACATCTTGGCCCGGTGGTTGTTGAGAACGGTCTGTGCTCGGTCGCCGTAGATGCTCTTGATCTGGGCCAGGTCCTGCCAGATGGTGACGAGGCTGATGTCGTGGCTCCTTGCGGTCGCGGCGTAGCCGGGGAGGTCACGCAAGGGCGCGATGTTGCCTGCTTCGTCGAGCATGACCAGGCACGGGTGGTCGAGCTTGCCGCCCTTGACCGTTGCTGTGTCGTAGGCAATGCGGATGGCTTGTTGGATCAGCACGTTGAGGACCGGCCGTAGTCTTGCCTGCTCGTGGGCGGTGGCGATCACGAAGATGGTGTTGTCGCCACTGAGCCATGTGGCGAGGTTGATCTCGCTGATGTTGGTCGCCTTCGCGATCTCGGGGTCGGCGTAGCCGGCGAGCACGTTCTCGATGGTGGCGTACACGCTGCCCCGCAGCCGCGCTTCTTTGGTCCAGAGTGCTCGGGCGGCGAGCAGCGGGTCGAGCCTTCCAGTTGGGGCCATGTCCTTCAGCGCAGTGCTGAGCAGTTCGGCCTTCACCTCGGCGTGCAGCTGGTCGCCGATTCGTCGCTTGAGTTCCCGCTGCCGATCGATCGGCCACTGCCTCGGGTCGAGCGTCACCCATGGGTTGCTGCCGTCCATCAAGTCATGCTCGGCCTGGTACTGAGCGGTGACCTGGTCCTCGATCGTCCGCTGGAACTTGCGCCGAAGCTGGCGGGCTTCGTCGGTGACCATCAGCTTCTCGAGGTGGGCCTCGACGCCGGCGTGCTCTCGGAGGATCGCCTCGACGTCGTCAACCGCTTGGGTGTCGATCCATCGGACCACATTGGCCATGGTCTTGTCGCCGATGGCAGCGGCGTGGAGGTAGGGGGCGAGGCCTTTGCGGGCCTGGGTGTACCAGTAGTCGCCGTCGGTGACGCTGTCTCGTTTCGGTTGGGCTGCTTCGCAGAGCCAGGCGGCGACGCGCTGCGCTCCGCCCCATGTGTCGCAGGCGGTGAGCGGTGACCATCCGGCTGCGGTGTGTCCGGTGACGGCGGTGGGGTCGAAGATCCAGACGGTGCCCTGCTGGCGTCGGTGCTCGAGCGTGACATCGAGGAGATCGTTCTTGACGCTCGTCGCGATGATCGGTCCCTTCCATTCGAGCAGAGCGGGGATGGCGAACCCGGCCGTCTTGCCGCAGCCGGTCGGACCGATGACGGCCAGGCTCGTCTGCGGTTCGGCGGCGAGGAGTTTGCGGCCGAGCCGGCCGAGGGTGATCCGGCCGAGAGTTGGTTCCTCCACCGTCAGGTGTTTCATGTCTTTGGCCAACGCCATTCCTCCGGGTCGGGTGACGCCAAGCGGGTTTGCTCGGTCCTTCCATCGAGTGGTCCAGAGCCAGTAGCCAGACACGATCGCTCCGAACGCAACGAGGGCGACGGTGATGGTGCAGGTCCAGTAGGCGAGGGGACCGGGCAGCGTTGCCCCGGTGTCGTCGGGCCATGCCGCCTTGGGGTTGCCTGCGTTGGCCTTGAGATGCACGAGTGCGCTTCCGGCGTCCGCCAAGCCAGCGGGCATCAGTCCGTCGCCGAAGACGACAGCTGCGAGTTGAGCGCCACACCAGACGACGGCGCCGACCGCCATGATCATGACGATGGCGCCGATGGCGAGGTTCATGCCGACGTCGTTGCCGACGCCCCACGTCGGCGGGCCCGGCGGCCCGGTTGGTCCTCGGCCGTAGGGGTGGGGCGCCGTCATTGGTTAGTCATTCGGGCGTCGGTGTCGCAGAACGCACGCTCAGCCGGACCGATGGTGTGAGCGACGACGGCGGTATGTGATCCCACTTTCCACAACGCTCGGCCTTTGGCCAGACGAGGGAGGAGCTCGGCTTCGGTCGAGGTGAGGCCGAGCAGCTCCCGTGCTTCAGGGACTTGGTCGGTGGCTTGACGCAACAGGATCCGGGTCTGGGTGTCGGCGAGCAGTCCCATCGACACCTTCGACGCCGATGTGCCGTCGTCGGCCTGAGCCCGGAGGTCTGAGAGCCGATGGATGATGGCGAGGTTGGCGACCCCATAGGCACGCGACAGCTTCCAGCACGATTGCAGGTACTTGCTGGTGCGTTCGGAGCCGAGCAGCGACCAGGCTTCGTCGAGGATCTGGATACGTCGGGGCCCATCGGGTCGTGCGAGCACCGCTTGGAGCCAGGCGGTGGTGGCGATCATCACGAGCGTGAGCGCCTCCGGGTCGTGGTGCACCGCCGAGAGGTCGAGCACGATGCCCGGCCCGTCCCAGTCGATCGTGACGTTGGTCGGGCCATCGAACATGCCTCGCAGTGACCTGTCGAGGAGCTTGCCGAGACCGTAGATTGCCGCCTCGACACTGCGAGCAAGCTCGACCGAGTTGGTTCGAGCGAGTTGGGCCATCTCCGCGGTCGGGTCGGCCATGACGGCGACGACATCGTTGAGCGTGACCGGCCCGGTGGCGTGGCGGGCAAGGTGGGTTATTGCCCAGCCAAGGACGGCGTCTTCGACCGGAGTGAGATCACGGTGCAGGACCGACGACAGCAGGGCGGCGACCATGGTGGTCTGGCGGCGAGCCAGCTCATCGGGTCCGTCAGTACGGCCAGCCGGTCCGGGGTCGAGTGGGTTGAGCCGGTGAGCGCCTCCGGGGTGCAGCTTGATGACCGAGAGCCCGAGCGTCTCGGCGAGTGGGAGGTACTCGCCCTTGGGATCGGCGACTGCGACCCAGCGGCCGAACACACCGACCGAGCGGTAGATGAACACCTTGGCGGTGCTCGACTTCCCGGTTCCGGGCTCACCGGCAAGGAGCATGTTCGGGTTCGTGAGCAGCCCGGCGGTATAGGCCTCGAACGGATCGAACGCGAATCCGCTGCCACCGGTGAGCAGATTCGTACCCATGTAGACGCCACGTGCCCCGAGCCCGGCTTCGGCGAGGAACGGGTAGGCGGCGCACAGGTTAGCGGTGGTGCCACGATGACGGGGCACGTGGAGTCTGCGAAGCCGAATGGTCATTGCAGTCCACGCTTTCCGGCGATCCCTCGACCGATCGGCAGGCAACAGGCGAGGGCGAGGTCATGTTGTCCGTCGAGTCGGCGGAGCTCGATGCCGACCTGGGCGGCGAGCTGTTCGTACTCCGAGCAGGAACGCTCGAGTGAGACCTGGTCGGGTGCGCAGATGTGGGCGGTCCCGACGTACTCGAACTCGGGGTAGCCGGCGACCAGTTCGGCCTCGCGATCGGCGACCTCGGTTTGGGCACGCCGGTGTCGTGCCCCGACGCGGAACCCGGACCGGTTGCGTTGTTCCTCGTCGGCGGCGAGTTTGACGCTGTCCCGGTCGACCTGGCGTTGGGACCGCGAGTGGGCGACCGGTTCGTAGTGCACAGCAAGGGTACGAATACCGCCGGCTTGGAGCATGAGCGGTTCCATCCAGGTGGGGCCGACCTCGAGCCGAGGCCATTCGGCGAACACGTACGACGCGTGAACGGAACGGTCGACCCGAACGTGATCCCAGGCCACGTCGACGCTCATCGGTCCGGCGTTGACGACCGACACGATCCCGGCGAGTTCGGTCAGGGATCGCTTGCGTGCACCCAACGTGGGGACGGAGTACGGATCGAGTCTGCTGCGAAGCGTCTCGGCGATCTCGGTCGGGGAGAGCGGCAGGCTGGCCGACAGCCCGGCCGTCTCGAGCCGACCGGACAGCAACCGCACCTCCTCCAGCAACACCTCGTCGATCGACGCATGATCGTGGTCGCCGTTGCGACGGCGGAGCTTGCGTTCGGCGACGGTCACGGCAACGAGGACTTCGTGACGAGTCACCATCGGACCCGCTGAGGCCAGCAGCTCACGGTAGGAGCCGAGGGCATCGGGGTCGGCGTAGATGCTCTGGTGGTCGGTGAGGTAGCGACGCTGGTCGTCGAGACCGGCGGGAGCGGCCCATTCGGTCCAGCGAATCTTGGCGACCGGTCCTCGTTCGGTGCAGAACGCTGCAAGGGCATCGCCCCACATCGACAGCATCCGTTGCTGCTCACCCCGCTCTGCCAACGCGAACGCACGACTACTCACCCGCAGAACAGCGGTGGCGGTGCGCTCGGTGCGATCAAGGACGATCCCGGTCCCCTCGCTGCGGCCTCTGCGAGTCCACGCAACCTCGGATTCGTCGATCGAGGTCCCTTCGAGCATGGGCGGCAACGACGGTTGCGACGTGGTGCGCTCTCCGGATTCGGTGAACCGGGTGATCGGTGCGAACCACCGGTGGCGGCCGGTGAGGCGTGTGAAGCTCCATGTCGTGGCGATCGGTGCCAGCAGGTACAGCGGGCGGCCTTGCCATTGGCCCAACGCGATTGCGGCAGCCAGGACCAGTGGGACGAAGACGGTCAGTCCCGGCGCTCCAGCGTTGAGGAGGGCACCGGCGCCGAGGACCCCGAGCCCGAGCGCCACGCACTGTGGCCCTTCGAGTCCGAGGAACCAGCCGGTGCGGTCCCGCAGATTGAATCGGTACGTGACTGCTTGCGGTTCGTTCATTGCTGGCTTCCGTTGTTGGGCTTGCGGCGGGGTTCGACATGAGGCGTCGGGGCGGCGGCGTCGGTGGCCGCTTGTGAGGTCTTGCCGATCGCTCCGGTCCCCGCAGACAGCACGGTCGTGCCGGTGGCGACAGCGACGCCGGCCGGGCCGGCGGCAGCAGCAGTCGACGTGGCTGACGAACCGGTGGCTCCGGTACTAATTGCTGACGATGGGGGGGCACCGGCGCCGACAGCCCACGGTGCTGTCTGCTTCGCCGTCCCGCTGCCGGAATTGCCGGAGCTGTTTGCGGATCCGCTCGAGGACCCACCGGCCAGACGGCCGATCGACTGGGCGTGGTAGACGTTGCTCATCGTCGACTGCGCCCCTCGGATCGGCGCCCTCGATACTCCCTGGGCGACGAGGGCAGCCTCTGCCATCGGGATCAGCTTCAGGAGGAGGAAGGGCGAGAGGGCGGCCATCCCGAGCACCGCGGTGCCGACGAACAGGTTCCCCATCCCGGCTGCGAGATCATCGGCAAGCGGCGCATCAGGAGGAGTAGCGGTGGCACCCGACAACGCCGCAACCCCCACCGAAATGGCGATGGCGATCACCAGCTTGGAGAAGATGACGGCGACGAGAAGCTCGACCATCCGCCGCAGCACGCCTCGGGCCGAAGGCCACACGGTGGCGGCGAAGGCCAGCGGCGACAGTGCGACGATGACGTAGACCAACACCGAGCGGACCATCAGCTCGATCCACACCAGAAATCCGGCGATGATCGCCATCAGCCCGAGGATCACTGCGGCGAACCCTCCGCTCAGGCCCGAGACGGTGACACCGAAGCCGGCAAGATAGTTCACCGCCTGCGCGTCGGTGCTCTGGAGGACTGTGGCTGACAGCGCGTCGGTCAGGGCGAGGAGTCGATCGACGACGATCGTCGTGGCTGCCATTCCGATGATCGCCATCGGCAGGTCCATGGCGACTCGGCGAACCATCCCGCCGACGTCTCCTGCCATCAACCCTTGGATGAGGCCGAGGAAAAGGAAAGCCAGCAGCATGAGTCCGGCGATGTTGCGGACGGTGGCAAAGGGCGACCCGGCACCGGAGAACCAGGCCGACGTGAGGTTCGGGCTGGACGAGTTGAGGAGGAAGTCGACCACCCCCTCGACGAAGAACGACACTGCGCCAAGGACCCATCTCGCGATGCCTTCGGCCACCTGTTCGAATCCCCACCCGGCGGCGCCGCCAGTGATCGACCCGGCGGATTCGACGATGTCATCGACGATCGGGATCTGAGCGACGATCGGCGTCATCCCGCTCCTCGTCATCGGGTCACCGTGCCGATGCTGAAGCCAGCGAGCAGGCGATCGAGCTCGGCGGCACTGACGGGTGGGGTTCCGCCGTTCGGTGCGGGTGCTGGACCGGACACGAGCGTTTCCGATTCGACCTTCCAGGTCTCGTCTTCCCAAACGAGGTCGAACGTTGAGGTCGTCCAGTCGGCTTGCGGTTCGGCCGCACCGTGGCGCCACAGCACCCCAACGCTCCAGACCCGCACCTCGGCTCGCTCGAGAGTGACAGCGTCGAGCCGGGTGGCGATGACGGTCTTCACATAGCGGATGCGACCTTCGCCGGCCGACAGTGTCTGGCGCAGCGAAGCCAGCTGAGCGGTGGTGTCGGCGGTCTGCTCGTCAGCAGTGTCTGCCGCTGCGTAGCGGCGAACCGCATCGGGGATCTGGGTGGGCGCCATGTCGATCAGCGTTTGGCCGATGGTCGCGTAGCTCGTTGCAGCGGCAAGGGCTCCGGCCTCGTCGTGGCTGAACCCGGCGGGCACACCGTCATCGATCCGCCAGGGGCCGGGGCCGTTCTCCGGCGGCTGGGCGATCGCCACCGCAGGGGCGATGTGATCGTCGGGATGATTGATGAGTGAGTGGACGGCCATGCCCGCGATGAGGGCGGACGCCACGAGCGCGACGACTGTCTTGTTGGAGAGGGTGCTGCGTCGACTCATCCGCCTGCCGCCTGGAAGAAGAGATTGATGGCTGTCGGTGCGACGCCAGCGAGGCATGCGCCGATCACTCCGGCGAGGGCAAGCTGCTTGCCCCGGTAGCCGCCTGCGTAGTTGCCGCTCTGTTGGGAGAGTCCGTAGAGCGCAGCGCCCAGGAGGATCGATGCGAGCGATCCCCACAGGGCGACCTGGCTGAGCCAATCGAGCATTTGTTGAAGCAGATCGGCGCCTGGCATGCCGGCAGCTGTTGGGTTGGCGTCGACTTGAGCGAAGACGCCGAGTCCGATGAGGGACATGGCGGAGAGCCTTTCTCCCGGCCGGTTGGGGGGTGCGGATTCCCCCGACCGGCCGGGATTGTCGGTGACGTTGGTGAGGCCCGGCGGAAGGCCTCGACACAGAAGGCGCCCCGGAGGGTCAGGACGCGACACGGCCGTCGTGAATCTTCTGCGTTGTCGCAAGTCGTGACGCGTCTTCGGAGGAGCGACCGCCTTCCCGTGCCGTGAGCAACAAGCACCGGAGGTTCATTCGTCATGAAACTGATCGCCGCAGTGGGCGCCGCCCTCGTCGCATTCGTCCTCGCCGTCGCCAGCGTCGCCGTCGTACCAGGAGCCGGAGTAGGCGCACCGAGCGCCAAGGCGATGGAGGAGATACCGGCGTCGCTGCTGCCGGTCTACATGAACGCAGCCGCCGGCTGTCGCGGTCTGCCTTGGCAGGTGCTGGCTGCGATCGGATCGATCGAGTCGGGCCATGGGGCGGGACGTCTCGACCCGCTGACGGGCGAGGTGACGCCACCGATCCTCGGACCTCCGCTGAACGGCAGCGCAGGCGTGGCACGCGTGCCGGACCAAACGATGCCTGGCGGCTGGGCTCGTGCTGCGGGTCCGATGCAGTTTCTGTCGACCACCTGGGCGTCGTGGGGTCGAGTCGCACCTGGCCGCCCGATCGGGGCGAGCCCCGACGCGAACAATGCGTGGGATGCGATCTATACCGCAGCCGCCTATCTCTGCGGAGGGAGCGAGGAGGTCGGCGATCTCGATGCTGCGATCCTTCGATACAACCGCAGCCAGACGTACCTCGACGCGGTCATGGCGAAAGCCATCGAGTACGGGCTCGGCACGGTCATTGGCGTCGGCGGCATGTTCTGCCCGGTGGCGGGAGAGGTCGGGTTCACCAACGACTGGGGGTTCCCCAGATCAGGTGGACGGACTCACAAAGGCACCGACATCTTCGCTCGAGCCGGCACGCCGCTCGTCGCCGTCGAGGACGGCGTGATCGATCGGGTCAGCAACACCGATGTCGGCCTCGGTGGCCTCACCGTCTGGCTCAACGGCGACAGCGGAACCAGGTACTACTACGCCCACAACTCGCTCAACGCCGCCGCCACAGGCGAGCGAGTTGCCGGCGGCCAAGTCATCGCGTACGTCGGCAACACCGGCAACGCCGCGTTCACCCCACCCCACGTCCACTTCGAACTCCACCCGGCTGGGCAGGAGGACGTGAACCCCTACGCGCTGGTGGCGGCACTTTGCAGGATCAACTAGCGCGCCTTGCCCGGGGGAAGTGTAGGTCTCAAAGAGGCTGCGAATCTGGACTCGGGTCCGCCGAGAGCTGCGAAGGTGTCAATTCGTCGCGTAGCAGGTGAGGGGCTGTGTAGTCGCCTCGAGGGCGGAGCGAACCAACTCTGATGTCTGACAGCGGGCTCGGTTCGGTTCCGGTGCGGCCACCGGGATCACAAGCTGTCTGGGTTGCGTGACAGTGATCCGCGCCCATGGGCTATTCGACCTGCTCGTTGCCGGGCAAGTCGATCGAGAGTCCATAGACTCGAAGCCGCCTCAACACCGAGGACGGATAGGAAGACAATGCACGTGATTTGGAGCGACGTGGCGTGGTCTACGGGTATGGCAGTCGCGCTGTTCCTGGCCGCCGGCCTCATCCGCTGGCTTAGAGCGCGACGACGAACACCTCCGCCACCGAGTTTTCGTGTCGACCAGTCTGTGAGGACGATCTACCGTCACCAACTCGCAGATCTCCCTCGCACCCTTGTGGTCACAGGTACAGCCATCCTGATCATGACGTTGATTGCGGCCGCTCTTGGATAGAGGCTGTATGCCTCGGAACCATCGAGACAAATGCCTCGGGCGCAGTAAGTGGCTAGTGGGGTTGACTCAGTCTGGCCCGAGTTGGCAGGCGTCTTGCGTATGGCCCTGAGAGGGGAAGCGGTCGCGACGGACATGCGTCTCCTTGTGCTCGTTCGTGTTTGGCCCGGACGGTCGTGTCGACCGGGTGCCCACAGCGCAGGCTCATCTGAGCGGAGACGTGTCCGAGCAGCGCCATGATTGCTTGGAGGAAACATCAGCGTTGAACATGGCGGTGGCGAAGGCGAAATGGATTTTGCCTTGGGCTTCGGTGGAAGTGCCGGATCACTCAGTGTCGAGGATGTGGTGAGCTGACGGTTCGTGCGCTCTTGCCGGAGAGTCTCTCGTACAGTTCGACGGTGTCGGGCTCGAGTTGGTCGTACGGTTCGTTGGCTTCGACGGCTTCACAGAGTTCGTTCATGATCTGCTTGATGGCTGACGTGTTGCCTGCCTGCTGGGCGGCGAGCATGCGGTCGCGGTAGAGGGCTTCGTCACCTGGCGCAGCGCGAAGACCTTGGCTTGCGGCCCACTCGGCTTGGCTCGTGTCGCCTGCCTCCAGTGCAAGAGAGGCGAGCCGGTGGGCGGCCTCGGCAACCGCGATGGAAGCTCGTGCCACGAAGCCTTCGGCGAAGGCCCATTCATAGCCCCGGCTCGTGTCGAACGGCTGGCCGCGGACCATACTCAGCGCTTCTTCGAGGATGGGGCGGGCCGCGCAGGGAGGCTGCAACTTGGCGAAGCTCACCCGAGCCGTGAACCGAGCCAGGTCGGTCGTCACCTTGTCGCCAAGCTTGAAGCGCTGTCCCGCCGCAGCGAAGTGGGGCAGGAGCAGCTCGCCCTCGCTGTCGTTGCCGAGTGCGCTGCGGGTCATCGACATCGTGGTGTTGAACGTCTGCGGCTCCGGCACCCCATCGGGCCAGAAGACCATCTTCACCCGGTCGTCGGTAACGCCCTCGGGCGCATGAAGTGCGAGGTAGGTCGCGATCTCCATCGACTTGCGGCGTTCGATCGGACCGATGCCAACGACGTCAATCGAGCCGAGCACTCGGAACTCCACCTCAGCAGTCGCCTCGACGAACGGCGTGAGGTCCTCGGCAACGGCGTCGTCATCGGCATGCGAATCGTCGATGGCATCGGGCAGATCGTCGGCGGAGTCCTCCGGTAGTGCCAGTACCTCGTCGCCGCATGGCTGGTCGAAAGCCAGATCGGTGAGGATCTGATCGAGGTCACCAGTGGTCTCAGCGTCGAGCGAGACAGCCGTCAGCTGCAGGTTGTGCGGCAGAAGCTGGAGTGTCGGACCGTCGAGGAGTGCGTGCCATCCAGCGGTAGGGATCGGCCCAGGTACCACGGCGCCGACACCACGCCCGGATTTGATCGCGCTTGCGAGCCGATCGACGAGATCGCTATCAAGCGGAGCCGAAGCAAGGAGAATCGTGGGAATCCATCCGTCGCCGTGGTCATCGGCGACGCGAGCTTCCACGGTGCTCGCGAATCCGGCAGCGTCGAGCTGCTCCCCGGTCGACGTGGCGATGAGCTCGATGTGTCCGACGGCCTCGGCAGCGTCAGCGAAGTGGCGGACACGCTGGCTCCCGCTGATGTCGCCGAGTGGTTCGCCAACGGTGATGAGATCGAGGTGATCGGTCCATGTGCTCATGGCCAGCTCGATCGCAAGGCGGCGTAGGTAGGGAAGGGCTTGATCTTCCGGCCCCCCGATGGTCAGAACGCCGGCGGTTTCGATGTCGATGAGGAGGGGGTCTCCGTCGGCCAGTCCGATCGTGACGAGTGACGGCAGTGGAGCCGTGGCCCCGTTGGCAAGGTGTCGAAGTTCTGCTTCATCGATCGGTGACCGCAGCCGCCAGCCGCGTGAGTCGCCCGTGTCCTCGAAGCCGTCCGGGATGCTGTTCGTTGGCGCGTCGAGGAGAACCTCGAGATCGCCGCCGTCGAGTCGCACGGCAATGATCGAGGCGGTGTCGGCGTCGCCGTGGTGAAGGCCAGAGGCAAGTGCCCGGAGCGCCAGGTCGAGGCGAGTGACTCCTTCCAGATCGGCACTGTGACGTACCTTCATCTCGGTTGCCCGGAGCTGTTCGCTGAGGGGTCTCGTCGCCGACGCTTTGCGCTGGCGTGTCCGGACTCGGCGCAGGCGGTCGATGGCAATCACCAGCGAAGCGGCAAGAAGGCCGCCGCCGACGAGCTCGACCAGGGGTCTGCTTGCTTCGACGACGGGGAGAACCGGCGCAGCGTCGACGGGTGCCGACGGCGTGGAGACGACCGACTGTGTGGTGACAGCAGCAGGGAGCGTCGTCTCGGGTGCGGCCTCGGTCGGCGTGTTGGCAGGCGGACTCGACACTGAGGCCGATGTTTCGGCCGTGCCGGTCCGGTCCGGGTCCTCGGGAATGTCGGATGTCGGCGCACCTTCTGTAGTCCGTTCGCTTTCAACGGGACTCGAAGCGACGTCAAGGCCAACCGCATCGTCGGGGAATCGGAGTGTCCAGCCGACAACGATCAGATTCGGATCCTGGAGCGTGCGACCGTCGGGCTGAGGCTGCCCTTGGTTGAGGTCGAAGACTTCGGTCCAGCGAAGGGGATCGCCGAGGTGCGTCCTCGCCAGCCCCCACAGGGTGTCGCGGCGCTGCACGACATGGATCTTTGCCTCCGAGGTCGACGTATCGACAACGGAGGTCCCGACTGAAGCGAGCTTGGGAGCGAGATAGGTCGCAGGTGCAGCTCGGAGCGGCTGT
Source organism: Acidimicrobiales bacterium (assembly GCA_041394265.1). NCBI lineage: Bacteria > Bacillati > Actinomycetota > Acidimicrobiia > Acidimicrobiales > Acidimicrobiales bacterium. The sequence goes on from JAWKIO010000005.1 coordinate 3,555,339, forward strand.
GCTACGGCAACGACGGGAGCGGGCGACGCCGCGATGGGCGCGGTGGTGAATGCGGGGCTCGACAGGAGAAGGGCCGCTGTTGCAATGAGCCGCCGGACGGCGGGTTGAATGGGACCGGCGAGCGCAAGTTGCGGCGCCGTCCGTCCGCTGACCCAGGCAGTCAGCTCGAGCAGGAACGAGCCGACAATCACGAGCCATGCGAGCCAGCCTGCGACAGCGACCCCTTTGACGATGGTGGCGTCGGCGATCGGGCCGCGGGTGAGGCCATCGAGGATGTCGGCAACCGCTGGAAAGCTCGAGGGAATCGGCGACCCCGACATCGCCCAGAGTGCTGCGGGCACTCCGACCACGAGCGCAAGGAGTGTCGTGGCGGCGCCGAGCGCAGAGAGCAGCGGTGGGTGTTTGGTTTTCCTCATGGTCCGTTCTCGCCTATTGCTCGTAGGGGTACAGCCCGGCCCGTACCGGTGACGGTGGCCTCGGCCAGCCCGCCGAGACCGAGAATGGCCATCGGCTGTCGAATCGAAACGGTCACGGTCACCGTGTCGCTGGTTGCGGTCACTGCTCCTTCATGACCCGCAGCAGCAAGGAAGTCATTTGCTCGGGCCGCAGCGCGGCGGGCGTCGAGCGTGGTGGCGCCAGTGCCACGGGCAGCGTCCTCGTCGAGCTCTTGGGCTCCCGCTCTGGCCGCCGACTCTGCGATGTTGGCGGCGACTCGCCGGGCGTTGAGGATCTGACCTCCGTCGAAGACGAGCCCAGCCATGAACAGCAGCGCCACGGTCATGACGACGGTGAACACGGTGACCGATCCCCGCTCTTGGCTCCGAGGTGTCATTGGTCGGTTCCTCGGTAGCGGTCGACGGGGGCGGTGAAGGCTGCGCTCAAGGTCTTGGCTCCTGGGAAGCCGATCATCGTCGCATCCTGTAGATCAACGGTGCAGCGCACTGCGGCGGTCACGAAACCGTCGGCTCGGAACTGCGCGGCGTCGATCTCGACCGAGAGGCTTCGACACTCGACACCCCGGTCACGCAGCGTTGTCGATGCAGCTTCCGTGCCGGCCTGCCTCGCTGCGGACGACGAACGCTCGTTGGACGCAGCTCGTGCGGCCTCGCGTGCTGCGGTCTCGACGTCACCCGCAGCGCCAGCCAGCCGACCCAGGCCTACAACGAACAGCAGCAGCCCGACGAGGAGCGGGGTGACGAGCACGAGTTCGACGGGGGCCGATCCTCGTTCGCTCTGGCGATGCCGAGTCATCGGTCGTCCTCCCGGAACCGTTCGGTCGGCGACTCGGCTTCTGCGTGAATGGACAGCTGCACGAAGGGGACGATCGAACGGAGCTGTCCGTTGACTTCGACCCGTGCGGTCTCGGTGGTGCGGGTGGCCACCACACTGGTGCCTTCGATCAGGCTCGGCGCGTTCGCCGCCATGAACTCGGCGGCCCGGGCCTGACCGATGTCTGCTGAGCCCTGGGCGACTCGAGATGACCGAACGCCCTCCTGTGCTGCCGCCTCGGCGACCGCGCTTGCGTGGTACCAGAGACCGAACTGGATGATCAGGAGCACCATGAACATCAGCACCGGGACGATGAGCGTCATCTCGACGCCTGCGGTGCCCGATTCAGCGGCGCCGGCCGAGCGCCGTCGCGCTAGTCGAGGGAGATGGAGTTCGCCTTGGCGATCACGGCAGCAACGATGATCGCTCCGACCGAGAGCGCGAGTCCGGCCATGATTGCCGTCATGATCACGGTCTCGGTGGTCGTGCTGCCGCGCTCGCTGTCGCGGTCGAGGCCCGGCACCCGGGACATCACCCAGGCTCGGAGGTAGTGGTAGTGAAGCATGTCGATGCCCTTTCATGGTGATTACAGACCGGTGAGAACTTGGAGGACGGCGGGGTAGCCGAGAAAGGCAACGAAGCCGAGCATCAGCAGCACGACCGGTAGCGACATCCGCTCACTTGCCGACTCGGCGGAGGCTTCGGCACTGGCGAGACCCTTGGTTCGCAGCGAGCGAGCCTTCGCCGTGAGAGATGTTCGAACGCGGGCTCCCTCGTTGCCGGCAAGCGCCGTGCTGGCCGCCAGCTCGCACAGCGCCGGTACACCGAGGTCTTCGCCGAGTCGACCGAGGCCGGTCCACGGTGCTTCACCCATCAGCCGAGCTTCGACCAGCGCTTGGCGGATCTCGGTGAACGCCCAACTCGGTGATGCCTCGGCACAGTGGCTGAGCGCACCGTCGACACCGGCACCGCCTGCGAGGCGAATGGCCACCAGGTCGAGGTAGCAGCTGAGGGAATGTTGGAACGCATTGCGCCGTTCCGCTGCGGCGGACCTCAAGATGGCGAGCGGCACACATGCGCCAGCGAGTCCAAGGAGCAACGAGCCCCACGCCGGCAAAATCCACGGCACCGAGACGCCGCCGGCCGCCATGATCCCGGCGACCATTGGCGCCCAGATCAGTCCGGCCAAAAAAGCCATCGCCATCTGCGCCGCCAGTTCGGAGGCGGACGAGCCGGTGATCCGGATGTCGGTGCGAAAGCGCTGTTCGATGCGCGACACCAACGAGGTGGAGGCCAGCGGTCTCCCGACGAGGCGTGTCCACGTCGACTCATCGCCCGCTGCAACGACGGGCACCTGGCGTGGCTGATGGATGCGGTCGATCGCTTCGGCGAGCGACGACCTCGCCGGGAACATGCCGGTCCACACTGCGATCGATCCGGCACCCAGCCCGACGCCGAGCAGAATCGTGTTCATGGCGTCGACTCCAGGGGTCGGCCGATGAGGAATCGCTCGGGCTGATCAAAGCGGCCCATCCGGGCCAGCCACCACAGCGCAACGCCCCAACAACCGATGATGAACGACAACACGACCTGTCCCGGCAAGGTTGCGTAGGCCGCAACGTAGGTCGGGTTGAACAGGACGAGGGCAGCGGCGGTAGCCACGGTGACACCGGTGATCACTCGGACCGTCGTTCGCATCCGCGCCCGAGTCGCATCGATGTGAAGCTGCATCGCTGCCTCATCTCGGGCCGCTGCGGCGAGGGTGGTGAGGAGTTCGGAAAGGTCTCGAGCGGAGTGTGTCGCTGCTGCGCTCAGTGCAGCGACGACCAGGTCGCCGATCGGGTGGGCCAAATCATCGGCGAAGTCGGCCAGCGCCCGTTCCAGCGGCTCGTGGGTGATCCGACGTGAAAGCTGGCGGACTTCGCTACGGATTGCCTGCGGCGCTACCCCGGCGGTGGAGGTGATGGCGGCCTCGATGCCGTGGGCGGCGTTGATGGTGTCTCGCAGCATCTCGGTCCACCCGGCGATGGCGTCGGTGCGCTCCATGGCGGCGGTTCGGTTCGCATTGCCGCCGAGGAGGTGCGGGGCGAACCACACCAGGGCGGCGACGGCCGGTGCCGTTACCGGCCACCGCGTCAGCACCAGCGCAACGAATCCGGCGCCGAGAGACACCGCCCAACGACGGTGGTCGACAGGTGCCCGATGCCTTGCCGGCTTGGGATGGCTCGCCGTCGTGGTCATTCCGTCGAGCACCAGCAACAGGCCGGCAGCCATGCCCAAGCCGAGTACGATCGCAACGGCAATCATTGCCGGCCCCAGTCCGAACCACGTTCGGCCCGGTAGCCGTGGAGGGCCAGCTCGGCGGCCAGGTCATGGGGGAGCGGATCGCCGGTGACCGCCCGCCCGTCAGGACCCGGGCGAAAGAGCTCGTTCGTGACGACCTGACGATCGATCGCCTCGACCACTTGGCGCACCGATGACACGTAGCGGCCAGCGTCGTTCTTCGAGATGAAGACGACCAGGTCGATCGCGCCGGCTGCAAGATGATTCGCCGTCACCAGGTCGAGGCGTTCGGGCGACTGCATCGCGTAGAGCGCGATCTTGTTGAATACCTCGCCGGAGGAGTGGGCGTGAATCGTGCACAGCGAGCCGTCGTTGCCCTGGCTCATGGCGTTGAGCATTGGGATGACTTCAGCGCCCAGCACCTCGCCGACGATCACACGACCAGGATCCATCCGAAGGCTCAGCTTCACGAGATCGGCCAGCGTGAACTCGCCGACGCCTTCGACGTTTGCCGCACGTGTCTCGAGGGCGACACAGTCGGGGTGGAGATCGGGAAACCGATCGAGACCGAGCTCGAACTCGGTCTCCACCGTCACGATTCGTTCGTCGGGTGGGATCTCCGATGCCAACGCGCGCAGCATCGTGGTCTTCCCAGCACCGGTGGCGCCAGCAATGATGATGCGCTTTCGTGCTCGAACAGCAGCCGACAGAAACGATGCGAGCGCGTGGTCGACGGCGCCGAGCTCGACGAGCTTCGCCATGTCGACCCGCATGAACCGGTGTCGTCGAATCGACAGGCTGGGCTGGCCGCTGAGCCAGTTCACCGCAGTGAGCCTGCTGCCATCGGGGAGCTGCATGTGGAGCTTGGGATGCGCCATGTTGAACTCGCGCTCGGACAAGCCGTAGCGACGAGCGATCTCGCGGATCATCTCGACGAGTTCCTCGTCCGACCCGGCGATCGGCGGGCCCTGCACCTTCGACCCGTCGGCGTACTCGATGAACACCCGATCGAAGCTGTTGGCATTGATGTTCATGATCTGGGTGTCGTCGAGCAGAGGCTGCAGGCGGCCGAGTTGGAAGAGCCTGGCGAGAACTGCCTGGCCGACCTCGGTCTCCGTCCGATCATCGAGTGGCTCGCGGCCTGAGTCGATCGCTGCGCTGGCGAGCTCGTCGAAATGGCGGTTCAGAAGATCTCGAGCGAGAAGTTCCTCATCGCTACGTTGCAGTCGACGCCCAGAAGTGGCCTCGGCCTGCTGGGTCTGCCGGAACAACTCAGCGGCGATCGACGAACGAATTCGACCGACGAGATCGTCGTTGGTTTGGGGCGCCGTCATGGTCATACCAGCACCTCCGAGTCGTGATTGGCAGTCAGTCGATCGACCATGTCGAGGGTGGAGCGCATGAGGGAGGATCGACGAAGCCAACGATCCAAGGGGACGCCAGAGACCACGAGTCGGGCGGCCCGGGCGTCATGTGCGATCGGTGCTTCGGCTGCAACGCCAAGCGCTGCGGCGACCTCCTGAGCGGAATACGGCTGGTCGCCAACGCAGACCACTGCGTTGCTTCGGTTGATCTCCGCCAGGCCCGACAAGCGGTTTCGGAGAGCCTCGGTGCCGGAAGCGTTGGGTCGAAGAAGGACGATCACGTGGTCTGCCGCAGCCAACACGGGCGTGAGGCTGTTGTCGCCGTCCCAGCGACCACCATCGACGATCGTCAGGCCCGGTCGCTGCTTCAGCAGCTCAGCGAGGCCACCGGCCAAGGTCGTGACGACTCGTTTGGCGCGATCGGGCGCCGTCGGGGCGAGGAGTACCTCGACCCCGCTCGCAAGTACTTGGGAGTGTGCAGTCAGGAGGGAGGAATCGAGGCCACGTCGAGCCGCCGCCAGCAGGGTGCCCAGTCCCGGGTCGAGCGACCGTTGCGTTTCGAGCGCAAACGAGCCGCCTGCCGGGTCGAGCTCGACCAGCAGCGTGGGCATGTTGCGTATGGCACCGGCGGCGGCGAGCGCGGCCGACGTTGTGGTGGCGCCGGGTGCGCCTTTGGCTGCGACGACAACGACGAGCGTCATCGTGAACCCACGACCACAAGGCTGATGCGACCCTGTGAGCCCGAGATCGCCACCCGGTCCGCCGCATCCCTGGGCACGATCAGTGAGACGACGAGCGCCTTGCCGCCGGTTGTGGGCTCCGCGATTCCTCGGACGTCGGCTTCGCCCAGGTTCACTACGCCGCCATCGCTGCCGGCAATGACGGCCCCGGTCTCGACCAGTTCGACCCTGTCGCCCTCGCGGAGGTCGATCGGATACTGGCCGGAGTCGACCACGATGCCGAGCAGCACCATGCCATCGGGGACCCGGGCCTCGTCGGTCACCATCGACGGATGGAGCAGTGTCCCCTGAGACAGACTCATCGCCGCTGTCGTGCCGATGATCATGTCGATGTCGTCGTTGGCGATGGTCGGCAGGCTGGTGTCGGCCGGTAATTCGACGGCGATGAGGTCGCTCGGGCCGAGTGTCGTGCCCGCCGGGACGTCGATGGCCAGCGAGAGGACGAGCGTGCGCTCGGCTCCTCGAGCAACTGCGGTCACCACACCGAGAACACAGAGTGCGATCACGACGAGACCGATGGCGATTCGTGGTCGATTTCGACGCAAGCCAGACGGTGGCGCCGGAGCCTTGGCAGCTGCGGCTGGCTTGGTCTGCCCATTGAGCCGTGCATTGGTCGGCGGCCGGAGGATGGTGGTCATGGCGCACCTCGTGGGTTGACGTTGACGGTTTGGACCTCGGCGACGGGAACGAGGAAGGTGGTGGTGCGGTCGATGGTCCCCAGATCGCCACCTTCGCCAGCGCCGGCAACCGTCCAAGAAAGGCGCCAGCGGGTCACCACCGATGCGGCAAAGGCGTGGCCCGGCTCGTTGATCGAGGATCGCTCGTAGGCGTGGGAGCAGTCGGACTGCTGGGATGCCGACGGCTGAGAGGGATCGAATGGCGTGCCGGATCCGGTGCATGTGACGATCGTCCCGTCGCCCATCGTCCAGAAGGCGGACTCGGGGACGGCAGTCACCGTGACGGCGAGCCCCGGCACTGCTGCGGTTGCCGATTGGTCGGCCATGTCGGTGGGCTCGATCCACATCCACGTCGTGAGGTTCACGATCTGCTCGCCGTTGGGGCTCAAGCTGGGTTGCGGTAGCGGCAGGTTGATGCGGCTGCGGGCCTCAGCGAGCAAGTCGAGCGGGTTGGCGGGGGAGATGTAGAACGTACCGACAAACGTCGTTCCGCACGTCTTCTCGTACCAGTTCCCCGTTCCGTCAACGGTGATCACGCTTCCGTCGACGTCGTACACCGGGTTGTCGTCGGTGGTCGGGACCAGCTCGTAGGTGCAGTCCTCCCGTGTTCCTGCGCTCTGTCCGTGCGAGACAGACGTGGACGCGATCGCGTCGGCCCCCGACTCGTCAGTCGATGCGGCGCCACGTGTGTCTGCGCCGGCAGATGACGAGCACCACGCCAGCGTCGCAACGCCGAGACCGAACGTCAGGAGGAAACGATGCACCCGGACCCCTCATCGAGAATGTTCGAGACCTTCCACACGCCGTCTTCGTTCACGAGCATGTAGACGACCTGATGGCGTGCCGGGTCGTCGACATCGACTCGCTCGTCGGTGTCGATTCGGTACAGACCGCTGAAGTCGTCATAGCAGTCGCGGACATGGGCACCGGTCGGCGTGGCCGACACGACGGTGAGAGAGCTCTCGATGCCGCCTTGGATGTAGTAGCCGGCTCGGGCGTTGCTCTGGAAGTAGTTGAAGAGGGTCGCCAACTCGTCGCCGGTCGAGCGCTCCTCGAGCCGAGTGCGGATCGCTGGATCGAACGGCTCCTTGCTCGCACCGAGTTCGTCATACAACGCCCAGAACGCGCTGATTGCGTCAGCGAGTTCGGCGTCCGAAGGGACCGCTGGCGCGGGCTCTGTGTCCGCAGGCGCGGTCGTCGACGTCGTGGTCGTGTCGAGGGTGGAGGTAGTTGTCGTCTCGGCTTGTGTCGTCGAGGAGGCTGTTGTTGCCTCGCTGCCCGATGAGGAGCATGCCGACGCCGAGAGCGTGACAGTTGCCGCCGCAAGGAGCGGAATGATGCGTCGCATGACGAAGGAAGGCGGTGTTGACGGGCGGAACGCGACATGGCTCATGCACAAATGCTGGCGCAGGTGGCGCCTTGGCGTCTGTCGCATCGTGCAGAGTCGGGTGGTCACGGTCGCCAGGATCAACCTGGAGCGCCCGGTTACTGCAACGTGACCGTGGTTACCTCGGGGTGATCACCCTGCTCAACGCTCCGCTCGACCCGTAGTCGAGCACCCTCGCCAGAGCCTGCGTGGGTGAGTTCATCCAAGTGGTGTGCGCACCAGACGTCCAGTTCGGCAATGACGGGGGCGAGAGACCGGCCCAGAGGCGTGAGGCCGTAGCTGACCGACACCCCGTCGAGGTCGTCGACGCCAATCACCTTCTCCACGAGTCCATCCTCGATCAGTGCGTTGAGGCTTTCGTGCAGCACCTTGCGACTGATGCCACTGAGCTTGCGGCACAGCGGACCGTGGCGGACAGGTGCGGCCGTCAAGGCGATCAAGATGGTGGTGGTCCACTTGCGGCCCAAGATGTGGCTCACGGTGGCAACACCCTTGACGTGCAGGACCGTGTCGTGTCCAACCTCTTCGGCGCCGCCAGCGTGATCAGCCGACGACCGCCGGGAGGTAGCTGCGTCGCCGCTCCGCCCAGTCATGTCAGTGGATGACTCCTTCGATCACCCAGAGTGGTGGGTGTCACAACCTGTGACCATGGGTGGAACTACTGGCGGTTTGTGACCACGCTGGCTCGGCATCGGCCCTTCTTGGCACCGGAGCTGGCGCCGCCCGTCGCCGCCAATGCCTGGGAGCGGCGCGGCTGGCGATGTCGGACGAGCTGATGTCGATTGCGTTGACACTGGGTCTGTCTACGATGCAGCCATGCGACTGTTCGGTCGCCGTCGCCCCGCTGGCGTTGAGCGGGTGCCCAACAAGGTCCTGAGACCTGAGGTGGTCGAACACCCGCCGGGTCCGGTTGCACTGCGTCTCGGACCGGGGCTCGGACTTCTCGACCTGCCATCTGGCCAAGCATGCCTGTCGGTCGCCAACGTCTGGATCGCCGATGGTCAGTGGGTCGAGGCCGAGTGGCCATGGGACGCTGCGTTCGGTTGGTTCGTTGCGCCGATCGACCTTCGGCTTGGCCACGTTCTCGAGTTTCGGTTGGTTGGCGGAACGCTCACCGGTTGGGTTGTCGACGTGAATGCCGAACGCTTCGTGTTCGTGGTCACGGCGGACCGGAACCAGGCGACGGAGATGGCGGGGATCGCCCTCGCACGGTGGTCCGCTGCGCAGGTCGACCGTCTTCGCTGAAGCCTCGGATTGAAGGCAGAGGGCGACGAGCGCACGCCGATCTCCTGATCGTTTGCGTCAATCGTTGTCGCTACGTGAGGCGTGCCGTCGCACTGCACCGACGACTGCACGGTGCAGTCGGCGGTGCAGTGGCACCAGGGATTTCTTCGCGTTGGTGCAGTGCACGGTGCAGAAGTCGGTGCAGTGCGGTTCGTGACGGTTCCTGGCCTATCCCAAGGCGAGGAGACCAGCCATGTCGATCAAGTTGTTCCGCGATCTCAACGACGAGTGGGCCCGCATCGTTCGGTCACGAAAGGCGGCGGTATCGCTCGAGACGTGGAAATCCGAAGAACCGGCGCTGCACGAATTCGGTGATCTGAACGCCGTCGTTGGCAGGGCGCACGACCCCGACCGGTCACTCCGAGACGAGGTCCTCGCGGCGCTCATTCGCTGCGGTGCGACCGACTCGCTCGCATGGAGAGTCGTGCTTCACATCCAGATGCCGGGGATGGTGTGCACCACCAATCGCTTCCTTCCTGGACCGCACAGCGATGAGGAGGTCGCCGCCACCGTTGTTGCGGCGGCGTGGGGACGCATCGCTGAGTACCCGCTCGATCGGAGGCCGAACAACATCGGCGGCAACATCGGCCTGGACACGAGGCAGGCCGCATCAGCGATGCTGTTCCGCCACGCTGGCAAGGAAATCCCCGACCCAATGGTCTTTCACCCGGTTGCGGCGGCACCCTCAGCCGATCCGGCCAGTCGCCTTGTCGATGTGCTCGGCGAGGCAGTGAAGCGGGGTGTGGTGTCGTCTGAAGACGCTCGCCTCGTGGCGCTCACACGTGTGCAGGATGTGCGCTTCGACGAACTCGCCGTCGAGCGGGGAGTGCTGCCTCACAGCCTTCGCCGTCGCCGCCTTCGCGCAGAAGCGATGATCATCGCCGACGTGGCTTGATCTCATGAGCGGCGTGCTCCGTGGCTCCATCTTCCGGCAGCGGGCTTTCATGGATTCCCCTTCGCACGGCTCCGTGGCTGTATCCAGTCGACCTGGCGCGCCCGTGTTCGCGTACCCGGGGGGCTATCCGCCGGTGACGTAGGCACCCACGATGTAGACGGCGTGGCGGTCGAAGTTTTGTCTGCGGTGGTCGTAGATGGTGGTGGTTCGTGGGTCGGCGTGGCGTGCAGCGAGTTGGACGTCACGTAGCGGGACCCCAGCGTCGAGGGCGGCCATGATGAACCCGGCTCGGAGCATGTGCGGGTGGACGTGTCCGAGGCCGCCTCGCTTCCCGATCGAGCGGACCCACCGGTGGGCGGTGCGCCGATCCAAGCGTTGGCCGTCACGGCGACGCAGGATCGGCCCGTCGGTTCGTTCCCCGATCGCGAGGTCGATGGTGCGGGCGGTGCGTGGTGCGAGCGGTATGACTGCTGGCTTGTTGCCTTTGCCGACGATTCGTAGTGTCCGGTGTCCCCGCTCGGAACCGAGATCCTCGATGTTGCTGGCGCACGCTTCACTGACACGCAGACCGTTCAGACCGAGAAGGACAGCGAGGGCGGCGTGCTCTGGGCTGTGGCGCTCGGCGGTGAAAAGGAACACGCCGAGTTCGGAGCGGTCCATGCCACGCGAGTCCGACGGATGGACTTTGGGACGGCGGACGTATTGGGCCGGGTTTGTGGCGATCCGGCCGTCGATGTGGGCGAACCGGTAGAAGCCACACACCGTCGAGAGGCGACGATCGATCGTGGAGGCGGCCAGTCCTCGTCGTTCCAGCGCGGTCCGGAACAGTTCGATATGGGGGCGTGTCGCTGCCAGCACCTCGAGGTCGTTGTCGGATGCCCATTGGAAGTAGTTGCGCAAGTCGAACCGGTAGGCGTCGAGGGTGCGGCCGTTGTAGCGGGCGAGAAACGACGCAGCAGCGACGTGGGCCTCGTCGATCGGGGGGCTGTCGTTGTGGCCGGGGCTGGATGGTGTGGGCTCGATGATTTGCATGGTTTGATCTCCAGGAATTGTGGGAGATCCAGGACATCGCACGAAGGTCACCGGGGTGAATGGGTGACTCGACGCAATCAGCAGGGACAAGCCATCCGCACGCAGGGTGCTGTCTCGGTGGATGCGGTCAGCCGGGGCGTCGGTCGACGACCAACCCGGTGGCTTCGATCTCGTTCAGGAGCTCCCGCAGCGACGGTGCGTTGGTCCACCTGCCGATCCATGAGATCTGATGGATGGTCTGGCTTTGATCGTCGGCGATCTTGAGGAGGGCGAACTTGCGCAGTGACCACATCGGCTGGTCGTCGTCGATCACCAGGCGGCACTTGTCCTTCTCGAACGACAGTGTGAACAGGAACCGCCGCACCAGGACACGGTCATCGGCGATCACCAGGCCGAGACGCCGGCCCCGTACGGTCACCGCGACGCCGATGCCGATGAGCGCGGCACCGGCGAGTGACAGCGTTGGCGTGTTCGACGAGAAGGTCGCTGCCACAAGGAGCTGAAGTCCGATGAATGCGATGATGCTGCCGAAGACCGTTTCGCGGAAGCGGTCGGTGCCGTGTACGTAGCGGCGCTCAGCCATGCCGTGCTTGCTGCTCTGCACACCACCTCGCTTCTCTCGGTGCGTCAACTCGCCGCACGATCGCCGGTGTCATGTTGTCATGGCCGATGCCTGCCGAGAGTGAAGCACCGGACGTGTCCTCCGGCCGGCCTTGGGGAGCGCTCTGGGGGTGTCGCTGGGTGCGTGGTAGGCGGCAGTATGTGTTGCGGCTTTCGAGCGGGGGGCAGGCCGGTTCGGTTGCGTGAGGTGGTGCCGGTCGGCGACGGTGTTGGGGTGTCGATGCTGCATGAGTATTTCGTGGTTGGGAGTGACGAGGAGGCTGCTGCGGTCCTGGAGTGGCCAGCGGGTCCATCGGCGCCACCGGTGGGCACCGAGATCGGGGGTGTGTTGTCGTTGGGCGGGATCGACCCGTCGATGGTGATCGGTCTCGCCTCGAGAATGGACGGGACCGACAGCGAGGATGGGTTCGCTGAGCCTGACGACGTGATTGCGTTCTCTGACGAGCGGTGGGTGATGAAACTCCCGGCCGTAGTGAAGCACATGCTGGGGCAAGCGTCGGTGGCCGAACTCGATGCGGGGGCTGATGCCTGGACTTCTGGCGACGGTTCAGCTTCGGGGATCGATCCGGGCACCGCACGAGGTGTGGTTGAGCAACTCGCTGGGTTGGCCAGGCAGGCAACACAGCAATCCCACGGCCTCTACTGCTGGGTCTCGCTGTAGCACCAATCGACGCCCGGGCCGTGAAGATCGACGGGGTGCGACGTTCGCTGCTCTGGAGTTCGTGGTCAGTCTGGTGGCTGGGGTCTGTGGGTCGACTTTTCGATCGTATGAGTCCCTTGGTGTGGTGGGGTTTCGGAGCGGGTCCACCATTGGGTGAGTCACCGGCGTGATGCTCGGTGTGTACGACCAAGTGCACACCATGGAGAACCACACCGATGACTCTGCAACAGTCTGACATTGACCACCTGCTCGACGCGATCTCGATCGGAGAAGGCACCGATCTGGTCCGCCAGCTCGCCCAATGGGCCCTGCAACAACTGATCGACGCCGAAGCGGCCGAACAGATCGGCGCCGGCCCGTGGGAACGGTCGATCGACCGCACGACACACCGCAACGGGACCCGACCGAAGCTGTTGTCGACCAAGGCCGGCGACCTCGAGCTTGGCATCCCGAAACTCCGGAAGGGTTCGTTCTTCCCCAGCATCCTCGAACCCCGACGCCGGATCGATCAGGCCCTGTACGCGGTGGTGATGGAGGCCTATGTCAACGGCGTCTCCACCCGCAGCGTCGACAACCTGGTCTCGGCGATGGGGATCGACACCGGGATCTCCAAATCGGAGGTGTCGCGGATCTGCGCCGGTCTCGACGAACGGGTCGAAGCGTTCCGGAACCGGACGCTTGGCCATACCAGCTTCCCGTACGTGTATCTCGACGCCACCTACGTCCATGTCCGCGACGACGCTTTGGGCCAGGTCGTGTCTCGTGCGGTGGTGATCGCGACCGGGATCACCGCTGAGGGCGAACGCGAGGTCCTCGGTGTCGATATCGGCGATTCCGAAGCCGAAACGTTCTGGTTGTCGTTCCTCCGCTCGATGCGCAAACGCGGACTGGGCGGGGTCCGCCTGGTGATCTCTGATGCTCACGAAGGGTTGAAGGCCGCCATCGGTAAGGGTTTGAGCGGAGCATCGTGGCAGCGGTGCAGAGTGCACTACGCCAGGAACCTGTTGGCGAAGGTCCCCAAGGGTCAGCAGGAAATGGTGGCGGCCGCGTTCCGGTCGATCTTCACGCTCGGGACCACCAGCGAGATCGACGCCCGTTGGGACGAGGTCGCCGACACGTTGGAGGCGAAGTTCCCGAAAGCTGCGGGGTCGATGCGTGACGCCAAGACCGATGTGCTCGCTTTCGGGGTGTTTCCTCGTGCTCATTGGCGCAAGGTCTGGTCGAACAATCCGTTGGAGCGGCTGAACAAGGAAGTGAAACGGCGCACCAACGTGGTTGGGATCTTCCCCAACGACGCTGCCGCGATCCGGTTGATCGGGGCGGTCCTGGCTGATCAGCACGACGAGTGGGCGGTCGCCCGCCGCTACATGTCCGAAGGATCAATGGCAGACCTCAACCGGGTGCGCGACACTGACCGATCACAGGCCCAACTCGAGGCCTGACACACCGAGCATCACACTCGGAACCCCCACCACCCCACGGGACTCTGTCTGTCGATCCGGCCGCAGTGTTTGGTCAGCGCATCAATAATGAGATCACTGTCAGGTGCTGGATCGCTTGCGTTCATCAACAGGATCGCCGGATGTTCGGGCGCCCATTTCCGGTAGCCCGAGATGTAGGCGGCTGCACCTGCCCCTACCTGACCGTGATGCTGCCTCAGGTCTTGCTCTGCCCGTTCGATGGCTGCAGCGTCGTAGACGAAGCAGAGGGACGACTCGGCCTCGGGGAGCTGGCACGTGGAAAGATCGACTCGGCGCCACACTACGCGGCGATGGTCGGCGCCTGAGAGGTCGCAGTGGGCGAACAGGTTGTCAGCCGGGTCGGGAGTCAGGAGTTTCTGGGCGTAGAACTGGATGTCGGTCAGCTTGGCTGACAGGTTGCAGTGATGGAATCGGGTATTGATGCACCGCACTCGGGTGAGTGTTGCCCCGGTGAAGTCGCAGCGTTCGAAGTCTCCGTCCGTGAACCGGGCGTCGATGAGGGACGCCCTCGAGAAGTCGACGTCTCGGAGGATCGTGCCAGCGTTTCCGATGCCAGCTGATCGCAGGTTCGTTCCGACGAACGAGCATTGTTCGATCCGGCTGCTGGAGAACCCGGTGTTTGCCATGTTGGCGTCGTCGAACACGCAGCCGAGGAACCGACAGTTGATGAAAAACAGCGCTTCGAGCCGCGCTCCGCTCAGATCGAGTCCGCTCCATGTTTGATCTCGAACGTAGATCCCTTGCGCTGCGAGGGACGTGAGCTGGTCCACGCGGAACGCGCCCGCCTTGGCTTCGGCCACGGTCGGGAACTCGATGCCGCGAAGATCCAGGCGGCCGTCCTCGGTCAGGTCATGGCCTGACCGGTCACCGCCCTGTAACAGAAATGCTGCGATCCAGTCCTCCATGAAGCCCACCCGATTCCCTACTCCCGCCATCAACGTTCGCAACGAAGCTTCGCAGAAGTGCGTCGGTGTCGCACGGTGCAATCGTTCCCCCGGCGGCCGCCTACTGGTCACGAAGGGCCGGTCGTCATACCACCACTTCGCCGTCGAGAGTTCGGAAGAGGTAGGACTCGTAGCTGACGCTGTCATCGACCAGCTCGATCCATGCACTGTCGCTCAGGTTGAGACGCAGAACCTTGGGCGTGACGGCGATGCTCTCCACCGCGGCACCGATGAGACTTGGCAACGAATTCGCGCTCGTCGGCAACACCACCAGGTTCTCAACCCGGCCGTCAATCTTCAAGGTGAGCCCGTTCATACAGGTCACGCCCCACTGACCGAAGTCGAGATCGATTGCATTGGACACGAATGTCACCGACTCGAGAACGCCTCCCACCAGTTGAGACCAGTCTCGACCCTCAAACTGGTACATCAGAGCGGCCTCGCTCCGTGAGCGAGATCGAGATGGGTAGTGGGGCGGCGGTGGCGGACTGTCGGGTTTGAGAGATTCGTCATTGCTGCCCGCCGTGGTAGTCGCCCACTCCAACCCGAGCAGGCCGTTCCGATCGATGGATGTGACTATCGTAGGTCGCCAGGCGTGAAGCTGCGGTCGAGTACCCACCAGTCCGCAGAACAGGCGACGTCTGCTCGAACGCAGGTGCGTTGCCGAGCCGGCGATCGGGGGCGGACTCATCGATGCGACATTCGAGCAATATGGGGCATCCCGCCGCTCGCAGGGTGTTGGCGCTCACCCACGCGTCGATCGCCTGCGGTCCTCGAACTGCGATTGGCTATTGACCAAGTCGCAGCAACGTCGAGTGCGTTCGTCGATCGGTGAGCGAAACCCTCGCTCTCGAATGCGCTCCCTTCGGCTTGATCGAGCGATGCGTGATCACCCAACGAGGTCTCCGAGGGTTCCGCGACTACCGGTTCCAGACCTGAGCCAATGCGCCAGTTGCCAGAAGCGCCAGCGATCGGAGCGAGTCGAAGTCGAGGATTTCGACGGGCTTCAGCATCCGCTGAGCTTCGTGGACTTCTTGTGGTCTGAAGTTCTCGTTGCTCCCGACAACCAGGACAAGCCGAAGGTCTTGTGGATCGATCGTGACTGCGAACCGTTCGGCGAGGTAGTCACGATGCGCTGGATGGGAGAAGTACTCGTTGTAGTTCGCCAGTTGCGCCACCCCGTCACGAACCGGTTTGATGAGGTCACGGCGCCGCCTGCGCCCGGTCGTCAAACTCGCCTTGTCGAGGAGTGGGAGCTTCATCTCACAGATGTGGCCCCGTCCATCGGCGTCGACGAACAGGAAGTCGGGCTGAATCGCTTTCTCGTCGGGATCGGGATTACCGGCGAGCCATGGCAGGAGCGGTTGGGGAATGATCCGATCAGCGGCGAGTGCACTGCGAAGCAGGCCGTCATTGAGTTCGAGGAACCGAGTGATGGTTGTCTCGCCGACACGGTCCACGACAAGCAAACTGGCCAGATTTGCTGCTGACAGTAGCTCCCGGCCCTTCTTACCAGTCAGCGCTGGGTGCAACCGCACGCCGTCTTGAAAGTCATGACGTTCCTCGAACGCAGCAGTGAAGCGAGCCGCTGACCAGGTACGAGGAACCATCCAGGCGCCCTGAAAGTAGCGAGCCCGAACCGCACCCGCGCTGCTTGAGATAGAGAGTGTGTTGTCGAGCCAGATCGGCTGCGCGCCCTCCTCGTAGTAGATCGGTGAGAACGTCTCACCCTCGATCGTGTGCTGGACCTCAATGGTCGCCCGCTGGTGCTGATGCTCTCGCAGCTCGGGGTAGCGGGAATCGACTGCCTCGCGATCGCGGGCCGAGACCATCGCAACACCGGAGATCACTACGCCGTTCCCGTCGTCTAAGTCACATTGCTGCGCCTCGAATCGGAACGCAGTCGTTGATTGCGGCGCTCCGGAGAACTGACCGAGAAACGCTCGTGGGCCAGGTAACGAGCGACGGATGATCACCAGCGGAGGGAAGGGAGGCGGGACCGCTCCCACCAGCTCCGCGGCGAAGTAGGTGGGCATCTTGTAGGCGATTAGGACTGGAGGGAACTCCAGATCGAATCGGCGGCCATCCGGCCTGGCAAGCATGCCGTGCTGCGCCGCGTCTATGACGAGCCGTCGATACCTGTTGATGCTGCGCTGGCTGGCAGCGACGAAAGCATCAAACGACATTTCCTTCACGAGCCGCCTCCAGCTTGCACCGCTCCGCCACCCTTGGGCGTCTGCGCATTGCATGGCACCTACTGGCCCATCATCTCACATGGTCGGACAGGCGAAAGTCGTCCTGTTCCTTTCGCCGGTTCCAAGAAGCACCGACGATTGCCCGTCCATCTCGTGCGTCCCCGGAAACCGGCGATCAGGGAGTGCGTCCAGCAGCTTGGGCGCCATGATGACAAGGAGGTTGTTGTGATGTAACCAAGCGACAAGTTGAGGGCAGCCAGCCGGTGTGAGTCCGGTCCGGGGAGACGCCAAGGTCCCTGGTAGTGAGGCCCCCGTGCGTGGTCGAGAGGCCGGGTGCGAAGCGGGGTCGGAGCGACTGACCAGTCCGCAACATGAAGTGAAGCCTGCAGCGTCGTTACGCCGGTCCGCCGTTGGTGGACGTGGAGAAGCCGAGCCTGTTCCCTAAGGGCGAAGGCCATGGACGGCATCGTTGGTCTTGGAGCCGATGCCCATGAACCTCCCGGCGCAGGGGGCGTGGAATGGTCAGAAGGGTGTCCTCGGAACTGGAGAGATCCTCCTCGGCCCCGTCCTGTGGGGGCGGGTAGCGGTCCTGCCTATAACCGGTGGTCCCGGGAAGTGGTGGGCGGCCGAGAGGAAGTCGGAGGGGGTCGTAGTAGCGGTTGAGGGTCGGGACAACACAACCCGGTCTGAGCGAAGGGCCCCTGCTTCATCGATGCATCGCGGAGAAGGTGAGGAACCCTGATGAGTGCCGAGTTCTCGGCTAGGTCCGTCAGCGAAACCGAACAGGTGGACAAGGTTCGAGCTCTTCAACGCGTGCTGTATCGCAGCGCCAAGCAGGACTCTGTTCGGCGTTTCCATGCCCTGTTCGACAAGGTCGCCCGCAGCGACATCATGTGGAGGGCGTGGGTCGAGGTGGCATCCAATCGGGGCGCTCCTGGCGTTGACGGCGTGACCATCACGTCGATCGCCGACGGGGGCGTCGATGGGGTGCGAGCGTTCCTCGATGGTCTCGCCCAACAGTTGAGGGACAACCAATACCGTCCTCGGCCGTTGCGGCGGGTGCACATCCCCAAGCCGGGCAAGCCGGGACAGACCCGGCCGCTCAGCATCCCAACGGTGGCTGACCGTGTGGTCATGACGGCAGCCAAGATCGTTCTCGAACCGATCTTCGAGGCCGATTTCTCCCCGGTGAGTTTCGGGTTCCGCCCGAAGCGATCGGCTCATCAGGCGCTCGAAGCGGTCCGGGTGACAGCCAATCGGGGAGCCGACTGGGTGCTCGATGCCGACATCAAGGCGTGTTTCGACGAGATCGACCACGACGCTCTCATGGCCCAGGTGGCCCGGCGGGTGTCAGACAGGTCGATGTTGAAGCTGCTGCGATCTTGGCTTCGAGCGGGGATTTTCGAGGGTGGGATCGTGTCTGATTCGGAGACGGGAACACCGCAAGGCTCACCCATTTCCCCGCTGCTGGCCAACATCGCCCTGCACGTCCTCGATGAGGCGTGGGCGTCGATGGCTGGTCTGGGGACGCTGGTCCGCTACGCGGACGATTTCGTGGTCCTCACCACCAGCCGGCAACGGGCCGAAGAAGCCCGCCGCCGGATCGAGGCGGTGCTGGCCGTCCTCGGGTTGCGGTTGCATCCCGACAAGACCCGCATCGTGTGCCTCGTCGATGGTGAGGACGGCTTCGACTTCTTGGGGTTTCATCACCGCAAGACACCGTCGAAGTGGGGAGATCGCCGCTACCTGTCGAAGTGGCCGTCGGCACGAGCCATGGCCTCTGTTCGGGCCAAGGTTCGTGAACGCACCGACCGCCGCTTCGCCAGCCGCGACCTGCAACATGTTGTCGCTGACCTCAACCCCGTGCTGCGGGGCTGGGGGCCTACTTCCGGCACGGCAACTCGAACCGGAAGTTCGCCGCCATCGACAGCTACGTGCACTGGCGGCTGTCAAAGCTGGCCAGCGTCAAGTACGCCACCCGAGGCCGACTCCGGGTCACCCGGTTCAATCACGACTGGGCCACCGGACTCGGCATCTATCGACTCACCGGAAGCGTCCGACGTTGGAGCACTGCGCATGCCTGACGATGAACGATGTCGGAGAGCCGTGTGCGGGAGAACCGCACGCACGGTTCGATAGGGGCCGCTGGCGAAACGGAACTGAACCTGCGGGGGCTGCTGGTCCCGGGCCGGTGCGCTGAGAAACGCCACCACCACGGCCTGGTCGGGACCTCAACCGCAGCGAACGATCCACCAAGCCAGCGGCCTACCTCACCGTTCGTTCAATGGTCTGCGGCGAGTGGTAGGGGACGGTCGCGTGCATGCTCGGTTGCTTTCTCATCCAGCTTTGCTTTGGGCCGATGGTTTGCCACGATCTCGGTCCGATGATCATCGACGATGGTTATGGGACGGCAGGGGTCTGGAAGAATCGAGGCGATCGAAGTTTCCGATGTCACATCGTTGGATGGGTCTTGGTCGGCAGCGATGGTCCGAAAGGGTGAGTTCGGGTGCAATCGAGTGATGCCGCCGGGAGCCGACAGCTGCGCGGCCGCACCGTTGGATCGGTGACCATCGACCGGGCGCCGTGAGGTTCGTGTCGGACAGCGGACTGTTCAAGTCGTTTCGTTGCGGACGTCGGGTAGCCGCTGTGATGTTTCCGAATGATCCGAAGGTGACGGTCGGCCATCCCGAGATGGGCCAGTGCGTGCTGGGGTGCGGCGGGGAGCAACTGGTGGTCTCGTCGCTCGGCATCTCGAGTCGAGAGCGGGCCCGCCTCGGCCCGAACGGGCGGGTCCCGCTTCGATGGTTCTTTCGATCTGACCACCAACCCATCGAGATCGAGCGAAAGGGCGGGGTCACTCGGTTCTCGACCGATTCGGTGGAGGTTCGGCCCCGCCTGTTGGGTCTCGACGTGCTTGCCGGTGACGTTCTCGCTGCCCGCTACCGGTTGGGGTTTCTGTGGGTCCCGGCGGCGCACGTGTTGACCGTGCGAGAGCGGCTGCTGATCGTGGGGCTGTTTACCGGACGCCGGGTCGACTCGTTCTCCGGGTTGTTGTGGTTCGTGATCGCCTCGAATGTTCCCTGGGCCACCCAGAGCGATCGCTTCCGATGACTTCTTCGCCAACGGCGCGAAACGCGGTTCGATGACTCGGAGAGATGGCAAGCGGCCGTCGAATCGTCCGTCTCCTCCAAGCGGGCCTGCTGCCTCTTCCGGGCCGCAGCGGGGTCGTTTCGTCGGGCGTCGACTGGTTGCGTGGTGGCTCGACACGACGGTGTTGGCAGCTCTGATTGGTTGGAGTGGCGTCGGGAGCGCGACTGGGCGTTGGCTCACGGGCCTGGTCGTGATCGTGGTCGTCGACTGGCTCGGCGTCGCCCGATTCGGAGCGACCCGGGCAAGGCCCTTGTTGGGCTGCGGGTCGCGCCCGTCGCACGCGATGCTCTCGGCTGGTCTCGGGCAGCGATTCGAACCTCTGTCAAACAGCTGCCAACGGTGTTCTATCTGGCGGCGCTGGGTCTGCTGGCGGGTGAGGTGTTGGTGTTGACACGAGTGGTCAACGCTTCCTTTACCATTGCGATGCTTGGCCTGTGGATCTACGTCTTCGGTCCGGTGTTGAGCGACGTCGAGGGCAGGGGCCGTCATGACAGGCTGGCGGGAATGGAGTGGGGAAGGGATTTCGCGGTGAGGGGCTGCCCTGCTGAAGGGAAGTGTCATCGTGCCGAAGGGCATCAAGTCATCGCCTGAGTTCCGTGCTCAGGCCTGTCGTCAAGTCACCGAGTTCTCCCGACCGACCCGTGAGGTCGCCCGGGAGCTGGGCATCTCGCATGAGACTCTGCGAACCTGGCTGCGTCGAGCACGCATCGAGGAGTCCCGAGTGGCCGAAAGCGAAGAATCCGATCTCGAAGCCGAGAACAAACGGCTACGCGCCGAGCTGAAGACAGCGAAGGACGAGCTGTATTGGGCCGGCCAGGAGAACGAGTTCTTGAAAAAGCGGCGGGCTTCTTCGCAGCCGAACAACGCCCGAAGCGTGGTTCGCAGTGATCGACCAGATCGCTGTTGCTGGGGAGAAGCCCGAATTTCCTGTTGTCCGAATGTGCGGGTGGGCTGGCGTGTCGGAGTCCGGGTTCTACGCCTGGCGTCGCCGCACCCCCGCGTCGGCTCGTCGCCGGGAGTGGCTGGCCGGTGAGGTCGCCCGGGTGTTCGCTGCCTCCAACGGGGTGTTCGGCTACCGCAAGGTGCATTCCCGGCTCGTCGATGAAGGGATCGTGGTGTGTGACCGTGTGGTGCGGGATCTGATGGTCGAACAAGGCCTGGAGTCGTGTCATCCAGCGCCGTGGCGGCATCTCACCCAACCCGATGGGACACCGCCGGCCCCCGACCTCATCGCCCGCGACTTCACCGCTGATCGGCCCGGTGTGCGTCTGGTCGGCGACA
Source organism: Acidimicrobiales bacterium (assembly GCA_041394265.1). Taxonomy (NCBI): domain Bacteria; kingdom Bacillati; phylum Actinomycetota; class Acidimicrobiia; order Acidimicrobiales; species Acidimicrobiales bacterium. The sequence continues at coordinate 3,576,603 of JAWKIO010000005.1, forward strand.
TCACCCAGATCGACACGTGGGAAGGCCCCGTGTTCCTCGCGACGGTGATCGATCTGTACAACCGTGAAGTGATCGGCTGGGCCATGGCCGAGCATCATCGGGCCGAACTGGTGTGCGAGGCGATCGTCATGGCCCGCCGGAACCGGCGGATCCGGCGGCGAGCGATCTTCCATTCCGACCGCGGCACGGAGTACACCTCGAGGGCGTTCCGTCACTGCCTGCGTGTGAATGGGCGGATCCGTTCCTCGATGGGCCAGGTCGGCTGCGCCTACGACAACGCTGTCGCTGAGTCGTTCTTCGCGGCGTTGAAGATAGTTACTGGGTTTCATCGAGATTCTTCCTTGCGTTTCTCTGGCGTCGGGTTTACATGAGGAAGCGGTTGCCAACTACATCGAGATCCTCGAGCAACCATGTCGCAGGTCCCATCAAGGGCTGCGGGGCGGAACCCGCCGCCTACCGACGAGTATTTGAGTCAACTCAACCGAGCCTGAACACCGCCTCGAACGATCCGGACGTCACTCCAGAACGATGGTGCAATCGTCCGTGGAGTCGATGCTGACAATCGACCGCCCAGGCGTGCTCGACCAGCCGAGGGGTGACCTCGATGTGTTGCTCAGGTTCTTGGCGGCGTGCCGGGTCGATCGGGACACCCGGTCTGGCGCGACCTCCGAGCTCAGAGGACGGAGAGGAAGCTGAGGATCGTGAATGCCCATAGCGTTCCAAAGCCGCATGCGCCGACGATGGGCACTTCTGAACCCTCGTCGTGAGGCATCATCCGCCTCTGAACGATCATCAGAACGACGAGGAGCGTCGGCACCAAGATGAACGCCGACAACCCGGCCTTCGCGCTGGCTTCGATCGAGGTACCCAACACCGAGAAGATGGCGAGGACTGACGATAGGCCATGCGCGAATAATGCAACGACGGTCGAGTTCTTCAACACCTCGTTGCTGTCGGACTCACTCAACGCTTGCGGCCGAAAGAATTGACATGCCTCGACCGTATCTCCGGCCGGGAACCTGCGTTGGGTCCCGACGCTGCCCTAATGCTGACAGATGACTCGTGCCCATCACTGCATCAGGGCGTGCGGCCTCGAGCCGGCGATCGGGGACGCTCGTCGGTGATCGGAGAGTGATTGGTATGGGACACCTGGATGGGGCCGGTTGCTCAAGCTTGGCGAGCTGATGCACCTCTTGCTTGGCGAACCCAACGACGGGGACCGCCTGTTGGGGTCGATCAGAACTGGATGCAGTCCTCGTCGGGTCGGCAGTACCGCGTCCGGCCGCAATGATGGATCCACATTGCTGAGTGGCGTCTCTGACACCGCGGGACCGACAATCTCGATGGTCGTCTCTCGAACACGGTTGGTGACGTCACCGTCGTTGACACAGGTGAGTCGAAGGTCGTACTCGCCCGGTTCGACGTCACCCGGGATACGCATCACCAGATCACGCGTGTCGCCGGTGTCTTCGACGGGATCAAATGACCGTCCGAACTGGTAGCTGAAGTCAGGGCTATTGACGTGCAAGCTCGGGGTCGGGCACCACGTCGCCCGGACATGAATATCGGCCCCCGGTGCAACGCTCGACTCGCCGACGATCCACGCCTGATTGTCCACATCCGCCTGGTGGGCAGCCAGTTCGGTCTGGCCGATCTCCACCAGCACCTCCGCTGACTCGCCCGAGGTTTGACAACCGACGGTGCCCAGCGCTCCGGCGATCACAGCCATCCAGTTTCCGATCGGGGCTCTGAGCATCGAATCCAGTATTCACTCGTTTGAGGCCGATAGCGGCGATCGGGTGCCTTCGTTGTCGCTCGTCTGCCTCGTACGGCGGCGTGATGCCCCTTCCGATTCACATCGGCGTCATATCCCGAGTAGGGAAGGTCGAGATGTCAGTTCGGACCAGCGGAGCGCCACCAGCCCGGCGATATCGGTGGCATCATCCCACCACCAGGCCTCGACGGGTGACCCCGGACCGGCGATATGGGGCGGTATCCGGCCGTTCCGGTCGTGAGTGGTAGGGGGCAGTCGTGTTTGCCCGGAGCCGGGCTGTTGCTGAGCGGTCCCTCAGGGTTCTGGCGTCGTCGCCGATACTTGTTCAATGGACTCTCAGTTGGTTGCGGATGCGTCGGCCTTGCGTGGAGTGGCTGATCGGGCCCAGCTTGGTCTGACGGATAGGGAGTCGCTGGTCGAATCGTTGTTGCTTGCTGCCGTGGCCGGCGAGCACGTTTTGGTTGTTGGACCTCCCGGGACTGCGAAGTCCGAAGCTGTGCGTCGAGTCGCCAACGAGCTGGGAGGCTCGTATTTCGAGTATCTACTTGGACGGTTCACTGAGCCAAACGAGGTTTTTGGCCCGGTTGATCTCCAGCGCCTCAGGAATGGCGTTGTCGAGATCGCTACGACGGGCATGCTCCCCGAGGCCGAGGTTGCCTTTCTCGATGAGGTGTTTCTTGGATCAACTGCGATCTTGAACACGTTGCTGGGTGTGTTGAACGAGCGGGTGTTCCGGCGTGGAGCCACTGTGCGGCATGTCCCGTTGCGCCTTTGTGTTGGTGCCACGAACGCGCTGCCTGAGGACAGCTCCTTGGCAGCGTTCGCTGATCGTTTCTTGGTGCACGTGTTCGTCGATTCGATCTCGGACTCGAGTCTGGAGACGATGCTTGAGGCTGGCTGGACCGGAACCGAGCGTCAGTCGTCTGTGCCGGTGGGTATCGATGTTCTTGACCGTCTCGCGTGGGCGCGGGCGCAGTGTGATCTCGGCGAGGTCCGGCCGTTGGTTGGATCCGCGATCCGTCGGATGCGGTCGGCTGGCATTGTGTTGTCTGATCGGCGGGCGGTGCGAGCACAGGGGCTGGTCGCAGCTGCGTCGGTGCTGGATGGGCGTATGGCTGCGACTGAGGCCGATCTCTGGCCACTTCCACTTGTCGCCCCCTCGGCTGAGGCTCAGCCGATCGCTCGCGAGGTATTGAGCGATTTGCTGCAGTCGTCGCAGAATCGGTCGCTGCCATATGCGGCTGAGGAACTGTCCGCAGGCCCTCTGACCCGCGCTCGGCGCCTCGTGGAGGCGGCCGACAGGCTGCTTGCTGTGTCTGCCTCGGCGGGTGATGGTGATCACCGATTGAAGGTCGAGGCGGTGTTGAGAGAGATCGATGCGGGTTTCTCCACCGAGGCCATGCCGAATGACCTGCGACTGGCACGAGACAGTCTGATCGAACGGGTGTAGCGAGCGGCGCATGATCACGGTTGGATGGGGACCACGCGAACCGCCGCTTGGGGTGGTCGGGATCATGGTCGAGGGTGCTTCGAGGGCTCTCTATGCCGCGCTGCTCGCGGATCGTGTGGACGCCTTCGAGGATCTACGAGTCGTGGTTGGCGAGCGGTATCTCATCGCCCTGAGCGACAGTGACGCTCTGCCGTGGTTCGAGGGTGCGATCTGGCTCGGCATGGACGACGGCCTTCTCTGCCCGACCACTCTTGCCCCGGATCTTCCAGCCCGCCTTGTTCGACGTGCAGTGTGTCGCGGGCAGAAGTCGGCCGCTGTGGTCGTGGCGACGCCATCGATGGCAGCGTTGGCGTCACCACCGGCTCGGTCGCCCTCGGCTGCGATGCTGCGTGGCCTCGAGTCGCCTAGCCAAGGACTCGTGGAGTGACCGCGCATGGGTTGTCGTCGTGGGAGGCCTCGTTGGGGTTCCTGGCGGACGACGTAGCGGTGGGTGTCGAGCGGATGGCGAAGCGACTCGACCTCGCAATGGGAGATCCGTCGGCCACTGGCGGCGTCGCTGAACCGGACGGCTTCGCGGGGCTTGACCGGCGCGGGCCGTTCGATCGGCTGCTGTTGAGCGACTGGGCGCTGTCAGAGTTCGAGCCCGACGAGTTCCTGCGTCGCATCGCGATGGCGGAGTTGTCGTATCTTCGTGTCGAACAGCGCCGACCGCGCCCGCCGGGGCGGATCTCGATCTTGATGGACTGCGGACCGGACCAGATCGGGGCTCCTCGCCTCGTGCAGCTCGCTGGTCTGGCGGTGCTAGCCCGTCGCGCTCGGGTGCATGACGTCGAGCTCGTGGTCGGTATCGCTGGTGACGAGCCCGGCGCATGGCTCAATGGCGAGCTTCCTGAGCTGTTCAGCGCCTGGTTGCGGGCTCGGCGGCCTACGACGGTGTCGGCCGAGACTGTGGACGCCTGGAACGAAACGCTCGATCGAGAATCGTCTGTTTCTTGGTTGTTCGGAGCGCCACAGCTTCACGACAGTGTGATCCCTGATCGATGGCGGCGTCTATGGGCAACCGAATCCTGCTGGGGTCCTTCGGGGGCGACAGAGGTCTCGGCTGTTGTCGACGGACGCAGCGTCAACTTGGAACTGCCCGACTCGTCAACCAGCATTCGGATGCTGCGGGGGCATGGAGTTCGACGAGACCTCAAGTTGCAGATCGCTGCAGCTGGTAGTCCTGTTCGTTTCCCCAGGTTTCCTGGTTCGCCTCGACGGCTGTTGTGCCGGGGCGACGGCGCCGATGAGCTCGTGGTCGTCGGGGTGCCCCAATCGCCGGGCGAGTCTGGCGCCCGGCCTCGGGCCAGACAGTTCCCCGGACCGGTGCTTGCTGCCTCAGTCGTTGGAGCCCGTACGGTCGCGCTTGTTGCGATGGAGGGCGGGGTGAGGGTCGTTGTCGTGGGGAAGCGGCTCGGCGCAGTCGACTTGATCGATATCTCGCTCAGCGATCTTGGGCTTGACCACGCATCGGTTGCTGGTCTGGTGGGAGGCGATCTCCTTCCCCTCTATTTCCTGTCCGGCTCGATCGTTGTCGGCTTCGCCGATCAGTGGTGGCGCATCGACGCCCCGTCGTCGGTACGTCGGATCTTCCCTGCGGCTATCGGTGCGAGTGTCACGGCCGACCAGCCGTGGGTGGTATGGAGCAACACCGGACAACTTTGGTTCGGTGGCGTTGCCATCGGGTTACCGCAACAGGGCCGCGGAGTCATGGTCGGCAACCATGCCCACCTCGGTGTCGAGGTCGGACCTGGCCACTGGCGGATCTATCAGCGGGGGGCGACAAGCGAAATCAGGATCGACGACGAGGCAACAGGCCTCGGCCTGGTTCATCTCGATGGACTACCGACGCTGCTCGTGCAATCGCCTGGCGGTCGGCTACTGCGGCTCGAGAACACTGCAGGGGCGTCGAAGACGTTGACGAAGTTCTCCGGTGACCTCGCCGACGTGGCGGTCCATCCCACCGAACCGTTGCTCGCGATGCAACGGGACAACGGGGCAATCGACGTCGCCGACCTCGCAACCGGCGAAGTGCTGCTACATCTCGGGACCAACCGCCGATGAGACCGATCGATCTCGTCCACCATGGCCGCCACCGCGCTTCCGGTGTCATCATCGACCCACACATGGTGGGTGTCGACACCGCCCGCCGACGTGTCCTCGACCACTGGACCAATGGGGCTTCGCTCCGGCTTCTGCCAGACGAATCGTGGCTCTTCCTCTTCTCACACGAACGCGAGGTGAGCGCTGAGAACAGTCCAGGGACCATGGTGATCGCAGCAGGTGACGGGCTCACCGCGGCTCCAGGACGCACTGTCGGAGAAGGCACGCTCGTTCGGTGGGTGCACGGCACTGAGCAGTTGGTCGCCATCGATCAATTACCGACTCTGGATCCGTCGGACTGGATCGCCCTGCCGCACGAAATCGTGCGACTCGACCCACTGGAGGCTCCGCTCGCCCACAGCACCGTTGCAGAGTTCGATCCACCTCCACCTACTCCCGATTTTCGAGTGGCGGCAAAGGTCAAGCGGCTATCGCGTTCAGCGTCCAGGTTCCGCAGCGAGCTCAACCAGCAGGCGGCACGAAACTCGGCGTCGCGGACGCTGCGAACAAACAGACAGGCAGGATCAGCATCGGCGGCGAGACGTGGTGGCGGGGGACTGGCCAAACTCGTGCTTCGCACACCGATGCGGCATGAAGTCGGGCGCCGCCACGCCCGCTATCTCAACGACCTCAGCAAGCAGTTCAGAACCGGTAACTTCGATCGGGCGCTGCGCGAGGCCGTACCGATCGGTGGTCTCGGAGCAGGCGCGTGGACCCTCCGGCTACCCACGCGACGCGATCAGCTGCAAATCTCGACCAACGGTCCGGGCCAGGGCCGTGCCATCCCCTTCGGCCACACCGTGAGCCAGCACCTCACCGAGCTGTACCAGCAGGCAGCCAAGGAGCTCGAGAGCAGCGGCCGAATCGATGAAGCGGCATTCGTGCTGGCCGAACTCCTCAACAATCCAAGCCTTTGCATCGCCCTACTCGAGCGGCACAAGCGCTACCCACTAGCAGCAACTCTCGCCGAGAACCGCAACCTCGCGCCGCTCCTCCGAGCCCGACTGTGGTGGCTCGCGGGAGACCACGAACGGGCCATCAGAACCGCCCGACAACACAACATCTTCTCAGCCGTCATCACCCAGCTCGACCAAACAGATCCGGCCGCCGCCCGCGACCTCCGACTGGCGTGGGTCGATCAACTCGAACGAAGCGGCGACCTCGTCGGAGCAGTCGTTGCCGGCTGGCCCGACACAACAATTCGTCCACTCCTGGTCAACCTGATCGACCGCGGCGTCGCCCACGGCGGTACGCAGGCTGTCGCACTCCGCGTCTACCAGACAGCGCTCCACCCGAGCCAGGAGCATCGGAACTCGCTCTTCTCACTGATCGAGGACCGGACAACGAGCACGGCCACCATGCGCACACTCGCGATTTCCATGGCCGATGCGCGACCTGACGACCCGATCGCCGACCGAGAAATCGCCAGCCGAATGACCCGGGCCATGGCGCGCATCCCCCAACCACAGACAGATCGACAGCTCTCAACCGCAGTTCGATCACTACGGCAACGCTCCGACCCGCTACTCGTGGCAGACCTCCCGCAACCCATCGCGAGAACCCACACGCCGGTGACCGTTCACATCAACGCCCACCTGCCCGGAAACACCGAGATCCACGACGCAGTACCCCTCGGCGACGGGACGACACTCCTCGCACTTGGAGAACTCGGCTGTCGTCTACTCACCGACGACGGACGCACAAAAGCACAATGGAGCGTTCCATGCCACCGGCTCGTTCCCGCCGACCACTCCGGCACTGCCCTTCTGCTCACCGCAAGGGGCACCAGCCACGAGGTCCACGTTCTCGAGCTTTCAACCCGGCGACATCACTACTACGGCAACGTCGCCGCCAGCCTCTTCGCAACGAGCTTCGACGGGCTCTCGTGGCCGATTGTCGACCACAGGGGCATCGCCTACCTCGACATGCTGGAACAAGTCCCAACCGTTTCATGGAGGGAACTGGAGCGGGAATGGATCTGCCACCAGCTCGCCCGATCCAGTAGCTCACTCGCAGCGATCATCACAGTCCGAGGCGGCGCATCAGTCACACCAGGCGTTGAGGTGTGGCGTTGGGACATGCCCGACCGAAGACTCAAAACCCGGCACCGCATCACGCCCATCGATCAGACAACGTCGCTCCACCTGCTCACCGATGCCACATCACTGTGGGAGCGCCACGACGCCCGGCTACCAGCGGCAACGATCTCCGGAAGCGAAGCCAACCGACTCGCGACCGACACCACCATCGCCCCGACAGAGGAAATCGCAACCAGTGGCGTCCACCTCGCAAGACGTGCGCCCGACGGCCGGCTCATCATCTCCGAAGGCCTCAACGGCAACCCCATCATCGAGGCCCAAGAAATCGATGACGGTTGGGGGTTCCGCGTTCACGGCAACCTCGCAGCGATCTGGGACCACACCGGGCGCTATTTCGTGGTCGACCTCGAAATCGGATACGTGCAAGTGACCGGCAGGGCCGCCCTCTGAGGCTCGAATCTCACGGGAACAGGTGCCATGGCCACCCACTGCTCCGACACTGCAAGTGATGGTGGATCCCCTGACCGGCGATCGAGGGCGATTCTGCGGCGCGGCGAACTTGAGCGTTTGGGGACGGTCAGTGGCCTCGAGCGTTCGATCACGCGGGAGTGTGATCGTCGGAATCTCGATCGGGTTCGCGTCGCTGAAGCGGCCAACCGATGGCTGCGATCACGACAAAGCTTGCGGCGCCGACCGGCAGAGCGAAGTGACAGATCACGTCGTTCCTTCCGGGGTCTGGGCACATGACCGGTGCAAGCGACACGTTGAGCGCAGCCCAAAGAGCGATTCCGAGCGCCGCCAACTTGAGACCCGACACCGTCGACCGGTGCCGTCGAGGAGAAGTGGCCAGCCACGTGAAGATCGCAGCGGCGCCGATCAGACCGAAGAGCGGTTCAAGGACCGGGATGCAGGCATCGACGGTGTGATACCGACACGCAACGGTGGCAGTCTGTAGCGCGGCGAGGAGACCGAACGTGACCGCCAGCACGAGAGCGGCAAGCATCGACCACGCACACAACGCTGGAGCTGTTCGGTGGGGGTGATCCGTAGGCATGGTCATGATCGACACTCCTCAGCGGGCAGGGGTGATGGAGATGCCCTTCGCTGTTCGAGTATCGATGAAGACCGATCTGATGGTGATGGTCGCTTGCCCCTAATCGGCGCTGGGTGCGTTGGCCGTCCGGTCCAATATCCCGCCGACCGGCGTGTCGTGCGCCAGTTGGAAGGGACCAGTTTGGGGGGTCTGCGCCAGTTGGTAGGGACCAGGCTTGCGCCAGCTGCAAGGGACCATTCGTGAGGGTCCCGGGGGGTCGGTGTCGTTGACGCTGTGATTGCCGCCGTTGCGTCGACTGACCCGAAAGGCGGTGTGCATGGCGTTCCGGGAGGTTCCGGTGTTCGAAGTCAGAGAGATCCTCAGGTTGTGGCTGATGGGCCACGGGCTGCGGCGGATCGCGTCGCTGGTGCGATGCGACCGAAAGACCGTGACCAAGGTGGTCGATATCGCGAAAGGTTTGGGCCTATCGGCCGGTGATAGCTCGAGCGTGTTGACCGACGGGTTCGTTGGGGAGTTGATGGCTCAGTTGGCGCCGAAACGTCCGGATCGTCACGGCGAATCGTGGGCGCTGCTGCTCGAGCACCGGTCGAAGGTGGAGGCGTGGGTGGCCGCCGGGGATGTGCCGGCAGTGAAAATGGTCGAACTGCTCGCGAGGCAGGGTGTGTTCGTCCCGGAACGGACGTTGAACCGGTTCCTCGCCGCCGAATGGCCGCCGGTGAAGGCGTCGACGGTGCGGTTGGCTGACGGGGAGCCGGGGGCGGAGTTGCAGGTCGATTTCGGCGAACTCGGCCGCATGTTCGACGAGGAGACCGGGAAGAAGCGGCGAGTGTGGGCGCTGGTGTTCACACCGGTGTTCTCCCGCTACAGCTTCGTCTGGTTGTCGCACGACCAGACGATGGCCACGGTGATCGACGGGTTCGAAGCAGCCTGGGAGTTCTACGGCGGTGTGTTCCGCGTCGTGATCCCGGACAACATGGCCACGATCGTCACCAAGGCTGACGCTCTGGACCCGGTGTTGAATCAGGGGTTTGTCGAGTACGCGCAGGCCCGAGGGTTCGTGATCGACCCGGCCCGGGTACGTTCCCCGCAGGACAAGGCGAGGGTGGAGCGGGCGGTCCAGTTCGTGCAGACCTCGTTCTGGGCCGGCGAAAACTTCGGCTGCATGGCCGAGGCCCAGGCAGCGGTCGAGGTGTGGTGTCGTGGCCGTGCCGGCATGCGGACACACCGCAGCATGCAGGCCCAGCCGGCGGTCGTGTTCGCTGATCACGAAGCCGGCGTGCTGCTGCCGGCCCCGGCCGAACCCTATGATCTGCCGATCTATCGGCGGGCGAAAGTTCACCGGGATCATCACATCGAAATCGCGAAAGCCCTGTATTCGGTGCCCGGCGACCGTCCCGGCTGCTACGTCGATGTGACCGCCACGAGGGTGCTGGTCAAGATCTTCGACCGTGGTCAGCTGGTCAAGGTCCATCCCCGGCCGAAGGCAGGCGGCCGGATCACCGACCCCGCCGATCTCCCATCGGAGAAAACCGACTACGCGATGCGTGACATCGATTCCCAACGCCGTCGAGCGTTCCGCCACGGCGACCATATTGGCGCCTTCGTCGACCTCGTCCTCGACGGGCCGTTGCCGTGGACCCGGATGCGTCACGTCTACCGATTGTTCGCAACGATCGAACGCTACGGACCCGATGTCGTCGAGGCTGCTTGCCAGCGGGCTGTCGACGCCGAATGCGGGAACGTGAACATCGTGGTCCGCATGGTCGAACGGGCCCTCGAAGCCCAAGCCGCCGAGGCGGAGCCGGTGCCCGACAATGTGATCACTGGACGGTTCGCCCGGAACCCGGAACACTTCGCTGCCGGGAAGACGGTGACACCATGACCCCGCCCATCGACGTCACCCCAGAGTTGGCTGCCACTTTGAAACGGCTGAAACTCGGGCAGGTCCTCGACACCCTCCCCGAACGGCTCGCCCTCGCCCGCAGCTCGAAAGCGTCACATGCGGAGTTCCTCCAACTCCTCCTCGGCGACGAAGTCACCCGCCGTGACACCACCTCGGCTGCCCGTAAAGCCAAAGCCGCCGGCCTCGACCCGGCAATGCTCCTCGGCAACTGGGACCCGACAGCAGCGGTCACCTACGACCGCAGCATCCTTGACGAGTTGGCCTCGATCCGTTTCGTCGACAACCACCACAACGCCCTGATCCTCGGACCGGTCGGGGTCGGCAAAACATTCCTCGCCACCGCGCTGGGCCACACCGCCATACGGCGAGGGCGGACCGTGTGGTTCGAACGCTCCGACCGACTGTTCAAACGGCTCCGGATCGCCCGGCTCGACAACAGTCTCGACACCGAGATCCGAAGGCTGCTCCGCATCGACCTGCTCATCATCGACGACTTCGCCCTCCACACCCTGGACCCGCAAGCAACCAACGATTTCTACGAACTCGTCGTCGAACGCCACCGCAAAACCTCGACCGTGATCACCTCGAACCGGGACCCATCGGAATGGCTCGGCCTGATGGCCGATCAACTCCTCGCCCAATCCGCGATCGACCGATACACCTCCGCCGCCTACGAACTCGTCATCGAAGGCGAGTCCTACCGAGACCGACAAAAACCACAGGTCCAACCGACCGGCTGACCGCGAGCCGACCGAACCAATCCTTGACCCCGAACACCGGGCCGACCATGATCAGCGCACCGACCCACCACCCTCACAAAGTGGTCCCATGTAGCTGGCGCAACCCCGGTCCCTTGCAGCTGGCGGACGACACCGGCGATCGGGGGCAGTGTTCGGGTGCCAGACCGTGAGTGGTAGGAGACACCCGCAGCTGGTGGTGCGCAGCCTTCCCTGGCCGTTCAGGCACCTGCAATGATTGAGAAGGTGAAGTACGTGACCGACATCGAACGGTTCCGGCTTGGGGACTACCCGATGGTGTGCATACGGTCTGGCCTCCCAGCCACCAAGATGGTGTCAGTCCAAGCTCGTCGAACAACCATATGGCCATGGTTCCTGCTTCCCGTGAGCCTGATCTGGTTCGTCGTCGCGAAATGGTCTGCCGATACAGACCACCCCTGGGGGAAGCTGCCGTTCGCCGAAGGACATGTCAACGGTGTCAAGGCGAAATACGACAAGTCGATCGGTGTGATCATCGACGGCGTTCACCCGGACTTCGTTGATGCCACTCGTATGGCGCAAGGAAAGGCGGCGCTATCACGCAGCTCGTTCACGACGCCCTCTGCAGGGGCTAGTCCTGTGAGTTGGCCCAGCGACGATCGGCTCCATTCTGGCGAGATGAGCGGCTCGCTCGATGAGCGAGCAGTGCCGAACAGGCTTTCGACAGTGCGCCGGACGATGGTCCGGGTGCTCGTTCTCGTCGCTCTTTTGGTCACCGTTGCTGTCGGGCTGCTCGCTACCTGGTCGCTCTTCGCCGCAATCGTCGGGCTGCCGCTCGTCGCGTTCGGGTCTTACGCGTTCTTGGGTGTGGCGAGGAATCCAGTCCCTCCGGTGGGAGCATTTCGTAGCGCATTGGGGTGCGGGGTGCTGCTGTTGTTCTTGGGCGTGCTCACTGCGCTGGCCTCGGCAGGTGCGCAGCAGGTGCCGATCGTTTGGATGGCAGCTGGGTTGATGGGGACCGGCGTCGCGCTGCTTGCGGGCATGGTGGTCCTTCGATTGCCGACCGTCTCGGAGCAGCGAGGGTGACTCTGAGCATGAACACCGATGCGGACGCCCTGCAATATACGTACCTTCACCTCTCGGTGACGGGCTCTCAGAGCATCGCAGTCGACGCGTTCTCGGATGCCTCAATCGCCGTCCCACGGCCGGCGATCAGGGACGCTCTTCGGTGATCGGGAGTGAGTGGTAGGGGATGGCGCCTGGTTGGTGGATCGGGATCGGCTGCGGGGACTGGTCGACGTTGGGCCGACTTGGTGGTCGTGGTCGTTGCTCTGATCGCTGGGTCGGGTTAGTTGCGGGCGGTGGAGAGGGTCCATACCTCTGCCGGTTCGGCGACTGGTGGAACGGGTCCTGACTTGGTGGTGGCGAGGACTGGCGTGATGGTCACGTAGCCGTCGCTGGTCGCTGTCGGCACACCTCCGGCGCGGCCCGTCGGGTGCTCAAGCCATTCCACGGGCCCGCCGTCTGCGCTGATCCAGCTGACCCCCTCATACCCGTCGTCGGTTTCGATGTAGGCGGTGACGACGAAACCGTCGGGGCCGACGGCGAGTCCCGGCCGCATCCACGGGCGGTTCTCGGTTGAATCGATCGGTCGTTCGTCCCATGCAATGCCGTCGCTGCTTTCCCACACCACAAGCTGATACGAGCCGGCGAGTTGGTCAGTGGTGGCGCCCTCGCCCTGACGGCTACCGAGGCCGATCATCCCGTTGGGACCGGTCTGGACATCGGTGAGTTCGCCGAACGGGTGATCTGACGGCCGATGGTCGATGGTGCCGGAGCGCCAAGTGTTGCCGTTGTCGTCGGAGTACCAGAGTCCGGGTCGCGGGTCGGGGCTCCCGGCGGAGCCGACAGCGACGATGCGTTCCCTTGTACCGGTATCGGTGGTTGTCATCGAGCTCACCACCGCATCGTCAGGCAGCCCATCGGATTGGACAGAATGCCAGCCGACACCGTCGACCGAGCGCCACAGTTGCGGGCCAGCGGGATCGGTCGCTTCTTCTGAGATCGCCAAGAACCCGTTGTCGGTCCCGATGATCGATCTCACTGACCGGCCAGCCGAATTATCGGGCATGCGCCCGGTCGTCCAGTTGATTCCATCGGTGGTCGACCACGCGGCGGCGGTGATCGACGTCGACGCCGGATCTCGGTACGTGTAGCCGCCGATGACGACGGTTCCGTCGTGTTCGGCGATTGTCCACAGTCCAGCAGCCGGCGGCCGTGTATAGCCGTCGGGTCGGGTCTCGACGTCGCCCCAAAGATGGTCTGGGTCAGTGACCCGGGTCCAGGTGTGACCGTCGTCGGACCGCCACACGACCCCGGTGCTCGCTTGGTCGCGTTGTTCGGTACCGATCGCGAGATAGCCGAGAGCGGTCGACCTGACGGTGGTGACGAAGGTCCTGTTCTGCTTGATGGGTTGGACCAGTACGTCCGGTGTGGCCGAGGGGGCGGGGTCGAACGCGTCTCCTTGGTCGATCTGCACCCATATGTCCGCAGCCGCCGGGTCCGCCGATCCGACCGCAGCAGTTTCTGGGGACGTGCTGCGTTGAACGACGGCCACGACGCCAACGAGGATCAACATCACGGCGGCGGCGTACACCCAGCCGGGATTGCGCGCCTGGGTGACCTTCCGAGCGGGCGCCGAACCAAGATCGTGCACGGTTGAAATCTCGAGGTCATCTAGCGTCAACCCGTCGGTGTCCACTGGTCCGAAATCGATGAGATCAGCGACCGAATGCATGCGGTGCTGGAGCTCGTTGAGCGTGATCGGGTCGCTGTTGTAGTACTCGCGGAGTTGTTGCTCGAGGGTCATGTGTCTGCTCCCAGATGGCGGCGAAGGTTGGTGAGACCGCGTTCGTGATGGTTTTGCAGCGACGTGCGGGCAATACCGAGCAAGTCCGCTGCCTCTGCGTGGGTGAGACCGAATCCGGTGACAAGGACGACAGCCTGGCGCTGGCGGGCGGTGAGCGAGTCGAGCGCGCCGGCCAAGCCCGGCTCGAACCTGTCCGGGGTCGATGGCTGCGTCGCCCAACCCGTGGCACGCATTGATCGTCGCCGTTGGCGAACGGCCCACCGCTCACCAACTCGATAGAGATAACCGGCAGGGTTGTCGAGTTCTGCGACCCGGTCCCACCATTGCCAGCCGTACATGAGCGCCTCGGCGGCTGCTTCGCGGCCCAGATCGTTCCCGAACCCGGCCGCAAGAGCGCGACGGAGCAGCGGCTCTTGGACTGCGAAGAACTCCTCGAAACTTCGCTGCCCGCTCGAGGTGTCGAGTCCAGCACCGTCGGGGCGATCAGCGGTCATGTTGGCAACGTCGAACACTGTGACACAGCGGCCTCCCAGCGACTACGACAAGTCAGACACCCATCAAGGCAGCCAGCCGCCGACTTGCACCACATCACCCCGACGAAATCGGCAACCACACGACAAGGCAGCATCGCCAGCGAATGTCGATCAGGGACCGTCCGGTGTGGCCCTGACGCTCGGACGTCGGCAACGTTCGGAGCCACTCTCGAGCTCGGGTCACACCTCATCGAGTTGGCCTTGCCAGGAACTGGCCGTTGCTGGCCAGCTCAGAAGAAACGGAATGCCTCGAGCATCTGTGCATCGAGGTGAGGGACCGGGCGATAGGCCGCGCGATTGATGACTGGTTGCTCGGCCTCGACCAGCTCGCTCGACACGCTGTCGACCAACGCCTCGAAACGGTGATCACCCAACACACTCAACGCCACCGCGCCGTAGGCAAGACCACTGGCCTCGTCGACCAGCTCGATCTGCATTCGAGGGGCAAGATCGTCACTCAGGTCATCACCGGCGACAACGAGTAGAGGTCCTGGGCTCCGGGTGTGAACGCTGCCGCAATCCGCTGGGCTCCCATCGCGTCACAGTACCGGCGATCGGGGATGGTTCTCGGAACCTGAGTGGTGAGCGTTTTGGGGACACCCACTGCGCTCATCGATGAACGAGCGGCATCGGGGACGGGTCGGGCACGGCTCGTCCGCCGGTGTGGGCGTCATGGTGGTTTGACCGTTCGGGTGACAGGTGCGATGGTCCCCAGCCACACAACAATGTTGAAGGGGCGCGGATGTTGCACAAGATGTTGACAAAGCTGTTGCCGGCGGTCTGTTTGTCGGTCACGGTGTGGGCCGTTGGTGTGGCCCCAGTGGCCGCGTCCGATGTCGATCTGGGGCAACCAGCGTCGATGGCCGAACTGGTCGCCTCCCCGGAGTACCGCAACGAGCACGCTGGTGTGCTTCGCCTCTACCTCGCGTTCCTCGACCGTCAACCGGATGTCGCCGGTGCGGTCTACTGGATCGACCAATACGAAGACGGACGCACCGAAGACGATCTCGCCTGGGGGTTCGCGCAATCAGCAGAATTCGCCAACCTCTACGGCACCAACCTGGACAATGCAGGTTTCTTGAGTGTCGTGTACACCAACATCTTGGGTCGCAGCCCCGACCAGGCCGGGTTCGACTACTGGCTCGGCCAGATGAACAACGGTCTGGCCAAACATCAGGTGGTCCGCTGGATCGTCGCCAACGACGAGTTCATCCGGCGGGCACCGTTCACCCGCACCAGCCCTGATCTGTCCGTCGTTCTGGTCGCACCTGGCGATGTCGACCCGACACTCGACGCCTACACGATCGACGGGCCGATGTACTCGGTCAACGACGTTCCCGCTCGAACCCTTTGCGAACAACCACTGGTCCTGCCCGAGAACGCCAGCGGCACGTTCTACATCCAAGACGTCCCGGTGGCCGCTATGACCAAGTTCACCATCTCCAGCGACGTGTACGGCTTCTCCGACCCGATCCGGTCCTCGGCGATGATCGCCGAGATCAAACGATCATTCCAGGAAGAGTGCGCAGACTTCGTCGACAACTACGGAGGAACCGACACCTACCGGAACGTGACCGTCCCGGCGTGGTGCTCCACCTGTGTGACATGGGAAATGACCAACCTGTCACCCAATTTCGGGGGCAGAGTGTTCTACACCCGGGCGGCAGCGATCGCGGTCGGTTACTCGATCAGCATCGTGGAGGTCAGCGGCTGGGTCCTGCCCAACGAGGCTGACCTCAGAGTGCTGGCCGATCGAGTACGCAGCCGACTCGAAGCTGTCGTGGTCTCGCCTCCCGCCGCTGCCGCCACATTCGAGCGCGTCAATACAGTCGGGTTTGGTTGCTCGGTCTTCACTGGTGACGCGGGCTGGTCCGCTCGGTTGCGAGTGCGAGCGCTGCCGGGACCGATCATTTCGTCCGACACGACGCTGCGTATGTCGAGTGCGCCGCTACCCGACGGCTACACCCAGGTAGGCCTCTCCTTCCGTTTTCTACCCAACTCGACGTCGAGCCAGGAGGTGATACTGAGATCCGGGCCGTTGACCATCGTCATTCCCGCCGGCCTTTACACCCGGCCCACCTGTCAAGCCGGCTAGCAAACCCGCGCATCAGGTTGACTGCACGATCAACCAACGCCGCCGAGCTTCGACCGCCGAGCCACCCGGCCCGCGGTCGGCGGTCGAAAGATGGTGGGTGGGCCGACGCTATCGAGCGGTAGCGGGCACGTCCGGGTGGATCACCTCCAGCCCACCTACTTGGCTGTGATTCCTGATTCTGACCCGGCCTCGTTGATCGCCTCCTGTTTGCACCTCGTTCTTCATTGCCGGTGTTTGGTGCCGATGCGAGTCGGATGATCACCGGTGAAGTTGGCGAAGCGGTCGGAATGGCGAGAGTCTCAGAAAATTCATCGGAGCGGCGTCGCGGTCGTTCGCGAACCGGGGCTGTGTTGGCGACCGTGGCGGCATTGACCGTCTCGGCGTCGTGCGGCGCCGACGAGACTGCTGCGTCGCCCGTGAGCGCCAAGTTGGGCACGTCGATGCTGGAGCTCATCGAGTTCGATGGCTCGTTCGCCGACATCACCTTCACCGACATCGCCATGGCAGCAGAACGTGAAGGCATCGAACGACCGTCAACTGGCCAGCCAATCGAGCCATTCGCAGAAGAGTTGACAGCTCGTGGCGCCGTGATCAGCTATGGATTGTTGTGGGCCTTCGTCGATGACCCAGCTGGCTGGACGCCGGTGCTCGGTATCGAACCGGCGCAAGTCGCAGAGAGCATGAGCATTGTCACCGGGCCGCTCAACGCCCACTTTCTGTTGCCGTTCGAATCGATCGCGCTGGACGACATGATGGAGTCCCGTCGGGTGGTGTAGCAGTGCCGTGCGATTCTGTTGGTCAAGTTCTTGGGGCTGCGGGCAATGACGTTAGCGGTTCTCCTTCGTGGTCGACGAGTGGTTCGAGACTTCCGGCGGCGATGTAGCGCCGGTCCGAGGAGATCATTTCGTCGTTGATCTCGACCAGCAACGCCCCGACGAGGCGGATCACCGACTCGGTGTTGGGGAAGATCTGCACGACATCGGTGCGTCGTTTCAGTTCACGGTTCAATCGTTCGATCGGGTTGTTCGACCAGATCTTGGACCAATGCGCCGGCGGGAACCCGGTGTAGGCCAACAGATCGGTCTCCATGCCCTCCAGCTTCGTCGCGACCTCGGGCGACACACCGGCGAGCTGGGTGACGACGTTACGCAACTGGGTGCGGGCCGACCCGGCGTCGGGCTGGGCGAAGATCGTGCGGATCAACGCAGCGATCATCAGGCGGTGCTGATGCTTGGCGACCGACAACAGGTTCCTCATCGCGTGGACTCTGCAGCGCTGCCAGCCGGCGCCCTGGAACACCCGCCGGATCGCTGCTTTCAGCCCGGCGTGGGCGTCGGAGATGACGAGGCGGACACCAGTGAGGTTGCGTTCTTTCAAACTCCGGAGGAACTCGGTCCAGAACGTTTCGTTCTCTGAGTCCCCGACATCGACGCCGAGTACTTCGCGGTAGCCATCGGCTCGGAGACCCGTGGCGATCACGACCGCTTTGGAAGTGACCTGGCCTGCTTCGCGGACATGGACGTAGGTGGCATCCAACCAGACATAGACGAAGCGTTGATGCCCCAGATCACGGTTGCGGAGCACTGCGACATCGGCGTCGATGTTCTTGCAGATCCTGCTGACGCTGCTCTTGGAGATGCCGGTGTCGCAGCCCAACGCCTTGACCAGGTCGTCGACCTTCCGGGTGCTGGTGCCGGTGATGTAGGCGGTCATGATCACCGCCCACAAGGCTTTGTCGATCCGGCGGCGGGGCTCGAGGAGCTCGGGGAAGAACGATCCCTGCCGGAGTTTCGGGATCCCCAGCTCGAGGTCGCCGGCGGGGGTCGATACCAGTTTCGGGCGGTGCCCGTTGCGCAGGTTGGTGCGGGCCAGGGTCCGTTCACCAGGTTCGGCGCCGATCCTCGCAGTGAGTTCGGCTTCGATGAGTTCTTGGAGGGCGTCGGTCAGAATCTCGGCGAGAGATCCGGCAAGGCCGGTCCCGGTGAGACGCGTCTCGAAAGCGGATAGGGCAGACTCGTATTCGGTCATCGTGCGATTCCTTCTCAGTTCGTTTAGTCACTTCTGAGAATCGCACGGTGGCCACCACTCCGGAGGGAATACCCCTCCGATGGTCAGGCCGATCTACACCACGAGACGGGACTCACCCGACGACATCGAGGCATCAGCCCTACAGGATCCGGTGTGGAGCCCGGACCTGATGCGTGTCGAGACCGAGTCGGGTGACTACCTCGATTGGGCTGCCGACGACAACAGGTCTGACATGGACAAAGCTGGAGGAATACGGCCGCTGGGGCGTGGAGGCCAAGTTGGTGTAGCTGGCGGGACGGTCGTGTGGTCATCCATCCATGAGTACGTCGAGCAGGCATTGGCTGCCCAGGCTGGTGCAGTCGAGCGACTGGCGGGCTCCGATCTGGTCGTCGAATTGCTGGCTGGCTTCGACGGGCCGCCTCCACAGGCGTTCCACCTTCGGCTCGATCCTGCCATCGACAAGGTCTCGATCGTGATGAATGTTCCAGGAGACATCGGCTACGAAGCCGTGCTGCTCGTCTTGGACCCTGAGATCGACGGCATCCCTCAGCTCTCGCCCACGTTGGCTGGCAGTGTGGTCGACCGTGTGGGGTCAGTGATCCGGGTCCGCTTGAATGGCACTGGGGGCTATCACGCGATGGTCGAGTGCCTCTACGCCGAAACCTGCATGTCCAGCTGAATTCATTCGCCGAATCGCCAACCTGTTGTTGTCGCGAAGCCGGCGGTATGGGGCATTCTTCGGCGCTCGGAGAGCGAGCGGTATGGGTCACTCGTGCCAGTCTTTGCCACCGTCGGCTTGAGCCAAATCGTCAACTGGAACCACGACACGACTGGGAGCGTCCATACAACATGATCCGCAACCAACGTGAACGCCAACTCTCGGGCAACCGCCGACTTCTCGCGATGCTCGCAACGGGCATGTTCTTCACCGGCTGCGGCTCGTCGTCATCATCGGCCGACAATCCCGAGCCCGAAGCAGCAGTAGAACAAGCCATATCCGCCGACGCCGATCCGACGACCACAACGGTCCAGGTCAGCGATAGCGAGCCGGCGGCGCACTGGCTGGTCGGGCCTGAGTACCGGGCCGAGTCGATCACCATCGACGGCGAAGAGGTCCCTGTCGACGTCGTGTTCCAATCGTTCGCCGAGAACTCGGTTTCGATCATCGATCGCGGCAACTGCGCGGGCGGCGGCTCCTTCGACTACCAGCTGGATGACGGTCGACTGACGCAGGTGAGCGGCGGCCTCACCGAGGGCATGGGGTGCGATGCGACCGAGCCTGACCGGCAGGTCGGCGAAGCACTCGACGAGCTGCTGTTCGGCGAACCGCACGTCATGGTCGGAGCGGACTCGGTCGAGCTCGTCGGGAAACATGCCCGTCTGCTCGTCACGACCGATGATCCCGCTGGCAATGTGCCAGTGGTCCCGAACGGTGTCCGCTTCAATGGCGAGTCATCCACGATCGACGGTGTCGACGCTTCCACCGTGTCTCTGATCAGTCCGGCCTTCTTCATCCTCACTGTCGAACTCGAGACCTGTGTGGTGCACACCCAGGTCGGTGGGCTGCAAACCGTTGAGCCTCGCAACACGATCGTTGGTGTCCCGGTCGAGGAGTGTCCGAACCCCAGCCCGAGCGATACGGCGATGCTCGAGCTGTTGGTGTCGGAACCGGTCATGACGCTCGACGATGAGCTGCTGACCGTGACCGGTCCGAGGGGAAGCATCACGCTTCGACCCAGATGAAGTCCTCGAACAGAGATCACCGATCTGTTCGATGCATCCTCAGACCGGCGGTATGGGGCACTATTCGGCGCTCGGAGAGCGAGTGGTATGGGGCACCGCACCGTGGGGAGGTTCCACACAAACCAGGCCAGTTCAACGCAACGACCTCGAAGCCATGAACGCTTTGGCGGCCGAGTCCAACAGGGTGCTGGACATATAGCTGACGGTGTCGGCGGGCCACCACCGCCCTCGTGGGACATGAGCCTGTAGG
The DNA here is from genome assembly GCA_041394265.1 of Acidimicrobiales bacterium. Classification (NCBI taxonomy): domain Bacteria; kingdom Bacillati; phylum Actinomycetota; class Acidimicrobiia; order Acidimicrobiales; species Acidimicrobiales bacterium. The sequence goes on from JAWKIO010000005.1 coordinate 3,597,199, forward strand.
GCCGCGGGCTGCGCCAGGGCCGCTATGGAAGCCACCTACGACTCCAATTCGTTGACCTCTTGAAAAAGCTTCCCGGCGCGAGCTGTAGCCGCCTCCCACCATGCCCAATGCTCGGGGTGTTCTTCTGCCATCCGAGGGTCGAACCCGAAGTCGGTCTGACGTCGTTCGACAAACTCCCTCGCCGTGGAGCTTGACCCGGCGACATTGTTGGTGATCGCAAGCGGGTTCGCACGAGGCCATGCAGCGAGGAGGAGGTCGAACGAGTCCGCACCGGAAACCAAGTGGTAGCTGGACCCGGTTGGCACGAGGCCCGGTCCTCCGGGAACGAACGTCAGGTAGCCGTGGTCGAGGTAGTAGATCCAGGATTCGAAGATTTCGGAGAGGGAACCGGCCGCATAGCAGTTGTGCTCGTGGTCAAGGGCGTTCAGCCGGTACACCTCGCCTCGATGCTTTTCGTCGAGTGCGAGTGCGAGGTGTGTGACACCTGGATAGGAGAACACGATCGCAGTGGAACGCGGTTCGAAGGGGCCACCCTCGAGTGGGGCGGCATCGCGGATCTGCATCTCCAAAGTGTTGCTTGGCAATGGCCAGTGAAAGTGGTTGAGGGGATATCCTGCGCAGCCGTTGTGACGCTCAGCCAGAATGATCAGCTCATTGGTGAGGGGTTCGCCGAAGAGGCGTTCGGCGAGCCTGATGCTCTGGGCTGTTGCCGGTGGGTTCGGCTGGAGGAGCCCAGGGGCCGCTTCTTCGATCTTGGCTTCCAGCTCGTCGATGAGTTCAACAAATGTCACTGCGGCAGGCACTTCATCAATGTAGGACTCACATTGGGAAGTGATTCCCCGCTCGACTCGAGCGCTTCGCCGCGGGCGACTGACTAGAGGGGGACCGATGGACCTCGCGTTGCGTGAGTACGGGGACAGGTCCTTTCGCACCCAGCTTTGAGGACTGCCCTGGCTTGGTAGGTGGCGCGGTCCCGCCGGGTCAGATCGTCAGCGCAGCGAGGTTGTCCAGGCTCTCGGTGAGCTTGTCGACCCCGAACGGCGGGAACTGGAAGCGCTCACGTGCCTCGTTCGTTGCGTTCGACCAGTCATAGGTGAGGGTGACCTCGGTCTGGCCGTCGACCTCTGCAAGGTCGTAGCGCCAGGTCCAGCGGCCGGACTCGCGTTGGCCGTCGTCGACGTAGAAGCCGGGCTCCCACTCGATCACGGTAGGCGGCTCGAAGGCGACCACCCGATTGGCGATCTCATAGTCGCCGTCGGGGTGCTGCGGATGGAACATCGCCATGTCGAACACCTCACCCTCGGCGGTGATCGTGACGCCCTCGCGACGTGGGCCCCGAACCCATCCGGTCCCGTCGATCGCAGCGTGGTTGGCTGGATCGGCCAGCAAGGCGAACACGGTGCAGGGCGGCGCGTCGATGCGGCGCTGGGCGGTCAGGTTCTCGTCAGTCACGATTGCTCCAATGCTCTTCGATCACCAGTAGGGACGTCGCCGAGTTCAGAAAATCATCGATCACAGCACCAACGTGGACGAATGTATGATTCCGAGAGCCGGCGGTCGGGGATGGTTCTGCGGCGCTGTGACCTGGGGCGTTTTGGGGAAGCACCGATTGGTGGTGCGGATTGAGTTGCTTGCAGTCACGCTCTGGGGCAGAACTCGAGTGATGCCAGTTCCAGATTCATCGACCGACCAAGGTCCACGATGACTCTGCTCCGAGAAAGTGAGAGGGTTCCATGTGGCCGATCGTGGCCGATAGACGTGGACCTCTGCTTACCTCTGCCGAGATCCCGACGTGAAGGATGCTGCGGATGGGAACCAAAGTGACCCACTGAGCCTTCCTGCTCCTTCGATCACCCAGGTCGGATCATGGAGCCCGAACCGTGCGATTCCGTATGCGGATGCGGCAAGTATGGCGAAGACTGCGTTCTGGGTGATCGTCATCGGCGACCGCAGCGTCGACGCTTGCCGGATCTCGAAGGAGTGAAGAAATTGAAATCTTGCCCGACCTTCGTCCGGCCCATGCCGGTGACTGGTTTTGACAGCCTTGCGCCTTTCGACCCCGAGCAACAGCGAGGAGCTTCGATCGCCCTGAACTGCCCGAACGCAAACCCAAACCAAGTTCGACTAGTCAAGTCCTGGTTTGATCGACACCTCCCGCCGAGCGGTGTCACAGCGCGAATCCTCGACGAGCGTAAGACGATCAAAGACCGAGACCTCGTCGTGGGCGCTCTCGATGCGTTGGACGGGAAACCATTGAAACGAAAGAACGCGCTCGGGGCTGTCGAATTCAGATGGGGCGGACAAGAAAAGGGGCCGAACTACGGGCTGATGGGCGTCAGATACGTCAACGGCCGACTCCAGGTTGATGGCTTCTGCAACGGCTGGGACGCCAACGTTTACAGTGAACTCGTTGCCTCGTTCCGAGATATCGGCCTCGGAATCGACGACATGGACCACGGATTGCCAGGAGGTTGGGCGCGCATCGACTATGCCGCGGGCTTCGATTGGCAACGCGAGATCTCCCGCGTGCACCAGGTATCTCCATTCCTTCCGGCCTACTCCGAAGAGATCTGGCTCGATTCGATCTTCGCTGACGAACTCTGCGACTCCGACGCCGACATCCACCACGACGAGAGGTTGATCCGGGTGACCGGGGACCGCGCGTCGGTTCGGCGAGCGCTCTTCTGCATCAACGGGCTGCTCGCCCAGACTGACCAGTTCTCCCACGTCAGCCGCACGTCGGCTGGTGACCACCACCTTGGTCCGTGGTACGAAGGCCCAGCCGTAGGGCTCCGCTTTCCCGGAGTGACACTCCGCGAAGCGTTTGCCGCCCGGGACAACGGGGCGCCCCGTACCCAGCGGAGCGTCACCGTCGCTGCCACGTTCTCGGCCGAATGTTTCCGGGACGGCACCACCACACCAGACGACCCGGCCTTCATTGCCGAAACCGAACGTTTCCTGTCACTGGCGATGCTCTCGTTGCGGCGCTGCCTGGCCGCCACCTGGCCGGTTGAAGTCGACCCCGAAAGCGACTTCGTGACGCTCGACTGCCAGCTCACTCACACACAGGTGACGGTCACGCTCACCGGCGAACTCAACGACGCTCAAACCGCAATCCTCGAGAAGTTCGCCGAAATGTCTCTCCTTCCTGACGGTCCGCCCTACTGGACCCACCCAACCGGGATACGTCGCCTCGAGTGACTCGAAGCGCCGACGCCGAACGTGCGGTGACCCGTCCTTGGTCATCGACGTGATCGGTCCTGCGCATCTCCTGCAAGGACGAGCACCCCACCAGAAGCGTTGCACCCGATCCACGAAAATTGGGCACCACTAGCGCCACCACCGAATTGGTCAGCTACTCGGCACCCATCAAGTTCGAGCCGTCGATGATTGACCTTGAGCCGGCGATCGGGGATGCTCGTCGGTGATCGGAGCGTGATTGGTATGAGACACCTGGATGGGGCCGGTTGCTCAAGCTTGGCGAGCTGATGCACCTCTTGCTTGGCGAACCCAACGACGGGGACCGCTTGTTGGGGTCGATCAGAACTGGATGCAGTCCTCGTCGGGTCGGCAGTACCGCGTCGGCCGCAATGATGGATCCACATTGCTGAGTGGCGTCTCTGACACCGCGGGACCGACAATCTCGATGGTCGTCTCTCGAACACGGTTGGTGACGTCACCGTCGTTGACACAGGTGAGTCGAAGGTCGTACTCGCCCGGTTCGACGTCAACCGGGATACGCATCACCAGATCACGCGTGTCGCCGGTGTCTTCGACGGGATCGAATGGCCGTCCGAACTGGTAGCTGAAGTCACGGCTATTGACGTGCAAGCTCGGGGTCGGGCACCACGTCGCCCGGACCCGAATATCGGCCCCCGGTGCGACACTCGACTCGCCGACGATCCACGCCTGATTGTCCACATCCGCCTCATGGGCAGCCAGCTCGGTCTGGCCGATCTCCACCAGTACCTCTGCGGACTGTCCCGAGGTTTGACAACTGACGGTGCCCAGCGCTCCGGCGATCACCGCCATCCAGTTTCCGATCGGGGCTCTGAGCATCGATCCCAGTATTCACTCGTTTGAGGCCGATGGCGGCGATCGGGCGCCTTCGTTGCCGCTCGTCTGCCTCGTACAGCGGCGTGTCGCCCTTCCGATTCACATCGGCGTCATATCCCGAGTAGGGAAGTCGAGATGTCAGTTCGGACCACCGGAGCGACACCAGCCCGGCGATATCGGTGGCATCATCCCACCACCAGGCCTCGACGGGCGTCCCCGGACCGGCGTTTGGGGGCGAGTTCTTGGCTGAGATCGGCCGGAAATATGGGACACCCCACCGCTCGCGTATGTGCCGTGATGCGTGGATCAGTCCGGATTTCCGTCGTCGCCTTTGGGAGCGTCCAACATCGTGTCGACGAGCGGCGATCCTGGTAGCGATGGCTCACCTCGGTTGTTGAACGCAACAGGGACGACATCCGGCATCTGGAGTGCACTCCAGGCGTCGAGAGCGTCCTCCGTGCTGAGCAACCCGATCTGGATCAGCGTTGCCGTCAAGACTCTTCCACCTGTGCACACGACGATGTCTCCTGCCGGCTCGGTGGCAGCAAGCTCCTCGACTTCGGTGAGGAACCGGTCGACTGTCGTCTCCGCACTCTCCCAGCCAACTGCAGGAGCCTGACCAGGCACTTCGAGAAATCGGCGAACAACGTGCTCGAACTCCGAGTCAGGGACCCAGCCCCCGCTTGTGCTCTCTCGGAGGCCAGCACTGACGCCTAGCCCGATCGCAAGTTGATCGGCGAGTGGCCGGACTGACTCAACCATCTTTGGCTCATCACCAGCCGCAACAACAGCGGTCCCTGAGAAGAGCGACGATCGAGCGAGTCGACCAGCGTCCTTCGCTCCTCGTGGTGTCAGTCCCCAGGTTGACGGGTCTCGTGTCGCGTCGACCGCAGACTGGCAGTGTCGGATGAGGAAGAGGCGCCGGTCCTTGATCACCAGGCGAGACTAGCCCGGATCTTGCATAGCGATCGGTGAGCGGGTTCGCGAAAAGCCCTCCGACCTGGAACGATGAGTGTTGCGAAGCAAACATCGGATTCCAGGAAACGGAGGGCTCTCATGAGCCAAGGTAGCAGCCTTGTTCGACCACGCAAGGTGACCGGTGACGGGACGGGACTGGCCACCCACGCCGGTCTGGAATGGTTGGCCGAGACCGCCGATCTGACCGGGATGACCGCCGGGTTCTCCGAGGCGATGCGTGGCCTCGGGGGTCGTCGTCATGACCCGGGCCGGACTCTGACACAGGTGGTGTTGGCGTTGGCCGACGGAGCGACCTGTCTCGCTGATCTGGCGGTGTTACGGAACCAGCCGGCCATGTTCGGCCCGGTCGCGTCGGACCCGACCGTGTGGCGAACCTTCGATCGGGTCGGTCCGGCCGAGTTCCGCCGTCTCGACATCGCCCGTCGTGACGCCCGGGCTCGGGCATGGGCCGCCGGAGCGGGACCCGCCGGTGACGTGATCATCGATATCGACGGGACCCTGATCACCACCAAGACCGACAAGCAAGACGCAGCACCCAACTACAAACGAACCTACGGGCATCACCCGTTGCTGGCGATGATCGCCGAGACCGGCGAAATGCTGTGCGGGATCATGCGGCCCGGCAACGCGGGCGCGAACAACGCAGCCGACCACATCACCGTCCTGGACGCCGCGGTCGCTCAACTCCCCGACGCCTGGGCGGCCGGGCATGGCCTCGGCGATGATCCAACCCTCATCCAGCATCGGTTGGTGATCCGTGCCGATGCTGGCGGGGCGAACCATTGGCTCACCGAAGAAGCACGGCTACGTAACGCCGAGTTCTCCATCGGCTACTCGATCGATCAACGCGTACGCGACGCCATCATGTTGTGCCAAGACGACGCCTGGGTCCCGGCGATCAACACCGATGGCCGACCCCGGGCCGGGGCCGAGGTGATCGAACTCACCGGCCTGGTGAACCTCGATGCCTGGCCGGAACGGACACGGTTGATCGTTCGTCGTGAACGCCCCCATCCGGGCGCACAGCTCACCTTGTTCGACACGATCGAGGGCCGCCGCCATACCGCGTTCATCACCGACACCGCAGGCGGCGACATTGCCGGACTCGAGCTACGGCAACGGCAGCGTGCCCGGGCCGAGAACGTGATCCGCGATACCAAAGCCTGCGGACTGGCGAACCTGCCGTTCGACTGCATCGTCAGCAACGATCTGTGGATGCAGTTGTGTTTCGCCGCGAACGATCTGTTGTGTTGGGCACGGCGGATCGGCTGCGCCGGGACCGCCATGGCGAAGGCGGCACCGAAAACGGTACGGCACCGGTTCCTCACCGTCGCTGGCCGGGTCACCCCGACCGGGCGTGTTCTTCATCTCGATCAGCACTGGCCATGGACCACCCAACTCTTGGCCGCCATCGGGCGGATCCGCACCGCCTTCGCATCACTCACCGTGACCACACGGATCTCAACACCAACAGCCGTATGAAAGATCCGGGCTAGACGCTGACAAACCGGCAATCTGCACCCATCCACCCGTCCGAGAATGTGCGTCATCCTCCCGGCGATAGGGGACGTTGTTTGCTGCTCGAGCAGTGAGTGGTAGGGGGGCAGTTGCGGGTTGCTGGTGCCGTACAGGCCAGGCTCGGGGAGCCTGGGAACGACAGTCGGTCGATCGACTCCTCGTACGATTGGCGACCGGGGTCACGGTCGGCGAGCAAAACAGCCGGTGGGTATTCGACACGCTCCGGAGTCGTGCGTTCGGTGTCGCCGAGCGATTCAGCTCGTCGTCAGATCGGGAAGTCGGGCGGGAAGGGCTGAAGCTGTTGACAGCGATCGAAGGTGGGCAGGCAGTAATAGGTTGGCTGCACCAGCGGATCCACATCGCCAATAGCGGTCGCCGATACCGGTGCACCGGTCACCTCGAAGACGGTACGCCGGACCCGGTCCGACACGTCGTAGTCGTTGTAACAGACCACCATGAGGTCATAGTCGCCGGCGGGAAACTCGGCCGGGATCCTCATGACCAAGTCACGGGCATCCTCAACATCATCGGCGGGATCGAAATACTTCCACGCGCTGATATTGACATCGTCCACATTTCGGATGTCGACCATGGGAGTTGGGCACCGGGTGGCCCGAACCCGAAGATCACTCCCCGGCCCCAACACGGCGCCACCAACAATCCACGCCTCGTTGTCAACCGAGGTGGTGTATGCGTCGCGCTCAGTCTGGCCGATCTCAACCAACACCTCCGTTGTCGTAGTGGTCGTTGCCGGCTCAGCGGTATCCGAGCCTGTACAGCTGCTGGTCGACACGACGGCGATCATCGAGAGGGAGGCCGTGGCCACTCGCCTGATGGCTGTGAGGGTCGGGTGCCCATGCTCGTTGTTGGCGTGTGTCCTCATGCTCCGGAAACGCTACGAGGTCCAGCCGAGTTCGCCGCCCCAGCGTGATGCCAAGCCCGATGCGCGCGACCTCAAACCGGCGATCGGGGATGATCCCGGTGTGTTCCTCGGCGATTGGTAGGGGACGCGTTCATGGCGCAGGTGTCGGATTAGCGGGTGGGGCCGGATCCCCATGGAGCTGGTGTTCGCTCGCTGGTTGGTTGGGTGCGGTTACGATCGCCGATCGTGAGCGGCGCAGCAGGGGTGTCCCGGAGTTGGTGGTCGATCGCTCCCGGATGGTTCGAGCGCGGCGAGGTGGTCAGACTCCGTACCTACCGGTGGCGGCGACCGTGTTTCGTCGTGGTCGAGCCTGATGTGATCACGCTGGTCGCACCGGTGTATTTCGCCGACCGGGTGTGGTCGTTCGCCCGGGGCAACACGTTCCTCGCCGAAGACGAGCAACACACGGCGAAGCCGGACCCTCAGCTCGCTGATCGTGCCCGATACGCGAGGTACGGCTTGTTCCCGGTGATGTATTTCTTCACGACGACTGCGTGGGCAGCGCCCACGGTGACGTTGCAGACGGTTGCTCCAGTGATGTCGCCGTCGTTTCGTCGGCGTGCAACTGATCAGAACAGCCCGGTTCCGTTGGTGTTGTGGCCGAGGCGCCGTGCCGTGGTGTACGGCGTGTCGTTTCGTGAGGAGCGTCCGGGAGCCCTGGCTGAGGCGATGGGACGTGTTGGCTGGCCGGCGCTGCCGTCGGATGAGGTTCACCTACTGAGGTCGCCGCCACTGGTTGACCGGTCGGTCGTCGACCGCGTTGATCAGATCCTGTCACCGAGGCGCCGACTCGAGGGGATGATGGTGGGTGTGGGTCTGCTTGGTGCAGTGGCACTGTGGGTGCTGGGCCAGCTCGGTGTCGCGTCGGTTGTCTCAGCGGTTTTGGTGGCTGTCGTAGCGATGGTGTGGATAGGGCTGGTGCTGTCGCCTCGGCGGCCTCGTTCAGTTCCGGCTGTGATCGAGGCAGCCGTTGTGCCTGGTCTGATCGTGAATGGTGAGGGCGTCGGGCTGACAGCGACAGAGTGACCCGAGTTTGTCGGCGGACGCCGGGTATGCGCCGCTCGAACCCAGTGGCGGTCAAGCCCAGTGCGACAGCACCACGACCCGGCAAGAAGTGCACGCCGAACCGGCGATCAGGGACGATCCTGCGGCCGTCCACTGTTCGCGTTCTGGGGACGCTGTCGTTTCACCGCTCGACACAATCAAGGCCAAGGCCGAGGTCGAATCTCTCCGACTTGCCGGAGGTCTGCACGTCGACGGTCACGCAGGTCGGCTCTCTCAGCCATATTCCGCCGGCGAAGACCACCCAGTTCCAGTCATCGTCAGCGCAGGGGCCGACGCTGAGACCATGCCCGGCAGGGGCATTCTTCTGCGGTGGCCAGTCCATCACGAAATCTGAGGCAGCGGGTTCAACGACATCGATAGTGACCGCTATGTCGGTCCGAACAACAAGGCCGAACTTCGTGAACACGAAACCTTCGGTCGTAGTCCCCGGATCACCTTTGCGGGCCCCGAAGGGCCAACCGTTGGCCGGGAAGGCAACTGCGTCGAGCACGACGTTGGAGAACTCCACTGGCGGATCCTCAATGACGTCGATTCGAGTCGAGCAGTCGATCGTTCTTCGCTGGAGCGCTTCGTTGGCCGACGAACTGCAGCCAGCGAGCGACGCTGTGATGAAAACGGCCGCAAGGAACGTCGTCAGCCGTGCGGCTGGTTCCGATCGCATCAGGCGCCGCCGAGACGGGGACCGCATGCTCGAGCGCATGGCTCTCGGGTCCGGGTCGACCCCAGCTGCCGTCTGCATCGACACCCTCGGACTCTAGGCTCGGTTCCCCAGGTGCTCGGACCTTGGTTAGCCGGACCGCGTCTCGGACGTCCTGATCCCGATACTGAGCGCCACCTCGAACCGGCGTTGTGGGGCACTCTTCGGCGCTAGGGGCGTGAGCGGTATGGGTCACTTCTGAGGTTGGTGGATGCCGGCTCTGCCCGGGCCGGTTCATGCCGCACTACCCGCACAACCGGTGTTCTGGGGCAGTCGAGAGGTCCTCTGAAGCGCTACTACTTGGGATCGCGTCCGGACGGTGGGTATCGCTCCAGATAACCCTCGCCCCATGCCTCGGATACCTTCACGCGGAGCGCGTCGGTTGCGGCGAGGGCGGCTCTGTTCTTCTCTGGCTCTGCGGCTCCGGAACGAACCGCCCGCAGCACGCCGTCGGCAGCCGCGGCGATGTCCTCACCGAGATCTGAGCCCGAGAGGGCGCACCCTGTGGCGTGAAGTAGGGCGTAGGTGTCGATCACACTCGACTTCTGATCGTAGAGACGATCGAGCCCGTCAATCAGGTTTGCCAGTAGTGAGAACTGCCGGTCGTCCACAACGTGCAGGATACGCGCCTGAGGGTCGGCCGGGGGTGCCCCGAGCCGGCGATATACGTAGCATCAGCTCACCGTCAGGCTCCGAGTGCGGCCCACGGCCGGCGTTGTGTGGGGCAGGTCGTTGGAGATAATTGTGGAGCGGTAGGGGGCGCGTACTCGTCGTGGTAACAGCCCCTGGGTGGTTGCTTCAACTCGCATTCATGTGTTGCAGGAGCGCTTGAGGATCGAGGCTTCGTGGCCGGTCGCTGACTTGTCCGTCGCCGATCTCCACGATTCGAAGGCCGTCGTGTTCGCGGGACCTGGCAAGGTCGACGGTGATGAACCGAAGGTTCAGTTGCGACACAGCGGTAGCGACCAGGTCGAGGTCGCCGGTCGGCGGATGTAGGTCTGGGGGTGTCAGGGTGCGGAGACACCTCGACACATTCGCCGTCTATCCACCACGATCTTCCCTCGGGACCGGTGAACGGTTCGAAACGTGGCGTCGAAGCCTCGAAAGCGGCTCCCTCGTGCGTCCCCAGGCCGGCGGTCTGGGGCGGTCTGTTGAGCGGCGGAAGCGGGTGGTAGGGGGCAGGCCCCGAGGCTCTTGGTCCCCGGCGTTTCCTGCCGACTCAGGCCGCGTCTGGTTCTGTACTGCCTCTGGCTTTCTTGCGTGTGCAGTGGACATGTTGACGGCCTGGCGGGTGTATTGGATGTGCGACCTGTTGTAGGAGCGGCCGAGTTGGAACTTGATAGCAGGCAGCCCGATGTCTTCGAGGACTTCTATCGACGACAGTTCTCATCGTTGGCTGTCCTCGCAACAGCCGTGACTGGTGACGCGTCGACGGGCGAAGACCTCGCACAGGAAGCACTCGAACGTGCCCGTTCGCGCTGGGAGACGATCACGCGCTACGACGACCCAGCTGCATGGTCTCGGCGAGTGGTCATCAACCTCTCGCTGAACCGTCGCCGGCGTCTGGCAAACGAAACCAAGGCGCTTCTTCGTCTCGTTCGTGAACCGGCTGGACGAAATGCCGGGCCAACACTCCATGGGGACCTGGCGGTATGGGAAGCCGTCGCATCGTTGCCGATGCGGCAGCGAACTGTGGTCGCACTCCACTATCTCGAAGACTGTCCGGTGGCCGAAATCGCCGACCTCCTCGGCATCTCGGTTTCAACCGCAACATCAACGCTTCACCAGGCACGCAAGCGCCTCGCAGAAACGCTCACCGACAAGGAGGCCGAACAATGAACGATCCAATCGACGAACGCGTCCGGTCAACATTCCAAGCCCAACTCGATGCCACCCAGACCAGAGTCGACAACGGCACCCTCGAGACAAACCAGCTGGCCCACAATCGAGACGACCGTCGCGGTCCGCAGACACAGCTGATCGCTGCAGCAGCACTCTTGATCGTCGTCGGGTTTAGCGGTTGGAAACTCGCCGGTCGCGACCCAGATCAGGCAGTCGAAGCAGCGCCCACGACCAGCGTCGACAATTCAAGACCCGCTGACGCAGCAAGTCCGATGGATGACCTTCCAGTGAGGACCTGGCCCGAGATCGACTCTGAGGCGATCCTTTCCGCCTCCGGGTTTCAGCGCTGCCCGGTAGCAGGGATGGCCCCCAAGGGTGACACAACCGTCGAACGTGGCCAGGAGCTGGCCACCACTGCGATCGAGGCCGGGATCGGTGCCGCCGACAGTCTCGGCGGTGACGGCACGCTGCCAATGCTTCGCCTGAACGTGCTCGACGAAACCACACTCTCGACCCTTGCCACATTCGCTGATCCGGAGGAACTCTGCGTCAAGGGAGCAGATCCCAACGACTATGTGGTTCCCGGCCCGCAGCAGCTGTCGGGCCCGGGTTGGCGCTGGGTCGGTGCGGGTTCCACGATCGACATCGGCGCATCCAAGATCATCGACAACCAGGAGGACTACGACAAGCTGTGGACCCTGCTTGGCGAGGGACCCGAGACGGAACAGATCGCCGTCGACTTCGACACCGAAGTCATCCTCACCTACTCCCACGGCGCCGGGGTGAATTTCGGTGCATGCGGTGTCCGCTTCGACGGCTACGGACGCGACCAAGACGGCCAGGTAGTCCTCGACTTCTTCCATCCAGGCGGCAACGTGGGGTGCGAAAGGGCCCTGCGGCCAGCGATCTACGCCGTAGCCCTTGAACGCCGGTTCGTCGGTGAGGGCCTACTCGACGCAGCCGTTCGCGACCTGCCCCGTGCCGATCCGCGCCCGATCACTTTGTCCGTCGGCGAGCCAGCCACAGCAAGGACGTCAACTACCGATGGCACATCTCCGGAGAGTGAGCCGGCCGATTCACCAGAGTTGGTCAATGCTCGAGACCTGGATTGCAGTAGTCCGGACGGCTGCGCGCTGGACCAGCTCCTCGGGTTGACCGACGCCGAAGTGCACCGGTGGGCAATCGAGTCCGGTTTCGAGACCGTGGTCGAGCTAGCCGAAGACGAAGTACGCACCGATGACATTGATCCACTCCGAATCAGGTTCACGCTCGACGAAACCGGTCGAGTGGTCTCGGCACACGCAGGATGAACACAATCCTCACCAAGTTGAGAGTTGCGGATCGGCGCGTGTCGCTTGTGAACTGTTCGGCGGGCTCGCTGAAATCGATGCCTTCGGCCCTATGGAAACGCGCTACAGGCTGCGTCATCAAGCCGGCGATCTGGGGCACCTTCCGTGCCTCGGCCATGAGCGGTATGGGGCGGGCCGGGTCGTAGCGGCTGTGGTCGTTCGATCGGCGGGTGTTCGACATCGCTTGCCTGGTACGGATCACTCTGGAGTGAGTACTGGATCGCGCGGTGTCAGGCTGCGGTTGAGTTGACTCGACGGGCCCGGTAGGCGGCGGGTGTGGCGTACCCGAGCGCTTGGTGGGGCCTGCGATGGTTGTAGAAGATCTCGATGTAGTTGGCAACCGCTTCCTCAGCGCGTGCCCGGGTGGGGAACTCGGTGCGATGCACGAGCTCCTTCTTCAACGCAGCGAAGAACGACTCAGCGACAGCGTTGTCGTAGGCGCAGCCGACCTGGCCCATCGAGGAACGGATCCGCCCATTCACACGCAGGCAGTGACGGAACGCCCTCGAGGTGTACTCCGTGCCGCGGTCGGAATGGAAGATCGCTCGCCGCCGGATCCGCCGGTTCCGGCGGGCCATGACGATCGCCTCGCACACCAGTTCGGCCCGATGATGCTCGGCCATGGCCCAGCCGATCACTTCACGGTTGTACAGATCGATCACCGTCGCGAGGAACACGGGGCCTTCCCACGTGTCGATCTGGGTGATGTCGCCGACCAGACGCACACCGGGCCGATCAGCGGTGAAGTCGCGGGCGATGAGGTCGGGGGCCGGCGGTGTCCCATCGGGTTGGGTGAGATGCCGCCACGGCGCTGGATGACACGACTCCAGGCCTTGTTCGACCATCAGATCCCGCACCACACGGTCACACACCACGATCCCTTCATCGACGAGCCGGGAATGCACCTTGCGGTAGCCGAACACCCCGTTGGAGGCAGCGAACACCCGGGCGACCTCACCGGCCAGCCACTCCCGGCGACGAGCCGGCGCGGAGGGGTGCGGCGACGCCAGGCGTAGAACCCGGACTCCGACACGCCAGCCCACCCGCACATTCGGACAACAGGAAATTCGGGCTTCTCCCCAGCAACAGCGATCTGGTCGATCACTGCGAACCACGCTTCGGGCGTTGTTCGGCTGCGAAGAAGCCCGCCGCTTTTTCAGAACTCGTTCTCCTGGCCGGCCCAATACAGCTCGTCCTTCGCTGTCTTCAGCTCGGCGCGTAGCCGTTTGTTCTCGGCTTCGAGATCGGATTCTTCGCTTTCGGCCACTCGGGACTCCTCGATGCGTGCTCGACGCAGCCAGGTTCGCAGAGTCTCATGCGAGATGCCCAGCTCCCGGGCGACCTCACGGGTCGGTCGGGAGAACTCGGTGACTTGACGACAGGCCTGAGCACGGAACTCAGGCGATGACTTGATGCCCTTCGGCACGATGACACTTCCCTTCAGCAGGGCAGCCCCTCACCGCGAAATCCCTTCCCCACTCCACTCCAGTCGTGCCTGCTGTCGCCGATACTTTCGGGGTGAACACGACCAACCGCAATCAGGTCTGGCGCACTTCGACTGTAGGTGTTGTCGTCATGGCGTCACTCGTGTTGGGTGGTGGTGCGTGTTCATCATCGACTGACGTGGTGGGTGAGTCCCGTCTCGTGGTGTAGATCGGCCTGACCATCGGAGGGGTATTCCCTCCGGAGTGGTGGCCACCGTGCGATTCTCAGAAGTGACTAAACGAACTGAGAAGGAATCGCACGATGACCGAATACGAGTCTGCCCTATCCGCTTTCGAGACGCGTCGCCAACGCAGTCACCGGGACCGGCCTTGCCGGATCTCTCGCCGAGATTCTGACCGACGCCCTCCAAGAACTCATCGAAGCCGAACTCACTGCGAGGATCGGCGCCGAACCTGGTGAACGGACCCTGGCCCGCACCAACCTGCGCAACGGGCACCGCCCGAAACTGGTATCGACCCCCGCCGGCGACCTCGAGCTGGGGATCCCGAAACTCCGGCAGGGATCGTTCTTCCCCGAGCTCCTCGAGCCCCGCCGCCGGATCGACAAAGCCTTGTGGGCGGTGATCATGACCGCCTACATCACCGGCACCAGCACCCGGAAGGTCGACGACCTGGTCAAGGCGTTGGGCTGCGACACCGGCATCTCCAAGAGCAGCGTCAGCAGGATCTGCAAGAACATCGACGCCGATGTCGCAGTGCTCCGCAACCGTGATCTGGGGCATCAACGCTTCGTCTATGTCTGGTTGGATGCCACCTACGTCCATGTCCGCGAAGCAGGCCAGGTCACTTCCAAAGCGGTCGTGATCGCCACGGGTCTCCGAGCCGATGGCTACCGCGAAGTACTCGGCGTCGATGTCGGGGACTCAGAGAACGAAACGTTCTGGACCGAGTTCCTCCGGAGTTTGAAAGAACGCAACCTCACTGGTGTCCGCCTCGTCATCTCCGACGCCCACGCCGGGCTGAAAGCAGCGATCCGGCGGGTGTTCCAGGGCGCCGGCTGGCAGCGCTGCAGAGTCCACGCGATGAGGAACCTGTTGTCGGTCGCCAAGCATCAGCACCGCCTGATGATCGCTGCGTTGATCCGCACGATCTTCGCCCAGCCCGACGCCGGGTCGGCCCGCACCCAGTTGCGTAACGTCGTCACCCAGCTCGCCGGTGTGTCGCCCGAGGTCGCGACGAAGCTGGAGGGCATGGAGACCGATCTGTTGGCCTACACCGGGTTCCCGCCGGCGCATTGGTCCAAGATCTGGTCGAACAACCCGATCGAACGATTGAACCGTGAACTGAAACGACGCACCGATGTCGTGCAGATCTTCCCCAACACCGAGTCGGTGATCCGCCTCGTCGGGGCGTTGCTGGTCGAGATCAACGACGAAATGATCTCCTCGGACCGGCGCTACATCGCCGCCGGAAGTCTCGAACCACTCGTCGACCACGAAGGAGAACCGCTAACGTCATTGCCCGCAGCCCCAAGAACTTGACCAACAGAATCGCACGGCACTGCTACACCACCCGACGGGACTCCATCGACGTGGTGCTATCGCCCGGGTCGGCGGTTTCCGACAACTCGCAGCCAAGCGAGCGTGTCTCGGCTGATCTGGAAGTGGAAGCAGCCGACGACGTCCAACGCGCCGGGTTGCCGCCCGATCGACTTGCCACTCTGATGGCGCTGGCTGGCGATGGCAGCGACGTCGTTGGCGTGTACGTCCAAGGGGCGATGAACAGTCGATGGGTGCCGTGGGTTGCTCGCCCGAGCGCAGATGCCGACCTGCTGGTCTTCGAGAGCGAGATCGGTATTGCGTCGGATGAGATCGAGGCGATCGCGACCGATGGCGGCGTGATCGTTGCCGCCATCTCGGCTGACTCCGACGACGCGATTGCTCGTGTTCTTTCGAGTTCGCCCTGGGCTGACGTTGCGACAGTCGAGGAGTTGGGGGCGTTTAGGCTGGTCGAATTCGGTTCGAACGTGGACTTCAGTCGCAAATCGTTGCTCAGGCCGATCGGTCAGCCCGGCGAGATGGCGTTCGCAGAGGGGATCCTCCTCTGGTCGGCAACCGTGGGGGATGTCCGGGCACTGATCGAAACTGGCCCGGGCGGTGCATACGACGAGGTTGCGCTGGCTGTCGATCAGTTTGGCCCCTGGAACCAGATCGAGGCCTTCCCGGCCCGCTCGGTCGACGGTGTCCTCGAGCGTCTCTGCGAGACGGGCTGCACGCAGAACTTGCTCGACTTTGGCCGTGCGAGCGAGACCCAGCTCGGTAATCCGGTCAGGTTCGAGTTGAGCGTGGTAGTCCAGAACCAGCCGAGTAAGGACTTCGTAGTACTCGTAGCGCACAAGTCGGCCGAACTGGCGGAGGAGAACGCCACAAGGATGCCTGCGGTGTTCGGCGAGGCAGATAGCTTCTCGACTCGCCGTCCAATGGCGCAGGACTTCGATCTTGGCGCTATCGAAGTCGTTGGAAGCCTCCTCGTGCTCCACTTGACAGAAAAGCTCGACGGTGCGGCAGATGGGCTGTACTTGTCGCCGATGCTCACGTGGGATCAGTGAGAGCCATGCCAGGTCGGCGTTGCGGGCGAGGAACGTGGACCAGAGGACAGCCCAGACTCAACTTCGTGGCTGAACCGACGCACGTCACGCCCCGACCTCGCACTCATGCGAACGTGCGGGCCTTGAGCCCAATCGTCATCCGGTCAGCGGCGAGAACCTGCTGGACGTCACGATCCAGTAGGAGCTGCATGTCTGACGGCCTGATGGCCAGCCCAGTGGCTGCGCTGGGGGCAACCTTGAGGGCGTCACTGACCCGCCCAACAGCAGGTGATGCGACTCGTCGCGCGCGACATCAAGCCGGCGGTCTGGGACGTTGGTTGTCGGCACAGGCGTGAGCGGTATGGGGCGATTCCTTCGGCCGCGTGGGTGGCTTCGTTCCTCGACAGCCCGGCGCCACGGTGGGCGGCGCGATCACAGTTGCCGATGTAGCCGAGGGCAGTCGCACGACTGGCCCAGCCGAGTCGCCCGACATTCCGCCCGAGCAGCGGCAGGCGAACACCGCTCGGGGAACGGTTTGTTGCTTCACCGCGTGAGTGTCCGAACGGCTTGTCGGCTTGGCGGATCAAGCAGCCTCACGCACTTGGCCTTTGCGCCGAGACATCGAGATGTGAACCGACCGTGTCGATCCCGATTCCGACGCTATGCCCGAACCGTGATCGCCGGTCTGGCTTTGCCGCTCGTGCTTGGCGTTGGCTGCTCATCGCCGGCGCCCGAACTCACAGCCGTAGCGCTCGGACCGGTCGAGGCCGTCCCCGCCGAGTGGACCTATGAGCAGGATCACTTCGTGCTCGTGTACTCGGGCCCCGATGATCCTGCCGACAAGCTCGCGGAGTGGAACAACACTCCCCTCATCAACGTCGGAGAGATCAGGGACATGCCGTTCCGACTGCTCTTCGATGAGATCGACTGCAAGGACGGCGCCGGCACCGCCGATCTCACCAGCGTCGACCTCGGCACCGAGATCACCTACACCGTTGGGTCAGTCGAATGGAACGTCGTGCCACTCTCGAAAGAAGTCGGCCGGATGGCGATCATCTGCCAGGAAACCAGTTAGATCGAGACACTGTTGTCAGCCGTCTTCATCGCCAGCGGCGAGGTGGTTTGTCGGTCATCATGCTGGCGAACCGCCGTCCGTTGCACCGGTGTCCATGGCCAGTTGGATCCGATACCCGACAGACGACGTTCGACGGGATTCGATCAACGACGACATCGCCCTGGCCGAGGTTGACGTTGTCCTCGTTCTGGTGTGCTCTGAATGCTTCGAGACCGTTGGTGATCGCCAGCACATGTGGCCGGACCGACGGCGCCACGCCGTCACGAGTTTCAATTGCACAGACCGCCCAGCCTTGAGCAAAGCAAATCGTCAGCCACCACCTCCAACCTCATGGGCCACAGCCGCACTTTGGTCAAGAGTCGACGGTCGAGCGATCGCACGTCAGCGCGTCGCACGCGGCGCGGGCGGCAGCTCGACTTATCGGTTCCGTCCACGAAACTCGACTGCTTCGTCATCCGCGAACTCGAAACGCTCTGCTGCCCAGACGGCGAAACTCCCTCGGCAATCCTCCGGTGTCTTGGCTGCCAGCTCAGAGTCGTCACCCAGGTATTGGATGGTGAATCCCGATTCGGTCCGAATGAGTTCGCCACCGGATGGATACTCAGCGCAACTCGGAGCGGCCATGACTCCGCAGTAGTAGACGAGGTCTGCACGAGGTGAGACAACGGGAGGGTCCTCCCGCTTGGGATCGATCTCGGACTGGAGCTCCTCGATCGATATGCAGGGTCCGACTTCGGCGGTCCAGTCATCGGGGATGTCCGACCCACAGCCTGCGAACACGATGCTCAGCGAAGTCGCCGCCGCAATCGCGACCGGGAGCAACTTGGCTGCCCCTCTGCGACGGCTGAGTTGAGGAGAGCCATCGGCCGCCATGCGACTATGCTCGCGCTCAGACCGGTGCCTCTGCCGACTCGGTGGACGCTGCAGACAACCCGAAAACGGATAGCGATCCTCTGGGCCCATCAGATCTTGCGCTGCAGCTGCTGTCGGAGCCGTGGGACCCTCGCCCCAAATCCGGCAATATCCCGCCGACGGACCGATCAAGAATGTGCGTCATCTTGCCGGCGATCGGGGACGGCTGTGCTGGGTGAGTGAGGGGCAATAGGGGACACGCCTGGCTCGCTGTCTTCTGAGTCGTCTGGTCGTTTCACTTGACTCGACTCGGGCCCCGCTCTCGGCCAGGGAAACGGGGGTCTATCTCGTTCTGGCGCCCCGGACTCTCCAGCGCAACCAGTCGGCCCCGGACAGCTTGTCTCCGAGCGTTGCCCCAGCGTCGACTGCCCTGCGGATGAACTCTGCTTCGGCATCACGCCCGAATGGCAATCGAACGCCCAGCGCGGCTGCTGCGATGTACTCCGGCAAAGGGCTCGACTTCTGGCTGATCACCGTCCGCCCGTTCCACGGCAACGCGAGCGGCGTCCGATGAACGACAGCGTCACCGACCTCGATCACCATCGACTTGGTCGGATTCACCACCGTGATCGCTCGGTCGTCCAGCGTCACGACAGCCATGAACACCGTCCGCCATGCGAACCAGGCTCGAGCAGCACCGGCTATGAGAATCACGAGCCAGAAGATGAACCCCTCCGAAAGCTCAGCCACAGCGTCGATGCCGTCCCCCTTCAGCACCTCGACGAGGGTCGTTCCGAACATCATCGGCACGAAGACCCCGACCCATGTCACCGCGCCGAGAAGCGGTATCCCTCCCCGGAACTCGGCTTCTTGCTCAGTGTCACGGTCTTGCACGTGCATCGGCTCCAAATCGGTCCTGGCTTCACTGGCACTTGTCCAAATTCGCAGCGCCGCGGATATTCGGATCGAAGCCTTCAAGGCCCCGCCGTGGCCTGCGTTCAGACACCATTCGATCGTATTTGCGGCTGATTGTCACCGCGCTACAACGTCACCCACTGCCGGCCTTTCAGGGGCAGGGTTGGCGACGCAGCTGTTGAGCAATATGGGGCAGTCTGCCGCTCGCGTAGGTGCCGTTCTGCTCAGTACAAGGGCTCGCCTTAGCGTGATGTTCTGATCGGACGCGGTCCGGGTTCGTGCCTGCGTGCAGAGTCATCGACGCAACAACACCCCAACCTCGGGCATCGCTTCGATTGGGCCGAACCCATGTTCAACCAGCCATCGGATGTTCGACAGGCATCGCAGCGACCACCACGCCGCGACGAGTTCACGGTCAGCCTCGGCCCCGTAACCGGCGATCACATCGTCGAGGCGTTCGGGATAGCCGAGCGTGAGCGTCGCGAGGTCATAGAGGGCGTCGCCTTGGGCTGCTTCGGACCAGTCGATGATGGCAGTCACCTCGTCGCCCGACACAAAGACATGGTCGACCTGCAAGTCGCCGTGGATGAAGCACGGTTTCCATGTCCGCAACACCGTCTCTGCGAGCCGTCGATTGCGGTTCACGACCTCCGTGGGCAACACGTCGTTGGCGGTGAGCCACTCACTCTCCGTTTCGAGCCGCTCCGCTATTGCCTCAACCCCTCGCCCCGGCCACGGCGGCAACGGTGCGTCATGCAAGGCCCGAACCGCCGCACCCGCAGCGACCCACGCAGCTGTCGACGCCGAGGACGGATCACCGAGACGACCGAGCGGTCGGCCTGCCGCTGCGGCGAGTGCGAGCACCGGTGGCTTCCGCCAGAGCACCTCAGGTGTCGGAACCGGAGCCAACCCCATTGCTTCGACCTCTACATCGGTCCGGCTCTGATCCGAGTCGACCTTCAAGAAGACCTCACCGACACGCAACGTCGCACGCTCGCTGTGCGCAACCACCACCTCCACTTCCATGCCGGCACCCTAGGAGAACCTCGAACCGTCCCGAGCGGGATTCGGCAGGATCGAGCATTCTCGAGCGGGTGGCCAGCTCCGAGACGTGCCATTATCGAGCTCGCCTACTCGCCGGTGACGAAGAGGCACAACGGGTGGCCGGCCGGGTCGAGAATGACTCGGATCCGTTCCGGATCACGATCTTCAGGCTGGACAGGCGCCTCCCGACCACCAGCCGCGACGGCAGCTGCGATCGTTACTTCGAGATCGTCCACCTCGATCTCGAAGTGCATCATCTTGTGCTGGGCATCGGCCTGCTCGGGCCATGTCGGTGGCTGATACCAGCTCTCACGTTGGATATTGATCCCCACCCCGCCGGCAGGATCGCGCAACTGGCGCCAGCCCTTGCCGTCGCTCGCAGTCGTTTCCCAGCCGAGCAGTTGGCCGTAGAACGCGGCCAACTCCTCATCGTCAGCACAGTCGATGCACACGCCTGTCCAGCGGGCGCCGGGCTCGTCGAGATTCACGCTCTCATCGTTTCACAGCTCGACGTGGCGGAGTCGAAAGCCGCGCGGTATCCGGCATTCGGTTCCCATCCACCCGACCGAGATTGTGCGTCATCTTCCCGGCGTTCGGGGCGCTCTTCGGTGCTACGGGCATGAGTGGTAGGGGGCAGGATTTGAGCGCAGAAGGCCGAGCTCACGGATTGACCGACGTCAGGCATCGGAGGTCTGCGAGGATGGCGCCAATGAGCTATGACCTCACGTTGCTTGATCTTCCCGCCGAACTCTTCAGCTTGCGCCTGAACAAAGTTGCGACGGGGATTTGCTGTGAGCAGTGGGTGAGGTTCGAGATGCTGGTCGCATGCGTCGACGAGTCGTTCGCGCAGCGGCCGAGATGGGATCAGTAGATGTACAGACCTGCCGATCTGGCTGGACATTGGGAGGCGGATTGGCTTCGAGCCGTTCTCGACCTTTCCCAGCGGGAACCTTGGATTGAGTCTTCGGGGATACATGCGGTGGTGGACGGGTGCGAGATCCGTGTCGTTGGGTCCGATCCCCGCACCGGCGTGTCTGTCTTGCCGATCGCACCGACGCTCATGGTTCGATCGACGCCCACAGCGCCGTTTTTCGACGTTCGGGAGTGGATGGAGTTGTTCGGCCGATCGACCCGCAAGGAGTTGACCGGGGCGGACCAGTTGGAGGTGCTCGATCACCTAAGCGATATCGGCATGTCCAACGACGCAAGCGGTGAGCTTCGAAGGGTCCGGCGCCGGTGGGTCGAGGCACAAGGAAGCCGGGCTGTTCATGATGACCATCCGGTGTGGCCGGACACCGTCAAAGCCCCTGACTGGCTTGTCGATCTTGATGTAGCGCTCGCCGGGGCAGGGTTCGACTCTGGCTGGACCGTTTCTATCGCTGGCGTTGAGCCCATCGGGATTGTGCGTCAGAGGGGTCCGCTGCGGATTCAGCTCACCGTGCTTGATGATGAGCCACTTGTACAGCTTGCCGTCTGGCCGCTCGAAGCATGGCTCCCCATTGGAGTGGTCGCCGAGTCACTCGAGCGCCAGAGTCCAAGCGAGGTGGATGGTGTCATCGAGATCGGTGAGGCGTTCTGCGCTGACGCGTTTGCCCATCCAATCAGCATGTGGAGTCAACGGCGAAGAGAGTTGGCGGCTCAGATCTCTGATGTGCCCAAAGGCCCACGACCAGGTCAGAAGTACTTCCGGCCGCAGATCCCGACGCCGGATCTGTCGTTCAAACCTGAGGACCTGGTCCAGGTGTTCGAAGGGATGCGGTTGGCAGCGACTTGTCGGGGCGGACCTAGCGTTCAGGTTCGTTCCTCTGGCCGGAAACCAGCGCCGATGTCATACAACGGGTCGGGGTACTACATCTCGCAGCCGGTCCGAGAGCTGGTCGACTCGCTCGTACCCGATGTCTTCTACTTCGAGTTCTCTGTCGATGGCGACCCGTACTTCATCCCGACTCTCAATGGGTGCTCCGGCGGAGACAAGATCGACTACTCACGGTCCAGAATGATCCAATCGCTAGGCCGCCCCGAGGACGGTGGTCTCGTGTTGGATCCGAGAAAGCTCATGCGGTCAATCGGGCCAGGCACCCTTGTCAATCAGGCGAGCTCATGGCTGCTCGATGAAGCGGGCGCAGAGCAATTCAGCGATCTCGGGATCGCATCGACACCGGTATGGCGGGACTGACTCGGCGTGTGGCGGTGGGCGAAGATTCGGGATCGGGCTCCGCTGCGAATGGGCGAGCCGGCGCTCTGTTCCGCAGTCCTCAAACAGGCTCGAATTCTTGAGGCAGCGACAGCCACATTGTGGTTGCCGACGGCCAATCCGGCAATGCCCGAGCGGGCCGGTGGCGTGAGCCATTGCCGTACGCAGGCGATCGACGTTGAGCAGGTGGCGTACGATCGCTGAGTGATCGAGAGGTCCTGGGGCGAGGTCGTGGCAGTGTTGAGGGATCGTCCCGATGTCGCAGCGGCGCAAGCGTCGGCGGATCTGCTGATTCGGGTCCAGGAGCGATGGGACGGCAGGGTGTTGCCCGACTTGTGGATTCATGATCTCCGCTTCGTCGCTCCCGACGATCTCGGCCGACATGTCGACCATGTTCGGGTCGGCTGGGATGGCGAAGCTCACGTGTTCACGCTTCGCGATCGCAACGGCGTTGTTGTGGTGGCCGACCGAGCGGAGCCGGCCGTGCTGACGTGGTCTGCGATGCGTTCCTGCTTCAGCTTGTCGGCGACCAATAGCCAGAGCTGTCGAGGGTCGATCGAACCGACACGCGTCCGTGCCCGATGACAACGCCCGGCCGAGCGCTCAAAGCGTGCGTCCCCAGGCCGGCGATCTGGGACGGGTCCGGCCGTACCCAACCCGGATGGTAGGGGGTATCCCGATCAGCTGGCGTGGAGGACCTTGAGGGTGGTCGCAATGCTGGCTTGGGTCTGTCCTGATCTGGCGTCGATGATGACCACCGAGGCGGTGCCCGCCCACTCCGTCCCGGCGAACTCGACCGGTTGTTCGGCAATCACCTGATCGCCGATGAACCCCAGGTACCCGAACGGGAGCTCGAGCATGGTCCGCCACAGCTCGTCGCCCGTGACGGTGTCCCGACACACGATCTCATCCGAAACATGGACGCCCTCGCTCATCTCACCGTAGACAACCAGCGAACCATCAGCGTTGAAAGCGTGATATCCGGCATAGTCGTCACCGTTGATCGATATCCCGTCCTCGTTGGCAACATCGGCGTTGCCCTCAGCGTCACCCAACGCGGTGAACGTTCGCCCCCCGACCCGGATCACACTGGTCGTTCCGGTTTCGCCTCCGACGAAACGGAGCGGTTCGATTGGCTGCTCGTCACCAGTGGCGCAATCGACGGCGAACGCCGGATAGCCGACAAGGGCATCATCAGCGGGGCCCTCGTCAAGGTCTCGTTCGACCGCAGCGACATAGCCGCCGGTGCTCCGCTCGGTGACATGATGGATCGGTTCGGGAAGCTGGCAGACGGTCTCGCCGTCGAACGCTCTCGCCACTGTCCGCGACTCGTACCCGCCGTCGCCGGTGTCGGTGGCGGTCGACCAGTAGACGAACTGGCCATCGGACCACACCCACGCGTCGTTGTCGCTGTCGATGACCGTGACCTGGCCGTCTGCCGAGAGATGGATCTGGTCGTCGACTTGGGTCACCAACCTGCGTGCATCGATCGCTTGGGCCAGGTCGGCAACGTCGCTGCGTCGATCCCGGGTGGACGGCGGCAGCGTGCTCGAAGTTGTCGACAGTGATGTCGCTGTGGTTGCCGTCTGAGACGTCGATGGCGTGGCCGTCGCCTCGGTTGCCGGTGTGTTGACGCTCTCCGCCGCGTCGTCAGCATCGGAGCAGGCGCCGGCCACGACGAACAGCGCCATCCAACTGAAGCAGACAACTCGTCTCACAAAACGATCGTAGACCCATGGCCCACGGCCGGCGGTCGGGGGCAGGTCTTCCGTATTCACGGCATGAGCGATATGGGTCGCAGTTCCCAGGACCCTTGCGCTGCCTAGCCGCCCGTCGATCGACCATGTCCTTCGGTTGGGATCGGGTTCTTGATCAGATCCCGCGAGCGACGGCTGCCCTCGTCAATCTGCGAGCGAAACGCTCGCTCTCGAACGCGCTCCCTTCGGCGTGAGCGACCACCCGTCAACCGACGAAGCAAGTCGCCGAACTTCGCAATGACTCCCATGACAAACGCTAGCACTCGCGCATTCGTGGGAAATTCGCACAAGCCGGGGACGACATGATCACCTCCAAAGTGAGCGTGGTGCGCAATGCCATCGACCCCGCTTGGACGTAGACGATGTGAACGTGGTGCGCGTCCGCAGTCCGGCGATACACGTAGCTTCAGCAGACCAGCACCTGCGCCGGAGCGTCTCGATCCCGGCGATAGGGGACGTTGTTTGCTGCTCGAGCAGTGAGTGGTAGGGGGCAGTTGCGGGTTGCTGGTGCCGTACAGGCCAGGCTCGGGGCGCCTGGGAACGACAGTCGGTCGATCGACTCCTCCCACGATTGGCGACCAGGGTCACGGTCGGCGAGCAGGAACGGCCGGTGGGTATCCGACACGCTCCGGAGTCGTGCGTTCGGTGTCGCCGAGCGATTCAGCTCGTCGTCAGATCGGGAAGTCGGGCGGGAAGGGCTGAAGCTGTCGACAGCGATCGAAGGTGGGCAGGCAGTAATAGGTTGGCTGCACCAGCGGATCCACATCACCGATAGCGGTCGCCGATACCGGTGCACCAGCCACCTCGAAGACGGTACGCCGGACCCGGTCCGACACGTCGTGATCGTTGTAACAGACCACCATGAGGTCATAGTCGCCGGCGGGAAACTCGGCCGGGATCCGCATGACCAAGTCACGGGCATCCTCAACATCATCGGCGGGATCGAAATACTTCCACGCGCTGATATTGAACCGCCCTGGGTCTGATGGAGGCTCGGTTTATTGGTTTCCAACCCCGGCGGGGTCGGCTTGTTGGGCAGCGTAGAACGCTGCTTCGAACTCTGCTGGGGGTACGTCGTCGCAGTGGCCGTGAAGCCGGTGCTCGTTGAACCAGTGCACCCAGGCGAGAGTCTCGAGCTCCAGCTGATCGACGTCGCCCCACACCGCCGGCGCATCGGGGCCCCGGACACACTCGGCCTTGTAGAGACCATTGGTCGTCTCAGCGAGCGCGTTGTCGTAGGAATCCGCGACGGTACCGATCGAAGGGCGAGCACCGATCTCGTCGAGGCGCTCGGTGAAACGCACCGACGTGAACTGGCTACCGGCATCGGAATGGGTCACCAACCCGACCAGCCGGTGCCCGCCCCGGCTGATCCGGGCCATCTCCAACGCATCGAGCACCATCGAGGTCCTCATGTGCGACGCAACCCGCCAACCCACGATCCGGCGACTGAACGCGTCGACGATGAAGCAGACATAGGCCATCCCCGTCCGGGTCGGCACATAGGTGAGGTCGGTCACCCACAACTGGTTCGGCGCATTCGCTTTGAAGTTCCGGTTCACCAGATCCGGTGCCCGGGCTGCGTCGGGATCCGACACGGTCGTGAAGATCTTCCGGCGACGCCGGGAAACACCCTCGATATCCAGCTCACGCATCAGGCGGGCGACCTGGTCCCGGCCGAGATCATGCCCAGCCCGGCGGGCCGCCTTCCACAACTTGTGGGCCCCGTACACCTTGCGATTCGTGACCCACAAAGCGAACACGACCTGCAACATCACCGCGTCACGCAACGCCCGCGCCGAGGGCACCAGCTCACGGCGCTTCGCCGCGTAGTACGTGCTCGGAGCCACCTGCAGAGCTCTGCAGATGGGCTCGACCCCGAACTCGTCACGGTTGTCGTCGATGAACCCGACGATCACTTCGATGGACGGTCGAGCTCCGCCGCGAAGAAAGCCGACGCCCGCTTGAGGATCTCGTTCGCCCGGCGAAGCTCCCGCAGCTCCTGCTCCAGTTCCTTGATCCGGGCCGCTTCCGCCGAGGTCACTCCCGGCTTCACCCCGTCGTCGATCTCACGCTGCTTCACCCACCCCCGCAGCGACTCGACCCCGATCCCGAGCTGGACAGCAACCCGCTTGATCGTCCCGTGATCGGTGCCGAGCTCCTTACGGAGCTGGAACACCATCCGCACCGCTCGATCCTTCTCCGCCTCGCTGTAACGACGCGTGGTCGGCTTCCCGACCGACATCTCCTGTGGCATGACTCCATCCTTACTTCAAAGGTCTGGAGCCTCCAACGAACCCAGGGCGGTTCATATTGACATCGTCCACATTTCGGATGTCAACCATGGGAGTTGGACAACGGGTGGCTCGAACCCGAAGATCACTCCCCGGCCCCAACACGGCGCCACCAACAATCCACGCCTCGTTGTCAACCGACGTGGTGTAGGCGTCGCGCTCGGTCTGGCCGATCTCGACCAGCACCTCCGTTGTCGTAGTGGTCGTCGTCGGCTCAGCGGTATCCGAGCCTGTACAGCTGCTGGTCGACACGACGGCGATCATCGAGAGGAGGCCGTGGCCAGTCGCCTGATGGCTGTGAGGGTCGGCTGCCCATGCTCGTTGTTGGCGTGTGTCCTCATGCTCCGGAAACGCTACGAGGTCCAGCCGAGTTCGCCGCCCCAGCGTGATGCCAAGCCCGATGCGCGCGACCTCAAGCCGGCGTTTGGTGGTGCTTTCCGACCCTCGAGCCGTGTGCGGTATGGGACGCGTCGAGACTTGCTGCAACCGGTTTCCGAGAGCGCTCCGAGATCAAATAGCGATGGCCCCGAAGTGAGTGAGGGAAGGAATTGACCGGCAGCTTGTTCCTGGTGCTTCTGCTTATCGGGTTGTGTTCTCTGGGCTAGCGAAGTGGCCGTACGATCTGGGCATGGCGGTACCTTCGGAACTGATTGAACAGTGGTCGCGCGATTGTTTTCGCACACGTTTTAGTCTCAGCGAGAGCAGCGTCCCACAGCGAGTTCGCGAGACCGGACATCTGACCGTCGCTGGAGCGACCGATCCACAGATCGCTGCACTTGAAGCACGGCTCGGCGTGACGCTTCCACCGTCGTACCGGGCGTTCCTGGCGGAAACGAATGGCGCCTTCGGTATCAGCGACGGTGACTCGTTCACTGGCCGTCCGGCGTACCTGCTGTCGACCGACGATGTTGCGTGGACGCGGGACTATGACCCCTGGTACCTCGATCTCCTTGTCACCGAAGCTGTTGACCCGTCGGTGGGTGATGACGGTGTGTCGATGTTTGAACGCTGCGAGTTCTCACCGCCTCCGCCCGAGGCGAGCTACCTCCTCGGCGAACAAGGCGTCAAGGACGGGCACGCGGTGTATTGCTTGACCATCGGCGATTGGGGACAGGCCGGCCAGATCGTGCTCAACCCGCTCAACATCGACGCCGCAGGCGAATGGCAGGTGCTGCATCTAGATGTCATGGGCCCCAACCAGTATCCGGACTTCGAGTCATGGTTCATCGGACAGGTCGAAGAAGCCGCCAAGGAGTGGACGACACCGCTGGACGAACTGATGGTCACGATCGAAGACCCTTCCGTTGAGCCGATGTGGAAGTTCGAACCGCTCAAAGCGCTCGCCGGCTGGGCCAGCGAGTCCGAAGACGCGCTAGAACTCCTCACACGACTCGCCCCAACCGTCGAGTTCGAGCCTCTGCTGCAGTTCCACTTCGAGTCAATCCTGTTCCGACTCGGCATCATCGGCAAACCGCCGGCACCCCCGCCACCTCAAGCCCAACAACCACGGACGCCGGGGCCTCCCACGCCAGCCGAACAAGCTGTCGCCGCCATGGCAGCTGCGAGCGAGGCGTCAGCCAACGACCTGAAACGAGCAGACGCCGCGCTCGCGAACGGTGACATCGAGGGCGCTATCGACCTGTACGTGAACGCCCTGTCGTACCACGTAGCGGAAGCCGTCGACCGCATCAGAAAGATCAACCATCCCAAGGCATGGAAAGCCCTTGACGGGTTCGCCCGTCAGGACGCTCTACCGATATCAATGTACGGCTACCTCGCAGCCGCCCGCACCGCATCGCCGCTGTTACCGGTCACGATTGCCGAGTTCATCAACAACCCAGCAACAGCAGCGGCCACCATCGGAGACACCGTCCAGATCCGCCACTGTGCATGGCTCGCACTCGAGATCCAACAAACCGACGCCGCCGCCGAAGTTCTCATTGACCAGTGGCGTCGCGGGAACATGTACGCACTGCGGGCACTGGCTCGCCGCCGCGATCCACAGATTCTCCTGGACTGCTTGTCTCTCGCCCTCAGCGACAACACCAACCAAGCTCTTGCCGGGGTACAGATGCTCCGGGATCTCCGCGACCCATACAGCGTCGACGACCTCGTGCAGATCATCGACAACCACGACCATCGAGAAATCGTCACAACCGCACTTCACGCAGTCGTGATGATGGCACCCGAGAGAGCGCAAGCGGTCCTCGAGCGAACCACCTCCCGACATCTCGACCCCGACCTCGATCGACTAATCAAATCCTGGCAACTCCAACTCGCCACCCGCTACCAATAGCCGCAACCGCCCGAGAGCGGAGCCCGAGTGACTCGATCCACAACAACGTCTCGATGCCGGCTGATTGAGGCTTTGGGCAGGCGTTGCGGTTGTTTCGTAGCGTTGATGGGGCTGGCTGGTGAGCTCTGCAAACCGGCTGCCGCCTTCGATGGGCTGGCTTTCCAACGAATTGCTCACCGGCTGGTTCCGTGACTGGGGTGTGGCTCGAAAGAGGTGAGATCACCGACCCGAATCAGTAGTGCCTGCCCCGGTTCAACCCCCTTTGAGCCAGGAGGCATGAACAATGAAAGTGACCATCGGGATCGACCCTCACAAGGGCTCCCACACCGCCGTCGCGATCGACACCAACGAGACCAACCTCGCCGAGATCCGAGTCGCAGCGACACCATCACAAACCGACGAGTTGCTGTGTTGGGCTGCCCGGTTCGACCAGCGACGCTGGGCGATCGAATCGGCCCAAGGATTGGGCTACCTGTTGTCCCAGCAGTTGGTCGCCGCCGGCGAGGAAGTGGTCGACGTCCCCGCCGTGCTCGCCGCACGGGTCCGGGTGTTGAGCACCGGCCGGTCGCAGAAAAACGACCCCAACGATGCCCACTCGGTCGCGATCGCCGCGTTGCGCTCGAAACGATTGGCGACCGTGTCGGCCGATGACCACACCCGAGTGCTGCGGCTGTTGGCCAAACGCCATCGCGATCTCGGCCGCCTCAAGAACGTTGCGGCCTGTCGACTCCACGCGCTCCTCGGCGAACTGACCCCGGGCGGGGTCGCCACCCAAATGACTTCGACCAGGGCGAACACCATCCTCGACAACATCGAGACGAACGATGCGATGGCAGCGTTCCGGGTCGAGTTGTGCCGTGAGATCCTCGAGGACATCGACCGCTACGACACGCAGATGAAAGCGTCGAAGAAACGGATCCGGGCTGCTGTGGCTGCGTCGTCGACGTCGTTGGAACAGATCTACGGGTGCGGGCCGATCTGTACGGCGACGATCATCGGCCAGTCCGGCGACATCGCCAGGTTCGCATCTCGTGCCCACTACGCGTCGTACAACGCGACCGCGCCGATCGAAGCGTCGTCGGGGAACAAGCAACGGCATCGCCTCAACCCGAAAGGGAACCGTCAACTGAACTGGGCGATCCACATGATCGCGGTCACCCAGCTCCGCAACCCCGGCACCCAGGGACGGCTCTACTTCGACCGCAAAGTCGCCGACGGCAAGACCAACAAGGAAGCGATGCGGGCGTTGAAACGACGGATCTCCGACGTGGTCTACCGGCACCTCGTCGCCGACGCTGAACAACTCCGCCACGCCTGAACGAAGGGTGGGTCCGGGAGGACAATCCAGGAACGACTCGTAGTCCAGCGTGACCGGCTCCACACCTGAATGGCCGGCTCTTCGGACAGGTCACTCCCGAACCCGGCAACCAACCTAGAACCCGACAACCCTCACCGCCACAGGGTCAACCCGACGCGCTCCGACACCGAACGGAAGACCCACTTGACACAAAGAGGATTCGTTGTGGGGCGTTCTTCACTGACTCGAGCGTGAACGGTATGGGGCATTGCGGTCGGTCAGATTTCGAAGCGTTGCGAGTGGCCGCTCGATGTTTGAACGACCGCTCGACTTCCGGGTGATGATCGGCCGCTGGCCCAAATTCGGGGTGCCGGTTTCGCGGCCGATCTAGCATCGCCGAGCATGTACCGCTGTCCGAGCCCTCGATGACCCTTGTTCGCCCGTTCGCGCCCAGCGATCGCGTCCGATGCACCGATCTCCTCGTGGCCGCCCAAGCCGAAGGGTTCACGTCGATGAGAACCATCTACGGTGACGACCTCTTCGATGCGTTGCGGCCGGACTGGGAAGCAGACCAAGCCGCGCAGCTCGACACATGGACCTCTGGTTCCGACATCGCAACGATGGTTGCGGTGAACAATGACGACCTCGTCGTCGGGGTGGTGGTCATGTCCCATGAAACCTCCACCGGCATGAGCAACATCTTGATGATCGCGGTGCACCCCGATGAACAAGGCAACGGCGTCGGTCGACGGCTCCTGAGCGAAGCGCTCGCCGATCTGAGCGCAGCCGGGGCCGCGTATGTCGAGGCGTACGTCCGGGACTTCCCCGGCCATGAAGTGGCCCGAGTGTTGCTGCGCTCGGAAGGCTTTGAGAGCCGAGCGGTCCAGCCGACGCTGTTGTATCGGACGGCGGAGCATCCCGGACGCATGGCGATCCGGCCGGCGGGAGTGCGCCCGATCGACGACGCCGATGTCGAGCAGTGTGTTCGGTTCGGCTTGGAAGCTTTCCGAGCCGTGTACGCCTCGTTCGAGAACTTGTACGGACCGGAGCTCTTCGTGCGTATCGAGCCGGACTGGGAAGCATCACAGGCGTCGTACATTCGCAGCGCCATCACCGACCCTGACGATGAGGCGTGGGTCTATGAGGTCGACGGTGAGCCGGCCGGTTTTGTTGTGGTCAAGATGGACGACCACGGGGTGGCTGATATCGATCTTCTCGCCGTCGACCCGAAGCGTCAGGGAAATGGGATCGGGAGCACGCTGAACCGGTTTGCGTTCGATCGTTGCCAGGAAGCGTCCATGGAGTTCGTCGTTGTCGCTACTGCCAACGACGAGGGTCATGCCCCCGCTCGACGTTCCTACGAACGAGCGGGCTTCGAACCGATGGCGATCCAGTGGGACCTGCAAATCAAGCGATTGTGACGACTGATCCGAATGGCTGCGCTCGGGTGCCCTTCGTTACGTCCCACGGCCGGCGTTGTGGGGCGTTCTTCGGCGCATGGTCCGTGAGCGATAGGGGTCACTTCTGAAGTTGCTGGTTCCAGCCGACCTAGATCGGTTCGTCTGGAGCCCGCCACCTGATCCCGGAGGTGGTGGCGGCGTTTCTAGTCACATCCAGCTGGCGGGTATTGGGCGACAACACTCTTCGCGATCGTGGACAGTGCTGTGCAGCCGGGAACAACATCGCCAGCGGTCACTCCGGGCTCGAAGCTGATCGTTGTGGTGGCCACTCGTCCTTCAGCCGTGCGCAAGACTGCCGACAACGGAATGCCGTCGCCGGAGAAAACGAGTTCTTCGTCACCGCGCGTCATGGTTGTCCCGTTGAGCGTGTAGTCACTGGCCAGCAGGCCGGGGGGCGTCAGGGCTCCGTCTGGCACAGCCCTTTGGTCTGCGGTGTCCACGGTCCGTGGCGCGGTGCCGTATCCGATGGCGGCGAGTTGCTCGTCTGTGGGGTTGTCGAGAGGCGAGTCAGACTTCGACAGGTCGATTACGTTGCCCAATTCCCAGCTGATGACTTTGGAATCACGGGTCAGTTGGTGGTGGGTCGAGCCGGACTCGTCCGAGAATTCGACGTAGTGGCTGTCGAAGGATTCCCACCAGACAAAGATCGGAGGCTCGCCAGATCGTTCGACGGTGTACAAGCCGACAGGGAGAGTTTTGATGTCGCGTAGCCCTGTTGGGTCGCGTGTGAGCACGATCATCCCGATGACGAGTAACCCGAGCAGGGCGATAGTCGTCGCGTGTCGCCGTAGGAGCATCACCGGCGCTCGTCCAAGGTCGTGGCGCCGCAGACACTTTGATGGAAGCCTTCCAGCGCTCGCCGTGGCCCGCGTTCAGACACCATTCGATCGTATTCGCTGCTGATTGTCATTGCGCTGCAGCGCCACCCACTGCCGGCGGTATGGGGCAGGCTGATCGTGGCTGACTGTGAGTGAAAGGCGGCACTCCAAAGCCGTTGATGGCTGGCGTTTCCATACAGGTTCGGGTCGGCCTGAGCGGGACGGGGGTGTGGCTGGTTTTCCGTTGGCTCATGGCTTGATGCGAAGGGTGCCGTCTTCGATGATGAGTCGTTCGGCGTAGTTGCCGGGGATCACGAGGATCTGTCCGGTCGAGTCGATGGTTCCGCCGATGTCGGGCGAAATCGAGACGGTGTCGGGCATGACAGCGACGGTGTAGCCGTCCGCTTCGCTCCGATTTTGCTGGTAACTGATGTAGCCGGTCTCGTTGAAGGGTTGGGCCAGGTCGATGCAGCCACCGTGGGTGCCCTGCTGCGCTTTGTCGTCGAAGTAGAGGCATGCACCGGAACTGTCGTAGTAGGGCACGACATACAGATCGAGTCCCAGCCCAAGCCCGCCGATGACGGCAGTCCCTGCGAGATCGGCTGCAGGGTTCGGTGTGTCGATGAAGGCTTGATCCAGCCGTGGTGGCAGCGGGGCCGGGACGGCGACGTCGACAAGGTCATCGATTGCGATAGTGAGACGGTCAGGTGCTCCGATATCGAGGCCCGTCACCATTGTTGCTTGCCCGGTGTCGGTCCGGCCGACGATCAAGAACGTGCCCGCCTTTTCCGGTGGCACGAGTTCAGCGAGACGGAGCGCCTGGTCGGTGTCGGTCCCCGGTTCGATGGTTCGTGTGGTGAGCGTTTCGTGTTCGCCGTCGTTGTGATAGATCTCGACGGTTGCAGTGTCCGACGGGAGATCGACTCCGGCGAACCCGGCGAGTTCGCCGTCGGAGAGCACGAGTCTCGGCCAGGGGTAGAGGGAGATGATCTGCCAGCCGTCGCCCGCTTTGCGGACTTGGACAACGATTCGTCGGCCGGGGATGTCGGGATGGTTGCCGGTGATGCCGCCCTCGGTGTCGGACATGCCGGACCGGTCCCAATCAATGGCCGGCCAACGCAGGACGTCATCGTTGAGGTGTTGGAGGATGTCGTCCAATGGCTCGGGCTGTTCGGGCCACACGGCGTCGCCGTGTGCGAGATGGTCGCCGAAGACCCCCGAGACGATCACCGGACCGGAGGCGGCATCGACCGTCTGTGTTGCGGTGTCCGTGGCCAGATAGGTGCCCGCAGCGGCGACGGGCAAGAGGATGGCGGCGGTAGCGGCGATGCGGAGCCGGGTCTGTCGGCGGCGTCGGAGACGGTTGCGCTCGACCAGCGTTCGGGTCTGGGTGGGTGGGGCGATTGGTGTTGCGATGGCGTCGCGTGCGAGTTCGTCAAGGTCGAGCATGGTCGGGCTCCTTTAGGGATTCGGGGAGGTCGTCGGCGATGGTGGTGCGGAGATGCTGGTAGGCGGCTCGAAGCGTGCTCGACACCGTCCCTCGTGAGACGCCCAATGCGTCAGCGATCTCG
Source organism: Acidimicrobiales bacterium (assembly GCA_041394265.1). Classification (NCBI taxonomy): domain Bacteria; kingdom Bacillati; phylum Actinomycetota; class Acidimicrobiia; order Acidimicrobiales; species Acidimicrobiales bacterium. The sequence goes on from JAWKIO010000005.1 coordinate 3,631,231, forward strand.
GGTTCGGTGAGCTGGCCGAGATGGCGAAGTGCGACCGCTTGCCGCTGTCGTGGGCTCAGATCGGCAACCAGCGACCAGATCTCACCTGTGGGTCCCGGGAGCACAGCGGGCGGGTCACGATGTCTTCGTAGGAGCGTTGTTTCGATGGCTCGGCGTCGGGCCCGCCGTTTCAGATGATTGACACCGACTCGGAACACCCAACCTTGCGGGTTGTCCATCGCAGCGACCGTCGACCAGCGTGACAGGGCTTGGGCGGCGGCTTCGTCGGCAGCGTCGATGGCCAGGTCTCGATCGCCGGCGATCGTCGCCAACGCAGACACCAGTCGCGGATGCAGGTCCCGGTAGAACGCTTCGAAATCGTCGATCACACTGTCTAGAGTCACAAACCCGAACGATCGCGCATCCCCTCCGCAACAAATTCCGCACGGACCGGTACAAACGCGCAGCTACGCAAGCCGGCTGGCCGCAACCGCAGCGTGAACACAATCAATCAGGCCGAACGCACCCGCTGTCGAGGAGATTCTTCAGCGCCATAGGCGTGAGCCGTAGGGGACACTTCATGCGGATGTTCGCCGTCGAGCAGTCGCGAGCGCCTGATCCCGCTTCGGTCCCGGCTTTTCTGACTCGGAGGTGCCGTCTGACGAGCAGCTGCTTGGCAGGATTTGTTTGCTGGGTGTCACCCTGGCGGGTGAGCGGCGGCGACCTAGGATCGATGATGGTGTCGTGCTCGTCGGATGAACTCGTCTACGCCAGGCACGCCGCTGAACTGGTGCGTTTCGCTTCGGGTCTCGTCGGCCCGGATCAGGCACCGGATGTGGTGGCTGAAGCGTTCCTTCGCCTGATCCACTCAATGACGACCTCGTCGTCGGGGTGGTGGTCACGTCCCATGCAACCTCGACCGGCATGAGCAACATCTTGATGATCGCAGTGCACCCCGATGAACAAGGCGACGGCGTCGGTCGGCGGCTCCTGAGCGAAGCGCTCGCCGATCTGAGCGCGGCCGGGGCCGCGTATGTCGAGGCGTACGTCCGGGACTTCCCGGCCATGAAGCAGCCCGCATGTTGCTGCGCTCGGAAGGTCTCGAAAGCCGAGCGGTCCAGCCGGCGCTGTTGTATCGGACGGCGGAGCATCCCGGACGCATGGCAATCCGGCCGGTGGGAGTGCGCCCGATCGACGACGCCGATGTCGAGCAGTGTGTTCGGTTCGGCTTGGAGGCTTTCTGAGCCGTGTACGCCTCGTTCGAGAACTTGTACGGACCGGAGCTCTTCGTGCGTATCGAGCCGGACTGGGAAGCATCACAGGCGTCGTACATTCGCAGCGCCATCACCGACCCTGACGATGAGGCGTGGATCTATGAGATCGACGGTGAGCCGGCCGGTTTCGTTGTGGTCGAGATGGACGACCACGGGGTGGCTGATATCGATCTTCTCGCCGTTGACCCGAAGCATCAGGGAAATGGGATCGCGACGACGCTGAACCGGTTTGCGTTCGATCGCTACCAGGAAGCGTCCATGGAGTTCGTCGTTGTCGCTACCGCCAACGACGAGGGCCACACCCCCGCTCGGAGCTCCTACGAACGAGCGGGCTTCGAACCGATGGCGATCCAGTGGGACCTGCATATCAAGAGATTGTGACAACTGATCCGAATGGCTGCGCTCAGGGTGCCCTTCGTTACGTCCCACGGCCGGCGATCAGGGACGTTCGTTCAATGGTCTGCGGCGAGTGGTAGGGGACGGTCGCGTGCATGCTCGGTTGCTTTCTCATCCAGCTTTGCTTTGGGCCGATGGTTTGCCACGATCTCGGTCCGATGATCATCGACGATGGTCATGGGACGGCAGGGGTGCGACCTCGAGCAGGCGATCAGGGCGATGGTTCGACTCTGGCGGTCGCGTCCTATGGGCGACGTAGCGGGTTGTGGACGTGATGTCTCGGACCGAAGGTTGCGACGCCGCCCTCGGCGAGGCCGATGAATTGCGATCCGTCCGGAAGCATCGAGTCGATGATGTCAGGTGCCGCCGGCTCGCTCTCGAGCAACGATGAAGGGCTGTCCACCGTCGGAGGCCGGTTCCTGTCGATCCGGATGCTTGGCTTTGCGTGCTGGCAAGACGGCGGAGGGAGTCGCTAGTCGCCTCGCCACACGAGATGGGGGCCGAGACGCGGATTGTCGAAGATCTCGCGCGGCATGTTGGTCAGCCCGGCACCGAGCTCGATGTGATGTTCTGTCGATGGCCCGGCGAACACGCGATAGGTGCCGAGCGAGTCCGCCAAGTCGAAGTCGAGTGACCGGGCGATCGCCCAGACCCGCTCGGTGGCCTCGTCCGCTGGCATGTCGATTGGTTCGGTCTCGGCTGAGAGCCGGGCACCGGTCTCCGCCACGACGTAGGACCGTCCCCAATCGTGGGAGACCTTCTCGAAGGACCGGACTAGCACGTTGTCGCGCCAGTAGAAGAACTCGAAGCCGTCGTCGGTGTCGGGGAGCGAGCAGAGAAGCACCTCTTCGGCCTTGCTCGTCATTCGGCTGAGAACGTCGGGCGCAGATCGTGAGTGGAACTTCGCCCACTCCCAGTCGTCCCCGATGACGGTCCAATCGGGCGAGTTCCCGACGACGACGTATCGCTGGCGTTCTACGAGCGCACTTGTTGGTTGGTAGGCGTCGAGCCCGAGTAGCTCGAGAAGCTGGTCGTCTTCCATCCTCATCCGCGACCGGACGAACACGTACGAGCCGGAATGAAGCTGTCCAGAGTCAAGAAACGGCGAGACCACTGGCGAAGTATCGGCACGGAAGCTCGCCGACTGGAGCCGCCCCGGCAAACCCGTGCGTTCCATCCACCAGGGGACCACTTGCGCAACCGGCGTTGTGGGGCACCTTCCGTGCCTCGGCCATGAGCGGTAGGGATGGCCCCTCGTTGCTCGATCGGGATCGATCACCAGCACTGAAAATCGCTGAGCCGAAGCTGATCGTGGTGATCGACGCTCACCGGTGCGTCACAGCGCACGTTTCATGTACCGAGCGTGGTGTTGCAGCGATACGTCCCCACCGAACGTGACGAAACGTGTCCGCGGACACGTTTCAAGTACCGAGCGTGGCAGTACCGCGTCACACCCCCACGCAACGTGACGAAACATGTCCGCGGATGCATTTGCGCAACGTTGACGTAGAGCGATGAGCGAGCGAGGCATGGTGGCACAGTGCTCGATGATGACGGTTGCGCCGGTGTCACGGTGTGCACTCCCCATTCCCTGGCCGCGACCGAGCAGCGGTTGAACATCGTCCAAATGCCGGGTCGCCACGCATTCAGCTGACCCGCAGAACCGGCGTTGTGGGGCGTTGTTCGAGACCAGAACCCTGAGCGGTGGGGGTATCGGTGAACCGCGACCACACAAACTCTACGGGTTGGCCGCTCGAGCGTCGGTGGAGACGGCTCTACGCGAGGGTCAGGGGTTCGATTTGGTCGAGGGTTCCGGCGAGGCGGTCTCGTTGGACCTCGAGTTCGTAGCGGCTCTGAAGATTCAGCCAGAACCGTTCGCTGGTGCCGAAGTACCGAGCCAGGCGCAGTGCAGTGTCGGCGGTGATCCCGCGTTTGCCGTGCACGATCTCGTTGATCCGCCGCGGCGGTACACCGATGGCCACCGCGACGCGGTGTTGGGTGATGCCGAGCGGCTCGAGGTAGTCGAGCATCAGGATCTCACCAGGGTGGATGGGTTCCATGGTGGGCGTGGTCATGTCATCTTCTCTCAGTGGTAGTCCACGATCTCGATGTCTTCGGGCCCGGCGGTGGTCCAGCGGAAGCAGATGCGCCACTGGTCGTTGACTCGGATGCTGTAGGTGTTTGCTCGGTCGCCCTTGAGTTTCTCGAGGCGGTTGCCGGGCGGAACCCGGAGGTCGCCGATCTGGTCTGCGGCGTCGAGGATGAGCAGCTCTCGAAGGGCGGCGCGTTGTGTGGGTTGGTCGAGGCGTTTCGATCGTTGCCGGTGCCAGACGCGTTCGGCGTCTTTGTCACGGAACGACTGCAACATCTCGATGAGCATAACGTAGTGCGTTATGAACGGCAAGCGTTATGGTCGTTCGATCAGGGGCCGGCCGGTTGGAGTGCCCTGGGCGTTTCACCCGGTTGCAGGTATCGCCCGCGTACCCGACGAGGGCGCAGTGATAGTCGTCCCATATCGCGCGGCCGATATCCAACTGGGGCATGCCCGTGAAGTGCCGGTAGGTGACGCTTTGATATCGCGACGACAGTGGCTGTCAGGACGGAGCGTCGGCTCTTGTAGTTCATGCCAGTCGGGTGCCAGGGCGTGCCGGGTCCTCGATGCGGGCAGCCAGGGCGCAAGCAACTCCGGGTGGCGTTGGATCGCCATGGTTGGTGGCGGCTTGAGCGAATCGCTTGAGGCGACGCCGCCACTCTCGTTCGCCGATGGGGCGGGGCTGCGGTCGCACAGTTGGTGTTGTCATTGTCGTCAGTGCTCGTCGCCGGCCAATGACGGGGCGTCCGGGGCCATCGCGTTGTTCGTAGATCTCAGCCGGAGCTGGGAGCCCGGAGCAGAGACGTTGGCGGGCGGCCCGATCGATCTGAAGGTGGCATGCGTGGGAGCCGATGCGGGTGGACATCCGTGGTTTGGACGAGCTACCTGATGTTGATTCCGGCGACGATCGGATTCGAGCCGACCCGATTCAATCTGGTGGCCTCGGCCAATCGGTTCCCGGCCTGCGAAGAGGCGTCGAGCTGGCCGATGTGAGCGCATTGCTCAGTTGGCTCATGACGTTGTCTGGGTGGATGGCGAGTGCTGGTCAGTCCAGGCTTGCATGGCGTCGAGGACGGTGTGAAGCGAGGTACCCAACGGCGTGAGTCCGTACGAGACTGCGGCGTTGCCGCACTCATCGATGTCCACTACCTTCTCGACGAGGCCATCGGCGATGAGCCCGTCAAGACTCTGGTGAAGGACCTTGCGGGCAATCGGCCTCAGACGGCGGCAGAGCTGACCGTGACGGACCGGGCCGTCGTGCAGGCTGGCGATGATCGTGAGAGTCCACTTTCGGCCCAGGATCGATCCGAGCGGGCCGAGCTGGCTGGGTTCCCAGCACGACCGTGAACCGGCGTGATTGATCATGCACCTCGGCTCGCTCGCCCAGGATCCGCTTGGTCGCTGCGTCAACTCATCCACTGTCCGCCTCCTTCAACCGTCACCTTCACTTGGTAACGGTCAAAGAGGCCATGGGGAGCGCGATCCCCTGTGCGGATTGGGGGACTCTGCCCTCGGCCCGAAACCTGGCGCCCAGCCAGAGTGTCGACCCGCACGGTGATCCCCAGTGACCCAGCAGGCGACCCTTGTTCAGGGCTCGTCTGGCTGGTCGGTGCTGAGTGTCGGGTCGAGGAGTTCGGCGGCGCGGCGAGCAGTGTCTTGGGGCCTGGTTCCCAGGCTGCGGACGTACTCGGCGGTGGTAGCGGTGTCGACATGCCCGACGTGGCGAGCGATGTCGGCCAGGTCGAGGCCGCCGTTGGCGTAGAGCGCGGTGATCACGGTGCGTCGGCCGGTGTGGGTGGCGAGTCCGGTGGGGTCGAGGCCGGCCGCTCGTGCTGCCCGTTCGATCGTGTGAACGACTGACTGGCGATTGACGAGCGATCCGTCCGAAGTGGTGAACACCATCGAGAGCCGTTGACCCTCGAAGGAATGTGTTGGCCAGGCGAGCCCGAACGTTTCTCGTTCGGCTTCGTTGCGCGCTTTGTGTTCGCGAAGGTGGACAACGGAGGCGGGTGCCAAGAAGTGGACGCCTTGTGCTCCGGAGGTCTTGGTCTGTCCGAGCACCGTGCCGGTTGACGGGCTGTAGGTGGCGCCGCGCTGGATGTGAGCGGTGCTGGCCTCGAGGTCGAGATCCTCCCAGGCCAAGCCGAGCACCTCGCTCACACGCCAACCCTGGCAGAACAGCAAGGTGACCGTGGCGCCAAGCCGGAACTGCTGCGCAGCGAGGATGAGCTTCTTGGCGTCGTCGGGCGCTAGCGCCCGCCCAGCATTGACCCGCTGAGCGCGAGGCGCTCGGACGAGGTCGAACGGATTCGCCGGTATGAGATCGAGCTTCACCGCTTCGGAGAACGCTTGCCGCGCAACCTTCCGGGAGTTCAGCACGGTGAGCGGAGCGTGGCGATCGAGCTGGTTGGCTTGCCACGCAATCAGCGTCTCGGCACGCACATCGACCACCGCGCGTGAGCCCAACTGCGTCTTGAAGTAGCCGCCGAAACGGCGGTAGCTGTCGTAGGTCGAGGCCTTGACCTGATGGCGAGCGATCGAGTTCAGCCACCAGTCGATGAGCTCGGCGACGGTCGTGTCACGACTGAACTGGCTCGGGGTGGGGGAGACCTGCTCGAGCTCGGCAAGCTTCTCCGCTCGCCGTTGCTCGACCTCCGCACGAGTTGCCGCAGTCAGTCGCTTCATTCGACCGTCAGCGCCTCGATAGGTGGCGCGCCATCGACCATTGGTTGTTGTGCCGTTGGCTCGCGTCGCTGGCGGCTCGAAGTAGACCGAACCGTCGCCGTTCGGGTTCTTGGCCGCAACGATGTAGCCGCCGTCGCTGTCAGTTGTACGTTTCCCGCGTGGCTTTCTCGGCACAGCCCGACGCCCCCATCCCGGCTGCAATCGGGTGAACAACCGTGGCGCAAGCCTAGCCCCGCGGGAGTTACCGCGGGAGTAACGATCCGCCGAAAGGGCGTAACCGCGGGAGTAACGCCCCAGAAACGATCTCACGCCTCAGTGGAAAGCTGTGGACAAAAGTCCTGGTAAACGAGTCGGGATCCGCACCTTGGCAGATCCCGGGAAACGTCTGCGTATGAAGTTGTGGAGCTGGGGGGAATCGAACCCCCGTCCGCCAAGGAGTCATCGGAGCCGCTACGACCGTTCCCGAGGTTCCGGCCTTGAAGGCAACCGGTCTGCCGGGTCAGCTGGGCTTGCGCCCTACCTCACAGTCTTTCCTGGGAGTCAGCGGTCTTTCCCTGCCGGCAGTGGTCTCTCCCACCGTCCACCACTACTTCTGTTGCCGGGCTGTAGTGGTCTGGCCCCGCGTGACCTCACGGCTCGCAGTTTTCCTCTTCACTGCCCTAAATCAGGCGGCGAGAGCGAAGTCAGCCTTGTTGGCGCTTCTGTTGATGCCCTGTTTTACGAGTCTGAGCAACTCGGGTCGCAACTACGACTTCTCGTCTCGACGTCGAAACCGGTCAGCCCCGTGTCGATAGAGATGCAGATGTTGCTTGCATGCTCTGTCAAATAGCTCGCTCCCGAGGGAGCATGACAAGACTAGCGTCACCGAGGCTCGGCGAGTTCCCGAGTTGCGTGGCGGTCTCTGTCCGGGTGTGGGGCAATCACTCGCGGTCGCCCCAGAGGCTGAGTCGGAGCTCGTCGACGCATTGCCCGACGCTGGGTTTCGCATCGAGGATCATGGAGGGCGCTGCCTCCGGAGAGTATTCGGGCCAGCGGGGAAGACCGTCCAAGTTGGGGCTTCCCGTGCGAGCAAATGCGCAGATCGCGCCGGACCACACCGTGGCCAGGTGCTGGGTGGTTGGGTCGCTCGGGTCGTGCATGGTCATCGGACTGTCAAGTGTGTCGAGAATGAATGGGATGTCGCAGCCGTGGGTGGCGCCGAGTACGCCGCCGAAGCTCGTCGTCGGGAAGTCGAACCGGTAGAGAAAGGTCACTCGATTGCCGCTTGCGCTGGCATCGGCGCAGCGGAGGGCCAGGCGCCGGAACGAGTCGGTGAAGACCTCGGTGGCGAGGCGCCGCTCGTCGGCGTCAGGTGACGCGGCTCGTAGCCCCGCCAGGTAGCGGCCAGCGCCGACGGGCGGATCGAGGAGTCGCACGCCAAGAGCGGTCGCCGCGGCCAGCGCCGGAGAGTCGGCGCCGAGCATGGCGGTGAAGAGTGTCCCTTCGTCGGCGGTGGTGCCGATCATGAGAGCGTCGAGCGGCGCCGCCGTGTCGCTGAGCGCATCGATGGGATCGGACGTGATGACCGTGCCGTCGATACCGGCATTGATGATCCCCAGCGTCTGCTGCGCAGCGACCAACTGATCGCTCGACGCTCCGAGAAGCGCGTCTCCGAGTCCTTCGATCGTGACGCCGAGTGCGGCGGCGAGTGGCACGTGAAGATCTGGCGGCTCGGGAAGCAGGGAACCGGGGCTCGCGACGATCGCCCGCCGGAACAGTCCGTGCGATGCGGGTGCTGCGATCAATCCCAGAACCGAGCCGGCACCGGCGGACTGTCCTGCGACGGTGACGTTGTCCGGATCGCCGCCGAAGGAGCTGATGTTGTCGCGAATCCAGCCCAGCGCTGCGATTTGGTCGGCGATGCCGTTGGCGGCGGAACCGACGTGGTCGGTTCCCAGGCACGACACGTCGACGAAGCCGAACAACCCGAGGCGATAGTTGATCGCAACGACCGTGACGTCGTGGCGAGCGGCGATGGCGCTGCCGTCGTAGTCGCTCGCCGCTCCCATGACGTACGAGCCGCCGTGGATCCAGACCAGCACCGGCCGTGCACCCCGATCGGCGGCCGGTGTGTACACGTCGAGGAAGAGGCAATCCTCGGATTGGATCTCGCCGGCAGGGGCGGGAAGCAGCGGGTTCGGAGGTTGTGGGCATCGATGGCCATGGACCGATGCGTCCTCGGTAGCGCTGGGTGAAAAGGGCCGCGGTGCCTGGAACCGCTCGGCCACTGCGTACCGGATGCCGAGAAACGCCTCGCACTCGCCCCGCTGCGTTCCCGTCCAGATGGTGGTTCCGTTCGTGGCTGTCGGTGGCGCTTGCACTCCCATGGAATCGCTCCTTGGCGTTTCGTCAAATATTGACGATTTGCTAACCTACTCGGCGATGGCCGCTACCTCCACCGAAATGGCCGGACGCTCGCGCGGTCGGGCGGCGACCGAAGCGCTGCTCCGAAATGCTGCTGTCCGCCTCATCAATCGCGAGGGTGTCCTGTCGGACCTGCGATTGCAGGACATCGCCGACGAAGCAGGGGTGAGCCGGGGCCTCATCCATCACTACTTCGGTGGTCGCGGTGCACTGCTTCGCTCCGCGCTCGCTGACTTCCTCGAGACGCATCGGGCCGCGATCGAAGCCGAGCGAACACAGCACGGCGCCCCGCTCGATCGCCGCGCCCTGTTTCGCAACGCGAACAAGCACCCTGGGTGGGCAGTCGTGATGGCGTTGCTCGCGATCGACGGTGTTGAAGGCTTCCGGCCGATCGACCAACCCGACGAGGTCTTCGCCGACGTACGCCGCTACATCGACGAAGGCGTCCTGCCCGATGACTTGGACGTCGAGGCATCGCATTGCGTCACGCTCTCGACGGTGCTGGGGTGGTCCTTGCTCCGGGAGCACTTCGCCGAGCAACTCGGCATCGGAGTCGACGAACTCGACCGACGTGGCGAGCACGTGCTGGCTCGTCAGGCCGCCGGCTTCCGGACCTGACCACTCGTCGCCGACGTCAGTCCTTCGGGCTGCACCCGCATGGGTCAGCGGCGAATCGCAACCACGCGAATAGCTGGACTGACGCTGCCGACGCTTGGCCTCGTGGGACGACATCGCCGCGGCGACGACGCCGAACTCCGCACCCGCGCGCGCCGCCGGCCGAAGGTCGAGCGGCTCACCGCCGTTGCGGTGATCGCCTGGGCCGTGCTCACCGCCGGCACCGGCATCGCTTACCTCCTGCCGCTCTCGCAGGACGCCACCGATTGGGTCTCCAATGTCAGCTTCGGCGTGGCCTGTGTGATGATCCTGGCCACCGTGGTGCGGGCCATGGTCAAGGTGCGAGGCATTGACCGGCTCGGCTGGGCGATGCTCTTCAGTAGTTTCCTCGCACTCATCGTGTTGTTCGCCATGGACCCGGCATCGTCGAACGGGCCACCCACGGCGGCCCTCAGTGTGGCTCCCGCCGTCGCCGGATCGCTCGTGGTCATCGTCTTCCTGTTCGGGCGGCGCGGTGTCGACCGTCTCGCGCTTGCTCGACTGTTCGTCGACGGCCTCTGGCTGACCGTGGGGCTCGTCGCGGCGTCGTGGTGGTGGGTCTTCGAGCCGATGGTGCAGCTGCGGGGACCAATGCTGTTGGCCGCCTCGTTCCCGGTGGCCATCGCGCTGACGTCGGCCTCGACCGTGCTGCTGTGGCCCCGCCTCGCCGGCTCGGCCCGATTCGCCTTCGGTGCGATCGGGTTGGGCGGCTTCGTGACGACGGTCGCCGGGGTGATCCACCTCAAGCACGCGGTCGCCGGCACGCTGGTGTTCGGCACCTGGTACGACTTCTTGTGGATGATCGGCCTGACGCTTCTCGGTCTGGCCGCCCTCCAGCCATCGATGGGCTCGACCCTGCGGGCTCGACCGCCGTCGGCGCGGTCCGAGCAGCTGATCACCTGCCTGCCGGTCGTCGGCCTGGTCGTACCGCTGCTGCACGGAGAGGCATGGCGGCGTACTCCGTCGGCGATCTCGATCGTGATGATCGTGGTGCTGGCGGTCCGGGTCGTGATTCTCATCTCACAGAACCAGGACCTCAGCAATCGTCTCAGTGACCTGGCCCACCGCGACGACCTCACCGGCCTGCTGAACCGTAGGGCCTTGCTCGATCACCTGGACCAGATCGAGTCGACCGACGGTGACGCAACGGGCAACCGTGGCTATGCACTGCTCTACCTCGACCTCGATGGGTTCAAGGAGATCAACGACGCATGGGGACACGCCGCCGGCGACCACGTGTTGGCGACCACGGCGGCCAGACTGCGCTCGACCTTGAGAGCCGACGACGCCGCCGCTCGCTTGGGTGGCGACGAGTTCGTCGTCGTGACCCGAGAGCACGAGGCGCGCGACCTCGCCGAACGGCTGCTGCCGATCCTCGGGCAGCCAATTCCGTGGGCGGGCGCCGATCTGGTCGTCGGCTGCTCGATCGGCGTTGCGGCCACCGTGGGACTGACATCGGCCGAGCTCCTGGCGGAGGCCGACGGCGCCCTGTATCGCTCGAAAGTGGAGGGGCGAAACCGAGTGTCGGTCGCAGGGGTACCGCTCGATGCCGCCTGATCCGAGGCCCGAAGCGAGCGCATCGGGACCCCAACTCGTCATTCTCGCGTCATTCTCCTAAAACCTGATTGATTTTGTCGGGAATAGGTCTAGGGTCATTCCCGACTCAACGACTCGGGATTTGGACGCACCTCATGGACACCAGCAACCACCTGACCGCCGACCCCGCATCGGACCCCGCCCCGCTCTCGGGTCCGGAGGCGCTGAAGCTGGCGAGCGAGCACCTGCGGGGCACGATCCGTGCCGAACTCGGCGACGCCGACCTGGCGGCCTTCAGCAACGAATCGGGCACGCTCCTCAAGTTCCACGGGATCTACCAACAAGATGACCGGGACATCCGCCGTGAGCGGACCCAGGCGAAGGAAGCACTCGAGTACTCGTGCATGGTGCGGTGCTCGGTGCCCGGTGGCCGGCTTCGTCCCGAGCAGTGGTTCGAGATCGACCGGCTCGCCGACGAGATCAGCGACGGTCGACTCCGCCTCACCAGCCGCCAGGGTGTGCAGTACCACTTCGTCAACAAGGGTGACCTCCACTCGCTGGTGAACCAGCTCAACTGCGGCCTGGTCACCACGTACGCGGCGTGCGGCGATGTGGTGCGCAACGTCATGGTCACCTCGGCGCCCTACGAGGGGCGGAACCTCGAGCGGCTGGACTCGCTGGCTCGTGCGCTCGCCGGGCGCTTCCGCCCCCAGTCCGAGGCCTACTGGGAGCTCTGGCTCGACGGTGAGCGTGCCCTGTCGTCGGGTCCGGCACCAACGCTGGATCTCACCGGGACGAACCCGGGCGTCGAGCCGATCTACGGCGACCGGTACCTGCCCCGCAAGTTCAAGATCGGTGTCGCCGAGCCCGGCGACAACTCGATCGACGTCTACAGCCAGGATTGCGGCATCGTGCCGATCGACAGCCCCGACGGCGAGCCCGGTGCGGTCTTCATCGTCGGTGGGGGATTGGGCCGCTCACACTCCGACGACTCCACGTTCCCCCGGCTCGGTGATCCGATGGCGTGGGTGGCCGAAGACGACATCCCCGATGTCGCCGAGGCGATCGTCACGCTGTTCCGCGATTTCGGAAATCGTGAGGATCGAAGCCACGCCCGCCTCAAGTACGTGGTCGAGGAGAAGGGCATTGCCTGGGTGCGTGAAGAAGTGGAGCGCCGGATCGGCAAGCCACTCGCCGATCCGCTGCCGCTCCCGGCGTGGGGCGGGTCTCGTGACTACCTCGGTTGGCATCGCCAGACCGACGACACCTGGTTCATCGGCCTCCCGGTGCCATCGGGCCGGCTCGACGACCAGCCTGGCCGCACCCGCAAGACGGCGGTGCGCGCCGTGCTCGAGAACTTCGCCAACGAGATCCGCATCACCCCGCAAGACGATGTCCTGCTGTGCGGCATCTCCGACCACGACAAGCCTGCGGTCGAAGCGCTGCTCGACGCTCACGGCGTTCCTCGTGCCGATCAGCTCAGCCTCTCGGTCATCTCGTCGATGGCCTGCCCGGCGCTTCCGACCTGCGGCCAGGCGCTGGGCGAAGCCGAGCGGGTGCTGCCGGAACTCACCGACCTGCTCGACTCCTACCTGGGTGATCGGGGGCTCGGTGACGTCCGCATCGAGACCCGGATGACGGGTTGTGCCAACGGATGCGCCCGCCCGTACGTTGCCGAACTCGGTGTGATTGCCCGGACGAAGACGGCTTATGACGTGTGGCTCGGCGGCAATGCGTCGGGCACCCGCCTGGCCAAGCCGGTGATCGAGGGCGTGCCGTTCCGCAAGCTCGGTGACGTGCTCGGCCCACTCCTCGACCGCTACAAGAGCGGACGGCTCGAGGGTGAGGGCTTCGGTGACTGGGCCAACCGGCTCGGTGTCGCAGCATTGAGTGAGGGCCTGCCGACCTTCGCCCGCCCCGGACAGAAGGCCGGTGCCTGAGATGCCCGCTGCCACCGCCACCCGGCCCGCCGAACTCGTCCCGCCTCGGCCCATCGTCTACCCCTCGGTCGCCGCCGCCTCGTTCGATGACCGCATGGATGCGAGAGACGCCGTGCGTCGTGCCGTTTCGATGTTCGGGAGCGACCTCAGCCTGCTGTGCTCTGGCCAGGACGCCGTGCTCGTCGACGTGGCCCTCAGCGTCGATCCGACCATCGAGCTGGTGTTCATCGACACCGGCTTCCACTTCGACGAGACCATCAACACGATGCTCGCCATCGCCGAGCGCTACCGGCCGAAGCTGCGGGTCGTCGTTCCGTGGCGCCATCTCCCGGGAGCCGGCCGACCCGGCTTCTGCTGCTCGGATCACAAGGTCGACCAACTCGACCTGGCGTTGGTCGGTCGCCGAGCCTGGCTGTCGGGACTGCGTCGGGCCGACGGGCCGTCACGGGCCGATGCGCCGATGGCCGAGGTCGATCGGCGGGGCCTGGTGAAGATCAACCCCCTGATCTCGTGGAGCGACTCGAAGGTCGCCGGCTACGAACTGCAGCACCAGATCATCGTCAACCCGCTGCGCGACCAGGGCTATCCGTCGATTGGCTGCAAGCCGTGCACCTCACCGGTCGAACCCGGCAGCGACGCTCGTTCGGGGCGCTGGGCCGGGTCGGACAAGACCGAGTGCGGACTCCACCTGTGACCGGGAACCTCCAGCCCGCAGCCACGACACCTCGGTCGGCGATCGAGATCGTCCCCGTCGGATTGCGGGTCGAGGGCAAGGCGGTGCTCGTCGTCGGGGCCGGCCGGATCGCAGCCCGCAAGGCCGATGCCTACGCATCGCAAGGCGCGATCGTCACGGTGGTCGCACCGCAGCACAGCCCGGAGATGGACGCCGTCGATGCGGCGGAGCGGCATCACCGGGCCTTCCGAGCGAGCGATCTCGACGGTCAATGGCTGGTGGTCACCGCCACCGGCCGTCCCGAGGTCGACGGCGAGGTCTACGCCGAAGCCGAAACGTGCCGAATCTGGTGCAACGCGGCTGACGATCCAGAGCACTGCAGCGTGATCCTGCCCGCCGTCGTTCGTCGTGACGGCATCACCATCGCCATCTCGAGCGGGGGGCGGAGCCCGGCCACCGCATCATGGTTGCGTCGACGTATCGAGCGACTCCTCGACCACGACACCCTGGCCGTCTTCGCCATCGCCGCCGGTGTGCGAGACCGCATGCGAGCGAACGGCCAGCCGACCGAGGTGGCCGGATGGAACGAGGTGCTCGACAACGACGCCCTCCCGCTCGTCGCTGCCGGCGAACACGACGAACTGGCCCGGCGACTCGCCACTGCCGTAGGAGTACCGACATGACCGTGCATCTCGTTGGCGTCGGACCCGGCGATGCCGAACTGATGACCCTGAAGGCGGCTCGCCTCCTGGGTGAGGCAGACGCCGTCGTGTACGACCGCCTGATCGGCGACGACATCCTCGACTTCGTGTCACCGACCGCCGAGCGCTACGACGTCGGCAAGACGCCGGGACTGCCCGGACCAACGCAGGACGACATCAACGAGCTCCTCGTCGACCTTGGGCGACGCCTCGAGTGTGTCGTGCGGATCAAGGGCGGCGACCCGTCGATCTTCGGACGGGGCGCCGAGGAGGCCGACGCCTGCCACCGTGCGGGTGTGGCGACGACGATCGTTCCAGGTATCAGCTCGTCGGTGGCGGGACCGGTCGCCGCCGGCGTGTCGGTTACGCGGCGCGGTGTGTCGAGCGGCTATTGCGTCGTGACGGCGCATCAGGACCCGCACTCTTCGCCCGTCGACTGGGATGCGCTGGCCCAGTGCGGTCTCACCCTCGTCGTGCTGATGGGTGCTCGTCGGGCGGGGCAGATCGCCACTGCGCTGCTCGCCGGCGGTCGATCGTCGACCACGCCGGTGGCCGTCATCACGAAGGCCACCCTTCCCGATGAACACGTCGAGCGTCTCGCCCTCGGCGAGTTGGGTCGTCGCCCGGTGCCGTCGCCGTCGGTCCTCGTGATCGGCGAGGTCGCCGCCTCCGACCTGACTACGCTGACGGCCGACCAGCGGTGGTCCGCGCCCGCGTCGGTGCTGGTCACGGCCGACTGACCCACGTCTGAGGGCGGTGTCCCAGGGAACTGCGACCACTGCATTCCTCATGTCATCGCTTCATCCTCCGAAGCTGCCGACGTGTCCAGTGCCCCATCCATGCCAAGCGTTGAGAAGCTCGCCTCACTTCCCGCCATTCCGGCCACTGCGCTGCGGATCGTCAATCTGTGCGATCAGCCCGGTGTCGGTCTCGCTGAGTTGGGTGAAGCGATTGCTCTCGACCCCGTCCTGTCCGCCCGCATGCTCCGGCTCGCCAACTCCGCAGCCTTCAAGCGCAGCGTCGAGATCACCTCGGTCGACCGCGCCCTCATGCAGCTGGGGTTGCAGACCGTCAAGCTGACCGCGCTCGGTTTCGTGATCAGCGAGGCGGTCACCTCGAACCTCGACATCGACAACGCCCTGCTGCAACGACTCCAGCACGAGGGGCTCGTCGAAGCGGTCGCCGCTCGGGAAGTGGCGCACCGCTCGGTGCGCAACACCTCCTCGGAGGCCTTCCTCGCCGGGCTGTTCGACGGCCTTGGCCGACAGCTCTGCCTCTTCCTCGAGCCGGAGGGCTACGGCGCCCTGCTGTCCGACAGCAACTGGCCGTCACCCGAAGCCGAGCGCAACTGCCTCGGGACCGACAACGTCGGCCTGATGATCGCTGCGCTCGAGTATTGGGGCGTGCCGTCGTTCTACGCCGACGTGCTGCGCTTCTCGATCGGGGAAGACACCCACACGATGGAACCGCCGGTCGCCCACGTCGGCGCCGTCCTGCGGGTTGCCCGTCTCGCCGGCAAACTGCTCGTAGGGACTGCGGCCGAGACGACCGACGCGGACCTCGAAGCGCTTGCCGCCATCGGGCTCGATGAGTCCGCCATCGACGAAGTCGCCGAGGGGCTCAGCGCCCAGATCGCCGACATGGCCGAGGTGCTCGAGATGAGCATCAAGACCCCGCCGGACTACTCGGCGTTGCTCGAGCAGGCCAGGAACCAGGTGCTCGCAACCTCGCTCGAGCTCGCCCAGGCGTCCGCACTGCAGGCCTCACAAATCGACGAGCTTTCGATCGAGCGCGAACAGCTGCGCATGGAAGCCCATACCGATCGCCTCACCGGACTGCCGAACCGTGCGAGCTTCGAGGGATTCCTCGACAGCGCCATCAACGACCGAATCACGGGTCGGGTCAAGACCGGTGCACTCGGCATCGCCATGATCGACGTCGACAAGTTCAAGTCGCTCAACGACACTCACGGCCACCAGGCCGGCGACCGAGTGCTCGAAGTGATCGGGGAGCGCCTTCTCGACATCACTCGCCAGGGTGAGATGATCGCCCGCTACGGCGGCGAGGAGTTCGTCTTCGTTGCTCCCGTCGTCACCGACGCCGACGGCTTGATGCAGGCGGCGGAGCGGATCCGGCGCAACGTCGCCGATCTCGAGGTCGACGTTGCAGGTCTGATCCTGAGGGTCACCGTGAGTGTCGGAGCGATCGGCTCCAGCAAGATCACCGCTCCCGAAGCATCGCGAGCGTTGGTGCAGGCTGCCGACCGGTTGCTGTATCAGGCCAAGCACCACGGCCGGAACCAGTCTCGGACCGAGTGGCTCAGCCCGCACACCAACGAGCCGGCGGCGCCGCCGCCTGTCGAGCACGCCGATGCGCCATACCCCAGCGAGAAGCGGGCGTAGCTGCCGGTCGACTACTGATACCGGGTGCGTTGCGCCAGTTCGCGGCGAGCCTCGAGATCGGCGTCTTTCTTCGCCAGCATCTGGCGTTTGTCGACGGTCTTGCGTCCACGCCCGATGCCGAGCTCGAGCTTGGCTCGGCCGTCCTTGAAGTAGAGCGCCATCGGTACCAGCTGCAGGCGGTCGATGTTGACCTTCGACTCGATGCGCTCGAGTTCGTGCTTGTGGAGCAGCAGCTTGCGCTTGCGGGTGGTCTCGGTGTTCACATGCGTGCTGGCCCGGGTGTACTGGGCGATGTTGAGACCGACCAGCCAGAGCTCGTGGTGCTCGAACCGGGCGTAGGCGTCGTTGAGTTGCACCTTGGACTCACGGAGTGACTTGACCTCTGACCCGCGCAGCATGATGCCGCACTCGAAACTCTCGATGATGTCGAAGTCCCGGCGGGCGGATTTCGCCGTCGCCACCATTTTCACGGCCATCAGTCCAGGCTAGGCGGCGGATCGACACCTCCCATGTGCCTCATCGCTTCTCGTGTCTCCTAGCATCTGGCCCACATCGCAACCGGAGGTTGGTGAGACGTGGCAACAGACCGTGAGGGCATGACCACCGAAGCGGGGAATCCGTACTTCGCTCCTCAGCTCGCCTCTGCGGTGGTCGACCTTCCGGACGCGGCCACCGCAGGTGACCCAGCGGTCGACGTCACCACGCTCACGCTTGGATCGCACACGCTCCGGCTGCGTCGCGACGCTCGTTTGGGGCAGGCTGTCATCGACGGGTACGACACCCTCGGGCCGTCTCGAACCGCTCGCTCCTTGCTCCGCCTGAGCTGCGGTCTGGCCTTTCAGATCGGGGAGGCGCCGAGCGCTCACTGTGAGGCCGGCTCGATCCACATCCTCGACGACGCACTGATGTTCGTGGGCAGTCAAGGCAGCGTCGGGTCGAGTGCGTTGGGCGCCGGCCAGACCTACGTCCTCTTGTCGCCACCCGATCTGGTCGTTGCGATCGAACGCCTGGTGACGACGAACGCCCAGCAGCGGCGCGAGCTCAGCGGATTTCGGGCGGTCCTCGTCAACCCCATTCACAACGATCCGCTGGTGATCACGACCGTCGGCCTCGACCAGCGCGCCCTTGCCATGCTGGTCTCGGCGGGCGAGACGTTCATGCGGGACCAGGTCGGCTCGAAGGCCGGATGGCGCCCGCTGGGAGACGGTTGGGAGACGATGGAGTGGAACGGCGCTCCACCTTCGGCCACCCCGGCAGCGACACCCACCGCACCGACCACGGCCGGTGGTGCAGCTGCGGGTGCCGCGGCCGGTGGTGCGGTTGCCGCCGTTGGTGCCGCAGTTGCAGGGGCGGGCGCAGCGGCGAGCGCCTCCGGGCCGGCACCAGCAAGCCCCGTCGCACCCCAGGCGCCCGAGCCGCCCGCTGCCGCCCAGCCCCAGGCGACCCCCACGGCCCCTCCCGCTGCCGCCCAGCCTCCGGCCACCGCCCAGCCGGCCACCGCTCAGCCGGCCACCGCTCGGCCGCCCACCGCCAGTCAGCAGCCGGCGGCGACCCCGTCACCTGCCGCCGAGATGTCAGCGGCCCGCCGTTCCATCACGATCGGTGAGTCGTCAGCGGGCTCGTTGCCCACTGGTCCGACGTTGTTCGGGCAGCCAGCTGCGAGCGACGGGTCCTCGAAACGGTGGCTGTATCTCGTGGCCGCGGTGGTCGCCGCGCTGCTCGCCGCCGGTGCGCTCTATCTCGCCAACCGCGGTGACGGCGACACCGACGCCGCCTCGTCATCGACCACGACGAGTGACACCACGGCATCCACGGAGCCCGACAACGGGTCGACCCCGAGCAGCGAAATCACGAGCACGACGGCAGCGTCGACCACCACCACGGCCAGCGAACCGACGAGCACCACGACGGAAGCGACCACCACCACCGTCGAGTCGACCACCACGTCGACCGGTCCGGCTCCGAAGACCGAGTCGCAACAGCTGGCGGTGTGGGGATTCACCGAGCCGGCGGAACTTGCGTCACCTTCAGGCAAGGCCGTGTGCCCCTCCGGCGAACCATCGGCGACTGGCAAGGTGGTGGGCGTGAACACCGCGCTCAACGTCCGCGACGGCGCCGACAGTAGCTATGCCGTGCTCCAGCGATTGGTGCTCGGCTACGACGAGGTCGACGTATATCCCGATGCCGTCACGATCTCGAGCCGTGGTACTCGGTGGGTCACGATCGCGCTGGCGATGCCGCCAGGCACCCCCGCCTCCGCCGAACGGCGCTGCGGCTGGGCCGCCACCCAGTTCCTCAGCTACGACAGCTAGCGAGGCCACGGCCGGATCGGCTTGCGGGGACCCGTCGCCTCGACAAATGTGCAGGGTGATCAGGATCGAAGGGGGATCACCGTGGCCACTGCTGCCCGTGTCGTTGTTGCCATGCCAGAGGGACCGCTGCAGGTGCGCGATGTCGACCTGCCCGATCCTGGGCCCACGCAGGTGCTCGTCCGCCAATCGGCGAGCGGCATCTGCCATTCCCAGCTCCACCACCTCCATCGGGAGCGCTCTGCACCGATCCTGCTCGGCCATGAATCGACCGGCGAAGTGCTGGCGGTCGGCGACGAGGTGTCACACGTGGCTCCCGGCGACATGGTGTTCGTGGCCTGGGTGCCACGAAGCCCCGAAGCCGCGGCGCACTGGCGAGGCGGGTTCGCGCTCGATCTCGGCGACGGCGCGGCGGCCACAACGGCAGACGTCTTCACATGGGCGACCCACACGATCGCCGACGAGTCGCTCGTGGTGAAGGCGCCATCATCGGTCGCCCGTGACGTCACCGCCATCATCGGTTGCGCGGTCATGACCGGTGCCGGCGCCGTGATGAACACCGCCAAGGTCCAGCCCGGTGAGTCGGTCGCGATCTTCGGGGTCGGGGGTGTCGGGCTGTCCGCCGTGACTGCGGCAGCCGCGGCGGGTGCCGACCCGATCATCGCCGTCGACCTCGACAACGAGAAGTTGGTGTTCGCCCAACGTTTCGGCGCCACGCACGCCGTCAACGCTGCCGATGGCGATCCGATCGCAGCGATTCGCTCCATCACAGCGGGCCGGCGTGAGGGTCTGGGATTCCGCGGGATCCCGATCGAAGGCGTCGACTACGCGTTCGACTGCATCGGCCATGCCGTGACCATGGGGCAGATCGTGGCGGCGGCGCGACCGGGCCGGTTCGGCGTCGAGCCGGGAGGAACCGCCGTCCTCGTCGGCGTCCCGACCACCTCGCTCGATCTCGACGCCACCACGGTGCTGATGACCGAGAAGCGGTTCATCGGGTCGATCGGCGGCTCGTGCAGTCCCGATCGTGATTTCGACACCTTTGTCGAATGGCACGCCGATGGCCGCCTCCCGCTCGACGACATGGTGACCGAGCGCTTCTCGCTCGACGAGGTCAACGAGGCGTGCGACGCTCTCGCCAACGGCCGGATCGCCGGGCGGGCGATCTTCGACCTCGAGGCGTGACCGGGCAAGCCTTGCCAAATCGGGCGGCTAGGGTGCGATCGATGAGCGCTCCGGCAAACGCCCGATGACGACCGAGATCGCACCCGCTCGGGTCGAGATCTTCGATGGTGGTCAGACCCCGGTGATCGAGCGAACCTTCGAGCTCGGCCGTCAGGTGTGGCTCGAGATCCTCGCCGAGGCGTGGCGGGTCTATCCGCTCGAGGCGTGTGGGGTGGTCCTCGCCGTCGACGCCGAGGCGCCGATCGAGCAGTTCGTGCCGATCCGCAACGCCGCCGACTCGAGTCGAGTGTTCACCCTCGACCCGTTGCAGTTCGACAAGGCAGACCGGGCCGCCGAGAAGGCGGGCCTGCAGATCGTGGGCGTCGTGCATTCCCACACCCACACCGTGGCCTATCCGTCGCCGACCGACCGGCGCGAGATGGTCAACCCGCTCATCCCGCCCACGTGGCACTGGGCCATCGTGAGCCTCGGTTGGGGCTTCCCCGAACTTCGCAGCTTCAGCGTTTGGGAAAACTCTCCGCTCGGAATAGGCGAAGAGTCCGTGGTGTTGGCACACTAGAATCCCGATAAGCCCAGTCGGCTTTATCAGGATTCATCCACCCGCCTCGCCGTGGCGAGTCACGGGCGTACTGCCAAGCAACAAACTCTCGAGGTTTCCCATCGTGTCGACCATCTCTGTCCGTCTCCCCACCGTCCTTCGCCCTCAGGCCAACGGCCAGTCCGAAGTCACGGTGTCCGGCGACACCGTCGGCGACGTGATCGGTGCGCTCATCGCCGACTACCCGGGCCTCGAGACCAACCTGCTCGACGGCGAGGGCAAGGTGCGCAAGTTCGTGAACGTCTACGTCAACGACGAAGACATCCGATTCCTCGACAAACTCGACACCTCGGTCACCGAAGGCGACGAAGTCGCCATCGTGCCCGCCGTCGCTGGAGGTTGAACCCCATGGCCGTCTACTCCTCGGTGCTCGATCTGGTCGGCAACACGCCGGTCATCGACGTCTCCCAACTGAGCCCCAACCCCCGAGTCCGCATCCTCGCCAAGCTGGAGGGACAAAACCCGGCCGGTTCGGTCAAGGACCGCATCGCGTTGGCGATGATCACCGCAGCCGAGGAGGCCGGCGACCTCGTTCCCGGCAAGACGATCATCGAACCGTCGTCGGGCAACACCGGCATTGCGCTGGCGATGATCTGCCGCATTCGCGGCTACCACCTCAAGATCGTGCTGCCCGAGAACGTGACCCCCGAGCGGCGCCAGGTGCTCGAGGCCTACGGGGCAGAGATCATCGCCTCGCCGGGTGGCGAAGGCTCGAACGGAGCGGTGCGCTACGCCCAGGAACTGTCGGAGCAGAACCCCGAGTGGGTGTTCCTCTATCAGTACGGCAACGAGGCCAACCCCACCGCGCACTACGACACCACCGGGCCCGAGATCCTCGCCGACGTCCCCGAGATCACCCACTTTGTCGCCGGTCTCGGCACCAGCGGCACGCTGATGGGCGTCGGCACCTATCTCAAGGAACACAAGCCCGACATCAAGATCTACGCAGTCGAGCCGCCGAGCGGCGAGCGGGTCGAGGGCCTGCGGAGTCTCGACGACGGCTACGTGCCGCCCGTCTTCGAGAAGTGGGGCGGCATGGAGCTGCTCGACGGCAAGCGCATCGTGCGGCCGGCCGACTCGATCGAATACACCCGCAAGTTGGTCAACGAATGCGGCATCTTTGCCGGGCTGTCCTCGGGCGCCGCGCTCGCCGGTGCGGTGAAGCTCGCCGACCGCCTCGACGAAGACGCCACCATCGTGTTCATCGTCTGCGACGGTGCCTGGAAGTATCTGTCCACCGGCGCCTACTCGGCACCGCTCGACGACGTCGTTGGCACCCTCGACGAGGTCATCTACTTCTAGGCTCGCTCGCCCTCGTCATCGGGGCCGCCGGAACGCAGATCACACCACCCGGATCACACGATTCGAATCGCGCAACGCAGCTCACACAACGCAGATCACGAGACGCGCAACGCCCCGGGAGTTGGACTCCCGGGGCGTTGCGTCGTTGTGGGACGAGGTGTGGAGGATCAGTCCTCGATCTCGATGTGGTCGAGGGTGGAGTCCTCGGCATCGATGTCTTGCTCGAAGTCCTCGTTGAAGGAATCCTCGGTGTCGAAGCTGTCCTCGATCGAGTTGTCCTGCTGGAAGGAGTCCTCGATCGTTGTGTCGACCTCGACCTCGACGTCGGTGTCGATGTTGCCGGAGTCGTTGACCGAGTTGTCCTCGACGAACGTCTGCTCGAAGCTCTCGTCGTTGAACGAGTCGTTGATCGAGTTGTCGATGTCGGTGTCGTTGTCCTGGGTGGCGTTGCTGCCGCCACCGAAGGCGAGCTGGGTGTCGCCATCGCCGCCGATGTCGGCGCTCTCGAGGTCGACCACGTCGCCCGAACCGAAGCCGGCGTTCACGTCGTCCGAGTTCTGGATGGTCTGGTTGTTGTCGCCGATCACGGCGTCGCCGTCGACGTCGATGTCGGAGTCGACGTTGCCGTCGCCGATGGTGTTGTCATCGCCGTCGATGTTGTTGACCGTGTTGCCGTCGCCGACCACGGCCCCGTTGGCGTCGCCGTCGGCGATGATGCCCGAGTTCGTGCCGGTGTTGACCACACCGTTGTTGTCGCCGTCGAAAGCGACCGCACCTTCACCGGTGGCGATGTTGGAGTTCTTGATGTCATCGCCGGCGGCGACGGCTGCGTCGCCGGTGGCCACACCGGTCTGATCGCCGCCAGCGGCTGCGGAGTTGTCGCCGAGAGCGCTCACATTGGTGGATTCGTCGGTGATCTCGATGTCGCCGTGGACCTCGCCCTCGACGTCGAGGTTGAAGTGGCGGGAGTTGTCGACGATGTTCTCGGTGATGTACTCGTTGGTCTGGTAGACCTCGGTGACGTACTGGTTGATCGTCTGCTCGATGGTCTCCATCGTGGGGGCGGGAGCAGCGTGACCGCCACCACCACCGCCACCGCCGCTGCTGACCGGTGCAGCCGTGGCGCCACCGGGGGCCGAAGCACCGACCGGAGCAGCCGAGGGAGCCGGAGCAGGAGCGGGCATCTCGACCAGCGTCTGGGTGACCTGCGGGCTGAAGTTCAGCTCGTTGGCGACGCCACTGACGGTGTCGCCCAGGTTGACCTCGGAGAGGTCGTAGTCGTTGACCCCGTGGTCGACGAGATAGCCGTGCGGATCCTCTGAGTAGGCCAACGCTTCGGTCTCGCTGCCGAGGACCTTGCGCATGATCGCTTCGAGGACATCGTTGATTTCTGACATTTCGGTTTCCCTCCGGTGTGTGGTGTTGCTGGTGTGGTTGGGGTTGTTTCGGTAGTTCTCAACCTACGTGAGCCCGACCCAACCCAAATCGGGGATGCCCCCTGACCAGAACCGGAACACTAGGGGATCACTCGGGTGCTCGTCCCGGCGACGGGTGGATTCCTCTCCACCAGGGAGATCGCGGTGCGTTCTACATCGGAACTCACTCCTGCTATGTTCGGTCGATGGACGAAGCAACACGAGCATGGACCTATGCCGAGGGGCCGACCACTTCGGTGTCGACCGACATCGCTGGATCGGTCGACGACGTTTGGACCCTCGTGTCCGACATCACGCTGCCGGCCCGGTTCTCCACGGAGCTGGCCGGCGTCGAGTGGATCGACGGCTTCGACGCACCGGCCGTCGGCGCCCGGTTCCGGGGCCGCAACGAGCACCAGGCCATCGGCGGGTGGGAGGTCGTGTGCACGATCCGCGAGTGCACCCCGGGACACGCGTTCGAGTGGTGTGTCGGTGATCCCGAGTTCCCGTCGTCGGTTTGGCGATTCGACCTCGCGGCCAATGGCGACACGATCACCCTCACGCAGACCTTCCGGATGGGCCCGGCGCCGTCGGGCCTGACGCCGGCGATCGAAGCGATGCCCGACAAGGAGGCGAAGATCATCGCCCGGCGACTGGCCGAACATCGCACCAACATGGAGGCCAATCTCGAGGGCGTGCGGGCGCTGGTGGAAGGCGATGGCGCATGACGCTGCAGATCGGCGTCATGGCGTCGGGAACCGACGAGCGGTTCCTCGACTATGCGCGAGAGGCCGAGCGGCTCGGGGTGCACTCCATCTGGACGGCCGAGTTCTGGGGTGTCGACGCGTTCACCCCGCTCGCCGCCATTGCGGCGGTCACCGATCGGATCATGTTGGGCACCGGGATCGCTCAGCTCGGGGCCCGCACCCCGGCAATGCTTGCCATGAACGCCATGGGTGTCCAGGCCATCTCGAACGGACGCTTCTTGCTCGGCCTCGGAGCGAGCGGGCCGCAGGTGATCGAGGGTTGGCACGGTGTCGAGTTCTCCAAGCCCGTCCAGCGGACCCGTGAGACGATCGAGATCGTTCGCATGATCGTGGCCGGCGAACGCCTTGCCTACGACGGCCAGCTCTATCGGTTGCCGTTGCCCGACAGCGCCGGGGTCTCGATCCGATCGGCCGCTTCGGTGCCCGAGATCCCGATCTACATCGCGTCGCTCGGACCGGCGAATCTTGCCCTCACCGGTGAGCTGGCCGATGGCTGGATCGGCAACTCGTTCTTCACCGAGACCGCCGACGTCTTCTTCGACCAGATCGCCCATGGTGCGAGCATCGCCGGTCGCCGTCTCAGCGATCTCGATCTCACGGTGGCTGCCAGCGTCGAGTTCACCGACGACGTCGCGGCGGCAGGCAAGCGCCACGCTCGGGGCTACGCCTTCACCTTCGGAGCCATGGGTTCGGGGTCGACGAACTTCTACAACAATGCGTTCGCCCGCCAGGGCTTCGGCGACGACGTGGCCGAGGTGCAACGCCTGTGGCGAGCGGGCGACCGAGACGCTGCGGCCGACCGGGTGCCCGTCGAGATCGGCCTCGGTACCAACCTGATCGGTCCTCCCGAGGTGATTCGAGATCGAATGCGGGCCTACCGGGACTGTGGGGTCACGACGCTACGGGTGCAGCCGGTCGCCGACGGCTTCGATGATCGTGTCGACCGCCTCGGTCAGCTCATGGACCTCGTGCACGAGGTGAACGCCGAGGGGCGTTGAGCGACTCCAGGTGACAACGAGAAACGGCCGGGCCGCTGGGCCCGGCCGTTCGCCGTGGTATCGGTCATCACCCCGATGTGTTTGGGCCCCGAGGGGCCCGAGTCCTGGTTCGGCCGCTGGTCAATGTGCAACGTTGCCGCCTGTCCCAACGGCCGAACTCAACGAAGACGACTGTAGGTGCGGTGGTCGTCACACATCCAGCGATCGGGGCGTATTGCCCACGTCGGGTGGCGGCGCCGGTATTCTCCGTACCCGTGAGCGACCGACCCATTGGGATGTTCGATTCCGGCTTCGGTGGCCTCACCGTGGCTCGGGCGGCGATCGACCTGCTCCCGGCGGAAGACCTGGTCTACCTAGGCGACACCGGACGCTACCCCTACGGCTCCAAGCCGGCCGACGAGGTGCGGGCGTATTCGCTGGAGATCGGTCGCCACCTCGTCGAGGCCTACGACGTCAAGATGCTGGTGATCGCCTGCAACACCGCAACCGCCGCTGCGCTCACGCTCCTCCAAGACCACCTCCCGGTCCCGGTGGTCGGGGTGATCGAGCCCGGTGTGCGGGCCGTGCTGCAGGCCACCGAGCGACACCGGGTTGGGGTCATCGGCACTGTCGGGACGATCGAGTCCGGTGCCTACGACGACGCCGTCGGCAAGGTCGACCCGCTCGTCGACCTCATCACCTGCGCCTGTCCCGGATTCGTCGAGTTCGTCGAGCGGGGGGTCACCACCGGGCCACAGATCAAGATCCTCGCCGAACGCCTGCTCGCTCCCGTCGTAGCCGCCGACGTCGATGCCCTTCTGCTGGGGTGCACCCACTATCCCTACCTCGCTCGCGTCATCGCCGAGGTGATGGGCCCCGACGTCGTCCTGGTGTCGTCGGCCGACGAGACCGCGTTCGCGCTGGCCGATCTGATGCACAGCTCGGGACTCGAGCACTCGGACCACACACGAATCGGGCAACACACCTTCATCTCCTCCGGCGATGTGCGCGCGTTCGCCGCGATCGGGAGCAGACTGCTCGGGCCAGAACTCGTGAACGCCGAACGATGGGAACCCTGTGACTGAACACTCCGCCAGCTCCTCGACCGCACCTGCCGGGCACCGCCCCGATGGCCGTACCGCAAGCGCACTCCGCCCGGTCAGCTTCGAGCGCGACTTCACCGACATGGCCGACGGCTCGGTCCTGGTGAAGTTCGGTCGCACGCATGTGCTGTGCACCGCCTCGATCGATGACGACGTGCCGCGGTGGATGCGGGGGAGTGGCAAGGGCTGGGTCACCGCCGAGTACAACATGCTCCCCGGGTCGAGCCCGGAGCGGATCCGTCGCAGGGTCAGCGGACGCGACCAGGAGATCCAGCGGCTCATCGGACGCAGCTTGCGTGCCGTGTGCGACATGAAGCTCCTGGGCGAGCGCTCGATCACCGTCGATTGCGATGTGCTCCAGGCCGACGGTGGCACCCGCACGGCATCGATCACCGGTGGCTACATCGCCCTCCATGACGCCATCACTCGGTTGGGGCTGAAGAAGCACCCGCTCGTCGAGCATTGCGCAGCCGTGAGTGTCGGCATCATCGACGGCGAGCCCCGCCTCGATCTGCCCTACATCGAGGACTCGACCGCCGAGGTCGACATGAACGTGGTCATGAACGGTGCCGGTTCGTTCATCGAGGTCCAGGGCACGGCCGAAGCTGCCGTGTTCGCTCGCGACGAACTGAATGCCATGCTCGACCTGGCTTCCAGCGGGATCGCCGAGCTGATCGAACTCCAGCGAGCGGTCGTTGCCGAGCCTCCGGCCGTCCGTCCTGCCCGATCCTGATGGGTGGCAAGCCTCGCCTGGTCATCGCCTCGGCCAATCCCGACAAGGTGAAGGATCTCGTCGAGTTGCTCGGTGACCGCTACGAGGTCGTACCTCGCCCGGCAGATGCACCCGAGACGATCGAAGACGCCGACACGCTCGAGGGCAACGCCATCAAGAAGGCCTCCGAGATCGCCACCTTCACCGGGTGTGATGCCATCGCCGACGACACCGGCCTGTTCGTCGACGCGCTCGGCGGCCGCCCTGGGGTCTACAGCGCCCGCTATGCCGGCGAGAACGCAACCTACGCCGAGAATGTCGCCAAGCTCCTGGGCGAGCTCGACGGTGTCGAGGATCGACGGGCCGAGTTCCGCTCGGTCGTTGCGCTGATCCGGCCCGACGGCTCCGGCGTGACGGGTGAGGGATCGGTCACCGGGCGCATCATCGATGTAGGCCGCGGTGCCAACGGCTTCGGCTACGACCCGGTCTTCGAACCCGATGAGGGCGACGGGCAGACCTTCGCCGAGATGTCCAGCGCCGAGAAACATGAACTCAGCCACCGCGGCCGGGCGATGATCAGCCTGCGAATGGCACTCGACCATCTGAGCTGAGGTCGGCCCCGGTCTGTTGACCGGGTCGGGCCTCAGCGGCACGAGTCAGATCGAAGGGAGACGTGCCGGCAGGTAGCCGGCGTTGGTCTCGTCGTTGACTGCTGCCGTGCGTGCGGGGTCGAGTGCGCTGATCACACAATGGCCGAGGGTGAAGGTCACGACGAGCCGGCGTGGTTCGAGGATCGGATCGAGCAAGTCGGCGAGTCCTTCGATCAGTCCCTCGGGAATCCCCTTCGGAACGAGACGTGTCTCGATCGCGACCTCGAGTCCGGATTCGATCTCGAAGCGGACCGTGAGCGTGCTCGGGTCGTTGGCCGATGCCAGCGCGATGGCGCTGGTGTTGATGCCGGCCAACCAGCAGATCGACTCGGCGAACTCCTCCACGTCGGTGGCGGTCACTTCGGACCATCTGGGGATGA
The DNA here is from genome assembly GCA_041394265.1 of Acidimicrobiales bacterium. Taxonomy (NCBI): domain Bacteria; kingdom Bacillati; phylum Actinomycetota; class Acidimicrobiia; order Acidimicrobiales; species Acidimicrobiales bacterium. The sequence continues at coordinate 3,659,364 of JAWKIO010000005.1, forward strand.
ACGCCAGGTTCGTGAGTGGGTCGAGCGTGGACGCAACCGAACCAACGACCTCGCCGAACTCGATCGGGTCGCACGGATCGTCGGGGCCGTTGACCCGGACGTACTCGTAGACCTCGTCGAGGTCGTTTTCGTCGTCGTAGAGCACGCCGTTGCGCACGAGCGAGGCCAGCGCGGCGTCGGTCTGGCGACGATGCTCGCCGGACAACGGCGGCACGATCGTGAAGATGCCGGAGGTGGCGTCGACCGATCCCGTGGACGCGGTCCCGTTCGAGACCGGGCGGCCCGAGGCGCTGCGGTTGGAGGTGGTGCGGTTGGCGGCGCGGCGGAAGAAACGTCGGAGCATGCGGGGGTCAGCCCCAGCGACCGGACTGGGTGGTGGAGTTCCAGGTCTCGGCGATCTTGCCGTCGACGATCCGGAAGACCTCGATGCCGCTGATCGCTCGGCCTCCGAACATGAGGTTGAAGCACGAGGTGACGAACTCGGCGTTGCCGGTGAGGATAGGGCTGTCGAAGGTGAGGTCGGGTGCCTGTTCGAGGAAGTGCCCGATGCGGTCGAGGTTCTGCTCCAGGGACATCTCGACCAGCTCGCCGTGCTCATGTCGCAGGCACGGATCGGCCAGGAAGCGCCGGGCGGCGGCCACCTTGCGCTCACCATAGACCTCGTCGAAATACGCCTGCACCACGTCCACCGGCTCCACGGCGGCGATGCTACTGCATCCTCGCCTCTACCGGCCCGAGCCCGACCCGCAGGAACTCCGGTGGGACGATGCCGTGATGCCGGAGTTGTCGAAGCGAGCGCACTCGGTCGGGCGTCGGCGGTACGTGGGTGCCGTCAGCGGCACCGTGGGAGAGGAGAGGTGGCGTCGAGCAGCGAGCGCGCTACTGCGGCGTCGAGAGCCAGCGGCGGAGCTCGCCGGCGAAGTCGTCCATCAGCACGAGTTCACCAGCCATCGCGCCAGGGACCACCGTGTCGTGATGGGCCGGCAGGCGTTGATCGGCGGGAGCCACTGGTCGCAGGTGGACTCGGCCGGCGACCTGGTCGTCGGGTGCAGGGATCGGTGCTGCGTCGACGTGGATCGGGGACACGAGGGCATCGATCACGTCGGTGAAGTCGACGGTGAGAGCGGGGACGGCGGCGGGGTGGCGCGTGGCGGGATGAGCCATGGTGCACTTCCTTCGGGCGATGGTGGCGGGGCAACCGCAAATCGTCGTGTTCCCACAACGCAGCGTGACCAAACCTGTTCCACCAGGAAGTCTTGCAGGCTTCGACCGCCACGTATCGTCGCCCCCCGCTCACTGGCCGCGTCGACGTCCCGATCGCGACGCAGCGGATGGCCGAATCGCCGATGGTGCGGACGGGGGGACTTGAACCCCCACATCTTTCGATGCCAGGACCTAAACCTGGTGCGTCTGCCAATTCCGCCACGTCCGCATGCGTGGCGGGCGCTGCTGGCGCCCGATCACTGCTCCCGCAACATAGCGCGGCGGCGAGCGCGATCAGGCGAACGGTCTGGGGTGTCGTGCTCGCCTCAAGTTTTGGCCGGTTGGTGCCGATGCCACGGCGTTCCTCGTCGCCGACGCAACGTCGCACGCACCGGAAAGGTCCGTTCATGATCATGAAGTTCGCTCTCGCCAACAAGGCCGTGTCCCTGGCTGTCGCCGGCGCCATGACGACCGCCACGGCCGCTGCCGCTGCCACCGGCGCCGTCACGCTGCCCGCCGGCAGTGACGAATCGCCCGAGACCACGGTGGTCGAGGAGGTTGCGCAGGAGACCTTCGTGCCCGTGACTCAGCCCGAGGAGCAACCGGTCGAGGAAGCAGCGACCGAGGAACCGCCGACCGAGGAGGTGCCTGCGGAGGAGGACTCGATCGATGGCGAGGTCGACGAGTCGGTGACCGAGACGGCCGGCATCGTCGACGATGAGGGCGTGCCCTACGGCGACGTGCTGTGCGAGGACGCGAAGAACCACGGGGAGTACGTCTCGGGTGTCGCCCACGATGATCGACTCGACGGCAAGGGCAAGGGCTCGGTCGTGAGCCAGGCCGCGCACACCGATTGTGGCAAGGACCACGACGAGGACGAGAGCGACGACGTCGATCACGACGACGATGACGCGGATCACGATGACGCCGATCACGATGATTCGATGGACGACTCGATCGACGACAGCGACGACAGCGACGACGGCGACGACGACTCAGGGCTCGAAGTCGAGAGCCAGGACGACCACCCGGGCAAGGGCAATGGCGGCAACGGGAATGGCAAGTCCGGCAAGGGCGGCAAGTCCGGCAAGTAGTCGGAATCGAAACCGATTGTTCGTCGAATTTTGACGGTTCGTGCAACCGCGGCCGGGAACGTGCGTCAGACTGTGCATCAACCACAGATCCAGGAGCTCGCGTCCCATGACCCCAGTACTTGCCGTCGATCCTGCCGCCGGTGCGCCGACTGCACCCTCTGCAACGCCGCGTCGATCTGCGGGTCGACGCATGTTTCTCTCGATTGGCGCTGCCATCGCCAGTGCCTTCCTGTTGGCTGGCTGCGGTGGCAATGACTACGACGGTGCGGCGGTCGAGGTGATCGAGGGTGACCTGGCCGACACCGTCGGACTCGGTGCCGTCACCGCCACGTGCGACCCCGCCGAGGGCGGCGACAAGCCCGCCGACGGCGACACGTTCACCTGCTCGGCCACGACCGAGTCCGGCCAGACCATCAGCTACCTGGCCACGGCGAGCGGCGATCGGGTCGAGGTCGAGACCACGAATGTGATTCTCGGGTCCAAGGTCGGCGAGGTCGAGCGCATCACTGCGCAGTCATTGGCGGACCAGTTCGAGGTCGAGGTTCCAGCGGAGACCGTCGACTGTGGTGAGGCGTCGATCGTCGTCACACCGGACGCAGTCGTGACCTGCGGCGTGACCGACACCGAAACCGGTGACGTCTACGACATCGAACTGTCGAACATCGATCTCACCGGCAGCGACGGCAACATCACCTTCGACTGGCTCCTGTCCGACACCCCACGCAGCTGACGGCGACGAGCGGCGACGTCGACGCCGTCGAGGCAGGGTGGTCGATCGTCTCCAGCCCGAACGGATCCCGCTAGCCTGCAGCCCATGACACAGCCCGCGATGACGCCCAATCTCGTTCCTGGCACCCCGGTGGCCGCCTCGCCCGGCGGAGGGTTCGGGTTCGACATCTATCAGGAGCTCCTGAAGGAGCGCATCGTGTTCCTCGGCCAGCAGGTCGATGACACGATCGCCAACTCGATCGCCGCACAGATGCTGTACCTGGCCGGCCAGGACCCCGACAAGGACATCTGGCTCTACATCAACTCGCCGGGTGGGTCGGTCACCGCCGGCATGGCCATCTACGACACCATGCAGTTCGTGAAGCCCGAAATCGCCACGGTGTGTCTGGGTATGGGCGCCTCGATGGGGCAGTTCCTGCTCACCGCCGGTGCTCCCGGCAAGCGCTACGCCCTGCCGCACGCCCGCATCCTGATGCACCAGCCGAGCGCCGGCGTGCAGGGCCAGGCGTCCGACATCGCCATCCAGGCCGAGAACCTCATCAAGATCAAGCACCAGATGGCCGAGCTCATCGCCGAGCATTCGGGCCAGACCGTCGAGCAGATCACGGCCGACTCCGACCGCGACAAGTGGTTCACCGCCGAGGAGGCCCGCGACTACGGCCTGCTCGACCGGGTGATCACCCGCACGGGCGAACTGAGCTCCTGAGGCCGATGGCCGCCGACCGTTCGGTCGGCGGCATCCAGCTGATCCGTCGGCCAGGAGCAACCGCGGCTCTCAGCCGGCCAGGCGTTTCGTCCACGCCTCGGTGGCGAGGGCACGCAACTCATCGACGCCGGCCGTGAGGCCACCCGGATGCTTGAACAGTGCCGAGCCCGAGATCAGCGCGTTGGCGCCGCTCCCGGCGGCACCGGCGACGGTCGAGTTGGAGATGCCACCGTCGACCTCGAGGTCGATCCAATGGTCGGCGGTGTCGAGCAGGGCCCGAGTTGCGTCGACCTTGGGCTCCATCGACGAGATGTAGGCCTGCCCGCCGAATCCCGGGTTGACCGTCATGACGAGCACCATGTCGAGCAGATCGAGCACGTTCTCGATCATCGAGATCGGGGTGTGCGGGTTCAGCGCCACCGCCGGCTTCGCCCCCAGCGAGGCGATGTTCGCCAGCGTGCGGTGCAGGTGACGGCAGGCCTCGACGTGCACGATGATGATGTCGCATCCGGCGTCGATGAAATCGGGGATCAGGGTGTCGGGGTCCTCGATCATCAGGTGCGCCTCGTACGGCACGTTCGACGCCGGGCGGCAGGCTTTGATCACGTCGGCGCCGAAGGTGAGGTTGGGCACGAAGCGCCCGTCCATGACGTCCCACTGGATACGGTCCACGCCGGCGTCGGTCAGTTCCTCGCAGGCCTGGCCCAGCTTGGAGAAATCGGCGGGAAGGACCGAAGGCGTGATGAACAGATCGGGGAGCTGCGGATCGGAAGCGGGCGACATGACGTCCTTTGACAGTGGTGCGAGGGTGCAGGCCGGGCGTCGTCCTCATGGGTCGGTCCGGCGGCGCACCATGGTGGCCGGATTCGCACCGAGTTGCCACCTCGGCGTCCGTCGATGATCGTTGCGGGTGATGTGATGAGCGGCGACGAGTGCCTCACGAGCTGTCGGGAGAGAAGGTGAACACGACAACGGAGGGGCCAACCAGACCCCCGACACGTTCGAACTGGCGGTCGAGCGCATCGCCAAAGGCGGCGACGGGGTTGGTGTCGGCCCCGATGGACGAGTCGTGTTCGTCGCCAGCGGGGTCCCGGGCGACCGAGTCGAGGTTCGTATCACGCTCGACAAGAAGCGCTTCCGCCGAGGTGAGATCGTCTCGATCGTCGAGCCGTCACCCGATCGGGTCGAACCGCCATGCCCCCATGTCGCCGAGGGGTGCGGCGGCTGCGACTGGCAGCACATCGCCATCGGCGCCCAACATGACCTTCGCTTGCGGATCGTCACCGACGCGCTGGAGCGGATCGGCAAGCTCCCGTCGCCGCCGGTGATCGCCGGTGCCCCGCTCGAGTCCGAGCGCTACCGCACCACGATCCGGGCGGCGGTGAGCGGTGACCGCGCCGGTTACCGCGCTGCCCAGTCGCATCGGGTCGTCGTCCCGAACCATTGCCTGATCGCGCACCCGTTGGCCGAAGAGATCCTCGTGCAAGGCCGGTTCCCCGGGGCCGAGGAAGTGACGATCAAGGTCGGAGGCAACACCGGCGAGCGCCTGGTGATCGTCTCCCCTTCGGCGACCGGCTGCACCGTGCCCGATGGCGTGCAGCTGATCGGGCGAGACGAGTTACTCGACGGCGCAACGACCGCCATCACCGACATCGTCGACGGCGTCCGCCTTCGCATCTCGGCCGACTCGTTCTTCCAGAGCCGGACCGACGGCGCCGAAGCGCTCGTCGCCGCCGCAGCCGAGATGATCGCGAATGCCGAGGACGGACCGCTCGTCGACGCCTATTGCGGTGGCGGCCTCTTCGGTGCCTTGCTCGGCGGTGAGCGTCACGTGACCGGCGTCGAGTCGAATCGCTCGTCGCTCGACGATGCCCGAGTCAACCTCGGACCTGATGCCGAGGTCCACGATTCCCTGGTCGAGCAGTGGTGGCCATCGCCGGCCACGGTCGTGATCGCCGACCCGGCCCGGGCCGGCCTCGGCAAGCCGGCCGTCGACGTCCTCGCCGCCACCGGCGCCACCACGCTGGTTCTGGTCAGTTGTGACCCGGCCTCGCTCGGGCGCGACGCTGCCCTGCTGATCGACGCCGGGTTTTTACTACGTGACGTGCGGGTGTTCGACCTGTTCGGCCACACCTCCCACATCGAGACCGTCGCCCACTTCGAACGCTGAATCAGACAGCGAACGCCGGCGAGGCTTCGAGCCGCCAGCCTGCCGTCGACGTCAGGGTGCGCATCGACCACGGCCCCACCTGGCTACCCTGCCGCAATGCTCGACTCCCTGTTCAGCGGTCTGGCGGACCTGTCGTCCAACCCGTGGTTCTACGCCATCATCTTCGCCATCGCCCTGCTGGACTCGGTGGTGCCGGTCGTGCCGAGCGAGACCACCGTCATCCTCGGAGGCATCGCGGCAGGACAGGGGCACCTGTTGCTGGCGCTGGTCATCCTGTTCGGGGCGAGTGGCGCGGTCGCCGGCGATTCGATTGCCTACTGGATCGGTCGTCGGGCCGGTGATTGGCTCCAACGATCCTTCTTCCACAAACCGTCGCGCCAGCAACGGCTCGAGTGGGCGAAAGGGCAGCTCGAAACCCGGGGCGGCATGTTGCTGGTCACCGCTCGCTTCATCCCCGGCGGGCGTACCGCCATCACCTTGTCATCAGGATTGACCAAGCAGGACTACCGGCGGTTCCTCGCATTCGACACCCTCGCCGGCCTGTTGTGGGCCACCTACGCCGGATCGCTCGGCTACTTCTTCGGCAACAAGTTCAAGGACAATCACACCGCAGCGTTCCTCTACGCGTTCGGTGCCGCCCTGTCGGTGACCGCGCTGATCGAAGGCATCCGCTGGCTGCGGCATCGCAACGTCGGCGAGGAACTCAGCGCCTGATCTGGCCCATCACCTGGTCGAGCGACAGGGGAGGCTCGACCTGGTCCTTGCAGCCCTCGAGCCGAGCGAACAGTTCGGCGGCGGCAGCGAACGATCCATTGGGGAGTTCGGCGGCGGCGAGGAAGGCGGCAATCTCTTCCATCTCGCCGACCCAGCGCCACGCCTTCGGTGCCGCGCTGGCGGCCGTCTGCTCGCTTCGACGAACCAGTCCGGGTTGTGAGCGCTCCCACTCGGCTATCAGCGCATCGGCGACACCTGCGGACTCGGCAGCGCTGCGCATCGTGAGGAGCAGGGCTGCGGAACCCTTGGTCCAACCGGCGTAGCAGAGCTTCAACGCCGATGCGCCGCCGGCTCCGCCATCGGTGGCGATGGCCTCGACGAGTGATCCCTCGAAGGCGCCGGCTGCCAACTCGGCATCGTCGCCCGAGAGGTAGAGCCGCGTGGTCCCGGCGGTGTGAGCGGGCGGGCCGATGATGCCGCCGTCGACGAACGTGCCACCGCCGAACCCGACGATCTCGGCGATCTCGCGAGCCGTTTCGGGCGCGATCGCATTGGCGTCGATGTAGCGGCGGGCGCCGCCCAGTTCGCTGACCTGGCGAGCGACCATCACCGCAGCATCGGGCGGACACACCGAGAGGACGGTGTCGACGTCGTGGAGAAGATCGACCAGGGAGCCGGCATCGACCATGCCGGCTGCTCGCGCACGGTCGTGGCTGGCCGGTGATCGACCCTCTCCCGACCACCGCACGGTGTGGCCGGTGTGCACGAGTGCCGCACCGATCGTTGCCCCCATCGATCCCGGGTGGAGGAGTGCGACGCGACCTAGTGGCGGCGTGTTCATCGTGGGACTCCTGCGGCGGCGATCGCTCGATCGATGAGTTCCATCGGGTGCAGCGTCGGAACACCAGCGGCGCCGAGATGCATGGAGCACCCGGGGTTGGCACTGGCCACCACGTCGGGCGCAGCTCGGCCGATCGAGCCGAGCTTGCGCTCACGGATCTGGCCGGCCAGCTCGGGTTCGAGCACCGAGTAGGCGCCGCCGGCGCCGCAGCACAGGCCGTCGTCGTCGAGTTCGACCAACGTGCGTACGAACGGGCGAAGCACCGTGCGGGTGGCGCCATGGACCTTCTGGACATGGCGCAGATGACACGGGTCTTGGATGGCGACGGTCAGATCGAGCGCTTCGACCTGTGGGAGTCGATCCACGTGTGCAGCAAGCCACTCACCGATATCGAAGACCCGGTTGGCGAAGGCGACGGCCTCGGCGGTGCCGAGCAGGTGACCGTAGTCCTTCATGGCCGCACCACAGCCGGCGGAGTCAACCAGGATCGGTCGTGGCGTCGGACCGTCGCCCGGGTCGAGCGATTGCATCATCTGCTCGGCCAGCGCCCGGGTCTCGCCGGTGAGGCCGGCATGCGCCTGAAGCGCCCCGCAGCACGGCGCGAGATCGTTGGTCGGGGTCACGCCGAAGCCGGCGGCCTCGATCACGCGTTGGCCTGCTCGGTGGACCTCGCGCTGCCAGGCATCCATCACACAACCGGTGAAGAGGTACACATCGGTACCGGAGGCGGTGAGTGGCTCGGAGCGGAGCGGGATCTCGGCGGAGAGACCCAGGCGGTCGGGGACCAGGTGGAGGCGCTGGGCGACCCCGATGGCCTTCGACCCCGCACGCAACAGACCAGGGTGGGCCAGCGGCTTGAAGGCGAGTCGTTGCCAGCGAGGCGTGAGCTCGCCAGCCTCGGCGAGCGTCTCCCGCGTCCGTTCCATCAGGTGGCCGTAGGGAACCCCAGAGGGGCATGCAGGCTCGCAGCCTCGGCACTGCACGCAGCTTTCGAACGAACGAAGCACTTCGGGGGTGAGTGGAGCGTCGTGGTTCTGGACCTGGCGCATCAGGGCGATACGGCCACGCGGTGACATGGTCTCGTCGCCGGTCACCCGGAACGTGGGACACGACGGCAGACAGAGCCCGCATTGCACACAGGTGTTGAGGTCGTCGGGATCGAGTTCGAGGTCCATCGGCTACTCGGTTCTGCCCGGCGTGCGTCCGGGATTGAGGCGACCAGTGGGGTCGAATTCGAGCTTCATGCGGTTCGACACTTGGGTGATGACCGGATCGATCGGGCGAGCAGGTTGTGGCCGTTCGGCGAACACGAGTCCCGTGCCGACTGCTGCAACGAAGGCGCCGGTTCCGTTGGGACCGTCGGGCGATCCCAACGAACGCAACGCCGCCGGGGCGAGCGACCAACGGTTCGTCGGCAGGGCCGGTGGTCCATCGATGGCCTCGAAGCTGCCGACCGCACGGAGCGCCCGGGCTTCGGCCTCGACGTCGAGACCGTGGCCCTCCAGCTGGATCCAGGTGGTGGATCCATCCCAGAGCACCGCACTGGGTGCGAGCAGCGCATCGCGGGCCCGGAACGGGTCGGCGTCGTCGGACCTCAGCCACTGCGAGGCCGCAGGGATCGGGTTGGTCCGGATGATGACCTCGGCCAGCAGACCGAGGGTTCCGAGCGAGCCGACCATGAGCCGAGGCAGGTCGAACCCGGTCACGTTCTTGACGGTCGGCCCGCCACCGGTGATGATGCGCCCTTCAGCCGAGACGTAGCGGACCTGGAGCAGCGCCGATCGGACCGAGCCTCGGCCGAGCATGGCCACATCGTTCTCGCCCACGGCGAGTGCCCCACCGACGGTCGAGCTGTCGCTGCGCCGGGGGAGTGCGGTGCGTTGGCCCCTGGCCGACAGTTCGGCGTCGAGCTCGGCCACCGTGGTGCCGGCCCGCACCCGAACGATCATCTCCTCGGGCACGTACTCGACGATGCCGGACGGCGCCGACAGTACGCGGACGCCGTCATCAAGCGGACCGCCGAGCGACCAGCGCGTCCCTCCACCGCGGACGGCGACGGCTCCGTCGGCCCCGACCTCGTCGGCGAAGTCAGCCAGCACCGGGTCGTGCGAGGCCAGGGTGGCCTGACTGGAAGTGCCGCTCATCCCCATACTCCCTTGGGCACCGAGCGGAGCGCCTGGATGTCGGCACAGCTGTGGCCCGTCGGCAGCACCTTGCCCGGATTGGCCCGGCAGTCGGGATCGAAGGCCCGCCGGAGCCGAGCTTGGTGATCGAGGTCGTCGTCGGTGAACAGCCGGTCCATGTACGCCTGCTTCTCGACGCCGATCCCGTGCTCGCCCGACAGCACCCCGCCGGCGTCGAGCGACGCCGTGATGATCTCGCCACCGGCGGCGTGGACCCGGTCGAGAACGCCGGGCTCACGGGCATCGAAGATGAGGAGCGGATGCAGATTGCCATCGCCGGCGTGGAAGACGTTCATCACCAGGAGCTCGTGGCGGTCGGCGATGGCATAGATCTGCTCGAGGACCTCGGCCAGTTTCGACCGGGGAACGACGGTGTCGTGCAGGTAGTAGTCCGGAGCGATCTGGGCGATGGCGCCGAATGCCGTCTTGCGCCCCTTCCACAGTAGTGCTCGCTCCTCGTCGGTCTGGGCGAGCCGAACATCGGTGGCACCATTCGCTCGGCCGATGTCGCCGATGGCGGCGGCGTCGATGTCGACACCGTCGGCCAGTCCGTCGACCTCGGCTAGCAGCACCGCGGCGGCGTCGGTCGGATAGCCGGCGTGCACATAGTTCTCGACGGCAACGGTGATGCGCTGATCCATCACCTCCATGGCGGCGGGCACGATGCCGGCAGCGATCACGGCGCTGACGGTGTTGGCAGCATCTCGCACCGAAGCGAAGGAGAGCAGCAGCGTGCGGACCTCGGGTGGGTTCTTGGTGATGGTGACCGCCACCTTCGTTGCGATGCCGAGCGTGCCCTCGCCGCCGACGAACACGCCTCGCAAGTCGAGCCCGGCCGGTTCGGCTTCCAACCCTCCGAGCATCGCAACGTCGCCGGAAGCCAGGACGACCTCGACGGCGACGATGTGGGAGTTGGTGACGCCGTAGGCCAGACAGTGTGGGCCGCCGGAGTTGTTGGCGACGTTGCCGCCGATGGTGCAGACCTGCTGGCTCGACGGGTCGGGTGCGAAGTGGAAGCCGAGCGGTTGCAGATGCTTCGTGAGGTCGAGGTTGATCACGCCCGGCTCGACCCACGCCACCCGGTTGTCGGTGTCGACGTCGATGATCGAGTTCATCTTGGTCATGGCGACCACGATCGGGGCGCCGAGCGGGATCGCGCCGCCGGCGAGACCGGTCCCCGCGCCCCGAGGCACGACGGCCCGACCGTGCGCAGCGGCGATGCGCATGATGGCCTGGACCTCGGCGGTCGAGGTCGGGAAGCAGATCGGACCCGAGACGCCGCCGTCGAAGACCGAGGCGTCGTGACCGAGCAATGCTCGCTCGGCGCCGTCGTCACGGACGCGATCGGGGGACAGGGCCGCTCGCAGGTCGACCACGACCGGGTCGGTCGAGGCGGTGGCCGGCCTCGAACCGGGCCGATGCTTGCGCAGACGTTGGAGCACGCGACGAACATAGTCCGAACTGCGGAGTTGTCCCGGCACGGAATGTCTGGGGCCCGCTCGGGTTGACGAACAGCATGCTCGTGGAGATCTGGTCCGACGTCGTGTGTCCGTGGTGCTACATCGGCAAGCGCCGGTGGGAACGAGGGTTGGCGGCGTTCCGCGAGGCCCATCCCGAGGTCGAGATCCAGGTGGCCTACCGCTCGTTCCAGCTCGATCCCCACGCGCCCCAGGGTCCGGGACTTCCGGTGATCGAGGGCTATGAGAAGAAGTTCGGCGGACCCGAGCGAGCCCGCGAGATCATCGATCACGTCACCAACGAGGCGGCCGGTGAGGGACTCGAGTTCGACATGGACAACGCCGTGCGGGCGAACACGCTCCTGTCACATCGGTTGCTCGTGCTGGCCGAGCTCGAGGGCGTCCAGCTCGAGCTGAAGGAGCGGCTGATGCGCGCCTACTTCGTCGAGGGCGAGTCGCTCGGTGTGGTCGACAACCTGATCCGCTTCGCCGAGGAGGTCGGGATCGACGCCGAGCAGGCTCGGGCGTGGCTCTCGGGCGATGCGGGCAAGGCCGAGGTGCTCAGTCACCTCGAGTTCGCAGGGCAGGCCGGCATCACGTCGGTGCCCACGTTCGTGTTCGATCGCCAGGCCGGTGTGCCGGGCGCTCAGCCCGCCGAGGTGTTCACCCAGGTGCTCGAGCAACTCTCCGGAGTGACGACCGACTGATCAGCGCGCTGGCGCTCAGCCGGTGATGACGAAGCTGACGTCCTTCTGGAGCACCAGTCCATCAGCGGCTTCGAACGTGACCGTGACATCGAGCGTGACCGTCGAACCCGGTGCGATGTCCTCGTCGAGGATGAGGTCGAACGCGTCGCCCTGACTGTGGGGATGGTCGCTGCCCGACGCCGTGATGATCGCTCCCGATGCGGCCTCGACGTGGGTGTCGGGATGATCGGTACGCACTCGCAGCGTGGTCGCATCGGGCAGGCCGCTGCCCCCGGCGTAGAAGGCACGAACGTCGTAGTCCAGCGGTGTCGACGTGGTGAAGCGAGCAATCTGATGGGTCGCCAAGCCGGCGCCACCGGTGACCGGCACCGTCACCGTGCCGGTGGCGTCGGCGGTGAACTCGGCGAGGTCGGTGGTCAGGCGGATCTCGCTGATCGTGGGTGAAGCGAATGGGTCGGTGGAGGTGAGCGTCACGACGAAGCGGATGAACGTGTTGCCCTCGTGCATCGAGGCGACGAGGTCGCTGCCCACCTCGTACCAGGTCGAGGTGGTGCCGTCGGGACCGACGGGAGTGGCAGCGTCGGCGGAGGCTGCGTCCACGCCGGTGGCGATCTGGAGTCGAGCGGTCGTTCCGGTCGGGAGGCTGCCGATCAGGTCGAGATAGCCGTACGAGCCGCTCGATCCGGTGTCGATCGAGGCACTGGAGAACGTGCCTGATCCGGCGTAGAGGCCCTCCACCGGCCCGGGCGTCGTGCCGAGCGAGACCGGCGTGGGTGGATTGGCGGCGAGCGCACCGACCAGGTTGGTCTCGTCGTCGTAGATCGCTTCCTCGCTGTAGGCGAAGAACGGCTGCGACGACGACAGGAGCGTTCCGGCGGGGATCACGCCTGGGTCGGCGTTGATGTAGGCCTTGCCCGGTGCGCCAGCCACACCACCGGGGTTGTCGCAGGGGAAGGTCACCGGGGCCTGGCTGGGTGCGGTCAGCGTGACCCCCTGCCCGGGCACCGGACAGACCATCGAGATGTAGGTGGCGTCCTGCGGCAGGAAGTACTCGTAGTCGAGCAACGAGTAGGGAATGAAGGCCGTCGACTCCGACGAGTTGGCGTCGGCTTGCTGCACGGCAGCGGAGCGACCGCTGGTAGGCGTGAGCTTGAAGGCCGTGCCGTCGCCTCGCAGGTCTGTCGCCAGGTAGTAGGTGTTGGTGAAGCCGGCCAGCACCGTCTCGGCCGGAAGGTCGGTGCCGTCCGAGCCGAGCAGGCCGAACGTCGCATCAGCGAAGCCGGCACCGATGCGCAGGTCTCGACTCCGCATGCCGTAGAGCGGCTCACCGGTGAAGGGCACACCGAGGATGGAGTCATTGTTCTGCGACTTGTTGATCGCCAAGAAGGGGACGCCGTTGGTCGAGCGGACGGCGACACCTTCGCCGGCGCCGCCAACACCGGTGCCGCCGCCAGGGTCGGCATCGGCGATGATGCCGACCGAGCCGTCGGCCGGGGTCACGGTCTGGGTCGTCACCGTGGTGCCGTGCCGGAACTCGAGGTCGACGGCGCCGAACGGGGCGCGGACCCAGATGGTCTGCACGTTGCGCTTGGTCGGGAAGATGAACTCGGTGTCGGCGTAGGACTCGGGGACGATGGAATCGGTCGCATTGCCGAGACCGCTGCCCGACAACGGGGCCGTTGCGGTGATCACCGAGTTGCGGGTCACGTTGTTGAAGGTCAGCATCTGACCCCGGTTGCCCACCTGGGTGGTGCCATCCACGGTGATCGAGTTGCCGTTGGAATAGCTGACGACCGAGAGCTGACCGCCGACGTTGTTCGCACCGGTGTAGCTGTCGGTCAGGGTGTAGTAGCGGATCCGCTGCGACGTGAAGGTGAAGACCGAGGACTGGTCGCTCACGCTGGCCGCCGACGGGTTGCCCCAGTAGAGGCAGAACTCGCTCGGCCCGGTCGGGGCGTCTGCGAGCTGGACCCAGATGTCGGTCGCGGCACTGGGAATGGCGCCTTCGATCCACAGGGGAAGCTCGAGCCCGGTGTCGCTGGCAATGGCCCGAAGACCAGCTCCATCGGCCTGGATGTCGCCGTTCGCGAGCGGTGTTGCGGTGTCGAGCTGAATCTGGACGGGGAACTCCGTGGTTGGCGCTCCCGGGTTGTCCATCACGAAGCACTGGCGAGAGGACCAGGTCTGATCCCACCAGGTGGGAGACGAACTCGGCGGGGCGTCGCCTCCGTGAGCGAGCGACAGTGATCCGTCGGTCGCCGTGATCGTGCCGGTCTTCGTCCCCGCATCCCACAGGCCGGCGCCGCCGAACGGCACCTGTGATCCGGACTCGAGATCCAGCATCACGATGCCGCTGGACAACTGGGGCACCTCAGCCAACATGCGGGACCCGACGAAGACGCTGGCAAGGGCGGGGGCCACCAGCGTCGTGACCACCATGGACGCGGCGAGAGCCAGGCCGTTCACCACGGCACTGGCTCGGCGCCGCGGCGCAGCAGGTCGCTCGACGAGTCGAGAGGTCGACTTCACATGGGCCTATCGGTCCCGGAGAACAGAAATTGAACGACCGACTCATACTCCTCGGGAGGCGGTCGACTGGCGCTCCCCGAAGCGAGCCGAGCTGAGTCGGGTCGGTCCGAAGGCGAGTACCGACGTGATCACGGTGCCGGCGATGACGGTCGTGACCGAACCCGACGCCCACAGCTTGATCGCCGCCGACAGTGCCGCGGCAACGACGATCATCGTGGCGAGGCTGCCGTTCCAGCCGGTGCGAGGAGCGAGCAGCGCCTTCTGCTCGATGCGAGCGACGACGCTGACGATGCCGGCGAGGAACACGATGGCGAGAGCGATGATCGGCAGCTTCTGCCACCACCAGGCGGCGCTGCCGATTGCGGCGGTGGGAAGCAAGCCGAAGGCGTAGAGCACGGCGCTGGCGGCCACCGCAGCCGTCATGTGCCAGAGATAGACAGACATGGCCACGGCGTTGGCGCCCACGACGGCAGACCAGACCCGGGCGTTGCCGGCGAGGAAGCGGGAAATGGCGGGGGCAGCAGCGATGGCGGTCGCCGAGTAGGCGGCGCCGAACAGCATCAGTGCGAGTGATGGCGGGTGCGTGGGGGAGTTGACGATGCCATCGAAGTGCACCATCGAGGTGGGGTAGGGCCCGATCGTGACGGCGGCAATGGCAGTGGCCCAGAAGCCACCGGCGATCGTCAACATGCGTCCACCGGTCGGAAGCATGCCATCGCGCCAGGCGAACCCGGCGACCTGGAAGAGCAGCCAACCGAGCACCCAGTTCACATGGTTCAGGTGGTGGAGACCGGGCACGTCGACGAAGCGCAGTGTTTCGAGGACGAGGTAGGCGGCGATCCCGCCACCGACGACGAGGCCGGGTCGGCGGCGAAATGCCGGAAGCACGCTCGGAGCGATGGCCGTATCGATCGTGTAGTTCGAGAGGAACCAGAGCGGAAGTGCCGCCGCTGTGGCACCGGCGGCAACGATCGCTCCGGCGCCGGCAAGGTAGCCGCCGGCGATCACGACCAGCCAGGTCGAGGCGAGCACGGCCGTCGGGGTGACCATTCGGCGGAGCCGGGCGTAGATCCAGTCCTGGGGGCGGCCTGCGTTGCCTGCCTTCATGTGCGCATCGAGCGACATCGCCGACGAGAAGCCGCCGACCACGAAGAACAGCGGCATCACCTGAAGGATCCAACTGATCCACGAGAGTGATGCGTCTTCGCTGAGCGCGTTGCCGCCATTGAGCGACCCGTCGGGGTTCACCGAAATCGCCATGGCGATCCAGTGCCCGACGGCGACGGCGGCCATGGCGACGACTCGATAGAGATCGACGGCCCGGTTGCGGTCGGCCTTGGCGGCACCGGCGAGCTCGCCGAGTGATGGTGTCGCCGCCGGTCGAGCGCTCGGAGCAGCGGCAGTTCGGCGGTGGTCGATGGAGGTGATGGCTGGTGCGGTTGGCATGTCGTTCATTGAGCCGCACGATGCACGTTCCGTCTGCGCCGGAAATCCCCCAAAGCCCTCTGGGGGATCCCCAGCCGCAGCCGCTCACGAAGGTGGCCGCACCTGCCCGATCACGTCGTGCGGTACGTCACGGTCATGCAGCTGGCGTCAACTCGCCGAAGAAGCCCACGACCCGAGTGAGCTTGCCGTCGCCGTTCGCCTCTGCGATGTCGACGCCGGTGACGGCTGCCGAGCCATCCGGGCCGACGAGCGACCAGCCATAGCGAGCGATGTCGTGATGCGAGTCGACGCTCGTGGTGCGCTCGAAGCGATGCGCCGGGTAGTGCTGGAGCACGGCGTCGACGAGATCGGCAATGCCATCGATGCCACTGCCGTCGAATGGCGGGTCGAGCAGGACGCCATCGGCAACCCACGACGCCTCGAGCAGTTCGAGGCGCCGAGCCCGGTCGGGCTCGCAGTAGGCCGCCAGGTGCGTATCGATGGTGGCGGTGAGGTCGGTCATGATCGATGTCCTTTCGTCGGTGGCCGGCGACCGTTCGGTGGGGTCGGCCCGTTGCTCTCATCATCGACGCCCACCTCCTGCGCTGCGATTACCTGCCGGGTAGCGGCTCGTGCGTTGGTCCGGGATGGTCGGACGACATCGACTACGGTGCGGGCATGACCAAGCGAGGAACCCCATGAAGGTTGGCGAACGGGTGAGCGAGTTCGAGCTGCTCGATCAACACGGTGACACGGTGACCCTCTCCGACCTGCTCGACTCGGGTCCGGCGGTCTTCTACTTCTACGTGAAGGCGATGACGCCTGGTTGAACGATCGAATCGAAGCATTTCCGTGATCTGTCAGCCGAGTTCGCCGAACTCGGGGCCACGATCGTGGGGGTGAGCGCCGATCAGGTTGATCGGCAAGCGCAGTTCGATGCCCAGAACGAGCTGGGGTTCCCCCTGCTTTCCGACCCCGACAAGGTCGCAGCCAAGATCTTCGGGGCGAAGCGACCCGGCCCGTTGCCCAATCGGCGGGCGACCTTCGTGGTCGACAGCGACCGAACGCTCCTGGCCGAAATCGCCAGCGAGATGAACATGAACACCCACGCCGACGAAGCGCTGGAGGTGCTGCGGAAACGACGCCGCTAGCCCAGGCTGTTCGGTAGGGGTTGTTGGTGTTGGTGTGGTGAGGGGGTGGGTCGTGGTCGGGTGTTCGTGGCGGCCTGGTTCGGTGTCGGGGCGTGCGGGGTTGGTGTGGAGGGGGTGGTGTGGGTTGGCCGGCTGGCGGGGTGCTGCGGTCGCCGGTGGACCGCGATGTGTTGCTCAGCAGCGCAGCGGAAGATGGCGGACGCGGTCGAACGCGGTGACGAGGTCGGGGGTCCAGGGCCAGTTGGCGGCGAGCCGGCAGGTGGTTTGTCGTCCGGTGCGTCCGATGCGTGCGGCGGTGTGCAGGAGGCAGTAGCGAAGCCGTTTGGGTTCGGCGTTGGCGAGGCTGGTGCCTTTGAGTGCGAGGAGCTTGGTCCAAGCAAGTAGGTCGTGGGCGCAGAGCACGAGGTGGAGCCAGGCGTGGTTGATGGCGAATGAGTGCGATGGCAGGTTGGCCAGTCCGGTGGCTTTGGTGTCGCAGATCTGTCGTTCGGCTCGACCCCGGCCGCGGTAGAGGGCTTCGAGGTAGGCGATGTCGGTGTCGGCGAGGTCGGTGACAAACACTTGGTAGCGGTGTCCGTCGATGTCGGTGAAGGTGAGTTGGGCGCCTGGGTGTGGTTGTTCGCGGCGGGCGATCATCCGGAGCCCTGGGGGCCAGGGTCGTGTGGCGTTGAAGACGTCGGCGACGAGATGGGTGATCTCGGCGACTTCGGCGTATTCGCGCCAGTCGGACCCGTCGGCGGAGATCGCTGGCTGCCACGCCCGTTGCGGCAGGTCAACGAGCACGGATGCGATCTGCACGGTGAGTTGGTGACCGATCACGAACCGTACGTGCCGGCCGCGGCAGGCCTCGACGAAGTCGTGTGACCAGCCGGCGGAGTCGGCCCGCACGATCATCTCGTCCTGGGTCGGGTCAACTGGTAGCTGGCCGAGGGCTTCGTCGAGCACGGTGACGTGATCGGCGGCGGTGCCTGAGCCGGCGTTGCCTGGTCGCAGCACACCGGCGAGTGCTTCACCGGTGGCGTCGAGATAGGCCAGCAGCGGATGGAACCCGAACCCGCGCTTCCAGGTCGGCGCCGCATGTTCTTTGTCCGAATGGGACCCGACGAGCGTGGCGTCGATATCGATCACATAGAACCCAGGATCAGCGCCTGCCTCCCAGGCGTTCGCTCGAGCCTGCGCACGAGCGGCCTTGATCCGTGCCAGCGCCTCGCCGTCGATCGCGGCCAGGGACCGCCACGTCGTGGGGTGCGACGCCACCGGGCCGAACAGGTCGGGCTGGTCGCGAAGCACCGCGAGATCCGAGATCGTCTCAGCCCCATCGGCGATCGCGACCGCCAGATCGCACAGCACTTCGCCACGGTCGTGGCCCCGGTGACGCTGCTTGGTCGGCGCCATCGCCGCCGACAACGCCCCAGTCAACCCCACCGCGTCGGCCAGATCGGCAAGCAGACGCGCCCCTGCGTGATTGGCCACACCATTCCCATCACCGGTCACCTTCAGAGCCGGCCGCCGCGGTCTACGCTTCACCATGAAAGTGCCCTTCGGGTTCGGATCACTTGGCCTTCGACAAGCACAAGTTTCCCGCACCAGAAGGGCACTTCCGCGGACTCACCACCCCCAACCCCGGACCGCTACTGAACAGGGCGGGCTAGGTCGTCGCTGTGGCTCGGTCAGGTCCGGCGAGGAGGCTCGTCGCGTGAGCGGCGCGCTGCGGAGCGTGATGTGACCGGTGCCCAGGACCTTCGGCCCTAACGAGCGGGAGTCGCTCCCCGCAGACTTGCGCGGTTCCCGAGAGAAACTGGCTGGAGTCGTCCATGACCGACCTGTCCGCGCCGCAGCTGCAACTGCTCGATGTCATTCGCGCCGTGCCCGACTCCTGTCGTCAACGCAAGACCGGGCGGGGCCTCGGACTCGTCGCCCGGGATGTCGGCTTCTACGCACTCACGATCGTGGGGCTGGCGCTCACCGATACGTGGTATCTGCTGATTCCGCTGTGGCTCCTTGCCGGCCTGGCGGTGTCAGGGATGTTCGTGCTCGGACATGACGCCGCCCACAACGTGCTGGTCGATGACGACGACCTGAACCGCACGATCGGGCGGCTGCTGTTCGTCCCGGCGCTCCACATCCACGAGTCGTGGGTGCTCGGCCACAACCGCATCCACCACGGGCACACGCTGAAACAGGGGATGGACTTCGTGTGGCACCCGGTGACGCCCGAGGAGTTCCGCCAGCTCAGCTCGACGCAGAAGCTGGTGCACCGACTGGAGTGGTCGGCGTTCGGCGCCGGGGTCTACTACCTCCATCGGGTGTGGTGGAACAAGATGGTCACGCTCGACCCGCCGGCGAAATGGGCGGATCGGATTCGTTCCGATCGCAGCTTCCTCGATGTGGCGCTCGCCCTCATCGTCGGCGGGCTGACCGTTGCCAGCTTCCTCACCACCGACGGCGTGGTCGCAGGCCTGCTCGGTGCCGCCTGGCTCACTTTCAAGCTCCTGGTCGTGCCGTTCCTCCTCTTCAGCTGGGTGATCGGCTGGACCGTCTATGTCCACCACATCGATCCCGACATGCACTGGCTGAAGCGTTCCGAGTGGACCAAGGTCGGTGGCCAACTCGACGGCACCACGGTGCTGCGTATGCCGCCGGGTGCGAACCTCGTGTTCCACTGGATCTTCGTGCACATGCCTCACCACGTCGACATGAGGATCCCGTGCTACGAACTCGAAGCGGCCGCCGACGCCATCATCGCGGCGTATCCCGATCGGGTCGTCGAGCGCCGGTTCCGGTGGCGGGATTATCTGGCGGCAACACGTGGTTGCAAGGTGTACGACTTCGATGCCGGAAGCTGGATGCCCTACCCGACACGGTGAAGGGATTCGAGTGACCGCCATCGCTACCCGGACCGTCCCCCGTCGGTCCTTCGCCAGAGGAGGCGACCACTCATGAGTGCATCCACCATCGATCTCACCCTTGACCAATTCGAGTCCACCGTCGGGGCCGACGGTGTGGTCCTGATCGACTTCTGGGCGTCGTGGTGCGGCCCGTGCCGGACCTTCGGCCCCATCTTCGAGGCTTCGGCCGCCAAGCACACCGAGCACACCTTCGCCAAGGTCGACACCGAGGCCGAGCAGCAGTTGGCCGGCGCCTTGAACATCCGATCGATCCCGACCCTCATGATCTTCCGTGACGGTGTGCTGTTGTTCTCCCAGCCTGGTGCGCTGCCGGGTGACGCGCTCGAAGACCTGATCTCGCAGGTCGAGGCACTCGACATGGAGCAGGTGAAGGCCGAGATCGCCAGCCAGGCCGAGGCGTCGACGCAGAACTGATCGATCCGCCTGGCGGTCAACTCACCAGACCTCGAGGTCCCGGGTGGCTTCGGCGACCCGGGATCTTCGCGTTCGGAGTCCCTCGATCAACTCATTCGGACCGCTCATACCTCGGCGGTCGGGGCCGACAGGCACCACGTGCGTGTAGTCCGTGAGCGTCGACGACGGGTGAGGAGGGGAGCGACCTTGTTGTCGCGCTACGCCCTCACCTCGTTCGTGGTCATCGCGGCGATCGGACTCACGCTCGCCATCTTGATCCAGCAGGCGGTCCGCAGTGAGGCGATCGACGACGCGACTCGAGCCGGAACGCTCGCTGCGAACATCGCGGTGTCCTCGGTTCTCACCGCCGACGACCTTCAGCGGGACTTCGTTCCACTCTCGGACGAACGTTTCCTCGAACTCGACCAGACCCTGACGCCGAGCCTGCAGGAGAACGGCATCGTTCGGCTCAAGGTCTGGAATCGACAGCACTGGTTGACGTACTCGGACAACCCTGCGCTCCGGGGCCGATGGTTCGCCGGTTCGGCCGACCTCGAAGAGACCTTCGAGGGGGCATCGGTATCGGAGTTCACCGATCTCTCCGCCCCGGAAGAACGGGCTGACGTCGCCATCGTCGACGAGGAACTGCTTGCGGTCTACGTACCGATCCGGCTTGGTGCCGACGGTGCGCTCGAGACGAGCGGGACCGGCGAGATCATCGGTGCCTACGAGATCTACCTTCCGACGGCGCCGATCTACGAGCGAGCGTGGGTCACCACCTACCGGCTCGTCGGCGCATTGGCGGCCGGAACGATCGTGCTCTACCTCGCACTCTTCGGACTGGTGCGGCGGGCCTCGAAGACGATTGTCGAGCAGGCCGAGGAGAACCTGCACCAAGCGACACACGACGAAGTGACCGGCCTCGGCAACCGGGAACTCCTGCTGGCCGAGCTCAACTCGATGCTCGATAGTGGGCGCGGGCGGATGCGTCCGGGCTCGCTGCTCCTTCTCGGACTCGATGGCTTCGACACGGTCAACGACACGCTCGGGCATCAGCGTGGTGACGCGGTGCTCCGAGCCGTTGCCGATCGATTGGCGGGGCAGGCCCGCTCGTCCGACTTGGTGGCACGCGTGGGCGTCGACGAGTTCGCCGTCGTGCTTGGTGGAAACGTCTCGGCGGAACAGCTGCCGATCCTGGCCTCGCGCTTCCTTGCGTCGATGCTCGAGCCGATCGATGTCGAGGGCGTTCGCCTCGACGTCCGGGCATCGGCCGGTATCTGTCTCACCGACGGTGAGACCAACACTGCGGCCGAGCTGCTGCGTCGCAGTCGTGTGGCGTTGGGCGAAGCCAAGTCCCAGTTCACCACGGTCGAGGTCTATCGACCGGCCCTCGAACGGTTCTCGCCGGAAGCGCTGGCCCTGCTGGGCGAGGTGCGTTCGGCCATCGCCGACGGCCAGTTCGAGCTCTACTACCAGCCACAGGTCGACAACACCACCGCCGAACTGGTCGGGGCCGAGGCGCTCGTGCGTTGGCATCACCCCGAGCGTGGCTTCCTTCCGCCGTTCTCGTTCATGCCCGCCGTCGAGGTCCTCCCGATCGGCCGGGAGCTGACCGACCACATCCTTCGCACCGCCGTCGAACAGATTGCCGTCTGGCAGGCGCAGGGCCGATCACTTGCCGTCTCGGTCAACCTGTCGCCCCGGGACTGCAACGACACCCATCTGCCGTCGATCGTTGCCGGCTTGCTGGACGAGTTCGGCGTCGAGGCTCGCTGGCTACACCTCGAGCTGACCGAGGGCAACATCGTCGCCAACCAGGAGCGGACCGTCGGCGTGCTGACTGAGCTCCGTGAACTGGGATGCGAGATCGCCATCGACGACTTCGGCACGGGCTACGCCTCGCTGAGCTACCTGGCAACACTGCCCGCCTCCGTGCTCAAGATCGACCAGTCGTTCGTTCGAGAGATGCTCACCGACGAGCAGGCCGACGCCATCGTTCGCTACAGCATCGGCCTTGGTCACGCGATGGGTATGGAGATCGTTGCCGAGGGCATCGAGGATGCCGAGGTGATGGCAGCGCTGGCCGAGGCCGGCTGTGACGTGGCACAGGGCTACTACGTGGCAAAACCGATGCCGGTCGCCGAGCTCGAGGCATGGATGGAGCACTACGAGCCATCGACGTTCGCGGTGGCCCATCCGAGTGTGGAGGTGTCCTGATGTTCGTCCGACGGAGCGCTCGCTGGGGCACCGTGATGCTCGCCGCCTCCCTTGCGGCGAGTGCGTGTGGTGGCCAGGAAGAGGCGACGGCGACCGATCCGGTCTTCGCGCTCGAGCGAGACGTCGTCGACGGCATCGAACCCCTCGCTCTCGTCGACCCGTCGGCCGAGATCCCGGCCAAGGATCTCCGTCTCCTCCTGCAGTCGCTGCTGAGCGAGCACGTGATGCTGTCGATCGAGACGATGCGGATGACGATCGATGAGGACGATCCGACTGAAACCGTTGCCCAACTAACCACCAACACCGACGAACTCACGGGTGCGATCGGACTCATCTACGGCCGCGACGGCGCGTTCGCCTTCGACCAGCTGTGGACCAATCACATCGAGTTCTTCCATCGTTACGCGTCGGCGCTGCGAGCGGGTGACGAGACCGAGCTCGAATCGGTGAGGCTCGAACTCGGGCACTACGAACATGATTTCTCGTCCTATCTCGAAGCCGCGACCGCCGGCGAACTCGACGTGCACACCGTCGAGCACGTTCTGCACAGCCATGTCACTCAGCTCCTCGACCAGGCCGATGCCTGGGCTTCGGGGCGCTACGACCGAGCCTTCGCGATCGGTCTCGAAGCGCACGACCACGGCGGGCTGATTGCGACAGCACTGGCCAGCGGCTTTGCCTCGCAGAACCCCGAGCTGTTCCCCGGCGACGTGGTCTCGGAGGCCAACGACCGGTGCGCAACGGCGCAGCTCCGGTCTTCGTTCGCCCTGTTTGCTGCCGCCGATGCGATGCTGGCCGACGCCTCGGGTGACGTCGACCGGACCGTCGCCGCCGAGAGTGCAGCAGCGTCGGCGCTCACCGCCACCGAAGGGGCCGTCGAGACCGCTGAGGTCGTCGACCGAGTGCTCGCAGCGTTCCGCTCCGAGGTTGCCGCGTCGAGCGGTGCGATTGGCGCTGTCGTGCCGGCAGCACGCGACGCGCGGATGGCCGAGCTGGCGGCGTTGCTCGTCGATGACTGCAGCTGACGCCTGAATCCTCCGGGCGGTTCGACCGGACGGCGATGGCTCGTTAGTGTCCAGCGTCATGGCAGTCGAACGCTTTCCCATCGAAGCCAGCCACATCCTGATGTTCGCTCGGTCGATCGGCGACGACAATCCCGTCTACGCCGACCCCGACTCCGCAGCGGCCAAGGAGACTGGCGGCATCATCGCCCCGCCGACCTTCGTGCAAGCGAGCGCGCAGTTCGATCCGGACTACTTCCTGCGTCCCAAGATCGGCCAGCCCTGGTTCGGTTCGGGCAAGAACGCCACCGGTGCCCCGCCGAAGCCGGCGGCAGCCGAGGGCGAGTCCACCGAGAAGCGCAGCGGAGGCGGGCTCCACGCCGAGCAGCACTATGAGTACCACCAGCCGCTCCGGGCAGGCGACGTGTTGACAGCCACCACCAAGCCGGGGAAGACGTGGGAGAAGGAGAGCAAGCGGGCAGGCAAGCTCGTGTTCTCCGAATCGATCACCGAGTACCGCAACCAAGCCGGCGAACTCGTCGTCACCGCTCGTGGCGTCGGGGTCCAGACCGAGAAGCCCGTGGAGAACTGATCATGACCGCACCCAAGCTGTCCGCCGGCGATCTCAGCGTCGGCCAGACTTTCACCGCCGTCCTGGTCGAAGACCTCAAGCGCACCCAGATCGTGCAGTACGCCGGGTCGTCGGGCGACTACAACCCGTTGCACACCGACGAGATCTTCACCACCCAGGTCGCCGGCTATCCGAGCGTGTTCGCCCACGGCATGCTCACCATGGGCATGACCGGCGCCATGATCACCGACCTCGTCGGCGACGGCGTCCTCAAGCGGTTCGGTGGGCGGTTCACCTCGCAGGTGTGGCCCGGCGACGACCTCAGCGCGACGGCCGAGGTCACCGCGGTCGACACCGGCGATGACCCGACGGTCACCCTCTCCGTGGCGACCACCAATGGCGCCGGGGTCACGGTGTTCTCGGGCGAGGCCGTCGCCTCGATCAACGCCTGAACCAACCTCCCGACAAGGCTTGCGCTCGGCGCCGGTTCGATCCACCCTAAGGGCCATGTCAACTACCGACGGCCCCACCACCGGGTCGAATGCATACGATCTCGTCATCATCGGCGGGACCGCCAGTGGCCTGTCCGTTGCGATCTCCTCGCTGCGGTCAGGCCTCGGCCTTGTCCGGGTCATCGAATCACATTCGGCGGTCGCCTTCCCCGAGCTGGTCGGCGACAACCAGCTCGATATCGGCTACGGCGAAGACGTCCAGTCGATCGACACCGACGGCGAGCTGCTGATCGTCACCACGAACCGCCTTGCCTACCGGACCCGAGCGGTTCTGGTGGCCAACCGCCGCTCCGATCCGTCGTGGAATCCGCCGATCAACACACCGGCCACGCTCGACTCGCGTATTCACGTCGACGAGATCGTGGCCCGGCCCGACGAAGACGTCCTCGTCGTTGGCTACATGGACCACGCCGTCGAGTTGACCGCCACCATTGCCGCTGCCGGTGCCCGGGTGGTACTCGCCGCCGGAGGCATGGACCCCACGCGGCTCTCGCCGGCCGGCGAACACATGCTCCGTCGGTTGGAGCGCGAGCGCCGAGCCACCCTGCTGTATCGCTCGGTGCCCGAACAGATCGGCAACGTCGCCGGCTATCCGATGGCGTACTTCGCCGATCGCCACACGCCCGACCTCCAGTTCGATCAGGTGGTCTTCGCCTCGGGCCGCAACACACTCGGGCCGGCCGACGTCGGCCTCACCGACGCGGCGCTCGCCACCGGCAAGGTCTTCTTCGTCGGCGAGCCCGACGAGTCGACCGTGGCCCCGACCTCACCCGGCTGGCGGGTCGGGCAGGACATCGCTGCCGCCTGTTTCCCCGAACTGCAGCTGGTCGAGCCGGCGCCCGTGATCGAGAGACGCCAGCGCCACACCGCCGTGATCGAGGAGCTGCGAGACGAGCACTACAACGCCACGATCACCCATTTCGAACCCACGCACTCCGATCTCTGGGTGCTGCGCATTCGGCCCGACCACGGCGAGACCTCGCATCAGCCGGGTCAGTACGCATCGTTGGGGCTCGGATTCTGGGAGCCCCGCATCGACGACGCCGAGGACCGCAACCTCGACGAGCGCTGGGACAAGCTCATCCGACGCTCCTACTCGATCTCGAGTCGGATGTTCGACGAGCACGGCTACCTCACCTCCGAGGCCGGTCACAACGAGCTCGAGTTCTACATCGTGCTCGTGGCCCCGACGCCCGAGAACGTGCCGGCGCTCACGCCCCGGCTGGCGCTCAAGCGGCCCGGCGATCGCATCTACCTCGGACCGAAGGTGGCCGGTCGCTACACCCTCGATGCCGTGACCGACCCCAACGCCACCGTGCTGTTCTTCGGCACCGGCACCGGCGAGGCGCCGCACAACGGCATGGTCGTCGAACTTCTCCGCAAGGGCCACATGGGTCCGATCGTGTCGGCGGTCTCGGTGCGCAAGTGGGCCGACCTCGGCTACCTCGACAAGCACCGCCAGCTCGAGTCGCGCTATCCGAACTACCACTACCTGCCGATGCCGACTCGCGAGCCCGACGTGCCGAAGCGGTACATCCAGGATCTGATCACCGACGACGTGTTCGGCAAGGACTACGGGCTCACGCTCGACCCCGAGAACACCCACATCTTCCTCTGCGGCAACCCATCGATGATCGGCCTGCCCGAGGGCGAGGAAGGCAACAAGACCTTCCCCGAGACCGTGGGCGTGGTCGAACTGATGACCGAGCGCGGCTTCACCCTCGACCAGCGCCGCAGCCCCGGCAACATCCACTATGAGGAGTACTGGTAAACCTCCGGGCCACCGTCCAATTCCAGCAAACCTCCGGGATTCCGCGCTGCTGGGCGTACGGAGCCCCGGAGCTTTGCCGTTGGTGTCCGGGATCTTGGCAACCTCCGGGGTTGTGCGCGGCTGAGCGTACGGAGCCCCGGAGCTTTGGCTGGGCCGCTGTGGCGGTCAGCGCATGGTGAAGCCTTGGGAGGCCAGGAAGTCGCGCATGTGGGGGCGGCTCTCCTTGCCGAGCAGAGCGTGCATGTCGGCCGACCAGACTCGATCGATCTTGCCGCCGGTGCGAGCGTGGTAGTACGCCCGCATCTCCTCGTCGTAGGCGGCGATGCCCTCGGCGTCGGAACGCTCGTCGTAGAACTCTTCCTTGAGCGTGACCGACAGGGGAAGGCGGGGCTTGAGTTCGGGATCCTGGTCGGGCCAGCCGATGCACAGGCCGAACAGCGGATAGACCTGCTGGGGGAGGCGAAGGAGCTCGGTGACCTGGGCCGGATCGTTGCGGATGCCGCCGATGTAGCAGATGCCGAGGCCGAGCGACTCGGCGGCGACGACGGCGTTCTGGGCCGCGAGCGCACAGTCGACGGTGGCGATCATGAAGTGCTCGGTCATGCCGGCGGAGAACTCGCCGCCGTTCGCCTCGCAGGCCACCGCCGAGCGGTGGAGGTCGGCACACCACACATAGAATGCCGCGGCGGTCTCGACCTGGGTCTGGCCGCCGGCCACAGCGGCGATGGCAGATCGGGTCTCGGGGTTGCGGACCCGGATGACAGTCGTGCCCTGCAGGTTCGACGACGTGGCCGCAGCAAACCCGGCCGAGATGATGTCGGCGAGGGTGTCCTCGGGCACCGGCTCCTCGGTGTACTTGCGAATCGAACGATGGCTCTTCAGCAACGAGATGGCATCCACGAGCCGCACCGTAGCCAACCGAGGGTGAGGTAGCGTCACCGCCATGACACCGCAGGAACTCGCCGATCTCGCGAACCTGCGGCGGGCACGCGACCTGATCGACCGGGACTACGCCGAGCCGCTCGACATCAAGGCCATCGCAGCAGCAGCGTGTATGTCGTCGGCCCACTTCTCGCGCAAGTTCCGGGCCGCCTACGGGGAGACGCCCTACACCTACCTCATGACTCGCCGGATCGAGCGGGCGAAGGCGCTGTTGCGGCAGGGCAAGTCGGTGACCGACGCCTGCATGGCGGTCGGTGCCACATCGCTCGGTTCGTTCAGTTCGCGATTCACCGAAGTGGTTGGCGAGACGCCGTCGCAGTATCGAGCGCGGGACCACCGCGCCCACGAGGAGATCCCGCCCTGTGTTGCCATGATCGCCTCCCGGCCACGGCGAACCGCCACGACGGGATGAGCAATCCAAAGTCCACCGGTCCGTCGATTGCGAAGCGAGCAGGATCGAAGAAGCACGGCATGGGGTCGCACTCATAGGGTCACGGCATGACAGTTTCTCTCTCGCAGATGTTCATCTCGGTCCACGACCCCGACGCCGCTCTGGTGTTCTACCGCGACGCTCTGGGTCTCGAGGTCCTCAACGATGTGGCGGCCGACGGGTTTCGCTGGGTCACCGTCGGCGCTCCTGGTCAGGATGTCGCCATCGTGTTGTCGCAGCCGCACGGCGGTCGGTCCCAGGCCGAGGGTGACGCGCTACTGGCGCTCGTCACCCAGGGGTCGCTGCAAGCGGCGATCTTCCGGGCCGAGGATCTCGATGCCACCTTCGAGCGGGTGAAGGCGTCGGGCGCCGAGATCGTCCAGGAACCGGCCGACCAACCGTGGGGTGTGCGCGACTGTGGAGTCCGCGATCCGTCGGGCAACCTCGTGCGCATCGCCCAGGCCTGATCAACCGATCAGCCGGCGCCGACGTCTGCGAGGTGATGCTCGGGATCGTGGAGGAAGTACCGGGCGAACGAATCGACGGTGAACGCAGCGCCGTCGGAGCGACGGCCGACTCGTTGCCACTGATCACCGGCGACGGCATCGAAGCCGGCAGCGACGGTGTCGGCCGCGGCAACCAGCTCGGCGCTCACGACGGCCGGATCCTGTTCGCCGTAGCGCTCCGCCACTGCGGTGGCGTCCTGGTCCCAATTGGCGAACAGCGGATCGTCCTCATTCAGCATGAGCGCAAGCCTCGTGGAGAACAGGCGGAACACATCTCGAACGTGGCAGGCGTACTCGAGCGGCGACCAGGTCGTCGGGTCAGGCCGCTGCGTCGCGTCAGCCCGACGGAGCACCTCGGCCCAGGTGGCCGCATTTGCCCGCACGGCGTCGCCGGTCTTGGTCACGTCGAGCCCGGCGGCGTCGAAGCCGCAGTCGGGGCATCGTTCCTCGAGCACCCACGTCCAGTCCTTGTCGTCGGGGATGATGTCGTAGGGTGCGATCGTGTCGGGGGTATCGGCGGGCTCGCTCATGGCGCGCAGGGTAGTGGAGCGGAAGGAACCCTTGTCTGGCTTTCTCGGCTCCGGTCAGCGATAGGACTCGCAGCCGACGCCGTCGGCGTCACCGTCGAGTCGGTGAGGATCGCCAAACGCATGGTTCACCTGGACGGGATGGCCGATGTCCTTGCAGTCGAGATCGGGCGCCGGCGGCGGTACGCACGGTGTGTAGGCCGGGTGGCAGCCGGCGCCAGGTGTGGTCGGCGTCGACGGGACGACTGGCTGGACCGGCACCTGCTGCGGTGTGGCGGCACAGGCGGTCCACAGCCCCCGGCCGGCAGCGCGAGCGGACGACTCCGCCGCCGCCAGTCGACGTCCGAGTGCGGGATCCTCGTGGGCGAACGATTCGTCGTACTCGCCGTAGCCGTCGGCGACGATCGCCTCGTTCACCGAAACGAGTCGGTCGCCCTGCATGATCAGCACGTCGGCCACCGTGCGGCCGTAGGCGTCGAACGTCGGCGCTCCGTCGGGACGGCGCAGGAAGACCTCGCGACCATCGACGAGGTCACGCAGATAGCGAGTGGCGTCGGTGCCGAAGCACTCGTTGTACTCAGGGCCGTCGACCTGGGCGAGACGGATCGATCGTCCGTCGGCGAGCACCAACGAGTCGCCATCGGTCACCGACGAGACCCGGACTGATTGGGCCGGATACGGGTGTTTGGCGACGAACTCGTCGTTGGCGGCAACCCAGCGGACGGTGCCGCCACGGCTCAGCTGGGTCTGGAGCTGGCCCAGCCAGTACTGGAACCCGCCCTGGTCGTAGTCGCGGCCAAGCACATTGCGATACACGATCTCGAGGAACTGCTCGTCGGTGGTGGCGCCGTAGGTGGTGGTGAACTCGGTCGAGGCCGCGAAACTCTCGGCGATCACATCGAGCGACGCACCTTCCTCCGCGACGCGCAGCCAGTAGGCGGCGCCGACGTCATCGGGTTCGCGGTCGAAGAACGCTCGGTAGAGGCGGAGCATGTCGGCCTGGCTGGTCGAGAACCCCGGTTCGGTGATCAGGTCATCGACCGTGGGAGTTGCCGGTGCAGCGGCCGAGGGCCAGGCGAGCAGTGAGGCGACGACGAGCGCGAAAAACAATCGTTTGAACATGTGTGATGCAGTGTCGCAGTCGGCCACGGCCTGGGCAAACACCGGTCCCAGGTCGCAATCGGTGGGCAGGGTTGCGATGATGCTCCCGATGACCGAGCCCGACACCTCCACTCCCGACAATCGACCGCCGTTCGTCGTGACGTCGCCGGACCGACTGGTGGGGCGAGGCCACCAGGCCGGCGACTTCCTCGAGGCCTACGAGTGGCTGGTGCTCGATGAGTCACCGGGCTATCTCAAGATCCAGGCCCACCTTCCTGAGCACGCGCTGAACCCGCGGGGTCAGCTGTTCGGTGGGTTCACCCCCACGTATGTCGATCTGGTGGCGCTCTTCACCGTGCGGGCCGGCCCGGGTCGCCTCGACCCTGCGGTGCCTCGGGGGTGGCTGGCCACCACCAACATGCGCATCGACTACTTCGAGCCGATCCTCGGGCCCACGTTCGTCATCGAGAGCAAGGTCGAGAAGCATCGCGGTCGCACCGTCTTCGTGGCCACCCAGTTCTTCCAGGACGACGAACTGGCAGTGCATGCACTCACCACGATGCGGCAGATCGAGGCGCCCAATCCGCTCGGTGACGCCTGACCTGCCGTCAGTCCGGACTGATCAGAGGGCCGAATTGGCCGCCCGGTTCCAAGCGCCAATGGCCATGAACGAGATCAGCAACCGCACCTCGATCGGGAGGTCGGTCGGGAGGTCGGCCTCGATGCGTCGCCCGGCGACGCCGACCAGGTCGACCGTTCCAACCTGACGGCCGTCGGACTCGGCGACGAACTGGCGCCGTCCCTTGCGGCGGCTCACGATCTCGGGCCCGTCCCACGTCGTACGGTGCTCGGTGCGCTCCATCGCTCCCTGCGCCACGACGCTCCCGGCTCTGACGACCGACACCTGGCCGCGCCCGCCGGATTCGAACTCGATCGGCTCGCCGGCGATCGTGGTCGAACCCCGGGTCCAGGACCGTCGGCCATGGAGCGGCGCGATTGACGCGTCGTCGCTGCCGTCGACCTCGTAGATCGATCGGACGTCCTTCTTCACAAAGCGCAGCACGGCGCAGACCCTAGGTCGAGATCCTGCTGACCTCGGTGATCACCCGGTTGTAGAAACCAGCGCGACAAGCGATGGGCCGTCGGTAGGCCGAACGGCCCATCACGGCGGGCAGAGACCCCAGCCCACGCACTTCAAACTAAGTATCACCCTCGAGATGTCGATGCTGAGAGGGTGGACCGTCGTCCGTCAAGTCGTCCGCTCGCCGCCATTGCTGCACCCATCGTGGTCGTGGCGGCGGGTGTCCTCGCGTGGTCCGTCGGGACCACGGCGAGCGGTCGCGTCTCGGCATCCACCGACAACCGTTCGAGCTTGTTCACCAGTGCTGTGGTTGATCTCGAGGTGGCCACCGGACAGGCCACGCAACTGCTCTTCGACGTCGACGGTCTCTACCCCGGCCGGGTCGAGACTTCGTGTGTCGAGGTGACCTACACCGGGTCACTCGACGCCGACGTGCGACTCCATGGTCGGGCGACCGGAGGGACCGGGCTCGACGACTATCTCGCGACGACGATCGAACTCGGCCGCATGGCGACTGGCGACTGTGAGAGCTTCGTCGCCGACGAGGCGCTCTTCGATGAACGCCTGAGCGGACTGACGGCCCGCCACGGCTCGTACGAACAGGGCATCCGCCTCGCAGCGGCCATGACCCCGGGCGAGCAGCTGGCGCTACGCGCGTCGGTCTCGGTGCTCGACGACGATGCGGCCCAGGGCTTGGGCAGTGAATTCTGGGTCATCGTGGAAGCCCGTCCATGAAGCCAGGGAGAACCACGGCCACCGTCGAACGCCTGCTCCAGCCGAGCGCCCTGTTGCTGGTGTGGGTGTATCTCTACTTGCTCGCGTTGCTCGCCGGGTGGGTGCTGCTGGCGTCGCTGGCAACGGGCTACCAGCCGGTCGTGGTCACCACCGGATCAATGCGGCCTGCCGTCGAGCCGGGAGATGTGCTGCTGATCGCCGACCCGCCTGCGGACCAGATGCTGCCGCAACGGGCGGTGATCCTGTTCGAGCGGGACAGCGGCGAGCTGGTGACCCATCGGGTCTACGCAGTCGAGAATGACGAGTACGTCACCAAGGGCGACGCGAATCCATCGGTCGACCTGGAACGGGTGCGCCCCGACCAAACCCTCGGCGTCGGACGAATCGTCGTCCCGCTCGTCGGGCTACCGATCGTTTGGTACCAGACCCAGAACTACGTCGCGCTTGGAGCGTGGATCATCGTCACCCTGGCCGCGTTCGTCGTCTCGATCCGTAGTGCGATCGCGGTCCTGCGTTCGCCTCGAGACCGGAGCGCCGAAGCGCAGGGCCAACCGCTCGCCCAGCGCGCCATCCGGCGGGTTCGAATCCTCGTGGGCGCCATGATCATCAGCCAGTACGTGATCGAACCCTCGAGGTTCGACATCGCGGGTGAAGCCATTCCCCGAGGGTTCGTCTTCGGTGCCTCGCTGCTCGGTCTCGGCGCGCTGACGTTGATCTCCTTCCGCGTCGACCGTTCTGGTACGCCGCAACAGGCCGAACGGTTCGCGATCATCGAACTCGTCGGGGACACCGTGTTCGTGATCGTCCTCACCGCCGCAGCGGGCACCAACGGCATCGGCTGGGTGTTGTTCGCCCTACCCATCGTGGAAGCTGCTGCTCGCTATCGCGTGTCCGGTGCCCTCCTACACTGGATGGGTCTCACGGCGGCCACGTTGGCGACACAGATCGCCCTGATCGAGCGAACCGATGCCGGTGATGGCCTGCTGATCGACAAGCTCGACCAGGTACTGGATCAACTCAGCGTGCTCCTCCTGGTCGTCATCCCCGGCGCGTACCTGGCCGAGCAGTTGATCGGTGACGTCGGGAATCAGCGACGAGCCACCGAGATCGCCCAGTCCCGCAACGCGATGCTCGAAGGCGTGGTCGAAGTGGGCCACGAGATCAACCGGCTCGGCTCCGACGTCTTCGAAGTGATGGTGGCGGCGGCGACCGAATTGGGGTTCGACGCTGCGGACATCTGTGTCGCCGTCGATGACGGGGCATGGCATGTCGTCGCGGGCTCGGCGACCGCCGACACGGTGGTGCTCCCGACGCCGGGAGATCCGGCGAGTACGTTGCGTGTGACCGATCTGTCGACACCCAACGTCATCGTCGACAGCGATGATGATGACGCCACCGAGGTCGGCGCCCTCGCGACGTCCGGCTTCGGCGCCATCGTGCGAACCACGGTCAGCGAGCAGCCGGTGGCCGTTGCCCTGCGGGCGGCGGTGCTGCCCCATCGCTCGATCACCTCGGCCATGCTCGACGCGCTGCGGCTACTGGCCGGGCAAGCGACGGTGGCGCTGCAGAACGACCGCCTGGTCGGTGAGCTGCAGACCCTCCACAACGAACTCCACCATCAAGCGAACCACGATGTGCTCACGGGGCTCCCCAACCGGGCGCAGTTCCTGCAACGGACCGCCGACGCCCTCGACACCGTGGCGGCGGAGGGATCGACCGTCGTGCTGTTCTCCGACCTCAATGGCTTCAAGCCGGTCAACGATCAGTATGGCCACGATGTCGGCGACGAGTTGCTGCGAGTGATCGCTCGGCGCCTGTCCAACGCCGTGGGCGAGCGTGGGCTGGTCGCACGGCTCGGCGGTGACGAGTTCACCGTGCTGCTCGAAGCGTCGAATGCCGACGACGCGTGCGCCCTCGCCGCACGGCTGGTGCAGGTCGTCTCACAGCCGATCCGGCTCGGTCATCGTGAGCTATCGGTCGGCACCAGCATCGGCATCGCCATCAGCGAGCGCGAGCTCCGCGCCGCCGAGTTGCTTCGCCGAGCGGACGTTGCCATGTACGGGGCGAAGTCCGACGACCGAGCGGCCTGGAAGGTCTACGACCCGGCGATGGAAGAAGCTGATCGTCGCCAGCAGTGGATGGTGGGGGAGCTCGGTCGTGCCATTGCCGGCGACGGGCTCACCCTTGACTACCAGCTGGTGGTGTCCAGTCGGACTGGTGCTCCGATCGGCGTCGAGGCGCTCCTTCGCTGGCGGCATCGGGACCTCGGACCGATTCCAAGTCCGGAGATCATCTTGCTGGCCGAAGCCGGCAACCTCACCGACGCGCTCCATCGCTGGATCATGCGGCGGGCCTGTCTCGACGCCGTTGGCTGGCGCCAGATCATGGGCGACGGATTCTTCGTTGCCGTCAATGCGTCACCGGCCGAGCTGGAGTCACCTGAGTTCGTCGATCACGTCCGCGACGCGCTGGTCGAGACTGCGCTGCCCGCCGATGCGCTCTTCGTCGAGCTCTCCGAGCGATTCGCCATCCCCGACACGGCGCCGGCGGCACATCCCGCCTTCCAAGGCCTCCACGATCTGGGTGTGCGCCTCCTGCTCGACGACTTCGGTGAGGGAAGGACATCGCTCGCCTACCTGCGTGGGCTCCCGATCAGCGGCTTGAAGCTCGACCGACTCTTGGTCGACAACGCCGTGAAGAGCGACGCCGACCGGATCATTCTCGAATCGATCACCCAGCTGGCGCACGCGCTGTCACTGGTCGTGATCGCCGAGGGAATCGAGGCTGACGCCCATCTCGGCGCCGCACATGCGGCAGGGTGCGACTACCTGCAGGGCTACCACATCTCTCGCCCCTGTTCGGCGGACGTCGTCACCGAGCTGCTCGAGCGCGGCCTTCCGCGCCGCACCAGCGATCGGCGGGGGAGTGCGCTTCCGTCGAGTGTGGCCGACCCACTGGGGGTGAGCTCCTGATGGCACGTCCACTCGACCAGATGGCGAGCGATGCTCCGAGCAGCACTCAGGATCGACGCGCTGCTCGGGCCACTGCCCGCGCCTTCGCATCGGCCATCTCTGCCCTCCTTGTCTCGACACTGGTCATCCAACGCTCGAGCGAGGCACTCGAACCTGACGGCACCGTGTCGGGCACGACCGTTGCGTCGGGAACGGTGAGCTTGGTCGATGACGACGGCGGGCGTTCACTGTTCGACCTCGCCAACATGGCTCCCGGCGAGCAGAGCGTGCAGTGCATCGTGCTGACCTACGACGGCAGCCTGCTGCCCGCCGATGTGACGGTCGAGGCCGAGGCGACCGGCGACCTCGCGCCGTACCTCGACGTCGTGGTCGAACGGGGAACCGGAGGGTCCTTCGACGACTGCACGACGTTCGACGCCGACACGACGGTGTTCGACGGCACGCTCGCACAGCTGGTCCGCGCCGAGCCCATCGCTGCCGGGCAAGCCCTGAACCAGGGTGATGCCTTCACGTTCCGGTTCCGGTTCGCGCTTCAGGACGTCCAGGCTGCGCTCGGTCGTTCGTCGACGCTCGACATCGTGTGGGAGGCGGCGCCATGACCGCGTCGGTCGAGCAGCAAGCTCCAGCGGAGAAGAAGCGAGTCGTCGCCTTGGTCGTCGTGATGGTCGGCATCGTTGCGCTGCTGTCGACACCGATCCTCGTTGTCGCCGTCGGCCGCTCGTCGAGCGCTGCGTTCGGCGACAACGAGCAGCTGGGTGTGAACCGAGTCGGCGCCGCGACCCTCGACATCGAACTCGGCAAGGAAACCGCCGTCATGGAGATCAGCGACCTCGCCCCCGGGGGACAAGTCCTCGGTGAGCTCGATGTGCTCAATGCCGGCACGTTGCCGCTGCGCTACGAATTGACTGCTGAGCACGACGGCGATCTCCTCGCCGACGCGTTGCGCTGGGACGTGTGGGTGGCCGAGGTCTGCTCGAGCAGCCTTCGAGCGACTGGCGTCGATGTGCTGGCGGCCGATGTGGCGATCGATGAGCTCGATCTCGGCTTCCGGTCACTCGGGGTCGCAACGAGCGAGCGGATCTGCCTTCGCTCGACGCTTCCGGCCACGACGGGCAACACCCACCAAGGTCGGGTCCTCGACCTGACCTTCGTTGCGTCGGCGGAGCACGATCTCGCAGCTGAGCAGGAGGGGGCGACGCCGTGAGCGATCAGCCGCTCCGCCAGCGACGCTACGGTCGCCTGCTCGCCTTTGGCTCGTTGACCTCGGTCATCGCCATGATGGCCATGGTCGGCTTCATGCTGATCGACGGGTACCGCCCGGTGGTGATCACCACTGGCAGTATGGGCGACACCGCTCCGCCATCGTCGATCATCGTCGCCGCGCCACGACCTGCCGAGAACGTACAGCTGGGCGACATCCTCGTGATGCAGCGAGATGGCCGGGCCACCGTCACTCACCGAGTCGTGGCGATCGAACCGGGCGCCAACGACCAACGGCTGGCCATCACCAAGGGCGACGCGAATCCGGTTGTCGATGCCGAGCCCTACCGCCTCGTTGGGGATCCGCTCGTCGGACGTTGGATCATGCCCACCGGCGGCGGTCTGCTGCTCCGCCTCGGTGACCCCTTCACCGCACTGGCAGTGGTCTTGGGTGCGGTGTCGCTCGTGACCTTCGTCGCCCTCCGGTGGATCTGGTGGGCGCCGCCACCACAGGCCGGCGCCTCAGAAGAGAGCGATGATGCCGGTGCCGCCACCGCTACCGGTCGGCGCCCTGCCAGGGTCGCGGTGTCGTTGGCGACGTTCCTCGGCGTCTTCTTCGGCGGGGTCGCCTGGTCACTCTTCGATGCCAACGACGGTGTGGCCAACAACCAGTTCGGAACGGCGGCCTGTTTCGATGCGACGGTGGCCGGCATCCAGTCGGGGGTCGCGACGAATGCGGCCGAGGGCGTGCAACAGATCACCGTCGGCGCCGTCGATCCGACTCGGTCGATCCTCCTCACCTCGGCGCGAGGAGCGGCGGCCGAACCGGCCGATGCCATGGTCGTCGCAACGTTGGCCGACGCCACGACCATCGAGCTGACGCGTCGGACCGACGCCGTGGCCCCTCCGGCGCTCGATGTCGCCTGGACGCTCGTGGAATTCCAGTGTGGCGTGACGGTGCAGCGGGGGACCACGCTCGGCAATGACGCCGCCTTCCTCGACATTGCGGTGAGTCCGGTAGACACCGACGACTCGTTCGTCCTCACGACGTCATCGACCGATCGGGCTGACAGCGCCCATGACGGTGACGACGACCACCTCGCCGTGCTGGCCGGAGCGAGCACGCTACGCCTGCGCGCGGCATCGGGAGGCACGCTGCCGAGTGACCACCTCTACGGCTGGCAACTGCTCAGCTACTCCGATGGCGGCGACGTCTCGGTGCAGACCGACATGGCGACCCTGTCGGCATCCGACAACCTCACGGTCAACTTGGCGACCCCAGTCGATCCGGCCACGACACTGATCATCGCTCACGCCGCAAGCGCCGGCACCGGTGCGCCGATCGGCGATCGCCAGGTCCGGGCCCATCTCTCTTCTCCCTCGACCGTGCAGCTCACGCGCCTGGCGAGCGGTGGACCGCTCGAGGTGACCCTGCAGATCGTGACCTTCACCGACGGCACCCTGGTGCAGCACGGCATCGTCAACCTGGCCAACGGTCAGCCCAGCGCAGATGTGGCGCTCAACCCGGTCGATCCGAGCCGGGCCACGGCGATGTCGACGGTGGATGCCCCCGGTTCGCTGAGCGGTGGTGCAACCGACTCCGGTGACCCAACCGCGCTCGGGTCGTCGTCGGCGACGTTCGCCTTGAGCGATCCGGCGACGCTACGGGTCGAGCGAACCGACGCCGGCGCCAATGCGAGTTTCGGCTGGCAGGTGATCGAGTGGGGCGGGCCGAGCTGGTGGGACACCGACTACCCCTTCCGCCAGCGGATCGACGTGACGACGACGTCGAGTGCTTCACCCGACGGCTACTCGGTGCCGGTCACCATCGACCACGCCAACATGGTGACCTCCGGGCTGTCGCTGGCGTCGGGCGATGACCTCCGGCTCCTTCGATGGGACGGCGCCTCGTGGGTGGAACTCGATCGAGTGCTCGACGACGCGAGCGGCTGGGACAACGCAGCGACCACCATGTGGTTCCGCACGACGGCCTCGATCGATGTGCTGTCGTCGGACTCGTACTGGTTGTACTACGGCAACCCGGCGCCGCCGGCACCCATGGCCGATCCCGATCTCGTCTGGTTGCTCGACGAGGACTTCGAAAGCGGCACGCTCGGCGCCTTCGAGGATCGAACGGGCGGCACGGGTTGGTATACGGCTGATGCGTGGACCGAACGGATTCCGCTGACCGTGTCGAGCGCCGAGGTGGACCAGGACCTGTTCGACTTCCCGGTACTGGTTCGCCTCGTCGACGCGGCGCTGGGGGCAGGAGCCCAAGCCGACGGTGACGACATTCGGTTCGCTTTGGGCGATGGCACGCCGCTCGACCACGAGATCGAGGACTGGGATTCGGCCTCGGGATCGCTGATCGCATGGGTGCGGTTGCCGACGGTGTCGTCGACCACCGACACCAGCTTCCACCTGTACTACGGGGCGGCCAACGCCGCTGACCAGCAGCGGCCAACTGCGGTGTGGGGCGACGCCGAAGCCGTGTGGCACCTCGACCGTGATCCGGCCGGCAGTGCTCCGCAGCTCGATGACCTCTCGGCCCATCGGCGTGACGGGCTCAGCAGCGGGTCGATGACCTCGACCGATCTCGTCTCTGGTGTGGCCGGGAAGGCGATCGACTTCGACGGCATCGATGATGTCCTTCAGGCCCAGCCGTTCGCCGTGGCGAGCGATGTGCTCACCCTGTCGGCCTGGGTCGACTTCGACAGCAACGCCGCCGACTCCGTCATCGTGGCGCAGGCTGGCTCGAGCGCGAGTCGGCGCTACGAGCTGGGCACGGCGGCCGGTGGTGCCCTCCGGTTCCGCCTCGACCTCGACGGGGCGACGACCGAGCTCGTCGGAGGCTCGGTGCCCGTCGGAGGGTGGCACCACGTGGCGGCGACCTGGAACGGTGCCACGATGTCGGTCCTCATCGACGGCTCGGTCGTGGCAAGCGGGCCGGCGACGGGCGCCCTCGGAAACTCCGCCACCATGCCCGTCACAGTGGGCAACGTCCCCGGCAATGATCGGGGTGTCGACGGTCGCATCGACGAGGTGAGAGTCGAATCGGACTTCCGTCCCCTCCCTTGGCTGCTCGCCGCGTACCGGAACCAGCGACCCGGCTCGACCTTCGTGTCGGTCGGCGCCCACGAGACGGGCACGTGGTTTGCGCAGGGCACGTGGGCCTACCGATCGCCGATCGGTGTCGAGATCGATCCAGGGGCCAGTGCGCTCACCGACTTCCCGCTGCTCGTCGAGTTCACGTCGCCCGACCTCGTCGGTGCCACGCAACTCGACGGCGACGACGTGGTCTTCACCGATCGTGACGGCATCACCCGTCTCGATCACCAACTGGAGTCGTTCGACAGCGGGGCCGGTTCGGTCACCGCCTGGGTCCGAGTGCCCAGCCTCGATCTCGACTCACAGCTGTTCGTCTACTACGGCAACCCGAGCGCCGCCGATCAAAGCGATGCCGAGAACGTCTTTGGCGACGGCGCCGACCTGGTGCTCCACGACTGAGCCATTCGGCTTCACGGACGACACGTCGATCTACCCACGCGCTTCATATCGGGCCGAAAACAACCGATACAGAAGTTGAAGGAGGAGGCCTCGCCCGTGACCACCATCCACGCTCCGTCAGCTGACGACAAGCAACAGTACGAGTCGCCACCCGACCGCCGCCCTCGGGGCGGACTCGCCGTTCGACTACTCGCCAGTATCGCCGTGCTCGCCGTTGCCCTCGGCGTGGTCACCGTGGCATCGCTGGCGCTCTTCACCGACACCGACTCGGTCCCCAACAACACGTTCTCGACCGGAACCGTCAACATCGACGCCACGCCCGACGCCACCGTGTTCACGGCGCCGAGCATGAATCCCGGTGACGAGGTCGTCGCCCCGATCACCGTGGCCAACACCGGGTCGATGCAGCTCCGGTACGCCGTGACCTCCGAGACCAGCGAGGACGTGCTGGCCAGCGAGCTGGTGCTGACAATTCGTGACAACGTGACCGACTGCAGCGTCGCCAACTGGGACGCCACGGGCACCCAGGTCTACCAAGGCATTCTCGGCGATTCGACCACGTCCGGAGGCCTGCCAGTGCTGGGCAGCGCTGCGGCCGGTGCCGACGCCGGCGATCGCGTGCTCAACGGTGGCTTGAACGAGGCGCTGTGTTTCCACGTTCAACTGCCGCTGACTGCGACGGCCCAGGGGGCAACCACCACGGCGATCTTCAACTTCCTCGCCGAACAGACCGCCAACAACCCCTAGCCCCAGCCGAGTCGCCCTGACACCGGCCGGCTCGGGTCGCCGACCCAGGACTCGCATGGACCTCCGATCCCTCTCCCGCACGACGAGGACCGCAACGCTGGTTGCGGTCCTCGTCGCGCTGGCGTTGGGCACGGTGAGGCTCAACGGCGATCGGGACGCAGTGCACGTTCTCGGTATTGCGGCACCGTCGCAGAACCTCGTGATGGTGACGCCGACCGGCGACTTCACGTCGGGTGACGATTCGGCAAAGAGGACGTTCTTCGAGTCGCTGGGCTGGACCGTGAGTGCCATCGACGACAGCGCCGGCGCTGCGGCGTTCACGGCCGCAGCAAGCGCCAATGACGTGATGTTCGTCTCCGACACCATTAACGACGTTGCCCATGAAGCCAAGGTCCGCGACGCCGACATCGGCGTGGTGGCCGAGAAATTCGGTTCAAAGGGCATCTACCTGTTCGGGACCCCGAACGAGGACTTCACGAACCAGACGACGATGACCGTTGTCGACAACACCCACTTCATCACCGAGCCCTTTGCGACCGGCAGTCTGACGATCTACAGCGCCGCCGACGACGTCAACTACTGGCTCGGAACGATCACCGCACTGCCGAGCGGGGTGCAGGTCCTTGCCGATTCGCCGACCAATACCGAGCACCAGGCGCTCTACGTCGCCGAGACCGGCGCAACGTTGTACTCGGCGAACGTGGCCCCGAACCGCCGCGTCTTCATCCCCAGCGACGCTGCCCTGTATTCGGTCTGGACTGCCGACTACCAGACCATCATCGAACGATCACTCCTGTGGGCCGCTGGTGCGGACACCTGTGCCGACGACAGCGATGGCGACGGGCTGGGCGACTGTTGGGAGGCACAGTTCGGCGACACCGATGGTGACACGACACCGAACGAACTCGACGCCGACGACGACGGCGACGGCATCCCGACGGCGTCGGAGAACGCCGACCCGAACAGCGATGGTGATCCTCGTGATGCCCTTGACTCCGATCGTGACGGACAACCCGACTATCTCGACCTCCCAGCAAGTCCCGCGTCGCTGGCCCTGAGCAGCCAGCAGAAGGTGTCAGAGATCCAAGGGGGGCTTGGAGCGGTGTTGGATCCCGGCGATCGCTTCGGCCGCGGCCTGGCTGCGATCGGCGATCTCGATGGTGACGGGGTGGTCGACCTCCTCGCTGGCGTGGAAACCGACGATGACGGCGGTACCGATCGTGGCGCAGCCTACGTCTTGTTCATGAACGGCGACGGAACCGTCCGCGCACAACAGAAGATCAGCAGCACCGCGGGTGGCTTCGGATCAGGCCTCGACAACGGAGACCTCTTCGGTGTCAATGTCGGCAGCCTCGGCGACGTGGACGGAGACGGTGTCCCCGACGTCGCCGTTGGCGCGATCTGGGATGACGACGGTGGTGCAGACCGCGGCGCCGTCTACGTCCTGTTCCTGAACCGCGACGGCACGGTGAAGCGCAAGCAGAAGATCTCGGACACTCAGGGGGGTCTCAACGAGAACCTCGCAGATGCGGATCGCTTCGGATTGGGGGTCTCGGGTCTGGGTGATGTCGATGGCGATGGCATCCCCGACATGGCAGTCGGCCTCTTCACCGACGACGACGGCGCCGTCGACGCCGGAGCGGTGCTGGTCTTGTTCCTCGACGTCGACGGCACCGTTAGGTCGGAGCAGAAGATCTCCGATACCCAGGGGCTGCTCTCGAGCAATCTGACGGCCGGAGACGAGTTTGGCTTCTCGGTCGGCGGCCCAGGCGACATCGACGGCGACGGGACGGCAGACCTCGTGGTCGGAGCCGTCTGGGATGATGACGGTGGCTCTGACCGAGGTGCTGTCTACGTGCTCTTTCTGAATGGCGACGGCACGGTGAAGTCGGAGCAGAAGATCTCCGACACCCAGGGAGGGTTGACGGGCACGCTGGACGACAGTGACTGGTTCGGATACGGCGTCGCAGGGCTTGGCGATGTCGACGGCGACAGCGTTCCGGATATCGCCGTCGGCGCTGGACGCGACGACGATGGTGGCACCGACCGCGGTGCCATCTACCTTCTGCTTCTCAACAGCAGCGGAACGGTGAAGGCCGAGCAGAAGCTGAGTTCGACCGCCGGCGGCTTCACGGGTCCGCTCGACGATGGCGACGAGTTCGGGGCGGCAATGTCGGGACTGGGCGACCTCGACGAGGACGGCACGATCGGCATCGCAGTGAGTGCGGTGGCCGATGATGACGGCGGCCTCGACCAGGGCTCGTTCTACATCCTCGATCTGACATCGGCTCCGATGGGGACGGCGACGGTGAACTCGACAGGCGACGCCGCCGACGCAACGCCCGGCGACGGGTTGTGCGACACGGGCGGAGTCAACAACGAGGGCGCAGACGAGTGCACCCTCCGTGCGGCCATCACCGAGGCCAACGCTTCGGGCACGATCGACACCGTCCATTTCTCGATTCCCGCCTCCGATGCCGGCCACGCCGCCGGCGTGTGGACGATCACGCCAGCCACCGAGTTGCCCGACCTGTACACGACCATGACGATCGACGGCACGACTCAGCCGGGGGCGACGCCGGGCGGTGCAAGCTTTCCGGCGAACGTCGACAGCTCGCTCGCGATCCAGATCTCGGGATCGGCGCTTCTCGGGGCGGACGACGACGGCCTGTCGATCGTCACCGGCGCCGACGGAACGGAGATCCGGGGCCTTTCCTTCACCGACTTCACCGGATCCAGCAGCGAAGCGATCGTGATCTGGGCGTCGTCGAACAACCTGCTGGCCGGAAACCACTTCGGCGTCGACGCCACCGGTCTCGTCGCTGCCGCCAACCGGCTGCACCTCTATGTCGGCTCGACCTCCACCGGCAACCGGATCGGCGGCACGGCCGCGGCCGATCGCAACCTGTTCTCTGCGAGTACCAGCGCCGCCATCATGCTGGATGGCGACGGGGTGATCGGCACGATCGTGCAAGGCAACGACTTCGGGCTCCTCGGCGACGGCAGCGCCGGTTCCACCGGCTGGTACGCCATCGCCGCCAACGGCACCTCGACCGGAGCGATCGGTGGGACCGCTGCCGGTGCCGGAAACCGATTCGCAAACGGTCTTGGCGGCGTCGCGACGTTTGGCGACTCCACCTTCACGTCGCTCGGCAACTCGTTCTGGACCAACACGATCACCGGCATCGACCTCGCGGGGAACGGTCCGACGGCCAACGACGCCGAGGACGTCGACACAGGCCCCAACGACCTGCTCAACTTCCCGGTGCCGACCGGTCCGAATGCCGGCGCCACGACCCTCGAGGTCGCGCTCGACGTGCCCGCCGGTGACTACCGGATCGAGGTGTTCACCAACCCGACGAGCGGCGCGCATTCCTCCGGCTACGGCGAGGGCGAGACCCTTGTCCACGCCGAGACCGTGACCGCCACTGGTGCTGCCGGCGGCGAGGCCTTCACCCTCACTGGCCTCCCGGCGTGGTCGGCCACCGACGTTGTCACGGCCACCGCCACCCGCGATCTCGGCGCCGGCAACTACGGAGCGACGTCGGAGTTCTCCTACGCCGTCAGCGCCGTGTCAACGTCGTGTGCCGCCGATTCCGACGGTGACGGCCTGTGGGATTGCGAGGAGGACGCGAACGCCGACCTCGACGATGACCCGGCGACGACTCCCGGTCCGGACACCGATGGTGATACGACGCCGAACTACCTGGATGCCGATGACGACGGTGACGGAATCCCGACGGCGTCGGAGAACGCCGACCCGAATGGTGACGGCGATCCCCGCGATGCGCTTGACGCCGATTGTGACGGCCAGCCCGACTGGCTCGACGTCGAAGCGGGCGCCACGACGGTGACCGTCTCGACCGAGGTGAAGATCACCGAGGCGCTCGGTGGTTTCGCCGGCGCACTGGACGCCGGTGACTTCTTCGGCACGGGCGCAACGCCGATCGGCGACATCGATGGTGATGGCGTGACCGATGTCGCGATCGGTGCCAACGGCGACGATGACGGCGGCACCGGCCGAGGTGCGGTGTACGTGCTGCTCCTCAACGCCGATGGCACGGTCAAGAGCCAGCAGAAGATCAGCTCGACGCAAGGTGGCCTGACCGGTCCGCTCGATGACAACGACGAGTTCGGCTACGCCGTCGCCGGCCTGGGCGACATCGACGGTGACGGTGTCGGCGATCTGGCGGTGGCGGCGAAGCTCGACGACGACGGGAGTGCGGACCGAGGAGCGGTCTACGTTCTGTTCCTCGACAGCAGCGGCACCGTCAAGGCCGAACAGAAGATCTCCGACACGACCGGCGGATTGGTGGCTACCCCCAGCGGCTGGGCGACCGCCGTGGCCGGGCTCGGCGACATTGATGGTGATGGGATCAACGACCTCGCCGTCGGCGCCGCTTTCGATGACGACGGTGGCGCTGATCGTGGCGCGGTCTACGTACTGCGATTGAACGCTGATGGAACAGTCAAGGCCGAGCAGAAGATCTCCCAGTCTGCCGGCGGCGGTCCAGGTCTCGACAACACCGACAACTTCGGGATCGGCCTGGCCACCATCGGTGATCTCGACGGCGATGGCAGCCCGGAACTCGCCATTGGTGCCTGGGGCGATGACGACGCAGGAGCGGACGCGGGCGCGGTGTACATTGCCTTCCTCGATGCGGCGGGATCTGCCACGAGCATCCAGAAGCTGACCGATTGAGTCGGCGGCTTCACCGGCACCCTCGATCCCGGCGACGACTTCGGTAGTGGAGTTGCGGGCATCGGCGACATCAACGGTGATGGGATCCCTGATCTTGCGGTCGGTGCACCCGACGACGGCGACGGTGGTGCAGGCAACGGTGCCGTCTACGTGCTCACGCTCGCCGCCAACGGCGCGGCGACCTCGACGGCGAAGATCTCCGAAGTGTCCGGGGGCGTGACCTCCGATCTGGGCAACGGTGCATTCGG
Source organism: Acidimicrobiales bacterium (assembly GCA_041394265.1). Lineage (NCBI taxonomy): Bacteria > Bacillati > Actinomycetota > Acidimicrobiia > Acidimicrobiales > Acidimicrobiales bacterium. The sequence goes on from JAWKIO010000005.1 coordinate 3,704,345, forward strand.
CTACGACGTCGGCAGTCTCGGCGATCTGGACGGCGACGGTGCGCTCGACCTTCTTGTCGGTGCGTGGGCCGACAGCACCTCCGGAGCACAGGCCGGTGCGGTGTATGCGCTCGACTTCACACCGACCTCCCTGCTGACCGTGAACTCCACCGGCGACGCGTCCGACTCGAACCCCGGCAATGGCGTCTGCAACACCGGTGGGCTCAACAGCGCCGGCGCCCCGGAATGTACAGTGCGCGCAGCCATCGAGGAGGCCGATGCGGGAGCCGCCGAGCGGATCGAGTTCGACATCCCGACCTCGGATGCCGGCTACTCGGCGGTCGGTCCGTCGTGGACCATCACGCCGGGATCGGTGCTGGCCGTCACGCAACCGGTGACGATCGACGCCACCACGCAGCCGGGCTACGGCTTCTCACCGGTCATCGAACTCTCGGGCGCGTCAGCTGGGCCCGGCACCGATGGGCTCGAGATCTCCGGTGACGACATCACCGTGCGAGGGCTCGCCATCTCGTCGTTCCCCGCCGCCGGCATCTACCTGCCATCGACCTCCGATGGCGCACGAATCGAGGCGTCCTACATCGGCACCACCATCGACGGAGGCGCAGCGGCTGCCAATGCGTTCGAAGGCATCTTCGCCGACGGCGCCACGAACGTGACGATCAGCGGCAACGTGATCTCGGGCAACGATCTGCCGGGCATCGGCCTGAACGGTACGACGGGTGTCACGATCACCGGCAATCTGATCGGCACGACGGCTGACGGGCTGTCGGCACTCGGCAACACCGGTCGGGGCATCGACGTGAACGTCGCGTCGACCACCACGATCGACGACAACACGATCTCGGCGACGGTCTCCGGCAGCGGTGTCATCGTCTGGGGATCGACCGACACCACGCTCACGAGCAACCGGATCGGCACCGATACGACCGGCAACGCGCCGCTCGGCAACAGTCAGGACGGGGTGCGGGTCGACAATGCCAGCACCGGCACCGTGATCGGTGTTGTCGGGTCCGGCAACGTGATCTCGGGCAACGGCAACGACGGCATCGAGATCCTCGGTGCGACCGGCGGGACCGTCGTCCAAGCCAACACCATCGGCTTGGGCCTCGACGGCGACACCGTCGTCGCCAACGGCCGACACGGCGTCGTGGTCTACAACGGCGCGAACACCACCCAGATCGGCGGTGCTGCGGTCGGAGAAGGCAACCTGGTCTCCGGCAACGTGTCCGAGGGCATCCGAATCGACGGATTCCTCAATGCGGCCACCATCGACAACGTGATCGAGGGCAACCTCATCGGCACCGACTCCACCGGGTTGGCGAACCGCGGCAACGGATCGCATGGCGTGCACCTCTTCTCGGGCGCAACCGACACGATGGTCGGTGGGACGACCGGTGGCGCCGGGAACACCATCCGGTTCAACGGCGGCGTCGGTGTGGTCGTTGCCGACGCCAGCACGCTCCGCAACGCAGTCCTCGGCAACTCGATCAGCGACAACGCCGGTGTTGGCATCGACCTCGGTCTCGACGGGTCGACGGCCAACGACCCCGGCGACGGCGATCCCGGCCCGAACGGGCTGTTGAACTTCCCGGTGGTCACCAACTCGCTCGCCGCTGCCGGAACGGTGACGGTCGACCTCGATCTCGATGTGCCGGCCGGCAACTATCGACTCGAGGCGTTCACCAACGCCTCTGGTGCGGATCCGAGCGGCTACGGCGAAGGGGCGATCCTGGTCGACTCGACCGACATCGTCCACAGCGGCAGCGGAGCCGAACCGTTCTCGGTCGCCTTTGCCGGCTCCGGCGGCGAGGTGGTCACGCTCACCGCAACCCAGGATCTGGGTGGCGGAACCTTCGGATCGACGTCGGAGTTCTCGCTTGCGATCACCGTGCCTGCGGTCGCCGTCGTGAATTCGGTCGGCGACGCCCCGGACCTGACGCCGGGCGACGGCAATTGCGACACTGGCAGCACCGTCGGCGCCGGTGACCCGGAGTGCACGCTCCGGGCGGCCATCGAGGAGGCCAATGCCGGTGCTGTTGGCGTGATCGAATTCGCCATCGCCGGTGCCGGACCGAGCTGGACCATCGCTCCGGCGTCCGTGCTGCCGGCCATCACCGATCCGGTCTTCATCGACGCCACGACCCAGCCCGGCTACGTGTCGTCGCCGGTGGTCCGGCTCGACGGTGCTGCGCTCTCGTTGACCTCCGAACACGGTCTGTCGCTGGACGTCGGGTCGGACGGGTCGACGGTGTGGGGTCTGTCGATCACCTCGTTCCCCGGTGCCGCCGTTCAGTTGCGTGGATCAGACGGCCACCTCGTCGCCGGCAACCATCTCGGGGTTCTCCCCGGCGGTGCCGTTGCCGCCGGCAACCGCTACGGCGTCTACGTCAGCGGTTCCTCGAACTCCGTGATCGGAGGATCCTCGTCGGCCGACCGCAACATCATCTCGGCGAGCAGCTCGTTCGGCGTTGCGGTGTACAACGACATCGGGCTCGGCCTGTCCTCGTTCGACACCGTGATCAGCGGGAACTACATCGGCACCGACGCGAGCGGTTCGGTGGGACTGGGGAACGGCTCACGTGGTGTCCTCGTCGTCAACGGCTCGTCTCGCACGATCGTCGGTGGTGCCACACCCGCCGAGGGCAACGTGATCGCCGACAACGCGGTTGCGGGAGTGCAGGTCGGCACGGGAACGATGGCTGACTCGGTGGTGCGCAACAACCTCGTTGGTGTGGCCGCCGACGGAGTGACACCTCTGCCGAACCTCGGCACTGGCATCGACATCACGTGGTCGCAACGCACCATCGTGCGCGACAACGTGGTGCTTGCGTCGCCGGGAGACGGGATCTCGCTCGCCAATGCCGACGATGCCGTGGTCGCGGGCAACCGCATCGGGACCGACTCGTCGGCCACCGTTGCCGGCACGATCGGTGGCGCCGGCGTCGTCGTTGGTAGCGGAACCGATCGAGCCCTGATCGGCGGAACCAACCCGCTGGACGCAAACGTCGTTGCCAACGCAACCGGCGATGGCGTCGTCATGACCGGCGGCAGTGACGCCACGCTGTTGGGCAACGAGATCTGGGGCAACGGGGGCCTCGGCATCGACCTCGGTGACGACGGCGTGACGCAGAACGATGCCGGTGACGTCGACACCGGTGTCAACGACCTCCTCAACCAGCCGGCGCTGTCGCGGGCGGTCGTCAGCGCCGGGACGGTCACCCTCGATCTCAACCTCGACGTTCCTGCCGGGAATTACCGGATCGAGGTTTTCGACAACCCAACAGGAACCGACCCGACCCGCTACGGCGAGGCCGAGACCCTCGTTCATGCCTTCACGGTTGCGCACTCCGGCTCGGGAATCGAGGCATTCAGCACGACGTTCAGCGGCTCGTCCGGGATGCAGCTCAGCGCGACGGCGACCGAGGACCTCGGTGGCAGCTACGGCGCAACGTCGGAGCTGAGTCAAGTCGAGACCGTCGAGGCAGCCGACACGATCGTGGTCAACAGCAGCGGCGATGGTGTCGACATCAACCTCGGCGACGGTCGTTGCGACACCGGGGACACCAACGCCGACGGTGCCGTCGCTTGTTCCCTTCGAGCTGCGATCGCTGAGGCCAACGCGTCCGCTGCGATCGACGTCGTCCATTTCGACATCCCGATCCTGGACGCTGGCTACGTTGCCGGCGCGGTCGATCATTGGCAGATTGCACCCGCGAGCGAACTACCGAACCTGTGGGCCGAGCGTTCGGTGCTCGACGCCACCACCCAGCTCGGTGGCGACGCAGCGCCAGTGGTCCTGCTGGACGGCTCGGGCCTCTCGGGGAGTGAGGTCGGTCTTCGCATCGATCCCAACGCCGACGACTCCGAGGTCCGGGGGTTCTCGATTGTGTCGTTCCCGGGCGACGGCATGTTCGTCGGTGTCGATCGCGCCCTGATCGAGGCCAATCACGTCGGTGTCATGCCCGACGGCGTGACCGTCGCCGCAAACGCCACGGAGGGGATCACCGTGTACGACGGTGTGGATTCGGTGGTTCGCAACAACGTCATCGGCGGCCACTCGAGCGCCGGTATCGCCGTGACCACTGTTGCCGATCGGATCGTGATCACCGGCAACTGGATCGGTACCGATCGATCCGGCACGGTGGCCTTCGGCAACGCCCAGGGCCTGTGGACCGACACCAGCGGCTCGGTGCGCTTCGGAGGCACCGGTCCAGGTGAAGCGAATGTGGTGGCCAACAGCCTATGGAACGGTGTCGAAGTCACTGCCAACTCGCAGGTGTCGATCCTCGGGAACGAAATCCGCGACAGCGTCGCGCTCGGCATCGACCTCGTCGGCGGTACGGAGAACGCTGCGCTCGTGACCGCCAACGATCCGGGCGATGGCGACGCCGGCCCGAACGACCTGATGAATCATCCGGTCCTCACCTCGGCCATCGGGTACAACGGCACGGCCGACGTCGATATCGATCTCGACGTACCTGCCGGCGACTACCGGATCGAGGTGTTCGCCAACCTGACCGCCGACCCGTCCGGCTACGGCGAAGGCGAAACCCTGGTCCACGCCGAGACGATCACCCACACCGGCTCGGGCGTCGAATCGTTCTCGTTGAGTGTCACGGCCGACATCGATGACATCATCGCCGCCACGGCCACCCCTGACTTCGGCGGCGGTTCGTTCGGGCCGACGTCGGAGTTCTCGGCTGATGTCGTGATCGCCGCCGAGCCGACCCTCGTGGTCAACTCCACCGCTGACGCGGTTGACAGCAACATCGGTGACGGCAATTGCGACACCGGAGCGCTCATCGGCGCCGACCCTGAGTGCACGCTGCGGGCGGCCATCGCCGAGGCCAACGCCCGGCCCGAGATCGCCGGCATCGAGTTCTCGATCGGCACCGGGGACCCGAATCACAGCGCGGGCGTCTGGACCATCGCGCCGACCGGCACGCCGTTCGATCCGATCAGTTCGGCGGTCGTCATCGACGGGTCCTCGCAGCCTGGCTACGTCAGCAGCCCAGTGATCGTCGTCGACGGGGCTGGCATCGGCGTGGGGAACGACACGTTCACCGTCACGGGCAACGACGTGACCATCAACGGGCTCGCCGTCGTGCGAGCGCCGGATGATGGCATCGAGGTCACCGGCAACTCGGCTTCGATCGTCGACAACTTCGTCGGCCTGTACCCGTCCCTCGCTGATGGGGGCAACAACGGTCGTGGTGTACGGGTCGGCGGCACGGCGACTGGCACGGTCATCAGCGGGAACGTGTTCGGCTTCGGGTACGGCCCGATCCGTGTGGAGAGCGCTGCGGACGCAGTCGTGACCGACAACCTGATCGGCGTCGCACCCGACCTCACCACTGCGCTCCCGTTCACCAACGACGGCGTGTCCATTGTCGGCTCCTCGACGGTGCGGATCGGTGGTACCGGCGTTGGCGAGCCGAACGTCATCACCGGCTCACCTGGTGCCGGCATCTCGACCGGCCCGGGTTACACCGGCACACTGACCATGGTGGGCAACACGATCCGTGCCAACGGTGGCCTCGCCTTCGACCTCGCCGGCGACGGGGTGACGTCGAACGACGCTGATGACGTCGACTCCGGCGCCAACGGACTGCTCAACTATCCGATCCTGCGCCAGGCCGTTGGCTCCCCAGCCACGATCCTCTCCTTCGACCTCGATGTACCGGCGGGTGACTACCGGCTCGAGGTCTACGACACCGGCGCTCCCGACGCCAGCGGACACGGTGAGGCGTCTGCGCTGGTGCACACATCGACGGTCACTTCCTCGGGCAGCGGTGTCCAGACGTTCGCAACCACATTCGCCGGGGCCGAGGGCCAGCACCTGTCGGCCACGGTAACCCAGCAGCTCGCCGGCCCGGCCTACGGGGCGACGTCGGAGTTCTCGAACACGGTCACCGTTCGGAACGATTCGCTGTTCGTCGACGATGCCTCGGTCCGTCGGAACGACGTGATCGCGGTCGGTGGTCTCGCCGGGCCAGTCGTCGGTGTCGCCGGGAACGCGCCGACATTTGACGGTGCAAACGATCGACTCGTGGCCACGGCGACCGACATCGCCGACACCGGGCTCACCGCGTCGGCATGGGTCAACGCCGCCACCTTCGGGACCGACCCCCGAGTCGTCGCCAAGTCGTCGGCGGAGGGGTCGACGGTCTACGAGCTCTTGGTCGACGATCTCAGCCCGACCTCGGGTCAGGCGATGGCGCGGCTCCGCATCGGGGGCGTGACCCACACGGTGGCCGGCGGGTCACTGGGTGCCGGCGTGTGGCATCAGTTGGCCGTGACCTGGGATGGGTCGACGATCGTGCTGTACGTCGACGGGGCGCCGGTCGACACCGCTTCGGCCTCCGGCTCTCTGGCAACCGACCTCACGGTTCCCCTCACGGTAGGCAACCTCGCAGCCGCCGATCGCGGCCTGACCGGAGCGATCGACGAGCCCCGGGTGCTCCACGAGGCGCTCGGTGCCGATCGAATCGCCGCCGAGTACGCCAACATCGTCGCCCCCAGCGCCTCGGTGACCGTCGGCGCCCGTCAGACCGGTGTCTCAGCCGCATGGTCGGTGACGACGAGCCAGTCACGGTCCGGATCCAACGCCGCGGCCGCGCCGTCCGTCGTTCCCGGAACGGCCGATGCCTGGCTCACCGCCATCGGGATCGATGAGCCCGGCATCGAGTTCCGGAGTTGGTGGTGGATGACGACCACCACCGGCGTGGATCTGGCAGCGGGCACCCGGACCGGTGACGCTCCGACCGACCAGTACGAGACAGCGCTCGGCGGGGGAGGAGGCTGGGATCTCGCCACCCTCGTCGGCAGCAACCGAACCGGCTTCGCCCCACCGGGCGGAACTCCGGCCACCGGTCGCTGGGTCGAGGTGGTGCTGCGCACCGACGACACCGGCGTCTCGTCGGTCACGATCGACGGAGTCGAGGCCATCGGACCGACCGCGCTCGGGCTGGTCTTGGACCAAGGATCGTTCGGCTGGCGGGTCGGCGAGCTCGGGGCGGGTGAGGCCTTCAACATCGATGACGCTCGCGCTCGAAAGCTGGTTGCGGTCGAGCCCACTACGTCGCTGGGCGCACTCGATCGAAACTGACACCGGCGGCCCGGCGACCGTCAGGTCGACGGTGTGTCGCGCAGCGCTCGTCGCAAGATCTTGCCCACGTTCGACTTCGGGAGTTCGTCGCGGAACTCCACGATCCGGGGGATCTTGTAGGGCGCGAGGTGGGCTCGGCAGTGGTCGACGACTGTCCCTTCAACGAGTTCGCTGCCGGCGCGTAGCGCCACCACGAGCTTCACGGTCTCGCCTCGGTACTCGTCGTCGACCCCGATGACCGCGGCCTCGACGACGTCGGGCAGCTGGTAGACCACTTCCTCGACCTCGCGTGGGTACACCTTGTAGCCCGACGCGTTGATCATGTCCTTCATCCGGTCGACGATGCGTAGGTAGCCCTGTTCGTCCATCGTGGCCACATCGCCGGTGCACAGCCATCCGTCCACCAGCGCTGCTGCGGTCTCGTCGGGCATCGCCCAGTAGCCCTGCATGATCTGAGGACCCCGGACTCGTAGCTCGCCCGGTTGACCGGGAGCAGCCTCGTCACCGGTTTCGACGTCGATGATGCGAACCTCGGTACCCGGAATGGGGATGCCGATCGAGCCGGAGACGCTGCCCCGCACGTGGGTGTTGAACGACACGGGAGCGCCCTCGGACAGGCCGTAGCCCTCGAAGATGGTGCGGCCCGAGAGCTGCTCGAAGTTGCGCAGCAGGGCCTCGGGAACGCTCGCCCCGCCGGAGGTGTAGAGCTCGAGCTTGTCGAACCCGGCCGTCGCCGCCTCGGGGTGGTTGACCAGTGCGGTGAACAAGGTGGCCACGCCGCCGAGATACCCGGGCCGTTGATCACGGATGAGATCGACCAAGCCGTCTGGTGTCGGGCGGGGAACCAGCAGCAGGTGCCAACCGTGATGGAGGCCGGCGAAGAGGACCATCGTGAGGCCGAAGATGTGGAAGAACGGCGCAGCCGCCACCGCCTTGCTGCCCGGCGGTAGGCGATCTGGGTCGGCGAGCACCATGTCGAACGTCGGCTGCATGCCGGCCAGCAGGTTGGTGTGCGTGAGCATCGCTCCCTTCGACCGACCCGTGGTGCCACCGGTGAACTGGAACGTGGCGAGATCGGTGTCGGGATCGATCGGCGCACAACCAGCCGACGGATCACCGGCGTCGATGAGCGCCGCCAGCGAGATCTCCCCATCGTCGAGCGGCACCTCGCTGCCCGCAACGATGACCAGACGCAGAGAGGTGGCGGCCCGAATGCCGCGCACGGTCTCGAGCTTGTCGGCCCCCACGACGATCGCCGTCGCCTTGGTGGTGTCGAGCATGTACTCGAGCTCGGGCCCGGTGTAGATCGGGTTGACCTGAACGACCGGAGCACCGGTGCGCAAGATGCCGAAGAGGGAGACGACGTAGGGCGTGCCGTTCGGCAGCATCACGGCAACGGGTTCGCCGTTGCCGAAACCTCGATCACGGAGTGCCGATCCGAGCGCCGCCGCCTGGCCAGCTAGGGCAGCAAAGCTGGTCGTGGTGCCGTCGGGCTCGCTCAGCGCCGGAACGTCAGGCCATTGTGCTGCCGCTCGCTCCAGGAGATCGGGAATGGTGCCGGTGACGCTCGGTCGGTGGGCGAGCCCTTCGTGCCAGCGCTCCCACCGGCTCATCGAATGGATCCCAGCGTTCGTCGGCACGTCATGTCGGCCGAGTGTAGGCAACGTCGACAGGGCGGGTGTTTGGCGTGGGTTCGGGTCTCCCTCAAGACCCGAACCCACCCGCCTGGGCGCGGCCGGGTCCTGGTTCCCTCGAATCCTGGACCCCGCCGCTCGGCTCCGCCGCCGTGGGATGCAGCGGCGCACCACCTCCCGATCCAGGGTCTCGGCGGGCGGGCTCCCTCAAGCCCAGGCTCGCCGATCCTGATGTGCTGGGTTCCCTCAAACCCTGGCCGGCGCCGGTTCCCTCAAACCTGCGCTTCGCCGTCGTGGTGTGGTGCGCTGCTGCGATGTCTTCACCATACGACGGTGACGGCATCCGAGGATCGGGGGCATCCCCCTACGCCTCGGGGGCCGTTGGGGGGATCGGTCGACCTCAGCAGCGTTCGAGCACCACACTGCCCACTGAGTAGCCGGCGCCGAACGACGACAGCACCCCGATCTCACCGGGCTCGATGCCGTCGTGATGCTTGTGGAAGGCGATGACCGAGCCGGCCGAGCTGGTGTTGGCGTACTCGTCGAGGATCACCGGCGCCTCGTCGGTGTCGGGCACCCGACCGAGCACCCCCTTGGCGATCAACTGGTTCATCTTGAGGTTCGCCTGATGGAGCCAGAATCGACGAACGTGTGTCGGTTCGATCCCGAGTGACACGAGATGGTCGGTGATGTGCGTCGCCACCATCGGGCACACCTCCTTGAACACCCGCTGGCCCTGCTGGCGGAAGATGAGCTCGTGCGGATCGCGCTCGCCGACCTCGGAGGAATTGAGGAACCCGAAGTCGTTGCGAATGTTGTTGGAGAACTGGGTGGCCAACTTCGTGCCGATCACCTTCCACTGCACGGCGGCGACGGCGTCGTCGGCCCGCTCGAGCACGACCGCAGTGCAGGCGTCGCCGAAGATGAAGTGGAAGTCGCGCAGCTCGAAGTTGTTGTGGCCCGAGGTGATCTCGGGATTGATGACGAGCGCGCACGAGGCGGACCCGGCGCGCAGCGCATCGACCGCCGCCTGGATCGAAAACGTCGCCGACGAGCAGGCGACGTTCATGTCGTAGGCCCAGCCGCCGGCGCCGATGGCGTCTTGGATCTCGACCGAGACGGCGGGGTAGGGACGCTGGAGGTTGGAGCAGCCGACGATGATGGCGTCGACGTCGGCTCCGGTACGGCCGGCAGCGGCCAGGGCTTGCTCGACTGCGGGGATCGACATCTCGGCCTGGATGCCGAGCTGGTCTTCGCTGCGAAGCTCGAGGCGAGGACGGAAGCGCTCGGGGTCGAGCACGCCCGACTTCTCCATCACGTAGCGGGACTTGATCCCCGAGGCCTTGAAGATGAACTCCTCGTCGGGCAGGGGACGAGCGGCGAGGGTGCCGGCGGCGATGGCCTCGGCATTCGTCTCGTTCCATGCGTTCGTGGCGATCGTGAGCGACTCGACGAGTTCGGCGTTGCTGATCGACTCGGGTGGGGTGAACAACCCGGTGCCGCTGATCACGATGTCGGTCACGTTCGCTACCTCGTCTCGGGAGTGGCCTGGAGCGGAGCCGAGCCTATCCGGGGGCGCCGGTGGGAGCCCGATGATGCCGAGGCGCTCGCAGAGGCGATGATCGAGATGGGAGCAGGCCGACTTAGGATGGCGCGGTGCCGACTCCCGAAACCGTCACCAGCAGCAACGTCCCGACCCTGGCGAGCCTCGCCCAGGGACGCAACATGCTCGCCATCCCCGGCCCATCGATCGTTCCCGACGCCGTCCTCGCCGCCATGGGTCGGCCGATCACCAACATCTATGACGGTGAGGTGGCCGACTTGTCGTGGTCGTTGGTCGCCGACTTGCCGAAGGTCGTTCGCACCGAGGGCCACGGGTTCGTGGCCATCGGCAATGGGCACGGGGCGTGGGAAATGGCGCTGTCCAACACCCTGTCGCTCGGTGACAAGGTGCTCGTGATCGGCTCGGGCCAGTTCGGCACCATCTGGGCGTCGTTCTGTGAGCAGCTCGGCCTCGACGTCGAGGTCCTGCCTGCCCCGTCTCCACGCCACCCCGTCGACCCCGCGACCGTGGCCGACCGGCTTGCCGCCGATTCGCAGCACGAGCTCAAGGGTCTGCTGGTCTGCCACGTCGACACCGGGTCGGGGGTGCGGGCCGACCTCGCCGCGATTCGGGCGGCCATGGACTCGGCGAATCACCCGGCCCTGCTGTTCGTCGACGGCATGGCATCGATCGGCTGCGAGCGGTTCGAGATGGATGCGCTCGGTGTCGACGTGGCCATCGCCGCCTCGCAGAAGGGCCTAATGGCACCACCCGGCCTGTCGTTCGTGTGGGCGAGCGCCAAGGCAATCGAGGCGCACGAGCAGGCCGATCTCGTCACGCCGTACTGGAGCTGGACACCCCGAATGAGCGGGGGGCCGCACTATCTACTCTTCGCCGGCACGCCGCCGGTCAGCCACCTCTACGGCATGCGAGTCGCCCTCGACCTGTTGTTCGACGAGGGCCTCGACCATGTGTGGTGGCGGCACGAGATGCTCGCCGACGCCGTGCGGGCCGCGGTCGAGGCGTGGTCGACGCCCGACGGTCTCGAGTTCCAGGTCGTCGACCCGGCCGCCCGGTCGAACGCCGTCACGGGCGTGATGACCAACTCGATCGACTCGCCGGCCTTCCAGCAACGCTGTACCGAGGCCACCAACCTCACCCTCGGTCTCGGCCTCGGCCATCCCGACGACCGGTTCCGCATCGGGCACATGGGCCATCTCAACCCACCGATGATCCTGGGGACGCTCACCACGATCGAGTCGGTGATGCTCGCGCTCGATCTCCCGATGGGCGGATCGGGCGCAGCGGCCGCTGCCGCGTCGATTGGTCAGGCGTTGGCCCAGGGCACCTCGCACGCCTGATCCAGCTCGATCTCGACCGTGACCGATTGGTTGCGGTGGGGTCCGGCGCACCACGACGGGAACGCGGCCGAGTAAAGGCCGCCACCACCGGCGACGAACAGCAGCAGATCGTCGGGCGAGGCGAAACAGGCGTACTCCCGCTCCGGGTCGACACGACCCATCGAGCCGGCAGCACGCAGGAGCTCCCGACCGGGGACGGTCGCGCGTTCGACGACCGCCTCGGCCACGCTGGCCCGAGTGTGCCCGTTTGCCGCCAGCATGGCGGCGTGATCGGGGTTGATGGCGAGCGCCGCCCGGCCGTTGCGGAGCACGGCGTTGTTGGTCGTGACGTGGGCAAAAGCCAGCGCGAGCGAGGTGAGCAGCCGATCGCTCGAACCGGGATCGTCGGCGTCGGTGATGGCCATCACCGAATGCGGGGCGTCGGTCCCGAGCACGGTCACGGTGGACTGGTCGGGTTCGAAGCCGAGCGAGACGTGCAGCGGATCGAACGGGCTGGCCGCTTCGTCTTCGGCGAGGCAGAAGGTGAACTTCCCGGGATGACCGAGCAACGCCATGTCGGACACACCGGGGCGACCTCCACCCACGTTGATCATCGCCAACCGGATCGCCCGACCGATCGAAGCGTTCGCCCGGTGGCCGGGCCCGAGAGCGCCGAAGCTGCCAGAGATCGGACCGCACGAGTGGGCGGCCGGACCGTTGACGATGATGAGCGGTGCGATTGAGTGCGTGGTGGCCTGGACCTCGGTCAGGTCGAACCGCTCGTCCATGATCGCCCGGGCTGCGGCGAGCACCACCGGGAAGTAGTCCGGGAGGCAGCCCGCCATCACGGCGGCGATGGCCAGTTTCTCGACCGTGCAGCTGCCGAGGTTGGGGCCCATCACCCCAAGTTCGAGGTCGGCGGGATGCCCGGACGCGATGACCATGCGGTCGACCCGGGGCGGTGTGGGAATGACCACCGGCAGACCGTCGGTGCAGCCGAGCCGGTGGAGTTCCTCGAGCGCGGCCGCCTCGTCGGCGGCTTCGAGCACGCCGGAACGGTTGGCGTCAACGAGACTCATGCCCCGCCTCCCGCGCTCGCGCCGGCCAGCTGCTCGAGGATGAGCGGCGTCATGTCGTTGGCGACGATCGCCATGTTGTCGGCGCCCGTGCCCGCCACGGGGTGGGGGAGCCGAACCCTCGGGATGTCGGGCATGCCGACCGATCGGGCGACGAAGTCGCCCTGGTCCCAGAAGGCCTCGGTGACGAGGGCGACGGCGGGGATGTTTCGATGAGCCAGTTTCACTGCGTCACGCACGGTGCCGGTGGTGCAGCTGCCTCAATGGCCGTAGGCGGCGACGACCGCCTGACACCGCTCGACCAGATCGTCGAGCATGGCGTCGGAGACGATCGAGGAGGCATCGCCCTTGTCGAAGCGTTCGAAGGTCGCCTCGGGGTTCGCAGTGGCGAGCGCTCGTTCGACGGCGTCGAGGAAGCGCACCGAATCGGGGAAGCCGTTGGCCAGGAGGCCGATCGTGATCGGACCGCTGCCGGCTCGAATGCCGAGTTCGTAGGGCTCGATGGGTTGACCGGGTTCACCCCGGGGATCCAGGAATTCGATCATGACGCCGACGCTAGCTCACCCTCCCGAAACCCCAGCAACTCTGGCGTCCCGACACCTCTCAGCGGCATCAACTCTCCAAAGTTGCTGAGGGGAGGGCGAGTGGGGCGCCTCCCTGGGTGTGGATCGAGCGGGCATGCTGTGGCGATGACGAGGAGCGGAGTGGCAGCTCGAGCGGTGGCGGTGTTGCTCATCGGCTGCATCTTCGTCGTCGACCCGGGCGGGCTCGCACCCTCCGGGCCGGCACGCTTCGCCGCGCTCGCCGTCGTCCTGGGTATCGGCGCGGTCGTGGTCGGTCGGTCGTCGATGTCGCCGAGCCGGGCGCTGCGAGTCATGGGCCGGGTCTGGTTGGCGCTCCTGGCCGTCATCGCTGCGTCGGCATTGACCGGCGCCGACCGCTGGCATGGTGTGTTCGGCACACCCGAGCGGAACCTCGGGCTCCTGACCTGGATGGGCTTCGCAATCGCCTTCGGCGTCGGAGCATCGCTACCCCCTCGTTCCGAGCATCTCCTCGCCGCTGCGGCCACTCTTGCGGTCGGGCTGTTGGCGAGTCTTGCCGGACTCGAGTTGTTGGGGTTCGACCCGGGCAACACGGCGTGGACCGGCGGACGGGTCGGAGCGCCGTTCGCCCAGTCGACCTACCTCGCGGTTGCGCTCGTGGTGCTGCTCCCGCTGGCTGCGGCGCCGGCGTTCGACCGTTCATTGAGTGGGCTGCGTCGAGTGGCGACGGCGGCGATCGCCACCGCCGGTGTGCTCACCCTCGTCGCCACGGCGGCTCGTGGACCGGTGCTCGGTCTCGGGGTCGGCGTCATGGTGGTGCTCGTCGCACGCGGCCAACGGTGGACGGGGGTGGCGGCCGTTGGCGCGGTCGCTTGCACCGCTGCCGTCGTCTCGATGCGACGAGGCTGGGACTCGTTCGGCGGACGGATCGATGAGTGGACGGTGGGCCTCCGCGGGGTGCGGGCGAGCCCGCTCCTCGGGTTCGGCCCGGAGGGATATCGAGACCAGTTCCCACGCCTGGTCGACGCCGACTACGTCCGAGCCTACGGGTCGTCGGTGATCACCGACCGGGCGCACAACGCGTTCATCGACATCGCGTTGTCATCGGGAATTCTCGCTGCAGCGCTGCTTGGCGCATTGTGGGTGCTCGTCGGGCACTCCGCCCTGCGTCGGGTGCGTGAGCACGAGGCCTCGCCGACGACGATCGGGCTTGCGGCCGCCGTGGTAGCCGGCCTCGCCCAGCAGTTGGTGCTGTTTCCGCTCGCCGAACTCGATCCGATGATCTGGCTGTTCGCCGGGGCACTCGTTGGGAACGCCACCGAGCACCACCACCGGATGGCCTTGCGCGATCACCCCGCCCGCTCGCATCTGCCCACCGTCGTAGCGGCCGTCGGCGTTGTCGCCATGGCGGCTTCGTCGTGGTGGAACGCAACGGCGGCCGTGGCCGAACACCGCCTCGCCGGATCGGCGACGTTCAATCAGGCCGCAGCAGAGCAGGCCGCCGATCGAGCGCTCGCGCTTCGACCCCAGTCGGTTCGCCTCGTCTACGCGGTCGCCTTGGTGCACCTCAACGGTCCGACGCTGCGCGACCTCGACGAGGCACTGTCGATCCTCGAGGCCGGGCTCGTCGATCATCCGGGCGACCCGGCGCTACGCACCGAGTACGTGTTCGCACTGGTGGAGCGGGCGCGTCGCTCCGGTCTGGGTTCCGACCTGGCGGCCGCCGTGGACGCCGCCGAACGAGCGGCCGCTGACGCCCCGAACTCGCCGCAGCTCCTCGGCGCTCACGCCGAGGCGCTGCGGCTTGCGGGGCGGTCGGACGATGCCCGTGAACAGGTAGGACGGGCCCTCGATCTCGCTCCCGAGGATCCCGAGCTCAGAGCATTGGCCGAGTCGATCGAGAAATCGTGAACCGAATGCGGGCCTCGGACGTCTGGTGT
Organism: Acidimicrobiales bacterium; assembly: GCA_041394265.1. NCBI lineage: Bacteria > Bacillati > Actinomycetota > Acidimicrobiia > Acidimicrobiales > Acidimicrobiales bacterium. Next base: position 3,719,528 of record JAWKIO010000005.1, read on the forward strand.
ACGTGCCAGCAACAGCAACCAGAGCCGAAGCCGCCGACACGGGCGAACACCCGATCGTGATCGCCGACCGGGCGGTACCGATCGGGGGATCCTTCGAGGACTACTACCGGCGGCACTACGGCGACATCGTGCGGGCGCTCAGCTACACCCTCGGCGACGTCGAGCTGGGCCGCGACGCCACCGACGAGGCAATGGCGCGGACCTACGCCAACTGGTCGACGGTGTGCGAGTACGCCAACCCGGCGGGCTGGACCTACCGCGTCGGCCTCAACTGGGCTCGGTCGATCCATCGCCGGCTGGCCCGCCAGCTCCCGATCATCGGCCGTGGCGAGGTCGCTCCGCCCGAGGTTCGCGATCCGCTCGTTGCCGAGGCCCTCCGTTCGCTCGATGTCGATCTTCGTGCCGTCGTGGTGTGTCGCCTGCTCGCCGACTGGTCGGTCGACCAGACCGCCGAAGCGCTCGACATCCGACCCGGCACCGTCAAGAGCCGCCTCCACCGGGCGCTCGCCTTGCTCGAAACCAAACTCCACCACACGCAGGAACTGTCATGACCTCCCTCACGAACGACCACCACGACCTCCAGGACCGGCTCAGCGCCGAACTGCACGAGTCGGCGGCCGACCTTCCGGTTACCGGCGACCCCGCCCACGCCATCGCCCGAGCCCGCCAGCGCCAACAGCGTCGCACCACCGCCACCGTGGCGGCTGGTGTCGTTGCGATCGGAGGGTTGACCCTGGGCGCCCTCACTCTTCGTGCTCCCGCACAGACCGCGGTCGTTGCGGCGTCTGGCGATGGCACCACGTCCGACGCTGCAACGGTTGGTTCGCTCTCGCTCGAGTGGCGGACTGCCGACGCCGACGTCGACTGGCCCATCGCCAGCTTCGTCGGCGCCGACGGATTCCGGTACGCACTCTCTACGGCGCCCGGTACCCGCTTCTCCGATGCCTCCGGTGATGGCTACACACCGGTGCCGCAGGCGATCTATCGAACGACCGACGGTGAGCACTGGGACGTGATCGACCAGGACGGACCACGCCTGGGCGGGCTCTACACCCGAGACGGCGTCATGTACTCGGTGTCGACCTCGACCGATACCAACGGCGAGATCGTGAACCGTGTGCTTCGCTCCGACGACAGCGGCGCAGCGTGGAGCGGCGTCGACGTGCCGCTCGACTTCGGCACGGTCACCGATCCCAACGGCCTCCTCTTCCCCGAGGGAACTCCGTCGCTGACGCTTGCTGTGGGCGACGATCAGCTCATCGCTACCGCCGTTCGCTACCGATGGTTCGACGACCAGCAGCTGGCGGCGTTCCTGGGCCACGCCGGTGACAGCGTGTACTCCGAGATCCTCGACGACGGCAGCGGGGGCCGGAAGGTGGTGCTGCGGGACTACACCGAATGCGAGGCGGCATGGGCGTCGCAGCAGGCGACCCCGCCCACCACGATGGCACCGTCCGACGGCGACACGATGGCCGAGACGACGCCCGAGCCCTGCATGCAACCGACGATCGTGGCCGAGGCGAGCTTCGGCGAGCTCGGGATTGAGGGCGACCTCATCGAGTCCGCAGCAGCCATCTCGACCGATGGCGTCACCTGGTCGCCCGCCACGATTCCCGGTGCACAGGTGTGGTTCGCCGGCGGTGTCTTCGTGGCCGCCGACCACTCTCAGACCGGCCAGGCCTCGTACTTCCGCTCGGCGAACGGCACCGACTGGAGCCCGATCGCCATCGATTCGGCCGATTCGCTCGACATCATCGGGACGACGAACGGGACGCTCGTCGCACGGATGTACCGCGGCGAGTCGATGACCGATTCGATTGCACTGTCGTCGGATGGCGGGTCCACGTGGCGGGAGTTGACCACGAACGATCTCGCTCCCGGTCTCGGGAACACGAGTTACATCGCCACGGCAGCGGCGGGTGATCTCGGCATCGTGGTCGTCCTTGGCACCGACACTGGCAATGGAGACCGACCGATGGAGTGGACGATCGCCACGAGTGGCGATGGCTCGACCTGGTCGACCGATGACGCCGAGGCGGGCGACATCGGTAACGGCTACCCGTCGTGGGCCTTCGTCGACGCCGACCGGATCGGCGTGGTGTTCGGCGGGGCCAAGCGAGGAGCCGATGACTCGGTCCTCGCCGTGACCCTCCTGGGCACGCCGCAACGCTGACGCCATCGATCCGGGGGCGACATTCGAACGATCGGCGTTTGGACGGGCGGGAGACCAGCTGCTGGAATCGCCGCTCATGGACTCCTTTGCCAACAAGATCGCCATCGTGACCGGCGGGGGAGACGGCATGGGCCGCTCCCTCGTCGTCGCGCTCGCCTCGGAAGGCTGTCACGTCGCCATGTGCGACGTGAACGAAGCCAACCTCGCGACCAGCCAGGCGGCCGCCCTGGCCGTCGCACCCGAAGGCACTCGGGTCACCACTCATCGCTGCGACGTCTCCGACGAGGCCCAGCTCGAGGCGTTCCGTGATGCCGTCATGGCTGAACACGACACCGACCACGTGCACCTGGTGTTCAACAACGCCGGGATCGGCGGCGCCGGAAGCATGGTGACCGACGAGCGGGCCAGCTGGGAGCGCACGTTCAACGTCTGCTGGGGTGGCGTCTACCTCGGCACTCGGGTCTTCCTGCCGCTCCTCATCGCCGCCGAAGAGGGCCATCTCATCAACACCTCCAGCATCAACGGCCTCTGGGCGTCGATCGGGCCGGACCGTCCGCATACCGCGTATGCGGCGGCAAAGTTCGCCGTGCGTGGCTTCACCGAGGCGCTCATCACCGATCTCCGAGTCAACGCTCCGCATGTGTCGGCCTCGGTAGTCATGCCCGGCCACATCGGTACGGGGATCGTCGCAAACTCGGCGACGGTGCACGGGATGGAGGCCGAGCCCGAGGTGGTCGAAGGCTCCAACATGTTCCGGGCCTTCGCTCCGACGACCGCCGATGAGGCCGGGCACGTGATCCTCGAGGGTGTCCGCAACAACCAGTGGCGGATCCTGGTCGGCGACGACGCGCACATCGTCGACGCCATGGTCCGGGCCGAACCCGAGCGGGTCTACGAGCGGTCCTTCATCGCCGACCTGCACGCCCAGGGTGCCCTCAACGCCCTCGTCCAGCCGAACACCGAGGCCTGACCGAACCTGAGACGCCCAGCGACACCCCCACCCGAACTCGAGAGCCCCAGCGACAGAAGTGTCGCTAGGGCTCTCAGGTTCGATGGGGGTTGTCGCTCTGGCTCTCGAGTTCGGACAGGAGCGCTGGAAGCAGGGTCAGTCGACGCCGACGACGAAGCTCACGCTGGTGGTGCCGGAGCCTCCGATGTTGAGGGTCTGGACGTTCTTGGCGCCCTCGACCTGATAGTCGCCGGCCGCATTCGTGACCTGCTTGTGCGCGTCCAGCAGCTGACGGACGCCCGTGGCGCCGACTGGGTGACCGGCACCGATGAGACCGCCGGAGGGATTGATCGGAATGTCGCCGTCGAGCGCGATGCGACCCTCTTCGATCGCCTTCCAGCTCTCGCCGGGGGCGGTGATACCGAAGTGGTCGATGGCCATGTACTCCGACGTGGTGAAGCAGTCATGGGTCTCGATGGCGTCGATGCCCGAGACGTCGGCAATGCCGGCCCGTTCCATCGCCTTGGTGATGGTGGACCGCACGTGGGGGAGGACGTACTCCGCCTCGCGGCTCTCGCGCATCTTGTCCTCGAACTTGAGGCGTGCGGTGTTGTGGCCCCAGCCCTTGATACGGGGGATCGACGACAGCGGAATGCCGCGCTGCTGGGCGTAGAGCTCGGCGTAGCGCTTCGACGCGAGGAACACGGTGACCGCGCCGTCGGTGACCTGTGAACAGTCCGCCAAGCGGATGCGACCACCGACTTCGGCGTTCATGTCGTCTCGCGCCAGCGCATGCTCCTTGTTCATGTACCAGGTGCGGGTCTGGGCGTTCGGGTTGAGCTTGGCGTTGTCGTAGTTGATCTTGGAGATCTCGGCCAGGTGCTCGTCGGCCAGGCCGTAGCGGGCGTCGTACTCGTCGCCCAGCTTGCCGAACAGCTTGGGGAACGGGAAGTCGATGCCCTCGGCCTCCTTCTCGTACCACGCCGCCGTCCCGAGGTAGGTGCCACCGAGCGAGGAGTTCACGCTCTTCATCTGCTCGATGCCGACGACCGCCTGCAGGTCGTAGCGCCCGGCCTCGATCTCGGCCGATGCGGCCAGCAGCGCAATGGAGCCCGACGCGCACGCCGCCTCGTGGCGCCCCGTGGGCAGCCCACTGAACGACGGGTGAGCCTCCGTGAAGAAGGCGCCGAGGTGGCCCTGCATGCAGTAGAGCTCGGCGGCGAAGTTGCCGACGTGGGCGCTCTCGATGTCTTCGGGATTGACTCCGGTGGCATCGAGCGCGCCCTGCACGCTCTCGTTCATCAGGGCGGAGAAGTGCTTGTTCTCCTTGGTCCAGTTGCGGCCGAAGTCGGTCTGGTAGCCGCCGAGGACGTAAACATCAGGGGTGGTCATGGTGTGGTCCTCTCAGCTGGCGACGAAGAAGCGGCCGCGGTTGGTCTGTGGGTGGTGGAAGAAGGTGGTGCCGGGGGAGGCGTCGGCGATGGCTCGAGGCACGACGACCCCGGCCTCGGACAACATCTTGACCGTATTGTCGATACCGAGATAGTCGACCAGGACCGAGGGCGGCGCCCAGTTGAAGCCCATGCCCATGATGCGATCGATGTCGGTGATGGTCTCACACACCTCGCCGACCCGCTCGAACGAGTAGCTGATGTAGCCGGCCATGACCTTGCGAGCGAGCTTGGCGGCGTCGCCCTTGGCGTCGACGAGGGCCTGCAGCCCCTCCACGTAGCGGGCTTGCCGATACAGGTCGGCGATCTCGGCGACGTAGGACAGGTCGGGCATGTCGATCGTATCGTTGGCTACGTACTCGCCGGTCGCCGGATCGAGCACGAGCCCTTCCTTGCGTTTGAAGAATCCGCCGCCGGTCTTGTTGCCGAGCACCCCCTGGCCGATCAGCGAGGCCATGTAGTCGGGGAGCTTGTTGGTCTCGTGGGCCTCGTCGCTCGTGTTGGCGTAGACGTTGTCGACGATGGCCTGGTGGACGTCCCACCCGACGAGATCGATGGTGGCCAGCGGGGTGAGCGCCCGTCCGGTGTAGGGCCCGACGATGGCGTCGACGACGAGCGGGCTCATGCCCTCGGCCAACTGGGCGCACTCGTTCATCACCTTGAAGCCGACCCGGTTCCCGGCGAAGGCCGGGGTGTCGAACGTGCGGACCATCTCCCGGCCGAGCCTGATCCGACCGAACGCCTCGAGGAAGTCGAGCACCTCGGGATCGGTGTCGGCGTTGGCGATGAGCTCGGTGCCAGTGATGACGTTCGGTGGGTTGAAGAAGTGCAGACCGCAGAAGTTGCGGCGGAAGCTGTCGGAACGCCCCTCGGCGAGCGCATTGATCGACAGCCCCGAGCTGACGGTCGCGATCATCGAATCCGGGCGGCGATGGGCTTCGATGCGATCGAAGATGGCCTTCTTCAGCGACATCTCCTCGGCCACCGCCTCGAAGATCAGGTCGGCGGTGGCGAGCGCGGCTTCGAGATCATCGTCATAGGAGCCGGTGTCGGCTCGCAGCGCCACGGTGTTGGAGCGCACCTGGTTGATCGCCGCGTCGAGACCCTCTTGTGCCTTCTCCTTGCTGCGGGCCAAGAAGGTGACCCGAGGCACGGCCTGGGTGAAGAGCGCTGCGCTCCCGAAGCCCATGGTGCCGTTGGCGCCCAGGACCACCACGTGATCGAGTTGGCGGAGGCCCAGGGCCTCGCGGCCCGGTGCTGGTCGAACAGGGGTTGATGTCATCGGCACGCTCCGTTGCGAGTCACGACAGCTGGGGAGTCCAGCGGCTCGGGGCGCGAACGTTGTCGTTCGCGGTGTCGCACAAGGTGCCATAACAATCGTGATTGGTCAAAAGGCGAAGTCGCCTACCGAGAAGTAACGATGGTTGATCGCGATGATTTCACCGAGCTCGAATCTCGCTGACATGGGAAAACGTGACCAATTGTCAACGATGTCACAACAATCGGTTTCAGCGATGTCGCCGGCTATTTGAATCAATTGCACGTCCATCCATTGGCCGTCAATCAATTGCATGTCAAAGTGTCTCGCCTCGACGCGGAGCACCTGCCATCCTGACCCGGTGCAGATCGACGAGCGACGGCCATCTGACCTCGATGCGCTCCTGCCGATCGCCCGGCGTGTGCACGCCGCCGACGGCTACCCGCCCTATCTCCCCGGCGATGACCTCGAGGGCTTCCTGGCATCGGGCGACGCGATTGGTGCGTGGGTGGCGCGCGTTGACGATCGCGTTGCGGCGCAGGTCGCGCTCCACCGTTCGTCCTCGGATGCGGTCATGGCACTGGCCGGCACCGAACTCGCGTTGTCACCGCCGCAGATCGCCGTGGTGGCCCGTCTTCTCGTCGATCCCGAGCAGCGACGCTCGGGTATCGCTCGTGGCCTCCTCGATCACGCCGCCGGCCATGCGGCACAGCTGGGCCTCACACCCATCCTCGATGTCGTCGACCGCGAAACGGGCCGACGTCGATCGCTCGACACCGGCCCATCTCACGCCCTCGTTCTGTTGTCACGGTCGCACCCTCAGGCCCGACCTCTTCGAGCGCCGTTACGCCCCGACCTCTTCGAGCGCCGTTACGCGCCGACCTCTTCGAGTTCGGATGCCCGGCGCTTCGGCACACTGGTGAACCGGCTGCCCGAGGTGGCCACGATGCGGGCCCGATTCTCGGCGACGTTCGTCATGAGCAGCTTCTCGGCGGCGACCCCGTTCATCCAGTCCAGGGTCTTGAACCGAGCATCGGCCAACGCTCGGTTGAGTGCTGCCGACTCGACGAGTCGACCCGGTGAGTAGTCCTGCCAATCGGTGTTCATTCGGCCGTCGTACACCCGGTAGACGTCCCCATCGAGCAGTGCGACCACGTACGCCGCCAGCTCACCATTGAGCCGCAGCGTGGCGATCTCGACTTCCCATTGGGCGTCGACGCCGCCTTCGACGACACGACGCCAGAAGTCCCGCTCGCTCGGTCGATCCAGATCGCTCTGGCGACGAGCGGCCCGGTCCCGGGAGATGTGGACGGCCTCGACCTCGTCGATCAGCTCGGCGGTGATCGCTCGACCACGGTCGAAGCCGATCGTCATCTCGAGCTCGTCGGCGTGGATCTTGTTGGTCGAGCGGCGGAGCTGCTTGCGCATGCTCTTCGACAAGATGTTGTCGGCCCGATGCTCGGCGGCGAAGGCGACTCGAGGAATCCTCAGCTCCGGCAGCACCTGAGCGTTCTCGAGGAGATCCGACAGCTTGAGCATGACCGGGTCGAGGTCATTGACCTGCTCCAGGTCGAGCGACCAGGTGCCCTCGACCTCACTGAGGAAGTCGGCAATGCCATGCGCCAACGCGTCGGCCGCTTCCGGACCGAGGGCCGGCAGGACGGAGCAGATTGAGCTGCCGTGACCCATGGCCACGATGGCGGTGCCTTCGGCCCGCTCCCGCATGGCGAGCATGGCGCAGGCCACGAGCTGACCCGATTCGGCCGACCTCACGGCAACGGCGATCGGCTTCCAGGCGTCGAAGGCCTCGGCCCAGTTCAACAGCCACGGCAGGCGAGCCATCAGCGGCGCACCGACCTCTTCGTGCAGTGTGTTGATCTGATCGGTGAGGGGTGTGATCTCCCGCAGACCGCGGTGCACCTCGATGTCGAAGATCCGATCCTGGACCTTGTCCGAGGAGCGCCGCCAGGCATCGAGTGGTTCGACGGCTTCGTCGGCGTGCTCCCGCAGCAGCGAGGTGATGGCCGGCGCCGCCATCGGACGGCAGTAGTAGAAGCCCTGGCCCCGATCACAACCGAGGCGACGCAGCACGCTGGCCTGCTCGGAATGCTCGATGCCCTCGGCGACGGTGTAGGCACCCAGCGCCTTGGAGAGGTTGACGATGGCCTCCACCAGCGCCGTCGAGGTTGGGCTGCGATACAGCTCGTTGATGAAGCTGCGGTCGATCTTGATCGAGTCGACCGGGAAGCTCCGGAGGTAGCTGAACGACGAGTAGCCGGTACCGAAGTCGTCGATGGCGAGCTTCACGCCGACGGTCTTCAGCTGCTCGAGGAGACCGGTCGTGCGCTCGGCGTCGACGGCGAGCATCGACTCGGTGATCTCCAGCACGAGGTACTCAGCCGGGAGGCCGGACTCACGCAGGGCGGACGTGAGCGTGGTGAACAGCTCCGCTTCGTACAGCTGCCGCATCGACAGGTTGACCGTGATGCTCATGTCCTCGCAGCCGGCGATCTTGCGCCATTTGGCGGCCTGCTTGCAGGACTCGCGCAGCACCCACTCGCCGATGGGCACGATCAGCCCGCTCTCCTCGGCCAGCGGAATGAAGCGATCGGGCATGACCATCCCGCGCTCGGGGTGCTTCCACCGGATGAGCGCTTCGGCCATGGTCACTCGACCGGAGTTGAGATCGAAGATCGGCTGGAAGAAGAGCACGAACTGCTGCTCGTCGACCGCCTTCTGCAGATCGGCCTTGAGGTCGAGGCGTTCGATCGCCTCTTCCTGCATCTTGTTCTCGAAGAACTCGAAGCGGCCCTTGCCCTGCGACTTCGACAGGTACATGGCAACGTCGGCGTTGCGCAGGAGGTCCTGCACGTCCATGTCGTCGGCCAGGTCCATGGCGATGCCGATCGACGCCGAAGCAGACACCGTGCGCATCTCGAGATGTACGGGCTCGGCAAGCGACTCGAGGGCTCGATGAGCGACGGCGATCACGTCGTTGCGGTCGACCGCGGACTCCAGCAGGACGGCGAACTCGTCGCCGCCGAGGCGGGCGACCGTGTCACCGGCACGAACGCAGCGCTGCAGGCGACGAGCGACCTCGACCAGCAGCTGGTCGCCGGCCTCGTGGCCGAGGCTGTCGTTGATGGTCTTGAAGTCATCGAGGTCGATGAAGAGCACCGAGATCTGGTTCGAGCGGTCGGCATTGTGGAGCGCCGCGTCGGTCCGTTCGGCAAACACCGCTCGGTTGCACAAGCCGGTCAGCGAGTCGTGGGTGGCTTCGTAGCGAAGGTCGTCACGGCCACGTTCGAGCGCCTTCATCAGGTTCCACACCCGGACGAGGATCAACAGGAACAGTGCCGCCGAGGCGAGGATCGTGACGATGCGATCCTGCTCATTGCCCCAGAAGAGGTCGATCACGCGCACACCCATGGTGGCGACCAGCATCAAGACCAGCTGGACGCCGGTGAGGCGGCCCTGAGTCGTCGACGTGACATCGAACGACTTCGCCGGCAGGCCGGCGTCGGGATGGAGCGCAGCCAAGCCGAGGAGCACATAGAACCCGAGCCACATGGCATCGAGGTACGAGCCGGTCTGGAACGTGCCATTTGCGTTGGCGATCCCGTAGCCGATGTCGGCAATGGCCAACGACACGAACGAGATGGCCATGAAGGCGAACGGTGGATGCTTGAGGTGCACGGTCACCACGAGACGTGCGGCCACGGCGAGGAGGGCGACGTCCATCACCGGGTAGGCGAGCTGGGTGATCAGCGCCGCCGTCGAGTGGTCGCCCGTGATGAAGACGTCATCGACGTACAGGACCCACAGCGCACCGAACATCGAGATGCCGACCACTGCGGCATCGATGAAGCTGGCGCCGTCGCGGCCGGGGGAGGTGGCCCGGACGAGCTTGGTGAGGCCGACGATCACCAGCGGGTACATGAGGAGATAGAAGAAGTCGGCGATGCTGGGGAACGGCGGCTCCTCCATCGTCAGCTCGAGGACGTAGTAGATGATGTCGGCCGTGAGGAACGAGGCCAGACCGGCGGCGAACCACAGCCACGGTGCTCGCGGATCAGGCTTGTTGATCTTGACGCCGACGAGCGTCATCAACACAGCGAGCAGGCCCGTGCCGTTGTAGAGCAGCAGCTTCGATTCGGACGAGTGCGGGGCCACGAAGTAGACGGTGGTGAGCGTCAACGCCGTGACAAGCCAGAATTTCCAAAGGTTCCTCACGATTCCCGTATCGGATCTGAAGTAACTCGCCTGAGGAACTTCGGTCCGTCCGCTCCCAAGAAGGGCCGTTCGGCCCAGGCGAGCGATCTCGGTTCGTGAACTACTGCCCGTAGGCGACCAGGCTCAGCGCCCCAGCCGCCATGGCAAGGCCCAAGAGTTGCACCTTGGTGATGCGCTCCTTGAGGAGAAGCCAGGCCAGGAGCACGGTGCTGACGGGATAGAGCGAGGTCAGAGCAGCGACCCACGACAGCTGGCCTTGCTGCAGCGCCGTGAGATAGAGCGCATTGGCGGCACAGTCGAGGACACCGGCGACGATCACCGGCTTCCAGGCCGTCTTGTCGACCGGCTCCCAGGTCTGGGTCACGGTCAGCATCAGGCACAAGACGGCGATGGAGGCACCGCGGGCACCGAGCAGCGGAAACAGACCACCGTCCTCGGAAGTCCGAGACAGGGCAACGAAGAAGGCGCCGAAGCCGAGGCCGGCCATCACCGACAGCGCCCGGGTCTTGCCCGCTTCGTTGGCGAGCCGGACTCGTTCGCGGGGCGCCGCCATGCGGCCGCTCGCACCGCCGTCGGCCGCGCCGGCCGAGACGAGCATCACCGCCGGAATCGACAACAGGATGCCGCCCATCGTGATCGGGCCGGGGCGTTCGCCGAGCGCAAGACTTGCCAACAGCGGCACGAGCGAGCCGATGAGTGCCGTGAGCGCCGCGGCGGTCGACATGGGCCCGATCGCCAGTGCCTGATAGAAGGTGGTGAGTCCGACGGCAATGCCGATGCCGCCCAGTCCGGCCCAGACGAGGTCGCTCACCAGCCGCTGATCCTCAGGGAAGATGGCGAGCACACCGAAGAGCGCGAGAAGGCTGACGACCTGCATCGCGACGGTGACCACGGTCGCACTCGTCTTCTTGCTGGCCACGGCGCCGGAGAAGTCGGCCGCGCCGTAGGACAGGCCGGCGAGGGCGCCGAAGATGACAGCGAGCATGGTGAGACCGTCGGCAGCTGCGACCTGACAATGAGGAGTGCCCCGGATGGCCACGGTTGCCGGGCCAGCACCGGCGAACCCTCACCTCGACGGTGGTCAGGCCGATAGTCGAGGTGTGGATCGTCAGATGCGATGGCTCCGGCGCACGATCGTGCGCTCGATCTATCAGCGAACCGTTCGCCTGTTCGCTGCGGTCTTTGCCGCGCTCTGTCTGCTGGCGCTCGTGCGGGGCGGGCTTCGCATCGAGACCGACGGCGCTGCTGCCGGGCGAGCGTTCGACCTGTCAGCCAGCGGGCGTCTCGGCTCCGAGCCGCTTCGGCCGAGCGACGTCGTCGCTGCGCTGTTCGTCGCCCAGATTGCCGTTGCGCTGCGGCTGGTCCTGGCCATCGAGTGCAACCCGCTGCATCGGCGCTACCTCGGTCGCTACACCGAGCAGTCCTTGCGATTCCGGGCCGTGCGTCCCGACGGCGCCCCACATCCGGTGACCGAGCCGCTCGACCGTTACGGACTCCGCCCGGCGGTCGTCATCGGCCGTGTGCCGGGGGAGGGCGACGCAGTCGATCCGGCCATGGTGTTCGACATCTTCCAGTCCGACAACCGACTGGTCACGGTCGCGGTCGGTCGGGTGAGCGGCTCCGTCACCGTATTGACCGAACTCGACGACCGGCGGATCGTGGTCACTGCGGATCAGACCATGCTCCCTCACGAGCAACTCGTCGTGAACGCGCAACCGGGCGCCCCGCTGACTGACCTGCTTCGATCGCATCGGGCACTCCTCGACTCTCTCGTCGGTCGAGTCCCACGGCAGGGCCGGAACACTCGTGCCTCGGCCGCTTCGCCGGAGGTCTTCGTCCGCTCGATGCAGCTCGAGCAGGCGTCGTTCCAATGCCTCGGACCCGTGGTCGGGTCCTTCTGTGATCTCGGACATCGCCGTTTCACCTGGCGGCTGCGCTACCGCCTGGATCCGGACGAGATCCTGGCGCTGTCGTTCAGCGATACCGGGTCATCCAATCAGCCTCCACTTCGGCGTCGGGGTTCCGGCGAGGACGCGACACGGCACGATCCCGAAACGATCAGGGCCACGGCGCCCGTCGTGAGGAAGCAACCAGGCGCATCGAAGCACGCAGTGTCGCTCTGATCGATCGTGCTCGGCCTCGACTGGGCGGTTCATCGTTCGGCCGGGCGGATCACGACGAGGTCGGTCGGCTCGGAACGTTCGGACGGGAGCAGGGGGACGACCGAACGTCGGCGGCCTACGACCTGGATGACGAGCTGTTCCCCCGACGTCGTCTCGGCGATCCCCTTGGCCCGCAGGGTGTCGGCGGGAAGACCGGCCAGCAGCTCCTCGAGTGCGGGCCGCTCGATCGGGTGGGGGAGAGGGACGATCTCGGTGCGATGGGCGTCGAACAGTGTCGGGGCAGGCAGCGCCGCCTCGCCCTCGGGATGGCGGGCACCGAGCGCGAGCAGTGTTCCCGCGGCGTCCGCATCGGCGTCGACGATCGGTGTCGCCGGCGCAAGCTGTTCGAGCCGTTGCCGGGTGTGCTCGGCCTCGACGTCCGATGCCAGATCGAGCTTGGTCAACACCAGCAGATCAGCAGCGCCGACCTGGCTCCGCATGGTGTTGCCGATCACGTCATGCGATTCGAGCTCGCAGAACTGCTCGGCATCGACCAGCACGACGACGCCGTCGAGGCGGAACCCGGCGCTCGCGGTCCACGGCACGACGCGCGACGGCTCGGCCACCCCCGACAGTTCGAGCACGACATGGTCGGGCGGCTGCTCTTGCGCCCGGAGCTCGTCGAACGCTCGACCGAGCCCATCGCTCAAGCTGCAGCAGACGCAGCCATCGGTGAACTCGATGGTGTTGCGGTTGCGAGGTCGCAAGAGCTTGGCGTCGACGTTGACCGCGCCGACGTCGTTGACCAGCACGGCGATCGGGCGGTCGGATCGGCGCAGGAGCTCGTTGATCAGCGTGGTCTTGCCCGCGCCCAGATAGCCACCGAGAAGGGTGACCGGCACTCGTCGGCCGTCCCACGGCAAGAACTCGGGCTCTTGGTACGACATCGATGCAGTATGGCGGCCCCAGCCGGTGCCAGTGGCATCAGCCTCGGGCGGCGAGGAACCCGTTGAAGGCGGTGGCGATCACCTCGACGACCGCTTCGGGCGCCATGAGGGTCGAGTCGATCATGAGGTCGTAGGCCGCAGGGTCTCGGATGTCTCGCTGGTAGAGCCGTTTCCAGTAGCCGGCGCGGACACGATCGGTCTTTTCGAGCCGAGCTCGTGCGGTCGCCTCGTCGAGCCGTTCGACCTTCATCCCACCGGCAAGTCGACGGTCGGCCGGCCCATCGAGCCGCACTCGGTAGGCCCCGTCGAGCACGAGGGCGCCTGCGTAGCCGAGCACCACGCCACCCTGATTGGCAGCTGCGAAGGTGGACAACCGTCGTTCGGCCTCCTGGCGCAGCTCACTGCCACTTCCGCCGGGAGGGACGTTGAGATGTGTGCCGTATTCGTCGGGTACGGCGGCGAGCGCCTCGAGGATGCGGCTCCAGATGCTCTGTGAGACGTCTTCGTCGGGCCGCGCCGCCTCGTCGTGCGCGGCGGTGTCGATGGCCGTCGTGGTCTTGGCTGCGACCGGGCGGTCGAGGAACGGCACGCCGAGCCGTTCGGCGAGCATCGGCGAGATGATGCTCCCGCCGGACCCGTAGCTTGCCGACACCGTGACCAGGCGCACGTCACCTACCTCCATCGAAACCGCCGGTGAGGGGCACCAGCCGCGGGAAAGGTAGCAGAGTCAGCCGAAGCGATCCGGGGGAACGAACGATGCGAGCTGGGTGAGGTGCGACACCTCGTGGGTGACGTGATCGTTGGAGCGGAGCGCTCCGGAGGGGTTGTACCAGCAGGTGGCGATCCCAGCGTTTGCCCCGCCACGCATGTCGGAAGAAAGGCTGTCGCCGATCATCAACGTTGCGTCGGTGTGGGGTCGACCGAGTCGATCGAATGCGATGTCGAAGATCGCCGGGTCGGGCTTCGACACTCCCACCTCCGAGGAGATCACGATCGTTGCGAAGTAGTCGTCGAGGTCGAGACGGTCCAGGCGGGCCCGCTGGACCGAACTGATTGCGTTCGTGACGATGGCGAGCGTCGCCCGCTCGCAGAGATGTTCGAGCACCTTGCGGGCGTCGGGGAAGAGGTCGCCGTTCGCCCCGAGCTCGCCAAGGTAGGTGGCGGCCATGACCGTCGGGTCGACGTCGAATCCGACCGAGGTGGCCAACTGCTCGAAGCGGAGCACGCCGACCTCGTCGGGTCGCCTGCTGCCCTGCTCGACGCCGTGCCACAGCGCACGATTGATGCGGCGGTACTCCTCGAAGTAGGCCAACGGGTCGTCGATGCCGTGGGATGCCAGTGTCGCCGCGAATGCTCCTGCCTCGGAGGCGTCGGAGTCGAACAGGGTGTGGTCGAAGTCGAACAGCAGCGTCGAGTAGGTCGGGGTTGGCGATGTCATTGGGTCGGTGGAGCTCACACGGCGACGGCGGTCTGGGGATCACGTGATCGCAGGATCCGCCAGACCGCGTAGGCCGCCATGCCGACCGCAGCAAGACCCGCATAGTGGCTGAGCGCGTGATAGCTGCCGAACTCGTAGACCACACCGGCGGACAACGCGGCGATCGCACCGGCACCGCTCATGACGAGGTCGGCGGCACCCTGGATGGGAACCCGCTCGGCCACGGTGAACGATGAGGTGAGCAGCGAGCTGCCGGCGATGAGGCCGAAGCTCCACCCGACCCCGACCAGGAACAGGCCGACGAACACCCCGAGTGAGTCCTCGGCTCGGGTGTGCGACGCCATCTCGGACCCGATGAACAGGATCACGCCGCCGGCGGCGATGACAGGACGTGAACCGAAACGATCGACCAACCATCCGACGATGGGCGACAGGAAGTACATCCCGATGATGTGCACCGAGATGACGAAGCCGATCACGCGGATCTCGTGGGCACCGGACTTCATGTGGAGTGGCGTGGCGGTCATCACACCGACCATCACCGCCTGGCCGACGAGCATTGACACCATCGCCAGGCGCGCCGCGGGGAGTACGAAGATCTTGCGGATACCGACCCCGGCTCGCACGAACTGCGCCCGGATGGCGCCGATCCCCGTTGGAGCGTCGGCGTCGGGCGGTAGCAGTCCACCGATGACCTCGAGCGGGTCGGGCCGGAGGGTGCGATCGACCATGAAGGCGGCGACGGCGAACAGGACGATGCCCATCAGGTACGGCCCCGCGTACTCATTGAGTCCCAGCCACACGGCGAACGCGGACATGGCGCCGAGGGCGATCGTGGGTCCGAGTGCCGAACTGAAGCTCGATGTCCACACCAGCTTGCCGATCTGCTTGGCCCGGTTCGTTTCGTCGGCGAGATCGGCAGCGGCATAGCGAGCCGAGAGGTTGGCGGCCTGACCGGCGCCCATCGCCAGTGTGCCGATCAACAGGAACGGGTAGAGGCCGAACGCCGCAGCGAGGAACGCGCTGATGGCGCCGAGGAACCCGATGGCCCAGCCGAGTCGAAGCCCGCGCCGCCGTCCGTGGCGCGAGGTGTAGCTGGCGAGCGGGGTCGTGGCCAGCGTCCCTCCGATGGTGAGGAAGGCGGCCGCCAACGTGCCGAGCGACGCCCGCCCAGTGATCTCCTCACCCAGGAGTGCGTTGGCAGCCACGGCCGCCGTCAACGCTCCACCGCCGGGGAGGACACCGCCCACGAGCGAGAAGAGCGTTCGACGTTGCAGTACGCCGCGCTCGGCGGGGGAGAGTGCATCGAAGGTGGTGGTCACGGCATGGCTCGTTCGTAGGAGGGAGAGGAGTCGGACAGATCGATCAGCGGTGATCGGGCGGGAGTGGCGACGGGCGCCGTCGCCTCGGCCACGGCGGTGAGGTGCTGAATGCGGGATCGCAGGAGATCGAAGGCGGGCTCGGGCGTCAGCGGTTCGACGATGCCCGACGGGCGATCGAACACCATGTGGCGAGGGTTCGCGTTCTCGAACGCCGGCCACGACGGGCGGCCGGGGAAGTCGGGAACACCGGTTGCTGCGAACGCGAACCAGCGATCGCCCATGTCGCGTACCAGCAGGTGTTGGTCCTCGGCCACGGGGAAGAGCGGCAGGCTCCGCCCGAACACGTAGGGGATCTCGGCCGAGTGGAATGCTCCGAGCGTCTGTCGGGGCGACGGCGGCTCGGCGGTGAAGTAGTAGCGGAAGACGGGGTGACCGGCGGAAGCGTGCTGGCGGCTGGCGTGATCGACATGCACGCCGAAGAGATGATCGCCGAGGTATCGCACTCGTGCGTCTTCCCGTGCAAACTGGAGCCCGGGATACAGCGTGAACAACTCGTCGACCGCTTCGGCCGAGCCGAACGAGGCGACGAACGTGTCGCGGATCTCGGTGGGGTCGAGCGACTCGGGACCATCGGGGGGCGGGGGGAACTCGGCGCCGGCAGGGTGTACGACCGACCGGAAGAGTGACGCCTCGTCGGCGTTGTAGCCGATCAGCAGCGGGACCGGCGCTTGCTGTTGGCGGGAGAAGGCCGTCATCGGCGTGACCGGAAGCACGACGCCGTCGATGCTCGGGTAGAAGCCTCGGCCCAGTTCGGGGTGGGACTGATACAGCGCATGGAGCGCGTCGGCATCCATGGCTCGCAGTCGTGCCAACTGATCCGCCGCCTCGCCGACGGCAAGGTCGGCAAAGGCACGGCCGGATGCCTCGGCCGGTGGGAAGTCGAGCATCGGTTTGCGCTGGTGCAGCCAGCGAGCGGAGTCGCTCGGGCTCTGGGCGATCGCTCGGTGGAACAAGCTGCGGGCTGCCGGAGCCGTCATGAGGTTGAGCACCCCTTGGCCGCCGGCCGACTCGCCGAAGATCGTGACCTGTCCGGGGTCGCCGCCGAACGAAGCGATGTTGTCGCGCACCCATTCGAGCGCGGCGATCTGGTCGAGTAGGCCGTAGTTACCCGAGACGTCGTGCCCCTCGGGTCGGCCATCGCCCAGCGACGGTTGGTTCGCCGATTCTTCGGCCAATTCGGGATGAGCGAACCAGCCGAAGAGTCCGAGGCGGTAGTTGAACGTGACGAGCACGCAGCCTCGCTCGGCAAGGTCGGGAGCGGTGTAGAAGGGATCGGTGCCGCTGCCGTCGGTCTGATCGCCACCGTGGATCCACATCATCACCGGGAGCCCGCTGGCACCCACCGGATGCTGCACGTTGACGGTCAGACAGTCCTCGCTCTGCGGACGGGGCAGTTTGAGGGCGAGCGCCATTGCCCGCTTCTTCGCCGGCGGGATCCCGACCCCGGTGACCAGCTCGTCGAAGAACGCCTGCATGTTGGCCGCCCGCTGGTAGGCCATCGGGCTCGGCCGGGTGCATGAGCGGACGCCGGTCCATGGCTCGGGGGGAGCAGGTGGCCGCCAGCGACGCTCGCCGGCGGTCGAGGCAGCGTAGGGAATGCCCTGGTAGCGAGCGATCGTGCGCTTTCGTCGATAGCTGCCACGCACGACGCCCGATGTGGTGTCGGCCATCGGCGCATCGTGGTTGGTGACCTTGCGCAGTGTTGCTGGGATCTTCATCTGCTCCGCCTCGTGCTGTGGCCCCGGTGACGATAGTTGCAGCTCGCCACCCACCGCGAGTTGATTGTCGTCCCATCCTGCCGCCTTGCAAGGCGACCTCGCTCGGTGGAAATGGGGAGCGTCGCGTCGCAATCTCGCCAAGAGCTGCTAGCTCTGGAGGCATGACCTCGACTGCAACTGGTGCCGACGGCCTCGGCGAGTCCACCGGTACCGATTTCATCCGGGACAAGATCCGTGCCGACCTGGCATCGGGCAAGTACGGCGGTCGGGTCCAGACCCGCTTTCCGCCCGAGCCGAACGGCTATCTGCACATCGGCCACGCCAAGGCGATCTGCCTGAACTTCGAGCTGGCGGCCGAATTCGGCGGCATCTGCATGCTCCGGTTCGACGACACCAATCCCGAGACCGAAGATCACGAGTACATCGACGCGATCATCGACGACGTCGCCTGGCTGGGGTACACCCCCGCCGAGGTCCGCTACGCGTCGGACTACTTCCCCCAGATCTACGCCTGGGCCGAAGACCTCGTCAGCAAGGGCCTCGCCTACGTCGACGACCAGGATGCCGAGACCATCTCCGCCCAGCGCGGTGGGTTCGGCAAGCCGGGGATCGAGAGCCCCTACCGCAACCGTTCGGTCGAGGAGAACCTCGGTCTGCTTCGTCAGATGCGAGACGGTGCCTTCGCCGACAGCGAGAAGGTCCTCCGGGCCAAGATCGACATGCAGAGCGACAACATGCAGCTGCGCGATCCGGTGCTCTATCGCATCCGCCGAGTGCCGCACGTCCGAACGCATGACGACTGGATCATCTACCCGACGTATGACTGGGCGCACGGCCAGTCCGACGCCATCGAGCTGGTCACCCACTCTATCTGCACGCTCGAGTTCACCGACCACCGGCCGCTCTACGACTGGTGTCTGGCCCAGCTCGAACTGCCCGACGTCGCGCCCGAGCAGACCGAGTTCGCCCGCCTCAACCTGACCCATACGATCACCTCGAAGCGCAAACTCCGTCAGCTCGTCGAAGACGGCCACGTCGACGGATGGGACGATCCGCGTATGCCAACGCTGCGGGGCATGCGTCGCAAGGGCTACCCGCCGGCCGCTATCCGGGCGTTCATGGACAAGATCAGCGTGGCGAAGACCAACGCCATCCACGACATCGAACTCCTCGAATCGTTCATCCGCACCGAGCTCAACCAGACCGCGCTGCGTCGCATGGCGGTCCTCGATCCGATCAAGCTCACCATCACCAACTGGCCCGAGGGTGAGGTCGTGATGGTCGAGGTGCCCAACAACCCCGAAGACCCTGCCGCCGGGTCACGCGAGGTGCCGTTCACCGGGTCGCTGTGGATCGAGAAGGCCGACTTCGAACTCGACCCGCCGCCGAAGTACTACCGGCTCACGCCCGGTCGTGAGGTCCGACTGCGTGCCGGCTTCTTCGTCACCGCCACCGAGGCCATCACCGATGACGACGGCAATGTGATCGAGGTCCTCGCCACCTACGACCCCGAGACCAAGGGCGGCGCGGCCCCCGACGGTCGCAAGGTGAAGTCCACGATGCACTGGGTGTCGGCGCCCACGGCAGTCGACGCCGTGGTCTACGAATACGGACGCTTGTTCACCGATCCGACCCCGGGGGCTGATGGCGACGACGTGTTCGCATCACTCAACCCCCAGTCCCGGGTCGAGCGACACGCCAAGCTCGAGCCAGCGCTCGCCGACGCAGTCCCCGGCCAGGTCGTGCAGTTCGAGCGGCTCGGCTACTTCGCCGCCGACACCCCGCTCGATGGTGAGCTGCGTTTCCACCAGACGGTCGGACTCAAGGATGAGTGGGCCAACATCCAGAAGCGGGCGAGCGGCGACGCCAAGCCAGCGCGCGGGCGCCGCAACTGACGCCGTTGCCGCCTCGGTTGGCGGGACCATGCTCAGGTCAGCGCTCGGATCGTGCGTCCAGGTCGAGCAGTACCACCTCGCTCGCCCGATCGACGAAGGCCGGCTCCGGCCGCTCGACGATGCGATGGCGGCGCTTGCCCCAACCCCAGAATCGCTGGCCGCGCGGCGGCGTTGGCGTCGATGACGACCGGTAGCGGTCCCTCGCTCGTTGCTCGGCTTCGACGCCGTGTAGCGCGCCGACGAGCCGGAACGCAAGCGTTGCCGACGAACCCAGACCGGAGGCGGTGAGCAGCCGGCCGTGCTCGACGAACGGCTGGTCGACGGGTGTGATGCCCCACATCTCGAGGAGATCCTGCGCCAGCCAGTGCGTCGTCGCTCGCGCCCCGTTGGCCAGGCCAGCAGCAGCCAGCAACACCGAACCGGTCGAGGTGGCACCCAACCAGGTGCTCTGCGATGCGAGATTGCGAACCGACTCGAGCAACCGCTCGTCGGCGGCCGCCGTTCGGACACCCATCCCGCCGGGAACGATGAGGGCGGAGCACGGACCGAGCTCGTCAGCCGAGCGGGACGCCCGGACCTTTCCGTGAAAGCTGGTGACGTCGTGCACCTGCACGGCAGCAACGATCACGGGGGTGCCGGCATTCGTCAGGACCTCGGCGACGACACCCGCCTCGTCGGCGGCGATCCCGTCGTACGCCAGAATCACTGCAGGCAGAACGGTCTTCTCCATCTCCACATCCGCTGCCACGCCGTCCATCGGCGCAGCGTAGGCGCTCGCCGTCAGTTCAGTGTCATGCGATCGACTGCGTCGAGTCGGTGTCATGCGATCGACTTCGTCGATTCGTGTCAAGCCGGGGCTCCACCGTGCCGATGCCTTCCGGCAATGGCCACGTCATCGCTTCTCCGCCTGCTCCTCCGTTGTCGTTCGCCGTTCGTCGAGACCCGCAGGCGGGCGTTGGCCGAATTGTGCGAGCTCGACCCTGAGACGATGTCACTCGCCGACCTCGGAACGCTCGTGACGTTCATCCCCGACCTCATCGACGCCGGCGGACCGGACGCCGGCCGCCAGGCACTGACGCTGCTCCAGACCGATCTCGGGGGCCTCTCGGCGTCACGATTCGAGCGGATCTACCCCTACCTTCCCTCTGAGCTCGGACCGCTGGTGATTGCTGCCCTGGCCCGCCAGCGCCGTCCCGAGTCATGGCTTGCGCTGCGCCGCGTGCTGCATCTCGAACTGTCTCAGCCGCAACACGCCGCGCCGCCGCACGACGTCCTCGAGCCGTTGAGCGAGATCTGCAACGAGCCGACCTTCGTGCTCGACGCCCTCCTCGAAGCGCTTGACGACCCCCTCTGGACCGCTCAGTCCGTGCAGGTGCTGCTGGGATGGAACGAACGTGGCCTGCTGTCGGATCGAGACGTGGCGCGGTGCAAGGCCAAGGTGCCCGTGCTCGAAGCCCTCGTCGCCGCTGCTGCCTGACGGCACCCGACCAGGTGGACCGGCACACGAGCGGTCTCGACCCAGCGCACGTGCGATCTAGAATCGGTGCATGGCGAAGGATGATGCCACGCCGGTGCCCGTGACCCGAGACGACGATCGGCGCCTCGACCTGATCGTGTTCGGCGCCACCAGCTTCGTCGGACAGATCCTGTGCCGGGTGCTGGTCGAGCGACACGGCGTCGGCGGACCCGAGTCCGATCCCGATCAGCTCCAGTGGGCCATCGCTGGGCGCAGTGCGAAGAAGCTGGCCGAGGTGGCCGAGGCGACTGGCGCGTCGGTCGAACGCATCGTGGCCGACGCCACGAGTCCCACTGACATGGCGGCACTCGCCGCATCGGCGCACGTGGTGGTGTCGACCGTCGGGCCCTATGCGTTGTACGGCTCGGAGCTGGTGGCGGCGTGTGCGGCGGCCGGTACCGACTATTGCGATCTCACCGGCGAGCCGCAGTGGATGCGTCGCATGATCGACGCACACCAGGCGACGGCCGAGGCCAGCGGTGCCCGCATCGTCCATTCGTGCGGGTTCGACTCGATCCCCTCCGATCTCGGCGTTGCGGTCCTCCAGGCCGAGGCTGAGGAGCGCTTCGGTGCGCCGTGCACGACGGTGGCGATGCGCGTGAAGCACATGGCGGGCGGAGCGAGTGGCGGCACCATCGCCAGTCTGATGAACGTGGTCGAGGAGACCTCCCACGATCCCGAGCTCCGCAAGCTGATGGCCAATCCCTATGCGCTGGCGCCCGAGGGAATGCGCGACGGTGTCGAACAGCCGAACGTGATCACGCCGGTGCACGACGATGCGTCCGGGCAGTGGGTGGCCCCCTTCGTGATGGCGGGCATCAACACCCGGGTCGTCCACCGGAGCCATGCCTTGCAAGGGCGCCCCTGGGGTGACGACTTCCGCTACGACGAGGCCATGTTGATGGGCGACGGTCCGATCGGCATGGCCAAGGCGGTGGCCGTCTCGGGCGGACTCGCCAGCCTGTTCGCTCTCACTGCGATCGGTCCCGTCCGACAGCTGCTGAACGATCGGGTGCTGCCGAAGCCGGGCGAAGGACCGAGCCTCGAGCAACAGGAAGCTGGCTCATTCGACCTTCGGTTCTTCGGCGAGACCGCAGCTGGCGAGCAGCTCCAGATCTCTGTCACCGGTGACCGAGATCCGGGCTACGGCGCCACGGCGCGGATGCTGGCCGAGGTCGCGTTCTGCCTGGTCGAAGACGACGAGGACGACGCCGGTGGCGGCTTCTGGACACCGTCGACCGCGATTGGGGAACGGCTCGTCGAGCGACTCGAGGACCACGCCGGAATGTCGTTCACCACCGTCGTGTGAGTGGCGCGTGGGATCGAGTGAGTGCTGAGGTGCTCAGACGATCGGGAGCGCGTCGGCCACCCCGGCGGCCAGGCGGTCGGCCATCTCGGTGAGTTCGTCGGTGGTGACCGACAGGGGTGGTCCGATCAATACGGCGTCGCCAATTGCGCCGTCAACCGCCGAGCCGCAGGGGTAGACCGTGAGGGCATGGTCGAAGCAGGCGTCGGTGACCCGTTGTGCCGTACCGGGCTGGTCGAACGGCGCCTTTGTTGCCCGATCGGCGACGAACTCGACCGCGCACAACAGACCGAGGCCGCGGATGTCACCCACGTTCGGGTGATCGCCGAGCCGGTTGGTCAGCAGTGAGCGGAGATGCTCGCCCTTCGGGCCGGCGGTGTCGACGAGGTACTCCTGCTTGAGCACGCCGAGGACGGCGTTGGCGACAGCGGCGCCGATCGGATGATGTGACCAGGTGAAGCCATGGACGAAGTTGGCCGCTCGTTCGACGGTGTCGAAGATCTCGCCGGAGGCCATGCACAGCCCGAGTGGCCAATAGCCGCTCGACGCGCCCTTGCCCGCGGTGATGATGTCGGGACGCACCCCCCAGTGCTCGCAGGCGAACCACTTGCCGGTGCGACCGAAGCCGGTCATCACCTCGTCGGCGATGAGGAGGATGCCGTGGCGGCGGCACATGTCGGCGAGAGCGGGCCAGTAGTCGTCGGGAGGCACCATCGCGCCGAGCGTTGCGCCGCTCACTGGCTCGGCGATGAAGGCGGCGACCGACTCGATCCCGACGGACCTCAGCGTGTCCTCGGTCTCGGCGACGATCTCCGCTCCCGACCGTGTGTCTCGATAGGGGTTGGCCATCGGGACCCGGACGGTCTGGCCGATCCACGGTTCGTAGCCACTGCTCAATGCCGGTCGGTCCGAGGCATCGAGGACGCCTCGGGTGTTGCCGTGATACGCGCCGTGGCGGGCAGCGATGAGGTGGCGGTCCTCGCCGCGGGCAAGGTGGTAGGCGCGAGCCAGTTTGAACGCCGTCTCGTTGGCCTCACTGCCGCCGCTCACCGGAAAGATCCTGACGTCGTCAATCGGCACGAGCGGAGCGACCGCATCGGTGTAGCGCTCGAGGGCCAGCGACCCGAACTGGGTGGCGTGGACGTAGTCGACCGAGGCCGCCTGTTCCGCCATCGCCGCGACGACGGCGGGGTGGCCGTGACCGATCGAGTTCGCGATCGCCCCGCCCGCTCCGTCGAGGTAGTGCTTGCCGTCGCTGGCCAGAACGGTGCGCCCGGTGGCGTGAACGGCCAGGGGCCGATCCGTCGCCCGGGTGAAGATGTGGCTCGATCCTTCGGTCATCGTCGGAGCGTACGCCCCGACTCGGGGCCAACGCATCCGTCGGCGCAGGGCGGTGCGCCCGACCGAGCGATCAGGCGGTGATGATCGTGACCACGCCGGTCACCAGAAACGCGCCTCCGGCAAGCACCTTGAGAGCGCGTTCGGGCACCCGGTCGGCGAAGGCGCCACCGATCAGCACGGCGATCGTGGCCAGGATCGCAAACGCTGCGCTGGCCCCGACGAGCACAGCGACCGGTGAACGGACCGCCGAGAGCGCCGCAGTGGTGAACATCGTCTTGTCGCCGAGCTCGGCCGCGAACAGCAATCCCGCCGTGAGGCCGACCGTCGAGAGCCACGACGCCGACCGCCGTTCGTTGACGAGGGCCTCGTCGTCCGGCTCCGCTTGTTCGGGGGCACGAGCGGATGCGAGCGCAACCAGGCCGAGAACGACGAAGACGATACCGACGACGACGGCGATGGTCGTCGCCAGCTGCCCATCGGCACGAGAACTCAGAAGACCACCGGCAGCGACGGCCAGGAGTTGGACGCCGGTGATGCCGAGAACGCCACCAACGGCGACCGGAGCGCGCCGCCATCGAGCGGCCAGGGCAATGAGCAGGAGCTGGCTCTTGTCGCCGGTCTCGGAGAGGACCGTGAGACCGAGTGCGGTGATCGCATCGCCGAAGGCACTCATCACCCTGGTTCTATCCGCGGTTCGTCAACTCCGGTCGCGCTGGTGATCGCCGTCACGTTCGGCCGGTGCGGGCTACGGTCGCGTCGATGACGACGAGATTGCGATCGCAGGCGTGGTTCGACAACCCCGACGATCCGCCGATGACGGCGCTCTACATCGAGCGCTACCTGAATTTCGGCCTGACCCGAGACGAGCTTCAGTCGGGTCGCCCGATCATCGGGATCGCCCAGTCCGGGTCGGATCTCTCGCCCTGCAACCGGCATCACCTCGAACTGGCGAAGCGGGTCCGCGACGGCATCACGGCCAACGGTGGCATCGCGTTCGAGTTCCCCACCCACCCGATCCAGGAGACCGGCAAGCGCCCGACGGCAGCGGTCGACCGCAACCTCGCCTACCTCTCGCTGGTCGAGGTGCTGCACGGGTATCCGCTCGACGGAGTGGTCCTCACGACCGGCTGTGACAAGACCACGCCGGCCATGCTGATGGCGGCGGCGACGGTCGACATCCCGGCCATTGCGCTGCCGGGTGGGCCGATGCTCAACGGCTGGCACGACGGCGAGCGGACCGGATCGGGCACCATCGTTTGGAAGGCACGAGAGCTCCTCGCTCGGGGCGAGGTCGACTACGACGGGTTCATGGAGTTGGTGGCGTCATCGGCGCCGTCGGTCGGGCACTGCAACACCATGGGCACGGCGTCGACGATGAACGCGCTGGCCGAGGCGCTGGGCATGACCCTGCCGGGCGCCGCGTCGATTCCAGGCCCCTACCGAGAGCGCGGCCAGTGCGCCTACGCGACCGGCCGCCGGATCGTCGACATGGTGCGGGACGACCTCAAGCCGTCGGATGTCATGACCCGGTCGTCGTTCGAGAACGCGATCGTGGTCTGCTCCGCGATCGGGGGCTCGACCAACGCTCCCATCCACGTCAACGCCATCGCTCGGCACGTCGGTGTCGAGCTCGATCTCGCCGATTGGGAGACCATCGGGCATCACGTGCCGCTGTTGGTGAACATGCAACCCGCCGGGGTCTATCTGGGTGAGGAGTACCACCGGGCCGGAGGTCTGCCGGCGGTCGTCCACGAGTTGCTGGCGCACGACCTCATCCGCACCGACGCCATGACCGTCAACGGGCGAACGCTCGCCGAGAACTGTGCCGACGCCCGCTCCGGGGACACCGACGCGATCCGGCCGTTCGACCAGCCGCTGGTGGGCGACGCAGGCTTCCTTGTGATGACCGGCAACCTGTTCGAGACCGCGATCATGAAGACGTCGGTGATCTCGCCCGAGTTCCGGGATCGCTACCTGAGCAACCCCGACGATCCCGAGGCGTTCGTCGGCAATGCGATCGTGTTCGACGGGCCCGAGGACTTCCACGAGCGGATCGACGACGAGGCGCTCGGCGCCGACGAATACTCGATCCTGTTCATGCGGGGCACCGGGCCCATCGGCTACCCGGGTTCGGCCGAGGTCGTGAACATGCGGGCGCCGGCGTCACTGCTCAAGCGGGGAGTGACCGCCCTGCCGTGCGTCGGCGACGGTCGCCAGTCGGGCACCTCCGGTTCGCCGTCGATCCTCAACGCTTCGCCTGAAGCCGCCGAGAACTCCGGACTCGCCGTGCTGCGCAGCGGTGACCGGGTGCGGATCGACCTCGCAAAGCGGCGCGTCGACCTGCTGGTCGACGACGCCGAACTGGCGGCGCGGCTGACTGACCTCGAAGCGGCCGGAGGCTTCGCCTATCCCGACCATCAGACGCCGTGGCAGGAGATCCAGCGGAGCATGGTCGACCGACTCGACCGCGGCATGGTGCTGAAACCGGCGGTCGCCTACCAGCGGATCGCCGCCCGAGGCGTTCCCCGCAACAACCACTGAGTCGCTGAACAGGGAGGACGCCCGGCCTCCGGATACGACTGGACAACCTAACAGTCGTTAGGTAGGTTGTCGCCGTGATCGACGGAAGCGCCGCCAGTGGGAGGGAACGGATTCTCGACTCGTCGGCGCGTTTGTTCGCCGAACGCGGCTTCGCCGAGACCTCGCTGCGAGTCATTGCCGCCGACATCGACATGAAGGCCGGTTCGCTCTACTACCACTTCGCCTCCAAGGACGACCTGTTGGTCAGCGTGTTGGAGCGAGGGATCGAGTTGATGACCGACCGGTTCGAGCTCGTCGAACTCGAGTGGTCGGCCGTCTCGTCGGCGTCCGACGAGGCGGCGCACCGGTCTCGGCTCCTTGCCCACGTCGTCGGTCACCTCGAGGTGCTGCACGGTCACTACCCCTACACCTCGCTGCACATCACCACCTTCCGGACCGCTCCGGAAGCGGTGCGGGTCGCCGTCGTGCCGTTCCGAGACGCCTACGAGGCGAAGTGGACGGCGCTGTTGGCCGAACTACTGCCCGAACGCCCGGCCGACGAGATCAGCATCCTCCGCCTCGTGCTGTTCGGCGCCATGAATTCATCGATCGAATGGTTCGATGCCGGTCGAGGCAACCTCGACCACTTCGCCAACGTGGTCACCGACCAGTTCTGGTTCGGTGTCACCCGTCAGGAAAGGCAGGTGCAGTGATGCAGCCTGTTGTCAGCCGAGTCGATCGCGATGCCGCCGCTTTCGCCGCCAACACCGAGGCCTACCGGGCCCTTGCCGACACGCTCGCCGAGCGGATGCAGTGGGCCATCGACGGCGGTCACGGGCGCGATCGCAGCATCGAGCGCCATCTTGCTCGCGGGAAGGTGATGGTGCGCGACCGCATCGCCATGGTCACCGATCACGGCACGCCATTCATGGAGTTCTCGACGTTGAGTGGCTACGGCCAGTACGACGACTCGGCGCCGGGCGGCGGGCTCGTCACCGGCATCGGACTCGTCCACGGTGTGCCGTACGTGTTCATCGCCAACGATGCGACCGTGAAGGGTGGCTCACTCCTTCCGGTGTCGATCAAGAAGCACGTGCGAGCGCAGCAGATCGCCGAGGAGAACGAACTCGGCGTGATCTACCTGGTGGATTCCGGTGGCGCCTTCCTCCCGCTGCAAGACGAGATCTTCCCCGACAAGGACCACTTCGGCGGCTCGTTCTATCGGCAAGCGCGACTGTCGGCCCAGGGGCTGCCCCAACTCTCGGTGGTCCTCGGCGGCTGCACCGCCGGCGGAGCCTATGTACCAGCGCTGTCCGACGAAGTGATCATGGTCGAAGGCATCGGTCGCATCTTCCTCGGCGGTCCCCCGATCGTGAAGGCGGCACTCGGCGAGATCGTCGAACCCGACGACCTGGGCGGTGCCGAGCTCCACACCCGCATCTCGGGAGTGAGCGACTACCGCACCGATACCGAGGCCGAGGCCTACGCCAAGTTGCGTGAGATCTGCGAGACCACGAACCAGCGGCGCATCGACGAACGCCAGGACTGGCTCGACTGGATCGAGCCGGAACCGCCGCTCTACCCGGCCGAGGACCTCTACGGGATCATCTCGGCCGACGACCGGATTCCGTTCGACGCCCGCGACATCATCGCTCGACTGGTCGATGGTTCCCGCTTCGCCGAGTTCAAGCCGGAGTGGGGCGAATCGATCGTGTGCGGCTTCGCCCGGATCTGGGGCCACCAGGTCGGGATCATTGCCAACAACGGAATCATCTTCTCGGAGTCGGCCCTGAAGGCCACCCACTTCATCGAGATGTGCGAGCAGCGTCGGATCCCGTTGCTCTTCCTGCAGAACACCTCCGGCTACATGGTCGGCAAGGACTCCGAGTCCGGCGGCATCGCCAAGAACGGGGCGAAGATGGTGGCAGCGGTCGCAAACGCCACCGTGCCCCGCTACACGGTGCTGACCGGTGGCGCCTACGGCGCCGGCAACTACGGCATGTGCGGTCGCGGCTTCCAGCCCCGGTTCCTGTTTGCCTGGCCGAACTCCCGGATCGCCACGATGGCTGCCGACACCGCCGAGACGGTGCTGGTCGACATTCGGCTCGGCGGTCTCAAGGGGGCCGAGACCACCGAGGAAGAGATCGCCGCCATCCGGGCCGAGATCCGCGGCCAGTACGAGATGCAGTCCGACCCGTACTACGCCACCTCACGACTCTGGGACGACGGCCTGATCGACCCGATCCACACCCGCGACACGCTCGGCCTGTGCCTGGCGCTTGCCGCCCGACAAGACGAACCGGGCCCAGGCCGCGGCCTCGTGTACAGGATGTGACGACGTGAGAATCCTCATTGCCAACCGGGGCGAGATCGCTCGCCGGGTCATCCGCACCGCCCATCGGCTCGGTCACGAGACCGTCGCCGTCTACGCCGATCCCGATGCCAACGCGCCGTTCGTCGCCGAGGCGAGTCTCGCCGTCCGGATCGGGCCGGCCGATCTTGCCTCCTCGTACCTGTCGATCGAGCGTCTCCTGGCTGCAGCCGCCGACACCGGCGCCACCGCCGTCCACCCCGGCTATGGGTTCCTGTCGGAGAACACCGGCTTCGCCCGAGCCGTCGCCGAGGCCGGCATGATCTGGATCGGACCGCACCCCGACGCCGTCGAACGCATGGGTTCCAAGATCGAGGCCCGCCGTCTCGCCGCCGACGCCGGGGTACCGATCATTCCCGGCTTCGACGAATCGCAGGATCCCGCCGATCTCGCCGCAGCGGCCGAACGCATCGGGTTCCCGGTCTTGGTCAAGGCTGCGGCCGGAGGTGGCGGCAAGGGCATCCGAATCGTGCACGAACCGGCCGGGTTCGGCGAGGCGCTCGGTGAGGCCATGACCGAAGCCGAGCGCTCGTTCGGCGACGCCGCCATGATCGTGGAGCGCTACATCCAGCGGCCCCGGCACGTCGAGGTGCAGGTCGTCGGTGACAAGCACGGGCACCAGATCAACCTCGGCACCCGCGAGTGCTCGGTGCAGCGTCGCTATCAGAAGCTGCTCGAGGAGGCGCCGGCGCCGAACTTGCCCGACGACACCCGAGCCGGACTGCGAGCGAGTGCCACGGCGCTGGCAGCGTCGATCGGCTACGACTCTGCCGGCACGGTCGAGTTCATCGTCGACGACGAGACCGGCGACTACTTCTTCCTCGAGATGAACACTCGTCTCCAGGTCGAACATCCCGTCACCGAGTTCGTCACCGGTCTCGATCTCGTCGAACTGCAGATCCGTTCCGCCGCCGGCGAGCCGCTGTCGCTGTCACAGGACGACGTGGTGCTCACCGGCCATGCCATCGAGGCCCGCATCAACGCCGAGGACCCAGCGGCCGGCTTCTTCCCCCAGACCGGCACCATCACACATCTGGTTGTTCCGGGCGAAGCCCGCTGGGACGCCGGTGTGGTCGAGGGGTCGGTGGTGTCGCCGCACTACGACGCCATGGTGGCCAAGCTGATCGTCGACGGTGCCGATCGAGCCACCGCACTGGCCCGCCTGCGACGCTGTCTCGACGGTCTGATCGTGGGCGGGCTCGTCACGAATGCCGGTTTCCATCGTTGGCTGATCGACCAACCGCCGGTCGTCGACGGACGGGTCACCACTCGTTTCCTCGACGACACCGACATCCCGACCGACGTCGACATCGCCGCCGCGGCGCAGCGTGCCGCCGATGTGTGGCGAGCGCACGAACGGTCCAAGGCGGCCTCGGGTCCGTGGACCCAACTGCCCGACTTCTCGCTCACCCCGCATCGCACTCGGCGCCCGCTCCACCTCGAGCATCAGTCCGGCGAGACGTTCAGCGTCGAGCCGTCGGAGGCTCTTGTCGACGCTGCTGCAGCGTCACGCAGCGCAGCCAGTACGCATCGGGTCGATGCGCTCGGGCAGTCGTCGGTTGCGGTCAACGTCGATGGCATGACCCACACCTTCCGTGTCGTGCCCCGCACCGACTTCTGGGCGCCATCGGCCGAGGTCGGTCACGGCCACGCCGGCGCCATCACCTCACCGTTCCCGGCCGTGGTCACCGAGGCCCCGGTCGCTCCCGGCGACCACGTCAACGGTGGCGACGTCGTCGTGGTGGTGGAAGCCATGAAGATGCTCCACTCGCTGAAGGCCACCGGGCCCGGCGTCGTCGCCGAGGTCCGGGTGAAGCCGGGCGATCAGACCGTGTCCCACCAAGTTCTCGTCACCTTCGAAGAGGTCCACTCATGAGCTCCACCAGCCAACGCCCGATCGCCAAGCGCAACGCCTACATGACCGACGAGCTCGAGGCGATCTACGACCAGACCGTCGAGTTCGTCACCAAGGAGGTCGTCCCCAACGGCGACGCCTGGGAAGAGGCGGGCAAGGTGCCTCGCGAGGTGCTCACGAAGATGGGCGGTCTCGGCATGCTCGGCCTTCGGGTTCCCGAATCCGTTGGTGGCCTCGGTATGGGCATGCTCGCGTCGGCCACGTTCTCGGAGGCACTCGGGGCTTCGACGTATGCCGGGTTCGACGTGACCGTGCTCGTCCATACCGACATGGCCGGCCCGCACCTGTTCAACTCGGCCAATGACGACCAGCTCGCCGAGTGGGCGCCCAGCGTGCTGGCGGGTGAGACGATTCTTTCGATCGGCGTCACGGAGCCCGATGCCGGATCCGACGTCGCCGGCATCCGCACCTCGGCCGTGAAGGACGGCGATGGCTGGCGGATCAACGGCACCAAGACCTACATCACCAATGGCGTCTACGGCGACCTCACGATCGTCGCGGCCAAGACCGATCCCGACAACCGCTACGGCATCACGATGTTCCTCGTGCCCAAGGGCACCGAAGGATTCTCCGTGGCGACCAAGCTCGACAAGCACGGGTGGCGTTGTTCCGACACCGCCGAGTTGGTCCTCGATGACGTGTGGGTGCCCGACACCGCCGTGCTCGGCACCGTGCACCGCGGCTTCTACGAGACCATGAAGAACTTCCAGAACGAGCGGATGGTGCTGGTCGGCATGGGCGTCGGCGCAGCCCAGGCCGCGATCGACATGACCGCGTCGTACTGCCAGGACCGGGCCGCGTTCGGTGGGCGGCTGTTCGACCTCGGTGCGATCCGTCAGCGGTTGGCCATGAACCAGGCCAAGGTCGATGCCGTGCGGGCGTCGATGTATCACGCGGCGTGGATGGGTGATCAGGGCGTCGACAACGTGCGGGCCATGTCGGGAGTGAAGGCGTGGGGATGCGAGGTCGTCAACGACGTCATGTACGACTGCCTCCAGTTCCACGGCGGCATCGGCTACATGCGGGAGTCGACGATCGAGCGCATGACCCGCGATGCCCGGATCCTGCCGATCGGTGGTGGGGCCACCGAGGTCATGCTCGAAGAGATCGCCAAGCGGCTGTACTGATCCGAGCGCTTCGGCTGACGCAAGCGCAGCGCCCAACGCGATCGGCGGCCCGCCGTCGATCGGTACGGTCGACACGTCCGCCGGTCGGGCGCCCCGTGTGACGCCCTCGGCTCGTGATGCCGGCAACGCCGGGCATCGATCGCGCCCGGTGGTCGGTACTTGCGCGCCACGGTTGGCGGCACCAGGATCGTCGTCCATGACGCCGCCGGCCCCACCGCTCGATTCGTTCGTGATCCCGACCTGGGCTCAGGGTCAGACCGGGATCGGTCAGGGTGGATGGACCTCGGCGCGCTTCGAAGCGTCGGTGGGCCGGGCGCTCACGGTGAGCCTTCGCTCACCGGCTCCGCTCGAGACGGAACTGTCGGTGGTCGAGGTCGGCCACGATCACTGGCAGGTTGGCCTCGATGAGGCGGGGGAGTGGCGGGTGGTCTCCGAAGGTCGCCCGGCGCCGCGGCAGTTCGCCACCACCGAACCGGTGTCGATCGAGGGCGCCGCCGACGCTCGTTCGCGGTACCGCTCGGCCGACCACCCGGCGCCGCTCTGCTTCTCGTGTGGAACGCATCCCGAGTCGATGTGTGTCCACAGCGGACCGCTGCTCGACGGCACCGGTCGCTATGCCACCGACTGGACGCCGCCGTCGTGGGTCGGAGATGCCGACGGTGTCGTCGATGCCCCGACCATCTGGGCGGTACTCGATTGCTCGTCGGGCTTCTATGTCGGCCAGGACCCCGATCGCTCCGGCGCAGTGACGGTCCAGTACGAAGTCGAAATCCTCGATGATGTCCGAGTCGAGGCGTCGTACGCCGTCGTGTCGTGGAACGGCCTCCATCCCGACGACTGGGACGGTCGCAAACGGGGCGCCGGCTCCTGCATCTTCGACGCCGACGGCACCCTCGTCGCCCACAGCACCTCGTTCTGGGTCGCCCCCGCCTCCTAGCGTCCGGCCCACTGCCCCCGGCACGAGGCCCTGCGAAAGGTGCAGGGGCTGCCAGCAATCACAGAAAACCTCAGGGGCTACCAGCAGCCGGCTGCTGGCAGCCCCTGAGGTTTTCTGGAGATGTTGCGAGGCCCTGAGGTTGGGCGGGTGGCCGTCGGGGCTGGGTTAGAGGATTTCCTTGGCGATGATCGTCTTCATGATCTCGGACGTGCCGCCGTAGATGCGGGTGACCCGGGCATCGGCGTAGGCCCGACCGATCGGGTATTCCGAGGTGTAGCCGTAGCCGCCGAAGAACTGGAGGCAGCGATCGAGCGTGCGGCCCTGCAGCTCCGAGGCCCACAGCTTGGCCTGGGCGGCCTCGGCGGCCGACAGCTCCCCGGCGTTGAGCTTCGTGATGCACTGCTCGATGAACGGCACGGTGACGTCGATCTCGGTCTTCACCTCGGCCAGCACGAACTTGGTGTTCTGAAACGACCCGATCGCCTTGCCGAACGCCGTGCGTTCCTTCACGTAGTCCACCGTCCATCGGAACGCGGCCCGGGCGGTATGGAGCCCGTTGACCCCGATCGACAACCGCTCCTGGGCCAGGTTCGACGACAGATACTCGAGGCCCCGGCCCTCTTCACCCAGGAGGTTGGCCACCGGCACCCGCACGTCGGAGAAGAACAGCTCGGCAGTGTCGGCGGAGTGTTGGCCGATCTTGTCGAGGTTGCGCCCTCGCTCGAAGCCGGGCATCCCTCGCTCGACCACGATCAGCGACAGTCCGGCCCGGCCCTCACCGGTGCGGCAGACGACGATGACGACGTCGGAGTTGATGCCGTTGGTGATGAAGGTCTTGGCCCCGTTGATGACGAACTCGTCGCCATCTCGTACGGCGCTGGTGGCGATCGAGGCGAGGTCGGAGCCGGTTCCCGGCTCGGTCATGGCGATCGCCGTGATGAGCTCGCCGCTCGCGATACCCGGCAACCAGCGCGCCGCCTGCTCCTCGTTGCAGTACTCGATGAAGTACGGCGTCGTGATGTCGTTGTGCAGGCCAATGCCCAGCCCGGCGCCCCCGATGCCGGCGTTCGCCAGCTCTTCACTGATGACAGCGTTGAATCGGAAGTCCTTGGTGCCACCGCCGCCGTACTGCTCCGGAATCGCCATTCCGACGAACCCGTGCTTGCCGGCCTCGGCATAGACGGATCGGTCCATGATGCCGTCGGCCTCCCATTGGTCGTAGTGGGGGAGCATGCGGTCGTTGACGAACGAGCGGAAGCTGTCGCGGAACAGTTCGTGGGTCTCGTCGTTGATCGTGGACATCTCGGCACCTTCATTGGTCGTCGGCGAACGGTCGTCA
Source organism: Acidimicrobiales bacterium (assembly GCA_041394265.1). Lineage (NCBI taxonomy): Bacteria > Bacillati > Actinomycetota > Acidimicrobiia > Acidimicrobiales > Acidimicrobiales bacterium. The sequence continues at coordinate 3,753,446 of JAWKIO010000005.1, forward strand.
GCCGGGATCGAACGCCGGGAAGGCTAGCCCAGGTGGGCAGGAGCCCCCGCACTGGCTCAGCTCGTAATCAGGCGGCGCGCTCACTACGGTCACTGTCTCCCACCGGCACTGTGCCATCGATGGGAACCAGCCCACCGTTCGAACCATCGCCCGCCACGCCGGCGAATCAACCCAACGGAGATCCTGATGGACCCCCGGACGCCCGTCCTGATCGGTGCCGCCCAACTCAACGACCGCAGCGGCAAGGCCGAGCCGGTCGAGTTCATGACTCGTGTCGCCGAGGCGGCGTTGGCCGACACCGGCACACCGTCGGTCCGAGAGCGGATCCAGTCCATCCGGGTGGTCGGCGGGATCTGGCCCTATGTCGACCCTGGGTATGCCGTGGCCGAGCGATTGTCGCTCCCCGTCGAGGGTGAGGGGCGGGTCACCACCACCATGACACCCATCGGTGGGAACGAGGTCTACGACCTGTTGGCCGCCACGGCGAGAGACATCCAGAACGGCGACCTCGACGTAGCCGTGATCTGCTCGGCCGAAACCTTGCGTACCCGACGCGCCGACCGAGCGGCCGGCCGAGACTCCGAGTTCATCACCGAGCGCGAGGGCGCTGCGCCCGATCACATGTACGGCGTCGCCGGCAAGGAAATGCTGACCGAGACCGAGCGGGCCGCCGGCGTCAGCTCCGCCGTCAGCTTCTACGCCATGGCCGAGACGGCGCTGCGCCACGATCGCGGCGAGGCCCCGCAGGAGCACATCGAGCGTGTCGCGGAGCTCTGGGCAAAGGGGAGTGCGGTCGCAGCCGACAACCCCTCGGCGTGGTTCACCGACCCCAGCACCGCCGAGGAGATTCGCACCGTCGGGCCAGGGAACCGGATGGTGTCGAGCCCCTACCCGAAGCTGATGACGTCGAACATCAATGTCGACCAGGCGGCCGCAGTGGTCATCTGTTCCGCCGAGGTCGCCGAGGCCGTTGGCGTGCCACGCGAGCACTGGGTCTTCCCGTGGTCGGGGAGCGGCGCCGCCGACCACTGGTACCTCACGAGTCGGTGGTCGCTCGCCGAGTCGCCGGCCATGCGACTGTCGGTCACCAAGGCGACCGAACTCGCAGGGATCACGGTCGACGACGCCGACCTGCTCGACCTCTACTCGTGTTTCCCCGCAGCGGTACAGGTGGCCCAGCGCGAGCTCGGCATCGACCCCGACCGCGCCTGGACCATCACCGGTGGTCTCACGTTCTTCGGCGGCCCGCTGAACAGCTACTGCTTGCACGCACTCGCCCGGTCGGTCGAGTTGCTGCGAGCGGCAGAAGGCGAGCAGGTCGCGGTGCTCACCGGCAACGGCGGCTTTTTCACGAAGCACTCGGCGGCGGTCGTTGCGTCGTATCCGTCCGATGGTCCCTACCGCTCCGAACGAGTGCAGGACGCCGTCGATTCCCTTCCGAAGCGGGACGATCCGGTCGAGCCGGCGACCGAGGGAACCATCGAGACCTACTCGGTGGTCTTCACCCACGACGGGTCGCCCGAGCGAGCGGTCGTGGCCGTACTCGATCCCACCGGCAGTCGTACCTTCGCTGCCATCACCGACGCCGACACCCTCACGGCCCTCCTGTCCGACGACCTGGTCGGTCTGTCGGTCGATCTCGACCGCTCGGGTGAGGTCCCCGTCGCCGTCCTCCGTCAGTAGCTGAGACCCCAAGCGACACACCCCATCGTTCTCGAGACCCGCGGCGACAGAAGTGTCGCTCCTCGTCTCCAGTTCGGAGGAGTTTGTCGCTCTGGGTCTCGACTTCGGTGGGGGTTGTCGCTCCTCGTCTCGAGTTCGGGTCGCTTGGGGCGCGGCGGGGCGGGGGCTCGAGTTCGGTGGGGGTCAGCGGAGGGTGAAGGCCAGGTCGAAGCGGGTGACGGCCCGGGCGAAGATGTTCGGCTCGACGTTGGGCTCGGTCACGACTCGCAGGCCGGTCACGCGCCGGACGAGCGTCTCGAACAACAGCCGCAACTCGACGCGGGCCAGGTTGGCGCCCAGGCAGAAGTGGGTGCCGTGCCCGAACGACAGGTGGGGGTTGGGGTCGCGGGTGACGTCGAATCGATAGGGGTCGTCGAACACGGTCTCGTCACGATTCGCCGCCGGATACACCAATACGACCCGGTCGCCGGCAGCGATCGGTGTTCCTGCGATCTCGGTGTCGACGGTGGCGATGCGGAACATGTTGTTCAGCGGGGTGACCCAGCGGATCAGTTCCTCGACGGCCAGTGCTACCCGTGAGGGATCCTCGGCGAGGTACTCCCACTGGTCTGGGTGATCGACGAACGCACGTAGCCCGTGGGCGATGACCGTGCGGGTCGTCTCGGCACCGCCGGCGATCATGAGCCCGGTCTCTTGCACCATGGTCATCGGCGCCATGCCGGCAGCCAGCCAATCGGAGAACAGATCGTCGGCCGGCGCGGCGGCCCGCTCGGGCAGCAACTCCTGCATGACGACGGCCCACTCCGAGATGCTGTTGTTGAGATCCTCGTAGATCGCCGGATCGTCGTAGCGGGAGTCGATCCGCATCTGGCGTTCGGACCAGCTCTTGACCTCGGGCCAGCGTTCCTCGCCAAAGCCGATCAGCTCGGCGGTCACTCGGCAGGGCAACTGGGCGGCGAGCGCGTCCACGACCTCGACCGAACCGGACTGCTCGTGCTCGGCGATAGCGGCATCGACCAGCCCGTCGACCAGGGCCTGGTAGTGGTCGACGTGGGTGCGCACCGCGCGCGGCGTGAAGCGGCGATTGATCATGCGGCGCTGTTCGAGGTGAACGGGATCGTTGTTCGAGATCATGGTCGCCTCGTACTCCGACGGCTGGAGTCGGTACTGGCCGGCGTCGCCTTCACGGCTGGCGAAGGTCTCGGCATCGCGCTCGACGGCGAGGATGTCGGCGTGCCGAGCGGCGAGCCACATCCCGCTCCGTTCGTCCCGCCAGAGTCCGGGGTGCGCCCGGAGTGCACGGAAGTCGTCTTGGGGGTTCGACTGCCACCAGGCCGGGTCGAGGATGTCGGTGGCGGGCTGCGAGTTCGTCAGCGGCGGGGTCTGCATGGTGGGACGCAACCACAACACCGGCATGACGACAAATCGAGATCAACGAATCGTCGCCTCACCGAGCGTGGTGTACCGTGTCAGATGTGACCATTGTCTCAATTCTCGACGGACACCCCGATGACGCCACGGCGCTGATCGAGGGTGGCCAACACACCACCTACGCCGAACTGCGGGTTCTGCGAGATCAGACCCGAGCCGGCCTCGTCGCCGCCGGCGTCGCACCAGGTGATCGGGTCGCCATTCTCTGCGGCAACACCAGGTCGTCGGTGGTGTCGCTTCTGGCGGTCGCCAGCGGCGGGATGATCGCCACGGTGCTCAATCCTTCGAGCCCGCTGCACGAGCTCGAGCGCCAGATCGCCACCGTCGACGCCCGGTTGCTCCTGGTCGGCAGCGAACCACCGGCCGGCCTGGCCATCGATCTCGCCACCCCGGCGGGCACGATCGTTCCCGGTGTGGACGCCCTGGCCGATGCGCCCTACGCCGAACCCCACGATTCGTCGCCCGACGATGTGGCCATCACGCTGTTCACGAGCGGCACCGCCGGTCCGCCGAAGGCAGCCATGCTCACCCATCGCAACCTGCGTTTCGTCCAAGAGGCCCTGATGGCCCACGCCGACGCCAGTGTCGGTCCCGAGACGGTGAACCTCGTCGCCCTGCCGCTCTCGCACGTCTACGGGCTCAACGTGTGCCTCTTCACGACGCTGCGAGCCGGGGGTACGGTCGTGCTCATGGGCCGGTTCGATCCGGTGGGGGCCGCCGACCTCGTCGTCGAGCACGGTGTCACCCTGTTCCCCGGCGTGCCGCCCATGTGGCGAGCCCTGGTCGACAACGAAGCGGTCGATGGCACCACGTTCGCGACCATCCAGCGCATGACCAGCGGGGCGTCGGCGCTGCCCAAGGCGCTGTTCAACGACTTCAAGAACCGGTTCGGCGTCGAACTGCGAGAGGGCTACGGCCTCACCGAGACGGCTTCGTTGGCCACGGCATCGATCGGCGGCCCGGTCCGGCAAGGGTCGGTGGGGATGGCGTTCCCCGGCATCGAGGTCGTGGTCGTCGACTACGACGACAAGGTCGCACCATTCGACGACTCCGGAGCCGTCAAGGTGCGGGGCCCGAACGTGTTCGCCGGCTACTGGGGTGACGAGGAGGCCACCAAGTCCGTACTCGACGACGAGGGTTGGCTTCGCACCGGTGACGTCGGCGTCATGAGCGAAGACGGCTTCCTCTACCTCGTCGACCGGGCCAAGGACCTCATCATCGTGTCCGGGTTCAACGTCTATCCGTTCGAAGTGGAAGAGGTGGTGGCGCAGCACCCCTCGATCGATCAGTGCGTCGTCGTCGGACGCGACGACGACGCACGCGGCGAACGCATCGTCGCCTACGTCACGTTGGCCAACGGGGCAACGGCGCCGACCCTCGACGACGTGGTCGACTTCTGTCGAATGGAGATCGCTCGCTACAAGTGTCCGAGCGAACTCCATGTCGTCGATCAGTTGCCGATCGCGCCGAGTGGCAAGCCGATCCGAAGGGACCTGATCTGAGATGACGAGTCGAGGGGGACCCGCACGAACGATCGCCACCGGAGCATCGGAGGTGAAGCCATGAGTCTCGAGACGGGCTGGCTCCAGGCCCCGTTCAAGAAGGTCATGCAGCCGCTCGCGCACAAGCTGTGGGACCTGAAGGTCGTCGGGCTGGAGAACATCCCGAAGACCGGCCCGGCGCTCATCACGCCGAACCACGTGGCGTTCATCGACTCGGTGTTCATCACCACACTCATGCCGAGGCGCACCCTTGCGGTCGGCAAGTCCGACTACATGGACAGCTGGAAGACCAAGTTCCTGTTCCCCGCCACTGGCATGATCCCGATCGATCGCGCCGGCGGGTCCGCCAGCCAAGCAGCGCTCGACGCCGCTGCGGCATCGCTGGAACGTGGCGACCTGTTCCTCATCTACCCCGAGGGCACCCGCACCCGCACCGGCTACCTGCACAAGGGGCGCACCGGGGCGGCACGTCTCGCCCTGCGCACCGGTGCGCCGATCATCCCGGTCGGCATCCGCGGCACCGACCGCATCCAGCCGGTCGACACGGTCAAGCCGGTCACCGGTGTGCCCTGCGAGATCCACATCGGTCGGCCGATCGATGTGAGCCGCTATCGCAATCGGCAAGACGATCGTCGTGTGCTGCGCCAGATCACCGACGAGGTGATGTTTGAGGTCGCCGAGCTGTCGGGCCAGACCTACGTCGACGTCTACGCCTCCGATCCGCTGCCCGACTCGGTTGCACCGCAGGCTCCGCCGGTGGTGCTCACCGGGTCGTCGGGCCACCATCGCTCGGAGTCGATGGCAGCCTCGGCATAGCCGGTCAACCCGCCGGCGGTGTGGCCTGGCCGAGGAACCGGACGGTGCCGTCGACCGTGTGGAGATGGCCGGCTGCCGGCGGAGCGAAGTGCGTGCCCAGCACGAGCACGTCGACGTCGGCGTGGGCCTCGATCAACGCCCGTCGGGTCTCGGTGGACTGCATGCTGTCGTGATCGAATCGAGAGGCGGCCAGCTCGGGGTAGGTGAACTGCAGCGGTGAGTGGACGGCGTCGCCCGTGATGGTCGCACGCCGGCCTGCCGACTCGATCGTCACCGAGACGTGTCCGGGCGTGTGCCCCGGTGTCGGTAGCAGTCGTACCTCGGAGGTCACCCGGTGGTCGGTGGCTACGGCATCGACCAGGCCGGCGTCGAGGAGCGGTTGGACCGACGGTTCGAGGACACCCATGTGATCGTCGCGACGCACATGGTCGAGTTCGGTGGCGGCGATGAGATAGCGAGCGTTCGGGAACGTCGGCACCCAACGATCGTCAACCCGCACCGTGTTCCACCCGACGTGATCGAAGTGGAGGTGCGTGCACAGCACGACGTCGACCGCATCGAGGCCCCCGTCGATCGCATTGCGAAGGCGATCGAGGAACGTATCGTCGCCTGGGAGTGGGCGGGGGAGCGCCGTACCGACACAGGTGTCGACCACGATGACGGTGTCGTCACTGCGCACGACGAACGTGTGGTTCGACAACAGCAGGCGCCCATCGTCGGTGAAATACGGAGCTGTCCAGGGCGCGGTGTCGAGGTGGTGGTCGGTGATGTCAGGAACGATGGCGTCGCGAGGCACCGCCGTGACTCGCTCGACGACCTGAGTGATCGAGACGTTGCCGACCTCGTAGTGCTGCAGTTGCTCGGGCACGAGCGCACCCTACAACAGGCGACCAGACCGGTTCGGCGAACGCGGCGCCACCCGTCGCCTGGGCCATACTCGAAACCATCAAACACCTCGATCGCCCCGACTATCACGACAGCCTCGACCCGACCGCCGACCTGACCCGCCGCGTCTCGCTGGAACCGGGAGGCAACGATCTCGGACCGATGCCACCCGCCGATGTGGCGGTACTCCTCGGTGTCTCTTGGCGGTCGGGCCAGGCCGAAGTCCGGCTGCGACGCGGCCGATCATCGACATCGGTGCTCGAGCCGCTGGTCGGGATGTCGTTGCACTACCGCCCGACCGGTCGACGCGTCTGCCTCGGTCATGTCCCGTTCCGGAACGCAAAGGTCGACTACCTCGACTGCACCCGCCCGCCACTGCCCGGCAGCAAGCGGTGCGATCGGTGCTCGGCGGCGGAGGCGACGTTCGCTGCCAGCCTGCACCACGCTCACACCCGCGAGCTCTCGATGATCGATCCGGCAGTGCGCGAACACCTCCAGCAACCGAACCACCTCTACCTGGCAGGCTTTCGTGACGGTTCGCTCAAAGTGGGCACCACCACGGCGTCCCGGGCCCAGCAACGTCTGGCCGAACAGGGAGCGTGGCGAGCTTGCCTCGTGGCCGACGCGACGGACGGCGTCGCTGTCCGTCAGCTCGAGGATGCCGTCACCGAGGTGCTCGACATCCCACAGTCGGTCTCGATCACACGCAAACTCGATGGACTCGCCGTCTCGAGTGCGCTCGAGGCTGCCGAGCGGGAGCACGTACTGGCGGCTGCCATCGACGCGGCAGCCGCAAAGGTGCATCGGCTCATCGAGCACGCCGGCGATGCAAGGTTCGTCGCGGCCGACACCGACTGGCTGGCGCCGTCACACGACCATCCGATCTGGGATCGCGTGCATCGCTATCCGCTACCGCTCGACCAAGATGCCCACCAGCTCGAGATCCTCGATGTGGTCGGCCGGGCCGTGGCCTTTGGTCGTCCGGGCGGGAATCGCGTCAACGGGGATGTCTTCGTCGCCGACCTCGGGCGATTGTTCGGACTCGAACTCGAGTTGGGCGACCACGGCTCGACCGAGGTTGTGGTGCAGGAGTCGCTGTTCTGAGCCTTGGGCGAGGCCCGGTCGCCCCGACGCGACGGTCGCCGCCTCGGGCTACTGACCCGAGCGCACGAAGACCGGTTGATCAGTCGTCGAACGTTCGGGATCGAAGCGGTAGCCCATGCCGGTGAATTCGCGCAGCGCCCGCACCGACTTGATGCGCTCGGTGATGATCCATCCGGCCATCGTTCCCCGTGCCCGCTTGGCGAAGAAGCCGACGGTTCGGTACTCGCCGTCGGCATCGGCGTCGAGGAAGATGGGTGTCACGACCTTGCCGTCGACCGCAGCCGTGTCGACCGCCCCGAAGTACTCGGTCGACGCCAGGTTGATGAGCGCGTTGGCGCCGGGGCTGGCAGCGAGGTCGCTATTGAGCTGCTCGGTCACCGTGGGTCGCCAGTACGCGTAGAGGTCACGTCCTGCGCGGTTCGCGACCTTCGACCCCATCTCGAGCCGGTAGGGCTGGATCAGGTCGAGCGGGCGCAGCACGCCGTAGAGACCGGAGAGGATGCGCAGCGTTTTCTGAGCGTGGGTGAAGTCCCGCTCGGTGAACCGGTTCGCGGCATCGAGGCCCTGGTAGGTGTCGCCGTTGAACGCGAGCACGGCCGGTCGAGCGTTCTTGGGTGTGAACGGCGGCTCCCAATCCTGGAACCGCTCGAAGTTGAGCTCGGCCAGCGGCTGCGAGATCGACATGAGCTGGCGCAGGTCGTCGACCGACTTGGTGCGCATGATCGTCACCAACTCGCCGGCCCGTTCGAGCATCATCGGTTCGCTCCGCTTCTTCGTGGCGAGCGGGGATTCGTAGTCGAGCGATTTTGCAGGCGAGACGACGCAGAGCACGGGAGTCCTTCGGATTCGGTGACGGGCCGAGACGGCCCCGACATGACCACGGTAGCGAGGCCCAGCCGATCGTGGGGGAGCGAGCGCCGGCCGTCGGCGGCCCGTGATGCGTCGTCGGCGTGTTTTGACACCGCCGCGGTTTGCTCCAAGCATGTGCGAACGGCCTCCGAACGGCCGCATGCACCAGAACGAGGAGAATGTTGTGCCTGAGGCCCTGATCATCGATGCCTGCCGAACCCCGCGTGGAATCGGCAAACAGGGGAAGGGCTCACTCGCCCATCTGCATCCCCAGCACGTGGCGGCAACCGTGCTCAAAGCACTTGCCGACCGCAACAATCTCGATACCTCCGAGGTCGATGACATCGTCTGGGGCACCAGTGCGCAGGTCGCCGAACAGGGTGGTGACATCGGTCGGATGGCGGCCCTCGATGCCGGCTACGACACCAAGGCCAGCGGCGTAACGCTCGACCGGTTCTGTGGTTCCGGCATCACCAGCGTGAACTTCGCCGCCGGCATGGTCATGAGCGGCATGGAAGATCTCGTGATCGCCGGTGGCACCGAGTTGATGTCGTTGCCGAAGACCGGGGCGCTCGGCCTCGGCGCCAACAACCAGCATCTGCGCGACATCCACCCTCAGCCGCACCAGGGTGTCGCCGCCGACGCCATCGCCACGCTCGAGAAGATCTCGCGTGAGGCGCTCGACGCCCACGCCGCCGAGTCCCAGGCTCGGGCAGCCAAGGCCATCGCCGAGGGCCGCTTCGACAAGAGCGTGGTGCCGGTCTACAACCTCGATGGTTCGCTCGCCCTCGATCACGAGGAGTTCCCACGCCCGGGCACCACGGTCGAGAAGCTGGCCCAGCTGCAGCCGGTCTTCGGTGCCGTTGCCGACCACCCGATGGGCGAGGACGGCATCACCTTCCGTCAGCTCGTCGCCCAGAAGTTCCCCGACCTCGAGATCGAACACGTTCATCACGCCGGGAACTCGTCGGGCGTGGTCGACGGTGCCGCTGCCATCTTGTTGGCCAGCCCCGACTACGCAGCCAAGCACGGCCTCAAGGCCCGGGGCCGCATCGTTGCCATGGCCAACATGGGCGACGATCCCACCCTCATGTTGAACGCTCCCGTTCCGGCCGCCCGCAAGGTCCTGGAGAAGGCCGGGCTCACGATCGACGACATCGACCTGTTCGAGATCAACGAAGCGTTTGCCGTCGTGTCGGAGAAGTTCATGCGCGACCTCAAGCTCGATCGCGACAAGGTCAACGTCAACGGCGGCGCCATGGCGCTTGGCCATCCGATCGGTGCCACCGGCTCGATCCTCATCGGCACCGTGCTCGACGAGCTCGAGCGCCGCGATCAGCGCTACGGCTTGGTCACCATGTGCGCCGCAGGCGGCATGGCGCCCGCCATCATCATCGAGCGCACCTGATCCCGACGGTCATCGGGGCGAGACAGCAGCGAGGAGCCGGTCGACGAACTCGACCTGGCCCTTCACCAGCAGCTGTCTCGCCTCATCGTCGTCGACCCAGGCGACCCGATCGACCTCGGGGAACGACCGGATCTGCCCGGATCGCGGAGGCCACTCGAGTTCGAAGTGATTGCTCACGATCGACGTCTCGTCGAAGTCGCCCTCTCGGGCGAAGATCGTGAGCGTCTTGCCGCTGGCTCGCTTCGACCCGAGGTCGAGCGTCGGGCCGCTGGGCGGTGGTGAACCCATCTCCTCGGCGAACTCGCGCTCGGCCACGGCCAGTGCATCGACTTCATCCGCTTCGTGGAGTCCCTTGGGCACCGACCAGGCATGTTCATGCTTCTTCGCCCAGTAGGGCCCGCCCATGTGGGCGATCAGCAGCTGAACCCGTTCGCCTTGCCAGCGGTAGAGCAACAAGCCCGAGCTCTGGGGGCTCGGCACGTCGATGACCGGGTCGAGGTTCGCGCTAGTGGCGACCCTCGCCGTGGTGCGCGTCCATCTCGTGCAGCCGCATCGCGAGCTTCTTGGCGACGGCCTTGGTGAGGGCCGGGTTGTCGTCGAGGATCTGGTCGAAGCGGTTGTGTGGGATGACCATCAGGCTGAGGTCGGTGGTGGCCCGGATCGTGGCCGACGCTGGGGTGTTGGCGAAGAGGCCGATTTCGCCGAAGACCTCGACGGCGCCGATGTCGGCGACGTGCTCACCGTCGACCTCAACGGCGACGGTGCCCTCGAGCAGGAGGTAGCCCTCGTTGTGGCGCTGGCCCTGGGTGATGACGACCGTGCCGGCCTTGACCGTGACCTCGTCGGCAGCCTGCTCGAGATGTTCGATGGCCTTCTTGTCGGCCTCCTTGAACAGGTCGATGGAATGAATGCGGTTGGCCTTCGCGTCGTTCTGATTCCGCAGCATGTGTCGAGGTGTCCTTTTCCCGGTCAGGTGGGAGCGTCCGTCGATCCCAACTGTGTTCCGCCCGAACATAGTCCTTCGCTGTCGCTGGTGGGAGCCCTGCGGGAGGTTTCGCTCGGTCGGTCGAGCCGTGGCCGCACCATGACTACGATCCGCCCATGGTCGTGCCCGTCATCGTCGTCGCCACCTCCGGCTACCTGGGTGAGGTGATCGCCATCGTGGCGAACCCGGCGGAGGGCTCGACGCAGACGGAGATCGTGGGTGTCGTTGCCGCGGGATCGGTCGATCTGGTCGGCGAACTCGCCCGCCGAGTCGGTGTGCCGGTGGCCCCGTCGCTCGACGATCTCGAGGAGCGGTCGGGCCTGGCTCCGGGCTCGAACCTCGATGAGCGACGGATCGGACTCGTCGTTGCCGGTGGCTCGATCGCCGACCGAGCCCAAGCACTGCAGGACCTTCACCACCGCCCGACGCTCGTTCACGCCGACACCACGATCGGGCCATGGGTCGAGCTGGGAGCTGGCACCATCGTGTCGCCGGGTGTGCGGATCACGGCGAACGTCATCGTCGGCCAGGGCTGCCTTGTCCACACCGGCGCGGTGCTGAGTCACGACGACCGCCTCGGCGATCTGGTCACGATCAGCCCGTCGGCAACGCTTTGCGGTGGTGTCGAGATTGGTGACCGGTCGACGGTGTTTGCTGGTGCCACGGTGATGCCTGGCGTGCGTATCGGACGCGACGTCACCGTCGGCGCCGGGGCGCTGGTGCGAAAGGACGTGCCGGATGGTGCGACCGTGGCCGGCGTTCCCGCTCGAGCCCTCTGACTCCCTCGTTCGACCGCTGCGCCATGATCCCCGTGATCGGCGCGAACGCGACGGGGGTCTCCCCCTGGTACGGGCAGGGAGAACGTGTCAAAGTGACATGGCATCCCGAGGGGGAAGCAGCGTGCCGGTGATCGACAGCGCCGCTACGTGCCGGAGTGTTCGGAGGGAACGACATGGCTGAAGAACTGACTGCTGACGCGCCCGAGGCGGGCGAAGCGATCGACGAGGTCACCGTCGTCGAGGACCACCAGGTCGACAACAGCCGGACCATCAATCTCAACATCGATGGTGAAGTTCATGGCGACACCGAAGTGAGCGATGAGTCCGTCAACGTGACCGCCTCCGGCGCCGGTTCGGCGGCGGGCGGTGACCAGATCGGTGTGGCCACCGGCGATGGTGCGGTTGCGGCCGGCGGGACCATCGAAGACTCGAACATCGCCACCGGCGATGGCGCAGTCGCCTTCGACGGCGAGAACAATGGCGTGATCAACACCGGTACTGACGCCCCGGAACCAGTGGAGGCGCCCGAGCCTGCGCCGGTCACGGTCGCCGAGGTGATCGAGGAGCCGCCACCGGCGGCCGAGCCCACACCCGAACCCGATTCGAGCGCGCCCGATACCGCACGCGACGTGGTCGTCCAGGCCTTCGAGAAGCTGTTCGGCGACGAGTCCGAAGCGCTCGAGTACTCGAAGGACCCCGAGGGCTGGCTGGCCTTCAACGACGTCGACCCCGAGGTCGCCGCCACCCAGGAGTTCGGTGAGATGGTGCTCGATGTGGCGAAGGGCATGATGCCGCCGCAGGTCGCCGGACGTCCGTTGGCACCTTCGCCGTCGCCCTCGAGCCCGCAGGCTCCCGGCGCTCCGAGCGCGCCGAAGCCCGAGGTATCCTCGTCGGCACCTGGTGGGTCGACCCCGGCGCCCGCCGGGCCGTCGGCGATACCGGTCGCCGCCACACCTGGTGGCTCGACGCCGGTGGCGGTTCCGCCTGCGGTGGTGCCGCCAACCCCGCCGCCCATGGACGTCGTCGAGGAGACCGTCAATCGCTACGTCTCGACCGTCTACGAGACCAATACCGAGATCACTCAGAACATCGTCGACAACGCCCGTCACGTCGACCTCGACGTGGAGGGCGAGGTCCATGGTGATCTCGAGGTCACCGACGAGTCGACCAACGTCAGCGCCCAGGGCGCTGGTTCGGCAGCAGCGGGTGGCGACCAGACCGGTGTCGCCACCGGCGACGCCGCAGTGGCGGCCGGCGACGACATCGACGATGCCAACATCGCAACCGGTGATGGCGCCGTGGCGTTCGACGGAGCGAACGACGGTGTCGTGTCGACCGGTGTGAACGAGGGGATCATCGCCGATGGTTCGGCCGAGGGCGCGGTCGTCGGCGACGACAACATCGTCAACAACATCGAGGGCAGTGGCAACACGATCGGTGATGGCAACGTCGACTCCGACATCGACGTCGACGGCGACGCCGTGATCGGCGACGGCAATCAGACCGTCCAGGGATCCGACGATGTCAACGCCGGCTTCGGTTCGGGCGACGTGGTCGATGCCGAGGACGCAGCGATCGGGGGCGACGGCGACACCCAGATCGCCTTCGGCGGCGGGTCCAACGCCAATCAGGACAACGACACCACGATCGACAACTCGGTGAACGATTCGTTCAACGACGAGAGCGTCGAGGGCACGGCGGTTGTCGACAACTCGACCAACGACTCGTTCAATGTCGACGAGTCGGTCGATGTCGAGATCGAGACCGACATCGTCGACAGCTTCGAGACCGACAACTCGATCGATGATTCGTTCGACACCGAGGACTCGTTCAACGAGGACTTCGAGCAGACCATCGATGCCGAGGACTCCACGGTCAGCGACGTCGAGATCGAGGACTGATCGAGTCAGCCGGGGCGGCTGGCGAGCACTTGCACGACCGCACCATCACCGGTGTGGCCAGGACCCTCGATCACCGGCCGGACGAATTCCTCGCCGTGCTCGATCGTGAGTCCAACGAGTTCGTTGCGGAGACCGGCGAGGGTCATCGTCAGTTCGGGGACGGGTGGACCGCCGGTGCCTCGGCCGATCTGGTCCGGCGTGTACGCCTCGAGGATGAGGCGGCCGCCGGGCCGCAGGGCGGTGGCGAGTGCGCCGTGGACTCGAGCCCGGATCGGAGGTGGGGTGTGGGCGAAGATCGAAACGATCAGGTCCCACCTCGCAACGCCCAGGTCGAAGGTGGCAAGGTCGGCGACGACGGTGGTGAGCGGCACGCCACGGTCGGCCGCCAACCGGGCGGCCTTGGCCATGCCCGACGAGGTCAGGTCGACCGACGTGACCCGGTGACCGAGCCTGGCCAGGTGGACGCCGTTGCGGCCCTCGCCGTCGGCCAGACACAGGACGTCGCCGATCGGGAGGGTGACAGCCGACGCCGCGAGGAAGTCGTTGGGTTCGGTGCCGTACCAGTAGTCGTCGTCGGCGCCGTAGCGGGCCTCCCAGACGGCGGCGGGATCGGGGCGATCGGACGGCGAGCTCACTTGACCACCGGGAAGCCCTTGCCCGTCCAGGCGCTGATCCCACCGTCGACATCGGCCACGTCGACGAAACCGAGGTCGGCCATCATGGCGGCGGCCTGACCGCTGCGATTGCCCGAGCGGCAGTACAGCAAGTAGGGCACGGTGGGATCGAGCTCGCCGAGCTGGGCAGCGAAGTCCTCGGCGTAGAAGTCGATCATCATCGCCCCTTCGAGGTGTCCCTCGGCGAACTCGTCGGCCGTGCGCACGTCGAGGATCACCAGGTCGGCAGGCGGGTTCTCGGCGATGGCCAGTGCGTCGTCGACGCTGACGACCCGCACGCCCGGTGTGCCCTCGGATGCACTGTCGTCGGCTGCGGCGGCACTCGTGCCGGCGTCGGGACTGGCCGTTGCGTCGGAGGACGAACCTCCGCAGGCCGAGGCGAGGGTGAGGAGAGCGACGAGGACGGCGGCGAGCGAGCGAGGTGCAAACATGGAGCGCATTGTACGGACATTTACCGTCGTTGGGGTGGCAGTGGCCCGAACGTGCCAAACTCGAGCCACGTCAGCTCGAGCATGAGTAGCACGACAAGGGGACGAAGTATGGGACATGAGGTGGTCATCAAGGGCGGTGTCGTCGTCGACGGCACCGGCACGCCGCAGCGGTCGGCCGATGTGGGCATCGATGGTGGACGGATCACCGCCGTCGGTCCCGGACTCGACGGCAGCCGAGTGGTCGATGCCGATGGCGCCATCGTTGCTCCCGGCTGGGTCGACGTGCACACCCACTTCGACGGGCAGGCGACATGGGACGACACCCTCGATCCGTCGTTCTCCAACGGCGTCACGTCGCTCGTGATGGGGAACTGTGGCGTCGGCTTTGCCCCGTGCCCACCCGGCGAGGAGCAGACGCTGATCGAACTCATGGAGGGGGTCGAAGACATCCCCGGCAGCGCATTGCACGAGGGTGTGCCGTGGGGCGCGTGGTCGAGTTTCCCGGAGTACCTCGACTTCCTCGGTCAGCGGTCCTACGCCCTCGACGTCGGTGCGCAGCTCGCGCACGGTGCGCTTCGTTTCGCCGTGATGGGGGAGCGAGGCGTCCGCAACGACGACGCCACCGAGGCCGACATTGCCGAGATGCGTCGCGTCGTCGCCGAGGCGGCAGCAGCCGGTGTGCTCGGCTTCTCCACGTCTCGGACGATCTTCCACCGCTCGATCGACGGCACCGCCGTCCCCGGCACCTACGCCACCAACGAGGAGTTGTCCGAACTCGTGCAGGGCATGGTCGACGGTGGCGGCGGGGTGTTCGAGGCGATCACCTCGGCATCCATCGGTGCCATGGCGGCCTTCGGTGGTGAGCGGTTCTCACAGGAGCACGAACTCGCGCTGCTGGCCGAAATCTCTCGCACCAGCGGCGTCAAGACCACGTTCACCACGGTGCAGAGCCGTGACTATCCCGAGGCGTGGCGAGAGGTCCTGGCCTTTGCCGAGGCGCAGAACGCCGCCGGCGCGCAGCTGTATCCGCAGGTCGCGTCCCGTCCGATCGGGCTGCTGTCGAACCTCGGCGGCTATCACCCGTTCATGCGGCGCCGTCGCTATCTCGAGCTCGCCGATCTCCCGGTTGCGGAGCGAGCAGCAGCGATGCGAGATCCGGAGGTGAAGGCGGCGGTCCTGGCCGACGACGACATCGCACCCCACAACGAGGGGTCGATGGAGAGCCTGTACCTCAGCCTCCAACTCTCGATCGGTCGCATGTTCCCAGCTGACCACCGACCTGACTACGAGCCCGATGCCGACCAGAGTTTCGAGGCTCGGGCCGCGGCGCTCGGTGTCAGCCTCGAAGAGGCCATGTACGACTTCCTCACCGAAGGCGACGGCACCAATGTGGCGTCACTGATGGGTGCCGGCTACGTCGACGGCAACCTCGATGCCATCCGGGAGATGCTGGTGCACCCCGCCACCGTCACGGGATTGGCCGATGCAGGCGCCCACGTGAAGCTGATCTGCGACGGCACCGCGCCGACCACGCAGTTGACCCACTGGGTCCGAGACCGGTCCCGGGGTGAACGGCTGCCGATCGAGTTCCTCGTCGAGAAACAGACTCGGCGCAATGCTCGTCTCTACGGCCTCACCGACCGAGGGACGCTGGAGCCGGGGATGCGGGCCGACGTCAACGTGGTCGATCTCGACCGCCTCGCCGTGCACCGTCCGGTCGCCACCAACGACCTCCCGGCCGGTGGTTGGCGGTTCCTCCAGCCGGTCACGGGCTACGTCGCCACGTTCGTCAACGGCGTCCAGACGCGGGCCGATGGCGCCGACACCGGCGAGCGACCGGGTCGGCTCATCCGTCGTCCCACCACACGCTGAGGAGAACGGCCGTGGACTTCGCCCATCCCGAGTATCTGGTCACCACCGACTGGCTGGCCGCGCACCTCGATGAGGTGGTGGTGCTCGATGTCACCGCCAAGTTGACCTCGAAGCTCGAGAACCGCGCACGGGCCGAGTGCTACGACCTCGGCCACATCCCCGGCTCGTTGTTCTTCGACTCGGCTGCCGGGAAGGGCGTGCTGTCCGCCCCCGAGGCCGAGCTGCCCTGGATGTGGCTGAGCGAGGCCTCGTTCGTGGCGACCATGGCCGGCTTCGGCATCGAGAACGACACCCGGGTGGTGATCGTCGCTCGCACGCCTCGGGCCGGCATCGATTCGGGCACGATGTGGTGCACCCGTGCGTGGTGGACTCTGCACCACATGGGCGTGGACTGCGCCATCCTGCACGGAGGGATCGAGCAGTGGGAGGCCGAGGGCCGACCGCTGAGCACGGAGGACGCAGTGCCTCGCACCGGTACATCACCGTTCGCCGTCGCCTCGGGGTGGGAGCGGGTGCGAGCGACCAAGGACGACGTCCTCGCTGCCACCACGGCCCCCACCTGTATCGTCGATGCGCTCACGGCCGACAGCTTTGATGGCACCGGCACGGCCTACGGTCCTCGTGGTGGCCATATCACCGGTGCGGTGAACGTACCCTTCCGCTCGATGATCACCGAGGAGACCGCAGCCTTCGTCGATGCCGACACGATGCGCCGACTGCTGAGCGAGGCCGGGCTCCTCCAGCACGACTCGATCATCACGTACTGCGGCGGTGCCATCGCTGCGACCGTCGACGCGTTCTGCTTGGCGCTGCTCGGGCATGAGGGCGTGGCAGTCTACGACGGCAGCCTCATGGAATGGTCGGCCGATCCCTCGCTGCCGATGACCGACCCGTCGGCCGGGAGCTGACCCGACGACCTACGCTGTGTCGATGCCAGTCAGCGACCCCCGTGCGTCCGGCGATGAGCCCACCGCGGTGTCGATTGGCGGCGAGCAGGCCGCCGTGTCGATCGGCGACGCCCGAGTCGTGGTCACCGGCGGTGCACGCGGCATCGGCGCCGCCATCGTCGACCGCTTCCGGGCGGCGGGCGCCGCAGTTGCCGCACTCGATCGCTCCTTCATCGACGCCGAGCTCGATGCCGAAGTGGTCCGAGTCGAGGTCGAGTTGTCCGAGCCGTCGTCGGTGGCAGTCGCCATGGACCAAGCGATCGGCCTGCTCGGTGGCATCGACGTGCTGGTCAACAACGCCGGCATCTTCCGTATCACCCCACTTCTCGAGATCGAACCCGACGAATGGGACGAGATGTTCGCGGTCAACACTCGGTCGATGCTGCTCACCACCCAGGCTGCGGCTCGGGCCATGATCGCTGCTGGCTCTGGTGGCTGCGTCGTCAACATGGCGAGCATGGGCGGCAAGGTCGGCGCTGCCGGCCAAGCGCACTATGCCGCCTCGAAGGCCGCAGTGATTTCGCTCACCCAGGTCAGCGCCGCCGAGCTCGGTCGCCACGGCATCAACGTGAACGCAGTGTGCCCCGGCTACGTGCTCACCGAGATGGGGGCCGATACCCGTACCGCCGAGCAGATCGCCGAGTGGTCGGCACGGTCGCCGCTCGGCCGGCTCGCCACGCCGGACGACGTCGCCAACATGGTCATGTTCCTCGCCTCGCCCGCTTCGGCGTACTGCACCGGCCAGGCCTTCAACGTCACTGGCGGCATGATCACCCACTGATGCGGCCGACAGCGAGCCCATCCCGCCGTCGAACACCCGTCCCACAGCTCACCCCTCTGCCAACGCTCGGCCCCAGAGCCCACCCTTTGCGAACTCTCGGCTGGGGAGCCCGGAACTGGGCCCGTGGGCCGAGAGTTCGCCAGAGGTGGGCTCGGCAGCCGAGCGTTCGGTCAGCGTTTGGGCTGGGGGATGACCCGACGCAGGTCGTCGGGAAGCCGACGCCACTGCTTCTTGTCGAGCCAGACGGCTGCCAGGGTCTCGGCCCACCGCTCGTCGCGGCGGCAGCGCTCGGCGAGTTCGTCGGCGTAGCGGTCGGCGTGGGTCGTGAGGATCTGTTCGACGGGCCCGGCAGCCACGTAGGCCCGGAAGGACGGCGAACCGTGCGGGTGCTGGATCAACGCGTCGAGCACGCCGATCGGGAGGGTGCCGCTGTCGGCCGCGTCGTCGATCTCGTCGGCGACGGGGCGTAGCGCCCGCAACTCGTCCGGCTCGCCCGTCTCGATGCCGGTGGACAGCTGCCAGTGACGGAGGTACGACGTGGCCAGTGCGTCGTTGGGCAGCGGCTGCAGATCCATGCCGAAGTCTCGCACACCTCAGGTGGTGGGCGGAGGGAGGTAGCGGCCGTCGGCGTCGAAGCGCAAGGCACTCAGCTGGCCTGGCACGACCTCGAGATCGGTGCCGAGTGCGACAGGGATCTTCTGATAGCTCCACTTCATCACGTCGAGCGTGAGCTCGATGATCTGGTCGGGGCGGTAGTGCTGGGCCAGGCGTGCACGGAGTTGTGGTGTTGCTCCGGCCGGGTCCGAGAGGAGGGCGTCGGCCAATTCGAGTGCGACGCGTTGCGCCGCTGTCAGACCATCGAGTCGAGGGGGTCCTTCGGTGACGTGTGCGGCGAGGTGCTCGTCGAACCCGTGCTGTTCGGCAACTGCCGAGCGCAGCGACAGTCAGGTGTGACAGTCGTGGTAGGTCGCGCAACGCAGCCGCACGAGTTCGGTGGTGACCGGGTCGATCGCATCGTTGCGCACCGCAGCCGCGGCGAAGTCGGCGAGGGCGTCCTTCAACGCTGTGCCGGCGCGGGTACCGGCGGCAACTCGGGGTCGACGTGGTGTCGCCATCTCAGAGCACCCGGTCCAGGAACAGTTCGAGACTCATCCGTTGCTCGACGATCAGCAGCGCAGTGACGAAGTCGGCGAACCGCTGATCACCGAGCACCGAACACAGTGCATCAGCCTGCTCGTCGGAGAGCGAGGCGACATCGACGATCCACTGTTCAGTGAACGCGAGGGCCGCCCGCCCGACATCGTCGAGGTGCACGTCGGTCGGCCACGACGCAAGCGCTCGTTGTTCGGCCGGGGTCATGGCAGCCAGCGTCGGCTCGTGGCGTCGCAGCATGGCCATGCGCCGGGCGCACAGCTCCAGCAGGGAGCGATCGCGGATCGCCCAGGCAGCAGCGTACGCGTCATCGAGCGCTACCAGGGCGTCGGTGCCCCGCAGGTGGTCATCGAGCATCACCGTCCGAACAGTACCTCGGTCACACAGACCCGGTGTGCGTCATCCTCGGGCGAGGAGCGTCCACTCCTCCTCGGTCCATGCCGGGCGTAGCTGTTGGGTCATGAAGTCGACGGTCCACTGCACCATCTCGAACCACGGCAGGTCGACGCTCATCGCCTCGGTGAACGCAAGCCCCTCCAACAGGAGGGCGGCGTCTTCGATCTCGAGCTCGATCTCGCGCTCGGGCCCGTCCATGGCCTCCCACTCCTCGTTGCTCCAGGTCTGCCAGACCCGGTACTCGAGCAGCGTGGCACGCACCGGTTCCTCGGAGGCGCCGTGGTCATCGAGGATGCCGATGGTCTGCCTCACCGCTTGTCCGGCCTCGATCGGGAGGAGCAGTCGACGAGCGAACATCGACATGGTGTAGCAGCTGCGTGTGCGCGAGGCCGGATCGCGGCGGTGGCTGCCGCTCGCCGCCCGGCGCTGGCGGGCAGGATCAGCGAGGGATCGAGCGCCAGTCCTGTCCCTTGAAGGGGTCGGGTTCACGGGGCAGCCCGAGGACTCGCTCGCCCACGATGTTCCGCTGGATCTCGGACGTGCCGCCCTCGATCGAGTTGGCCCTGGTGCGCAGGAACTGCTCGATCCACTCGGCGGCGTCGGTGTCGTCGGACTCCCAGGCAGTCGCGTCGGCGCCGAGGAACGACATCGCCGACTCCTGCAGTGCCTGGTTCGATGCGGCCTTGGCGATCTTCGAGATCGATCCCTCCGGGCCGACCTGCTGACCTGCTGCGGCTTTGGCCCGGGCGCGTGCGCTGGTCAGCGACAGGACCTGTCCCGCCGCATAGTCGGTGACGAGACGCTGGCGGGCGACCGGATCGAGTGCGGCGCCGTTCTCGACCGCTCTCGCTCGCACCTCGTCGAACGGCTTGCCGCCGAGGATCTCGTCGGACGACTTGCGCTTCTTCTTCTTCGTCCCGGACAACGCATGGCGTTCGGCTCCGAGCGTTGTGAGCGACGCCCCCCAGCCCTCGCCAATCGGACTGATGCGGAGCAGGTCGTGGACTCGGACGTCGGTGAGGAACACCTCGTTGAACTCGAGCTGACCGGCCATGTTCACCAGCGGCCGGACCTCCACGCCGGGGGCCTGCATATCGAGTCCGAAGTAGGTGATGCCTTTGTGTTTGGGCTGATCGGGATCGGTGCGGGCGAGCAGCATCGCCATCTCGGACTCGTGACCGAACGTGGTCCACACCTTCTGACCGTTGATGATCCACTCGTCACCGTCGCGGACGGCCGAGGTGGCGAGCGACGCCATGTCAGAGCCGGCGCCGGGTTCGGAGAAGAGCTGGCACCAGCGCTCGTCGCCGCGCAGGAGTGGGGGTAGGAGACGTCGCTTGGTCTCGTCGCTCGACCACTGCTGGATGGTGGGCGCGGCCAGCGGCAGCCCGGAGCCGCGGGGAACGTGCGGCACCTCCCAATCTGCGAGCAACGTGAGCGCCGCCTGGGCGTCGGGCCGTGACAGACCTCGGCCACCGTGTTCGGGTGCGTAGTGCGGTGCGACCCACCCGTGGGCGCCGAGCTCCCGCACGATCGCAGGGTTGTCGGCTGCGGCCTTGGCCTCGAGCATGGCGCCCTCGTCACTTCTTCGCGCCGCGTCCACCCACTCCGGCGCCAGCAGTGATTCGAGCAGCTCCTCGAGCTCGGCCCGCCCCTCGAAGTCGGTGCTGTCCGGCGGTCGGCTCGTTCCCTGTTGCTCAGCCATGCCCTGTCGCTCGGCGGTGCCCTGTTCCTCGGTCATGCCCGAGGTTCTACCCCGCCCGTTCTGTGCGTCAAAATCACCGCCAATCCCGAACTGTGCGTCATTCGCGTCGCCAGCGGGAAGTTTGACGCACAGAACGGGTACGGGCGGGAAGTCTGACGCACAGAAGGGGCGGGCGAATAGGCTCGCGGGCTCGTGTCCACGCTCTCGCTCCTCATCGACGTCCTCGGGCCAGTGGTCCTCATCGTCGCCGTCGGTGCGTATGCCGGGCCACGACTGGGCATCGTCGCCGGCTCGCTGTCGTCGTTGGCGTACTGGATCCTCGGCCCGGCATTCGTGTTCCAGCTGTTGCAGGACAACGGTCTGGACTCTTCGACCGTGCTTCGCCTGTGCATCGCCGGTGTGGTCGGCATGGTGGCCGCAGTGCTGGCCGCCGTCGCTGGGAATCGGGCGATCGGATCGACCTCGTCGGTGACCGCGGCCTCCGTGGTGACCAGCGCCTACGGCAATGTCGGCAACGCCGGTTTGGCGATCACGGTCTTCGCGCTCGGCGACGACGCGCTACCGGCGGCCGGCATCCTCATGCTGGTGATCAACGTGCTCGGGATCACCCTCGGGGTGGGGCTGGCGGCTGGGCAGACGGTCGGGGTGGTGGGAGCGGTTCGGCGGGCGGTGCTCGCGCCGATGGCGATCGCCGCGATCATCGCCATGCTGACCGGGGCCGTCGACGTGGCGCCACCGTTGGTCGTCGAGCGTTCGATCGGCCTTCTTGCCGGCGCCCTGATCCCGGTGATGCTGTTCACGCTGGGTCTCCAGCTCGCGATAACTGGCCTGCGCGCCCGTACGCCCGACCTCGGTGTCACGATCGTGGCGAAGCTGGTGGTGGCGCCACTCGCCGCGACGACCGTGGCCCGGCTGGTCGGCCTCGATGGTGATCTGCTCTGGGCGGTGGCCATTCAGTCGGCCATGCCGCCGGCGGTGTTCTGCATGGTGCTGGCGATGGAGCACGACCTCGAGACCGAGCGAGTGACGTCGGCGGTCGTCATGACCACGCTGGCCTCGCTCGTCACCCTGCCGGTGGTCCTGGCCTTCGCTGCCGGCTGACCTCGCCGCTCGCCACCCACCCGACGTCGATGTCCGACC
This sequence comes from Acidimicrobiales bacterium, assembly GCA_041394265.1. Taxonomy (NCBI): domain Bacteria; kingdom Bacillati; phylum Actinomycetota; class Acidimicrobiia; order Acidimicrobiales; species Acidimicrobiales bacterium. The sequence continues at coordinate 3,775,887 of JAWKIO010000005.1, forward strand.
GACCTCGACACTCGACCTTGGTCGGTCGAGCCACCGGAACTGTGCGTCAAACACGTCGCGATCTCCGAACTGTGCGTCAAACGCGTCGTCTGCGGGAAGTTTGACGCACAGAACGGTTCTTGGCGGGAAGTTTGACGCACAGAACGGATCGAGTGGGGAGTGTGACGCACAGAACGGGGAAGGCGGGTTTGGGGTGCGGTGGGGTGGGGGAGGACGGGAGCAGCTCGAACCCGGCAGGGTTCGGCCCCTCACACATCCCCTATAGCGAAAGGTGACGCTCATGGCACACACATCGGTTCCCGGACTCGAAGCATCGAAGGCGACGGAGGCAATCCAGCACCTCGAAGACCGCCTCGTCGGCCTGATCGACACCCAGCTCGTCCTCAAGCACATCCACTGGAATGTGATGGGACCCAACTTCATCGCTGTGCACGAGATGCTCGACGAGCAGGTCGACGCCGTGCGGCTCATGACCGACGAGGTCGCCGAGCGCATCGCCATTCTTGGCGGGACGCCGAACGGCACGCCCGGGCATGTCGTGGAGACCCGTACCTGGGACGACTATCAACTCGGGCGAGCCTCGGTCGAACAGCACCTCGATGCACTCGACTCGGTCTACGACGGTGTCATCGCCGACCACCGGGCAGCGATCGAGGGGACGGGGACGGTCGATCCCATCACCGAGGACCTCCTGATCGGCCAGAGCGCCAAGCTCGAACTGTTCCAGTGGTTCGTGCGTTCGCACATCGAGAATGCGGGCGGGCGTGACCGCACCGCCGATCGGGACGCGACGGCTGCCCATGTTGCCGGGCGTGGCCCCACCAAGGAGGAGGCCGCAGCTGCCGAGCGCAATGCACCGCAGCAGCCCGATGTGGAAGCCGAGTATCGCGAGATGACTCGAATCGGCGCCACCACGAACGGCGAAGGGCGGATCTGAGTCGTGGGGTTCCCGACCCGTCGGCCCCGCCGCGAGCTCCTCGACGAGCTTCGAGAGGTCGTGCTGAGCGACGGACCGCACCTCTCGGTCTACCTCGACCTCGTGGGGCCGACGGTGCCGGCGCGTGAGCGGTTTCTGGCGTCCGTGGATCGTGACGTGGTGCCGTCGACCGTGGTGGAGCAGGTGGCCGACCTCGTCGAGGTGGCGCAGAAGAGCGACGATGCCCTGTTCGCCTGCCTCGCTTCGTCGGCAGGTCCACTCGTTGCCACGACCTTTCCCGACCCGCCGACCCACGACGTGGTCGACGTTGCCGGGGTGCCGCGGATCGGACCGTTCCTCGAGTCGGAGCAGTCCTTGCTGCACCACGTCGTTGCGGTGCTCGATCGGTCGGGGATGACACTCATCGCGTCGCCCCGCCACGGCGAGGTAGTGCGGGAAACCCTGATTGGGCACAACCCCGACGGTGCCGCCGAGCTGATCGCTCGGGTGGCCCATCTCACCGATACCTCGCTGGTGCTGATCGTCGGCAGCCCCAGCACGCTCGACGCCATCCACCCGCTCGTCGTGAGGGACGGTCGTCTGTTCTGTCCGGTGCTCCGGATCGACATCGACGACGAGCGGCAGTCCGATGCGGAGCTGGCGGAGGAAATGGTGCGCCACGTTGCCGACCGCTCCGCCCGACGTGTCGTCGAGGCCCTGCGGCTCTACCGCTACTTCGAGAGCCACGGTGCCGGTGCCGACGGCGTCGTCGCCAGCGTGCAGGCGCTCCGCTCAGGGCGAGCGTCGATGCTGCTCGTCCACGACGATCCCGACGACGAACGCCACGGCTGGTTCGGTGCCGACCCTGCACACATCGGCTACGACCTCGCCGATGCGGCGCTGGCCACCCCCGACATCGGTGGTGAGCACCCGCACATCGAGAGCGGACGTCTCGTCGACGTCGTGCTCCGGTCGGCAATCGGCCAGGGTGTGCCGGTCATGGTCGTCCCATCGGTCCCTGATGAACGGCTGGCCGACGGCATGGGCGTCATCTTCCACGTCGATGGGTTCGCCGACGACGGCCTCGCCGAACTGGTCGAGCGATAGATGGCAGCGCCCTCATCCGGCACGGCCGGTCGGAGCGCCGATGTCGCCATCATCGGTCTGGGTTCCGCTGGGGAAGCACTCGCCGGACGACTGCGCGACGCCGGTCGCTCCGTTGTCGGCTTCGAACCCGGTCTCGTCGGAGGTGAGTGCCCATTCACCGCCTGCATGCCCAGCAAGGCGCTCCTCCACCAGGCGCACCGGCCCGGCGCACGCTCCGCTGACGCATGGCGACTGGCGATCGACCATCGAGACCGCGTCGCCAACCATCGAGACGACGCCGAGCACGCCACCGATCTCGTGGAGCGCGGACTCGTGCTGGTCCGTGAAAGGGCAGCGCTCGCCGGCCCACGCCAGGTGGTGGCCGACGGCACGATCTGGACCGTCGACCACGTGATCATCGCCACCGGCAGCGCACCATCGCTGCCACCCATCCCCGGACTCGATCAGATCGACTACTGGACCTCCGAGGATGCCCTCACGTCGTCGGAGCGGCCCGAGCGGATCGTGATCGTCGGAGCGGGACCGATCGGCTGCGAACTGGGTGATGTGTATCGGAGTTTCGGATCCCGAGTCACGCTGCTCGAGGCCGGCGATCGACTGCTCCCGGACCACGACGCCGAGGTGGCGGAGCACTACGCGAGTGCGATCGGCACGGCCGGACTCGAGTTGCGGCTGTCGGCCGATGTCGTCAGCGTTGCCCGCATCGCCGGCACGGCGAGCGCGACGATTCACCTCCGCGACGGCACCATGCTCACCGCCGATCGCGTGCTCATCGCCGCTGGTCAGTCGCCTCGGCTCGGCGATGTCGGACTGGACGCTTTGGGGCTGTCGACCGATGAGGTTCCCGAGCTCGACGAGAGCTTCGCGGTGTCTGGCCACCCGTGGCTCCGTCTCATCGGCGACCTGAACGGTCGGTCGCCGTGGACGCACGGCGCCAACGTCGAGGCGGCGATCGTCGCAGCATCGATCCTCGGTGGCCCGGCTCCGATGGCCGATCCGGTCATGCCCCACGCCGTCTTCACCGATCCCCCGGCCGCTCATGTGGGACGATCCGTCGACGCCCATGAAGCCGAAGGCCGACAGACCATTCGAGGCGTCGGACGTGTGGACGACATCGCCCGACACGCTACCGACCGACTCGATCGCGGGATGGCGGTGCTCACCATCGACGCCGAGACCGGCGTGGTCGTCGGCGGCTCGATCGTCGGCCCGCTCGCCGATGAGCTGATCGCCATCGTGACGGCTTGGGTACATCTCGAAGCCACGATCGAGCAGGCGGCGTCGCAGGTCTTCGCCTTCCCGACGATCGCACAGATCCTCGAGGTTGCGGCGGCCGACGCCCGAACGCAGTGGCGGGCGTCTCACCCGGCCTGAGTCGTCGGATCCCGAGAAGCTCCCCGATCAGCTCAGTGCGTTTGGCCGACTGCCGTCGTCAACGCCCGATCGCGACGTCCGGTCCATCGACCGAGGCGAGAATGACGGCGACGTCGCCCGGCTGGTCGGTCCACACCTGCCGCACCGTGAAGCCGGCGTCGTCGACCTCGGCCGTGATCTTGGGAATGCGGAACTTGGTGGAGACCTCCGCCCGGATCTCTTCGCCGGAGCGGATGTCGAGCTCCATCGCCGCGCCGGGGATGGTGACGTGGTGGTCGACGTTGGCCCGAAGCCGCAGATCCATTCGCTCCTGGCTCGGATCCCACAGCGCCACGTGATCAAATCCGTCCAGCTGAAAATCGGCGCCAAGACGGTGGTTGACGACCGCCAGCAGATTGCGGGTGAACTCGGCGGTCACGCCCTGGGGGTCGTCATACGCCGACACGAGACGATCGGCAGGTTTGACGAGATCGACACCCAGGAGGAGCCACCCTCCCGTCGGCAACGCCTCGGCGAGCATCTCGAGGAACGCTCGTCGTTCGTCGACGTAGAGATTGCCGATCGTCGACCCGAGAAAGGCGACCATCGGGCGGCCTTCGGTGGGCAGCTTCGACAGGTGGAGCGAGAAGTCGCCGACGATGCCGTGCAGGCACAGGCCGGGGTACTGCTCGGCCAGCGCCGATGCGGCATCGCGTAGGGTCTGCTCGCTCACATCGAACGGAACGAAGCGTTTCAGTTGTCCCGTCGAGCGGAAGGACCGGATCAACGTGTGGGTCTTGTCCGAGGTGCCGGACCCCAGCTCGATGATGGTGTCGGCGCCGGTGATGTTCGCGATGGTGGCGGACTCACGCTCGAGAATCGATCGTTCCGCCTCGGTGGGGTAGTACTCCTCGAGCCTGGTGATCTGATCGAACAGTTCGCTGCCTCGATCGTCGTACAGCCAGCGGGGTGGGAGTTGGAGCGGACGATGGCCGAGTCCCTCGCGCACATCGGCGATGAAGGCGTGCTCAGCCCAGTCGGGATCGAGATGGACATCGAAGGTCGGTGCGTCGATCGACATGGTGATGGGCGGCATGGCGGCGGTGGGTGACATCACGAAGCGGTTCCTCGGGCGAGTCGGAGGCCCGTCATGGGCCAGCGAGCGGATGGTGGGAAGAAGTTGCGGTAGGTGAGACGGGCGTGCCCCGGTGGAGTCAGTGACGAGCTTCCGCGCAGCACGACCTGACCAGACATGAACTTGGCGTTGTATTCGCCGACGGCACCGGCCGGAGCCACGAAGCCCGGGTAGGGCGAGTAGGCACTCGCAGTCCACTGCCAGCAGTGGCTAAAGGCCTGCTGTAGATCAGGCCCGCCCCCGTGCCGGGCGGCGGGCAACGGCTCGAGAACGTCGAGATCGAGCTTGGTCCGGTCGCAGCCGCTCAGACCACGAGATGCCACCGCATGCTCCCACTCGAACTCGGTTGGCAAGCGTGCTTCGGCCCAGCGAGCGAAGGCATCGGCCTCGTACAGGCTGATGTGTGAGACCGGCTCGGCGTCGTGCAGGCGACGTACGCCGCCGAGGGTATGGGCCGTCGCGGCGTCGTCGAGCCAGTAGATCGGGCGCTCCCACGCCTTCGACTGCACCGTGTGCCAGCCGTCGGAGAGCCACAGCTCGGGTCGTCGGTAACCACCGTCGGCGATGAACTTCTTCCATTCGGCGACAGAGACGAGACGGTCGGCGATGGCGAACGGTTCGAGGTACTGACGGTGTCGGGGCCCTTCGTTGTCGAACGCAAACCCGGCGCCGTCGTGACCGACCTCCACCAGACCACCGTCGAGCGCAAGCCATCGGATCGGTTCCGGCACCGATGAGTCGGGAACCTTCTGCGGCCGATAGGCCTCACCGTTCGGATGGAGTGACAGCAAGTGCTTGATGTCCATCAGCAGCAGTTCTTGATGCTGTTGCTCGTGATGGAGCCCGAGCGTCACGAGCTCCCGCAGCGTGTCGGCGGTGTCGGCGCCTTCTGCAGCGCAGCGGGGGTGATCGAGCAGTGTCGCCACCATGCGGCGGTCGACGTCGGCTCGGTAGTCGGTGACCTCGGCCGCTCCCGGGCGGGTGACCAAGCCGCGTTGGGGCCGCGGGTACTTTGGTCCGACCGCTTCGTAATAGCTGTTGAAGAGCATGCGAAACGAGGGGTCGAACGGTACGAAACCCCGCTCGTACTGCTCGAGCACGAAGGTTTCGAAGAACCAGGTGACGTGCGCCCGGTGCCACTTGGTCGGGCTGGTGTCAGGCATCGACTGTGAGGTCTGGTCTTCGGCCGAGAGTGGTGCGGCCAGTGCTTCGGTGAGCGCTCGGACTCGTTCGTAGTTGGCGATCAGGTCGTCGAAGGGGTCCACCTCGTCACGAACCGGTGACGAGGCCGGCACATTCCGCTGGCGAGTCGAGCGTTGGGGCGAGATCGTCGGCATCGGGCGTCGGTACCCCGACGCAGCGATGGGAAACCTCGGTCAGTCAGTCGTTGGCACCGGTGACGAGTGGCGAGCGGTCGGACCGGCCAGGCTGAGGTAGAGCTTGGCGAGCTCGGCCGGGAGTGACTCGACATCGTCGATCACCAGATAGCGGTGCTCGGGCGACATCACTCGGAGGTAGTCGTGACCGGCGGGATCGATCGTGACGCAGAACGTATCGACCCCAAGCTGTGCCGCCTCTTCGATCGCCTTCGCCGTGTCGTGGAGTCCATAGGTCTTGTCGCGGCGATCGGGTCCGTAGTCGATGTCCTGCGGGTACCCATCGGAGATCACGATCAGCAGCTTCGTCCTGGCTTCCTGCTTGGCGAGCTTGCTCGCGGCATGACGAATGGCCGGACCCATACGGGTGTAGCTCAGCGGTTGCATGGCGCCGATGCCGGCCCAGGTCGACCCAGCGGTCCGATCGTCGAACTCCTTGCCCACCCGGAACTCCACCTCGTGCCGGCTCTGGCCCGAGAACCCGTAGACGGCGTGGCGGTCGCCGAGCTGGCCGAGCGCGTCACACATCAGAGCGACTGCGTCCTTGGCGACGTCGATGACTCGGCGAACGGGGGTCTCGTCGTAGGCGACTGGTCGTGGCTTGAACGGGTCGTCGAAGGGATCGTCGTCGTCCTCGTCGAACAGTGGTGGCGGTACCTCCTCTGCCGGTGAGCTGGTCGAGGCGCTCAGGTCGACGAGGAACGCGGTTGCCACTTCACGGACGGCCCGGTCTCGGCGGATGTTGAGTCGGTCGTCGGCCGCTGCCCCGGAACGACGATCGACGATGGCCTCGATCACGGCGTCGAGATCGAGCTCGTCGCCGTCGTCACGGCGGTAGACCCGGACCCGTTCCTCCGGTCGAAGCATGGCGAACTGGCGACGGATCTGGCGTCCGAGGTGGGCATGGCGATCTCGGACCTCATCGATGAATCCGGAATCCTCGCCGACCAGTCGCCGCTCGATGACCCGGCACCACGAGCGTTCGTACGAGCGTTCGAGGTGGTTCCACTCGTCGTACACGAAGGTGCGGTCATCGGGGTCGACGCCGCGTCGATTGGCCCTCGGAGGTCGGCGGGGCTCCGCTGCCGTCGATCGTTCGAGGGCCTCGAGTTCGGCGGCGATGGTGATCGGGCTGCTCTGGATCGAGCCCTCGAGGTCGTCGCTGGTGCGATCGGCCTCGGCGTCGAGCGGTGGCGGACTCGTGCTGATGCCTTCGAGATCGGGAAACTCGATCTCGGCGTCGGCTTCGTCGGGATCATCGACCCTGGGAACGAAGGGCTCGCCGTCGCTCGGTCGTGTCGGAGCGCTGGGGGAGAGGAGCAACGTTGCGAGCTCCACCGCCGTCGCCGCACTGTCGTCCAGCGTTGCGGCGGGCGAGCGCAGCGGATCGATATGCGCATCGATGGTGGCGAGCAGCACCGGATCGAGAGAGGTCGTAGCAGGCGCGCCGGCGAGTGCCGTGCCGCCGAGGCAGCAGCGGCGAAGCGCGTCGGCGACGTCGTGCTCGCCCGCCGCTACCGAGTCGTTCTCGGCCTCGGCGAGAGCCAGTGCCAGGAGGTCGTCGAGGTCGTGTCGAGCGCCCGGATAGAACGCTCTGACGGCCTCGGTCACGCGGAGATGTTCGAGCAGGACGACAATGGCGGCCGCAGCCTCGGCCACATCGGAGTCGACGATGAGCGGATGCCTCGGCGCGGCATGCCGGTCGAGGTGGTCATGGTCGTTGCCGAAGGTACCGAATTCGGCGAGCGACAGCTGGTGCAGCACCTGGAGCCGGTACACACGCCGCTGCGCTTCGTCGGTGCTCCCGATGTCCATGACCGGCGCCAGTGACACCACGAGCGGGTCGGGGAGCCCGAGATCCCACGGCCAGCCCCGCCGATCGTCCTCGCGAGCTTCGATTCGCACGACCTGACCAGCGAGACTTTCGGCGAACAGACCGAGGCTGCGCTGCGCCTCGGTCAGCGCCAGGGTCACGGGAACACGACGTCGACGATGTCGGCCACCGCCCGTTGGACGTCGCGGTCGTCGCTGATGGCCTCCACGATCGCACTCTGGCACGCCCGCCGAGGTGAGATGCCGCCGGCGATGAGCGTGCCGGCGTAGACCAGCAGCCGAGTGCTGACGCCTTCCTCGATGCCACGCTCGTGCAGGTGGCGGGTCTTGTTGCCGATCCTTGCCAGGCAGCGAGCGATGTCGTCGGTCGTGCCCGATTCGGTCCGCACGATCTCGGTCTCTGCGTCGACGTCGGGATAGTCGAACTCGATGCTCACGAACCGTTGGCGGGTGGAGGGCTTGAGATCCTTGACCACCGACTGGTAGCCGGGGTTGTACGAGATGACGAGCAGGAAGTCCGGGTGTGCGTGCACCTGTTCCGAGGTCTTCTCGATGGGAAGCACCCGCCGGTGATCGGTGAGCGAGTGGATGACCACGGTGGTGTCCTTGCGGGCTTCGACCACCTCGTCGAGATAGCAGATGTCGCCCTGGCGTACGGCTCGGGTGAGAGGCCCGTCCATCCAGACCGTCTCTTCGCCCGACAGCAGGTAGCGTCCGACGAGGTCGGTGGCGGTCAAGTCTTCGTGGCAGGCGACGGTGGTGAGCCCGATCGTCGGCTGCGTTGGATCCTGGGAGAGCCGCCACGCCATGTACTCGACGAATCGGGTCTTGCCGCAGCCCGTCGGCCCCTTCAGCAGGACCGGTAGACGAGCGGCGAACGCTGCCGAGAAGATCTCGATCTCGTCGGCGACGGGACGGTAGTACGGGGCGTCAGCGGTGCCGGCATCGTTCGCCGAGGCGTCGGGTGTCAGTGGGGGCATGCAATGAACATTACGGGGCGGCTGTCCGCGCAGCCCAAGCCGCGCCGTTGCTGAGCAGCTCATCGATCTCGTCGGACCCGAAGCCGGCCTCTCGCAGGATCTGCTCGGTGTGTTCGCCGGGATCGGGAGCGCGCCGCACGTCGGCGCGCTTCAATGCCGACACCTGGACGGGGTGATTGATGAGTTTGCCAACACCGGTGGAGGGGTCGCCGTCGATCACCATCGAGTTTGCTTCGAGCTGAGGATCGCGGACGGCGTCTTCGGACCGGGGCGCCAACGCCGCAGGCACTCCGTGCTGGGCAAAGGTCGCCATCCACTCCGCAGCAGTGCGGCGCGAGAAACGTGCCGCCACCTCGGCGCTCAACGCCGAGCGATGCTCGTACTGGGCCGGCGTGGTCGAGAACCGTTCGTCGTCGAGCAGGTCGGTGGCATCGAGCGCGGCGAACAGCTGCTTGATCTCGTTGCCGGCTCGGACCATCGTGATGCCGATCCAGCGACCGTCGCGGGTTTCGTAGAGCTTGCCGAGGAAGCCTGGCTCCTGTTGGCGTTGACGGTGGGCGTCCATGTCGGCGCCGGTGAGCGCTCCCTGGGTGACCGCGGCCGACGACCACAGTCCGTTCGCGAGGAGCGAGGTCGAAACGAGCGAGCCTTCGCCCGTGCGCTCGCGATGCAGCAGCGCCATCACCAAACCGGCAAACAGCGACACGGCCGTGGGGTGGTCTCCCATCCCGGGCAGCGAGTGGGTGGGATTCGAACCGGGGCCTCGGACGAGGTCCATCAACCCGCTGCGCGTCCAGTACGACACCAGGTCGAAACCCTTGTCGTCGCGGTCAGGCCCGTGCTCGCCATTGGCGGTCAGCGAGCCGTAGATGATCGACGGCCGGCGGGCGGCGACATCGGCGTACTCGAGCCCCAGCGAGCGGCGCACCGGGAACGGCTGATTGGTGACATACACATCGGCCTGGTCGATCAGTCGCCACAGCACCTCGATGGCTTCCGGCCGCTTCAGGTCGAGCTGGATGCTGCGCTTGTTCCGTGCATCGAGATGCCACAGATAGTTGACCTCGTGATCCGGCATGGTGGTGGCAAGCCCGATGTGACGCAGCAAGTCGCCGGCACCCGGCGGTTCCACCTTGATCACATCGGCCCCGAAGTCGGCGAGCATGGTGGTCGACACCGGCCCGGCAATCACCGTGCCGACGTCGAGCACCTTCAGTCCCTCGAAGAGCAACAGTCGCTCATCCTTTCGTGTCGTGGCTCGCCCCCGATCACAGACCTCGGTCGAGACCCTGCACCGGGAAGCGGACGGGGAGATTGCGTGGTCCGCGCACCTGGCCACCGGCCCACGTGACGGCGTCGGCGTCGGCCAGTTCGAACTCGGGGATCATCGCCAGGAACTCCTCGATGGCGACGACCATCTCCATCCGAGCCAGGTTCGATCCGGCGCAACGGTGGGGCCCGGCGCCGAAGGCCACGTGCCGATTCACCTCACGATCGATGATCACCTTCTCCGGATCTTCGAACGCTTCGGGGTCGCGGTTTGCCGCAGGGAACGACAGCAGGACGCGATCGCCCTTTGCGACCGGACAGCCGTTGATCTCGGTGTCTTCCTTGGCGATGCGGGCCATGGTGACGGGGGAGTAGGCCCGCAGGAACTCCTCGACGGCGGTGGGGATCAGCTCGGGCTCGTCGACGAGTCGTTGACGATCTTCGGGGTGTGTCGCCAGGTGCCAGATGGCCGAACCGATCGAGCTCCATGTGGTGTCGATACCGGCGATGAGCATGAGGCTGATGTTCCCTCGCACGACGTGCATCGGCACCGGTTCACCATCGAGGTCGGCGTTGAGCAGGAACGAGATGAGGTCGTCGCCCGGCTCTTCCTGGCGACGTGCGATCTCCTCGAGGAAGAAGTTCTCGATGATGACGCGGTACTTCTCGCGGGTTTCCGGGTCTTGCAGGCCAAGCTCGAGTACGCCCTGGACCCAGGTGGCGAACTCGTCGCCCATCTCGGGGTCGATCCCGAGGATCTCGGCGATGACGCGAGGCGGAATCTGGCGGGCGTACTCGCCCGCGGCGTCGAAGGTGCCCTTCTCGACCACGCCGCGCAACAGTTGGCGGCACAGCTCACGAGTGGGCTCGCGGAAGCGCTCGACTGCGTGCGGGGCAAAGAAGGGCAGCATGAGTCGACGCTCGGGAGCGTGGTCGGGGGCGTCGGACGCGATGATCGAGCGAATCCGGTTGCCGTCGGCGTCGTAGCTGGTCGGTACCGGTGCCACGCTGACCGAGAATGACGAGAAGTGTTCAGCGTCGCGAGCGACGCCCGTCACCGTCTCGAAGGTGGTCGGCATGTGCGACCCACCCCAGCGTTCGCTGTGGGGAACCGGACACGTGGGCCGGAGCTCGCCCCAGATCGGATACGGGTCTTTCACGAAACCGGCGTCGAAGATGTCGAAGTCGGTCGCCCAGTCGTTGACGGGTTCGGTGGCAGTCATGTGCAGTCCCCTGGTTCAAGCAGTGATTCGGTCCCGTCGCGAACCCTAATCGGCACCGCCGTCGGCAGAAAGTCGCTATCGCCGACGACGACGTGCCCGTGTGGGGTGGCCGGCTGCCGCAACCGGTCACACGGACGCTCTGCTACCAACCAGAACGATCCTCACTGGGCACGTGCCGTCGGCGACAGCGGTGGAGTGACCCACCGGTCCGTTCCCTCGCGAGGACCGGTGGGTCACCGTCTGCGCCGCCCGTCTCCGGAGCTTCGCAAGCCCCATGGGGGGCTGTCAGCAGTGTGGACCCTGCGCGTCATCGAGATCTGTGAGCCGGATCACACTTCGGCCCGATTCGTTCGTCGTCCGGTCGGCACGTTGGACGGTCGCTTCGAACCGCGCCGCAGCATCGGGACGCAGCGTTCGGCGCTGCTCGTACAGCGAGCTCAGTTCATGGCCGGGGTCATCGAACTCCAGACGGCCATTGCGGTAGTGCGCGGCGCGCAACACACCGTCGTCGTCGGTCAGCGCTCCCTCGTTTCGGTCGCTGAGATACCCGGCGGCCTTCAGCGCCTCGCTGTAGGCCTCGGGCTCGTCGAAATCGAGAATGTGTGGCATCGGCGGCCGATTGTTCGGTCCGCCCGCGTCGTGATCCATGCGAGCTCCTGCTGGCGCGAGTCACCACACAGTGTGTGTCTCGGCGCCGATCATGTCTGTGGAGCGGTTCACACAATCCGCCCGATGGGACGGGAGAGGATGGCCCGAGATGACGGTCGCCCCGCCGCGTTCAACCGGTGGCGAGGTCGTGGAACTGGGCGGCATCGAGCACGATCACGCGCCCGCGTCCCAGCTCGATGAGTCCACGTGCGGCCAGCCGGCCAAGGTGTTTGTTGACCGATTCGCGGCTCACGCCGAGCTGCATGCCGAGCGCCGCCTGCGTGACCTGCACCTCGACGCGGCCGACACCGGCCGAGGTTGCGCTCACGAGGGAATCGAGGAGTTCGACGAGGCGGACGTCGAGGTCGGCGAAGGCTTCACGCTCGACTCGGGTCGAGAGTCGTCGCAGTGTTTGAGCCGCAAGGCGGGCAAGCGTGAGCGAGATCTCGGGGTGCTCGTGAGCGAGCTGGAGGAACCGGACTCGATCGATGGCAAGGAGCGTGGCATTGTCTCTGGCCCGGATGGACGCAGTCCGTTGCTCACCTGACACGATGGTGGCTTCGCCGATGGGTGCGCCGGGGTGCAGCGTGGTGAACAACAGCTCCTGTCCTTCGATGCTGGTGGCCTGGACATCGACCCGACCCTCGTACACCACGTAGAAGTGGTCACAGGGATCTCCTTGATGGAAGAGGAACTCCGACGCTCGGAGTTGGACCGGCCACATCGCGGCGCCGAGTGCTGACGCCGACACCGCGTCGAGTCGGAGGTCGGATCGGCAGAGGAATTCGGTGAAGAGCGGGTTGGCGGGCATCGAAGAACCTCAGAGCGTCAGCGTCGATGAGTCGTGCCCGGCACGATGCGAACGAACAGTGGATGGCCCCACGACGGCACGGTGCCCGCTGGCAGCCAAGGATCGGCGCCGGAGCGAGCAACGAAGTGCTCACGGGTTCGGCAACGGTTCGGTCGGAGCCCGGTCGGGCAGGCGGCGTCGAGCATCAGGTCCGACTGATCGCCTCGGTAGTGGAGGGTGAGCCGCGAGCCGAATGGTCCAAGATCGTCCTGCACCCAGATCCTGGCGACGGTACCCGGAGCGATGATCGAGGGTGGGTCGTGGACGAACCGGCCCTGAGCGGTCGATGCCTCGACCAGCTCGAGCCGTTCGGTCCCGTGGCGGTTGTCGATCTCGACGTAGGTCGAGAAGTCCATGGTGAACTGGTTGTCGATCGGTTCGGGGTCTGCGGTGCTCGGGCAGCAGACGAGCCGGTCGTCAAGTTCCACCACCTCCCAGATCGTCGGCGTGAGACCGTCGGGTGCAACATCGATGACGCCGTAGGTGACGGGTCGTTGGTCGAGGTCTGGCTGCGACGGGCATTCGAAACCGGTATTGAGGTAGCCGACCAGGGAGCTGGTGAGGCCGGCGACGGCGCCGTGCGTATGCCCCATCACCACCAGGTCGGCGCCCAGTGCGAACGCGTCGGCCTGCGCGTGCCAGCCGAGCAGCTCCATACCATCGGCCCACGCCGACCGAGCGGCCTCGACCTCGCCCTGCTTGGCCCGATCCGCAGGGTGTTCACGCTCGTGGTTGCGAGCCCAACGGTGCCACAGATCCCCGTAGATCGACCGGGCCTGCGTGAGCGTGGTGGAGGTCCCGTCGGGCATGGCAATCGGTGCGTCGACGTCGACATCGAGCGCTGCGGCCAGGTAGTCGAAGAGCAGCCCGACGATGCCGGCTCCGGGGGCGCCACCGATCGAGCCGACGAGGCCCCGGAGATCGAGCCCGTTCGGTGCGCCCTGACCGGGGAGATCGGCGACGGTCTGTCCGGAGGCGAGGTGTCGGCGCCAGTGTTCGGCAACGGCGCGAGTCACGAAATGGCCGGCAGGCAGGCCATTCCACGGACTCGATCGGTCGATTGCGTTGAACAAGGTGTGGTGGTGGCCGTGACTCATCACGAGTCGTCGATCGTCGCCGAGAGGATGGTGGAGGAGTTCGGGCGCAAGCTGCAGACGGTGTCCTCCGGTGCTGACCACCACGGCTGCTTCGTCGCCGGTGATCCCCATGTCGTGATTTCCGGCGACCCAGGTGACGGCGCCGTCGAGGGCGTCGAGCGCTCGGCCCAGGGCGCCGCTCGGTGCAAAGATGGCGGGGTTCGCCGCGACCACCTCGGCGAAGGTCGGCGGCCGCCGGTCGAAGGGGTAGGTCCACAGATCGACCACGTCGCCCAGTAGAACGAGCTCTGCGATCCGATCGGCATGGTCGATGACCCAATCGAGGATCGCAACGAGGCGGGTCTCGTGCACATGTGGCTGGTACCAGCAGGTGGGTTCACCCGTGCCGATGTGGAGGTCGCTCACCGCGACGATCCATGTGCTGTCCGTCGGCATCTCGGTCCCCTCCACTCTGCGGTCGCACTGGTCTTCGGTCAGCACTTGTCTCCGGTCCGCACCGTGTGTAGCCGAGGTCGGGCGAGGCCAGCGAGTCAACGATGGCGAAGCCCCCGGGTGGGCGCGCTACTCTCCGGCCCGCGTCGATGAGGACATCCAACGATGGTGAGACGGTGCCGATGAGGACGAGACCGTGCCAATGAGCGACAACCAGCCCGCTGTAGCCGAGGACGACGTGTCATCCCCTCCCGCCGATGTTGCCACGATGCTGTTCGTGGATCAGGTCGGTTCGACTCGTCTGTTGGCCGAGCTCGGCGACGAGGCAATGGTGGCGATTCGGGGTGATCTTTGGTCAATGTTCACACGGGTGGTTGCCGAGCACGGTGGACGAGTCCTCTCCGACGAGGGTGACGGCGGGTCCGCCTTGTTCGAGCTGGCGAACGACGCGGCCGCCGCAGGTCTTGCGATGCTCGCCGCGACGGCCGACCGCGACGATCTGGTGCTGCGGGCTGGCTGCAACACCGGCCCGGTGCTTCCCACCGCAACCGGGATGGTTGGGCTCGCCATCCATCTCGCAGCGCGAGTGTGCGATGCCGCGCCGGCTCGCCACCTCGCGGCGTCGGAAGCCACGGTCGAGGCTCTTCGGCAGGACAGCGCTGCCGTTCGCTACACGAACTTCGGCCGCCGCAACATGAAGGGCCTGCCGACGCCCGTTGCGCTCACGATCGTCACCGGCGTCGATGACCCGGCGCTCGATGTCGTCGGCATCGAACGAGTCGAATCCTCGCCGTTGCTCGAGGAGACGGTCGACGCCACGGCCTTCGTCGGTCGGGTCGCCGAGATCGTGCAGCTGCACCGCGCACTGTTCCCGCCACGATCGGATCAGCCGAGGCTCGTGCTGTTGGCCGGCGACGCCGGGTCGGGCAAGACCGCGCTGGCCTACCACGTCGCCCGCGAGCTCAGCGAGGACGGTGTGTTGTGCCTGATCGGCCGGAGCGACGAAGCACTCGACGATCCCTTCTTCGAGATCATCGAGATGCTGCGGCCTGTCGCTCGATCGCTGCCCGTCGACGACGTCTCGGCCCACATCGAGCGACACGGCACGATCGTGGCGCGACTGCTTCCCGAACTGCTGGATCGAGTCGAAGCCGAGCATCCTGGCGACGACGACGCTGCGCCGGATCGTCAGCATCTGTTCGACGCCATTGGTGACCTTCTCGCCGTGCTGAGCGATCGCCAGCCTCTCGTGTTGCTCTTCGAAGACCTGCACTGGGCCAGCGCGCAAACTCTCGACCTTCTCCGCTCCCTGTTGCGCTCCAGCCGGCTTTTGGGCACTTCGCTGCTGTTCACGCTGCGCCCCCAGGCCGGCGAGCTGAACTCGGCTGCCACCGAGTTCGTCCACTGGCTCGCCGCTTCGCACCACGCCGCCCGGATCGACCTCGGCCCCTTGGACCGCACTGAAGTCGCCGGTCTCTGCCAGACCTTGCTCGGTGTCATTGATCGCGACGCACTCGACGTTCTGCTTGGCTACCTGATGGATCAGACCGCGGGCAACGCGCTGTTCTGCACCGAGCTGTTGCGCTCCTTCCGGGATGGCTCGTCGGTCACGAGCGGTGCTGCGATCGACCTCGATGCGCTCTCGACGATGCCATCGACCGTGCAGGAACTTGCGCTCGCGAGGGTGCGCAAACTCGGTGCTGATGTCGCCGACGTCCTGACCGATGCCGCGGTGCTCGGCGAGTCGTTCGATCTCGCCGAGCTTCGTGCGATGTCCGGTGGTGATGCGGTCGAGGGGCTCGACCTCGCCGAACGGGTCGGGCTCGTCCGACCCGATGACACCGGCGGTCGGCGGTTCACCTTCGGTCACGCTCTGGTGCAGCAGGCGCTCTACCGGCAGTTGACCACGATCGGCCGGATGCGACGCCACCGAGCAGCCGCCGACGCCATGTCGAGCCGTCCGGGTTCGGGGAACGTGTTCGAGCGGCTCCATCACCTCCGGAGCGCGGGGTCGCTGGCCGATCCCATGGAGATCATCGAGGCGGCCGGGGCGGCAGCGTCGGAGGCCTCGGGCAAGCTCGCTCTCGCCGACGCGGTGCAGTTCCGTCAGCTGGCCGTCGACCAGTCGATCGCCGCAGGTATCGACCAGCGCGAGCTCGCCGTCGCCCTGGCGGCGCTCGGACGAGCCCAGACCGCCAACGCACTGCAGGTCGGCAAAGCCACGATGGTCGAGGCATCTGCGGCCGCCCACGCTGCCGGTGACTGGGACCTCGTTGCCGACATCGCCATCGCCTACGGCGGCGAACTGAAGGAGAACCAGGCGCCACCCGATGTGAGCGAGCCCGTCGAGCTGATCACACGAGCGCTCGACCACCACCGAGCGCCGACCGCTCGGCGAGCCCGGTTGTTGTCGGCGTTGGGTGTTTGGCAGCGACAGCATCGGCCGTACACGGAGCGATTGGCTGCGGTCGACGAGGCGCTCGACATCGCACGGGCCCTTGGTGACCAGCGCACCCTGGCCATGATCTTGTCCGAGCGCCACCGCGCCCTCCATGGGCCGAACGCTGTTGCCGAAGCGCTCGATGCCTCGTACGAGTTGGAGTCGCTCGCTGCGGAGCTGGGGTCGGACGCACTCGACTTCCAAGCCATGTATCTGCGGGTGATCGGAGCGATGGAACTCGGCGATTGGGATGTGGCGACCGCGCACGCCGACCGCCTGATCTCGGCCGGAGCAAAGCTGCAAAATGTCGAAGGTCGGCGGCTGCAGGCAATGTGGCGAAACATCGACGCACAGGTTCGTGGCGACTGGGAGGAGAGCAGGCGTCACGTCGAGGAGCTCATGGCGATCATCGCCGACTACCCGAAGGCCGATATCGAACGGCTCTTCGGGGCGACGAGCTTCGTCCCCCTGTGGTTCGAGCATGGCTCGCCGTTCCTCATCCAGATCACCGGTACCTCCGGCGGTCGAGCATCGACCCGGGCCTGGTTCGCGGCCGAGGCCGGCTCGGTCGACATTGCGCGGGCGAGTCTCGCCGAGGCACCATCGGTGGCCGATCTCGAAGCGAGCCTCGACTACATGTGGTGGCACGATGCGGTGTCACTCACTCGTGCCGCCGCAGCCCTGGGCGACTGCGAACTTGCCGCAGATCTCTACCGGATCATGCTCCCGTTCCGTTCGTCGAATGCGATGATGGGATTCGCCACGTTCCTGGGGGCCGCCGAACACCACCTGGGCACACTCGCCACCACGCTGGGGCGGGTCGATGAGGCGCGACAGCACTACGAGCGAGCTGCCGAACGCCATCGTGCGATGGGCGCCGTCGCGTTCGGCACGCTGACCGAGTCGGAGCTGGCAGCGTTGGGCTGAAGCGTTGGGCCGGGCCTCACGCGCCGTGGCGGTCGAGGTGCTCGATGATGCGGGGGAAGACGTCGCGGGCGGCGTGCTGGCCGACGATGCCATCGAGGTGGGCGTAGTCCGGCAGATACAGCAGGTCGTGGAGCTCGGCGTCGTGGTGCGAGCGCAGCCACGCCAGCGTCTTCGCCATACCGCTCGGGCGGAAGATGTGATTCTTCTCGCCCTGGATGAAGAGCACCGGAAGGTCGAGGCGTTCGACGTGGGGAAGATAGGTGTCGTTGCCGTCGGCATCGACGGCTGCTCGCTTGCGCATCATCAGCGAGAGCTGACGGAGCGGCGTGACTTCGCCGACACCGAAGGCTGCGGTGAACGACTCATGTGTGGCCGCATTGAGCTGGCTGTGGGTGTGGGTGAGTCCGAAGACGGCGTTGAGCCAGCGACACATCGGCACCTGACACGACTCGCCCCGAGGGACGGGCAGGATCCGTGCTGCGAGATCGATGGATCGGTCGGCCATGCGATGCCCGACGCTCGGTTGCAGCCTGCGAACGCCGAGCCAGGCGAGCACGTCGACGAGGTGGAGGGCGTTCTTGAAGCGGTTGAAGCGGCTCGTCTCCGGGTGGAGGGGGAATTGCGAGCAGACCGCGGTGCGGACCCCTTCGAGTCCGTCGAGTAGCGCCATCAAGATGGTGACCGAACCGACGCAGTGGCCGATGACGGCGACGTCGCCGGCGCCAGTCTGTCGCCGCACTTCGTCGACGGCGCGCTGCCAGTCGATTCGGGCGATGTCGTCGATCGTGAACTCGCGGCGACACGATGGAAGGGCGATGCTTGCCCGATAGTCGAACAGCCACACGTCGTAGCCGGCAGCGACCAGATCCTCGGCGAGTGACGTGGCGTTCGTGGTTTCGGCGAACGAGCTGGCCCGCATGCTGAACCCGGCAGCGAGGAGGACCGGCCCCTTGTCGCCGCCTCGGTGCCGGGTGAGGAGCAGCTCGCTCGTTGGATCGACACTCTGCAGGATCGATGTGCCGTGACGCTCGAGGTGATCCGCGGCGCTGAGGGCGGCCTCGTTCGATGCGTCCCGGTCGAGCGTCTCCCACCCCTGGTCGGCCACGAAGACCGTGAAGGAGGGGATCGGGAGTCGAAGTGGACGGTCGGCTGGCAGCGGTCGATGGAGATGCCGCTCGCCCTCGGCCAACACCCCGCCGTAGATCGGGAGGAAGGCGCCCTTGAACGCTCGAGCGAACCGGTAGCGGTTGCGCAGGCGCCGCGCGACGCTGCCCGGAGCGTCGATGGTGGCCAACTGCCGCAGGAGGTCCGGGACCGAGATCTCGAGAATGCCACGTCCAACGACGACGTCGTCGGCGTCGTGCCCGATGTTGTCGCCTTCGGCACCGTCGCCGCCATCGTCGTGGGCTTCATCGTCGATTCCGTCGTTCGCAGCGGTCACGGTGACGTAGAGCGTTGTCGTCTGTGACCATCCCCGCAGCAGCGAGCCCGTGGTGACCACTTTGTGACCTTCGAAGCGGTAGCGGCGATCGTCGACGGTCGTCAGCGTCATCCGGTACGACATGTTCCACATCTCGGCGTGGTCGCGATTGCGAGCGAGGAGTCGGAACTCGCCATCGCTCACCATCATGGGCTCCGGCGAGAGCCGAGGTGCCTCGACCGTTCCGGACAGCTTTGACACGAGACCGGGATCGGCCTCGAGCGCGGCGAGGTCGTCGATCGTGATAGTGACGACGAACGACATCGGTGATGCGTCGGCTTCACCTCGACCGACGCCATCCTCGTAGGTCTCGGCATCGACGCCGAACCAGCCGGCCATGCGTTCGGTGAAGCGCACGGTGTTGGATCGATGGCCGCGATCCAACGAAGCGGGTCCCGCAGGCAAAGCGATCAGCGCCTGCGGAATCGGATCGGTGGCGGGTCGGAGATCGAGCGGCCATCCTCGCTCGGCCGCGATCAGTTCGACGGCTCGTTCGGCGAGTGCTGCGATGGTCAGCGACGGATTGGTGTCGAGCGGGCGGGAGACGATCGAACCGTCGAGGACGTGGAGCCCACGGTGTGTGCGGGTGCCAGATGACCCGATGAAGGCCTCGCCTCGATGGTCGACCACGCCGAGTTCCGCCGAGTCGGCCATCACGCAACCGCCGAGAGGATGCACGGTGACGAGCTGGTGCCCCATTGCCTTTGTGTAGAGCATCTCGGGCGAGTAGCTGGCGCCGATCGATGCCGACGCCGCCGCGAGCACGTCGTTGTTCCGGCGGATGTGGACGCCGGTCGGACCGGTCGGCCAATCGACGGTGACCCGATCGTTCTGGAGCACGAGGCGTCCGCCGGTGTCGTCGTTGCTCATCACCAGATAGGTGAGCGTGTTGCGAGCAGCGCCGGCCCACGAACGGAACAGCATACGGAGACGGCGACGCAGGGAGACCTCGCCGGCGGTGACCGCGGTGTAGAGCAGCGTGAGCGGGAGGATCGCCCGGAGGATGCCGGGGATCGCACCCTCCTCGATCACGAGGGCATCGTCGGCGAGCCGGGCATCAGGCCGATCGGCGAACATCGGTGAGTTCATGCCCCGGTCGTTCACCGGAACGACGCCCGTGATGGTCGGCCCGACCGGACGACCCTTGCGCCGGCCGGCCCACCCGATGGCGTTCAGATCTCGATCACTGTCATAGCCGAACCCCAGCACATCGCCATTGCCGTTGAAGTTCGACCCGAGACGATCGGAGAGGTGGAGCCCTCGCTCGGCGGAGCGAAGCATGATCTCGGTCGACCCCATCGTGCCGGCGGCAACCACCACCAGGTCGGCGAGGACGAACTGGCGTGGAGCGCCGAATCGGCGACGGTCGGTCCGGACCTCGGTGAACACGACCCGCCAACCGTCGTCGCCGGCGTCCTCGATCCAGTCGACGCACCGCTCGGTGAAGATCTGGCCGCCGTGGTGCACGGCGTCGGGCAGGTAGTTCATCAGCACCGTGTTCTTCGCCCCGACATTGCAGCCGGCGATGCAGTTGCCACAGTTGTTGCAGGCGGGCTGGGTGACACCTGCTCGATTGGTGGTGGGGGAGAAGGTGACATTGATCGGCGCACGTTCCAGCGGAGCGGCAAGGTGTCCGGCGACGACTCGCAGCGCATCGAGCTTGGCGAGCTCGGGCGATGTCGTCGGATAGGGGTTGGATCCCAACCACTGCTCGGCCCGCTCGAAGTACGGCGCTAGTCCGGCGCCGCCTGCGCTGCGGATCGGGTCGGGCCACCGGTCGTCGGCGAAGACGGCATCGATCGGGCGGAGCGCAACGCTGGCATTGATCAGCGACGTGCCACCGAGACCGCACCCGACGAGCACGTTGACTTCGTCGTCGAACCGCATGTCGTAGAGCGCCAATCGCGATCCGACGCGTCGCCGGACCGACGAGATCTGGGTGTCGCGAGCGGCCGACCACAGGTGCTCGGGATAGCTGCCCGGCCAACGTTCGGCTCCTCGTTCGAGCACGCAGACCCGTCGCCCGGCCCGAGCGAAGCGTGACGCCGCAATGGCGCCCCCGTAGCCAGAGCCGATCACGACCACGTCGTATCGGCTCGCCATCGACCCTCCATCGGCACCGAGCACGCCTCGAACCTAGTCGATCCGTCGCTTCACATCCTGAAGCATGGCGAGGCTCACACCTGCACAAACATCGCCGAAGCTTGCGGCGTGGACATCGACTTTCTCGCGAGCGATTTCGAGGCCGACCTCGACGGCGATGAGACCGGCGCGCCCGTCGAGACGATGTCCGAGGCCCTCAGCGGCGTGTGGGATCGGATCCACCGGCGCATCGAGGAGCACCTGCGGCCGGCCGAACTGGCGACGATGCGACTGGTGGAGGGTCCGCTCGAACAGGGTGAGGTGAACGCCGCCCTCGCCTCGCTGCTCGACCTGGCGACCTGGCTCGGCGAGCTGGGCATGATCTCGGCCGCTCGCCTCACCCGTCACCTGTTCGAACGCCTCAGTACGCCCGATCATCTTCGCTACGCCGACCCGGCAGCCGCCATCACGGCAGCTGGTCTGCTCGAGGATCTGCGGTCGTCGGTGTCGACAACGGCCGGTGGCGGCCGCTCCGGTGCCCTTGGCGACAACCTCTTGGTGATCGGTGACCCGGGTCAGGCAGCTGACAGTCTCGTATGGTTCGCCGTCACGAGCGGTTTCACGGTCAATCACTCGACCCGCCTGCGGTCATGGCCCCGAGTGGCCGACGCCATCGTGGTCGTCGGCGACGAGCTTCGTTCGAGCGCAGCAACGATCATGGCCAGCCGCCTTGCCGCCGAGCGCTACCCCGGCGTCCCCATCGTCGTCGGGGCACCCGACGACCCGCTCGACCGCATCGAGCTGGCTCGCTACGCCACCAGCCTGCTGCCGCTCAACGCTCGTCCGATCGAGATCGTCGAAGAGGTCCGGCGGCAGATCCACGTCCGCAGGCGAACCGAACGCGTGGTCGTCCATGGTGAGGGCAGCGAGGAACTGATCGCGGTGCTCGGCGCCCGTGGCCTGCAGGCGTGGGACGCCGACGATCTCCCGGAGCTGTTGTCGGGCCTCGAGGCCGGACGAGCCTCTGGCGTCATCCTGATGCCGTCGAGCGACAATGCGCGGCTGGTCAGCGTGATCCGGGCGCAGGTGTCGACCCGTCGCTGCATCATCGCCGAGGTGATCACACCCGACGGGTCGATGACGCCGCGGGTCGGGGTCGACATGACGGTGCCGGATCGCTCGCCGGGCGATGCGCTGGCACGCTCGCTTCCGCCACTCTTTCGCTTGCGGGCCGACGTCGATGCCGACCTCGCCGCCTCCAGCCGCACGGGTGGCGTCCCGTGGGCATCGGCCACGTTCCTCGCCGAACGCCTGTTGCTCGGCGTCCATCGTTCGGACTCGGTGGCGTCGCTGTGCGTCGTCCAGTTCGACGAATCCGACTCGGTCGCGCAGGTCGATGCGGTGCAGGAACAGCTGCTGCGCGAGTTCCGAACCGACGACATCGTGACCCGCAGCGGCGATCGAGAGACCATCCTCGTCCTGGGCGGCGTCGACCACGAGGTCTCGAGCGCTCGACTCGAGGCCATGGCGTCGCGCCTCGTGTCGGTGGGCATCCGGGTCGGGGTTGCAGAGTTTCCCTACGACGCACAGAGCGTGTCGGACCTGGTGGACGTGGCTCGCGGGTTGGTCGAGCGAAGCCGGACCCAGGGTGGCCCGCGCGTGGTCACTGCCGACTGGCGACCCGGGGGACTGGTGGCCCACGACGTCCTGGTCGCCGACAGCGATCCGGCGATCGCCCGAGTCATCAGCGAGGCCCTCGAACGAACCGGCCTCTCGGTCGACCACGTGACCGATGGTCAGGTGCTGCTCGACCGGCTCCAGGATCCGCTCGTGCGGTTGCCGAAGGTCGTCCTCCTCGAGTTCGACCTGCTCGCCATCGATGGTCTCACCATTCTCCGGCGTCTCCAGAAACAGGCGGCGCTACGGCGATTCGATGTCGTGATGTTGTCTGCTCGGACGAGGGAGAACGACATTCGTGAGGCGTACGACCTCGGAGCGGTCGACGTGATCCAGAAGCCGTTCTCACCGGGCATCCTCGTGCGCCGGTTGTTGCGGATCATGGACGCCGACGGATGACCGTCTTCGTCGCCATTCAGGTGCTGGTGTTCGCCACCGCGCTGTCGTTCTGCGTCCTCGGTGCCGTCGTCAACCGACTGCGCAATCGCCGTGACGAGCAGCGGGCGATCGCTCACCACTGGGCAGCGACCGTTGTGCTCGACGCCGGCCCCGACCTCGAGGCTGCGGGCCGGGCGTTGGCCGATCTGCCGATCTCGGTGCTCGCCGAGGTGCTACAGCACCTGTCGGCCGACACGACCGGCGAGGCTCGCCGCCGACTCCAGGTCGTCGCTCATCATGCCGGTCTCACTCATCGCATCGAACGATTGGTCCATCGCCACTCCTGGAACCGGCGAGTGCAGGGGGCACACCTGATGATGTTGCTCCCCGATGACGGCATCGAGCGCTCGATGTTGCTCGACGACCCGCACCCGTTCGTTCGCGCACGGGCGATCGAGAGTCTCCCCCCGTCCGCGGTCGAGGAGTTCGCCGAGACCTTGCTCGACTCGCTCGGGCACGCCAGTCCCGCCGTTCGCTCTGCAGCGCAGCACGCCCTTGCTCGTGGCGGATCAAGCTGTGTTCCACACATCGTCGAGTACATGATCCGAGTGCACGAGGGACGACTCACGGCCGAGGCGTCGGCGCTGGTGGTCGAGGTGGCGGCCGAGTTGCCCGACCCACGGCTGGTCGAGCCGATCCTGTCGTTCGAAGACCATGAAGACGCTCGCATCCGGCGGCTCGTCGCCGGCTGTCTCGGCAACGGTGTCTTCCAGGATCCCGGATCGAGTCTCGCTGCACTGCTCGCCGACGAGGTGCCCGATGTGCGGGCCGAGGCGGCGCGTTCGGCGGGAGCCGGCGGGCTCGTGGAGCTGGCCCCATCGCTGGGGCGTCTCCTCGCCGACTCCACGTGGCAGGTTCGCCGCGAGGCCGGGACGGCGCTGGCCAACTTGGGCGCCATGGGCCGGGTCGTGCTGCGCTGCCACCTGCACGACGAGGACCTGTTCGCTCGTGACATGGCGATGCACATTCTCGGGCAGATGAGCGGCCTGACGGCCGCCTCGTCGACCAGTCGTTGGGTGGCGGCGTGACGGGGTCGGTCACCGCTGCGTGGCTCTCCGACGGGCCGACCTTGTTCAATGCCGTTGCGCTGGTCCTGGCCGGCGTGGTCGTACTGACCGCACTGCTGCAGGTCGTGCTGATGGTGGCGGCGGTTGTCGACCTGCGCCAGTCGCACAAGCGATCACGGCATCGTCTCTGGCGCGCCGTGATGAACTCGTCGCTCGCCCCGAAGGTGACCGTCCTCGTCCCCGCCTACAACGAGGCCGTCACGATTCGTGACTCCCTGGCCGGCATCCTGGCGCTCACGTACCAGAACCTCGAGGTCGTCGTGGTCAACGACGGGTCGAGCGACGAGACCGAAGCGGTGCTCGTGAACGAGTTCGACCTCGTCGAAGTGCACAACGTCTATCAAGCGCTGCTCGGTACGCAGAAGATCGTGCGTCTCTACCGTTCCCGCGTCGATCCCCGTCTCGTGGTGGCACACAAGGAGAACGGCGGCAAGGCGGACGCACTGAACGCCTGTGTGAACCTCGCCAGCGGTTCGCTGGTGTGTGCGATCGATGCCGACACCATCATCACGCCCGACTCGCTGCAGAAGTTGGTCACGTCGTTCGTCGACGATCCGGGCGTCGTCGCCGCAGGTGGATCGGTCCGATTGACCAATGGTGGCCTTGTGCGTGGTCCCCGTGGCCTTCGGCCGTTGTTCCCTCGCCAGATCTGGGCGGCGTGTCAGGTGGTGGAGTACACCCGGGCGTTCCTCATCGGTCGGCTCGGCTGGAACCAGCTCGGCGGCAATCTGATCGTGAGTGGCGCGTTCGGTGTGTTCCGTCGCCAGGCGGTCGTTGATGTCGGCGGGTATCGGCCGGGCAGCATGGGTGAGGACATGGAGCTGATCGTGCGGCTGCGCCGGTACGGGTATGAGACGGGGACGCCGGCGCGGGTCACCTTCGACGCCGAGCCGGTGGCCTGGACCGAGGGGCCCGAGGGGTTGCCCGAGCTGCGCCGCCAGCGCAACCGTTGGTACCGGGGCCTGCTCGAGGTGCTCAGCCTCCACCGCAAGATGATCCTCCGTCCGAAGTACGGGACGGCAGGGATGTTGTCGCTGCCGTATTTCGTGATCGTCGAGGCGCTGGCGCCGCTGGTCGAGGCGATCGGCATCCTCCTGCTCATCGCCGGCCTGGCGCTCGGCCAGGTCAGCCTCGGGCACCTGCTCTTCGTCGGCTCGGCCTACGCCCTCGGCCTTCTCGTGTCGATGATGGTGCTGCTCCTCGACGACGCAGCGTTCGGCATGTTGACCGATGCCCGAATGCGGGTTCGCATGGTGTTGATCGTGGCGGTCGAGCACCTGATCTTCCGCCCGCTCACGATCTTCTGGCGGCTCGAGGGCCTGGTGTTCTACGCCCAGGGCAAGGGCGACTGGGGTGTGCAGGTCCGCCGGGGGTTCGGCACCAATTCGCTGCCAACCTCGCCACTGCCCAAGGCACGGTAGGGCTGCCGAAGGCTCGGTAGCACTGCCGAAGGCTTGGTAGCACTGCCGAAGGCACGGTAGGGACTGCCGAAGGCACGGTAGGGACTGCCGAAGGCACGGTAGGGACTGCCGAAGGCGCGGTGGGGACTGCCGAAGGGGGATGTCCCCGATGGCCGGTCGCAGCACATGGTCGATGCTCGATGCAGCGGTGGGAGGGACCACCGGATGATCGAGGGGCATCGCCATGGAACTGCATCCGTACACGACCGATCTCGGGTTCGCTCGACGAAGCGCCCGCTACCTGGCAACGAGCGGATGCTCGCCCCGCCAGATCATCGAGGCACTGGTCGAGCAACTCGATCTCAGCTTCGACGCTGCCACCCAGATCGTCGGCGGGCTCACCCTCGCCGAGGCGAGGGTGAGCTGACCGCAGGCCAGGATTCAGTCGCCGTCGGGAGCGATCCAGTCGGCCCGGTCCTGCACGTAGCCGAGCAGCTTCTGGAAGGGGACGGTGTCGCTGTCGTTCAGCTTCGTCATCAGGCCGACCGTGGTCACGGTCCGACCGAAGCGCACCGAGGCGACCATCAAGATGTCACCGTTGTCGGCGGGGTCGCCCTCGTGGGTAATGAGGACCGCGAAGTACTGATCCGTGGCGACCGTCGTCAGTGTCATCGGGGTCTGTGTCTCGACGTAGGTCGTCCCATCGACGATGGTGCCGCAAGTTGCCTGGAGGGACTGACCGGCGGCGATGAAGGCCTGAGCCTCTGCCTCGGTGTCGAACTCGTGGACCGTTTGGGTAGCGAACGGCCGAACCGAGGGGTCGAAGCCCGAGACCCGGCCGGCGAACGCCGCAGCGGGGGAGAATCGGTCCTTGCATGGAATGCCGGACCCCAATGCCGCGAGTGTCAGGGTGTCGGACCACTCGTTGACACCAGTGGCTTCGTCTACTTCGCCGGGGCTGAGGAACAGGTCGAGTGGTACCCACTCCGACTTGCCGGCGTAGGGGTAGCGGTCGACGAACTCGGTGTTCGCCGTGATCCACTGCACCACACCGTCCTGGCCGAGACCGTTGTTCATCTCGCCCAGCCAGTAGGCGTAGCCGTCGGGGTCGGGCTCGCGGCCAAGGACGTTCGGGTAGACGATGTCCAGGAACGCCGCATTGCCGAGGCCCGTGCCGTAGTCGGCGATGAACTCGTCGGAATTGCTGAACCCCCAGGCCAGGTCCTCGAGCGATGCGCCGTTGCGGTGCTGATCGATCCAGTAGATGGCACCGGCGACGTCGGCCTCGCGACGGAAGAACGCTCGGTAGAGACGGAGGACGGCGGCGTCGAGCGGTGCGAGGTAGCGCGGCGATGCGGTGAGCTCCTCGATACTCGCGGCGGGTCCGACGGAGTCGTACTCCGAGGTCGGAGCGGCCGGGGTGGCCAGGGTGAGAAGGAGGATGGCGGCCGAGGCAAGGGTCGCGGCGAGCCGGGTGGAGGTGCGGGTGGAGCTGGTCATGGGGTGACGGTACGAAGCGCCGAGCGCTGCGTCTGTGAGGTGGTTCACAGATCGACGGTCGGGCTGGGGCCGACGCTCGTGGGCCATCGGGCTCATCTCCGAGCTACAGAATTGTGAGCGAATGTGCTCAAGATTTTCGCGTCGATCTTCCGATGTAGGTCGTATGCCCTGGTATCAACCGCTCCCTCCCACCGTCTGGTGGACGTTCTCGGCGTCCGCTGTGCTCGCTTCTGCTTACGTGCTCGTCTTCCTGGCCCGCCACCCGGTTGACGGAGAGTCGAGAATCGTGGACTGGTCACAGCGGCATCGGGTGCCGATCCTGCTCAGCGGAGCGGTGATGGTCTTCACCGTGCTGCCCAACCCGATTGTCCTGACCGCCATGCTCGGCCTGTTCCTCTGGATCCGGCACTCGGCCGACCAGTGGGAGCGCGACCAGACGCTGCCGCGGGGGAGCGCCCAGTACTACTGAGACACTCGCTCGCTTGGTCGAACGGTCGGTCGCAGCCACCCGTCGGCTCAGCCCATCTGTCGACGCTGAAGCCCATCCTGGCGATCTGTCGACACTGAAGCCCCCGAATGAGCTCCAGTGTCGAAAGATCACACGAATGGGCTTCAGTCCGCACGGTTCGCGTCGGGCCCGACACGAACGTCGAGGAGCGGCCGGCCCGACGCCGCACGACCACCCGTCAGGCGGGCACCGGTGCTTGGTGACCGAGGATCCAGTCCCTCGCCAGCTCGGCGGCAGCCTGGAGTGTGCCCGGCTCCTCGAAGACGTGGGTGGCACCGGGAACGACTCGTAGCTCGGACTCGCAGCGCAGCTCGGCTTCGGCCATCTCGTTGAGGCCGAGCACGACGTCGTCGTTGCCGCCGACGATGAGCAGCGTCGGTGCTTTGACCGAGTGAAGGTGGAGCCCGGCAAGATCGGGCCGCCCGCCACGCGACACCACCGCCGTCACCATGCTCTCGGGAGCCGCCGCGGCGCGTAGGGCGGCCGCCGCGCCGGTGCTGGCCCCGAAGTAGGCAACGGGCAGACTCCCGAGGTCGGTCTCGGTGAGCAGGATGCGAGTGACGTCGCGGAGTCGACCAGCCAAGAGCTCGACATCGAAGACCTTCGAGCGGTTCTGCTCCTCGTCGGGGGTGAGCAGGTCGAACAGGAGTGTCGCCAGCCCGGCTTCGTTGAGGACCTCGGCGACGAACCGGTTGCGCGGGCTGTGACGACTGCTGCCGCTGCCGTGGGCGAACACGACTACGCCGCGGGCGTGCTCGGGAACGGTCAGGTGACCGCTCAGCCGGACCTGGCGGATCTGGAGGTCGACCTCGTCGTCGCGTGGCTGGGGTTCATCGGCGACGCCGGCGGGCGACGCGGTGTCCACGAGCTGCAGCCGGTTGGCCCGCTCCAGGAGCGCCAGCACTTCCTCGTCAGTGGTCTGGGAGAAGTCCTGGTAGAACTCGCCGACGCCGCTGAAGTGACGGGGCATCTTGACGTTGATCATCTCGTCTGCGACGCCGGCCAGTCGGTGCTTCCAATCGGCGGGGGCGACCGGGACCGCGAGCACGACGCGTTTCGCACCTCGGGCTCGCACGATCTGGCAGGCCGCCGAGGCGGTCGATCCCGTGGCGATGCCATCGTCGACGACGATCACCACCTTGCCCTCGAGCGGGATCGCCGGCGCATCCGATCGGTAGAGGACTGCTCGTCGTTCGAGTTCGTCGCGCTCGCGGTCTTCGATCGTGCGAAGTTCGGTGGCGTTGGTCTCGGTGCGCTCGATGATGTCCTGGTTGAGCACCCGGATTCCGCCCTCGCCGATGGCGCCCATCGCCAGTTCGGGCTGGAAGGGGACACCGAGCTTCCGCACGATCACGACGTCGAGTGGGGCATCGAGCGCATCCGCGACCTCGGCCGCCACCGGCACTCCGCCGCGGGGCAACCCCACGACGACCACGTCGTCGCCGTGGAGGTGGTGGAGTCGCTGGGCGAGCTGCTTGCCGGCATCGGTCCGATCACAGAACATCGATCTCTCCTTTGCGCTTCTCTCGATGATCGTGAGCGGGTGGCGACCGCTGTAGAGGCCAATGTCCCTCCACCAAAGCTCAGGGGCTCCCAGCAGTTCCCCAAAAGCTCAGGGGCTCCCAGCAGCGGGCTGCGGGAAGGCCCTGAGCTTCCCCGAGATTGCGGCGAGTCCCTGAGCTTCGCGCCGTGTCAGCGGCCGCCGTGAGCGACGGTGTTCTCGGTGGCGGGGTGCGCTGTGTTCAGCGGGAGCGGCCCCACTGCCGAGCGGCGAGGTCGTCGGCGATCTGGGCGAGGTCGTCGATCACCAGCATGGTGTCGTCGAGCGCCTCGTCGACGATGAACTGCCGAACCTCGTTGGTCTTGCTTTCATCGCCCACGTCTCGCAGGTACGCCGCAGTGACTCGGTCGAGATGGTCGATGATCGTCGTCGAGAACGCCATCGCGTCCTGTTGCGAGGTGTCGCCGATCAGCACGACATCGGCATTCGGAGCAGCATCGAGGATGGCGGCGATGCCGCTGACCTTGTGGGCACCGTGCGCGCCCCCGAACGTCGAACGGTTCAGCCCGAGGTCGCGCAGCAGGAGCGGGCCGACCGGGAAGCCGTGGTGGTCCATGAAGGCGGTGAGGAAGTCGAACAGGTTCCAGGGACTGCTCGAGACGTAGAACACCGGACACGGCGGAGCAGCAGGAGCACCGATCGTGGTGAGCCGCCGGTAGAGCTCGGGAGCACCGTCGATCGGCCGCCGGGTCAGATGCGATCCGGCGATGGTCTGGAGCACGGTCCGGGCCACGTTGCCCGCACCGTTGCTGAGGATCGTGTCATCGATGTCGGAGATCACCAGTCGATCGGTGGTCTCATCGACCACGAGTGAGGGCAGGACCCAGGTGGCGTCGTCACGATCGGGGAGTGCGCCGTGAGCATGGACCCAGCTCCCACTCCGCAGGGCACCGTCGTCGACGTCGATGGTCGCCTCGAAGTAGCCGTCGGCATCAGTCGTGGTCTCCGCCTGCCGATCGCCGATGTGGATGACGATCGGCTCGTCGGCGATCTCACGCGTGGCGAAGCGCTCGGCCATGCGCAGCACGGCCCGAGCCGAGTGCTCGCCCGGCTCGGCTGGGGTGATCTCGGGGTTCGCCAGCACTCGTCCGGCAAATCGGAGCTCGCCGGCAGGACCGAACGAACGGTAGGGATCGATGCGTGCCGGCGCCCGCCGGACCAGTCGGCTAATCAAACGACGCCGTTTCTGGATCGCGGTGGTGCAGTTGCGAGGGGGCGTGGCCGGTCCAGCGGCGGAAGGCGCGGGAGAAGGCAGCGGTCTCGCTGAAGCCGACTCGTAGCGACGTTTCGGTGACCGACACGCCGTTGGTCAGCAGCGCCGTCGCCAGGCCCAGCCGCGTGTCGGCGACGACGCCGCGGAACGTCGTGCCGTGTTCGCCGATGCGGCGTTGGAGTGTGCGGGGGCTCATGGCGAGTTCGCTGGCAATCACGGCCAGTGCGGGCTCTCCCGCCGAAAGGGCGTCGGCGAGGCAGGCGCGGATGTCGTCGAGAAAGGTGTCGGGTTCGAGCCCGGCGAGGTAGTCGGCAACCACCGCGTCGCTCACCGAGGCAAGGCGTTCGTTGCCGCCGGGGATCGGGCGGTCGGCGTCGGCGACGGCAAAGGTCAGCCGATTCTCGGTGGCGGCGAACTCGATCGGACAGCCGAAGAAGCGCTCGAACCGATCAACGGCCAGCGGCTGCGGCCGCTCGAGCCGAAGGGCGATGGGGGCGAGTTCACGGCCGAGCAATGAACGAGCGGACCGCACGATGGCGGCCAGCACCGCATCGAGCGCCGCGGGAGCAGGCCGCTCTCGGGCACTTCGCCAACCGATGACGAGTGAGAACTCGCCATCGGTCTCCTCGACGGTGCCACGGGCGACATCGGCGGTGATGCGGCTGAAGCGCGCCACGCGTTCCAGCGCCAGACGGAGGGAGGCGCTGGTCAAGAAGGCGCTGCCCATGGCATGGAAGGACCCGGCGGTGACATGACGCGAGACCTCGATGCCGAACCCGTCGTCGCCGGTTGCCTCCACGGCGTGCTGCCAGAGTCGAGTGGACGCCGCCAGCGGCAGCCGCGCCTCGGGGTCGGCGAGTTGAGTGCGAGTGATCCCGCTGGCGTCGAGCAACGGTTGGGGATCGACACCACGGCTCTCCAGCGCGCGCACCAGGGTGTCGGTCCACGCGATCAGCACGCTGGGCGAGTTGCTCGGCGCAGACGCTGCGGACATGGACGGAACGTACCAGCCCTCCCCAAGTTGGCGCATTCGGTCAAGTCATTGGCGTGGTGAGTCGCGGCGGGCACGACGTCGGACGTGCACCGTGGAAGCAATCGGATCGAGGGGACGAGACCATGCAACAGCTGAGTGGACTGGACACCGAGTTCCTCACCATGGAGGCCGGCCACGGGCTGGGACACATCACCGGCGTGCTGATCGTCGATCCGTCGACGTCGCCCGAACCGTGGACGTTCGAGCACTACCGAGCGCACCTCGCCTCACGCCTTCACCTGCTGCCGGTCTACACCAAGAAGCTGCGGGAAGTGCCGTTCGGCATCGACCGCCCGTACTGGGTTCCCGACGACGACTTCGATCTCGACTACCACCTCCGGTTCGCCGCGGTGCCGGGAGACGGTGGGCGGGAAGCGTTCGCCGACTTCGTCGCCCGAATCCACGAACGGCCACTCGACCGCAGCCGACCGCTGTGGGAGAGCTACGTGATCGCCGGGGTCGATGGCGACAAGTTCGGCCTGCTGTCCAAGATCCATCACTGCGCCATCGATGGCGAGGCCGGCGTGGAGATGCTCGGCGCCGTGCTCGACCTGACAGCCGAGACTCCCGAACGACCGGACGACGGTTCCCATCCACCCCCGCCCCGGGTGTCGACCAGCCAGATGGCGGCACGTGCCGCGCAACATCTTCTGCTCGGGCCACTGCATGCCGCGCGGACCGGCGTCGAGCTGGCCCGGGCCCTGCCCAAGGTCGCTCCGTCGATGATCTCGACGACCCCGGGCCTGTCGGCTCCTCGAGTCTCGTTCAACGACGTGATCGGCGAGCACCGGCGCTTCGCCTACGCCTCGATGCCGCTGCATTCGGTCAAGGCGGTCAAGACCGCAGCAGACGCAACCGTGAACGACGTGATCATGGCCTTGGTCGGCTCGGTGCTGCGGCAGTGGTTGCGTGACCACGACGAGCTTCCGGCCAAGTCCCTCACCGCCATGGTGCCGATCTCCCTGCGAGACGCCACCGACAGCGAGACGCTCGGCAACGTCGTGTCATCGAGCGTGGTGACCCTGGCCACCGACCTCGACGATCCGGCCGACCGACTCGCAGCGGTGCACGACGCCATGCTGAAGGTCAAGGAGCAGCAGAAGGCGCTGCCCAAGCGGCTGGTGACCGACATCGCCGAGCTGACGCCGCCCGCGGTCGCGGCCTCGGTCGCTCGGACCACTGCGCGGCTGGGGCTGGCTCGGTGGGTGACGCTGCCCTACAACGTGGTCGTCTCGAACGTCGCCGGTCCGCCGATCCCGCTGTATCTCGCCGGGGCCCGGGTGCTCCACAACCTGCCACTGTCGGCCATCGCCGACGGAGTCGGTCTGAACGTCACCGTGCAGTCGACGGAGGACACGATCGACGTCGGCTTCATCGCCGATCGCGATCTCGTGCCCGATCTGTGGGCGATGGCCGATCTGGTGCCGGGCGCACTGGTCGAGCTGGCGCAGGCCGTGGGGCTCGAGTTCGACCTCGACGACCTGGCGTAGGCGTTCAGGAGGGAGCCGGCGCTCAGCGACGGAGGGGGCGGAAGTTCGGCGGGCGTTTCTCGATGAACGCTCGCAGTGCCTCATCGAAATCACCGGTCTGTTGGCAGCGTTGCTGCGCACCCGACTCCAGCGCGATCACCGTGTCGAGGTCGTCGATCGCCAGGCTGGCCTCGAGCGTGCGCTTCGACTCGCGGAGGCCGGTGGGCGAGACAGCGAGCAGCTGTTCGATCAGCGGCTGGGCCAGCGCCCGTAGCTCGTCGTCAGGTCCGCTCGCCGACGCAAGTCCGATCCGTACGGCCTCGTCGGCATCGACGAATCGCCCGGTGTAGATGAGTTCACGCGCCATCGGGAGGCCGACCAGTCGAGGCAGGAAGTAGCTGACACCCATCTCGCAACCGGACATGCCGATGCGGGCGAAGGCGTCGTTCATCTTCAGCGAGGCACCGGCGAAGCGGAAGTCGGCGGCAAGGGCCATGGCGAAACCGC
Organism: Acidimicrobiales bacterium; assembly: GCA_041394265.1. Classification (NCBI taxonomy): domain Bacteria; kingdom Bacillati; phylum Actinomycetota; class Acidimicrobiia; order Acidimicrobiales; species Acidimicrobiales bacterium. The sequence goes on from JAWKIO010000005.1 coordinate 3,809,408, forward strand.
CGCCCGACACCCCGCCGTGGAGCAGCGCAATGATTGGCTGCGGAATCCGCCGCATCAGCGGAGCGAGATCGCTGAGCGTCGGTTCGCCGGGATGGAAGGTCGGCCGGTCGCCGTCGGCGGTTTGTTCCTTGATGTCGAGCCCCGCGCAGAACGCCCGACCTGCACCCTGCATGACGACGACCTGGGTCTCGACGTCGGACATCTTCGCCTGCCAGTAGTGCGCCAGCTCGTGGACCATCGTGCCGGTGATCCCGTTCATCCGCTCCGGTCGGTCGAGCGTGAGGGTCTCCACCGATCCGTCTCGCTCGATGCGCAGCGTCGTGTAGTTCATGGTTCCTCGGATCGTCGGCGGCTGGTGCGAGCAGAACCTAGTGGCTGGGCGCCGAGCGTCGAATTTCTCCGCGGCGGTGCACGCGCTAGACCAACGTGTGCGCACCAACACCGCAACCAACAACTCGAGGAGTGTTCGTACGATGGAGATCTCTGGACTCAAGGCCATTCTGATCGGCGGGGCATCGGGCTTCGCACGAGCGACGGCCGAACGCATCGCCGCCGGCGGTGGCAAGGTGGCAATCCTCGACCGCGAGGGATCGGCCGGGCCCGAGGTGGCCTCGTCGCTCGGCGGCACGTGGCACCCGTGCAATGTGCTCGACTTCGAGGGCATCGAGCTCGTGATCAATGAAGCCGTCGAGGCGCTCGGCGGTCTTGACGCTGCCGTCAACACGGCGGGCGGTGGCAAAGCGGGTCGGACCCTCAGCCGCAGCGGCCCATTCTCACTCGACGACTTCCGTGCGTGCATCGACCTGAACCTGATCGGCACCTTCAACACCAACCGGTTGTGTGCGGCGCACATGGCCGAGAACGAGCCCAACGAAGACGACGAGCGCGGTGTGCTGATCAACACGGCATCGATCGCGGCGTTCGAAGGGCAGATCGGCCAGGTCGCCTACACCGCAGCCAAGGCGGGCATTGCCGGCATGACTCTGACCATGGCCCGCGATCTCGGTTCGCTCGGGATCCGCGTGAACACGATCGCCCCGTCACTCTTCGCCACGGGTCTGACCGCCGGCGTCACCGAAGATCGAGCGGCGAATCTCACGAAGGATGCGGCGTTCCCGCGGCGCCTCGGTCGTCCCGACGAGTATGCCCGGCTCGCCATCGCGATGATCGAGAACCCGATGCTCAACGGCGACACGATTCGTCTCGACGCCGGCACCCGGTTCGCCCCGAAGTAGACCGATCGTGACGGCATGCTCGTGCGCCCGGTCGGACGCACGAGCATGCCGCTCGCTACCGTGCGGCTGGTGACCTCACCTGCAGCACCCTCACTCGTGTTCGCCGACCTCGCCTCCGCCTGTGGTGACCGCCCGGGGCTGCTGTGCGAGGCCGTCTACGACTGGACGTCGAGCGAACGTGCCGCCAAGGCGGTCGAGTGGCTGCTCGATCGACCGCTGCGGATCTTGTTCATCGTGATCGTGGCGACCATCGTGTCGCGGATCGTTGCTCGGTCGATCACGCGATTCGTCGATGGCCTGGTTCGCACGGCGCCCGAGGTGGCCGACGACGAGGAGGTCTCGCGTTTCGGTCGGAGTGTCGATCGTCTCCGCTACCTCGGCGACCGGCAGGCCCGCGCCCGGCAACGAGCCGTGACCCTTGGAGCGGTGCTGCGCAGCGTGGCCCGGGCGGCGATCTGGTTCGTCGCCGCGCTGCTCGTGTTGGGCGAACTCTCGATCAACCTGGCACCGCTCATCGCTGGGGCCGGCATCGCCGGTGTGGCCATCGGCTTCGGCGCCCAGTCGCTGGTACGCGACTTCCTCGCCGGGATCTTCATCATCATCGAGGACCAGTACGGCGTCGGCGACATCGTCGACGTCGGCGAGGCGTCCGGTGTGATCGAAGAGGTGACGTTGCGAACCACTCGTCTGCGCGATGCGGCCGGTGTGCTCTGGGTGGTGCCGAACGGCGAGATCCGGCGGGTCGGCAACTCGTCGCAGCTGTGGTCGAAGTCGCTGCTCGACATCGAGGTCGCGTACGACACCGACGTCGATCACGCAACGAACGTGATCAAGGGCGTACTCGACGAGCTGTGGCATGAGCACCTCCCCGACGCCACCATCATCGAGGAACCAACCGTCCTCGGTCTGGAGTCGTTCGGCGCCGACGCCATCGTGTTGCGAGCCGTGGTGAAGACCGAGCCGTCCGAGCAGTTCGCCGTGGCTCGGGTGATCCGCGCTCGGCTCAAGAAGGCATTCGACGCCGAAGGCATCGAGATCCCGTTCCCTCAGCGAACGGTCTGGCTGAAGAACGAGAACGACCCGAACGAGCCGTCGGCTCCGCCTGGCGACTGACGTCTCGCTGCTGTCAGAGCGTGCCGGTGACTGGGTCGCGTTCGGTGAGGCAGTAGGGGAGACCGGCCGGGTCGGTGAGCGTGATCCAGCGTCTGCCCTGTCGGGCGAAGGTCGCGCCCAGTGTCTGGTGCCACGCAGCGATGGCGTCGCCGTGTTCGCCGACAGCGAAGTCGAGATGGGCGCGGGCGAGGGTGGCAGGATCGTCGTCGTCGAGGCGCTGGAGGAGGATGCGCAGCGCCATGCCGTCGGGCCGTTGGAGCACCCGGAACTCCGGGACCGAGCCTCCGTGGATCGGCCATCCGGTGAGATCCGACCAGAATCGACACTCGTCGTCGAACGCGTCGTGTGGGATGTCGATGCTGATCTGATCGAGCAGGTAGACGACGCCCAGATGGGAAACCTCGACCGGCGAGGGGCGCTGCGCCTCACCGTGGTGCTGGACCAGGCAGAAGGTCATACCGCGCGGCGACCGCATGACGGCCAGGCCGTCGTCGACCCGATCGATCAGCGTCGAACCGAGCCGGAGGGATCGGATCGTCTCGTTGTCAACCGAGTCGACGTGTAGGTCGAGGTGGACACCGACATCGCCGCTGTCGGTCTCTTGCACTCGAAGGAAGGCGTCGCCGTCGCTGGGCACGAAGGTGGCGAATTGGCCGCGATCGCCACGACGGGCCGACAAGGCCGAGTTCGTGGCGACCTGCCAGAATCGGAGCTCGTCCCCAGCCGATGCTGCGGAGTGGTCGATGAACGCGGTCAGCCAATGCACACCCATCGGCGCAGCGTAGATGCGCCGATGGGTGCAGCAGTCGTCAGCTGCCGGACCACTCCGGCGCCCGCTTCTGGGCGAACGCTGCGGGTCCTTCCTTGGCGTCGTTCGAGCTGAACACCGACTGCTGGAGCGGTGCCTGGATGGCGTAGAAGTCCTCCTCGGAGGCATCGACCGCGGTCCAGATGAGCTTCTTGGACGCCTTCACGCCGAGCGGGGCGTTCTTGGCGATCGCCTCGGCCAGCTCGATGGCGACGTCGACTGCCGATCCCTTGGGCGCCACTCGCGATACCAGGCCCGACTGGAGCGCCTCGTCGGCCTTGATCGCCTCTGCGGTGAGCGCCATCTCCATGGCCTTGGCGAAGCCGACCCGACCGGGGAGCCGCTGGAGGCCGCCGCCGGCTGCGAACAGTCCGACCTTGACCTCGGGGATGCCGAACGAAGCATTCTCGGCCGCGACGAGCAGGTCGCAGGTGAGGGCGAGTTCGAGGCCGCCGGCCAAGGCGAAGCCCTCGACCGCGCCGATCAGCGGCTTCTCCGAACCGTGACGGATGAACTGCATCATGGGCCCGATGTCCTCACCGGCGGCGAACGCCTTGAGGTCCATGCCGGCGCAGAAACCGCGGCCGTTGCCGGTGAGTACGCCGGCGGTCAGCGAGTCATCGCCGTCGAGTTCGGCGATGGCGGCGACCAGCCCGGCCGACAGCGCGCCGTTGATCGAGTTCATGGCGTCGGGGCGGTTGAGCGTGATGATCATCACGCGACCGCGGCGCTCGGTCAGGACGGCATCGTCGGACATCGGGGGTCTCCTTGGGTAGGGATCGAACGAGCGGTGACGCTAACACAGCCCCCTCGCCAGCTCGAAGGCCGCTTCTCCCCTCCGCCTCCACGGCCGGGTGCCAGGGCAACTCTGGCGTCCCGACACCTCTCAGCGGCATCAACTCTCCAAAGTTGCTTGGGGTGGGGGTACGGGTGGGTGGGGGTACGGGTAGGTGGTCAGTTGCCGAACGAGATGGTCGGCGCCTGCTGTTGGCCGTCGGGTGCCTCGTAGAAGGTCCGCTGGCCGACGCCGGCGATGCCTGAGAAGAACATCCAGGGGATGGTCGACACCAGCTTGTTGAGCGTGGCGACGGCATCGTTGTAGTACTGGCGGGCGAACGAGATCTGGTTCTCGGTCTCGGCCAGTTGGCGCTGGAGGTCGAGGAAGTTCGTGTTCGCCTTGAGGTCGGGGTACGCCTCGGCGACGGCGTTGACATTCACCAGCGCGTTCTGGAGCTGAGCATCGGCGGCGGCCTTGGCGGTGACGTCATCGCCCTTCGCCGCAGCGGCCAGGCGGGTGCGAGCCCGCGTGATCTCCTCGAGCACCTCCTTCTCGTGCCCGGCGTAGCCCTTGACCGTCTCGACCAGGTTGGGGAGGAGATCGGCACGGCGAGTGAGTTGGACGTCGATGCCGCCGAGCGCCTCTTGGGCGCTGATGTCGGCTCGACGGAGTCGGTTGAACCCGCTGGCACCGAACGCCACGAGGGCGATCAGCACCACGAGGATGATGACGTAGATCATGGTCGCATTCCCTTGGTTGTTGGCTGGTCGAGGATTGGTGGTGGCAGCGTCGGGCGGTTCGGGTCGATGGTCACCATGAGCCACCTCCACCGCCGCCGCCACCGCCGCCGCCGGAGAAGCCGCCGCCGCTGCTCGAACTGCTTTGTGTGGCTTCGTAGGACGAGATCGCGCTGCTCAGCGTCGACTGGAAGTCGCGCACCATCGAGCTCGCGAACTGGCTGGAGGTCATGCTGTAGTGGCCGGGCCCGAAGTAGATGGGGAGCGGCGGTTCGGTGCCCATCTCGGTGCGGTACTTCGAGGCCCAGTTGTCGGCACAACCGAAGGCCACCGCCCATGGCAGGTAGGCGAGATAGAGCTCCTGGCGCCCCGCGAAGTCGAAGCGGTCGACACTGGACGGGGTCGAGAGAATCCGGTGGAAGCCGCCGACGCGAGACCACAACTCGCGTCCCTTGGCGGTGCGTAGCGTCGAGGCACCGGGGAGGAGCAGGGAGGCGGCGCCGGCTGCGAAACCGCCCGGGATGAGCCCGAGCAGCGACATCGAGAACGGGTTCCAGATGCCGATGACGACCATGATCGCTGCGGCGGCGATGACGAGGAACCGCCCGAAGTCGCCGAGACCGGCGGTGTCGAGATTGCCGGACTGGCGCGCCCAGTTCTTCACGTCACCGCCGAATCGGGACATCTCGGCCTTGAGCTTCTTGCCGCCGGTGACGTCCTTCTTCTTGGCCGTGAAGGTGCCAGATCCGATGAGATGCGTGATGCCCTGGGTGACCGGGTCGAGTTGGGCCCACGCCGCTGGGTCGTTGCGGTTGGTGATGGCCCAGCCGGACGCATCGTGGTGCAGATCGATCGCTCGCTTCTCGGCGGCCAGCATGAGGGTGGCGACATAGGCGTCGTCGCGGTTGCTCTCCTCGAGGACGTATGACGCCTGCGCCGGGCCGATGCCGTCCGGAGGTGCGTACATCAGTGGGAACGGCGGTGTGATCTCGACCGATCGCCGGGCAGCGGAGAGACCGAGCGCGCTGGTTCCGGCGGTCAGGAGTGCCACCAATCCGATCAGGAACGGATGGGTGCCGAGGACCGGATCGAACCGAGCCGGCCACGGGAGAGCGTTGCCGCTCGCCGGGCGCGGGATCGAGAGCGAGGTGCGAAGAGTGACGGGCGTGTTGGGTCCGAGATCGGCGGCATGGACGGCCAGCTCGGACGTGCCCGCTCCCGTCAGGTCACAGGCCGGTGGTTCGGTCCCCAGTCCGACGCCACATCGGATGGCCTCGGCGGCGGCGGGCAGGTGCACGGTGAGGTCGGCCGAGTCGATGCGCTGCGCCCAGCCGGCCGGGATCAGGTTCCAGTAGAAGGCGGATGGTCGCTCGCCTTCGCCATCGATGATGACACCGTCGATGGCGTAGGCGATCTGGTAGATGTGCTGGCCGGGGGACACGTAGGCATCGGGTGAGCCGACGCGGGCCACGGTGTAGCGCCCGCGGTCCTTGCTCGACATATCGACTCGGACCGGCGCGCCGTCCATCGTGATCGAGATGTCCTCGACGTTGCGACGAGCGCTGGTGTCGTTGTTGTCATAGCGATCCCAGAAGCGGAAGATGCCGTGCAGGCTGGGGGAGCGGGGGAAGTCGACCGTCAAGGTTTCCACGACCTCCAGCCGTCCGTCGGCGGCGAGGTCGAAGTCGGCGACGTACGACGTGATGGTGGTCGGCTCGAAGGTGGACGCCGCGGGGTTGTCGCTGGTGGGAATCAGGCCAGGGAGGAACAGGCCGAACGTGATCACGACCAGGCCGATGAGGCACGCCACGAGTCGCTTCATGTCGTGAGCCTACGCTCGACCTCGTTGGCCATGCTCAACAGGAATTCAACACCGGATCACGTCGATCGTCGCCGCAAACGCACCATCGTTTCGCTCGCGGCGCCGGCACCTGGCAGGCTGCGGACGTGACCGTCGACACCTCGGCGTCGGGCCTGACCCGATCGCAGACGCACCGCATCTTCGTCGGCATGTTGGTTTCCACCTTCTTGTCATCCCTCGACGGGACCGCCGTCTCCACCGCGCTGCCCACCATTGCCGGTGACCTCGGTGGCATCGACCAATTGCCGTGGGTGCTCACCGCCTACCTCCTCGGTTCGGTCGCCGCAACACCGCTGTACGGCAAGTTGAGCGATCTCTACGGACGGCGGGCACTCACCGAGGCGGCGCTCGGCATCTTCGTGGTCACCTCGGTGATGGCGGCGGCGTCGCAGACGATGTGGCAGCTGATCGTGTCGCGCGGGCTGCAGGGCATCGGCGGTGGCGGACTCATGGCGATGGGGTTCATCGTGATCGGCGACATCTTCTCGCCGCGTGAGCGTGGTCGCTACATGGCGTACTACACGATGAACTTCACCTTCTCCTCCATCGTTGGCCCGGTGATCGGCGGCCTCTTCGTCGACGTTGCTTCGTGGCGCTGGATCTTCCTGATCAACCTGCCGCTCGGACTGCTGGCCGTGTCGATCATCCATCGCAACCTGACGTTCCGACTGCCGGTGCGTGAGCACCGGCTCGACTTCGTCGGGGCGCTGGTGCTGGTGACTGCGGTGACGGCGCTGATCGTCGGCCTGGCGCTCGGTGGCGAGACCTACCCCTGGAGCTCGGTGCAGGTCGTGGCCCTGCTGGCTGCGGCTGCCGTAGGCGCTGTTGCTTTCGTGTTCTGGGAGCGGCGAGCGCCCGAGCCGCTACTACCGATGCGCCTGTTCTCGAACCCGACCTTTGCGATCCTGATCACGGGCAATGCGGTCTATGGCATCGCCGCGATGGGCGTACTCGCCTTCTTCCCGCTGTACTTCCAGGTTTCGCTGGGGGAGTCGCCGACTCGGGCCGGGCTGATCATTGCGTCGATGAGTATCTTCGTGACGGTCGGGTCCTATACCGCCGGGCGGATCACGACGGGAACGGGCAGGTACCGACGCCTGCTGCTGGTAGCGCCCGCCATGTCACTGCTGGCGCTCGTTGCCTTCACCTTTCTCGACGCCGACAGCCGAGCAGTCTCGGCCATCCCGTTCTTGGCCATCCTCGGCGCCTCGATGGGAACGGCGTTCCCGACCATGACCACCGCCACACAGAACTCGCTCGCCCTTCCCGATCTCGGAGCGGGCACTGCGGCCGTCAACTTCTTCCGCACACTCGGTCAGACACTCGGCGTCGGCGCCTACGGTGCGCTCCTCACGAGCCGGATCACCAGCGAGCTGGCCCGCACCGAGGCCGGTATCGACCCGAGCGAGTTGTTGTCCACGCCGGAGAACATCAAGGCGCTCGACCCGTCACTCCGTGAGGCCGTCGAATCGGCGGTGGCGGTCGCAAGCCACTCGGTCTTCCTGGCTGCGCTGCCGGTGATGGCCATCTTCACCGTGGCTGTCTGGTTCCTCCCCGAGCTCGAGCTGCGCACCACGACTGCGCTGGCCGCCCAGGAGCCGGCACCTTCGGAGACCTGAGGATCCGACGGATCGGGGTTGGGCAGACGGGCTCTCAGCGCGGTACGGCGTGCCAGTGCTCGGCGATGCCGAAGCCGACACGGCCGTCGGTGGTGAAGCGAGCCAGTCCCTCGTTGATGAAGGTGACGCCGTCGCGGCGGGGCACCTTGGTCGGGCAGATGGTGAGCACCTCGCCGTCGACCGTGATCGACTGGCCGTTGCTGTCGGTACCGACGAGCTGCACGGTCTGGTGGAGGAGCGGGTTGTCGGGGTCGAGGACCGTGGTCATGCTCACGTCGTCGAGCGACAGCGTCTCGCCGTCGCGCTGGATCCAACCCTTGCCGCGGAACGTGCCATCGGCCGTGCGGCCGCAGGTACCGCCCAGCGCGAGATCGGGTCCGAAGTTCATCGAGAACCAGTTGATGAACAGCCCGCTGGAAACGGCCTCGGGCTCCGACGACTTCGACTTCGAGCCGCTCGGCGCCTGCCACGTGCGTGGCCCCCACGACTTGTCGCGGACGCCATAGGCGTCGACCGTCCATGCATCGTCGCCGAGGCGGATCACGCCGGTCGCCCGTCCGGTCTGTTCGAAGTGACCCTGCGAGCCGCCGACGGCGTAGTGCGGTTCGCTGAGCGCCTCGAAGGAGATGTCCATCTCGAGCTGCTGCTCGACCGACCAGCCCTCGGGCCGGTCCTTGGTGGCGAGGAGCATGACGGTCGGGTCGTCCATCACCTTCGCCTCACCCGAATACACGATCGACCACTGCTGGAACGGCTCGCCCCGGCGGAGGGTGAGGTTGGCGACCTGGGGGTCGGCGTCACCCATCGAATCGATGAGCGCCGGGGTGAGGTCGGTCCGTCGTCCGTAGGTGAACGCCACCCGACCCTCGGGGAGATAAACCGCGTGGAGGGCATCGGCCCATCCGTCGTTCGGCCGGAACCCCATGCGAGTGAAGGCGCCGATGCCCGACTCGGGATCGACGAAGTTGAAGTAGTAGCTCTCGCTCCAGGCGCCGTCGTCGCCGACGGGATGGAAGCGCTCGTCACGAGGGTCGGGCGTCGTCATGGCGCCATGTCTACCCCAGCCCCGTCCTCACTTCGAACTGTGCGTCATTCTCCCCGCCATCCCCGTTCTGTGCGTCAAACTTCCCGGCTGCGGGAACTTTGACGCACAGAACGGGGGAACCCGACGTGTTTGGCGCACAGAACGGGGGAGGGGTCAGCGGGCGAGGGCGCTGATGTACTCCTGCGACGGGGCTTGGCGGTCGCGCTCGGGCTTGGCCGCCTGCCAGCTCCGGATGCCGCCGGTCAGATTCCGGACATCGAAACCACGGAGGCGGAGCATGCGATAGGCGAAGTACGACCGTTGACCGGAGAAGCAGTGGATGATGATCCGCTTGTGGGGAACGAGCTCGTCGATCCGGTCGCGCAGTTCGTCGAGCGGGATGTGGATCGAACCCGGGATGCTGCTGGTCGCCCGCTCCGAGGCGCTGCGCACGTCGAGGAGCACGGTGTCGTCGTCGAGATGGTCGACCTCGTACCAGTGGGCGATCTCGACGTCGTCGTTGACGATGTTGCGTGCGGCCATGGCGAGCAGGTTGACCGGGTCCTTCGGGGCGCCGTAGGCCGGGGCGTAGCAGAGCTCGAGCTGGGCGACGTCGTCGACCGACAACCCGCCCTGAATGGCAGTGGCGAGTACGTCGAGCCGACGAGCAGCCGACTCGTCGCCGACCACTTGGGCGCCGTAGATCGTCCCGTCCTCGGCCGAGAACACGAGCTTCATGTCGAGCATCTTGGCGCCCGGGTAGTAGCCGACATGGGAGAGCGGATGGACGTGCACGGTCTCGAAGGCGATGCCGGCTCGGCGTAGCAGTCGCTCGCTCAGGCCCGTGGCGGCGATCGTCAGGTCGAACACTCGCACGATCGCCGTGCCCCATGTGCCGCGGTACCGAGACGGCCGACCCATGACGTTGTCGGCGGCCACCCGGCCCTGACGGTTGGCCGGCCCGGCGAGCGGGATCAGCGACCAGTCCTGGGTGACCGGATTGCGGACCTCGATCGCATCGCCGACGGCCCAGATGTGGGGATCGTTGGTGCGCATGTGCTGGTTCACGCGGATGCCGCCGAGGTCACCGACGTCGAGCCCGCAGTCCCGGGCGAGGGCGACCTCGGGCTTGACACCGAGGCTCAGCATCACGAGGTCGGTCGGGACTCGGTCGCCGTTCGACAGCACGAGCGTGGAGGCCGCGGCATCCTCCCCCTCGGCCGGCTCCTCGAACGCCACGACCGTCGTGTCGACCCGAACGTCGATCCCGTGGTCTTCGAGCTGCCGCTGCACCCAGAAGGCCATGTCTTCGTCGATCGCCCCCATGACCTGGGGTGCCGCTTCGATCACGGTGACCGACATGCCGAGACTCGTGAGTTGCTCGACCATCTCGAGGCCGATGAACCCGGCCCCGACGACGGTGGCGTGCTTCGGCTTGATGGTGTTGTTCCAGTTGATGACGGCGTCCATGTCGGGGATCCACCGCAGGGCGAAGTTGCCGGGTCGGTCGATGCCGGGGATGGGCGGGCTCACGGCGCCGGCGCCAGGCGCGAGCACGAGGTCGTCGTAGCTCTCGGTGTACACCTCGCCGGAGATGAGGTCCTTGATCTCGACCGTGCGGTGTTCCCGATCGATCGACAGCGCTTCGGTCTGGGTTCGCACGTCGAGGCCGAAGCGGTTCTTCAGCCCCTCCGGTGTCTGGACGAGCAGGTCCTCACGCCGCTCGATCTCTCCGCTGATGTGGAAGGGAAGGCCACAGTTGGCATAGGAGACGAAGCTGCCTCGCTCCAGCACGATGATGTGAGCGTCCTCGGACAGCCGACGAGCTCGAGCCGCCACGCTCGCCCCGCCGGCAACGCCTCCGACGATGATGACCTTCTTGGGTTCGGACATGGCGACGACGGTACGCACATTGTCCGTACATTCACTAGGGGCGTTGGTCCCGGTCCTCCCGTTCTGTGCGTCATTCTCACCGCCACCCCCCGTTCTGTGGGTCAGAGTTCCCGCAGCCGGGAAGTTTGACGCACAGAACGGTGATCGCGAGGTGTTTGACGCACAGAACGGGGCGACCGAGGGGCTGAGTGAGGTGCGGTGGGAGGGGTCAGTTGACGGCGCGTTGGGCGTCGGACCAGTAGCGGGCGCGGAGGACCTTCTTGTCGGCCTTGCCGACGGCGGTGAGCGGCAAGGCGTCGACGATCTCGACCGTCTTCGGTGCGTACACCGGGCCCTTGCGTTCCTTCACCAGCGCCGTGAGCGCGGCCGGGTCGACGGTGGCGCCGGGCTTGGCGACCACGAGGGCGGTGACCGCTTCACCCCACTTGTCGTCGGGGACCCCGATGACCGCTGCTGCCGAGACCGACGGGTCGGAGGTCAGCACGTCTTCGATCTCGCGGGGGAACACGTTGAACCCGCCCGACACGATCATGTCTTTCTTGCGGTCGACGATGGTGATGAACCCGTCGGCGTCGACGGTGGCCATGTCGCCGGTGTGGAGCCATCCGTCGATGATCGTCTCGGCGGTGAGCTCGGGCTGCTTCCAGTAGCCGGTCATGACGGTTGGCCCCTGCACGCAGATCTCGCCCGCTTCGCCGGGCGCCACGGGCTGGTGGTTGTCATCGAGGACCTCGACCCGGTTGCCGGGCATCGGCATGCCACACGACGTGAGGCGCACCAGATCGTTCACGTCGTGCTGTGAGCGCCAGAAGGCGGTGGCGGTACCTGCACATTCGGTCTGCCCGTACAGCTGGGCGAAGACCGGACCGATCCGCTCGATCGCCTCGACCAAACGAGTGGGCGACATCGGCGAGGCCCCGTACATCACGGTTTCGAGGGTGGACAAATCGGCGAACTCGAGATCGGGGTGGTCGAGCACGGCGTAGATCATCGTGGGCACGAGCAGGCTGAGGGTGATGCTCTCGTCGGCGATCGCCTGGAGCCAGTTGCCCGGGTTGAACCCGGCCTGGAGCACGACCGTGCCACCCGCCATCATCGTTGGCACCACGAGCATTCCGGCGGCGTGGCTGATCGGTGCGACCGCCAGATAGCGACGCTCGGCGGGGAGGTCCCAGCCCACCGACACGCTGAAGGTCATCTGGGCCAGGCCACGTTCGGTGAGCATCGCCGCCTTCGGCACCCCGGTGGTGCCGCCGGTGTAGAGCAGCCAGGCGATGTCGTCGGGCGTGTGTGGTCCGGCGTCGAGCGGACCCGGCTCGATCGATTCGAGCGCCGGAGCCAGCTCCTCGCCGGTCGCCTGATCGGTTGGGCCGAGGTAGAAGACCTGTTCGAGGCCCGGGCAGCGGGCGAGCAACTCGGCACCGCGTGCGGCGTAGGCCGGGTCGACGAAGAGGAACTTCAGTTCGGCATCGTCACAGGAATAGATGTGGTCGTCGAGTGATCCGAGCGGGTGCAGCGCCGTGTATCGGCCACCGGCGAACGCCGGCGCCGTCTGGGCGAGCCAGACCTCGGCCCGGTTCGGCGACAACACGCCGACACCCTCACCGTGCTGGAGCCCTCGCGAACGCAGGAGCGACACCCACTGGCTGAGCGCATCGGCGGTTTCACGGTAGGTCCAGGTGCGATGAGGGTCGATGAACAGCTGACGATCGGGGAATCGCCGAAGGACGTTGAGGACGACCTGGGTGTACGTTGCGCCGGTTGGTTGCGAGGTGGTGGCCATGCCCACTGTTTAGAACATCCGGTCGACGCTCGTCATGTGTTCGGCCCGCAACCCCCTGGGTCGGGCAACCGTCGGCGACCAGCGGCCATCATGGGGCCGAGCAGGCGACCCCGCGCCAGCCGGAGGAGCACATCGTGAGCCAGCCCAACTTCGTCGTCATCATCGCCGACCAACTGCGCGCCGACGCGGTGGGAGCGTTCGGGTCCGAGCTGGCTTCGACCCCGAACATCGACGCCCTCGCCGCACGCGGTGCTCGATTCACGAACGCCTTCGTCCAGCACACGGTCTGCTCGCCGAGTCGAGTTTCGTTCCTCACCGGCTGGTATCCCCACGTCCATGGATTCCGGAGCCTCACGAACCTGCTCCGGCCCGAAGACCCGAATCTGTTGAAGACGCTGAAGCAGAGCGGCTATCGAGTGGCGCACGCTGGAGCACGTGGCGACACCTGGGCACCGGGTGCCACCGAGGTCAGTTGCCACGAGTACGGGTGGGCCGAGCCGCCCACCGTGTCGATGATGAGCGCGATGCAGGAACTCGACCACGACGACCCGATGGCGAGGGCGTTCTACGTCGGCGAGAGAGACGGCGACAACGACTTCGACGAGGCCGCGGTCCGCTCCGCCGAAGCATGGCTCGATCGCCGGCCGACGGACTCGCCGTGGATGCTCTACGTCCCGTTGATCTTCCCCCACTGTCCTTTCGGCGTGGAGGAACCGTGGTTCTCGATGCACGATCGCGCCGCGATGCCCGAACGTCGCCCTCACGTGCAATCGGGACACGAGCCCGCCTACATGCAGCATCTGCGCAACACCTACGGCACCGATCGCCTCACCGACGAGCAGTGGCGTGAGATCGCCGCCACCTACCACGGCATGGTGTCGCGGCTCGATTGGCATGTCGGGCGCCTGGTCGCCGCCCTCGGTGATGAGCCCGATACCCATGTCATCTTCTTCAGCGATCACGGCGAGTACCTCGGCGACTACGACCTGATCGAGAAGTGGCCGTCGGGGCTCCACGACTGTCTCGCCCGTGACCCGTTCGTCATCGCCGGCCCGTCTGTCGCACCGGGCGTCGTGGTCGATCAGATGGTCGAGATGGTGGATCTGGTCCCCACGGTCCACGAGCTGGCCGGTATCGAAGCGGACTACACCCACTTCGGTCGCAGCCTCGTCCCTCTGCTCGACGGGAGCGACGCGCCGCACCGCGAGTTCGCGTTCACCGAAGGTGGCTTCCTCGTGGCGGAGGAGCCCCTCCTCGAGCGGCCCGCGTACCCGTACGACCTCAAGGGTCGGGCGCAACACGACCGGCCCGATGCCGTTGGCAAGGCAGTGGCCATCCGCTCGAAGGACTGGACCTACGTCTGGCGTCTCCACGAGCCGCCCGAGCTCTACGACCGACACGCCGATCCCGAAGAGCTGCACAATCTGGCCGGGCTGGCCGATCACGCTCCGACCGAGCACGACCTCCGCGACGAGTTGTTGCGGTGGCTGGTGGCGACGGGCGACGTCGTGCCATGGAATGCCGACCCGCGGTTCCCCACGATCGACCTCCCCACCACCGGTTCGAACGGAGCCTGACATGACCACTTCATCACCCGTGAGCGCTGCCACCGCCGGTGCCCTCGCAACCATCGAGGTCGACGGGATGGTGTTCCGTGATCTGGACCACGATGGTCGACTCGCTCCCTACGAGGATTGGCGGCTTCCCACCGCCGAACGGGCCGACGACCTCCTCGCTCGGATGACGACCGACGAGAAGATCGGCACGCTGCTCCATGGGAGTGCCTTCTCGGTCGGGCCGCTCGGGGCAATCGGCGTGGGTGACCACTATGACCTCGATGCGCTGAAGCCGCTCGTGCACGACGACGCGATCACCTCGATGATCTGCCGGCTCGGTGCTGCGCCTCCCGCACTGGCCGAGGAGAACAACCGCCTCCAGGTACTTGCTGCCGAGGGACGGTTGGGAATCCCGATGACCGTGAGCAGTGACCCGCGCCACCACCTCGGCGAGGTGATCGGCGCCAGCGTCGCCGTCGACGGCTTCACCATCTGGCCCGAGACTCTCGGCCTCGCTGCGCTGAGAGACGCCGACCTGGTCCGCCAGTTCGGTGACTGTGTGCGAGCCGAGTACCGAGCCGTCGGCTTCCACATGTCGCTGGCCCCGCAGGCCGACCTGGCCACCAATCCGCTGTGGTCTCGCATCGCCGGCACGTTCGGCGAGAACGCCACCCTTGCCCGTGAGCTCGTCGGGGCCTACGTGGAGGGCGTGCAGGGCGGCCGGTCGGGCGCGGGACGCGACGGCGTGGCCGCCGTCGTGAAGCATTGGGTGGGCTACGGCGCCGCCCGCGATGGATTCGACGGCCACAACCACTACGGACGGTTCTCTGCCTTCCCGGCCGCCGCCTTCGACGATCACGTCGACGCGTTCCGGGATGCCTTCGACGCAAAGGTGGCCGGTGTCATGCCGACTTACAACATCCTCGAAGGACTCGAACTCGACGGTGAACCGGTCGAACCGGTCGGCGCCGGGTTCAACCGGCAGCTCATCGACGGGCTGCTGAGATGTGGGCTTGGCTTCGACGGACTGGTGCTGTCGGACTGGGCGATCACACGCGACCTCACCGACTCGGGGCGCACTGGTGAGCCACCGCAGACCCCGGCCGACATCGCGATGCCGTGGGGTGTCGAGGACCTCAGCCGCACCGAGCGATTCGCCGCGTGCATCAATGCCGGTGTCGATCAGATCGGTGGCGAGGACGATCCTGCCCCGTTGCGCCAGGCGGTTGCCGACGGACTGATCTCGCTCGAGCGCCTCGACGCCGCCGCTCGGCAGGTGTTGGTGGTGAAATTCGAACTCGGGTTGTTCGACGACCCGATCGTCGATGTTGCCGCCGTCGACGCCGCCATTCGCCGGCCCCACGACGCCGCAGCCGCCGCCACCGCCGAGCGTCAGGCCCTCGTCATGCTGACCGGCGACCGCCAGCCGCTCATCGGGCGGAGCGATGTCGTCCTCGCGGAGGGCGAGCTGGCCGACGCGCTTGCCCGGCGCGACATCGAAGTGACCGACGACGTGGCGAAGGCCACCCGTGCGGTCGTCCAGGTTCGGGCGCCGCGGCGGATGCTGCACCCGGGTTT
This sequence comes from Acidimicrobiales bacterium, assembly GCA_041394265.1. Lineage (NCBI taxonomy): Bacteria > Bacillati > Actinomycetota > Acidimicrobiia > Acidimicrobiales > Acidimicrobiales bacterium. The sequence goes on from JAWKIO010000005.1 coordinate 3,825,393, forward strand.
CTTCTTTGGTTCCCGCCAGGCCGAGGGCGACCTCGATTTCGATCCCGCCGACGCCGACTGGCAGCGACTCGACGGCTTGCTGGACCGGGTCCCGACCACTGTCGTGGTCCACCTCGACCGACCTGCCGTCCTCACCCAGCTGAGCGATCGGGCGGCGGCGGTGTTCGGCGAGTTCGGGGTCTCGGCCGACGCACTCGCCGACGTGCTCACCGGTGTCGAGACCGCCATTGGGCAGCTGCCCTTCCAGCTCCCAGCGTCGATGGCCGTGGTGAACGCCTCGCCGTGCGATCAGCCCGGTCGCGACGAGGACGCGCTCTTCCGCTACGGCCACGGAGGCGGAGGGGCGCCAAGCGCCTGACCGCCACGCACGGCGCGGAACGTCGCAGTAGGGTCGCGTCAACTTCTCGGGGGAGGGGAGATGGCACGACTGTCACGCAGTGTCGATTCGTTGGGGGCCGGTCGGGTCAGACGCGGCGACCCGGGCGCGATCAGATCGACTCGTGACGAGTTCCTGGGCGCCTCGGCACCCGACACAAGCCTCGACGCCGTCCGGGGCGACATCGCCACCTCCTGGCGACGGTCTCGCCGCATGGGAGTCGAGCCGGACAGCGTCGAGGTGCCGTATGACGACGCCGTCCCCACTCCTCACCGATTGCTCGATGCTGCCGTGCCGGTCATCGAGCAGCTGGTCTCGCAGCTCACCGACACCTCGGCAACCATCCTGTTGGCCAACAGCGAGGCGCACATCGTGCAGCGCTGGGCCTGTCGATCGTTCCTGCCAACGCTCGATCGCTACAACGTCGCCCCCGGCTTCTCGTTCGCCGAGCACGGCGTCGGAACGAACGGCATCGGCTGTGCCGCCGAGGAGAAGCGGTTGTTCGAAGTCCGGGGACCGGAGCACTTCCGCGAGTGCCTCCAGTCGCTGGTGTGCGTGGCGGCGCCCATCGTGCTGCCCACGACGAACGTCGCCCAAGGCGTCCTGAATGTCACCTGCAGCGTCGACGAGGCCACGCACCTGCTTCGACCGCTGCTGCAACATGCGGTCGCCGACATCGAGCGCCGTCTGCTCGAGGCGTCGTCGCTGCGGGAGCGGACCATCCTCGACGCCTACCTGACCCGATCGAGGCGAACACCGCACGGTGTCATCGCCGTGAGCTCCGACCTGGTGATGGCGAACGCTGCGGCCGAGGCGCTGGTGCCGCCTGCGGACCGATTCGTCCTCTGGCAATGGGCGCTCGACGCCCTGTCCACGCGAAGCGAAGCGAGTCGGGTATTCGCCTCCGAGCAATCGGGCGACCTCACCATCACCGCATCGGCCATCGGCGATCAGCGGCCGCCGAGTGCGGCGCTGCTCGAGGTTCGGAGTGTCGCTGCTGACGGCGAGCGTCCGGCTCGCCGGGTGATCGATCACGATCCGCTGTCGAGCGTGATCATCGGTCGGTCGCGAGCGTCCAACCAGCTCCGGCGGGCGGTGCGTTCCGCCATCGTCGATCAGCCTCATGTCGTGGTCGTCGGCCCCGACGGTGCCGGGCGGAACTTCGTGGCGCGGGCAGTCGCCGGGGGTGGCCGACCTGACGGAGCGACGCCGGTCGTGCGATCCGCTGCAGAGCTCGAAACGATCGATGGCGGCTCCGTCGTCGCTCGCTCGGTCGGTCGCTGGCCGATCGATCAGGTCGAGGAGTTGCTTGCCGTCGCCGATGCCCGATCGCTGCGGGTGGTCGCCACTGCCGATGAGTCGGCCGACGCCGCGCCGGCGGTGCGCTGCTTTGGTCACCGGGTCGAGGTGCCATCCCTCGAGCGGAGAATCGACGACCTCCCGCTGCTGACCGCAACGTTGATGGCAGAACTGTGTGAGGGACGCCGGCGCGAGGTCCGGCCCGATGCCATGGCCGCGCTGCTCCATCACTCCTGGCCCGGCAACGTCAGCGAGCTGCGTTCGGTGTTGGCCGTGGCGTTGGCGGCCGCCGGCGACATGGACCTCTCGGTGTTCCACCTGCCGGATTCGTTCCGTCAACGCAACGTCACCGACCGCTGGACCGCGATCGAGTTGGCCGAGCGTGAGGCGATCATGCGGGCGTTGCACGAGCACGAGGGCAACAAGGTGGCGGCGGCCGCGGCTCTCGGACTCGCCCGTTCCACGCTCTATCGCAAGATGCGGACCTTCCAGATCGACGTCGCTTGACCGGGCGGGTGTAGCGAATTCGGACACTCACCGCGGGCCGACGTGATCGATGATGGGTGTTATGACGTCCGTCACATCGAAGGAGTATTTGCTATGTCCCGTCTGAAGTTCGGCATCTTCATGGCCCCGTTCCATCCGATGGCGGGGCAGAGTCCCCTCGCCGGCTACCAGCGGGATCTGGAAGTGATCCAGCTGCTCGATCGGCTCGGCTACGACGAAGTCTGGGTGGGCGAGCACCATTCGGCCGGCACCGAGACCATTCCCGATCCCATGTCGTTCATCGCGTTCTGCGCGCCCCAGACTCGCCACATCAAGCTGGGCACCGGCGTGCTTTCGCTCCCGTATCACAACCCGCTATGGGTCGCCGATCGAGCGCTTTTCCTCGACATGCTGCTGCGCGGCCGTTTCATGCTCGGGCTCGGACCGGGGGCACTTCCCGGCGACGCCGGCATGATCGGCATCGAGGTCGAGGAGCAGCGGAACGCGCTCGAGGAGGACACCGACGTCCTGATGCATCTGCTCCGCAGCGACGAGCCGCTCACGGTGGAGACCCCGCGCTACAAGCTGCGCAACGCCCGTTCTCAGTACTCGGCCTACAGCGACTTCGACATCGGCGTGGCCGCCATCGCCTCGCCGACCGGGCCTCGCATCGCCGGCAAGCACGGTATTGGCCTGCTGTCCATCGGTGCCACGGCGGCCGGCGGGTTCGATGCCCTCGCCCATCACTGGGACGTGATGGAAGCCCGGGCGGCGGAGTTCGGCACGGTCGCCAATCGCGACAAGTGGCGGCTCGTCGGTCCGATGCACATCGCCGAGACCAAGGAACAGGCGATCGAAGACGTGAAGTACGGCCTCAATGATTGGGCGCACTACACCCAGAAGATCCTCGCCGTCCCGCACTTCCGGGCCGCCGGTGAGACCTTCGAGGAGCGAGTCGATTGGGTCAACGAGTCCGGGCTCGGGGTGATCGGCACACCCGACATGGCGATCGATCAGATCGACCGCCTGATGAAGCAGTCGAATGGCGGGTTCGGCAGCTACCTGCTCATGCACCACGAGTGGGCTCGACCGGATGCTGTCCATCGCAGCTACGAGCTGATCGCGCAACACGTCGCCCCCAAGTTCCAGGGATCGGCCAACCGCCTGCAGCTGGCGGAGCAGACGGCGATCGGCGAGTGGGAGGAACTCGGCGATCGTGTCGAGCGCGCCGTGCAGGACGCGACCGACCGACACTTCGGTCAGCCGGCGGCGAACTGAGCGATGGTGTTGCGGTGGCCGGGCGCATGCGCCCGGCCACCGACGGTCGACCTCAGACCTCGAGCGACAGCGTCTCGACGATGTCGTCGACCGAGGTGGCGATCGACAGGTCGAAGGTGCCCGCCTCGAGCTTCCACTCACCGTCCCAGTGCATGAAGGCGCGGCGCGGAATCGTGATGGTGGCCGAGGTGGACGCACCGGCGTCGGCGCGGACCGTGGTGAAACCGACGAGCCAGCGGACGGGGCGGTCGACGGCCGACGAGGGACGCGAGGCGTAGACCTGGACGACGTGCTTGCCGGCCCGGTCGCCGGTGTTCGTCAGCGGCACGGTGACCGTGGTGGTGTCGCCATCGTCGGCCAGCGACGCGGGGCCGACGAGCCACGTGGTGTAGCCGAGACCGAAGCCGAAGGGGTATGCCGGTGCCGTGCCGGCCTTCAGCCAGGCCCGATAGCCGATGTGGATGCCCTCGGCGTACTCGATGCCGTCGTCGACCGGCGTGACATCGAGGACCGGGACGTCGTCCTGCGTCGCCGGCCAGGTGGTGGGAAGGCGACCACCGGGCTCGGCGGCGCCGGTGATGACATCCGCCAGGGCGTTGCCATACTGCTGGCCGCCGAACCAGGTGAGGGCGACTGCTGCCACCTCGTCTCGCCACGGCATCGCCACCGGCGACCCGGCGTTGACGATCACGATCGTGCGGGGGTTGGCGGCGGCGACGGCACGGACCAGATCGTCCTGGCGGCCCGGCAGGTCGAGGCTCGACCGGTCGTAGCCCTCGGACTCGACCTTGGCGTTGGTGCCGACGACGACGATGGCGACATCGGCTGCCGCCGCCGCTGCGGCGGCTTCCGCGATCAGCTGGTCGTCGTCGACGACCGGGGGCTCGACACCCAGCGTGATGCTCATCGCCCCAGCCAGGGCACTCATTTCGAGCGGGCGGTGCTCCAAACGGAAGTCGATTGGCTGACCGGCGACGGCATCGACTTCGACCGTCATCGACGGCGGAGCGAGGAAGGCGGCGCCGAGGTCGTTGCCGACCGGATGGGCCTGCTGTTCATCGACGAGTTCGTCGTTCACGAAGATGCGGGCCGTGCCCACGACGGCGCAGCCGATACGGGCCTTGCCCGTTTCTTCCGGGGTCCACTGCGTGGCGAAATCGAAGGTCTTCATCTGTCCGACCGGAGCATCGCCGCCGAAGTAGACGAGCGCCCCGGCGAAACGGTCCTCGGCGAACAACTCGTTGCCGTCGGCGTCGAGCATGCGGACGTGTGCGCCCGGCCCACCGGTGATCGGGTTGGTCATGGAACCGGGAGGGAACTCGGCAACGCCCTCTTGCACGATCGCACCGCGCGAGTAGGTGATGGCAGCGTCGGGGAAGGCGGCGCGGATGCCGTCGAGCGGCGAGACCACCGATTCGGGGATGACGGTGGCGCTCCCCCCGCCCTGCGTGCGAGCGAGGACGGCGTTGTGGCCGATCACCGCCACCGACGACACGGTGCCGGGTACGACCGGGAGCGCACCTTCGTTGCGCACCAGCACGGTGCCTTCGATCTCGGCCTCGCGTGCGAAGGCGATGCCGTCGATCGGCGTTGGCGTGGCCGGCGGATCGAAGTCGGCGAGGGCGCCAACACGAGCGGCGAGCAGCAGCAGGCGGAGCACCTTGCGGTCGACGGCAGCTTCGTCGATCTCGCCATTGCGTACCGCCTCGACCAGTTTGGCGCCCCACGGACCCTTCGGCCCGGGCATCACGAGATCCTGTGAGTATCGCGCCGAGTCGAGCGAACGAACGGCGGTCCAGTCGCTGACGACCACGCCGTCGAAGCCCCACTCGGAGTTGAGCGGGGTTTCGAGCAGTTCGTTCTCGGTGGCCGTGGCGCCGTTGATCGAGTTGTAGGCGCTCATGACCATCCAGGCACGAGCCTCGGTGATGGACTTCTCGAAGGCGAGAAGATAGAGCTCGCGCAGGGCTCGGTCCGACACGGTGACATCGGCAGTGAACCGTTCGGTCTCGAAGTCGTTGGCGACATAGTGCTTCGGCGTGGCGCCGACGCCGTTGTCCTGCACGCCGTGCACATAGGACGCAGCCAGTTCGGCAGTGAGGAGCGGGTCTTCGCTGAAGGCCTCGAAGTGGCGACCGCCGAGCGGCGAGCGATGCAGGTTGATGGTCGGGCCGAGCACGACGTCGACGCCCTTGCGGCGCGCCTCATTGGCCGACACCGTTCCGTACCGATAGGCCGCGTCGAGGTCCCACGACGACGAGAGCGCTGTGGCCGACGGGAGATTGATCGACGGTGAGCGCTCGTCCCAGGTCGGGCCGCGCACGCCGCTCGGGCCGTCGGAGACGACCATGCTGCGCAGGCCGATCTTCTCGATCGGCCAGGTCGACCAGAAGTCCTGGCCGGTGAGGATGAGCACCTTCTCCTCGAGATCGAGCTGGGCGAGCAAGCCGAGCAGCGCTTCGTTCTCGACGCCGTTCGCCGGTGTGCGGTCGTTTGCCTGGGACACGGGTCTTCCGTTCTGTTCGTGGTGCGTGCGAGAGGCGCGCCCGATTGCTCGGTCACGATATCAAATACCTACCGACAGTAGGTATTCGGCTAGCATGTCGTGATGGTCGGTCCGACTCGATACGCAAAGGGCGAGGCGAAGCGGCAGGAGATCCTCGAGGTCGCCCTGTCGTTGATCGCCGAGCAAGGGTTCCGGGGGTCGACCTTGCGGGAGATCGCGCAAGCGGTCGGGCTCAGCAATGCCGGGGTCCTGCACTACTTCGCATCGAAGGAGGACCTCTTCGCCGAGGTGCTGCGACTACGCGACGCGTCCTACTCGACCGCATCGACGGCTGACTCGGTCAGACTCGACGACTTCGTCTCCACGATCTCGGCGAATGCGGATGTTCCCGGGCTCGTGCAGCTGTACGTGTCGTTGTCGGCCGAGGCCACCCACGCCGAGCACGGTGCGCACGACTTCTTCGCCGCTCGCTTCGAGCGGGTCGGCGTCATGCTGAGCGACGCCATCGCGCAGGCGATCGAGCAGGGGGCCGTCAGGTCCGACATCGACCCCGAACGTCTGGCTCGCCTCCTCATCGCCGCCGCCGATGGCCTTCAGACCCAGTGGTTGATTCGTGGCGATGTCGACATGGCCGACCACGTGGCCTACCTGTTGTCGTTGGTCGCCCCCTGAGGCATCACGAGACGGGGGCCCTCGATTCGAAGACGTAGGGATCGAGCGTCGACTGGGCGGCCATGCGGTACTTGTGCCAGCGTCCGCCGCCGTAGTACGCCAGGCTGCCGGGCTCGGCGTCGCCGTGACCGTTGTAGTAGGAGATGCAGTCTCGCAGCGGGGCCGTGGCGATGTCGGCTTGCCGGCAATGCTCGGCGTAATCCTCTTCGGGTTGTTTCTCGATGTCGACCACGTCGGCGCCGCGCTCGCGCATCGTCGTGAGCATCCATGCCACGTAGTCGGCGTGCTGCTCGATGGCATCGGTGAAGTTGAAACTGCCGCCGCCTCCCTGCGGTCCGGTGACGATGAACAGGTTCGGGAAGCCCTGGCTGTGGAGTCCGAGGAAGGTCTTGGTGCCCTCGGACTGCCATTTCTCGCTGAGCGTGCGACCGTCGCGGCCGGTGATCATGTTGAACGTGGAGGTGGCCATCCATTGGAAGCCGGTGGCGTAGATCAGTACGTCGAGTGGGAACTCGATGCCGTCGTGGACGACACCATGCTCGTTGATCCGGCGGACGCCGAGCGGAGCGGTGTCGACGAGCGTGACGTTCGGCCGATTGAACGTCGGGAGGAACTCGTCGTGGAAGGTCGGCCGCTTGCACCCGTAGGGGTAGTACGGCTTGAGCGCTTCGGCCGTCGCTGGATCCTCGACGATGGCGTCGATCCTGGCCCGAATCTGCTCCATGATCCGGAAGTTCGTGTCGAGCTGTTTCTCGACCATCTCTTCGGGGGAGAGGCGACGCTCGTGTTCCTTGCGCTCCTTGAAGTCGGTGACCTTGCCGGCCAGGTAGTCGTCGTTGGCCTTGATCGCCGTTCTGCCGGCCGAGATCTTGGAGAACCGGGCTCGACGGGCCCGAGCCCAGCCCGGCTCCTTCGCCCACTGGGCGATCTCTTCCGGCGTGGTGGCTCGCTGGTCTCGAACGTCGATGGTGGACGGTGTGCGCTGGAAGACGAACAGCTCACCGACCACCTTCGCCAGTTCGGGAATGACCTGTACGGCCGTGGCGCCGGTGCCGATGATGCCGACACGCTTGCCCTCGAGATCGATGTCGTAGTTCCACCGTGAGGTGTGGAAGGCATCACCCTGGAAGGTCTCCATGCCCTCGATGCGTGCCAGCTTCGGACTGGTGAGGATGCCGTTCGCAAGGATGACGATGCGGGCTCGCATGGCGTCGCCCCGATCGGTGTGGACCGTCCAGCGAGCGGCGTCTTCGTCCCAGTCGGTTCGCTCGACGGTCGTGTGAAAGAGGCAGTGGTCGTAGAAGCCGAAGCGCTCCGCCATCTGCTGGCAGTACTCGAGGATCTCGAAGCCCGAGGCGAACTTCATCGCCGGGACGTACTCCATCTCCTCGAGCAGTGGGAGGTAGCTGTAGGCCTCGACGTCGCAGGCCACGCCGGGGTACCGATTCCAGTACCAGGTGCCGCCGACGTCGCCGCCCTTCTCGCAGAACCGGACGTCGGTGAAGCCGGCCTCGCGCAGCTTGTACCACAGCAGCAGACCGGCGAACCCGGCGCCGACCACGACGATGTCGCATTCGTCGGTCAACGCCTCTCGCGGCACCGGGTCGGCGGAGTAGACGTCTTCGAGGTAGCTGGCGAACTCGCCCTCCATCGCCATGTAGTCGGCGTTGCCTCGCCGAGCCTCCTTGAACTCGCGGTACTTGGCCTGCTCCTCGGCGTTGAACTTCGCTCCGGCCGGTTGGGGTGGGAGCTCTTTGAGCTTGTCGTCGTCGATGACCGAGTAGCCCTTGCCGGCGATGCGCTCGTTGGCCTTGGCGGCTCGGGTGGCGAAGATCTTGCGTCCGGTGGTCGGGTCGATCGAGATGGACATGCGACGTCTCCTCACGGGTGGGGGAGCGGTGGTGGCGACCTGCTCCCTCGGCTTGGGCGACGCTACCTCGCAGGCCCCGGCCGATCCCAATGTCGGCGCGGGTGACCGAAGCCTCTGGGCCCGCCCGTCGTCGTGTCGCACGATCGCCGTGTTGGTCGAGGTGCGTCGTCGGCGACGCATGAATGAGGTGGAGTGTGATGGAAACGACGAGGCATGCCGGGAGCACCGTGATCGTCACGGGTGCCGGTTCGGGTATCGGGCGAGCGACCGCGGTGCAGTTCGCCGGCGAAGGAGCGCGGGTGGTGGCGTGCGACGTGAATGACGAGGGGTTGGCGGCGTTGGCCGAGGAGTTGACCGCGTCGGGGGCGGTGTTCGAGACGGTGCACTGCGACGTGAACGACCAGGTTGATGTCGACGCCTTGGTGGCGGTTGCCGGTGAACGGATCGACGTGCTGGCCAACGTCGCCGGGATCATGGATCACTTCCTCCCGCTCGGCGAGGTCGACGACGCGACCTGGGACCGAGTCCTCGGCGTCAACCTCACGGGTGTGATGCGTCTCACCCGCGCCGTGCTCCCGCTCATGGAAGCGGCAGGCTCAGGTGCGGTGGTGACGGTCGCGTCGGAGGCGTCGCTTGGTGCCGGCGCATCCGGCGTGGCGTACACCGCGTCGAAGCACGGTGTCCTGGGGGTCGTCCGGCACGTGGCCTTCTTCTACGGGCCGAAGGGAATTCGCTCGAACGCCGTGCTCCCGGGTGGCGTCGAGACCGGCATCGGAGCGACCGCCGCTCCGCAGAGCCCGTGGGCGATCGAGCGGGCGATGGCGAAGATCGCCACCAGCGGCCCACCGGCGCAGCCGGAGCAGATCGCCACGGTGGTGTCGTGGCTTGCGTCCGCCGAGGCATCGAACGTCAACGGTGCGATCGTGACCGCGGACGGGGGTTGGTCGGCGGCGTAGAAGGGTCACCCCGTTCGGTGGTCTGCCGAACAGTCCGGTTCGTCAGTCGATCCAGTATCGGCGGACGAGTTGGCCGTCGCCGTCCTCGACGACGTCGACCAAACGTCCGCCGGCGCCCTCGATGACGACGGCCGACGCAGTGTTGTCGTCATCGCAGACCAGCAGGGCCGACTCGACCCCGACGGAGCGAGCGACGATCAGGCTCTGGGCGAGGATCTCGGTGGCGTAGCCGTTGCCGCGATGCTCGGGCACGACGCAGTAGCCGATGTGGCCGCCCTCACGACGCAGGAAGTCGTTCAACTCGTGCCGGATCGATGAACGCCCGACGATCTCACCGCCAACGACAGCGACCAAAAACGTCGCCGGGACGAGGTGGTCGGGAAGATCGTGGCCGCAGCGCTGGCGTTCCAGTTCGGCGAGATAGTCGGCGAACGGCATCCCGGGGGTGTACCCGAGGCCGAGTAGGTAGTCGGTGGTGGCCCGGTGGGCGGCATCGAACGCCGGACCGTCGTCGATGGTGAGGCGACGGAGGCGGAGCGCAGACCCGGGTTGGGTCGAGGGCGAGGGCATCGGGCAACCGTAGCGACCGATGCCAGTGTGCTGCCGGGAGTTCCGGCCGCCGATCGGGCGGCCGGAACTCGCCGGAACCGCTCAGTTCTTGGTGTCGGTGATGGCGTCTTCGACGGCGTCGGCGGCGGTGTCGACCACGTCGGTGGCCGCCTTGGCAGCGGCGTCGGTGTCGATGGTCTCGCTGAGATCGATCTCGGTGTCGTCACCGGTCGCAGCGTCGCCGGGGGCGAGATCGCCGAGCTTGTTCTCGACGGTGGAGGTGACCTTGGTGATCTTGTCGGAGTACTTCCCGCCGGTCTTCTTGTCGATCATCTCGCCGACGTTGCCGAGCTGATCGGTGATCTTGGAAGAGTTCTTGGTGAGCAGTGCCTTGGCTTGGTCGAGGAACTTCATGATGATGCCTTCGGTCGTGACGACGGGAACGCATGACAATCTACGTGCGATGAGTTGCCGCGGCGACGGTCGCTCCCAAGTGGAACAAACCGTTCACAATTCTCTCCGCGAGCCCCGTCGTCCACTGCATCACCTGGAGCGTGCACAAACTCTCGGCTCTGGAACCCACCGCTCGCCATCTCTCGGCTCTGGAGCCCAGAACCGGGCTCGGCAGCCGACCGTTCGCTGAGTGTGGGCTCGACAGCCGAGGGTTGGCGTTGGTGGCGAGTCCGATGCCAATGGAGGGCTCCTCCGGAACTGAACAGGGTGATGCGAAATTGTCATGATCGACGGAATCCCGCAGCAGCGGGGGCTTCGAGCGTTCTCCGTGGGACATATCACTCGAAATGGTCATGAGTTCTGGCGCACCCTGGGTGAGGACTGTATGGTCTTCCCCGGTCTTGACATGTGACATCCGTCGCACACCACGAAGGCTGCCGAGGAAAGGGAAGCTGCATGCCAATTCTGGACGTATCCGATATCACCGTCAGATTCGGTGGCATCGTTGCGTTGTCCGAACTGTCCTTCGGTATCGAGGAAGGCCAGATCTGTGGCCTCATCGGTCCGAACGGCGCCGGCAAGACGACCTTGTTCAACGTGGTCAGCCGGATCTACGACCCCACCGAGGGATCGGTCACGTTCAATGGTGAGGATCTGCTGGCGCTGGCGCCGCACGAGATCAGCACCAAGGGCGTGTTCCGCACCTTCCAGAACCTGGCGCTCTGGCCGGGTCTCTCGGTCCTCGAGAACGTGATGGTCGGTGGGCATTCCCGCAGCAAGGCTGGATTCGTGAAGTCGATCCTCGGGGTTGGCACCAAGACCGAGGAAACCATGCTCAAGGAGCGGGCCTACGCCGCCCTCGAGGAACTCGATCTCCATCAGTTCGCCTTCCACCCCGCCGCCGGCCTGCCGTTCGGCACGCTCAAGCGCATTGAGCTGGCCCGAGCCCTCATCGGTGAACCCAAGTTGCTCATGCTCGACGAGCCGGCCAGCGGCCTCACCCACAGCGAGGTCGATGAGCTGGCCGACGTGATCAAGCAGATCCGTGACTCCTACAACCTCACCGTGCTCCTGGTCGAACACCACATGCGCATGGTGATGGCGATCTCCGAGAAGATCGTGGTGATGAACTTCGGTCAGAAGATCGCTGACGGCGACCCCAACGTGGTGCGCAACGACCCGCACGTGATCGCGGCCTACCTCGGAGGAACCGCAGCATGAGCGATGTGATGCTCGAAGTGAAAGACCTGCGCGCCAACTACGGCCAGGTCACCGTGCTGCGAGGCCTCGAACTCCAGGTGAAGAAGGGCGAGGTGTGCGTGATCCTCGGCGCCAACGGCGCCGGCAAGACCACCACCTTGCGCTCGATCTGCAACATGCCGGTGGTGTCGTCGAGCGGCACCGTGATCGTCGATGGCGTCGACGTCTCCAAGGCTGACGCCGGCGAGATCGTCGGCCACGGCGTGGCCCACGTGCCGCAGGGCCGGGGTACGTTCCCCGAACTCTCGGTGATGGACAACCTGCATCTCGGCGCCTACATCCGCAAGGACAAGAAGGGTGTCCAGGAAGACATCGACCGCTGGCTCACCTACTTCCCCGTGCTCGGCGAGCGCCGGGAGCAGGCGGCAGGATCGTTGAGTGGTGGCGAGCAGCAGATGCTTGCGGTGTCCCGGGCGCTCATGTCGCGACCCAAACTGCTGCTCCTCGACGAGCCGTCGTTGGGTCTGGCCCCGATCATCATCGAGAACCTGTTCGGCACGTTTGCCGAGATCAATGCCGAAAGCGGCACCACGATGCTCGTGGTCGAGCAGAACGCCAACCTGGCGCTCTCGATCGCCAACCGGGCCTACGTGCTCGAGACGGGTGAGATCACCCTGAGCGGCGACGCCGCCGAACTCAGAGACAACCCCGCCATCCAGGAGGCCTACCTCGGTGCTTGACCTCGTCCGAACCCCAACCATCCCAGGAGCGAACTGACCATGGCACTCTTCCTCCAACGCGTCATCGATGGATTGTCGAACGGAGCAATCTTCGCCGTCGTCGCCATCGCCCTGGTGCTGATCTTCAAGGCCACCACGCTGATCAACTTCGCCCAGGGCGAGCTGGCCATGCTCGGTGCCTTCCTCTTCTACGTCTTTGCGGTGCAAGCGTTCGAGTTGCCGCTGATCGTGGCGGCCATCATTGCCATGGCGCTGTCATCGCTCTTGGGCGTGACGATCGAACGGGTGCTGGTTCGCCCGTTCGATCCGCAAGACCACTTACCTGTGGTGCTGATAACCCTTGGCATCTTCTACATCGTGAATGCGGTGGCCGGTGATGTCTGGAACTATGAGTCCCGAGCGGTGCCGAGCATCTTCCCCAACGGGTTCGACGACTTCGTCTCGGTAGGGGGCGCTCGCATCTTCTACGACTCGATCGGCATGATGGTGGGCCTCGGCCTCATGTACCTGGCGGTCTACCTCATCCTCAACAAGACCAAGATGGGTCTGGCCTTCCGGGCCGTGTCGTCCAACACCGAGTCATCTCGACTCGTCGGGATCCGGGTCGGTCGCATCCTCAGCTTCGGCTGGGCGGCGGCCTGTGCCTTTGGCACGCTGGGCGCCATCCTCGTGGCTCCCCGCCTCACCCTGCACCCGAACATGATGGCGCCGATCCTGGTCTACGCCTTGGCCGGGGCCGCCTTCGGTGGACTCGACTCGATCGGTGGTGCGGCCATCGGTGGCATCGTCGTCGGCCTGATCAACAGTGTCGGGCTCGGCTACCTCACAGGATTCGAGCCCTTCGAGGCCTTCCGGGCGACGCCACTGGTGCCGCCGGTGATCCTGTTGCTGACCGTCTTGTGGTTCCGACCCTCCGGGATGTTCGGCACCAAACGAATCGAACGAGTGTAGGGAGGAACGAGACATGGCTTTGGTTGTTCAACAAGGAAGCTCCCAGCACCGCAATCTCAAGATCGCGGGCTATGGCCTGCTCACCGTGGTGCTGCTCATTGCACCGATCATTCTCCCCGAGTTCCAGGTCGGTCGTCTCAATCGAGCGATCGCCATCGCCACCGCCGTCCTCGGCCTGAACTTGGTCGTCGGTTTCTCGGGTCTCCTGGCACTCTGTCAGTCGGCCTTCATTGCCATCGGTGCGTTCGTCTGCGCCACGCTGGTGCACGAGAGCAACTGGGACTACTGGATGACCGTCCCGTTCGCAATGTTTGCGGCATTCCTGTTCGGGCTGTTGCTCGGTGTTCCGGCGCTGAGGATCAAGGGCTTGTATCTGGCCATGGCTACGGTCGCCTTCGCCGCAGCCTTCCCGAGCCTCACCAAGCTCGAGTTGTTCGGCATCGCACGGCGGACCGGTGGCGCCAATGGACTCAAGATCAATGAGGCCATCGTTCCCACGAGTGTTGCTGAAGGCCTCGGGTTCAGTGTCGACAAGCCCTTCCAGTATCGCTACTACTGGATCCTGCTTTTGGCGGTGCTGTGCTTCGTTGGTGTGGCCAATCTGCTGAAGAGTCGCCCCGGCCGAGCCGTCGTTGCCATTCGCGACAACGAGACCGGTGCGGCCGTGAGCGGCGTCGACATCCGACGGGTGAAGGTCATCAACTTCGGTCTCAGCGCCGCCATTGGCGGTCTGGCCGGCGTGATGTACGCCATGAACACCGGCTTCGTCGCCGAGACCAGCTTCACCTTCGTGCTCATGGTCGACCTGCTGGTCGCCCTGGTCATTGGTGGTGTCGCCACCATCCAAGGCCCGATCTTCGGTGCGTTGGTCGTGGTGTTCGTTCGGGAGTTCACCAAGAACATCTCGATCCCGCTCGGCTTCTACACCCTCGACGGCGACGGACCCCTGTCGCAGGCCATCTTCGGCATCATCCTGATCGCGGTGGTGTTCTTCGCTCCGCACGGCATCGCCGGCTTCGTGAAGAAGTACTCGCCTCGGTTCGTTCAGGTCATTCCCACGCCTCCGACCGGTGGTGCCACTGCGACGACGGCCCGCACTTCGGCCGCCGACCTCGAGGTCGCCGCCCAGTAGGCGACGGCACAAGTTCGTGCTCCGGTAGCTTGCCGGGGCCACATGCGAAAGCAAGCCATTCCAATGAGGAGAGACACTTCCATGAACAAGTCCACACTGATGCGAGCGCTGGCGATGCTCTTCGCCTTGTCGCTTGCGGCTGCCGCTTGCGGTGGCTCCAGCTCTGATGGGGCCAGCGCCGGCTCCGACGAGGGAACGAGCGAAGGCGAATCGGGCGGCGAAGGCGGCGACCTCGGTGGTGTCGATGAAGACGCAGCCAAGGAGGCCATTTCCGGCTCCGGCGACACGGAAGGCGAAGGCGAGACCGAGGAAGAGACCGAGCCTGCGGCCGAACTCGCCTCGATCGAAGACTACGAGGCCCTGTGGGCCGAGCAGCGCGCCGCGATCGTCGAAGACATCAAGGCCAACGGCTACGGCGTCGACGACGCCGGCATGCTGACCGGTCCTGGTGGCTGGACCGCCGACCTGTCGGGCTGCCCCGCCGAGTGGAGCGATACCGAAGGCATCGTCGACGGCACCATCACCCTTGGTCTTTCGATCGCCCAGTCCGGCACCCTCGCCGCCTACGGCAACATTGCCACCGGTATGGAGGCCTACTTCAACTACGTGAACGACAACGGCGGCATCGGCCCTGACGGTCTGCAGGTTGCCCTCTCGGTGAAGGACGACGCCTACGACGCCGCCCTCACCCAGGAGTACGTCGAGGAATTCCTCGGTTCGATCAAGCCGTTCAGTGTCCAGACGCTCGGTACCCCGAATACCTTCTCGGTGCGTGACCGCCTGAACGACGCCTGTGTGCCGCACCCGATGGCCCTCACCGGCCACCCGGCGTGGGGCGATCCGCAGGGTTACCCCTGGACCACCGGTCTCCAGCTCAACTACTTCACCGAGGGTGTGCTGTGGGCAGGCTGGATCGAGGCCAACATGGCTGATCAGGCGCCCGTCAAGGTCGCCGCCCTCGTGGCTGACAACGACTTCGGCCTCGCCTACGAGGCCGGCTTCATGAGCGCCGCCGAAGGATCCGACGTGATCGATCCCGACGTCGAGCTCGTGCGCCACGACGCGGCAGCCGCCACGCTGACCAACGAGATCACCACGCTGGCTGCGGCCAACCCGGCGGTCTTCATCGCCATGACGGCTGGCGCTCCCTGCACCATCGCCTTCCAGGAAGCGGCTCGTGCCGGCATCGTCGAGACGGCGGAAGCTGTCTGGGCACCGTCGGTGTGCGCCACCGCTTCGTTCCTCGGCCCGGCCGAGGATGCAGCCGACGGCTGGCTCGCCCTCGGCGGTGGCTGGAAGGACATGGCCGACGAGAACTTCCGTACCAACGACGTCTACGTCAAGTGGGCAGTCGAGACCATGGACGCCGCCGGTGCTGACAGCACCATCGGCCTCGTCGGCACCGGCTTCGGTGAGTTCGGCTGGCCCCACATCCAGGCCCTGCAGATTGCTGCAGAGCTCGATGGCGGCGTCACCCGTACCAACTACATGATTGCGCTTCGTGCCCTCGACATGACCCACCCGGCTCTGCTCGAAGGCGTGGCCTTCTCCAACAACGGCGCCGAAGACGCCTACCTGGTCGAAGGTACGCAGATCAACAAGTGGAACGCTGCGACCCAGAGCTCGGAGCAGATCGGTGATGTGATCGACCTCAACGGGTCGTCCGGCACCTGCTCCTGGACCGAGTCCGGCTGCGCCTGATTCCCGTCGTTGCCTGACAACAAGTAACTGACAGCGGCGTGTGGCCGGTGGAGCCGAGTGCTCCACCGGCCACCGCCATTTTTCGACCATCCCCCGGACACCTATGGAACTGCTGATCCAACGGCTCTTCGACGGCCTCTACAACGGGGCGATCTATGCCGCGTTGGCACTGGCACTCGTTGCGATCTATCGATCGACCAACCTGCTCAACTTCGCCCAGGGCGAGATGGCCATGCTCTCGGGCTACATCACGCTCGTCCTCGTGTCGCCGCCGACCGCGATCGGAGCGTCGGGCGTCGTCGCCGGCACGTCGCTCGCCTCCTACCTGCCCGGTCATCCCTGGCCGGCCTGGGCGGCCGTGATCGGCGCCGTCGTGTTCGGCGCGGTGCTCGGCATCGTGATCGAGTTCGTGTGCATCCGGCCGATCCAGAACCGCTCGGACCTCACCAAGATCAACGTCACCATTGGTCTGCTGGTGTTGCTCAACGGCATCACCGTGGCGATCTGGAAGACCAACAGCCGCGCGTTGGCCAGTCCATTCCCGGACGGCGTCGACGATCGGTTCATCGTCGCCGGCGCCCGGCTTCGGTACAGCAGCCTGGCGGTATGGGCCGTCCTGTTGGTCGTGGTGCTCCTGCTCGGATTGCTGCTGCTCAAAACCAAAGCAGGATTGGCGTTCCGAGCCATCACCTCCAACCCGGCATCGGCCCAGCTCGTCGGGGTGTCGGTCGGGCGCACTACCGCCCTCGGATGGGGGGTGGCCGCGGGGATCGGGGCGATGGCCGCCTCGCTGATCGGCGGTGCGCTCGTCCTCGAGCCCTTCCTGATGATGAAGCTGCTGATCTTCGGGTTCGCAGCGGCCACGATCGGTGGGCTCGACTCGCCGATCGGAGCGATCGTCGGCGGTGTGATCGTCGGCATGTCGCAGAGCCTCGTGCCGGGTTACCTTGGCGTGCCCACCGAGCTTTCGCTGATCCCGCCACTCGTTGCCATGGTGCTGATCCTGTTGCTGCGACCGTCCGGGCTGTTCGGGAGCAGACGGGTGGTGCGAGTGTGACCACGCTGCTCTCGAGTGTCGGCACCCTGGTCCGGCGAGCGGGCGTGCCCGGTGTTCTGCTCACCATCATCGTGGTAGCGCTCCCGCTGCTCCTCAGCGATCTCCGTCTCAACCAACTCACCCGCCAGCTGGTGCTGGTGCTCGCGATTCTCGGCGTCAGTATGTTGACCGGACGAGCGGGCGTGGTCTCGCTCGGCCACGGGGTGTTCGTCGGCATCGGCGCCTTCGCCACGGCGAGCTCGGCACAGGCCGGTGTACCACTCCTACTTGCGGTGCCGGTCGGCATCGTCGTCGCTGCCGCGTTTGGTGTCATCCTCGGCCTGCCAGCTTTGCGAGTTCGGGGACCGCACCTGGCGCTGATCACGCTGGGCACGGCGTTGGCGTTCGAGCCGCTGGCCAAAAAGGTTCCGGCGTACACGGGGGGATCGAGCGGCATCCGGTTCGACACCTCGTCGTTCGACGCACCCTCGGTGTTCGGTGGGCGCGACGCCACCGCCGAGTGGCACTACGTCGTGTCGCTCCTCGTGATCGCCGGATGGTTCGTGCTCGCCCGGAACCTGAACAACAGTCGTGTCGGCCGTGCCATCCAAGCCACCAACGACAATGAGATTGCCGCCGCAACCTTCGGTATTTCGGCACGCTGGGCGAAGACCGGAGCGCTGGGGATCTCGGCCGCCATGGCGGGAACCGGTGGAGCGCTCTACGCCGTCCTCACCTCGTTCCTCCTGAGCTCGGAGTTCGATGCCCTACTGTCGTTCCGGCTGTACGCCGCGGCCGTACTCGGCGGTGTGCAGTCGCTGGCCGGCCCGATCTACGGCATCATCGTCCTGGTGGTGGTTCCCGAGATCGCCGAGCGGATCTCGTTCCTCGGCAACCAAGACATCGTGTTCGGCCTTGCGGTCGTCCTCGTCACCTTGCTCGCTCCCGGTGGCGCGGCCGAAGCCATCGGCCGACTGCGGAATCTTCGAGGTGGCCGCCGGGTTCGTTGACCATGCGATCGATCGTCGGACGACCACGGATCACGATGTCGACGATCGCTGCTCGGTCGATCGGGTTGATCATGTTGCTGGTCCTGGCTGCGTGCACGGGTTCATCTGGCTCGACCCCATCGATTGCCGACGACCCGACCGACGACGGCATCGTGCTCGAAGCCGCCGAGGTCTTTCTGGCCGATCCGACCGGCGTCGAGACGCCTCGTCTGGTCGAGCTCATCGCCGCCGACGGTGATCATCGCTGGGTGCCCTGGCTGCTCGATCTCCTCCGGCTCAGTGGGAACTCGTTGGTCGACGTTCGGATCGGCGAGGTGTTGGAGGCGATGACCGGCATCCCCAGCGAGGCGCGGATCCCCGACCTGAACCACTACGGCGGGTGGGCCCAGACACTCGGGCTCGATGGTGGCCCCGGCTACCGCGCGTTCAAGGCCGGCACCTACGCCCGGATCGACGAGCGTTTCGGGCCGCTGCTCCTCTCGGTCGAGGACCAGACACAGCTGGCAGCGATCCAGTTCGGTGGTGTGCCGCTCGGCGGGATCCCCGAGCTGAACGACCCCGCCCGGCTCACCGCGCCCGAGGCGACGTGGATGACCGATGACGAGGCGGTGCTGGGTGTCGAAGTCGATGGCGAGGCGGTGGCGTACCCGCTGCGGTTCCTGTCGCATCACGAGCTGGTGAACGACACCGTCGGCGAGACGGATATCGCTGTCGTCTACTGCACGCTTTGCCGGTCGGCGCTCGTCTTCGAGTCGGTGGTCGACGGGCAGAGCTTGCAGTTCCAGACCAGCGGGCTCCTGCTCAACTCCAACAAGATCATGTACGACGTCGAAACCGGAACGCTGTGGCATCACCTCCTCGGTATCGGGATTGGCGGGCCGCTGGCGGGAGTCGAGCTGACGACGCGTCCGGTCCAGCTGGTCGAATGGGCGGACTGGGTCGCCGAGCATCCTGACACCGAGGTACTCGACACACCCGAACCGATCTTCTTCGACGAACTCGAACGCCCACCCATCGCCTACGACTATCGCCCCGGCACGGCCTACCGCAGCTACTACGACAACCCCGATCTGTGGTTCCCGGTGCTCGAGACACCCGGTCCGTTCGACCCGAAGACCGAGGTGGTGGGCATCGACCATGATGGCCGACAGTTGGCGATCGAGTTGGCAGCGCTCGACGGAGCGATCGAGGTCGAGGTTGGCGGCAAGACCTTCACGGTGACGCCGACGGGCCCCGGGGCTGCGGTGACCGACTCGATGGGGTCGCTCGTGGTGAGCGAACAGTCCTTCTGGTTCGCCTGGTACGCCAACCATCCCGACACCGACGTGTGGCAACCGTCGGAGTGAACGTGGCCGACGAACGCTGCAAACTCGCCGAAGTTCGGGCATCATCGGGCGTCGTCCAACCACTGGGAGCCCTCATGACCACACCTACGCACTCGTCGTCGACCCCGTTTCGCGCGGTGTTCTTCGACTTCGGTGGGGTGGTGATCTCGAGTCCGTTCATCGAGCTGAACCAGTACGAGGCCGACCATGGCATCCCGCTCGACTTCATCCGTCAGCTCAACGCCAAGAACACCAACGACAACGCCTGGGCCCGATTCGAGCGGCGCGAGATCAGCGTCGAGGAGTTCGATGCCGCCTTCGCCGCCGAGTCCGAAGCGGCCGGCCACCGAATCCCAGGAGCGGAACTGATCGGCCTGCTCGAAGGCGAGATTCGCCCGGCGGTGGTCGAGGCCGTCGCGACGATCAAGAACAACGGCTACATCGTGGCGTGCCTCACGAACAGCACCGGTACGGACCACCGCGAGGAGGTCCTTGCCGTCAAAGCCATGTTCGACTTCGTGATCGACTCCAACGCCGTCGGTACCCGCAAACCCGAGCCCGAGTTCTTCGAGCGTTCGTGCGAGTTGGCGGGCGTCCAACCGGCCGAGGTGATCTTCCTCGACGATCTCGGCATGAACCTCAAACCGGCCCGCGAGATGGGCATGACCACCATCAAGGTGCTCGACGAAGCCCAGCTCCTGCGCGACCTCGGAGAACTCCTCGATCTGGACCTGGGCGCCTGACCGATCGGGCGAGCGTGACGGCGCTCTCGAGACCCGATTAGGGTCCGGATCATGACTCGATTGACCTCTCGTTCTCGTTCCGTCGCCGGCAAGCGGGTGATCGTCACCGGTGCTGCGTCGGGCATGGGCCGCGCCACCGCCCACCTCTTCGCCGACGAGGGAGCCCAGGTTGCGATCGTCGACCTCGATCCCGAGCGCGTGCTGGCCGTCGCCGACGAGATCCGCGACGCGCACGGTCCCGATGCAGCGGCGGAGTTCCCCTGCGATGTGAGCGATCACGCAGCGATCAAGCAGCTCGTCGCCGATGTCGTCGAACGGTTCGGCGGCGTCGACGCCTTGATCAACAATGCCGGTGTGGCGCTGCCCACGTCGGCCCTCCAGGAAGAGAAAAGCTACGAGGAGAACTGGGCCAAGACCCTGACGGTCAACCTCACGGCCCACTCCTGGCTGGTGCGAGCATGCTTGCCACACCTCCAGTCGGCGCCCGACGGTGGGCGTGTGGTCAACATCGCCTCCACCGAAGCCATCGTCACCACGGCCGGCATGACCGCCTACACCGCCAGCAAGTCGGGCGTGGTCGGCCTCACCAAGAGCCTTGCGGTCGAACTCGGTCGGCTCGGCATCACGGTGAACTGCATCTGCCCCGGACCGATCAACACCGGCATGACCGCCGGTATCGACGACGAGACGAAGCAGATCTACGCCAAGCGCAAGGTGCCGCTGCGTCGCTACGGCGATCCGGAGGAGGTGGCGCACATCACGGTCAGCATGTGCATGCCGGCCGCCAGCTACCTCAACGGGGCGATCGTGCCGGTCGACGGCGGCATGAGCATCCGCCACACCTGAGCACGCACACCTGATCACAGCCCACTGATTCGAGCGCTCGGGACCTAGGTCCCTGGAGCGCGCCTTGCGTCGACCTTACGTTGTAAAGGTCGGCGATCGCAGGCAGGAGACCACCGACCCGAGGTCAAGGGGAGGGTGATTCTCTTGAGCGAACCGAATGACGGGGTGCTGACGATCCAGAACCTCGAGGTGGTCTACAGCGATGTGATCCTGGCGGTGCGCGGGGTCAGCCTCGACGTGCCGAGTGGCGCCATCGTTGCGCTCCTCGGCGCCAATGGCGCCGGCAAGACCACCGTGCTCCGCGCGATCAGCGGTCTGCTCGGCAACCACCGGGGCCGGATCACCAAGGGCTCGATCACCCTCGGCGGCCTCGACATCACCGCTCGGTCGACGGCGAGCATCGTGGGTCACGGCCTGGCGCAGGTGATGGAAGGACGGCGGATCTTCGCCGACCTCACGGTGCAGGAGAACCTTCGGGCCGGTGCGCTGGTGCGCCGGCCCGGTCGCGACGAACTGGACGCCGCGTACGCCCACGTCCTCGGGCTGTTCCCCGTGCTGAAAGATCGGTGGGAGAGTTCCGCCGGCTACCTCTCCGGCGGGGAACAGCAGATGCTCGCCATCGGACAGGCGCTGATGTCGAGACCTCGCATCCTGCTGCTGGACGAGCCGTCGCTCGGTCTGGCTCCTCGGGTGATCGATCAGATCCGAGACGTCATCAGCGACATCAACCGGAGTGGCACTGCCGTGCTGCTCATCGAGCAGAACGCACAGATGGCGCTGTCGATCGCCGACCACGCCTACATCTTGGAGAACGGCAAGGTGGCGAAGGACGGGCCGGCCGACGAGCTGCGTGATGACCGCGACATCCAGGAGTTCTACCTGGGAATGGGAGAGGGCGGTCGCACGCGGCTCGATCAGGTGAAGAGCTACCGCCGTCACCGGAGTTGGAGTTCGTGATGACCATCGACCCCGCTGGCTCCGCCTCGACCACCTCCACCACCGCTACCGCCAAGCCGCTCCTCGACGTGCGAAACGTCTCGCTGTCGTTCGGTGGCGTCCATGCGCTCACCGATGTGAGCTACCAAGTCGACGACGGTGAGCTGTTCGCCGTGATCGGGCCGAACGGTGCAGGCAAGACCTCGATCTTCAACTGCCTCAACGCGGTCTATCGGCCCCAGACCGGCGCGGCGTTGCTCGACGGCGTCGACCTCCTCCAGCTGCGGCCGGTCGATACGGCCGAACTCGGTGTCGCTCGCACCTTCCAGAACCTGGCCTTGTTCACGAACCTGTCGGTGATCGACAACCTGATGCTGGGTCGTCACCACCGCTTGCGCTCGGGCCCGATCTCCGGCCCGCTGTGGTGGGGCAAGGCCCGCCGAGAGGAGCGCATCCAGCGGCAACGTTGCGCCGAGATCGCCGACCTCCTCGATCTCGCCGACTACGGCAGCATGCCGGTGGGGGCGCTGCCCTACGGCGTGCAGAAGCGCATCGAGCTCGGACGGGCCGTGGCGATGGAGCCGCGGTTGCTACTGCTCGATGAACCCGTGGCCGGCATGAATCAGGAGGAGACCGAGGACACCGCACGCCACATTCTCCAGATCCGTCGTGAGCTCGGTATTGCCACCATGCTCGTTGAGCACCAGATGGATCTGGTGATGGACCTCGCCGATCGGGTGATGGTCCTCAACTTCGGGTCGGTCGTCGCGATCGGGACCCCTGACGAGATCCAGCGCAACGCGAAGGTCCACGAGGTCTATCTCGGAAGCGAGGCGTCATGACCGCCACCACGCTGAGCACCCCTTCGTTGGCGACCGGGCCATCATCGCTCCCTGCGATGCTGCTGGCCCGCGCTGGCGACATGACCGACACCACGGCGATACGTCACCACCACCTCGGGATCTGGGAGTCGATCTCGTGGCGGGACTACGCCGTGCGAGCTGCTCGTGTGGGGATGGCACTCGAGCAGCTCGGCGTCGGCGTCGGCGATCGGATCGCCATCCACAGCGAGAACCGACCGGAGTGGTTGTTCGCCGACATCGGGGGCCAGGGGATCGGGGCGGTGCCGGTCGGCATCTACCCGACCTCTCCGGCATCGGAGGTCCAGTACCTGATGTCACACAGCGAGGCGTCGGTGCTGATCGTCGAAGACGAAGAGCAGCTCGACAAGGCGCTCGAGGTGCGTCACGAGCTGCCTCATCTGCGCCACATCGTCGTGATCGACGAACGCACGACCATGCACCATCTCGGCGATTCGCAGATCATGACCTTCGCCGAACTCGAGGCGATGGGGGAGGGCGCCGAGAGCCGTTGGCGTGAGCACGTGGGCCGGCTCGATCCCGATGGCGTGGCGCTGATCGTCTACACGTCGGGGACCACCGGTCCGCCGAAAGGGGCGATGCTCAGTCACCGGAACCTCGTGGCGGCGGCAAACACGTTCAACCAGGCGTTCGAGTCCAGCAGCAACGACGAGGTCCTGTCGTATCTTCCGCTCTGCCACATCGCCGAACGGCTGAGTTCGGCGATCAACGCGTTGCGGGTCGGCTACGTGGTCAACTTCGGTCGGGGCGGAGAGTTCTTTGCTCGGGAGTTGCGTGACGTCCAACCCACCATCTTTCTCGGGGTTCCTCGCGTGTGGGAGAAGATGGCGGCCACCGTCGAGATCCGGATGAACGATGCGTCGCGCCTCAAGCGGTCGCTCTACCACCTCGCCGTGCGACACGGCCGGCGTCACGCGCGTGATCTGATGGATGGGCGATCGAGCGTGGCGCAACGAGCCGTGATGTGGGTGCTCTGGCTGGTCGTGTTCCGGTCGTTGCGCGACAAGCTCGGTTTGCGTCGGACCCGGGTGGCGCTGTCGGGCGCTGCACCCATCGCACCTCAGCTCCTCGAGTTCTTCTGGGCCATTGGGGTGCGGGTGCGCGAGGGGTATGGCCAGACCGAGAACACGGCGGTCGCCACCTACACCCCCGACGACGACGTTCGGCTGGGCAAGGTGGGCAAGGCCCTGCCCGGCGTCGAGATTCGCATCGACGACAACGGCGAGATCCTGACTCGCTCGGCCTGCAACTTCGTGGGGTACCTGAAGAATCCGGAGGCGACAGCAGAAACGCTCGACGCCGATGGCTGGCTGCACACCGGTGATGTCGGCGAGCTCGACGCCGCCGGATTCCTGACGATCACCGACCGGGTGAAGGACCTGATCATCACGGCCGGCGGCAAGAACATCTCGCCGAGCGAGATCGAGAACCAGCTCAAGGTGTCGCCCTACGTGCGAGAGGCGATCGTCATCGGCGACCAGCGCCGGTACCTCGTCGCCCTCATCGGGATCGAGCTCGACACGGTCGGCGACTGGGCGGCCCGTCGCGGCATCGCCTACACCACCTATGGCGACCTGTCCTCGAAGCATGAGGTGGTCGGCCTCGTCAACGAGGTGGTCGAGCACGTCAACCGGGACCTCGCTCGGGTCGAGCAGATCAAGGCGTTCCGCCTCCTCGCCCGCGAGCTCGATCACGAGGGTGGCGAGCTGACCGCCACGCAGAAGGTCAAGCGGCGTTCGATCGAAACCGAGTTCGCCGAGTTGATCGAGGAGATGTATCGATGACCGACTTCCTCCAGCTGTGCTTCGCCGGTCTGGCGCTCGGCGCACGCTACGCACTCGTAGCTCTCGGGTTCGTGGTCATCCACCGAGCGACCGGTGTCATCAACTTCGCCCAGGGTTCGATCGTTGCGCTTGGCGCGTACTTCACGTTCAACGCACACCAGACGTGGGGTCTGCCCTTCGTCGTCGCAGCGGCCATCGGCATCGTGGCGACAGCAGCCGTTGGGCTCATCGTCGAGCGCGTGCTGCTCCGAAGGATGTCGGGGCAACCGGTCTTCTCGGTGATCATGATCACCATCGGCCTGCTGTTCGTCGTCGATCAGATCATCACGATGGTCTGGGGCCAGGATGCGCAGAACCTCGGCGATCCGTGGGGGATCGACACCGTGGTGGTCGGCGACATCGTGATGGCGGTGGTCGACCTCTGGGCGATCGGCCTGGCGCTCGTGGTGGTCGCATTGTTCTTCGTCTTCTTCCACTACAGCGGTACCGGACTGGCAATGCGGGCGGTCGCCATCGACGAGGAGGCAGCGATGGCTCGCGGGATCTCGGTGCGTCGGGTGGTCGCCATCGCCTGGGCGATCTCGGGTGGCGTCGCGGCCGTTGCCGGTCTCACGCTCGCCTCCGGTCCCGCGGCGCTCCGCCCCTCGATCGGCCTGATCGCTCTGGCTGCCTTCCCCGCCATGATCCTCGGCGGCCTCGACTCGCCGCTCGGCGCCGTGCTCGGTGGCTTCATCATCGGACTCACCCAAACCCTCACGGCCGGCTACCAGCCCGAGCATGCCAGCTGGCTCGGACAGGACTTCCAGTCCGTCACGCCCTACGTGGTGATGATCCTGATCCTGATGGTCCGGCCCTATGGACTCTTCGGAACGAAGGAGGTGGAACGACTGTGACCGCGATCCTTCGACGCCGTGAATCGGCGAACTCGGGCATGCTGCGGGATCAGCTCGACAGCGTGGCCATCTGGCGATCGGGGTGGCGCAAGGCGGCGCTGGTCCTCGGCATCGGGGTGTACCTCCTCGCGCCAATGCTGCTGTCGGACTTCCAGCTGTCGGTGGTCGACTACGCAGGCATCGCCGCCATCGGTGCGCTCGGGCTCAACGTCCTCACCGGCTACACGGGCCAGATCTCGCTCGGCCACGGCTTCTTCCTCGGCGCCGGTGCCTACACCGCGGCCTACGTCGGCGGCGAACTCGAGCTACCGCTGCCGGTGTGGCTGGTTGCCGCCGCACTGCTCGGCGCCGCGGTTGGCCTGCTCATCGGTCCGTTCGCCTTGCGGCTGCGCGGTAGTTATCTCGCCATCATCACGTTGGGCACCGTCTTCATCGGCCAGCACATCTTCGAGAATTGGGACAGCGTGACCGGTGGGCTCAACGGCATCAACGTCTCTGCGCCGGCGTCACTCGGACCGTTGGACTTCGCATCGCTCACGATCGCCGGCCACGACTTCAGTCGGGAAGGCGGCTACTTCTACCTGATCTGGGCGGTCGTGGCGTTGGTCGCGCTACTCATCAAGAACCTGATGCGTACCCGCCTCGGACGGGCGTTCCAGGCGGTGCGCGACCGTGACGCCGCCGCCGAAGTGATTGGTGTCCGACTCGCTCGCACCAAGGTGATGTCGTTCATGATCTCCAGCTCGCTCGCCGCACTCGCCGGCGCGCTCTACGGATCGTTCCAACGATTCGTCAATCCCGAGGAGTTCGGGCTCTTCCTCTCGATCGAGTACGTGGCCATGATCGTGATCGGCGGGGCGGCAACGGTCTACGGGCCCATCCTCGGCGCCTTGTTCATCACCACCGTGCCGTTCCTCATCGAGGAGTGGAGCGACCGGATTCCCGGCGTGGCCACCCAGGCCGGGGAATCGGGCATCACGGTCTTCGCCCTCAACCAAGCACTCTTCGGCGCCCTGATCATCGGCTTCCTCGTGATCGAGCCCCGTGGCCTCGCTGCGCTGTGGATGCGAATACGCATCTACTTCCAAGCCTGGCCGTTTTCATATTGATCTCAGGAGACATCCAGCAGAAAAGGACAACGGACATGACTGGACACGCGCGAGGGCCGCTCTGGCGGATCGCAGCTGCGCTATTCGCACTGGGGCTGCTCGCAGCCTCGTGTGGCGGCAGTGGCAGCGACGCTTCGAGTGGCGGAGACAGCAGTGGCGACAGTGCAACGACCGCCGGTGGCGACGGCGGTGACAGCGGAAGCGACGGCGGAGCGTCGGGCGGCGAGCTGACCGCCGGCCCGGGGTTCGACGGCTCCACCATCAAGGTCGGGGTGCTCTCGGCTCTGAGCGGGCCGGCGGCCGTGATCGGCACCCAGCTTGCCGCCGGGCAGCAGGTGTACTTCGACTATCTCAACGCCGAACTCGGCGGGATCGGTGGGATGTACCCGGTCGAGATCGTGCTCGAGGACCACCAATACGACACCGCCGCCACCGTGCAGAAGTACGGCAAGGTGAAAGACGACGTCGTGATGTTCTCACAGATCATGGGTACGGCGTCGGTGTTCGCCACCCTGCCGATGCTCGCCGAGGACAACATGGTGGCCTCGCCCGCCAGCCAGGACGCCCCGTGGGTACGTGAGCAGCACTTGATGCCGGTGATCGAGCCGTATCAGATCGATGTGATCAACGCGATGTCGTACTACCTCGGCGACGGTGGTGGTTCGGTCGACGACACGATCTGCGCCGTGATCCAGAACGACCTCTACGGTGAGGCCGGGCTCGAGGGCCTCGAGTTCGCTGCTGATCAGCTGGGGTTCGAAGTGTCCACCGTGACCCGCTACGGCAGCGGCGATCAGTCGTTCACCGCGCAGGTGACCGAACTGGTGAACGCCGAGTGCGACATGGTGTGGGCCACCGCGCTGCCCACCGAGTTCGGCGGCATCCTCGGCACGGCCGCGCAGTCGGGCTTCACCCCCCGCTGGATCGCCCAGTCGCCGGCATGGATCGACGCGCTGGCGGCCACACCGCTGGCCGACTACCTCCAGGCCTACGTCTGGGTGGCATCGATGGGTCAGGAGTGGGGAGCGGCGGACTCGACCGAGATGACCGCCATGGTCGAGCGTGTCGCCAAGTACAAGCCGGACCAGACACCCAGCTACTACTTCACCTTCGGCTACCTCCAGGCGTGGGCGGCCCATCAGCTGCTCGAGGAGGCGGTGGCGAACGGCGACCTCAGCCGTGAGGGGGTCATCAGCGCCATGAACGGGATGAGTGCACTCGAGTTTGGTGACCTCGCCCCCAGCTATGGCTACGGCGCTCCCGAGGACCGGAACCCGCCACGGTATTCGACCATCTTCGCGGTGGATGTGAGCAAGCCGTTCGCGCTGGCTGCTCTGGCGCCCGACATCACCTCGCCGGCCGCCGAAGCGTTCGAGTTCGTCGCCGCCGGCTGACGTCGAGCGACGGATCGGCGCCGAATCGACGTTGCGTCCACCGCACTCTAGGGTCGGTCGGTGACCCCATATCGGGGTGACCGACGATCGGGGGATCAGGGTGAAGGTGGACGCAGCGGGGGCAGGTCTTGACGAAGGGCGCCTCGGGCGGATCGGGGCGCATCTGCGTAGCCGGTATCTCGATCCCGGCAAGATCGCCGGCGCGCAGATGGCGATCGTGCGCGGTGGCACCGTCGGCTACTTCGAGAGCTTCGGTCTCCAGGATCGTGAGCGCTCGGTGCCGGTGGGTGACGACGCGATCTGGCGGCTGTATTCCATGACCAAGCCGATCACCGGTGTGGCCATGATGACGCTCTACGAACAGGGCCACTTCCAGCTCGACGACGCCGTTGATCGCTGGATTCCCGAGTGGAAGAACATGACGGTGGCCGAACCCGACGGCGAGGGTGGCACCCGAGTGGTGCCGGCCGACCGGCCGCCGACGATCCGCCACATCCTGTCGCACACCTCGGGCATCGGGTACGGCCCGGGCAATCAAGACCTCGTGATCGGCGATCGCAACTGGCTTGCCGACCACGACCTCGAGTCGATGTCGAAGGAGTTCGGCAACTGGCCGCTGCGCTTCCAGCCCGGGACTCGTTGGCTGTACTCCCACGGGATGGACATTGGCGCTCGCCTGGTCGAGATCATGTCGGGCATGGCGTACGACGACTATCTCCGTACGGCGATCTTCGAGCCCCTCGGCATGGTCGACACCGACTTCTGGGTTCCCGCCGACAAGGTCGGCCGATTCGCCGCCTGCTACGGACGCAACGCTCGCAAGGAGTTGGTGCTCACCGATGATCCGGAGGCGAGCACCTACCTCCGCAAGCCCAAGCTGCTCAATGGCGGCGGAGGGCTCGTCGGCACCACCGCCGACTACCTGCGGTTCATCGCCATGCTCGCCAACGGCGGCGAGCTCGATGGCGAACGCATCCTCGGTCGCAAGACGCTCGAGCTGATGACCTGCAATCACCTGCAGGGTGACGGGGAGATGGCCGACTTCGCCCTGCCGATGGGCTACGGCGAGGTCGGCTTCACCGGCACCGGCTTCGGACTCACGGTCGCCGTGTCGAAGGGCCCAGCTGCCTCCGGCGTCGCCGGGACGGCCGGCGAGTTCATGTGGGGTGGCGCCGCCTCGACCACCTTCTGGGTCGATCCCGTCGAGGAGCTGGCCGTGGTGTTCATGACCCAGCTCCTGCCATCGGGCACCTTCAACTTCCCCGACCAGCTCAAGGCATTGGTGTACGGCGCCCTGCTCTGAGCCTCCAACCACTCAGCCCCAGCGGACCGGGAGGTGCTCGATCCCGAGCACGAAGTTGCCGGCTCGCTCGGGCTGGGCAACGCCCGGGGTGACGAGCTCGAGGTCGGGCAGGCGGTCGAGGACCTCCTCGAACAGAACGCGGAGTTCGAGGCGAGCGAGCTGGGCGCCGAGGCAGAAGTGCCGACCGTTGCCGCCGAAGGCCATGTGCCGGTTGGCTTCGCGGGTGATGTCGAACTCGTCGGGGCGGTCGAACATGGCCTCGTCGCGGTTGCCGGACAGATAGAGCAGGCGGAGCCGGTCGCCCTCGAGGACCTGCTGATCGCCGAGCACGACGTCGCGAGTGGCGGTTCGGTTCATGTTGCGCACGGGTGTGACCCAACGCAGCATCTCCTCGATGGCGTTGGGGAGGAGCGAGCGGTCGGCCCGTAGCGCCGCCATCTGCTCGGGATGGAGGAGGAGTGCTTCGAGGCCTCCGGACATCACATGGCGTGTCGTCTCGTCGCCGCCGACGAGGATGAGCATGGTCTCGTAGATGAGGTCCTCGGTCGACAGCGGCTCACCGTCGACGTGAATGAGAAGACTGATGAGGTCTTCGGCCGCCGGGTCGGTTCGGGTCGCCATCTTCTCGACGATGTACTCGATCCACTCGAATACCGCGACCTCGACCTCGGAGCGGATCTCTTCGCCGCCGGTGGCGAACAGATCGGACCAATGGAGGAGCTTCTTCTCGTCGGCCATCGGGAGGCCCATGAGCTTGGCGATCATGCGCAGTGGGATCGGCTTGGCGATGTCCTCGACGAAGTCACAGGTGCCGTTGTCGATGACGTTGTCGATCAGTTCGGTCACGGTCTCCCGGAGAAAGGCTTCGTGGTCGGCGACCCGGCGAGGGGTGAAGCCCGAGCTGACGATGCTGCGGCGCCGAGTGTGATCGGGTGGATCGGCATTGATCATCGAGGGGACCGAGCTGGTCGGTCGGGAGCCGAGTGAGCTGCAGTAGGTTTCCCAGTCGGCCTCGATGTGGCTGATCAGCTTGTGGGTGGTGACGGCCCACAGGCCTGAGATGTCGTCCCAGTAGATCGGGGCGTTGGACCGCATCCAGCGCATGTGCTCGAAGGGATCGGCGTTGAAGGCGAGGCTGAGGACCTCGACACCGTCGCGCACCGGATGCTCGGGTGTGCGGTGCACGGTGCGGGACTCGTCGTAGCGATAGAGGTGGGCATCGCCGCCGTTGGGTGTCGTTGCCGAGCGCAGTTCGGTGCTGTCCATGCCGTTCGCCTCTCGTTGCCGTCGATCGGCCCCTGTTCTAGTTTGGGTCCGGCGAGGAGGGGAAATGGAGGGGGACGGGTATTGGTTGGGCGTCGATCTCGGGACGTGCACGACCACGGCCGCCACTCGTGATTCGACCTCGACCACCATGGTGTCGCTCGGCCGTGATGGGCATGACATGCCGTCGGTGGTGGCGATCACCGACGACGGTGTGCTCGTCGGCGAGGCAGCACACCGCCGGGCCAGGATCGAGCCGGGAACGGTCGCCCGAGAGTTCAAACGGCGCATGGGCGACACGACTCCCATGCTGGTCGGTGGCCGGTCGGTCACGCCGGAGTGGTTGACTGCGCAGGTCCTCGGACACGTAATCGCCAGTGCCCGGGAGCAGCGAGGCACCGACCCGGATGGTGTCACGCTCACCTACCCGGCCACGTGGGGTGACTACCGGCTCGATCGAATGCGTGAGGTGGCGGCGTTCGCCGGCCTCGACTCCGTCGAGTTGCTTCCCGAGCCCGAGGCCGCGGCGCGCTTCGCCGCGAGCACCGGGCGACTCGATGTCGGGCAGCTGGCTGCCGTGTTCGATCTGGGAGGGGGCACCTTCGACACGGCACTGGTCCGGCGGACCGATCCGTCGTCCTACGAAGTGGAAGGCCGGGCCATCGGGCTGGAGCGATTGGGCGGAGTCGATCTCGATCAGGCCCTGTTCGATCACGTGGTCGACACGCTCGATCTGGATCTCGCCGAGCTGCCCGATACGCCGACCACGCTCGCGGCCGTCGTGCAACTGCGGGACGACGTGATCGGGGCCAAGGAACAGCTCTCGTTCGACTCCTCGACCGTCGTGCCCGTGATGCTGGAGGGGCGCCAGACGCAGGTCCGTCTCACTCGCTCGGAGTTCGAGACCCTCGCCCGGCCGTTCATCGATCGCGCGGTCGACAGCCTCGAGGAGGCGATCGACACCGCAGGGATCGCCCGTGGCCAGGTCGATGTGATCGTTCCCGTCGGAGGAACCTCACGCGTCCCGCTCGTCGCCGAGCGGCTGTCCTCCCGTCTCGGTATCCCGATCGCCTCGGCGACCAATCCTCGACACGCCGTGGCCCTCGGCGCCGTCGTGGCCTCCTCCCCGCCGGAACCTTCCAGCGCCGACCTCGACGAAGAGTCGCCATCCTTGGTCGACGATCGGTCCCTCGTGGTGGCCGCTGCGGCGACGTCGGCGGACGCACCAACGGCCGCCGAGCTGCCTCCACCTGCGGCGGAGCCCCCGTCGCTCCCACCCGCCGGCGACAGCGCTGCCGTCGTCGAGCCGGTCGACGTCGTGGCCGGGGGCGGACCGACGAGGTCGAGCCGTCTGCTCCTCGTTGGCGCACTGGCGGTGCTCGTGCTCGCCGTCGTTGGCGTGTGGCAGCTGATCGGCGATCGCGACGCCGGCGGTGACGACGTATCGGCCACCGGCGGCGTCGAGGCATCCGACGATGGCGAGACCGACCAGCGTGAGGCAACCGGCGAGGTGCCATCGACCGGGTTCGAGATCGAGAACCCCGTCGGCAATGGCTACCAATCGAGTGCCTTCGGCCTACCTCTGGCCGACAGCGGTCCCTCTCGCCTGCCCCAGCAACTGTGGCAGAACCAGGTCCCCGGCATGTTCCAAACACCGGTTGGCTCCGGTGGCGTGCTCGTCGCCTCCGGAGCTGAACAGGTCGGCGACCGCTACCTCTCGCGGCTCACGGCCATCGACCCATCGACCGGCGCCGAGGTCTGGCGTCATGAGACGATCGACTTCCTCCACGCGTATTTCGTCGGTGACGGTGCAGTGGTCGGGTTGTTCCAAGTGGATCCGCTGGTCCACGACGCTGAGGCGATCGAGCCGCTGAGACTCGATGCGGTGTTGATCGATCTCACGACGGGCAACCCGCAGTCGCGGCTCGACATCACCTCTTCATCGGTCGACGTGGGGATGACCCCGCTGATGTCGGCCGTCCTGCAGGACAATGTCGTGGTCACCAGCTGGCACGATGGCACCGAGCTGATCTCGTCGGCGTACGATCTCGCCGCCGCCCAACCGCTCTGGGAGCAGCGAGACCCGGCGCCGGAGTTCGCTCCGTCGACGGCGAGCGATCACGGCGTGTTCGTTGTCTACGGCGACGGTCTCCTGGTCGTGCGCGACCTTCGCAGTGGCGAGCGGTTGTGGTCGACCGTCGATGTCACGGGCCAAGCAGTGAAGGCGGTCGCCGGCGGGGTGATCGTGATCGGCGGAGCGACCGGACGGACGGACTTCGACGCATTCGACCTCCAGAGCGGAGAGGCTCGCTGGAGTGTCGCCCAGGGGTTGACGTTGGGCTTCACCGTCGACGAGGAGTACCTCTACGGCCTGCTGTCAGATTCGGATGCGCTCTACGCGGTCGACCTGACGGACGGAAGCCTGCGTTGGGAGGAGCGTCTTCCCAATCTCGGATGGGGTCTCGATCTGATTCGAGCCGGTGACGACCGGGTCTACCTGATCGATGAGGGATCGAACCTGGTCGCCTTCGACGCCCGCAATGGTGAGCCGTTGTGGCAGAGCAACGTCGGCACGATCGGCGCCGAGGACGACTACAGCTTCCAGCTGACCACCGCCGGCGAGGTCGTGTTCGTCCACTTGCGCGACTCGATCGTCGCGTTCGGCTGACCGGTGGCGAGCGGCAGGCCGCCCACCACCGGTCCAACCGGTACGAACCCGCTCAGGACAGCCGGTCTCGGAAGTCCTCGTAGGTGAATGTACGAACGACGTCGAGCTCGCCGGATTCGCGTTGCACGACGATCGCCGGATGGTTGACCCCGTTGAACATCGTGGTCTTCACCATCGTGTAATGCATCTGGTCTTCGAAGACGAGACGGTCGCCGATCTCGAGTGGCGACACGAAGGAGTATTCGCCGATGGCGTCGCCGGCCAGGCACGAGCCGCCACCGAGGCGGTACGTGTGGTTGCCGATGCCGGGCATGAGACCTCCGACCACCTCGGGACGGTAGGGCTGCTCGAGCACGTCGGGCATGTGCGCAGTTGCCGAGATGTCGAGGATCGCCACCGGGTCGAGCTCGGTGTCGACGATGTCGAGCACGGTCGCGACGAGGACGCCGGTATTGAGGGCAACTGCGCTGCCCGGCTCGAGATACAGCTCGACATCCCAACGCTCGCGGAAGGCCCGAAGTCCGTCGATCAGGGTGTCGACGTCGTACCCGGGACGGGTCATCAAGTGGCCGCCGCCCAGGTTGACCCAACGCATCTTGTGCAGCACGTGGGAGAAGTTGGCTTCGAGCGCCTCCATCAACCGGAGTGTGGCGTCGACGTCGCTCTCGCAAAGGGCATGGGCGTGGATGCCGTCGATCCGGTCGAACACGTCGTCGTCGATGAACTCGGGACGGGTGCCGAGGCGAGATCCGGCCCGGCACGGGTTGTAGAGCTCGAACTCGACCTCGGACACCCCGGGGTTCACCCGGAGCCCGACGGATGCGCCGTTGGCCCGAGCAGTGTCGCCGAAGCGGTCGAGTTGGCCGACCGAGTTGAACACGAGATGGTCGGCGAGGCCGGCGATCTCGTCGAACTCGTCGGCCCGGTAGCCGGCGGAGTAGATGTGGTTCTCGCCACCGAACTCCTCGGCCGACAGGCGCAGCTCGTAGAGCGAGCTGGCGGTCGCTCCGGGCAGGAACTGGCGGACGAGTGGGAACACCGACCACTGGGCGAAGCCCTTCAGGGCCAAGATGATCTTGGCGCCCGATTCGGCCTGGACTCGAGCCATGAGTTCGAGGTTCTGGCGGAGCTTGTTCTCCTCGAGCACGAACGACGGCGAGGGGACATCGTGCATCCACTCGGCGATGTGCTGGGCTTCCTCGGCAGTGCGGAGGGCGATGGGGTTCAGCGACGCGATCATGCCTGCACCGCTTCCTCGGCCGGGGCGACCTCGTCGAGCGGACGGAACTCGATGTCGGTCCACGGCAGACCGTAGGCGTTGAGGTCGGCCATGAACGGGTCTGGGTCGAGTTGTTC
This sequence comes from Acidimicrobiales bacterium, assembly GCA_041394265.1. Taxonomy (NCBI): domain Bacteria; kingdom Bacillati; phylum Actinomycetota; class Acidimicrobiia; order Acidimicrobiales; species Acidimicrobiales bacterium. The sequence goes on from JAWKIO010000005.1 coordinate 3,860,109, forward strand.
GACGTTCCAGACGCCGGGCTCCATCCAGACCCCGGTCATCATCTGCTTGGCCCCGATCATCGCCGGCACGCCGGTGGTGTAGGAGACCGCCTGCGAGTTGGTTTCGGCGTACGCCTCCTGGTGATCACAGATCTGGTACACGTAGCGGGTGAACGGGTCGCCGCCGTCCTTGGTGCCGGTCACGATGCAGCCGATGTTGGTCTTGCCCACCGTGCGGGGACCGAGCGAGGCCGGGTCGGGCAGGAGCGCCTTCAGGAACTGGAGGGGCACGATCTCACGACCCTCGAACATGATGGGTTCGATCGAGTCGAGGCCGATGTTGTTGAACACTTCGAGGTGGCGCAGGTAGGCGTCTCCGAAGGTCATCCAGAACCGCATGCGCTGAACGCCGGGCAGGTTCTGTGAGAGCGACTCCATCTCCTCGTGGTAGAGGAGGTACATGTTCTTCTCACCGACGGCGTCGAAGTCGAACGTGCGCTTGAACTGCATCGGGGCGGTCTCGACCCACTCGCCGTTCTCGAAATAGCGCCCGTTGGCGGTGACCTCGCGGATGTTGATCTCGGGGTTGAAGTTGGTGGCGAACGGGTAGCCGTGGTCGCCGCCGTTGCAGTCGAGGATGTCGACCGTGTTGATCGTGTCGAAGTGGTGCTTGACCGTATGGGCACAGAACACGTTGGTGACACCCGGATCGAATCCCGATCCGAGCAGGGCCATGAGCCCGGCCTCTTTGAAGCGATCCTGATAGGCCCACTGCCACGAGTACTCGAACTTGGCCTCATCGAGTGGTTCGTAGTTCGCCGTGTCGAGGTAGTGGACGCCGGTTTCGAGACAGGCATCCATGATCGTCAGATCCTGATACGGCAGGGCCACGTTGATGACCATGAACGGTTTGACTCGTTCGAACAGTGCCACCAATTCGGGGACACTGTCGGCGTCGACGCCAGAGGTGTCGATCGTGCGGCCGGTCTTTTCGAGAACTTCGGCGGCGATCTGATCGCACTTGGACTTGGTTCGTGACGCCAGCGTGATGTGGGGGAAGACCTCTTCCAGCTGGGCGCACTTGTGGGCTACGACTCGACCGACGCCACCGGCGCCGATGATCAGGATGTTTTCCAACGAAGGCCTTTCAACATCTCGGTGAGGGGCACGCCGACCGTCGGCGAGACCGAACGAGCAACGCTACCGGTTGTGCGACCCGCTGCCGTCGCGAGGGCACGAGAGTTCACCTGCCGTCTGCTTCTGTGCGCCAAACACACCGCCCCCCACCGTTCTGTGCGTCGAAGTCACCGGCAGCGGGAACTTTGACGCACAGATCGGGGTGGAGCGGGGCGTTTGATCGCGCTCTGTGAACCTGCTCACAGAAGTCGGGGGTGGCGGACCCATACGGTCCGAAGGAGGGCGACAACAACACCGACACCGAGGAGTGACTGCCATGACCATCAACCTGCCAACGGTCCGACGACCAGGCCTGCCGACGCGGTCCCGTGCGCTTGCCGTGGCGGCATCGGCCCTGCTGATCGCCGGTTGCGGCGGGAGTGGCTCATCCTCCGATGAGACGCTCGCCTCCGACGCCTCATCGAGCACCACCGTGGCGGCCGACACCAGCTCCACCACGAGCGCCGACACCGATGGCGATGTCACGGCGCCCGCCAAGGACGCGGCGGTCACCGCTGCGGCGGCGAGTGGGGAGATTCCGTTCGGCAATTGCTCGTCGGCACAGGCGGCAACGCCGGGACAGGTGTACTCGGTGTCGAACATCCCGGCCAACGATCCCGACGGTGGGCTCGTCGCCCGCCTGCTGCCGGGCTCCGACGAACAGCGGATCGACGTGCTGCCCGACGGCACGATCGTCGACATCTTCGCCGACGATCTCGACTGTGTCGTGCTGGGCGACGGGAGCGTGTGGTGGTTCGTCAACACGCCGTTGCTGGCCACCGGCGGCTATGTGAACTCTCGGTACCTCGCAGGCCAGACCGACATGGGCCAGGAGAGCGACGGCAACGCTGCGGGTGGAGCGGCTGGTGGGGGAGAGGACGATTTCGACGTCACCCTGGCGCAGATCGACTGCATCTACAACGGTGGCGAGCAGTCGTGCGATCTGCTCACGGTGTCGGGTATCGGCAGTCCCGACGACAACTACGGTCTGGGCAACAGCTACTCGATGGCCCCATCCGGTTTCCTCGCCGAGGACTGCTTGATCTCCAACGACCAGTTGGCCTGCGCCGAACTGCAGGCTCGTGGACCGGGTGGCGACGTCGCGAGCATCGGGACCAAGTTCATCGAGGCCTACCAGCGGGGTGACACCGCAGCGCAGGCCTCACTGTCGGGCGACCGCAACAACGCCTCGAACGGTGCCGATCTGACGGTGTCCCCGGATCCCGATGTGATCATCGGCGTGGCGAGCGCAAGCTTCGGCGGCAACGAGTTCTCCTGGGTCGACCAGCCGACGTCGGCACTGCGCTGCATCGTCGAGGGCGGTCTCGTGCAGTACTGCAGCTTCAGCGAGTAGTGACCTGCCGAGCGGGCAATGTGAACGACAGGGCACTGGCAGCGACCAGGAGGAGCGCAGCGCCCACGAATGCGGCGCGGTAGTCCCCGGTGGCGTCGAACAGACGGCCGGGGACGTACGCGCCGAGCGCCGAGCCCACTTGATGCGAGGCCAGGATGAGCCCGAAGACGAAGCCGAGAGTCTCCGCTCCGAAGTAGCGGGCGACGAGGGTCTGGGTTGGTGCCACCGTGGCGAAGTCGACGATGCCGAAAACGACACCGAACTCGACCAGCCAGAAGCCCTCGTTGAGCGACAACACCATCACGAGCGACACCGCTCGCACGGCGTAGAGCACACCGAGCATGCGCCTCGGGTCGTAGTGGTCGACCAACAGGCCGGAACCAGCGGTGCCGATGATGTTGAAGACGGCGAGCGTTCCGACGGCAGCGGAGGTGATGGCGTCGCTGTTGCCGTGGCTGTGGGCGAACGGGATGAGGTGCGTGTCGATCATCCCGGTGGTAGTGATCCCACAGACGAAGAACGGCACCCCGAGCATCCAGAACTCGCGGCGGGCGAGGATGGCCAGCGGGTGGCCGTGGATCTCCGGAGCGACGTAGGGGTCGACGCCGCCGAGCGGGGTGAGTCCGACGTCGCTCGGTCGATTGCGTAGGAAGGTGAGGACGAGGGGGATGGCGCCGAACGCGATGACCAGCGCGAAGCCGGTCATCGTCGGTCGCCAGCCGTAGTGGCGAATCGTGAAGAGAGCGGCGGGCGTGAAGATCAGCTGTCCGGCGCCGAATCCGGCTTCGAGGATGCCGAAGGCCATGCCACGCTTGGCCACGAACCAACGGGCGATGAGCACGGACGCCGTGACGCTGGCGGCCACGCCGAAGCCCACGGAGGCGATCAGCCCGAAGCAGACGAAGAGCAGCGCCGAGTTGGTGATCTGGCTCGTGAGGAACAGGCCGAGCGCAACGATGGCCAGCCCGCCGGCGAACAACCTTGGGATGTCGAAGCGTTCGACGTAACGCCCGACGATCGGTTGCGCCGCGCCGTAGACGAGGTAGCTGACGAGCGAGACGGCGCCCACCGTGCCGCGGCTGATGCCGAAGCTCTCCTCCCACGGTTCGACGAACGCACCGAACGCAAGGCGCACGCCCTATGAGGCCAGCAGGCCGACGAAGGCCACTGTCAGGATGACCCATGCGTAGTGTGAGAACGGTCCGGTGCGCATCGGGCGGCCGACGCCGGCGCTCGCGACCTGGTCTTCGTCGACGCTCACGCCGCAACGCTAGTGGGGTCGATGCGTGGTCGGGCGCTCCCTCGAGGGCGCGTCGACCGCCTCAGTCGGCCCGGTCGAGCAGACGAACGGTGCCGGCGGTTGGGTCGACCTCGATGCGGTCTCCGGTTCGGATGCGCTCCAGGCACGACGCAGCGCCGATCATTGCAGGCAGCGCCAGTTCCCGGGACAGGACGGCCGCGTGGCACATCGGTCCACCCTCGGCCGTGACGAGCCCGCCGGCAATCGAGAGCACGAGGTTGTAGGCGGGCGACGTCGTGCGAGTCACGAGGACTTCGTCGGGCTCCATGGCATCGATGGCTTCCTCGGCGTTGGCGGCGGTCCGAGCGATCCCGGTGAACGGTGCATTCCCGATGCCGGTGCCGTGCAGCACTGTCGAATCGTCGTCGGTCGTTCTCATCGCCGCTGACATCCCGAGCTCGGCGATGATCGTGTTGACGAGATCGACGAGGGTGGCCATCGCGGTCGGCAGGGCTTCGAGTGGCGGTGGCGGCTGCAGTGGGCCGAGCGTGGGTGGCGGGTCGAGCAGTTTTTGCGCCGCCCGCTCGTTCGCTCGTCGCTCGAGCTCATCGGGCGTTGGCCCGACCCCTGAGCGCACGAGGGCAGGGAGCTCGTCTCCATCGAGTTCGAAGATGTGGTCCGCACTCTTGGCGCAGCCCGATGCGACGAGTCGCTGACCGGCCTCGAGCATCGCAAGGCGCAGCAACCCGGCCGGCCATTCGACCGTCACCGGTCCGTTGTCGTCGCGCATGTCCATGGCCGCTCGCGCGTCGGCGAGGTAATCATCGAAGCTCGCCCGCTCGTTGGCCGGCACACGGGCCCGAAGGCCGGTGGCGATCCCGGCCGCCCGGTCGGCGAGGTCGGGAGGTCGGCGGGCGGTGAGAATCGACGACAGGATGACCTCGGGTCGTTCGCCGAGCGTGGGCGAGTCCAGGTCGTACGAGGTGTAGAGCACGGAACCGTGGCGTTCGAGGTATGCGTCGAGCAGCGATGCGGCGTGCGGCGAGACCGCCCGCACCTGATCGAGCGAGGTCGGCTTCGCACCGGCGGCGTCGATTGCCTCACGGATCTCGGCCAGCGTGCTGAGCGGTTCCGTGGTGGACGGCGACGCGCCGGCCAATGCTGCGAGGACGTCGTCGGCGGGAAGGTTCCAGCGCCGGCTGGCCACGACGAACTGGCCGATGGGGCCCAGGTCGTAGCCGTGGAGCCGATGATGTTCCTCGTAGAGGGCGGCGAGCCGGGCGACCAGCCGCTCGAGGTGATCAGCAAGTTCGGTGTCGCTCATGGCACCGAGGTCGACCGACTGCAGCTCGAGGTTCTCGGCGATCAACCGGGGCTTGATGATGGTCCGCCATTCGTCGACCACTTGCTGGAAACCCGAATCTTCCAGGGTGGCCTCGGCTCGCTTGGCCCTCCGCCGGAACTCGGGGTGGAGACGGGTCAGTAGCTTGATCACGATTGCCGGTGGCGGCCGTCCGGTGTCTCGATCGGCGCTGACGAGCGGGCGGACCCGGGTGTAGGTGAAGCCGTTGACGGACCGGATGTCCATTGTGTCGGCTGGCATGCCCATCTCGGTGAACAACGTGCGATAGGCGTTGCGGGCGCCGTCACCCATCACGCGATCACTGATGCGCGTGATGCCGCCCTCGTAGTGTGACCGGTCGAGGTCCCACTGTCCGGCACCGGGAGGCTCGAACGTCGTCATGGCGAGTATTCAAGCACTCGGTTCGTGCCCGCGCCCGAGCCAGCGGGCCTTCCACGGTCAGAGCGATTCGTAGACCGCACGCTCCAGCTCGTAGAACAGGTCGATCGACCCCTCATCAACGAAGGGAAGGATCTGCGACAGGTAGGCGCCGCCGATCCCGTTTTCGCGATCGATCCAGAAGTAGCTGTTGCCGAGGCCGGCCCACATGACGGTGCCCGCCGGCCGGCCCGTGAAGCCAGCCACCTCGTTGATCTGGAAGGCGAGGCCCCACGTCTTCTCGTCGCCGGGGAAGAGCTCGGCGTCGTTCGACAGACTGGGCATCACGGTTTCGAGCTTGCTCACCCGGAGGTCGCCGATGTTGTTGGTCACCATCAGCGCGACCGTGTCGGGGGAGAGGATCCGGGCCCCGTCGAGTTCGCCGTCGTTGAGGAACATGCGGATGAACCGCCCGTAGTCCTCCATCGACGCACGCAGCCCACCACCGCCACCTTCGAACTCCGGGTCCTGTGGGCGAGGACGGTCGACCGGGTTGAGGGTGCCGTCGTCGAGTCGGAGGTGCATCGCGGCGAGACGACTCTCGATATCGGGCGTTGCCTCGAAGACGGTGCTGGTCATGCCGAGCGGACCGGTGACGTGCTCGGCGAAGTACTCACCGAGCGTCTGACCGCTCGCTGCCTCCACGAGGAGCCCGACCCAGTCGGTTCCGATGCCGTAGGCCCACTGGGTGCCGGGGTCGAACGCGAGCGGGGTCTGCAGCGAGGCTCTCGTCTCGGTGCCGATGAACGGTGTCTCCGTGGCCTGGTACCAGCGGAGCAGATTGGCGTCCCACATGGGGTACGTGTACCCGCTGGTGTGCGTCAGGAGCTGACGAAGCGTGACCTCGCCGGCCGCGGGCCGAGTCACGGGTTGGCCGTCGTCGTCGAACCCAGTGAGGACGTGGGGATCTCCGAGTTCGGGAAGGACCTTGCTCGCCGGTGTGTCGAGCTCGAGTTGCCCCCGCTCGACGCACTGCATGGCCGCCGTGCTCGTGATGGCCTTGGTCATCGAGAAGATGGCGCCGACGGTGTCGGTGGTCATCGGGTCGCCACCGCCGAGCGACCGTTCACCGGCGGCCCCCTGCCAGATCGTGCCCTCACGGTTCACCACCACCGCACTCACGCCGGCAGCAGCCCCCCGCTCGATACCGGCCTGCAGGATCTGGTCGAAGTCGCGCATGTGTGCATCCTCCCCTGACGCGGTCCGCCCAGCAAGACGATCGGCTCGACGGTGGGACTCGGACCAGTTGGCCTGCAGGCGGCGGGCGGACGGTGTCAGAATGCGGTCGAACTCGACGCGAGGAGGCGCCATCCCCATGCCGGCCAACGATCCAACGATCTCCTGGGTACTCGATCGAGCGGCGGTCTCGAGCCGTGATCGAGAGGCCACGGTCGACCTCCACACCGGTGAACGTCGCACGTGGGGTGAGACCCGGGAGAGGGTCGAGGGTGTGGCCTCGGCCCTCGTCAATATGGACCTCGAGTCCGGTGACCGGGTCGGCGTCTTGATGCTGAACTCGGCTCGTCACTTCGAGCTCTGGTTTGCGATTGCAGCAGCCGGGATGGTGATGAACGACCTGAACTACCGGCTGGCGGTCGAGGAGCTGCGGTTCATTTGCGACGACTCGGGCGTGCGGGTGCTGTTCGTCGATGAGAACTACCTCGCCGTCGCCCGGGAGCTGAGGGAGAAGGTGCCGAGCCTCGAGACGCTCGTCTGGGTGGGCGCCGGTACCGATGTGCCCGACGATCTCCTGGTCTATGACACCTTGGCCGAGACCGAGTTGGCTCCGCTGCCCGCCGTCGATTCCGAAGACGTCGCCGCCATCTTCTACACCGGCGGCACCACCGGGCTCCCCAAGGGGGCCATGTTGACGCATCGCAACCTCACGGCAAATGCCTTGGCGATGATCGCCCACGCCCGGCTCACCCCCGCCGACCGCTATCTGCACGCCGGACCGCAGTTCCACCTGGCCGACGGAGCGCTCGCCTACGCCCTCACCTGGATGGGAGGCACGCACGTCTTCGTTCCCGCCTTCGAGCCGTCGGCAGTGGTCGATGCGTTGGCCGGTGAGGCGTGCACGGTCACGCTGCTCGTACCAACGATGATCTCGATGGTGCTCGCTGGCGGGAAGCTCGACGACGTCGATCTCCCCGCACTGCGCTTGCTGCTCTACGGCGCATCGCCGATGCCGACAGCCGTGCAGGCGAAGGCTGCCAGCGACTTCGGCTGCGGGATGGCACAGGCGTACGGCATGACCGAGGCGTCGCCGCTCGTCACGTGGCTCGACGAGGAAACCCACGCCCGCGGCGGGGCTGGCGAGGAGCCGTTCGCGACTCGGCTCCGCTCGGCCGGGAACCCGGTGGTCGGTGTGCGGGTGGAGGTGCGCCGTGACGACGGCACGTTGGTCGATCAAGGTGAGGCGGGCGAGATCTACATCCAAGGTCCGAACATCATGCGGGGGTACTGGAACCGGCCGGAGGAGACGGCCCACGCGCTGGTCGATGGTTGGTATCGCTCCGGCGATGTGGCGTACGTCGATGACGCCGGCTACCTGTTCGTGGTCGACCGGGCGAAGGACATGATCATCTCGGGAGGCGAGAACGTCTACACGAGCGAGGTCGAGAACGCCGTCTACGCCCACCCGGCGGTTGCCGAGGCGGCGGTGTTCGGCATCCCGCACGACGACTGGGGTGAGACGGTCCACGTGGAGGTCGTCGTGAAGCCGGGCTCCACGCTCACCGAGGACGAACTGGTCGAGGCATGCCGACAGCGGATCGCCGGCTACAAGCTGCCTCGTTCGGTCGCCATCCGCCCGGCCGACCAGCCCCTGCCGAAGTCGGGCGCAGGGAAGATCCTCAAGCGAGAACTACGAGAGCCCCACTGGGTGGGACGAGACCGCCGAGTCGGCTGAGGTCCGCCGCTCGCCGGAGCGAGCGGACTGGGCGGCGGCGGGTGTGGAGGAGCCGCGGTAGTAGAACCAGAGGGTCGGGAGCAGGAACGCGACGTAGGCGACCACTCGGATGCGCTCGGGATCGGGGCTCCAGCCGAAGAGGCCCTTCATGAAGTCGTGCACCCAGCCGCTGGCCAGGGGACCGCTCGCGACGGTCCACAGCGAGTTGCTGTACCAGGCGGCTTCGAACTCGAAGTACTCGCGGAACTCGTGGACGCCCTTGGCGAAGAGACCGGCGGCGAACAGGATCAGCAGCAGGCCGGTCCAGTTGAAGAACTTCTTGAGGTCGATCCGGTCGCTCCCCAGGTAGAAGAGGTAGCCGAGGACGGCGGAGATGCCCAGCCCGATGAGGCCGCCGATCACGACCGATGATCCCGAGGCGCTGGCCGTTTCGGCACCCAGGAGGAACAGCACGGCTTCGAACCCTTCCCGAGCGACGGCGACGAAGGCGACGACCGCCAGGGCAAGCGGCGAACGATCGAGCGCAGCGTCGATCTTGGCGTGCAGCTCGGAGCTGATACCGCGGGCGTGCCCCCGCATCCAGAAGATCATCCACGTCAGGACCGCGACCGCAGCGAAGGCGAGCGTGCCCTCGATGAACTGCTCCCACTTCCCTTCGAACGAGCCGATCACCGCCTGGAACAGCAGGCCGGCGACGATGCAGACCACCGCAGCGACGGCGCTCCCGGTCCAGACCGACCCGAGTCGGTCACTGCGTCCCGACTTGTGCAGGTAGGCGACGATGATGGCGAGGACGAGTGCAATCTCGAGTCCTTCGCGCAGCGTGATGAGAAGGCTGGAACCCATCCCGATATGTTAAGACCTGTTAACAGGAGTTCTCAAGATCTGATACCAACCGAGTGACGGTCGCCTGTCGGCTGGCGACGTACCACCAGCGTTGTGGCCGTCCAGTGGGCCGTCGTTGCCCTGATCGTCGCGGTGCGTCGGGTCCCACCTGGGTTGGTCGAGCCGGTCGAGCGAGACTGACGGAATCGGCCGGAGGGGTCCGGTTGGGGCGGCTACCGTCGGTCCATGAGCGATGCTGCCGACGAGAAGTCAGACGACGTCATTGTGACGATCGAACAGCTCGAGGAGCTGTATCCGTGGAACGAGGGCATGGAGCGCAAGGTGACGCCTGCGCTCACGCCGCTCCAGTCCCGCTATGTCGAGGAGTCGCCGTTTGTGCTCGTCGCCACGGTCGGGCCCGAGGGCGTGGACTGCACGCCGCGTGGTGATCCTCCGGGATTCGTGCGGATCGTCGACGAACGCACGATCCAGATGCCCGACCGTCGGGGCAACAATCGTGTCGACACGCTCCGCAACATCGTCCGCGATGGTCGCATCGCGCTGCTGTTCCTGGTGCCGGGCATCAACGTCACCCTACGGGTCAACGGTCGGGCCCGATTGCTCGCTTCGTCGTCGTTGTGCGAGAGCTTCACCTTCGAGGGCAAGGTGCCGAGGTCGGTCATCGAGATCGGGATCGAGGAGGTGTACTCCCAGTGTCCCAAGGCCCTCGTTCGGTCCGAGCTGTGGACGACCGAGCACCGCACGCACGAGGACGTGCCGACGGTCGGGCAGATGATGGCGCAGATCGTCGAAGGGTTCGACGGCGCGACCTACGACGCCGGCTACCCGGAACACATGGCGAGAACCATCTACTGACCCCGGTCTGGCGGCGACCAAAAAGCTAAGTTGCATCATGGAACGGAGTTCGCCATGATGTCGACGTGACATCTCTGGAGACACCTCAACTCGACGTCGACCGTCCGGCAGTCGAGCAGCACGGCCGGCTGACCCTGGCGATCGCCTCGCTCGCCACGCTGGCGACCTTCCTCGACACCACGATCCTGTTCGTGGCCTTTCCCGACATCTCGGCGACGTACGAGTCCTCGTCGCCGTCGGCACTGTCGTGGGTCCTCAACGCCTACACGATCGTGTTCGCTGCCCTGCTGATTCCCGCTGGCAAGATCGCCGACCGCCAGGGGCACCGGCGGGTCTTCCTGGCCGGCTCGGCGGCGTTCACCGCCGCATCGATGGCGTGCGGCCTGGCTCCCACGCTCGAACTGCTGATCGTGTTCCGCGTCGTGCAGGCGGCCGGCGCCGCCATGCTGATCCCGGCATCGCTTGCGCTGGTGATGCGGGCGTTCCCCGCCGACCGGATCCCGCATGCCGTGGCGATATGGGGAGCCACCGGTGGCATCGCCGGGGCACTCGGACCCACGCTCGGGGCCGCCATCGTCGAACACCTGAACTGGCGATGGGCCTTCTTCATCAACCTGCCGATCGGTCTGTTCACGGTCGGCGCCGGGCTCAAGCACCTGCGTGAGTCGTCGGACCCGTCGACCCGCATCCCCGCCATGGCCGGCGTCGGGCTGATCGTGCTCGCAGCCGGCGCTCTCTCCTATGGCTTCGTGGGTTCGAACGACGAGGGTTGGTTGTCGGCGCAGACGCTCGGTCTCCTGGCCATCGGGCTGGTCGCCCTCGGAGCGTTCGTGGTGCATCAGCAGCGAGTGTCGGCACCGGTGCTCGACCTCGAACTGTTTCGCATCGGCAACTTTCGGTGGGGTGTGCTGTCGATGCTGATCTTCGGTTGGGCGTTCTCGTCGATGTTCTTCGGCTCGATCATCTTCCTCACCAACGTGTGGGGCTGGTCGATCCTTCGTGCCGGCTTCGGCATCGCACCCGGGCCCGCAATGGTCGCTGTACTTTCGCCTCGCATGGGCAGGTTGGCGGGAACCATCGGGCAGCGGCCGATCATCGCTGTCGGTGGACTCTTCTACGCCGCCGGCGGCCTGTGGCGAGTGCTCGTGCTCGGTCCGCAGGTCGACTACTGGATCGACTACTTCCCGTCGATGGCCCTCACCGGCATCGGCGTGGCGTGCTGTATCCCGCAGTTGTCGAGCGTCGTTGCCCAGGCCCTACCGCCGAATCGGATCGGCGTCGGCGGCGCTGCGCTCCAGGCAGTGCGCCAGTTCGGGGGCACGTTCGGCGTCGCCATCACGATCGCACTCCTGACCGCGCCCGGGAGCCCGGAAGCAACGCTCGGCGCCTTCGACACGATCTGGTGGATCGTGGTGATCGGCGGTGTTGGCGTCACTGCGCTGTCGGCACTACTACGGACGGCTCGCACCGCTGCACCGTCAGTGACCGCATCGGAGAGGACCGCGTGATGTTCGACGACCAGGCATTGCTCACGTCAGAGGGGAGTGGCCGCTACACCGCGTCGGTTGGCGACCGCTGGCTCTCGCTCAACGGAGCGCATGGCGGCATCGTCGCATCGCTGATCGTCGACGCCGTCGGCGAGGAACTGCGACACGAGGGAGTGGCTGACGACACCGTGCTGCGGGCCGCCACCTTCGCCTACGTCACGGGCAACCAGGTGGGCGAGTCGGCGATCGACGTCGACATCGTGCGTCGAGGGCGCTCGATGATCTCCTCGCATGCCACCGTCACCCAGAGCGGAACGACGACCACGGTCGCGCAGCTCCACCACTCTGCTCCTCGGGCCGGACTCGACTACTCCGACGTCGAGCCGCTGCCGCCGAAACCCGATGACGCCGAACGGTTTCTCCCTGCTCGACCGCCCCACCTCCTGAATGTCGAGACCTACCTCCATCCCGACACCCAACCGTTCGGCGGGGGAGCCCGCTCGGAGTGGCGGGCATGGTGCCGACCGCTCCATGGCGACACCTTCGATGCGTCCTGGCTGACCATGTTCGGCGACTACTTCCCGCCCACCGTCTTCGCCCGACTCGACCAGCCTGCCCTGGCCGTCACGGTCGAGTACTCCATCCAGATCCACGATGCCTCGCCGACCTGGACACTCGCTCCTGATACGTACCTGGCGGCCACGATGCATGCCTTCCACTCCCACGACGGATTCGCCGTCGAGGACGGAGTGATCCAGCATCCCGACGGCCGGCTGCTCGCGACCGTTCGCCAGACCCGCCTGTCGGGATGACAACATCACCACTCGACCTGCCGGACTGAGCGTGCCGGTGCACCCAGAAGGAGAAGCCGTGAAGATCGAAGGGGCCGTCGCCCTCGTCACCGGAGGCAATCGAGGGCTTGGCGCTGCGTTGTGTGCGGCACTGCTCGAACGAGGCGCCGCCAAGGTCTACGCCGGGGCGAGAGAACCGGCGAGCGTCACCATGGACGGCGTCGTCCCGGTTCGACTCGATGTCACCTCCGACGCCGACATCGCCGCCGCAGTCGAGCGATGTGGCGACGTCACGCTGCTGATCAACAACGCCGGCATCCTCACCGGCACCGCCGCGATGGCCGACGATCCCGAGGGGAAGGGGCGAGCCGAGTTCGACACGAACGTCTTCGGGCCGCTTGCCGTCACTCGCGCGTTCGCGCCGATCCTGGCGGCCAACGGTGGCGGCGCGATCGTGAACGTCTTGTCGGTGTTGTCGTGGTTCAGCACTCCGGGATCTGCGCTGTACTGCGCGTCGAAGGCCGCCGCATGGTCACTCACCAACGCAACGCGCAGGACCTCTTCGCCCAGGGCACCCACGTGATGGCGCTCCATGTCGGGCTGATGGACACCGACATGACCGCCGGCATGAACGCACCCAAGTCGTCGCCGGTCGACGTGGCGGCGCAGGTGATGGACGGGCTCGAGGCCGGCGAGCTCGAGGTGTTGGCCGACGAGTCCAGCCGCCGGGTACGCGCTGCGCTCGCCGGGCCGCTCACCGAGCTCTATCCCAACGTCGCACGCTGAGGCTCGCGGCCGATCAGCTGCGGTCGACCACCGGCACCCCCGCCTGGAGGACGTGGGTGAACGCCTGCCCGTGATCGGCGAACGCCGCAAGGTCCTCGAGCGGGTTGACCTTCGACAACACCAGGTCGCCGTGGGCGCCGGGGGCCACGACCCCGATGCGCCCTTCCAATCGGCAGAGCCGGGCGTTGACCACCCACATCGAATGGAGCACCGACGCCGCAGGTTCGACAGTGGCGCGGATGGCCAGTTCCTGGTTCTGCATGATCTGGGTTTCGCCGATGAGGTCGGTTCCGAAGCCGAGCGTGATGCCTGCGGCTCTGGCCTTCTCGAGCGACGCCAGGCCGGACTCATACACGACGGTGTTCTTGTCGAGGTTCGTCTTCGGGAGTCGGTACTTCACCCCGAAGTCGTGCATCGCCTTGTAGGTGACGAGCGTCGGCACCATGACGGCGTCGGACTCGGCAACGAGGCGAGCCGTCTCGTCGTCGATCAGGTTGCCGTGCTCGATGGAGCGGACGCCTTCTCGGACGGCCATGGCGATGGCGTCGGGAAGGTAGGCGTGGGCGGCGACGTAGGTGCCACGGTTCGTCGCCTCGGTGACCGCAGCGCGCACTTCGGCCGGGGTGTACTGCAAGCTGTCGATCGGATCCGACGGGGTCGCCACCCCACCGGACACGTGGATCTTCAGGAAGTCACTGCCGTCTCGCAAGAGGTGGCGTGACGCCTTGAGCACCGCATCGGGGCCGTCGGCGACGATGGACGCCCAGTCGGACCGAAGCGAACATGCACAGTCGGGGACGCCACGATGACCGCCCTGCGCGTCGCCGTGACCGCCGGTCTGACTCATCATCAGCCCGGCGCGAACGATCCGTGGACCGACGGCAGCCCCTCGCTCGATCGCCCGCTTGAGACCGTTGACGTCGCCACCGAGATCGCGCACGGTGGTGAACCCCCGCTCGACCGTCTCCCGGGCGAGCCGGGCCATGGCGATACCGAACTCGACCTCGGTCCATCCGGTGAGCGATCGGAAGTCGAGGGTGGTCAGCCGGAAGTGGACGTGGGCGTCGATGAGTCCCGGCACGAGGTATCGGCCGGCGGCGTCGATGTCGATGTCGACGTCACCGACGCTGCTGGCGTCGACGTCGACGATCAGCCCATCGTCGACCACCACCGTCTTTCCTTCGTCGAAGGTCATGGTTGCGGTGTCGAGCACGGTTGCGTTGCGGATGGCGGTCCTCATTTGCCGGACCCTAGTGCGACGACGTCGACCTCGCAGTCGGCGTCAAGGCCTTTGTTCTCTGGCCCAAAACCCGAGGTCGGCTCACGCTGGAGGTGTGATGAGCAGGTCCGATTCGGCGAAGCTGCATGTGTCGATCTCGCGAGCGGTTGTCGGTGTCGACGGTTCGCCCGAGTCCTTGGCTGCGCTGGAATGGCTCGCCGGCGTCATCGAGGCCGACGGCACGATCGTTGCCGTTGGCGTCGGGAACGATGCCGACCGAACTCGGCTCGAGCACGAGTGGACCAAGGGACGAGCGGGTCGGGCAACGGTCCAATGTCGGGCGACCGAGGGGGAGCCCGCTGAGGTGCTCCTCGCCGTGGCGGACGAGGTGGATGCCGATCTGGTGGTGGTCGGCGTCCACCCGAAGCTTCGACTCGCTCCCCGCACGATCGGACACGTCACGGCCGACCTGATCCGCAACGCCGACCGACCCGTGGTCGTCGTCGACGGACCGCAGCGCGTCGATGTGCCAGGCGCGACGATCGTGGTCGACACGGCGAGCGGAAAGGCAACGGATGCGGCCGTGCGTTGGGCTGCCGGGTTCGCCGATGCGCACGGCTCGGCGCTCGAGCTTGTGCATTCCCGGCCCAACCAGCCGATCTTCAGCCCCGACGGGCTCCTCGACGCTCTCGCTCTGTACATCGACCCGGACGTACTGGGGGAGTGGGCGGTCCAGGAGTTGACGGCCTTGGCCGACGAACTCCAGGGAGCGACCGAACAGGATCTCCAAATCGGTTGGACCTCACAGCTCGGTCGGGCGGGGGCGCATCTCGTCGAGGCCAGCCAGATGGCGGCGCTGGTCGTGATCGGCCGGAACACGCTCCCCGGTCTCGACCGGGTCATTCCCCACGTCCTCCGACAGGTGGTCACCAAGGCGCCGTGCCCGGTCGTGATCGTCCCGCCGCTCAGCCCGGACGAGCCGACCGATCCCTCGACATGACCGGGACCTCGACCCTCGGGAGTGCGCGGCGCGGGCTGAGTGCTGTCGAGGTCGAAGCGCAGCGCCGCGCCGGGAACGTCAACGAGGTGCCCGACCGAACCTCGCGCAGCACCGCCGACATCGTGCGCGGGAACGTCTTCACGCGGTTCAACGCGATCATCTCGGTGCTGACGGCCGTGATCCTCGTGTTCGGCGATCCGATCGATGCCCTGTTTGCGTTCGTGATGGTGCTCAATGCGGCGATCGGGATCATTCAGGAACTGCGGGCCAAGCGGACACTCGACCGACTCCGGGTGATCATTGCGCCGAGAGTGACGGTGCTGCGCGACGGCGTCGACGTCGACATCGGCCCGGGGGAGGTGGTCCGTGGTGATGTGTTGCGACTCCGGGCGGGTGATCAGATTCCGGTCGACGGTGAGGTCGTCGAGTCGGTGGCGCTCGAGGTCGACGAGTCGGCGCTGACGGGTGAGTCCGAGCCGATCGTCAAGCGAGCCGGCGATGACGTCCGCTCCGGCAGCGCGGTCGTCGCGGGAACGGCCGTCGCCGTGGCGACGCGGGTGGGGCGCGAGGCCTGGGTCCACCAGTTGGTTGCCGAGGCGAAGGAGTTCGTGCTGGCAACATCGGAGATCCGAGCCGGGGTCGACCGACTCCTTCAGGTCGTCAGCTGGATGATCGCCCCGCTGGCTGCCTTGCTGCTCTGGAGCCAGCTCCGGGCCACCGAAACGCTGGCAGCGGGGCTGGTGTCGGCGGTCGCGGGCGTCGTCGGCCTCGTTCCGCAGGGACTGGTGCTGTTGGTCAGCATGGCGATGGCCGTGGCGATCATCCGGTTGGCTCGGAACGAGGTGGTCGTCCAGGAACTCCATGCCGTCGAAGGTCTCGCCCGCATCGATGTCCTCTGTGTCGACAAGACCGGCACGCTCACCACGGGTGCGTTCGAGCTCGAGGAGATCATGCCGCTGGCCGGCGACATCGACATCCGCACGGGCCTGGCGACGCTCGTTGCCGCCGAAGTGAGCCCCACCTCCTCGTCGCGCGTCATCGGCGAGGCGTTGGGCAACGGCGCCGGGTGGCCCGTCGTCGGCCGAGTGCCGTTTTCCTCGGCCCGCAAGTGGAGCGGGGCCTCGTTCGAGCGGCATGGCACCTGGTTGCTCGGTGCGCCTGACGTGTTGCTCGACGCAGCCGAAGGACCGGAGCATCGTGAGGTGCGAGCGAAGGTTGCTGCCCTCAGTGGCGACGCCAAGCGAGTACTCATGGTCGCCATCTCGTCGTCGCCGATCGGTGACGCGGCGGAGCTGCCACCCGGGATCGAGCCGGTGGCAATCGTCGTGTTGTCCGAGCAACTTCGTTCCGACGCGGCCGAGATCATGGAGTACTTCGCTCGGCAGCACGTCGCCGTCAAGATCATCTCGGGCGACAGCGCGGCGACGGTGTCCGCCGTCGGCTGCCGGCTCGGCATCGCCGGCGCCACCGACAGTGTCGATCTCCGGGGGTGCTCGACCGCGGACTTCGATTCGATCGTCGAGTCGTCGACCGTTTTTGGACGCGTGTTGCCCGAGCAGAAGCGGGAGCTCGTGGCGGCGCTGCAACGCCAGGGTCACACGGTCGCCATGACGGGCGATGGTGTCAACGACATTCCCGCGTTGAAGAAGGCCGACGTCGGGATCGCCGTCGACACGGCGACACCCGCTACCAAGGCGGTGGCCCAGCTGGTCTTGCTGGACGGTCGCTTCGACCGACTTCCCGGCGTCGTCGCGGAAGGGCGGCGGGTCGTTGCGAACATGGAGCGGGTCTCGGCGCTGTTCGTCACCAAGACCGTCTACGCCTCGATCTTCGTCCTGGCGATCGGGTTGTCCGGGTCGGTGTTCCCGTTCCTGCCGCGCCACATGAGCCTCGTCTCCGAACTCACCATCGGTGCGCCGGCGTTCCTCCTCAGCTTCCGCGCAGCCGACCAGCCGTGCCGAGCGGGCTACCTCCGACGGGTGCTGCGTTTCTCGGTTCCGGCCGGCGTGGTGACTGCCGCGGTCACCCTGTCCGCCTACTGGATCCAGCGGGTGCCGCCCATGACCTCCACGCTCGAAGAGGCGCGGACGGCTTCGACGTTGGTGCTGACCGGCACGGCATTCTGGGTCCTCTACCGGCTCATCCGCCCGATCGACCGGTTCGATCTGCTGCTGCTCGGTGGATTCCTCACCGTCTTCGGCCTCACGATCAGCCTTCGTGTGACGCGCGATTTCTACGCCCTCGACTGGCCGCCACCGATCGGCGTCGGGGTGTCGGCGGCCATCTTCGTCGGGAGCGTGGTGTTTCTCGAGGCGGTGCTGCGATGGGTACGGCCACAGCGTCTGCTCCCGATCGACCGTCTGGGTGGTGAAGGCCGAGGCGGCGCATCGTGACGCTCGGAACGGTCGTGCTGGTCGGGGTGCTCGTCGTCCTCGTTGGCCTGTTGTTCGTCCTGGCCGCCATCGAGGCCTCGCTGCTCCACGTCCGGCGATCGGCGGTCGCCTCCCACGACCGCGCCGACGATCCGGCGACGCTCCGGTTGCTCCGACTCCTCGACGCATTGCCCGCCGTGATGAACTCGGTGTTGCTGGCGGTGTTGCTGGCCCAGGTGACGGCGACGACGGTCGCCGGCCTGCTCGCCCGTCGTTGGCTCGGCGGATCGGCGGCCACCGTCGCCACGCTTGGCGTCGCCGTCGTGCTGTTCGTCTACGGCGAGGCCATCCCGAAGACGATCGCCATCGCCGACCCACTTCGACACGCCCGACGGTTCAGCCGGTTGACGGTCGTCCTGTACCGAGCACTCCAGCCCGTGGTCGCCGTGCTCGTGAAGATTGCGAGCTTGCAGTCGCCCGGCATCGGCCGCATCGACACGGCGGGCGCCGTGAGTGAGCGTGAACTCCTGCACCTCACGGGCGAAGCCGCAGCTGCAGGGGAAATCGATCTCTCCGATGCCGAGCTGATCCGCAAATCGTTCTCGCTGGGCGATCTGACCGTCGGCGATCACTGCATCCCGGCTGCCGAGGTCGTTGCCGTCGACGCCGACACGTCGGTCGCCAATGCGCTCCGCATCGCGATCGCTGCCGGACATCGACGGCTCGTGGTGCATCACGCCCTGCCGGGAAACGTCGATGGATTCGTTCGGTTGCGAGATCTCGCTCACCAAGCGTCGTTCGACGAGCAGGCACCGACCGGCCCCCTCGCCCGGCCGGCGCTGTTCTTGGACCGGTCGACGCTGCTCATCGGGGCGCTGCGTTCGATGCAGCAGCATCGTTGCCACTTGGCGATCGTCACCGACGTGTCCGGCGCTGATCTCGGCATCGTGACGATCGAAGACATCGCCGAGGTGCTCCTCGGCGAGATCGACGAACCGAGTACCGCTACTCGCCCTGCAACTCCATCAGTTGGAACACCGCACCTTGGCGATCGCTGACAACGGCGAACGGGCCCATCGGTGTCGGTGTCGAGGAGAGCAGCACCTGGCCGCCGAGCTCGTGCACACGCTCCTCGGCAGCCCGACATGTGTCGACGACGAAGTACATCGACCACGACGCCGGTAGGTCGGACGGAAGGTCCCGAGGCGTCTCGATCATCCCAGCAACCTCGACCCCGTCGAGCGAGAAGACGTTGTAGGGCGTCCCTCCGCTGTCGGACGTGGCCACGGACCAACCGAAGACCTCCCGGTAGAACGTGACCGAGACGTCGATCTGTCTCGTCATCAGCTCGGCCCACGCAACGCCGCCCACATCCGACGAGAAGTACTCGCCGGGCTCGGGCCCTCCGCTGATCAGCGCGAACATGGCGCCGCCCGGGTCGGCGACGACGGCCACACGTGCACCACCAGGAATCTCGAACGGTGGGACCAGCGTCTGCCCACCCGCCGATCCAATCTGCTCGAGCGTGGCGTCGAGTTGCTCGCACCACACGAACACCGTCCATGTGGCGGGCTGCCCGATGCTCTCGGCTGATTGCGCCATCAGCCCCGCGACGTCCCGTCCGTCGACCGTCGCGACCCAGTAGTCGCCCATCGGCGTCGAACTCAGTGCCAGCTCCCAACCGAGCAGATCTCGGTAGAAGCGGCAGGCGTCGTCGACGTCGGGGGTCGAGAGGTCGACCCAGCTGATCGTGCCTGATCGTGGTGTCGTGGTCATCGTGGCCTCCTACGCCATGCGATGACGGTAGGAGCGTCCACAGGTTGACTCCAGGGGCGAACGACTCCCGGCGGAGCGATGTGCCCCGCGGCGCCACGCTCAGCTGCCGCCGCCGATGTCGACGTTGTAGGCGTCGTAGACGAGGTCGGAACCTCGCTGGCGGTGGCGGGCGATCGCCGTGAGTGTGTCGAGCACCTCGGCCCGGACATCGACGACATCGACCTTGTCGCGCACGTCGATGATCGTCTTCTCGATCTGGTTGCACAGGTCGGGGTGCTCGTCGCGCACGCTCGAGATCTGGTTGGCCAAGCGGGGCGCCTGGACGAGCATCTCGTCGAGCAGGCCGTCCGCGCCCTCGACGTCGTCGATGTGGTCCTGCATGGCCACTCGGAGCTTCTCGAGTTCCTCGATCAAGCGAGGGCGCCAGCGTTCTTCACGGTAGGGAGATGCCGCTGCCATCTCCACCTGGGACAGTGCCTGCTTCAGCTCGACCCTCTTGGCTGCGGCGGACTGGAGGGCTCGGGACTCGGACTCGGGGTACTCGGTCATGACTGCTCACCTCGGCCGAAAGTTTTCCACCACCGAGCGGGCGCTGCCATGGCAACGCGAGATTTGTGACCTTCGGCAGCTCCGTGCGTGCGAGCTGTCAGAGGTAGCCGGCCTTGCGGCCGCCGTAGGTCGACCACTGGCCGGTGCCACAGGTGACGCCGCCGTCGACGGGAAGTGCAACGCCGGTGATGAAGGAGGAGGCGGGCGAGGCCAGGAAACAGACGGCCGCTGCGACCTCGCTCGGATCGCCGAATCGTTGGAGCGGGAGACGGGCTTGCATCGACTGGCCGATCTCCGCGTCCAGCAAGCCCGCCGTCATGGCGGTGCGAGTTGGGCCGGGGCAGACGGCGTTGACTCGGATGTTGCGATGTCCGAGGTCGAGGGCGGCCGATCGGGTCAGATTCACGACGGCGCCCTTGGATGCGTTGTAGGCGAACAGTCCGCTGTCGCCGCCGATGCCCGACACCGACCCGGTGATGACGATCGAGCCACCGTCACCCAGCGCGGTGAGTGCCGCCTTCAGCCCGAGCACGACGCCTCGTACATTGACGTCCATCACCCGGTCGTAGTCGGCCATCGAACCCCGCTCGATGTCGCCCTGCACGACGATGCCGGCGTTCAGAGCGATGGCGTCGAGGCCACCGAAGTGCTCGACGGCAGCGGCAACCATGGCGGCGTTGGCTTCCTCGGTGGTGATGTCGCCCGCCAGCGCGACGACACCGTCGACCCCGTCACACCAGGCGAGGGCATGCTGGTCACGATCGACCGCCACCACCCTCGCCCCCTCGGCGAGGAACCGCTCGACCGTCGCCCGACCGATGCCGTTGCCTGCGCCGGTCACGATGACACGCCGCGCCTCGTTCGTTCCGAGATCGATCGTTGATGCAGTTGCGTCTTCAGCCATGCCGCAGTGTTGCAGAACATGCAGCGCAGCGTCCTCATGGTGAGCGGCCGCAACGGCGAGGCACTGGTCACTCCGTCGCAGCGAGTGTCTGGTGCGTTTCGACGCGGGTGACCGTGCCGGCCCGGGGATCGACCGTGACCAGTTCACCATCGACGAGGTCGATCGTTGCGGTGCGGGTGCCGACAACCGCCGGCACGGCGAACTCACGTGCCATGATCGCCGCGTGGCTCGTCACGCCTCCGTGGTCGCAGACGAGCGCGGCTGCGCTGGCGATCGTGGCATTGAAGACCGGTGTGGTCATCGCGGTCACGATCACATCGCCCTCGCCGACCCGGGCAAGGTCGGTCAGGTCGGCGATGATTCGTGCCGTGCCGGTCACCGCCTCCCGGCCGATGCCCAAGCCGGTGAGGCCCTCGCCCGTCCGCGGCGCACCGAGTCGTTCGATGTATGCGAAGACGCTCTTCGCGATGGCAGCCACCGCCGGAGGGAAGAGGTCGAAATCCGGCGCATCCTCGAGCGGACCAAGGTTGGGAGGCGGCGTCAGCTGATCGGCGACGAGGCGAGCGCGACGGCGGTCGTCGGCGTTGGTCGAGTCGCTGCGACCGACGAGAAGCTCGACGAGCTCGGCGGCGTCGAGATCGAAGGCGGACTCCGGATGCTCGAGGATGCCTCGGCGATGAAGTCGATGACCGACCTCCTGCAGGACACGACGGGACCGGCCGACCCATCGCAGCGCAATGCCCGCGTCGTCGTCGCGCAGCGAGGTGACGCGTCTCGCATCCCCCAACAGCTGGTCCCACTCAGCGCGGTGCTCGCTCGGCACACGCAAGCGAGCCGCCTCGGTTCTGCGGTGCCCCGCATCCTCAAGGTCCGACTCGGGTTGCGGCGACCGCCGACGTCGGGCCTGCAGCGAGGACACGATGACGATGGGGAGCTCACGGAGGGTGGGATCGAGCGGGCTCTCGCCGGCAACGATGGTGTCGCCGTATCGTCGCAGGTAGTCCGAGAGCAGCAGGGGAGCATCGGTGGGGCATTGCCCGATCGCAGCGACCGCAGCTTCGGGGTCGTCGTCGAGGTCGAAGTCGGGCGGCAGCGCAGCAACGATCTGATCGAGAAGCTTCAGCGGCTCCGATGTGGCGGGTGAGTAGCCGGCGAGCAACTCGAAGGCGTCATCGACCGTGTCGCCCGTCAGCTCCGCATGCCTGATGGCGAAACGGCCGGTGGCAGCGGCCGCCGGGGCGGCATGAGTGAAGTGGGTCCGGTAGGCATCGGCCGCGGCCCGATGAACGTCGACGAGCAGCGTTGCGAGTTCGCCGTCGGTGCCGTCGGCCGGGACGTGGGCACACATTTGGTCGTAGCGAGCCAGGGCGGTTGCTCGGCCCGACGACTCCCAGGCATCGACGATGTCGTTCCAAGGACGCTCGACGAACACCGACCGCGCCGTCGCATGTCGGCGGCGGAGTTCCGGCAGCAAGCGGAAGAGGAGGGCGAGCACGAGCTTGGGCGGCGGCGATCCGCCGGTGTCGGGCGCTCCGGCGGGTACGGCGTGCATGTAGACCCAGCCGTGGACGGCGCGCATCGCCATCCGGTCGAGTGGCATGCCGATCAGGGCGAAGCCGGCACGGAAACCGTCTTCGGCGGCACCGAGAGCCCAATCGAGCATCGCTGCGGGATATGGGTGCAGTTGGTGGGCGGCATCGAACTCCCAACTGCCGGGTCCTGGCGGTTCCCATTCGAGGGGCGATTTTTCGGGTGAGCTGGTCATCGGTTGGTCTCCGTGAGTTTGGGCGATGGATCCGGTGCGGACGATGAGAGGAGTCGGCGGATGGTCCACTCGAAGAGATCGGCGGCGTCATCGCCGTGCAACCCGAACTGAGCGAACGCCGTTGCCCCGACCGAGCTGTTGAGAATCGATGCGATGCCCAGGAGACGCTCGCGGTCTTCGTCGGACCACGACTCGAGAGCGCCATCGAAGGCAGGCGCCAGCCACACCCGGCGTGCGTCGAGATCGAGGGCGCCTCGTCCTCGTCCGAACGTGGCCACGACGGCCCCGATGGTGGTGGGGTCGGCGGCAGAGAAGCGACGGAAGATCTGTCGATGCGAATCGAGATAGTCCTCGACGTCGGTCGGGCTCGGCTGATCGGCGCTGACGCCGAGTCCGTCACGTACCCGCTCGGCAGCGGCGTCGAGCAGCGCTTCCTTGTCTGGGAAGTATCGATACACGGTCGGCACCGACACGCCCGCCCGAGCGGCGACAGCGGGGATGGAGAAGGACTCGACCCCTTCGCCCATCACCACGATGGTGGCGTCGAGGATGGCCTCCCTCGTCGCCGCAGCCTGAGCGGCTCGTCGCGGACTCGTGTACTCCCGGCGGGTCATCGGTACCTCTTTCGCTAGGTGATTACTATTGCCAATATGATGCATCTTGTCAATGGTGGTGATGTCGGACTGGAGCCGATGGTCGATGTCGACACGACGACGGACGGTCTGGCAGGCTCGTCGCCATCGACGACGAGGAGGATCGAACATGGGGTGGGACTTCGAAACCGATGCCGAGTTCCAGACAGAGCTGGACTGGATCGACGACTTCGTGCGGGAGGAGATCGAGCCGCTCGACTTCATCGTCAAGAGCCCGTACGACATCAACGACCCGATCCGCGCCGAGGTGATCCCGCCGTTGCAGAAGCAGGTACAGGAGCGTGGGTTGTGGGCCTGCCACCTCGGTCCCGAACTCGGAGGGCTCGGCTACGGGCAGGTGAAGCTGGCGTTGATGAACGAGATCCTCGGTCGGGCTCGATCGGCGCCGACCATCTTCGGCTGCCAGGCCCCCGACACCGGCAACTCCGAGATCCTCGCCCACTACGGCACGCCGACCCAGAAGGAGCAGTTCCTGGAACCACTCCTGCGCAACGAGATCGTCTCGTGCTACTCGATGACCGAGGTGCAGGGCGGTGCCGATCCGAAGGTGTTCACCACCACCGCCGTGCAAGACGGCGACGAATGGGTCATCAACGGTGAGAAGTGGTTCTCGTCGAACGCTCGCTACGCGTCGTTCCTCATCGCCATGGTGGTGACCGATCCCGACAATCCACCGCTGCAACGGTTCTCGATGTTCCTGGTCCCGTCCGACGCGCCGGGACTCGAGATCGTCCGCAACGTCGGCCTCGGCTACGAAGCCGAGAGCGAGGACGAGGGCTCGCACGCGTACGTCCGCTACGACAACGTCCGAGTGCCGGCCGAGAACCTGCTGGGCGAACGAGGCGGCGGCTTCATCGTCGCCCAGACTCGCCTCGGCGGCGGCCGCATCCATCACGCGATGCGGACCAGCGGTCGGGTGCAGCGCCTGTTCGACATGATGTGCGAGCGCTCGATCAGTCGCACCACGCAGGGCGAGCTGTTGTCACGCAAGCAGATGATCCAGGAGATGATCGCCGACTCGTGGATCGAGATGGAGATGTTCCGCTTGCTCGTGCTGCGCACGGCGTGGCGGATCGACAAGTACCAGGACTACAAGAAGGTGCGCCGTGACATCTCGGCGGTGAAGGCCGCCATGCCGGGGGTGTACCGCAATGTGGCGAGTCGGGCGTTGCAGATCCACGGGTCGCTCGGCGCCTCGTGGGAGATGCCGTTCGCCAAGGAAGTGATCGAGTCGTTCCACATGGGTCTCGCCGACGGTCCCACCGAGGTGCACAAGGTGCAGGTCGCTCGCCGCGTCCTCGACGACTATGTGCCGTGTGACGACCTCTTCCCGTCGTCACACATCCCCAAACGGCGTGCCGCGGCCGAGGCCAAGTACGCCGACGTCCTCGAGCGCCACCTCGAAACCCAGTAGCCGGCGCGCCGGCGGTCGGAGGCGCCGGAAAGAAGTTCGCGCAACGGAGGGAACCTGAAACCACCCCTCGGCGTCTAGGGGCATGATCCATGAACGAGCACACCCCCGAGGCGGAGCCGACGATGGCAATCGCTGATGCGACCCAGGTCGGCTTCGACGCCGATGCCGACACCGGATCGCAGACCGCGATCCGGTCATTCGACGAGTTCTACCGCTCGCATCGACACATCGTGGCTCGCACCCTGGCCCTGACCCTCGGCGACGAGGGCCTCGGCCAGGAGGCTGCAGACGAGGCGATGTCGCGAGCGCTCGAGCGTTGGTCGACGGTCTCGGCCTACGACAATCCCGAAGGCTGGGTGTACCGCACCGGCCTCAACTGGTCGCGGTCGTGGCTGCGACGGCGTCGCCGAGGACACGAGAAGGACCTTCTCGTCGCGTTGCCGGCCACCACCTTCGATCGGCCGGTCGACACCGACCTCGCCCGCGCGATCACCCGACTGTCCGACGATCACCGTGCGGTGGTCGTGCTCCGCTTCTACCGCGACTGGTCCGTGGAGGAAACCGCGGACGCGCTCGACATCGCGCCGGGGACGGTCAAGAGCCGTCTGAGCCGCGCCCTCGACCAGCTGCAGCATCACCTCACGAATCTCGACGACGAAGGACCCCTCCGATGAGCATCGATCTCGAAGAACGACTGGCCGAGGTGCTGAGCGCCGGTGCCGAGTCGATCACGCCCGCCCCGATGAATCCCGCCCGACCCCATGAGCTGGCACGTCGACGTCGACGTCGTCGGCGTGGCGCCGGGGCCGGACTCGCCGCCGTCGCACTGCTCGGTGCGGGGGTGACTGCTTCGGCGTTGCGGGATTCCGACCAGGTCGAGATCGCGGCTGATGGCGGCGACTCCACGACTTCGACCAGTCAGGTCGGCTCGGACGCGGTCGGCAGCACGACCGGTGATCAGCAGACCGATCTTCCGACCAGTACCGGCCCGGCCCTGGCGTGGACCGAGGTGGAGCTGGCGCCCGCCATGGCCGACGGCTTCAGCCAGGCGGTCTGGACCGGCAGTGGGTTCCTCGCCATGGTGTCAGGCATGGAGCAGTCCCTGCTGTTCACGTCCGCCGACGGTGCGACGTGGACTGAACTGGCCTCGCCGCTGCCGGAGGGTGTGGCGATCTCGGGCCTGTGGGCGAGCAACACCACCGCCCTCGTCTGGGGAGACATCTGGTCGACCGATGGTTCGGCCACGTCGGCCGGCCCAACGTCGACGGTGCTCTACCGATCTGACGACGGTGGGAGCACCTGGCGGTCGGCGGGCGAACTCGCGCTGAACGAGGCTGACGCCGATCCGACCGATCGGGCCACGGTGGTCCGATATGTGACGGGGGCCGCCGCGCTCGGCGATCGGGTGGTGCTGTCGGTCGGCACGTCGGCCGAGCTCGACATCCCCACCATCTTGGGGGATCTCGGGTACGACCTCAGCGACGACGGTTCGGGCGCTGGTGCCGTGTATGGCACCGAGACCGATCAAAACGGCGTGGTGACCGTGGTCTACTGCCCGAGCAGCGGCGCCAGCGTCAGCGACGGAAGCTGTCCCGACGAGATCCGACTGTCGGCCGACGAGCTCGGGCTGACACCGGGCGAGGCATCATTGGCCGACACGATCGGATCGGGAGGACAGACGTCCTTCGCCGTCGCCGAGGACGGTGGCGACTTCGAGTTGGTCGAAGCTCCGGTCCAGGGCTGGCCGGGCCAACTGGCCGTCTCGGCCGATCGGGTTCTCACCCAGCTCTGGAGCGAATCGGGATCGGCCGTGCTGGCATCGACCGATGGTCGTACGTGGACGCAGGAGCGGCCACTCGGCGACGCCGAGGTCAACCAGCTCGTCAACGTCGGGAATCGGCTGGTGGTCACCGGCTACGGCGAGCAGGGAATGGTGCGGGCATCGAGTGACGACGGAGGTCGGACCTGGCAGCCCATCGACGGCCTCCCATCCGAGGTGTCAGACCTGGTCGGCGGACCGGCAGGGTTCGTTGCGACGGGGATGTCGGGCGTGGCTGACGCCGTCCAGGAGCTGGTGATCAAAAAAGACGGCTATTGGGTCACGCTTGGCGAGACCGTGCGTGTGGTCGAGATCGCCTCCGGTGACACGGTGCTCGAGTTCGGGCCCGAGGTGACGTCGGGCGACGAGATGCCGCCCGAGGTGATCGAGAACGAGGGCCCACCGTGGACCCTGACGTTCCTCGATCCGGAGACGGGCGAAGAACTCGTGACGGTCGACGAAGACGACCTGAATCGTGCCGGCTACGACGACGGCAGCGACGCTCCATCGGGCACGATCGTCGGCTACTCCGCCGACGGGACCGCCTGGGGTTGGCAGACCGTGACCGACGCCTTCGGTGTCGACGGTTGGCCGATGATCGCCGTCGGGGAGCAGTCGGTGGTCGCGATCGTGACGCCGGACAGCGATGGCTCGGCGGCGCAGCCGGGGACGCGCTACTTCGTGGCCTCCGTGCCTGACTGACGTTCGAGGTGGATCAGGGGAGGCGTCGTTGCGGCGCCTCCCCGTTCACGCGAGCGCTGACGCCGCTCGCCGTCTCAGTGAGTCACGGGTCTCCCGCACCGCGAGCACGACGAAGAACTCCGTGACGCACAGCGCAGCGATGGTCGCACCACCGGCCGTTCCATAGTGGAAGCTCACCGTCAGGCCGACGATCACCGCGAGGGAACCGATGAGGATCGAGAGGCCCATGATGGCGGGGATGCGATGGACGAGGAGCGACGCGGTCGCCGGCGGCCCGACCAGGAGACCGAAGACCAGCAGCGTGCCGATCGCCTGAAAGCTGGCCACGATGCTGAGGGCCAGCAGGGCAAGCAGCACGGTCTGTGCGAGTCGGGGATACATCCCGAGCGTCTCGGCTTTGGCTCGGTTGAAGGTGAGGGCGAGAAACGGGCGGTAGAGGACGAGGCTGGCCACGGCGACGACGAGGGTGGCGATTGCCTGTGAGCGAATGTCGCTGTCGGTCACTCCCAGCACGTCGCCGAAGAGCAGCGTCGTGACCTCGGTCGCGAACGAGCGAGCTCGCGACACGATCACGATGCCGATCGAGAGCATCCCGACGAACAGCAGGCCGACCGCGGTCTCCTCTCGCACCGAGGTGCGCGACGAGACCAGGCTGACGAGCCCGCTCATCACGAGGGCGGCGACAAAGGCGCCGATGAGTGGACTGAACCCCCACAGCACCGCCAGAGCGATGCCCGGGATCACGCCGTGAGCCAGAGCATCGCCGAGAAAGGCCAGTCCGCGCAGCACGACCCACGTGCCGACCAGTGAGGTGGCGATGACGGCGATGAGGCTGCCGATCAGGGCGCGCTGCATGAAGGCCGGTTCGAAGGCATCGAGCAGGAGCGTCATCGGCGGCAATCCTTGGTCATCCGAGTGCCTCGACGATTCGTTCTGCGTTCGTGCGCATCATCTCCACGTAGGTCGACCCGCCCGAGCCTGGCTCGCCGAGCGACTCCGAGAACAGTTCGACCACGTGGACGTCGCCGCCGACCTCGGCGGCAAGGGTCTGTGCGAGCTCGTTGGACGAGGACGTGTCGGCAAAGATCGCAGCGACGCCCTCGTGCTCGATCTCCTCGGCGAGAGCGGCCAGATCCTGAGCACTGGCCCCGTCTGCCGTCGAACCCGAGGGGATGACCGCACCGACCACGTCGAAACCGTAGCGTTCGGCGAAGTAGCCGAAGACCTCGTGGTTGGTGATCAGTACACGGCGATCGGACGGAACGGCGTCGAGGATCGCCGCGACCTCGGTGTCGAGGGCGGTGAGCTCGGTGACGTAGGCGTCGATGTTGGCCTGGAGCGCCGCCGTATCGACGCCGTCGAGATTGGCAAGAAGGAACTCGCCGATGGCGTCGGCGGCCTGCGCCATGCGAGCGACGTCGGTGAAGAAGTGGGGATCCGCACCCTCGTGATCATGCTCGTCGTCGGCATGGTCTTCTTCGTCGGCATGGTCTTCGTCGTGGCCCTGCTCGGTGAACTCGAGCTTCTCGACGGCAGCGATCGCCTCGAAGGTCGGAATGCCATCGGCCTCGGCGCTCTCGATCACGTCGAGCAGGGTCTCTTCGAAGTCGGCGCCGTTCACGATCAGCACGTCGGCACTCTGGATCTGGTTGACCTCCTGCGCAGATGCTTGGAAGTCGTGGGGATCGGCGCCGATCGGCATGATGGTGACGACCTCGGCCGTAGCGCCCACCAGCTCGCCAACCACGTCGCCGAGGATGTTGGTGGTCACCACCACGGTCGGGCGGTCCGCATCGGACGTCTGCGCTCCGTCGCCCGAGCTGTCGGTCTGGCCACAGGCGCCGACGAGTGCGGTCGCCCCGAGGAGCGCGGCCAGCCACCGTGTTCGCTGCCGGGCCACGATGCCACCTCCAGGATTGAGAATCACTCCCGAAGCGTAAGGTCGGCCCTGGTCGCCCCACAACCCAAAGCGAGAACCATTCCCGGTTTCGCTGGCTAGCCTGTCGCGATGTCGTTGGCGATCGAGGTCGACAAGCTGGAAGTTCGCTATGACGATCGCGTCGCCCTCGGCGATGTCACCATGTCCCTCGATGCCGGATCGTCGCTGGCGATCATCGGGCCCAACGGGTCGGGGAAGTCCACGCTCCTCGCCGCCATCGCCGGCCTCGCGAAGCCGTCTCGGGGTGCGGTGTCGACCTTCGGTGTGTCCCCCGCCTTCGTGCTGCAGTCGACCGAGGTCGACCGAAGTCTGCCGATCACGGTCCGCGACACCGTCGGTCTCGCTCGATACCCGAGCCTGGGTCTGCTGCGTCGGTTCGGCGCTCGTGATCGCCAGGCGGTGGCCGATGCCCTCGAACGTCTCGACATCGCCGATCTGGCCGACCGTCAGATCCACGAGCTGTCGGGCGGCCAACGGCAACGGGTGCTGGTCGCGCAGGGCCTCGCCCAGGAGAGTCCGATCCTGCTCCTCGACGAGCCGATCACCGCACTCGACATCGGGTCGCGAGCCATCATCCTCGACGTCATGAGTGAGGAACGGGCCGCCGGCCGCACCGTGCTGATGACGACGCATGATCTCGACGATGCGCGTCGATGCCAGTTCGTGCTGCTCCTGCGGACGACGCCGGTCGCCTACGGAACGCCGGCCGAAGTGCTCACCGAGGCCCACCTGGCTCGTGCGTTCGGCGGACACTTCGTGCGAGTTGGCGACCGGCTACTCCTCGACGACCCGCACCACCATCACCATCACCACTGAGTCGCCGCGTCGTCACGGCTCCGGTGTCGGTTGATTCGCATGTTCAATCACGGTGGACCGGACGAGGATCCGCTCGGCTCTGATGTCGAGCGACGACATGGTGTCGACCGATGGGGACGACCATCGGTCGGCCGGCGACCGGATCGGTCATCACGTGCGACGCCAGGCCGAACACCTCATCCACGAGGGCCTCGGACACGACCTGCTCGGGAGGTCCGAGCGCTGCGATCCGGCCATTCGCCATGGCCACCAAGAAGTCGGCGTAGCGGGCTGCGAGGTTGAGTTCATGGAGCACCATCACCACCGTCGTCCCTCGGCGCCGGTTGAGATCGACGAGCAGATCCAACACCTCGACCTGATGGCTGACGTCGAGATAGGTGGTGGGTTCGTCCAACAGCAGGATGTCGGTGCGTTGGGCCAAGGCCATGGCGATCCACACTCGCTGACGCTGGCCGCCGGAGAGTTCGTCGACGAGGCGGTCGGCGAGATCGGCGGTGCCGGTCATGGCGAGTGCCTCGGTGACAGCCTCGGCATCGTCGGTGCTCCACCGACCCATCCAGTTCTGGTGCGGATGTCGCCCACGGGCGACGAGGTCGGCTACGGCGATGCCTTCGGGGGCGAGTGGAGACTGTGGCAACAATCCGAGCGTCCGGGCGACGTCTTTCGTCGCCCGCTGCCGAAGGTCTTTCCCGTCGAGAACGACCCGTCCCTCGCTCGGCTCGAGTAGGCGGACCAGCGCTCGCAGCAACGTCGACTTCCCGCAAGCATTGGCGCCCACGATCGCCGTGATCCTGCCGGTCGGAACAGCGAGGTCGAGGGCCTCGACGACCGTTCGGTCGCCATACGCGAGCGTGACGCTCTCGGCGCTCAACTGGTGGTCGCAGTTCATCTGTTCCTCCGGCCGGGACACCCGCTTCATGAGCCGACTCGTCGTTGGGTGGTGATGAGGACGTACACCAGGTACGGCGCGCCGAGGGCGCCGGTGATCACGCCGACCGGGTAGCGGGTGCCGAACGACCACTGGCCGACGAGGTCGGCCCCGAGCACGACGGCGGCGCCGACGAGCGCCGCCGAGATCAGCAGCGATTGCGAGGTGCCGACGATGCGGGCGGCGATCGGCCCGGCGAGGAAGGCGACGAAGGCAATGGGACCCGACGCTGCGGTCGCGAAGGCGATCAGTGCCACGGCGGAGAGGATCACGGTCAGGCGCGTGCGCTCGACCGCTACGCCGAGGGCAGCCGCAGCGTCGTCGCCGAGGCGAAGAAGGTCGAGGCCTCGTTGGGTGCTCCAGAGCACCGGACCGAACACTACGAGGGCGGCGAGGGCAGGAATGACCTGCTCCCACGTGGTGGCATTGAGGCTGCCGGTCAGCCACCGCAGTGCCGTCTGGATGTCCCACGACGCCGAGCGAACGATCACGTAGGCAACCACGCTGTCGAGCATGGCCGAGACCGCAATGCCGATCAGGATCAGGCGGGTGCCGACGAGTCCGTCGGCGTAGGCCAACAGCGCGATCACGGCAGCGACGGTGAGTGCGGCGGTGACCGCGAGGGCTGAGACCCGAGACTCGTTCCAGCCCAGCCACACGATGCCGACGACGCCGGCCGCACTCGCCCCGGCGCTGATGCCGATGATGTCGGGTGACGCCAGCGGGTTGCGCAGCATCGACTGGAATGCTGCTCCGGCCATTCCGAAGCACGCACCGACCACGACGGCCAGCACGGCGCGGGGTAGACGAAGCTGGCCCACGGTGAAGGAGGCGCCCTCGACGTCTCGCCCCGCGATGACCTCGAGCACCTCGCGAGGGGAGTAGGTGGTGTGCCCGTACATCAACGACGCGGCGAACAACGCAACGACGACCGTCGCGAGCACGCCCGTTGCGACGGCGCAACGCCGAACGCGCTGCCGGCGACCGGACTCGATCGTCGCGATGAGTGTCGTGGTGGTCGTCAACGCAACCTCACGCGATCACTGCGGATGACGCCGATGAAGACGGGGGCACCGACAAAGGCAGTGACGATTCCCACGTCGAGCTCCGACGGTCGGGTCACCACTCGACCCACCACATCCGAGCACACGAGCAGAACGGCCCCGCCAAGTGCGCAGAACGGAAGCAGGTGCCGGTGATCCACCCCGACGACGGCTCGCATCAGATGAGGAACGACGAGACCGACGAAGGCGATGGGTCCGGCCACCGCCGTGGCCGCCCCCACCAGCGTGACCGCCCCGAGCGAGGCAACCAGCCTGGTTCGAGCAACCCTCGCCCCCAGTCCGGCGGCAACGTCGTCACCGAGCGCAAGCGCGTTGATCCCGCGAGCCGACCCGAGGCAGACGAGGGCCCCGGCGGCGAAGAACGGCGAGACCAGAGCGATCCTGTCCCATTCGGCTCCGCCGACCCCGCCAATCTGCCAGAAGCGGAACTGGTCCATGACGTCGACCCGCGGGAGAAGGATCGCGCTGATCAATGAGCTGAAGGCCGCCCAGGTGGCGGCGCCGGCCAGCGCCAGCTTGATCGGGGTGGGTCCGCCGAAGCCGGTCGACCCGAGGACCCAGACGAAGAGTGCGGCACCGGCGCTACCGGCGATGGCCACCCACAGATACCCGAGGGGGCTCGACAGACCGAAGAACGCGATGCCGATCACGACCGCAAGCGACGCGCCCGAGGAGATCCCGAGGATGCCGGGGTCGGCCAACGGATTCCGGGTGACGCCCTGGAGGGCGGCTCCGCCGATCGCATTGGCGGCGCCAACGAGGACGGCGAGCACCGTTCGCGGGAGACGCTGGCGGACGGCGATCTGCGAGAGGTTGTCCTCGCTGCCACCGAGCGCCGACACGACGTCGTCGAGGGAGACGACCCGCGCCCCGAGCGCCACCGAAGCGAAGAGCGCAAGCGTCAGCACGACCAACGTGGAGGCGGCGAGGGTGATCGTCCGGCTCGATGTGAGCCGGAGTCGTTCCGGCGCCGTGCGTTCGCTCGCTGACCGGTCCCTGCTGGTGTTGGAGGTGATCGTCGATGCCATCGCAGCGACGATCAACCGGCGTTCGCCGCGGCGGCTGCGAGCAACGAGAAGTAGTCGTCGATGTTCCAAGGAATGGACAGCGGTGACGGGTTGGCCGACGCAGCGAGTGGGGTGGAGTTCTCGAGGACGGCGACGGCGCCGTTTGCGATCGCCGGGATCGATCCGATCAATGGGTCGGCCTGGAGCGCAGCAAGGGTGGACTCGTCGCCGTAGGCGACGAACACATCGGCGTCGGCGAACAGATCGGCCTGCTCGGCGCTGATCGTGTCGTAGAACGCTTCGGTGCCGGCTGAGCGCTCGGCGACGACATCCGGTGTCTGGATGCCGAGTTCCATCAGGAACCCGGGGCGGGTGTCGTGGGTGGTGTAGAAGCCGATCTGGCTCGTGTCGGCCGGGTCGATGTAGGAGAAGACGACCTTCTTGCCTTCCAACTCGGCGTGGCCGCTGAACGCCTCGGCCACGATGGCCTCGAGCTCGGCGATCAAGGCTGCGCCCTCGTCGGCCATCCCCATCGCCTCGGCGTTGATCGCGATCATGTCGTGTACCGACGTGCCCCAAGCGACCTCGGGGTACGGAATGGTGGGAGCGATCTGGCTCAAGGTGTCGAAGTCCTCCTGGGTCAACCCGGAGTACGAGGCCAAGATGACATCCGGCCCGGTGTTGGCGACGGCTTCGAAGTCGATGCCGTCGGTCTCGTCGAACAGCACGGGTGTCTCGGCGCCGAGCTCGTCGAGCCGGGCCTCGACCCAGGGCATGATGCCGTCGCCGTCATCATCACCCCAGGTGGCCTTGGCCATGCCGACCGGCACCACGCCGAGGGCAAGGGGCACCTCGTGGTTGGCCCAAGCGACCGTGGCCACACGCTTCGGCGCAGCCTCGATGACGGTCTCGCCATAGACGTGCTCGATGGTGATGGGGAAGGAGCTGCCCGCTTCGCCGGCGGTGGTGGCGTCGTCGGATGCCTCGGTGATCGGCGACTCGGAATGATCCGCATCGGGCGATGCCGACGCTGCCTCGGTCGTGGAGACCGCAGGAGCGGCCGTTTCGTCGACGGCGTCGGTGCTGCCGCACGAGGCGGCGATCAGCGCTGCGGCCAGCAGCAACAGGGGGTAACGGGCAACTCGCCAGATCATAAACCAGTCCTTTTCTCAGATGTTAAGTTACCCTAACGCATGAGAAGTCGAGTGCCAACCAGCGCATCACCGTCCAGCGATGCGACGTGCCGACCGGTCGAGAAACGCCGCGACGCGCTCCACTCGATAGAGCGGGAGCAGGGCGAAGCCGAGCCCGTTGTAGGAGAAGAAGACGAACATCGTGAGCAGGGTGCCGAGATGGAACGCGACGATGCTCGGTACCCAGATCCGGCGGAACCGGCCCCCGAACAAGGCCAATGGCGCCAGGAGTTCGACGGCCAAGCCGGCGAGGGCCATCGGGCCGAGGAGTTGCGCTCGGCCGATCACGAACGTCGCGAGCGGCGGCCGAGGTTCACCGAGCAGGTCGAGACGAGTCGCCGAATAGGCGATGTGGTTGGCAAGCGTCGTGCCATCGGCCCAGGCCAAACCTCCGTTGCGGAGCTTGGCGATGCCGGCCAGGGCGTAGGTGATCACCGTGATGATGGCCATCAGTCGGACAGGCCAGCCGTGGTGCGCCGTCCGACCTTCCACCGAAGCGCGCCGTCCCGATCGCAGCGAGAGGGCATCCGCCGCGGGCGACCATCCAAGGACCAGGAGGTGCAGCGTGACGAGGTGCTCGAAGTGGAGCATCTGGCCCCACGAGGCGTGGTAGGTCGCCCAGGCGAGCGTGCCCAGCGCG
Organism: Acidimicrobiales bacterium; assembly: GCA_041394265.1. Classification (NCBI taxonomy): domain Bacteria; kingdom Bacillati; phylum Actinomycetota; class Acidimicrobiia; order Acidimicrobiales; species Acidimicrobiales bacterium. Next base: position 3,895,074 of record JAWKIO010000005.1, read on the forward strand.
AAGACCGGCCCCGAGACCCGGTACCAGACACCCGCAACGAAGCCGGCGCCGCTGAGCGCTGAGAGAGCGAACAGGGTCCAGAGCCACTCGGGTGCGACCGGTCCGCTGAGGAGACTTGCCAGTCCGACCGGCTCGAACTCGTCGGCTGGGCGGCGGGCGAGTCGGTCGAACTCGCCGAAGCTGACGAACAGGTTGACGAGGGCGTAGCCACCGATGGCGAGACGAAGCGTTGCCAGACGTTCGGGTGGCGCCGGTTCCTGGAGCCAGTCGTCAAGACGGCGCGGCCACTGCGCTGGCTGAAGGCGGCGAGCGACGGACCTCATGACGCTGTCTCGCAGCTGGCGTGAACGTCACGCTCGAGCAGCGATTCCTCGCCTCGCAGGCGGGCAATGGTGTCGTGGCGTTCGGTGGCGATCTCGATGGCCGCCAGGTCGGCGTTCACTCGATTCGCGATGTCTTCACAGACCCGTCCTGCGTCGCCACGGCGGACCGCATCGTTGAGAAACGACTGCGCAATCAGGCGATCGCGGCTCTCGGCGATGGCCAGTGCCGACAGCGTTCGGCGGCTTCCTTCACGGTCGATGCCCGACGCCGTCACGAACGAACTGACGTTGCTTCGAGTGCCCGAGTACATCGGATACGTCGACAGCGGGAGGCTGTCGGTATTGCGGACGGCCGGCGAGAGCAGCGCAGCGATCACGATCGGCGTGACCACTCTCGGCCACCACGATCGCTGGGTCGGCGTCGACTCGCCGACCGGTGCGGTGTTGGGTCGTTTGGCGGAGGGTTCGTGCATCGGACGCAGACTCGTCGATTGGGCCGTGACTGCTACGTTGGCACCCGGCTCGGCTCCGGGCCGGATCGGAGACCACCAGATGCCCACTGTTGCCCAACTCATGGTGTCGGCGCTGCGCGCCCTCGAGATCGAGAACTTCTTCTGCCTGCCCGGCGTGCAGAACGACGACTTCTTCGATGCGCTGGTCGACGCGCCCGACATCCGCCCAATCGTCACTCGCCACGAGCAGGGCGCCGGCTACATGGCGTTTGGCGCATCTCAGCTCACCGACAAGCCGTCGGCCTTCGCCGTCGTGCCGGGCCCGGGCATCCTCAACGCCGGAGCGGCCCTCACCTCTGCCTATTGGGCCGGCGGCCGGACCCTCGCCATCGTGGGCGCCATCCCGGCCGGAGCCAAGGGCAAGGGCATCGGCCTCCTGCACGAGCTGCCGAATCAGAGCGCGGTGCTCGAGCAGGTGACCAAGCACAACGAGTACATCGAGTCAGGCGAGACGGCGGTCGAGCAGGTCAACCGAGCGCTGGTTGCCCTCCTGTCCGGTGAGCCCCGACCGGTCAGCGTCGAGGTGCCGGTCGACGTCTGGAGCCACGAGGTCGACACGCTGATCGATCGACTCCCCGAGCTCGAGCCGGCACCGACGCCCGATGCCGACGCACTGGTCGCCGCCGTTGCCGCCGTTGGCGCGGCCGAGCGCCCGCTGATCGTGGTGGGCGGCGGCGCACACGGCGCTTCAGCCGAGGTGCAGCAGCTCGCCGAGTTGTTGAACGCACCGGTGACGACCCGCCGCCAGGGCCATGGGGTGATCGACGCTCAGCATCCGCTGTGGGCGCCGATGCCGGTCGGGCGTGAGTTCTGGCGGGACGCCGACGTCGTTGTCGGCATCGGGACCCGAATGGAGTTCCCGATCATGCACTGGGGCGTCGACGACGCCATGAGCATCGTGCAGATCAACCTCGACGCCGACGAGCTCGATCGCCATGGGCTCGGCGCCATCGGACTCCACGGCGACGCGGCAACGACGGTCCGCTCGCTGATCGAGGCACTCGATGGCCGAGTCAGCTCGATCGCCGATCGTCGGGACGAGGTGGCGGTGCGGCGTCGTCGCTTCGAGAGCGACTCAGCCGTGTTGGCGCCGCAGCGGGCGTTCCTGGCGGCGATCGCCGACGCCATGCCCACCGACGCAATCATCGTCGAAGACGTCACGCAGCTCGGGTTCGCCGCCCACATCGCCTACGACTTCCACTCGCCGAAGTCGTTCCTCACGTCGGGGCCAGCGGGCACCCTCGGTGCGGGAGTGGCCCACGCCATCGGCGTCCAGTCGGCAGCTGGTGATCGCCGAGTCCTGAATCTCGTGGGCGACGGCGGCTTCTTGTTCAGTGCAACCGAGCTGGCGACCGCCAAGCAGTTCGACATCCCGGTCACGATCCTGCTGCACGACAACCGGTCGTACGGCAACGTCAAGGGCATCCAAACGAGTCGCTTCGGCGAGGACCGCCTGATCGCCTCCACCCTCGAGAACCCGGACTTCGTGGCCATGGGTGAGGCGTTCGGTGTGCGGAGCCGGGGCGTCGAGACGGCCGACGAGTTGCGCGACGCGCTTGCCCAGGCCGTCGCTCACGACGGGCCGTCGATGGTCGTGCTTTCGACCGGCGACCTGCCGAGCCCGTGGCCATGGCTGCGCATGCAGCGAGTGCGCGGCTGAGCAGGCGGCATCGATCACACCGACGCTGCTACGTTCCGGACATGACGACGCAGGACGTGCCACCGGTCGACCCATTCGCCGACGAGGCCCCGCCCGAGACGGCCGTCGTGCGGCCGGGGGAGGGGCTCGACTGGGGTCGGATCGAGGCGTACCTCCGAGCAGAGCTGCCCCGCGACCTCGATCTGAGCGGGCCGTTCGAGGTGCTCCAGTTCCCCAACGGCGCAGCCAACCTCACCTACATGATCCGCTTCGGTGCGACTGAACTGGTGCTGCGCCGTCCACCCTTCGGCACGCTGGCACCCGGCGCCCACGACATGAAGCGCGAGTACAAGGTGCTCTCGCGCCTGTGGGAACACTTCGACGCCGCTCCACGGGCGTACGTGTTCTGCGATGACCATGACATCGCCGGCGCCGACTTCTTCGTGATGGAGCGGCGTCGTGGCGAGGTCATTCGTGGCGTGCTGCCCGAGTCGATGCGTCACCTTCCCGATGTCGGGCACCGTTTGGGCCTCGCCCTGGTCGACGCCATCGCCGCGTTCCACCTGCTCGATCCCGACACCTGCGGGCTCGGCGACCTGGGGCGTCCCGACGGATTCGTCGAGCGCCAGGTTGGCGGTTGGAAGAAGCGCTGGGACCTCGTTGCCGATCCGGTGCACGATCCCGAGATGACCGCCATCCACGCCCGACTCGAGGCCACGATGCCGGCGAGCCAGCGGGTGTCGTTCGTCCACAACGATCTCAAGCTCGACAACGCCATGTTCGAGACCGGCAACCCCGATCGGGTGGTCGCGTTCTTCGATTGGGACATGACCACCCTGGGCGACCCGATGATCGACATCGGCACGCTCCTCAACTACTGGCCCGACCCTGACGACAGCGACGACGTCCGGCGATCGAGCCACGACGGCATGACACGAATGAGCCTGCCCAGTCGAGCCGAGGTGGCGCAACGCTACGGCGAGAAGACGGGCCTCGATGTCTCGGGCATCGGATGGTACGAGGCCTTCGCCCAGTGGAAGACCGCCGTCGTGGTCCAGCAGCTCCATCACCGATGGAAGGTGGGCGACTCGACCGACGAACGTATGGCCACCATCGCCGACAGCATTCCGGCCCTCATGCGGACGGCTTCACGATTGTTGGAGGCGTGATGAAGTTCGGATTCGTGTTGCCCAACAACTGGGGGCTCGACAACGTCAACGACGTGGTCGACATCGCCGCCGAGGCGGAAGCGCTCGGGCTGGACTCGGTGTGGGTGAACCACCACATCCTCAACGTCGGCTACATCGAGGATCGCCTCGACGACCGGCCGTACCACGATGCGCTCACGGTGTTGGCCGCTGCCGCCGTGCGCACCGAGCGGGTGAAGCTCGGCACTTCGGTGTTGGTGCTGCCCTATCTCCACCCGATGGCGCTGGCGAAGACGCTGGCCACCATCGACCAGCTCAGCGGCGGGCGGGTGATCGCCGGTCTCGGGGTTGGCAGCTTGCCCGAGGAGAACGAAGCGCTCGGTGTGATCTACGAGGATCGTGGTCGATACGCCGACGAGAGCATCGAGGTGATGTCGGCGTTGTGGACGCAACGCGAAGCGAGCTTCCCCGGTGAGTACTTCACGCTCGACGGGATCAAGGCGTCACCCAAGCCCCAGCAACAGCCTCTGCCGATCTGGATCGGCGGTGCGGGCGGACCGGCTCGTCGCCGAGCTGCTCGTCATGGACACGGCTGGCACCCGATGTGTTCGGTCACCGGTCTGGCTCGTCGGATGCCGAAACTGGTTGCGGCGCTCGAAGCGGAGGGCCGGAGCCGAGACGACATCACGGTGGCACCCAGGATCCTCACCACCGACGTGCCCGATCGGGCGTCGGTGCAAGCGTGGGCCGACGCCGGTGCCGATCAACTGATCGTCGGCACCGCCACACCCGACCTCGCCGAGATCCGGCAGGGCCTCGCCCACGTGGCGTCGTTGATCGCCGCCTGAGCACCAACCCACCAACCTCCGGGGCTCCGTCCAAACTCACCAAACCTCCGGGGCTGCGTACGCTCAGCGGCGCGGAAACCCGGAGGTTGTCAGGAATTGGACGCAGGCCCGGAGCTACGGGTTGGGTTTCTCGGCGGAGCCGTGTGGGCGTAGGGTGGCATCACTGAGCAGTGCCTGCGGGCGGCGAGCCTCCGGCCAGGTGCTTCGCTGCCAGCTCGACGGCGTCGACGATGCCGATGTAGCCGGTGCAGCGGCAGAGATTGCCGGACAGCTCGTGACGGATCGTCGCGCGGTCCGGGTTGGGCCGTTGCTGCAGGAGGTGGACGGCGGTGAGGACGAACCCCGGCGTGCAGAAGCCGCACTGTAGACCGTGGCAGGCGGTGAACGCTTCTTGCACCGGGTGCAGCGTGCCGTCGGAGTCGGCGAGGCCCTCGATGGTGGTGATCGCAGCACCGTCGAGTTGCATGGCGAACACGAGACAGGAACGAACCGGCTCGCCGTCGAGCAGCACAGTGCAGGCACCGCAGACGCCATGTTCACATCCCAGGTGGGTGCCGGTGAGACCAAGCTGCTCCCGCAGGACGTCGCCGAGGGTGTGCCTCGGCTCCACGAGCGTCGTGCGCCGGCGGCCATTGACCTCGATCGTGACCGGCACGGCGGTCGGGCGGTCGTTGTCGATCATGCGTCGCTCCGATCGTCGTCGTTCAGACCGGCGAGCGCCTGCTCGGCCGCTCGTCGGGTGAGTTCCGCGGCCATGGCGATGCGATAGTCGACCCCGGCATGAAGGTCGTCGTACGCCGTGAGCCTGCTGCCGACGATCGCAGCAACCTCGACAGGATCGACGCCGGCGGCCAGGGCCTGCTCGGCGTCGGTCACCCGCACCGGTGTCGAGTCGACGCCGCCGATCACGACGCGCCAGCCGCTGCTGAGCTCGCTGACGCAGGCGAGCACCAACGCGAAGTCGCCGCTGCGGCGGGCCAGCTCGCCGAAGCCCCAGCGATGGGGAACCTCGAGGTCGACATGGGTGAGCACCTCGTCGTCGGCGACGGCCGTCTCGAGCATGCCTTCGAAGAAGTCGTCGACGGCGAGTCGCCGAGTACCACCGGGCCCGCTGGTGTGGATCGTGGCGTCGGAGGCCAGCGCGAGCGCCGGACACTCGGCGTTCGGGTCGGCGTGGGCAATGCTGCCGCCGAGTGTGCCCCGCGTCCGGATGGCGGTGTGACCGACCCACCCGGCCAGATGCGCCGCCATCGGGTGAAGGGATTGCCGCTGCAGGTGGGCATGACGGGTCATGGCGCCGAACCGAGCGATGGGTCGGCCGTCGTCGAGCGCCTCGGCCGTCCGCAGATCGGCGAGCCCGTTGAGGTCGATGAGGACCGTGGGCTGGGCGAGGCGCATCGACAGCAACGGCACGAGGCTCTGCCCCCCGGCGAGCAACTTGCCCTCGCCGTCGGAAGCAGCGAGGACGGCGACGGCGTCGTCGATCGACGCGGCCCGGTGGTAGTCGAACGGTGCCGGCTTCATGACGGGCCTCCGGTCGTCGCCGGGACCGTTCGCAGCGCATTCCAGAGTCGCTCCGGGGTGAGCGGGAGGTGATCGATCTCGACGCCGACGGCGTCGGCCACGGCGCTGGCGAGGACGGCCGCTGGCCCGAGCGTGCCGCCTTCGCCGACGCCTCGCACTCCGGTCGGGTTGTCGGCGGGTCGCTCGATGTGGCCGATCTCGAGCTCGGGGATCTCGGCCGAGGTCGGCATCAGGTAGTCGAGCAGGGTGCCGGTGCGGAGGTTGCCGTCGTCGTCGTAGACCAGGTGCTCGTACTGGGCGCCACCGATGCCTTGGGCGATCGAGCCGGCGATCTGTCCCTCGACGATCTGAGGATGCACGGCACGACCGGCGTCCTCGACACAGATCCAACGAAGGATCGTCAGCTCGCCGGTCGCTGGCTCGATCTCGACGGCAGCAAGCTGGACCCCGGCGGCGAACGCACCCATCACCGGGTCGAAGAAGCGGGTGGCATCGAGGCCGGGTTCGAACCCGGCGGGGAGCCGGTTGGATTCGAGGTAGGCGACGCGGGCGACATCGGCCAGCGTGCCGACCGGTTCGGGCGACCCGGCAACGTGGAACTGGCCGCGCTCGAGTCGCAGATCCGTGACCGACGCCTCATAGAGTTCGGCCGCAAGCCGGATCGAGGCATCCCTGACCGCCTCACCGGCCAGGCTCGCCGCCCCGCCGGCGATGACGGCCTGGCGAGACGAGAAGGCACCGAACCCCCACAGCGACTGGTCGGTGTCGCCGTAGCGCACCTCGACGTCTTCGTATGGGACACCGACGGCGTCGGCGACGACCTGCGCCAGGGTGGTCTCCAGCCCCTGACCTTGTGACGTGACGCCGGAGAGCACGAGGACCTTGCCGTCAGGATTGACTCGCACGGTGCAGGCCTCGTGCCCGGTGCGGAACGGCATGCGCGGTCCGGCCGAGGCAGCGCGGCCCAGCCCGGTGAGCTCGTTGTAGCAGGCGATCCCGATGCCGATCGGGCGTCCACCGTGGAGCCGGCGTCGAAGCTGCTCGGCCCGGAGGTCGGCGAGCCCCAGCCGTTCGACGCACTGGTCGAGGCACTCGGCATAGTGCCCGGTGTCGTCGATCAAGCGAGTCGGCATGCGGTACGGCACGTCGTCGGGGCCGATGAGGTTGATGCGTCGGATGTCGATCGGGTCGATCCCGAGTGCTCGTGCGCCGGAGTCGAGCAGACACTCCATGGCGTAGACCGTGGCCGGTCGTGCCACCCCGCGGTACGGGCCCGAGGGTGCAGTGTTGGTGGCCACGCCACGCACCGTGCAGCGGTAGTGCTCGAGCTTGTAGGGACCCGACAGCAGACCGCCCGCCATCAGTGCCTCGATGCCGGCGGTCCACGGATACACCGAGTACGCGCCGACGTTGCACCAGGCGTCGCCGCGGATACCGACAAGCCGACCGTCGGCGTCGAAGCCCGCCTCGAGTTCGTAGCGGTGGTCGCGAGCAGCAGTGGCCGAGGCGAGGTGTTCGCTGCGGTCCTCGACCCACTTGAGTGGCGTACCGGGCAACGATCTGGCCATCAGGCAGAGCGCGAGGTCTTCGGGATAGAGCACGGCCTTGGTGCCGAAGCCTCCGCCCACGTCGGCAGCGATGACTCGCACCCGGGACTCCGGGATGTCAAGGAGTTCGGCCAGCATGTTGCGGACCAGGTGAGGGATCTGGGTGCCGGACCAGAAGGTGAGCTGGCCGTCTGTCGGGCCGCCCTCCCACAGCGCCACGCCGGCCCGTCCCTCCATCGGGTTGCCCCCGTGCCGGTTGGTCACGAGCTCACGCCGCACGACGACCGCCGCTCCGGCGAGCGCGTCATCGACGGCTCCGGCCTCGAACGTGCGGGAGAGCAAGACGTTGTCGCTTGCGTCGTCATGCACTGGGTGTGCCGGCGCGTTCCATGCCCGGACCGTCACGGGCAGCGGCTCGTAGTCGATCACGACCGACTCGGCGGCGTCTTCGGCCTGGTACCGGTCATCGGCAACAACGGCAGCGACCGCCTCACCGGCGAACCGCACCTTGCCGCGAGCCAGCGGGGGTTGCTCGGTCTCGACGTAGCCGGGAAGTGCCGATTGCGCCCGCAGGCCGAGCTCGAAGCCCGGCGACGCCGAGGTGAACACCGGGTGCTGGTCGAGGTCGAGGTCGCCGGTGTCGATGTTCGTGACCGCTGCGTGAGCGAAGGGGCTCCGAACGAACGCCACGTGGCGTAGGCGGGGGAGCTGGAGGTCGGACACGAAGCGACCCCGCCCGGTGAGGAGGCGCTGATCCTCCTTGCGGCGGGGGCTCGTCCCCATCGTCGGTGTGTCGCCGGTCGTGTGCGTCATCACATCATCGAGTAGCCGCCGTTGACGGAGATCACCTGACCAGTGGTCCACGACGACAGCGGGGAGGCGAGGAGGAGGATCATGGGGACGACATCGTCGGGGCGCCCGAGTCGGCGCAGGGGATAGGCGGCAAGGATCTTCTTCATCCGTTCGTCGTCGGCATCGCCCGTGTGGGCGTCGAGGTTGTCGGTCTGCACGAGCGCGATCGACACGGCGTTCGCCCGGATGTTGTGGCGGGCGAGTTCCTTGGCGAGCGACTTGGTGAGGCCCACCGTCGACGACCGAGTGGTGGCGGTGACGAGCAGTCGGGATTCGCCGACGCGTCCCGAGTCGCCCATGAGGTTGATGATGGCGCCACCGCCGTTGGCAGCCATCTGTTGGCCGACCACATGACAGATGCGGAGGGTGCCCGCAACGGTGACGTCGATCTGAGGCGCCCAGTCGTCCTCAGTCGACTCGAAGAACGGTTTGGACTGGGTGGCCGCCGCGTTGTTGATCAACACACCGATCGGCCCGAGTTCGGACTCGACCGTTGCCGCCGCCGCCTCGACGGCTGCTCGATCACGAAGGTCGGCGCCCACCGCGATCGCCTGGCCGCCGTTGGCGGCGACCTCGGCCGCAGCCTCCTCGGCCCCCGTCGATGACGAGTGGTAGTGGAAGGCCACTCGCGCGCCTTCGTTGGCGAAGGCCATGCCGATGGCTCGACCGAGCCCTTGACCGGCGCCGGTGACGAGGACGGTGGTGTCGTTGAGTTGGAGTTCCATGGTGAGCTTTCGTTGGATGGGTGATGCTGGACGGTTCGGGTGTCGCGCTCGCCGCTACGAGTCCGTGCCGAGTCGCTGGACGAGCTCGAAGCGCTTGGTCTTGCCCGATCCGGTTCGAGGAATGACGTCGGTGGTGTACACCTCGGCCGGGACCTTGAACGACGTCAACTGACCGGCGACGGCAGCACGGATGGCTTCGGGATCGATGGTCGCACCTGCTTCGGGAACGACGAAGGCCACCGGGACCTCGCCCAACTGCGGGTGCGGCGCGCCGACAATGGCGGCATCGGCGACCCCGGGGGCGAGCAGGATGGCTGCTTCGACTTCCGCCGGATAGATGTTCTCGCCGCCCCGGATGATCAGCTCCTTGATCCGTCCGCTGATGGTCAGGAAGCCGTTGGCGTCTCGGCGAGCGAGGTCGCCGGTGTGGTACCAGCCGTCGGTGAGCGCCGCAGCGGTCGCCTCCGGGTTGTCGTAGTACCCCTGCATCACGCCCGGCCCCGAGACCCAGACCTCGCCGTCGGTGCCAGCGCCGACGTCGTGCCCGGTGGCCGGATCGACGAGGCGGACACCGACGCCGGTCACGGCGAAGCCGCAGGATCCGGGGATCCGGGAGCTGTTCGGCCAGTTCATCGTCACCATGGTGGAGGTCTCGGTGATCCCGTAGCCATCGAGGAGGGTGACGCCGAACCGTTCCTCGAACGCTTGATTGACCGAGCCCGGCATGACCGCACCGGCGGTGACGCAGCGAGTCAGGCCGGGCAGGGACTCGGCCTCGGTCCCGGCGTTCAGCAGATACTGGAACATGGTCGGAACACCGGCCAGCACGGTGAACATGCCCGAACGGAGATGGTCGAGGGTGGCGTCGGTGGTGAACCGCGGCATGAGGTGGGCGCTGGCGCCGGTGGCGACGACACCGAGGACGCTCAGGTCGAGCGCATACGAGTGGAAGAGCGGGAGCGGGCTGAGCAGGCGGTCGTCGGGGCCGAGGCCGAGAATCGGCGACCAGCAGGTGGCGACCACCCAGAGCAGGCTGCGCTGGGTGAGCATCACGCCCTTGGGGCGGCCGGTGGTGCCAGAGGTGTAGAGCAGGTAGGCGGTGTCGTCGAGGTCGAGGTCGTCGGGTGCCGAAAGGTCGGGATCGGTGTTGGCCAAGCGGTCGTAGTCGACCACCCAGTCGTGGCCGCTCGGCATGGAGGAGGCGACCAGTACACAACGCAGGTTCGGCCTCGAGTCCCGAAGCGACGTCACCATGTCGAGGTGATCGGCGTCGGTGATGACGATCTCGGCTCCGCTGTGGTCGAGCTGGTAGGCAACCTCGGGCTCGGCGGCCGCAGCGTTCACGCACACGGCAACCATGGCGGCACGGGTGAGCGCCAGGTAGCTCTCGGCGACCTCGACACGGTTCGACATGAGGATCAGGCCGCGAGCGCCGCGGGTGCCCGCCATTCCGGCGAGGTGGCCGCCAAGGCGCGCCGTTCGCTTGTCGAGCTCGCCGTACGTCACGGTCGTTGTCGGATCGTCGAAGGCCACGGCGTCAGGGCGCGTCCGGTGATGCCCGGCCAGCAACTCGGGCACGGTGCGAATGAGCTCGGCGCGGATCATACGTTGCCCACCTCGTCGTTCGGGCCTCCGAGCCCGGTCAGGGATCCCGTGTAGCCGACGAGCCGCAGTGCGAACTCGGCGTGCGATGAAGCTGTTGCCTCGGCCGAGAGCGGACCGTCGTCTCGGAACCATCGAGCGATGGCCACACACATTTCGAGGATGCCGAACGACGCCAGCGCCGGTTGGTCGACGTGGAAGTCACCGCTCTTCCTGCCGGCATCGATCAGGTCTCGGATGCCGCGTTCATGAGTGCGGCGGAGCTCGAAGACCTGTGATCGCACCGGCTCGTCGAGCGCGGCGACGTCGGAGTTCACGACGAGTGCCTCGTGACGGTGGGTGGCGTGGCGGTGGGCATAGACCTGCACCGCCGCCGAGAGCTGCGCCGGCGTGTTGCCCTCCACTTCCGGGCGGCGGATGGCCGCTGCGAAGTCGTCGTACACGGCCTGGCTCGTGTCGAGCACGATGTCGGCGAGAAGCGCCTGCTTCGACTCGATGTGGTTGTAGAGGCTGGGGGTGCGGATCTCGAGCCGTGCGGCGATCTCGCTCATCGCCGTGCCGTGGTAGCCCTTCTCGGCGAACAGCTGCAGGGCGACGGTTCGCACGGCGGCCGGGGTGATGTTGGAGCGGTTGCTCATCGCCCCTCGAATCGGGCAGGGCGCTTCTCGTCTCGGGCGCTGAGCCCTTCGGCGAGATCGTCGCTCGACCAGCACGCTTCGAACGCGGCCAGGATCGAGGCGTCGTCGCTGACTCGAGCTCCCTTGGCGACGGCGTCGACCGTCTGCTTGATGTAGCGCAGCGTGAGTGGCGCAAGCGTGGCGAGTTCGGCGGTCAGCGCCAGCGCTGCTTCGAGATCGCCGATCTGGTCGATGAGCCCCGCCACTCGCGAGTCGTCGGCGTCGAGGATCGAGCAGGTGAGGAGGAGTCGTCGTGCTGCGCCGCCGCCGGCCAGCGCGACGAGTCGCTCGATGGTCCACGGATCGACGGCGAGTCCGAGGCGGGCGGTCGGAATCCCGAACGATGCGGTCGGCGCGGCGACTCGGAGATCGGCGGCGATGGCCAGCTGCAGGCCGGCCCCGATGGCGTGACCGTTGACGACGGCCACGATGGGGATTGGGGCGTCGGTGATCGTGTCGAGCATCGTGTGGAGCGCGGCTCGGAACCCGCCGGACGTGACATCGCCGAAATCGGCACCGGAGCAGAACGAGGTGCCGGCGCCGGTGATCGCCAGCGACCGGTCACCGGCAGCGACCCGCTCGGCGACGGCGTTCGCGATCAGCGTGCAATGCTCGGTGTCGAGCGCGTTCCGTCGCTCGGGGCGATCGATGACGACGAGCGATGCAGATGGCGCGCTGTCGCCTGGGCCATCGACGCTGGCGAGGTCGACAGGCTCGGTACGGACGGCCATCTCAGCTCATGACCCACGAGCGTTCGCCCTGCCCGGCAAGGAGCCGGCCGAAGCGGAGGCCGGGGAAGTGCGCGGCGCCGATCGCCACGTTGGCTCCTTCGAGTTCGGCGGCGAGCGCCTCGCGGGTTCGCCGGGCAAGATCCCGGTCGACGTCGAACACGGCCTCCCACTCGTCTTCGGTGAGCTCGGCCGGACAGTGGGCGATGTCGCCGATGAGCATGGCCCGATCGTCACCGTGCGAGACGACGACGATGACCGAGCCCGGCGTGTGGCCGGGAGCGTGGCGGACGTCGATGCCGGGAGCGATCGTGCGGTCGGTGTCGAACAGTTCGAGCTGCGGCTCGACCGGACGAAGCTTGCGCTGTGCGCCGGCGTCGGCGTCGCCGCTCTCGATGAAGTGGTTCCAGTCCGCGGTGTGGCAGCGATAGGTGGCGTTGTCGAACACGACCTCGCCCTTACGAGTCGCCCAGCCGACATGGTCGAAGTGGAGGTGGGTGAAGACGACGTCGGTGATGTCACTCGGCACAAGCCCGGTGGTGGCGAGGCTGTCGAGCATTGCCCCGCCTCGGTACTGCCCGTTGTCGATCATGCCGAGTCCGGCGTCGATCAGGACTCGGCGGTCTCCGGTCACGACCAGGTAGGCGCCCATCGTGAGTTCGAGCTGACCATTGCCGTCGAGCAGGTCGGCGTGTGCGGCCCACACGTCGCCATCGACGCCGGGCTTCGACAGGATCGTGCGTGCGTGCTCGGTGGCCGCCCCATCGACCAAGGAGAAGATCGAAATGTCGCCCACGCGGTGTTCGGGTGCGGTGGCGCTGGATGTCGTCATGGGTCCCCCTCGAGAAGAAGCTACTAACGAACGCTCGTTAGTTTGTGCCCAGCGTCACACCCTGTCAACTCGACGAGAAGCAACGTTGGTGCTGGGAGCCTCGTTTTGATGTCGCCAGCACCAACGTTGCAGTGGTTTCTGATCGTGGCGGTGGGTCAGAGGGCGACGGTCATGCCGCCGTCCACGATCAGCTTCTGGCCGTTGACGTAGGAGGCTTCGTCGGATGCCAGGTAGACCGCAGCGCTCCCGATCTCATCGGGCTCTCCCCAGCGCCCCACGGGCGTCCGGGTGCAGACCATTTGGTTGAAGGTGGGGTCCGCGACGAGTGGGGTGTTGAACTCGGTCGCCACGTAGCCGGGACCGATCGCATTGACCGTGATGCCGTGTGGGCCGAGCTCGACCGCAAGCGCCTTGGTCATCGCCTCGAGCCCACCCTTCGAGGCGACGTAGGCCGGGATGGTCGGCCGGGCCACGGTTCCCATGATCGAGGCGACGTTGAGGATCCGACCCCGCCCGGCTTCCATCATGTGGCGAGCGGCAGCGCGGGCCATGGCAAACGGGGCGTCGAGGTTGACCCGGAGGACGGCGGACCAGTCGGCGTCGGTGAACTCCTCGAGCGGCGCTCGCACGGTGGTGCCGGCGTTGTTGACGAGGATGTCGAGTCGGCCGTGGGTGTCGGCGGTCCGGTCCACGGCAGCGATGGCGGCGTCCAGGTCACCGATGTCGAGGGCCTCGCCGCTCGCTGCGAAGCCTCGGCCGACCAGCTCGCTCACCCGGGCTCGGACCTCGTCGTCGCTGCGGCCGTTGATGACCACGTGCGCTCCCTGCTCGGCCATGGCCTGTGCGATCGCCCACCCGAGCCCCCGGGTCGATCCGGAGATGAACGCCACCTTGTCGTCAAGTCGGAACATGCCCCCATCTTGCCCCACCCACCGCCGCAACTTTGGCGAGCTGAGACCTGTGAGCGGCATCAACTCGCCAAAGTTGCGGTGGATTCGGGGGGTTGCGGTGATGCACGAGCGGATTGATGGGTTGTGCGAGACTGAGCGCGGATGGAGGATCTCGGCGCCCGGTTCGTTGCCGGCGATGAAGGGGCAGTGAGAGAGGTCGTCGCTCGCTACGGCGGTGCGGTGCGCACCGTCGCGCGCTCGATGATCGGTGAGCCCGAGCTCGTGTCCGAGGTCGTACAACAGACCTTCATCAAGGCGTGGAAGGCGTCGTCCATGTTTGATCCCGATCGAGACCTGGCGCCCTGGCTCTACTCGATTGCTCGACGGACGGCGATCGACGTACTGCGTCGAGAGAGCCGGCCGACACAGGGTGGTCACGAGCAGGAGACCGACGTGGCCGTGTCGGCGATCTCGTTCGAACAAACGTGGGAGCGGTTCGAGGTCCGGCGAGCGCTCGACCTGCTGCCGGCACCCGAACGAGAGGTCGTCCGGCTGTCGCACCTCGTCGGCCTTCCTCACACCGAGATCGCCGCTCGGCTCGGCCTGCCGGTCGGCACGGTCAAGTCACGCCTGCACCGTGCCCACGGTCGACTCGCCGTTACCTTGGGGCACCTCGATGATTCGGTGATCCAAAGTGCTGCTTCGAACGTAGAGGGAGGTGAGGACATCAATGACCGACCACTTCCCTGACAGCGACAACACCGAGGATCCCTTCGCCGCGTTCGACGACCCTGAGCTGTTGCGGCTCCTCGCCGACGAGAACACCTGGTCCGACACCGACCCGAACGACGAGGCGATGATCCTCGCGGCGATCGGTGACCTTCTCGCATCCGATGACGGTCCCCGCACAACGGAGGCGTCCATCTCGTCGGAACCGGTGTCTGCGAGCCCTTCGCCTTCGACATCGGAACCATCCGAACGCACTGAGCCGAGGCTTGCACCGGTGGTCGAGCTGTCGCGCTTCCGCCGTTTGGCGCTCCCGGCGCTGGCTGGCGCCGCTGCGGCGTCGGTCGTGTTCGCTGCGCTGACGTTGCGACCGTCGTCCGATCCGTCGCCCGATGCCGAGTTGGCCTTGGCGCCGACCGACCTCGTCCCCGGAGCGGCGGGCAACATCGACGTGTTCGACACGGCCAACGGCACCCGGATCGTCCTCGACGTCAGCGGCCTGCCGCCGGCCGAGCCCGGTCAGTACTACGAGGCCTGGCTCCGGCAGGATCCCGAGGTCGGCGTCAGTGCCGGTACGTTCCATCTGCGTGGCGGCGGCGGCACGATCGAGCTGTGGGCTGGTGTCACCATCGACGACTATCCGCTCTTCACCATCACCGTGCAGGACGAGGCCGACACGACCTCATCGGGCAAGGTGGTCCTCATGGTCCGCCTCGACGACTGACCTTTACCGGTCGTCGTCCAATCGCGCCGCAACTCTGGCGAGTTGACACCTCTGAGCGGCATCAACTCTCCAAAGTTGCGTCGATGGTCTGAGGTGGTGGTGGCAAAAACGACAAGGTGAAAACCACAACGGGGGCCGTGTCGACAGCGTCGACACGGCCCCCGGTTCGCTCCCAGCAAGCGATCTTGGAATCCTCAGTAGCCGTCGTCGGAGCTGGATGCCTCGGCGCCGGCATCGTCTCGAACCAACGAGCCGTCAGGGGCGACGAGGAACCACTCGCCGCCTGATCCCTGACCGTTGCCCTGGCCCGGCTCGGCGTCGCCAGCGAAGCGATAGAGCGGCCACTTGCCGGCCTTGAGCTGGAACCCATCGCCGGCGGCAACCACCGAGAAGATCTCGGCATCGAGGCCGGCGGGGAGGTCAGCCGAGTCGACGAGTAGTGGCGGCCAGGCATTGGCACAGCCATCGGTGCAGGTCGGTTCGCCGGCATCGTCCTTGAGGAAGCCGTAGAGCGACATGCCGGAGCTGTCCACGAGCACGTCTCGACCGTCGACGGCACCGACGGTCATCGCACCGACGCTTGCGTCGGCCGTTCCGGCGCCGGGTGATGCGGCCGCGACCTCGTCCTGGATGAGCCCGCCGTCGGTCCCGGCGACGAACCAGACGTCGCCACTTCCTTGACCGTTGACATCACCCGGCGCGACATCGCCGCCGTAGTAGTACAGCGGCCACTTGCCGGCCACGAGTTGGAGGGATCCGTCGTCTCGGGTGGTGGTG
The DNA here is from genome assembly GCA_041394265.1 of Acidimicrobiales bacterium. Taxonomy (NCBI): domain Bacteria; kingdom Bacillati; phylum Actinomycetota; class Acidimicrobiia; order Acidimicrobiales; species Acidimicrobiales bacterium. Next base: position 3,911,148 of record JAWKIO010000005.1, read on the forward strand.
TTGAAGATGCCGCTGTCGAGACCCGGAGCAACGGTCCAGTCGGCACCGACGATCACGGGCGGCCAGGCCTCGGCACAGGTGCCGGTGCACACCGACGCCCCGCCGGTGTCGTTGGTGAAGCCGTGGAGGGTCATGCCGCCCTCGCCGACGAGGATCGATCCGAGCGCAATTTCGCTCGCACTCACGACGACGCCGCTGCTCGCCGCGCTGGCTGACGGTGCTTGCGTGGTGGCGGGTGCCGCCTCGGTGGGTGCCGGAGCGGCAGGTGCTGCGAGTGGTGCCGAGCCGCCGCAGGCGCCGGCGCCGAGTGAGAACGCCATCATTGCGGCGACGACGAGCGCTGGGCGGGTGCCCGGCGTTGGTCGATCGAGTGAGGTGGAACGGATGGTGGGGGTGATCTTGGACATGGTCGTCTTCCTTGGTGCTGGTGCTGGTGCTGGTGCTGGTGGGTCGAGGTCGTAGGTGGCTGGTCAGCCGGCGATCGTGATGGTCGCCGTCATCGATGGGTGGATGGCGCAGAAGAACTCGTAGGTGCCGGGCGTCGTCGGCAGCGTCAGCTGCACCGAGGCGCCGCCATCGATCTGGCCGCTGTTGAACGAGCCATCGACGGCCGTCATGGTGTGTGGCGCGCCATCGGCGTTGGTCACGGTGATCGTCTGCCCGGGGGCGTAGGTGCCGGCGACGGCGAAGGCGAACCCTTCGATGGTCACGTCGGCGCCGGTGGCCGGCGTCGCAGCTGCTCCGTCGTCGGCGGCGGTGTGATCGGCGCCACCGGAATGGCCGCCATCGGCCTCAGCGGTCGCTTGCGCTGAGGCCGGCGCTGCCGTTGGCGCCGACGCCGGACGGAACAAGCTGACGGCGGCGATGCCGCCGGCAAGTGCGCAGATGGCCAGGGTTGCGGTGATTCGGGGTGTCATGGGATTGCCTTTCGCTGGGTTGCTGGGTGCTGGTTTGCTTGTTGCTCTTGGGAGAGAAAGAGATGGCCGTGGTGGCCGCATGGCCGCGTCGAAGCAGGGCTGCCGGCGCCATTCGGTGCTGGCGGGCCGGGCTCGGTCAGGCGGGGCGGGCTGGCGTCACACGCCGGGGAAGCCGACGTTGGTGAAGAACCAGAGCGACGACGTGAACCAGATGGCCGTCAACGTCGCGACGAGAGCTCCACCGAGTAGCGGCAGCCCGAGCGACCCGAGACGTGAGGATCGCAGGGCCAGCATCTTGGTCACGAAGATCCCGTAGAACGCACAACCGAGGAGTGAGTGGACGAGCACTCGAGTCGTCGTCTGCTGGAAACCGAGGGCCCAGAGGCAGTAGTAGGCGACAGGGAGCGTCAGGAGGAACGCCGCCGTGCCGAGCCATCGGTGGGCATGACCGAGCCAGGCGGGTGCACTGCCTGCGCCCGGAAGGCGGCCCCACATCCATGCCGCCGAGAGGGCTTGGCCGAGTCCGAGCACGGCGGCGCCGGTGGCGAACCACGCCTTCATCGGTAGGACGGCGGGAAACCCGAAGGCGGTGATGCCCTGCCCGGTGGGCTGGTGCAGGCGGCCGTACACGCCAAGGCTGATGGCAACGGCGGCGCCGACGGCCATGAGGGGCAGGAGTCCGGCGATGGGACTCGACCCGGCACCGCCGACACTGGAGGTCACGGCGTCGGTCGACGTCGACAGCTCGTTGGGGTGGGTGGTGTATTCGCTCATCGTCTGGGCTCCTGCTTGGAGAGGTCCCACCCGTGGGCATCGGGTGCGGTCGATGAGCAGTACGGCGACGATGCACAAACGGTTCGCGACTCGTCAGAAAAAGATTGACGGGGTCTTGACCGCCAGAGCGCGCGCCGTTGGCGAGTTGTCACCACTGGGCGTATCAACTCGCCAACGTTGCTTGGGGGTTGGGGCTTGGGTCAGGTCAGCGGTGGCAGCGGAGGAGGACCAGGCTCACGCAGACGGCGATGATGCCGCCGAGGACCTGTCCGCCGCGGATCACTCGGTTCACATCGACCGCCGGCTTCCAGCTGAGCGTGCCGTCGCGTAGCTCGTAGACGCCGATGGCGTGGGCGCCGAGACCGAAGCCGCTCCCGAAGCCTCGTCCTCCCTTGTCGGGATCGGTGTCTTCCCCGCCGCCGCCACCGGCACCGCCGGAGATGCGGGCAACGGGAATGATGGTGACGCCTTCCGCCGTGATCGGGTCGCCGAAGACCCGTCCGACCGAGAGCAGATCGCGGGTGCCTCGAAGGTCGTCGAGGATGGAATTCTCGGTGATGTCGATGGTGTCGTTGGTGTGTGTGGTCATGATCGTTCCTGTCCGTTGTGACTGACGAGCGTGTGGCTGACGAGCGGCCGCCCCGTGTCGCTCGAGGTCATCGTGAAACCTCGTCATCCGCCCATATCGGCTTGTCGGTGACGCTGTCGCCGGGTCCGATCTGCTCGGGTCGCAGGTCGACGCCAGCCGATGCGCCGGGGCGTGTCGGCGGCACGGGGAACGCCGGAGTCTCACTGCCACCCTGGTCGAGACGGAACGGCGGGTAGACGTCGGTCATGAGTGCCACGTAGGCGATGGCCCGGTAGATCCAGCGGTTGAACCCGACGATCAGGTCGAACAACGCCTTGGGGTAGCGCCCGTCGAAGAGCAGCACGATGCCGGCGACGAGCACGAGGAGGCCGAGCAGACCACCGCCGGCGGTCATGTCGAAGCGGACGCGGTCACCCTCGGCTGCCAGCCAGCGCACCGATCCCCCGGAGAGCACGGCGACGATGATCAGATGCGGAATGGCGAGCAGCCATTTCACGAAGACGAGACCTCGGGAGAGTCGCTCCGGGTAGTCGATGTCGAACCGGGCATCGTCACCCGGCTCCTCGCGAAGGCTGAACGGCGGATAGTGGTCGGTGCCGATACCACCCGTGCTCGCGTAGTACTCGACTCGCCACGCCCAGCGCAGCACGCCGACATTGAAGTCGAAGATGCCGCGGGGGTAGCGGCCGGTGAAAACGATCGCCACGCCAGCGACCAAGGTCAGCAGCACGAAGGCAACGGACAGGAACGCCAGCACGATGAAGTGTGGAATGGCGAGCAGCCACTTCACCAGCCACTTCCAGCGTGAGAGCTCGGGATCCAGGCGGGCCGTCAAGGTCACCGGATGGAGATGCAGCGGCTCGAGCCCGTGGCTCCCGGGCACTCCCGGCACCCCGGTTTCCACGACGGTCGACGGCTCACTGCGATGGGCACCGAGGGCACCGAAGATGATGAGCCCGACCGCCAGGGCCGTCGTCAGAGCACCGGCGGTCATCATGATCACGGCGAGAGGCAGCACGAAGGCGGCCTTGGCGCCGACATTCAGATCGGCGATGACACCCGGGCTGCCATCGGCGTTCATGAGCACGGCCGCCCACGTCCCGCTCGTGGCCTCCCAGGTGAGTTCGGCGTCGCCCGACCCCGTCGCTGTCGCCTCCCAGAAGGTCTGATCGATCGGAGGAGCAATGGCAAGGGTGCCGGGTTGCGTGCGGTAGACCGGCGCGGCCGAGTCGGTGATGTCGGTCACCTCGTCATGGGCGACACCGGCCAGGTAGGCGTCGACGTCGGCCTGACGAGCGATACCGATGAACAGCGTGCGTTCGTTGGTATTGGTGACTCGGAGCCGAACGTCGGCGTCGAGCGCATCGAGGACCCAGTCGGGGGAACCGGGGTCGGCGGCGAACGTGATGTCGTCTGCCGTGATCGCAACCGTGTCGGTTGCGAACCGATCGAGAGTGGTGTCGAAGTAGCCGTCGTCACCGCGTCCGAAGGCGTAGCCCAGGCCCAGTGCGCCGCCCCCGAGGAGCACTGCGATGGCCGGGATCACCAAGAGACAACCGATGACGAGAGCCACGATCCGTCCTGGACGCATGGCAGTCTCCTTGTGCATGGTTGGTCGTCAGCTCGATTGTCCGTCGAGCGGTCGCCGGCCCCCAAGGGTCCAACGGCTCTCGGCCATGATCCAGCGGCAACTTTGGCGAGTTGACACCGGTGAGCGGAACGAAGTCTCCAAAGTTGCTGGGGGAGTGCGGGGTAGTGTCGGTGGGGGATCGATCGGCGAAGGATCAGGAGACGCGATTGGCAGCGGGACCGCAGACGGAGAGCGTGATCGAGGTCGCCGGCACCATCCTGCACACCGGGGTCTGGGGCGCCGGAGCGCCCCAACTGGTGCTGTTGCACGACGGACTCGGGTCCATTGCGCAGTGGCGCGAGTTCCCCGCCGACCTCGCAGCGGCGACCGGTCTCACCGTGCTGGCGTACGACCGTGCCGGCCACGGGCGATCGACACCGACGCCGTCGGGTGGTTGGCCGGCGGACTGGCTCGCCCGCGAAGCCGACGTCCTCGGCGAACTGCTACGGGTCGTGGGGATCGACGACCCGGTGCTCGTCGGTCACTCGGACGGCGGGTCCATCGCTGCGATCCACGCGTCGCGTTCGTCCAGGACGGCGCCGCTGGTGTTGTTGGCGGCCCACAGCTGGATGGAACCGATCATCGCCGAGTCGATCGAGGCGTCGCTCCCGAATCGCGATGACCTCGTGGCGCGACTGGCGAGATTCCATGACCAACCCGATGCCCTGTTCGACGCCTGGTCGCTGGTCTGGACGAGCTCGGCATTTGCCGACTGGGACATGCGGCCCTCCCTGTCGAGCATCGTCTGCCCGACCCTCGTCGTTCAGGGCGTCGACGACGAGTACGCCTCACCCGAGCACGCCTCCTCGACGGCGGCCGCCATTGGCGAGAACGCGGCGGTCGCCTTCCTTCCCGACGCCGGCCACCTCCTCCATCGATCCCAACCGAAACGCCTGGTCGAGGTGGTCGCGGACTTCATCAACGCTCAGCGCTCGTCCGACCCGACATCCGAGACGCCCGAGATCTGAGCCCCCGGATCAGGCAGCGTCGACACCCGACGCAGCTTCGAGCTCAGCAAACCAGGCTTGCGCGATTGGTGACCACGCCGTGTGCCGGTCGTGAAAGGCGGTTGTTGCGACCTCGCCGGCCCACGTCGGCGGCAGGAGTGCGGCTGGGAGTTCGGGATCCGTGAACGGGAACCGCCGCCAATCGTGCACCAACTCGATCAGTGCGCGGAAGTGGTCTGGCCCATCGCTCGGCTGTTCATCCGCCCTGTCGTCGATGAACGTGCGGTAGCCGGCTTCGATCTCGTCGAGTGACCAGGCCCGGCGGACGAGGTCGATGTCGCGCTCGTTGCTTCCAGTGGTGGACAGCAGCACAGTGCTCTCGTCGGCGATGCCCAGTTCTTCGAGCACGATGCGCAACTCGCCCTCCCGGCTGACGTGAGGAGACACCAGGAGGCTCGCCGCCAGTTCGCCGAACCCGAGAAAGCCGAGCCGCTTGCGTAGCTGTGTTCGCACCGACCGCTGCGACTCCGCAACCGGACAATGCGCCAAGAGCCAACGCCCGTCCCAGTCGGCCTGATTGCGGCCGAACCCGTAGATGCGGCGAGCACCGGATTCGAGGAGCCGGCGGCCGTCCGGGGTGAGCGACCAGCGGACGGCTCGTCCATGGCGAGTACCGGCGATGAGTCCGAGGTCACCGATCCTCGCCACGGCCTGTCTCGCGTTCTTCTCGCCGATGCCGAGCGCGTCGGCGGCAGTGACCAGCGTGGCGGTCCAGACCTCGCCCCCAGCGGGGAGAACGTATTCGCCGAGCATCGTGAGTACGAGGGCCTTGGCCCCGCCACGTTGCGCCGGCAGGCGGCCGGCTGCGGGTGCGATGTTCGCCGTCGTGCGGCGTGGCGTCGGGCTCATCGGTTGTTCTCCCCGCCAGCTCTATCCCAGTCGCTCCCGCAGGGCGTAGCGCTGGATCTTGCCGGTTGCGGTCTTTGGTAGGTCATCGACCACAAGGATGCGGCGGGGCCGCTTGAACGCGGCCATTCGTTCTCGGCAGTGGAGCTCGAGCTGCGCCGGATCCGGTGTCGCTCCTGTCGCCGGCACGACGAATGCCACCACCTCCTCGAGGCCGGTGTCGTTGCGGGCGCCGACCACCGCCACCTCGAGGACATCAGGGTGCTCGATGAGGGCGCTCTCGACCTCGGCCGGTGACACCCAGATGCCACCGGCCTTGATCATGTCGTTGTTCCGGCCGAGAAACGTCCAGTCGCCATCGCTCGAGCGGGTGTAGACATCGCCGGTTCGAACCCACCCCTCGCGGAAGGTTGCGGCGCTGACTTCGGGGCGTTCGTGGTAGCCAACGGCAGCGGAAGGACCGCGCACCCAGAGATAGCCCGGGGTGTCGATGTCATCGATCACTTCATCGGTCTCGCTTCGCAGCTGGACCTCGTAGCCCGGCACCGGGACACCGCTACTTCCCGGAGTCTGGTGGGTGAGGGTGTTCGAGATGAAGATGTGGAGCAGCTCGGTCGAGCCGATGCCATCACAGACGGGGGTACCCGTCAGCGCTTGGAAGCGAGTCTGCACGTCGGCCGGCAGCGATTCTCCCGCCGTGACCGTTGCCCGGACCGACGCAAAGGTCTCGGGACGCGGTGATGCATCGAGCAGCGCCGCACAGAACCCGGGACTGGCGAAGAAAAGTGTCGGTCGCTCGGCTCCGATCAGTTCCAGGAACGACGGGGGCGTGGGTCGCTGAGGGCTCAGAATAGTCGTTGCGCCGACGGCCAGGGGGAAGGTCAGTGAGTTGCCGAGCCCGTAGGCGAAGAACAACTTGGCGACCGACAGGAACCGATCGTTCTCGGTGATCTCCAATACTTGCGTTGCGTACGTCTCGACCGTCGCACGCACGCTGCCGTGTACGTGCATCACACCCTTCGGCGTTCCCGTCGTGCCGCTGCTGTAGAGCCAGAAGGCCGGCGACATCACGTTGGTGTCGGCGGCAGCGTAGGGCGAGCGGTTCGTGAAACCCGACCAATGGTGATGAACCTCCGAGCCGGTGTCGCCACAGATCACGACGCCGGTGACCGACGGGGCGGCATCGGTGATCGCGTCGATCGTGGTGGCGTAGACGTCATGAGCGACGACGAGTTTCGCTCCGGCATCGGCGATGATGGTGCCGAGCTCTGGCCCGGTGAGCATGGTCGACAGTGGGATGGGCACGACGCCCGATCGCAGCGACCCCAGGAACCATGCGGGAAAGGCGAGGTCGTCGTTGAGGATCAGTGCGACGCGGTCGCCTTCGCTCACACCGAGCTGGTCGAGCGCGTGCTGCGCCCGATGGAGCTCGCCGAGCAGATCGACGTAGGTGGTGTCCTCGCCCTCGCAGCGAATCGCAACGCGATCGCCCCGGCCCTCGTCGACGTGCCGGTCGACCAGCCACGTGGCCACGTTGTGCGCTTCTGCCTGCCGGCGTGCGTCGGTCATTGATGTTCCCCCTTGCGATCGTGTTCGATCGAGCACGGCTCAGACTTGCACGTAGTCGTAGTCGATGGGCTTCTGGTTGATGCCCGACGTCGGGGGCGCGATCCAGCCCGCCATCTTGCCGGGCTCGGTGACACCGACCATCAGCGATTGGACATGGGCGCGGTCGTCGTCGCTCGGGAGCCAACGATTCTTTGATTTCTCCCATTCCTCGGTCGACACGATTGCTCCGTCGGGGGCAACGTGGTGGCCGCGGAAGGTGCCGACCTGGCGATGGAAGCCGATGTGGGGGAGGCGCAGCTCGACGTCGGAACCTGCTTCGGCCAGTGCTCGGTTCCAACGATCGATGCCCTTCTGGCAGTCGACGGTGTAGTCCTCACGCAGGGTCTCGTTCAGCCCTGCCAGCTGGGTGACCTCGCGCTCGCCGATTCCGGTGTCGGTCATCTCCGGCACGGCGCGGTACAACGTGTCGAGACGATGATCGTCGTCTCGTTGCTCCTCGTGGAAGCGCCCCTTGAGACCGGCCGAGAAGTAGTTGGCTGCGTTGGTGGAGGTCTCTGCTCCGAAGAGGTCGAGGCTGACCGAGTAGTGGAAGTTGAGGTACTTCTGCAGCACGTCGAGGTTGATGCCGCCGTGAGGTTGCACGTCGTCGGTGTCGTGCTGCTGCATCAACTCGAGCGTGCGACCGATCACTCGGGCGATGCCGGTGGCGCCGACGAACATGTGGTGGGCCTCTTCCTTGAGCATGAAGTCACAGGTGCGGCTCAGCGGGTCGAAGGCCGATTCCCGCATGGAGGCGAGCTGGTACTTGCCGTCTCGATCGGTGAAGTAGGTGAAGAAGAAGAACGACAGCCAGTCCGGTGTCTCCTCGTTGAACGCGCCGAGGATGCGGGGATTGTCGGGGTCGCCCGAGTGGCGCTCGAGCATGGCGTCGGCCTCATCACGGCCGTCCTTCCCGAAATAGCGGTGCAGCAGGTAGACCATCGCCCACAGGTGACGGCCCTCCTCGACGTTGACCTGGAAGAGGTTGCGCATGTCGTAGAGCGAAGGGGCCGTCAGGCTCAGCTGGCGCTGCTGTTCGACCGAGGCGGGCTCGGTGTCGCCCTGCACCACGATGAGACGACGAAGGTCGGAGCGGTATTCACCGGGCACCTCCTGCCACACGTCCTGGCCCTTGTGTTCGCCGAACGCGATCTTGCGGTCGGGTTCGGGTTCGGCGAGGAAGACGCCCCAGCGGTAGTCGGGCATCGACACGTGTCCGAAGTTCGCCCATCCCTGCTGCCCGACATCGATCGCCGTGCGCAAGAAGACGGGGTTGTCCTTGAAGGCGGCAGGCCCGAGCTCTTCCCACCATCGGATGAACTTGGGCTGCCACGACTCGAGCGCTCGTTGCAGTCGCCGGTCGCCTTTGAGATCGACGTTGTTCGGGATCTTGGCGTCGATGTCGACGGTGATGCTGGTCATGGTCACACTCGCTTCGGGTCGTAGGACGGACGGGTGCCGGTGCCGAAGCGCTGCAGCGCTCCGTCGGGACCGACGGCGTTCGGGCGCTGGAAGATCCAGTTCTGCCAAGCGGTCAGCCGGGAGAAGATCTTGGTCTCCATGGTTTCCGGGCCGACGAAACGGAAGTTCGCCTCCATACCGGTCAGGGCGTCGGGCGAGAAGCTGTTGCGCTCTTCGAGCATCAGGCGCACCTCGTCGTCCCAGTCGAGATCGTCGGGCGTGAAGGTGACGAGTTCGGCCGCCGACGCATCGGCCGCAGTCAGGTCCTTGCCGGCCACGTCGAGCACAGCTTCGAGTGCGTCGGATCGTCCCCAGAACCGGGTCTGCAGTCGGGAGATGCCGTTCGACATGGGGAACCAGCCGAGGCTCGCGCCGGTGAGTCGGATGGTGGCAGCGGGTGGTGGATCGTCGTCGTCCTCCCAGGTGCCTTCCAGCATGTAGCTGCGGTCGGCGGCCAAGAGCAGCTCGGCGAGGATGCCGACGAAGGCGCTCCCTGGGACCACGGTGGCGACGAGCGTGCGGGCCGAGACGTCCAATCGCTTCAACACCCTGGCCCAGAGCAACCGGACCTCCCGGACGAACCAGTGGTCGCCGTCGACGGTGAAGGGTGCTTCGGCAGCGGCCACTGCGTCTCCGGAACCGGTGGTCTCGAAGACCCAGGTGCCGACCTCAGGCTCATTGAAGCGCAGGTGCAAGACGGCGTCGTCGAGTTCTCGCGCAACGGCGAGCAGCCAGCTCGCACACCCGGCGGCGACCAGTTCCTCGCCGGTGGATGGTTGCGGCACCGAAGGCGCAGCCACGGTGATGGTGGCGGTACCGATCGAGCGGTCGATCACGACTGCCACGTATGAGTAGGTGATGGAGTCGTCGCCGATCACGCGGTCGAGCGGCTCCAGGATCACGCCCGCAGCGTCGCACGGGCGGTCAGACTCGTTCGAGCGGGCAGCGGCGCGCTCCGCCGTGAGCGCGGCGAACTCGCTGGCGGGAGCAATGGCGTCGACCAGACCCCAGTCGACGGCGGTCTGGCCTCGCACGCCCTCGTTGCGCGTGCTGAACGCGTCGGCGAGGTCTCGTCGTACGTGGCGCTTGTCGACGACTCGGGTGAGCCCGCCTGTCCCCGGGAGCACGGCGAGCAGTGGGACCTCAGGGAGCGACACGGCCGACGAGCGGTCGTCGACGAGCAGGATCTCGTCGCACGCCAGTGCGAGCTCGTAGCCGCCACCCGCTGCCGTGCCGTTCACCGCTGCGATCCACGTCTGTCCACTATTGGCCGTGGCGTCCTCGATCGAGTTGCGAGTCTCGTTCGTGAACTTGCAGAAATTGACCTTGTGGCCATGCGAGGAGCCGGCGAGCATCCGGATGTTGGCGCCTGCGCAGAACATGCGCTCGATGCCGCCGGTCACGACGACGGCCTTCACCTCGGGGTGTTCGAACCTCAGCCGCTGCACGGCGTCGTTCAGTTCGATGTCGACGCCGAGGTCGTACGAGTTCATCTTGAGCTCGTAGTCGTCACGAAGCCCGCCGTCGGGGTCGATGGCCAGCTCGAGCGTGGCGACCTCGCCATCGAAACGAAGCCGCCAGTGTCGGTAGCGATCGGGGTGCGTCGAGAAGTCGACCCACGGATCGTTGGTGTCTGCCATGCGGTCCCCCTTGGGCGCGGGAAGATGTGATGGTGGTCACATCTTGCGTGGACCTCATTATCTACACAATGAGGTCGACACGTCAATCACTTGTAGAACGATTGTTGCGTGGGTAGAGGTGGAGGGACCGTCAGGAAGCAGGGGTGCTGACGCCCTTTGACCAGAACAGGGTGTCGTGGGGGAAGCCGATGCCCTGGGTGATGGTGTTCGACTCGAACACGATGGAGTCGTAGTCGACTTGGCCGTCGGAGCCCGGCGCCTCGCTGATCCCGAACCCGTTGGAGTCGACGATCTCGTTGCCGGTGACCGTGATGTTCGCCAAGCGGTCGGTGGTGACCGAACCGTCGGCGTAGCGCTCGGCCAGCCAGGTCTCGTGGCTCTGGGGCCGAGGCGTCTGCTGCAACACGATGGCACCGTCGCAGTGGCGCAGCGTGTTGCCGGTGACCACCACACGCTCGGACTCGGCGACGGTGATGCACCCACCACTCCAGTCTTTGCCCCACCGGGTGTCGGAGCCCGAGTTCACGATCGTGTTGTTCTCGATCAGGCCGTCAGACGAGATCTCGTAGAGGATGCCGTGATCGGGCTGATCGCTCACGGTGTTGTTCGAGATGGTGACGTTGTTGCACTGCAGGTCGCACCAAATGCCGGTCATGTTGTTGTCGTAGACGACGTTGTCGGTGATCATGACCGGCTGATCGCCGAGGTTGTGCGCGAGCTTGATGCCACCGCCGTTGGCGCCCTGGCCGCTTGCTGCGTCGGCGCCATTGCCGTAGATCGTGTTCCGGGCAATCAGGGCACCGTTGAAGTTGCCGCCCGAGATCCCGTTGACCCCGTTGTCGTAGAACTCCGAGTCGACGACGGTGAACCCGTGTCCGACCACGACACCCGATGCCACATTGCCGTGGGCGACGATGTTCTCGATGTACCAGCCGGACGCGAGCCCGGTCCCGTCGGCGGGCGGCCACAGCATGGTGGAGCCACGGATCGGTGCCTGCGGTTGGGGGAAGGTGCCGGCAGGATCGTCGAAGTTGCGCAGCGTCATCGTCGAGATGGTGACGTCGGCCGCCTCGCCGAAGAACGCGGTCTCGTGGCCGGAGCCGTCGACGATCACCTGGTCGCGGTCGACACCGGTGAAGGACATGCCGTTCTTCGGCTTGACCGAGAAGAAGTCGTACGTGCCGACGGCCAGCTCGAAACAGGCGCCCTCCGGTGCGTTGCTCACCACTGCGGCGAGGTCACTCGCGGGCGCCTCGATCTCGATGCAGGGGGCCGGGACGGCTTCGGTCGGCGAGCCGTCAGGATCACCATCGACGGCGGGAGCGGTCGAGACCTCGGCGGACTCCTCGGCGGACGCTGTGCTGGGTGGGCTCTGGGTGTCGTCGTTGGTGTCGGTCCCGCTTGCGCGTAGGACGAGGACGAGGACGGTCGCCGCAATGGTGGCGACCAAGCCCAAGGTCGCAATCGTCCGCTGTCGTTTTGGTTCCGCCACGACCGACCAAGGTAGCGGGCCGGAAGGCGAGGGCAGGGGTCGGGCCGATCAAGCCCATCGGTCGGCGCGAACGTTCGGTCAGTGCAATGAGCTGCAACAATGCGCCCGTGATCGATCGCATCCTCGGCCCACTCACTCCTCCCGATTTCGACGGTGTTCACTTCGCCGACCAGGGTGACCGGCTCGTGCTCGAAGCCACCCAACCACTCGTGGGTATTGCCAGTGGCCGGTTCGCCAACCCAACGGTCGCCGCGTCATTTGGCGTGGGGGAGTTGGCGGCCGACAACGTCTCGTTCGTCGGGTTCGCCTACACGCAGTTCGCCCTGCCCGTTCGCGTTGCGCCGGGCGGGCGTTTCGACTTCCGACCCGCCGCCAACCTGAGCTCTCCGGCAGCCGTCATGCCGCTCGTGCTGATGAGCGACGACGGCCGGGTCGAACTCCTCGCTCCGCTCGGCGCCTGGCACGAGCAGGTGATCGCCGTCGACCAAGACGACGCCATTGCGGGCTTCCGTTGGGGCTGGCACGGCGACCTCGCCGACGTGCCGGCGGGGTTCAGGGCCGAACTCGGGATCTTCACCGGCACGTCGATTCGCGAGGTGTTCGATCGGTGGGGTGGAACCATCCGAACCGCCGCCGGAACGCAACGGCCTGGCAGCGATGTCGATCCGCTGCTCACCCATCTGTCGTACTGGACCGACAACGGTGCGGCGTATTGGTACCGAACCGAGCCGGGGGCCGATCTGACCTCGACGCTGCAGGGGAAGGTGGCCGAGCTCGACGAGCTCGGTGTGTCGGTCCGCTCCGTGGAACTCGACTCGTGGTTCTATCCGCACGAGATCAGCCGACCGGTCGCCGAAGTCGGTTATCTGGAAGAGGTACCGCCCACCGGGATGTTGTCATGGACCCCCAGAGCCGACGTTCTACCGGGCGGGGTCGGCGGCCTGCGAGCCGAGCTCGGCGACCGGCCGCTCGTGTTGCACAGCCGCCACATCTCGCCCTCATCGCCCTATCTCGAACAAGGTGAATGGTGGGTCGATCGCGCCGCTCACCCTGTCGACCCGGCCTTCTTCCGGCGCTGGTTCGACGATGCGGCCTCCTGGGGTGCGACCTGCATCGAGCAAGACTGGATGATGGTCACCTTCTTCGGTGTCCGGGACATGCGTGCGGTGCCAGGGCGCGTGATGGACTGGCAGCGAGGGCTCGACGATGCGGCAGCTGCGACGGGACTCCACCTTCTGTGGTGCATGGCCCTTCCCGGCGACTTCGCCGCCTCGGTCGAGTTGGAGCAGGTGATCGCCGTACGGACATCGGACGACTACCGATTCGCCGCCGACCCTGCGCTGCTGTGGGTGTGGTATCTGACCGTCAACTCGATGGCGAACGCACTCGAACTGCGTGTCTTCAAGGACTGTTTCTTCAGCTCGACGCCTCCGGATGGCGCGCCCTCGGGAGGGATCGACGGCGATCCGCATGCCGAGTTGGAAGCCTTGCTCGCTGCGATGTCGGGCGGAGTTGTCGGTATTGGCGACCGCATCGGGCGGACCGACGTCGATGTGGTCGCCAGGGTGTGTCGATCCGATGGACGCCTGGTCGGCCCCGACGATGCGATCACGCTGACCGACCGGAGCTTCGCCACCGCCGGAGTGGACGGCAACTCCCTGTGCTGGGCGTCCGCGTCGAGCGGCGAGTGGGTGTACCTCGTTGCGATCAATACCGCAGCCGAAGCACAGCACATCACCGATTCGTTCGATCTCGCCGAGCTCGGGATCGGTCCTGAGGCGCTCGTGTACGACTGGCGGAACCGCACGGCGCAACCGGCGGCGAGCATCGATGTCGACCTCGACTCACGAGATTGGGCGTTGTTCGTGTGTTGCCCGATGTCCACCGACGCAGCGGGGCACCGCTCGGCCGTCGTGGGCGATCCTCGGAGGTATGCCACCATGGGTCGTTCGCAGGTCGACCACGAGCGTCTCGAGATCGTGGCAGTCGACGGCGAGGTCGGATCGCTGCTTCGCTGGTCCGAGCTCAACGGGCTGCACCACTGAGTGAGTCGGCGCTTCGCCCGCTGATCATCAGGTGTCGTGGGGCACGACCGCCTGGTCGGCAACATCGCCGATATCGGGGTAGATGACCTTGATGAGCGCAACGGCGATCGCCGTCGCAACGAGCTGAGAGGCGATGAACGCCGGAGCCGACGCCGGCTCGATCCCCGCGAACGAGTCGCTCATCGTCCGAGCGATGGTGACCGCCGGGTTGGCGAAACTCGTCGACGACGTGAAGTAGTACGCCCCGGCGATGTAGCCGCCGACGGCGAACGCCGCCACCGATGACTTCCCGGACCGCACCACACCGAAGATCACGAGGAGGAGGCCGATGGTCGCAACGGCCTCGGCGAACACGAGATTGCCAGCCGAGCGGTCCTTGGTCGACCAGTTGACCACGTCGAGGTCGAACATCAGATTGGCGGACATGACGCCGACGGCGCCCCCGGTGATCTGCGCCACCACGTACGCCATGGCGGTGGGCGTATCGATGCCGCCGAGCATCCGGTCGGCCAGCGTGACGGCGGGGTTGAAGTGTGCACCCGAGGCCGGGCCGAGCGAGAGGATGAGGGCAATGAGCACGCCGGCAGTGGCGAACGCATTCTGCAGCAACTGGAGGCCGACATCGTCGGTGAGGTTGGTCGCCATGATGCCTGACCCGACGACACCGGCGAGCAGAAAGGCCGTGCCGACGAACTCGGCGATCAGCTTGGACCAGCTGGGCTGCCAACGCGGGCCGGCCGCGGTGGAGGACGATTGGGTGTCGGGACGTCGCCCGGTGGTCGTCATGCCGCCGAGGCTACGAGAGTTGCCAGCAACACTTGCACTCGTTGGCCGATGTCGTCTCGGATCTCGCGCACGACCTCGATCGGTTGACCGGATGGGTCGGTGAGCTCCCAGTCCTCGTATCGCTTCCCTGGGAAGATGGGGCAGGCGTCTCCGCAACCCATGCTGACGATCACGTCGGCGGCACGTGCGATCTCATCGGTCCACGGTTTGGGGTATTCGGATGAGATGTCGATGCCGACCTCACCCATGGCCTCGATCGCGTTGGCGTTCGTCTCGGCGCCTGGATCCGAGCCGCCGGAGAACACCTCGACTCGGTCGCCGGCGAGTTGGCGGAGCCAGCCGGCAGCCATCTGCGAGCGCCCGGCGTTGTGGACGCAAAGAAAGAGGACGGCCGGTTTGCCGGGCCCGCGAGTTCTCCGCTTGCTGGTTCGGTGCTGTTGGGATCCATGGCGACGGCCTTTCGCGACCTGGGTTGCTCGTGAGTTCTCGAACCATTTATCCACTCAGCTAAAATCGAGTCAACAAGCACTGAGTGAATACCGGGTGACATTTCGGGTTCCTGGGAGGGTCTAGGTGCCCTGTTGTGCGGCCAGCGAGGTCGCCTACGTTGTGTTCGTGCGAGAGCTCGAGTGGAAGGCCGTTGTCGAGGAGGGGTTCGAGCTGCGACCGGATCGACTCGTGGTCCCTGGAGGAACGCTGTCGGCTCGGCGCACCTCGCCGATCCACGATGAGTACTTCGACACCGATGACCTGCGACTGGCGCGGTGGGGTGTGACCGTTCGTTGGCGCGACGGCGAGGGGTGGACCGTCAAGCTTCCGCGGCAACGGCCGTTGTCCGGTTCGGTGCTGGACCGGTCAGAGCTGCACATCGAAGGCGACCCGGAGTCTGTACCAGACGAGGTTGCCGCGCTGGTCGCTCCGTTCGCCCGCCACCAGGTTCTTCACGACGTCGCTCAGCTCGAGACTATGCGAACAACGTGGACCTGGACCTCTACCGATGGCGTTGTCGTGGGCGAACTCGTCGACGATCATGTCGCGGGTCGAGGCCGCAACGGTGATCGACGGTTCCGCGAGATCGAGTTCGAACTCGGCCCCGGAGGCGATCCCGACACCATGGCGGTCATCGTCGAGTCGCTCGGTCTTGCCGATCCTCGTCCGGCCGTACCGAAGCTCGTTCGTCTCCTGGGTGACGAAGCGTCCGCGCCACCCGACGTCGTGAGGATCGAGCTGCCCAAGCAGCCAACGGCAGCCGACGTGATCCACGCTGCGATTGCCGCGTCGGTACAACGATTGATCACGCAGATCCCGGCGGCCCGGCTCGGAGTCGATCCCGAGGGTGTCCATCAAGCCAGAGTGGCGACCCGTCGCCTCCGGTCCGACCTGCGCACCTTCGCCCCGCTGCTCGACAAGGAGTGGGCCCGGGAGCTTCGGCGAGAGCTCTCTTGGCTCGCCGACGAGTTGGGAGCGGTACGAGACAGCGATGTCCTCCAGCTGCACCTGGCCGCTGCGCTGGCGGCCAACCCCGAGATCGATCAGGCTCGTGGAGCAGACATCCTCGGACGTCTCGCGGCCGAGAACGTTCGCAAGCGCGATGTCCTCGTCGGACACCTCGCCGACGAGCGCGCGATCACCCTGTACGACCACTGTGTGCAGGTAGCGAACGATCCCCGATTGCGCAAGCGGGCGCGGAAGCGTGTGGCATCGCAAGTGCTCCCTCCGCTGATGAAGTCCAGCTGGCGGGCGTTGCGATCCGAGGTTCGCGGGCTGAGTGATCCGCCAGCCGAGGTCGAACTCCACGAGCTGAGGATTCTCGCCAAGCGCGTGAGATACGCGGCCGAGGCGGTGGCACCGGCCGTCGGCAAGAAGGCGAGGAAGTTCGCATCGTCTGCCGCAGCTATCCAGGACGTCCTCGGTGAGCTCCACGACAGTGTGGTGGCAGCCGAGTGGTTGGAGCTGGCAGCGGCGACCGACCTGGATGCCGCTGGAGCCTTCGCTGCCGGTCGGCTCGCGCAGCAGCTGCGATCCCATGCCATCGCGAGCGCAACGGAATGGCGGGACAGCTATGACGCGATGCGGCGCCGAACCGACTGGATGAAGGTCGACTGAACGAGGGCGAGGCCGAGCGGCTCAGTCCGGCGAGATGCCGTTCACGAGTCCGAGGCCGTGCGTCTTGTAGCCGAGCAGTTCGAGCAGTTCGTCGGATGCGAACTGTCGGACTGAGGGATTGAGCGAGAGGAACCAGTTCTCCTGCGTTCGATAGATCGGTCGGGTGTACCAACCGAACGCGGCAGCCCGATATTGATCGGTGGTGGTGTTGGCCCCGGTCTGGTGCCACAACCTGGCGTCGAAAACCACCAGGGAGCCGGCGGGAGCCTCGAACGGGACGGCCTCGGCGGAGTCGTCGGGATGCGGTGGGCGGTTGAGGAGGTGGCTCCCGGGCACGAAGCGGGTCCCGCCGTTGTCAGTGGTGAAGTCGTCGATGCACCAGGCGGCGTTGGCCCCCTGAGGTGATGCCGGCCACGGCTGTGGGATGAAGAGCTGATCCGCATGGAGCACCCCGGCGGCGCCGCCGGGTCCGGTGATGTTGCCCGACAGGTTGCCGAGCAGCATGGGCCAGCCGAGCACCGAGCGCAGCAGCTGGATCGCTGCCGGGTGCTCGACGAGATCGACGAAGACGGGCGAGCGGCTGGGCAGGTTCCAAACGCGCTGGTTGGTGTCGTCGAGGTCGAGTCCGAACCCGGGCTGGCCGGTGCGCCGGTTCCGGTCGTCGGTGGCCGCCTGGTAGAACTCGCGGCGGATCGCCGCAAGCGTGTCGCCGTCGAGCACGCCGGTCACCGCACAGATCGCATGCTCGCGAAGGTCGTGCTCGGCTCGCTCGAGATCGTCGGTCGGGTCCGGCAATCGTGTGGTCACGGAATCGATGGTCACGAGGCCTCCCGACTCATGTCGCCGCGCTGACGTACCCGACGCTCGACACCGCAGACTACGGCGGACCGCATTCCCAGGCCAGCTGGCTCAGAGTGACGTGACCTGACCGACGAAGAGGACGAGGCCGGTGTCTACGTGTCGGATCACGTAGAGGAAGGGGCGGTCGGCGGCAATGGTGAACTCTGGCTCGGGCGGGCCCGACTCGGCGAAGCCGAGTCCGGTGGCGGCTGCCGCCTCGGTGCCGATTTCGTCGACCGTGATCACGGCAGCGTGTACCGCACCATCGAGAAAGGCGTCCATGGCGGGATAGTTGCCGGGCGCAGCGCCGAGATCGGTGAGCCAGGGGAGGAGATCGAGGTTTGATTCGGTCTCCCACTTCGGGAGGAGGAGCTCATACGGACCGGACTCGACCGTGGTGTCGATGTCGTCGAGCAGCTCCTGTGAGAGTCGATCGCGCATCGCAGCGAGGTCGTCGGGGACGATCACCAGCATCGAATAGTCGGCGCCGAGGTAGGGGAGCTCGGCGGCAGCCCACCCGTCGCCGATCCCGCGAGGAGCGGTGAGCTCGAGTTCACGCATGAAGCTGGTCGGGGTGGAGGATCCGTCGATGTTGGTGAAGTCTCGGTCGATCGTGCCGTACTTGCCGAAGACCGTCTGCCATTGGGCCTTGAAGTAGAGCGCGTCGGTGAGTACCAGGTTCGTGTTGCCGTCGATGAAGCCCTCGGGGAGCAGCGACGGGATCAGTTCGTTGGTCTGGTCCGACACCCAGGCATTGATCCGCTGACGGCTCTCTTCGGGCTTGGCCACATCGATGGTCTCCGCACCGGCGCCGTGATGTGTGGCCAGCAGATCAATCCAGTCGGCGTCGACGGTGAGACCCTGCCGTGGCCAGATGCGGTCGGCGATCGTGACCACCGGCGTTGGCGCTCCTTCGTTCGACGTCGCCTGGCCGTTGCTGGCGGCGATCGCCTGGTCGATGGCGTTCCAGGCGTCGTGGGCGGCGATGCCCTCCGGGAGCGCGAAGCCGGCGTCGATGTTGGCACCGGTCGGCTCGTCGGCAGCGGCCCGAGCCATGAGCAGTGCGTGGCCGATGCTGGTCGGGCTGAACACCGTGCTCTCGTCGGCCGGCAGTGTTCGAAGAAGGTCGAAACCGGCGTCGTTGAATCCGTTGGCGAGGTTGGTAGTCGGCGCATCGTCAAGGAGGTCGGCTCGACCGAGACCGTCAGTCGGTTCGATCACGCCGGCTTCGCCGCCGTCGGACCCACTCGTGCCGCAGGCGGCGAGTGCGAGGAATGGAACGGCGACAAGGATCGGGAGACGGCGCATGGTGATTGGACGATCGCACCCGTCGGCTGGTTCCCGCCATGGCCCTTCGGCCTCAGTCGGGCCACCGTCGCCCCGGCCGGCGCAGCATCTGCGGTGTGGGGGTGCCGTGTGCGGCACCGTCGTAGCGGAGATGGCACAGCGAACTGCCGCCAGCCGGGACCTGCGATGTGAGGGTGCCATGAACGGCACCCTGGTAGCGGAGATGAGCCCTGGACGCCGGCAGGTCCGGCCGGGGTCGGTCGAGCCGGTAGGGTCGCGGCCATGCCTCGGCTGCTGATCGTGCACCACACCCCGTCGCCCGGGATGCACACCATGCTCGAGGCCGTGCTCGACGGAACGAAGGCCGAGGGGATCGAAGGGGTCGAGGTGGTGACGCGGGCGGCACTGTCGGCGACTGCATCCGACGTGCTGGCTGCCGATGGTCTCATCCTTGGCACGCCCGCCAATCTCGGCACGATGAGCGGAGCGCTCAAACACTTCTTCGACACGATCTACTACCCGTGCCTCACCGAGACCGTCGGCCGTCCTTACGGTGTTTACGTCCACGGCAACAACGACGTTGACGGCG
This sequence comes from Acidimicrobiales bacterium, assembly GCA_041394265.1. NCBI lineage: Bacteria > Bacillati > Actinomycetota > Acidimicrobiia > Acidimicrobiales > Acidimicrobiales bacterium. The sequence continues at coordinate 3,930,765 of JAWKIO010000005.1, forward strand.
CACTGGCCGACATCGCCAAGATCGCCACCGGCCTGCAGTGGCGACTCGCCCAGCAGCCGGTGCGAGTCTTCGATCGGCCCGGTCGACCTGACCTCGATGCGTGCTGGGAAGTCGGTGCCGCCATGGCGGCGGGATTGATGGCGATCTGACTGGCGGGCACTGGGGCACCTAGCATCGCGGACAACGCCATTCGACATCACTCCTGGGGGAGGCAGCGATGACCGACGTGCAGCTCGACCGCGAGACCTGGTTGTCGCGCAAACCGGTGCGCAGCCCCGAGATGGAGCAGGCGATCTTCGGCGGTGACGTCGGCGATGCCAACGACCTGTCGCTCGACGAGATCAACCCGATGAACCCGCACCTGTTCCGGGAGCATCGCTGGCACGAGCACTTCGCCCGGCTTCGTCGTGAGGACCCGGTGCACTTCAACGAGCTCGGGTCGGCCGGTCGCTACTGGTCGGTGACTCGCTACGACGACGTGCGTGCCGTCGACAGCGATTGGAAGACCTACTCCTCGGCCGATGGCATCACGATCGGGCCTCGGATCGGGTCGCCCATGCCGGAGACGGTCGGTAGCGGGTCGGCCTCGTTCATCGCCATGGACCCGCCGGACCAGACGGCGCAGCGCAAGACGGTGAGGGGCATCTCGGCGCCCAGCAGTCTGCGGAACCTCGACGATCTCATCCGCGAACGCACCGTCGGCGTCCTCGAGTCGCTGCCTGAAGGCGAGACCTTCGACTGGGTCGAGTCCGTCTCGATCGAACTCACCACGCTGCTGCTCGCAACCCTGTTCGACTTCCCGCTCGAGGATCGCTACAAGCTCACCCGCTGGTCCGACGTGGCCACCTCGATTCCTCAACCGGGAGGGATCGTCGAATCCGGTGCCCAGCAGCGGGCGGAGATCCGCGAGTGTCTCGAGTACTTCGAGCAGCTGTGGATCGAACGCGAGACGAACCCCGGCTTCGATCTGGTGTCGATGCTGGTGCACGGCGACGCCACCCGACACCTGCCGGCCTCCGCCCACCTCGGCAACATCTTCCTCCTGATCATCGGTGGGAACGACACCACCCGCAACACGATGTCGGGCAGTGTCTACGGGCTCAACCAGTACCCCGACCAGTACGCCCAGCTCATCGCCGACCCGTCGCTGGTGGCGAACCTGGTGCCCGAGATCGTCCGCTGGCAGACCCCGCTGTCGTACATGCGCCGCACAGCGACCTGCGACACCGAACTCGGTGGCAAGCAGATCCGCAAGGACGATCAGGTGCTGATGTGGTACCTCTCGGCGAACCGAGACGAGTCGGTGTTCGGCGACAACGCCGACGCCATCGATCTCCACCGGCCGAACGCCGACCGGCACCTGTCGTTCGGCTACGGCGTGCACTTCTGCATGGGCAGCCGACTGGCCGAACTGCAGCTGAGGATCCTGTGGGAGGAGATCCTCCAACGCTTCGACCGCATCGACGTGGTCGGCGAACCACAGCGCACGTTCTCGTCCTTCATCAACGGCTACACCCACCTTCCCGTCGAGGTCACGCGCAAGCGCTGACCGGCTCCCGGAGTTCGCCGCCGATCTCTAGGATGTGGCCGCCGACGACAGGAGCAGGACCATGAAGCGCATCTCCCATTGGATCGCAGGAACGACGAGCGACGGCTCGGGTGAGCGGACCGCCCCGGTGTGGAACCCGGCGACCGGTGAGCAGCAGGCCGAGGTCCGCCTCGCCTCGGCGAGCGATGTCGACACTGCCGTCGGCGCCGCTGCCGCCGCCTTCGAGTCGTGGGGCAACTCCTCGCTGAGCGTGCGGACCAAGGTGCTGTTCGCCTTCCGGGAGATCGTCAACCGCCGGGCGGCAGAGCTCGCCGACGTCATCACCGATGAGCACGGCAAGGTCCTGTCCGACGCCGCCGGCGAGGTGCAGCGCGGGTTGGAGGTGGTGGAGTTCGCTTGCGGCATCCCGTCGCAGCTGAAGGGCTCCTACTCCGATCAGATCTCGACCGATGTAGATGCGTTCTCGTTCCGTCAACCGCTCGGCGTCTGCGTCGGCATCACGCCGTTCAACTTCCCGGCCATGGTCCCCATGTGGATGTTCCCGGTGGCCATCGCCTGTGGCAACACCTTCGTCCTCAAGCCATCCGAGCGAGACCCCTCCGCTGCGATGTTGCTGGCCGAGATGTGGGCCGAGGCGGGGTTGCCCGACGGGGTGTTCAACGTCGTGAACGGCGACAAGGAATCGGTCGACGCCTTGCTCGATCATCCCGACGTCGCTGCCGTGTCGTTCGTCGGCTCGACGCCGATCGCGAAGTACGTCCACGATCGAGCGTCGGCCAATGGCAAGCGGGTCCAGGCCCTTGGTGGAGCGAAGAACCACGCCATCATCTTGCCCGACGCCGACATGGAGTTCGCCGCCCAGCACCTGGCGTCGGCGGCGTTCGGGTCGGCCGGTGAACGGTGCATGGCGATCTCGGCGGCCGTGGCGGTCGGCTCGGCCGGTGACCGCTTGATGGAACACGTCGAGGGTCAGGCCCGATCGGTGAAGGTGGGGTCGGGGCGTGACGCCGCCAGCGAGATGGGACCGATCGTCACCGCTCAGGCCCGTGACCGGATCGTCGGGTTCATCGACTCCGGTGAGCAGCAGGGAGCGCAGGTCACCGTCGACGGTCGAGGTCTGGTCGTGCCCGGCCATGAGGGTGGCTTCTTCGTCGGTCCCACGGTGATCGACCGGGTCACCACCGAGATGGATGTCTACACCAACGAGATCTTCGGCCCGGTGCTGTCGGTTCTTCGGAGTGACGACGTCGACGCGGCCATCGATCTCATCAACGCAAATCCCTACGGCAATGGGACCGCCGTGTTCACCAACTCGGGAGGTGCGGCCCGAACCTTCATGCGTGGGGTGACGGTCGGCATGATCGGGATCAACGTGCCGGTCCCGGTCCCGATGGCTTACTACAGCTTCGGTGGATGGAAGCACTCGCTGTTCGGTGAGCACCATGCGCACGGCCCTGACGGCGTGAACTTCTACACCCGAGGCAAGGTGGTCACCGCCCGTTGGCCTCAAGCCGGAACCCCGAGCGGCGCCTCGTTCGACATGCCGACGTCGTCGTAGTCCTGGTGACTCGGCCGAGTGTCGGGTTGGCAGCCGACGCTGCTTGGACGAGCCGTGCCGGAAACCTGCAGTAGCGTGCCGAGATGGACTTGGTCGACCTCGACCGCTTTCACGACCTCGGCTACGCCGGCCCGTTCGAGGCGCTTTCGCCCGAGGAAACGGCCGCCACTCGTGACGCCGTCGCGAGCTTGCTCGCCACGGCCCCCGATCCCTACCCCGAACGCGGCTTCCATGCCCGGCAGGTGCCATATCACCACAACCGCTTTCTCGACTCCCCGATCGCCTTCGAGTTGTCCACCCATCCCGAGATCGTGGCGCGTGTCCGGGCCTTGCTCGGGCCCGATGTGCTGTTGTGGCGAGCTCACTTCTTCGACAAGGGGCCGGGCGCAAAGGAGATCCCCTGGCATCAGGACGCGAACTACTGGCCGCTGGAACCGGCCGTCATCGTCTCGGCGTGGTTGGCCCTCGACCGGGTCACTGCCGAGAACTCCTGCCTCCAGCTGATTCCGGGGTCACACCGCCGGATCGTGCCGCATGTCGCAGCGACCGATGACATGGCTTTCCTCGAGATGGCCGAACCCGGAAGCTATGACCCGAGCCACGCCATCGACATCGATCTCGAGCCGGGGCAGTTCATCTTGTTCAACGAACGGATCCTGCATCATTCCGAGCCAAATCGCTCGATCCTGCCACGTTGCGGTCTCTCGATTCGCTTCATCCCACCCCTGGTGAAGGTCCTCACCTACGACTCCCAGAATCACGTGCTTCCGGTCGTGTCAGGAGAAGACCGTCTCGGATTCAATCGCACGCTCGGCTCGCCGACGGATCGACTCGTGCGGATCATCGCCGATGATTAGGGTGCGGCCATGACACCCGACATCGAAGTCTCACGCGACATCGCCGCTTCACCTGCGGCGGTGTTCGCTGCCCTCACCGACATCACCCGCATGGGGGAGTGGTCACCGGAAACCTACGCCACGGAATGGCTCGACGGCGCGTCGACCGCCGAGGTCGGTGCCTCGTTCATGGGTCACAACCACAATGGTGACAAGGAGTGGAGCACCAAGGCCACGATCGTCGAGTTGGTGGAGAACGAGCGCTTCTTCTTCGACTGCAGCGCTCGGGACTTCGTCTTCGCCAAGTGGGGCTACTCGATCGAGCCGACCGACGACGGCTGTCGGGTCACCGAGTACACACAAGACCTCCGCCCGGAAGAGATCAAGGAGCGTGGCTCGTCGATCTCCGGGGTGACCGATCGGCTGTCGCACAATCGAGCCGGTATGGAGGTCACGCTCGAACGGCTCGCCGCTGCCGTCGAGTCCGACTCATGAGCGACGAGACGTCCATCCAACGTGGCATGACCGAGTTCGAGGGACGGGTCGCCGTCGTCACCGGTGCCGCTAGCGGGATCGGTCTCGGTATGGCCCGCGCCTTCGCCGGCGCCGGCATGAAGCTCGTCCTCGGCGACCTCGACACTGGCGCGCTCGATGCGGTCGTCACCGATCTCTCCTCGTCCGGTGCAAGCGTGGTCGGTCGGCGGACCGATGTGTCGCAACTGGGCGACAACGAGGCGCTGGCCGATCTGGCCATCGACACCTACGGCAAGGTGAACGTGCTGTGTGCCAACGCCGGTGTCGGTATCCCGACCCAAACCCACAAGATGAAGCTCGATGACTGGAAGTGGATTATCGACGTCGACCTGTGGGGCCCGATCTACGGGGTGAACCTCTTCCTGCCACTGATCGAGGAACAGGGCGAGGGCCACATCAACGCCACCGCCTCGATGGCGGGCCTCATCGCCAGCCAGATGATGGGGGCCTACAACGTCGCGAAGTTCGGAGTGGTCGCCCTCATGTCCACCGTTGAGCGCGACCTCGCCGGGCGCAAGAGCCCGGTCACGGCGTCGGTGCTCTGTCCTGGCCCGATCAACACCAACATCAGCCGCAACTCGGTCAGCTTCCGGCCAGGCCAGGCCAAGCCGAAGGTCGACGGGAACGCATCGGCGAAGAGTGCGAAGAGCATCCAGGCGATGCTCGAGCAGGGGATGGACCCCGATGATGTCGGGCGCCTCGTGCTCGAAGCCATCGGCGCCAACCGGTTCTGGGTGCTGACCCATCCGAACTGGGCCAAGGCAGTCCAACGTCAGGTCGACGCGATGATCGCCGACCAAACGCTGACCCGAGCCTGAGACGTTCGCCGCTGGTGGACAAGCGGCTTTGGTACAACGTCGATCCAACCGATGGGAAGTGATGGACTCCACCGCTGATGTCACCGCTCATGCCGAGCTCGACCGCCTTCTGGCGGCTCCACCGGTCGGTGCGCTCGAGCTCCACGTGGCCGACCGCCATCGACGGGTACCGATCGGTGAGCGGCTGGCCGAGTTCGCCGTCGACGAAGTGCTCTTCACCGTGCTCGGTGGCGAGCCCGGCGGTGGCGACGAGACACCACGAATGGCCACGGTCGGCTGGGCCGGTGCCCGTGGCGCACTCGCCGGCGTGGCGATGGCACCGTCAGACATGGACGCAGCGGCACACCGAGCCGTGATGATCGCTGCCCGCCAGCGAGCCATTCCCGTGCGGTACTTCGTCGAGGACGCTCAGCTCGTGGGGTCGAGCGTGCGGGAGATCGGGGTCGTCGGAGGTCCGAGGCCGCACGCCAACCCTGGTCGACTTGCGTCCGAAGCAAGGCTGCTCGACATCCCGAGTCGATTCGAGGTTGAGATCCATCGGATCGACCGGCCCAGTCTCGTCGGACGCAAGGTCATGCGGCGCGGGCCCTTCGAGGAGGTCTTCCGGGTGGTCATGGACGATCACTGGATCGTGATCGACTACCGCCAGCGTACCGATCCGGTCAGGATCGAGATCCCGAGAAGCGAGTTCCTGGGGATCGCCAACGCTCGCCGCTCGCCACTGGCGCTGACACCCTCCGATGCCTGGCGGCTCCCCAGCCTCGAGGACTGGTCGCGCACGGACTATCGGGGACGGGAGTTCGCGTCCTGGGCGTACGAGCGGGTGCTGTCACGGTCTGGGCTCTGAGCCGGTCTGCGTCCGCGGGGAGCAGAGGCGACTTGGGTCAGCTGACGGAGTTCGCTCCGGTGGCGGCTCGGTGGTCGGCGGTGATGGACTCGATCAGTTCGCGAAGGACCCGGTCGGCATCGTCGGTCTCCACCTGACAGGTGCCGGCGGCCGCGTGGCCCCCGCCGCCGTATCGCAGCATGATCTCGCCGACGTTCGTGGTGCAGCTGCGATCCAGGATCGACTTGCCGGTGGCGAAGACGGTGTTCTGCTGGCGGAAGCCCCACATCTTGTGGATCGAGATGTTGCACTGGGGGTACATGGCGTAGATCAGGAACCGGTTGGCGGGCCAAATGGTGTCCTCGCCGGTCAGGTCGAGCACGATCAGGTTCTCGTGCGCGGTGGAGCACCGCTCGATCTGTTCCTTCGCTGCGTCCTGATGGGCGAAGTAGAGCTCGGTGCGCTCGGCCACGTCGGGCAGCTGCAGGATCTCCTCGATCGTGTGGTTCTTGCAGTAGGCGATGAGGTCCATCATCAGGTCGTAGTTGGAGATGCGGAAGTCCCGGAAACGTCCGAGCCCGGTTCTCGGGTCCATGATGAAGTTGAGCAGTTCCCATCCTCGGGGGTGGAGGACTTCCCCCTCGGAGTACTGGGCCGAGTCGGCCTTGTCGACGGCCTCCATCATGTCGAGCCAGGTGCGAGGGAAGGACGCTTCGCCGCCGTAGTAGTCCCACACCACTCGGGCCGCCGAGGGGGCGTGCGGCAGGATCACGTGGTTGTCGTGGGTGTCGTTGCGCAGGGTCTCGGACTCGTGATGGTCGAACGCCAGGTGCACGCCGTCGACGTAGGGGAGGTTGGTCGTGATGTCGTTCGCCGTGATCGCCACCTTGCCGTCCTGCATGTCCTTCGGATGGACGAAGAGAATGTCGTCGATCATCTCCAGGTGTTCCAGCAACACGGCGCAGACGAGGCCGTCGAAATCGCTGCGGGTGACGAGTCGGTACTTGCTCACGAGGCACACTCCCAGAGGTTGGTCTTCGTAGAACTTTCGGCCGTTTGCCCGGCGACGTGAGTCCCGTCGATTACGCAGGTACCGACGGCGTGTCAGCCGGTGATCACCTCGGCAACGGTCAGGTCTTCGTCGAGGACGACGAGATCGGCAATCGCTCCAACCGAGAGCAGCGCTGGGTCGCGCTCGTCGATCGCCCGAGCTGGTGTCGTGGTGAGCGCAGCGATGGCGTCGGTTCGGGAGACACCGCAGGTGTTGACCGCCACACGTAGGGCACGGTCGGGCGTGAGTGTCGATCCGGCAAGGGTGTCGGTCCCTGCCACCAAGGCTCGGCCGTTCGCGACCTCGACATCGAGGCAGCCCAGCTGGTAGTGACCGGGCGGCGCTGCAGCACCGGCCATGGCATCGGTGACCAGGGCGATCCTCCTCGGTGCTGCGGCGAACAACAGGCCGATCGAGGCCGGATGCACGTGGACACCGTCGGCGATCACCTCGATCGTGACGTGGTCGGCTTCGATCGCAGCGCCGAGAACACCCGGGGAGCGTCCCTCGATCGGGGCCATTGCGTTGAAGGCGTGGGTCACGAGCGATGCCCCGCGGGCGAACGCCTCGCGAGCGGTCTGATAGTCGCACGCCGTGTGTCCCACCGCGACGGCCACGCCGGCCGCAACGAATCGGTCGATGGCATCCATGGCCCCGGGCAGCTCCGGTGCCAACGTGATCTGCCGGACGAGTTCGGGGCCGGCTTCCAGCAGCTGGTCGACCGATCGACGGTCCGGCTCGCGCAGCAGGCCGGGATGGTGAGCACCGTGTCGTCCGTAGGCCAGGAACGGGCCCTCGATGTGCACTCCGACGAGCCCACGATCTCGAGCCATGGCCTGCTGCGTCTTCGACAACGCATCCACGATGTCGTCGATCGAACTCGTGACGAAGGAGGCCACGGCGCGCGTGGTGCCGTGTGCCCGCATCGCCGCCAGGGCGGTCATCGCCGAGTCGATGCCGTCCTGGTAGTGCGCACCACCGCCACCATGACCGTGAATGTCGACGAATCCGGGTGTCAGAAAGCGATCGGACGCGTCGATCGTCCGAGCTGCGGTCGGAGGCTCGTCGTGCTCGGTCCCGATCGCAACGATCGTGCCATCTTCGACGTACACCCAACCGGGACGTTCGCCATTGGCGTCGAGCAGTGTCCCCGAGTGGATCAGCGTCGACCTCGCCACTACAGGTGCTGCCACGGTGGCTTGTTGGCGAACACCCACCGGTAGTAGTCGGTGCGCTGGAGATCGGCGGCGGCCGCCTCGTCGAGGACGACCGTCACATGCGGGTGGAGCTGGATGCACGACGCCGGCACCGACGCCGAGAGCGGACCCTCGACCGCTGCCGCGATCGCCTTGGCCTTGCCCGCGCCGAACGCCATGAGGACGAGGTGGCGCGCCCGCAGGATGGTGCCGATGCCCTGTGTCACGGAGTGGGTGGGCACCTGCTCGGGGGAGTCGAAGAACCGGGCGTTGTCGGCACGGGTCTGGGCCGTGAGGGTCTTGACCCGAGTCAGCGATGCGAGCGATGAGCCTGGTTCGTTGAAGCCCACGTGGCCGTCGGTTCCGATGCCGAGAAGCTGCAGATCCACGCCGCCGTGTGCGGTCAGTGCAGCCTCGAAACGCTCGCCGGCCGTGGCGATCCTCGCTTCCGACCCGTCAGGAACGTGCACCCGCTCCGGGGCCAAGCCGAGCGGCTCGGTCACCTCCCGGCGGATCACACTGTGGTAGCTCTCAGGGTGTTCGACCGGAAGCCCGACGTATTCGTCCAGAGCGAAGGCGGTCACCGCCGACAGGTCGAGCCCGGCCGCACGCTCTCGAGCGAGGGCGGCGTAGACCGGGAGCGGCGTCGAGCCCGTGGCGACGCCGAGTGTGAACGCAGGCGTCGTGCGAATCTGCGACGCAAGGTGATCGGCGACGAGTTGGCCACCCTGCTCTGCGTTGTCGAGGATCACGATCTCAGCCATGTTGCCTCCCTGCGATCGCGGCGCCAATCGCAGCGATGGGCCGGTCGTCGTCGAGGATGTGAGCGATCGAACCGAGTCGTAGCGAGGCGATCAGCGAGGATGTCGACGCCCAGGCGTCGAAGTAGGTTGCCATGCCGTCACGCAAGAGCGACCCCAATCCGGTCAAGCCGCCGCCGAGCATGATGGTGTCGGCGCCGATGGTGAGCGCGAGCAAGCGGACGGCACTCGCGGCGCCGAAGAAGACCCCTTCGCGAATGGCGACGGCCCGGTCATCGCCGGCCGCAGCGGCGTCGAACACGTCGATCGCCGTCGCTCCCGGTTGGCCCCACTGGGCGACGACGCCGGACCCGGAGGCGTAGCCCTCGAGCGTGCCGGGTAGGCCCTCGACATGTGTTGGACCGTGCGGATCGGCCGAGACGTAGCCGATCTCGCCGGCAACGCCGCCGGCGCCTTCCCAGACCCGGCCATCCAGGACGATGCCTGCTGCCATCCCCGTGCCGAGGTTGAGATAGGCGAACGAGGGTGACGTGGCGCCACCGAGCGCCCAGGAACCGAGCGCGGCAGCGTTCACATCGTTGCAGACAGCGACAGCCGAGCCGGTCGCTTCGGCGACCGCAGCCTCGAGGTCGAACGATCGGATGCCGATGTTTCGAGCGTGTTGGACGACGCCACCCCGGATGGCGCCCGGCACGCCGATGCCGATCGACTCGATTCGGCCCGGTACGTGAGGGAGCATCGCCTCGATGGCCTCGACCGTCCCGGCGGTGACGGCTGCGGGACCCTGGCGAGCCGGCGTCCGGCACGTGGCGAGGACATCGAGCTGCTCGTCGACCAACACCGCCTCGATCTTCGTCCCACCGACATCCACGCCGATCCTCATATCGAACCGTCCAGGAGTTCGATGAGCGCCTGACCCACCAATCGTGAGGCTCCGAACGTGGCGATGTCGACCTCGTCGCTGTTCACGAAACCCATGTCGACGACGACCGCGTTGCCCCCGGAGGCCTTCGCCTTGGAGGCGACGTCGGTGGCTGCTCGCCGCGCGCCCTCGTCACGATGCAGTTCGCGTCCGACGATGACCGTCAGCACGCCCGGCTCGGCGCGAAAGTCGTCGGGGACGTGTCGCGCCCCGACCGGAACGATCAACCTCGGCACGGCACCGCCCTCGTAGAACGGACCGAACGGTGTCGTGCCGATCGCGACGTTCTGCTGCGGCTCGATCTCCACCCAGTGGAGTTGCTGCGAGCCTGTGGCGAGGGTGTGGCGTGCGTGATCCGAGAGCGTGAACGAGGCGGCAACACGTGCGACGCTGAGCGGCGGGTCGGGCTGCGAGTCGACCCGACGCACGTCGTCGAGCCGCTGGTCGGCCATCCAGCGAGCGAGCCAGAGACTCCGCCGGTGGGCGCTCGCGAGCCGCTCGACCGGAAGGCGGCCAGCCGTCACCGCAGTCGTGAGTGCGTCCGCCACGGCGTGCAATTCCGCTTCGGCGTTGTTGGAGCCGAGGCACAGCAGGTCCGAGCCGGCGGCGACGGCGGCGACGGCGGCGGCGGGAATGCCCCGCTCACCAGAGGCTCCGACCATGTCGAGGGCGTCCGTGACGATGACTCCGTCGAACTTCATCTGCCCCCGAAGCAACTCGCCGAGGATCGCGGGGGAGAAGGTTGCGGCAACGTCGGGATCCAGTGCGGGGACTCGGATGTGCGAGGTCATGATCGTCTTCACGCCGGCAGCGATGGCTGCCTCGAACGGGACGAACTCGCGCCTGGCGAGGAGCTGCGCATCGGCGGTGACGACGGGTTCGGTCAGGTGCGAGTCGGACGAGGTGTCACCGTGCCCAGGGAAGTGCTTTGCACAGGCGGCGACACCGGCACGCTGCACGCCCTGGATCCAGGCAGTCGTGTGGGCAGCGACCAGTTGCGGGTCGGCGCCGAAACTGCGCACGCCGATGACCGGATTGTTGGGGTCGGAGTTGACGTCGGCATCGGGAGCCAGCGTCAGATGGATGCCGACACTGGCCAACTCGGCGCCGACAGCCCGCCCGACGGATCGAGTGACGGTGACGTCGTCGATGCGACCGAGAACGGCGTTGCCAGGGAACGGCGAGCCATCTCGCTGATGAAGCCGTGAGACGTCGCCGCCTTCCTCGTCGATCGAGACGATCGCCATTGGATTGGCGGCGTAGATCGCGCTCGTGAGTGCTGCGACCTGATCGAGCGAGTCGACGTTGTGGGCGAAGAGGCAGACACCACCGAGCCCGGAGCGGAGCAGTGCGTCGAGCCAATCGGGCAGCTCGGTGCCGACGAAGCCTGGCATCAGTACGCCGAGTGCAAGCCGTCGCACGTTGGAGTGGTCGAGCGTGGTCATCCCTTGACGGCTCCGCCGACGAGTCCCTGCGCCATCCGACCCTGCACGACCACGAAGAAGGCGATCACTGGTACGGCGACGAGGACGGAGCCGGCCATGATCTGACCCCACTCCGGTGCGCCCAGGTTCGACTGCTGTGCGATGTCGCGCAGCCACAGCGGGAGCGTCTGCGCGTCGTCGTCGGTGAGGAGGACCGAGGCGAGCGCGAACTCGTTCCACACTTGGATGAAGGCGAACACGCCGGAGGCGACGAGGCCCGGGGCGATGAGCGGCAGGGTGATGCGGCGGAAGGCGCCCAACCGAGTGCAGCCGTCGACCATGGCTGCCTCCTCGAGTTCGATGGGAACACCGGCGACGAAGCCGCGCAACATCCAGATGGTGAACGGTACGACCATCGCGATGTAGATGATGGAGACGCCGGCGACCGAGTTGAGCAGGCCGAGTCCGGAGATCATCTTGTATTGGGCGATGAACATCGCTTCGGCGGGGAGCATCTGCACCAGGATGATGGCGAGGACGAAGCTCTTGCGGCCCCGGAAGCGGAAGCGTGAGATCGCGAGCGAGGCCAGTGTGGCGAAGGCGATGCAGATCACCAGTGCGATCGCCACGACGACGAGCGACATTCTGAGCGCCTCGAAGAAGGGCGTGTCGGTGGTGACCTCGCGGTAGTTCTGCAGCGTGCCGCCGAAGGGCACGAACGTGGGGTCGAGTCGTCCGATCGTGAGCGGCGTGAGGAAGGACGAGTTGACCATCCAGTACACAGGGAACGCCCAGAGGACGGCGACGACGAGGGCCACGAGTCCGGCCAGGAAGCGCCTGAACTTCGGCTTCATCAGCGGGCATCCTCTCGTAGTAGTTCGCGCACATAGAACGAGCTCACGCCAAGGGTGATGACGAGCACGATCATCGCCGCGGCGGCAGCCGAACCGAATCGACCCTGGCCGATGCCGAGGCCGTAGATGTAGGTGCCGAGCAAGTCGTAGGCGTCACCCTTCGGGCCGAGGTCTTGCAGGAGCTGAATTTGTGCATACACACGCAGGTCCCAGATGAACTGGAGGAGCAGGAGGATGACGAGAACCGGACGGATGATCGGCATGATGATGAGGCGCAGCATCTGCCGACCGTTCGCCCCATCGAGTTGTGCGGCCTCGATCACTTCATCGCTCACCTGCGTCAGCGCGGCGTACACAGAGATCGCCACGAACGGGACCGACGCCCACGTGATGATCGTGGCGGCGACGAAGAAGAAGCTCAATGGTTCTTCGAGCCAGTTGTGTCCGATGAAGTCGACTCCGGGCAACGCACTGAACAGGTAGTTGATGACCCCGTTGCGGGCGTCGATCAACCAGCTCCACACCGTCATCTGAGCGACGATCGGCATGGCCCAGGCGAAGAGGAGCGAGGTCTGGAGCACGACTCGTGTCCAGGCCGGGGCCGCCTTCATGAGGAGCGCCAGGAGAATGCCGATCGTCATCGTGGCGAGTGCGGTCACGGCCATGAAGATCAGCGAGCGCACGACGATCGACCAGAAGAGCCCGTCACCCAGGAGCGAGACGTAGTTGTCGAGCCCGACCCAGGGAGCCGGCTGGCCGAACTGCTGGCGGAGGCTGTACTCGCGCAGCGAGTTGAGTACCTGCCAACCCATGGGGTAGGCGAGGCCGACGAGGAAGGTCGCGACCGCAGGGACGATCAGCCAGTACGGGAGCGCTGCGCCGCGCTTTCGTCGTGCTGTTGTCACCGCCTTGCCAGTTGTCGAGTCCATCGGGGTCGACATGTCGCGTCCTTCCTCGTGGGCGCCAAGCGGTCAGGCCGGTACGCCGGCCCGACCACTTGGCGATGAACGAATCAGCCGTTGATGACGGCGTTGATCTTGTCGTCGTATTCGGCAGCCAGTGTGGCGACGTCGCCGCCTTCGGCAACTGCCTGGAAGAACTGCTCGAGGAGCTGCTGCTCCTCGACAGCGGTCCAACCGGGAGCGGCCGGGGTCAGCTTCGCACCCGCTGCGGTGTCGAGGGCGATCTGGGCGATTGCCGGGTCAGCGGCGGAATCGACGTAGACCGACCCGAAGGAGGTGTTCGCCGGGCCGAGGCCATTCTCCGCGAGGATCGTCTGGTACTCCTCGGAGAAGATGATCTCCATCAGCTGCAGGGCGCCGGCCTGCTTCTCCGACGCAGCCGAGATGCCGATGTTCGATCCACCGGCGAAGACGGGGGCGACACCACCGTCGATGCCCGGAAGGGCGTAGGCGCCGAAGGTGTCGGGGTTCCAGGTGGCGACGGCCTCGCCGGCGTCGTCCTCGGAGATGTCGCCGAGGCTCCAGTACGCCCAGTTGGGGGCCAGCGTGGTTGCCACCGCGGTGTTGGGGAGGAAGTCGTCGTTGATCGCCTGGTACGCGGTGGCGTCGGTGTCGGTCGGGTTGGCAACCGAGCCCGTGGTGAAGAGCTCCTGCCACATCTCCATGCCGGCGATCGATTCGGGAGACGACAGTGAGGCCGTCCACTCACCGCCATCGAAGGTCGCGAGCTCGCCACCGTTAGCGAAGATCCAGGCGATGCCGTCCCGCCAGTCCTGGCCCGGAATGTAGGCGCCCGACCCGGCGCTCTTGAGCGCCGCGTTCACGTCCGTGAACTCCTGCAGGTTGGCCGGCACGTCGACCCCTGCGGCTGCGTAGAGGTCCTTGCGATACCAGGCGAACCGGGAGCCGAAGTAGTAGGGGAGTGCGTAGACACTGTCACCGACCGAGCCGGCAGCGACGAAGCCCTGGAGGAGCGAATCGCCCCCGAGCTGCTCGTAGTACGGGGTGAGGTCGGTGTAAGCGCCGACGGCGGTGAAGGTTGCCGTCTGGGTGTTGCCGGTCTCGAACACGTCGGGGGTGGTCGACGAGTCGGGCAGCGCGGCAGTCAGCGAGGGAATCAAATCGCCCCAGCCGATCTGCTCGATCGTGAGCTCGCCGCCGTTCGTGGCGGCATAGGTCTCGGTGAGGTACGTGAGTGCAGCCTCCGGCGTGTCGATGCCGGCGAGCCACAGAGTGATGTCCTGCGCTTCCCCGCTTCCTTCTGTTGCCTCGCCCGAGTCGGACGAGCCCGACGATTCGTTGCTCGCCTCGGTCGAGTCGCCTCCCGCCGAGTCGCTTCCCGCCGAGTCGCTTCCACTCGATCCGCAGGCGGCGAGCGTCGCCGCAGCCAGGGCGAGGGCGACCAACAGGGTCGCCATCCGTGTCATGCTCTTCATTGCATCTATCTCCTTGTATGGATGGATGTCGTCAGTCGGGTTGCGACGTCGGACGGCGGGATCACGAGACTCCGAGCTGGCCTCTCAGGACCAGCACGACGGCGCCGAGCACGACCAAGTCGTGCCCAAGTTCGGTCATGCGCAGGTGCATGTCGCCGTGGGAGTCGGCGAGGGTGCGCTCGTGCAGCGTTGCTTCCGCTGCGGCGAGGAGCGGACCCTCGATGTAGTCAGGAGGCCCGGCCAGCACGACCTCGGTGAGGTTCAGCGCGCTGACGATCGGGGCGAGTGTCATGCTTAGGCGGTGGCCGGCCTCGGTCAGCACGGCCTTGCGGTCGGCGCCGGGTTCGGCGAGGTGGGCGTCGATGCGCGGGATGGCCAGCCATCGCTCGAGGCAACCCCGGTTGCCGCAGACACACTGCTCGCCCTCGTCGGTACCGCTCACGACATGGCCGATCTCGCCGGCGGCGTGTCGGGCGCCACGGATGACTCGGCCGTCGATCATGAGGCCCGAACCAACACCTCGACCGATGCGGACGAGCATCATGTCGGGCTGGCCCTCACCGAAGGTGAACTCGCCGACGACCGCAGCGTCGGCGTCGTTCGAGACGGCGACGGGGAGGTCGCAGGCTTCGGCCAGGCGGGCCTGCAGGGGCACATCTCGCCAGCCGAGGTTGGGGGCCGAGAGCACGACGCCCTGGTCGTCGACGATGCCGGGAGTGCCGACACCAACGCCGATGATGGGCTGGTCGGCCAGTTCGACCAGTTCGGTGAGGAGTCGTTCGGCGGCGGCAACTGCGTCGTCGCCCAGGCTGGGCGGAATCTCGACCTCCGCTCGTTCCACCACGGCGCCGTCGAGGTCGGTGACCACACCGACGAACGACTGCGAGCCCGACAGGTCGAGGCCGATGATGTGGTGGCCCTGCCGGTTGATCTCGAGCAGCATGGCCGGCTTGCCGGGCCGCGAACTGCTGCGGGTGCCGAGCTCGATGACGAGACCCTCCTCGACGAGGTCGCCGACGACGTCGGACATCGTGACTCGGCTGAGGCCGAGCTCGCGCGACAGGTCGGCACGAGACAGACCCTGACCCCGAAAGAGGGCCTGCAACACCAGTGCACGGTGGTGGCTTCGGGTCTCGCCGGGGCCCAGGCGCCGGTTGTTGAGGTTCGAGCCGAGCCAGCTGGTGGCCAAGCCGGCCGGAGGGGTGTCGTGGTCCCGCATGATTGTTAGTAAAGATAACGAACAAATCCCGGCGCAAGCCACTACAGATGCTGTAACCCGATTGACATCTTTCGTTTCCGCAACGAGTGGCGGGCGAACCTGCGGGTTCGTCTCGTCGGTGGAGGCGGATCGACGGCTAGAGGTTAGAGACGGACCCCGGCGGCGATGAGCTCCGCCTGGATCGCCTCGCGCTGAGCGCCGGCGGTCCAGCGCCGGGGGTCGAACGTGGCTTCGCCGGCGATGCCGAAGATGAGTGCACCGAGCCGATTGGCCGTGCCGCGCAGGTCGGTGGTCGTGGCGACACGCCCGGCCTCGTCGAGTCGCTGGAGACACGCATGGAATCGGTCGGCGGAACTACGGACTCGCGCCCGCTGCTCGTCGGCGAGTGCGGGGGAGCCGAGCGCCTCGCCGAAGAACGCAATCCAGATGCGCCAGTCGGCCTTGCGTACGGCGTCGATCGGCAAGATGGCCTCGGCGAGACCGACGATGTCGGTGGGGTCGGCATCAAGAACGGCAGCGACTCGAGATCGGGATCGTCGCACGGCAAGGCGGTAGGTCTCGTACATGAGCTCGGCCATGTCGTCGAAGTAGTGCGACACGATCGTGGTGGAGTGTCCGGTCGCCTCGGCGACTCGGCGCGCCGTCAGGGCGCTGCGACCTTCGGCCGCCACCAGCTCGGCGGCGATCTCGGTGACGTGGGCCCGGCGAGACTCGTGATCGACGAATTTGGGCACTGAACATCCTCGGACCGATTGCGAACGGCGTGATCGTAACGTAGATTTTCAAACAGCTGTTGTGTAACAAGTGTTGCATCTAAGGGGATTCGGAATGAGTGAGTTCGATGTCGAAGCCGATGTGGTCGTGTTGGGGAGCGGGGGAGCGGCGCTGATCGCAGCGATCGCCGCCCATCATCACGGCGCCGGCGAGGTGGTGATCGTCGAGAAGTCGGGCATGGTCGGCGGCACGACGGCCATGTCGGGCGGCATGCTGTGGATCCCGCTCAACCACCACCAGGCCGAGCACGGGATCGAGGACTCGGCCGAAGAGGTCGTGAACTACCTCGACGCCATGGCCCCCGAGATGCTCGACCCCGACGCCGTCGAAGGCTTCCTCGAGGGTGGTCCGGCGATGATCCGCTTCATCGCCGACCACACGCCGACCAAGCTCCGGCTCTTCACTGGGTTCCCCGACTACCAACCGAACATGCTCGGTGCGATGGCCGAGGGCGGTCGTTCGCTCGATCCCGAGGCGTTCTCGTTCGAGGAGCTCGGTGGCGCTGCGAGCCGGGTCAATCCTCCGAAGTCGGGTCTGCCCAAGGTGATCTCCCGCATGGAGGAGTACTACAAAGAGCGCACGCCCGAAGAGATCGAGCACCGTCGGGCCCACGACTATCGGGCCCAGGGTCAGGGACTCATCGGCTCGCTCTACAAGGGAGTGCTCGACCGCGATATTCCGGTGCACTTCGACACCCGGGCCCGGCGCCTCATCACCGAAGGCGATCGTGTCGTCGGGGTCGAGGCCGAGCGTGATGGCGCAACCGTGCGCTACCGGGCCCGAAGCGGTGTGGTGATCGGTACCGGCGGCTTCGAGTGGAACGAGAAGCTCGTGAAGACGTTCCTGCGTGGCCCGATGACCGGTCCGATCAGCGTGCCCGAGTGCGAAGGCGACGGTCTGCTGATGGCGATGGAGGTGGGCGCCAGCCTCGGCAATATGTCGAACGCCTGGTGGATGACCTCGTCGAAGGAGTCGTCGGCCGGTCACCGCGACGCCCGAGCGAACTACCTGCCGTGCCAGTCCGAACGCACCCGCCCCGGCACGATCATGGTCAACAAGTACGGGCGCCGCTTCGTCAACGAGGCGCTCAACTACAACGCCATCGGCTTCGCCCTTCACAACTACGACGCGGATGTCTACGAGTTCCCGAACCTGCCGTACTGGCTGATCTTCGACGCCAAGTTCATGCCCAAGTACCGGATGTTCACCTCGATGGCCGGCGACCCGGTTCCGAGCTGGGCGATCGAAGCCGACACGCTCGAGGAATTGGGCGACAAGGCCGGGTTCGACGGCGTCGGTCTGGCCAAGACCGTCGACCGGTTCAACGCCGATGTCCGCAACGGGCACGACGACGAATGGGGTCGGGGGGACAACACCTACGACAACTTCTGGGGCGACACCTCCCTGCCTGCGCCCTACGCCACCCTCGGCGAGATCGACACGGCGCCGTATTACGCCATCAAGATGGAGTCGGGCGTGAACGGCACCTGTGGCGGGCCGCGGGCCAATCAGAACGCCCAGGTGCTGCGGTGGGACGGCGAGCCGATCCCTGGCCTCTACGTGTGCTCGAACACGATGGCCGGCGTCACCGGTGGCGGCTACGGCGGTGCCGGTGGCACCATCGGTCCCGGCATGACCTTCGGCTTCCTCGCTGGACGCCACGCCGGTCAGAACAGCTGAGTCGACGTTCGACGCAGCGGGCTCCAGCGGAGTTCGTGCCGTCCTTCGTTCAGAACTCGATGTCGACGTCGTCGGGGACCATCGGGTCACCGCCAACGGGCCCGCCGTCGAAGGCGTCGCCGAGGAACGCTTCGGTCAGCCATTCGAGCACCTCGTCGTCGACCTGTTCGACGTCGGTGAGGTTGAGCACGTGGTAGTAGCGGCCGTTGTACTCGGTGACCTTGCGGGAGAAGCGGTCGCTGTCGATGCGGCGGCGCACGGTGAACCCGAGCGACGTCCACTTCTTCATCGCACCGAGGATGGCGAACACCGGGCCGTTCTTGAACTGGACCTTGTCCGCCAACGGATCGACGATCAGGTCGCCACCTGTCAGACCGCGTAGGTGCCGCTCGACCCGAGCGAAGATCGGCTCGGCGGCGGGGAGTGCGGCAGCGAGGAATGCGTCGATCGTGACACCGGGTCGGCAGTCGTGTTGCTGGCCGGTTCGTCCGAACGATCGCCCGCAGTCGTCGCATTCCCACGCCATGGCTGGCGAGTGTAGGCACCCATCGGGCGTCGCTCGCCCTCGTCGTCTGGGTGCTAGCAATGGCGCAGGGGAACGAGTAGATCGGGGGAGAGGGGCATGTCGGAGAGCGATCGTGTGCTGATCGTCGGCGCCGGGCCGGTGGGCCTGGGAGCGGCGTTGGAGTTGGCTCGAAACGGCGTGGAGTCGATGGTGTTCGAGAAACACCCGACCACGTCATGGCACCCGAAGACCCGCAACTTCAACACCCGAACCATGGAGATCGCACGGGGCTGGGGGAGGGCGACGTATGAGCGGCTCCAATGCATCGACACCCCGCCCGGATGGAAGAGCCCGATCCGCTTCACCGACACCGCGACGGGAACCGAGTTCGGGCGCATCGAGACCCAGGGGTTCATCGGCCCCGGTCCCGACGTGAGTCCGGCCGAGCCGATCATGACGTCGCAGGAACTCATCGAGGAGATCCTTCTCGACGCAGCGCGGGCCTCGGGCCTGGTTGACATCCGATTCTCGACCGAGGTCACCCGCCTCGTCCGGGGTGGTGATGCGGACGACATCGATGCTGCGATCGAGGTGCGATCAGGCGCCGATGGCGAGATCTCGGAAGTGACAGGTGCCGCGCTGGTCGCAGCCGACGGCGCCGCCAGCTTCGTTCGCGAAGCCTTGGGCATCGCGCTCGTCGGTCGACAGAAGATGGCCCACATCGTCAACTGCTACTTCCGTGCCGACATCGAACCCCACCTGAGCGGACGCCAAGGTGTCTTGTTCTTCGTCGCCAACGATCGCGTCAACGGCGTACTGCAACCGCTCGACGCTCACGGTCGGTGGCTGTGTCAGATCACGGTGAGAGCGGAGGAGTGGTCGCTCGAACACTTCACACCCGAGCGTGTGGCGGACTGGATCCGAGACGCCGCAGGCATCGCCGACCTCGACATCGACGTCCTCTCGATCGGCCTCTGGCAACTCAACGCCACTGTCGCCGAACGACTGATGCAGGGGCGCATCCTGCTGTGTGGTGACGCCGCCCACCAGTTCCCTCCGACCGGTGGACTCGGGGTGAACACCGGTCTGCAGGGCATGCACAACGCCATGTGGAAGCTGGCGTGGTCCCTTCGTGGGCGTGCCGAGTGGTCGCTGGTCGAGACGTACGAGACCGAACGACGGTCGGTGTCGGAACGGATCACTCGACAGTCGCTCGAGAACTCGATCAACGTCGGACGCATTCGTGCTGCGATCTCGAATCCTGCCGTCGAGCCGCTGCCTCCCGACCAGCTGGCGACCGAGGCTCGCCGCTACGGTAACCACCTCGGGGTCGAGTTCGGATCGGTGTATACGTCGCCGGCGGTGATCCCCGACGGCACGGCACCACCAGAGGTGGCCGACGACTACTCCGACTACCTCCCGTCGGCGACGCCCGGCGCCCGTGCCCCGCACCACTGGTTGGGGCGTTCTGACCGCCGGTTCTCGGTCCTCGACCTCATCGGGACCGGGTTCACGTTGTTGGCCGGGCCAGAGGGGGGCGGTTGGCGCGCCGTTGCCGACGAGGTCTCGGCCCGTTCAGGTGTCCCGATCGACTACTACGTGATCGGAGGGCCCGGCCTCGACGATCTCGGCGACTTCTGCGGTGCCTACGGCATCACGCCGCAAGGCGCTGTGCTCGTTCGCCCCGACGGTCATGTGGCCTGGCGTCACACCACCGAACCAGTCGAGGTCGCGCCGCTGCTCGGCGTAGTCGAGGCACTTGTGGGACGAGCGGCGCCGTAGAGGGCCGCTCCCGTCGCGGCGACGTACTGCCAGGCCGTGTGTCCACAGAGGGTAGAAAAGGATCGAGGCGACGCTCATCGGGTCGGTGCTGCGGCCTTGGACGATCGGATCGACGAAGGCGTCGCCGGTGAACCAGTCGGCCAGGCCCTTCATGGTGGGGGGAACATGCGCTCAGCGCCAGATGGCTGTCGACCGGATTCGTTGTCGGCCGTGTCGGGTCGCTTTCGGTGGAGGTAGACGAGTGACCCAGCGATCATTGCATCAGCTGAGCATCAGCTCGTCGGTTGCGTACGGCGTCGCCGCAGCCGTGCCTGCCAGCCTTGGTCGAGCTCGGCGAGCCGCTGCTGTGCATCCGCATCGCCGATCAGGATCAGGTCGGCGCCCGGTTGGAGCACGACATCACCGGCAGGATTGCCGACCAACGTGCCGTCGACGTCGATGGCCACCACGTTGCACCCGGTGGTCGCGCGCATTTGTGAGGCCGCCAGCGTCTTGCCCCGCATGGTCGCCGGCACCCGAGCGCGGAAGACGTCGAGCCCCTCGGCCACCACCAGCGTGTCGTTGCCCCGGAAATGATTCCAGATCGCTGCTGCTGCCGTGGAGGCGTAGGACAACACGCTGTCGGCACCGGCTCGATAGAGCGTCGAGACGTTCCGATCGAGGTTCGCTCGTGCGACAATTCGTACGTCGGGCCGAAGCCGCCTGATGTAGATGGCGAGGTAAATGTTCACGTCGTCATCGTGCGTGGTGATCAAGGCGACCGTGGCGGTTGTGATGCCGGCAGTGGTGAGAACTTCGAGATCGGCGGCGTCGCCGACCACGTAGCGATGGTCGAGTGCGCGCTCGGACCGCTCCTCGACGATCCGGTGAGGCGTACCGGCTGCGTCGAACGCACGCGACGCGGCTCGTCCGACGCGTCCGCCCCCGATGATGACGGCGTCTCCGACATGCTGTGAGCCGGTGCCGTACTGAGTGTCGTACTGCGCGAGCTGGTCCTCGGTGCCTGCAAGGATCAAGACCGTCGACTCGTCCAGCACGGTGTTCGGATCGGCGATGGTGAACTGTCCATGGACCCATACGCCGATCACGCCGACGCCGATGCGAGAACGCAGACCGAGGTCGGCGAGCCGGTGGCCGACCAGCGACGCCGATACGACTCGCGCTTCGGCGATCCGCACACCGGCGAAATGGCCGATCACGTGACTTCGGCCGTCGGGCAACAGGGTCCGGTCGGCCATCGAGGTTCCGAGGAGCTCGCCGAGCTGCAGGACTTCGTCGGCGCCGGCCAGCTCGAGAATGTCGATCGAAGCGGGCTTCGTCGCTGTTGCGACCACCGGAACGTCGCCGGAGATTTCGCGAGCGGTGAAGATGACGTTGGCATTGGTGGTGTCGGGCCAGGTGGCGGCCAGGAGTGCGGCCTGATCGACTCGGGCAGCACGATGCGTCGCGGGATCGTCGCTGCTGCCGACCATGACTCGGTAGCCCTCGTCGTGAAGGCGGAGTGCATCGGCCAGGTCCGGGACGAGCAGGACGTAGTCGACGCCGGCCTGTTCTGCTCGTCGGATCAGGGCATCTTCGATCGGACCGGGTCGAGTGAGAACGAGGTGGTCCCTCGTGTCTTCCGGTAGCGACCTTGGCGCTCGACTGGCATCACGACGGTTCATCCACGGCACGAAGACGAATTGGATGAAGGCAAAGGGCAGCAGGATGAGGAGGAAGGCCGTGCCGGTGAGCAACACCACGACCGAGAACACGCGTCCGAGGTCGGAGGTGAACGTGATGTCGCCGAAGCCGAGCGTGGTCATCGTGACCAGCGTCCAGTAGAAGCCAGTCGCCCAACTGTGACGCTGGCCCTCTCGAGCCATGAGCTCGTGGAAGACCACCGTGAAGGTGACGACCAGAGCGACGAAGATCGACAGCAGGATCAACACCATCCGCAGGTCGCGACGACGCAGCGGTCCCGCCAGATAGCTGAGGACGAAGGCGAGGCTCTTCACGACGCACCATGCTCGCACGCGTCGGCTTGTCGGTCTGCATCACGTGCGCAGCGCCGGGGGCAATACCTTCGCCGTCACGCTGGCCATCGAGAACCTTCGGGTTCGTCTCGACTCGACTGGTGCTGCGGCAGCGACGTCGTGAACAGATGGAGCGCAGAAGGTCGGCGGTGTCGACGTGGCGAGCTGCGATGGGGGGCACTCGGACTGGGGTGGTCAATCGGCATCGTCGAGCGGTCGACACCTTGACGGTCACGGCCGACCTGCTTACGATATGAAACGATTCAATACGTCCCTGGGAGTCTGTCCGAATGGTGCAGTTCAACAGCGCAGTGCTCGAGGTGCTCGAGCGGCAGGCCATCGAGGTGCCGTCCTGGGCCTACGGCAATTCGGGCACACGGTTCAAGGTGTTCGCCCAAGCGGGCGTGCCGCGAGATCCGTTCGAGAAGCTGGCCGACGCCGCCCAGGTCCATGCGCTCACCGGCCTGGCGCCGAGCGTGGCGTTGCACATCCCGTGGGACGAGGTCGACGACTACGCCGAGCTGGCCGAGCACGCCGACGCCCTCGGCCTGCGGCTCGGCACCATCAACTCCAACACCTTCCAAGACGACATCTACAAGCTCGGCAGTCTTGCCCACCCCGATGCCTCGGTTCGTCAGACCGCGATCGATCATCACCTCCGCTGCATCGAGATCATGAGCCAGACCGGCTCGCGCGATCTGAAGATCTGGCTGGCCGACGGCACCAACTATCCGGGGCAAGACGACATCCGGGCCCGTCAAGATCGCCTCGCCGAATCGCTCGCCGTGATCTACGAGTGCTTGGGCGGCGACCAACGGCTCGTGCTCGAATACAAGTTCTTCGAGCCCGCGTTCTATCACACCGACGTTCCTGACTGGGGCACGAGCTACGTGCACTGCGCAGCGCTCGGCGAGCGGGCGGTGGTCTGTCTCGACACCGGGCACCATGCGCCGGGCACCAACATCGAGTTCATCGTCGCCCAGTTGTTGCGGCTCGGGAAGCTCGGCTCGTTCGACTTCAACTCGCGCTTCTACGCCGACGACGACCTGATTGTCGGCGCCGCCGACCCGTTCCAGCTGTTCCGCATCCTCCACGAGGTGAACCGGGGCGGCGGGTTCGCCGCCCCGGTTCCGAGGTGGCCTTCATGCTCGACCAGTGCCACAACATCGAGCAGAAGATCCCCGGCCAGATCCGCAGCGTCCTCAACGTCCAGGAGATGACGGCTCGGGCGTTGCTCGTCGACGCCGAAGCGCTCACCGCAGCTCAGGTGGCAGGCGACGTGCTCGGTGCCAACCAGGTGCTGATGGACGCCTTCTCCACCGATGTCCGCCCCGCACTCGCCGACTGGCGAGAGGCCCGAGGCCTGCCACGCGACCCGATGGCCGCCTATGCCCAGTCTGGCTATCAGGCCGAAATCGAGGCCACCCGAGTTGGTGGCAACCAGGCCGGCTGGGGCGCCTGAACCCGCTCACCGCATCGGCGCAGCGACCGCGCTCGTCGACAACGAATCGCTCACGACAAGGAACCCGCTCATGACCAATCCCGTGGTCGCCGATCTGCTCGCCCGCTCCAACCGGCTCGGATCGGATCGCAAGAACACCAACTACGCCGGCGGCAACGCCTCGGCCAAGGGCATCGACGTCGACCCGGTCACCGGGACCGATGTCGAACTGATGTGGGTGAAGGGCTCGGGTGGCGACCTCGGCACCCTCACCGAAGCTGGCCTCGCGGTGCTGCGTCTCGACCGGATGCGGGCCCTGGTCGAGGTGTATCCCGGTATCGAACGCGAAGACGAGATGGTGGCTGCGTTCGACTACTGCCTCCATGGCAAGGGCGGCGCTGCGCCGTCGATCGATACGGCCATGCATGGTCTGGTCACCGCCCCCCATGTCGACCATCTCCACCCCGACGCCGGCATCGCCATCGCCACCGCGGTCGACGGCGAAGCGCTGACCGCCAAGATCTACGGCGACAAGGTCGTTTGGGTGCCGTGGCGGCGACCCGGCTTCCAGCTCGGGCTCGACATCGCTGCCATCCAAGAGCAGCACCCCGACGCGGTCGGCTGCATCCTCGGCGGCCACGGCATCACCGCCTGGGGAGCGACGAGCGAGGAGAGCGAGGCCAACTCGCTGTGGATCATCGACACCGCCGCCGCCTACATCGAGGCCAACGGCAAGCCCGAACCGTTTGGTGCGGTGCTCATCGGCTACGAACCGCTGCCCGACGCCGAACGCCGAGCCAAGGCGGCAGCGCTCGCTCCGACAATCCGTGGGATCGCCTCGATGGACGCACCGATGGTCGGCCACTTCACCGACGACCCGGCGGTCCTCGGCTTCCTCTCCCGATCCGAGCACCCGCGTCTGGCCGCGCTCGGCACCAGCTGTCCCGACCACTTCCTGCGCACCAAGGTCAAGCCGATGGTGCTCGACCTTCCGGCCACCGCCACGGTTGAGGAATCGATCGCTCGGCTCCACGAGCTCCACCCCGCCTATCGCGAGGAGTATGCGGCCTACTACGACGCACACGCCGAGGCGGACTCGCCAGCCATGCGTCGTTCGGTGGCGTCGACCTCGTGGTCAACAACGCCGGACTGTCGCTGTCGAAGTCGTTGCTCGACACGACCGAGGCCGACTGGGATCTCCAGCACGACGTGATGGCCAAGGGTTCGTTCCTGGTGTCGCAGGCGGCGGCCAAGGCGATGATCGACCAGCGATTGGGAGGCGACATCATCTACATCGCCTCGAAGAACTCGGTGTTCGCCGGCCCCAACAACATCGCCTACTCGGCAACCAAGGCCGACCAGTCCCACCAGGTTCGCCTCCTCGCCGTCGAACTCGGCGAGCACGGCATCCGAGTGAACGGCGTCAACCCCGACGGCGTGGTCCGAGGATCCGGCATCTTCGCCGGTGGATGGGGTGCGCAGCGGGCGGCGACCTACGGCGTTCCCGAGGAGGAGCTCGGCGCGTACTACGCCCAGCGCACCATCCTCAAACACGAGGTACTCCCCGAACACGTCGCCGCCGCCGTGGCCGTTCTCACCGGCGGCGACCTCGCGCAGACCACCGGCTTGCACATCCCGGTCGACTCCGGCGTGGCCGCAGCGTTCCTGCGCTGAGGACGACGGAGCCGATCCGTGATCGAGATCGTCCGATGACCATCGTCGCCGCTGTCGACTGCGGCGCCACGTCGGTGCGCGTGTGCCGTGTTGATCTCGACGCATCGCCGCTCGTCCCCGAGGTCGTGCATCGGGTGCCGCATGGACCGGTGCGCGACGACGCCGGCCACCTTCGCTGGGACTGGGACTCGATCATCGCAGCGGTCGTCGACGGTCTCGAGGCATGCCTCGAACGGGGACCGCTGCATTCCATCGGTGTCGACACCTGGGCGGTCGACTACGGGCTGCTCGACGGCGCCAGCCAGCTGTTGTCGGCCCCCTACAGCTACCGGGACCACCGCACCGACGGCTACCGGCAACTCGTCGACGAGTTCGGCGCGGCCGAGCTGTATCGCCGCAACGGTCTCCAGCTCCAGCCGTTCAACACCATCTTCCAGCTCGCCGTCCACGCCCGGAGCGAACTCGAACGAGCCGAGCGGCTGCTGTGGCTTCCCGAACTGATCGTTCATGCCCTGACCGGCGTCGCTGCTACCGAACGCACGAGCGCCGGCAGCTCCGGCCTGCTCACCGTCGGCACCGACACGTGGGATCCCAGCCTCGTTTCATTGGCCGGCATCGATTCCGGACTTCTCGGCATCCCCCAGGCCGCCGGGACGATCGTGGGGGAGTGGCGGGGTGTCCCGGTCGCTCTCGTTGGTGGTCACGACACGGCGTCGGCGGTCGCCGGCATGGGTGCAGTCGCTCCCGGCGGCTCGGCGTTCGTGGCATCCGGAACGTGGATGCTCGCCGGGGTCGAGCGCGCCGAACCCGACACTTCCGAGTGGGCACGGGAACGCAACTTCACCAACGAGGCCGCTGCGCTCGGGGGAATCCGCTTCCTTCGCAACGTCACCGGGTTCTGGCTCCTCGAACAGTGTCGACCGGCGTGGGGCGATCCGGCGATCGACACGCTCGTTGCCCAAGCCGAGGCCGTGACGGGAGCGGTGCCAGTGGTCGATGTCGACCACGACGAGCTTCGTTCGCCCGACGACATGCTCACCGCCTACACCAGACTCGCCGGACTCCCAATCGACGCTGCCCCCGGACTTGTGACTCGCAGCATCGTCGAGTCCGTCGCCGCCCGCACGGCAGAGGTCGTTGCGCAGGTGCGCGACGTCGAGGCGGTCGACGACATCGTCCTGTTCGGCGGAGCTGCTCGCATGGGGCTGTTGCGGCAACGACTGGCCGAGGTGACGGGACTGCCGGTTCGGGTCGGGTCGGCCGAGGCGGCAGCGCTCGGGAACGCACTCGTTCAGGGTGTGGCGATCGGGCGCTACCGTGACCTCGCCGAGGGTCGAGCCGACCTCGGGAGCCCTCCGATGTCCATCAACGATTCCGCCACCGATTCCAACGAGGCCGTGTGATGACCACTCGTCAGGTCCCCAAGCCCAGTGACTTCGCCGATCTGCTGAAGTTCAAGAAGCCGACCCTCGATCGCACCAAGGCCCGGCTCGAGCGAGCGCAGACCATCTACGACCTACGCGACATCGCCAAGCGAGTCACTCCCAAGGCCCCGTTCGACTACACCGACGGCTCCGCCGAGAGTGAGCTCTCGCTGGCTCGGGCCCGGCAGGCGTTCGAGGACGTCGAGTGGCATCCGTGGATCCTGCGTGACGTCTCCACGGTCGACACGTCGTGCACGATCGCCGGCGGGTCGTCCGCCCAACCCTTCGGCATCGCGCCCACCGGCTTCACCCGCATGATGCACACCGCCGGCGAACGGGCCGGCGCCGCTGCTGCCGGTCGTGCCGGCATTCCGTTCTCGCTCTCCACCGTCGGCACCACCACACCGGAAGACCTCGTCCTCGCCAACCCCGCTGGACGCAACTGGTTCCAGCTCTACATGTGGGCCGATCGCGACCGGTCCATGGATGTGCTGCGGCGAGCCCAGACCGCCGGGTTCGACGTGCTGTTCCTCACGGTCGACGTCCCGGTGGGCGGCGCTCGCCTCCGTGACCGCTACAACGGTCTCACCATTCCGCCCACGCTCACGGGGCGAACCGTGCTCAACGCCATCCCGAAGGTCCGCTGGTGGTTCGACTTTCTCACCACCGAGCCCCTCCAGTTCTCGACCTTCTCCGAGTGGGACGGCACGGTCGCCGAACTGCTCGACTCGATGTTCGACCCGAGCGTCGACTTCGACGACCTGGCCTGGATCGCCGACCAGTGGGACGGCCCGGTGTTCGTGAAGGGCATCCAGACACTCGACGACGCCCGGCGAGTCGTCGACCTCGGCGTCGATGGCATCGTGCTGTCGAACCACGGTGGTCGTCAGCTCGACCGGGCCCCGATCCCGTTCCATCTGCTGCCTGAGGTGGCGCGTGAACTCGGCGACCGCACCCAGATCATGGTCGACACCGGAATCATGAACGGTGCCGACATCGTTGCCTCGATCGCGCTCGGCGCCGACTTCACGCTTGTCGGCCGGGCGTACCTCTACGGCCTCATGGCCGGCGGTGAAGCCGGCGTGGAGCGTGCGATCCAGATCCTCTCCGACGAGATCGCCCGAACCATGAAGCTCCTCGGGGTTCGGTCGCTCGACGACCTCACCCCCGACCACGTCACCCAGCTCCACCGCTTCGAACGACGCTGAGCCACGGACTGCGACCGCCGCTCGCCGTCAGAGCGCGCCGGTAGGGAGCCCCGTGCCTCGCAGGTGTGCCGTTTCGTTGACCGTGAGGATGCTGCGGATCCCCGAACTGCTCGACGCCGCCACGCGAGTGACCGAGGTGTAGAGCGGGTAGAAGAAGCCGGTTCGTTCCCACGGCAGTTCGAGGATGGTGGCGGTGTAGCGAGCAATGACGCCGCCGTGGCAGAACACGGCGACGTTCTGGCCGGCATGCGCGTCGACCATTCGCTCGATCCCCGCCATCACCCGTTCGTGGAAGGCGTCGAGTGGCTCGCGCTCCTCGGCCCAGTCCGAGACCGCGACCGCTTCTCGCCAGCGCGGGTCGCCGGCAGCCTTGAGCTGCTCGACTGGCACGTAGGAGGTGCCATCCTTGTCACTCTCGGCCACGTCGGGCTCGACGATTGGCTCCATGCCGAGTCGCTCGGCCAGCGGCGCCGCCGTCTGGCGGGCCCGATGCATCGGGCTGGTATAGATGACGTCGATGCGCTCGCTCGCCAGGTACTCGGCCAGATGCTGCGACTGGGCATGGCCGATCTCGTCGAGCTCGGGATCGGCGTGACCCTCGATGGGCACGGGAAGGCCGTGGCGGATGAGGAGGAGTTGCATGTGAAAGACCTCAGCTCTTGGAAGTGGACGAGCGCAGCT
Source organism: Acidimicrobiales bacterium (assembly GCA_041394265.1). Taxonomy (NCBI): domain Bacteria; kingdom Bacillati; phylum Actinomycetota; class Acidimicrobiia; order Acidimicrobiales; species Acidimicrobiales bacterium. The sequence continues at coordinate 3,959,895 of JAWKIO010000005.1, forward strand.
CGAGGCCGTCGAAGGTACCGGCGTCCAGCCAATCCGCGATGTGGTCGAAGAACGCGAGCGCTCCGCCCGGATAGCCCTGACCCAGCCCCACACCGGCACTGGTGTCGTAGCCCTGGCCCTCGTTGTTGTAGTAGCCGGGCGTGCAGTCGGTGGAGCCGATGATCGACAGCCGGGTGTTGGAGGCGAGCACCTCGAGCCAGTGCGACTCTGCCTCGGCGGTGCACTCGATCGAGGCGATGTCGTTGTCGAGCGCGTGGCGAATGATCGTGGCCGCGGTGCGCCCCGCCTCGGTGAGGTTGTGCGGGTAGTTGGAGATGAGGGCTGCACCCTGCGCTGCGCCGACGATGAACAGGTTCGGGAAGCCGTGCACGAACATGCCGTGCAGCGTGCGCATGCCCTCGGCCCAGTGGTCGTCGAGACCCTCGCCGTCACGGCCCTTGGGATCGAAGCCGGCACGACGCCCTTGTGCGGTACCGACCTCGAAGCCGGTGGCGTAGATGATGCAGTCCAGCTCGTAGTGGACACCGTTCACCCATACGCCGGTCTCATCGATGCGCTCGACGCCCTTGCCGTCGGTGTCGACCAGGGTGACGCCGGGTTCGTTGAAGGCCAGCAGGTAGTCGTCGTGGAAGCACGGACGCTTGCAGAGCTGGCGGTACCACGGCTTGAGAGCGGCAGCCGTCGCTGGGTCTTTCACCACCTCATCGCAGCGGTCGCGGATCTCGGCCATCTTCTCGTCGTCGGAATCGAGGAAGGCGGCGAGCAGGCCCTCGGGTGAAAGGTCGGGATTCGGTGACGACAGCAGCTTGTTGCGGATCCGCAGAGTCAGGTCGGTCCAGCCGTCCATCACCAAGTCTTCTTCTGCGTACTGGCCGGTCTGGTTGGCGGTGAAATTGCGGATCCACTTCTCCTGCCACCCAGGTTCGAGGACTTCGCTGGCGAACCAGTCGGGGTCGGTCGGGGCGTTGTTGCGCACGTCGATCGAGCTCGGGGTTCGCTGGAAGACGAACAGTTCTTCGCACGCGGTGGCGAGATGGGGGATGCACTGCACCGACGTGGCGCCGGTGCCGATGATGCCGACCCGCTTGTCGGCCAGCTTCTCGAGCGGCGCACCGTTCGGATCGCCGCCGGTGTAGTCGTAGTCCCAACGGCTGGTGTGGAAGCTGTGCCCACCGAAGGTCTCGATGCCCGGGATGCCGGGCAGCTTGGGGCGGTGCAGGGGGCCGGTGCTCATGAGCACGAACTGGGCTCGAATCTCGTCGCCTCGGTTCGTGCGGATGATCCACCGGGCGTCGGCGTCGTCCCACGCGACGTCGGTCACCTCGGTCGACAGCAGCGCTTTGTCGTAGAGGCCGAAGTGGCGAGCGATGCGACGAGAGTGTTCGAGGATTTCGGGGCCGTGCGCGTACTTCTCGCTCGGCATGTGCCCGGTCTCCTCCAGCAGCGGCAGATAGACGAAGCTGTGGGTGTCGCACTGGGCGCCGGGGTAGCGATTCCAGTACCAGGTGCCCCCGACGTCGCCGCCCTTTTCGATGATTCGGACATCGATGCCGGCTTCGACCAGACGAGCGCCGGTGACGAGCCCGCCGAACCCGCCGCCGATGAAGTCCGCAGTGACCTTGTCGTGCACCGGGTCGCGCGGCTCGGGGGCGACATAGGGATCGTCGGCGTAATGGGCAAAGCGACCGGTGACCTCGAGGTACTGGTCGTTGCCGTCACTACGGACCCGCTTGTCGCGCTCGTGTGCGTAGCGCTCGTGGACGTCGTCGAGAGAAGAGGTGTCGTCGGTCACAGCCATCTGCGCATGCTAGATGGCGGTAGCGGCCTGGCCCTAATGTCGTGCTTGCGGCGATGTCGGTATCACGATGACCGACGTGCCCCGGTTGTGACCCTCGCCGACGGCGGCGATGGTCTCGATTGCTTCGTCGAGCGGAGCGATCCGATCGATCACCGGAGTGATCGTGCCGGCCGCGGCCATGTCGTGCAGCCTGCGAAGGTCGGCGGCATTCTCGGTCGAGAGGAACGGGCGCGCCTGCTGCCGGGAGAATAGCGATTCGATCGCGACGCGCAACGGATGACCGAGACCGCCGAGCCATCCGGTCGGCGCCGGTGCGCCATTGGCGAGAAGTCGGCCGTCGGCGGTGAGTACGCTTCGCATCGCCTTCAACGGGTGTCCGCCGACGTTGTCGAAGATCAGGTCGTAGGTCGGCGCACCGGTGGTGAAGTCGTTGGCGGTGTAGTCGATTACGTGGTCGGCGCCGATCGAGCGAACGAGCTCGATGTTCCTCGTGCTGCAGACGGCGGTCACTTCGGAGCCCAGCGCCTTGGCGATCTGCACGGCAAACGAGCCGACGCCACCGGAGGCACCGGTGATGAGAACGTGCTGCCCCGCCGTCAGATGACCGTAGGTGGTCAGTCCCTGGAGCGCGGTGAACGCCGACACGCCGAGGGCCGACGCGTGCTCGAAGTCGAGGTTGGCAGGCTTCGGGCCGAGGGCATCCGGTGTGGCGATGGCGTACTCGGCGAACGCTCCAGTGGCTGAGCCGAACACCTCGTCACCGACGGCGAAGGACGTGACGTTGCGCCCCACAGCCTCGACGACGCCTGCCAGGTTCTGCCCGATCACGCCGCTGTCGGCGATGAACTTCTTGAACATCGGACGCATCACCTTCGGGAACCCCCGGACGCCGTAGACCGCGCCGATGTGAATCGACGCGGCGCACACCCGCACCAGCACGCTGTCGTCGTCGACCGGTGGTTGCTCCATGGTCTCGAGCCGGAGGACCTTGCGGGGGTCCCCGAACTCAGTCTGGACGATTCCCTTCATCGTGCTCCCTCCCGATCTCGTGCCTCCATGGTAGGGAACCGCAGTACCGCCGGGCTGGTGATTCGACGACCGGGGCCTCTCCGTTGGCTGTCCTCGGAGCGATCAGTTCCCTGGTGTGATGAGCTAGTGGATCCATCGACAACGAGAACGCTCAGGGAGGGGACAGGAGATGCGAGCGATGTGGGTCCGGAGCGACAAGTGGCCGCGGCTCGGGACGTCCTATCGCCCCGAGTCGGTCGATCCCTGGACCCAGCCCCTGCTGCGTTCCTACGTCGGGCTCCGCTTGCTGATCGGTGTGCTCGGCGTGATGCTACCGATCACCCTGGTGCTGACTGATTGGCTGTTCCTCGATGATCAACGAGAGATCCGAGGGTCGATGAGCGCCTACTACCACTCCGGTGCGCGCGACCTCTTCGTCGGCGGTCTCACCACCGCAGCCATCGTCCTGATCGGCTATCAGTTCTGGAACTGGTGGAGCTGGGACTTCCTGCTCTCGTTCGTCGCCGGCGCCGCGATCGTTGTCGTCGCGTTCGTTCCCACGGCACGGCCGAACCCGGGAGGCCACCCGCTCGATTGCGACCGTGTCGTCCCTCCAGGTGTGCCGATGTGCGCCTCACTCCAGGCGGAGTTTGGGGAGGCCAGTTCGCGAACGATCCATGTCGTAGCCGCCGCAGTGGTCGTTGTGTCCTTCTGCGCCCTGTGTGTGGTCTTTGCTCTGCGTCAGTTCGGCTACGGGGCGGCAGCACGGGCGGTGATGAGGTACCGGCCGGCGGACGACGCCCCGCCGCTCGGCGTGCCAGCGGTGTGGCGAGCCCTCTCGGCCGAGGGCGTAGGCATCATTGCGCACCTATGGCGTCGAGTACCGAAGGCGGTCCTGTTTTCGTTCTGTGCCATCGGGGTGCTGGCCGGCGGTGCGTGGGCGATGATCGGTGTCCCCCTGTGGTGGCCGGGAGCGGGCGACCTGCCACCGACCTATGTCGGTGAGTTCGCCGCCTTCACGTCATATGGCGCCGCCTGGATCGTCGCCAGCTGGGACCTGTTGAAGCAGGCGGGTCCGCTGCGTTCGGCCGTCGAAGCGGTCGGGCACGCGGTGGGGGTAGACGGGGGCCAGGAGGGAGCGACGACGGTCCCGTGATCCGATCGTCGTCGGTGCTCAGTCGAGCGTGATGACGATGGCGGTGTCGGTGCCTGAACCCTTGCCGATGAGCTTGGCGAGCCTGCCCACCGCTGTGATGGCAAGGAACTGGATGCCGTACTTGTTCTTGATGGCCGAGCGCACCGCTTCGAACTCATCGCCTTGGACCGCTCGGGCGGTCCCGGACACCGGTGACGTGCCCGACCTCACATTGCCTCTCGAATCGCAGGGCTGGAGCGTGACCGATGGATTGTTCGCCAGTCGTCGCACCTTCCAGCTCGACGAGGCCGTGGTGAAACCGACCGAGCCGTCAGGCAACGCAGCGATCCACACCGGTGACGGCTTGGGCGTACCGTCGCGCCGGTAGGTGGTGAGGGCCACATACTTCTCATCGCTGATGCTCACCCCGCAGACGCTAGCGGGCCACGCGGCTGCGATGCCGAGGTGCTGCATCAGAATGTTTCGGATGAGGAAGCGAGGGTTGGCGTTCAGAAATCCCCTGCGAGATCGCGCTTGTGCTGGTCCGACGCCGTGGCTGCGTGATTGAGGATGTTGCGGGCCATGGACGACGTCTGCTCGGTCGAGCGTTCGCGGTAGACGCGCGCCCGTAACGACCACACGTCGGCGTTGCCCGGCTCGGCCAGCGCGCAGTATTCGACCAAATGGCACGCCATGCGGTGGTCGCCACTGTCGGCCAGCTCGGCGGCGCGGGCCAAGACAGCAGCCGAGCCGCCAGCGAGCCCAACCCACTCGGCCGCTTGCTGGGAGCGCGGTGCGGGCAGGAGATTGTCGGGCTCGCCGTCGTGCCAACCGCCGTAGCGTCGCCACACGTTGCGGATGAGGAACTGCGGGTGATCATAGACCGCTTGGAGATACGGCTGGTGTTGCAGGTGCGCTGGCACGCTGACCGAATGCAGCGCCGTGTCGAGGTTCTTGCCCTGGTTCATGATGGCCAGGGTTTGATCCTCGATGCTGTCCAACAATTCAGCGGTGTCCAGCAATGCCGAGACGATGCGGGCCGAGCCAAAGATCGGCACACCGTGACCGGCAATCATGATCTCGGGCCGCAGCGCCGCCATTTTGCGGAGGCCGGCCGCCCAGTCGCTCAGGTACCGCTGCACCTTCTGCGGATTCCCTGCATTCGGCACCGCCCAGATGAAGAGGTCGCCCGGGTGAAGCAGCTTCCGCTCGGGTACCCACGTCCAGGCCGCGTCGTCGGTTTCGCCTCGGTCGTGGTGGAGCTCGAAGGTCAGCTCGCCGCGGGTGAAGGTCAGTCGATCTGCGAACAGGACGTCGGGGTCACGGTACGTGTCCGGCCAGCTCCAGCCGTCGCGGTCGATCGCGAATTGGCGGCGGTTGATCGCCGCGTTCCAGCCCGTCGTCTTCTCGTAGCGGCGGAAGTGCGCGGGCACGTTCTCATGCGCGTAGACCGTCGGGCTGGCCCAACCCTTGTCGCGAGCCTCGGCCTCGAAGTGTGCGGTGCCGAAGATGTGGTCGATGTGGTGATGCGAGTAGACCGCTGCCGTCAGCGGTGCCTCCGGTCGCCAGCTCCGTACCGCATCGAAGACACGATTCGAGTCGAACTGGCCGCCGGTGTCCAACATGACGAGCCCGTCGCCCGTGTCGAGCGCGTTGACCGACGCGATCGACTTCATGGTGAAGACGCCGTCATCGATCTCCTCGGCCAGGAAGTCGCCGTCGTCGGTGCGGATTGGCTGGACCGGATGGTGCGTGTGGACCAGATCGGTCTTGCCGTTCCAGTGTTCTTCGGCGATCTCCCGGATACGGCTCATGCTCTCCCCTTCTCGTTGGGTTGGACGCTAGGTGACGAGGTGCTCACGGTCCATCGGTTCGGAGTTACTCGAAGGTGCCGTCACGTCGGCGAACGGGTGCGCCCTCCGTCGGCAGCGATTCGTACATCGGCGAGTCACATGACCGAAATCCTGTCGAAATGGTCGTGAGTGAGACTGGGGCGGTGGAGCGTAGGAGATCGGCTGAGTTGCGACGCCGGCCATCCGCTCACGAGGCAGCCATCCGCAAGATGATGGGCGGAGCTGCGTTGCTGGCGGCGGTGTTCGTCGTCGGGTCCGTTGGGTACGTGATCGCCGGTTGGACCGCGCAGGACGCGCTCTACATGGTGGTGATCACGATCTTCGGTGTCGGCTACGGCGAGATCCAGCCGGTGTCGACATGGCCCCTTCGGGTCCTCACCGTGTTCGTGATCGTCGCTGGCTACGCAGCAGTGATCTACACGGTCGGCGGCTTCATCCAGATGGTCATCGACGGGCAATTGAACAAGGCGTTTGGAGCGAGGCGAATGAAGAAGGACATCGATGCCCTCACCGGCCACACGATCGTGTGCGGCTTCGGACGTATGGGTCGATCGCTCGCTGCCGAGCTCCAAGCGGTCGGTCATCCGTTCGTCGCCATCGATTCGGGACCGGAGGCGGCCGAGCACGCCGAACTGCACGGCATGCTGTTCCTCAACGGTGACGCCAGCGACGAGGACCTGCTGCGCGCAGCGGGGATCGAGCGGGCAGCCGTCCTCGCCGCGGTGATCTCGGACGATGCAACGAACGTGTTCGTCACGCTCACGGCGCGAGCGATGGAGCCGGAGCTGCGAATCATCGCCCGAGGTGAGAACCGGCGCACCGAAGAGAAGCTGCGCAAGTGCGGCGCCGACGAGGTGGTCCTCGCAACCGAGATCGGAGCGAGCCGCATCGCTCATCAGATCGTTCGTCCCACTGCCGAGGAGATGTTCGAGTCGATCAGCGGGGCGTCGGGCGACCTCGATCTGCGATCGATGGGACTCGAATTCGACGAGATCGAGTTGCACACGACCTCGCCGCTCGCGAATCGGCTGATCGGTGAAATCGAGGTGCGGGGAGCGCACGCGTACCTGATTGTCGGTATTCGCTCGATCGACGGCACGACCACGATGCACCCATCGGCCGACATGCGCCTGGCCATCGGCGACCGCCTGATCGTGCTCGGCTACGAGGACGACCTGCCCGCTTTGGCGGCGAAGGCCGGAATCGCTGCTCGCACACTCACCTACCGAGGCGCAACGAGCTGAGGGAGCGGTGGTTCAGGCGTAGCCGAGTTCGACGAAGCGCCTCAGGTCGAGCTGGATCAGTTCGATGCGCGTGCCGTCGGGGTCGAGGCACACGGCGACCTGTGCCAGATCGAGCGCGCCGGACGCAGCGCCGCCGACAAAGGTCACGCCAGCTCGTTCGAGCCGGTCGATCTCGGCGGGAAGGTCACGTACGGCGAGGCACAGCCGCTCGCACCCGAGTGCACCTGCCACCAGCGGTTCCGCTGCGTCAGGGAGCACGTACTGCGTGAGGTCGAGCTTCGGAAGCCCGTGATCGAGCTGGAGGATGCAGCCGAGGGCACGCGTGCCGATCGGGAGACCGTAGGCGACGCAGAGCGCATCGGTCAGTGTGGCCTCTTCGTTGAGCGAGAGGCCGAGATGTGGGATGGCCTCGATCATCATCGAGAAGCCGAGCCGCTCGTAGAACTCGATCGAGCGGCCAAGATCGGACACATTGATGTTCAGGTGTCCCCACGACGTTCCCACCTCGGCGACCCTACTGCTCGGTGCCGTAGGAGGTCGCGCAGCGGAGGGCGTGACCGCTCGTTTGCTCCTCATATGCAATAGTGCTTATATGTCAGCGTGGACGACGACGATCGATTCAAGGCACTGGCGAACGAGACTCGTCGCCGAACGCTGCGGTTGGTGCGTGACGACGCCTGGCCGGTCGGTGCGTTGGCCGAAGAACTCGGCGTCTCGCAACCGGCGATGAGCCAGCACCTGGCTGTGTTGCGCGATGCCGGGCTGGTCGCCGTCGAGGTCGACGGGCGCCGCCGGTTGTACCGAGCGAACGACGACGGGATCCGGGCCGCGCAACGATTCTTCGACGACTACTGGTCGTCGGCGCTCGATCGGCTGGCAGAAGCCGCCGCGTCCGAGATGCGCATCCGGCGGGCGGCATCGTGAAGCTCGCCACGTGCGACCGCACGATTCCCGCCCCGGTCGACGTCGTGTGGAGGCTCGTCTCGACCGCCGACGGTCTCAACTCCTGGATGTCGGTCGAGGCCGAGATCGAGCTTCATCCCGGCGGTGCGATCCGTTGGGTGCACGACAACGGCTGGGTCGTGAGCGGTGAGGTTCTGAGGTTGTGCCCTTCCGGCGTCTCGTCTTCACCTACGGCTGGGAGTCCGGTGGGTTCCCGGTGCCGGTCGGGTCGAGCATCGTGAGTATCGAGCTGACGGCTCATGGCGACGCCACCGAAGTCAGCGTGGTGCACGAAGGTCTGAGCGACGAGATGGCGATCCAGCACACCGAAGGGTGGGCGATGTTCGTCGATCGTCTTGCGCAACGAGCGCTCGCTGGAGGTTCATGATGAGCACCGTCCCCGAGTTCAGCGGGTTCGATCCCGAGGCGGTCGCTCTGCTCGCCGAGCTCCCCGGCTGGGACGCCGAGCGATACGAGGCACACAAGGCGGAGCTCATCGACGGCGTGACCAGGCCGGGACTGGCGCTGATCACGGAGCTGGCGAATCGGTTCCCCCATGCACTGACGGTGGCGGCGCGATCGTCGGTGTCGCCGCTACATCGTGATCTGCGGTTCGCTCCCGACGGTGCGCCTCGCTACAAGGACCACCTCCTGCTCACCGCCTGGCACGGCGCCGACAAGCGCACCGGTCCGACGATGTGGTTGCGAGTCGACGCAGCCGGCGCCGGCTTCGCCAGCGGGGTCGGGTTCACGCCGGCCATGCGTGAACGCTGGCGAGCGGCCGTGGGTGGATCGGCGGGTGTCACGCTCGCCGACGAGCTCGATCGGCTCGAGCAGTTCCATGGTGCCGAGGTCGCCGGGGGTCAGGTGAAGCGGGTCCCCCGACCGTTCGAGCCTGACCATCCTCGCTCCGATCTGCTGCGGCGAACCGGCTTCCAGGTTCGTCTCACCGAGACCCACCCTGACCACCTCGACCGGTCCGACTACGCCGACTGGTGTCTCGGACACTGGCTGCAACTCGCCAGCGTCCACCGCTGGCTGGTCGACCATCTGGCCGAAAGTGAGAACCCTCGATGACCGACGAAGCCGCCGCGACACTGTTCTGGGACCTGATCGACGAGCTCCAGGCCGAAGATCCTCGGGTGCACGAGGGGACGATCATGAGCGGTCGGTGCGCTCGGGTCGGCGGTGAGTTCCTCGCCCTCGTCGACTTCAAGGGCAGCGGGCTCGTCGTGAAACTGCCGAAGTCGCGTGTCGCCGAGCTGATCGAACAAGGTGTTGCTCGGTCGTTCGCCCCCGCCGGCAAGGTCTTCAAGGAGTGGGCGTCGATCCCGGTGCTCGAGGAAGAGCGGTGGCGTGCCCTGCTGCGGGAGGGTGTGGCATTTGTGGCACCGCCCGAGCCATCCGCATAGGCCGTCAGGTCGAGCTTCGACGGGCCCTCGACAGCTTGGAGCGGGCGGGCTAGGACCCTGTCGGATTCTGCGCTCGTTGTCGAGCGGCCACGACTAGCTTGCGTGTCATGCACATCGATCCGTCCCACGAGAACCTCGTCAATCTGCTCGCACGGGAAGTGAGTGGGCCGGTCACGATGTTGAACATGCTGCGATTCAGGGAGATCGCCGACTACCAGTTCTCACCGGAACTTGCCCCACGCGATCCCATCTCGGGCCGTGAGGCCTATGACCGCTACATCGAGCACACGCTGCCGTACCTGCAGGCAACGGGCGGCTCGGTGACTTTCATGGGCGAGGGTGGGAACTTCTTCATCGGTCCGGCAGACGAGCGGTGGGATCTGGTCGTGCTGGTGCACCAGGCGTCGATCGAGGAGTTCTTCGCTTTCGCCGCTGACGAGGCATACCTCGCCGGAATTGGTCATCGGACGGCGGCGCTGCTCGATAGTCGACTCTTGCCCCTCACTGTTTCTGAGCCATAGCTGAAGAAACGGAGCTGGTTCTCGAGGCTCACTCGGCGTTGGCGGTGATGGCGTGCGGGCCCGCGCAGATGATCAGGCGAGGGTCGCCGTGTCTGGTGGCTTCGGTCGGTGTGCTGAGCGTCAAGAAGGCGAACAACGCAACGGCGTTGACGCCAAGTGCGGGCCGGAGCAAGCGGACCGATCGGCGTCGAGGTGTGGCGGGGTCGAGTGACTGAGGGCCTTCGTCGATGAACAGGTTCGCGAGCGCAGCGGCAGCAGCAAGGGCGACGGCAATCCACCACGACGCTGCGTAGTCCCCGGTGCGGTCGGCGAGCCAGCCTCCGCCATAGGCGCCGGCGAAGGCACCGAGTTGGTGGGCGAAGAACACCAGGCCGAACAGGGTGCCGGCGTGGCGGGTGCCGAACTGTTGGGCGACGATCGCCCCGGTGAGCGGCACGGTGGAGAGCCACAGCACGCCGATGGCAGCGCCGAACCCGATCACGGTCGCACTGGTCATCGGGAGGAGTACGAATCCGGCGATGACGACGCCACGAGCGGCGTAGATGAGAGAGAGGAGACGGGCCTTGCTGCGTCGGGTGCCGAGGACACCGGCGAGGTAGGAGCCGGCGATGTTGGTGAGGCCGACCAGCGCCCACGCGAGTCCGGCGACTCGATCGGATACCGACCCCCTCTCCAGGTACGGGATGAAGTGGGTGGCGATGAAGGTGACGTGCACTCCGCAGACGAAGAACCCTGTGCACAACAGAAGGTAGGACCGGTTGACACTGGCTCGTGCGATCACCGACCTCAACGACTCGGGTTGAGCGGCCGGAGCGTCGGGGCTTTCCGCTTGGTTCGTCGGTGCATCGGCATCCTCGGCGTTGCCGCGCAACGGTCGAGCGAGGACGACGATCGCGAGCGTGACGAGCCCGAGGACGGTGAGGGCGGTCTGCCAGCCGGCGGCAGCGTCGATCCGGTTGGCCAGTTGCACGAAGACGAACTGGCCGCCTGACCCGACGGCGGTGGCGATGCCGAGCGCCGTCGAGCGACGCTCCGGCGGGAAACGGCGACCGATCGACGCCAACACGACGGCGAAGCTGGTGGCGGCGAGGCCGACGCCGACGACGAATCCGCCCGACAGGTAGAGCTGGGTGGCGGTGGCAGCGCGGGCCATCATCGCCACGCCGCCGCAGTAGACGACGGCGCCGGTGGCGAGGACCCGGGCGGATCCGTAGCGGTCGGCGATCGCACCGGCGATCGGTTGGCCGATGCCCCAGATCAGATTCTTGATGCCGATCGCCAGGGCGAAGGTCGAGGTGTTGGTGCCGAGGGCGGCGTTGAGGTCGTTGAGGAACAACCCGAAGGTCGACCGCACGCCAAGCCCGATCGCAGCGATCGCGCTGCCGGCGATCAACAACAGTCGGAGAGTCGGGTGGCTGGCGCGGTGTTCCGGGATACCACCGGCGGTTGCGTTGGCTGATGCAGTCATACGTTCGGCTCGGTGTTCGAGGTCTCATCGGCGGGAACCAGCGCGGCGGAAGGGAAGCCCGGTCCGGGTTCGGCGATGACGTCGCGGTCGTCGACGACTCGACCGGTGTCGTCGACGAACGCCAGACGAACCGGTCGTCTCGAGGACCGGTCGACGAGATGGAGGAGCTCGTTGCCCTCGCCGATCACGTGGGCATCGCCCCAATCCCGTAGCGCGACGACGACATGCCGCAGTGCCCAGCCTCGTTCGGTGAGGCGATACTCGCTCCGCGTCCGGCCACGGCGGTCCACGTAGTCCGCCGGCTCGAGGATGTCGTCGTCGACGAGGCGCTTCAACCGGGCCGACAGCGTCGCTCGCCCGATGCCCAACCGCTGCGTCAACGCATCGAAGCGGCGGACGCCGTACATCACATCACGCACGATCAACAGGCTCCAGCGATCACCGACGAGATCGAGCGTCGAGCTCACCGGGCAGGGAGTTGACGGCACCTGTTCCCATTCCATGCGGGATACCGATGAGATCCCGGTCCGTTCAGCGTTCATCGTTCGAATGGTAAACGGTGAACGACCCGATGTGTCCCATGTGGCGTGTGTGGTGTTGGTGGGACCATGCCGGCTGATGTGGCGGCGGAGTTGACGGCGGCGAGACCAGCTGCGATGGAAAGGGGGAGTGCCGTACCGTGATCTGTCGGCGTACGGCAACATTTTCCTCTTGTCTTCGAACGACAACACCACTATCGTGTCCCCGAACGGATACAAGGAAGCAACGGTCTGTCGACGCGGCAAGCCTGGTGCCGACTCGCCGGTCGTTCGGAGGTGTGGATGCGACCGATACAGACGAGCAAGGCGTTCGGATCGGCGGTCAGGAGGGCGCGCAAGGACCGTGGCCTGACGCAGTACGAACTGGCTTCACGAGCGGGCGTGGGGCGCCCCTGGCTCTCCGAGCTCGAGACGGGGAAGCGCACTGCCGAACTCGGAAGGGCACTCTCGGTGTTGAGCGCCCTCGACCTTGGTGTCACGTTCGCCCCGGTGGCGGCTCCCGACGGATCGGCGGTGGATCTCGGGCAGATCATCGACGGTGTGGTGTGATGCCGTCGGATCTGTTGCGGGTCCTGCTCGAGGGCGCTCCGATCGGCACAGTGGAGCGAACGGCAAACGGCGCGCTTCGTCTTCGTTTCGACGCGCAGTACCGAGATGATCCGAACGCAACGCTGTTGTCGGTGTCGATGTCGCCCGCCGACGAGGTGCACGGTGATGCGCGACTGACTCCGTGGCTATGGGGTCTGTTGCCCGACAATGCCGACGTCCTCGCGCGATGGGGGCGGGCGTTTGGGGTGTCGGTGGCGTCACCCTTCTCGTTGCTCGGTACGCAGATCGGTCACGACTGTGCGGGTGCGGTGCAATTCTGTGCGCCGGGTGACGTCGACGCCCTCGTCGATCGACCTGGCGAGGTCGTCTGGCTCACCGAGGCAGATCTTGCCGCTCGCGTTCGAACGCTTCGGGCCGACTCGACCAGTTGGCTCGGACCCGGGTTCGCCGGCCAATTCAGTATCGGCGGTGCCCAGGCGAAGACGGCGCTTCACCACGTGCCTGACGGTGGAGGCCAGAGCGGTGGGGGCCGGTGGGGGGTGCCGACGGGTTCGATCCCGACGACACACCTCCTCAAACCTGCCGTGGCTGGATTCGAGGAGCAGCACATCAACGAGCATCTCTGCCTCTCGGCGGCACGGATACTCGGCCTTCCGGCAGCGCGTACTCGCATCGAGGCCTTCGAGGACGAGAGTGTCATCGTCGTCGAACGATTCGATCGATCGGTCCAGAACGGCGCGCTCGTTCGCGTCCATCAAGAGGATCTCTGCCAGGCGCTGTCCGTTGCGCCGGCGCGCAAGTATCAGTCTGACGGCGGTCCGACGCCTGGTCAGATTGCCGAGCTGATCCGATCGGCGATCCCCGGAAACGAAGCCGAGCGAGACGTTTGGCGCTTCGCCGACGCCCTTGCGTTCAACTGGCTGATCGGTGGCACTGACGCCCATGGGAAGAACTACAGCTTCCTGCTCGCCGGCAACCAGGTCAGGTTGGCGCCGCTGTATGACATCGCCTCGATCCTGCCGTACGACGACACCGACGGTCACAAGGTGAAGCTGGCCATGAAGATCGGTGACGACTACGAGTTGCGCCGTGCCGACAGACGCCGTGCCTGGGAACATGCTGCCGACGAGCTCAAGCTCGACCGTGACCGACTGATCTCACGAGTGCTCGACCTGGCAGAGCGGACTCCGGCTGCGTTTGCTCAGGCTGCCAGCGGGGCTGAGCTCGGTGCGCCGTCGACCGACCTCCCCGATCGGCTGGCGACGCTCGTGGCAGCTCGCGCTTCTCGGTGTGTCGCAGTTTTGAGCTGACAGCCGCCCAGTTGGGGTCGGCCGTCCCCGCCCGAGCGGAACAGCAGGGTGGGCCGAGTGCTGGCAAACTCGTGCAGTGAGTCACGACAACCGACGAGACGCGGGGCGACTGTTCGACGACGTTCCGCACCTCTACGACCGGGTGCGACCGGGCTATCCCTCGGAGTTGATCGACGATCTGGTCGCCATTGCTGGGCTGTCGGCCCAATCGAGGATCGTCGAGGTTGGCTGCGGAACCGGCCAGGCAACGCGGCCGCTCGCTGAGCGGGGGCACCACATCACCGCCGTCGAACCGGGGGCCGGCCTCGCCGCGCTCGCTCGGGAGAACCTGGCGACCTTCCCCAACGTCGAGATCGAGAACTCATCCTTCGAAGACTGGGACGCGCAGGGACGCCGGTTCGACCTCCTCGTCGCTGCGTCCTCCTGGCACTGGATCGATCCATCGGTTGGATGGCGTCGAGCTCATGAGATCGTCGAACCCGGTGGGTGGATGGCGATCCTCGGCAACGCCGTCGCCCGACCGTCGGACGAGCCGGAGCTGTACGCGGCGACCGCAGACCTCCACCAGCAATGGGCGCCCGACAACCCGGATTGGGGTCACCCCCCAACGGCAGCCGAGGTCCGCGCCACCTCGAGAGGATGGGGCCCACCCAACGAGGACACCGAGGGCTTCTTCGGTCCCACCACCGTCCGTTGGTGCCCGACCGTCCAGTGGTTCGACGGCAGCGGCATCGCCGACCACCTTCGCTCACTGTCGCCCTACCGACGCCTCGATGACGATGTGCGAGAACCACTTCTCGACGCAATCGCCGACCGCGTACGGACTCGGCTGGGCGACCGGATCGGCCGTCACTACCTGAGCCTCCTCCGTGCAGGTCAGCGCAGAGGCGAGCCCGTAGCGGGTCGCTCGTTCACACCAGCGGCGCCTCCAGACTGCTCGTAGTCAGGACGTGGCGGTCAGAGCGCTGCGTCGAGCAGTTCCGCGAGGTCCTCGAGCGCTCCATCGAGGTCGACGAGTTCAGGTGCCAGCCGGTATTGCAGATGGATCCCCATGATCGCCCCGAACACGAGTGCAGCGAGGCGATCCTCGTCGAGCCCCTTCGGGAGGACGATGTCGTCGGACCGTCGAAACAGGTCGGCGAGGCGCTCACGGTTGGCGGCGTGGAAGTCGCGATAGCGGTCGTGTGTGTCCGAATCGACCTGGAAGGACTCGCCGAGCAGTGCCGCCAGGAGGACCGCCTGTGGCTGGTGGAGTCGCTTCGCCGCCCGTTGCATGGTCGCCCTGATGCCCGCTCGGCCGGCGAGATCCGACACGTCGTGCGTTGATAACAGCATCGCTCGATCGAGGATCGAGAGCAGGAGGCCACGCTTGTTCTTGAAGTGCCACGGGATCGAGCCGCGGCTGATGCCTGCCTCTTGCTCGATGCGGGTGAACGACGTCGCCGAGACGCCCCGCTCGATGAACAGCCGCTCGGCCGCATCGAGGATGCGTTGCTTGCTCTCGTCGCCGATCTCGGTCCGACGTGTCGGTTGATCACCGGGGCTTGGTTGCGATGCGGCGGCCATGGCCAAAGGGTACCTCTGTCGAGCACTCTGTGTTGATTGACATAGAACATGCCGAGTGACATAGTCAACGGCGCCGGGTCGTCAGGGGGACCACCCGAGTGAGGAGGCGAGGCGTGGGTCATCGAGCGGTTTCCGATGCGGAGCGCGAGCAGTACGAACGCGATGGCGTGGTTGCCCTTCGTGGCATCCTCGACGCCGACTGGCTCGAGCTGCTGCGAGCCGGTCTGCGAGAGGTGTTCACCGACCAGTGGGAGACACAGGAGGTGCAGTACGACGCCACGGCTGCGGCCCAGCAGGCGGCCGCCGCCGGCGTCGACATCCTGAGCGACGAACGGGCCCGGGCCACGGTGGCCCCCGGTCGATTCCTCACGGCCATCTCGTCGTGGACCTACAACGACACGATTCGCCGGGTGGCACTCGAGTCGCCACTCGGCTCCCTCGCCGGGCAACTGTTCGGCGCCGACAAGGTGAACTATTACGACGACCAGGTGCTGCTGAAGGAGCCGGGTGCCCGTGAGTACACGGCCTTCCACACCGACGAGCCCTACTACCACCTGAGCGGTCTCCAGGTCTGCGGCATGTGGGTTTCGCCCGACCCCGTCGGCGTCGACAACAGTCCGATGCGCTATGTCCGTGGATCACATCGGTGGGGAACGTTCTTCCAGCCGAATTCCTTCGTCTCGCAGATGCCGACTTACGAGGGCGAGGGTCTGGTCCGGGTGCCGGACATCGAGGGCAACGAGGATGCCTACGACATCGTGACGATCACCTCCGATCCCGGCGACGTGATCGTCCATCACTCGAATCTCATTCACGGGTCGAAGCCGAACTACGACGCGACGACGCCCCGATGGGCGGCCTCGTTCCGCTACGCCGGCGACGATGTCCGCTACCGGTTCCACCCGTCGGCTCCGCCGCAGCCGCATCATCATCACGACTTGCGCGAGGGTGACGTGATCGATTGCGACCAGTTCCCGGTCGTCTGGCGTCGAAACGTGAACGAGGAGGTTGGGTTCCATGCATGACGAGCCGACGCTGACCGAAGTGGCCGACGGCGTGTTCGCCTGGGTCCAGCCGGACGGATCGTGGGGACTGTCGAACGCAGGCCTCGTGCGTGGCGACGCCGAGTCGACGCTCGTCGACACCCTGTTCGACCTCCAGCTCACCCAGGCGATGCTCGATCGCATGGCGTCGATCACCGACGCTGCGCCGATCCAGACCGTTGTCAACACGCACGCGAACGGCGACCACTGCTACGGCAACCAGCTGCTCGCGGGGCCCGGCGTCGAGTTCGTCTCGTCGCACGCAACGAGCGACGAGATCAGCGAGGTGCCTGCCGGCCGTCTCACGGGGCTCGTCCAAGCGTCGACCGGCAACGTTGGCGAGTTCCTCCGGGCAGCCTTCGGGGCGTTCGACTTCTCCGGGATCGACGTCCCGCCGATGACGACCACGTTCTCCGGCCGAACGAGTGTCACGGTGGGCGGACGGACGGTGGAACTGATCGAGGTCGGCCCTGCCCACACCGCAGGCGACCTCCTTGCGTGGCTCCCCGACGAGCGCGTGTTGTTCACCGGCGACATCCTCTTCATCGGCGGTACACCGATCATGTGGGCCGGTCCGATCGGCAACTGGATCCGCGCCTGCGACCTCATCGCCGAGTTGCAGCCGGCGGTGATCGTCCCAGGGCACGGTCCGCTCACCGACGTCGCCGGGGCGACCGAGGTCGGCGACTACCTCCGTCTCATCCGGGATGGCGTCACGTCTCGTCATGCTGCGGGCATGACCCCGAGGGAAGCGTCCCTCGACCTTGACACCGAGCTCAATGGCACGCGATTCGGGATATGGTCCGACCGCGAGCGCCTCGTCGCCACCGTGCACACGATGTGGAAGGAAGTGGAACCCGGCTACTCGCCGCCCGACGTGATGGCCGTCTTCGAGATGATGGCGGCCGACTGGAAGCGTGGGCAGGCTGCATCGGAAGGGACCGCACCGTGAAATGGGTGACGTACCGCTCGACGGCGGGAGAACGGGCCGGCCTCGTCGCAGGAGAGGAGATCCTCGGACACGAGCCCGGCTCGACGCTCGTCGATCTGCTCCGTGCCGACGGCGGGCTCGACGCTGCGGCCGAGGCGATCAGCGCTTCGCCTGCCGAGCGTGTGTCACTGGCGGGCGCCGACCTTGCCGCGCCGTTCGCACCGCACCAGATCCGGGATTCGCTGTGCTTCCTCGACCATCTCCGGAACTGTCGTGGTGGCGCCGAGCTCGAACCGATCTGGAGCGAGCTTCCTGCCATGTACTTCAGCAACGTGTCGGCCGTTGTCGGCCCCTACGATCCGGTCCGCATCTCGCCCGGGTGCTCGATGTTCGACTTCGAACTGGAAATCGGGGCCGTCGTTGGGCACGAGGTCGCCGACGTGGACCCGGCCGATGGTCCCGACGCCATCGTGGGCTTCGCGATCTTCTGTGACTGGAGTGCTCGCGACGTCCAGCTCCGCGAGATGGGTCTGAGCCTCGGGCCCGCCAAGGGCAAGGACGGGGCCAACACGGTCGGGCCGTGGTTGGTGACGGTCGACGAGTTGGCCGAGCGCCGAACCGAGACCGGATTCGACTTGCACGGTCGTGCGTTCGTCAACGGTGAACTCGTGGGCGGAGGATCCTTCGGCGCGATGGACTGGAGTTGGGGCCAGGTCGTCGCCTACGCCTCTCGCGGCACTCGACTGCTTCCTGGCGATCTGCTGGGTTCGGGCACGGTCCCGACCGGATGCCTGCTCGAACACTTTCAAACGGCCCACGACGACTTCAGGGGCTGGCTCCGACCGGGCGATGTCGTCCGCCTCGAGGTCGACGGACTCGGTCACACGGAACAGACCGTGCTCGAAGCCGTTCCGCCCATCCCGCTCAGGGGCCGTCGGGCCATCAGTTGATGGCAGGTTGCGCTACTGGCGGCTGGCTGTCGCTGGTCGCAAGAGCGTTGTAGCGAGTGCGGCGGCGACGGCGATCGCTGCGGCGATGAGGAGGCTGAAGCTCATGCCGCGGTCGATGCCGGTGGGGTGGGCGAGGAGTGCGCCGAAGATGGCGATGGCGAGGGCGCCGCCGAGTTGTCGGCTGGTGTTGAACACGCCGCTGGCGGCTCCGGCGAGGGGGTCGGGGACGCTGTTGAGGAGGATGGCGGTGATGGGTGGGATGATGAGGGGTCCGGCAAGTCCGGGGAGCGCCATCAACGCAGCGATCAGTGCGGGGCTGGCGGTTGTGGTGGTGGCGGCGAGCGCGACGAGTCCGGCGGCCATGAGGGCGAGGCCGGTGATGATGACGCGTCGGCTGCCGAAGCGGCGGGCGATGATGGCGGCGAAGCTGACGAGTGCGGCGCCGGTGAGCATCATGGGGAGGAAGACAAGGCCGGTCTGGAACGGGGTGAGTCCGCGTCGTTGTTGGAGGTAGAGGCTCATGACGAAGGGGAGCCCGTAGTAGCCGACGACGAACGCGAAGCCGACAGCCATGGAGACGACGACGTTGCGCCGTCCGAACAGTTCGAGGGGCACCATCGGCCGTTCGCTGGCTTGTTGGCTGCGCACGAACACGACGGTGCCGACGACCGCGGTCGCGAACGCAGCGAGCACATCAGGGGCGGTGATGCCGTGAACGCCGGCTTCGATGGCGCCGTAGGTGAGGCCTCCCATCGCTGCGATGGCGCTGAGTGTCCCGGTGGCGTCGATCGTGGCATCGCGGGTTGGCGACGGCCGACTCTTGGTCGCGAACGCAACGGCGGCAATACCGACGGGGAGGTTGACGAGGAAGATCAGCCGCCAGGACGCAACCGTCAGGACACCACCGAGGAGAGGACCCGAGGAGGAGGCGATGGCGCCGCCGACACCCCACAGGGCGAGAGCGTGGGCTCGTCGTGCGGGATCGGGGTAGGCATGGCTGATCAGCGCCATGCAAGCGGGCATCATCAGGGCAGCGGCTGAGCCCTGGGCAATGCGGGCGGCGATGAGGGTGCCGAGCCCGGGTGCGAGCCCGCAGGCGATCGAGGCGACAGTGAAGGCAGTGACACCGATGATGAATGCTCGGCGGGCGCCGGCACGGTCGGTGACGGCGCCGGCGGTGAGGAGGAGGGCGGCGAACATGAGGGTGTAGCCATCCACGATCCACTGCAGACCGTTGATGCCGCCGCCGAGGTCGGTACGGATGCGAGGGAGTGCGACGTTGACGACGACAGCATCGAAGGTGACGATGAACGACGCGACGACCGCTGCCAGGAGGGCGTAGCGGGTGCTCCGCTCATCATGGAGATCGGATGCCGTCGACTCGTGGGCGACGACCGTGCTGGGCGACGACATCGAGGTGCCTCGGTTCAGGGCGGCGTGGGCGAAGGTTGGTGTGAGTGAAATCTATTGGCGTCGTCGTGGGGAGAGTTCGCTGCGAGGGGTACCAGCAGGGCACCCCACGCCAGCACTACCCGTCGTACGATCGCCGGGTGGACCGCCGGAGCGAAGTGCGTGACTTCTTGACCTCTCGCCGGGCGCGGGTGACTGCGGACCGGGTTGGCCTGCCGCCTGGGCTCAACCGTCGCGTGCCGGGTTTACGCCGCAGCGAGGTCGCTGCGGTGGCTGGGTTGAGTGTGGAGTACTACACCCGCATCGAGCGCGGCTCGCTCGATGGTGTGTCCGAGCAAGTGCTGGATGCGATCGCTCGGGCGTTGCTGCTCGATGACGCCGAGCGCGAACATCTCGCGCATCTGGCTCGCCCAGATGCATCGGCTGCGTTGACGCCGCATCGTCGACGCCCGGCCCCAGCAAAGGTGACGCGCCCGGCGTTGCAGTGGGTACTCGACACGATCACCACCGGTCCGGCGTTCGTCCGCAACGGCCGGCTCGACTTCCTCGCCGGCAATCGGCTCGGACGTGCGTTCTACGCTCCGGCGCTCACCGACACCCAGCGCGCACCCAACCTGGCGCGCTTCCTGTTTCTCGATCCGGCGGGTCGTGACTTCCATCCCGACTGGGAGATCGCCGCCGACAACTCGGTGGCGATCCTGCGCACCGAGGCGGGCCGCAACCCACACGACCGGGCACTGCACGATCTCGTCGGTGAACTCTCGACCCGGAGCGCAGCGTTCGCCAGCCGTTGGGCTCGCCATGACGTGCGCCGTCACTCGGCAGGGACCAAGCGGTTCAACCACCCGGTGGTCGGTGAGGTGACTGTGGCCTACGAGGGACTCGAGATGACCTCGGACGCCGGGCTCGTCATGAACATCTACGCAGCCGAACCCGGGTCGGAGTCCGACGAGCGGCTCCGACTGCTCGGCTCGTGGGCCGCAACCCAACTCGACGCCAACCAGAACGAAGAGGCCGACCGCGCATGACCACACCACGCACCGACGAGCGCGACGCACTGGTGATCGAGACCAGCGGAGGCGCCGTCCGTGGCGTCACCGATGGGCGGGTGGTGTCGTGGAAGGGGATCCCGTACGCGGCGCCGCCGGTCGGATCGTTGCGGTTCGCCCCGCCCGAGCCCCACCCTGGCTGGTCGGGTGTGTTCGATGCCGCCGAGTTCGGGCCGGCGTCCCCACAGTTGCCGGGGCCGATGTCGGTCGGTCGCCCGAACGACGTCGTGGAGTCCGAGGACTGCCTGAACCTCAACGTGTGGGCACCGGCAACGCCTGCTGAGAAGTCTCGAGCGGTGATGGTGTGGGTGCACGGCGGCGCAAACTTCGGCGGTTCGAGTTCGGAGTGGTTCTACGACGGCACCAATCTCGCCGACCGGCAAGACATCGTGGTGGTGTCGATCAACTACCGGCTCGGGATGCTCGGCGGCCTGTCGCTCGACAACGACGCCACCATGGGCAACAACGATCTCCTCGACGTCATCCTTGCGATGAGGTGGGTACAGGACAACATCGCCAACTTCGGCGGAGACCCTCACCGGGTGACGATCGCTGGAGAGTCCGCCGGTGCGTGCATGATCTCCGACCTATTGGTCAGCGACCGGGCCGAAGGGCTGTTCGAGCAGGCGATCATCTCGAGCGGCCACGGTCAGGCGAACTCGGACCGAGCGTTTGCCCACCTCACTCGCGACCTCCACCTGGCCGCGTTGGGTGAGACGCTCGACGACGGCACCCTCGATCGGCTTCGCCAACAGCCCGTCGATGCGCTCCTCGCCGCACAAGGCCGGACGATCGTTGCGGTGAAGACGCCCTACAAGACGGTCGAGGACGGCCACATCGTCCCCATCACCGTGATGGAGGCGTTTGCTGCGGGCAAGCAGCATCGGGTGCCGATCCTGGTCGGCACGACCCGTGACGAGCACAACCTGTTCGCCGTCCTCGGCTCCGGGCACAACGTCCCGCCGGCAGAGGTGCCGCTGAGGGAACGCTTCCGCAACATCCTGGTCGACGCCGACGAAGCGGTCCTCGACGAGCTCGAGCAGCGTTACCTCGACCTTGTCGACAATGACGAGACCGCAGCGTGGAACGTCGCTTGCACCGACCGGGACTGGCGGGCGCCGCAGCGAACCATGGCGCTTCACCACGCCGACAGTGGCGCCCCGGTCTACGCCTATGACTGGGCGTTCCCCTCGACCCAGGTCGGCGGAGCGCTCGGGGCGTGCCACGCGCTCGATCTCCCGTTCTGGTTCGACAACCTCCACCAGCCCGGTGTCGACCAACTCGTCGGCTCCGCCAGCGACAACCCGCAGCGTGACCTGGTCGCTGCCATGTCGAGCGATGCGTGGGGCTCGTTCGTCCGCGACGGACGCCCCTCGTCCGAGCACCTCCCGGACTGGCCGCGCTATGACCGGTCCGGCCGGGCGACGATGGTCATCGCTGCCGAACCCCACGTCGGGCCTGGGCTCCACGACGGACGACTCGATGCCTGGGACGAGATCGAGGCGATCCCGCCGCTGTGGACGCCGTACGAGCCAGCCGCCGACTGACCACCTCGTGAGAAGGGAACCGACGATGACCGAGATCCATCGACTCGCCGACCAGACCGAAACTGAAGGACCAGCCGACTACTTCACCGGCCGGGCCACGATCCGAGGCCTGTTCGCACGCGACGACCCGTCCCGGGTGACGGGTGCGATCGTCACCTTCGAACCCGGTGCTCGCACCGCATGGCACTCCCACCCGCTCGGCCAAACCCTGATCGTGCTGGATGGCCTCGGCTGGACCCAGGTCGAGGACGAACCGGTGCAGGAGTTCGCAGCCGGCGACATCCTGCTTTGCCCACCCGACCGGCCCCATTGGCACGGCGCCTCCCCCGACGGTCCGATGACCCATGCCGCGATACAAGAAGCACTCGACGGCACCAACGTCGTGTGGATGCACCACGTCACCGACGACGAATACCTCGCCGGCCGACACACCGCCGACTGATGCCAACTACCGGACACACCCGACAGTTCGACGGCAAGGTCGCCTTCATTACCGGCGCAGGCAGCGGTATCGGTCGCGGCACCGCCCTTGCCTTCGCTCGCCACGGCGCGACCGTGGCCGCCGTCGGTCTCACCGAAGACCGCGCCAATGAGACGGCCCGAGACATCCAGCGCGCCGGCGGCGACGCACTGCCGATCGCCGTCGACGTGACCGACAGCGCAGCGGTAGCCGACGCCGTGCACCAGACGGTCACGCGTTTTGGCCGGCTCGACATCGCCTTCAACAACGCCGGTGTCGCCCAGCCGCCGACGCCGCTCGCCGAGGAGCAATTCGATCGGGTGCTCGACGTCAACCTTTGAGCCGTGTTCCTGTGTATGCGACACCAGATCCCTGCCATGATCGCCAACGGCGGTGGCGCGATCGTCAACACCTCCTCCGGTGCCGGTGTCACCGGATTCGCAGGCGGGGCAGCGTACGGCGCCTCCAAGTTCGGGGTGATCGGACTGACCAAGTGCGCAGCCCTCGACTACGCCGCGCGTGGCATCCGAATCAACGCCATCTGTCCCGGCGTGATCGACACCGAGATGATCGCCGCACTCAGTGACACCACGCCCGGGCTCCGAGAGGACTTCATCGCCCAGGAACCGGTCGGCAGACTCGGCACCATCGAGGAGATCGCCGACGCCGTCCTTTGGCTCTGCTCCGATGCCAACACCTTCACCATCGGCCACGCACTCGTCGTCGACGGCGGCCAGACAGTCTGATCGGTGGGTGCGAGCCAGGGGTGCTGGCCGACAGCCAACCGTTGCGCTCCGTGAAGGTGTCCAACACGAAGTCTAAGGCACCCGGTTCGGCACCGGCCGTGAACGACGAAGGCCGCCGACGGGGCGTTTGCCCTGGTCGACGGCCTTCTCGAGGTACGCCCCCTGGGACTTGAACCCAGAACCTGCGGATTAAGAGCAGCCGAAGGCCTGTTTCGGCTCGTACCGGCTGGTGGCGAGAAATACCGCCTGAACTGGGAAAACGTTTGCTTTCCGGTGTTCTTAGATCCCGTCCGATCCCTGTGGATAACCCGTGATCACGGAACTGTTGTGACCACCTCGTGACCACGGCCGAACTCCGTGCCTGCCGGCATGGGTGTCGAAGTCCGGCGCTTCGCCGGTGTTCGATCCCCTGGGCGTCACTCGCTGATCCGGTCGAGCGCAGCCCGCACCCGAGCAAGGCAGTCGTCGGGCGAGTCAAGGTCGGAGGCCTGGTGCCCGAGCTCCGTTTGCCACGACGAGGCGACCGAGCGGGGAACTGAGCGCTCGAGATTGGCGGCTCCGGGAGTGAATCCGGCGATCGGGCGCACGAGGGTGACTGCGGTTTCGTCGATGTGTCCGGCGTCGGCGAGTGCTGCGAGGTCGTAGAGGTCGCGAGGGGTGTGGCGGTCGAACCATGCCATGAGCTTCATCGCGGCGAAACCGCTGGGCGTCGGGACTCTGAGATGGACCGAGGGAGAGAGGTCCGAGTAGCGCAGCTGAACAG
The DNA here is from genome assembly GCA_041394265.1 of Acidimicrobiales bacterium. Classification (NCBI taxonomy): domain Bacteria; kingdom Bacillati; phylum Actinomycetota; class Acidimicrobiia; order Acidimicrobiales; species Acidimicrobiales bacterium. The sequence continues at coordinate 3,984,139 of JAWKIO010000005.1, forward strand.
GCTCGATGGCGACGGGAATCGTCTGCCATTCCGGCCGCCGGGCGAACTGCACTTTGACCTCGAGGTCGTCGGCGGCGAGGGCCCATGTTTCGACCTGGTGCTGGGAGCCGAGGCCGGTCCAGGTGAGGTTCGGGAACTCGCGACGGAGTCGTCTGGTGATGTGGGCTCGGAGACCGTCGCCGTCGGTGGGCGAGCCGAGGAGCAGATCGATGTCTTCGGACAGGCGGAGGTCGGGCAGCCACGTGCGGCAGAGCGCGGTGCCACCGAAGAACGTGACGCGGTCACGGTCGGGCCAGTCGGCGATCGCGGCGAGCACGTGGCTGATGAGGTGGTCGCGGATGATCTGGGTGTCGGGCGCGCCGAACCGGCCGGCGACCGCTTCGATCTCGGTGCGGTCGATCATGGCCGGGTTCGACCGAGCATCGTGCGAAGCCTTTGCAGCGTCTTGACGCCGCGCTTCGCTTCGGCGATCTCGTCGATCAGGTCCCAGTCGATCCGGTCGGCGAGTCGCCGGATCATCTCGGTTCGGGCCTCGTCGGTGATGTTCCAAGCCGGCCGCTCGCGACAAAGGTCGAGTGCGGTTTGTTCGACGCTCGTGGCCCAGCCCGGCCCGAGGTCGGTCTCCACCTTGACGGTGTCCATGCCCGACAGATCGCGCGTGACGAATCGGATCGTCCCGACGATGGTTCCGCGCGTGCGCAACCTTCCCGGGATCGACACGTAGCCCGTGCCGAGGGCTCGCGGATAGCAGCGGTGCGCCCTGGCCGCCGAGGGGCCGACGAGGGCGACCTCGTCAGGGCCGTAGAGCGCGACTGCCATGCCGAGTGCTGCGCCCTCAATGGTGGGTCGCCATGTCGTGTCCGGGCCCCGCCGCTCCTCGGGGACGAGAACGTAGAAGCCCTTCGAGAGTTGCAGCACGCTCCCGTTCTCGATGAGTCGCCGCAGCTCGGTGTCTGTCCGCTCGACGTCGAACGAATCCGGTCGTCCGACTTTCAGCTGGCGGCGAGCGAGCTCGTCAACGATACGAGGCATTCACCGATTGTACGTCATAACACGGTCCAGGAACCGGGTTATGACGAAGAAACGAAGTTGCAGCGTTGTAGTTCGTTGGCCTGCTCACCGTTCACCGCTGCGGCGCTCCAGCTCTTCGATCAGGCGCTCCCTCGGCCACTCGTCCGCAGGGCCGATACGCACGACCGAGTCGAGGTCGATGCTGGTCACCCCTGGCGACTCGCCCCGAGCCAAGTCGGACCCTTCCGGCGGACTCAGACGGTCGTCGTGGTCTGGGGGGACCACAGCAAATTCGAGCTGGCGCTGGCCAGGGTGCGGCCGTCGGGATCGCTCAGTGTGGCCGAGGCATGCACCACCCGCAAGCCGGCCCGCGCGATCTCCGCCGTCGCGCGTACGGTCGCACCAACTGCCGCCGAGGCGAGGTAGTCGGTCGCCAGGTTGATGGAGAGATGGAAGCCGTCGCGCCCGAGGGTGAACGCCGCCAGCCCGACGGCATCGCCGAGCATGGCGCACTGCATGCCGCCATGGAGGAGGCCGGCCGGGTTGGCCATCTCGTCGCGCTCGACCAGCACCCCGCCGAGCCAGCGAGTGAACGGCGGTCCGCCTGCCCACACGTCGGCAGATCCAATGCAGGCACGGAAGAACTCGACGGTCTCGTTCACCTCGGAGTGCTCGTCGCTTGTCACGGCGGCACCCATGGCACACCTCCGTGCCACTCCAACCGGGGATCCAGCCGGACAGCACCCCCTTCGCAGGGTGTTCCGCCGAGGCACCGGTTGCAGGCGAAGATCGCCGCTTCGATGTCGTCGACACGGTCGAGGGGTGCAGAGGTGAGCGACTGCAGCAGGGACTTCGTCGTGGGCGTTGTTCGGCTCGATGGTGGTGCGGGGGACGAGGGGAGCTCTCCTGGGCGAGTTTGTCGGCCGAGAGATGAAGGAGAGATCGACGATGAGGTCTCGGTGGAGATGGCTACCCCACGATCGGACCGTGGAACGCTCTGGGGTCGGCAGAACTCTCAGCTGGTCGGCGCAGCAGAGAGGACCTTGGGGTTTGGAGCCGAGCTGAGGTCGTCGGTCGGCACGTACGCGTTGGACCGGATCTCCTTGGCCTCGGTGTCCCAATGGGCGATTCGGGCGGGCCACAGGTGGTGTATGGCAGTCAACATCGGAGGTGAAGCGAGACAACGGCCGGGCGGCCCTCGTCGTGCCGTCGAGTACAGGCATTCGAGCCAGGACGGCGTGAGGCGGGCGTGCTCGGGTCTATCGCTCGGTCTAGGAGCGGGAGTTTGGCACCCGGTTTGGCACCCGTCGTGAACGACGAAGGCCGCCGACGGGGCGTTTGCCCTGGTCGACGGCCTTCTCGAGGTACGCCCCCTGGGACTTGAACCCAGAACCTGCGGATTAAGAGTCCGTTGCTCTGCCAATTGAGCTAGAGGCGCTTGTGTAGCCGCCGAAGCTTAGCGTTCACCCTGCACCTTGCCGACGCTGGGTGTTCACTTTCGCCTTGCGGTTGCGTGGGGTGACTGAGGGGAATCGAACCCCCGGCCTTCAGTGCCACAAACTGACGCTCTAACCGACTGAGCTACAGCCACCAGGAATCGGCAAGCCTAGCGGATACCCCGGCGAACGACGATCAACTTTTGCCGCATGATCCCGATGACCTGGAGCGCCGCACCGATCGCCCGCCGAGCGCACTAGGCTCGTCGGGCCGTTGCTCGGGCGTTGGCTCGGACAGCGTCGCACGCCTCCGTAGCTCAACCGGATAGAGCACCAGACTTCTAATCTGACGGTTGCAGGTTCGAGTCCTGCCGGGGGCGCTCGCCAGATCACGCCTCGGTCGGCTCGGGACTGGTCGCCCATGATGAATCATGGCTCCCGCCCGCACCGCCTGTTCGCGGGGTTCGAGCAACGCTTCGCTGATTGCTTCTCATCGACAATTCGCGGCGCTGACTCCGATGCCGCCTCTACCTGCCGATGGATTCGGGGCGAGGCTCGGTGAGGGTCGTTGAGCGAGCAATCGGATGAGGGTCAGACATGGGTGAACTTCGGAGCTATGCCGACTTCGGACTGATGCGGTCATGGCGTCAGGTCGTCAACGCCGTCACGACCGATCACGCTGCCGGCCTTGCGCCGTTGAAGGTCGGGCTCGAGCGAGACGTGGACCGGCTGGAGACCCAACTCGGCGAGCAGCTGACTGGGCTCCGGCTCCTCGAGATCGGACCTGGCCAGGGGCTTGAGCGAGCGCACTACCTCGGGCTGTCGAACACGGTCGAGGCGCTCGATCTCGACGTCGTCAGTGCGCGTGACGCCGCCGGTTGGTGGCGTATGGCGCGAACGAATGGCGCGGGACGAGTGGTGAAGTCGCTGGGACGCGAACTGCTCGTCAACCGGTCGGCCCGTCGAAGCTGGATCGATCTGGTCGGCGGCACCTCCTTCATCCGGCCGAGGAGTCACCAGGGCGACATCGTCGACTGGCGTCCAGCCCACGGAGCCTTCGATGCGGTGGTGTCCTGGTCGGTGTTCGAGCATGTCAGCGATCCCCGAGCCGCTCTCGCCGGGGTCATCGAGGCGCTTCGACCTGGAGGAGCAGCGCTGATCAGCATCCACAACTACACCTCGGCCAACGGTCACCACGACATTCGATCGTTCACCGGAGTGGACGATCAACGCCTGCTGTGGGGGCACCTTCGGCCGAGCACGGCCGCAGGCATTCGCCCGAGCGCGTTCCTCAACGAATGGCGGCTGGCCGATTGGCGGCGACTGTTCGACGAACTCACACCCGGATACGTGGAATACCTGGATCAGTACGAACATCCCGAGGTGTTCGGGCCGCTGATCGACGGCGCGTTTGCCGAGGAACTCGACGGCTACTCGCGCGACGAACTGCTCACCGTCAACGCCGTCTTCGTGTTCCGCAAGGCCGACTGATCGGTCCTGCGTTCAGTCCTCGATGCGTATGGCGTCGAAGCCTCGTTCGCACTTGATGGCGCCCTCGACGCCTGAAGTCGGCGCGCTGAGTTCCCACGATTCGGTGTCGCCGGGAGGGATGGCGAAGACCGAGACATCGGCCGTCCCGAGTGAGGCGCCAGTTGCCGTGTCGAAGAACTCCACTTGCACGAAGTAGCTCGACGTCGATGTGCGCGGATTGGTCACGGTCCCTGACGCGGTCGGCACGCCACCCTCGAGCGAGCACGACGTCACGGCAATCGCCTGCGTGGCTTCCTGGCGGCGGTCGAACTCGTCCTCGAACTCGGCGAACGTGTCGCCCAACTCGGCGGCGCCGTCGGCCAGCACTGTGGCAATGAGCAGACAGCCGCCGACGCCGACGACCATCAGAAACAGGAGAATGCCGAGCACCCACCATCCGGCTTTGCTCGACTTCTTCGGCGCCACCCCGTAGGTGTAGGTGCCCGGCGCCTGTGGTCCTGGTGGCGGCGCGCCGTAGCCCGGTTGTGGTGCCATTCCTGGCGCCCCGGGCGGGGGCATGGCGCCCGGTGGTGGTATTGCACCTGGTGGCGCCATGGCACCGGGCGGTGGCATCGCTCCAGGGTCGGGTGCGGCGAACGCCGACGGTTCCGGCGGGGCAACAGTGGTCGTCTCCGCCCAATCGCCGCCTCCGGCGGCCGTGGCCGCATCGCGCGGCCCGGTCGGCTGCTGGCCGTCGGGCCAATACCGACCATCGTTGCCGAGGACCCAGCGTATGAGTCCCTTGGCGTGGTGGGATTTCGGGGCGGGTCCACCTGTGGGTGAGTCACCGGCGTGATGCTCGGTGTGTACGACCAAGTGCACACCATGGAGAACCACACCGATGACTCTTGAACAGTCTGACATCGACCGCCTGCTCGACGCGATCTCGATCGGAGAAGGAACCGATCTGGTCCGCCAGCTCGCCCAATGGGCGCTGCAACAGTTGATCGAGGCCGAAGCGGCCGAAAAGATCGGCGCCGGCCCCTACGAGCGCAGCATCGACCGGACCACGCATCGCAACGGGACCCGGCCACGGACCTTGTCGACCAAGGCCGGCGATCTGGAACTCGGGATCCCGAAACTTCGCAAGGGTTCGTTCTTCCCCAGCATCCTCGAACCCCGCCGACGGATCGATCAGGCTCTGTATGCGGTGGTGATGGAGGCCTATGTCAACGGCGTCTCCACCCGAGCGGTCGATGATCTGGTGGTGGCGATGGGGATCGACACCGGCATCTCCAAATCAGAGGTGTCGCGGATCTGCGCCGGTCTGGACGAACGAGTCGAAGCGTTCCGGACACGCACCCTGGGTCACACTTCGTTTCCGTACGTGTATCTCGACGCCACCTACATCAACGTCCGTGACGACGCCCTCGGCCAGGTCGTGTCCCGAGCGGTGGTCATCGCGACCGGGATCACCGCTGCTGGTGACCGCGAAGTGCTGGGTGTCGATATCGGTGATTCGGAGGACGAAACGTTCTGGCTCCGGTTCCTCCGCTCGATGCGTAAACGTGGTCTCGGTGGTGTCCGCCTCGTCATCTCCGACGCCCACGAAGGGCTGAAGGCCGCCATCCGCAAAGGGATCAGCGGGGCGAGCTGGCAGCGGTGTCGCGTGCACTACGCCCGGAATCTGTTGTCCAAGGTCCCGAAAGGGCAGCAAGAAATGGTGGCGGCCGCGTTCCGGTCGATCTTCGCGCTCGGCACCACCGGGGAGATCAACACCCGTTGGGACGAGGTCGCCGACATGCTCGAGGCCAAGTTCCCGAAAGCGTCGTTGTCGATGCGTGACGCCAAGACCGATGTGTTGGCGTTCGGGGCGTTCCCGTCGTCGCATTGGCGCAAGATCTGGTCGAACAATCCGTTGGAACGACTGAACAAGGAAGTGAAACGGCGCACGAACGTGGTCGGGATCTTCCCCAACGACGCCGCAGCGATCCGGCTCATCGGGGCCGTGCTCGCTGATCAGCACGCGGAATGGGCGGTCGCTCGCCGCTACATGACCGAGGGGTCGATGGCAGACCTCAACACTGTGCGCGACACTGAGCGATCACGGGCCCAACTCGAGGCCTGACACACCGAGCAACACACTCGGAACCCCACCACTCCACGGGACTCTGTCGACCCAGCCCTCGGGTGGTGGCCAGGGATAGTCGTTGCCATCCCATGCGGTGTAGTTCTCGCTCATCGTCCCTCCAATGTGACACCGGCAGCGTAGATCATCCTGATGACGCCGGGATCGAGTCCAGGTGTCACCGGACACACCGGACGTGGCAAGAAACACATCGAGTTTGCATTCGTGGCGGCGCCGCGTAACGTGATCGTCACTTACCGGCTTACTCGGGGGCCGACAACCCGAGCGCACATGCCTCTAACCAAGGCGGGATCCTTTCAGAGGGGCATGGGATGACGCAGACATGCGTGCGAGTTCGTCGGTTTGGTATCCCTCGGCACGTCCGCATGCACTGGGCGTTTGTCGTCATCTCAGGCCTTCCACTCAGCAGCGCCCTCGCTGCTGAGCGAACGATGAGGTGGTTACATGCTGAACAAGATGAAGACGGCGGTTGCCGTGCTCCTGGCCGTCGGGACACTGCTGGTCGCAGTGCCCGCGTCGGCGCAGAGCACCAACGACGGCGCCGCAAGCACGATTGACGAAGCGACCCCGCAGGGTCTCGCATCGCTGGCACCGAACGATCGCATCACCAGGCTGTATCGAGCAGCGCTCGGTCGCGAGCCCGACGCTGCCGGCCACGACTATTGGGTCGACCAGATCGAAAGCGGTGAATCACTCCTCGCGCTCACCCGGTCACTCATCGACTCCGAAGAGGCCCAGAATCGCTCGACCGGTGATCCGCTCCGCGACGCCTACCTCTGGGCCCTCGGTCGTGAACCCGACACGTCGGGCTACGAGTACTGGTCACAGTACGACGCCGCCCGCGCCGTGCTCTACATCTCCGACTCGGCCGAGCACCGGATTGCCACCGGTCTCGAGGTCGTGCAGGCACCCGTGGTGCCGGTGGTCTCGCCGTCCGCTCCTGCGGGTTGGGTCGACGCCGGCCACGGCGTCTACGTGCCGCCGATCCTGCTCGAGATCCGGCGCTGCGAATCGGGTGGCAACTACTTGGCGGCCAACCGCCGGTCGAGCGCTCGGGGTGCCTACCAGTTCCTGGCCTCCAGCTGGGCTGCCTACGGCCATGCTGCTCGCTACGGCGTGTTCGAAGCCCACCTGGCCACGCCGGCCCAGCAGGACGAAGCCGCCGTCATCACGTGGAAGCGAGATGGCGTTCGCCCCTGGTACGCCAGCCGGAGCTGCTGGGGCTGATCGCTCGGCGAGCGAGCTCGTCGACCAGCAGGGTCACGAGCACCAGTGCGATCAGCGCTGCGAGCGCTCGATCGAAGGCTCGCCCCGCCAGCTCCAGCGTGAGCGTTCGTCCGAGGCCGGTCGCCCCGGCGGTGCCGACCATCACAGTGTCGCGTACCGTTACCTCCCATCGATAGAAGGTGAGTCCCTGCCACCGTTGTCGGATCGACGGCACGGCGGCGGCGACGAACGCCACGATCGACGGTGCGCCTGCCGCACGAAGCGACGGTGAGGCTGCGTCGTCGTCGTTCTCCAACACCTCGGCCATGAGGCGGCCGAGCACGCCGAGGTTGTAGAGGCCGAGGGCGACGGCACCGGGAACGATCCCGGGCAAGATCACGAGAACGACGACGAACGCCCACACCGGCGGGGGCACGGCGCGTAGCAGCAACATCACCGACCGCGTCGCGAACTCGATCACCCGCACGAGCAGCGATGGGTGATCGGGCGCCGCACGCAGCCCGCCGCCGGACGCAAACGCCATCACCACTGCGCCAAGTGCTGCGATCGTGATCGCCAGGACGGAGATGACGAAGGTGTCGAGCGAGTCGAGGGCCAGGCCGCGCAACCCGAGGTCGCCGGTGGCCGGAGGCCATGCCCGGTCGGCCAGGTCGACGATCAGCGACCGGGTCTGCGGGCGCCACAGCCGGCTGATCTCCGGTGAGACCCACCACCAGGCGAGCGGCGCGGCGACCACGAGTGCGATGGCCGAGCGGGCACTCGACGACGCCCCGGTCGCCGTCACGACGGCATCGGAACGCCGTACCCACGACGACCACCGATCGGCGAAGCCACTCAGCGCAACGAGAAACCAGATCGCCGTCCACACCTCGCCGTAGCGGAGCGACTGGAAGCTGAGTGCCAGTTCATAGCCGAGGCCGCCGGCGCCGATGATGCCCAGGACAGCCGCCGATCGCATGGCGCACTCGAATCGATAGAACGCATACGACAGCAGATCACGCTTGGCCGTCGGTGCCGTCGCGGCGAGCAGCGCCACCATCCGTGGCGCTCCGGCGGCCCGCAGCGCGTAGCTGCCCTCGGGGCTGGCACCGTCGATCATGTCGGCGAACACCTTCGCCGTCACGGCGCCGAAGGGCACGCCGATCGAGACGATGGCAACGATCGGGTCCAGTCCCAAGATCTGGATCAGCACGAGCGCGAAGACGAACTCGTGGATTGCGCGCGGCAGCACCGATGCCAGCCAGACCGCCCGTCGGGTGGCCGCAGCGACACGACGGCGAGCACCGGGCGGGATCCGGTCGAGGTCCCAGGTGGTGCTGGCGATCAGGGGAGCGAAAACCACGCCGATGATCACCGCCAGCATCGTGCCCAGGAGCGCAAACGACGCCGTGGTCAGCGAGGCCTCGACCATCCGTCGAAGGAAGTCCCCTTGGAGCGCAGGTTGGAACGCCGCCGACCAGAACGAGGCGAACGAGTCGACACCGCTCGGGTTGGCGACGGCACCGCTTCGGACCCACGCCGTGAGCGCGGTGAGGAAGACGACGCCCGCAGTGGTCGTCGACGTGCGGCGCTTGCGGCTCCAGGCTGGCATCAAGGCGTCGGCCGGTGTTCGGCGTCGCCGGTCGATGCCGACGCATAGAGCCGCTCGATCCGTTCGGCGTCCAGGCGCTCCGCCGGAAGGTCGAACGAGATGGTGCCCGACTCGATCCCGATCACACGGTCGAAGTGACGCACCGCGAGATCGGGGTCGTGCAGGGCCACCACCAACGCTCGGTGTGGCTGGTCGTTCACGAGCGAGCCCAGTAGTTCGAGGACCGTGTCGGCGCGAACCGGGTCGAGGTTGGACACCGGCTCGTCGGCAAGCACGAGGTCCGGCGACTGGTAGTGGACACGAGCGATGGTAACTCGCTGTCGTTGGCCACCCGACAGGGTCGATGTGCGGCGGTCGGCGAGGTCCTCGAGTCCGACAGCAGCCAGGGCTCGTCCGACGCCGTCGGCATCCTGATGGCGAGCAAGGGCCCACATCGTTGTTGCCGACGACTGGCTCCCCGCCCGACCGAGGAGCACGTTGCGGTGTACCGACAGCGATGGCACCAGTTCGCTGCGTTGAGCAACCATGCCAATCCGCGCCCGAGTCCGCCGGGCTGCTCGACCGGTGGCCCGTGCCAGGTCGATGTCGCCAACGAGCGCGACGCCGGCGGTCGGTCGGCGCCGCCCTCCGAGCACGTCGAGCAGCGTCGACTTCCCGGCGCCGCTCGACCCCAGCAGGGCGACACGCTGGCCCCGCTCGACGAGGAGCGAGACTCCTGACAGCGCCGTCAGCGAGGAGGTCGTGCCGAACCGGACGGCGACGTCGCTCAGCGACGCCGCCGGTCCGGTCGTCGGCGTGAGGGTCACTGGTTGATCAAACCAGCGTCCCGCCCGACCTGTTCGATGTCGGCATAGTTCGCGTTCTCCGTGCGGATGAACGAGCCGGCACCGAAGAGGTCGAGGATGGCCGCCTGGTCGGGGTCGCTCGCATCGAGGGCCAACAACGCCTCGACCACCGCTTCGGTGGCGCCGGTGCCGAGCCGCTCGTCGATGTCGGGGCGCGCAACCCAGTGGTAGTCGAAATACGACGGGGTGCGGAACACCTCGATGACGGCGCTCTCGTCGACCGACCCGTCTTCACGACGCGAGTCCCACACCTGCGAATTGAGCGCACCGGTCTCGAACGTGCCGGCCTGGACCTGCTCGATCGTGGCGTCGTGCGAGCCCGAGAACCCGACCGCTCCGTCGAAGTCGGCTGCGGGATCGATGCCTGCCTGGCCGAGGAACGCCTGGGGCATGAGACGGCCGGACGTCGACGATTCCGATCCATACGTGAAGCGGGTGCCGGTCAGCGCACTGAGACCGGCCACGTCATCGAACGGTTGGATGCCCGTGGAGGTGTTGGCGATGAACACGCTCGTGAACTCGGCGTCGATGTCGCGCTGGGCCACGGCGTTGGCCCCATCGACTTCGAGTCGGGCCTGCACTCCTGTCAGTCCGCCGAACCAGACGAAGTCGAGGTCGCCGGTTCGGAACCCGGCGACGGCGCCCTGATAGTCGGTGACGGGCACGTACTCCACGGTGAGCCCGGGAACGGCGTCCTCGAGGTAGTCGGCGACGAGCCCGTAGGTTCGTGCGAGCTGTTCGGGGTCCTGATCGGGTATCGCTCCGATCTTCAGCGTGCCGTTGATGTCGGTGTCGGCCGCACCGGCGTCGCTCTCGCCACTGGCGGAGCTCGCACTCGAGTCACTCCCGCAGCTCGCCAGCAGCAAGGCCAGCAGAGCGAGAAGTGTTACAGCTGACCACCGACCGGTGGTCCTACGAGCGGCGATCACCGCGTCCTCGTTTGCAGGTTCATGGGTTCCTTTCGTTTCGGTTCGGTTTTGAACCGAAGGCCAGACTCTAGGACCTGCGGCGTGCGATGTCCCCCATCGGCGCAGGCGCTGACCAGCCGGGCGTGGAAGACTCGCCCCATGCCCGACATGCGACGCTCCGATCAGCTCCTTGACCGCACGGTCGACCTCCTCCAACACATGATCCGCAATGCGTGCGTGAACAACGGCCACGCCGAGTCGGGTCAGGAGATCCGAAACGCCGAGCTCCTCGAGGCGTACCTCACCGGCGGCGCCGGAGCGTCTCGCATCGACTTCGAACACTTCGAGCCGACACCCGGGCGTTCTTCGTTCGTCGCTCGGTTGAAGGGCTCCGACCCCAACGCCAAGAGCCTGTGTCTGATGGGCCACACCGACGTCGTCCCGGTCAACCCCGACGGCTGGAGTCGTGATCCGTTCGGCGGCGAGCTCATCGACGGCGAAGTATGGGGGAGGGGAGCGGTCGACATGCTGAACCTCACGTCGTCGATGGCGGTCGCCTTCCGAGAGCTCGCCGACTCGGGCTTCAAGCCGAAGGGCGACCTGCTCTACTTCGCCGTCGCCGACGAAGAATCGGGTAGCGCCCACGGCGCCCGCTGGGTGGCCGACCACCATCCCGAGTCGATTCGTTGCGACTACGTCCTCACCGAGAACGGTGGACTCCATGGCGGCGTCGGCAGCGACCAGACGGTCGGGCTCACGGTGGGGGAGAAGGGAGTGGCGTGGCGACGGCTCCGCATCGACGGTGTTCCCGGCCATGGCTCGATGCCGTTCCGCAAGGACAACGCACTGGTGACCGCGGCGGCGGTCATCCAACGGATCGCTGATTACCGACCGCCGGCCCGTTTCCACGAACTGTGGCGGGAACGGGTCGACACCCTGCCGGTGCCCGACGAGGTGCGGGCCACGATGCTCGATCCCGATGCCCTCGACGATCTCCTGGCGGCGATGCCCGACGCCGGCAGCGCCAGCTTTCTCCACTCGTGTGTGCACACCACGTTCTCGACCAACGTGCTCGACGGCGGTCCCGACATGAAGACCAACGTCATCCCCGATGCCATCGAGCTCCAGGTCGACATTCGTACGCTTCCCGGTGAGACACCCGACGAAGTCCAGCACCATCTCGACACCGCGCTCGGCGATCTCGCCGACAAGGTGCACGTCGAGGTGCTCATGAACGACATGGCATCGATGAGCCGTATCGACACACCTCTGTGGAACAGCGTGCAGAAGGCGGTCAACAAGCCGTTTCCGTCGGCTCGGCTCAGCCCGTCGCTGTCGGTCGGCTTCACCGACGCTCGTGTGTTCCGCGACCTCGGCGCGATTGCCTACGGTGCGGGCCTCATGAGTCCCGACCTGAGTGCGGGTGACTTCTCGAAGCGGTTCCACGGCAACGACGAACGGGTCGACGTCGAGTCGCTCCGGCTCACCACCGAGCTGTGGCTCGATGTCGTTGGCGACCTAATGGCGTAGCCGGCACTACCGCCGGGTGCCCGTGCGAAGTGGGGATCAGGGTGCGGCGATCTCGGTGACCGACACCGTGTCGAGGCCGAAGCGCTGCACGGCGGCATCCCAGTCGATCGCCTTGGTGGTGACCGCGTCGGCCTCGGTCAACCGGTCGACCGGCACCGCCCACATCAACTCGAACTCGATGCCGTCGGGGTCCTTGCAGTACAGGCTCTTCGACACACCGTGGTCACTCTCGCCCGCGAGCGAACCCGCCTCGAGCAGTCGGGCCCGCAGCTCGAGCAGCTCGCGCAGGGTCGGGACCTCCCACGCCAGGTGGTACAGCCCGACCGACGCCCGGCCTGCCGTGCTCGGCCCCGCGCCGGCACCGATCGAGAAGAACGCGATGTCGTGATCGTTCGGTGAGTCCGGGGCCACCCGCATGAAGACGCCGCCGGGAAACGCGTTGGCGACTTCGAAGCCGAGGAGCTCGGAGTAGAACGCGGCGGTGGCTTCGGCGTCGCGAACGTAGAGCACGGCGTGGTTGAGACGAGAGATGGCCATGCGTGCAACAACCCCGACCGGGTCAGGCCTGTTCCGTCAGCGACGAAAAGTCGTCGATGCGGGACCGCACCACGTCGAGACTCGACTCCCAGAACGCCCGGTCCTCGACGTCGATGCCGAAGCGAGTGGCGAGCTCGTTGGCCGGTGCCAGACCGGTGGACGACAGCAGGTCGTCGTAGCCGGTGCGGAATCGGTCGGGGTCGTCGCGGTAGCGGGCGTACAACCCGAGTCCGAAGAGGAAGCCAAAGGCGTAGGGCCAGTTGTAGAACAGCGAGCCGTAGTAGTGGGGCTTGGCGGCCCACATCCACGGATGGCGCTGATCGGCGTCGAGCCCGTCGCCATACGTTGCCTCTTGTGCTGCTGCCATCAGATCGCACAAGCCGCTGATCGAGATGGTCGAGTTGGCACGGGCCTCGAAGACCGACGACTCGAACAGGAACCGAGAGTGGATGTCGACGATCACCTGCGTCGAGCTCTGCAAGTCGACGTCGAGCAGGTTGAGGCGTTGGGCGGCGTCGGTGGTGGTGGCCAAGCCGTGCTCGATGAGGATGGTCTCGCAGAAGATCGACGCCGTTTCGGCCAACGACGACGGGGTGCCCCGTTGGATCGGCGTGCGTTCGGTCATCGTGGTGTTGTGGTAGGCGTGGCCGAGTTCGTGAGCGAGCGTGAACACCTCGGGCATCGAGGCGTTGAAGTTCAGCAAAACCCGCGAGTCGCCGTCGCCCATCGGCATGCAGAACGCTCCGCCCTGCTTCCCGGCTCGAGGTCCGGCGTCGATCCACGCGTTCTCGAAGGCCCGTCGGGCCAAGCCCTGCAGTTGCGGCGAGTATGACGAGAACGCCTCGGCGACCGTCGACTGGGCCTCGTCCCACGCCACCGTGCGAGTGGCGCCGACGGGAGCGAACAGGCTCCAGAACGGCAGTCCCTTCCCGGTGCCCTCGTCGTCCAGCAGTTGGGCCTTGGACTTCAGGTAGCGACGAAAATCGGGGAACGAGTCGACCATGGCCGATTGCATGGCATCGAGCGTCTTGCGGCTCACGGCCTGACCGAACAGCTGGGCATCGAGAATCGTCGGCCAACCACGGCGTCGTGCCAGCTTTTGCTGCTCGCCCTTGATCGCGTTCAGCGCGGCGGCGATCGGGATGGCGTTGGTCTCCCACGCACCGAGTTCGGCGTCGTAGGCCGCCTTGCGGACCGCCGGGTCGCCCTCCATTGCGAGGCCGCGGATGGCGAAGATCGGCATCGACTCGGTGCCGGTCGGGAGGGCGACATCGGCGGTGATCGACGAACTCACATCGGCGTACAGCTGGCTCCAGGCTGACGATCCGGTGAGCGACATGATCGACGCCAGCTGCTCCTCGCCCTCGGGCATCTGCCGCTCGGCCCGGCGAGCCGCCTTGCGCACCGGCCACTCGTGGGACCGGGCCTCGGTGCTCCCATTGATCAGGGCGTCGGCACCGAGCGCAGCCAGCCATGCGTCGAAGCGTGTGTAGAGGTCGGAGAGTGTCGACGACAGCTCCATGAGGCGCGACATGGTCGACTGGGCAACGGCGTCGGTGGTGTCGGTCGAGACGAAGGCGTAGGTGTAGGCATCGAGCAGATCGAGTTCGGCGGTGACTCGGTTGAGCTCGCCGATCGCCTCGTCGAAGGCCGCAACCGCCGCCGGGTCGGGGTTCGTGGCGTCGAGCGCCTTGTCGCCGCCGCGTACGTCGTGACGGTCGAACACTGCGGTCAGCCGTTGGATCGACGCCCCGACCTGTTCCTCGGCAGTGGTGAATTCGCGGCTCTCCAACCCCGGGAAGTAGGTGGTGACGTCCCACCGGGGAAGGTCGGCAGTGGTCGGGCTGGAGGCGGTCGCGCTGGTGTGGGACGGCTCGATCATGGGGTCAGCGTAAACGGGTGTGGCCTGGGCGGGTGGCATAGAGTGACCGGGTGATCGGAAGACCTCGCCCCAACATCGCAGCCCTTCCCGCCTATCGGCCCGGCAAGGGCGCCGCTCAGGCCGAGGCCGAGCACGGCATCGTCAACGCCATCAAGCTGGCGTCCAACGAGACCCCGTGGGGTCCGGTCCCCTCCGTCGTGGCTGCCGTGCAGGCAGCGGCCACCACCACGAACCGCTACGCCGACCACCGCGCCAGCGAGCTGCGGGCCGCCCTGGCTGGCTGGGTCGGGCTCGACGTCGAGCGGGTCACCGTCGGCTGCGGCTCGGTCGGGCTGCTGCAACAGCTGCTGCTCACCTATGTCGACCCCGGCGACGAAGTTCTCTACCCGTGGCGCTCGTTCGAGGTGTACCCCGTCTACACCGCACTGGTCGGCGGCGTGGCCGTCACGACCCCGCTCCGCGACGCTACGTTCGACCTCGAGGCCGTGGTAGCCGCCGTGACCGAGCGCACCAAGCTCATCATCCTCGCCAACCCCAACAATCCCACGGGCACGGCGCTCCCGATGAGCGACATCGCCGCGCTGCTCGACCGGGTCGATCCGAGCATCATCGTCGTGCTCGACGAGGCCTATCGCGAGTTCATGTCCGACGAGCTCGGCAACCCCGTGCCCGATCTCATCGACCGCTACGACAACCTGTGCGTGCTGCGGACCTTCTCGAAGGCGCAGGGGCTCGCGGCCCTTCGAGTCGGCTATGCCATGGGCCATCCCGAGGTGATCGAGTCGATCGACAAGACGCTCTTCCCCTTCGCCGTCAATGGCCTGGCACAGGTGGCCGCCATGGCGTCGATCGAGGCCCACGACGAGGTGATGGAACGAGTCAGTCGGATCATCGCCGAGCGTGATCGTGTGGTTGCCGCGCTGCAAGACGCCGGTTGGCAGATTCCCAAGCCCGAGGCGAACTTCGTCTATCTCGATCTCGGATCGCGCACCGACGAGGTCTACCTCGACCTCGAACGGTCCGGCGTCGTGACTCGCCCCTTCAGCGGCGAGGGGATCCGGGTCACCATCTCGACACCGGAAGAGAACGACCGCTTCCTCGCTGCGCTGCTCGGTCGCTGAACCTCACTCGTCGGCGGTCGGCCGGCGAGGGATCTCCGGGGGTCAGCCGAGCAGGCCGGGCTCGAGGTCGTGCAATCGCTTGATCGCGGCGATGAGGATCTTCTGCGACAGCTTCGGGTTCGCATCGAGCAGGGCGACGAACTCTCGGCGGTCGAGCACCTCGGCGACGATGTCGGTCTCGGCCACCACGGTGGCGCTGCGACGAAGGCCGGCGACCACGGCGACCTCGCCGAGCACTTCGCCGGGCCCGACGGTCGCGATCACTCGGCCGTTGTGACGAACCGACGCGATGCCTTCGAGGATGATGAACGCCTCGCGCCCCGGGGTTCCCTCGGTGATGAACTCGCGACCGGCTCGGATGTCGATCGGGGTCATCAGCCGCTCGATCTGGCGGAGCTCGGTCTTGGACAGCTCGGACAGCAGATCGATGCGGGCGAGCGTTGCGCTGGCGTTGGTCATGTCGGCTCCACGATCGATGGGCGGAATCGGAAGGCGCGCCCCTACTGCACTATCGGCATGCGAAACGAGACGATGAGGGTCGCACCCAGGGCTACGGTGCGGACATGGGCATGATCAACACCTTCCGCTCGGTCGTTCGGTTCAAGCAGATCGAAACCGACCCGATCGAGCGCCGATTGTCGGGCTGCGCCGACATCAGTGACCTGCGGCGAATCGCCAAGCGACGCCTGCCCGGTGGAGTCTTCGACTACATCGACGGCGGCGCCGAGGACGAGCTGGCGCTGCGGCGCAACTCTTCAGCGTTCGGTGATCTCGAGTTCGTGCCCCGAGTGCTGCGTGACGTCTCGGTGATCGACACCACGACCACGCTGTTCGGTCGACCGCTGCCGTACCCGCTCGTGCTGTCGCCGACGGGGTTCACCCGCATCGCCCACTCCCAGGGCGAACTCTCCGTTGCCCGCTCGGCCGCACGACGGGGACTTCCCTACAGCCTGTCGACCATGGGGACCCGCTCGATCGAGGAGGTGGCGCGGGTCAGCGACGGACCGAAGTGGTTCCAGGTGTACACGTGGAAGGACCGTGGCCTGGTCAAGGACCTGGTCGACCGGGCCGCAGCAGCCGACTATGAGGCGCTGATCCTCACCGTCGACACCGCCGTGCTCGGGCGGCGCGAGCGCGACGTGCGTCGCGGCTACACGCTGCCGCCAAAGATCGGCCTCGACACCCTGGTCGACGGTGCGATCCATCCCGGTTGGTCGCTCGACTTCCTCCGCAACGATCCGATCACGTTTGCCAACGTGGCGAGCAACAACGACGCGAGCGACGGGTCGAGCGCAGTGAACCTGTCGGAATACATCAACGCCCAGTTCGATCAGGCGCTGTCGTGGAACGACGTCGAGTGGCTCCAGTCGATCTGGGACGGCCCCATCGTGTTGAAGGGCGTGCAGAGCGTCGCCGATGCCACCATCGCCGCCGATCTCGGCGTCGCCGCCGTGGCCTTGTCGAACCATGGTGGTCGCCAGCTCGACAGCGCACCAGCACCGATCGACCTGGTCGGTCCCGTCGCCCAGGCGGTCGGCGGGCGGATCGAGATCCTGGCCGACGGAGGTGTCCGGCGTGGCAGCGACATCGTCAAGGCGGTCGCCCTTGGTGCCACCGCCGCAATGATCGGTCGCCCGTACCTCTACGGGTTGGGCGCTGCGGGGGAGCGAGGCGTCGACTTCGTGCTCGACTTCTTCGAGGCCGGCATGCGCCAGACCATGGCGCTCATCGGTGCCACCGATGTGGCGTCGCTCACTCCGGAGCTGGTGGCGTACCGTCGGCGATGAGCGACCGATAGACCGCGAGCAGCGCGTCTTTCTGGTCGTCGGTGAGATGGGCATCGGCCCGGATCGCAGACTCGGTGGTCTGCTGGGTGTCGGGTCGCGGATCGGGATCGATCAGACCGGCGTACGCCATCATGTTCTCGGCGCTGATGTCGAGCGCGCCGGCGATGGCCCGCAAAACGCGGACCGACGGGGCGTGGAGGCCCCGTTCGATCTGGCTCACGTAGGGATCGGACAGATTCGTGAGCTTTGCCAGTTCACGCTGCGACAACTGAGCCAGTCGGCGTTGGGTTCGGATGAACTCGCCGAGCTGGCTCCGTTGCGCCTCGCGATCACCAGAGGATGCATTGCCGGCTCCCATGGTGACCTGCGACCTCAGCTCTTTGCGGCAGCCTTGCGGGCGGTCGACTTGCGGGCGGTGGCCTTCTTGGCTGCCGGCTTCTTGGCGGCGGGCTTGGCCGCAGCGGAGGTCTCGGCGGTGGCCTTGACCTTGGTGGCCTTGGCGGCGCCGTCGGTGCCGATCACCCAGGGGGCGACCAGCTTGACGGCCAGCTCGCGGTTGGAAGCGGTGATCCGCTCGATGGCGTCGAAGTAGTTCGTGACGACCTCGGCGGGCTGGGGGAGTCGCTCGGCACCGGGAAGGGTGGCGATGCGGCTGGTGACGTTCTCGGCGACCCACTCGTTGGCGTCGGCGAAGCGGCTGGTGGCCTCTTCGAACCGCTCGTTGAGCTCGGTCTGGGCAGCCTCGAAGCGCTCGTTGAGATCCTTCTGCAGCGCTTCGAAGCGCTCCATCACCTCTTCGACGGTGGCGTTGTCGGTGAACTGTTCCTGGGCCTTCTTGACCTGATCCATGAGCATCATGACGGGTTCCTCTCGGGGATGGTTGCGGATGCGACCTGATCGTCCGCTAACTGTTGCGAAGGATAGTACGCATTGCGTACTCCGTCTACCCTTTTGCTTGCAAAAGTTAGCACTTGAGTCACATGGCACACGACGAGGTGTCGCCGAGTACCGTCGAGCGATGGTTCCCGAGCAGCGATCCGACGAAGCCCGCAGTGATCGAGAACGAGCGCTGGCACTCGATGCCGCCGATCCGCTCGCCCGTTTCCGGGATCGATTCGTCATTCCCCAGACCAACGGCGTCGACGAGATCTATCTGGTGGGCAATTCGCTCGGGTTGCTGAGTTCCGACGCTCGCGAAGCCGTCGCCCACGAACTGGATCGCTGGGGGCAGCTCGGGGTGCGCGGCCACTTCGACGAGCCGGGGGCCTGGTGGCAGAGCCACCTCGAGGTCAGCGCGCTGATGGCGCCCATCGTCGGAGCCTCGGCCGCCGAAGTGACCACCATGAACTCGCTCACCACCAACCTTCACCTGCTGATGGTGTCGTTCTACGAGCCGACGCCCGAGCGCCACAAGATCCTGATCGACGACCATGCGTTCCCTTCGGATCACTTCGCCGTCGAGTCACAGATCCGCCAACGAGGCTTCGATCCGTCCACCTCGCTGGTGACCGTTGCTCCGCGACCCGGCGCCCACCTGATCGAGCACGACGACATCCTGGCCGCGATCGAGGAACACGGCGACGAACTCGCTCTCGTGATGTGGCCCGGCGTGCAGTACTACACCGGGCAAGTCTTCGATCTTCCGGCCATCGCGGCCGCCGCCCGTCATGTCGGCGCCCAGGTGGGGTTCGACCTCGCCCATGCGGCAGGCAACATCGAGCTGGCGCTCCACGATTGGGATGTCGACTTCGCTGCCTGGTGCACCTACAAGTACCTCAACGGCGGGCCAGGATCGATCGCCGGCGCGTTCGTTCACGAACGACACCACGGCAACCCGAACCTGCCCCGCTTCCTCGGTTGGTGGGGAACCAAGCCTGAGACCCGTTTCGAGATGGCCACCACGTTCGAATCGGCTGCAGGAGCCAGCGGCTGGCAGGTGTCGTGCGGATCGATCCTGTCGCAGGCGACCCTCATCCCGCAGTTGCAGATCGTCGAGGAGGCCGGCGGGATGCCGGCGCTGCGAGCAAAGGCCGAGTCGCTGGTGGCGTTCCTCGACCGCTTGCTCGACGATCGCTTCGATGGGCGGATCCGTCAGGCGAACCCGCGAGGCATGGCCGAGCGAGGATGCCAGTTCGCGCTCGAGGTGGTTGCTCCAGGGGTCGACGGTCGAGCCGTCTTCGAAGCGCTGGAAGCCCGCGGCGTGGCGTGCGATTGGCGCTATCCGAACGTGATCCGCGTCGCCCCGGTCCCGCTCTATACCCGCTTCGTCGACCTCGTCGACTTCGTCGAGATTCTCGATGAACTCGTGACAGCGGCGGCGAGCGGCTGAGCGCTACTCGCTCGGATCAGTCGTGGCCGGGAATGCGGCGGCCGGTCACCTCGGTCGGGTGGATGCGGACGAAGCGACTCTTGTCTCGGTTGGCCCACGTCTTGATGCCCAGGTCCTCGGCCTCGAGGAGCTCCTCGACCCCCGATACTTCCTCGGCCCGGCCGTGCACCACGATGCTCCACCCGGTGTGGCGATCGGCATCGAGCCCGTCGACCTCGAAGGCAACGGCCGTTCCGAGTAACGCTGCAGCCAGCTTGGTTCCCGCATCCGTCGTGATCACGATGGTCTTGCCGTCGACCGCATAGTTGATGGGGAAGATGTCGGGTTGGTTGGCAATCGACACCGCCAGGCGACCGACCGTCGAACCGGCGGCGAGCCGCCAGCACTCGTCCTGCGACAACACCTCGAGGCCGGTGCGCTCGAAGACCGCCTGGCCCGCGGCTGCCTCGGCGCCGGTCGTGTCTGACGGGGTGGTGTTCATCGTGGACTCCAGTTGTGTGATGGGTGCTGCAATTGGTCAGGCGTCGAGGTGGTTGGGGACGACGATCGTCGGCACGAGTGGTTGATGGACCAGACCGGTAGCCACCGAACCGAGGAGGAGGTGGGCGACGCCGCGGTGGCCGCGAGCGCCGACCACGAGCAGATCGGCGTCCTTGCTGATGTCACGCAAGATGTTGCGGGCATCACCCATCTCGACCCTGACGTCGAAGCGCTTTGCCTCGATCCCGAGGTGTGCCGCTGCCTTCGCCACGGTGTCCTCGGCGAGGCGCTGCGATTGCGCCAGGAGGTCATCGATGATCGACACCGACGAATCAAGGGCGCCGGCAGGCATCGGGCTCCAGGTGTGCACCACCTCGATCGTCGTGGCGTCGTCGGCCAAGCGGGTGGCCCACTCGAGTGCGTGCAGCGACGACGCCGAGCCGTCGATCCCGACGACGATGCGGTTGAACATGTGGTCGGACGGTGCGTGCTCGGGAACGATCGCCACCGGGCAGGTGGCGTGCGATGCGACATGGGTGCTGACCGAGCCGAGGATCGTGTCGGCGAGCGCTCCTCGTCCTCGAGTCCCCACCACGAGAAGGTTGGCGTGCTCACTGATGTCGACCAGCGTCGGGCCCGGTCGGCCATGGACCACCACCGGTGGAAGGAGATCGGGCGAGGTCACCCGCTCGAGCTGCACGGCGAGCTGGTCTTCGGCTTGGAGCTGGAGCTCGACCGTCGGCGGCGGGGTATAGGCGCCGGGAGAGCCGGCCCCGCTGGCCCACCAGGGGAGCAGCCAGGTCATGACCGGTTTGATCTTCCCGAAGACGTCGGTGTGACGGATCGCCCAGTTGAGCGCCGCCGTGGAACCGGCCGAACCGTCGAGTCCGAGCACCATGTAGCGAGTCTCGCCAGCACCCTGTGATGTGGTCATGATTCGATCGTGGCCTCTGAAGTGGCGGAAGTCGAGGGTATTAGGTCCTGTCGCCCCTACCGGCTGTGGGCAATGCGAGACTCAAGGCGGCGGCAACGGGTGCCGATGCTTCGCCGACGAGCGACACCTGCGAGAGGGAACTCATGACCGAATCGACCCCGAACCAACCGACTCAGCAGTGGCAGCCGCCAATGGCGCCTCCGGCGGCACCGGGTGGCGCAGGCAACAGCTTCGAGATGTACGGGACCGGGCCTGCTGCACCCTCGACGACCGAGTCGTCGGTACGCCGTGGCCCCAAGCACCTCGGTCGGCTCGGGCTGGCCGCGGCGCTCGTCGTCACCGCCGGCGTGGGTGGCTACGTCGTCAAGTCCGCCCTCAGTGATCCGGCTGGGCCGCAGTCGCCGGGCGAGGCGTTCGAACAGTTCTTCGTGGCGGTCGACAACGAGGATCTCGCCGGCGTCCTCGAGCTGCTCCCTCCCGGTGAGCGCGAGACGCTCGTCGAGCCGACGGCCGCCGTCATGCGCCAGCTGCAGCGGCTCGAGGTCCTCGATCCGGCTGCGGACACCAGCGCACTCGGCGGGTTCGACCTCACCGTGAGCGGAGTGAGCTACTCGGTCGAGGAGCTCGATCCTCGACTGGCCTGGGTCACCACCACGGGCGGCACGATCACCGGCACCAACCTCGACGCCGATCAGTTGCCGTTCGGCTCGGTCATCCGTGATGCCATGGATTCGGCCGAGGAAGCAGCGAACGGTCAGACGCTCGACGAGGCCATGGCCGAAACCGAGGGGCAGTCGAACGATCTCGGTCAGGACCCGTTCTCGCTGGCGGTGGTCGAAGACGACGGCGGCTGGTACGTGAGCCTCACCTACACCATGGCCGAGTCGGCCCGGCGCGACGCCGAGATGCTGTTCCCCGGACTGGGCAACGGCCCGGCGCCGGTGGGTGGTGCCACACCGGGCGACGCCGTGAAGGGGCTGGTCCAGTCGGCGATCGATCTCGACCTCGGCGGTGTGATCGCCCACCTCGACCCGGTCGAGATGGCAGCGCTCTACGACTACTCGCCGCTGTTCCTCGACGATGTCGACGCCGGCGCCCAATCCTTCACCGATGAGGTCGGCGACCTCACGCTCGACCGCCTCGACGTTCGCTCGTGGGAGCGCAACGGCCGAACGATGGTCGGGATCGACGGGTTCGCCGGCAGCCTCTCGGGCATCGATCCCTACAGCGGTGAACCGATCGATGGCTCGATCGATTTCGACGGCGACTGCTACACGGTCACGATGGCGGGCGAGACCGAGGAGCTGTGCGCCTCCGATGCTGCGGCCTCCGCAGACGCCGCCGATGTCCAGCAACTGGCGAAGGACATGATCGACGAGCTCGGCATCGACATCTCCGCCTTCGAAGACCTCACGTTCCCGGAGCAGGGCATCACCGTGGTCGAGCGTGACGGGCGCTGGTACGTCAGCACCGTGCCGTCGATGATGTATCCGATGGCCGAGATCCTCGAGCAGTTCGAGGCCGACTCGTTCACCAACCTCGTCGACTCGATCACCGCGCTGATCGAAGAAGGCGGTGACCCGCTCTACGAGCTCGAGAATGAGATCTTCGGCGGCGGGATCTACCCCGAGGAAGACGTTGACTACGGCGACGGTTCGTTCTCGCCGTCCGACAACGCCGGCGAGACCGACAACTTCGTGGTTGAGAAACTCATTCCGGCCGGGACGCCCGGCTCGGTGTTGCTGAGCGAGGGCTACGTGAGCGTCATCTCGGTGCCCGACGAGGAGCTCGACTTCTCCACCGTGTGGTACATCGACCTCGAGATCGGCGAACTGTCGGCCCTGCGGGACATCCAGGTCGGCGAAGTCCTCATGATCGACGACTTCGGCTGACCCTCACCTCCCGCTCACACCTCACCCGCACAACCTCCGCCGCCCGACCGATTCCCCGCAACTTTGGCGAGTTGATGCCGCTGAGAGGTGTCAACTCGCCAGAGTTGCCGCACGGGGTGGGGTGAATGGCGTTGTTTCGGTAGGGGCTGGCGTGGGATGGTGTCCGGATGCGGATCGCCATCGGTGTGGGAAGTGCGTACTACGACGGTTCCAACTGGGAGGAGATCGTCGAACTGGTTCGCCAGGCCGACAAGCTCGGCGTCGATGTCGCCTGGTCGGCCGAGGCCTGGGGGATGGAGACGATCGCCCCGCTGGCCTACCTGGCAGCCGTGACCGAGCGCATCCAGCTCGGCACCGGCATCATGCAGATCAGCGCCCGGACCCCGTCGATGACCGCCATGACCGCGCTGGCGATGGCCAGGTTGACCAACGACCGCTTCCTACTCGGCCTCGGCGTGAGCGGGCCGCAGGTGGTCGAAGGGCTCCACGGTGTGGCGTTCGCCAAACCGCTGTCACGGTTGAAGGAGTACGTCGAGATCGTCCAAATGGGGCTCCGAGGCGAGCGGCTGTCCTACGACGGCGAGCACTACGTCCTGCCTCGCCCCGGCGGCGAGGGAAAGGCGCTCCGCCTTTCGATGCCGCCGAAGCCAGACCTTCCGATCTATCTGGCAACGCTCGGACCCAAGTCGCTCGAGTTCACCGGCGAAGTGGCCAGCGGTTGGCTGGGTACCTCGTTCATTCCGGAAGCCGCCGAGGTCAGCTTCGTCCACCTGCGAGCCGGCGCCGAGCGTGCCGGGCGTTCGCTGTCCGACCTCGATCTCCAAGTCGGGGGAGCGTTCGACATCGACGACGACATCGATGCGGTGATCGAGCGGCATCGGCCCGGCCTCGCATTCTCGCTCGGCGCGATGGGATCGGCGACCACCAACTTCTACAACAACGCGTACTCCCGGGCTGGTTGGGCCGACGCCGCAGCCGAAGTGCAATCGCTGTGGGTGGCAGGCAAGAAGGACGAGGCGATCGCTGCGGTTCCCGACGAGTTCGTGTTGGCGTCGAGCCTGATCGGCGACGAGGCGATGGTCCGCGATCGGGTGCGAGCCCATGCCGACGCCGGCATCACGACGCTCCGAGTTGGCCTCCGCGGCAAGACGCTCAGCGAGCAACTCGACCACTTGGAGCGAGCCATCGCCCTCATCCGGAGCG
The DNA here is from genome assembly GCA_041394265.1 of Acidimicrobiales bacterium. Classification (NCBI taxonomy): domain Bacteria; kingdom Bacillati; phylum Actinomycetota; class Acidimicrobiia; order Acidimicrobiales; species Acidimicrobiales bacterium. The sequence continues at coordinate 4,008,471 of JAWKIO010000005.1, forward strand.
CCGACGGTGACTGAGGGCGCTGCCATGGGCGACACCGTCGATTTCGCTCCTGGTCAGGCCCTGGTGGTGGTCGACATGCAGAACGACTTCGCCGACCCGGGTGGATCCCTGTTCGTCGCCGGAGGCGACGACATCGTCGAACCGATCAACGTACTCATCGCCTCGGCTCGTGCCGGCGGTGCCACCGTCGTGCTCACCCAGGACTGGCACCCGCCCGCAACACCGCACTTCATCGACGACGGTGGCGTGTGGCCGGTCCACTGCGTCCGCTCCACCTGGGGCGCCGCGCTGCACCCCGACCTCTCGAACGACGCCGACGCCATCATTCGCAAGGGGACCGGCGGCGAGGATGGCTATTCGGCCTTCGCCATGGCCGACCCGTTGACGGGCGACGCCTCGACCACCGGCCTCGAAGCCTTGCTGCGGGCCCGGGCGGTCACCCGGGTGGTGGTCGTCGGGCTCGCCGCCGACGTCTGCGTGAAAGCGACTGCACTCGACGCCGTTGCTGCCGGCTTCGACACCACGGTGATCTGGCGTGCCACTCGGCCGGTCGAGATCACCGCCGGCGACGGCGCACGAGCCCGAGCCGAACTCGAGGCTGCGGGTGTCGAGGTCGTCGAGTGATCCACCTCGGTAGCCGGAGCGCTCTGTTCACCGATCACTACCAGCTGGTGATGGGCCAGCTCTACTTCCGTGAGGGGCTGGCCGAGCGGCGAGCCCAGTTCGACTACTTCTTCCGCGAGAACCCCGACTACGGCACGCACCAGGCCGGCTTCTGCATCGCGGCCGGCCTCGAACCGCTGCTCGAGTGGTTGGACACCACCTCGTTCGGCGAGGCCGAGACCGCGGCGCTCCGCGAGCTACGCACGGCCGCCGGTGAGCCGCTGTTCGACGAGGCATATCTCGACTGGCTGGTGTCGTCGTGCGACTTCTCGCTGCTCGAGTTGACCTCGATCGCCGAAGGCCGTGTGATCCATCCCCACCTGCCGGTGATGTCGGTCGTCGGCCCGATGGCGGTGGCCCAGATCGTCGAGACGGCGCTGCTCAACCACCTCAACTATGCGACGCTGATCGCGACCAAGGCCGCTCGGGTTCGCCAGAGCGCCCAGTCGAGTGTCGTCCTCGAGTTCGGGATGCGGCGCGGCGCTGGTGCAGCGGTCGATGAAGGTGCTCGGGCGGCGCTGATCGGGGGCTGCAACGCCACCTCGAACGTCGAGGCGTCGGTCGTGCTCGGCACCGACCCCAAGGGCACCCACGCCCACAGCCTGGTTCAGGCCTATCTCGCCACCGGAGGCGGCGAGCTCGAGGCGTTCCGGGCGTTCGCCCGCAGCTACCCCGACGATTGCGTCTTGCTCGTCGACACCATCGACACGTTGCGGTCCGGCATGCCGAACGCCATCACCGTGTTCAACGAGCTCCGGGCCGCCGGGCACGAACCGGTCGGCGTTCGCCTCGACTCCGGCGACCTCGCCTATCTCGGGGTGCAGGCGGCTCGCCAACTCGACGCAGCAGGCTTCCCCGACGCCTCGATCGTGCTGTCGGGTGACCTCGACGAGCTGACGATCTGGCAGATCCGCTCGCAGATCTTCGAGGAGGCGATCCGGGTCGGACTCGACCCGACGGCGATGCTCGCCCGCTTGGTCTACGGCGTCGGTACTCGGCTGATCACGTCGCACGGCGAGTCGGCACTCGGTGGCGTGTTCAAGCTCGTCGGCGTCGAGAACGCAGAAGGGGAGTGGGAGCCGGCGATCAAGCTGTCGGAGAACCCCGTCAAGATCCCGATCCCCGGAGCGAAGTCGGTGTGGCGGCTCTATGACCACGCCGGTGTTGCGACCGTCGACCTCGTCGCCGTGCCCGATGAGGATCCGCTGGGTGACGACGACATCGAGGCGTTCCACCCGTTTCTCGATGGCGTCAGCCGTATCATCCGGCGGAGCGACATTGCTCGGGCCGAGGCGCTGCGTTCTGATCCCCGCCTCCAACGGGATCAGGGCCTGGCAATGTCGAGGCAACGGGCGCTCGACGACGTGGCCGCACTCGATCCCGGTGTCCGCCGTCTCGTGAATCCTCACCGCTACCACGTCTCGCTCACCAAGGCGATGAAGGAGCGGCAGCGGACGGTGATCGCCGCCGTGAGATCGCGTGCTTGAGCGCGCCCAGCAGTTCGCGCTGATCGAGGCCTCGAGCTATCTCGTGCTGATAGTGGCGATGGTGATCAAGTACGCGGGAGATCAGCCACTCGGTGTGCAGATCATGGGCCCGGTCCACGGCGTGCTCGTGCTGGTGTATGCGGCGCTGCTGCTCGAGGTCCGCAACGATCTCGGTTGGGATCACCAACGGCTGATCACGGCGATCGCCCTCGGCGCTCTGCCCCTCGGTGGCTTCTGGGTGGAGCGACACTGGCTCCACCGACCCGCTCGCTGACCTGGACCCGGCGATCGCCCATCATCTTCGGTGCGAGAGCGCCGTGGACGACACCGTGGTGTCGCCGTTGTCGTTGGTCGGGTGCGGGGTTCACCATCTCCGGTATGACGGCGCCGTGATCGGCACCCTGGTACCGGAGTGCAGCGGCGGGGGGGGGGGGGGGGGGGGGGCCGATCGCCCGAGGCGTTTCAGGCCGGGGCGCGGGTCTTGCGGAGGAGGGGTCGGCGAGACCGAGGAGCTTGTCGGCCGCAGTGAGGACCCGGCCCGAGGCGCCGGGGGTTTCGCTGTCGACCAGGTTGCCCATGACGGCCAGGGTGATGTTCGCAATCGATTGGGTGCCGACGGCAAGACGCAGCCCGGAGCGAAGGATGAGTGGATGGCCGATCAGGAACGAGAAGCGGCGCCCAGTTCGCAGGAAGCTGTCGAACCGCTCGCCGACCTGTTGGTCATAGCGGGCGGGTGCAGTGGCCGGATCATCGAGGAACAGATCGGCGGCCAGCATGCCGGACTCGAGCCCGTAGTCGATGCCTTCACCGTTCATCGGATTCACGAGACCCGCGGCGTCGCCGACGGCCACCCAGCCCTCGCCATGGCGCTGTTGCACACTCATCGGCAGGCGCCAGGCTCGCGGGCGTTCGAGGTTCGGGCCGAGGTCCCACTCGTCGGCGACGAGCGACCGATAGCTGTCGAGGAGCGTGTTGAGGTTCAGGCTCTTGAACCCCTTCATGGTCGACAACGCACCGACGCCGATGTTCACCGTGCCGTCGCCTGCCGGGAACATCCAGCCGTAGCCAGGCACTGGCGTACCGTTCGCGTCGCGCAAGGTGAGGCAAGCCTCGAGGTGTTGATCGGCGTGGCGAGGTGAGGCGGCGTAGCTGCGGATGGCGAGCCCGAAGGGTTCGTCGGCGATGCGCTCGGCGCCGAGCAGCCGCGAGGCAGCGCCCGGTGCGCCGGCAGCGAGGACGACGAGGTCGGCGCTGAAGCGTCGACCGGCGGCCTCGACTCCGCTGACCCGTCCACGATCGTCCACGGTCGGCAGCGCCTCGGTTTCGTAGACGAGCTCGGCACCGGCCTCGACCGCGGCGTCCATCAGCGCAGCGTCAAGGAGGCGCCGTGGCCAGACCGCACCGTGATTCGGGAACCGGCTCGTGGTCGGCCAGTCGAGTTCACGTCGAGTCTTGTTGGCGATCATGCGGAGGCCGACGATGTGGTGCGAGTCGCCGATGTCGATCTTGAGTTCGTCGAGGGCGCCGATGGCCCGAGGCGTCAGCCCATCGCCACAGACCTTGTCGCGACCGTGTGCGCCCTTTTCGAACACGATGACCCGGGCACCGCTTCGGGCGGCACGGATGGCAGTGGCAGCCCCGGCGGGCCCGGCGCCGATCACGGCGATGTCGTAGTGGGAGTGATCGCGGTGCGTGGGCACCCAGCCAGTGTGGGCCATGTGGAGCGGGTACGGGGAATCGAACCCCGATCAACAGGATGGAAGCCTGTTGCTCTACCATTGAGCTACACCCGCAGGGGCGCTCACTCTAGCAATGGTCGTGAGTGGCGCCACGCACCCCGATCATCGTGGCGACTCGCGGTTCATAGCGTCGGATCGTGTCGATTCCTCCACGCTTCGGCCCAGGTGACACGCGAGCCGGTCCGCAGGAGCGAATAGCGGTAGATCCAACCGGCCGCCCGGATCGTGACGACGATCGAAGCCGCCAGCAGGCCCAGGGAGAGTGCGATCTGCCATGCCGGCATGTCGACGGTCGCGTTGCGGAAGGGGAGGAGGACCGGCGAGGTGAACGGGACGAAGGACCCGATGGTCACCGCAAGATTGTCGGGATTGGCAAAGCTCGCGGCGGCGATGAAGTAGCCCGTGAGAAGGGGGAACATCACGGGCAGCTGGGCGCTGGTGGCGTCCTCTTGTCGTGACACCATCGAACCGACGGCGGCGTAGGCAGTGGCGTAGAAGCCGAAACCGAGCAGGAAGGTGACGACCGACAACGGCACGGTCGACCACACGCCGGCGGGAATGGTGATGTCCTCCACGAGCAGGAGCCCGACCACCAGTCCGAGCACGAAGATGAGCATCTGGCCGAGCGCAAGGACGCCAAGGCCGAGCACCTTGCCGCTCAGCAGTGTCGCCGGGCGCACGTGTGACAGCAGGATCTCGACCACGCGCGACGACTTCTCCTCGATGACACCCATCATCAAGAACGAGCCCCACATCTGCAACAGCATGAAGGTGGCAAAGCCCGAAACGACGGCGGCCGCCAGTCGCACGCCGAACTGATCATCGCCGCCATCGAGACGAACCTCACCGATGTCGAGCGGGGCGAACAGTTCACCGAGTTGGTCGGGAGCGAGTCCGAGACCGTCGGCCCGCTCGGTGAACGCGGCCTGTTGGACGGTGTCGCGCACGTAGGCGTCGAGGGTTCGATCGGGAAGTCCCTCCCAGGTCAACGCAGTGCCGTCGAACAGAACGTCGATGGTGCCGTCGTCGACGAGTTGGGTGTCGGCCTCGACGATCTCGACCGTCGGTGCCAGGTCGGGGGTCCCGGCAGCGAGTGCTTCGGCATACGGGGCGGCCGCGTCGGTGAGGCCGATGGTGACTTCGCGCGGTTCATTGCTGCTGTTCAGGAACAGCTGGACGAGAGCGATGGCGATGACGCCGACGAACAGCAGGCCGGTGAGGATCAAGAACCCCTTCGACCGACCTCGCGTGAGGATCTCTCGTTTGGCAATGGTCCAGATCATGGTCGGACCTCACGGTCCGCAGCACTGCCAGCCGCGCCGTCGGCTGCAGCGACGAGCTCCTCGTCATCGAGCTCGTCTCGAACGAGCTCGCTGAACACTTCGTCGAGACCGGGTGGCTCGAGCGCGACCTCGCTGACCGGGCCGGCGGCCAGCGCATCGGCGATGCTGGCACCAACGTCGACGGTGTGGTCGAGTCGCACGACGCACCTACGGCCGTCGAAGTGCTCGACGCTTCCGATCGTCGGTTGCCAATGATCGATCGGATCGGCCCAGCGAACCCGCAACCACCGAGTGGGGGAGGCCGAGCGGAGATCGGCGATGCGCCCGCCGGCCACCCGGCGACCCTTGCTGACGATCACGACCTCTTCGCAGAGATCTTCGACCACGTCGAGTTGGTGCGATGAGAACAGCACGCTGGCCCCCTCGTCGGCCCGTTCGGCGATGATCTCGCGCATCGTGTCGGCCGCCACGGGGTCGAGTCCGGCGAATGGCTCGTCGAGCACGAGGAGATCGGGATCGTGGACCAGCGAGACCGCCAGCTGGACCCGCTGTTGGTTGCCTCCCGACAGCTCCTGGACCAGAGCATCGGCTCGATCGGTCAGTCCGAGCCGAGCCAACCAATGGTCGGTCCGCTCCGCCGTCTGGCTCGGCGTGAGACCGGCGAGTCGACCGAAGTAGCGCACCTGCTCGCCGACCTTCATGCGAGGGTACAGCCCACGCTCTTGGGGCATGTATCCGATGCGGTTCCGAGCATCGTCGTCGATCGCCGAGCCCTCCCAAGTGATGGCACCGCTGTCGGGTCGGGCCATGCCGAGGATGGCGCGCATCGTGGTGGTCTTGCCGGCGCCATTGGGGCCGAGGAATCCGATCATCGCGCCGCGGGGGACCGACAGGTCGAGGCCATCGACCGCAACCACCGAGCCGTACCGCTTGGCGAGATCCGTGATTTCCAGACCACTCGAACCGGGTGACGACGTCATTTCGCCAGGGTAGTCGGCTCGGCGGGGGAGCCATTTCGGTGAGGTGTCGCGCTGCTGCGGATCCGGTCGGTGGCGGCGGTGCCCGACGTCACGTACGACGCTGATCGTCGTGAGCAGCAATTACGCAACTACCCGTCGGAAACTTTCCGGAACGAGTTTCTTTCTCGACGTTCGTAACCCAAGATGGTGCCCTGGGAGGAAGACATGATGACGACCGAAGGCAAGCTGCTGCTGGCGGAACTGGAGGATGACACCGCTCGAGCGTGGGAGGCGTATGCCAACGCCAACGGCGTGACGGTCGAAGCGCTCCTCGATGCGTTGGGGCCGGTCCTGCGACGGGTCGGCAGCGACTCGCTCGACCTCAGACAGGTGCTGCGTCAGGCGGTCGACGCCGCACGCTGATCGGATCGGCCCTTCGCACGTCGGGATGACATTGCCGTCGATCAGGTCGAGGCGACGCCGTCGGCGAGCAAGCGATCGATGGCGTCGTCGTCGAGGCCGGCCAGGCGCAGGATCTCGACGGTGTCCTGGCCGACGAGCGGCGCCGGCGACGGGTCGCCGAGTGCGGACTCGCTGAACCGCAGCGGCGCCCGGATCGATCGGTAAGCACCGGCGACGGGATGCTCGCGATCGACGAGCGCTCCACGGTGGTGCGCCGGATCGTCGACGATGTCGGCGAGCGGCGGGATCGGCGCCACGGGGACGGCATGTTCGGCGCAGAGTTCGAGCCAGTCGGCAGTGGTCCGCTCGGCCGCGATCGCCCCCAGGGTGCCGTAGACCTCGTCGGCGTTGTCGAGCCGAGCCCGATGCGTGGCAAAGCTCGGTTCGAGGAGGATCTCCTCCTTGCCGACCGCAGCGAACAGCGCCTGCCACTGGGCGTCGGTGTAGGGGAGCATGGCGATGTAGCCGTCGAGTGTCTTGTGCGGACCGCGGTGGGGTGTGAGGACCCGGTTGTACCCGGGTGGCCCACCGGCGATGGTCGCTCTCGCCAGGTGTTCGACGAGGTTGAACGCCAGGGCTGTGTCGAACATCGGGACCTCGACCCGCTGCCCACGACCCGTGGTTCCTCGGGCAACCAGCGCGGCGAGCACGCCCTGGGAGATGAACGTCCCGGCGACCTTGTCGGCCACGATGGTCGGGAGGAAGTGGGTGATGTCGAAGGCGATCTGGCCGAGCTGCGGGAAGCCGGTGAGGGCCTGGATGATGTCGTCGTACGCCGGGAGCCCAGCCTCGCTCGAGTCGCTTGCGAACCCCTGCGCCTGACAGACCACGAGCCGAGGGAAGTCGTCCTTCAGCGCCTCGTAGTCGAGGCCGAGGCGTGCCAGCGGCCCGGGCCGCAGGTTCGTGAGGAGCACGTCGGCATCGGCCAGCAGCCGCTTCACGACATCGATCGCCTCCGGTCGTTTCAGGTCGAGCACGATCGAAGACTTGTTGCGATGGAGGTTCAGCGCGATCCCGCTCAACTGGGGATGCGGCCCGCCACCCATGGCCCGGCTGCTGTCACCCCGCCCGGTCTCGATCTTGATCACCTCGGCACCGAGGTCGCCGAGCAGCTGGGCGCCGTACGGACCCATGATCACGGTGGCGATCTCGACGACTCGGATCCCGGCGAGTGGTCCCCTTCGTTCGGTCACAGGTCGGATGCTACGTTCTGGCCCGACGGGGGTCGAGACGAGGAGGAAGTGTGTGAGCGACGAGGCACCGGGACGCCGACCGAACGTGCTGTTCATCATCACCGATCAGCAGCGGGCCGACCATGTCGGGTTTGCAGGCAACGAGATCGTGCAGACACCGAATCTCGATGCCCTCGCGGCTCGAGGCACCGTGTTCGACTCGGCCTGGGTAGCCAATCCGGTCTGCATGCCGAACCGATCGACGATCATGACGGGGCGGATGCCCACGGCGCACGGCGTGATCTTCAATGACCGCTCGCTCGACTGGGGCGCCAATACGTTCGTTCGCCAGTTCCTCGCCGCCGGTTGGCGCACGGCGCTGATCGGCAAGTCACACCTCCAGCACGGCCTCAGCCGCAACGCTGTCGTGCCCATCGGCTCCTCGGGTGCGTTCGACGATCCATGGCCACCGGGCTGGAACACCCTCGAAGATCACGAGAGCTTCGCCGACGGGCCGCCCGACTTCCCGCCCTCGTTCTACGGCTTCGAACACGTCGAGCTGTCGATCGACCACGGCTCACGGATCACCGGCCATCATTTGCAGTGGGCCCTCGATCGAGGCGGGGTGTACGAGCAGCTCGTCGTTCCGATGACCGACGAAGCGCCGGCGAAGCGGCGCTCCGATCGGTGGTGGCAGGTGTACGAACCGCCGTATGGGCCCGAGCTCCATTCGACCACGTTCGTCGCCGAGCAGACCTCGGCGTTCATCGAGGAAGCGGCAGCGGGTGGATCACCGTGGCTGGTGATGGCCTCGTTCCCCGATCCGCACCATCCGATGACCCCACCCGGCGAATGGTTCGACCGCCACGACCCGGCCGACATGCCGCTCTCGCCGTCGATTGCCGACGACCTGGCCACGGCGCCCGACTACCTCCGTCGGTTCCAGCGCACACCGCCGACGAAGCAGCGGGGGTGGGTCGGCATGTGTGGCGCGACCGATCACGAGCTCATGCGAGAGTGCCTCGCCGCCACCTACGGCTCGATCGAGATGATCGACGACGCGGTCGGCCGCATCCTGGCGACCATCGATCGGCTGGGCCAGACCGACGACACGATCGTGGTGTTCACCTCCGACCATGGCGACATGATGGGTGATCACGGTCTGATGCTGAAGGGCTACATGCCCTATCGCGGCACGCTCCAGGTGCCGCTGGTCATCGTCGACCCCGACCGGGCGCCGGCCCGCACCACGTCGCTCGCCGGCAGCATCGACCTGGGCTCGACCCTGCTCGATCTCGCCGGGCTCGAGGGCTACGTCGGGATCCAGGGCTCGAGCCTGGTGCCAATCCTCGATGATCCGGCGGCAACGGTTCGAGATCACATCCTGATCGAGGACGATCTGCCGGCGGGACTCGCCGCCCTGGCGCCGATACCGGCCAAGAGTCGAACCCTCGTCACCGCACAGCACAAGTACACCCGTTTCAGCTCGGGCGAGGATTTGCTGTTCGATCTCGGCAACGACCCGCTCGAACTCGACGATCTCAGCTCGAGGGAGACGAGCATGCGTGGGCACCTGATCGAACATCTGGCCGATGCGTTGATGGCGGTCGACGACGACGCGCGCGGTGCGCCGATCAATCACTGATGCCGGTGTTGCAGAAGATCTGGGCCTGCTCCTGATGGCGGTCTATCCGCCATCGCATCACATCATCACGTCACTCGCGATCGATGTTCGTCGGACCCCGACGAGCCTCGACGGACGGTGCCTCGTCGATCTCCATCCGGTGCGACCCTCGCTCGGTTCGCTGGTGCCGGTCGTCGACATGGTGGGCGGAAGCGTTGCCTCCCGGCACGCCGCCGGGGATTGGATGGCAACCTCCAACCTGTGGATCAGCGAGCGAGCTCCCATTGCCCCGGATGGCGGGCCGATCGAGATCAGCAATCGGCTGCTGCGGGCGGGCAAGCGGCTGATCGTCGTTGCCTGTGAGGTGTCGCAGGGCGACCGGCCGGTGGCGACGTCGACGGTGGAGTTCGCTCGAATTCGTCGAGAGGCGTCGCGTCATGACATTCCGGCGGCCAACGATGACGGGGCATGGCGGCGTTTCGGCAATGGACCGGTCCTCGACCGACCGCTCGAGGAGGCTTGCGGCATCGAGGTGGTCGACGCCGGTCGAGGCATCGCTCGACTGCCGCACGGCCCGTTCGTGTCGAACAGCATCGGCACGATCCAAGGCGGCGCAGCAGCGCTGCTCGCCGATGTCGGTGCGTGTGCGATGGTGGGGTCGAACGCGCGGGTGGTCGACCTCGCCTTCCGCTTCCTCGCCCAGACGGGAGAGGGGCCGGCCGAGACCCGAGGCGAGATCGTGCGCCGGTATGGCGGCGGGGCCGTGGTTCGTGTCGAGGTGGTCGACGCCGCTGATGGCGCACTTGTCGGGTGGGCCATGGTCGCCGTCGAAGCGTGACGGCCGACCGCCCGTCGACATGCCGCCAGCCGCCCGGCGAACGAAAGGTTTGACGATCGAATCAGCGGGTAGCGTGGTAGGTGCCAGCCGCGGTACGGCGTTGCGGACCGGTTCTTCGGGGCCGGTGAATGGGTTCGACTCCCTCCGATGGCACCACGCACCGACGCCTCGAAGTCCTGGCTCCGAGGCGCCGACTCAACGTGACGACGTCGCCGTCCCCTGCGTGGCAGGAGTGCTGATGCGGGTGGGCAGTCGGATCACGGCGGTCACCGATCCGAGCAGCACGATGCCGCCGACGACTTGCATCAGCGTCACCGGTTCGTCGTGGATCGGCCAGGCGAGGCCGACGGCCACCAGGTGCATGGCGAGCAGATAGAGCGACGAGCGAGCCGCCTCGAGGTAGGCATGGAGCCAACTCATCGCCACGTGGCCCGTGACGCCGGTGAGATACGCAATGATCACGATCCACAGCCAGTCCATTCCGCCGAACTGACGGAGCTCGTCCCCTCGGACGAGGAACAGCGACGGCGGGATGGCGGCGACGAATGCCCACAGGTTGATGCCCGCCATCCATTGGATCGGATCGACATCGGACCCGGACCGGGCAACGCGAGTGAGCACGAAGTACACCGAGAAGGTGAGGAGAGCGGTGACAGCGAGCAGGATGCCGAGCGGTGATGCTCGCACACCTGCACCGGCCCCGAGGATGACGATGGCCGCACCGAGGATCCCGACGGCGCTCCAGGCCACGTGGCGAGCCGACGGCCACTCGCCGAACAGCGGCCCGGCAATGATCAGGAGGAGTGCCGGCTGGATGGCGACGGTGGTGGACAACACGGCCACCGACGCCTCTTGGAGTGTGGCGAAGACGAAGACCAGATTGGTGCCGAAGGCGAGCCCCGGCAGCATCGTCGAGCGCAGGAGCGACCACGAGATGCGCTGTCCGCGCAGCAGCACGATGGCGAAGAGCAGCGGGAACGAGATGCCGAAGCGCACCATGGTGCCGACGAGCGGTGGCGCCGTGACGAGCTTCGTGATGGGCGGGCCGATACCCCACAGCACCACCACGAAGGCCATGGCGATCAAGGGATCGACGAACGGTGCCGGTGCGACGGCCGACTGACGGGTGCTGGTGGTGGCCACCGGGGCATCCTCTCACCCTGTGGCGCTTCGTTCGAACCGGCGGCGGATTGCCCGGTGGGCCTGCCGGCCGAGGATGGTCGACGACCGCTACGGCCTGCGGGCAACGAGCGGTCCGGATTGCATCGACATCACGGACTGCGCGGTCAGGTCACGCTTGTGGTCCCCATTCGGCACGAGCGCGAGTGCTTCGGCGGGCGGCATGCCGTCGGCCAACGACCGGTGAAGATCCGGCATGATCAGCGACGTCAGCGTGTTGTCGATCCACAGCGGGGACCCGATGACAGCAAGAGAGCCAAGGCGCAGCAGCACTCCGGGGAGGCCATAGGCCGAGCCATTTCCGGTGGCACACGACGCGCCGAGGCCACAGGCGGCCAGCACGACGACGGCCGGCGCCTGGTCGATCGTCTCGAGGTCGTAGGCGGTGAGCGGTCCATCCTGGAGCTGGACACTCGTGAGGAGTGGGTCATTGGGGTGCGGAAGCCCGTGTCCCACCAGATGGACGAGGTCGGAGTGCTCGAACGCCTCGAGCGCTTGTTGCACGGTGGCGTCGCGAAGCACTCGTGCGTTGGGGTGGATGGCGGCGATCGCCTCGGCCTCCTCGGTCGCCGGATGGCCGAGGTCGGGTCCGATGATGATCGAGACCCGGTCGAGCGGCGGCATCGAAACCGGCTCGTTGCGGTAGGGAACACCGGGATTGACCCAGCTACGTGCAAAGCGTTCGGGATCGAGCAGTCGCCACGGCACGTCGGTGAGGAACCGCTGGAGTCGCATGTTCAGATCGTTGTGCTCGTTGTGCTCGTTGGGAAGGCCAGTGAGCAGGAGATCGTGGAGGGCAGAACCGGCAACACGCACCGCATCGACCTCGACCCGAGGTCGGAGGCCGTTCACTGCAAGGTCGAATGTGAAACGGAATCGGCGAATGGCCTGGTCGATCTGGGCGAGGGGCCCGACGAGTTCGAGCTGATCGAGCTCACCGTCGCTGTAGCACCGCCACACCTGCTCGGACGCAACGAGGAAGCAGACGGAGGGGGAGTTCGGTGACGCGGTCGTCAGCCAATCATCGTGTGGCGTTGGTGGCGACGGTGACGCTTCGGCGCGGCGCGAGAGGAACCGAATTCGCTGTTCGAGCGCAGCGAACTCGTTGGCCTCCACCTCGCCAGGCGAGCCCGCTGCTGCGACCTCGCCGGGCGCTGTTCGTAGGTCGATCGTGGGGCGATGCGCCTCACGGAGCGCCTCGAGTTGGTGAAGGAACTCCGAGTCACGCGCGGTCGCAACACTGTCGTGATGGACGCGGGCGGCGACGGCGTCGAACAGTCGGAACGCCGCTCTCGGGTGGTCGTGGCGCCCCAGCGCAAGCGCGATGTGCTCGATGCCGCCGAGATCGAGGAAGATCTTCGAACGCATCTCGATGGATCCGATGCCGTGGCACATGGCCTCGCCGGCGTCGAGGAGGTCGGCGATGAGTCGATGCGCCCGCTCGACCTTGCCGGAGATGAGATGGAGCTGCACGGCAGCGGACAGGCCGAGTACTCGCTGTCGGAGGCTGTCGGCATGGATCGCCGGTGCAATCGCTCGGAAGTATGGGACGGTGTCACGAGAATCCTCGCAACGATTGATCGTGAGGTAGAGCGCCTCGACCAACGAGGTGTCGACGAGGATCGCGTCGATTGGGAACACCGGCGGTTGGGTCGGATCCAGCGCCTGCAGGAGTCGTTCGGTTCGCTCGGCGCTGCGGGTGCGTCCTTCCTCCTCGAAGAGTTCCAGGGCAGCGGTGATGTCGCGCAGCGCCGGAACGAGCTGGCGGGCTGCGATGGCCACCCGCGCCCGGAGTACGAGCGCCTCGCCGCGGGCGTGGATTCCGTGGGTCGCCTCGGTCAGCTCGATGGCCTCGGCTGCCGAATGTTCCGCCTCGTCGATGAGGCGGCAGCTGAGCAACGCTTCAGTCCGGGCGACGGCGATTCGTGCCGCTTCCCACGGCTGGTCGTCACCGAGATCGGCGGTGTGTTCGATGCGCTGGAGCGCTTCGGCGATCTCGCCCTTGGCGGCGAGCACGCGTGCGAGGAGCCGACTCGCCTCGAGTCGAATCCGCCGGCTCGTCGGCTGGGCAAGCAGAACGAGGCGGCACTGGATCTCGGCATCGTTCATGCAGTTGGTGTCGAGGAGGTCGGCGGCGTAGCCACACCGAGCCTCGAGCTCGCCGCGTTCGTCGCCCAGCGCCGATGCTCGGTCGATGGCTCGGCGCCATCGGGTGATGGCGAGCACATGGCGTTCACGCTTGCTGGCGAGATTCGCCTGCTCGATGAGGACCTCGACCGTGGTGGTGTCGGCGTCGGGCTGTTCGATGGTGGTCAACAGCCGCTCGGCGTCGTCGAGTCGGCCGGTCGAGGCGAGGAGGTTCACCAATCGCAAGCGGGCGAAGGTGGCGATCGCAGGATCAGCGTTGCGCTGCTCGATGCTCGACTCCAGGAGGAGCTCGGCCTCGGCGAGGTTGCCGGCCTCGCGCTGCTCGAGGGCGATCACGACCTGCGCTGCCGCGAGCTCGCTGGGGTCGTCGGTGGTGGCGAGCGTGTATTCGGCGAGGTCGGTGGTGCCCGAGCGATCCACGGCGCGCCGACGTTCGGCGAGGTCGAACAGCGCCTCATAGGTTGATCGTTCGCTCACCGGCGAAGCCGGTTGCGGCTCGTCTGCCACTGATTGTCCTTGCTGACCGGAGTTGATCCGGATCGTCGCTCGCCCTGCGTGCGACGTGATGCCGCGGCCGCTGCGGTCCGCAGCACTGCCAGATGCGAGCATGCCACAGCCGAGCGGCCGAACCTCGCATCGGGCGCTGGTCGTTCGCCACCTCGTCGAGGCGCTGCTAGGAACTGCTCCAGGCACTCGGCACGAAGAGGGGACGAAGCGATGCAACTGGCAGGAACCAAGGCAGTGGTGTTCGGAGGCACGTCGGGCATCGGGCTCGCGACGGTCGAGCAGTTGGCTGCGCGTGGTGCACAGGTGGTTGCGATCAGCCGCCATCCGGAGCGGGCAACGCTCCCCGACGGTGTCGAGACTCGATCATGTGACGTGCTCGACGAAGCGGCTGTCGCCGCCGTTCTCGAGGAGTGTGGGCCCTACGACTCGCTCGTCAGCGCTGCCACGGGAGGGGAGCGAGCGATGGGCCCGTTCCTCGAGATGGACCCTGCGGGCTTTCGTAAGTCCTTCGACAAGGTGTGGGGCTACGCAAATGTGGTGCGGTTCGGAGCGAAGCATCTCCGCGAGAGCGGCTCGATCGTCCTGGTCAGCGGGACACCGGCCCGGCGCATCAAGCCGGGTCTGGTCGCGCTGGGTGCTGCGGGTGCCGCCGTCGAATCGCTCGCTCGGTCGGTGGCGCCAGAGCTCGTCCCCCGTCGCATCAACGTGGTGGCACCGGGCACGATCGACACGCCCATCAACCCGCTCGAGGGCGACGCTCGAGCGGAAGCGTTCCGTCGGGCCACCGCCTCGCACCTGATTCCCCGGGCGGGGACGGCCGACGAGGTCGCCGCCGCCATTCTGTTCTGCCTCGAGAACGATTTCGTGACCGGTACCACGGTCGACGTCGACGGAGGTTGGCTGCTGGCGTGACCGTTCTGTGCGTCAAACCCACCGCCAGACCCCGTTCTGTGCGTCAAACTTCCCGCCAGCGAGAACTCTGACGCACAGAACGGGAGGGGTGGACTGGAGGGCCGACGGTTGGTGGGCCTCGGCCTGGACTCGGTCAGGAACGGGTCACGAGAGGACGGCGCCGCCGGCGGTGTAGACCGCCACCAGGGCGAGCATGATGGCAAAGCTCTTGGTGAGGCGGGCTGCGTCGATCTTGTTGGCGAGGCGAGAACCGACGAGCACGCCGAAGGTGACGGTGGCCAGGAACGGCAGCACGAGTCCCCAGTCGAAGTCGAGATGCCCCGACCGGAGCGCCAGGGCGATGGCCGTGTTGATCGAGATCACCACCAACGACGTGCCGATGGCGTCCTTGGTGGAGAAGCCGAGGAGGAGGGTCAGCGCCGGGACCACGGCGAAGCCGCCGCCCACGCCGAACAGGCCGGTGAGGAGACCGACACCGCTGGCGGCCGCCACGAGCTTTGCCACCGAACGGGGTGACAGGTCGAGCGCGGGGGTCGAGGTTGGCAGCACCTTGGTCTGTGTGGCGACCCCTCCGGACGTGCTCGATGACGGTGTCGGGCTGGAGGGAGGTGTCGTCCCCGCTGCGTGGGCGGCCTCGGCCCGTTTGGCGCTGCGGAGCATGCGGACGGCGACAAAGAGGATGAGCCCCGAGAACGCCAGCAGGAGCGCCTTCTCGGGGAGTGATCGGTTGATGGTGGTGCCGATGCGGGAACCCACGATGCCGGCGGCGCCGAATGCCAGGCCGGCTTGGAGCTTGACGTAGCCGTTGCGGTAGTGGCCCCAGGCGCCGATGGCCGAGGCGACGCCGACGACCAGAAGGGATGCCGAGGTGGCGTCCTTGGTGGCCATGCCGGCGATGAAGACCAGGATCGGTACCGCCAGGGTGGAGCCACCGCCGCCGAGTGCGCCGAGTGACAGGCCGACGCCGAGGCCGAGGACGATGGCGATGATCTCGCCGATCATGAGGCGCTGCCGAGAGTGGCGATCGAGCTGTGGTGGCGCATGGCCCCTCCTTTGTACGGACTTTTGAGAGAATAGCAGACAATTGCTTGACTGGCAGTCCGAATGACCGTACTTTTCCTGAGCCCGCACGTTTGTGCCTCCGGTCACATATCGGGCGACAACGAACGAGGAGACAATTTTCATGGCCACGACAGCACACCACCGAGTCGTCATCATCGGCGGCGGCGCCGCCGGCATCTCGGTCGCCGCCCGACTCAAGCGTGAGATCGACGACATCGCCATCATCGAACCGTCCGACAAACACCACTACCAGCCCATGTGGACCTTGGTCGGCGGAGGCGTCGCCAAGCGAGAGGACACAGAGCGCGACGAGGCCTCGGTCATCCCGAAGGGGGTGAAGTGGATCAAGGACGCCGCTAGTGCCTTCGATCCCGACAACAACACCGTCGAGACGGCGAGCGGCAAGACGTACAGCTACGACGCGCTGGTGGTCTGTCCCGGGATCCAGCTCGACTGGGACAAGATTCCTGGTGTGACCGACACGATCGGCCGCAACGGTGTGTCATCGAACTACACGTTCGATCTCGCCCCGAAGACGTGGGAGTTCATTCGCAACACCACCTCGGGAACGGCGGTGTTCACCATGCCGAGCGGGCCGATCAAGTGCGCTGGTGCGCCACAGAAGATCGCCTACCTCGCCTGTGACTACTGGCGGCAACAGGGAGTGCTCGACAACATCGACGTGCACCTGATCCTTCCGACGCCACGCACCTTCGGCGTTCCCCAGTTCGCCGACGCACTCGACAAGGTGGTCGAGGACTACGGCATCAACCTTCACCTGCTCGCCGAACTCGAGTCGGTCGAGGTCGACGCACGCAAGGCCGTGTTCAAGTCGATGGAGCCCGACGGCCCCGGCTTCACCCTTCCGTACGACATGATGCACGTCGTGCCGCATCAGTCGGCACCGGACTGGGTCAAGCACAGCCCGCTCGCAAACGACACTCCTGCGGGCTACGTCGATGTCGACAAGCACACGCTGCAGCACGTTCGCTACCCGAACATCTTCGCTCTCGGCGACGCCGGCTCGACGCCCAACTCCAAGACGGGGGCCGCTGTTCGCAAGCAGGCGCCGGTGGTGGCGGCGAACGTCGTGAAGCAGCTGGCCGGTCAGGCGCTCGACGGCAAGAAGTACGACGGCTACGCCTCGTGTCCGCTCACCACGTCGCGATCGCGCATGCTCCTCGCCGAGTTCGACTACGACCTCCAGCCGGCGCCGTCGTTCCCGATCATCGATCTGCAGAAGCCTCGTCGCGACATGTGGCTCGTCAAGAAGCACGGCCTCCCCATGCTCTACTGGAACGCGATGCTCAAGGGTCGGGCCTGACGCCGATGCTCGAGGGCGGGGCCAGACGGCCCGGTGCTCGATGCTCAGTGGCGCCGCGGTCTCGGAATGAACCGCGGTGTCACTGCGGCGTACGCCTCGTAGTCGGGATAGTGCTCGGCGAGGCGGTGTTCCTCCCATCGAGCCTTCAGGTGGAAGAACCCCACGGTCACCGCACCGACCGCCAGGGTGGACACGTTGCCTGATGCAGCGACCAGCCCGGCGACGATGCACAGCACACCGGTGTAGATCGGGTGGCGAACGTATCGATAGAGGCCGTCGGTGGCGAGCGACCCCCTTTCCCTGGGCACCGGCGTCGGTGTGAGCGACCGGCCGAGGCGGAGCGAGGCCACGACGGTCTCGAGAAGGCCGACGCCGACCAACACGGTCCCCGCCGTCCGGAGCCACGACGGCGTCGGCCAGTGATCCGACGAAGGCAAGACGACCAACGCCACCAGGAGGATGGCCTGGATTGCAACGAAGGCCCAGCCGAGGATCGTGGCTCCCGTGGGGCCGCCCGATTGCGGTGTCGAGCGGTTGCTCGCTTGGTTCATCTCAGTCATCCGAATTCGCGTTCAGCGTCTCGAGCAGTCGAGGTCGGCTGGCCAAGAACAGGGCGAAGATCAGCAGCACGCCTCCCGACATGACGACGGTTGCCTGCGGGCCGATGGTGTCGGCGAGGATGCCCTGTACCAGCGAACCCAGCGGGAACGACAGGGTGAACCCCATGACCCTCGCCGACATGACCCGCCCTCGCATCGAGTCGGTCACGATCATCTGCACGGCGGTGTTGGTGGTGGCAATCACGGCGAGGAACCCGGCGCCGACGAAGAGCAACGAGATGAGTCCGAGGGGCCAGTTCGGGGCCAGGCCGAAGGAGATCACGGCGATGCCGTAGAGCGGGAGCCCGTAGCGAACGACGTCGGATCTCGACACGCGGGTGTCCCAGGTCGACAGTGCCGGGGCGGCCATGACGGCGCCGATGCCCACGGCGGCGGCCAACACGCCGAGCACGTTCGGTCCGGCGCCGTACACCTGCTTCGCGAAGACGACCGTGAACTGGGTGACCGGGTTGCCGAAGAAGGCGACCAGCATGGCGCACACGATGCTGACGAGGATGCCGGTGCGCTGACGGATGTAGGACAGCGCCGATCGGAACTCCGCGACCACGCTGGCCTTGGCGCCCGAGGCGAAGTTGGTCTGCGACGGGTGCACCATCAGCAGGGCGCCGATCACCGCCAGGAACGACACGCCGTTCAGGAAGAAGGCCCATGCCGGCCCAACCGTGGCGAGGAGTAGGCCGGCCAGCGCCGGGCCGATCGCACGTGAAGCGTTGAACTGGGTCGAGTTCAGCGTGATGGCCGACGAGAGGTCGGACTTGGGGACGAGCGAGGGCACGAAGGCCTGCCAGCTCGGGATCATGATCCCGTTGAACACGCCGGTGAGTGCCGTGATGGCGAGGATCACCCACGGATCGCGGACGTCGAGTGCCCACGCCGCCCACAGGAGGAAGGCAGCGACCGCCATCAGGATCTGGGCGGCGATGAGGACCTTCTTCCGATCGAGGCGATCAGCGAGCGATCCACCGAGCGGCCCGAGCGCGAAGGACGGGATGAACTGGGCGAACCCGGCGAGTCCGACGTAGATCGACTTGTTGGTGATCTCGAACAGGACAAACGGCACGGCAAGGTTCTGGAGCCAGCTGCCGGTGTTGGAGGCGACGGCGCCGATGAGGAAGACGCGGAAGTCGCGGTGTCGCAGCGCTCGCATGCCGTGTTTGAAGCCGCCGGGGTGTGCAGTCGAGGGCCCGGTTCCCTCGGGGCCGCCGGTGTTGCGTATCGGCAGTGGGTCGTCGCTCTCGGTGTGCTGATTGCTCACGGGCGGATCACGAGGGTGACACTAACGTGGTGAACGAGTCATGGGGGAGCTGAGGAATGGTGTCATGGTCCAACTGGTCACAGAGCGAGACGTGCTCGCCGGCGCAACTGCACTTCGCCCGTAGCGTCGATGACATCTCGGCCGTGGTTGCCGAGGCCGCCGATGCTGCGATGCCGGTCCGCGTCGCCGGTTCTGGGCACAGTCACTACCGCCTCGTGCCGACCGATGGCGTGGTCCTCGATCTGTCCGGACTCACGGGCGTCATCTCGGCGGATCGCGAGCAGGGGCGGGCCCGGGTGTGGGCCGGCACGACCATCTACGCCCTCGGTCGGCCGTTGCACGACGCCGGGCTGGCGTTGCGCAATCAGGGCGACATCGACCGCCAGGCCATCGCCGGTGCGATCGGCACCGGCACGCACGGCACCGGCCTCCGGCTGTCGAACCTGACCTCGGCCGTCGTGGGGATGACCTTGGTGACAGCCGGTGGTGGGGTCGTTCGCTGCAGCTCGACCGAACACGCCGAACTCTTCCACGCTGCCCGACTGGGACTCGGCGCGTTCGGCGTCGTGACCGAGCTTGAACTCGACCTCGAACCGGCCTACCGGTTGGCCGAGACCAGTTGGCGCGCGAGCTACGACGACCTACGACCGCAGATCGACGACCTGAGCGAGGCGCATCGGCACTTCGAGTTCTTCTGGTACGCCGACACCGACCTTGCGCACGCCAAGTCAATGGACATCACCGAACGGCGGGCGGTGTATCCGGTGGCGGGTGAAGGCGAGCGATGCAATTGGAGCTACGAAGTGTTGCCCAATCACCGGCCACATCTCCACACCGAGATGGAGTACGCCGTGCCGGTCGAGACCTCGCTCGAGTGCCTCGACGAGATCCGTTCGCTGATGCGCGGCGAGTTCAGCGAGGTGCGGTGGCCCGTCGAGTACCGACGGGTCGCAGCCGACGACGTGTGGTTGTCGCAGGCCTACGGCCGCACGGTGGCCACGATCTCGGTGCACCAGGGCATCGGCCTGCCGGCAGAACCGTTCTTCCGAGCCTGCGAACAGATCTTCCTTCGCTACGACGGCCGCCCCCACTGGGGCAAGGTTCATTACCTCGATGGCGCTCGCCTCGCCGAGCGGCATCCGCGGTGGGACGACTGGTGGCGAGCCCGCGACGCAGTCGACCCCGACGGGGTCTTCCTCAACGATCGTCTGCGGAGCTGGCGCAGCTGATCGTGGTGGCTCTCGAGACACCCCTTCCCACGGGTTAGTCGCGTGACTAGGATGTGTCTCGCGTCACGTCGACGGTCTGCAATCGTCACGGTCGCTGTCCGTTCGCATCCTCCGTCCACCTCTCAGGAGACCCGATGTCCATCTACGAAACCGGCAGCCAAGAACTCTCCCCGGTCACCGACTGGGTGCACGACTGGGACTGGCTCGATGACCAGTGGGGCCCCAATGCCATCGACATCTGGAATCAGGTGCGCGAGCAGGGGCCGATGGCGACCACCGAGCGCTACGGGCGGGCCCACATGCCGGTCACGATGGACGCCGTTGCTGCCATCGCTCACGACACCGAACACTTCTCGTCGGTGTGGGTGAGCGTCGCCCGCCCCGACGCTCCTCGCACCCCGGCCCCGCCCATCACCTCCGATCCGCCCGATCACCACGACCATCGCCGGCTCCTGCTTCCCTCGTTCAGCCCCAAGGTGATCGAGCCCATGGAAAAGGACATGCGCGACTTCTGTCGCAAGCTGATCAGCGACATCGGCGACGCCGAGTCCGCCGATGCTGCGGTGCAATACGCGCAACACATCCCGGTACACGGCATCTGCGCCCTGCTCGGCGTGCCCGAGTCCGACGCCGACATGTTCCGTGACTGGATCTTCCGCAACTTCCAGCTCGCACCCCGCGACAACGCCGTTCGTGAGCAGTTGCGGATCGAGATGGACGACTACATGGGCAAGATGCTCGAGCTGCGGGCGGCCGAACCCAAGGACGACCTCCTCACGCTCATCACCAACGCCGAGTTCGACGGGGTGCCCGCAGCGCTCGAGCTCAAGCTGGGCTACGTCAAGCTCATGATCATCGCCGGCATCGACACCACGTGGAGTGCGTTGGCGTCGGGCCTGTGGCACTTCGCCCAGCACCCCGAAGAGGTCGAAGCGCTCGTGGCGGTCGACAACGACGATCCGCTGTGGATGACCGCCAGCGAGGAAGTGCTGCGGTACTACGCACCCGTCACCATGGGTCGCAAGGTCATCGCCGACACCGAGGTCGCCGGTTGCCCGATCCATGCCGGCGACCAGACCCTGCTGACCTTCCCGGCGGCCAACCACGACCCGGCGGCGTTCGAGAACCCCGAGCAGTTCCAGATCGACCGGGCCAAGAACCGGCACGTCGCCTTCGGGCTCGGAATCCACCGCTGCCTCGGCTCGAACCTTGCTCGGCTCGAGCTGCTGGTCGGTCTCCAGGAATGGCTGCGGGCGTTCCCCGGCTACTCGCTCGACTCGTCGAAGGAAACCACCTGGGCCAACGGGCAGGTGCGGGGGCCGCGGAGCATCCCGGTGCTGCTCGGTCGCTGATTCGTGGCCGAGGCCGACGACGCCGATGCCGGCGGACTGATCGAACCACGGGCGGGCGAGCACATCGATGCTCGTCCGTTCGGTCGTGATGCGGTGTGCGATGCGCTGATCGACGCCACGATCGCGTTCATCATGGAGGAGGGTCTCGACGTCTCGATCCGCCGAATCGCCGCCCGTGCCGGCGTCAACCACGGTCTGGTCCATGCGTACTTCGAGAACAAGCAGGGCCTGTTGTCGGCGGCCGTCGACGCCATCAATCAGCGGGCCAGTCTCGAGGTCGACGACGACGGGTTCCCTCCGCCGGATCTTGCCTCGCGTCGTGGTGGTGAGCTGGCGCGGGCCGTCGCCCGGATCCAGCTCGATCAGGGCAAGGACCTCGGCTCGTCCAACCCGATCTCATCGGCCTGGCGGGCGGCGCTCGCCTCGTCTCGACCCGATCTGACCAGCACCGAGATCGACACCATGGTCGCGACCGCATCGGCGCTCGGCCTGGGGTGGGCGCTCTTCGCCGATCACCTGTCGGATCTCCTGGGTGTCGACACCGAGCAGCGGCTCGCGCTCGACACACACGTGTCGTCGGTCATCGCACAGCTCGGCGGGTTGCCCTGGCCAAGCCCCGAGGTGCGCTGATCGTCGAGCTGCTCGGTGGTTCTGTCGCCCCGACGGGGGGCGACTCAGCTCGGGATCGTCTCGCGTGGGGTGCCGAACCGGAACTCCTTCGAGCCCCGCGAGCGGGCGATCGAGAACGCGCCGGCGATCACCCAGAAGCTGAACAGGCCGAAGCCGGCCAGCACCTGCTTGGTGGCCGTGCTGTTGGAGTACTTCTCGCCGAGTTCGTGCGCAGAGGTGGTGTCGCCGGGAGCGGAACCGAGCGGGGCGGCGGTCTGCGCCGGCCCGGCCATGAGCGCAGCAACGAGGAGCAGGATCGCCACGACCACGACCACCGCAGCCACCGTCAACTGGTTGAGGGTGAGCACCCACTGTCCGTTCTGGCGGATGCCGTGGCTGCGTTGCTCGGTCGTCGTCATCACCAGATCAGTCTGGCACCGACGACGGTCGATCGTGTGGCGATCGCTCGCACCCGTCGGCACGTGGTGCAAATATTGCTGAACAGTCATAGAGTGATGGACATGCCCGAGGCCCTTCCCGCCGAACTCCTCGAACACGTGGCTGAGCGCTTCAAGGTGCTCGGCGACGTCACCCGGTTGTCGATCGTGAGTGCCCTGGTCGATCACGGCGAGTCGAGTGTCGGCGAGTTGGTCGACCTGCTCGGTGCAGGGCAGGCCAACGTGTCGAAGCATCTGCGGGTCCTGCATGACGCCGGCATCGTGAGTCGTCGACCCGAAGGAACATCGGTCTACTACTCGGCGACCGATCCGAGCCTGATGTCGCTGTGTTCGATCGTGTGTCAACGCCTTCGGGAGCAAGTCGAGCAGGAAGCCCGCACGTTCTCGCTCTGAACCCGCCAACCATCGTCGGGTCGGTCGCCGTCGGGCGTTCCGCACTCGATCCCCTTCGGTCCTCGTTGGCCTTCTCACCTCGCATCTATCACTGATTAGTCAAGGAGTTATCGAATGACCATCGACGAAACACCGTTGGCCCGCTTGGGCCGATGGTCGCACCGTTCTCGCAAGGCGGTGATGATCACCTGGCTCGTGCTGGCACTGGGCCTCGGTGTGTTCGCCCCGAGTCTCGAGCACGCACTCTCCGGCGCCATGTGGGAGGTCAAGGGCAGCGACTCGCTTGCTGCTCGCAACATCATCGACGAGCAATTTGGTGGGTTGTCGTCGCAGTCTGCGGTCATCGTGATCCACAGCGACACGCTTGCGGTCGAGGCCCCGGCGTTCCAAGAGGCGATCGCGGATGCCAACGCCGTGCTCGAGACCGAGGAGGCCTTCGGTCCGGCGATGCCCGCGATGCCGGGGATGGACGGCCACACGGTCATGATCCAGGCCGGCGCCGTGGTCGATCCGACAGAGGCGGTGAAGGCGGCAGAACGAATCCATGACGCCGTCGGTGAATTGTCGACCGTCGACGACGGAGGCGACCTCACCGTGGCGCTCACCGGATCGCCGGCGTTCTGGGGCGACTTCAACGCCGTGAACCGAGAGGGCATGATGAAGGCCGAGATCCTGACCTGGCCGGTCACGGCCGTGATTCTCGTCCTTGCCTTCGGGACGCTCGCTGCCGCTGGACTCCCGCTGCTGCTGACGGCCGCAGGTCTCGCCGCGTCGATGGGCGTGCTGTTCGGGATCACCCAGTTCACCGACCTGTCGATCTGGACCCTCAACTTCGCCATGATGTTCGCCCTCGCGCTGGGGATCGACTACGCGCTGTTCATCGTCACCCGGTTCCGCGCGGCCCTGCATGCACAGCCCGACCAGGTCGAGCACGCTGTCGGGATCACCATGGACACCGCAGGCAAGGCGGTGCTCTTCTCCGGCCTGACGGTCATGATCAGCCTGTCGGCCGTCCTGCTCGTGCCGATCCCCGCCTTCCAGTCGATGGCGGCCGGGATGATGTTGTCAGTCGGGTTCGTCATGTTGGCGGCGCTCACCCTGCTGCCTGCGTTGCTCGGCCCGGGCATCGACCGATTCGCCTTGCCGTGGCACGCCGTCAGCGATCACCGCAGTCCATGGTTCGAGAACATGGCCCGAAAGATCGAAGGCAAGCGGGTGTTGGCGGCAGGTACCGCCGTCGTCATGCTCCTGGGCCTCGCCGGCCCGCTGCTCGGGCTGAAGACCGGCATGCCGAGCGTGACCGTGCTCCCCAAGGACGAACAAGCCCGCCAGGGCTACGACCTCCTCGCCCAGGCGTTCGGCCCCGGCGGGCCCGGTCCGCTGCAGATCATCGTCCCCGCTGGCACCGATGCTGCGGCCGTTGCCGAGCAGGTGGGCGCAACACCCGGGATCGCCATGGCGTTCCCGCCGGCCCCTGGCGCCGCTGGTGCCTCGATGATCAACGCGGTGTCCGCCTATGACCCGTCGTCGCCCGAGGCACTCGATGTCGTGGCCGCACTGCGAGACGAGCTGCCCGCCGGCGTGCTGGTCGGAGGGCCGGTGGCCGAGAACGTCGACCTCGACGCCACGTTGAGCGCGAAAGCGCCGCTCGTCATCGGCGTCGTGCTGGTGCTCGGCTTCCTGCTGCTGGTCATCGCCCTCCAGGCGTTGCTGGTCGCCGTGGTCGGCGTGATCTTCAACCTGCTGTCGGTCGGCGCCGCCTTCGGCGTGGGGGCGCTCGCCTTCCAGCACGGCTGGGCGGCCGGGCCGATGGGGTTCGAGAGCCAGGGCTACCTGACCTCGTGGGCGCCACTGTTCTTCTTCACGCTCGTGTTCGCCATCTCGATGGACTACACGGTCTTCCTGCTCGCCTCGACCCGGGAGCACTTCGAGCGCTCGGGCGACGCAGCTGAAGCGGTACGAGGATCCATCGCTCACACCGGGCGACCGATCGTCGCCGCTGCCGGTGTGATGATCGGCGTCTTCTACACCTTCGCCATCGCCGGCACCCTGCCGATGAAGGAGATGGGCCTCATCCTCGGTACCGCGGTGCTGCTGGACGCCTTCCTCATCCGGCTGATCCTCGTACCGGCGGTGCTCTACATGATCGGCAATTCGGCGTGGTGGCTCCCGAAGTCGCTCGGACGGGTGCTCCCCGACGTGAAGTTCGCCCACTGATCGAGGGCCGCTCGTTCCGGTGGCAACGGAGGCCAAGGGACCAAGGTCCCTTGGCCTCCGCTCGTTTTGTACGGACAATTTCGGTTGACGCTTCGACCATTGGGAGGCCAGATCGTGGCGAACATCGTGATCCTCGGTGCCGGTGTTTCCGGGCACACCGCTGCGCTCCACCTTCGGCGACGAGTCGGGAAGAAGCATCACATCACCGTGGTGTCGCCCAACTCGAAGTGGAACTGGATCCCATCGAACATCTGGGTCGGGGTCGACAAGATGTCGAAGGACGAGGTCGTCTTCCCGCTGGCGCCCATCTACGCCAAGCAGGGCATCGACTTCGTCCAGGGCAAGGCCACCGAGATCTGGCCCCGAGGTCGCGGCGACGACACCACGCCGTCGGTCACGATCGAGCTGACTGCCGGTGAGGTTGGCCGCACCCTGTCGCAGCACTACGACTACCTCGTCAATGCCACCGGTCCGAAGCTCAAGTTCGAGATGACACCGGGTCTCGGCCCGAGCGGACACTCGCTGTCGGTCTGCACGGCCGACCACGCGGCCCAGGCCGCCGCTGCACTCGACGGTGTGATCGACCGGCTCCGAGCTGGTGACGCACAGACGCTCGTCGTCGGGATGGGTCATGGCAGTTGCACATGTGAAGGGGCCGCATTCGAGTACGTGTTCAACGTCGACCACGTACTTCGTGAGGCCGGGGTACGCGAGCTCGCTCGTGTGGTCTATCTGACCAACGAGCACGAGCTCGGCGATTTCGGGGTCGGAGGCATGACCTTCGAACACTCAGGTCATGAGATGACCAGCGAAGCCTGGATGATGGGCCTGTTCCACGAGCGTGGCATCGAAGTGATTCTCGCCGCCCACGTGACGGAGGTGAAGGAACGCGAGGTCACCTACGACACCGTGTTCGGCGAGTCGGGCTCGTTGGCATTCGACTTCGCCATGCTCCTCCCGCCCTTTGGCGGCGCCGGACTCTCCGCGTTCGATCGCGACACGAGCGACATCACCAGCGAGATGTTCGCGCCGAGCGGGTTCATGAAGGTCGACGCGAAGTACGACGCCGGTGCCTACGAGAACTGGTCGGCGGCCGATTGGCCCTCGACCTACGAGGCGCCGGGTTTCCCCAATCACTTCGCCGTCGGGATCGCCTTCGCCCCGCCCCACGCCATTTCGAAGCCGTATGCCACACCGGCGGGTGCGCCGGTGGCGCCGGCCCCGCCGAGGACCGGCATGCCCTCGGGGATCCAGGGCAAGACCGTGGCAGAGACCATCGCCGACCGGCTGGATCATCCGGCAGCACCGGCCCGAACCGCCTCGATGGCGAACATGGGCGCAGCCTGTATCGCCTCGGTCGGCGCCGGTCTTCGCAACGGTGCGGCGGCCGCGATCACGATGTCACCGATCGTCCCCGACCGGACGAGATTTCCCGGCACGGGTCGCAATCCCGCCGAGACCTTCGGCGAGATCGGGTTGGCCGGTCACTGGATGAAGCGACTGCTCCACACCCTGTTCATCTACAAGGCCAAGGCCCGTCCGGGCTGGTGGCTCATCCCCGAGTGAGGACGCCATGACCGAGTCACGACCCGACGTCAACACTGCGATCCGCAACACCCCACTGCCCGGCAGGGCCCAGCTGGCCAAGCGGTCGAACCTGGCCTTTCAGGCGGTTCGCTTCGTCGTGCTGAACCTGAAGATCCTCAAGCTCAGCCGCCAGCACCACTGATCCTCGACGCCACGGTTCGCATCAGCGGCGACCGCGCAGCAACTGCGATGGGAAAGTGCCGTGTTCGGCACCGTGGTACCGGAGTTGTGATCGGGGTCAGATGCGGCGTTGTTGGGCGAGGAGGCGGACGGTGTCGGCGGCGGGACCGGCGAGGTCGGGGCCGTAGGGCAAGGTCAGCACGCCCTTGCGGTCGCCGGGTCCGGAGACGGCGAGCACGATCGACTCGTCGTCGGGATTGCTCATGCCCTCGAACCGCAAACTCTGATCGACCGAGATCGACTCTGCCGGCCATCGCTCGTTGCCGGCTTCGATCATGCCGTCATCATCCAACCGGAACTGCTCGACGTAGCCGAGTGTCTCCAGCCGAGCAATCGCCTCTGACGAGGTGTCCATGTAGGTGTCGTCGGCCATGTGATGCTCCTAGCTTCGATGTACGTGTGGATCCGTTCAGTGGCGGGCGTCTCGATCAACGGGCGTCGATCGTGCCACTCGCACCGAGATCGGGGGAGCCGCCGGTCACGGCAGCTTTGGCCACCTGGAGCGCCGTTCGTAGTGCACCGTCCGACGCCCACCACTCGATCTGCTCGGTCGCCACCCGCAACGCCACAGGCTCGGCGTCCTCGGCGAAGAACGCGTCGGTGACGGCGTTGCGCAGGTCGGCGATGCGGGCCGGGTCACGTTCGATCGAGGCGCGACCCGCAAATGACACCCAGAAGTCTTCGGTCGCAACGGCGATGTTCACCGGTGCGACGTCGATCGGACCGACCCAGGTGGCCTGGGCGTCGACCAGGAACCACGGGTCGCCGTTGATGTCGAGATCGAGGAGCGTGAGCGGACGGGACGACAGGGTGCCCGCCTCATCGATGCTCGTGAGCATGACGGTCCGAACCTTCTCCAGCTCGGTGCGGACATCGTGGATGGTGAGGTCGTCGTGCGAAGTCATGGCCGGAGGAGTACCCCGCTCATCTCATGCCAAACGACGACCTCTCGCTTCGGGCGGTGCTTCGGGGCCGGTCAGGTGTCGGTCGACTCGCCGCTGTCGGTATCGGTGTCGTCGTCGGCCTTGGCAGCCGCCTTTGCGTCCTTCTTGGATTTGGCTGGGCGCTTCTTGGCCGACGTCTTGGACTTCGATGAACGAGCCGATGGGCGAGTGGCTGCCGGCGACTCGGACGTAGGCGGCGTCGCCTCAGTGGCGGCGGGCACCGGATCGACGCCGTCGCCTCCCTTGCGCATGGCTGGAGGCGGTTGGGGGACGGCCCATTCCGCCCCGGTGGCCTCGAAGAGCCGCTCGAGTTCGGCGATGTGGAGGTCGACGAGATGCCACAAGTCGGGCACGAGGTCACGGTCGGCGATCAGACCGAAGTCCATCCGGTCGGCGTAGCTGTGCACGGTGATGTTCAAGCCGACCCCATCGCTGATGGTGGAGACCGGGATGTAGGCATCGAGCTTGGCGCCGGAGAAGTACAGCGGGGAGCGCGGTCCGGGAACGTTCGAGATGACGACGTTGATCGGTGAATTGACCCGGTCGGCCAGCTTGAGCCGCGAGACCAGGCGGAGTGCCGACGTGGCAACCAGGGGAGAGGCGTAGTCGGCGGATTGCCCGAGGGCCTCGGCCGGCATCATGTCGAACTGGTGCTTGCCGGTGTTCATCGCCTCGCGGCACAGCGCCACCCGCTCGATCGGGTCGGCGCAGTTGGTCGGCAGATCGGCGACGAGGGCCGAGACCCGATTGGTCCAGGGGTCGGCTTCGTTGCCGGTCCGGATCGACACCGGCACCATGGCCCGCAACGGCTCGTCGGGGAGTGCGTCTTTCTCGATCAGATAGGCGCGCAGGGCGCCGGTGCAGATCGCCATGACGACGTCGTTGAGCGTGCCGCCGGTGGCGTCCTTGAGCCGCTTGAGGTTCTCCAGCGAGGTGGAGCGCATGGCGAACCGGCGATGGGGTGTGACGGTCTTGTTCCACGGTGTCGCCGGTGCCGGCGTGATCGGCAAGCTGACCCGAGGGCTGGCGTCGGTCGACGAGGTCATCCGCTTGGCGATGGCACCAATCGAGTCGCGGGTCTGGTTGGCGAGACCGCTCACGGTGGTGAGGCCGGCCGCATCGGCGAGATCGCGCATGATGCCGAGTGACAGTCGAGCGCCTCGCACCGGATTGGCGGCAAGATTGAGCGCCGCGGTCTGCAGCATCGCCAGGTTCGACGGGGGCTGCTCGCCGGACCAGTCGATGGCCTCGAGCGGGAACTCGGCGTCGGGCGATTCCTCGGTGAACATCTTGAGCATGATCACGCCCGAAGCGCCGTCGATCGTGGCGTGATGCGTCTTCTGCAGCAAGGCCCAGCGCCCGTCGGCAAGACCCTCGATGACGTAGGCCTCCCAGAGTGGGCGGGAACGGTCCATGCGGCGCCCGACGATCCGGGCGACCTGCTCGGCCAGCTGGTCGGCGGCACCGGGAGGCGCCAGGCCGATGTGGCGCACGTGGTAGTCGAGGTCGAAGTCGGGATCCTCGACCCAGTAGGGCCGATCGAGATCGAGAGGCACGTTCACGACCTTGCGTCGCAACGGCTCGAGATGGCTCACCATGATCCGCATCCGCTCACGCACCGCGGTGAACGGGTCGAAGTCATCGGATGGTCGCTCGTAGATGCTGAGACCGTTGACGTGTCCGTAGATGCTGTCGGTTTCCATCAACAAGAAGCTGAGGTCGACACCGGTGAGCTGTTTCATCTGCGTTCCCTTCGACTGCCTCTGATCATGGCGCAAAATCACGCTCCGTGTTCGACCGATGACAGGTTTGTTGCAGCGCTCCCATCGGCGGGTCCCCCGCCAACTCAACGATTCGGCGCTCGCCCGCTACGTTTGTCCGATGCAACTCAACGAACTGTTCTCGGTCGAAGGCAAGATCGTCGTGGTGACGGGTGGGTCACGAGGCATCGGCGAGATGATCGCCGCCGGCTTCTTGGCCAATGGGGCCAAGGTCTACATCAGCTCCCGCAAGGCGGATGCCTGTGAGGCCACCGCCACCCGGCTGATGGCCGAATACGGCGGGGAGTGCGTCGCCGTTCCTGCCGACCTGTCGGGACTCCCCGGCGTCGAGGCCCTCGCTGCCGCCATCGGGGAGCGAGAGGACCACGTCGACATCCTCGTCAACAACGCCGGGGTGTCGTGGGGCGCGCCGCTCGACGAGTTCCCCGAGATCGGATGGGACAAGGTCATGGACACCAACGTGAAGGGTGTCTTCTTCCTCACCCAGAAGTTGCTGCCGCTCCTCGAAGCCGGCGCAACGGCCGACGATCCGTCGCGAGTGATCAACATCGGCTCGATCGACGGCTTGCAGACCGCAGCGTTCTCGACCTTCTCGTACGGTCCCTCGAAGGCGGCCGTGCATGCGCTCACCAAGTTGCTGGCCTCGCACCTGGCACGGCGCCACATCATCGTCAACGCCATTGCCCCCGGCCCGTTCCCCACGTGGATGCTGAGCACCGGCGTCGGTGGCGGTGGCGATGTCGACAACACCGACTGGGATGCCATTGCCCGAGGCAACCCTCGTGGCCGAGTCGGCACACCGCAGGACATCGCCGGCATTGCCATCTTCCTCGCGTCTCGCGCCGGTGCCTACACCGTCGGCGAGGTCATCAGCTGCGACGGTGGCATTCTCGTCGACTGACCGGCCTGGTGAGCACCATCGGCGGTGCTCACCGGCCCTTCATCCGTCGAGATCACGTCGTTCGAACCCCCACAGGGCGGCGCCGACCAGGATGGCCGACGCCAGCGCGAGCACCACGAGGTGCGCGGGGTTCACGCCGTTGAACATCGGCTCGGTCTCGGTGGCGTAGAACCACGGTGAGATCACCGCGGCATCGGCCAGCGATGGCCGCTGGCGCAGGAACCAGTCGCCGAAGTAGGTCACGACGACGATCGCCATGGTCCACCGCAGGGCGGTCGACCGTTCGGCGAACGAACCCAGCGCGAGCGCGAGTGCTCCGAAGAACAGCCCGAGCAGCATCTGGTGCGTGAGCGCCGCCGCCAGCTTGGCGAACGAGACGTCGAGTCCGGCGAGCACGACGGCCAGGACGAGCCCGAGCCACAGGCCGATCGCAGTCACCGCGACCGCCAGCATCATGGCACCGGCCTTCTCGAGCAGGATGCGAGCCCTCGTCTGCGGGACGGCGACGAGCAGACCGAGGGTTCGGCGCGACGCCTCGCCGGCGACCGCGTCGAGCCCCATGATGACACCGACCGCAATCAGCGCCAGTGGGGTCATGAGCGACAGCATCTCGACCTGGAGGAAGCCGGTCGGCGTGCTCAGGTCAGTGGCGCCGAACAGCTCGAGCATGCTCTTCGGGAATGCATCGTTCAGCGCGAGCAGCGAGTCCTTGATCCCGCCGTACATGAAGGCCACGAGGACCGACATCGCAGCCATCGATCCTGACAAGATGGCCAGGAAAGTGACTCGCTCGGACAGGGTCTTTGCTGCGATGCGTCCGAGCCGCGGTCGAGTGATGCGCCCGAGCGCCGGCAGTCTCAGCGTGAGCCCGCTCCCGCCGCTGCCGATGTCGCGATGATCGGCCACCCAGTAGGCGACACCGAAGCAGACCGCCGCCATCGTCGCCAATACGCCGAGGTGCGTCACATCGAGGCCATTGGACAGCGGCTCCGACCCGTTGAAGTAGTACCAGGGCGAAACTCGCGCCCATCCTTCGGCTCCTTCGACCAAGGGGAGCATGCCGGCGACCAAGTTGGAGAACACGGCCAAGCCGGTGGCGGCACCCGTGCCTGCCGCCGTCGAGCCCGTGGCGTTGGCGACCGCCAGGGCGAACGCACCGAAGGCGACGGCCAGGAAGTACACGTGGATCGTTGCTGCGAGCGCGTCCGCCGGTCCGAAGCCGGTGACGGTGAACAAGCTGGCGCCGACTGAGCTGCCGAGGAACAAGAAGAGGCAGGCGATGGCGGTGTCGCCGACCAGCACGGCGAACTTGGATCGCACGACCGAACGGCGGCTCACCGGTTGGGTGAGCAGGAGCTCGGCGGTGTGGCGGCGCTCTTCACCCGCCAACACGTTGACCCCGCCGCCGATGGCGATCGTGAGCACCGTGATGGGTCCGATCAAGCCGAAGAGCTCGGTGACCACGTAGTTGCTGCCGATCCCTCCCATGATGCCGGTCAGCGCTTCGGGCAGATCGGCGATCATCGCCGCCATGTCGTTGCCGAGTTGCTCTGCCAGCATCACCATGCAGAACGCGGCCGCGGCGATACCGAGCCCGACGTAGACGGCGAGCGGGGTGCGATCCCGAACCGTCTTGGCGGTGACGTCAGTGAGCAGCATCGGCGTGCTCCTCTTCATGGTCCCGGCGGGTGTGGTCGGCGCCGGTGGCCGGGGTGTCGCGGTAGTAGTCGAGGAAGATCTCCTCGAGATCGGCGTCACGGCTGCGCAGGCTCACGACGCCGACCGAGGTGGCGACGGCGAGGACCGCACCGACGGATCCTTCGTAGGCGACGCTCCAGCGGAGCCCACCGCCGGTGACCTCACGCACACCGTCGACGCGCCGAAGGAGCTCGGGGTCGAGGGGTCTGGCGAACTCGAAATCGAGACGACGCACGGCGCGGGCCTTGAGTTCGCTGATCGAGCTGACCACGACCAGCGCGCCGTGGCGAATGATCGCGACCCGATCGGCGACTCGCTCGACCTCCGAAAGCGTGTGGCTCGAAAGGAACACCGTGCGGCCCTCGTCTCGCACCGACTCGATCAGTTCGTGCAGCGACTGCTGGACCAGAGGATCGAGTCCGGTGGTCGGCTCATCGAGGATGACCACGGGCGGTTCGTGCATGAACGCCTGGATGAGACCGATCTTCTGGCGGTTGCCCGACGAGTAGGTGCCACAGCGGCGGGACAGGTCGGCGTCGAAACGCTTCGCAAGCTCGACCACTTTCGCCGGATCGACGCCGCCGCGGAGATTGGCGAGGTACTCCAGCACCTCACCGCCAGTGAGCTTGTCGTAGAGCGCCAAGTCACCTGGCAGGTAGCCGACGTTCCGGTGGACATCGATGGCGTCGGTCCGGCTGTCGAATCCCAGGATCTCGGCTCGGCCGCTGGTGGGGCGGGCCAGGTCGAGCAGGCACCGAATCGTCGTTGACTTTCCGGCGCCGTTCGGACCGAGGAATCCGAAGACCTCGCCCCGATGCACCTCGAGGTCGAGGGCATCGACCGCGAGGACGTCGCCGTAGCGTTTGGTGAGTTGGTGCGTGACGATGGCCGCTGACATGGGACTCCTCCTCGTTGTCAGCATGGTCGCCGAGGGCAACTGGCGCTAGTGGCTTCGGTCCATGTCGGTCGCGGTCAGCTGGATCGTCGCCTGCTTCCACACCTTGGCGAAGCGCTGGACGGCGGTTGCCGTCGAGAGCACGAGCATGATCCACAGCATCGGTTCGAACAGCGGCGGGATCGCGAGACCGATCCC
Organism: Acidimicrobiales bacterium; assembly: GCA_041394265.1. Lineage (NCBI taxonomy): Bacteria > Bacillati > Actinomycetota > Acidimicrobiia > Acidimicrobiales > Acidimicrobiales bacterium. Next base: position 4,042,147 of record JAWKIO010000005.1, read on the forward strand.
GAGCGCAATGATCCGCTCGGCCCGCTCCATGATCCCGCCCTTGGCGTCGAACCCCAGCGACTCGGCCTTGGCTCGCTGGTACGAGATGAGCCACGACACGCCCATGATCGCCACACCGAGCATGCCGAGGTGGCCACCGCCCTCTTCGAGATACCAGACGACGCCGGCGAGCAGCAGGGTGTCGGTGACGCGGTCGGCCGTCGAATCGAAGAACGCGCCGCGCCTCGATGGTGGGCCGGCGGCCTTGGCCACCGGCCCGTCCAATAGGTCGGGGAGCGCCGCCACCACGAGGAGGAGGAACCCCAGCTGGAGTCGGCCCGAGCCGATGGCGACCGCAGCGATGGCGGCGGTGAGGACACCGATCACCGTCAAGAGGTTGGCCGTGACACCCCACCGGTGAAGCGTCGCCCCGAGGGGATCGACCACCCGTTCGACGGGTGATCGCCAGTAGCCATCGAACACAGGGACGCCTCCTCGGCGGTCGTCGTCAGAGCCACGATGTTGGCACGTTCATCGAGGATCTGACAGGACCGGACCAACTTCGGTGACGGCCGTCGCCTCAGTCTGCCGCCAGCGCCAGTTCGGCGTGGGCGGCGGCGAGGCGGGCCACCGGGACCCGGTAGGGCGAGCAGCTGACGTAGGTCACGCCGAGCTTGCGAGCGAGTTTGATCGAGGCCGGGTCGCCGCCGTGCTCACCGCAGATGCCGGCGTGCAGATCGGGTTTGACTTCGCGAGCCCCGTCGATGGCCAGCTTGACCAGCCGGCCGACGCCCTTCTCGTCGAGGTTGGCGAACGGGTTCTGGGCGAAGACGCCCGTTTCGACGTACTCGATCAGGAAACCGGCTTCGGCATCGTCGCGGCTCATGCCGAACGTGGTCTGGGTGAGGTCGTTGGTGCCGAACGAGAAGAAGTCGGCGTACTCGGCGATGTCGTGAGACGTGAGCGCGGCTCGCGGGAGCTCGATCATCGTGCCGACGACCGTCGGCATGTCGGTCCCTCGCTCGTCGTGGACGGCCTTGGCCACGGCCTGGATCACGATCCGCTGGCGGATGAACTCCTCGACGTCACTGACGAGCGGGATCATCACCTCGGGTTTGACGTTGATGCCTTCGGCCGCCACGTCGGCCGCCGCTTCGAAGATGGCACGGGCCTGCATGGCCGTGATCTCCGGGATCATGAGACCGAGGCGAACGCCACGTGTGCCGAGCATCGGGTTGGCCTCACGGTGGTCGTTGATCTGGTCGAGGAGCTTGTTCGCCTCCTCGATATCCGCCAACAGCGTCTCGACCTCGTCGAGGCCCGAGGCTCGCAGCAGCCGGATCTGGAGGTCGGCGATGTCGCGCAGGACACCGTCGCGATCGGGCAGGAACTCGTGCAGCGGCGGATCGAGTAGCCGGATGATGACCGGCCGGTCGTGCATGGCACGGAACAAGTCGGTGAAGTCGGCTCGCTGGAACGGCAGCAGGGAGGCGATGGCTTCGTCACGTTCGGTGATCGTGGAGGCCATGATCATCCGCTGCACGATCGGCAACCGCTCGCTCTCGAAGAACATGTGCTCGGTTCGGCACAGGCCGATGCCGGTCGCACCGAAGCGAGCTGCCCGCTCGGCGTCTCGTCCGTTGTCGGCATTGGCTCGCACGGTCATCGATGCGATGTCGTCGGCCCATCCCAGCAGTTCGGTGAGGTGCGGGTCGTCGAGGTCCGCGTCGATGCGCTGCATCTGGCCGGGGTAGACGTCGCCGGTCGTGCCGTCGATCGAGATCCAGTCGCCCTCGGTGATCGACCAGCCGTCGAACGAGACGGTTCGAGTGGCGATGTCGATGTCGAGGTCGGTGGCGCCGACCACGGCGGGGCGGCCGAACTGGCGGGCCACCAGGGCGGCGTGGCTCGTACGGCCGCCGCTCGAGGTCAAGATGCCCTGCGCTGCCAGCATGCCGTGCACGTCATCCGGCTTGGTCTCGGGGCGGACGAGGATGACGTCACGGCCTTCCTCGGCCCAGCGCACGGCGAGGTCGGGGTCGAGTGCGGCGACACCGGTGGCGGCGCCCGGCGAGACGTTCAGCCCGATCGTGATCGGCTGGGCCGCAGCGAGTGCGGCCGGGTCGAACCGAGGATGGAGGAAGTACTCGACCTGTTCGGGCGTGATCCGCTGCACGGCCTCTTCGCGGGTGATGAGTCCTTCCTTGGCCAGATCGACCGCGATCCGCACGGCCGCCTGCGCCGTTCGTTTGCCGTCGCGGGTTTGGAGCAGCCACAGCGTGCCGTCCTCGATGGTGAACTCCATGTCCTGCATGTCGCGGTAGTGCTGCTCCAGGCGCTTGGCCGTCTCGGCGAACTGGCGATGCAGCTCGGGCATGACCTCGGCCAGCTCCTCGATCGGTCGGGTCGGGCGGATGCCGGCCACCACGTCTTCCCCTTGTGCGTTGACGAGGAAGTCTCCTTCGAGTTTCGGCTCGCCGGTGGTGGCGTTGCGCGACATGGCCACGCCGGTCGCCGAGTTGTCGCCGGTGTTGCCGAACACCATCGACACCACGTTGACCGCGGTGCCGAGATCTTCGGGGATGTGTGCGGCGCGTCGATAGTCGCGGGCTCGCTTGCCATCCCAGCTGTTGAACACGGCCTCGACCGCCATGCGGAGCTGCTCGATCGGATCGGTGGGGAACGCAATGGAGGCTCGGCGAGCCACGACCCGCTTGAACCCTTCGATCACCTCGCTCAGCGCGTCGACACCGAGCTCGGCGTCGGTCTCGACGCCGGCAGCGAGTCGGGCATCGGTCAGGACGGTCTCGAAGTACTCGTCGGCGACGCCCAACACCACCGAGCCGAACATCTGGATCAGGCGACGGTACGAGTCGAGGACGAAGTGCTCGTTGCCGGTCTTTGCCACCATGCCTTTCACGACATCGTCGTTCAGCCCGATGTCGAGCACGGTGTCCATCATCCCCGGCATCGAGAACTTGGCGCCCGAGCGGCAAGCCAGCAACAGCGGCCGTTCGGGGTCGCCGAGCACCTTGCCCGTTTGGGTCTCGATCGCACGCAGCGCGGCGAGCGCCTGTGGCCAGAGGTCATCAGGAAACGTTCCGTGCCGGTGGAGGTATTCGTTGCAGGCGGCGGCGGTGATGGTGAAGCCCGGCGGCACCGGGATGCCCAGGCGAGTCATCTCCGCCAGGTTGGCGCCCTTGCCACCGAGCAGGCCTCGCACGGCGTCCCAGTCGTCGTTCACGGCCAACCTCGCCTCGGCGATCTGGTCGAATCCGTATACCCATCGTTTGGTCATGGCTGTTGCCTCCTGACACCGAGCATCGAACGCTCGACGCGGGGTCGGGAGGGCCTTCCGTCACTTTCATGACGTTCGCCCCTTGTCGGTCCACGGACGCAGTCGGAGGATGGAGAGGTACAGCAATGAGAGGTTGGTGGCATCATGGTGCTACGACATCAAGACCCGAAGGTCGAGCGGCTGCGGGCCATCCCGTTCTTCGCCGATGCGGATGATCAGGCCCTGCAACATCTGCTCTCGGCGGCAGATGAGGTGCGGGTGAAAGCAGGCCACGATCTGATCGACGAGGGACACCACTACGGCGAGGCCTACGTGGTGGTGAGCGGAACGATCGGCGTGAGGGTCGGCGGTGACGAGGTGGCCGAGATCGGCCCGGGCGAGCTGATTGGCGAACTGGCGCTGCTCACCCACGATGTGGTGTCGAGCGCGACCGTCGTCGCGAAGACCGACGCCGATCTGCTGGTGATTCCGTACAACCGTTTCGACCAGATCCTCGACGACAACCCGGCGTTGGTTCGAGCCATCGCCACGCAGCTGGCGCACCGCCTCCGGGCGATGGACGTCCTCTACCGGACCAGCTGATCGCCGGGGCGAGAGTCGAAGGCCTCTGCCTCGGCGGCGCCCGCGGTCGGACAATCGAGTCGACAGCCGTTTGGGGAAAGGGGTCATCCCGGTGTCTGCCAATCATGTCGAACGCCACGGCGAGCTTCGCCGCGGGTTCCGTCAGCTGAGCCGAGTCCAGAGCGAGGTCATGGCGGGCTTCACCTCCATGCACCGTGCCGCCGTCGCCGACGGTGAGCTGCCGGGTGCGACCAAGGAGATGATGGCGCTCGCCATCTCGATCGTGACGCACTGTGAGGGCTGCATCGCCTTTCACGTGCATGATGCCCTCCGCGCTGGTGCCAGCCGAGGTCAGATCGAGGAGACCATCGGCGTGGCGATCATGATGGGCGGAGGACCGGCAGCGGTCTACGGCGCAACGGCGGCCGAGGCGCTCGACCAGTTCGTGGCAGCGGGGGTGGGTTCCGATGCGGTCTGATCGCTGGCGCGACGCTCGGAAGTCACTCGACGGCCTGCCCGGCGGCAACGGCCTCAACATCGCCTACGAGGCCGTCGACCGTCACGTCGCGCACGGTCAGGGCGATCGGGTGGCGCTGCGGTGGCGCGGCCGTCACGACGAGCACCTCGACCTGACCTACGGCGAGCTGAAGCGCAGGACCGATCGTTTTGCCGGAGTGCTGAGTCAACTTGGCTACCCCCAGGGCGTCGGCGTGGCGACCTTGCTCGGGCGGATTCCGGAGCTGTACGTCGCAGCGCTCGGCACGCTGAAGCATCGTGGCGTCTTCACTCCACTGTTCTCGGCGTTCGGCCCCGAGCCGATTGCGGTTCGCGTGGAGATCGGCCAGATCCAGGTGTTGGTCACCTCGGCGTTGTTCTACCGACGCAAGGTCGCAGCCATCCGGAGTCGGCTCGCCAGCCTGCAGCACGTGCTGATCGTGGGCGGGGGAGCAGAGGACATCGACGACCCGACCGTGATCGATCTCGAGGCACTGCTCGCTGCTGCTCCCGATCGGTACGAGATCGGCCCGACCGATGTCGAGGACCCGGCGCTGCTGCACTTCACCAGCGGCACGACCGGGCGCCCGAAGGGAGCGATCCACGTGCACGAAGCCGTGGTGGCGCACGCCTCGACTGGGCGCGTGGTCCTTCGACTTGAGCCGGGCACGACGTTCTGGTGCACCGCCGACCCTGGTTGGGTCACCGGCACCTCGTACGGGATCATCGCCCCGCTCGTCAACGGTGTGACCAGCGTGGTCGATGAAGCCGACTTCGATGCGGAACGGTGGTACCGGCTCCTGCAGGACGAGCAGGTCGACGTCTTCTACACCGCGCCGACCGCGCTGCGAATGCTGCAGCGGGCCGGAGGCGAGCTGGTTCGAGGTTTCGACCTGTCGGCACTTCGGCTGGTCGCGAGCGTCGGCGAGCCGCTCGATGCCGAGCTGGTCGGCTGGGCACGATCGGTGTTCGCCGTTCCCGTGCTCGACACCTGGTGGCAGACCGAGACCGGCGGCATCATGATCGCCAACCTGGTCGATCAAACGGTCAAGCCGGGATCGATGGGCCGACCCGTTCCGGGCATCGAGGCCGGGCTGCTTCGGGTGGGGACTGATGGCGAAGTCGTGGTCGACGCCGACGGCGCGCCGATCGAGGTCGACGATCCCGACGAGATCGGTGAGCTGGCGTTGGTCGCCGGTTGGCCGTCGATGTTCCGCGGCTACCTCGGCGAAGACGAGCGCTACCGACGTTGCTTCGTCGGCCGGTGGTATCACTCGGGTGACCTTGCCCGACGCGATGCATCGGGTTCGTACTGGTTCGTCGGGCGCAACAACGATCTGATCAAATCTGCCGGTCACTTGATCGGTCCATTCGAGGTCGAGTCGGTGATGAACGAACACCCGGCGGTCGTCGAATCGGGTGTGATCGGTCTGCCCGATCCGACGGTCGGCGAGATCGTCAAGGCCTTCGTGGTGCTCAGCGACGACGCCGCTCCGAGCGACGAGCTTCGCAACGAGCTCATGGCCCACGCTCGCAAGGGCTTGGGAGCGGCGGTGGCGCCCCGGTCCATCGAGTTCGCCGCCGACCTGCCCCACACTCGCAGCGGCAAGATCATGCGTCGGCTCCTGAAGGCGCGCGACCTGGGCCTCGATGAAGGCGACACCTCGACGCTCGAGGTGCCGACGGCGAGGGAGGTGGCAACGCCATGAGCATCGACCGTCGCCAGATGCTGGCCGACATGATCCGCATCCGAGTGTTCGAGGAGCGGTGTGCCGAGTTGTACGGCCAATCGAAGATCCGCGGCTTCCTCCATCTCTACATCGGTGAGGAGGCAATCGCCGCCGGCGTGCTGCCACAGCTCCGGCCGACCGATGCATTCCTCGGCACGTACCGCGAGCACGGGCACGCGCTGATTCGCGGCGTGCCGGCCGAGAGCATCATGGCCGAGATGTTTGGCAAGGCGACCGGATGTTCCGGCGGGCGCGGTGGCTCGATGCACCTCTTCGACGCCGAGCGTCGTTTCTACGGAGGCAACGCCATCGTGGGTGGTCACCTGCCGCTCGCCGTCGGTCTGGCGCTGGCCGACAAGATGGCCGGTCGCCGTGAGGTCGTGACGGCGTGCTTCTTCGGTGAGGGAGCGATGGCCGAGGGCGAGTTCCACGAGAGCATCAACCTGGCGGCGCTGTGGGACCTGCCGGTGTTGTTCTGCTGCGAGAACAACCGGTACGCCATGGGCACCTCACTCGTCAGCAGCGAATCGCAGACCGATCTGGCATTGAAGGCCAGTGCCTACGGGCTCACGGCCTGGGCGGTCGATGGGATGGATCCCGACGCCGTCGCCGCTGCGACCGACAACGCACTCACGTCGATCCGGGGCGGCGGTGGCCCGGTGTTCCTCGAGTTCCAGACCTACCGGTTCCGGCCGCACTCGATGTTCGACCCCGACCTCTACCGGCCGGCCGACGAGGTCGAGGAGTGGAAGCGGCACGATCCGATCGAGGGCTTCGCCACGAGGCTCGTGGCCGAGGGAGTGGTCGACGAAGTGGCTGTCGAGGCGATGTGGGACGAGGCCCGGGCCGAGGTCGAGGCCGCTGTCGCGGAGGCCGACGAGGCGCCGCTGGAACCGATCGAACAGCTCCTCGCCCACGTGACGGCGGAGGTGACGTCATGACCGAGACCCTGACCTATCGAGAGGCGATGCGCCTTGCCATCCGCGAGGCCATGACCAACGACGAGCGGGTGTTCGTGATGGGTGAGGACGTCGCCGACTACGGCGGCACCTACGCCGTCACGATGGGCCTCCTCGAGGAGTTCGGACCCGAGCGGATCCGCAACACGCCGCTGTCGGAATCGGGCTTCGTCGGTGCAGGCATCGGTGCCGCACTCGGTGGCCTCCGCCCGATCGTCGAGATCATGACCGTCAACTTCAGCCTGCTGGCACTCGACCAGATCGTGAACACGGCAGCCACGTTGCGCCACATGTCCGGTGGCCAACTCTCGGTGCCCCTCGTCATCCGGATGACGACAGGCGCCGGTCGCCAGCTTGCCGCCCAGCATTCACACAGCCTTGAAGGCTGGTTCGCTCATGTTCCCGGACTCAAGGTGGTGGCACCGGCCACCGTCGAAGACGCCCGCTGGATGCTCGCTGCCGCGCTGGACGATCCCGATCCGGTGGTCATCTTCGAGCACAGCGGTCTCTACAACACCAAGGGGGATGCAAGCAACGGACCGGTCGACCTCGTGTCGGCGGCCGTCCGCCGAGCCGGCACCGACCTCACGTTGGTGGCGTCGGCAGGAATGGTCCCGAAGGCGCTGGCTGCTGCGGACCAGTTGGAGATGGACGGCGTGGCGACCGAGGTGATCGATCTTCGGTCGCTTCGTCCGCTCGATCGGGGCGCGCTGCAACGATCGGTCCAGCGCACCCACCGTGCGCTGGTGATCGACGAGGGGTGGCGCAGCGTCGGACTGTCGGCCGAAGTGGCGGCCTCGATCACCGAGTCGTGCTTCTACTCCCTCGATGCTCCGGTGGGCCGCTTGGCCGGTGCCGAGGTCCCGCTCCCGTACGCCAAGCACCTGGAGGAGGCCGCCATCCCGCAGGTCGCCGACATCGTCGCGGCCGCGCACCGGGTGCGGAAGGGCGAGGTGCTCCATGCCTGACGCCGTCACCGATGCTCGCACCGACATCTTCGCGCTGCCGTCGCTCGGCGCCGACATGGACTGGGGCAGTGTGCTCGAGTGGCGAGTCGCGCCGGGCGACCGTGTGGAGCGGGGCGATGTGATTGCGGTCGTCGCCACCGAGAAGGCCGACATCGACGTCGAGATCTGGCAGCCCGGCGTGGTGGCCGAACTGCTGCTCGATGTTGGTCGCGAGGTACCGGTCGGCACACCAATGCTCCGCTTCGAGGTGCACGATCTTGGGCCGTCGGTCGTGGACACCCCTCCGGCGGTCGTCGCGGCGACCGAGTCGACACCCATCCCAACGCCTGCCATGGCGCTGCCGATCGAGCCAGCACCGTCCGGCGCGCTGGCCTCGCCGTTGGCTCGACAGCTGGCCGCCGAGCGTGGAGTCGAGTTGTCCGCTGTCGTTGGCACCGGTCCGCAGGGGGCGGTGCTCGCGGCCGATGTCGAAGCGATCGCTCCCATCGTTCCGGTCGCCACGCCCTCGGTCGTGACCGTCGCCGAGCGGGACCGGGCCGCGGCTCGGTCGGCCGGCATGCGTCATGCCATCGCCGAGCGCATGGCCAAGGCCAACCGCGACATTCCGCACTACCACCTCGATCTCGGCGTCGACCTCGGGCCGATGCTGGCCGCTCTCGAAGCGCACAACGCCGCCCTACCGGTCGCCGAACGTGTGTTGCCGGCCGCCGTGTTCCTCGAAGCCGTGGCACACGCCTCGGCCAAGCACCCCGAGCTGAACGGGACGTGGGGTGATGATGGCTTCGACCCCTCGGCGACGGTCGACCTCGCCGTCGCCATCTCGCTTCGCACCGGCGGCCTCGTCACACCGGTCATCAGCGACGCCGTCGAGCTGACGACGACCGAGATCATGCTGCGACTCAAGGAACTGGTCACGGCGGCCCGATCGGGCTCGCTCCGCAGCAGCTGGATGGTCGACGGATCGATCACCGTGACCAACCTCGGCGACAACGGTGCCGACCGGGTGCACGGCGTGATCTTCCCGCCTCAGGTCGCTCTCGTCGGATTCGGCAGCATCGTGCGCCGGCCATGGGTGGTCGATGGCACCGTGGTGGATCGCCCGGTCGTCACCGTCTCGCTCGCCGCCGACCATCGTGCCACCGACGGCCTCGTCGGGAGCCGCTTCCTCGCCACGATCGCCCACCGTCTCGAACATCCGGAGTTGTCATGACCATACTCACCGCCGACCAAGCGCTCGCCATCACGATCGACGCTGTCTCGAGTGTCGCCCCCGACGTCGCCGAGGAGCTGCCGACGCTGGATCGCTCCATCGACTTCTGGGAAGAGTTGCAGCTCGACTCGATGGACCATCTCAACGTGATGACGGCCCTCGCCGACCGTACGGGTGTGACGATCGAGGAACGCGACTATGCGAGCCTGCGATCGCTCGATGCGATCGCTTCGCACCTCGCCGCCCACTCCACCTGATCGAACCCGGCGGGCGCGATCGTCATCGAAGCTGCACAAGGAGCGCCGACCATGGCCAGGAACAGTCGACCCGAACACCCCATGCTCACGTTTCTCGGTGGCGCCGGGACCGTCACCGGCAGCCGGTTCCTGATCGAGACGCCCGTCTCGACCGTCCTCGTCGATTGCGGCCTGTTCCAGGGCTTGAAGGACCTTCGACTTCGGAACTGGCAACCCTTTCCGTACGACCCGAAGGCGATCGACGCCGTCGTGATCACCCATGCCCACATCGATCACATCGGCTACCTCCCCAAGCTCGTCCAACTCGGATTCCGCGGCAAGGTCTATTGCACGCAGGCGACCGCCGACCTGGCTGCCATCGTGCTCCCCGACAGCGGTCACCTGCAGGAGGAAGAAGCCGCGTTCGCCAACCGCACCGGCTACTCCAAGCACCAGCCAGCGCTCGCGTTGTACACCGAGGACGAGGCGAAGGCGTCGTTGCGTCAACTCCGGGCGGTCGACTTCGGAGCGCCGACGTTGGTCACCGCGGACGTCACCGTCACCCTCCGCCCCGCCGGGCACATCCTCGGCGCCTCGACGGCAACCGTCGAGCTGGCGCCGTCCGGGCGCCGGATCGTCTTCTCGGGTGATCTCGGTCGACCGTCGCACCCGCTGCTCGTGCCGCCGGAGTCCCCGTCGGATGCCGACATGGTGGTGATGGAGTCGACGTACGGTGGTCGCCAACACGACGACGAAGGAGCGATCGATGAGTTCGCCTCGGTGATCACCCGAACGGCGAGGCGTGGTGGCAGCATTGTCATCCCCGCCTTTGCCGTCGACCGAACCGAGGTGGTGCTCCACTGGCTGCGGGAGCTGATGGCGACGGAGCGCGTACCGCAGCTCCCGGTGTACGTCGACAGTCCCATGGCCCTGCGAGCCCTCGGGGTCTACCGGCGAGCGATCGGGAACGGCAGTGCCGAAGTCCGGTCCGAACTCCGCGGCGGGCCCGATCCGTTCGACACCGGTCAGCTCCATGAGGTCCGCTCGGTCGAAGAGTCGAAGGCGCTGGCCGACATCACCTATCCCTCGATCATCGTGTCGGCTTCGGGGATGGCGACCGGCGGACGCGTCCTGCACCACCTTGCTCGACTGCTGCCCGATCGACGCAACGCCGTCGTGCTGGTCGGCTTCCAGGCCGCTGGGACCCGGGGCCGTCGGCTCGCCGAAGGGGAGACCGAGATCAAGATGTTCGGCCGCTACCTACGGGTGCGGGCCGAAGTGGTGTCGATCGGGTCGTTCTCCGTCCACGCCGACCATGGCGAACTCATGCAGTGGCTCGGCGCCGCCGAGCCGCCACCCGAGACGGTGTTCCTCGTCCACGGCGAATCGGACGGGGCGGAGGCGCTCAAGACATCGATCCGAGATGACCTCGACGTGGCGGCGGTGGTGGCGAGACCGATGGAACGGGTCCGACTCGACTGAGCTTGCACCATTAGGGTGGCGGGCTGGTCAGTGCGGCGGGCCAACGCACACGCACAGCAACGAGTCAGCGGCCGACTGGAGTCGCAGGTCGTCGAACTGCAGCGCCGCCAACGCGTCGAGCGGATCACAGCCTTGGGCCAGGAGGCGGTGGAGCGCCGGCATGACGATCGCGGTCTCGTTGTCGTCGAGGTCGAGCGTCGATGCCACGACGTGGGAGACGCCGTTGTCGATGAGCTGCCATGCCAGCCCGAGCCGACCGAGCTCGGCGTTCAGCGTCAAATCACATGAACTGCACACCACCGTGTCGGCCACGGGGCCGTCGGACGGGATCGGTCGGACCGCGGCGGGGGATGAGGCGCGGTCGAGGCGGTGCAATCGGAACTGCGTTCGGTCGAGGCGCCCGTGGCAGGCCAGATGCACGACGTCGGTGTTCGCGATGAGCTCGTTGAGGCGGCTGGGGGTGAGCAGGGGCTCATCGGCATCGGCCGACTCCGGGTAACACCGACCGATGGCATCGAGTTCAGTTCGGGTGTGGTTGCCGAGGCCCGGGCCGCGAATCGTGGTGACCCGGCCGCGTCGGGGGTCGCTGGTTCGTACGCTCGCTGGGTCGCCGATCGCCATACCGAGGTGCAGCCGTCGCATCGAGGGAAGGAGGCGCCAGGGAAGCCCGCTGAGCGCCGTCGACGGCACCATGGTGAGCGGCTCGGCGTCGTCCCACGAACAGCCGGTGAACAGCAGCCGATCGAGCGTTTCCGCTGCGATGCGGAGTCGCTGCTCGCCATCCGGGCGATCGAACCCGAGGGCCGCCGCCGCAAGACGGAACGCCCGGACCGACCGTTCGATGTCGCGGCAGTCCCCAAGATCGGTGATCGCCGCGTCGTCACCACGAGCGGTCACTCGCCACAGCCGGCCGCCGGTTTCCTCGAAGAGCACGAGCGCTCGTTGCGGCATCGGCCGGTCGAGCCAGTCGGCCACCGGGAGGGCAACACCCGGTGTTCGTCGGCGCCCGTCGAGGCGCGAGATCCGCTGATCGAGGTCGGCGAGCTCCGCATGATTGAGCGACTCGGGATCGAGCGACGAGGACCACGCCGCCAGATCGCGCAACGCGTCGGCGGCGCGGGCCGCCGGTTCCCCGCGGGTCTGGTCGGCCACGACGATGCGCATGGTCGCCATGGCAACCCGGAGCGCGTCGGCAGGATCACCGAGCCGACCGAGTCCGATGGCGACCCTCGCTGGATCCGCAAGTGTTCGCACCGCCGTCGAGCGAGCCTCGATCGACTCGAGCGGGCGGGTGTGCTCGACGAGCGCCCGCACCAAGGCCGCCGTCGACCGGCGAGCTGCGGCTCGGTCTCCGCACTCGATGTGTCGCTCGACCTCCGCTTGTCGTTCGACGATCGCCCGTCCTGTCGCACCGGCCGACGCAGGCCAGCGGCGGTCCTCGCCATCGGATGGTGCTCGAAGGCCGAGCGCCACCAGCAGCCGCTCGAAGCCTCGGTTGCTGCCTCGTGCTTCGCTCGGCCAGCGGCCCAGCTCTGACTGGGCCATTCGTCGGCAGGCGTCGGTCTCGCGGACGAGTCCGCAGCGGGCCATCACCTGACCGAGCCGATCGACGAGGAGCGCGTGGGCCCGAGTCCCATCCGGGTTCCGCAGCAGCGAACGGCGAATGATGACCTCGGCCTCGGCCACGCGGTCCTGCGTGAGCGCCAGGTTGGCCCCGAAGATCGCCAGCACCGGTTCGGCGATGCCGAGTGGGTCGTGGCATTCCTCGGGAACGACCGTGTCGAGAATTGCCTGTGCGGCATCGTCGTCGCCTTCGCCGTGCACGATACGAGCCCGGACGATGCGAACGCCGAAGTTCGACATCGGATGGTCGATGGGATCGACCTCGGCGAACACCGCACGAGCGAGTCCGACGTCGCCGTTCCACAATAGATGGTTGGCGTGGTACGCAGCGGCGCGGGCTGCCACCCACGTGGACTCGGGCGCCATGCCCGTCGAGATCTGGAACCAGTGCTCAGCTTCCGCGAACGAGCCCGCCGTTGCGTGCAAGGAACCGACAAGGCATGCGATCGCCGCCCGAACTGTGGGATCGTCGCACTGCTCGAATTGTGCGACGGCGGCGCGGATGTCGGTGCTCGGCGCCGATTGGCCCAGCTCGTCGACGCGGTTGAAGTAGACGAGCGCCCGCCACTCGGGCGCCGTCAATCCCGCCGTGAGGTCGGACATCGGCACGACTCCCTCCGTGGCCGGGTTTCAGCCCTTGATCGGGGTGAGCCAGCCGTGGGTGTCGGGCGACTTGCCGATCTGGATATCGGTCAGCGCATCTCGCAGGCGCAAGGTGTTGGGTCCGGGTTGGCCGTCACCGATCGTGACCTTGCGGTCCTTGCCGACGAGCGTGCCGACCGGAGCGATCACTGCCGCGGTACCGGACAGGAACAGCTCGCCGGGCCACGAGAACAGCTCGTCGAGCGAGATCGACCGCTCCTCGACCTCGTACCCGAGGTCGTGGCCGATCTGGATGACCGACTTTCGGGTGACGCCGTGCAGGAACGACTCGTCGAGGTGGCGGGTCACCAGACGGTTGTCGTCAACGAGGAAGAAGTTGGAGGCACCGGTCTCGGTGGTATCGCCGCCGGTGGCGAAGAGGACCTGGTCGATGCCGTACTTCGCCTTGGCGTCGAGGGTCGGCCCGAGCGCCATCACGTAGTTGGCACCCGACTTGACCTTGCCGAACTGGGGAGTGGTTCGAGGTGTTTCCGTCTCGACATAGATGCTGAGCGGGCGTACACCGCCAGCGAAGTAGTCGCCGACTGGCGAGTTGATCACGTAGAAGATGCCGGTGGTGCTGGGCGATGCCGCAGCGCCGATGTTCTCTTGCGTGCCGATCAGCGTGGGGCGGATGTAGAGCGAGCCCGGGGGAGCTGGCGTGGCTGAGCCGTTGGCCTCGCAGGCATCGATGATCATCTGGCGGACCATGTCGCTGTCGGGCACCCGCATCATCAGCCGCTCGACCGATTGGGTGAAGCGGTCGACATGGTCATCGAGGCGGAAGATGGCGAGCGAACCATCGATCTGCCGGTGGGCCTTGAGCCCCTCGAAACACTCGGAGGCATAGTGGAGGACGTGCGACCCGGGATGGAGTTGGAACGGTCGCATCGGCTCGGCCGACCCGCCGTACACGTAGCCGTCGCCGTCGTCGACGGCCACCGTGAAGAAGTCGCCGAAGAGCGATCCAAAGGGTGCGGTGGCGGGATCGGAGTTCTGGGTCATCGTCGTTGCAGTCCAGTCGTTCGGCGGTCTGCCAAAGACTATGCCGCGCGAAGCCGCCTGTCGGATTGGATGAGTGCGAGCAAGGCCGATTGACGGCGGTGGCTACTCGACCGGGGCCATCCACCAGCGGCCCCGACCCTTGGCCTTGGCCAGATACAGCGCCGCGTCCGCCTCGCTGATCAGGGCGTCGAAATCGATGTGGCGACGGTGATACACGATGCCGACGCTGGCGCCGATCGTGAGGCGGCTGTTGCCGATGCGGTCGATGGCTGCGATCTCGCTGATCAGTCGGTCGGCCAACGCCTGCATCGCCTCGGGATCCGTGGTGTGGGGGCAGACCACGACGAACTCGTCGCCACCAATGCGGGCGACGGTGTCGTCGGTGCGCACGTTCGCCATGATCACCTCGGCGACTCGCCGCAGGAGCTGGTCCCCAACATCGTGGCCATGGCGGTCGTTGATGGCCTTGAATCCGTCGAGGTCGACGAACAGCACGGCCGCGTCGTCGAGTGAATGGTTGGCGACCTCGCCGTAGAGGAAGGCCCGGTTGAACAGACCGGTGAGGGCGTCGTGATAGGCCAGGTGCTCGAGCTGGCGGCGCTGGGACTCCTGGGTGAACGCGAGACGGAACACGGAGATCGCCTGTCGAAGGTGCAGGATCTGGTTGGGACTCGCCACCCCGGGGCGGGATCGCAGACACACCAGTAGGAGGTCCCGGTCATCGTGCCGAGCGGCGACCGCCCACGCGCCCCGGACACCGAGGCCGCGCCATGCTGATGCGATCTCCGGTCCGAAGTCGTGTTCCTCGATGTGGGCGATGCCGTGCACTCGATCGACCGATTCGGTCCACAGCGGTGCGAGCGTGCTCAAGGCGGATGACGGAAGGTCGGTGGTGGAAAGCGCCGAGATCGTGCCGTTCGACGCTCGCTCGAGCAGTAGGCCGCGGCCCTCCATCGGATGCCCGGCCATCGCATTGACGACCGAGTCGATCACAACCCGGAGGTCACCCTGTTCGGCGACCTGGGTGACGGCCTCGGTGAAGTGATGGTGGCTGGTCTCCTCGGTCACGATGACCATGTGGCCGCGGATGCCTGGGTGATCGAGGCGGTTCTCGGCCCAGAGTTCGCTGTAGCGCTCCTGGCCCCAGGCCGTCAGGTAGCGCAAACGCATCGGGCCGAGGAGTTGGCGGTCGAGAGCGGTGCCAAAGGTGATCAGCTGAGCTGCGAACTCGGCGTCGGCGGGGTGGACGAATTCGAGGATGTTGCGACCGAGGACATCACGCTCGACGTCGACGTCGTCGACGAGACCCGATGGGTTCAACAAGTTCGCCATGCGGGGCGTGGCGTAGGTGATCGTGCCGGCTTCGTCGAACACGATCAACGTCAGCGGGAGCGCGTCGAGGATGGCCGATTCGCTGATCAGCCGATCGGAACTCGCTCTCGGTGCCGCGTCGAACATCGCAGCTCCATCGGTCGCGAGCCCGGGGACGTGAGGATTCGCTCGAACGCGGCGTCAGGCGATCGAGCCGGCACGACGGCCGAACACCATCCCTGCGGTGAGACCCGAACCGCCCGGATAGTTGCCACTGAAGAGACCGCCCAGCATTTCGCCACAGGCGAAGAGGCCCGCGATGGGCTGACCTGCTTCGTCGAGCACCCGCCCATCGGTGTCACCCCGAAGTCCACCGAAGGTGAACGTGATGGCACACGTGACGGGGTAGGCATAGAACGGAGGGACCTCGATCGGGGTCGACCAGTGGCTCTTGGGCGGCACGACGTCGGCCCGCCGACCGTCCTTGATGGTGGGGTCGAGTGGCCGGGCCCGATCGATCGAGGCGTTGAACTGCTCGACCGTCGTGTGGAGCGCATGTGCCGGCACGCCGATCCGCTCGGAGAGTCCTTCGATCGTGTCGGCGACCTCGACCGAGATGCCCGGCATGTCGTACTCCTCGGTGCGCAGCATGGGTCGCAGCGTCGCATCGAAGAGCTGGTAGGCGATCGAATCCGGTTGTTCGAGGATGTGCCGGCCGTACTTGGCGTAGGTGTAGTTGCGGAAGTCCGCGCCCTCGTCGACGAATCGATCGCCCTCGGCATTCACGATGATGCCGAGCGGATAGCTCTGGCGCGTGAGGCGGTTGGTGAGCTCGCGATTGCTCTCGTTGTCGGGGCACAGGGCATCCCACTGGACGCTGTGCGCCGTCGACCAATCGCCGGCCTTTGCCGCCCCGATCGCCAGCGCCGCCGCGAGCATGTCGCCGGTGTTGTAGGGCGTGCCGCGAACTTTCGCCCGCTCCCAGCCATCGCCGAGGTGCTCCTTGCGCCACACGGGATTGGCCTCGAAGCCGCCGGCGGCGAGGACCACCGACTCGGCTCGCCAGACCTCGGGGCCATCGGGCGAGGTGGTCTCGACACCGACCACTCGCCCGTCCTCGACGACCAGATTGGTGGCGGCGGTGCCGTAGCGGATCTGGGTGCCGAGTCGCTCGGCAACCCGAGTGTGGTCGGCCATCAGACCCTGACCACCGTCGACGTTGCCGACATGCAGCCCGCCCCAGAACAGGTAGGTGCCGTCGGGCCGCTCGTAGGCCTGCCGCTCGTACATGAGTCGGTACTTCAGCCCGAGTCCGTGGAGCCAGCGCATCGTGGCCTGGGCCTGGGTGACGAGCACTTCGGTCATCGCCGCATCGTTGCGGCCCTCGGTGACCTTGGCCAGGTCGGCAGCAAACTCGTCCGACGAGTAGGGCGGAACCTCCGTGACGGCGTGTCGATCGTCGGGTTCGATGAAGTCGATCAGATCGTCGAGACCGTCGTGGTCGATCCGGGTGGCGCCGGCGGTGTAGAAGCTGTTCCCGCCCGACATGTCGAACGCGCCCTTCTCGAGCAGCACCGTGGTGCGGCCCCGCTCGGCGGCGGCGTGGGCGGCACTGAAGCCGGCGTTGCCGCCACCGACGACGATCACATCGGCATGGTGGGTGGTTGGCGTGTCGTTCACCGGCAACTGCTTTCGCTGAGGATCGTGACGAGGCCGCCGGTGCCAATCATGGTCGGGTGGCGGTCACGGATACGAGGATCGTGGCCGGGCACGACCACACCGTCGTCGCCGGCGAGTTCACGAAGCCGATCGAACGCGGTGTACATGGCCGGCAGGTCGGTGACGATCGCGTAGGGCTTGTCGTGCTCGATGTTCTCGTAGAAGTGGGTGGCGTCCGAGGCCAGCACGACGGGGCCATCGATGGTGTACACGGCAACGACTTGGAGGCCGGCGGTGTGGCCTCCGACCAGGTGCAGCGAAACACCACTGTCGATGACGGCGTCGCCGTCGTGGATCGTCACTCGGCCCTCGGCGGCGAGCCGGGTGACCGCGGCGACGTCGCTCGATTCGTGGAGGTGGGAATGGACACCCCGGTGGGCGAGCGGGCCGGTCCAGAAGTCGAGCTCGCGCTGCTGCAGGTGGATGGTGGCGTTGGGGAACGCGTCGACGTGCCCGGTGTGGTCGTAGTGAAGGTGGGAGAGCACGAGGTGTGACACCTCGTCGGGCCCGCGGCCGAGCAGGCCCAGCAGGTTGACCGGGTCGGCGAGGTAGTCACGGTTACCCCGTTGGGCAGCGACCTCACGGGTGAAACCACCGTCGACGAACACGACGTCGTCAGGTCGGCAGATCGCCCAGACGAAATAGTCGATGGGGTACGGCCCGCCACAGTCGGCATCGTGTCCGTAGAAGTGCTCGCCTCGGGTCGATGCTGTCCGTCGGGCGTATTGCAGGGCGTAGACACCGTGGTCCACCCGACTCATCGGGCGTCCTCCGCTGTCGGGCGTTCCATGGTGAGCGACGCTCCGCACCACTGCTCCCACAGGGTGGCGATCACGGCGTAGTCGGAACGGCCGAGACCTCGGGCCACGGCGATGTCGTAGACACTCTGTGCTGCCTGAGTGGCGAAGAGGGGAACGCCGCTCGCCTGCGCCATGGCCAGGGCGAGCGTCGAGTCCTTGCGAGCGGCGTCGAGCGGCATGCCGCCGTCGTAGTGGGCATCGGCCACTCGCTCCATCATGCGGTGGGTGAGCGGTCGGATCAGCCCACCGTCACCGGCGGTGAGCATGTCCGCGATCTCGGCGGGGTCGACGCCGCTCGCCTTGGCCATGGCGAACCCCTCGATCAGCACGACCATGACCGCATGAGCGACCCCGTTGTTGACCACCTTGGCCGCCATGCCGGTGCCCAGGCCACCGAAGCGCTTGACGTTGTGCCCGAGAACGTCGAGCACCGGCATCGCTCGATCGACGATCGCATCGTCACCGCCGACGAGGAGGGTGGCAACCGCGTTCTGCATCTGGCCGACGCCAGAGAGGATCGCCGCGTCGATGAGCTCGATCCCGTCCATCTGCAGCGTTTCGGCGCAGGCGATGACATCGGTCGGCAGCACGGTGGAGGTCTCGATCACGAGCGACCCCTCGCTCAACAGCTCACCGAGACGGGCGCACGTGCTGTGGCTGATGGCCGGCGTGGGGAGCGACAACACGACCGTCGACAAGCCGGAGATTTCATGCAGCGCCTGCACGGGTCGGACCCCCGCCAGCCATGACGCAAGCGAACGACGGTCGGGATCGGGATCGTACGCCACGACATCGAACGTGCTGGCCAGCCGCTCGGCGACCGCCAGCCCCATCTGCCCGAGGCCGCACAAGCCGATCACCGGACGGTCATGAGATTCGGTATCGGCGCTCATGCCCCGAACGTAGGTCGCCCCTTGACCGCCCGCAATCGCAAGCTCGGCCCGCGGTGTCGCTCGCGCTGCGCCGGCCGGGGGGCTGCGCGTCGCGCCAACTCTCGGCTGTGAGGCTCACCCCCAGCCAACTCTCGGCTGTGGAGCCCAGAAGTGGGCTCGAGGGCCGAGAGTTCGTCAGGAGTGGGCTCGGGAGCCGAGAGTTCGGGTCTACCCGCGGTGGCGGGGGTGGTCCGTCAGTGTGTGGTCAGTCGGCGGGGGTGGTGTCGCCGAGGGTGGCGTGGGCCGCAGCCAGGCGAGCGATTGGGACTCGGTAGGGCGAGCACGAGACATAGTCGATGTCGCTGCTGTCGAAGAACCGGATCGAGGCCGGATCGCCTCCGTGTTCGCCGCAGATCCCGGTCTTCAGGCCGGGCTTGGCCGATCGTGCGCCGTAGGCGCCCCGCGACACGAGCGAGCCCACACCGTTGACGTCGATGGTCTGGAACGGGTCAGAGGCCAGGATCTGGCGGCGTACGTAGCCGGGCAGGAAGCGGGACGAATCGTCGCGGCTCAGGCCCAGCGTGGTCTGGGTGAGGTCGTTCGTGCCGAAGCTGACGAAGTCGGCGTGGACCGCAATCTGGTCGGCGGTGAGCGCCGCCCGAGGCAGCTCGATCATCGTGCCGACGTGGTACTCGATCGAAGCGCCTTCCTTCTCGAACACCTCCTTGATCGAGGCGTCGATGGTCTCCTTCTGATTCTCGAGCTCGGCGGCGAACGCCACCAACGGCACCATGATCTCGGGCAGCACCGTGATGCCACGGGCCTGGCACCTCAGTGCGGCGGTGATGATGGCCCGAGCCTGCATGGCCGTGATCTCGGGGTACGACACCCCGAGCCGGCAGCCACGGTGACCGAGCATCGGGTTCGCCTCGGAAAGACGCTCGATCTGGGTGAGCGTGCTCTCGAGCTCGTTGATCTCGCCGAGGATCCGATTGACGTCGGCGAGACGGTTGACGCCGGTCAGCTGGAGCTTGAGATCGGTGACCTGGTCGACGATCTCGTGTCGGTGGGGGAGGAACTCGTGCAGCGGCGGGTCGAGGAGTCGGATGGTGACCGGTAGGCCGTCCATGGCTTCGAACAGTTCTTCGAAGTCCTTGGTCTGCAGCGGCTCGATGAGGGCCAGGGCTTCGGTTCGGGAGACGGCGTTGGGGGCCATGATCATCTTGCGCATGGCGTCGATGCGTTCGCCCTCGAAGAACATGTGCTCGGTTCGACACAGCCCGATGCCCTCGGCACCGAGCGAGCGGGCGACGGCAGCGTCGTGGCCGTTGTCGGCATTGGCCCGCACACCCAGCCGGCGAGCCTGGTCGGCCCAGTTCATCAACGTCTCGAAGTCATCGTCGAGCACCGGATCGACCGTGGGAACCAAGCCCCGGTAGACGATGCCGGTGGTGCCATCGACGGTGATCCGCTCGCCGGCCGACACCACGCCATTCGGCGTGATCAACAACTGCTTGTCCAGGTCGACGATCAGGTCTTCGCACCCGACGACACAACACTTGCCCATGCCCCGGGCGACGACGGCGGCGTGTGAGGTGACGCCGCCGCGAGCCGTCACGATCGCCTGGGCGGCGACCATGCCATGAAAGTCGTCGGGGCTGGTCTCGTTGCGCACGAGGATGACGTCGGCACCTTGTTCGACGAGGGCGACGGCGGCGTCGGCGGTGAAGCACACGACGCCCGTGGCGCCACCCGGTGAGGCCGGGAGCCCGTGCACCAGCTCGACAGTGTCGTCGTCGGGTTGCACGATCGGGTGTAGCAGTTCATCGAGGCGGGACGGACTCACCCGCAGAACGGCTTCGTCGCTCGAGAGCACACCCTCGTTCGCCATGTCGACGGCCACCCGAACCGCGGCCCGACCGGTGCGCTTGGCGTTGCGCGTCTGCAACAGCCACAGCTCACCCCGTTCGATCGTGAACTCGATGTCCTGCATGTCGCGGTTCTGCTGTTCGAGGCGGGTCGCCAGCTCGGTGAGCTTGGCGAACGAGTTCGGATCGGTGTCGGCCAGCGAGCCGATCGGCAGCGGCGTACGAATGCCGGCAACGACGTCTTCGCCCTGGGCGTCGGGCAGGTACTCGCCCCAAAGGCCCGGCTCGCCGGTGGTCGGATTGCGAGTGAAGACGACGCCGGTGCCCGAGGTCGGCCCGGTGTTGCCGAACACCATGGCCTGGACGTTGACGGCGGTGTAGATGTCGTCGGGGATGCCTTCGAGCTGGCGGTAGTCGATCGCTCGCCGGTTCATCCATGACCCGAACACGGCCGCGATCGCCTGCCGCAACTGGTCATGCGGGTTGGTCGGCACCGTGAGCCCGCTGTGGGTGAGGACGATGTCTTGGAGCTGGCGGACGAGTTCCTTCGATGTGGCTGCTGTTGGCCGACCGGCCTTCGTGGCCTCGCCGATCTTGCCGCCCCGCAGGATCGAGCCCTCGACTCCGAGCACGATCTCGCCGTACATCTGCACGAATCGGCGGTAGCAGTCCCAGGCGAAGTCTTCGTCGCCGGTGAGTTTGGCGAGTGCGGCCGTGGTGGTGATGTTCAGGCCGAGGTTGAGGACGGTGTCCATCATGCCGGGCATCGAGATGGCGGCTCCCGAACGCACCGAGACCAGCAACGGCTGGCTGGCGTCGTCGAAGCGTTTGAGGGTGGAGGACTCGAGGTGGGCGAGCGCGGTCTCGACCTGTGACCACAGCTCGGGCGAGATCGTGGCGTCGTTGCGGTAGTAGCCGGCGCACGCTGCCGTGGTGACGATGAACCCCGGAGGCACGGGAAGCTCGTTCTTCGTCATCGCCGCCAGGCCGGCGCCCTTGCCGCCGAGGAGCGCCCGGTCGGACGGATCGGCATCGGTGAACGCGACGACTTGGACGACATCGGCAGACATGGGCACTCCTTCGAGAAGATGTGCCCAGAAGGTAGTTTCTTGAGAGTCACTCTGTGAATAGGTTGCGGTGCCCGCACGCCTCACCGGCGCCCCAGAGGGCACACGTGGGTCGGCCATCGGGCCTGATCGGGACGCTCGGATCGTCGATGCCACAATGGCCGCCGTGAACTTCGCCTCTCCCGAACTCGATCCCGGCCCCGATGGTGGTGAGCCGTCGGGCGCTCGTCCGATGCTCGCCACGTTGGTGGGGATCCTGCTCTCACTGGTGGCGCTGGGGGTCATCCTCGTGCGTTTGTTCCCGTCGAGCACCGACGATGAGGCCATCGCTCCGACCTCGTCTGCCTCGATGACCGAGGTCGCAACGAGCGTCACGAGCGAGCCGGCGACGACATCGTCGGTGACCGTCACCACCCCCACGTCGACCTCCACCGCCCTTGAGACATCGACCACGTCCCCTCCTCCGCCGGCCGAGGTGGACGACGAGGCACCAGCGATTCTCGATCTTGCGATGGACGAAGGATCGACGACCGCCGACGTCTCGTTCACGACGTCGACATGTGTGAACGCTCGCTACGACTACTCGGGCCCGACCTCGGGCCGCCACGAGGGAGAGGGGTATCCCGACACCACGTCGTGCTGGACCGAGCACCTGGCCAAGCTCGGCGAGTGGACCGATGCACTCGTACCTGGCAGCGACTACGAGGTCATCATCACCGTGATCGACGCCAGCGGGCGAACCGCAACGACGACGGTCGACTTCACCACGGCGTCGTGACGGGCGCTCTTCCCGCGGTCGAACGTTGACGCCGGCCAACGTCGCGAGTGTGGCAGGCAGAACGCGACACGACCCCGGCTCGAGTGCCGGGGCCGTGTGATCGAACGTTGGCCGGGAGGATGGCTCCCGGCGTCGGCTCAGTGGCTGAGCTTGCGCAGGTGGCCGAGGCCGGCGAACACCAGCAGCGTCATCACGACGCCGGCAGCGATGGCGGCCCAGGCGGCGTAGCCGGCGATGGTGCCGATGGTGCTCCAGGCGAAGGTGTTCAGCAGCGTGCCCCGCAGCATCTCACCGCGGAAGATGGACTCCCGCTGTTCGCTGATGGCGTTGGCCTCTTCCTCGAGGGCGGCGATCGTTGCGGCGTCGGCGCCATCAGCCACCGCAGCGGTGACAGCAGCATTGGCTGCCCGCTCCGGTCCGCCGAGTTCGGCGTAGGTCATGCCGTCGGCGATGCCTTCGATGTGGCCGCCGATGTAGCCGGCATACGCCTCGGCCTGCTCACCGGTGGTGACCTGCTGGCCGGCGAACTTCACCAGATCATCTCGGCCCTGGCCGGTGAGCGAGTCGGCATCGGGGAAGGAGATGTTCTGGGCGGACAATTCGTCGCTGACGTAGTCACCGGCGAAGGAGCTGCCCCAGTAGAGGAGGGCGGCGGCGATGAACAGCACGACGGCGATCACGGCGCCGAGCCAGACGAGAATTCGATCGAGCGTCTTCCGGCCGATCTTCACGACCGGGGCGGTCGTGGCAACGGCCGCAGGAACGTTGAGGGCGGTGGCAGTCATGGGAGTCTCCAACACTTCAGAACCTGGCCGGCGTCCGTCGCCGGTCACCGTTGAAGGTATGACGTGGTTCGAATTCGAAGCAGGGCCAAAGGTCCGTATTTGTCTGGGACTCCTGGCAATGCCGCCGGATTGTCCGGAATGCGTGACGAGGCTCACACTCAGAGGCCGTCAGTCGACAACTGTTGGCGTGAATGACGACGAGCTGACGCGCCTCCACCAGAGAATCGACGACGCCATCGCTGCGCCGCTGGCGATGGTGACGAGCGTGATCGGCGAGCTCGAGCGCGTACGAGCCGAGCTGCAGGTGGAACTCGATACTCACCGTCGTGAGCATCCTCTGCCGGAGGTGGCAACAGCGGAGCGTCGTGCTGCCCCGCAGATCGGGAGCCACTCGCTCGGGTCACAGTCCGAAACATCGACGAGCGATCGTCGAGGGGAACGGGAGCGGCGCCGACCGTTGCCGACGCTCGGTGAGCCAATCGGGATCAACCGGCCGTCGTTCCAGAGCTGACCGCACGACGCTCATCTGCGTCGCCGTTCGGGCGGTGCAGATGCGGCGGCGGCGGAGCGAATGCACGGCCGTCAGTCCGGCAGCATCGCCGTCAGTCCGGCAGCACGGCCGTTAGTCCGGCAGCACGGCCGTTAGTCCGACAGCACGGCCGTTAGTCCGACAGCACGGCCGTTAGTCCGACAGTACGCCATCGGTCGAACGGTGGCTCGGTCAGCTCGACAGCAGCGAGGTGAGGAAGGCTCGGGTGGCGCCGCGGGCCTCGTCGTCGTTGGCGACGATGCCGATGCGGAAGTCGGTGACACCGGCATCCACATAGCGAGCAAGGCCTTCCTCGATCCGGTCGGCAGAGCCGAGCAGCAGGAGATCGGCACCGCCTTCCACGCCCTCACGGTCGAGCACGGCCCGGTAGCTCGGAAGGTTGTCGTAGAGCGCGCCGGCGTCACGATTGGCTGCCCGCCGTTCCTCGGGTTGGTCGGTGATCGCCACGCCGACCAACGCCACGATCCGGGGCTCGGGCCGCCCTACCCGTTCGGCGGCATCGTTGATGATCGGTGCGATGTGTTCGGCGATCGTCTTCGGTCCGCACGAACCGAGTGAGGTGCCGGCGGTTCGTTCGCCGGCCAGCCGGAGCATGCGGGGGCCGAGTGCGGCCAGCAGGATCGGCACTGGCGGTGCCTCGATCGTGAGCCAGCCGCTCGAGAACAGCTCCTCGCCCTTCACGGTTGCCGAGCCAGACTCGAACAGTTCGGCGAGTGCCTCGACGAACTCGCGGGTGCGGGTAAATGGCCGGGCGTAGGACTCGCCGAAGAAGCCCTCGGCGACCATCTGGTGTGACGGGCCGATGCCGAGGGTGAATCGACCGTCGCAGGCGGCCTGGGCCGTGAGCGCCGCCGGTGCCAGGCTCATCGGGTGCCGTCCGGTGAGCGGCACCACCGACGTGCCGAGCTCGGCGAGCCCGGGCACCTCGTCGGCAATGGCTGAGAGCGCGACGAGCGGATCCAGTCCGAAGATCTGCGACAGCCAGAAACTGTCGAACCCGGCGGCTTCGGCCCAGCGAGCCTGCTCCCGCAAGTCAGCCAGGCTCGACACCTGCGTGCCTGCCCCGTACCCCCACCTGACCCCGAGTCGTCCCATCGCTCGTCGACCATAGTCTCGGGTCTCCGTCCAATCCTTGCGAACCTTCGGGTGGGCGTACGCTCAGCGGCGCGCAGCCCCGGAGCTTCGTTGGGGCTTGGCGAACCTTCGGGTGGGCGTACGCTCGGCGGCGCGCAGCCCCGGAGGTTGAGCGAGATTGGACGCAGGCCCGGAGGTTGCGGCTGGGGCGAGGCGCGTCACGGCTTGCGTGGATTGGTGAGAAACCGTAACTTACGCAGAAGTCGCTCGATCGGAGACCGCCCGTGACCTACGCCCACCGCCCCAACATCCACGACGCCGACAGCCACCTGATGGAGGGGCTCACCTGGCTGCGAGACGCAGCCGACGCGGCCACTCGTGACCTTCTGCCCGACCTCACCCCGGCGCTCGACAAGGGTGGCAAGGGCGCGGGGAAGGCGATCCAGCTGGGCGAGGCGCGGATCAACGACCCCGAGAAGACCGCCGCACTCGAGGAGAACGTGATCGCGTCGGCCAAGGGTTGGATGGCGCTCGGTGCGATGGACACGGCCGAGCGCACCCGCGCCCTCGACCTGCTGGGCTTCGAGTCGCAGCTGGTGTTCTCCACCTTCTCGGTCGGACTGTTCGCGTTCTCCGACGATCCGCAGGCGGTGTATGGCGGCGCAAGCGCCCACAACCGCATGATCGCCGACTTCTGTGGCGACGACGACCGGCTCGTCGGCGTCGGATTCCTGCCGCTCAACGACACCCAACGATCGCTTGCTGCGCTCGACGAGGCGCTCGAACTGGGTTGTGGCGCAATGTGGGTGGCGCACGCCACGTCGTCGGGAAAGTCGCCGTCACACCTCGACAACGATCCGGTGTGGGCAGCGGTGCAAGACGCCGGCATCCCGATCGTGATGCACATCGGCGCCGGCAAGAACTCGGTGTCGAAGGCGTGGCACAACAACGGTCGGCCCCGCCCGGTCGATCTGCACGGCGGCGGCGAGAACCTGCGGGGCAAGGACCTTCCCTCGGTGCACCATGCGGCCGAGACCTACCTGAGCGCGATGGTGCTCGACGGTGTGTTCGACCGGTTCCCCGGCCTGCGCTGCGGGGTCATCGAGATGGCCGCCTCGTGGGTCCCGTCGTTGCTCAGCCGCCTCGACTACGCCGCCAAGAGCTTCGCTCGCACCGAACCGATGATCGCCGAGCTGTCGATGAAGCCGTCGGACTTCCTGCGTCGTCAGGTCCGTTTCACGCCGTTCGCCGGGGAAGACGTGGCCGAGATGATCGCCCACTCCAGTCCCGAGTTGTACCTTTTCTCGAGTGACTACCCACACCCCGAGGGCACGAAGGACCCGATCGGCAAGTTCGAGCATTCGTTCGACAACAGAGGCATCGATGCCGCCGCTCGTCAGCTGTTCTACGAGGACAACTTCCGCACCCTGCTCGGTGCCTGAGCGGCCTTGACCGCCCGCACCGGCACGCCTGACCCTCCGGGGCGTCGTCGCATGCGGGCCGATGATCGGCGCCGCCAACTGCTCGAAGTTGCGGCTGCCATCATCGTTGCTGACGGTGCGGCGGCCGTCAGCATGGAACGCCTCGCGGCCGAGGCGGACGTGTCGAAGGCGTTGCCCTACAAACACTTCGACAACGCCGAGGCGGTGCTGGCGGCGCTGTATCGCCGCGAGACCTCCGAACTCGGTCGACACGTCTGGCAGGCGCTGAGTGACGCGCCGCCAGGGAGCGACTTGTTGCGGGTCGGGATCGGGGTCTTCCTCGACGAGATCATCGAGCGGGGACCGGTGATGGATGCCCTCTCTCGGCCCGGATCGACCATCGCCGCCGTGGCCGACCCCGACCAGCGCGGCGTGATCTTCGAGGTCGATCTCCTGAGTCGCTTTCATGGCTTGAGCCGGGAGCGGGCAAAGGCCGTGGCCGGCATGGTGCAGGGCGCGGTGGTTGGCGCCGCCGCCACATTGCGGAGCGGCCATGGTGAGCGGGGGCAGCTCGAAGATGACCTGGTTGCTGCCATCGCCGCCATGATCCGGCCACCGGCAGGGTCCACCTGATCGCCACGGTCGGCCAACCACGCGGCCGGTTGCGCTTGCGCCGCTCGGGGGCGATCCCTAGCTTCCTTGCATGTCGCCGCATCCGTCGCACGCATCCTTCGAGGGCACCATCAATCGCACGATCGGGGAGTCGACGCCGTGGTGGCCCGAACCGGTGCTGCCGCCTGAGGGGTCGCCGAATGTCATCGTGGTGTTGCTCGACGACACTGGCTTCAGCCACTTCGGGTGCTACGGCGGCCCGATCGACACGCCGAACCTCGACCGCCTGGCCGAGCGAGGCCTTCGCTACGCCAACTTCCACACCACGGCGCTCTGCTCACCGACGCGGGCCGCGCTGCTGACCGGCCGCAACCACCACTCGGTCGGCATGCAGGCGCTGTCGAACTTCGACACCGGGTTCCCCAACATGCGGGGCCACATCGCTCCGTCGGCGGGCACGTTGGCCGAGGTGCTGGGCGATGCCGGCTACGCGACCTTCTGTCTCGGCAAGTGGCACCTCGCCCCGATGCGAGAGGCCTCGGCCGCCGGTCCATTCCGCAACTGGCCGTTGGGCAAGGGCTTCGACCGGTTCTACGGCTTCATGCAGGGCGAGACCGATCAGTTCCACCCCGAGCTGTACGCCGACAACCATCTGATCGACGCACCCGGCGGTCCCGACGACGGCTACCACCTGTCGGAAGACCTCGTCGATCAGGCGATCACGATGATCCAGAACCAGCACTCGCTCGTGCCGGAGCGTCCGTGGTTCACCTATCTCGCGTTCGGTGCCACCCATGCGCCGCACCAGGCGCCCGCCGACTACCTCGCCAAATATCGGGGTCGGTTCGACGAGGGCTGGGACGTCTGGCGTCAGCGGGTGTTCGAACGCCAGCTCGAGCTCGGCATCATCCCTCCCGGCACCGATCTCGTTCCTCGCAACCCGGGCGTCGAGGCGTGGGATGACCTCAGCGACGACGAGCAGCGCTTCGCTTGCCGTCTCCAGGAGGCGTTCGCCGCCTTCCTCGATCACACCGATGCCCAGATCGGTCGGCTCCTGGACCGGTTGGAGCAACTCGGCATCGCCGACAACACCATGGTCGTCGTCGCTTCCGACAACGGCGCCTCACAGGAGGGTCAGGCCTCGGGAGTGATGGACGAGTTCCGCTACTTCAACAATCTCGCCGAGGACCTGCCGGCTGCCTACGCGCGCCTCGACGACATCGGCACCCGTCGCAGCTTCACCAACTACCCGTGGGGGTGGGCCCAGGTCGGCAACTGCCCGGGCAAGCGCTACAAGCAGAACACGCACGGCGGTGGGGTCCGAGATCCGCTGATCATCTCGTGGCCGAGTGGCATCCCCGAGGCGAGCCAGGGCGGGATCCGCCGCCAGTTCCACCATGTGATCGATCTGGCACCCACGCTCTTCGAGGCCATCGGCATCGATCCGCCCGCCACGCTGGGTGGGATCGAGCAACAACCGGTCGAAGGCGTGTCGATGCGCTACACGTTCGCCGCCGAAGCGGCCGACCCCGACGCCCATCCGACGCCGAAGTCGAGCCAGTACTTCGAGATGCGCGGCCACCTCGCCATCTGGTCGGGAGGCTGGAAGGCGGTCACCTTCCACCATCCTGGCGGGACCCTCGACGACGACACGTGGGAGCTCTACCACCTCGACGAAGACTTCTCCGAGTGTCACGATCTGGCCGCAAGCCAGCCCGAGAAGCTGGCCGAACTCCAGACCATCTTCTGGTCGGATGCCGAGAAGTACGGGGTCTTCCCGATCGATGAGCGGGGCCGCTTCGGCGGCGCGTTCGCCGGACATCCGGTGCCGGGTACCCCTCGAGCCCGCGATTCGTTCGTGTACTACCCGCCGATCGTCCGGATCCCCTCTGACGGCGCACCGGCGCTCGGCTCACGGGCGTGGTCGATGCGGGCCTCGGTGGATCGGGCCTCGGCCGATGCCGGCGGAGCGCTCTTCGCCTATGGCACCGTCAACAACGGGCTCACGGCCTACCTCGACGACGGCCACCTGGTCTACGAACACAACTTCTTCCAACACCGCACGTTCGTGCGCAGCGACGCACCGGTGCCGGCGGGCAGTTGCACGCTCGGCATCGACTTCGAACGGGTGCGCAGCGGTCCGGCCCGGGTGGTGCTGTCGGTCGACGACGAGCCGGTCGGCAACGGCATCGTGCCCGAGGTGTCGATGATGATCTCGTCGGTCGGCCTCGACATCGGCCGGGCCACCGCGGGCGTCAGCGACCACACCACGGCGCCGGCGGACTTCGAAGGCACGATCGTGTCGATGCGCTTCGACACGCGTCGGGCCTACAGCAGCGATGACGAACTCGCGGCCGAGATCCGCACGGCCCTCGGCTCGCAGTAGCGGCGTCGGGGAGCGGGGTCCGATCAGACGGCGGCGTCGAAGGCGATGCGGAACCCGATGTTGCCGGTCGAGCTGTCGGGGGTGTTCGAGCTGCGGGCGTCGACCCGGTAGCGCCGGCAGTAGCTGGCGTGGCACAGGTACGAACCACCGCGCATGACCTTCGCCTGGCCGGTCGCCGGGCCCTGCGGATCGTCGACAGGGGATTGTTGGTACCAGTCCGCGGAGAACCAATCGCTGCACCACTCCCACACGTTGCCCGTGACGTCGTAGAGCCCGAACCCGTTCGGCGGATACGACCCGACGGGACTGGTGCCGCCCCAGCCGTCGGCAGCAGTGTTGTTCCCGGGGAAGTCGCCCTGGAACACGTTCATCATGTGCTCGCCGTCGGGTTCGAGTTCGTCGCCCCAGGGGAAGCTCGACCCCACCCTTCCGCCACGGGCGGCGTATTCCCATTCGGCTTCGGTGGGAAGGCGGCCACCTGCCCATTCGCAGAACGCGAGCGCATCATTCCAGCTGATATGGACGACGGGGTGGTCGAGTCGGGCATCGATCGAGCTGTGCGGACCCTCGGGATACCGCCAGTCGGCGCCGATCACCTCTCGCCACCACGGAGCGGCAGCGACACCCCGTGTTGCAGGGAAGTCGTGGGGCAGGAGCCCACCGAAGACGAACGAACTCCCGAATCGCTCCGCTTCGGTGACGTAGCCGGTGTCGTCGACGAACCGAACGAAGTCATCGTTTGTGACCGTGTGGGTGGCGATGCGGTACGTCGATAGTCGGACGGGATGTACTGGCCCTTCGCCGTCGGCGTGGTAGCCGGGGGAGCGGGCACCCATCGAGAATCCGGTGGCATCGATGGTGATCAGATCGGTCGACCACTCGCCGCTGGTGGGGCGGGGCGAAGACGGGGCTGGTGGGGCTGGGCTCGGCGTGCGTGTGGCGTCGAGGACGCTCGCCTCGGAGCGATCGTCGGCTGACGGCCCACAGCAGCTGCTCATGGCCTCACTGTGCCCGGTCGAGGGAGACTCCTCAACCTCGATCGATGATGGTCAGTCCGACGTCGGCGAGGCGGACGAAGGGTGTGTGGCCAGCAAACGATCGGGTGGGGCAGGGGAGGCGTAGAGAAAGCCCTGCGCGGCCTCGATCCCGATGGCGGCGACACGGTCGGCTTGTTCCGACGTTTCGACACCCTCGGCAACGACCTTCACCCCGAGGTGCTGGCCAGTCGCCATCACCATCTGCATCAGCGGCGTGGCCCCAGGGTTCTCAACGGTCGCTCGATCGATCTTCAACACGTCGATCGGCAGATCCTCGAGCCGGGCCAGCATCGAGTACGCCGTCCCGAAGTCCTCGACGATGATGCGGATGCCTGAGGCACGCAGGCGGTCCAGCTTCTCGATGACGTCACCCGAGCCACGAATGATGGAGTTCTCGCTGACCTCGATGCCAAGGCGCGCCGGATCGACGGCGTGGGCTCGCATGGGTTCGAGGACCATCTGCTCGAGGTCGGGCGACATCAGCGAGCGGGGTGACAGGTTGACGCCGACGCGGACACCGCGGTGCACGTCATCCTCGTCCCATCGGACCAGTTGGGCGGCCACCTGATCGAGGACCGAGGCGTCGATGGCGACGATGAGCTCGCTGCGCGCTGCGACGGGGAGGAACACCGACGGGTCGACGGGAGGCTCGCCGGGACGCTCCCACCTGATCAGTGCCTCGAAAGCGAGCACCGCACCAGTACGGACCTGGATGATCGGTTGGTAGTGCAGGGCGAGCTCACCTGCGCCGAGGGCCGAGCGAAGCTCGTGTTCGAGTTGGTCGAGCCGGGCCGCGGTCATCAACAGCTCATCGGTGCACAGCACGATCTCGCCGCGACCCTTGGCCTTCGCCTCGTATACGGCGAGGTCTGCCTCGCTGAGCATGGTCGACACCGACGTGTCTCCAGAGGAAGTGGTGGCGATGCCGATGCTGCTCCCGAGCGTGAGCGTGAGTCCGTCGACGTCCATCGGAAGGGCAAACGACCGACGGGCGCGCTCGGCAATCTCGATGGCTCGGTCGGGTGAGGTGACACCGGGAGCGATGATCACGAATTCGTCGCCACCGAGCCGCCCGACGACGTCGCCCGGCCGCACGACCTCTGCCAGGCGCCGGCTCACGATGCCAAGAACGGCGTCGCCAATGGCGTGTCCGTGGTGATCGTTGACCGCCTTGAACCGTCGAGATCGAAGAACAGCAGGGCCAAGCACTGTTCGACTCGGGGATGGGCCAACTCATTGGCCAGCGTGGACAGGATCGCTCGCCGGTTTGCGCACCCGGTGAGCGGATCGTGGGTGGCTTCATGGGCGATCTGATGTCGCAGTTCGACGGCGTTCGCCATTGACGCCGTGAGGGTCTTGACCGCGTGCTGCAGCGACGCTCCGAGCTGTCCGGTGGCCGACTGGGTCAGCGACGGGTCGTCCAGGTTGCCGGCGGCGATGGCGCGGGCTTGGCGTTCGGCGAGTTGGAGATGTTCGGCCGCTTCGTCGAGCGCCGATGACGATTCACGGATCTCGTCGGGCATCAGGCCAAGATCCGCGTCGCGGTAGCGGGTGCCGTCGCGGATTGCTCGGGCCTTGTTGGCCAGTGCCGAGATCGGCTTCGTCGTTGCGTGGTGGGCGGCGACGAGCAGCACGAGCGACACGAATGCAAGCGTGCCGAGGGCCAGCAACGAGTTTCGGTAGTCGACGGCGGCGCCCTCGCCGAACGCAGCTGCAGCCGACGTGGCATCATCGCCCGCTGCCTCGACCAGTGCTGCGTAGCGCTCGACGGTCACCGAGCTGTCGGTGAACACCTGGTTGAGCAGATCGAGGTCCTGGAGCAAGTCGGTGATGGATGCTCCGCCGATGCTCGATCGGCCGCCGTTGGCAACGAGGTCGGCGACGCCGGCATCGAAGCGCTTGATCTCGTCCGAGCCGGTGATGGAGAGAATGGCGTCGAGTGTTTCCGAGCCAGTCCGTGCGTTGCGTTCGACCTTCGCCATCGCGTGGCGACGCAGCGCTCGCCGTTCGATCAGATGCTCGATGTTCTGGTCGGTGTCCCACGTGGCCGCCAACTGGATCTGGTAGAACTCGACGAACTCCGCCGACATCGCTGAGCGTGCGGCGGTTGCGCCATCGAGCACCCGAAGCGCCACCATGAGATCGGCTGCGCTGTCGAGTTCGCCGATCACGGTCATCAGGTCGTCGAACTTGCGCTCGCCGAGGAGCGCGAGCACCGAATCGATCTCGTAGTAGCGCTCGCCGATCGCTTCCAGAGGAGCGACCGAGTCGCTTCGTAGCAGTGAAAGGTCGTGGGCGACGTTTGGCAGTTCGAGGTCGCCGGTCAGCTGGTCGACCTCGGCCTGGCTGGTCGACAGCTCTGCCTCGACGTCGATGCCCGACAGGGATTCGACGACGTCGCTGGTCATCCCGAGATCCTCGATGCCTCGCATGACCAGGACCCAGTTCTGTTCTGCCACCAGGCTCGACCGCAGCTCGGTCAGCTGCACCAGGCGGTCGACACCCACCTCGACGGTGCGCACCCGCTCACGGTCGTCGCGAGCCTTCTTGGCGTCGGCCACCAAGGCGACGGCGGCGGTGGCGAGGGGTACGAGCACGAGCAGGGCCAGGATCCAGCTCATCCGATAGTGCAGGCGCGTCGAGGCGGCAGGCTGCGGCTCGACGGCGCGACGATCACTGGGTGGGGTGAGCACTGGCCCGAGCATCGGCAGCACAGCAGCAGACTTGACAAGGCGATTCACCCAATCCGGTCGCGACCGAGCGCCGAGCTCTCGGGGTGGCGGTCGTACGTGTTGATCAGGGCATTCGGTGCGCGTGATCGGCCTTGATCGCATCGAGGCGACGCTCGACCAGCGGGATGAACTCGGCGGGATGCGTCAGGATCCAGAAGCGCTCGTTGCGGACCGCATCGAGGACGAGCTCTCCCACATCTGCGGGGTTCATGCCTCGCTCCAGCTCACTCGTGAGGCTTGTCCAGAACCGCTCCTCCTGCTCGCTGGTCTCGTGCTCCGGGAGCTCGGTCGGACGGTTCCGGCTGCTGGTGGTGATGTCGGTATCGACCGGGCCGGGACACAACACGCTCGCCCGCACCGGGGACTTGGCGATCTTCAGCTCGATGCGCACGGTGTCCATCAGCGCAACGACGCCGTGCTTTGCCACGTGGTAGGCGCCGAGCACTGGACCCGAGAGCAGACCCGCCATCGACGAGGTCGCCGTGATGTGGCCCTCGCCCTGGGCCTTGAGAATCGGCAGGAACGTACGGACGCCATAGATGACGCTCCACAGATCGACGTCGATCACCCACTTCCAGTCGTCGAGCGACATCTCGTCGACAGCGCCTCCGATGCCGATCCCTGCGTTGTTGGCGACGACATGGATCGACCCGAACTCGTCGAGTGCGGCGGTCGCCAACTCCTGGATCTGCGACTCGACGCTCACGTCGGTGGGCACGCCGATGGCCCGGTGCCCGGCCGACATCATCGCTGCGACAGCGGCATCCAGTCGATCACGCTCGATGTCGGCCATCACGACCGCCATGCCGGCGTCGGCGAAGGAGTGAGCCATCGCCAGCCCCATCCCGCTCGCTGCCCCGGTGACCACTGCCGTCTTCCCATTCACGTCGTACATGGCGGCATCTTTGCACGCGCCCGCCGGCCCCGATGACTACGTTGGTGGTATCTCGACGACGGGGAGGGACTCGGATGGAGCATGAGCACACGACCGACCGGCCGGTGATGCCGGAGGGCTACGGCGTCCCGACCACCGACGAAGGCTTGCTGTCGTGGGATCAGGTCGTGGAACGGCTCGCCACGTCGACCCAGTATTGGATGGCCACGACCCGACCCGATGGCCGGCCGCATGTGGTGCCGCGATGGGGCGCCTGGATCGACGGTCATCTGTGGTACGACGGTTCGCCCGACACCCTGCACGCCCGCAACCTCGCCACGAATTCTTCGTGTGTGCTGCACCTCGAAGACGGCTGGCAGGCGGTGATCGTCGAGGGAACCTCCGGTCCGACCGACCCACCCGGTCTCGAGTTCGGTGCACGAATCGCCGAAGCGTTCACCTCCAAATACGGGGCGAAGGGTTACTCGCCTGAGCCCGATGCATGGGAGGGCGAGGCGTCGGGCGGCCTGATGAAGTTCACCCCGAAGAAGTCGATGGCCTGGTTCGATTTCCCGAACGACGTCTCTCGATTCACCTTCTGAGTCGCATGGGGTACCGGCTCGGCGTCGACCTCGGCACGACATGGACTGCCGCGGCCGTCGCTCGAAGCGACGACGCCGGTTCGGGGCCGGCCAACGTCGCCATGCTGCGCCTGGGAACCCGCTCGGCCGAGGTCCCCACGGTGGTGGCGTGGCTCGAGGACGACACCACCGTCGTTGGTACCGCAGCGGAGCGGCGCTCGCTGACCGAGCCCGCTCGCGTGGCGCGGCAATTCAAACGGCGATTGGGTGATCCGGTGCCGCTGATCGTCGGTGGCAAGCCACGATCGGCGGAATCGCTGATGGCCGTCATGCTCCGCCACGTGGTCGACACCGCCACGGCAGCTGAGGGAGCGTCTCCCGACGAGATCGTGCTCACCCACCCCGCCAACTGGGGGCCCTACAAGATCGAACGATTCCGACAGGTCTTCCAGCTCGCTGGCGTTCCCGACGGCGAGATCGTCGCTGAGCCCGTCGCTGCAGCCCGCCACTACCTGCGCGAACATCACCTCGACGTCGGCAACACCGTTGCGATCTTCGACTTCGGTGGCGGCACCTTCGACGCCGCCCTGCTGCGACGGACCGCCGATGGGTTCGAGGCAGTCGGCGAAGCCAGGGGTCTGGAACAGCTCGGCGGTATCGACCTCGACGAGAGCATCCTCCATCACGTCCTCGTGTCTGCGGCCGTCGATCTCGGGTCACTGGACGACACGCCGAGCAACTGGGCTGCTGTCGACCGTCTCCGCCACGAATGCGTTGCGGCGAAGGAAGTGTTGTCCGACGACACGGTTGCCGTGATCCCGGTGATGCTCCCCGAGGTACACACCGAAGTACGCCTGACCAGAACCGAGTTCGAGTCGATGATTGGGCCGGCAATCGGCGACGCTGTCAATCTGATCGAGGCGACCATTCGCGACGCAGGCCTCGAACCTTCCGGTGTTGCCGCCGTGCTGCTCGTCGGTGGGACGAGCCGTATTCCCTTGGTCAACCAACTGGTGGCAGCCCAGCTGCAGGTCCCGGTGCTCTCCGACGTGCACCCCAAGCACGCCGTGGCGATGGGATCGGTCACGGCACCCGTCGGCGGGCTACTGGACCGGACGCTTGGCCCTGTCTCGTCGTCCTGGCCTCAGCCGTTGGCCGGCGGGGTCGAGGCGAGCGCCTCCGTTGCGCCAACGGCCGAGCCCGACCCTACGCCGGTGGAAGCGGTAGCCGTCACGCCTGCCGCAAGCGGCCAGTACACGCCCGTCGGGAGCGGGACGGGCGGCGTCGAGCAGACCTCCGGTGGCGAGGCGGTCGTGCAGCCGAAAGGTCGGTGGATCTTCGCAGCTGTCGTCACCGCCCTGGCCATCGTCGGGGGCCTGATCCTTCTCAACCGAGGCAGCGACCCGACCGACCCCGGTGACTCAGCTGCGACCTCGCCGGCGGTGTCCTCGACGATCGGCGATGAGACGACGTCGTCGGCGCCAGAGACCACAACGCTGCCGGAGACCACGACGACGGAACCGACCACAACGTCCACCACGGGCGCTCCGTCGCCGCCGAGTGACGGGTCCGGGATGCTGGAGTGGATCGGTGTCGATGAGATCGGCCAGATCGGCTCCCCCGTCAGCTCGTCCGACGGATGGTTCGCAACCCCGGGCCCGGCGTCGCTTCCAACGGTGGCATGGGAGACCGACATCGTCGGCCGGGCCGGAACGGCGGCAGGAGGGGGGATGGTCTTTGCGATGGTGCCCTCCGGCGAACGCGCCTACGAGCTCGTTGCCTTCGACGCTGCATCGGGAGCACGCCTCTGGAGCGACCAGCCGACGGGCACGTGCTGCACCAATCTCGTGCTGACGGATCGGACCGTGGCGACCGTCACCACCGATCGCGGCCCCGAGCTACGTTTCCTCGAACGTTCGAGCGGTGCTTTGATCGATGCTCTTCCCATCGACGACCTTTTCACCAATCTGCCCGCCGACGCCGCGTTCACCGAGTTCGAACTGGCCCAGAGCGTCGTCCCTCACCGTCTGGCAATCGAGCGAGGTGCGGCCTTCGTCGTCGGTTCGACCACCGGCGACGGTTCGTTCGTTGCCGCGATCGATCTCGGAACAGGAACGACGCGGTGGTCGCACTACGACCCGACGACCTCGGTCGTCCCGTCAGTGTTCCTCGATGCCTCGGTTGTGCTCGTGGCGGACACGGACTCGGTGACAACGCTCGACATCGCCACCGGCGACGTGCTGTGGACCACCGACGCCCTGAATCGAGATCGAATCGAGCACCTCGACGCCGGTGTCGTCATGAGTATCGACGAGGGCTACGAAGCGAACACGGGCTTCGATGCTCGTTCCGGGGTCGAAGTGTGGGCGGTGCAGCAGCGCTTGGTGTCCGACATCGCCAGTGACGGCGAGCAGTTCATCCAACTGAGTGCGTCGACGGGCACGTTGGAGGCTCGAAGTATCGCCACGGGCGACCTCGTCTGGAGTGTGGCCACCTCGACCGCGATCGACTGGGGACAGCTCGCCATCGCCGGCGATCTCGTCTACGTGGTCGGACGAAACGGAATGGTCTCGGCCCACGCGTTGGCCGACGGGTCGGTGCGTTGGAGCGGGCAGGTCGACGGGTTGGGCGAGCGAGACCAGTCGTACGTCTACCTCGCCGTCGCCGAGGACCGGCTGGCAGTCGTCGAGGACGACCTCCTACGCGTCACCACCGCCAACTGAGCGGTCTCGTCCGGCTGCCGGCCGCTCGGTGGCTCCGCGACCGTGCCCGAACTGTCGACACTGAAGCCCATCCCCGCCATCTGTCCACACTGAAGCCCGGAACTGCGCTCCAGTGTCGACAGTTCGCAGCTTTGGGCTTCAGTTGCGACGGTTGGTCCCAATCCACCGCTGGCTCGGCCACGAACCCAGGGCATGCGCATCGGGGATCCATCGGCATGTCCATCCAGACGATCGGCGGCACTCGCCGGCGTGGCGAGCGCAGCGTTCGGGCTCGGTGTTGCCGAGTTCGTGGCCGGGTGGTCGAGGTCGCTGCGATCGCCGATCGTCGACGTCGGCGACCGGGTCATCGATCACGTCCCGGCGAGTGTGAAAGACCTCGCCATCGACCTGTTCGGAACGAACGACAAGCAAGCCTTGCTGGTCGGGATCGGCGTCGCACTGGCGGTGTACGCCGCGATGGTCGGGATCGTCTCGCTCCGTCGACGGCTGGGCTACGGCGTGATCGGCGTCGCGATCTTTGCCGCCATCGGCATCCTCGCAACGCTCGGGAGTAGAACCAGCCGAGTGTGGTGGAGTCCACTGCCGACCATCGCCGGCTCGCTCGTCGTGCTCGTGACCCTGGCCGGCTTCGCTTCACTGTCGGCGCTGCCGGCGCGAACGCCGACCTCGCTCGGGAGGCCCTCGGGCCGGTCGGTGGGCCGACGCCGATTCCTGGCCATGCTCGGCGCCGTGTCGGCTGGTGCCGTCGTGACCGCCGCGGCCGGTCGCTCGCTGGGTCGTCGGCTGAGCGTGGCTGCTTCGCGAT
The DNA here is from genome assembly GCA_041394265.1 of Acidimicrobiales bacterium. Classification (NCBI taxonomy): domain Bacteria; kingdom Bacillati; phylum Actinomycetota; class Acidimicrobiia; order Acidimicrobiales; species Acidimicrobiales bacterium. The sequence goes on from JAWKIO010000005.1 coordinate 4,080,330, forward strand.
CAGGGCTCATGCTCCCAGCGCCAGCCACACAACTCGCAGCGATTCCTGCGGCCGCCCAGGCTCCGGGAGCCGCTTCGTTCCTGACCTCGAACGCCGACTTCTACCGGATCGATACTGCGCTCACCGTCCCGCAGATCCAGGCCGACGCGTGGACATTGCGGATCCACGGATTGGTCGATCGCGAGATCGAGCTGTCGTTCGACGACCTTCTGCAAAGAGAACTGATCGAGCGCGACATCACCCTCACCTGCGTGTCGAACACCATCGGCGGTGACTTGGTCGGTACCGCCCGTTGGTTGGGTGTGCGGCTCGATGACGTGCTCGACGAGGCCGGCATCGATCCCACAGCGACGCAGATCGTCGGTCGTTCGAGCGACGGCTACACCGGTGGCTTTCCCGTGTCGGCGCTCGATGGGCGAGACGCGCTCGTGGCCGTCGGGATGAACGGCGAGCCGCTACCACTCGAACACGGCTATCCCGCTCGGCTGATCGTTCCCGGCCTCTACGGCTACGTGTCGGCCACGAAGTGGTTGACCGAGATCGAACTCACCACCTTCGAGGCCTTCGACCACTACTGGGTGCCCCGTGGCTACGCCGTCGAGGCGCCGATCAAGCTGCAGTCGAGGATCGACACGCCACGGGGGCTCGATCGAGTTGACCCCGGGCCCTTCGTCATCGGCGGGGTGGCCTGGGCTCAGACGATCGGGATCGACGCGGTGGAGGTGCGGATCGACGACGGCGACTGGATGGCAGCCGAACTGGCCGACGAGGTGAACGACATCACCTGGCGTCAGTGGTCGCTGCCGTGGGAGGCGACGCCCGGGCGTCACTCGATCACCGTGCGGGCAAAAGATCGCAACGGGGCAATCCAAACCGACGAGCGGTCCGAACCACTTCCAAACGGAGCCACCGGACACCACACCGTCGTGGTGCTCGTCAACGACAACTGACGTTCCGATCTTCGACCTCCAACCAAAGGACATCCCCATGAACCCGAACACCGACATCACTGATCCGGCACCGAATACGCCCCGCAGCCGCACCGGCCGTGTCTTCGTCGCCGCCGTTGCCGCCGGCGCACTCCTGCTCGCTGCGTGCAGCAGCGACGACACCACCGACGCCACGGCTGACACCTCGGCCGAGACCACCATGGCCCCCACCGAGACCACCATGGCCGACGAGTCCACGACGGATGACTCCATGACGGAGGACGAGATGTCCGATGAGGACATGACCGATGACTCCATGAGCGACGGCGAGGACGAGATGGCCGGCGACATGATGGGCGCCTTCGGTCCGGCGTGTGACGCCGTACCGACCGAGGGCGACGGCTCGTTCGCCGGTATGGCCGACGACACCGCAGCGACCGCAGCTTCGAACAATCCGCTGCTGTCGACGCTCGTCACGGCCGTAGTCGAAGCCGACCTGGTCGACGCGCTCAACAGCGACGGACCGTTCACCATCTTCGCCCCGACGAACGACGCCTTCGCTGCGATCGACCCCGAGGTCTTGAATGCGGTACTCGCCGACAAGGAGCTGTTGACGAGCGTGCTCACGTACCACGTGATCGCCGGTGACAACGACGCCGCTGCTCTGAGCGGTGCGACGCTGGCCACGGTCGAGGGTGACGACGTCATGCTCGGGGCCGATGGCACGACGGTCAACGACGCCAACGTGATCTGTTCTGATGTGCCAGTTGCCAACGGCACGGTCCACATCATCGACCAGGTGCTGCTCCCTCAGGCGGCACTCGACGCCATTGCGTCGATGTCGGAGGGCTGAGGTCGAGCGGAAGACGGGAGGCGGTGTCGCTCCGGCGGCGCCGCCTCTCGTCGCGTCTGGCGGCTGGCACTTGCTTGCGACCCGACGCGACGGTCCCGTCAGCCGAAGATGCGGGGGAATCGATCCGCTCGGTCCAGCGGGTCGCCCTCGGCGAGGCCGACCGTGTACCGGAACGGTTCCGGCGATGAGGGTCGCTGGTGGAAGGTCACGTCGTCGCCGGCGAGGCGGACCGAGTCGGCTCGCCGTAGGCGATCGGCGCTGACGTTGCCCGCCGAACCGTGCAACATCTTCCAGTCGTGCACGATCACGTCGCCCGGTTCGGCCTCGAAGCGCACGATGTCGTAGTCGTCGGGGTTGGCGTCGATGGGTGGCACATCGGCGAGATCGTCCGTCACCATGCCGGGTAGCGCCATCACCCCGGTCGAGGTGCGGAAGTCGCTCGGCTTGTACGTGACGCCCCAGCGGTGGCTGCCTCGGACGTATCCCATGGCGCCGCTGTCGAGTCGGACCGTGTCGACTGGCACCCAGCAGACGGCGACCTTTGTGCCCTGAAGGAGCCAGTAGGGCTGATCCTGATGCCACGGGGTCCGAACCCCCGAGCCCGGCTCCTTCAGGAACAGCTGGTCGCTGTAGAGGTTGATGGTGGTGCTGTCGGTCAGCCGAGCGGCGATCGCGCCGAGCGGGCTGTCGATGTAGAGCTGGCGGAGTCCGTCATGCCACGAGCAGGCGTCAGTTTCCACGATGCTGCGACCTCTCGGCCGATGGCCTGCCTCGACCGCAGCATCGCTCGGCCCGTCCGAGGCGTCGATCAACTGGAGGACGCTCTTGACCATGTCGGCGCGAGCCCCCTTGGTGCTCTGGCCGTGGGACAGCCCATCCCGGCCCGACTCGAGCTCTCGATCGAACACCTCGTCCATCGCCAGCCGTAGTTGGTCGACCCATTCGAGCGGCAGGACCTGCCGCAGCGGTACGACCCCGTCGGTCCGAAACGTTTCGACTTCGTCGTCGGTGATCTCTCGTGTCGGCTGCACTGTCTCTCCCCTGTCGGTTCGACCGATCGTGACGCCACGAACGATGCCACACCGGACGGCTCTTGTCGCAAGGCCATCGGTGGCATGATCGTGCAGCGAGGGGGGCAAGAGCGTTTCCCCGCGGTTCTGGCTGGTCGAATGCAGGAGGTATGGGATGACGGAGCAGTCGACCGAGCGTGCGGCACGACCACGGTTGTTCAGCGGCGAACCGGTGCTCGACTACTTCAGCCGAGTTGCCCAGATCATGCCGTCGGTGGCCATGCCGGCGGCATCGCAACCGATCGATTGGCCGAGCGGCACCCCGATCGATCTGCCGCCTTCCTACTCCTACCTCGGCGTCGATCGATCGACGGAGGATCTCCTTGCCGAGACCGACACCGCAGCCCTCCTCGTCCTGCACGAGGGCGCGATCCGATTCGAGCGCTACTGGCACACTGGCGGCCCCGACGTCCAGTGGTTGTCGATGTCGGTGGCCAAGAGCTTCGTCTCGGCGCTCGTCGGTATTGCCGTCGACGACGGGTTGATCGGGGGACTGGACGATCCCATCAGCTCGTACATCAGGGTCGACGCCGGTTCGGCCTACGACGGCGTGTCGATCCGCGACGTGCTCCAGATGTCGTCGGGTGCCCGGTGGAACGAGGACTACAGCGATTCCTCCTCGGATGTGTTCGCCCTCACGGCAGCATTCGGTCGCGGCTCACTCGACGCCTTCGTGGCGGGTGCCGCATCGAAAGCCGAGCCGGGAACGGTGTGCCGCTACAACTCGACCGACACCCAGGCGCTCGGCACGCTGCTCGTCGCGGCCACGGGGCGCAGCCTTGCCGACTACATGACCGAACAGCTCATCGAGCCCCTCGGCATGACGGCGCCCAGCCATTGGCTCGTCGACGCCGAAGGGCGAGAGGCGGCGTTCTTCGGGCTGACCATGACCGCTCGTGATTTCGCTCGACTGGGCGAGTTGTACCGGCAGGCTGGACGCTGCAACGGTCGCCAGATCGTTCCCGAGCACTACGTCGCCGACTCGGTTCGGTCGCATCTCCGCCACACCGAGCCCGGACAGGTGTGGGCGGGGGACCACCAGTTCGATCTCGGCTACGGCTACCATTGGTGGTTGCCCGACGGTGATCCTGGTGAGTTCAGCGCGATCGGTGTGTACAACCAGTTCGTGTATGTGCACCCATCGTCGGGCGTGGTGATCGTGAAGCTGTCGGCCAATCAGGCCTACGGCACATCCACCGCCGACGAGGTGAACCGCGAGCTGGAGAACCTGGCGATGCTGCGAGCGATCGCCAGGTCTGTTTCCTGAGCCCGAGGGGCCCGTCATCATCCCGCCGCTCACGACCTCGTTCGACACCGTGAAGATGTCGCTGTCCGGCGTCGTAGTTCTGGTTGTCGTCATCGCGACCGGCGGGACGCTCGCGTACACGGGATCCCATGATCGGCGATCGTTGTCGGGATGGAGTGATTTGAACACTCGACCCCCTGCTCCCAAAGCAGGTGCGCTACCAAGCTGCGCCACATCCCGAAGGCTCGTGATCGTAGCGGATGATCGCCGGAACACGGCCGAGTTGTGGGCCACCACGCGTGCAGGGGAGTGGCCCACATCCGGAGCCGATCGTGGTGGTCGGGCACGCAGCGTGGCGATGGCGTCGGCGCCGTTCAGCACCGTGACAGAGCGTTGCCGACCATCAGGGCGACCGGCGTTCCGATCGCTACACTCCGACCGGTGAAATCCTCCGTCGAAGCCCTCGAGGGCAACAAAGTCAAGTTCACCGTCGAGGTCGAAGAAGCCGAATTCGACAACGATCTCGATGCGGCGTTCAAGTCGCTGGCCAGGGAGATCCGGCTTCCCGGGTTCCGGCCGGGCAAGGCGCCCCGCAAGGTGATCGAGGCTCGCATCGGTAGCGAGTACGCCCGCTCCGAAGCCTTCCGTAACGGCCTGCCGAACTATTACGTGAAGGCCGTCAACGAGCACGAGGTCGACGTCATCGACTCGCCCGACATCGAGATCGTCGAGGGCGAACTCGCCGGTCCGGTCACCTTCTCCGCCGTTGTCCAGGTCCGACCGGTCATCGAGATCGACGGCTACCAGAACCTGTCGGTCGAGATCCCGTCGCCCATCGTGAGCGAGGAGGACCTCACCAGCGCCATCGAGCGCCTCCTCGGCCAGTTCGGCGAGCTGGTCACCGTCGATCGCCCCGCCCAAGAGGGCGATCGGGTCACCATCGACATCTCGGCCACCCATGAAGGCGAGCCGGTCGAGGGCCTCACCGCCAACGACTACGTCTACGAAGTGGGCATGGGAGCGGTCGTCGAAGAGCTCGACGAGAACCTCATCGGTGCCTCCGCCGGCGACGAGCTCACGTTCTCCGCCGATCATCCCGACGAAGACGAAGACGAGCCGCTCGAGTTCTCGATCACGGTGAAAGACGTCCAGGAAACCGTCCTGCCCGACGCCGACGACGAGTTCGCGAAAGCCAACACCGAGTTCGACAGTGCCGACGCCCTGCGCGACGACTACCGCAAGCGCCTCACCGAGACCCGGGTCAACCAGGCCAACACCGCCCGCCGCAATGCGGTGGCCGAGGCGGTCGCCGAGCTGGTGTCCGACGACGACATCCCCGAGGCCCTGGTCGAGATGGAGGTCGAGAACCGGGCCCAGGATCTCGCCATGCGACTGCAGGCCCAAGGCCTCACCATCGAGCAGTACCTCCAGTTCTCGGGCCGAGACCAAGGCGATCTGGTGGCCGAGCTGCGGGCCACCGCCGGTACGTCGGCCAAGATGGACCTCGCCCTGCGGGCGGTCGCCGTCGCCGAAGGGCTGCAGGTCACCGACGCCGAGATCAACGAAGAGATGCAGCGCATCGCCGAGCAGGTGAATCGCAGCGCCGAGGATGTGCTTGCCCAGCTCACCGAGGGTGGCCAGATGCCTTCGATCCGCGCCGACATCGAAAAGAGCAAGGCCCTCGACTGGCTGGTCGAGCACGCGTCGCTCGTCGACGAAGATGGCAACGCGATCGCCGAGGCCGACCTGGTCCTCCCCGAGGCCGACGAGCCCGAGACCGAAGACGGTTCATCGAGCGGCGATGCCGCCGATACTGCAACCAACGACGCCAGTGTTGCCGCCGAGGCAGCTGAAGGAGAAGACGATTGATGTTCGACCCGAGGTACGCCTCCTCACATCAGCGAGTGACCGCTGGTGTCAGCATTCCCAACGTCATCGAGCAGACCAGCCGGGGTGAGGTCCGCCACGACCTGTTCTCCCGCCTGCTCAAGGACAACATCGTCTTCATCGGTACCCCGATCGACGAGATGATTGCCAACGTCACGTGCGCCGAGCTGCTGCACCTCGAGTCGGAGAACCCCGACCGCGACATCAGCCTCTACATCAACTCGCCCGGTGGCGACGTGAACGCCATGTTCGCGATCTACGACACCATGCAGTTCATCCGGCCCGACGTCGCCACGATCTGCTTCGGCCAGGCCGCCTCGGCTGCTGCCGTGTTGCTGGCTGCCGGTGCCCCGGGCAAGCGGTTCGCCCTGCCGAGCTCACGGATCCTGCTCCACCAGCCCTACTCGGGCGCCCAGGGGCAGGTGTCCGACCTCGAGCTGGCCGCCGCCGAGATCGAGCGGCTCAAGAAGCAGCTCGAGTCCATCCTCGCCCATCACACAGGCCAGCCGATCGAGAAGATCGCCGCCGACACCGACCGCGACTTCGTGCTCACGGCGCAGGAAGCCAAGGAGTACGGCATCATCGACGACGTGATCGCGAATCGCAACGCCGCCGACACCTCTGGCCCGATTCGCGCCATCGATTCGTAGGAGGAGCGCCCATGGTGAAGTTTGGTGAGGGCGGCGAGCTGCTCAAGTGCTCGTTCTGCGGCAAGTCGCAGAAGCAGGTCAAACGGTTGATCGCCGGGCCCGGCGTCTACATCTGCGACGAGTGCATCGACCTGTGCAACGAGATCATCGAAGAGGAAGAGGCCGACGGCAGCGAGGTCCGCTTCGACGAGCTGCCCAAGCCCTCGGAGATCGCAGCGTTCCTCGATGAGTACATCGTGGGCCAGCAACCGGCGAAGAAGATCATGTCGGTGGCGGTGTACAACCACTACAAGCGGATCCGCCACGGAGCCGCCAGCCCGTCCGATGTCGAGCTGGCCAAGTCCAACATCTTGCTGCTCGGCCCCACCGGCTGTGGCAAGACCCTCCTGGCCCAGACCCTGGCCCGCATGCTCAACGTGCCGTTCGCCATCGCCGACGCCACGGCGCTCACCGAAGCCGGCTATGTCGGCGAAGACGTCGAGAACATCCTCCTCAAGCTGATCCAGGCCGCCGACTTCGATGTCAAGCGGGCCGAGACCGGCATCATCTACATCGACGAGATCGACAAGATCGCTCGTAAGTCCGAGAACCCGTCGATCACCCGAGACGTCTCCGGCGAAGGTGTCCAGCAGGCGCTGCTCAAGATCCTCGAAGGCACCGTCGCCTCGGTCCCGCCCCAGGGCGGGCGGAAGCACCCTCACCAGGACTTCATCCAGATCGATACCGCCAACATCCTGTTCATCTGTGGTGGCGCGTTCGCCGGGGTCGACAAGATCATCGAGCGTCGTATGGGTTCGAACTCGATCGGGTTCCAGGCCGACATCAAGCGCAAGGCCGACAAGGATCCCGGCGAGTTCTTCGCCCACATCCGCCCCGAGGACCTCCTGAAGTTCGGTCTGATCCCCGAGTTCGTCGGCCGTCTGCCGGTCACGGCCACCGTGTCGCCGCTCACGCAGGACGCCCTCGTCGAGATCCTGGTCGAACCGAAGAACGCTCTGATCAAGCAGTATCAGAAGTTCTTCGACATGGAAGATGTCGAGCTCGAGTTCACCGACGACGCCCTCAACGCCATCGCCGATCAGGCCATGCTGCGGGGCACCGGTGCTCGTGGCCTGCGAGCCATCCTCGAAGAGGTCCTCCTCGACGTCATGTACGACCTGCCGGGTCGCACCGACATCGGCAAGTGCGTGATCACCGCCGAGACCGTGCTCGAGAAGGTCAACCCCACGCTGGTGCCTCGGACCGAAGGGCGAGGGCGCCCCCGCAGGGCCGCCTCGTAGGTCCCGAGTGGACTATCAACACGCACTCGACTGGCTCGAGTCGCACACCAACCTCGAAGGAACTGCCCCACCGCCGGGTTCGGCGCGCAGCCGCCAGCTTCGAGACAACCTTCCCAAGGCCGGCGACACCGACGGGCTGAGCCTCGGTGCCATGGCTGAGCTGCTGTCTGCTCTCGGCGACCCGCAGCACAGCTATCGCGTGATCCATGTCACCGGTACCAACGGCAAGGGCTCGACCACGCGCTTCGCCGCCGCCATCTTGGCGACGATGGGCCTGTCGGTCGGCTCCTACACCAGCCCGAACCTGGTCAAGGTCAACGAGCGCATCGGCTGGGACGGCAACATGATCTCCGATCTCGACCTGGCCCAAGTGCTCACCCTGTTGGCCGACGTCGAACCGCTGCTCAGCCAGCGGCCGTCCCGGTTCGAGCTGCTCACCGCCGCTGCGCTCACCTGGTTCGCCGAACTCGGCGTCGAAGTTGCCGTGGTCGAAGTCGGTCTCCTCGGGCGCTACGACGCCACCAACCTGGTCGAGGCCGACGTCGCCGTGGTCACGAACATCGGCAAGGACCACACCGACGGTGCCGACGGCTGGCGGCAACGAGTTGCATCGGAGAAGGCCGGGATCATCAAACCCGGCTCCCGCGTGGTGCTTGGCTCGCCGATGGGGGACCTGCGTCCGATCTTCGACCAGGAGCCATCGGTCGCCACCTACGAGTTCGGCGCCGACTTCGACCTCGAATCCAATGTGGTCGCCCTCGGCGGTCGTGCGGTCGACATTCGCACGCCGCACGGACGACTCGAGTCGGTGCACGTGCCGTTCCACGGTGCCCACCAGGGCCAGAACCTGGCAACGGCGGTCATGGCCGTCGAGGCGTTCTTCGATCGACCCCTCGAACTCGAGCTGATCGAGGAAGCGATGGCCACGGTCGAGATCCCGGGCCGTTTCGAGATCGTTGGCCGCAACCCGATCGTCATCCTCGATGGTGCCCACAATCCCGACGGCGCCGTGGCCGCCAAGCGCACGCTCGACGAGGAGTTCGCCCGGCTCGGATCGTGGGTGCTGGTCTTCGGCATGCTCGTCGGCAAGGACCCGGTCGAGATGCTCCGAGCCATCGGGGCCGAGGACTTCGACGCCGTCATCGTCACCCAGCCGGCCTGGAGCCGGGCGCTGCCGGCGAGTGAAGTGGCAGCGGCGGCGGCAACGCTGGGCATCGACGTCGAGATCGTCCCCGATGTGGTCGACGCCTTCGCCCGCGCCCGCTCGGTCACCAACGACGACGACCTCATCCTCGTTGCGGGTTCGCTGTACGTCATTGGCGAACTCCGAGCCAAGGCGAGCGCCGCAACAACCGACAACTGACAGCGAGTCGGTCGACCGGACCACATCGGCAGGCGGGAACTTCTTCCTGATCGACGGGGTCGTTCGAACCCTTCGTCGAGCGAACACGAGATCTGGCTCAAGCTTTTTGACGCAACGGCCGATGCTCCGGGGGTGAAGAGTCCATCGAAGCACCGCCAACGCCAGCACGGGGCAACGCTCACTGGCTATGCCCTTGTCCTTGCGACGTTCACCTCGGTGGCGCTCGGGACCCTCAACACGCTCGAGGACACCTCGGGTCAGTACCTGGTCGACACCGGTCAGGTGATCGCCGAACCGTTGGAAGGCCGCGAGTATCTGGCCACGTCGATCCTCGAGAATCCGCCGGAATGGGCGGTTCCCACCACGACGACCACGATCGCCACGACCACCACCACGTCGACGACGGTCGCTCCGAGCTCGTCGTCGACCGACACCACCGCACCGACTGGAAGCTCGTCGACGGTACCGACGACCCCCACCACCGCGGCGCCGACGTACCCGTCGGGCACCGAGATCTTCACCGGCACGATCGGCACCAACATTTCGGGGATGTGCCTCGAGGTGGTCGGCAGTCAGCTGAAGCAGGTCGCCTGCAGCGGAACGGCCGCCCCGCTCAAGATCAACCAGCGCCCCGACGGCTTCGTCACCGTGTCGATGGCCAGCGGCTCCTGCTTCGGCACCGAGTCCAGTTCGAGCGCTGCCAAGGTCAAGAACCAGGCCTGCACCGAGGCCGACAACCAGCTCTGGACGCTCGTGCCGTCGTGGAACGGCACCGTGCAGTTCAAGAACAAGGTGACCGGCTACTGCATGGACGTGAGCGGCAACAGCACCAGCTCCGGTGCCGACATCATCCAGTGGGGCACCGGAAGCTCGCCGAACGGGGAGTGCAAGAGCACGACCTCGAACAACAACCACAATTTCCCTCTGACCCCGTCAACGCCACCGTCGACCACCACGACGACAGCACCCACCACCACGACGGCAGCACCGACCACGACCGCCCCGCCGGCCCTGCTCGAGGTCAGCGCCAGTAGTGCCACCCTGAGCGGTGGTATGACGCTGAACAACGGCTCCATCGGTACGGCGGAGAACTCGGGCAACAACTTCAACGGTGCGAACAGCACCAGCTCGAAGGCCACCTTCACCTTCACGGTGACCGAGGCGGGAACGTACAAGATCCAGGGCGCAACCATCACCAACGGTGGCGGAAGTGACTCATTCTACGTCCAGGTCGACGGCCAGCCATCGAGCGGCTACACGTGGGGCGTCAGCAACGGCACCGACTACGTGAACGACAACAACGGTGGTAGCGACGTGACCGTGAGCCTGCAGCCAGGCACCCACACCGTGACCATCGCCCTACGCGAGGACGGCACCAGGCTGTCGAGCCTGAAACTCGTGAAGGTGTAGCCTGGCGGCAGCTGAACCGACGGTGGCCCACCCCTTGCGGGTGGGCCACCGTCGCGTCGCAGGCGCTGACCTCGACCAACTCATGGCGCCCGTTGCCCCTACCGAAGCTGGAGAGGTGCCTGCCTCCACACCGCCGCGCCAGCGGATGACCCCGCCGCGTCACGCACGCCGACCGCGTGCGGGCCGGCCGCGCCCGTGCGATGGGGGATTCACGCTGGTCGAGGTGATGGTCGTGGTCATGCTCCTCGGCGTGTTGATGATGGTCGCCACCCCGTCGCTGATCGGGGCTCGGGAACGGGCACAGGACGCCTCAGCCGAGTCGACGTTGCGAAACGCTGCGAGCTCGGCGGTCATCTTGAGCGAGTTCCGCTCCGACTTCACCTTTGCCTCGGCTGCAGCGTTGGCGCAGTCCGAACCCGGCTTCACCTACGTCGCCGGCTCCGAGCCATCGACCGGCCCGTCGGTCGTGAGCGTGGACGCAACGTCGTCGGGACGCTGGGCCGCCGCCGTCCGGTCAGGTTCCGGCCAGTGTTTCGCCGCCGTCGTCGAGGCAGGAGGCGAGGTCCACGTCCCTTCGTCGACATGTCTGGCCGACGACGTCGACGCCGACGTCCCCGATGCTCCGCCCGGTGCCGGGATCTCGAACAATGGTTGGGCGAGCGCGACGCCGGTCCTCCATGTCGATGCCGTCGACGCCCTGCTGACCGGCTCGATGGTGTATTCAGCTGGGTACGTGAGCGTGCCCGAGGGGGGCCACTATTCATCGTCGCCCTCGGTTACGAACTCGTCGGCTTCGTTCGTCTTCACCGTGACCGAGGCCAGTGACTACTGGTTGTGGGGGCAGACCGCATCGTTCGGTGGCACCTCGGACTCCTTCTGGATCCAGATCGACGGCCAGCCCGCTGAGGGCTACCTCTGGGACACCGGCACCGGTGTCGCCAAGGCGAAAGATCGGTTCAGCACCCCACTGGAGCTGGTCCTGCCGCTGTCGGCCGGCCAGCACACGATCACCATCTTCGACCGCGAAGACGGCGCCCAGCTCTTCTGGCTCGAGCTCCGGAAGGTCTGAGAACCGTGTCGTCGATGGGGGAGCGATCGCTTGCCGGAAGGAAGGAGCCGTCTGCCGATGCCGGTTTCACCCTCATCGAGGTCATGGTGGTCGTGCTGATCATCGGTGTGTTGCTGGCGGTCGCGACCCCCAGCCTGCTCGGGGCACGCCAGCGGGCCCACGACGTTGCCGCCCGATCCACCCTTCGCACGGCGACGACCTCGGCGATCGTGCTGAGCGAGTTCCGCTCCGACTTCACGTTCGCGTCGGCCGTCTCCCTCGACCGCGCCGAGCCCGGCTACACCTATCTCGCCGCCACCGAGGCCTCGACCGGGCCGCGGTCGATCAGCATCGACGCATCGAACGCCGGGCGATGGGTGGCTGCGGTGCGATCGGAGTCCGGCCGCTGTTTTGCCGTCGTGCTCGGTTCGGGCGGACAGGTCGACCTCGAGCCGGACTCGTGTGCCGCGAGCGACATCGACACTGCCGCCCCCGCCGGGCCGGGCCGATACTCGGGCGACAAGGTGCACGACGGGACCACCGGTGCGGTCACCGCCGGTATGTGCCTCGAAGTCGTGAGCGGCGGGTTCGTCGAGCAGCAGCCGTGCTCGTCGATCCAGCGTCCGATCCGGATCTACACCCGGCCGGACGGACTCTCGACCATCTCGAGCATCGACGGCAACTGCTTCGGCACCGAAGGGCCGCACATGGCGGCCGGCATCGTCGACAAGCTATGTGTCGAATCGGTCGATCAGCTGTGGACGATCGTGCCGGCGGCCGGGGGTCTGGTGCAGTTCAAGAACGCCGAAACGGGCTGGTGCATGGACGTCTACGGCGATTCGAGCGCCGCGGGCGCCCGACTCATCCAGTGGGGTTACGGCACGTCGCCGAACGGCACGTGCAAGCCGGTCGATTCACCCAACAACCAGACCTTCTCCCTCGGGTGAACGCCCAACCGGTGCTGCTTCCCTTGTAGCCTGCCGGGGTGAGTAGAACGCTTGTCATCTGTAAGCCCGACGCCGTGGAACGCGGCCTCGTCGGCGAAATCCTCGGCCGATTCGAACGCAAGGGCCTGACCCTCGCCGCCGTCGAACTCCGCCAGCTCGACGCCGCCACGCTCGACCGTCACTACGAAGAGCACGTGGGCAAGGGGTTCTACGAGGACCTCAAGGCCTTCATGTCGCGCAGCCCGGCCGTGGTCGCCGTGGTCGAGGGGTCCGAGGACACCTTCGCCATCGTCCGCACCATGATGGGCCCGACCAATCCGGCATCGGCGCCTCCCGGGACCATCCGCGGCGATTTCGGGACCGAGATGACCGAGAACCTGGTCCACGGCTCCGACTCGAACGAATCCGCCGAGCGCGAGATCGGGATTTTCTTCCCCGGATTGGCCTGATCAGGCCGGTGCCGACGGTGGGGTGCCCTTGTGGCGGCGCCTCACCTCTCCTAGCCTGCCGGGGCGGGCAATGATCACGTTGGGGTGAACCATGGCTGGATTTCGACTCTCGAATATGTTGGGCTCGGTCGGAGCTCGCGACATGGCAGTCGATCTCGGGACCGCAAATACCCTGGTCTACGTGCGCGGCCATGGCATCGTGCTCGACGAGCCGTCGGTGGTCGCCATCAACGTGCACACCAATCGGCCCCTCGCCGTCGGGATCGAAGCCAAACGCATGATCGGGCGAACGCCCAGTCACATCCAGGCCATCCGTCCGCTGAAGGACGGTGTGATCGCCGATTTCGACATCTGCGAAGAGATGCTGCGGTACTTCATCCAGAAGGTCAGTCCCGGCCGATGGGTGGCCAAGCCCCGCATCGTGATCTGTGTGCCGTCGGGGATCACCGGGGTCGAACAGCGTGCGGTGCGTGACGCCGCCGAGTTCGCCGGTGCCCGACAGGCCATCATCATCGAGGAGCCGATGGCTGCGGCGATCGGTGCCGGTCTGCCGGTCCACGACCCCACCGGCAACATGATCGTCGACGTCGGCGGTGGTACCACCGAGGTCGCCGTCATCTCGCTCGGCGGCATCGTGGCATCGCAGTCGGTTCGGATCGGTGGCGACGAACTCGACCAGTCCATCATGAACTACATCAAGAAGGAATACAGCCTCGCACTGGGGGAGCGGACCTCGGAAGAGATCAAGATCCACCTGGGCTCCGCCGATCGCCTGCCCGAGGAGTACGAGGCCGAGATCCGCGGTCGAGACCTGGTCAGCGGCCTGCCGAAGACCATCGTCACCACCACCGAGGAGATCCGCGAAGCGCTGGCCGAACCGGTGAGCGCCATCATCGATGCGGTCAAGGTCACGCTCGACAAGACCCCGCCCGAACTCGCCGCCGACATCATGGAACACGGCATCACGCTCGCCGGCGGCGGTGCGCTCCTGCGGGGCCTCGACACCCGCCTCAATCACGAGACCGGGATGCCCATCAAGATCGCCAAACAGCCGCTGCACGCCGTCGCCATCGGCTCGGGCCAATACCTCGAGGCCTACGACACGCTGCGCAACATCTATTCGCCCCAGGAGTAGCCGAAGTTCGGCACCTGCTCGTGGCCCGACCTGCTGTTCCCTCACGCAGAGTCGTCGTGCTCCTCGTCGTGACGGCGGTGGCGCTGATGACCCTCGATGCCCGCTCCGTTGGACCGTTCAACGGCGTGCGAGAGGTCGCGTACACCGCCACCCAACCATTCCGTGCGGTGATCGGGTTCGTGCTCAGCCCGATCGGGTCGGCGTGGAATGGGGCGGTGCACTACGACGACCTCCAGGCCGAGAACGCCCAGCTCCGGCGAGATCTTGCCGACCTCGAAGGCCGAGTAGCCCGGCTTCCGGAGGCCGAGCGCGAGCTGGAGCAACTGCTGGAGGCAACCGAGATCGACTACGTCGGCGACATTCCTCGCGTGACCGCTCGCGTCGTGACCGACCGCGACACCAACCTCGAGCGGATCATCGAGATCGACCGGGGCAGCGACGACGGCTGTGAGGTCGACATGCCGATCGTCACCGGCTCCGGTCTCGTCGGTCGAATCATCGCCGTCGAGGGCGGTCGCTCGCAGGTCCAGCTGATCACCGATGCTCGCCTTCACGTCGGCGTGGTCACCGCCACCGACCGGGCAACGGGGGTGACGTCGGGCGCCGGCAACGGCAATCCGCTCGTGGTCGACCTGGTCGACGGGGCGATCGACGTGGTGTCCACCGGCACTCGATTCCTCACGAGCGGGTTCGATCGGAGCCGGTACCCCGGCGGCATTCCGGTGGGTCGACTGCGAATCGACGGCGACGCGACCCTGCTCGAACCGATCGCCGATCTCGACAATCTCGGCTATCTCACCGTCCTGTTGGTCCCGGAACCGGAGTGAGTTGGCGATGAGGGATTCACGAGTTCGTTGGGGCCACGCCCTCACGACCATCCTTGCTGTGGTGCTCGTGCAGGTCACCGTGTTCGACCGCTACCAGCCCCTCGAAGCGGTTCGGGTCGACGTTCCCCTGGTACTGATCGTCGCCGTTGGCTTCGTCGCCACGCCGAGTGATGCCGCCATCCTCGGCTTCACCACCGGGATCCTGCTCGACACCATGCAGTTCGGACCCTTCGGCCTGTCGGCGCTGGTGTACTGCCTCGCCGCCTGGCTGATCGTGATGGCCCGACTCCGAGTGCTGCAGCCGGGCGCCACGTTCCGGACCGTGCAGGGGGCGACCATCGTCGTGCTCGTGACCGGCGCCACCTGGGCGGCGGGCACGGTCTTCGGCCTCCGGCCGCCGGAGTTCGGCCTCGAATCGATCGGCCGCCTGCTGCTCGCCGGCGCAATCGGCGCGGCGCTGGTACACCCCCTGACCCACGCCGCCAGCTGGATGGTGGATGACCACGACCGTTCGCTCACGAGTTCGGCGATGGCGTCATGAACGAAGCGCTCCTCGGTCGCCGCCTCGGCCTGCTCACCTTCATGGCCGTGGCCCTGCTCGGCACGCTCCTGGCCCGGCTGTACTTCCTCCAGGTGATGGAGGCGCCCCAGTTCACGGCGCAAGCCGCCGAGAACCGAACCCGCGAGATCGTCACCGAGGCGCCGCGCGGGCTCATCTACGACACCAACGGGAAGGTGCTCGCCGGCCGACGCGAATCCAGGGTGGTCACGCTCGACTGGACCCAGCTACGTGACTACAACGAGGAGGAGCGCGCCGAGATCTTCACGGCCGTTGCCGACGAGGTGAACCGCGAGGGCGAGAAGTTCAAGGTCGACCAGCTCGAACGCCGGTATCAGGCCGCGCGCAATGGATCGCTCAAACCGGAGCCGATCGCCGAAGACGTCAGCGTTCGGTTGTGGATCACCCTGCAGGAGCGGCAGTTTCCCGGGTTCAATGTCGAGCGGCGCTACGTGCGGGTCTACCCGTATGGATCGACCGGTGCGAACATCATCGGCTACATCGGCAACGTCGGCGACACCGAAACCGCCGACGCGCTCAACGAGAAGAACGACACCAAGGTCTACCAGCCGGGTGACGAACTGGGCCGAGCGGGAATCGAAGCCCTCTTCGAGTCGACGCTGCGGGGCGTCCCCGAGATCCGCCGCGTCGAGGTCGACGCCCAGAACCGGGTGATCAAAGAGGTCGAGATCATCCAGGAGGCCGTGCCCGGCGCCGATGTCTACCTGGCGCTCGACATCGACCTGCAGTACGCCGCCGAGCGCATTCTCGTCGACGAGCTCGAGCTGGCCCGCCAGCGCGACGCCTGCCGGGGGTGTCGTCCGCACGTAGCCGATGCCGGCAGTCTCGTCGCCGTCGATGTGCGAGACGGCACCGTCGCTGCGCTCGCGACCTATCCGAACTACGACCCGTCCGACTTCGTGTTCGGGATGTCGTCGAGCCAGTACCAGTCGCTGCTCGACCGGCCCGACACTCCACTTCTCGACCGAACGATCAAGGGTCTCTATCCGGCAGGCTCGACGTTCAAGCACGTCACTGGATATGCAGCACTGGTGAGTGGGGCGCGGGGCGCCAACGACTACTGGAACGACCAGGGTGTGTTCACGATCAACAGCTGCACGAGTGCGGAGAAGTCGGGTTGCCAGTTCCGCAACGCCGGCGACGCCCAGTACGGCTACGTGAACATGGCCGAGGCGATCGAGGTGTCGAGCGACACCTACTTCTATTCGCTGGGCGAGAAGTTCTGGGTCGAGCAGGACACCTACGGCGAAACGATCATGCAGGACGTTGCCGCTCAATTCGGCTTCGGGACGGCCACCGGCATCCAGCTTCCCGAGGAACGCAGCGGCCGGGTGCCCACACCCGAGAACCGCATGGCCGAATTCGGCGACGACGCCCGCTGGTACACCGGGGACAACATCAATCTGTCGATCGGCCAGGGCGACCTGCTCGTGACCCCGCTGCAGTTGGCCGACTCGTATGCGGTGTTGGCGTCCGGCGGTGTTCGCCACCAGCCGCGGCTGGTCGATCGAGTGGTCGATCCCGTGTCGGGCGAGACGCTGATCGACTTCGAACCCCGGGTGGCGGGCGACGAGCAGTTCGACGTGGCGGCGCTCGCCACCATCCGAGACGGGCTCATCCGGGTGCCGCGCACGGGTACCGCAGCCAAGGCTTTCGAGGGTTTCCCCCTGTCGGAGTACCCGATCGCCGGCAAGACCGGTACCGCCGAGGTTGCGAAGAAAGCCGACTTCGCCCTCTTCGCCGGGTACGGGCCGGCCAATGATCCGCAGTACGCCGTGGCAGCGGTACTCGAGCAGGCGGGCTTCGGTGGCGACGCAGCTGCGCCGGCCGTGCGCCGGTTCTTCGAACTGCTCGGCGGTTTCGCTCCGTTGCCGGCCGCGCCGCTCGCCGGTGAACCCCACGTCGAGTTCCCTCGGGCGCCCGAGATCGGCAGCGGCGAAGCGAGTTCGAACGCCGACAGCGAGGTCGTCGAGGACACGCCGACCACCCCAACGACCGAGGCTGTCGAACCGAACCCGACCACGACCACCGCCGCGGCACCATCGACGTCGACCACCAGCGAGCCGACGCCCACCACGACGACCACGGCCCCCACCACCGAACCGTCGACCGAACCGCCCGCCACCGAACCCGCTGCGCCGGCCGACGCCCCGACCACCGGGAGTTCGCCATGACCTCCACGCTCTCCTCGCCCCGGGTCCGGCCCGAGGCGAACGCCGCCAAGTTCGCCAACGTCGACTGGTCGTTGCTGGCGGCCGTGGTCACCCTGGTGTCGCTGGGAATGGTCGCCGTGTTCAGCGCCACACAGGCCGATCCCGACGGCGCGCTACTCTCGCTGGGCAAGCAGGCGGGCTTCCTCGTGATCGGCTCGATCCTGCTCGGGATCGTTGCCTTCGTCGACTATCGCGAGATCCGCAACTTCCTGGGACTCGCGGTCATCGTCACCATCGTGGTGCTCATCGCCGTGTTGACGCCGCTCGGCAGCGAGATCAAGGGGACGCAGGCGTGGTTCGTGCTGGGGCCGGTGTCGGTGCAACCGGCCGAGTTCGCGAAGTTGGCCTTGGTGGTCACGCTGTCGGCCATCTTCACGGGTCGTACCGGCTCGATCGAGCCTCACCGCATCGCCGGCGCACTCGGCATCCTCGGGCTGTTGGCGGTGTTGGTATTGCTCGAGGGCGAAACCGGGTCGGTCTTCGTCTACTGCGCGATCACGCTCGGGATCTTCCTCGCCGCCGGGGTCCCCGCCCGAGTGATGCTCCTGCTGCTGATCTCGGGCATCGCGGTGGTCTCCGTCGCGTTCCAGACGGGGCTGATGCCCGAGTACGCCCGCGAGCGACTCACGGCCTTCGTCGACGAGAACGCCGACCCCCGCGGCGCCGGGTATCAGCAGCGCCAGTCGGTGACCACGATCGGTTCCGGCGGCATCACCGGCAAGGGCATCCTGCAGGGCCCGCAAACCCAGGCCGGCTTCCTGCCCGAGCAGGAGACCGACTTCATCTTCTCCTCGTGGGGTGAGGAGACCGGGTTCGTCGGAACGAGTGTCATCATAGCGCTCGAGGGGTTCGTCCTGTGGCGCATCCTTCGCAACGCTCGGCTGGCCCGCGACGGTTTCGGCACGCTGATCTGTGTCGGGGTGTTCGTGATGTTCCTCTTCCAGGTCTTCCAGAACGTGGGCATGAACCTCAAACTGATGCCCATCACGGGGGTCCCCCTGCCCTTCGTCTCCTATGGAGGGTCGTCCCTCCTCACCTCACTCCTTGCAATCGGGCTGGTACAGAGCGTGGCAGTGCACCGCCACCGGGGTTCCCCCGTGTGACGGGTGCCAACCGATAGCCTGAAGATCTGATGACATCGGTGTGGCCAGATCTCGAACCGATTCTCGCGAAGGTGCAGAAGCCGGCGCGCTACATCGGCGGTGAAGATGGCGCCGGCGCGAAGCCCCCGGCCCCCGGTCTGGTCAGCTGGCTCTTCATGTATCCCGATGCCTACGAAATCGGCCTGCCGAACCAGGGTCTGCAGATCCTCTACGAGATCGCCAACGAGCGAGCCGACACCCGGGCCGATCGGGCCTACTGTCCCTGGATCGACCTCGAGGCCGAGATGCGGGCCCGCTCGATCCCGCTGTTCTCGGTCGAGCACCACACGCCGGCTCGCGAGTTCGACATCATCGGCTTCAACCTGTCGGCCGAACTCACCTACACCAACGTGCTCAACGCGATCGACCTCGCTCAGGTGCCGCTGCGCACGGCCCAGCGGTCGGTCGACGATCCGCTGATCATGGCCGGTGGGCACTGCACCTACAATCCCGAGCCGCTCGCCGACTTCCTCGACGTGGTGGTCCTGGGCGACGGTGAGGAAGCGATCGGCGAGATCACCGAGGTCGTGGCCGCGTTCCGGTATGGCACCGGCACAAGCAACCGTTCGTCGGCCGGCACCCGGGAAGACCTGCACCGCGAACTGGCGAAGATCGAGGGTGTCTACGTCCCCTCGCTGTACGAGCCGCACTACGAAGGCCCGGCGCTCGTCGCCATGACCCCGAAGTTCCCGGGCGTGCCCGAACGGATCGAGAAGCGCACGATCGCCGACCTCGCCGAGTGGCCGTACCCGAGGAACCAGCTGGTGCCGCTCACCGAGGTGGTGCACGACCGTCTCAACGTCGAGGTCTTCCGCGGCTGCACCCGGGGCTGTCGTTTCTGCCAGGCCGGCATGATCACCCGTCCGGTGCGTGAGCGCCCGGCCGACCAGGTGCGGTCGATGGTGGCCCAGGGATTGCGGCGCACCGGTTACGACGAGGTGTCGCTCACCTCGCTGTCCACGGCCGACTTCAGCGGCATCTCGCCCACGGTCACCGGCATCATGGACGACGCCGAGGCGGCCAACTGTGGGCCGGTCACCGTGTCGCTTCCCAGCCTGCGGGTCGACGCCTTCGGGGTCGACATCGCTGCCCAGCTGCAGCGGGCGAAGCGCAGCGGGCTCACGTTTGCTCCCGAGGCCGGCACCTGGCGCATGCGCCAGATCATCAACAAGCTGATCCGTGAGGAAGACCTCTACGAGGCCGTCGATGCCGCCTACTCACAGGGTTGGCAGCGGGTGAAGCTCTACTTCCTCACCGGGCTGCCGTCGGAGACCGACCCCGACACCCTCGGCATCGCCGAGCTGGCGAAGAACTGCGTCGAGATCGGCAAGAAGCACAACAAGCGTGCGAGCGTCACCGCATCGGTCGGCGGGTTCGTGCCCAAGCCGTTCACTCCGTTCCAGTGGTTCGGCCAGAACACCACCGAGGAACTCCAGCGCAAGATCAACCTGCTGCGCGAATCCACCCGCAAGATGAAGGGTGTCCAGCTCAAGTGGCACGACGCCCGAGCCACACTCGCCGAAGGCATCGCGAGCCGCGGCGACCGCCGCATCGGCGACGTCCTCGAAGAGGTGTGGCGGGCCGGCGGCACCTTTCAGGAGTGGACCGAATTCTTCGACCTCGAACGCTGGACCACGGCCATGGCCAACGCCGGGCTCGATCCCGACTGGTACGTCCACCGGCACCGCACCGAAGACGAGTACCTGCCGTGGGACCATCTCTCGGCCGGACTCCACAAGGACTTCCTCTGGCAGGACTGGCAAGACGCCCTCGCCGAGGTCGGTCTGCCCGATTGCCGATGGACCCCGTGCTACGACTGCGGAGCCTGCACCGGCTACGGCATCGAGCACGTCGTCGCGTCCGCCACGCCACCCGCCGGTGGCAGCCAGGGCACCGGGCAGGATCTGTCGACCGGCGGTGCCACCCCGGTGGTCCTGTCGCCCACCCGGCTCGCTTCGTCGGCGAGGTCCTGACGCCCCATGAAGATCCGCCTGCGTTACGCGAAGAACGGCAAGGTGCGTTTCACCAGCCATCGCGATGTCGCTCGACTGTTCGAGCGAGCCTTTCGAAAGCTACGGCTTCCGGTCTCGTACACCGAGGGGTTCTCGCCTCGACCGAAGCTCAGCTTCGGCCTGGCGCTCTCGGTGGCCCACGAATCAGATGCCGAATACCTCGACGTCGACCTTGCTACCTCGGTCGACCTCGGGGACTTCTGCGCCCAGATGACCGCTGCACTGCCTGACGGCCTCGACGTCGTCAGTGCCGTGCCGCTCGAGTCGGGCTCGGTATCGCTGCAGCAAGCCATCGTCGCCTGCAGCTGGGAGATCGAGGTCATCGGCCTCCCGCCCTCCGAGGTAGCCGTCGCCGTGGCGTCGATCATCGACGCCACCGAACTTCCGCTGGAACGCACGCGGAAGGGAAAGGTCGCCGTGGTCGATGTCCGCCCCGCCATTCTCGAACTCGAGATTCAGGGGCCGACAGATCGTGGCGTGCGACTGGCGGCCGTCCTGGCCACTGAATCCGTCTCGCTCCGACCTGCCGAACTCGTGCAGCTCATCGGACCCGACGTCGAGGAAGGCCGGGTACGCCGCACCCACCAATGGACGAGTGTCGAACCAGAACGAAGCGAGCCGATCGGCCGCACGCTGGTGACGACCGGGCAACCCCACGGGGGAGCCACATGAGAAGGGACTCACACCATGTCCGACGCCTCCGAGAACGGCGGATCCGCATCTGCCGACCGGGCGCCGAAGCAAGCGCCGACCAGTTCGCCGCCCACCAACGCCAACCCATCCTCCGACACCACACCTGCCGCCAACACCTCGGCGAACGGCCGACCCGCCCGAGCAGCGGCCACCCCGCCGCCGTCCGTGCGACCCAAGCCCCGCATCGGCGACTCGCGCCCGGCGCCCCTCGAACCCGCAGGCCAGTCGTCGGGTGGCGGGGGGTCGTCGCCCGAGGGTGACGGCGGCGGCAATCGCTCCCAGCCTCGCAAGCGGAACCGTCAACGGCCACCGCGCAACGACGCCGACCGCGAGTCCGGCGGCGGTGCTGGTGGCAACGGAAACGGTCGTGGCACGCGCCGCCAAGCCCAGCAGGGCGACGGCGACACCAGCGGCGACAACCGCCGCCAACAGCAACAGGGCGGCCAGCAGCGAAATGGGGGAGGAGCCGACGGCGGCGACGGCAAGCCGCGGCGAAAGCGTCGCCGCAGCCGTTCGAAGTCCGGTGGCGGCGACGCCAACCGTCAGTCCGGAGGCCAGCGCAACGGTGGCGCCAACGTGGTCGAACACATCGTGGCCGACGCACCGGTCGAGCTCGACGAGTCACAGCTCGAGAGCCGACGTGGACGGAGCCGCAAGGGCAGAGCGGTCGGCCGCTACGTCATGGCTGTCTCCAAGCAGGGCGACGCCACCCACATCGCCATCCTCGAGGGTCGCAACCTGATCGAGTACTACGTGTCACGCGCGGCCGACGACACGTTCCAGATCCACGGCAACATCTACCTCGGCAAGGTCCAAAACGTCCTGCCCGGCATGGAAGCGGCCTTCGTCGACATCGCCACCCCCAAGAACGCCGTCCTCTACCGGGGCGACGTGCAATACGACAAGGCCGACTTCGAGGGATCGGGTAACGCTCAACCGAAGATCGAGCAGATCCTCAAGGCCAAGCAGACGGTGCTGTGTCAGGTCACCAAGAACCCGATCGCGCACAAGGGGGCCCGCCTCACCACCGAGGTGTCGCTGCCGGGCCGTTTCGTGGTGCTGGTGCCGAACTCCGACACCTACGGCATCTCGAAGCGCCTACCCGACGCCGAGCGCAAGCGTCTCCGGAAGATCCTCGACAAGGCTCGACCAAAGGAGCACGGCATCATCGTGCGCACGGCAGCCGAGAACGTCACCGCCGAAGAGATTCAACGTGACGTCAAGGGTTTGATCCAGCAGTGGGAGCAGATCGAGAAGCTGGCCAACCAGACCAAGGCGCCGGCGCTGCTCTACCGCGAACCCGAGATGTCGGTGCGGGTCATCCGCGAGGAGTTCAACAAGGAATACCGGGCCGTCATCATCGACGACAAGTCGCTCTACGACGAGGTGTCGTCGTATGTGTCGGTGATCACCCCGGCGCTGGCCGACCGGGTCGAGTTCTACGACGAGGCCGCCGAGGGCCTGCCGATCTTCGAGCGCTATCACGTGCACGAGCAGCTCCACAAGGCGCTCGACCGCAAGGTGTGGCTGCCGTCGGGCGGTTCGCTCATCATCGAGCACACCGAGGCGCTCACGGTGATCGACGTCAACACCGGCAAGAACGTGGGCTCGTCGAGCCTCGAGGAGACGGTCTACCGGAACAACCTCGAAGCAGCCGAAGAGGTCGCTCACCAGCTGCGATTGCGCGACATCGGCGGGATCATCGTCATCGACTTCGTCGACATGGAAGACAAGAAGAATCGAGACGACGTCACCCGCACGCTGCGCCAGGCGCTGGCCAGGGACAAGACCCGCACCCAGCTCTACGAGATCGGCGAACTGGGGCTGGCCGAGATGACCCGCAAACGCATCGGCGAGGGGTTGCTCGAATCGTTGTCGTCGCGCTGCCCGCACTGCGACGGGCGGGGACATGTCCTCGAGGCCGGAGTGCGCTGATCGCCAGGTTGCACCGCTCGCCAGCGGCCAGGAGAAAATGACACCGTTGTGATGTGTGGATCGGGTGGCGCAGCGATGTTGCGCCGCTAACCTCTACCGTCTATGTACGCAGTCGTTGCCACAGGTGGCAAGCAGTATCGGGTCGAGGAAGGCCAGCAGCTCCAGGTGGAGCGGCTGGGTGAAGCCGGCACCGAGGTCGAACTCCGACCGGTCCTTCTCGTCGACGGTTCCGAGGTGCTCGCCACCCCCGAACAGCTGTCGGGCGTGTCGGTCTCGGCTCGGGTCATCGGCGAGTCCAAGGGACCGAAGATCGACGGGTTCACCTACAAGAACAAGACCAACCAGCGTCGTCGGTATGGCCATCGCCAGACCTACGCCACGGTGGAGATCACCGGAATCAAGAGGGGCTGAGATGTCAAAGACCAAAGGTGGCGGTTCAACTCGCAACGGTCGTGATTCCGAGGCCAAGCGCCTCGGCGTGAAGTGCTTCGACGGCACCCAGGTGCAGCCCGGGTCCATCATCGTGCGCCAGCGTGGCACCAAGTTCCACCCCGGCCGCAACGTCGGCATCGGTGGCGACGACACCCTCTTTGCCACGGCCGAAGGCAAGGTGAAGTTCGGGTTCCGCAAGGGCCGCAAGCTGGTCGACGTCCTCACCGACTGACACCGGGTTTCCCGACGAGCCCGGCTCGTCGATACCAAGAGTCGAACGAAGGCGCCCACGGGGCGCCTTCGTCGCGTCACGACCCGCCCTGCCGGGTCGAATGACTCACCAGGAGATCGGCAAGAGAGCATCAAGAGTTCGGCCACATGTGCCGATAGGACCTCCATGCACTCGCCGAACAGCAGGCGTCGCCAGCGCGAACGCGGATCGACCATGGTGGAGGCGGCATTCGTCACGCCCGTCTTCTTCCTGCTGATCTTCGGGATCATCGAGTTCGGCTTTCTCTTTCGCGACTACCTCACGGTGTCGAACGCGGCGTCAGTCGGGGCTCGCTCTGCGTCGGTTGCCGGCAACGATCTCGACGCCGACTTCTTCACGCTGCGCAGCGTGAATCACGGTCTGGCCGCCATCAACCTGCAGGACCTCGAGTCGATCGTGATCTTCGAAGCGTCCGGTCCCGATGACGAGCCTCCGGCCAATTGCATCGGGCCGACCGGCACCTCACAGGTGTCTTCGGGTTCCCAACGTGGGTGCAACGTGTACCACGCCTACGAACTCTCGCTCGGCCTGGTCGAGGACGACGGCCTCGGCAACGAAGTCGCGACCACCTATTTCGGCTGCCATCCGGCAACCGGTAGCGATCCGGCGTCGGTCGACATCTCGTTCTGTCCGTCGAGCCGCGACCCCCGGCTGCCCGACCCCGACTTCGTGGGTGTCTACGTGGCGGTGAATCACAAGATGATCACCGGGTTCTTCGGCACCAATCGCACGTTGACCGACACCAAGGTCATCCGCCTCGAGCCGGAGCGCGCCACCTGATGTATCGCCGTTCTCTCACACGACGCCACAACGGCGAACGCGAGCGGGGCTCGGTCCTCGTCGAGCTCACCATGGTGCTTCCCCTGCTCATCACCCTCGTGCTCGGCATGATGGAGATGGGCATGGCCTGGCGCGACCAGCAGACCATCGTCCAGGCCTCTCGCCAGGGCGCCCGCGTCGGATCGCATCTCGGCGACGACGCCACCGCCGACCAGCAGGCCATCGAGGCCGCGCTGGCCGTGCTCGATGCGGATCAACTCGCCAACATCCGGCGCATCATCGTCTACAAGGTGACCACTGCCGACGGTGCGGTGCCGCCGAACTGTCTCGCCGTGAGCACGTCCTCGGCGACCGGCGGCGTGAACGGCACCTGCAACGTCTACAACAAGGCCGGCATCGACTCGGGCACGTACAACCTGACCTACTGGCGCTCGGCACCCAGCACGCCGGGCGGAACCAACGGACGCAAGGTCACCCTCACCGGCACCGGTCCCGACCGCATGGGGGTGTACGTCGAGGTGCACCGCCCGTGGTTCACCGGCTACTTCCCCGGCGATGGCTCGACCCTTCGGGCCATCAGCGTGATGCAATTGGAGCCCGACCTCACATGACCGACATCGATCGCCCGACGCACGCCACCGAACGGGAGGGCGAGCGCGGGTACGTGCTCGCCACCACGGCGCTTCTGCTCATCCCCCTGATGATCTTCGCTGCTCTCGCCGTCGATGTCGGCGGTTGGTACTCGCGAGCCAACCAGGTGCAGCGGGCAGCCGACGCGTCGGCACTCGCTGCCGTCGTGTGGATGCCCGATGACGCGAAGGCCCTCCAGGTGGCGCTCCAGACGGCAAAACAGAACGGCTTCGACGCCACCGATCCCGATGTCGACGTACAGCTCAGCATCATCAACTCACAGTCGGTTCGAGTCGACATCACCGCCAAGGGCGACACCTACTTCGGTGGCGTTGTCCAGCAGGACGACCTCGACCTGCACCGCTTCGGCACCGCTGAGTTCATCCTTCCCGTGCCGATGGGCAACCCGTCGTCGGCGCTCGGCACCGGCAACCAGCCCCAGGTGGGCGGAACACAGGAAGGCATCTGGCTTGCCGTCAACTCGAAGTGCTACGGCCGCCAGCAGGGTGACCAGATCTCCTCGGCGGTCCAGGGCGCGGCCGGGTCGTGCACTCATTCAACTGCCATCGCCAATCCTCAGTACGAGCCCGAAGGGTTCTATTACGTGCTCGACGTTCCTGCCGGTGCGCTGACGCAGAACTGGACCGTGCAGTTCTACGAGCCGGGCATCTGTAGCTCCCAGGAGGGAAGCAGCTCGGGGTCGTCGCCCGGTCCGCAGTTGCAGACCAGGCTGTACCGGGCCGACAACACCCTCATCACCGACACCGACAACATCGTCGACACCAATCGGCAGTCAGCGCTGCCGACCGGCACAGGGTTCGTCAAGACGTTCGGCCTGAGCGAGGGTTGCAGCTCGGGCAGCGTGGCGAACCGCTGGGTTTCGGCGTTCGAGATCCAGAGCTCTGACCCGGCCGGTCGCTGGATCCTCAACGTGCGGTCGCGGGACAACAACTCCGAGAATGGCATCAACACCTTCGCCATCCGCATGACTCCCTCGAACGCCATCGGCACGGCGTGCACCACGGTCTCGGGCGCCAACCTGACGACCTGCCCCCGGGTGTACGCCAAGGACTATCTGTCGATCTACGCCGCCGAGGACGACTCGTATGGCAACACGGTGCTGAGCACGAACCCTGCGTCGTTCTACCTGGCCGAGATCGACACACAGCATGCGGGCAAGACGCTCGAGGTGACCCTTTTCGATCCGGGCGAAGGTATGGCGAACCTCCAGATCGTCGCCCCCGACCGTACTCGTCCCGCGTTCACCTGGGAGACGATCGACCAGGCCGAGTTCGGTATCACGGCCAACGTGAACGACCGTACGGGCAACAGCACCAGCTGCTGGACCACGGTGACGGCCGGTGACCCGACGACGACGACCGCCGGCAACTACCAATGCCTAGTGGTCGATGGTGACCCATCGGGACCGGGCCGCAATCCGATCTTCAACAACCAGACCGTCCGCATCCGGCTCACGATCCCGGCCAACTCGGGCTGTGTGAGTGGTGACTGCTGGTGGCGCATCCGGTATCAGCCGAAGTCCGGTGTGGCGGTGACCGACCGCACGGTCTGGTCGGTGCGTGTGCTGGGTGACCCGGTCCGACTGAGCGAATAGGCGTCCGACCCTCGCCGGGGTGCCCCTATCCTCGGTAGGTGTCCAATTTCGTCGACGAGACCAACTTCTGCGCCCGTGCCGGTGACGGCGGCGCGGGCTGTGTCTCGATGCGGCGAGAGGCCCATGTGCCCAAGGGCGGTCCCGACGGCGGCGACGGTGGTGACGGCGGCAGCGTCTGGCTCGAGGCTGATCCGAACGTCGCATCGCTGCTGGCGTTCCGCGACCATCCCCACCGCATCGCCGAGAACGGCACCCACGGCCAGGGGAGTGGCAAGCACGGGAAGAACTCGTCCGATCTGATCGTGAAGGTCCCGATCGGCACGACGATCAAGTCCCACGCCACTGGCGAGGTGCTCGCTGACCTCTCGAACGCCGGCGACCGGTGGCAGGCCGCCGTCGGCGGCCAGGGCGGTCGGGGCAATGCCAGATTCCTGTCGAACAAGCAGCGGGCACCAATGTTCGCCGAGCAGGGCGAAAAGGGCGAGGAGATCTGGTATCGCCTCGAACTCCGTCTCTTCGCCGATGTGGCGCTCGTCGGCTATCCGAACGCGGGCAAGAGCACCCTCATCTCGGTCATCTCGGCCGCCAAGCCCAAGATCGCCGACTATCCCTTCACCACCCTCGAACCCAATCTCGGCGTGGTGCGCCTCGATGACCAGACGCAGTTCGTGGTCGCCGACATCCCTGGTCTCATCGAGGGGGCAAGCGAGGGCGTGGGGCTCGGCCACCAGTTCCTGCGCCATGTCGAGCGGGCCCGAGTTCTGATCTATCTGCTCGATCTCTCTGCGGTCGATGGTGACTCGCCGCAGCGCCAGCTCGAGGTGCTGCGCAACGAGCTCGGCGCCTACCAGCCCGATCTGCTCGATCGGCCTTCGATCGTGGTGGCGTCGAAGGACGACGTCCTGAGTGTCGAGGACTGGGGTGACGACCTGGTCGTCGACTACTCGATCTCGTCGGTCGCTCGTCGTGGGCTCGAGCCGATGCTGTGGAAGACCGCCGAACTCGTCGCCGCCAGCCGAGACGTGGTCGACGAGAACGAAGGGTTCGTGATCCACCGACCCGAGCCGATCGGCATCGAGCTGGCCCGAGAAGACGACGGTTCATGGCGAGTGCTCGGACGTCCGGCCGCTCGTGCGGTCGCGCTCTCCGACCTCACCGATCTCGGTGCGCTCGACTACATGCGTCATCGGCTCGAGAAGCTCGGCGTCAACAAGGCGCTACGCAACGCCGGTCTCAAAGACGGCGACATCGTGCACATCGGAGCGTTCTCGTTCGAATACGAAGAAGAGATGTGATGCCCATCGTCGTCGTCAAGCTCGGCTCCTCGTCGGTCGTGCGTCCGTCGGGCGACATCGACACCGACATGCTCACCAAGCTGGTCGGTGAGGTATCCGAGGTCCAGGCCTCGGGGCGCCAGGTGGTCGTGGTCACCAGTGGCGCGATCGCCGCCGGTCTCCCACAGCTCGGGTGGAGTGGTCCCCGGCCGTCCAACGATTCCATGCTGCGAGCCGCCGCGGCGGTCGGCCAGACTTCGCTCATGCGGGCGTACGAGTCGGCGTTTGCGACGGTGGGGCTGCTATGTGGTCAGGTGCTCTTGGCCCCGACCGACTTCATGTTCCGGCGCCGCTACCTCAAGAGCCGGGGCACGCTCCACGCCCTGCTCGAGGCGGGGGTCGTGCCCATCGTCAACGAGAACGACGCCATTGCCGACGACGAGATCCGGTTTGGCGACAACGACCGGCTCGGCGCCCTCGTCGCCCACCTGGTCGAGGCGTCGCGGCTGGTGCTGCTCACCGACACGGCGGGGCTCTTCACCGCCGATCCTCGGGTCGACGAGTCGGCCTCGCTGATCGAGGAGATCGTCGCCATCGACCACGAGATGGAAGCCGCCGCCGGGGGAGCGGGATCGCTCCAGAGCACCGGGGGCATGGCGTCCAAGCTCGCAGCGGCAAAGATCGCCACCTGGTCAGGAGTCGAGACGGTGATCGCCTCGGCCCATCGGGATCGGGTGGTCATCGACGCCATCAACGGCACGGCCGGCGTGGGAACCGTCTTCCGTGCTCGTGACCGTCGCCTCGGTGCCCGCAAGCTGTGGATCGCCTTCGCTCTCCCGGCCAGCGGGCGGATCATCGTCGACGCCGGCGCCCGTCGGGCTCTCGAGGAGCGGCAGGGCTCGCTGCTCCCGGCCGGAATCATCAAGGTCGAGGGCACCTTCGACGTCGACGCAGCGGTCGAAGTCCTCGACGACCGGGGCGAGGTGTTCGCCAAGGGCCAGGTCAGCTGGGGGAGTGGTCAGGTCGAAGCCTTCAGCGGTCGCCGCACCGAGGAGCTCCCCGATCACTTCCCCGACGCCGTCATCCACCGCGACGACCTGGTCCTCCTCCCCAAGTAGCCCTGGTCGCCCAACGCTCGGCTGCCAAGCCCACCAAATGCGAACTCTCGGCTGCTGAGCCCGGAAGTGGGCTCCACAGCCGAGAGTTGCCAAGGAGTGGGTTGGTGAGCCGAGAGTTCAGGCCGGACTCTGGGCGAGTCCGGCCGACTGGGGCCAGGAATCAGGCGGAGTCGCCGTCGGCCGTGGCGGTTTCGGTGGCCGGAGCGGCCGCCGGCTCGCTGGTGGCGGCGGTGTCGAGACCGAGCTGGGCCCGGATCTCGCTCAGGCGGGCGCTGGCTTCGACGTTGATCGAGGCCTGCTCGACCTCGAGCATGCGCGCTTCGACCGACGACTCCGACAGCTCGGCCGCGCCCTTGGCCTTGGCGTAGCGGCTCTCGACCTTCTCACGCACCTCGTCGAAGGTGGGCACGTCTTCGCCGACGGTCTCCGACAGCGAGTCCATGGCCTTGTTGAGCTGCTCCTGCATCTTGGCCTGGTCGAGTTGCGACATGAGCTTCTGCCGCTCGGCCAGCTTCTTCTGCAGTGCCGTGGAGTTCTGGTTCACTGCGGCCTTGGCCTGATCGGCGGCCTGCGAGGCGGAGAGGTGCAGCGCCTTCAGGTCTTCGACCTCGCGCTCGAGCGAGATCATCCGGTTGGCGAACGACTCGGCGGCCGAGGTGTACTGCGTGACCTTCTCGGTGTCGCCCTTCTTCTGGGCGTCGTCGGCCATCATCACGGCCTGACGGGCGTTGTTGGCGACCTTCTCGTACTCCTCCATGGTGCGGTTGAGCCGGATCTCGGTCTGCTTCTGATTGGCGATCACATTGGCCGCCTGCTCCTTGAGCCGGCGATGCTGATCCTGGGCCTCGGTGATCGCCTGCTCGAGCTGGACCTTGGGGTCGGCCCGCTCGTTGAAGCTCCCCGTGAGCTTCGCAGTCGTGTACTTCCACCAGCGCTTCATGAGCTTGAACATGGCGGTGATGCTAGTCGCTCCCCGTCGCGCCTCGCTGCGCACGAGCGTCGCCAGTGGCACGTGGTCGTAGGCCCTGGAAGCGCAAGAGCCCGATGTAGACGGCGATGGCGGCGATACCGATCACGATGCCCTGGATCGGGGCACCGATCGGGAGGATCACCTGAAGAAGCCAGAGCGAGACGGCGGTGCCCAGTGAGGCGGCGGCGACAGGAAACGCGAGCCCCGAGGAGACGTGTCGACCCACGCGCTTCTCGAGCGCTCGCCGGAGAAGGAACCACTCGACGATCGAGGCGACGGCGGCTCCGAAGGCGATGCCGACGGCGCCGAGCCGGGCGATCGAGGTGTCGGCTCGCACTTCCTTCGGCAGGGGTGACCAGAGTCCGGCGGGGAGATCGGACCAGCCCGAGATGCTGCCACCACTGGCGATCAGCCGGTCGAACTGGAACATGACGACGATCGTCACCATGGTGAGAACCACCAGCCGCACGATGGCGATCTGTGCTGGTCGTCGGACGTCGCCCAGCGCGTACAGGGCGTTCTGGGTGACTCGGGCGCTCATGGTGGCGGGGAGGGCGAGCGCGAACACGAACAGCACCATCGCCATGACGTCGACCCGGTCGTCGGAGATCGGCGACTTGCCCACCACCTCACTCAACCACTGGTACATCGTGGTGATGACCGGCCGGGCGGCTGCGGTGAAGACGGCGAGGACGAGACCTGCGGGAAGCACGATCTTGCGCAGGCCGACCTCGAGCCGGAGCGCCACCGTGGCGGCCCGGTCGGACTGGCGTGACATCTCGGTGAGCTCGGCAGTGGCGATGGCGAACCCGAACAGCGAGATCGGCAGGAGGTAGAGCGGCATGATCAGCGCAAGCGAGGCAATGCTCGACGTCGCCAGAAAGCTCGCCAGCGTGAGATCGATGTAGCTCGAGAGCTGAACCACGCCTCGGGCGCCGAGCGCAGGCGCAAATCGCTTGAGCACGATGCCGACGCGGCCGCCGCGGTGGAGGTGGGGCGTGACACCGTGGGTGAGCACCCGGACCCGAGGGATCTGCACGCCGAGCTGCAGGACACTGCCGATACCGACGGCGATGGCGAGCAGCGTGGTGATCCGCTCGGGTGTCGGGTTGGTGCCGAACAACGTGGCTGCGAGCACCACACCGGTGAGCATGACGATCTGTGCGAGATTCCACAGTGCGGGCGCGACGTAGCTCAGGAAGTACTGGCGATGGGCGTTGAGGATGCCGAGGCACCAGGCCGAGATGCCGAGCAAGCCGATGCCGGGGGCGGTGATACGCGTCAACCAGACGGCCTGGTCGTGGACCTCGGGCGTCAGGCCCGGTGCCGTGATGCTGATGACCGGCCCGGCGGCGAGCACCATGATGGCGACGATCAACATGATCGCTGCGGTGAGCAAGCCGAGCACGCCGCCGGCCACCCGCCGAGCCTCGACCTCGTTGCGCTCCTCGATGAGGCGGGCGTACACGGGCACGAACGACGCCGACAGTGAGCCCTCCCCGAGGAGGTTCTGGACGATGTTCGGCACCTTCATGGCGGTGCGGAAGGCGTCGGCCGCCGGTCCGGCGCCGAGCGTCGCGCCGATCAAGGCTTCGCGCACCAGGCCGAAGCTGCGGCTGATGCCGATGCCGGCTGCTGCTCGGTTCGCCCCGCTCATTCGGACGGCTCCGCCGCCACTCAGACGGCTCCGCCGACGGGAACGCCGGCGATGTCCTGCGCAGTGAGCTCGATGAGCTGCTCGTCGGTCGGCGCCTCGACCTCGACCAGTCGGGTGGCCTGGCGGGCGACGGCCCCCTCGAAGAGATTGCGGACCAGGCGACCGTTGCCGAACCCCGGCCCTCGTTCATGGGCGGCGAACCAGGCGAGCGCCGCTTCGGTCGCACCATCGCCCAGCTCGTAGCGGCCCTTGCCACAGATCAGCAGCAGGATCGCCAGCAGCTCGTCGTCGGAGTAGTCGGGGAACGTGACCGTCTTCGGGAAGCGGCTCGAGAAGCCGGGATTGGCAG
Organism: Acidimicrobiales bacterium; assembly: GCA_041394265.1. NCBI lineage: Bacteria > Bacillati > Actinomycetota > Acidimicrobiia > Acidimicrobiales > Acidimicrobiales bacterium. The sequence goes on from JAWKIO010000005.1 coordinate 4,113,095, forward strand.
CGACCAGCTCGGCCATCTCCTTCGGGTAGCCGGCGAGGATCACGACCATCGTGTCTCGCCGATCCTCGACGTTCTTGACGATGGCGTCGATCGCCTCACGCCCGAAGTCCTTCTCGCCGCCGCGCATGAGCGAATACGCCTCGTCGATCAGGAGCACGCCGCCGTCGGCATTCTCGAAGACTTCGGCCACCTTGGTGGCGGTCTGGCCGACGAAGCCGGCGACGAGCCCGCTGCGGTCGATCTCGGTGAGATGGCCGATCTCGACGAGATCGAGACTGCGGTAGATCCGGGCGAGCAGGCGAGCCACGGTGGTCTTGCCGGTGCCGGGGTTGCCGCTGAACACCAGGTGTTTGTTGGAGTCGATGACGGGCAGTCCTCGATCGGCCCGCAGTTTCTGCACCCGGAGCAGTGCGGTGAGGAGGCGGACTTCTTCCTTTACGGCGTCGAGGCCGATGAGCGAGTCGAGTTCGGCCAGCACGTCTTCCAGCGGCTCGGCCGGCACGGGTTCGGGCTTGGCGGCCTCTTCGGTGGCGGCCTGCGCTGCAGTGGCAGCAGCCGGCCCCGGTCCGGCGACGGCGCCGGGCTGAGGCGGGCCGGGCTTGCCGGTCGGGAGTTCGGCGAGCAGCAGTCGCTGGAGCGCAACGACGGCGGCAAGTTCGGCCTCGGACGGCCACTTGTCGAGTGAGATCACCGTATGAGCGAGCGCCATGATCTCGTCGTAGTAGAGCCGGCCGTACGCCGTGCCCCGGATCCGGTCGACATCGCACAGGGTCTTGAACAGTGTGGAGGGCGTGGCGAGCCATTCCCGGCGCCCGTCGAAGATGGTGCTGCTGCGCAGCTGGGCGGGCATGGCGTTGCTCGGCAGCAGATCGTGCGGGGCAAAGGCCGCAACGAGCGCCCAGAGTTCGTCGTCGGTGTGGCGGCCGTCGGCGTCGATCAGGGCCGTGCTCAGGTGGTACGCCTCGACGACGGCGTCGTTGGCCAGGCGGCGGGGATCGACCGTGGTGCCGGCTGCGGCGTCGACGAGAGCGTCTCCAATGCGTCGAGCGAACTGTTCAACTGCTCGATGCAAGCCTCGGTCCATAGCGCCACGATGCTACTCAACATCGCCGGTCGCGCAGATCTCTTCCCATCTCATCTTGACCGGGTAGTCAAGCCTGCTTGTAGGTTGTGCCCCATGACTCATCGATTCGACTCCGTCGATGCCGTCCGTGAAGGTCTTCGTACGGTGGATTATCTCGCCGACGACGCCATTGCCGGTATCGCTTTCCTCGCCGACCGACTCCAGAAGCCGATTCTGGTGGAAGGGCCGGCAGGTACCGGCAAGACCGAACTGGCGAAGTCGATCGCCCAGATGATCGGCGCCCGCCTCATCCGTCTCCAGTGCTACGAAGGGCTCGACGAGTCCAAGGCGCTGTACGAGTGGAACTACAAGAAGCAGCTCCTGCGTATTCAGGCCGAAGGCGACGAGGCCACCTGGGACGACATCCAGAACGACATCTTCTCGAACGACTTCCTCCTCGAGCGTCCGCTGCTCGAGGCGATCCGTTCCGAGGATCCGGTCGTGTTGCTGATCGACGAGGTCGACCGTGTCGAGGTCGAGACCGAAGCGCTCCTGCTCGAGCTGCTGTCCGACTACCAGGTGTCGATCCCCGAGCTCGGCACGCTCGAAGCCCGCCAGATCCCGCTGGTGTTCCTCACCTCGAACAACACCCGTGAACTCTCCGAGGCCCTCAAGCGCCGCTGCCTCTTCCTCCACCTCGACTACCCGAGCATGGAGCGCGAGAAGGAGATCGTCCTCACCCGGGTGCCCGACATCACCGACAACCTGGCCGACCAGATCGCCCGCATCGTGCGCTCGATCCGTCAGCTCGAGCTGAAGAAGGCACCGTCGGTGTCGGAGACCATCGACTGGGCCCGCACTCTGATCCTGCTCGGCATCGAGCAGATCACGGCGAAGGACGCCACCGAAACGGTCAGCATCCTGCTGAAGTACCGCTCCGACATCGAAAAGGTCGTCAAGGAGTTCAGCCAGAACGAGAAGACCCACTTCGAGTCGACGGCCAGCTGATGACCCCTCCGACCGACACCTCCGTGAACGGCAACGGCTCGAGCCCGGGCGACGCCGGCAGCGTCCCTCTGTTCGATCTCCTGGAGGGCTTCGTGCAAGACCTCCGCGCCGCCGGGCTGCCCGTGTCGCTGTCGGAGAACATCGACGCCGCCGCTGCGGTGCGCCACATTCCCATCGAGGACCGCAACGCGTTCAAGTACGCGTTGGCGGCCACGCTGGTGAAGAACAACTCGCACTGGCGCACGTTCGAAACCCTGTTCGAGGTCTACTTCTCGTTGCGAGGCAAGGAGTACGCAGTCGGCGACGAGTCGAAGGACCCGTTCGCCGACATGGACGTCGACCAGAACTTCGACGACCAGCCGCCGGGCGAAGGTGGCCAGGGCGGCGGCGACGGCATGACGCCCGAGGAAATGGCCGAGATGCTGTTCCAGGCGTTGCTGCGCGGCGACGACACGCTCATGCGGGCGATCGCCCGCCAGGCCGTCAAGCGTTACGCCGGCATGGAGCCGGGTCGCCCGGTCGGCGGCACGTACTACCTCTACCGCACCCTCCGGAATCTCGATCTCGACGGGATGATGGAACGGCTGATGGAGCAGTCCAAGCAAGAGGCCGGTGGCGAGCTCACCCCGCTCGAGGAACGGCTCGAGAAGGACGAGTTCGACGACCGGATCGAGAAGCTGAAGAAGGAGATCGAAGCCGAGATCCGTCGCCGTTTGGTGGCCGATCGTGGGGCCGAGGCCATGGCCAAGACCCTGCGCAAGCCGCTGCCGGAAGATGTCGACTTCATGCACGCCAGCCGCGACGAGATGGCGGCGCTGCGCAAGGCGATCTATCCGCTCACCCGCAAGCTGGCGGTTCGCCTCGCTCGCAAGCGTCGCCACGGTCGCAAGGGTCCGCTCGACTTCCGCTCCACCGTGCGCCACTCGCTCAGCTATGGCGGTGTGCCCGCCGAGCTCAAGTTCCGCTACCCCCGCCCGTCGAAGCCCGAGATCATGGTGATCGCCGACATCTCCGGTTCGGTGGCGGCCTTCGCCCGGTTCACGCTGCATCTCGTCTACGCCATTTCGAGCCAGTTCTCGAAGGTGCGGGCGTTCGTCTTCATCGATGGGCTCGACGAGGTCACTCGGTTCTTCGAGGGAGTCGACGACATCTCCGAGGCCGTGCATCGGGTCAACACCGAAGCCGACGTCATCTGGGTCGACGGCCACTCCGACTACGGCCATGCGTTCGAGGTCTTCTGGGAGAAGTACGGCAACGACGTCAACTCCAAGACCACGGTGTTGATCCTGGGCGACGCCCGGAACAACTATCACGCCTCGCAGGCCTGGATCATCAAGGAAATCGAGAAGAAGGCACGCAAGACCTTTTGGCTCAACCCCGAGCCGAAGGCCTACTGGGACACCGGTGACTCCATCGTCGGCGAATATGGGGCACACTGCGAGGGTGTGTTCGAGGTCCGCAACCTGCGCCAGCTCGAGAAGTTCGTCGACAACCTCGTCTGAGGACCGGCGAGAACGGTCACGGCGGTCACGAGTGCATCCACGAACCGGTGACACAGCGAAGATCGAGATGTGTCACCTGTCGCCCTGTTGGCTGCTCCGAACCGGTCGGCTGCTCGTCGCACCGACGATCGTGAGCCGATGACGTCGCTCGATCACCGATTCGCCGCGGGCGATGAGTCGGCGTTGCGAGAAGCGTTCGACCAGCACGGCCCGCTCGTGCTCGGCATGGCGCGTAAACTCGTCGGCGCCGACGCCGAAGACGTTGCACAGCAGGTGTTCCTGGCGGCATGGAAGGCCAGGGAGCGCTATGACGCCGACCGTGGGCCGCTCGGCGCCTGGCTGGTCGGCATCACCCGGTTCAAGGCAATCGATCATCTGCGGGCCAAGAGCCGCCAGTTGCGCACCGTCGACGATGAGTTCATCGAGCGCAGCGGGGCCAACGAGCCCTACGAGGAGAGCTTGGCGTCCCGGCTTGCCGATCGGATGGTGCTGACCGAGGCGTTGAGCATCCTGCCCGACGAGCGTCGAGAGATCGTGAAGATGTCGTTCTACGACGGGCTCACACACGCAGAGATCTGCGAGCGCACCGGCATCCCGCTCGGCACCATCAAGAGCCATGTCCGGCGAGGACTCCTGGCCATGCGCGACCATCTCGATCGCGCCCGCCTCGATCCCGACGATCGAAAGGCCGACGATGACCGGATCTGACGCACGGTCGTGGGCAAACCTGTCCGACGAGGAACTCCTGGCCCTCTCCGACGCCGAGTTCGACTCGCTCACCGGCGACGTCGCCGACCTCCTGCTCGAAGGGCCGATCGAGATCGAGCCCGAGCAGCCGTCGGCTTCGTTGTGGGCGGCGATCGCCGCCCAACTCGAGGTCGATCTTGCGATCGACCGCGATCGACCGCTCACGCCGGTGCAGCCGCTCGAGCGCCGTCGCTCGGGCACCGACACCGCGGCGAGCAAGCCTGCGTTCCGGGCATCGTCGCGGTGGAGCGGCCGCACGGCCGCGCTGACACTCATTGCCGCTGCCGTCCTGCTGATCGCTGTTCCGCTCGGACTCAGCCTCCGGTCCAGGGACAACGACCCCGAGATCCTGGCGGCGGCCGACCTCGAAGTCCTCGATCCGGCGGCCACCTTCGGTCACGCCGATCTGGTGGCCGAGAGTGGGGGAGAAGCGATCGCCTTGGACTACGAGGCAACAGCGCCGACCGACGAGTACCTGGAGCTGTGGCTGCTGGCCGTCGACGACGACGGAGGAGTCGAGGATCTTCGTTCGCTCGGCCGGGTCGAAGGCGACGGTCCCTACGAACTCCCGGCCGATATCGATCGCGATCGGTTCAACGTCGTCGACATCTCGATCGAGGCCGATGACGGTGACGCCACGCACTCGGGCCACAGCATTCTCCGAGGTCAACTCACCAGCTGAGCCGTGCTCGCCACCCGACGGCCCGAGCGAACTACTGTCGGGGCAGCGGAGACAGGTGTCGTGACGTGGGCGCCGTGCGATCCGTTCGGTCTGAGGAGGGAACCCATGGCCTACGACGAGTTCGATTCGGCGACCTTCGGCAGCATGCCGGGGTCCGACAGCGTCGGCGGTGTGTCGTCGGCCTCGATCATCGACGATGGCTCGATCATGCCAGGCGACCTGCGCTCTCTGGCAACGCGAGTCATCGGTCTGGTCGTTGCGCTCTGGGCGGCGGTGTCGGCCTTGCTCGCCTATGGCTATGACCGCGGTTCGGGTGCGCTCTACGACTTCGTCCTCGAGATCCCGGCCTGGCGGTACTTCGTGTCGCCGGTCGAGCTGCGCCCACGGCTCCTCGATGACGTGTCGATCCTCTACGACGTCGGCGGCACGATGCTGCTGGCGCCCCTGTTCCTCGCCACCGTCGCCGTCGCCATGCTGGGTGTTGCGCTTGCGCTCGGCCTGGTCTCGCCGGGTCTGTTGCGTCGGGTCGTTTCCCAGTACGTGATCGTCATCGGCCTGCTGTACTTCATGATCAGTTCCGACACCGCGGTCTCGATCACGAGCCTCGCCGTGCGGTCGATCGCCCTGCCGGTGCTCGCGGCCATTGCGCTGTCGTTGCTCGACCGGACCTCGCAGCCAACCGTCTGAAATTCGCCAGTCGGCGCGGCGACGGGCCGGTACCGTCGCCGAGTGACCTCGATCTCCCTCCCGACCAGAGCTGCGACGACCAGCGACGATGCCTTCGGTCCTGGCGACTGGTTGCTGTTCCTCGGCATCGCCACGATCTGGGGATCGTCGTTCTTCTTCATCGCCGTGGCCCTCGAGTCGCTGCAGCCGGGATTGATCACCTTCCTGCGAGTCGGCCTCGGGGCACTCGTGCTGGCGCTGCTGCCGGGGAACGAGCGGCGACCAGTCGAGGCAGCCGACCGCAGCCGGTTCGTCGCCCTGTCGGTGCTGTGGGTGGCGCTGCCCTTCACGTTGTTCCCACTGGCCGAGCAGCACATCAATTCGGCAGTCACCGGCTTGCTCAACGGTGGCACGCCGATCTTCGCTGCCATCGCAGGAACGCTGTGGTTCGGTCGGTCGCCACGCGGCCTCCAGCTCCTCGGCATCGCCGTCGGCTTCGTCGGCGTGTCGTTGATCAGCGCCCCGTCCCTCGGCGAGGGATCGAGCGAAGCACTCGGTGTGGCCCTCGTGGTGCTGGCCACGATGTGCTACGGCGTCGCCATCAACCTCGCCGCCCCGCTCCAGCAGGCCTACGGATCGGTGGCGACGATGGGTCGGGTTTTGGCGCTTGCCTCGATCTGGACGCTGCCCTTCGGTCTTTGGGATCTGCGAGGATCCACGTTCGAGTGGAAGCCGGTGCTCGCCATTGCCGTCCTCGGCATGGTCGGTACGGGGAGCGCGTTCGCCATCATGGCCACACTCGTCGGTCGGGTCGGGCCACAACGGGCGTCGTTCTCGACGTATCTGATGCCCGCAGTCTCGCTCGCCATTGGCGTGACCTTCCAGGGCGATCACGTGTCGCCAGTTGCGCTCGTCGGCGTCGTCCTGGTGATCGGCGGCGCCCTGCTCGCCTCCCGAAAGGTCTCCGCCCGCAGCAGCGATCCAGGTTCGGTGTAACCGCAACGGTCCCTCGCCGTCGTGATGGTGGGCAGAAGTGGTGGCTGCGGAGGGCGGTCGCAACGCCCGGAAGGACACCATGCACGTTCGATCCACGCTCGTACTCGGCGCGTTTGCGCTCACACTCGCAGCCTGCGGGGGATCCGATGCGGCGGTGACATCCGACGCCGACGCGGACGAAGCAGCCGTCGCTGCCGACACCTCCAGCACGACGGTCGAGGCAACCACGACGACCACCGAGGCGACCACCACCACCGAGGCAACGACGACGACCACGGAGGAAACCACGACGACCACAGAGGCGTTGCCCGAGGCTCCGGCACCCGGCACCGGGCTCCTGACCATCGAGGGCGTCGAGTATCCGTTCACCATCAACAAGTGCACGACCGAGCCATCGATGATCAACACGTCGACGGTCCTGTTCGAGATGCGTGGCGCGTCGACCGCCGAGGATCGTGAGGTCGAGGTTCGGGCACTCCGAATCGACACCGCCGGCAAGTCCAACGACAGCTTCGGGTACGGCTATGCCGACGATCCGAACGACTTCGAATCTGCGGTCAGCGTCGGTTCGAAGTTCGGAATCGGTTTGGCGATCAAGTTCACCGAGGTCGAGGGCGGGCTCATGATCCACACCGACACCGTGCCGTTCGAACGGACGGAGGGCATCAGTGTGGTCGACGGTGTTGACCCTGGTGAGGGCTCGCTGGTCGCCACCTGCGACCTCTGACGACGTCGACCTTTGAGAAGTAGACCTCCGGTCGAGGCCCGGTGGGCTACTCGGCGATGAACTCGCTGACCCGGAAGGCGAGGTCGAGGCTCTGACTTGCGTTGAGACGGGGGTCGCACATGGTCTCGTAGCGCTCGTTGAGGTCGTCGTCGTCGAGTTGGGCGGCACCACCGAGGCACTCGGTGACGTCCTCACCGGTGAGTTCGACGTGGATCCCGCCCGGCCAGGTGCCGACCTGGCGATGCGCAGCGAAGAAGCCCTCGACTTCGCCGAGAATGGCGTCGAAGTGGCGAGTCTTGTAGCCCGTGGTGGCCGTGAAGGTGTTGCCGTGCATCGGATCGCAGGCCCACACCACGGGATGTCCGGCGTCGCGCACGGCCTCGAGCAGCGGCGGCAGGTTGGTGCGCACGTTGTCGACGCCCATCCGGGTGATGAGCGTGAGGCGGCCCGGGTCGCGGTCGGGGTCGAGCGCCTCGCAGAGCGCGATGAGCTCGTCGGCGGTGGCGGTGGGGCCGACCTTGCAGCCGATCGGGTTCTTGATGCCCCGGAAGAACTCGACGTGGGCGCCGTCGAGATTGCGGGTGCGCTCGCCGATCCACACCATGTGGGCCGAGCAGTCGTACCACTCGTCGGTGAGGGTGTCCTTGCGGGTGAGCGCCTCTTCGTAGGGGAGGAGCAGAGCCTCATGGCTGGTGTAGAAGTCGGCCTCGTGGATCTCGGGATGGCTCGACGAGATGCCGGCCGCCTCCATGAACCGCAGTGCACGATCGATCTCGGCGGCGAGGGCGGCGTAGCGCTGGCCCTCGGCCGAGGCGGCCACGAACTCCTGGTTCCACGCCTGCACCCGGTGCAGATCGGCGAACCCACCCTTGGTGAAGGCGCGCAACAGGTTGAGGGTTGCGGCCGACTGGTTGTAGGCCCGCAGCAGACGTTGAGGGTCGGGCGTGCGGTCGCCGGCCGAGAACGGCAGGTCGTTGACCATGTGGCCGAGGAACGACGGAAGCTCCTCGCCGTCGATGGTCTCGGTGGCGCTCGAGCGAGGCTTGGCGAATTGGCCGGCGATTCGGCCGACTTTCACGGCCGGCACGCCCGAGGAGTAGGTGAGGGCCACGGCCATCTGCAGGATGACACGCAGCCGGTCGCGAATGGCGTTGGCGTTGAAGCCGTCGAACGACTCGGCGCAGTCGCCGGCCTGGAGGAGGAACGCCTTGCCGGCGGCGACACTGGCCAGCTTGGCTTTGAGGTCGCGGGCCTCACCGGCGAAGACGAGCGGCGGATAGGTGGCGAGTTCCTTCTCGATCTGCTCCAGCGCCGAGGCCTCTGGCCAAGCGGGCTGGTGTTTTGCATCGAATGAGCGCCACGATCCGGGGTTCCAAGTCACGCTCTGAGTCTTCCGAGTCCGCCGGGGAACCACAACTGATTTTCGAATCTGTCCAGAACGCGCACTGGCCACCCGATCGGGGTGGCCAGTGCGTTCATTCGTGGTGTTCGGTGGAACCCGTCGTCAGCGCCCGGGGCGCTTGGTGGGGGGTTTCCTTCAAGCGGCGTCGAAGTCCGCCATGACGTCGCCCGCCTGGTCGCGAACGGCGCTGACGGCCCGCTTCACCAGGCGGCGAGCGGCTTCGGCGGTCACGCCCAGCTCTTCGCCGACCTCGCGGTAGGAGCGCTTGCGGCCGTCGTTGAGGCCGAACCGCTGCTCGACTGCGTAGCGGGCACGGTCATCGAGGACGTCGAGCAGGTCGGTGACCATCTGCTCCTCGGCTCGAGCCATGACCTCGATCTCCGGTCCATCGTTGGAGTCGGGGAGGAGATCGACGAGCTCGTTGGAGTCGTCGTCGCCGATCGTGCGATCGAGCGAGGTGGGGGTGGTGAGGCGGTGCAGACGTGCGTGCTCGTCGTCGAGCTCGTCGCCATCGCCCGACACCTGACGCAGCGCGGCGCGCAGGCTGGCAGAGCGATCGCCCGGCAGGCGGACGAGGCTGGCCTTCTGGTCGAGGGCCCGGCCGATTGCCTGGCGGATCCAGAACGTGGCGTAGGTGGAGAACTTGAAGCCCTTGCGCCAGTCGAACTTGTCGACCGCGTGCTCGAGCCCGAGGTTGCCTTCCTGGATGAGATCGAGAAGTTCCATGGAAGGAGGCAGCGGGTAGCGGCGAGCAACGCTCACCACGAGGCGGAGGTTGGCCCGGATGAACCGGTCCTTGGCCCGAGCGGCGGCTCGGACGGCCCGCTTGTTGGCGGCGTTGTCTTCGCCGGCGTCGATGCGTTCCTGGGCCTCACGGCCCTTTTCGATGATCTGGCTGAGCTCTCGCTCTTCGTCGGCGGTGAGAAGGGGGACGAGCCCGATCTCGTTGAGGTACTGACCTACTGAATCACTCATTTTGTGCGCGGTTTCGTCTCGAGGTGGGAGCGGGGGCGGTGGGGGGTGCGGATGAAGGTTCGATGACGGGGGGTGAAGCCGAATGTGGACTGGCTAGTCTCATCTCCAGCCGCTGAAATCGAGCTTCGCAGTGAGGGGCTCGCAAGGTGGGGCAGAAGCGTGAGTGCAGCCGTTCGAGGCATTGTCACTCGGACAAACGTCCAAACGCCCATTTAAGTACAGATTGTTCCCGCGCGTCGAGTGTTAACAGTCACAGAAATTCTGTTTGACCGAACATGACGTGCGGAGCCTGCCCTAGCGTGGCAACGATGTCGCTCGAGGAACCGGATCGCCCCCCGCAGACCGCCTCGAGCGCCGCACCAGCGCAATCCCAGCAACCACGCCGGATCGGCCTCTTCGGCGGCACGTTCGACCCGCCCCACATCGGCCATTTGATCGTCGCGGAAGCGGTCCGCGACACCCTTCACCTCGACGAGATCAGGTGGATCGTTGCCAACGATCCCTGGCAAAAAACATCCGATCGACGCATCAGCGATGCCGATGTCCGGCTGGCCATGGTGCGAGCAGCGCTCGATGGCGCTCCCGGTATGGAAGCCAGTGATGTCGAGATCCGTCTCGGCGGGGCCAGCTATTCGATCGTCACACTCGAACACCTGCGGTCGGCCGAACCCGACACCGAGTGGCTTCTCATCGTCGGCGCCGATGCCGCGTCCGGGCTCGACACCTGGCACCGGGCCGATGAGCTGGCCGACATGGTCGAGGTCGTGGTGGTGAACCGGCCGGGGGAGTGCGATGACAACGATGCCGGCGGCACGGCACCGCCGGGATGGCGATGGCAGCCGGTCGAGGTGCCGGCGATCGGTGTCTCGTCGACGGACCTGCGGCGTCGGGTCGCCACCGGACGCTCGATCCGCTTCCTCACGCCGGCCGCGGTTGCCGACATCATCGACACTGAACAGCTCTATCGTCAGCCTCGATGATCCGCCCCGTCGCCACGCTGCCGCCGAAGGAGCGGGAACGACTTCGGCCGCCCGGCGACGCGCCGCTGCCGGCGACGACACCACCCCGGCGCTCGGGTCATCCGTGGTGGTTCGTCGTGCTCGAGGTGATGCTGCTGCTCTCGGTTCCCCTCCTCGGCTACTTCGGCGGCCGGGCGCTGTTGTCAACGAAAGCGGGGACGTTCACGTCACAACCCGAGCCCGGTGAACCGGGCTGGCACGCCCTGGTCGATCCGAGTCCTGTGGTGGCCATCGCCGAAGTGCTCGACGACCGGGTCACCGGCCTCGTCGTGGTCGCAGAGCCCGGGCAGGGCACCGCCGGTGGGGCGCTCATCATGGTGCCGGGTGCGCTCCAGCTTGCCGACGGGCGTCGGTTGTCAGAGCTGTCACCGAGCGATGCGCTCGCCGGACTGTCGGTCGAGCTGCGACTCGGCTTCACCGAGACCTACGTGGTGTCACCAACCGACTGGGCCGCAGTGATCGGCGACAAGGCCTACGAAATCGACAACCCCGATCCCATCGCCGGTGCCGACGGCGAGCTGGTGTTCCCCGTGGGTCGGGTCACGGTCGACGCCACGACGGCCGCAGTGTTTCTCGGTGCGAGTGAGGTGGGCACCAACCCGTTGTCGCTGCTCTATCGGCGTGAGCTGTTCTGGCAGGCCCTGCTCGCCGATCCTCCGACCACGATCGATCCGGTGGCGGTGCTGATCGAGCAGGTGACCGCCGGCACCGAACGTATCGACGACCTGCCGACCGAGCAGCTCGACAACGAGCGGGTGATCGACCCCGAGGGCGCCGAAGCGCTGATCAACACGGTCGTCCCGCTGCCCAGCGGCTCCCAGCCTGGCGATCGAGTGGCCATCAGGGTCGTCGATCGCTCCGGCCAACACGACACGCAGGCCATCGCCCTGGCGCTCGGCGCGCTCGGACTCGAGGTCACCGAGATCGCCAATGCGGCGATCTTCGATGATGGTCCGACCCAGCTGGTCGTGCCCAGCTCGGTCGATATCGAAGCCATGCGCGAACTGGCGGCCGACCTCGGAGCCGATACCGTTTCACCCGACCCGGTCGACGAAACCGAACTCAGTACGGTGGTACTGCTCGTCGGCAACGACATCGATCTCGGCGGCTGACCGTCGCCAACCGACACCAACAAGGGCCCACGTGAGCGCAGCGCAACAAGACGAAGAAGTCCGGTCCTGGGTGACCGCCGCCATGGACGGTGCCGACGACAAGTTGGCACGCCGCACCGAGGCGTTCTTCGTCGGCGAGGTCATGGGGATCACCGACTGGTTCGTGGTCACGTCGGGGTCGAACCCCCGCCAGGTGCGCGCCATCGTCGAGAACGTCGAAGAAGCCGTGTTCCTCGCCGACGGGCCGAAGCCGCGCAGTATCGAGGGGCTCGACGAGATGAGCTGGGTCCTCATGGACTTCGGCGAGTTCGTCGTCCACGTCTTCAGCGAAGAGGCTCGTGAGTACTACGACCTCGAGCGCCTGTGGGCCGACGTGCCCCGGCTCGAGCGCACCGCCTGATCGCATCGGACGGGCTGACCATGCACGCCGGCGGGCCCGACGAACCCGAGTGGCTCGACGTCAACCGCCAGCTCTGGGATGCGATGGCCGACGCCCATGTGGATTCGGCGTTCTACGACCTCGCCGGCTTGGTCGCCGGGCGTGATGACCTGCGACCGTGGGAGTCGCGAGAGGTCGGACCGGTCGACGGCAAACGATTGCTCCACCTGCAGTGCCACCTGGGCACCGACACGATCGGTTGGGCCCGCCTCGGCGCCCGCTGCACCGGGCTCGACTTCTCGCCTCGTGCCATCGGGATCGCCCGCATGCTCGGGCGGTGGGCCGGGTTCGAGATGTCCTGGGTCGAGGCCAACGTCTATGACGCCGTCGCGGCGCTCGACGAGCAGCGATTCGACGTGGTCTACACCGGCGTGGGCGCACTGAACTGGCTGCCGAACCTCGATCGCTGGGCCCACGTCGTCGCCGACCTGGTCGAGCCGGGCGGGTTCCTCTATCTCTACGAGATCCATCCGATGGCGATGGCGATGGACGACACCGGGACGCGGCTGATCGACGATCTGATCGGTGGGCCATTCCAGCGACTCGACGACGGCCAGGGCACCTACGCGGCCCCCGACGCCGAACTCGAGGTCACCGAGAGTTTCGAGCGGGTGCACTCGATCGACGAGATCCTCTCGGCCGTCCTCGGTGCCGGTCTCGTGATCGAGCACTATCGCGAGTTCGACGCCACCCCGTCACCGGCGCCCTACCTCGAACGCGGCACCGACCGCCTCTACCGGTTCCCCGACGGCGCAACCCGCTTCCCCCTCACCTTCTCCCTCCGAGCCCGCCACCCCTGATCGACACCCCCGGGGGGCCGCCAACCCACCGCAACTTTGGAGAGTTCATGCCGCTCAGAGGTGCGAACTCGCCAAAGTTGCCGGGGTTTTGAGCGGTCAGGCGACGATGTTGACCAGTTTGGGGAGGCGCACGATCACCTTCTTCGGCGGGTTGCCGCCGGTGTGCTGCTGCACCGAGGGCGACGCAAGGGCGGCCGCTTCGGCGTCGGCTTCGGAGATGTCGGCCGGCACCTCGAGCCGGTCGCGAACCTTGCCGTTGACCTGGACGACCAGGGTGACGGTGTCGGACACCAGCAGCGCCGGGTCGAAGGTCGGGAACGCTTCGAAGGTGACGGTGGTGTCGTTGCCGAGACGCGACCACAACTCCTCGCCCATGTGGGGAGCGAGCGGGGCCAACATGATGGCCATGGCCGCAGCAACCTCGCGAGGCGAGCCGCCCACCTGTTGGGCTTCGGTGGTGAGGGCGTTGTTCAACTCGATCAGCTTCGAGATGGCCGTGTTGAACCGCATGTTGGCCATGTCGTCGTCGACGCCGGCGATGGTCTTGTGCAGTGCACGACGCAGCTCGTCGCTGGGATCGGCATCGACGACCCGGCTCTCGCCGGAGTCCTCGTCGACCATGTTGCGCCACACTCGCTGCAGGAACCGCTGCATGCCGACGACATCTCGGGTGTTCCACGGGCGGGACGCGTCGAGCGGGCCCATCGCCATCTCGTAGAGCCGGAACGTGTCGGCGCCGTACTCGTCGTACATCTCGTCGGGGGTGACGATGTTCTTCAGACTCTTGCCCATCTTGCCGTACTCGCGCGCCACGACGTTGCCTTCGTGGGTGTAGACACCGTCGGTGTCGACGACCTCGGAGGCCTCGACCGGTTGGCCCCGATCGTCGCGGTAGGCGAACGCCTGGATGTAGCCCTGGTTGAACAGGCGATGGAACGGCTCGAACGAGCTCACGTGGCCCAGGTCGAACAGCACCTTGTGCCAGAACCGGGAGTACAGCAGGTGCAGCACGGCGTGCTCGACACCGCCGACATAGAGGTCGACACCGCCCGAGTGACCCTCGTACTTCGGGCCCATCCAGTACTTCTCGACCTCGGGATCGACGAAGGCGTCGCTGTTGGTGGGGTCGAGATAGCGCAGTTCATACCAGCACGAGCCCGCCCATTGGGGCATGACGTTGACCTCACGCCGATAGGTGGCGGGGCCGTCGCCCAGGTCGAGTTCGACGTCGAGCCATTCGGTGGCGCGTGCCAGCGGCGGCACCGGTTCGGTGACGTCGTCGTTGGGATCCATCGCGGTGGGCCGGAAGTCTTCCAGTTCGGGCAGGGTGACCGGCAGCTGGTCATCGGGCACCGAGTGCGGACGGCCGTCGGCGTCGTAGACGATCGGGAAGGGCTCACCCCAGTAGCGCTGGCGGGAGAACAGCCAGTCGCGCAGGCGATAGGTGATGGCGGACTCGCCCACACCGTGCGCCTCGAGCCAGGCGTTGGTGCGCTCCTTGCCCTCGGCGACGCTCGAGATGCCGTTCAGGTCGAGGTCGTCGTTGGCCGAGTTGATGTAGGCGGCATCGCCAACGAACGCGACCGGCCAGCTTGCGGTGTCGAGGGTTGGCTCGATGCCCTGCTCGGCGAACCACGACGCGGGCGGTTCCTGGATAGGCGGGATGTCGAGGCCGAACTTGGTGGCGAACTCGAAGTCGCGCTGGTCGCCACACGGGACGGCCATGATGGCGCCGGTGCCGTAGCCCATCAGGACATAGTCGGCGATCCAGACCGGGATCTCGTCGCCGTTGATCGGGTTGGTGGCATACGAGCCGGTGAACACGCCGGTCTTCTCACGGGTGTCGTCGGCGCGGTCCTGCTCGTCGGTGGCGGCCGCCTTTGCGACGTAGGCCTCGACCTCGGCAGCGTGATCGGTCGTGGTCAGCTCGTGCACGAGCGGGTGCTCGGGGGACAGCACGACGAAGGTGGCGCCGAACAGGGTGTCGGGGCGCGTGGTGAAGACCTCGATGTTGCCGGCGACGGTCGAGAATCGGACGGTCGCGCCGCTGGAGCGTCCGATCCAGTTTCGCTGCATGATCTTGATGGCCTCGGGCCAGTCCAGCGCGTCGAGGTCGTCGAGCAGGCGATCGGCGTAGGCGGTGATGCGCAGCATCCACTGCTTCATGTTGCGCTTGAACACCGGGTAGTTGCCGATGTCGGAGCGGCCCTCGGCGGTGACTTCCTCGTTGGCCAGGATCGTGCCCAGCCCGGGGCACCAGTTGACCGGCGCCTCGGACAGGTAGGCCAACCGGTGACCATCGATGATCGCGTGCTGCTCGGCAGTGGACAGCTCCGCCCACGCCCGCCCGTCGGGTGTTGGTCGTTCGCCGGACTCGAATGCAGCGATCAGCTCGCCGATGGGGCGAGCGATGTCGGCGTCGGTGTCGTACCAGGAGTTGAAGATCTCGAGGAAGATCCACTGGGTCCACCGGTAGAAGTCCTCGTCGGTGGTGGCCACGCTGCGTCGGGCGTCGTGGGCCAGGCCCAGCCGGCGCAGCTGGCGACGCATGTTGTTGACGTTGTCCTCGGTGTTCACCCGCGGGTGGACACCGGTGTTGATGGCGTGCTGCTCGGCGGGCAGGCCGAACGAGTCGTAGCCCAGGGCGTGCAGGACGTTGTAGCCCTTCATCCGCTGGTAGCGGCCGAACACGTCGGTGCCGATGTAGCCGAGTGGGTGGCCGACGTGGAGTCCCTTGCCCGACGGATAGGGGAACATGTCGAGGACGAACAGCTTCGGACGATTGCCGACCGCGTCGGGATCGGCCAGCGGGCCGGCCGGATTCGGCGCCTCGAACGTGCCGTTGGCATCCCACACGTCTTGCCACCGGGTCTCGATCTCGTTGGCGAGGGAGGCGTCGTAGCGGAAGGCAGGCAGGTCGGCGGCGACGCCGGTCGAGGTGGGGGAAGTGTCGGAACCCATGGTCGGACATGGTAGGCAACCGGCCTTGCGGATCGGTTCGACATTTGGTCCGTGATGGGGTTGTTGGTGGGAGCAGAGTTGGTACGATCTCACTTCCGAATCGGGCCATGAGGCGCGAGTCGGACCGCACATGCGGGGCTATAGCTCAGTTGGTAGAGCGCTTCCATGGCATGGAAGAGGTCAGGAGTTCAATTCTCCTTAGCTCCACGAAGTAAGGCCAGGTCATCGACCTGGCCTCTTTCATTTTTCCAGATGCTGGCATGCCGAGTGAGTTACGGGGTGAGTTACGCAGAACGGACAGTGGGAGACGTCGGCAGACGCCGAGACATCGGTCCACCAGTTCGGTCGATGAGCGCTTGCCCTGGCCGATGGCGGTGGTGGTCGGCTCCTCAGCGAGCGTGAGTGACGAGTTGAGAGATGTGGGCGGTGAGGGTCAGATTCGAGCGTCGGGCGCCGGCCTTCAGCTCCGCCCGGTCGTCGTCACCGATGGCAATGCGGAGGAACCGAGTCGGCACCATCGCGTTTTCGGCGTCAGGCGGCGGTGGAGGGTGGCTGGTCCTGCTCGCTCGTGAGGCGAGGAGCGCTCCGAGGTGTTCGCCCAGTCCGATGCCGGCGGCTTCGGCTTGGCGTCGATGGCGTTCCCATGTCGCGTCGTCGACGGTGAATCGTGCGGGGCGGCGCGAACGGCGCGCGGCATCCTTGTCAGCCCACCATGTCCCCGCCTGACGCATCTCGGCGACGTTCTCTCGGAAGTGAACGGAGCGACGCGTGCGCTCGATCGCTTCGGCGCTTCTACGTTCGGCATCGAGAGCCTCGGCCACCCGGCGCGCCGCCCACAGTTGTTCGTGCCGGGTGACAAGTCCGGCTTGCACGTCCCGCAGCCATGCGTGCAGGGCGCGCCATGAGGTGTCGTGCAGCGGGGGTGCGGGCACCGCGGCGAGCGCTGCTTCCAGGAGGGCCTCGATGTGGTCGAGGGTGATTCGGCTGCTTCCCCCAGGGGGAAGCAGCAAGTCTGTGCCGGACATTTCGTCGTTGGTTGGTGCAGTGAGCTCGCGGCGAGGGGCGGGCGGCGGTGTTGGTGATGCTGGCTCGATGGTCATGAACGGTGCTCGGTGGGTGCGGTGTGGTTGAGCGGTGCGACGATGGCAACGAAATCAGAGCGGGCGTGCGCGGTGCGTTGCGCGAACCGCAGCGTCGAGCTTGCGGCCGGACCTACCCGCCTGTCACGTCTTGCTGTGGGTGATTCCGCGGTGGGCGTCCACCTCGGTATTGGCACGATCGAATGACGGATCATGGCGCCTCCCCTGCTCGGCTGATCCAGCTGAGGAAGGCGGTCGCCGGACTCAGGACGCGTCACGAGCGTGCGGTGCAGTCGGCGGTGCAGTGGCTGGTGCAGTCGGTGGTGCAGCACGGTGGGGCTTACGCTCGACCCGATGACCGGTCACTCACCGATGGCGGTCGGCCGTTGGTCCGGCTGGTGCCGGTGGGCGGATCGTTCGACCGACTATTCGTCGTCGGCTGCGGTTGGGCGGATCAGACGAGCAGCGATCTCGAACACCATCGTCGCTGTTGCTACGACCTCGGCGGCCTCGCCGGCTGATGCATCGGGCAGATCGCCGGGATAGCGGGCCTCGTACTACAGGCAGTCGATCGCTTCAGTTGGCATCGGCCACGGGCCGTCGGTAGACGCTCACGCCCTCGCGAAGCGGCCAGTACACAGCGGATCCCACGTTCGACCGCTCGGTAGCGATCTCGGCGAGGTCCGCAACGACGATGTCGAGGGGAACGAACGTCTTGACTGCGGCACGTGTGGTCCGCATGAGTGATCGCTTGTCCGAGGCCTCGACCATGTCGAACACGACGAGGAGATCGATGCCTGAGTCAGGCCCATCATCGCCGCGCGCCACCGAGCCGAACAGGATGATCTCGAAGAGGTCCACCGCCGTCACGATTTCGTCGATCACGTGAGGGACAGCTTGGGCCAACGTGAGCCCGTCGTATCGTCCAAGTTCGTCGACGGTGTGCGCCTGCGACATGCGGCAAGGCTAGTCGAAGGCTTCCACTCGACATCTCCACGCTCGTGAGCACCGACTCCTCATCGTGCACCTCCGACGCTTGCTTCCGACCACAGCTGGCCCACATCAGGGGAGTTGCAGTCGCCCGCATATCCGTCATCATCGGGCGGCCGGTGGTTTGGGACACGCCACGGGTCGCACGATCGGCGTCCTCGGCGTATTCACTCGTGGTCAGACCGGGCAGTCCGGTGGACGGGCAGAAGAAGGTTGGCTATCTGGTGGGCAACGGCCGGGGTCCTGCGGATCCGGGACTGCGTCAAGCGTCAGAGCTCGAGTGGTCGGCGGCCGTGGTGCTCGGTGTCTCGGTCTTGTCACCGGTTGCGTCGGGCCTGAGGGGAAGCGCAGCGCATCCAACCGGGATGGTTCCTGCGTCAACCCCGTGACACAGTCGGTAGAACTGTGTGCGATCGAGTTCGGGCAGCGGAACCTCGTCGGGTCCAGCACCGAAGCGTCCAACATCGCCGACGGCCAGGCCGCTGTCAGCCCACTCCTGCGCGGTGTACGTGCCTCCGGCAAGGATCCACTCTGGATTCCACGCTTTACCGTTCCATCGTTCGAGTCGCCAAGCGACTCCCCGGTTCTTGTTCAGCTCGGATCCGGTAGGAAAGCCCAAGACTGCGGACGCCTCGTTCTCGGAGAGTGTCACGCTGAACGCGTCGGTGTCTGTCGATGGCGCGGCCGCTTGACCGGTGTTCGATCCCGTGGTGCAGGCGGCCGCGAGGACTGAGACGAGAAGGACTGTTGGCGCTCGAACAAGCATGGTCCTCTGACGTGCAGTTCGGGCAGGAAGTTCCCTTTGGTCGGGTGCTGGGTCGGTTTCGGCTGCAGCGGCATCGCGTTTCCCGCGAGTCGGTGTCATTCGAGCGCGGCGGCAATCCAGGGCACCAGGAGCGCTCCGACTCCCGTGACGGTAAGAACTCTCGGAAGGGACTCGATCTGCACACGGTAGAAGTTCGAAACAGTGAAGCTGCGCTGCAGCTGCTTCATCGTTACGACCGGAAGACGAGCGTCAAGCCTTCGAGCAAGGCCAGCGAGCACGAAGCACACAACGGCGAACATCGTGGCCCAAAGCACGTCATTCCAGTCCACCTCCACGCTGCACCCCCGTCGAACGCCCAGGCGCCCGACGCCAGCCTAGGTCGCCGTTCGATGCGCTCCCCGCCACAACGGAATAGCAGCCGAACGGGCCGACACGCTGCCGGCGTTCGGGGATAATGCCGGAGCGGCATGCACTGAGAGTTTAGGGTCACTCGCGAGGTGGTCAGCTCGTCGCACTGAGTGCGGGTGTGCGAGTCTTCGGTTTGGGTGTGCGAGGTGGTCTTGGGGGATTCATGAAGTCGGCGATGGTGATCTGTAGGGACACAGTTGACCCCGTTGCCGTTCTGGCGGCAGTGGCACACAAGCGGGGGTACTCCGTTGCCGTAGCGCCCGGGTACGCGCAGATCACCAACCTGGTCGGCCGTCTGTTTACGGTTATGGCGGGCGAAAGTGACTATGAGCAGTGGGACGAAGAAGACCGGAACCTACTTGTGGCGAGCGTGGAGGCGCCGAATCGACTGTTTCGAGGATTCGCTGTTGAGTGTCGGTGGGAGAGGTTGTTCTGTGAGCTCGTCTCGGACTTCGGTGCCGCCGTGGAAGACGTGTGGGTCGTAGATTCTGACGGCGTGGTTTGGAGCTGGGACGATCTAGACCCGGAACGCATCGTCTTGTAGCCCAGTGGCGCGTTGGCACCTGCAGGAGAATCTGGGTAGTCGCATGAACCAGTTCTGGTCTGGCGATGTGCAGAATATCGACCTCGAATCGTCGGCTTCGACGCTTGACCGCCGGCACTCTGGGATGTCGTGCTCTGCGTCACCCTGCCGGCGGTATGGGGCAGGGACGAGGGGCATGAGCGCTGAGCAATACGGGGCAGTGCGCCGCTCGCGTACGTGCGGATATCGCGTGGATCCAGGCGGCAAGTCACTGAGCGCTGACGTTCGGCTACCGCCGATTCACGGCGTCATCGACTAGCAGAAACCAAGCCCCACTCGATCAGCGCTTCTTCCCAGATCACAAGTCGGTGCGCTTCGAAGTAGTTACGCAGCAGTTTTCGGACGTGGTCATTTTCCAGTTGCTCGTCCGAATCCATGAGGGTGATGAGATCGAGCGAATCGGCAGCATCCATTGATGCAATAGCGGAAGGGTCTGGGCTGCAACACCCATAGCCATCGAAGGAGATCCTCACGATGAAGAGGCGTCCTTCGTCGTCGAGCGAAAAGTCAGCGAACGCGACATCGCCGAGAGCAAGCGAGTACGCACAGGGCCGGGTCGACCCCTCCCACCGATGTCGACTGATTGCGAAGTTGGCGGCATACATGTGACGGAGAGTATGTCGCGAGGGTGAGTCCCGTCTCGTGGTGTAGATCGGCCTGACCATCGGAGGGGCATCCCCTCGGGTGTGGTGGCCACCGTGCGATTCTCAGAAGTGACTAAACGAACTGAGAAGGAATCGCACGATGACCGAATACGAGTCTGCACTATCCGCTTTCGAGGCGCGTCTCACCGGGACCGGCCTTGCCGGATCACTGGCGGAGATTCTGACCGATGCCATCCAAGAACTCATCGAAGCCGAACTCACCGCACGCATCGGCGCCGAACCCGGTGAACGGACCCTGGCCCGCACCAACCTCCGCAACGGGCACCGCCCGAAACTGGTATCGACCCCCGCAGGCGACCTCGAGCTGGGGATCCCGAAACTCCGGCAAGGATCGTTCTTCCCCGAACTCCTCGAGCCCCGCCGCCGCATCGACAAAGCCCTGTGGGCAGTGATCATGACCGCCTACATCACCGGCACCAGCACCCGAAAGGTCGACGACCTGGTCAAAGCGTTGGGCTGCGACACCGGCATCTCCAAGAGCAGTGTCAGCAGGATCTGCAAGAACATCGACGCCGACGTCGCCGTGCTACGCAACCGTGATCTCGGCCATCAACGCTTCGTCTACGTCTGGCTGGACGCCACCTACGTCCACGTCCGCGAAGCAGGCCAGGTCACCTCGAAAGCAGTCGTGATCGCGACAGGTCTCCGAGCCGACGGCTACCGGGAAGTACTCGGTGTCGATGTCGGGGACTCGGAGAACGAAACGTTTTGGACCGAGTTCCTCCGGAGCTTGAAAGACCGCAACCTCACGGGTGTCCGCCTCGTCATCTCCGACGCCCACGCCGGGTTGAAAGCAGCAATCCGGCGGGTGTTCCAAGGCGCCGGTTGGCAACGCTGCCGCGTGCACGCCATGAGGAACCTGTTGTCGGTCGCCAAGCACCAGCACCGCTTCATGATCGCGGCGTTGATCCGCACCATCTTCGCCCAACCCGACGCCGGGTCGGCCCGCACCCAGTTACGTAACGTCGTCACCCAGCTCGCTGGTGTGTCGCCCGAGGTCGCTACCAAGCTGGAGGGCATGGAGACCGACTTGTTGGCCTACACCGGGTTCCCGCCGGCGCACTGGTCCAAGATCTGGTCGAACAACCCGATCGAACGATTGAACCGTGAACTGAAACGACGCACCGATGTCGTGCAGATCTTCCCCAACACCGAATCGGTGATCCGCCTCGTCGGCGCGCTGCTGGTCGAGATCAACGACGAAATGATCTCCTCCGACCGGCGCTACATCGCCGCCGGCAGTCTCGAACCACTCGTCGACCATGAAGGAGAACCGCTAACGTCATTGCCCGCAGCCCCAAGAACCTGACCAACAGAATCGCACGGCACTCCTACACCACCCGACGGGACTCCATCTGTCGCGACCGGATCAGTCCGAAGCCAAATTCGCGCAGAGTTGGCGTTCAGGTCCGATCACTCACCCGATCCACGCGCTATCCGGCAGACCGAGCGATACGGCCGCCGACCCGTGGTGGGTCGGCGGC
The DNA here is from genome assembly GCA_041394265.1 of Acidimicrobiales bacterium. Taxonomy (NCBI): domain Bacteria; kingdom Bacillati; phylum Actinomycetota; class Acidimicrobiia; order Acidimicrobiales; species Acidimicrobiales bacterium. The sequence continues at coordinate 4,135,169 of JAWKIO010000005.1, forward strand.
GGTGGCTTGACGACCGGTGGCCGAGCATGGTCGAAGCTAGGAGGAACGGGTGGGAACCCAGCATCGGACGGTGCTGTGGTAGCGGTCGTAGTCCTCTCCGAACCGGGCTGCGAGGTCGGCCTCCTCCACCGGCCGAATCACGAGGTTCCAGAGAACCGCACCAACCGCTGCCAGTGCGATCACGCTCCACGAACCCACGACAGCGCCGATCGCCGCGGTCTGGGCTGCGCCGGCGACGGCCATCGGGTTGCGGACATACCCGTAGGGGCGCGTGCGACGAGTCGTCGTGCGGTCTCGGCTGGGAGCGGTGTGCCCCGGCCGACCAACGCCATCGTGAGACACGACCACAAACCCAAGGCGCTTCCCGCTGTGAAGACCAGCCAGCCAATCCAAGCGCAGGCTGGGTCCTGCAGTGCTGGCAATGAGACTCTGAGGCGGTGCTCAGCTGCGGCCACGATGATCGGTATCACGGCGAAGAACAGCGTCCAGAATACGATCAGCTGAGCGAGACTTCGTCGCACATTTGTTACCTTGCTCGACACTGTCGCCGGGTGGAACGCAAATGGGCCGACGAAGAACCACTCTGTTGGTAGACGCCCATGCCAAACCGTCAAGGCGGAGACGGCGGTGCCGACCGCTGCGACCGTCATCGCGACAACACCCCAGCCAGCGGTGCGCTCGATCAAGCCGTACACGAGTAGAGACGCTGTGACCCCGATCGTCCACACTGTCACGACCACCGACGCGGCACGACTCCCGGTGAGTGCCGCCCACAACGAACCCAGCACGAAGAAGGCCACGTCGGGTCCGACGAGCAGCCGCGGATCCCATCCACCCAGCGTGAGCCGACGTACATCACCACACATGAACACCGAGATCCACCAGATCGCGCCCGCTGCGGCCTGCGCCCCGAAATACCAGCGCGCGTTGCTACGGCAGCGACAACACCACTGGATCTACGCACGATCGCAAGCGTGCCCGGAATGCTTCGACCCTCCACCCAAGCGTCGAGCACCCGAACGGTCCATTCACTGATGTCTCCCACGTTCAAACGCAGGCTTGTCGCCGAGCCGGCGGTCTGGGACGTTCTTCGGCGCTTGAGCAACGAGTGGTATGGGACACTCGGGAACCATGTTGACTGATCACACGTCGATACGAGCATGACGTTGTCGACGATGACCAGATGGTTGCTCCTGATCGGGGCTGTCGTGACGCTCAGCGCGGCGTGCAGTTCGCCGACATCGCAAGCTTCTACGGAGGGCGAACAACTGACCCTCGATGGTGAGTTGCAGGATTCCAGCGGTGAGGGCGACGATCTGCCGGTTGAGATTGCCCTGGCAGATGCGCGGGTTCGCTGTTCCGAGGCGGGGATCGCTGGGTACCGGCTCGAGGTTTCGGAGTCTCGGAACTACTGGCGACAGGGTTGTTCGTGGGTGACGGTGGTCGCTGATGGTGTTGTGCGCAACGTGTCGGTCGATTCGCCGTCGGATTCGCAGGCGTGTTTCGGGGTCGAGTGGACGGTCGAGGAGTTGCACGATCGGATCGCGGAGTGGGCCGACAATATCGAGGAGTTCAGCGACCCGGAGTTCGGGGAGCACACTCTGGAGGTGGTCTTCGACGAGTTGGGTGTGCCGGAGGCGATCCGGTTCGACTTGGCCAATGCTGACGATGAGGAATCGACATTGCGCGTGATCTTCCGCGGGCAAGGCTGAGACCTTCGTTTGCTCGGCAACCAAGGCAGCACCGATGTCGCCGCCGTCCCGGCGTTCGGTGATGGGGTCGGAGCAGTCAATGCCGAACGTTCGGGGGCGCCGTTGTCGCCAGCAACTGCAAGTCATGTTCGCTGCTCGAGACGTGGAGGCTGGCGTCGGTGACAGCCAGCTGGCGGCAGTCGGTGGGCTTCAGATGCATCCGCGGGTGGATTTCATGCGCCGAACGTGACCGGGTCACGACAGATGGTCACTTAATGTGACGAAATGCATCCGCGGATGCACGGCTTCTCAAGCCGGCGTTCGGTGACGGGTATGAGTCCCTTGGCGTGGTGGGATTTCGGGGCGGGTCCACCTGTGGGTGAGTCACCGGCGTGATGCTCGGTGTGTACGACCAAGTGCACACCATGGAGAACCACACCGATGACTCTTGAACAGTCTGACATCGACCGCCTGCTCGGCGCGATCTCGATCGGAGAAGGAACCGATCTGGTCCGCCAGCTCGCCCAATGGGCGCTGCAACAGTTGATCGAGGCCGAAGCGGCCGAAAAGATCGGCGCCGGCCCCTACGAGCGCAGCATCGACCGGACCACGCATCGCAACGGGACCCGGCCACGGACCTTGTCGACCAAGGCCGGCGATCTGGAACTCGGGATCCCGAAACTTCGCAAGGGTTCGTTCTTCCCCAGCATCCTCGAACCCCGCCGACGGATCGATCAGGCTCTGTATGCGGTGGTGATGGAGGCCTATGTCAACGGCGTCTCCACCCGAGCGGTCGATGATCTGGTGGTGGCGATGGGGATCGACACCGGCATCTCCAAATCAGAGGTGTCGCGGATCTGCGCCGGTCTGGACGAACGAGTCGAAGCGTTCCGGACACGCACCCTGGGTCACACTTCGTTTCCGTACGTGTATCTCGACGCCACCTACATCAACGTCCGTGACGACGCCCTCGGCCAGGTCGTGTCCCGAGCGGTGGTCATCGCGACCGGGATCACCGCTGCTGGTGACCGCGAAGTGCTGGGTGTCGATATCGGTGATTCGGAGGACGAAACGTTCTGGCTCCGGTTCCTCCGCTCGATGCGTAAACGTGGTCTCGGTGGTGTCCGCCTCGTCATCTCCGACGCCCACGAAGGGCTGAAGGCCGCCATCCGCAAAGGGATCAGCGGGGCGAGCTGGCAGCGGTGTCGCGTGCACTACGCCCGGAATCTGTTGTCCAAGGTCCCGAAAGGGCAGCAAGAAATGGTGGCGGCCGCGTTCCGGTCGATCTTCGCGCTCGGCACCACCGGGGAGATCAACACCCGTTGGGACGAGGTCGCCGACATGCTCGAGGCCAAGTTCCCGAAAGCGTCGTTGTCGATGCGTGACGCCAAGACCGATGTGTTGGCGTTCGGGGCGTTCCCGTCGTCGCATTGGCGCAAGATCTGGTCGAACAATCCGTTGGAACGACTGAACAAGGAAGTGAAACGGCGCACGAACGTGGTCGGGATCTTCCCCAACGACGCCGCAGCGATCCGGCTCATCGGGGCCGTGCTCGCTGATCAGCACGCGGAATGGGCGGTCGCTCGCCGCTACATGACCGAGGGGTCGATGGCAGACCTCAACACTGTGCGCGACACTGAGCGATCACGGGCCCAACTCGAGGCCTGACACACCGAGCAACACACTCGGAACCCCACCACTCCACGGGACTCTGTCGGTGACGGCCATCCTGTTCAAGCGGTTGAACGGTTTGGGACGCTCAGCACTGCGTCTGGCGAGCGGGTCAGGGGATGTCGAGAAGGACGGCGAGGGTTTCGCGTACTTGTGTCAGGACGATAGACCCGACGTTGCCCCGCGCCCCGATGATCCTGCCAGGGGAGATTGCTCGGATGTGCTGACACTGGGCGGCAGAGACGACATCGAGTCCGTTGGTGTCGTCGGGTTCGATGGTGATTTCGGAGCCGAAGGGTCTGATGGTGCTGGTGAGCGGGACGACGTGGACGACGGAGGGTTCGGCGTCGAGGATGCGTTGGGCGGTCACGAGGACGGCGGGGTGTTGGAATCCGGCTTCTCTGCCTTGGGGTGTGCCGAGTTCGAGGTCGACGACGTCACCCGAGGTCAGCATCGAGCCAGTCGATCTCGTCGTCTCGTAGTGGGTTGGCGAGGTCGTTGCCGATTCGGTCTTGACGCAGCGCCCGTACGGCGAGGGAGACAGTGTTGCCGACAGTGGTGTTGAGTTCGGCGGCGAGTCGTTTGAGTTCGTCGTGGGTGGCGGTGTCGATCCGGACGCTGGTGCTTTGCATGCAAATCAGCATACACCGGTCGGTTGATGGACGGCTATCGGACTGTCGGGGTTGGCGAAGCACAGGTGGCTGGCCGCCCCATAACGTGCGGCTGATATCGGGATGGGGCATGCCCGCAATGTGTTGTTTGGTGACGCTTTGTTATCGCGACGGCGGGAGCCTATTCGGCTCGCCACTTGTGCCCACCGCAAGGGTTCCTCAGGCGAGCGCGTCGCCCATGGCAACGGCGTCGTCGATCGTTGGCGAGACGACGTGTCGATACACCAAATCGGTCATGCGAGTGCCGTCGTGGCCGAGCACATCCGCAATGCGTTTGGGTCCGGCTGTCTCCGTTTTCCCGGCTGCCTCCTCGAGTGAATGACGGCGTGTGTACCTTCGGATGACCTTGGGCCGTGGTGTTCGCCGGCCCGAGGGCACAGGTTGGAGCCATGGGAAGCATCGTGGTGGTAGGCGGGGTCAATATGGACCTGCACCTGTTCGAGGTCGAGCGGTCGAGTGGTCAGGCACCGATGCTGGCACAGCACTATCTCGCCCAGCCTGGCGGGAAGGGCGCAAACGTTGCTCGAGCTGTTGCCCGTCTCGGTGCCGAGGTTGCACTTGTTGCGCGGGTCGGTGACGACGAATTCGGTCGCGATTGTCTGCGGGCGGTCAGCGACGATGGCGTCGACACGACCGGTGTCTCGACCGGAGCGGGGCAGAGCACCGGTTTCGTGGCGATCGAGTTGGTCGAGGGACGGCACCGATCGCTGATCTTTGCTCCCGGCGCGAACGACGCACTGGCTTGGGCCGACATCGAGCCGAGCGTGGCTGGACTGGGCGAGGGGGACATCATCATCGCTCAGGCCGAGGTGCCCGCCCCGGCGCTGGCCCGGCTGGCTGACTTCGTGGTCGAGTCCGGCGCGGCGCTGTACCTCGACCCGGCACCGCCCGAAGGGGTCAACCATCGACTCTTGGCAGCGGCCGAGGTCCTGACACCGGATCGGCTCGAAGCGTCACAACTGGTGGGTCGCTGCGACACGTCGTCGCTCTGGCCTCAGCTCGCAGCAGACGAACTGCTGGCACTCGGCGCTCGACGGGTGATCATCAAGACCGGTGGGACCGGTGCGCTACTGGCGAGCGACGACGTTTCGATGCAGGTGCCGACGCTCACCGTCGAGGTCGGCGACGAGACGGGTGCCGGTGATGCGTTCGTTGCTGCGCTCGCCGTTGCGCGCAGTGAGGGGCGGGATTGGGCGCCGGCGACACGCTTCGCCAACGTCGCCAGTGCCCTCTCGGTGGCGTCGACCGGCCTCATGCTGCCCGACCGAGCAGCGGTCGACGAAGCGCTTGCAGCCACCGATCAGCTGAACGATGTGGGAGCCGACCGCTACGCTCCGTGACGGGGGTGACCGACATGGTCGACGAGCAACCGACGGGAGCCAACGGCACGGCGGATGACGGGGAAGCGTTCATCCTGCGACCGATCGGTCGTGTCGCATCCTCGTTGACCGACACCGCAGCTGCGCCGAAGCAGAGCGGCGACGGAGCTCCTGCCGCAACGTTGGTTCTCGATCCCGGCGTCGTCGACGGCCTCGATGGGCTCGACGTCGGCATGCAGGTGATCGTACTGACCTGGCTCCACCGGTCGAGGCGCGACCTCCTCGTCGTGCACCCACGCAGCGATCCGGAGCAGCGAGCACGAGGCGTGTTCAGCACGCGTTCGCCGGTACGACCGAATCCCATCGGTATCCACCCGGTGCGCATCGTGGCGATCGACGCCAACGTCGTCGAGGTCGACGGCCTGGAAGCGATCGACGGCACACCGGTCCTCGACATCAAGCCGGCTCGCGGCGTTTGGTGAACGACCAGGCGAGTCAGCCGCGGGTGATACCGGCGATGCCGTCACCCATGTCGGCAACGTAGCGAGGTGTGACGATCACCTGCGCTGCGGTCTTGGCTGCGAGCGCAACCGCCCCATCGTTGCGGGGCACGGTGACCTCACCGCTCCCGAGGCCGACACTTCCCATCGCCCGATCCGGCTCGGAGAAGTCGTTGGCGACGAAGAGTGTGTCGATCCGACCCTGAGCGAGGAGCGTCAGCACCTCGCCACTGTTGTTCGTGGCGTGCCCGGCGCTGAGCGCACTGCGCAGTCGGTTGAACTGATCGGTGAGCCGCTCGGCCGCGACGGTGCGGAGGGCAACGTCGGCTCGGTCGAGGAAGGCATCGGCGCCGGCTTGGCGCGACCCGTCCACCTGGATCGGCGGGCTGAGCCGGGCAGGAAGGTGATCGGTGAAGAACCCGACAGCACGCACGTCGCCACCAACGACGACGAGGTCAGTGGTCGGGAACTCGTCGATGATCGAGTCAACGACCTCCTTCGCGTTCGACTCCCATGCGTTCTCGGCGATCTGTTGGAAGCGTCGCTGCGACCAACCACCGGGATGACTCCGGTGCAGGTGTAGTTCTTCGCCGACGACTTCGGTGACGTCGATCGGATCACCGACACCGGCGCGGTTCATGACGTCGGCGCCGGACCGGTCAATCAGGACCGCAAGGTGCTCGATGTCGTGCTGTTGTGCTGCGAGTAGCGGAAGCAGCGCGGGAACGAGGCCGACGTGCACCGCCGTGCTGGTGAGCGGACGCACCTGCGTGCGCTTGAAGACGACGTCCGATTCGGTCACGACGGCGACGAACGACGCACCCTCCTGGTGGCGGAAGCCAGCCAGCGCCTCTTCGACGCGTGCCGCCAGCTGAGGTCGATCGGGCGCTTGATCCCGCACGAGGGCGACGGCATTCTTGCGTCGGATGTCGAATTCCTGGTCGGCGTTCTGGCTGGCGCTCGGTGTCGGGAGGTACACGGTCGCCATGGGCACGCCGGCGGCTCGATAGGCATCCAGCACGAACTGGTCGTTGGTAATCGGATTGTTCACGTGAGTCTGCGGCATGGGCAGGGCATACCCGTTCACCCGCCAACGGAAACGTGAGGCGTGGCATCCGCTCGCCTGCTCGCGCTCAGCCTTCCACGACGCGCAGCGACAGGCGTCGGTGATAGCGCCGGTTCATCGACAGCAGTACTGCGGTCATCGATTCGAGCGCCACGGCGTTGGCGAGGCACCCGGCGTCGTAGAACGTTGCCCCCTCGATGACGCCGAGTCGGCTGATGGTGTCGGACACGGCCTCATCGTCGTCACCGCACACCAGCACGTCCCCTGGGAAGGGTCGCTCGATGTCGTCGAGTGCCTTCGCCGGTGCGTGCTGGAGGGCGGCGACGACGCGGCTGCCGACGAGCACGTCGGCGACCGATTCGGCGATCGAACCGCACGACGGGAGGACGGGGCGCATGCCCCGACCGGACGGTGCCACACTCGCCGCCATCGACACGACGATCTTGCCGGCGAGCACCGACGCCAGGACGCCGGCGGCCTCGACCGTGTGGTCGGCATTGGTCGCCAGCACGACGAAGTCGGCGGCTGCGGCCTGCCGGTTGGTGCCGGCGAAGACCCGCTCGGACCGATCGTCGCCGAGTTCGGCCTTCACCTCGTCGGCGACTCGGCGAGCTCGCTTCGTCTTGCGACTGCCGATGAACACGGCCTGCCCGTTGGCGGCGAGACGGGCCGCTAGTCCCTGGCCGGCGGGGCCGGTACCGCCGATGATGCCGATCGGCTGCGCAAGCACATCGTCCGAGGGGCGACGATGAGGGGTGACATCCTCCGGTCGACGCATCGGCGGAGGTGCCACGAGGTCGCCGGTGTCGGGGTCGGCGATGCCGAAGGCCGTGAGGGCGATCTGATCGGCCATGAGGAATCTCCAGTGGTCGTGGCTGGGTCAGGGTTCGATGAGTTGGTCGACCCCCGTGGAAATGGCGTCGGCCTCGAGCTGGTCGTCGACCAGTTCGGCGCGCAGCCGGGGCAGGACGCCCTCCTCGACCTCGTCGATCGAGACGGTGATCGAGGCGCACAGCTGGTCGACCAAACGCGAGGACAACGGGGTCGATCCAAGGTCGAGGTCGGCGACGATTTGCTTGGCTGCCTTCGTGTGTTGCGCGGGGTACCAGGTGATCTCGGGTCCCTCGTCGGGATCGAGTCGTTCCAGCGCCGGGAAGACGACACCCTCCATCGCACGCTCGTAGCGTTCGATGTCACGCCGTAATTCGTGCAGGAGCTGCTCGCGCTCCTCCGGTGCGACTCGTCGGAGTGCACCGACTTCGTCGTTGATTTGTCGCCCGAGGTCGGTCACCGACTGGAACGAGCCGGCGTCGGCCGCCGACGAGTTGATCGTCTCGCCCAGCTCGGTGCTCGGCGACGTCGACTCTGCCGTGCGTGGTGCCTTGATCTCGACCGGCTGATCGGCCAGCCGCTGCACGGGCCAGGCCGAGGAGAACTCACCGTCCTCCGGGTAGGTCCAGTCGAACCGCTTCGTCGCATGGGCGGTGTCGAGGACCGCCTGCCGTCCCGTCATCTCCACCACCGGGGCGACGAGATAGGGCTCGCTCGCCGAGGTGGGGTGCGTCTCGGTGCGCCTTGCCAGTTCGACGAGGCGACCGACGACCCGTTCGGTCTGCCCGGCAAGGGCGCAGCGGGCGCCCCGGGCCACTGTGTCAAGCCGTTCGTCGATTCGTTCGTCGCCCAGACCCGCGCCGTCGGCGCTGGTATCGCTGAGCGACTCGGCAAGGTCGAGGCCATCCCGCTTGCACGGCTCGCACTGCCCGCACGATTCGACGGCAAGGAACCGGGCGACACCAGCGGCCACCGAGGTGAGCGAGGTGGCGTCGTCGACGACGATCAGGCTGACCGAACCGAGCCCAGATCCGATGGCCGACATGTCCTCGTAGGTGAGCGGGGTGTCGAGCTGGTCGGGGGTCAACGGCGGGTTGGAGACACCGTTGAGCACGGCCGTGATGCGATGCCCTGACCGTGCGCCGCCGCCAAGTTCGTCGATCACCTGACGAACGGTCGTGCCTATGGGGAACTCTGCAACCCCGTGGAACGGCGTCGAACCAGTGACGGTGCAGATGATGGAACCGGGGGACGCCTCGGTGCCGAGTTCCCGGAACCAGTCGACGCCGTTGGCCAGGATCCCGGACACGTTCGCCAAGGTCTCGACGTTGTCGACCAATCCGCCAGGCCCGTCACCTCGCCGCCCGTCGGCACCCCACCCGGGGTTGGCGTTGGACTCGTTGATGCCACGACGGAACGGGGGAGCGATCCGTGGGAGCGGCGGTCGTCCGTCGATCACTTCGAGCAGGGCTGTCTCCTCACCGAAGAGGTACTCGCTCGGACCGTCGACGATGCGAACGGTCATGCCTGGCATCCAGTCGGCAGCGTTGATCTCGTCGATGGCGGCCATGAGCCGCAGCGTCTCCTCGCGGAACGAGGCCTTGATCGCAATGATGATCTCGTTGGATCCGATGGCATGGGCCGCGATCGCTGCGCCCTCGATCACCGAGTAGGGGTCGAGGCGAAGCAGCGCACGGTCCTTGAAGGTGCCCGGCTCGCCCTCGGCGGCGTTCACCACGACCGGGATGGGCTCGTCGACGGCGTCTTCGAGCGTGGCGAGCGTTCGCCACTTCTTGCCGGTCGGGAAACCCGCACCGCCACGACCCCGAAGCCCCGATCCTTCGATCAGCCTGATTACCTCGGCCGGCGTCAGTCGACGGGCCGTGTCGACGCCGCGACCACCGCCGCCGTCGAGGTAGCCCGCCAGCGTCGTCACGGCGGTCGTCGGTAGCAGTCGGTGGATCTCGTGCATGATCGAGGCTCCTCTGTTCGCGGTCGCACCTGGTGTTGCCCAGGTGCGAGCCGACGGAAACGAGGAGTTGGACGCGAGTCGCCTTCCGGGTGGTGGATGCGACACCGGCCCCGGCCCGACCTCATCACGAGATCGGGTCAGGGCCGGCCGTAGTCGTCGGATCGACCGATTGGGCGAGATCAGCCCTCGGCCAACCAGGCCCGGTCGAGGTTGGCGTAGCCGTAGGAACCGTGGCGGTAGAAGCCCTGCAGTCGCGGTGAGTAGGTCCACTGCGTCAGGGTCGTCCACACCGGGATCGGGTTCATCAGGTTCTCCAGGGCGTAGACCTGGATCTCCTTGATCTTCTCGGCTCGCTCTCCGGGATCGACGATCGTCAGCTGCTCGGCGAGCATCTCGTCGAGCGCCGGATCGCTGATGCCATACCAATTGCGGGCGCCTTCGGATCCCATCTGCAGGCGAAGCCATTCGTCGGGCTCGAGGAACGGCGTTTGCGGGCCGAACTGGAGGTCGTACTCCTTGTCGGGCCAGCGGCTGCCGAAGTAGGTGGCGTAGTCGAGGAGCTCGAACGTCACGTTGATGCCGATGGCCTTCAGGTCTTCGACGAGCCACTCGGCCTGCGCCACGTACTGCGGCCCGTAGGCGTCGCTGGCGATGAGTGTCGCGTCGAGTCCATCCGGGTAGCCGGCCTCGGCAAGGAGCGCGACGGCTGCGTCGGGATCGTACGGCAGGAGCTCGGTGCGCTCGGCCTCGGAGATCGAGTAGTCGGCGAGTGCGGGGGAGACGTTGCTCGGGATCGTGCCGCCACCGCGGATGGTGTCGCCCATGCCCTGGCGGTCGATGGCCATCGAGATGGCCTGGCGGACCCGCAGGTCGTTGAACGGCTCACGCTCCATGTTGACGCCGACCTGACCCATGCCGGCATCGATCCACTCCATGAACTGGCCGTCGGGGACGTCGTTCATGAGTTGCTCTCGCAGCTCGGGCGACATCGCGTTGGTCATGATGTCGATCTCACCGGCCTTGTACGCGGCGATCGCCTGCTGGGTGTCCTTGATGACGAGCGCCTCGATCTGGTCGATGTAGGGCAGCTGGTTGCCGTCGTCGTCGGTCTTCCAGTAGTCGGGGTTGCGGTCGTAGACGGTCCGCACGTCGACTTCGTGCTCGGTCATCATCCACGGCCCGGTCCCGATGACGGTGTTGGTCCGGTCATAGCCCTCCTCGAACGCCTCGGCCGGGAGGATCCACATGAAGTGGCTCGCCATGTTGTTGAGCAGCGGGGCGAATGGCGCCTCCAGGTTCAATACGACCGTGTAGTCGTCGGGAGTCTCGATCGACGTCACGCCGGTCATCAGCGCCGCCTGGTGGCCCTCGGCGAGGATCGCCTCGAGGGTGGCCTTCACGTCGCCCGAGTTGAACTCGCGCCCGTTGACCGGAGCGACGTTGTGCCACTTCACGCCTTCACGCAGATTGAACGTGTAGGTGAGCAGGTCGTCGGAGATCTCCCAATCGGTTGCCAGCTCGGGCTGGAGCACTCGGGTCGTGTAGCCGATGTCGGGTGCGGTCTCGAACGAGATCAGCCGCTGGTAGACGTTGTCGAGTCGGTACTGGGTGTTGAACGACGACGATGTGATCGGATCGAGGTTGGCGATGTCGGAGTTGCCGCTGACGACCAACGTGCCACCGATGACGGGTCCCTCGTCGGTGGTGGCAGCATCGTCCGTCTCGTCGGTCTCGCCTTCGCCGGTGCGGTCTTGCTCGGCGGCGGCGGCTTCGTCGAACGAGGTGGTCTCGGTCGTCTCCTCGCCACTGTCACCATCGCCGTCGGCGGTGTCATCGCTCCCGCCGCCGCAGGATGCGGCGATGAGCATGAGCGCCAGCATGGCGGCGACCCATCGAGGCCATCGAGTTGATGTTTGCATGATGTGTTCTCCCCCTTGTGAACGACGTGCGTCCACGGTTGTGTGCAGTGATCTGTTCGGTACTTGCTCGCTTGTTGTGGTTGCTAGGTGGATGTTGCTTTTCGATGCGCCGGTTCAGCGCACGAGCTTGGGATCGAGGTGGTCGCGCAGGGCGTCGCCGAGCAGGTTGAAGGCGAGCACACCAAGACTGAGTGCGGCACCGGGGAACACCACGGTCCACCAGGCGATCGTCATGTACTCACGAGAGATGGACAGCATTTGGCCCCAAGAGGGTTCGGTGATCGGGGCGCCAACACCGAGGAAGCTGAGTGCGGCCTCGGCCACGATCGCCTGACCGAAGGTCAAGCTGGCGAGGATGATGATCGGGGCCACGATGTTGGGGATGCCGTGGCGCATGATGACCCGCATGGGTGGAGCGCCGAGCGCTTCGGCCGCGGTGACGTACTCGGCGCTCTGGACTCGAAGCATTTCCCCTCGGGCAATCCGGCTGAAGCGCGGGATGTAGATGATCGACAGGGCGAGGATGACGTTCGCAATGCTCGAACCCAGCAGCGACACGATGAACAAGGCCAAGATCAGCACCGGGATCGACATGATGGCGTCGACGATGCGCTGGAGGATCATGTCGAGCTTGCCGCCGAAGTAGCCGGAGATGGCGCCGAGGAGCGTGCCGATCACGGTCGAGATGATCACGGTGGCGGTGGCGACGATCAACGAGATCTGAGCGCCGTAGAGCACTCGGGAGAAGATGTCGCGCCCGAGGTGGTCGGTGCCGAACAGGTGGTCGAGCGACGGCGCGGCGAGCTTGAACTCGCGTCCTCGCTGGGTGGCAGTGGGCGAGTAGGGAGCGATCAGCCCGGCAAAGATCGCGCACAGCAGCAGGAAGATCACGATCCCGGCGGAGATCATGCCGAGCGGTTGGTCCTTGCGGAACTGGCGGAAGCTCCGCTTGAAACGGCCCCACCGGCCGAGTGCCGTGGTGTCGTCGTCGCGCACTCGCTCCGTGGCGACGACGGTCACGTCGTCGGCCGCATCGTCGAGGACGTTCGAGTTGGCGTTGATCGGGTCGGGCTTGGTCGACGTGGCCATGAATGACTCCTCAGCTCTTCCGGATACGGGGATCGATCCAGCCGTAGGCGATGTCGACGGCGATGTTCACAGCGATGAACAGCCCGCCGAAGAGGATCGCTCCGGCTTGGATCACGGGATAGTCACGCTGCTGGACGCCGCGGAACACCATCGAGCCGATGCCGGGCAGGCTGAAGATGGACTCGAGGATGACGGTGCCGCCGAGCAGGGCGCCGAACTGGAGGCCGATCAGGGTGAGGATCGGGACCAGCGAGTTGCGCAGCGCGTGTTTGTAGTTGACGAGACGGGTGGTGGCGCCCTTGGCCCGGATCGTGCGAATGAAGTCCGAGCCGAGGACCTCGAGCATCGACGAGCGAGTGAGGCGGGCGATGGCGGCTGCCACCGACACACCGAGCGCAACGGCGGGCATGGCCATCTGTTGGAGGTTGGCTCCCAGATTCTCCCACGGCCGCTGATAGCCGAGCGGAGCCACCCAGTTGAACCACGACGAGGCGAACGTGATCATGAGGAGCGCAAGGAAGAAGTTCGGAATGGACAGTCCCATGACCGACGACACCCGAAGCGCGTCGTCGGTCTTGGTTCCCCGGCGAACGGCGGACGCCACGCCGACCACGATGCCGAGGGCCACGGCCACGACGATCGACAGCACGGCGAGTTCGGCGGTCACCGGGAACCGTTCGGCGATCATTTCGGTGACGGGACGCTTCTCCCACAGAGAGTTGCCGAGGTCACCGCGCACGGCATTGCCGAGCCACACGAAGTACTGCGTGACCGCGGGCTTGTCGAGACCGAGCTCGGCCTCCATCTCGGCCATTCGCTCCGGGGTCACCGAGCCGGCGTCGGCGAGTTGGAGCCGCACGACATCGCCGGGAACGGCTCGCATCACGAAGAACAGGAAGGTCGACAGGAGGAAGAGCACGAGGAGGCCCGACAGGATGCGTCGAGCGATGTATTCGATCATGTGACAGCTCCTGTGTCGGCGAAGTCGGCAGCGTTGCGCTTTGGCTGGGCCCGGAACTCGTCGGGTGTCAGTCCGTAGGCCTGCGGCAGATACACCGCACACTCTCGAGCCATCCGGCCATCGGAGAGCGTGACAACGCCCGGGTCATGCCGTGCGCAGGCGTCGACCGCCTCGGGACATCGGGTGTGGAAACGACAGCCCGGTGGCGGGTTCGACGGACTGGGAACGTCGCCCTGGAGATGACGGCGCTTGGAGGAGCGAGCGACATCGGGGTCGAGGATCGGTACCGCCGACAGCAGCGACTTCGTATACGGGTGCTGCGGGTCGGTGAACAACTGCTCGGTGTCGGCCAGTTCGACGATCTGGCCGAGGTACATCACCGCCACCCGGTCGGCGATGTAGCGCACGACATTCAGGTCGTGGGTGATGAACAGATACGACACCCCGAGTTCGGCTTGAAGATCCTTGAGGAGGTTGAGCACCTGCGCCTGGACCGACACATCGAGTGCCGACACCGCCTCGTCGCACACGATCAAATCCGGCGAGGTCGCAAGCGCCCGAGCCACCCCGATCCGCTGGCGCTGACCACCGGAGAACTGGTGGGGGAACTTGCGGAGGTCTCGTCGAGAGAGCCCGACTCGTTCGAGCAGATCGGCCACTCGATCGAGCTGTGCTTGGCCGGTTGCGATGCCGTGGATCTCGAGACCCTCACCGACGATGTCGGCTGCGGTCATGCGGGGGTCGAGCGAGCTGTACGGATCCTGGAAGATGATCTGGATGCGCTTGCGGAGTTCGCGCAACTGGTGCTTGTCGAGCGACGCCAAGTCGGTGCCGTCGAAGCGCACGTTGCCTCCGGTCGCCTCGATCAAGCGCAGGATCACTCGGCCGGTCGTGGTCTTGCCACATCCGGACTCGCCGACCAGGGCAAGCGTGGAACCGCGAGCGATGTCGAACGAGACTCCGTCGACGGCGCGCACATGGCCGACCGTGCGTTGGAGGAGGCCCTTGTGGATCGGGAAGTGCTTCTGCAGATCCCGAACTTCGAGCAGCGGGGTGTCGCCGCCCGAAGGGGGTGTCGCTGCGGAGCGGAGATCGAGTTCGGTCATCGTCGACCCCCCGCTCCGATGATCGTGCCGCCGACGGCATCTCGTTCTCGTTCGGCGACCGCTTCGGGTACTCGGAGCCAGCATCGGCTCTCGCGCTGGTTGCCGAACGGCACGAGCGGTGGTGGCTCCTGACACGCAGCCCATTCATGTGCGCAGCGGGGTGCGAATCGGCACCCGGCCGGCATGTCGAAGAGGCTCGGCACCACGCCCTCGATCGGGGTGAGCCGGGAACCCGAGCCCGCCACCATGCCGGGCATCGAGGCGAGCAGCGCCGAGGTGTAGGGGTTCTGAGGATCCTTCAGCACATCGCGCACCGACCCCTGCTCGACGACCTGTCCTGCGTACATCACCACCACCCGATCGGCGATCTCGGCAACGACGCCGAGATCGTGGGTCACGAAGAGCACCGCTGCCCCGGTCTCGTCCTGCAGGAGGCGCAAGAGATCGAGGATCTGGGCCTGGACGGTGACGTCGAGGGCCGTGGTGGGTTCGTCGGCGATGATCAACTTCGGATTCAGGGCCAGCGACATCGCGATCATCGCGCGCTGGCGTTGGCCGCCGGAAAGCTCGTGGGGGTAGGCCTTGAGTCGCCGTTCGGGATCGGGCATGCGCACGAGCCGGAGCAGTTCGAGGGCTCGGACCTTGGCCTCGGACTTGCTCCGCCCATGGATCGTGAGCGTTTCGACCAACTGGTCCTCGATCGTGAAGACCGGGTCGAGACAGGTCGAGGGGTCCTGGAAGATCATCGAGATGTCGCGGCCTCGTATCGCCCGCAGCTCCTTCTCCGACAGACCGACCAACTCCCGACCGTCGAACTCGATCGAGCCGTTCGCAATCGAGCCGGTGCTCTCCAGCAGCTGCAAGATCGACAGCGCAGTGACGCTCTTGCCCGAGCCCGACTCGCCCACCAACGCGACGGTTTCGCCCCGACGCACCTCGAAGCTCACGTCGGCCACCGCATCGACCGTGCCGGCCCGAGTGCGGAACTGGGTACGCAAATCGCGCACCCGGAGTACGACATCGTCCATGACTGTCCCCTGACTGTCTGGGTTCCTCGCCACGAGCCGTCCCCCGACGCTCGAAGCATGGCCATGCTGGTCGTCTCCGGTCACGTTTGTCAAAAGACACACATTGCGGTCGCGTGACCGCAGGGTCAGTCGACGTCGAGTGTGATCACTCCCAGCTCGCCGTAGTCGACCTCGAAGTGGTCGCCGGCCCGCATGTCGATCGGCCGGGTGAACGAGCCGGCGAGCACCGTTTCGCCTGCCGTCAGTGGGATGCCGAGGCCCTGCAACCGGTTCGCCAGCCACACCACGCCGATCACCGGATCGCCGAGTACGGCGGCACCCAGCCCGGTCTCCTCGACCACGCCGTTGCGGGAGCAGATGGCGCCGGCCCACCGCAGTCGTCCGCTGCGGGCCTCGTCGGGCGTGACCGGCACCGACCCGACGACGATCCCTGCGTTGGCGGCGTTGTCGGAGATCGTGTCGCACACCGTTCGGGTGCGGCCGTCGTCGGGGTGCACCCGATACGAACGGGCATCGATGAGTTCGAGTGCGGCCACGATGTGATCGGTGGCGGCGTAGACATCGTCGGCCGTGAGGTCACGCCCCAGATCGTGGGGCACGAGGTCGTGAGCGAGTACGAAGGCGAACTCGACCTCGATCTTCGGATCCACATAGTCGGCGGCCCGCAACGTCGAGCCCGACTCGATGAACATGTAGTCCATCAGCGCGCCGAAGTCGGGCTCGTCGATCTTCATCGCCTGCTGCATCGCCCGGCTCGTCAGCCCGATCTTGTGCCCCTTGATCTCGGCGCCGCCCGCAACCTGCAGATCGATCCATGCCGCCTGAATGGCGTAGGCGTCGTCGAGCGTGACGCCGGGATGGGTCCGACTCACCGGATCGATCGAGCGAACCTCGAGCCGGGCTCGCTCGTGGGCGGCCGCCTGGGCAGCGATCTGGTCGGGGGAGAGGGTCGTGGCCATGGCCTGCATCATCCGCGGTGGCGAGCTCGCCCGCAAGGCACACACGCGCCAAGCGATCTAGCATCGTCGAGCGATCGAAGGGGACCACGCAATGACTGACGCCACCCAGCGCGCGGCGGCAACGAACGCCGAGGGCAACTCCTATCACCAGGCGCCCACCGTGGTGGCCGGGGCGCCCGCCGGTTGTCCGATGCACGCGTCGTGGTCGCCGCTCGACACCGACTATCTGGCCGATCCCTATCCCATCGCCGCTGCGCTGCGTGACGAGCATCCCGTCTTCTATGCCGAGGAGCTGGGCCATGTGGTGGTCACCCGGATGGAGGACATCGAGCACGTCTTCGTCAACCCCGACATCTTTGCGTCGACCAACGTGCAGGACCCGCTGTTCCCGTTGGCGCCCGAAGCCGGCGCAGTGCTGGCGGCCCCGGACTTCGATCCGCAGGCGGTCATGTCGAACCGGCCCGAACCGGATCACGCTCGCATCCGGGTCTACACCCGTCAGGGGTTCTCGAACCGTCGGCTGAAGTCGCTCGAGGGCTACATGCGTGACCGGGCCACCCGGCTGCTCGACGAGATGATCGCCGGCGGCTCCCCGGCCGAGTTCGTTCAGGCGTTGGCCTTCCCGTTGCCGGCCGAGATCGTCTTTCGTTTCATCGGCTTCCCCGAAGAAGACGACGCCATGATCAAGAGCTGGTGTGGCAACCGCAAGGCCTTCTCGTGGGGACAGCCGACCGCGGCCGAACAGACGGCGATCGCCGAGGGCATGCTCGACTACTGGCGCTACTGCCGCGAGTTCGTTGCCGGTCGACGTGACCATCGAGCCGACGACTTCACCTCGGAACTCCTCGACGCACACGACGCCGATCCCGACCCGAGCAACGGCACGGGTATCAGCTACCGCGAGGTCGAGTCGGTTGTCTACGGCATCTCGTTCGCCGGTCACGACCCGGTCACGGCACTGATGTGCAATGCGTTGTTGTGCCTGCTCCCGAGGCGAGACCAGTGGGACGCCCTGTGCGCCGACCCCTCGCTGGCGGCCGCCGCAGTGGAAGAGACGTTGCGGTTCGAGTCCAGCCAGGTCTCGTGGCGCCGCATCACCACCCAGGACACCACGCTCGGCGGGGTCGAGCTTCCGGCAGGCACCCGACTCTTCCTCAACTTCGCCGCAGCGAACCACCAACCCGACCTGTTCCCCGAACCCGGTGTGTTCGACATCCACCGTCCGGAGGCGGGGCGGCACATCTCGTTCGGCAAGGGCATCCACTTCTGCCTCGGCTCCGGACTCGCTCGCATGGAGGCCCGCATCGTGCTCGAACTGCTGTCACAGCGTTTGCCGTCGCTGCGCCTCGCCGACGATCAGCACTTCGACTACTTCCCGAACATCACGTTCCGGGGCCCCAACGCCCTGCACCTCGAGTGGGACGAGCAGCCCGAAGGAGCACGAGCATGACCCTGTACGCCGTCCAGAAGTTCCTGTTCGAGATCAACCGGTCCGAAGCGTTGCAGCAGGCGTACACCAACGACCGCCGTGCCGTCCTCGAACCGTATGACCTCACCGAGGAGGAGATCGGCGCCTTGGTCGAACCCGACATCGGCCTGCTGTTCCACTTCGGCGTCAACGGCCAGATCCTCATGCACTTCGCCGCCTTTCATCAGATCGAGTGGCCCGACTATCTGCAGCGGATGCGTGATGGCATCATCGAACATGGTCCGGTCCGTGAAGGCGTCTACGCCATGACGACCGACCCAACACAGAAGGTGATCAGCTGATGCCCCTCGTCTTCGCCGGCGTGTGCAGTCACGCCCCCGGCATCATCGGCCGGGCCGACCAAGCCGACCCCATCGCCCGCGACAACGTCTACCGGGCCTTCGACGACATGCGCGACGCGCTCGAGGCGTCGCAGCCCGACGCACTCGTCATCGTCGCCGCCGAGCACTTCGCCAACTTCTTCATGAACAACATGCCGTCGTTCGCGCTTGGCATGGCCGACTCGTACCGGGGGCCGATCGAGGACACCGGCTGGCTGGGCATCGACAAGGTCACCGTCCCCGGCAATCGAGACCTCTCGCAGCGGTTCATCACCGAGGTGATGCAGAGCACCGACATCGCCTACGCCGAGGAGTGGCTGTTCGATCACGGGATCATGGTGCCGCTGCACTTCCTCACGCCTCGCTACGACCTCCCCGTCATCCCGGCCAACATCAACTGTCAGGGGCCACCGCTGGCGCCACTGCATCGGGCGTGGGCGTTCGGCGAGGCGATGCGCCGTGCCGCCGACTCGGTGCCCGAGCGCATCGCACTGATCGGCACCGGTGGTATCTCTCACTGGCCGGCCACTCCCGACTCCGGCAAGATCAACGTCGAGTGGGACCGCGACTTCCTCGACCGCTGGGCCCGCAACGACCGAGACGCGCTGCTCGACTACGACGACCTGTCGATCTATGCAGAGGCCGGGCAAGGCGGGTTCGAGATCCGGACGTTCCTCGCCGTGAGTGCGGCCGCCTCCGGTGCAAAGGGGACTGTCCACCTCTACGAGCCGATCCCGATCTTCTCGGTCGGCTGCACGGTCGCCACCTACGCCCTCTGACTGCTCGAACGTTGAGCAGGTGTTGATCACCGGGGACAACCCGGTTGAGGTCGCGCCGCGACGATCGCAGCACATCGACGCCGCCTGCGGCGTCACGAGGCAAGGAGCGACCAGTGTTCGATGCCGTCACAACCGAAGGTCTCCGCGAACTCGCACGCACTACGACCGGCCACCACCTCTCGGTCTTCATGCCCACTCATCCGCCCGGTGCACCGGCGAGAGCCCAGGATCCCATCCGTCTGCGTCAGCTCCTCGACCGGGCCCGGGACCAACTGGTCGACCTCGGGATGCGGCGCCCGGATGCGGAGGAGTTCCTCGCTCCGGCCACCGCATTGGTCGGCGACGCGGCCTTCTGGACCGGGGCCGGATCCGGCATTGCGGTCTTCCTCGATGCCGACGGGCTGCGCCACTACCGGCTTGCGCATGCGCCCGAACCCCGCAGCGTCATTGCCGACCGCTTCCAGCTCCGACCGCTCGTGCCGGCCGTCGCCCACAGCGATCACTACTGGGTGCTGTCCCTCAGCCAACACGACGTGCGGCTCCTGCGCGGCAACCGCGCCGAGGGCCTGCGTCGCATCGGTCTCGGCGACGTGCCGACCTCGCTCGAAGAGGCTCTACGGTTCGACGACCGTGAGCGCCAACTCCAGAGCCATGCATCGAGCCGAGCGGGCGCCGGCGGCGTGGCGATGACCATGCACGGTCAGGGCGGCATCAAGGACACGACCGATGACGAACGCACCCGGTTCTGCCGGATCGTCGACGGCTACGTTCGGCCGTTGGTGGAGGGCGGGACCGAACCGATCGTGCTCGCCGGCGAGCGTCGCCTCCTCGACGAGTTCCGCAAGGTCTGCCATCTCGACCGGCTGGCGCCACGCGATGTCGTCGGCAACCCGGATCACCTGACCGATCAGCAGTTGGGCGATGCGGCCTGGGACATCGTGAGTGACCTGATCGAGCAGCAGCTGATGGACGACACCGAAGTGTTCAGCGCTGCGGTCGAAAATCGGGTGAGCTCCCTCGACGAGACCGTGCTCGCTGCAATCGACGGCAAGGTCGACACGGTGATCGTGCCCCTCGGTGTCGAGCACCTCGGCGAGCTCGACCTGCGGGACCGGGTCGTCATCGACCGCCCCGCCGGTTCGGCCGGCGTCGGCGATCTCTATGACCTGACCGTGGCCGAAGTGCTCCGTCACGGCGGCCGAGTCCATGCGGTCGACGCTGCCCTGGTCCCGGGCCCCGGCCCGGTGGCGGCCACGTTGCGGTACTGACCGCAAGGAGTGCCCAGCCCAGGGGCGCCAGGTTCCTCCAACCACCTGGCGCCCTTGCCGCGTCTGGGCTACTCGGCGAACAGGACCCGGATGACGCCGGCCTCCCAGACGCTGCCGTCCTCGGCGCTACGAGCGAGGAAGACGGCAGCGCCGCCGCGGGCGTCGACCGTCGGCACGGCGAAGGTCTCGGTGAAGTCGCCGAACTCGCCGTCGCCCCGCCCGGTCACGTTGCCGGAGACGATCGGCTCCACGAGTCCATCCGCCCGCAGCAGCACCTCGACGTTGCCCTCGAAGGTCCGGGCCCGGCCGACCACCGTCATCTCGCCGGTGAGTGCGTCGAGCGCGCCCGGCTGATCGATGACGATGTTGCCGCTCGCCGCACCCAGCACCCACCAGGTGTCATCGGCGCCGAGCTGGCGGACGAACACGGTCGTGGCCGGGCCATCGACCCGGTTCCGCACCTCGATCTCACCCGAGCGGCTGTCACCCTGCATGAATTCGCCGACCACCGGATCGGTGAAGCCGACGAAGTCGACGGCAAAGCTGGTGGCGGCAGAGGTCGGATCGGTGAACCGCTGCGCTCCCGGTCCGTCGGTGGCGCCTGCCCATGGCCAGACCGCCGATTCGTAGGCCGACAGATCAGTGGTCGTTGTCGACGCTTCCGTGGTCGTCGTGCTCGTGGTGGTCGTGGTCGTGGGCGGCGCCGTTGCCGTTGTCGTGCCGGGCGTCGAGGTCGTGGCGGGCGGCCACGGGGTGCCGTCGATGCGCACGATGTACTCGACCACTCGCTCGGGCACCACCGGGTCGTCGAACGGGCGGACGTAGCTGAGCCGCAACATGCCCGAGCCGGAGGCCATCGCCTCGAACACGAACTCCTCGACGCCGCCCGAACCGACGACGTTGCCGCTCGTGTCGTCGGCTCGGTAGGTCGACGACACCAGGGTCAGGCCGTTCGGCAGTGTGGTGTCGTCGATCGCCCATGAGTACCCAGTGGTCGGATTGGAGGCGAGCTGCAGGGTGAACCGGTCGCCAGTGTCGAGAGTGATCTCGCTCCCGGAGTCGGTGTCGGTGAACACCGCACCAGTCTCGCCGCCGTCGCTACTGCTGCCGCCGCAGCCGGTGAGTCCCAAGAAGAACAGCGCCAGGGCGAGCAGCGGAGCGAGCGCCCGGCGGGGGAAGGGGGACAGGTGCGTGGTCATGGCAGGCTCCTTTCCCGCGAGCGTCGGCCCGAGGGATGACCGGCAGCTGTCCGGACCATCAACATCCACTCAATCGCGGCCGGGCCGGCGGTTGATCGAGGATTGATCCCGATCTGGCACCGCCGTGATGGTGGGGCGCGACGCTGCCTGCAGGCAGCACCACCGGGAGGTTCGCCATGAACGTGCGTGAGCAGGAACAGGCCCGCCGAGACGCCAGATTGCAGGCGTCGATCGTGGCCGAACTCGATTGGCATGCGCTGATCGACAGCAGCCAGCTGGCCGTCACGGTTGACCATGATGTGGTCACCATCGTCGGCACGGTGCCGAGCGTGGCCCAGAAGCTCGTGGTGCTCGACACGGTCGAGTCCGTCGAGGGCGTTCACGACATCGTGAGCGAGATCGACGTGAAGCTGCCGGCTGCTTCGAGCCGTCCCGATGCCGAGCTGCGAGTCGCCGTCGACCAGGTGCTGACCTGGGACGCCCTGGTGCCCGAGCAGGACCTGACCCATCAGGTCCTCGACGGTTGGGTCACCCTTCGGGGCACGGTGCCGACGGCCAGGCAGCGGCTCGAAGCCGAACGCCTGGTCTCGCATCTTCTTGGTGTTCGCGGTGTCACCAATGAGATTGCGGTGGCCGAGTTGCCGCTCGACCCGGCGACGGTCCGAGCGGCACTCGAAACGGCGCTCATGCGCCACGCCAAGCATGCGGCCAACCACATCGACCTCGTGGTCGAAGGTAGCCACGTCACGCTGACCGGCTCGGTCGAGTCCGGCCGAGAGAAGCGAGCCGTCATCGGTGCGGTCAGCCACGCCCCCGGTGTCGAGGCGCTGTGCGCCGAGCTGACGGTCCGGCCGAAGGAGTACGACGAGACGGCCTTCGTCGGCTGAGGGGTGCTCGGGCGGTGCCAGTCGCTATGTTTCAAACATGAACGATTGGAACGCTCGAGTCATTGCAGAGTTCAGAGAGAACGGTGGCAAGGTCGCCCAGTTCGGCGATGCGCCGCTGGTGATCCTCCACACGATCGGGGCCAAGTCGGGCCAGCTGCGGGAGATCCCGCTGGTGGCGCTCGACAACGAGGATGGCTTGACCGTCTTCGCCTCCAAGGCCGGCGCCCCCGACAACCCCGACTGGTACCACAACCTCAAGGCGACCCCCGAGATCACGGTCGAGTACGGCACCGAGTCGTTCACGGCCGATGTTGTCGAACTGCCCGAGGAGGAAGGTCAGGCCCGGCTGCGGCGCCAGGCCGAGCTCATGCCGCAGTTCGGCGAATACATCGAGTCGGCGGCGCCCCGGGTCATCCCGGCGTTCTCGATCACTCGCAAGTAGTCGACGTCGATCGTGCCTCAAGCCGGAGGGGAAGGCACGATCACCGCGAGGAGGCGACGAACGAAGTCGGCATCGAGGGGCTCACGAGTGAGCAGATGCCGATAGACGAACGGGCCGATGGTGACATCGATCAAGACCTCGATGTCGGCATCGGCCGCCAGTTCGCCCCGTTCCACCGCCCGCTCGAAGATCTGGCGGAGGGGGCGGCGGCGGTGTTGCACGTAGGCGTCGAGTGAGTCGGCCAGCGCCGGGTCGTGGCTGCTGGCTTCGATGAGGTGGGGGAGGATGTTCGCCATCTTCCCGCCCTTCTTCCGGCGGGCCAGTTCCGTGACGTAGATGACGAGGTCGTCGCGGAGGTTGCCGGTGTCGACGTCGTCGAACGGGCTCATCGCCGTGGCGAGCGCATCGAGCACGAGGGCTTCCTTGTTGGCCCACCGCCGATAGATCGTCGCCTTCGACACCCCCGCTCGGCACGCCAGCTCGTCCATCGACATGCCGCCGATGCCGACCTCGCCCGCCAGTTCGAGCGTCGCGGCGAGGATGGCCGTGTCGGCTTCGGCCGAGCGGGGCCGCCCTCGCCGGGGTGATGTCGTGCTCGCAGCCACGGTGTGGATGCTAGTTCCCGGCGACCGGCTGGCGTAGGAGGTCCAAATCCTCGAACGCCGGCGGCGCCACCAGTCGTTCCTCGGGTGAGGCTGCCGGGCTCGTCGAGTGCGACGGCAGGAACTTCCAGGCGACGATGGCGGCGAGACCGACGACCACGACCGAGATCCGCAGCCCGGCCGACATGGCGTCGACGAACGCCTGGTTGGCGCCGGCAATGAAGTCGGCGCTGCTGGTGCCCAGCCCGGCGCCCACCTTCTGGGCGGCGTCGAGCGACAGCTGGGCCGTGGCATCGGTCTGGGCGTCGAGTCCGAACCGGCTGCCCAGATCGATGATGCGGCTGGTGTAGACGCTCGACACGGCTGATCCGATGATGGCAACGCCGAGGGCGCCGCCGACCTGGCGAGTCGTGTCGTTGATCGCCGAGCCGACCCCGGCCTTCTCACGGGGGAGTGAGCCCATGACGGCCTCGGTGGCGGGGGCCATGGTCATGCCCATACCGCACGACATGACGATCAGGAACGAGATGACCACCGGGTAGGGCGAGTCGGGGGCGACCGTCGACAGCAGGCTCAGGCCCACCATGATCAGCCCGAGGCCGATGAGGACGACTCGCTTCGTGCCGAGCTTCTCGACGATGCGGGCCGAGGTGGGAGCGACGATCATCATCGTCATGGCTTGCGGCAACAGCCGGATGCCGGCCTCGAGCGGCGAGTAGCCGTGGATCAGCTGCCAGTACTGAGTCATCAGGAACAGCGACCCGAACAGGGCGAAGAAGACCATGGTGATGGTGGCGCTGCCGGCGGAGAACCGGGCGTTCTTGAAGACGCTCGTGTCGAGCATCGGGTGGTCGGTGTGGCGCTCCCAGGTGATGAAGCCGACGAGGGCAGTGAGGCCGACAGCGAACCCGGCGATCACCTCGTTGCTGGTCCAGCCCTTTGACGGACCCTCGATGATGCCGAACAGCAGGCTGGCCAGACCGACGATCGAGAGCAGGGCGCCGATCGGGTCCAGCGTCGACTGCTCCGGGTCCTTCGAGGTGGGGATGAGGAAGGCGCCGAGAACGAGCGCCGCCAGACCGATCGGCAGGTTGACCCAGAACACCGAATGCCACGAGAAGTGACGGAGGAGGAAGCCGCCGGTCATCGGGCCGATCGCAACGCCGAGGCCGGAGAAGCCGGCCCACACCGCAATCGCTCTACCCCGCTCCTTCGGGTCACGGAAGACGTTGGTGAGGATCGACAGCGTGGCTGGCATGATCAGCGCACCGCCGATGCCCATGAACGCTCGGGTGGCGATCAGTTGCGTCGCCGTCTCCGACATCGCTGCCGCCGCCGAACCCATGCCGAACAGCACGATGCCGAGCTGCAGGGCGCCCTTGCGGCCGAAACGATCCGACAGGCTGCCCGTGGTGAGCAGGAGGCCGGCGAAGACCAGGACGTACGAGTCGATGATCCACTGGATCTCGGAGTTCGTCGCGCCGAGCTGGGTGTAGAGCGACGGGATCGCCACGTTCAGGATCGTGTTGTCCATCACGATGATGAGCAGGCTCATGCACAGCACGGCGAGGATCAGCCAGCGCCGTTCGTGCACGGCCGGATCGACGTCGTCATCGAGCGGTCTCGTTGTGGGGTTCGTTGTTGCCATGTCTCGGCCTTCTGACGGGGGTGATTTCGATACGAAACCGGACCGTATCGAATATCGGTGCCGAAGGAATAGTTCGAGAGGCAAAACGTTTGGGTCGTGCGTCACACCCTCGTCAGGGCGAGCGGGTGGCGAGCGTCAGCGCTCGTTGGCGAGGTGCGTTCGGGCCACTTGCTCGGGCGCACACGCCAGCCAGGCGTCGGTGATCGCCATCCGCAGCTCGGCCGGGTCGGCTGCGGCCAGCTGCACCAGCACCGCCGGGAAGTTGTCGAAGTGGGCGATCGTGAAGAAGCCGTCGTTGCCGGCGGCGAGGATGGCCGCCTTCTCCGACAGGTCCTCCGTGATCAGGGCCAGAATCGGCCCGCTCGGGATCGGCTTGTCACCGAACCGGCCGATGTCGGCCTTCGTGAACGGCCGCTCCCACGCAAACGCCTTCTGGTCGACGAACCAGGTCCGCATGCGATACCGGCTGCCCTCGGATACCTCCGGCATTGCCGTGATCATCGAAATGGCTTCGTCGAGACTGACCATCGTCACACCCTACAAATGGGCCGAATGGCCAGGCCACGGGCGGATACGCCCAGTCCGAGGAAGCCCGACCGTGCACTCCTCGGAACGACGGGTCATGACGGCAGCGGTAGAAGCCGATAAAGTTGTAGGGAACTTCTACGGTTTCTACGGAGGTTGGAGATGGCGGTTCCGGTGTACGCCGAGTCCATGATCGATGAGGCAGTGAGTCGACCGGCCTCTCCGATGATCGAAGCCCGCGTGCTCAACGCCATTCGGATCCGTGAGTCGCGCGTCGCGCTCGTCGCAACGGGCGCGTTCACCGTCGCTGAGCTTGCACGCGGCCGTGGCACCTCTGCCGCCGCTGTTCACGCTTGGCTACGGCGTGCCGTCGAGCGGCATCGCCTGCTCTCGATCAACAATGGGGGCGAGGTTCTGGTGCCCGCGGTGCTCCTCGACGAGGCTCTCGACCCAGTTCCGGAGTGGCAGCCGGTCCTCGAGGTGCTCGCTGCGACGGGACTCGATGACTGGCAGCAATGGTCGTGGATCATGAGTCCCTGCTCGTGGCTCAGTGACCAGGTTCCCGCCGTCGTCATGGCGGTGAACCCCGAGCGCGTGCTCGCGGCAGCCGTGGACCAGGCTGAAGCAGCGAACGACCGTTGACGGCGGCGCAGTGTCGTGACCAAGCGCGGTGCCCGGTCGGCGACCCTGGCGCGCTTCGATCGGTCCGTACGCTCTCCATCGACGCCGGCGAGATTTGGCACAACGTCGGGTCGGTCGAGCACGACGACATCTTCAACAGCTCGGGCAAGGGGAACGGGCGCTTCTCGCCCCTTCGCAGCGGGGGCAACGGCGAGCCACTACCGCACCTCTATCTCGCTCGCAATCCGATCGGCGCCCTCCTCGAAACTGTGCTGCACGGCTTCACAGCCGCCAATCGAGAAGTCGTCGCGGGACGGGATCTCGTGGGGCGAACACTGCGATCCGTCGAACTTCCCGAACGGCTACTCGTCGCCGACTTGCGTGACCAGGAACTCGAGCGCCTCGGCATCGACCGTCGGAGCCTGGTGTCTTCAAGCAGTGAGCACTATCGCTGCACGCAGGAGTGGGCGTACCGAATTCGCTCGCTCAAGCCCGGCGGCAGATCGCTCGCCGGCATCGTCTGGAACTCGCGAGTCGCGGAGATCGTCTCGACTGTCGCTGCGCCCACGACGCGCGCCCTACTGGTGCCGCCGCTGACCGAGGTGTGCGTCGTCTACGGGGACAGGACGACCGCGCCTCCAACCCGCTGGGGCTCCGAGGTCACACGATCGGACCTCATGGTCGGTCCCGGGCTCGAGCTGGTGCTCGACCTGGTGGTGCAGCAGCTGGACGGCTTCGTGACCGGTGCGATCGGCTGAGTCCGATCCGCGTCTTCTACGGTTCAACCATGACGACCCGGCTGGTCACCTGGAACCTCGAGCGGAAGAAGCCATCGACACCACGAGGCGCGGAAGCGCTCGACTACGTCTTCGGACTCGGCGCCGATGTCATGGTGCTGACCGAAGCGAGGACCTCGATGCCTCCCCGTGAGGGCCACCTGCTCTGGTGCGAGCCGCCGAAGGGAACGCACTTCGGTGAGGACGAGCGCAAAGTCCTGGTCTGGTCGAAGAACGAATGGACCGAGATCGACCGCGTCGGCATCGAGGGACTGGACGGGACGAGGTTCATCTCCGGAACCACCCAAACGCCACTCGGCCCGCTGCGGGTGATCGGCGTCTGCATCCCGTGGCACATGGCCGAGGTGAGCTATCCGACCGGCGAGAAGCGCAAGCCGTGGGAGCTGCACATCCACTTCCTCGGGCGACTCGAGGAGCTGATCGGCGGGTTCGACGGGCCGACCGTGATCGCCGGCGACTTCAACCAGCAGGTTCCAAGAGTCTCGTATGGCCGCAAGGACGCAGCCGCTGCGCTCACCCGAGCCTTCGCACCGCTCGACGTGGTGACTTCTGGCCACATCGAAGGAGGGCGAGGACCGGGGATCGATCACATTGCCATCTCGCGAGATCTCACTGCGCGCAGGGTGTGGGGATGGGCCAACGACGTGACCGGCGCTCGACTCTCCGATCACGACGGAGCGGCCTGCGAACTCGAGCTTGGGTAGAAGTCCCGGAAATGGTGTCGTCATGCCGCCGGAACCGGCGTGTCATAGGCTCTCCATAGTGTCTGACGCCGTGACTCACGCCATCGATGTGCCGCTGATCGACCTCTCCGACTGGTTCACGGGCGACCCGATCGCTCGACAGCGGATTGCCGACGAGGTCGACGTCGCGGCTCGGGGGCTCGGCTTCATGCGCCTTGTCGGCCACGGGATTCCCGCATCGACCATCGACAGCCTGACCTCGGCGATGGACGACTTCTTCTCCCAACCCATCGAGGCCAAACTGCACATGGTCGCTCGGCCCGAGATCAACCGGGGCTACTCGCCTCCTCGTTCGGAACGACTCAGCTACAGCCTCGGGCTGGCGTCGCCCGAAGACCTCTTCGAAGCGTTCAACGTCGGCGCCTCGATCGACGACCATCCCGGACTCGATCTCGATCCCGTCATCTACGCCACCAATCTGTGGCCCGACGTCGACGGCTTCCGTCCCGGCGTCGAGGAATGGTTCGAGGCTGCTCGCTCCGTGGCCCGCACGATGACCTCGGTCTTCGCCCTGGCGCTCGGGCTCGACGATGCGTTCTTCGACTCGTTCACCGATCACTCGATCGACGTGCTGCGGATGAACAACTACCAGATCCCCGACGGCATCGAGCTGGTCGAGGGCCAACTCGGCATGGGGGCGCACTCCGACTATGGGATCGTCACCGTGCTGTGGGCCGACCCGGTCGCCGGGCTCGAGATCCTGCCCGAGGGGCGCAGCTGGTGTCCGGTCCAGCCGGAGGAGGGTGAGCTGCTGATCAACCTCGGCGACCTGCTCGCCCGCTGGACCAACGATCGTTGGCGCTCGACACTGCACCGAGTCGTCCCTCCCCGCAATGCCGCCGGTGAGCTCATCGGCCGCCGCTCCGCCGCCTTCTTCCACGACGGCAACGCCGACGCCATCGTCTCCACTCTCGATCCGTGCCGGTTCGCCGACGGGTCGAGCGAGTACGACGACGTCACCGTCGCCGAACACCTCGCCCAGAAACTCGCCGGCTCCCGAGGCCTCGACCTCAACGAACACGCCGAACGCGAAGCGTCACGAGTCGTGGCCGCCGATCGATGACCGCCGGCAATACAGTTCCGGCCATGAGCACTGAAGAGCTTCGCGTCGCCTACTTCTGCATGGAATACGCACTCGAGAACGACCTCAAGTGGTACGCCGGTGGGCTCGGCATCCTCGCCGGTGACTACCTGAAGGGCGCCCACGACGAGGGCCTGCCGATCATCGGTCTCGGTCTCAAGTGGAAGCAGGGCTACACCGACCAGTACGTCGGCGACGACGGCAAGCCCTACGACAGCTACACCAACCGTGAGTACGACCTCGACGACACGGGCGTGACGGTCAACGTCACCATCCGTCAGCGCGACGTCAAGGTGAAGGTCTGGAAGACCGAGGCCGCCGGCAACTCGCCGCTGTACCTGCTCGACACCGACCTGCCCGAGAACCACTCCGACGACCGTTGGATCTGCGGTCAGCTCTACGGCTGGTTCAAGGAGGAGCGGCTGGCGCAGGAGATCGTGCTCGGTGTCGGCGGTGTCCGGGCCCTGCGGGAGCTCGGTATCGACATTGACGTCTACCACTTCAACGAGGGCCACGCCGTGCTCGCCGCCCTCGAGCTGATCGAGGAACACAAGTCGTCCGGCCTGTCGTTCGAAGAGGCGTGGCGTCGCACCCGCGACGACGTTGTGTTCACCACGCACACGCCGGTCGTCCAGGGCAACGAGAGTCACGACCTGCGCACCATGGAGTTCATGGGCGCGTTCCTTGGCCAAACCCAGGAGCAGATGACCCGCATCGGTGGCGACCCGTTCAATATGACCGTGGCGGCGCTGCGGGTGTCACGCAAGTCCAACGCCGTCGCCATGCTCCACGCCGAGACGGCCAACTCGATGTGGCATCACGTGTCGGGGCGCAGCGAGATCGTCGGTATCACCAACTGCATCCACAAGCCGACCTGGGTCGACGATCGAATTACGGCCGCCTACGAAGCCGGCGAGCCGCTGCTCCCAGTCCACAACGAGATCAAACGGGAACTGCTCGAGTTCATCGAGGAGCGAACCGGCGCCGTGCTGCGCGAGGACCGGATCCTCGTCGGCTTCAGCCGGCGTGCCGTGCCCTACAAGCGCAGCGACCTCATCTTCACCGAGCGGGAGCGGATCGAGCCCTACCTCGCCGACGGTCGACTCCAGATCGTCTTCTCCGGCAAGGCCCACCCCCTCGACGACACCGGCAAGGGCATCGTTGCCAACATCGTGTCGATGATGAAGGAATACCCACAGGCCGTGGTGTTCCTCGAGAACTACGACATGAACATCGGCCGCATGCTCACCCGTGGATCCGACGTCTGGCTCAACAACCCCCGTCGACCCCAGGAGGCCTCGGGCACGAGCGGCATGAAAGCCTCGATGAACGGCGTCCTCAACTGTTCGATCCTCGACGGCTGGTGGCCCGAAGCCTGCATCGACGGCGAGAACGGTTGGCAGATCGGCAACGGCTTCGAGTCCGACGACGACGCCGAGCTCGATGCCAACGACCTCGCCTCGCTCTATGAGGTCATGCTCGGCAAGGTGCTGCCCACCTACTACGACGACCCCGCCACCTGGGAACAGATGATGCGGCGCAGCATCGAGACCACGTGTGAGCAGTTCGCCGTCAAGCGCATGCTCAACGACTACTACGCCAAGCTCTATCGCCCCGACGCTGTCTGATTCGCCGGCCTGAGGTCGCACGTCAGAAACGCGTCAGCGCTTCGTGTTCTCCGGTTCACAGGATTCGGGTGCGGGGGGGCGACGGCATCGGCTTGAGTAGAGGTCGTAGCCCGCACGATCTCGTCTGAACCGGAGTGACGCCATGGCCGCCACCGCCCGAAGTGACAGCTTGTACTCGATCGCCAGGACCAAGCCGGCCGCCCGCGTCCCCCTGGCGCCCGTGTCGAGCCTGCTCGAGCGGGCCGGCGTGATCGACAGCGCTGCGGGCGACAGCGGGACGCAGGCTGCAGTCGAGAGCAACCACAGAGGATCCGAGGCGATCGATCTCCGCTGACCCTGGCTGCTGTCGCTTGCACAGGGCATGCGAGTGGCCTGTGTCGACCTTCGGCGCTACGAGTTCCGCGCTCAGCATTCGCCGTCCACCCGAAGCCGACAGGCCGGGATGGCCCTCGATCTGACCTCCGGGCGCGGCAATGGCCCCGCCTGGGGCGGGGTGCCGGGTGATTCAGTTGCGTCAGGTACTCGGGGGCCAGAGTCCGAGGTTTTCGAGCCGGGTTTTGTGTCGATGGCATGGGGCGCAGACGGTGGTGAGGTTGGTGGGCACGGTGGGGCCGCCGTCGGTGTGTCGGATGGTGTGGTCGGCTTGGCAGTGCACGGCTGAGGTGTCGCAGCCTGGTGATTGGCAGTGTCGGTCTCGGATGAGGGCCCCGATGCGTTGGTCCCGGCCGAAGAGTCGTTGTTTCTCGGATCGTGTGAAGTCGCGGGTGGCGGTGTTCATCACGAACAGTTGCACGCGTCCGGCGATGGCGAAATCGAGCGCATCGGCCGGTGCGATCGAGCGTCCGTGGGTGGTGTGGCAGCGGCGGGTCGTGACCCGTTCCATCACTTCTTCGGACGTGAGGGGCCGACGCACAGGCTCTTCGCCTCTGGCTGCGGCGTCGCGTTGTTCGGCTTCGTCGGCCAAGGTCTGGTGGTCGGCGACGATGTCGGCGCACACGTTGGTAGTGGATGGGTCGGCACCGATGCCGTTGCGGATGAGTCGGAAGAGGGCGTCGTGTCGCCGTTGGGTGTCGGTGCGGAGGAGGTCGTCCATGGTGGCGTCGTCACCGACGCGTGCTCGTGCGTCGGCCCAGTCGGCTTCGAACAGTTCGTCGACCAGGACCTTGAGTGCGGGTTCGACGGTGGCGTACACCGCAGTCGTGGTGAGGACCTCCAACAGGACTTGTTGTTGGACGGGGTCGGTGGTGACCATCGACCGATCCGCGTAGGCCTTGGCGGCGTGGTCGTTGGGGTCGATCGGGTCGACCAGCTCTTCCCATGTGGCGAACAGTGCCCGGCACTCGTACCACGGGTAGCTGGCGAATCTGATCAGCCCGTCGAGGTCGCGGGCGAGGAACGGCCGTAGGCATGGCTTGTTCCAGATCCGCCAGAACAAATCGAGGTGGTGTTCCCCGATGCGTCCGTCGCGGAACGCTGCACCGAGTTCGGGATGGGTGCTGAACAGCAGTGAGCCACGGTTCAACACCGCTCCGGCAGCACCCTTCGCCATGCGCAACGAGTCGGCGAGCCACAACGCTTCGTTGCGGTGCTGATGGATCGACGGGCCTTTGCGGCGTTTCGCTTCGGCGCAGAGCTCGTAGTAGTCGGCCTTGGCCTGCCGAGCGGCGGTTTCGGCGGCCAGCATCCGTTCATGGAGTTCGGCGCGTGAGAGCCCGGAGAGGTCGCCGGATCCGTCCGCCGTGTTGTTGGTCCCGCCAAGGATCATGGGTCAAGGATATCGAACATGTGTACTGTAAACAACACTGACACAGCTATTTGTTATGAAGTAGATGGACTATAGAGAGAAGCAAGCGAGCATGAAGGTCAACGTCCGTAGTCAGCGCGCAGACCTCGACTCCCGTGGGCAGCCCCCAGGCGACGCTCAGCTACGAGAGTGTGATGGTCGCGGCGACGCCCGAGTGATCGCTCAGCACGAGTCCGTCGGCTGCGTCTTGCGCCAGCCCTCGGCGCTCGATACCACCGACCGGCCCGCCGGGGGAGCGGCGCACACGTGATCGATCGGCGGGTCATCGAGATGGTCGGAGGGGATACGGTCTCGGTGAGGCACGACATCTCGGCCGAAGCGATGGCGTCCCGAAGCTGCGCCCGGCCCTTGTTGGTCCCGTAGTAGTGCCGCCCGCCCAGGTTGTGGTTGAGGTCGCCGACGACGGCCTCCGGTCAGCCTCGAGCGGCGTCGAGTCCCGCTTGGGCCGAGATCTCGACGCCGAGTCGGAACGCGTCGAGGTCTTGGTCTTGCTCGCCCATGTTGCCGTCCATGTAGCGGCGCAGGACACCTTCGGCGATCGCCGCCGAGCGCCAGGCGTTGAAGGCCATCCAGTAGTCGAGGCTCTCGATGCTGCGTCCGGTCCGCTCGGCGTAGCGATCAGTGAGGTCCTGGCGGGTGGGGAAGCCGCCGACACGAGTCGGTGGTTCGGTGCTCGAGCTGATGGGCTCGCCGGGCTCGATCCACGACCGGAGGAGGTAGGCGAGGTCGGCCATCGGCTCGCCGAGGGTGCACAGCTCCCAATCGAGCATGGCCGCCACCGTGCCGTCGTGGTTCAGCAGGGCGTTGCCGAGACGGAAGTCGCCGTGGACGATGCGGACCTCGTCCGACGGAGCGGGTTGGTTTGCGACCAGCCATTCGTGGAGTTCGGTCATCGTGTCGAGCTCGCGGGTCTTGGACGCGTTCCACTGCCGCTCCCAGCGGCGGAGTTGACGGTCGAGGTAGCCGTCTCGGCGTGACAGGTCGCCGAGGCCGACCTCGTCGACGTCGACTCGATGGAGCTCGGCGAGCGCGTCGACCAACGAGAAGCCCGCCGTGCGCCGTTCGTCGTTGCCGGGGAGGATGCGGGGAACGTCGGCTCCTTCGTTGAGCACGCCGCCGGGGACGAACGCCATCACGAAGAACGGAGCGCCGATGACGTCGGTGTTGTCGCAGACGCCGAGGACGGGGGCGACGGGAATGCCGGTGTCTTGCAGGGCGGCGACGATGCGGTGCTCACGGACCACGTCGTGAGCCGACTGCAGCACATGACCGAGCGGAGGTCGGCGCACGACGACCCGAGTGCCGGCGGTGTCGTCGACGAGGTAGGTGAGACACGAGTGGCCACCCTCGACCCGTGACGCCGATAGCGGGCCAACCAGCTCGATGCCGTTGGCCGCTGCCCACGCACCGAAGGCCGTGAGATCGAGTCCGTCGGGTGATTGCATGAAGGCCCCTTGCCGTCGTGGCGAGCGGTGAGATCAGCCGCGCTCGCCGAGCGGAAGTCCGGCCGAGGCGAGTTGCGGTTCGCCGATCCTACGGAAGACGCTCGCCCGGCTCGAATCGAGAGTCGGTATCCGCAGCCGGCCCACTGCCCGGCCGGGCCTTGGTGATGATGGTGCGATTGGAGCCGGTGCTCCCCATGCCTTGCCAGTCACCACGGAAGCGCCCACAATGGGAATCACCGAAAAGCAACGTCTCGATCTGCGCCAGGAGTTCGAGCGTGTGTTCTCGAATCCACATTTCGCCGAGATTGCGATGGAAGCCACGCCGCCTATCGACTACGACCGCCTTGCCACGAAGGACGATCTCGCTGCGTTGTCGCAGGAGCTGCGGGGAGAGATGACCGGCCTCCGGGGCCAGATCGCCGAATTCCGGGGCGAGGTGGCTGGTCTCCGGGGCGAGGTGGCCGAACTCCGGGGCGACATCAAGTCGGACCTGGCCAACATGACTCGCCTGTTGTTCGCAGCACAGCTGACGACGATGGTGATGCTCGGGGCCTGGGTCACCGCTGTCGTCTGACCCGCATCAGCAAGAGAGGATCCGCTGCGCTGAGTGAATCGCCGGCGGAACCCTTCGCGAATGGCCGACGGTCGTTTGTGCAGTGCGGTTCAGCAACTGGCTCGACAACAGCCAACCCTCAGGAGTCTCCTGGAGAGCCGAAGAAGCAGCGCGAGCAGCGCTGGTCGGAGACAGAACTGGGATTCAGGCGCAAGAGGTTCCGCTGGCCAGGAGTCGGTGTGAGCGGGTCGGTGGGCTGACGCTCGCGCTCGGCTCGAGGTCAGGGGACAGATCGGCCGCAGCGTGGTCACGCACCCCACTGGCCGGTGGCGTCGGCCCGGAACAGACACTCCTCCACGTCGGTCGGCTCGACGCCGAGCGCCGCCGCCCACGAAGCGAGCGTGTCGATGTAGCTCCGATACACCGTGGGCTTCCAAGCCATCGGAGAGAACTTCAGTCCGGCGCGAGTTTCGACCGACCTGCTGACGATCTGGTCGAGGATGAGTCCGGGTGCGGCGCCCGGGCACTGTGGGATGAAGCGGAGGAACTTCGATCGTCCGGTACCTGCACCTAGCGAGCGAGAAACGATTCGTACCGCTCTTCGAGCGCGGTGACATTGGGTCGGTCCAACGGACGATGCGGTACGAGCAACTTCTGTTGGTCAAGCGCCTGAAGGCCGTGACGTAGCATGGGACCGTCCACCTCGTCGAGCACGTCCTGTCGGACCTGGAGGACGAGGTCGGGTCGAATGCCGACGATCTGTTGGTCAAAAGCAGCGTGATGGATTTTGCACAGCGCCAGTCCGTTGGACGTCGCAGTCGAGCCACCGAGTCCATCTGGCTTGATATGTGCAGCGTCCAACAATTCGGTGTGCTTCAGACTGCAGAAACCGCATGACCGGCGATATGCCCTAAGTACTCGCTGACGAAACTCGGCCTGGTGAAGTCGCTTCCTAGTGACGACTTCGTAGTAGCGCCGCTCGGCGACATCGACGGTGCCAGGGTCGAGTGTCGAGGTGAAGTTGCCGGGATCCGCCATCATGACCTTCACAGCAAGCTCGGACGGGTGGTCCTCGATGACAAACACGGGCCACGTCGCCTGGTACCAGCCTGGCTCGAGTCCGTGCAGGTAGATGAGGCCCTTGCCGTGGATCATGGTCTGACGAAGGCCGACGTTGTCCCGATGGTTCGGATCTGTTCCTCGGTAGCGGTACGTGAGGAGACCGTCGGAGTCGAACTCGTCGTCATAGGGAGCGGGTCGGCTTCCCTTGATTGGCGCCGTCGTCATTGAAAGTGGCAATGCCATCTGCCTTGGCTTCCAGATTCCCGAGGCTCCGGCGAGAGTGATCAGCTCGCCGTTGACCACGCACTCCTGCGTCAACGCCCTCCAGCTGATCGGTATGCGGCCAGCGTCAGTTCTCGTCGCGAGAAACTGGAACGCAGCATTCCGCAGCTGGTCATCCAACGAGTCCGTCGCCACGGGCCAAGATTAGTGCGCGACGAGTCTCCTCGCCGATGCAGGTCGCTCGCGGTCGCCTCGTCGACCAATCGCCGAGAGCTACAGGCTCTTGGCTGACGCCCGCCACGATTGATCCCAATGGATCATCTGCGACGAGTCGCAGCTGCCGACTGGCGTGGGTATGGCAGCGGCATCGATTTCCTCTCCTTCGCGACGGTCGACGATCGGGCGGGGGCGAGCATTCGCCTACTCGATCCTGGCAATGGTCATCGCTGCGGTGACAGTGCTTGCCGTCGGCGCTACGACCCCGGCCGGTGCGTCGATA
The DNA here is from genome assembly GCA_041394265.1 of Acidimicrobiales bacterium. Classification (NCBI taxonomy): domain Bacteria; kingdom Bacillati; phylum Actinomycetota; class Acidimicrobiia; order Acidimicrobiales; species Acidimicrobiales bacterium. Next base: position 4,171,566 of record JAWKIO010000005.1, read on the forward strand.
TCGACCGGCGAGATCGACGGCACCGTCATCGCCCCCGGAGGCGCACCTGCGGATGGCGTCACCGTCTACCTGTGGGCGTTCGCACCCGACGAACCGCTCGACAGCACCACGACCGACGGCAACGGCGACTTCACCTTCGCCAACGTGGCGCAAGGTAGCTACAACGTCGAATACGTCGATCCTCGCTACGAGCGGATCTTGCACGGCGGCGAACCGTCGCATCCGACGAGCAACGTCGCCGTCACCGCCGGTTCGGTGACGACCCTGAATTGGCAGCTTCGCTCGGGTTCGTCTGCCAGCGGGCAGCTGGTCGACACGAATGGCGACCCGATCGAGGGCGCAACCGTTCGCGCCCGTCTGACATCGCAAGGCGGTCGCCCGTCGAACGAGTCGATATGGGTCGCTGACGCGGCTGCGCCCAACTGGAATTCGCTGCGGTGGTCGTCGACGACCACCGGCGCCGACGGGCGCTACACCCTGCCCGGGCTGGCCTACGGCGACTACATCCTCGAGTTCACCGCCCCTGGCTTCACCACTCAGTACTGGGACGGCTATCTCACCCCGGCCAATGCTCTGCATATCGAGCGCGGTCGGCAGCTCGTCGGCATCGACGCCGTGTTGAGCGCCTCGGTCGCCATCACGGGCGTCGTAACTGACGGAGACGGCGCACCCGTCGCCGGTGTCGACGTCGTCGCCACCGGTGCCTACTCGTTCGCCGGGAGCTGGGGCGCAGTGAGCGGACCCGACGGCAGCTACCGCATCGACGGCTTGATGCCGTCCACGTACACCGTCGACTTCGGCGGTGAGCCGGTCGGCTACCACTCGGTGGCCGGCGTCACTGCGGGAACGCTCGCCGCCGGCTCGACCGGGGTCGTCGACCAACAGCTCGACCGCATGGGTTCACTGACCGGCACGTTGATCGGCGACGACGGCGAACCGGTGGCCGACATGATGGTCGGCCTCTACGGCGACTCGCCGTACTTCCCCGAGTACTACACCTACAGCGCGACCGATGGCTCGTTCGAACTGCTCGCACTGCAGCTCCGCACCTATCCGCGCCTGCACATCGGCAGTGTGGCCCCGCTCCCGACCGCCTACCTTCCGCTCGACGTCACCGACGGCCTGACAGTGACCGACGGGCTGGCGACCGATCTCGGCGTCGTCACCGTCGCCGTCGGCGCTGTCATCACCGGACAAGTCTTCGACGATGGTGGCTCACCGGTCGCCGGTGTCACGGTCACCGCAGGGGGCGTCTCGGGCGCTCGCTCGCATCCGTCCGGTGCCGACGGTACCTATGTCATCGGTGGCCTTGCCGACGGGACGTACGAGGTATCGAACCAGTCCGACGGCTCCGTCGGTGTGGCGACTGTCTCGAACGTTGCCACCGCGCTCGGACAACCGGCGACCGGGGTCGACCTCGTGTTGCCCGAGCCGGCGGCGACCGTTGCCGTCACCGGCACCGTCGTCGATAGCCAGGGGCAGCCGATCGCCGGTGTCAACATCACCGCCAGTCACGAGCTCGGCTACTGGACACGACAGGGAGTCACCGGCCCCGATGGGACCTACTCGGTCGAGCTCGGCCTGGGCGGCAACACGATCGTTCGCGCCAATGGCGGCAGCGTCGGCTACGGGTCGGCGGTCAGCGACGCGGTGGTCGAGGGGAGCGTCGGCGCCGAGGGTGTCGACTTCGCACTGACCAAGCTGCCGTCGATCGTTGGCACCGTGAGCGGTCCCGACGGTCATCCAATCGCCGGCATCCGCGTGGGCGGGTCCTGGTCGAACGTCGAGACCGACGCCCAGGGACACTATGAGTACCTGTGGGCCTCGCCCGGCGACTTCGCACTCGGTTTCGCCGATCCCAGCGCCAGGTTCGCCCCGTCGACCCAGATCGTCACGGTCCCCGCGGGAGAGTCCGTCACGACCCTCGACGTCCAACTGGCGCACGGCTACACCCTCAGCGGTCGTGTGTCCGGTCCGAACGGCGAGGTCGCCCCGGATCTCACCGTGCAGCTGCTCGATGGCGACGGTGCGATCATCGACACGGCATCGACCAGCTCGGTCGGCACCTACGCCATCTACGGCGTGCCGACCGGTTCCTACGTCATCCGTGTGATCGATGATCGGCCCAGCCCGACGTGGGGTGAGTCGTACCTCGACGACGGCGCAGCGGTCGTGGTCAGCGGCGCCACGAGCGGGCTCGACATCGAGCTGGTGCCCAACGGGACCATCTCGGGTCGCGTGACCAACGAACTCGGTGCCAGCATGGTGAACGCAGAGGTCACCGCAGTCCGACACGACAGCGGTCTCGCCGTGGCCGTCGCAATGACCGACAGCGGCGGCAACTACACACTCTCCGGACTCGGTTCGGCGTCCTACGACATCCGCTTCGACGGCGACGCTGTTGGCGCCGAGTGGTACGACGACGCCCTCGACCGGGCTGGCGCGCTGGCGGTCGTCGTGCCGGCCGGCGGCTCGATCACGAACATCGACGCGAGCGTGGGACCGGAGACGGAGGTGTCGGGGACAGTCACCGACGTCAACGGTGATCCCGTCGCCAACCTGGCCATCACCACCGTCCCCGTCGACGGTGACAACGTCGTCGACTGGGCCTACACCGGGGCCGACGGCACCTATCAGCTGTCGGTCGATCCGGGCAGCTACCACATCGTCACCGGCGAGCAGGTCGGCGTCGCCGCCACCTGTTACGGCGACACCGTCGACCGCTCGGCGGCGATCGCGGTCGACGTGGCTCGGACCGATCTCGTCGACATCGACATCGAGGTCGCCCACGGCGCCACCGGCACGATCTCCGGCGTGGTCCTCGATGGTGATGGCGCACCGAGCGAGGGCGGCGCGGTCACCGTTCGCAACGTCGACACCGGCGAGACGTATCAGTACTTCCCGGGCGGCGATGGCCTGTGGTCGGTGCTCGTACCCGCGGGGGCCTACACCGCCGAGGTCTACGTCTACGCCAGCGACGTCACGTTCGTCCACGGTGGCGACACCCCGACGGTGTTCGAGATCGGCGACGGGACGACCATCGACAACGTGGTCCTGACACTCGACGGCTCCACACCGGAGGTGACACCCGGTGCCGGTGTCGTCGCCAACGCCGATGCCGCCTCGACCGATGAAGACGTCGCTGTCGTGGTCGATGTGCTTGCGAACGACGTCGACCTGGCCGATCCCGTGGTCACCATCGTCACCTCGGCTGACCACGGCACGCTCGACGTGTTGGCCGGCGGCACCGTTCGCTACACGCCGAACGAGCACTGGCACGGTGTCGACGCCTTCACCTATCAGGTGTGTACCAGCGCCTCGGCCTGCGACTCAGCCATCGTCACCGTGAGCGTGGCAAGTATCAACGATCGGCCCCTTGCGGTCGACGATTCCTACTCGGTCGCCTCGGTGAACGATCCGTTCGTCACACCGGCCCCCGGCGTCCTTTCGAACGACAGCGACGTCGACGGCGACGCACTGACCGCCGAGCTCGTCACCGGCCCAGCCCACGGCACCGTCGTGGTCGGATCCGACGGAGGCTTCACCTACACCCCCGACGGCTCGTCTTGCGGCTCAGAGACCTTCGAGTACCGGGTGAGCGATGCGGTCGACACCGATACGGGCACCGTGACGCTCGAGATCACCTGCCCGGCAGCCACGACGACCACCACCACGCAGCCAACCACCACCACGACCCAGCCCACCACGACGACGACGCAGCCCACGACGACCACGACGACCCAGCCGACCACGACGACGACCACCCGTCCGGCGACGACCACGACGACGGCAGCGCCCGTGCGACGCGATCTGCCGCTGAACGATGCGACGTCGTTGGCGGAGGTGATCGAGTCGAGGGACTACGTGCCCGACCGGGACGCCGACACCATGCGGCTGTACCGGGCGTTCTTCGATCGTGATCCCGACCTGGCCGGGGCCAAGTACTGGTTGGTCGAATCACGTTCTGGCATCAACTACGACGACGTCGCCTGGGGCTTCGCCAACTCGACCGAGTTCCAGCAGACGTACGGTGGTGGCCTCACCAACCGGCGCTTCCTCGAGATCGTCTACACGAACGTGCTCGGTCGCACGCCCGACCCGGTCGGGTTCAACTACTGGCTCGCCACGATGGATGCCGGCCTCGATCGACATCTGGTCGTTCGCTGGGTGGCGGCAGGGCACGAGTTCGAAGCCCGCTTCCCGTATCAGCCGAGCAGCTGATCGGAGCCGTGGTCCGCTGCGGCTGGCTGAGCGAATCGACGCCGGCCAGCCGCAGATCTCGGCGCCCGAGTCGGAATCGCAGTCGGAACACCGCCTGTCCATGACATCGGTGGTGGCACGGTGCCGTTTTCGGTCGCCAGGCACGAACAACGCAAGACCTGAGTGGATCGGCCGATAGGTCGTTCGAACTATTTGTTGCGACGGTGGGGAACTCGATTCGAGTGTCCACCGTCTCAGCTCTCGAACGGCAACTCGCCGAGACTCCGGAACGACCGGACAACCACATCGCAGGAGACAGGGTCATGCAGAAGTCACGAATCAAGGTGATGGGAGCAGCGGCGGCCGTTGCCGTCGTCGCCGGTGGCGGCGTGGGCGCATGGTGGATCACGAACGACTCGCCGAGGTCGAGCGTCATCTCGGCCGAGGCCGGGGCCGCCGCCCGGGCCGAGCAGGCGCTGCACCTTCCAGGTGTCGGGGGAGCGGAGACGATGGCAGCCATGGCGTCGTCCGACTCCAAGGTCGCGGCCGATGCGGCGATCGCGATCGACTGCGGCTTCGGCGGTGAGCCGTACGTCCCGACCGAGGAAGAACTGGCATCCGCCAATGCCGACACCGACGCCATCGTGGCGCTGTTCGACAGCTACGGCGTGGCCTACACGGTGACCACCGACGACTCCGGCTTCCGCTACGTCGAGTTCGACTACAACGACATGGTCGCCTCGTCGGTCATGAACAGCTACTGGGACACCAGGTACCCGGTCGAGCCGCCGAGCCAGGCCGACCTCGACGAGGTCCGCCACCAGAACGACGTGATCGCCAAGGCGCTCGACGCCGCCCAGGTCAGCTACACCCGGACGACCGACGACAACGGTTGGGAGTCGCTCGAGTGGGACTGGGACAACCCCGCGGCGCAGGAAGCAGTCGACGCCGCCTACGCCGAGCTCTACCCGCCGCAGCCCCCGTCTGCCGAGGAACTGGCGCAGATGACGGCCGAGAACGACAAGCTCGCTGCTGCCTTCGACGCTGCCGGCGTCGCCTACACCCGTCAGAGCGACGAGCTCGGCTGGGAGTGGATCGAGTGGGACTACGACGATGAGGCGTTGAACGAGAAGGTCAACGCCGTGTTCGAAGAGCTCTACCCGGTCGAGCCGGGCCTGGGCTGTGAGACGATGATGGTCGACGACACCCCGATGCCGGAAGCGACCGCGGGCGTCGAAGGCCAGGCCCGTGAGGGTGTGGAGTCGGGCGAGAGCACTGCGCCGAGCGAAGGAGGGTCGGTCGAAGCCGTCGAGGCCGAGCCCGTGGACCCGGATGAGGTCGTGGTCAGCACCGACGAAGCGCCGGCCGAGGAGGCGCCGATAGTCGAGGTCGAGGACGACACGATCATGATCGCACCCGAACCCGGCAGCGAGTTCACCGCCGAGCAGATCGCCCAGCGGGACGCCGAAGCCGAGGCGCTCCACGCGGGCATGGAGGCAGCGGGCGTGACCGTGCGGACCGAGGGCGAGTCGCCCTGGCAGACGGTCCTGTTCGACGTGAACAACACCGCCGCCATCGACGTGGTGAAGGCGATCCTCGCCGCCCGAGGCTGACCGGCTCGATCGCTGATCCAACGCCGATCTGCCCGCCCGTGTCACACCGGGCGGGCAGACTCGCGTCATCGGAGCTGGTGCTCCCGTCGAACTCCTTGCAGCATCCGAAGGAAGCACCCAAAATGAAAGCCACCGAAAAAGACCGTCTCGACCTGCGGCAGGAACTCGAGCGCGTCTTCTCCAACAAGCGTTTCGCCGAGATCGCAATGGAAGCCATGCCACCAATCGACTACGACCGGCTCGCCACGAAGGACGACGTCGCTGCCCTGGGCGTCGAGCTACGAGGCGAGATGGCGGTGTTGCGAGGCGAGATGGCTGAGCTGCGAGGCGACATGAAGACGGAGATCGTGGCCGTGCGGGGTGAGATCGTCACGTTGGGTCGGCAACTCCTGCTCGGTCAGCTCACCACCATGGTCATGCTCGGCGCCTGGGTCGCCGCCCTGAACTGACGTTCGCCATCGCCGGGGCCGGCTCGGAACTCGGGGGTGATGCGCAGCTCATGGAGACGACCGGCTCAGGCTTGGCCGACGCGAGCAGGCGTCGGGTACTGTCCGCCGATGCAGAACGAACCGAGTGCCGCCGATCTGTTGTCGGTGGTGGCCGAGACGCTGCGCAACGACGTGGTGCCGGCGCTCACCGGAGCGACACAACACCATGCCCGGGTGGCGGCGAGCCTGGTCAGCATCGTCGAGCGGGAACTTCGTATCGGCGTGGGGTCCAACGAAGCCGAGCTCGTCACGGTCCGGGAGATGTTGCGGGCGATGTCGGTCGACGACGTCCCCGTCGATCTGGCCTCGGCCCGGGCCACGCTGAGCCAGGTGCTACGAAGCAGGACCCTGGACGATCCGGCCACACAGGAGCTGATCTGGAACGGGCTCCTCGAAGGCGTGATCGCCGATCTCGAGATCGCCAAGCCGGGGTATGCCGACTGGAGCGAGGACTGATGGACGAGCCGATCGAGCACCGCCTCGAGCGATGGTTGAGCGAGGTCGAAGGAGCGCCGGTGACCGTCGAGGGCTTTGCGCCGGTATCGGCCGGCGCCCGTCGAGTCAACGCCCTCTTCGACGCCGTGCGTCCCGGCGGGACCGAACGTCTGTCGTTCACCATGAACCAGACCGAGGAGATCGAGATCATCGGCGTGGCGGTCGAGGCGGGCGTGCGGACCCTGGCCGAGCAGGCAGGCGTGCGCACGCCGAAGATCCACCACGTCTGCACCGACCCCTCGGCAGTCGGGGGCCCGTTCTTCATCAGCACCGCCGTCGACGGTGTCTCGATCCCACGGCAGATCATGCGCAAGGTCGACTCGCTCGGACTGGGTGAGACGATCGTCGATCAGCTGGGCACGGCGATGGCACGGCTCCACTCGATCGACATCGACCTCGCTCCCGAGCTGCTGCCCCGGCCCGAGAACGCCGACCCGGTCATGACCGCGCTCGGTCTGTTGCGAGAGGCGATCGACACCATGGTCGAACCGTCGCCGACGTTCTCGATGGCCCTGCGCCGGCTCGAGGACAGCGCGCCCGACGAGCCGGCGTCCATTGTGATCGTCCACCGCGACATCCGAGTGGGCAACATCATCGTCGACGACGACGGCCTGGCCGCAGTGCTCGACTGGGAGACGTGCCACCTCGGCGATGCGATGGAAGACCTGGTGTGGCCATGTCTTCGCATGTGGCGCTTCAGTGAGAACCAGCACCGCGTCGGCGGCCTCGCCGGCATCGACGTGCTGCGCTCGGCGTACGAACGTGGCGGCGGCCAGTGGGACCAGACGAGATTCGACTGGTGGCGGCTGCTCGCCACCGTGCGGTGGGGCGTGTCGTTGACGGGCCAGGCTCGCGCCCATCTCGAGGGTCGACATCGCTCGATCGTGATGGCGGCGTCCGGTCGACGACGCAGTGAACTCGAGTACGACACGTTGATGCTGCTTCGTCCCGGCCGATAGCTCGCTCGTTCGAGGTCGCTTGCGGCCCCACGGCAAAGGTGCTGACATCTCGCAGATGAGCGACCGCACGCCGATCATTCCCGCCGGCCAAGAGGCCTACTACGAGCGGTTCCACTTCGCTCCGGCCATGAAGGTGGGCAACACCGTCTACCTGTCGGGCATCGTCGGCGCCCCTGCCGGGGCGCCGATACCCGACGATCCGGCCGAGGAGTTCGCAGCGGTGTTCTCCTTGATGGACGCCACGCTCGTCGCTGCCGGAGGGTCGATCGCCGATGTGGTCGAGCTCACCTCGTATCACACCGACATGTCACTCATGGGCGCCTTCATGAAAGCCAAAGACGCCGCGATCGGCGAGCCCTATCCGGCATGGACCGCCATCGGCTGCACCGGATTGGCCCAGCCCGGTGCCCGGGTCGAGGTGAAGGCGACCGCCGTCCTCGACGGCTGAAGCGCCTCGGGGTCGAACGCCGATCTGCTCGCCCGTGTCATACCGGGCGGGCAGACTGGCGTCATCGGAGCTGGTGCTCCCGTCGAACTCCTTGCAGCATCCGAAGGAAGCACCCAAAATGGCCGCCACCGAAAAAGACCGTCTCGACCTGCGGCAGGAACTCGAGCGCGTCTTCTCCAACAGGCGTTTCGCCGAGATCGCGATGGAAGCCATGCCACCAATCGACTACGACCGGCTCGCTACGAAGGACGACGTCGCTGCCCTGGGCGTCGAGCTACGAAGCGAATTGAAGCTCGAGATCACGGCCGTGCGGGGCGAGATCGTCACGTTGGGCCGACAACTCCTGCTCGGCCAGCTCACCACCATGGTCATGCTCGGCGCCTGGGTCGCCGCCATGCACTGATCGACAACGAGCTCGCAGTCTGGTGCGGCTCAGGAGTCGAGAGCGCTGAGTAGCTCGACGACGTATGCAGGCCCCTCGAGATCCTGGGTCTCCCGACGCTCGATGATCGATCGCAGCTCGGGCGTCAGCTCACGTATCGATGTCGCAGCGATTGTACTTTCGAGTTCCTGCCGCCCTGCCAACTCAGACCGGGTGCGTAGTTCGGCGATCAGGTCATTGGGACTCTTGTCGACCTGTGAGAAGACCTCGGCGTACTCGATCGCTGATGCAGCCCTTGCGAGTCTGGACCGGCGGTTGGACTCTTGCGGATCGGGGTTCATCCAACGGAGAAGGTGGGTCGCCAGGTCCTACTCATCGATCGTGTGGAGACCGCTGCTGATGAACCTTCCCAGGGCGGTGCAGGCGGCAGTGTGTTCGTCGGTGGTCATTGATTGCTCGCTTTGTGTCCGTGTCGCTGGGGAAGGCGCACCCACGGTGAGTCCGGCTCCGACAACGTAGCTCAATATCTTCAAAATACGGTCAAATACTTGTAAATACTTTCATTCGCAACATAGGTTCGGGTGTGTGGCCCGGCCGCCGCACGGGCCACACACCCGAGATCTCGCTACGAGGCGCAGGACACGGTCAGAACACCGTCCCGTCGGTGACCTCGCAGTTGACGCTGGTGGTCCCGTCGGCCAGGTCGAAGGCGGTGGCCTCGCCGACCGCCTTCTGGCCCGGTGACAGGTTCTCGAACACGACCGTGCCCGAGCCGACGACAGTGCCTTCGTCGTCGAGGAAGCCGACCTCGATCGAGACGTAGCCCTTCTCTTCGTCGAGCGGGTTGGTGAACTCGACGGTCGCCGTTGCCGTGCCGAACTCGGCGAGCACACAAGCGGTCACGACGGCGTTGTCCTCGACGAGCGCCTCATCGGCGGCCCGCTGATCCTCGGCCTCGTCGATCGAGTCGGACACCTCCTTCGCGGCGCCACCGATCAGGGCGACGCACCCTGCCGTGCCGAGTACGAGCAGTCCGAAGAGGACGAGCAGCACCTTCCACCAGGTGCCGCCCTTCTTCTGCTGGATGATGATCTGCTGCGGTGGGATCGGCCCCTGGCCCGGTGCCGGTGGGGGAAGTGGTTGGTCGCTCATGATGCGCTCCTTGGGTTCGTCGTTGTTGCGCACCCCTATGGCGACGAGCTGTGACAACTCGGTCGGGCGGCCTTGCACCCATGCGTCACAGCCACGCCCCACGGAGGGGCATGAGACTCAACAAGCGCATGTACCGACCGGCATTGCTCGCCGGCGCCATCGTCCTCCTCGCCGGATGCAGAGCCGACACGACCGAACCCGACGTTGCAGCAGCAGACCTACGCGCTGCGCAAGCAGAGATCGTTGAGGTCCAGGTCGAACTCGACACGTCGACGGCGACGATTGAATCGCTCGAAGACGAGCTCGACACGGCGACGGCCTCGCTCGAGGCGGAGCAGGAGGCGGCCGGCGAGTTGCGGGAAACGGTCGAACGACTCGAGGGGGAGGTCGCCGCCGGAGAGGCGGAGCTACGAGAGCTCCGACTGCGGTTCGACCCGGAGATCAAGGCGGCAGCGCAGACCGCCTGGGATGTCGAGCTGCCACGAGCCTGCGCGGAGGCCGGCGCCGGCACCGGCTTGATCGCCAGCTACGTCGACCACACCGACGAGATGGAGGCCGTCGGGACACGGGCCGAACTGATCGACGCCGTCACGGCCTGCGCCGAGCCGCTGCGAAGCCGTACGGAGGCAGAGAAGCTCGACGCCGAGTGCACACCCGGTGATGTGGACGCCGTACTGCGAGACACCGACAGCTTCGCCGGCAGCTGCCTCGTGATGTTCGTGATCCCGTGGCAGTGGGACTCGAGGACGGGCGAGTGTGCCTTCCTCGGTTCGTGGGACCCGAACAACCTCGGTGTCCGCTATCGCTACAAGTACGACGGTGACGGCGTCTTCCGGGCCGACCCATCGGTGTGTGCCGAGGGTCTGGCCGACGCCGATCAGGACGACCTGCTGAAGGTGTGGGCAACCGCGACGGGAACGTTCCGCTACGACACTGCCGCCGGCGGCACCAATGAGATCCCGGACTTCACGATCCGCAAGGTCGAGCTCGTCGCCAAGGGCTGAGGGGCGAGGTCGAGGCGCCAGTCGATCACCACTCGATCATCAATGTCATAGGCCCTCGTCATGATGGATGTTCGGCGGTTGCCACTCCCGGCAGCCACCGTTCGCATCCCAAAAAGGAGCCCATCCATGCACCCCACCCGACGCCTCCGATTGGAGGAGACCATGTGCCGACTCGGCACGGGCGACCCCGCAGCGGTCTGGTCACTCGTCGAAGACTTCGGCGACGACCTGGCCAAGGTCGCCCGCTCGATCATCGCCGGCGCCGGTCGGCGCGAGGTCCTCACCGACGACGGTCGGATCGAGGGCATCGTCGTCGACATCGCCCTGCACCTGTTCCACGATGCCGGCTCGTGGGATCCGCAGGGCGGCGCCCTCCCGTGGGTCTGGGCCCGCAAGGCGATCGAGCGGATCGTCTACGCCGACCTCGGTCACCGAGCGGTCGAGATCGACGACCTCGATCGTGACCGCTCGGCGGCTTCAGTTGCGGCTCCGTCGCTCGTGGTCGAGGTCGACGCCACCCTGGCGGTGGTGGCCGAGCGAGACCCGGCGGTGGCCAAGCTGATCGAGGCCATTGCCCTGGTCGGCAGTGCCCGAGACGCCGCGGTGCACACCGAATACCGGGTGCAGAACGCCGCCGGTGATCCGAGCCCGGCCAACACGGTCGCCGACGAGTTCGGTCTGCAACCGGCCAACGTGCGCCAGATCGATGCGAGAATGCGGCGCAAGCTTCGGCGTCTGGCCGAAACCGACAGCACCTACTCCGAGATCGGAGACCTCCGGTGGTTGGCATGAACTCCCTCAACCGCGAGCACCTGCTCGAGCACCTGGCAGAACGTCTGCAACAAGGTGGCGTCCGCCACCCCGCCGTTGCGGCCGCTGTGCTGGCTGCTCGAGGAGCGACTCGCTGCGATCAGCGCACCTACGCCCGGCAGCTTCGCATCCGCCTCGCCGACCTCCAGGCCGCCGAGGCGGGCGAGACGGCGCTCGACGACCTGCCACCGCAACTGCGGTCGGCGATCGAGCCCCCGGCCATCGACTGACCTGGCACAGCCCCGGCCCGATCGCCCGGGCCGGTCACAGCCATCTCCGGTACCACGGTGCCGTTCACGGCACCCACGTAGTGAAGACCAGGTCCGCCTCCGCTGCGCTCCGGCAATTGCGGTGCGTGGGCGTCGTTCGCGGCGCTCTGGTAGAGGAGACCCGAACTGCCTCCGCTGCCCGCCGGCAATTGCGGTACCACGGTGTCGTTCGCGGCGCTCTGGTAGAGGAGACCCGGCCCGCCTCCGCTGCCCGCCGGCAATTGCGGTACCAGGGTGTCGTTCGCGGCGCTCTGGTAGAGGAGACCCGGACCGCCTCCGCTGCCCGCCGGCGTCTGCGGTACCAGGGTGTCGTTCGCGGCGCTCTGGTAGAGGAGACCCGGCCCGCCTCCGCTGCCCGCCGGCAACTGCGACACCATGGTGTCGTTCGCGGTACTCACGTAGAGGAGACCAGGGGGACGACGAGGCCGCAACGGACGTCAGATCCACGCCAGATTCGTGTTTCGTGACGTTCATCGTCGACACACGAACCGGAAAAGTCCCCGAGGTTCACTTCTTGCGTGGGACCCGGCCCCGAATCGTTCGGCGGTATACGAGTCGCCCGGCTCCGGGTCCCACGCTGAAGGAGTTGCTCATGGACCTCGCCACCGTCGGTGTCACCCCGGAACGTACGTCGGATCCCGCCAAGGCGCTGCGACTGGTGCAGCGTGACGGCGCCGCCATCCTGACCCGGGCCGGGTTGAGTGAAGCCGACGCCCGGGCGGTCGGGTTCTCGATCTTCAACCGGACGCTCCTCGCGGTGCCGTCGGGTGTGAAGGTCAGCGACGCCGGCGACCGAGGGCAGCGCCCGTCGGGGAGTTCCAATGCCACTCGGTCGCAGTGCCACACCTCGGGCTACTCCTACGGTCAGCACTACCCCGACGCCGTGGTCCTGCTTTGCCAGTGGCAGAGCGAGGTCGGCGGGGCCTCGATTCTGGTCGACGGCTACAAGCTGTTCGAGCTGATGATCGACGACCCCGAGTACGCACCGTTGGCGGCGCGGCTGGCGACCACACCGGTCGACCAGACCGACCCCGGCATGCAGCCGCTGATCCGACCGATCGTGAGCACGACCGACCGAGGCCGCCGCATGCTCGTCACCGCCAACGTCGAACACATCCGCCCGTGCCTCGACAGCTCGAACCCCGTCGCCGACCTGGCGATGATCGAACGGTGGTACGACCTCCTCGACGCCGCCGCCGAGCGTGTCGAACACCCGAAGCTGCGCAACGGTGAGGCGTTGATCATCGACAACTACCGGGTGCTCCACGGTCGTGAGCCCTACGAGGACCAGCGTCGCACCCTGTGGCGACTGTGGCTCTGGACCGAGGACTCCGCCTACGGCGCGCCGAGCGTTCCACTGCACTCCGACAACCGGCACACCGCCGCCTGAGGCGATCGCGCCGCAGAGCAGACCCCACCATCTCGCCACGCCCGTCGAGGCTGAGCCAGACTCGGCTCGCCGACCGACAGGCGAAGGGGAGTCCGTGGAGTTCGTTGCCAATCTCGTCGACAGCAGCATCGATCCGGCCGCCTGGGCCCAGGTCCGCGAGGACGAAGGCTGGCACGTCGTGTCCGTCGCCGATCACGTGGCCGATCGTGGCCGCACCTATCCGCACGTCTGGGTGGCGGCCGGGGCGATGGCTGCGGCCACCTCTACGGTCCGCATCGCCTCGGCGTTCGCCAACAACCTGCTGCGCTCGCCCGTCGATGTCGCCCACGCCGGTCTCGCTGTGCAGCAGGCATCGGGCGGCCGGTTCGAGCTCGGCTTGGGCGCCGGCTGGTCACAACCCGAGGTGGAGGGGAGTGGGCTGCGCTACCCGCCGCCGGGCGAACGAGTCGAGCGGTACGCCGAAGCGTTGCAGATCGTGTCGACGTTGCTCGAGACTCGCCACTGTCGCTTCAGCGGCACGTACTACCAGATCGACATCGGCCCAATTGGTCCGCCGGTCGACACCCCACCAACGCTGACCGCGTCGCTCGGCGGCCCCCGCTCGATCGCTCTCTGCGCAGCGCTGGTGTCCCGGGTCGAGGTGAAGATCACGGGTCGAGTCACTCGTGGCGGCACGCTGGCTTACGGCGACCTGGCATCGATCGACGACGCCCACGTGGTCGACCTCGTCGAGCGGGTCCGCCGCGCCAACCCCGACGCGGCGCTGTCGACCTTCATCCAGGTCGGGTGCGGCAACGGAGAGCGACTCGTCACCCTGCAGCGCGATCTCGAAGGGTCGTTCCTCGGGCGGTTCATCGGTGAGCCCGATCGAGTCGCCAACGCACTGTTCGATCTCGAGCGGTTCGGGTTCGACCGGGTGCTGCTCACGCCCTACACCCCGGACTCACTCGACGTCCTCGCCCCGGCGATCCTCCCCTGAGCCGCCGAACCCCAAGCAACTTTGGTGCTGGCGACAGCAAAACGAGGCTCCCAGCACCAAAGTTGCCAAACGACGGAGCGGTTCGACACCGTGCGGATCGTGCGCTCTGATGACAGACGATGCGATTCACACCCACCGAACTGACCGCTGAGGAGCTTGCCCTCCAGGCCGAGGTCCGGGCATTCCTCGCCGAGGAGCTGCCGCCGGGCTCCCACGAACCGGGCCTCGGCATGTCGGCCGCCCACGACCCGGCGTTCTCCAAGAAGATGGCCGAGCGGGGCTGGGTCGGCATGGCCCTGCCGACCGAATGGGGCGGCAGCGACCGCAACGCCGTCGACCGCTTCATCGTGGTCGAGGAGATGCTGCGATGGGGCGCCCCGGTCGGCTACCACTGGGTGGCCGACCGCCAGACCGGCAACGTCATCTTGAAGTTCGGCAACGACGAGCAGAAGGCCCGCTTCCTGCCCAAGATCTGCGCCGGCGAGCTCGGGTTCTCGATCGGGATGAGCGAGCCCGACTCCGGCTCCGATCTCGCCTCGGTCACGACCAAGGCCGAGCGAGACACCGGCGGCTGGATCGTCAACGGCACCAAGATCTGGACCAGCAACGCCCACACCAACGACTGGTTCATCTGCTTGCTCCGCACCCAGCCGCTCGACGAAGTGGGCAACAAGCGTGAGGGCCTCAGCCAGTTCCTCATCGACCTGCACAACACGCCCGGCCTGGAACTCAGCCCGATCCCGTTCCTCAACGGCGAGCACCACTTCAACGAGGTGTCGTTCCACGACGTGTTCGTCCCCGACGAGAACGTGGTCGGCACGCCCGGCATGGGCTGGAACCAGAACACCACCGAGATGGCCTACGAGCGGGGTGGCCCCGACCGCTGGCTGTCGACCTTCTCCACGGTCGAGCAGCTGCTGCGTGAAGTACAGGGCACCGACCTCGACAGCCGGGTGGTCGGACTGTTCGGCGAACTGGCGGCTCGGTGGTGGGGGATCCGCAACCTGTCGCTGTCGGTCGCTCGACTGATCGACTCGGGCGAGGCGCCGACCGTCGAGTCCGCGCTGGTCAAGGAGATGGGCACCCGCTTCGAGATCGAGACGATCGAACGACTCGTCGAGTTGGTCGACACCGAGCTGTCGCTGGAGTCGTCGTCGCTGTTCGAGCGGCTGCTCGCCCAGTGCGTTCTCACGGGTCCGGGCAACACCATTCGAGGCGGAACGATCGAGATCCTGCGATCGGTCGCCAGCAAGGGACTCCAGGGGCTGCCGTCATGAGCACCACCAACCTGAATGCCGTCGACGCACTGATCACCGAAACCGCCGATCGGCTCTTCGCCCGGCTCTGCACGCACGAGGCCATCCAACGGGCCGAGGAGCTAGGGTCGGCGCCCGAGATCTGGTCGGCCTTCGCCGAGACCGGGTTCCCGTGGATCTCGATTCCCGAGGAGGCGGGTGGCTCGGGTGGTTCGCTGCTCGACGCACTCGAGGTGCTGCGGCTCGTCGGCTACCACGCCGCACCGATCCCGGCCGCTGAGACCGGCATGCTCGGCGGTTGGCTGCTGGCATCAGCCGGTCTGGCGATCCCCGAGGGCATCGTCACCGTCGCACCGGGCCACCGAGCTGACCGCCTCACGCTCGCCGACGACGGCACCCTCAGCGGCACCGTGCACATGGTCCCGTGGGGACGAGCGGCGGAACGACTGGCGGTGCTGGTCGATGGCCATGTCGTGTCGGTCGCAGCGGAGCAGGCGAAGGTCGAGCCGCAGACCTCGCTCGCCGGCGAACCGCGCGACTCGCTCACCTTCGACCGAGCGACCGTGGAGTCCGCACCAGCACCCGACGGTGTCGATGACGCAGCCTTCCGGCTGCGGGGAGCGCTCAGTCGGGTGGCCCTCATGGGTGGGGCCATCGAGAAGATGAGCCAGCTGACGGTCACCTACACAAACGAACGCAAGCAGTTCGGCCAGGCGGTCGCGCGGTTCCAGGCGGTGCAGCAGCATCTGGTGTGGGCGGCGCAGGATGCGGCGCTCGCCCGGTCGGTCGCCGAGATCGCCGGGCTGGCCGCCTCACGAGGACCGGCCGAGTTCGAGATCGCCTCGGCCAAGCTCAACGCCAACCAGGCCGCCACCCGCGCCACCAAGGCCTGCCACCAGGCCCACGGCGCCATGGGCATGACCCAGGAGTATCCGCTGCATCACTCCAGCCGTCGACTGTGGGCCTGGCGCAGCGAGTACGGCGGCACGGCGGAGTGGGCGGAGGTGGTCGGTCGGGCCGCGGTGGCGGCCGGCGCCGACGGGCTCTACCCGCTCATCACCGGAGGTTCCACGGCCTGACGCTCGTCCCGAATGGGACAAAACCGACCATTCGTGGTTGGTTTTGTCCCATTCGGAGCCCGGCGACGAGGGCCGGATCGAGGGTCAGGCGGGCACGCCGTCCGCCATGGCGATGTCCTTGTGGAACCGCTTGTGGATGTGGAGCGGTTCGCCGAGGATCTCGGTCTTGTACCACAGGCCACTGGCGGGCCCGATCTTCAACGATCTCGGCACCTCACGCACGAGCGAGTTGGCCTTCGTGGTCGACCACTTGCCGCTGTCGAACACCAGGATGCGACGGTCGGTGATCACGATGGTGCGGTACTCGTTGAACACGATGAACAACACGGCGCCCATGGCCAGCCACCACCACGGTTTGGTCTGGGCTGGAAAGGCGGTGAGCGCCGTCTCGCCCGGCTGCAGGTGCGGCGCGGCGTTGTTCATGATCTTCTGCCGGATGTCGGCCATTGGTTCCCTCCAAGGTCGGTGCCGCCAACCGCATCGGCGCGGTCGCGGGCAGATCGTAGAACTTGCCGAGTGTCGGCGCTCAGGAACCGTTGACCGGCGGATTGCATCCCGGCTTGCCCGGGCCGACTCGGATCGGTCAGTGTGACGAAATGGCCTGGACCACCACGACCGAAACGACGGTCTGCGACCGCAGCGGGACCGCACACACGATCTCGACCGGGTTGCCGGTGCGGCACGACCGAATGGACGAGATGCCGCTGATCGTGTGCATGGACGCCCCGTGGACGTTCGGCACGGTGCTCGACGCCACGAGGATCATGTCGATGTCGGGTGAGGCACCCGAGGCGATGGTGGTAGGGATCGGGTTCGCCGAGGAGTCGATGGGGGAGTACCTGCGCCAGCGGGCACGGTGGCTCACCCCGACCCCGTTCGAGCCGCCACCCGGTAGCGGGGTGAAGGGCCTCGTGGCCGACGACTGCGGTCGAGCCTCGGTCCTCCACGAGTTCGTGCGCGACCAGGTACTGCCATCGGTCATGGCCGACCATGCGATCAGCGAGCGCTGGTTCGTCGGCCACAGCTTCAGCGGACTGTTCGGGGTGCGGACGATGCTCACCGAGCCGAGCCTGTTCGACAAGTGGTTGCTCGCCAGCCCCTCCATCTGGTGGGACGACCGAGCGATCCTCCAGCTCGAGCAGGCCTACGCCGACGAGCATGATGATCTCGCCGTCGACCTGTTCGTCTCGGGCGGCGAGCACGAGCGCGACAGCGGTTTCAGCATCGTCGACGACGCACTCGGGTTTGTCGACACGCTGAACGGCCGCGGCTACCCGAACCTGCGGGCCACGGCGACGGTGCTTGCCGGCGACGGCCACTCGAACTGCATCGGCAACGCCGTCAGCAAGGGTCTGCGAGCGTTGCTCTAGGCGACCGCTCAGCCCCGTGGCCGATGGCGGAGCCGATGCCGGGCCGGCGTGTGCGCCGGCGGCGACACCACTACGGTCGGGCCGAACGCGCCCGCCGTCTGCGGGCCGACGACAGGAGTGCATGATGAACGGACCAGGTGCAGTGTGGCAGCAGGCCGCCGACAACTTCGATCGCCATCTCCAGGCGGTCACCGACGATCAGTGGAGTGCCCCCACCAACTGTGGTGAGTGGACGGTGAAGGATCTGGTCGACCACACCGTGAACTCGCAAGCTCGGATCGGCGGGGCAATCGGCGCATCGACCGCACCCACCGATGAGTGGTCCGATGTGCGAAGCAAGATCACCGCTGCGTTGGGAGATCCGTCGAACCTCGAGGGCAATCTCGAAGGTGGGCCGTTCAACGGCATGCCGAAGCACCAGCTGCTCGGGATCGCCGTCGGCGACCTCCTGATCCACAGCTGGGATCTGGCGGTCGCCATCGACGGTGACCGCACCCTCCCCGACGAAGCCGTCGAGGCGGTGCACCTCGGACTGCAGCGGATGCCGCCCCAGATGATGCGTTCGTCGGGCATGTTCGGCCCCGAGGTCGAGGTGCCAGCCGACGCCAGCGCGCAGGACAAGCTCCTCGGTTTCGTAGGCCGCCAACCCTGAGTCAGCGCTCGATCATCACCGGCGGTCGACTCGCACCCGGACCGGCTTGGGCTTGCGGCTGGTGAACAGCACCAGCAGCGTGCCGGCCGAGAGCAGTACGAGGCCCGTGTTGAAGACGGTGCGGGACGACCCGGTGAATGCGAGCACCAGCGGAGCGTCGTTCTGCTGGAGGTCCTGCTGCACCGTCCGCCCGGCGACCATCGTGGCGCCGGCGACGAGCGCCGATCCGTCGGACAGGGTGGCGGTGATCGTCACCTTGCCTGCGGGCAGCACCTGACCGGGTGCCGACGAGAAGATGTACTGGCCGACCGCGTTGGTGGTCGTGGTGTACTGCTTGCCGTCGGCGGCGGTGATGGTCACTTTCACGAAGGCGA
This sequence comes from Acidimicrobiales bacterium, assembly GCA_041394265.1. Lineage (NCBI taxonomy): Bacteria > Bacillati > Actinomycetota > Acidimicrobiia > Acidimicrobiales > Acidimicrobiales bacterium. Next base: position 4,190,486 of record JAWKIO010000005.1, read on the forward strand.
GCGGCTTGCCGGTCGGGTCGGTGATCGTGCCCGAGATCGTCGAGACGTCGGGGTCGTTCCGGTTCGGGATGCCGTCGCCGTCATCGTCGGCCGATGGATCGCCGAACACCAGCTCCTCGGCGTCGGTGAAGCCGTCGCCATCGGAGTCGAGGTCGCGGTAGTCGGGGGTGCCGTCGCCGTCGGTGTCGACAGGAGTCGCCGAGGTCCCCCGCTCGACCGCATCGGTCACGCCGTCGCCATCGGAGTCGAGGTCGCGGTAGTCGGGGGTGCCGTCGCCGTCGGTATCGACCGGGGTGGCGCCGGTGCCTCGTTCGGTGGCGTCGGTGATGCCGTCGCCGTCGGAGTCGAGGTCGCGGTAGTCGGGGGTGCCGTCGCCGTCGGTGTCGACGGGCGTTGCCGAGCTGCCTCGCTCGGTGGTGTCCGGGATGCCGTCACCGTCGGAGTCGAGATCGAGGTAGTCCGGCGTGCCGTCGCCGTCGGTGTCAACCGGCAGACCGGTGTGCTTCGGGTCCATCTCGTCGGCGTCGCTGATCCCGTCGCCGTCGGAGTCGCCGGTGAGGTCGAGGACGAACATGCCGTCGGCGCTGTCGTTCGACGCATTCGGGTCGATGACCGACTGGTTCGCCAGGTCGACCGGTGCGACGGCGATCGGGCCCGACGACGCCAGGCTGCGCACCATCACGACGGGGATCGCTACGTCGACGGCGTCGCCGGAGAGCATCGGCCCGGCGATCGGGCAGGTCACGGTGCGGTTGGCAACCGAGCAGCCGTTGGGGTTGGCGGCGGCGTCATCGAAGTCGATGCCGATGGGGAGCTCGAACACGACGTCGACCGGGCCGCCATCGGAGGGACCGTGGTTGGTCACGGTCGCGGTGATCGTTCCGGTGTCGCCGGGCTGGAGCGCCGGGAAGGGGTCGACCACGATGCCGAGGTCGGCCTTCGGGGCGCCGGTCTCGATGGTCGAGTTCACATCGACGTTGTTGGTCGGGACCGGGTCGGTGGCGCCGGTTGAGGTGGCGGTGACCGTGCCGTCGTCGAGGCTGGCCGGTCCGGCTGCATCGGCGGGGACCCGGACGGGGATGACGAACTGATCGGTCGCACCGTTGGCCATGGAGCCGACGACACAGGTGACCGTGCCGGTCGGGGCTTCGGTGCAGCCGGCGGGGAGGCCAGTGTCGGTGTCGACCTCCACGCCGGTTGGCAGCACATAGACCACGCTCGTGCCGGGAGACTGCGACGGACCATTGTTGGTGACGTCGATCGTGACGACACCGGTCGAACCGGGGGTGATCGGGGAAACCGGATCGGTGACCACCACGACCAGATCGGCAGTTGCTGCGCCGGTGGCGACGTCGGCCGGGCCGCTCGCACCGTCGGCGTCGTCGGCCGTGGTGGTGGCCGTGACCGTGCCGTTGAGCGTCGACGACGGGGCTGCGGCCTGGTCGACCTTCACGCCGATCACGAAGTCGACCGAGCCCGAGGCGAGGTCACCGGCGTCGCAGGTGATGGTGCCGGTCGGGGTCTCGACACAGCCAGCGGGGAGCGGGCCGTTGGTGGTGACACCGGTCGGGAGGACGTAGACGACCTCGACGTCGGTCGCCGTCGACGGACCCGACTGGTAGGTGACGGTGAGGGTGACGTCGCCGGTGTCGCCGGGGACGATGGTCGGCGCGGAGGCCGAGACCTCGATGTCGGCGACGGCGTCGGTCACCTCGAAGGTGGCGGCCATCGTGTCGTTGGCGCTGTCGTCATCGGTGACGGCTTGGTTCTGGATCGACCCGCTGACGTTCTGGGTGTTGGCGGTGGCCGTGCCGGCAACGTCCAGCGCAACGGTCACCGAACCGGTGCCGGCGGGGGCGAGGGGCCCGCTGACGGTGCAGACGATGTCGCCGGCGGCAACGGCGCACCCGCTCGTGGTCCCGGTCGGGTTCAGCGTTGCGCCGGTCGGGAGCGGATAGTGCACCTCGAAGCTCTGGGCGTCGGACGGGCCGTTGTTCACGTAGTCGACGACCACGGTGGTCGAGTTGCCGGGAGCGACCGTGGGGCTGGTGACGCCGGTGACGGCGAGATCGGCGATCGGTGCCAGGAACTCGAACGTCCCGGCGGCGGCGTTGTTGCCGGCGTTGGCGTCAGGGGTGGCGGTGTCGAAGATCGTCGCCGACGTGGCGGCAGTGCCGGCGGTGGCCGACGGCGAAGTGTCGAGCACGAACGAGACGGTGGGCGAGGCCCCGTCGGCGATCGTGCCGGGAATGGTGCAGCGAACGTCACCGGACACGACGATGCAACCGGGGGATGCGCCGGTGTTCAGGGCGGTGCCCGCCGGAAGCGGATGGGCGATGGTGACATCGCCGGCCTCGCCGATGCCGTTGTTGCGCAATGTCATCGTGATCGTGGCCTGTTCGCCGGGCACGACACTGGCCGACGAGATCGACACGAGCTCGACGTCGGCGTTCTCGAGATAGTCGACGGTCCCGCCGTCGGCGTTCTGGAGGGAGTAGTTCTCGGTGGCAATGGTGCCATCGGTCGAGTCGCTGGTCTCGACGGCGTCGGCCATGCCGTTCACGCCGTAAGGGCCGGGGATCTCGCCGTCGACACTGGTGATGCCGTGGCCCGCCTCGTCGGCGTCGTAGAGACCGTCGCCATCGGAGTCGAGATCGAGGTGAGTGGGGACGCCGTCGTTGTCGAAGTCGGCCAGCCCGCTGGCTCCACCGTTCTCGGTGGCGTCGCTGATGCCGTCGTTGTCGGAATCGAGGTCCTTGTAGGCCGGGGTACCGTCGCCGTCGGTGTCGCCGTCACCCTCGTCGACGTCGGTGATCCCGTCGTTGTCGTCGTCGGGGTCGTCGATGTCGACGATGCCGTCGCCGTCGTAGTCGGACACGCCGAGGCAGGTAGTGGCCTGGGTGAAGACAAGATCGCCGTTGCCGGTATGGGTGTAGCGGGCGCCCGTCGAGCCGCTGTCCAAGTTGTAGGTGATGGTGAACGAGCTCACGCCGGCGAAGTCGAGCTGGACCCACGACTCCTCGGGTGGGGTACCGCTCCACGAGTCGTGGACGAGGTTGCCCGTGACGGTGGCGGGGTCGGACGATGCATCGACGATCACGCCATTGGTGGCGACGGCCTGCATCGACGTGAGGCCCGTCTTGGCCAGCGACAAGCTCTCCCGGTTGCTGCCGTCGATGTCGCCGATCACCCAGGTGGAGAGCACGGGAACGGGAGCGGAGGGATCACCCGAGCGATAGAACTCCCAGGTGATGGTGGCGCTCATGGTCGAGTCGAACCGGCCCAGGAGGAATCGGGCGTCGTCGCTGACGGAGTCCTCGAACTTGATGTCGCCGCCGCTGATGGCGTCGAGGGTGGCCCGGGCGTCGATCGACACGCCATCGACGGTGCCGACGTTGGCATAGGTGGCAGTGGCGCCGACCGTGGTCGTCGTCTGGTTGATCGTCGCTCCGGTCGGGTTGGGGAACGTGATGGGGATGACGCCGGCTGCTCCCACGGCGCCACAGCCGGTGGGGGCCTCGGCCGACACCGGGGCGCTGACCAGCGACAGCCCACCGGTGGCGAGACCGACGCTGGCTGCCACCGCAGCGATGCGGCGTCCGTGCGAGCGGACGGCCGAGAGCGGGCGGAGTGTGCGAGTGCGAGCCATCGGAGGTTCCTTGCGGGCGCGAACGTGGACGCCGCAATATCGGCACAATCACGTCGCAGATTGAGGGTCGCCGCCGGTTGCGTTGGAGATGGGACCGTTCGGCCTATTGCGCGAGTGGCGGCGGTTGGTCCATCGCCGCCGTGGTCGGAGTGACACCAAGCACCACAAAGTTGTTACCGGGCCGTAACCTTCACGGCGGACAGGAGGTCAAACAGTCCCGTGAAGACCATTGTGAGCAGAATCGAGCACGCTGCCAAAGGCAGCGGCCGTATCACCTTCGTCACGGGCGCAGAGCCCGTCTCGCTCAGCTGGGCCGAGCTCCATGAGCAGGCAAAAGGCGCAGCAGCAGCGCTCCAGGCCCGCGGCGTGCAACACGGTGATCATGTCGCGCTGCTCGGTCCCACCACCCAGCAACTGGTCACGTCGCTGCAGGCCGTGTGGCTGTGTGGCGCCACCCTCGTGGTCCTCCCCCTGCCCATGCGGCTCGCCTCGCTCGACGAGTTCGTCACCGCCACCAAGGAACGGATTCACCGGGCCGACTGTGTGGCCGTGATCGTCGATCCCGACCTGGCCCCGTTCGTCGAGGTGGGCCCAGAAGACCCGCCGGTCTACAACATGGCCGACCTCATGCCGGGTGAGGGCCGCCCGACCGCCGATGACTTCATCCGGCCCGACTACGACGAAGACGACCTGTTCGTCCTGCAGTTCACCAGCGGCTCGACCTCGGCGCCCAAGGGCGTGATGCTGCCGAACCATGTGGTGGCCGCCAACCTCGACGCCATTCTCGAAGCAGCCGAGGTCGACGTCGAGGACGACGTCATGGTCTCGTGGCTCCCGCTCTACCACGACATGGGCCTGGTGGGCTTCTGCATCCTGCCGATGTCGGCCGGTATCGACCTCGTGCTCGGTGCGCCGCAGGACTTCCTCGCCTCGCCCGCCCGATGGATGGAGTGGATCTCGGAATACGGCGGCACCGCGACGGCCGGCCCCAACTTCTCCTACGTGCTGGCCACTCGGGCGCTCGAACGGTCGAAGAAGGTGCTCGACCTTTCCCGTCTTCGTATCGCGCTCAACGGCGCCGAACCGGTTGATCCGGCCTCGGTCCAGGCGTTCATCGACGCCGCCGAGCGGCACGGCATGCGACCGGGCGCCGTGTTCCCGGCGTTCGGCATGGCCGAGGTCGCCATTGCCGGCAGCTTCCCCAAGCCGCTGAGCGGGATGGCGCTCGACACCGTCGATGGTGTGGCGCTCGAACTCGAGCATCGTGCCGTTCCCGTGCCGGCGGACCACCCCAACGCTCGGGCGATGGTCAAGCTCGGCCACGCCGTGCCCGGGCTCGAGTTCCGGATCGTCGACCCGGCCACCTCCGTCTCGGTCGGGGAACGCGAGGTCGGTGAGCTGCAGATTCGCGGCACCTCGGTCACGACCGGCTACTACCAGCGGCCCGACGCCAACGCCGAACTGTTCGACGGCGACTGGCTCCGCACCGGCGACCTCGCCTACCAGATCGACGGCGAGATGGTCATGTGCGGCCGAATCAAAGACGTCATCATCGTCGGCGGCCGCAACGTCTACCCGCAAGACATCGAGCGTTCGGTCGGCATGGTCGACGGTGTCCGATCGGGCAACGTCATCGCCTTCAGCGTGCCTGGCCGCAAGGGCAAGGAAGCCGTGGTCGTGGTGGCCGAAACCCGAGCCGACGACACCGACCCGCTGCGCTCACTCATCGGGCACAGCGTGGTCGAAGCGGTCGGTGTGCCGGCCCGCGACGTCGTGTTCGTACGTCCCGGCAGCCTGCCCAAGACCAGCTCGGGCAAGCTGCAGCGCCAGCTCTGCCGTCAACAGTTCATCGACGGCACCCTCGAACTCGTCGGTTCCTGAGACCCGACACGACACACCCCACCGTTCTCGAGACCCAGAGCGACAGATCTGTCGTGTGGCGTCTCGAGAACGGGTGAGGGTGTCGCTCTGGATCTCAGCTTGGGACGGTGATCGGCGGGATCAGGACTTGATGTCGGCGAGGACCTTCGACCAGCGCTCGCGATCGCTGGCGTAGGGGGCGTAGAAGCTGATGCGCTGGATGACATCGCCGTAGCGGGCCTTCAACTCGGGGGCGACGGCCTCGGGCTCGCCGACCACGGCGAACGTGTTGAGGATCTCGTCGTCGATCTTGTCGGCCATCTCGACCCACTGACCCTGCTTCGACATCGTGTTGAGCTCGTCCTGCAGGCCGCCCCAACCGTGGATCTCGAGCACCGGCCGATACGCCGGGGTCGAGCCGTAGAAGGCGATCTGCTGGCGGGTGCCCTGGGCGGCCTTGGCCAGCTGGTCCTCATCGGACCCGGTGACGACGAACGACGGACCGACGATCTGGAAGCTGTCGGGTCCTTCGGCCGGCGAGTCGGCCAGCGACGGCTTGCCCGCCTTGGCCCGCCCCTTGTCGAGGGCGGGGATGGTGACCTCACGCAGGTACTTCTCGGTGGTGAAGCCGTGGCAGATGAAGCCGTCGGCCACCTCGCCCGCCACCTGGGTCATGAGCTCGCCGACACCAGCAAGGAAGATCTTCGGACGACCGTGGGGGTTGGGCCCGGGATCGAAGAACGGGGTCATGAGGGTGTGGGTGTAGAACTCGCCCCGGAAGTCGAGCTTGGTGCTGTTCTCCCAGCTGTCCCAGATGGCGTGCATGGCGAGGATCATCTCCCGCATGCGGGCAGCCGGCTTCGACCACTCCATCGAGAAGCGCTTGGTGATGTGCGGCTTGATCTGCGAGCCGAGGCCGAGGATGAAGCGGCCGCCGGAGAGTTCCTGCAGGTCGTTGGCGGTGTTGGCCAGGGTCATCGGGTTGCGGGCGAACGCAACGGCGATGGAGGTGCCGATCTCGATCTTCTCGGTGTGTTCGGCGGCGATCAGCAGCGGGAGGAACGGGTCGCGCGACGTCTCGGCGGTCCACAGGCCGGAGTAGCCGGCTTCCTCCTGCTCCTTGGCCGACGCGGCGATGCTGGCCATCCCGCTCGTTGCGGCTCCGCCGTACCCGAGTCCTCCGTCGACTTTCATGCTTGCTCCGATCGCATCGATGACGTGGTGACGCCCCTGCGGCACCGTCGGGGGTGAGGTGCTCACCCGTGGCTGCCGACACTAGCGACCGAACGCCCGCCGCTCGAAACGGCACCCCGTTCTGTGCGTCAAACCCACCGGGATCACCCGTTCTGTGCGTCATTCGCGTCGCCTGCGGGAAGTTTGACGCACAGAACGGGGAGGGGCGGGAACTGTGACGCACAGAACGGGGAGGGGCGGTTCGGCGCGCCGTGGTCGACCGAACGAGGCGCAGATACCGTGGATGGGGTGTTGATCGACGTCACTGATGCCAGCTTCGAAACCGACGTACTCCAGCGCTCGATGCAGATCCCGGTCGTGGTCGACCTGTGGGCGCCGTGGTGTGGTCCGTGCAAGACGCTCGGACCGATGATCGAGAAGGTGATCGACGACGCCAACGTCGGCGCCGAGACCCCGCGGGTCGTGCTCGCCAAGATCAACGTCGACGAAAACCCCATGGCGTCGCAGGCGTTCCGAGTGCAGTCGATTCCCGCGGTGTACGCCCTGTCGAACGGCCAGATCGTCGACGGATTCACCGGCGCTCAGCCCGAGCAGGTGATCCGAGAGTTCGTGTCGAAGCTGGTGCCGAGCGGCAAGGCGCTCGAGATCGCCACACTGCTGCAGTCGGGCACCGAGGCCGATCTCCTCCAGGTGCTCGAACTCGAGCCCGGTCACCACGACGCCACCGTCGCCCTGGCCCAGCACTACGTCGACGAGCATCGCTACCAAGAGGCACTCGACGCCCTGGCCAAGATTCCCGAAACCGAGCCTGCTCGTGTCGTCGGCGCCCTCGCTCGGGTCGGTCTGCAGAACGGCTCGCCCGAAAACCTCGAGGTCGAGGCCGAGCTCGAGCAGCTGCTCGATCGGGTGAAGGAAGATGACGAGGCCCGGAGCCGGTTCGTCGATCTGCTCGCCGTGCTCGGCAACGATCACCCCAACACCGCCGCCTGGCGCAAGAAGCTCAGCACCCGACTGTTCTGAGCGCCGCCACCTGCTGGCCCTTTGATCGGCACCAGCTGACACCAGGGCGAGCTGACACCACGCCGTGCCGGGCGAGGACAACCGGCCCGAGCGACGTTACGCTGCCACCCAGCATCCATCGAGCCCCGGGGCTCCGTCGACACTTCCCCTGACGACAGCTGCTGCGACCACGGTCCAGCTCGGCGATGGAACTGGCCATGGACACACCCGGTCCTCACGATCCCGGCGAGTCGACGCCGGCGCGGCTGGTCGACCTGTTCGACGACATCGTCGTGTGGATCGAGCGGCGCCGTCACCTGGTGTCGCGCACCGTTGCGGCGCTGGTGACGATTGCCGTCGTGCTCGCTGGTGGTTGGTGGGCGGTTCGGCCTCGTCTATCGGGGTCGATCGAGGACCAAATCCCGATGGTGACCCTCGAACCGACGGTGGCGGCCGGGGCGAGCGATCCAGTAATGCCATCAACGTCGGCGAGTTCCATGGGTGGGGGCTCGACGGGCGAGGCGAGCGTTGATGAGGACGCCGGCGGTGTACCTGACGCAATGACCGTGCATGTTGCCGGTGCCGTGCGGTCGCCGGGTGTCTACGAGTTCGACGTCGGGGCGCGAGTGGTCGATGCGGTCGACGCCGCCGGTGGCGCCCTCGACGGTGCCGATTTGTCGGCCATGAACCTGGCGGCGCCGCTGGTGGACGGCAGCCAAGTCCGCATCCCGCTCGAGGGCGAGACCCCACCGGCACCTCTCGGTCCGGTCGGTGGGGGAGGAGGGCCAGGGTTGCCGACCCCGGCGGCCGACGCGCCGGTGTCCTTGAACCAGGCGACGGCGGCCGACCTCGAACGCCTACCTGGCGTCGGACCGGCGATCGCCGCAGCGATCATCACGTGGCGGACGAACAACGGGCCGTTCGTCTCCGTCGACCAGTTGCTCGATGTGCCGGGCATCGGCCCGGCCAAGCTCGCCGCCATGGCCGACCAGGTGGTCGTCGGATGAGCGAGCGATGGTTGGCGCTGATGGTGGCCGCCGTCTGGATCGGCGCCGTTCTCGGTCGCGCCGCCTGGTCGGCGCAGTCGACTGCTGCGCCTGCCCCGGTGACGATCGAGCCGGTGCTCTCGATCGCGGTCGGCGTCATGATGCTGATGCTCGCGCTCACGTGGCGGCGTCCCGGGATCGTCGTCGTGGCGGTCGGGCTGCTCGCCTTGGGCCGATCCGGTGTGGCCGAGCAGCGCTATCAGGCGGTGTCGGTCGGTTCGCACAGCGGATGGGTCCGGCTGGTGACCGACCCCGAGCCCGGACGCTTCGGGACCATCGCCGAGGCGGCCCTCGCCGACGGGCGCCGAGTGTCGGTGTCGGCCGGGTTCGATCAGCCCGGGCTGGCCTCGTTGCAGGCAGGCGAGTCGGTGCACGTCACTGGCCGCCTGCGTTCGATCGACCCCACCGAGTGGGCACGCTCGCGACACCTGACCGGGCGGCTGTCGATCGACGAGCTCGGTGCCAGTCGAGATGTTCGCTGGTGGGAGCGTCCAGCACAAGGTCTCCGAGCGGTGGTCAACAGCGGTGCCGACCAGCTGCCGACCCGCTGGCGTGCGCTCTACACCGGGCTCGTGATCGGCGACGACCGGTTCCAGTCGAAGGGACAACAAGCCCGCTTCCGCGCCGTCGGGCTGTCCCACTTGCTCGCTGTGTCAGGGCAGAACGTCGCGTTCGTGCTCGCCGTTGCCGAGCCGTTGGTCAACCGGCGTGGTTGGTGGAGCCGTCGACTCGCCACGGTGCTGGCGCTCGTCGTGTTCGCCATGGCCACCAGGCTCGAGCCATCGGTCCTGCGGGCCACGGGCACGGCGCTGACATCGGTCGTTGCCCTGTCGAGTGGTGCACGCGCCTCCGGGGTGCGAGCGCTGGCCCTTGCTGCCACGGCGCTGGTGCTCATCGACCCGTTCCTCGTCTCCTCGGTCGGGTTCCGACTCTCGCTGGCAGCCTCGGCCGGCATCTTGCTGGTCGGGCCGCTGATCGAGGAACGACTGCCGGGCGCCGGGTCCTCGACCGGCGGATGGTGGCGAACCCCGCTGACCGTCACCCTCGGCGCCCAGGCCGGCGTGACACCACTGCTGGTCTCCTTGTTCGGCCCGGTCGCTCTGGTCTCGATACCCGCCAACCTGTTGGCCGGCTGGGCGGCGGGTCTGGTCATGACCTGGGGCCTCACCGCAGGGGTACTGGCCGGTGTGCTCGGTCGATTGGTCGGCGACGGTCTGGCTGGCGTGCTCCAGTGGCCGGCGGTTGCGGCGATGTGGTGGATCGACACGGTGGCGTCGGTGGCGCTCCGGATGCCCTCGCCGATGATCGGCGGCGGCGCCAGCCTGGTGGCGATGCTCGCCCTGGCCGCCGCATGGTTCGTCGGGCCAGCGCTGCGCCCAGCCCGATGGGCCTGCCTCGCTGCTGGCGGGGTGATGTTGGCGGTGACGGTGCCGCGGCAGCCAACGAGCCCGGTCGACCTCGAGGGTGGCGGTCGATTCTGGCCAGCCGCGAACAAGGGCGGCGCCGGCAGCGCTGCGCAGGTCGACGACGGGTCCATTGTCTCGGTCTTGGTGGTGTCGGCCGGTGCCGACGATCGGCTCGTCGACGCGCTGGTCGAGCGACGACTGCTCAGCATCGACGTCGTCGTGCTCGAGTCGGGCAACCGAACCATGTCATCGTTGACCACCGAACTCACCGACGTTGCGACGGTGGGGTTGGTGTTGGCGCCTCCGCTCCATCGGGTCGTTGGCGGGCGCCGGGTCCAGTCGGCCACCGACCTTCGGGTCGGCGGCGGCGTCCTCGTGATCCGACCGGTCTCGAAGGAGCGGCTCGAGGTGGCAACGGCGGCGCCCCCATAACCAAGAAGTGAACAGTCGCCCGGGGCGACGTTCTACACCTCGACGTGCGAGCAGACGGCTTGCCCGCCGGCATCCACGACCATCCAGCCGATCGTGCGACTCGGGGCGCGTCGGCGCTGGGTGGGCGAGCCCGGGTTGAAGTGGATCTGAAACCGCCCCTCGCACTCGAGGCGTTCGTGCCACGGGAGATGCGAGTGGCCGAACACGACGACGTCGGCGTCGGGGAACCAACTCGCGAGGCGCGGTCCACGGCCCTTCGCCGGGCCGCTGTCGTGAACGATCCCGAGGCGGACACCATCGACCTCGAGGGTCAGCCGCTCCGGAAGGTCGAGACCGACGTCGTTGTTGCCCAGAACGGCATGGACGGGTGCGAAGCGTCTGAGGTCATCGAGCAGACCGTGGTCGGTGATGTCGCCGGCATGAACGATGACATCGGCGAGCTCGAGATGGGGCGCGAGCAAGGTGACGAGCTGACCGGTGCGATCACCTCGCAGGTGTGTGTCGGCGAGGACGAGCACTCGGGTGGTGACGCCGTTCTGCATGTCCGCAGTCTGCCGTGGGATCGGCGCCCGGTCGCGTCGAAGCGCCGCCGGCTACGAGTGGTAGGCGACGAGGCGCTCGGCGAGTGATGATGCCGACGACGTGACACTCACCCGTTCACCCAAGCTGGCGCCACCATCGCCGGCGTCGATCGAAGTCGGGTCCGCCGAAGTGGAGGCAGCTTCCGTGGGATCGTCGGCATCGAACTCGTCGCTGCGTGGCCACAGTGCCCACGTCACGGTGCCGGCGGCCACGAGTGCCAGAAGGAACGGGAGACGGATCAGCAGCTGCGTCGGGAACGGCCCGAGGTTTGCGACCGGCGTGGCCACGATCTCGTTGCGCCCGGGCCGGTGATGGTCCGGTGAGTCACGGTTGTCGCCCTGGAACCCGAACGTGCCGTCGTCGTACTCGGCGACGATCCGGTGCACCACCAGCGACGTGGTGTCGTCGGGCGCCGGGGTCTCGTAGACGGCGATGTCGCCGACGCCGATGTCGTCGCTCGCCCGTGCGTAGAGCAAGTCGCCCGTGTGATACGTCGGCTCCATCGACTCACCCCGCACGACGACGAACACCGCCGAGCCGCCAAATCGGGTGGGCCACACCGCGGCGATCGCCGCTGCGAACGCGACGACTCCGAGCGAGGTGATGAGCATCGCTCGCCAGGATCGCGACGTCGCTGTCATGCCGAGTCCACATGGACGTCGTCCCAGACCGATACGCCATCGAAGTAGGAATAGAGGCCGAAGAACTGGTGGGTGGCGTTCTGGAACGTGGTGCGATCGGCCGCGCTCAGGGTGAAGGTGCTGACGACGGCGCCTCCGATCGTCACGGTCATGACGCCCCCGGTCGACGACGACATCCTCACCGTGGTCGAGGCCGGCCATCCCGTGGCCGCCCCGCTGTACAGGTTGGTCACGTTGGCGAGCAGCGTCCACCCTCCGTCGTACTTCCACACCTGCAGTTCGCCGCTGTTGGTGCTGAGGAGCTCGGCGGTGAGGAACTGGGTTCCTGCCGAGTTCATGTTGGTCACCACGCCGATGTCGAACGTCGTTCCACCCCGGAACGTGGTCGCTTCGACGGCGGCGTACGGCGTGCCGGCATCGAGAACCAGGGCGACGTCGCCCGAGTTCGTGTCGGCCCGGTTGCCCTGGATGGTCCAGGTGCCGCGACGGGCGATCCAGGTCTTGCCGCCGCCGGTCGTCGTACGTCCGTTCAGGTTGGTGTTGTTGGGAGCGTTGAAGTTGTCCCAGGCGATGACCGTCGGCGCCTGGGCGGCTTTGATCTGTCGACTCGCCGACAGTGTTCGCGACGTGATGCCACCGAGCCCAGCGGCGTCGGCGCTGACGACCCCGGCGGCGAGGGAGACCACGAGCGCAAACGCGGCGAAAACGAACCATGGGGTTCGGTGGGTTCGCTCCGGTTGCTGGTAAGCGGTCATCGGATCCTCGCGGACACGTTTGTCAGGTTGATGCGAGCGGGCCGCATCCAGGAGGTGCGGACGAGCCGCCCACCGGACGAGCGGTGGGCGGCTCATCGTTCAGGGTCAGCCCCCGATCACAGCGGCCGCTCCGACCACCAGGTCGCTGGCGAGTCCCGCCGACATGGGGATGGTCGCTGCGCCGCCGGTGACGGTGGCCGTGCCGGCGCCAAGGCTGGCGTTCGACGAGTTGAAGAGGGTCAGCGAGATCGGCAGGCCGTTGCAGGCAGCGTTGATGCCGCTGACTGCGACCGACGTGGTCGTGTACTTGCCGAGGGTCGCCGAGTAGGTGTTGGTGTAGGCCAGGTTGATGCCGTCGGTGTCACAGCTCGACACGACGGTGGCGTCGGCGCCGAGGCTGGTGCTGGTGATGCCGCCGAGCGATGCTGCCGATGCGCCGACCACGCCGAACATGGCCACGCCGGCCACGATCGCCGCAGCGACTTTCCGGTTGCGCCGCCGATCGGAGGCGGTCTCGATCTGTTCGGTCATGTCGTTGCTCCTGTTGCTCAGTTCGCCCCCTGAGAGGGCTCGAACATTGCCGCAACCAATGCATCGACGCGCTAGAGACAAACTTGACGAATTTCTTCGATTCGCTCTCATACCGAGCCCCGAGCAGTCGACTCGCGCCGGGCCGGACCGGGAGGCAAGCTCACAGGACCTGGGTGTCGGTCAGGGGCCCGGTCGACGCCTCGCGCACTCGAAATGGGACAAAACCGACCACGAACGGCCGAATTTGTCCCATTCGAGACGAGAGAGGGTCAGCCTTCGGTCCCTCGGGGGTCGGGATCCACGAGCTGACCTCGGACCTTCGGCAGGTCGTGTGGTCGGTTCTCCCGGAGCCAATGGAGCATGTGCTCACGAATGGCGGCCCGCAGCTCGAACGTGAGCGCACTGTCGGTTGCGCTGGCGAGCACTCGGACCCGGAGGGCGTGGAGGTCGGTGTCGACAACATGGCAGGCGGCGACGTCGCCATTCCACTCGGGTCGGACCGAGATGAACCGCAGGGCCTCGGCCCGGAACGCGGCGACGTCGGCGGTGAGATCGAGATGGAAGTGCGCCGACCCGATCAGCTCCGAGGTGGTCTTGGTCCAGTTCTCGAACCGGTTCTCGACGAAGTACGCGGACGGAATGACGAGGCGCCGCATGTCCCACGCCCGGACCACGACGTAGGTGAGCGTGATCTCCTCGACCGTGCCGTACTCGCCCTCGACCACCACCACGTCGTCGAGCCGGATCGGCTCGGCGAAGGCGATCTGCAGCCCGGCGACGAGGTTGCCGAACGTCGACCGAGCCGCCACACCGGCGAGCACGCCGATCAGACCGGCCGAGGCCAGGATCGAGGTGCCGAGGGCCCGGATCTCGGGGAAGGTCCACATGACCACACCGCTGGTCAGCACGACGATGCCGACGGTGCCCACTCGACGCAGCACGCTGACCTGCGTCTGTGCTCGGCGTGATCGCAGATTGTCGGCCTCGTCGAGCGGCAGCTTCATGACCAGGCCGTCGGCCACCACACCGAGGAGGCGAACAAAGAGGAACCCGAAGCCGCAGATCACCACGATGCGGCTGGCGTGGATCACGCTGGCGTCGGTCTCGGGCTGGAGGGAAGAGTGCCGAACCCACCAGATGAGCACGCTGCCGATGAGGATCACCCGAATCGGCGCCCGGGTCCTCACCAGTACGGTGCGCGACATGCTCGGCTGACGGAGTGTCGAGCGCACGATCAGCGAGACCAGCTTGTGGAGGACCAGGAAGCCGGTAAGGAGGACTGCGGCGCCGATCGACCACTCGACGAAGGTGTCGGGGGAGGGGAGTGCGTCGACCGGCGTCTCCTCCTGGGCGAAGATCAACGACAGACGCGGGAGCGATCCCGGCGCGGCGGAGGTGGCGATGGTCGAGGCGAAGCGCACCTGTCGAGTCTGCCAGCGGAGGGCCGAGCGACCTATCACCGGCATGCGATCGGCTCCGAAGCTGGTCAGATGCCAACCATGCGCATCAATCGGTTCACCGCCGGGTTCCCCGATGTGGAGATTCAGCCCGACGAGGGTCAGCAGCAGATCCTCGACGCCTACCGCCATCTGCGCCCTGCGTCGATGGTGCCGTTGCCACGCTTGGCCGTCGGTGCGGTCGGTGCGTACTTGGCGACCGAGCTACCGACCGGAGGCGTCGGGCTCGAGGAGCTCGAAGAGGATTCTCGTATCCGTAGCCGCCTCACCGTTGGCATGCTCGGCTCGTGCCAGACCGCCCTCGTGGTCTGCTCGGGTGACCCCGGCATGGCCGAACGCAATGGCATCGTCGTGCCCGAACACGAGTTGGTGAGCACTGCGTTCGAAGCGATCGCCGAGGGTGCGAACGAGCTCGGTGCCGCCGGCGCCGAAGGCTTGGTCCATCTGGTATCGCGTGCGGCGCCGCCCGTTGTCGACGGGTTGCTTCGATTCTCGGCCGATGCCGATCGACTCGCCCACCACGTGGTGACCTGGTACCTGCTCACGCTGAGTCTCGGCTTCGTAGCCGACACCGTGGACCCCGAGGTGCAGCAGGGTCTCGCCATGGTCCTGCCTCTGAGCGGTCCCCACCTCGCCTGACCAAGCACTGAAGGCCGCAGCGAACGGTAACGTTGCACGGTGCTATTGGAGTTGGGCACCCATCGTTTCGACGTCACGCATCGGGCACTGGTGATGGGCATTCTGAACCGCACCCCGGACTCGTTCTACGACGCCGGGGCCTATTGGGGGTTCGACCAATTCCTGGCCAAGGCCGAGCAGCTCGTCGACGACGGTGCCGACTTCCTCGATGTCGGTGGGGTCAAAGCCGGCCCGGGCGACGAGGTGAGCCTCGAGGAAGAGCTCGAGCGGGTCGTGCCCGCGATCGCCGCCCTTCGAGAACGTTTCGACCTGCCGATTTCGGTCGACACCTGGCGGGCCGAGGTGCTGCGTGAATCACTGGCTGTCGGCGCCGACGTCGGCAACGACATCAGCGGGTTCGCCGATCCCGACTACTTGGCGGTGGCCGCTGCCGGCGACGCCACGGTGGTGGCGACCCACATTCGACTCGCCCCGCGTGTGGCCGATCCCGATCCCGTCTACTCCGACCTCGTCGCCAACGTGCGCGACTTCCTCGCCGACCGGGCCGACCAGGCACTGGCCGCCGGCATCCGCCCGACTCGGATCATCGTCGACGCCGGACTCGACCTCGGCAAGATCCGAGATCAGTCGATCGAGCTGCTGCACCGGTCCGACGACCTGGCCACGCTCGGCTATCCGCTACTGCTCTCGGCGTCGAACAAGCGGTTCCTGTTCGAGTTGCTCGACACCGACCGTCACGACATCGCCGCCGGCACGATGGCGGCGCATGTGGTCGGCATCGCCAAGGGCTGCCGCGTGCTGCGGGCCCACGACGTTCGTGGCTCGCGCCGGATCGCCGATCTGATGGCCGACGTACTGCGGACACCCGTTCGGACCTGACCATGACCGTGGTGCTGATCAAGGGCGACGATCCGTCGCTCGTCGCCCAGGCGTTGCAGCGTGAGGTCAAGGAACTGCTGGGCGACGGTGACCGCTCGCTCATGGTCGAAGAGGTTGCCGAGGAGCACTACTTCGGCAATCGAGCCGATGCGGTCATCGATCCGCTCGTGTACGCCGCACATACGCCCGGGTTCCTCACGCCGCGCCGCATCGTCATCGGTCGCAACCTGGCGATGTTCACCAAGGCCGATCAGGTGGCGCCCCTTGTTCGCTGGCTCGAAGCGCCGCTCGAGACCACCGACCTAGTGCTCGTGTGGGAGAAGTCGTCGGCCAGCGGCGCACGCATGGGCGCCATCCCGAAGAGCCTGAAGGACGCAATCAAGGCCGCAGGAGGGCGTGAAGTCGACGCCGCGCCGAGCGGCAAGGGTCGCAAGGCGCTGGTCGAGCAGCGGCTGTACGACGCACCGCTGCGCTTCGACCCTGCCGCTCGCAACCGCATCATCGACCACCTGGGCGACGACGCCGGGCGCGTCCAGCCGATCGTCGAGGCACTCATCTCGAGCTTCGGTGAGGGAGCAGCGCTCGGTCTCGCCGACGTCGAGCCCTTCCTGGGGATGGCCTCCGATGTGCCGCCGTGGGAGCTCACTGACGCCATCGACTCCGGCGACATCGCCCTGGCGCTCAACAAGGCCGACCGCATGGTGCGTGGCGGCGAGCGTCATGCGCTGCAGATCATGGCCACGCTGCACGGCCACTACCAGCGGGCGCTGGCGCTCGACGGGCTCGGACTGAACAACGAGAAGGCCGCCGCCGACGTGCTCGGGATCAAGGGTTCGACCTTCCCGGCCAAGAAGGCCATGACGCTCGCTCGCAAACTCGGACACGAGCGGCTGAGCGAGATCACGCTGCTGCTGGCCCAGGCCGACCTCGATCTGCGTGGCGCCTCGGCCATGCCCCACGATGCGGTGATCGAGGTCTTGATCGCCCGTCTCGCCCGGATCTCGCGCTGACGATTCGGTCGTGGTGGCCGACGAGCAAGTCGGCTCGTGAGGTCGAGTCAGGCCGTGGCCGGCGAACGGCGGAGCAGCTCAGGGGAGCCTCGACCGCTCGATCGGTCCGGCTGGCAGCGGTCCTCAGTACCAGTACTCGGCCGGGTTGAGCTGGGCGGCGCAGGTCCAGCCACCCCAACGCTGATTGCGGAACGAGCTGCTGCCGGTGATGCGCCAATCGCTGTGGTCGACGATCCACCGGGCCATGTAGAGGTTGACCAGGGGATGGAGCAACGCTTCGTCCCCACCGCCCATGGCGTTGATGATCGCAGCGATGTCGGCGGGCGCCGCAGCGAACGCCGCCTTGATCTCCGGACCGTTGTAGTAGTTGTTGATCTGCATCAGTCCGATGTCGTAGCTGGAGAAGCTGCCGTGGTTGTTCGTTGCGACCTGTGTGGTGTGACGCTGCGACTCACACTCCATGATCACGAGCGCCTGCTCGAGCCGAAGCCCGGTGAAGAAGCGGCTCGCCATCTCGCGAGCCTCGGCCGGGGTGAGCTGGTCGTTCCAGCGGATCTCCGACGTGGTGGTCGAGGAACCGGGGTGAATGGCCACGAACTCGGCCGACTCGGTGAAGCCGACCACGATTCGCTCCACCGGATTGCGGGTGATCTCGTTCGCCCAGTACGTGAGACCGGCGGCGTCGGGATCGCGCTGGAGGACGTTGCGGTAGAGGTTGGCGATGATGGCCTCGTTCGAGGAGCCGAAGCGGCTGATGAACTCCTCGGAGCGGACGAAGTCACGCGCGATGTCTTCGAGGGCCATGTTGGCGGTCTGCCAGTGGAGGAGCCCTGCGGCATCGGCCTCACGTCCGAGAACGCCGTGGTAGAGGCGTTGGATGGCGGCGGTCGAGCTGGAGGTGGTCGACACGGCGACGCTGCCGTCGGAGAGGGTGAGGAAGCCGACGTTGGGGGCGTCGGCAGCGCCGGCAGGGGTGGCGGGAGCGGCGACCGAGATCAGGGTGGCCAGTGTGAAGAGGGCAGCGATGGCGGGGCGAGTGGCGGCGGCCACGGCGCGTTTGAGTCGAGTGGGTACGGCAATGCGAGCGCTCATGAAGCAACCTCCGGCGGCGATGTCACCAGTGCCGGGCCCCAAGCGTTGGGCGAGACGAGCCGGCGACCGGCGAGCGGGCGCTCGCGAGGGCAGTCGCCGGTGCGAACTGGTGTTCGCTTTCGGCAGTGGCGTTCGGGGGAAGCTACCCCTGCCTCGTCACGGAACCGTCACATCCGCGGTGTGACATGTGACCTCGCCTGCTCCAACCAGCGCCGACGCCCGCACCCACCCACTCGTTCTGTGCGTCAAACACGTCGCCAAACCCGAACTGTGCGTCGAACTTTCCGCAGCCGGGAAGTTTGACGCACAGAACGAAGACCGCGGTGGCTCTGACGCACAGAATGCTCGACAGGCGGGCGAGGGGTGAGGGTGGTGGGGAACGCGGACGAGGGGCCCGGAGGCCCCTCGTTCATCGAGCGTTTGGGTGGTGACTCGGCAGCGACCGGGTCACCGGGTGGCTGAGGCGATCAGGCCTCGGCGGCGGCCTGCTGACGCAGGCGAGCGATCAGGCGGCTCTTGCGGCGAGCGGCCGCATTCTTGTGGAGCACACCCTTCTGGGTGGCTTTGTCGATCTTCTTGATCGCCATGCGGAGGGCTTCGGCCTCGTTCTCGGTGCCGACGGCGGCGGCCGCAGTCTTGGCACGAGTGTTGAGCTCGGAACGGACGGCGCGATTGCGCAGGCGGCGCTTTTCGTTCTGCTTGTTGCGCTTGATTTGGCTCTTGATGTTGGCCATGAGAAATAACCTCTGACAGTACGTCGGACCCGTGGAGGATAACGGAGGCGTCGGGTGATTCCGACCGGTGGTGCGGCTCTTCTGCGAGCAATGTCGAGCGCCGACTCGCTGCAGGCAGCCCGGCGGAGTCCGGCGTGCATCGTGCTGCCCTCGTGGCGCCTGGTTTGCGCCGCCGTCGTGACGCATCCATCGCAGCGCCGTCATGGTGGCGTGGATCAGGCTGCCCAAGTCGTGGCGGGCAACAGATAGCGTTTGGTCCATCATGGAGCGCTCGAAGATCCGCAACATCGCCATCATTGCGCACATCGATCACGGCAAGTCCACCCTTGCCGACCGCATGCTCGAGATCTGCGGTGCGGTCGAGAAGCGAGAGATGCGGGCCCAGTACCTCGATTCGATGGACATCGAGCGTGAGCGCGGCATCACGATCAAGTTGCAGAGCGTGCGTCTCAACTACAAAGACCACATCATCAACCTGATCGACACCCCGGGTCACGTCGACTTCGGCTACGAAGTCAGCCGGTCACTGGTGGCATGCGAGGGTGTGATCCTCGTGGTCGACGCGGCCCAGGGCATCGAGGCCCAGACGCTGGCCAACACCTACCTCGCCCTCGAGAACGATCTCGAGATCGTTCCGGTCCTCAACAAGATCGACCTGCCCGCCGCCGAGCCCGAGCGCTACGCCGCCGAGATCGAGAAGATCCTGGGCTTCCCGGCCGAAGACGTCCTGCAGATGTCGGCCAAGACCGGCCAGGGCGTCGAAGCCCTGCTCGACGCCATCCTCGAACGGATCCCGCCGCCCTCGGGCGACGAGAATGCACCGCTCCAGGCCTTGATCTTCGACTCGCACTTCGATACCTACCGCGGTGTGGTCTCCAGCGTCCGAGTCGTCAACGGCAAGCTCCGCACCGGCGACAAGCTCCGATTCATGCAGGCCGGTTCCAGCTACGACGCCGACGAGGTCGGCGTCCGTCTCCCGGTGAGCAAGCCGGTGAAGGAGCTCGGCCCGGGCGAGGTGGGCTACCTCATCGCCGGCATCAAAGACGTTCGCGAAGCCCGCTCCGGTGAGACCATCACCACCTTCCACGACGGCGCCCCCGAACCGCTCGAGGGCTACCGCGAACCCCAGCCGATGGTCTTCTGTGGTCTCTACCCGGTCGACGGCGACGACTACGACAGCTTCCGCGACGCCCTCGACAAGCTCCGACTCGACGACGGTAGCTTCACCTTCGACCCCGAGACCTCCACCGCACTGGGCTTCGGTTTCCGCTGCGGGTTCCTCGGCCTCTTGCACATGGAGATCGTGCGGGAACGACTCGAGCGGGAGTTCGGTCTCAACCTCATCGCCACCTCGCCGTCGGTGTCCTACCAGATCACGATGCTCGACGGTCAGGAGCGGTTCATCGACAACCCATCGGTCCTGCCGCCCTCTGGCGACTGGAAGCAGATCACCGAGCCCTACCTGCGGGCCTCGATGATCACGCCGAAGGAGTACACCGGCACGCTCATGGAGCTGTGCCAGTCGCGTCGGGGCCGGCTCGAACGCATGGAGTACCTCTCGCCGGAGCGACTCGAGATCGTCTACACCCTTCCCCTCGCCGAGGTGGTGGTCGACTTCTTCGACCAGCTCAAGAGCCGCACCCAGGGCTACGCCAGCCTCGACTACGAACCGGTCGACTACGAACCCGGCGACCTGGTCCGCGTTGACATCCTCTTCAACGGTGAACAGGTCGATGCCTTCTCGACCATCGTCCACCGCGACTCGGCCTACGACTACGGCAAGAACATCACCGAGAAGCTGAAGGAGATCATTCCCCGTCAGCAGTTCGACGTGCCGATCCAGGCCGCCATCGGCGGACGCATCATCGCCCGGGCCACGGTCAAGGCCTACCGCAAGGACGTCACCGCCAAGCTCTACGGCGGCGACGTCACCCGGAAGAACAAGCTGCTCAACAAGCAGAAGGAAGGCAAGAAGCGAATGAAGTCGATCGGCCGGGTCGACATCCCGCCCGACACCTTCATCCGAGCCCTTCGCCTCGACGATTGACACCTCTCGGGGGCGCAACTTTGGCGTCCCGACACCTCTCAGCGGCATCAACTCGCCAAAGTTGCTGAGGGGTGGTGGGGATGAGGCGCTCGGCTCGGGTGCTTGGTGTGCTCGGTGTGGGGTGCGGTCGTCGGGGGTGGCATGGTGGGCGGATGTCCGAGTCGTCGCCTGTGATCTTCTGGTTTCGTCGTGATCTGCGGGTGACCGATCATCCGGCCCTGGCCGCCGCGGCCGAGCGAGGACCGGTCGTGCCGGTGTTCATCTTCGACGACACCCTGACCGCACCGGCCGGCGACAACCGCATGGCCTTCCTCATCGACTCCCTCGCCGACCTCGATGCCAACTCGCTCGGCGGCGCGCTGGTCGTCCGCTCCGGCGGCCCGGCCGAGGTCCTTGCCGCAGTGGCCGACGAGACGGGAGCAACGGCGGTCTACGCAACCGACGACCACGGACCCTACGGTCGCCGGCGAGACGACCGAGTGGGGGAGGCTCTCGCCGACCGGGGGATGGAGGTGCACTACCTCGACTCGAACTATGCGATCGCTCCCGACACCGTGAAGACCGGATCCGGCACCAGCTACAAGGTCTTCACCCCCTTCTTTCGGGCGTGGTCCGACGTCGGCTGGGCCGAGCCCGGCGGGAAGGTCGATGTCGATTGGGTGACCGGCGTCGACAGTGACGGCCTCCCCGATGCTCCCGAGGTCGAGGCCGAGCTGCCGCCGGTGGGGGAGCAGGCGGCATGGGACCGGTTCCGCTGGTTCCTCGACGACGCCATCGCCGACTACGACGAGGCTCGGGATCGTCCGGCCATCGACGGGACGAGCCGGCTGTCGCCGTACCTCAAATGGGGCGTGGTCCATCCCCGCCAGCTGCTGGCCGAACTCGACGGCCGCCGGGCCGGGCACCAGACCTACCGCAAGGAGCTCGCCTGGCGGGAGTTCTACGCCGACGTGCTGTTCGCCCGGCCCGAAACGGCGCACCACGCGTTCAATGAGAAGATGACGGCGATGGAGGTCGACACCGACGCCGGGGCGAAGGAGCGGTTCGAGACCTGGTGTCGGGGTGAGACGGGCTACCCGATCGTCGACGCCGGCATGCGCCAGCTCCTGGCGGAGGGGTGGATGCACAACCGGGTGCGGATGATCGTCGCCAGCTTCCTCGTGAAAGACCTCCACGTCGACTGGACCTGGGGGGCCCGCCACTTCATGCGTCACCTCGTCGACGGCGACCTCGCCTCGAACCAGCACGGTTGGCAGTGGGTGGCCGGTACCGGCACCGACGCGTCGCCCTATTTCCGCATCTTCAACCCGACGGGTCAGGCCCAGAAGTTCGATCCGTCGGGCGACTACGTGCGGCGGTACGTGCCCGAACTCGCCGGGCTCGACGCCAAGCGCATCCACGAGCCATGGGACGCAGGGCTCGATCGCCCCGCCGACTATCCCGCGCCCATGGTCGACCACGGCGCCGAGCGAGCGGAGAGCCTCGAGCGGTATGACAGGCTCAAGACGACCTGGGAGTAGGCGTCCTGGGAGTAGTCAGTCCTGCGAGTAGACTGCGACCTCGATCATCACCGACCCGATCAAGGATCACCCGAACCAGGGCACCGCTCATGCTCGATGCACGAAAAGCTGCCATCCTCACCGCCATCGTCGAGGAGTACATCGACACCGCCCAGCCGGTCGGGTCCAGCTCGGTCGGCGCGGCCGCCGATCTGAACGTCTCCAGCGCCACGATCCGCAACGAGATGGCGGCCCTCGAAGCCGAGGGCTACCTGGCGCAACCCCACACCAGTGCCGGACGGATCCCGACCGAAAAGGGCTACCGCTACTTCGT
The DNA here is from genome assembly GCA_041394265.1 of Acidimicrobiales bacterium. NCBI lineage: Bacteria > Bacillati > Actinomycetota > Acidimicrobiia > Acidimicrobiales > Acidimicrobiales bacterium. The sequence goes on from JAWKIO010000005.1 coordinate 4,213,272, forward strand.
CGACACCGCAGGCGAAGTCCAACTGCAGTTGCCCGAGCGTCACCAGATCTCGAGCTTCTTCGCCGAGGTCCGCGGCGAGATCGAGCACATGATGCGAGACACCGCCTCGCTGCTCAGCGACCTCACCCGCTACGCCGCCGTCGTCGTCGACCACTCGACCGACACCGTCACGGCCCGTTCGGTGCAGCTCGTCGGCCTGACGCCGAAGGTCGTGCTCGTGGTGGTGGTCATGAGCAACGGCACGATCGACAAGCACACGATCGACCTCGACACCCCACTCACCGATGACCAGATGGCCCGGCTCCAGACGGTGCTGGCAGCCTCGATCATCGATCACCCGCTGTCGCATCCGCTGCCGCTCCAGCCGACCGGGCAGCCAGAACTCGACTCGGTCGCCGAGGCGATGTTCGCCTCGCTCACCTCACACGGACCCGACTCCGACCGAATCTATGTGAATGGTGCGTCGCGTGTGGCCGGCGAGTTCCAGGCGATCGAGTCGGTCAAGAAGGTCCTCACGATCCTCGAACAACAGTTGGTGGTAGTGAACGTCATGAGCGGGATGCTCGACCGAGGCTTGAACGTGGCGATCGGCACCGAAACCGGCGAAGACCGGCTCGGCGAGTGCAGTGTCGTCGTCTCGCCCTACGAGATCGACGGCGAACGGGCCGGCTCCATCGCCGTGCTCGGGCCAACACGAATGAACTATCCGCAGGCAATGGCGACCGTGGCCGTGGTGTCACGCCAACTCGGTCGCCGTCTCAGCGAAGGGTGAGTGCCGCAACGTATGGCTGACTTCTATCAACTCCTGGGCGTCGACCGCTCGGCGTCACAAGACGAGATCAAGAAGGCTTACCGCAAGCTCGCACGCGAGCTGCACCCCGACGCCAACCCCGGCAACGCCGAGGCCGAGGCGAAGTTCAAGCAGGTCGCCGAGGCGTATGAGGCCTTGAGCGATCCGCAGAAGCGGGCCAACTACGACCGATTCGGGTCGGCGAACGGTCCCGGTGGCGGCGGTGGTGGGGATCCGTTCGGCGGTGGCTTCGGCGACATCTTCGATGCCTTCTTCAACATGAGTGGGGGCGGCGGTGGTGGACGCACGGTCAACAACCGCGGCGCCGACCTCCAGATCGTCGCCGACCTCACGCTCGAAGACACCGTGCGCGGACTGGCCAAGGAAGTCAGCGTCACCACGGCCGTCGCCTGCGATACCTGTGATGCGTCGGGGGCTGCACCCGGCGCCGAGGTCAACCAGTGTCTGCAGTGCGCCGGCACCGGCCAGATCCGACAGGTCCGCCAGTCGATCCTCGGCCAGATGGTCACCACGGCGGCCTGCCCCCGATGTGCGGGCGAAGGCGAGGTCGTGTCCGAGACCTGCCACGACTGCAGCGGCGAAGGCCGCCAGGTCAAGGAACAGACCTACACGATCGACATCCCGGCCGGCGTCTCCCACGGCACCACGCTCCGACTGAGTGGTCGGGGTGCGGTCGGCCCTCGTGGCGGTCCCGCCGGCGACCTCTACGTCGAGGTGCGAGTGGCCCGTCACCCGGTCTTCACTCGCGATGGCGACGACCTGCACGCCGAGCTCCACGTCGCCGCCACACAGGCGGCCTTGGGAGCCACTATCTCGTTCGACACGATCGACGGTCCGGTGGACGTCGAGGTCCCGGCCGGCACCCTCACCGGCAAGACCTTCACCCTGCGGGAGCACGGCATCCCTCGGCTCCGTGGCCGCGGCCGAGGATCCATGGTGCTGTCCGTCGTCGTCGACACGCCCACCTCGCTCGATGATCAGCAGGCGGCGCTGCTGCGACAGCTGGCCGAGCTGCGGGGCGAAGCGGTCAAGCCGGCGAGTGACGGCAAGCTGTTCTCGAAGATCAAGTCGGCGTTCCACTGAGTCCGGCCCCATCACCCGGCAGCAGCACGGCATCACCCGCCGGTGACGCCGCATCGTCCGGCGGTGGTGCCGTAGCGATCGGGTCCGTCGAAGGTCGGCGCGCCCGGCGGGATCGTCCGATGGTGTTCGTCGACGACCTCGACCGCCCGGTCGTCGATCCCGACGATCATCACCATCTGGCCAAAGCACTGCGTCTGGCGAACGGTGCCGAGGTCACCGCGTGCGACGGCGCCGGGCGTTGGTGCACCATCGCCTTTGCGGCCGACGCCGTCGGCACCGTCGCCGAGGTGCTCGACGCCATCTGCTTCGAGCCACCTCCACCCTGGGAGCTGGTGGTGGCCTTCGCCCCGGTCAAGGGCGATCGTCCCGAATGGACCGTGCAGAAACTGACCGAACTCGGCGTCGATCGGATCGTGCCGATCCAGTCCGAGCGCTCGGTGGTTCGCTGGGACGCCAAGCGCGGCGACAAGCAACTGCACAAGTGGCGACGCATCGCCCGTGAAGCGGCGATGCAGAGCCGTCGCGTCCGCCTTCCCGTCATCGACGACGTGACCTCGTTCGCCTCGCTCGTCGGCGCCCCCGACCTGGCGTTGGCCGATCCCGATGGCGACCCATTGGGGGCAGAGCATCGCTTCGTCGTCATCGGGCCCGAAGGCGGATGGGCGCCGTCGGAGCGGGAAGGGCGTGCACTCGTCGCGCTTCCCGGCGGGGTCTTGCGGGCCGAGACGGCGGCCCTCACTGCGGCGTCGATCATGGCGCTGCACCGCAGCGTCGCCGAGGCAAAACACAAATGAACGCGTGGGGTGGTTGAACCTGCACTATGAGGCGATTAGGTTGACGCCTGCGTGTTCCAAGGCGGCGCATCCGCCCAACAGAGGAGAGGTATGGGCGAGGACGATTTCTCAGAAGCAGGCTCAGAGTACGGTCGCCGGGTCGGCGAGCGGCTGCGTGCCATCCGTCGCCAGAAGCGGCTCTCGCTGCAAGACGTCGAAGCCACCTCCGACCAGGAGTTCAAGGCGTCGGTGCTCGGTGCCTACGAGCGCGGTGAGCGGGCCATCTCGGTGCCTCGCCTCGAGCGTCTCGCTGCGTTCTACAGCGTGCCGGTCGACCAGCTGTTGCCCCGTGCCACCACGGTGGGCATCACGCCCGGCACCCTCGATCTCACCGAGCGCACCGGACGCGCCGGGGTCACCCTCGAACTCACCCAGCTCGAAGGGGTCGCCGGTCCCGAAGGCGAGATGCTCGGTCGCTACCTGGGCATGATCCAGGTGCAGCGCCAAGACTTCAACGGGCGGGTGCTCACCGTTCGCCAAGACGACCTTCGGGCCATCGCCTGCATCCTCGGGGTCGAGTTCGACGCGGCGATCGACCGCCTCAGCGACCTCGGCCTGACCGCCAGCCCCCGCACCTGAGCCTCACGGCCGGCCTCAGCCGGAGCTGGGCAACGGGCTTCGTCCGGCCGGGCCCATCACCCAGATCGTCGGACACGGCTCACCTTCTTCGACGGTGAGCCGTTCCGCGCCCGGGACCTCGATCACGCTTGACGGACGGGTCTGGCTCCCTGGTTCGGCCGAGATCTCATCGGTGGTGAACTGCCAGACCAGATCGTGGTCGGCGTCGAGTACGACGAGGTCGGGCTGATCGTTGCACGCGCCGGTGACGACGACGACGGGCCCACCAGGCGCGGTGAGCTGGTAGCGGTGACCGCCGACCTCGACGTCGGCGGCCTCGGTCGGCAGGAGATTCGCCACCACCAATCCGAGCACACCGACGACACCGGCCGATCCTGCGGCCACGAGACCCCATGGACGTCGCGCTCGGCGGTCGTGTCCCGGCACCGCTCCCGGGCGCTGGTGGCCGGGGTCGGCCGTAGCGAGCCGTTCGAGTGCCCGAGCGGCGCGGCGCAGCGGGAGCGGCGAAGGTGCGGGGGTCGACGGGTCACCCGCCGGTTCGCTGCCGGTGCCGAGGCGTTCGGCCAGCCGTTCCCATTCGCTCCGCTGCGGTACCTCGACATCGAGTCGGGCCCAGCGGTCGAGCATCGATCGCAGGCAGTGTCCGAGACCGATCGAGTCGGCATCGGGGTCGGTGACGGCGCCATGGGGCGAGCAGAGCTTGGGTCCATCGGCGTCGAGGATGATGTGGTCGGCGCTGAGGTTGCCGTGGACGATCCCGTGCCCATGGAGATCGGCCAGGAAGTCGGCCACGAGGACCAGCGCCGACGCCACCCCGGTGGGTGCCAGCCAGGTCGTGCGAAGCGTTTCGCCAGGGACCCGCTCGGTGATGATGGTGACGGCGGTCGCCGGCATCCCCGGGGTGGACTCGATGCCGACGAGCGGCACGACACCGGCCCGCAGTCGAGACCCGCTGGCCGCCGCACCGGCTGTGAATTCATCCGGCACCTGGTCGGTCGACACCGGGCCGGTGGTCACCAGGTCGGTCGACCCCGCACTGCCTGACGTTGGGTCGACGACGAGGGCGGCGGCTCGCTCGAGCCAGTGGGCCTCGGCGCTGCGGTCGCGACGGTCGCCGGCGAGTGGGGTTTTCACCACACCCAGTTCGCCGTCGGGAAGGGTGATGAGCTGTACGCGTGTGGCCACGGTTGTCTCCAAACTCGAAGTGATCGAGCACCAGTGGTGCAGCGATCGATGTCGATTCGGACGACCGGGTCGGGCCGGTGGACCAAGCCCGTGGCACTGAGCCGAGGAGTGCACCGAGGAGTGCACCGAGGTGACGGCGGTCATCGAGGCCGCCACCGGCGAGATCACGAAGCGTAGTCGTCGGTCACTCCGCCGCCAAGCCCTTGGGTCCTCGCGTCTCGGTCGGCCCCGGTGGGGAAACCACGATCTGCCGTCGCCGTGAGCGGGTAGTCTTGCTGCGAACATGACCAGCCCTGTGAAGATCGACGTCGCCAACAACCAGCTGATGGCTGGACTGCTCGGTGAGCGAGACGAATACCTACGAGTCATCGAGAAGGCACTCGACGCGACCATCCACGTCCGAGGCAACGAGATCACCGTCGACGGGCCCGATGCCGAGCAGGCGGCCCACGTCATCAACGAACTCGTGCTCGTGCTCCAACGCGGCCAGTCGATCGAGGCCTCGACCGTGAAGCGGGCGCTGGTCATGGTGGCCAAGGACGAGCGGCCGTCCGAGATCCTCACTGACCGGATCGTCACCACCGCCCGCGGCAAGCCGGTGCTGCCGAAGACCGGTGGTCAGAAGCGCTACATCGACGCCATCCGTTCGAACATCGTCACCTTCGGCATCGGTCCGGCCGGCACCGGCAAGAGCTGGCTGGCGGTGGCTTGTGCCGTCGCCGCACTGCAGGCCAAGGAAGTCGATCGCATCCTGCTCACCCGCCCGGCCGTCGAGGCCGGTGAGCGTCTGGGCTACCTGCCGGGCGACCTCATGTCGAAGGTCGACCCCTACCTGCGCCCGCTCTACGACGCCCTCCACGACATGGTCGGTGCCGAGGGCATGGCCAAGCTGTTTGAGCGCAACGCCGTCGAGGTGGCGCCGCTCGCGTTCATGCGAGGCCGCACCCTCAACGACAGCTTCATCATTCTCGACGAGGCTCAGAACACCACGCCCGAGCAGATGAAGATGTTCCTCACTCGCATCGGCTTCAACTCCAAGGTCGTGGTCACCGGCGACACCACCCAGGTCGATGTGAAAGGTTCGGCCTCGGGCCTGCTGGGTGTCCACAACATCCTCCAGGGCGTCGAGAACATGGCGTTCGTCCGCCTCGACAGTCGAGACGTCGTGCGGCACAAGATCGTGCAGGACATCGTCGACGCCTACAGTCGCGCCGAGGAGGCCCGACGATGAGCGACGACCCCGACCAGCCCGAGGGCGTCGAGCCCGAGGCCCCCGATCTGCCCGACGCCTTCGTGGCCGACGGCCGGTTGCTTGTTGCCGGGTTCGATGCCCAGACCGACATCGAGATCGACGTCGAAGCGCTGTGCACCATCGCCGTCGCCGTGCTCTCGGGTGAGGGCGTACCGCAGGGACGGATCGACCTCCATCTCGTCGATGCCGACACCATCACCGAGCTGAACGTCGAGCACATGGGCGCAAGCGGACCCACCGACGTGCTGTCCTTCCCCCTCGACGACGACCCGTTCGCTCTGCCCGACGACGAACCCAGCATCATCGGCGACCTCGTGCTGTGCCCATCGGTGGCCGTGGCCCAAGCACCCGAACACGCAGGCACGGTCGACGCCGAACTCGCCTTGCTCGTGATCCATGGCGTCCTGCATCTGCTTGGCCACGATCACGCCGAGCTCGACGAGACGATCGACATGCAAGCCCGGGAGCGCCGCCATCTCTCCGAACTCGGGCACGTGCACCCCGTCCCGGCCGAGCCCACGGACCCACCAGCACCGTGATGGTCGGACCCGCATTTCTCGTCGGTGCGATCACGAGCGCCGACATCACGCAGGGCGTCGTGGTCGTCGTGCTGGTGGCGCTCATGCTGCTGCTCGTCACGGTCGAGTCGGCGCTCACCCATACCAGCCCCGTTCGAGTCGAGGCGTTGGCTGCCGAGCAACCGGCGCGGACCAAGCGGGCGGCCGAACTGCTCGAAACTCCCGAGGCGCTCCTCAACCCGCTCCGATTGCTGACCGTCATCGTGCAGGTCGCCGAGACGGTGCTGGTCACGGTGATGGCGGCGCGCTGGCTCTCACCGTGGGGCGTGGCTGTGGTCGCCGCGGTCAACATGGCGGTGATCTTCGTCATCGGCGAGGCCGTGCCTCGCACGCTCGGCATTCTCCACTCCGAGCGAATGGCGGTGGCGCTGGCCCGGCCCGTCGCTGCTGTTGCCACCTTCTTCCCGGTGCGGTGGACGGCATACGGATTGATCGGACTCGCCAACGTGATCGTGCCAGGCAAGGGCCTTCGCCGGGGTCCGTTCGCGTCGCCCGAGGAGCTCATTGCGCTCGCCGACGCCGCAGTCGAAGACGACGTACTGGAGCAGACCGAGCGAGACCTGATCGAGTCGGTCATCGTGTTCGGCGACACGGTGGTGCGCGAGGTCATGGTGCACCGCACCGACATGACCACGGTGCCGAAGGACGTCACGGTCGACGAAGCACTCGAGATCGCCTCCGAACACGGCTACTCGCGCATCCCGGTGGTCGGCGAGTCGATCGACGACGTCGTGGGCCTCGTCTACGTGAAGGACCTTATCCGAGCCGAGCTCGACGACAACACCGAGGCCCCCGTAGGCGACATGCTGCGGCCCGCTCACTTCGTGCCCGAGACCAAGAAGGTGGCCGAGCTGCTCCGAGAGATGCAGCGCGATTCGTTCCACATGGCGGTGGCGGTCGATGAGTACGGCGGCATCGCGGGACTGGTCACGCTCGAAGACCTGATCGAGGAACTCGTCGGCGAGATCGTCGACGAGTACGACAAGGAAGAGCCGCTCATCCAGCGCCTCCGCGACGGTTCGGTGCGAGTCGACGCCCGCATCCTCGTCGACGAGATCAACCATCTCGCCGGACTCGACCTCCCCGAGGGTGACTGGGACACCGTGGGTGGCCTGGTGTTCGACTCGTTCGGTCGGGTGCCGACCGAAGGCGAGTCATGTGTGGTCGACGGCTTCGACCTGCGGGTGGAGCGGGTGCAGGGCCGGCGCATCATGAAGGTGAAGATCCTGCCGAAACAGCGCGAGCCCGACGACGAGTTCGCCGAGACTACGAAACGCTGAATGAGATGAGCAAGAACGAGGACAAGTCGGCGGATCCGCTGAGCGACAGCGAAGCCAATGTGAGCGTGTTCAGGTCGGGGTTCGTGTCGCTGTACGGGCGGCCCAACACGGGCAAGTCGACGCTGCTCAACAAGATCCTGCGGTCGAAGGTGTCGATCACCTCGAACAAGGCCCAGACCACGCGGCATCAGGTCCGCGGGGTGCTCGATCGCGACGACGCCCAGATCGTGTTCGTCGACACGCCGGGCGTCGGCAAGCCTCGCAGCGCGTTGGGGCAACGGCTCAATGCCACCGCGAGCGAGGCCAACAGCGGCGTCGACCTGGTGTGTTTCGTGTTCGACGCTCGGTCGGGTTACGGTCGCGGCGATGCCTTCTTGGCCCAGCGGCTCGATCCGGCCAAGACGGTGGTGGTGGCCAACAAGATCGACAACCTCTCACCCGAGCAGATCGCCAAGCAGCTGATGCTGGTGGCCCCGCTCGACGCCTCGGCGTACTTCCCGGTGTCGGCGCAGACCGGCAAGGGGATCGACGCCCTGGTCGAACACCTTGCCGCCGCCATGCCCGAGGGCCCGCATTGGTATCCGCCGGGGCAGATGACCGATCGCAGCGAGACCGCCTGGGTGGCCGAGTTGGTGCGGGAGCAGTTGCTGCGGGCCACGAGAGACGAGGTGCCACACTCGGTGGCCACCCGGGTCGCCGAGTGGGAGCCGCCGTATGTGCGGGTCGAGATCCTCGTCGAGCGAGAGTCGCAGAAGGCGATCGTGATCGGCAAGGGCGGCGAGATGCTCAAGGAGGTGGGGGAGCGAGCCCGTGAACGGCTGCCCGCCAACACCTACCTGGAGCTGTTCGTCACGGTCGACAAGAACTGGCACCACGACCCGGCTCGCATCGAGGAGCTCGGCTACTGATTCGGTGGCCCGTCTCGCTCTGTCGGGACGAGGTCAGCTGTTGAGCCAGACGGTGCTCGCCTCGCCGTCGTTCGCCATGATCAGGTCGAGTTTGCCGTCGCCGTTGAGGTCGGCGAGTTCTAGCCCCTCGCTCTTCTCGGCGGTCGGCGACTGCACGTGACCGGTGAACGTTCCGCTGCCGTTGTTCAGCCAGATCGAGTTCGGTTGCGAGTGATCGCCGAAGGCGATGTCGATGTCGCCGTCGCCGTCGATGTCGCCGAGTTCGATAGCGCGGCTGTGCCCGTTGCCGAGTGTCTGCACCGTGCGGGTGAACACGCCGTTGGTGTTGCGCCAGATGCTGTCCCGGTCGTCGTCGCCTGCGACGGCAAGATCGAGATCGCCGTCGAGATCGGCGAAGGCAACATCGTGCGAACGGCCGGCGGCGAGAGCTTGACCGCTGTCGCTGAAGACCCCGAGGCCGTTGTTGAGCCACAGCCGATCGGTTCGTCCGTCGTGGGCGACGACGAGGTCGAGATCGCCGTCGTTGTCGATGTCGCCGATGGCGACCCCTGCGCCCTTGTCCTGTCCGAGGACCTGGCCTGAATCGGTGAACAGGCCGACGCCGTTGTTCAACCACACGGTGCCGCCGGTGTCGGCGTTCGCGAAGGCCAGGTCGATGGTGCCGTCGCCGTTCACATCACCGACGGCCACGTGCTGGGTGTCGAGGTCGCCAAGCAACTGTCCGGTGTCGGTGAAGAGTCCGGCACCGTCGTTCAGCCAGACGGTATTGCCTTCGCCGTTGTCGTTGGCGAAGACCAGATCGAGGTCGCCGTCGCCGTCGAGATCGGCGAACTCGGCCGCCGTGGTCTTCTTCGTGTCGAGTGACTGCGTCATCTTGGTGAACATGCCGGCGCCATTGTTCAACCAGAGTGAGTTGGTGCCGTTGAGGTTCGCCAACACGACATCGAGATCGCCATCGCCGTCGACATCGCCGCTGGCGACGCCGTAGGACTGCTTGGTCTCGAGCGACTGCGCGGTCTTGGTGAACATTGCGCTCGATGCCACGGTGGGCGAAGGATCGCAGGCGTCGCCGATGCCGTCCCCGTCGGTGTCCCATTGATCGGGGTTGAAGTCGTACGGACAGTTGTCACCGGCGCCCACCCCATCGTTGTCCTCACGAGGCGTGATCGTGACGGTAACGGTGCCGGTGCTGGACTTGGGGAGCAAGCCGGACTCGGTCACCGTGTAGGTGAAGGTGTCGGTCGCCGTCGGGCTGCCGTCGTGCACATAGGTGATGGTGCCGTCGGGGTGGCGGGTCGTCGTGCCGTGGGCACCGTTCGTGACCGAGGTGACGGTGAACGATTGGCCTTCGGGGTCGGAGTCGTTCAGGCGGACATCCACCGTGGTGGTGCTGTCGCCCTGTTCGACCGACAGCGTGTCGCCGACCGTGGTCGGCGCATCGTTCACCGGCCAGACGAAGATCGCCACCGTCGCCGGGTTCGACAGACGGAGGCCGGAGTCGTACACCGTGTACTCGAACGTGTCGGTTCCGCCCGACCAGTTGAGGTCGGGGGTGTAGGTGAAGGTGCCGTCACCGTTCGCCACCACCGTTCCGTGGCTCGGCGGTGTCGACACGGTCGCGGTCGACGGATCGATCGAGCCGTCCTCGGGGTCTGAGTCGTTCGCCGTCACGTTGGGGGTCGTGAACGGCGTGTCCTCGGTGGCGGAATACGCCAGAAGCGTCGGGTCGTCGTTCGCGACGGGCGGGTTGTTGGCGACCGTCACCGTGATGGTCACGGTCGCCACGTTTGACACGGCGCCCGCCCCGTCGGTGACGGTGTAGGTGAAGGTGTCGGTGCCGGCGAAGTCGGGCGCAGGGGTGTAATCGAAGGTGCCGTCGAGATTGTTCACAACGCTGCCGGTGGTGTCGGTCGTGTCGATCGTGATCGCGGCCGGATCGAGGGGGTGGTCGACATCGCTGTCGTTGGCTCGCACATCGCCCGTGGTGAGTGCGGTGTTCTCGGCGGTGGTGTAGCCCACGCCACCATCGTTCGCCACGACCGGGGCGTCGTTGACCTCGGCGACCGACACGGTGACGGTGGCGACCGGTGAGACATGGCCGGTGGCGTCAGTGACGGTGTAGGTGAAGGTGTCGATGCCCGACACGTTGGCCGCCGGGCTGTAGGTGACGATGCCGTCGGTCTGGGTGAGCGACGCACCGGCACTGCTGGTGCCGGGCACGTTCCAGGTGAGTGTGGACCCCTCGGGATCGTTGTCGTTGGTCGTGAGATCGATCGTGGTCGGGGTGTCCTCGACCGCGTTCGCCGTGTCGTCGCCGGCGGTCGGGGTCTCGTCGATGTCGGTGACATCGATGCTGCCGACCCGCATGACCGAGGTCATCCCATCGGAGATCGAGAACACCAGCGAGTAGGCTTGCGTGTTCTCGTAGTCGAGGGCACCGGCCAGACGCACGGCGCCAGTCGAGTCGATGCTGAACCGGCCCGCAGCGTTGCCGCCGGTGATGGCGTAGGTCAGCGAGTCGCCGTCGACGTCATCGGCGACCACGTTCACCACGAGCGTCCCGACGGCGGCGTTCTCAACGACCACGGCCGGGTCGACGGTTGCCGATGGTGCGTCGTTGATGCTGTTCACGTTGATGGTGACGAGCGCGGCCACCGACGGGTTGGTGCCGTCGTTGATCGTGTAGCCGAATTGATCCGCACCGTGGTAGTCGGCATCGGGGGTGTAGCGGATCTGTCCGGCTTCGAGAGTGGCCGTGCCGTGCAGCGGGGCACCGATGCCATCGATCGTCAACGCATCCGACTCGGGATCGGTGTCGTTGCCGAGCACGTCGATTACTACCGAGGCGTCTTCCGGTGTGGTGGCCGCATCGTCGTTCGCCACCGGCGGATCGTTCGGCGGCACCGTGGTCGTGGTGGTGGTCGGCGCCGTCGTTGTGGTGGTCGTTGTGGGTGCTTCGGTCGTTGTCGTCGTCGGCGGTTCCGTCGTCGTGGTGGTCGGCTCGGTCGTGGTGGTCGGCGCCTCGGTGGTCGTGGACGTAGCGGGTGCGTCCGTGGTCGTGGTGGTGGTCGGCGCCGCAGTCGAGGTCGTCGTGGTGGTCGTCAGTTCGGTGGTGGTGGTCGTGGTCGTCTCGGTCGTCGTGGTCACGACCGGTCGGGTCTCGACGAGCAGCGCCACTGAGCGGAGTTCACACACGCTCGCACTGCACACCTCGAACTGGAACGAGTCCGCTCCGATGAAGTTCGGATCTGATTGGTAGGTCGTCGTGGCGGACCAGATGCTTGCGACCTCGCCCACAACCGGTTCGGATGCGGGCGTGACGGTGCCGTGGGCCGGGGCGCCAACGGTGAAGGTGACCTGGTCGCCGATGAGCTTGGCGGTCAGCGTGATGTCCGTTGGTTCCCCTTGAAACGCCGTGAGGCCACTGATGTCGTCGATGTCGATGATGGAGCCTGACGGCGCCTCTTCGACGAGCGCCAGATTCTCCGGCGCGGGATCAGGCGACAGGTCGGGCAGCCCGCCGGAGACGGTGGCGACCACCACACCTGCGGCGGCAACGCCTGAGTTCACGACGGTGGTCGTGATGGCGGTCGTGGCGGGAAGCGGGATCTGGGCCGAGCCGGTGAGGTTGGCGATCCAGGCGAGCGGCCCGGTGACGGTCTGGAGGCGGCCGAGACCGATCTGGAGGAAACTTCGCACCAAGTGGGGGTCGAACTGGGTTCCCGCACAGCTGGTGAGTTCCTGACGAGCGAGTTCGGGGCTGAGGGGCTTCTTGTAGCTCCGCGTGCTCGTCATCACGTCGTAGGCGTCGGCGATCGCCACGATCCGGCCGGCCAGCGAGATGTCGGTGCCGGCGAGCTTGGAGGGGTAGCCCTTTCCGTCCCACCGGCAGTGGTGCTGATCGGCCGCATGCAGCCAATCGCCGAGCCAGTCCGACAACGGGGCGAGCATCGGATTCGCCGCAGCCGGGTGCCCAGAGAGCAGCTTCCACTCGGCATCGGTCGGACGCCCGTTCTTGTTGAGAATGGCCGACGGCACCGAGAGCTTGCCGACGTCGTGCAGCAAGGCCGCCCACCGCAGTTTGCCGAGGTCGTCGTCGCTGAGTCCGATCTCTTCGCCCAGCATCTCGGCGTAGGCCCGAACTCGCTCGGAGTGGCCACGTGTGAGCCGATCGTGATCGTTGAGATCCTTCAGCAGCTGGACGAGGTAGTCACCGTGGGCGGCGGCGCCGAGCGTTTCGCCCCGGGCCCGAGCCGCCTCCATGTCGCGGAGCATCGTGCGAGAGTTCGACTGCCGGAGGGCGGCTTTCGTGCGCGACGGGGCCTGGTCGGGGAAGACCAGCGTCAGCTTCATCAGGGCGACGAGTGGGATCAGCTTCTTGGTGAGCCGACTGACGACGAGCAGCAGGATGTTCGAGCAGGCGAAGACGAGTGCGATCCACCACCAGCGATGGATGCCGATCCGCTCGGGGGGCATGACACGCCCCGCGACCAAGGTGAACGCGACGGAGGCAATCAGGGGCGCGACGACGATCCCGACTCGCAGGAGTCGTGCCAGATGCGGGTGCGACGTCCAGCGGTTCACGGCCGCCTCGTGTCGTTCCGCTCCCTGTGTCGGACCAGTGGAACCCATTCCCCCTGATCATCGGCATTTTCGAAAGTGAGATGAGTGGTTGAGGTCCCCGTTCAGGGGAGGCCGATCGACTCATTTTGCTGCCAGGTCGAGCGTCCTCGCCGAGCGGCGAGCACGCCGGCAACGCCCACCATCCACAGCGCCGTCTCCGGCCCGTGGACGAACCCCCACACGGAACGAACCTGCAGCATCGAGGCGGTCCACTCGGCGACGGGAAGGGCCAGCAGGGCAACGGTGTGTGACCAACGCTGGCGGCCACGAACCAACTGGGCGCCGAAGAACGCACCGGCGGCGACGAACAGGGCGATCGGGAGATGGAACAGCAGTAGGCCGGCGGTCGGTGCCACCCCGGATCGGCCGCGATCGACCCGCACCGGAGGCGGGAAGGCGATGCCGACGACGACCGCAAGCCCTGACCACAGCGAGGCCGATTCCCATGCGGTCAGCGATTGTGACGCGAGGAACCCGACAGCGGAGGAGTCGCGAAACGTCGTCGTTCCCGGTGCGAGCCGATCGGTCACCCAGAGAACGAACAACGACCAGCCAACCGCGGCGACCGTTTCGATTGCCGCCATGATCACGCCTGGATCGAGACGGCCGGCGTCGTCGTCCAGCGGTCGGTCGAGATCGAGTCGAGCGGCCGGGCGAAGCGATGGCGCAGACCACAACCGCCAGCGAACGACGCTTCCCAGCACGTAGCCGCCGGCGATGAAGATGCCGACGTACAGCGTGATCCAGGGCACCGACCTCACGCCAGGTCGGCCTTGGCGGTTGCGTCGATGTCGAGATCGCGAAGAAACGCCATCACCTCGTCGCGATCGCGGGTTCTGCGCAGCTCGGGCATGGCGTTGATGAGGTCCCAGCGATAGGACTTGTTGGTGGCAAGCCGGGTGTCCAGCACGGCCACGACGCCACGGTCGGTCGCCCGCCGAATCAGGCGTCCCGCCGCTTGTGCCAACAGGATCTGCGCCTTGGGCAGGTCGACGACGCGAAAGGCGGAGGCACCGGCGAGATCGCGCCGGGCCTGCAGCACCGGCTCATCGGGACGGGGAAACGGAATGCGGTCGATGGTGACCAGGGTGAGGGTGTCGCCGGGAAGGTCGACGCCCTGCCAGAACGACATGGTGGCCGCCAGTACCGAACGAGGGTCGGCCATGAACGCCTCGATGAGTGCGGTCTTGGACTGCTCACCCTGGGCGAGCACCGGCACGTCGAGTTCGTCGCGGAAGTGGTCTGCGGCCTCGTTCATGGCCGCCGCACTGGTGAACAGGGCGAGGGTGCGACCGCCGGCGGCGCGGATCAGATCGGTGATCTCGTCTCGGACCGCCGCCCGGGCCTCGGGACGCCGTGGCTCGGGAAGGTGCGTGGCGCAGTAGAGCAGACCCTGGTTGGCGTAGTCGAAGGTCGACCCGACTCGGACGACTTCGGTGGACGACGGGAGACCCAGAGAAGTGACGATGCCGCTTGGCAGGGTGGCCGAGGTGAGCACGACCGATCGCTCACCCCAGAGCGATGCCTGCAGGATCGATCCGACGTCGAGCGGCGTGCGTCGCAGGACCGGCGCGCTGTCGCTCCCGTCGACCCAGACGACGTCGTCATCGTCGGACTCGAGCACGTTGTCGATGGCATCGACGAGAGAGGTGGCGGCGGTCATGACCCGCTCCACGCGGGCCGCAACGTCGCTGCCGTCGGCCGCCGAGATCTTGCGGACGGCGCCCAGGACCCGGTCGGCCCGATCCCGGCCGGCTACCAGGAGCGCGACGAGTTCGGCGTCGAATGCCACCTTCATGCCACGCCGTGGTCGCAGTGCGTTGTCGAGATCGCTCGCCGACTTGTCGAGAAGTTCGGGTGCTCGGTCGTCGGTCAGCAACCGGCGGGCGTGGCGCCCGAGATTGCGGAAGCGGCCGCCGGACACCTCGGTACCGCACGTGGCACTGATGACGTCGGCCAGGTGGTGGGCCTCATCGAAGATGACGACGTCGTGGTCGGGGAGGAGCGCACCACCGGTGGCGAGGTTGAGGCCGTAGTAGTGATGATTGGTGACGATCACGTCGGCTTCGAGGGCCCGGATCCGTGCCATCTCGGCGAAACAGTGTTCGCCCGACGGGCAGCGAGCGGCGCCAGGGCACTCGTCGGGGCCCACACTCAACGCCCGCCACAGGTCGAACGCCGGCTGGGTCTCGAGCTCCTCGCGGTCGCCGGTCTCGGTGTCGTTCGCCCAGTCGAGCAGATCGCCGAGTGCCTCCGACTGCGATCGGCCGCCCATGAGCTCGAGCTGCTCGGTGTGCGACGCCCGTTCGAGTTCGGCCACGCGCTGGCGGCACAGATAGTTGCCACGGCCCTTCAGCACCGAGACCGAGACCTCACGGCCGAGGGCGGCGGCCACCATCGGCACGTCTTTCTCGACGAGTTGGCTCTGCAGGGCGATCGTGGCGGTGGCCACGACCGCTCGCTTCTGGGCATCGAGTACCGGGGTGAGGTAGGCCACCGACTTGCCCGTACCGGTGCCGGCCTCGATCAGCAGCGTGTCGGGGCCGGTCAGGGTCTTGGTGACCTCTTCGGCCATGGTGACCTGGCCCGGGCGCAGTTCGCCACCGCCGGCGATCTGTCGAGTGACGGTCCCCAACAGGGCGGCGGCGCTGGACATCCCCCGAGCCTAGGCCCGGAAGGCGACGGACCCTGGCCACACGATTGCCGCCGACCTTCCCACTGCTCGGAGTACCGTGACTGCCGTGGACGCCGCCTCCCCGATGGACCTGACCGGAATCGACCCCAAGCGGATCCCGCGCCATGTCGCCGCCGTGATGGACGGCAATGGACGCTGGGCGCAGGCCCGTGGCCTCAAGCGCACCGAAGGCCACGCCGCCGGCGAGGAAGCCCTGTTCGACGCGGTCCATGGCGCCCTCGAACTGGGGATCGAGTGGTTGACGGTGTATGCGTTCTCCACCGAGAACTGGCGGCGCCCGACCGACGAAGTCCGCTACCTGATGGGGTTCAACGAGTCCCTCCTCGTGCGACGAAGCCACGAACTGCACGAGATGGGCGTGCGGATCCGCTTCATCGGCCGGCGCGACTGGCGAGTGCCCCGTCGCCTGCTCAAGCGGATGAACGAGTCGGTCGAGCTGACCAAGGACAACACCAAGCTCACCTTCACCATCGCCTTCAACTACGGCGGACGGGCCGAGGTGGTCGACGCCGTCAAGTCGCTCGTCGCCGACGGCATCGACATCAACGAGGAGAACATCTCCAAGCGGCTCTACGACCCCGAAGCTCCCGAGGTCGATCTGTGGATGCGGTCGTCAGGCGAGCACCGGATCTCGAACTTCATGATCTGGCAGGCGGCGTACGCCGAGCTGTACTTCTTCGATGACTACTGGCCCGACGTGCGGCGCCACCACCTGGCCGACGCCGTGCGCGAATACCAGAGCCGCAACCGTCGATTCGGCGGGCTCGGCGACTGATCGTGGCGCTCTATCGGGCCACCGGGGTCGTCCTGCGGACCTACAAGCTCGCCGAGGCCGATCGCATCATCATCCTCTACACCCGAGGGCACGGGAAGGTGCGGGCGGTCGCCAAGGGCGTGCGTCGTACGAAGAGCAAGTTCGGAAGCCGGCTCGAACCCGGCTGTGTTGCCTCACTCCAGCTCTACGAGGGCCGCAACCTCGACGTGATCACCCAGGTCGAGACCGAACAGCTCCACCCGAACCTGCGTACCGACATCGATCGATTCGGCCGGGCCACGGTGCTGCTCGAGATCGTCGATCAGGTCGGCCAGGAAGGTGAGAGCAACCCGGCGCTCTACAAACTGCTGGCCGGCGCACTGGCCGAACTCGATCGTGGTGGGAATCCGCTCGTGGTCCCGGCGTTCGCAGCCAAGGTGCTGGCCCTCGAAGGCGTGGCCCCGATGCTCGACGCGTGCGTGTCATGTGGTGCGACCGAGCGGCTGGTGGCAATCGAGATCCACGAGGGTGGCGTCTTGTGCCACAACTGTCGGCGCGGCGAACCGATCAGCGAGGCAGCACGTCAGACGCTGATCATGGTGTTCGCCGGTCACGTGCGGCATGTGCTCGACACCACGCCACCGGCGGTGTCCGACGAGCTCGAACACCTTGCGTCGCGCATGCTCGAGCAGCATCTCGAACGCCGACTTCGCACCTCGACCTTGCTGTATCAGCAGGTGCATCCGGCGTCTTGACGCTCAGCTGATCGGGATCCAGCGATCGTTGGCGATGTCGTGCCGGAGCCAATGTTCGTGCTCGGCGTCCCAGAACAGCCAGGCCTGCCACTGTTCGTTCCACACCAGACCATCGGCGGCGGGGGTGTTCGAGCTGGCCGTGGTGTCGGGTGTTTCGATGGAGGCAGCCGGTGTCGTGGCGAGCTCGTGCTCGCCGGTTGTGGCGTCATCGACGGGCGACTCCCGGTGCGATGGGGTCCGCTCGGCGAAGGGCTCCCACACTGGCGCCGGTTCGGGGACCGGCTGCTCCCACGTCGGCTCATCGCGACGCTCGTCGCTCTCGGGCTCGTCGACCTCGATCGACTGCGCATCGGTGTCAGGGAGGTCGATGTCGTCGGGCGCTGAGTGCTCGGGCGTTGAATGATCGGCAGCATCGAGGCCACGATGGGTTGGTGGCGGCGCCGACGAGGTGGCCGGCGATCGGCCGAGGTCGAGATCATCGAGGCGGGACGCCAACGGGGTCGTGTCGTCGAGCGTCGGCAACGGAGGATCGATCGATGGGGCAGGAGGTGGCGCCGCCACCGGATCGTGCCAGCCGGTCGTGTCATTGAGGCCGAGTCCGGGCTGATCGGCCTCGACGAAGCCCAGCTCATTGGTCGGTGCGTCGGCGTCGACAGCAAAGCGGTGGCTGGGCGCCGGAGCGACACTCCCGGATGGCGTTGTCGGCAGGGGTGCAGCGTCGGCCATCGGCGGGTCGAGGTCGGCCAGATTCGGTGCAGGCAGGTCGGCGAGACGAGGATCGATCGGGGGAAGGTCGACCGGGTGGGAACCGATGTTTGCGAGGTGTGACAAGTCGATCTCGTCGTCGGCGGGCAGGTCATTCGACGCGAGGGAAGCGATCGCCTCGGTTGTCGGCTGGTTGCCGAGTGGCGGGGCGTCGGTCGGCGGCGTGCTGTTCGGCAGAGCGCCGATTGGTGGAGCGTCGGTTTCGAGCGTGTCGGGCGGGAGGGCGTCGAGCGGGGGCAGCGCCGGCAACGCCGCGGTGGAAACCGGCTCAGGTTCGGGGCGGTGCAGTCCGCTCGGCGAACCGCCGAGGCGGTCGCCGATCTGGACCATCTCGTCGTTGTCGCCGGCTCCGGCACCCGTGGCAGCCCGGCGGAGCTCCCGGCGTCGGGCGTAGACCGAAGGGTCGATGAACTTCGCTCCGACTCGGTTGTCGATGACGTAGGTGCCGGCAATCCGGTCGCCGAGGCGCTGCCGATACTCGTGGGTGTTGGCGATGATCCAGCCCGCCAGACCCGGCAGCACGATGGGCAACACATCGATGATGCCGGCGGCGGTGCGCTTCGCATGGGCGACGAGCGACGGGTTGTTCCCGTCGGCGTCGACCACGGCGAGCGACAGCAGCTTCTTGCCCGGTGACCAGCCGACGTTCGCCGGGATGAGGACGAAGACGAGGACGAACATCACGATGGCGGCGAGGGCGGTGAGCACGAAGCCGGATTGGTCGAGCACGTACAACGTGTTGTTGCGGGTGAACGAGGTGTTCAGGCTCTCGGCGATGTCGTCGAGCCGGGCCTGCTGGGTGGCGTCGAAGATCGGGTTGCCGGTGATCGGGTCGGCGGTGGTGATGGGAAAGGCGATGAGCTGGGTGCGCCAGACGATCGTGCTGATGAGTCCGACGACGCCCAGGTCGATCAGCGACGCGCCGATGCGACGCTTCAAGATGTTGGTGAGATCAGGATCGAGCATGCGGTAGGGCCTCGTGGTGCAGGGCCGTGCGGGGGTGGCCGGGCACAATAGATTCGGTCGGCGTCGGGAAAATTTTCCGACGCTGCAAGTGAAGACGTTAGCCTGCGACGCCATGGCTGCCCCTGATACCGACACGAGCCCGACCACCGATTCGGTGGCAAACGACCCCGAGCTCTTCGACAAGATCGTCAACCTGTCGAAGCGGCGTGGCGTGGTCTACCCGTCCGCCGAGATCTACGGCGGCTTCCGCTCCACCTACGACTATGGGCCTGTCGGCGTGCTGCTCCTGCGCAACGTGAAAGACGCCTGGTGGCGCTCCATGGTGCAGAAGCGCCACGACGTGGTCGGGCTCGACGCCTCGATCCTGTCGCCCCCAGCTATCTGGGAAGCCTCCGGCCACCTGGCCAACTTCAGCGATCCGCTGGTCGACTGCCGCAAGTGCGGCAGCCGCCATCGTCTCGACAAGCTCGATGATCCCGAGGTCTGCCCCACGTGCGGCGCGAAAGGCGAGTTCACCGAGCCACGCCAGTTCAATCTCATGTTCAAGACCCACGCCGGCCCGGTCGAAGGAGCCGGCCACGAGGTCTTCCTGCGACCCGAGACCGCGCAGGGCATGTTCATCAACTTCGCGAACGTGCTCTACACCAGCCGCAAGAAGCCACCATTCGGCATCGCCCAGATCGGCAAGAGCTTCCGCAACGAGATCACGCCCGGCAACTTCGTGTTCCGCACCCGTGAGTTCGAGCAGATGGAGCTCGAGTTCTTCGTGCCGCCGGCCGAGGCGTCCGACTGGTACGAGTACTGGTGCCAGACCCGGCTCCAGTGGTACCTCGACCTGGGGATCCCGGCCGAGAAGCTGCGCTTGCGGGCCCATGACGCCGACGAGCTCAGCCACTACTCAGCCGGCACCAGCGACGTCGAGTTCCTGTTCCCGTGGGGTTGGGACGAGCTCGAGGGCATCGCCAACCGGGGCGAGTTCGACCTCACCCAACACTCGAACCACTCGGGCAACAAGCTCGACTTCTTCGACCAGGCCAACAACGAGCGCTACATCCCACACGTAATCGAGCCGGCCGCCGGCGCCACCCGAACGATGATGGCCTTCCTCATGGCGGCCTACGACGAGGAGCAGGTCAACGACGACACCCGCATCGTGCTCCGGCTGCATCACAAGCTGGCGCCGTTCAAGGTGGCCGTGCTGCCGCTGTCCAAGAAGCCCGAGTTGTCGGGACCGGCCAGCGAGCTGTTCGAGCGTCTCGCCGATCGCTGGATGTGCGACTACGACGAGACCCAGAACATTGGCAAGCGCTACCGCCGCCAAGACGAGATCGGTACGCCGTACTGCGTCACGTTCGACTTCGATTCGCTCGAGGATCAGGCCGTCACGGTTCGTGAGCGTGACTCGATGGAGCAGGTGCGCCTGCCGCTCGATCAGATCGAGGCGTGGCTCGCCGAACGACTCGCCTGAGCGTTGCGATCGCGCCGCTGAGGCGAGACACCCGGCGAGTTTGCTCGTAGTCTCGGCGCCATGCGCGCCATCTACACGCTCGATCACGCCCACGACGTCTCGTTCGACGAGCTGGTTGCGATGCTCGGGCGTACCGGTGCGACGTTGGCCGACATCAGCGTCGGCCTCGGACTGCCCGTGCCGCCGGGTTTCGTGGTCACCACGTTGGCGTGTCGGTCGTTCCTCGCCACCGGGGCGTTCGCCGAGGCCGACATCGACGAGGCTCGTGAGGAGACCCGCCGGCTCGCTCGGGCCGATGGCTTCCCGCTGCTCGTCGGCGTTCGTCCCAGCACGCCGACCTTCATGCCGGGAGCGGCCCCGGTGGTGCTCAACGTCGGTCTGAACGACGAGACGGTGGTGGAGCTGGCCGAGGCCACAGGTGACGAGCGGTTCGCCTACGACTCGTATCGGCGGCTGATCCAGATGTACGGCAACGTGGTGTGTGGCGTGCCGATCGAGGAGTTCGAGCGCCGGATCGACGGGGCCAAGACCATGGCCGGCGTCACCACCGAGAGCGAGCTCGGTGTCGCCGAGTCACGGCTGCTGGCCCAGACCTTCCTGACCATGCTCGACCAGCGGGGCACCCCGTTTCCCCAAGACGTCGAACGCCAGGTGCTCGCCGCAGTCGAGGCCGTGTTCCGGAGTTGGGACTCCCCACAGGCCCGGGCCTACCGGCAGCGGGAGAACATCCCGCACGACCTGGGCATGGCGGTCATCGTGCAACAGATGGTGTTCGGCAACCGCGACGAGCGATCGGGGAGCGGGCTCGCCTTCTCCCGCCATCCCGTCACCGGGGCGAAGGAACCCTATGGTGACTTCCGAGTCGGCGGCCAGGGCGTCGATGCCGGTACCGCGCCGGTCGTCGCGATCGGAGACCTCCGTGACCGGCTGCCTGAGGCCTGGGCCCAGTTGGAGGCATCGTTCGCTGTCCTCGAATCGCACTACCGAGACATGATCAGCCTCGACTTCGCCGTCGAACAGGGGACCCTGCAGTTCCTCGGCGTTCGACCGGGTGACCGGTCGGGAGCAGCCGCCGTGCGTATCGCCAAGCAGCTGGCCGACCCCGACGACCTCGGGCTCGATCGAAGCGAGGCCCTGTTGCGGGTCACCGCCGATCACCTCGACCAGATCCTGCACCCTCAGTTCAGCGGCCCCGGTGTGTCGCCGATCGCATCCGGACTCGGGGCCTCGCCCGGCGCGGCGGTCGGTGCGGTCTACTTCGATCCGAACACCGCCGTCGACGCCTACGACGAGGGCATCGACGTCATCTTGGTGAAGGACGAGACGTCGCCCGAAGATGTGCACGGCATGGCGATCGCCGAGGGCATCCTCACCACCAAGGGTGGGTTGGCGAGCCACGCAGCGGTCGTCGCCCGGGGATGGGGCAAACCGGCGGTGTGCGGTGCCGGCGGCATCACGATCGGCGAGGGCCTGTTCACGGTCGGCAACCTGGTCGTGCGAGAGGGCGACATCATCAGCCTCGACGGCGCGACGGGCGAGGTGTTCCTTGGTGCCGTCGACCTGTCCGAGGGTGACGTCCCGGCCGAGATGCACGAGATCTTGGGGTGGGCCGACGAGATCCGCGCCGGCAAGCTCGCCGTACGGGCCAACGCCGACACGCCCGACGATGCGCTCGTCGCACGCGAGTACGGAGCCGAAGGCATCGGTCTGTGCCGGACTGAGCACCAGTTCCTGGGTGAGCGTCTGCCGATCGTCCAGCGGATGATCCTGGCCGAGTCGCAACAGGAGCAGCTCGACTCACTCGTCGAACTGGGTGAGGTGCAGCGCAGCGACTACATCGCTCTCCTCGAGGCAATGGACGGGCTGCCGGTCACCGTCCGGCTGCTCGACCCGCCGCTGCATGAGTTCCTGCCCGACATCACCGAACTCCTGGTCCGCCAGGCCTCCACCGGCATCTCGGCGGCCGAGGCTCGGCTGCTGGCGGCCGCCCAGGCCAACCACGAGGAGAACCCGATGCTCGGCACCCGGGGTGTGCGCCTCGGCATCCTCAAACCGCACCTGTACCGAACCCAGGTCAAGGCGTTGCTGTCGGCCGCCGCCGAACGGGCCGACGGGGGAGGGCAACCGATCGTCGAGATCATGATCCCGCTGATCGTGAGTCGCCAGGAACTCGAACTGGTCCGATCGTGGGTGGTCGACGAGATCGAACAGGTCAACGCCGACCGGTCCGAGCCGCTGTCGGTCAGCGTCGGCACGATGATCGAGACACCTCGCGCTGCGGTGCGGGCCGGTGAAATCGCCAACGTCGCCGACTTCTTCAGCTTCGGCACCAACGACCTCACCCAGATGACCTTCGGATTCAGTCGCGACGACGTCGAATCCAGCTTCATCCGGCTCTACTGCGACCTCGAGCTGCTGGGTGCGAACCCGTTCGACACGATCGACGAGGCTGGCGTCGGTGAGCTGGTGCGGCGGGCCGCGGCCGACGCTCGCGAGACCAAGCCCGGTATCAAACTCGGCGTCTGTGGTGAGCACGGCGGTGACCCGGCGAGCATCGATCTGTTCTGGCGCTGCGGGCTCGACTATGTCTCCTGCTCACCATTCCGGGTGCCGATCGCCCGTCTCGCTGCGGCCCAGGCCATCGTGCGCTCCGAGGGCTGAGCGCGGCCATCTCGCTGTCGTCTCCCCCTGGTAGTTTCCTCCTGTGGGGATCGTCGACGAAGACATCGTTCGCGTTCGCGAGCAATCAGACATCGTCGCGGTGATCACGCAGTACACCCAGCTGCGCCGAGTCGGCCGCCGGTTCACCGGCCTCTGTCCGTTCCATTCCGAGAAGTCCGGATCGTTCTCGGTGAACGCCGAGGAGGGGTTGTACTACTGCTTTGGTTGCGGGGCGAAGGGCGACACGATCACCTTCGTCAAGGAGAAGGAGCAGCTCGACTTCGTCGGCGCCGTGGAGTGGCTGGCCAACAAGTTCAACCTCACCCTGCGCTACACCGACGCCAACGAGGGCGAGGAGCGCAAGGCCCGCAAGCGGCTCTACGACGCCCTCGGGCGTGCGGTCGACTTCTACCACGACCGCCTGCTCCACAGTGCTGATGCGGGTGCCGCCCGTAGCTACCTGCGTCAGCGGGGCTACGACGGCGACATCGTTCGGCAGTACCGAATCGGCTGGGCCCCCGAAGGGTGGGACCACCTCTCGAAGGCGTTGCGGTTGTCGAACAAGGAATGGGTCGACTCCGGGCTGGGCGGGATCAACCGCAACCAGAGCCAGTACGACTTCTTCCGGGGTCGGGTGCTGTTCCCGATCTTCGACGCCCAGGACCGCCCCATGGGCTTCGGCGGGCGGATCCTGCCGGGGTCGGATGACGCCCGCAAGTATGTGAACTCGGCCGACTCGGGCGTCTACAGCAAGAGTCGCGTGCTCTACGGGCTCAACTGGGCCAAGGCCGACATCGTCGCGGCCGACGAGGTCATCGTGTGTGAGGGCTACACCGATGTGATCGGCTTCGGCCAGGCCGGAGCGCCTCGTGCCGTCGCCACGTGCGGGACGGCCCTCACCGACGAACACGTGAAGCTACTGCGACGTTTCGCCCGCAAGGTCGTGCTGTCGTTCGACGCCGACGCAGCCGGTCAGAACGCGGCCGCCCGGTTCTACGAGTGGGAGAAGGCGCACGATCTCGAAGTGCTCGTCGCCGATCTGCCCGACGGGGTCGACCCCGGCGATCTCGCCCGTGAGAACCCGGCCCGGCTGGCGGCCGCCGTCACCAACGCTCGGCCGTTCCTGGAGTTCCGTGTGGAGCGGGCGCTGGCCGCCGGCAACCTGTCGTCGGTCGAGGGGCGGGCCCGCACCGCCGAGGCTGCCCTGGCGATGGTGGCCGAGCATCCCGACCGGATCGTGCGCGATCAGTACGCCTACACGATCGCCGACCGCTGCCGGATCTCGGAAGACCTGGTGCGGGAGATGGCGGCCAACGGTGTCGCCCGGGTCGAGCGAGCGAAGGCGGAGGTTGCGCCCCGACGCGTGTCGTCCGGCGTGCACCACCCCACGGAGTACGAGGCCCTCAAGCTCGTGGTGCATCGGCGCGACGAGATGGCTCGGCTGATCCTGCCCGACCTGTTCACCCAGGACCTACTGGCCACCGCCTACGACGCCGTCATCGGTACGCCGTCGATCCATGCGGCCATCGACGCGGCCGGACCCGAGGTCGGCGACCTCATCCAGCGCGTGTCGGTCGAGGAGCCGACGAGCGAACCGATCGACGTCGCTTGCCTGCTGTGGCGGCGGTTCCTCGACGTCCAGATCGACGAAGGTCGACGCGCGGCCAAGGGAGCGGTCGATCCGGTCGACATCGGCGACATCAATCACCGGCTGTCCTGGCTGATGACGAACCATTATGCGCTGATGGATCCAGACCGGCAGGCGGCGGTGGTCGATGGCTTGCTAGCTTGGATGGTCCAGCCCCAGGAGGAGGTCTCTTGACTGACCGGCCCGTCGCCGAGCTACCGAGCGAGTTCACCGAGGAACATCGGGATCGTTTGGTGCTGCGTGCGCGCGGTGGCCGTTCCCTGAACCCCGAAGACGTCATCGAGGTCATGAAGCGGGTCGAGTTGACGCCCGCGGTGCTCGACGCCGTCAAGAACTGGCTGGACGCCAACGACATCCCCTTCGACGACGACCCGGTCGAGATCGAGGAGTCCCCGGTCGATGCCAACGGTCACCGCAAGTCTCGGTTGCGTGATGACCCGGCCCGCGTCGCCGCCATCGCCATGGCCCGGGCCAACGGCTCGTCCGACCCGGTTCGGATGTACCTGAAGGAGATCGGCAAGGTCCCGCTCCTCAGCTCGGCCGAAGAAGTCGAACTCGCCACCCGCATCGACGCCGGTGCGGCCGCCTCACTCGAGGTCGCCGAGGCGATCGCCAACGAGACCTGGCACTCGCTGCCGCTCGCCGAGCAACGTCGGTTGCGTCGGATCGTGGCCGACGGCCACCGGGCCCGTAGCGAACTCACCTCGGCCAACCTCCGCCTCGTCGTGTCGATCGCCAAGCGCTACGTCGGGCGCAGCGTGCCGATGCTCGACCTGATCCAAGAGGGCAACCTCGGCCTCATGCGAGCGGTCGAGAAGTTCGACCACTCGAAGGGTTTCAAGTTCTCCACCTACGCCACCTGGTGGATCCGCCAAGCCATCACCCGGGCCATCGCCGACCAGTCCCGCACCATCCGGGTGCCGGTGCACATGGTCGAGTCGATCAACAAGGTCGTCCGCCAGCAGCGAGCGATGCTGCAGAAGCTCGAGCGGGAGCCCACCATGGCCGAGCTGGCCGAGGCGGTCGACCTGTCCGAGGAGAAGGTCGCCGAGATCCTGCGCTACGCCCAGCAGGACCCACTGTCGCTCGACTCGCCGATCGGTGAGGAAGACGACACGTCGATGGCCGACTTCATCCCCGACAAGGCCGCTGCGCCGCTCGACATCACCGCACGCAAGCTGTTGGCCGAGACGGTCAACGAGGTGCTGAGTGATCTCTCAGAGCGCGAGGCCGACGTGGTCCGTCTGCGATTTGGCCTGGTCGACGGGCGGCCTCGGACCCTGGAAGAGGTGGGCAAGGAGTTCGGCGTCACCAGGGAGCGAATCCGGCAGATCGAGTCGAAGACCCTGGCCAAGCTCCGTCACCCGCTGCGCAGCGACCGTCTTCGGGACTATCTCGACTAAACCGCCACGATCGGGTGTTGGCTTGCTATCCTCGGCATTCGCCTTCGGGGGTAGCTCAGCTGGCAGAGCAATTGACTGTTAATCAATGGGTCGTGAGTTCGAGCCTCACCCCCCGAGCAAACAACATCGCCGCTCCGGTTCCACCGGGGCGGCGATGTTCGTTTTCACCGGTTCCGTGCCCAAAACGGCAAACCTCCGGGCCTACGTACGCTCAGCCGTACGCCAACCCGGAGGTTCGCCGAGAATTCGGTGTCGGCTGCCGACAGGTATTCCGAGATCGTGTCGCTCGGGTCAGGGTTGCCAGGCGCCCGCCTCGACGACGGCGGCGATCTCGTCGTCGTCGTAGCCGAGCTCGGTGAGGATCTCGGCGGTACTCGAACCTGGCACCGGGCAATGGCGCCACACGCCCGGATTGCCGGAGGCGAAGCGGACCGGGTCACGCACCACTCGGTATGCACCTTCGGTGGGGTGCTCATGCAGTTCGATCATCCCGACTTGGGCAAAGTGGGGGTCGTCGTCGATGTGTTCGAGGTCGACCACGGGCACGGCGGGGATCGAGGCGGCGTCGCAGAGTTGCATCCACTCCTCGGTCGTGTGCTGGGCCATGAACGTGTCGAGGAGTTCGTAGAGCGGGTCGACGTTGGCCACCCGTGAGTTCACCGAGGCGAAGCGGGGGTCGTCGGCCAGTTCGGGCTCGCCGACGAGCGCGAAGAAGTCGCGCCAGTTCTGGTCGCTGTAGGGGAGGATGCACACCCAACCGTCGGCCGACCGGCGGGGGCGACGGTGCGGGGTGAGGAGGCGCTGGTAGCTGAACGGCGGCTCCTTGGGCTCGAGGGTATGGCCGTTCAGATGCTCGACCAGGTTGAAGCTGGCGACCGACTCGGCCATCGGGACCTCGATGGCGTCACCGTGACCGGTCATGGCCTTCCGATAGAGCGCAGCCAGGACGGCATAGACGATGTGGAGCCCGCTGATCTTGTCGGCGGCGATGGTGGGCACGTAGGCCGGTTCCCCGCCCATCCACGCCGCCATGGACGCCATGCCGGACGCAGCCTGGATCACATCGTCGTAGGCCGCCTTGCCGGCGTAGGGGCCGGAGCTGTCGAAGCCGGTGGCGCCGCAGTAGATGATGTCGGACTTGCGGGCGGCGACCGAGTCGTAGTCGAGCCCGAGGCGCGCGAGTGCCGCCGGTCGCATGTTCGAGATGAAGACGTCGCACGAGGCGATCACGTCGAGGACCGCCCGGTGCCCGGCCTCGGATTTGAGGTCGAGGACGATGCTGCGCTTGTTGCGCTGCAGGTTGAGGCTCATTGCTCCCATGCCGGGCGATCGTTTGGGGTCGAAGTCGCGCATGAAGTCGACGACCGGCGCTTCGATCTTGATCACATCGGCGCCGAGATCGCCCAGGATCCTGGTGGCCATCGGGCCCATGACGACGGTGGTCAGATCGGCGATGCGGACCCCCGCCAGCGGGCCCGTTGGTGCGGACGGATCGACGGCGTCGGCCGCCGTGTCGGTCGTGTGATCCAACGGAGCGTGGGGTGTGGGCGCGGCAGGGTCGTGCATGCGACCATCGTGGCCCATTCCGGGGGTGATCACAGCATTTCCGGCAGGTGAACTCCGGTGATGTGGCGGGTCGACCGCCGTTGGACCATTGGCGTGGGAAGTGGCAGGCTGACCGGTCATGCGCACCGCCATCGTCCCCGCCCGCGAGATGACCACCGAGTGGCTCACCGACGTCCTGGCCGACGCCGGAATCGGCGGGGGAGCGGCCATCACCGACATGAAGCTCACCTCGATCGGCACCGGTCAGGTCGGCGAGAACGTGCGGTTCGTGCTGACGTGGTCGAGCGACGACCCTGAGCTGCCGGCGACGGTCGTTGGCAAGTTCCCGTCGCAGAGTGAGATCAGCCGATCGACAGCCGCACTCACCGGCACGTATGTGCACGAAGTCGGCTTCTACCGAGACCTGGCGTCGACGGTGTCGATGTGCGTGCCCACCGTTCACTATGTGGCCGGCGACCCCGAGGCCAACGACTTCGTGCTCATCATGCAAGACATCCGTGGTGCCGTTCAGGGCGATCAGCTCGCTGGGTGCACGGTCGAACAGGCCGAGCTCGCCGTCGACCAGGCGGCCGCGCTCCACGGTCCCACGTGGGGTGCGGCCGAGCGTCTGGCCGAGCTCGATTGGATCATCCCGCCGACCCTCGATCGGGTGCAGGGACGAGCCGACCTCTACGCCATGGTGTTCGACGGCTTTGCCACTCGCTACGCCACTGCGCTCAGCGCCGACGACATCGAACTCGGTCGAGCCATGTCTGACAAGATCATGCTGCTGGCCGAAGCGTCGCTGTCCGACGACGGCGATCCGGCGCACGCCCTCTGCCTTGCGCACAACGACTACCGGCTCGACAACATGCTGTTCGGGGTCGAGCCCGGCGCTGCGCCGCTCACGATCGTCGACTGGCAGACGGTCAGCCTCGGCTCCGGCCCGACTGACCTCGCCTACATGCTGGGCTCGGGGCTGCTGCCCGAGACCCGGGTCGAGCACGACGAACGACTCGTGCGGCGCTACGTCGACGGCCTCGCGGGTCACGGTGTCGATGTCTCCTTCGACTCGATCTGGCATCGCTATGTGCTCGGTGCGTTCAGCGGCTACCTGATGGCCGTCACCGCCTCGCAGATCGTGGAGCAGACCGAGCGCGGCGACGCCATGTTCGTCGCCATGGCCTCCCGCCACGCCGAACAAATGCGCCAGATCGGCTTCCACGACCACCTCGGCATCTGACCCGCCGCTCGAGGTCTCACTCCCCACCACCCACCGCAACTTTGGCGGTTTCACACCGGTGAGCGGCATGAAGTCTCCAAAGTTGCCGAGGGATCCGACCTCGCCCGGCGGCCACTACCCTTGCCCGAGGCCCTCGGGCCGTCATCGGGGCCCGTAGCTCAGTGGTCAGAGCATGCGACTCATAATCGCTTGGTCGAGGGTTCGATCCCCTCCGGGCCCACTGGAACTCTTCGGCCCCAGGGGGCCTCGGGAGTTCCTTGGAGTTTGCTCCGCAAACTCCCCGTAGGTATCGGGGTGCTGGGCGCCCGAACTCGCGCCGCTGCGGGTGATGAGGTCGGGCCCTGGGGGCCTCGGCACTTATCGAGTTGCTCGCTGTCGTTCCTCGGCCTTGGGGGCCTCGGCACTTACGGAGTTGCTCGCTGCGCTCCCAACTCGCGCCGCTGGACCCTGGGGCGCTGATGTGGGCTGTGCATGGGAGCGGGTGGGGGCATGGCGTGGGAGGATGGTCGGATGCGCGACGACGTGATTGCCGACGACGAGCTCGAGGCCCTGGATCTTGCGGTTCGTGGGGCGCTCGCCTCGGGCGACCTCTCGGGGCTGGCGGTGCTTGGGTTCGGGGAGCTGTCGGTGGCGTTGGGTTGGCCGGTCGACGAACCTCGGTTCGTGTGCAAGCGGACACCGCCGTTCACACCGCCGCAGTTCGCTGCCTACCGAGACACGGTCGTCGAGTACGTCGATCGACTCCGAGCAGCGGGTCTCGACGTCGTCGACACATCGGTCCGATCGATCGAGCACGGCAGTCGCGTGCATGCCTACTTGGTGCAGCCGATGCTCGACCCGTCGACGCTGGGGGAGCGGGTGCTCGGCGGCGCGACGCCCGACCCCGACCATCCCTACCTTCGAGCGCTCGCCGAGGTCCTGTCGATCGTCACCCCTCACCTCAGTGTCGACGCGCAGGTCACCAACTTCTCCTTCGATGGCGAGCGACTCACGCTCGTCGACGTCGGCACCCCGTTTCTGTGGGATGACACCGGATCACTCCAGTTCGACCTCGGGCCGTTCTTGCGCATGCTGTCGGCGCCGCTCCGGCCGATCGTCGCTCGGGAGATGCACAAGACCGTGCAGCGGTGGCGCGAACCTCGGACCGTGGCGGTCGACATCGTCGCCAACCTCTATCGGGAGCAAATGCCCGAATGGGTCGAGCCGACCATCGATGCCATGAACCGCCGCTGGCAGTGGGAGGCACCGATCGAGGCGGGCGAAGCTCAGGCGATCTACGACGAGGATCGGAAGCTCTGGCCGCTCCTCAAGCGACTCCAGGCGGTCGAGCGAGGGTGGCAGCACAAGGTCCGGCGGCGCCCTTACGACTTCTTCATCCACTCCACGTTCGCCGACCGCGAGCATCGGCCGAGCGCCTGAACTGTCCACGCTGAAGCCCAACTGGGTGAACTGTCGACACTGGAGCCCGCTTCTGAGCTTCAGTGTCGACAGATGGCAAAACTGGGCTTCAGCCTCGACGGTTCGGGGCGATCGGTCGGCCGGGGACCCTCCCGTCGACGAACTGTCGGCTGTGGAGCCCACCGCTGATCAACTGTCGGCTGTGGAGCCCGGAAGTGGGCTCGAGAGCCGAGAGATGGATCCCTGCGGGCTCGAGAGCCGGAGCTCGTGCGAGGACCGGCCGAATCCGGAGGTACCAGAGCACGGAGGTGCCTGGACGCAGCGGTGCCCGAATTCGGAGGTGCCCGAACGCGGAGGTACCGAATTCGGAGGTGGCAGAGCGCGGAGGTGCCCGGGCTCGATGAGCCCGGGCACCTCGACGTACTGCTAACGATGGCGGTGTGTGCGACTGACGGAAGTCAGTCGGGCGACCTCAACCCGATCAGGGGTTGCAGTTGCCGTCGACACACCAGATGCCGACCATCGGGTGCGAACCCGAGATGACCGGGCGGCGGGTGTCGCCATCGGGGGTGGTCTCGTCGGTCACGCCCTGGACGTTGTGGTTGGACACGATGCCCCACAGGGTCCAGGTGCTCCACAGGTTCCACACGTTCTCACCGAACGAGCGGTTGATGTCCTCGGCCGCCTGGCGGCGAACGTCGGGATCATCGGTGGCCCGCTGGGTGATGAGGGCAGCGTCGATGACCGGATCCTGGAAGCGTCCGAAGTTCAGCGCCAGGGCACCGATCGGTGGAAGCAGCGGCTTGTCGGTCTCAGCGTGAGGATCGGTCTGATCGCCTTCTTCGTCGGCATGTTCGCCTACGTCTTCGGCACCGTCACCTCCGACGGCGATGGCAATGCGCTGAGTTCGCTCGGGACCATCGGCATGGTCGCCGGCCTCGTGATCATGGCGCCGGCTGCTGCGCTCATCCTGATCACGTCGGCGATCTGGTTGGCGTTGGTGATCGCCATGCCGTTCTTCGCCATCCCTCGCATGTTGAAGATCCGCGGCCAGCGGGAGGCCTTCGAGGCTGACGCCATGGAGCGAGTTCGCAAGGTGCTCAACGACGTCGGCGTCGACGCTGACACGGCCATGCCGAAGCATCCGCACGAGTTCTCCGGCGGCCAGGCCCAGCGCATTTCGATCGCCCGGGCGCTCATCCTCGAGCCCAAGGTGATCATCTGCGACGAGCCGGTCTCGGCACTCGACGTGTCGGTGCAGGCGCAGGTCTTGAACTTGCTCGAAGACCTCAAGGACCGCTACGGCATCTCGCTGGTGTTCATCGCCCACGACCTCGCCGTGGTCAAGAACGTCTCCGATCGTGTGGCGGTCATGTATCTGGGCAAGGTGTGCGAGGTCGGTCACCCCGACGAGTTGTACGCCCGACCCCGCCACCCCTACACCCAGGTGCTGCTGTCGGCCATCCCGGTGCCCGACCCGCTCATCGACCCTCGCTCGGCCGCAGCGATCTCCGGCGAGCTCCCGTCACCAATCGCCCCGCCGTCGGGCTGCCGTTTCCGTACTCGCTGCCCCCGGGCCGAGACGATCTGCGCCGAACTCGAGCCCGTGATCGAGGAGCACTACGCCGGTCACTTCGCCGCCTGTCACTTCCCCTTGAGCGACGACGACTGGCACCCGGCCGACGGCACGGCCGTCGATCTCCGAGGCTGAACCACCCCCATCCGCTCTGCCAGTGGCAGCCGGTGAGCAGCCGATGGGCGACGAACCTCCGGGGCCACGTCCAAAACCACCAAAGCTCCGGGGCTGCGTACGGCTGAGCGTACGCAGCCCCGGAGCTTTGCTTGGAATGCCTGGTCAGACGACGGGGGCGCCGATGCCGACACCTTCGACCGAGGCCAGGGTCTGGGGGAGGCCGGCGGCGAGGTTGGTCTCGAGGGCGACCTCGTTCTCTCGCGTGCCCAGCGGGAAATGGCAGGCGAAGGAGTGCCCGGGCGTGGCCGACGGCGTGAGCTGAGGGCGTTCCTCGTGGCAGCGCGGCTGCACATAGGGACAGCGCAGGCTGAACGAGCAGCCCTTCGGCGGGTTGATGAGGTCGGGTGGGCGACCGGCGATGACCTGGAGCCGAGTGTGGCTCGGGTTCTCGACCCGCGGGATCGACCGCAGCAGCGCCTGGGTGTAGGGGTGCTTCATGTTGGCGAACAGCGAGTTGGTCGGCGCTTTCTCGGCGATCCGGCCGCCGTACATCACGGCGATCTCGTCGGTGCGCCCGGCCACGACGCCGAGGTCGTGGGTGACGAGCACCATGGCCATGAACCGCTCGATCTGCTGGTCCTGTAGCAGATTGAGGATCTGGGCCTGCACGGTGACGTCGAGTGCGGTGGTGGGCTCGTCGGCGAAGAGCAGCTTCGGGCCACACGCCATCGCCACGGCGATCATGACTCGCTGACGCATGCCGCCCGACAGCTGATGGGGGAACTCGTCGAAGCGCTTCTCGGGCTCGGGGATGTTGACCGAGCGCAGCAACTGCTCGGCGACGAGGCGGGCTTCCTTGCGGTCGACGTCGAGGTGGAGACGCAGCGGCTCGGTGATCTGCTTGCCGATCTTCATGACCGGGTTGAGCGACGACATGGGGTCTTGGAAGACCATCGCCATCTCTTTCCCCCAGATCTCTCGCATCTCCTTGTCGGAGCGCCCGAGCAGCTCTTGGCCCTCGAACTTCACGCTGCCCTCTCGATGCACGTTGTGCTTCGGGAGCAGGTTCATCACCGAGCGGGAGAGCACGGTCTTGCCCGAGCCCGACTCGCCGACCACCCCGAGGGTCTTGCCCCGTTCCAGGGTGAGGGTGACCCCGTCGACCGCTCGCACTCGGCCGTTGGCCGTGAGGAAGTGGGTGCGGAGATCGGTGATCTCGAGCAGCGGCGAGTCGGCGGTGTGGGCAGCGGTGAGGTGGGAGGGCGTGGCATCGGTCACAAGGGGAAACATACTCGCAACGGGGGCGATGGCGCCAAGCGCCATCCGTGCCGTTGATCGCCGTAGTGTTGGACGGTGTTCTCCCTCGATGCTCTGCCGCGACCGAGCGACAAACGTCTGGCCCTGAAGGCCACGCCCGCCGCCGAACGCCAGTTGCGCAAGCGCCATCCGTGGCTCTACGACGGGGGGATCACGAGCGGTGCCGACGGCGGCAAGCCCGGTGATCTGGCGGTGATCTTCGACAAGAAGCGGGCGTTCCTCGCCATCGGACTGTTCGATCCCGACTCTCCGATCTCGGTACGCGTGCTGCATCACGGCAAGCCGGCCACGATCGACAGCGGCTGGTGGCGTTCGACGATCGCCGACGCGTACGACCGGCGGCGGTCCCTGATCACGTCGTCGGGCGAGCGCGCCACCACCGGGTATCGGCTCGTCAACGGCGAGAACGACTCGCTGCCGGGACTCATCGTCGATCGCTACGACCACGTGCTCGTCGTCAAGCTCTATAGCCAGGCCTGGTTCCCCCACCTGCGTGACGTGCTGCCGGCGCTGGTCGCCGAGGCCGACGCTGCGGGCGCTCCCGTCGATCGAGTCGTGCTCCGCCTGGCCCGCACCGTCCAACAACAGGCCCAGCGACGATCCGACGTTGCTGGTCTGCACGACGGGCTGGTGCTCGACGCCGAGACCTTCCAGCCGGCGGCGCTCGACGAGCCCGTGGTCTTCTCCGAAAACGGCCTGCTCTTCGAGTCGTATCCGATTCGCGGTCAGAAGACCGGCCACTTCCTCGATCAACGTGACAACCGCCAGCGAGTGCGGGAGCGGGCTCATGGGGCTCGGGTGCTCGATGTCTTCTCCTGCACTGGCGGCTTCTCGGTCTATGCCGCCGCCGGTGGGGCACGGTCGGTCCACAGCATGGATCTGGCAGGCGAGGCGATCGAGACGGCAAAGCGGAACATGGCCCTGAACCCGGCCACGAGCACCACACACCTACAGACCACGGTTGGTGATGCCTTCGAGGTGATGGCGTCGATGGCCGACCGGGGTGAGCGCTACGACATCGTCATCGTCGACCCGCCGTCGTTCGCCCGCAAGCAGGGTGATGTGCCTCGGGCCCTCTCGGCCTACCGTCGTCTGACGAAGCTCGCCCTCGACCTGGTCGAGTCCGACGGACTGCTCGTCCAGGCGTCGTGCTCGTCACGCATCCCGTCGGCCGAGTTCTTCGACACCGTGCTCGATGCTGCGGCCGATGCGGGGGTCGAGTTCGATGATGTGACGGAGACCGGCCACGCGCTCGACCACCCCGCCACCTTCGCTGAGGGCTACTACCTGAAGGCCCTGTTCGCCCGCCGACGCTGACTCCCGGGCCGTGGTCCCGGGTCGAGATCCGGGCGTGCTCCTGAGGTCAGGCGATCGTGAAGGTCACGATGTTGGAGCGCCACGACTGGTTGCCGGCGGCGTCATAGGCCTTGACGTAGAAGTCATAGGTACCGGCATCGAGGCCCGTGAAGGTGCCCGAGTTCGTCGCGAACGTGGCGACGAGTGCGCCGGAGGCATCGAACACCCGGTAGCCGACGACGCCGACGTTGTCGGTCGAGGCGTTCCAGCTCAGGTCGGCCGTGTTCGCCGCCGGGAGTGCGACCACGAGCCCGGTGGGCGTGGACGGACGCTCGAGGTCGACCACGGCACCGGTGACGGTGAAGGTGGTGAAGCCGCTGCGGTAGGACTCGTTGCCGGCTGCGTCGTAGGCCTTGGTGTAGACCACGTACGTACCTGGCGTGAGACCGGTGGCGATGCCCGAGTTCGTGGGAGCATCGAGCAGGACCGCACCGCTGGCGACGCCGTCGATCGTGTCGGCATAGATGCGGTACCCCTCGACGCCGACGTTGTCGGTCGATTCGAACCAGACCATCGAGGCACTGGTCGAGTCGACGGCCACGATCTGCGGACGGCCCGGTGTGCTCGGCCGCTCGGTGTCGGCCACCATGCCAGTGATCGTGAACGTGGTGAACCCGCTGCGGTAGGACTCGTTGCCGGCTGCGTCGTAGGCCTTGGTGTAGATCTCGTAGGTTCCCGGTGCCAGGTCGGTCAGACCGGCGCTGTTGGCCGGACCGTCGTAGAGCACGGCACCGCTGGCGACACCGTCGATCGAGTTGGCGTAGATCCGGTAGCCGACGACCGCAACGTTGTCGGTCGATGAGGTCCACACGAAGGAAGCCGAGTCGACGCCGAGCGACTGGAGCTGGGGGCGGCCGGGAACCGACGGGCGCACGGTGTCGACCGGATCGACACCCTCTTGGCACAGACGGGTCATGCCGTATTGCACTTGGCCTCCCGACGAGGTGACGTCACCGGCGAACCAGACGCACCCGTTGGGGGAGCCATGGATGGCCCAGATACCGGGGCCGGCACTGGTGATCTCGGGCTGGAAGGTGGTGTCGCGCAGCCCGGTGGTGGCATCGAATGCGACGACCCAGGCCACAGGGCCGGTGTTGACCACGGGCGGTCGGGGGAAGGCGTTCTGCCACGGGATCGGACTGTCGGCCGTTTCGAGGTAGGAGCCGACCCGGCAGTGGCAACCGGCGTAGACGGTGTTGCCGACCACCTCGAGTTCTTGGAAGTCACCGGTTCCCGGTTGTGACATGTGGAACTTGTGGAGCGACAGGTCGGCCTCGTTCAGGACCTGCACGAAATGCTCGCTGCCGCCGATCCACACGAATCCACCGGCGACTTCGACGTCGTAGAGGTAGCGACGGGAGACGGTGTTGGTGTTCGGCGTGATCGGCAGGACACCACTTGCATTGTCGCCGGTGACCGACGAGAGGGCGACGAACCCGTTCGAGGCGAACGTGAAGTTCGAGCTGTTGAAGTAGCCGGCGAGGTAGACGCGGTCCATGTTCGAGCTGGCGGCGAGACCCCACACCGAACCGCCCTGGATCACGGGCCGCCAGGTGCTGTCGATCATGCCGGTGTCGAGGTCGTAGCGGCCGACCCGATAGGCCGCCTGGCCCTGGTTGCCGCTCGACATCGACGTGAAGCCGCCGCCGGCGTAGAGGTAGCCGTGCCCGACGTCGAGCGAACGGACGAGGTTGTAGCCGCCGATCCGGCCGGCCCAGGTGGTGTCGATGGCGCCCGTGGCGGGGACGAGGGCGACGAGGCCACCGGTCGGGGTGCCGTTGACGGTTTCGAAGTCGCCGCCGACGAAGAGACGTGTGCCGTCGGGACTGGCCTCGAGTGCGTAGACGGCGCCGTCGAGCGTTGGGCGCCAGCTGGTCAGGAAGTCGCCGGTACTGGCGTCGAACGCGGCGATCGCAACCTGGGGTTCGGTGACGTTGCCGTTGGTGGCACTAGTGAAGCGGCCGCCCATGTAGACGATGTTGCCGATCTGTTCGGTGGCGAACACCTCGGCGTCGATCGAATCGGACTGGGTGCCGAACAGGTTGCCGGTCACGCCCCAGTCCGAGGTGGCCTCGGGGGAGAGCTGGGCGCTTGCGGTGTTCGGGGCCAAGGCGACCACGCCCAGTGACGCTGCGGCGATGGTCAGGGCTCCCAGGGCACGACCCCAGCGGCTGGTGAGCGATGGCGACCTGTGGGTCGAGTCAGTCGAACGTCCACTCATGGGTGATCCTCGGCGTGGTTCGGAACAGGACGGGCTCCTGGTCCTCCCCACAGCGTAAGAAACCACGCAGCGTGGCGAATGAGGCGTGATGCCCCGACGCAGGTGCCGTTCGGCCCATGCGCGTCGGGGCGCTCACCCAGTCTTCAACTCACCCGGCGCTCACTCCGAGCGCTGGGTGCCGACCTTCAGGTTCTTGAAGGCGACGTCCTTGTCGACGCTAGGTTCCCGAGGCAAGCCGAGCACCCGGTCACCGATGATGTTCTTCTGGATCTCGTCGGTGCCGCCGGCGATGTTGGCGCTGAAGGAGCCGATGATGGCCTTCATGTACTTCTCGGCTGGACCGTCGCCGCTCGAGGCGTCCCAGGCCAGCGAGTCGGGCCCGGCGATCTCCCCGATCATCGATCGGGTCATACGGGCGATGATGGCGCCGTGCAGTTTGCCGAGCGAACCACCGGGGCCGGGCGCCTTGCCGGCCTTGAGTTCGGCCCGGGTGCGCATGGCGACGAGGCTCTTGGCCGCCTCTTCGCTGTAGAGCTTGGCCAGCATCTGGCGGGTCTGCGGGTCGCCGATCACCCCCCGACGGCGAGCTTCTTCGGCGAGCCACTTGAAGTTCGGGGTCTTGATACCGCTGGTCGAACCGGTGCCGATGGCAACGCGTTCGTACATGAGCATCGCCGTGGCGAGTCGCCAGCCGTCGTTGAGGGTGCCGACGAGCCAGTCCTTCGGGATGCGCAGATCCGTGAAGAAGATCTCGTTGAAGTGCACGCCACCGTCGATCTGATTGATCGGACGAATCTCGACCGCCGGGTCCTTCATGTCGACGATGAACATCGAGATGCCACGGTGCTTCGGCTGCTCGGGATCGGTGCGGGCGATGAGGATGCCGTAGTCGCATTGGTGAGCGAGCGTGGTCCAGACCTTCTGGCCGTTGATGGTCCACTCGTCGCCATCGAGCACGGCCCGGGTCTGCAACGAGGCGACGTCGGAACCGGCGCCGGGCTCGGAGAACATCTGGCACCACAGCGTGCGAGCGGCAATGGCGTCGGGCATGAATTGCTTCCGTTGCTCGTCGGTGCCGAACTCGTTGAGCACCGGCACGCACATGCCGTGGCTGATCGTGAGCTGCCCGGTCATGTCGGGCACACGTGCATATTCCTCACGCCAGATCCGATCGTGGGCGGAGGTGAGGCCCTGGCCGCCGAACTCGGTGGCGTAGGTGAGTCCGGCCAGTCCCGCCTCGGCGACCTTGGCCTGGAATGCCTTGGCCTGGGCGACCGACTGATCGCTGCGGGGGTCGTCGCCCTCGATCTTGAGGCCGGTGGCGTGCTCGGCGAGGAATGCTCGGCAGCGCTCGCGGAAGGCGTCGGCTTCCTCGGGGGACAGGGCGGGTGCGTCATTGCTCATGGGGGTGATTCCTCGGATCGAAGTGGACGGGTGGTGGGAGAGGCTGATCGGCCGTGCCGCTCAGCTCGGGACGGCGCCGCTCAGCGCGGCGTGAATTCGGCCTTCAGGTGCTTGACGCCGTGGATGAACGACGAGGCCAGGTAGTCGGGTTCGCTGGTGGAGCGAATGTCGGGCAGTTGCTTGAACAGCTCGCGGAACATGACCGTGATCTCCCGACGAGCGAGATGGGCGCCGAGACAGAAGTGCGGGCCAGGACCACCGAAGCCGACGTGCGGATTGGGGTTGCGGAGCACGTTGAACACATGCGGATCGGCATACACCGCCGGGTCGCGGTTGGCGGCGAGGTAGAACATCGAGACCTTGTCACCGGCTGCCATCTCCTGGCCGCCGACGACGGTGTCTTCGGTGACCGTCCGCCGCATGTAGGTGACGGGACTGGCCATCCGGACGATCTCCTCGACCGCGGTCGGGGCGACGCCCTCAAAATCGTTGGCCCAGATGGCCCGCTGGTCGGGATGCTTGGTGAGGTAGTCGAGACCCCAGGAGATCGCGTTCCGGGTGGTCTCGTTGCCGGCCACCACCAGGAGGATGAAGAAGCTGGCAAGGTCGGCGTGGCTCAGCTGGTCGTCGGCCAGTTCGGTGTTGACGAGGATCGAGGTGAGGTCGGTGCCATCGCCGCCCTTCTTCGACGTTGCCAGCTCGTCCATGAGTTGGGCGAGTTCGGCGCCGGCGGTGAGGATCGCGGTGACGATGTCGGTGCCTTCGGGCACGTATTCGGGGTCGCCGGCGCCGAGGATGATGTTCGTGCGGTCGAAGACGAACTGATACTCCGAGTCGGGTAGGCCCATCAGGTCGGTGACGATCTTGAGCGGCAGTGCAGCAGCGACGTCGACGACGAAGTCGACCTCGCCCCGACCCTTGATGTCGTCGACGATGCTGGCCGCCAGAGCCTGGACCGACTCGTCGAGCTTGGCCAGCATGCGGGGCGTGAAACCGGCCGACACGATGCGGCGCAGCTTGGCGTGGCGGGGGTCGTCCATGGCGATCATCGAGCTGAAGAACTCGACGAATTCGATCGGCTGGTCGCCGACGGTGATGCCCTTGGCCGAGGAGAAGGTCTGCGGGTTCTTCGACACGTGGAGGATGTCGGCCATGCTCGTGAGGACCCAGGTGCCGGGGCCCTGAGGGAGCGGGATCTCCGGTGGGATCTCGGGCTCGGCCAGGAAGACCGGACCCCGTGGACGCAGGAGGTCGAGGTCGGCGTGGATGGCGTCTTGCGGGCGGACCCAGAACTCGTTGAGGACCGGGTTCGGGAGCGCGATCGTGTTCTCGGACATTGGCGCACGTTATGTCATCCGCTCCGGCGAGGCGAAACGGTCGGTGACCGATGTCGCAATGGATCGTCGGAGAATTCTGATTGTCGAGCGATTTCGACCTACGATCCAGCAGGTGCGCCACCCGGCGCTCGGTTCTCGCCAGCGACCAACGACCAATGGAGCGTCTATGTCTGTTCAGGGTTCGATTCTCGGCCACGCCGTGCTTCGTCGTGAGGATCCGTCGCTCCTACGGGGAGCCGACAAGTACTACGACGACCTGGCCATCGAGGGCCTGGGCCACGTCTTCTTCGTCCGCTCGACCTTCGCCCACGCCGACATCGCCGGCATCGACACCGCTGATGCTGCCGCCATGCCCGGCGTGGTGGCCATCTTCACCTCCGACAACCTCGAGGTCGCCGACTTCGTCGGCATGCCCGGCATGCCCACCCGTCCGTCGCTGGCCAAGGGCAAGGTGCGCTACGTCGGCGACATCGTTGCCATGGTCGTCGCCGACACCCGTGAGGCCGCGGCCGACGCCGCCGAGGCCGTGGTCGTCGACTACGAGCCGCTCGGCGTCGTGACCGATGCCGAGGCCGCGGTCGCCGACGGTGCGCCGTTGCTCTTCCCCGACACCGGCTCCAACATCGTGTTCGCCATCGGGATCAACGAAGACGTCGACCCGCTCGAGGGCGCCGATCATGTAACCGAGGCTCGTGTCGTGTCGCAGCGCCAGGCCGGGGTGCCGATGGAGCCGAACGGCACCGTGGCCATCCCCAAGCCCGATGGACACCTCGAACTGTGGATCCCCAGCCAGAACCCGGTCGCGGTGCGTGACGCGCTGGCCGGTCTGCTCGGCATGGAACCGGGCAATGTCCGAGTAGCGGCCCCTGCCGTCGGTGGCGGCTTCGGTCCGAAGGCCGGTGCTTACACCGAGCACCTCCTCACCGCCCGTGCCGCCCTCGAGCTTGGCCGCCCGGTCAAATGGACCGAGGAACGCAGCGAAGACATGGTGTCGCTCGCCCACGGTCGCGACATGGTGCTCTACGGCAAACTCGGCACCACCAACGACGGTGTCATCACCGGTATCGACATCAAGGTCGTCGCCAACGCCGGCGCCTACCCGGCCATCGGTGCCATCCTGCCGATGTTCACCCAGACCATGAGCCAGGGCGTCTACAACATCCCGAAGTTGCGCTACTCCGCCATCTCGGCAGCGACCAACACCACGCACGTCGCCGCCTACCGCGGCGCCGGTCGCCCCGAAGCCACCCAGCTGCTCGAGCGCATCATCGACATCGCCGCCGACGAACTCGGGATCGATCCGGCCGAGATCCGTCGCAAGAACTTCCTCCAGCCCGACGCCTTCCCGCTCACCACCCACGGCGGAGCGAACTACGACTCGGGTGAATACGAAAAGGCGCTCGACGTCGCCCTCGAGAAGTCGGGCTACGCCGACCTCCTCGCCGAGCAGGCCACTCGTCGGGCTTCCGGCGATCCGAAGCAGATCGGCATCGGTGTCTCGGCGTACGTCGAGGTCACCGCTCCGGCCGGGCTCCACGTCGAGTACGGCGCGGTCGAGGTCAACGACGACGGCACCGTTACCGCGAAGGTCGGCACCTCGGCCCACGGTCAGGGCCACATCACGGCCTTCTCGATGATCATCTCCGACATGCTCGGGGTGCCGATGGAGGCGGTCACGGTGCTGCAGTCCGACACCGACGACATTCCTCGCGGGGCCGGCACCATGGGGTCGCGTTCGCTGCAGACGGCCGGTTCGGCGGTCCACGTGGCGTCCGAGACCGTGCTCGAACGGGCGAAGAAGCTGGCGGCGCACCTGCTCGAGGCGAGCGTCGACGACATCGTCAAGGGCGACAACGGTCTACAGGTGGCGGGCGTGCCGTCATCGGCGATGAGCTGGGCCGAGCTCGCGCAGGCGGCGAAGGACGACTCGAAGCGTCCCGCCGATGTCGAAGCCGGCTTGGCGTTCGAGCTCGACTTCGATGGCACCGACTCCACCTTCCCGTTCGGATCGCACATCTCGGTGGTCGAGGTCGACACCGAGACCGGTGAGGTCACGATGCTGCGCCACATCGCCGTCGACGACTGCGGTCGGATCCTCAACCCGCTGCTCGTCACCGGCCAGCAGCACGGCGGCATCGCCCAGGGCGCGGCGCAGGCCCTTTATGAAGAGGTGCGCTACGACGCCGAGGGCAACCCCATCACCTCGAACCTGATGAACTACGCCATGCCATCGGCGGCCGAACTCATCAGCTTCGAGACCTACAACACCGAGACCGCCAGCCCCCGCAACCCGCTGGGCGCGAAGGGCATCGGTGAGTCGGGCACCATCGGTTCGACCCCGGCGATCCACAACGCGGTGGTCGACGCGGTGTCGCATCTGGGGGTGCGCCACATCGACATGCCGCTCACCTCGGGCAACGTGTGGGCGGCCATCCAAGCCGCTCGCTAGTCGCCAACAGCACCCGCTTCCCGGAGCCGATGGCCTTGCGCCATCGGCTCCTCCCGTTTTCAACGGAGCTCCGAAACGCGCTCCAGCGATTGCGGTACTGTCGATGCGACGAGATGGAGCAGCAAGCATCAATCCACAGTTCGTCGTCGGAAAGGACCGGCTTGCAAGACTCACACAACGGCGACAATCCGTTGCACCACGACCACCCTCCTGCTCCTACGCTCGACACTCCTCGGTTGCTGACCTCCATTCCCGTGCCGGTGCTGATCACCGACCTCCGGGGCCGCATCCTCCACACCAACCGCCAACTCGACCACCTCTTCGGGTACGACGATGATGAGCTCACCGGTTCGATGGTCGAGGTCCTGCTCCAGTTGAGTGACCGCCTCGCCCACCCCGAGCTTCGCGAGGCGTATGTTCAGCTCACCCAGCGGCGGCAGATGGCCTCGTATCGCGAAATCACCGGCCTCGGCAAGGGCGGCCACCGCGTGCCGGTCGACGTTCACCTGCAAGCGATCGAGCTCGACGGCTCGGGGGCGATCATGGCGGCCGTCATCGACGTGCGGCGTTGGGCTGACAAGCTGAATCGCGCTCGCCAGGCGCTCGACGCCGCGTCGAGCGGGATGGTGATGGTCGATGACGACGGCGTCATCATGCTGGTCAACGCCAAGCTCGCCGAGATGTTCGGCTACGAGAACGACGACTTGATCGGTTCTCGCATCGAGACGCTGGTGCCGGCCGAGCTGCGCCGCCGCCACGATGTCTACCGCCGCAGCTTTGGCGCCGAGCCCACCGAGCGAATGATGGAGACCGGCCGCGACCTGTTCGGCCAACGTGCCGATGGCTCGACGTTCCCGTTGGAGATCGGACTGATGCCGATCGAGGGCCGAGGCGAACGCCTCGTGATGGCCACGGTCATCGACACTACCGAGCGTCGTCATGCTGAGCATGAGATCGAGCGGCGAAATCTCGAGTTGCTCGGGCTGAATGCCGAACTCGTTCAACTGAACTCCGAACTCGAGCAGGTTGCCCACAGCGCGTCGCACGACCTGAAGGCTCCGTTGACGACCTTGGACGGCTTGCTGAGCTGTGTTGCCGAAGATCTTGCCGCTGGCGATCACGAGTCGGTGCTGGTGAACGTCGATCGCTGCCAGGCGCTCGCTCGGCGGCTGGGTCGCCTGATCGAGGACATCCTCGGACTCGCCGGACCCGATCACCACGACAGGGAATGGATCGACTTCGCCCAACTGATCGCGCTGGCGATCGACGCGTTGCAGGGCACGTTCACCGATCATCAGGTGACCCTGAGTGTCGATGTGCCCCCTTGTCGATTGTTCACCTCGCCGATCCGTGTCTCGCAAATCGTGCAAAACCTGTTAAGCAACGCGGCGAAGTTCTCGCATCCTGCCCGCCCGGAGCGCCGTGTCAGCCTCGCCGCCGAGGTCGTCGGGACCGATCTGGTCCTGACCGTCAGCGACAACGGCATCGGCATCCCTCCCGGCCACGAGCTGGAGGCATTCGCCAGGTACGGGCGGGTGGCGAACCACGAACAGCCGGGAACCGGCCTTGGGTTGGCCCTCGTCAAGCGGCACGTCGATCAGATGGGCGGCACCGTGTCATACGAGAGTTCGTCCGAAGGGACCACGTTCCGAGTGGACCTGCCCAACGTCGTCGCAGATCCCGATGCAACACCGGAGTTTGTCAGCCATGAAGGGCAAACGTGACCACACAAATCAAGGTGATCGTCGCCGATGACGACGAGCTCGATCGCTACGTCGCCAAGCGGGTTCTTCGCAAGGAGGCGCAGATCGGCACCGTCGGTGAGTGCGGCGACGGGCGACAGCTGATCGACTTGATGCGCTCACCGCAGTTCGCCGAGGAATGGGGTCCCCACCCGCCGCCGGTGCTGGTGCTCCTCGACATCAACATGCCGCTGATGTCCGGCTTCGATGTGCTGAACGAGCTCTCGACGCCGTCGCCTCTCGTTGACGCGGACGGTGCCACCGTGACGCCGGAGAAGGTCTACGTCGTGCTGATGCTGACGTCGTCGGTGTCGTTCCACGACCGTCAACGTGCGGCGTCGCACGATTTGGTCGTGGGGTACATCGAGAAGCCCCTCGACAGCGTGAAGCTCTCGAGGGCGTTGGCCGGCCTCTATCCGACCGAAATCGGGCCCGACGCCGCGAGCTGATCCCGTGTGTGGTGCTCAGGATCGACGCGGTCGTGGCCACCACGCAGCTCGCGGTCGGCCTGGCGGAAGGCGGCCGTGATCGGCGTGTCAGGTCGCAACGGGCTGGTCCCCAGCAATGCTCGTAGGCCCACGCCCGGAGCGAGCGCGTCGAGCACCCCATTGACGGCCATGTTGATGCCGTCGGTGAAGGCCACACGCTGGATCGGTGGGAGGTCGAACACGACCATGCCCAGCTCGCCGGCGTCGAGCGTGGCGATCAGATCGGTCGAGCGGATCATCGCCGACACATGACGAGCGATGGTGGCGACGAGGTCGGCGTCGGTGACAGCCTCGCCATCGGCGTCTTCGAGCACGACGAGGAGCAGGAACGCCGACGGGCATCCCAGGTTCGTCAGGCGCGACTCGATGGTCGTGATCAGGGCGTGGCGATCCAACACAGCCCCCTCCATCGGCACATCAGTGGTCGCACTTG
The DNA here is from genome assembly GCA_041394265.1 of Acidimicrobiales bacterium. NCBI lineage: Bacteria > Bacillati > Actinomycetota > Acidimicrobiia > Acidimicrobiales > Acidimicrobiales bacterium. Next base: position 4,258,145 of record JAWKIO010000005.1, read on the forward strand.
AGGAACGGCGGGTCGTCATGAGCTACAGGAAAGCATCGAACAGCCCGGACGCGTCCGCGCCCAATCCGGTCGCTTCGCTGCCAGGTGTTCCATCGCCGGCTGTTCGTCATACGGATGCCGGAGCGTGTCGAGCAGCTCGGCGATCTTCGATGCATCACCGGCTTCGGCGGCGTCGATCGCGAGTTGGGCGAGGTAGTTGCGCAGCACGTACTTGGGGTTGACCGCGTTCATCGCCGCTCGGCGGTCGGCGGCACTTGGCGCTGTGTCGCCGAGGGACGCAAGCCGCTCGGCGAGCGCATCGAGCCAGGCATCGATCCCGGCCCGTACGTCGTCGGTGAGCTGTTCGGGCTGGTAGTAGGCATCGAGCAGGGGAGTGAAGCGCTGGTCGCCCTCGGCATCGAGATCGACGTCGGCCAGGCGGCGGTAGAAGATCGTCATGTCGGTCTCGGCCGATTGGAGGACCGCAACGACCCCTTCGATGAGGGCGTCGTCGGTGGCCGGATCGAACGACGGCAGACCGAGCTTCGCTGCCATCATCTGCTGGTAGCCGGCCTGGTAGCGGTCGACGAACGAATCGAGCGCCGCCTGTAGGGGCTCGACATCGCCGATGAGTGGCAGCAGCGCGGCGCCGAGTTGGGCGAGGTTCCAGTGTGCGATCTGCGGCTGTTGGCCGAAGCGATAGCGTCGGTGCTGGGCGTCGGTGGTGTTCGGCGTCCAGGACGGGTCGAAGTCCTCGAGCCAACCGTAGGGGCCGTAGTCGATCGTGAGCCCGAGGATCGAGAGGTTGTCGGTGTTCATCACACCGTGAACGAACCCGACCCGCATCCACTCCACCATGAGGTCGGCCGTGCGATCGCTGACTCGGGCGAAGAGGGCGGTGTAGGCCGCGGCCGAGTCGTCGGGCGTGGCCGGCGTCAGGTCGGGCTCATGACGTTCGATCGTGTGGTCGAGCAAGGCACGGAGCAGATCGAGTTCGCCTCGAGACGCCGGGAGTTGATAGTTGCCGAAACGAAGGAAGCTCGGAGCGACCCGGCAGACCACGGCGCCGAGTTCGGCCTCGGGGCGGCCGTCATAGAACATGTCTCGCACGACCTTGTCGCCGGTCAATGCCAGGCTCAACGCCCGAGTGGTGGGCACGCCGAGTGCGTGCATCGCCTCGCTGCAGAGGTATTCGCGGACCGACGAGCGGAGCACGGCCAGGCCATCGGCGCCTCGCGAGTACGGGGTGCGCCCGGCGCCCTTCAACTGCAGCGTCCAGCGCTCGCCTGCGTCGGTCTCGATCTCGCCGAGGGCGATGGCGCGGCCGTCGCCGAGCTGGCCTGCCCAGTTGCCGAACTGGTGGCCGCCGTAGGCCATGGCGTAGGGATCAGATCCGGGAAGCAACTCGTTGCCGGTGACCACACGAGTGAACTGTTCGGTGTCGGCGACCGCATGGTCGAGCCCGAGCTCGTCGAGCATGTCGGTCGAGACCGACAGCAGGCTGGGCGCGCTGGTGGGTGTCGGCTGCACCCGGGAATACGCTGCGCCGAGCACCTGTCGCGACACGACTCGCTCGTCGGGATCGGCCGGCAGCTCGTTGACGAAGCTGTTGGTGAAGCGGAGGTCGTCGAGCCGGCGGCCACCTCGGGCCGGTGCGGATTTGTCGACAGTCGAGGACGTGGGCAGGTCGGGTCGTGAAGCATCCATGTACGTGGAGACAACACGACGGCGCCGACGAGTATTTCGTGCTCGTACCGGTGAGCCACCGATCTCGGCGGGCTCGTGCCGATCAGGTCGCCGGCGACCCGGCGATGCAGACCTGGTTGCGGCCTCGTTCCTTGGCATCGTAGAGGGCGCCGTCGGCTCGCTCGATGATGTCGCTCACCCCCGGTCCGGTGTCGGCAACACCGATCGAAATCGTGACCCGGCCGCCGGGTTGGTTCTCACCCCCGGGAATGGTGGCCTCTTCGACGGCGGCACGAACCCGCTCGGCAACGAGCCCTGCCTCGGCCGCCGAGGCGCCGGGCAGCAACACACAGAACTCCTCACCCCCGTAGCGGTAGACACGATCCTCGGGCCGCACATGGGCGGCGATCGCCTGCGCCACGGATTGGAGGGCGACGTCACCGGCGGCGTGGCCGTTGGTGTCGTTGAAGTTCTTGAAGTGATCGACATCGATCATCACGTACGAAGCCACGTGGGTCGCTCGAAGGGCGGTGATGTCACGATCCAGGCTGCGGCGGTTGGCGAGGCCGGTGAGGGCGTCGAGTTCGGCGAGCGCCGTCGCCGAGCCGTGGGTCTGGGCGGCCAGGAGGGCGGACCCGACGAGTGGCGCCAGCATCTCGAGCGCATCGAGTTCGGCCGGATTGAACTGGCGGGTGGGCCGCCGCACGACCATGAGTGCGCCGATGACCGACCCGTCGGCGACGATCGCCACCGCCGCCATCGCAGCGGGAACCTCGACCAGCGCGGCGTCGTCGGAGGTCACCTGGCTGATCGTCCGCCCGGTGTCGACCACACGGCGCAGAACACTCGTCTCGAGATCGTCGGCCGAGAACAGCTCGCTCGGAGCGCTCGCCATCGGTGTGATGCCTTCGGCCGTGCGTCGCAGCAGGATGCCGCCCTCGGCCTTGACGAGATTCCGGGCCTCGGCGACGGCGATCCTTGCGATTTCGGCGCCATCGAGCGAGGCAGTCATGCGGCGGCTGGCATCGAGCAACTCGACCAACGAGCCTGGCTCCTCCCGAGGCGGAGCGATGGGGAGGGTGACGACCTCGGCCGGCCGTGAGGCCGCCGGAGCCGATGGCGCCGAAGGTTCCACGGTGGTCCCGTCGGCCCCCGGGCGACGGCGAGCGAGCGCAACGGCGAGTCCACCGACCATGGCCAAGACGGCGACGCCGGCGGCCACGAAAAGGCCGATGGGCGTCCCGGCCTCGTCGCTCGACGCGGCCTGGTCTTCGCCGGCGTCGCTCGTCGTGGCGTCGGTGTCGACCAAGGCGAGGTCGGGTGTCGTCGTTGCAGTTGGCTCGGCGATGGTGGTCGACGGCGTCGTGACCTCGTCGAAGAGCTCGGGGTCGGCGAAGAGCGCCACGAAGTCGAACACGGCCGTGTCGTCGGCGAGGTAGCTCTCGTCGGACTCGTCCGTTCGCTCGGCGCCACCCCGCATCAGGAGATCGGCAACGGCGTCGAGCCAGGGGAGAGGATCGACGAACGCGGTCTCGCCGTCCACGAGCCGGTCGGCGAGGTGCTGCTCCACGTCCTCCAACACCCACCGGAGGTTCTCGCTCGGTTCGCGGTCGAGTTGGTCGACGAGGGCGGGAAGCTCGTCGGCGAGGCCGGCGAGCTCACGGCGATAGCCGGCGTCGTCAAGTCCACCGCTCGGGATCGTGCGAGCAAGGTCGGCGATGATGAGATTCAGCCCCGGGTCCTCGTCGCGTGCGAACGCGCCGAGTTCGGCGAGCGCGTCCATGCCGAGTACGAGTCGTCCGGCGATGGCTCGGTGCAGTTCACTTCGATCGTTGCCGGGTGACGAGGCGTCGACGCTCTCGTCGGGGACCGGCGCCGTCGGTGCGATGTCATCCACCACGTCGCTTCGGCTGTAGGCCCAGGGGCCGCTCGACGGCGTTGAGGTGGCCGAGACGAGCGCCGCCGACCGCGTGGTCGTCGACGTCGTCCAGCTCGGATCGTTCGCGTAGGGATCCGTCATGTAGGGATCGTTGGCGTAGGGATCGTCCATGTATGGATCCGTCATGTACGGATCGTCCATGTATGGATCGTTGGCGTAGGGATCGTTCATGTATGGATCCGAGTCGTACGGATCGTTCATGTACGGGTCTGAGTCGTACGGATCCGAGTAGTACGGATCCGAGTCGTACGGATCGCTCGCGTAGGGGTCACCGGCGTACGGATCGGTCCAGTACGGGTCGGAACACGAGGGATCGACGGACGGGTCGCAGGCAACGGCCGCCGTGGGAGCGACGACCATCGCTGCAACGGCGAGCACGAACCCGAGCACACCGCTTCCCGCCCGCTGACGCCGCAACCTCGACGGGTGGACAGCGCCACGAGGTCGAACGGCCAACAGCCGCCCGTCATCGACGCGCCTCTCGAGATCCCTCACCAGTGCCATGGAGTGAACCATCGGCCGATCGGTGCCCGTGGTGTAGATCGTGATCTGGGTCGAACGAACCATTTCCGTCGTTCTGGCCGGTCGTCGGTCGGTGTGATCGCCGATTTCGTCGTCGGCGATGATCGCTCTAGGGTCCGGTGATCCGTTCGACGACGACGCTGGGGGCAGCAATGAGCTGGGACTTCGAGACCGAGGCAGATTTCCAAGAGAAGCTCGACTGGGTGGACCGATTCGTGCGAGAGGAGATCGAGCCCCTCGACATGATCCTCGAGGATCCCTACGACAAGAGCGACAAGGTCGCCATGGGCATCGTGAAGCCCTTGCAGCAGCAGGTGAAGGATGCCGGACTCTGGGCGTGCCACCTCGGTCCCGAACTCGGCGGCCAGGGCTATGGCCAGGTCAAGCTCGCTCTCCTGAACGAACTCCTGGGGCGCACTCGCTGGGCGCCGTCGGTGTTCGGCGCCCAGGCGCCCGACTCGGGCAACGCCGAGATCCTGGCCCACTACGGCACCGACGAGCAGAAGGCTCGGTTCCTCCAACCGTTGCTCGACGGCGAGATCTCGTCTTGCTATTCGATGACCGAGCCGCACGCCGGTGCCGACCCGACGCTGTTCGAGACCACCGCCGTTCGCGACGGCGACGAGTGGGTGATCAATGGCTACAAGTGGTTCTCGTCCAACGCCCGGTTCGCCAGCTTCTACATCACGATGGTCGTGACCAACACCGAGGTCAGCGCCTATCAGGGGATGTCGATGTTCATCATCCCGGCCGATACTCCGGGCATCAAGATCATCCGCAATGTCGGCGTCGGCACCGAGCCCGAGAGCGAAGCGTCGCACGGCTATCTCCACTACGAAAATGTGAGAGTTCCCGCCGACCACTTGCTCGGTGGTGAGGGGCAGGGGTTCGTGATCGCCCAGACCCGCCTGGGCGGCGGTCGTATCCATCACGCCATGCGCACCATCGCTCAGGTGAAGCGGGCGTTCGACATGATGTGTGAGCGGGCATTGAGCCGCGAAACTCGGCACGGGTCGCTCGCCACGCTGCAGATGACCCAGGAGAAGGTTGCCGACAGCTGGATCCAGATCGAGCAGTTCCGTCTGCTCGTGCTGCGGACCGCCTGGCTCATCGACAAGCACCAGGACTACAAGCGGGTCCGCCACGACATTGCTGCGGTGAAGGCAGCGATGCCGACGGTCTACTTCGATGTCGTGCAGCGGGCGATGCAGCTGCACGGTGCGCTCGGCATCTCCAACGAGATGCCCTTCTCTTCGATGATGGTCGGCGCGCAGGTGATGGCCATCGCCGATGGTCCCACCGAAGTCCACAAGGTCACGCTCGCACGCCAGGTACTCAAGCAGCACACGGCCCACGAGGGTCTGTGGCCGTCGGCTCACATCCCCACTCGACGAGAGGCGGCCATCGCTCGGTATGCCGATGCGATCGAGGCCATCGTCGGCAACGAGTGATCCGCCACGGTCGCAGGCCGGTCCTGCGATCGATGTCCCTGCACCACCACACTTCCCGTTCCAGCACCCGAAAGTCCTCACCATGACCGACCTTGCAGCATCCGCGCCCTCCACCGACGCCGACATCGTCAACGCCGCCGTCGACGCCCTTCTCGCCGAGCATGACCCTTCGACCGAGTCGTACGCCGAGTTCCGCGGCCATCAGTTCGATGCCGGGTTGGCGTTCCTCCACTTCCCGAAGGGCCATGGCGGGCTCGGGTTGCGACCCGAGCTGCAGCGCATCGTCGAGCAGCGCCTGCGTGAGGCCGGTGCCAAGCCGATGAACCAGGCGCAGTTCTTCATGTACCTGGCGGGGCCGACCATCGTGACGCATGGATCCGACGCCCAGAAGGAACGCTTCCTCCGCCCGATGTTCACCGGCGAGGAGCGGTGGTGCCAGCTGTTCAGCGAGCCTGGCGCCGGGAGCGACTTCGCCGGCCTTGCCGCTCGGGCAATTCGTGACGGTGACGAGTGGACCGTCAACGGGCAGAAGGTCTGGAACACGATGGCCCACCTTGCAGACTGGGGCATGCTGGTCACTCGTTCCGACCCGAACACGCCAAAGCACAAGGGCATGACCTACTTCGCGCTCGACATGAAGTCCGAAGGTGTCGAGGTGCGGCCTTTGCGTCAGATCACCGGTGAGGCCGAGTTCAACGAGGTCTATCTCACCGATGTCCGTGTGCCCGATGCCAACCGCATCGGTGACGAGGGTGACGGCTGGCGGGTGTCGCTCACCACGCTGATGAACGAGCGAAACGCCATCGGCTCGGGCACGGGCGGTGGACCACCCAAGCGTGGGTCGGGTGCGATCGGTGCGGTCGTCGACATCTGGAACTCGCTGCCCGAGGATCGCAAGACCCCGGTGAAGCGAGATGCCGTCATGAAGGAATGGGTCAAGGCCGAGGTGCTGCGTCTGACCAACATGCGTGGTGCTGCCAACCGCAAGGCCGGCAATCCAGGTCCGGAGATGTCGGTCGCCAAGCTGGCGGCGGCCGACGTCAACAAGTCATGTATGGAGCTGGCGGTCACGCTGCAGGGCCCGGCCGGGCTCGTCGACTTCGACTACACGTTCCGTCGGCCCGAGGACCTGTCGGTGTCGGGCATCGAGAACGGCGTCGGTCACTCGTTCCTTCGCGTGCGGGCCAACTCGATCGAGGGCGGTACGAGCGAGATCATGCGCAACATCGTCGGGGAGCAGGTTCTCGGCCTGCCCGGCGAGCCCCGGGTCGACAAGTCGGTCAACTGGATCGACGTCCCCCGCAACTGACCGCCCGCCGGCGCGGGCGGCGTCGTCAGGCGAGGGCGGCTCGCACCCGTTCGAGCTCGGCTCGGTCGGTGCCGCCCCACGCCAGGTAGTCCTCGATCGAGCCGTAGTGCCGACGGATCCGATCGAGGAAGCCCCGCATGGTGGCGGGAACTGCCCCGAGCAGTTGGGCTTGTTCGCGGTCGCCGAATCCGATGGCTGCCAGGAGTGAACGTCGCTCGGTCATGGGGTTGTCTCGTTGCCCGTCGCCCTGTTGGGCGAGGGCGTCAGCCGACCTCGCGTAGTCGAGCGCGATGAGGTGGTCATCGACACCGGCAAGCGCGAGCGCCAGCGCAGCGATGATGCCGGTGCGATCCTTGCCCAGCGTGGCGTGGAAGATCACGGGCTCGTTGTCCAACACCGAGGCGATGAGCTCGGCGATCGTCAGGGCGATGGCGCCGGAGTTCGACGCTGCGATGCCGAGGTAGAACTCGAGCATCAGGTCGCCACCGAGTTCGGAGCGCCGGTCGGCCAGGTGCTCGAGTTGTTCGAGCATCGGGATGTGGACGGTGACGATGTCGGGGTGCTCGAAGACTCCGTCGGCCGATCGTTCACGGTCGGTTCGCAGGTCGAGGACGCGTCGAACACCAAGGTCGGCGACGAGCTGGGCGGCATCGTGCCCGCACCGGTGGAGACCATCGGCTCGGTAGATCAGGCCGCTGCGCAGCCGAGCGTTGGCCGGCTTTGCCGATGCGAGGTCGCGAAGGTTACGCACCCCGCGCAGACCCAACATCGGGTCGTCGCGCCGCCCTCGATCGAGGTGTCGGCGACGATCGATCACGGTGTGGGTCGCTGCTGGCTGATCGGGAAACCCGTCCACGGCGCCCACCGTATGTCAGTTTCGTTGCAATTGCTGGCGAAGGCCGTCACCGAGCCGTCACGTGAAGGTGTATCGGTTCGGCGTCGTCGGGCATCAATTCGGCCGAGTCGCGGCCCTCCGCTAGGTTTCCGACGTGTCCAATGCTGCAGCTGACCCCACCGAGACCCCCGGCTACGACCGCCCCGCAGTGGAGGCGTGGATCGCCGAGCACGTCACCGGGCTGACCCCACCGTTCGAGTGGGTCCGGCTCGAAGGCGGCCACTCCAACCTCACCTTTGCCCTGACCGACCCCGAGGGTCGACGAGCCGTGATCCGCCGTCCACCGCTCGGCACCCTGCTGCCGAAGGCGCACGACATGGGGCGTGAGTTCAAGGTGATCTCCGGCCTCGGTCCCACGGCGGTACCGGTACCGGTCGCCCACGGGTTCTGCGAAGACGAGTCGGTGACCGGCGCTCGCTTCTACGTGATGAGCATGGTGGAGGGCAAGGCGCTCTATACCAACGACGACGTCGAGGCCTATCTTCCGATGGAGGCTCGACCGGTCATGGCGAACTCGTTCATCGACACCCTCGCTGCGCTGCACTCGGTCGATCCCGACGCCGTGGGGCTCGGCGATCTCGGTCGTCCAACCGACTACGTGGCTCGTCAGCTTCGCACCTGGTACGGCTCGTGGACCTCCTCGGCCCAGGGCGCCCAGTACGACGACCAACGCATCCACGACCTCCACGACTACTTCCAGTCGAACATTCCCGAGCAGGGCCCGGGTCGCGTGGTGCACGGCGACTACGGCACCCACAACGTCATGATCGGGACCGATGGCAACATCACCGCCGTGCTCGACTGGGAGATCGCCACGCTCGGCGATCCGATGGCCGATATGGCCTACGCACTGAATGCCTGGGTCAACAAGGAGGAGCTCGAAGCCAGGGGGATGACCGCTACGTCGGCCACCACCGCGCCCGGATTCCCGTCGCGGGAGGTGCTCGCCGAGCGCTACGCCGCCGCCACCGGCGCCGACCTGTCGCAACTGGCGTACTACCGATCGTTCAACTCCTTCAAGACCGCGTGCATCCTGCACGGCGTCTACGCCCGCTACATGATGGGACAGAAGTCCACCGAAGGTGTCGACATCGAAGGCCTCCGGCTGCGCATGCTGGATGCGATCGACGTCGCCGCCGACGGCGTCGACACGTGATCCTCACGCCGACGGTCGAACTCGTCGGTTCCTTCGTCGACAACGTGCTTGGGGATCGCGACGTCCATCAACTGTCGCTCCGGCATCGATGCGGGATGCAGCTGACGCTGACGACGTTCGGGGCCGGCATCATCTCGGTGGCCGTTCCCGACACCGAGCGGCCAGGTTCGACCGTGACCATCACCCATGGCCCCGTCGACCTGACCTCGCTGCAGACGGTCACGGGCCGGGCCGTGGGCTCGACGATCGGGCGGGTGGCGAACCGGATCGCCGGAGCGGACTTCGAGTTGGACGGGACCGTCTATCGCCTCGAGGCAAACGAAGCGCCGAACCACCTCCACGGTGGTTCCCGCGGCTTCCACCAGCAGGTGTGGGAGTACGAACTGCTCGACGACACCACGGTTCGCTTCACGCTCGACAGCCCCGACGGCGAGGGTGGGTACCCGGGCACTGTCCACGCCGAGGCCACCTACCGGCTCGGTGACCGCCGCATCGACATCGACTACACCGCAACGACGGACTCTCCGACGCCGATCAACCTCACGAACCACGCCTACTGGAACCTGGCCGGTGGCACCACACTCGGCGATCACCGTCTACGGATCGGGTTCGATGACGTGCTCCTGGTGGGCAACGACGGGATCCCGCTGCCAGGTCCACCGGTACCGGCCATCGACACCCGGTTTCACTGCAACGAGCAGCACGAGCTGGCGAGTGTGCTGGCGGAGGGCGGCCTCGACCACTGCTTCGTCGGCCCGATCGATCCCGAGCGCGAAGCCATCGTGCTGGAACACCCGGCTTCAGGTCGCCGGTTGCGTATCACGACCAACCAGCCCGGCGTGCAGGTCTACACCGGCCAGCATTTCGTGCCGCCGCAGCCATCGATCGCCTTCGAGCCTCAGGGGTGGCCCGACAGTCCGAACCGACCGGACTTCCCGTCGTGCATCCTGCGTCCGGGCGAGACCTACCACCACCACTCGGTTTATCGCTTCGACTGGTGAGCCTGGCTCGCCACCGATCGGCGTGATACACCACCCGGTCTGCTAGAACCAACCGGTGATCAGGCTGCTGTTCGAGGTGGCGCGGGGGAGCTTCCGGCGAGCATCGAGCTACCGGGTGGCAACGGCGTCGGGGGTGTTCGTCAACACCGTTTTCGGCGTGCTGCGAGCCTCGGTTCTCGTATATCTCGCTGCGGAGAACGGTGGCTCGGTCCGAGGGATGACCGGGAGCGAGCTGGCGACATTCGCCTTCGTGTCGCAGGGATTCATCATGCTCGTCGGCATGTTCGGCGACCCCGAGCTGGCCAACCGCATCCGCACCGGCGACGTCGTCATCGACCTGTATCGGCCCGTGGATCTGCAGTGGTGGTGGCTGTCGTCGTGGCTCGGGTCCGCCGCGTTCCAGCTCGTCGGGCGGGGACTCCCACCTGTGCTGCTCGGAGCGCTGCTGTTCGATCTGACGTGGCCCGATCCCTGGTGGCACTGGTTGGTCTTCGCCGTGTCGGTCGTGCTCGCCAGCGTCATCGGGTTCGCTGTCCGCTTCTGTGCATCGCTGGTGACGTTCTGGCTGATGGACAGTCGCGGGATCGATCAGATGGTCACGCTCGTGATGAACTTCTTCGCCGGACTGCTGCTCCCGCTCAATCTGTTCCCGTCATGGCTCGAGACGGTGGCAAGAGCGTTGCCGTTTGCCTCGATGATCCAGCTTCCGGCCGAAATCTTCCTCGGCCAGCGAGATGGCATCGAACTCGTCGGGGTCATCGCCCAACAGCTGTTCTGGATGGTGGCCATGCTGGGGATCGGACGATGGATGTTGTCGAGGGCGACGTACCGGGTGGTGATCCAAGGTGGTTGAGGCCCTGGTGCAGCGTCGTCGACTGTGGCCGCTCTACCGCCGCTTGGTCGGCGCACGAATCCGTTCGGCATGGCAATATCGAACGTCCTTCCTGACCTTCGCGATCGCCCAGGCGATGGTGACCACGCTCGAGTTCTCGGCGCTCGTGATCCTGGTCAGCCTGGTTCCGTCGCTCGGTGGTTGGACTCGGCCGGAGGTGGCGCTGCTCTATGCGCTGGCAGCACTGCCATTCGGTCTGGCCGACTTGTTCGTCAGCAGCGTCGATCGAGTGCCGCAGTATGTCCAGGCCGGCACGTTCGACCGCGTCCTCCTTCGCCCGATGCCAGCGTTGTTCCAGATGTCGGCGCTCGAGTTCGAACTGCGCCGTGTCGGCAAGGCCGTCCCACCGTTCGCCGTGCTCCTGTGGGCGCTGCCCACCGTCGACGTCGTGTGGACGATCGGACGGGTCGCGACGCTCGCGATGGCCCTCGTCTGCGGCACGATGATCTACGCAGCGCTGTGGATCGGCACGGCCTCGGCGGCCTTCTGGATCGTGGCGACCGAGCAGGCCGCCAACGCCGTCACCTACGGCGGTGAGTTCGCCAATGAGTACCCGCTGCATCTGTACCGCCCGGCGATTCGACTGGTGCTGGGCTGGGCGATCCCGCTCGCGTTCGTCGCCTACGTTCCATCGCAACATCTGCTCGACGCCGCCAATCCGCTCGGCATGCCGTCGTGGCTGATCTGGGCGACGCCGCTCGTCGCGGTCGCCACGCTGGGCGTTGCGATGCTCGCCTGGGCCGTGGGAATTCGTCACTACCAGAGCACGGGAAGCTGAGTGATGGCGGCCGACCACACGATCCAGAAGGATCATCCGGCGGTGCGGCTCCGCCATGTGCACAAGCGCTACGTGGTGCGAACCAAGGGCGGGAGGCTGCGTCGGCGTCGGATCGAGGTGCACGCCGTCGACGACGTCTCGTTCGACATCGGCCGGGGCGAGATGGTCGGCTACCTCGGCCCGAACGGCGCCGGGAAGTCCACCACGATCAAGATGATCACCGGCATCCTCACGCCGAGCGACGGCACCGTCGAAGTGCTCGGCCTCCGTCCGACCGCCGATCGTCGGGCGCTGGCCCGCCAGATCGGCGTGGTCTTCGGACAGCGATCGCAGCTGTGGTGGGACCTTCCGTTGATCGACTCCTTCGATCTGTTGCACCACGTCTACGGCACCGATGCCGCTCGGCATGCCCACAACGTGGCGGAGTTCGTCGAGCGGCTCGACCTGGGTGGCTTCCTCACCACGCCGGTGCGCCAACTCTCGCTGGGGCAGCGCATGCGGGGCGAGCTGACGGCGGCCCTGCTCCACGACCCGGCGCTGGTGGTGCTCGATGAGCCGACGATCGGACTCGACGTGGTGTCCAAGCACGCCGTGCGGGCCTTCCTCGGCGAGGTCAACCGCGATCGGGGCACGACCGTGCTCCTCACGACCCACGACCTCGATGATGTCGAGCAGCTCTGCGACCGGATGCTGATCATCGACCAGGGTCGAGTGCTCCTCGACGGAGGTGTTGCCGATTTCAAGGACGAGTACGGCACCCACCGCATGCTCGTGGTCGACTTCGCCGAGGTCGAGGCGCCCGTCGACGTGGCGGCCGCCGAGTTCATGCGAGCGGAGGGTCCGCGGCAGTGGATCCAATTCGACCGACGCACGATCAGCGCATCGGACCTCATCGTGGCGGTCACCGCAGGTCGAGCCGTGCGTGATCTGACGATCGAGGAGCCCTCGATCGAGGAACTCATCCGGGGGATCTATCAGTCACGCCCGGCGACCTGACGGTGCGAGGGCGGCGTGGGGGAGGGAAGCCCACGCCTGGAGCGACCCTAGACCTCGCGAGCTGATTGGACAAGCACCTTGTTCGGAGGGAGGGAACGGGTGTTGCCGTCAGTCGGTGGTCGGCGGGTCGATCGTCTTGGGAACGCTCAGCTCTGGAGCCCGAGTGCCATCATGCCGCCGGTGAGGTTGATCACGTCGTCGAACCCGTTGGCAGCGAGGAAGGCGGCGGCCTGGCCGCTGCGGTTGCCGCTGCGACAGATCAGAGCGACGGTGCGAGTGGCATCGAGTTCGCTCATGCGAGCGGGGATGTCGCCCAGCGGAATGTGGATGATGCCCTCGAGCGCCGCCGCGGCCACTTCGTTGGCTTCGCGGACGTCGACCAGTTGGGCGCCCTGTGCGGCGAGTTCTTGCGCCTGGGTGATCGGAAGTTCACGGTGTGGTGCCGACATGCGAGCTCCTGTCGAGGGGTGTGGGTGTCGAGACGTGCGAGCGAGTGCCCACCAAATGTACGGACAATTTGCGGAGAACGCAACCGGCGCAGTGTGGAGGGGCTCACGACGATGGTGTCGCCGCCGATGGGAGGGTGTCGGCATCTCGGCGTTTCCGGCCGACTCCGCTTCCTGCAGTAGACTACAGACCTCATGACTCGCGACATACAGCGTAAGAACGGCTCGTCCGCAGGCGACCCTGACGCTGCGCCGCGACCGTCCTCGATCCTGCTCGAGTCGCGAGCCTTCGCCGAGTTCGGCATGGTCGCATGGGCCGCCACGATGGCGGCCTATGTCGCTCCTCTCGGGCCGCCACGCCCGGTGTTGGTGCTCCCCGGTTTCGTCAGCGGCGACTCCGCCACGATCGCGCTGCGGCTGTTCCTGCGCTCGATCGGTCACCGACCGCATGGCTGGGGTCTCGGGCTGAACGTCGGAGCCTCGCATCACATTGCCGAGGGTGTCGACCGAACGCTGCGCAACCTCTACCACGAACACGGCGAGCCCATCGACATCGTCGGCTGGAGTGCCGGCGGCATTCTCGGGCGGGTTCTCGCCTCACACCGATCCGAGATGGTGCGCCAGGTCATCAGCCTCGGCTCGCCCATCAACATGCAGTCGCACCAGACCAACATCGGGCACCTCCAACGCTTCTTCGCCCGCTTCTTCCTGGAGCCGCCGCGTCGCTTCGATCTCGACCGGGTCCCGGTGCCGTCCACCACGGTGTGGACTCGCAGCGACGGTGTGGTTCCCGGCCTCGCCTGTCGCCAGACGATCCGGCGAGAAGCCGAAGTGGTCGAGGTCCGCGGCAGCCACACAGGCCTCGGCGCGAACGGGGCGGTGTTCTATCTCGTTGCCGATCGCCTGGCCCTGCCCCGAGGTGACTGGCATCCCTTCGACCCACCTGACCGGTTGCGCCGTCTGTACCCGACGATCGAGAACGAGCGCACCGGCCCGGCCGACGGGTTGGTGCCCGCCGGGCCGTTCCGACCCAAGGAGGCCTGATGCAGCAACTCACGCCCCGTGAAACCGAGCTGATCGCCGCCGAGACTCGGCACAACCTCGGTCATCACTCGCTGTACGTCGAGCTCGAAAAGACCAAGGGTGCGCCGGAACTCACCTTTGACGCGCTGCGGGCTCTGGTCGACGAGCGGCTCCATCTCCTCCCGGGATTCCGTCGCCGTCTGCACCGGGTGCCGCTGCATCTCGATCGGCCGTGGTGGCTCGAAGACCCCGACTTCGACCTCGACTACCACATCCGCCATCTGGCGGTGCCACGATCCGACGGCGACGACGAACTGCACAACCTCGTCGGCCGGCTCCACGAGCGTCCGCTCGATCGCCGGCGGCCGCTGTGGGAGATGTATCTGATCGAACGCTACGACGGCAATCCCGGCCTGTTCATCAAGGTGCACCACGTCCTGATCGATGGCGTGACCGGACTCGATGTCCTGGCGCCGTTGCTCGCCGATCTGACCGATCTCGCACCGGCACCCAAGCGTCGGACCGACCGAGTCCCCGACGACACCGACCTCTTGATCAGGGCTGGCTGGTCGATCGCACGCAGTCCCTGGCGTATGGCCGAGCTGGTGTTCGAGACCACCCGACGCCTTCCCGTGGTCGGACGCTTCAACGTGCTCGGCTCGCTTGCGCCTTGGACCTCACCCAAGGGTGCAGTCGAGCTCCCTGGCTCCGATCATCAGGCGCCGCGAACGTCGTTCAACCGGACGCTCGGCACCCACCGACGTGTGGCGTTCGCCAGCATTCCGATGGCCGAGATCAAGAAGATTCATCACGAGCATGACGTGCGGTTCAACGACGTGGTGCTCGCGCTGATCGCCGGCACCTTGCGCCACTGGCTGGTCCTCCACGACGAGCTGCCGACCGAGCCGATCGTCGCCCTCACGCCGCTGTTGGTCGACTCGATCGACGAACCGTTGGGAACGGCGCTCGTGCCGCTGGCCACGCATCGGCACGATCCGATCGAGCGGCTCCTCGAGATCAGCGCTTCGATGGCCGAACTCACCGACGACATCCACGCTCGCCCGGTCGAGGCCATCCAGGCCGTCTACCACGCATCCCCGGCGGTGGCGGCTCTCGCCTCCCGCCTCATCGTGCGCACCGGCGCCTTCACTCGTCTGATGCCGCCGTTCAATGTGTACGTGGTGAACGTGCCCGGCGGGCCCGAGCAGCAGTTCATCAATGGCTACCGGCTCGCCCACCAATACTCGCTCTCCACCCTCGTCGACGGCACCGGGCTGTCGGTCAGCGCCATGTCGAATGGCGACTCGGTCGACGTCGGGTTCGTCGCCGATCGTGAGCTAGTACCCGACTTGTCGGTCCTCGCCGAGCGGCTTGGGCACGAACTCGACATCCTGTCGGGTCGAGTTGCGGCGTGAGTACAACGCCGCAAAACGGTGTCGGAGGTCCCTTGACCTCACCCCGACCGATCGTTGCACACTGAGCCAATGAAACGGCTGGGTTGGATGCTGCTTGGGTGGCTGATGGTGGGGATCGGAGGGATCGGCATCGTCGTCCCCGGCCTACCGACGACCGGGTTCTTCGTCGCCGCTGCTGCCTGCTTCTCGAAATCCAGTCCGCGCTTCGAACAGTGGATCCTCGACCTGCCCGGCGTCGGCCCGCTCGTCCGCGACTACCGGGCGGGTCTCGGTATGCCCCGTTCGGCGAAGATCCGCGCCAACGTGATGATGTGGCTGGCCATCGCCATCAGCGTCGGCGTCCTCATCGACGTGTCGGCGGTGAAGGTCTTGGTGGTCGCCCTCGGCATCATCGGGAGCTACTGGATCCTGGTGCGAGTGCCGACCAAGGCAGCGGTGCTCGCAACGGGCTGATCAGATTCGTTCGAGTTCGGCCCCGTCGAACAAGGCGGTGATGCCCTGGGCGAGGGTGTCGGCCTCCATCTGTTCTCGGGACGGAGCGGCGAGCGATCCCCGGGCCGCTTCGACCAGACGGGGAAGGAGGCGGGCGTCACTCGAGGTGTTCAGGAACACCTGCTCGTTGCTCAAGACGAACTGCACGGCGTGGGTGAGGGCATCGGGATCACTGATCGGCTCATACCAGCTGAACCGGCTGCCATCGTGGTCGGGCGCCCATCGGCCCCTTGCCGCCGACTTGATGGTCTGGACGGCGACGTTGCGCTCCCCGCAGGTGGCGAGCAACGCTTCCACGTCGGCCCGGTACTCCGGGTTCTCGAGCATCGTGAAGTTGTACGGGAACAGCACCGAGTCGAAGTCGAACCGCTCGAGGCTCGCTGAGTGCATCGCCGGAATGCGGGTGCCGTGCCCGGTGATCCCGATGAAGCGAACGAGCCCTTCGTCGCGCGCCGCAGCCAGGGCCTCGACGGCGCCGCCCGGTCCGTGGGCGACCTCGAACTCGTCGGGCTCGACCAGGTTGTGCAGCTGGATGAGGTCGACCTGGTCGACGCCCATTCGTTCGAGGGAACGTTCGAGCTCGGCCCGTGCTGCTGCGCCGTTGCGTTCGCCGGTCTTCGTGGCGAGGAAGATCTCGGATCGGTGATCGGCCAGCCACGGTGCCAGGCGAAGCTCGGACTCGCCGTAGGAAGCGGCGGTGTCGAAGTGGTTGATGCCGGCTTCGGCCACCAGTGCGATCGTGGCGTCGGCCCGGGATTGGCTCATGCCGCCGAGCGCGGCCGCTCCGAAGATGAGTCGAGTGCTGCGATGTCCGGTGCGGCCAAAGTCGGCAAGTGGGAGGTCGGTGGCGGAAACGGCGGGCCCGTGGATCGTCATGTCCTGAACGTACTCCCGCAGTTCGTTGCGGGCACGTGCGCCGGAGAATCGCGTGCGGGTGGCAGAGTGGCGTCGTAGGGTCCGGGCATGGTCGACTCACCCCGCCCCGTCATGCTCATCACCGGCGCCAGCCGAGGCATCGGCGCTGCCGCTGCCGTGCAGGCAGCCACTGCCGGCTATGACCTCTGCTTGGGGTATCGCAGCGATCACGAGTCGATGCGCTCGGTGGCTGACGACGCCGAAGCGGCAGGTGCGCGAGTCGTCACCGTCGCCGGAGACATCGCCACGGAGGCCACCGTGATCGACCTGTTCAGCGCAGCCCGGGACACGTTCGGCCGGCTCGACTCCGTGGTGATCAATGCCGGTGTGGTCGCACCGATCGACCGGGTCGAGAACTTCACCGTCGAGCGCTTGCGGTCGGTCTTCGAAACGAACGTGATCGGCGCCTTTCTCTGTGCACGCGAGGCGGTGCGGGCCATGTCGACCAAGCGAGGCGGGAGCGGGGGCACCATCGTCGTGGTGTCGTCCGCGGCCTCCTACCTGGGAAGTCCCGACGAGTTCGTCGACTACGCGGCGTCGAAGGGGGCCACCGACACCCTCACGATCGGGCTCGCCAAAGAAGTGGCGAACGAGGGGATCCGGGTGAACGCCGTTCGTCCCGGGCTGATCGACACCGACATCCACGCCAGCGCGGGCCGTCCGGACCGGGTGGCGGCGCTGGCGCCGAACATCCCGATGCAACGAGGCGGCACCGCCGATGAGGTGGCCGACGTGATCATGTGGCTCGCCTCGGAACGTTCGACGTACGTGACGGGCGCGCTCGTCAATGCGAGCGGCGGACGCTGAACTCGCTGGGTCTAGCGGCGACTCGGTAGCCGCTCAGATCTCGTCGAGCCAGATGGGGGAGCGGTCGAGCACCCACTCGCTGACGGCGAGGCAACGATCGAACACGTCGCACAGGTCTTCCTGGCGCAGGTAGACGTCGGCCATGTCGAGGTCGACCTTGGCGGTGATCGAGAGCGTGCGGATCGGTGCGTCGGTGACCGACATGGTGGAGTCGATGGCCGCGATCTCGAGCGGAAGGTCGGGTCCACCGATGCCTGCCAGCTCGGTGGCGAGCAGCAGCAGATCGGGGCCCTTCGGAAGCGGGGGGAGCGCCCAGTTGAAGATCAAGGGGAACAGGTAGCCGCGAGGCGGGTCCTCGGGCTCGTTCTCTTCGATCATCTTGTCCTCGAAGCTCAACATCGTGCGGGGATCGAGCTCGACCGCGAGATGAAGATCGAGTGGGCCGCCGCACGCCCGCTCGGGGTGGAGGTCGACCTCCCACACCTGACGCAACGAGTAGGTCTCGACGAAGTGGCGCTCGTCGTGCACATGGAAGCCGTGATCGGCCGCATGTTCCTTCATCTCGGCGACGAAGCCGGGCATGTCGATGATCGCCATTGGACTCCAGTATCGAAAAACCGTGGGCCAGAAGCCTGCCAGAGATTTCGACCGATGCCACGGTGTGCCCTTCGGGCACCCCGTGTGCCCTTCGGGCACCCCGAGTTGTTCGCTGAGGCTCACGTGTGCCCTTCGGGCACCCCGAGTTGTTCGCCGGGGCTCACAACTCGACAACTCGCCAACTCGCCAGCTCGCCGACTCGTGCTTGAGGCGGTCGCTTGCCGTGGTGATGGGATGGCGCTGGTAGCGTCGCCGCCGTGGATCCGACGATCATGCTCGAACGATTCGACACGCTCGCCGACGAACTGCGGCGACGCCTCGACGAGCTCGATGATTGGGGCCTGTCGGGGAACCGACCGGGGCAATACGTGCACGACGTGGTAGCCGACGAGTTGCTTTTGCCCGCATTGCTCGGCGACGGGTTTGCCGTGCTGACCGAGGAGTCCGGCCTCGTTGCTGCTGCGGCCGGTGGCAACGGCATCACGGTCGTGGTCGATCCGATCGATGGGTCCACCAACGCCTCGCATCGCCTGCCCTGGTATGCAACGAGTCTGTGCGCCGTCGACGCCGACGGGCCGCTCGTGGCGCATGTGAGCAACCTCGCCACCGGCGAGCGGTTTCGTGCCATCCGTGGCGAGGGAGTGGTGGCCGACCGAGCCGTCGGCGGACGCGTGGCAACCGGCCCGAGTGCGATCGAGCGACTCGACCAGGCGATCGTGGCGTTCTCCGGTTTGCCGCCCGAGCACGGCGGCTGGCGTCAGTACCGGGCCTACGGCGCGTTCGCCCTCGACCTGTGCGCTGTGGCCACGGGATCGTTCGATGCCTGTGCCGACGTCGACCGGGCGCACGGGGTCTGGGACTATCTCGGAGGGATGCTGATCTGCGCCGAAGCCGAGGTGCCCGTGGTCGATGCGTTCGGTGACGACCTCGTCGTCATCGACCATGACGCCCGGCGGGCTCCGGTCGCGGCGGCGACCCCCGAGCTGCTAGCGGAGGTCGTCGCCATGCGCCGACGGTGGGGGAGCGAAGGCGGTGCTCCCCGCTAGGCTCGCCATCCGCACGGGCGTTTAGCTCAGTTGGCTAGAGCGCCTCCCTTACAAGGAGGATGTCGGGGGTTCGAGTCCCTCAACGCCCACCAAAATGTCGTATTTCAAACCCCGTCGCGGAAGCGTCGGGGTTTGTTCGTTTCCGACCCCTGCGCCGACCAGTTCACGATCCTCGCTCCACTCTCGGTAGAGAGCTTCCAGCTCTCGCTCGATGAAGTCGGGATCGGCGTTGAGCACGTGGGCGTGGTCACGAGCAGCTTCGATGACCTCCGAGCTGAGTAGCAGCTCGAAGGGTTCGCTGAACTCGCTGGTGACTCCACCTTCGTCGTCGACATAGATCTTCTTGAAGATCGCCTGGTTCATCTGGCGTCGGATCGTTGGGCCGGCGTCTCGGTAGGCGGCCGCCCAGTTCTCGGCGAGGGCGAGGGCCTGGTTCAGGTTGGCCTCGACCTCCTCGAAGTGCAGCGAGGTCGCACGGAGACGATCGTCGATGGCGGCCAGCTCCGTCTCGATGCGCTTCTGCTCCTTCTTCATCAGGTCGAGTGGCACGGCGTCGGCGTAGTGGGCCTGCAACAACTTGGCCTGCTCGTCGAGCAGCTGGGTCTTTCTGCGCTCTTGGACGTCGCGCTCCCGCTCTGCAGAGGTCTGCTGGAGGAGCATTTCGTCGAGGATCAGGTCATGAAGCTGGGCGAGCATTTCGGCGGAGGGCTGAACCGTCTCGTAGTGGTCCTCGACCTGTCGCTCGATGGTGTCGATCAGGACAGCACGCTGCGAGCATTCGGTGCGCTTCTGCTGGCGCCCGAGGCAGATGAAATACGGGTAGACCTTGCCTCTCCGTCCCCGGTTGTTGGACACGAGTAGCCGCGATCCGCAGTCGCCGCAGTAGACGGTGCCCTTGAGGTAGTGCGGGTGCTTGCGCTGCTTCTCACCCGCTCGGCCCTTGGCCTGGAGCGTCTCCTGGACCTTCTCCCAAGTCGCCTCGGACACCAGTGGTTCGTGGTTGCCTGGGTAGGTGATGCCCTTGTAGCGAACGAGACCCTTGTAATAGGGGTGTGTGAGCAGGCGATGGAAGTGCGAGAGGCGCAGCGGCTTGCTCGGCGTCTTCGGGCCGGGCGTGGTGTCGAGGCCTCGTTCGGTCAGCTCGGCCAGGAGGTCACGGAGGTTGATGCCGCCCTCGGCGTATTGCTCGAAGGCGTACTTCATCAGAGGGCCACGTACTGGATCGATCTCCACGGTGCGGACCTCTTGGCCGTTCTCGATCCTGCGGACGTTGAGGTAGCCAGTTGGGGCCTTGCCGACGGTGCCACCAGTCTTGGCCTTTTGAAGCGATCCCTTCTTGACTTCGTTGGCGAGGTTGGCTGAGTAGAACTCGGCGATCGAACTCATGATGCCGTGCAGCAGGATGCCGCTCGGAGTCTCGTCGATGCTCTCGGTGCAGCTCACGAGGGTGGCGCCGGCCCTCTGGATGACGAGGTTGATCTCGACGTCGTCGGCTCGGTTGCGGGCGAGTCGGTCGATCTTGTGGACGATCACGTAGGTGGCCGGCTCCTCGATGAGGTGGCCGAGCATCCTCTGGAGTTCGGGTCGGGCGCTGGAGCGTGCGCTCTCGCCTCGATCGACGAACTCCTCGATGACGACTGCTCCGAGGGCCTCTGCCTTGCGACGACAGGCTTCACGCTGCGCCGGGATGGAGAATCCTTCGCCGTCCCCTCCGCGCTCGGCCTGTTCCTTCGTGGACACCCGTAGGTAGATGACGGCGGTCGGTTGCTCACTCATGTGGCCAGCTCCAAGGTTCGTGGCAGGACTCGCCGGTAGGCGTGCCGGCTACAGCGGCAGCGCTCGGGTTCGTCGAGGACGCCGAGTTGGTCGAGTCGGTACTTCATCGCTGCTGGTGAGACACCGAACATCTTGGCCATCGATGTCGGGGTCCGAGGCCCTTGGCCCCAGTGGCGCTTCACGTAGAGCTTGGGCATGAGGACACATGCCGCGAAGTAGTCAGCTGCTTGTTCGGCTGCGGGGTCGTTTCGTCGGGCGTCGGCGCCGTAGAGCCGGTCTTGCGTCGTGTGGTCGACGATGTGCTTGAACTCGTGCACCAGGCTGAAGCGTTGACGGGTCGGCGCCTCTGTGGCGTTGAGCACGATGACCCAAGTCGAGCCGTTCCAGAAGGCCATGCCGCTGCTGGGCAGGTCGGCGTCGTACTCGATCCGGATGCGAGGCAGGTCCAGTGCTTCGGTCGGGAAGCGGGCTTCGTCGATGCCGAGGTGCTGCCGCAGGCGGGAGGCCTGCAGTTCGGCTACCTGAAGAGCTTCACGCTGGCTCACCGTTCGGTGCGGAACGAGGCCGCGGAGGAGGGTCAGCGTGCCTCGGTGGTTGATGTTGATGCTGGGCGTTGGCATGTGGCTCCTCCTTTCAGTGAGTTAGTTCATGGGATTTCGTCTTCGCCGGGAGCGGGACTTTCGAGGGTCACGCCATGCTTACGAGCGAGGCGGGTGACGTACTTCTCGATCTGCTCGACTGCGTCATCAGGCAGGTCCTTGTACTTCGTTCGCATGTAGGGCGTGAAGCTGGGCAGTTCGTTCGGCGAGGCGTACTCGGCGAGAGCGAACACGTCGGCGATCGAGAGTTCGAGTGCCTCGGCGATGCGAGCCAGCTTGTCGGGTGCGGGTGCTGTGAAGCTGCCGTTCTCGAAGCGGACGATGGTGGCGTCGTTGATGTCGGTGAGGTCGCCGAGCTGGCGGGCGGATAAGCCCTTCGCCTTGCGGGCTTCCCTCAGGTACGTACCGAGCCGTTTGGCTTGCTCAGGCTCCATGTGGGGTCTCCTGCTTACAGTGCCTCTATCGTAGCACGATATGCTGCGTTTGCGCAGTGTGGAATTCACAACGCTCATCGTCGACTCCATTTCCAATGGGGTGTATCGTTCGGGACTTGACCGGCAACGGGCAGGGATTCATAATGGTGCATAACTATGCAGTATGAGCGCAAACCATCCTCGGACTGTGACCCGTTGACAGAAAGTCAGCTTGTGGTAGAGGTGCCTGGTGTCACATCTCTCGTTGGGGAACTGGGCAGAATTACGGCAGCTCGACTCTGTGAGGCTGAGATGGGTGACCCGGCTAGCCGCAAGTATGGCAATGGAATCGATAGGGCCGAAGACGGAACGTTGAGAGTAACCGTGGACGCCGAGTCGTTTCATCTGTTGTTTGGTAAATAGGCGGAATGGTCCGTCGAGGGGCGAGAGAGCGGCCGTACCAAATTGAGCTGCTCTGCGATCATCACCAGATCGATGGTTTTGATTGCGGGCACCCAGAGCTCAACGATGAACTCCGGCGACGCGTAAGCCCGTTCTACGACCCAGACGAAGGCATGGTGCTCGCCGGAGTCGTTGACGGTGTGGTAGTCGGCTACCTAGTGCTAGTGGATGTGCTCTTTCAGTTAGAAAATGAAGGAAAAGAAGAGCGCTGCTTCTACCTGGCCTATTTGGGAGTAGACCAGTCGTACCGGGGTTCATCGCTCGCTGGAGACCTTGTCCGTCGGGCATACGAGGTGCGCAGGCAGCGCAGGAAGCGGCGAAAAACCTACGCAGCCATGATCGTCAACACCTACTACAATGAAGAGCTTATAGATCGAGTAACGGGACAACGGTTCAAGCGCCTTCCGGGCAATAGCTACCTTTGGTACAAGCGGTCCGGGTGATGGCAGTTACAGCTCAGTTTCGAACAGGTGTACTGTTCCATCGTGACCATCAGCAACCTCCAAATCCGCAGAGAGATCTAGACCAAGACGGGCATAGTCGAGGCTGACGTATGGTCGCAGCCAATTGGGGACGAGGTGGTCGAGGTCAACGCCGAGGTCGTCGAGGAGCTGTTCGGCGTAGTCGCTGAGACTGTCCCAGGTGCCAAGGTAGTGCTCGTCGAAGTGGTCGAGGGCGTCGGTGTCGGTGGTGCCGACGTGGTCGACCCAGTGGGTGAAGACGGTGCCGTGGTCGGCGATGCCCTGGGCGATGCGGGCGACGGTGTCGATGCTCTCGTACTCGGAGAGTCGAAAGCGGCCGAAGCCCTCGTAGTCGTGGATGGCCCACTCTTCGGCGCCCGGGATGTCTGAGGTGGCGAGCATGTCGCTGATCTCGGCGTGAATGCCGTCGGGGTCTTGGTTGGCGTCGATCCAGCGGCCGTGCAGGTTGCCGTTGTTGTAGTCGGCGAGCGAGGCGGCGTAGATGCGGGGCTCGGGGTCGTGGTTCAGGTGTTCGTGTTGTTCTTGGGTTCCTTCCATGGGTTGGGGTCTCCTGTTTACGTCTGGTGTTGGTGGCTGCCCTCCCTCCTGTTGGTGTCTCGGGCGGCGAGAGACCTGGCGACCATCTTGCTCGGGGGCTGTGACGGTCATGGCTGGCGGTCCGTGTCGGTGATGACCTCGGTCGCCTTGTCCGATGTCGTGACGACGAAGAGGTCGGGGTCGATCCGGCGGTCGCCGTCGATGGCCTGCGCCAGCTGTGTACGTCGACGCTCGTCGGGAGCGATCCACAGGACCAGCGGGAAGATGCCGTGGCGTTCTTGTTCGGTACCGGTCCGTCGGTAGTCGGCGTAGGCGTGGCACTTGCGCTGGATCGTCGGCCGGGACTCGGTGCCGCAGTCGATCTCGATGAACCAGTTCAGCTCGTACTCGTCGTCGGCGACCTTGGCGAAGAGGTCGGGCTTCAGGGTGTTCTCGACGAGTCCAACTCGATGGGTGCGCCAGGCAGCCGGTTCAGGCTGGAGTTCGAGCAGGTCGATCTGATTGGCGGTGTCGAGCTCGATCAGCGTCGTCGACAGCTCGGTGATGGCGAGCGTGTGCTTGAGGAACGTGAAGCTCGGTTCGGTCGTCCGCTTGCGGGTCTCGGTCCCGACGACTCGGTGCCCGAGCGCACTGAGGGCGTAGACATGGCCGGCCGAACCGGCCCGGATGCCGCCGATCCGTCGGTCGAGACGAACAAGCAGTCCGTGACCGGTAAGTCGACTCAGGACTCGCCGAGCGACTCGGGCGCCGGTCTCTGGTGTGGCGTGGTCTCGGAAGTGGAGACGGCGAAGCTGATCGCCTGTCGCAAGGCGGAATCTGCGAGAGCTCTCCAGGACCGCCAGGTCACGGGGGCTCAGCTGGTCCCGGAGTTGTTCGAGCTGGCGGCGGCCGACCCGCTGGCGACTCATGAGGAAACCCTCTGAGGGAAGAGTGTCGGCTCCGCTATTGCCGGATTCGCCGTGCGGCTTCGGGCGATTGGATAACCTCGACTCGACACGGCCGGTAGGGCGATCGGTACAGCGGTCATGACTGACCTCGCCTTCTCCGGCCGAGCTGTTCGTCCTCATCGCGCGGTGCGTCGGTCAGGCGGTTCATCCGCTGGTCAACGTCAGAAGGTGTTCGGCCCCACCGTCGTGCGAGATCCCGTCCCGTTGCGGATGGATCACGTACCGGTCGCCGGGGCGCCGCAGTTCTCGCAGAGGCGAATGGTGTCGGCGCACCCTCGGTGAGGATGCTGGCGTACACCTCGTACTTGCCCAAGCGGGTGAAGTCGTCGGCGTCGAGTACGCCAGCGCTTCGGGCGATTCGCGCTGCGTCGTCCGGGCTGAGGCGGAAGCAGACCCGGCTCTGGGCGTTTGCGAGTACCGCGTCTCGCACCGACGTGGTCAATTGACCGAGATGCTGGTGAGCGAGCACGAGTCCGAGGCCGAGACCTCGGGCCTGGGCGAGAACGTCGGCGAGGTCGGTCGGCAGGTGCAGGTAGTCCTGGAACTCGTCGAGGTAGACGAAAACCGGGTGTCGTCGGGACGAGTCGATCTCGCTGCGCTCCTGGGCGAGTTGCCAGATGCGGGCGACGATCAGCGAACCGAGGAGGTTGGCGGCCTCCGCTCCTACGAGCCCCTTGCGGAGTGGTACGAGGAGCACTCGTCGCTCGGTGAAGATCGTCTTCGGGTCGAAGGCCGGCTCGATCTGACCGAGCAGCGCTCGGAGTGAGCTGCGCAAGAGGAACGGCCGGAGCTTGTTCATGACCGGGGCGATCACAGTGCTGCGCTCGGCGTCGGACAGGTTGTCGTACCAGTTCCAGAAGAAGCGGACCGCGGACGACTGCGCCTTGCCGACGAGCAGCCTGCGGCGGAACCGGTCATCCACAAGGAGTTGCGGAATGTGGCAGATCGAGGCCGCCTCGGAGTCGACGACAGTGAGAAGCGACGAGTGGAGGATGTCCTGGGTTCGTGGTCCCCATGAGTCGGCGTACAGCTGATGGAAGACGTGGAGGATGCCGTCGACGGCGAGTTCGGCGTGTCGGGATTTGAGCGGGTTGAACCCGACGACGTGGTCGCTGCGAGCGGCGTCGAGCACGACGACTCGGTCGAGATGGCGATCCTGGAGTCGAGCGAGGACGTCGTCGACGAGGTCGCCCTTGGGGTCGAGGACGACGGCTCCTCGTCCGTCTTCAATGTCCTGCAGGATCATGTTCAGCAGCAGGGTCGACTTGCCAACACCGGTCGGTCCGAGGACGTGGGTGTGGTGGAGACCGTCGGTCGCCGACTGTCCGATCGAGATCGGCCGGCCCGGATGGGTGGCCACTGCCAGCAGCCGATCATCTCGCTCAGGCTGAGTCGCTGCGGTGAGGCGTGACCCTCCCCGGTCGAGGCCGACGTAGTTCTTGTCGCCGAATGGCCAGGCGATTAGGTTCACGATCTCGTCTCTGTTCAGCGGCGTCGGTCGACGTGAAGCACGAGCAAGCCGAGCTGCGTTCAAGTCGTCTCGTACAAGACGGATTCGTACGCCTGGTGATTCGAGAGATCGGAGCGCTGCCTCATAGCTGGCGAGTGCCTGCCGGGGCGATCGACCGGTTGCGATGACCCTGATCGTTGTCGAGGCGCCGGGCAGACTCTCCTTGTCGGTGAGCGCTCGGCGAGCTTCGGTGTCGACCCGTGAGGGGCCGGTAGTGGCGGCTTCAAGCAGGGCTCGTGGCCAGGTTTCGGCATGGAGCGTCTCCAGCCGAGTCGGGATTGCGTTTGGTCGGAGTCGGCGGTCGATCACGACCTGGTGCATGACGGTCGCGTTGCCGGTGGCGAGCGCTCCGAGGATCCTTGTGGTGGATGCCTCGGGGTCGTCGACCCGGATCGGTCGCCGCTTGGTGCTGATGCGCAACGTGGCTGCAAGGCCCTCGGTCGGCATCGGTCTTGCGGTCTCGGTCACGATGCTACCGGCCACGGTGGACTCGACCAGCTGCACGATGCGCGAGCTGAGGGCGCCGATCCGATAGCTGAGGCTGCCCTTGCGGTTTTCGACCTCGATGATCACGAGGCCGAGCTGGCGATCGCTCAGCACTGAGGTGATGAGTCGACGGACATCGTCAACATCGAGATCCCGGTCGAAGTCGATCCGGTACCAGCTGAGTGGTGGTGTCGAGGATCTGAAGAGGGCAATCATGCGACCTTCCTCTCGTTCGACTTCGTCTTCTCATTCTGTGTTGTGGCCAGCTCGATGAGCGCCCGTGCGAGTCGGCGCAGATCGGGCTCGCTTCGCTTGATAGGCCGAATGCGGACCTTCCGCCTTGGTTCGTTCATTGCTCCCTCCTTTCTGTGTTGATTCCGGCCAGTGCTGCGTTTGCGCAGCTTCGATATTGAAACATTGCGTTTGCGCAGCAGTCAACGAGATTGCGCATTCCACAACACCGACCGGAACTGGCGCGACGAAGGCCATGGTCACCAACGGTTGCGCTGCATCCCGATCATGCGTAGGAAGACGGCAGCGATCAGCGAAAAGCCGATCCATGGAAGCCATGGCGCGATGGCGATGAAGAAAGCCTCGACGGCGAGGGTCAGAACAATGACAGTGAGCATCACACTCACCAGCCACGACCCGATGCCTCCGCCTCCTCGGCCGCACGGCGTTGGATACATCGACTTAGCTCGTGGGAGCCTGAAGAGGAGAGTCGCTGTACTCGGCGTAGGCCATGAGTAGCTCGTCGATCGATTGTTGTACGCCCGCCTCGATCAACGTGCGATACTCGCTGACCAGCTGACGATGTCGCAGTAGGCCAACCGTCATCACGGACCCGGCGACCGTGCCCATCGCGAAGGCGGCCAGCGCATCGAGCGTGACCACGAGGACGGACTCATCGCCGAGCATGCCGACTATGCGCATCATTAGTTGCCCGCCTTGAGGACCTGGTTCACGCCGATGGCGTGCAGCGCTCGGATGTAGTCTCCGGCCGCCATGAGCGCAGCCGGGTCGTCGATGGTTAGCGCCTGCGCGAGTTGCCTTGCTTGATTTTCGGCGAGCATTCCGGTGATCGCCGCTCTCTTCGCTCGCTCGATCTTAAGTTCGCCGATCAGGGCCTCCCCGATCTCACGGCGAGCACGACGGACCGTGCCTCTGGGCAGCTTCGTTCGACCAAGGATGTCCGTCGTGGTCATCTGTTCTTGGAGGGCGGACTCGTGTTCTGGCACCAACTCGCTCATCGCACTTCCTCGGTGTTCGTGCGGGCGCCCTGGAATCGATCGATCTCGCGCATGTAATCCTCGTGTGCGCTGCCGATTTCGTTGCCGTAGTCATCCATCCGCGGCCTCTCCCGCCACTCGTCTTCCGTCTCGATCCGGACCGGCTCCATGCCGTGAACCTCCTGTGTCAATCGATGCGGAGATGCATCAACAGATCTTGACACTCGCGCAATCCAGCTGGCTTGTCAAGACTCAAGGAACGTTGATGAGTCGTGAGGTGATGTGGTAGATTCGCCTGATCTGGAGAACGTGCTCGAGATTTCAGGGGGTTCGATGACGACAGAGGGTGATGGGACAATCGCCCGGCTGATGGCCGAGGTGGTTGCCGCAACGGATCGGGATCCTGATTCGGCTGAAGATGTGAGGCGAGCCGAGCCTTCCAGCCGCGAGGTATTCGAGTTCATCGTGGGTCGAGTCGTACCTGGCTACATAAACAGGGAGGCGCTTAGGGCCGAGAGAGGCGAACTTCCCTGGCAACAGGCGGCGTATCCGCTGACAGCAGTGGAAGAAGATCAGAAATATCGCGAGTTGCTCGAAGGAATAGCGACTACGCTCATAAATAACATTGCGAACGCCGTCGAACACCTCGTCAATCCATTCACCGGAGAACACCTGGATATTCGAACGGACGAAGCTCCACCAACAAGCCCCCGAGAGTTCCGGCGATGGATGGTCGAACAGGAATTGGCTATGCAGGAGTCGATTAAGCGGGCTGCAAGGGTGGCTGTCGAGTTATCCGAATCTGCAGAATCGTTGGCTCAGCTCTGGGTGGTTGCCGGGCGCACAAGCGGAATGACTTGGCGTCAGGTCGCGGACTTGACCGGTGTCTCGCCTCAAGCAGCACAGCAGCGCTATAAAGACCTATAGTTCTTGACATTTTTAACTGAATGTGAGACCGTAGCCATTGTTAATGGGGCAATCGTGTCTTGCCAGATTCCGATCTACAACAGTTTCAGCAGTTCATGGAAGAGCGTTTGTCGTACTTTCTTGAGGTGTCAGCTGGTGTCTCGGAGTTGAATGCCCTCGATTCGGATTTCCGCGAGACCGTGGCAGAATCGATGGCCGCAAGAATCGAAGCGACGGCCCAGATGAGGGACGCAGCCGCGGCCATGGTGACGCTTTGCGTTGATCAAGCTCGGAGCGCAGGTCTGACCTGGCGACAAGTCGGCGACTCACTGCACACGAGTCCGCAGGCTGCTCAGCAGCGCTACGGGCGAGATTGAGTCTGGGTTCGACCCGCAACTACGTGGAGTCAAGATCCCCGATTGCTGAGCGTCGTTTCGTGTAGTGCCGACTCGACGCCGGCAAGTGGGGGAACCGTCGACTTCGTCCAGGTCACTCGATGGGGAACTGGAACGTGTTGTCGCTCTCGTTCGCGGTTGGCTCGACTGCTACTGAGGGGCCATCGGGCAGAGGGATGTCGAGTTCAAGGTCGAGGGGCTGATCAAGCTGGCGCAATAGGGCCCTGGGCTAGAACGGGAAACGCGAGGTGTTTGACGCACAGAACGGGTGAATCCGAGTCAGCGATGCAACTCCGCCCTGTTCACGCCCCAGGGCAGCTGGACAGGCCGACCAGTCGAGACCTGAACTGCTGACCAAACTCAGCAAAGTTCGCAAAGCTAGCGCTTGGATGGTGTACATAGAGAGCCTCACCGCTACGGAGCCCGCATGTCGGTAAGGGAGGGATCACGCGTCTGGCGGTAGTCTTCGGCGAGAAAGGACGCGACGCCAGGCAGGGCGAAGCGGACAACCCGAACGCAACGCTATCGGCACTGCATGGCGCTGCTTGCTGTACGGTCTTGCTATGAGAGTCGGTCCCTCCCAAGAGGTTCGTTACCAAGTCTTCATCAGTTCGACGTTCTTGGACTTGCAGGATGCGCGCGAGGAAGCGATTCAAGCGATTCTGGAGCTTGACTGCTTCCCAGCTGGGATGGAGTTGTTCCCGGCGGCCAACGATGAGAAGTGGGATCTCATCAAGGCTGTCATCGACGACAGTGACTACTACATCCTAATTGTCGGCGGTCGGTATGGATCGGTGGACGAGGAGGGGATTAGCTTCACAGAGAAGGAGTACGACTACGCTGTCGAGACTGGAACTCCGGTTTTGGCATTCCTGCATGCTGATCCTGACGGCTTGCCGAAGCGTGACACCGAAGCCGACGGGGAGGGAAGCGCCAGGCTGGACCAGTTCCGTGAGAAGGTCTCGCTGCGGATGTGCAAATACTGGTCGACGCCAGCTGAACTGGGCTCCGTCGTGTCGAGGAGCCTCATCAAGACCATGAAGAACTCGCCCGCCAAAGGCTGGGTGCGCGCCGATCAGGCGATGACCTCGGACCAGATCGTGGAGATGGAACAACTGCGTCGCCAGGTAGCTGAGTTTGAAAAGGAAAGGTTTGAAGAGGGCTCTCACGTACCAGATGGCATTGATGAGTTCGCGCAGGGAGCCGATGAGACTGAGCTGACTTATGGATTCAAGGCGACCGGTTCGGGATTTATCGCTGACGAGTACGTGTCCGCTGACGAATTCACGTGGGATGGTATCTTCTCCTACCTTGGACCGGCCATGTTCGACGAGGCTTCGGAGACGTCGCTGCGGTCTCTCGTGAACAAGATGTTGGAAGAGCAGACGATTGAACGCAACCAGAAAGAGATCGATGGAGGAAACTCGACAGCTGAACTATGGGGATTCTTGATTGACAATGCTTCCTTCGACAAGGTCAAGGTTCAGCTCGTTGCTCTGGGACTCATGTCCAAAAGCGTCAAGCGGCATGGTGTTAATGACAAGAACACCTATTGGTCGCTAACTCCTTATGGTGAGCAGTATGTAATGAGGTTGAAGGCTGAGCGTCGCGAATAGTGACGGTTCGACGGATTCCGCGAAGATAGCCAAGCCGTAGTCTGACACCCATCTGTGTCGTTGCGCAGTACTTTACCCGTCGGGTCGATCTCGAGATTCGGCGGCCGGGGATCGGCTGGTGCTTCCAGGAGAACCGGTTACCTCAGACGCATACGACGACGTCGGCGAAGGATCTGTCTGTACTTGTTGAAGCTTCGCTATGCACTTGAAACATGAGATAATGGGTGTAACTAACAGGGAGTAGCAATGCCAGGACAAGTTCAACTCTGGTCAGACGAGCCATCCTATGTGGATCTGCTGGCGTTTGGGGCGATTGCCGAGACTGCGGTGGAAGCAGTTCTCGACGATGATCTCGACCCGGTTGCTCTGGGTGTTTCAGGGCCGTGGGGGAGTGGCAAGAGTACTGTCCTGAAGCTGCTGAAACGGGAACTTGAGGCTCGTCTAACCCACGAGGACCAGCAGCTGCTTGTGGTCGAAACGGATCCTTGGCGCTATGACCCAACCGTTGGCGCGAAGGGTACTCTAATTGGTGAGGTTCTTGGGGCACTAAACGCGGAACTGCTCCGAACCGACGGTCTGTCAGGCGACGTTGAGGGGAAGCTAAGGCGGCTGGCGAAGCGGGTCAACTGGGTGAAAGCCGTGAAGCTCGCTGCGAAGACGTCGATAACGCTGCAGCTGCCGAGCATCGACAGCTTGTCTGATCTAATCAGCGAAAATGACCTTGAGGCCGAAGGTGTAAAGAGTCTCGATGAGTTTAAGGCTGACTTCGAAGATCTTCTGAATGACCCCGCTCTTAGTCATGTAGTGAGGGTGGTTGTTCTTGTCGATGATCTCGACCGTTGTTTGCCCGAGACGGTTGTCGAGACTCTTGAGACTATGCGGCTGTTCTTGTCTGTTCCGAAGATGTCATTTGTCATTGCGGCGGATGAGGACAGGGTCGCAGATGCGCTGAGGAATCGTTTTCCGAATACGCCAGAGTCGAGTGATGGAGAAGACCCCGCAAAGCTCTACCTCCACAAGATCGTGCAGACGACTCTCAGGCTGCCTTCGCTGAGTAGATTCGATACTGAGGCCTTCCTTCTGCTGCTGCTTCTGCAGAAGCGCTCAGTGCAAACGCTAAATGAGGAGCAATTCACTCAGATTTTGGACTCATGCACTGAACTACGGACCAAGGCTGAGAAGCTGGACACTGTTGCAGTCCCTACCGGCATCGACCTTTCGAGAGAGCTTCAGTTCGCTGCGAGGCTTACGCCGATCCTATATGAGAAGCTTCATGGTAGCCCTCGTCGGGTGAAGCGGTTTCTTAACGACCTCAACGTGAGGGTGTCGATAGCGTCACGACGTGGTATCGAGCTGGAATTGGACGTGGTGGCCAAATTGATGATTCTAGAGTTGCTCCTGCAGGGAGACTTCAGGACTGCACTTAATTGGCTTGCGACAGGAGAACTGCGGTCGAAGCTGGCTGAACTGGAGAGTCAGGCGGGGAGGCCTTCTGCAGGCTCGATGGCCGTAGAAGCTGCGATTGCCGAGCTTGAGCCGGTTGTCGTGGAGTCGTCGGAAGAGAAGAGAAGGCAAAAGGCTGGGAGCAAGCCTGCGGCAATTGTGGTTGCCGAGCCAGAGAAGTCCGACCAATTTTCGGAGGACCTACTCCGTTGGGCGAAGCTTCCGCCAGCGCTTAGCGAGGTCGATCTCAGTCCATATCTTCACTTGGCGGCGTCGTTCACCGCAACGCCGCTCATTGACTCAGGGCTTCCCGAACGCTTGCGTGATCTCGGTGCAAATTTGCTGTCGTCGAGCCGAACGGCACAGAAGTCAGTCACGGACGAAGATTTGCTGGCCTTGTCGGAGTCTGATGCGACGGCACTCATCCAGCATCTCGGTCGTATGGCACGAGATCGCCCCGCGGACCTGATTTCCGGAGTTGGAGGCATCTTGCGCGTTGCCAGGCTATCGAAACTGGAGGAGCGAGCGAAGCGAGCTTTGCTGTCGGTTCCTGCTAAGGACGTTAAAGCTCCAGTGGTCCTGCTCTTTGGGCATGAGGACGCCAAGACTTACGGCGATGTGCTGCAGCATTGGTCCGATGGATCGACCGAGGACTCGGTAAAAACAGCTGTTGGCGCCCAGCGAAACCAGAGGGTCAAGAGCTAATGGGTACGAGTGGTGCGTACACAGGCGCGGGTGGAACAGCAGGCAAGGAGGTGGCCGAAGGTCTCGGAGAGTGGATCGATTCCCTGCCTAGCGCCCCGCCGGGAGGTGATGAGACTTCAGATGGATCGACCAATCCCGATTCAGACCGTCCGATAACCCAGCTATCGCCGAGGGTGGTCACCGGGCTCATGGGTCTCTTGCGGCCGCGAGGTAGGTCTTCCGGATCCGCAGACGGACCCGGTGCAGGTGGAGGCGCAGGCCGGGGCGGTCGGGGTATTGCTAGTTCTGGTGGTAGTAAGACAAGAGCCGGGTCAGGCCGGTCGACGCAACGTTTGTCAGCTGTTGGCGGACGGGCAGCAGCGGGTGCATATGCCTTCGCTCGCGGGGATGTCGCTGGACTCCAACGACTAGGTCTCGATTACGCCGAACTAAGCGCACTTAATGACCCCCTAGAGGTGACTCGTCGAATCGTCGATGCGGTGTGTGGTGAGCGGGCCGAAAACAAACTTGAGAGCGAAGAGGAGCGTTACGTAGCTGCTGCGGTGGCGGATTGGATCCTTGTAGAAAATCAGCGGGGCTCGATTCTTGAGCCGGACGACATCGCTCGGTACACGATCGCAACGGTTATAGCGGAGGTTCTCAGTTCTGAGTTGGCTGTAGCACTTCGCGAACGCCCTGATGAGGTTAGGGCGGTTGCCGAAGACGAGCTGCGTGATGCTGCGTCAGTCCTTGCTGGGCAAGCGGATCTGACAGCGACAGGGGCTTCGGAGCTCCAACTCACAACCGCCATCGAGGATGGAATCGAGAAGCTGCGGATGATCTACGGAGCGAGCGCATGACTTTCGAGTACGAACTGAAACTCACAGAACGGTCGAACCCGAGCAGCGATGACCCTTCTCGTACCTTCTATTGGCCGCCGCCCACCGGTGCGTCCAGCTTCTTATCGCCCTTCGGACCCGACCTAGGGACTGTGGGCGCAGCGAACGTGCTCAACGTTGATCTGGTTCGGTTGGCAGTTCTTGTTCTCGCCGCAGATCGCTCGTCATTGCGCAGAGTTGGATCTACGAACTGGTCGAGTCGAGACTTTTCGCTCATCATCCCTGTCTCGGACAAGAACATCTGGGATGCGGCGAGTGACGAAGTTGAACAGCTGCTCGGTTTTCTAACTGGGGACAACTGGGAGTTGAGTTTCCGTACAACGCCTCCTGCGGGTGAGAGGATCAGGCCGTCCTCGGACATGCCTAGACCAGCGCGCGTAGTTCTGATGAGCGGCGGAGCGGACTCTGCGCTAGGTGTGCTGGAGTCCCGCCTCAAGCTCAGTGCAGATCAATCGCACATACTTGTTTCGCACTTAGGTCTCACCACGTTGTCGCCGATTCAGCGAAGGGTTGCAGAACAGGCAGAGTCCCTCGCTCCAGGGCCGCTTCAGGAACTGAATCAAGTTCGTCTGACTCGCAAGCGGTATCAGGTCGATGGCTCGAAGTTTCAGAGCGAGACCTCAACGCGATCACGCTCGTTTCTCTTTCTCGCGCTGGGACTAGCGTATGCCTCCGTTCACGACGTGCCGCTTTGGATTCCTGAGAACGGGTTCGCTTCGCTGAACCCGCCGCTTGCTTCGAATCGTCGCGGAAGCCTTTCGACCCGGACGACCCACCCAGCATTTATCGAGGGATTGTCGGAAATTCTGAGTCAGGTCGGAGCGCAGGCCGAGATCGTTAACCCGTTTGCCGGAATGACCAAAGGCCAGATGTTTCGGTCGGCTGCCGACAGGGTTGGGGAGGGAAAGGCCAGCCAGTTCCTTTCGGCGACCCACTCATGCGGACTGACCGGTCAGCGTTCCAAGGGAGTCCCTCCGACGCTTCAATGCGGAGTCTGCTTCGGCTGCGTAGTGCGACGTGCCTCGTTCAAGGCAGCTGGAATAGTGGACGCTACGCCCTATGCGACCGCTGATCCGTCCGATGAGCTTCAGAAGTGGCTAGACAAGAATTCAGTTATCCCTGACATGCGTGGGTTCGTGCGCCGTGGTGTGACGAACCGCGACCTATTGGCCCTCGGTCTCCCGAAGAGTTATCCGATATGGCAGGCTCGTGACTTGTGTGATCGCGGTGTCGAGGAACTCCGGGGAGTAGTAGGGTGAGGCGGCTTCGTGCTCTCGACCTGCACGCTCATGTCGATGCCGGAATCGAGCCTGCTGAACTGACTGCTCTTGAAGCTGTGGTGTTTGCGGCGACAAGGTCGCTCGACGAGGCCGAACAGGTGTCGGCTCGCACTGATTCGATGACCATCTGGGGAGTTGGGTGTCACCCAGGACTTGTCGGGTCTCAAAAGTCCTTCGACGTAGAGCGCTTCCGCGCTCTGATCGGGCAGAGTGCATTCGTCGCTGAGATGGGCCTTGATGGCGGGTCTCGGGTTCCGATCGAAACTCAGAAGCGAACCCTGGGTGATGCCCTGAGCGTGTTGGTGGATTCGCCACGAATCACCTCACTCCATAGCTACCGAGCAACGTCCGAGGTGCTAGAGCTGCTCGAGCAGTATCCGCAGGCTGGCGTCGTCCTGCATTGGTGGCTCGGTACAGAAGAGGAAACGCATCGTGCTATTCAACTTGGATGCTACTTTTCGATCAACCGATCCTCCGTCCGACGAGAGGACTTGCTGAGCCTAATTCCTCTGGAAAGAGTGTTCGCCGAGACGGACCATCCATTCGGAGACAAGGGTCGAGGGATCCGTCGTCCTGGTGAGGTCAGTGAGGTGGAGACTGCTATCGGCAAGACGCACGGGCTGGCTGCTGCCGATGTCCGGAAGCAGACTTGGATCAACCTAAGTAGCCTTGTTTCCGACACGCGGGTTGGACCATTGCTGCCGACCGAGGTTCGGCGTCAGTTGGTAGCGCTAGCCCGGATCTTTCGTAGCTGAGGTCTGGGAGGCTCGCGAAAAGCCCTCCGACCTGGGATGATGTGAGT
The DNA here is from genome assembly GCA_041394265.1 of Acidimicrobiales bacterium. Classification (NCBI taxonomy): domain Bacteria; kingdom Bacillati; phylum Actinomycetota; class Acidimicrobiia; order Acidimicrobiales; species Acidimicrobiales bacterium. The sequence continues at coordinate 4,293,956 of JAWKIO010000005.1, forward strand.
TCTCACACAAACATCAATCGGTCCAGTCTCGGAGGGCTCTCGATGCGCAACGCTACCACCCTTGTTCGACCACGTTCAGTGACCGGCGACGGCACGGGAATGGTGTCCCACGCCGGCCTGGTCTGGCTCGCAGAAACCGCTGATCTGGCTGGGTTGACCGCCGGATTGACCACCGCGATGGCATCGGTCCCTCAGCGTCGCCACGACCCGGGCCGCACCCTCACCCAGATGATCCTCGCCCTGGCCGACGGCGCGACCTGTCTGTCGGATCTGGCAGCGATCCGTGCCCAGACCTCGATGTTCGGGCCGGTCGCGTCCGACGCGACGGTGTGGCGCAGCTTCAACCAGATCGGACCGGTCGAGTTGCGTGGCATCGCAACAGCTCGAGCCACAGCACGTGAGCGCGCCTGGAAAGCGGGTGCCGGCCCAGCCGGAGAGGACCTGATCATCGATTTCGACGCGACGCTGATCAACACCAGAGCCGACAAACAAGACGCCCGCCCCAACTACAAACGCGGCTACGGGCATCACCCGCTGCTGGCGATGATCGCCGAGACCGACGAAGTGCTGTGCGCCAAGCTGCGGCCAGGAAACGCCGGATCGAACACCGCCATCGATCACGTCACCGTCCTCGCTGACGCTCTCACGCAACTCCCGGCGTCGTGGCGTGCCGGCCACACGCCCGGCGACGATCCGGCCACGGTCGAGCACCGAGTCCTGGTTCGTGCCGACGCCGGCGGGGCCAGCCATTGGTTCGCCGAGGAATGCGTCGACCGGAACCTCGAGTTCTCCTTCGGGTTCCACATCGATCAACGCGTCCGTGACGCGGTGGTGTGTGTCCCCACCGGCTGCTGGCATCACGCCATCGACAGTGACGGGACCCGACGCGACGGCGCCGAAGTGGTCGAGCTCACCGAGTTCGTCAACCTCGGCACATGGCCAGAAGGGACCCGGCTGATCGTTCGCCGCGAGCGGCCACACCCCGGCGCCCAGCTCACCTTGTTCGACACCATCGAAGGATTCCGCCACACCGCGTTCATCACGAACCAGAACAGCGCGGATGTCTCCGCCCTCGAACTCCGGCAGCGACAGCGGGCCCGTGCCGAGAACGTGATCCGCGACACCAAGGCCTGCGGCCTGGCGAACCTGCCGTTCGACTGCATCGTGAACAACGAGGTCTGGATGAACCTGTGCTTCGCCGCGAATGACCTGTTGGCCTGGGCGCAACGCATCGGCTGTGTCGGTCAACTCCGGCGGGCGACACCGAAAACGATCCGCCACCGACTCCTCCACACCGCAGCCCGAATCAGCCCCAACAGCCGCAGACTCCGTCTCGACAACGACTGGCCCTGGACCCGCCACATCCTCGACGCCATCCACCGAGTCCGAACCGCCTTCCGAACACTCACCGTGACCGCCACACCGGCAGCTCACACAGCCCTATGAAAGATCGGGGCTAGAGGGCTAGGCGAAGGTGGCCGGGTTTGAGTAGTTCAGATCCGCCGAGTTGTGAAACGCATCACGCAACGCCCATGTCGGTCCTCGGCCCATGGGGCCTCGTCACTCACGGAGTTGTTCGCTGGGGCTCACAACTCCCGCTCGACTTTGGTGCCGGGGTTCGAGAGCTGTCCTATGAGGTCCACGTCGTTCGCTTCGCTCACTTACCGAGTTGTTCGCTTGGGGCTCACAACGTCGCCGTCGTTCCTCGGCCTGGGGTCGAAGCCCTTACGGAGTTGTTCGCTACGAGCCGATTGCGCCCCACCGGCCGCCGAGGCTGTCAGGGGGCTGCGGTACAGTGCTGCCATGGGCACCGAGCGAGTGTGGACGGCGGCAGAGATGGAAGTAATGACACCCGACGAACGGGCAGAACTGGTCCGTAGCGGCATGCGGCGCTCGCTCGATGGCCTCGATCCCGAGTTCAGAGCTCGCGTGGAGGCCAAAGGTCGCCGGATTGCGAGAGAGCACGGTCTCCTCGACACCGAGACGTCGTGAACCGGCGACGCGAAGTCCGCGTCGCCCCTTCGTTCTTCGCAGAACTCGACCAGCAACTCGGTGACGAACGCGGCCCGGATGGCGAACCCTCGGCCACCGACTTCATTGTCCTGGAACTTCCGACGATCGTCGAAGAGTTCGCGAGCAACTTTGACAACCTCCCCGAGCCCGCAGCAGGGGTCTCGGCGGCGAGGATGTTCATCAGTGTCGGGAGACTCGTGGGAGCGTTCGTCGTCCACGGCATCGAGACAACCGAGGGCATCGTCCACCTCACGGGTATCGACGTCGCTCTCTAGAAATCGGAGCACGCTCGCAACCGGTAGCAGGGTTCGAAAGCTGCGCGACGAGGCCCACGTGTGCCCTTCGGGCACCCCGAGTTGTTCGCTGAAGCTCACAACGTCGCCGTCGTTCCTCGGCCCTGGGGGCCTCGTCTCTTACCGAGTTCTTCGCTGGCGCTCAGAACTCGCGCCGGAGTTCGAAAGCTGTCCTGTGAGGCCCGCGCGTTTCATTCATCCGTCGTCCCGGGCGAAGACGCCGGGACGTCCGGCGGTGGCGTTGCGTCCCGCTCACGCTCGAGCTGGGGGCGGCTCTCACGCTCGGGGTACAGAGTTCCACCACGATGCCGTTCGGATCGCGCACGTAGCCGGATGTCTGGCCCCACGGCTTGTCGGAGAGAGGCGCTGCCACCGACGCTCCCGAGGCGAGTGCCCGTTCCCAATCCGCATCGATGTCGTCGCTCCAGAGCGCGACGTGTGCTCCAAGTGTGGGGGCATCAGAACGGTTCGGGACGTAGGCCACGTCTCCGATGAGCTGTGTTGTCGCTACGAACGTCTCGCCGATGAAGGCGAGGACGGCTTCGCCCGAGGCGAGCTCGGCGTATTCGCGGGAGGGATGCATGTACGCGAGCTCCAAACCGAACACACGCTCGTAGAACTCGACGGTACTCGGCACGTCGGCGACGATGAAGGCCGTGATCTTGGCTTTGAGCATGGGTGTTGACGCCTCCTGCAATCGGGTCTGCCATCCCCGGTGACCCTGATCGTGTCACATCTGCAACCGAGGGTCGGACATTGGCGTCGGTCGTGTTCAGGCTCGGAGTTGGTCGATTCGGACCTGGGGGGCGGCGACGTGGGGCGCCAGCGCTGCGCATACCCGCTGGAGCTGGTCGGGTGGCATCTCGGCCCATGCGAATTCGACCACCTCGAACGCCGGGCCGCCGTCGATGCGAACGCCACGTTGACCGCTGTCGTCGTACTGGGCGAGTCGGAAGAAGACCTGGGCCGTGATGGCGTTGCCGGCCATGGGATTGCCGAACAGCGCGGCATCGGTGACACCCCAATCCTCGGCACTGGCGTTGCTCGCCCACGCTTCGACACGGGCAAGATCCACTCGCCGTTGTCCCAACACGAGGTGGCCGTCGTTCAACGCAATCGTGCGGTTGGCGCGAGCATTGAGGTTCTTGAAGAACACGAGCGCGACGAGCAGCACGCCGAACAGGCCGAGCAGGATCAACACGCCGAGCATGGCGCCGACGCCGCCCAACACGAGGGCCACGATCAGCGCCACCACGGTCGGGAGCGCGTAGTACAGGCCGAGCTTCCGCCACCGGCCCGAGATGGCATCGGTGTCGATCTCGCGCTCCCAGATGACCCGATTCGGCTGCCCACTCTGCGCTGTCATGCGACAGAACGTAGTCGTCGCCGAACGAGGCCGTCTGGAAGACTTGGGCAATGCGAGTCGGCGTCGCTCATCACCTCGGTTGGGCCGTGTTGGTCACGGCCACCGACGATCACGTTGTTATCGATCGACGGCGGGTCGACCTCGTGGCCGACGACCTTCCGGTAGCCCCGATCCATCATCGTGGCGGGGCGCACGCGATGCACGCTGACGGACCGCCGCTCGATGACGACGAATTGGGACAGCTGGTGGCGATCGTGACGGCCTCGGTCGAAGCGTGCGCGGCGGCAGCCCTCGACTCGCTTGCCGACTCGCTGCAGGCTCCGATTCGATCGATCTCGCTCCGAGCCTGGCCCGAGGGCTTTCCCACGACGATCGCCGGGCAGCGGGCCGTCCCCTACGAGAGTCAGGCGGATTCGGTGATGTACCGCCGCGTCCTCGCCGATGCCGCCCATCGACGGGGCTGGTCGGTGCACCAATTCGACGGCAAGAAGGTCGAGTCCACCGCTCGGCTGCTTCTCGGGGCGCGTGCTGACGACGTCCTGCTCGGACCCCGAGCCCTCCTCGGCCCTCCATGGAATGCCGATCACCGTATGGCCCTCGCCGCCACCGTGGTGGCATCGGCCGAGGACGAGACCGACGGCGACCCGCCCAACGGCAGATGAGGCGTTGCCAGCTTCGCTCGGCAATTGAATCAAACTGGCTTGATGCAATTTGAGGATCGGAGTACGGTGCGTCCATGTCGCCAAGCGTGCGTCGCCAGCCGGTTCCATCGCCACCGGCATTCGTGGGGCTGATCGCTCATCCCGTCCGGTGGGCGCTGCTCTCGGAACTCGCCCGGAGTGACCGCGCCGTTCGCGAGCTCACTGCGTTGACCGGCCAGCCGCAGAACCTGGTCTCGTACCACCTCCGGCGTCTGCGGGATGGCGGCCTGGTCGGCGCTCGTCGCAGCTCAGCCGATGGGCGGGATCACTACTACTCGGTCGATCTCGATCGATGTCGGAAGCAGTTGGTGGCGACGGGTTCGGAGCTCCATGCGGGGCTCGTGCGAACGGGCAGGGCGGGTGTCGACGGTGGCCTGGACGCTCCGGGCCGAGCGATGGCGAAGCCGAGGATCAGGTCGCGCGTGCTCTTCCTCTGCACCGGCAACAGTGCCCGATCCCAGATGGCCGAGGCGATGCTGATGCAGCGCTCGAACGGCGCAATCGATGCGGTCAGTGCCGGCAGTCGCCCGAAGCCGCTGCACCCGAACGCCGTCACGGTCATGGCGGAGCGGGGGATCGACATCAGCCGGCAGCAACCCAAACATCTCGACGAGTTCGTGTCCGAGCAATTCGACGTCGTGATCACCCTGTGCGACGTCGTGCGTGAGATCTGTCCGACCTTTCCATCGGCGCCCGAACCCGTGCACTGGAGCATGCCGAACCCCGCCGATGCTGGTCGCTCCGATCGGGCGTCGTATCCGGCGTTCGAGGCGACGGCCGCCGAGCTCGAATCTCGCATCGACTTCCTGATCGCTGCGCTCATCCCCACCGGCAGCGCCGGTGACACCAACGAGGAGTAACCCATGCCCAGTACGGATGTCGTCAGTGTTCGCTATCTCGTCGACGACGTTGCCGAGTCGATCGAGTTCTACACGAAGGTGTTCGGGTTCGAGGTGCTCACGGCGTTCCCGCCCGCATTCGCCGACGTCCAGCGCGGAAACCTTCGGCTGTTGTTGTCGGGGCCGACCAGTTCGGCCGGCCGCACGCTCAGCGACGGCACCACCCCGGGGCCCGGTGGTTGGAACCGGATCCACTTCATCGTCGACGACCTCGAGGTCGAAATGGCGAGGGTCGAAGCGCTTGGTGGGGTGTTCCGCAACGACATGGTGAGTGGACCGGGCGGGAAGCAAGTGCTCCTGCTCGACCCGTCGGGCAACATCGTGGAGCTGTTCGAGCCGGCGGCCTGACCCGCTGGTCAGGCCGCGATGTCCAGCGGCTTCAGGAATCCGTTTGACAAGTCGTTGATCAGTCGCCGGTGGGCTCTAGAGTCGCGAAATGACGCTGGCAAGGTTTGTCGCCAACTCCAACCGTCGGCCTGGCATCGGCGACGTGATGGCCAGGCTCTGGGCGCTCATCGTCCTCGGTCGCCGCTCGACCATGGGACATCGAGTCTGCGTGTACGGTCGGCCGATCATCGATTCGGCGGGCGAGTTGGTCATCGGCAGTCGGACGCAGATCTTCGCGAGGCAAGCACGCACCGAGCTCGTCGTGGAGGCGTCTGCCACGCTGTCGATCGGCGAACAGTGTCTGGTCATGGACGGCGCGACCATCGCTGCCACGGAGCTCGTGGAGATCGGGGACCGGGTGCTCATCGGCCGCGGCGTCAGCATCATCGACAACGGCTATCACGAGCTGGCAGTCGGTCGACGGCTCGAACGCCCCGCCAGCCAGCGAGTGAGGATCGGCAACGACGTCTGGATCGGCACGAGGGCGATGGTGCTGCCAGGGGCCACCATCGGCGACGGGTCGGTCGTTGGTGCCGGAGCAGTCGTTGTCGACGAGGTTCCGCCCGGTGTCGTCGTCGGTGGTGTGCCGGCCACGGTTCTCAAAGCGGTGCCGCTGGAGTGATGCGCCACCGATCGACCTGTAGCGGGAGAGATCGGGTGCGACGTTCATGAACCGGCCGTAGCTGCCGATACAACATATGAAGTTCTTGTAAGTGTGCAGGTCGGCCGCGGATCGGAGGGATCGCATGGCCAGGCAAGACGACGGCGATGCCGGATCAAATCGTCCTGTGCGGATCCTCGGCCTCATCGAATGGGGGTTGGGGCACCGAACCCACGGGATGAACCTCGGTCGTGCTGCACAGGGTCTGGAGGACATCGACGTCACCTGGCATCGCCTCGCTGCGCCTACAGCGCGAGCCTGGTGCCCTGATTGGACGAGCAACTGGACGACGCAGTCGGGGCTCATGGCCGGCCGATACATCCATGACGCGCGTCGTTCGTCTGCGACCGACATCGTGTTCTGTCATTCCTACGTTCCTGCCGTCCTCGGACGCTCCCAACTTGGGCGACTCCCCCTGGTCGTCTCGATCGATGCAACACCGCTGCAAATCGACCAGATGGACGGCTACGAGCACAGCGCGGGACCAGCGACGCTGGAACGGTTCAAGCATCTAGTGGTCCGTCGCTGCTTCGATCGAGCCGTGCACGTGCTGGCGGTCTCGGACTGGGCCAAGACGGGCCTCGTCGACGGCTATGGCGTGCCCGAGGACAAGATCACGACCATTCCGTTCGGTGTGCAGATCGACCGATTCGTTCGTCCCGAAGGTCGGCAGCGGAACAGAAGTGACGTGACCCGGCTCTTGTTCGTCGGCGGCGAGTTCGACCGAAAGGGAGGGCCACTGCTGCTCTCGGTATTCGACGAGCTGCGATCGCGGCACCGAATCGAACTCGACATCGTCACCGATGACGCCATCAGCGTGCCGCCCGGCGTGCGCGTCCACACTGGCCTCGACCCGCTCTCACCAGAGCTGATCGAGTGCTTCCACTCCGCCGATGTTTTCTGTCTCCCGAGCCGAGGCGACTGCATGCCGCTCGTGTTGGCCGAGGCAGCAGCCGCCGGCCTACCCGCAGTTTGCACGAGGGTTGGTGCCACAGCCGAACTCGTTGGGCACGACGACACTGGCGTGCTGGTCGATGTCGACGATCGACGACAGCTCGCGCACGCAATCGAGCAGCTCGTCGTGGATCTCGACCGGCGAGCAGCGATGAGCGCCCGGGCCGTGACCCGCGCCCGCACGGTCTTTGATTCCCGTACGAACGGTGAACGAACGCTCGCGTTGCTTCGAGATCTTGCACGAGGCCGACGGCGATGATGCGCAACGAAGAACCTGCAGTTCATCGCCCGACTGCGGTCCTGCTCACGGTGTCGGGTCGGGCTGAGCAGGCCAGGGAGTCGCTTGCTGGCCATCGTCCCCGGGTCGACTACCTCGAAATGGCGTCCAAGCTCGGTTTCGAACTGATCGATGAAGAGCCATCAACGGGACTCGGCCGCTTCGTCCGCTCCCGAATGCCGGCCCGGCGCACGGCACGTCATCTGGTTCTCGCAGCGCGAGCGTTCCGCCGTCGCAAGGACGTTTCGACGATCGTCACCGACGCCGAGCACACCGGTCTGCCCCTCGCACTGTTGCTGCGCCTGTTCGGACGGCGAGGCGTTCGTCATGTGATGATCTGTCACGTTCTCTCGACGCGGCGCAAGGCAGCACTGGTGCGGCGTCTCGGGCTCGGTCGAACGATCGATCACGTGATTGTCTACTCATCGGTCCAGAAGCGCCTGGTCGAGGAACTCCCGAACATCGGGCCGGGCAAGGTGTCGATGCTCCGTTTCGGTGTCGACGAGCGGTTCTACGATGTCGGCCCTCCCGTCGGAGAGTGCCACGTGATCTCAGCGGTTGGGCTCGAGGGGCGTGACTACCAGACCCTGATCGAGGCCGTGGCGGGACTTCCCCACGAAGTGGAGATTGCGCCAGGAAGCAACTGGGCGACGGCGCCGAGGCTGGCGGTCGGCGATCTTCCGGTGAATGTGACGGTGCTGCCACATCTGGATGCCGATCAGCTACGCGAGCTCTATCACCGCTCGCGATTTGTCGTCGTGCCGTTGCAGCAGTCGGACTTCCAGGCCGGGGTGACGACGATCGTCGAATCGATGTCGACCGGTCGTGCCGTGATCTACAGCAGGACCAAGGGACAGACGGATACGGTCATCGACGGCCAGACCGGTGTTCCGGTGGTGCCGGGCGATGCCGATGGCCTCCGACAGGCGATGGCTGCGCTCTACGCAGACGTCGAGCGAGCCGACCGGCTCGGCCGCCAGGGGCGACAGCGCATCGAGTCCGAGTACACACTGGACCGCTATGTCGGTGCCATCGGGGCCATCGTCGAGAGCGTCTCGGCATGACCCGGTCCGCTTCGACGCTCCTTCGATCTGGCGCCGCGATCGCACGGTGGGGCGCAGCGATGAATGCTGTCCACTTGGGGGTGCTGGCAGTCGCTGCGGTCCGTGCGCAGGTCCGGTCCGAATCCTCGCTCCGATCGTCATCGACCTCATGGGTGCACCGGTTCGCGATCCTCGTGCCGGCCCACAACGAGGAGCAGTTGATCGCAGCGACGGTTGAAGGACTGCTCGCGCTCGACTATCCCGAGAATCAGTTCGAGGTGCACGTGGTGGCCGACCACTGCTCGGACGCGACGGCCGCACGGGCCAAGGACGCCGGTGCCACCGTGCACGAGTACGAGGTCGGTCAACGCGGCAAAGGTCCGGCGCTGAACTGGCTCGTCTCCCAAATCGCCGAGGCACCGGACGCGTTCGTGATCATCGATGCCGACACGGCGGTCTCCCCCGACATCCTCGGCATCGTCGACCGGCGGCTCGTCGCCGGTGCCGCGGTCGTGCAGATGAACTACGGCGTCAAGGATCCGGACGGGGCCCCTGCCATTGCGCTGCGCTCGGCCGCGTTCGCACTCCGGCATCGGCTGCGTCCCGCCGGTCGCCACCACCTCGGGCTCTCTGCGGGCTTGTTCGGCAATGGCATGGTCTTTCGGGCCAGCGTGCTGGAGCAGCATCAATGGTCGAACCACCTCACCGAGGACATCGAAATGCATCTGGCGCTCGTGCGCAGCGGCGTTCGTGTCGAGTTCGAGCCGTTCGCTGTCATCGAGGCCGAGATGCCGGACTCGTTGGACGGTGCTCGTCAGCAGCATCTCCGGTGGGAACAGGGACGAATGGCGATGGCGCGTGCATCGATGGCGCGTCTCCCGTCTGATCTTGCCAAGCCCCAGGGCACGGGTCAGCGGGTGCGACTCATCGATTCGGTTCTCGACCAGCTCGTGCCTCCGTTCTCGATCACGATGGCGGCCATCGGGACCGGAACACTTGTGGACGTTGCGCTTTGGGTGGCGGGCGGTCCGAAATCGCGATGGCACCGAAGCTGGATCTTGTCAGGGGCGATCCAGATCGGAAGTCTCGCCGCAGCCCTTCGCCTGGCAGACGCTCCGAGGTCGGTGTGGATCGCCCTGCTGCAATCGCCGGCTGCGATCCTCTGGAAACTGCGTCTGTATCTCACCTCGATGCTCGGGACGGAGGCCGCAGCGTGGACACGGACGACGCGCAACGCCGAGCCCCGAGCCCCCTTGGTTGCGGGTGCCGATCCCGACGAGGAGCCTCCGTTCTCGCTCGTCGGAGGTGTACCGGCGCATCAAGTGACCGAGGCCGAGGCAGTCGAACTGATCGGCGATCTCGTCGAGCGGGGGCGCAGCAGTGGGCGGTGGACCCAGGTCTGTACGGTCAACACCGACTACATCGTGAACGCTCGGCACGACGCAGTCCTGGCCGGTTTGCTCGGTGAAGCGGGCCTCCTCGTCGCCGATGGGATGCCGGTGGTGTGGGCGAGTCGCTGGTACGGCCACGCGGTTCCCGAGCGAGTCACCGGTGCGGACCTGGTCCCGCTCTTGGCTGCGAGCAGCGCAGTTCGCGGCCACCGCATCGCTCTCTTCGGGGCCCGAGAAGGTGTGGCGACAGCAGCCTCCGATCTGCTCCGCTCGATGCGACCTGAGCTGACGATCGAGGGCTTCGACTGTCCGGTCTTCGATCGCTGCGAGGACTTCGAGCCCGCACTCCTCGAAGGCATCAGAGCGTTCCGTCCCGACATCGTGCTCGTCGCGCTCGGGCACCCGAAACAGGAGTACTGGATTCAACGCTTCGGTGAGCTCACGGGAGCATCGGTGTTGATCGGGGTCGGAGGGGCGTTGGACTTTCTCACGGGCGAAGCTCGCCGGGCGCCCCGAGTGCTTCGGTCACTCGGCCTGGAATGGGCACACCGGTTGGTGATGGAGCCGAGACGCCTCGGCCCTCGCTACGCCCGTGATGTACGGGAGGCGCTCGTCCTCCTGCAACGACCCGGGCGCGCCGTCGCTGGGTCTGGCGTGGGTGACATCTCGGCGCCATCCCTCGAACGGCTGTTGAACCAGCTCGGTGTGGCGTTGGTCTATGGGGATCATGCCCTCGAGCGGTTGTCGACCATCGACGTCGCAGGGCAGGCGGTCGTCCACCTTGGGGCTGAGGAGACCGTCGATGCGGTTCGATTGCGGCAGTTGCTTGCCGAGCGACGGCGACGCCGTCGGCATGGGGGCGACCTCGTTGTCCTGACTGGCGACCCAGCACACATTGCCTTCATCAACCGCCACCGTCTTGCGGTACCGCTCCGCCTTTGTTCCTCGCTCGATGACATCCGAGCGACGTTCGGAGCGGCGGGATGACCAAGCCCTCGCCCGCTCACGTCCTCTGCAGCGTGGTGATCCCAACGCACGACCGAGCGTCGTCGCTGCATCGCGTGCTGTCGGCGCTTGCCGCCTCGGCCGTCGACGCGGCCTGTTTCGAGGTTGTCGTGGTGGTCGATGGACCCGACGATGACACGGTGGACATGCTCGAAGCTGCGGCACCGCCATTCGATCTCATCGTCGTCGAGCAGGAGAACGCCGGGCCGGCGAGCGCACGAAATCGTGGCGTTGGGACCGCACGGGGAGACGTGGTGGTCTTCCTCGACGACGACGTAATGCCGTCACCGCAATGGCTCGGTCGCCACCTCGAACGCCATCAGTCGGGGCCGGACCAACTCGTCGTCGTGGGGCCGATGCTGACCCCGCAAGACCACGACTTCCAACCGTGGGTCCGATGGGAGCAATGCATGCTCGAACGGTCCTATGCCGCGCTGCTGGCCGGTGAGTGGCAGCCATCCGGCCGGCTGCTCTACACGGGGAACGCTTCCATGCGACGGTCGTTCTTCCTCGAGGCCGGGGGGTTCGACGAGACGCTCCGCCGAGCTGAGGACGTCGACCTCGGCTACCGGCTCGAGGAAGCTGGCGGTCGATTCGAGTTTGCTGCCGATGCCCATGCGTATCACTACGCCGAGCGTGAGCTTGCGGCGTGGCTCGACATGGCGAGGTCCTACGGCCGGGCGGACGCCACCTTCGCAGTCGACGGTGGACGGACGTGGTTGCTCGAGTCGCTGGCTCGTGAGTTCCATGAGCGCCGCGCCCCGAATCGAGCGCTCGTTGTCGCCACCGTCGGCCGGCCGACGGCCGTGGCCATCGTCCAACGTCTCTTGGTCGCAGGAGCAGTCACGACCGCAAGGGTCGTCTGGCCACTCGCATCGGTGCTGTTCAGTGGTGCGTTCAATCTCCGCTACTACGACTCGTTCGCCTCGGCGATCGGTGGACGACGCTCGTTCCTCGACTTCATCGCAGCTGGTCACGACGAACGGCGACCCGCGTGACGAGCCGGAGCGTCGATCGGATCGTGACCAACATCCGCTGGACACTCATCGGTCAGATGTGGACCTGGTCGATGGCCTTCGTGCTCGCGACCGTGCTGCCTCGGCGCCTCGGAGCAGCAGACGTCGGTCGTCTCTACTCTTCGCAGGCCATCTGGCTGATCGTTGCGGCGATCGCTGCGTTCGGAACCGACGCTCTCATCGTGAGGAGCGCCGCCGCTGATCCGGCGACGCTCGGTCCGATCCGACGCGGCGCACTTGCTGCCCGCGGGTTGATGCTCATTGTCCTCTGGCCTGTTGCCGCCATCACGCTGTGGGTGCTCGGCCCAAGGAGCCTGTCGGTCGGCCTGGTGGTCGGCGTCGCAACGTCGGCCACCGTCGTCGGCAACGTCTGGCGATCGATCCTCCACGGTCGGGAGCAGCTGGCGGCCATCGCTGCGATCGACGGAGGGGTGAAGATGGTGCTCGTCGGCGGTGTGCTCGGGCTGCTTCTTGCCGACGCACCGCTCGCACTCATCGCGTCAGCATGGATCCCTCCGGCTGTCTTGTCTGCCCTGGGGTTTCTGATCATCTCCCGCCGAAGCGGCACCGGTGACGTGGATTCGAGTTCCTTGCCTTGGCGGCATGCACTCCGGGAAGGATGGCCGTACTTCGCCACCACCGGGGCGGTGATGATCTACCACCAGATCGATGTCGTGGTCATTGCTCTCTTCGGCGACGAGGATGCCACCGGTTGGTACGGCGCTGCCGACCAGCTGTATACCTCCGTGTACTTCATCTCCACTGCAGCACTCGCCAGCGTGCTTCCGGCGATGTTCCGGATTGCCAAACGGTCGCCCAGCGAGATCGACGACATGGCGCGAGTCGGGCTCGGCCTGATGGTCACGGCGGCGGTTCCAATCGGTCTCGGCCTCGTCGTGACAGGCGGTGACATCGCCCGATTGGTGTTCGGCGCCGAGTTCGACGCTGCTGGTGCGATCCTGGCACTCATGGGTCTCGCAGTGGTTCCCACCTACGCAGCAACGTTTCTCGGGCAGATGGCCATCGTTCTGGGCGAGTCCGCCCTCTGGGCTCGGCTCATGCTGGGTGCGGCCTTCGCCACCGCGGCGATCGATGTCGTCGTGGTACCGGCAACGCAGCGATGGTTCTCGAATGGAGGACTCGGCGGTGCCATCTCGTACATCCTCGTCGAGACGGCCGTCGCAATCGTCGGGCTCCAGCGTCTTCGGCCGGCGATCGTCGATCGCAAGCTGCTGATGGGGCTGGTGCGAGCGCTTGCCGCCGGCCTCGTCATGCTCCTCTGTGTGCTCTTGGTCGATGGGTGGTGGCTGGGCTTGCGAGTGACGGTCGGCGCCCTGGTCTACGTCGCTGCGGCCATCATGTTCGATGTCCTCACGCCGAGCCAGCGGGCGCTGATCGCCGAGGCATCACCGCGCCACCGAATGATCCAGTCGTTGATTCGAGGTCCGTACCGCCGACGGTCGACCCATGACATCGACGGCAACGACACGAACGAGGAGTCGGTTGATGCACCGAGGTGACTGGGCAACGATTCGGAGTGCGGGGGTCACGCTCCTGGTCGGGCTCCTGGCAGCAGTGCTTGCCGGCACGGTGTCCTACGCAGCAATGCGTACGGCAGCGACGTCCGACGGTGACAGCTCGACCGCCGTGGTCGAGCTCGGAGTGACCCAGGAAGTCAGCTGGCCGTTCTTCGACGTCGTCTTCCAAGAGGCGGTGCTCGCTGCTCAGGAGCAGCGGTCGTCAGTCGAGGAAACGTTGGGCGACATGCTGTTCGCCTATCGAGTCGAGCAGCCAGAAGCACTGCTGTTGGTGACCATCGAGGTGGAGGCGGCTGATCCAGATTCGGCGGTCGCCGGTGCCGAGCACGCCGCAGAACAGACGCTGGCGCAGCTCGAAGGCCGGCGCACAGCACCCTTGGACGCTGCAATCAGCACGCTCGAGGATCGACTCGTCGAGGTCGAGGCCGAGATCGCAGAAGCGGAACGCGATCTGGACGCTGCGCTCGCCGCTACGGACAGCGCCGTCGACGCTACTGCGGCTGCTCTCGCCTCGGTCGACCGTGACGAGGCACGCAACCGGCTGGACTCCTACAGCAACCAACGCCGGTCGATCGAGGGCGACCTCGATGGTGCCCGGCTCGAACGGTCTCTGCTCCAGCCACAGGTGGCCATCGTCGGCCGATCGGCACCCTCGGCCCTCGAGTCGGCGTCCTCGAACAAGTCGCTGGCCGTTGCCGTCGGGGTGGCGGCGGCGGCGGGTCTTGCCGCGGTGGCACTCAGCCGATCGCAAGGTCGAGTGCGGTCCGCCGCCCATGCTGCATCGGAGCTCGGCATTCCGGCTCTCGATGCGTCGACGTCGACCGCGGAGGTCGAGCGGGCGCTGCACCGGGCATGGAGCGATGGGCACGACAGCCTCCTGGTCGACCAGGCCGGCAAAGCGGAACCTCTGCTGCCCGACGAGTGGCTCGACGGCGGCAGGTGGGTCTACCCGATCAGTCCGAAGACCCAGCTGCCCCTCATTCCGGCAGATGCGACCGGCGACCCCGACGTCGGCCGTTGCCGCGGCGTGGTGGTCTTCGGGGAGCGACATCGCACGACGCTCAGGCGGTTGAGGACAGCCGCTCGTCGCCATGAGGCTGCAGGCGTCGTCGTCGTGGCGATCGTGTTGCGATGATCGTCACGGCCGGTGAGCCGCACGGCCGCCGGGCACGCACCTCTGGCGTGGAAGATGCCCACCTGCCGCTACTGGTCTCGGCGGCGGTCGTCTACCAGCTCTTCGTGTCCGCCATCGACTTCGGCAAGGTCGGTCTGACGTCGGAGGGTGTGGACGTGTTGCGCCTTTCACTCATCGGTCCGGGTCAGTTCGTGCTCGGCACGGCGCTGCTCTGGTCCGGGCACCTGCGGCGTGCGCTCGCTTCTCCGCAGATGATCCTGCTCATGGGCTGGTTTGCATGGGCGTTCGCGACGGCCTCGTGGTCTGTTGACCCGCCACAGACGATCATCCAGACCCTTGGCGCGCTCAACCTCGTGGTCACCGCCATTTGGGTGGTCGAGCGCTTCGGTGCGACGGCGATGGCGCGCCTGTTCACCGTTGCGGTCTCGCTCGTGATCGCCGTCGGACTGCCGGCGGATCTGTTCGCGTTGGATCTCTTCGGGGGCGAGCACGAGCGCTGGAGCGGGATCACGTCGGCGACGAATCGTCTCGGGACGCTGGCAGGACTGGTGATTTCGATGGTCGTGGTCATCCTCCGATCCCGCCGATCCTGGGCGGCCGTCGTGATGGGCGCAATCGCCGTCGTCGCCATGATCGGGTCGGGTTCTCGCGCTGCGACGATCTGCACCGTTGTCGCCATCGGGATCCAGGTGGTGCCGATCATTCGCTCTCGGAGCCGCCAGCTGCTCGCCATCGCTGTGATCCTGCTCGGCGTCGTGCTCGGTGCAGGGTTCGTGACATCCAGCTCGTCGCCGACGTCGTACACGACGGGGCGATCCATCGACTCGCTGACCGGGCGCGAGGCGATCTGGGCCGAGGCGATCAGGCGAGTGAGTGAGGCACCACTCGCGGGCCACGGAGCCTTTGCCGAACTCTCGTTGTGGACCGAGTCCTACCTTCGGAACGACGTCGGCTTCGAAGCATTTCACTCGCACAATCTGGTGCTGACCATGCTCGTGACGACCGGGGCGGTCGGCTGCAGCCTGATCGTCGGGGCGGTCGCTGTCACCATTGCTCGCGCCGTTCGCACGAGCCGCTCCCGAGTCGTGGAACGGCGGGTCGAGACCTGGCGAGTCGACTCGCTGGCACTGCTCGTGATCCTCGTGGGAACCGGCATGACCGAGGCGAGCCTCGACGGTCCGTCACCCCTGTTCTCGGCGCTGGGATGTGCACTGGCGCTTGCGAATCGAGACCGCACACTGACCTGAAACACGCCCGTCACGCGAGGGGGTCGTTTTGCCTATCAGGTCACGCCCGGTACAGCCGATGAAGAAGGCATGGGACAGTTCGTCGACGAAGAAGACCTGCGGCGGCCAGCAGAGTTTCCTCGCATTGCCGAGCGACGAGCTGCACGTGGTGAAGCCATCTGGATGCCGCCGAGCAGGCGCAAGCTGTTCAAAGGCTCGCCGGCCAAGGTCCAGGCCAACATCATCGATCTGTCGGTCGGTGGCGCGCTGTTGACATCGCAGGCGAACGAGAACATTCGAGTCGGCGCCAAGATCCGGTTCGCGATCAACGGCGCCGAGGGTGTGGTCGAGGTTCGCACGATTCGTCCGGCCAATGACCGCACCAGCTACTACGGCGTGTCCTTCTTCCGGATCACCGACCAACTGCGGGCCGAGGTGTTCGACCTGCTCGGCGAGGCCTGAGCGAACAACCACACGCCTGCGATGCAGGCGAGATGACTCAGGGCGCTCCCGGTTCGCTGGGGGAGTTTGCCATTCTCCGGTCGGCACGGCCACCTCTACGGTCGTCGTCATGTCGAGACGTATCGCCGGGCGGGTGGGAGTCGGATGTCTGCTCGCCGGCGCGTTCGGTCTCGTAGTCGGTGGCCCCGGGATCGTCGCCGGTCGAGGCGACCAGGCATCGGCCACCGTCACCATCGATCCTGCGACCGAGCTGCGGGTGCGAGCGTTGGCGGATGCCGCCACGCTCGGAGTGTCTGGCGTCGGGTGTGATGGGCTGCTCCGGGGCTCGGGATTCGTCGTCGGTGACACCGCGTACACGAACCGTCATCTGGTCGAGGGCGGCGAGGCGGTCAAATTCGATCAGGCAGTCGAGCCGATCGTGCAGCCGATCTCGGCCTTGGCTGCCGATCTCGACGTGGCGACGGCACCCGCCGTCTCGGCCGTGCGACTCGAGTTCGCCGAGCACAACCCGGCGATCGGGTCGATCGTGTTCGTCGCCGGGCACGCCGGAGGAAACGAGACCGAGGTGCTTCAGGGAACCGTGCATCTCTACGGGGATGGAGCGACATGGGGCGTCGATGGCAACGTCATGCTCATCGATGTCGAAACCGTGCCCGGGTTCTCGGGAGGCCCGGTGCTCGACGTCGACGGTCGCGTCGTCGCCATGCTCCAAGGCATGGAGCCGACCATCGGGCTGACGATCGCCATTCCGGTCGAGGATCTGCGAACATGGTCGGCAATCGACCAGGAGGCGACGCCTGAGCGATGTCAGCGATGACGAGTAGCAGCGACAGGTCGCGGGCGGTGTTCCGCGGCCGCACGACACCGCCTGGAGGGAGTGGCATCGTGGAGACACACAAGCCGTCAGGGCTCGGTCGAGGACTCGCCGGCATTCTCGGCGATGCCCTGGCCACCGATCGGGCGCCCGAAGTCTCACAACTCCTCGGCGTTCGGCAGGCCCCCGAGGTCCGCAAGCTCGCTGTCGAACTGGCCCTTGCTGCGCTCGCCGAAGGGTTCGGTGCGAGCGGCGTCGTCGTCGCCTCTCGATCGGGCGACGGACCGCTGGCTGCGGTGGCCTCCCGCCTGCCCGAAGGCTGGAGCGGACTCGACCGTGCCGGCTTCGAAGTCGCCGGGCGTCTTTGGGCCGCGCTGTGTGACGAGTCGGCACACGATTTCGTGCAACTCCCGCTCGAGGACGAGCACCTGCTCATCTGTCGTCAGCAGTCGGCAACCGGACCACTCGCAGCGGCCGTTGTTCGTCCTGAGCCCTTCGCCCCTCACGAACAGCGCCTCGTCGCTCGACTCGTCCGGTCGGTAGCGCTCGCCGTCAACGGTGATCGCGAGGTGCCGACCGCGGCGGCGATTCGGGTGCTTGCGAAATCGGCCGACGATGGTGTGCTGGCCGATGTCCGCCTTGTCGGGCCGGGGGATCGGCGTCACGCTGCGGCCGTCGGCCCTGACGAGGTCAACGCTGTCGCCGCAGCCGCCGCCGAACTCTGTGACCTGTCGTTGGGTGTGATCTTCGCCGGGCGAACCCGAGTGCAGTCCCAGGACGTGACCATCGTGGTGGCCACCGATGGCGAGGGGCCGTTGTTCGGGCTGGCGGTGACCGATCCAGCATCGGGCACTGGCGCCGTCGAGGCCGTCTTCAATGCCGCGATGGCCGCCGGGGCCGACCCGTTCGCATCGGTACTGTCCGGGTCGGCGGAGCGAACCAACTCGCATCGCTGACCAGGATCGTGCCCCCGGCCTGACTAGCATGATCACCCGTGCTGCTCATCCTTCGTCTGGTCAAGCGATTCGCCTCCCTGGCCATCATCCTGGCGGCTGTGGCCAGCGTGCTGGCGGCGACAGCGTTGACGGTCGTCCCGCAGGTCTCCAACATCGTCACCTCGTCCGAAAGCACTGCTGCCACCCTCGAACTCGGTGCGGTGGTCGAACGGTCGTCGATGTACGCGGCCGACGGCACCTTCCTGACTTACCTGGCCCGTGAGAACTCCGAGCCCGTCTCGCTCGACGACATCCCGCAGCCGGTGATCGACGCCGTGCTGGCGATGGAAGACGCCGACTTCTACCAACACGACGGGGTGAACTACCGGGCCATCTTCCGAGCGTTGGTCGAGAACATCAATGCCGGCGGCATCGAGCAGGGCGGTTCGACCATCACCCAGCAGCTCGTGAAGCTGTCCTTCCTCAGCGCCGACCAGAACTTCGACCGCAAGAGCACCGAGGCCTTCTACGCCCTACGGCTCGAGGAGGAGTACACCAAGGACGAGATCCTCGAGCGCTACCTCAACACCGTGTATTTCGGTGCGAATTCCTACGGGGTGCGGGCAGCGGCCGAGACCTACTGGGGGATGAAAGACGTCAGTGAACTCGGTTGGGCCGAGGCGGCGATGTTGGCCGGGCTCATCCGCAACCCGAATGGCTACAACCCTACGGTCAATGCCGTGCGCGCTCGCGATCGTCGCAACGTGGTCGTCGATCGATTGCTCTCGCAAGAGGTCATCAACGAGAACATCGCCGAGCAGATCCGGGTAGCTCCCCTGCCGGCCGAACGGGCCGAACCCTACGACTTGAAGCCGACCGACTACTTCGTCGAGGAGGCGCTGAACGAACTGCTCGATCCGACCAGCCCGATTCCGCTCGGCGACGACCAGGCCGCCCGCTATCAGCTCGTGTACTTCGGCGGTCTCGAGGTCCACACCACCTTCGATCCGCGGGCGCAGGCTGCGGCACTGGCGGCCCGGGCTGAACACCTGCCCGAGGACGAGCGCGGGTTCACGGTGGCCATTGCGTCCGTCGACACCAAGACCTCGGCAGTGCGTGCCATGGTCGGTGGTCCCGACTTCCAGCTCGAGGCGTTCAACCTCACCACCGACGGTGTCCGGCAGCCGGGGTCTTCGATGAAGACCTTCGTCCTCGCAGCGCTCTTCGAAGCGGGGTACACGCCCCGGGACACCGTGCGTGGCGACTCGCCGTGCGAGTTCAAGAATCCCGGAGGCTACCCCGACCCCTACGAGGTGAAAGGCGGCGGCGGCGGCGTGCAGTCGATCGCGTCGGCTACTCGCTCGTCGAACAACTGTGCCTTCGTCCGCCTCGGTCAGGTGGTCGGCAACGACAAGGTGATCGAGGTGGCCACCCGCCTCGGGATCACCACACTCGCGCCGGAAGACGCCGTGCTCTCGCTGCCGCTGGGCTCCAAGGAAGTCCACCCCATGGAGATCGCCACGGCGTACGCCGCCATGGCCAACGACGGCATCGTCAACGACGCCTACTACGTGCAGACCATCCTCGACCGCGACGGCAACGTGCTCTATGAGCATCGCCCCGACCCTCGCCGAGCGATCTCGACGCAATCGGCCCGGCTCATCACCGAAACCCTCGTCAGCAACGTCGTCGGTGGTACCGGCCAAGCGGCCCGGCTCGCAGGCGGCCACGAGGCCGGCGGCAAGACCGGCACGGCCCAGAACTACGAAGACGCCTGGTTCGTCGGGTTCACCACCTACCTCACCACTGCGGTGTGGATGGGTCACCCCGACGAGAAGATCCCGATGCGCAACGTGCCGGGCTGGGGCAACATGTTCGGTGGCAAGGTCCCGGCCACCATCTGGGGCGCCTACAACAACGTGTATCACGAGAATCTCGAGCCCGTGCCCTTTGCCGAGCCGGAGTCCTACGGCGGTGGCCGCTACCTGAAGGTCGACGGCGAAATCGACTTCTGCAACTCCGGCGATCGTGGTGGCTCGACCAGCAACACGGTCATGGTCGACTCCGACGGCGACGGGGAAAAGGACTGTTTCAACCCGGTCACCACCACGACCGAGACGACCATTCCCGAGACGACACTTCCCGACCCGAGCGCACCGTCGACTACGGTGCCACCCACCCCAGCACCCACCGCACCACCATCCTCGGAGGGCTGATGTCAGCACCCGGTTATGACCAGCTGTTGATCGTCCAAGATCTCGACACCACCCTCGATCAGCTGCATCACCGGCATGCACATCACCCGCTCCGCTCGGAGCTGGCCGAGCTCGAAGCAACGTTGGCTGCGCAGACGGGAGCGCTCGCTACGGTCACGGCCGAACGCAGCGACGTCGAGCGGCAGCGAAAGCGGATCGACGACGAGGTGTCCTCGGTGCGCGACCGCCGCGCCGACATCGAGAAGAAGCTGTACGACGGCTCGGTCACCGCCACCAAGGATCTCCTTGCACTACAGGAGGAGTCGAAGCACCTCGCCGATCGCCAGAACGCCATGGAGGACGACGAGCTCGAACTGATGGAGCAGCTCGAAGAGATCGAGGCCCGGGTCGACAGCGCCAACGCCGAATGCGAAACGACTCGCCAGGCCATCACGGCGAAGCAGACCGAGCTCGAGATTGCGCTCGAGGAGGTCGACGCCCAGGTCGTCACCAACGAGGCGGCCCGGGCAGAGGCAGCCACAGTGGTGCCGACGGAGCTCCTCGTCCGCTACGAGCAGCTTCGGGGCGACATGGGTGGTGTCGCGGTTGCCCGGCTGGTGTCGAACAGCTGCTCGGGTTGTCATCTGTCGCTGTCGGCGGTCGAGGCTGACAAGATGAAGCACCTGCCCGACGATGCGGTGGTCACCTGCGATTCGTGTGGTCGCATCCTGATCCGCTGATGCTGCTCTGGTTCGCCATCATGGCGCCCATCCTCGTTGCCGAGATCTTCCGCAGCCCGATGGTCGACTACCGCATGGTCGCGATCGGTGCGGTGCTGCCGGTGCTCGAGGTCGTGACCGGGCGGGCACTGGTGCTGCACACGCTGCTCGGCAGTGTCGCAGCGCTCGGACTCGTGATGGCGTTGACCCAGCAACGGCGGCTCGTTCGCCGCCGCTGGCTCGGCATCCCGATCGGGCTGATGTTCCACCTCGTGCTCGACGGCACGTGGACCAGCAAGGCGCTCATGTGGTGGCCGGTCTTCGGCGTCGGCTTCGAGGAAGCCGTCCCGGAGTTCTCTCGCGGGGCCGTGGTGCCGGTGCTGCTCGAACTCGTCGCGGTGGGTGCGGGATGGTGGGCCTGGCGACGCTATGAGCTCGACCAGCTCGACAACCGGACCCAGCTGTTTCGCACCGGTCAGCTCGTGCGTGGTGTGTTGTGACGCTCTACGTGGTGCGCCACGGGCGAACGACGGCGAACGCCTCCGGGCTTCTTCTCGGTCGGGCTGACCCCGAGCTCGACGACGTCGGGCGAGAACAGGCGGCGTGCATTGGGGCCGCCCTGCCGGCGGGAATCACGGTCTATTCGAGCCCGCTCACCCGCACCCGGCAGACGGCGGCGGCCATTGCCGACGACGTCACGATCGACGAGCGGCTGATCGAGCTCGACTACGGCGACTTCGATCTCCGACCCCTGGCCGAGATCACCCCTGAGACCTGGGCGGCGTGGCGAGCCGACCCGAACTTTCGCCCTCCCAACGGTGAGACGCTCGTCGAGCTTGCGACACGCGTCGGCGAACTTCTCGATGAATTGGCGCCGCTTGCGGCGCAGCGAGATGTCGCTGTTGTCACACATGTGTCGCCGATCAAGGCGGCAATGGCCTGGGCACTGGGGGTCGGCATCGAGGTGTCGTGGCGATCGATGGTGGCGCAGGCCTCGATCTCGCGGATCGAGGTATCGTCACGCGGGCCGTCGCTGCATGCGTTCAACGACACCCATCATCTGGAGTGATCATGTCCCGCCGATCGCCAGCCCCCGCCACCTCACCTGCCGAGCCCGTCTCGCTGGCTCCCGGCTCAGAGGCCACGGTATCGGAGGCCACGGTCTCCATCGCCACCGGGCTGCCTCGACCGACCTGGCGCGGGCGGGTGCACTCGTGGGCGTTCTTCGCCTCGATCCCTGCGGCCATGACCCTGGTCGTCCTCGCCGAAGGAGCGAAGACCAAGGTCGCGGTGATCATCTACGGGCTGAGCCTCATGGCCGTCTTCGGGGTCTCGGCTGCCTACCACCGGCTCGCCCACAGCGACGCCGCACAACGACGGATGCAACGACTCGACCACTCGACCATCTATGTGATGATCGCCGGTACCTACACACCGGTGTGCCTCCTGGCGTTGCCGCCGGCGTGGGGGATCTCGGCCCTTGCCGTGGTGTGGACCTGTGCCGTCGCCGGCATCGTCCTCAAGCTCGTCGGACCAGATCGGTGGATGCGCTGGAGCAACGGGTTCTACCCGGTGCTCGGGTGGGCCGCGCTGGTGTTGACCCCGGTGCTGATCCGTTCGCTCACCGGTCCTGAGCTGTGGTTGCTCGTCTTCGGGGGAGCGCTCTACACCGTGGGGGCGCTGGTGTTCCTGCGTCGTCGACCGGATCCGCGGCCGCAGGTCTTCGGATATCACGAGATCTGGCATGCCTTCACCGTGGCTGCCGGCCTGTCGCACTTCGCGATGGTGACGCTCGTCACGATCTGATCCGTTTGCCGTGTCGGGCCTCGGCCGATGTTGCGGACGACCGCGATTGTTCGGCAAGTAAAGCTTCTCATGACGTAGGCCGAACGCGGATCTGTGCCTAGTCTGGACGGGTCGCAGAATCTTGTATCCCGGTTCTGCACGGCCGCCGGCGATCCTTGCCTGGATCTCGCTGTGTGTGGCCCGAGAGTCAGAAAGGCATCAACATGGCCAAGCAACGATCGAGTTTTGCCAAGCTCCAGCGCGACCGCGCCAAGGCAGCCAAGCGGGCGTCCAAGGTCGCCAACAAGACCGGTTCGGGTACCCCGCAGCCGGCGTCGGTCTACGACGCAGCCCCGCCCGTCACCGAGTTGAACCCCACGCCCACCTCGGCGTCGAAGCTGTTCGAGGGCAAGGGCGAGCTCACCGCCCCCGAACTGCTGCAGATGATCGAAGACGTGCACAAGATGCGCGACAACGGCACGCTCAGCGAGGAAGAGTTCGAAGAGGCGAAGGTCGAGATCTTCGCCCGCCTTCCCATGGACTGATCTGGCGATCGGCCACCGCTGCGGCGACGGCCGACGGTGTGACGTACGAGCCGGCCTTCGGGCCGGCTCTCGCCGTTTTGCTCGGCCGGTGCTCCTGGCGCAGAAGACCGTGCACGGTCCCCGCCCACGAGCCCACTGCTGTCTAAGGTGAGAACGAGCGCGCCGCAGCTCGGTCCCTTTGGCGATCGTGGCGGCCAGGACATCGATGCCGGAGGTGTCGTGGACAACAGTGAGGAAACGAGCAGCGGCTCGAGCGGTGCCGACGTCAGCGTCGAGCAGCGGCGTGCGGCCGCGGCCGAGTCGGTCGAGGCGATCCTCGGTGATCTGCGCCACGTCGTCGGTCGCATGCCCCATGACGACTGGCCGGCGATGGCCACCGCCGTTCTCGAACACCACGACCCGCCGATCGCCGACGACCTGCTCGGTGCCGATCACGTCGGGCTCCAGGCGGCGTGTCGAGGCGCCCTCGCTGCGTTGGCCGACAACGACTATGTCCGGGCGAAGGCAAGCATCGAGGACATCCGTCGATTCGAGGTCCGTCTCGGTCTCGAACTCGAAGACATCCGCACCGACGACCCCGCCTGACGCCCCGCTGCGTCGCCCATTCGGTGCGTCAAACCCACCGGCCATCCCGTTCTGTGCGTCAGACTTCCCGCTGCCGACGCGTTTGACACACAGAACGGGATTTGCGGTGAGAATGACGCACAGTTCGCGTGGGGTGCGCCGACCGGTCGGTGAGCGGCGGGTAGCCGGGGCTGGGTGAGTCGGCCTGTAGGCGGGGTTCTGTTCACGGGCCTGTTGCCAGGATCCCGATCGGTGACCATCCATCTGTGCGGTCCACCCGAAGGCTCCGACGCGAGCGCCGGGGACGGACAGCCCGTACCTTCGATCGACCTTGCTCCGAATGGGGTTTACCGAGCCGCTCGGGTCGCCCCGAGCGCTGGTGCGCTCTTACCGCACCGTTTCACCCTTACCTGTGACCGGCGAACCGGTCCATCGGCGGTTTGTTCTCTGTGGCACTTTCCTGCGAGTCGCCTCGACTGGCCGTTAGCCAGCATCCTGTCCTACGGAGCCCCGACCTTCCTCAGACGACGCATCGTTCCGGCCAAGGCCGGTGATCGGCGTCGACCGCGGTCACCCGGCCAACTCACCCAGGACGACGATCGTAACGCTCACGAGCGCTGGCTGCGGCGGCGATGCCAGTCGCCGAACAGGCCGCCGACGAGGCCGAACGATCCCGCCATCAACGCGAGCAGGGGATAGGTGGCCGGATTGATCGACTCGCCACGAGTCAGGCGCCAGACCGCACCGAAGAGTTGGATCATGACGTAGGCGCAGATCGCCGAAATGGCGCCGTGCTTCATCGGCGTGTCGGAACGGAGGAAGCCGGCCCCGAAGCCGGCGACGACGAAGCCGATCAACACGATCAACAGGAAGAGCCACGCCAGGCCGCCGACTGCGGTGGAGCGCAGGAACTGGGCGATCAGGGCAGCCGGCACGACGATCATGAGCCCGGCGAGAGCCGAGGAGCGGATGACGTTCCAGTCGATGTATCCCACGAGCAGAACGCTATCGGTTGCCGCTGCACCGGCACCGGTCAGGCCGACGGGCGTGTCCTGGGGAACGATATTTGCCTGATTGTGGCGAAATCAATGGGTTCGGGCCGTGAACGGACGATGAACAGGGAAAACTCTCCTCAACAATGATTGTTGTCACGGGAGGGCACCTATATGGTGTCGCCCGATGCGGACACCCCAGGAGCTCACTGAGCGGTATCGGTGCGACGGCCGAAAGGTCACACCGCAACGCTTGGCCGTCTTCGAAGCGCTGCACGGTGATCGCTCACATCCCACTGCCGAGGTCGTGTGGGATCGAGTGCGAGGGGTCATGCCCTCGATGTCGCTGCGCACGGTGTATCAAGTCCTGAACGACCTGGTCGAACTCGGGGAGGTGAACGCCGTCGACGTCGGCTCTGGTCCGGTTCGGTTCGATCCGAACGTCGGCGAGCATGACCACTTCGTGTGCGAACGGTGCGGACGGGTGGTCGATGTGCAGAGCGAGTCGCCGGTGCAGATCCGTCAGCCCGACGACGCGTTCTTCGTGGTCGATCAAATCCACGTCATTTTTCGGGGCGCGTGTCCCGATTGCGCACGGGAGGCGATCTGATGCAGACCGTCGAGCCGTGCTCGTGTACATCCGAATAACCAACCATCGTCGACGAGCGACGATCATCAAGGAGCAAGCCACATGGCAGAACTCAAGGGCAGCAAGACCGAAGAGAACCTGAAGGAAGCGTTCGCTGGTGAGAGCCAGGCCAACCGTCGCTACCTCTACTTCGCGCAGAAGGCCGACGTCGAGGGCTACCCCGACATCAGCGCGCTCTTCCGCTCCGTGGCCGAGGGCGAGACCGGGCACGCGTTCGGTCACTTCGACTTCCTCGCCGAGGTTGGCGACCCCGCCACCGGCGAGCCCGTCGGCTCGACCGAGGACAACCTCAAGTCGGCCATCGCCGGCGAGACCTACGAGTACACCGAGATGTACCCGGGCTTTGCGAAGACCGCCCGCGACGAAGGCTTCGACGAGATCGGCGAATGGCTCGAGACCCTCGCTCGCGCCGAGAAGAGCCACGCCGGCCGTTTCGGCGAGGGCCTCGCGTCGCTCGACTGATCCCCGCCGGTCCGCCGGTGGGACAGCGCTGCTGATACGCCCACCGCGAACCGACCACCTCTGGCGATCGGGGAGCTGCCGACCTCGGCAGCTCCCCGATCCACGTTCACGTCCATCCCGCCGTCACTCACTCGGAGCCCGCGCCATGACCATCACCTACGACCCGCACCATCCCAAGTATCTCGACGAGGACGACCTGCGCGAGGAACTGGATCGTGTCTACGACCTGTGTCACGGCTGCCGGCTCTGCTTCAAGTACTGCACGTCGTTCCCGACCTTGTTCGAGTTCATCGACCAACACGACGACCAAGACGCCAAGCGCCTGACCGACGACCAACGGTTCCAGGTCGTCGACGAGTGCTTCAACTGCAAGCTCTGCTACGTCAACTGCCCCTACATCCCGGGCCAGAGCGAATGGGAACTCGACTTCCCCCGACTGATGCTGCGGGCAAAACAGGCCAAGCATGCGAACGGTCACGTGTCGGCCCGCGATCGTCTCACCGACGAGTTCGTTGGGCGCACCGACCTGAGCGGCAAGCTCGGTTCGCTGGCGGCGCCACTGGCCAACAAGCTCGTCGGCGAGCCCGGCTCGGCGGGTCGTAAAGTCCTCGAGAAGGTCACGGGGATCTCGAGCGAGCGCATTCTCGACCCGTACGCCAAGCAGCGCTTCTCCACCTGGATGAAGCAGCACGACGCAGCAGCCCCAGCGGCCGACGACAAGCAGGGCGACGTCATCCTCTTCCCGACCTGCCAGGTCGAATACTCGAACACCAGCATCGCCAAGGATTTCGTGGCGGTGGCCGAACACAACAAGATCGAATGCAGTCTCCCCGAAGGCGAACGCTGCTGCGGAGCGCCCTTCCTCCACGAGGGCAACGTCGGCGAGTTCGTCAAGCAGGGTGAGCACAACGTCGAGGTGTTGGCCAAGGCCATCAAGGAGCGACAGGCAAAGGGCGAAGAACCCGCCATCGTGGTGATCCAGCCCACCTGTGGCTACGTCCTGAAGTACGACTATGCCGACTATCTCGAGGGTGCTGCCAAGATCGATGCCAAGCTCGTCGCCGAGCACACCTACGACGCCGCCGAGTACCTCATGAAGGTCCACAAGGGCGAGGGCACCGCGCTCGACACCGAGTTTCCCAACGAGGTGCCCGAGAAGGTCACCTACCACGCGCCGTGCCACCTCCGAGCCCAGAACATCGGGTTGAAGAGCCGCGATCTGCTCAAGCTCACCGGCACCAAGCCCACTGTTGTCGCCGAATGCTCGGGTATCGACGGTATGTGGGGCCTGCGGGCCACCAACGTCGAGATCGCCCGCAAGGTCGCAACCAAGATGGCGACCACGATCGAGAAGGCCGGCAACGACACCGTCGTCGGTGACTGCACGCTCGCGAACGGTGGCATCAAGCTGGAGACCGGCAAGGACCCGGTCCACCCGATCACCTTCGTCGCCCGTGCCTACGGCATCGAAAGCGAGCGTTGAGCATGAGCGACGACTACGTGCCTGGCGATCTCGTTCTCGATGACATTGTCGATCAACGAGCCTATGAACGCGAGCGTGAGGCGTTCCGGGCCCACGTGATCGCCCTGAAGAAGCAGCGCCGGGTGCACGTCGGCATCTTCCAGACGCTGCTGTTCGAGAACCGCGACACCATCCGGTTCCAGATCCAGGAAATGGCCAGGGTCGAAAAGATCAACACCGACGAGGGCATCCGCGCCGAGCTACGGGCCTACAACCCCCTCATCTCTCGCCCGGGCAAGCTGTCCGCCACGTTGTTCCTCGAGCTCACGACCGACGAGCAGCTCCGAGAGTGGCTGCCCAAGCTCGTCGGGATCGAGCGACATTACGAGATCCATCTGGGCACGGGCGACGATGTCGACATCATCGCCGCCCAGGTCGACGCCGGTCACGACTCGACCCTCACCCGCGAAGAAACGACCGCCAGCGTGCATTACCTGTGGTGGCCGTTCACCACAGAACAGGCCGAGAAGTTGGCCAACGGGCCGGCCCGAGTCGTGTGCACCCATCCGGCCTACCTCGAAGTCACCGAGCTGACCGACATCAATCGGGCATCGCTCTCGGCCGACCTGCTCTGATCACCGGCTCGACGACGAGGCCGAGGCCGACGCTGATCAGGAAGCCTGCTTCACGGTGTCGCCGTGGAGCTCGGCTTCGGTCATCGCCGGACCGACCAGCGCACCCTGGAGTTTCACGTGCGGGTACTGCGTGAGCCACGCCAGGTCGGCTCGATGGTCGACGCCCGTTGCGATGATCTCGAGCCCCAGCTCGTCGCACAGGGCGACGAGGCCCGACACGATCGAGGCTTGCCGCTCGTCGGCCGACACTCCCCGCACGACGTCGCGTGACAGCTTGACGCCTCGTACCAGCGAGGTTCGAAGCAGCGTGAAGTTCGACCCTGCGCCACCGAACCCATCGAGGTAGAGCGCAACACCGAGTTCGGCCAGTTGCGACATGGCGGAGATCGTGTCGTGATGCTCGATGAGCGTTGGCTCGGCGACATCGATGGCGATCGACGCCGGCGGCAGATCGAGTCGAGCAAGCTGGGCGGCGATCAACTCGACGGTTCCGCCCGCGGCCAACTGACGATGGAGCAGTGCGAGGTGCACCCGGTGCTCGGGTTCGAGCTCGTGGTCGGTCTGCAAACGCTGCAACGTGGGCAGCGCTCGGGTGATGAGCCAGTGGCCGATGGGGATCGCCACCTCGCTCGTCACCATGGCGGCTGCTTCGGACTCGAGCGAGTCGAGCGGCAACAGGTCGATGGTCTCGGCGTGACCGGCAGCCTGCGGAAGAGGCAGCGGGGCACCGAGCAACATGTCGGACTCGATGATGCGGCCGGTGGAGTCCATGATCGGCTGGTGGACGAGCGTGAGGTCGTGCCGCAGGAGGGCGTCGATGACCGCCGGGGCGAGTTGCGGCAGTCCGTCGGTCAGAGCCTGGCGAAGACGAAGCGCCGACTCGGTGGTGGGATCCGGCGCTCGACGTCGGCTCGAGCGACCGATGACGACGTTCGCCTCGGCTCCGTCGTCGAAGAGCTGATGGACGATCCCTTCTCGCTCCGACGCTCGACGTTCCGACGCCAACTGGATTCGCTCCAGGATCAGGTCGACGAACGCAACGAGCCCGGGCCGGATTCGGGCCTGTGAGTTGGCCGACAGCGGTCCGAGCAGCAGCGCCGCGCTCAGCGACGGAGTGGTGCGCCGCACCGCCAGCACTGGTGTGAAGCCGGTGGAGACGGGTTGCCGACTCGCTGAGTGGTCCTCGGGGTCGAGGTCGTCGCCGCTGGCCACCTCCCACTGCACGCTGTCGGCCTCACTGGTGATCAAGAGATGCGCACCGAGGACGTCGATCGCGTCCCTGAGCGAGTCGAGGGCTGATTGCAGCGGCACCCGTCCCTGCTCGTCGGGAGCGAGGTCGGCACGGAGCACGGCGAGTAGCTGGTCGAGGCGTGAGGAACGATGCAGCTCGCGCGCCGTGCGGAGCGCACTGATCAGGCGCCGCAGGTTGAGGGTGCTGGCGTCGACCGCGACCGGGATGAAGCGCTCGATCGGCCGGGTCTCGCCGTCGCTTGCCGACGTGATGATCGCCACCATCGGCGGTGGGGTGCGACCAACCGAGAGGCGGGCGTGAAGGTCGGCGAACGTCTCGTCGGGCCGGAGTTCGATCGAGTCGAGGACGAAGGTGGCGTCGTAGTGGATGGGCGAGGCGAGACAGCGTTCGGCGATATCGCTGGACTCGGCTCGATCGACCAGGACCTTCGAATCGAGAGCGCGGAGCGTTGCCGTCAAGTGGGGAGCGTGATGACCCGGACCGACGATCAGGACTCGCCAGGGTGTCCGTGAAGCGTTCACTCTGCTTCCGTAGGGCATGGAGGAAAGAATACGTGAAGTTCGCCACCAAGGTGTTGATGGTCCAACAAGCAACGATAGGGTGACCAGCTTTGTCCGATGCTCGGCGTTCTCCGTTGCTTGCCGTGCGGCCAACTGCGGCCACAACCAGCGGCTAGCGTGGCGCCGTGCAGTGGGTGAGCGGCGAGGGCGAGGCAGGATCCAACGACGCCTCCGACGCGCCGTCCGGCTGCCTCGTGTCGAGTGATCGAACCGTGGTGGCGACGTTCGGACCGTGGGGTCCGATCCTTGCCCGCTCCATCGACGACACCGCTTGCGGCTCCGGAGGCGAGGCCGGCGTGGCCGATCGGTGTGGGCTGGTCGCGGCAGTCGATGACTTCCTCGCCAGCTCGGCGGACCGCCGAGTCCGCTGGTTCGATCTGAGCGCCATCGATCTGGGGCAGCGGCGGCTGTCGCTGCAGCGCACGTTTTCCACCGGGAACGCCGCCCCGCAAGTCCTGATGACGTTGGCGTCGATCGAGGACGACGTGATCGCGGGCACGGCTCCTCCCGATCAGCTGCTCGACCGGATCCCGGCTCTGGCGTTCATGGTCGACGCCGAGGATCGTGTGGTCTATCTCAATCACCGAACCGCCGCATTGCTCGAATACGAGGTCGGCGAAGTTCTCGGTCGTCGACCGAACGAGATGTTCGGCAGTGGTGATGTCCGGGTCGACATTCTGCTCTCGGGCAACGAGGTCGCTCGGGACTTCGGCTATCACCTCGTCGAGATCTCGGCGACCGAACTCGGGCTGCCGATGGTGCGGCTGCACAAGTCGTCGCTGACGGTCGACGGTGAACGATATGTGGCGGCGCTCGGCCTCGACCTTGGAGGACACGCGGTTGGGCGCACCCGCTCGTCGGACCGTGAGATCCAGCTGGGGCGGCTGGTCGACCTCATCCCTGCGCCGATCTGGGTGATCAGCCGCAGCCGCCGCATCATCCGATTGAACGAGGCGGCGCGATCGTTGGCGTCGAGCACGACGTCCCATCTGATCGGCGCCTGCGTCGACACCGCCTATCCGAAGACGGCGCGCGCCGTCTTCGGCAACCCGGAAGACGACTTCGAGACGCTCGCCACGGGCGACGGCGTGGCGCCAACCTTTGCCTCTCAGCTTCGAGACCGGGTGTTTCGGATCGACCGGACGATGCTGCCGGGCCCTGGCGTGTCCCCATCCGCCATGGCCGTCATGCTCACCGATCTGTCGGAAGTGCATGGAGCACAGCAAGAACTCCAGATGAAGAACGAGGTGCTCGAGCACCGCAACGCCGAGCTCGACCAGTTCGCTCACATGGCATCACACGACCTCCGAGCACCGCTGCGTGCGATCTACGCCTTCACACAGATGGCGATGGAGGAAGAGGGCGACGAGCACCGCGACCATCTGGGAGCCATCCTCGGTTCGGTCGACCGAATGCGATCCGTCCTCGATTCACTCCTCGATTACGCCACCGCCGACGCACACCCGGTCTTCGCTCAGGTGTCGCTCTCGGACGTGGTCGCCTCGGTCCTCGGTGACCTGGCGAGCGACATCGCCGAGTCGGATGCCGTGGTGAAGGTCGGCGATCTTCCCACGCTGCATTGCGACGAGACGGCGATGCGGAGGCTGTTCCAGAACCTCATCGCCAACGCCATCACCTACGCCGGCGATGCGCCGCCGTCGATCACGATCACCTCGACCCCCGAGTACCGTTTCGTCGAGATCGTCGTGACCGATCGAGGCATCGGCTTCGCCCAGCACCAAGAGGACGACGTCTTCCGTCCGTTCAAGCGACTCTCGGCGGACTCGAAGGGCCAGGGCATCGGGTTGTCGATGTGTCGGCGAATCGTCGAGAGCCACCACGGCACCATTCGTGCGATCACGCAGGTCGGCGGGCCGACCTCGATGGTCATTCGGCTGCCTCGCCGGCGAACGCTGTGATGTCGGCCGACCGCACGCATCGCGAGCTCACGCCGACCTTGGGTGCAGCGCGTGATCTCACGATCTGGATTCTCGAGGACGATCCCGTCGATCAGCGGCTCGTCACGGCAGCGCTGGCCAACGCCGGTCAACCGCCACCGGCGGCGATGACGCAAACGGCCGAAGACCTGCTGGCGCTGGTCGATGCGGCCGAACGACCTCCCGATCTGGTCCTGGTCGACCTCAACACGCCCGGGGGCGGGGGGATCCACCTGGTCAAGGAGCTGCGGGCACGCACCGATTTCGCGACCGTGCCGATCGTGGTCCTCACCTCTTCGGTCAATCATCGAGACCAGATCGACGCCGTGCGCGCCGGCGTCAACGCCTTCCACGTGAAGCCCTTCGACTGGCGAGCATTCAACGAGTTGATCGCCCTCGTCGTGGCGTACTGGTCGCTCGACGGCACCGAAGCGGCGCGCGGGCACGCCCGCCGGTGACGCACCTCGCTGCTGGACCGCTCGCTGGCGTACACAACGTCCCACGCTCCCGCGGCGCGTTAGGTTGTCGCGGTGACTCAGACGAATGCAGCCGATGACCAGTCCGCAGCCGACGCCTTCATCAACGCCGGTGGCTGGCCCGCCATCCTTGGAGCCATCACCACCAACGTCGACCTGAACGAGCGTCAGGCTCGGGCGGCGATGAATGAAATCCTGGCCGGTCGAGCCACCAACGCCCAGATTGCCGGCCTCATCGTCGGGCTGCGGCTCAAGGGCGAGAGCGTCAACGAGCTGGTCGGATTGGCTCGTGGCATGGTCGACTCCGCCCAGCTCCTCCAACTCGACGTCGACGTGATCGACATCGTCGGGACCGGTGGGTCGGTCCACCGTCAGAAGCATGCGCTCAACGTCTCGACCATGGCGTCGTTCGTCGCGGCGGGCGCCGGTGCCCGGGTGTGCAAGCACGGCAACTACCGAGCGTCGTCCACCTCGGGCGCCTTCGACTTCCTGGCTGCGCTGGGCATCAACGTCGACCTCGAACCGGCGCAACTCGAGCGGTGTGTGACCGAGATTGGTATCGGGTTCGCACTGGCCCGTACCTTTCATCCGGCCATGCGATTCGCCGGCCCGGTCCGCACCGAACTGGGGATCCCGACGGTGTTCAACGTTCTCGGTCCGCTCGCCCATCCCGCCCAACCGAAGCGGCAGCTGATCGGAACGGCCAACGAGGCGCTGGCGTCGCGTATGGCCGAGGTGTACCAACGGCTGGGCTCGGAACTGGCGTGGGTCGTCTCGGGTGCCGGCGGCCTCGACGAAATCTCCACCACCGGTCCCTCGATCATCTACGTGGCAACCCCGAACGGCGTTCGGCGGACCGAGGTCGACGTCGTCGAACTCGGGATCACGCCGCCGTCATCGATGGACGAGTTGGCCGGCGGCGGCGCCGAGGACAACGTGGCGATCTTCGAGCGAATCCTCGACGGCACCGACACCGGCCCTCGTCACGACATCGTCGTGCTCAACGCCGGTGCCGCACTTGCGGTGGCGGGTCTCGCCGATGATCTGGGTCAGGGCATCGAGATGGCCCGGGCCGCCCTGGCCGACGGCAGGGTGGCGACCGTGCTCGAACGGCTCCGGACCTTCACGAATCAGTTCGCCGCCGCCTGAGCGGACGCTCCACCGCTCGATCCGACGCCGGGGGCTGGTACGACGGCAGCGGTGGATACGGCGAGGACAGCGTGCCCTCGGTTCGGACCACCCGGACGGAACAGGCATTGCGTTCGAGCCACGAAGCGGCGCACAGCACCTCGTCGAGCGACCCGAGGTCGACGCTCCAACGGCGCTCGTCGGTGCCGAACAGCTGGCCGGGTTCGGCTCGGCTCGGGACCTGGTCGTGGTGGTTGCCGAGCTCGATGGTGATGCCGTCAGCCGTCTCGATCGTGAGGCGCTCGACTCGCTGGAACAGCGACGCCCGCTGCTGGCGCTGGACGGCAGCGGCGAGCGCGCCCGCCCGATTTCGGTAGTCCGCGGCTTCCTCGAACCGTTCGGCCTCGGCAAGTTGGCGCATCTTCGCTTCGAGCGGATCGAGGATCAGGCCGTAGTCACCCGACATCGCCCGTGCGGCGAGCGCGACGATGTCGGCATAGCCAGCCTCGGAGGTGGCGCCATGGCACGGACAGGCGGCGGTGCCGAGCTGGAACGGTGAGCAGGCCGAGCCGTCGTTGGCGATCGTCGCCGTGCGGGAGATCCGGGTGGTGCATCGCCGCAGCGGAATGGCGCCGTGAATGGCGTCGACGACCAGGGCCGCCTGCTTGCGTGAGGTCAGCGGACCGATGGCGACGGCTGACGACGGTGCGCTGGTGGTGATCGACAACAGCGGGAAGCGCTCACTCGTGGTGAGCTGGACCCAGCATGGCTTCGCGGCGCGCTTGCCACGGCTGTTGAAGCGAGGCTGTTCGGCGAGGATGGCTCGCAGCTCGAGAATCTCGGCCTCGAGCGTCGATTCGGTCACGTCAACCGCGATGTCGGCGGTCTCCCGAAGCAGTTGGGCGACCTTGCGACGTTGATCGGAACTGAAGTAGCTGCGGACCCGTGCTCGGAGGTCGGTGGCCTTGCCGACATAGAGCACTCGCCCGTTGGCATCGAGAAACCGGTAGACGCCGGGCTTGCGGGGGAGCTTCGAGGTGAGCGACAGCTTTCGCCACTGGGGGTGTCCGGCGATCGTCGGGAGATTGACGAGGTCGTCGAGACCGGTGACGCCCCACGACGACGCCCGCTCGATCAAGAGGTGGAGCAGATCGACCGTGGCCCAGGCGTCGTCGAGCGCCCGGTGCGTGGGTTGGTGGGGGAGTCGCAGTCGTGTGGCCAACTCGCCGAGCGCAAACTTCGGGACCTCGTCGGCGAGCAGGCGGCGGGCGAGCGCCAGCGTGTCGAGTCGCTGGTTCCCGAGGAGGGGGCCGCCATAGCGGTAGATGGCGTGCTGGAGGAACGAGTGGTCGAACCGAACGTTGTGGCCAACGATCACGGCGCCGCCGATGAACTCGAGGAACGTGGGAAGTACGGCGTCGACAGGCGGGGCCCGATGGACGATGGCGTCGGTGAGACCGGTCAAGACGGCGACGTTCGGCGGAATGGTGCAGCCCGGATTCACCAGGGTCTGGAAGGTGCCGAGGACTTCGCCGCCACGAACTTTCACTGCACCGATCTCGGTGATCCCACAGGTTTCGGGCGAGCCACCGGTGGTTTCGAGGTCGAGGACGCAGAAGGTGACATCGGCCAGCGGTGTGCCGAGTGAGTCGAAGGAGAGCTGGCGGCCGGCGGGGGCGTCGCGGGGAATGGGCGAAACCATGAGCGATCAGGAAAGCCGAACGATTGTTCGATGTCAAGAACGTTTGTTCGATGGGGGCCGGGCGGATTCCCGGTGGTACCGGTCGGTACGCTGAGCCGATGGAGCACAAACGCTATCGCTGTACTGCCTGTGGCAACCTGACGCGGTTCGACGTCGAGATCACCCGGACCACTCGCGAGTACCACCATTTCTCGGTCGGCGGAACTTTAGAAGTCGAACAGACTGAAATTCTCAGCGAAACGGTCGATCAGATCTTGTGTCGATGGTGCGGCCACGGAAACGACGTGGTGCGTATTGACCGAGAGGAGTAGTCCCCGTGGAATCAGAGCCGCTGGCCAGAGCCTGTGAGTTGGCCTTCGCCGTGGCGCGTCAGGGAGTCGAGGCCACCCCGCCGATCGAGCCTCCGGTGGCGATGCGCAGCTTCTTGTACGTGCCGCAACTCCCTCGTCGTGCGATGTCGGTGGCCCAGCGGGTGATCGACGAAGATCCCGAGTTCCGTTCCCGCGTAGCGGCGCAGGCCACTGAACAGAACGTCGGCCGCGACGGCTATCTCTGGCTTCATCGACCCAGCGGCTGGGACAGCGACCCCTCGTTCGGCCGGGCCGACACCTCACAGCTCGTGGCCGGGCAGGCCGTTCCGCGACCGACCTCCAGCCTCCCGGATCTCTCCAAGCACGCCGGCCAGAGCGTGCTCGAGCCCATCGTGCCCGACCCCGTTCCCTCGCCAGACGCTCTCGCTGCACCCGCCACTGCTCCCGTTCCACCCCCAGCGCCGCCGAGCGCGCCGGCCCCTTCGACCGGCAGCATTCCCCCGCCACCCCCTCCGCCCCCTCCTGCCAGCCCGGTCGACGCCGCGCCCGCCCCGTCGACCCCTTCAGGTGCGCCGGCGCCGGCCGACACCCGAGCGAGCATCGAAGAAGAACTGGCCAGCCTGCGCGGGCTGGTCGCCCGCCTGGCCGAAGAGCGCCAGAACACCACCGCCCCGGTCGCCGGTCTCGAGACCGAAGTCGAGGAACGGCGAGCCGAGTCGAACGCATTGGCGACGCAGCTGACCAGCGCCAACAGCGATCTCCAGAACGCTCGGGCCGAGCGCGATCGTGCCATGACCGATCGTGAAGGTCTGCTCGCTCGTCAGCGTGAGCTCGAAGCCGAGCTCCAGTCGTTGCGGGCCCAGATCGAGCAGTCCCGTACCGCCGCCGCCGACGTCGAAGCCGAGCGGACCAACACCCTCACCTCGCTCGAACAGGCGCAGGCCGATCTGGCCGATGCCCAGCGCCTCATCGGCGAGGCGGCCGAGACCGAGTCCGGTCTTCGCAACCAGCTCGATGCCGCCGTCGCCGAGCGCGACGCAGCGTGGCGCGATGCCTCGTCGCTGCGAGTCGAGCGCGACCAGCTGAGCGACCGCGTGCGCGTGGCTGAGCAGGCTCGGGTCGACCTCGAGGCCCAGCTCGACGACGTGTCGGGCCAGTGGCAGGAGCTCAAAGTCGAGATCCAGACCCTGGCCGACGAGCGACGAGCCGTCGAAGCTGCGCTCGATGATCTCGCCCGCACCCGCGAGACCAGTGCCGCCGAGCGACGCAGCTTGTTCAATGACCTCGCCAGCCAGCTCGGTCAGGTCGAAGCTGAGCGCGACCATCTCGCCTCGCAGATCGACATCATGCGGGCTCGGATCACCGGTACCCGCTCTGCCCTGGACACGGCCACTCAGTCGCTGAGCGGCGAGGTCGACTCGGCCGATGCAGCGGCCAACGAGTCGGTTGCGGCCATTGGCAACCTCGACGCCACACTCGGCCAGGTCCACGAGCGCCTGACCAACCTCGGTTCGGCGATCGACAGCGAGCTGTCGTCGCCCACCTCGACCGACGCTGAGGCATCGCCGTCTTTCGACGTCGAGACATCGCCGTCGGTCGACGGGGTGGCATCCGACGCTGCCGAGGGAGCCGATGCTCCTGGGATGGGCTTTGGCATTCCCCAGCCGCCCATGCCGCCGGGGGCGCCAGACGCCGAGATCGAGATCGGTGGCTTCCTGCCCGACGACGTCGAGATCGAACAACCGACCGGTCGCACCGATGCGACACTCTTCGGCAATCCGCGAGAGATGAAGGAAACCCATCTCTTCGGAGACCCTGCGCCGGCGACGGACGAGACGGACGACACCGATGACGAGATCATCGACGCCGAGATGGCCGACGCCGAGTTCGTCGCCGACAAGCTGGCCGATGCCGACGAGATCGTTGACGACGAGATGGTCGACGCCGAGTTCGTCGCACCAGCGACGGGTGAGGCCGCCATCGAAGATGCTTTCCTTGCCGGTGATGACGACCTCGACCCTGTCGACGATGACGTCGCGACGTCCGACGTCGCCTCGTTCTACGACGGCCGCTCGAGCGCCGACGACGACCAGGCGCTGGCCAACGTGATGGCCTCCTACGGCTTCGGTGCCGACGACGACGAGACCGACGCTCCGGTCGATGAGTCCGACGCTCCGTACGGCGATGCCGACGAGGCGACCGATGAGGTCACCTTCGACATCTCCGACACGTCCTCGTTCATCGATCCCGATGCCGGTCGCTACGAACCCGTCGCCGAGCCGTCAGCGATGATCCCCGACGATGCCGAGGCCCGTCGCATTGCGTCGACCCCCGACATGGTGATGCTGATCGACGGCGATGCGGCTGCCACGATGGGCTGGCGGGATTCCGCCCTCGCCGATCGCCGGCGTTACCTGCTCGAGAAGCTCGACCAGGTCACCGGCGAGTACGGTCCCGCGGTCGACGTCGTGTTCGATCCGGCGGTCGGCGGCGAAGACCAGATGCCCGCACCCACCAAGGTGCGCCGCCGCCTGATCCAGCCCGGGATGACCCCAGGCCAGAAGCTGAGCGAGCTCGTCGACAGCTACCCGTCGCACTTCCCGATTGCGGTGGTCAGCGATCAGGACGACTTGAAGGCCCAGATGCGTCTGCGCAGCGTCGAAACCCTCGACGTGGTCCAGCTGCTGGACTTGATCGTCAACCTCCCCGAGGTCGACTGACCGCTCAGCGCCGGGAGCAAAGGCACGAGCGTTCGTTGCTTCAGCGCCCCGACCCAGACACCGGTGCCGTAGGCGGCATCATCGAGCAGACCCATCGCCACCTGGCGGGGGTCTGTTTCGCGTGCACCGATGGTTCGCTCCAGCAGCGACCACGCCATCCAGCGACGAGCGATCGGCCGCGTTGCCGGCACGGCAAGCGCCAGCGCAACCACCGGCCACCACACTCGCCCGGCGTTGCGAGCGACTGTGCGTGCCGCCCAGACGTTGCCGGTGGTGGTCATGCGTGCCGCCTCGACGAGTGGATCGCCGAGCGGGCCGAGCTTGGGAACGAGCGCCTTCGTGGTTCCGAGGTGGAGCAGGGCAGCCAGGCGGTTGCGACCGCCGAGCGCAAGCGCCAGCGTCAAGAGCGTCCAACCCGAGCTTCGTAGAGGAGCGACCGCAGCACCGTGGCGCCGGGCCAGCGGGCCGGCCGACGATCCGTAACCGACTCGCTGGCGGACGAACGCCGTCAGGTTCGGCCGGTGTGGGTGGGTGGCGATCGCTTGGGGAACGTAGCGAACGGTGCCGATCGAGCGGAGCCGCCATACGAGGTCGACGTCTTCGCCGAAGCGGAGCTCCGGATCGAACGGCCCGACCTCGCCGAGGGCTCGACGCCGCACGAGGAGGCACGCCGTCGGCAGGTAGCTCACGAGCGCACCGGGGCGTACGGCCGACGGCCGGGGACCGAGATCGAGCGGGGAGTGCTCGGCCTCGTAGTCGGCGAGCACCGACTGCGCGACGCCCTGAGCGAGGGGAGGCGACGAGTGCGACGGAGCTGCCGCCCGATCCATGATCCTCGGGCCGACCGCCACGATCGCATCGTCGTCGAGGTACTCGAGCAGTGTGTCGAGCGCCCCAGGTTCGAGTTCGACGTCGGCATCGACGAACAGCACGAGGTCGGTATCGGCCTCCGCCAGCCCTCGAGTCCGGGCGCCACCCGGTCCGAGGTTCGTGTCACAGCGCACCACCTTCGATGGCGAGGAGGCCAGATCGCTGGGCAGGACGATCGGTGTGGCTGAGGCATCGTCGACGACGATGACCTGCGCCACCGGTGGGAGGGCAGCGAGTGTCCGTTCGACGCCGTGCTGATCGCCGCGCACCGGCACGATGACGGTGACATCGTGCCGACCGGGCCCCGGACCCGGAGGCTGTGGGTGGACCATACCCCGCTCGAGCAGGCGTCGGGCGAGATCGGCCCGAGGTCCTGGCTGGCCGATGGGCTCTCCTCGGAACAGTGACGCAGCCGTCGCAGCACCGGACGGACTCAGTCGAACGATGCCCAGCGGCGTGCCACCGATCAACGACGTGCCGTCATCCCGCGTTCGTAGCGCAGCGTCCGGGACGACGCGCCATGTAGGCGGCAGTGCCGGGGTCATTGCAGGACGCGACGTAGGGCGCCGAGCACCGACATCGGGGTGCCGACTTCGGCCAGACGGCCACCGGCCGCTTCGATCAGTCGTCGGGCATGCTCGAGCTCGTCGGAAGGAGCGAGGACCAGGAGCTCGTCGAGACTCCGAGCGATCGGGACGGGATCGCCACCGGTGGTGACCTCGGCGTCGGAGAGCAGCAGCGTGATTCGCCGGGTGGCGCTGCTGGTGGCGAGTTGGCGCTGCGCCGCCTGGAGAGCGAGCGCCACGTCGGTGGTGCCGTGCCCCCGCAGCGCAAGCACCTCGCTGACGACGGTTTCGGCCGGCTTGGTGGACAGCAGCCCCTTGATCTCGATGGCTCGATCGCCGAACGCGACGACCGCGAACTGCTTTGGTGCCCGCCAGGCGCAGACGGCGGCGGCGAGGGCGGCGCTGGCGAGTCGAGCTCCGTTCATCGAACCCGACCGATCGACGAGAAGGCAGATCGCAGTGGCCGGTTGCTGCCAACGGGAGGTGAACAGGTCGTCGAGTGCGACTGGTCGCCGTTCGCTGCGAGCACCGAGGATGCCGTCGAGGCTCGAGTCGATGTCGATGTCGCTGCTCGACTCGTCGGCTCGGGCGACGGTCAGGCGGCCGACCCCACGGCTCTTGGCCTCGCCGGTGCGGGCCAGATCGAGCATCAGCCGACCAGCGAGCCGGCGGGCCAGGGCGGCGAGGTCACGATCGGTGGCCTGCGACATGCGGGCCAGGAGTTCGAGTGCGTCGTCGGGGGCGTCGTCGAAGAGTTCCTCGAACGCTTCGACGTCGAGCTCACCGAGCTGGGGTGAGACGTCGTCGAAGTTCGGGTTGCGCTCGAGATCCCGTCTGCTGATCGACCGGCGTCGATCGTCGCGCAGGGCCTGCTCGGCGTCGTCGCCGGTGAGGATCTTGTCGTCGTCTACCGAGGGGTCGTTCCCGCCGCCTCCGGGCGGCGGTGGGCTTTTCCCTCGGCATCGCCGTCGTCGTTGTTCGGCTCGGTCGGCTCCGGGCGCTCCATGATGCGGTCCCACAGCTCGGTGATGACGGCCTCAGGCGACTGGGTGGAGGAGTCATGGAGCCGGATACGGCCCGACAGCGCAGCCAACGCAGCATCGAGACCGACGTCTCTCGAAGCCGGGACGCCACCTCGCAACGCCGCCAGATCGTTGGCAAGGACGAGCCAGTCGATGGCACCACGGACCGACGACCCGACGCGGACCTCGGGATGGTTGCGGGTAGCTCGCACCAACTCGACGATGCGGTCGGGGACGAGATCGACCCGCTCGGGCGTGTTGGCCCGGGCAATGGCCACCTCGTCGTCAGCGCTCTGGTAGTCCATGGCGACACGGCAGACCCGGTCGTAGATGGCGCCCGAGATGCGAGCCGTGCCGACGGCGTCGAACGGGTTCATGGCGGCGACCATCCGGAAATCGGGGTGGGCTTCGATGCGTCCGAGGCGCGGCACGTTGAGCTCTCGCTCCGACATCACGGTGACGAGCAGGTTGAGCGTCTCCTCTGGCACCCGGTTGATCTCCTCGATGTAGAGGAGGCCGCCCGAGCGAAGCGCTTCGGCGAGTGGACCGTCGATCCAGATGTCGGGCCGGTAGCCGGTCTCGAGCACCTGCGCCGGATCGAAGTGGCCGACGAGGCGGGCCGGGGTGAGTTCGGCGTTGCCCTCGACGAACACGAAGCCCATGCCCGAGGCATTGGCCACGGTGCGGAGCAGGGTCGACTTCCCGGTGCCGGGTGGCCCCTCGAGCAAGAGGTGACGGCCGGCCATCAGGGCGGCGACGACGAGTTCCGTTTCCCGACTGCGGCCGACCACCCCCGCCTGCAGCGCAGCGAGGGTGGCCGGGGAGTAGCCGAGCGGTGCGGCGCTGACCTCGCTCAATCGAACGCGATCACGCCACGGATGTTCTTGCCGTCGCGCATGTCTTGGTAGCCCTCGTTGATCTGGTCGAGGGTGTAGGTCTTGGTGATGAGCTCGTCGAGCTTGAGCTGGCCGCCGGCGTACTGGCGCAGCAGCCGGGGGATCTCGGAGCGGGGGCTGCCCGAACCGAAGATCGAACCCTTGATCTCCTTGTTGTACATCGACAGGCCGAACAGATCCATCGTGACCTGGCGCTGCTCCATCGGAGCAAGGCCGGTGACGACGACGGTGCCGTCCTTCGAGATGATGTTCATGGCCGGCTCGACCAGGTCGCCGGTGGTGACGCCCGGGGTGAGGATGCACGAATCGGCCATGATGCCCCGGGTCATCTCCATGACATTGAGCAGGGCGTCGTCGAAGCTCGAGAAGAAGTGGGTGGCGCCGAACTCCTCGGCCTTCTCCTTCTTGTCGGGGTTGGTGTCGATGGCGACGATGTTCATGGCGCCGGCGAGCTTGGCGCCCTGGATTGCGTTGGCCCCGATACCGCCGACGCCCACGACAACCACGGTGTCGCCCGACTTCACCCCGGCCCGGTTCTGAGCGGACCCGACGCCGGTGGCCACGCCGCACGACACGAGGGCGACCGCATTGAGGGGGTACTCAGGTTCGACCTTGATGACCGAGGACTCGCTGAGCAGCATGTACTCGGAGAACGTGCCGAGCTGCGCCATCCGGTTGACCGGCTTGCCGTCGATGTGGTGACGGTAGACGCCGTCGGCGATCATGCCTCCGGCAAGGGTGGTGGCACCGAGGTCGCACAGATTCTGGCGCCCGGTGGCGCACCAGTGGCACTTGCCGCACGACGGCACGAAGCTGACCGACACGTGGTCGCCGACGGCGACGCTGGTGACGTTGCTGCCGACCTGCTGCACCACACCCGAGCCCTCGTGCCCGCCGATCATCGGGAGGAACGACTCGACGCCGATGAGGTCGAGGAGCTCCTGGGGAGCGGCGAGGTCGCCCGTGACGAGGTGCTCG
Source organism: Acidimicrobiales bacterium (assembly GCA_041394265.1). Taxonomy (NCBI): domain Bacteria; kingdom Bacillati; phylum Actinomycetota; class Acidimicrobiia; order Acidimicrobiales; species Acidimicrobiales bacterium. The sequence continues at coordinate 4,336,498 of JAWKIO010000005.1, forward strand.
TCGGAGTGGCACAGGCCGGCGTAGGCGGTCTTGACGATGACCTCGGTCGGGCCCGGCTCACCCAGCTCGACCTCTTCGATCTTCCATTCTTCGTTGATTCCCCACAGAACGGCTGCCCTGGTCTTCACGATCGTTGCTCCTTGCGAGACGGATGGCGCTCGGTCCGATGAGCACCGGAGCCGAAGCTAGCAGCCACGTCTCACGCGAGCGAAGCAGCGAGACCGCTCACCAGCAGCTCGAACAGCCGGCGACCCTCGTCAGCATCGGCACCGCTTGGATCACCGAGGACACCGGTCGGTGCGACCGGCGCAAGGCCCTCGGCCCGCAGCCGGTCGATGACCTCCGACAACGGTGTCGTGGTTCCGGGCACCGCTCGGTCGGTCCGCACCAGGTGAGGTGCCAGGTGGAGCATCAGCGAGGTTTCGGTGTGGCCGGCATGGGCGTCGGCACCGGGGAGCCGAGGCACGACGTAGTGGGCATCGTGGCCCTCGCTTCGCAGTTGGTTGACTGCGGCGTCGAGTGTGTGCGCGTTGCCGGCGTGGCCGGAGACGAACACGACTCGATCGACGTCGTGGCGGGCGGATCGGGCCAGTTCGACGAGGACCAGGTGGAGCGCCTCGTTGCCGATCGAGAGGGTGCCGGGGAACGCCTGGTGCTCACCGGAGGAGCCATAGGGGAGCGTCGGGGCGACGAGCACGCCGTCGACTCGTTCGGCGACGGCCTCGGCCCATGCCGTGGCGATGATCGAATCGGTGCCGATCGGCAGGTGCGGCCCGTGCTGCTCGGTCGCTCCCAGTGGGATCAGCAGCGTCGTGCGCCTCGCGTCGCCGACCTCGGGCGACGTTCGTGCGTCGAGTCGGTCAGGAGATGCTGCCATCGAGCTCGGCGACGGTCTCGATAGCGATGCCGCCCCGAGGGCGCTGAGAGAGGGTGACCGTGACCCGCTTCGGCTTGGCGCTCTGCATGACCTCGGAGGCGATCTCGGCGGCGAGGGCCTCGGCGAACACGGCGCGATCCCGGAACGACCACAGGTAGAGCTTGAGCGATTTGGACTCGATACACCGGGCGTCGGGCTCATATTCGATGACGACCGACGACAGGTCGGGCTGCTGGGTGACCGGGCAGACCGAGGTGAGCTCGTCGGTGGTGAAGCGCACGACTCGACAATGCAGCGGCGCCGGGAAGCACTCGACGTGCTCGACCGGCCCACGCACGGTGTTGCCGAGGATCGACAGGGCGGCGTGTGCGCCATCGGTGGGGGCCTGGGTCGACCATTCGTTCATCCCGCCAAGGCTACCGGGCCAGTTCCTGAGACTCAGAGCGACACCTCTCCCCGTTCTCGAGACCCAGAGCGACAGATCCGCCGCTCTGGGTCTCGAGAACGATGGGGGTGTCGCTCTACGTCTCGAGAACGTGAGGTGCGGAGGCGATTAGGGTCGGGGCGTGCGCATCGGGATCAGCATCAACAGCAATCAGCAGGGTCAGAGCGACGCCGACGCCGTCCGCAACGTGATCGACCGAGGTCGGGTGGCGGGCGAGGCTGGGCTCGACCACCTCAGCCTCGGCGACCACCACTCGATGGGACGCAAGGCGCCGTACGTCCAGAACGTGCCGATGATCGGCCGGATCATGGCGGATTGGCCGAGGGATCGACCGATCGGTCTGCTGTTGCTCCTCCCACTCTGGCACCCGGTGCTCGCAGCCGAGCAGATCGGCACGCTGGCGGCGATGAGCGACGCCCCGTTCATCGTGCAGACCGGCATCGGGTGGGGCGAGGACACCTTCGCGGCCATGGGTGTGCCGATGCGCCGGCGAGGGCCCGTCACCGACACGGCGATCGATGCCATGAAGCGGCTGTTCGCCGGCGATGTCGTCGACATCCCGTCGCTCAGGGTCGTGCAGGCGTCGATCTCGCCTCGGCCCCCTCGTCCCGTCGAGTGGTGGATTGGTTCCGGCACCGGGCCCGGGCCGATGGAGCGGGCCGCCCGCGAGGGTGATGCTTGGTACGCGGCACCGAGCCTGGTCGGCGACGACCTCGAGCGAGCGATTGCCGACTATCGGGATCGGTGCGCGGTGCACGGTACGACGCCCCGCGTGGCACTTCGGCGAGACGTGCTCGTCGGATCCGACGACCGCTCCACCCGAGCCACCGCGACCTCCATCGTCGATGCCGGCTATCGGGGACTCGGGTTGGAGCAGTTGGTCGTCGGCGGGGTCGACGAGGTCGCCGACCAATTCGCTCGGCTGGGCGCCATCGGGGTCGACGACATCGTGACTCGCACGATGGCCGTCGACCAGACGATGGCGCTTCGCAGCATCGAGCTACTGGGTGAGGTCCGACGCTCCCTCTCCGACTGAGTTTGTCGTTGCCGACGAGCCGACCGCCGCCGGCTGCTTGGTCGATGCACCCGACGCCGAGGATCCGGCAGCCGGGTGTTCACCGATGACGCCGCCGGCGAGGCGGCTGAAGAGGGCACCCAGATCGACGCCGACGAGGTCGGACGCGAGCTGCATGCCTTGTGTGACGTTGCCCGCCACCTGGCGAGTGACGCCGGAGGCGCCCTCGGTGGAGATGACGGTCATCTTGTCGATGCCCGCCATCGGGGCCGAGGCCTCACGAATGACGTCGGGCAACATGCGCGCCAACAGATCGATGATGGCCGCCTCGCCGTACTGCTCGTACGCCGTGGCCTTCTTCGCCATCGCCTCGGCTTCGGCCTCGCCCTTGGCGAGAATTGCCGATGCGTCGGCATCACCTTCGGCTCGGACGGCGGCCGCGATGGCTTCACGACGAGCCTGTTCGGCTGCGCCTTCGGCTCGGCCCTCGATCTCGGCTGCCTTTGCCAGCTCCTCACGGCGCTGACGTTCGCCGGCACCGACGAGTCGAGACTCCTCGGCCTTGGCTTGGGCGGCTTCGATTGCGGCGATGCGTGCCGCTTCGGCGGCGCGGATCGAGCGGGACTTGTTGGCTTCGGCCTCCTGCTCGACCGCGTAGCGGGCGGCATCGGCAGGCTTGCGGATCTCGGTGTCGAGCTCGCGCTCTTTCAACTGGGCCTGGGCCTGGGCGACCTTCTCCTGGGCCGCGATCACGTCCTGGTCGCGGGCCGCCTTGGCAATCGGACCGGCGGCCATCGCATCGGCGTTGGCGGCGTCGGTCTCGGCCTTGATGGCGGCCTTGCGCAGTTCGAGTTCACGGTTGGCGATAGCCACTTCCTCCTCGGCCTTGATTCGGGCCTGCTCGGCTTCGCGCCGGGCGATGGCTTCGGCGATCGAGGCCTCCTTCTCGGCCCGAGCAGCCTCGGGACGACCCAGGTCCTTGAGGTAGTTCCCCTCGGTCTGGATGTCCTGCAGCTGGAACGTGTCGAGCACGAGCCCCTGGTTGGTCAGAGAGGACTCGGCCTCCTCGGCCACCTCACGGGCGAAGGCGGCGCGGTCCTTGATGATCTCCTCGACCGAGAGTCGGCCGACGATGGCACGAAGGGAGCCCGCAAGCACCTCCTGGGTGAAGTGGTCGATCTCGTCCTGCTGTCCGAGGAACCGTTGGGACGCCGCCCGAATGGCGTCTTCGGTGCCGCCGACCTTGACGACGGCGACGCCCTCGAGGGCGCACTTGATGCCTTGGGCCGAGACCGCAGACCCTACCGACATGGCGATCTGACGAGACGACAGATCGAGCACGCCGAGCTTCTGCACGAATGGCACGACGAACACGCTGGCGCCCATCACGACCTTCTGGCCCGACAGGTCGGTACTGACGATGCCGGTCTCGGGATTGGTGACGGCCTTGCCCTTGCGGCCCGTGATGATGAAGGCCTCGTTCGGGCCCGCCACCTTGATGCGTGACAGGACGAACATGCCGACGGTCACAAGGAGGAAGACGATCACTCCAACGGCAGACAGGAGTGCGGTCATGATGGGTGGTTCCTTTCGAAGGTGGTGCCTGGATCAGTTCGCTGACCAGAAGTCGGCAGCGGCCTGCACGGTCACCTTGGTTGATGACTCCACGGACACGACGACGATGTCGGTCCCGGTGGAGAGCGTGGGACCCGAAGGTCCGGTGAGAGCCGTGAGCTTGACCGGCTGCCCGCCGAGGCGCACCAGCACCTGGCCGGTCGAGCCGGTGGGGATCTCGGTGATGACCCGGCCGGTGGCACCGAGCAGATCGTTCGAGGTCGGCGTGGCGTCGGTGGCCATGCCGATGGCGGCCCGGCTGGCTCGGACGGCGCCGAGGGCTGCGACGACGGCGGCGATGGAGCCTCCGGTCACCGCGAGCCCGACCGGAAGCCCGACCTGCCGATCGAGGACGGCGGTCCCGAAGCCGAAGGCAACCATGGCAGCAGCGATCGACGGGAGGGAGAGGAGGTCGCCGTCGGGCAGGACGCCCTCGAGCACATCGTCGAAGATGAGCGAGAACACGAGCAGCACTGCGCCGACGGCGCCGATGATCACGAATGCCATGCCACCCCTCCTTCATCGAGACATGGTGATCAACGGCGGGGATGCGGGACAGGTTCCAGCAACGGCGCGAAATCGAGTGGGTGGTCGTGCTCAGCCGAAGCTGCCCGCCGTCCCCGATTCGGCGCTGGGGACCGGGGGGAAGCCCCGATTCGCCCACGGTTCGGTGGCCTCATCGTTGAGCCATGGCCGCAGTGATCTTGACTCCCACCTTCAGCCCCACCACCTGGACCACCGAGCTTCTCGTGCAGCACCCGATCTACGGGGCACGCCCGAGCTTGCGGGGCCGCTTCCACCAGCTGGGTGCTGCCGTGTCGGTTCCCGCCGGCGGCTGGCTGCTCCTCTCGGTCGACGATGCCGGGCAGCGAGTGCCGGCAGCCATCTACGCCATCACCGCACTCGTCATGTTCGCCACCAGTGCGGCGTACCACCGGTTGGCCCAGAGCGTGAAGGCCCGATTCTGGATGCGCCGCCTCGACCACTCGATGATCTTCGTGCACATGGCCGGAGCGACGACGCCGCTCGGCCTCGTCGTGATCGGGGGAGCACTCGGCATCGGGATCGTCGTGGCGAGCTGGCTGCTCACGATCGTCGGTGTCGGGCTGAAGATGACCCGGCTGACCGCCGACCACGACCCCTGCAGCTGCCTCTTCCCACTGCTCGGCGGGTTGCCGCTGGTGGCCATTCCGTTCCTGGCCGGGGCACAGCAATCAGCGGCAGCGGCGCTGCTGCTCACCGCAGGCCTGCTGTACACGGCCGGGGCGACGTGCTTCGTTCGCAAGGCACCCAACCCACGGCCCAGCGTCTTCGGCTACCACGAGATCTGGCACGTGTTCACGCTCGCCGCCGGGGCCTGCGAGTTCTGGGTGATGGTCGAGGTGCTGTCGGCCTGATGTCGCCGGATTCAGCCCTTCGCTGCGAAGGCGGCGGCGATCGAATCGACGAAGGGCGAACGGAGCACACCGACCTCGGTGATGATGCCGGTGATCAGCTCGGCCGGCGTGACATCGAACGCCGCGTTCCAGGTGGCAATGCCCGAAGGCGCCGACTGTTCGGAACGGAAGCGGCGGACCTCATCGTCGGCCCGGAACTCGATCTCGATGTCGGTGCCCGACGGCAGGGCCGGATCGAAGGTGGACAGGGGAGCGGCGATGTAGAACGGCACGCCCTCGTAGTGCGCAGCGATGGCGTGGGCTCGGGTGCCGATCTTGTTGGCCGAGTCACCGTTGGCGGCGATGCGGTCGGCGCCGGTGATGACGGCGTCGATGCCGCCGGTGCCGAGCAGTGCGGCACCGGCACCGTCGCTGAGCAGCGTGGCCGGCAGGCCGGCGTCGACCAGCTCCCATGCCGTGAGCCGGGCACCCTGGAGGAGCGGACGGGTCTCGCAGGCGTACACCTCGACCGGATGGCCACGTTCGGCCTTGGTGTAGACGACACCCAGCGCGGTGCCCCGACCGGCGGTTGCGAGGCGTCCGGTATTGCAGTGGGTGAGGATCCGGTGACGGTCGACGAGCTCGTCGGCGCCGTGGCGGCCGATGGCGTCGCACGACGCGATGTCTTCGGCCTGGATCGCCTGCGCTTCGGCGAGCGCGGTCGCTCGGATCGACTCGACGGTCGTGGCGCCGAGGGTGGCGGTGCGGACCCGGTCGACGGCCCACGCCAGGTTGACCGCCGTCGGGCGGGCCGTGCCGATCCGGTGTGTGAGTGCATCGATCGCTGATCGGGCAGCATCGAGATCGGTCGGCCTGGCCTCGTCGAATCCCACCACCATGCCGTAGGCGCCACAGACACCGATGGCCGGCGCGCCTCGCACGGCGAGCCGGTAGATGGCGTCGACGACCTGGTCGGTGGTGGTGAGCGCGAGCAGTTCGAGCGAGGTGGGGAGCGCGGTCTGGTCGATGATCACGAGCCGGCCGTCGACCCAGTCGACGGCCGGGGTGAGTGACGAATCGGTGGAAGAGGCCATGCCCTCAGCTTGCCGTGGCCGCGTCCTGAATCGCTCGCCACACCCGCTCGGGCGTGACCGGGATGTCGACGTGGCGGATGCCGACGTGGGAGAGCGCATCGACGACGGCGTTCTGCACCGCCGGGGTGGCCCCGATGGTGCCGGATTCGCCGATGCCCTTGGCCCCGAGGGGATTCATCGGGGTGGGGGTTTCCATCGGAACCCGTTCGAACGACGGCAGTTCGGTGGCCGAGATGATGCTGTAGTTCATGAAGGTGGAGGTGAGCGGATTCCCGTTCGCGTCGTAGCTGAACTCCTCCATGAGTGCCTGGGCAATGCCCGAGGCGACGCCGCCGTGGACCTGGCCGTCGACGATCATCGGGTTGACGATGGTGCCGGCGTCGTCGCAGGCGATGTGGCGGAGGACGGTCACGAGGCCGGTGTCGGTGTCGACCTCGACGACCGAAACGTGCGAGCCGAAGGGGAAGGTGGCTCCCGCCGGTTTGAAGTCGATCTCGGATCGGAGTGCACTCCCGCTGATCTGGGCTTCACGCTCGGCGACCTCGGCCCAGGACCTGGTGATCGCCGGGGTGCCGGCCACCGAGAACGAGGCGTTCTCGGTGTCGAGGACGATGTCGGACGGGTTGGCCTCGAACAGCTCGGCGGCGATCTCCTTGGCCCGTTCGACCACGGATTCGGTCGCCTGCCAGATCGCGGTGCCGCCGAGCTGCATGGCCTTCGACCCGCCGGTACCGGCGCCTCGTGGTACCTCGTCGGTGTCGCCGTGACGGACCTCGATCTTGTCGACCGGGATCCCGGTGAGCTCACTCGTGAGCTGGGCGAAGGTGGTGTAGTGCCCCTGGCCATGCGGCGACTGGCCGGTGAGCAGCAGGGCGGTGCCGTCGGGACGGATCTCGACGCTGCCATATTCGCCGGCGTTGGTCGGGTTGGTGATCTCGACGTAGGTGGACAGACCGATGCCGAGAAGCTTGTGGTCGCCGTTCTCCCGCCGCTTGGCCTGCTCGGCCCGCAGCTCGTCGTAGCCCGCCGCCTCGAGCGCCCGGTCGAGGGAGCCTGCGTAGTCGCCGCAGTCCATCCTGGCCCCGGTCGGCGTGGTCAACGGGAACGCATCGGGAGCGTGCACGTTGCTCTTGCGGATCTCGACGGGGTCGATACCGACCTCGCTGGCGAAGAGGTCGATCATCCGCTCGACCGCGGCAGCGGCCTCGGGGCGGCCGGCGCCGCGGAAGGCACCGGTGGGGACGGTGTTCGTGACCACGGAGCGGCTGTCGAACGCCACGTTGGCGATGTCGTAGCAGCCAGAGGTCATGGTGCGGGTCATGAAGGGCAGGATCGAGCCCATCTCGGCATAGGCACCGCCGTCCTGGACGACCCGGAGCGAGTAGGCAGTGATGCGCCCGTCGCTGGTTCCACCCATCTTCGCCTCGAACAGCTGCCCACGACCGTGGACGAGGCCGAGCATGCTCTCGGTACGGGTCTCGACCCATCGCAACGGTTGGCCGAGCTGGCGGGCGATGGTGGCGATGACGACGTCTTCGGGGTACGCGCCGCTCTTCGCACCGAACCCGCCGCCGACGGCCGGAGCGATGACCCGCAGCTCGTCCTTGTCGATGCCGAGCGCGGCGGCCAGTCCATCTCGGGTGCCGTGCGAACCCTGGGTGGAGGAGTAGATGGTGAGGCGCTGGCCGTTCCAGATCGCCAAGGTGCCCCGGGGCTCGATGGGGCAGGGGGCCATGCGGTGATTGCGGAACGACAGCTCGACCACGGTGTCGCAGTCGGCAAACGGATCGCCCTCGGAGGCATCCGGCATGGCGAAGACCACGTTCGTGCCGGCCTCGGGGAACAGCAGCAACTCGTCGGCCACCGACTCGAGCGGATCGACGAGCACGGGCAGCTCGTCATAGGAGATGTCGACGAGCTCGGCGGCGTCGACGCCGGCTTCCCGACTGGTGGAGACGACGACCGCCACGGGTTCGCCGACGTAGCGGACGCGGTCCGACGCCAGCCAGGTGCGGAGCATGCCCTGGTTGAGCATGGGCATCGCGTGAGGGCGACCAGTGAATCCGAGATCGGCGGCGGTGAAGACACCAACGACGCCATCGAGCGCAGCGGCAGCCGAGGTGTCGATGCCGGTGAGTGTGGCGTGAGGCAGGATCGATCGGACGAACGTGACGAACAGGGCGTCGGCCGGAGCGATGTCGTCGACGTACTTGCCGCCCACCGTCAGCAGTTCGGGGTCTTCCTTCCGGACTACTCGCGTGCCAATCATGCTCATGGTCGATGCTCCTCGTGCTCGTCGGTCCCGGACGTCGCGTTGTGTTGGGCGCCGACCGTAGTGGCCCGCCGGTCGTCGCGCAGCTTTCGCCACGACGAGCGCTTACCATCGACCGAGCAGACGATCGGGAGGGGATCCATGCCGAACCAGGAACCAGACACCGAGCAACGGCGCGTGGGCGCCTCGGGCGCGATGCGAGTGGCCGCAATGCTCGTCGCTACCGCACTGGTTGCGGGCTGCGGAGGATCCGATGGGTCGTCGCAGCTGGCATCGAGCGAGGTGACCTCGTCGGCCGACGGCGCTGCGGTGACCAGCGAAGGGTCGGCTGCCGACGCCGGTGGTGAAACCGATACCGGGGCCGCCGACGGCGACGACGATGCCGAGACCGACGGCACGGCAGCCGACGGCACCGAGACCGACGACGGGTCCGACCCCTACGGCTCATCCGGCGACAGCGACGATTCGCCGGTCTCGGGTATCGAGATCGACCCGAGCTGGCAGCGCCTGCTCGAGCCCCGCTTCGTCTCCCAGGCCCCGCTCGGCTCGATCGTCACGCTCTATGCCGAACCGTCCACCGACAGCGCGGCCGTTGGCTCGGTCCGCGCCGGCGAGACCGGGCTGACACTCTTCGACGTGATCGAAGACATCGACGGCCGGCAATGGAGTCCGGTCCAGACGGCCGACGGTGTCGTCGGCTGGATGAAGAACGGTCTGCTCCGACCCGAACCCTCGGTCTCGCCACCCGAACGCATCGGCGACTCGCCCCTCCGAGGCAACGATGTCGTTCGGCTTGCCATCGCAGGGCTGACCTCTCCTGACGTCCTCGCCGGTCTGGTCGACGATCGTGGCCTCACGGTGGCATCCGATGCGTTCATCGGCGACGACGCCGTGGTGCTGACCGCCGAGCAGTTGCGAACCCCGGCCGCCGACGACACCACCGTGGTGACCTGGGGTGTCGAGGCCGGCGTCGGTGATCCGATCGAGGCCACGATGACCGAGCGGTTCCGCACACTGGCCGGCAGCACGGCGGTCACCAGCACCGAAGCGATGGGCTACAACGTCCAGGTCGGCGTCGGGAACATACCCAGCAACATCCCCGAGGTCTTCCCCGACGCCGAGTGGGTCGAGCTGCACTTCAGCGGCACCGAGGCCTTCGGCGGCCTCGACTGGGAGTCGCTCTCCTTCGTCTTCGACACCAGTGGTGACGCTCCCGTCCTCCTCGCCATCACCGCTGCCGCCTGGTCTCCCTGACGCCCGCAACGCCCCTCACTCGGCCGTTCTGTGCGTCAAACTCCTCGCGTCCTCCGTTCTGTGCGTCAAAGTTGCCGGTCACGGGAACTTTGACGCACAGAACGGTGATTGGCGGTGGGAATGACGCACAGAACCGGGGCGGTGGGCGGACGTCAGGGCTTCTTGGTGAGGAGGACCTTGACCGGCTTGGAGTGATTGCTCGTGCCCTGGGGAAGTGCGTCGGTGCCGACGGCGGCGAGCACGGGCTCGCCGTGGCCGCTGACGCACTCGGGGTCGGGACCATCGAGCGGCATGCCGGTGAAGAACTTGGCCGCCATACACCCGCCCTGGCAGGCGTCGAACTGGCCGCAGCTGGCGCAGGCGCCGGCCGACTGCGGACCCCGGAGCTCGGCGAAGAGGTCGGAGCGGCGCCAGATCTCCTCGAACCCGCCCGGGGAGCGGACGTTGCCGGCCTTGAAGTCGTCGTGGAGGACGAAGGGGCAGGCGTAGACGTCGCCGATCGGGTCGATCAGGCAGACGACTCGACCAGCACCGCACAGATTCAGCCCGGGGAGTGACTCGTCGCCCAGCGCATTGAGATGGAAGAACGAGTCGCCGGTCAGCACCATCGGGCGATCGAGCAGCCAGTGATAGAGCTCGACCTGTTGCTCCGGCAACGGGTGGAGTTCGTGCCAGGAGTCGGCGCCACGGCCGGCGGGGCGGAGGCGGGTGAGTCGGAGCTCGGCCCCGTAGCGATTGGCCAGCTCCTCGAACCGGTCGAGCTGGGGAATGTTGTGACGGGTCATCACGACGCTGATCTTGAACGGGCCGAACTCGGCGGCCCGGAGGTGCTCCATCGCCGCGATGGCGGTGGCGAACGATCCCTCACCGCGCACGGCGTCGTTGGTCTCGGCGTCGGCACCGTCGAGGGAGATCTGGATGTCGAGGTAGTCCATGGCCGCCAGTTGGCGAGCTCGCTCGGCGTCGATGCGGGATCCGTTGGTCGAGAACTTCACGCCGACACCGCTGCTCGTGGCGTAGTCGACCAGCTCGAAGAAGTCGGGCCGGATCATCGGCTCGCCGCCGCCGATGTTCACGTAGAACACCTGCATTCGGCGCATCTCGTCGATGACGGCCTTGGCTTCGGCGGTATCGAGCTCGCGAGGATCGCGTCGGCCCGAGGAACTGAGGCAGTGGATGCAATCGAGGTTGCAGGCGTAGGTGAGTTCCCAGGTGAGGCAGATCGGCGCGTCGAGGCCACGTTTGAGTTCGTCGGTCAGAGCGGTCATGGCGTCAGTCCAGTGGTGCGGCGGCGTAGGGGGCGGTGTCGTCGTCGGCGCGCTGCTCGAGGAAGTCCGAGAGCGCAAGCGATGCCAGGGCTCGTTCGAACGACGGCCAGCGACGCTCGTCGATGCCCAGCGCTTCGAAGCCGGCCCGGGCCGACGGATGCCGGTCGAGCGACTCGACGAGGGCAACGAGCTCGGGCGAGCGGAGGAAGTTCAAGCGCCGGTTGTCGTAGTGGTACGCCATCGCCCCGAACGGTTCGGGCCGGAGCGCCACACGATGGTGCAGCTGCCACGGCCGTGACGCGTCGAAGATCGACGGATCGATCGCAGCGGCAGCGGCCGGGCGGGCCGGCGAAGACGACGACATGCGGCGTGGGGGAGCGTCTGGCGAGCGGGCCGGGTCTAGTAGACCCCGCACATCCCGTCGATCGAGATCTCCTCGACGAGCAGCTCTTCTTCGATCAGGGTGTCCTCACCTGCCGGGAGGTCGACCGATGAGGATTCGGCGGGGGCATCGGCGACGAGGGTGGACGAGGTGGCAGCGGTGGGTTCCATGGAGGGAGAGCCTAGCAACGTCGGTTCGGGCGCTCGACATCGCCCCTCCGCTCGCCGTCGCGCCCGCGTGGCGTCGACCGTGATGTCGTCAGTGGTGTCGTCCGGTCAGCGCAGATCGAAGCAGACCTTGATGGAGCCACGACGCCCCGCGTTTGCCGCATGGTCGAGCGCATCCTCGTAGGCCGCCAGCGGGTAGGTGGCCGAGACCAGTCGTCCGAGATCGGCCGTGTCGACCAGGTCGGTGGCCAGCGCGAACGACGTGGTGACCGTGCCGTCCGCGAGGGTCTCGGTGCCGTAGGTGTAGCTTCCGAGCAGGGCGGTCTCCCGATGCCACAGCGCCGTCATGTCGACCGAGACCCGCCCCGGCATCCCCACGAGCACCACGGTCCCTCGGGGACGGGCGATGCCGATGGCCTGCTCGAGTGATGCCTCATTGCCGACGGCGTCGATCACCACGTCGGCGCCGCCCGACAGATCGTCGCCGATCATGTGGCTCCCGGTGAAGCGGCGGACGGCCCGGGTGAGTTCGCCGGGTGCGACGACGAGGTCGGCGCCGAGCGAGCGGGCGAGATCGACCTGTTCGGGATACTTGGCTGCCACGATGATCGTGGCGGGGTCGGCGAGCCGGCGGACCGCCGCCAAGGTGGTGAGTCCGGCCGTGCCCGCACCGATGATCGCAACACAGTCGCCGGGCCCGATCGGGGTTCGCAGCGCAGCGTGCACGCCGACGGCGGCCGGCTCGATCATGACTGCGGCTTCGTCGCTGAGATGGTCGGGCACGACGTGGAGCTGGGAGTCGTGGGCCACGAACTCCTGTGACCAGCCCCCGCCGGTGGAGGTGCAGTAGCCGATCTGGATCCCGGGATCGAGCGGGCCGCTGACGAGGTGGCGGTAGTCGTTGCCGTCGCCGGGAGCGGCGCCGTCGAACGGTGGTTCGAATCCCCGGGCGGCGTGGCCGAGTACGGGTTCGAGCACGACACGCCGCCCGTCGTCGAGCGTGCCGACGACCTCATGGCCCGGCACGAACGGGAACGACACCCACGGCTCGAAGTAACGAGACGCCTGACCCTCGACCGTGGACAGATCCGAACCGCAGATGCCGGCGAGACGGGTGTGAACTCGCTGCCAGCCCTCACCCGGGAGTGAGGGGGCCGCGCCATCGATCAGGTGCAGCGGGCCGGTCTTGGCTCCCGACCCGGGCCGCAGCCGCGACGCGACGGCGGCGCGGGCGTAGCGGACTTCTGAGCGGCGGAATTCCAGAGCTCTCACGGCGTCAGACGCTATCGCACCTGGCGTCGGGCGCTTTCCAATGGCGTCACGACGACGGCAGACGCTCGCAGTCGAGCGGTGTTCGAGCAGCTCAGGGCGCTGTCATACGTTCGCCGTACGGTAACGGTCATGAGCGTGACCATTGATTGTGCGTGTTGCCGACTCCAGGCCACCGAGGCCTGCAGCGACTGTGTCGTGACCTTCATCACCAACCGGGAGCCGAACGAGGCCGTCGTGATCGACGTGGCGTCGTTCGCCGCCATGAAGCGGCTCCAATCGGCAGGCATGGTGCCAGAGCTGAAACACCGCGCCGGCTGAAACACGTGCCGGCCGACGCGCTCGTTCCGCATCAGAACGCGGCAGGCTGGGTGGCGTGCCCCCGGCCACCGACGATCACGACCCCTCAGCGCTGACCGACGCGGTGCTCGCGGCCGGGCGGCGAGGCGGACTCGATGCCGTCGGTGTCACCACCGCCGAGGTGCTCGAGCCGGCCCGCAGCGTGCTGCCGAGGCGCAAGGCGTCGGGGCTGTCCGCCGACATGATGTTCACGTACCGGAATCCGGATCGGTCGTCCGACCCCACCCGAGCCCTGCCCGGCGCGGTCTCCGTGGTGGCCGGAGCAGTGAACTATCGCCGGGGCGACGTCGAAGCGCCCGACGGGCTGCACGGGCGCGTGGCGCACTACGCGTGGACCGACCACTACGGCCGGTTGCGCGATGCGCTCGAGGCCGCCGCCGACGTGCTGCGAGCGGCCGGATATCTCGCCCAGGTCCACGCCGATGACAACCACCTCGTCGATCGCAACGTCGCCTACCGGGCTGGGCTCGGCTGGTACGGCAAGAACGCCAATCTGCTCGTGCCAGAGGCCGGGAGCTGGTTCGTCCTGGGCGGCATCATCACCGACGCCCCGCTGACCCCGAGTCGCACCGTCGCGTCCGATGGGTGTGGTTCGTGTCGACGTTGCATCGATGAATGTCCGACCGCGGCCATCGTGGCGCCGGGTGTGGTCGACGCGCGTCGATGCCTGGCGTGGCTGGTCCAGGCGAGGGGAGCGATACCCGTCGAGTTCCGAGCCGCACTCGGTGACCGGCTGTACGGCTGTGACGAGTGCCAGGAGGTCTGTCCACCCAATCTCGGACTCGACCGCCACTCGCCGCCACCACCGGCCGACGCCGCGGCCGACCCGTGGATCGACATCGCTTGGGTGCTCGAGGCCGAGGACCAGCAGTTGATGGCCCGGGTGGGTCGCTGGTACCTGGCCGATCGGAACCCCGACGTCGTGCGTCGGACGGCGTTGGTCATCCTGGGCAATCTCGGGCGAGGCCGGCCGGAGACCGGGCCGCTGATCGATCGCTACCTCGACCATCCCAACGAACTGCTCCGGGCACATGCCGTCTGGGCAGCTCGGCGTTGCGGGCTCGACCAGCTGGCCGAACGGCGGAGGGACGACCCGAGCGACCTGGTGCGCGCCGAGTTCCACGGCGTGGTGGAGCCGGCGGTCATGTCCACGCGCCGAGACGCCGATGAACAGGCAAACTGAGCACTCGTGTCCTCCACCGACCATCGACATCTGCTCGTCACCAACGACTTCCCGCCGAAGGTCGGGGGCATCCAGAACTACCTGCTCGAGCTGTGGCAGCGGCTTCCCGCCGAGCAGGCGCACGTCTACACCACTCCCTACGCCCATGCGGTGGCGTTCGACGCTCGGCAGCGATTCTGGATCGAGCGATCGCCCGAGCCGGTCCTCCTGCCGTCACCGTGGTTGGCTCGCCGCGTCGATCGTTTGGCGGAGCGGCTCGATGCGTCGCTGGTCCTCCTCGATCCGGCAGTGCCGCTCGGCCTGATCGGACCCCGGCTGCACCGGCCGTACGGCGTCGTCCTCCATGGCGCCGAGGTCACCATTCCCGGACGACTCCCCGGGTCGTCGCACGCCCTTCGCTCGGTCCTGACCCAGGCCTCGCTCGTGGTCTCCGCCGGTGCGTATGCGTTGCGTGAAGCCGAGCGGTGCGCCGGCCGCTCGCTGCCGTCGGTCGTGATCCCCCCGGGCGTCGACCATGAACGGCTCGTGCCGCCGTCGCCCGACGAACGGACTCGGCTGCGGCGTCAATTCGGCTATGACGATCGTGACGTCGTCGTCACCGTCGTGACACGGCTGGTACCCCGCAAGGGGCTCCACACCCTGATCGACGCCGTCGGCCGGCTGGCCACCTCTCACCCCCATGTGCGCCTGGTGATCGGCGGCACAGGGCGCGAACTCGGGCGCCTGCGTCGGCAGGCGGGCGACGCCCGTGCCCGGGTCGAGTTCCTCGGCCGGATCACCGACCAGGAGAAGGCCGAGCGCTACGCCGCCGCCGATCTGATGGCAATGCCGTGCAACCAGCGCTGGGGCGGTCTCGAACAGGAGGGATTCGGGATCGTATTCCTCGAAGCCGCGGCCGTCGGGATTCCCCAGATCGCCGGTCGGTCCGGCGGCGCCGACGAAGCCGTGGTCGACGGTGTCACCGGGATCGTGGTCGATCGACCAGACGAGTCTGATGCCGTCGCCGACGCGCTCCGCCAACTCGCCGACGATCCCGAGCGCCGCCGAGCGATGGGGCTCGCCGCTCGCCGGCGAGTCGAGACCAGCTTCGACTACCAGCTGCTGGCCGATCGCCTCCGCCTGGCGATCGATGACACGATCGACACCGGCGCCGACACGAGACCCGGACCCGACGACACGAATCCGCACCGGCAACCAGCGGCTCGAGGTAGCGATCGATGACTCCCACCACACCACCCTCGCCGGATCCCGACCGCACCGACATTGCCCCCGGTGTCGACCCTGCCTCCGATGCCGCAAGAGCCCCCGGTGCCGACGGCACCGATGGGATCGAGCCCGAGCGAGTTGCCGACGGGGCCACCAGTTCGACACGACCAGTCTCCGCTGCGCCGGTGCGACCGGCCATCATCGGCGCCTCGATCGTCGTCACCGTCTTGCATTCGATCGTCACGTTGGCGGGTGTGCTGAGTGATGCCGACATCGTCCGCAACGGGGTCGCGGTCTTCTCGGTCGTGTGCTTCTTCGTGGGCGCGGTGGCGTTCGGGGCGGCGTTCGTGCTGGCCGCCGGGCGATCCCGCTACGAAGAGCTGTGGTTCGGGGGCGCCTTCTTCCTCACTGGCGGGGTCGTGCCCGCGCTCGCCCGCAATCGGCTGGCGGCGTGCCTGGCGGTGCAATGCGTCGTGGGCTTGGCGGGTGCGAGTCTGGCTCCCTTCACACCCGTTGCGTTCACCGTGCTCGTCCCGCTGGCCGGCATGGGTTTGATGTCGTTGTACGGCGCTCGTTGGGGTGAGTTCTCTCCAAAGCAAGAAGCGGACTAGGCTGTCCGAGTGGTCACCCCAATGTCGAGTAGTGAACATGCCGTCGTCCACACGCTGGTCGCCGCCGACACCGACGCCTGCTTCGCCGTCGTGACGAACCTGGCGGAGTATCCCGAGTGGACCCACGGCGTGACCGCCGTCGACATCGTCGCCCGCGACGCCAGTGGCCGACCCACTCGGGCCGACTTCCGCGCCGAAGCCATGGGGCGCACCACCCGCTACACCCTCGACTACGACTACAGCGACGCACCTCACGCCGTGCGCTGGACCCTCGTGGCCGGCGACCTCACCCGGCGCATCGATGGGTCCTACACGTTCGAGCCCGACCTGGAAGACCCGTCGTCGACCCGCGTCACCTACGAGCTCACGATCGATCTGATGGTCCCACTGCCAGGCTTCGTCAAGCGCCGGGCCGAGACCAAGATCATGGAAGCGGCGTTGCGCGAGTTCCGACGCATGGTCGAACAGTCCGTCGCCGCCTGACCGACCCATCCCGCCGGGCGCCGGTGCGCCATTCCCCGAGGTCCTCCGGCGATTCGAAAATATTTCTGCGAAATCCTCAACTTTCCGCTTGAGTTGCCGGGCGAACCCGACGACAACTCGGCCATGAGAATCTTGCGCCTCGACTTTGGGCCCGACATCGGCAGCGCCGACCTCCATCCGTTCGTCTCGGTCGTCCACGGCCTCGACGAGGCCCGGAGTTCTCGGCTCATCTCGGCCATTCGATCGCTCGTGACCGGCTCGGGTCTCGGACTCGCCGGTCTGGTCGAACACAACGGCCACCTCGTCGATGTCACCGGCGAGAACCTCGCCGACATCGGCCCCTTCACCACCGAGGACGTGGTCATGGCGACCAGTCGGTTCACCGGCGGCGCTGCGAACCTGCCCCAGATGGTCGCCGAGTTGGATCAGCTGGCCGCTGCCGCCCAGATCGACTCGGTCTGGGTCGAAGAGGTTCGAGCCGATCTGGTGCCGACCGCTGCTGCCCGGGTGCAGCGCCTGCGGGATCAGCTCGACGGTGTCCACGTGCAGCCGATCGACCTCGAGCTCCAGGCTCGTCGAGCCCGGATGCGCGAAGCGATCGCCGCCGTCGACGGCACGAACCCGGTCATCACCGAGTCGCCCGACGGTATCGCCGAGCTCATTGCCGAGTGGCAGGAGCTGCAGCGGGCCGAGGCTCGTTCACGGGGTCATCTCGACACCATCGCCGCCAGGGTGCAGCAGGCCGAGGCCGCCCTCGCTGATGCCAAGCGGTTCCTCGCCGACGCCGAAGCCGACGCCAAGCCGGTGCTGTTGAGCCCCGAGGACGAGGATCGTCTGGACCAGCTCTGCCACCCGAAGGTGGAACGGCGGTTCCGTCCTCGTGAGCGGTCGGCCGAGACGGAGGCCGAGATCGCCACCCTGCTCGCCAAGGTGAACCAGACCAGCTACTCGGGCTACGCCATGTACCGGCTCATGCCGACGGCGTCGGAGGAGAAGCTGGCCGTGGTCGGCGCGGCCGAGGATCAGGTCGACGCCGCACAGGCCGAGGTCGACCAGGCTCGGCACGCGATGACGTATGACCAGACCGCCGTGCAGCTCGCCGAGGTGGCGGATGGCATCAAGGCTCGGGCTCGGGAGTTCTTCGGCCCCATGTTGCCGGCCGATCTCGGGCGAGCGTTGCAGGAGCATGTGGTGGAGTCGCCGAACCCGGTCTGGTTCGACCGTGTGCGGGAGCTGTACGACGCTCTGGTCGAGAACGACGTCGAGGTGCCGGATGACCTCGAACCCGAGAAGCTCACGATCTGGGCCGACGGCTGGCTGATGGAGCAGGAACGGCTCGATCTCGAAGCCAACCGGGTCGATCCCGGCATGATCCAAGCCGAGCTCGATGCTGCCGAGAAGGCGCTCGACCGTCACGCTCGAGCCATGGCTCGTATCGACCGGCTCGAGGCCAAGGCCGCCGAGTCCCGCCAGCGGGTCAGCGAGCTGCGCCGCCGGATCGCTCGGATCGAAGCCGGCGATGCCTCGTCGATCGAGTCGGTCTTCGAGGGAGTGTCGGAACTCGCCGAGCGGGTGCGCGACAACGCCGGTGTGTCGATCCCGATCGTGATCAAGGGCAACTTCGGCGATCTCGACGATGCCGACGTCACGGCACTGCTCGATCGCATCGAGCCGCTGGCGCAGTCGGTGCAGATCGTGGTGATGACCGACCGCAACGCCGCCGCCACGTGGGCCCGCACGGTGGGGGTTCGCCGAGCACTGTGTGCCGGCACCGTCGCCTGATTCGACGCACATTCCTCGTCCCGAGGGTTTCCTCGGCGGGAGCGGTGAATCTCGACGCGAGCCGCGGAGGCGTTCCGATAGCTTGCAACGATGGAGTTCCGCCGGATCAATCACCTCCCGCCTTATGTCCTTGCGATCATCAATGATCTGAAGATGGAGGCACGTCGAGACGGGGTCGATGTGATCGACTTCGGCTTCGGCAACCCCGATCTGCCGTCACCCGATGTCGCTGTCGACAAGTTGATCGAGGCCACCCGCAACACCCGCAATCATCGCTACTCGGCAAGCAAGGGCATCCCCAAGCTGCGTGAAGCCGCCGCCAACATGTACGAGCGGCGTTGGGGAGTGAAGCTCGATCCCACCACCGAGGTGTTGAACGTGATCGGCGCCAAGGAGGGGTTCACCCACCTGATGTGGGTGCTGCTCTCACCCGGTGACGCCGCCCTGGTCCCGGCGCCGTCGTACCCCATCCACATCTGGGGGCCGATCTTCGCCGGTGCCGCCATCCGCGAGGTGCCGCTCGCCGAGGGCGACGAGTTCATCGCCAACCTCGAGCGGGCGTGGGAGTACTCCTGGCCCAAGCCTCGCACGCTCGTGATCTCGTTCCCGCACAACCCGACCGGTGTGTGCGTCGACCTCCCGTTCTTCGAAAAGGTCGTCGACTTCGCAAAGAAGCGGAACCTGATCGTCGTGCACGACAACGCCTACGCCGATCTCGGCTTCGATGGGTACATGCCGCCCTCGATCCTCCAGGTCGATGGGGCCAAGGACTGTTGCGTCGAGCTGTACTCGATGACCAAGAGCTACTCGATGGCGGGGTGGCGAGTGGCGTTCCTCGCCGGCAACCCCGAAGTGGTCGGGGCACTGGCCAAGCTGAAGAGCTACCTCGACTACGGCACGTTCCAGCCCATCCAGATCGCCGCCACCGTGACCCTGAACGAAGCGACCGATCATCCGGCGCAGGTGCGCGAGATCTATCAGGTCCGACGCGACGTCCTCTGCGACGGGCTCGACCGTATCGGCTGGCACGTCCCGAAGCCGAGGGGCACGATGTTCGTCTGGGCACCGATCCCCGAGCCGTACGCCCACATGGGTTCGGTCGAGTTTGCCTCGAAGCTGGTACGCGAGGCCGGTGTCGCCACCTCGCCAGGGGAGGGCTTCGGTCCCGGCGGCGAAGGTTTCGTCCGCTTCGCCCTGATCGAGAATCAGCAGCGCACCCAGCAGGCGCTCCGCAGTCTGCGACGAGTGCTCACCGATCTCGAACCGGTCACCGCCGCGGCCTCGTAGTCACGATCGCCGCCTCGGCTCGGCGGCGTGGTCAGTGCGCCGCCACGCCGGCGACGCCGTAGAGACACATCCGCACGGCGGTGTCGACCACCTCGTCATCGAGCTGGTCGGCGTCGATCAGGTACTGGCGGCCGAGCTCGTCGGTGACGCCGCGGATCGCGGTGGCGAGCATGTGGACATCGGCGTCGGGGATCAGCCCTTGGGACATCGCTGCGGTCAGATGGCGAGCAGTGTCGGCGATGGTGACCTCACGCCCGCGCCGGAGTGCGACCGCGAACGTTTCCTCGGTCCACGCAAAACTGATCAACCGCACGATGTCGGCGTGCTCGAAGATCCAGGCCAGCGAGCTGCGGATGCCGTTCTCGAGCCGCTGGAGCGGATCGTCGGTCTCGACGATGGCCGATTGCTGGGTGCGACGAAGGTCGTAGAGCGCTTCCCTCAGGATCTCGAGGAGCAGCTCGTCTTTCGAGGGGAAATACCAGTAGAAGACCCCCTTGCCGACGCCGACACCGTCGACGATGTCGGCCACCGAGGTGGGATGGAAGCCGTTTGCTGCGAACTGCTCGGTGGCGTAGGCGAGCAGCCGATCACGGCGTTCCTTGCCCCGCGGCGTGAGCCGTCGTCGAGGCGGCGAGGAGGCATCGGCGGCGGAGGACATCGAGCGCCAGAGTAAGAAGAACTTGACCAGGTGGTCAAGACATCGGGTCCGGCGACCAGCGGAGATGGGTCATCGTCGGTGTGACAGCATTGCGTCAGAGATGTGTAACGACGTCAACACATCGTGATCACGCCGAGCGAACGACGACCGCCCTACAGTCGGGTCATGTCTGCTCACCTGTTCCGTTGCCGAATGAGTGACCGCCCGGGCGCCCTCGGTCAGGTCGCCTCCCGGATCGGGTCCCTCCGCGCCGACATCGTCTCGGTGGCCGTGCACCGCCACAAGGACGGCATCGTCGTCGACGAGTTCCTCCTGATGCTGCCCGACGAACCGTTTGGCCTCGAGGAAATGCTCGTGGCCGAGATCGAGCAGGTCGACGGGGTGACGGTCGAGAGCCATCGTCTCGTCGATGACGGTCGGATCAACCTCACCCTCACCAACGTCGTGTGGTTCGAGCTGCTGAGCGACGACTGCGATGCGGCGGCGGCCTTCTACACCGAGGCCCTTGGATGGCGAACCGAACCCGTCGCCCCCTTCGGCGACGGTGTGTACCACGTGATCTTCCCGAACAACGGGCTCACGCCGGCCGGCGGCCTGGTGTACAGCGAGAAGGCCGCCCGCGGCTCCGAGGCGGCCGGCGCCGTGGTCTATGTCGAAACTCCCGATCTCGACTCGGCGCTCGCCGCGTTCGAGGCTGCCGGGGGCTCGGTACGCACCGTCACCAAGGATGACCCCCACAGCTCGGCGGTGGTCGCCGACCCGTGGGGCAATCGGCTCGGTCTCTGGCAGACCTGACGCCTCAGTCGGCGGTCGCCCACCCCTTGGCGTGTTCGACCGCCTGGAGCCAGCGGGTATGGCGTCGATCTGCGGCGGCGCGATCACTGGTCGGAGCGGCTGTCCGGTCGACGCCCCAGGCGGCGACGACATCATCGAGCGACGCCCACACGCCCTCGGCCAAGCCGGCGAGGTACGCCGCGCCGAGCGCGGTGGTCTCCTGGTTGAGGGGGCGGGTGACGTCGATGCCGAGCTGATCGGCCTGGATGTCGAGCAGGAGGTCCATGACCGACGCGCCGCCGTCGACGCGAAGCTCCGCCGGCGGCCGCCCGGAGGCGGCACCCATGGCGTCGAGCACATCGCGCACCTGGAAGGCCATGGACTCGACGACGGCGCGAGCCAACTCGGCTCGGCCGGTGCCCCGGGTCAGCCCGACGATCGCCCCACGAGCGTATGGATCCCACCAGGGGCTGCCCAGGCCGGTGAATGCCGGGACGACGTACACATCACCGGTGTCATCGACCGAGGCGGCGAGTGGCCCGATCTCGGCGGCTTCGTCGATGATGCCCAGACCGTCGCGCAGCCACTGGATCGCAGCACCGGTGACGAAGATCGAACCCTCGTAGGCGTAGGTGGCGTGCTGGTCGTCGCCGAGCGACCAGGCCACCGTGGTGAGCAGGCCCTCGACCGGCTCGGGACAGCTCGTGCCGACGTTCATCAGGAGGAAGCTGCCGGTGCCGTAGGTGTTCTTCGCCATGCCGGGTTCGAAGCAGGCCTGTCCGAACAGCGCAGCCTGCTGGTCACCGGCGACCCCGCTGATGGGGACACCGGCACCCAGTTTTGTGGTGTCGGCGGTGACACCGAACCGGCCGCTGGTCGGCCGCACCTCTGGCAGGGCCGACCGGGGGACGCCGAACAGCGCACAGAGCTCGTCGGACCAGTCCAGGTGGCGAATGTCGAACAGCATGGTGCGGGCGGCGTTCGACGGTTCGGTCGCGAACACGGCGCCATCGGTCAGCTTCCACATCAACCAGGTGTCGATCGTGCCGAGCGCAAGGTGCTCATCGGACTCGACGCCGCCCTCGGTCAGGAGCCACTCCATCTTCGAGGCCGAGAAGTACGGGTCGAGGACGAGGCCGGTGCGGTTGCGAACGAGCGGAAGATGGCCCGCGGCCTCGAGCGCCCGGCATCGGTCGGCCGTTCGCCGGTCCTGCCAGACGATGGCCCGATGTCGCGGTGCACCCGTTCGCCGGTCCCACGCCACGACGGTCTCGCGCTGGTTCGTGATGCCGATGGCGGCGACGGGTTCGACGAGTTCGGGAACGAGGTCGTCGATGCAGCCGGCCATCGCCTCCCAGATCTCGTCGGCGTCGTGCTCGACCCATCCTGGCTTCGGGAAATGCTGGGTGAATTCCCGGTACCGCAGGGCGACGATGTTGCCGCCCTGATCGACCGCCATCGCCCGAACGCCCGTGGTTCCGGCATCGAGTGAGATCACGAGTGACATGGTGGTTCCTCCGGTCGCGAGCTGTCAGCAGCCAAGTCTGCCATGGTCAGGCGGCCGTCGACCGAGCCGATGCCGTCGGCGATGGGGAGCACGGCTCGGCCCCGTAGGCTGTCGGAGGAGTCGATCCACTTCGCCCCTTCGACAGCGTGGTCATGCAGGGCATCTCTCAACCCGAAACACGACCATCTGAAAGCTGCGGAGGTACGCGCGTATGCGAGTCGGCATCCTGACCGGCGGGGGCGATTGCCCGGGACTGAATGCGGTGATCCGCGCCGTGGTGCGCAAGGGTGAGCAGGTCTATGGCGACGAGCTCATCGGCTTCCACGATGGCTACCGGGGCGTGATGGACCGTGAGTACGAGATGCTCGACATCAACGCGCTTCGTGGCACGCTCCCACGTGGCGGCACGATCCTCGGCACCAGTCGCGAGAACCCGTTCACCTTCGACGACGGCGTCGAACGTGTCTTGAGCTGCATCTCGGATCTCGGTATCGATGCGCTGGTGGCCATCGGCGGCGAAGGCACCCTGTCGTGCTCGAACGAGTTCTACAAGCTTGGTGTGCCGATCGTCGGCGTACCGAAGACCATCGACAATGACATCGACATCACCGAGCGCACCTTCGGATTCGACACGGCGGTTTCGATTGCCACCGAGGCCATCGATCGACTGCACACCACGGCCGAGAGCCACAACCGCGTGATGGTGGTCGAGGTGATGGGGCGCCACGTCGGACACATCGCCACGTGGGCCGGGCTCGCCGGCGGCGCCACACTCACCCTGATCCCCGAGGAACCCTTCGACATCGATGAGGTGTGTGCGTCGCTGTCCCGCCGCCATCTGAATGGTCGCTACGCCTCGATCGTCGTGGTCGCCGAGGGTGCGAAGCCGATCCCCGGCACCTTCGACCTCCCCGCCGACGAGTACGACGACTACGGCCACATCCGTCTGGGCGGCATCGCCAACCGAGTGGCGACCGAGATCGAGAAGCGAACCGGCTTCGAGACTCGGGTCACCATCCTCGGCCACGTGCAGCGTGGTGGCTCACCCACCGCGATGGACCGCGTCCTGTCGAGCCGCTTCGGTATCGCCGCGATCGAAGCCGTCCACGATGGTGCGTTCGGCCAGATGGTGGCCATCCAGGCCGACACCATCGTCAGGGTCCCGCTGGCGGAAGCCGTTCGTGATCTCAAGCCGGTCAGCCCTCAGATGTGGGCAACCGCCAAAGAGTTCTTCGCCTGACCCGAGACGCCCGACTCGTTCGAGCAACCGCTTCAACCGGTCGAGGTACTGCTCGAGTCGGGAGCGTCGGGTGGGAGGTCGGGCGTCGCACAGTCGTCGAAGTTCTCGCGCCTCGCCGGTCCTTCGATCGACTCGGAGTTGCGGCCGACGAGGCCGATGGGTTCCGGTTGGGCGTCACGGACGACCAGACCATCGATGGCGTCGAACTCGGTGAGCGTGCACACCAACTCCTCGGCGGCGTTGGCCTTGTTGGGCAGCTCGCGGAAGCCGGTGCCGGACACGACCACGGTCACGATGCCCTCGACCGGTCCCTCGATGATCGGGTTCAGCTCGGCGTCCTTCAGGCCGGCGTTCGGACCGAAGAACTCGACGCCCTCGGTCTCGGCCACCTCGGACTCGACGGGACCGCCGATCAGCTCCTGCAGCGCCTCCTGTGGGGTCGGTGGCGTGGAGCGGAGGCGAACCTTGCGGATCAGGCGACCACCCTGGTCGCTCTCGTGCCAGTACAGCACCAGCTCGTACGGGGCGTCGTCGACAACGGCGGCCGGGGCCGTGGTGGTCGTGGTGGTCACCGCGAGCAGGTCCTCGGGGAGGTCATCGATGGCCTGGGCCTGGTCTTGCTCGGGGAGTCCGCACGATGCGGCCACGACCGCGGCGGTCGAGACGATCATTATCAGGAGCGGCATCGGTCGAAACGGGGTCACGTCGCCATCTCCTCATCACCCATCTCGGTGTCGTCGATCGGCATGTCGATCACGAACCGGGCTCCGGGCAGGCCATCGGGCCGATCGGTGACCCAGACCGTGCCATCGTGCATACGAATGTGTTCCTTCACCAACGACAGGCCGAGACCCACGCCCTTGGCGATGTCGCGTCGGCCGGCGTCGGCACCGGCTCGGGTGAAGCGATCGAAGATCCGGACCCGATCGGCGAGCTGCACTCCGGGACCCTCGTCATCGACGTAGATGTGCACTCGGTCGTCGTGTCGGGCAAACGAGATGGCGGTGGCCCCGCCTGCATACTTGATGGCGTTGTCGATGAGGTTGGTGATGGCCTGGGCCATCCGGCGCTTGTCGACGTCGATCATGAGGTCGGCGTCGGGGATCGCACAGGTGACATTGATGCCGGCCGCTCGTGACTGGGCGATGACGAACCGGAGGAACTCTCGGACGTACACCGGCGAACGGTCGAGTTGGACCGCACCCACGTCCATCCGGGAGATTTCGAGGAGGTCCTCGACGAGTCGACGGAAGCGCCGAAGATCCTTGCCCAGCAGGTCGACGGCTTGCTGGGCCGGCGCCGGCAGGTCCTTGCGGCGACCTTCCAGCACGCCGACCGAAGCCGTGAGGGTCATGAGCGGCGAGCGGAGCTCGTGGCTCACGTCGGAGGCGAACTGTTCGTCTCGCTCGATCCGGGCCTGCAGGGCCTCGACCATCTGGTTGAACGACGTGGTGAGTTTGGAGAGGTCGGGGTCGATCTGGTCGTCGAGGCGGGTCTCGAAGTCGCCGCCCGAGATGGCTTGTGCGGCGGCCGACACCCGGTTGAGCGGCTGCACGGCTCGGTAGGCGGAGTAGTAGCCAAGCCCGGCGCCGCCGATGCTGGCTGCCAGGGCCACGCCGAACAGGATGTTGCGGAGGGAGTTGAGTGTGCCTTGCAGGTCGGTGAGCGGCACGAGCTCGAAGTACTCGGCGTCGTATTCGGGGAGCTGGATCCCGAGCGCCAACTGGGGGTCACCGCCGGTGCTGTCGAACCGCCGCCGGGCTGGCTCGCCGGCCTCGACCATCGACCGTAGGTCGTCGGGAATCGAGGTGGGTTGCAGACCGCTCAGCGAGAACGGCCGAACGCCGCCTCCATCGCTGCCGGGTGGGAGGACGAGGAGCGAGGCGGCACCGTTCGGGCGCTGGAGGCCGTTGAGGATGACGCTGATGGGGTCCTGCGGGGTCGGGGGGACATCGATGACCGGAGTCTCGCCCACCGGGGTCGGCACGGCACCGAACGTTTCGCCCAACAAGCTGCTCATGGTGGCCGAGTTCGGCAGCGTGGTCGGCGGGGTCAATTCCTTGTCGACGGCGGGAATGTTCGACGGCAACCACGTCGTGGTGGTGGCGGGGAAGAAGCGGGTCGTCGACGGTGCCAGCGTGGTCGGTACCGACACCGCCGGCACGTCGGTGTCATCCTCGACCGCGGCATCGTCCTGGACGACCGAGGTCTGGTCGTCGGAGATCTCTGCGACCTGTAGGCCACGTCGAAGGTCACGGATGTTGCGGAAGAATTGGGACTGGGCCGTGCGCTCGGTTTCGCTGAGCAGGCGACGCTGCGTCAGCAGGAAGCTCGACGCCGCCACGGTCGACGACAGCAGCAGCGCGCCCAGGGCGTAGATGAGCGTGACTCGGGCCCGTAGACCGAGCCGTCGTCGGGAGATCATCGGGCCTCGGCGAGCATCCTCACGGCTGCAACTTGTAGCCGAGGCCTCGGGAGGTCACGACGTACCGAGGGCTGGCGGGGTCGGTCTCGACCTTGGTGCGCAGGCGCCGCACGTGCACGTCGACGAGCCTGCCGTCGCCGAAATAGTCGTATCCCCACACTCGTTCGAGCAGGACCTCGCGGCTGAAGACCTTGCCGGGCTGACTGGCCAGCTCGACGAGGAGCTTGAATTCGGTCTTCGTGAGGTGCAGTTCTTCACCTGCCTTGAGCACCATGCCCTCATCGGGACTGATCTCGAGATCGCCGACCTTGATGCGGTCGAGGCTGCCGTTGTCGGACGAGCGGACCCGACGAAGCAGGGCACGGATGCGAGCGGACAGCTCCTTGGGCGCGAACGGCTTGGTGAGATAGTCGTCGGCGCCGGCTTCGAGACCGGCGACGACATCGTGGGTGTCATCGCGGGCGGTGACCATGATGATCGGCACATCGCTCGACCGACGGATCGACCGGCACACCTCGAACCCGTCCATGCCGGGCAGCATGATGTCGATCAGGACGACGTCGGCGGTGTTGGCGGCAAAGGCGTCGAGCGCTCGCTCGCCGGTGTCGGCCTCGTCGACGCTCCAGCCCTCGTCCTCGAGTGCCAGTTTGACGGCCTGACGAATGCGATCGTCGTCTTCTACGGTCAGGATGCGAGTGCCCACAGCGCAAATGGTGCCCGAAATCTCTACCAGATGCGGGTCATACCGCCAGATTGCCCAACTCGGCGTCGTACGCCGACTGCAGCAGGTGCTGCAGTCGGGCGTGGATGGTCGGAGGCGTAGCGAGGGTCATCGCCTTGGACGGTGACCCGCCGTGGAGATCGGTCACGACGGCGCCTGCCTCCGCTGCGATCAAGGCACCGGCAGCGGCGTCCCAGGCGTTGAGGCCGGTCTCCCAGTAGCCATCGGTGCGACCGGCGCCCACATAGGCCAGGTCGAGGGCGGCCGACCCGAGTCGGCGGATGTTGCCGAGCGCTGGCAGAACGTGGACGAGCACCTTGGCCTGCAGGAGGCGCTGGTCTGCCCCGTAGCCGAAGCCGGTGGCGATCACGCACTGGTCGAGTTCGGTCCGTTCGCTGCAGCGCAGTTCGTTGCCGTTCATCGTGGCCCCGCCACCGAGTGAGGCGGCGAACAGCTCGTCGGCCTTCGGGTCGAACACGACACCAGCCACCACCACGCCGTCGGCCTCGGCGGCGATCGAGATCGTGTAGCCCGGCAGGTCGTAGACGTAGTTCGAGGTGCCATCGATCGGATCGATGATCCAGCGCACACCGCTGGTGCCCTCGATGTCGGCGCCCTCTTCACCAAGGACGGCGTCGTCGGGGCGGTTGGCGAGAATGCCGTCGACGATCAGCGACTCCGCTGCTCGGTCGGCGGCGGTGACGAGATCGCTGACCGAACTCTTCGAGTCGGGGGTGAGGCGCGCGCTTGCTCGCATATCGAGCGTCAGTCGACCGGCGGCGCGGGCCAGCTCGGTGGCGAGCCGAAGCAAGTCGGCGGGATCAGGTGCGGTCATCGGTTCCGTCCTCGGATGGTGGCTCGCGGGTCGGCTCATTGCCGCGTCGGGAGGCCGCTCGCTCCGGATGCTTGACCTCGGTCCACTCGTTCATCGCCCGCAGGGTCAACGAGGTGACGACACCGAGACCGACCGCACCACCGACGCCGAAGAGCAGCGCGCCCAGCGCCGACCAGTTGGCCGACCCGGTGAAGAGGTCGAGCACGCCGTAGCCGATGAGGGCACCGAGAAGACCGCCGAGCAGGATCGCGGCGAAGGCCAGCCAGCGGGCAGCAACCGGTGGGTCGGCCCGCAGCGGGGTCGGGGCGACCAGATCCTGGTAGGGGAGCAGGTCGCCGTCGCCGCCCCGTCGAGGTTGGAGCGAGGCACCGCCCGGCGCTGCAGTTGGGTCCTCGTCGGGTACTGACCCGTCACGCTGGTTCATCAGGTCCGAGGGTAGAGGCGAACGATCGACGACGAGTACCACCAGGCAGCCAGATCTGGAATGCTGTGCCGTGTGAGCAGTTCCGCCGACCACGATCGCGAGCAACGACCGATGCGAGAGTGGCTGGTGGCCGGTGGCGTCCTGATCGACGCCAATGGCGATGTGCTGCTCGTCGAGAACCGGCGGCGCAGCGGCGAGACCGATTGGTCGACCCCTGGTGGCGTGATCGATGAAGGCGAACAGCTGATCGAGGGGCTCACCCGGGAGGTGGCCGAGGAGACCGGCATCGCCGTCGCATCCTGGAGCGGGCCGCTGTATCGCATCGAAGTCACCGCTCCGGGGTTCGGGTTTCATCTGCGGGTCGAAGCCCATCTCGCCGTTGACTACTCCGGCCTGCTCGCCGTCGACGACCCCGACGGCATCGTGATCGGGGCCGAATTCATGCGAGTCGACGTTGCTCGCCAGCGCCTCGGCTCGGCGCCCCAGTGGGTGGCCGAGCCCCTGCTCGATCACCTCGAGCATGGCTTCGCCGACGGTCGTCACTACGGCTATCGACTCGACGGCACCACGGCGGCCGATCGTCTGGTGGTGCGGTTGTAGCATCGGCGGGGTGAGCGCACGCAGCATTCTGCACGTCGACATGAATGCGTTCTTCGCTGCGGTCGAGGTGCGAGACGACCCCACGCTGCGCAACAAGCCGGTGATCGTCGGCGGCTCCGGCAACCGCGGCGTCGTTGCCGCCGCCAGCTACGAAGCCCGGGTGTACGGCATCCACTCGGCGATGCCGTCGTCGCGGGCCCGAGCGCTGTGCCCGCACGCCGTGTTCGTCGACGGGAGACACGATCGCTACGCCGAAGTCTCGGCAACCATCATGTCGATCTTCCGAGACATGACCCCGCTCGTCGAGCCCCTGTCGCTCGACGAAGCCTTCCTCGACGTGACCGGATCTTACCGGCTGCTCGGGCCAGCCCTCGACATCGCCCGACTGATCCGCCGGCGGGTTTGGGAAGCCGAACGCCTGCACTGTTCGGTGGGCATCGCCACGTCGAAACTCGTGGCCAAGCTCGCCACCGAAGAGGCCAAACCCCGGGTGGTCGGTCGCCGTGTCGAAGCCGGGCTGGGCGTCAAGGAGATCCCGGCCGGTCAGGAGGCGGCGTTCATGGCACCCCTGCCGTTGCGGGCGCTCTGGGGCGTCGGCCCCCGCACCCACGACAAACTCATGCGCCTCGGGATCACCACGGTGGGCGGACTTGCTGCGCTTCCCGTCGACGTGGTGGTGGCGGCCGTCGGCGAGGTGAACGGGCGTCATCTCCACACGATTGCCAACGCCATCGATGATCGGCCGGTGGTGCCGGACCGAGACGTGAAGTCGATTTCGCACGAGATCACGTTCCCCGACGACCTCGTCGGGCGAGACGCAGTGCGCCGTGAGCTGGTTCGGTTGAGTGACGCCGTCGGCGCTCGGTTGCGCAAGGCCGGCCTGCGGGGTCGGACGGTGTCCATCAAGGTCCGTGATCCGGCCTTCGTGACCATCACCCGATCGCATACGTTGGCCGAAGCCACCGATCAGTCGGCTGCGGTGCTCGAGACGGCGACGCAGCTCCTCGACGGGGTCGACATCGACCAGGGGGTGCGCCTGCTCGGTGTCGGTGTCGCCGGTCTCACGAGCGAGGTGAACGAACAGCTGAGTCTCGACGCACTGTTGAACGGTGCGACCCAGGTCGGTGGCGCCACCGACCGAGCGATCGACGAGATCCGAGAGCGATTCGGTGATCAGGCCATCGGTCCACTCACCCTGCTCGGAAGCTCCGGTCTGCGTCGGCTTCGGCCGGGCCAGCGTCAGTGGGGTCCATCGGCGCCCGAAGCGGGCGCAACACACGATGAGTCATGTGACTCTCGTCCGCCGAGTTGACTTCCTCGCCCGCGTTGTGTCGAGCGTGAGAATGCGCGACACTGAGCGTCACGTTGTGGTGCACATGAACCGGTCAGGCCAACTGCACGGTCATGTGAACAGGGTCCCGAACAGACCAGGGTCCTGAACAGGGTCAAGGACAAGCGATGCCGCTATCTGAAAACGAGCAAAACATTCTTGCCGAAATCGAACGGCATCTCGAGGCGACCGATCCCGGCCTTGCGAGACACGTCGGCAAGAGTTCGGTGTATCGCCATGCGCTCGGTTCGCTCAAGTGGTCGATCGCCGGCTTCACCGTCGGCCTCATCGTCATGGTGGCCACGCTCAAGATCCACTACCTCGTGGCCTTCGCCGGCTTCCTGGTCATGCTGGTCAGCGCCCTCGGATTCGAGCGCAACCTTCGGATGATGGGCCGGGCGGGCATCGCCCAGATGTCGAGCGCATTTCGGGCGGCGAACCCGCCGGCTGCTCGCCGCCGGGCCGATCACCTCGACGAGGACTGATCCTCCACCGCCATCCACTCCTAGCGAGGCGGCCGTGCTGTTGCCGCTGCACGCCGAAGCTCGTGGGTTGGTCGTGTCGAGCGCCTGATCACGAGGTCGCCTGACGTGGAGGTCTGGGCGTTGTCGTGGCGTCTCAGGAGCTGGCCAGAACCACCGCCTGGCGGCGCGTCCCGGAGATCAACCAGCGGGGATCGAGCAGTCGCAGCCATCGCTGGAACCGCGACACCCGGCGATGGATCACCGTCCGCACCGCCTCGGCGTCGGCCTCGGCGTCGGCGACCGCAGCGGCGTCGAGGGAACCGGCAGGGGCAAAGCGAGCATCGGTGACCAGCCCACCCAGGCGACGGAGCGGCTCGTCGGGCAGACGGCGATCCTTGATGAGCCGCTCGGCCCACTCTCGGCGGGTCAGCGCGGCTGGTCGTGAGAGTCGCAGATTGCGTTCGAGGTCGTCGCTCAGGTTGGACCAGATGGCCTCGATTTGCTCGGCCGGTGTCGACGCCGCCGCCCAGCGTCGTGCTCGGCGGAGGCGGGCGAGTGCCGGCATGCCGAGGCAGTACGCAGCGAGTGCAGCGACGACGGCGACGAGCCGCCACGGGATCGTGAACCCGGGGTCGGTCGCAGTGGTCGTGTCGCCGGTGTCGGCGAATCCAGGATCGACGAGGAAGTCGTCGGGCAGCGTGGGCGGAACGACCGAACCCGGGTCGACCGTGGTCGGCGTGGTCGGCGTGGCCTCGACAGGGGAGTCCTGCCGGGGGTCGAGCCCGGTATGGGTGGCGCCCGGAGCGCCACGACCGGGTGTGGGCTCGAACGCCACCCAGCCGAAACCCTCGAAGTAGACCTCGGGCCAGGCGTGGGCGTGGCGCCCGGTGACGCGATAGGTATTCGGCTTGCCGTCGACGGGGTCGCCCCAGGTGAATCCCACCGCCACACGGGCGGGAATGCCGAGGGAACGAGCCATCGCAGCGAACGTGCCGGAGAACTGCTGGCAGAAGCCGATGCGTTCGGCAAGGAACTGTTCGATGGGGTCGCCCACCCGCGGCGAGAGCTCGAGCGAGTAGTCGAAGGTCTGGAACTCGCTCTGCAGGGCGATCATCTGGTCGTACTGCGTTGCGATCCCGGCGGTGAGGCGCTGGGCCTCTTGGGCGACGATCGGGGAGAGATCACCTGGAAGTGCCGTGTAGCGCTCCAGCAGATCTCGGTCGGCAACCGCCGGTGCCGCCCGCAGTTCTTCGGCGGTGAACAGGGGAAGCACCGACTGCAGTTCGTAGGTGAGACCGTCGGAGTCGGGGCGCTCGTTGTCGACGGTGAGCGAGCTGATCTCGGCGTTCCAGGTGATGGTGGCGTCGCCGGTGTCGAGCAACCGGCTCGGAGCGAACGCCGCCGGAAGCCAGATCTCGCTCAACCCGGTGATGGTGAAGGTCTGGTCCAGCGTTGCCGTGGTCCCACTGGTCGTTGCCGCGCCGGGGAGATCGCCGTTGCGCTTCTCGAAGCCGCCCTTGGTGGTCCAGACGTTGCCGGAGAAGCCGTCGAGACCGGCAAGGCGCCAGTACGCCGGTCGATCGGCCACCACGGTGAACATCTCGATGTTCTGCTGCGAGGCGAGCCGTTTCTCGATGCTGACGTAGGGACTGGTGACCTGGCGGGTGGGGTCGCTCTGGTTCCGCCAGTCGTAGAGTTCGTCGGTCCCGGCCCCGGGAAGTCGCGGCCCGGAGAAGACGCCGGCCACGATGGCGACCACGGCGACCAGGCTGGCGGAGCGAAGCACCGAGAAGGGGCCACGCGTGCGGTCGACCGTGAGCCAGACGCCTTCGCTGAGGGTCTGGGTTCGTTGGACCACGGCCCAGAGGGCGACGGCCGTCGCGAAGATCACGGTGGAGCTGATCTGGCGCTGACCCGAGCCGAGGATCGAGGAGAAGATGAACAGCAATGCTGCGGGGAGCACGGGCTCGAACGCGAGCCGGAGCCGCATGGCGGCCCAGTCGGTGAGGAAGGCCAGCACCCACGCACCGATGATGGCCGCAGCGATGAACGGCGGGAGAGGTTCGACCGGAGCACGAAGCTCGCGGAACTGGGTGACACCGTCGTCGACGAGGAGACGGAGTGCTTCTCGGGTGTCGCCGGTCGGCAGCAGCCCGTAGCGGGTCGTGCCCGGCGCGTAGCGGGCGATGATGAGCTCGGCGAGGCCGACGATGGAGAGCACGGCGGCGATGACGAGCGGCACTCGAGCCCGACGCAGCAGTGCCGCCAGCAACGACGACAGCAACGAGGCGACGACGACGGGGGCGACGTCTCGCCAGGTGGTGAACACCCGGGCAAAGCCCAGCACCGCCGCAGGGACGAGCACGGCGGCGACGATCTCGAGGGACGCGGGTGTCGGACGACGCTCGGTCATCGTCGAACCTGTGCCTTGGGTGCGGCGGTGGCGTTCGACTGGTGTTGCCGCCACAGGTGTTGGAGCGGGGTGGTGCCGTCGAAGACGATGGCATCGGCGGGTGGATCGTCGCATGGTTGGCACACGACGGTGGTGACCACGCCGAACGACCGGCGAGCCCGGTCGAGGGCATGGGGGAGTTCGTTGGTGGGGCGGCCGGTGATGACGACGAGCGTGCCGCCCCGCCCCATCTTCGTGAGGCTCTCGATGGACCGCACGAGCGAGGCGGACTCGGTGGTGGTGATGGTGGCCAACTGTTCGTCGATGGCGTCGAGCTCGTGACGGGAGCGGATGTCGCTGATGGCCGAGTTGCCCGTGGTGATGAAGCGGAGCGCGTCGTCGCCGCGCCAACCGGCATACAGGGCACTGAGCGCAGCCGAGACCGCCCGCTCGAAGCCGGGTTCGTCGTAGCTCGATCGGCGGAGGTCGAGCAGAACGGTGACCCGCCCGGTGCGGGGGCGCTCGTCTTGGCGAACGACGAGGTCGCCCATCCGGGCGCTGGCTCGCCAGTGGACCCGGCGGAGTTCGTCGCCGATGACGTAGGGCCGCAGGGCGAAGAACTCGTCGCCGCCGGTGGCCAGTGCCCGAATGGGCTGTTGATCTGCGGTCGGGTCGTGGCCGGCGATCGCGTGGAGCGCTCCGAGGTCGACCAGTTCGGGGTGGACGACCAGCGTGATCAGGTCGGATGCCCGCACCGATCCCCGGGTGAGGCCGAGTGGATCGCCAAAGCGCAGGTCGAGCGGTCCGACATCGATGAGACCCCGGCGTGCGGTGGGTAGCCGATAGGCGATCGGCGCACTGGCGCCGCCCTTGATCGGCGCAAGGTGCAGGGAGGCTCCGGGTGTGCCGCTGATGTGGTCGACCGCCAGCAGCATCGGGGTGGAACGCCGTGCCCGGTTCGTGATCGCCACGTCGATGCGAGCCGGGGTGCCGGCTCGGAGGCGGGCCGGGTTGGCGGTCCGGCTGATCGAGAGATCGAGCCGGGTCGATGCGGCGGCGAGGACCGCGATGACCAGCGCGGCCAGTTGGATGGCGGCCAGGATGAGCAGCTCATCGGCGCCGAACAGCCGACCGATCACAAAGGCGATGGCGGCGGAGACCGCCAGGCCGAGACCTGCCCGTGTGAGGCGCATCAGACCCGGTCGTAGGGCACCGGTACGGCGGCGAGGATGTCGGCGACCACCGAGTCGGCACTCGTGCCCTGCAATTGGGCCTCGGGCCGCAGGATGAGACGGTGGGAGATGACCTCTCGGGCGACGGCCTTGATGTCGTCATCGGAGACGAACACCTGCCCACCAGCGAGGGCCCGGGCCCGAGCGACACGCTGGAGGCTGAGGGTGGCGCGGGGCGACATGCCGAGCGCGACGGCCGGGTGACGGCGCGTGGCATCGGCGATGTCGATCAGGTAGGCCCGCAGCTCATCGGCGATGTGCACCCCCTGCACCAGGCGGCTCATCGTGATGATGTCTCGCAACGTGGCGACGGGTTGGAGGCGGCGCACGAGGCCGTCGCTCTCGTGGGTATGGAGGATGGCCAACTCATCGGTGCGATCGGGATAGCCGACCGACAACCGCATGAGGAAGCGGTCGAGCTGGCTCTCGGGCAGGGGATAGGTGCCCTCCTGCTCGATCGGGTTCTGCGTGGCCATCACCATGAACGGTTCGGGCAGCTGGTGGGTGACGCCGTCGACGGTGACCTGTCCTTCGGCCATCGCTTCGAGGAGTGCCGACTGGGTCTTCGGCGAGGCACGGTTGATCTCGTCGGCCAAGACCAGTTCGGTGAACACCGGGCCCTTGCGGAACTCGAACGCCGAGTCGGCTCGGTTCCAGATGCTGACGCCGGTGACATCGGCCGGCAGGAGGTCGGGGGTGAACTGGATGCGCCCGAGATGTCCACCGACCGAGGCGGCCAGCGCCTTGGCCAGGGTGGTCTTGCCGACGCCAGGCACGTCTTCCACGAGCAGATGCCCGCCGGCGATCATGCAGAGCAGTGACTGCTCGACGACCCGACGCTTGCCCCGCACGACGAACTCGACGTTGTCGCAAATGGCCGAGAATGCCGCTGCGAACTGACCGGCACGATGCTGGTCGAGGGGCGATGCTTCGGTTGAGTTCATTCGAGCGCGGGTCCCTTCGTGGCAAACGTTCGTCGCACATTACCAACACCGTGTGACGCGATCGGGTCACGTCAACTTTGCCCCGCACCCACTCCGTTCTCGAGACGCGGGGCGGCAGAACTGCCGCTCCCGGTCTCGAGAACTCGGTGGGGTGTCGCTCCCGGTCTCGAGAACCGACCCAAACCCGGGGTCAGCCTCGGGGGTCGCGTCCGTTCCAGGCGACGAGTTGGTCGATCGGCGAGGCGTCGTCGGGGACCACGACCCGTTCGGCGAACGGGACGGCCACCTCGTCGAGTCCCATCGCCGCCGAGATCTCGGCGTAGAGCTCGAGGCGATGCTCGGCGGGAAGGAAGTCGCGATTGGCCAGCGCCACCTCGATGACGGTGTCGTCCCACTCCGGTTGTTGGTCGGTCGCAGTGGCGAGGTCCCAGGTGTGCACCGTCACCTCGGAGAAGTACGAGACCAGGATGTCGGCCCCGCTGCCCTGGATCCATGGCAACGCCATGGGCCGAACGAGGACGGCATCGTCTCGCCACGCGTCGGCGAGTCGCTCGGAGGCGGAGGCCCAGGCTGACGGCCAGCCGTCGTCGGGAGCGTCGGTCTCGACAACGGCGAATGGATCCTCGCCCTGTCCCAGGGCGGTGATGCGATCGAGCACGCCCACGAGGTGGCGGAGCATGGTGCGGACATCCATCTCGGAGCACGGCGTCGCATCATCGAGTTGGTCGGCTCGAACGCCGCTGATCACGGATGCGGCGGTGGCGATCGCTCGGTCGAGAAGGTGCCGGGGATCGGCGTGGATGTCGGAGGTGTTGGATGTCGTCGTTGTCACTGTCGTTTTCGGTGTCATGCCGTCATGATCAACCGATGAAGTGGTCACCAAGTGGCCACTTTCATTCTGCTGCTATCGGAATGCAAGGCGAGGCCAGCCCGGTGGGGCGCCAACGCCGTGGTGATCGCCGGTTGACACTCGAGATTCGCATAGTCTTGAGGGCCATGGATCAGGCGCTGGCACTCGACATCGGCGGCACCAAGCTGGCGGCGGCAATCGTCGATGCCGACGGCACGGTGAGTCATCGAACGATTGCGCCGACCGGGCAACACGCCGACGGTGAAGCGACGTTCGCGTTGGTGTGCGAGTTGCTCGATCAGTTTCGGCCCTTCGACCGATTCGCTGCGCTCGGGGTCGGGTGCCCGGGCCCGATGGCCGAGAAAGGTCAGCTGGTCTCACCGCTCAACATCCCCTCGTGGCGCCGCTTTCCATTGGCGGCGCGGCTGGCCGAGCACACCGGCCTGCCCACGGCGCTCGACGGCGACGCAAAAGCGTTGGCGCTGGCCGAGGGTTGGATCGGCGCCGCCGTCGGTGAGCGGGACTTTGTCGCCATGGTCGTGTCCACGGGGGTCGGTGGTGGCATCGTCCTCGACGGTCGGCTGATCGACGGTCGGCTGGGCAACGCCGGCCATGTCGGGCAGATCGTGGTGAACCCGGGCGGGCAGACCCTGCCCGGGCAGATCACCGGCAGCCTCGAATGTGAGGCGTCGGGCACCGCCATTGCCCTTCGTACCGGTCGACCGGCCACCGAGGCCTGCACGGCCGAGATCCGCCACGTCGGCACCATGGTGGGGCGAGCGGTCGGTTCGCTTGCCAACGCGCTCGATCTCCACCTCGCCGTGGTGGGGGGCTCCGTGGCGCTGGGGCTCGGCGAGCCGTTCTTCGCCTCGGCCCAGGCCGAGTGCGATCGCATCTGCACCCTCGACTACAGCATCGGCACCCGTATCGAGCCGGTCGGACTCGGTGTGGAGGCTCCGTTGGTCGGTGCCGCCGCGGTCGGGTTCCGGGCCATCGGCCACGATCTCGGTGGTCTCGCCTGACCACCGGCGATTCGCCACGTGGGATTTAGTGGGGGAACTCGCGCTTCCACTCCAGCCAGGTCAGCAGTTCGTCGGCGCCCATCGGGGTGGAGCCGTCGCCGCCGTAGGCCGTGACCAGTCGGAAATGGAGCCACTCGGGCTCGGGGAGTGGCAGGAACGGTGGGCGCCGCCACCAACCTCGGGGCGCCAGCTCGAGGGCCGCCTTCACGGCGACCGGCCACAGGTCGGGCCGGCCGAGGAGCGACGTGACGGCGGCGGGGGAGAGCGGGAGGCGGTCGTTCAGCACGCCGACCACGCTAGGCGGAGCTGGTCGGCGCCGACACGAACTCGATGCGGTTGCCGAACGGGTCGTCGCAGAACAACTGCGTGACGCCGGCGACGGTGGTGCCGTCGCGGGTGGCCACGCCGGCTGCCACGAGCCGTTCGGCGAGTGCCGCACGGTCATCGACGAGGAAGGCAGGGTGGCCCTTCTCGTCGGGCCGGAAGTTCGGGTCGGCGCCGAGGTGGATCTGGAGTGTCGGGGTGGCGAACCAGCAGCCGCCACGAACGGCCAGCTCGGGCGGCTTGGGCACCTGCTCGAGACCGAGCAGCTCGCTGTAGAACGCGATCGCGGCCGACTCACCTCCGACCGGCATGGCGATCTGGATGTGGTCGACCCCGACGATCATGTTGCTGCGGGCGGTTGTGTTCAGGACGCCGAGCCGGGCGAGCCGGTCGACACCGTGTAGCTCCACAGTTCGGCACCGGTGCTGACCGGGCCACCGCTCGGTGCGGGACGGTCGGCGCCCTGGTGGCCGTGGGCGAACGACTGCGATGCCGTCCAGGCCTCGAACGCGGCCTCGTCGCGCCAGCGGGTGATGACCAGCCAGACGTTGCGGCCGTCGGTCGGCTGGAGCAGTTCGAAGCCTTCGAACCCGTCCTGCCCGTCGACGGCACCGGCCCGGGCCGCGAAACGCTTGCCCAGTTCGTCGCCGGCATCAGCGGGCACGGTGATGGCGTTGATCTTGATGACGGTCATACGTACTCCTCGGTGGCCGGGTGGTGGGTCATTTCGGGATGTCCTTCCAGGGCCCGGCGTCGGCCCGCGGCTCCTTCGGGAGTCCGAGAACGATCTCGCCGATGATGTTGCGCTGCACCTGGCTCGTGCCTGCGTAGATGGTGCCGGCACGAGCATTGAGGAACGTGCCGATCCACGAGCCCGAGTCGTTCGGCGCACCCGGTGAGTCGGTCGAGAAGGCACTGCTCGGGAACTTGCCGTCGACGACCATGCCGCCGGCGCCGAAGAGCGACACGCCCAGCTCGGTGACTTTGCGGTGGTACTCCGACCAGTACAGCTTGAAGATCGAGGCGTCGGCGCCGGGGTGTTCGCCGGCGAGGAACTTGGTGAGGGTGCGCATGCCGAGGTAGCGCATGATCTGCACCTTCGAGTAGCACCACGCCAGATGCTGGCGGACGATCGGATCGTCGGCCTTGCCCTGTTCCTTGGCTAGCGCGAGCAGGCGGTCGAGCTCGACGCCGAACAGCACGGGCGTGGTGGCCGAGGCTTCGCCGCGTTCGAAACCGAGGAGGGTCATGGCCACACCCCAGCCGCCGTTGACCTCGCCGATGACGTTCTCCTTCGGAGCCCGGGCGTCGGTGAAGAAGACCTCGTTGAACTCGGACTCACCGCTGATCATCTTGATCGGGCGCACTTCGACGCCCGGCTGGTTCATCGGGACGAGCAGGAACGTGATGCCGCGGTGCTTCGCCGCATTGGGATCGGTGCGGGTGAGGACGAAGATCCAATCGGCGAGGTGTCCGGCCGAGGTCCAGATCTTCTGGCCATTGATGACCCACTCGTCGCCGTCGAGTTCGGCCTTGCAGCCGAGGTTGCCGAGGTCGGAGCCGGCGTTGGGCTCGGAGTAGCCCTGGCACCACAGGTCTTCGCCCGAGATGATGCGGGGGAGGAAATGGCGCTTCTGTTCCTCGGTGCCCCATTGGATGATCGTGTTGCCGACCATCTGGATGCTGAAGGCGTCGTTGGCGCCGCCGGTGGGGACGCCGGCCTTGGCGAATTCCTCGGCCATGATGACGGCTTCGAGCTGGGAGAGTCCGGCGCCGCCGTATTCGGCGGGCCAGGACGCCGCGAGCAGCTTGTTGTCTCGCAGGATGTCACGCCACTGCTTGGTGAACTCGGCGGCGGCGTCGGCTTCGAGGGCGCCGATACCTTCCCAATCGGCCGGCAGGTGCTCGGCGAGGAATGCTTGGATCTTCTCGCGGAAGACCGCGGCTTCGGGGCTGTACGTGGGCTGCATGCGGCCAATCTAGACCGCTCGGTCAAGTGGGGGAAACCGGGTCGAAGGTCAGTTCTTCCCACAGCGTGCCGAGGACCCGGTCGAGATCGCGTAGCGAGTCGAGGTCGCTTCGCCCGGCCGGCAGGCCGATGCCCTGGTGGAGCGGTGGCGGGTGATCGCCGGTCGCCTCGCCGGCTCGTCGGTCGAGGAGGTCGGCGAGTGGCCCACAGGCGAATGGGCGAAGCGAGGCGGAGTGGTCGGCGAGCTCGAGCATGGTCTGGAACCGTGCGCCGTCGCGAGTGCGACGCTGCGACAGCCCGAGCAGTTTGTGACCATCGACGGCGATCTCGCCGGCGCCGAGGCCGGCGAAACACAGGAGTCGGCCGGCCTCCCGGCCGACGAGTGCCTCGCGGTGGACATCAGGCGGTGGTGACCCGGTGCACCGGGCGATCGTCCGAGCCCACGCCACGCCAACCCAGTCGAACGCTCGATGGACGTCGTTGTCCCATCGGCGATGGTCGGGACCGATGACGACATCGACCCATAGGTGGGTGTCCGGGACCACCACCACAAGGCCGCCTCCGCTCCGGCGTCGACCGACCTCCCAGCCGGCAGACCGGGCCAGCTCGGCATCGACGAGATCGTCGGACTGTGCACTCCCGAGTACCAGCGCCGGCCGGCTCGAGCGGTGGACCCACACCTCGCCCCGACCGTGCGTGAGGGGTGGCAGCGGCCGGGCGTGGAAGTCCAGGGCGGAGCCGTTGGTGGCCTGCATCGTCCATTCACCGGAGTCGGCCAGAACGTGCGGGGGCCGGTGCTCGGGCATGGCCCGGATCGTACCGGGAGCGAGCGGCGGCGGTCGTCAGGGCGTGAGGTTCGCACACCCATCGTGACCGAATCATGACGATCGTCATGTCACCCAAAAAGTTCTCCGCCGGTGGTCACACGAGCACGTTCGGTGTGAGAACGGCTGTCACCAGGACCAACGCGATCGGCTTCGAACACCTGTTTGTGTCGAAGGGTGGTGATGTGACCACGGAATGTCAGGAAGTGCTTGTGTGGTGGGGCGAAGTGTCATAAAGTGTCACACATCGGCACGGGAGTGCAGGCCCAGAACACCGGGTCGCACGATCGAGTCGAACCTCCCTCACGAACGCCACCTCCGGGTGACCTCGCGGGGTGGGCGTCCCTCGTGAAAATGCACAACATCCAGGAGAGGTGAATGTTCGTCGGGCAACACGAACACTCACTCGACCCCAAGGGTCGAGTGGTGCTGCCTGCGTCATTCCGTTCGGCGGTCGTCGACCGTGGCTACGTCACCAACCTGGGTTCGTGCATCGGACTGTGGGATGAGGAAGGGTTCCAAGCGATCACCGAGGAACTCAAGAAACTCCTGGCGGAGCGCACGCTCAGTCAGGACGACTTCCGCAAGATGATGAGAGAGACTCGCCAGGTCAAACTCGACTCGGCCGGGCGGATCACGGTGCCCCGTGAGCTGCTCGACGAACTCGGGTTCGATCGGGAAGTGGTGATCACCGGTCGTTGGGATCGGGTCGAAATCTGGCCGGCAGCGGTCTTCGCCGAGAAGAACGCTGCGACCGACAGCAATGCGAAATTGGCGGACACCATCGACGCACTGGGCCTCTAGGTCCGCACCGGCCTGCAGCCGGAGTGGTCGGGGTGCGCCTTCGGGCGAACGAGCAGCACGACCAGAAAGGAGCACGACAACACCGAATCGAATCGTTCATCGGTTGCCTTCCGGGCGATGGAGAGTGGTACTTCTGCCCCACAACTCCGCCCGCTACCCCTCGAGTACGTTCCAGGAGAGAAACCCTGCCGTACGCCCATTTCCCGGGGGGCTACCGATGGCCGAATCGCACAGGTGTTGTCGTCCACGGCGATGGCGGATCAAGCGCGCTCACACTCCAGCGGATCCGGCGCCGAGGCGGACTTCCATCACGTGCCGGTCATGCTCGCCGAAGTGGTCGACGTGTTCGACAGCGTGCCGGCGGGCACCTACCTCGATGGCACGCTCGGAGGAGCTGGCCATGCGGTCGCCGTGCTCACTGCACACGATCACCTGACCCTGCTCGGGATCGACCAGGACCCGGTGGCCCTCGAGG
Source organism: Acidimicrobiales bacterium (assembly GCA_041394265.1). NCBI lineage: Bacteria > Bacillati > Actinomycetota > Acidimicrobiia > Acidimicrobiales > Acidimicrobiales bacterium. The sequence continues at coordinate 4,378,257 of JAWKIO010000005.1, forward strand.
TTGCCGCCCAGCGGCTGGCGCCTTTTGGTGAGCGGGTCGTGCTCGCCCGCTCCCGATTCGACTCGCTGGCGACGGTGTGTCGTGAACTGGGGATCGACGCCCTGTCGGGCTTCCTCTTCGATCTCGGTGTCAGCTCGCCCCAGCTCGATGTCGCCGATCGCGGCTTCAGCTTCCGTCACGACGGTCCACTGGACATGCGGATGGACCCCGACGCCGCATTGACGGCGGCCGACGTCGTCAACACCTACAGCCACGGCGAGTTGGCTCGGGCCCTCAAAACCCACGCCGATGAGCGGTTCGCTGGTCGCATCGCCTCGGCGATCCTGGCCAAGCGCCCGTTCGCCACCACCACGCAGCTCGCTGCCGTGGTGGTCGACGCGATCCCCGCCGCCGCTCGTCGGACGGGCGGGCACCCGGCGAAGCGAACCTTCCAGGCGCTTCGCATCGAGGTGAACCAAGAACTGGCGGTCATCCGCCCGGCCCTCGAGGCCGCTCTCGACCTCCTCGTCCCCGGTGGGCGAGGCGCCGTCCTCACGTACCACTCCGGTGAAGACCGGATCGTGAAGGACGTCTTTCGCAGGCGCAGCACGGCGGACGTCCCGCCCGGGCTCCCGGTACCCGCCACTGACGAACCCGAGTTCGCCGTGTTGCGCCCGCTTGCTCGTCGTCCGAGCGACGACGAAGTCACCTCCAATCCACGGGCCGCAAGCGCCCGCCTCCGCACGATCGAGCGAACGGCCCCGCGAAAGTTGGCTGCCTGATGACCCCACGCCATGGTGCGAACACCGCCCGTGTCGCCGACCGATCAGTTGCACGCCGTCCGGCAGCGACGAAGCCGAAGCTGCGCGTCGTCGACCACCACCGCCTGAAGCAGGCGGCCCGCCGCCGGCGGATGGGCTTGTGGGTCGCCGGCGCCGTTGCGGTCGGCATGTTCGTGTCGGCGCTCGCCCAGGCGGAGCTCGTCCGCGGTCAGCAAGAACTGAACCAGATGCGCCAGCAGGTCGCCGATGCCCAGGCCGAACAGGCTCGGCTCGAGCGTGAGATCGTGATGGCGTCGGCACCGCAGGTGGTGGTCGAGCGAGCCCGCAACCTCGGCATGGTGCGCGCCACCGAGCCCCAGTACTTCCCGGCCGTGCGCGCCATCGAGGACTGATGGCACCTCGAACCACCCATCCGCACGATCCTCGGCGCCGCATCGTGGCGCTGCTCGGTGTGTTCTGCCTCATCGGTGCGGGATTCATCTTCAGCCTGGCCGATCTCCAGACGGTTCGCGCCGATCGCTATCGCGACATCGGTGAAGAGCAGCGGACTCGTGCCGTCGCCCTCACCGGGTATCGCGGCCGACTGCTGGATCGTGACGGTGCCGTCCTTGCGGCATCGACGCCGGGCCAGCAGCTCGTGGTCGATCCCCAGAAGGTCGAGGACCCGGCGGCGACCGCCGCCATCCTCGGACCCGTGTTGGGCGTCGATGCAGCCACCCTGATCGACCCGCTGACGCCATCGAGCACCGACGACCGCTACGGCCTGCTGGCCGAATCGATCGATGACGACGGTCTGGCCCGGTACCTCGATCTGGACGACGACCAATCGATGGAACAGGCCTTGAACGGGATCTCGGTGGTGCCGGTGGAGGAGCGGATCTATCCGGCCGGCAATCTGGCTCGCCCAGTGGTCGGCAAGATGGGTGTGGACCGCGCTCTGTACGGTCTCGAGTGGCAGTTCAACCAGGCCCTCGAAGGAGAGGCCGGCATCGATCGGCACGAACGCTCGGTCTTCGGCGTCATCTCGGTGGGCGAGCGCGAGGTCGAGCCCGCCACCAAGGGTGACGACGTCTACCTCACCATCGACCAGAACATCCAGTACGTGGTCGAAGAGGCGCTGATCCAGCATTGCCAGGACACCCTGGCGAACTCGGCACAGGCCGTGGTGAGTGACCCTCGCACCGGTGAGATCCTCGCCATGGCAACCGTGCTGCGGACCGAGGACGGCGACTGTGTGGTGCCGATCTACAACGCCCCCCTTGTCGACACGTTCGAGCCTGGCTCGGTGATCAAGATGGTGACGGCCGCCGCCGCAGTCGAGGAACTCGGCTGGGACTCGGCGACCACCTTCGACGTCCCGAACTCGATCGTCGTCGAGGACAAGGAGTTCTTCGAGCACGACGAGCACCCGGTGGCCCCGTATCCGGTCGCCCAGATCATCGGCCAGTCGATGAACGTCGGCACGATCATGATGGGCCAGGCTGTCGGGCCCGAGAAGCTGTCACAGTACTTGGCGGCGTTCGGGTTCGGACAGGAAACGGGGCTCGGGTTCAAGGACGAGGCGTCAGGTCGGGTCCGCCCGTACGACGAGTGGTACGGGTCCGATATCGGATCGATCTCGATCGGTCAGGGCATGTCGACCAATACCGTGCAGCTCGCCATGGCCTACAACACCATCGCCAACGACGGCGTCTATCTCGCTCCCAAGCTGGTCCGTTCGATCGTGTCCGCCGACGGAACCGAGGAGCCGCAGCCGTCGCAGGTCACCCGGCGGGTGATCTCGCCAGAGTCGGCTGCCGAGGTGAAGAAGATGCTGACGGCCGTTGTCGACCCGAACGGCATCGGCACCGGTCGGGCGGCGGCGGTTCCCGGCTACACCGTCGCCGGCAAGACCGGAACCGCGTGGAAGGTCTTCGAGGACGAGAATGGCGACGTCGGCTACGGCTACCCCGGGAATCGTCGCTATGTGGTGACCTTCGCCGGCTTCCTCCCGGCCGAGGATCCCCAGCTGTCGATCGTCGTCGTCGTCGACGAACCCAAGACCCAGACCAGTGCCGGTCTCGTTGCCGCTCCGGTCTTCGCCGACGTGGCCCACTACGTGGTGCGCATCATGGGCATTGCCCCGGAACACGACGCGCTGGCGCCTGGTGAGGTCGTACGCGGCACCCCAGCGGCGGTGACCGACGAGCCGCTGACCGAGACACCGATCGACGGTGGTGAAACGCTCGAGGTCGAAACCCTCGACCTCGCCACGACACCCACCGAGACGCCGGCACCCGATGACGGCGAGAGCGAGGGCGAGGGCGGAGGGTGAGCGTCACGGTCGCTGCCCTGGCTGCGGTGCTGCCCGGCGCCCGAGTGCTCGGTGCCGAGGCCACCGAGGTCACCCACATCACCCACGATTCCCGGCACGCCGGCCCCGGCACGCTCTTCGCCTGTGTTCCCGGTGCGGTCGCCGATGGTCACGACTTCGCCGGTGCAGCCATCGCCGCCGGCGCGGTGGCGCTGCTGGTCGAGCGGCCACTCGCCGAGTTCGACGTGCCGCAGATCCTCGTCGCCGATGTCCGAAGCGACATGGGTCCGGCGGCGGCCGAACTCTTCGACCAGCCATCGCGCCACCTCCGTGTGGTGGGCGTGACCGGTACCAACGGCAAGACGAGCGTCGTCGGGCTCATCCAGCAGATCGTCGCCCACGCGGGCCTGCCGATCCGCATGCTCGGCACACTGACCGGCCCCCGAACGACGCCCGAGGCCCCGGAACTCCAGGCCATCTTCGCCGAGGAGGTGGCCCGAGGTGGCGACGTGGTGGCCATGGAGGTTTCGTCGCACGCTTTGGCCCTGCACCGAGTCGCCGGCACCCGATTCGCCGTCGGCGTGTTCACCAACCTCGGGCAGGACCACCTCGACTTCCACGGCGACCTGGCCACCTACGAGGCGGCAAAGACCGAACTCTTCTCTTCTCGCTACATCGAAACGGCGGTCATCAACGTCGATGATCCTGCGGGTCGCCGCATTGCCGACCAGTGCGACGTGCCCGTGCGTCCCTATGGTCTGGCCGATGTGGAGCACCTTCGGATCGACGGGCCGGTTTCGACGTTCACCTGGCGCGGTCACGAGATCGTGTTCCGCCTCCCCGGCTCGCACAACGTGCTGAACGCACTCGCTGCTGCGCTGGCCTGCATCGAGCTCGGCATCGAAACGGTCGACATCGCCGATGCACTCTGTCACGCCGACGGTGCCCGGGGCCGATTCGAGATGGTGAGCGTCGGCCAGCCGTTCTCGGTCGTCGTCGACTACGCCCACAAGCCCGAGGCCCTGCAGGCGGTGATCACCGCCTGCCGTCAGATCGTGGGGGAACGGGCCGACAGCACACCGGGGCGGGTGATCGTGGTCATCGGCTGCGGTGGTGATCGTGATCCGTTCAAGCGCCCCTTGATGGGAGAGATCGCGGCTCGGTATGCCGACCACGCAGTGCTGACATCGGACAATCCACGATCGGAGGATCCCGAGGCGATCCTCGATGCGATCGAGGCCGGGGTGCCGGCGGAGCGACGTTCGTCGGTGTCGAGGATCGAGGACCGGGCGACCGCGATCGCTCGCGCACTCGACGTGGCCCAAGCAGGCGATGTGGTGCTGATTGCCGGAAAGGGTGACGAGATCCACCAGATCGTCGGCGCAGAGGTCCTACCCTTCGACGATCGGGAGGTCGCTGTCGCCCACCTTCTCCGACCCCTCCCGTCGTCTGCCTCTTCGTTGGAGCGTGATCGTTCGTGATTCGTCTGTTGACTGCTGCGGCGCTCGCCTTTGCCGTCACCGCCTTGACCACCCGGCTGTTGATCGACTTCCTGACTCGTCAGCGCATCGGTCAACCCATTCGCGAGGACGGTCCACAGGGGCACAAGACCAAGGCCGGAACGCCGACCATGGGTGGATTGGCGATCGTGGCCGGAGCGGTTGCGGGCTATGTACTGTCGGACCTGCTGCTCGGCGGGGTGTTCACCCGCAGCGGCCTGATCGTGATGACCGCCATCTGCGCCGCCGCCGCCGTCGGTTTCGCCGATGACTGGATCAAGGTCAGGAGCGAGCGCAACCTCGGTCTCAACAAGCGAACCAAGTCGCTGGGGCTGCTGGCGGTCGCCATCGGTTTCGCCGTGTCGACCCACTGGCTGACATCGGCCTCGACCGACCTGAGCTTCACCCGGGCCAACCAGCTGGGGATCGACCTCGGGACCTGGGGCTGGCTGATCTGGGCGATCATCCTGGTCTACGCCGCATCCAACGCCGTGAACCTCACCGACGGGCTCGATGGCCTCGCTGCCGGCACCAGCATGTTCTCCTTTGGCGCCTACACGCTCGTGTGCTTCTGGATCTTCCGCCAGACGCAGGGATCGACGGCGCCCGACAACATCTACGGCGTGGCCCACGCCCTCGACCTGGCGGTCGTGTCGATCGCGATGCTGGCGGCTCTCGCCGGCTTCCTATGGTTCAACGCCGCCCCCGCCGAGATCTTCATGGGCGACACCGGTTCGCTGGCCATCGGTACCGGGCTCGCGGCGCTCGCCCTCACCACGAACACCCACCTGCTGCTCCCCATCATCGGCGGGATCTACGTCGCCGAAACGACGTCCGTGATGCTGCAGGTGGCGTACTTCAAGGCGACGAAAGGCAAGCGCCTGTTCCGCATGGCGCCGATTCATCATCACTTCGAGCTCCTCGGTTGGAAGGAGACGAAGGTGATCATCCGCTTCTGGCTGATCGGCATCGCCCTCACCGCCGTCGCCCTCGGGTTGTTCTATACCGACTGGGTCCGAGCCGTTGAGCTGGTCGACTGAGGTGGCGGACATGAGCACCAACGCCGAAGTCGACCTCGGCTCCCCGCTGGTCGTCGGCTTCGGCGTGACCGGACAGGCGGTGACCCGAGCGCTGGTCAGCCGTGGTGTCACGCCCACCGTGATCGACGACCGTCCCAGCGATGTCGCACGCCAGACGGCCGAGACACTCGGGGTCGAGCTGATCGTGGCCCCGTCGTCCGACGAGGTCGCTGGGCTCGTCGGAGTCGCATCGGTGCTGCTGCCAACACCCGGTCTCCCCGATCATCACGTCGCTGTGGCGACCGCTCGGGCCCAGGGTCTCCCCATCCGCAGCGAATTCGATCTCGCTCGACTCTGGGACGATCGTCCAATCGTCACGATCACCGGCACCAACGGCAAGACGACCGTGACCATGCTCGTGACCGAGGCATTGGAGCGTTCAGGTCGACACGCCGTCGCCGTCGGCAACACCGAGGTGCCATTGGTCGAGGCGCTCGACGACCCGACCGTCGATGTCTTCGTGGTCGAAGCCTCCTCGTTCCGCCTCGGACACACCGGTTGCTTCGCTCCCGCGGTCGCAACATGGCTGAATCTGGCCCCCGATCACCTCGACAACCACGGCACCGCCGAAGCCTACGAGGCGGCGAAGGCGGCGATCTGGCGCGATCTCGGCCCCGACTCGGTGGCGATCGGCAACCTCGATGACCCGGCCGTGATGCGTCACCTGCCCGAGGTCAACTCGGTCACCTTCGGACTCGACGCCGGCGATTGGCGGATCGAGAACGGCCACCTCGTCGGTCCAGCCGGTGCCGTCGTCGCCGTCGCCGACCTGGTGCGCCGCCAGCCCCACGACCTCACCAACGCGGCGGCGGTCGCGGCCACTGCCTTCGCCGCCGGCGCTGCCCTGGAACACATCGCTGCGACCCTGATCGACTTCGTCGGTCTCGACCACCGGGTGCAGTTGGTGGGGGAGTGGGACGGCGTCGCCTGGTACAACGACTCCAAGGCCACGGTGCCCCATGCAACGCTGGCCGCGGTGGGTGGCTTCGCCTCGGTGGTGTTGATCGCCGGTGGTCGCAACAAGGGCCTCGATATGGCAGCGCTCGCCGCGGCGGTGCCGCCGGTTCGGGCCGTGGTCGCCACGGGCGACGCTGCCGCCGAGATCGCTGCGGTCTTCGAGCCCCTCGTCGAGGTACGGCAGGCCGGCTCGATGGAGGAAGCGGTTGCCCAGGCCGGAACGCTGGCCTCATCGGGCGATGTGGTGCTGCTGTCACCGAGCTGCACGTCCTATGACTGGTACGCCAACTACGGCGAACGTGGGCGCGACTTCATGCGCCTCGTGAAGGAGCGTCACGACACATGACCTCACGACCCCCTCGATCCGGGCCGTCGACCAACCGCCCCCGGAGCAGCAACGCAGCAGGCACGACTGGTCGTTCCAAGGCACAGCGCTCACCTACGACGAGCGCTCGCCCTGCACCCGCCGGCAGGCGTCGAGCCTCTGACGCGCGGCGCACGCCCGCCGCCACCGATCGCCGAACGGATCGGCGGTCCGAGGACCGTCGATCAGGTGACCGGCGGCGAGTCGACCGGGGTCGCGCTGCGGGCGATCGGCGTGTTGGTGATCGACGGGTTGGCGATCGACGGGTGCAGGCCCGCCGATCCGAGGAACGCCGCGCCGCGTTCTGGCGTGGAGCCGGGTCACTGGTCAACCCGCGAACCTCACCGCTGCCCGTCACCCACGGAGGCCGGCGAGCCGGGGCCTGGCTCACGGTGCTCGTCGCCGGGCTCACGATGTTCGGTCTGGTCATGGTGCTCTCGGCCTCGTCGGTGGCGAGCACCTACCAGTCCGACTCACCCTTCGTGAAGTTCGAAGAACAGCTCATGTGGGCCGGGATTGGCGCCGTGGTGTTCCTGGTCGCCCGGTCGGTCGACTACCGCTGGCTGCAGCGCATTGCGATTCCGATCACCGTGCTGGCTGGCGTGCTCTTGGTGCTCACGTTGATCCCCGGTGTCGGTATCCGAATCAACGGTTCGCGTCGCTGGATGGGCATCGGGCCGGTCGTGATCCAGCCAGCCGAGCTCGCCAAGGTTGCCATGATCGTGTTCGTCGCCGACCTGCTCACGCGTCGGGCGCGCTACATGGAACGAGCGGAGCTCACCGTCCGTCCGGTGCTGGTGGTTCTCGGCTCGTACTGCGGGCTGATCCTGGTCCAGCCGAAGCTGGGTACCACGATCGTGCTCGGCACCGTTGCGTTCACGATGTTGTTCATCGGCGGCGCACGCATTCGCAACCTTGCGGCATGGAGCCTGGCGCTCGGTCTGGCCGGCGCCTACTTCGCCTACTCGGCGCCCTATCGGCGCCGGCGAATCTTCGCCTATCTCGATCCGTTCGCCGACCCGCTCGGCGACGGTCTCCAGACCATCCAGAGCCAGGTCGGTATTGCCTCGGGTGGGCTCCTCGGTGTCGGACTCGGCGCCGGTCGTACCAAGTGGGGGTTCCTGCCCTACGCCGACTCGGACTTCATCTTCGCCCTGATCGCCGAGGAGGTCGGGCTGATCGGTGGGTCTGCCGTGATCCTCGCGTTCCTGCTCTTCGGCTACTTCGGGGTACGGGTGGCGCTCAAGGCGCCTGACCGATTCGGCATGCTCCTCGCCGTCGGGATCACCACCTGGCTGATTCTCCAGGCCTTCATGAACATCGGCATGGCGATGGGGCTGATGCCGATCACCGGCGAGCCGCTTCCGTTCGTCTCCGCCGGCGGCTCTGGACTCGTGACGGCGCTCGGCGCCTCCGGGCTCCTCGTCAACGTCGCTCGCCGGGCCCGACTGTGACCTCGGGCGAGAGGGCGTTCGGCCGAACTCCACTGCCGGGTACCGTCGTGATCACGGGTGGGGGCACGGCCGGACACACGAACCCGGGGATCGCCATCGCTCAGGCCCTGGTCCGCCAAGGCGTGCGTGCGGAGCGGATTCGCTTCGTCGGTGGCGAGCGCGGCAACGAAGGGACGCTCGTGCCTGCCGCCGGGTTCGAGATCGATCTGCTCCCCGGACGCGGCATCCAGCGGTCGCTGCGGCCATCCAGCATCGTCGACAATCTCGGCGCCGTCGCCGGCCTGCTGCGCGGATGGCGCCAGGCGTATTCGATCGTGCGAACCCGCCGACCATCGGTGGTGCTGTGTCTTGGCGGCTACGCCGCATTCGCAATGAGCGCCGCGGCCATCCTTGCCCGGGTGCCACTCGTGGTATCCGAGCAGAACGCTCGGGCCAGCGCCGTCAACCGGTTGATGGCTCGGTGGGCCCGGGTCTGTGCATTGCCGTACCCCGACACGGATCTCCCGAAGGGGGTGCTCACCGGCAACCCGATTCTCGCTCCCATCGTCGCGGCGATCGACGCCGCCGACCGCACTGGAAGTCGCCGAGAGCTGGGGCTACCCGAGGATCGCACCGTTCTGGCGATCTGGTCGGGGTCGTTGGGTGCCCGCTCGGTCAACCAACTGGCGGCCGAACTCGCTCGCACCCTCGCCGATCGTTCCGACCTCGCCATCCACCACGTCGTCGGGCGGCGGGACTGGCCGCGCTATGCCGAGCTCGGCGAGGAGTTGTCCGGCGCTGCCCTCCACTACCAGTCGGTCGAGTACGAAAATCGGATGCCGCTGGTGCTCACCGCCGCCGATGTTGCGATCACCCGGGCCGGCGCTTCGACCACCTCGGAGCTGGCCGTCGCCGGTCTCCCGGCGATCATGGTGCCGCTCCCCGGGGCTCCGCACGACCACCAGACGGCGAACGCCGGCGAGCTCGTCGAGGCCGGTGGCGGTTTCCGCATCGCCGACCGGGACCTGTCCGTCGCCACGGTGCTGGAGGTCCTCGGCCCCCTGCTGGACGACGCCGGAGCGCGGGCATCGATGGCGGCCGCTGCGGCATCCGTCGGCCGACCTGACGCCGCCGATGCGGTTGCATCGATCATCATCGAGACCGGCAAGCTGGAGACCACGCCGTGAACCCCGAGCAGAAAGCAGCAGCATCGTGATGACCTCGACGCCGATCGATCTCTCGTCGCCTCGACGGGTGCACATCATCGGGCTGGGTGGCAGCGGAATGAGCGCAATCGCCGAGATCCTCATCGGCACCGGACACGAGGTGACCGGGTCCGACATCGCCACCTCCAAGGTGCTCGAGCGCCTGGTCGACCGGGGCGTCATCGCCCACGTCGGGCACGACGCTACGAACCTGGGCGATCCCGACCTGGTGGCCATCTCGACCGCCATCCCGGCGTCCAACCCCGAGGTCGTCGCCGCCAACGAGCGTGGCATCCCGGTGTTGCGCCGGGCCGAGCTCCTCACGGCGATCACCCGGGAATGGACGACGATCGCCGTCGCCGGAACCCACGGCAAGACCACGACCAGCGCCATGCTGACCATCGTGCTGCAGCACGCCGGACTCGACCCGGCGTACATCGTAGGTGGCGACCTCCGGGATCTCGGACGCGGCGCCGCCGTCGGTCAAGGCCAGCTGCTCGTGGTCGAGGCCGATGAATCCGACGGCACGTTCGTCGAGCTGGTCTCCGACAGCGTGATCGTCACCAACGTCGAACCCGATCACCTCGAGCACTACGGCTCGTTCGACAACCTCTCTTCGACCTTCGACCGGTTCGTCGCCCAGGCCCCGGGAGCCAAGGTAGTGTGTATCGACGATCCCGGCGTGACCGAATTGATCGATCGTCACCGCGCTGCGAACCCGGAGGCCGAGCACCCGGACGCCGCGCCACTCCTGACCTACGGCACCCACCCCGATGCAATGTGGCGCATCGTCGATCCGATGCCGACGCCGAGCGGGATCAGCTTCGACCTCGAGCCGCGAGACGATGCGCCCGGTGCAGACGGCGGCCGGCAGACGGTTCGTCTCGGGCAGCCGGGAATGCACAATGCGCGCAACGCCGCAGCTGCCGTCGTGATGGCGGTCGCCCATGGTGTCGAGCCGGCCATCGCCGCCGCCGGCGCCAGCTCGTTCGGCGGTGTCGGCCGACGGTTCGAACCACGGGGCGAAGCCAACGGCATCCGCCTCGTCGACGACTATGCCCACCTGCCGACCGAGGTGGCGTCGGCGCTCGCTGCCGCCCGTAGCCTCAAGCCGGCCCGGCTGATCGCCGTGTTCCAACCTCATCGCTACAGCCGCACCGAGCAGCTGCATTCGACCTTCGGTGATGCGTTCGTCGACGCCGATCACCTGATCGTCACCGGGATCTACTCGGCCAACGAAGCCCCACGGCCCGGCATCACCGGTTCGCTGATCGCCGACCGGGTCCGTCAGTCACATCCCGATGCGGCGGTCGACTACGTCGAATCGCTGGATGATGTCGAGGATCGAATCGTGGAACTCGCCCGCCCGGGTGACCTCATCTTGACGCTCGGCGCCGGTGACCTGACCGCGATGCCGTCGCGACTGCTGCCGCGCCTGGACCAGCCACGCTCGTCGTGATCGACGCGTCGAGCACTTCCGGCCCCTGGTCATCGACCACCCGAGCCGCCCGAGCCGAACTCGCCGACACAGCGCTGTTCGACGTGCCACTCGGCCAGTACTGCACGTACCGGGTCGGCGGGCCGGCAGCGGCGCTCGTCGAGGTTGGCGACCTCGGCGAGCTCGATCGTGTCGCCGGGGTGGTGGCTCGGACCGGTGTCGCCACATTGATCGTCGGCAAGGGGTCGAACCTGCTGGTCGCCGACCGCGGGTTCGACGGGCTCGTCATCATGCTCGGACCGCAGTTCGCCGCCATCGAGATCTCGGATCTCCAACCGAACGATGGACACGCTCACGATGGTGTTCTCGTCGAGCTCGGAGGGGCAACGTTGCTGCCGGTTGCAGCCCGGGCCACCGTCCGTGCCGGCCTGACCGGGTTCGAGTGGGCCGTTGGTGTCCCCGGCACCGTTGGCGGCGCCGTGAGGATGAATGCCGGTGGGCACGGTGCCGACATGCAGGACTCACTGGTGCGGGCGGAACTTCTCGACCTCGGAACCGGCGAGCGAATCTGGCGGTTGGCCGGAGACCTGGAGCTCGGCTATCGGTACTCCAACGTCGCAGCGAACCAGGTGGTCACCCGGGCCGAGATCCGCCTCCATCCTGGTACGGGTGACGAAGACGAGCGACTCTCCGAGATCGTTCGCTGGCGCCGGGCCCATCAGCCCGGCGGTGCCAATGCCGGAAGCGTGTTCGCCAACCCCACCGGGGATTCGGCCGGGCGGATGATCGATGCGGCCGGGTTGAAGGGATTCCGCATCGGCTGTGCGTCGGTGTCGACCAAACATGCCAACTTCATCCAGGTCGACCCTCCCGGGTCGGCGGACGACGTTGCAACATTGATCGACGAGGTCCGTGATCGGGTCGAGGCCGCATTTGGCGTGCGCCTTCGGGCCGAGAACCGATTGGTCGGGTTCGAGCCATCCACCACCCAAGGTGAGGAAACCGCCACAGTGGATCGCCCATGACCGCGAAGGAGCGATCGAAGGCATCGAAGGCCGGCACCCGATCGTCGGGTGCCGTCGTCGATCCTCGGCTTCGAGCCCGACGCATCGAGGTCCAGCGTGATGCGGGCCGGCGTCGTCTCCGTGCGCTCATCGGGCTGATCGTGGTCACCGTCATCGCCGGAGGGGCGGTCGTGGTGTCGCAGAGCTCGCTGGCCGACGTCGACGCCGTGGTCGTCCAGGGGGCGCAGCTGTCGGACCCGCACGACGTCGTGGTCGCGTCGGGCATCACCGTCGGCGAACCGCTCATCGATCTCGATCCGGATGCGGTGGTTGCCCATGTCGAGGCGCTGCCCTGGGTACTCGGGGCCACGGTCGAACGGCGGATGAACGGTGACGTCGTCGTCACGATCGAGGAGCGAACGCCGCGAGCAGTGTTGTCGACGGTCGACGGTGGGTTCGTCCTCGTCGATGAACACGGCCGGCAGCTCGAGCGGGTTGCGGGGCGAGCGCCCGACTACCTCCCGATCGCGGGCATCGTCGCCAGTGGCGAGGTCGGCCAGCCGGCCCCGCCCGAGACCAGCGCGGTCGTGTCGGTGCTCGATCATCTGACGCCTGCGGTCTCGGCGGTGGTGACCCAGATCGTGATCGACGAGGGAACGCTCTACCTGGAGTTGAGCCCGAGTGGGCGGGTGAAACTCGGTGACGACAGCTCGCTCGACGCGAAGATCGTCAGTCTCGAAACCATGTTGTCCCATGCTGACCTGCGATGTCTGTGGGAAATCGACGTCAGGGTGCCGTCGGCACCGGCGTTGACCCGGTTGAGCGCCGCCGGGGATCCACGGGCAACGTTGACCGACCTGGCAGAATGCACCTAAGCTAGACTGTTTGACTGGGCGAGGTCTCCTCGCGCACACCGAGCATCCCGTGGATCGACCGCGCGTCGAAGTCCAGCACGTCAACCCGAAGCACACCTCGAGGAACCGCAACCGATGAGCACCCAGAACTACGTCGCCGTGATCAAGGTCGTCGGCATCGGCGGCGGTGGCTGCAACGCCATCAACCGGATGATCGACGGCGGGCTCCGGGGCGTCGAGTTCGTGGCCGTCAACACCGATGCCCAGGCGTTGCTCATGAACGACGCCGAGACCAAGATCCACATCGGCCGTGAACTCACCCGGGGCCTGGGTGCCGGTTCCGACCCCGGCATCGGTCAGCAGGCCGCCGAAGATCATCGCGACGAGATCGCCGCCGCCCTCGACGGTGCCGACATGGTGTTCATCACCGTCGGTGAAGGTGGCGGCACGGGCACCGGCGCCGCCCCGGTCGTCGCCGAGATCGCGAAGAACCAGGGCGCCCTCACCATTGCGGTCGTCACCCGGCCGTTCAGCTTCGAAGGCCGACGCCGGGCCGCACAGGCCGAGTCGGGTATCAACCGGCTCAAGGAGAAGGTCGACACCCAGATCGTCATCCCCAACGACCGGCTGTTGTCGATCGCCGACGAGAAGACCACCATGGTCAACGCGTTCCGCATGGCCGACGAGATCCTGCTCTCGGGCGTATCGGGTATCACCGATCTGATCACCACGCCCGGCCTGATCAACACCGACTTCGCCGACGTGCGGATGGTCATGCACGACGCCGGCAGCGCCCTCATGGGTATCGGTCGTGCATCAGGCGAGGGGCGCGCCCTCGCCGCGGCCCGAGCCGCCATTGCCTCCCCGCTGCTCGAGAGCTCGATCGAGGGGGCGCGCGGCATCCTGCTGTCGATCGCCGGCTCGAGCGAGCTCGGCCTGTTCGAGGTCAACGAAGCCGCCGAGATCATCCACGATGTCGCCCACCCGGATGCCAACATCATCTTCGGCACCGTGGTCGAGGAAGACATGGAAGACGAAATCCGTGTCACCGTCATTGCCGCCGGTTTCGACCGTTGGGATGCACCCCGCGATGAGGTGCCCGCGACGTCGGCAGCGGCCAGTGCCGATCCGCTGGCCGGCCTGCTCGACGATGATGACGACGACGTCGCCCCCCGGGGCACCGCCGATCTGTTCGGCTCCGATGATGACGACGCCGACGACGGGTTCGACGTTCCCGACTTCTTGAAGTGACGCACCCGGGTCATCGCGGCCCGCTCCCGAGGTGGTGATGCCGATGCTCTCGTGGACGATTCCGCTCGTCGGCCGACGAGTCGAAGTGCGATCGACCACGGTCCACGATGGCGACTTCGCCATTCCACCGGTGCAGCTCGATCACAACGGTCGACCTCTACCACAGGTCGACCCCGATGACCTGCGGCAACGGCGTTCGAACATCATGGATGCGCCGTGGACGTGGCTGCGACAGGTGCACGGTACCGACCTGGTCGTCGTGGCCGAACCCGGTGCTGGCGCCGGTGCAGTGGCCGATGGAGCGATCACCACCGCCAGCGGGGTGCCGATCGCCGTCACGACCGCCGACTGTTCACCGGTGGTGCTCATCTCGACGGCCGGGGTCGCGGTCGTGCACGCCGGCTGGCGGGGTGCACGCTCGGGGATCATCGAGACAGCCGGGCGGCGGTTGCTGGCCGAGGGAGGACGGCCCGTGTCCGCAGTCCTCGGTCCGTGTATCGCAGCGCCACGCTACGAGTTCGGCGGCGACGACCTGGCGTCGATGGTCGAGGCGTACGGTCCCGATGTTGCGGCTCTGACCGACGAGGGAACACCGGCGTTGGACATGGCGGAAGTGATTGCCGCCGCATGTGCGAACTCGGGCTGGGGTCGTCCGGACCCGGTGGCCTGCACCAGCGCACCGGACTTCTTCTCGCATCGTGTGCGCGGCGACCGCGGGCGCCAGACCACCGTGGCATGGATCGAGGAGGACCCGGCGTGAGCGACCTCACCGTCGACGACATTCGCCGGCGCCGGGATGCGCTCGACGAGCGGATCCTGGCGGCCGGCGGCGATCCCGACACCGTCGACATCTTGGCGGTCACCAAGACGTTCCCGGCCGACGTCGCACGCACCGCCGTGGCCGCCGGACTCGAACAACTGGGTGAGAACTACGCGCAGGAGGTGCTCGAGAAGGCGCCGCTGGTCGATGGTGCATCGTGGCACTTCATCGGCGGTCTCCAGCGGAACAAGGTGCGCAAGATCGCGCCGTGGATCAGCCTCTGGCAGACGGTGGATCGGGTCGACCTCGCCCTCGAGATCGCGAAACGTGCCCCGGGGGCCCGGGTGCTGATCCAGATGAACACCACCGGTGAGCCGCAGAAATCCGGGTGTGAACCCAGGGAACTCGATGCCCTGGTCGACGCTGCGGTTGCGGCTGGTCTCGATGTCGTTGGCTTGATGACGGTCGGGCCGACCGGTGGCGGCGATCCGCAGCCGGGGTTCGCGCTCCTGCGGTCGCATGTCGACCGGCTCGGATTGCGAGTCTGTTCGATGGGGATGTCGGGCGACCTCGAGGCCGCCGTGGCCGAGGGCTCGACCATGGTGCGGGTCGGAACCGCACTGTTCGGCCCGCGGCCACCGCGAGCAGCCGAATGACGCCCTCGCCGCGGCTCGTTCCGTTGCGCTGACCTGCATGGTCGTAGGCGAGGTCACACAACCGGCGCAGTGTGCCACCGCACGTGAGGTGTGAGACACTAGTCTTTCGGGCGAGAAGCGAGGACCGCAGATGTTCAAGAATGTCATGACGTATCTGGGGCTCGGCCCCGACGAAGAGTACGACGACGGGTATCTCTACGACGACTTCGACGACGACGGCGCGATCGACCTCGACCATCCCCGTGAGGAACGCAGTCGGGTCACCGCCGTGCCGGCCAACCGAAGCTCGGTTCGCTCACCCGAACCTGATCACTCGGGTCTCGGCTACGACGCCGGGTTCAACCCCGACCCTGGGGCGAGCGCCGTCAGCTCGGTCCGTCCGCTCCGGCCGGTTCCGTCGCCCGAACTCGACGACGACTGGAGCCGAAGCACCGAGTCGGTCGAGCGCTCGAATGGTCGGAGCCGCACCGCTACGTCCGGAGCCGGTCAGCACGACCTGCTCGATCTCGATGCCGAGGAGGCACGTTCGTTGAGTGGCCGCAATGCTGGGAGCCACGACCGCTACCCGGGCGATCGTCAGCGCAACGAACCGGTCGTGCGTCCCGTCCCCATCCAGCGCACCAAGCCTCGCGCCCTCACCCCGAAGACCTTCGCCGACGCCAAGGTGCTCGCCGACGACATCAAGGGGTCGGTGCCGGTCGTCATGAATCTGCGCGAAGCCGACCGCGATCTCGCTCGACGCCTGATCGACTTCGCCAGCGGTGTCTGCTACTCGCTCGACGCCTCGATGGAAAAGCTCGCCTCGCAGGTCTTCCTGCTCACGCCGGCATCGGTCGAGGTCTCCGGTGAAGAGCGTCGCCGCATCGAGGAGCGCGGCTTCGATCGCTGACATGGGCGATCTGTTCTGCATCCTGCTGCTGCTCTTCCAGTTCGTCTTCCTGTCGCGCATCGCGCTGTCGTTCTTCCCCATCCGGCCCGGCACGCCCGCCGGAACCGCCAAGGACCTGGCGTTTGCGCTCACCGACCCCGTCGTGTGGCCGCTGCGTCGGCGGCTTCCACCGGTTCCCGGACCCATCGGCTTCGGCATCGCCGAGTTGGTGGTCCTGTTGCTGCTGGTGGTCGTCCTCGGCATCATCTGCTGAGCCAACTGACCCGCTGCCATCCGCTTGCCGGCGCAGGCGCACGGCTAGCCTCGCGGGATGGTCGCGCAAGATGACAAGTTCCGGGTGCTTCGCAAGCTGCCCGAGGTCCGCTTCGAAGAGGAACTGCGGGGGTACAGTAAGAGCCAGGTCGATCGAGTGCTCCAAGGCCTCGCTCCGCTGGCCGACGATGTCGCATCGCTCCAGCAGCGGCTTGCCGATGCCGAAGCCCGGGCCGCCTCGGCTGAGGCGCGCCTGGTCGAGGCACGAGCGGCGAATCGCGCTGCGGCTCCCTCCGCCGCGCCGGCGGTGGCTCCCGCTGCCGCACCGGCCGCGGTCGAGACGCCCGCCGTTCCCGCCAACTTCGACGAGACGCTGAGCAAGACCCTGCTGCTCGCCCAACGAACCGCTGACCAGACGGTCGCCGACGCACGGGCCGAGGCCGAGAGCCTGGTCGCAGCGGCCCGAGCCGAGGCCGCTCGTCTCGACGCCGAGAACGCCGCTGCCAGGCGAGATGCCGAGGCCAGCGTCGCCGCCGAACGCGAAGCGCTGCTCGCCGCCGCCCATGCCGAGGTCCAGGCGAAGGTCGAAGCCGCCGAGGCGGCACTGGCCGAAGCCGAGGGTGCGCAACGCGAGGCACTGGTGGCCGAGATCGCCGAGTACACCGCGACTCGAGACGAGCTCGGTCTCGACATCGAACGGTTGGAGGGCCACCTCGCCCAGCGGCGCGAGACCATTCGAGCGGCGCTCGCCGACATCGCGATGGTGGTCGACGATCCGGGTCGGCTGCATTCCGAGATGCCGACGGCCAACAGCGATCCCGTCACGGTCCCCGAGGCCGGCACGGGCGCCGTCGTGCTCGCCGTCGACGGCCTCGATGACCTGGCGCCGTCCAGCGTGAGCGACACCGTCGCGCCGGCCGATGCTCGCGGTTCCTTGCTGGGCGAACTCGATCACACCGGTGAGCCCACCGAGGCCGTGCCGATGGTGCAGCTGTTCGATGACGATGCCGATGACGATCCCGAACCCGAGTCCGAGCCGACGGCGGGCGTACTCATCGACCACGACGAGGTTGCGGGGGAAAGCCCAGCGAACGAGCCGGGCGACGTCGCTGCGCTGCCGATCGAGGAGAACGAAGCCGACGCGTTGGTCACGTCGACTGCCGATGAGGCCGCCGACGCCACCGACCAAGACCTCGACGATTGGGGAACGGTTTCGTCGCTGTCCTCCGGGGCCGTCATCGTTGACGAAGTGCGATGGGACGACGCCCCATCCCCGGCGGCCAGCCCCGCCGACTTCGGTTTCGAGGATGCCGCCGATCACGTCCCCTCCTCGCCTGCAACCAGCGACGAGCTCGGACGACCGGCCTGGGCTGAGGCCGTCCCTGACTTCGAACCGCCTCGCCAGGTGGCGAAGAGCGAAGATCCGTTCCTCGACGAGCTACGTCGGGCCACTGGCGACGACGCCGAGACCGACGTCGCCCTCGAACGGTTCCTCAACGACAACGACAACGACGATGACCGTCGCTCGGGCTGGTTCAGCCGCCGAAAGTAGGGCAACCGCCCCATCGGCCCGCCGCCGGGGACACCCGGCGGCGGCACCGATGCCTCTCAGATCCGAGCGAGGGCGAAGGTGACGCTGGCGTCGCCGATGGCGGCTTCGAGTGCAGCGGTCTGGCTGTCGAGGTCGACCTCGGTGGCGAGCACCGACGCAGCAACCCAGTCGAGATGCGGTTCCAATGCCGCTCGCTGATCACCGAGGTTCAGCTCGAGCCGGATCCGGTCGGCGACGTTGAGGTCGGCGTCCTTCCGGGCCTGTTGCACGGCTCGGACCAGATCACGAGCCAGACCTTCGGCTTCGAGCTCGGGAGTCAGTTCGGTGTCGAGGACGATCACGGCCTGATTGCCGGGGAGTGCGGCGGCGGCGTAGCCCTCGCGCGGATCCAGCGCGAGATCGAACTCGTTGGGCTGCAGCACCTGGCCGCCGACCTCGACACTGCCGTCGGGCTGGCTCACCCACTCACCGGCCTTGGCCGCCTTGATGACCGACTGGACATCCTTGCCGAGGCGGGGGCCGAGCACCCGGGGATTGGGAACGAGACGGAACGTGCCGTAGGCATCGACGTCGGAGCTGAACTCGACGTTCTTGACGTTGAGCTCGTCGGCAAGCAGTTGCTTGAGGGGTTCGATGGCCGAGTTCGGCTCGGTACCGGCGAGAATGGCCTTGGCCAGTGGCAGACGCACTCGCAGCCCGCGGCTCTCGCGAAGTGCGAGCGCCGGGGTGACCGCGGCCCGCAACAGGTCCATGGCCGCCACCAGGTCGGCGTCGGCGGGAAGGGCGTCGACCTCGGGCCAGTCCTGCAGGTGGACCGAGCTCTCACCGACGAGTCCCTGCCAGATCTCTTCGGCGATCATCGGCATCAGCGGGGCCAAGACCTTCGTGAGCGTGACGAGCACCGTGTACAGCGTGTCGAGCGCATCGCGATCGACCGAGCCGCCTTCGGCGTTCCAGAACCGCTCACGGCTCCGGCGGATGTACCAGTTCGTGAGGGCGTCGAGGTAGTTCTGGACGACGGCGCAGGCGCCGGCCAGGTCATAGGCGTCGAGTCGCTGCGTGGTCTGGGCAACGAGCTGTTGGGTCTTGGCCAGCAGATAGCGATCGAGGTCGTGTGAGGAGTCGGTTCGCTCCTGCGCCCGGTAGCCGTCGGCGTTCGCGTAGAGGGTGAAGAAGCTGTACGCATTCCAGATCGGGAGCATGACCTGGCGCGTGACGTCATCAATCGCCTGATCGCTGATGCGGGCATCGCCGCCGCGGACGATGTTCGACGACATGAAGTACCAACGCAGCGCGTCGGCGCCTTGGTGGTCGAAGATCTCGGCCGGCTCGGTGTAGTTCCGCAGCTTCTTGGACAGCTTGTTGCCATCTTCGGCCAGCAAGATGCCGTGGCAGATGACGTTCTGGAACGCCGGGCGGTCGAAGAGGGCGCCGGCCAGCACGTGGAGGGTGTAGAACCAGCCACGGGTCTGGTTGATGTACTCGACGATGAAGTCGGCGGGGAAGTGGTCCTCGAACCACTCGGCGTTCTCGAACGGGTAGTGCACCTGTGCGAAGGGCATCGATCCCGACTCGAACCAGCAGTCGAGCACCTCGTCGACACGGCGCATCATCGACGCGCCGGTCGGATCATCGGGGTTGGGGCGGACCAGTTCGTCGATGGCCGGTCGATGGAGATCGTCGAGGCGCACGCCGAAGTCGGCCTCGAGCTGGTCGAGGCTGCCGTAGACGTCGATTCTCGGATAGTTGGGGTCGTCGGACTTCCACACCGGGATGGGTGAGCCCCAGAACCGGTTGCGACTGATCGACCAGTCGCGGGCGCCGGCGAGCCACTGGCCGAAGCGGCCGTCGCGAACGTGGCCGGGTACCCAGTTGATCTCCTGGTTCAGCTCGACGAGGCGGTCACGGATCTTGGTGACCTCGACATACCAGGAGGAGATTGCCTTGTAGATGATCGGCTGATCGGTGCGCCAGCAGTGGGGGTAGTTGTGCTCGTAGGTCTCGTGCTTCAGGACCCGGCCGGCGTCCTTGAGATGCCGGATGACCCCGGGGTTCGCATCGAAGACGTTCTGACCGGCCCACTCGGGCACGTCGTCGGTGAAGCGTCCCTGGTCGTCGACCGGCACGGCGCGGCCGATCGGGATGTCGTTGGCCTCACAGACACGTTGGTCGTCCTCGCCGAAGCCTGGCGCCATGTGGACGATGCCGGTGCCCTCGGTGGTATCGACGAAGTCGGCTTCGAGGATGCGGAACGCGTCGGTGCGGTCGGCGAAGTAATCGAAGAGCGGGGTGTACGTGCGCCCGACGAGATCGCGCCCTGGCATGGTTGCCACGACGTTCGCATCGCCCAGCACCGAGGCAAAGGCCCCGAGGGCCTGCTCGCCGATCACGTAGTGTTGTCCGTCCGATTCGACGATCGCGTAGACGACCTCGGGGCCGACCGCGAGCGCGAGGTTCGACGGCAGGGTCCAGGGGGTGGTGGTCCAGGCCAGGATCTTGAGGGGCGCGGGGTCACCGTCGACAGGTGCGAGGTCGAAGGCGATGGTGAGGGCGGGGTCTTGGCGAGGACGAGTGGCGTCGTCGATGCGGATCTCGAAGTTCGACAGCGGGGTCTCTGCGCTCCACGAATAGGGCATCACCCGATAGGCCTCGTAGATGAGACCCTTGTCGTAGAGCTCCTTGAAGGCCCACATGACCGACTCCATGTAGGAGAGGTCCATGGTCTTGTAGTCGTTGTCGAAGTCGACCCAGCGCGCCTGGCGCTCGACGGTCTGCTGCCACTCCTCGGTGTAGCGCATCACCGAGGTGCGGCAGTAGTCGTTGAAGGGGGCGATGCCGTGATCGAGGATGGCGACCCGTCCGGTGACACCGAGCTGCTTTTCCGCCTCCATCTCGGCAGGGAGGCCGTGGCAGTCCCAGCCGAATCGGCGATCGACCCGACGGCCCCGCATGGTCTGATACCGAGGAACGACGTCTTTCACGTAGCCGGTGAGCAGGTGCCCATGGTGCGGCAAACCATTGGCGAATGGCGGGCCGTCGTAGAAGACGAACTCCGTGCCGCCGTCGTCGGAGTGAGGCCGTTGCTCGATCGACCGTTCGAAGGTCTGCTCCTGGCGCCAGAAGTCGAGAATGCGGCGCTCGATGGCCGGGTAGTCGGCCCGGGGCGGTACATCGGGATACGGCGTCGAACTGGCTGCATTCATGGGGTGCAGGGTACCGCTGCCGTCCGTCCTTCTCCTGCGAGTATTCGGCCCCGACCGGGCGGGGCCAACCCGATGGCACCTCGGTCTCCTGGCAGCTCGGTCTCTTCGCAGGTCGGTCTCCTGGCGGCTCGGTCTACGCTCGCCCCGTGTCCGACCGATCCGACCACACCCCCGGAGTCGTGACAGCGGTGACTGACGGCATCGAGGTCTGGATCCACGTACGGCCCGGTGGCCGCCGCAACGCCGTCGAGGGAGGGTTCGATGGTGCCTTGGCCGTACGAGTCTCGGCCGCACCGACGAAAGGCCAGGCCAACCAGGCAGTCGAGCGCACCCTCGCCGAGGCCTTCGGGGTACGCCCACCTGCGGTCTCGGTGGTGGTAGGTCCGGCCAGTCGTCGCAAAAAGTCCTGGTCAGAGGGGAGACTGACAGACTGATGGCCACCGTGGCGGTACTTCTGGACAGTGGAAGATAAGGTACGGCTTCCTCTTGGGGGTTTCCACGGGGTGCAGGGGCCGAAGGCGCTCGGAGTCTTGGCTCTGTCGATCGGCCAGGGGACGGCGGTCGGAAAGGTTCTTCAATGGCAGGTGCACGTTCGACCAAGCGAGCAGCCGGCGCTGGTGCGTCGGCCGGCAAGGCGACGACGAAGAACAAGGCCGCATCCGCCGCTGCCAAGACGTCGCCGGCGTCGTCCGCCGCATCGTCGACGAAGAAGCGATCGGCGGTGAAGAAGGCGCCCGCCAAGAAGGCCCCAGTCAAGAAGGCACCGGCCAAGAAGGCCTCCACCGCAAGCACCACGACGAAGGCCGCAAGCAAGAAGGCAGCAGCTTCGAAGGCCGCAACAGCAACGAAGGCTGCCAAGAAGACCGCCACCAAGAAGACCGCCACCAAGAAGACCGCCACCAAGAAGACCGCCACCAAGAAGGCGCCCGCCAAGAAGAACGTCAGCAAGAAGCCTGCGGCGACGAAGCCGTCTGGCGCCAAGAAGACCGCCACCAAGAAGGTGGCGGCTTCGGCCGCCGCTGGCACGAAGGCGCCTGCGAAGAGCGCCGCCAAGCGCACCGCCGCAACCTCAGCCCGCACCGATGCGGCCGGCCCCTCGGCCGATCGCACAACCACAAAGGCATCCCGGAAGACCTCAGTGACCGCAAAGCAAGAAAAGCACGACAAGCCAAAGTACCTGTCCGACAAGAAGTGGCTGGCCGCCCGTCGCGAAGAACTCATCGCCGAGCGCAAGCGCTATACCCACAGCGCCGAGGCCCTCGCCGCCGAGGCGGCGGCGCTCATGGCCGATCGTGAACCAGGCGATGTCCAGTTCGACGAGGAATCGGGTGAAGGCGACACGCTGGCCGTCGAGCGAGATCGCGATCTGGCCCTCTCGGCGCAGGCTCGCGAGAAGGTCGATGAAATCGATGCGGCGCTCGATCGGCTCGATCGTGGCACCTATGGACAGTGCATCGTGGGCGGCCCCGGTGACTACATTCCCGAGGAGCGACTCGAGGCGTTGCCCATGGCGCCGAAGTGCATTGCTCATCAGACCTCGATGTTCTGATCCCCGTGATGGCCGACGACTCCGAGCGTCGGCTCGACGTCTGCGTCCCGGAAGCGCTGGGTGGTGAGCGGGTCGACCGTGTCGTTGCGATGCTTGCCGATGTGTCACGTCGCGAAGCGCAGGCGCTGATCAGCGAGGATCGAGTGACCGTCGACGGACGACCGCCGGCCAAACCGTCCGACCGTCTCGAGGTTGGCGCTGCGCTTGTTGTCGTCGTGCCGCACCGAACGGACGTGTTGTCGCCGGCCCCCGACGTCGACGTTCCCGTCGTCTACGTCGACGACCACCTGCTGGTGGTGGACAAGCCGGCTGCGTTGGTGGTGCACCCGGGGTCGGGCGTCAGCGACGGCACCATGATCCAGGCGCTGCTCGCCGTCTACCCCGACATCGTCGACGCCGGGGGCGAGGCGGAGCGGCCTGGCATCGTCCATCGCCTCGACCGCGGAACGTCCGGGTTGTTGATGGTCGCCCGCACGGAAGTAGCGAGAGTGTCGTTATCGGGGCAATTGGCCGACCGGTCCGTGCTCCGGCGCTACCTCACATTGGTCTGGGGGAGCGTGACCTCGGGTGAGGGCTTGATCGATGCGCCGCTCGGCCGGTCACCTCGCGACGCCACCCGACGCGCGGTGGTGGCGGGCGGGCGACCGGCGCGCACTCGCTATCGGGTCCTCGATCGACACGAGGACCCCGAGGTCACGATGCTCGAATGCCGGTTGGAGACGGGTCGCACCCACCAGATCCGCGCCCATCTCGAGGCCATCGGCCATCCCGTGGTGGCCGATCAGCGCTACGCGCCCCGCCGACCGTCGCTCGGGTTGGGGCGGCCGTTCCTCCATGCGGCCGAATTGGGCTTCGTCCATCCAATCAGCGGCGAATCACTCCACTTCCGGTCGCCGTTGCCGCCGGAGCTGGCCGACCTGGCCGGTTCGCTGGGCATCACCACCGACCTCGATGGATGAGATCGGCGATCGGTGGGCGACCTCGCCGAGCCGAACGACCATCCTGCGACGGACCGGTCCGCTCGTCGAGCGGTCGTCCGATGGCAATGGTGCCGGCGGCTCGGTACTCCGACGGGACCCCGAAGGCGGACAGGACCGCCGCCTCGTGCTCGAACAGACCGAACAAGCAGGCACCGAGGCCAGCTGCGGTGACCAGGAGCAGGAGATTCTCGATCACCGCCCCGGCATCGACCCACCAGAATGGGACCGGCCAGCCGTCGAGTGATTCGCCGAGCCGAGCTCGGGCCTTGTCGGCCTCGCTGTATCGCTCCACGTAGGCGTCCGGTCTCGTGAGCACGACCACGAGCGCCGGTGCATCGAGGAGCGACTGCCACCGAAACATCTGGCGGCGCGGGGGCGGCAACGTGAGATCCCAGTAGCCAGCGACTGCCGCCGGGGTATCGAGCACCAGGAACTCGACGGCCTGGGTGTTGCCGGCGGAAGGGGCCCGGCGGGCAAGATCGAGGAGTGCGTCGAGCCGGCCAGGGTCGAGGGGGGCCGGGTCGAACGATCGGATCATGCGCCGCCGCCGTAGTGCCTCGACCACCGAGGGGCCCGACCCGATCTCGGAGGCATTGCTGCGTGTGTCGCTCACCTCGGCGGACGCTCAGCGCGGTCCGGCGGTCGGCCAGGACTCGTTGCCCTTGGCCATGGTGGCAACATCGGCGAGGGAGTAGCCCTCGAGCAGCTGGCGCATCTCGTCGCCGACGACATGCCACAGGTGCAGCAGCACGCACTGGCCTTCATGATCGCAGGCACCGTCGGAATGCGGTTCGGAGAAGTCGCCGAGCACGATGGGTCCGTCGACCGCACGGATGATCGAGGCGAGCGAGATCTCCGATGGATCTCGGGCGAGGACGTAGCCGCCACCGACACCTCGTTTGGACCGGACCAGGCCGGCACCCTTGAGGGCCAACAGGATCTGCTCGAGGTAGGGCTGAGGCAAGCCGGTGCGGTCGGCGATGTCGCGAACGGTGGTCGGCCGACCCTCTTCGGCATGGAGCGCGAGCGAGAGCAGGGCCCGGCTTGCGTAGTCTCCGCGGGTCGACACCTTCACCCCGTCCACCCTACTTGCTCCGGCGGGTCACATCGTGAAGGGTGTGAGCCGGATCGGTGTCGGGCGGCGTGGTCTGTCTATCCTGTGGCCCGGACGCTCACCAGCACGGCGCCCACCTACCCATCCAGAAAGCAGACACGTGCACGAACTCGTTCGCCCGGCCTATGGGCAAGGTTGCTTGACCGGCGTGATGCCCTACCTCGTCGGGGTCGGACAGCGACCCGATGCGCTGCCGCTCGACGGCGCGTCGGCACGCCAGCGGGTGCTGCTCGTGCTCGACGGACTGGGATGGGAGCAGCTGGTCGAACGGGCCGAACTGACCCCGACGCTGCAGGCCTGTGGCGGCGGGCCGATCACCACCGTTGCCCCCTCGACCACCGCCACGGCGCTGACCTCGCTGACCACCGGTCTCGAGCCGGCCGAGCACGGCGTCGTCGGCTATCGCATGGTGGTCGATGGCGAGGTGATGAACACCCTCCGGTGGGGGAGTGCCGCATGGCCCGACGCTCGCAAGGTCGCTCCGCCTGAACACGTGCAGCCGTTCGACCCCTTTCTCGGCCGAGACGTTGCGATGGTGAACAAGGCCGAGTTCCGCAGCTCGGGATTCTCGGGGGCACACCTCCGTGGTGCCACGCTCACGCCGTACCGCACCATTGCCACGCTGGTGCACGAGGTCGCTCGCTTGGTGCGTGAAGGCGCGCCGTTCGTCTATACGTACTACGACGGCGTCGACAAGGTCTCCCACGAATACGGCTTCGGGTCCGTGTTCGACGCCGAGGTCGTGTTCGCCGACCGGCTCGTTGCGGCGTTCCTCGAGGTCCTGCCCTCGGGCGTCGAGCTGATCGTGACCGCCGACCACGGCCAAGTCGATTGCCGCGATGGCGTGGTGCCGATCGACGACGGAGTGCTGGCGAACACCCGCTCGCTGAGCGGCGAGGGTCGCTTTCGGTGGCTGCACGCGGAGCCCGGAGCCGGCGCCGAGCTCCTGGCGGCGGCCACCGAGCGGCACGCCCACCATGCTTGGGTGCGATCACTCGAGCAGATCGAAGACGAGCATTGGTTTGGCCGCTCGTTGAGTCGCGCCGCGCGATCGCGTCTTGGCGACGTCGCGCTCTGCCCGTTCGAGCCGATCGCCTTCTTCGATCCCGACGATTCCGGGCCCTTCGAGTTGGTGGGACGGCACGGCTCGCTCACCTCGGCCGAGATGTACGTACCGCTCGTTTCGGCCGTTGCATGACCGGGCGTGACGGCGCAGACCATGGCGCGATGTTGACGCAATCAGGACGACCAGGAGTAGCAGATGAGTGACGTTCCCCCCTTCGATGGCCACACCGCATCCCCGGGGAGCGAGGAGGCGTCGTCGTCCGCCGCTTCGGTCGATGGCGCGGAGCGGCCCCACGAGATCCCCGAGGTCGTCGACAACGACGACGAAGGCGAGGAGATGTCGACCATTGCCGAGCCGGCGAAGGTCATGCGCATCGGTTCCATGATCAAACAGCTCCTCGAAGAGGTCCGGACCACCGATCTCGATGAGGCCGGGCGGCATCGGCTGCGCGAGATCTACGAGACCTCGGTGTCGCAGCTGTCCGATGCGCTGTCGCCCGACCTGAGCGACGAGCTGCAGTCGCTGGCCACCCCGTTCTCCGACGACGTCGTACCGTCCGAGGGGGAGCTGCGGATCGCCCAGGCCCAGCTCGTCGGCTGGCTCGAGGGCCTCTTCCACGGCATCCAGGCCACGCTGTTCGCCCAGCAGATGGCCGCTCGTCAGCAGCTCGAACAGATGAAGCATTCGCAGGCCCTGCCACCGTCACGACCTGACGGTCCGGCCTCGGGTGTCTACCTCTGATCGACCTCGGCGTCGGCCCCGAACTGGCCCCGAGCAGGAGCTCTGTTTGACGCTGAGCTCGTCCCGTTGGGACAATGTCATCCTGTGTTCGGTGAACCAGGGGACCGCCGCAAGGCGAACGACGTTCACCGACGCCGCACCGCACACCCGGTGTGATCAGAGCCGATGGGGACCCGAGCGATGAGCTGACGCCCCCTTTGGCGAGCCGCAGAACGAAGGGGACGATGGGCAATGGCCATCGAAGTCACGACGAAGGATTGCACGGCGCTCACCGACGCCGAGATGGGCGACATGGCGGATCTGAGCGCCGCCAGCCTGGGCTGGCAGGCCGGCTTGTTGTCGAAGCAGGCCGAAGAATGGGTGTTGGTCAGCCAGGCCTTTGACAAGGGGAAGCTCCGAGGCTTCGTATTCTCGACCCTCGAGCGCATCGGGGGGACACCGGCACTGATCATCGGCATCGGTTGTGTCGGTCGAGTACGCAACCGCTCGTCCGTGCTCAAGGCGCTCATGGCCGAGCAGCTCCACAAGACGCTCATGGCGTTTCCCGACGAAGATGTGATCGTCGCCGCTCGATTGATCGATCCGGGCGCCGCCGAGGCGTTCAGCGGTCTGAGCGACATTCGTCCATGGCCCGACACCCGTCCCAACGGCGAGGAACGGGCCTGGGGGCGCCGCCTCGCCAAGCGCTACCAGACGATCGATTTCAGCGATCGCACCATGCAGGGAGCGAGTGAGGACACCCTTCTCGTGCTCGATCATGAAGCACTCAAGTCGCATGAAATCGCGGCGGTGTTCAGCGACTGCCGCCCCGAGGTCGGCCACCACATGATCACGTGGGGATGGGCCATGGCGGAGTTCCTCGAGCGGTATCACACCCCCAAACACTGAGAGTGGTCGACTGCCCGCCATTGGTGTGATCGCGCCGATCGGGCGCAATTTGCGGGGCTCTTGGCAAATTTTTACCGAAGACCTCACGCCTGCCGCGCGCCCCATCTGAGCTGCGAAGACACCGGAGGTGCCGGTCTCGCCTTCGGGGCTCGCTGATCACTTCGTCTGGTGGAGTGTGACAGTAATGCTACGGTTCTGCGCTGTTGCGGAGTCGGGCAGGGTGTCGATGCACACCTCATGTTCGGAGTTGCCGCGCCGAATGCTTCTGACTGTGACGTCCCTACGCCCTCCCCTCCGCCGTAGCCCACGCATGGCCGCCCGCTCGTTTGTGGCGCGCCCAGCCGGTTCTCACGGTTTCGTGGCGGTGCCGAGCGATGTCGAAGGTGCACGCTTGACATGACGAAACCGTTGCCGCAAAGTGTCGAACGCATGACGACTCGCTCGCCCCGTGGTCGCTGGACACGCCTGGTGATGTTCCTGGTGGTGGTGAGCGTGTCGCTCACCGGCCTGGTGGTTGCTCCTTCGACCGCCTCGGCATCGAGCGGGATCGAGGGCACACTCGAGCAGGAGTTCCTCGCCCAGCTCAACGCCGAGCGCGCCGCCCGGGGGATCGCGCCGATGTCGTCCGACGGTGGGCTGATCGGAGCCTCACGCAACTGGGCCGATTCGATGGCGGGTCGGGGCGGGTTGGTGCACTCCAGCGACGGGCGAGCCGAGATCATCGCTCGGGGCTACGGCACCGGACAGATCACCGACGCCTGGATGCGCTCGCCGTCGCATCGCAACCTGATCGTCGATCCCAACCTCACCGTGGCCGGGGTCGGCGTGCAGTGCGACGCCAACGGCCAGATGTGGGCGGTCGTACAGTTCGAGCGGGCTGATCGATCGCTCGGCACGCTCAGCTCATCGTCGGCCACGCCGCGGATCACCGATCCGAACAGCGGCCATGGCTGTGGCTCGGGCGTCGGTACCGGCTCGGTCGAGCGGCTCTATCTGGCGTACTTCCTGCGGAGCGCCGATGCGTCGGGTGTCAACTATTGGGTTGGCGAACTCCAGCGTGGTGCACGCCTGAAGACGGTCTCTGAGGCGTTCGCCGCTTCTTCGGAATTCCGGCAGCGGTACGGCAACCTGTCCAACGCAGACTTCGTGCGGCTCGTCTACGTGAACGTGCTCGGTCGTCAGCCCGATGCGTCTGGCCTCAACTACTGGACCAGCATGCTCAATCGTGGCACGCCACGAGGCGAGGTCATGATCGGATTCTCCGAGAGCGCCGAGTTCATGGCTCGCACGGGGATCTACTGACGCTTCGTCGCCCCACGTTACGGTCACATCGGTGCCCCCTGGTGGCAGGCCAAGCGGTACGACGGGTAGAGTGCGGCCGGGCGAATCACATCGAGGTGATTCGCCACGGCGATGTGGTCTCAGGCCGAACACATCGTGTGGTCACCGGACCCTGAGTTCCGCGGGCTCGAGGCCCGTTGGTGCCGAGGATTCGTCGAGTGCCCAGTCGGCCGAGCGGGAGTTGGTTCGTGGCGTCATCGTTCACCCATCTGCATGTGCACACCGAGTTCTCGATGCTCGACGGAGCCTCCCGGCTCGATGAACTCGTCGCCAAGGCGGCGGCCGATGGCCAGCCGGCGCTCGGGATCACCGATCACGGAAACATGTATGGGGTGCTCGACTTCTATCGGGCCTGCAAGAAGAACGAGATCAACCCGATCATCGGCTGCGAGTTGTACCAAGCCGACGACTCCCGGTTCGAGCGGCCCAGCCGTCGGGGCAAGGTCGATGACTCCGGCGGCGAGACCGATGGCGGAAAGAAGCTCTACTACCACCTGATTGCGCTGGCCGAGAACGACACCGGCTACAAGAACCTGATCCAGTTGGCCTCGCGGGCCTACATGGAGGGCTACTACTACAAGCCTCGGGTCGATTGGGATGTGCTGTCGGATCATTCCGAGGGCATCATTGCCACGTCGGGTTGCCTCGGTGGGCAGGTGCTTCAGGCCATCATGGCCGGCAACGATCGGATGGCGCTCGAGAAGGCGGCCAGGTTCCAGGACATCTTCGGCAAGGACAACTTCTTCATCGAGATCCAGGACCACGGCATCCCGGAGCAGCGGGCCACCAATCCCAAACTGCTCGAGATCGCACGCAAGATCGGTGCGCCGCTGCTCGCCACCAATGACTCGCACTACACCGAGCAGCACGATCACGAGGCCCACGACGCCCTGCTGTGTGTGCAGACCGGCTCGCTGATGTCCGATCCCAATCGGTTCAAGTTCTCCGGCGACCAGCACTACGTGAAGTCGGCGGCCGAGATGCGTCACCTCTGGGCCGAGCTGCCCGAGGCCTGCGACAACACCCTCTGGATCGCCGAGCGCTGCAACGTCGAGATCGAATTCGGCAAGCCCCAGCTGCCCGACTTCCCGATCCCGGAGGGCTTCGCCGGCGCCGACGACTACCTCCTGCACCTCACGATGGAAGGGGCCAAGATCCGCTGGGGGTCGACCCTCCCCGACACCATCGTCGAGCGCCTCATCTACGAACTCGATGTCATCAAGAACATGGGCTTCAGCTCGTACTTCTTGATCACCTGGGACCTGATCGCGCACGCTCGCAAGACCGGGATCCGCGTTGGCCCCGGGCGCGGTTCCGCGGCCGGGTGCGCCGTGGCGTATTGCCTGTGGATCACCGATCTCGACCCGATCAAATACGACCTGCTGTTCGAACGATTCCTGAATCCGTCTCGCATCTCGATGCCCGACATCGACATGGACTTCGACTCCCGCTATCGAGACGAGATGATCCGCTACGCGGCCGAACGCTACGGCCGGGATCACGTCGCCCAGATCGTGACCTTCTCACAGATCAAGGCGCGGGCTGCCGTACGCGACGGCGCCCGAGTCCTCGGCTACCCCTACGCCGTCGGCGACAAGGCGGCCAAGGCGATGCCGCCACTCGTGATGGGGCGCGACACGCCGCTCAAGTACTGCTTCGAGGAATCGGAGAAGTACGCCGACGGCTACAAGATGGCGGCCGAGCTCCGGTCGATGGTCGACACCGACGAAGACATGGCCAAGGTCATCCATGTGGCCCGCGGCATCGAAGGGCTCCGACGCTCCGACGGCATTCACGCCGCCGCAGTGGTGATCACCAAGGAGTCGCTCACCACCTACCTACCGATCCAGCGCAAGCCCGAAGCCGGCAAGGACATCGAAGACGCGCCGGTGGTGACCCAGTACGAGATGCACGGGGTCGAAGACCTCGGCCTGCTGAAGATGGACTTCCTGGGGTTGCGGAACCTCGACGTCATCTCCGACAGCCTCGAGCTGATCAAGGCCGTCAAGGGGGTCGAGGTCGACATCGACAACGTCGATCTCGAAGACGAACGAACCTACGAGCTCCTGCGAGCCGGGAACACCATCGGCGTGTTCCAGCTCGAATCCACGCCGATGCGGGCCTTGATGCGCTCGATGGCGCCCACCGGGTTCGAAGACGTGGCCGCCCTCGTGGCGCTCTATCGGCCGGGTCCGATGGCGGCCAACATGCACAACGACTACGCCGATCGCAAGAACGACCGCAAGCCGATCGAGCACATCCATCCCGATGCCGAAGACATCCTCGGCGACACCTACGGCCTGATGATTTATCAGGAACAGATGATGCGGATGAGTCAGAAGTTTGCTGGCTACTCCCTTGCCGATGCCGACAACCTCCGCAAGGCCGCAGGCAAGAAGAACCGTGAACTGATGGCCAAGGAACGGGCCAAGTTCGAAGCGGGGTGTGACGCCCAGGGCTACGGCGCCGATTTCGGCGCGAACCTGTTCACGATCATCGAAGGTTTCGCCGACTATGCCTTCAACAAGAGCCACTCGTACGGCTACGGCTTCGTCAGTTTCCAGACCGCCTACCTGAAGGCGAACTACCCGGTCGAGTACTTCTCGTCGCTGCTCACGTCGGTGAAGTCGAGCCTGGAAAAGGCGGCCATCTACCTCAACGAGTGCCGCCAGATGGGCATCAAGGTGCTCGTTCCCGACGTCAACCGTTCCGAGATGGACTTCACCTCGATTCCCGATCCCGACCTCGACGCCGCTCCCGGGCCTGACGGCGAGCCACTCAACGTAATCGCGTTCGGCCTGTCGGCGGTGCGCAATGTGGGCGAAGGGCTCGTGCAGCACATTCTCGATGAGCGTCAGGCCAACGGTCCGTTCCGTGACTTCATCGACTTCTGTGAGCGGGTCGACTACGCCGTGCTCAACAAGCGCACCATCGAGTCACTCATCAAGGCCGGTGGGTTTGACTCCCTCGGCCACACTCGCCAGGGCTTGCTGTTGGCCTACGAGGAGATCATCGACAAGACCGTCTCCAGCCGCAAGGAACACGACATGGGGGTGATGACCCTCTTCGGCGGCAGCGACGGCGGCCCCTCTTACGACGACCGCCCGAAGGTGTCCAACGTCGAGTTCGACAAATCGCAGCGCCTTGCCTTCGAGAAGGAAATGCTCGGGCTCTACGTGTCGGACCACCCGCTGATGGGAGCCGAGGCGGTGTTGGCCCGAAAGTCCGACACTCGCCTGAGCAACCTCGCCGAGGTCGACGACGGGGCGATGGTGGCGGTCGGCGGCGTCGTCACGTCGCTGCAACGCAAGTGGACCAAACGTGGCGACCTCATGGGTATCTTCGTGCTCGAAGACCTCACGGCATCGGCCGAGACCATGGTGTTCCCTCGTACCTTCGCCGACTACGGGCATCTCCTCGAAGACGACCGCATCGTGATCGTGCGCGGCCGGGTCGACAAGCGCGACGACCAGCCCAAACTGATGGCGCAGTCGATCGAGGTGTTCGAGGCCGACGTGCTCGGCTCGTCGCCGCCGCTCCGGCTCGAGATCCGTCCCAACCAGCTGTCCGACGAGCTGATCAGCGAGCTGAAGGCGATGTTGTCGCAGTACCAGGGCGACGCCCCGGTCTACATCC
The DNA here is from genome assembly GCA_041394265.1 of Acidimicrobiales bacterium. NCBI lineage: Bacteria > Bacillati > Actinomycetota > Acidimicrobiia > Acidimicrobiales > Acidimicrobiales bacterium. The sequence continues at coordinate 4,411,022 of JAWKIO010000005.1, forward strand.
ACCTCAGCGATCATCAGGCGGTGAAGCTGTCCGACGATTACTGTGTCGACACGGCAAGCGGTCTGATCCCGGAGCTGCGAGTCCTGCTCGGGGCGCAGTCCGTCATCCTCTGACCAGCGGCCCCGTCCATTGCCGCCCGGTTCAGTTGCCGGCGGACACCGAGGTCGGCGGAGGCAGCTCGTTGATCGATTCGCCCGCGGCCCGCAGGTCGATCACCGGGGCGACGGCGTGATCGCTGATCTGGTCGACGAACTGTCGTCGGGCAATGAGCGAGACGGGCAGGAGGAGAACGCTCGTCAGGATCTGCACGACCGTGGCCACGATGATCTGTGCGTCGAGAAGCAGCGACCGGTTGGCGACGTAGTGCAGATCGAGCCGGCGATAGGCGCCGAACTCGGCGTTGGAGCGGGCCTCGACCTGCCAGAGGCCCGTGATGCCCGGCCGAACGCCGAAGCGGGCCATCAACTCGTCGTCGAAGCGCTCGTGCTCCTCGGGGAGTGCCGGGCGAGGACCGACCAGCGACATGTCGCCCCGCAAGACGTTGATCAGCTGGGGCAGTTCGTCGATCGAGGTCTCGCGTAGGAGCCGACCGACCGGTGTGACTCGCGGATCGTTGCTGACCTTGAACAGTGGACCCGAACGCTCGTTGCGTTGTGCGAGGTCGTTCTTCAGTTGGTCGGCGTCGGGACGCATCGATCGGAACTTGAGCATGCCGAATGGCTGGCGATCTTGGCCGATGCGTCCCGACCGATACAGCACGGGGCCCCGGTCGTAGAGCTTCACCGCCAGGGCGGCGACGAGCATCACCGGTGACGCGAGGAGGAGGCCGACACCGGCCCCGGCGATGTCGATGGCTCGACGGGCCAGCTGCTGAAGTGCGCTGGGCTCGTCCCAGCCAATCGAGAGGAACGGCTCGTGGACCAGTGACGAGACCTGGTAGCGGGGCGCGGCGATACGGCCAACGCCCGAACTCAGATAGGCATCGACTCGAGCGTCTTCGATGGCGGCCATGATCCGGCGGTACTGCGGAGCGCGGAACCCCGTTGGCGTCACGATCGCCATGTCGATCGAGGCCGACGAGAGGATCGATGCCAGACGATCGACATCGCCGAGGAGCGCCGGCCCGAGGCCGTTGCGGTCGGCCATCGTCCGGTTGCCGACCACGCCGACCAATTTCATCGCCGCTTCGGGGTGTTCGATCACCAGCTGAGCGAGTTCGGCCCCTTCCTCTCCAGTGCCGATCACCACGACTCGTCGGGCATGACGCTGCATCGACCGAGACCGAGCGGCGAGCGAGCGGACGATCAGGAGGATCATGATCGACGCAGCGGAGGCGAGCAGCACCGCAGGGACGGGGAGTGGCTCCCCTGTGGATGCCGCACCCACCATGGCGGCGGCGGCGCCGGCGAGGGCAGTGACCACGACGTCGTTGATGTCTTCGGTTGAGCTCCTGATGATGCGATGGGCTCGGGTGCGGCGCATCAGCCACGCCGTGGTGATCGACGCCGCCACGGCGCTCCACACGGCGGCGGAGCGGACGGAGGCGATCGCTGGGTGCAGACACAGGCCCCATACGCCGGCCATGGCGATGACCTGCACTGCCGCGATGGCTCGCCGTCTCGATGCCGCACGATCCAGCGTCGTCATGAATACTCCTGTGGTGCTGTCGGGTGAACGCAGCTGTCGCCCTGCGTGGTGGAAGGCCGAGGTGGCATCCGCCGATGCCCCTCGGTGTACTCCAGTCCGACGCCGGTGAACAGGGAGAAGTCGCGGCAAAGGTACGTTCACTCAACGTGACCGTTGCCGGGCCGATCATGGAACCGACGGGCGAGGGCCTGGGCGAATCGCTCCATCGTTGGCGATGCACCCCCGTCCTACCCTGAGCATCACCCCCACGGCAATGAAAAGAGCGAGGCAATGAAGGTTCTCCTTACCGGCGGCGAGGGCTACATCGGGACCGTGCTCGGCCCGATGCTGCTCGAGCGTGGCCACGACGTCACGGTGTACGACACCGGTTTCCACCGAGTGGGCTGGCTCTACGACGGTGTCGAGGCGGCGCCGCGTTGGCGCAAGCTCGACACCCGCCTCAGCCAACCGGCCGATCTCGAAGGCTTCGACGCCATTGTGCACCTCGCCGACATCTCGAACGATCCTGTCGGTGAACTCAACCCGGAGTTGACCTTCGACATCAACCACCGAGCCACCGTTCGCTTCGCCGAGATGGCCAAGGCGGCCGGCGTGGAACGCTTCGTCTACAGCTCCTCGTGCAGCGTGTACGGGGCCAGCGGTGCCGAGAGCGACGAGCTGGCCACCGAAGAGTCACCGACCGCTCCGATCACGGCATACGCCCAGTGCAAGGTCCTCGTCGAGAACGATCTCCGACCGATGGCCGACGACTCGTTCACGCCGGTGTTCCTCCGTAACGCCACTGCCTTCGGCGCCAGCCCTCGTATGCGCTTCGACCTGGTGGTGAACGAGCTCACTGCGCAGGCCTATCTCACTCGCAAGCTCGTTCTGCAGAGCGACGGCACGCCGTGGCGTCCGTTCGTCCACATTCGTGACATCGCGAAGGCGATGATTTGTTCGGTGGAAGCACCGGCCGACGCGGTGCGGGCTGAAGCGTTCAACGTCGGCGACACTCGATCCAACTATCAAGTCCGTGACATCTGCGAGATCATCGGTGAAGAGATTCCCGGTTGCGAGGTGCAGATCGGTGACCAGGGCGGTGACACCAGGAACTATCGTGTGAACTTCGACAAGATTGCTGCGAAGTTGCCCGGCTTTTCTGCAGACTGGGACGTCCGGTCCGGCGTGGTCGAACTGCGCGAGGTGCTCGATCGCATCCAGTTCGAGGAGCGCCTCCTGACCGCTCGGAATCACCGTCGTCTCAAGCAGATCCAGTACCTCATGGCAACCGACCAGATCGACGACAAGTTCTACTGGAAGTCCTGACCGGCGCTTGCGTCGACCCGTCCGAAACCATGGTGACTCGTCCGCGTGGCTGAACCCAGAGCTGCCCTCTCGGTGCTTGCGGTCGGGATCGCCAGTGGCCTCGGAACGGTCGATCTCGTCGGCATCGCGCCGGACCTCCCGGCCGAGGTCCTGCCGCTGGTCATCACGGCCGTTGCTGCCATCGGTGCCGCGCTCTCGCCCCCGGCCGTCCTCGCGCCGGGGCGGAGCCGCCTCATCCTCGGGCTGTTCGGTTCGTGGCTCGGCTGGAGCTATCTATCGGCGCTGACGAGCGAGGATCCCGCGCTGGCGATGGCCACGACGGCGTCGTTCGTCGCTGTGATGCTCGGTGCCATGGGCGTCGTGGCCCACCGAAGTCGAACGAGTCTGATCGTCGTGATGGGCGTCGCCGCACTGGTCCAGGCCGTCGCTGCACTGGTTGCGGCCTTCACCGTCGAGTTCGACCAGTTTCCGACACGGTTGTCCCTCGTCCACCTCGAGGCCAATCAGCTCGGGCGTTTCTTGGCGCTGTCGATCCTGCTCACCGTGTTGTGGATCATCGAGCATCCGGCGCGTCGCTGGTCCCCGGCCGTTGTTTTCGTCGCAGTCACCACCCTCGGCCTGCTGTTGACCGGGAGCCGGACTGCTCCGACTGCGCTCGTCGTTGCCGGCTTCATCGCCCTGCTCGCGGCACGGCGTTGGCGACTCCTGGTCGTCGGCGTCGTTGCGGGCACGGTCGTGGTGAGTGGTCTACTGGCCAGCGGGTTCGATGCCCGCATCGTCGAGCTCACGAATCGATCGGGCACCGAGCTGTCGAACCTCAACGGAGGCAACGGGCGCACGACGCTCTGGCCCGAAGTGTTGAACGTGATCGACGACCACCCGGTCACGGGAATCGGCCTCGGGGTCGATCGCGAGCGGATGCGCCAGATCAACGCAGAGACGGCCATCAGCTGGGACCCCCAGCACGTTCACAATCTGGTGTTGCACCTGGCGTTCACCACCGGTTGGGTAGGTGCGGCACTGTTCCTGTCGGCGATGGCGGTCGCGTTGGCGATGGCGCTGTGGCGGGGCGATCCGTGGGTCGGGGCGATCGTTGCGTTCATGCTGGTCGACGGCATCGCCGAGCCGGTGGTACGCCTTCCCCAGCCGACGTGGGTGGCGTTGATCGCCGTCATCACGCTGGCCTTCGTCCGCGGCAAGCCCACCGACGATGAGCAATCGGTCGTCGCCGAGACGGCGACGCCGAAGCGTCGTCGTACCGACACTGCGGCACCCGTCGCCGCGTCGCACGAGCGCCTTCCCTCACCGATTCCGCTCGGTCCGGTGCTGCTCGGCTCATCGGTCGCACTGTCACTCGCCATCGGGCTGGTGTGGCTGGAACCAGGGGAGTACCCGGTGCGCTATCGATGCCGAGATGAAGCCCCGCTCAACGCTGCCGGTCTGCTGGTCGACGTCGATCCCGGCGCCGGCACCCTCACGCTGCCCAACTCGACCACGCCGCTGCCGGCCGACCAGCTCGTCGACGGGGCTGCTCTCGGTGTGGACGGCGATGTGCTCGTCTTCGAGCCGGGGCAGACCGGCGTGCTGCTCCCGAATGACCTGCCGCGGGTCGTACGATGCGGCGCCGTGCGCGAGCACGGGCTCACGATCGACATCGACGTTGCCACCGCCGGGCTCGACACCGAGGGGCCGGGCCGGATCGTCACCCTCTCGGTCGGACCCGAGTGGTCGGAGATCGACCTCCACGTCGGGCAGCAAGCCGATCGACTCAGCCTCCGGTTCCGCCAGAGCAGCACGTGGCGCAACGACACCGAGGTCCCTGGCATCTTCACCGATCTGGCGATGCACCGACTCCGGGTCACCGTCTTCCAAGACCGGGTCGAGATTCGCAAGGACGGCGAGTTGGTCGATACTTGGGCCGGCTTCGAGCCACTCGAGTTCGACGAATGGCACGAGGATCGCCGAGCCGTGCTCGGCAACGAGGCCACCGGCGACCGTCCGTTCGTCGGCTCCCTCGAGCGACTACGGATCTACGAGGGTCAGTCGGTCCCCGCCATCCCCTCCTCCTGAACCATTCTGTGCGTCAAACGCATCGCAAATCCCGTTCTGTGCGTCAAAGTTCCCGGACCCGGGAACGTTGACGCACAGAACAGGTACGGCCGGTGGGTTTGACGCACAGAAGCGTTGGGGCAACATTGCGGCGCCGGGCGCCCGGCGCTGGTTCAGAGGGTTTCGACGTTGTGGCCGCTGAGCTTGTTGCGGGTGTCGAAGATGTAGTCGGCGTTGGCGAGGACGAGCTCGTAGTCCACGTCGCTGTGATCGGTAATCAACACGACGGCATCGGCAGCCGCCACCTCGTCGGCGGTGAGCTCGACTCGGGTGATCAGGTCGTCGTATTCGTAGCGGTCGATGTGGGGATCATGTGCATGGATGATCGCGCCCAACTCGACGAGCTGACGGATGATCGGTGACGCCGGTGTCTCGCGTGCGTCGTTGGAGTCTCGCTTGTAGGAGACGCCCAACACGAGGACCCGCGAGCCCTTGACCGGCTTCTCACGATCGTTGAGGCCGAGCTGGACCCGCTTCACCACGTAGTCAGGCATGTGCTCGTTGATGTCGTTCGCGATCTTGACGAAGCGGCTGATCGTGCCGAGCTGACGCTCGAACTTCCACGACAAGTAGGACGGATCGATCGGCAGGCAGTGGCCGCCGACACCCGGTCCGGGGTAGAAGGGCATGAACCCGAATGGCTTGCTGGCCGCGGCGGCGATCACTTCCCAGATGTCGATGCCGAGCGCCCGGGCTTGGGGTGCCAGTTCGTTCACCAGGGCGATGTTGACGTGGCGGTAGGTGTTCTCGAGCAGCTTGGCCATCTCGGCCTCACGGGTGCCGCTGACCGGCACCGTGGTCTCGACCAGGTCGTCGTAGAACGACTGGACCTTGGCAAGTGATTCGGGATTGACGCCGGCGACGATCTTCGGGGTTTTGGTGAAGGTCCAGGTGACGTTGCCGGGATCGATGCGCTCGGGGCTGAAGCCGAGGAAGAAGTCGACACCCGCCTTGAGGCCTGAGCCTGCTTCGAGAATCGGCGCCACGAATTCCTCGGTGGTGCCCGGATACGTGGTGCTCTCGAGGATGACCGTGCAGCCGGGGCGGATGTGGTCGGCAAGGAGATGGGAGGCCGACTCGATGTAGCTCATGTCAGGTGCGCCATCGGCCAGCGGGGTCGGCACGGTGATGACGGCGATATCGAAGTCCGCAAGATCGGCGGGCGACGAGGTGGCGCGATAGCGACCGGTCGCGTTGGCGGCTGCGACGTCGGCGTCGGTGATGTCGTCGATGTGTGAACGGCCGTTGTTGAGACCGTCGATCTTGCGCTGGTCGAGATCGAATCCCAGGACGTCGTAGCCGACCTCGACCGCTCGCATGGAGACCGGAAGGCCGACATAGCCCTGACCGATGAGAGCGACTCGGGTGGAGGATGGATCGAAGGTCATGAAACTTCCTGTGGCTAGGCGCCGCCGCGGCGCTCGATGGTCGGTGTTGCTCGACGGGTCACGACGTGCGGGATGCGTCGTACAGCGACGACACCCATTGTGTCGGCAGAACAGACCCGAAGTGGAGGATGGGGATGAGCAAATCGCTCGATCGGCCACGCGAAACGGGCGGGGGCCGAAGCCCCCGCCCGTGACGGTGTTCTTCAGATGCTCACACCGACGAGTCGGTGCTCACGGTGAGGTTCGAGCTTGTCGACCTCAGGCCGGGCAGGCCGGAGAACCCGAAGTGGCGGAACGCCAGGCCTCGTTGCCGGTCGGACCACCGTCGCGGCCGTCCATGAAGGCGGCGCCGGTGCCGTCGGCAGCGGTGACCGCCGAGCCCACACACTGGGGGCCGAAGCGGAACGCATTGGTGGAGTTGTCAGTGGCGACCGCAGGGGTCGGATCGGCGTCGAGCGTGGTGAGCGCCTCGATGCCGGCAGGCACGGTCGGAATGGCGTTATTGAACACCCACAGCTGCGTGAGCGCCGTCTGCCCCTGCACACCGTCGATCGAGGTGATCTGGTTGTACTGGGCCTGCAGCGTGGTCAGCGTGTCGGTGGCCGTTGGCAACGGCAACGACGTGAAGGTGTTCTTCGTTCCGTCGGTGTTGTTCGACGGATTGTTGTTGATGTACAGCTCCTGCAGGTCGGCGAGACCTGACACGTCGAGCGTGCTGAGACCGGCCTGGGTGGCGGTGATCACGTTGAGTGCCGACGCCGAGGTGAGGTCGGCCGGGCCGCTCAGGTTGGTGTAGGAGACGTTGACGAACCGCAGCCCGGTCATGCCGGCGAAGCCGGTCGGGATCGAGGTGATCTCGTTGAGGCTGAGGTTCAGGTCGACCAGGTCGGTCAGGTCGGCGAGCGACGAGTGGATGGCGCCGGTGGCGCCAGCCGAGTTCAGGGTCAGGGCCGTGAGCTTCCCGGCGGAGCAGGTGACACCGGCCCAGGTGCAGGGATCGGTCGAAGCCTTGGCCCAGGTGCCCGGGTAGTCCCGATCGTCGTCGGTGACGACCCAGTCCTTGCCACCGTTTTCGTTGTAGATCTTGACCAACGCCTGGCAGTCATCGTTCGGCATCGTGGTGACACCGGTGCAGACCGCGGCCGGATCCGGCGGGGTGTCGGGCTCAGGATCGGGATCCTTCGGCGTTGCCAGGCAGGTGCCGGCGACCGCATTGTTGATGAACTCGTCGGACGTGGCGAGGAACTCCGACAGCGCGACGTCGCGCCCACCGGTGATCTCGTCGGCCCAGTAGGCGAGGCCGGCGGCATCCGGGGTCCGGCACAGCAGCTGGTCGTACTGGTTGGTGACGCGGCGGTTGCGGTTCTCCTGGCTCTCGAAGAACTCCGAACCGATGCGAGCATCGCTGGTGCTCCCGAGGATGCCGAGCCAGAATGACTTTCCGGTGGGCTCTGAGGCACGGCCGAGGATGCGGACGTAGTTGCGCTCGATGAAGCCGTCGTCGGTGTTGCCAGCAAGGTTGCGGAACTCGGCGGAGCCGATGACCGATGCGGCGATCAGGGTGCTGGCCTTGCCGGTCTTGAGCTCGCCGATCCAGTAGGTGCGGCCAGCCGCATCGGGATCGCGCTCGAGCGCCTGGTTGTAGAGGTCGTCGACGAAGACGCCGAGCCATTCGTCGCCCCGCGACACATCGCTGACGAGTGAGGCGAAGTTGCCGGCCGTGGCCTTGGTGAGCCCGGCGGCGAGTTCGGTGGTGGAGGGCTCGCGCTGGAGGAAGCCGAGGTACATGGCGCGAACGATGCGCTCGTTCTCGGCCTGAGTGCGGGCAGCGGTGGCCGAGGCGGTTGCCGCAGGTGCGGAGACCGCGGCCGGCGCCGACTCTGCACCGGCAGCAAGTGGCGAGACCGCGAGCGAGCCCGTGAGGGCCACACCGGCTGCCACCGTGCCGAGGACACGACGTAGCGATGGGTTCATAAGGGAGAATCCTTTGATGGTGAATGCGGGCTGGCGAGACGGGAACCCCGCCAACGTCCGAATGTAGTCGCCTTCAGGCCTCAGCGTCGTGACGCAGTCGGTCCTTCAGGTGAAACTACCCATCGTCTTTTCGCTACGGAAAACTTGAGCCGTTCGGCCTACTGCCTGGTCACCGACGGAGTGTTCAGGTGGGGGCGTAGGGGTGGGCTGCTTTGAATTCGTTGCTTTCGGCGATCCACCGGACGACGCCGTGTCGGCTGAGTCGTCCGGAGGTGACTTCGCCGAGCCAGTAGTTGCGGCCGGCGGTGTCGGGGGTGCGACCGAGGACGTTGCCGTACACGGTGGTCACGAACGCTGCGTCGTCGAGGTTGCCGTATTTCTTGACGAATTCGCTGGATTGGGAGAAGCCCCAGGCGACGTCGTCGAGGGTGGAGCCGACTCGTGATTGGGCCAGCCAGTACTTGGCGCCGGCGACGTCGGGTTCGCGAGCGAGGAGGGCGTGGTAGAGCCGCAGGTAGTCGGCGTCGCCGGCGGTGTAGTCGCTCGCCGCCAGGATCTCCCCGACCGTGGCCGCATTCGCAATGGGGCCGTCGTAGCTCGGGCCGGCCGGCGGCGGTGTGGTGGTGTCGTTCTCACACCCCGGGATCGTGCGGAACTCGTAGTCGTTGCGATGGGCGGCGAGGAACTGCTCCACGCCGGCGACCATGGCCGATCGATCGAGCACTCCGTCGTGGAGGAGGATCCGGTTGCCGTGGGTCGCAGTTGCCAGCTTGGCGGCAATCTGATCGGCCACGGCGGGTCCGCCCGGCAGCGCCTCGGTGAAGACGTATTCGCTGGCGTCGATCTGCCAGGCGTTCTCGACCTGGTAGCCGAAGTCCTCGATGATGGTCACCTGGTTCTTGGTGATCCGTGACTTGCCCCACGGGGCACGGAAGCAGCGCATGTCGTAGCCGCTGACGGCCTTGACCCGCTCGTGCGTCTGACGCAGCTGTGTGTTGATCAACTCGGCGTCGCTGAGCGTGTCGAGTGGAAGATGGTTCCACGAGTGGTTGCCGACCGCGTGACCGTCGGCGTACATGCGGCGCAGCGCCGTCTGATTGGTCGCGCTCGCCAGCTTGTCGCCCACGATGAAGAAGGTGGCGTCGACGTCATAGGCGTCGAGCACGTTCATGAGGTGCGTCGTCTCGCCGTCGAGCGACGGGCCGTCGTCGAACGACAGATAGATGATCGGCTTGGCCGTTGCGCTGCCTGTCTGTTGGGCCGCTGACGTTGCCGCTGATGGAGTCGCTGCCACCACCGCCGTGCTGATCATGAACGCGGCAGCAACGAGACCGCCCACCCGCTTGTTGTTCGCCATGGTGAGGACGCTACCGGCCTCGACACCGCGCAGGAGAGAGCAGGATCACCTGTCGTTGCGGAGATGAGCGGAGTGGTCAGGTTGGGGCGTAGGGGTGGGCTGCTTTGAATTCGTTGCTTTCGGCGATCCACCGGACGACGCTGTGTCGGCTGAGTCGCCCGGAGGTGACTTCGCCGAGCCAGTAGTTGCGGCCGGCGGCGTCGGGAGTGCGACCGAGGACGTTGCCATAGACGGTGGTCACGAACGCTGCGTCGTCGAGGTTGCCGTACTTGGCGACGAACTCGGTGGATTGGGAGAATCCCCAGGCGACGTCGTCGAGGGTGGAGCCGACGCGTGACTGGGCCAGCCAGTACTTGGCGCCGGCGACGTCGGGTTCGCGAGCGAGGAGGGCGTGGTAGAGCCGCAGGTAGTTGGCGTCATTGGCCGTGTAGTCGCTCGCCGCCAGGATTTCCTCGACCGTTGCAGCACCGGCGACCGGGCCGTTGTAGACCGGGCCAGCCGGGGGCGGCGTGGTGGTCGGGGCCGTCGTGGTCGGTGGGGTGGTGATCGGTGGCGTCGAGTCGCCGCCGCAACCGGGGATGGGAAGGAAGGTGTAGTCGTCGCCGTGCTCGGCGAGGAACAGCTCGATGCCGGCGACCGTGGCCGACTTGTTCGCCACCCCGTCGTGGAGCAGGAAGGTCTCGCCGCCCGTGGCCGTCGCCAGCTTGTCGGCGGTGGCTCGGGCGATGATCCGCTTCCGTTCGGCTTCCCATGCTGCTCGTTCGGCCGTTGTCGCTCCGGCCGGGAGCGACGGCACGAGGTTTTCGAAGGTGTAGTCGCTGGCGTCGTTCCGTCCCCAGTAGTTCTCGACCTGGTAGCCGAACCCACGGATCAGGGCCAGTTCTCGCTCGTGGGTATAGGTGCTGCCCCATGGTGAGCGGAAGCACGCCATGTCGTGGCCGGTCACCGACTTCACCAGATCGTGGTTTCGCTTGAGTTGGACGTTGACGATCTCGTCGTCGCTCAGCTTGTCGAGCTCGAGGTGTTGGTACGAGTGGCTACCGAGGGCATGACCTTCGGCCAGCACCCGCCGCAACGATTCCTTGGTTGCCGGCGTCGTCACGTTCACTCCGTTGATGAAGAACGTGACCTTTGCGTTGTGCCGAGCGAGAACGTCGAGCAGCTGCGAGGTACCCCCGTCGAGCGACGGACCGTCGTCGAACGACAGATAGATCGCCGGCTTCGCTGATGCCTCGGCCGCCGCTCCGTTCGCCGTCGGTGCCAGCACCGCCCCACCGTTCGATGTCGCCATCAACGTTCCCACCGAGAACGCGACGATGCCCGCCAAGACGCGACCCACCCGCACACTTTTCGCCATGGCGGGCACGCTAGCCCAGTGCGGGCGGCGGACGCTGAGCAAGATCACTCATGGTGGTCGGCGCTCTCGGCCTGCACCAGCTCTTTGGCACGCTGCGTGATCAACCGGGCAGTGTTCCTAGCGAGACGTTCACACGTGTCGAAGTTCAGGACTCTGCGACACGCGCCGATGGGTCAGGGTCAGGTGTTCCTGTGCGCTGCGCCGTTCGTTGGGTCCTTCGACTCACGGCCCGGCTCGGATCGATTCGGTACCGTTCGAAGTGGATCAGCGTGTGGGACGCAAGGCCAACCCGAAAACGAACGGTCGGCGAGGGCCGGCCCTTGACAGGAGTCGGCGTCTGCCGGCCCACCACAGGAGTCCGAAAATGTCAGTGATCATCGTGACCGGAGCAGGCGGCTTGATCGGTGCCCAGACGGTCCGTCACTTCGCCAAGTCCGCCGACATCATCGTCGGTGTCGACAACGACATGCGGGCCTACTTCTTCGGCGAGGAATCCTCCACGGCGTGGGCGACCGATACCCACCAGGCCGATCTCGACAACTACGTGCACCGCGCCCTCGACATTCGTGACCGGGCCGGCGTCAACGATCTCATCGCCGAGTACGGCACCGACATCTCACTCATCGTGCACACCGCCGCTCAGCCGTCACACGACTGGGCCGCCCGTGAGCCGTTCACCGACTTCGACGTCAACGCCGTCGGCACGCTGAACCTGCTCGAGGCCACCAGGCTCCACGCACCGCAGGCCACCTTCATCTTCACCTCGACCAACAAGGTGTATGGCGACACCCCGAACCGTCTCCCCCTGATCGAGCTCGAGGGCCGCTACGAACTCGACCCGTCACATGAGTGGGCCGAGCACGGCATCCCCGAGGAGATGTCGCTCGACAACTCGACCCACAGCATCTTCGGCGCCTCCAAGGTGGCCGCCGATGTGATGGTGCAGGAATACGGCAAGTACTTCGACATGAAGACCGGCGTCTTCCGGGGCGGCTGCCTGACCGGACCGGGCCACTCCGGCGCCGAGCTGCACGGCTTCCTCGCCTACCTGATGCGCTGCACCGTGATCGGTCGGCCCTACACAGTGTTCGGCTACAAGGGCAAGCAGGTCCGTGACAACATCCACTCCGAGGATCTGATCGCGGCGTTCGACGCGTTCGCCAAGAACCCCCGTGTCGGCGAGGCCTACAACATCGGGGGCGCCCGCACGGCGAACTGCTCGATGCTCGAAGCCATCGACATGTGCGAAGCGGTGGCGGGTCGCAAGCTCGAGTGGACCTATGCCGAGGACAACCGGATCGGTGACCACATGTGGTGGATCTCCGACATTTCCAAGTTCGAGTCCCACTATCCGGACTTCAAGCTCACCTACGATATCAAGGGCATCATTGCCGACATCTACGAGCGTGCCTCCGACCGGTGGCTCGCTGAGGCCACGGTGTGAACGACGCCAGGCAGGACCAAGCGACCAGGCAGGACCGTGTGACCGATCAAGACCCTGTGACCGATCAAGACCCTGTGACCGATCAAGACGCTGTGACCGAACAGCACCCCGCATCCGAGCGGCGGGGCGAGTCGCACGCCGGGGCGTCCGCCGGTGTCATCGAGCGTCTCAACGTCTTCGGCATCGGTGTGTCGAAGACCACCTACGCCGAAGCAGCCGATGCCATCGTGGCCGCCGGCAAACGTCATCAGTCCTTCGGCATGACGGCGCTCGCCGTGCACGGGCTCATCGAAGCGGTCACCAACGACGAGTTCGGTGCACTCATCAACGAGCGCTTCGATCTCGTCACTCCTGACGGTATGCCGGTCAAGTGGGCCATGAACCTGCTCCACCGTGCCGGGTTGGAGAGCCGAGTGGCTGGACCCGAGGTGATCTGGCACGTCTTCGAGCGGGCCGAGCGTGAGGGCGTGTCGATCTTCCTCTACGGCTCCACCGGTGAGACCTGCCGTCTCTTCGCCGAGGCCATCACCAACCGGCATCCCAATCTCTTGATCGCTGGTATCCAACCCGATCGTTTCCGCGACGCCACGCCCGAGGAAGATCTCGCCGACATCGAGGTCATTCACGACTCGGGCGCCGGCATCGTCCTCGTCGGACGAGGTTGCCCCCGCCAAGAGCGTTGGGTTGCCGATCACCGCGGCAAGGTCGACGCCGCCATGATGGCGGTCGGTGCGGCCTTCGATTTCGGGGCCGGTCTCAAATCCCGCCCACCCACCTTGATTCAGCGCCTCGGTCTCGAATGGGCGTGGCGTCTCGCCGCCGAGCCCAAGCGGCTCTGGCGCCGGTATCTGAGTACCAACTCTCGCTTCCTCGCTCTGCTCACGACGGCGATGGTTCGCCGAGCATCCGGATCGACCGTCCCGGTCATTCCGACGCCCGCCCCCCTCGAGGGACTGACGGCCCGCAACGGCGCAGGCTCGAGTTTGCCGACTCGTGCCGTGCCGAATCCGCCGGTCTCCTCGGACAACACCACAACGGTTACTGCCCCATGATGTACGAACCTGGATCGATCGCGCAGGATGCGCCCGGACTCGAAGATTACATCGGCGCGGTCAAGCGCCGATTCATCACGGTGCTCGTGTGCGCCGCGGTCGGCCTGGTGCTGGCCAACATCTACACCCAGGTCCGTACCGACAACTACGAAGCGGCCGCTCGGGTCGAGCTGAACCCGTCACCCGTCGGTTCGGTGAACAATCAGCTCGTGAACCCGGTGCTCGAGAAGGAACGGGAGATCCTGCGCTCGCTCCCGATCGCTCGCGAAGTGGTCGACATCGTCGGCGCCGACCGGGTCGAAGGTGGCGACCCGCAGTCGCTGCTACGGCCGATGAAGGTGGACTTCCGTCCCGACTCCGACGTGCTCAACCTGTCGTTCACCTCGACCGACCCTGAGTTGGCCCGCGACGCGGTCAACGGTTTCGCCGACGTCTACGTTGCCCAGCGCAACGGCGAGGCTGACGCGTATTACGACGAGCGCATCACCGCCACCAACGACTTGATCACGCCGTTGCAGGCCCTGATCGATCAGGAAGAGCAGGACATCCTGGCCGCACAGGCGGCGGCCGCCCGGGCCGACGCCGGCTCGGCCGAGCGCCAGTCGCAGTTCGACCTCGCGTCGCAGATCACCCAGACCCGGGCACAGGATCTCGTCCGCCTGCGGGCGCTGCAGACCGATCTGGCCGAGTTTCAGCGGTCGAAGGCCACCCTCAACGACCCCAGTTCGGTGCTCGAATACGCCGAGACCCCTCGGGCCCCGCTCGGCCTCGGCGCCAGCACCCTGATGGCCGTCGGCCTGATCCTCGGCTCGATCATGGGCGTGGTCCTCGCCTTCACCCTCGATCGCCTCGACAAGACCGCTCGTGATCGTGACAGCATCGAGGCCACCCTGGGCGTCGACGTGCTCGCGTCGGTGCCGAACCTCGGGTTCGCCCGTTCGCTCGGTGGAGCGCTGCTGGTCATGCGTTCCGAGAAGCGCTCCAGCGTCATCCTGGTCGCCCAGGAGTCGTATCGCCGCCTCCGTTCGTCGTTGTTGTTCCTCGCTGGAGCGCAGGGCCTGCGCTCGGTGCTGCTCACCAGCGCAACACCGGGCGAAGGCAAGTCGGTCACCTCGGCCAACACCGCCATCGCCCTGGCGGAGTCCGGCAAGCGAGTCGTGCTGGTCTCGGCCGACCTTCGTCGCCCAAGCCTCGACAAGTTGTTCGGGCTCGACGAGTCCGAGGGCCTCGGCGATTGGCTGGCCGATCCAGAGATGAAGCGCATCCCGATGCGCCCGGTCGGAGAGAACTTGCGCATCGTGCCTGCCGGTCATCTGCCTCGCAACCCTGGTGAGCTGATGTCGTCGGCCCGGTTCGACTCGCTGATCAAGACCCTCGCCAGCATGGCCGACATCGTGCTCGTTGACTCGCCGCCGGTGCTCAATGCCGCCGACGCCGTCGGCGCCTCCGTCTACGTCGACGGCGTCATCGTGGTGGTCGACAGCCTCCGCACCGACACCGCATCGCTGAATCGTCTCCGCTCCGACATCGAACGGGCCGGCGGCAAGTTGCTGGGCGCCGTGCTCAACAAGGAGCGACGGGCAGCGATCACCTCGTACGGCCAGCGCTACACCTACGAAACTCGAAAGTGACCATGGTGGCTGGGGCCCGGCCCCAGGTGTACGAGCGGGCGTTCATCAAACGACCGGGTCAGGTCGAACGAATGGTGGCGACCTTCGCCCTGTTCATCCTGGCCTATGCCGTGCCGACCACGTGGTTCCGGTCCTATGGCGGGTCGTTCGTCGCCGTGCAACCGAGCGACCCGATCACCCAGCTGTCGTTCCTCGGCTGCTACGGGTTTCTCCTCAGCCGCCTGCATGGAAACGAGAAGCAGTTCGTCAAGGCCATTCGGGTCGAGCCGCTGCTGTTCTCGTGGGTGTTCTTCTGCCTGCTCTCGGCCGTCTGGTCCGAAGACCCCGCACGCACGCTCGACTTCTCGATCATCTTCCTGCTCACCACGCTGGTCGGTTACTACCTGTTCATCCGATTCGAGCTCGAGGAAGTGCTCTGGATGATCATGTGGGTGTCCCTACTCGGGGTGGTCTCGAACATCGTCTTCAGCCTCGCGCTGCCGGTGTATGCCGACACGCCATTGGGCTGGAGCGGGGTCCAGACCGACAAGAACTCGCTCGGCCGGGCGTCGGTCTTCGAGCTGATCAACCTGCTCATGGCCGCACGGCTGTTCCGGCGGTTCCGGGTCGTCTGTTACCTGGGCGCGGCGGGTTCCCTCTTCCTGATGTTCGGCTCGACATCGGGCACGTCGCTCGGCGGCGGGATCGCGCTCATCGGGTTCATGGTCATGTTTCAGGCGTTCCGGGGTCGCAAGACCCTCTACGGCGCCGTTGCCACCGGCTACTTCACGGCGGTGGTCGTCGGGATCTACGTGGGCTTGACGCAGCTCGAGGTCATTGCCGGCATCGTGGGCAAGGACGTCACACTCACGGGACGAACCGATTTGTGGATCCTCGTCATCAACGAGATCCCGAAGCGCTTCTGGTTGGGCTCGGGCGCCGGTGCGTTCTGGACCGATTGGTTCGGCCCGGCGCACGAGGTGTGGATCGACTTCGGAGGGCGCCTGCCCCACGCCCACAATGCCCTGCTCGAATACATGCTCGAGCTCGGCATCGTCGGGACCAGCATGTTCATGATCATGTATGTCCGCGCCGTCGTTCGCGCCACCCGCTTCGTACGCGCCGTCCCCGGCGTGCTCGGCCTGTGGCCGCTGACGATTCTCACCTACACGCTGCTGTACTCGATCACCGAGGTCGGCGTGCAAGGACGCACCATCTACTGGGTGGCATTCATTCTTGCGGTCCTCACCGTCGCCCGGCAGGGCAAGGTGCCTCTGGAGATGGGCTACAAGCAGCGCCAAGCCCGCATGGCGACACTGGCGTCGCTCGGCATCGACGAGCGCTACCTCGACGACGATCCTCCGATGCCCGTCGCTGCCGGCCATCAACCACCAACGGGTGAGGTTCTTGACGTGGACGACGACGATCCCTGGCGCAACTGATCGTGAGCGTCATCGCCAAGGTCAAGTCGAAGGCCCTCGGTTCACAGACCAAACGCAACACGGTTTTCGCCCTCGGGGCCGAGATCGCTCAGCTCGCGCTGAGCATGGCGGCCTTCTTCCTGATCTACAAGTCACTCGGCGCCGAGTCGTTCGGGCTCTACTCGGCGGCGATCGCCCACGGCCTCCTCGCGGCGACGATCGGCTATTTCGGTTCTCAGCAGTTGCTGATGCGGGACTTCGCCCTCGGGCGGCCGTTCCAGGTCCTCTGGAGTCGCCTGCTCTCGACCGTGCTGGCGGGCACGGTCATCTTCAGCGCGCTGCTGATGGTCACTCGTGGTTGGCTCCTCGACCAGGTCTCGCCGGTGACGTACCTGCTGCTCGTCGTGTCGCAGATGCTCTTCTTCGGCCTCACCGACTTCGCCGTGATCGCCGCTCAGGCGCACCGAAAGCTCGAGGTCGCCATGCGGGTTCGCCTCTCGACGGGCGTGATCCGACTCATCGGTGTCCTGGTCTTCTTCGTGGTCGGCAATGGCACGCTCGATCAGTGGGCGGTATTCGGACTATTCGCGTGGGGTGCCGCTGCGGCCTGGTCGCTGGTCACGGTCCGGTCATCGTTCGGCGCCTCGCCGACCCTCGGGACCTTCACACAGCACGACATTCGCGACGGCATTCCCTACACCCTGATGGGTGGTGCCAACACCTTGCTCGACTCCATGGACAAGACCATGTTGCCGAAGTACGGCTTCGAGCTGCAGGCGGGCTGGTACGCCGCCGGGTACCGCATCGCTGCGCTCGCCGTGGTGCCGGTCATGGCGCTGGTGCGCGCCACCGATCAGGACTTCTTCGGCGCCGGCTCGCGCAGTCTCGCCGAGGCGTATGTACTGGCGAAGAAGCTGGTGCGTCCGGTCATTCTCTTCGGCATCGCGGCGGGGATCGGCCTGTTCATCTTCGCTCCGGTCTTCCCCTGGATTCTGCGGGACCAGGACGCGCAGATGGACACCGTCATTCGCTGGCTGGCCGTGCTCCCGCTCATCCGTGGCGTCTCGATCTTCCCCGCGAATGCACTCACCGGCGCCGGCCGGCAGGGGCTTCGCAACGGGCTCATCGTCATGGCGATGGTCATCAACTTCGCGATCAACGTGTGGCTGATCCCGTCGTACAACTGGAAGGGCGCCGTCGCCGCCACGTTGGTCGCCGAGTCACTGAGTGCCATCGGCATGTGGATCGCATTGGTCTACCTGGTGCGCAAGGACCGCCGGATCGACGACTTCGAGGCGCAGCTCATCGAGGAGTACGGCGAGCCCCAGCGGCGTTGACGATGCGCTCGTAGACCTCGAGCAGGCGAGCGCCACCGAGCTCGCGGTCGTACTCGGTCTCGAACAATCGGCGTCCGGCGGTCGAGGCCCGGCCGATCCAATCGAGATCGTTCAACCGTGCCAACTCACGGGTCCACGCCGCAGTGTTCCCGGGTTCGACGAGGATGCCCGCCTCGGTGCCGGCCAGTGTGCCTCGCAGCGGCGGGTGATCGGCGACGATCACCGGAAGGCCGGCGCCGAGTGATTCGAGGAGGGACAGCGGCTGGCCTTCGTAGCACAGTGACGGCACGGCCACGGCCCGGGCGCCGAGCACAAGACGCTCGACCTCTGACCGAGGGATCCGTCCCGCGAAGCGAATACTCGGGCAGCCGGCCGCGGCAGCTCGCAGCTCGGCATCGAGCGGCCCATCACCGACCAGTTCGAGCACGAGACCCTCGGGCGGTGCCGCCATCCACGCGTCGACGAGGAACTGCGGTCCCTTCTCCTCGGACAGCCGTCCGACGAACAGCACGGTGTCGGAGGCGGAGGGGTGCACGGTCCGTGGTCCGGGATCGTGCACCCCGTGAGGCATCACGACCACCTGTTCTCGGCGCAAGCCGGCATCGACGAGGATGTCGGCACCGAACTCGGTCATGACGGTGGCGACATCGAGTTCGTTGGCGAGCGTCTTTCGCTGCTGATGGAACGCCAGCGTGCCGGCGGCAATCCCCGACATGACGTAGCTGTCGCGGTAACACTTACGAATGGCGCCACGCCAGGGCCCGTGGCCGCGGCAATCGTCACAGGCCACGCCGTTGCGGAGGAAGAGCGAGTTGATACAGCTCTGCCGGTAGTTGTGGAAGGTGGCCACGGTGGGAAGGCCGGCGGCGTGGCCGGCGCCGAAGACCGAGTGGGACAGGGTGAACCAGGTGTTGTGGATGTGGACGACGTCGGGCCGGACCCGTTCGATCTCGGCATCGACGGCTCGCCGCGCCGATCGGTTCCACAGTGATTGGGCCAGGGTCAACGCGGCCTGGCCACCCGACTCAGGGTTCTCGACCTGGTACTGCACGACCTCGACGCCGTGCGCAGCGAGCAATTCGGCCTCGGACGCGACGACGGCTTCTTCGCCGCCTTCGAAGCGGTAGCGACAGTGGATCTGGAGGACTCGCATCACGCGTCGTTCGGATCGGGGGCCGGGGTCGGCTCGATGATGCCGAGCGTTTCGAGCGCCGTGACGAAGCCGGCGGCGTAGGTGGCCACCATGTCCTCCATCGAGAACTCGTGGGCCCGGCTCCGGGCCTGCTGCTGGAGTTGCACGAGACGAGGGCGATCGTCGAAGAGCTCGGACACGGTGGTGGCGTACTGCTGGGGCGTGACCTCACGGTCGAGGACGATGCAGTCGAAGTCGGGCTTGAGATAGGCCATCTCCGGCCCATGCCCGGTATCGGCGACGGTGACGATCGGTCGCCCGAGTGCGAGCGAGTCGATGGCGACCAGGCCGATGGCACCAGGGTTGAGGATGACGTCGGCGAGCAGGGCGTGGCGCACGAGGTCGGAATCGAAGCGAGCGCCGACGTCATGGATCCACGGGTGTTCTGCCGCCGCGGCATCGATCGCCGCCCGGTCGTTGCCGTCGCCGATGATCAGGAGCTCGAAATCGGGTTGCAGCGCCCGGAGTTCGAGTGCGGCATCGATGAGGAAGTCGGGTCGCTTGTCGGGATAGATCCGACCGATGTAGGCGCCGATCGGCCCCGCTCCGAGGCCCAGTTCGCTGCGCAGCGTGGCCAGCTCGGTCTCGGTCGTCGCTTCGATCTGAGCTCGCCGCGCGTTGTTGTCGAGCGCGTTGGTGAACACGGTGACCCGTTCGCGTGGGAATCCCATCTCGGCGACGATGTCGGCGGAGTTCTCGGTGTAGGCGAAGAACCAATCGGCTCGTCGAGTCAGCCACTCCTTCGAGCGCTCGACGATGGTCGTGTGGTCGTCGGTCTGGTGGTTGCGACCGTGGCCCGTGAGGATGATCCTCGGTCCGCCGACGAGGCGGCGAACGAGGAAGAGGTAGTTGGCAACCGCTTTGACCTGCTGCTCGAGCATGATCACATCGCAGCCGGTTGCGGCTCGCTGCGCGCCGTGCCACAGCACGGTCTTGCCGGCGATCGACAGGTGCCGAGTCTTGACCTTGGTGGCCCATGGCAGCTCGACGACACCGCCGATGGGCTGCTCGTCGGCCCACGGTTCGCCATACAACACGCGGTACTCGATGCCCTGGAGCGCGAGCTCGTCGCGGACCGCATCGAAGAAGTGCTTGCGATAGTGCGCGGCATAGCGAATGAGTTGACCGACCACCGCCCTGGTCGGGGGCAGCGCCGTCGGTGGCGTTGTCGGCGGTGGGGTTGCAGGAGCCATGAAGGCCTTCCGAATCGGACGGGCGGGACTGTAGGTACCATCGGCGCGAGACCTCGTAGATCAAGCCTCGGAATGTGCCGTTCACCGAGTGTGGCCAGCTGGTGGGTCGCCGTGGTGCACCACAGTCGAATTGCTCAGCCCGAGTGGGCGACGCGTCGGTGTCGGTCGGTCACACGTTGCGGCACAGTGGGGGAATGGTACCCGATACCCCGCACCCGCTCGCCGTCGTCATTCACCCGGTGATCAACGAGAAGTCGTCGCCGCAGCTGGTGCGCCTGACCAGCGCCTATGCCGGTGTCGGCGTGACCTTTGAGAACCTTCGGGCCACCACGCTGCTCCGCCGCTCGCCGGTCGTGTTGCATGTGAACTGGCCCGAACACATCGTTCGCTCGTCGGGCTCGACGGCCAAGAAGCTCGTCAAGCAGCTCGAGGCCTCGGTGATCACGTTGTCGCTGCTGGCCCGACGCCACTCGGTCGTTTGGACCGCCCACAATCTCGAGCCACACGACGGCTGGAGGGGCCCGGTCGAGCGGGCGTTGTTCTGGGCGATGCGTCGCCGGATGTCGAGCATCGTCACGCTGGTGCCCGGGCACGAGCGGGCGATCATCGAGCGCTACCCCGATCTGGCGGCGGTGCCATTCGAGCCGATCGAGTGGGGATCCGTCGCCGTGACCTCGGACGACCCACCTGCCCGGCCACCGACGGGGACGCCGGTCCGCCTGCTCATGGTCGGTGCCATCGGGCCCTACAAGCAGCAGCTCGATGTACTCCGTTGGCTCAAGCCGTTCATCGAGTCGGAACAAGCCACGCTGACGATCGCCGGGCCCGTCGGCGATCGCGACTATCTCGAGCAGCTCCGTGAGCTCGCGCCCGACCACGGGTTCGAGGTGGTCGATCGCTGGGTGAGCGATCCCGAACTCGACGACATCATTCGTTCCCACCACGCGGTGGTGGCGCCGCAGGATCACGCGTTCAACACCGGCGTGCCGTACGTGTGCCTCCCGGCGGGCACACCGGTTGCCCTGTCGCCGAGTCGCCAGGCCGACTGGTTGACCGAGTCGCAGGGGAACGAGTGGGTTCGGGTGTTGCCTGACACCAGCGATCCGGCCTCCATCGCCGACTTCCTGGCTTGGGCTGCGCTCGACCGTGTGGGAGCTGCTCCCGGCCCCTGGGAGTGGACCGCAAAAGCGGCGGCCCATCGGGTGATCTACGAGCGAGCCGCCGCGGCCATCGCCAGATGAGGGCCGTGGTGGGGAGCCCGGACGCGTAGGTGACTCGACTCGTTTTGGACGCTTCGTGGTGGAATCTACGCTGAGCGTCATCAGTGGCTACACTGCAGCCACTGCGGAACATTCGAAAGGCTCCACCATGCGTAAGCTCTTCCTCGGTGCACTTCTCGCCGGCGCGGCGACCTTCGGCGTTGTCCTGCCGGCCTCGGCAGAAGACTGCGCCGGTTCGGGCAGCCTCGGCACCCCCGACTGTGGTGGTGTGATCGTCGAGGGCGGCGAGCTCGTCCCGACCCCACAGCCCGTCGCGCCGTCGCCGGCATCGCCCACCCCTGCCGCCCCGACCACCCCGTCGGCACCGGCCACGCAGCCCAGCCAGGCCACCCTCCCGGTCACCGGTACCGAGACCGCCACCCTGGCGCTCGCCGGTGTCGCCCTCGTCGGTGGTGGTGCGGTGTTGGTCACCCGCTCCCGGCGGGCAACGGCCTGACCTAGCCAACAACCAATCGAACGATGATGGCCTGCCGTCCGCGGCAGGCCGTGTCGCGTCTCCTACCATGAGCGGTCCGAGGTGACGATGACCGAAGACTCGAGCGCCGACCACGGCCTCGCCGATGTGAACCACGACCTCGGTGCATCGGCACCGGTGCGCTGGGCGTCACGCCGCCGTGTCGTGTTCGGCGCGCTGAGCCTCGTCGTGCTGTGGCTGGGATGGTCGACGTGGACGCTCTACCGAGCGGGCACCCACGCGGCCACAGGGCGCGACATCTTGCTGGAACTGGGCACGATCGACCCGTTGGCTGCCGATCTCGACGAGGTCGCCGACCAGATCGACCTTGCCGAGTCCGAGCTCCGGATCGCCGATCGACACCTCGCCAAGGTGGCCATCCGTCCGCTCGGCGTGCTTCCGGTGATCGGCCGCCAACTCGAGTCGGGGAACGCGCTCGTCGACGCGTCGCTCGAGCTCACCGGGGCACTCCGCCCGATCTTCGCCGAGGTCAACGAGGTCCAGGCCGGGGGAGCGCAGGAACTCGATCGGATGCAGTTCCTCGACACCATGGGTGTGCTGCTTGCTGAACTGCGATCGACGATGGACACCATCGACTTCGGTCCCGACCATCACCTGCTCGCCAGTCTGGCCGACTCCCGCCAGGACGGTGTGGTGGCGCTCGAGGAACTGGCGGTACTCGCCGATCAGGCGGCGGTCGGCGTCACCGGCCTCGAGTCCCTCCTGGCCGACGGCGAGTTCCTGCTGATCGTCGGGAGTCCGTCCGAGACCCAGGCGGCGAGCGGCATGCCACTCTCGGTCGGCACGCTCGCCACCCACGACGGTGACCTCCAGCTGCTGACGATCAACGCATCAGAGAACCTGTTTCCGATCAGCGGGTCGCAAGTCATCGATCCCGACATCGCGGCTCGATGGGGGTTCCTCAAGCCGGGCAACGACTTCCGGAAACTCCCGTTGACGCCTCGCTTCGAGGACTACGTGGGACCCGAAGCGCTCACCATGTGGGAAGCATCCGCCGGTGAGCAGCTGCGGGGCACGTTCTACATCGATCCGATTGCGCTCGAGGCCGTCTTGCGGGTGGTCGGCGACATCGAGGTCGAGGGGGAGCGGTTCGGCGCCGACAACGTCGTCGACTACCTCCTGTCCGATCAGTATTCGACCTTCTCCGATGCCGACGATGACGAGCGGTTGGAGCGGCGGGATCGACTGGCCGGCATCGCTGGTGCGGCGTTCGAGGCGCTCGGGACCCGACCATGGGATCCGGTGCTGTTGTTGCGCGAGCTGGTGTCGGCCGCAGACGCCGGCCACATCAAGGCCTACAGCACGGTGGCCTCAGAACAGGCGCTGTGGCGTCAGGTGGGCGTGGCCGGTGAGATCGACGGCGACGAGATGCTCGTCGGGCTCATGAACCTCGGCGGCAACAAGCTCGATCCCTACCTCAACGTCGACGTGGTCGTCGATCCGGTGCGAACCGACGAGGGCATCGAACTCCGAGCCAGCATGCGGATCATCAATCGAGCAACGCCGGACCTCCCCGAGTATGTGCTCGGATTGTGGGAGCGCAACGGCGGCGAACAGGCCGGCGGCTACATCGGACGGGTGGTGGTCTTTGCACCGGCCGCCACGACTCGGATCGAGTTCCCGGCCGACATGCCCTTCGAGGCCTACGGTCGTGATGGCCCGCTCGGAATGGCGGCGGTGGCGGTGTACGTCCCGCCTGGTACCGATCGGAACTTCGAGTTCACCGTCTTCCTCGACGACGAGGTGCTGGCCGACGCCGGCGTGTCCGAGATCACGGTGCTGCCCTCGGGGCGGGTGCCGAACGTGGCGTGGCGATGGGGTGACACCACGTTCCAGGATCAACAGCCTCGCCCCATGCCGCTTCCCGCCCCCTGAGGCTCACGGGCTCTCCGGTGCGACAGGACACGATCCGGTCCTGTCACGAGAGGATCAGACGCCCCTGGCTGATTCGTAGTGTTCGAGGAACCACTGATAGCTCGACTCGAGCCCTTCCCGCAGCTCGATGGTGTGCTTCCACCCAGTGTCGTGGAGACGGGTGACATCGAGGACCTTCCGGGGCATCCCATCGGGCTTGGAGGTGTCGAACACCAGCTCGGCACCCGGGTGCACGATCTCTCTGATCAAACCGGCCAGGTCGGCGATGGACAGGTCCTCGCCGGTGCCGACATTGAGGTGGAGCTCGTCGGAGTAGTTGTCCATCAGATGCAGACAGGCGTCGGCGAGATCGGCGACGTGGAGGAACTCTCGCATCGCCGAGCCGGTTCCCCAGATCTCGACCTGATCGATCCCGGCGAGCTTCGCTTCGTGGAATTTTCGAATCAGCGCGGGAATGACGTGGGACGCTTCGAGATCGAAGTTGTCGCCCGGCCCATACAGATTGGTGGGCATCGCCGAGATGAAGTCGTCGCCATACTGGCGTCGATAGGTGGCGCAGAGCTTGATGCCGGCGATCTTGGCCAGGGCGTATCCCTCGTTGGTCGGCTCGAGCGGGCCGGTGAGCAATGCTTCTTCCACGATCGGCTGCTCGGCCAGACGGGGGTAGATGCAGCTCGAGCCCAGGTAGAGCAGCTTGGTCACACCGGTGCAGTGGGCCGCGTGCACGACCGTGCCGTGGATCATCAAGTTGTCGTAGAGGAACTCGGCCGGTCGTGTGGCGTTCGCCCAGATACCGCCCACGGTGCCGGCGACCAGGTAGACGTGGGTTGGTCGATGTGTGTCGAACCACGCGTCGACCGCCGATTGGTCACGAAGATCGAGTTCGTCGCGGGTGGCGGTGACGATGTTGTCGTAGCCCCGCGCTTCGAGCGCCCGCACGATGGCTGATCCGACGAGGCCACGGTGGCCGGCCACGAAGATCTTGGCGTTGGTGGGTACCGGACTCAACTCGACTCCCTCGTTGCGATCGTGCGCCAGGCTAGCGCCATGGCGCGATCACGAGCCGAGGCTCAGTTGGCGACGGTCTGACCGCTCGTTCGATCGCTCGTCGAGTCGGCTGCCGAGTCGGTGAGGTCGACCAGCACCCGATCGATGCTGGTCACCTCCGAGGGATCGGCGGTTGCCTGGCGAAGCGGCGCTGCCGGCGTCGTGAGCCCCCGTGACGGAGTCGGCGCGTCCTCGGTGGCCGGCTCGCTGAGGTCGATCACGCCGTCGATGGCCGACCCGCCGATCCAGCGCAGCGGGAGGGTGATCACGCTGATGGCGAGCTGCTCGGCGGTGGCGAGGATGATGCGCAGGTCGAGGCCGAGCGACCAGTTCTCCACGTAGTGGAGGTCGAGCCGGCGATAGGCAGAGAACGCGGCATTCGAGCGCGCTTCCACCTGCCATAGGCCGGTGATGCCCGGAGGCACGAGGAAGCGATTGCGCAGCTCGTCGTCGAAGGCCTCACCCTCTTCGAGAAGGGCGGGTCGAGGGCCGACCAGGCTCATGTCGCCGCGGATGACGTTCAGTAGCTGAGGCAGCTCGTCGATCGATGTCTCACGAATGAGTCGACCGACACGGGTGATGCGAGGGTCGCCTGCCATCTTGAACAGTGGCCCGTCGCGCTGGTTCTTCTCGCGGAGCGCATCCTTCTTGGCCTCGGCGTCGACACCCATCGAGCGGAACTTGATCATCGCGAACGGACGCCCATCGATGCCGACTCGCTGGGAGTGGAAGAACACCGGTCCACGGTCGTCGAGCTTGATCAGGAGCGCCGTGAGCAGCATCAGCGGGGCCGCAACCACCAACCCGGCCGATGCCAGCACGACATCGATGACACGCTTGATGGCCAGCTCCCAGCGGGTGGGGCGGCGATGCCGCAGCACGACCAGTGGTTCGTGCGACAACGAACGGACGTCGTAGCGGTTGTTGGTGAGCCGGTTGACACCGGTCGAGACGTGGATGTCGTAGCCGGCGCTGAACAGCTCGGTGGTGAGCCGGCTGAACTGCGGGCTGCGGAAGCCGGTGGCCGTCAAGATGGCGGCTTCGGCGTTGCGTGAGCCCATGATCTCGATCATGTTCTCGGCCGGGCCGAGCCAGTCGCCATCGAGCCCGTTCAGTTGGGCGACCTCTTCCTTGCCGATGACGCCGAGCAGGCGGAGTCGGCTCTCGGGGTGATCGCGGATCAGGGCGACGAGGTCACGTGCCTCTTCACCGACGCCGACGACGACGACCGAGACTCGGGTGTCGGCCGAAGAGAACCGGGAGCCGACGTCGCGCAGGACGCCACGCACCAGCGAGCGGAACACGAAGGCGACGAGGATGCCGAGCGCCAATTCGCGGGCGCCAACCGGCCAGTTGAAGAGTGCCGACAACGCCGCCAGCGCCAGGCCGGCGATGACGACGGATGACAGCACCCGAGAGATCTCTTCGGTTCGGGGAAGCGTCGGTCGCCCGGAATAGAGACCCCGACGAGCGAGGAGAACGACGGTGATGAAGCCGACGGCGAGAGCGAAGATGAGCGACTCGATGCGGCTGCGTTCACTGAGCGCCGTGAGGCCGCTGAAGACCAGGACGAGGCCCCACCCCAGCGCTGTCGCTGCGAAGTCGGCCCAAGGCTGCGTTCGCTTTGCAACCCAGCGCCAGTCTCGTGTTCTCGCCATGTCTTCTCCCGCATTGCCCGCTCGCACCAGCCAGGGTAGTGAACCGATCACTCTGCGTCAGAACGAATCGCGCCTCGATGGTGGGCAATACCACCCATCGAGTCTCTCGGCGTGTGCCGAGCACGGGGGCGTCGGACCGACGAGAGCCCGCTCCGACAGCGGGCACCCGCAGTGATGGGCCGACTCGGAGTGCGGTTGTCAGGGTCGGCGCAGCGATCGACCGGCCGGGAACGGACGTGCGACGAGCGGTCGCATTGCGTACAGTCGGGCGGATGCTGGGGTGGAGCGTGGATCCTTCGACGTCATCGGTGTCGTCGACCGACGGTCCCGATGCTCGCCTGCTCGACGATTGGGATGCGCGGGGGCGAACCACGACCCCGATGGCCCGAACGATGTACCTCCGGCTGTGCAAGCGAAGCTTCGATGTGATCGGTGCCGTCGCTTTGCTCGTCGTATTGAGTCCGCTCCTCGCCTCCGTTTGGTTGTCGCTCCGGTGCACGCTCGGGCCGGGCGTGGTGCTGCGTCAGGAGCGCATTGGGCGGTCGGGTCGCACCTACGCCTGTCTCAAGTTTCGCACGATGGCGCACTGTCGCCGTGAGCGATCGCGAGACTACAACGGCCCCAATCGACGGTTGACACACAAGTCCGACGCCGACCCCCGCCACACCCGTCTCGGCCGCCTCGTACGTCGCTATTCCCTCGACGAGGTCCTGCAACTCGTCAATGTCGTTCGGGGCGAGATGAGCCTCGTCGGTCCGCGTCCCGAGATGGCATCCGTGGCCACCGCCGCCTTTCTGAACCACCGGCGTCACGCCGTGCGACCCGGCCTTACCGGCCCCTACCAGGTCTCGGAGCTCCGAACGAACGGTCGACTCGTCGACGGTCTGGAGCTTGACGAAGCCTACGTCGACACGGTCTCGCTCGGGACCGACCTCCGCCTGCTGGCCGCCACCGCGGTCGCAGTTGCCCGCGGCTCGGGGAGCTGATCAGGGCGACAGCTCATCCTCAGAAGGGCGCGAACCAGTCCCAGTCGCGTTCATCGGGTGCCACCTTCTGCAAGGCCACCATCGTCGAGAACATCGTCCGGACGTAGATCCGGTCATAAACGGTGCGGGGGAGGACAGCGCCGGCGATGGGCTCGGGCAGTAGTCGGTGCAGGAGGGAGGCGGCGAGGCGTTTGGGTTCTCGGGTTGTCGGGCTCTGGCGGTGGATCGTGTAGGCCGGATAGTGCTCGAGGTATGACACCGCCTTCGCCACCGAGGAGAAGCTGCAATCGTCGACGACGATGTAGCCACCCTCACGGATCATCAGGTTGGCGAAGAAGAGTTCCACCAGCGTGTGATCGAAGGTGTGCCAGCCGTCGATGAAGATGAGGTCGAACGATCCCGGCTGCTGTGCGGCGAGTTGCGGAAGCAGCACCTCGGAACGCTCCTCCACCAGCGAGTAGCCGGTGAGTCCAGCTCGTTCGATGTTGGCGATGCCGATCCCTTCCCACATCTCATGCTGGAAGGGGTCGACGATCGTGTGGTGAGCACCGTCGCGCCCAGCGAGGCCGCGCAGGATGTGGAGCGACGACAGGCCGTAGGCACAGCCGATCTCGAGGACGTTGCGGATGCTCGGGTCGTCGTGGATGAGACCTTCGAGGAACTGGCCTTCGAGCCGGTTGACGGCGGAGTGGAGGGGTTTGCGAACCCCCTCGGGCGTCAGCACCGTCCCGGATTCGTAGATCTCGTCGAGAATGTCGGTCACGTCGTACCTCGTGTCGGGGCGGCCGGCCCGGTCTCGGTGATGGCACGCTGGCGATAGAGCCTAGTAGGGCCATTGGGTCGTGCTCGGGGCGGGTCAGCGGCGACGACGCTCGGGATGGAACGTCCGACCGACGATGGCGAGCCCGGCGATCGCAGCGACCGTTACCACGACCGCCGGCGCCGGCCAGTGCGAGGACGAGGGCCGTGTCACGGTGGTGAACGCCAGCGCCGGGGGCGGCTCGGAGGCGAGATCGGGTCCCGAGGGCTCGGCCGGCGGTGTGGCTCCTGGGGGCTCAGCGGTGGGGGATTCGGAGGTTGGAGGTGTCGGGCTTGCGTTGTCGGCGCCTCCGAGCAGTGG
The DNA here is from genome assembly GCA_041394265.1 of Acidimicrobiales bacterium. Classification (NCBI taxonomy): domain Bacteria; kingdom Bacillati; phylum Actinomycetota; class Acidimicrobiia; order Acidimicrobiales; species Acidimicrobiales bacterium. The sequence continues at coordinate 4,439,849 of JAWKIO010000005.1, forward strand.
ACCGCTCGTCGTTGGATCGCTGAACAGCTCGTTCGGGGTGGCGGTTGGACCAACCGGAACCGCGGCGGCGGGGGACCCTGCGGGATCGAGCCCGTCGGCATCGATCGCGGCAGCGTGGGGGGCGAGCGCGAGCGGCTCGGCCGCTGGCGTCGGAAGTGCGTCTGCTCGTTCATCGGTCGTCGGGTCAGCTGTCGTGACCGGGGTCCGCTCTGGAACTGCGCTGGTCGTGGCAGGTGCGGTGGTAGGGGTGCCGCTGGTGGGCGTTGAGGCCGCCGGGAGGGTCGTCGGGGTCGCGGTGGTCGGGGGCATCGTGGTCGGGGGGCTGGTGGTCGGGGGCGGCGTGACGGCCGAGGGACGGGGCGCAGTGCCGGCCGACCATTCGATGGCGCCGATGTCGACCGCGTCACCGACCGTGCGGGCGTTGCCCAGGACGTCTGACGACACCACTGGTGGGATGGCCACTCCGGCGTCGATCAGCGGGCTGCCGGGCAGGAGGTGGAAGTCACCCGAATCGGGCCCCGGCGAGGATGACGCGACGCCGGGGTCGCCCGACAGGAGGAGGTTTCCGTCGCTTGCGATGCCCTCGACACCGCCGCCGACCAGCGCATTCGCGGTGGCGGTCACGTCGCGGGAGTTGGCGACCAGCATGGTCGGCCACGTGCCGTCATTCCAGAGCAGATTGTTCGACAGCCGCACGTCTCGGCCATCGACGACCGAGAGCTCGGCCCCTCCGCCGAGCAGGCTTGCGCCCGTCCGCCCGTTCGCGAATGTGGAGTTGTTGACGATGTCGACCCGCTGGGACTTGTAGACGGTGATCGATCGACCGCCGTTGTCAACGATGATGTTGTTCGCGATCAGCGTCCTGCCGGTGAAGCCGCTGTCGAGATTCATGTCGATGATGATCCCATTGCCGTCGGTGATGTTGCCCGGCGACCACTTCGAGGTGACTCTGTTCTCGTTGCGGTAGATCACGTTGTTCAGGAAGTAGTCGGTGTAGCCGTGCTCGTCGTCGGGGAACCCGTAGTTCTGCCCGATCCACGACGAGAGCCCGCTGCCCTGCTCAGGCCCCCATTTGGAGTTCTCGAACACGACATTGCGCTCGAAACGGAGGTGCGACGCTCGTACCGCGGCGATGCCGCCGACCGGGAAGCCCGACACGACGTTGTCGGTGATCCGGAAGTGGTGTCCGTCGGCGACCAGGATCCCGACGCCGTACGCGTTGTCGAGGCCGAACCCCTCGCCCCGAACGGTCAGTCCGGAGATCTCGATGTAGTTCCCCGATGGCTCCAGCGCCGTGCCCTGTCGGGCGATCACGACCGGTTCGGCACCGGGTGCGGCCGTGATCCGGGTCCACGCCTCAGGTGAGCCTTCGCGGCGGAAGGCGATCTGCGTGGGACCGGGACGGGTGATCGTGTGGGTCCCGTCCATGAGATACAGCGTCATGCCGACCTTGGTGGCCCCGATCGCATGTTCGAGCGTGCGGAATGGCACCTCGGGACTCTGTCCGCTGTTGGTGTCGTTGCCGGTCGGGCTCACGTAGAGGGTGGCCGGGTCGGTGTCGGCGAGGGTGGTCGTCGACCCGAGCACTGTTGGGGTCGTGGTGTCGCCGGCATTGCCTTCATCGGGTGAGGAGACGCTCGTGGTAGGTGCCGTGAGGGATCGCTCGGCGGTCTCGTCGTCGGTGGAACGCTGGGCGACGAACACCACGAAGGCAACGGCGAAGCTGAGGGCCGCCAGCAGCTTCAACAAGCGGGACCGGCGGCTGGTCGTGTCGGGATGCGTCATGGGATGCTCCGGTTCGCTCTCCCGAGGGGTCGAGAACCTTCCAAGGAGTGTCGACGCGTCATCCTGGAACTTGAGCGCGATCGGGGAGTGTCGGTTGCTGGGCGGCGACGATGGCGGTCAACGTCGGCGACAGCCGATGACCGCGGATGACGGTGCCCGATGGCAGCAGTGCCTCGAAGTCGCGTTTCGAGAGCAGGCGGGTCACGTAGCCGTCGGTATCGGTCCAGCCTGGTCTGACGTGCACGAAGACCGCGCCGGTGTGGGCCTCGATGGGGAAGTGGCGATTGGGGGTGGTGATCACGGCCGCCCGCCCGACACGGCGGTGCTCTGCGACGAATATCGCCTGGTCACGAACCTGTCCGACGTGTTCGATGACGGCGTTCGAGATCACCAGGTCGAAGCTCGCGTCGGGGAACGGCAGTGCTCGGCCGTCAGCCTGGACATAGGTGGCGGTAAAGGCGGGGGCGCCTGGACCGAGTCCGGCGCCGACCGGGGCATCGACGACCTCGGCGACGAGCGACTCGAAGAGGTTGGTCCGGTCTTCTTCATCGGCACCCACGCCCACGAACAGCACGGTTCGGGCATCGACTGCGGCGATCAGGTCGGTGACGATGCGTGCCTTGCGACGCCGGTTGTAGAGGCTGTAGCGGCCGGCAGCGCGATACAACAGCGCCCGTACTGGTTTCACACTGGCCCTCCTCTCGGATCGTGCAGCCTAGGCCACCACCGGCGCTGCGTGACCGCGCACCGCTGAGCGTGACGATCGATCGGGCGGCTGACAGGGACAGGTCACCGGTAGGCGTAGCGGTCCTTGCTCCACCACGGCTGGCGGCGCCGACCGGAACGGTTCAGCACCGCGCCCAGGATCTTCGCACCGGTGTTCTCGAGACTCGAGCGCACCTCGAGGAGATCGTCGGTCTCGGTACGGCGGGAGTCGATGACGACGATCACGCCATCGGTGAGGGGCGCGACCGTCAGCGGATCGCTCGTGCTGAGGGCCGGCGGGCAGTCGATCACCACGTAGTCGACCGACTCGCGCAGCTCGCCGATGACGGTTTTGAAGCGTGGGCTGTTGAGCAATTCGGCGGGGTTGGCCGGGATCGGCCCCGAGGGGATGACCCATAGGCCAGGGATCCCGTCGATCTCGACTGCGCCGAGGCTATCGAGGGACTGGTCGCTGACGCCGCCGAGGAACATCGACAGGCCGGACCCGTTGTCTATCCCGAAGAGCCCCTCGACCGTCGGTCGGCGCATGTCCGCGTTGATGAGAACCACCCGGGAGCCACTCGTGGCCAACGAAGCGGCGAGGTTGGCCGAGGTCACGCTCTTGCCCTCGCCGGGGAAGGCGCTCGTGATCATCACCACCAGGGCCTGGTCGGGTTCGGGCAGGTTCGACGAGATGAACTGGGCCGACGATCGGAGCCGCCGGTACGACTCCCGGGCCTCCTGGACACGTCCGGATTTGGCGTCGGATTGCATGACGAGCGAGGCTCGACCGGATCGGGCCTTGAACGGCAGGCGCGGCACCTTGGTCAGCACGCCTGCGCCGAGCGCCAGCCCGACGGAATGCTCGTCGTTGGCCGTGGTGTCGAGGCGGTCGAGCACGATGGCGAGAACCACCCCTCCGACCAGCCCGAAGATGAGGCCGGCGAGGCCGAGGACGTTCTGCGACGGGCCCGAAGGAGACGTCGGTTCGGTCGCCTGTCGCAGCAGGCGCGCTGACGGCGCTCTCGTATTCAAGGCGCGGATCGCGACATCAAGGTCGTTGCTTACCGTACGCATTTGGGCAACACCGAGGTTGTAGACCGTCTGCGCCGTCGACAGCAGGGCCTCGGTGTCGCGTACCGCTGCGGCTTGTGCGTCGCTGGGTGACTCGGCGAGCTGGTCGGCTCGCAGTTCCTGGAGCCGATCGAGCTCAGCCGTCGCCTCGTCGATCGCAGCGACGGCGTTCTCCTGCTCCTGTCGCAGCACCGCAACGCGGTCCTCGAGCAATTTGGCGTCGGCGGCCTCGGCCTGTTCCACATAGACCTCGCCGAACGCGTTGGCGATGTCGGTGGCGTCCTCGGGCGATCCTGCGGTGATCTCCAGATCGAGGATCTCGCTACGGGGAAGGAACGTGACCTCGGCGGTGGTCAGCAACGCCGGGGTGGTGGTGTCGAGCGAGAGCCGATCGATCACCTGCTGGGCCACGGCGTCGGAGGTGAGCACCTCGGCCTCGCGTTCCAGCACCGGGGCTCGTGGCGTGTCGTTGGCCGAGCCGACCCGGGTGGGGCCGAGGATGACGCTGACGGTCGACTTGTACGACGGCGTGAGTTGCGAGAACACGAACAGGCCGGCGAGCAGTCCGGCGAGGGCGCAGACGACGATCGCGAGCCGGTGGCTCCGGATGCCGCGCAGATAGTCCTCGAGTGTCGTGTTCTCGGTGTCGGCGAACTCGGGGTTGTACATCATGACGAATGCCTCGGGAGTCGGTTCACGTCCTGGGGGCCCGCCGTTTGACCCGCAAGCCGTTCTCACAGTTCGCACCCGCCAAGAATGCGCAGATCATCAGCCACGGTGCGGTTCGACCGAGGATGCCGTCTTCGGTGATCGAGGACAGCAACATGAAGCTGAGTAGAGCGATCGGCGCCGTTGCTGCCGCTCCTGGTTGCAGGCCGATGAGCTTAGTGGCCTTGATGACCGATCGGATGAAGAACGTGAGAATCAGGAGCAGACCGACGATGCCCTGGTCCAGCATGTACTGGAAGGCAGCGTTGTGAGCATGCACCGGGGTCCAGTCGCCCGCCAGCCAGACCTCGCGGGCGGGACTTCGCCAACCGTTCCAGAACGCCTCGTAGCCGTACCCGACGATCGGTCGGTTCCAGATCGTCCGTAGGAGCTGGGCCCAGATCTCGGTGCGTCCGGTGAGCGTGACGTCCTTGTCGAGGAGATCGGCGATGAAAGGGAGGGCGGCGATCGCAAAGAGGACCGCTGTCACCGATGCGGCCAGCATCGAGATCGCCACCGCCCCGTAGAGGGTGCGGCGTGCCCGGAACAGCTGGAAGACGATCAGGAGTGCCGCCAGGAGGACCGCAGTGGCCAGACCAGTCTTCGACTCCGAGCCGACGAGCAGGGCGACGGCTGCCCCGATGGAGGGCACGGTCCACAACCGATGCCATCGGGACTGGGCGGACTCGAGGAGGAGCAGGGTGGCGGCGTACACGGACATCTGGCCGAGCGAGTTCTTGTTGGTGAAGATGCCAGACCACTGGTCACCGGTGACCGTCGTCTTGGCGAAGCCGTAGGTGGGCAAGGCGACCACCCAGATGAGGCAGAGCCAGACCACCACGGCGCCCCCCGCCGCCGCGAATCGCACGAGATCGCGTCGTTTGAACCGCAGGGCGAGGTACGTCGCGAAGAGCAGGGTCGCGTTCAGGCCCATGGCCCGGCGGAACGTGGTCGCGCTGTCGACCGACCACAGCGTGGTGGTCAGGATCCATGCATGGATCAGCACCAGGATCTTGTTGCGCTCGAGCATGCGGACCAGTGCCTCGATGCGGGGGACGAGCAGCAGAAGGGCAAGAGCAGCCAGCGCAAGAAAGACGATCGACGCAAGCGGGCCCGAAGAATCGGCACTGTCGGGCACGTCGGGTGACGAGATCGAGAACCAGTCACTGGGAACGCCGGTCGAGAAGACGATGACGCCGACGTAGGCGAAGATCCGTTCGAAGCGGGACGGCGGCGGTGGTAGCGACACCGTGCGCCGAGGCGACGCGTCGTAGCGCACGACGGATGGGGTGGCGCGTGATGGGGTGAGCGTTGCCAAGGCATCTCCGCCGTTCGATCGCAGGAACGCATCACCTTACCGACAACGCCGGCTGCCTTGCTGGCGCGTCGGACCAGTCACATCGCTAAGCTCTGCCGTTCATGCCCGACCACGCTGATCCACAATGGAGCGGTCGGGGCGAGCGGAGGGCATTGCCACAACGCATCGGTGCTGCCATGGGCGACCGCTGCCACGAGGTGATTGGCACACCAGTGACCTTTCTCGCCCCCGACGAGTTGATCACCGAACTCCGCCATCGGATCGAAGGCGGCATCACCTCGCTCGTCTTCCACCAGAACCTCCACGGCGTCTATCTCCAGCGCCGAGACCCCCTCTACCGGCGCCTCTACCGGGAATGTGCGTTCGCCTATGCCGACGGCATGCCCCTGATCTGGCTCGCTCGGCTCGCGGGGCGTGAGGTCAACCGATCGATGCGGGCGACCTGGCTCGACTGGCAGAGCACCTTCCTCGACGCCTGTGCCACCCACGAGTGGCGCATCTACTACATCGGCGGGACCGAAGCGTCGCTTGCCGGCGGGCTCGACGTATTGCGATCACTCCATCCGGGTCTGATCATCGACGGCCATCACGGCTACTTCGATCATGCGCCCGACTCAGCCGAGTCCCGGGCGGTGGTCGCCGCCGCCAACGCCTTCGAGCCGTCGCTCGTCTTCGTCGGCATGGGAATGCCGTTGCAGGAACTGTGGTCTGCCGCACAGCGGCCCCGACTGTCGGCCCCGGTGGTCGTGGCGATTGGCGCTGGTCTCGACTACGCTTCGGGAGCGATCCAGAGCCCGCCCCGCTGGGCTGGTCGGCTCGGCCTGGAATGGTTGTACCGCCTCGTCGCAGAGCCGAGACGACTCGGCTATCGCTATTTGGTCGAGCCGTTCTGGTTGCTGGGATGGTCCGTCGCCGACTCGGTGCGTCAGCGCCGTCCCTGATCATGGGCCAGACCCGTGAGCGGGTCAGGCACCGTCGTGGGTGCCGGCGTCACGGGTCCATACCTGCTCGCCCTGTCGGCGCTTGCGGGCGCCGACCGCCATCGTGACGAGCCGGACCGACACGAACGCTGCGAGCGCCGGCCACCGGCGCGGGTCGCGAGCCGCTCGCGGCAGCCACACTGCAGGCCGGTGATGCGGCGGCAGCTGGACACCCTCGCCTTCGGCAACGGCGTCGAGGGTCGAGTTGGCGACCAGCTGTCGTGAGTGGACCCCGATGATGTCGGTGAGCGTCTGGGGCAGCAGCGGTGTGAACCAGGAGTCGGGGTCGACGGTCCGGTCCTCGTCGGCAAACAGACGATGCAGGAAGTAGTCCTCGGCCATGGTCTCGGGGAAGCGGCCGAACCGCTCCCGACCGGCCTGTGAGATCGCATAGAACCCGAAGCCGACGAGGCGATCATCGAAGTACGGCGAGCACCGCCAGCCGCGATAGAAGAGCCGGATCGGCAGACGGCAAGTGGACATGTCGGGGAATCGCAGGGTGGGGGCGCCGACGGCTGCTCCCGATGTGGCCATGGCGGCCGCCAGGGACTGGACGGCTCGTCGGCTCACCTCGACATCGGCATCGATGTACATCCGGGGGAAGGTGGAGGCGTGGGCATCGCCCAGATCGAGTGCGCCCCATTTCGAGGCGACCGGCGTCGAGACGACACGGATGGACGGATCGACGGCCGCCGCAATTGCCGCGGTGTCGTCGGTGCAACCGTTGCACGCCACCACGATCTCGAGTTCGCCCTCGGCGGCCCCGTCGAGTAGCGAGCGGAGGCATCGCTCGATGACCCGGGCCTCGTTGTGAGCCGGCACGATGACCGACGCCACGTACTCCCTGCTCGGTCGGCTGTCGCTGTCCCCGGAAGGCATGTGCCATAGGATAGGAGCCTCCGCCCGCACTGCTTCCCGAGAGACGAGCCCCGCCCACCCGTGACTTCCCGTGCCCCGATCGTCGGCGTCTGCGTGGCCACGTTTCGGCGTCCGCCGGGTCTGGCCGCACTGCTGGCGGCCCTCGCCAATCAGCGGTTTCCCGCAGAAGCCCTACCTCGTGTCCTCGTCTTCGTCACGGACAACGACCCGGAAGGGTCGGCGCGGTCCACCATCGATCGGGCACGGCGCGACCACGACCTCGAGATCCACGATCGGGTCGAAACCCGGCGAGGTGTCGTGCATGCCCGCAACGCGTCGGTGGCCGCCGCGCTCGAAACTGGCGTTGACTTCGTGGTGTTCGTCGACGACGACGAGTCACCGCACGCCGACTGGCTGGCAACGCTGCTGGCCACCCAACGTGCGAGCGGTGCACCCATCGTGGCAGGACCGGTGGTCGAAGTCCTCGATGACGCACTTCCCGCCTGGTACCGCGATGCCGGTTTCTACCGCCCGCCGGAGCGGGCCGACGGAGCGCCGGCGCCCTACGCCGCCTGCGGGAACTCGCTGTTCGCTGCCGCCCTGCTCGAGGCGGTTTCCGGTCCTTTCGATCCCCGTTTCAACGTGTCGGGTGGCGAGGACGTGTTCCTGTCGCTGACACTCATGGCGGCCGGGGCGGCCATCGTCTGGAGCCCCCAGGCATTGGTCGACACTCACGTACCGGCCGATCGGGCCCGGTTGCGCCACGTGGCTCGCCGCCATCACATCGGCGCCGCCAACTACACACGCGCCGAGGGGCTCGTGGCCGGGTGGCGACCGACCCGGGTGGTGACGGGAGCCGGAAGGGTCGCTCGGGGTCTGGTGCTCGTCGCGACCGGTGCCGTGCGTCTCGCTCCGCCCCGCATGGCGCTCGGCGTCGTCGTGGCAGCCGAGGGTCTCGGCGTGATCAGCGGAGCGCTCGGCGGAGGGGCCGGACGCGCCTGGTGGAGTGCCGATGACCGATGAGGCGGGTGATCGCGCACGACGCACCGGTGCGTTCGTGCTCCAGCGTCGGTCCCTGCGGCTCTGGTTGCTCCTCGGTGTCGGACTGTGGCTCGCTGCGGTCGGCGGGCTCGTGCTCGACGCCAAGACCAATATCGATGCCGCCCGGGGCAACATCGATGTCGCCGTGCCGGCCGCCAAGGAGGGCGATCTCGACACCATTCGGGTCGAGCTGACCACCGGTGCCGACCGGCTACGACGCGCCAGGGACGACCTGTTCCACCCGGTCCTGCTTCCGCTGCGGCCGCTGCCGATCGTGGGGCGCCAGCTTCGCACGGCCCGTGCCATGGCCGACGTCGGCGCCGACGCGGCCACCGAGGCCGAACGGCTCCTCGCGCTCGTCGACGCTGCAACCACTGGCGATGCTGCAACCACCGACGACGCCGGCGATGTCGAGGAGCCGGCACCGTCGGCCCTCGCCTCGATCGACCTCGTGGCGGTCGAGTCGTCACTCCACCGTTTGTACGAGATGGTGCGAACGGCCGATCTGGGACCGTCGGAGGGACTCATCGGTCCCCTGGCCGACGCCCGGGCCGAGGTCGACGAGCTCCTCGACCGCTACGAGCCATCGCTCGGCGAGGCCGCCGAGGTGGCCAGTGGTCTCCGCTCGTTCCAGCAGGACTCCCGCTACGTGATCCTCGGCGCGAACAACGCGGAGATGCAGGTCGGAGGGGGCATGGTGCTCTCGGTCGGCGAGGTCGCCCTCGGTGACGACGGTGTCGAGTTCGGTGGTCTGCTCTCGACCGAGGATCTGTTCCCGGTCCCTTCCAACGGTCTGGTCGACGCCGATGTCGATGAGCGTTGGGGCTTTCTCCAACCGACGAACGACTTCCGCAAGCTGGGGTTGACACCGCGTTTCGACGAGTACGTCGGCCCTCAGGCCATCGCGATGTGGGAGGCGGAGACCGGTCGCCCCGTCGACGGGGCGATCTTGGTCGACGCCTACGCCCTCTCTCGCCTCCTCGGGGTCGTCGGGACGGTCGAGGTCGGGGGGACCACCTACGACGAGGAGCGTCTGCTGCGCTATCTGCTCCAGGATCAGTACACCGAGTTCGGTGCCTCCGAGGTCGAGCAGGCCCGACGTCGGGCCAAGCTGTCCGAGGTGACCTCGGCCGTGCTCGACGCACTGGTGGCGGGACCGCACGACCTGCCCCGGATCGTCGAGACCGTCCCGTCGCTCCTACGGGGTCGGCATGTCCTGGTCTACGGCGACAAGGCGGTCGAGCAGCGGGCATGGCAGGTCGTCGGCGCCGACGGTGGCACGAGCGGCGACGAACTCGGTGTGTTCGTCTCGAACATGGGCGCCTCCAAGCTCGATCCCTACGTCGAGGCCGATGTCGTGGTCGAGGAATCGCCGGGACCCGAGGTGACATCGATCGCGATGGCCGTCACGGTGTCGAACCGAGTCGAGCAGGGCGATCGCCTGCCGGAGTACGTGGTGGGACCCTGGGAGTGGATCGACGTCGAGGAACCGGGGGAGTATCTGGGACGGTTGGTCGTCCGGCTGCCCGGGGCCACGTCGGCGGCACGGTTCACGAGCGCGGTACCACTCGAGGTGTTCGGCCCCGATGGCGACGGTGTCCTGCTCGGAACGCGCTTCGCGGTCCGGCCCGGCCGCTCGACGACCATCCGCCTGGTGTTCGAGGTGTCCTCGGAGCTCGAGTCGATGCAGATCGTCCCCTCGGCCCGGCCCGTGCCCATCCGCTGGCAGTGGGGCGATCGGAGTTTCGACGACGCCGAGGTGGTAGACCAGCCGCTGCAGCGGCCGTGAGCCCCGCTCGTCGGGGTTCGCCGCGCGGGATTCCCGAGTCGATCCACCTATGTTTGCGGGCGGCCGATGCGCTAGTATGGGCTGATCCCGACAGCCCTTGGTGGTCACGATGAACCCTCTGAAGTTTGGCATCCCCGCAGCGATTCTCGCCGCCCTTGCGTTCCCTGCCGTCGCTGGTGCGCAGACCGATCCGTGTGAGGCTGGCGCCTCGAGCATTGCCGCCTCGGAGTGCGTGGTCGAAGTCGAGGCCGTGACCCTCGAACCCACCCCTGCCACCCCGGTCGCTGCCGCCCCCGCCTCGCCTGTCGTCGCCGGCAAGCAGCAGCTTCCCGTCACCGGTGGCGACGCCCTCACGCTGGCCGTCGTCGGTGGCACGCTCGTCGGCGCCGGTGCCTTCCTGACCCTTCGGGCCCGCCGCACCGCCGAGGTCGGCTGAGTCACATCCTGAGGCGACGCCGCCCGGCGCCCTCGTCATCACGTCCGAGGAGCTACGGCGGCCCATGCAACCAACAGCGGACCAGCTTCGTCGCGAGCGAGTGACGCCCGGCGAGTCCGGTGAGACGGCCTGGCCGCTCCCGGTGGTCGCCGCCACGTTGTTGATCCTCGTGCTCGGTGGGATCTCGCTGAACGGTCGCAGCATCTGGCTCGACGAGTCGATCACGGCCGGGCTCGCCCGGGGCTCCTGGTCCTCGTGGTGGACCGGTGTGGCCGAGGACGGTGGCAGTCAATCGCTCTATTTCCTCGCCGCCCGCCTCACCTCGATGCTCGGCGACGATCCATGGGTGTACCGCTTGCCCTCGCTGCTGGCGGCGGCGGCCGTGCCCATGCCGACGTACCGGCTCGCCGCTCGCCGCTTCGGACCGAGCGTCGCCACGATCGCCGTGGTGATCCTCGCCGTGAGCTACTCCTTCGTCACGAACGCGCAGGAAGCTCGGTCCTACACGATGCTGGCCGCGCTGATCACCTGGTCGTGGTTGCTGCTGGATCGGGCAATCGAGACGCCGTCCCCGGCGCGATGGCTGCGGTGGGGCATCGTCACCGCCCTCACGCTCTACGCCCAGCCGCTCGGGCTCCCCATCCTCATGGGCCAGGCGATCTGGATGCTGATCGAGCGCCGTCGGCTCGTTGCCCGATCGGTCATTACCGGCTTCGCTGCGGCCGCCGTGATCAGCGTGCCGTTCGGGTATCTCACGTTGTTCGAGGCCGGCGACCACACCAGCTGGTTGGGGACGTTCCGCCTCCGCAGCTTCGCCGAACTCGTCGCGGCCGCCTTCGGTGCCCAGCGAGTGTCCGACGCCCTGGTGCTGAGCGCAGTGGGGACACTTCTCGCCGTCGGGTTCGCCACCGTGGGCGCGCTGTCGCCGCGCCCGGGCAACGATGGCGGTCAACCGACGAGCGTCAGCGGTCACAAACGGCAGCTCCCGTACGTCCTGTGGGTCGTCGTACCGATCATGGTCCTGCTCGTGGGAAGCGCATTTCGGGCGTTCCTGATCGCCCGCTACGCCGTGCCCCTCGTTCCCGCCACTGCCACACTCGCGGCCGTCGGAATCCAGCGGCTCCGGCTGGTCGATCGTCGCGCCCCGCTTGTTGCCACCGCCGTCCTCGTCGCAGCGCTCCTCGGTCGCACGGTGGCCGGCTACGGCAACGAGCCCGTTCCGTGGGACGAACTCCAGGCCCACGTGTCCGAGCAGGCGATCATCGACGACATCGTGGCCTTCGAACCGGCGTACACTCAGGCGCCGTTCGAGTACTACACCTGGTTGCGGGGTGACGAGACGACCATGGCTCGCCCGATGGCGCCGGCGCTCGGATGGACCCCACCAAGACACCCGAACCTCGATGTGTACCCCACGACGCCCCTGGCGCCGCCCAGCGGCGCGTTGTGGATCGTGGTCCGACTCGACGAGGGGCGCGTGCCCGACCTCCTCGCGCGGTTCGGTATCCCGATGCGCGAGACGGAACGAACGAGCTTCGGAGAAGCGACGGTCATTCGCTTCGAGGAGGCCGAATGAGATGAGCAGGGAGACGAACGACATGACGGTCACGACAACGGAGCCGACCGCCGGGGATCGGCCCACGACGGACGCGCCGACCGCTGCCGACGGGTGGCCGCTGATCGGACGCTACGGGCCGGTGCTGGGCCCGCTGATGCTGGCAGCGATCGGCCTCGTCGATCTCGGCCGCAAGGGGGTCTGGCTCGATGAGGCGTACACCTGGTCGATCGTCGATCAGCCGACCTTCTCCCGGTTCATCGACGCCCTCGACCTGACGGTCTCCAACATGTTCGGCTACATGGCGATCGTCCGCCTCGTGGCCTCGGTCGGCGACGGTGCCGTGGCGTTGCGCCTGCCCTCGCTCATGTTCGCCGTGCTCACCGTGGTCGCCGTGTGGGCGATCGCACGGCGAGTGGCCACCCCGAACGCCGCCGGCGCCGCGGCCCTCCTCGCCGGTGCCAGCGTCCCGCTCACGTTCTACGGACTCGAGGCGCGGTCGTATGCCATGCTCGCCTGTTTGTCGGCGCTGAGCTGGCTCGTCCTGCTTCGCGCCCTCGATGATGATCGTCCCCGCCACTGGGTGCTGCTCGGTCTGGTGACCTTCGGAGCGCTCTCGGCGCACGTGATCGCGCTGCTCGCACTGCCCTCGATCGGCGTTGTCGTGCTGATGCGGCACCGCATCGATCGCGCCCTCCTTCGGCTTCTGCCCACCGGTGCCGCCGCCGCCGTCTGTCTCGCGCTGATCGCGCTCTCGACGCCCCGAGACGCGGCCGGCTTCCCGCCGCCGCTCAGCCTGGAGGTCATCGTCCGGAGTGCCCGACTCCTCGCCGGCGACCACGGTGTCTTCACTCGCGACGGTTCCGGTTTCGTCTTGATGCTGTTGTTCCTCACCCTCTTTGCCCTTGCGGCCATCCGACAGCTCCAGGAGCGGCCCGATCGCAACGACCGGTCGTGGATCATCTGGATCTGGTTCCTCGGCCCGCCACTCACCACGCTCGTGGTCTCGGTGGTCGAACCGCTGCTGTGGCACCGCATGCTCATCGGTTCGCTGCCGGCGGCCTTCGTCATCGTCGGGACCTACCTCGCGGACACCCGGCGGCGCACCGTTGCGCTCGCGACGCTGTTCCTCATCGTGATCCTCGGGTTCGTGCGCACCGAACGCATCGCCGACGACGACCTGTGGGAATTCGAGGCGTTGGCCGGTGAGCTGCGTGAGCGGTCCCAGCCGGGCGACGTGCTGAGCTTCACCCAACCGTGGGAGCGAGTCGGACTCGACTACTACTTCCGAGACGAACCCGATCGATTCGTGGCCGCACCCCCGATGGGCCCCGTGCTCGACTACGGCGAGATCACACAGAACGCCGAGCTCCTCACCGAGCGGGTTACCGGTGACCGCATCTGGCTGATCGATGGTGCCGACGGAGCACCGGTGTGGAAGGGCGACCTCCCGTCCGACGACGAGTTCGTCTTCGACGAGGCCGTCGACCTGCTCCCCGCATCGGCCACCCTCATCGACCGGTTCGAACTCGGACGTTTCAGCGTCCGGCTCTACGAAGTCGGCTGATCGCAAGCGGTCAGCTGGACTTGCTGGGCTGATCGCAAGCGATCAGCTGTGTCGCTGGGCTGATCGCAAGCGATCAGCTGTGTCGCTGGGCTGATCGCAAGCGATCAGCTGTGTCGCTGGGCTGATCGCAAGCGATCAGCTGTGTTGCTGGGCTGATCGCAAGCGATCAGCTGTGTTGCTGGGCTGATCGCAAGCGATCAGCTGTGACCGAGGGCGGTCCATTCGGCAAAGGTCAGGGGCGTCGGCGAGGTCGGCCAAAGGAACGCCACCGACTCCTCGGTGCCGGCGAAGTCGTTGTTCGAGAACGTCACTTCGGGGGCGACGTTCTCGGTGTTGGGATGATTGCCGACGTCTTCGACTAGCAGCCCAACTCGACCGCCCGGCGCGTCCTCGCACCCGTCGGTGGTCGGGCCGAGCACGTTGTCGGTGATCGTCAGGTTGCGAGTGACCCACAGTCGGTCGGTGTCGGGAGTGACGGTCACCGCCCAGTGGGAGATGTCGCCCGAGAACCGGTTTCGATCGATCTGCTGCACCAGGACGGAGGACTCGGCGTTCGTGATCGTGTTGTTCGTCACGACGACGTCGCGTGACTCGGAGAGGAGCACGCCGACCCCGTCGGCCGGTGTGCAGGCGCCGTGCACATTGTCGATCACGTTGCCCTCGATCCTCGCGTTCTCGGACACCTCGTAGAAGATGGCAACGGCGCGACCACCGATGATGTTGTCGATCGAGTTGTCGCTGATCTCGATATTGGTGCACTGGATGTCGCACCAGATCACCGGTCCGACACCGGAGAATCGATTCACCGAGATCGAGCTGTCGTGCACGAAGCCGAGCTTGATCTGGCCGGATTCCCAGTTGGGCGGTACACGCTCGTCATGACTGTTGCCGACGATCTCGTTTCCGACGATCACCAGGTCGCCGACCGTGCCCCCACCGATGCCGAGGTGACTGTTGCCGATGATCCGGTTGTCCTCGATCCGCATCGCCTCGCCCACGCTGATACCGGTACCGAGGTTGTCGTGGATGTGATTGCCGATGACGGTCCAACGAAGGCTGGAGGCTGCCTCGACGAGCACATCGGGAACCGCATCGATGTCGAGCTCGACATGGGGATGGACGACACCACCGCGCACCGGTGCGCCTGAGCAGTCGGATCGGAACAGCTCGCAGCGCTGTTGACTCGCATAGCCGGTGATCTCGAGCCCTTCGATGGTGACGTCGTCGGCCTTGCGCTCAGCTGTCGTCGAGAACGCATGGGTGGTCTCCCCGAGGCCATCGAGCACGGTGCCCGGCACACCCTGGAAGTGCTGGCCGTCGAGGGGAATCACCGAGAAGCGCTCGAACCGTCCCGGTTCGAAGCAGATCGTGCGGCCGGCACCCGCGCCATCGACGACTGCCTGCGGGTCATCGCCCGGTCGGAGAGGGGCACACGGGGGCTCGGTCGTGGTGGTCGACCCGGTCGACGGCGGTGTCTCGGCGGCACCCGACGTGAGGTCGTCGCCTTGCTGCGGGCCGGTGGTGCCCGTTGTCTGGGAAGGCGAGCTCACTTCGTCGACGTCGCCCCTGGTGCAGGCACCCGCTGCGAGCATGACGAAGCTCAGCAGCAGCACCACGATGGCCAGGCGGTGTCTTCGAGGTGGGCGTCGCACCACGCCGTCGGGAGTCGCCTCGGCCCCGTTCGGTCCTGCGTTCATCGGATCGACTGTAGCCTCGGGGGTCGAGTGCTCCGGGTCGGTCCCCGTGACCCGCCGACCTGGTCAGACGGAACGAGCCGAGGACGACACCATGATCACCCCCACCGATCCCGAGCGTCGTTCCGACCCCGCCGCTCACACGTCGCCTTCGCCGGTCGGTGAGGTCGCCCCGCTCGACGTGACGGTGTGCATTGCCACCTACCGACGCAATGACGAACTCGTTCGCCTGTTCTCCGGTCTTGCCGACGTTGCGCCCCCGAACGGGATGCTGCGATGGACCAGAACACTCGTGCTCGACAACAGCCCCGACGCCGGTGCCCGCGCCGTCGTCGCGGCCGGCTACGGCGACTTGAAGATCGACTACGTGCACGTGCCCGAGCCGGGCCTGTCCGCCGCACGGAATGCGGCGATCGACCACGCCGGCACCCCACTGGTTGCCTTTGTCGATGACGACGAGGTGCCAGCGCCTCAGTGGTTGGTCGAATTCGATCGCACCCTGCAGTCGTCACCCGATGCTGCGGCGGTGATGGGCCTGGTCAGCTACGTCTTCGAGACCCCGCTGCCCGCGTGGTTGGAGCAGACCGAGTTGTTCGAAGAGCCGACCCTGGTCGATGGGGCGGAGCCGGAGTACTTCGCCACCGGGAATGCCCTACTGCGCACCGACCTGGTCGGATCGCTCGGGCCGTTGTTCGACCCGTTCTTCGGCCAGCTCGGCGGCGAGGACCACCATCTCGGCTTGCGGCTGTCGGCGGGTGGCCACCGCATCGTGTCCTCGCCCCGGGCGGTCGTCCACGAATACGTTCCCGCCGTCCGCACCGAGCCGCGTTGGGCGGCCCGCCGGTTGTTGCGCAAAGGCGGATCGCTGACCAGCACCGAACTCCTGCTGGCCGACGGCCTGCGGGCTCGCCTCGTGTGCCGGCTCCGTCATCTGTTTCGCGGCGGTGCCCGCTTTGCCGTGGGCGCCGCACTGATCCTGACCACCCCGATCGTGCCCGGTCGCACGGTGTGGCGCGGTGGGCGGTTCCTCTTGATGGGGGTGGGGGAGTGCGCGGCGGTGCTAGGCCGACCGGTCGGTGAGTACCGGCGGCTCACCTCGCCGAGCTGAGCGTGCCCTGTCGATCCGCTTCTTCGCCCAGCCGAGCGTCTTCAGCGGATCGAGCGCAGCGGCCGCGACCTTGGTCAGCCGGGACTTGGCGGTGCGACCGTCGATCTGGTCGATGATCGCCTGGCGGTAGAGCACGCCCGAGACGGCCCGGGTCCGATCGAGCAGACCCATCCGACGTGACGACCGGTTGGCGAGGAACTCCTCCTGACTCACCACCGGCTTGCCGGCATCGAGCCGTCCAATCCGTTCTCGGGCGAAGGCCAAACCCTCCACCGATTGCCGTGATCCCCGCCAGGCACTGCTCGCCGGGTGTAGCCGGTAGGAGTACAGCACGTCGTCGAGCACGGCGAGCCGGGTCATGCGGCTGGCGTCGCCGAAGAAGCTCCAGTCCTCACCCGGACCGCTCCAGGAGTAGGCGAGACCATCACGGATCAGCGAGGTTCGGTACATGGTCGTCGCGTGGGAGATGGTGTGCCACCCTCGTTCCAGCCCAACGGTGATCGTTTCATGGTCGTTCGGCAATTGGGAGACGGGTCCGCCACCGTGATCGGTGATGAATTGGTACTGCGACCCGACGATGCCGATCTCGGGGTTGGCTTCGAGGAAGGCCACCTGGCGGGCGGCCCGTTCGGGGTGGATCAGGTCGTCGGCATCCATCCGCATGAGGTAGCGACCCCGAGCCTCCCGAAGCCAGCGGTTCACCGGCACGCCGAGACCGGCGTTCTCCTGGCGCTCGATTCGCAGGCGGTCGTCGTCGATGTCGGCAATGGACTCGAGTGAGCCGTCGGTCGAGCCGTCGTCGACAAGGATGATCTCGAGATCGGTGACGGTTTGCGCGAGCACCGATTCGACCGCAGCTCGGAGGTAGGGCCCCGGGTTGTGGGACGTCATCACGACGGAGACGAAGGGGTCGGCGTTCGCCGGGCGGTGGGTCACGCCGAAGGTCGACTCACCATGGCTCGAGCGAGGTGCCACAGGAACTTCGAGTTGGTGATCAGGTAGCGCTTCCACAGCCGACCGGGCTCTTGACCCAGTCGGAAGAGCCACTGCAGGCCCAACCGTTGCATCCAGCTGGGTGGAGGTTCGAGGGTGCCGGCGCCGTAGTCGAAGGCGGCACCGACGGCCAACATCGCGGCGTTGACCTTCCCCTGGTGGTCGGCCACCCAGCGCTCCTGACGGGGACAGCCCCGGCCGACCAAGACGATGCCGGCCCCGGAAGCGTTGATCCGCTCGATGTCGGCGAGGTCTTCTTCCGGAGTGGCGTCGCGAAACCGGTCGGGTTGCACGTCGAGGACCTTGGCGTCGGGATGGCGATCGTGGATGGCATCGACAAAGGCGTTGCAGGTGGCCTCGGTCGACCCGAACAGGTAGATCCCGATCCCGGTGGCAGCAGCGGCCTCGATGACCCGCCAGGTGAGTTCAGGTCCGTAGACACGATCGTCGAGATCCGCGTGGTGGAGGAGGTTCAGGGCCCACCGCACCGGTTGGCCATCGGGCACGGCCATCGAGAGCGAGTTGACCTGGTCCCGGAAGGTGGGGTCGGCGACCGCTTCCATCAAGCCGTGCACCGCAAGCGCCGACAGGCCGAACGAGCGGTGAGCAAGCGCGGCTTCGATCACCGCATCAGTGGCATGCTCGTAGGTCGAGACCGTCACGTCGACGCCGAAGAGGTCGAGCCGTTGGCCAAGGGGAGTGGTGGTCGCCGCGGTCACGAGAGTCATCCTGGCACAAGGTAGTAGCTCGCCGTGCCCGGCACGTGGAGTCGTCCTACCCGCTCCGCAAGGGAGAAGTGCCCAGGTCGGCGTGGACCCGGTCGGTTCATCGGCGAACGGCCGTGAGCAATTGGGCAATACCGCCGCTGAGCTGTCGGCGCTCCGGCTGGTCGAAGCCGGCCGCTGCGAGCATGTCGATCATCACACCGGGCTCGGGGAGGTACGACACCGACCGGGGCAGGTAGGCGTACGCATCGCCGTCGGAGAGGAGACCACCGACTCGAGGGACGACATGGTTGAAGTAGATGCCGTGTCCCCAGGCCATGAGTCGGTTGTCGGGGGCGGAGACATCGACCAGCGCGATCCGCCCGCCGGATCGGACCACGCGGCGCAGCTCGGCGAAGAACGGCGGCAGTGCCACCAGGTTTCGCAGGGCGAACCCGCAGACTGCGGCGTCGACCGAGCCGGATGCGATCGGCAGGGCCAACAAATCGCCCTGCACCCGATCGTGGCGGCTCTGGGCGGCGGCGAGCATGCCGTAGCTCAGGTCGATCCCGACCGGATGGTGCCCCAGCGCCTCGAGCGCCACTGCGAAGTCGCCGGTGCCCGAAGCCAGGTCGAGCACGAGCGAGGACGGGGCGAGATCGAGCGACGCGAGCGTCGCCTTACGCCAACCGACATCCATCCGGAAGGTCAAGATCCGGTTGACGAGGTCGTAGCGCGGGGCGATGGTGTCGAACATCGTTTGCACCGCCTGCCGCTTCTGATCGCCCTGGGGGAGCTGGTCGGTCGGCATCTGCACCATGGTCGGAGACTATCTGGCCCCTGCGTCCGCCCCATGACCGCCGTCGCCGTCCGCCGCCGGCGGCGCCGCCATCATCGCAGCGGTGTTCTGGTCGGGCCGATGTCTCAGCGGAGGCGTGGAATGGCCGATCAGATGGCAGATGGCAATACCGTGGTGGCTGCGACACCGAGGAGTGAAAGGCGTGGGTGCACGAGGTGGCTGATCAGAACGACGACCCGACGGCGAGCCGGCCGCAGATCCTTTTCGTCTGCACGGCGAACATCTGCCGCTCACCGGCGGCCGAGACGATCGCTCGTGACCGGTTTGGCGAAGCTCGATTCCGCTTTCGGTCTGCCGGGTTCCTCGAGCATGGCCGACCGTTCGAACCCGACATGGCGAAGGCGGTCGCCAAGCTCGGCGTCGCTGTGCCTGGCGACCATCGCTCGGCGGTGATCGATGCCGATCTCCTCGCCTCGTCGGCGCTCATCCTCACCATGGAAGCTCGGCATGTACAGAACATCGTGATCGAGGACGAACGTGCCTTCGAACGGGTTCTACCGCTCAAGGAAGCCGTCGAACTCATCGAACGGCGCGGCATCAACGGGCTCGACGGCTTGCTCGCTGCCATGGTCGATCGCGATCCCATGCGCTATCTCGATCGCCAATGGGACGTCGACGATCCCTACAAGCGAGGACGGCGTCACTACAAACGTTCCGCCGCCGAGATCCAGGAACTGATCGGCAAAGCGATCGGCGCCCTCTGACGAGCACGCGGCCGCCTCGCCTGCCGAGCCGCGTCCTTCCCGAACTGTCGAAACTCAAGCCCACCACCGCCATCCGTCGACACTGAAGCTCACTTCCGGGCTTCAGTCTCGACCGTTCGCTGGGTTGGGCTTCAGTCGTGACGGTTGGCGTCGGCGTCCGGGTCGACCTCGGTCCGGACGGTCGGCTCGCGCCAGGCCGTGGCCAGACCACCGTCGGTGGTTCCGCTCTCGACGAAGCCTTCGTCGTGCAGCCGCTGTCGTACCGCCGGGTCCACCGGTCCCATCGTGACGATGACCGTGGGGACGATCGCGAGCGAGTGATAGCCCTCCTCGGGGTACCCCCACGCCGCCGAGACACCTTTCGGATACGTGCCGATCGCGATGCCCGAATGCGTCACGATGTTCGAGAGGTAGTCCGCTCCCGACCGCCGGGCGGCAATCGACTCGGCGTGTGCCGTCGGATAGGCCTGAGCGTACGGATGGAGCATGCCCCCATGGAGACCGGCGACGATGTCGTCGGCTTCGAGCAGGCGGCCGATGCTCGCGATGTCGTCGAGTTCGCGATCGATCTGTCGATAGGTCGGCACCCGGTGAACCGTGAGTGCGACCATGAGGACCAAACCGCCGACGCCGACGACCCGGTGTGCACGATCGTCGGCCATTCGGATCACCGGCCCCAGCGCGGCGAGGGCGAAGACCCACGCATACAGCCCGAACCGTTGCCACAGGAACGTACCGTTGAACACCGACGGGGGAGCGAACACGCCGCCGAGCGCGATCACGATCGCGCCGAGTGCCATCGGCCCGTGGACCGCAACACCATCGCCGCGCCGGTAGCGGCGCCACGCCATGACCACGAGCCACGACAACAGGGCGGCGGCCAGCGT
The DNA here is from genome assembly GCA_041394265.1 of Acidimicrobiales bacterium. Lineage (NCBI taxonomy): Bacteria > Bacillati > Actinomycetota > Acidimicrobiia > Acidimicrobiales > Acidimicrobiales bacterium. Next base: position 4,460,614 of record JAWKIO010000005.1, read on the forward strand.
CGACTGCAGGACACGCTCGGTGGTGTCGAACGTCGCCATGAAGGAGTCGGCGATGGCGATCTTGACCGCTCGGCGGAGCGGCTCGTAGCGGCCACCGTCGAGCTGCGCCTTGGGAGCGGCGACGACGAAGAGGAGCACGGGCAGGGCGAGCACCCCGATCCGCAGCACCTTCGTGCGGCTGCGCACTCGCTGATCGGCCAGCTGCTCGAGCGTCAGCGATCCGGCGGCCACGGCATAGGGGAGGAGGTGGCAGAACCAGCAGACGACGAGCAGGACCACCGTCCGGACGATCCGGTCGTTGCGGGCAGCCGCCAGTGCCAGGAAGGCGACGCCGGTACCGAGGGTGAACTCGTAGAAGCCGGCATGGAAGAAGAAGCCGATCGACACCGGAGCGGCAACGCCGAGCGACGCGACGAGCGGCCAGCCGTAGGTGGCGAGCAACCGGCTGAGCCCCCACACCTGCACGAACAGGACGATCATCATCAGCAGCTGCTCGGCCCGATCGATCGGCATGACCGCCGACGTGCCCATGAGCGACCAGGTGGCGATCTGGTAGGGCCACAACCCAAGGTGCCACCGAACCGTCGAGTGGTGATCCACCAGTGCCTGGACGAGTTCGAGGTCGGCGAGACCGTCCTGCGGCCGGACCCGCAACCAGAACACCAGCACCACGTCGACAAGGGCGATCCCCCCGGCCAGGGCCGCCGTCCATCGCTTCGTGTCGCTTGTCATCGCCTCCGCCACCCTTGACGTGTGCCACCGTTACGGGACCGCACCGACACCGGCGCCGTGTGCACCGCGGAGCGGGTTCGCCCGGAATCGGGGGCGCCGGCCACCACGTGCACGCAGCGATCGTCCATTTGGTCCCGATCGGTGGGTCACGATACCCGAGCGGGGCGGCGCCGTCTTGATGCTTGCTTGATCAACAACCATCGCGGGTCCGCCCTGACCAGGGAACTCCCCGACTGGGCGGCATCGCCGCAGGTCAGGACTGGTTCAACTTCAAAAAAACTATGCAGAGGTGGCCCTGATTCTTACGACGAAAGGCTACAGTTTGATGTGTCGCCGCTCCTCGGAGCAGCGGCCGCTGACCCCGGGACTGCCGCCGCCCCCCGGGGTCAGCTTCTTTTTGGGCCTACCCGAACCAGATGCCTTGGTATTCGCGGCTGTGCGGGTGGAACACCGCAGCCACGAGGGCGACCGGGAACACCAGCGGGTTGACGACCAGCCGCAGCGTTGCTTTCAGGTCGAGTCCGTACCGCAGGAGCGCCACGATGAGCAGCACTTCGATCACACTCGCCACGCCCAGAGCGTAGTAGCCGATCCGCTTGTTGTTGGCCGTCCCGAACGCACCCACGCCGAGGGCGATGGCGGTCATCAGATGCAGCCCGGTGTCACGTGCGCTCAGGCTGAGCAGCCCGAAGACGGCGGAGAAGTAGCCGAGGAAGACCGCGGTCATCAGCGTTTGCGGGTGCGACGGGTTGAACCAGCGGTACATGGACCCAGTATGGAGCTCCGTCGGCCCGAGCGGACGGAGGGCGGGGTCACGACCCGGCGGTCGATCGTCGGCGAGGCCGCATCGCCACCGGTGTGGCGCTGTGGTCCGCACGGAGCTGACCGCAGGCGGCATCGATGTCGGTGCCGCGGTTTGCTCGAACGGTGACGTTGACCCCACGGTCGGCCAGCGCTCGGGCGAACACCCGGATCCGTTCCGGATCGGTGCCGACGGTCGGCCACCCCGGTGTGGGATTGAGTGGAATCAGGTTGACGTGGGCATCGGCCCGGCGAGCAACCTGGGCCAGTTCATCGATGTCGCGATCGCGATCGTTCGTGCCTGCGATCATGGCCCACTCGAACGACACCCGCCGACCGGTCGTCGCCCGGAACTCCCGACAGGCGTCGACCAGTTCGTCGATCGGGTGGCGGGAATTGATCGGCACCAACTCGGTCCGGAGGTCGTCGTTGGCGGCGTGGAGTGACACGGCCAGCCCGACCTGCCACCCGAGTGCGGTGAACCGTCGGATCTGCGGAACGAGACCGACGGTCGAGACGGTGATGTGCCGAGCGCCGATACCGAGATCGACGTTGATCCGATCGATGGACTCGATGACTCGATCGAAGTTGGCGAAGGGCTCGCCCATGCCCATGAACACCACGTTCGACAGCCGCCGGGGCCGAGCCTCGTTGCGGGCCGTGACCACCTGCTCGAGGATCTCGCCGACCGAGAGATGCCGCTCGTAGCCGGCCTGCCCGGTGGCGCAGAAGCCGCACCCCATGGCACACCCCGCCTGGCTCGAGATGCACACGGTGGAGCGCTCGGGATAGTGCATCAAGACCGACTCGATGCGAGCGCCGTCGTCGAGCTCCCACAACCGTTTGACCGTCAGGTCATCGGCGGTGGCCTGCCGAGCGATCGGGACGAGCGCCTTGGCGTAGTCCTCGGCCAACTCATCGCGCAATGCAGACGGCAGCGTGCTGATCTCGCCTGGTTCGATCCCCTGTTCGTACAGGCCCTTCCAGAGCTGATCGACCCGGAACCGAGGGTGGTGCGCGAGACGTTCGGCGAACTCGGCCCGATCCGGATCCCAAGGTGACCTCACCCCTTCACGGTAGCCGGGTCCCGGGTTCGGATGCGCCGCTCATGGCCGGGGGACCGCCTCCGAGACTGCGATGCGGCGACCTCGTTGCATTGCCAAACCGCTCAATATGCGGTGCCGATGTGCCGATACGAGCATTCGACGAGCGGCAGGGGGTCCTGACGTGCAACCAAGCGAGTACAGCAAGGTTCGTGCCGCGCCGCCGGGTCGATCGGCGTGGTTCGTCACGCTGCTGCGGCTGGTCGCCCCCGTCCCAGCGACCGTTGGCCGCAGGCTGGCGCCGCTTTCGGTCCTGGCCCTGGCGCTGATGCTGTGTCTGATCCAGCCTGCGCCTCGATCGCCGTCGGCCGAGCAGCATCGCATGCCCTTGGTCCTCGGGGCGGCGACGCAACGTGTCGCAGCGGGCGAGGACGTCCAGGCGGCGATCCAATCCGCTGGACCAGGCGCGACGATCGTGCTCGCCGCCGGAGTGCATCGCGGTCAGTCGCTCGTCCCGCTCGATTCCCAGACGATCACCGGTGAGGCCGGCGCCGTTCTCGACGGCACCGGGGCTCCGACCCCATTCGCCATCTCGGGCTCGGCATCGGACGTCGTCGTCTCCCACCTCGAAATCCGCAACTACACCAAGCCGATCTGGGGCCCGAATGAGTATCGCCACCAGGGGGCCATCCACGGGGCGGAGGTGAACGCCGGCGGCGGTTTCGTCGCCATCGCGAGCAACTGGCGCATCGAAGCCAACGACATCCACCACAACGCCGGTTGGGGAGTGGCACCAGGCGACGGCTTCGTGATCCGCCAGAACACCCTGCATCACAACGGCATGGCGGGGATTGGCGGTGGTGACTTCAACGGCGGGTTGATCGAGTCGAACGACATCTACTCGAACAACGACCCGTCAAACTCCACCGGCGACTTCAACTACGAAACCGGCCGTCCCTGGGACTGGGCATGGAACGCGGCCGGCATCAAGGTGGCGAACGTCAACTGCCGGTCGATGGCGAGCACCGGCTCCTGCAGTGGAGGGACGGCGCTCGTCATCCGTTCGAACCACGTACACGACAACGTGGGTGTCGGGATCTGGTGCGACATCAACTGCAACGACGTCGTGATCGAGAAGAACCTGGTCGAGCGGAACATCGGACGTGACAGCGTCGGCATCTTCTACGAGATCTCCCAGAACGGGACCATTCGCGACAATGTCGTCCGCGAGCAGGGGGCCAGCGGCAACTACCTCAGCCCCAGCGGGATCATGGTCTGGTCGTCCGATGGTGTGCTCGTCGAACGCAATCGGATCGAGGGCACGGCAAACGCCATCGTCGGCAACGCCCGACCGCGAGAGTTCAGCCGCACGCTGCGCAACATGGTGGTTCGCAACAACGTGGTGATCACGCTCGGACGCCCGACCCGAGTCGGGATCGCAACCGACGAGCACAGCGACTTCAAGCGGGCCGGCAACCGCTTCGAGAACAACTACTACGACGACCTCACGAAGTTGGGGTTCTGGTGGACCGACCTCTCGCAAGGGGATCGAAGCCTCACCCTCGAGCAGTGGAAGGCACTCGGCTTCGTTCCGGCATCGACCCCGCTGGCGTCCCCGGAGACGCCGACCGTGGTCGTCCCCGCAGCCCCGCCAGCAACGACCGCGCCTCCGGCAACGACGGCGCCTCCGGCAACGACGGCGCCTCCGGCAACGACCGCAGCCCCGCCCGCAACCACTGCGTCGCCGGCAGCCGCTGGGTCGCCGGCCACGATCGCGCCGCCGACCGCAACGCCGACGACCTTGCCGTCAACCGTCACGCTGCCGACGACGAAGGACGGTGTCACGGCTCCGTCGACGGGTTCGACGACACCGACCCCGGGCGATGCCGCCGATCGAGCCATCGGTGACAGCCCTTCGGCCACACCGGCCGAGAGTGCGCCCGAAGCCCTGGCCTTCGCCCCAGGGGACCCTGCCGATCCGACGCTTCCGTCCGGCGACACATCTGACAGCACCGACGCGGCCCCGGACGGGTCGCCCTCCGGCGACCTCGCCGAGAACCAGGTCGACCCCGAGCTCGGTCTTGGTCATCAGCTCGTCGAGACCTCTTCCGACGGCGGTGCGTCGTCGTCTCCCCGTTCCGTGCCGATCGCGCTGGCCGCCGCCGCCACGCTGCTGACCATGTGGTTGGGTTCACGGTCGCTCGTGGATCGTCTGCGGGGCGCAACCCGTCGTTGAGCACACGGTGAGGCGACCGGCCGCGGTAGCTTCGGATCATGAGCGATCAACCCTCGACGATCCCGATGCCACCGATCGACGAGCACCACCATCGCGACATCCAGGGCGGAGCGGCTCGGGCCGCCGTGTTCGGAATGAGCGACGGCCTGGTGTCCAACGTCGGCCTCATCCTCGGCGTCGCCGGTGCCGATTCCAGCTCATCGGCGGTGGTGCTCGCCGGCCTCGCCGGTCTCGTTGCGGGCGCGATCTCGATGGCGGCTGGCGAATACAACTCGATGCGGGTCCAATCCGAGCTCCTCGAGCGTGAGCTGGCGATGGAGCGGCGTGAGATCGAGCGCAATCCGGCGGTCGAGGCCGTGGAACTCGCCCAGCGTTATCAATCCCGCGGCGTCGACCCCGACCTCGCTCGCAACCTCGCGAATTCCCTGATCGACGACCCGGATCTCGCCCTCGAGTTCCATGCTCGTGAAGAGCTGGGCATCCAACCCGGCGAGCTCGGTTCACCCATCGGTGCTGCCGTGGCCTCGCTCGCCACCTTCTCGGTCGGTGCCGTGCTCCCTCTGATCCCCTGGCTCGTGTCCGACGGCACCAGCGCGATCGTCGCCACGCTCGTGGTCGCGCTCGTCGCGGCGGTTGGACTGGGTCTCGCCATCGCCAAGTTCACCGAGGTCTCACGGACCAAGACCGTCACACGGCAGGTGCTGTTCACCGCCGTTCCTGCAGCACTCACCTACGCCATCGGCTCGGCGGTCGGCGTCGGCGTGTAGCTGGCGGTCCCGGTCGCAGCGGTCCACGTCGAGACCGTCTGCCCTCGAGGCGTCCTCAATCGCGTCGCCAGGCCCGGTCGATCCTGACCGTCGAGAACCCCAGCCGTTCGTAGGTTCGCACCGCCGGTGCGTTGTCACACTCGACGTAGAGCATGCCTTCAGTGAGGCCGCGGTCACCGAGCCACCGGAGTCCGGCGGCGGTCATCGGCACACCGAGGCCTTGGCCGTGGAAGTCGGGATCGATGCCGATCGCAAAGATCTCACCCAGCGGCGGCCGTTCGTGGATCTTGGTCCAACAGAAGCCGGCCAACCGTCCGTCGCGTTCGAACATCCGAACACCATCGGGATCGAACCACGGTGCCGCCATCCGTTGCTCCAGGGTGTCCTGGGTCCACCCACCCTGGTCGGGATGATCGACGAAGGCTCGGTTGTTGACCTCGATGAGCGCAGCGTCGTCATCGCCCGGACGAAAGGCCCGCGTCGGCACGGGTTCGGCATCGATCGGCAGCGGGCAGCGCATCTGCTGGAGCGCCCGCACCTCGCGGAACCGATGACGGGTGAGGACCGACTCGTGCCAGTCGTAGGCGGGCTTGCCCCAGACCTCGACCTGGTCGACCGGCACGGCGATCGGTGAAGGGTCGGTGGACAGGACCGACACGAGGAGTGCATCGAAGACCTCGGCCCGATCCCAGCGTGAATGGGGCGACACCAGTGCGTCGAGCTGGAGTCTTCCGCCTTCGACCGTGCCCCCGACGAAGCCCACCGGGTGAGCGTCGCCAACCGCGACGGCGGCGATGAACGTGTGATCGGGGTGATTGATCTCGCTCACCCAGGCGTCGGAGAAGCGATCGTCTTGCAGGTCGGCAGCCAGGGCGTGGTCGAGGAGATGGCGGGCCACGCCGACGATCTCGTCGTCGGCGGTGTCTTCGACTCGAACATCGAACATCATGGTGCGGCGTAGCGTCCTGGCGAGGTCGGGGGCGAGGTGGTCAGCAGTAGCCTCGCAGGCATGGCCCGCCCTCGCACACCCAACGGTCGCGCTCGCCGCGCCCACGAGCTCCTGGCGATCGAATATCCCGACGCCATCTGCGAGCTCGACCACCAGACCCCGTTCCAGTTGCTGATCGCCACGATCCTCTCTGCGCAGGCGACCGACGTGGGTGTCAACAAGGCGACGCCCGGGTTGTTCGCTCGCTTTCCCGACGCGGAATCCCTGGCCAGTGCCAGCCTCGAGGAGGTCGAGCAACTCATTTCGAGTCTCGGGTTGTACCGCAACAAGGCCAAGAACATCGTGACGTGTGCCCAGCAATTGCTCGAACGGCACGACGGCGAGGTCCCGGGGCCGATGAAGGACCTGGTGGCGCTCGCCGGCGTGGGGCGCAAGACGGCGAACGTGGTGCGGAGTGTCGCCCTCGGCCTGCCGGGACTGCCCGTCGACACCCACGTGCTGCGGCTGAGCGGACTGTTGGCGCTGACCGAGGAAACTGATCCGGTGAAGGTCGAGCATGCGCTCAATCCGATGATCCCGGCCGGTGAGCGTGGCGAGTTCAGCCTACGGATGATCCTGCACGGACGCCGGGTCTGCGTGGCTCGTCGCCCCCGCTGTGGCGAGTGCACGCTCGCCTCGTTCTGCCCGTCGGTGCAGTGACGTTCTCGCCGTGGGTGCAGTGAGGTTTTGCACCGTCGGTGCAGTGACGGTCGGACGATCTACTGGCCCCGGATTCCGGCGCTGAGAGGCGAAATCGGCGGTTCGTCGAAATTTCAGTCCGAACATCACCCCACGACACGCCGAACTCACTTACGCTGTCTTGCCTACCAGGTTCCCGCCACCTGGTAACCGCGACCTGAGGATCCGCCGCCTCTCGTCGCTCCGTCGGCGCCCTCCATTTGGTGGGCGCCGACGTGATTTTGGGCGCTGATGTCGGACTCGCTGCGCGGGTCGGCCAGCGGAGCGTCAGCGGGGACGGGTCCGAGCGACGGCCTTGGTGAGTCGACGTGACGCGGTCTCGAGCTGTCGTTCGACCTCGCGCAGCTCGACGCCGATTTCCTCGTCGTCTCCTGCCTCCCGGGCAATCGCTGCCAGCCGGCGAACGAGATCATCGAGCGTGGCGGAAAGGCTTTCGAGAGCGTTGACATCGAGCGGCATGGTGCGTCCAAATCGCTGGCGGGACCAGGGGGCGCTCACGGTACCGTCTCACGGGACCAACGCCGGACGTCTCCGTCGCTCCTCCCATCAGAGAAGCCGGATCGTGCGGCCGGCCCTCGGGAGGACTCCGTGCTCAATCGGCTCGATCTACGTGGACGCGGCACCGACGTCGTCGACCACCTTCCCCGACCGACCCTCGACGGCGATGAGCCCATCGGCGTGGTCCGGGAGCTGATCGCACGCGTTCGGAACGAGGGTGATGCGGTGCTCCTGGAGCTGACGGCGACCTTCGACGGCGTCGAGCTCGAGCAGGTCCGGGTGCCCGACGCCGAACTCGACGCGGCCGTCGCCGGTCTCACCCCGGAGCTCCGCTCCGCGATCGACACCGCGATCGCGAACGTCACGACCTTCCACGAGCACCAGCGGCGTGCGAGCGAGGCCATCACCTCCGAGGGGATGACCATCACGGCCTATCAGAAACCGATGCGCCGAGCCGGTGTCTACGCACCGGGAGGCCGGGCGGTCTACCCGTCCACGGTGATCATGAGCGCCGTGCCGGCCCGTGTGGCCGGTGTCGGCTCGGTCGTCCTCTGCGTGCCACCCAACCGAGAGGTCGGCGGGGTGCATCCCACGGTCCTTGCTGCCGCTCGTCTCAGCGGGGTCGACGAGGTCTATGCCGTCGGGGGAGCGCAAGCGATCGCGGCCATGGCCTACGGCACCGAGTCGATCGCTCCCGTCGATGTGATCGCCGGCCCGGGCAACATCTACGTTGCGCTCGCCAAGCGTGAGGTCGCAGGCGACGTCGGCATTGCCGCTGCGTTCGCCGGACCGTCCGAAGTCGTGGTGGTGGCCGACGCCTCGGCCGATCCTCGCTATGCCGCCATCGACATCATGGTCCAGGCCGAACATGGCCCCGACGGGTTGGCATGGCTGGTCACGACCGATCCCAATGTGGCCGATGCCGTCTGTGATGCCGGCAATGCGTTGCTCGACGTTGCGCCTCGTGCCGCCGACATCCGCTCGACCCTGGCCGAAGGCGGCTACGTCGCCATCGTCGACGACCGCGCGGCCGCGCTCGCGGTGGTCGATGCGATTGCTCCGGAGCACCTCGAACTCCAAATCGCCGACGCTGCGGACTTTGCTGCCGAGGTGAACAACGCCGGCGCCATCTTCTGTGGCAACTTCGCTCCCGCGTCGATCGGCGACTACGTCGCCGGCCCGAGCCACGTGTTGCCCACCTACGGTTCGGCCCGGTTCTCGAGCGCGCTCACCGTGGCGGACTTCTGCAAGGACCATCACGTGGTGACCATCACCGAGTCCGGGATGTCGCGTCTCGGCCCCGCCACCGCGGCCCTGGCCGACGTCGAGGGGCTGGCGGCTCATGCCGACTCGGTTCGCCTCCGTCTGGCCGACATCTCGAAGGAGCGCAACTGATGGCTCGTCCCAAGGTCCGAAACGACCTCGCCGCCCTCGAGGGGTATCACTCGCCGCAGGTCGAGGTCGAGGTCCGGCTCAACACCAACGAAGCGCCGACCGCGCCGCCGGCGGCGTTCACCGAAGCGGTAGCGTCCGCCGTCGCCGGCGTCGAATGGCATCGCTACCCCGACCGGGCAGCACTGGCGCTGCGCACCAGAATCGCCGAGCTCCATCACTGCGAACCCGGGCAGATCTTCGTTGCCAACGGGTCCAACGAGGTGCTGCAGACGATCCTGCTCACCTTCGCCGGCCCCGGTCGCTCGGTCCTGACCTTCGAGCCCACCTACGCGCTGCACCAACATCTCGCCCGCATCACGGGTGCCCGCACCATCGAAGCCGAGCGAACCGACGGGTTCGGCATCGACCTCGACCATGCCCGGTCGGTGATCGAGCGAGAACGGCCGGCGGTCACGTTCCTGTGCTCACCCAACAATCCGACCGGCATCGTCGAGACGCCCGAGACCGTCCGTGCGATCCTCGACATGGTGGCGAGCGTCGACGGCTTGCTGGTCGTCGACGAGGCCTACGGCCAGTTCGCGAACTGGACGGCGCAGGAGTTGCTCGACGACGACGTGCCCCTCGTGGTGAGCCGTACCTACTCCAAGACCTGGGCCATGGCGGCGGCCCGATTGGGCTATTTGATCGCTCCCGCATGGTTGGTCGACGAACTCGACAAGGTCGTGCTCCCGTACCACCTCGATGCACTCAAGCAGGCGGCGGGCCTGATCGCACTCGACTTCGTCGAGTCGATGGACGAGCGGGTCGCCAGCATCGTCGAGGAACGGGGCCGGATCGAGGCGGCGCTGAGCGATCTCGGTGTCGAGGTCTGGCCATCCGGCGCCAACTTCTTGCTGTTCCGCCCGCCGGGCGCGCTGGCCGACCCGTCGGTCGGCAACCGGGTCTGGCAGGGCTTGCTCGACCGCTCGGTGTTGATCCGCAACACGGCGAGCTGGGATCGCCTGGGCGGCTGCCTCCGGGTCACCGTGGGCACGCCCGAGGAAAACTCGAGGTTCCTCGAGGCCATGGCTGCCACACTGCAGGCGGTCGCATCGAACGCCGGCTCATTGAAGGACACCTGACGCATGACCACCAACGACGCCCCGACGACTTCCGCCCGCGGCGCGACCCGTTCGCGGACCACCAAGGAGACCTCGATCGAGGTCAGCATCGATCTCGACGGCACCGGGACCACCGACATCGCCACCGGCCTGCCGTTCTTCGATCACATGCTCGACCAGATCGGGCGGCACGGGAGCTTCGACCTGCGCGTCCACGCCGACGGTGATCTGCACATCGACGCTCACCACACGGTCGAGGACACCTCAATCGTGCTGGGCGAGGCCTTCGCCGCCGCCCTCGGCAACAAGGCCGGCGTCCGTCGCTTTGCCAGCGGCCTGTACCCGCTCGACGAGGCGCTGGTCGAGGTCGCCCTCGACCTGTCGGGGCGGCCGTTCTTCGTCTACGACGTCGAACTGCCCGAAGCCATTCCCCTGGGGACCCCGCCGATGGATCCGTCGATGGCGGAACACTCGCTGCAAAGCTTCGCCACGGCCGCCGGCATCACGCTGCACGTGTCGCTGCGTCGGGGGCGCAATGTCCACCACATCATCGAGGCCAGCTACAAGGGACTCGCCCGCTGCCTGCGCGACGCCGTGCGCATCGAAGATGCGAACGGCATTCCCTCCACCAAGGGAGCGCTGTAGATGACGAGTCGCGACACCTCCCGCTCGGTGAAGGTGGCCGTGCTCGACTACGGCATCGGCAACCTGCGCTCAGCCCAGAAGAGCCTCCAACGCGTCGGAGCCGACGCCCACCTCACCGCCGATCCCGCCGAGATCGCAGCGGCCGATGCCGTCGTACTGCCCGGAGTTGGCGCCTTCGGTGCGTGCATGGACGCGCTCGATCGCACCGGACTGACCGAGCAGGCGCACCTCGCCGCCGAGTCGGGGCGACCCTTCCTCGGCATCTGTGTCGGGATGCAGTTGCTCTACGACGGCTCCGAGGAGACCCCGGGCCGCCCGGGTCTCGGGCTGATCCCGGGCACCGTCGAGCTGCTGCGCGGCGATGTCAAGCGACCCCAGATGCAGTGGAACACCGTCAGGGTCACCCATCAGGGCCACCCCCTGCTCGAGGGGATCGACGGCACGTGGATGTACTTCGTGCACAGCTATGCCGCACCCCACGGCGCAGAGATCATCGCCACCACCGACTACGGCGGTCCGGTGTCGGCCGTTGCGGCCCACAACAACGTGTGGGCCACCCAGTTCCATCCCGAGAAGTCGGCCGAGGCCGGCCGGCGCCTCCTCGCCAACTGGGTCCGTTGGGTGGAACGGGTGAGCGGACTCGCCGACGACGAGCGAATCGGGGAGTCCGCATGATCCTGTATCCGGCCATCGATCTCCGGGGCGGCAATTGTGTCCGCCTCTATCAGGGCGACTACGGACAGGAGACGGTCTACGGCACCGATCCGGTGTCGCAGGCCCTGGCGTTCGTCGCCGAGGGTGCAGAGTGGTTGCACGTCGTCGATCTCGACGCTGCGCTCACCGGCGAACCGACCAACCGCGAGGTGATTCGTGGGATCTGTGCGGCCTCGCCCGTGCCGGTCCAGGTCGGGGGAGGTGTGCGGACGGTTGCCGCCGCCGAGGCACTGTTCGAGCTCGGCGTGACCCGTGTCGTGATCGGCACGGCGGCGCTCGAGCATCCCGAACTCGTCGTCGAGGTCGCCGCCAACCATCAGGTCGCCGTCGGGCTCGATGCTCGCGGCGGCGAGGTGGCAACCCACGGCTGGACCGAGCGGAGCGGGAGAACGGTGCACGACCTCGCCCTCCAGTTCGCCGACGCCGGCGTGGCTGCCCTCGTGGTCACCGAGATCAGCGTCGATGGAACCCTCGCCGGGCCCGACGTCGCCGGGCTGACCGAACTGCTCGAGTCGACCCCCATTCCCGTGATCGCTTCGGGCGGGGTTGGCACGCTCGAACACTTGGCCACGCTGGCCCGAGTCGAGGCCGCCGGGCGCCGGTTCGAGGGCGTCATCGCCGGTCGTGCCATCTACGAGCAGGCGTTCACCGTGAGCGAGGGACGAGCCGCCATCGCCGCAGCACTGGCAATCGATGAAACGCTGTCGCTCGATGAAGGGTTGACCGAACGATGAGAGCCATCCGTGTCATTCCCTGCCTCGACGTCGACCAGGGTCGAGTCGTCAAGGGCGTCAACTTCGTCGATCTGATCGACGCCGGCGATCCGGTCGAACTGGGAGCGATCTACGACGCCCAGGGCGCCGACGAACTGGTCTTTCTCGACATCACCGCAACCCATGAAGACCGCGATACCACGGTCGCCATGGCGGCGGCTGTCGCCGAGAAGGTGTTCATCCCGTTCACGATCGGTGGCGGCATCCGTTCGGTCGATGACGCTCGCAAGCTGCTGCGCGCCGGCGCCGACAAGGTGTCGGTCAACTCCGCTGCGGTGGTCCGTCCCGAACTCGTCGCCGAGATCGCTGCCGAGTTCGGTCGCCAGTGCTGTGTGGTGGCGATCGACGGGCGGCGCTCAGCACCGTCCGACGCGCTGCCGTCGGGGTTCGAGGTCTTCGTGAAGGGCGGCCGTGAAGGCACCGGTCGCGATGCCGTCGCTTGGGCCCGCGAGGTCGAAGCACTCGGTGCGGGGGAGATCCTCCTCACCTCGATGGACCGCGATGGCACTCGTGAAGGGTTCGACCTCGAGATGACCCGTGCGATCACCGACGCAGTCAACATCCCGGTGATCGCATCCGGTGGCGTCGGCTCGCTCGACCACCTTGCGCCGGCGGTCACCGATGGTGGCGCCGACGCCGTGCTGGCGGCCAGCATCTTCCACTTCGGCGAGCACACGATCGCCGAGGCCAAGCAGTCGTTGGCCGCCGCCGGACTCGACGTCCGCCCGGCCGACGCCTGAGACCCAAGCCGTCGGCGGAGCCGCTGCCGTCGATCAATCCGAGCCGGTCACCAGGCGTCGAGCCGCCTTCGTGACGGCACCCATACCACCGGCGAGGAAGTGATCGGCCATCGGGATCGTCTCGATACTGGCGTTCGTCCAGCCCTCGGTCGCCGCCGTGGCGGCCTCCGGCGGGTTGAACTGGTCGTGCTCGGGAACGGCCAGGAGCGTCGGTCGCTCGTCACGACCGGCGATCATGTCGCTCGCCGCGATGATCTTGAGCGGTGGGGCGACGGCGAACCAGCCGGACAATCGGGGATGAGCAACGCCCAGCGACATGTCGGCGCCGAATGACCAGCCCATGCTCCAGATGTCGAGTTCGGGGAACGCCTCGGCAAGGTGAGCGATGGCGGCGACCACGTCGAGCTGCTCGCCCCGTCCGTAGTCGTGACGTCCGTCGGATCCGTCGACGCCTCGAAAGTTGAAGCGGAGGCAGGCGACCCCATGAGCGGAGAGATCGGCAAACAGGGCGTCGATGACGGTGGCGAACATGTTGCCGCCGTGCAAGGGGTGAGGGTGGCACAGCAGGGCCGCAGCGGTCGGGTGCTCGGGCGAGGCCAGTTCGGCTCGCAATGACAAGCCGTCGGAGGTGTGGAGGGCGAGTCGTTGCACCGGGACCGTCATCACGCCAGCGTAGGCCGGAATTCCGCTGGGGGCGGGCGGCGTTCGGCGGTAGCGTGCTTGGCGTGACGACCACGAACGACCTCGTCGAACCCGACGATGCCACCGCATCGGACTCCTCATCCGGCACGGTGGCGAGCGCTGCATCAGACGGTGCGTCGAATCCGACGGCGAGCAACGCGACGGTCGTCGACGACACTCGCGCCGGGGCCGCCCGGCTGCCGATCAAGATGCTGAACGACCGCATCCTCGTGAAGCTCGAGGGCGCCGACGGCGAGCGTCGGTCCTCGGGTGGCATCCTGATCCCGGCAACGGCCCAGGTTGGCAAGCGCCTCACCTGGGCGGTGGTGATGGCCACCGGACCGAGCGTGCGTTCGATGCAGCTCGACGATCGGGTGTTGTTCAACCCCGAAGATCGCTACGAGGTCGAGGTCGGAGGCCGCGACTACATCATCCTGCGTGAACGAGACGTTCATGCCGTCGCCGCCGAGCGACTCGACGACTCCCACACCGGGCTCTACCTCTGATCTCATGACGACGCCCGAGGACTACGCCACCCCGATCATCCCGTCCGAACTTGCGCTCGACTCGATCGTGTACGACGACCGCGGGCTCGTCCCGGCGATCGTCCAAGACGTCGAAACCCGCGAGGTGCTGATGATGGCGTGGATGACCGCCGAAACGCTCCGGATGACCCTCGATCAGGGGCGATCGGTGTTCTGGAGCCGGTCCCGCAACGAAGTCTGGCGCAAGGGTGACACCTCCGGTGAGCACCAGTTCGTGCATTCCGTGCACTACGACTGCGATGGCGACGTGCTGCTGCTGCAGGTCGAACAGGCCGGTGGCGGAGCCTGCCACACCGGTGCCTACAGCTGTTTCTTCCGATCGATCACCGACTGAGAGTCTCGACGCATGACCACGACCCTCGATGACTTCCGAACGATGGCGCGCAGCTATCGGGCGATCCCGGTCACCCGTGAACTGTTGGCCGATCTCATCACTCCGGTCGCTGCGTTCCTCCGCCTGGCCGACGATCTCGAGCGGGGGTTCCTGCTCGAATCGGTCGAGAACGGCGAGCGCTGGAGCCGGTTCAGCTTCGTCGGCCGTCACCCGCATGCCACGCTGACGGCTCGGGGCAACACCGTGACCGTGGCCGGCGACCTGCCCGGCATCGACGTGCCGACCGATCGGGGCATCCTCGCCGCGGTCGAAGTGCTCCTGGCCGAACTCACGTGCCCGGCGATCGACGACCTCCCGCCACTCGTCGCCGGTCTGGTCGGATACTTCGGCTACGACGTCGTGCGCGAAGTCGAGCACCTCCCGAACGTCCCACCTGATGCGGTCGACTATCCCGACTCGGTGTTGGAAGTGATCGGTGAGTTGGCGGTGTTCGATCACTGGCGCCAACGCGTCACCCTGGTCGCCGTGGCGCTCCTCCCTGCTGACGCCGACGAAGCGACGATCGAAGCGGCGTACCACGATGCCGTACGACGACTGGATCAGTTGGCTGACGACGGTGCCCGCGGGCTCGAGGAGCCACTGCTCGAGCCGCCGAGCGGGAGTGACGATCTTCCCGAGGTCGAGTCGTCGATGGGACACGGCGCCTATCAGGACGCCGTCGAGGTGGCGAAGGAGTACATCCGCGCCGGCGACATCTTCCAGGTCGTGCTGTCGCAGCGCTTCGATTTCGACCTCGCAGCAGACCCGGTCGACGTCTACCGAGTCCTGCGCCAGATCAACCCAAGCCCGTACATGTTCATGCTCCGATCGCCCGAGGTCACGCTCGTCGGCTGTTCACCTGAGCCGCTCGTCCAGGTCCGCGACCGTCGGGTCATCTCCCGCCCGATTGCGGGCACCCGTCGACGCGGGCGCAACGAGGCCGACGATCGGCGCATGGCGGGCGAACTGGCCGAGGACCCCAAGGAACGGGCCGAGCACGTGATGCTGGTCGATCTGGCCCGGAACGACCTCGGGCGGGTCGTTGAGTTCGGCTCGCTCGAGGTGGTCGAAATGATGACGCTCGAGAAGTTCTCCCACGTCATGCACCTCACGTCGCAGGTCGAGGGCGACCTGCGACCCGACAAGACCATCATCGACGTGCTCCGAGCCACCGTGCCTGCCGGCACCGTCTCGGGTGCGCCGAAGGTGCGAGCCATGGAGATCATCGACGAACTGGAGCCGGCCAAGCGTGGCCCGTACGCCGGCATGGTCGGCTACCTGAGTTTCAACGGCAATCTCGATTCGGCCATCACGATTCGCACCATGTTCTGCGGACCTGAACGCACCTCGGTCCAAGCTGGTGCCGGTGTGGTCGCCGACTCCGACCCGGCGCTCGAAGACCTCGAGTGCGCCAACAAGGCCAAGGCGCTCCTCGCTGCCGTCCGCCCCGCACAGCGGATGTCGGCGAAGCGGAGCCGCTGACCGGAAGCAGAGCAGCGAAGCGAAGCCGCTGACCGGAAGCAGAGCAGCGAAGCGAAGCCGCTGACCGGAAGCAGAGCAGCGAGGCGGGGCCGCTGACTCATTCCTCCGGTGGGATGGCCCAGGTGTCGACCAGCCACGACCAGACCAGGTCGGCCATCCACGTGCTGCCCTCGTAGGTGATGTGGACGCCGTCTCGCGGACGCACCGTGACCGGATCGCCGCCGCCAGGCCCGGGTAGACGGGCGGCGTAGTTGCCGTCGGCGTCGCTCAGCAGCGGTCTGATGTCGAGGAACGTGACCCACGGTCGGAGCTCGGCTTCGCCGGCGTAGATGCCGTTGAGAGTGGGGTTCAGCTCGATCCGGACGCCGTCACGTGGGGGCGGGAGGCCGATCCAGAGCATGCGTGTGCCGTCGCGTTCCGCAAGGTCCATCAGCGCCGCGATTCGGCGGCGATACTCCACTTGCCACTCCGGTGACAGAGTGGCCAGGTGGTTTCCTTCCGTATCGGTCATGGGCTGGTTGTCGTTGCCGCCGATCATGAAGACGATCGCTTCGGGGGCGGACTCTTGGTCGAGGAGGAGCGTGAGCTGTTGCTGCCAATCGAAGAACGACGGGCGGACGATGCTGCTCGAGATGTGGGCGTCGTAGGTGAGTCGGAGCTGGGCGATGTTGGCATGCCCGGCGTTGAGGGCCGTGATGATGTAGGCGGGGAGTGAGTCACCGCCGACGAAGAGTCGCAGCGGATCGGCGCTGCTGATCGGCCGCAGCGGAGCGAGCAAGGTCGTGGGTGGTTCGGTCGGTGGCGGCGTGGTCGGGACCGGCGTCGTGGGCACGGTCGTGGTCGTCGAGGTGGTGATCGTCGTCAGCTCGGTGCTGGTCGTCGTCGACAGCTCGGTGCTGGTCGTCGTCGACACGGTGCTGGTTGTCGTCGACACGGTGCTGGTTGTCGTCGACCCCGTCGTCGACCCCTCACCCGTCGGGTCCCCGGTTGCGGCGATGGCCGGCGTGGAAGGGTCATCCGGCGGCGCGCAGGCGGCAACGGTGGCCGACACGGCGATGCCGAGCAGGGCGATGATGGCGCGTCGAGTTCGAGACGATGAACAGCGAAGAGGCAAGGTGACACCCGGGGGCGAGGGGGAGTGCTTCGGGCATGGTGCCATACTTCGAGCCATGCTTGACCTCACGGCCACCGAGACTGCGCTCCGTTCCGCCGCTGCGGCGTGTCGCTCCGAGCGAGACGTGGTGGTCGTGACCGGCGAGGAGGCCGCGTCGTACCTCCACGGCCAGGTCAGCCAGAACGTCAGCGGTCTCGCCGTCGGCCACTCAGCCCGCACGCTGGTGTTGTCACCGCAGGGTCGAATCGATGCCTGGGCGCGGGTCACCCGTGTCGACGATCAGACCTTCTGGCTCGATGTCGACTCCGGTCACGGTCCGCGACTGCTCGAACGTCTCGAGCGATTCAAGCTGCGGACAAAGGCGACCTTCGAGCTCATGACCATGACCATGATCAGCGTTCGCGGCCCTTCCAGCCCGGCGCCGGAGCCGATCTCGGAGCGCCAGGTCGACGTGCCTGTTCTCTGGGGCGGCGCCAGCGGGTTCGACCGTTTGGGAGTCGACATCGAGCTGCCGCCCGGCGTCACGGAAGGAGATCCGCTCGCCTTCGAGGCCTTGCGCATTCGTGCCGGTCAGCCGGTCATGGGCGCCGAGGTGGGGGAGAAGACGATCCCCGCCGAGCTCGGCATCGTCGAGGCGTCGGTCGACTTCACCAAGGGTTGCTATGTCGGCCAGGAGCTGGTCGCCCGGGTCGACAGCCGGGGCAACAACACACCACGCCGAGTCTGGGGCATCAGTGCCGATGAACCGATCGCCACCGGGGCATCGGTCGAGATCGGCGGCGAGGCCGTCGGCGTGGTCACGAGCAGCGCGCCAACCGGCGACGGCCGTTCGGTGGCGTTGGCATCGATCGCCCGATCGGCCGCTGTGCCGGGCCCGGCCGAAATCGATGGGGTCAGCGTCGAGGTGCTGGAGCTGCCGGCAGGCTGAGAGCGATCTCGGTGCCGCCAGTTGCTGCTCGCCGGGCAATCACCGAGCCGCCCATGCCCTCGACCAGCTCACGGACGATCGCGAGTCCGAGGCCGCTCGAGTTCTCGGCCCGTACCGGTCGAAGTTGGGTCACGTACAAGCGCTCGAAGACGTAGGGCAGATCGCTGTCGGGAATGCCCGGTCCGTCGTCGACCACCGACATCTCCACGCCGGGAGCTTCCGGCGTCGCCCCCGAAACCGTGATGGTGATGGTGGAGGCCGCGAACTTGACGGCGTTGTCGATCAGGTTGTCGACCACTTGTCGCAGTCGATCGGCGTCGGCGACCACCCAGGCGGCGGTGCTGGCGCCCGGGTCGACGCCGAGGTGCAAGCCGTGCGTGGCGGCCCGAGGCTCGGCGTGTGCCACCTGCTCGGAGGCGAGGCTGACGACGTCGACCGTTCCCAGATCGAACGAGAATGACTTGGCCTCGAGCTTCGCGAGCGTCAGCAGATCGGCAACGAGTCGGTCGAGTCGTCCGGCGTTCGACCCGATGATCTCGCCGGCACGGCGAGGGTCGTCGACCGCTCCGTCGCTCAGCGCCTCGGCCCAGCCCGTGATCGCAGTCAACGGCGTGCGCAGGTCGTGGGTGATCGACATGAGGAACTGCTGTTCTGCCGCCCTCGATCGTTCCAGGTCTCCGGCCATCGAGTTCACCGAGCTGGCGAGCTCACCGAGTTCGTCGTCGCCGGGCTCGTCGATCCGAGTATCGAGCCGGCCGGCGGCAATCGCTGCGGTGGCACGCTCGATGGCATGGATGGGTTCGGTGATGCGCCGGGCCAGCACGGTGGCGGCCACGGCGCTGGCGAGCACGACGATGGTGGCCGACGCGAGGAACCAGCGTGTGGCGCGGCTCGACACGGTACCGACCCCGTGGCGAACCCACAGCACAGGCGTCCCGTCGAGGACACCGGGCCGGATCGGAATGTCGAGGCGGACCATGCCGACCACGTTCCTGGGCTGCTGGACGATGACCACGTCATCGGCGCGTAGCGACGCCAGCTCCTCGGGCGTGATCGTGACGGAGGCCGTGCCGTCGACGGGTGCGAGCTGGCGCTGGGGCGGGTTCGGGAGCGCCCGAACGGTGCCATTGTCGTTGACGATCACCACGGCGAGCTGACCGTCGCCGAACGCAGCCCCGAGCCGGCGGATGGCAGGCTCGAGGGTCGCCAATGTGCGGCCATCGCTGCTGGCTGCGAGCTCCTGCAGCGCGACCAGCTGATCGTCGACGGCCTGGGTGGCTTCGGCCCTCGCCCCGAGCCGGGCGAATGCGAGAACGCCGGCGCCGACCAAGGTGATCGCCACGAGGGCAATGCCGACCATCACCAAGACGAGCTCGCGCTGGAGCGACATCAGCCGAGGCGGTACCCGATGCCGCGGATCGTGGCGAGCGGGAGGTCGTCACCGAGCTTCTTACGGAGCTGGCGGATGTGCACATCGACGGTGCGGACATCGCCGATCCATCCCTCGCCCCATGCGCCTTCCAAGATCTGATCTCGCGAGAGCACCCGCCCCTGATGCTGGACGAGGTGTTCCAGCAGAGCGAACTCCTGGGTGGCCAACGCCACCGGCCGGCCGGCGACGGTTGCCTCGCGTCGTCCGAGATCGATGCGGATCGAATCAAAGGACGCATGGCTGGGCTGATCGAGCGCCGCGGCGCCTCGGCGCAGGATCGCCTTGATGCGAGCCATGACCTCGCGGGGCGAGAACGGCTTGGTGACGTAGTCGTCGGCACCGAGCTCGAGACCGAGGATGCGGTCGATCTCGTCGTCGCGGGCCGTGAGGAACAGCACCGGGATGTTGCTGGTGGTTCGCAGTTCCCGGCACATGTCGAAACCGTTCATGTTGCCGGGAAGCCCGACATCGAGCAGCACGACGTCGGGGCGATGGGCTCGAATCAGCTCAAGGCCGCGTTCGGCGTCACCGGCGACCGCCGCCGCCCAGCCTTCTCGACGACAGTAGGTGGCCAACAGATCGGCGATGTCGGGCTCGTCCTCGACGATCACCACGGTCAGGTCCATCCTTCGAGCGTAGGCGGTCTTTGTTAGGGACGAATGAAGGCGACTACGTTCCCCTCATGTCGAAAATCACGCTCATCGCCAAGCTCACTGCCGCCGAAGGCAAGGCCGAAGAACTCGAGGCGGCCTTCGCGAATCTCATCGCTGCCGCCGACGAGGAACCGGGACTCGAGGTCTACTCGGTGCACGCCGATCGCTCCGAGCCGGGCGTCTACTACTTCTTCGAGATGTACACCGACGCCGATGCCCTCGCGGTGCACGGCAAAGGCGACGGTATGAAGGCGGCCATGGGGGCCCTCGGTGGTCTGCTGGGCGCCCGCCCCGAGATCACCAAGCTCGAAGCGGTGGTCGCCAAGGGTCTGACTGTCTGAGCGTTGGATCAGCCTGCCACACTGGGGGCGTGACCACCTATCTCGACCGCATCCTCGCCGAACACCGTGCCGCTGCGGCCGATGACCCCCGCCAACTCGACGCACTGATCGAGCAGGCCCAGTCGTGTGAGCCCGCCCGGGGATTCCGGGCTGGGCTCGCCGCGGTCGATGGGTTGGGTGTGATCAGCGAGATCAAGCGACGGTCGCCCTCGAAGGGCGATCTCAATACTGGCGTCGATCCGGCGAGCTGGGCTCGCTCGTACGAACGCGGCGGCGCAACGGCGCTGTCGGTGCTCACCGACGCCAACAACTTCGGCGGAAGCGTCGCCGACCTCCAAGCCGCTCGCACCGCCATCTCGTTGCCGGTGCTTCGCAAGGACTTCACCGTTTCGGCCAACGATGTGTGCGACGCCCGGATCATGGGTGCCGACGCCGTCCTCCTGATCGTGGCCGCGCTCGACCAGCACGAGCTCGCCGACTTCCATGCGCTCGCCACCGACATCGGCCTCGATGTCCTGGTGGAGACCCACGATGAGGCCGAAGTCGAGCGGGCAATGGCGGTGGGCGCCACACTGGTCGGGGTCAACCAGCGAGACCTCGTCACGTTCGAGGTCGACACCGAGCGAGCGATTCGGGTCGGGCGGTCCCTCCCCGACGACGTGATCCGTGTCGCCGAGTCGGGCGTTCGCGGTCCCGACGACTGCCGATCGCTCAAGGCGGCGGGCTATCACGCCGTGCTGGTCGGCGAATCCCTCGTCACCTCCGGCGACCCCGCCGCCGCGGTCGCCGACCTCCGTGCCGTCTGAGCTGCCGCCCTCGGTGGCTCACCCGACGCCATTTCTGTCGGTTCGCTCCGCTCACCCGCTGGCAAATCGGTCGGTTCGCTCCGCTCACCCGACTAGCGTCCAGTGCGTGACGACGACCCTCCCGACGCAGCGCAGCGAGGCGGTGCTCGCGTGTTCGTGAAGATCTGTGGAATCGCCAACGAAACCGACGCCCTGCTCGCGGCCGGACTCGGCGCCGACGCCGTCGGACTCATCTTCGCCCCTTCCACCCGGCAGGTCACCAAGGACGTCGCCCGAGACATCGTGCGTCGACTCCCACCCGAGATCCTCAGCGTCGGGGTGTTCCGCAACGAGACCCGATCCAAGGTCGTCGAGATCGCCAACACGATCGGCTTGCGAGCCGTCCAACTCCACGGACACGAATCCCCCGAGGACACGCGCTGGATTGCCGAGCGAGTGCCCGCCGTGATCCGTGCCTTCGCCGTCCACGATCCCGCCCTCGACCACCTCGAGGAGTTCGGCCGGATCGACTTGCTGATCGACGCCCCGACCCCCGGCGGCGGCGAGGTGTTCGACTGGTCCGAGTTGGTTGCCCGGCGGCTCGATCGCCCGTTCATCCTTGCGGGCGGTCTCGGTCCCGACAATGTCGCCGACGCCATCGCCACCGTGCGGCCCTGGGGCGTCGACGTCGCCAGCGGCGTCGAGGCGTCACCCGGTCGCAAGGATCCCGTCAAATTGCGGCACTTCATCGCCAACGCTCGCGCCGCCTTCGAGGCGCTGCCCGACCCCGACGACGACCTGGACTCGTTCGCCAGTGACTGGATCACCGACGAGCAACCACCCAGCAACGCCTCGCCACTCTTCGATTGGAAGGAAGACCCACTGTGGAAGTGACCGCGTCATCATTGATGAGCGAGCCGGACGCCACCGGCCGGTTCGGGCAGTTCGGCGGACGCTTCGTCCCCGAGACGCTCGTGCCGGCGTGTGCCGAACTCGAGGCGGCCTTCCGCGAGGCCTGGGCCGACCCGAGCTTCGTCGAGGAGTTCCGCACCCTCCTCAACGACTACGCCGGCCGACCCTCGGCCATGACCGAGTGCCACAACCTCGGTCGAGAGTTGGGATTTCGGATCCTGCTGAAGCGGGAAGACCTCAACCACACCGGTAGCCACAAGATCAACAACGTGCTCGGTCAGGTGCTGCTGGCGAAGCGCATGGGCAAGACCCGGATCGTGGCCGAGACCGGCGCCGGCCAGCATGGCGTCGCCACGGCGACCGCAGCCGCTCTGCTCGGCATGGAGTGCATCGTCTACATGGGCGAGGTCGACATCAAGCGCCAGGCGCTCAACGTCTTCCGCATGGAGCTCCTCGGTTCGGAAGTTCGGGCGGCGTTGTCGGGGAGCCGAACGCTCAAGGACGCGGTCAACGAGGCCATGCGCCACTGGGTCGCTGCAGTGGAGTCAACCTACTACTGCCTCGGCTCGGTGATGGGGCCGCACCCCTACCCGTGGATGGTCCGCGAGTTCCACCGGGTCATCGGTGAGGAGGCTCGGGCCCAGTGCCACGAGATGCTCGACGGCCGCGACCCCGATGTCGTCGTCGCCTGTGTCGGCGGGGGCTCGAACGCCATTGGCATCTTCTCCGGTTTCGTCGACACCGACGCCGAGCTGGTCGGTGCCGAACCGGCCGGTGGTGCCGCGATCGGGCGCCGGGTGCCGGGCGTCGTTCATGGCTCGGTGTCGTACCTGATGCAGGACGAGTTCGGCCAGGTGCAGGAGGCCGAGTCGATCTCCGCCGGTCTCGACTACCCGGGCGTCGGTCCCGAACACGCCCATCTGGCCGACATCGGGCGGGCCCGCTACGAGGCAGTCACCGACGACGAGGTGCTCGACGCCTTCCAGCTGCTTGCCCGCACCGAGGGCATCATTCCTGCGCTCGAGTCGGCACATGGACTCGCCTGGATGGTCAAGGCGAGGGACGAACTCCAGGGCAAGGTCGTGGTGTTGAACCTCTCGGGGCGTGGCGACAAAGACGTCGCTCAGGTCGCCGAGATCCTCGCCGCCCGAAAGCAGGCCGCCAACGGCGCCGACAGCAACGGCACGGGAGCAGCATCGTGAACAGCTACACCGGCACCCTCGAGGACCACTTGCGAGCCAAACGCGCCGAAGGTCGCAAGCTCCTCCTGCCGTACGTCACGGCCGGCTACCCGATCGACGATTGGCCGCGGCTGATCGAGGGATTCGCCTCGGCCGGCGCCGACGCCATGGAGATCGGCATCCCGTTCTCCGACCCGGTGATGGACGGGCCGACGATCCAGGAAGCGTCGTCGATCGCACTCGAGCACGGGATGAATCCGCTCTCGGCGCTGGCCACCGTGGCCACGACCGATCCCGGCGTCCCGCTCATCGCAATGACCTATTACAACGTCGCCTACCACATGGGCCACGAACGCTTCGCGTCCGAACTGCGCAAGGCCGGAATCTGCGCCGCGATCCTGCCCGATCTCCCGCTCGAAGAAGTCGGACCGTGGGCCGACGTCGCCGACGCGATCGGGGTCGAGACCGTGATGCTGGCCGCCCCCACCGCGCCCGACGAGCGGCTGCCCCGAGTCGTCGATCGTGCACGCGGGTTCGTGTACGGCGTCGGACTGGTCGGGATCACCGGCGAACGAGCCGAACTCGCCGCCAGTGCCACCCAGATGGCCAGCCGGCTGAAAGCCGTCACCGACAAGCCGGTCATCATCGGGATCGGCGTCTCGAACGCCGAGCAGGCGGTGGAGATCTCGCAGATCGCCGACGGTGTCGTCGTCGCCTCCGCCATCATCCGCCGGATGCTCGAGGGGGGATCGATCGAGCAGGCCATCGACTTCGTCGGTGAACTGCGCACCGCCCTCGACCGGGTCTGACCCGAGACCAGTCGATGCCCGACCAGCCCGCCACCGACCGACCGGGCCTCGTCCACGATCCCGAGTGCGAGCTGTGTCGGGCCGATCGCTTTACCCACTGGTACGCCGAGGACGACCACGGGTGGGTCGCCGACTGTGAAGCGTGTGGCGTGCCGATGGTGGTCTGGCACGGACACGGGCCCACGCCGCCCGACGAGGTCGTCGAGCACCTCGTGGCCGTGCTGGAGCGCGTGGCGAGCGAGCGATTCGGCCCTGACGGCTGGTCGATCGATCGCCACATGCGACAGGTCCCCGAGCACTTCCACGCCCATGCCCGCGACACCGACTGGTGGAGCCAACGGTTCACCCGGCCACTGACCCGCTACACCGGCGTCGGCGGCACCCGCGTCGAAATCTGACCGCGGCACCTCGGCTGACCGCGCCAACTCGCCCGAGACCGCCGAGTCGCCGGGTGAACCGTCGACGCTGAAGCCCCTCTCAGCGAACTGTCCGCACTGAAGCTCAGCATCGGGCTTCAGTGCCGACAGTTGGCAGGAGTGGGCTTCAGCGTCGACAGTTGCGATGCGGTGGTTTGGTGAGCCGAGAGTTGGTGCCGGTTTGGCGCCGCGTTTGGCTCGGGTCTCTGGGTCAGTTGGCTCGGTTCAGGCCCGAGATGAGAGCACGCAGCGACGAGGTGACGATGTCGGAGTGGATGCCTACGCCCCACAGCTCACGATCGCCGACCTTCAGCTCGACGTAGCTCGCGGCCTTGACCTCGGTACCGGCGCCGATGGCGTGCTCGTGGTAGTCGAGCACACGGCACTCGATGCCCAGGCTGGTGCGGATGGCGTTGGCGAACGCCTCGATCGAGCCGCCGCCCTCACCGTCGATGGTGATCTCCTGGCCGTCGTGACGGAGCGTGGCCTTGATCGAGGTGCGGTCTTCGCCCCGCTCGTTCTGGGAGGTGGAGAACTTGAGCAGTTCGAACGGTTTGTGGATGGTCAGGTACTCGCCCGAGAAGACGTCCCAGATCTCGGCTGCGGTGACTTCCTTGCCGGTGGTGTCGGTGATCTGCTGCACGATCCGGGTGAACTCGATCTGCAGGCGCCGCGGCAGGTCGAGTTCTTGATCGGTCTTCAGCAGGTAGGCCACGCCACCCTTGCCGGACTGGGAGTTCACACGGATGACGTCTTCGTAGGTCCGGCCGACGTCCTTCGGATCGATCGGCAGGTAGGGGACCTCCCACAGGACCTGGCCGGTCTTCTCCATTGCCTCGAAGCCTTTCTTGATGGCGTCTTGGTGGGAGCCGGAGAAGGCGGTGTAGACGAGGTCGCCGACGTAGGCGTGGCGGGGATGGACCGGCAGCTGATTGCAGTGCTCGGCCACTCGGCGGGCCTCGTTGATGTCGGTGAAGTCGAGCTCGGGATCGACACCCTGGCTGAACAGGTTCAGCGCCAGCGTGACGATGTCGACATTGCCGGTGCGCTCACCGTTGCCGAACAAGGTGCCTTCGACCCGATCGGCGCCGGCCATCACACCGAACTCGGCGGCGGCCACGCCGGTGCCGCGGTCGTTGTGGGGGTGGAGCGAGATGATCACCGAGTCGCGATCGCGGATGTTGCGGTCGAACCACTCGATCATGTCGCCGTAGAGGTTGGCGGTGCTCATCTCGACCGTCGCCGGCAGGTTCAAGATGAGGGGATTGTCGGGCGTCGGCTCGAACACGTCCATCACCGCTTCGCAGATCTCCTTGGCGAAGGGGAGTTCGGTACCGGTGAAGCTCTCGGGCGAGTACTCATAGCGGATCTTGGTGCCCGGAACCTTTGCCTCCTGCGCCTTGCAGTGCTTGGCACCCTGGACGGCGATGTCGACGATGCCGGCCTCGTCGAGCCCGAACACCACGCGTCGCTGCACGGTCGACGTGGAGTTGTAGAGATGGACGATCGCCTGCTTGGCCCCCACCAACGAGTCGTAGGTGCGCTCGATCAGCTCGGGTCGCGACTGGGTGAGTACCTGGATGGTGACGTTGTCGGGGATCAGGCCCTCTTCGATGATCGTGCGAACGAACTCGAAGTCGGTGTCGGAGGCCGACGGGAAGCCGACCTCGATCTCGGTGAAACCGATCTCGACCAACGCCTTGAACATGGTGAGCTTGCGCTCGGTGTCCATCGGTTCGATGAGGGCCTGGTTGCCGTCGCGCAGGTCGACGCTGCACCACAGCGGCGCACGATCGATCCGCTTGTCGGGCCAGGTGCGGTTGGGGAGGTCGATGGCCGGGAACGGCTGATACTTCTGGATGGGCATGACACCCGGTTTGGCATTGACGCTGACGGTGCGTGCAGTCATGAGAGTTCTCCTGGGTTACAGACTTCGAGTTTCGACGAAAGAGTTGCGGATGTGATTGCTACTGAGTTGAGGGTCATCGCCGGGCGCTGGGGGCCCAGGGCGTGACACGACCCGGCTCGCCTCTAGACGGCGGCCGGGCTCAGAAGTCGAAGCGCAAGTCGAAGCTCAGTGGGAACGAGCACCCTGACACCATAGCGCGACGCATCGAAACGGACGCGCACCGACGGAATTTGTCACTACTCGCCTGCGGCGCTCTGTCACTACTCGCCTGCGGCGCTCTGTCACTACTCGCCTGCGGCGAGGCGTCGCCCAAACGCCTCCAGACCCGCCAGGACCGCAGGATCGACCGGGGCGGCCCGATGGCGCAAGGAGACCTTGATCTGGCGGTACACCTCGGCCTCGGGGCCGCAGTGCGCACACGCCTCGAGGTGGGCGGCAACCGCTCGGGCCTGCTCGGCCTCGACCTCGCCGTCGAGATAGCTCTGCAGGACTTCCATGACCTCACCGCACGTCGGACCGCTCTGCTTGCGTCGGAAGAGCTTGATCATCGGTCGGTCCCCTCCACCCGCTCGGACTCGAGCCCACGCTCGGCGATCTCGGCCCGGATCTTGCGCCGCGCCCGGTGCAACCGGCTCATCACCGTGCCGACGGGGATGTCGAGCACATCGGCCGCCTCTTGGTACGCCAGCCCGTCGAGGTCCACCAGCTCGACGATCTGGCGAAAGTCGGGACTCAACGCGGCAAAGGCATCCTCGACTGCGGCGTCGAACACCGGGGCCACGGTGATCGACTCCGGGGTGTCCGACTCGGCGAAATCGAGTGAGCGCTCGAAGGTGAGATCAGGATCGTCGAGCAGATCCGGCTTCTTCTTGCGAGCACGATTGATGTTGGCATTGCGCATGATGGTCAGCAGCCACGCCCGCGGATACCGGCCGTCGAACCGTTCGATCGCGCCGAACGCCCGGATCAATGTGTCTTGCACCAGGTCCTCGGCGTCGGCCTGGTTGCCCGTCAGCGATCGGGCCGTGCGGTAGAGCAGATCGAGCTCGGGCAGCACGTGTCGTTCGAAGGCCGCGGCTGCCGAGCCCCGCGTCTCGGGTCGGTTGGCAGCGTCATCGAACGGAGGAGTGGCCATCAGGCAAACCATCCCCGACGCAACCCTTGGGCGCGGTCGGTCATTCCATCGTTTTCGATGCCGCTCCGGCTGCGCACGAACACGGGCCGAGGCTAACCCAACCATCGGCGCCACCGAGGGTCGGTGCGGACGAAGGTCCCTGGGTGACGCCGATGGTGCTCGCTACGGTGGTGGCCATGTCGGACCCCGCAACGGACCCAGCATCCACGACCAACCCTGCACCGGAACCGACCGCAGACCAGGTGCGAGTCACGCTCTACGAGGCCGTCGGTGGCTTGCCGTACTTCGAGACCGTCGTCGACGGGTTCTTCGATCGGGTCGAGGGCGATCCGGTGGTGCGCAAGCTCTATCCCGACGACCTCGCCGAGTCCCGCCGTCGCACGGCGCTGTTCCTGGCCCAGTTCTGGGGCGGGCCAACGACCTACTCCGACGAGCGAGGTCATCCTCGGTTGCGGGCTCGGCACCTGCCGTTCGTGATCGGTCAGGCCGAGCGCGACGGCTGGGTGCGGCACATGATGGCCTCGATCGACGCCACCGAACTCCCCCCATCGATCTTCGAAGCGGTGCGCCCGATGCTCGAGAACTACATCGAGACGGCCGCCACCGCCATGATCAACCACAGCGACGACGCCCCGCATCCTCACGTCGGCGCATGAGGTGTGTCATTTGACCTGGGGTTTCTCCGGCTCGTTGAACAGGGAAAACGTCGATTCATGTCGAGGGGATGCTTGACTTTGTGATTCGTTGCGACTCTCCTGGCGGGGTTGCCCCGAATGGCGGGGTCAGGTAAGGAGTTCTTCCATGAACAAGACCGACTTGGTCGATGCAGTCGCCGGTGACACCGGCGTGTCGAAGAAGGACGTCGGCGCGGTGATCGATTCCATGTTCGCCAGCGTCTGCGATGCGGTGAGCAAGGGTGAGAAGGTGGCCATCCCCGGGATGCTCACGTTCGAACAGGTGGATCGCAAGGCCCGCACCGGTTTCAACCCCCAGACCAAGGAGCCGATCTCGATCCCCGCAGGCAAGGCCGTGAAGGTCTCCGCCGGCGCCAAGCTCAAGGCGGCAGGCAAGGCCTGATCGTCGCCGAAACGAGGTGTGTTTCGGCAACCGAGTGGCCCCACCAAGGGCGCACGGCGGTCTGCCCTCTCACCACCGCCGATGCCCGGGCTCGGAGAGGGGCCCGGGCATCGCTCGTTTTGCGAGAAGGGGCGCATGCCTCCGGCGCGGGCAGCGTTGGGTGCCTTCGGCACGGGCAGTGTTGGCTGCCTCCGGCAGCGGTCGGGTTGGGTGCCTCCGGCACCGTGGATTTGAGTACGGTGACTCGATGACCACACCGAGCCTCCCGGCGGTCGGTTCGCCCGCACCGACCTTCACCGCCCTCGACCAACACGGCAACGAGCGATCGCTCGACGACTTCGCCGGACGACCGGTGCTGCTGTACTTCTACCCGAAGGCAATGACCCCGGGGTGCACCACACAGTCGTGCCTGATGCGAGATGTCGCCGGCGACATCGGTGATGCGGTCATCATCGGCGTCAGTCCCGATACACCCGAACGCCAGAAGAAGTTCGACGACAAGCACGAACTCGGCTTCACCCTGCTGTCGGATCCTGATCACGAGATCGCCGAGGCCTACGGGATCTGGGCCGAGAAGAAGCTCTACGGCAAGGTCTACATGGGGGTCGTCCGCTCGGCGTTCCTCATCGGGCCAGACGGCACGCTCGCTGCTGTCTTCGGAAAGATCTCGCCCAAGGACACCCCGATCAAACTGCTCGCCGCATTGGAGGCACTGGCATGACCGAGCGCGAGACCGATACCGTCGGCGAACTGCCGACCCCGGCATCACTACTTCCTCATCGGGCGCCGTTCCTGCTCGTCGACCAGCTCATCGAGCTCGAGCCCGGGGTTCGAGCGGTGGGCACCTGGCAGCTCACGGGCGAGGAGTACTTCTTCCCCGGGCACTTCCCCGGACGCCCGACGCTACCTGGCGTGTTGATGATCGAGTCGTTGGCCCAGGTCGGTGCCTGCCTCGCGCTCGCCGAGCCGCGTTTCGCCGGCAAGATCCCGCTGTTCGGCGGCGTCGACAAGGTCAAGTTCCGCCGCCAGGTGGTGCCCGGCGAGCAGCTGACGCTCGAGGTCGAGTTCCTCCGCCTCGGCAGTCGCGGGGGACGCGCGGCCGGGGTCGCCAAGGTCGGCGACGAGGTCGCGTGCCAGGCCGAGCTCATGTTGGTCGTGGTCGACGCCTGACTCCTCAGGCGTCGACCACCGACGTTCGATTCAGCTGGCCGGTGCCAGGATGATCGTGCCGTTGTGGCCGCCGAAGCCGAAGCTGTTCGACATCGCAGCCGAGGGGGTCCACGCCTTGCCGTCGCCCCGAGCGACATCGAGATCGGGGAGTTCGGGGTCGTAGTTGACCAGGCCTGCCGTGGGGGGCACGAGCGAGTGCTGCATCGCCAGGATCACGGCGGCGGCTTCGATCGCTCCTGCGGCCCCGAGCGCGTGGCCGGTCACACCCTTCGTGGAGGTCACGATCGGATCGTGCCCGCTGAAGACCTTGGCGACGGCGTGCGCCTCGGCGGCATCGTTGAGCGGCGTGGACGTACCATGCATGTTGATGTGGCCGATGTCGGCCGGGCTGAGCCCGGCGTCGGCCAGCGCCACTTCCATGCAGCGGATGGCACCGACACCACCGGGGGCGGGAGCCGTGATGTGGTGGGCGTCGGCGGTGCTGGCCGAACCCATCGCCTCGGCGAGGATCGTGGCCCCGCGGCCGACGGCCAGGTCCCAATCCTCGAGCACCAGCACGCCGGCGCCCTCGGAGATGACGAAACCGTCACGGTCGGCGTCGAACGGCATCGACTTGCCGCTCGAGCTGAGCGCAGTCATGTTGCCGAAACCGGCAACGGCCGTTGGGGTGATGGGCGCCTCGGCGCCACCGGCGATCACCACGTCGGCACGGCCGCCGCGGATCATGTTGATGGCATTGCCGATCGAGTGGGTGCCGGCGGCACAGGCGGTGACCGTGGCCTCGCACGGCCCCTGGAAACCGTGACGCATCGACACCGAGGCGGCGGCGGCGTTCGGCATCATCATCGGTACGAGGAACGGCGAGACTCGCCGGTCGCCCTTCACATGGCGGGTGACGATCTGTTCCTCATTGGTGATGATGCCGCCGATGCCGGTACCGATGAGGACGCCGATGCGCCCGTGATCGATCCCGAACTCACCGGCCTGTTCGAGCGCCTCGGCGGTTGCCGCCAACGCGAACTGGGAGAAGCGATCGGAGCGCCGGGCGTCCTTGGGGTTGTCGAAATAGGGGAGCGGGTCCCAGTCCTCGACGCGACGTTGGGCGCCGTCAGCCGGTGTGGTGAACAGCCCCGACCAGAACGCTTGCTTGCCGATGCCGCAGGTGGCGACCACCCCGACGCCGGTGACGGCGACCCTTCGACGCTCCAT
This sequence comes from Acidimicrobiales bacterium, assembly GCA_041394265.1. Lineage (NCBI taxonomy): Bacteria > Bacillati > Actinomycetota > Acidimicrobiia > Acidimicrobiales > Acidimicrobiales bacterium. The sequence goes on from JAWKIO010000005.1 coordinate 4,491,897, forward strand.
CAGAGCTTGCCGACGACCAGGTCGTAGGCAGCCTGGACGGTTTCCACGCCCTCGAGTTCTTCTTCGTCGACCGACACGTCGAACTCTTCTTCCAGCGCCATCACCAGCTCGACGAGGTCGAGGCTGTCGGCGTCGAGATCTTCGGCGAACCGAGCTTCCTTGGTCACCGCCGAGGCGTCGACCGAGAGCACCTCGACGGCGCACTTCTGGAATCGTTCGAAGTTCTTCTCGTCACTCACTTGGGTTCCTCCTGAACCTTTCACATCGCCCGGCCTGCCGGCCGAGCGCTCATACGCTATTCGATTCGAGCGAACGTTGGTCCGCTCCTTGCTGTGACCCGCATTGTTGCAGGTCAGACGGATCCCGCCGTCGATGTGCGGCGATCCGTCCGAAGGGTGTCGTCTCCGACGTCGTCGTGGTCGATGCCGTCTCAGCCGCCCATACCGAGTCCGCCGTCGACGGGAATGGTGGCGCCGGTGATGTAGCCGGCTCCCGGCGAGGCGAGGAACGACACTGCGGCGGCGATGTCGCTCGGCTGGCCGACTCGCTGCAGCGGCACGGCGTCGACCATGGCGCTGCGAGCGGCGTCGCCGAGCGCGGCGAGCATGTCGGTCTCGATGGGTCCGGGGGCGACGATGTTGACCGTGATGTTGCGGGAGGCGAACTCGCGGGCGAGCGAGCGACCGAGACCGGCGAGGCCGGCCTTGGACGCCGCGTAGTTGGCTTGCCCGGTCTGGCCGAGCGTGCCGACGACCGACGACATCAGAATGATGCGGCCGAAGCGGGCCTTCATCATTCCCTTGACCGCTCGCTTGGAGACCCGGAAGGCACCGGTCAGGTTCGCGTCGATCACATCGACGAAGTCGTCCTCCTTCATCCGCAACACGAGGGTGTCGCGGGTGATGCCCGCGTTGGCGACGAGGACGGCGACCGTGTCGCCGAAGTGCGCCTCGATGGCGGCGAATGCCGCATCGACCGACTCGGGGTCGGTGACGTCACAGGTCACCCAGAAGAGGCGCTCATCGAGGTCGTCGGGTTTCGATCGGGAGCCGACCGCCACGCGGTAGCCGTCGTCGGCCAGCTGTTGGGCGCAGGCGAGGCCGATGCCGCGGGTACCTCCGGTGACGAAGGCGACGCGCTGGGGTTCGGCGGGGGAGGAGTCGGTCATGAGGCGGGTGCTGCTCCTGTGATCTTTGCGGTGTCGCCGGCGACGGGGACCTCGATGTGCTGCGTGGTCGCCGGATCGGAGGGGCCGTGCCAGCGAAGCACGTTGGCGCCCCAGGTCATGCCGGCCCCGAACCCGAGGAAGAGCACGATCTTGCCGTCGGTGATGCGACCATCGGCAACGGCCTCACCGAGAGCGAGGGGAATCGAGGCCGACGAGGTGTTGCCGGTGTGATCGAGCACGAGGCCGGTCTGGTCCATCGAGAAGCCGAGTCGTTTCCACGCCGCCTCGACGATGCGGACGTTGGCCTGGTGCGGGATCACGAAATCGACGTCGTCGATGTCGAGCCCAGCCATGTCGAGCGCGGCGCGGGTGGATCGCTGCATCACGGTGACGGCCTGGCGGAAGACCTCCTTGCCGTCCATGCTCATCGTCTTGCCGTGCTCGGAGTACAGGATGTGGACGTGCTTGCCGTTCGATCCGAGATCCCAGCCGAGGAGCTCGCCGGAGGCCGAGGGGTTGCGCTGCAGGATGGCGGCGCCTGCGCCGTTGCCGAACAGGATGCCGGTGCCACGGTCGGTGTAGTCGGTGATCTGCTCCATTGCGTCGGCGCCGATCAGCAGCACGTTGTCGAGTCCCTGCAGCAGCATGCCGTTGGCGACGACCATGCCGTAGACCCAGCCGGAGCACACCGCCTGGACGTCGAACGCGCCGCATTCGAGTCCAAGGGCGTGGGCCACCGCCGGCGCTGTCCCCGGCATGATGTAGTCGGGGGTGGTGGTGGCCAGGATGACCTGGCTGATCGTGGCCTGGTCGATGCCGGACTGCTCGATTGCGGCCCGAGCCGCGGCGATCGCGAGTTCGGACGTGGTGCTGCCGAGCCGCCGGGACCCGATGCCGGTGCGCTCCCGGATCCACTCGTCGGAGGTGTCCATCTGCTCGGACAGCTTGTCGTTGGTGACCACGTTCGCAGGAAGCGCGGTGCCGATGCCGGCGAAACGAAGGCCGGCAGAAGTGGGGGCGGAGGCGGTCATGCCGTGCGGAGCCAGCAGATGGGCTGTGATGTGGTGACCCGTTCACCCTCGACTGCGAGCACGCCCTGGAGTTGACCAGGGAACGGCGAGCGGACTTCGACCGCACCGACGTGCCCGACGAGCGCACCGGCGTCGACGACGACGCCGGCACTCAGATCGGCAACCGGTGTGAACACGCCCGTGGCCGGGCTCACGACCAAACGCTCGATGGCGTAGAGGACCTCGCCTTCGTGGACCGCTCCGGTTTCCTTGGCTCGCGACAACGAATCGAGCAGTTCGTCGACGCCGGCCGGTGTGCTGATGGAGATGGTCGTTGCCTCGGCGACGGTGCGCTTCGCCATGCCGGTGAGCACGGTGCCAGGACCGAGTTCGAGGAACCCGGTGACGCCGGCCTCGGCAAGGTTGGCGAGGGTCTGCCGCCACCGCACCGGCGATGTGAGCTGCGCCCCCATGAGGCGGGGCCAGTCGGCGGCGTCGAGGTGGGGGAGGGCGTCGACGTTGGCGTAGACGGGCCGGTTGGGTGCCCGGAAGTCGGTGTCGGCGATCGCCTTGCGGAGACGGTCGCGAGCGGGCGACATGAAGGGGGTGTGGAAGGCGCCGCCGACCTTGATCGGCATGGCTCGCTTGGCCCCGAGCGACTTGGCTTCGGCGCCTGCGGCTTCGAGTGCGGACGGCTCGCCGGCGATCACGACCTGGCCGGGTGCGTTGTAGTTCGCCACCCAGACGTCGCCGTCGACCCGACTGCAGGCCATCTCGACGAGGTCGTCGTCGAGGCCCAAGATCGCGTACATGGTGCCCTCGTGGCCGTCGGCTGCGGCCTGCATGGCATTGCCGCGCTCGGTGACGAGTCGGACGCCATCGTCGAAGCTGATCACGCCGGCGGCGGTGAGGGCGGAGTACTCACCCAGGCTGTGGCCGGCGTGGAAGGCGGCCTCGACGCCGGTTCGCTCGACGGCGTCGAGGACGACCATGCTCATCACGAACGTGGTCAGCTGCGAGTTGCGGGTTTCGACCAGTTCGTCGGCATCGGCGTCGAGCAGGAGCCGTTCGACATCGCGACCCGACACCTCGCTTGCCTCGGCGACCAGTTCCCAGGAGGGGTGGTCTTGCCAGGGGGCGCCCATGCCGGGCTTCTGTGAACCCTGACCGGGGAAGGTGAAAGCGATCATGATCGAACTCATTGGTGGTTTGGACTCGCCTTCCACGGTGGGGGTTTCAAATTTCTGGTGCGATCGACACGGGTCGTGACAGGTTCGTCGCAACCGATGATGGTAGGCGCGTGATCGGCCGGGGCGCGGTTACTGGCCGGTAGCGCCGGCGTGGGGTGATCGGAGGTCGTTCAGGGCAGAGGTAGTTCTGAGCGGAGGCAGTACGATTGCCGGTCCCTACCCAGCCCGGGTGGCGGAATGGCAGACGCGGCGGATTCAAAATCCGCTGTCCGAAAGGGCGTGTGGGTTCGAGTCCCACCCCGGGCACAGACATGAGTCGGGCACACACATGAGTAGAGCATCGATCGAACGGCAACTGATCAACGGCGCCGCCGAGATCCGTTCGGCTCGCGAAGAGCTGCGCATCCTCGACGAACAGCTCGCCCATTTCGCCGATTCGGCCGACGACGCCCGTCTCCGGGCCCTCGTGTCGGAGACGCCGCTCGCTTCTCGGGAACACCGCGATGCAGCCCGCACCGTGTCGGCGCTCAACAAAGACCGCTCGGTCTGGGTCGAACGAATCGCCAAGCTCGAACGCCGCCAGGACGAGCTGCTCGACAAGATGCTGGAAGCCAAGTGAAGGCGGTGCGCCTCGTGCTCGCCGAGGACGAGGCGATCATCCGCCTCGACCTGGCAGAGACCCTGGTCGAGGAGGGCTACGAGGTCGTCGGTGAGGCCGCCGATGGCGACGAGGCGGTGCGTCTGGTCCGCGAGCTGCAGCCCGATGTTGCCATCCTCGACATCAAGATGCCGGGGCGCGATGGCCTGTCGGCTGCCAAGCAGATCATCGAGGAGCGGCTGGCGGCCGTGGTCATCCTCACGGCGTTCTCCCAGCGGGAACTGATCGAGCAGGCCCGCGACGCCGGAGCGTTGGCCTACCTGGTGAAGCCGTACCATCGCAACGAGTTGGTGCCGGCCATCGAGTTGGCGCTTGCCCGCTTCACCGAACTGGTCGCGCTGTCGAAGCAGACCGATCACCTCACCCAACAGCTCGAGAACCGCAAGATCATCGATCGGGCCAAGGGCATGTTGATGGACGAACACGGCATGAGCGAGCACGACGCGTTCCTGTTCGTGCAGCGATCGGCCATGACCTCGCGCTCCACCATGGCGGCGGTCGCCGCAGGCATCCTCGCCGGAGAGATTTCGCCCTAGTCTCGGGTGCATGCCCACCCTGATGCTGATCGATGGCAACTCGCTGACCTACCGCGCGTTCCATGCCTTGCCACCTGATCTCGCAACGGCGTCCGGGCAGGTCACCAACGCCGTGTTCGGTTTCACCTCGATGCTGATCAACCTGGTGCGCGACCACCAGCCCGACGGCATCGTGGTCACCTTCGACCGGCCGGAGCCGACCTTCCGCCACGACCGTGTCGACACCTACAAGGCCAATCGAGCGAAGGCACCCGACACCCTTCGTGAGCAGATGGGGTTGGTGCGCCAGGTGCTCGATGTGCTGCGGCTCCCGGTCATCGACCTCCTCGGGTTCGAGGCCGACGACATCATCGCCACCCTGGCCAGCCGGGCTCGCGATGCCGGCACCGACGTCCTGATCGTCACCGGCGACCGCGACAGCTACCAGCTGGTCGAGGACCCGCACATCAAGGTCGTCTACAACAAACGGGGCGTCTCCGACTATGCCCTCTACGACGAGGCGGGCATCGTCGAACGCACCGGAGTGCCGCCCACCAGCTACGTCGCCTACGCCGCGCTCCGCGGCGATCCGTCCGACAATCTTCCCGGTGTCGCCGGTGTCGGCGAGAAGACCGCAGCGAAGCTGATCAACAACTATGGCGGGATCGACGGGATCTACGAACACCTCGCCGACCAAACCCCGAAACTTCGCGAGAACCTTGCGGCCAACGAGGAACAGGTCCGGCTCAACCTGCAGGTGATGGAGCTGGTGCGCGATGCCCCGGTCGAGCTCGATCTCGACGCGGTGATGACCCGCGAGCCTTACGACGTCGACGACGTGAAGAAGCTCTTCGACTTCCTCGAGTTCCGCACCCTGTTCGAGCGGCTGCCCTCGGCGTTCGACACCGCAGCCGTCGAGCGATCCGACGACGCCGTGCTCCAGCCGACGGTCTCTGCGGCGCCGGTGAGCGTGTCGCTCGAGCGGCTTCTCGCCAGTGCCGTCGAGATCGCCGTGGCGCCCGGCTTCGACGGTGCCGAGTTGAGCGGCCTTGCGCTGGTCCCCAGCGGTGATCCGTCGGCTGAGGTCGTCTGGGTTCCCATCGACGACCTCGACGCGTTTGCGCCGGTGCTCGGAGGCGACGGTCCGGGCATCGTTGCGCACCACGCCAAGCCGATGCTGCGGCTGCTGCTCGACCGCGGGCAGCGGGTCGAGGGCTTGCGACTCGACACCGCGCTCGCCGCGTACCTCCTCGACCCGGCAGGCAGTTCGTATCCACTCGTCGATCTGTTGCCTCGCTACACCGACTGGCTCCTCCCTGACGGGGTTGCCGCACCCAGTGGGCAGCTCGACTTCGGCGAGTCGACGGTGTCGCCGTCGATGGTGGCTGCCGGTGAAGCATTGGCGGTCGGGCAGCTGGCCCCGGTGTTGGCCGCCTCGATGGCGGCCGACGGGCTGACCGCGCTCAACGACGACGTCGAGGTGCCGCTCATCGGTGTCCTCGCCCGCATGGAGCATCTCGGCGTAGGCGTCGACCGTGACGCACTCGAAGACCTCAATCGCGAGATGACCGCCGAGGCCGAGGCGCTCGCCGTCCAGATCCAGCGCGACGCCGGCGAGGACTTCAACGTCAACTCGACGAAGAAGCTGCAAGAGATCCTGTTCGACAAGCTCGGGTTGACCAAGGGCAAGAAGATCAAGACCGGCTACTCCACCGACCAGGCAACGCTCGAGAAGCTCGTCGACGAACACCCGATCGCCGAGCATCTGCTGCGCTACCGCGAGGTCGAGAAGCTCCGCTCGACCTACGGCGAGACCCTCCTGCACGCCATCGCCGCCGATGGCCGCATCCATGCGACCTTCAACCAGACCGTCGCTCGTACCGGTCGGTTGTCGAGTGAGCATCCCAATCTGCACAACATCCCGGTGCGCAGCGAGATGGGGCGGGTCTTCCGTACCGCGTTCGTTCCGGCGCCAGGCTTCGAGTTCCTCGTCGCCGACTACAACCAGATCGAGCTGCGCTGCATCGCCCATCTTGCCAATGATCCTGGCTTGATCGAGGCGTTCACCACCGGCACGGATGTGCACCGGGCGGTCGCGGCACGGGTGTTCGGGGTCGAGCCCGAGTCGGTCGATTTCGAGCAGCGGAGCCGAGCCAAGATGGTGTCGTACGGGCTGGCCTACGGGATGGAGGCCTACGGGCTGGCTCAGCGTCTCGGCATCGCCGTCAAAGAGGCGGCGGTCATCCTCGATGCCTACTTCGAGGGCTTCCCGAGCGTGCGGGCCTACATGGATGCCACCGTTACCGAGGCCCGGAATCGGGGCTACACCGAAACGCTGTTCGGCCGACGCCGGGCGATCCCCGAGCTGCGTAGCGACAATCCGAGGATCCGTCAGGCGGGGGAGCGTCAGGCCATGAATGCCGGCATCCAGGGGCTGGCCGCCGACATCTTCAAGGTGGCGCTCGTGAAGCTCGACGAGCGCCTGCGAGCAGAAGGCATGGCGAGCCGCGTGGTGTTGCAGGTGCACGACGAGGTGATCCTCGAGGTGCCGCCGAGCGAGCATGCGCAGGCCGAGACCGTCGTGCTCGACGTCATGCATCACGCGTTCGATCTGGCGGTCCCGCTCGAGGTCAATCTGAGCTTCGGCGCCACGTGGGCCGACGCCAAGGACTGAAGACGGTGACCGCCGCAGCCAACGATCGGCACTGGTTCGAGGCGTTGGCCGAGCACATGGGGCCGGCCTATCTGCGCTACAGCTTCACGAAGGGCACACGGCAGGAAGTCGCCTCGCTGGTCGAGTTGCTCGGGCTCGAGCCGGGCCAACGGGTACTCGACGTCGGCTGTGGTCCGGGGCGTCACTCGCTGGCCCTGGCCGAGCTGGGCTTCGACGTGGTCGGGGTCGACATCGCTGAACGTTTCGTCCGCCTGGCCAACGAGGCGGCAGTGTCGTCCGGGCTCGACGAGCGGGCGACCTTCACCGTGGCCGACGCCCGAGCCCTGCCGTTCGACGGCGAGTTCGACGCCGTGATCTCGCTCTGTCAGGGCGCCTTCGGTCTGGCCGGTGGTGCCGGGGCCCACCTCGAGTTGCCCCGTCGTGAACTCGACGAACCCATTCTCGACGGCATCGCACGAGCGTTGCGCCCCGGTGGCGTCGCCGCGATCTCGGCCTTCTCGGCCTACTTCCAGATTCGCTTTCTGGAAGCCTTCGACACCTTCGATGCCGTCACCGGTGTCAACCACGAAACCACCGAGGTCCGCGATCCCGATGGCCGGGCGATGCCGGCGGATCTCTGGACGACGTGCTTCACGCCTCGCGAGCTTCGATTGCTCGCCCGGGCGGTCGGACTCGAACCGGTCGCAATACATGGCGTGACCCCGGGGGCGTACGGACCCCACGATGCATCGACCGACTGCCCCGAGTTCCTGCTGCTCGCTCGGCGCGGTCAGCCTGATCGGTGACGTTTTGCCCCGATCACACGGGTTTGTCGCGCCTCACTGCTAGCTTGGACCCCGGTCGGGATCGTCCCGCCCTCTTCGCCGACCTCGCGTGCCCGCCAGCGCTTCGAGACGGCGCAGAGTTCCACGAAAGTACCTCTACTCCGTGTCCCCTAGTGATGTGTCCCCTACTGATGTGTCCGCCGAAGCGCCACTGACCGACGCTGCGTCGGCCGAGATGCCCGCTTCGAGCGCCGGCGCCTACGTCCCCCGCCAGATCATCGAGAACGACCTCGTCGGCTCCCTCGATGACGCCTACACCAACTCGATGGTGTCGGTCGAAGACGGCCAGATGGTCACCGGCACCATCGTCCGGGTCGATCGAGACGAGGTGCTCCTCGACATCGGCTACAAGAGCGAAGGCGTGATCCCTTCGCGCGAGCTGTCGATCCGCAACCACGTCGACCCGTCCGAGGTCGTCAACGTGGGCGACGAGGTCGAAGCCCTCGTGCTGCAGAAGGAAGACAAAGAGGGTCGCCTCGTCCTGTCGAAGAAGCGGGCGCAATACGAGCGAGCCTGGGGAACGATCGAGTCGATCAAGGAGCGCGAAGGCGTCGTCTCCGGACCGGTCATCGAGGTCGTCAAGGGCGGCCTCATCATCGACATCGGCCTGCGGGGCTTCCTGCCGGCGTCGTTGGTCGAGCTGCGCCGGGTCCGCGACTTGCAGCCCTACGTGGGCAAGACGCTCGAGGCGAAGATCATCGAGCTCGACAAGAACCGCAACAACGTCGTGTTGAGCCGGCGGGCCTTCCTCGAGGAGACCCAGAAGGAGCAGCGCGAGGACTTCCTCACCAACCTGCAGCCCGGCGAGGTGCGCAGCGGTGTGGTCTCCTCGGTCGTCAACTTCGGTGCGTTCGTCGACCTCGGCGGCATGGATGGCCTCATTCACGTCTCGGAGCTGTCGTGGAAGCACGTCGACCACCCCGGCTCCGTCGTCGCCGTCGGCGACGAAGTCACGGTCCAGGTGCTCGAAGTCGATCTCGACCGCGAGCGCATCAGCCTCTCGCTCAAGGCCACCCAGCAGGATCCCTGGCAGGAGTTCGCCTCCACCCACCGGGTCGGCGAGCTGGTCTACGGCCGGGTCACCAAGCTGGTGCCGTTCGGCTCGTTCGTCCAGGTCGGCGACGGTATCGAGGGTCTGGTCCATATCTCGGAGATGTCGGCTCACCACGTCGACCTACCCGAGCAGGTCGTCACCCCCGGCGAAGAGCTCTGGGTCAAGATCATCGACATCGACCTCCAGCGTCGCCGGATCAGCCTGTCGATCAAGCAGGCGGCCGAGGGCGGTGTGGTCGCCGCCGAGTACCAGGAGCACTTCGGCGAGCATGCGTTCGACGACGAAGGCAACTACATCGGCCCGACCGAGGTCGATCCGGCCACCGAGGCGGCATGGGCCGAGTACTACGAGAACCTCGAAAGCGGCGATGCCGGTGCGGCTGCCGATGCCGAGGAGTCCGAAGAGGTCTGATCACATCTTGATCAACTCTTGATTTGATCGATGGCCACTCCCCGATGGGGAGTGGCCATCGGCGCGTTTGGGGCCGCCATCAGCCCTGCGCCCAAAATTCTTTCCGGTGATCCCTAAGTCTGAAGCCGATCTTGGCCGACATGAGATCTGAGCAATCGGGTATCGGATGATCCGCATCCGGCAGAGTCACCAGGAGCGTGTCGTGAACTCACGGCGAACCATCATTCTCATCGTCGCAGTCGTGGTCGGTGCCATCGCATCGTTTGGCCTGCTGAACTATGTGCGAGGTCTCGAGACCGAAGCGCAAAAAGACGCCGAACTGGCCGAGGTCTGGGTGGTGAACCAGCCCATCGCCCGAGGCACCCCTGGTGAGACCGCGATCACCGGTGACTTCATCGTGAAGCAGCAGGTCCCGGTGCAGTTCATCCCGAGCACGGCCATCACCGACCCTGCGGTCGAGCTGGCCAACCTCGTCGCCGTCACCGATCTTGCCCCGAACTCGACGCTCGTCGCCGGCAACTTCGTGACGCCTGGCGTCATCACGACCGGCATCACCGATCGGCTCGAGGAGAAGGGCATGGTCACCTTCACCATGTCGCTCGACCAGGTTCGCGGAGCGGCGTACATGATCCAGCCCGGTGACTTCATCAACATCTTGAAGGTCGGCGGTGCGAAGGACGGCGAGGAAGCCACCGACGGCGCCGTCGATCCGGCCGACCCGGCTCAGGCCGCGGCGGCAACCGAGGACACCGGCCCGTACGAGGCCGAGGTGCGGTACGTGTACCAGATGGCCGAGGTGCTGGCGATCGACAAGACCCTCCCGGCCGATCTCGGCGAGGCCGACCCCGAAGCGGGTGCGGCTGCCGGCAACCTCGGCATGATCACGCTGGCGGTGCCGCCAGAGGCCGTGCAGTTGCTGCTCTCGGTCGACCCGTCGACCTTCTACCTGTCGCTCGTCCCCTCGACCTACGTTCCCAAGGCGCTGCCGCTGCCCACCTACGGCGATCTCCTCCCCGGTGAGGAAGAGGGCAAGCTGACCCCGTATTGGGAGACCCAGCAGGCCGACGCCGACGCCGCCGACGGCGGCAACGAGTGAGATCGATCGTTCGAGGGACCCAGGAGCCGACATGGATGAGCTAGAAGACTTCTCGAACTTCCGCTTCGACGACTTCGACGAGCACGGAACGACCGAGACCATCACCGAGGAGCCTGTCGCCAACGACATCCGCCTCCCCAACGGCGCCGCCCTGGCGGTCGTCGACTCCGACCAGGCAGTCCGCGACTACCTCGCCTCACAGCTCGGCGAAGGTGTCGCAACGGTCGCCTCACTGGTCGATCTCGAGCACCGGCTCGGGCTCGGGCCGGTGGTGGTGGTGCTCGGCCCATCGTGTGTCGATCCGACCGATCTCGCCGTCGTCGAGCGCTGGAGCCGCACCAACCCCGAGGTGGGCTGCGTCCTGGTGACCAGCGAACTGACCACGACCCTCCTCCACACCGCCCTGCGGGCCGGGGTGAAGGATGTCATTCCTGCCCCCATCGACCAGATGCAGTTGGTCGACACGGTCGGGCGGGTGGCCGAGGGGCTGACCGTGCGGCCACGCCCGGCGGCCGGCGGCACTCCCGAGCCCGAGTTCCTCGAGATGCTCGAGGGCGACCCGGGTCGAGTCATCTCGGTGTTCTCCACCAAGGGTGGATCCGGCAAGTCGGTCACGGCGACCAACATCGCCTGTGCACTGGCCCAGATGTCGGATCGTCCCGTGGCGCTCATCGATGGGCACCTCCAGTTCGGTGACGTGTCGGTGATGCTCAAGCTCCAGCCTCAGCACACGATCGTCGACGCCGTGTCCCAGATCGACAAGCTCGACCCGAGCATGCTCCAGCAGCTCATGACGGTGCACCAGCCGACCGGCATGATGGTGTTGCCGGCTCCGCTCGAACCGACCTTCGCCGATCAGATCAGCGGCGAGCAGATGGTGCGGCTGATCGAGATGCTCAAGACGTTCGTCGGCCACGTGGTCGTCGACCTTCCCGCCATCTTCAACGACGTGGTGATCTCCATGCTCGAGGCCAGCGACGACATCTTGCTCGTCGCCGGGCTCGACATCCCGAACATCAAGAACGTGAAGATCGGCCTGAGCACGCTGTCGCTGCTCAATATCCCGAAAGAGCAGCTGCACCTCGTGCTCAACCGTGCCGACTCCCGAGTGAAACTCGATGTCGGTGAGGTCGAGAAGACGCTGCAGCTGCACGCCATCGCCCATGTTCCCTCCGACGTCGTCGTGCCGATCTCGGTGAACAAGGGCAGCCCCGTCGTCCTGTCGGCCAATCGGTCGAACGTGGCACGGGAGTTCGAAAAGTTGGCCGCGATGTTCCTCGACGGAACTGCGGCCGCCCCAGTCGCCGAGTCCTCCGCGGGCCGGCGTCGGTTCTTTGGTTCTTGAACAGGAGCGGTGGTAGAGAATGTCGTTGTACAAGCGGTTGCATGAAAACGGGGACGGACGCCCAGCTGCGCCAGCAGGGCTGAGCGTGCGCAACGACCCTGCGCTCGACGAGCTCCGCCATCGCGTCCATGGAGCCCTCATCGAAGAGCTCGGTCCGATCCTCTACGACAAGCGTCTGGGTGAGGACGAACTCCGAAGCAAGGTCCACGAGGCACTCCACTCCGCCATTGCCCAGGAGCGGACGCCGCTGTCGGCAGCCGACAAGGCGCAACTCATCCAGGACGTCTCCGACGACATCCTCGGCTATGGCCCGATCGACAAGCTGCTCCGCGACGAAGACGTCTCCGAGATCATGTGCAATGGTCCGAAGAGCATCTACGTGGAGCGCAAGGGCAAGCTGACGCTCGACGAGGTGACCTTCGTCGACGAGATGCACCTGCGCCGCATCATCGACAAGATCGTCGCCCAGGTCGGTCGCCGCATCGATGAATCGTCACCGCTGTGTGACGCTCGTCTTCCCGACGGTTCTCGTGTCAACGCCGTGATCTCGCCGCTCTCGGTCGGCGGGCCCTTCCTCACCATCCGGAAGTTCTCGGCCGACCCGCTCCGCATCGACGACCTGATCCGCTTCGGCACCTTGTCGGTCCACTCCGCCCGTTTCCTGCAGGCCTGCATCGTCGGCAAGCTCAACGTCGTCGTCTCCGGCGGTACCGGCACCGGCAAGACCACGATGCTCAACGTGCTCTCGTCGTTCATCCCCTCGGACGAGCGAATCATCACGGTCGAGGACGCGAAGGAGCTCCAGCTCATCCAGGACCATGTCCTCTCGCTCGAGACTCGTCCGCCGAACGTGGAGGGCAAGGGCGAGGTCAGCATTCGCGACCTGGTCAAGAACACCCTCCGTATGCGACCCGACCGGATCGTGGTCGGCGAGTGTCGTTCCGGCGAAGCGCTCGACATGTTGCAGGCCATGAACACCGGTCACGACGGCTCGCTCACCACGCTGCACGCGAACAACCCCCGAGACACCCTCAGCCGCCTCGAAACCCTGGTGCTGATGGCGGGCTACGACCTCCCGGTCCGAGCCATCCGGGAACAGATCGCCTCGGCGGTCGACATGATCGTGCAGCTCCAGCGTCTGCGCGACGGTTCTCGCCGCATCACCCACATCACCGAGGTGGCGGGCATGGAAGGCGAAGTCGTGACGCTGCAAGACGTGTTCCTCTTCGACTTCAGCGCCGGTGTCGACGAACAAGGCCGGTTCAAGGGCTCGCTCAAGCCGACCGGCGTGCGTCCGAAGTTTGCTCAGAAGCTCGCCGACCACGGCATCCGGTTGGGTCCAGAGATGTTCTCGACCGGTACCGAGGCCGGCCCGGCCCAACGAGGTCGCCGATGACCAGCAACGCACCCACCGCCACGAAGCGGGGACTCTCGCTCTTGGCACTCCTCGCGTTGATCCTGGCGCTCGTCGCTCCCGCCGCAGCAGCCCAGGACACACCGGCCGGCCCGGCCGTCATCGTGGCGAATGCCATCGACGCCACCGATCCGGTCACGAAGGTCACCCTGCTCGCCGATACCTACGACGTCGCTGCGGGCGATGTGGTCGTCACCTCCGACGACGGAACCGCCGAGGTCAAGCAGGTGCAGCGGGCCACGGCGGCCGGTGAAGTGTTCGAGATGGTGTACGTCATCGACTCGAGCAACCGCCTTGCCCAGGGCAATGTGTTCGAGAACGTGAAGGCCTCGGTGGCCAGCGCCATCGATCAGCTGCCCGAGGGCACGATCATCTCGGTGGTCGATGCCGGTGACACCGCTGTGCTTCGTGTCGATCGCTCGACCGACAAGGCAGCCGCCAAGGCGACCATCGCCGCCATGGAGATGTCGGGTGGAGCGAAGCTGTTCAACGCCCTCGATCGCGCTGCGGCGTTGATCGACCCGGCCGACGGCCGCATCAGCACGATCATCGCCTTCTCCGGTGGCATCGACACCGGGTCGACGGCGCAGGTGCCTCGCATCCAGAGCGCCCTCATCGCCGCCGAGGCGCAGCTGATCTCGGTCCGCTACCAGGGTGGTGAATCCCAGCTCGACGACATCGTCGTCAAGTCCGGCGGCCTCACCCTCGGCGTCGAGTCCGACAGCGAAGTCACCACGGTCATGGGTCGCGCCCTCAGCGCAGCGAGCGACCGGCTGTTGGTGAGCTACGACGGCTCGATCGACTCGACTCGGATCATCAACACCACGGTCAACATCGGTGCGGCCTCGGTGTCGTACTCGCATGCCGGCGGGATCAAGCTCACCAAGCCGGTGAGCTTCCCGCCCCGTGAGGTGATCGAACCGTCAGGCTTCGCCTTCTTCCGCTCGGACATCGGCCTCTACGTCGCCCTCGGTCTGGCCTTCGCCGCCATCGGCCTGGCGATCTTCTCGCTCGGCTCACTGTTCGCCGGCGGGGAGACCTCGCTCGAAGGCCTGATCTCTCGGTACTCCGGTGATGCGCTCGGCGACGAGCTCGACGAAGAAGAGTCCGCGATCGTCCAGACGGCGCTGGTGCGTCGTGCGGTCGAGATGTCGGAGAGCTTCGCCGAGGACCGAGGCTTCCTGGTCAAGGTCGAGGAGATGCTCGAGCGGGCCCGAGTGCCCCTGCGTCCCGGCGAAGCCATGGGTCTGTGGGCCGTCGGCATCCTCGTTTCCGGTGCGCTCGGCATGGTGCTCTTCGGGGGGATCTTCGGCGGGCTCATCATGGCCGTCATCGGTGCCTTCGTGCAGATCTTCGTGCTGCGATTCAAGGCACGGCGCCGGATGCGTCAGTTCGAGCAGCAGCTGCCGGATGCGCTGCAGTTGCTCGCCGGCACGCTCCGCGCCGGCTACTCGCTGCCTCAGGGCCTCGAGGCCGTGTCGCACGAGATCAGCGATCCGATGGGGTTCGAACTCCGTCGGGTGATGACCGAGGCCCGCCTCGGCCGAGAGCTGGAGGACGCGCTGGCATCGGCCGCTGATCGACTCTCGAGCCCGGACTTCGCCTGGGCGGTCATGGCCATCGCCATCCAGCGAGAGGTGGGCGGCAACTTGAACGAGCTGCTCATGACGGTCTCCGACACCATGGTGCAGCGTGAACGCCTCAAGGGCGAGGTCGCCGCACTCACCGCAGAAGGCAAGGCATCGACCGTGTTGCTCGGCGGCATGCCGCCAGGGCTGGGGCTCGTGATGTACATCATGAATGCCGAATACATGAGCCTGCTGTTCACCGAAACCCTCGGCAAGATCATGCTGGCAGGTGGCCTGCTCCTCATGGCCATCGGCATGGCCTGGATGAAGAAGGTGATGACGATCAATGTCTGAACTCCTGGGAAGCATCAATCCGATCATCCTGGTGTGCATGCTGGGGGCCGGCCTCGGGTTGGTCCTCTACACGGTGCTGTCGCAGGCCGAGGAGAAGTCCTCGCTCCGGGCAACGTTGCGCCAGCTCGACGACTACGAGCAGATCGAAGACGTGCGGGAACAGGAGCTGCTGGCTCCGCTGAGCGAACGTCTCTTCGGGCCGGTCGCAGAGTTCTTGGCCAAGGCCGGTGCTCGTTTCAACCCGCCGGAGTACGTCGAATCGGTGCGCAAGAAGCACCTCACCGCCGGTATCAGCAGCCCGGATGCCATCGAGCGATTCCTCGCCACTCGCATTCTCGGGTTCGTGTTCATCCCGTTCTGGCTGATCTTCATGGTCGTGGTCAACCCGCTCGATCTCGGCGGCATCAAGCTGATCGCGATGCTCGGACTGGGCGCGATGGTGGGTGCCCTTGGCCCGGTCTCGCAGCTGAACAAGAAGGTCGAGGCCCGTCAGAAGGAGATCCAGCGGACGCTCCCCGACACGATGGATCTCCTCGTGATCTCCGTCGAGGCCGGACTCGGCTTCGAGCAGGCGCTCGACCGGGTGATCGTGAACGTGCCGGGCGCGTTGTCCGACGAGTTCTCCCGAGTGCTCGGTGAGAGCCGGGCGGGCTCGACCCGAGCCGACGCACTGCGGGCCATGGATGTCCGCTGTGACTCACCCGAAGTCCGCTCGTTCGTGCTCGCCATGATCCAGGCCGACACCTTCGGTGTGAGCATCGGTCGTGTGCTGCGTTCACAGGCCGACGAGATGCGTATCAAGCGACGCCAGCGGGCCCAGGAGATGGCGCAGAAGGCGCCGGTCAAGATGCTGATCCCGATGGTGTTCTGTATCTTCCCCGCCCTGTTCGTCGTCGTGCTCGGGCCCGCAATCATCAACATCTCGAAGGCGTTCTAGCACCCGAGATCCTGCCGCCGACCAGCGACGTCGGCCCGATCAGAAGGCCTCGCTTCATGGACACGTTCACCACCGAACTCGACCGGCGCGATCCCGCACCGGTTGCCGTCGAGGAAGCGGGCCATGAGGTCCTCGACCGCCGTCGCACACCGACCGAGCCGAGTGAGCGCCCGATGCCCGGGCCCTCGCTCGGCGTCGCGCTCGGGCTGATGTTCGCCCTGCTGGGCTTCTTCATCGGCAGCCAGGTCATCGCGGACAACAGCTTCTTCACCCATCTCGCCAACGGCCGGGCGTTCCTCGATGGCAAGGGAATCGTGAGGGTCGACCCGTATTCGTTCTCGGCGACGGGGGAGAAGGTCACGGTCCAGAGCTGGTTGCCGACGATCATCTACGCCTGGCTCGATGCCAATGTCGGAGGCTTCGCCATTCGGCTGCTCAATGGCGCATTGGGCGCGCTGATCGCCGCCGGCACCTGGAAGCTCACGCAGCGGCTGGAGCAGCTGCTGGTTCGGCTTGCACTGGTCGGAGCGACGCTCACGGTCGCTGCCTTCATGTGGGGACCGAGACCGACGCTGTTCGGGCTGCTGGGACTGGTGGCGCTCTTGATGGTGCAACAGCAGATGCTCCCGCTGTGGAGCTTGCTCCCCGTCATGTGGCTGTGGGTCAACAGCCACGGATCATTCCCGCTTGGCCTGGTGGCCGTCGGAGCCATCGCCGTCGGTGCAGCGATTGACCACCGCCGGCTTCCAGTCCACGAGCTTCGAGTCCTCGGGTGGGCCGGCGTGGGGATGCTCGGCGGCGCGATCAGCCCGCTCGGCTTCGACTTGCTGTGGTTCCCGATCCACCTCATGACCCGTCGTGAGGCGCTCGCCAATGTCGGCGAATGGTCGCCTCCGGCGTTCGATGAGCCGCTGGGACTCGTGCTCGTGGCGTTCGTCGGGCTCCACATCGTGGCCGCCGCACGAGGTGCTCGTTGGTCGGCGCTGCTTCCCGGTGGCATCTTCCTGTTCGCGTCGGCGCTGGCCGTTCGCAACATCGCGCCGGCCATGCTCGTGATGGCCCTCACGCTCGCACCGCACCTCGGGTTCGAGATCGGCACGCTGACGGCGTCGATGCGAGGCTTCATCCCGAGGGCGGTGTCGATCACGTCGGTCGTCGGCCTCTGCCTCGGTGGTGTCATGGTGACCGGTCAGGCTCCGGTCTCGCTCGAGTCCTTCCCGGTCGACGAGGTGAGCTGGCTCGACGACCGAGACCTGGTCGCCAATCCCGACGTCCACCTGATCCACCGCGACACCGTGGGGAACTACCTCGAGCTCCGGTACGGCACCGACGCCTCGGTGTTCGTCGACGATCGTTTCGACTTCTATCCGCTCGACATTCTCGATGACCATCGCTCGCTCTTCTTCGGCGGCGACTATCGGGAGATCCTCGACCGCTACGAGGCCGACGTCGTCCTCTGGGACGGCGAGGGCGGCTTTGCCTCCTGGCTCGCCGAAGCGCCGGAGTGGCGCATCGCGCACCGCACCGACGACTGGCTGATCGCCTGCCGCGCCGGTTCGACGGCCGACCAGCGCTGCCACTGAGCCCACCCCAGCCGCCTACCCCTCTCCCAGTCCTCGACACCTTCCCCAGGGCGCAACTTTGGAGAGTTGACACCTCTCAGCGGCATCAACTCGCCAAAGTTGCAGAGGGGGAGTCGGGCGCTTGGACTCGAGAAAACGTCGAACGGCCGGCACGGTTGCCCGATGTGGGCGTTCCGTGCCAGCCGTGCTGGACGGTGTGCGTCGCCGAGATGTCAGCGACGATCGTGAGGTCGGCGTGTTCGACTACTGATTGATACCCGAGGTGACCTGCGAGAACTCGTTCGCGGTGGTCTTGCCGAGGGTGTTGAGTGCCGTCACACAAACCACTGCGATCAGGGCGAGGAGCAGCGCATATTCCACGAGGGAGGCGCCACGATCACTCTCGACCCGGGCCAAGGCGTAGGCCTTGATGAAGTGATAGTGCAGCATCAGAGCATGTTCTCCGTTGATGATCGTGCGAACCCGATGCCGTCACGCCCGGCAGGCAAACGCACGAAAGCCAGGGGGAGAGCGCATGCGCCCACCACCCTGGCCTTCGAGTCAGACAAGATCGAGATCTCGTCTTCGGGTTCGCTTGGAATCAGGCGCCGTTGATCGAGGAGTCGACCTTCGAGAACTTCTCCGCAGCGGACTCACCGAGCATGGTGACTGCGGTGATGCAGACCACGGCGATGAGGGCGACGAGGAGGGCGTACTCCACGAGGGAGGCGCCACGCTCGGTCTTGGCGTGAGCCATGGCGTAGGCCTTGATGAATTCGAAATGCAGCATTTTGGATGTTCTCCAGGTGTTGTTACTTGGTCCCTTGCGGGCTTGTTGATGTTTTGATCGGCGCGTTCGGCGCCCGACTGGATGGGCCATGTGGCCCAAATGTCGAGCGTCAATCAAGAGTGACGATGCCCATGCGGACCGCAGCCAGAACGGCCTGGGTCCGATCTCGGGCATCGAGCTTCTGATAGATGGAGGCAAGGTGGTTCTTCACCGTCTTCTGCGAGATGAAGAGCTGCTCGGCCACCTCCGGCGTCGAACAACCGTCGGCGATCAGCTGGAGGACCTCTTCCTCCCGCTTGGTGACCACTCGTTCGGGCTCGACGTGATCGCCCTGCCGTCGCACCTCGGCCAGCATGCTGGCCGCAAGGCGAGGGGAGAGAGCGGTCTCGCCACCGGCGACCGTCTCGATCGCCGCCGCGATCTCATCGGTCGAACAGTCCTTGACCAGATAGCCGTTGGCGCCGGCTCGAATGGCATCGGCGAGCACGTCCTGATCGGCGTGCATCGTGAGGACCACGATGCGAACGTCGCTGCATTGAGCCTTGATCTGGCGGGTGGCCTCGACACCGTCGAGACCGGGCATCGTGACGTCCATCAAGATCACGTCAGGACGGAGCGAGGTGGCCATGTCGACCGCTTCGGCGCCGTCACGGGCTTCCCCGATGACGTTGAACCCGCGCTCGGTCATCGAGCGGCGCAAGCCCTCTCGGAGCATGCGGTGGTCATCGGCAAGCATGAGGCGGATCGTTCCCGGGCCGCTGCTGCCGCCGAGCTGCGACGCAATCGGGCCGGTGGGCTGCTGGAAGCGGGGAGGACCGCTGCCGTCACCCGAGGGTCGGGTCGCGCCACGCGTGGCGGTCGCCCTCGAGCCGTATGACTGGTCTGTTACCCCTGTGCGAGGAAGCACCGTACTGTTGTCCCTTCTCCTGGCGACGAAACGAGTTCGAGCGTCGCCCCGATACTTGATGCGCGTTCCCGCATGCCAAGAAGCCCGTAGGAGTCCTGACGTCCGGCCTTGCCGACGGGAAACCCGACGCCGTCGTCCGTGATGGACAACAGGGCGTTGGTCCCGTCGGAACGCCACTTGATCTCGACAAGCGAGGCCTGCGCGTGGCGTTCGATGTTGATGAGCGACTCCTGGGCGATACGCCACAGCTCCCGCTCCTGGAGGATCGGAAGGCGTTCGGAGCCCTCACAATCCAGTTCGATGGTGAGTGAACTTCGCTCGGCCACTCGGTTCGCGAACTCGGTGATCGTTCGAGCGAAGTCCTTCTCGTTCCCGACGCTCGTGCGAAGGTCGTACAGCGTCTCGCGGACTTCGCCGGCGACGCTACGGAGGTCGACGTTGAGCTGGCGCAGCATCTCGGTGACGGGTTCGCCGTTGGCGTCACGTCGGATCACCCGGTCGACCTCGAAGCCGAGATACGCCAGTGACTGTCCGATGCGGTCGTGGAGGTCGCGAGCGATGCGTGTGCGTTCTTCGTCGGCGCCGACCGTGCGCAGCCGACCGAACCATCGTGCGTTGTCGATGGCGAGCGCTGCCGGTTCGACGTAGCGGCGCAGCACCTCGACGTCGCGGGCGTCGAAGTCGTCGACATCGCGAGCCTCGATGCAGAGGATGCCGATCAACGACCCGCGGGCCATGAGCGGGGCGTAGACCCCACTTCCCGAGCCGGGATTGAACCCGGGCCCATCGACGGCGAGATCGTTGCTGACCGTGACTGCTTTGCTGGCGATCGCACGGCGAACCGGGCCTGGCATCTCGGTGGTGTCGAGAAGCTGCCCGATGGCCATCGCCTGGCGGCGAGCGACGACCCAGTTCCCGTCGGACTCGTCGAGCGTGAGGATCGCTGCGCTGTCGAAGGTGACCAGGGAGCGCAATCGGCTGATCGTCGAGTCCAGCGCTTCGTCCTGGTTGAGCGATGCGGGCAGGGTCTGGGCGATCCGGTGGAGGTTGAACAACAGCGCGTTGGCGTCGGCGAGACGGTTCATGCGCCCGAGCGCGATGCTGTGCTGGCGGTCGGCTTCGCCGGAGATCCGGCGCCCGTAGCCGGCGACCACGCCGACGAGCAGCAGCACCGCCGACCACCGGATGGCGTCGGGCAGTTCGAACCCAAGCCCGAGATCGTCGGTGGTGAGCAGAAGGCCGGCGGTGAGGGCAGCGGCCGTGGTTGCAGCGATCCGCAAACCGAAGGCAAAACCGCGGGCGAAGCCGGCGATCACGACCGTACTCATCAGCGAGAACAGCAGCGGTGACTGCCACAGTCCCGTAAGTGTGACGACAACGGCGTGGACCGCGAGTTCGGCAACGATCTCGGCCGTTGCCCGACTGTCGCCGGTGTCGCGCTGGGGGGTCACGCTGCGGACGGCGGCCACGGCGATGACAGCGATGACGCCGACGATGACGAACCGGTCCGCCTCGACGAACGCCGGAGCTGCCAATGAGACCGACAGCGCGACCGTGGCCCAACGAATGGCGAGCACTGCGGGCCCGAACGGCTCGAGTCGGTCGCGGCGCTCATCGGCCGCCAACTCTCCCTCGTCGCGCAGGTCGCGGCGCTCGAACGAGTCGCTCTGCGGGAGGCCACGGAACGCGTCGATTCGATGAATGTCGTCGACAGGCAGCGTCTTCACGTTCGGTGGCGGGAGGGTGTCAGTCATGGGGAGGGTGTGCTGGGCAGCAGCGCCGGATGGCGTCGTCGCCCGTGCCCTGTCAGAATCGGCCCTGGCCCGGCGATGTTGAGTCGTTGTGCTCATTTCGTCCCGGTCCGTTGGCGCAGCCCAGTGGGCCATCGGAGCCATCGACCTGCGCCGATGGGCCCCGGCGGACCCGTCCTGATGACACACGACACCTACGAACAGGAGAGGCATGCGACTCGTTGGACTCACCGGCGGCATCGGCTCGGGCAAATCATCGGTCTCGGCTCGGTTGGCCACGCTGGGCGCGAAGATCATCGACGCCGACGCCATCGTGAAGGACCTGCAGGCACCCGGCGCCCCCGTCTTCGAGGCCATGGTCGAGCGGTGGGGTGACCAGATCCTCACCACGGATCCCGATGGTGCCCCCACCCTCGACCGTGCAGCGGTGGCGGGCATCGTGTTCGCCGACAAGGCTGAACTCGAGGCGTTGAACCAGCTGGTGCACCCGGCAGTCCGGCGAGAGATGCGGGCCCAGATGGATGCTGCTGCCGATGGCGACGGGGTCGTGATCCTCGACATCCCCCTCCTGGCCGAGAGCAAGAACGAGCACCAGGCGTCGGCCGTGATCGTCGTCGACTGCCCGGTCGAGGTCGCCGTCGCTCGCTTGGTCGAGTTCCGGGGCTTCGACGTGGCCGACGCCGAGGCGCGAGTGGCGGCGCAGGCGACCCGCGAGGAACGCCGGGCGCTCGCCGACTTCGTAGTCGACAACGGTGGCGGTCTGGAGTCGCTCGACGCCGAGGTCGCGCGTTGCTGGGCCTGGCTCGAGACCTTGCCTCCGACGCCTTGGCCTCCGGAAAAAGAGGGTGTCAGACCCCCTCGGTAGAGTGGGAACCATGCCGCCGTTCAAGATGGTCTCGTCCTATAGCCCTGCCGGTGATCAGCCCCAGGCGATCGAACGCCTGGTCGAGGGGATCGAAGGGGGAGAAAAGGCGCAAACTCTGCTCGGCATCACCGGCTCGGGGAAGTCAGCCACCATCGCCTGGACCATCGAACAGGTGCAGCGGCCCACCCTGATCCTGGCGCCCAACAAGTCGCTGGCCGCGCAGCTGGCGAACGAGTTCCGCGAGTTCTTCCCCGACAACCGGGTCGAGTACTTCGTGAGCTACTACGACTACTACCAGCCCGAGGCCTACATCCCGTCCAGCGACACCTACATCGAGAAGGACTCCTCGGTCAACGACGAGATCGACCGTCTGCGCCATGCCGCCACCTCGGCCTTGCTCACTCGACGCGACACCATCGTGGTGGCCTCGGTGTCGTGCATCTACGGCCTCGGCAACCCCGAGGAATACAAGGGCAAGCTCCTGGTCCTGCGGGCCGGCGAGGAATACGACCATCGCTCGATCCTCACCCAGTTCGTCGAGATGCAGTACGAACGCAACGACATGAACCTCATTCGCGGCAAGTTCCGGGTCCGGGGCGACACCATCGAGGTCCACCCCGCCTACGAGGAGTTCATGGTTCGTCTCGAACTCTTCGGCGACGAGATCGAGACCATCACCAAGATCGACCCGCTCACCGGTGAGCACCTCGGTTCGCTCGATGAACTCGTGATGTTCCCCAACACCCACTACGCCACTTCTGATGAACGGCTGGCGGCGGCGGTGGCCTCGATCGAGGTCGAACTCCAGGAACGCCTCGCCGAGTTCGAGTCCGAGAACAAGCTGCTCGAGGCCCAGCGGCTGCGCATGCGCACCCAGTACGACCTCGAGATGATGGCCGAGATGGGCTTCTGCAACGGCATCGAGAACTACAGCCGCCATCTCGACGGTCGTGTTGCGGGCGAGCCCGCCTACACCCTGCTCGACTTCTTCCCCGACGACTACCTCACGATCATCGACGAGTCCCACGTCGCGGTTCCCCAGCTCAACGGCCAGTACGCCGGCGATCGATCGCGCAAGGACACCCTGATCGAGCATGGTTTCCGGCTCCCGTCGGCGGCCGACAACCGCCCGCTGCGGTTCGAGGAGTGGGTCGAGCGCACCGGTCAGGTGATCTTCGTGTCGGCGACCCCCGGGCCCTACGAGCTCGAACATTCCGGCGAACCGATCGAGCAGATCATTCGTCCCACCGGCCTGCTCGACCCCGAAGTCGTCGTCCGGCCGACCAAGGGCCAGATCGACGACCTGCTCGGCGAGGTGTCGGCGGTCATCGAGAACGACGGTCGGGTCCTCGTCACCACTCTCACCAAGAAGATGGCCGAAGACCTCACCGACTACCTGCTCGAGCAGGGCCTGCGCTGCCGCTACCTGCACTCCGAGATCGACACCATCCAGCGCATCGAGACCCTCCGAGGTCTGCGACTCGGTGATTTCGACGTCCTCATCGGCATCAACCTGTTGCGAGAAGGCCTCGACCTGCCCGAGGTCCAGCTCGTTTGCATTCTCGATGCCGACAAGGAAGGGTTCCTCCGCTCGGAGACCTCCCTGATCCAGACCATCGGTCGAGCGGCCCGAAACGTCGAGGGCCGTGTCGTGATGTATGCCGACAAGATCACCAACTCGATGCAGAACGCCATTTCGGAGACCAACCGTCGTCGAGGCGTGCAAATGGCCTACAACGAGGCCAACGGCATCGATCCGCAGACCATTCGCAAGGCGGTCACCGACATCCTGTCGATGCTGCGGCCCGATGGCGATGGCACCGCGCCGGTGCCGGGCGGCGACAAGCGCAAACGGCGGCCCGAGGAAGCGAAACGGATCCGCGATCTGGCCGAGATGCCCGAGTCCGACCTCGAACGCCTCATCCAGAGCCTCGAGATCGAGATGCACGAGGCGTCGGCCGATCTCCGTTTCGAATACGCGGCTCGCCTGCGAGACGAGATTCGCGACCTGCGCCGCGAACTGAAAGACGCCGTGCGCTGACCGCGCCATACACCGATCTGGATCCTGCTCAGAGCGTCGACCTGGCTGCCGATAGAGCGGTGTGATCGCACCGACCACCGACCGACCGCGGGTTCATCGTTCCCTCACCGACGAACCGACGCCATCGTCCACACCGCCGTGGACCAGGCCGGTCGTGATCGCCGTCCTCCTGCTCGCGTTCTACCTGGTGTGCAGCGTGTTCACCGATGGCGGCGGCTATCTCAGCACAGACACCGGCGGCAAGGTGGCGACACTCGACGCAATGGCCGAGCGAGGCGATCTTCGTCCTGACCTCGGCTATTGGGCCGAGTCGGTCGATCCCGACGGCTCGCTCTACCCGATGTACGGCACGCTCGACATCGACGGGCAGTGGGTCAACGCCACGAGCCTGCCGATGATCTACCTTGCGCTGCCGCTCTATCGATGGGGCGGCTACGAGCTCGCGCTCCTGGTCCCGATGCTCGGTGGTGTGGCCTCGGCGTGGGCCGCAGGCCGCATCGCTCGCCAACTCCTTGCTGGCCGGCCGAGGGCCGAGGTCGTGCGTCGGAGCGCACTGTCGATGGCGGCGATCGGGTCGGCGACACCCGTGGCGATCTACGCACTCGACCTCTGGGAACACACGCTCGGCCTGGCCCTGATGCTGTGGGCCATGTCGTTCGTTCTCGATCTGACTCGTCGCTCGAGCGTCGTGCACGGCATCGGCGCAGGACTTGCCTTCGGAGCAGCGGCGACGATGCGGCAGGAGGCGCTCGTCTATGGCGCGGTCGCCGGGGTGATCGTCGTCGGGCTTGGCCTGCGACGGCGGTCGGTCTCGGCGTTGGTTCCGGCGCTCGGCATGGCCGCATCCACTGTGGCCATGCTGGCTGCCGGTGTCGCCCTCGAGGTGGTGGCGATGGGTTCATCGCTGCGCACCGGGCGCACGACCGGCACGGCCTCGAGCTCCGGTGGCAAGGCAATGCTGCGCCTGCACGAGGCCGTCGTGACGCTCGGCTCGATCGATCGGTTGCCGCTCGTACCGGCCTTCCTGCTCGTCGGTGTGCTGATCACCGGCTTCGCGCTGCTCACGGCGGAAGGCGGCCGGGCTCCTCTCGGCGCCGGCGACGACCGTGCCACCGCACGGAACACCGGCGCCTGGGCGGTGCGCGGCGGCCTGCTCGTTGCGTTGGTCTACCTTCTCCTGATCGCGGGGTTCGCCGTCGGCGGACTGTCGTTCGTGTCGGGGCTGTTGCTCGCCTCGCCGATCGCAGGCCTCGGGCTCGTCCTCGGTCTCCGGCGAACGGGCCTCCAGCTGGCCTGGGCGATGGCGGTCGTCCCGCTGCCGATGATCTGGCTCACCCAGTACACCGGTGGTGCGGGACCTCAGTGGGGCGGGCGGTACCTGCTGGCGAGCGGTGCACTTTTGGCCACGATCGGGCTCGTCGAACTCGACCGAGTCCCGCGACACGCCGGTCGCGGGTTGTTGGTGCTGTCAGCGGTGATCACGCTGCTGGGGGTCGCCTGGCTCGGCCAGCGCAGCAGCGGATTCGCCAATGCAACCGCCGATCTGGCCGAACGGCCCGAGCCCGTCCTCATCTTCGATGATCCGCACGCCGCACGCGAGTCAGGTCCGGTGGCCCGGAACGAGCAGTGGTTCGCCGCCACTGGCGACGAGTCGCGCCGGGAAGCGGGAGCGGCCGTGTCCGCTCTCGGCTACGAGTCGTTCGGATTCGTCAGTTATCAGGCATCGGTACTCGACGGCGACGCTCAA
The DNA here is from genome assembly GCA_041394265.1 of Acidimicrobiales bacterium. NCBI lineage: Bacteria > Bacillati > Actinomycetota > Acidimicrobiia > Acidimicrobiales > Acidimicrobiales bacterium. The sequence continues at coordinate 4,517,778 of JAWKIO010000005.1, forward strand.
GCTGAGCGGAGCTACGACGAACGAGTCGCGACACTGACGGCGAGTTTCGAGGGCTTCCATGTCGTTGGCAGCGACCGCATCCCGCTCCTCCCGGGTGTGGAGCTCGAGGTCATCACCTTCGCGCGTCCCTGATCTCGCCCACCGACGACTGGAGCAATCGGCTTCAACTCGTCCGTTCCGGGCCGATGGGGTGAGGTGCCGACCTCCACGACACTCGACGGCCCTCACGTGCTCCACGAAGACGATGAGGCCGACCGGCGATCCGGTGCGCCTCGCGCGCGGGGGATCACCCGACTGCTTCGAGGCCGTGCCAGTTGGATCGTTCTCTTCGTGGTGCTGTTCGGGATGTCGCTGATCGTCGATCCGCTGTCGAGCCTCGGCTCGGACGTGGGCGGAAAAACCGCCACGATGACGGTGCTGTCCTCGAATGGCTCACTCGACCTTGGCTACTGGGCCGAGGCATTCGATCCCGACGGTTCGCTGTACCCGTTCTATTCGACATCGGTGATGGACGGGAAGTGGGTCAACGCAACCACGTTCCCGATGCTCTACCTGGCGTGGCCGCTCCATGAGCTCGGCGGCATGCATCTCGCCATGATCTTGCCGGTCCTCGGCGGGGTGTTCACCGCCACTGCGGCACGACGGCTGGCGGCGATGCTCGGGCCGACGGATGGCACCGTGGCCTTCTGGATCGTTGGACTCGGCACCCCAGTCACGGTGTACTCCCTTGCCTTCTGGGAACACGCACCGGGCCTGGCCCTGATGTCGTGGGGTCTGGTGGCGGTCGTGACGGCCGTCGACAACCATCGGCTGGCCCCGGCGCTGGCCGCCGGATTGCTGTTCGGTTTGGCGGCGACCATGCGGCAAGAGGCCCTCGTCTACGGTGCGCTGGCCGGTATCGGGCTCGTGATCGGACTCGCCACGACGGCTCGGCCGTTGGTGATGCTCAGGTCCTCGATCGCCATGGCGACCGGCGGTCTGGCCATGCTCATGGCGAACACCGTCTTCGAACGCCTGGTCCTGGGCAGCGTGCTGCGTTCGAGTCGCGCCGGCGGCACGGCCAGCCTCGCCGGGACCAAGCTGGACGCTCGACTCCATGACGCGCTGGTCACCCTCCTCGTTCCCTCAGACGTGCGTCCTGCCGGCATCGCGCTCGGGCTGCTGTTGCTCCTCGGCACGGTCGTGCTGGTGCGGTCGGGACGCACCATCGCAGAACAGCGACCGGTCGTCGCCATGGTGGTGTTGCCGCTGCTGATGGTGGTGCTCGCTGCACTGGCCGATGGCCGTTCGTTCGTGCCGAGCCTGCTGTTCTCGACCCCGTTGGTCGTCGTCGGTGCGATCGTGGGCTGGGGCGACGGGCGCTCGCGTGCGTTGTCGATCTACGCCGTGGTCGCGATACCGAGCATCCTCGCTGTGCAGAGCACTGGCGGCTTCGAAGCCCAGTGGGGCGGTCGCTACCTCTTGCTCAGCGGTTGGGTGCTGACCGTGATCGCCTGCGCTCGCCGCCACCGGGTGGAGCGCAGCAGCTGGGCGCTGATGGTGGGCGCGAGCCTTGTGATCACCGCGTTGGGCGTCGCCTGGACGGTCGAGCGGTCGCGTGCCATGGGTGACTTCTACGCAACGATCGCGTCGTTCGACGCTCCCGTCGTGGTGTTCGACTCGTCGCTCACGGCCCGCGGCGCCGGATCGATCGCCCTCGATCAGCCGATGCTTGCTGCGGCCGACGCACCCGCTCGGGACGAAGCGGCCCAACTTCTCGCCGAGGCCGGGGTGGCGTCGTTCCTCTTCGTGGCGCCCGACCTCGGAGGTGCCGCCCCGACCTTCGACGGCTTCACCGAGGTGGAGGCAGCAACCGTCGACTTCGTGAGTGGCCTCGACTACCGAGTGGGGACGTTCGCGCCGCAGGGTTGACTGAGCACAGGGTTGACTGACCACGGGGCGTGACCGGCCACCGGGTGCACGGCCGCAACGTGGGCCACCAAATCCCTCCACCGAACACGTGTTCTGGATCGGTGCGGCGGTAGCCTTTCCGGGTGGGCAACAAGATCGTCATCCGGGGCGCCCGGGAGCACAACCTCACCGACATCGACCTCGATCTCCCCCGAGACAAGCTCATCGTCTTCACCGGGCTCTCCGGTTCGGGCAAGTCGTCGCTGGCGTTCGACACGATCTATGCCGAGGGGCAACGTCGGTACGTCGAATCCCTGTCGGCGTATGCCCGCCAGTTTCTCGGCCAGATGGACAAGCCCGACGTCGACTTCATCGAGGGGCTGTCACCCGCCATCTCGATCGATCAGAAGTCGGCGAGCCGGAACCCCCGGTCGACCGTCGGTACGGTCACCGAGGTCTACGACTACCTGCGACTCCTCTTCGCCCGGGTCGGCGTGCCTCACGATCCCGAGACCGGCGAACAGCTGGTGCGCCAGACCCCACAGCAGATCGTCGACCAGGTGCTCCGGCTGCCCGAAGGCACTCGCTTCCAGGTGCTGGCGCCGGTGGTCCGGGGGCGCAAGGGCACCTACGACACCCTGCTCACCGACCTCGCAGGTCAGGGTTTCGTGCGTGCGATCGTCGACGGCGACTTGATCGAACTCGGTGGGGAGCTGCCCGAACTCGAGCGCTACGAACAGCACGACATCAAGGTCGTCGTCGACCGCCTCGTTCGGCGCGATGGGATCGAGCGGCGTCTGACCGACTCCATGGAAACGGCGCTCGGCCTGGCCGAAGGTGTCGCCGAGATCGAGATCGTCCCGCCACGCGACTCCGACGACGAGCCCCAGACCCTCATCTTCTCCCAACATCTCTCGCGGCCTTCCGACGGCAAGAGCTTCGAGGCGTTGGCGCCGCGGAACTTCTCGTTCAACTCGCCCTACGGCGCGTGCTCGTCATGCGACGGCCTCGGCACCACCTACGAGGTCGACCGCGAGCTGGTCATCCCCAACCCCGACCTCACCATCGACGAAGGAGCGATCAGCCCGTGGAGTGGGGGCAAGAGCCGCTACTTCGGCCGACTCGTCGAGTCGGTGTGCGCCGCACACAAGATCCCCACCGACAAGCCGTGGCGGCTGCTCAACGACAAGCACCGCGAGCTGTTGCTGAACGGCGGCAAGAACGAGAAAGTCACCGTTCGCTACCGCAATCGATACGGGCGTGAGCGCACCTACGTTGCCAACTTCGAGGGGATTCTGCCCTATCTGCGTCGCCGCCACACCGAGGCCGAGTCCGACACCCAGCGTGAGCAGATCGAAGGCTTCATGCGCGAGGTCGACTGCCCGGCATGTGAAGGGTCGCGACTCAACCCGCTGTCGTTGGCCTGTCTCGTCGGTGGGTATTCGGTTGCCGACCTGTCGCACATGTCGATCCGTGAGGCCGCCCGAGTGCTCGAAGCGATCGAGTTCAGCGAACGCGACTTCCTCATCGCCGAACGGGTGATCAAGGAGATCAACGCTCGCCTGCAGTTCCTCCTCGACGTCGGTCTCGACTATCTGAGCCTCGGTCGGTCGGCCGCCACGTTGTCGGGCGGTGAGGCCCAGCGCATCCGACTCGCCAGCCAGATCGGTTCGGGTCTCGTCGGGGTGCTGTACGTACTCGACGAGCCCTCGATCGGGCTCCACCAGCGCGACAACGCCAAGCTCATCGAGACCCTCATGCGCCTGCGCGACATCGGCAACACGGTGCTCGTCGTCGAGCACGACGAAGACACCATCGCCGTGGCCGACCACGTCGTCGATATCGGCCCCGGCGCCGGCGAGCACGGGGGCCAGGTCGTCTACAGCGGCAACGTCGCCGGCCTGAAGAAGCGCAAGTCCTCGATCACCGGGCAGTACCTCTCTGGCCGAAAGAAGATCCCGGTGCCGGCCAAACGGCGTCCTCCAGGGTCTGATCGGCTGGTGATCAACGGGGCACGTGAACACAACCTCACGAACCTCGACGTCGAGATCCCGCTCGGGCTGTTCGTTGCCGTCACCGGCGTGTCGGGTTCGGGCAAGTCCACCCTGATCAACCAGATCCTGCTCCGGGCGTTGATGCAAAAGATCTACAAGTCGAAGATCCCGCCCGGCCTCCACACCTCGCTCAGCGGGCTGGAGCACCTCGACAAGGTGATCGACATCGATCAGTCGCCGATCGGACGCACCCCGCGCTCGAATCCCGCCACCTACACGGGCGTGTTCGATCACGTCCGGAAGCTGTTCGCCCAGACCAACGAGTCGAAGGTCCGTGGCTACCAGCCCGGCCGATTCTCATTCAACGTGGCGGGCGGCCGATGCGAGGCGTGTGCCGGCGACGGCACCATCAAGATCGAGATGCACTTCCTCCCCGACGTCTACGTGCCATGCGAGGTCTGCAAGGGCGCCCGCTACAACCGCGACACGCTCGAGATCCAGTTCAAGGGTAAGAACATCGCCGAAGTGCTCGACATGCCGATCGCCGAGGGCCTCGAGTTCTTCTCCAACCAGCCGCCGATCGCCCGTCACCTGCAGACGCTGGTCGACGTCGGATTGGGCTACGTGCGCCTCGGGCAATCGGCGCCGACCCTGTCCGGTGGTGAGGCTCAGCGGGTCAAGTTGGCCTCTGAACTGGCGAAACGTTCCACAGGCCACACCATCTACCTGCTCGACGAGCCGACCACCGGGTTGCACTTCGAGGACATCCGCCGCCTGCTCACCGTATTGTCGAGACTGGTCGACCAAGGCAACACGGTGCTCGTGATCGAGCACAACCTCGATGTCATCAAGACCGCCGACTGGATCATCGACCTCGGTCCCGAGGGTGGGTCCGGTGGTGGTCAGATCGTGGCGTCGGGCACGCCGGAGCACGTGGCGTCGGTGGCGGGGAGCTACACCGGCCAGTTCCTGGGCCCACTCCTCGACGGGACAGCAGAACGAGCTCGTTGAGTTCTGGTGTGGGAGAACGAGCTCGCTGAGTTCTGGTGTGGGCTGAACGAGCTCGTTGAGTTCTGGTGTGGCAGAACGAGCTCGTTGAGCTCGTTCTTCGGCCTCATATGGCACGGGCTCGTGCCGATTGGAGCGGGTGAAGACTCCGTCCCAAGGCCGCTTGCTGGTTGGTCGCGTCGCCAACGGTGCAGCGACGGGTCTGGGACACCTGGTGCGAACGGCGGCGCTGTGCGACAGCTGGTGTGAACAGGGCGGACGCGCCGTGCTGTTCGTCGATCAGCTCGACCCGACGCTGGCGCCGTTGGTGGGCCGCGCCGAGTTGCTCACCGCTTCGAGCGGCGATGCGGGCGAGCAGCTCCGAGCGATGGGGTTGGAGGACACGCCGCACGTCGTCGTCATCGACGGCTATCGGTTCGATGATCGATGTGTCGACGCCTTCGTCGCCGAGGTGCTGGGCAGCAACGACGTCGGCGGCAACCGCCCGATCATCGTGTCGATCGACGACCACGATCAGGCCGGGCGCCGCAACGTCGACATCGCCGTCGACCCGAACGTGGCTGCGGGACGGGCCGACGTCTCGGTTCCGGTCTCGCTGCACGGCCCGTCGTTCGCACTGCTACGACCCGAGTTCGCCGCTGCGGTGAGGGACGACGCCGTCGAGCGCGTGGGCCCCCTGGTGATCGCGCTCGGTGGCTCGACCGCATCGAACGGTTCGACGGCGCTCGCTCACTTCAGCAAGGTCATGGCCGAGTCGATGTTGCTCATGGGCCACCGACCTCCCGAACTGGCCGACGTGCCTCGTTTGGATCGCGCCGAGTCGCCCGTCGGCGCGATGGCCAACGCGCCGGTGGCGATTGCCGCCGCCGGAGGCACGGCACTGGAGTTGGCGTGCCTCGGCACACCCGCCGTCCTCGTCTCGATCGCCGACAATCAGGTGCCCGTGACCAAAGCCCTTGGACAGGCGGGGGCGGCGGTCGATCTCGGCCGCCTCGCCGATCTCGACGGCGCCCGCCTGGTGTCGGCGGTCGTTGACCTGCTGGGGGATCGGGAGCGCCGTGAGGCGATGTCGAAGGCCGGACGCGCGCTCGTCGATGGCCGGGGGGCCCGGCGTTGCCTGGCCCACATCGACGCTGCATCCATCGTCACTCGACCGGTCGACCTCGAGGACGCGGCGATGCTGTTGGCGTGGCGCAATGATGCGACCACCCGATCGAGCAGCTTCGACAGCGACGTCATCGATCTCGATCAGCATCTTGCATGGATCGACCGACGTCTCCAGGATCCGGACTCGTTCCTCTATGTCGGTCGAGTCGGTGACGACGACATCGGGCATGTTCGGTTTCAGCGGTCTCCTGGCGGACACGCCGTGATCGGTGTGGTGATTGCGCCACACGCTCGCGGCCGCCGTTTGGCCACTCCACTCATCCTCGCTGGGCTGCGCGCCTGCTTCGCCGAGTCGGGCGTTCAGCGCGTCGAGGCGCTGATCAAGGCCGACAACGCCGCATCGATCACTGCGTTCACGCTCGCCGGCTTCCACCCGGGCGTCGAGAACGGCGATCACGACCCGGGGGTGAAGGTGTTGCACTACGAACGGACCGATCGATGGGTGTGAAGCGTCGATCCGGCGACCACGGAAGGACCACTGCATGACGCGCGGCCCGCAACTCTTGCTCACCCTCGGAGTGTTCACTGCGCTCCTCGGTTTCGGTGCGTTCCACGCCTCGGTGGTCGACGGCTCGTACCGCTTCGTGGGCGACGCCAGGTTCCCGATCTCGCTGGCGTACGGCGTTGCGCTGCTCCTCGTCGCCTATGCGCTCGGATTGCCGGACCTGCCTCGAACCCGCAAGTCCCGCTGGTTCACTGCGGTCGCCGCGTCCTTCGGCGGAGCCATTGTGCTGTCACTCGTCCAGCTCGCTCTCGGCACCCCGCTGCTGCCACGTTTCGTGGTGTTCTCTTCGGCGTTCGTGCTGGTGCCGTGGTTCTTGATTTGCGCCGAGGCAGCAACCGGCGGTCGTCGGCGCGCGGTCGAACGCGATCGTGTCGTCGTCGTATCGGACCGGGCGTCGGCATCGGAACTGGAGCGGGAGTTCGCCGACGCCGAGCGTCCGGCCTCGCTCGTTGCGCTCCTCACGGTCGATGAGGCGACCGGTGCCACCGGTTCGAGCACGAGTGTCAGTGGCATCGTCGAGGCCCTCGGTGCGAACATCGTCGTCCTCGATCGAGAGGCCCAAGCCGATCCCCGAATCGTCGATCAGGCGGCCGCTCTCCACATCCAGGGCATCCGCATCCGCACGCTGTCGCTCTTCTACGAGCAGTGGTTCAACAAGCTCCCGATCTCCGAGCTCGAGCGGGTTTCGCTGCTGTTCGACATCGGCGAACTGCATCGCTCGCCGTTCAGCCGCCTCAAGCGGTTGATGGACATCTGTGTCGCCTCTGCCGGCTTGCCCGTCCTGCTTGCAGTCATCCCCATGGTGGTCATCGGCAACCGCTTCGCCAATCGAGGTCCGCTGCTGTTCCGTCAGGTGCGCGTCGGCCACATGGGCACCGAGATCGCCGTGTTGAAGTTCCGGTCGATGCGCCCCGATCCCAACGACGACCAGTCCTGGACGCAGACCAATGATCCGCGGATCACGCCCTTCGGTGGGTTCCTGCGGGCGAGTCATCTCGACGAGCTTCCGCAGCTCATCAACATCCTGCGCAACGAGCTGTCCCTCGTCGGTCCGAGGCCCGAGCAGCGACGCTATGTCGACGAACTCAGTGGCAAGCTGCCGTTCTACGAGCTCCGCCACCTGGTCCGCCCCGGACTGACCGGGTGGGCGCAGGTGAAAGCCGGCTATGCGGCCGACGAGGACGATGCGCTCGAGAAGCTGCAGTACGAGTTCTACTACCTGCGGCAGCAGTCGCTGAGCTTCGACCTCCAGATCCTCATTCGGACCCTTCGCTCGCTGTTCCTCGGCGACGGCCGCTGATCAGCCTCGACGCTGAAGCATCGACCGCAGCTGCGAGCGCTCGGTCGCATCCAGCAAGGTCGACCAGCCGACGACGGCGGCCGTGGCACCGAGGAGGGGAGCGGCAACCGCCAACGTGGCGATCGGGGCCAACGGGAGGCGGTGGAGCAGGACGGCGACCGCAAGGATCGCAGCAGCGGTCGGAACCGCCGGCGCAAGGCAGCGGCGCAGCAGTTCGATCGGCGTCGCCTGCGTGGTCTTCAGGAGGAGGGGCGACAAGAGCGAGACGGTGAACACCGAGCCGGCGAGCGTTCCCTGGAACGCACCCACCACGCCGTTGCGGTCGATGAGGACGATGGTCAGCGCCAGATTGACGATGACGCCGAGCCAGGAGGCCACGAGCAGCCGGCGCATCTGGCCGAGACCGGTGAGGAAGTTGTTGATGACCTGAAATGGTGCCTCGATCGACAGGTAGAGCAACCCGAAGAGGAGCGGGCCGGTCGCCAAGGCGGCGGTGGCGCCATCGGTCCACACGGTCAGGATCTCATGGGCCAGACCGGCCAGCGCGGCGGCGACCACGAGTGTGACGCCCGTCGACAGCCGAGTGCTGATGAGCACCAGATCGCGCAGCTTGTGCTCCTCCTGGCGGGCCGAGAGATACGGGGCGGCGGACACCACCGTCTGAGAACTGGTGGCGAGCACGAGTCGTACGACGTCTTGCAGCCGGCTGGCGACCTCGACGACGGCGAGTGCGGTGGGACCGAGCATCATGGTGACGAGTGCCCGGTCCATCATCCGGTGGAGGACCCCCGCCGAGTTCAGCGCGACCGGTCCGATGGCGCTCCGTCGCAGGTCGTGGATGATCGAGCGGTCGAGGCGGAAGGTTGGCGCCAGTCGGGCCCCGAAGAGGATGGCCGCAGCGACGACGGCCGTGGCGATTGCCTGGGCCGCGAGTACGAGTGTCAGATCGGTCGAGAAGGCGACGACGAGGACGGCAGCCAGCGCAGCCGCGGTGCGCCGTACGGCGTCGAGCATTCGTGCCCGATCCAGTCGTTGATACCCCTCGAAGACGGCAGCGAGTCCGACGATGACGCCCTCGGCCACGATCTGCAGCGCAAACCAGCGTGTCCCCGCAGCGAAGGCTCGACCGTCGGATCCGTCGAGACGAAACACCGTGGAGGCCAACGGCGTTGCGCCGAGCGCGAGCAACGTGGCGGCCAGACCGGCGATGAGGGCGAAGATCGTGACGACCTGGCGGGCGAAGGTGGCCATTTCGGCGGGCTCGGTATCGGCGCCGGCGCGCTCGGCGATCGAGCGGGCCACCGCCACCGACGGGCCATAGACCAGGATCGAGGTCCAGCCCGACACGATCGACAAGGACTGCGCAAGGGCCCACAGTCCGAACGAGCTGGGGCCGAGTCGAGCGAGCAGGAGGGCCGTGACGCCGAAGCCGAGAGCAATCGACCACACGCCGGTCATCGCCGACGAGGCGCTGTTGGCGAGGAGACGTCGTCGGTACGGTCCGGCAGCCGGTGTTGGCGACGGCTCGATCTCAGCGGTCGTCATCGGCTGCGGCCTCACATCGACCTGGATCGTGCCGATTGGTCGGCATGGCTCGGATCGCGAACTGCATCGCTCACTCCATCGGCACGAATGAAGCGGTCGTGACCGATTCGCCGCTGCCTGCGGCCCCATCGGTGACGATCCTGCTGCCAACGCATTCGGAGCGGCCATTCATCCGTGACTGCCTCGCTTCGATCCAGCGCCAGACCTACTCGAACATCGTGGAGGTGCTGGTCATCGACGGCGGCTCGACCGACGGCACTCGCTCGATTGCTGCATCGCTTGGCGCACCCTTCCGCCTCGTCGACAACCCTGGCGTCACGGCCGCCGCAGCGATGAACGTGGGCCTGGCCGAAGCCAGCGGAGACATCGTCGTCCGCATGGATGCCCACGCGCTCTACGCCCGGAACTATGTCGAGCGTTGTGTCGCCGTCTTGATCGAGACGGGCGCCGACAACGTGGGCGGCCGAATGAACCCGGTGGGTCTGACCAGTTTCGGACGTGCCGTTGCCGCCGTGACGTCCACGCCCGCGTGCGTCGGACCCGGCAGCTTTCACCATGCCGAGAACCGCACCGAGGTCGACACCGTCTTTCTCGGTTGCTGGCGGAGGGAAACGCTCGAACGCCTCGGCGGATTCGATGCCGAGCATCTCCAGTGGGCGGCCGAAGATCATGAGTGCAACCTGCGTCTGACCGAGTCGGGCGGCCGGATCGTGCTCGATCCCTCGATTCACTCGACCTACTTCCCTCGCGACACGCCGCGGGGCCTGGCGAAGCAATACCACAACTACGGCATCGGCAAGGTCTCCACCCTTCGCAAGCATCACCGCCTGCCGACCTGGCGAAGCATGCCACCGGCAGCCCTGGTCTTGTTGGCTGGGATCAATCTCGGCGTGGGCGTCGGTGTGCTTCGCTTCGTTGTTCCCGCCGGCCACGCTGCCGTCGTGTCGTGGTCGTCGCGCTCGGCGGCGAAGCGGGCCGAACACGACACCGATCTGCTCCGGTGCATCCTGGCCACGGAGATCATGCATTGGTCGTTCGGTCTGGGCTTCTGGCGCGGCGTCGGCCGGGTCCTGACCGGGCGGGGCTTCGTGAGCAACCCGCGCGGTCATCGCTGAGGCGTTCAGCCCTCGGCAATCGCCTTCTGGCGAATGTGGGCGTTGATGGCGAGCAGTTGCTGGTCACTGCGGACCAGATCCACCACTGCTCGCCAGTTCGATGCGCCCGAGCCCAGCCGGGAAACGATGGCGTCGAGCAACTCTGCGTCTTCCGGTGTATCCAGCGTGATCCGGAGGTCTTCGGCTCCGGGTGACACCGTGACCGCCGTTCGACGGAACTCGTCGGGGTGGGCATTCACGTACGACGTCACGTGGACTCGATCGACACCCTGGGCGAGCGCATCGAGACGGCGCAGTTGCTCGATGGCAATGAGCTCGACGTCGAGGCCTCTCGGCAAGGAACGGGGGTTGACGGTGCTGACGTAGTCACCACCCACGGCGCGCCACAACTCCACGACACCGCGGATGAGCGACGGATCGAGCAGGGGGCAGTCACCGGTCAGTCGGACGACGGCGCCGGCCTCGACGTCGGCGATGGCGCCGAGAAAGCGCTCGAGCACATCGTCGACGGGGCCTCGATGGACGCGCACACCGAGGGATTCGGCGAGCTCGGCCACGGCGTCGTCTTCGGCCAGTGTGGTCGTTGCGACGACGATGTCGCTCATCACGTCACTGGCCATGGCGGCATCGACCACCCACTGCAACACCGGTCGGTGACCGAGCGGGCGGAGGACCTTGCCCGGCAGTCGAGTGGAACCCATTCGGGCTTGGATGACCGCGACCGCAGCGCGGTCACCCGACCGCCTGCTCACAGGTGGTCCCAGGTGATGATCTCGTCGGCCTCGATGTCCCTGGGGACAACCCGGCCGATGACCGCCTCCATGAACTTCGGGGCAATGCCGAAGCCGGGACGCTTCACGCACAGGTGTTCCTGTGCGATCACCGTGCCGGCGGGGAGATCGGTCGCAGCGACGATCGAGCGCCGGGCCTTGCTGTACATCTCCTCGGCCTCTTCCGCCGAGGGGCCGCGTTTGACACTGCTCCCCATCGCCGCCTCGACGTCTCGGACGTGCTGCACCAGGGTGGTGAGCTCGTCCGGCTCGATCGCAAAGGGGTGATCAGGACCGGGCATCGAACGGTCGAGGGTGAAGTGCTTCTCGATGATCGAAGCCCCGGCAGCGATCGACGCCGAGCTGATGTGCGTACCGAGCGTATGATCGGACAGGCCGACGGGCACGCCGAACGCAGCCGACATGGCAGCAATCGTCCGAAGATTCATGATGTGCGGTGGCGACGGGTACAGCGACGCGCACTGGAGTAGCGCGATCTGGTCGGTGCCGCCGCGTCGGCACGCGGCGATGGCCTCCTCGATCTCACCGAGCGACGCCATGCCAGTCGACAGGATCACCGGGCGTTTGGTGGCGCCGACGTACTCGATGAACCCGAGGTCCACGAGTTCGAACGAAGCGATCTTCAGCGCGGGCACGTCCAATGCGTCGAGTTCGTCGACTGCCTGACGATCGAACGGGCTCGACATGAAATGGATGCCGCGCTTCGCTGCATGCGCGGCCAGCTGCGCCTGCCACTCCCGAGGAAGCGAGATTCGCTCGAGCAACTCGTGCGGCGCCTCGGCTGCCAGATCGCCGAGGTACTCGAACTTCGGCGCCTTCGTGCTGTAGAGCGAGGCCCCGCTGTAGGTCTGGAACTTGATCGCATCCGCCTTGGCGTCTGCCGCTGCGTCGATCAGTTCGATGGCGGTCTCGAACGACCGATTGTGGTTCGCACCGGCCTCGGCGATCACGTAGCAGGGCTGGCCGTCGCCGACGAGGCGTCCGCCGAAGTCGAGTGTCATCGGGCGCTCTCCCGAGGAGGCGTCAGTTCATCGATTCCGACGCGGCCGACCAAGCGGGACAGGGTCGTGACGATGTGATCCTGCTCGGCATCGGTGAGCGACGGGAAGAGCGGCAGTGAGAGGAGCTGCTCGTGCGCCCGTTCGGCGTGCGGGAAGTCGCCCGGTCTCCAGCCGTCGCGCCGATAGAGGGGGTGAAGGTGGACGGGCACGTAGTGGACCTGTGTGCCGATGCCAGCAGCCCGCAGCCGCCACGCAAGGCCATCTCGATCGTCGACACGCACGGGATAGAGGTGGCGGCCATGGGTCTGACCCGCGGGCACGTCAGGGGCTCGAACCAGATCGAGTTCGGCGAGCTCGCGGTCATAGACGGCGGCCAGTTCGTTGCGCCGCTCGATGAAGTTGTCGAGCTTGGTGAGCTGCGATCGCCCCAGCGCGGCCTGGAAGTCCGTGAGCCGGTAGTTGTAGCCGAGCTCGACCGCCTCGTAGTACCAGGGCTCGAAGTCGTCCTTGCGGATGATGCCGTGGGTGCGGAAGCGGCGAAGACGCTCGGCGAACCGATCGTCGTTGGTGGTCACGGCGCCGCCTTCACCCGACGTGATCGTCTTGACCGGGTGGAACGAGAAGGTCGTCATGTCGCTGCGGGCGCAGTTGCCGACCGGACCGTCGGGTCCAATGGCGCCGATCGCGTGGCTGGCGTCCTCGATGACCAGTCGCGGCCGGTGGGCGAGCCGATCCAGCTGGACCGGAAGACCGGCGTAGTGCACGGCAACGAGTGCGTCGGCGTCCTGCGGTACTTGCTCGACATCGATGTTGAGTGTCGCCGGATCGATGTCGACGAAGCCGACGTCGGCGCCGACGAACTTGGCGCAGTTGGCGCTGGCGATGAAGGTGAGGGGGGTCGTGACGAGTCGCTCGCCCGGGCCGAGTTCGCCGGCATGGCAGGCCGCATGCAGCGCTGCCGTACCGTTGGCGAACGCGATGGCGTGGGCGGCGCCGGTGATCCGGCACAGCTCGGCCTCGAATTCCTCGACGACCGGCCCCTGCGTGATGAAGGGGCTGCGGAGGACCGCGGTGACCGCTTCGATGTCGGCGTCGTCGATGTGTTGGCGTCCGTAGGGGATCACGGGACCATCTCGACGAGCTCGTCGGAGGTCAGCCACCAGTCGTTGTCGCCGGAGATGTACTCGAAGCCGTCGGGAAGGGTTTCGCCACTCCACTCGGTGCCTTTCTCCCACTGGTGCGACTCGGGCAGCACCACGAAGATGTTGCCGACGCGCAGCGTGTGGCGTGACTCGTCGGCCGTGATCATCTGCTCGTGCAACTTCTCGCCAGGACGGATGCCGATGTACTCGACCTCTTGCTCCGGGCTCATGGCTTCGGCAAGGTCGGCGATGCGCATCGACGGCAGGCGGGGAACGAAGACCTCACCGCCGCGCATGTTGCCGAGCGCGTACATGACCAGCTCGACAGCGTTCTCGAGACTGATCCAGAACCGAGTCATTCGCTGGTCGGTCACTCGGAGCGGCTGGCCTTCGTCCATGAGCCGCTTGAAGACGGGAACCACCGATCCTCGTGAGCCCACCACGTTGCCGTAGCGCACACACGCGAAGCGAGTGTCGTGCTGTGCGGCGTAGTTGTTGCCCTGATTGATGATCTTCTCGGCGCAGAGCTTCGTGGCGCCGTAGAGGTTGACCGGGTTGACCGCCTTGTCGGTCGAGAGGGCAACCACCCGGCTGACACGGGCATCGATCGCAGCGTCCACGATGTGCTGGCCGCCCAGGATGTTGGTCTGCACCGCTTCGAACGGGTTGTACTCGCATGCACCCACCTGCTTCATCGCCGCGGCGTGGATGATGACGTCGGCGCCCTGGGCTGCTCGGGTGAGTCGCGTCTTGTTGCGGACATCACCGATGAAGAACCGGAGCTGATCGGAGTTGAAGCGATCGGACATTTCCGACTGCTTCAGTTCGTCACGCGAGAAGATCCGAATCGTCGCGGTCGGCCACCGGTCGAGTACGTACGAAACGAAGGCGTTGCCGAAGCTGCCGGTTCCGCCGGTGAGCAAGATCGTCTTTCCCGAGAGGTCATAGCCACCGGTCGAATCCATCATTTCCTCGCTTCGTGGGGCGTTGGACCATCGTGATCCAACCATTGATGCTGCTCCCTTCGGCACGGTGGTCTCAGACTTGATGCCTGCGCGCAGGAAATTTGGGCCTTTCGAACCCCTCATGTAGGTCATACGGCTGCCGATTGGCCGTGCATGGCACACCGACGATCGACCGACCTTCCGCTTCAGGCCCGCAAGGGCGTCGAGCTGCTGCTCCGAACGGTCGGACAGGCGCCCGAACAACGGAGTTCGCGGCGCCTACGCGATCGTTTGCCGATGGTCGACGCCGACAACGGGCCGAAGGTCTTGATTCTGAGCCCACGTGACTGGTCATCGATCGTGCAATACGACTCGGTGATCGGCCATGGTCTGCAGCTGCGCGGCGCTCGAGTCACGATGGCGACCTGTGGCGGCGGGCTGGAGATCTGCGATCGAGCAAACACCTACGAAGCACCACCGATGCCGTGCACGACGTGCAGTCGCTACACCTCGGTATCGCTGGGAGCGCACGGTTTCGACGTTCGTTCACTCAACGACTACTGGACCGACGATGATGGGGGAGCCTGGCCCGAGCTGGATGAGATGACGGCGGCCGAGCTCGTTGGTGCCGAGGCGGAGGGACTACCCCTCGGTCAGTTGGCTGATATCCCGGTGAAGTGGTTCCTGTGTGCAGCCAATCTGGCTGATGACCCACTGGCGGGGAAGACCGCTCGGGCCTTCCTGCGATCGGCCCGTCGCATCGCGCGAGCGATGGACCAGCTGCTCGACGACGTCCAGCCCGACCACGTACTCGTGCTGAACGGTCTCTTCCTCTTCGAAGCCATCCTGTGGGCACGCTGCCGTCAGCGCGGTATCGATGTCATCACGTACGAGCGATCGTTCCGACGCGAGACCCTGGTGATGCACCGTGGCGTCCCGGCTGGGCTCTACGACTTCTCGAGCGTGTGGGCCGACAACGACCGGGCGCTCGAGTCGAGCGAGGCCGCCGAACTCGACGCGTACCTCGCAAGCCGCCGTGAAGGGAGCGCCTTCGATCAGCAGTGGTCGTGGCGACCGAACGAACTGACGAGGAGCGGCGGCAAGCTGGCGGTGCTGTTCACGAATCTGACGTGGGACACCGCGGTCATCGGCCGAGATCTCGTCTTCGAGGACATCGAGGCGTGGGTGACCCACGCCATCGAGTTCTTCGCACGGCGACCCGAGGACGAGCTGGTGGTCCGCGTGCATCCGGCCGAGGTCGCACTGCCCGGCCAGCGGACCCGGGATTCGCTGTATCGGGTCATCAAGGATCGTTTTCCGGATCTTCCGCCCAACGTTCGGGTGATTGCGCCCGATGACACCGTGACGTCGTATCCGCTGATGGATGCCTGCGACGTTGGTCTGGTCTACACCTCGACGACCGGGCTCGAGCTGGCGCTCAACGGCAAGCCGGTGCTGACGGCAGGGGAGACACACTATCGATCGAAGGGTTTCACGTTGGATCCGACCACGGTCGACGAATTCGACGCGATGCTGACCGCCGCCCTCGACGATCCGTCAGGGCACCAGGCCGATGTCGAGCGGGCACGTCGCTATGCGCACTTCTTCTTCTTCCGGGCGCCGATCGACGCTCCCGGTGTCGCCGAGCCGGCCAAGGGACTCGCTCGCCTGACGACGGAGAACCCGTCGGACTTGATGCCAGGAGCGAATCCGGGGCTCGATCGCATCTGCCGTGGCATTCTCGACGGCGTCCCATTCGTCGGGCCGGAAGCACCGGTCCCGACATCGGCGGTCACGAGTGCTGGGTGAGATCGATCCAGCCGAACGTTGATGGGTCGGACTGCAACCGGTTTCCCGCTACTTGCGGCCGATGACCACCTGCAGTTTGTAGCCCAGGAGTTTGTCGAGCACCGTCCGGGCATCGACCAGGTCCATCAACGTCTCGAAGTTGTCGGATGCCCCGGTGTACAGGCCGTCATACGCCAAGTGATTGTTCATGACGCCGATCTCCGAAATCACGGACTCGATGTTGAGGATCTCGAGCCCCTTGCTCTCGACCAGACGTGCGAGCGACGCCACGCCGTAGAGGTTGGTGTGCTCCAGGCCATCGAACATGTTGCACTTCTCCTGGAGCATCCTGGCGGCCAACGAGTCGGCACTCGGGATCTGGAGGAGCATCACGCCGTCGTCGGTCAGGTTGGCCTGCATCAGGTCGAGCTGTGCTCCACCGTCGGCGATGTGCTCGAAGACATCCCAGAGTGAAATCACGTTGAACTTCTTATCGAACGTGGCCTCGGCGATCGGTCGCTCCTGGACGGTGTGGCCCTTTGCTCGAGCCAGTGCCGCCTCCTGGCGATTGAGCTCGAGGCCGCTGGTCTTCCAGCCCCTTGACTTCGCCAGATCGATGAACACTCCCGAGGAGCAACCGATGTCGAGGATCCACCCCTTGGAGGTGTACTTCTCGGCGGACGCGAGCCCCTGGGTGTACAGGCCTTCGTAGAACGCCCGGTCTGCCTCGACCACGACCGACTGTTCCACGTGATTGTTGCGGTAGTAGTCCGTGAGGGCCTCGTCGGTGAAGACGGGATTCAGGTACACCATCGTGCAATCGGTGCACCTGACGTACCGGCCACCTTCTTTGACGAAGAGCGCAGTCTCGTTCGCGCCGCCGCACACCGGACAGGGCCGGTCGCGCGTGAACTCCTCTTTGAACAGGCCGGTCGCTGTATCCAGATAGGGCAGATGCGACTGCATGCTCGCGTTCCACATGTCGGCACGGTTCGACGTGTGCAGTTCACCTACGGTGGTCATGGTCATGTCGGTCCTTTGGAGATCGTGGTCGAGGGGGAGCGGGATCGTGGTCGCTAGAGGCGCACCGGTACGCCGCAGGATCGGAGGTACTGCTTGGCCTCGAGCGGGGTCTGCTCGGTGAAGTGGAAGATGCTCGCCGCACTGACCGCTGACGCACCGTGGGCAACCGCTTCGGCCATGTGCGGGTAGTTGCCGGCACCACCGGACGCGATCACGGGAATCGACACGGCATCGGTGACGGCGCGAATCGTGGCGAGGTCGTACCCCTCCATCGTTCCGTCGCGATCGACGCTCTGGAGCAGGATCTCGCCGGCGCCCCGGTCTTGAGCCGAGACCGCGAGGTCGACCGGATCGAGCCCGCTGGACTCGGTACCGGAGCGCACCATCGCAGTGGCGCGACCGTCGAGCGTGGCGACGTCGATGGACACGACGATGCACTGGCTGCCGAACTGCTCGGCGGCGTCGGCAACGAGACTGGGGTCGGATGTCGCTGCGGTGCAGACGGCGACCTTGTCGGCTCCGGCGTGCAAGAGACGTCGAACGTCGTCGACGGTTCGCACGCCACCACCGACGGTGAGCGGCATGAAGCAGTCGTCGGCGAGGTCGTCGATCAGGTCGAAGTCGGGTGGCCGGTTCTGGAGCGTCGCCGTCACATCGAGGAAGACGAGTTCGTCGACACCCCGCATGTTGTAGACCTTGATTGCCTGTGTCGCCCCGCCGACGGCGCGTCGACTGTCGAACTTCACGCCCTTCACAAGGCCGAAGTCTCGGTACAGCAACGTCGGGATGATCCTGGTCTTGAGCACGATCAGATCTCCAGGAAGCGTCGGAGGATGGCGAAGCCAACGGTTTGGCTCTTCTCCGGGTGGAACTGGACGCCGAACGCGTTGCCGTTCGCCACCGCCGAGACGAAACCACCGGCATACGGCGTGGTTGCGATCACCTGTCGATCGTCGCTGCACCGGGCATGGAAGCTGTGCACGAAGTAGACGTCGGCTCCGTCGTCGATGGAGTCGAGCAAGGGAGCATCGACCTCGGTGCGATGCACCTCGTTCCATCCCACATGCGGGATTCGGGGATCGTCGGGCGTCGGTGCGAGGCGCTCGACGCGACCGTCGATCCAGCCGAGGCCTTTGGTCTCGCCGGCGCCGTCGGTCGATCCTTCGACCCCGACGGTCAGCATCAGTTGCATGCCGAGGCAGATCCCGAGAAACGGTGCCTGCAACGACATCACCTGTTCGGTGAGCTCGTCGGCCAGACCTGAGCGCTGCAGGTTGGCTGCCGCGGCGGCGAAGGAACCAACGCCGGGAAGGATGATTCGATCAGCGACACGAAGGTCGGCAGGATCGGAGGTCACGGTTGCGGTGCCCCCACACTCCTCGACGGCGCGCCGCACCGAATCGAGATTGCACAAGCCGTAGTCGACGATGGCGACGCGGTTCACGCTCAGACCCGCGAGGTCACTCGGTCGGTCGACCGTCGCCCCGGGTTGTCGGCGCCGTCACTGGGCACGTTGTCATCGTTGATCTTGGTGAGATTGTTGTGGCGATCCTTGACCAGATTCCCGTTGCGATCGGTGACGAAGATCCGCTTGTTCGTGAACCGGTCACAGACGGCGACGAACTCGTCGAGTGTCATGTCGATCGAGTCCAGAACGTCGACGAGATCGACACCGAGGTAGGACCACGGGAACTTGCCGTCGTGGCGACGCACCAGTTCCACGGCGTCGTGGCGCGACATCCGCTCCCGCCGCACCGCCATGCAGGCGTGGTCGGTGGCTCGGGCGAAGCCGTACTTCAGGAACTTGAAGTAGTCGTGAATACGGTGATGAGCGTTGTCGAGGTTCTCGTAGTTGAGCAACGCACCTTCGACCGTGTGCGGATACGACTCGAAGCCGTAGGCCTGGGCGATGGTGGCGTTCTGGGCACCGTCCCACGGGAGGTAGTAGCCGAGGAAGATGCCGGTCACCCCGACTCGTTCGAGCTCGGCGTCGGTGGGGTAGGTGTACTGGGTGAGGTCGCGCTCGGTGATGCCGCTCTGTCCGACGAGGTCGTTGACCCGGAGGCCGAGTAGCCCTCCGAACTCCTCGAGCCAGCGGCGGGTCAGTGTGTTGTCGTTGGCTGCCGCCGCCGGGCCGCCGTACTCATTCTGGGAGTTCTCGCCCCAGACGATCAGCGGGATGTCCATCTGCACGGCGATGCGCACCGGCACGGTGAAGATGGTGACGTGCTCTGGCCACGCGATGTCGCCGACCTGGGTGAGCGCCAGTTTGTTGATGCGACGTCGGACGACCGGGTTGGTGCTGACCTCGATGTGGTCGACGCCCAGCGACTTGATGTTCTCGATGTTGCGGCGTCCGATGTCGGTCAGATGATCGGTGGTCGCCGTGACGCAGAGCGGACGCGCACCCAGTTCGAGCATACGGATCACCTGGAACGTGCTGTCCTTGCCGCCGCTGACCGGGATCACGCAGTCGTAGGTGCGACCTTCGCGCCGGTAGCGAGCGAGCACCTCTTCCAGCTCGATCCGTCGGGCGTCCCAGTCGACGTCCTTGCGACCCTCGAAATGGCGGCAGGCGCTGCAGACCCCGGCATCGTCGAAGAGGATGTCCGGCTTGGTCTCGGGCATCACGCAATTCGTGCAGTATCGGATCATCGGCGGGAACCTCTCGAGCGCAGCCCGTCGAGTCGACGGACTTCGGTGAGGCTCCTATCGGCCGCAGGTCAAGCCATTCAAGCCCGGTGACTCAGGTGATGGCGAGCATCCGTTCGAGCGCCACCTTCGACCATTCCGTGGTGTCGGCATCGACCGAGATCTGATTGATCACTCGGCCTTCGAGCAACTCCTCGAGCACCCAGGCCAGGTGAGGAAGGTCGATGCGCGACATGGTCGAGCACGGGCAGATGAGCGGATCGAGGTTGACGATGGTCTTGTCCGGGTGCTCCTGCGCCAACCGTGACACCAGGTGGACCTCGGTGCCGACGCCGATGGCGGTGCCGGCCGGGAGTTCGGCGACCTTCTTCAGGATGTAGCCGGTACTCCCGAGGAAGTCGGCCTTCTCGCACGCCTCGTACGGCGCCTCGGGATGGATGATG
Organism: Acidimicrobiales bacterium; assembly: GCA_041394265.1. Lineage (NCBI taxonomy): Bacteria > Bacillati > Actinomycetota > Acidimicrobiia > Acidimicrobiales > Acidimicrobiales bacterium. The sequence continues at coordinate 4,538,086 of JAWKIO010000005.1, forward strand.
ACCACACCGTCGGGGTACTGGGCTCGGAAGTCGGCGACCTGTTCGGGGCTGAAGCGCTGATGGATGGTGCAGTGGCCCTTCCACAGCAGCAAGGTGGCTTCCTTGCAGTCGGCCTCGGTGAGGCCTCCTCGGTCGAGGCGAGGATTCCACAGTCGCATGTCGGTGTGGTCGTAGCCCATGGCGAGACCGGTGTTGCGGCCGAGGTGCTGATCGGGGAAGAACAGGACCTTGTCGCCTTGCCCGCCTTGGCGAACCCCTTGTGCGTCGGGCGTGCCGAGTGCCCATTCGAGCACCGCCTGAGCGTTCGACGACGTGCAGACGGCGCCACCGTGCTTGCCCACGAAGCTCTTGATGGCAGCCGAGGAGTTCATGTAGGTGATGGGCACGACTCGGCTGATGTCGACCGTCTCGCCGAGGACCTCCCACGCTTCTTCGACCTGGTCGAGGTCGGCCATGTCGGCCATCGAACAACCGGCGTTCAGGTCGGGCAGGATCACTGCCTGGTCGTCGCTGGTGAGGATGTCGGCCGACTCGGCCATGAAGTGCACGCCGCAGAACACGATGAACTCAGCCTCAGGCCGTTGCTGAGCCAGGACGGACAGCTTGAACGAATCGCCGCGAGCGTCGGCGAAGGCGATGACGTCGTCGCGCTGGTAGTGATGCCCGAGGATGAACAGCCGGTCACCCAGCTCGGCCTTGGCCGCGGTGATCCAGTCGGCAAGCTCGGCGTCGGACGCCTTCGAGTATCGATCGGGCAGAGGACGCTGGAGTCGAAGCACGTCGACAGTATAGAGAACTGCCCGGCCCGGACTTCGGCAGTAGCCGTTCGCACCGTGGTCGGCGCGACGGCAGCTCAGCCGGTCGGCGTGGTGTCCTCGGTCGCAGGGTCGTCGGTCGGCGGTTGGTCAGACGCCGAGGCCGGGCACGAGCTGGTGGGGGTGGCCGGACGAGCGATCACCCGACCGTAGGCCGCGCTGAGCTCGGCGCCGCCGATGGCGGCGCGGCCGCTGTCGTCGACCATGCCGATGATGAAGCCGTCGTGGTTCAACACTGCCGATCCGGGGCGGAAGGCCGACCCGCTGAACCCGAACGAGTTGACGAGGCCGATGATGCCGTCGATCTGGTCGACGATCGCCGGGGTGCCGTTGATCGCTGCGCCGAAACGCTCGACCACCACCACCTGTGGATTGGAGAAGATCTGGTCGGCGACACCCCATTGCATCGCCTCGACACCGGCGACCGGGTCGATCTCGATCACGGCGATGTCAGTGCGACGGTCGACACCAATCACCGTGCCGACCCGACTGGTGTTGTCCGCAAACCGAATCACTGGTCGAGCGTCATTGGCGACCGAGGCGGCGTTGGTCACGAACCGGGTGGCGGAGAGCGCAACGGCGTTGCCGGTTGCGGGCACACCGCAGTTGACCGACACGACCTCGTTGACCTGCGTGGCGACGGTTTCGGCATTGCGTTGCGCCGCATTCGACTGGGCTTCGCCGAAGGCGAGGGTTCCGGGCTGGGCCGCCTCCTCCGAGGCCGTGGTACGCACCGGCCGGCCGAGATCGGCGAAGGCGTAGGCACCATAGGTGCCACCGAGGATCAGCAACGCAGCCGCAATCGGGGCACCGACGACGAACAGCCGATGGCCGCTACGGCGCCCGATGCGAATGTCGGCATCGAGACGATTCGAGATGGCTCGGACGGTGCGGAGCATCTCGTCGCCTACGTCGTCATCATCGTCGCCGATGAGTGTCGGCAGAACCGAAGGCTCCGCAGCAGATGGACGGCTGGGCGCCACTGTCGCCGTCGATGGCGTGGCAGCGGGCGGCTGGGCGCCAATCATCTGCGGGTGTGAGCCAGAGGGCGAACGAGTCGACAGCGGGGGAGGAGTGAAGACTCTGCCGTTGGGCGCGATCGTGCCGACGGGTTCGTCGGCATCGTCGAATCCGGACCCGAAGGGTTCGAAGGCCGGCGAGGGAACCGGGGTGGTGTCGAGGGAGGCAAGGAAGTCGTCCGGGCTGATACCAGGCGCGTTTCCGCAGACAGGACAGCGTGCTGCCGACTGCGGAACGATGTTTTGGCAGCTCGAACACAACGCCATGGTGTCTAGATCGGCATGAACGATCACAACTTTACGGACCAACCGTTGCGTGTTCGCCGGCGTCGGTCACCGCCCGCTGTCGTACCGCTTCCCTAAGCTTGACCCAATGGTGACCCGCCCCCCAGCCGGAACGATCCCCGACGCTCCTGGCTCGTACCAGTTCCGCGACGCCGACGGTCGAGTGATCTATGTCGGCAAGGCCAAGTCGCTGCGTTCGCGCCTGTCGAACTACTTCCAGAATCCAGCCAACATGCACCCCCGCACCATGCAGATGGTCACCACGGCGGCGTCCGTCGAGTGGATCCAGGTCGAGAACGAGGTCGAGGCCTTGATGCTCGAGTACAACCTGATCAAGGAGCACCGCCCCCGGTTCAACGTCCGCCTCGTCGACGACAAGAGCTACCCCTACCTGGCGGTCAGCGTCGACGACGAATGGCCGCGCCCCCGGGTGATGCGTGGCCGCAAGAAGAAGGGCACCCGCTACTTCGGCCCCTACGCGCACGCGTACGCGATCCGCGACACCCTCGACTCGCTCCTGCGCACCTTCCCCGTGCGTACTTGTTCCGACAACAAGCTCGAACGCCATCGCAAGCTCGGCAAGCCGTGCCTCCTCTTCCACATCGAGAAGTGTTCGGGGCCGTGTGTCGGCGAGGTCACCCACGAGCAATACCAGACCATGGTCGGCGACCTCTGCCAGTTCCTCGAGGGCGACACCGATCCCGTCATCCACCGCCTCGAGTCGTCGATGATGCAGGCCGCCGAAGAGCTCGAGTTCGAGCAGGCCGCCCGGCTTCGCGATCGCATTGCCACCGTCAAGAAGGCGGTGGCGAAGCAGATGATGGTCGGCGAGCGAACCGACGACATCGACGTGATCGGTGTGGCCGAGGACGAACTCGAAGCGCTCGTGTTCATCTTCGTGGTCCGGCGTGGTCGGGTTGTCGGCCGACGGTCGTTCGTGATCGATCGAGTCGAAGACCTCGACACCAACGAGCTCATCGACAAGGTGCTCGAGGGGGTCTACGACGAGGAGCCCGTCCAGGGCATGCCCAAGGTCGTCCTCGTGCCCAACGAACCGTCGCAGACCGAGCTCTATCAAGAGTGGCTGTCGATGCTTCGCGGCTCGAACGTCGAGATCCGGGTGCCCCAACGGGGCGACAAGAAGGATCTCCTCGCCACCGTCACCAAGAACGCCGACGAGGAGTTCACCCGTCACCGCATGAAGCGGGCTTCCGACCACAACGCCCGGGCCAAGGCGCTCAATGAACTCCAGGAATGGCTCGGTCTTCCGGCGGCGCCGCTCCGCATCGAGTGTTTCGACATGAGCCACCTCCAGGGCACCGACTACGTCGGGTCGATGGTCGTCGTCGAGGACGGTCTGGCCAACCGGCGCGAGTACCGCCGGTTCAAGATCAAGACCGTCGACCAGAACGACGACTACGCCGCGATGGAAGAGGTCGTTCGTCGCCGTCTCACCGCCTACAAAGAAGACCTCGACAAGCCACCATCGGAACGAGGCAAGTTCCAGTATCCACCCCAGCTGCTCGTCGTCGACGGCGGCAAGGGGCAGCTGACCTCCGCCGTGAAGGTGCTCGAAGAGCTCGATCTCTTCGACTCCATCCCCGTTGCCTCGCTCGCCAAGCGCTTCGAAGAGGTGTACCTGCCCTACCAGTCCGAACCCATCCGGATCCCTCGCCAATCCGAAGCGCTCTACATGCTGCAGCGCCTGCGCGACGAGTCCCACCGGTTCGCCATCAGCTACCACCGCAACCTGCGGGGCAAGCGCATGACCGTCTCGGTCCTCGACGACATTCCCGGTCTCGGCGCCACCCGCAAGAAGCGGCTCCTCGACGAGTTCGGCGGCGTCAACAAGGTCCGGCGGGCGACGCTCGAATCCCTGAAGGCCCTGTCGTGGCTCCCGGACGCCGTCGCCGAGGCGGTCTACGACAAAACCCACGGGCTGTAACACTGCACCTGCTCCGCAGATGGGCTCCGCCGATCCGAGTCATGCGGTTGGAGCGGCCTCGTCCCTCGGCCACCTCGTCAGGCTCTAACACTGCACTTGCTCCGCAGGTGGGCTCCGCCCATCCGGGTCGAGTGGAGTGAGCGGCCTCGTCCCTCGGCCACGTCGTGAGACTGTTCATTTGGTGGTCACCGGGGTGGCCATGTGGCGGCCGTAGGCTGGCCGGGTGTGGAGTGACCCTGTACTGACCGATTGGTGGCAACGAGAGTTCACCGACGGTGTCGATCCGGAGTACACCGAGCAGATCATTCCGCTGATCATGGCGGCCATCGATACCGTCGAGCCGGCAGGGGCCCAGCGACGGGTGCTCGACATCGGCACCGGCGAGGGCCAGGTCGCACGGGCACTGGCGAGCCGGGGGAGCGAGGTGGTCGGTGTCGATCCGTTCGCCGCCCAGATCGAAACGGCGGTGCAGCGAGCCGGTGGACCGGCCTACGGACTTGCCGCCGCAGCGGGTCTTCCCTTCGTCGATGCCTCGTTCGACGCCGCCGTGGCCTGTCTGGTGTTCGAACACATCGACGAGGTCGACGAAGCGATCAACGAGGTCGCTCGAGTCGTGCGCCCCGGTGGTCACTTCGTGTTCCTGCTGAACCACCCGCTGCTGCAGACGCCGGGGAGCGGCTGGATCGACGACCAGATCATCGATCCGCCCGAGCAGTATTGGCGCATCGGTCCCTATCTCGACGAGGCGGCGACGATCGAGGAGGTGCAAAAGAACGTCTTCGTGCGCTTCATCCACCGGCCACTGTCGCGCTACGTGAACGCCCTGGCCGACGCCGGACTGGTGCTGCACCGCATGTTGGAGCCGGCCCCGCCCGCCGGGTTCCTGGCCATTGCGCCCGAGTACACCGAGGCGGCAACCGTGCCGCGGCTGCTCGTGCTGCACACTCGACGACAACCGGACCCCTCGACATCCTCCACGGGAGTGTGACCACCATGGGCCAACTCGTCTTCGTCACCGGGCTCTCGGGCGCCGGGCGATCCGTCGCCGGCGCCGCGCTGCAAGACCTCGGCTGGTTCGTGATCGACAACTTGCCGGTGAGCCTGCTCCCCAAGGTGGCCGAGCTGGCATCGGCCGGCGGCGCCTACGACAAGGTGGCGCTGGTCATGGCCGCTGCAGGGGAAGACCTCGCCCGTGAGATCGGCCACCTTCGCACCGAACTGCACGACGTTCGGGTGGTGTTCCTCGAGGCCAGCACCGATGTCCTCGTGCGCCGATTCGAGAGCACGAAACGTCGTCATCCCTTCGCCCACGGGGCGCGACGTGAGACTGACCCCGGCACCGCCGGCGACGCTGCCCTCGTGTCCGCCGATGAGGGGGGCACGCTGATCGATTCCATCCAGGCCGAGCGTGAGCAGCTGATGGCGGCGCGATCGTTGGCCGACCTGGTGATCGACACCAGCTCGCTCAGCCCGCACCAGCTGCGGGCTCGGCTTGCCTCCCAGTTCTCCGACTCGACCACCACCAACGGCTTGCACCTGACCGTCAGCTCGTTCGGGTTCAAACACGGTGTCCCACTCGATGTCGACATGGTGATCGACTGCCGTTTCCTCCCGAACCCGTACTGGGACGAGGCACTGCGACCGTTGCGAGGGACCGACCCGTCGATCCAGGCGTTCGTCTTTGCCGATGATCGGGCGCAGGCCTTTCTCGACAAGCTCGAGGCACTCCTCGACGAGCTGCTGCCGGCATACGCCGACGAGGGTCGCTCATACCTGAACATCGCCTTCGGCTGCACCGGCGGGCACCATCGATCGGTCGCAGTGGCCGAGCACATCGCGGCAGTACTCAAAGATCGAGGGTGGATGCCGAGAGTGAAGCATCGAGATGTCGAACGCTGACCCCACCTCTGCATCCTCCGCCGAACTATCCGACGCGGCCCGCGGCCCCCGGGTGGTGGCACTCGGTGGCGGACACGGACTCGCCGCGTCGCTGCGGGCGGCCCGCAGCTATGCCGGCGCGATCGCGGGCGTGGTGTCGGTGGCCGACGACGGTGGCTCCAGCGGCAAGATCCGTCGTGACCTGGGCCTTCCGGCACCCGGCGACGTCCGACGCTGTCTGTCGGCGCTCGCCGGCAACGACTCGCTGCTGGCCCGATCGCTCGAGCACCGCTTCGATGCCGGCGACCTCGAAGGCCACCCCATCGGCAACCTGCTGATCGCCGGCCTGGCCAACGCCACCGGCGACTTCGAAGCCGCCATCGCCGAGGTGGCGCGGCTCGTCGGCGCGCACGGTCACCTCTACCCGGCAACGCTCGGCTCGGTCACGCTGCTGGCCGACTCCGACAGCGGTCCGCTGCGCGGACAGGTCACGATCGAGCGGGCCACCAACATTCGCAACCTGCGCTTCGAACCGCCCGATCCACGTGCGCCCGAGGCGGCAGTGCGTGCCATTCTCGACGCCGATCAGGTCATCATCGGACCGGGGTCGCTCTTCACGAGTGTTCTCGCCGTCGCTGTCGTCCCCGACCTCCGTGCCGCGCTGCAGGCCACCTCGGCGCAACGTGTGTTCGTCGCCAACGTGGCGAACGACAAAGCCGAACTCCGGGGATTCGACCTCCCCGAACATCTCGAAGCCCTGGCCGACCACGGCATCGACGTCGATGTCGCGGTCGCGCACCTCGGCACCCGTCGGGCCGATCGGGCCGACGTTCCCGTGACATCGGCCGACGTCGCCTCTACCGACAACTGGGGCCACGATCCAGAGAAACTTGGATCAGTGCTTCGCGCCCTGCTCACCAACTAAGGTTGTACCGGCGTGCCACTCCACCTCTGCTGGGCCTCAACAGCCCAAACGTCGGCCGCCGCGGTTCTCATCGACGAGGGTTCTCAACGAAGAGCTCCATCTCACAGAAGGCTGAATACAACATGACCATTCGCGTCGGGATCAACGGCTTCGGCCGTATCGGACGGAACTTCTTCCGTGCTGCCAAGCTCTCCGGAGCCGACATCGACTTCGTGGCCGTCAACGATCTCGGATCGCTCGAGACCATGGCGCATCTGCTCAAGTACGACTCGGTCCTTGGCATCCTGCCCGAGGAGATCAAGGCAGTCGACGGCGGTATCTCCGTCGGTGGCGACGTGCTGAAGGTCCTGAGCGAGCGCAACCCGGCCGACCTCCCGTGGGGCGAGCTCGGTGTCGACGTCGTCATCGAGTCCACCGGCATCTTCACCAAGCGTGACACTGCAGCGGCACACCTCGAGGGTGGCGCCCCGTTCGTCATCGTGTCCGCACCCTGCGACGGCGCCGACAACACCTTCGTCGTCGGTGTCAACGACGGCGACTTCGATCCGGCCACCCACAAGGTCGTCTCCAACGCCTCGTGCACCACGAACTGTTTCGTGCCGATGGTGAAGGTCCTCGACGACGCCTTCGGCGTCGAGCAAGGACTGATGACCACCATCCACGCCTACACCGGCGACCAGTCGCTCGTCGACGGCCCGCACAAGGACCTCCGCCGGGCTCGCGCCGCAGCCATCAACATCATCCCCACCTCGACCGGCGCCGCCCGGGCCACCGGCCTCGTGCTCCAGGCGATGCAGGGCAAGCTCGACGGCACCTCGCTTCGTGTGCCGATCCCCACTGGTTCGATCACCGACTTCACCGCCGTGCTGAAGGGCTCGCCGTCGGTCGACGAGATCAACGCCGCCTACGCCGCAGCCGCAGCCGAGGGGCCACTCGCCGGTGTGCTCGAGTACACCGAGGCGCCGATCGTGAGCTCCGACATCGTCACCTCGCCGGCATCGTGCACCATCGACGCCGACATGACCATGGCCCAGGGCACCCTCGTCAAGGTGTGCGGTTGGTACGACAACGAATGGGGCTACTCGAACCGTCTCGTCGACCTCAGCCAGATCGTCGGCGCCGCCAACCAGGCCTGAGCCGCCGGGTGACATGACCGAGTGAGTCCAGGTGTCGCTGTTCGAACGAGCAGCGACACCTCGCTCGTTTTGCCTTCACCCCAGCTTCCGTTCCACCCTGCCATCGTCGGGCATCGTTCCCGTTCGACTCACCAAACGAAGGACCTGCTGCCATGACCGTGTTCGGAGTGCCCGAGCTCGAAGACCTCGGCCCGCTCGATGGAAAGTCCGTGCTGGTGCGCGTCGACTTCAACGTGCCGATTCGCGATGGAGTGATCACCGACGACCTGCGCATCCAGGCCGCGCTGCCGACGCTGCGCTGGTTGCAGGAGCAGGGCGCTCGAGTCACGGCGATGTCGCATCTCGGCCGTCCGAAGGGCACACCCAATCCCGAGTACTCGATGGACCCGGTGCGAGCGCACCTGGCCACGCTCGCTCCCGGCGTCGAGCTGCTCGAGAATCTGCGGTTCAACGCCGGTGAAGAAGGTAACGACCCGGCCTTCGTGCAGGAGCTGATTGCCGGTCACGACGCCTATGTCAACGACGCGTTCGGTGCGTCGCATCGCTCCCACGCCTCGATTGTCGGACCGCCCCAGTTCCTTCCGTCGGCGGCCGGTCGCCTGCTGGCTCGCGAGGTCGACGTCCTCCTCGGCGTGCGCAACCAGCCCCGGCGTCCGTTCGTCGCCGTCATGGGCGGCGCCAAGGTCTCCGACAAGCTCAGCGTGATCGAGGCCCTGCTCGAGATCGTCGACTCGATCATCGTCGGCGGCGGGATGGCCTTCACCTTCCTCAAGGCCCAGGGACACCAGATCGGCGACAGCCTCCTCGAAGAGGACATGGTCGAGACCTGCGCCCGGCTGTTGGCCAGTGGCGCCACCATCCACCTGCCCGAAGACGTCACTGCGCTCGGTGGTGGGGGCAAGTTGTTCGATCCGGCCGCCGGGGGAGAGGTGCGCCAGTCCGGCGTCGATCTGCCGGCCGGCTGGATGGGCGTCGACATCGGACCGGGAACGGCAGCGGTCTTCGGCGACGTGATCGAAGAGGCGGGCACCGTGCTGTGGAACGGTCCGATGGGCGTGTTCGAAGACCCCCGCTTCGAAGCTGGCACTCGTGCCGTGGCCACCGCCATCGCCGAGACGCGGGCCTTCACCGTCGTCGGCGGCGGTGACTCCGCGGCGGCCGCCAAGCAGTTCGGCATCGACCACGACGTCGACCATGTCTCCACCGGCGGCGGCGCCTCGCTCGAACTGATCGAGCAGGGTGATCTCCCGGGCCTCGCCGCCCTCCGAAACCAGCACCAGAGTTGAAAGCGAACCCACGATGAGCCAGCGCAAACCCTTGATCAGCGGCAACTGGAAGATGCACCTCAACCACTTCGAGGCGCTCAAACTGGTCCAGGAGCTGAGCTATCTCTTCACCGGCGATGACATGGACGCGGTCGATGTCTCGGTCCATCCGCCGTTCACCGATATCCGTACGGTCCAGACTGCGATCGACTCCGACAACCTCCCGTTCGCCGTTGGAGCGCAGCACTGTCACTTCGAAGAGAAGGGCGCCTTCACCGGCGAGGTCGCCCCCTCGATGCTGGCCAAGCTCAACGTGTCCTACGTGATCGCCGGTCACTCCGAGCGTCGTGAGATCTTCGGCGAGTCCGACGAGATGGTGAACGCCAAGGTCAAGGCCATCATCGCCAACGGGATGACCCCGATCCTGTGCTGCGGCGAGACGCTCGAGGAGCGCGAGGCCGGCGAAGCCGAGTCGAAGGTCCAGGGCCAGGTGCTCGCCGGGCTGTCCGGTCTCACCGCCGAGCAGGTCGGTGCGATGGTGATTGCCTACGAGCCCATCTGGGCCATCGGTACCGGCAAGACCGCAACCGCCGACGACGCCCAGGCGATGTGTGCCGTGGTTCGCTCGACCGTTCGTGAGGCCTTCGGTGACGCCGCAGCCGACGCTCTGCGGGTGCAGTACGGCGGGTCGGTGAAGCCGGTCAACGCCAACGAACTGCTCACCCAGCCCGACATCGACGGTGCCCTTGTCGGCGGCGCATCGCTCGAGGCCGACTCGTTCGCCCGAATCGCACAATTTCGCCTGGTCGACTGATCGGCGAGTTCCCGCAGGTCGGCCCACTGGAACGTGTCACAAGTTTGTTACCGGCGCGTCACAAGTGGTCCAGGTTCCAGCGCAACAGAAGGTGGAGTGGCTAGCATTCCGTCTTCGGTTGTGGGGCCTGTGCCGTCGGATCTTCGACTCGAGGTCAGCGGGCCCTGCCTCCGTATCCATTCCCAACATGGAGGAGAGGTATCCCTTGATCCGAGACAGCAAGCTTGCACGCCTGCTCGCTTTGGTCTTCGCGTTCTCACTGGTCGCCGCAGCGTGCGGTGGTAGTGACAGCGAAGGCGCCGGCGACAGCGAAGGTGCGACAGACACCACCGAGGCCATGGAGGAGGTGACCACCACCGCTCCGCCGGCTCCGACCGAGGAGGGCGGTTCGGGTGGCACGCTCATCTGGGCACACGAACAAGAGCCCGGCGACATGCACCTTGACGATCCGGGCAACAACCTGTCGATCACGTCGTGGATCCGCCGCGCGCTGCTCGAGGGCTTCTACGGCGTGTCCGGCGCCACCGAGTTCTATCCCGAGATCCTCGCCGAAGAGGGCGAGGTCGTTGCCAACGACGACGGCACCTACACGATCAACTTCGTGCTGCGTGATGGTCTGATGTGGTCCAACGGTGATCCCATGACCACCGCCGATGTGCTCTACACCTGGGACATCTGGAAGGAGGGTTGTGACATGGAAGACGACGGCACCATCGGTGACGGCACCAACTGTGTCTACCTCTCCGGCGACCGCACCGGTCTCGACCTCATCAGCGACGTGACCGCCACGAGCGACACCGAGATGAGCATGACCTTCGTGCAGTTCTTCGCCGGCTGGAAGGCCCTGTTCGACGAGATCTACCACCCGTCGTTCGGCGCTGATGCTGCCGAGGTCAACGAGAACCTGCGCGAGTGGATGAATGCCGACGGTCCGCTGGTGTCGGCTGGTCCGATGATCTTCGACAGCTGGGAACGCGGCGTGTCGATGAACCTCGTTCGCAACGACAACTACCACGGCTCGAACAGCCCCGACGCTCGCAACAAGGGCGTCGCCTATGTCGACGGCGTGCAGATCAACTGGGTCACCGACACCGATGCGCAGATCAATGCGCTGAAGGCTGGCGAGGCCCAGATCATCATGACCCAGCCGCAGCTCGCCTTCGGTGAGCGTCTGGCCACCGACGAGAACTTCACCGTCGCTTCGACCGCTGGTCCGGTCTACGAGCACTGGGGCCTCAACACCCTGAACGTGCACCTGGCCGACCCGCTGGTGCGTGAAGCCCTCGCCTACGGCATCGACAAGCACGAGGTCATGGAGGGTCTGTACACCCCGCTGTTCGGTGATGCGCTGCCGGCCGCCGGTCTCGGCAACACCTACTGGATGTCGAACCAGGGCCCGTACGAGGATCACCAGACCGAGTACGACGGCAAGCAGGTCGACATGGCCAAGGCCAAGCTCGAAGAGGCCGGCTACGTCGCCGGTGACGATGGCATCTACGAGCATCCCGAGCGTGGCCGCCTGACCCTGCGGGTCGGCACCACCGGTGGCAACGCCCTGCGTGAGCTGCAGCAGCAGCTGATCCAGGCCCAGCTCAAGGAGTCGGGCATCGAGATCGAGATCGACAACGTCGACGGTGGCGCCTACTTCGGTGAGCGTCCGTTCTCCGATGAGGCACTGCTCGCCGCCAACACCGGCGGCGCCGAGGGCGACCCCACCATCTGGGACATCGCGCAGTTCGCCTGGGTCGGTGGCCCGTGGCCCGGCGGTACCTCGCCGAACTACCTCACCGCCAGCGGCAACAACATCTACGCCTTCAGCAATGAGGCCTTCGATGAGGCTGCTCCGGCCTGTGACGCCACCGTCGATGACGACGAGCGTGCGACCTGCTACAACGACCTCGACCTGTACGCCACCACCCTCGAAAAGGGTGATGACGGCCTGTTCGTGATCCCGCTGACCCAGAAGCCTTCGTTCTACGGCTATCTGAGCAGCCAGCTTTCCGGTGCGGGCGTTGCTCCCGACGCCAACGATGCTGGTCCGTTGACCAACGTGGTCGACTTCCAGTTCGCCGGCTGAGCGAGAAGCTGAGCTGATTCGAGTGCGGGCGGGCCTGGCGACAGGCCCGCCCGCCCTGGTCTAGGATCCCGGAGCCATGTTCGCCTTTGCCCTTCGACGCCTGATCGCCACCATCCCGATCCTGCTGGTCGCCACGTTCGGCGTCTACTGGGCGGCATCGTCGGTCGTCGATCCCCGAGACAATCTGGCTGCCTGCGCTACCTGCGACCAGTCGGCCTACGACATCCTTATCGAGCGCTACCAGCTCGACAAACCCATTCCCACTCGCTACCTCAGCTGGCTTGGCGACTTCGTCACCGGCGACATGGGTGAGGCCCTGTCGCAGGGTGAGCGCCCGGTGAGCGAGTTGTTCTTCGAACGAGCCGGCAACACGTTGAAGATGGCCATCCCCGCCTTCGTGTTGCTGATGATCTTCGGCGTGTCCGCCGGTGTCTACTCCGCCTTGCGGCAGTACTCGGTCGGCGACTACGCCGTCACCACGATCTCCTACTTCGGCCTGTCGATGCCGACCTTCTTCTTCGGGTTGCTGCTCCAGGTCGTGTTCGCCATCTGGTTCCCGCGATGGACCGGGTGGAAACCCTTCTGGTCCTCGGGCATGCACACCGAGTCCTTCACCCAATACCTGTCGAGCGTGACCTTGCCGGTGTTCACGCTGCTGCTGATCCTGCTGGCGGGCGACTCCCGGTTCATCCGGGCCGCCGTGCTCGACATCAAGTCGTCCGACTACATCCGCACCGCTCGGGCCAAGGGGCTCAGCGAGCGCAAGGTCATCACCCGCCATATCTTCCGCAACGCGATGATCCCGGCGGTCACCGTGTGGTCGCTCAACGCCGGCGCCCTCTTCGGCGGATCACTCATCACCGAGACCGTGTTCTCCTGGCCCGGCCTCGGTCGCTTGCTGATCGACGCCATCTTCGCCGCCGACCTCGACGTCGTCATGGCGGTGACGATCGCCATCGCCTTGTTGGTCGTGATCTTCAACCTCATTGCCGATCTGGCCTACGGCTACCTCGACCCGAGGGTGCGATATGACTGACCTCGCCGAACCAACCCCGACAGCGGCCGACGAACTGGCCGAAATGAACGAGATGCTCGGCTTGGCCGAGACGCCTGAGAGCCTCGGCCGTCAGGCCTGGAACCGGTTCCGCCGTCACCGACTCGCCATCATCGGGGTTGCGCTCCTGTTCATCCTCGTCGTCGGATTCTTCGTCGGCGAGTGGTTGTCGCCCTACGCGATCGACCAGACCAACGTGGCCGACCGAAAGCTGGGACCGTCACTCGACCACCCGTTCGGCACCGACGCCCTCGGACGTGACTACTTCGTTCGGGCCATGACCGGCGGCCAGTTCTCGATTCGCATCGCCGCACTCACCGCCCTACTCACCACCCTGCTCGGCACGGTGTTGGGATCGATCGCCGGGTTCTACGGCAAGTGGCTGGATTCGACGATCAGCTTCGTCATCAACGTGTTGTTGTCGGTGCCGCTGATCCTGGTCCTCATCATCATGGGCCGGAAGTTCGGTCTCGATCCGCTGTCGGTGGCGATCCTGCTCTCCCTGCTGTCGTGGACCCGTGCCGCCCGCCTCGTTCGGGCCCAGACCATCCAACTGAAGGAGACCGAGTTCGTGCAGGCGGCTCGGGCTGCCGGTGCCGGGTCGTTCCGGATCGTCACCCGGCATCTCCTGCCGAACATCGTCGGCACCCTGCTGGTCGAGATCACGCTGCTCGCTGGCACCGCCATCATCCTCGAGTCGACGTTGTCGTTCCTCGGTCTCGGCGTCCAGGCACCGAACACCACGCTCGGCACCCTGATCAGCGACTCGAAGGGTTCGATCGACACCGCGCCGTGGGAAGTCCTCATCCCGGGCGCGATCGTCACGCTCATCATCTTGAGCTTCAACTTCATCGGCGACGCTCTGCGTGACGCTCTCGACCCGAAGGCTGGTATCGAATGAGCGACGTACTGCTCTCGCTCAACGAGCTGACCGTCGCCTTCAAGACCAAGAAGGGCATGGCGCAGGCCGTTCGCGGCGTCACGTTCGACGTGCACCGCGGTGAGTCGATCGCTGTCGTCGGCGAGTCGGGTTCCGGCAAGTCGGTCACCGTGCTCGGCCTGATGGGGCTGCTGCCCCGATCGGCCCAGATCGGTGGCTCGGCCGTGTTCGATGGCATCGAACTGGTGGGCTTGCCAACGCACGACATGCGGGCCATCCGAGGCAACCGCATCTCAATGATCTTCCAAGACCCGATGACCGCCTTCAATCCGGTCTATACGATCGGCGATCAGATCATCGAAGCGCTCGAGGTCCACGGCAAGTACGCGGGCAAGGAGGCGACCCGGCGAGCCATCGATCTGCTCGAACTCGTCGGCGTGCCTGAGCCGGCCCAGCGGGTCAACCAGTACCCGCACGAGTTCTCGGGCGGCATGCGCCAGCGGGCCATGATCGCCATGGCCATCTCGAACGACCCCGAGTTGCTGATCGCCGACGAACCGACCACGGCGCTCGACGTCACGGTCCAAGCGCAGGTCATGGAGGTGCTGTCAGACATCCGTGCCGAGACCGGCGCAGCCATGATCCTGATCACCCACGACCTCGGTCTTGTGGCGGGCGCCGCCGAGCGAGTCGAAGTCATGTACGGCGGGCGGGTGTTCGAAGAAGGCACGCTCGAGCAGGTGTTCTACCACCCGATGAACCCGTACACCCGGGGCCTGCTCTCCTCGATGCCGCGGCTCGACGCGATCGGTGACCGGCTGATTCCGATCGAGGGAACGCCACCGAGCATCATCAACATGCCTTCCGGCTGCGCATTCGCTCCCCGGTGCGCCCATCGGGAAGGCGTCTGCGACGAGCGGTCGGCGACCCTCGAGATCATCGAGCCGGGCCACCGGTCGCGGTGTCACCTCACCTCACAGCTACCTGCCTTCAGCCGGGAGGTCACGGCGTGAGCGAGCACGCAGCCAGCAACGGAGCACGTCCGCTGCTCGAGGTCGATGACCTCGTCATGCACTTCCCGATTCGGGCCGGACTCCTGCGCAAGACCGTTGGCCACGTCCACGCAGTCGATGGGGTGAGCGTCACCGTCAACGAGCGCGAGACGGTCGGCGTGGTCGGTGAATCGGGCTGCGGAAAGACCACCTTCGGCCGCTCCTTGTTGCGGCTGATCGAGCCGACGTCGGGCTCGGTGCGATTCCGGGGCGAAGACGTGATCGCTGCCGACCACGATCGGCTCCGCGAGCTGCGGGCCGAGATGCAGATCGTGTTCCAGGATCCGTACGCATCGTTGAATCCCCGCATGCCGGTCTCCGACATCATCGCCGAGCCACTGCGAATCCATGGCATCGGCAAGGCCGAGGCCGGCAAGCGGGCGGGCGAACTGCTCCGTGCGGTCGGTCTGCTGCCCGAGCATGGCAACCGCTACCCGCACGAGTTCTCCGGTGGTCAGCGCCAGCGCATCGGCATCGCCCGGGCACTGGCGCTCCGTCCGAGCCTGATCGTGCTCGACGAACCCGTCTCCGCCCTCGACGTGTCGGTCCAGGCGCAGGTCATCAACCTCCTGGAAGACCTCCAGGAGGAATTCCAGCTCGCGTACCTGTTCATCGCCCACGACCTGTCGGTGGTCCGTCACATCTCCGATCGGGTGATGGTGATGTACCTCGGCAAGGTTGCCGAGATCGCCGACTCGCGGTCGCTCTACGACGCGCCGGCCCACCCCTACAGCCAGTCGCTGCTGTCGGCCGTCCCGATTGCCGATCCCCGCATCGAGCGGGCTCGCCAGCGCATCGTGCTCGAGGGCGACATCCCCAGCCCGGCCAAACCGCCGAGCGGTTGCCGGTTCCGCACTCGTTGCCCCATCGCCACCGAGCGATGCGCCGCCGAGGAACCGCCGCTGGTCGAGGTCCGCCCGGGGCACCAGGTGGCATGCCACTATCACCTGGAGCCGGGTGAACTCCTGCTCGAGCGGATCGCTGCCGGCGCCGGCAACTCGGCAACGATCTGAGCGCTGCCGTGGCCCACTGGCCCTCGGTCGTGTTGCACACGTCGTGGCGGGGGCGGGCGACGACGGCGTTTGCGCCGATCGCGCTCCTGGCGCTCGGCGGCTATGGCTTGCTCGATCGGTTCCGCTGGTTTCCGTTCGTCCTTGTCCTCGTCGGTCTCCTGCTGGCGTGGGTGGCTGTTGCCGACTATCCGATCGTCACGGTGCTCGGCGCCGACGGGGTCGAGCGTCGGTGTCTGCTCCGGCGACAGCATCTCGGCTGGGAGCGGATCTCGACGTTGGCCCGCCCCTCCCAGGTCTCGCGTTGGCGGCGCGATCATCATGCGGCCGGTGCGGTCGGTGGTGCGCCCTCGGCGCGTGCGACAGGCCTTGCCCCCGCACATTCCAACCCCAGGCTGCTGACCGGAGCCAAGGGCGGATTGGTCGCCGAGGTCCGGCGTCGTCCGTTCCTGCTCTGCGACAAGATCGAGAGCCGTGCCGAGTTCGATCACATCGTCGACTCGATGACCGTGTGGGCGCCCGCGCTGCCCGTTCGAGCGTCACGCCCCGACGCATCCGTGCCGCCGACGTGGCTGCACAAGAAGCGGCGGGGGCGTGCGTCGGATGGTCTCGTCGACCTGCTAGCGTGATTCGGTCATGATCTGGATCTTCGGCCCCATCTACCTCATCGTCGGCATCATCACCGTTTCGCTCGTGCTCCTGCACAGTGGCCGCGGCGGTGGCTTCTCCGACATGTTCGGTGGTGGTATGTCGGGCTCGGCGGCCGGGTCCACGTCGATGGAACGAAACCTCGATCGGCTCACGATCGTTTTCGGGCTGATCTTCACGTTCCTCACCGTCGCCATGGCGTTCATGCTCGACTCCTGATCAGCAAACTCTTGCTGGTCGGGTGAGTGCCTGACCTCGATGGGCGGCACCGCCGGGTAGTCCATTCGGCTCATCTTCACCAGTGTTCGGCCGATGCTGGAACAGTGAGTTCACTTCGT
Organism: Acidimicrobiales bacterium; assembly: GCA_041394265.1. Classification (NCBI taxonomy): domain Bacteria; kingdom Bacillati; phylum Actinomycetota; class Acidimicrobiia; order Acidimicrobiales; species Acidimicrobiales bacterium. Next base: position 4,555,227 of record JAWKIO010000005.1, read on the forward strand.
CCTCGCTCGCTGGGTGCGCTTCTGTTGGCTGCCGCCATCTCGATGGCGTCGGCGTGTTCGCGCCTCGAGCCGAGTAGCGAACGAACCGCAGCGGCGTCGACATCCATCCCCGACGCGCTGGCGCTCGAGCTGCCCGACGAGATCACCGGCTCGGTCCTCCGCCTGGCGCTGGTCCGTCCAGGCTCGTGGGACCCGATCGCCGTGTCGCTGGCCGACCAGGGTGCGGTCATCGTCTCCGATCTGCTCTACGACGGACTGACCGAGACCACCGCCGATGGTCGCCTCGTGCCCGCTCTGGCCACCGAGTGGACCACGAGCGACGACGGTCTCGCGTGGACGTTCTCGCTCGATGCGGAGCGAACGAACGCCGCCGCCGTCCGGTCCAGCTTCGAACGACTCAGGGCGAACGCTCCTGCGTCGGCCGCCGCCGGCCTGCTGTCCTCCGTAGCCCGCATCGACGCGGTCGATGACGCCACCGTGCGGTTCGTCCTCTCGTCGCCGAACGCCGGCTTTGCGTGGGTCGTGAGCGGGTTGCCGTTCTCGATCGTCGACGACGGTGGCGCACCGACGGGCCGCTATCGGTTGGTGGCGGATGACGCCGAGCATGCACTGCTCACGAACGGTGACGGCGAGGACGCCCTATCAGTCGCCATCGCCTGGGTGAGCGACGATGCAACCGCTGAGGCGGACGCGGCCTCCGGTGCCGTCGACGGGGCCGTGGTACCCGTGGACTCGAGCGAGCGCGCGGTGCGTGAGGTCGGCCTTGCTCCCTCGGCGCGCAGCATCGTGCGGTTCTTCGTCCTCGATCCGGCCTCGACGGCCCTCGCCGACCTCCGGGTGCGGCAGGCTTTGCTGACCGCAGTCGATCGCTCGACGCTCCTCGATCAGCTGTCCTCGCCGGCCTTTGCGCTCGACGGCATCGTGGCGCCGACGGTTGCTGGATTCCAAGGAGATCCGTGCGGCGCCCCGTGCGCGTTCGATCCCGACCGCGCCCGAGCCCTCGTGGCCGAGGTGGGCGTCGTCCCGACCATTCGCGTCGGCTTCACCACACCGCACGAAGCCGAGTTGGCGGCCAACATCGTCGAACAGCTCGGTGTCGTCGGGGTCACCGCCGAAGCGGTCGAACTCGCTACGGGTCAGCTTGCCACGGCGATCGATGGGACGCCGGTCGACATGTTCCCCTATGGCTGGGTTGCCCCTGCCGGGTCGGTCGATGCGATCGTCCCGCCCCTGCTCAGCAGCACGAGCACGGCAAATCCGCTTGGCTCGATCTCGCCCGATGTCGACCAGCTCCTCGCCACGGCAATGGTGACCACGGCTGACACCGAACGCTGGGCATTGCTTGCTGCAGCGCACCAACAGGCGCTGGCCAGCGCCGTGCTCCTGCCGGTCGCAGCGGCCGAGAATCGTTTCGTCGTCTCGCCTGCGTTCCGTGGCGTCGTGACTCGTGCCGACGGCTCGATCGAGATCAGATCTCTGCCGTGACACGGGTGTGATTCGGCGAGCAACCGCTAAGATCTGTGGACCACGTCGAAGTGGCGGAATTGGCAGACGCGCTAGCTTGAGGGGCTAGTGTCCGTTAGGACGTGGGGGTTCAAGTCCCCCCTTCGACACTGAGTTTCCCCAGGTCACTGGCCTGGGGATTCTGCTTTTTGGGTCCGATCTCAACGAGCAGCCGTCCTCGGTGAGCGGCCCGGCACCTGCAAGGTGTTCTTCTCGGCGAGTACGGGCTCGTCTATAGGGCGGCGAGCCGACGACGCAGATCTTCGGAGATCGAGGTAGGCCGTCCGCCGGCGGCCGCTCGAGTTGGCCGGCTCGTCACAGCAGGATCTGCAGGATTCGTCGGAGGGGAGGTTCCGCGGTGGGGAAGTGGCTCGCCATTTCGAGCAGCCCGGAGCGGAGCAAGGAGTCCGCCTACACGGCTTGGCGAGAGCTGGCTGATCCCCAAGACGGCGCATACCGCCAGATTTGCGTGCGGTGATGTTCGTTGTCCGCCTGGTGGTAGCTCGCTGGCAGTTGTCACCCGGCGACCCCGCTTGCATATTGGTTCCGATACCGGTAGTATTTTGATATGTCGATGCTGAGTGTCGCCGAGGCTGCGGATGAGCTGGGGGTCAGCGCGCGTCGTGTGCGGCAGATGCTTGCCGATGGCGTGCTCGACGGCGAGCGAGTTGGCCGGGCCTGGATCATCGACCGTGAGCGGTTGCACCGAGTTGCAGGGCTGCGCCCCGAGGTGGGTCGGCCCTGGAGTCCGGTGTCGGCGTGGGCCGTGCTCGCTCTTGCTGATGGTGAGCAGGTCGATCTGTCGCCCGTCGAGCGCTCACGGGCCAGGAAGCGCCTCGGACAGGGGTTGGGCCACCTGGTCGGCCGGCTCGCTGCCCGGTGCGAACGGCGACGGTTCTACGCCCACCCTGGTGTCCTGGACCGGTTGGCAGACGAACTTGTTCGAGCCGGGGCCAGTGCGGCAGCCCACTGCGGAGCAGATCTCGTGATCGGTGAGAGCGTGGAGGGCTATGTCCGTGCCGGCGAGATCGACCGGCTGGTCAAGCAGTTCGGTCTCGACGAGCAGGCAGCACGGCCAAACGTGTTGCTCCGGATGGTCGAGGACGATGCGTGGCCGTTCGAGTCCGACCAGCGCTACGCAGCTCGCTCCGTCGTAGGCGTCGACCTCCTCGAGTCCGAGGAGCCGCGGTCCCGACGAGCCGGCGCCGAGCTACTGGCACGGTGATGAGCTCGTGGTCCGTGCTGGACCGGGAGCCGATCCAGCTTCCTGCGCTCCCTGGTCACGACGACGAGATGTGGGCCGCACTGATCGAGCTCTCCGAGCTGCGACCAGGTGAGTGGACCCTTGTAGGCGGGCAGATGGTGTTCCTCCATGCCATTGAGCACGATGTCACGCCACCTCGGGTCTCGACCGACCTCGACGTGCTCGTCAACGCCAGGGTGGTGACCGGTGGCGTGCGCGAGTTCGTGACGACCATCGAGGACCGGGGCTTCGTTCTCGCTGGGGTATCACCGGAGGGCATTGCCCACCGATACCAGCGCGGTGGAGTGAGCATCGACGTGCTGGCACCCGAGGGCCTCGGGCCCCGCGCTGACCTCACCACCTCACCACCGGGCCGGACCCTGCAGGTCCCCGGCGGCACTCAGGCACTCGAGCGAACCGAACTGGTGCCGGTGGCGTTCGGCAGCCGAATCGGCCTCGTGCCTCGGCCGTCGCTGCTCGGCGCGATAGTGGGCAAGGCGGTCGCCGTCGCCGTCGACGATGTGCCCGAGGCGCAACGGCTCGATCTGGGGCTGCTGCTCAGTCTGGTCGACGATCCACTCGAGATGGCGGGTCAGCTCACCAAGAAGGACAGGCAACGGATCCGAGCACGGTCGGAGATGGCCGACGTCGACCAGCGAGCGTGGGCGAGCCTGCCGGTCGATGCCGCAGACCGTGGCAGAGCGGCCTACCGCCTTCTTGCGGCGTGATCCGAGAGTGTGTCGGAGGGACCGAGGGTGTGTCGCTTGCCGCCTGACAGCTCACCTCAACAGGTCGAGGGCGGGTAGGAATGCGGTACTACCGGGGCGTGGTGGCTGTTCGAAAGCTCTCGGTTGCATTGGACGAATCGGTCGCTGCCCAAGCGGCGGACGCAGCCGAACGCCGCAGGGTGACGCTGTCTGCTTGGCTCAATGCCGCAGCCGAGCGGGCTCTACTCGTCGAGCAGGGCCTTGCTGGCGCGGCGGAGTGGGAGGCCGAGCACGGTGAGCCGAGCGCCGAGGAGCTGGCATGGGCCGATTCGGTGCTGGACTGCCCCGCGACGTCCTGAACGTCGAGCTGCAACTCGCTCATACCAGCGGGGTGCCGGGATCGAGGCCAAGTCGAGTGCGGCCGTACATTTGGGCGTTGCCGTCGAAGTCGGCGATGGCGTGATGGCAGGCGGTGTTGACGTCTCGGTAGCGCGACTGGAGCAGGCTGTCGTCGTAGATGCCGTGCGCACCGGCCGCCGCGAAGATGCGCTCGGTGGCTCGCCGGGCGAGTTCGACGGCGTAGGCCGCGTGCCACTTGAGTTCGGCTCGCTCCTCGATGGTCAGCCGCTCACCGGTGTCGGCCACGACGTCGCACCGGTCGGCGGCCTCTTGCAGCAACAAGTGTGCGAGGTGGAGTTCGGTGGATGATTCCGCCGCTCGCATCTGCGCACCGGCGCTCTCGGCCTTGGATGCGCCGGTGTAGACCTCGCGTCGGGCCGAAGTCCTCTCGACGTGGAGCTCGATTGCGCCATCGGCGATCCCCACGACGGCGGCGGCGAGTTGGATCGACAAACAGACCAGCACCGGTAGCCGGTGGAGGAACGTGGCGCTGCCCTCGCCGTGCGGACTCTCGCCGTCGAAGAGCAGTTTGGTCGGCAGCGCTCGGTGGTCAGGTACGAACACGTCGGTCGCCACCACGTCGTTGGAACCGGTGCCGCGAAGGCCGAGGGTGAACCATGTGTCGTCGATGGTCACGTCGGTCTTGGGGACGATCAGGTGCAACAACCTGTTCGGGCTCTCGGGCAGCACGTCGGCGATGGCCCCGACGATCAACCACTCGCCATGATCGACGCCCGAAGCGAACTGCCAGCGACCGTCGATCCGCCACCCACCGTCCACCCTGGCGGCCTTGCCCTGCGAGGCCAACGTGCCCGGCACCCGAACGTCGGGCCCATCGGCGAACACCTCCCCTCGGCATTCGGCGGGAAAGTTCCCCACCATCCACGTGTGAGCATTCGACACCATCTGGACCCAACCGGCCGCCGGATCGGCCGCACCGACGACGAAGAGCGAGTCGACGAGTGCCCGCAGGCCGGCCTCGGCGCCACCGACCGATGCCGGGGTGAGCACTCGCCACAGCCCGGCCTCGACCATCAGATCGACCGACTCGGGAGCGAGCCGGCGCAGCCGCTCCGACAACTGCGCATTGGCCGCCAAGGCGGGAGCGACCGATCGTGCCGCATCGGCGGGGGCACCGGTGCCGGGAGACGATGGAGGTGACATGGCCCCAAACCTAGATGACCGACGGTCGCGACCGCCTCGCGGTTGATCAGTTGGTCAACGGCGGGTCGCTGCGTGGCGACCGGCCCGGCGGCCGAAATACGACCCGGGACCAAGGCTCATCCCGCTCGCGTACTCACCACCGTTCTGGGGGAAGTGCGCCGCGACGGCGCCAACCGCGTAGAGACCGGGGATCGCTTGGCCGTCGGCATCGAGCGCCCGCCCGTCGATGTCGGCCTGCAGACCACCGAGGGCGATGTAGCTGTACTCGGCGACACCGTAGGAGATGTCGAACGCAGCGAGCGGCGGCTGCAGGGGAGCGAGCCAGTCCCGGTACTTGTGGAACTGCTCGTCGGCACCGTTCGCCGAATCGGCATTGAATCGGTCGAGGGTGGCCTGCACCGATCCCGACGGAACCTCCAGCGCCGACTCGAGCGCCTCGACGGTCTCGAATACGTCGACGAGGGGATGGCCCCGCTCGGGGTAGGCGAAGTGGGCCTCGTCGACGAGCAGCCACGCCTGCTGGTCGGGTTGCTCGGCGATGAAGTGGACGGCGCGACCGTGATAGGCGTCTTCGGCCACGAACCGTTCGCCGCGGTTGTTGATCATGATCCCGAAGATGAGCTGCTCGGGCGGATAGATCGACCCGGTGGCGATCACACCGTCCATCCCTCTCGTGACCCCGCCTGCCCTTTCACCGAGGCGCAGCCCGGCGCCGTCGTTGGAGTCGATGCCGAGCGGCCGTCCGTGGCCAGCCACGACGGGGAAGTTGGCGTGCGTCATTTCGTCGTTGAGGTTGAAGCTGCCGGTGGCCAGGATCACGCCCTGGCGGGCCTCGACGATTTCATCGGATGCCCCTGGCGTGGCCAGTCGCACGCCGCAGATGACACCGGCGTCATTGCGGACCAGTGCGGTCGCACCGGTGTCGTACACCGTGGGGATCGACTCGTGCTCGACCGCTGCGAGGAGCGCCTTCATGGTGTTGACGCCACCTCGGGCGCCGCCCTCGGCGCGGGTCTGATGTCCACGTGGCATGGGTGTGGCGGCGTCGCTGAACGGCCAGACCTTTTCGTTGCCGGTGGTGAGAAGTCCTTCGCCGGTGCGAACTGCAACCGCCTTGCCCGTGAAGGCTCGCCGCTCGAACGGCACGCCCTGGGCCTCGAGCCAGTCGAAGTGCTCGGCTGCGTCGTCGCAGAAGAGGCGGAGCGCGTCGTCGTCGGGCGTCGAGGTACTGGCCCGCATGAACGCATACATGTTGTCGGGGCTGTCGTCGTAGCCGAGATCGCGTTGGAGCGCCGTGCCGCCGCCGAGGTAGAAGATGCCTTCGGATTGGGCGCTCGCTCCGCCACCACCCGAGGCCCGTTCCACGATCAGCACCTCGGCCCCGGCTCGATGCGCTTCGAGTGCAGCGCTCGCGCCGGCAACACCGAAGCCGATGACCACGACGTCGACCGATCGGCTCCATGCTCCGTCGGCAGGTGGAGCGAGTGGTTCCGGAGCGGTCATGATGCCGCCCGTGCGTCGGTGCGCTGCGCGAAATGAGACATCGTCGGGTGAGGGCGTGACACGGGTCCTCCGGCTGGTGGTCCAAACACGGCGACCATAGCTCGCACCGGCACTCGATCGAGGCTGGTGCTACTCCGACACCGAGAAGGCCGTGCCTCGGGCGGGCACCGTGCCGGTGAGGTGCTGGACCAGGAACTCGAGTCCGTGGTCGAGTTCCTCGAGCGGCACCGCCGGATGCAGTCCGGGATTGGCGTGGAGCCGCTTGTCGGTCGAGGCCAGCGTGTCGAACAGGGCGAGGTATTCGTCCCGGCTGAACAGCTCGTCCTCGAGTTGCATCAAGAACAGCACCGGCACCTCGATCTGCTCGGCTGCGGCAGTGATCAGCGGCCGGTAGTGGTCGGGTCCGGTGATCCCCATCAAGCCGAGGACGGCCACGGAGATGCGAGGTGCTGCGGCGACGAACGGCGCCCCGAAGAGGGTGCCCATCGAGAGTCCCCAGTAGCCGACTGGACCGTCAGCGAGGTCGGGGAGCTCCAATGCCGCATCGAGGGCGAGTTTCCAGTCGGCCACCATGTCCTGGGTGCTGCCCTCACGCTGCCACTCCGGCCAGAAGGCGTCGCGGCCGCCCGGTCCGACCTGGCGACGACCATGGACCGGCCCGTCGATCGACAACACGGCCATGCCGTGATCGAGCGTGAGGCGCTTCGCCAGCCACGGGATCGGCGCCTGATGCCGGTCGCCGGAGGCACCGTGGCCGCAACACACCAGCGGCGTGGCCGCGCCGGCGTCGGGCGGCAGCCAGAGCACGCCCGTCACCGGTCGTCCGTCCCGGTCGAGTGTGAACTCGAGCAGTCGCTCACCACCTGACCGTGTCTCTTCGTCGACCAGATGCTCCATCACCGAAGGCGTCATGGCGACGGTCTACCACGATGAGGTGGCAGGTTGTCGTTCCGCTGGCGCGCCGCCGAACAACGTGTTGAGGTAGGCGGCATGAGAGCGGCTCAGGTCACGGCCAGGAACGACATTCATTGCGTGGAGGCGCCGATGCCCGAACCGAGTGAGGGGCAGGTGCTCGTGAAGACCCATGCGGCCTCGATCTGCGGGTCCGACCTTCATGTGGTCTGTCACGGCGTCAACATGCCACCGGTTCCGTGCGCCCACGGCTATCCAGGCCACGAGGCGATCGGCGAGATCGTCGCTTCGTCGGGGAGTGACACGAGCGCCTTGCCCGTCGGCACCAATGTCCTGTGTTTCCCGCCGGCGCACATCGCCACGTGTTTCGGTGACTATCAGGCCCTGGGCTCGAAGTACGTGCTGCCGCTTCCCGAGTGCGACGTCACCGCGGCCGAACTTCTCATGGCGCAGCAGCTTGGCACCGTGATCTTCGCCGCCAAGCAGTGGGGCGTCGAGGTCGAGGGCCGCTCGGTGATGGTCATCGGGCAGGGGTCGGCCGGCCTGTTCTGGGCGTCGTGGCTGCGCCACTGCGGCGCGGCGTCCATCATCGCCTCCGACCCGGTGGCCGAACGGCGGGCGGCATCGGCACACTTCGGCGTCGACACGGTGCTCGACCCCCGGAGCGACGACATCGAGGCAGCCTTGCGCGACCTCACCGGACCGGGACCCGATCTCGTGGTCGAGGCCGTCGGCACCAAGCAGACCCTCAACGACTCGGTGAACCTCGTGCGTCCCGACGGCAACCTGATGTGGTTCGGACTTCCCGACTCCGACCAGGCAGTACCGATCGAGTTTTCGAAGTTCTTCCGCAAGCGCCTGCGGGCCGCAAGCACCTACGGGGCGCAAGACGAGCCATCGGCGTCGTCATTCCAGACTGCGCTCGATCTCATCTCCTCGGGAGCGATCGACGTGAAGCCACTGCTGTCGCAGACGTTCTCCATCGAGGACATCGATCAGGCGATCGTCGCAGCCAACCAGCCGTTCGAGTCCGGCGCGCTCAAGGTGAGCGTCACCTTCTGATTCCCCGTCACCGCGGCGGCCGGGGTGTGCGGCTTGACACGGCGAGACCGTGTCGTAGGGTTCGCGCATGGGGACGCTGAGCTACGGGCCGGATGCGGCCGCGATGAACGAATATCTTGCCGAGGGGGAACGCAAGGCGTTCGCGTTGGGCAATCGAGGGCCGATCCGGTTCGACGACGAGGGACACCTTCACCCCGACATCCTCGATGCCTACTGGCGTTGCGGGTTCTTCGTCTTCGAGGGAGTGCTCGGCCCAGAGGAGCTCGACGACATCGAGCGAGACGTGATCGACGTCCTCGACCGGGTACCGGTGAGCCGGGGGAGCGAGGTCGACGCGCACGGGCGGCCGGCGCTCAACGCCGGGCTGCGGGGGCCGAGCGTTTTCTTCGCCAAGCCACTGTCCGACCCCAACGGTGGCACGGCCGCTGCGAACGGGCGGCACCCGGTGAAGATGCACGAGCCGACGCCGGCCGATGACGCTCCCGACGAAGTCGTCTATGTGATGCTCGGGAGTCTGCAGCACTCCGACGCTTGCCTCCGGGTCTACGGTCACCCCGACCTGCTGGCGGTGGCGGCCGCCGTGAACGGCGATGATTTCGCACCCTTCAACGAGGCGCTGTTCTTCAAGGCGCCCGGACTCGGTGCATCGGTCGCCTGGCATCGTGATGGGGTCACGCACTGGGATCGAGACGACTGGGACCAAGGGAGCCACGGATTCAACTTCATGGCGCAGCTCTACGGATGCACGCCGGCCAACGGGGTGTGGGTCGTTCCCGGATCGCACAAGGAACGTCACGCCGACATCGCAGGCATGGTGGCTGCCGCCGGGTCGGAACGCATTGCCGACGCCGTGCCCATCGTGTGCGCGCCTGGCGACGTGGCCATCACCAACCGCCAAGCGGTGCACGGCTCGTTCGCCAACACGAGCGAGGACTGGCGGGTCACCGTCAACTTCGGGTTCCACCGGCGGGCCTCGGTGCTCGACGTCGAGGCCGGAGGCGTCCACAACGCCCGAGCCGTCTACGACGCCGAACGCATCCGGCGTCGTGCCCGCCTCATCGGGTACGGGATCGACGCTCGCCGTCAACGGTTCCCGTCCGAGACCCCCTACGCCTACCGTCCCCATGTCGAGGAGGGCTTGGAGTACACCTGGGACGACGCTGCTCGTGCCGACATCCGCGACTACAACCTCGACGACCTCAGTATCTGAGGTTTGCTCCCCGACTGGGAATGAAGGCTCGTCGGGCATCGTTGGGACCCGCAAGCGGATCACACCGATCCGCTTCTTCCAGGAGGCTCCCATGATTCCCGACCAGGTCGCCGACATCCTCGACTCGAATGGCTTCGCCCACGTGGCAACGGTGGGTCCCGATGGCGAACCACAGAACAACCCGGTGTGGTTCGCCTGGGACGGCGAGACGATCGCGATCAGCCAGACGCCCACGAAGCAGAAGTTCAAGAACATCCAGCGGGAGCCGCGGGTGTCGCTGTCGATTCTCGATCCGGAGAACCCGTACCGATACCTCGAGGTTCGCGGCGAGGTCGCATCGATCGAGCCCGACGCGGATTACGCCTTCATCCACTCGCTGTCGAACCGCTACATGGGCCAGGACTACCCCTGGTTGCAGCCCGGCGAGGAACGCGTCGTCGTCAGGATCCGTCCGGTCCACACGACCACGATGTGATCTGCCCGGCGATCATCGGGTCAGCTGCGCTCGCGGCGGCGGGCGCAGCCTGAACCGGATCACGACACCTTGATCTTGAGCGGTTTCTCCGCCTCGGACTTCGGCACGGTCACGACGAGTTCGCCGTTGTCGAGCTTGGCCTCGATGGCCGTGAGGTCGATCTCGCCCGGGAGCGTGACCTCGTAGCGGAACGTGCCGGTCACGCGGCGCTTCTGGCGCACGACGCCCTCCCGTTCCTTCTGCTTGCGTTCACCGCGAATGACCACGGTCCGCCCGTGGGTCTCCACGTCGATGTCGTCTTTGTCGACGCCGGGCAGCTCCAGGTCGATCGACCATGCCTTGTCCGTTTCTTCGATGTCGGCGGCCGGTGTGAAGTCGACGCCGTCTGGCGTTCCCCAGAGACTGGCCCAAGGGAGGCGTTGCCCGGGGCCGCGGCCCAGCCAGGCCTCCAGTTCGGCAAACGGATCCCAGCGACTCGGCGCAGTGGGCGTCGGGGGGCGACTGGTCGGTGTTGGTTCGATGTCGGTCATGTCAGTTCCTCCTGTGCAGCGCGCTTGGTCCGCGCGTCCGCGAGCGTGCGCCGGGGACGTCAAGCGCGCATCAGCCGAACCTCAATCCGTCATCAACCGCCGAGAGGTCGCTCCGCGCTCCTCGAGCGTTCGACTCGCCCGCACATACAGCGCGATCGCTGCACTCACGACGGCCGCCCAAAGGCACCACAGCGAGACGAACGCCGTCTGATCGATCCACACGAGCGCCAGGCCGGCGACGACGTTGACAGCCCCGGGCCAGACCAACCGCTGATCGGTGGAGCGAAGCAGGGGCCCGCAGGTCGCGATGGCGTACAACGCGATGAGCGGGTCACGTTGCCAGACGTGCACGACGTAGTGGATGTGGTGCGCCTCGATCGCCGAGGTGGCGGGGCCATCGAGCAAGGCAAGCCCCATGGTGGCGGCGACAACGAGCCCCGTGCCGGTGAACGCAACTATCTCCCAGCGCGCCGGTTGGCCAGCAAGTGAGGTGGCCACCGGGATGAACACCGGAAGGAACACGAGTGCCACCGTGAGGTAGATCGATGTCGCGGTGGTGGCGACGTCAGCAGGCAGCCGACCGTCGAGGCCGAGCCAGACGAACACCTCGGTCAGCTGATGTAGCCCGAAGACAACGGGAAGCGTGGCGAGCGGCGTGAGGTGGCGCCGATCGTTGTGGTGCACTGCGTCGATCCCGATGGCCGTGACCACGACACCAATCGCAAGGTCGGCTTCGGCGGAGAAACACACGGCGTTCGCCCCTCAACGCCCTCGCACGACCCGTTGCCCGGCCCGAGGGCCCTGGGTCTCGGTCACCACCGTCCACGTGCGATGGTTCGGCGACTCGCCATAGATGACGACCCAGTCATTCGTGCGGCCGAGCTGATGCGCCCGGGCGGTGTTCGAGAACATCACCGAATAGTGGCGGTCAGCTCGGGAGGTGTGAAGGACAGGGAGCCACGCTTCGCGGTCGGGATTGAAGCGGCGGGGCGTGATCAGCGGGAGCCGTCCCTCCGCGGCCAGGTGCCGATACTCGGCGTCGAGTCCGAGCAACTCCTCGGTCGTCGGGTCACCCTCACCGATCTCGGCCCGCGACCGGGATGCGGTTCGGTAGCGGAGGCGGGTGGCGAGTGATTCGCGGATCGAGCGGATCCGCTGCGGGCCGAAGCCCGGCACCGTCTCGAGGCGGCCATCGTTCGCCGCCCGCTCGAGCTCCTCGATGTTGTCGATGCCGAGCTCGTCGTGCAGCCGGTGCGCAAGCACGGTGCCGATGCCGCCGATCGTTGCGAAGGCCGCCACCGGATCGACGGATCCTTCGAGCCGCTCGAGCCAATGCCAGCGGCCAGTGTCGACCACGTCGGCGATGGCAAGGCCGAGCACGAGACCGATGGCCGGTAGCGTCATCAACGCCGGGAGACCGCCTCGGCGGTAGATGGCCGACGCCGGTTCATCGAGGCGGGCCATGGCATCGGCGCCTGCCCGGTAGGCCCGGACCCGGAACGGGTCGGCGTCCTGTTCCTCGAGCAGGTCACCTGCTCGCCGGAAGAGATGTTCCATCGTCTGGTTGAGGTCGGCGTCCGCAACATGGGCGGACACCGACTCGGTCTCGGCCATGTGTTCATCGTCGGCCTGACTGCTCGAGCCGACCAGTGGCCTTCGTCATTCAGCTCGACGTGCGGAGCGCACCGGTCACCAGGTCGCTTCGAACCATGGAGGTTTGATTGCCAGCATGGAGCAGGGGGCCTCGGCCAGCACGCGGTCGGCAGTGTTCCCGATGACCAGACCGGGGAGTCCTCGACGAGCGATCGTCCCGAGCACGACCAAGTCGATCCCGTGATCGTCGATGAACCGGGTGATCACCTCATCGGGCCGTCCCCGCAAGAGGTGGACGACCCACGGGGCGTCGGCGTGTGGCGATGCCGCAATCAGTGATTCCAGGCGAGCCAGGTGCTCGTCGTGCTCGTCGCCCAACATGGCGTCGATCGTCGACCCGCTCGGATGGATGAACGCCGAATGCCGCAGCTGGGCCTCGGCGTAGAACTCCCAGGCGTGGACGACGTGGAGCTCGCCGCCGACGAGTCGATGGAGATCGACCGCCTGGTCGAGGATGGCCATGTTGAGATCGAACTCGTCGGGATCCGCGTCGACGGCGGCGACGACACCATGTCCGCTATCGTGCGGCGGCTTCATTACCCACACGGGTGTCGGGCAGAGATGGAGGAGGCGCCTGATCGCCGGGTCCTGGATACGTCCGGCGTCGGCCGTCACGGCGAGGAGGTCGGCGTGTCCTCGCCGAAGGTGTTCGAGGATCGTGGTGGTCGGATCGCCGACCGCCACGATCCCTTCACGGTCGACGACCACTGGGTCGCGACACCACTGCTGCAGCTCCGATTCGAGGTCATCGACGGCGGTCTCGACGGCGGAGCGGACGTCCTCTGCGGACTGCAGCATCAGCTGGAGCCTGGACGGTTCTGGCACGACTCCCAGCAAGGTGAGCCGAGCGTGGTGCTGCGCGGCGAAGCCCGTCACTCGCTCGATCGCCGCGGCATTGCCCGAGCGGGCCAGGGGACTGAAGAGCACGTTGACGATCACCATCAACGCGATCCAACACCGATCGGTGTGCAACGTTCAGAGCACAACGACCCGATCGTTCGCCGATTCGCTGCTCGCTGTTCGTTCCGATCTGGTGAGGCGGGCCTGGCTAGTTCACGGCTCGGTCGCGGCCGGCCCAGTACGGCTTGCGCAGCTCGACCTTCAAGATCTTGCCCGAGGGGTTCCGAGGGATCTCCTCGATGCGTTCAACTCGGGCAGGGAGCTTGAACCGAGCCAGCCGCTCGGCGCAATGAGCGATGATGTCGTCCTCGGAGGGGTCCTCGCCCGGCTTGGGGATGATGAGTGCCAGCGGCGACTCGCCCCACCGATCGCTCGGGATCCCGATGACCGCAACATCGGCGACGCCGGGGTGCGCCATGATCGCGTTCTCGATCTCGGCCGGATAGATGTTCTCACCGCCCGACACGATCATGTCCTTCACTCGGTCGTGGATGAAGAGATAGCCGTCGTTCACGTAGCCGGCGTCGCCGGTGCGGAACCACCCGAGACCCTCGTCGTCTCGACCTTCGGGGAAGACCTCGTCGGTCGCCGCCGTGTTCCGCCAGTAGCCCTTCATGTTCTGGTTGGTCCGGACCCAGATCTCACCAACCTCGCCGTCGGCCACGTCGCCGCCGTCCTCGCCGACGATGCGCAGCTCGACCCCGCCGACCGGTTTGCCGGCGGAGCGCAGCAGGTTGGCCCTCGGCCCTGACGGATCGTGATCCTCGGCCGGGAGCCAGGTGACGACACCGGTGGTCTCGGTCAGACCGTAGGCCTGGGCGTGCGGGCACTTGAGGAGCGCCATCGACGAGACCAGAACTTCTTCGGTGATGGGGGACGCGCCGTAGAAGATGTACTCGAGCGAGGAGAAGTCGACATCGGATGCGCCGGGGATCATCGGCAGCACTTGGAGCAGTGCCGGAACGAAGAACCCGGTGGTGACACCATGGCCCGGAATGTCGGCCAGCATGCGTGCCGGGTCGACGTCGCGGTGAACCACGTTGGTGCCGCCGTTGGCCAGACCGATGATGGCGACGCCACTCCCACCAATGTGGAACAGCGGCAGCACATGAAGGACCACGCTCTTCGCGCTCATCCCGATCATGGCGCTCAGCGGCTCGATGATGGCACCGAGATTGCGATTGCTGATCTCGGCGCCCTTTGGCAGGCCGGTGGTGCCCGAGGTGTAGAGCTGCACGGCCGTGTCGTCGATGGCAGTGGGATACCCGGGATCGGAGGTGGGCTGTCCGTCGATCAAGTCGGCGTAGGTGCGATGTGCCGAGTCACCGCCGACGGCGACGATCAACGGTTGGCGTGGAAGGTCCATCTTGGCGATGTGGTCGAGGAACTCGGCCTCGACCAGGACCACCTTGGCCTCGGCATTGTCGAGGATGTACGCCATCTCCGGTGGCGCGAGTCGCCAATTCACTGCCACCGTGACCGCGTTGACCTTGGCCGCACCGAAGAGCAGCGTGAAGTACTCGGGGATGTTCTTGCCGACGTACCCCACCCGATCCTGGGAGCCGACTCCCGCCTCGACCAGCGCATTGGCGACCTGCGAGCTCTCGGCGTCGAGCTCGGCGTACGTCAACGTCCGGTCGTCACAGATCAGCGCCGATTTGTCGGGCCGCTCCGTCGCCTGGGTGCGAGCGATTTCGGCAAGGCTGAACATCGGTGGACTCCTCCGTCGGTGTCATGGAACGCGATCGGCTCGATCGCCGGCCGCTCATGGTCGGCGGCAGCGCCCCAGTTGAGCAGGTCGGAGTGGCATTCGCCACACCACCGGGCGGAGTCGTCGAGCAGGATCGAAGAAGCCGTGCCGATCGAGGCCGTTGTACGGTCGCGAGATGAAGACGATGACATGCAAACAGCTGGGCGGACCGTGCGATCACGAGTTGCGGGGTGCAACCGCCGATGAGGTGATCAACCTCCAGGATCAGCATCTGAAGGATGCGGTCGCCGCAGGTGACACCTCGCACGCCGAGGCAGCAGCGGCCATGAAGGGACGCTGGAAGCGGCCGGTGTCCGGCATGAAGTGGTACAAGAACACGAAGCGGGCCTTCGCCGACCTGCCCGAGAACTGACCCGCGCCGGCGTCGCCCGGGTCAGCGGTCGCGGAAACCCTTGCCGGCCAGGATCTTTGGGGCGTACTTCTCGACCCGAGCCTCGCGGGTCTTGGCCTGTTTGGCGTCGGCGATCATGAGGTTGTATTCGCGTTGGCGACCGGGCGTGAGCCCTTCGAACGCGGCGCGAAAGTCGTCATCGTTGTCGATGCGTTGCTGCAGCTCGTCGCAGAAGACGACCTCGGGTGCTGGCTCCACTTCGAGCCCTGCGGCCTCGACATCGATCGCCTCCTCGACGTACGCCGCCACGGTGTCGGCCAGCTGCCGCACGTCGTCGACCGACCGGAAGGTCAGTCGCATCGCCGACCGGGAGTTCGGGCCCTGCGATTCGAGGATGCCCTGAGGGTCCTCGAGCAGCGCGCCCTTGAAGAACATCAGCGCCAGGAAGTCCTTCATCTCCTGCATGATCGCGATGTTCTTGCCGTCGTGGCTGTAGCAGGGCTTGCCCCACTTGATCTCCTCGTCGAGGCCACAGCCAAGCAGCGTGGGGCGTAGCTCGGCCATCTCGTCGGGCCACTTCGTCGACCGTGCGATATAGGCATCGACCTTGGCGCTCATGTGGTGCTCCGTTCCGCTCGGCATCGGGCCGGCCGCTCGTTGACGCAGGTTAGCGCTGAGGCCCGAATCGCAATCAACCGATGGCGTGCGTGGAGTGGCTGATCATCGCATCGACGATCAGCGGCCACAGCGGCTTCGGCAGGTCGTGACCCATGTCGGACAGCATGAGTAGGTTGGCGCCGGGCACCAGCTCGGCGGTGCGCTCGCCGCCAGACGGCAGGATCAGCGTGTCATCACGACCGTGGATGACCAGGGTCGGGGTCTGCAGCTTGCGCAGCCCCTCGGCCCGATCGCCCGACGCCCGGATGGCAGCGGTCTGACGAGCGAGTCCCTCTGGGTAGTACATGCGATCGAACGATGCGCCGGCCTGCGCAGCGACGGCATCGTCGTCGACGTAGCGCTTGCTGCCGAAGATGTGCCGGGACGAGACCGCTCGTTCGATGAACGCCGAGCGTTCCGACGGTTGCGGTGACCGAAGTGCCGCCATGGCTTCGGGCGCCGATTGGAAGTAGTCGGGTTCGCCGGTGGTCGACATGATCGAGGTGAGGGTCGCCACCCGGTCGGGATGGTCGATCGCCATCTGCTGCACGATCATGCCGCCCATCGACGAGCCGGCAATGTGGGCCTTGTCGACACCGAGATGATCGAGCAACCCGACCGCATCGAGCGCAAAGGTCGACAGGTCGTAGGGCGCCTGTGCGGTACCGGCGCCGATGGCCGCGAGGTCGACGTCGATCCCGTCGAGGTGCGTGGAGAGGCCGACGTCGCGGTTGTCGAAGCTGATCACGAACCGGCCGCGCTCCGCCAGTGCCTCACGGAAGCCGTCGAACCATCCGAGGATCTGCGACGAGAAGCCATTCACCAACAGCAGTGCCGGATCGGCTGGGTCGCCGTGGGTTTCGTAATAGAGCTCGATGTCGTTCGATGGTGCGATGGGCATGCCGCAGCTTGCTCCAGTGCCGCCGATGCTGGCAACTGAGGTCACGGGCAGGGTCGTCGATGTTCGATCGCGCGGTCTCGTGGGTGCGGCGCGGTTTGGAGACCGAGCAGTCGTACGGCAATCGTGGGGGCTGCAACACACGCCCCATGCCAGGAGTCCCCATGCAACGCGTCCTGATCGCCAACCGCGGCGAGATCGCGATCCGAATCGCCCACGCCGCAGCCGGACTCGGGCTCGAATCGGTATCGATCGCACCGCCCGCCGATGCCGACGCGCTGCACACGAGGATGACGACCGACACGCTGGTGCTACCCCAACCGGGCGATCCGGTGAGCGCCTATCTCGACATCGATGCGGTGCTCCAGGCCGCACACGACGCCGGCTGCGACGCCGTGCATCCCGGCTACGGCTTCCTGTCGGAGAATCCGGAGTTCGCCCGACGATGCGCACAGGTGGGCATCACCTTCATCGGGCCACCATCGGAGGCGCTGGCCCTCTTCGGTGACAAGGTCACCGCCCGAACGCTGGCTGAGTCGCTCGGCATCCCGGTCGTCCCAGGAAGCGCGAAGGCCGCAGCCACTTCGGAGGACGCCGCATTGGTCGCCGAGGCGATCGGCTATCCGGTCATGCTCAAGGCCGCAGCGGGCGGCGGTGGTCGCGGCATGCGCACCGTGCACCGCACCGAAGACATGCCCGAGGCCTTCGAACGCTCGAGCAGCGAGGCTCGGGCGGCGTTCGGCAACGGTGCGTTGTTCGTCGAGCGACTCGTTGTCGACCCGAGACACGTCGAGGTCCAGATCATGGCGGACGCCTCCGGCACGATCGTCCACTTCTACGACCGCGACTGCTCCGTCCAGCAACGGAACCAGAAGGTCGTCGAGATCGCGCCAGCGCCCAACCTCGGCGACGACCTGCGGGCCACGATCCACCGACATGCGGTCGAACTCGTCGGCGCCGCCGACTACCGGAACGCGGGCACGGTCGAGTTCCTCGTCGAGCCGTCGACCGGGGCGCACTACTTCATCGAGTGCAATCCCCGGATCCAGGTCGAACATACGGTCACCGAGCAGGTGATGGGCGTCGACCTGGTGCAGACACAGTTCCTGATCGCACAGGGAGCAACCCTCGACTCGCTCGGCTTGGGATCGCAGGAGGCGATCGGGTCTCCCCGGGGCTGGTCGATCCAGACCCGGGTGGTGGCGACCGGCGCCGGCACGATCTCCGGCTACCGCGAACCGTCGGGACCAGGGGTCCGGGTCGACGGCTCGGCGTATCCGGGTCTCACCCCTCCGCCCCACTTCGATCCGCTGATTGCGAAGTTGATCACCTCGACCAACGGCGGAACGCTCGAGGCGGCCGCCGAGCAGACGAGGCGGGCCCTCGCCGGCTTCCACATCGGTGGCCTGCCCACCAACCTCGGCCAGCTCGATGCGATCCTGGCGCACGACTCGGTACGCGCCGGCGACGCCCGCACCACACTCGTGGCCACCGCCGACGGGCTGACGGCAAGCGCAGCGGTGCCTCGTACGGCCCTCACCGAGCTGTTCGAATCTCGGGCAGCCCCAACGACCAGTGCCTCCGGCCCGGCGAGTGGGCCAACGCGCACCCTGCCGGTCGAGTCGGGCCATGAGGCCGTGGCGTGTCCCATGTCCGGGTCGGTGATCGACGTGACCGTGTCGATCGGCGACGCCGTCGCTGCGGGCCAGACGTTGCTCGTGGTGACGGCGATGAAGATGGAAACACTCATCACGGCCCCATGCGCAGGCACGATCGTCTCGCTGGCCGACGTCACAGCGGGCGACTCGGTCGCCCTCGGTGACGTGCTGGCGGTTGTCGCACCCGGAGAAGGCAGTGGTCACGGTGACACGCCGAGCGGCGAGAACACCTGGGCACCGACGCTCGACGACGTTGCGACGCTGCAGCGCCTCGCTCACGAGCGGCTCGGCCACGACTCCGACGATCCCGGCGTGGTCCGACAGCGTTCCCGCAACAAGCTGACCTGCCGGGAGCGGATCGATCTGCTGCTCGACGACGGCTCGTTCCGTGAGGTCGGGAGCATCGCCGGGTTTGCGTCCTACGGCGAGTACGGCGACATCGACGCCTTCACGCCCGCCAACATGGTGGGCGGGCACGGTCTGATCGAGGGGCGCAATGCCATCGTCTGCGCCGACGACTTCACGTCTCGCGGTGGCCACGCCGACGGCGCCATCGGGGCGAAGAGCACCTATCTCGACCGGCTCTCGATCGAGCTGCTGCAGCCGTCGATCCGTCTCCTCGACGGCTCGAGCGGTGGCGGCAGTGTGGCGGCAATGTTGCCGAAGCAGAAGTCCGACGGCGAGAGCAAGGCCCAGGAGAGCAGCGGGGCGATCAAAGCCGGGCGACCTCGGGTCAGCGGCGGTGGCGGCTCGTTCTTGCCCGGCCATCTCGGGAGTTCGATGTACGCCCGGCAGCTCGCCACCGTTCCGGTGGTGAACATGCTCCTCGGCAGCGTGGTCGGGATCGGTGCGGCCAAAGCCGTGCTCGGCCACTTCTCGGTCATGGTGCGAGACATCTCCCAGCTGTTCGTTGCCGGGCCGCCGGTCGTGAGCCACGCCATGGGATACGACGTGACGAAGGAGGACCTCGGCGACTGGCGGATCCACTGCCGCAACGGGTCGGTCGACAATCTGGCCGAGTCGGAGGAGGAAGCGGCCGAGATGACCCGCCGCTTCCTGTCGTACCTACCGTCGAGTGTGTACGAGGCACCACCGGTGGTCCCGCCGTCGTCGGCAGACCCGGCTGATCGGCGTGACGACGAGCTCTTCACCATCGTGCCCCGCAACCGAACCACGACCTTCGACATCCGGCGGGCCATTCGCTTGCTCGCCGACAAGGACTCGTTCTTCGAGATCGGTTCGCTGTGGGGAACCGACCAAGTCGTCGGTTTCGCCCGGTTCAACGGGCACCCGATGGGGATCGTGGCGTCGGACAGCCGCCACGTCAACGGCGGCGCACTCACCGCCGACGGGTGCGACAAGCTGACTCGCCATCTCGACCTGTGCGACCTCTTCCACGTGCCCGTGCTCAACCTCGTCGACAACCCCGGGTTCGCGGTTGGCATCGAGCACGAGATCAACGGCACGATCCGCAAAGGTGCGACGTGGATGATCGCGGCGGCCCAGTCGACGGTGCCGATGTTCACCGTGCTCATGCGGCGTAGCTTCGGCGTCGCCGGCAACAACTACGCGACGCCGCGCTCGGCGGCGACGGTGCGGGTGGCCTGGCCGTCGGCCGACGTCGGTGGCATCCCACCCGAGGGCGGGATCGAGGCGGCATACAAGCGACAGCTGGCCGAGGCCGACGATCCCGCTGCGCTTCGAGCCGATCTCGAAGCTCGGATCGAGAGCGTGCGGGGCCCCGTCGGTCCGCTGAACCGATTCGAGCTCGAGGAGATGATCGACCCGCGCGACACACGACGCCTGATCTGCGAGTGGCTGCCCGGTGCGTACCGAATGATCAATTTGCCGGCGAACCTGACCCCGCGGTCGATCGAATATCGCCCCTGAACCACGAGGGCGTCGGCGCTCGGCGGCCGTGTCGAGCAGGCGGCGACTAGCGTGTTCAACGCACGATCGGTTGATGGGAGGGGGAGCGGTGGAGGAACGATTCGGTCCCGCGGCGATGGCGATCCTGGCCGGCAACCTCGCCGAGTTGGCCGACCTGGTCACCGCCGATGCGGAGCTCATCACCCGGCCATCGGCCGTGAGCCACCCGTCCTTGCTCCAGTTCGTCGCCTGCGAGGCGGCACAGCTACCGGACCCGGCTGGCGCAGCTCGTGTGCTGGTCGCGGCCGGTGCCGAGTTGCAGGGGCCGCTCGTCGCCGCCGCCGGCTGCGGGTCGTTCGCTGTGGTCGACGTGCTTCTCGATGCCGGTGCCGACATCGACGGCGGCGACCTCGCAGCCACCACGTCGTGGACACCACTCGACGAGGCGCTGTACTGGTCGAACGCCGACATGGCTCAGGTGCTCCTGGATCGCGGTGCCGGCATTCGCGCGCTCAGTACGGCGGCGGGACTTGGCGACCTCGGCGCCATCGCGGCGTGCTTCGACGCCACCGGCAACCTCACTGCCGCGGCTGGCCGGATCGGCTCGCCGTTCGCCGAGACCGTGCCACTCGACCGTGCGGACGAGCGACAGTCGGTCCTCGACCACGCCTTCGTGATGGCGGCCGACTGTGGCCGGCGGGCAGCAGCGGCCGACCTCCTCGAACGCGGCGCCAACATCGACGCCGTACCTCCCGGATTTCACTGGCGAGGCACCGCCCTCCACGCTGCCGCCGCCTCGGGTGATGCCGACCTCGTTCGCTGGCTGCTCGAGCACGGTGCCGACCCCACGATCACCGACGGCATGGTCGGCGCCGACGCCGCCGGGTGGGCTCGTCACCACGGCCACGACCATCTGGTCGACCTTCTCACTCCCTGACGCTGGTGGTGGCGCCCGGGACATCACCCCCCCCCGTTCTGTGCGTCAGAGTCACCGCCATTCCCGTTCTGTGCGTCAAAGTTCCCGCAGCCGACGCGTTTGACGCACAGAACGGATCAGGCGACGTGTTTGACGCACAGAACGTTCTCGGACGTTCGACCCTGGTCCGGTGCCGATGTGGTTCGTACGGTGGGAGGAGAGCTGAACGAAGGAGCCGTCATGACACGTTTCTTGGGCATGTTGAAGGTTTCGTCCGAGGAGGCAGCAAAGATGGTCAAGGACGGGCCCGTCGCTCGGCGGTCCTATCTCGAGCATCTCGTCCATCACGTGCACGGTGAGATCGAAGGCATGTGGCTCACCGATGTCGGCGACTGGGATGTCGTGCTGTTGCTCGACATGAAGGAAGGGTCGAGTGCTGGCGGTGCTGCCGCAACCCTCGCCCGCCGAGCGGCGGGCATGACGGTTGCCGAGCGCTGGATCGAACTGGTCGACGTCGACGATGTGCAGGCGGCGTTGTCGACGATGGCCGGGTAGGTCGACGCCAGCAGGGTCGCGAGCTGCTCGATCGTGTTCGCGGGACTGCTCGGGCGCTGGGCAAGACACCCGCCGGACGGCTGATCCACAATGGCGGGGTGACACCTTCCTACTCGCCGATCGTCGACGCCCATGTGCACCTGAAGCCCGGCAAGTTGGGCCACGCCATCCGCGCCTTCTTCGAGGCCAACATCGGTGACCAACTCCAGTACCCATTGGACCACCGGATCGTGCTCGACACCCTCGCCTCCGAGGGAGTCGACACCGTGTGGAACCTGCCCTACGCGCACAAGCCGGGGATGGCCGCCGCACTCAATCGCGACATGATCGCCACCTCAGCGACGTTCGCCGATCATCCGGTGACCGTGATCCCCGGCTGCACCGTGCACCCCGACGACCCCGACCCGGCGGCCGATCTCGAAGTGGCGGCACGCGCTGGAGCCCGGGTCCTCAAGCTGCACTGCTCGGTCGGCAACTACGAGGTCGACGATCCAAGGCTGTCCGGCACGCTCGACGCGGCAGGCGCATTCGGCCTGCCCGTGGTCGTGCACGCCGGCCATGCCGTCAGCGGGATGACCGGGGCCGACGAGCTCGCACCGATCGGGCGGGCGGCCGCCGATCACCCCGACACCATCCTGGTGCTGGCCCACTTCGGTCATGCTGCTGCCAACGACGCGGTGCCCTACCTCGATCGGCATGCCAACCTCTATGCCGATCTGACACCGGTGGTCCACTCCCAGGTCGACATCGGCGTCGAGCTACTTGCCCGATACGCCGATCGGATCCTGCTCGGGAGCGACGCCCCGAATACCGGTTGCCGGGTCGGCACGCTGATCGAGCGAGTGGTCACGAGCGGCATCGACGAAGCTGGCGTCGCTGCCATCCTCGGCGGCAACGCCCGTCGCCTCGTACCCGTCGACTGACGCTGCGACCGATCGGCCGGCGATTTGTCGATCGGACCCGGGTCGAACACGATGGGCGGCAATTCCTTGCTGCCGGCGCCTCGAACCGGCGCCCCGACCGAATCGGAAGCCACATCGTGTCCATTGCCATCACCGACGAGCATCGAGCACTCGCCGAGACCGTTCGAGACTTCGCCAGCCGACGTGAGCTCCGAGGCGCCGCCCGGGCGTTGCTCGAAGCCAGCGAGGAGTCGTTGCCCGAGACCTGGCAACAGATGGCCGACCTGGGCTGGCTCGGCCTGCATCTTCCGGAGCAGCATGGCGGATCGGGCTACGGACTCGAAGAACTGGTGATCATCGTGGAAGAGCTGGGCCGAGCGGTCGCTCCCGGGCCGCTGGTGCCCAGCGTGATCGCGAGCGCAGTCATCGATGCCGTCGGCAGCGATGACCTGAAGGCAACGCACCTTCCGGGCGTCGCCGACGGGTCGGCGGTCGGTGCCGTCGCACTCGGCGGCTCGGTCACGGTGAACGACGGAACGGTCTCCGGCTCGGCCGGTGTCGTGCTTGGCGGCGGTCTGGCCACACTCTTGCTGGTTCCCGCCGGGGACGACATCGCTGTTGTCGAGGTCGGCGATGGCGTCGCCGTCGAGGTGCCTCGCAACCTCGATCCCAGCCGTCGAACAGCACGTGTCACTCTCGATGCCGCCCCGGCCACGGTGATCGCCGGAGCTCGTCAGACGCTCGTCGATCTCGCCCGTGTGCTCCTCTCGGCCGAGGCCGTCGGGGTAGCCCGCGAGAGCACCGAGCTGGCGGCGGCCTATGCCAAGGAACGCATCCAGTTCGGACGCCCGATCGCCATGTACCAGGCGGTGAAGCACCACTGCGCCAACATGATCGTCGCCACCGAACTGGCGACCAGCGCCGTGTGGGACGCCGCCCGAGCCGCCTCCACCGGCGGCGATCAGCTCACCTACGCGGCTGCCGTCGCCGCCACACTGGCAGCCCCGGCCGCCGATCTCTGCGCAAATCTCAGCACCCAGGTACACGGCGGCATCGCCATCACATGGGAGCACGACGCGCACCTGTACATGCGGCGGGCCACCACACTCCTCGCCCTCCTCGAGGCCGACGCCGCAGCGGCTGACCTCACCGATCTCACCCGGCGGGGCGTCGAACGAGCGAAGACCGTGGAACTGCCGCCCGAGGCCGAAGCGATCCGCGACGACGTGCGGTCCTTCGCCAACTCGATCAAGGATCTGCCCTCGGCCGAGCAGCGAGCGAAGCTGATCGAGACCGGCTACGTCATGCCCCACTGGCCCGAGCCCTACGGGCGCGCCGCCGGCGCGATCGAGCAGTTGGTGATCGAAGAGGAGTTTGCCGCTGCCGGCGTGAAGCGGCCCGCCTATGGCATCACCGGCTGGGTGATCCTCACGCTCATCCAGTACTCGACGCCAGACCAGGTGGCCCGCTGGGTGAACCCGGCGCTGCGCCAGGACGTCATCTGGTGCCAGCTGTTCAGCGAGCCCGACGCCGGGTCGGACGCCGCCGGTGTCAAGACCAAGGCGACTCGCGTCGACGGTGGTTGGCTCGTCAACGGTCAGAAGGTGTGGACCAGCGGCGCGCATGTGGCCGGCATGGGATTCGCCACCGTGCGCACCGATCCCGATGTGCCGAAGCACGACGGCATCACCACGATGGTCATCGACATGCACGCCGAGGGCGTGGAGGTTCGGCCGCTCAAGATGACCACCGGTGACTCCGAGTTCAACGAGGTGTTCTTCAACGACGTGTTCGTCCCCGACGACGATGTGGTCGGACCCGTCGACGGCGGCTGGACCGTCGCCCGAGCCACGCTCGGCAACGAAAGTGTGAGTATCGGTGGGGGACAGGGTGGCCTCTCGCTGCCCGGCACCGCACTGATCGCCCCGTTCGACGCGCACCCCGAACGACTCGATGGCGGCGCGGCGCGAGTCGGTCGCTACATCGCCGAGCACCAGGCCATGGGTCTGCTGAATCTTCGCAGCGCCAGCCGAGCGGTCGCCGGTGGCGCTCCCGGCCCGGAGGGTGCGATGACCAAGCTCATCCTGTCCGAGATCGGACACGAGGCGGCGGCCATCCTGACTGAGCTCGGCGGCACCGATTCGCTGTTCATGGAAGGGTCGGGAGCGATGAGCAATGCCCTCGTGCTGATGCACCGTGGCATGTCCATCGCCGGTGGCACCTCCGAGATCAAGCGCAACCAGATCGGCGAGCGCATCCTCGGCCTCCCGCGAGACCCCCTGATCAAATGACCCAAGCGCGGTGAGCGGCGACCTCGGGATCGACCCGATCTTCTCGCATCCCCGGCTGGCCGCGATCTACGACGTGGTCGACGGGGAGCGAGATGACCTCGTGCACTACCTCAGCTGGCTCGACGAGGTCGGCGCCACCTCCGTGCTCGACGTCGGGTGCGGCACCGGCACACTTGCCTGCGCTCTTGCGCTTCGGGGCACAGAGATCACCGCCGTCGATCCCGCGGTGGCCTCGCTCGAGATCGCCCAAACCAAGGCAGGTGCCGAACAGGTTCGCTGGGTCAACGGCGACGCAACCACCCTTCCCAAGCTCTGCGTCGACGCTGCGGTGATGACCGGCAACGTGGCGCAGGTCTTCCTCGACGACACCGACTGGCTCGCCACGCTGTCGGGCATTCGAGCTGCCCTCCGACCGGACGGGCACCTGATCTTCGAGACTCGCGACCCGATGGCTCGGGGGTGGACCGAATGGACGGCCGAGCACACTCGTCGGTTGGTCGCCACCGGCGACGGCGGTGTGGTGGAAACGTGGACCGAACTGCTTGACGTGGCGCTGCCCCTGGTGACGTTCCGCCACACGTACTGTTTCAGTCCCGGTGGAACGACGCTCACATCGGACTCGACACTGCGGTTTCGCGAGCGAGACGAACTCGTCGAGTCGCTTGGTGTTTCGGGGTTTGCCGTCGTCGATGTGCGCGACGCTCCCGATCGGCCGGGCAAGGAGTTCGTCTTCGTCGCCCGCTCGGTCGACCATCATGGGCGACCCGACCACCATCGCGAGGAGCACCCATGACCGACCATGACATGGTGGCGTTGCCACCACCCGCCGAGCTGTCGATGAGCGTTGGTGAGGCGCTGTTCACGCAACGGGCGATTCGGCGATTCGACCCCGACCGACCGATCAGCGATGCCGATCTCCGAACGATCATCGACGCCGGTTCCAAGGCACCGAACGGTGGAAACGTGCAGCCGGTCCGGCTGCTCGTGATCCGCGATCGTGAGCGCATTGCCACCTTTGGCGAGCTCTACCACGAGGCGTGGTGGGCCAAGCGAGCCGACGCCTACGGCTGGGTTCCCGACCAGGAGCTGCCCGAAGGGTCGCCGTATGCCATGCCGGCGCTGCTCGCCAACGAGATTGGCGCAGCGCCCGTTGTCCTCCTGGTCTTCTCGCATCGGGCACCGGGCGTCTCGGTCTTCCCGACGGCGCAGAACCTGATGATCGCCGCTCGCGCGCTCGGGATCGGTTCGGTGCTGACCACGCTGCACGACACGGTGCTCGAACGGCTCTACGAGATGTTCGCGGTGCCGGCGGAGATGCGTTTCCATTGCTGTATCCCGATGGGCTACCCGCGGGGAAACTTCGGCACGACGCGTCGGCGGCCGACGAGCGAAACCACCTTTTGGAACAACTGGGGTGAACGTCCACCGTGGGGTCCCTGAGATCGGCGTGATCCGGCCCATCGGGCGACGGGTCGTCAGGAGGCAGCGGCAACGCCCGCCGAGCCCAACTGCTTCTTGCGATGCGCCAAGACGGCGACGATGGTGAGGAAGGCCACGATGTTGATCGATGCCGTCATCAGCATCCGGTAGATCGGGTTGGTTGCGTCGGTGCCGGCCTGGATGCCGTGGATGGTCGAGAGGATGTAGAGGGCGAAGCTCGAGCGATGGATCTGGCGCCACACGGTTCGCGGCAGTCGCTTCATCAGCAGCGACGTCACCTCGACCGCAACGAGTAGATACATGGCGATGACGCCCCAGGCGACCGCCGTCGGTTTCCAGCTGGCGGCCCAGGGAACGAGGATGTCCATCCAGCGGAACTGCACGTAGCTGTCGAGCATGAGCCCGGCGACATGGATGGCGGTGAACACGACCGAAAGCCCGCCGAGGAAGCGGTGCAGGTTGAGCAAGTGGGCAGGCTGGCTGGCCTTGGCAACGGCCTTCGTGGAGATGAAGAGGCCCCAGCACACCGACAGCGTGACCAGCGCCCAGGCGACGATGCCGCCCGATCGGGCGACGAACCACCACAGTTGCTCATTCATCGAAGACTCCCTTGTTCGATTCGTTGGTTCGTTGATCGATCATCGGCAGCGGCCATCGCTGCGTGATCGTTGCCGAGGATCTCGCCGCTTGCCGTGACGGCGATGCCTCGGACCCCGAGACGCTCCGCCACCTCGATCACCTGCTGAGATCCGGCGAGCAGGGCAGCCTTCGCTGCCACCTCGGTCCACGCTGTCGATGCGCCACACATGGAAACGGCAACGATGTCACTCTCGGACGGCAAGCCCGTGCGAGGGTCGAGCAGATGATGCAGATCAGCGCCCTCGCCCGGCCAGCGACGGCGCAGCGTGCTGCTCGTCACGACGGCCCCCTCGTTGATCGTGAGTCCGGCAATTTCACGATCGTCGTCGAACGGATCGGCAACACCGATCCGCCAGGAAGGCCCGTACCAGGCCTGACCACTGACTCGGAGATCGCCGCCGAGCTCGACCGACGTGGTGGTCGCCCCATGACTGACCAACAGATCGGTAGCGAGATCGGCGGCGAGCCCCTTGCCGATTCCCCCTGGATCGAGGCGGGTGCCGGGAGGAAGACGAACGCCCAGAATCGGTCCGAAGCACTCGATCGGCTCGCTGCTCGCCGGCTTGGTGGCGGTCGAGCCACCCCCGGCAGGACGCTCCTGCCAGGGCGAGCAATACCCGAGTTCGACGAGCTGGTCGAGCATGAGCGGATGGAACAGGCCGCCGGTTCGAACCTGGGCGTCGGCGGCTGCCTCGACGAGGCGGTAGGTCCATTCGCTGACGATCGTGAGTTCGCCGGCGTGGCGGTTCAGATCGCTGATCTCGCTGTCGGGAAGGAAGCGGCTCCAGCGCTGTTCGAGGTCGTCGATGAGCGAGCGCGCGTCGGCCACGGCCGACTCGCTGCACCCATCGGCGACGATGCGGCAGGGGCTTCCCATGGCCCGGAAGCTGATCGTGTGCATGTCAGCCGCCACTCGCCTGCGTGGTCGGGGGTGCGGGCGGCGCGGTCTGTGGCGGCGCGGTCTGCGGAGGTGCCGTTTCCGGTGGTGCTGTCTGGGGTGGAGCGGTCTGCGGAGGTGCCGTCTGCGGCGGCGCGGTCTGAGGAGCCGGTGCGGCCGTCGCCGGTGGTTGGGTCGCCGGAGGCGCAGTAGCCGGCGCTTGTGTCGCCGGCGGGGCGGCAACCGGAGCTTGCGTCGCCGGGGCTGCTGATGCACTGGGCTTGGCCGGGGTGGTGGCGGGGGCCGCTGCCGCTGGCGCCGTCTGGGCCGCTGCTTGCGTCGACACTGCTGCTGCGTTCGGGTCGACGGCGGCATTGGGGTCGACCGCTGCGTTGGGGGCGACGGTGCCATCGGCCAGCAGGGCCTGGCCCGTGAGCGGATCGATGGCCGCCGACTCGTCGACAAGCGGCACCGGGTTCGGGACCACTTCGATGACGACGTTGGGGGCGATGGCCGAGCCGACGCCGGCAACCGCATTGGCGGCGTCGTTGGCCTCGGCGGCGAGCTGGGCGTCGACCGTCGACTGCAGGATCGGGCCCATGGCGACGACCATGGCACCGAACGACATCGCCGACGCTCCGGCGGTGACCAGCCGAGCGGTCGACACCGGCTTGCGAGCCGTGGCCGCCGCCGACCCAGAGGATTGCCTCACTCGAGGGGACGAAGCAGTTGCCGGCTCGGTGCTCGGGGTGCGCTGCGGTCGGGGAGCACGTTGCGGTCGGCCCTCTGCACCATGGGAGGATCGTGCACCCGGTGAGGGTTGAGCGCCGGGCGACGTCTGCGCCCGCCGAGCCTGCAAGGCGGCCAGGCGTTCCTGAGCCGTCGGTTCAGTCATCGTCATCCTCGTGCTCACGCGACTCGTGGCCTTCGTACTCGTGCTCGTCGTCGTGGTCGTCGTGCTCGTCGTGCTCGTCATCGTCATCGTCGTGGCTGCTCCCACCGGAGGCGGTGGTGACGGGGGCTGGAACCGTGGTCGTCGCCACTGGAGCTGGGGGAGCGGCGGTGGGCTTCGGTGCCGGCGGCGCGGTCGTGGTGGCCGGGGCCGCCGTCGTGGCCGGGGCGGAGGGCAGCGTTTCGTCGGGAGCCGCAGGAGCCTGGACGGACGCGTCGTTCGACTGGCTCCAGGCGAGCGAGGCCGGCTGTCCATCGGCTGGCGCAACGGCAGCGGGCGCTCCAGTTTCACCGCTGCCGGCGACCGTGCCGTCGACCGTGGTCTCGGGGCTGGCGGCCGTCGGGACGTCGACGACGACCTGGACTCGCTGCGGATCGGTGGAGGCGGCCGCTCCCTCGGTGGTGCCGCTGGCATCGGCCGAGGGCGTGAGGGCCATCACGCTCATGTTCAGACCACCGGCGGCGCCGGCAACTCCGAGGATGATGGCTGCAGTCTTGCCCGAGAGGGCCGTTGATGTGATCACGTTGGTGACCTCCTTTGGTGGAAGAGACGTCACCGCGAACCCGAAAGGTTTGTGCGATGACGAGAAATCTCGGAACTTCGTTCAGTCGTCGTGTTCGCCGTCGTCGTCGCTCGAGGATTCGAAGCTGGTCTCGGCGCTGATCACGCCGCCCCGAGCCGTCGCCTTGATCTCGCAGGAACCCTGCGAACCCGACAGCTTCACCTCCAGCTCCTCGGGACCGTCGTTGTCGACGTGAGCGGTGAAGCCCGGCTTCGGCTGGGTGCCGACGAGCGAGATGGCCCGGCCGCTTGCGGTTGCGGTGATCGATCCACAGCTGGTCGAGATCGTCTTCGGCGTCGTCGCGACGGTGGTCGAGGTCGTGGCGGGCACCGTGCTCGTCGTGGATGTCGATACGGCGGTGGTGGCCGTGGTCGCGGGCGCCTTGGTCGTCGCGGGTGAGCCGGAGGTGGCGGGTACCGTCGTTGGCAGCGCAGTGCTCGTGGGGCTGGTGGTGGGGTTGGGACGGTTGGTGACCGTCGACCCCGTGCCGTACACCGTCGTCGATGCAACGGCCGAACCCTCGCCCACCGACCCGTCGGCGGCAGTGACGGGGGTGGAACCGTCGCCGGTCGTGACAACCGCAGTATCGATCTGCACGCCCTGGTCCGGGCCCTCGTCGATGGTGGTCGATGCGTCCGATGCCAGCGGTGCCGCCACCTCGGAGGTCTTACTGGCGGCGATCAGCGTCGATTCCGTCGACCGATCGACGACCAACTGCGACGCCCCGGCGACCAGTGCGATGACGGCGGCTGCGCTGGCGACGAGGTGCGTCTGGTGCACGAGCCGAGCCCGGCGGAGCGGTCGGCGCAGGTCATCGAGCACGGCGGGGGAGGGCGCAGGCGCCTCGATGGCCGTTGAGAGCCGGCGCCGGATCAGCTGGTCGAGGTGTGCCGTGTCGAGTTCGGCGTCGAGATCGAGCGGATCGAACTCGAGCGGATCGAAGTGATCAGACATGATCGACCTCCTCGGCTGCTTCCAACGACGTACGGAGCGCCTTGCGTGCCGAATGGAGGTGGAATTTCACCGCACCCTCCGAGAGGCCCAGTGTGGTGGCGATCTCGAGGACCGGCAGGTCCTCGACGTAGAACAGGGCGGCGACGGAACGCTGCTGTGGCGTGAGTGAGCCGAGGAGCGATCCGAGTACGAGATCATGGTCGACCGTGGTCGACGCCGGGCCTTCGAACTGCTGACGTCCGACATGGAATCGGTCCTCGCGGCGACGGCGACGGTCGTCGGACCGGAACTGGTCGTTCGCAAGATTGATCGCCACCCGTCGGACCCATGCCGTGGGGCTGGCGTAGCGCCGGACTCGGCCCCAGCGGGCATACGCCCTGATGAAGGCCTCCTGCGTGCAGTCGGCTGCGGCCTCGCGGTTGCCTGTGATGACGGTGAGCGAGCGCACGACGCCCGGGTAGTGGCTGCAGAAGAACCGATCGAACTCGGCGTCGGAACGCATCAACACCTCCCAGGACAAGGTCATCTCCGTCGCACCGGCGGCGGGGGCAAGGACGAACGAGTTCACGCCCTTCCACGTCACCGGCGACGTCGAAGGTTTGGCTTGCGTTGAACTTCGTCAACTTGTACCGATCGGTTGAGGCGGGGACCAGGGTCCTTGCCGTTCCTTAACCAAAGGTTGGACGGCTACTGCAGCAGGTGTCAGGCGCTGCCGTCATCGACACAGGCCGAGCAGATGCCCTCGAGCGCGAAGTGTCGTGGTCGAGGGGTGAATCCGAACCGTTCACGCAGTTCGCGGGTCGCAGCGTCGAACTCGGCGGTGGGTGCTTCCGTGATCGACGAGCACTGCACGCACACCAGATGCACGTGGTCGGCAACCGGCTGCACGTGGTACACGGCCGACCCGTGGGCGATGTGGCCGTGTTCGACCACGTCGAGCTCGCTCAGTGTGTCGAGGAAGCGATAGATCGTCGACTCGGCGATCTCCGGGTGGTCGACCTTCACCGCATCGGCAAGGTCGGCCGGCGTGAAGTGGTCGGGGAGGGCGAGCATTGCCTCGGCGATCTGGCGGCGAGGGGTGGTGATCCGGTGGCCGTTGTTGCTCAACAGTTCGAGGATGCTCGCGAGATCGGTCCCGGCCATGGCCGGAGGGTAGTCGGAAACAATCTGGTGAACTTCGCCGCCCGACCCGTTGTTGCAAGCAGCTTGCGATTAGCGTGCTCGGGATGAAGCTTCTGACTCCACTGTTGTTGGCCGGTGCCCTGGTTGCTGCATCGTGCGGCGGATCGGGGGGCGGCGCCTCGGCATCTGACGACGCAAGCGCCGACAGCGACCGGCTCGTGTTGGCGACCACCGTGGCTCCCATCACCAGTTTGGCCAGCCAGATCGTCGGCGATCGCGCCGAGGTGGTCGGCATCGTCCCCGAGGGCACCAACTCCCACACCTACGAGCCGAAGCCGAGCGTCGCCGAACTGCTCAGTCGGGCCGACCTCATCTTCGTCAACGGTCTCAAGCTCGAGGAGCCGACCGTCGAGTTGGCCGAGGCCAATATGCGTGACGACGCCGAGATCATCGAACTCGGGACGATCGCCCTGCCGGAAGCGGACTACATCTACGACTTCTCGTTCCCCGAGTCCGAAGGCAAACCCAACCCTCATCTGTGGACCGATCCGAGCTACGCACTCCAGTACACCGAAATCATTCGCGACCGGGTGACCGCTGCCGATCCCGAGAACGCCGACTACTACGCGGCGAACTATGAGGCGTTCGCCGCCCTCATCGACGAGTTCGATGCCGCCATGCGGGAGTCGTTCGCCACCATTCCCGAAGGCAGCAAGAAGTTGCTGACCTATCACGACGCCTACGCGTACTTCGCCAAGAACTATGGCTGGGAGGTGATCGGGGCGATCCAGGTATCGGACTTCGAGGACCCGACGGCGAAGGAGTTGGCCGACCTCATCGATCAGGTCCGGGCCGAGGGCGTGCAAGCCATCTTCGGTTCCGAAGTGTTCCCGAGCCCGGTCCTCGAACAGATCGGCCAGGAGGCCGGCGTGACCTACGTCGATGTCCTGCGAGACGACGACCTTCCCGGGGAGCCCGGTGACGCCGAACACTCCTGGCTCGGCCTGATGGTGTTCGACTACCTCACGATGACCGATGCCCTTGGCGGCGACTCCTCGGCCATTGCCGCCCTCGACGTGCGCAATGTCGCACCTGACGAAGCGACGTACCCCCAATGAACGACAATGGTGAGGTCCACAAGATGATCCGGCCCGGTGAGCTGCTCCGCCTCGAACACGTCACGTGCTCCTACGGCGAAGGCCCGGTGTTGCGCGACATCGATTTCACGATCGGCGATCACCAATTCACCGGCATCGTGGGCCCATCGGGCTCGGGCAAGACCACCCTGCTCAAGGTGTTGCTCGGCACCATGCGGCCCGTGCACGGCGAGGTATACCGCACACCGGGTCTCGGGATCGGCTACGTGCCGCAGGTCGAAACGGTCGACTGGAGCTTCCCACTCACGGTGTCGGAGTGCGTGTTGTTGGCCAGCCCCGGGAATCGTCGGCTCCCGTGGCCGAGCCGGGCCGAGCGAGCTGCGGCCCGAGACGTCATGGATCGCCTCGGCATCGGTGCGCTGGCCGATCGGCACATTCGCGAGCTGTCCGGTGGTCAGCAGCAGCGCATGTTCATCGCTCGGGCATTGCTCGGACAGCCGCAGCTGCTCGTGATGGACGAGCCGACCTCGGGTGTCGACGTCAAGACTCGTCACGAGGTGCTCCATCTCCTGGCCGATCTGAACGCCGATGGCCTCGCGGTGGTCCTGACCACGCATGATCTCAACGGCATGGCGTCACACCTCCCACATCTGGTGTGTATGAACACCTCGATCGTCGCCAGCGGTGCTCCGGCCGACGTCCTCACCTCGGAGGTCATGGAGGCAACGTTCGGGGCGGCGATGGAGGTCTTCGACTACAGCGGTCATCGGGTCGTGATCGACCTCGCCGACACCGCACCGATCATTCCGCTGATGCGTGACGCACGATGAGGAGCCGCAGATGATCGAGGAACTGGTTCGCCCCTTCGAGTTCGAGTTCTTTCGCAACGGCCTCATCGTGGCCACGCTGGCCGGTGCTCTGTGCGGGATGATCGGCGTCTACGTGGTTCTCAAGGGCATGAGCTACATCGGGCATGGATTGTCACACGCGATCTTCGGTGGGTTTGCGATCAGCGCGTTGATCGGCGTCAACTTCGTGCTCGGGGCCGGGGTTTGGGGTGTTGCCTCTGCGCTCGCCATCAACGGCGTGACCCGTCGTCGGGTCATCGGGGCCGATGCCGCGATCGGCGTGATCACCACGGCGTCGTTTGCGCTTGGTCTCGCTCTCTTCGCCATCTTCGGTCGCCAGGGGAGGAGCTTCGAAGCGGCGTTGTTCGGCAGCATCCTCGGCGTCGACTACGACGACGTGGTGGCGGTCGCCGTCGTCACACTGGCCGTCATGGTGGTGGTCTTCTTCGGCTACCGCCAGCTGCTGTTCACCACGTTCGACCCCGACGTCGCCGAATCTTCTGGCATCTCGACCGCACGGGTCGACGCTCTGCTGATGGTCGTGCTGTCGGCATCGATCCTCGTCAGCATGCAGGTGCTCGGCGTCACGCTGATCGCCGCCACCCTCGCCATCCCCGCATCGATCGCCCGGATGCTCACCAACTCGTTCCGCGACATGTTGTTCCTGGCCACCGGCATTGGAGCCGTCACCGGCTTCGTCGGGATGAATCTCAGCTACCACCTCGACATCCAGTCCGGTCCGACCATCGTGCTCGTCGGGGCGATCGGGTTCGCCGCGGTCTACCTGGTCTCGGGGTCACGAACCCGCAGCCGCCTCGCGGGAATCGATCATCACTGACGCTGCGTCCGCTATGTCCGGACATTTGGGACCTTCGGCCGTGCGCATCCACGGGCCCCGTCGCCACACTGGAGCCATGACCGTCATCGATGTGTATGCCGATATCTGGTGTCCGTTCACCCACGTTGGACTCAAGCGATTGGTCGAGCAGCGAGCTGCTCGCGGTGACGGGGTGACGCTGCGAGTGCGTCCGTGGCCCCTCGAACTGGTCAACGGCAAACCCATGGACGCCCACTTCATCGGCGAGGAAGTCGATGATCTACGGGAGCAGGCCGCCGGCGACCTGTTCAGCGGATTCGACGTCGAGGCCTTTCCGACGACCACCCTGCCGGCACTGGCGCTGGTCGAATCGGCCTACCGCATCGGCGATGCCGAGGGTGAGCGACTCAGCCTCGCACTACGAGACGCCCTGTTCGAAGAGGGACGAGACATCAGCGATCCGCACGTGCTCAACACGATCGCGGACGCCGCCGGTCTGCCGCCGGCGATCCCGGCCGACACCGAGGCCGTCCTGGCCGAGTGGGAGCAGGGCAAGGAGCGTGGCGTGGTCGGTTCACCGCACTTCTTCACCGAGCATGGTGCGTTCTTCTGTCCGGCGCTCGACATCAAGCGAGTAGACGG
Organism: Acidimicrobiales bacterium; assembly: GCA_041394265.1. NCBI lineage: Bacteria > Bacillati > Actinomycetota > Acidimicrobiia > Acidimicrobiales > Acidimicrobiales bacterium. Next base: position 4,590,286 of record JAWKIO010000005.1, read on the forward strand.
CCACCTCCGCATTGCGCCCGACCTCCCAGCATTCGAGACCTTTGTCGAGGCGTGTTTCGCCTGAAGCCTGCTGTCAGTCAGCTGCCGACGTTCGCCGACGAGCGGCCGCTCCACCATGCCCACACGGCGAGCAGCGTGAAAAGCACGAACCAGACGACGGGATTGGTCGCCCAACGGAGCAGGAAGTCGGCTGCTGGTCGCGTCCGCTCGAAGCGACGAGCCGATTCGGTCGCCGAGGTGAGTGCGAGTGAGACGCCGGCAGCACCGAGGCCGGTGTAGGCCGCAGACCGGGCGATGACCGGCAACATGGCCCGCAGGCCCGAGCGACCGGTCGTCATCTGTTCGATCAAGACCGCCACCGATGCGCCGAGCCCGAACGCCACCGCGAACTGGCCGAGCGGCCGTAGCCCGAGCCATGAGGATCCGGCCAAGTCGGGACGAAGCCGAAGAAGACTCGACCAGGACTTGTCGGTCGTCGCGGTGACCGCGGCGAAGCCGAGCGCGGCGATCGATCCGGTCACCACCTGGAGCAGCGCGGGTGCGACGCCCCCGACCAGGGTGGCCATGGCGATGCCGACGACGCCGAGATGGCGCTCGTACGCCGACGCGATGACCGTGACGTTGAGGGTCTCGTTGCCCGACCCCCACTCGTAGAGCAGGGCGACGATGAGGGTGATCAGCGCCGCCAGTCGGCTGGTGCTCGCCGCCCGAGCGTCGGTAGCGATCGCCGCTCGCCAAGTGACCGCCGGTCGATCGTGCCGCATGCAGTGAAACTACTGCAGCCGCGGGGCCGAAGCGGGCACCTCGGTGAGCGACGAAACGTGGTCAGTGAGTGAGTTCCTGGAGCGGTGGAGCGAAGGTTCCGAATCCGTCGAGGTCGTCGTGAAGGAAGCGGCGTTGTGTGCCGGGATCACAGGCGACGAGGCCGGTCACGGTCTCGACGATCGCGGCGACCCGTCGCAACATGTCGAGCGCTGTGGCGTCGTCGACTGGTCCGGCGGGCGCCGACAGGTGAAGGGTCCCAGCGTCGAGGGTCAGCGTGAGCCCGTGTTCGGACTCGAGGTAGGAGGGGCCGCCGTCGATCGTGGTGTGCTCCAGCGTCGGCATCTCGATGCCGAGGCGATCACCGATACGGGCCCACATCACCAGCGCTCGGTCCGACGGCTCGGTAGGCGAGCGACGGTCGACCAGACGATGAGCAGGGTCGGCCCCATCCACGGAACGAGGCAGGAAGGTCAGTTCGAATCGCACAGGGGCTCCGCGGGTCGAGGGAGGCGAGTGGTCATGTCATCGGCTCGATGGACGAGTTCCTGAAGGAGAAGTGGTCCGTCGGTGCTCGGGTAGTCTCGACGACCATGTCGACGTTGCGACCTGCTGGATCGGGCCGAGAGGCCAGGGCTCTCGCCTTCGTGCGGACGATCGCGTCGCCCCGCTCGGCCTTGGTGCTGACGTCCGACGCCGTCCTGCCCGGCGACTGGCCGATCGGTGAAGCGACACCGGAGGCCAACCTCGGTCACGCTCTCGGTTGGACCGCCGAGGTGCGCCGTCACGACCTCGTCCTGCTGAACCCGCTGGGCGAGGGCATCGTCAAGGCGGCGCTGCCCGATCTCTCGGTCGAGTGGCTGAGCAATGTCCGTCACGACGGCAGTTGCGCGATCTATCTTGCGCCCTCCGACCACGACGCCGAGTTTGCTGAGCTGGCCATCTCGGCGGCCGCCGCAGCGGGTGAGCTCCGAGCCGCCACCGTGCGCACGGCGGTCGCCGACGACTACGGCAAGACCGATCCGGTGGGGCGCAATCAGCCGTGTCCTTGTGGCTCGGGGAAGAAGTACAAGCACTGTCACGGGTGACAGGTGTGGCGGTCACCGTGGCAGGTGTGGCGGTCACGGGTGACAGGTGAGCGCTTTTGCTGTCCGGCGACTTTTCGGGCTACGACAGTGTAAGTCTGACAACGGAGTGAAGCCGATGACGATCACCGAAGCATCTAGCCCCGCCGCCCGTGACGACGCCAACCCCACCGAACATTTCGATGTCCTCATCGTGGGCGCCGGCATCTCTGGTGTTGGTGGTGCCTACCACCTGACCAAGCAACGTCCCGAGACATCGTTCGTGGTACTCGAGAACCAGGGCTCGTTCGGCGGGACCTGGCGAACGCACACCTATCCGGGCATCCGTTCCGACAGCGATCTGTACACGTTCGGGTACCGGTTCAAGCCGTGGACCAGCGCCCCGATCGCCACCGCCGACGAGATCCTCAAATACATGGGCGAGGTGATCGACGAGAACGATCTCGGCCAGTACATCCGCTACGGCCACACCATCACCGCTGCGTCGTGGAGCGAAGCCGACAAGCAGTGGACCATCGAGGCCACGACCACCGACGGCCCCAAGCGGTTCACGGCCAAGTTCTTGTGGATGTGCCAGGGCTACTACCGCCATTCCGAGGGCTACACACCGACCTGGCCGGGCATGGATCGTTTTCAGGGAACGATCGTGCACCCGCAAACCTGGCCCGACGACCTCGACTACGCAGGCAAGAACGTGGTCGTGATCGGCTCCGGGGCCACCGCTGCCACGTTGATCCCGGCCATGGCCGACGACGTCGAGCACATCACGATGCTGCAGCGGTCGCCCACCTACTTCTTCACCGGGCGCAACGCCAACGAACTCGCCGACACCCTGCGCGAACTCGACATCGACGAGACCTGGATCCACGAGATCGTTCGCCGCAAGATCCTCCACGACGGGGCGATGGTCGCCAAGGCTTCGTTCGAGGCGCCCGAGATGGTCAAGCAGGAGCTGTTCACCGCCATCAAGGAAGTGATGGGCGAGGACTACGATCTGTCGCCACACTTCACCCCCAAGTACCTGCCGTGGCGCCAGCGCATCGCGTTCGTCCCCGACGGTGACCTGTTCAAAGGCATCAAGAGCGGCAAGGCCTCGGTGGTCACCGACGAGATCGACACCTTCACCGAGAAGGGCATCGCGCTCAAGTCCGGCGAGGAGCTCGAGGCCGACATCATCATCACGGCCACCGGCTTCAACCTGAACGTGCTCGGCGACATCGCCTTCAACATCGACGGCGAGCCGCTCAACTTCGCCGACACGGTCACCTATCACGGCACCATGTTCACCCGCATTCCCAACATGGCCTGGGTCTTCGGGTACTTCCGTGCCAGCTGGACCCTGCGGGCCGAGCTCATCGCCGACTTCGTCATCCGTCTGCTCCAGCACATGGACGACAAGGGCGCTGCGGTCGTCGAGCCGAAACTCGGTGAGGCCGAGGCCGACATGAAGCTCCTGCCCTGGGTCGATCCGGAGAACTTCAACCCCGGCTACATCAACCGGGGGCTGCACCTGTTGCCCCATCAGGGTGATCGTGAGCCGTGGCGTCACATGCAGGACTACATGACCGAGAAGGACATCCTCCCCAACGTCGACTTCGACGCCGGGGGCCTCGAGTTCCGCTGAACCTCAGCGCCGGGGCGGTCGACCGGTGGTGACGAACGACAGCGACTCGGCCACGGTGCTCGCTGTGAACCGCTCCCGTCGGGGCGAGTGAACGAAACGGGCGGTGGCGGCGAGTGGGAGCGGTGACCCGATGGTCGCCGCTTCTTCGCGTGCGGCCTGTGTGGTCTTGATCAGATGGGCGACCACGATGAACGAGCCGCCACGGTCGTCCATCGCGGCGCGTGCCAGTCGGTCGGCGTAGGCGTCGAGGTCGGTCGCCGGGTCGAGTGCCTCGGCCACGACCGGCAGCTGCTCCGCCTCGCCGATCAGCTCGACAGCTTGGCGCGGTGTTGTTGCAGCTTGACGCTGTGTTGTCGCAGCTTGGCGCTGTGTTGTTGCAGCTTGGCGCTGTGTTGTTGCAGCTTGACGCTGTGTTGTTGCAGCTTGACGCTGTGCCCTTCCCGTGTCGAACGCCAGCCACGCAGTGAACAGGGCCAATCGTGCCGTGTGTGGTCCCGGGTCGTGCTGCCACGCCCACCGGGCCGCACGGGCGTAGGTGAGGCCGTGCGTGATGTCGAGCCAGCCGAAGGACGTCGGGTGGATCCCCGACTCCCGGGACACGTCGTGGGTGAGCAGCCGATGCGAGACCGCAAGGCTCACCGCATCGAGCAACCCTTCGACGCCGCCACCCCGCACGATGGCGTCGGCTGCGAGCTCGATGGGTGGGGTCGTGGCCTCGTACAGCTGGAGCGCCAGCTCGTCAGGGCTCCAACCGTCGGCTCGTGTCGATCCGGCATCGGCCAGCGAGTCGAGGTCGATGTGCTCGAGTTGGCGCATCGCCTTGGTCATGTAGGGCAGGACGTCCTCACGAGTGCCGGTCGCGATGCCGACGGCGAGGTGGGGGAGCAGCTCGGGCGCCCGCTCCCAGCCCACCCGTTCCAAGAGCTCGAACGCCTTCTGCGTGTAGATCGCCCCGTGCCCATAATCGAGATGGTGCCTGCTCACGGCCTCGATGAACTGATGGCGGACGGTCGCGCGGTCGGCGCCGTCCTCGATCAATCCCAGCGTGGCTGCCATCGACGACTCGACCTGCTCGGCCTCGATGCTGGCGATGAGGTCCAGCGTCGAGTCGGGGGCGGGGAGCGCTCGGGCCGGACGGTCGCGTGAGGTCTCGGCGATGCCGGCCAGACCCTGCACCAACGGAAGTGCACGGTCGTCACCGTTCCACAGCTCGGCGAGGTGGAGGCAGTCGGCGGCCATGGCCATGGCGTGCCCCGGTCCGTAGTCGTTGCGAGGGGCATCGATCGCAACGCCTTCCCACATGATGTCGGCGGGTGCTGCCTCGTTGATCATCAGTCGGATGGCGTCGCGGGCGATCTGGCCTCGGTAGTCCTTGAGGACGCCGGAGCGAAGGCTCGGCCACAGCCGAGCTCGTGCTTCTTCGTTGGTCGGTTCGACCAGCGTGACCGCTACCTGACCCTCGGTGTCGATGTCGACCCGATGACAGGGGACGTCTTCCTCGCCCATGACGCACACACCATCGGCAACTCGGAACTTCCAGTTGTGCCACTGGCAGGTGACGACCGCACCATCGGACGTAGTGCCGTCGGAAGCGATGCTGTCGGAAGTGGTGCTGTCGGGGGCGGCGCCGTGGGGGTCGTCGTCGAGATCGAGGGAACCGGTCGTCAGGCCGTACCCCTGATGGGGGCAGGCATTGTCGAGTGCGTAGACCCCTTTCGATGTTCGGATCACGGCGATGGCGCGCTCGCCGACCGTCGCCATGCGCATCTCCCCGACCTCCAGCTCGTCGATGTGGCCGACCACCTGCCGATTTACCGAAGTCATGACTTGCATATTTCCCGGCTCATCTGATTTCGTCAAGCCTTTCCTTTCGAAAATGTCCTATGCTGGTGCGATGCCGCTTTCCGACGAAGATCCCAAGCGTCGCATCGTCCACCGGCTGAAGCGGGCCGACGCGATGACGGCGGTGGAACTGGCCTCGGACTTCGGGGTGACGCCCACCGCGATCCGACAACACCTCGAGCAGCTCGAAGCTGCAGGGCTCGTGCGCCGCGCCGAGCCCAGCGAGCCGAGCGGCCGTGGCCGGCCGGCCGTGCGATTCGTACTCACCGAGCTCGCCGCCGAGCTGTTCCCCGACCGCCACAGCGATCTCACGATCGAACTCATCGAGTCGATTCGTACTGCGATCGGCGAGCCGGCGCTCGATGCCGTGATCACCAAGCGATCCGAGCGGCAGGAGGCGGCGTATCGGGAACGGTTGGGGGAGTCGCCCGTGGCGATCCGAGCGTCGCGTCTGGCCGAGGTCCGCTCGGCCGAGGGCTACATGGCCGAGATCATCGACGGCGACGACGGCTCGTTGACCCTGGTGGAGCACCACTGTCCGATCTGCGATGCGGCCAGCGTCTGCCAGGCGCTGTGTCGCGACGAGCAGCGGGTGTTCGCTGCGCTGTTCGCCGACGTTGCCACGGTCGAGCGAACCTCACATTTGCTGGCCGGTGACACCCGCTGCGCCTATCGGATCCGACCGATCCCCCCGCCGGCGCCGTAAGGTCTGGGCATGGGCGAGAACGACCGGCATCGAGGCGACCAGAACACCGAAGACGCTCAGATGGTCGCGTCGCCCGAACCCAAGCGGTCGCTGCAACGGCGGCTGGTGATCGGGTTGATCTCGCTGGTCGCACTGGCGTTGCTGGTGATGCTGACCGGGGCCATCGTGCCGCGCTGGTGGGCCACCCGCATCGGCAATATCGTCGACAAGCGACTGACCGTGGGCTCGTTCGTCGGAATCGCCGTCGGTGGACTCTTCACGCTTGTCCCGCTGCTCATCCTGTGGATCGGCTGGCGGGTGCGGAAGACTTTCCGTCGTTGGCTGATCGTGCTTGCGCTGGCAATCATCGTGGCCTTCCCCAACCTGGCCACACTCGGCATCTGGACCGGCACCGGGTCGGGTGCCGACATCGCCCGTCGGGATCTCGGGACCGAAGCCCCGGGGTTCCTGGGCGGCACGCTCTTCGGCGTGATCCTTGGCGCCGTGACCGCGCTGGTGCTCATGTACCTGTCGTTCTCGCGCCGCCGGAACAAACAGCTGGCACGCGATCTCAAGGCCCAGATCCGAGCCCACGGACCGATCGACGACGAGCGCTGACGTCGAAGCTCAGGCGGCAGCAGTTCGCAGCGCAGCGTCGTTCTCGACGTCGCGCCAGTTGGATGGACGTGGGTAGGACCGACGGGCCCACGGCGGGGGATTGAACGGACGCCAGTCGTCGATCGGCTGCATGAGGCGATCGCTGATGGCGGCGATCACCGCCGGGTTGTGGCCGAGGCCGCTGTGGCTGCCCTTGACCTCGATGTTCTCCGCCATCGGCCCCACCGTCTCGAGACACTGCCACCAACGAGCGATGCCGTCGGTGCGGGAGTAGATCGCGGTCGACGGCACCGGCAGCGGTGCCTGGTCGGGCCCGGTGAGGGCCTCGAGTTCCTTGACATGGAACGGCTTCATCCGGTCGTAGAGGTCGGAGGCTGCACTGCGGGACTGCTCGTCGATGCGGAAGGGGCTGCCGAGGGTGATGACCTGGCGAACCGAGTCGGGAGCCGTGCGGGCGAGCTGGCGTGCGTAGATCCCACCGAGGCTCCAGCCGATGATGCTCACCGGGCGATCGTGGCGATCGTGGAGCAGCTGGAGACGCTCGGCCATGCCGTCGATGATGCGCTGCGTGGGGCCGATGTTGCGGCCGAGTCCCCAGCCATGGGTCCAGTAGCCCTGGCTGCGGAGCACCGAACGGAGTGCGATGCTCGAGCGGTCGCTGCCCATGAAGCCCGGCAGGACCAGCACCGGGTGTTCGTCGCCACGCCCGGCGAGGCGCAGCAGTGGCGAGGCGGCGACCATCGCCCCCATCTCGAAGATCGCCCGAGACTCGAGCACGGTCAAGAGGGTGTGGGGTGCCGCTTGTCGGGATCGCTCACTGGATGCCATCGCCCGACCGTAGTCGACGCGTCAGGCCGAGAGCAGCTTGACCCTCCGCAGCGAGCCGACGTTCGCTGGATCCGACAACGCCTCCAGTGCGAGCTCGAAGTCGGGGACGGCGTACACCGAGCCGTCGTCGTCGATCATGACGAAGCGATCGAGCCGGGCGAGGAAGGTGCGGTCGTGGCTGACGGCGATCACCGTGCCCTGGAACCCGTCGAGTGCCTTCTCCAACGCCTCGGAGGACTCGATGTCGAGGTTGTCGGTCGGTTCGTCGAGGAGCAGCACGTTGTGGCCCTCCAGCTCGAGTCCGAGGATCTCGAGCCGGGCCTTCTGCCCACCCGACAAGGTCTCGAACGCCTGCCGGGCGTGCGCGGCCAATCCGTAGCGGGCGAGCGACTTCATGGCCCGCTCGTCGTCGGCGACTCGCTCTCGGGTGATGTCAAAGGCTTCGCGTCCGACGAAGTCCGGGCGATCGTTGATCTGGGTGAACACCCCAACCGAGGTGCGAGGACCGAGGGCGATCGTGCCCTCGTCGGGCGGCAACTCGCCGGCGAGGGCACGCAGGAGGTGGCTCTTGCCGGTGCCGTTGGGGCCGATCAGGCCAACCCGCTCGCCGAAGTAGACCTCGTCGGAGAACGGCAGGAAGAGGTCGCCAACCGACAGGTCGTCCATCTTCACGACGCGCCGGGCCGAGTCGGCGCCGCGCAGATTCACGTAGATGTGTTGGTCGGGGACCAGCGGCGGGGGAGGGCCGGCGGCGACGAAGCGCTCCCATCGGGTCTCCGCGGCGTTCGCCTTGGTGGCGTTCTTGAAGTTCTGCGCCGCCCGTTGCTTCATCACCTTCATGTGATGGAAGAGGCGGCGCTCCTCGTCGGTCCAACGCTTGAGCGCGTCGCCGAGCAGCTCCTGCCGACGGGCGCGTGCCTCGGGGAACGTGGTGTACGAGCCGCCATGCACCCAGCAGCCCGAGCCTTCGATCACGACGATCTTCGTGGCGACACGTTCGAGGAGCGATCGGTCGTGGCTCACCATCAAGATCGTGCTCCGGCAGGCGATGAGCTGTTCCTCGAGCCAGACCCGAGTGGGGATGTCGAGGTAGTTGTCCGGCTCGTCGAGGAGCAGGATGTCGGCCCCCGAGTTGAGCAGCAGGTCGAGGACCAGGCGCTTGCGCTCGCCGCCGGACAACTCCCCGACGAGGCGGGTCGAGAAGTCGGCCACGGGCGTCTTCACGCTGCGGGCGGCCGACGCCGCCCACTGGGCTTCGAGCTCGTAGCCGCCGAGGTCGCCCCAATCGGTGAGCGCCTCGGCGTACTTCATGCCGTCGTCCGTACCGTCGATCATCGCCTTCTCGGCGGCGACGAGCGCTCGCCCGGCCTGGCGGAGCTCGGGGAGTGCGACCTCGATCAGCATCTCCCGCAGGCTCGTGTCGGGGCTCGACATCCCGACGTCTTGGGTCATGGTGAGGACGGTGCCGCTGAGCGAGAACTCACCGGCGTCGGGCTCGAGTTCTCCCGACAGGATGCGGAGAATCGTCGACTTGCCAACGCCGTTGGCCCCGACGAGGGCCGCGTGATCACCGGGCGCCACGCCGAAACTGATGTCGAAGAACAACGAATCGCCACCGGGCGGGGCGTAGTCGAGGTCGGAGATGACGATGCTGCTCACGATGAATCTTTCCTCGGTTCGGCCCCTCTGGGCCGAGGGCTGACGGTGGCTCATGGCGGCCTCCGGCGTGACGAAGCTACCGATGATGCGGAGCAACGGAGCCAATTTCTATCGAATGGCGACCGACGCCCTGGCCGAAGCGTTCGCCATCGAAGACGTCGATGGCCGGCTGGTGTGGGCGAACAATGCCGCGTCCACCATGCTGGCCGACCTCACCGGCGGCCGGCGTCTGTGCGAGGGCGACCTGATCAGGGAGTACTTCCCGCAGGTCTTCGACGAAGCCGGCAATGCCTGCGACGAGAGCCAAACCATGCAGCGGTTGGCACTCGACACGAACGCGACACACGACAATGTCATCCGGGGCGCCGAGACGGCCTCGGGGATGCGTTGGTTCAGCTGCCGATCGGTGCCGATGAGCGACCCGCTCACCGGCGAGCGATGCGTGGTGCATTCGCTCACCGAGGTCACCGAGCAGCGCCGGCTGCAGGCTGAACTGGAGCGCCACGAGCGTCATCTCCAGCTGGCGCTCGAGTACGGCCCGATCGGGATGGCGGTGGTCTCCGGCGATGGGCGTTTCACCGAGGCGAATCCGGCCTTCTGTCGCCTGGTCGGTTGGGACCGCGAACAACTGATCGGCGGTCCGATCCGCAGCATCACGCACCGGGACGACTTCGTTGCCGTCGAGGCGATGGCTCGGCGGACCCTGTCGGGCGGCCATGAGAGCTTTCAGATCGAGATGCGATTCGTGGGGCGCGACGGGACGCCGATCCCGGTGCGGGCAGTGGTTGCGCTCGTCGGTGAGGCCAAGGGCGCACACAACTTCATGATGCAGTGCGTCGACATCACCGCCCAGAAGCGGGTGGAGGCGGCACAGATCGAGGCGCTGCGCAAAGAACGGCAACTGGTGAGTGACCTGCGAGAGGTCGAGCGGCTTCGGGCCGACTTCGTCGCCACCGCCTCACACGAACTCCGTACTCCTCTGGTGAGCCTGCTCGGGTTCTGTGAGCTGATGGCCGAGGAACTCGACGGTGCCGCCTCGGTCGCCGAACTCCGGCCGCTGGTCGAATCGGCAACCCGCAACGGTCATCGCCTCCAGCAGTTGATCGATGACCTGTTGGCTATCGCACAGATCGAGGCAGGCGGGATGAACCGTCGCTTCGACCCGGTCAGTGTGGCAAGTCTCGTCGGCAGCGTCGGTGAGTTGATGGCCGTCATCGCGCGGCGAGAGCACGTCGACCTCGACCTCGATGTCGGTGACGAGGTCGGCTGGGTCATCGGCGACGCCGAGCAGCTCGAGCGAGTGCTGTTGAACATCGTCGGCAACGCCGTCAAGTTCACCCCGGCCGGTGGACGGGTGCGGCTGTCGGCGACGACCAGTCCGCAGGCAATGGACGAGGTCGTGCTCGAAGTCGAAGACACCGGCATCGGCATTCCGCTGGCCGAACAGGACCAACTCTTCACCCGGTTCTACCGATCGTCGACCGCACGAGCGGCGGCAGTGGCGGGTACAGGACTCGGATTGGCCATCGCCGCCGAGATCGTCGACGCGCACGACGGCAGCATCGCGGTGACCTCCCGCCCTGGTGAGGGGTCGACCTTCACGATTCGGCTCCCCCGCTCGCCGATCAAGCAGGCGGACTGGTCGATCTGATCGGTCGCCGTCTCGCCGCGACCGCTAGAGTCGCGCCATGACGGAGAGTGGTGAGCCGACACGCTGGCAACGCCTCGCATCGGCGGCCGAGGTCGGTCGCCGCACCGGACTGCTCGATCCCCGAACGCTCGGCGCGTCGGTCGCAGCTGCCGGCACTTGGGGGGCAAGCGTTGCTGCCCCCTATGCATCAGCTGCGCTGCGCCACCCGCATCGGACAGCACTGGTCGACGCTCACGGCGCGATCACCTACCGAGAGCTCGACCTCCGCACCACCCGGTTGGCGTCGGGGCTGCAGTCGATGGGGGTTGGGCGCACCTCGACCGTCGGGGTGTTGTGTCGCAACCATCGCGGGTTCGTCGAGGCGAACATCGCTGCGGCGAAGCTCGGCCTCCATGTCGTCTACCTCAATACCGGCCTGCCCGAAGCACAGCTCGAGCAGGTGATCGAACGCGAGCAGATCTCGTTCGTCTTGGCCGACGAGGAATTCGACGCCCGCCTGGCGGCCATCGGGAGTTCGGGAATCGACCGATTCCTGGCCCGCCTGGGCCTCGATCCCTCGTGGACCTTCACCGACGTTCCGAAGCCGACGGTGCCGCTACTGCTGCCCCGACCGTGGCGCTCACCCGAGCCGGTCGTGCTCACCTCCGGAACGAGCGGCGCTCCCAAGGGCACGCAGCGTACCAACGGAGTGAAGTCGGCCGCCACCGCAGCGGGCGTGATCACCGTGATCCCCTACGAGCGGGGCGACACGTTCGTGATCCCGGCCCCGCTGTTCCACGCGTGGGGTCTCAGCCAGATGGTCACGTGCGCCACGCTCGGGGGCACCGCAGTGCTGCCCGGCGGCTTCGATCCGGCCACGGTGATGGCGCTCGTCGATGTTCACCAGGCCACCGTGCTGGCCGCCGTGCCGGTGATGCTCCACCGCATCCTCGAGGCGCAGACCGGTGCCAGCGGAGCGAGTCTGCGGATCACGGCCACCAGCGGCTCGGCGCTTCCGGGCAATCTCGCCGAACGTTGGATGGATGCCTTCGGTGATCACCTCTACTCGCTCTACGGCTCGACCGAGGTGGGCCAGGTCGCCGTGGCAACTCCCTCCGACCTCCGGGCGGCACCGGGCACGGCCGGTCGTCCACTGCCGGGCATCGATGTGCGCATTCTCGACGACACCGATCGTGAGTTGCCGTCCGGAGCCGTCGGGCGCATCTTCGTTGCGTCTTCGATGCATTTCGACGGCTACACCGGTGGCGGGGGCAAGGCTCGGGTGGGCGAGCACATGGAGATCGGTGACCAGGGATCGTTCGACGACGACGGGCGGCTTCGCGTGGTCGGGCGGGCCGACGACATGATCATCACCGGCGGCGAGAACGTCTATCCGTCCAACATCGAACGTTCGCTGCTCGAGCACCCGAAGGTGTCCGACGCTGCGGTGGTCGGTGTTGCAGACGACGACTTCGGCCAACGGATTCGGGCGGTCATCGTGACCACGGATCAGCGCAACTCTGACCGCCGTACGGCCTCGATCAAGAAGCACCTGCAGACCCAACTGGCGAGCTACGAGGTGCCCCGCGAGTTCGTCTACGTCGACACGATTCCACGGAATCCGGCAGGCAAGGTGTTGCGGCACGAGCTGCGGTGACCCCCACGGTGGCTGAAGCGTGTTGACCAGACACCGATAGGTTCGTGCGGTGACTTCCGACGACCAGATGCGAACGAAGCTCCTCGCCACGACCGAGTTCCTCCAGGAGATCGCTCGGTCGAAGGCGGCGCTGAGCTCGCTGTCGCTCGAAGAACGGACGGCATTCCTGAACGCGGCCGGTGATGTGTTCTGCGCCGATCCCGATGAGCGGCGGTTGCGGGTCAAGGCCAAGCGGAACAAGCGGCGAGCAGAGAAGCTTGCACGCGACGAGGCAGTGCTCGACCAAACCGGCATTCGCACCCTGCGGGCCAAGCCGGTCTTCACCACACCCAACGTGTTCCCGCCCGAGCACTTCGAACCGTCCGACACCCATGACACTGCGCCGGCCATCGCAGGGATCGGCACCGGAGCGACGGGCATCGGCGAGACGGCAGAGCCCCAGCACTGTTACATCTGCAAGACCAAGTATCACCAGGTCCACCGGTTCTATGACCAGCTGTGCCCGGACTGCGCCGAGTTCAACTACGCCAAGCGATCCGAGCTTGCCGACATGGACGGCATGGTCGCACTCCTGACCGGCGGACGGGTGAAGATCGGCTATCAGGCAGGGATCAAGCTGCTCCGCAGTGGGGCCGAACTCATCGTCGCCACCCGCTTTCCTCGTGATGCTGCCGCTCGCTACGCGGCCGAGCCGGACTTCGCGGAGTGGGGGCACCGGTTGGAGGTCTTCGGGCTCGACCTGCGCCACACGCCGAGTGTCGAAGCATTCGCCCATCACGTGCTGACGAGTCGAGATCGCCTCGATCTGATCGTCAACAACGCGTGCCAGACCGTTCGCCGCCCGCCCGATTTCTACCAGCACATGATGGCGGCCGAGACCGCAGCACTGGCCAGTCTCGAGCCCGAGGTCCTGCAGCTGGTGGGCGCCTACGAAGGACTGCGTCGCTACGACCTGCTGCCGGCGGCCCCTGGCGCCGAACCTCCGTCCCTGCCCGGGCTCGTCCAAGCGGCAGAGCTTTCGCAAACGCCACTGCTGCCCGAGGAGGTCGCCGGTCAGCGAGACCTGTTCCCGGAAGGGCGGCTCGACCAAGACCTCCAACAGGTCGATCTGCGTGATCGCAACTCGTGGCGGCTCCTGCTCCATGAAGTGTCGTCGGTCGAGTTGTTGGAGACCCAGCTCGTCAACGCCGTTGCGCCGTTCGTGCTCAATGCCAGGCTCAAGCCGCTGATGGAGCGCACACCCGGGGACCACAAGCACATCGTGAACGTGTCGGCGGTCGAGGGGCAGTTCTACCGCCGCTACAAGACCACACGGCATCCGCACACCAACATGGCCAAGGCGGCGCTCAACATGATGACCCGCACCTCGGCCACCGACTATCTGGCCTCGGGCATCAACATGAACAGTGTCGACACGGGCTGGGTCAGCGACGAGGACCCCGTGGCCATCGCTCGTCAGAAGACCGAGGAGCACCGGTTTCACCCGCCGCTCGACATCGTCGACGGTGCCGCACGGATCGTCGACCCGATCATCGCCGGACTCAATACCGGCACCCACGTTTCGGGCGCTTTCTTGAAGGACTACGTGCCGACCGACTGGTAGGCCTCATGGATCACGCTTCTGGACCGATGGATCCAGGTGCGACGAACGATCGATCGGCGACGGGCCAAGGCCGCCGCCTCTTCTCTCTGTGGGGTGCTGCTGGTGGGAACGGCCGCCACGCCCGCTGGGGCAAAGGGGCCGTCGCTGCCGGAAGGCGATGGTCCGACGTTGTCGGAACCAGCACCCAAGGTCGAGCTCGACCCCACCGACTTCAACCCTTTCACGATCACCGACACCGAGGTCTCGCGGATGCGTTCGCAGCTCATGAGCGAGCAGATCCAGGTCGGGATGATCGATCGTCGAGCCGCCCGTCTGCTCGCCGAGGCGGCGAGTGACCGCTCGACCGCTCGCCAAGACCTGCGGCAACGCACCGACGAACTTGCCGTGCTCGAAAACACGCTCGGGGCAGCAGCGATCGAGGGCTACCTCTCCGATAGTGCCAGCGAGAGTGTGCCGTTGTTCGGGCAGTACGTGGAGTCCGACGCCACCTTCGCCGACGAGACGGCAACGCAGCTGCTCGAACGGCGGGAGGAGGCACGACAGGCTGTGGCGTCGGCCACCGAGGCGCTGGATCGTGCCGAGCGGATGCACCGGATTGCGACGGCTCGCAAGCGACAGGCCGAGCGGTCGGTCGAGGCTGCGCTGGAGCGGCAGGAGTCCTTCGACGAACTGGCCGCCGAACAGTCGCAGGCTGCAGAGCGAGCCGACGCCGAGGCCGCTGCTGCGTCGGACGACATCGAGCTCAGGTCGGTCGCCGGAACGATCACGGTCAACGCCGAGATCGAGCACCAGATCGATCGACTGATCGCCGATGCCCGAGCGGATGGCCTCGATCTGGCGGGAGGTGGCTACCGCACGATCGAAGCGCAGATCGCGCTGCGGATCTCCCACTGCGGTGGTTCCTCACCGGCCGGTGTCGAGCTACCCGCCGAGGGGGCGACACCCGAAGAGCTCGCGGCTCACGACGCCGCTGTGTCGGCGTATCAGCACTACGTGATCTACGAGAAGCCGGCCGGCGCCTGTTCGCCACCGACCGCAACGCCCGGTAACTCCGAACACCAACTCGGCCTGGCCATCGACTTCACGCTCGACGGTGTGATCCTCGATCGCCAGAGCGAGGGATTCACCTGGCTCGAGGATCACGCCGAGGACTACGGGCTGTTCAATCTCCCGAGCGAGGCGTGGCACTGGAGCACCGACGGCACCTAGCCCTATGGTCGCGCCATGCGTCATGTACGAATGGGACGAACCGGTCTGCAGGTCTCGAGGCTCTGCCTCGGCACGATGACCTTCGGATTGCAGTGCGAGGAAGCCGAATCGAGAGCGATCCTCGATCGGGCGGCCGATGCCGGGATCACCTTCATCGATACGGCCGACGTCTATCCACTCGGCGGCACCGGCCCCGAGGTGGGTCGCACCGAGGAGATCGTCGGGCGGTGGATGCAGGGCCGCCGTGAACAGGTGATCCTGGCCACGAAGTGCTTCGGCCCGATGGGACCTCAGCGCTGGAATCGGGGGTCGAGTCGCAAACACATTCGAGACGCCGTCGAAGCCTCGCTCCGCCGGCTCCAGACCGACCACATCGACCTCTACCAGCTGCACGGGCCCGACCCGTCGACGCCGATCGAGGAGACCCTTGGCATCCTCGACGACCTCGTCCACGAAGGAAAGGTTGGTTACATCGGGTGCTCGAACTTCACCGCCTGGCAGCTCGCCTTGGCGATCGGGCGGTCTGAAGCCCACGGCCTCGCTCGCTTCGACTGCATCCAGCCCCGGTACAACCTGCTCTACCGGCGCAATGAGCTCGAGCTGTTCGAGCTTTGTGCTCAAGAAGGTGTCGGGGTGATTCCCTACAACCCGATCGCCGGTGGACTGCTGTCGGGGAAGCACCGCAGCGGGGCGGCCCCGACCGAGGGCACACGGTTCACGTTGGGATCCGCCGCCGAGCGATACCAGGACCGCTACTGGCACGACCGCCAGTTCGAGACGGTCGACGCACTCAAGGCGGTGGCCGAGGAGGCCGGCATGCCGCTCGTGACCATGGCGGTGGCGTGGGTGCTGGCACAGCCGGCGGTCACCTCGCCGATCATCGGTGCGAGCCGCCCCGATCAACTCGACGCATCGATCGCTGCGCTCGACGTCACCCTCGACGACGACCTCATTCGCCGGATCGACGACCTCACCAACCAGTACCTCGCCAGTCCGGAGCTGCGATGACCACCCTTCCCACGTGGACTGTCTCGGCGGCCAATCTGCCCGAGCACGCTCGGAATCCGATCCACACCGACGCCGGTGGCCGAGCCGCCGGGTATCCCGGCGCGTTGGTCGCCGGCGTCACGGTGTATGCCTACCTCACCCGGCCGGCAGCCGAGGGGTGGGGGTTGCCATGGCTCGAACGCGGCACCGCCGAGGTGCGCTTCCTGTCACCGGTGTTCGCCGACGACACCGTGGTGTGCACCCCGGTGCCGAGCGAGCTCGGCGCCGTGATCGAAGCTCGGGTCGGCGGCGAGGTTCGGGCCACCTGCGCGGTTACCGAGGGTCCGCTCGGCGACCTCGAGCCGATGGCCGACGGACCGGCGCTCGAACCAGCGCGGTTCCGCCTCGAGGGCGAGTGGGCCGAGTATGGCGTGCGGGCCGGCGAAGACTTCGGGCTCTATGCCTCCGAGGGCATTGCCCATCCGGCACTGTGGCCGGCGATGGCGAACAACCTGGTGCACCGTCAGCTGGCGCAAGGCTCGTGGATCCACACTCGAAGCAGGATCCGCCATCTGGGGCTGGCCACCATGGGAGCCGAGGTCCTCGTCGAGGCCAACGAAATCAAGCGGTTCGACACTCGTTCCGGTGAGCGGGCGCTTCTCGACGTCCGTATCACGCAGGATGGCCGGTCGATCGCCGCCATCGAGCACGAGGCGTTGATCGCGCTCAACTGATCGGCCTGCGCCCGAGCGAGTGAGGGCTGGGCGACGCACCGTCGTGCGGATCGGCGTTGTCAGCCGAAGGTGCTGAGCGCTGCCAGTCCAACCAGGAGCACCAGCACTCCGATCAGCAGAAGCGCGGTCTGGAGCGGCGGATGGCTGGGGGACTCCGATGGGCGCTGCGGTTCCATCGCGGCGAGCCTACCGCTCCACTGCTGAGGTGCCGGGGCCGGCGGCGTGGTCGGCCTCGATGCACATGAGGCAGTCGGCGGCGCGTTGGAGTTCAGGGTCGTCGAATCGGAGGAGCTCGAGCGACTCGACCGCCGTTTGTCCTGCGGCCAGTCCGGCGTGCAGCGCAGGCAAGACCGCCACGGCGTGTTCGGGTGCGAGGTCGACCGGCGACACGACGACTTCGTGAGCGCCGCGAGCGATGAGCGTTTGGGCCAACGCCAGGTTGACGTCGTGGGTGCGCGAATGCACGGCGGTGACACGGCTCGACGCCACCACGACGATCGGAGCGACGCTTGGGACCTGGCCCAGGTCCAGCATCGTGAGGGGGCCGCCACCGAGTGCCAAGGTCGTGACCAGCCGTTCCCGCTGGACCAGCGCTTGGTAGCCGGCAATGTGGACGACGTCGTGATCGACACATGCCGTGAGGAACGCCGTCGGTGTCGCGGCCTTGCCGACGAGCACGGTCGCCTCGGGGTAGTGACTGGCGACGGCGGTCGCTTCGGTCGTGGCATGTTCGCCCGGTCCGGCGCACGAGACGGAGAGGATTCGCTGCGGGAGCGGGGCTCGGTCGCGGCGTGGATAGGGCGAGCCGATTCGGAGTGGGACTCGGTTCGTGCGGGCGATCGGGAGCAGCCGCCACGGCACCGAGATCAAGCTCTGGCCCGGTCGGATCGAGTATTCCTCGCCATCGGCCAACGTGATGCCGGCGAACAACAGCTCCTGGAGTGCGTGCGCCGTCAGGTCGATCCGTTCGGACCCGTGCGGATCCATGCTCGCTGCCGCAACCGCAAACCGGAGGCGGCGGATGAGCGACTCGAGGTCGGCGGCCGCGCCGATGTCGATGAATGATCGATCGTCGCCGTCGAACGTCGCCCGGTAAACACGCCCATTGGCGGCGACGAATCCCAGTCGGGGCATCGGCGGCACCGCACCGGCACGCAAGACACGATCGACTCGTCGAACACCGTCGAGGTCTTTGAGGCGTCGATCCAAGTCGGACAGTTCAGCCGTGTCGACGGACGCAGCATCGAGCGCAGCCACCGTCGTGCGCAGCGCTGCCAGCCCGGAGCGGAGCGGACCGATGTCATGCTCGGCCAGCGCGAAATCGAATGTGGCTCGTTCGTGCATCTCCAGGATCTGGAAGAGCACGTCGTCTCGTCCGGCGAGTGCGAACGCGACCGCCAAGCGCCGAATGTCGACCAACTCGAGCCCGGCGGCGCGTACGTCGAGTGCGTCGATCGTTTCGGTCCTGCGGGTCAGCTCGTCGAGGAGTCGCGGCACCTCGGCCTGGGCTGCTTCCAATCGTCCTGCCGACAACTCCAGCAGGATCGTGCCGTAGCGTGCCATTGCCCGTACCGCACCGCTGGGTGCGTCCAGGCCCTGCGCGGCCGCCGTGAGATAGCGATCGCTCGCTTCCGGTCGTTCATGGGCGAGCTGGAGCAGGGCCCGACTGAGCGTCGGGTCGTCGGTGAGGTGCTCGACGGTGAGCCACTCGGGCGGTTCAGGGGAATCGAGAAGGTCGAGGAGGCGGCGTGCCTGTTCAGCCCGGCGGGGCCGCTCTTGGGCAACGAGCAGGTCGTGAGCTGTGCGGAGGTCGGTCCGGGCCGAGTCGAGTTGGCCGCGGCCGATGTCGACGCGGGCGAGCACCACGAGTGCAGACGCGAGACTCAGCGATTCATCGAGGGCGATCGCCGATTCGACGGTCTGGGTGGCCACCTGGTGCGCCAGATCGAGCAGATTGATCGAGAGATAGGTGCTGGCAAACGCGGGACCGAACTCCATCGCGCCACGAGGCCAGGTGGCGAACCGCACCCGTGCCTGTTCGAATCGGTTGATGGCGCCGGTCACCGCTCCCTGACGCGCCAGGTTCAGGCCGAGCCAGCCGATGGTGATGGTGACGAGTCGTTCCGGCAGGCCCGGGCGGAGCAGGATCGACCGGAACGCCGCTTCTGCTTCGACGACGTTGCCTTGGAGATGTTGGCACCGGCCCTCGATGAAGCGGCCCATTGCCCATCGAGACAGGTCGCCATTGCGCAGTGCTCCGTCGCGAGCGGCGACGGCGTGGACCTGCGCTTCGGCCAAACGATCGGTGGCGCCGGCGATGAAGGCGCGTTGGAGTGTCACGAGGTGACGAAGTTCGTCGGGCATGTAGGACTCGGCTCGATCGACCAGCTCCTGCGCCTTTGCAATCGAGCCTTGCCAACTCAGCAGCCCGGCCTTGAGCGTCATGGCCAGCCCAGCGGACCACGACGCCGGCGGGGCGGTGGCGATCGAGCGGTCGAACCATGCCGTGGCCTCGTCGTAGCGCAGCTCCTGTCGGTGCACGGTGGCGATCAGCGCGGCGAGCGCCGACGCGAGATCGGGATCGTCGGTGGAGGAGAACTCGGCCGTGGCTTCATCGAGGTCGAGCACGACGTCGGCATAGAGCCGATGCAACGCCCGGTCGAACATGGCGAACGCTCGTATGTCGATCGGGACCCGTCGCCCGGGGTCGTGAGCCGCTGCCATCGCCCGAGCTTAGGATTGGCAGGTGCTCAATGGACGACTTTTCAAGCGCCGGCGTTCGGTTGCCCTCTGCTGGTGCGGATCGGGATCGCCGCGCCGATCCTGCCACGCCGACCCGACCGACTTCCTTCGTCGCCCCGTCGAACTCGGCACGGTCAGTGCGCAACGCGCCGTGCCCGACCACATCGTGCGACCCGACTACGTCCGACTTGGCCGGGTGACCACGCCAACGGGTCCGCAGATCCAGACGGCCGAATCGCTCGAACGACTCCGGCGAGCCGGCAACGTGGCCGCCGAGGTGCTCCTGGCCGCCGGGCGGGCGGTTGCTCCCGGCATCACCACCGACGAGCTCGATGCGATCGCCCACGACACCTACCTCGCCCACGGCGCCTACCCCAGCACCCTGGGGTACTACGGGTTCCCGAAGTCGATCTGCACCTCGGTGAACGGCGTGATCTGTCACGGCATCCCCGACAGCCGTCCGCTCGAGGACGGCGACATCGTCAACATCGACGTCACGGCCTACGTCGAAGGCATGCACGGCGATACATCGGCAACCTTCGCAGTGGGCACCGTCGACGAGGCCACGCACACCCTGATCGACGTCACCCGGGCGGCCACGCTCCGAGGCATCGCCGCCATCCGCCACGGTGTCCCGCTCCAGTCGATCGCCGAGGCCATCGAGCCGTATGCAGCATCCTTCGGTTTCGGCGTGGTGGCCGAGTATGGCGGGCATGGGATCGGCCAGACCTTCCACACCGATCCCCACGTGCACCACTGCGTCAGCCGTGGCGACGACACCATGCTCGTGGCAGGGATGAGTCTGACCGTCGAACCGATGCTCTACAGCGGACGTCCCGAGTTCACCCAGGCCGACGACGGCTGGACCGAGCACGTCGACGACTCGATGGTCTCCGCTCAGTTCGAGCACACCGTGGTCGTCACCGACACCGGTGCCGAGGTGATCACCGTCACTGCCGACGGCCGCTCCGCCGTGGACGGCCTGCTCGACTCGGTCAGCTGAGGGGCCAGAGCACCGGGAACAGCGGATGGTCCATGGGGGCACCGGTGGGGAGCTCGTCCTCCAGCCCTGGGAAGGGCGGCGAGGTCACCCAGGGCCGAGGGGCGTGCACCATGTCGTCGCCGAGAAAGCGGACCGAGAGGACTCGCCGACGGTGGCCGCCGGCGGGTACTCCGGCCGAGCCGTGCACCGTTGCCATGTCGAAGAAGACGGCATCGCCAGGTTCGAGTTCCCAGCCGATCACCCGCCACCGCTCGGGATCGGCCGCGAAGTCGGGGAGCTCCTCGAGCGAGCCCTCGGGGAACCATGCCGCCCGGCCATCGAGGAACGTGCGAGGCATGAACCACGGACCGCGATGTGTCCCGGCGATGAACTCGAGCGTGGAAGCTCGTGGCACCGGATCGACCGGGAACCACAGGCTGGCGTTCTGGCGACCGTCGACGTTGTAGTACGGCTGGTCCTGGTGCCACGGGGTGCGCTGCGCCGTGCCGGGCTCCTTGGTCAGCATATGGTCGTGGTAGAGCCGGATCGCCGCCGATTTGGTCAGCGCTGCGGCGATGGCGGCGGCGGGGGAGGAGCGTATGAACATCTCCATGGCCGGGAAGCGCCGCCAATTGCAGAAGTCCTCGACGAAGGCGCCGTCGCCGGCGGCACTTGCCCGCTTGGCTCGTGGCGACAGGTCGGCAAGGTTGGCGTCGATGGCCTCGGTGGCGAGTGCGAGCAGCTCGGCGTCGAACGCCTGGCGGACGCACACTGCACCATCGCGCTCGAAGTCGCCGTCGATCTCCCAGTCGTCGATCACCTGCTCACGCTACCCATCGACGGCATCGGCAAGCGACTGCCGGAGTGAGTGAGTGCTCACTCACTCCGGTACTCTCCACCGATGGCACCGGCGACAAGAGCTCGATCACTGCCGGCGAGTGAACGTCGTTTGGCCATCATCGAAGCCACCGTTCCGTTGCTGTTCCAGCACGGCGAGCAGGTGACGACACGGCAGATCGCCGAGGCGGCCGGTATCGCCGAAGGCACGATCTTTCGGGTGTTCAGCGACAAATCCGAGCTCCTGGCCGCCACGCTCGAGGCTGCCCTCGACCGAAACTCGATCGACGACGCGCTCGAGGCCATCGACGCCGAACTCGAACTCGAGGCCGCCCTGATCGCGGCCACCGAGATCATCCAGCGGCGCATCACCGACGTATGGAACTTGCTGTCGGCGCTCGGTCCAGAGTTGCGTGCCCGGGCGTCGCGGCCCATGCCCGATTCCGACGCGCTGACGGCGCTGATGGCCTCGCACGCCGATCGATGGTCGACCTCACCGGCTGAAGCCGCACGACTTCTGCGGGCGCTCACCCTCGCCCTGACGCATCCGATGGTCGCCGGTGTCCCCCACATCGCCGCCGACATCGTCCAGTTCTTTCTCCACGGCGTCGAGGTGCGCCCATGAATCTCCGTATCGAGGATCGCCCATGAAACTTCGCCAACTCCTGTTCAGCCATCTCGGCCCGTACCGCAAGATCCTCGGGCTCGTGGTGGTACTGCAGGCAGTGCAGACCTTCGCATCGTTGACCCTGCCGACGCTGAATGCGCGGATCATCGACGACGGCGTCTTGACCGGCGACAACGCGGCGATCTGGCGGCTCGGCTCGATCATGCTGGCCTTCTCCTTCGTGCAGATCGTGTTCGCGGCCGGCGCCGTCTGGTTCGGTGCGAAGGCGGCCATGGGGTTCGGCCGTGACGTGCGACGTGACCTGTTCCACCAGGTCACTGCCTTCTCGGCCCGTGAGGTCGGCCAGTTCGGCGCCCCCTCGCTGATCACCCGGATCACCAACGACGTCCAGCAGGTGCAGACCCTCGTCGTCCTCGTCTGCACGATGATGGTGGCGGCCCCGCTCACACTCGTGATCGGGTTGGTGATGGCGCTCCGGGAAGACGTCGGGCTGTCGGTCGTGCTCGCCTTCGCCATCCCCGGAGCGGTCCTCGTACTCGGGTTCCTCGTGTCGCGGATGGTGCCGTCGTTCCAACTGATGCAGGTCCGCATCGACCGGGTCAACCGGGTGTTGCGGGAGCAGATCACCGGGATCCGTGTGGTCCGTGCGTTCGTGCGCGAACCCCAGGAACGGGCGCGGTTCGCCGAAGCCAACGCGGAGCTGACCGAGACCTCGCTCCGCACCGGCCGTCTGATGGCCGGCATGTTCCCGACCGTGATGTTCATCATCAACATCTCGAGCATCGCCGTGCTGTGGGTCGGAGCGAACCGGATCGATGCCGGGCAACTCGAACTCGGCTCGCTCGTCGCCTACCTGACCTACCTCATCCAGATCCTGATGGCCGTCGTCATGGCCACCTTCATGATCTCGATGATCCCGCGAGCGTCGGTCGCCGCCGATCGGATCGCCGAGGTCCTCGACACGCCGTCGTCGGTCGCCGCCCCGGTCGACCCGGTCACCGAGGTCGCCGAGCGCGGCACGCTCGAGTTCGACGACGTCAGCTTCCATTACGCGGGCGCCGATCAACCGGTGTTGTCCAACGTCTCCTTCAAGGCGCAGGCCGGTCAGACCACCGCCATCATCGGCAGTACCGGTGCGGGCAAGACCACGCTCGTCGATCTGATCCCCCGGCTGTTCGATGCGACCGGCGGCACGGTGCTGGTCGACGGCGTCGATGTCCGCCGGCTCGATCCGGATCTGCTGTGGAGCAAGGTGGGCTACGTCCCACAGAAGCCCTATCTGTTCTCCGGGACCGTGGCCAGCAACCTTCGCTACGGGCGCCCAGACGCCACCGACGACGAGATGTGGGAGGCCCTCGAGATCGCCCAGGCGGCCGACTTCGTCCGAGAGATGCCCGACGGGCTCGACAGCACGATCGCCCAGGGCGGCACGAACGTTTCCGGTGGGCAGCGTCAACGGCTCGCGATCGCCCGGGCCCTCGTCGTCAAGCCGGAGCTGTACGTGTTCGATGATTCCTTCTCGGCGCTCGACCTGCTCACCGACGCCCGATTGCGGGCAGCACTGGCTCCACACACTCGGCAGTCGGCGGTGATCTTGGTCGCCCAGCGGGTGTCGACCATCATCGACGCCGAGCAAATCCTCGTGCTGGAAGACGGTCGAGTTGTCGGAAGAGGAACGCACGCCGAACTCGTCGCCAACTGTCCGACGTACGCCGAGATCGTGGCGTCGCAGAACCGAGACGAGGTGGCAGCATGAACCAGCGCAAGGGCACGTCCGAAGAGGACCGCAAGATCCTGAATCACGGCGGAACCGGTTCGGAACGCAATCGTGGAGCGTTCGGTTCGGGCGCCGGCATGCCGGTCGAGAAGAGCAACGACTTCGGCGCTGCCGTGCGGCGGCTCGGCCAGTTGCTGTCGGCCGAACGCGTCGCGCTCGGCGCCGTCGTCCTCGTCACCCTGATCAGCGTGACCCTGGTCGTTCTTGGTCCTCGCCTGCTCGGCGGCGCCACCGACATCATCTTCCGTGGCATCACCGGCCGCGGCACCGGTCCCAATGGCGGGATCGACTTCGACGCTCTGCACCGCCGGCTGCTGCTCGTCGCTGCCCTTTACTTCGCGTCGTGGGTGCTCGGGTATCTGCAGGCGTACGTGTTGGCGGGCGTCGTCCAGCGGACGATGTACTCCTTGCGTGAAGCGGTCGAAGAGAAACTCACCCGCCTGCCGTTGAGCTACGTCGACCGCCAGCCCCGCGGCGACCTGCTGAGCCGGGTCACGAACGACATCGACAATCTGGCGCAGAGCCTGCAACAGACGTTGTCGCAGATCCTCACCTCGCTGCTCACGTTGCTCGGGGTCACCGTCATGATGTTCGTCATCTCACCGGTGCTGGCGGTCGTCGCCCTCGTCACGGTGCCCGCCTCGGTGCTGTTGATGAAGAAGATCGGTGGCCGGGCGCGCCCTCAGTACATGGAGCAGTGGAAGCACACCGGTCAGCTCAACGCCCAGGTCGAAGAGGTGTTCACCGGCCACGCGATCGTGAAGAGTTTCGGTCGTCAGCGTGAGGCGGAAGCCCGGTTCCGGGCCGAGAACGACAAGGTGTACGAAGCCAGCTTCGGCGCCCAGTTCACCTCGAGCCTGATCCAGCCCGCCACCATGTTCATGGGAAACATCCAGTACATGCTGATCGCCGTCGTCGGCGGGCTGCGGATCTCCAGTGGTGCGATCAGCGTCGGCGACATGCAGGCGATGATCCAGTACGCACGCCAGTTCTCCCAGCCGCTGAGCCACCTGGCGTCGATGGCGACCGTGTTCCAGTCGGGTATCGCCTCGCTCGAACGGGTGCTCGAGTTCATCGATGCCGAGGAGCAGACGCCGGAACAAGACCCCACGCCTGGTGGTCTCGACGTCGTCGGTCGGGTCGTGTTCGACGACGTGTCGTTCTCGTATCTTCCTGACGAGCCGTTGATCGAGCACCTGTCGGTGGTCGCCGAACCTGGCCAAACCGTGGCGATCGTCGGACCCACGGGTGCCGGGAAGACCACGCTCGTCAACCTGATCATGCGCTTCTACGACCTCGACGGGGGCCGCATCACGCTCGACGGACGTGACATCGCGGCCTTCCCGAGGAACGAACTCCGCTCCGAGATCGGGATGGTGCTCCAGGACACCTGGCTGTTCGGCGGCACGATCCGCGACAACCTCGCCTACGGAAATCCCGACGCGACCGAAGAACAGATTCGCGAAGCGGCTCGCGTCACCTACGTCGACCGGTTCGTGCATTCGCTGCCCGATGGCTACGACACTCTCATCAACGACGAGGGCGACAACATCTCCACCGGCGAGAAGCAGCTGATGACCATCGCTCGAGCCTTCCTTGCCGACCCTGCCATCCTCATCCTCGACGAGGCGACCAGCTCGGTCGATACCCGTACCGAGGTGTTGATCCAAGAAGCGATGAACGCACTGCGAGCGAATCGGACCAGCTTCGTGATCGCTCACCGGCTGTCGACGATCCGTGGCGCCGATGTGATCCTGGTGATGGAACACGGCCGGATCGTCGAGCAGGGAACGCACGACTCGCTGCTCGCAGCGAAGGGAGCGTACGCTGCGCTCTACCACGCTCAGTTCGCCGGGGCAGCAGCACCGCTCGGCTGAGCTGTTGCGGCGGTACTCGTTGCCGTCGACCCATCAATCATCTGCGACATCTGCCGATGCGAGGGAGGACCCGTACACCCTCGCCTGTGCCATCACGACAGCGTCGCTCCTGTTGCTGGAAACCTCATGCTGACCACCACGATCGAATCAGTGCAGGAACTGGAGCGGCTCCGAGGTGACATTGCCGCTCTGCTCGGGCGCCGAGGTGTCAGTGGGACGCCAGCAGCCGACACCGGGCTCGTCGTGACCGAACTCGCCGTCAATGGTTTCGAGCACGGTGGTGCGGAGAAGCTCGAGGTCAAGGTCGCCGTCGAGGATCAAGACATCCGAGTCGAACTGACCCACCTCGGCGTGGTCGATCTCCCGATTCCGGCAACGAGCTCGATGCCCGATCCACTCTCGATGCGCCATCGCGGTCTGGCCATCGTCGATCTTCTCGCCCGAGGGCGTGAGATCATCCCCGGACCGGGCGGCACCATCGTGCGGTGCTCGATTACTCGCTAGCGCGAAAAATCTTCCCGATGGGGAACCGAAACGAGTCCCCGTTCGTCTGGGAGGTGCAATGATGCGCAAGCACCAGCAACCCAACGAGGCTCCGTGATGCACCAGTGGCGGCAAGTGACGATCGCGCTCGTCGCGATCGTTGGCGTATTCGGTTGGACGACGGCCGCCGGCGCCGCCACCGATCTGACCGTCACGACCCCGGCAGACGGCCACTACCAACCGGGTGCCACCACACCGCTGCTTGTCACGATCGCCGCCGACGGCGCAGTCGAAGGGACGCTGCGGGTCTCGTTCGACGGGCAGGCGTCGGCTTCGCAGTACGTCGAGGTGCCGGGAGGGAGCGAGAAGCAGGTGGTGGTGATGGTGGGCACACTGCCGTGGACCACGTCGGCCTCGGTGACCTTCGACGCCGACGGCAAGGACAACGACAAGACCGTCAGGGCAAACATCACCGGGCCGAACGGCGACGAGATCGTCGGCGTGCTTCCCGAGCTGGCCGGTCGAGAGCTTCCCGCCACGGCCGATCTGACCGTCGACATCGGCCAGGCCCGCCTCTTCCCGTTCGACGTTGCGCTGCTCGACTACGGCCCCGATGTGCTGTCGCCGTTCAGCCAGATCTTGGCGACGCCGGGCGATCTCGAGGCACTCACGTCCGACCAGCTCGAATCGCTCGAAGGATGGCTCGGCTCCGGAGGCGGGGAACTCGTGGTCGATGCCCCTGTCGGCACCCCGCTCGTCGTCCCGATTGGTGACGCGACCAGCGAACGAGTGGCGTACGGCATCGGGTCGGTCACCTTCACCGGCGGATCGGCTGCCCTCGGTGGATTCGATGACGTGTTCGCCCCCACGACACCGCGGTCGGCCGACGACTTCCCGTGGGGCGGCTTCTTCGGTGGGTTCCCGACCTCGATCATGCTGGCCCGCGACGCGGGGGTGAAGATCCCGGCCATCGGGTCACTCGCACTCGGACTGCTCGCCTACACGATCGTCGTTGGCCCGGTGATGTGGTTCCTGCTCCGTCGGCGCCGGAGCGAGCCGGGCATGTGGCTGGCGGTGCCGGGGCTCGCCGTGGTCACCGCCGTCGGGGTCTGGGCGGTGGGGCTGCAACTTCGAGAGGGCGCCAACACGGCACACACCACGGTGATCGCCGATCTGCCCACCTCCCGCCAGGTGCTGTCGCACGTGTTGGTCACCTCGGCCAACGGCGGGCTCGAGGGGATCGAGTTGCCCGACGGTTGGCGCTCGATCTCGACCAATGAGGAGAACTGGGGTGGACCGGTCGCTGTGGCTGCGGTGCCGATCCAGCGAGACGGCGCCGTGCTGACCGAGCTCGATCCCGGCGGCATCGGTGTGCTGGCAGCCGAGACCACCGAACCGGCAGGCCCGCCCGCGTTCGCGATCGACGTTCGCCCCGACGGCAACGAACTCGTCGGAACGGTCACCAACCTCACGGCCTTCGACCTGTCCGAGGTACTGGTCTCGTCGGGGCAGGGCGTCGCAAATGTCGGTTCGCTCGACGCCGGAGCGAGCAAGGACATCAAGATCAGTGGGCTCAACCGGTCGCCGTTCAATGGCGATCCGTTGATGGAGCGGATGATGCAGAACGATCCGTGGTCCGCCAACGACGGGGTGTCCAATCCCGGCGTGCTGATCAGCTGGCTGTCGCTGCGTCCCGGCATTCGATCGCCCGGTCTGGTCATGGCGTCGGGCTGGACCAGGGACGCACCCGGGCCGGTCAGGACCGAGGGAGGGTCGATCGTCGAAGCGGGGCGCACCGCGTTCGTGTCGGTCGTGCCACTCGAGACGTCCGGGGTGTCGTCGCTCACCAACCAGGTCACGTATCTTCGCGGCTACAACGGCTCCCGGGTGAGCGACGTCCCGGCGGGCGGCGTCTGCACTGACTTCCCGCTCACCTACGCCGTGCGGCCCGGCGACACGATCGGTGCCGACGAGACCGCGGTCATCGAGATCAACCGTCGCTCGGTGGCGGCGTTCGACGTGTGGGACGGGGGCGAGTGGGTGCCGGGCCAGATGGCGAGCATCGAGGAGGCCGATCCGGTGATCGGGTTGCCGGCCTCGGCTTCCACCGACGGGGTCGTCTACCTCCGAGTGCAGATGACCTGCGACATGTGGAGCGTCAGCGAGCCACTTCCCGAGCTTCGGCTCGCGACCGGCGACGACGACATCATTCCGCTCGGACACACCAGCACGGAGGCCAACGGATGACCGACTTCGACGCCTCCCCGCCGACCGCGCCGCCACCTCCCACGGCGCCGGAAGCGTCGCCGTCGATGGGAGCGGCGGTGGCCGCGCCACAGCTCATCGACCCGCTGGCCCCGGCCGACGACATGGTGATCTCGTGCCGTGGTCTGACCAAGCGGTACGGCCAGCTGACGGCGCTCGACCAGTTCGACCTCGATGTCCACCGCGGTGCGGTCTACGGCATCATCGGGCCGAACGGCGCCGGCAAGTCGACCACCTTCGCCATTCTGGCAACGCTGCTGGTCCCGACGGCGGGAACGGCGCGGGTCTGCGGCCACGACCCGGTCACCGATCCGAAGGCCGTGCGCAAGGTGATGGGCTACATGCCCGACGTCATGGGGGTCTACGACCGCCTTCGGGTCGACGAATACCTCGAGTTCCACGCCGCGGCCTACGGCGTACCCCGCGACGAGTGGAGCGAGCTCGTGCCGGGACTGCTCGAACTCGTCGACCTCGACGTCAAGTCCGACGCCATGGTCGACGGGTTGTCGCGTGGGATGAAGCAACGCCTGTCGCTGGCCCGGTCGATGGTCCACGACCCCCAGCTGCTCATCCTCGACGAACCGGCGTCGGGCCTCGACCCACGGGCCCGCATCGAGTTCCGTGAGTTGCTGCTCGAACTGCGAAACATGGGCAAGACCATCCTCATCAGCTCCCACATCCTGGCCGAGCTCCAGCAGATGTGTACCGACATCGCCGTGATCGAGGCCGGTCGCCTCCTCGCGTCGGGGTCGCCGCGGGCCATCCTCGACCAGCTCGGCAGTGGCCGGCGGGTGACCGTCACCTTCGTCGGTGGCGCGACCGCCGACTACCCGGTGGCCGATGAACACGAGCAGGCCGCGTTGCTGAAGCGCCTGATCGCCGACGGCCACGACATCGCCGAGTTCACCGTCGCCAGCCATGACCTCGAAGACCTGTTCCTCCAGATCACCAAGGGGATCGTGCAATGAGTCGGGTGCAGCAGCTCAACCCGGTGTTCGACCGGGAGCTCCGCCAGCGCAGCCGGTCGATGCGATCGATGATCCTCATGACGCTCTACCTCTCGCTGTTGGTGGTGGTCATGTACGTCGTCTACAAGGGCACCGAATCGACGCAGACGTTCAACAACGATCCGATCTCGGCGCTCACCAACCGGGTGGGGCGATCGATGTTCGAATGGGTCCTGGCGGCACAGATGGCCGTCCTCCTGTTCATCATCCCGGGGATCAGCGCCGGTGCCATCGCCGGCGAGCGTGACCGCCAGACCCTGATCCCGTTGCAGGTGACCCTCATGTCGCCGCGATCGATCTTCTTGGGCAAGGTGGCGTCGTCGTCGAGCTTCGTCCTCCTGTTGTTGGTTGCCTCGCTGCCGGTGATGGCCGTGCCGTACCTGGTCGGGGGCATCTCGCTCAGCCAGGTCGTCCTCGCGCTCGCCACCCTCTTGGCCACCGGGTTCCTGCTGGCGGTGATGGGCGTTGCCTGCTCGGCGATCTTCCGGCGCACCCAGACGGCGACGCTGGCCGCCTACGGCCTGACGCTGGCGCTCACGCTCGGCACCCTGGTCGGGCTCGCCGTCCTTGCGGTCATCGACGCGTCGCGTGGGACCGACACCGTCGAACCTCGGCTCGAAGCGCTCTATCCCAACCCGTTCGTCGGCATCGCTGATGCCGCAGGCGACCTTGGGGGCGTCGGCGACGGGCCGTTCAGCCCGATCAAGGAAGTCTTCATTCGCAGCCAGTTCGGCAACGACGTCTGGATCGAGAATGGCGTTGCCTTCGACCCCAATACCGGCGAGCAGTTCCAGGCCGAGGGCGTCGGCGGTCTGCCGATCTGGGTGCGCAGCTTGCTGACCCAGGCTGGTTTGGCGATCGTCCTCGCGGTGCTGGCCATCCGTCGCCTGCGCGCCCCGAGCCGGGAGATGCACGCGACATGAGTGCGTTCTTGGCTCGCATGCGGCGACGCTTGCGTCTGGTGTGGGCCTACGCGACCGCTGCGTGGATCGCCCCCGCCGTCCTCGGGCTGGCGGCGGTGGTCGTCGCTCTTGGTTTCATCGCCCCGTGGGGCTGGCCTGAGCCGGTGGCGCTCGGTCTGGTCGTCCTCGCGGCCGTCATGATCGTGGTCGCCGCGGTTGGCCAACGTCTGGGCGACCTGCCAGTGGCGATGGCCGCCGACCGGGGACTCGGGACCCGTGACAGTTTCACGGCGGCCCTGCAGTTTCGAGATCTGCCAGGGCCGTTCGGCGATCGGATCCGAGATCGCGCGGAACACCTCGGCCAGGGAGCATCAGCCGAGGTTGCGGCCCCGTGGCCCGCCACTGGCCGTCGCTGGGCGATCGCCGGTGTGTTTGCGGTTGCCGCCCTGGGAATGTCCCTCGCTCCCAATCCCCAAGACGATGTCCGCGCCGAGCGGGCCCAGGCACAGCAGCTGATCGACGCGGTCGCCGACGACCTCGAGGGCGAAGCCGACGCGCTGGCGGAGGACCCGAACACCGAGGCGCTGGCCGAGCAACTCCAGGACCTCGTCGAGGAACTACGCGCCACCGACGATCTGGCCGAGGCGTCCGAGCTGCTGGCCGAGGCCCAGGAGTTGCTGGAGCTGTCGAAGCCGAACGACTTCGCATCGCAACGGGCGGCCGCCGAGGGGCTCGACGCCGGTGTCGCCGAGCGTCCCATTGCCGCCGAGGGGGGTACGGCCGCGGAACAGCTCGCCGCGCTTGCCGAGTCGGTCGACACCATGACCGATGACGAGCGTGTTGCGCTGGCCGAGCGACTCGAGAGCCTGGCCGAGACCCAGTCGATCGGGAATCCCGATGTCGCTGCCGCTCTGGCCGACGCCGCCGCCGCACTCCAGAACGGCGACGTCGCTGCGGCGTCGGCTGCACTGGGCGAGGCCGCACTGGCGCAGGGCCTGGCGTCCGACGCCGTCGCCACCCAGCTCGCCACTGGGGCAGCGGCGCAGTCGCTGCAGCAAGCGCAGGCGGCGCTCGCTCAAGGCCAAGGCCAAGGACAAGGCCAGGGTCAGGGACAAGGACAGGGTCAGGGACAAGATCAGGGCCAGGGTCAGGGACAAGGTCAGGGTCAGGGTCAGGGTCAGGGACAAGGTCAGGGCCAGGGTCAGGGTCAGGGCAGTGGGTCGGGTCAGGGCGGCGGTGGGAGCGGCGGTCAGGGTGCCGGCGGAGGGGCGCAAGGCAACGTCGGCGGGGCGTCCGGTGGCAGCGGCGCCGGCCAGGGCGGGGTCGGGACCCCGGGCGGCACCGACCAACCGAGGGTCGACACCAACGAGGGCGCCACCATTGTCGACCCGCTCGTGCTCAGCCCCGGTGATCCGACCGCGCTCGGCGGCAGCCCGACCGGTGCGCCGGGCGAGGTCGTCGGCCAGGGCGATGGTCCAACCACGGCCGGACCGACCCGTGTCCCGCTTGCCGATGTGGTCGGCGACTACGCCGACCGGGCCACGAACGCCCCTTCCACCCGTCAACTCCCGCCCAGCCAGCAACAACTGGTGGGGTCCTATTTCGACCTGCTGTCCCAGTAGGGAATGAAAGGCCGCCATGACTCCCGAAGAATGTGCCGACCACGCGAACAACATTGCTCGACAGGTCGCTCGAGTGATCGTCGGACAGCGAGAACTGATCGAGGACGTCCTGCTCTGCCTGCTCGCCGAGGGGCACGTCCTGTTGGAGGGGGTGCCGGGCCTCGGCAAGACCCAGTTGCTGAAGACGCTGGCCGAGACCCTCGATCTGCCGTGGTCTCGCATCCAGTTCACACCCGACCTGATGCCGGCCGACATCGTCGGCACCCAGATCCTGCAGCAAAGTGAAGACGGCCACCGCGAGCTCCAGTTCCGGCCGGGTCCGATCACGGCCAATCTCGTCCTCGCCGACGAGGTCAATCGAGCCACACCGAAGACCCAGGCGGCCATGCTGGAAGCGATGCAGGAACGTGCGGTCACCGTGGCCGGCGAAACCCGGCCGTTGCCCCGACCGTTCATGGTCATGGCCACGCAGAACCCGCTCGAGATGGAGGGAACCTATCCGTTGCCCGAGGCCCAGCTCGACCGCTTCCTCCTCAAGGCGCTGGTGCCGTTCCCCACTGCCGAGGATCTGGTGACGGTGATCGAGCGCACGACCGGGGCCATTGCTCCGAGCCCCGAGCGGGTGTGCGACGCCGAGACCCTGCGTTCGATGATCGCGCTGACCCGCGAGGTACCCGTGCCCGACCACGTGGTACGTCACGCCGTCGACCTGGTCATCGCCTCGCATCCCGGCGAGTCGACGGCTCCGGAGCGGGTTCGTCGCTACGTTCGTTTCGGTGCCTCGCCTCGAGGGATCCAGGCCATGATCCTCGCTGGCAAGGCTCGGGCGATCCTCGACGGCCGACCGTCGGTTTCGATCGATGACGTCCGGGGAGTGGCCCCTGCAGCGCTGCGTCACCGGCTGGTGGTCGGCTACGAGGCCACGGCCGACGCCACGACCGCCGACGACCTGGTCGCCACCATCCTCGACGCCGTGCCGGCCCCGACGTCCGGCATCCGTGGCGCTCAGTAGGGGCGGACCCGCCACGTGAGCGACCTTCTTGCACCGAGCCTGCTGGCTCGGCTCGAACGATTGCAGCTGGTAAATCGTCGGCGCCTCGCCGGTGGGTTGGCCGGTGAGCATCGTTCGCCGCGACACGGGTCATCGCTCGACTTCGCCGACTTCCGTGAGTACTACCCGGGTGACGACCTACGGCGTATCGACATCAGCGCCCTCGCCCGGCTCGACCGCCTCCTCGTCAAGCTGTTCGACGCCGAGGACGACCTCACCCTGCGCCTGCTGGTCGACACCTCGGGGTCGATGGACGGTGCCAAGTTGCAGCGGGCACGGGAACTGGCGGCGGCACTCGGGTTCTCGGCGTTGATTCGACGCGACGTGGTCACGGTGCACACGTTTCCGACCGTGGTGCACGGTCCTCGTTTCCGTGGCCGCTCGGCCTCCACCGCACTCTTCGATCATGTGGCGCGCCTCGTCGCAGAGGGGACGACCGGATTCGCCGCAGCCGCCGATCGAGTGCTCACCCAGCCAGGGCCGCCCGGTCTGACCGTTGTCATCTCCGACCTGTTGACGCCGGAGTGGGACGCCGGCATCGCTCGGCTACCCGCCCGGCGGGGTGAATTCGTTGTCGTGCACCTGCTCGACCGAACCGACCTCGACCCCGATCTGACCGGTGACCTCGAGCTGGTCGACGCCGAGACCGGCGAGCGGCTCGAGGTCTCGCTGTCGGCGAAGGCGCTCGAGGACTATCGCTCGCTGGCGAGCGGCTGGGCCGACGACGTCGCCCAGCGTGTCCGGGCCACGGGCGGTGCGTATCTCCGGACCTTCACTGACGACGACCTCGAGTCGGTCCTGCTCGGCCGGGCACGAGACGCAGGGGTCTTGCGATGAGCATCGGTGGGTGGGGGCTCGCCAACCCGATGGGCCTGCTCTGGGGACTCCTGGCGCTTCCGATCATCGCTCTGCACATCCTGCGGCCGCGCCGGGTCCAGGCGGCGGTGTCGGCAGTCTTCCTGTGGCGCAAGGTCGATGTACCGGTGACCGCGGCGAGCCCCTGGCAGCGGCTGATCCCCAGCTGGCTGCTGGCATCGCAGGTGCTGGCCGCACTCCTGCTGGCGCTGCTGGAGGCGCGACCAGTCCAACTCAGCGATCTCCCGTTGGCGGATCACACGGTCTTCGTCATCGACGCCTCGGCATCGATGCGTGCGACCGATGGCTCGCCCGATCGCCTCTCCAGTGCCGTCGACCGTGCCGAGGAGCTCCGCGGCCAGATGCCCGAGGGCGGCGAGGCCAGCCTCATCGTCGCCGGACCCCGTGCCCGTGCGCTGCTGTCGCATTCCACCGATGCTTCCGCGTTTGTCGATGCGCTCGACCAGATCCGGGCCGGCGATGGTGCGGCCGACTTTGCGGGCGCATTTGCGCTGGCGTCGGGCCTCGACACCGGCGAGGCGCTCACCCGCATGGTGCTGATCTCCGACGGCGGCGTCAGCGACGCCGACCTTCGGGCGGCACCCATCGGCGCCCGCTACGAGCGAGTCGGTTCATCCGCCACCAACCGCGGCATCACGCAGCTGAGCG
Source organism: Acidimicrobiales bacterium (assembly GCA_041394265.1). Lineage (NCBI taxonomy): Bacteria > Bacillati > Actinomycetota > Acidimicrobiia > Acidimicrobiales > Acidimicrobiales bacterium. The sequence goes on from JAWKIO010000005.1 coordinate 4,624,906, forward strand.
TGGAGCCGGTCGAGGGTGGGTTGCTGGCACGGGTCACCGTCGTGCACTTCGGTGGTCCTTCGGCCACCCAGGAGGTGAGAATCGATGTCGACGGGGTCACCTCGGCTCGGTCGACCGTCGAGCTCGAACCGGGCGGGGTCGTCAACCTGGCGCTGGCCGTTCCGCCGGGCAACAGGATCGAGGCGTTCCTCGAGGGCGAGGACGCCCTGTCGATCGACAATCGTGCCGTTGCCACCGTCTCGCAGCGCCCCGAGCTCGATGTGCTGTGGGTTGGCGACGACGATCCGTTCATCAACGCCGCCCTGACCGCCAATCCGGGCCTCCAGGTCGAACGGTCGACGACCTACCCGACCGAGCTCGATCCATCGATCGATGTCGTGGTCGCTGCCGGCGTCCCGATTCCCGACGACGCAGCGCCGATTCCCCTGATCGCCATCGCGCCGCCGGGCGGGGCCCGAGGTGTGGTGCCGGACGGCATCGTGGAGCGTCCGATCCTCACGTTGATCCGTTCCGACATCCCCATGGTTGCCGACCTCGATCTCTCACAAGTCGGCATCGCCGCATCACAACAGGTGACGACCCCGGTCGACGCCGACATCGTGCTCGGTGCCGAACGCGCGCCCTTGCTGGTCCTGACCGACGGCGCCGACGGCAAGATGGCGTATCTCGCCTTCGAACTCGACCAGTCCACGCTTCCACTGCAGGCGGCGTTCCCCGTACTCTTCGACCGACTCGTCAGCGACGTCGCCGAATTGGTGTCACCCCCTCCCCGGCTCGTTGTGGGCGCCGATCTCCCCATCGATCCGCAGCTGGCGGCCACCATCACCTCGCCATCCGGCACGAGCGAGGAGATCCCGCCCGGCTATTCGTACCCGGCCGCCGACGCGGTCGGATTCTGGCAGGTCGAGCAGGCCGGTCGGCCGGTCCTGACCATCGCCGTCGGGATCGAACGGGCAGAGTCGGTAATCGCACCGGCACCCGATCTCCCGTTCGAGGCCGCATTCGAAGGCACCGCGCTAGGCGATCAGCAGAGTTCGGTCCCATGGCGCACCGTCCCGATCCTCGTGCTGCTTGCCGTGCTCATCGCAGAGGCGCTGCTCGCTCGACGCCGCCGAGGGGTGGGTCGTGGCCAGTGGCAGGTGGCCATGGGCCTGCGGGGGCTGATCGCTGCGGCGTTGCTGGTTTCGCTGGTCACGCCGGTCGTCACCCGGTCGACCGATCGCGTCGCAACCATGTTCCTGATCGACGCCAGCGACTCGATGGGGCCGGCGGGCGCAGCGAGCGCGGTCGGCCTGGTGCGAGAGGCACTCGAAGCACAGCCCGAGGGCGACCTTGCCGGCGTCGTGGTGTTCGGTAGCGACGCTCGGCTCGAACAGCTCGTGCGGAACGAGCCCTCATTTGCCAATGTGAGCGTCACGATCGACCCGTCGGGAACCGATCTGTCGGCTGCCCTGCGGCTCGGTGCGGCCGCGTTGCCCAACGATGCACGGAAGCGGCTCGTCCTCATCAGTGACGGGCGAGCCACCACCGGCGACGTCGACGATGAGATCTCCCGACTGGCCGACAACGAGATCCCGGTCGACGTGGTGGTGGTCGATACCGTGATCGGCAACGATCTCGCCGTTGCCGGTGTCGACGCGCCGTCGCTCGCTCGGGCCGGAGAGCAGGTGTCGATCGACGTCCGGGTGTCGGCCCCCGCCGCCGGTCCGGCGGTCGTCACCTTGAGCCGAGATGGTGAGACCGTCGAGACCCGCACCGTCGACCTCGAGGCCGGCGAGAACACGCTTCGCTTCACCGATGTCGCCACCGACGAGGGTGTGCTGCGCTACCAGGCGACCATCGACGCGGTCGGTGACAGCGTCGCCGCCAACGACGTGGGCTACGCGGCGATCCCCGTCGCCGGGGCCGAGCGCGTCCTCGTGGTCGAAGGCCGTTCGGGTGCCGGCGCCGCGATGATCGACACGCTCGACGCCGCCGGAATCGGCAACGACGTGGTCACCCCCGGTCGGGTGCCGGCACTCGACGAACTCACCCGCTACGCCTCGATCGTGCTCGTCGACGTCGACCGGCGAGATCTCAGCGACGGTCAGGTCGAAGCGCTGACGGCCGCGGTCCGTGACCTCGGACGCGGCATGGTGGTCGTTGGCGGCATGCACTCCTACGCCTTGGGCGGCTATCGCGATTCCGCCCTCGAGGAGATCCTCCCGGTGATCAGCGAGATCACCGACCCCCTCCGCCGTCAGACCGTGGCCGAGGTACTCGCCATCGACTCGAGCGGCTCGATGGGCGCTTGCCACTGCAACGAAGAGGGGCAGAACGGCATGGGCGGCGGCAACCGCATCGACGGCGGGGTGTCGAAGACGGCGATCGCCCGCAACGCTGCTGCTCGGGCGATCGCTGCGCTCGAGGCCACCGACGAAGTGGGGCTGTTGTCGATGGATGCCAACGACAGCTGGCTCCTCGACCTGCAGGCGTCGCCGTCGCAGGAGGACATCGACAGCGGACTCGAACAGATCGTGCCCGACGGCCCAACCTTCCTCGATACCGGCCTCTTGACTGCGGCCGACGCGCTCCGGGCGTCCGATGCCAGCTTGAAGCACATCATCTTCTTCAGCGACGGTTTCACCGAACCCGGCAGTCTCGCTGCCGTCGCCGATCAGGCGGCCGAGCTCTACGCCGAGGGCATCACCGTCTCGGTGGTCGCCACCGGTGAGGGTGCCGCCGAGGATCTTCGCCCGATCGCCGAGGCCGGCGGCGGTCGCTTTTACCCCGGGAAGAACTTGGACCAGATCCCCGAACTCATCGTGCAGGAGGCGGTCATCGCGTCGCGCGACTTCGTCAACGAGGGCGAGTTCCTGCCGTTGATCGCCTCGTCGGCCCCTACCGTGCGAAACCTCACACAGAGCCCCGTGCTCCAGGGCTATCTCGCAACGACGGCGAAGCCGACGGCCCGAGTTGATCTGCGGATTGGGCCCGACGAGGACCCACTCCTGGCCTCGTGGCAGGCCGGGCTCGGACGAGTCGCAGCGTGGACCAGCGACGGTGGTGAGCGGTGGTCGGCACCCTGGTCGGCGTGGTCGGGCGCCCCGGATTTCTGGGCCGGCGTCGTGAAGGACACGTTCCCGGTCGTTGGCGACGGGGGTGGGATCGTGGCCAAGGTCGTCGATGGTCAACTCGAGTTGCGGCTCGAAGGAGCCGAGGACTGGCCGACCGACGGTGTCGCGAACGCCAGCATCGCCGGGCCGGACGGCACGTCGACCATCGTGCCGCTCGAGCGCATCGACGGATCGACCTTCGCCGCCACGGTGCCTGTCACCGACGCCGGCACGTATGCGGTTGGTGCCACGGTCAGCGACGGCGGTGAAACCGTGTGGTCGGGGATTGGCTTGACCACACGTTCGTACCCGGCGGAGTACGCGCCTCGTCCGACCGACCGGGCGCAGCTCGAGCGGGTGGCCGCACGTACCGGTGGTCGCATCGACCCTGCGCCGAGCGATCTGTTCTCGCCGGACGGCACGGTCGCAGGGCGGCGACGGATCGACCTCACGCCGTGGTTGCTGCTGTTCGCCCTGTTGGCGTGGCCGGTTGCTGTTGCCCTGAGCCGCTTGGCCTGGCGCCGGGGCACCCTCGCCATCGGGGCCGACAAGGCGGCATCGACCGTCTCCCAGCTGCGCGACCGATTGCCGAAGATGGCCGAGCCGCGGCTCCCGGATCGTGCCGGCGGCACGCCCGACCCGACCGACGCTCCATCGCCGGGGAACGCCGCTCTTCGATCGACGGAAACCCCCCGTCCTGCGCCGCCGCGTCCGCCGGTCGGTGGCGATCAGCCGACCGCGCCGCCCGTTGCCGCGGCGCCCTCACCGACAGAGACGGCGGACGGCGACGGATCGACGGTGAACCAACTGCTCGCTCGCAAGCGCCGGCGCGACTGAGCACCGACCAATCCGAGGGCGACCAACCCACCGCCGATCCACACGAGGTGGATGCGGGGGAACCGGTTGACGCGGTAGCGAGCCGACGATCCGTCGGCATCGAGGAGGACCACCTGGAGCTCATCGAGCCCGCGGGTGCGGTGCGCGACCTCGGCGGTGGTGACGCCGCGGAGGTGGTAGGTGACGAGCGACGGTGTGAGCGACGAGCCGTCGACATCGATGCGCGCCGTCGCTGTCGATGTCACGTCACTCCGGTCGATGCCGACCGAACGGTGGATGAGCGTCAGCCCGTCGATCGACCGTGGTTCGTCGACCACCAGTCGGACGGCCGTCACCGACGTGGCGAGGGTGCCGGCGATACCGACGAGCACGAGTCCGGCGCCGACGTGGGCGACGGCGCCGGGCCGGCGTCTGCGCACCAGCGAGACGGCAGACCCCGCGACCGCGCCGCCGATGCCACCCAGGGCAAGGCCGTACACGCCGGCATCGAGTGGAATGGCGATGCAACCGATGGCGGCGCCGACCAACGCAGCCCACCAGCGACGGTCGGCACGAACGGCGGCCGCACCACCGAGGATGGCAACGGGCCAAAGGATACGAGCGAAGTAGGTGCCCGCGATGGCGAGTCGGTCGCCGGTGGTGGCGGCTTCGACCAGTGGCTGGTAGGTCCCGGCCGCCACGTACAGCGCGGCGACGAGCAGGATCCAGCCGCCGACGCGCCGGTGCTGGTGTTGGGCGAAGGGCGGGCCGCTCGACTCGGCATCGTCCAACGGGCGGACGACCACGACGGCGCCGACGAAGGCGAGCGATGTCGCGCCGGCGACCGTCAGCAGTGAGATTCGCAACGCCGGCCGGTCGGCGAAGGCGTGCACCGAGGACACGACGCCGATCCGGGTGAGGGTCGTGGCCCAGATCGCGCCGAGACCGGGCAGCACACCGATGGCCACGAGGGCGCGCTCGGGGACAGGCGTGGGCCGTCGCTGGAGGTGCAATGCGGCCACGCCGGCCAGCCATGCGGCCAGACCGGCCGACTCGATCGGATCCCAGGCCCAGTAGCCACCCCAACCCAGCTCGGCGTGAGCCCATCGGGCGCCGCTGAGCAGGCCGGCGGCGAGGAGGCCGAGGGGTATCGTCCAGCGCCGGACTGGGACGTGCGCCGATTGGCCACTCCACGCACTCGATACCACCGCCAGCGACGGCACGAGCAGTCCGACGAGGCCGGCGTAGAGCAGCGGTGGGTGCCACACCATTGCCGGATGCTCGAGGATGGGTTGCAGCCCGAGACCGTCGACGGCCGGGATGTCGAGGCGATCGAACGGTGAGGCGACGAGTGCCACCACCCCCAGGTAGCCGACGACCAGGGCACCGCCGAGTCCGCCGACCCAGCGTCGTATCGCCTCGCCCTTCGCTGCCGACAAGGCGACGACAACGGCCCAGGCGACCAGGGTGCCCCACAGCAGGAGCGAGCCTTCGGGGCCGGCCCACAAGCCGGCCAGGCGGGGGAGCGGAGCGATGCCTGATCGGGTGTGGTCGGCGATGTATTCGTAGCGCCAGTCCTCACCGAGGAATGCCACGCCGAGGCGGATCATCGAGGCCGAGGCGGCGACGGCGCCAAGCAGGGCACACGGCGCAGCGAATCGCCATCGCCGGGTGACCGAAGCGATCGAGACGCCGAGTCCGGCCAGCACCGCGAGCCAGATCCCCGCAGTTCCCAGCGCCATCCCCGGAGCGTAGCTCAGGGTTTCCCCTGGCTCGATCAGGGTGGTGGCCCGCCATGATTCGGGGGTTTACCGCATGGTCGCAGGTCAGCGCAGCGCTCAGCATGATCGTCATGACCAACATCGATCTCATCGCTCCCGCCCCACCCGTTCCCCCCACGGTTCGCCCGATCGCTGCCCGGGCCCGCAAGGCCACCAAGATCTACGCCACCGGCGAGGCGTCGGTGCGTGCGCTCGACAGCGTCGACATCGACATCGACGCCGGTCGCTTCACCGCCGTGATGGGGCCGTCCGGCTCCGGCAAGTCGACGCTGATGCAGTGCCTTGCCGGGCTCGACGACCTCACCTCGGGACAGGTGTTCATCGGCGACATCGACATGGCGTCGCTGTCGGAGAAGCGTCGCACGCTCGTCCGACGGGAGAAGGTCGGCTTCATCTTCCAGGCGTTCAACCTGATCCCGACCCTCAGTGCCATCGAGAACATGACGCTCCCACTCGACCTGGCCGGCATCGTCCCCAACGAGGAATGGCTTGCCACCGTGGTGCGGACGGTGGGCCTCGAGAACCGGCTCCACCACCGACCCGACGAGCTGTCGGGAGGCCAGCGTCAGCGTGTCGCCGTTGCCCGTGCGCTGGTCGCCCGGCCCAGCATCATCTTCGCCGACGAACCCACCGGGAACCTCGATTCCCGCAGTGGGGCCGAGATCCTCAGCTTCATGCGGTCGGCGGTCGACACGATGGGCCAGACCATCGTGATGGTGACCCACGATCCCGTGGCGGCGTCGTACGCCGATCGGGCGGTGTTCCTCGCCGACGGCAAGATCGTCGACGAAGTGCAGCAACCGACCGCACAGCGAGTCCTCGATCTGATGAAGGGCATGGGCAACTGACATGTTCCGCCTGACGCTACGCAACCTCAACGCCTTCAAGATCCGTCTCGCTCTCACCACGTTCGCCGTGGTCCTGGGCGTCAGCTTCGTGGTCTCCTCGTTCGTCCTGACCGACGGGTTCCGCCAGAGCTTCTCCACCTTGTCGAGCGACATCGTCGCCGACACCGATTTCGAGGTGCAGCCCACTTCCGACTTCGGCTCCGTTGCCCCCATGCCCGCATCGACCCTCGGAATCGTCGAGGGGGTCGACGGCGTCGAACACGCGGCCGGCCAGGTGTTCTCGGACCGGCTGCAACCGACGACCGCCGACGGAGAACTCCTGACCAGCAGCGGACCACCGCTGTTATCGAGTTCGTGGGTCGACGAATCGACGCTCAATCAGTTCACGCTCCGTGACGGTCGGGCTCCCACTGGCGACGAGTTCGCCATGGAGTATCGGGCTGCCGCCGAGCATGGGTTCGAGATCGGCTCGGTCTACGAGATCGTCACTCCCACGGGGGTCCGTTCCCTCACGCTGTCGGGCACGACCGTGTTCGGCGATGACTCGGCCACGATGGGAGCGCTGCTGATGCAGTACCCGCTCGACACGTTGCAGACGATGATCGACAGCGAGGGACTCCTCGACAGCATCACGGTGTCGATCGCCAACTCGTCGACGATGGCCGAGGTGCGAAGCGGGCTGGAGGCTGCGCTGCCCGACAACGTCGAGGTCCGCGACAACGCCCAGCTCGTTGCCGATACCAACGCCGACTTCGAGCAGGGCATCAACATCATCAACAATGTGATGCTCGGGTTCGCCATCGTCTCGCTGTTCGTGTCGATCTTCATCATCGCCAACACCTTCGCCATCGTCGTCGGCCAGCGGACTTCCGAGCTCGCGTTGCTGCGTGCGATCGGCGCCACCCCGCCACAGGTCCGCCGCTCGACCATGGCCGAGGCGCTGATCATCGGCGTCGTGGCCTCGCTCCTCGGACTGCTCGCCGGCCTCGGGATCACCGTTGGGCTGCAGGCGATCTTCAATGCACTGGGTGCCAGCCTTCCCGACGTCCCGCTCGTGATGCGGACCCGCACGATCGTGATCGCCATGATCCTCGGCGTCGGGGTCACCTTGGCGTCGGCGACCGGGCCCGCTCGAAAGGCGTCGGGCATTGCGCCGATGCAGGCGATGCAGGCGTCGGTCGAGGCGCCGTCCACGCCCAGTCGCCGCCGTTCCGTGCTCGGCCTGGTCGTGCTCGCTGCCGGCCTGGCCACGGGCTGGTTCGGTCTCTTCGGCTCGAATGGTTCGGTCAGCAACACCGTGGCGTTGCTTGGGGTCGGTGCCGTGCTCGTCTTCGGCGCCATGGCCCTGATGGCGCCGGCGCTGGTGCGGCCGATCGTCTCCGTGCTGGGGCTCCCCGTCCGCACCCTCGGTGCCGCCGGCAAGCTGTCGACGCAGAACGCCGGTCGCAACCCTCGCCGCACGGCGAGCTCGGCTGCGTCGCTCACCGTCGGCCTCGGGCTGGTGACGGCAGCGCTCGTGGTCGGTCAGTCGATCAAGACCGGCATCAGCGGCTTGGTCGACGACTCGGTCACCGCCGACGTCCTCATCCAGGCCGACGACGTGATCAGCCCCCAGGCCTTCGACGACGTCGGCTCCACCGGGTCGTTCGACCAGCTCGGCTCGTACCGATACGACGAGATCAAGATCGGCGACGATGTCGAAGGGGTGATCGGGACGAATCTGGCGACCACTGCCGAGCTCTTCGATGTGGGCGTCAGCGCCGGTGCAATGACCGATGCACCGAACACCGTGGCGGTCTATCGAGGTGTGGCCGAGGACCGTGGGTTGGCGGTTGGCGACACCGTCGACGTCATGTTTCCCAGCGGCGTTGCCGAGACCCTGACCGTCGGGGCCATCTTCGACTCGAAGGCCATCCTCGACCTCAACTGGGTGATCAACGACAACGACTGGAGCGATCGGTTCGGTTCGTCCGACATCGTCTGGGCGGCGGGCACCTTTGCTGCCGGTGTCGAGGACGTCGACTCGCTCACCGTCCCCGGTCTCACCTTCGAGAACCGGGCAGAGTACAAAGAAGGCGTCGAGAGCGACATCGACCAGATGCTCGTGGTGATCAACGTCCTGCTGGCGCTGGCCATCGTCATCGCCCTGCTGGGCATCGCCAATACGGCGGCGCTGTCGGTCTTCGAACGCACCCGTGAGGTCGGACTGCTCCGGGCGGTGGGGATGACTCGCCGTCAGACTCGCCAGATGTTCCGGTGGGAGTCGGCCCAGGTGTCGGTGCTCGGTGCGGTGCTCGGTATCGCCGTCGGCCTGGTGTTCGGTTGGGGTGTGGTCGAAGCGCTTCCTGAGTTCTTCGCCGCCAAGCTGTCGATCCCGGTGGCCCGGATCGCCATCCTCCTCGGGATCTGCGGACTCTGCGGCATCATCGCTGCTGCACTCCCGGCCCGGCGTGCCGCCAGGCTCAACGTCATCGATGCCCTCTCGATGGCGTGATGTCCCATCGACGCTCTCGATGGCGTGACGGGACCGGCTACAGCGACCGCAGCAGGGCCGTGGTCGCTGCGGCCGCCAGCACCACCACCACGAACGGTGCCTTCCTCCACACGAGGATCGCAGCAACGGCAAGGCCCGCCGCCCGCTCGTCGATGACGAGTGCACCCTTCGTGGACAGGCTCAGTTGAGCGACCAACGCAGCGACAACGGCTGCGGGAATGAGCCCGGCGATCCGCTCGAGGGTGGGTCGCCGGGCCAACCACGGTCCGAGGAGGAACATGCCGGCCAACCGCTGGCTGGCCGTTCCGATCGTGAGCAGGGCGACGGCGAGGTAGTTCACGATCCGGCCGCCTTCGACCGAGCGATCCACATCGCACCCACTACGGCGCCGAGGGAACTGGCGAGGATCGGGACGCCACCGGGCGCGACGGGAATGAGGGCGATGCAGGCGATGGCGCCGGTGACCCCAGCGACGAGGCCTTCCTTGCGACGCAGGAGGTTGCCGATGATCGACAGCAGGGCCGCAGGGAACACAGCGTCGAATCCCAGGCGGGAGGTGTCGCCGAGGATGTTGCCGAGGAACAGTCCCACCAGCGAGCCGGCCCAGAACCCGGCGAGCAGGGTGAGCGACACCACCCAGTACGCCCGCTTCGATTCCGCCTTCGACGGCTGTTGGATGGCGACGGCAACGCTCGGGTCGAGCGCAGTGAAGGCAGCGACTGCTCGCTCGGCTCGTGATCCTTCCAGCACTCGGTTGAGGCTGGCGGCCAGCAGCCCGAACCGGCTCGCCACCAACCAGCCACTGGCAACGGCCGCGAGCATCGAGCCGCCGGCGTCACGGACGGCGAGATAGGCCAGCTCGCCGGTGGCGGAGTACACCACGATCGCCGCCGTGATGGTGACCCCGGTCGAGACGCCCCGGTCGACCATCGCTACCGAGACCGTCATGCCGACGGCGAAGAAGGTGAAGGCCAGGGTGGCGATGTCGGCAGGCTTGGGCAGCGCCATGTCAGTGGCTCATCGGGTCGCCACGATCAGGTCACGCGTGATCGAACGGTCGACCACGTGTTGGAATGACACCGGGTGCTCGACCGCGTGGAGCCGGTTGGCCTCGAGCAGGTCGACGACGGTGGTGCGGGCCATGGTCTTGCGGTTCCACGACAAGCCGAGCGCTGCTCCCGGCCGCATTGCGGCCCGCCACGCCGACACCGATTCGCCGATCAGGATCTCCGAGGACCGGGTGCTGGACTTCTCGCCGGCGGCACGGTGCTGCACCCCGTAGGGAAGGTCGCCGACGATCAGGTCGAACTGCCGTCCGGGGAACAGGTCGCGGACCTGGGCCGAGCGACCGCTCGACATGCGCAGCTGTTGATCGCTGCGGATGGTGACGGCGAAGGCCGACGTGCCGGCGACCGGGCCCTTGCGGACCTTCTCCTTGGTCGCCGAATGCTTGATCCGGTGGTCCTTCAAGTAGCCGATGATGAAGGTGCGGTACTGCTCGACATCGGCTTCGTTGCGCTCGATGCCCCAGGCGTCGAAGCCGTACATCAGCGCTCGGTTCAGCGTGGTCCCGCGTCCGGCCACCGGGTCGAGGAGGCACACCCTTTCGCCCTCGGCGGCCCGGGCGTGCGCCGACGCCGAAGCAGCCAACGTGAGGTTGACCAGCATGTGGGTGAACTGCTCGTTGGTCTTGCCCGGATAACGCTGGATGGTGATCAGGTCGTCGTCGAACGACTCGAGTCGTTCGAGCGGGAGGGGGACGAGCGCGTCGTCACGCACCTCGAAGAGTGCTCGAACCGAGGACAGGTTCGAGGCAACGAATCGGTCGTGATCATCGAGCTCGGGGGCATTGAAGATCACGTAGGGCACGTTGCCGAGGCAGCGCTGCTCGATGCCTGCAACCTCGGCGTGCAGCTTCGGAACGATGGCGGCGAGCTCGGCGGCGAGGAGTTCGGGTGCACGGTCGGAGTAGACCCGGTTCGACGACTCACGGGTCAACAGAGCGAATCGGGCCATCTGGCGAGGTTAGTACGGGGGTGACACGACCCCGTGACTCACACCAGCAGGAGCGCGAGTTGTCGTGACTGGGCGACGAGTCGCCCGGTGCTGTCCCACAGCTGACCGTTCTCGATCAGCATGCCGTTCGACAAGTCGTTGGTGGTGAAGCGGGCACGGATCCAACCGGGTGCGGGGCGGCGGCGTACGTGGACCGTCAGTTCGAGGGTGGGGACCCAGCCGATCGTTCCCAGCAGGCTGAACACCGAAGGCGGGAAGGCGTCGGCGAACAACACGAGCGACTTCGAGTCTGGTGGGCGTCCGTCGGCGAAGCGGATCCAGCCCGACACCTCGGCCCGGTCCGCGGCCCCGGCTACCGACCAGCGGGGATCGATCCGCACGTCGAGGCGATCGAGGATCGGGAGTTCGACGCCTTGGGCCAGGGCACGGCGATCCACGCACGAATCGGGCTCGGGAAGCGGAACGGGCGCGAGGGACAGCGACGGGCTGGTACTCGCCGGCTCATCGTCGGCTCGGTCAGGGTCGCCGAGGTCGCCGAACGCTGCGACGGTCTGGAGTCGCTGCGTCCCCGCCTGATGGAGCTCGGCCGAGGTCGTGGTGGCACGTCGACCGAGACGGATCAGGCGGCCGTGGATCTCGCCGGGCTCGTCGCCGGTTCCCGGCCGGAGATAGTGGGTGGTCACCGAAAGGGGATCCGGGTGCCCTGCGAGTTCGGCCATGGCCCGCAACGACGAGGCGGCGAGGTAGCCGCCGTTCGGGTTGTCGCCGATGTTCCAGCGGGCCGAGATGGTGGTATCGAATCGCACCGGCGAGCGATCGTCGGGTTGTTCGCCGGCCCCCACCGCGGTCTCGACATCGAACTGGTAGGTGGAGGTGGACACGACGCCGACTCTAGGAGGTGACCAGGGACCGTGCGTCTCGTCATTGGTTTCGCAGCGACGCCAACTGGGCAAACGTGGCGATCTGGTGTCCCGCCCGTCGGTTGTCACCATCGTGCGGTAGTCTGAGCAGACCGTTGGCACACAGCCGATCGGTGCTTTATGAAAGAAGTTTAAGCAATGGCAATTGTCGGTACCGTCAAGTTCTTCAACGCTGAGAAGGGCTTCGGATTCATCTCCCGCGAGCAGGGCGACGACGTGTTCGTCCACTTCTCCAACATCGTCGGCGAGGGCTACAAGACCCTCGACGAGGGCCAGCGAGTCGAATTCGACGTCGCACCGGGTCGCAAGGGCGAGGAAGCGCAGAACGTTCGCGCCATCTGATCTCACGACCTGACCCCAACTGTCAGGTCGACACTCGGAACCGCCGACCTTCGGGTCGGCGGTTTCGTCGTTTTCGTCGAGGCATGCTGAAACCGTGACCGAATCCGTCGCTCCCGCCGAGCATCGACTCCGCCCGGGCGAGCTGGCCGAGGCTGCCGTGATGGCCGACCTGGCCGTGCTCGCCGTCCTCCTGGCTCGGCTCTCGCCCTTCGCCGGTCTCACCGCCGTTGTGGGCGCCGTGCCGTTCGTCGTGCTCGGCATCCGGCATCGGACCCGGGCCATCGTGGTCGCTTTCGTTGTCGCTGTCGTTCTCGTCTTCCTGTTGGCGGGCTTCAACGCCGCCACGCAGGTGCTCGTGATGGCGGTGTTCGGTGGCCTGATCGGTCGGGGGATGCAGCTGGGATGGAGCACGCGGCGCCTGTTGACCACCGCCGTCGGCTACGGATGGGTCCTCGTGGCGTCGCTGACCGTGGGGTTCCTGTGGGTGTTCGCCGGCCTGCGTGAACTCAACCTCGACGCACTGCGAGTGCAGTGGAAGGGTGTCGCCAAGGGGCTCGACGCCATCGGTCTCGATTCGGTCGTGTCGTTTGTCGATCCTCGGATCGAGTCGATGATCGACCACTGGTACCTCACGGTGCCGGTGCTGCAGCTCGCGATCTCGGTGTTCGTCGCCGGCATGATCATCCGAGTCGGTCGTCCGGTCGCCGCCCGCGTGCAGCGTGCGTTCGGCGAGCGGCCGTCACCACCTCCCTCCGTCGATGCGCTCGCTGCTCGGCTCGCCCCGGCGACGGGACTCACCGTGATCACGGGTCCGAACGGCATCGGCAAGTCGACCCTGCTCCGTGTGATTGCCGACCGGGTTGGCGACCGCGGTCGGATGGGCGGCACGGCGATCATCGGCCAACGACCGGAGAGCCAGGTCGTCGGTGTGCGGGTCGGCGACGATCTCGTGTGGGGACTGGAGGCACCGCCGAACGACGACGACTGCTCCAGGGCGCTCGAGCTCGTCGGACTTGGCGGGTTCGAACACCGCGAGACGTCCTCACTGTCGGGCGGTGAGCTGCAGCGGCTGGCGTTGGCATCGGCAGCACTGCGTCGGCCGGCCCTGGTGCTCTCCGACGAGTCGACCGCGATGATCGATCCGCACGGGCGGGCGACCGTGCTGGCCATTCTGCGCCGACTCGCCGACGACGGTGCCACCGTGATCCATGTCAGTCATCTCGACGGTGATCGGGCGGTTGGCGACCGGGTCATCGAGCTGGGACCGGCGACGTGAGGGGTGTGGTCGAGCTTCGAGGCGTCGGGCACGTGCACGCCGACCGCACGCCCTGGTCACGTCGGGCGCTGTCGCCGCTCGATCTCACGATCGAACCGGGTGAGCGGCTGCTGGTCGTCGGCGCCAACGGGTCCGGGAAGACCACGCTGGCCTGGATCCTCGCCGGATTGATCGACCCGACCGAGGGGTCGGCAACGATCGACGGTGAGCCGCTCACGTTGCAGAGCGAACACATCGGACTGCTCGTCCAGCAGGCCCGGCTCCAGCTGCTGCGGCCAACGGTCGGAGAGGAACTGGCAGCGTTCGACGCCAACCGTGGACATCAGATCGCGGCACTCATCGACATGGGGTTCGAGGTCGGCGACCTTCGGCGACGGATCGACGAACTGTCGATCGGCCAGCAGCGACGGGCTGCCCTCGCCGCCCAGCTCGCCCGACACTGCTCGTTGCTCATCCTCGATGAGCCGATGGCCGGACTCGATGCGGCCGGGCGCCGAGCGCTGACTGCTGCCGTTGGCTCGCTCCCGTCCGACACCATGGTCGTCACCGTCACGCATGATCTCGACGAGAGCCGATCGCTCGGTGATCGCGTGGTGCAGCTCGACGCCGGTCGGCTACTCGACGATCGGTACGTGCCGTGATCGCCGGCATGAACTTCCTGCGCTACGTGATCGGCTCGTCGGTCGTGCATCGAGCGAATGCGCGTACGAAGGTGCTGGCGCTCACCGTGCTCGTGTTCACCCTGTCGTTCGATCCGAGCTGGTCGAGCGTGGCGATCGTTTGGGGAGCCGTCGCCGTCACCTTCATCGCCGCTCGGCTCCCGCTCGGCGTGCGACCACGGCCACCGCGGCTGTTGGTGTGGTCGATCGGTGTCTCGCTGCTGTTCGGGTTGGCCGCCGGCGGTGAGCCGAATGTCGACATCGGTGGCCTTTCGCTCGGGCTCGACGGGCTGTTGGTGGAGCTGCGGTTCTTCTCGGTCGCTCTCGCCCTCCTAGCGCTGTCGCTCCTTCTCGGATGGACCACCGCGATGGCCGACCTACCGGCGGCTGCAGGATGGATGCTCGGGCCGCTGCGGCGCCTTCGGGTCCCGGTCGACGACGTGATTGCTGCGCTCACGCTGGCGGTCCGCGCCCTGCCGTTGATGGCCGACGAGCTGGCGACGACCTCGACGCTGTGGCGGCTCCGACCGAAGAACCAGCCGAACGTCGTCGTCGAAATGGTCGACTTCGCCGCCACGGCGACCACCTCGGCCGTTCGGCGGGCCACCGAGCTCGGCGAGACGCTGGTCAATCGCGGGCCGGTGGTGCCGGCCACGCGTCGAGCATCGTGGAGCGCGGCCGATCTGTGGGTCGGGTTCGGAGCGGCGGCGACCGTCGCGGCGATGATCGTGCTTCCTTAGCAGCGGCGCTGCGACGTCGGTGGACGGAAACCGACGAGACCACCGGTCGGTGTTCACCGAGATCTTCAGGCCGAGTCGGGCTCGATGATGCCGGCCAACTCGAGGATGCGGGTCGGCGGCAGGTGTTGCTCGGTGACACGGACCCCGAGATGGGCGAGGGCGTCCTCGACGGCGTTGGTGATGGCGGCCGGCGCGCCGATCATGCCGCCTTCGCCCACGCCGCGAAAGTTCGCCTCGAGGTCCGACGGCGTCTCGACGTGGTGGATCTCGATGTCGGGAATCTCCATGGCGGTCGGGATCAGGTAGTCGACGAACGTGCCGGTGGTGAAGTTTGCGTCGTCGCTATAGGCCGCGTGCTCGTAGAAGACCGCGCCGATGCCCTGCGCCACGCCACCTCGCACCTGTCCCTCGACGATGGCGGGATTGATCAGCTCGCCACAGTCCTCGACCACGAGGTAGCGGGGGATCGTGACGAACCCGGTGGTGAGATCGATCTCGACCCAGCACACGTGGGTGGCAACCGACCATCCGCCGGCCCCGCCGTCGTAGACGACGCTGCCCTGCAGCTGGTGGGTGTCGTCGTCCGACGTCGGTGTCGCTGCTGCGACCGATGCGGCGACCTCGGCAAACGAACGGCCGATGGAGGGCACCCCGGCGACGTGAATGGTGCCGTCGTCGATGACGAGGTCGTCGACCGACGCTTCGAGCAGCTCAGTCGCCTCGTCGAGGATCTGGCGACGCAGGTCTCGGCTCGCGAATAGGACCGAACCGCCGCCCATCGGACCGCCCCGGCTGCCGCCGGTGCCGATGGGTGTGAAGGTGGTGCGGCGGGTGTCGCCGTAGATGACGTCGATCGCCTCGATCGGCACGCCGAGCTGGTCGGCAGCGATCTGGGCCATGGTGGTCTCGTGGCCCTGCCCGTGCGGCATTTGCGACGTGATGATGGCGATCCGGCCATCGGGCTGCAGGACGGCGGTCGCCGGCTCACTGCTGAGTGCACCGCCGCCAGGCATCACGTGATCGAGGAAGTCGGGTGGGCCGGGCGCTGCCTCATGGAAGGTGGCGACACCGAGACCGAGGCACCGACCCTCGGCCCGCGCCTCCGCCTGTTCCCGGGCGAAACCCTCGACGTCGGCCAATTCCAGAGCTCGCTCGAGCGTGGTGTGCGCCGACATCCGGGTGTCGAGCATCGGCCCGGTGATCATGGGCGTTGGCAGCTCGGCGATCGTGATCATGTTGCGCCGCCGGATCTCAGCCCCGGTGATCCCGAGGGTGCGAGCGACCACGTCGAGCATGCGCTCCCGGACCCAGGTCTCGTTGGCCCACGGCCCTCGATAGGCCACGTAGTGCGCCTTGTTCGACGCCACGACCCGGGTGCGGAGGCGGTACGCGTCCCAGCGGTAGGTGCCAGGGAACATGACCTTCATGATCCGGCTGAAGAACGGCGCACCGAACGGGATGGCCGGGTAGGCGCCCTGGTTCATCACCATCGACACGTCCATGCCCAGGAGCCGACCCTCGTTGGTGACCGCGACCCGAACCGTCAGATCCTCCTCGCGGGCCTGGCCCCCGACCATGAGGTGTTCGTTGCGGTCCTCGATCCACTTGATCGAACGGTCGAGACGACGGGCCATGGCCGCAACAGCGACGTCTTCGCGGCTCGGGTGTCCTTTGACGCCGAACGCGCCGCCGATGTCGTCGGCGACCACGCTGGGAATGTCGCTCGGGTCCTTGTCGAGCACGTTGAGGAACGTGCGGGCCATGTGGCGCAACGTGCTTGGCTCGCGACGAAGCTGATAGAGCATGCCGGCGTTGTCGGACTTGGCCAGTTCGTCCTTCTTCTCGTTGGCGAACGCCTTCGCGCCGGCTGCGAACCGTCCGAGCTTGTCGCGCTTGCCGGCAAGCGATCGCAGCGAGTCGAACGCCGACGCCCGCTCGGTCGACATGGCCAGCAGCCAGCGCAGGGCGTGACTGGTCTGAGTGGTGGCGTGGAAGACCATCTCCCGTTCGCCGGAGTTGCCGACGACCATCTCGGCCACACAGCCGCGAGTTTCCATCGGTTGGTTGGACTGGCGGTGCGACGAGAAGGTCTCGGTGACGATGCGGTCGGCGTTGGCGAACACGGCGTCGATGTCGCCGAAGGTGTCGGTGTGGTCGAACAACACATTGCTCTTGGCCCGCGGCCACAGCGGCAGGCGGGCCGAGTTGAGCGCCTGCACGATGGACGAGATCGCCTCGAGCGGCTCGTACTCGACGTCGATCAGCTCGGCGGCGTCTTCGCCGACGCGCCGCGACTCGGCGACGATCACGGCCACCGGATCACCGACATGGCGGACCCGGTCGACGGCGAGCGGTCCGAACAGGGGGTTGTAGAGCTTGTCGAGCGATGACAGCGGAAGGAACGGGTTGGTGATGGCTGCCATCTCGGCGCCGGTCATCACGGCGATCACACCCGGAAGGGCCTGCGCCCCGGCGGTGTCGATCGAGACGATCGTGGCGTGGGGGAACGGGCTACGAACGAACACGGCGTGGGCCATGTCGTCGACCACGAGATCATCGATGTAGTGGCCCTCGCCAACCAGGAGTCGCTGGTCCTCGACCCGTTTGACGCTGGTGCCGACGAGGCCCGAGCGCCCGGGGGTGAGCGAATCACGCATCGTCGTCTCCTTTGTCGGCTTGCAGCAGGCGGACCGCCGTCTCGACGCCGTCGAGGATCGAGGCGTAGCCGGTGCAGCGGCAGAGGTTGCCGGACAGTTCCCCGCGGATCTCATCTCGAGTTGGCGTCGGGTTGGTATCGAGCAGGCAGGCGGCGGTGATGAGGAAGCCCGGTGCACAGAAGGCGCACTGGAAGCCGTGGGCGTCGTGCATGCCCTGCTGGATGGGGTGGAGCACGCCGTCGGTGGCGAGCCCCTCGATCGTGGTGATCGCAGCGCCATCGGCCTGGATGGCCAGCATGAGGCACGAGCGAACCGGTCGGCCGTCGAGCGCCACGGTGCAGGCGCCACACACGCCATGCTCACAGCCGAGGTGGGTGCCAGTGAGGCCGAGCTCCTCGCGGATGACCTCGGCCAGCGTGCGGCGGACGGGGACCTCGAGTCGTCGGTGGACGCCGTTGACGGTCAGCTCGAGGGCGACCGTGTGCTCGGTGTTGCCAGCGTTGTCGGTGTCGTTGGTGCGGTCGGTGGAGGTCATCGGATCGATCCTGCTGCTTCGCCGAGGGCCTGAGCGGCGAGCACGGCGGCGAGGTGGCGGCGGTAGTTGGCCGAGCCGTGGAGGTCGCTCGGTGGGTCGAGCGCATCGGCAGCTGCTCGGGCTGCGTCGGCGAACACCGAGGGCGACGGCGTGGCACCGAGGAGCAACTGCTCGGCATCGATCGCGCGGATGGGGGTCGGACCGACACCGGTGAAGACGAGTGCTGCGTGCTCGATCGTGGTGTCATCGCCAAGAGTGACAGTCGCGCCGGCGCCGACGATGCCGTAGTCGCCGTGGCGCCGACTCCGCTCGCCGAAACCCGCGCCGCGCCGCTCGCCCCATTCCGGGAACCGGACCTCGGTGAGCAGCTCGTCGTCTTCGAGGGCGGTGTCGAGGAAGCCGGTGAAGAACTCATCGGCGGGAATCGCCCGTTCGCCGCGAACGCTGACCGCAATCATGGTGGCGTCGAGTGCCCGGCAGACCGCCGGGAGCTCCGCAGCCGGATCGGCGTGGGCGATGCTGCCGCACAGCGTGCCCCGGTTGCGGATGGCACGATGCCCGATGAACGGCAACGCCTTGGCGAGCAGGGGTGCGAACTGTTGGAGCGCCCCGTGTTCCTCGGCTTGGGCGTGGCGAGTCCCGCAGCCGATCCGTGTGCCGGTCGCATCGCTCGAGATCGTGTCCAGTCCGGGAATGGCGCCGATGTCGACCAGATGCGCCGGGGCTCCGATGCGCAGTGCCATCACCGGTAGGAGTGACTGGCCCCCGGCCAGGATCTTCGCCTCGCCTCCGAGGTCGGCGAGCAGCTGCACGGCGTCGCCGACCGAGGCGGGTCGGTGGTACTCGAACCGGGGGAGCTTCATCGTGTTCGACCCTAGTACCGCCGATCGACTCGATTGGTGAGACCTAGCCGGTCAGTCCGCCGTCAGCGGACGATCCATGGAGTCGAGGAAGGCGATCTGCTCGACCGGGAGCCGCCGCAGCTTCGTGGGAAACGGCTTGGCCGGATAGCCGGCCACGATGTGGGCGGCAGTGGCCAGCTCGTCGGGGATGCCGAGCAGCTCCTTCACCTGCGGCTCGAAGGCACACAGCAGTGTGGTGAGCGTGGTGGCGACACCCTCGTTGCGCAGGGCCAGACACAGGTTCTGCACGATCGGGTAGACCGAGGCACCGCCGACGATGCTGAGGCGGCCGAGGTCGGTGTCGGTGGGGTGCGTGGCGGCGAGATCGGCCAGGGCGACGATGATCGCCGGGTGGTTGGCGAGGTTTTTGGCGAAGTCGTCGGCGGCGAGCGCGGTCGCTCTCGAGACCTCGGTCTTGGTGGCTTTGGCGTCACCGCTCTCGGCCTGGATCGCTTCGCCCGAGCTGGTCGCCAGCTCGAAATACGCCGACCACGGGATCATGTACCACTCGGCGAGCTGGGCCTTCTTGGCGGGGTCGGTGACGATCAGGAAGCGCACCGGTTGACGGTTGCCACCCTGGGGGCCGAAGCGAGCGTTGTCGACCGCCCGGTAGAGCACGTCGTTGGGGATCGGGTCGGGCTTGTAGTAGCGATTGGCCGGCTGCGAGCGCATGGCGTCGATCAGATCCATCGGAGTCCCCCTGGGTCACGGTGTTCGTGGGCGTGTGCGGTTGTGCGCAGTCCTAGCACCTCCGCCGTCGCCCGGCCCACCCACCACCCTTCGCTGGGATTCGAGGACGGAACGATCAGAGGGAACGGGCGAGGGCTGCGGCCTGATGGATGGCGGGGAGGACACCGTTGGTGCCGGTGACATCGCCGATGCGGTGGAGTCGCCAGTTGCCGGGCTCGGCCTCGAGATACTCGCCGAGTTCGCGGTTGGGATGGCCGTAGGTGACGATCACGACCGTCTTCGCCGGAATCGTGCGGCAGCGATCGGTGAAGGGCACGCCGATGTCGACAGCGTCGGGACGGATCTCGCGCAGATGATGGCCGCCGATGAAGTCGAAGGCACCGGACATCAGCCGCTCCCGTGCCGCAGCAACCGTGGCCGGCGGGTAGGGAGGGTGGCGCCGATCGAATCGAGGCGACCGACCATGGCGACCTCGAGACCGGCTTCGAGCAGGACGTCGGCAACCGAGATGGCCTCGAACGTGCCGGTGTCGTCGTAGACCACGGCCGGGCCGACGAGCGAGGCCCGTCCGCCGAAGCCGAACACGTCCCACGAGGTGAAGACGTGGGGGAGTCCGTGCCCGGGCACGGGGTTCACCGGGGTCGACAGCTGGAACCCGTCGGTGCGCGGCATCACCCCGGTGGCGAGGATGACCTCGTCGGGGGCCAGTTCTGCGACGACGTCGGGGTCGACCCAGGTGTTCAGCACGATGCGGACGCCCAGGCGCTCGACCTCGCCGGTCAGCCACTCGGTGATGGCACCGATGTCGCTGCGGTGGGGCGCCGTCGCGGCGATCGACACCTGGCCGCCGAGGCGACGCGTCGCTTCGTAGAGGTGCACCTCGTGACCGCGGAGGGCGGCCGTGCGGGCCGCCTCGAGCCCGGCGGGACCGCCGCCGACGACCAGCACTCGTTTCGACACCTCGGCCGGACCGGTCGGCTCGAAACTGACCATCGTCTCCTGCGCCGTAGCGACGTTGACCACACAACTCAGGACACCGGTCGACATGAGCTGGCCGACGCAGCCGGTGTTCGAGCCGATGCACGGGCGCACCAGGGCGCTCTCGCCCCGCTGGGACTTGTTGACGAGTTCGGGGTCGGCGATCAGGGCACGCACCATCGACACCATGTCGGCCGCACCATCGGCGACGACTCGCTCGGCGTCGTCGAGGGTCATGATCCGACCCACGACCATGGTGGGTTTGGTCAGTCCGGCGGTGATGTGGGCGTTGGCCGGCATCTCGTTGGCGAGCGGCTCGTCCATGGGGGCGAGGAGCTTGTAGAACCGCCAATACGAGCCCATGTGCAGCGAGATGTAGTCGACCTGCGGTTCGACGATCCGGGCGATCTCGGCGATGTCGTCGGGCGTCATCCCGCCGGGGATGTACTCCTCGTTCGGCAGCCGAATACCGACGCAGAAGTCGTCGCCGACCTCGCTGCGGATCGAGGCCAGGATCTCCATGAGGAACCGCATGCGGTTCTCGAGCGAACCGCCGTACTCGTCGTCTCGCACGTTGTTGGCGGGCGAGAGGAACTGCTCGATGAGGTAGCCCGACGACGCGTGGAGGTCGACGCCGTCGAGCCCACCCTCGCGGCACCGTCGAGCAGCCGCACCGAAGGCCTCGACCATCTCGCCGATGTCGGCGGTCGACATGGCCGTGGGGATGCCGCCGACCATGGGGTTCGGAATCGGGCTCGACGAGATCTGGGTTGCCGCCTTCTTCGGGCGTGTGGCCGAGCCGGGGTGGTAGATCTGCTGGAGCATGGCCATGCCGTAGGGCCGCATCCGGGCAGAGAGCTCGCGGTAGAAGGGGATGCAGTCGTCGCTGTGGAGTGGAATGAGGCTGGGGGCGTTGGCGTGTACCCCGGTGGCTTCGAGGGTGCTGAGGGCGACACCGCCGGCGGCCCGGGCCTCGTGGTAGGCGATGAGGCGTTCACCGGTCATCAGGGTGCCGTGAGCCGAGCGGACGATGCGGTTCTTGAGCGTGAGCGGCCCGACGTCAAGACTCGTGAACAGATGCTCGTAGCGCGCCGACATACGTGGCCCCTTCAGATGATGTCGTTTCTCGGACGAGCGACTCACTCTAGTCGACTAACTGTAGTCATCATGGAGTAACTTGGTCGCTTCCGCCACTGCGACCAGCATCCAGCCGGATCCCATCGACCGAGGAGTGACACCGTGATCGAGTTCAGCCTGACCCTGCCGAGGTTCCACGACCCCGACGACGTCCAGCCGTACCGGCGGACGTATGAGTTCTGCTCGACGGTCGACCAGCTCGGCTACGCGAGCGGGTTCATCGGGCACCACTCGTTCTCGCCCGAGGTGAAGGACGAGGCAGCGCCGTTCGTGTTTCTCTCGGCGATCGGCGCGCACACCGAGCGCATGCGGCTCGGCACCGGCGTCTACCTCGCCGGTCTGCACCATCCGGCCAACATCTGTGAGCAGGTGTCGACCCTCGACCGCATCACCAACGGTCGGGCCGTGCTCGGTGTCGGCACCGGCTACCGCGAGTACGAGTTCAAGAACTTCGGCACCGACTACAAGCGTCGGGGCAAGCGGCTCGACGAGACGCTGGCCGTACTGCGCAAGGCGTGGGCAACCGGGAGCTACGAGTGGGACGGTGAGTTCTTCCAGATGGACGACGTGCCGGTGTTCCCACCGGCGGTCCAGCGCCCGAACCCGCCGATCTACGTGGGTGGCACCTCGCAGGCTGCCATCCGCCGGGCCGCAACCTACGGCGACACCTGGTTCACCCTGCCGATGGAGACGCTGCCGGTGGTCGTCGATCTCGTGAACCAATACAAGGCGGCGTGCGAGGCTGCCGGTCGTACGCCGCGCATCTGCCTGATGCGTGAAGCGTGGGTCGGCGAAAGCGATGCCGAGGTCGAGAAGGAGTGGTACCCGCGGGCGCTGTCGTTCCACCGCTACTACTGGGATGCGGGGACCAAGGGCGACGACCACGATCCGGTGCTGCAGCGGGTGGCGGCCGGTGAGGACCCGCCGTACCAGGAGTTCGTCCGTGACCGGGCGTTCGCCGGGACGCCCGATCTGGTGATCGACGAGATCCGCCGCTGGCACGACGCCATCGGGTTCGACGAGGTCTGCCTCATCTTCGCCACCGGCCGTGAGGCAACCACACCCGAGGCGTTGACCCGTGCCGCCACCTTGTTCGCCAACGAGGTCATGCCCGCCTTCGCCTGATCGACTCGCCGGTCGCCCAGACCGCGGTTCGCAGCCTCGGTGGTGTGCGGGTGCCGCTTCTGGGCCCGTCGCACGACCGATGCCCATCGTGGTGCAGCCCTCGGCGCCATGGCACGATCGAGCGATGTCCGTCATCCGCCCACCTCGGCTCCAGTCCGGGGATCGAGTTCGCTTGGTGTCGCCGGCGAGTACGCCGGATCGGGGCGACATCGAGTTGGTCGTTGCAGGCCTCCGGTCGCTCGGCCTGGTGCCCGAGGT
The DNA here is from genome assembly GCA_041394265.1 of Acidimicrobiales bacterium. Classification (NCBI taxonomy): domain Bacteria; kingdom Bacillati; phylum Actinomycetota; class Acidimicrobiia; order Acidimicrobiales; species Acidimicrobiales bacterium. The sequence continues at coordinate 4,648,175 of JAWKIO010000005.1, forward strand.
GGGCGACCATGCGTTCGACGTTCACGGCTACCTGGCCGGCACCGACGACGATCGGCTCGCCGATCTGAACCAGGCGTTCGCCGATCCCGGTGTGCGGGCGGTGATCGCCACTCGCGGCGGCAAGGGCGCGTACCGGATCGCCGACCGCCTGGATGTCGACTCGCTGCGTCGCCACCCGAAGCTGCTCATCGGGTTCAGCGAGATCACTGTGCTCCACCTGGCGTTGTTCCGTACGCTCGGACTGGTCGGGCTCCACGGTGCGGCCTGGGCGTCCGAGTTGCACGGCGCCGCGTCGGCGGCCTCATTCGAACGAGCGGTCTTCTCGACCGACGACGTGACGGTTGCGGCGAGAGCTGAGGAGTCGACGTCGGCCCTCACCACGTCGGGGCGGGCGTCGGGACGGCTGATCGGCGGCAACCAGGACATGGTGGCCATTTCGTCGGGTTGGGCACTGCCCTCGCTCGACGGAGCGATCCTGCTGCTGGAGGCGGTCAACCTGCGCCTCGGCCACATCGACCGTCAGCTCACGATGCTCACCAACAGCGGGGCGCTCGACCACATCGTCGGCGTGGCCGTCGGCCAGTACACCCGCTGCGGTCCCGAGGTAGACGAGACCATTCCCGACGGCTGGGAGGCGGTCGAGGTGTTGCGGGACCGTCTCGAGCGCCTCGGCGTCCCGATCCTCGGCGGGTTGCCGATCGGCCACGGCTCGAATCCCGTCGCCGTTCCACTCGGCACGACGGCGACCATCGATGCCGATCCCGGCACCCTCGTCATCGAGTCGGCGGTCAGCTGAACGCCCAGTTGCTACTTGCGCTTCCGGAAGCGGCCGAGGCCCTTCTTGAGGAGCTTGCCGCCCGTCTTGGCCAGGACCGTGCCGCCCTTGATGGCCACCTTGGCGCCGGTCTTGGCTGCCGACTTGGTGCGATCGGACCGGGCCACCTTGGCGGTGGTCGTGGCGAGGCCGACGCCGACCTTCTTCGTGACGTCGACGGCGCTGCGGCCGACGTCGTCGAGAGCGTTGCCGTCGCCGTCGTCGTCGAGCGATGCATTGACGCGGCCGATCAGGGCCTGGGCTCGGCCGGACCGGACTTGGTCGACCGCGACGTCGAGCAGCTTGATCACGACCACGGCGGTGACGGCACCGATGGCGGCCTGCGTGATCGCTCCCAACACCATGGGGGCGAGTGCGGTGAAGCCGAGGCGGACCACCGGTGTCGGCAGGCCGGTAGCGGTCGAGACCGTGACGAGGGCGTCGTCGATCTGGTCGCCGAACACATGGTTCAAGATGGCAACGCCCGGACCACCCTTGAAGCCCCCGCCGAGGAAGCCGGCGGCGTTGGCGAGGAGCGCGCCATCGTGATCCTTCGCGACGGCCGAGGCGATGTTGCCGGCGTCGCCGCTCTTCGCGTTCGCCCCCAGCCGTTCGATCAGCACCGGGAGAGCAGCAGCGACGAGCTTGCCGGCATCGTCGGCGTCGATGCCCAGCGATGAGGCGAGCGCCGAGACCGCTCGGTCGTCGAGCGCACCACCGAGCACATCGAGAAGGTCAGCCATGGCGCCAGATCATACGCCCCCGCCCAACTCCCGCTCGCCCCGTCTCTCGTTCTGTGCGTCAAACACGTCGCGATTCCCGATCTGTGCGTCAAACTTCCCGGCTGCGGGAACGTTGACGCACAGAACGGTCATGGCCGGTGACTCTGACGCACAGAACGACGGTGCGCTGCGGCGCGCTGGCGGGAGCGCTTGACTGCGTACATGGCCTCGTCAGCCCGGCCGAGAAGCGTCACGGCGTCGCTCACATCAGCAAGTTCGCTGGTCTTCACGACACCGATCGATGCACGAAGCTGGAGCTCGACCCCCTCGACCACGGCGACCCTGCGGAATGCCGACTCGAGCCGTTGTCGAATCGTCTCACTACTCGCCGTCGCCGAGCTCGCCGGCATGATGACGACGAACTCGTCGCCTCCCATCCGGCCGACCACGTCGCCATCGCGAACGACCGCCGCAAGCCGACGTCCCGTCTCGATCAGTGTCAGGTCACCGATGTGGTGGCCGTATTCGTCGTTGATCGCCTTGAATCCATCGAGGTCGACGAACGCCAGGGTCAACGTGCGTCCAGCCTCGAGCAGTTCCTCGAGCGAGCGCAGGAGGGAACGACGGCTGCAGAGGCCGGTGAGCGTGTCGGTGGCTGCGGCGGCCGCGTACTCGTCGCGTTCGGCAGCTTGCGAGGTGATGTCGCTCAGCACCGCCAGCGCCCCGCTCACGGCGCCGTCCGGCCCGGTGAGGTGGCGCACGTCGATGAGGCAGTTGCGACCGGAGACGAACGACAACTCGACCGAGTGTGGTTCGCCGCCTGCGAGGAGCACCGAGATGAGATCGTCGATCAGACCCCGATCGGCGGGAGCGACAGCGGCGATCAGGTCGTCGAGGCGACGAGGATCCTCCACGCCGACCAGGTCGCGCAGCAACTGGTTGGACTCGATCACACGACCGTCGATCGAGACGTGGAGCAGGCCGACCGGAAGGAGCTCGTTGAGGCGGGCGAGCACTTCCCGTTGGGCCCGCAGCTGTTCGTGGATGGAGACGTCGGCCTCATCGGTGACGGTGATGATCGACATCACGCACGCGAAGTCGGGATCATCGAGCTTGTTGACATTGTGCGTGTCGACCCAGATCCACGAGCCATCACGGTGGCGATAGCGACCACGGAAGCGACCCTCTAGCGTGGGACCAAGCAGCATCTGTACCCAGCTGGTCACACCGGCGTCGCTGTCGGCGGGGTGCAGCAGGTCGACCGACGTGACGCCGATCAGTTCATGGGGCTCGTAGCCGAGAATCTCGGTGATCGGTCCCTCGACGGCGAGGACGGCGGAGACGGTGTCACGACGCAGCGTGAACGACAGGGCCGCGTTCGTCTGATCCTCGTCCATGCCCTGAGCGTCGGCCACCGGTGACCAACTATTCGCCCGCGAACCGTCCGTTCTGTGCGTCAAACACGTCGCATTTTCCGTTCTGTGCGTCAAACTTCCCGGCTGCGGGAACTTTGACGCACAGAACGGTCATGGCCGGTGACTCTGACGCACAGAACGGGTTGGCGGCACGCAGGCGAGGGGGTCAGCGGTGGCGGGCGACGACTCGGGTCCAGGTGGCGTAGTGGGGAAGCCGCTCGGCCAGGTGACGCTGAGCGTCGGAGAGCGATGCGAACTCGTCGGCACCGAGGTCGGACGGGGTCGGCTGGGTGAAGTCGAGCTCGGCGCGCAGGGCGGCGGCCCGGTCGGAATCGACCTCGTCGCCCACGCACCAGCGCAGCATCTCGGTGAGAAGGGCAGTGCCTGGATCGTTGATCACCGGCTGGATGTTCATCTCGATCAGCTCGGCGGCGACCACTCGGAGCCGAAGCGCCGCGTCGTGGGACAGCCCTGCCTGGTCGAATGACGCCGCCTGGTCGCCCGAACCCGCTCGGACGCTCGAGCCTGCTTGGTCGGACGATGATCCCTCCCGCTGGTCGCCGACCAGCGGTGATGGTCGGTAGGGGTCACTGAGCCAGCGCTGGTCACCGGTGAGGTGGTACACGCTCATCAGCAGGACTCGGAGGTCGGCGTGGGCGACGGCGGCGGAGGCGAGCATTCACGGTTCCGTTCGGTGGAGCAACGAGGCGAGGACGAAGTCGAGCATCTGGTCGACGAGTTCACCGACCGGGAGGCCGATGTCGGCGACGATCTCCGGTTGACCGAGGTAGAGCGACGCTCCGGCGACGGTGGCGGCAACCACGGCCGCGTCGACCTGCCGGAATTCGCCACGGTCGACGCCAAGGCGCACGAGCCGCTCGACGACGGTCATGGCGAAGCGGTAGTGCCGGTCGACGAGGCGGCGGGCCGGGGCGTCGTCGGCGAGGTCTTCCGACAGTGTCGCCTTGAGTTGGAACTCGAGGCCGCCGGTCAGATAGCTCCGCAACTGGGTGATGACCGGATCGTCGTGGTCGATGGCGAGCAGCGCGGAGCGACCCTTCTTGTTGAGGAACCGGTCGAGCACGACCAGCACGAGCTGCTCCTTCGACGGAGCGATCTCGTAGAGCGTTCGGCGCGAGCAGCCGACCCGAGCGGCGATCTCGCCGATCGTGATGTCGGCGAATCCCCGTTCCATGAACAGCGACTCGATGTGTTCGAGGATCTCGTGGTGACGTTGGCCGAGCCGGTTCTCGGCGGTTCGCGACAGCAACGGCCGGGGTGCACCAGCGCTCAGCTCACGGGCACGATCCAGGTGTCCGGTATTGGACACGGTCATGAGCGATGCAGGGTCATCGCCGCACCGTTGTCATCGCCGCACCGCCATCGCCGCCGGAACGACATCACGAGCGCATGGACGTCGCAGCACCTGGGGCATCGCCACCGAGCTGCAGTCGCGAGGAGTTGCGCTCACGGGCGGCCGGCTCGGGGGTGGGCCACCGTGGCGTTCACGATGGCGCCCTTGCCTTGACCAGCCACCAACTCGGGGCTCGAACTCGGCGCTGTCAGGATGAACAGCGTGGTGCCGTCGTCGCCGCCGAGCATGCAGGCAAACGCCGGTTGGTCGGTGGCGATCTCATCGGTCAGCTCGCCACCCTCGACGTAGCGGACCACACGCTGACCCCGGGCGTCGGCCACCCAGATCCCACCCTCGGCGTCGAGTGTGCAGCCGTCGGGGACACAGCCGGGGGTCTCGGCCCAGACCCGTCGGTTGGTGAGGGTGGCGTCGTCGTTGATGTCGAACGCCGTGAAGCGGCTCGCCATCGACTCGCCGACGATCAAGGTGCGACCGTCAGATGTGATCACGGATCCGTTGGGGAAGCCAAGGTCGGGCGCGGCGGCCTCGACGGTGCCGTCGGGCCGAACCAGGGCGAGCGTGGCGGTGGTTGCGGCGTCGCGTCCGGCGGTGAAGAGGTCGAAACCGAAGTTGCCGACGTAGGCGTTGCCCCGCTCGTCGACGACCATGTCGTTGCACCAGAAGGCGGCGACGTCGCTGAGGTCGGCGTGGAGGTGGAGGTCGGTGCCGTCGTAGCGAAGCAGGCGGCGGTCCTTCATCGACACGATCAAGAGCTGGCCATCGGGCAGCCAGCCGAGCCCCGACGGCTGCTGCTCGACTCGGACGATGGCCTCCTGCTCGCCGTCGGGCGTCACGGCGTAGACGGTCTGGTGATAGAAGTCGGAGTACCAGAGTCGCCCGTCGTGCCAGCGTGGACCCTCGCCGAAATCGACACCATCGACCAGGACTGCAAGCTGCGACATGGCGGCATCCTGCCATTTTGGGTACCGCGACAGCAAGCCTGGTACCGTCCGCCAATGCCTTCCCTGCAGACCCTTCCGACCAGCCCGAGCGGCGGGCCGCAGCGTCAGAAGCCCCGTATCGGCACCCCGATGCGGACCCGGCTCGACACCCGCTTGCCGGAGTATCAGGCGAACCTCGCGGCGATGTCCGACCTGTGGGATCTGGTCGCCGATGAGTTGGTCAAGGTGCCGACGATCGGTGGCCAGCGCTACGTCGACCGCCACCGCCACCGGGGCAAGATGCTGGTTCGTGAGCGGGTCGAGGCGCTCGTCGATCCCGGCACACCGTTCCTCGAACTGAGTCCGCTGGCGGGCTGGGGCACGCAGGATCCGATCGGTGTCGGCATCTGCGCCGGGCTCGGCGTGGTCGAGGGGGTCGAATGCGCGATCCTCGGCACCGACATGACGTACCGGGGCGGGTCGGCCAATCCGAACTCGTGGCTCAAGTCGGCCCGCTTCTACGAGATCGCTCGAGAGAACCGGCTACCGGTCATCGTCCTCAACGAGTCGGCGGGCGCCGATCTTCCCCGCCAGGCCGACATCTTCGTTCGAGGCGGCGAGCAGTTCCGAGACCTCACCCGACTGTCGAAGGCGGGGATCCCCACCATCACGGTCGCCTTCGGACCGAATACCGCCGGCGGCGCCTACGTCCCCGGCATGAGTGACTACACGGTCTTCGTCAAGGACCGGGGCACGGCCTACCTCGGCGGCCCTCCGCTCGTGAAGATGGCGATCGACGAGATCATCGACGAGGAGTCGCTCGGTGGCGCCGAGATGCACTCCCGCACCTCGGGGCTGTCCGACTACCTCGCCGTCGACGAGCTCGACGGCCTCCGATTGGCTCGCCAGATCATTCGGCACCTCGGGTGGAAGAAGCTCGGTCCCGGCCCGTCGCTCGCCGCCGACGAACCCCTCTACGACCAGATGGAGTTGCTGGGCTGTGCCTCGGCCGACGTGCGCATCCCGTTCGAGATCCGCGAGATCTACGCCCGGGTGCTCGATGGCAGCCGCTTCGAGGAGTTCAAGCCGCTCTATGGGTCGACGCTGGTGTGCGGCTGGGGTTCGATCCACGGGTTCCCCGTCGGCGTGCTCGGCAACAACGGCATCCTCTTCTCCGAAGAGGCGGCCAAGGGCGCGCAGTTCATCCAGCTCTGCAACAAGACCAACACGCCACTGGTCTTCATGCACAACATCACCGGGTTCATGGTGGGCTCGGCGGCGGAGCAGGGCGGCATCATCCGCAACGGTGCCAAGATGATCAATGCCGTGTCGAACTCGACCGTCCCGCATTTCAACCTGATGGTCGGCGCCAGCTACGGCGCCGGCAACTACGGCATGGCCGGCAAGGCCTACAACCCCCGGTTCATTTTCACCTGGCCCAATCACCGCATCGCCGTGATGGGTCCCAAGCAGTTGGCGGGCGTGATGGAGATCGTCGCCCGCAACGCCGCTGCGGGTCGCGGGATCGAGGTCGACGAAGAGGCGCTCGCCGCCCAGTCCGCCGCACTCGAAGGCCAGATCGAGACCGAATCAACGGCGCTCTACGCCACCGGCCGTGTGTGGGACGACGGCATCATCCATCCCGCCGACACCCGCACGGTGCTGGGCATGGCGATCTCCGCCGCCCACAGCAACGAGGTCGTCGGCGCCACCGAGTACGGCGTGTGGAGGCACTGACATGACCCGAACCATCAACCGGCTCCTCATCGCCAACCGAGGCGAGATCGCTGTGCGGATCGCCCGCACCGCTCACCGGCTCGGCATCGACACGGTCGGGGTCTACTCCGACGCCGACACCAACGCCCTTCACGTCGACGCGGTCGACCTCGCCGTGTCCCTCGGCGGTGCTGCCCCCTCGGCCTCGTATCTCCGGGCTGATGCCGTGCTGGCGGCGGCACTCGACACTGGCTGCGACGCCATCCACCCCGGCTACGGGTTCTTGGCCGAGAACGCTGCGTTCGCCCAGCAGGTGATCGACGCCGGACTCATCTGGGTCGGGCCGACGCCCGAGCAGATCGCGCTGCTTGGTGACAAGGTGGCGGCGAAGAAGGCGGCGATCGACGCCGGGGTCCCGACAGCGGGCACCACCGACGCCTCGCCGGGCAACGTGCCCGACGGCGTCGCCATGCCGGCGCTCGTCAAGGCGGCCGCCGGTGGGGGCGGCCGGGGCATGCGCATCGTCCGCTCGGCCGACGACCTGGCCGAGGCAGTCGAAGCCGCCTCCCGCGAGGCGCTGTCGGCCTTCGGCGACGGCACCGTCTTCATCGAGCCCTACATCGAGAACGGACGCCACGTCGAGGTCCAGATCATGGGCGACTCGCACGGCAACGTCGTGCACCTCGGCGAACGCGAGTGCAGCATCCAACGCCGCAATCAGAAGGTGCTCGAGGAGTCGCCATCGGCCGGCATCAGCGAGGCCACCCGGCAGGCCATCTGCGATGGGGCGCTCGCGCTCGCCCGCCACATCGGTTACGAGAACGCAGGCACCGTCGAGTTCCTCGTCGCCGACGATCCCGACGGCACGCCGCTCATCAACTTCCTCGAGGTCAACACCCGCCTCCAGGTCGAACATCCGGTCACCGAAGCGGTCACCGGACTCGATCTGGTCGAACTCCAGCTGCGGGTGGCGGCCGGTGAGCCGTTGCCGATCACCCAGGACGACGTCACCATCACCGGACACGCCATCGAGGTCCGGCTCGTTGCCGAAGATCCGGCGGCAGGCTGGTTGCCATCGACCGGTGTGATCACGGCCTTCGATCTCGACCCCGAGGGCCACCTCCGGGTCGACACCGGCTTCCGAGCCGGAGCCGAGGTGACTCCCGACTACGACTCCTTGTTGGCCAAGGTGATCGGCTACGGGCCGACTCGCAGCGATGCGGCCCGTACGCTGGCTCGCGGCCTGCGGTTGTCACAGGTCACCGGTATCGCCACCAACCTCGTGTCGTCGGTGGCCATGCTCGGCGAGGCCGACTTCCTTGCCGCCAAGACGACGACGTCGTATCTCGATCAGCACCCCGCCGTGGTCGAGGCGAGTGGTCCCGATGGCGAGGACCGGCTGGCCCTGTTGCTCGGGGCGGTGTTCGCCGCCGACTCGTTCGCTCGGACCACCGACACCGTCACGCCGTTCGCTCCGTCCGGTTGGCGCAATCTGCGCACCCAGGGCGAGCGCTCCACCTGGGTCGCCGAGAGTAGACCCGGCGAACCCCAACAGGTCGAGGTGGTCATATGCGGCCGCAACGATGCCCGAGTCCTCGTCGGCCCGTGGCCCGAGCCGGGTCCTGACGGCGTGCTGTCCGACGACGATCGGCGCGTGGTCACGGTGCGGATGTTCGATCGATCATCCGGCCACCAGATCCTCGAGATCGACGGTCGTCGCCAGGCGATCGCCACCAGCGTGGTGCCGGGCGCGAACCCGGTGGCCGGCTACGACGTCGCCACCACGAGTCGGGCCGGCTCGCTCCGCTGGTCGTCGGCGCCACGGTTCGTCGATCACGAGGGGGCAGCCGCCGGCGGCGGAGGCCCGATCTGCCCGCTCCCTGGCACGGTCATCGCCGTGCATGTCGAGCCGGGGCAGCGGGTCACCGACGGCACGCTGCTGATGGTGGTCGAGGCCATGAAGATGGAGCACAAGATCATCGCCACGAGCGACGCGGTGGTCGGCGAGGTGCGCTTCGCCGTCGGTGACCGGGTCGATCAGGGCGATCTGCTGGTGCAGCTCGATGCGAGCGACAACGGGGAGGACTCACCATGACCGATCCCATCAGGATCGCCAACTGTTCGGGCTTCTTCGGCGACCGGCCGTCGGGCGCGGTCGAGATGGTCGAGGGCGGCCCGATCGACGTGCTCACCGGTGACTGGCTCGCCGAGCTCACCATGCTCATCCTGAGCCGAATCCGCTCCAAGCGACCGGCAGGCGGGTTCGCCGGCACGTTCGTGAAGCAGATGGAACAGGTGATGGGCACCTGCCTCGACCGTGGCATCAAGGTGGTGTCGAACGCCGGCGGACTCGATCCCGATGGTTGCGCCGACGCCGTGGCCGAGGTTGCCGCGAAGCTCGGTCTCGCTCCCACCATCGCGTACGTGAGCGGCGACGATCTCATGAGTCGGGTCGGTGAGCTCGTCGAGAGCGGAGCGCTGCAGCCGTTCGGCAACGGAGGCTCGCTCGGCGACCCCAACGACTACCTCACCGCCAACGCCTACCTCGGTTGCTTCGGCATCGTCGACGCCCTGGCCAAGGGAGCCGACATCGTGATCACCGGGCGAGTCACCGATGCCGCCGTGGTGTGTGGTCCGGCCGCTTGGCACCATGGCTGGCAGCGGACCGACTTCGACCAGCTGGCGGGGGGCGTGGTTGCCGGTCACCTCATCGAATGCAGCGCTCAGGTCACCGGCGGCAACTACTCGTTCTTCTCCGAGATCCCCGATCACCTCACGAATCCCCGATTCGGGTTCCCGTGGGCCGATGTCGCCGCCGACGGCTCGTGTGTGATCGGCAAGCACGACGGCACCGGAGGGGCGGTCAGCGTCGGCACCGTCACCTCGCAGTTGTTGTACGAGATCGGCGGACCCGCCTATTACGGACCCGACGTCACGTCGCGCTTCGACACCGTGCAACTCGAACAGGTCGCCCCCGATCGAGTGCGGGTCTCAGGCGTTCGAGGCGAGGCACCGCCGAACACGCTGAAGGTGGCAATGAACGAGATGGGTGGCTTCCGCAACTCGTTCACCGTGGCACTCACCGGACTCGACATCGACGAGAAGGCGGCGTTCGCACAGGCCACGTTCTGGGACGCTTGTCCGTACGGGCCCGACGATTTCGAGTCGATCACCGACAAGGTCATCCACACGAACAAGCCCGACCCTTCAACCCAGGAGGAGGCCACGGCCATCTGGCGGGTCACGGTCAAGGACCACGACGAACGCAAGGTCGGCCGAGCCTTCAACGACGCCATGATCCACACGGCGCTGGCCGGCATCCCCGGGATGTACGGCTTGGGCGGCGGCCCGTCGGCAGCCAGTTCGTTCGGTGTCTATCGGCCGGCCACCGTCCCCTCCGATCTCGTCCCGCAGTACGTCCGGGTGCTCGGACCCGACGGCAAGCAGCATGGCGATACGGTCCAGATCGACTCGGTCGCTCCCGTTGGCCCCCCGCTCGAGCTCGCCGACGAGCCGGTGGCGCCCATGCCGACCGGGCCCACGGTCGACGTCGTGCTGGGCGAGATCGTCGGCACCCGCTCGGGCGACAAGGGTGGCAACGCGAACATCGGCGTCTTCGTGCGCAGTGACGCGGCATGGGCGTGGCTCGACAACGAGCTCACCACCGACCGGCTGCGTGAGCTCCTGCCCGAGGCCGCCGAGCTCACCATCGAGCGCCATCGTCTGCCCAACGTGCGGGCGCTCAACTTCTTGATCCACGGCATTCTCGAAGAGGGTGTCGCCGCCTCGACCCGCCAAGACGCACAAGCCAAGGCCCTTGGCGAATGGTTGCGCTCGCGGGTCGTCACCGTTCCCACCACCGTCGTCGAATCCGCAAACGCCGCCGCACAAGCCGCCAGAGAGAAGGTCAGCCAGTGAAGAACCAGGTCACCGACATGTTCGGGATCGACGTCCCGATCCTCGCATTCACGCACTGTCGCGACGTCGTCGTCGCCGTCACCAAGGCCGGCGGCCTCGGCGTCCTCGGCGCCGCCGGCCACTCCGAGAAGCAGCTCGAGATCGACCTCGCCTGGATCGAGGAGGAACTCGGCGGGCGTCCGTATGGCGTCGACGTCATCGTCCCCGCCAAATACGCAGGTTCCGACACCGGGGGCGGGCTCACGGTGAAGGACATCATGGACACCATCCCACCCGAGCACAAGGCGTTCGTCGATGACATCCTTGCTCGTTACGACGTGCCGGCGCTCGCCGACGACGACACCCGTGGCCAGTTCGAGTCGCGAGCCGATCGGCCCGCCCCGTTCTCGGCCGACCAGGTGGGTCCCCAGCTCGAAATCGCCCTCGCCCACAACCCGGTGCTGCTCGTCAACGCTCTCGGTCCGCCTCCGGCGTTCATGGTCGACCAGGTGAAGGGCGCTGGCCGCAAGGTCGGTGCGCTGGCGGGCAAGGCCCAGCACGCCGCACGCCATGTCAACGCCGGTGTCGATCTGCTCATCGCGCAGGGGTCCGAAGCCGGTGGTCACACCGGGGAAATCGGCACGATGGTCCTGATTCCCGAGATCGTCGATGCCGTCGGCGACGTTCCCGTTCTCGGTGCGGGTGGTATCGGACGGGGCCGCCAGATGGCCGCCGCCATGGCGCTCGGCGCGCAGGGCGTCTGGTGCGGATCCGTGTGGTTGACCACCGAAGAAGCCGAAACGCACCCGGTGGTGAAGGAGAAGATGTTGGCTGCATCGTCGGCCGACACGATCCGGTCGCGGTCACGCACCGGCAAGCACGCTCGGCAGCTGAAGTCGGCGTGGACCGACGAGTGGGAGAACCCCGAGACCCCGATGCCGCTCGGCATGCCGGCGCAGCCGTTGCTCATCAACCAGGCCATCGCTCGCATCGACCGGGCCGCCCACCGTGAGGGGTCGGGTGCAGCAAAGCTGGCCAACTATTTCGTCGGGCAGATCGTGGGCTCCATGAACACCTCGAAGCCGGCCGCCCAGGTGGTGTTCGAGATGATCGACGAGTTCATCGAGGCCGTCCAGGGCCTCAACGCCCAGCTCGAGTCCTGACCGTTCTGTGCGTCAAACTCCTCGCAATCTCCGAACTGTGCGTCAAACTTCCCGGCTGCGGGAACGTTGACGCACAGAACGGGGAGTGGCGGTGGGAATGACGCACAGAACGGGGTGACGAGCGAGGCCGGTCAGAGGGCGGCGTACCAGTCGTAGCTGCGCTCGGCCCAGTAGTCGGCCGGGCGCTCTCGGGCGTAGCGGATGACACCGATGCGCTTGAGGCACTTGATGCCGTACTTGTTCGGCGTGGCCAGTCGCAGTGGGGCGCCGTGCGCTTGCGTGAGCGGCTCGGCGCCCTGACGAAGAGCCAGCATCGTCTGCGGGTGCAGGGCTGACGCCAGGTCCCAGCCGACGTAGTACAGGCCATCGGGAGTCTCGAAGCCGACGTAGGGGACCTCACCGACCCGGTCGGCGTACCGCGCATGGAAGTCGGCGAAGCGGGCACCGCCCCAGTGGACGATGCTCGACCACCCTTCGATGCACTTGAGCTCGATCACCATGTCTCGCTGGGGGAGCTGCTCGAACACACCGATGTCGAGCTCGTCGAGTAGCTCGCCATCGGGTCCCTCCACCCGCACGGTCCAGTCGGCGAGATCGATCTCGTTCCGGATGCCGATCTGGCCGTTGACCTGGATCGGCGTCGCCGCCGAGGCGGGGTACTCGGGAGCGTTCCGTCCCGGGGCGAGGCGTCGCCACAGTGACTCGTTGGCCTCGAGCGTCGCTCGGAGTGGTCGGGGGATCCCGTCGTCGACCGGCGCACCCTGGAGTGCGCGCCAGCCGAGGACGGCCGCTCCGACGCCTGCCGCACCGACCAGGAACGACCGGCGGGATCGGTGGCCGTGTTCGGCGAGAGGGATGGTCGGCGCCGCTTCGATGCGTCGCCGGAGCTGCTGCTCACGATCGCCGAGCAGCGGAATGGTCTCGGTCACGGTGCTTCACCCTTTTCGATCGCATAGCCGGTCACCATCGACCGGAAGTTGCCCCAACCCGACCGAAGGACCTGGAGGACGTGAACGGCGAAGAACACGAGCATCGCGATCGTGACCGTGAAGTGCACGAGGCGGGCGCCCTGATAGCCACCGAACAGTAGGGGAAGGGGCCACAACCGAGTCGGCTTGTAGATGGCGAACCCGCTGAGGACCGCCACTGCAGCCAAGGCCAAGACGATGGTGTAGGCCAGCCGCTGAGCGGCGTTGTAGAGGCCCTGGGCAGGAGCGATCTTCGCGAGGTGCAGGTCGTGGAGCACGACGCCCTTCGCCTCTCGACCACTGTGGCGATCGGGGAGGACATCACGCCACGCTCCCGTCGATGCGAGATAGACGGCGTACAGCGCACCGTTGATCACGAACAGCCACCCGAAGGCGAAGTGGAACGCCATGCCCCGGGCCAAGCGTCGCTCGAGGCCGAGGGTCTCGTAGACCGAGTCGGGGAAGAAGGCGAACCATTGCCAGCTGCCAACGCCGAAGGCGTAGACGTCCTCGGCCCAGTAGATGCGGAGCCCGCTCCAGATCATCACTGCGAGGAGCGGGAAGTTGATCCAGTGGAGCCACCGCACGGCGCGGGGATGCACCAGGCGGGCGACGGGCTCGGACGGAGCGCTCATCCTGCTGGTGCCAGGACGGTGTCGATCACGTGGATGACCCCGTTGGTGGCGAAGATGTCGGTCTCGAGGATCTCGGCGCCGCCGATCGTGATCGTGCCACCGTCGACGGTGACGGGGAGTTCGGTGCCGGCGAGGCTGACGAAGGGGTTGTCGACCATTCCGGCGACCATGGCGGCATCGTCGCCCGCTTCGACCACATGTCCCTGGAGCAGGGTGGACAGGAACGTGGTGTCGGCCAGCGCGTCGTCGACGCTCATGCCCATCTCGCCGAGATAGTCGAGGAACGCGTCGTCGTTGGGCGCAAAGATGGTGAAGGGGCCGTCCCCGGCCAAGGCGGAACCGAGGCCGGCTGCCTCGACCGCAGCCACGAGGGTGGAGAGGTCGTCACGGCCGGCAGCAACCGCGAGGAGATCGCCGGACGCTTCCGCCATCCCTTCCTCGGCCATGCTGTCGCTCATCTCGTCGTCGGACATTTCGTCGTCGGACATCTCGTCATCCGACATCTCGCCATCGCTCATCTCGTCGTCGGACATTTCGTCGTCGGACATCTCGTCGTCGGCCATCTCGTCGTCGGACATTTCGTCGTCGCTCATCTCGTCGTCGACCATGGCGTCGTCGCCCGCAGCCGCCACGGTGGTGTCGGTTGCCGCGTCGGCGGCGGCGTCGGTCGATCCGCCGTCGCTACCACACGCCGCGGCCGTCAGGGCAAGGGCGCAGATCATGGCAAGGGGGCTCAAACGTCGGTGTTGCATCGGATTGCTCCTGTTCACAGTTGGGATGCCACCGATGCTCGACGGCGGATCTCACAACGCCCTGTCGAAGTTCTCAACAAGTGCGAAACGTTGGTCGGCGGCCCTTCCCCGTGGACGCCGGGCTCCCGTACCCTGGCGGCATGGCAGTGACCACGGCGCCGGTGCCGAGTACACGCACGCTCGAGGTGCTGGTCGTAGACGACGAGCCGATGGTGCGCGAGGTCGTTGCCCGCTATCTCACGCTCGACGGGCTTTCGGTCCACGAGGTCGGCAACGGCAACGAGGCGCTCGCCTGGCTGGGTGAACACGAACCCGACCTCGTGGTGCTCGACATCATGCTGCCCGGCTCGGACGGCCTCACGATTCTTCGTCATCTCCGAGCAACCGGCGACATCCCGGTCGTGTTGTTGACCGCTCGGGCCGACGAGATCGATCGCATCCTCGGTCTCGAACTCGGTGCCGACGACTATGTCGTCAAGCCGTTCTCACCTCGCGAGCTCGCCGTTCGCGTTCGAAACCTGCTGCGGCGCAGCAGCGGCGGTAGCTCGGCCAACACGCCGCCGCTCGTGCCCACATCGGCGATGTCGTTCGGATCACTCCACATCGACCCCGGCGCTCGTGAGGTACTGGTCGACGGTCGACCGGTCATGCTGACGCCGAAGGAGTTCGACCTGCTCGTCGTGCTGGCCCAGTCACCCCGCCAAGTGTTCAGCCGTGGCCAACTGCTCGAGATGGTGTGGGACTCATCGTCGGATTATCAGGATCCCGCCACGGTCACGGTGCACGTCGGGCGTCTCCGGCAGAAGCTCGAGCCCTCACCCGATCAACCCCGCCACATCGTGACCGCGTGGGGCGTCGGCTACCGGTTCGAGCCATGAAGCCCTGGACCGAGGTGATCGCTGCCGATCCGTGGCGAGCCGTCGTGGCGGCGCTCGTGGTCCTGTCGTTGACCGTTGCGGCCGGCATGGGGCTGCGTGCGATCACCCGTCGGACTCGCTCGCTCCACCATCTCGTCCTTGCCATCACCCTGACCTCGCTCGGCGTGGGTGCGGTTGCGGCGCTCGCCCTGGGGCAGCTCATGGTGTTCGAGCCGGCCGAACGAGACGTTGCGCTCGGCATCATCGGGGTCACTGCCGTCCTTGCCGTGGTGGTGGCGCTGGTCGCGTCGATGCCGCTGGCTCGAGACGCTCGGCAAGTCGAGGCGACAGTGCGACGCATCGAGGCCGGTGATCGCTCCGTGCGGACCGGTGTCGTGCGATCCGATGAGCTCGGCCATGTGGCGCTCGCCCTTGATCAACTGACGGAGCGGCTCGACCAGCTCGAACGCGAGCGAGCCCAGTTCGACGCCGACCGCACGACGATGCTCTCCGCAATCGGTCATGATCTGCGCACCCCGTTGGCAGCGCTCCAGGCGGCGGTGGAGGCGTTGGCCGACGGCGTTGCGCCCGATCCGCAGCGCTATCTGGCATCGATGAGCCATGACGTCGAGGCGCTGGGTTCGCTGATCGACGACCTCGTGCTGCTCTCGAGTCTCGATGCGGGTCGCCACGAGTTGATCTTCGAGCCGATCGATGTCGCCGAGATCGCGGATGGCGCCGTCGAGGCGCTGACGCCCACCGCAGCCCAGCATGGTGTCGAGTTGGTGGCCGATGTGTCGGGAGCGAGTCCGGTGAGCGGCAACGCTCGGGCAATCGGGCGAGTGATTCGCAACCTGATCGAGAACGCGGTCCGCCACGCCCCGGAAGGATCGACCGTGATCGTCTCGGTCGCCACGGGCTCGGACGGCGTCACGGTTCGTGTTGCCGACGAGGGCCCAGGCTTCGATGCCACCTTCGTTGCCCGTGCTTTCGACCACTTCACCCGTGCCGACGCCAGTCGCACTCGGGCGACCGGCGGCGCCGGTCTCGGACTGGCGATCGCTCGAGGACTCGTCGAGGCCCATCAGGGGCGAATCTGGATCGAGGATCCGGCGGCTTCGACCGTGGGCGGCGAGGTCGCCTTCGTTCTGCCTGCCGAGCTGGCGGCTGCCTGATTCGGCAGAGACCCGGATTCAGCTCAGCAGGAGGCGTTCGAGCCGCCGGCGCACGACGACGATGCCGAGCGCCAACATCGCGAACAGATACGCGATGTGGCCGAGCGCACTCGGGCCGACGTCGCCGAGCATCAACGACCGGCACAGCGTGACGCCGTGGTAGAGCGGCGTCAGCCGGACGAGCGGGTGCGACCAGTTGGGATAGACGTCGAGTGCGTAGAACGTGGTGGAGGCGAGGAAGAGCGGCTGCAACACGAGTTGGATGTAGTCGAAGTCGTGCCAACTCCTCATGAAGGTCGTGAGCGCGGTGCCGATGGCGGCGAACGCGACGCCGATCAGCAGCGAGACGGGCAGGACGGCGAGGGCCCACCAGCTCTCGACCAGGCCGGCAACCACCGTGATCAGCAGGAACGCCACCGCATAGACGCTGGCGCGAACCATCGACCAGCCGATCTCTCCGAGAACGATGTCGCCGAGACGGAGGGGAGTGGCGAGCATGGCGTCGAAGGTCTTGGCGTACTTGAGCTTGTAGTAGAAGTTGAAGGTGGCATCGAACACGGCGCCGTTCATGGCCGACGACGCAACGAGCCCGGGCGCAACGAACGTGGCGTAGTCCACGCTGCGACCGGCGTACTCGACATCGCCGATCAGTGCGCCGAGGCCGACACCCAGGCCGAACAGGTAGAACACCGGGTCGACGAACCCACTGGCGATGACGAACCACAGCCGGCGATAGCTGAGGATGTTGCGCTCGACGACCGCACGAGCAGGGTGGAAGACGAGGGAGACCATCACGCCGCCAATCGTCGAACGAAGCTTCGCAGCGAGAGCACCGCACCACACCCGGCCCACACGAGCAGCACACCGACATGGATTGCGGCCGAGTCGAGGCCGATCGATCCGTTGATGGTGCCACGGGTCAGCTCGACCCCGTGCCACACCGGGAAGATGCGGGCCACCCAGGCCAGCACCGTCGGCAGCTGGTCGAGCGGGAAGAAGGCGCCGGAGAACAGGAACAGCGGTGTGAGCCCGAGGCGATTGATCGGGCCGAAGGTGTCGTCGCCATCCTGGGCAGCCGACCACGCCGAGAGCGGACCGGCAACGGCGATCGCCACGAGGAACGCGGCGAGCGGAGCGAGGACGGCCCACCACGACCCAACGACGCCGAATACCGCCAGGACCGCCAGGTAGACGCTCGCGCTCACGAGGATCCGGAAACCGATCCACACGATGTGGCCGATCACGAGCTCCGGGGGAGTCAGCGGGGTGGCGAGTGCGGCCTGGTAGTCACCCTGCCACTTGATGGCGCCCAAGGTCGGCCACAGCGACAGCCCACCGGCCTGGAGTGCCGCCACGCCGGCCAAGACACCGGGGCCGATGAACGAGGCGTAGTCGCTGGTGCCGAGGGACGACGTGTCGTCGATCTGCGACCCGAGACCGAACCCGACCGCGAGGAGGAAGAACACCGGAAACAACACGCTGGAGACGAGGGTGCTCGTCCACGTGGCCCGATAACGAACGAACTGGTGCTCGAGGAAGTGCCGGATCCCTCCGGCCGTCGGCGGGTGGAGCGCAAGCGGTCGCTGCGTCGTCATTCGTTCAGTGTCCGACCGGTCACGGCAAGGAAGACATCTTCCAGCGTCGATCGGCGGATGAGGCTGCCGGTGGGATGTACGCCCTGGGCGACGAGATGGGCGAGCGCGGCCTCGCCATCGTCGGCATAGACCAGCACTCGGTCAGGCAATGGCTCGATGCGAAGACCGTGCTGATCCAGGCTCGCCGGCCGTTGCCGAGTGCCATCGTCGTTGGTGGCGAACCGCAGCTCCAGGACCTCCTTCGTGACGTGACGAGCGATCAGCTCGCTCGGCGATCCTTCGCCCACGATTCGTCCACCGTCCATGATGACGAGCCGGTCGGCGAGCTGCTCGGCCTCGTCCATGTAGTGCGTCGTCAGCAGCAGCGTGACGCCCTGCTCCTTGAGCCGGTACAGCCGCTCCCACAGCAGATGTCGGGCTTGCGGATCGAGTCCAGTCGTCGGCTCGTCGAGGAGGACGAGCTCGGGCTCGTTCACAAGGGCACGGGCGATGGTGAGTCGTCGTTTCATGCCGCCCGAGAGCGGGTCGACCTTGTCGTTGCGACGATCGGTGAGTTGGGCGAACGTGAGCAGTTCTTCGGCCTTGGCCCTCGCCGCGCTCCAGCTCAGCCCGAAGTAGCGGGCGTAGATGACCAGGTTCTCCTCCACCGTCAGCTCGGCGTCGAGGAGGTCCTCCTGGGGAACGACACCCATCCGGCGGCGGATCTCGGCTCCTTCAGCCACCGGGTCACGCCCGAGGACCTGCAGCGTGCCGGAGGTGATCGGACTGACCGTGCTCACCATCTTCATGGTCGAACTCTTGCCGGCACCGTTCGGGCCGAGCAGGGAGAAGGTCTCGCCCCGGTCGACGTGGAAGTCGATGCCGGCGACCGCCGTGAACGGGTCGGCGTTTCCCGAACCCTGGAAGGTCTTCGTGAGCTGCTCGGCCAGGACCGGTGGTATGGCCCCGAGCGTCAAGGCCGCCCCTCGCGGATCCGCTCGGCGTACTCGGCGCCGTCGATCGTGCCGCCGTCGAGCTCGGCTCGCCCCTGATCCCGAGGCGGCAGCGCGTCCTGGAGCGCATCGATGCGCTTCCATGCCGGGAGCGGCGCCGAGCCGTCATCGGCCGGGACGTAGGGTGAGTCTTCGGTGCGAGTGTGTTTGTGGATGTAACGACCGCAGTTGACGAACGCTGCGTCGACCGTCGCCACGACCACCAGGTCGGCGCCCGGGAACTGTTCGACGATCGGGTCGTCCTTTGCTGCGACCTGCGCGGTCGCCTGCACTCGGAGGCGGTGCGGGGTCTCGAAGTCGATGAACAGCATCCCGATCTTGGCCGTCGAGATGATATTGCCGAGCGAGAGGAACATCCCGTTGCCGTCGTAGCTCGGGAAGGCAAGCGTGTGCTCGTCGATCACTCGCACGAAGCCGGGGGCGCCGCCCTTGTAGGAGACGGTCGGCTCACCCTCGGGCGTGACCGTGCTCAGGAAGAAGAAGTCCCGAGACTCGATGAACGCCGCCGGCACGTCGGCCAGCTCGTGCTTCACCATGACCGCCACGAGGGTGTCGGCCAGCGGGCGTGTCTCGAAGTCGTCCTGCAGCTGCCGCTGGTCCGCCGTGTAGAAGTCGCTCATCGAGCGAACCTAGCGCGTTCTGTGCGTCAGACTCCTCGCGTCATCCGAACTGTGCGTCGGACTTCTCGTCTGCGGGAAGTCTGACGCACAGAACGGTCAGGGGCGGTGGGTTTGACGCACAGAATGGGTGGGCTGCGGGACGGCAGCCGCAGTCAGGTGCGAGAGTTCTTCGCATCGAAGGTGATCGTGCCGGACTCGGGAATGATCAGGCACTGGATCTCGCGGTCGCCCTGGGCCCAGCCGTCGGCGGTCGGGCTCATGAAGGTCACCCAGAGAATCGACTCCTCGAACGGGATCCCGACGAACGACTCGAAGCGATCGAGACAACCGTTGTACGCGGGCTCATCGAGGGCATCGCCCGGAAACGCATCGAAGCCGGTCAGGTCGAACGTGTCGTAGGCCTGGCTGTCGTGGGGCTGATCACAGGGCACACCTTCGACCGACTGGACCTCGCCCTCGAGCGGAGCAACGAGGCAATCGCCGTACTTGATGGCGAAGACGCCGACACCGCCGGCCTCGACGATCGCGCCACTGTCGTCACGCACCGTGTCGTCACCCATGGCGGTCACTCCGCCGAAGATGGCAACGCCACCGATCACCGCTGCACCCGCCAATTGCCGAACCGCCATGTTGCTCCTTCGCCTGGGCACGCTCGGTGCCGCAGTGTTTCCGATTGCGCCGCCCGCCGGGCAGCTCTCGTTGCTTCGGAGTGTCGTGACACTTTCTTGAGCAACGGCTCGAGAACGGGTGTGCTGCGGCAATACGGGCGGACGAGTTCGCTCAGGCGAATTCGCCGTGCCGGCCGGCGCCGCCGGCGAAGCGAGCCGCACCTTCGGCGGTTTCGCCGGATCGGATCGTGGCCAGACCGAGGTTGGTCTCGTGCGACATGGCGTCGTCGAGCGCCAGGCCCCATTGGTCGTAGCTCGACCGTCGATCCGATCGCAGACAGTTCTGCGGGAACGCGGCGAGTTGGTGGGCCAGCTCGATTGCGGCTGTCAGCGCCCCGCCAGGCTCGGTCAGGCGGTTCGCCAATCCCATGGCTCGAGCCTCGTCGCCGCTCACCCCACGGCCGGTGAGGATGAGGTCGAGTGCGTGCGAGTGGCCCAGCAACCGCGAGAGTCGCACGGTCCCACCGTCGACGAGCGGTACGCCCCAGCGACGGCAATAGACACCGAAGACGGCGTCGGTTGCCGCCACTCGCAGATCGCACCACGCAGCGAGTTCGAGTCCGCCGGCCACGGCGTGGCCTTCGACGGCAGCGATGACCGGTTTCGACAGCAGCATCCGGGTCGGCCCCATGGGGCCGTCGACGCCGATGTCGGGGTCGACGCGGTTGCCGGCCGAGGTCGCCACCGCCTTGAGGTCGGCACCGGCGCAGAACGTGCCACCGGCGCCGGTGAGCACGGCAACGGCAAGTTGATCGTCGGTGTCGAAGGTCCGGAAGGCGTCGGCCAGCAGCGCGGCCGTCTCGCGGTCGACGGCGTTGCGTCGTTCGGGACGGTCGATGGTGACGACGAGCACGGCGCCGGAGCTGCCGTCAAGCGAGGCGATGATGTCGGTGGTGATCATCCACCCGTCTTAGCACCCTCGTCAGTTCGGCGTGACGGTGATCTCGGTGGCTTTCACCGCCGCCCAGATAGTCGACCCGATGCCGAGCTCGAGTTCGTGCGCGGCCGCCGGCGTGATGTCGACCATGAGGGGCACCGGTCCGCCGAGCTGAACTCGCACGATCTCTCCGAGCGGCTCGACGCCGGTGATGGTGGTCGACCAGGCGTTGCGCGGGCTGCCGCTCGGCGCCGATCGGTGGAGCGAGACGGCAGCAGGTCGGATGGCGATCAATACGGGCCCGTGCAGTGACGTGGCCGACTGGAGTTGTGCACCGGCGTCGGTGGTGAGGCGCTCGCCGTCGCTGGTGCCTTCGAGCAGGTTCAGACCCGCCAGATCGGCGACGTACGAGGTCGCCGGATGGGCCCGAATTTCCTCGGGCGTGCCGGTTTGTACGATCCTTCCCCGCTCGAGGATGCAGACCTGGTCGGCCAGCATGAAGGCGTCGGTCGGGTCGTGGGTGATGAGGAGACACGGCCCCTCGAAATCGGCGAGCACCTGGCGGAGCGTGCGTCGCAGCCCGGCTCGGGTGCTGACGTCGAGGGCGCTGAGCGGCTCGTCGAGCAGCAGCAGGTCCGGCTCGATGGCCAGCGCACGAGCGAGGGCCGCTCGCTGAGCCTGCCCTCCGGAGATCGCCGCAGGTCGAGCATCGCCGACGTCGGCGATGCCGAGCGTCTCGAGCCATCCCGCAGCGATAGCGCGGGCATGCTGCCGATTGACCCGACCGTCAGCCACGCCGTGGCGCAAGCCGAAGGCGACGTTGTCGATCACGCTCAGATGGGGGAACAAGGCGTAGTGCTGGAAGACCACGCCGATGCGACGGTGCTCGGACGGCACGAACTGGTGGAGGTGGCCCGGACCTTCAGCCCGATCGAGGGTGCGACCGGCGAGTTCGATGAAGCCGCGATCGAGCGCACGGAGTCCGGCGAGCGCGGAGACCGTGGTGGACTTGCCGGCGCCGTTGGGTCCGAGGAGCGCCAGCGTCGTGCCCGCTTCGATGCTGAGCGGGAGGTCGAGTGAGAATTCGCCTCGGTCGACACCGAGCTGAGCCCGAAGACCCGACACCGCTGGTGCGGGCGGAGGAACCGGTCGGTCGGTCATGCCCGTTGCCACCATCGGTCCTTCAGGACCAACAGGACGATGAGCGAAACGGCGACGAGCACCAGACTGGTCGCGACGGCCGCCTCGACATCGGACTGCAGGGCGAGGTAGACCGCGAGCGGCAGCGTCTGGGTGCGGCCCTGGAGGTTGCCGGCAAAGGTGATCGTTGCGCCGAACTCGCCGAGCGCACGTGCCCACGCCAACACCACACCGGCAGCCAGCGAGGGGGCAACGAGCGGGAGCGTGACCCGGCGAAAGACCGTGAATCGTCCGGCTCCGAGGGTGGCGGCTGCTGCTTCGAACTGCGGATCGAGCGTGCGGAAGGCAGCCTCCAGCGTGATCACGAGGAAGGGCATGGCGACGAACGTGTTGGCGAGGATCACACCCCACACCGAGAACGGGAAGAGGAACCCGCTGGCGTCATAGAGCGGCTCACCGATCAGGCCTCGCCGGCCCAGCGCGAAGAGCAGTGCGGCGCCACCCACGACGGGCGGAAGCACCATGGGTAGCGTCACGATCGCCCGCAAGAGTCGACGGCCGGGGAACTCGGTGCGTGCGAGCACCCACGCCAGTGGCAGCCCGAGGACCAGGGACAGGGCGGCGGCGCCGAGCGACGTGACCAGGGAAACCCGCAACGCGTCGACGACGATGCTGCTCGTCAACAGGTCGGGGAGTGACCCCCAGGGAGTCCTGGACACCAGCCCGGCCAGCGGGACCAAGAACAACAACGCGCCGGCGGCGGCGGGCACGAGCAACACCAGCGGCGGGCGGGCGACGACGCGTCGAGTCATCGGCCCTCGGAGCAGGAATCAGCCGCTTGCGATGTTGGCAACGAAGACATCGATGTAGGTCGCGATCAGCCGGTCGATATCGGCGTCGTCGATCATAAGCAGCATTCGCGCCGCTGCCCCGGAGAGGTGCACCGCCAACAGGCAGCGATCGAGGACTTCCTGTTCGGACTCGGCGCCGAGGAACGGCACCAACATCGCCCGGAGATGGCCGGCGTTGCGTTGCGAGTCCTCGAAGCTGATGCGTACCAACTCGTCGTCGGCCTGGCTGGCGGCGATGGCGATGCGAAAGCCCCGGTCTCGACGCATCAGGTCGAAGTAGACCCTGAAGACCTTGCGGACGTTCGCCAGGGCTTCATCGAGCGTGGCGGCCGGAACGAGGACCTCGGCCATCTCGTGTCCACTGTCGTCGAAGCGTTGTGTGACGAACGCCGCCAACAGCGCACGACTGTCGGCGACGTAGTCATAGACGCTCGCGGGCGGGATCCCGGCCTCGGTGGCGACGGCCGTGATACTCAGCGCCTCGATACCTCCATCGGCAAGCACACGCCCGGTGGCGTCGTAGATCCGGTGCAGACGCTCGGTACTCCGCGCCTGTTGCGGCACGTTTCTCAGATATGGATTCATCGTCATCGCCACCCCGTACACCGAACTCGTCGCATATCGCTCCGCCACCGTAGCCACTGTGCGTCGTTTCTGGTGGCGGAGCGTCAGATTTGCGACCGGCCGTTGCGGAGCGACGATCGGCTCGGTGTCAGTCGTTCGATGCCCGATCGGAGGCGAGATGTCCGACTCGGTGACCCCCGGTCCAGTCTTCCGACGTTGGTGTATCGCTGGTGCCGCCGAGGATGTTGAGTTGTGGTGTCTCCCGCATCGACCGCTTCATCTCGGCGAAGCCGGGGAACGCTGCAAGCGCAGTGACGGCGTCCCACAACGGCAGGGCGTCGGCATCGGATGGAACACGCGAAATGACGGGGCCGAAGAACGACAGGCCGTCTGGCGGTCGGAACGTGATGATCGGCGTGCCGACATCGCGGCCCGTTCGGCTGAGGGCGAGCTCGGTCTCGGCGTCGAGCATCGTGTCCCACGACGTGTCGTCGAGCGCGTCGGCGTAGTCGGTGGCGAGCCCGGCGGCGGTGAGCACCTCGACGGCGTGTTCGGTCGTGCTCAGATGGGTGCGCATGCCGGAGCCCTTGGGCTTGTCCCAGTAGCTCTCGCCATACGCCGTGACCAGGGCACCGAGTGGATCCCGGCCCTGGTCGTGACGGACGGCGGCAGCCACGCGCAGCATGCGAAGCCCGGCGGTGTGCCCTTGCTCGTACTCCGGTGGGAACTCGGTGGCGTAGTCCTTGTGCTTGTTGAGGAGACGAAGCGAGATGAAGCGCCAGTCGACGGCGAAGTTGCGCTGCGCTGCAACCTTCACCACCCAACGCGAGGTGATCCAGGCGAAGGGGCAGACCGGGTCCCAGAAGAACTCGATGTCGTAGGACGGGTCGGACGGCGGGGGAGCAGTCGGCGTTGCCATGGGCGGAACCTCGTTTCGACGTGAGGATGACCACGCTAGACGTCGGCGATGCCCCACCGCAGATCGATCGTCACGCTCGGTTGGCGGCCTACAGTCGATGCGTGGACCACCTTTCCTCGCCCCTCACGGTCGTAGCCGCCGGTGTCTGACCTCGCCGATCCGGTCGACGAGGAGCGGCCGCGTCGATCCAAGCGACTGGTCCACCTGCTCCAGCTCCTCGCGGTCGCGCTCGTCATCCACCTGTTCGTCGTTCCCCAGATCGGTGGGTTCACCGACGCCGTCGAGACGATCCGCTCCGT
Source organism: Acidimicrobiales bacterium (assembly GCA_041394265.1). Classification (NCBI taxonomy): domain Bacteria; kingdom Bacillati; phylum Actinomycetota; class Acidimicrobiia; order Acidimicrobiales; species Acidimicrobiales bacterium. Next base: position 4,673,109 of record JAWKIO010000005.1, read on the forward strand.
TCGGCCGGAGTGGCTGGTTGCTGCGCTCGGCCTCTATGCCGGCTCATTGCTCGTCTATGCCCTCCTGCTGGAGATCCTGCTGCCCGACGACATGCGCCCCGGATTCGGCCGCCTGTTCGGCGTCGTGCTTGCGAGCACGGGCCTCAACCACGTCATTCCGGGAGGTGCGGCGACGACGGCCGCCGTCAACTATCGCCTCCTGGCCGGAACCGGTGTTGCCCGCTCCGAGCTCGGGGTCGCGTTGACGATCCAGGGACTCGGTTCGGCGGTCGTGCTCAACGTCCTTCTCTGGCTGGCCCTGCTCGTGGCCATTCCGACTCGAGGTCTCAACCCCCTCTACACGACCGCTGCCATCCTCGGCGTCGTCCTCTTCTCCTTGTTCGCCTCGGCCGTCGTGGGACTCACCCGCGGTCGGGTCACCGCCATCGGCTGGGGCCGACGCATCGCCTCACGCATCCCGGGGGCCCACCCCGACGGCGTCGCATCGGCGCTGGAGACGGCGGGCGACCAGTTCGTCTCGATGCGGGAGGACCCACGTCGCCTGGCGAAGATGGTCATGCTGGCCGCCGCGAACTGGCTGCTCGATGCCGCAGCACTGTGGGTGGCACTGCGAGCCTTCGGGGTCGAAATGGGTGTCGACGGTCTGCTCGTTTCCTACGGGCTGGCCAACGTGCTCGCTGCGCTACCGATCACTCCGGGTGGACTGGGCGTGATCGAAGCCGTGCTCATCCCCACCCTCATCGGATTCGGGGGTGCGGCCAGCGGGGTGTCGGTCGGCGTCGTCGCCTATCGCGTCATTGCGTTTTGGTTGCCAATCCCGATCGGCTCGGTGTGCTACGTGGTGATCGATCGCAGCAAACACGACGTGCGAGACGGTCGCACCTTCGTGGAAGACCTCGTCGAGACCAACACACGTCGTAGCGGCTGAGCGTCTGGCCCATATTCCACCGCTGTCCCCATGAAGCGCTTCGCCGCTGTGCACGGCGGGGCAGGAACGGCAAGACTCGTTCCATGGCGTTCGCACAGCACGGTCGTTCGGTCGACGAGGTCATGGCCGCCCTCGAGGAGAAACGGGCCGACGACGCTCGGTGGCAGGATGGCAAGACCTTCGGCATGGTCTACGACGGAGGGCCGTCGGTGCATGAGGTGGCCGAACGGGCCGCTGCGCTCTACCTGCACGAGAACGCCCTGAACACCAAGGCCTTCCCATCGCTCGGCGCGATCCAATCCGAGGTGGTCGGCTGGACCGCCGACCTGCTCCACGGCAACGACTTCGCATCGGGGTTCCTCACGAGCGGTGGCACCGAGTCGATCCTCTGCGGCGTGAAGGCGGCCCGCGAGCGGGGCCGGATCGAGCGGGGAGTCATGGAACCCGAGATGGTCGTCGCCGAGAGCGCACATGCGGCGTTCCACAAAGCGGCCCACCTCTTCGGCGTGAAGCTGCACAAGACCAAGGTGCTCGATGACTGGACCGCCGACGTCGATGCGATGGCCGAGCAGGTCAACGAGAACACCGTCCTCATCGTGGGCTCTGCCCCGCAGTACCCGCAGGGAGTGATCGACGACATCCCGGCAATTGCCGCACTCGCCGCCGGCGTCGATGCGAACTGCCATGTCGATGCCTGCATGGGCGGGTTCGTGCTGCCCTTCGTCGAACGGCTCGGTCGCGAGGTCGCGCCGTGGGACTTCCGGGTCGACGGGGTCACCTCGATTTCGGCCGACATCCACAAGCTGGGCTACGCACCCAAGGGCGCCTCGGTGATCCTCCATCGGAGCAAGAAGTTGCGGAGCTACCAGACCTTCCTCTTCGACGATTGGCTCGGCGGCTTCTACGGCTCACCCAATCTGCAGGGTTCCCGCTCGGGGCTCCCGATGGCTGCGGCGTGGGCGGTGATGACGCACCTCGGCATCGACGGCTATCTCGAACTCACCCGCCAGAACCTGGCGAACGCCGACCAGGTTCGGGCCGGCATCGCGGCCATCGACGGGATCCGGGTGTTGGGCGACGGTCAGTTCCATCTCGTCGCCATGAGCAACGAGCCCGACGACGCCGATCCGATCGACATCTTCGCCCTCGGCGACGCATTGCTGGCTCGTGGCTGGCACCTCGACCGTCAGGGACCTCCGGACTCGCTCCACGCCACCATCTCCAACTCCAACACCGGGGTGATCGACCGCTACCTCGATGACCTCGCTGCATGCGTGGCCGAGGTCCGAGGTACGACCACCGACGATCGCTCGACCACCTACTCGACCGTCGACTGAGCCGTCGCCGCCCCGTTCGGCGTTGATCCGCCCAGGCGATCAGCGAGGAGCGATCACGAGGCCGACTCGCTGTCCGACCGGCACCTGCGGGTTCGGGAAGACGATGCGTCGGCCCGGACCGTCGATGATGATGCCACCGTCGGGGTCGCTCGTGATTCGATGACCCGGTTCAATCAGCGAGAAGTTGGGCGCGTCATCGGCCACGTGCAGCAAGAAGTCGGAGGCGTGGGTTCGCAGCAGCTCGTGCTCGACCTCGAAGACCTGCGGGTCGGAGACGATCGGAGGGAGCGACGGCGACGGCCAACCGTCGCGCACCACCGCTCGAAGGCACGCATCGATGGCGGCCAGGCGCGACGGATCGTTTGCGCCGAGCGGCGAGACCCGGCCGAGTTCGAGCGTCATCGACTCGGCACCCCACCGGTTCGACGAGAAGTACGAGAACGTCGTGCTCGGGCCGTTGTCAAGAAGGATGCCGTGGATGTCGGCCCGCCGGAGGAAGTCGAGCTGCTCGTCATCGACCGGCTGACCAAAGGGGAAGACCGCGAAACGCTCGAGCTGGGACGCTCGGATGGCGGTGTGCAGCTCGTAGTGGAGACGTCGGTGTTGTGGCGGCGCAGCAGCGAAGAACTCGCCGACCGCATGTTCCAGCAAGGCCGCTCGCCGAGCCTCGGCATGGTTGCGTTGTTCGTGCACACCGCTGAAGAGGCGGTTGAGGTTCTCCTCGACGAAACGCGTGCCGGCCACGATCGCCTGCGGGTTACCGAGAATCGCCAGCAGTCGAACCCCTGGGACGAGCGAAGCCGTCGCGAGGTCGTGAACGATCCGATCGAGCATCTCGGCCGGTGCGGTCTCGTTGCCGTGGATGGCGGCCGAGAGCACCAGCGAGGTGTGCACCGAGGCCGCTCCTTCGAGTGGCTCGATCGTCAGCACCCCGTTGTCGAGCAGCGACCAGCGGTGTCGGCCGAGCGTCCACGACATCGGCTCGATCCCGCCGGTGACGACGGTGTCGGCGGCGTGATCGATCGTGGTCTGCAGGAACGCGCCACCCCATCTGTTCGATGAGCCGGATCGGTCGGTCATCACCAGGTCCTACTGCTGGAAGTCGTACAGGTCGCCGAGTGCGAGCAGTTGCGTGAGCTCGTCGAGCGCCGTGCGGACCTCGTCCACGAGCTGAGGATCGGCAAGGTCGGCTGGGCGCAGCTCGTCTCGGTAGTGGCGCTCGACCCAGGCGGCGAGCTGGTCGAGCATCGGTTCGTCGACCAGCACCCGCGCGCCGAGTGCCGAGCGTTCCGACGGGGTGAGCACGACCCGCAGGCGCAGGCAGGCCGGCCCGCCGCCGTTGCTCATCGATTCGCGGATCGACACGGTGTGAACGGCGTCGATGCCCCCCGGCTTCGACGCCAGATACTCACGGGTCGATTCCAGCTCGAGCACGTCGCTCGGGGCGATCAGTACCACCGAGGCATCGGGCAGCGTGACCAGCTGGGAGTTGAAGAGGTACGACGACACGGCGTCGTCGAGGCTCAGCTGTTCGCCCGGCACCTCGATCAACTGCAGCCCATCCACCGCAGCGAGCTGGTCGGCGATGGACTCCTCGAAGGCGTGCTGATGGAAGAACAGGGCCCGTCCGTTGGTGACCGAGACGACATCGTTGTGGAAGGCTCCGGCATCGATCGCAGCCGACGCCTGCTGCACGAAGACAGTTCGGTCGGGATCGAGCCCGTGACTGGCGGCGATCGTCTGGGACGCAAGCAGCGTCTGCCGACGGGGAAAGGCGCCGGGAGGGACGACGATCTCGTTGTCGCGCCCGTACACGAACAGGTGCATGCCAGGCTGGCCGTGCTCGGCCGCGAATCGGCCGTGGTTGGCGGCGCCCTCGTCGGCGAACGACTCGTGGGAGGGGAGGGGGTCGTGCACGACGAAGTGTCGGTCGTCGGCGAAGATTCGGCGGAGCACTCGAGCCGTCGCCGGCCCCTCGAACGATCGGTGCAGCGTCGAGATGAGGTTGGCCGGGGTGAAGTGCACCCGTGCGTCGCCGGTGTCGGCCGACGGCGACACGGTGGCAGCGTTGGCTGCCCACATCGCCGACGACGACATGACGGCGCTCAGCAGCCAGGGGCGAGCGTCGGCAAGGGAGCGCAGTGCCGCAGCCGTTTCGGTGTCGCGGGGAAAGCCGAGTGCAGCAAGGCCGATCGGACTGGGTCGTTCGTGGGGCGGGAGGACGCCCTGGGTCAGACCGAGACGGAGCAGGAGTCGCATCTTGTCGATACCTTGCAGCGCCGCCGCCTTTGGGTGCGACGCTTGCTGAGCGTGCCGCTGTGACGCAACGTTGCCCGGTGACAGACCGGCGAAGTTGTGGGTCGGGCCGACGAGCCCATCGAAGTTGACCTCGACCGCGTTGTCAGTCACGTGGTGCCTCGAAGCTGTAGGTGACGACGGTGTCGCCATCGGTGACGCCGAGCGCCTCGGCCTGGAATGCAGTGAGCGGCTGTTCTGCGTCATGCACGACGGCGCCTTCGATCATCGTGAAGTCGGCCAGTGCCGTGTTGGCGATGATGCCGCGATCACCGGCCACTGGTTCCTCAGCGAGACGAACGGTCCGATGAGTGGCTCGACGGACCACGTCGACGTCGTCGATGAAGGCGTCGAGGCACAGGCCGGCGTCGAAGATGTCGATGTAGCCGTGGTTGCGGAACCCGATGGCCGTGAGCATCCCGGCGGCCGGCTCGGAGCCGGCGTGCGGCCGGCCGATCACCACCTGCGCCTCGTCGGGCAACAGGTCGACATGGATCGGCGTGCCCGGGAGCAGGTCTTGCATGAAGCGGAAGTCTCGCCCACTCAGTCGATCGGCTTCGCCCAGATCGAGGTCGAAGAACTTGCTGCCGACGGCGTCCCAGAACGGGGAGTGGCCGTCGTCGTCGATCCAGCCCCGCAACTCGGCGACGACGACGTCGCCGAACCGCTCACGATGCACGGCGAGGAACATGAAACGGGCGAACGAGAGCAGCCGCCCTCGCCCTCCGCCGCGTCGGTCTTCCGGGAGATAAAGGGTGCCGACCTCGGTGCATCCGGCGTAGTCGTTGGACGGCTGGAGGATGGTGTAGTCGAAGCGGCGATCGATCTCGGGCGAGTACTTGCTCAGGCGAGTGACCTTGTAGTTGTAGAAGGGACGGTCGAGGCCCACCGCGGCGTAGATCGCCGACGTGCCGACCACCTCGGGCGCCGCCGGTGTCCCCTCGTCGAGCACGAAGAAATACACCTCACGTCCGTCGACCGTCCGCTGCGGATCGACGCTGGCCACTGCTTCGTCGATGCGCTCCGCCATGTGCTCGGGATCGCGCGGCATCGTGGTCATGTGTCCCTCGGTGCCGAGCGCAAGCGCGACCAACGGCTCGAGGTCGTCGACGCCGGCCAGCCGAATACGGCGGATGGCGGTCGGCACACCCGGAGTCGAATCGGCGCGGTGGGTCATGGCCGCCGATGCTACGACGTGGCTGAGCCCGAATGTGGAACGGCATCGCCGAGCGCGCTAGGAACTGCCATGGCCACGAACGACCGCACGACCGCTCCAACCAGCACCGCCACCCTCGACTTCGATCCCGACGCGCTGCGTGACCGCTACCGAGCCGAGCGCGACAAGCGGCGCCGCCCCGACGGCAACGACCAGTACGTCAACGTGGTCGGCGAACTCGCTCACTACCTGACCGACCCCTATGTCGAAGATGACGCCGAGCGTCCGCCGCTACGTGACGACGTCGAAGTCGTCATCGTCGGGGGCGGTTTCGGCGGGCTCCTCGCCGGTGCCCGGCTCCGAGAGGCCGGCTTCGACGACCTCCGCCTGATCGAGAAGGGCGGTGATGTCGGAGGCACCTGGTACTGGAACCGCTACCCCGGCGCCATGTGCGACGTCGAGTCGTACGTCTATCTCCCCCTGCTCGAGGAGATGGGTGCGGTGCCGAGTGAGAAGTACGCCAAGGCGCCCGAGATCCTGGCGCACAGCCAAGCCATCGCTCGGCACTTCGACCTCTATCGCAACGCCTGCTTCGGCACCGAGGTCACCGAGGCGGCCTGGGACGACGAATCCGAGCGCTGGATCATCACCACCAACCGTGGAGACCGGATGCGGGCCCGATACCTCATCATGTCGAACGGGCCGCTGCATCGACCGAAGCTCCCCGGGATCCCCGGCGTCACCAGCTTCGGCGGTCATTCGTTTCACACGAGTCGATGGGACTACGCCTACACCGGCGGCGACCCGACGGGCGGGCTCACGGGTTTGGCCGACAAGCGGGTGGCGATCATCGGCAGCGGCGCAACGGCGGTGCAGTGCATCCCGCATCTGGGCGAGGGAGCGAAGCAACTGTTCGTATTCCAGCGAACCCCGTCGTCGATCGATGTCCGCAACAACCGGCCGACGGCGACCGACTGGGCCGACTCGCTCGAACCGGGCTGGCAGCAACGGCGGATGGACAACTTCAACACCCTCGTGTCCGGTGGGTTCGCCGAGGAAGATCTGGTCAACGACGGCTGGACCGACATCATCGGCAAGCTCCTGTTCCGGGTGGCGAACGACGCCGACGCCGATCTCTCGCCCGAAGGTCTCGCCGCCACGATGGAGCTGGCCGACTTCGAGAAGATGAACCAGATCCGGGCCCGCGTCGACGAGATCGTGAAGGACGTCGCCACCGCCGAGGCGCTCAAGCCGTGGTATCGCCAGTTCTGCAAGCGGCCGTGCTTCCACGACGAGTACCTCGACACCTACAACCGCGACAACGTCACGCTGGTCGACACCCGGGGCCAGGGCGTCAACGAGATCACCGAACGTGGCGTGGTGTTCGACGGTGTCGAGTACGAGGTGGACTGCATCATCTACGCCACGGGGTTCGAGGTCGGCACCGACTACACCCGTCGGTCGGGCTACGAGTTGGTCGGTCGCAACGGGCTCACGCTCACCGAGAAGTGGGAAGACGGCGTCTCGACCTTTCATGGACTGTTCTCTCGGGGGTTCCCGAACTGCTTCATCATGGGCCACCTCCAGTCCGGGTTCACCGTGAACTATCCCCACCTGTTGAACGAGCAGAGTCAACACCTCGCCCACATCCTGCGAACGGCCATCGATGCCGGCACGCCGATCATCGAGGCCCAGCAGGCTGCCGAGGACGACTGGGTGCAGACCATCATCGGTCTGGCTCGCAACACGCAGGAGTTCCTCGAGTCGTGCACGCCCGGCTACTACAACAACGAAGGGCGGCCGGCCGAGCTGTCGGGGCGGAACGGTAGCTATGGCGCCGGTTCCATCGCCTTCTTCCAGCTCCTCGCCGACTGGCGGGCCGAGGGCACGATGCCGGGCCTCGACCTCCGTCCTCTCACAGCGCCGGAGGATTGATGTCGACGTCGAGGGTGGAGTGGATGGCGTTGGCCGATTCGGCGAGGAGGATCTGATAGCGGCCGGGGTCGATGGTCCAGTCATTGTTCTCGATGCTCCAGCGTCGGAACGCGTCGCCACCGAACGACAACTCGACCTCGACGCGCTCGCCCGGCGCCACCACGAGCTTGCGCCAGACCTTGAGCGCTTTGGGCTCCCGGTCGACGGGCGGGTCCACCGGCGCCACGTAGCCCTGGACGACCACCGTGGCTGGTCGCTCGCCGGTCCCGGTGAGCGTCTGGACGACCGTGATCACGCCGCCATCGCCACCGACCCCCGGTGTCGTTCCCGTCACCCTGGCGTCGCCCCACTCGACCGAGCCATAGGACAGTCCGTGTCCGAACGGCAGGAGGGGCTCGACACCGGAGCGGTCGTGACCCCGGTAGCCCATGCCGAAGCCCTCGCCGTAGGTCTGCACTCCGTCGACCGGCGCGTAGTGCGGCCACGCCGGGCAGTCCTCGAGCTGCTTCGGGAACGTGATCGGCAGGCGCCCTCCCGGATCGGCTCGACCGGTGATGATGTCGGCCACTGCTTCGCCCACTTCCATTCCTCCGAAGAACGGGAGGAGCACGGCGTCGACCTGGTCGAGCCAGGGCATCGACACCGGTGAGCCGGCATTGACCACGACCGCGACGCGCTTGCTGACGGCGGCAGCGGCGGCGATCAGCTCGTCCTGGCGCCCGGGGAGCGACATGGAGGTGCGGTCGTTGCCCTCGGTCTCGTGGTCGTCATTGGTGCCGGCCACGATGATGGCGATGTCGGCGTCGCCTGCGGCAGCGACCGCTCGCTCGAACTGGTTGGCCGGGATCGGTTCGGCGAACCCGATCCTGACACCGCAGAACGCTCGAACCAGCGGCAATTCGACCTCGATCGAGACGGGTTCGCCTGCGCGCAGCTCGAGCGAGACACGCTGCTCGGTGGATCCGTAGCCGTAGAACGCCTGGCTCTTGGGGAGGAAGTCTTCGAGTTCGATCACCGACCGGCCACCGATGGCGACGTGGGCCGAACCGGTCACCACCACGCCGATCTCGTGCGGGCCGTCGATGTCGGGAACGAAGCTGCCCTCCAGGATCATGGTGGCGCTCATGGGATCGACGCCATCGGGGAATGAGCCGAGGTAGCGCAGCGACGTGGTGTCGCTCCGCCCCGTGTACACGGGCGCTGCCGACAGATCGGGACCGTTGACGAATCGGAAAGACACACCGGGCTCGCCGTCGGGACCGATGAGTTGGTCGGCCCGGGGGAGCGGGGTGTACTTGTCGATGTTCCAGCCCGTCTCGTACGTCACGCTGCCGAAGCGATCGGTGAGGGCATCAAGGATCGAGGTGTGAGCGAGTGGCTTCACTGCCGAACTACCACCGCCCATGATCCGGGTCAGCTTGGCGTTGGGGCCGATCACGGCGATGCGTGGGTTCGAGTCCGGGTCGAGGGGGAGCACGCCGTTGTTCCTCGCCAAGACCGTGCCGGCGATCGCCACCTCTCGTGCCAGCCGGCGTCCGGAAGGATCGTCGACGCTGACCTCGGGGGCCGCTGCCGACCGTTCGCCGGCCTTGGTGCGCAGCGCGAGGACGAGGAGATCGCGAACGACGGCATCGAGGTCGGACTCTCCAACCGACCCATCGGCCAGGGCGGCGATGAGATTCGGTCCGTGCACCCGGGCCGGACCGGGCATCTCCAGGTTCAGACCGGCCTTGATCGATGGCGCGCTGTCGTGGGCACCGAACCAATCCGACACCACGAACCCGTCGAAGCCCCATTCGTTGCGGAGTACGTCGGTCAGCAGGCGGCGGTTGGCGGCGCAGAACTCGCCATCGATCTGGTTGTACGCCGACATGACACCCCAGGCGCCGGCCTCGGTCACACAAGCCTCGAACGGTCGCAGGTAGAGCTCACGGCGGACACGTTCGTCGATCACGACGTCAACGGTGTGGCGGTCGATCTCGGTGTCGTTGCCGACGAAGTGCTTGACGGTGACGGCGACGTCGTGGGCCTGGACCGCCCGCACGGTCGCAACGGCCAGCGCTGCGGTCAGCTCCGGGTCCTCGGAGAAGTACTCGAAGGTCCGGCCGCCGATCGGTGTTCGGTGCAAGTTCACTGCCGGCGCCAACACGACATGGGCGGAGCGGCGGAGTGTCTCCTTGCCGAGCAGATCGCCGACCCGTCCGATCAGCTCGGGATCCCAGGTTGCCCCCATCGACATCCCGGTCGGTAGGGCGTAGGCCGCAGTTCGCTGCACACCGACGTGCTCACCCCGCACTCCGTTGGGGCCGTCGGACATCTTGACCTCGGGAATGCCGAGCCGAGCCACTGGCGCCGTTCGCCACGTGGAGGCACCGCTGACCAGCGCGACCTTCTCGTCGATGGTCAGTTCGGCGAGCCAGGCGTCGGCCTGGGGGAAGGTTGGATGTGCGTCGTTGGTGGCGGCCATGGCCGCACTGTTCACGATGTAGGAGTCGATGTCCAGCGTCTGGCGTGTCTCGAGTGTTGACCGGCGCGAAACACCGCCGACACAATCCAACGCTTCACTGACACCACTTCGTGTAGCGGGGCTGGTTCCGCACGAAGGTGCCCGACGTTGGGTCGGGTATCGGCGCACTTCGGTGCTCAGAAGCAGGAGACAACCTCACATGTTCCATCTGTTCGCACAGGCCGAGCCTGTGGATCTGCTACGTGCCGATCTCGACAACGTGTGGGTGCTCGTCGCCGCCGTGCTCGTGATCCTCATGCAGGCCGGTTTCGCCCTCGTCGAAGCCGGCATGACCCGGGCCAAGAGCGTCGCCAACATCTTCATGAAGAACCTGATGGACTTCTGCGTCGGTGCGGTTGCCTTCCTGGCCATCGGCTACGCCATCGCCTTCGGTGGATCGATGGACGGCTTCGGCAAGTTCTTCGGTGCCAAGGGCTTCTTCCTCGGCGATGGTGCGGCAACGTACGGCACCTTGACCGTGCCGGTCTTCTTCATGTTCCAGGTGGCGTTCGCCGCCACGGCGGCGACCATCGTGTCGGGTGCCATGGCCGAGCGCACGAAGTTCCGGGCCTACCTGATCTACAGCTTTGTGATCAGCCTCGTGATCTACCCGATCGTCGTTCGCTGGCAGTGGGGCGGCGGTTGGCTCTACCAGGGGGTCGGCCTGCCCACCGGGTACCACGACTTCGCCGGCTCGAGCATCGTCCACATGGTCGGCGGTGTCGCCTCCTTCTGGGGCGCTCGTGCCCTCGGCCCACGGATCGGCAAGTACGACGCCAATGGCAAGGTCCGGGCGATCCCCGGCCACAGCATCCCCTACGCCATCCTCGGCTGCTTCGTGCTCCTCGTTGGCTGGTACGGCTTCAATCCCGGCTCGGAACTGGCCGCGGATTCCGCCATTGGTGGGATTGCCGTTACCACCACTGCCGCCGGTGCGATGGGCGCCATCACGGCCATGATCACGATCTGGCTCAAGACGGGCAAGCCCGACGTCGGCATGACCGGCAACGGCCTCCTCGCCGGGTTGGTCGGCGTGACGGCAGGCTGCGCGGCGGTCACACCACAGGGTGCGCTGATCATCGGCGGGCTCTGCGGCATCATCGTGGTCTTCGCCATCGCCTTCTTCGACGAAGTGGTCCGGGTCGACGATCCGGTCGGTGCCATCAGCGTCCACGGCGTGTGCGGGGCGTTCGGGACGATCTCGGTCGGGCTCTTCGCCCGAGAGAACGTCGACGGCGTATGGAAGCAGGGCCTGTTCTACGGTGGCGGCACCGATCAGCTCGTCGCTCAGGTGCTCGGCGTCCTGGCCATTGCCGCCTGGGTATCGATCACCGCGTTCGTGCTCTTTGCGACGCTCAAGGCCTTCGGCGGCTTGCGGGTCCCGGCCGAGGAAGAGATCGCCGGACTCGACGTGGTGGAGCACGGTTCGCCCGGCTACGGCGAAGGCTTCGGTTCGTTCAGCGGCGCCTCATCGGTCATGTCGCTCGACCACGCCCCGGCTGCCCGACGACGCGAAGCGGCTCCTTCGGAGACCCAGTCGGTGTAACTTCGGCGCTCATGTCCCTGAGCGTCTTCGATCTGTTCAAGATCGGCATCGGTCCGTCGAGTTCTCACACCGTCGGACCGATGATCGCAGCCAAGCGATTCGCCGAGGCGATCGCGGGCCAGGCCGCAGCAGGGAGCCGAGTCCGGGTCGAGTTGTTCGGCAGCCCTGGGCCACACCGGCCGGGGGCACGGCACCGATGGTGCCGTGGTCCTCGGTCTGTTGGGCTTCGAGCCGGCCACGCTCGATCCCGACTCGGCCAAAGGTCTGGTTGCTGCGGTACGTCGTGATGAACAGGTCACACTCGCCACCGGCACCGTGGTCGGGCTGCGTCCCGACTCGGATCTGGTGTTCCACAAGCGGAGCCGGTTGCCCCATCACTCCAACGGCATGCGCTTCACGCTGCTCGACGCCGATGGTGTCGAGCAGGTGTCGAAGGACTACTACTCGGTCGGTGGGGGCTTTGTGGTCAACGCCGACCAGGCGGCAGGTGACCAGATCGTTGCCGATGCCACACCGCTGCCGCTTCACTTCCGCAGCGGCGACGAGCTGCTCCGGTTGTGTGAGGAGCACGGGTTGACCATTGCCGAGCTGATGATGCGCAACGAGGATGCGTGGCGCCCTCGGGCCGAGACCGTCGACGGCCTCCTCGAGATCTGGTCGGCGATGCAGGCCTGCGTCGAACGGGGAATCAGCAACGACGGGTTCCTGCCGGGCGCACTCGGGGTCCGACGCCGAGCACCCGCCATGGCCGTGGAGCTCCGCACCAAAGTGGAGGCCGCCATGCACGATCCACTCACCACGCTGGACTGGGTCAGCCTCTACGCGCTCGCGGTCAACGAGGAGAACGCTGCCGGTGGACGAGTCGTCACGGCGCCGACCAACGGTGCCGCTGGGGTCGTGCCCGCCGTGCTGCACTACTACCGTCGCTTCATCCCCGGCGCCACTGACGAAGGGGTGATCGAGTTCCTGCTCACGGCCGCCGCGATCGGCATCCTGTTCAAGGAGAACGCTTCGATCTCCGGCGCCGAGGTGGGTTGTCAGGGCGAAGTCGGGGTTGCCTGTTCGATGGCTGCTGCTGGGCTCGCCGCGGTGCGGGGTGGCACGGTGGCCCAGGTCGAGAATGCTGCCGAGATCGGCATGGAGCACAACCTCGGTCTCACCTGCGATCCGGTGGGTGGATTGGTGCAGATCCCCTGCATCGAACGCAACGCTATGGGGGCAGTGAAAGCCATCAATGCTGCACGTCTGGCCTTGCGGGGCGACGGTAGCCACCGCGTCTCGCTCGATCGGGTCATCACGACCATGCGCGACACCGGTGCCGACATGAAGACCAAGTACAAGGAGACCTCGCGCGGCGGCCTCGCCGTCAACGTCATCGAGTGCTGAGGATCACCAGTCGGCCTCCCGCGGTCCACTTCTGCGCACATCGTGCTTGAATCGTCGACTTGCGACTCACCTTCGATCGTCACCGCTCTGGGCCGTTCGGCCCAATTCCGTCAAGAACGACCGGGTCTCCGCTCGATACAGCTCGAGAGGAGGTCGCCGTGTCCCCTGAGACGCCCCACACGAGTCGGCACAACCGAACGAACCGATTCCGTCGCCTGGTCGTCATGGCCGCTGCGGCAGCGGGTCTTGCGGCAACGTCGCTGACGGTTGCACCCCCGGAACCGGCGGCCGCTGCCAGCCCGCCCGTCACCTCGGTGTTGTGTGGCCAACCCGGCGCCGACCTCGTCCGCCTCTACCGAGCCTTCTTCGGACGGGTTCCGGATCAGTCGGGGCTGCAGTACTGGAGCGACCAGTACCTGATGTCCGATATGGCCAACGTCGCCTATTGGATGTCGCAGTCGACCGAATACCAGCAGACATGGGTGGGCACGAGCGACCGCGACTACGTGAGCCGTCTGCTCTACCAGAACCTGCTCCAACGCGAGCCCGATGCCGGTGGTTTCGAGTTCTGGTTGAACGACCTGGCCAAGGCCGGACGGGTGGACCAGGTCCGCTTCTGGGTGCAACAACCAGAACTCGTTGCCAACCATCCGGTGGTCGAACCCGAGGTCTGCCGTCAGAACGGCGTCACCTTGCGTGACATCCCGGGCGGCCGGGCTGCGGATGTGAACTATCTCGTTGCCGATCTGAAGACCAGCGCCTCCCGTTGCAGCGTGGCGTCGATCAATGCCAACTGGCTGACACTCAGCAACAACCAACCCATCGGGCTCGGCGTGATCGACGGCAAGCAAGTCCCCGGTGGTGTCGATCGCCAGGATCGCGGCGTCATCGGCGAGCGGTACCGGCCGAACGGCCCGATCGCCGAACTCACTCACGACTGGGACAACGCCTACTTGACCCACAATCTGGCGCAGAAGGGCAACTTCATGCTCGAGGTCGAACGGGACTGGCAGCGTGACGGCATGACGGATCCCAATGGGTATCGCTGGGCTGCCAGCGGCATCGTGATGGCGATCAAGGGACAGATCTCGGTGACCGATGCCGTGATCAACGCCAGTGCCTACACCATGTTGACCACGCGCCATTCGTTCGTGGCCTTCAAGGCGCCATCGACCGTGACCTTCGGGTCGACCACCTCCATGACGGCACCGCAGATGCGTGACTGGCTCCTGGACCAGGGCTACACCGACATCGTCAAGATGGACGGTGGTGCGTCGGTCGAGTTCAACGAAGGCGGACGGGTGACCGTGGCCGGGACGAGCCGGGCGATCCCGGTGTGGCTCGGCGTCGGCTGCTGACCAGCGTCGTCGCCGTCTGATCGGGAACGCCGGTCGTTGCAATCAGCGACCGACGATGGACGACAATTCGGCGGCGACGGCATCGATCGTCTGTGCGGCCCCACCGACGTCATCGGCCGCTTCGGTGGCCGTCTCGGCCGCACCGGCGAGGCCGCTGATGCTCTCGGCGATCTCCGAGGCGCCGCCGGCGACTTCCCCGACACTGCGGCTGATCTCGCCCGTGGTGGCGTGCTGCTCCTCGACGGCAGCGGCGATCGTCTGCTGACGGCTGGCGATCTCATCGATGATCTCGCCGATCTGGTTGATCGACACCACGGCATTGGTGGTGTCGGACTGGATCGCATCGATCCGGGCAACGATCTCGGTGGTGGCCGACGAGGTCTGTTTCGCCAGTTCCTTCACCTCGTTGGCCACGACCGCAAAGCCCTTGCCCGACTCGCCGGCCCGCGCCGCTTCGATGGTGGCATTGAGCGCCAGCATGTTCGTCTGTTCGGCGATCGACGTGATGAGGTCCACAACGTGGCTGATCTCCCTCGATGACGTTCCGAGGCGGTCCACCGCGGCGTTGACCGATTCGGCCGACATCACGGCGTCCGAGGCGATCAACGACGCTGCCGTCGAGTTGGAGGCGATCTCGGCGACGCTGACCGAGAGCTGTTCGACGGCGGCCGCCACCGTCGACACACCGGCCGACACCTGCTCCGCGGCCGAGGAGAGCATGACCGCCTGGTCAGCGGTGTCCTTGGAGGTGTCCGTGAGACGGCTCGACAGCCCGGCCAGCCCGCTGGACGCATCGGCCATCCGACGCACCGATGCCGACAGGCGCGTGGCGAGTCGTCCGGCGATGATCGAGCTCGCCAACGTGAGCAGGACCGCGGCGATGGCCGCAGAAACGAAGGTGGTGCGACGCAGACTCGCAGCGGCGTGCAGCGCCTCCGACGTGCTCTGCTCGACGGTCACGGCCCAGCCGTAGCCCTCGAAGTTGTAGGCACCCTGAGAAGGGGCGAAGCCGTGCACCTCGTCGCCGTAGACCTCGGTGCCGATCTCGCCCTGCAATGCTCGGATCGCTGCCTGATCCCCCTCGTCGACGAGGTTGGCCGTGAGGATGCGATCCGGGTCCTGATCGAACAGCACCAGACCGTTGCGGTCGAGCAGCGTGACGTGTGCCGATTCGATCCCGATGGTCGCCATGTTGGCGTCGACCGACTGCATGATGTCGCCGACAACCCGCTCGAAGCTCGCCACATTGAGCCAGACACGTCGCGCTTGTCCGGTCGTGTCGAACACCGGGCTGGCGAAGGGGAGGGCGTAGGTGTCGCCGGGTGTCGAGGCGGCGGTGTAGGGATTGCTCTCGAGATCGGCGTAGTAGGTTGCGCCGGCGCCGATGGTCCCGTCGGCAATGGCTCGGAACCACTCGGTGTTGCTGACGTCGTCACCGACGAAGGGCGCCATGGCGTCGATGGCTGCACCGTTGTGATCCACCGAGTTGACGGCGATGATGCGGCCGGTGTCGAGATCGGCCACGACCATGGCGTCGTAGATGCCGTAGGCAACCATGTAGAAATCGATGGCCTCGGTGATCTGCGCTGGTTCGCCCATCGCCAGGGGATTGAACGCAAAAGCCTGGGCGTCGCCGTACCGTTCGAACAGGTTGCGATCGATCATCTGGTTGGCCGAGATCGATGATGACTGCAGCTTGGCGCCAGCGGCTTCGCTCAGCGATTCGGTCGAGTTGCGATAGGCGAGGTAGCCGATGCCCAGCATCGGGACCAAGCCCATGACGACGAACGACGCCATCAATGTCGTTCGTAGTGATCGATGTGCCGCCATCGGAGTTCCTTCCCCCACGAAGATAAGTGGGGGAAGTCTCGGCGTCGCTCGCCGGAACGTGAGGCGTCGGGCTAGCGCGCCATCGCAAAGAAATTCGCCGTTCCTCGCTGCGCTCGTCTCTTACTGAGTTCAGCCTGCGGTCAGCGAGCCATTCCGAAGAACTCGCCGTTCCTCGCTGCGCTCGTCTCTTCCTGAGTTCAGCCTGCGATCAGCGAGCCATTCCGAAGAACTCGTCGTTGGGGCGCATGGCGGTGACGTTGGCCATGCGGTTCGACAGGGCGAAGAACGCCGTGATAGCCGCGATGTCCCAGATGTCGTCGGTGGTGAACCCGTGTTGTTCGAGCGCAGCGAAGTCGTCGGGGCCGACCGAACCCTGATCGAGGCTGACCTGGAGGGCGAAGTCGAGCATGGCCTGCTGGCGCTCGGTGATGTCGGCCTTGAGATAGTTGATGGCCACCTGGTCGGCGATCAGGGGATTCTTGGCCCGGATTCGCAAGATGGCGCCGTGGGCCACGACGCAGTACTGGCAGCTGTTGGCGGCGGAGGTGGCGACGACGATCATCTCGCGCTCGGCCTTGGTGAGCCCGGAATCTCGCTCCATCAACGCGTCGTGATAGGCGAAGAACGCCCGGAACTCGTCTGGCCGGTAGGCCAAGGCGAGGAAGACGTTCGGAATGAACCCGGACTTCTCCTGCACCAACTCGATGCGTTCGCGGATGTCGTCGGGCATGTCGGCGAGGGTCGGCACCGGAAAGCGGCTGATGGCGTGTTCGCTGGTCATGATGAATCCTGTTCGGTGGGGGAGGTGGGCCGTGGTCAGCGGGCGATGTCGACGAGGACTCGGCCCCGGGTCTTGCCGGCGAGCTGGTCGGCGGCCATGCCGATGACGTCGCCCAGGCCGATCTCGACGGCCATCAGCTCGAGGCGATCGGTGTCGAGGTCGGTGACGAGACGCTGCCACGCCTCGAGGCGCCGAGGCTTCGGGCAGTTGACACTGTCGACGCCGGCGAGCGTGACGCCACGCAGGATGAACGGCAGCACGGTGCCGGGGAGGTCGGCACGCTGTGCGAGACCGCAGGCCGCCACAGTGCCCCCGTACTTGGTGGTGGCGCAGGCGTTGACCAGCGTGTGGCTGCCGACGGCGTCGACGACACCGGCCCAGCGCTCCCGCCCGAGCGGACGCCCCGGTTCGCTGAGCTCGTTGCGATCGATGGTCGACGCCGCCCCGAGTGAGGTGAGGTAGTCGGCTTCGTCGAGGCGACCGGTGGAGGCGACGACCTCGTAGCCGAGCTTGGACAGGATGGCGATGGCGACGCTGCCGACGCCGCCGGCGGCGCCGGTGACGAGCACCTCGCCCTGGTCGGGTGTGACGCCGTGGTCCTCGAGCGCCATCACGCACAACATGGCGGTGTAGCCGGCCGTGCCGATGATCATGGCCTGACGGGTGGTGAAACCGTCTGGCAGCGGCACCAGCCAGTCGCCGGAGAGGCGAGCCCGCTCGGCGTAGGCACCCCAGTGGGTCTCGCCCGCGCCCCAACCGTTCAGCACGACCTTGTCGCCGACGGCGTAGTCGGCGTGATCGCTTGCTTCGACGGTGCCGGCGAGGTCGATGCCGGGCACCATCGGGAACGAGCGAACGACCGGTGAGGCACCAGTGATCGCGAGGCTGTCCTTGTAGTTCATCGTCGAGTACTCGACGGCGACGGTGACATCACCCTCGGGCAGGTCGGCCTCGTCGACCTCGGTGAGCTCGGCTCGGTACTCGTCGTCTTTGGTGATCACGATGGCGCGCATGGCGCTGACCCTACCGCGGCTTGGTGCGCTCACGTAGCAGGACCTCTTGCGCCACGGTGGCGACGTGGGTGCCGTCGCTGGCGAAGAGATTGCCGACGGTCATACCCCTGGCGCCGGTGAGGCCGTGGCAATCCCAATGGTAGAGGTGCCACTGGTCGGCCCGTAGCGGACGGTGGAACCACATCGCGTGGTCGAGGCTCGCTCCCATGAACGGGTCCTCGCCTTCGACGGCGGTGAGCTGAGCGGGATGGATGCTGCGGACCGCTCCGAACTGGATGGCGTCGGAGCTGAGCGCCAGTCCGCACTCGTGGAGTCGGGGATCGTCGGCCAGTGGGTCGGTGAGGCGGACCCAGCCCATGGAGGCGCCAGCACCTGGATAGCTGTCGAGCGGACGACGCTCCATGATCCACGGCCAGTCGTCGGGTTTGGGGCGGACGTCTTCGGGGTCGGGGGCGAGCGGCATCCGTGCGGTCTGGATCTCGGGGGCGTCTTCGACCACGTGGAACGACGCCGACAGGTGCAGGATGGCACCCCCGGACTGACGGGCGACCACGGCGCGGGTGCAGAAGCTGCGTCCGTTGCGTAGGCGATCGACCTCGAGACGGACGGGCTCGTCGAGCACGCCCCCGCGGATGAAGTAGGCGTGGAGCGAGTGGACACCGAAGTCCGGCTCGACCGTCTGATAGGCCGCCCACAGGGCCTGGGCCACGACCTGCCCGCCGTAGATGCGGCCCCAGGAGTACTCGGCGCTGAGGCCGATCCAGGTGTCGGGGCCGTGTCGTTCCAACGCCATCAGCTCGGTGAAGGTCGTCGGCGAGTCGGTCATGTTGGTCTCGCTTGGGTTGGCGGCATCGGAGTCGACACCGGTGCGGATGCTAGAACTCGCCCTGCCACTCGTCTTCCGGCCCGCCCTGATACTCGGGGAGTGGCTCGTATTCGTCGCGGGGAGGAGGCGGAGGCGTGTTGGCCTGCCGGGGGGCACGACGAGGCGCCGCGGTGGCGGTGGTCGTCGTTCCGCCTGCGTTCTCGCCTCCGGCAGTGGGATCACCGGCGTCGTCGTAGCCGTAGACCATGGCCACGCCGTCGACGTCGAACGGGCGACCGAGTGACACCACGGTGAAATCGGACCAGTCACCTGATTTCTTCAGCACCTTCACCTTGCCGTCGGTGTCGAGCGCGGCCTGCAGCGTGGCGACAGGCCCCATCACGGCCCACTTGCCCTGCTTGGTCTTGCGGAACTGCGGCGCGGGGAGGTCGGTGGCTCCGGGAGAGGACATGGTCATGCGGGTGGTGGCTCCTTCGCGCTGGGAGTGGCAGCTCAGCTGTCGGCGTACTCGTGTTCAGGTGCGGGGTAGATTCCGGCCTCGACCTCTTCCTTGTAGGTCTTCGCTGCCTCGAGCAGGGTCTCACCGATCTGGGCGTATTGCTTGACGAACTTCGGAATGCGGCCCTGAGTGAATCCCGCCCAGTCGGTCCAGACGAGCAGCTGGCCGTCGCATTCGGGTCCGGCGCCGACGCTGATGGTGGGGATCGTGAGTTCGGCGGTGACCTGGGCCGCCACCGACGATGGCACCATTTCGAGAACCACGGCGAACGCACCGGCATCCTCGACGGCGTGGGCGTCGGCGAGGAGTGCCTCGGCGGCATCGCCGCGGCCCTGGATCAAGTGGCCGCCGAGACCGTGCTCACTCTGGGGCGTGAAACCGATGTGGGCCATGACGGGAATGCCGGCCCGGACGATGCGCTTGATCTGCTTCGCACTGCGCTGGCCGCCCTCGAGCTTCACCGCGTGGGATCCGGTCTCCTTCATGAAGCGGATGGCCGAATGCAACGCCTCTTCGGGTCCGTTCTCATAGGAACCGAACGGAAGGTCGGCAACGACGAGCGCCCGCTTCACGGCGCGCACGACGGCGGCGCACAGCGGGATGAGCTCGTCGATGGTGACGGGGATCGTGGAGTCGTAGCCGAAGACCGTGTTGCCGGCCGAGTCGCCGACGAGGAGGAAGTCGATGCCGGCGGCGTCGAAGATCTGCGCCGACATGAAGTCGTAGCTGGTCAGTCCGCTGATCTTGATGCCCTGCTCCTTGGCCCGCTGGAAGTGCCGGGTTCGGACTCGTTTGAGTGCCGCGTTGGTGTCAGGGGTGGATCCGTAGGGTCGCTCTTCTCCGCTCACGCCGACACCGTAGCGAGCGAACGCCACAACCGCAGGTCGAACGCGGAGGGCAGGTAGCCAGCTCGTCGTGCTTCGGGCCTGGTGAGCGCCACACCGGTGTGCCAGAAAGATGAAAGGTCATCGACGGCCGCCAACTGCCGATCATGTGGGAGACGACACAAGCGTCGCGAGACGTGCAACACTCGTCGTCGAGGGACAGGCGGCGGCAGACCGCCGTGCAACGGTTGGGAGAACTCGTATGTGGGTAGCGCTCTTCGTGATGTTGGCTCTTGGCGGCACCTATCTGAAGGTGGCACCGCCGCTTCCGTCACGGTCGAGGAGCGACGCCGAGGATTCGTTCTGGCGCAGCACCAACTGGCAGGAGCGCAAGTCGCTGCGGTCGCTCGTCGAACGGCTACCGGGCGAGGCGACGTCTTTTGCATCGCTCGATCTTCGCCACCTGGTGATGACCAGTCGCTCCGACTTCGTGGAGCCGCTCGCCGTCCGCACCGCCAGCCAGGGCCCCCGAGATCTGTGTCTCGTGGATCTGCCTGACGGCGGGACGCTGCGACTCACCGTGTTCGATCACCGCAATGCGCGCCGCTTTGCCGCAGCATGGTCACCCGACGCCGAACTTGGCATCCGACTCCGCTACATCGAGGGACTCGGCTGGCAGTGCTCATTGCACAACGGCGTCGGCAACCGAGCGGCCGTGGCTTCGGTCTACGGCTGGCTTGCCGACATCGACCGAAGCCACCACTCGCTCGTTCGGTGAGCTGACGCCCGCTGCTCAGGAACCGAGGAGTTCCAGAGCCGAGTTGAACGTGGCACTCGGACGCATCGCCGCCTCGGCCAAGGCCGGGTCGGGTGCGTAGTAACCACCGATGTCCATGGGCTTGCCCTGGACCTCGTTGAGCTCGGCAACAATGGTGTCTTCGTTGCCGGCGAGCGCCTCGGCCAGCGGCGCGAATGCGTCGGCCAACGCCGGGTCAGCGGTTTGCTTGGCCAGTTCCTGCGCCCAGTAGAGGGCGATATAGAAGTGGCTGCCGCGATTGTCGAGCTCGTTCACCCGACGAGACGGCGACTTGCCGGTATCGAGCAGGGTGCCAGTTGCAGCGTCGAGGGTGTCGGCAAGGATCTGGGCCCGAGCGTTGTCGGTGGTCTGCGCCAGGTGCTCGAACGACACCGCCAGGGCCAAGAACTCACCGAGCGAATCCCAGCGCAGGTGGTTCTCCTTCTCGAACTGCTGAACGTGCTTCGGGGCCGAACCACCGGCGCCGGTCTCGAAGAGGCCGCCGCCGTCGAGCAGCGGGACGATCGACAGCATCTTGGCGCTCGTGCCGAGTTCGAGAATCGGGAACAGGTCGGTGAGGTAGTCCCGCAAGACGTTGCCGGTGACCGAGATGGTGTCCTCGCCCTGACGGATCCGTTCGAGCGAGAAGGTGGTGGCATCGGCGGGCGCCATGATCTCGATCTGGAGGCCGCTCGTGTCGTGGTCGGCGAGGTAGGTGTTGACCTTGGCGATGAGCTGGGCGTCGTGGGCACGCGCCGAGTCGAGCCAGAACACCGCAGGCGCACCGGTGGCCCGGGCTCGCGACACGGCGAGGCGGACCCAATCGCGGATCGGTTCGTCCTTCACCTGACACATCCGCCAGATGTCGCCGGTATCGACGTGATGGGTCATGAGGACGTCGCCGGCAGCGTTGACCACCTCGACGGTTCCGGCCGATTCGATCTCGAAGGTCTTGTCGTGCGAGCCGTATTCCTCGGCCTTCTGCGCCATCAGGCCGACGTTCGGCACCGAGCCCATCGTGGACGGATCGAACGCACCGTGCTCCTTGCAGAACGCGATGGTGGCGGCGTAGACACCGGCGTAGCTCGAATCGGGGATGACGGCCAAGGTGTCCTGCTGGTTGCCCTCGGCGTTCCACATCTGCCCCGACGTGCGGATCATGGCCGGCATCGACGCATCGATGATCACGTCGGATGGGACATGGAGGTTCGTGATGCCACGGTCGGAATCGACCATGGCAATGGCCGGGCCTCGTTCGTAGGTCGTGGCGATGTCGGCCTCGATGGCGGCCCGCTGATCGGCCGGCAGCGCCTCGATGGCTTTCAGTACGTTGCCGAGGCCGTTGTTCGGATTCGCCCCGACCGAGTCGAGGGCCTCGCCGTGCTTGGCGAAGACGTCGGAGAAGAACACCCGCACGGCGTGGCCGAAGATGATCGGGTCGGAGACCTTCATCATCGTGGCCTTCATGTGCAGCGAGAACAGCACCCCGGCATCCCGGGCGCTGTCGATCTGCACCGCGAGGAAGTCGACGAGTGCCTGCTTCGACATGACGGTGGCATCGACCACCTCACCGGCGATCACCGGCTGCTCCTTGAGCACGGTGGCGTTGCCCTCGGTGTCGATGTGGCGGATCGTGAACGTGTCGTCGGCGGGCACGGTGACGGACTGCTCGTTCGAGAAGAAGTCGCCGCTGCTCATGGTGGCCACGTTGGTGGCGGAGTCGGCGCTCCAGGCGCCCATCGAGTGCGGATTCTTGCGGGCGTACTCCTTGACCGCCTTGGGTGCCCGGCGGTCGGAGTTGCCCTGGCGAAGAACCGGGTTGACCGCCGAGCCCTTGACCTTGTCGTAGCGGGCCTTCGCGTCGCGTTCGTCATCGGTGGACGGATCGTCGGGATAGTCGGGTAGGTCGTACCCCTTGGCCTGCAGTTCGGCGATGGTGGCCTTCAGCTGCGGGTCGGAAGCCGAGATGTTCGGCAACTTGATGATGTTGGCCTCGGGGGTGAGCGCAAGTTCGCCGAGTTCGGCCAGCGCGTCGGGAAGCTGTTGGTCGGCGGTCAGGCGCTCGGGGAACGAGCTGATGACTCGTCCGGCGAGCGAGATGTCTCGGGTTTCGACGCCGACGCCGGCAGCCGAGGCGAAGGCCTCGATGATCGGCAGCAGCGAGTAGGTGGCCAGCGCCGGGGCTTCGTCGGTGTAGGTATAGATGATCTTCGAAGAGTCGTTCACGACGCCGAGGCTAGCGCTTCGAGGCGTCTCGCCGAGGACCTCGGGCCAGGTTCGGCACCCGGTGCTCCTGCTCCGGCGTCGTCCGCCGGAAGCCGACGGTCACGGTGAGGCCTCCGGCGTCGTTCGACGCCAACCGGAGGTGGGCGCCAGAGGCATCCGTGAGACCCTTCACGATGGCAAGTCCGAGGCCGCTGCCCTTCGAGTCCGCCGAGTCGCCGCCGCGCCAGAAGCGTTCCACCGCATGGTCGCGCTGGTCGGCGTCGAGGCCAGGCCCATTGTCGGCCACGCTCAACGCGACCGTTGTCGGGTCCACCGTCAGGGAGACCTCGATCTGTGCGCCGGGGATGTCCTGCGCTTCGAGGGCGTGGATGGCGTTGTCGATGAGATTGTCGAGGATCTGCTCCACCGCTCCCGGAACAGCGAGCACATGGGGTGAGGCGACGGCGCTCGACAGCCCGACTGGCTCGACGAGCGACAGCGTCACGTTCGATTGCTCGGCGAGCGCGGTCCAGGTGTCGACACGTTCGGCAGCCAGTGCGCCGAGCGGGGTGTCGACGGGCGTGGAGGGACGCTCGGCGGTGGCCAACTGCAGGAGGTCGCTGACGAGCGCGCTCAGGCGATCCGTCTCGGCAATGGTGGCGTTGAGCTCCTCGGCCATGCCCGGGTCGGAGGTGGTGGCCTCGAGGTTCTCGAGTCGAAGGCGTAGCCCGGTGAGCGGCGTCCGCAGCTGGTGTGAGGCGTCGGCAACGAACGAGCGTTGTTGCTGCAGCAGCCGATCGAGGCGCCGAGCCATGGTCGACATCGCCTCGTCGAGCTGTTCGATCTCGGGTGGTGCCCCAAGGACCGGTGGCGCAGGGGCCAAGTCGCCGCTGGAGAAGCGGACGGCGGTCGCGTGGAGCTGAAGGATCGGACGACTGATCGAGCGGGCGGTGGCCCACCCGACGGCGACGACCATCAGCAGCACCAACGCGGCGATACCGCAGAGTCCCCACCAGAACTTGCGGATCTGCTCGGTCACCTCGTGGGTGTCGATGGTGAGTCGCAGGGCGCCGTGGACCACACCGCCCGACGCCACGGGCACCGCCACGTAGAGCAACTCGGCGCCGAGCGTCTCGGACCGCCGGGTGCCAGTGGCTCGTTCCCCCTGGAGCGCAGCAATGAACTCGGTGCGGGTCGAGAAGTCCCGGCCGATCTCGTTGCCGGTGTCGACCACGGCGATGCCCTCGGCGTCGACGATCACCACACGGACACCGGTTCGTTCCGCGTAGACCTGGGCCTGGAAGGGGTCGAGCGGCTGATCACGTTCGAGGTCGTCCTCGTATGCCGTCATGAGCACGGTGGCGTCGCGCTCGGTGTCGGCGGTGAGCCGGTCGAGCTGGCGCTGCTGGAAGAAGAGCCCCAGCGGGACCTCCAAGACGACCAGTACCAGCGCCGTGATCAACAGATAGCTGGCAAGAAGACGACGGGTCACGCCACGAGGTCTACCCCGAGTGCGAAGCCGACGCCACGGATCGTCACCACTCGTTCGGCGCCGATCTTCTTGCGCAACGAGGCGATGTGGACATCGAGGGTCTTGGTGGACCCCCACCAGTTCTCGTCCCAGACCTGTTCCATGATCTGTTCACGCGTCACGACGGCGCCGGGATCGGCCGCCAGACAGTCGAGGAGGTCGTACTCCTTCGGTGTGAGCGCAACGGCCTCACCGTCGAGCGTGACCTGGTGGCTGCGACGATCGATGCGTAGGTCGCCGATGTCGACCGGTTCGAGCGACGGTGTTGTCTCGGCAGCCGATCGACGCAGGACCGCCCGGATTCGCGCGACGAGCTCACGCGCACCGAAGGGCTTCACGACGTAGTCGTCGGCACCGAGTTCGAGAAGGGTGACCCGATCGATCTCGTCGCCCCGAGCGCTGACCACGATGATCGGAACGCTCGATCGACTCCGCAGTTCACGACACACAACGTGGCCGTCGAGATCGGGCAGTCCGAGATCGAGGAGCACCAGGTCGACGTCGCCGGCGTCGAGTGCGGCTCGCGCCGTCGCGGCGTGTTGCACCTCGAATCCCTCGCGTCGAAGGGCCACGCCGAGTGGCTGGGCGATCGAGGGGTCATCTTCCACGACGAGGAGTTTCACTGCGACAGCGTCGCAGCTGGGTGGGGGTTGTTTACCAATTCCTTGCCATTCGCTGGCCCGGTGTTTCGAGGTTGCTCACTAGAGTCCGAAGGAGCGTGGCCCGCCGGTCGGGACACGTGGCCACCGTGCAGGTTCGTGCCCGGGTGGCGTCTCAGCCGCAACGGAGAAGGGTGCCGGTCCATGCAGATCCGAGCGGTCGTCGTTGCGGTGGCATCGCTCATCGGCATCGTGGCAACCGCCGGCAGCGCCGTGGGTCTGAACCTCGGCATCTTGCGCTCCGCCGACAGCGGTCCGGTCGGCCAGCTGACCATCGCCGATCTCACGCCTCGTCCCGATCCGGTGTCGATCACCGTGGCCGCTCCCGAGGGGCAGCCGCTCCGGTCATCCACCTCGCCCTCGACGGTGACCACACCGCCGCCGTCGACGAGCAACTCCTCGGCCGATCGGCCAGTCACGACGCCTGCGACGAACACGCCGAGCTCGAGCACCGGTGCCGCCCCGTCGTCGACGCAGCCGTCAGCAACTGCGCAGCCCACGACCTCGCTAGCTCCCGCCGAGCACCAGGCGACCGCCACGAGTCACGACGATGCGGGGTCGCAAGATGCGTCGTCCGACCACGACTCGACCGACCAGGAGTCGTCCGACCACGAGTCGGAGGACGAATCCGACGACCACGATGACCACGACGGACGAGACGACGACGACTGACGTCGCCGATCGGCCGACCTGCACTCGCACCCGCAACGAAAGCGACCCTCGACATGGAACTGAACGAGATCTTTGGACTTCCCGCACATCCGCTGCTCGTGCATGCCGCAGTAGTGCTGCTGCCGATTGCGGCGCTCGGGCTCGTGCTGATCGCGCTGCGACCGGCGTGGCGACGCCCCTATGGTCCGCTGGTCGTGGTCTTCGCCCTCACGGCGCTGGTGTCGGTTGGGTTGGCGCAGGGGTCCGGCGAACAGCTTGAGGAGCGGGTCGAGGAGACCCGGCTCGTCGAGGAGCACACCGACGAGGGTGAGAGCGTGATTCCCTGGGCGTTCGCCGTGTTCGCCCTGTCGGCGGCCACCGTTGCGATCGAGCCACTCTCGAAACGAGTGCCAGCGGCTCGCTCGAAGGCTGCGGCCTCAGCCCTGGTGGCTCTGAGCGTCCTGGCTGCCGTCGGTGCCATCTTCTTCGTGATCGAGGTCGGCCACAGCGGCGCGAAGGCGGCGTGGGACGACCTGCCGGCGGCGTCGGCCGACCACGACGACTGACACTCGCCGACTGGCGGTGGTGATGGGTCCCGGTCGGTATCGACCAGGTCCCATCACCGGTGAGCAGGCTGGGTCAGCCGCCGAGAATCTTGCGGAGCCACTTCGGTCCGCCGGTACCGGCGTCGCACTGGCAGCGGTCGGCGGGGGCGACATCGCCGAGCACCTGCTCGACATGGGCACCGCATCCGGCCCAGGATGGCTTCTTGCAGTTGTTGCACATGGTTCGTCTACACATGTCTGCCACTCTACACCACATCATCCGAATGTACGTACATTACCCCTGAGGAAGGTTTCCCCGTGTCCGACAACGCCCCTTCACCTGCACCAACACCCGACACTCCCGAACTGTCCACGGTGAAGGTGAGCGTCGACGGCGCCATCGGGCGGCTCACGCTCGATGTGCCGGACAAGCTCAACCCCCTCGGTTGGCGCACACTCGACGAGATCGCCATCGCGGCGCGGTGGTTCGATCGCCAGTCACAGGTGAAGGTGGTGGTCGTCAGCGGCGCTGGGCGCGCCTTCTCTGCGGGAGCTGACCTGTCGACCTTTTCCAGCCGGATGGAGATCACCACCCGAGAAGCTGCCGACTACGGGCGCAAGATGGCCGAGGCACTCGAGTCGATGCAGGCACTGGCGATCGCCTCGATCCAGGGATGGTGTGTCGGCGGAGGCCTCGTGCTCGCGGCGGCCTGTGATCTGCGCGTTGCTGGGGAATCGGCGATGTTCTCGATTCCCGAGGTCGATCTCGGGATCCCGCTCGCTTGGGGTGGCATCCCGCGCCTGGTCCGAGAGATCGGACCGGCGCTCACCAAGGAGCTCGTGCTCACGTGCCGGCCATTCGATCCGGCCGAAGCCAAGGCGGCTGGCTTCCTCAATCGAGTGGTGGCCGACGATCAGCTCGAAGCCGAAGTCGAGGCGCTCGCCGACCAGCTCGCCTCCAAGGCGTCGCATGCCCTGTTCAGCACCAAGCGCCACGTGAATGCCGTGACCGACCAGATGGTCGGCACCATGCGCAGCTGGTCCGACGCTGATGGGCTGGTGACGGCGTTCGGCGACCCGGAGTGCGCCGATGCTCGCCGGGCGTACCTGGCACAGCGGAGCAGCCGCTCGTGAGGGAGCGGGGCAGCCGCTCGTGAGGGAGCGGGGCAGCCGCTCGTGAGGGAGCGGGGCAGCCGGTCGTGACACGCTCGGCTCCTTCCGGTCGGCGAGGCGCCGTTTCGCTCGACAAGCGAAGGGGCGGCCGCCAGACTCGCTGAGGTGACCAGCAACCCGACCTCACCAACCTTCAGCCGCACCGCCCCCAAGGAGCCGACGGCCGCCACGCTCGCGGTGCTCGCCGAGGCGGCAGCAACCCTCGATCTCGAGGTGATCGACGACGAGCTCGCCGTGCGTGGCTTGATCGCCGAGCTCGCTGGCCCGATCGAGGTGGCCGGTCCCGGTGGGTCGACCCAGACCGTGTGGGACACCGCTCGCCACGACTTCATCCGTACGGCCTCCGACGTGCCCGACTCCGTCCATCCGAGCCTGTGGCGCCAGGCTCAACGCAACGCTCCGCATGGTTTGTTCGAGGTGGCGCCGGGTCTGTGGCAGGCCCGTGGCTACGACCTGTCCAACATCTCGTTCATCGCAGGAGAGGTGGGGTGGATCGTGATCGATCCACTGACCACCGAAGCCACCGCTCGGGCGTGCCTGCAGCTGGCGAACGATACGCTTGGCGAGCGGCCGGTCACCGCCGTGATCTACACCCACAGCCACGTCGACCACTTCGGCGGCGTGCTCGGCGTCACCAGTGCCGACGCCGTGGCGAACGGTGAGGTTCGCATCATCGCCCCTCAGCACTTTCTCCGTGAGGCGGTGTTCGAGAACGTCGTCGCCGGTCCGGCGATGGCACGTCGGGCGGCCTACCAGTTCGGGGCGACGCTGCCGGCCGGGCCCCGCCAACACGTCGACTCCGGCCTCGGCAAGGCCGTGCCGCTTTCCAGCCCGGGACTGCTCGCGCCGACCGAGGAGATCACCGAAACTGGGCAGGAGCTCGTGGTCGACGGTGTGCGGATCGTCTTCCAGAACACTCCGGAGTCCGAGGCGCCCGCCGAGATGAACTTCTACTTCCCCGACGCGGGGTGGCTGTGCATGGCCGAGAACTGTTCGCACAACATGCACAACCTGGTGCCGCTGCGGGGTGCCCAGGTCCGTGATTCGCTGGCCTGGTCGAAGTACATCAACGAGGCGATCGAGTTGTTCGGCGGCGAGGCCACGCTCATGTTCGCCAGCCATCACTGGCCCCGGTGGGGCAACGACGACACCGATGGGTTCCTCCGCAAGCAGCGCGACCTGTACCGCTGGATCCACGATCAGACCATGCGACGGGCCAATCGAGGCATGACGCCGCTCGAGATCGCGGAAGACCTTGCCCTGCCCGAGGTCTTCGTCGCTCAGGGTCACACACGTGGCTACTACGGCTCGCTGGTCCACAACGTCAAGGCGGTCTACCAGCGCTACCTGAGTTGGTACGACGGCAACCCCACGCACCTGTGGCAGCACCCGCCGGTGGCGGCGGGGACCCGCTATGTCGCGTTGGCCGGAGGGGCCGATGCGTTGCTCGATCATGCGCAGCGAGCGTTCGACGAGGGCGACTACCGATGGGTGGCCGAGGTGGTCAACCACCTCGTGTTTGCCGACCCGACCAACGAGCGGGCTCGGGAGCTGCAGGCTGATGCGTTCGAGCAGCTCGGCTATCAATCAGAATCGGCCACGTGGCGCAACGCTTACCTGACCGGAGCGCAAGAGCTCCGAAACGGTCCGCCGCCGGCTCGCCCGGCGCTGCGACGCGGCCTGGTCGAGGCCCTGACCGTCGACCTGATGTTCGACGCCATCGCCATTCGGCTCCAGGACGAGCTGGTCGCAGGGGAGCGGGCGGAGATCAACTGGACCTTCACCGACATCGACGCCGACAGCGGGCAGCGGGACTGGGTGCTGGGA
This sequence comes from Acidimicrobiales bacterium, assembly GCA_041394265.1. Classification (NCBI taxonomy): domain Bacteria; kingdom Bacillati; phylum Actinomycetota; class Acidimicrobiia; order Acidimicrobiales; species Acidimicrobiales bacterium. The sequence goes on from JAWKIO010000005.1 coordinate 4,702,716, forward strand.
CTCGAACACCAGGCGCTGCACTACGTCGCCGGTCGCCATAGCCCTGACGCCACCGTGACCGTCACACTCACCAAGGCGCTGATGGCCGAGATCATGGGAGGCGAAACGACGTTCGTCGACGCCGTCACCGCCGGTCGGGCCACGCTCGACGGCGACCCGGCGGCGCTGATCACGGTCTTCGGCCATCTCGAGGTCTTCCAGTCCGGCTTCGCCATCGTCGAACCCTGACCACCGGGCATCAAGCGCTCGGGCAACCTGCGGCCGAACTGCCGGGCCTGCGTCCATTCTGAGGCAAGCTCCGGGGTTCCGCGCTGCTGAGCGTACGGAGGCCCGGAGGTTTGGTGAGATTGGACGGTGGCCCGGAGGTTGCCAGCAACGGCGGCAGTCGGCTGGCACACTCGGTGACGTGCTGCGCCGACTCGATCTCACCCGACCCCAGATCGGTGACCTCGTTGCCGGCCTCAGCGTCGTGCTCGCACTGGTGCCGCAGGGTTTGGCGTACGCCGAGCTTGCCGGAATGCCGGGCCACATCGGCCTCCTCGCCGGCACGCTGCCGGCAATTCTCGCCGCGTTCTTCGTGTCGTCGCCTTACCTGCAGACCGGACCGACGGCACTCACGTCGCTCCTGGTTGCCGGCGCACTGACGCCGCTCGCGGCCGCCCAGACCGACGACTACGTGCTGCTCGGTGCACTGCTCGCGTTGATGGTCGGCGTGGCCCGGGTGGTGTTCGGCGCTCTCCGACTGGGGATTGCCGCCTACTTCGTGAGCCAACCGGTGCTCACGGGCTTCACGTCCGGCGCCGCCCTCTTGATCATGGGCTCACAGCTGCCGACCGTGGCCGGCTACTCGAGCGATTCGTCGCGGGTGCTCGGCCGGGCCCTCGCAACGTTGGCACACCCCGGTGATTGGAACTGGGCCTCGATCATGCTGGCGGTGATCACGTTCGTCCTCATCGTCACGCTGCGGAAGGTGCATCAGATCTTCCCGAGCGTGTTGCTGGGTGTGGCGGTCTCATGGGCCATCGCGGCGATCTTCGACCTCGACGTCGCAACCGTCGGCGACATCCCGAGCGTTGGCGTGTCGCTCGTCGACGAGCTCCCGTTCGACTCGACCGCCCATCTCATCGTCCCGGCCATCGTCATCGCCTTGATCGGCTTCGCGGAACCATCCTCGATCGCTCGCACGTACGCAGCCGCCCAGCGCCAGCGCTGGAGCGCCAACGCCGAGTTCGTCAGTCAAGGTGTCGCCAACCTCGCCGCCGGGGCGATCGGTTCCTATCCCGTCGGCGGCTCGTTCGGCCGATCGTCGTTGAACTACCGAGCGGGGGCGACCACCCGCTGGTCGGGGTTCATCACCGGTGTCGCCATGCTCGTGCTGCTGCCGTTCTCGAACGTCTTGTCGAGCATGCCGAAGTCGGCGCTGGCCGCCGTGGTGATCAGCTCGGTGATGAGCCTGTTCCGCCTCGATCGCATCTCGGCCATGTGGTCGTGGAGCCGCCCGCAGACCGCGGCCGCGGCGGTCACCCTCGTCGCCACGCTGGCGTTCGATCCCCGGATCGAGCGGGGGATCCTGGTGGGCGTCGCGCTGTCGGTGGGGATCCACCTGTGGCGCGAGCTACAGGTGTACATCGAGGTCGAGCGAACCGGCGACCATCTCCGTATCGTGCCTCACGGCGTGCTGTGGTTCGGCTCGATCAACCGGATCAGCGAGAAGATCCTCGCCGTGATCGCCGACCACCCCGACGTCGACGATGTCGAGATCGTACTGGGCGGCATCGGTCGGCTTGACCTCACCGCCGCGTTCGAGCTGGCAGAACTCGCAGCCGATGCTCGCAAGCGTCCCGACCTCGACCTTCGCTTCTCCGGCGTGCCGCCACATGCCGAGCGGCTCTTCTCACGCGTGATCGACACTGCGGAGTGAATTAGGGTCCGGCGCATGCCCGATCTGACTCCTGCCCAGCTCCACGACGTCGTCACCCAGACCTGCTCGGCGCTCGGGAGCGCCGACCGCGAGGCCGCCCTCGTGGCCGACCAGCTGGTCGGCGCCAACCTCGCCGGCCACGACTCGCACGGCATCGGTATGTTGCCGCTCTACGTCGCACACGCACTGACCGGAGAGCTCCACGTGAACGAGCACGTCGAGGTGCTCAACGACACCGGCCCGCTCGTTGCACTCGACGGACGTGCCGGGTTCGGCCAGGTGATGGGCTATGAGGCCATGGAGATCGGGATCGATCGGGCGAGGCAACACGGCGTGTCGCTCGTCGGATTGCGCAACTCGTTCCACATCGGCCGCATCGGTCACTGGGCCGAGCAGTGCTCGGCGGCGGGTCTGGTGTCGCTCCACCTCGTGAACGTCGCCGGCCACGGCGCGATCGTCGCCCCCTTCGGCGGCGCCTCGGCCCGACTCGGCACCAATCCGGTCTGTATCGGCATTCCTGGACGCGACGGGCGTCCCGCCGTGATGCTCGACATGGCCACCAGCACCATCGCCCTCGGCAAGGCGCGGGTGGCGCTCAACAAGGGGGAGCGTGTTCCCGCCGACACGGTGGTCGATGCCAATGGCAACCTGAGTGACGATCCGAGCGAGGTCATCGGGCCCGACCACGGCGGCGCGCTCGTGGCAATGGGCGAGCACAAGGGGTCAGGCCTCGCCATCATGTGCGAACTCGTCGGTGCTGCGCTGCTGGGCGGGTTCACGATGCGCGAGCAGGACGGACCTGGCCGGATCTACAACTCGATGGTCACGGTCGTCATCGACCCCGAGGCCGTCGGTGGCGCCGAACATCTGCTCGCCGAGACCGAGGCGACCGTGGAGTGGCTTCGTTCAGGACGAACGCGAGTGGGGGTCGACGAGGTGCTGATGCCCGGCGAGCCCGAGCAGCGGGCCAGGATCGCCCGAGCGGAGCGCATTCCGGTCGACGACGAGACGTGGGCTCAGGTGCAGGCGGCGGCCGCGGCGGCCGGGGTCAGTTGAAGTTGGCACGTAGCCGGGTGATGGCCGCTCGGTATTGGGAGTGTCGGTCGGGATCGAGGTTGGTCAGCGCTTCGAGCTGATCGATTGCCGCGGCGTAGTGGCCGCGGCTGGCGAAGAGCTGGGCGAACTCGAGCCGCGCGCCGACGGCGACGTCGGGAAGCTCGATCTGGGCGGCGACGACGCTCGAGAGCGATCGAAGGTCGCCCGTGCGGAACTCGATGCCACGCAGGTTGTTGAGCATGCGGGTCGCCACATCGAGCGGGCCGATCGGATCGAGAAATCGCATCTCGAACGGTGTGTCGGGCACGAGCGACTGGAACAGGGCCTGCACACCGTCGAGGTCGAGTTCGCGGCCGCCGGCCATCGGGTCGAACCATCGACGGTTGTCGCCCGTCCCTGCCCCAAGCAGCAGGTGGGCGGGCATCCCGATCGGTTCGATGGCCAACCCGCATCGGGCCCCGATCTCGATGGCGACCACGCTGAGAGAGATCGGGATGCCGAGCCTCGAATCCAGTACCCGGTGGAGGTACGAGTTGGACTTGGCGTAGTACGCCTCGGTGTTGCCGCGGAAGCCGAGCGTGCCGAACACGTGGGTCATCAGCTGCGAGATGGTGCTGACCTCGTCGTCGACGAGATCGTCGAAGGAGGCGAGGATGTCGGGGACCGGCGGTGCGTCGTCATCGAGTTGGGCGATATGCGCCGCGACCTCGCCCACGCCGACCTCGTCGCCGCGGGCGAAGAGTTCGCCCAGCCCCGTCGAGCGGTTCATTCGCCGATCGACAACACCATCGACAGCGGTGGCGCCTCGCCGGTGACGGCGTAGTCGGATTCGGCGGCGGCACTACGGAAGATGCCCTTCGACATGAGCGATGACTCGGTTGCTCGTCGGGCCGAGTAGATCACCGATCGGGCCGAATGGACGGCATGCGACTCAGGTTCGGCGGCGGCCGCGAACTCGATCAGCTGGCATGCCAGACGATGGTCGCCGGCTTCGGACAACTGCGACGCCCGCTCGATGAGGGCATCGACTCCGCCCGCAAGTGCGGCGACCTCGCGCCCGATCGCTGCGTCCGACGCCGGCTTGAGACGAGCGGGGTTGCCGTCCCACCAGCCGCCGTAGAGTCGCCAGATATTGCGGATCACGAACTCGGGCTCGTCGTAGAGCGGCCGGAGGTAGGGAAGCTCCAGCGTGGCGGCGGGGACGGAGACCGAGTCGACGATCTCGTCGAGCACAGCGCCGCTGTTCATGGCATCGACGACCTCGGCGACGAGGGTTTCGAGTGTCTGGGCGACGGTGTCGAGACAGGAGACAATCCGGTCGCGCCCGGCGATGGGCAAACCGTGCGCCGGCACGAAGAGTTCGGGATCCATGGCGGCCATCGCCCGCAGCGACTGCGCCCACTCCAGCGGGTAGCGCTGGACCTTCTGGGGGTTGCCGCAGTTGGGAAAGTTCCAGATGAATTGGTCGCCGGCCGCGATCATGCGGTGCTGCGGGATCCAGGTCCAGGTGTGATCGTCGGTCTCTCCGAGGCAGTGATGGAAGGTGAAGTCGACACCGCCGATCGTGTCGGTGAGTTGCTCGCCGTAGGTGGTGTCGGGGCGCAACGTGCCCCGTGGCAGGAATCGCGCCGCGTTGGGGCCAGCCTGTGAGGTGACCTTGGGCGCCCCGCCGAACTGGCGCTGATTGATGACCTTGTTGTACCCGGCGGTGTCCTCGTAGCGATCGAAGCGGGGGTTGACGTTGTCGTGGCCGATGACGCGTGGCAGCGGTCGTGCATGTGCTTCGGCGTCGGCGGCGAACGCCCGGCTCCCTCCGACATGGTCGAGATGCCCGTGGGTGTAGACGATCGAGTGCACCGGCGCGTCACTCCAGGTACGGAGCGACTCGACCACGGCGGGGCCGGAGGCGGCGGCACTGGTGTCGAAGGTGACCACGCCATCACCGGTGTCGACGACCACGACGTGACTGAACGACTCGATGAGCATCACCCCGTCGGCCAGTTGGCTGATCTCCTGCGTGATCCGATTCGGCGGCGTGTCAACGACGCCGGTGTCGATCAGGCGAGAGGACAGATCGAGAGGATGTTCGCTCATCGGTCGAGTCTCGCTGGCGGGGTCCACCATGTCCAGCGCATCGCCATTCGAGCGCGGCGTGCCGCACTGTGTCCTTGGAGCGCGGCGTGCCGCACTGTGTCCTTGGAGCGCCGTGCCGCACTGTGTCCTTGGAGCGCCGTGCGGCGCTGTGTCCTTGGAGCGCCGTGCGGCGCTGTGTCCTTGGAGCGCCGTGCCGCACTGTGTCCTTGGAGCGCCGTGCGGCGCTGTGCCAGGATGCCGCCACGGGACCATCGAACCAAGGGAGCACCTCAATGTCGCAGCCGGAGAGCGGAGCACGTTTGTGTGAAGGGCGGGTCGCCATCGTCACCGGCGCTGGCCGAGGGATCGGACGCGAGCACGCGTTGATGCTCGCCCACCACGGGGCCAAGGTGGTGGTGAACGACCTCGGCGGCGAGTTCGACGGCACGGGTGCCGATCAGACTCCAGCGCAGCAAGTGGTCGCCGAGATCGAGGCGATGGGTGGTCAGGCGGTGGCCAACGGTGACGACGTGTCCGATTGGGAAGGCGCCCAACGGATGATCAACATGGCGGTCGAGAACTTCGGCGGGCTCGACGTCCTGGTCAACAATGCCGGCATCCTGCGTGACCGGATGCTGGTCAACATGACCGAAGCCGAGTGGGACGCCGTGATCAAGGTGCATCTCAAGGGCACCTTTGCCCCGGCTCGCTGGGCTGCGGCCTATTGGCGGGAACGGGCCAAGGCCGGCGAGACCAACGACGCTCGCATCATCAACACCACGTCGGTGTCGGGCATCTACGGCAACCCGGGCCAGACCAACTACGGCGCCGCCAAGATGGGCATTGCCGGCTTCACGATCATCGCCGCGCAGGAGCTGGCCCGCTACGGCATCACGGTCAACGCCATCTCCCCGGGAGCCCTGACCCGACTGACCGAGCCGTTGCGCACCGAGCCCATCACCGACGAACAGCGCGAGGCTCGTTCACCGATGTGGATCGCGCCCATTTGCACGTGGCTTGCCAGCTCACAATCGGCGAACGTCACCGGTCGGGTCTTCCAGGTCGCTGGTCAGGAGATTGCGATCGCCGAGTCGTTCCACAAGGGTCCTCGGGCCACCAATGTCGACGATCCGCTACAGATGCGTGAGGTGGTCGCCGACTTGATGGCGCGAGCGAACCTCAACGCCGACATGCAGGGGGAGTACGCCGAGGGTCCCGGTCGTCCGGGCAAGACCATCTGAGCGCATACCGCCACGGGGGTCTTTCGGCCCTGATGGCCAGCGCGTTGTGGCGCGATGCTCGGCGAAGGCGAGGCGTTGTGGACGCGCCCGCGGGAAGGATTTCGGTGATGCGAGCAGTTGGGGTACGAGCGGGCGTGGCGCTGTTGGGCATGGCACTGGTGATGCTGCAGCCTGCGATGGTGGCGGCGGCCGACCTGACCCTGCCGACCGACACGGTGGTGTACGCCGAGCCGGGATCCATGATCGAGTTAGGGCGAGTCCCCGTCGACACCGAGCGGGCCGGCCCGCTCTGCACGTGGCAGGCCAGCGTCACCAACCAGAACTCGGCCCATCCCGGCAACGACATCGTCATCACGAGCGGCGAGTCCGAGCTCGTGCTGGCCGACGTCGAGGCGACCGAGGGCAAGGTCACCACCAACACCGGGTCCGCCTACCTCGTCGACGAGGTGGTCGTGACCCTGCGAATGGGACCCGACGGCGTCTTCAGCGGAGGTCTCGACCTCACGATCCGCTACGACCAGTGCACGACCACGACCACGGCGCCGCCGACGACGGCACCACCGGCGCCGACCACGACCGAAGGCGACCTCGAACCGCTGGGACCGACGGTCACGACCGCTCCGCCCGACACGGCGCCGGCGACACCGTCCACTGCCGCTCCCACGACCAGCGCCCCGACGACCACCGTCGACATCGAGCCGGCGGGGCCGGTCCTGCCGATCACCGGGGGGAACCGGAGTCAGCCGCTGCTGGCCACCGGTCTCGCGCTGGTCGGTCTGGGAGCGGTCGGGGTGATCACAACTCGACGAGCAGCTCACTGAACAACACCTCGGCATCGACCTCGATGCCTCGTCGCTCGAACCAGCCGCAGAGATTGTTCACATCACGGTGCAAGAAGTTCAGCCCCTGCGGGTTGGCGGCAACGTCGACGGCCTGAGGGAAGTCGATGAACCAGAGTTCGCCGTTCCACCACAGCAGGTTGAACGCCGAGAGGTCCCCGTGGGCAAAACCGGCGTGCACCATGCGGTGGAGCCCATCGACGAGCTGCTCGAAAGCCGACTGCACATCGTCGTCATCGAGCCGAGCACGACCGAGCTGGGGTGCTGCCCCGCGGCGATCGCCGACGTACTCCATGATGAACTCGTCGTCGCCGAACGACACCGGGTAGGGCACCCGTACGCCGGCGTCCCACAGCACCCGCATCACGTCGGACTCATGATTGGTCCATCGTGCCTGGAGTAGCTGTTTGCCATGGGCCGACATCCGCTCGACCGCTCGGCGGTCTCGGGACTTGCGGAACTGGCGCCCCTCTCGGTAGGCCACGTCGTGCCGGAAGGTCGAGGCCCGCTGCACACCCATGGCTTCGAGTTGGCCCTTGGATGCGACCGAGCGCGGCAGGTATCGCTTCTTTGCGAGCAGCAAGGTTCGGCCGTCGTGACCCCGCCGCTCGATGATGTTGATCTGGGCTTCTTTGCCGGTACGGAGGACGCCGAGGTCCTCGTCGGTGAATGGTTCGGACACCAGCCAGGTCGGCTGGTGGTGGTGCGATGCTGGTTCGCGAGACAACGCTCACTCCTGGTTCGATGCCGCTGGGACGAACCGGTTGCGCTGCGCCGTGGAGCCGGGGATCGACCGCTACGAGCGGGATCCGGGGCGGGAGGGTCTCAGGTGGACGGTCTCAGTGGGAGGCGAATGGACAACCGGTGGATGAGAACACGTTGAGGACCGTCATGAGCTGTCTCCTGTCCATCGGGTGTGCGGCAGTGCCGCCTCGACGCGTCCGAGGCTAGAACGCCCGTGCCGCAGCGTCGACCGAATATTCAGCGCGAGCCGACGAGGGCGGCCAATTGGCGGGCCACACCGCCGAGCAGGTCGGCAGCCTGGATCGTGCTGCTGACCTGTTCGAGGTTCTCGTGCGCGCCGTTCGCCACATCATCGATGCGATGACTGATCTCGCTCGCTCCGGCGGCGGCCACCGAGGCTCGGCTGGCAATCTCCGCCGTGGTCACGTTCTGTTCCTCGATCGCGGCCGAGATCGACGTCTGGGCGTCGCTGATCTGACCGATGATCGTGCGCACATCCTCGACTTGACCAGCGGCCACCTCGGCATCGTTCTGGATGCGGGAGATACGGTCGGTGATGGTCGTGGTGGCCTCTGAGGTGGCGGTCGCGAGCTGCTTGACCTCGTTGGCGACCACGGCGAAGCCTTTGCCTGCGTCGCCGGCGCGAGCGGCCTCGATGGTCGCGTTGAGCGCCAGCAGGTTCGTCTGTTCGGCGATGCTGGTGATGAGGTCGAGCACGGTGGCGATCTCCGCCGTCGAGGCGCCCAGCCGGTGGATGTTCTCGACCGTCTCGCTGACGGTGTTCACGGCGCTGCCGGCGACCGACGTCGCATCCATTGTTGCCCGGGAGATCTCGGTGATCGACGCCGTCAACTCGCTGGTGGCGAAGGCAATGGCCTGGATGTTCTCATCGACTTCGGTGGCCGACATCCGGCTCTCCTCGGCGTTGGCCGAGTTGCTGCCAACGACGTCACGGAGTGCGGTCCCGCTGGCCTGGATCTGCGTGGCCGAGGCGGCCACGTCGGATCCGAAGCGGACGAGCGGCCGCCGGATCGAGCGAGCGATCAGCGCGGCCGCGCCCGCCATCACGGCGGCCGCGATCAGCGTGGCGACGATCAACAGCTGGCGAGTGCTCTCCGTGGCGGCATGATTGTCGGCTTCGGCAACCTGGCCGGCAACGACGACGGCCTCCGACAGGCCGGCGAGCTCGGTTTCCAGTGCCTCGAACTGCTTGGTGAAGACCGACAGGCGGGCATCGACCGTGCCGGGGCCGGTGACGACGGCCTCGATCGTGGCCGACGCCGCGGCCACGTACTCCTCGAGCACGGGACGGGTGTTGCTCACGTACTGCTGGACCTCGGGGCTGTCGGCCAGTGATACCTCGATGGCGTCGAGTTCGCCGAGCATCGTCGACTTGTGCTCATCGACGTTGGCCAGCGCCGCCTCGGTGTCTGCGGTGAGGAGTCCGTCCAGCACGTCGGAACGAATGGCGTCGTGCATCATGTCGGTGACACCGGCCGAGACGGTCGCCTCGCGATAGCGGTCGAGCGAGGTGGCGTCCTTGATGTTGGCGGCTCCGAAGGCGCCGACGCCGACGACGAGCGCCACGCTGATGCCACCGAGGCTCGCAAGCGCTTTCGGTACGTTCCACTGCATACGTCGACTCCGTTCCTCGGTCCCTGTCGAATCATGGGAGTCTCGGATCGGGCCGAGGCGGTATGAGCGGTAGGTCAGCTCCGACGCATGGTGCGAGTGAAGACGAACTCGGTGCCGGCTTCGGCCAGCACCCGATCGGCGTCGATTGGACCCGGCGCCTGCAGCAGCGACCATCCGTCGCGCAGGGCGTCGACGCCGGTGGCATAGGGCGGCCGTTCGTCGGGCAGGCCGGGTGCTTCGCCGTCGGTGCCGTCGTAGAACGCCCACCCGATGACGGTGGTGTCGAGCGCGGCAGCGCTCAGCCAGAGCTGGAGGACCTGCTGGCGGTCGTCGAACACCTCAGGCTCCGGGGGCTCGCCGCTCGGTACGCACCAGGTAGTAGTCGACGTCGAAGGTGTCGTCGTCGGAGAGGTAGCGCCACAGGCGCGCCCGCTCGGTGAGCTCCCGCCGTGACTCGTCGGTCCCCATCCAGGTTGGCGTGGAGCGGAGGATGGCGGCGACCGAGTCGGTGCGGCTGTTGGCGAAGATGTGGTCGCTGGCGTCGTTGTGCATCGCCTCGAAGTCGGCCAGATTCCACAGCCGCTGCTGGGGACGGTCGGGGCCGACGCGAAGCTTGTACATCCAGCGATCCTGGCCGCTCGGGTTGTCCTGGCCTGCGTGCCACAAGCCGTGATGGAAGACCATCACCGTGCCCGCGGGTCCGGCGTAGAACTCCTCGCCGACCAATTGCTGGTAGCGGGCGGTGCTCGACGACGGCACGCGGCGTAGGTGCGAACCCGGGACGAACCGGGTGCCACCTGCTCCCGGAGCGATCTCGTGAGGAAAGTAGAAGAGCTGGATGTCGAAGTCCGGGGTGGCCGTGTCGCTGATGGCGTCGGCGTGGAGATGCTGGCGGTTGGCGTGTCCGGCAGGGAGATGGTGCACGAAGTCGTGGTCGAAGATCGGATCGTCTCCCACCAGCGACGAGATGATGCCCTGGATCTGGGGGAGGCGCAGGTAGGCGCCGAGGCCAGGACGATCGACATAGCAGCGAGACAGCGGGTCGAGCGTGTGGGGCAGGGCGATGCTGTCACTTCGTTCGCCGATCCCGAACGCTGCGAGCTTGGCGGCCTCGATGGCGGGGAGCTCGCCGAGTACCGCCTCGTTGATCTCAGGCGGAACGATCGCGTCGAACCGGAGGTAGCCGTTGGCGACGAACTGCGCCATCTCCCTCGTGGTGAGGCGATGATCAGCGGCCGGCATCGGGCACCACCGGAGCATCGTCTTGGCCGCCGACGGCCGATGAGGTTCGAAGGGGAATCTCCCGCAGGGCGAGCGCCATGGCCAACACGCACGCCATGAGCGGGATCGCTTGCAGGAACATCCCGGCCACCGAGTCGCTGACGGCACCGACCACAGCGCTGCGGAGTTCCTCGGGGAAGTCATGAACGATCTTTGGCGTGCGGATCAGCTCCTGCACCCCGCCAAGTTCATCGAGTCGTTCGGCACCGAGGCGATCCGCGAGCTCGTCGGTGAGGCGTGTGGTGAAGAAGGCGCCGGCGACGGCAGCACCGAAGGCACCGCCCATGCTGCGGAAGAAGTTCGACGTCGAGGTGGCGATACCGAGATCCTCGATGGGGGCTGCGTTCTGAACGGCGAGGGTGAGGTTGGGGAAGATCAAACCAAGGCCCATGCCGAGAGCAAAGAGCAGGGGAGCGAGGTCGAGCGCGCTGGTGTCGGGGGTGATCCGCGTGAGGCCGTACATCGCAGCGATGGTGATGATCGGCCCGGCGACCATGGCCCATTTGTATCGGCCCGACTTCGACACGAGCAGGCCGCTCACGGCCGCAACCAGACTCACACCCACCGACTGAGGCGTGACCATCAGTCCGCTCTTCGTGGCCGATGCCCCGGTCGACACCTGGAGGAAGAGCGGAAGGAAGGTGGTCACCGACAACAGCGCGCCCATGAGGATGAAGCCCATCCCGAAGACGAGGACCACGGTCCGATCGGTGAACAGACGAAGCGGAATGATCGGTTCCTCGGCTCGGGCTTCCTGCATCAGGAACACGGCGCTCGCGGCGAGGCCGACGGCCAGGGTGGTCAGCAGCTGCCACGACCCCCATGGATAGGTTTCGCCGCCCCACACGGGGACGAGGATGAGTCCGGTCGACGCGACGACCAGCAGGCCGATACCGATCCAGTCGATCGGACGCCGGCGGGTGGCGAAGGGGAGGCGGAGGCCGCGATTGGTGACGGCGAGCGCAAGCGCCGAGATCGGCACGACGGCCCAGAAGACCCAACGCCAGCCCGGACCATCGACCAGCAACCCACCCCACAGGGGACCGGTGAGGGCCGAGATGGTGAAGACGCCGGTGAAGATCCCGATGTAGCGGCCGCGCTGGCGAGGTGAGACGACGTCGCCGACGATCACGAAGGCCAGGGACATCAGGCCACCGCCGCCCATGCCCTGGATCGCTCGGGCCCCCACGAGTTGGTTCATGGACTGAGCGATTGCGCACAGGATCGACCCGAGCATGAAGACGGTGATCGAGATCTGGTAGACGATGCGCCGTCCGAACAGGTCGGACATCTTGCCGTAGAGCGGGGTGACGATGGTCGAGGTGAGGAGGTAGGCCGACACCACCCAGGCGATCTGGTTCGCACCTCCGAGCTCACCGGCGAGGGTCGGCAGGGCGGTGGCGATCACGCTCTGTTCGGTCGACGACAGGAACAGCCCGACCATGAGCCCGCCCATCAACCACCGCAGCTGCTCCTTCGTGAGTCCGGTGGGGGAGCTGGTGGTGATCGTCACGCGCTCACCTTGCCTCACGGCGAAGTGGTTCGGCAAACAAACGAAACTGCGGGTTCGCGAGTGAGATGTGGCAGGCTTTGCTGTGCGCTCGTGCAAGACGATCCATGTCATCAGCTGTCATGCCGAGGGTGAAGTGGGCGATGTGATCGTCGGCGGCGTGGCCCCACCGCCGGGCGCCACGCTCTGGGAGCAGTCGCGCCACGTCGCCGACGACGATCGGCTGCGTCGGTTCGTGCTGAACGAACCTCGTGGAGGCGTGTTTCGTCACGTCAACCTGCTGGTGCCGCCGGTCGACCCGCGGGCCTCGCACGGCTTCATCATCATGGAGCCCGAGCACACGCCACCCATGTCGGGTTCGAACTCGATCTGTGTCGCCACGGTGCTACTCGATTCCGGCATCGTCGAGATGACGGAGCCGATCACCACGCTGGTCCTCGAGGCACCCGGTGGGCTGGTGGAGGTCAGTGCCGAGTGCCGTGGTGGAAAGGCCGAGCGCATCACGGTCACCAATGTCGCGTCGTTTGCCGGCGATCTCGACGCCATGCTCGAGGTCGATGGCATCGGGTCGATCCGCGTCGACACCGCGTTCGGCGGCGACAGCTTCGTGATGGTCGACGCTGCGGATCTCGGCTTCGACCTGCTGCCGGGCGAGGCCGGCGACCTGGCGGCGATCGGTGCGCGGATCACGGCTGCCGCCAACGAACAGCTGTCGTTCGTGCACCCCACCAACGCCGACTGGCGACACTTCTCGTTCTGCCAGATCGCCGGTCCGCTGACGACCGACGACACCGGCGACCTCACCATGCGCAACACCGTGGTGATCGATCCCGGCAAGCTCGACCGATCGCCGACCGGCACCGGTGTGTCGGCCCGCATGGCCGTGCTGCGAGCCCGTGGCGTCATGGCGGTCGGCGCTCGACTGCGCATGCGATCGGTGATCGATTCGGCGTTCGTCGGCCAGATCGCCGCCGACACGGTGCTCGTCGACGCCGACGGCCGCCGGACCGACGCCATCATTCCCACCATCACCGGTCGAGCGTGGATCACGGGGATCCATCAGCATCTCCTCGACCCCGACGACCCCTGGCCGCTGGGCTACCGCCTGGCCGACACCTGGCCCAACCGCCAGCACGCTCCTGACACCGAACGAGATCGCCCATGACCGACACCGTCACCTCCGCCTCCGTCGCCGACGAGAGCACCACGCAGGGCTTGCTCGGTGCCGCGCTGGCGGTCACCGCCTGGGGCGCCGCGTCGATCATCCCGAAGGCGATGGACATGGGAGGCATGGCGATTGCGGTGTACCGCTTCGCCCTCTATTTCGCCGTTCTCGTCGGCTGGATGGCGTACCGAAAGGCGCCGTTCAGCGTCACCGCCATCCGGCGCTCGGTGCTCGGTGGCATCGCCTTGGGGCTCGACATTGCGCTGTTCTTCTCGGCCGTCAAGCTCACAACCGTGGTCAACGCCACGATCATCGGGTCGTTGCAGCCGATTCTCGTCGGCGTGGTGGGTGTTCGGTTCTTCGGCGAGAAGATCAAGGCGATCGACGCCGTGTGGTCGCTCGTTGCGTTGGCCGGCGTCACCGCCGTGGTGCTGTCGTCCTCCAGCACTGCGGAGTCGAGCGTCACCGGTGATCTGCTGGCCATCGGCGCTCTGTTCTCATGGAGCGCCTACTTCATTGCGTCCAAGCAGTCGAAGGGATCGATCACACCCACCGAGTTCACCGCCGGCACGGCGTTCTGGGCGTTCGTCATCAACCTGCCGCTGGCCATCGCGTTCGGCCAGGACCTCGGCCGTCCGTCGAATGGCGATCTGGTCAAGGTGGTGATCCTCGCCGTCGTCGCCGGGGTGATCGGCCACAGCCTGATGAACTGGTCGCTGGTCCGCATTCCGTTGTGGATCGGCTCAACCTTCACGCTGCTCATCCCGGTGGCCTCGTCGCTGTTGGCGTGGGCCTTCCTCGACGAGTCGCTCAGCTGGGGCCAGGGCATCGGCATGGCGGTCGTGATCGGTTCGCTGGCGGCCATCGTGGTGGGACAACACCGCCGCAAGATCGACCAGCTCGAGGTAGCGGTGCCGTGAGGTTGCCCGGTAGGAACGAGTCCACGATGACCGATCCCGCAGCAAGCGACGACACCTTGACCGAAGCCACCACCGAGCTCATCATTCCGCTGCCCGACGACTGGCATGTGCATCTGCGCGACGACGCCATGCTGGCGTCGGTGGTGGCATACAGCGCCCGGCGGTACCGCTTTGCGATGGTGATGCCGAATCTCCGCCCACCGATCACGTCGCTGGATCAGGCTCGGCGCTATCGCGCCGAGATCTTGCGGCATGTGCCACACGATGCACCGGACTTCCGGCCCGTGCTCACGTTCTTCGCCTCTGCCGACCTCGACGTCGACGAGCTTCGCGCCGCTCACGCCGAGGGGTTGGTGAAGGCGGTCAAGTTCTATCCGGCGGGGGCGACCACCAACGCCGACCAGGCCGTCGGGGGGTTGTCATCGTTCCATGCGATCTACGACGTCCTCGAGGACACCGGTATGCGGCTCCTCGTGCACGCCGAATCGACCCGGGCCGATGTCGATGTCTTCGACCGAGAGGCGGCCTTTCTCCACGATGAGTTGGTGCCGTTGGTCGAGCAGCGGCCTGGACTCGCCATCACGCTCGAGCATGTCTCGACGGGAGCGGGGATCGAGTTCGTCGACGCCTATCCCCAGGTCGCCGCCACGGTCACTCCTCACCACCTGAGTCGCGACCGCGGACACCTGCTGGCCGATGGTCTGCGGCCCGACCTGTACTGCAAACCGATCATCAACTCACCCGATGATCGGGCGGCACTGGTCGCCGCCGTCACCAGCGGACGGAGCGATCTCATGCTCGGAACCGACTCGGCGCCCCACCCCACCACGGCGAAGTACGGGCCGAAGGCCGCTGCCGGTGTGTTCAACGCACCGTACGGCATCGAGGTGGTGGCAGAAGTCTTCTATCAGGCTGGTGCACTCGACCGGTTCGCCGGGTTCGTCTCGAGCAACGGCTGTTCCATCTACGGCGTCGAACCGCCGAATCACCGGGTTCGCCTCACCCGTGTCGCCGACGGCGAGGGCCTCACCGATGCGCCGGTCGACCACCTGCAGACGTCCACCGGCGACGAGGTCGTCTTCTTCGGCGTCGAAGAAGCCGCCCGCTGGCGCCACGAGCTCCTGCCGTAGCCCTCGAACGTCCCTGGGGACGCTTGCGGAGGCGTTGTCAGGCGTGGATGGTCAGCAGAGGATCAGTGGGCCGAGGTCATCGAGCCGGACATGCGACCGTGCAGTTCGGCGCTGCCCTCGTTGAGTCCGATGATCTGGGGCTCGATCCCGTGCGCTTCGAACTTGGCGACCACGGCGTCGAGTGCCGACACGGCCGAGGTGTCCCAGATGTGGGCATCGGTCAGATCGACGATCGCTCGATCGATGTCCTCGGTGTAGTCGAAGAGATGAAGCAACTCGTTGGTCGAGGCGAAGAACAGCTCGCCGGTGACGTGGTAGATGCGGGTGCGGCCGTCGCTGGGGTCGATGACGCTGGTGACATCGGCGAGATGGGCGACCTGTCGGGCGAAGAAGATGGCCGACAGCAGCACACCGCCCGCCACACCGAGCGCGAGATTGTGGCTGGCCACGACGATCGCCACGGTGACGACCATGACCGCCGACTCGGTGCGCGGCGCTCGACGCAGGTGATCGATGCCGATGCTGCTCCAGTCGAACGTGCCGACCGACACCAGGATCATGACGGCGACCAGCGCTGCCATCGGGATCGACGCGATGAGGTCGCCCGCAGCGAGGATGCCGGTCATCAGGAACACACCAGCGCACAGCGTCGAGAGGCGGCCCCGCCCACCGTTCTTCACGTTGATCATCGACTGGCCGATCATGGCGCAGCCGCCCATCCCGCCGAAGAAGCCGGTGATGACGTTCGCGATGCCCTGACCCCGCGACTCTCGGTCCTTGTCGGATCGGGTGTCGGTGATGTCGTCGATCAACTGGGCCGTGAGCAACGACTCGAGCAGCCCGACGAAGGCCAACGTGATGGCGTAGGGGGCGATGATCCGGAGGGTCTCGAGGTCGAAGGGGACATCGGGAAGGGCGAATGAGGGGAGTGCCGTCGGGAGTTCACCCATGTCGCCGACCGTCGGTACCTCGACGCCGAGGAGCGCTCCGCCGAAGCCGAGCACGGCGATGGCGATGAGCGGGGAGGGGATGGCGGTGGTGAGGCGGGGGATACCGACGATCATGGCGATCCCCAGAGCCACCATCACGTACACCTCGGTGCTGATGCCGACGAAGTGTTCGATCTGCGCCATGAAGATGAGGATCGCGAGGGCATTGACGAAGCCGGTCATCACCGGTCGGGGGATGAACCGCATGAGCCGACCGACGCCGAGGAGCCCCAGGACCACCTGCAGTGCACCGGCGAGGATCGTGGCGGCGAACAGGTACTGCAGCCCGTGGTCGGCAACGAGCGACACGATCACCAGCGCCATGGCGCCGGTGGCAGCGGAGATCATGGCCGGTCGGCCGCCGGCGATGGCGGTGATGACGGCGATCGAGAACGAGGCGTAGAGGCCGACCTTCGGATCGACCCCGGCAATGATCGAGAACGAGATGGCCTCGGGAATGAGCGCCAGTGCGACGACCAGACCCGCCAGCACGTCGGCGCGGAGGTTGAACAGCCACGTGGTGGCCAGTCGCGCCGCGAACGAGTCGGTGTCCGGTGGAGTCGTTGTCATCATGGTGTTGCCTCTTGGCTGTCTGGCTCGCACGCGTCGTGGCGACCGCAGGGCTGAGTCACGAACCAGAGCGTCGGCGCGCCGACGTATTCGCAACATCACGGAAGTCGTTGAACCTATCGGCCGCCGACCAGTGATCTGAAGCCGTTGTGCGTGACATCCGTCGCCTGTGACAGGATCGCGCCATGACCAACTCGCGTATCAACGGCGTGCACCACCTGGCAGTCAACACCGCCAACATCAAGGAGCAGATCGAGTTCTTCACCGACGTGCTCGGAGCCGAACTCGTCGGTCTCTTTTGGATGCACGGTGTCGAGGGGGCGTGGCACGCCTTCTGTCGACTGAACGATCACTGCTCGATGTCGTTCGTCGAGATCCCTGCCAACCACGGCATCGAGGCCCAACTCGGCGTCACCCACGCCGGCACCGGCGCCGGTCCGTCCGCCCCGGGCACGATGCAGCACCTGGCCTTCAACGTCGACACCCACGAGGAACTCCTCGCCATGCGTGATCGGATCCGTTCCCGCGGCATCAACGTGATGGGCGAGATCGACCACGGTCTCTGCCACTCGATCTACTTCGCCGGGCCCGAGGGCCTGACCCTCGAGGTCGCCACCTCGGCGGTGGCCATCGATGCCGAGGCCTGGATCGATCCTGACGTGGTCGAGAAGGCGGGTATCAGCGCCGAGGAACTCCACCGCTACAAGAATCCGGAGCCGTTCGAGGGGCGAGGCGGCACCGTTGCGCAACCGCCGATCGATCCGTCGAAGCCGCACATGGCCTACCCGCCCGACCGCTACGCCAAGCTGATGAGTGTTCCCGACGACGTGCTCACAGCGAGCGCCAGCTACGCCGAGCCGCCGGTCAAGGTGGCGCAGTGACGTCGAGTGCGAGCCTCTCTGTTCCGGGCACGCCGGCGGGGTGCGAGCGCATCGCGTACGTGGTGGTGCATCGTGAAGATGCCGCCTTCAGCGACACGTACGGCGGGGGAGGCAACATCATCGGTCTCGACTGCCACCTGGTCCGACCGATCGACACGCCGTCCGACACCGTCGTCATCTTGATGCACCCGATCGGCGGTGGCATGTACCTGCCGATCATGGGTGCCCTGGCTCGCGCCGGGCACCACGTCATCTGGGCGAACTCGCGTTACCGCGGCACCGACTCGGCCCTCATCATGGAGAAGGTGGTCGCCGACCTCGGCGCCGCGATCAGCGACGCCAAGGAGCGGCTCGGCTACGACAAGGTGGTCCTCTGCGGGTGGTCGGGCGGCGGATCACTGTCGATGTACTACCAGTCGCTCGCCACGCTCGGCACCGGCATCTCCGACACGGCGGCCGGTGATCCTTACGAGGTGCTGCCCGAAGCACTCCCCAAGGCCGATGCCATGCTCGTCATGGCCGCCCACATCTCCCGCCACGGCACCCTCACCGAGTGGATGGACGCCTCCATCACCGACGAGTCCCGCCCGTTCGAGCGCGATCCGCTCCTCAACCTCTACGATCCGGCCAATCCGAATCAGCCGCCCTACTCGGCCGACTTTCTCGAGCACTACCGCACACAGCAGATCGAGCGAAACCGGCGCATCACCCGCTGGGTCCAGAGCGAATTGGCAGCGCTGCGGGCCGCGGGCGCCAACAACGAAGAGCGGGCGTTCGTCGTGTACGGCACGATGGCCGACCCCCGCTGGCTCGATCCCAACGTCGACCCCAGCGACCGAGTGCCCGGCACCACCTACCTGGGCGATCCCCGCATCGTCAACGACGGGCCGGTCGGTCTCGCCCGGTTCTCGACCTTGCGCAGTTGGCTCAGTCAGTGGAGCTATGACCACGCCCGCGGCGACGCGCTCACCTCGGCCGCCCACGTCGATGTCCCCGTGCTCGTTGTCGGCAACACCGCCGACGACGCCTGCACCCCAGAGCACACCCATCGGTTGTTCGACGCCGTGCCACACGATCGCAAGCAGCTCTACGAGGTGCAGGGCGCAACCCACTACTACACCGGTCCGCAGGGCCGCGACCACCTCAACGAGGCAGTGGGTGTGGTGACCGAGTTCCTGGCCGGTGCGATCGGCTGATCAACCGGTCGACCCGTCGGCCTCTTCGACCTCGGCCCGGGCCGCTTCGAGGATGTCGAGCTGGTGACCCAGTTCGTGCAGCTCGCTCGACAGTTGAGGTGAGGACAACCCCGAGCTACGCCCGATCACCTGGGCGGCGATCTCCTCGTAGCGCTCGACCGACCGTTCCAGATCGGCCAGCACCGGCGGCTTGAGACGGTCGGCGAGATGGGAGCAGGCCACCAACTGCTTCGCCAGCTTGATGGCCTGGGTCTCGGCCGTGGTGGTGGCATCGAGCAGCGTGAGGTCGTCGTCGGCACTCGCCTTGATGCCGAGGTAGGCCTTCTGCACTCGCCGGTGCAGTACCGCCTCGGGCTCGTGCGATCCAAACCAGTGCTCGGGCACCACCGCAGCGATGCCCGGCACGGTCTCGGTCGACTTCGTGGCATTTCGTTTCACCGCCCCACCGGCGGCGACGGCGACGATGCCGCCGACGATCGCCACGAGAGCGACGACCGCGAGGATCAGCAAGATCACCACCGACATCGTCAGCCCGTCGCAATCGATCGGATGACCAGGATGAGCACGATCAGGGTGATGACCGCCACCACGGTGGCGATGATCTTGACCTTGCTCCACGGGCGTTCGCCGTGGATCTCACCGGTGGCGCCGTTGATGAAGACCTGCCACGGCTGGCCGGCGTAGATCACGGTGAGCAGCCAGATGGGCAGGAGCACATGCTTGTAGGACCGACTGGCGACGTGGGTGTTCTTGTGGTGGATCCGCTGCTGGTCTCCACCGATGTCTTGGCGAATCGTGCGATCGATCGTCGACTCCATGCGTTGGCGAGCCTCACCAAAGCAGGTTTCGACGTCTTTGTCGTACGTCCGTGACAGGTGCCCGACGAGGTAGTCGGGGTTGAACGGTTTGAGGAACTGGGTGGGCCACGGCTCGAGCTTGTCGACGAAGCGGGCGTCGAACCCGGTGTTGCCCTGGACCGTGATGTCGTCGAACGAGTTCAGCACTCGGCCTGACACGCGATACCAGTCGGTCTCGACCACGGTCTTGGTCTCGTTGCCGTCGCGATAGGTGCGCGTGCGGTTCTGACCCCGCTCGCCCTGGTAGTCGGTCATGGTGTCGGCGTCGAAGGTGAAGTACGCCGAGTACACGCTCTCGAACGACCCGGCGTTGGAGTACTTCTTGAACTCGTTGGGAGCGAACCAGCGTTTGTTGATCCACTGATCGAGCAGCTCGGCGGCCTGCTTGTCGGACACCTGGAACGGCAGCACTCCATCGACGGCGAGGCGCTCGGGCGCATCGTGGATGTTGGTGCGCTGCAGATCGGTGGCGCAGTACGGGCAGCGGGTGGCGGTCCAGGTGCCGACGAAGGTGGTGTGTCCGCCACAGTTCTGGCAGATGATCTCCTTCTCGCCCTCGACGAGCCCTTGGATCTGATGGGCGTTGTTCGTCACCGCTGCGGCCTTGGCGAAGCTCTGTTCGGCGACGACGGCCCCCGGCGTGTCGACGATGGCTTCACCGGCACCACAGTGGGTGCAGGTCAACTGCTGGCGAGCGATGTCGAACTCGAGCTGGCCGCCGCACGCGGCACAGGGCCGCACGCCGACGTCTTGGCGGTCGTTGTAGGTGGCGGGTGCCGGACGATCGGGCGGCTGGGGTGGCGTGATTCCCTCGGTCACGTCGTACCCCTACATTCCGGCCGGAGGTGCCGGGGGAGGGGTGGGCGGATCCTGAGGGAGCGGAGGTGGAGCGGCGAACAGGGGCGCCAGCGCCGGCACGGTGTTGGCCGGGGCCCAGCCCGCCATCCCTGCGGTCCACACCATGTCGGTGGCCTGCATCTGGCCGGCGGCGAGGCCGGCCTGCATCTGCTCGACCGTGAACGGACCGGCCTGTTGGCCGTTGAGTGCCACGTGATACGAGACTGCTCCCGGCAGTGGCGGTGGCGCCATGGCCGCCGGTTGGGCGGCGGCCTGCTGCGCCTGCGGGTTCATCTGGTTGGCCATCTGGGTGGCCATGGCCATGCCCATGCCCATGCCCAACATGTCGCCCATGGCGCCACCGCCACCAGGGTTCTGCGCTGCGGCGAGCATGGCGTCGGCCTGCTTGGCCTGGGTGTAGCGGTTGAGGTCGCCGACCTGGTCGAGGAACTGGCCTTCTTCTGCACCTCGGGCCGTGCCTCGGGTGATCGCCTCGCGGATCTCGTCGGGGAGCGACACCTTCATGTCGATCGCCGGGATGGCGAGTCCGAACTCGTCGTCGACACGCTCGGCAACGTACTCACGGAGCTTGGCCGACAATTCCCGCTGCTTGCCCTGGAGATCGATGACGCCCAGACCGGTCTCGAGCACCATGTCGGAGAACGCCCCGACGATGACCTGACGCAGCAGCTCGGTGATCTCCTCGGCGTCGACCTGGGAGTCGGTGCCGATGATCTCGCGCAGGAAGATGGCGGTGTCTTCGACCTTGACCTGGCACATGCCGTTGGCGCGGACCTCGACCATCTTGAAGTCGGGATCGCGCACCACGACCGGGCTGGGGGTACCCCAGCGGACCTCGGTCATGCGAGTGTTGATGAAGTACACCTCGCTACGGAACGGGCTGTCGAAGCCGTGCTTCCACCCCTGCAGGGTGCTCATGATCGGCAGGTTCTCGGTGGTGAGCTCGTAGTGCCCGGGCTCGAACTGATCGGCGAGTGCGCCTCGGTAGACGAAGACCGCACGCTGGCCCTCTCGCACGATCAGCTGTGCGCCGTTCTTGATCTCGTTCTGATAGCGGGGGAACCGCCACGCCATCGTGGTCCTCGAATCATCGAAGTACTCGATGATGTCGACGAGCTCGTTGCGAAGTTTGTTGATCAAACCCATTCTCTTACCCTCCGGTGTGTTCGTCGGCGATGCTAGTGCACCTCCGGTGACGACGGTGTCGGTCGACTCGGCTCGGTGGCACCTGTTCGGTGCGACCGTTGCGTCAACGCCGCGCTATGTCGTTGCGTTCCTGTCGGCGAAGCGTTGTTCGAGTTCAGTGATCTCGGGCAGCCCGATGAGATCGGTGAACTCGGCAAAGGTCGGCATGCGACCGAGCGCACCGACAGGGGTGCCCCGGTCGCGGATGTCGGCCAGCACGTCGACCATGGCCTTGGTGGCAGCGAACAGGGTCGAGATCGGCATGATGACGGCAGCGAAACCGAGTGCGGCGATGTCATCGAGTTCGAGCGGCGGGGTCTTGCCGCCCTCGACCCAGTTGAACAGGAGGGGGACGCCGGGGAGCGCAGCTGCCACCTGTTCCATCTCGTCGGTGCCCTGGAGGGCCTCCACGAAGAGGACGTCGGCACCCGCGGCACGGCAGGCAATGGCTCGCTCGATGGCGGCGTCGAGCCCGAGGGGAGCCCGGGCGTCGGTGCGGGCAATGATGACGAAGTCGTCGTCATGGCGGGCGGCGACCGCCGCCTCGATCTTGGCCACCATTTCGCCTTGGGGCACCACGGACTTGTTCTCCATGTGCCCGCACTTCTTCGGCATGACCTGATCCTCGATGTGGATCCCCGCCACGCCGGCCTGTTCGTACTCCCGGACGGTGCGGATCACGTTGATCGGGTTGCCGTAGCCGGTGTCGGCGTCGGCGAACACTGGCAGCGATGTCGCCTGCGTGATGCGTCGAGCGTTGTCGACCATCTCGGCCAGACCCAGCAGGCCGACATCGGGTCGGCCGAGGAGCCCGGCCGAGGTGCCGAAGCCGGTCATGTACGCGGCGTCGAAGCCGGCCTGCTCGATCAGACGGGCACCCAGCGCGTCGTAGCAGCCCGGCAGGAGCAGCGGTGCAGGTTGAGCGAGCAATTCACGCAACCGACGTGGCCCGCGACTGCGGGAGCCGAGGAGATCACCCATGAGTTCGTCCTCCGCCCGACTACAGGATCCGGCTCTTGCCTTCGCCCCAGTACCGATCGCGCAGCGTCCGCTTGTAGAGCTTGCCGGTGGGGAGGCGAGGGAGCTCGGCTTCGAAGTCGATCGAGCGAGGGATCTTCTGTCGTGACAGGTGCTCGGCGCAGAACGCCAACAACTCGGCCCGGGTCTCGTCGGTGTCGGGCACGTCGGGCATGAGCTGGACGACGGCCTTGACCTCTTCGCCCAGGTCGGCGTTCGGGACCCCGAAGACCGCAGCGTCGGCGACCAGAGGATGGGTGATCAGCAGGTTCTCGGTCTCCTGCGGGTAGATGTTGACCCCGCCCGAGATGATCATGAAGGTGGCCCGGTCGGTGAGGTAGAGGAAGCCGTCGTCGTCGACGTAGCCGACGTCGCCGACACTGGTCATGGTGCCGTCCGACGAGGTCGCCTCGGCGGTCTTCGCCGGATCGTTGAAGTACTCGAACTCGGTGGCGGTCTCGAACCACAGCGTGCCCGGCTCGCCCTTGGGCGACGGATTGCCGTCGTCGTCGAGCACGTGCAGGTTGCCGAGGATCACCTTGCCGACGGTGCCGGGGTGCGCCAGCCATTCCTCGGTGTTGCAGGCGGTGAAGCCAAGGCCTTCGGTGGCGCCGTAATACTCGTGGATGATGGGGCCCCACCACTCGATCATGTCGTGCTTGACCTGCACCGGGCACGGGGCGGCAGCGTGCACGACGAACTCGAGCGACGACAGGTCGTAGCGGCTGCGCACGTCCTCGGGGAGCTTCAGCATCCGGCTGAACATGGTGGGCACGAGCTGGCTGTGAGTGACCGAGTACTCCTCGACCAGCTGGAGATACCGCTCAGGATCGAAACGTTCCATGATGATGACCGTGCCGCCGCGGCGCAGGGTCAGACCGACTGCCGCCTGCGGCGCCGAGTGGTACAGCGGCGCCGGCGAGAGATAGGTCATGCCGTCGCGGTAGTGCCACATCTGGTCGAGGAACGTGAACAGTGGCATCTGCTCACCCGGCTTCTGCTCCGGTAGCGGTCGGATGATGCCCTTGGGACGGCCGGTGGTGCCCGAGGAGTAGAGCATGGAGGTGCCCGCCCACTCATCGGCGATCGGCTCGGTGGGTTGGGCAGCAATCGCCGTTTCGTAAGGCTCGAAGCGGGCGTGGCTGTCGATGGCTTCCAGCGTCGCTGCGTCGACGCCGGTGACGAGCACCAGGCGGACGTTCGGGCTCTGGGCCACGGCGTCGACGGCGACGTCGAGCCGCGACGCCGAGGTGATCAGCACCTGTGATTCGGAGTTGCCCAGGATGTACGCCACTTCCTCGCCGGTCAGGTAGGAGTTGATGCACGTGTAGTAAAGGCCCGATCGTTCACCGGCGGAACACGCCTCGAGGTAGCGATCGTTGTTCTCCATGAGGATCGAGTAGTGATCGAGACGCTGCAGCCCCTCGGACCGCAAGACGTGGGCCAGCGCGTTGGCACGGGCCTCGAACTCGCCGTAGGTGACGGCGGTGCCGGTCGAGGCCATGACGAAGCACGGGCGGTCCGGATGGTTGATGGCAGCGGCTCCTGGGTACATGGCGGCGAAGTTAGTCCCTCACCCCGGTTCTGTCCCAAGTTGGTGCTGCGCGTGCCGGGTCATTAGGTTGCGAACGATGTCGCAAACGGTCCCCATCGATGCCGCCCCCGATCTCGGGATCCTCGTCGATGATCTGAGCCCGAGGATCGCCCGGATTCTCGATGCGGCGCTCACGCTGTTCGCGGCCCAGGGCTACACGGCGACGACAATGGAAGACATCGGCGCGGCGCTCGATGTGCGCGGCCCGAGCCTCTACAAGCACGTGGCGTCGAAGCACGACATGTTGAGCCAGCTGATGGTCGGCATCATGGCCCGACTCCAGCGCGACCACGATCAGGCGGTCGCGACCAGCGACGATCTCGCCCAGCAGCTCCGTCGAGCGGTCGAGGCGCATGTGCGCTTCCACTCGCGCTACCGGCGCGAGGTCGCAGTCGGCAATCGTGAACTGGCCTCGCTCTCACCCGAGATGTCGTTCGAGGTCAAGCAGATGCGGCGGGCCTATGAGCACTCGTTCCGCGACCTCATCACCCGGGGTGCCGAGACCGGCGTGTTCGAGGTCCGCTCGCCGAAGCTCGCGGCCTACACGATGCTCGACATGGGGATCGGGCTGTCGCTGTGGTTCCGAGACGATGGCGAGTTCAGCGCCGACCAGGTGGCGTATCACTACGCCGATCTGGCCATGCGAGTCGTCGGCCGCTGAACCGTTCGCAGGTCGGCGTTCAGCTACCCGGTTCGTCGGGCTCGCTCAGCGCTTCGAGGACATCGATGGCGGCGTCGAGCCGAGCGACGTCGTCGGGGCCGAGGCTCGACACCCGCGTGGCCAGCCACGCCTCACGACGGCGCCGGATCTGTTGGGTGCGCTCGTGGCCGAGATCGGTGGCCGCCACGTACTTGACCCGCTTGTCGGTGGCATGGGCGGTCCGTTCGACCAACCCGTCGCGCTCGAGACGATCGAGCAGCTTGGTCACCATCGACGGCGCGACCTGCTCCCGCAGCGCGAGGGCCCCGAGTGTGAGCGGGCCCTCGCGACTGACGGTGAACAGCGCCGACTGCATCGACAGCGTGAGGTCATTGGCCGATTGGGCTCGGAGTTGTCGATTCAATCGAGCGACGGCGAGGCGTAGCCGCGCCACCAGCTCGAGTGTCTCGTCGTCGCCTTCGACCATCGGCACTCAGTCGATCAGCGACTTGAGCTTCTCGATGGTGCCGACCGGATCAGGACCGACCGGGTTGACCGACAGCATGTTGACCCCGGCCTCTTTGTAGGCGGCGAGCCGCTCCTTGATGTAGCCGGCCGGGCCCACCAGGTTGGACTTCTCCAGCAACTCGCCCGGGACGGCGGCCGCGGCCGCGTCCTTCTGGCCGTCGAGGTAGAGGTTCTGGACCTCTGTTGCCTCGTCGACGAATCCGTAGCGCTTGGCGATGGTGTTGTAGAAGTTCTTGTCGCGTGCACCCATGCCACCGATGTACAGCGCAGCGTTCGGGCGAGCGTGGTCGAGCACGGCCTTCTGGGCGTCGCCGGTGAGCGAGTCGTCGATGGCGAGCATGCCGCCGGCGTTGATCGAGAGCGGTCCAAGTGAGGGATCACGCTTGGCCAGACCCTTGTCGAGCTCTTCACCCCAAACATCGCGGAACTTCTCGGGCATGAAGAAGATCGGCAACCAGCCGTCGGCGTAGCGGGCGGTGTTGGTGACCGACAGCCCCATCAGGCTGGCCCAGTAGATCGGGACCTCGCTGCGCACGGGGTGATTGATGAGCTTGAGCGGCTTACCCAGACCCGTACCCTGCCCCTCGGGCAGCGGAATCGTGACCGTGTCACCCTGATAGTCGATCTTCTCCCGGCGCAGCATCATGCGGGTGACCTCGATGTAGTCACGGATGCGAGGCATCGGCTTTTCGTAGGGCACACCGTGGAAGCCTTCGATGACCTGCGGTCCGGAGGCGCCGAGGCCGAGGATGAAACGACCGTCGCTCACGAAGTCGCAGCCCGACGCCGTCTGGCCGATGCAGCTCGCCGTCCGGGAGAACACGTTGAGGATGCCGGTACCGATCTGCACGGTCTCGGTCTTGGCTGCGAGGTAGCCGACCTGGCTGATCGCATCGTGGCTGTACGCCTCGGGGATCCACACCACGTCGAGGCCGGCCTTCTCGAGCTGTTGAACACGTTCAACACCCTCTTTGAAGCCGCCGGAATAGTTGAGTGACATCGAGATCTTCATGGCCGCCGACAATAGGGGCAGCGGAGGCTCCGGATGCAATTTCTGGGGGCTCTTCGCCGGCGGTCGCTCAGCTCAGCGAACGGGCGAGGACCGGTGGCAGGTCGGCCGTGTGCATGATGGTGAGGCGCCGCGTGGTGCGGGTGACGGCGACGTACAACAGGCTCAGCCCATGTGGTTCGGCCACGATCGCCGATGGCTCGACGACGATGACCGAGTCGAACTCGAGTCCTTTCGCCGCTCGAGGTGTCAACAGCTGCGCCGGTGCCACGGGATCGAGCGGGGTCTGGGCGATGACGGCGACCTTGCCATCGCCGACGTTGTTCTGCTCCTCGGCAACGAGGTCGGGGAGCGCCGTTTCGATCGAGGGGACACGAAGGGAGCGAGGTGCCACCCCCGTTCGGCGGATGGCCGTCGAGCGAGTCAGTTTCGGCGCCAGCTCGGCGAGGATCGAGGCGGCGAGCTCGTTGACCTCGGCTGGTGAGCGGTAGTTCGTGGTGAGTTCGCGATAGCCGAAGTCGGTGATGGAGGAGGGGAGATGCTCTCGCCACTCCCCGGGTGCACCGGTCGATCGCTGGGCAAGATCCCCGACGATGGTCATCGAGTTGCCGCGGGCCCGGCGCACCACCATCCGCCACTGCATCGGTGTGAGGTCTTGGGCCTCGTCGACGATGACGTGGCCGAAGCGCCACGCCCGCTGTTGCGCCGCGAGTTCGGCGATGCCCGCGCCGCGATCGAACACCGCATCGGCGGCGTCGAGATCGAGCTCGTCGAACGAGATGTCGTCATCGTCGTCGTCCGGTGTGTAGCGGTCGCTCATCCGTCGGCCGCCCGGGTGTCGAGGTAGGGGTCTTCGAGGCTGAGGACCTCGAAGCCGACGCCCTCGGGATCGAGCGCCTCACGGTCGAATACCGACTCGTCGTCCTCGTCGGCCTCTTCCTCATCGCGTTGTGCGAGCTCGAACTCGTCGAGCGCATCCCGGCGGAGCTGCTCGTCGTGAGCTTCGGGCATCACCGGGCCGAGCAGTTCGTAGAGCTCATCGAGCAGCGGCACATCGGCGTCGCTCCATCGCACCCGATCGAGATCGGCCTCGGACACTCGGTCGCGGTACAGCGCCGACCGCTCACGGACCGCAAGCGGCAGACCACGACTGGCGGAGTGGAGCAGCGCCTTCGATCCGAGTAGATCATTCAACGCCTGCTCCGGCGTGAGCGTCGGCCAGTGTCGCATGATGAAGTGTCGGACTCGCCCGGAGGACCGGAACGAATCGACAGCGTCGGACATGCTGGCGAAGGTTGGGTCGTGCACCGTGAGTGCCAAGGCATCGATGACGCCACGCCGAAAGGCTGCCGCTCCGTCGTTGTGGGTGGCGTGTCGCTGGGCCCGGTCGAAGATCCCCTCGAGCGTCGCCAGATCGAGCACCACCCGACGCGAGCCGTAGTAGGTCGACAGCGCCTCACCAGGTCGACGTTGGCGATCGGCCACGGCATGGGCGAGCAGCTCGACCATGATCTCACCACCCTTGATCGCGGCCACATGGTCCGGCTCCTCGCGCCCCCGCAAGATCCCGGCGAAGAGTTCGCTCGCCGTCACGGAGATGACCCCGGACTCGCCGAGCGACGGCAGCACGCCACTGATGTAGGCAAGGAACTCCGAACTTGGACCGACGATCAAAACGCCCGTATCGGAAAGTGCCGCCCGATGCTCGTAGAGCAGGTACGCAGCACGGTGCAAGGCGACCACGGTCTTGCCGGTGCCGGGCCCGCCCTGCACCACGAGTGCGCCGTTGCTCGGGGCACGCACCACGGCGTCCTGTTCGGCTTGGATCGTTGCGACGACCGATCGCATCTGATCGCGCGTCGGCAGGTCGAGCGCCGCCAGAATTGCGGCCTCGCCCCGTAACCCACCGTGGGCCTCGACCCCGTCGACCAGGTCGTCGATGTCGAACAGCTCGTCGGAGTACCCGACCAGCTCGTCACCGGCGTAGACGAAATGGCGGCGCCGCTCGACGCCGAGCCGGTCGATCGGGGTCGCCCGGTAGAAGGGAACGGCGGCGGGGGCACGCCAGTCGACCAACACCGGCTCCCCGGTCGAGTCGTCGATGACGGTCAGTCGGCCGACGTCGAGTCTTGAGTCGTCGGCCGACTGGGTGTAGCCGAAGGCGAGCGCCTCGCCCATTGCCTCGAGTTCGTTCGACCGCCGGATGGCATGCATTGCTCGGTCCGCACTCTGGCGAACCAGTGCCGCTCGGATGGCGGCATCGACCTCGCCGTCTTCGTCGACGAGATCTCGAATGCCATCCTCGGTCGCCTCGGCTGCTTCGTCGGCGAGCCGAGTTGCCGCCGCGCGAGCCCGATCGAGGTGTGCCCGATGGAGTGCCTGCATGTGGGCGAGGGCGGACCGCTCCCGTTGGAGTTCGAGGTCGTGTGACGTCGCCGGTTCCACGCTGCGAGCGTAGAGGGACGGGGCGCCATCGGCGCCGGCGACTGGCATGATGGGGGCGTGGCACGTCCAGACGTTCGCTTCGATGCAACCCGAGCCGATCGGCCGTCGGCAACATCGATTCCCACGTTCCGGTTCTCCGAGCCCTCCGGCGACGTCATCGACCTACGCGACGGCCCGGCCCTCACCGCCGACGAGGCCCGCGCCATTCTCGGCGTCACGGCCGAGGCCGATTGGCCGACGCTCCGCTCCGCCTGCGCCCGCCATGCCCAAGGTGGCGCCGGCGAACGACGCAAGGTGAACACCGCCTACGCCACACTGCGACTGCTCACGGTCGAATGATCCCCACCGTCTCGCTCGCCGATCCTGGGGCCGGCGACGCATTGGTGGCGGCCTTCCGTCGCTACGGCTTCGCCTCGATCGTCGATCACGGCATCGATCCCGAACTTCGGCGAGCCGTGTTCGCCCAATCGAAGGCGTTCCACGCGCTCCCGAACGAGGCGAAGTCCAAGATCGCGCTGGATCGACGTCATCGGGGGTACATCGCGCCCGACGTCTCGACCGACCGAGCCTCGACCGTCGAGGCGGCCGAGCGTCCCAATCGAAGCGCCTCGTTCATGATGATGCGCGAAGACGGCCCCGACAGCGAACCGGTCGCGCGGGGTCTGTACCTGGCCGGCCCCAACCAGTGGCCAACGGGCCTACCGGCGTTCAGGTCCACGCTCGAGGAATACCACGATCGAATGGTCGACCTGGGCCGTCGTGTGGTGAGACTGTTCGAGATCAGCCTCGGGCTGGCGACAGGACAACTGCTGTCGGCGTTCGAGCTGCCGACGACCTGGCTCCGCCTCCTCCACTATCCGCCGGTGGCTCCCGACGAGGATCCGATGCTGTTCGGATCGGCGCCTCATCGCGACTTCGGAGCTCTCACCTTCTTGGCCCAGGACGACGTCGGAGGCCTCGAGGTTCGAACGACTGACGGCGCGTGGCTCGCCGTCGAGCCCGACGAGCGAGCCTTCGTGCTCAATGTCGGCGACATGTTGTCGCACTGGACAAACGGGGAACTGCTGTCGACCCCGCATCGGGTCGACAATCGCTCGGGCCGCGAGCGGTACTCGGTGCCGTTCTTCTTCGACCCATCGGTCGACACCGTCATCGAGCCGTTCGACGTCTGCGTCGAGCGGGCCGGTGGGCAGGCGAAGTACGAGCCGCTGCTGTTCGCCGACTTCCTACGCCGACAGCTCGAAGCGAGTTACGACCGCCACCAACCAGCTGATAGAACGGACCCATGAGCGAGATCAACCTGGCAGCACTCCACGAGGCGATCGCCGAACGCGACCCCGACCGTGAGTGCTTGGTATGGGGTGAGCGCCGCTTCAGCTGGGCGCAGGTGACGGACCGCACCCGACGCCTTGCCAACGCCCTGCGTGATCGGGGGCTCGGCAACGTCGTGGAGCGGAGCGAGTTGGCCAACCACGAGTCCGGCCAGGATCATCTGGCGCTCTACTTGACCAACGGCAACGAGTATCTCGAGGGGATGCTCGGCGCCTACAAAGCCAGGGTGGCGCCGTTCAACGTCAACTATCGCTACGTGGCCGAGGAACTCACCTATCTCCTCACCGATGCGAAAGCCACCGGCATCGTGGTGCATTCCCGCTTTGCGCCGACGCTGGCATCGATTCTCGCCGACCTGCCCGACCTCCGGGTGATCATCCAGGTACCCGACGACTCCAACGGGGCCCTCCTGCCCGGCGCCGAGTGGTACGAGGACGTACTGGCCGCGGCATCACCGGCTCGGCCCGACGTCGAGTGGTCACCCGACGATCTCTACATCCTCTACACCGGTGGCACCACCGGGATGCCAAAGGGCGTGCTCTGGCGCCAGGCCGACGCCGCCGTCGCCGCCTTCGGAATCCGCAACACACCGGCCGACGCCGAATTCGAGTCCATCGAGGCCATTGCCGACTGGGCGACGGGTGACAAGCCCGGTCTGCGGTTCCTCCCCGCTCCGCCCTTCATGCATGGTGCCGGCCACTGGAACGCGTTCAGCGCCTGGGGTCGCGGGGATCCGGTCATCATCCAAGACATCACCGACCGGCTCGACCCCGCCGACGTCTTCGCCACCGTCGAGAGGGAAGCGGTCTCGTTCCTGCTCATCGTCGGTGATGCCTACGCCCAACCGATGCTCGACGAGCTCGAGGCCAATCCCGGCCGCTACGACCTGTCGTCCTTGCGGATCGTGCTCTCGGGTGGCGCCGCCCTGTCGGCACCCCGAAAGGCGAAGCTGCTGGAGTTGCTCCCACAGGTCACGGTGGTCGACGGCGTCGGGTCGTCCGAAGCCGGTGGCCAGTTGCGACAGTCCACCGTCAAGGGTGGGGCGGCATCGACTGGCACGTTCGAGCCCGACCCGAACTCGGTGATCGTGAGCGACGACCTGACCCATCTGCTCGAAGCCGGCCACGACGAACCCGGTTGGTTGGGCAAGCGTGGTCGCATCCCGCTCGGCTACCTGGGTGACGCCGCCAAGACGGCAGCCACCTTCCCCGAGATCGAGGGACGCCGATACTCCGTGCCTGGCGACCGGGCCCGGTTGCGAACCGACGGACTCATCGAGTTGTTGGGACGTGAATCGGTCACCGTGAACTCGGGCGGCGAGAAGATCTTCGTCGAAGAGGTCGAAGCGGCCCTGATGCACCACCCGTCGGTCTACGACGTGGTGGTGGCCGGGCGACCCAGCGACCGCTGGGGGAGCGAGGTGGTGGCCATCGTGCGCCTCCGCGACGGCGCCGCTGCCGACGAGGACGGCCTGCTCGAGGAAGCCGCCAAGCACTTGGCGCGCTACAAGCTGCCGAAGGCGATCATCTTCACACCGGAAGTGGTGCGCTCGCCGGCGGGCAAGGCCGACTACCGGTGGGCGAAGGCCGTCGCCGTGGGAGCCGCCGAGGGAGCAGCGACGTGAGATTCGACGAGGCGGTCACCGGATTCCTACAGCGTCCCCTGCACGCCGTGCTGGCCACGACCGACTCGTCCGGCTCGATCTCGCAGTCCGTGGTGTGGTTCCACCTCGACGACACCAATCCCGATCAGATGACCGTGTGGATCAGCTGTGCGCCAACCTCGGCCAAGGCCCGTCACGTGGCCCAGAACCCGGCGGTGTCGTTGCTCGTGCTCGCACCCCACGGCGGTTCCTACGTGCGAGTGCATGGCCGGGCAACGACGCACGAGCGCGTTACCGACGCCGATCGCCTCACACTCGCCGCCCCCTATCACGGCTCCGAAGCCGAACTCTGGCTCAGCGAACACCCGCTTCCCGAACCCAATGTGCTGCTGCGTATCCACCCCGAACGGGTCGTGCAACGGGGGCTTTGATCAGGCTCGGCCCGTGACGACCGGCACCGGCGCCAGGCCGGTCGCGCCGACGTCGGCCACGTACAGCGAACCCGAACGTTCATAGACCGGGTCGTCGGGTGACAGGTGTTCGCGAGCGGTCGTGATGTAGAGCCGGTCGAGATCGGGACCACCGAAGGCGCAAGCGCTCACATGGGGCACGTCGAGGTCGACGAACGCGACCATCGTGCCATCGGGAGCGAAGCACGCGACGCCCGACGCTCCCCAGCGGGCGTTCCACACGTTGCCGTCGGTGTCGACTGCGGCGCCATCGGGGGCGCCCGGATGGGTGTTGGCGGCGATGAAGACCTCGTCTTCGATGAGCAGGGCGTGCTGAGGGTGGTAGCGGGCACGCCACAGGGTGCCCTTGACCGAGTCGGCGTAGTGGATGATCAGGCCGTCGGCCCCGAAGCACAGGCCGTTGGCGATCCGGGCGTTCCGGTACAGATGCGTAAGGCCGCGACCGGCGTTCCAGTGGTAGAAGTTGCCAGGAGCGGGATCGGGCTCACCCTCGGCGGCGGGCGTCTCGACCATCGTGCCGAACACGAAGCTGCCGTTGCGGTCGGGGCGCCCGTCATTGCAGCGGGTCTCGGGCCGGTCCGGCTCGACGTCGCCGAGCCACTCGACTTCGCCCGTGTGACGATCGAGCAGACCCAGACCGGTATCGAACGCCGCGATCAGCAGTCCGACATCGGTGACGGCGAACGAACACACGCGACCTTCGAGGGGAAGCGTGATCGGTTCGGTCGCGCCGTCGGGCAGGCGGTGGAGCCGTCGGCCGTGGATATCGGTCCAGAGGAGCTCGTTGGCCCTCGGATCCCAAACCGGACACTCACCGAGTACGTCTCCGGCCGGAACGAGGCACTGGGCGCTGAATCGTTGCACCGGTCGAGCGTAACCGGCGCCGCGATCAGGACGCGGGCAGCGCGTCGACGATCGGTTGCAGTTCGGTCGGATTCGCGCCGTGGAGGATGACCCCGTCGCAACCGAGGTCGAACTGGTTGGACACCGCAGCGATGCACTGCTCGACCGAGCCGGTGGCGGCCGGAGCGAGCCATTCGTCGGGGATGAGCGTGGCGACGTGCTCGAGTTCGTCGGTGGTGGCTTTGGCGTCGAGCGCGCCGGCGAAGGACGACACGAACGGATCGGCCCGAAACGCCGCGAGGACGGCAGGATCCCAGTCGTTCGTGCTCACCATGAGGTCGCCGTACGCCTGCAGGTACGTGGCGAGGCGACCGACGGTCTTCTTGATCCGAACGTCGTGAGAGAGATGGTCGCCAATCGTGGCGAAGCATGACCAGACCTCGACGTCATCGGGGTTGCGGCCCGCTCGTTCGGCCGACTCCTTCACGGTGCGCACGGCTCGGCTCGTGGTCTCGTCGGTGAAGAACGTGTGGAGGACGACACGGTCGAATGCCCTCCCGGCGAGCTCGAGCGTGTTCGGTCCGAACGCCACGATGCTGAGGGGAATGGGTTCGTCGAAGTCGGCGTCGAGTCGCAGCACCGGATAGGAGCCGGCACGGTCGGTGTGGCCCATGACGGTTTCGCCCCGCCAGAGCCTCCGGTACAGGTTCGCCGCGACCTCGAGGTCGGCGGTGGTCGTGGTGGTCATGCCGTAGGCTCGCATCGCTCGATCGATGCCCCGACCGAGTCCGAGGCTGAAGCGCCCGTCGGTCAGCCGCCACATGGTCGACGCAAACGATGCGGTGACCATGGGGTGACGGATCGTGTGGTTGGTGGCCGCCGTGGTGATCTGGATGGCCTCCGACACCGCCCCGGCGGCGCCGCACAGGGTGGCAGCTTCCTTGATGTTGAATCGCTCGGAGATGAAGGCATGCCCGAGGTGCATGGCCTCGGCACTACGGATCTCGTCGATGAGGTCACGGGGAGAGCGGGGTGCGCCGGCCAGCGCATAGAACCCGAGTCGGCTGCGGTCGATGTGTTCGGTCACCGACGCAGTATGACCCGCGCCCGGCCTCGGCTCGAAAACGGCGGACGACCCGGCCTGAGCCGGGTCGTCCGACGCACTCGTTTCGAGTGGGAAGTGCTGTTCTGATCAGCGCTTGGCGCTGTGCTTGATCAGCGCTTGGCGCTGTGCTCGATCAGCGGTTCGCGCTGTTCTGAAATCAGCGCTTGGCGCTGCGGCCGAGGAGCCATTCCTTCATGGGGGCCGAGGTCGACACCTTGATCGAACGGCTCTTCTTGATCTTCAGCGGCTCGCCGGTCTGCGGGTTACGGCCCTTGCGGGGACCACGCTCGGTCATCGAGAAGGTGCCGAAGCCCGGCCACGCAACCTTGTTGCCCTTCTTGACCTCTTCGGCGGTGTAGTCGAAGAACGCGCCGAGCACGGCCTCAGCCGTCTTCTTGTCGGAACCGCCACGCTCGGCGACGGCGCTGATCATTTCTGCCTTGGTTGCCACTGCAACTCCTTCGTATGGGGGAACGAAGCCCATAGGAAAGCAGGGTTTGGACGGAAACGGTGGGATAGTGCCTTGAATTTCCGGGGTTTTCTTCTGCGGTTCGCCGCGCGACGGCGCAGCTACAGGTGTCTGGCCCGAGATCGGGTGTCTAGTCTTGCGATCGATGACGACCACCACCGCCCTCGCCGACCTCACGTGCCGTGACCTCGGCGCGGCCATCGACGCCCTGCGTTCAGTCGGATTTCGTGTCGAGCGCATCTCTCCAGCCGACAATCCGATCGAGGCCGACCTCAGCGGTCACGGGGCCCGGTTCCGTGTTCGTCGAGTGTCCGAGGGCGAGCTCGTCCCGGCCACGCTGCACCTGGGTGTGCAGACCACGACGGAACCCGACGACACCTCGGCTGCCGCTTCGACCAGCGTGTCGTGGCCGACGAACTGGACGGTCGTTCCCTTCGACGCCGAGCGTCCGCTCGTTCTACCGCCAATGGTCCCCGAGCTCGTGGTGTCTCGCCGATCCGACACCGAGCTCGGAGTGGGTCGAGCCGGGATGCTCTACCGAGACCTGATCCCGTCCCGACACGGTGGACGATTCATTGCCTCCCACATTCACATCCCCGACGGCGGACCGGTGCCCGACTACGTGCACTATCACCGCATTCGCTTCCAGCTGATCTTCTGTGCACGGGGCTGGGCCCGATTGGTCTACGAAGACCAGGGCGAGCCGTTCATCATGCGTGCCGGCGACGCCGTGCTGCAGCCGCCCGAGATCCGACATCGGGTCCTCGAAGCCTCGGATCATCTCGAAGTGGTCGAGATCGGCTGCCCGGCCGAACACGACACCCTGGGCGAGCTGGGATTCGACCTCCCGACGACCGACATCGACCCCACGCGCGATTTCGGCGGCCAGCGTTTCGTCTGGCATCAGGCCGAGGGCGCGAGCTACGAGCCGTGGGATCACCCGGGGTTCGAGGCTCGGAACACCGGCATCGATACCGCAACTGATGGCCTCGCCGACGTCAGAGTCGCGCGAGCGACGGGGGACGACGTGCCGCACCATGCGCTCCGAGCGCACGACCGCGAGTTCCGGTTCCACTTCGTCCTCGAAGGGTCGACCGTGCTCGAACTCGACGGTCGCAACGAGCTGCGGCTCGAGCAAGGCGACAGTGTCAGTGTGCCGGCCGGTCTCGCCTACCGATTCCGGCCGAGTGACGGGCTCGAGCTGCTCGACGTGTCCGTCGGTCAGCCGTCCACCTGAGAGAGGTGGCGCAGCGTCGAGGCAATCTCTCGGAGCTGGGCAACCGACGAGGACAGCGAACCCGACGACTCCGTCACGCCGGACAGCACCGCGCTCACGGCGCTGACTCCAGACGTCAGCTCGTCGGCGAGCGTGTCGATCGATTCGAGTGACGCCTTGGTCGAGCCTGCGAGCGTCTTGACCTCGCCCGCCACGACGCTGAATCCCTTGCCGTGCTCGCCGGCTCGTGCCGCCTCGATCGTGGCGTTGAGTGCGAGCAACGAGGTCTGCTCTGCGAGCTTGCGGATGGTCTCGGCCGTTCGGGAGATGTCGGTGACTCGCTCGACCAGATCGTCGACGATCGAGACCGCCTCGTCGAGCCGACCACCGAGTCCACTTGCCGTTTCGTACTCGGTCATCGACGCAAGGGCCTGCGCCTCGTCGTGTACCCGGGTGGCCAGTGATTCGACCTCTTCCTGGCGGTGCCGCTCGGCCGTGATGTCTCGCCCGATCGAGACGAACGAGACCAGGCGACCGGCGGAGTCGAACAGCGCTCGGTCGGTCCATAGCTGCCACCGAAGCTTGCCCGACACCTCGGATGACGGGTGTTCGTTGCGTTGCTCGGGGTTGCTCGGCGTCAGGGATCGGAGCTGGACGAGGTGCTGCGACACCAGTTGCCGCACACTCTCATCGACCAGCT
The DNA here is from genome assembly GCA_041394265.1 of Acidimicrobiales bacterium. Lineage (NCBI taxonomy): Bacteria > Bacillati > Actinomycetota > Acidimicrobiia > Acidimicrobiales > Acidimicrobiales bacterium. The sequence continues at coordinate 4,739,738 of JAWKIO010000005.1, forward strand.
CCATGAAGTTCGTGCCGATCAGCGCTTCACGAGTTGTGTGATGGTAGGCGGCGTACGATTCGTTGACCCAGGTCAGGGTGCCGTCGGGCTCGAACCGGCAGATCATCTCCGGCAGGAGATCGAGCATCGGCGCGAGGGCGTCATCGTGCCTCGCCGCTTCGCTGCGTCCGGGCGCAACGAGGGTGGCCGTTGGGGGAGCACTGTCCCGATGTAGCAATCGCCGCAAGAAGCTCATCGGTGGCAGCTTCGTCGTCGGTCGCTCGATCATGAGACCGACGCGCAGGGCACTGCGGGGTTCAGCCGTTGGCGTATTGGCGGCCGATGGTGAAGGCCATCACCGCCGAGAACCACCCGATGGCGATCAACGCCGCCAGGAGTCGATTCGAGGTCGGTGTCTCCCCGCGGACCCACCAACCGCCGGCCAAGAAGGCACCCATGGGGAGCAACCCGCCGAGGTAGTGGATGTAGAGCTGGACGATGCCCTGCCCCTGGTCGAGCAGTTTGATACCGATGAGCACCTGAAGAGCCAACACGACCTGCGCGACCGAGATGAGGATCTTGCCCCCGAGGTCGAGCGATCGGCCCTTGATCGCGAGCCAGCCAACCCAACCGGTGGCAACGGTCATCGTGAGGAGCACGAGCGATCCGACGACGACGTGGACGCTCGACGAGATGATCCAGTTGTCGATCTTGCCGTCACCGAGTGGCGACGCGGACTGGGCAAGGACGGTCGGGTCGATCACCGAGCCAGGCTACGGCGACGGGTGACGTCTTCGAGTCGTCGAGTGAGGAAGCGCTGCTCGGCGGGACTCGTGGTCAGGTCGAGCGCGAGGCGGTACTGCTCGGCGGCGTCGTCCCAGCGTCCGAGCTGGCGGAGGAGGTCGGCTCGAGCGGCCGGCAGGAACCGGTAGCGCTCCAGTCGACCGCTTGCCTCGAGTGTGTCGAGGAGCGTCAGTCCGTGCTCGGGTCCGTGGACCATCGACTCGGCGACGGCGGCATTGAGCGCCACGACGGCCGACGGCGCCACCTCCATGAGTCGTCGATAGAGGTTGGCGATGTGCGCCCAGTCGGTCTCGGCCGCCGTCGGGGCCAGCGCGTGAATGGCGGCGATTGCCGCCTGCAATTGGAACGGACCAATGCGCTGTTGTTCGAGTGCCCGGGCGAGGCGGTGGTGGCCTTCGGCGTTTGCTGCCGCGTCCCAACGTGATCGGTCCTGTTCATCGAGCAGCACCATCTCGCCGTCGGCGTCGATGCGGGCGTGTCGCCGGGCGTCGGTGAAGCAGAGCAGCGCTGCAAGACCGTTGGCCTCGGGTTCGTCGGGCAGGAGGTCGGCGACCATCCGAGAAAGCCAGCGGGCCTCGTCGCACAGGCTGCCTCGGACGAGGTCGACGCCGCTCGGTTCACGCTGGCCGTCGGTCGGGGCGTGGCCTTCGGTGAAGATGAGGTAGATGACGTGGAGGACGGCAGCGAGCCGGTCGTTGAGCCGCTCGGGATCGGGGATCACGAACGGCACGTTGGCGTCTCGTACCTTGTGTTTGGCTCGGACGAGCCGCTTCGCCATGGTCTCCTCGCCGACGACGAAGGCCGCAGCGATCTGCGCCGTCGAGAGGCCGCCAACGTGGCGCAGCGTCAGTGCCACCTGGGCCTCGGTGGCGAGCGATGGGTGGCAGCATCCGAAGATCATGGCCAGCTGGGAGTCCTCGATCACCGATGCGGGAGGTTCGGCCTGGTCGTCCCCCTGGTCGAGCATCGCCCCGAGAACCGCGAGGCGCTCGTCCATCGACTGGCGTCGCCGGAGCTGATCGATGGCCTTGCGCCGAGCGGTCGTGAGCAACCAGGCGCCCGGCCGATCGGGGGTGGTGGCGGGACCCCACCGCTTGGCTGCTTCGACGAACGCATCCTGTGCTGCATCCTCGGCCAGTTCGAGGTCGCCCAGGTCTCGCATGAGTGTGGCCACGAGACGTGGCCACTCCTCGGCGAAGACCTGGGCGACGGGCGAGAACATCAGAGCGAGGGGATCTCCATGATGGGACGCACCTCGACCGACCCGTAGCCGGTGAGGGGCGTCTTGGCTGCCCAGTCGAGCGCCGCGTCCAGGTCGGGCACGTCGATGATGTAGTAGCCGCCCAACTGTTCCTTGGTCTCGGCGAAGGGGCCGTCGGTCGTCAGCACCTCACCGCCACGCAAGCGGACGGTCGTTGCGGTGGACACAGGATGGAGCGGTTCGCCGGCCACCATCACGCCGGCGTCGACCAGGGCTTGGGAGTAGGCGAGCCACTGTGGCATCTCGGCGGCCTGTTCGGGACTTCCGGGCTTGGGACCGGCGTCGGCGGCGGAGTAGAGCAGGAGCATGTAGTTCATGGGTGGTCCTTTGATCGATCGGGCCGTGCGGCCCGTTGCTTCGTGACACCCAGACGACGAGCCGGGACCGCCGAGATGGACAGCATCGGCAGGTTTTTCTCGCTACTCCTGCAATGCCGAATGGTCGTCGGTGTCGAGGATGGGGTCGGGGGTCGTGTCGAGCTCGGTCGCAGCAGTCGGATCGCGCTCGTCGGCGGGTTGCTCGGGTGCATCGAGCTGAGGATTGATCAGTGTCTCCCAGAGGCCGAACGCGATCGCCCCGCACACCACGTAGATGTCGGCGACGTTGAAGACCGCAAACCAGCTCACGTCGATGAAGTCGACGACAGAGCCGGTCAGGAAGCCGTCGTCGGCGCGAAAGATCCGGTCGAGGAGGTTGCCGATGGCTCCCCCAAGGATGATCGAGAAGAAGACAACACGATGCACGATGGTCGCCCGATGCAGCTGCACGGCCAGATAGACGACCATCCCGATCACGCCGATCCCGATCAGGCGACCCCGACCCTCGCCCGTGCCGAACGAGAAGCCGTTGTTGAACAGGAGATCGAACTCGAGGGTCGGAAGGAGCGGGATCCGGTGACCGTCACTCAGCGCGCTGAGTGCCCACTGCTTCGTGATCCAGTCGGTGAAGATGGTGAAGACGATGATGGTCGCTGCGATCAGCGATCGACGGGTCGAGGTCACCACGACGACGGTAGTGGCTGTTCGCCTCATACCGGGGCAGCCCTGGGCCGACGCTGGGGTATGGACCCGATCTCCGGTATCACCGCGCGCCTCAGCGCGATCGAATCCCGGGTGAAGGCCGGCCCCTCACCGAGTGGTGGCCAGTTCGGCGACCTCCTTCGAGCCGAGCTCGCATCGCGGAACAACAACGGCGTCCTGGGCTACAGCGCCACCGGCGAGACACCCGGCGGCAGCTTGGCTTCGGCGTACGCCAACCTCGGACTCACGCAGCCGTCCGTAGCAACGAGCGGCCTGACTCCGGCGCTCCGACTCGAACCGGGGCAGTACCCGTCGCTCACGCCCCCGGCGGACCTCGTGCCGTACGGCAACGGGAAGGTGCCGGCCGAGGCGTTGACGGCGCTGTCGGTGCCCGGCCACTCGTTGTATGCGCCGGCGGCGAATGCCTTCGAGAAGATGGTGGCGGCCGCCAAGGCCGACGGCGTCACGATTGGGGTGACCGACTCCTATCGTCCGCTGGCGGTCCAGGAGCGGCTCGCGAAGGAGAAGGGCCTGTACTCCCAGGGTGGTCTGGCGGCCACACCGGGCACGAGCAATCACGGTTGGGGGCTGGCGCTCGACCTCGACCTCGATGACTCGGCGCAGGCGTGGATGCGAGCGCACGCTCCCGACTACGGGTTCGTCGAAGACGTGCCGCGAGAACCGTGGCATTGGACGTATCGACCCGCCTACTAGAGTCGACCCATGAAGCTCGGCATCCTTTCCCGCGCCCCCCGGTCGTACAGCACGCAACGCCTACGTCAGGCGGCCGAGGACCGTGGTCACGATGTCCGGGTGCTCAACACGCTGCGATTCGCGATCGATCTCGCGAGTGACGAGCCGGATCTGCAGTACCGAGGCAAGTTGTTGCCCGACTACGACGCGATCCTGCCCCGTATCGGCGCCTCGATCACCTTCTTCGGGCTCGCCGTCGTTCGCCAGTTCGAACAGATGGACGTCTACACCCCGAGCCCGGCGAATGGCATCGCCAACTCTCGCGACAAGTTGCGTTCGGCGCAGATCCTCGCCCGCCACCGCATCGGCATCCCGGCAACCACGTTCGTGCGTGACCGGGCCGACGTATTGCCGGCGATCGAACGGGTTGGTGGCGCGCCGGTCGTGATCAAGTTGCTCGAGGGCACCCAGGGCATCGGCGTGATCCTGGCTCCCGACACCAAGGTGGCCGAGGCCGTCATCGAGACCCTGCAGAGCACCAAGCAGAACGTGCTGATCCAGCGATTCATCAAGGAGTCCAAGGGCAAGGACCTACGAGCGTTCGTCGTCGGTGACCAGGTGGTCGCGGCCATGCGCCGTGTCGCCCAGGGCGACGAGTTCCGATCGAACGTGCACCGTGGAGGCATCGCCGAGGTCGTCGACCTGCCCGAGGAATACCAGCGGGTAGCGGTTCAGGCTGCCCAGGTGATGGGGCTCAAGGTGGCCGGGGTCGACATGCTCGAGTCCGACCTCGGTCCGCTGGTGATGGAGGTCAACTCCTCACCGGGGTTGGAGGGCATCGAGACGGCCACCGAACTCGACATCGCCGGCGTGATCGTCGACTACATCGCCAATCAGGTCGCCTTCCCAGAGGTCGACGTGCGCCAGCGGCTCACGGTGAGTGCGGGCTACGGGGTTGCCGAGATCCATGTCGGTGAGGGCGCACACATCCTCGGCAAGTCGATCGCCGATTCCGGGCTCGCCGAGCAGGACATCACCGTGCTCACGCTCCATCGGGGTGTCACCGTCATTCCGAACCCGCGCACGAGCCGGGTGCTCGAGGCCGACGACCGTCTCCTCTGTTTCGGGCGGCTGGAGTCGATGCGAGACCTCGTCCCGGCCCGGCGTCGTCGTCGTGCTCGGCCGGTGGTGCAGCCCCTACCGGAACACCTCGCAACCGACGACGATCACGCCGATTCGTGATCCCGACCCGGTAGCGCCACGGCGAACACGATGGCCACCATGGCGACGACTCCGGCGGCGACGAAGGTCTCGGAGAGCGCGTCGGTCGTGATCCTGCGCACGGCGGCGGTGGCGGCTTCGGTGTAGCTGGGATCGGTGAGCGGCGGGAGCTCGACCTCGGATCGCAATTCGGTGAACCGCCGCAATCCGTAGGTCGTGAGCGCGCTGAGGCCGAGGCTGAAGCCGATCATTCGGAACACGACCACGAGCCCGGCAGCGGTGCCGGTGTTGGCGGCGCCCGCAGCGTTGGTGAGGGCGGTGGTGGTCGGGGTCATGGCCAATCCGAGTCCGACGCCGAGGATCGCCAGGTAGACCATGAGCTCGGTCAAGCCGGTGTCGGGCTCCCAGCGTTGGCCGAGGATGCTCAACCCGAATGCAGCGATGGCGAAGCCGGCCAGGGTGGGCACCCTCGGTCCGACTCGGCCGGTGAGCGCACCACCGACGTAGGCGGCGACCGACATGGCCGCCGTCAGGGCGGTGAGCGACCAGCCCGATCGGAGCGCGGCCTCACCCGTATCGCTTTCCAACACGTTGATCAGGAGCGGCACGTTGACCAACGCCGTGACGAGTGCGGCACCGAAGGCCACGTTGCTCGCCAACGCCGCAGTCGGTGCGGTGCGGTGGTGGGCAGCGGGGAACGACAGGTCGAGCAGGGGCGGATCGGCGGTCCGCTGGCGCCAGACGAACCCGGCAGCGCCGACCACGCCGAGCGAGACCGACAGCCAGAGAGGGATCGAGGTCGAGTCGCGCCCGGCCAACTCGTCGAGGCCACCTGCCGACTGGATCTTCGCCTGGCTGAGCAGGGCGAGGCTGCTGGCGGTCAGGGCAAGGGTCAAGAGGCCGGCCCCGAGAAGGTCGAGCCGCGTGCCGTGCACCCGTTGCTGGGGGAGGTGACGTCGGGCCAGCACGAGGCCGAGCACGGCCAACGGCAGGTTGAGGTAGAACTGCCACTCCCACGACAGGAAACGGACCAACAGCGCGCCATAGATCGGTCCCCAGATCCAGCCCAGGGTCTCGATCGCCCCGAGGAGGCCGAAGGCTTGCGCCCGGTTTCGTCCCTCGAAATGATCGCCGGCGATCCCCAGTGCGACGGGCACGAGCGCGCCGCCCCCGACGGCGGTGAGCGCCCGACCCAGCAGGAAGACCCCCAGGTTCGGCGCAAGTGGGACCACGAGCGATCCGACAGCGAAGATGGCGAGGGAGACCTCGAACACACGGCGGCGTCCGAACACGTCAGACAGCCGCCCTGCCAGCGGCATGACGGCGAGGTAGGCGATGAGGTAGACGTTGACGATCCAGGCCGCCGTGTCGAGGTCGTCGGGGAGGACGAGCCCGAGGTCGCCGATGATCGGACGGAGCATGGTCGACACGACGAGAAGGTCGTCGGCGGCGACGAAGACACCGAACGCGGCGGTCGCCAGGGCGAATCGCGGTCGCTGGGCGGTGCGATCAGTCATCGTCATCGTCGACGGGCACGGGTCAACCGTCGCCGAGGTCGGGAGGCTCGATGGTGACGTCGGCGCCGTAGTCGGACAACTCGACGAGCCAGCTGGCGACGCCGTTGTCGAGCGGGGTGTCGAAGGTGATCGTGCGCACGAGCGAGGTGGCGGCGTCGATGCTCACCTCGGCCGTCGCTGGCTCCGACACCAGTCCGCTGGTGAGCGTGGCGACGTCGTCGGGCGACACGGTGCCGGTGAGGTGTAGGAGTCCGTCGTCGTCGGGCTCGGCGGTTCGCAGCGAGGTGTCGGCCATGCCCGACGCGAGGACCGCAGCAATGCCCTCGTCGACGCTGAAGATGGTGGCCGGGTCGAAGTCGATGGTGCCGGTGGCGTCCTGCCAGGCACCGGTGAGAGGATCGGTGAGGTAGAGGACGCCGTCGAGCGCCACCGCCCCGAGTTCGACCCTGTTGCCCATCAGGTCGACGGCCACCACGGCGTCAGCGGACCGGGGTGCGGCGAAGCGGCCCGAGGCCGACTCGAACACCACGAGCCCGGTGTCGTCGATCGTGACGTCGGCGCCGCTGCGAGTCACGTCGAAGTGCACGGACTCGATCGCCGCCATGGCGGTGGCGGCTGCGTCTTGGACCTCTGCTGCGGTGTAGCTCGTTGCCGCTTGCTCGGATGCGCCACCCGAACAGGCACTCAGCACGAGAACGAAGCCGGCGAGCGCGAGGCTCACGAGGTGTGCACGGAGGTGACGACGCATGGGTTCAGCCTTCGGGTTGGTCGACCGCGAGCATACGAACGACGAGGACCGCAGTGACGATGCCGGAGACCAGGACGGCGGTGGCAAACGGGGTCACCGAGTCGTCGATCTGGCGATCGATCATGGCACCGATGAGCGTGCCGACGGCCATCGACACGGCACCGACGATGGACGACGCGGTACCGGCGATGTCGCCAACCGGCGCCAAGGCCATGGCGTTCAGATTGGGGTTGACGATCATGGACGATCCGAAGACGACGGCCAGGATCGGGTAGAAGGCCCAGAAGGACGGCCGACCGCCGCTACCGACGGCCTGTGCCAGCAGGATCGCGGCACCGATCACGTAGACCGAGATGGCGGGGATGAACAACCGGCGCATGCCGAAGCGGTCGACCAGGCGTCCGTTGAGCAGCGATGCTGCCCCGAAGACGGCGGCGGTCCCACCGAAGATGATCGGGAACTGGTCTCGTCGTCCGAAGATCTCGCTGATGATCAGCTCGGAGCTGCCGAGGTACGAGGTGAAGACACCCATCAGCGCCGTGATGCCGAGCATCGGGAGCAGCGTGGCAGGTTCGCCGAAGACCCGGCCGGCCGAGTTCTTGAGGACCGAGATCCGAATCGGCTTGCGTTGGTCGATCGGGAGCGTTTCGGGCAGCCGGGTACCGGCCCACAACGCGAGTCCGGTACCGAGCGCGGCGCACAGCCAGAAGATGCCCTGCCAGGGGAGGAACGCGACGATCGCGGCGCCCAGCGAGGGAGCGATGATCGGCACCAGGAGAAACACCGCCATCAGGGTCGACATGGTTTTTGCCATGGCGTCGCCGACGAAGGTGTCGCGAACGACGGCGGTGACCACGACACGACCGCCGGCGGCACCGACACCCCAGATGAATCGGCTGATCAGGAGGACGCCCATGCTGGGAGCGAGCGCCGACCCGATGGCACCAGCCACGTAGATCCCCAGTCCGACGAAGATGACCGAGCGTCGGCCGAACCGGTCGGAGAACGGCCCGAAGAACAGCAGGGCGGTCGACATGCCGAGGAAGTAGGCGGTGAGGGCTCCCGAGATCTCGGGCGAGCCGGGCGCAAGGCCGAACGTGGAGCGCATCTCGTCGAAGGCCGGGAGCATCATGTCGATGCCGAGTGCCGCAGTGGCCATGAGGCTCGACAGCAGCACGACGTACTCGACGCGACCCGGTGTCGGAATGACTCGTTGTGCCCCCTGGCCTGCAGCGCGCTGGGTGGGTTGGTCGTCGAACGTCGTGGTCGGTTCCAAGCGATCACGCTACCGGGGAGGCAACGGTCTACCCTGACCGCGATGAGTGAACTCGTTCACCAGACCGTCCCCCTCGGGGACCAATGGCCAACCGTTGACCCGTTCCTGTTCTGCGCTCACCACCGCGACGCCTATCCCCCCGGGAATGCCACGCTCGGTCCGGCGGCGAGCTTGGCCGGCCGCGAGCTCGGCCAGGACTTCGCCAACGTCGACGGCTGGAACATGTACCACGGGCGAGGCGTGCCCGGTTTTCCGGCACATCCTCACCGGGGCTTCGAGACGGTCACGTACGTGCGCTCCGGCGTGATCGACCACTCCGACTCACTCGGTGCCCGGGCTCGCTTCGGCCGAGGCGACACCCAGTGGCTGACGGCCGGGAAGGGCATCGTGCACTGCGAGATGTTCCCCCTGCTCGACCAGGACCGGCCCAACCCGCTCGAACTGTTCCAGATCTGGCTGAACCTTCCGGCCCGAAACAAGATGGTGGAGCCGCACTTCACCATGCTGTGGGATCACCAGACGCCGCGGGCCGAGCGTCGCGATGACCACGGGCGGCTGACCACCGTCACCGTGATCACCGGGGCATTCGAAGAAGTCGACAGCCCACCGACGCCGCCCGATTCCTGGGCCAGCGCCGCCGACTCCGACGTCGCCATCTGGCACCTGGTCCTGGAGCCCGAGGCCCATTTCGTCCTCGGCCCGGCGTCGGGACCCTCGACCCAGCGAGTGCTCTACCTCTTCGAGGGCGAGGAGCTGGCGCTGCGGGGCGACGGTGACGACCACGGAACGCTGATCGGCGGGTCGACCGGCGCCGTGCTCGATGCTTCCCAGCACGCCACGCTGGTGGCGGGGCCATCGGGCGCCGAGGTGATGGTGCTCCAAGGCCGTCCGATCGGTGAACCGGTGGCTCGCTATGGGCCGTTCGTCATGAACACCGACACCGAGATCCAGCAGGCGTTCGCCGACTATCGCCAGACCCAGTTCGGCGGCTGGCCGTGGCCGAGCGATGACCCCGACCACGGCCCCCAGTGGCGCCGGTTCGCCGAGCACCCCGATGGCAGGGTCGAGAGGATCCAGGCCACGAAGACCGCCGGCTGATCAGCCGACGTTGGCGAGCTGAGCTTTGAGCCGCTTCTCCGACACCGGTCCGTTGGTGCCGATGCTCTGGGCGAACAGCGAGACCCGGAGTTCCTGCAGGCCCCAGATGACGGCTTCGAGTTCGGGTGACCACCCGGAGGTGGCGGCCAAGTGGTCGGCTCGTTGCTCGATCGGGGCAATGCGGGCGACGAGGGATTGGTCGCGCCGAGGATCCTCACGTAGGCGGTCGATGCGGACCAGGATGGCCCGAAGGTAGCGGGCGAGGTCGTCGAGCCGCTCGGCGCCCAGGCCCGTCAGGTGGTCCGGGTAGACGAGGCCACCGAGTTGGCGGCGGATGTCGTTTCGCCCGGCCTCATAGACTGGTCCGTGGAGGTCGGCGAGGGCGCGCTCGACATCGCGGACCAGCACGGCGATCGCCGCCCCGCTCGACGCCACGGCGTGGAGGGCTGCGCTGTAGCCGGCTCGGGCCGATGCCTCGATGGAGCGAAACCCGGCTTCGGTCCACGCCGGTCCGCCGGCACCGAGGAGGAGTTGGTCGACGGCGGCGGTTGCCACGTCGTCGGCCCAGGCGTTGATCGATCCATGGGGGCCGACCACGAGCGCCAGTTTGGCTTCATTGCTGAGCAGACGGTCGAGCGCCTTGGTGGGGGAGGGAAGGCGGAGTCGGAGCAGTCGGCGGGTGCCGGACCACATCTCGTCGGCTTGTTCGTCGGCTGAGGAGACCAATCGCACGCCCACGCTGTCGCCTTGGTCGACGAGCGTGGGAAAGGCATCGACGCTCACGCCGAGACCGACGGTGTCGATCACGGTGGGAAGGTCGCCGAAGATCCAGTCGGTGGCCCCGTCGCACTCGATGGGGTGCCGCTGATCGTCGAGTTCGGCCCGGACCCGCTGCTCGAGCAGCGACGCGACGGCCCCGAGGTCGTAGCCCTCGGCGAGAATCACGAGTTCGTCATCGTGGGCCCGGAACCACGGTCGCAGATGGTGGGGCACCCGCTGCCAGTCGAAGTCGGTGGCCCGCACCGAGAGGCCGCGTCGTGTGGCCAGCACCCGCACGAGTTCGTCGACGAGCCCTCCCGCCGTCGGGTCGAGGTGTTCGAAGAGCTCGTCGGCGGCCGCAGGAATAGGGACCAGTTCCTTGCGGAGCGTTCGCGGCAGGGTGCGCAACAAGCTGACCACCAGCTCGCGCCGCAGCGCCGGCACGTTCCACTCGAAGACAGAAGGGTCGAGGCGGTGCAGAAGGCCGACCGGGATGTCGACGAGCGTGCCATCCTCGGCGCTGCCGGTGTCGAACGCGTAGCTGAGGTTGAGCTCGATGTCGCCGTGGTGCCAGACCATCGGGAAGCCGCTGTCGTCGAGGTCGGCTGCCTCGGGCCGGATCAGGTCACGCTGTGTGTAGTCGAGCAGCGTCGGCTGTTCCCGCCTCGTCCGCTTCCACCATTTGTCGAACTGGCGCCGAGTGGTGATGTCGGCCGGCACCCTGGTGTCGAAGAACGCGAGGCGTGCGGCCTCGTCGACCAGGAGGTCGTGGCGGCGGTGTCGATTCTCGAGGTCGATGACCTCGGCGATCTGATCGTTGTTGTGTTCGATGAAGTCGTGATCGGCGTCCCACTCGTTGCGCACCAGCGCATGGAGGAGCAGGCGGGCGCGAGCATCGACCGGATCGATCCGACCCCAGTTGACCCGTCGGTTGGCCACCAGCGGGAGGCCGTAGAGCGACACCGTTTCGGTCGAGACGGCCGAACCCCGTTCGGCGTCCCACCACGGGTCGGCGTAGGTCCGCTTGACGAGATGGTCGCCGACCGATTCCAACCACTCGGGTTCGATCCGGGCGACGACCCGGGCCCACAGCCGGTTCGTCTCGACGAGCTCACCGGCCATGATCCACTTCGGGGAGTTGCGGGAGAAGACCGAGCCGGGGGCGATCATCAGCTTGGCGTTGCGGGCGCCCCGGAATTCAGGACCGGTCGGGTCCTTCATCGCCACCTGCGACAGCAGCCCGGCGAGGAGTGAGCGATGGATCTGGTCGGTATCGGCGGCCGTGTGGTTCACGTGCAGTCCGAGGTCGCGAGCAACTCGCCGGAGTTGGCTGAGGACGTCGGACCACTCCCGCACCCGCATGTAGTGCAGGTGTTCGGCGCGACACATCTTGCGGAACTGGTTCGACGATCGTTCCCGGCGCTCGCGCGACAGGTATTCCCAAAGATGCAGGTAAGAGACGAAGTCGCCGGAAGGATCCTTGAACCGGTTGTGGAGCTCCAGGGCCGCTTGCTGCTGCGGGCCTCGTGGCCGTTCTCGAGGGTCTTGGATCGACAGGCCGGCGGTGATGATCATCACCTCGTGCAGCGCCCCGTTGCGATCGGCTTCCAGGATCATGCGGGCCAGGCGAGGATCGAGCGGGATGCGTGCGAGCTTGCGGCCGGTGGGAGTCAGCCACTTGCGTGAGCGCTGCCGCCCGGGGCGGACCGCATCGAGTTCCTCGAGGAGGGCGATGCCGTCGCGGATCGAGCGGGCGTCGGGCGGATCGACGAACGGGAACCCCTCGATGTCACCGAGACCGATCGCCGCCATCTGCAAGATGACCGACGCAAGATTGGTGCGCTGGATCTCGGGTTCGGTGAAGGCGGGGCGTGCGTCGAAGTCCTCTTCGGAGTAGAGCCGGATGCAGATACCGGGCCCGAGACGACCGCAGCGGCCGGCGCGTTGGTTGGCCGACGCCTGCGAGATCTCCTCGATGGGGAGACGTTGCACCTTGGTGCGTCGGTTGAAGCGGGAGATGCGGGCGAAGCCGGCATCGACGACGTAGCGGATCCCGGGAACGGTGAGTGAGGTTTCGGCGACATTGGTGGCGAGCACCACACGCCGCCCTCGGTGCGGTTGGAAGACCCGCTGCTGCTCTGCGGCCGAGAGCCGAGCGTACAAGGGCACGATCTCGGTATTCCGCAACTCCAACTCGGTCAACGCCTCGGCGGCATCACGAATCTCGCGCTCACCCGAACAGAACACGAGGATGTCGCCGTCGCCTGCGGCCTGGAGTTCCTTGACTGCCTCGCCGATCGCCTGGGGCTGGTCGAGTACCTCGCCATCGTCGGTCTCGGGATCGAGGGGGCGGTAGCGCAGCTCGACCGGGTAGGTGCGTCCCGAGACCTCGACGATGGGAGCGTTGTCGAAGTGTTCGCTGAACCGCTGGGTGTCGATGGTGGCCGAGGTGATGATCACCTTCAGGTCGGGTCGCTTCGGCAACAGTTGGCGAAGGTAGCCGAGCAGGAAGTCGATGTTGAGGCTGCGCTCATGGGCCTCGTCGATGATGATCGTGTCGTATCGGCTGAGGCTGCGGTCGCGCTGGATCTCGGCGAGCAGGATGCCGTCGGTCATCAGCCGGACCATGGTGGACGGGCCGACCTGGTCGTTGAAACGGACGGTGTAGCCCACCCTCTGGCCGACGGTTTCGCCCAGCTCGCTCGCCACCCGCTCGGCGATCGACCGGGCGGCGAGGCGGCGGGGTTGGGTGTGGCCGATCAGGCCGTCGATGCCGCGCCCGAGTTCGAGGCACAGCTTTGGCAACTGGGTGCTCTTGCCCGAGCCGGTCTCGCCGGCGATGACCACCACCTGGTGCTGCCCGATGATCTCGAGCAGCTCATCGTGACGCTGCGAGATTGGTAGCTCCGGCGGGTACTCGATGGCCGCGGGAGTGGTACGGCCGGATGTCATGCCTCCAGCTTGCCAGCCCTCGGCCACGATCCGGCGCCGATTTTCACCCCGCGGTGGGCTCCTCGGTCGGCGCGAACTCGGCCCGAATCGCCTCGCCGTGTTGGCCGAGGACTGGTGATCGGGGGGCGACCGAGCGTTCGGCCAACGTCGAGATCTTCATCGGATTGCCGGCGACGAGTTGGCCGTCGGTGCCGTCGATGACGAGTGCCATGTTGCGGGCGACGGTCTGCGGGTGATGGAGCACCTGCTCGACGTTGTGGACGAGCGAGGTGGGGAGGCCGGCGGCCGAGAGTCGCTCGACCCACTCGGTGGCCGGTGCGGAGGCCAAGGCCTGCTCGATCAGCGGTCGGAGAAGGGGTTCGTTGGTGCACCGATCGTCGTTGGTGGCAAAGCGGGGATCCGCTGCCAGCTCGGGTGCGCCGATCGCCTCGGCCAACGTGGCGAAGAGCCCGTCGTTGCCGGCGGCGATCACCACCGATCCCTCCTTGGTGGCGAACGCTCCGAAGGGTGTGATGGACGGATGCCGGGAACCGATCGGACCGGGCACGACGCCGCTGGTGGTGTACCGAGCGATGGCGTTCTCGAGCAGTGCCACCTGGGCATCGAGCATGGCGACGTCGACGCGAGCGCCGATACCGGTGGAGGTGCGCTGATGGAGGGCAGCGATGATCGAGGTGGCAGTGAACATGCCGGCGCAGATGTCGCCGATCGACGTGCCGACCCGCGTGGGGTTGCCGCCCGGTTCACCGGTGATACTCATGACGCCGCCCATGGCCTGCACGATCATGTCGTAGGCCGGCTGCTCCTTCAGGGGCCCGCTGTGACCGAAGCCCGACACGGACGCAAGAATCAGTGAGGGCCAGCGTCGATGGAGCGTCTCCCAGTCGTAGCCGAGTCGATCGAACGCGCCGGGCCGGAAGTTCTCGACCACGACGTCGGCGGCATCGAGGAGTTGGTCGAAGAACGCGCGGTCGTCGGCATCGCTCAAGTCGAGTTCGATCGACTCCTTGCCTCGGTTGATGGATTCGAAGTACGCCGACCCCTGATCGGTGAACGGACCGATGTGTCGAGCGTCGTCACCCACCTCGGGCCGCTCGACCTTGATCACCCGAGCGCCGAGATCGGCGAGCATCATCGTGCAGTAGGGACCCGACAACACGCGAGTGAGGTCGATGACGAGGGTGCCGGCCAGCGGGCCGGCGTCGGTGGAACGGGTATCGGCAGTCACGCCAGGTGTTCTACCGCGACATGGCGAATGTCACACGGTTGCTCGCCACACCATGGAACTTTGGCCCTAGTCGCTCGGTCTACCGCCCGTACGATCACTTCGACCCCCAATGGAGCATCCCACCATGACTGTCCGCGCCTTCGCGTCTCGCCCATTCCGAGCCCTGTTGATCCCCGGTGTTGCTGCCGCCCTCGCCCTGTCGGCGTGCGGTTCGAGCGACAGCGCCGGTTCGGCCGACGCCAGTGAAGGAGCGGCCACTCCCGCCGAGGGCATCGCCGTCACGGGTCAGTGGGCACGCACCAGCCCGATGTCGGCCACGGCCGGCGCTGCCTACATGACCATCACCTCGGCCACCGACGACGCTCTGGTTGGCGCGTCGGTCGATGCCACCATCGCCGGCGATGTGCAGATCCACGAGACCACGATGGTCGACCCGTCGGAGCTCGAGGACGACTCGATGAGCGACGACGCCATGAGCGATGACTCGATGGACGAGGAGTCCATGGACCACGAGTCGATGAGCGATGACTCCTCGAGTGATGACTCCTCGAGCGCTGACTCCTCGACCGACATGGGGGTCATGCAGATGCGAGAAGTAGGGACGATTGCGCTGCCCGCCGGCGAGGCCGTCGCCCTCGAACCCGGCGGCTACCACATCATGATGCTCGACCTCCCGGCGCCGCTCGAGACCGGCCAGACGTTCGAGATCACGCTCGATTTCGAGACGGCTGACGACATGGTCGTGACCGTCGAGGTGCGTGACGACGCACCGGCTTCGTGATCCCACGATCGCTTCGACACATCGTCGTGAGTGCCGCGGTCTCGGCCGTGGCACTCGCCGCGTGTGGGGGTGCCGATTCGTCGGCCGACACTCCGGCACTGACACCGGCCGGCGAGGCCGGCCGCGAGGTGGCCAAGGACGCGGGCTGCATGAGCTGCCACGGCGGCAGCGGTGAAGGCGGTGTCGGGCCGAGCTGGCAGGGACTTGCCGGCTCGATGAGGCCGCTCACCGATGGCACCGAGGTCGTGGCCGATCGGGCGTATCTGGAGCGAGCGATCAGCGATCCCGGTGCCGAGAAGGTCGAGGGCTACGCTGTGGCGATGCCGGTCGCCGGACTGTCCCCCGACCAAGTGTCGTCGATCGTCGACTACCTCGAGGAGCTGGGATGATCCGACGTCGAATTCGTACGCTCGGCGTATTGGTCGTCACCCTCGTTGTGGCAGCCGGATGCGGTGGCTCGAGCGAGGCGGTGTTCTCTGGCAGCCGACGAGACCCTGCCCCGACGGTCGACGCCGTGGCGCTGCCGTCGGTCGCTCCGGGTCAGGACCCGTCGTCCTTCTCCTTCCGCGCCGACGACGGCAGTGTGCTCCTGGTCTACTTCGGCTACACCTCGTGTCCCGACGTCTGTCCGACGACGTTGGCCGACATTGCGGCGGCTCGGGCCTCCCTCGGCGACGACGGTGACCGGGTGCAGCTGGCGATGGCCACCGTCGACCCGGGGCGTGACACCGACGAGGTGCTGTCGGCCTACGTGAACGGATTCGTCCCCGGCGCGGTTGCGCTGCGCACCGAAGACGACACCCAACTCCAGGCCGCAGCCGATCTGTTCGGTGTGTTCTACGAGGTGAGCACGACCGACGACGGAGTCATCGAGGTCCTGCACACCGGCACCCTGTTCGGGGTCGACGATGCCGGGACCCTGTTGGCATCATGGCCGTTCGGGACCACACCCACCGACCTCACCAACGACCTCGACATCCTTCTGAAGGACGCCTGATGAGCCAACGTCGCACCACTTCCCCCTCACCCGCCACCCGTCGACACAGGCCAAAAGCCCGTTCGCTGCTGTGGATGTTGATGGCGATGGCAGCGCTGCTGGCCGCATGCGGATCCTCTGGTGGCGAAGCGGCGTCGGCTGCGCCCGAACCGGTCACCTACAAGTACATCATCCCGAACGGGACCGGCGAACGCATCGAAGCCGGCGAACCGGTTCAGATCGTGCCGGCCCGACTCGACATCAACGTGGGTGACTCGATCGAGATCGTCAACAACGACTCGCAAGGCCACAACGTCGGTCCGTTCTTCGTTGGCGAGGGTGAGACCGTCAGTCAGACGTTCCCGTCGCCGGCGGAGTACATCGACGCGTGCACCGTGCACCCCTCGGGTCAGTTCATGATCGTGGTCACGTGACCTTCGACGCGTGAGCACCCGGACCGTGCGACGGCGTCACCTGGCGTTTCGCACGCTCGGCGTTGCCGTGCTGACCGTTCTCACGACCGCCGCACCGGCCGCTGCCGATCCGGCCGGGCCAACCAACTACCAGAGCGAGATCGTGCGGATCGAGCCACCGTCGTCGGCGTTCACCGCCTCGGTAGTGGGTGGTGACAGCTTCGTGGTGATCGAACAGGTCGAACCGGTCTCGATCGAGGTACCCGGCTACAACGGCGAGCCCTACCTGCGGTATCGGGCCGACGGCACGGTCGAACGGAACCGGAATGCCCCGGCCACGTTTCTCAACAACGATCGCTACGGCGACGCGACGAACGCCGACCTTCCCGCCGAGGCGTCCGCCGATGCCGAGCCGGACTGGGAGATCGTGGCCACCGACGGCACCTATGCATGGCACGATCACCGGGCCCACTGGATGTTGACCGAGCCGCCGCTGGGCCTCGGCCCCGGCGATCAGATCGTCGACGACGTGATCCCACTCGTCGTGGGCAGTCAAGACGTCGAACTCGTCGTTGCGTCGTACTGGCAAGCGCCGCCCTCGCCGATCCCCGCCGTCGCTGGGGGCCTCCTGGCCGTGGCGATCGGCGCTTTCGTCTGGTGGCAGCGGCGCGGGGTGTGGCCGGGCGTGTTGGCCGCGGGAATGGCTGGCCTGGCGGTCGGCGCCGCGCAGTTCCTGTCGCTCCCGGCTGCCACCGAACCATCGAAGGCGCTGTGGTTGTTGCCGCTGATCGGCTGCCTGGCCGCGCTCGGCGCCGGTGCGACCTGGCGCCGCCCGGCGACCGCGTTGCCGCTGGCATTCGGGGGTTCGGTCGCGATCGTGGTCGCCGGGGTTGCCCGTAGGGGCGGCATCACCAAGGCGGTGTTGCCGACCGACTTGCCCTTCTGGCTCGACCGGTGGGCCACGACGTTCAGCCTCGTACTCGGGCTGGCCATGACGGTCGTGACCGGTGTGATGCTCGTGGCGGTGCTGTCGCCTTCTTCAGGCAGCCCCGGCGGCGCGGGAAGCCTCGAGGCAGGCAGCGAGGCCGGCTCGAGCCCGACTGAGTCGTGAGCGGACGGTGCCGACCGGGACGTCGAGGAGGTCGGCCGCCGTCTCGTAGTCGTAGCCGAGGACGCCGCACAGCGTGAGCACCTCTCGCTGGGCCACGGGTAGCGACTGGAGGAGGTGGTCGAGATCGATCACGTCTTCGTGATCGCCGACACCGGCGCGATCCTCATCGAGCACGTCGAACCGCTCGCTGCCCGGACGGCGGGCCTGGTCCACCACCGCGTTGCGGCAGATGCGCAGGAGCCAGCCCTGATAGGAACCGTCACCTCGGAAGGAGTCCTGGTACTTCCAGGCGCGGAGAAAGGTCTCCTGGACGGCGTCGTCGGCCAGCCACCGATCGTTCGTGAGTGCTCGGGCGTAGGCCGTGACGGCGCCGACGTGCTCTCGCGCGAGTCGCTCGAACCGTGACCGTCGCATGCCACCAGCGTAGCGCTGTCCGCCTGCTCGCCCTTGGATTGTCAGGGTTGTGTGGACACCGCCAGGGGAGCGGTCGATGCAGTGAAGCCGCCGCCGGCGAGCTGGGCCCGCACGGTGTAGGTGTAGGTCGTGCCGGCGTCCCGATTCAGATCGGTGAACCAGCGAGAGGTCTGGGTCGAGACCACGACCCCACCGCGGCGGACCTCGTACGACGTCGCACCATCGACCCGGTCCCACGTGAGCACGATGCGCTCCCGAGTCTGCAGGGTCGAGCGGAAGTTCTGTGGCGGGAGGACGACGGGATCACCCACCGTGGTCACGCTGAGCGGACCGGACGATTCGGTGAAGCTGCCGTCAGCGAGCTGGGCGCGCACCGTGTACGTGTAGGTGGTGCCGGCGTCCCGGTTCAGGTCGGTGAACCAGCGTGACGAGCGGCTGGAGACGGCCACGCCATCGCGTCGGACCTCGTAGCTGGTGGCACCGGGCACCGCGTCCCACGTGAGAACGATGCGCTCACGAGTCTGGAGCGTCGAGCGGAAGTTTGCAGGACCGGACGGTGCGGCCGAGATGGGGGAGAAGCGGGCGATGCCATTGATGACCCGATCGTTGGCGGTGTCACGGGTGTACTGCCCGCCGAACCACACCCGACCGTTGCTGTCTTCGTAGATCGCGTAGGCCCCGGTCTGGCCAAGCACGTCGAAGGTCAGTGGGACCAGCGACTCGCTGTTGATGTCGATCCCGTAGCCGCCGCGGACCGGCTGCTGACCGAACGGGTCGATCGTCGCAAAATGGGTGAACCACTGGACGTATTCGTCATAGGTCTGCACGCCGTTCGCTGCGCTGTTGTAGCTGAAGAGTTCGTATTCACCGACCGACCCCCAGCAATGGCAACCCGACCAGATCGTGTCGGTGCCCAGGAAGATCACCTGGGTGTCGCCGCCCGTACCGAGATCGCCCACGCCGCGATTGGCGAAGAAGGTGTGAGCGGGGAGCAGTGTGTCGACGTCGAGGATCATCGTTTGGTGGCCTTGGCCACCCACATAGACGCGGTCACCCCGGTATTGGACGTCCATCATCCACATCGAGAAGCTGTTGCGATGGTTGGTGATCCCGGCGGGCAGCCCCTGGGGGACGTCGGTGCGAAGCGAGCCGTCCGCGGTCGAGACGGTGGCGAAGTAGGCGGCGTCCATGTCGTCGTTGATGCCGCCGAACTTGCCGGTGAGATAGACCCGGCCTCGGGCGTCGTCGACGGCGAGTCCGAAGATGTTGTGGCCGCCGAGGCGCGGGGTCACGGTGTCGAAGTTCGTGGTGGGGAGCCAGCCGGTGTCGAGCACACCGGTCGTGGCGTCGACACGGGCAAGGTCGACCAATGCGGTGCCCTGTGCGTTCGAGAAGGTGCCGCCGGCGTACAGCTGGTTGCCGACGACCTCGATGTCGAACACGGCGGGTGGGCCCCAGGAGTTGACGATCCCGGGTGTGAAGGTGGTGTTGCGGACACCGGTTCGGGCGTCGTAGAGCGCCACGCCGCCGGTGAGTTCGCCACCCACGTAGAGCCGACCGTCGGCGGTGATCTCCATGGCGTAGACCGTGCCGTCGACGACGGGCCGGAACGTGTCGTCCCAGACGCCGGTTTCGAGGTCGAACCTCGCCAGGTGAGGTTGGGAATAGGTGGTGCCGTCGGGTGCCAGCACGTCGAGGAACCGACCGGCGACGTACATCATCCCGTCGTACTCGACGAGGTCACGGACGAGAGCGGCGATCGGCCCGGTGTGACGAACACTCGGATCCGGCGTGGTGACATCCCAGATGATGTCGGGCGCCGACGAGATCTCGCTGCCGAGGACGGCACCACTGGGTGACGGCGCCGTCGCGCTGACACCGAGTAGCACGAGGAGCGCCGTGAGTGCGGCAACTGGCTTGGTGGCGGTGCGTCTGATGGCCATGCTGCACAGGCTCCCACGTCGGCGGGTGGGCGATAACAGGCGGAATTGCTGCGGCCGTGAGCGAAAGTGCCCGATCCACCACCGTTGCCGGCAGCGAATCGGGCACTCGACTCGAACAGTCTCGGTTCACTCAGACCCGGTTCAGTTCACACCGGGTTCAGATCAGACCCTGTTCAGATCAGACCCTGTTCGGTGAGGAACGAGTTCGCCACGTCGGCCGGCGTCTCGCCGTCGATGTCGACACGACGGTTCAGCTCGGTCATCGTGGCGGCATCGAGCGGGGCGAACAGCTGCTCGGCGATTGCGTCGAAGGCGGCCGGGTTCTGCTGGTAGACGTCGTCGAGCATCGTGATCGACACGTTGTAGACGATCATCATGCCCGGGTCCTCCACGAGGTTCAGGCCCAGACCACCGATGCGTCCGTCGGTGGTGAACACCTCGCCGAAGTCGCAGTTGCCGTCGCGGGTCTCGGTGTAGATGATGCCGGTGTCGAGGATCTCGATCTGGCTCTCCGGGACGGTGTAGCCGGTGCCCTGCTCGAACAGCACGAGGCCGTCAGGACGCACGGGGAACTCGGACTCCAGGCACAGCTTGGCGTCGGCGTTGGCCTCGAGGTAGGCGGCCATGGTGTCCATCGTGAACGGCTTGCCGTCATCGAGGAGGTCGGGGGACGACGCGAATCCGTAGGTGTCGTTGAACGGCGACTGGCCGAGCCACACGACGTTGTTCTCGGCCAGGTCGGCCTCGGCAACGGCGGCGGTGAGCTTCGCCGGGTCGACCGTGCCGTCGGCTTCGGTCACGTCGGCGTAGTCCTTCTCGAGGTGGACGGTCCAGCCCGTGCCGTTGTACTCGGCGTAGGTGTCGATCTCGCCCGAGAGCAGCGCCTCACGGTTGACGACGGTGCCGCCGAGGTCGACCTTGTTGTCGACCGTGGCACCGGCGGCCTCGAACGACTGGACGAGCATCTCGCCCAGCACCAGCTGCTCGGTGAAGTCCTTCGAGCCAACGGTCAGCTCGACACCGGACAGATCCAGGTCGGCGAACGCCGCACCACCGGTCTCTGCAGCGCCCTCGGACGTCGAGGTGTCGTCGCTGCCGGCGCTGGTGCCTGCTGAGTCCGAGCCACACGCAGCGGCGGCGAGGCCGAGAGCAAACGGCAACGCGAACGCGCGGTAGAGCTTGGATGATCGGTTGGTCATCTTGCATTTCTCCTAATTGGGGATGTCTCCTACGAGGAGCACGACGGCAACCGCCGCCCTCCAAGGCACGACACGGCGAACGCTGATCCGCACGACGAGCACCCGATGTGGGCGCCTCATCCGGGACCGGCATCACGGCGTGACGAGCGGAACCCCTCCGAGGGTAGGAGTCAGGACACGGCTTGACCCTGATCTTGCAGGATTCATCGGAATTTGGTGTCAGTTGATCGCCGGATTGCACCGAATCCCCCTTGATCCCGGGGTATTCGGCGATTGTGACGAAACAATGACGTTTGCCTCCAGGCGGTCCTAGAGCCCCTTCGGGCGCAGTGCCTTCTCCACCACCGACGCCAGCCAATCGATCGTGAGCGCAAGGAGCGCCACCATGCTCGCCCCGGTGAACGTGACGAGGTCGCGTCCCAACTTCAAACCGGCATTGATGGTCTCGCCCAGCCCACCACCGCCGATGAGGAAGGCCAGCGCCGCCATACCGACATTGATGATGAGGGCGGTGCGCACCCCGGCCAGGATCACCGGGACCGCCAGTGGGAGTTCGATCTTGCGCAGCGCCATCATCTTCGACATGCCCATGCCGCGACCGGCCTCGATGGTGGCCCGGTCGACCTGGTCGAGGCCGACCATGGTGTTCCGCAACACCGGCAGGACGGCGAAGACCGCGAGGGCGTAGATCACGGTCGAGGTCTCGGTGCCGAGCCAGGCGCCGAAGATGACGAGGAGGCCGTAGGCGGGAATCGATTGGCCACTGTTGGCCACGGCCAGCACGGGGCCGGCGAGGAAGCGAAGTGCCGGTCGGGTGAGGATGACCCCGAGCGGGATGGCGATGATGAGGACGAGCACGGTCGACCAGAACGTGAGCACGAGGTGGTCACGGAACTGAGGCCACAACTGGGTGTCCCACACCAGCGACTCCGCTTCGATCGAGTCCTTCTCGACCGACGAGACGAAGAGGGCAAGCGCAACCGCCAGCGCCGCGATGATGACGGGCATCACCACGAGCCCGAGGTTGGAGCGGATCAGCCCGTCGGAAGACGTCGGTACCGAGTCCGGCTCGATCTCGGATTCGTGCGGTGTTTCGACCGCCGGGGACGTGTCGACCATCGTCATGAGGTGACGCCCTGCTCGGCGAGCGTGTCGTAGTGCTTCTTCGCCGACTGACGCATGTTGGAGATCACGCCGTTGAGCGTCTCGATCTCGACGACGCCAACCAGCTGTTCGGTCTTGGAGTCGACCACGCAACAGACCCCGGCCGACGACACCAGCATCTGCTCCAGGGTGTCGTGCAGGGTGGCGTTCTGTTCCACCTTGGCCACGACCCGGGGGCCTGCTTCACCCAGTGGCACCGAGGTGTTGTCGAGGACGTGTTCGTTGGCCCATCGGAGCGGACGGCCCTGCTCGTCGGTGATGAGCAGGAAACGCTGGTAGCTGTTGTCGAGGATTCGCCGGGCCTCGTCGTGACTGGCCGAGGTGGTGACGGTGGGGTAGCCGCTGAGATCGAGATCTCGCACTCGCTCGAAGTTCAGCCCCTTGAGCGTGGACCCGGAGCCGATGAAATCGTCGACGAAGTCGTCGACCGGGTAGGCGAGGATCCGCTCGGGCGTGTCGAGCTGGCGGATCGTGGACTGCTCGCCGAGGATGGCGATGCGGTCACCCATCTTGATCGCCTCGTCGATGTCGTGGGTGACGAACACGATGGTCTTCTGGAGTTCGGCCTGCAGTCGCAGGAACTCGTTCTGCAGGCGGTCCCTGGTGATCGGGTCGATGGCACCAAACGGCTCATCCATGAGCATGACGGCCGGGTCGGCGCCGAGGGCCCGGGCCACGCCGGCACGCTGCGCCTGCCCGCCCGACAGCTCCTTGGGATACCGGTTTCGGTAGATGTTGGGTGGGAGACCGACGACCTCGAGGAGTTCGTCGATGCGCTTCGAGATCCGGTTCTTGTCCCAGCCCAGCATCTTGGGGACCGTGGCGACGTTCTCCCCGATCGTCATGTGGGGGAACAAGCCGATCTGCTGGATGACGTAGCCGATCGATCGCCGGAGTTCGTCGGGATTGACGTCGGTGACGTCCTCGCCATCGAAGATGATCCGACCCGACGACGGCTCGATCATTCGATTGATGAGGCGCAACGTGGTCGACTTGCCGCAGCCCGATGGGCCGACGAGCACGAGGACCTCGCCCTTGGGGATGTCCATGGTCAGCTCGCTCACTGCGGGGATCTCGGATCCCGGGTAGACCTTCGACACTCGATCCAGCTTGATCATGGGCGGCGGGGCGGCGGGGTCGCTGATGGTCATCGGAGGCCTTTCGAGGTGGTGAAGCGCTGGATCAGCGAGAACGCAAGATCGATCAGCAGGGCGAGCACGATGGTGAAGACCACGCCGGTCCACACCTCTTCGAGCGAGTTGGGAAGGCCGAGGCGACGGAGGCCGTTCTTGATGAACTCGCCAAGGCCGCCGTAGCCGACGAGTGTTGCGATGGCGGCGATGCCGGTGGTGAGCAGAGCCGAGACCCGGATCCCGGTCATGATGACCGGCCACGCCAGCGGAAGCTGGACGTCGAAGAGCCGCTGGCGGGCGTTGAGTCCCATGCCACGCGCCGACTCGATCACCGCCGGGTCGACCTCGTCGAGGCCGGTCACGGTGTTCCGCAGGATCGGCAGGATCGCATACATCAGCAGGGCGATGAACGACGGCCAGAATCCCAGTCCGACGATCGGGATGAAGATGGTGAACAACGCCAGCGAAGGAATCGTGAGGAAGATCCCTGCGGTGCCGATGGCGATCGACTTCGCCGTCGGGTGGTTGCGAACGGCGACACCGAGGCTCACGGAGAGCACGGTCGCCACCACGATGACCGAGGCCACCAATTGGAAGTGTTCGAGCGTCAGCGTGACGATGTCGTCACGGCGTTGCTGTACGAAGTCGAACCAGCTCGAGATGCCGTCCATCAGTTCGCTCCGCTCGGTGTGGTGAGATCGAGATGCTGCACGGCTCCCTTCACGGCCCGGGGTGGATCCCCGGCGCCCGGCTGGTCGACGTTGCCGCCGACCGCCGCTTCGACCATAGAGGGTTGATCCGGTCATGACCCGATTCGATCTGAATCCCCAGGTCAGCAAGGGTCAACCTTGCCGGGGACGGGCCAATCGTGCGATGACGCTTCAGATTTTGACGCGCTTCGGCCGATAGGAGGCCATGGCCGTCCTCACGTTCAATGACGCCGCCCACCTCCTCCGCCGCTCCGGGTTTGCGGCCCACTACGGCACCATCTCGTCGATGGTCGGAATGACGAGGGAAGCGGCAGCCGATCAGGTGCTGAACGTGTCCGGCGCACCATCGCCGACCGCGGGGCTCCCGAACCTCGACAAGAGCCGGGACTCGTGGCCGAAGTACTCCGAGATGGTCTGGTTCTGGGCTGATCGTGCGGCGACCTCGCCCACACCGATCATCGAGAAGTTGACCCTGTTCTGGCACGGGCTGTTGCCGACGTCGCTGAACAAGGTCTTCCACCATCAGCAGCTGATGGACCAGAACACGCTGTACCGAACCGCCGGCATGGGATCGATCCACGATCTCTATCAGGCGATGGCGGTCCAGCCGGCCATGCTGCGCTACCTGGACAACGCCGACAATGTTGCTGCCGCGCCGAACGAGAACTTCGCCCGTGAGCTGATGGAGCTGTTCCTGCTCGGCGCCAACAATGGCTACACCGAAGAGGACGTCCGAGCCTCCGCACTGGCGTGGAGCGGCCACATCCTCGATTCCACCGACGAGTTCTACGTCTTCGACGCATCCAAGCACCACAACGCCGCCACGACCTTCATGGGCGTGAACAAGGTGTGGAACGGTCCCGAGATCATCACCCACTTGATCAACGGGGCGAAGCAGACCGAGGTCTCGCTGTTCCTGGCTCGCAAGTTGTGGTCGTTCTTCGCCTACCCCAACCCACCGGCGTCCGTCGTCGACACCGTGGCCGGTGCGATGCGCTCCGGCGGGATGCGGACCGACGCTGCGCTGCGAGCGATCTTCACGCATCCCGACTTCTACAGCACCACCGCCAAGCAAGGGTTGGTGCGCTCGCCGTTCGAGTTCGTCGTGGCCGCCATGGCGCACACGGCGACCCCGGCGAATGTCGCCCACCCCGAGTGGTACGGGTTCGACATGGGCCAGGCGGTGTTCGAACCGCCGAACGTCGCCGGTTGGCGATCGAACCAGTACTGGATCTCGAGTGCTGCTGCGTGGTCGAAGCATCAGTTCGCGAACAACCTTCGGTGGAAGCTCAACAAGACCAACGTCCTTCAGGACGTCGAATTGCTCGCTCCGCGGCAGGCCGCCGAGCAGGCGCTCGCCCAGTTCGGGGTCTATCAGCCCTCGGCCCGCACGCTCGACTCGTTGACCCAATTCGTCAGTGCCGAACGATCGGCCAAGGGCTGGGGTGAGCGCACCGGCTTGCTCTTCCTCCCTGTCCTCACTCCCGACTTCCAGATGGCGTGATCATGAACCGATTCGACCCCACCACTGCCGACGTCGTCGCTGCGCTCTCGACACCTGCTCCCGAAGATCGTGGCAGCCTCGACCGGCGCCGATTCCTCCAGGCAGCCGCCGTCACGGGGGCCGTGACCATGCTGCCGGCATGGCTCGCCGACCAGGCGGCGGCTGCGACACCACTGGGTGCTTCCGACGGCGTGCTCGTCCTGATCATGATGAACGGCGGCAACGACGGCATGAGCATGGTGCCGCCCTACGCCGACGGGAACTATCGCCAGATCCGAGGTCGGCTGGCGATCGGTGCCGACCGGGTGTTGCGGATCAACGATCAACGAGGTCTGCATCCGAACCTGCCGTTCGTGAAGGGCATGTGGGACCAGGGACGAGTGGCGGTGATCGACGGGGTGGGTCATCCCCAGCCTGATCTGAGCCACTTCATGTCGATGGCCCGCTGGATGACGGCGAGCACGTCGACCTCGAATGTGTCGACTGGCTGGCTCGGTCGCTATGTCGACGGGCTCGGCAGCCCTGACGCGTTCCACTCGATTGCGATGGGTTCGTCGGTCCCGCTGACCCTGTCGGGCAACCGGTCGACGGCGACCGCCCTGCCGTCGTCGGCCGGGGGCCTGCTCACCGTCGATCCCGACCCCGTGTACCAGCGACAGCAGGCGACGATCCACCAGATCGCCGGTGGCAGCACCGGACTGGGCGCGCTCGCCGACAGCCTGGCCCGGAGCGCGAGCAGCTCGATCGGTCTGGCGACAAGCGTGGCCGGCTACTACCAACCGGATCTGCCGAGCGAAGAACTCGCCGCCCAACTCACCCTGTGTGCGCGCTTGATCAACGCCAATCTCGGCACCAGGGTGCTGATGGTCAGCTACGGCGATTTCGATTCGCATGCCAACCAGGCGAGCATGCACGGCGATCGGATGACCGAGCTGAACCGCGGCCTCCAGGCCTTCTTCGAGACCCTCGATCCCGGCTTTCTGGGTCGAACGCTCGTGCTGACGTCGAGTGAGTTCGGTCGTCGACCCTGGGCCAACGAGTCCGGCGGTACCGATCACGGAACGTCGAACACGCTGCTCGCCATCGGCGGTGGCGTGAACGGCGGGTTCTACGGCCAGCTCCCAACGCTCGGCGGGCATCGCCGGTGGGACAACTTCGAGACAACGGTCGACTTCCGCCAGGTCTACGGCAACGTGGTCGTGCGCTGGCTCGGTGCGGACTCGGCCGAAGTCATCGGGGCCGACTACGCCGACATGGGATTCCTCCGAGCACCGTCGGGGACCGCCGGTGGGTCGAGCGGATCGATCTCGGGTCAGCCCGGTGGCAGCAGGTTCCAGCTGGCCCGGCTCTACTCGGCGTACTTCCGCCGTATGCCCGACGAAGAGGGCATGGACTTCTGGCTCGCCCAGCGGCGCAACGGGCTGCGCCTCGAGTCGGTCTCCGCCGAGTTCGCCCGCTCGGCCGAGTTCGCCGCCACCTACGGCGCACTGTCCAACGCCGGCTTCATCGATCTGATCTACGCAAACGTGTTGCGCCGGACCCCCGACGCCGCCGGGCGGGCCTACTGGATCGGACTGCTCGATCAGGGTGAGGATCGGGGCAAGGTCATGCAGGGCTTCTCGGAGTCGACCGAGTTCGTCACACTCACCACGCCCGAGATCGTCGAGGCCGAGAAGACCGGACCGATCGGTCGGCTCTATCGGGCCTACCTCGATCGTGAGGGCGATCGGGCGGGCCTCGAGTACTGGCTCGGCACCTCGACCCCGCTGCTCCAGATCTCCGAGTCCTTTGCATCGTCCAATGAGTTCGTGCAGCGCTACGGGGCCCTGAGCGACTCGCAGTTCGTCGACCAGATCTACCGGAACGTGATGAAGCGCGAGGCCGACGAGGCCGGTCGCAACTTCTGGACCCAGCAGTTGGGTCGGGGGCAGTCGCGAGGAATGATCATGCTGTCGTTCTCGAACTCGAGCGAGTTCAAGACCACGGTCTCCAAGCGATAGCGGTCTCCAAGCGGTAGGCGTATCGGAGCGTTAGTGTCGGCCGATGGCTGGCCACGGAGATGACCGCACGATCGAGACCCTTGCATGGGGCTATGGCTTGGTGGAGGGGCCACGCGTCGACGACGACGACAACTTGTATTTCTCCGATGTCCATCACGGTGGCGTGCACCGGCGTCGGCCCGATGGCACGATCGACCTGATCGTCCCGAAGCGTCGCGGCGTCGGAGGCATCGCCCTCCATGCCGACGGCGGGGTGGTCATCTCCGGTCGCAATATCGCTCACGTACGCAATGGTGAGACCCGCGTGCTCTTCGCTCCCGAGGCGCCGGGGCTCAATGACCTCTTCACCGACGCGAGCGGTCGGATCTACTGCGGGACGATGCGATCTGACCCGTTCTCAACCGAAGGTCCGCGTACCGAGGGCGAGTGCTGGCGAATCGATGCCGAAGGTGGGGCGACCGAACTGTACGGCGGTGTTGCGCTGACCAACGGCATCGGCCTGTCACCCGACGGCAGCGTGCTCTATCACGCCGACACCACTCGCGGCGTCTGGGCCCACGACCTCCACGACGGTGACGTCTCGAACCGTCGCCTCTTCCTCGATCGTGACGACTGCGATGGCGGTGCGCTGATGCCCGACGGTCTCGCGGTCGACGAGGCGGGAAACGTGTGGGTCGCCGACGTGTCCGGGTCGGGCGCGGCCCGAGCGTTCGACCCCGAGGGTCGCCAGGTCACTCGCATCGGCGTGCCGTCGTCGATGGTGACCAGCGTCAGTTTCGGTGGCGCCGACCGGCGAGATCTGTACATCGTCACCGGTAACAACACCGATGACCCGAGCCGTGCCGGCACCATCTTCCGGACCCGAGTCGAGGTGCCGGGGTGTCAGGTCGCCAAGGCGACGATCTGAGCGTGCAAACGCTGGCGGATGGAGCCGCGCTCAGACGATGCACCCGGCGTGCGCCAGTGCCATGCGGATCAGGCGATCGTGGCCGCTGGTGATCTCGGCTCGAACCGCAGGAGCGAGCACTTCCTCGGGCGTGATCCAGGTGATGTCGAGCGAGGCGTCGGACGCTTCGCAGATGCCCTCGATGGGCACGATGTAGGCGAGGCTGACCGCGTGCTGGCGAGGGTCGTGGAAGCCGGTCTTGGTGGGGTCGGGGAAGTACTCGGCCACGGTGAACGGGGCGGGGGAGAGCGGCACCTTCGGCAGAGCCAGGGTGCCGAGGTCCTTCTCGATGTGGCGGACGAGCGCATCGCGGACGAGCTCGCCGAAGAGCACCCGACCGCCGACGATGGCACGGCTGATGGTGCCGTCGGGCATCACCCGCAGGAGGAGCCCGACGTGGGTGATGCGACCGGCGTCGTCGATGCGGACGGGAACAGCATCGACGTAGACCACCGGCATGCGGCCACGGATGATGCCGAGTTCTTCGTCGGACATCCACCCGTGCTCGGTCTCGGTCACTTCGTTCGTGCTCTGATCGCTCACGTGATCCCATTTCGGCCGTCGTACGCAGCGCCAACAGTCAACCGCGTGGACGACCCGACGCGGTGCATCCCGCTCGAAACGCAACCAGTCGTCCAACCCGGCGACAGACTTGCGGTTGGCGTCAGATCTGCGTGAGTCTTCAGCCCATGACCGACTACTTCGAGAACTACCCGGGATTGGCCTTCGAACGTCGCGACAACGGCGTGCTGTTGATGACCCTCAACCGACCGGACAAGCTCAACGCCACCGACGGCCCGCTCCACCTGGGGCTGAGCCGGGTGTGGGACGACATCGATGCCGATCCCGACACCCGAGTGGTCGTCGTCACCGGAGCAGGCGACGCGTTCAGCGCCGGCGGCGACCTGGAGTGGATCTCGGGGATGGCCGGCAACTACGAGGTCATCCGGGGCGTCATGCAGGAGGCCGGTGACATCGTCTACAAGATGATGTCCTGCTCGAAGATCATCATCTCGGCCATCAACGGCGTGGCGGTCGGCGCCGGTTTGGCCGTTGCGCTCATGGCCGACATCTCGATCATCGCGGAAGACGCTCGGTTCACCGACGGTCATCTCCGTCTGGGTGTCGGCGCGGGCGACCACGCCAACATCTTGTGGCCCCTCTCGGCCGGGATGGCGAAGGCCAAGTACTACTTGCTCACCGCCGACTTCCTGAGCGGCAAGCAGGCCGACGAGATCGGCCTGGTGTCCAAGTCGGTGCCTCGAGAGCGGCTGATGGACGAAGCCATGACCGTCGCGACGAAGATCGCGACCGGACCGCAGGACGCCGTGCGGTGGACCAAGCGCAACCTGAACCTGTGGCTGACCCAGGCCGCCCCGGCGTTCGACGCCAGCCTCGGGTTCGAGATGCTCAGTTTCTTGGGGCCCGATGCGGCCGAGGGGGTTGCGGCGCTGCGCGAGAAGCGAGCCCCGAAGTTCCCGACGGCCCAGTAGCGCTCGAGTCCCGAGCGGCTGCTTCCTCGCGCCGACCAGCGCTGGCGCGCAGGTCGAAGTCGAGCAGCCACACCCGATAGAACTCCGGGTCCGACAGACTGCTCGGGTGGTGCCCCCGCAGCAACGCGCCGGCCATGGTGGGCAGCAGTTCGAAGACGAAGGTCAAGCACCACCAGGTGAGGCGAAGCCACGCCATGGGCGACAGGATCCGCCGGGAGCTGATCATCATGACCAGCGTTCCCAGCACCGTGTAGAAGGCAAGCGTCGACAGTGATGCGAGCATGCCGATCAGGAAGGACCCGCGGCTGCCCCCTCGGGCGGTGAAGACGTCGAACGCCACGGTCTTGTGCTCGACCTCCTCGGCGAGATGCCAGACGAAGAGGTCGGCCGCCGGACCGTCGGCCCCGTCGAGCAGGGTGCGGCGATGGTCGGCGACCCAGCGAGCGATGGCGTAGGCGATCGTCTCGGCACCGGCGGCATACGCGAGCGCAAAGTTGCCGCGGCCCTTGGCCTCGATGAAGCGGAAGGTCCTCGACAGCCAGTGATCGACCTTGCGCAGGAAGGGGTAACGGTGGATCAGGTGCTGGTTGAAGCGCCGGTGTTGCCCGTGGTGTGAGCTCTCCTGCGCCGCGTAGGCCCGCGCCTGTTCGGCGAGCGGGGCGTCCAACTCGTCGATGACGCCCCGGACGGACCGAACCACGTACGGTTCGACGTGGGGCATCATCATCGAGACGGCATTGGCCGCCATGGCGAATTCCGGCAATCTGCGCTGCCAATCGACCTCGAACGAGGCCGTCGAATCGAACGAGACCTGGCGGGCCCGGAGTGGGTGGTCCGCCAGCGGCGTGTCGAAGGTGGCGCTCATGAGCCTCCCGTCGGCACGAAGCGCTCGATCGGGAGCGCTTCGGACGAGGTCAGGCGGCATAGTGCTCCGAATCGGGCGAATTGCTTGGATTCCATGCATTGGTGCCGATGGGGGCTACACTCTCCACAACCGTCGATCGCATGGCTCTCAGAGTGGTGCGATTCGCCTCCTCCAGACCAGGTGTTCTGTCTGCAGGAGCGCCGCCTTTCGCGAGGCCCTGCGCGGTGTCACACCAACGACGAGCGGTCAGCGGCGGGCGCTTCGTGACTTTCGAGTTGCGAGACACCCGACTGGGCCGGTCGATGTCAACCGTCTGAGAACGGAGCCTTCCATCTCCTCGCCATCTTCTCCTCTCTCGCCGTCGCAGCTGGGCGACTTCGAGCACCTCGTGCAGCGCCATCTCGATGGCCGTGTCGACGCCGAGGGACGTTCGATGTTGGAGCGTCACCACGACGCATGGGTGCGCGTCCTCCTCCGCATGCTCGACGACGCCGAGGTGGCCTACGACGACGCTCGCGACGCCATTCACGGGCCGGAGCGTGCGATGGTGCTGGCCGACCTCCAATCCGAGATCGATGCGATCGATGAGCAGCTGACCGAGCTGGTCGGACCGGCCA
Organism: Acidimicrobiales bacterium; assembly: GCA_041394265.1. NCBI lineage: Bacteria > Bacillati > Actinomycetota > Acidimicrobiia > Acidimicrobiales > Acidimicrobiales bacterium. Next base: position 4,771,562 of record JAWKIO010000005.1, read on the forward strand.
AGCCGCTCAACGCCCCGCCAGCGTCGGCATCGGCCGCTGGTGCTCCTGCCGCCCCGTTGGCGCTCGATCTCGACCCGGGGAGCACACAACTCCACCTGTCGTGGATCCCGGGCCGCATCGTGGCCTGGACCGGTGGCTACCTCGCCCCGAGCGATGACACCGATGGCGTGATCGCACGCCTGGTCGCCTCTGGCGCCTCGGCCACCGTGTGGGAGCCGCACACCGGCGCCAAACTGCCCGATGGGGGCAAGGCCGATGCCGTGAGCGCCCCACTCGAGGCGGTGCTCGGTTGGCTCGTGTCGTTGCGGATGTCGCACGACGATCCCGACATCGGGACCTCGGCCACCTGGCTGGGCATGATCGGCTCGTTGGCGGTCCAGCTCGTCGCCCAGGGCCGAATGATTCCCAAGCTCAAGAAGATCGGTCGGGCCGAGGGCGAGGGCAAGTCCAACAACGACGACCGCTCGAGCTTCGCCGTCCACTGGGCCCCAGCGCTCATGGAACCCGACGACATCGTCGCCCTCTCGAACGCCCTGCCGCTCGCCGTCACGGTCTTCCGCAATCGGCAGGACGCCCGGGCGTTCAGCCAGGCGGTGCTGGCCGACATTGTCGACGTGATCGTCTCCGCCGGCGCTCGCCGGCTCGAGGTCCCGGCGGCGCCACCTGAGCCGCGCACCAAGCCCGAGGTCGCCGAAGCGTTCCTCGGCCACATCAATGGCGAGCCGTTCGATGCGCCGAGCCGCGCCGGTGCCGAGCTCGGCCGACGCCTCGACCAATGGTCGCGTGCCATCTCCGGTGCGGCCAACGTCAAGCTCGTGCTCGTGCTCGAGGAGCCCGACAGCGCTGGTGCCTGGCACCTACGGGTCATGGCGCCGGGAACCGGTTCGTCGCTCGAACCGGTCGAGTCGGCCATGGTCAACTCCTCGAACACCAAGCGCAAAGAGGTCAAGGACCAGCTCGCTCGGCTCGAGACGCTCTATCCGGTGCTGTTGCGCCCGGGTGGCCGTCGCCGCGGCGAGGTCGTGCTCAGCCAGGACGAAGCCTGGCAACTCATGAGTTCGATCGGTGACACCCTCACCGCTGCCGGCTTCGAGGTCCGGGCGCCGCAGCTGTCGCGCAAGCGGAGCACCCCGGCGCTGCGCCTCACTTCCGAAGAGGCCCAGGAATCGGTGGTCGGCGCCCGCCAGCTGGCGAACGTCCGGTGGTCGGTGGTCTTCGACGATGTCGAACTCACCGCCGCCGAGATTCAGCGCCTTGCCGCCCAGGCTCGCCCGCTCGTGCAGTCCAACGGCCGGTGGATCGAACTCGACAAGGTCGATCTCGCCGATGCCGCTCGTGCCCTGGCCGAGCGGGCCGACGCCACCAAGCTCACCGGCGCCGACATGCTCCGCCATGCGCTCGGCCTGGAAGGCTCGCCGTTGCTCGGCGGCATCACCGTCGCCGGCGAGGGCTGGGCCGCCGATCTGCTGCGCAGCGCGGCCTCGGTGCCCGACGACCTCCCCACCCAGCCCGAGGGCTTCAAGGGTGAGCTTCGCCACTATCAGGCCGAGGCGTTGGCCTGGCTGGGCTTCCTCGACACCGCCGGCCTCGGTGGCTGTCTTGCCCTCGACATGGGGCTCGGCAAGACGCCAACCATGCTGGCTCACCTGCGCCGCTCGGTCGGCAGCGGCCCGGCACTCGTCATCGCTCCGCCGGCCGTGGTCGGCAACTGGGCCTCGGAAACCCGCAAGTTCGTGCCCGACCTGCGGGTGATCGTCCATCACGGCCCGAACCGAGCCGAGGGCCGCGAGATCGCCAAGCTCGGCGAGCGGGCCGATGTCGTGATCACCACCTACGGCACGGCCGTCCGCGATGCCGACGACCTGGCGAAGATCGAGTGGGGCAAGACCGTGCTCGACGAGGCCCAGGCGATCAAGAACGCCACCAGCGAAACGGCACAGGTGCTGCGCACCATCCCGGCTCGCAGCCGGATCGCCCTCACCGGCACCCCAATCGAGAACGGGCTCGGCGACCTGTGGTCGATCATGGACTACACCAATCCTGGATTGGTCGGAAACCGGGCCCAGTTCATCTCGCAGCTGTCACCGACCGGTGCCAGTACCGATGGCGCCGAGGGTGCGTTGCGAGCGTTGAACGGGATCCTCGTGTTCCGTCGGACGAAGGCCGAGCCGGCCATCGCCGCCGAGCTTCCGGACCGCATCGACGAACTCGATCACTGTTCGATGACTCCCGAGCAGATCGGTCTGTATCAGGCCGTTCTGGACACGCTCATCAAGGATCAGGCCGAGGAAGGTACCGACCGGAAGAAGGGCGCCGTCCTCGCTGCCATCACGGCGCTCAAGCAGATCTGCAACCACCCGTCGGCCTACCGCGACGACGGCGGTCCGCTCGAGGGTCGGTCGGGCAAGCTGGCCCGACTCAACGAGATCGTCGACAACGTGTTCGCGTCGGGCGAGCGGGTGCTGATCTTCACCCACTTCGCGTCGTGGGGCGTGAAGCTGGCCGAGTACCTGACCAACCGCACCGGTCTCCCGATCGCCTGCTACCACGGCGGTCTGGCCCGCGGCGCCCGTGACACCCTCGTGAGCGAGTTCCAGAAGGGCAAGGGCGCCGGCGCCATGGTGCTGTCGCTCAAGGCCGGCGGCACCGGCCTCAACCTGACCGCCGCCAACCACGTCGTGCTCTACGACCGGTGGTGGAACCCGGCGGTCGAAGATCAGGCTCGCGACCGCGTGTGGCGCATCGGCCAGCTAAACACCGTCATCGCCCACCGACTGGTGTGCCCGGGCACGGTCGACGAGCGAGTCGAAGAAGTCGTGGCCGGCAAGCGGCAGATTGCCGACATGGTGCTGCCGAAGTCGTCCTCGATCGACGACCTCGATGCCGCCCAGCTCCAAGCGGCGCTGGGCATCGACGAGTCGCTGTTGTTGACCGTCGACGAGTACGACACCGTCCACGAGGGCTCCGGGGGCGAGGACGCCGCGGCTTCGGGCCCAACGCCCGATGTCGAGAGTCACGATGACCAGCGAGAGGCGGTGACCGTATGAGCGATCAGCAGCGAGTCGCCGAGGGTGGCTCCAAGTCGAGCCGCAAGAAGCGTCGCAGGAAGAACCGCCAGAATCAGGCCAAGCAGATCACCCAGTTCTGGGGTGCACCCGACGACCTACCGGCTCCGGCCGAGACCGTGCGGATCACCAAGGAACCGGCAGCCGTCATCCGTTCGATCGGGCGCCCCCCGCTACCCGGCCAAGAGACCATCGCCGAGCACTACTTCGCCGCCGTCTACGAGCGAGCCGTCAGCCTGTCGAGCGCGCTCGCCGCGGCCGCCGATCTGATCGATCCCGACGACCTGTAGACCCTCAGGCCGACGGCACCAGCACCGGTGCACCGGCACCGATCGTGGTGCGGTGGAGGAGCCGGTCGTAGCCGTCGTAGCCGGCTGTCGCCCGGTGCAACACCGAACGGTTGTCCCACATCACCAGCATGTTCGGCTCCCACACGTGCCGGTACTGGAACGGCTCCGAGGTCTGGTAGGCATAGAGCTCGCCGAGCAACGACCGAGCCTCGGCGTCGTCCATGCCCTCGATCCCGATGATGTAGCCGAGGCAGCTGAAGATGCCGAGGCAGCCGGTTTCTGGGTGCTCGCGGATGATCGGATGGGTGTGGGTGGCCATCGCCGCGCCCGAAGGGCGGATCGCCATCGACCGACCCGCCTTCTGGTCGGCCTCGCCGTAGGTGCCGCTCGGTGCGTAGCCGCCACGGGCGGAGTGCACGGCGATCTTTCCTTCGAGACGCTGCCGCAGCTCGACGGGCATCCGCTCGAGTGCGAGATGCTGATTGGCATAGAGCGTGTCGCCGCCGGTGGGCGGGATCGTGACCGCCATCAAGCAGGTGCCCTGCGGCGGATGCACCTGGAAGCTCCAGTCGCTGTGCCAGTTCTCGGCGAACAGGGGAGCCGTCTCATCGGCTCGACGCTCGACTGCGATGATGTGCTCCCGACCCTCGATCGGCCCGATGTAGGGGTCGTCGCCGAACGGGCCGAAGTGGAGGGTGAAGCGCTCGAGGTCGTCGTCGTCGATCGACTGGTCGGGGAACGCCACCACATGGTGCTCCAGCCAGGCGGCTCGGATCGCGGCGACCGTGGCTTGATCGAGCGGCTGTGACAGGTCGACGCCTCGAATCGTGGCGCCGCACGCCTGCCCGGACGGAATGATCTCGATGGCCATGGCTACGACGCTACGTTCGCGCCTGCGGCCGGACAAGTCCCTCGATGCCGTCAGTCGCCGACCTGGGCGTCGATGGCTTCCCGGAGCAGGTCGGCGTGTCCCACGTGGCGGGCGTACTCCTCGATCATGTGCACCAGGATCCATCGCAGGTTGACGCCCTCGCCCTGTGGTCCCCGACCCACGGCGTCGAGACCGGCGCCATGCGCCGCCGCCCGACTTCGCTCCACCGACTCGGCGAAGAGCGCCGCGAGCTGGCCGTGGGCCCGGTCTTCGCCCCAGGTCATCTCCCAGTCGGGATCGATCCCGAAGTCGGCGCCTGACCACGGATCGGGGGCCGGATGGCCGGCAAACGTCATGTGGAACCAGTGGTCCTCGACGAACGCCATGTGGCTGAGGAGCCGACCGAGGGTGAGCGTCGAGGGCAGGGGAGCGGAGTGCAAGTCCTCGGTGGACAGTCCCCACGTCTTGCGAACCAGCACGATCCGGTAGAAGTCGAGCATCTCGTCGAGCGTGGCGCGCTCGTCGGCAGTGCGATGCTCCTCGGGCAGAGCCGGTGCGTCCTCGGGCAGTTCCATGTGGCAAACCCTAGGCCAGCCGTTTGCGCACGTCTGCCGGTTTGCTCGGACGGTGCCTCGGGCTGCAGGTCAGGAAATGGTGCTAAAGGCGACGAGTTGACGGGTCGTTGACCTTCGCATGTCCAAGACCGTCAAGCTCGTTGTCCCTGCCTCGTGGTTCGCTGGAGGCTGGTTGCCCCAGATCTGCGCCAAGACCGGCAAGCCCACGACCGATACCCGCAAGACCAACGCCGAGTACATGAGCCCCGTCGCGTTTGCCGGCTTTCTCATGGGTGTCGTCGGCTTCCTCCTCCTCCACCTCATCACGCGCAAGCGGGTGACCGGCGTTGTCCCCCTGGCCGGTGGTGGTCGCCGCGGTCGGAACCTGACGCTGGTGGGCTTCGTCGTCATGCTGGCCAGCTTTGCTGCGATGTTCGGCTTGCTGTCGCCCGATGCCGGCAAGCAGATGCTCGGTGCGCTCGGTCTTCTGGGCATCTTCGTTGGTCTCGCCTTCGTCATCGCCGGAACCGTCGCCGGTGTGCCGGTGAAGCTGTCGAAAGACCAGCAATGGGTCACCTTTACGAAGGCCCACCCGGACTTCGCAGCGGCCGCCACGGCCATGATGGCGGAAGCCACCGCTGCCGCCGCAGCCGTGCCCACCGCCCCTCCCGCCATGGCCGGTGCCCAGGACCCGTTTGCGTCGAGCTACTGATCGCTCACAGGGCTCATCGCCGCCGAGCCAGCGTGATCGACCGGCCGCCGGGAGCTGAGGCGTCGAACGGTCCCGACCTGCGTTGCGGCTCGGCTCGAGATCGGCTGTCACACCCCATCGTCATACTGTTTTCATGGGATTCGGGTCGGCGAAAGATGCAGGGAAGAGGGGGCGGATCACTGCTGATCCGTCCACTCCGTATGTCGCCCAGCTCGCCAATCAGCTCCTCACGTTCTCCTCGATGAACAATGTCGAGGATCTGTCGGCCGATGAGATGGCCGACCTGTTGTTGGTGATGGCCAACGCGGCGGAACACCTCGAGACCCAGACCGGCCAGTTGGCGTTGGCCGCGCATCGTCGTGGTGTGGGCCGCCATCTCGGTTCGAGGTCGACCGGGGCATGGCTGGCGCATCGGGCCAAGGTCACCCCAGCCCATGCCCACCGCATGATTCGTCGTTCGGAGACTGAGGTGGCGTTCGCCCGGTTCTATCTGGCGCATGAGGACGGCAAGATCACCGGCTACCACCTCGACCATCTCGGGGAGTTGTGGCGGAACAATCCCAAGCTCGAGGAGCTGCTGTATCGGGACGAGGCGATGCTGTGCGACGCCGCCTGCTCCCTGCCGCCGCAGAAGTTCGGTTTGGTCTGCCAGAAATGGTTGTCGCTCGCCGATCCCGATGGGGCGTACGAGAAGTATTTGTTGAACCTGGAGCGCCGGTTCTACCAGTCGTCGAAAGACCTGGACGGCAACTTCCATCTCGCCGGACGGCTCGATCCGGTGAACGGTGAGATCTTCGATCAGCTGGTGTCGAAGCGGGCAGCGGAGTTCTTCGACGCCGATTGGGCGAAAGCGGTGGCGGAGGCAGCGCCGGGTGAAGTGATCACCAAGTCGATGCTGCGCCGGAGCGACCGGCAACGTCGCCTCGATGCGCTGGTGTCGTTGGTGATCGACGGGTCATCGACGCCGGAGGGGGCGCAACGTCCGGAGCCGTCGATCATCTTCGGTTTGGATGTGTTGAGTCTGTCGGAGTTCATCGCCCAGATGCTGCATGCCGATCTCGGCGACTGGGCACCGGACACCGGCGCCGGTGACGGGACCGTTGCAGCTTGGGGCGGCGCTGCCGCTGGCGAAGGCACCGCTGGATCCAGCGACGTCGCACCGCAGGAAGGCGCTGCTGGATCGGCGGCTGCTGGCGAGCCGATCGACGACACGGCCCCGACCGCCGGCACCCACAGCGGTGGATCCACGACGTCAGCGTCTGACCGCAACGACCACACCGCCACTGGCAACGATGCCAAGTCCGACCGTGCCGCCGGGGCCGACCGTGCTACCGGAAGCGATGCCGCCACCACCGGTCATGCCGCTGACTCCGGGCCCGCCACCAATGCCACGGCCGCCAGCCCGTCCGGCGGGCTCAGGCTGCCGGATCCGCCGTACCCGGTTCCTGCCGGCCCGTCGACTGCGGCGGCGGTCGATCCGATGCGACGCTGTGAGACCTTGCGGGGCACACCGATCCCGTTCCGGATCATGCTCCAACACCTGTTCGAAGCCCGGATCCGCCGGGTCGTCTACACCGCACCCAACGTGATCATCAACGCCAGCCAGTCCCGCCGCCTGTTCTCCGCCACCCAGAAACAACTGATCAAGTTCCGTGACCGGTGCTGCACGTTCCCCGGCTGTCACCGCGACGCCATCTATTGCGAAGCCGACCACCTCCGAGCCTTCGTCGACGGCGGCCCCACCGACCTCACCAACGGCCAGTGCCTGTGCCGGTACCACCACGACCTCAAAACCAGAGCCAAGTTCTACTGCGAACCGCTGCCCGACGGGACGGTCGGGTTCTTCCTCCCCACCGGCATCCAACTCGAGTAACCCCCGGCGCATCCACAGCAGCACGCCAACCACACCACACACCGACCCGAACCGACGTTCGAGGTCGGCATCGACGCGCCCGCCCTCAGCACGTGCCGGCCGCGCCCTCGACGCAGCAGGCTGGGGCCATGTCAGCTCGGGATCGAGGAACGGCGTCACGGCCAGGCCAGGACCACGACGTGCGGGTCTTGCCGAGGCGTGGCGCCCACCCCATCGCGAGGCCGTCAGCTCGCGCCCCGAGGTGGGCGAAATGGACCCCTCGGGGAGGTTGGAAGTCGTCACCCGAATCCTCCAGACTGCACCGATGCAGCACGCATCCACCGATCCTGACCTCCTCGAACAGCTCGAGTCGATGTCGCCCGAGGCCATCGATGAGCTGCCGTTTGGGGTCATCGGCTTCGACGCCGACGAGATGGTCCGTGTCTACAACACGCACGAGTCCGAGACGGCTGGTCTCGACCCGTCACGAGTACTCGGATCGCATCTCTTCGTCGAGGTGGCACCCTGCACCAACAACTACCTCGTGGCCGAGCGGTTCCGCGAGTGCGACGACCTCGACGAGGAGCTGGACTACGTGTTCACCCTGCGTATGCGTCCGACACCGGTTCGCCTCCGGCTACTGGCGAAGGCCGGCGCCAACCTCCGTTACATGGTCGTCGTCCGCGCCGCCGACGTGCCGAAGAACTGATCTGCCAACAACCAAACACACGACAACGAACACCGCGATGCCCGACCGTCTCCACCCCGAACACCAGGACCTGCTCCAATTCCTCTACCAGTTGCCCATCGGCGTCATCGCCATGAGCAACGCAGGGGAGGTATCGATGATGAACCCGGCGGCCTCACGCCTGCTCATGCCCGAGGTCGAAGCGGGCGAGGATGTCGCCCAGCCGCTGCCCATGCTGCTGCGGCTCGCCCCGGAGCTCTTCGAGAAGCTGGTGGCCGAGCCTGACACGCTGGGAATGATCAGTACGGGCCGGGGCCGAGACGTCGACAGCAGCGACGGTGTGACTCGGTTTGCCGTCACCGCTCATCGACTTCGACCTGACCACGTGATCGTGTCGCTCACCGATGTCACCGAGGAACGACGGCTCTACAACGAGCAGCGGTCGCGGGCTCGCCGCCTCCAGAGCGCACTGCTCGGTCGAATCGACCTGAACGATCTCGAGCTGAGCGTCGCCTACCTTCCTGCCCACAGCGACGACCTCAGCGGTGGCGACTGGTACGACGTGATCAACGTCGACCAGGACCGGTTCGCGCTGGTGGTGGGCGACATCGTGGGTCATGACATCGAGGCTTCGGCCACGATGGGTCAGTTGCGAGCCATCGTGCGGTCGTTTGCCCTGGTCGACGCCGACCCGAGCAGCGTGCTGCATCGCACCGAATCGCTGGCCCGCACCATCGACGGCGCCAGTTGCGCCTCGCTCAACTACGCGCTCTTGGATCGGACCGACTCGACGATCACGTTCTCCAGCGCCGGTCACCCGCCCCCACTGCTGATCAGCAACGACGGCACCGCTCAGCTGTTGGCCGGTGGTCGCCGCCCGCTGCTCGGTGTGGTCGATCTGCCCGACAGTCCGAGCGAGGTCGTGGCGCTCGGTCATGGCGACATCCTCGTGATGTATACCGACGGCCTGATCGAGCGCCGCGGCGAGGGTGTCGACGACGGCTTCGAGCGACTCACGGAGGCGGCGAGCGAGGTTTGCGACATCGAGTCGCTCGACGAACTGGTCGAAGCGCTGACGCACCGACTCCTCGACGGCTTCGACCAGGCCGACGACGTCTGTGTACTTGCGCTCCGTCATCGTGCCACCAACCCTCCATCGCCGGCGGAAATGATCCAGACTGAGGGGCGTGTCGACCCGAGCTGACGCCCCCGCTGACCAGCTGCCTGATGCCCTCGGCATTGCGGTCGACGTTGGCGGCACCTTCACCGACCTGGTGATCAACGACGGTTCGTCGGTGGTGCTCGTGGTCAAGGTGCCGTCGGTGCCGAGCGATCCATCGACCGGGGTGACCAACGCGGTCGCCGAGGCAGCTCGACGACTCGATGTCAGCCCTCGTCACCTCATCGAACGGTGTGAGCGCTTCGTCCACGGTTCGACCGTTGCCACCAACGCCGTGCTCGAACACAAGCTGGCGCCCGTCGGCCTGCTCACCACCCGAGGATTCCGCGACGCACTCGAGATCCGTCGGGGCCGCCGCGTCGACCAATGGGATCATCGGGCGCCTTGGCCTGAGGTACTCGTGCCGCGCTCACTCCGATTCGGTATCACCGGCCGGCTCGCCCACGACGGCACCGAGATCGAGCCGCTCGACCTCGACGACATCGCAGCGGCAGTCGACGTACTCCGGGGCAAGGTCGAGGCGGTGGCCGTCTGCTTCCACCACAGCTATGTTAGCGACCGCCACGAGCGAGCAGCAGGTGAACTGCTCGGCGAGGCGTGGCCCGGCCGGGTCTCGTTGTCGTCCGATCTGGCGCCGGTACTCGGCGAATACGAGCGGGCATCGACCGCCGTCGTCAACGCCGGGCTGCTCCCGATCGTCTCGCCCTACCTTCGACGCCTCGAAGATGCACTCCGGGCATGGGGTCTCCGCACTCCGCTGCTCCTGCTCCAGTCCAATGGCGGCACTGTCCCGTTGGCGGCGGTGGAGCGCCGACCGGTCGACCTGGTCCTGTCCGGCCCGGCAGCCGTCGTTGGTGCACTACGCAGCCTCGACGACGGGGCGATCGACGACGGCGGCAGGACCGAGCCCGACGACGTCATCTCGATGGAGATCGGCGGGACCTCGTGTGACGTCGCCGTCCAGATCAGCGGCGCCGTGGGTGTGGTCGACGAGCTCAGTGTCGGTGGCTCCGACCTGCGGATTCCCGCCGTCGATGTGCAGACCATCGGGGCCGGTGGCGGCACGATCGCCTGGCTCGATGACGCCGGCATGCTCCAGATGGGCCCGCAGGGTGCGGGCGCCGTTCCCGGCCCCGCCAGCTACCAGCGCGGCGGCACCCAGCCCACGGCGACCGACGCCCAGCTCGTGCTCGGTCGCCTGCACCCTGGCCCGTACGCCGGAGGTGCGGTCGACCTCTCACTCGAGGCGGCAACCAGGGCGATCGACGAGCACATTGCGACGCCGCTGCGCATCACCGTCGAGGCCGCGGCTGCCGGCATGCTCACGCTCCTCGAACAGCACGTGCAGGCTGCCGTCGAGACGATCACGATCGAGCGAGGACGCGATCCCGGGTCGCTCACGCTCGTCGCCGCTGGTGGTGCCGGTGCCGTGCACGGAGCGGCAGTTGCACGAGCGCTCGGGATTCCGCGCTGGCTCGTTCCCTCGACCGCCGGAGTGTTCTGCGCAGCCGGGATGCTCCGATCCGAGTTGCGGCGTGACGTCATTCGCTCGGTTGTGGCGCCGCTGGAGACGATCGGGGCCGATGGCCTACTCGCCTCGCTCGACGAACGCGACGGCGAGGCCTGGCGGCTGGTCGAGTCCGATTGGCCGGAGCCGGTCGCCAACGAGGCCCGGTCAACACGTTGGGCGCTCGACATGCGCTATCCCGGCCAGCTGTGGTCGGTCAGGGTCGAGCTCGGCGCGGCCGACGAGGCCCGTCAACTCCTCGCATCACCCCACGCGCTCGGTCAGCTCAGGCAGCGATTCGAGGCCTACTATCAACGACTCTTCGGACACATCCAGCCCGACGGCCGACTCGACGTCACCTCGGTGAGCGTGGTCGCCTCGTCCGTATCGCCTGGGGCCCTACCGAACGAAGGCGCTTCGACCAGCGTCCAACCCACTCCGCTCCGCCACCAGGACTGCTGGCTGACGAAGGCGCAGGGCCGGCGAGAGGTGCCGGTGTACGGACCGCTCGAGGTCGGCCAGGAACTCGACGGTCCGTTCCTCATCGAGCTGCCGACCACCACCGTGCTCGGTCTGCCCGGCGATCACCTCGAGGTCACCGCTGGTGGTGATCTGGCGATCGAGATCCGCCACGCCGGCGACACGGTGACCCACGATGTCGAGACCGACCCGATCGCGCTGGCACTCGTCCAGGCCCGACTCGACCACCTCAGCCGCCACATGGGGTGGGTGATGACCCGCACCGCCCGCAGCCCCATCTTCAGCCAGAGCCATGACTTCTCGTGTTTCGTCACCGACGCCGACGGCACGCTGATCTCGACCGCCGATGGCATCCCGATCCACACCGGTGGCGGTGGGTTCGCCGTGCGCGCCATCCTCGAGCAGTTCGCCGGCGACATCGGACACGACGACGTCTTCCTGCTCAACGACCCCTACACCTCGGGCGGGAATCACCTGCCCGACTGGGTGATCGGGCGCCCGGTGTTCGTCGACGACTCGCTGGTGGGCTTCTGCTGCAACCGAGCGCACCAGTCTGACATCGGTGGGGGAGCCGCCGGAACGTACAACCCGGAGGCCACCGAGATCTGGCACGAGGGACTCCGGATCCCCGTGATGAAGCTGGTCGAGCGGGGCAAGGTCCGCTCCGATCTGTGGCGCCTGCTCCAGCTGAATTCGCGCACTCCCGACCTCCTCGACGGCGATCTCCGAGCGATGCTCGGGTCGACCGAGATCGGCGCCGAGCGCATGGTCGAACTGGTGAACGACCTCGGCACCGAGGCGGCCCGGCGAGCGTTCGCCGAGCTGTGTGACTACGCCGACCGCCGGTTCCGTGCCGCCATCGCCGCGCTGCCTGATGGAACCTGGCGGGCGAGCGAGCACTGGGACGACGATTGTTTCGGCCCGGCCGACGTCGACATCGAGCTGGCGCTGACCATCGCCGGCGATCAGGTCACGGTCGACTTCACCGGCACCGACGACCAGATCCGGGGCTTCAAGAACAGCTCGTACGTCAACACCTGGTCGGCCGTCTCGATGGGCTTGATCTCGTTCTTCGAACCCGACCTTCCCCGCAACGAGGGGACCTTCCGCAACGTCGATCTGATTGCTCCGCTGGGATCGGTCGTCAACGCCCGACCGCCGGCGCCGCTCACGATGAACACGGTGATCCCGGCCCACGAGATCGTGCACCTCATCTGGCGTTGCCTCTCACAAGCCGATCCGACTCGGGCGCTCGCCGGCTGGGGCAAGAACATCTTCTGCGTGACCGCGGCGACGCCGGGTGCCTCCGAGCCATTCGTGATGTACCACTGGAGCGCAGCGGCGGGCGGCGGCGCCACCGACGAGCGCGACGGGTTCAACCAAATTGGCCATCTCATCGCGCTCGGTGGACTCACGCTGCCCGAGACCGAGTTCGTCGAGCAGCAGTATCCGGTGCGAGTGGTCGAACAGACCTTCCGATGCGACGGTGGGGGCGCGGGCACATTCCGCGGCGGCACCGGCATCGACTACGTCGTCGACGTTCTGGCCCCTGCCCGCTGGTCGTTCCGAGGCGAAGGCCTCGGCGAACCGACGGGCTACGGCATCGCCGGTGGGCTCGCGGGCGCTGGAGGGGTCATGGCCATCGATGGCGCCGACCTCGTCGTGCCGAAGTACGGCTTGGCAACGCTCGGACCGGTTCGGCTCCGGGCTTCGTCGCCGGGTGGCGGAGGCTACGGCGATCCGCTCCTGCGAGACCGGCGACTCGTGGCCCGCGACGTCGCCGATGGCGTGGTGTCGCCCGAAGCCGCTGCCTCGATCTACGGCTATGCAGAGGACGACGCATGACCGATCGACCCTTCGCCGGTCGCCGGGAGGACCGGGCGTTCCTCCAGGGCGCAGCTCGCTATGTCGCCGACCTCGACCCCGTTGCCCTCGGCATCGACGGCGAGCTGTTGCACGTTGCGTTCGCCCGATCGCCGGTGGCCCACGGCGAGGTCCGAACGATCGACACCACAGCCGCCGAAGCCGGCGTCGGAGTGATCGCCGTCTACACGCACGAGACCCTCGGTCTCGGGCCTTTCGTGCACTTCGGCTCCTACGAGCACGCTCGGGAGCAGTCGAGGTTTCCGTTGGCGGCCGGGCGAGTTCGGCACGTGGGCGAGGCGGTGGCCATGGTGGTCGCCGAGACCCTGCCGTTGGCGATCGACGCCACAGAAGGCGTCGATCTCGACATCGAGCTGCTCGAACCGATCATCGACCCGTCCGGCGCTGCCGATGGACCGCTGCTGTATCCCGACGCCGGCACCAACCTGGTGCTCAGACTTGAGAACGGACCTTTGCCGACTAGCGGTGGGTTGGCCGACACGGAGGCGGCGTCTGACGAGGTGAGCGTCACCGTCACGATCGACAACCCGAAGGTGTCGTCGCTCACCATCGAGTGCGACGCCATCGTCGCCATTCCGCTCGCTGATGGCGGACTCGACATCTGGTGCACATCACAAGGGGTGCAGGACCTGCGCGATGAGCTTGCTGCTGCGCTTGATCTTCCGGCCTCATCGATCCGCATGCGCTCGCCATCGGTGGGCGGCGGGTTCGGCGGCCGAGCCACGCTGCCGGTGGAGTTCGCCGCCGTTGCTCGCGCTGCGTTGCTCCTGCGTCGTCCACTCCGCTGGGTCCAGACCCGCTCCGAGCAGCTGACCGGTCAGCCCCAGGGGCGAGGGTTGCGCACCACGATCACGCTCTCTGCCTCGACCGGCGGCCAACTCCGCCGGCTCGATGCCGAGGTGCTCGGCGACGCCGGTGCCACGGCTCACATGCAGGCAGCGCTGCTGGTGAGTGCGCTTCGGCAGCTGCCGGGGCTCTACGGATTCGAACAGCTCCGCACCAGCGGCTCGGTGTGGTTGACGAACACCACGCCGGTGGGGGCCTATCGAGGTGCCGGTCAACCCGAGGCGAACCACGCTCGTGAACGTGCGATCGACGTGCTGGCTCGCCGCCTCGGCCTCGACCCGATCGCCTTCCGCCTCGAGAACTTGGTGCCGTCCGGACCGGGACCCCGACAACCCCGTGGCCTCGACTACGACGAGGTGGCGCCTCGTGCGGCGCTCGAGCGAGCGATCGAGCTGGCCGACCTCCCACGCTGGCGCGTCCGCCAAGCCGAGGCTGCCGAAGCCCAGTCGCCGAAGCGCATCGGTATCGGTGTCAGCTGCTATGCACAGACCAGTGGCCGGGGAGCGCCGGCCGACGGCGCCGAACTGCGCTTGTTGGCCGACGGTGCGGTCGAGATCTTCTGCGCGTCACCCGCCCACGGCCAGGGGCACGCACACACCTTCGCCAACCTGGTGGCCGATCGACTCGGGATCGATCCCGACGATGTGCGCTACGTCGATGCCGACACTGCCACAATCAACGAGGGCCTCTCGACCGGTGGGTCACGGACCACGCAGGTCCTCGGCTCGCTCCTGGACGGTGCGTGCGATGCGATCATCGATGATGCTCGACCCCTTGTCGCCGAGCGGCTCGAGGTGGCGCTGAGCGATCTTGTCGTGGCGCCGGCTGGCTTCGGCCGGGGACCGGGGCTTGCCGTCAACGGGGTGCCCACCAAGCGAGTGGAGTGGGCCGAGCTGGCAGCCGAGTCGTCGAACGGCTGTGTCGCCGCCGCCAAACACGGGTCGGTGGCCGGGGCCACCCACCCCTTCGGTGCGCACCTGTCGGTGGTCGAGGTCGACACCGAGACGGGCCGAATCGAGCTGCTCCAACACGTGAGCGTCGATGATTCGGGAACGGTGCTGGAGCCGACGCTCTTCGAGGGCCAGCAGCACGGCGGGTCGGTGGGCGGCATCGGACAGGCGCTGGGCGAAGCGGTTCGCTACGACGTCGGCGGCAATCCGATCACCGGCACGCTCGCCACGTACAACGTGGCGTCGATCGATCGAGTGTGTCAGCTCGTGACCGGCAGCACGGTCACACCGACCGATCGAAACGCGCTGGGTACGCGAGGGATCGGCGAGAACGGCTGCAATGGGGCCACGGCGGCCGTGCACAATGCAGTGATCGATGCGCTCTCAGCGTGGGAGATCGAGCACCTCGATCTCCCGCTCGATCCGGAGACGATCTGGCGGGCAGTTGCTCAGAACAACCCGACGGCGTCGAAGACCAGCGAATAGACCAAGAAGAGGAACACCGCACCGCCCAGCACGGTGTAATGCCAACGCTTCGGGTGATTCGAGCGCCAGAAGCGTCGCATGCTGATCGTGATCGATACCATGGCGACGAGGCTGATGGCGATACCGAGCGGCCGCCCGACCGACGCAGCAAGACCGATGGCCGGGGCAACGAACGGGAAGAAGATGTAGGTGAGGAGGCACCGCACCGACGACACCAGGATCGACTTCTGGAACGCGCTCTGGGCTTCGGCCTGGGTAGCGGGCTGGGCCTGGTCGACCCGCAGGAACTTCTTCATGAAGGCGTCGGCCTTCGGCACGTCCTGCCTGGTGGGCACCGTTTCCGTCGTCGTCACGATGTCAACGTTATCGGCCCGATCTGCGGCATGCTGTGCACCATGAACTCGCTGTGGTTCGACTCGATGCCCCCTCCATCGGTTCGACCGCCGCTCCCGGGCCCGACGTCGGTCGACGTGGTCATCGTGGGCGCCGGCTACACCGGACTCTGGACCGCGTACTACCTGGCCGAGCGGGTGCCCGATGCCTCGATCGTGGTGATCGATGCCCACCATGTGGGCTTCGGCGCGTCGGGACGAAATGGTGGGTGGTGCATCAGCGAGGTGGCCGCCGATGCCGAACGTTGGGATGCGCTGGCCGGGCCGGGCGGCGGTCGTCGTATGGCCGACGCCATGCATCACACCGTCGACGAGGTCGAGCGGGTGACGATCGTCGAGGGGATCGACTGCGACTGGGCGCTGGGCGGCGAGCTGTACCTGGCCCGCAACCCGGCACAGGTCACCCGACTCCGAGCCCAGGTGAGCGGCACACTCGCCCGGGCGCCGGAGAGCGAGGCCCGCTGGCTCGATGCCGACGAGGCTCGCTCGCTGTGCAACGCCACCAAGGTGCTCGGGGCGATGCATCTGCCGCAGACGGCGGCGTTGCATCCGGGCAAACTCGTGACGGGACTGGCCGAGGCCTGTGAGCGGCGGGGCGTGGTGATCCACGACGACACCCGGGCCACCTCGCTGTCATCGGGTGTGGTCGAGACGACCCGGGGCCGCATCACGGCGACGTCGGTCGTGATGGCCACCGAGGCCTACAGCCGTGACCTCGAAGGCCACAAGCGCAGCCTGGTCCCGCTCTACTCGCTGATGGTCGCCACCGAGCCGCTTCCGGCCGACGTGCTGGAGGAGATCCGCCTCGAGACCCGGCCGACGTTCGCCGATGCCCGCTATCGGGTGATCTACGGGCAGCGGACGGCCGACGGTCGCCTGGCGTTCGGCGGTCGGAGTGCGCCCTATCGCTACGGCTCGGTGATCGACCCGGCGACCGAGAGTGACCCGGGCTACCACCAGATGATCATCGACACGCTCCACGACCTGTTCCCGGTCGTGCGGGATGCGGCAATCACGCACCAGTGGGGTGGCGTGCTCGGCGTGCCGCGCAACTGGACCCCCACGGTCAACGATCTGGGCGACGGTGTCTATCGGGCCGGCGGCTATGTCGGCGAGGGCGTCGCCGCCACGAACCTGGCCGGTCGCTGCCTTGCCCATCTGATTGCCGGGGCCGGCGGGGCCGACCACGATCGCGATCTCACCACCCTCCCGTGGGTCCGCAAACCGTCACGACGATGGGCTCCCGAGCCATTCCGATTCGCTGCCATCAAGGTCGGGGCGGAGCTGTTCGAGCGGGCCGATCGTCACGAGGAAGCAACCGGCACCCCGGCCAAGCAGGCCGAACTCGTCTGGAAGTACCTGCGCCGATGACCGCCACGCCAACGACGAAACCGGTCGAACAGCAGTTCCACGTCCGCCCGCTGCGAGCCGAGGACGGTGAGGCGGCGGTGGCGATCGAGGCCATCAGCTATCCCTACCTCGAGCCGGAGCACCGCCTCTTGGCGTCCGACGTCGCCATCCACGCCCGGGTGTTCCCCGAGGGCTCGTTCGCCGTGGTCGATGCCGACGACACACTGTGGGGGATGGCGCTCGGTTGGCGCCTCGATTTCGATCTGGAACGGCCGTTGCACGTGCTCGACGATGTCGCCGACGAGTCGGCCCACGACCCACGCGGCGACTGGTACTACGGGCTCGATATCACCGTGCATCCCGCCCAGCGGGGACAAGGGCTCGGTGGACTGCTCTACGAGGCCCGCCGCCGATTGGTCCGGGCCGAGAACCTCCGAGGCATCCTGGCCGGCGGCATGATCCCCGGCTACCGGGCCGTGATGGACACCGTCGATGCCCCCACCTACATCATCGATGTGGTCGAGGGCCGTCGGACGGATCCGACACTCAACTTCCAGCTGCGCCAGGGATTCGAGGTGCGGGGACTGCTGCCGGGCTATGTGAACGGAACGGCGGGCGGGGGAATTGCTACCTTCCTCGTGTGGGAGAACCCGGACCATCGACCGACATGAATCACGGCGACCAGTGACCGACCTCGGGGCGCGGATCGTACGAGCGACCGACAACTCGGTCCACCAGTGGCGACCCGCCGAGGTGGCCACCCCGTCGACGGTCGATGACGTGGTGCGCCTCGTCATCGAGAACAACGCACGTCGCGAACCGCTGGCGGTGTGTCCACGTGGTGGTGGCACGTCGACCAACGGCCAGTGCCTGACCGACGGCCTGGTGATCGACACTCGCCAGCATCTGCATCACATCCTCGAGATCGACGTGGCCGGGCGCCGGGCCGTGGTCGAGCCGGGCGTGGTCGCCGGCAAGCTCGACGAGGTGCTCGCACCCGACGGACTGTTCTGGGCGCCCCATACCTCCACCCGGAACCGGGCGACGGTCGGGGGCATGATCGCGACCGACGCTGCGGGCAAGGGGTCGCTGCTCTACGGCCGCACCCATCGTCACGTCGAGTCGCTCGATGTGGTGCTCGCCGATGGGACCGTGTGGACCGCTCGAGCCCTTCCGATCGACGACGCACGGGCCGCGACCGACCGGACCGACGCCGTCGGCACGATCTGGCGGACACTGCTGGACCTGGCCGACCTCGGTCCGTTCGAGCTCCCCGAGCTGGCTCGCGGCTTCAGCGGGTACGGGATCAGTCGGGTCCACCACGACGGGCTGGTCGATCCCATCCCGGTCATCTGTGGGGCCGAGGGAACGCTCGGCGTCGTGGTTCGGGCCACCCTCCGCCTGACCGAAATCCCGAAGCACACCACCCTCATCGTGGCGGCGTATCCGACCATTGATGCGGCGTTGAGAGACGCGGTCGAGCTGTCCGGTCACGGGGCCGAGCCGCCTCCCTTGGCGCCGTCGGCGATCGAGGTGTCGGATCGTGTCACGCTCGAGCGGGGTGCGGCGTCGCCCGCCTGGCCCCGGCTGGCGCCCCATGTGCCGGCCGGAACCGACGCCATCCTCCTCTGCGAGTACGACGTCCCCGACGACGACCCCCTGCTGGCTGCGATCCTGTCGCAGTTGGCGACGACCGGTCGGTCGAGTGGTCACGCCCTCGTCGACCAGGCCGTCGACCGCGCTGCTATCTGGAAGGTGCGAGCCGACGCCGTCGGCCTGCTGGCGAAGGTGCCCCACGGCGCGCCCCGGCCGACGGCGTTCGTCGAGGACTGCGCCGTCCCGGTGAGCGAGCTTGCTGCCTTCATCGCGGAGTTCCGGGCACTGCTCGATCGCCGAGGGCTGGACTACGCCATGTTCGGCCACGCCGACGTCGGTTGTGTGCACGTTCGCCCTGCGCTCGACCCGACCAGCGCCGAGCACGAGGCACTCGTCGCCACGATCACCAGCGAGGTGCTCGAACTCCTCGACCGGTTCGGCGGCCTGCTCTGGGGTGAGCACGGTCGTGGTCTCCGCAGCGCGGTCGTCGACAACGTGCTGCCTGCCGACCTGATCGACATCATGCGGACGGTCAAGGCGGCCTTCGATCCGCTCGACCGGATGAACCCGGGCAAGATGTACCGGCCGACCGGCTCCGACCTCCCTCTGATCGGGCTGGCCGACGTGCCACGCCGGGCGGCGTTCGATCGGGCCGTGCCGGTGACGATCCGGACCGACTACTCCCATGCCTTCGACTGCAACGGCAACGGGCTGTGCCATCACTTCGGCGACAGCGAGGTGATGTGTCCGTCGTACAAGGTCACCGACGATCCGGTGCTGGCGCCAAAGGGGCGCACCGACCTCATCCGCGCGTGGCTCCACGACCGCCAGGATTCGGCGACGGCCGAGGCGTTGGCCGGTTCGTTGCGGAGCTGCCTGTCGTGCGGTGCGTGCACCGGGCACTGCCCGGTCCACGTCGACATCCCCGAGCTGAAGTCACGGTTCTTCGAGGCGTACTACGCAGATCGGCGGCGACCGCTGCGCGACCACGTGCTGTCCCGATTCGAGTCGCTGGTACCGCTCGTGCAGCGGCTACCCGGCCGGAACTCGCCGATCGCCCGATTGGCGGCAGGGCGTCTCGGACTGGTCGATCTCCCCGACGTGCCGGCGCGCCCCGCAGCCACCCTGCCCACCTTCGATCCCGACGACGTCGATGTCGATGTGGTGGTGCTGGCCGATGTCTTCACCTCGGTGCTCGACCGTGAGGAGGCGGTGGCGGCCGTTGCCCTGCTCGAGGCGGTTGGCTACTCGGTCGCCGTGTCACGGCTGGTACCCACCGCCAAGTTCGACCATGTCAAGGGCCTGCGCCGACGCTTCGCCAGGGCGGCGTCCGCACAGCGCGAACTGCTCGATCAGATCGAGGAGGCTGGAGCGGTGGCGGTCTCGCTCGATCCGGCGATCGCCCTCATGCACCGACACGACTATGCCAAGGTCGATACGACCTATCCCCGCCACGCCGTGCGCCCGCTGATCGATCTGCTGGTCGATCGGATGGACCGACTGCCGCCCGCTGCCCAACCCCGTTCGCTCCACCTATTCGGCCATTGCACCGAGCAGGCCCTGGCGCCGGCATGGATCGATGGCTGGACCCGCGTCCTCGGCGCCGTCGGTCACGACGTGCAACGGGTGTCGACCGGCTGTTGTGGCATGGCCGGCATCTTCGGTCACGAGGCCGAGAACGCCGACATGTCGCATGCCTTGTTCGATCAGCTGTGGCGTCCGCACCTCGATACCGGCGCGGCCGCCGGCTCAGGGGCGGTGGCGACCGGCTGGTCGTGTCGGTCCCAGGGCAAACGCCATGACCACACCATCGTCAGCCCGGGGGCCATCCTCGCCGAAGGACTCGCGGGCCGTTCGTGAGTCCGCAGCGCTTGCCCGCTGCTGGGATCAACGCTGTTCGATCTGCAGCTCGCCGGCGGCGTGACGGGCTCGGAGGACCTTCTTGTCGAACTTGCCGACCGAGGTCTTCGGGACTTCCTCGATGAAGGTCCAGCGCTCGGGGACCCACCACTTGGCGACATTCTCGATGAGGTACGCGCGCAGTTCGTCGACACTGACGTCGCCGCCGGAGACGATGCAGGCGAGCGGCCGCTCGTCCCAGCGGTCGTCGGGGACACCGATCACGGCCGCTTCGCGAACGGCGGGGTGGCCCATCAGGGTGTTCTCGAGGTCGACCGAGCTGATCCACTCGCCGCCCGACTTGATGACGTCTTTCGCTCGATCCGAGATCTGGATGAAGCCGTCCGGATCGATCGAGCCGACGTCGCCGGTGCGGAGCCACCCGTCGTGGAACTTCTCCTCGGATGGGTCGAGGTAGTACGAGCCGGTGATCCACGGGCCCCGCACCTCGATCTCGCCGGTCGACTCGCCGTCCCAGGGCTGTTCCTCGCCGGCGTCGTTGCAGATGCGGATCTCGACGCCCTGCATGACCCGGCCGGTGCGCTGGCGATACACCATCTGGTCAGCGGGGTCGTCGACCCATCGTGGCGCTCGGGCCTGAGCGGCCATCGGGCTGGTCTCGGTCATGCCCCACGCCTGGACCACCGGCACACCGAAGGTGGCGTCGTAGCCGGCCATGAGCGACTGCGGCACCGCCGAGCCGCCGCAGATCATCCACTTCAGCGAGCTGAGGTCGGCGTCGGCGCGGTTGTGGAGCACATCGGCGAGCACCGTGGGCACGGCACCCGAGAAGGTTGGTCGGGTGGCCTCGATGATCTCGGCCAGCGGTGCTGCCTGCAGGTATTGCTGAGGCATCACGATGTCGGCGCCGACCGACCAGCAGACATAGGGCAGGCCCCAGGCGTTCGCATGGAACATCGGGACGATGATGAGTGCCCGGTCATACTGGTTGAGGGGCATGGCCTGGGCCGAGCTGCCGGCGATCGTGTGCAGATAGGTGGAGCGGTGCGAGTAAGCGACACCCTTGGGGTTGCCGGTGGTGCCGCTCGTGTAGCACATGGCCGCAGCGGCTCGTTCGTCGATCTCGGGGTAGACGAACCCCGGCGATTCCTTGGCCAGCAGGGTCTCGTAGTCGAGCGTCTCGCCGAGCAGTTCCTCGATCGTGGCGTCACCGCCCGGGTCGTCGCCGATCACGATGAGATGGCGCACGTTGGGGATCTGGTCGCGTACCGCAGCGAGCATCGGCGCCAGGTTGGCGTCGAGGATGATCACACGATCGTCGGCATGGTTGATGACATAGGCCAGCTGCTCCGGGAACAGGCGGATGTTCAGGGTGTGCAGGACCGCACCCATGCAGGGGATGGCGAAGTAGGCCTCGAGGTGCGTCTGGTTGTTCCACATGAACGTGCCGACCCGATCACCCGGCTCGACGCCGAGCCGCTGCAGGGCCGCCGCGAGTTGATCGGCCCGATCGCCGACCTCGGCAAAGGTCGCCTCCGCGAAGTCGCCGTCGGCGCCGCCCGGGGCATAGGTCAGGACCTTCGAGCGACCGTGCACCCGTCGACCGTGACGGAAGAGGTGGGTGATGGTGAGCGGGAAGTCCTGCATCGTCGATTCGATCATCGGCAGATGGTGCCTGCTCGTGGCGCCGGAGACAAGCGGACTGCCGCCGCTTCAGTCACGGGCGCGTGTGCCGATAACCAGAGCATGATGGCACCGACCCTGGCGGAGCAGGCGCGCACGGCGCTGGCCACGGCATCGACAGCGACGTTGGCGGCCGTCGATCACGACGGTCGCCCCCTGCTGGCCCACGTCGCCGTGCTCGACGACGGCAGCGGTGCACCGGTGACCGTGCTGTCGAACCTCGCCTCCATCACGCTTCGAGCCCGCCAGGACGCCCGGGCCGGGATGTCGATCGGTGATCGGCTGGTCCTCCAGGGCGACCTGGCTGCGGTTCCTGGGCTCCAGCAACTGGCGCTGCAGCCGGCACTCATCGCCACCCACCCTCATCTCGCCGGCCCGATGGAGTCGCTCGACTACTCCTGGCTCCGGCTCGTGCCGTCACGCGTGCAGTGGATCGATGACGACGGCTCGAGCCACTGGTTGATCCCGGCCGATCTCGCCAACGCCGAGCCCGACCCGTTGTCGGGCCTCGACGAGTTCGGCGGCGACCGCCAACGCGCCCTTGTCGACGAGATCGGCCGCCGACTCGATGACGACCTGCTGCTGATGGTGCAAGGGCTGGTTGGGCGATGGCGGGCGACCTGGTGCCGTCTCACCTCGGTTGACCGGTATGGACTGGTCGTCGAGTTGGCAGAGCCGACCGGCAACTCGGTCACCCGTCTGCCATTTTCGAAGCGGCTCGACGCGGTCGACGATCTCCACGCCGCGGTGGCCGGACTCCGTGCCTCGGCGCTCGAGACACCGACGGCAAAAGCACAGGGCCGAGGCGAGCCGCTGCGCCGGCGAGACCAACCCGCCGCGGGGCCGAGCGCTGCCGAACTGCTCGACGCGCTCGATGCCCCGACGACCGTCGTCGAACGGCCGAGCCTGCACACCGAGGTCGATGACTACGCCTGGGCGTTGTGGCCGAGCGACGACGGCGCAGCTGGCCCAGTGCTTGATGATTCAGTGCTTGAGGATTCAGTGCTTGAGGATTCAGTGCTTGAGGATTCAGTGCTCGATGATTCAGCGCTCGCCGGCTCGACGGGCCTGCTGCAGTGCGTAGAAGGCGACGGCCGCAGCGGAACCGACGTTGATGGAGTCGACCGTCCCCGACATCGGAATTCGTACTCGCTGATGGACAGTCTCGAGCGTGCCGGCCGTGAGGCCAGGGCCCTCGCTGCCGAGGAGGAGGGCGACCCGTTCGTCTCGTTCCACGACCAGTTCGGCGATGTCGAGCGCATCACGGCCGGGGACGCCGGGATCGCCGGGTGTGAGGGCGACGAGGCGGACACCGGCCTCTCTCAGCACATCGAGCCCATCGGGGAAGGCGTCGAGTCGGGCGTAGGGGAGGGCATAGGCCTCGCCCATCGAGACCCGGCCTGAACGTCGGTACAGCGGATCGCTGCACGTCGGGTCGAGGAAGAACGAGTCGATCCCGAGGCCGGCGGCGCAGCGCAGGATCACGCCCATGTTGGTGGGGTTCATGATGCCCTCACACACGAGGATGTTCCGGGCGTCGGGGAGCACGTCGTCGACGCTGAGCAGCGGCTTGCGACGAAAGCAGGCCACGCAGCCGCGGTGGAGGTGATAGCCGGTGATGTGCTGGAGCACGTTCGGGGCGCAGGCGTAGATTGGCACGTCGTCGCCGACGGCGTCGCCGAACGGTTTGGTTCGCTTGCCGTCGATCAGGATCGAGTCGAGTTCGTACCCGGCGGCAAGTGCCCGCTCCACCACGAGATCGCCCTCGGCGATGAACCAGCTGGCCATCTCGCCGCCGGGCAGTTCGCGCTTCTGGCGCAGCGTGTGGTCGCGCAGTCCTTGGAACTGAAAGATTCGTGGATCTTCGTGGTCGATGATCTCGATACGGGGCACGCAGCGAGGCTACGCTTTCGCCCCATGCAAGCCATCGTGATCTTCGAGAGTCTCACCGGAAACACCGCCAAGGCCGGTCGTGCGATTGCCGACCAGCTCACCGAGGCCGGCATTCCCACGGTGGCCTCGCCGATCACGGCCATCGATCTCGAGGCACTGTCGGGGGCCGATCTGGTCATCGTCGGTTCCTGGGTCGACGGCATCTTCATCGCCGGACAGCGCCCGGGCCGTGAGGGACGGCTGAAGAAGATGCCGGTGATCGACGGCAAGCAGGCAGCGGTGTACTGCACCTACGCACTCAAAGACGGCAAGACCCTCGAGAAGCTCTCGGCAATCGTCGAACGCCGCGGTGGCGACGTGATCGGCGGCTACGCCATCCGTCGCGATCGGATCGAACGCGACGCCACCTCGTTCGTCGACCGCCTCCTCGGCGCCCTGTCGGCCAACGCCTGATCCACTGCCACGCCGAGCAACGAGCAGCTGCCGGCGTTGAGCTCGTCCATCCACCCCATCGCGGTCGATCCGGTATCGCTCGGTCTGCGGCCGTTCTCGGCTCGCTCGATCGTGCTGTCGGTGCTCCTCGGCGGTGAGCCCCCGAGGCTGCCGGTCTCGGCGATCATGGCGCTCGCCGAGCTGTTCGACGTGCCGACCGGCACGATGCGCACCGCGCTGTCACGGATGGTGAGCAACGGCGAGCTGACCAACGACGACGGCGTCTACGCCCTGAGCGGTCGTCTGTTGCGCCGCCAGCGACTGCAGCGAGAGGGTCGGGCCGAACCGACCGGCGAGTGGAACGGCGACTGGGTCAGCGTGCTGGTGAGCGCCGATCGTCGGTCGGTCGCCGCCCGCCGGGCCTTCCGCTCCGCACTCAGCGACCTCCGCTTCGGCGAGCTGCGCCCCGACGCGTGGCTGCGCCCCGACAACCTCGGGGCGGCGGTGCGCGAACAGGCCGAGCAACTCGACGATGTGATCGTGCTCCGTGGCTCGCTGGATCGGCCGTCGAACGCCGAGGTTGCGCATGCCCTGTGGCCGCTCGACGAATTGGCGGCGGCCGGACGGCGCCTGCTGAGCGCCCTCGAGGCGACGAGCGACCGGCTCGATGGCGATGATCCGACGGTCCTCCCTGGCGCCTTCACGATCTCGGCGGCGGTCGTGCGTCACCTCACCGTCGATCCCCAGTTGCCACTGGAACTGCATGCCGGGATCGATGGATCGAGAGCGTGGCCGGCGCACGAGCTGCGGACGGCGTACGACCACTACGAGCGGCGCTTCCAGCGACTCTTGCGTAGCTTCCTCGTCGCTCGGATCAGCTGACGAGCGTTCCGTCGATGGGGAAGAGCAGGTCGAGGATCTGGGCCACGCCGTGGTCGTCGTGGTGCGGCGCCCGCAGTGGCGTGGCGTCGAACACGGTGGGATGCGCGTTGGCCATGGCGTAGCCCCGCCCGGCCCAGCGGAGCATGGCGAGGTCGTTGTGCTGATCGCCGAAGGCGACGACGTCGGTCGCGTCGATACCGAGCCGTGCCACCAGACGGGCCAGCATCGCCGCCTTGTCGACGCCGGGCGCAGTGATCTCGATGAAGCTGGCACCCGATGAGCTGATTTCGAGTGCCGGCGGGACGTGTGGTCGCACCGCATCCAGGAGTTCGTCGTGCTCGAGATCGTCGTGGCCGACCAGGACCTTGTTCAGCTCGAGGCCGGCGTCGAACGCCACGGCTGGTTCCTCGAACACCGCACCGTTGCGGCGGCGTTGGGCGACGAAGACGTCGTCACGATCGATGCCGGCAGCGTGTTCCCACGCCAGCCCGACGCCCGGAAGAAGGCGGGGAAGCTCGGCGATGGCGGCACTCGCCTCGTGGTCGAGCAGCTGACGCTCGACCACTGCCATGCGTTCGAAGTCGAACAGTGCGCTGCCGTTGGAGCAGACCGCCCACCGGAACGCGCCGACCGGCGACAGGCGTGGGATGGCCGTCCAGTGGCTGCGACCGGTGGCGGCGACGACCATGACGCCAGTCGCTGCGACCCGACGTAGCGTGTCGGCGGTGCGGTCGGCGACCTGTCGTTCCGAACTGAAGAGGGTGCCGTCGAGGTCGCTTGCGACCATCCGGGGCACCCACCCAGTCGGCGTGTCGGTCATCGGTAGGCGGGTGGACGTGGTGTGCCGCCGACGATCTCCTCGATGATCCGGGCAACCGCAAGCGCCGTGTGATCTTCGAGAAACGGCCCAACGACCTGCAGCCCGATCGGCAAGCCTGAGGAATGCATGGCAATCGGAAGCGCCGTGGCGGGAAGGTACGCCATCCCGAAGAGCCCCATCCAGCGCATGATGTCGAGGTAGGGGCGCTGCTCGCCGGCGACATCGACTGTGCGGGCCGACATCGGGAACGACTGATCGTGGAGGTACGCAACGGTCGGCGCGATCGGGGCGAGCACGACGTCCCACGACTCGAAGAAGGTCTTCCAGCGGGCCCGCATCTGCAAACGACGTTCGTTGTTGGTGAGCCACTCGCGGTGCCGCAGCCAGGCGAGATCGATGCCGAGTTCGCCCGGTACCTGCTCGCCCGACGCGGCCCGCTGGGCCATGTCGTCGAGTTCATCGAGCCGGTAGCTTCCCGACAGGGCGCCGCCGAGCAATGCCCAGAACGTGCGATCGGCCTTGGCGAAGTCGAACTGGTCGGGGCGGGCATCGTTGCTGACCGTCGCCCCGAGCGACTCGAGTTGGCTGGCGACGGCGTTGATAGCGGCTTCGATCTCGGGATCGACCGGGCAATACGGGTCGCTGGCCATCACCGCCACTCGGAGCGCAGACGGTTCGGCCGTTCGGGAATTCGGGAGGCGAAGCGACCAGGCGGCATCGTGCCAGTCGTCGGGGCCGGCGAGGAGATCCAGGGCCAACTGGGCGTCTTCCACCGAGCGCGCCATCGGCCCAACCACGGCGAGATCGGCCTGCGTGAGTGTGCCGGGAGGACCAGGGATCTGACCCTTCGCCGAAACGATGCCGTAGCTCGGCTTGTGTCCGACCACGCCGCACATCCCGGCGGGATTGCGGATGGAGCCGGCGATGTCGCTCCCCACCTCGAGCGAGGTGAGCCCGGCGGCGAGAGCGCCGGCGGATCCGCCCGAGCTGCCGCCGACGGTGCGGGTGAGATCCCACGGGTTGTTCGAGGTGCCGAAGATGTCGTTGAAGCTCTGGGTGTCGCCTGCGTAGATCGGGAGGTTGGTCTTGCCGAAGATCACCGCACCGGCGGCCCGTAGGCGCGCGACGGGCGCAGCGTCGATGGTGGGGACGAAGTCGGCCAGCTCGGGAGCGCCCGAAGTGGTGCGCATCCCCGCCGTCATGAGGGAGTCCTTGATAGTGATCGGGACACCGGCCAGCGGACCAAGTGGCTCGCCGGCCGTCCGGCGATCATCGATCGAGCGGGCCTCGGCTCGAGCCCGCTCTGCGTCGAGGGTGACCACGACGTTGATCGCCGGGTTCCGATCGTCGACGGCGGCGAGATGCGCATCGAGCGCCTCCACGGCCGACAGCTGGCCGCTGGCCAGCGCGTCGGCGAGCTGCCTGGCTGTCATCCACTCCGGTGCTGACTCGGTCACCGTCGAACGTTACCGTAGGTCAGCGGCTCGCGAAGGTTCCCCGGGCCGAGAAGGATGACTCGTGACAACTCCGCGTGTACTGGTGCTGATGGGTTCGGGCGAAACCGCACCCACGATGATCAAACCGCACCGAGCGATCTTCGACGCCATCGGTGTCGAGTCGCCGAAGGCGGTCATGCTCGACACCCCGTTCGGGTTCCAGGAGAACCGCGACATCTTGGTCGAGAAGACCCTTCAGTTCTTCAGCGAATCCATCGGCCGTGACGTCGAAGCGGCTGGGCTCACCCGGATAGAGGGGGCCGATCCGGTCGTGGTCGAAGCTGGCCTGGCCAAGGTCCGCCAGGCCGACTGGGTCTTCGCCGGCCCCGGCAGCCCGACCTACGCGCTCCGCCAATGGCGCCAGAGTTCGCTGCCATCGCTGCTCGCCGACAAGCTGGAGCGGGGCGGCACGTTGGTGTTCTCATCGGCGGCGGTGTTGACGCTCGGCGTCGGCACGGTCCCGGTGTACGAGATCTACAAGGTGGGGGCCGAACCGGTCTGGGAGCCCGGACTCGACCTGCTGACCCCGCTCGGGCTGCCGGTGGCGGTCATCCCGCACTACGACAACACCGAGGGCGGCAACCACGACACCCGCTTCTGCTACCTCGGCGAGACGCGACTGCGCATGCTCGAATCCCAGCTCGACCCCGACCAGTTCATCCTCGGGATCGATGAGCACACCGCTGTCATCCTCGACCTCGATGCGAACACTGCCGAGGTGGTCGGGAAAGGGGCCCTCACACTCCGGACCCAGGGTGAATCGAGCCGCATCGAGGCGGGCTTGACCGTCTCGATCGACGCGCTCCGGTCGCCCGATCACGGTCGGCGCCCGTCGTTGGTCACCACATCCGACCCCGAGCGCGAGCAGGCGTCGGCTGTCGAGCGGCAACCCGCTACGGGCGCGGGCGGGTCGAGCCTGCTCGACGACATTGCCAAACAGGAGGCGAGCTTCGACGCGGCCATCGATGCCGGCGACGCCTCGGGTGCCGTGGGAGCCGTGCTGGCGCTGGAACAGGCAATCGAGACCTGGTCGGCCGATACCACGCAGAACGACCACAAGGATCGAGCGCGGGCTGCGCTCCGGTCGATGATCTCCCGGTTGGGCACTGCCGCCGTGGCGGGACTCCAGGATCCGCGTCAGGTGATCGAGCCGGTCGTCGCCGCCACCCTCGAGCTGAGGCGAGCAGTTCGCGACGAGAAGCGATATGACCTTTCCGACCTGCTGCGCGATGAACTCGCGAAGGCAGGGATCGAAGTACGCGATACCCCCGACGGGGTGGAATGGGTCCTGCAATGACCGCAGTCGAGATCGAGCTCTCTCCCGACGTCGCCGACGCCGTCGATTCGGCGATGCCGATCGTGGCACTCGAGTCGACGATCTTCTCCCACCTCGGACTCCCGGCACCGGCCAACGGCGAAGCGCTCGAACGCTGTCGTCGGGCCGTGATCGACGGGGGAGCGGTGCCCGCACTGACCGCCATCCTGGATGGTCGCATCTCGATCGGTCACGCCGACCCCGACATCATCTGTGGCCCGGCTCGCAAGGTGGCCGCTCGCGACATCAGCGTGGCGGTGGCCCAACGTTGGCCCTATGGCGCCACCACGGTGTCGGCCTCGCTCGCCATTGCCGCCCAGGCCGGCATCGAGGTCTTCGCCACGGGTGGGATCGGCGGTGTGCACCGGGGCTGGGAAGAGACCGGCGACATCAGCGCCGATCTCGACGCCCTGGCCTCACACCAAGTCGTCACGGTGTCCGCCGGGGCAAAGGTCTTCCTCGACCTGGCGGCCACACTCGAACGGCTCGAGACCGACAGCGTGCCCGTACTCGGCTGGCAGTGCGACGACTTCCCTGCCTTCCACGCCCGCAGCAGTGGCCTCGCAGTGCCCCATCGTGTCGAGTCGGCCGACGAGGTCGCCGACATCGCCCGAGCACACTGGGCCATGGGTGGAGGCGGTGTGCTGGTGGTCGCCCCGGTGCCCGAGAACGCGGCCATCGACTTCGCCCGTCTCACCTCGGCCGTCGATCAGGCGCTCGCCGCAGCAGCAGCTACCGGCGTCGTCGGCAATGCCGTAACGCCCGCCATCCTCGGCGCCCTCGCCGACGCCACCGACGGCGACTCGATCCCGACCAACTTGGCCCTGGCCGAGAACAACGCGCAGGTCGCAGCGAGTATCGCCGTCGCCCTCGCCGCCCACTGGTGAACCCGCTCGATGGGGGTCGGCCGACGCGGGCCGACCTCCTCCTCGGCAGCTATGAATGGTTGTCGAAGCGGGCCGCCATCACGGCGCACAGCCGTCGGGGGCGACGCTTCGCCGCCTTTGGCGAGGGTTCCTGGCTCTGCTTTCCGCCCGCTGCGCTGTTCGGTGAGCAGTCCATCCGTATCGGGACCGACACGCTCATCGGCCCGTACGTGTCGCTCAGCGCCGGCATGGTGCCCGGTCAGGAACTGCTCCACGACGGCATCGTGCGCATCGGCGATCGCTGCCTGATCGGCCGCCATTCGAGCATCGTCGGTCACTACTCCATCACGATCGAAGACGACGTCTTCTTCGGCCCGAACGTGTACGTCACCGACCAGAACCACGGCGTCGCCGATCCGCATCTGCCGATCGGCCGGCAGTCGGTGGGGGAGAAGCCGGTGCTGATCGGTGCGGGTTCATGGCTCGGGGCCAACGTGGTGGTGCTGCCCGGCGTGACGATCGGCAAGCACGTGGCCGTGGGAGCAGGATCGGTCGTGACGCGAGATCTTCCCGACCACAGCGTGGCGGTCGGTTCCCCGGCACGGGTGGTGAAGCAGCAGTGACGGCGTCGGCCTTCCGCTGGCAACGGCTGCTCTTCGCCACGGCGGCGCTGGCCGGCTGCACCGCGTCGTCTGGCGGCGAATCGGGCCAAGCGGCGCCCGTGACGGCCGCCGGAGCCGACCTGGTCACAGCCGCCGAGGCCGACCAGGTTGCGGCCGCCGAAACGTTGTGCCCGATCCTGTGGGCGTGGGTGAAGGACGTGGGCGGGCTCTACAACGAGACCTCGACCGGACTGATCGACGTTGCCGAGGCCGAGGGCCGGCGCTCGGCCTGGCGAGCGACGTTCGACGCCATGGAGGAGCGAAACGCCGATCTGCTCGATGCACTGGCCGGCCTCGCCGATGATCCGATCCTTGGCCCGCTGGTCGCCGACGTCGAGGCCGGCGTGCCGGCTGCCGACGAGGAACTCGACGTCATGCGTCAACTGCTGATCGACGAACCCGAGATCGACGAGCAACCACGACACCAGGTGCGGGCGGCCCAACTCGCCATCCACCTCGAAAAGGTGATCGATGTGGTGAAGCCGGAACTCTCCGCCCACGACGCCGATGGGTCGCTGATCGCGGCATTCCGCACGGTCCCGAGCTGTCAGCAGTCGGTCAAGGACGCCGACAGTGGCAGCACGCAGGCGAACGGCTGAAGTCGCCAACCGAGGAGTTGGCGAGGCAGCGAGCGCTCAGAGGCCGACCTCGCTCCGATCGACCTCGTAGGTGTTGCACTGGGCGGGGTCGCCGGTGTCGAGGCCGACAGTGAACCATTGCTGGCGGGCCTCGGCCGAGCCGTGGGTCCAGCCGTGTGGATCGACCGACATGCCGGCCTGCTCCTGGATCCGGTCGTCGCCAACGGCGGCGGCAGCAGCCAGTCCCTCGTTGATGTCGCCGCGCTCGATGATCGGCAGCCCGGCCGAGGTCGTGCGCTCGGCAGCCGAGTGGGCCCAGACACCGGCGAAGCAGTCGGCCTGGAGTTCTTGGCGGACCGAGAGCTCGTTCTTCAGATTCGGGTTTTGCTGGGTGGCCTGGCGTACGGCGTCGCTGTAGCCGGTGATGGACTGGATGTGGTGGCCGATTTCATGGGCGATGACGTAGGCCTGCGCGAAGTCGCCGGGGGCACCGAACCGGCGGGCAAGCTCGTCGTAGAAGTCGAAATCGATGTAGACCTTGTTGTCGCCCGGTGCCGGACAGTAGAAGGGGCCGACCGCCGAGGTGGCGTTGCCGCAGCCGGTGCTGACCGAACCGGTGAAGATCACCATGGTGGTCTCCTGGTACTGGAGGCCGTTGTCGGCGAAGTACTCCATCCACGTCTCCTGGATGTCATACATCAAGAAGCCCATGAACTCCTTGGTATCGGCCTGCGGATCGGGCACGTCGGTGCCGGTCGCACCGGCGGTGCCGACGCCCGAGGAGTCACCGTCGATGGCGGGCACGTTGATGTCGAAGCCGGCGTTGGTCGTTCCACCGCCTCCGCCGCCGAGCGCGTCGCCGCCGAAGATCAGACCGAGGATGAGGACCAGCAGGCCCCCGAGGCCGCCGCCGACCTTGCCCATCGGGAGTCCGGCACCGGACGCCCCACCACCACGGCGACCACCCTGTGATCGCCGATCGTCGATGTACTTGGAGCCCTTGTCTGCTGCCGACTTGTCGTAACGAACCATCGCCCGGATCACCTCTACTCGAGCGCTGGTGTGGCGCTTTGCATCATCGATCGTTGTTTCGACCGACTTCTCGATCGTTCTCGGTGTCGAGACCGTCCAGGTAGCCTCTGGGCGGAGGATTCGACGTGACAGACTCTACAACGACCAGGGCCGACGGCGAGACCATCGGCGACGAGAGCTCGCCATTCGTCGTCTACCGGTCGTCGCTCGACACCTATCGGCGGGCCATCGATGCCGGGCTCGACGACGCTGCCTACGTGGAACTCGTGACCGAGTTGGACCGGACGCTCGTTCCGGTCGACGGGACGGGCTTCCGCACCACACCGCTGCTGCCGCTCGACGGCGTCGTGCCCGCCGAAACCATCTGGGCCAAGGTCGAGACCGACAACGTGGGCGGATCGCACAAGGCTCGTCACCTGTTCGGACTGCTCCTCCAGATCGCCATCGACGAACACGAGGAGCCTTCCGGTGGCGATCGGCCGCTGGCTATCGCCTCGTGTGGCAACGCCGCCATGGGCGCCGCCGTGATCGCCCGGGCCGTCGAGCGGGAACTCTTGGTTTTCGTCCCGACCGACGCCAACCCCGTGGTGCTGTCCGAGCTCCATCGTCTCGGGGCCGACGTGCGGGTGTGCGAACGCCGGCCCGGGCAGCTCGGCGATCCATGCTTGAGCGAACTCGACCTTGCGCTCGGCGCCGGCGCCCGCCCGTTCACGGTGCAGGGGCCGATCTGCCCCGGGGTGATCGATGGCGGGCGCACGCTCGGCCTCGAGCTGGCGCATCAACTCGTTGACGCCAGTGTCGAACCGGCCGACCTGTACATCCAGATCGGTGGGGGAGCGTTGGCCACTGCCGTCGTCGACGGGCTGCAACGAGCCGAGGTGCTCGGGCGGCTGCCGCGCCTCCACCCGGTCCAACCGGCAACGGCACACCCCTATGTCGCCGCCTGGCAGCGGCTGCGCTCGGTGTTGGCCGAGACGCTGGGCATCGACCCGGTGCCTCGCTCCGACCGTACGCTCGCCGAATCGTTGGCCGGCCCGGCCAACGATGGTGCATTCTCTGCCCTCATCGCCTCGTCGGACGACGCCATGACACCCTGGCCGGGGCAGCCGTCCAGCATCGCCGGTGGCATCCTCGACGACGTCACCTATGACTGGAAGACGGTGCTGCGTCATCAGCTCCAAACCGGTGGATGGCCGGTGCTCGCATCCGAGGAAGACTTCATCCGGGCCGAGCGCCTGGCCGGCGACGCGCTGGGGTCGATCGACGCGGCCATGGCCCCACCCGACCACACCGGTGCTGCCGGGTTGGCCGGTCTGTTGGCCGACACCGAACGCCGGAACCCGCGCACCCAAGCAATCGATGGGCCCGCCGTCGTTGTACTCTCCGGCCGTCGCCGTGAAGGAGCCAGCTGAGGATGCGATCGAGCCGAGGCGCCCTTCGGGTGATGTCGACCACGATGGTGCTCATCGTGATCGCTGCGGTCACCTCGCCGGCCGGCGCCGGCCCCGCTCACTCGGCGAGCGAACGACTGCCCGGTGTGTTGATCGTCGACGACCTCGGCGGCCACGCCGACTCGAACTTCCACGGCGACGGCGTCATCGAGATCGCGGCGCTCGGCGACGACCACCTCGAAGGCACGGCCGGACTGCAGCTCGCCGAGTCGGCGTCGGTGATCACCCCGGCCGGCGGCTTCTCGATCTGCCACGACGGCTCGGTGCCACAGGCGGTGCTGAACGACGTCCGGGCGGCATTGACCACGTGGTCGGCGGCGCTCCGGCTGAGCGGCCCCACCATCGCCATCGATCTGGGCTGGATCTCGCTGGCCGGCGACGGCACCCTCGGCGTTGCCGGACCGACCGAGTTCGTGGTCGATCCCCGGCTCCCCCTTCCCGATCTCGGCTATCCGATGGCGCTCGCCAACCAACTCCTCGGACACGACGTGAATGGCACCGGTTGTGGTGATGCGCGCAGCGAGATCGCGCTCTTCCTCAACTCGACCGCAGGCGGGGATGGCTCATTGTGGAACATCGGCGACGACGACGCCTCCGACACCCAGGTCGACCTGAGCACGGTCGTGCTGCACGAGGTCGGCCACGGCCTGGGCGTCGTCAGCTCGGCGCGGCTGGTGAACGACGTGGTCGAGTGGCCCAAGGCGAACAGCCCGTCGTATGTTTACGACCACTTCTTCGGCGAGTGCCGGCACGAGACCAGCGCGGGATGCGACTCCGACCTTGCAGCGTTGTCATCGGCCACCAGCAACAGCCTGCGCAGCGCTCAGCTCTGGTTCCGCTCAGCGGGCGGACAGGCGCTGGAACTCCACGCCCCACTCGATTGGAGTGGCGGGAGTTCGGTGTCGCATCTCGACGAGGTGCGCTATCCGATGTCGTCGGGTTTCAGCCTGATGACGCCGTACCTCCGTCGGGGTGAAACGTTCACCGCCATCGATCCTGCGCTGCAGACGCTGGTGCAAACACTCGGATGGCAGCTGTCGTCGACCCCGGCGGCACCGAGCGGTGTGACCGCCACCGCAGGAAACGGCCGGATCGATATCTCGTTCGAGCGAACCGCCCTGGGCTCGGGCCCCCCGAACACCGGCTATCGAGTGACCGTGACGGCAGGGTCCACCGTGGCGCGCACGATCGACACGCTGAGCAGCTCGCTGACCGTTGCCGGTTTGGCCAACGGCACGCCCTACGCCGTTTCGGTGGCAGCGATCAACTCCGCCGGAGCGAGCCCGGCTGTGGTGCCCGCGAGCAATCGCCTCATCCCACTCGAGCTCCCACCGTTTGCCACGGCCGAGCAGGCGGCAGCCCAGCTCTACGCCGACGTGCTCGGCGTACGGCCGACAACCACCGAGACCGCAGCCGTCGCTGCTCGGCTTCGCTCGACCAGCTCGTTGCCCCTCGAGGCAGCAACGATCGCCGCCGACCCCCGGCTGGAGCGTCGCCTCCAGGTTGTGCGGCTCTACCTCGGGTTCTTCGAGCGTGAGCCCGACCCACTCGGCGTCAAGTACTGGTTCGATGAGGTCGAACGGGGCGTCAGCCTTGACATCGTTGCATCGTCGTTCGCCATCGCGTCGGAGTTCGAGCGGGGCCAGACCGTTCCCGATGGTGAGTTCATCGACGCCGCCTACGAGCGGATCCTCGATCGGGCTCCCGACGAACCCGGGCGCGCCTACTGGCTGGCGCAACTGGGTAGCGGCCTCGATCGCGGCCAGATGCTGATCCTGTTCTCCGAGTCGGCCGAGCACGTGGCCAAGACCCGGATACAGGCCAACCTGCTGGCCATCACCTTCGGCATGCTCGAACGGCCCGTCACCGCATCGGAGCGGAGCGAGTTCGGCAACATCGTGGCGTCGTCGGGAGCGTCCGGGCTGGCCGCTCACTTGGCGGGCAGCGCCGACTACGACACCCGCCACCACCCCCGCTGAGGGCGCCAGGCCGACGCAGGGTCGAGGTGACGTGCCGCCGGCTTCAGGCGGCGAGCGGGCGTCCGAACAGCTTGACGTCGGTCCACGTCGCCAGGTGTGCCTCGGCCTGCAGACAGGCGGCAACAAAGGTGCCGTCGGCGTGGCCTGCCGTGGCGTCGAGCGCCGCCGAGATCTGATCGGCGATCGACGATGCGACCGCGGCGTCGTCGCCCTCTTCGAAGCCGGCGAGCAGGCTGCCGGCATTCGAGATGAAGTCGGGAACGACGGTGACGCCGGCCCGGCGCAACATCGCATACGCCTTGGTGGTGACCGGAATGGCGCCCCACGGGACGATCGCCTTGGACTTCACCATCGGTGCTCCCTGGTGGGTGAGCGCGCCGAGCTTCGATCCGGCGAGAATCGCGTCGACATCGGCACCCCAGATCATCCACGGCTTCTTGTCGACGCCGTCGACGGTCACCACCTCGGCGCCGGCCCCGGTGAGCGCGGCGGCCAATTCGGCGGGCGCATCATCGGCCCCCTCGATGGCGACCCGCTTGCCATCGAGTCCACCGAGAGCCCAGGACGCCGCGGCCACGACACCAGCGGCATGGATGGCAGCCGAGGCCACCAACGATTTGCCCTGTGTGGCAGCCGAAACGAGTGGCGCCAGGTCGGCGTCGGTGACGCCCTTGGCCGCACCGAGCAGGAGTCGACCTTCGGACGCTGCCGGCGTGAGCTCCTCGACGAAGTTGGCGATGGCAGGGGCGACGTCGTCACCCTCGGCGTTGATGCCGGCGGACGCGCCCGACACCTGATGGCCGAACGTGGCAAAGGTGTACGTGGCCGTGCGAGCGAGGTCGGTGGCACTCGAGGTGAGGATCTTGCGGGCGCACCGTACGACGCCTGCGGCGGGCACATCGGGGATGTCGACGACGACGAACGCGTCGGTGGAGGTCAGGTTCTGTACGGGCACGGCGACAGTGTGGCATGAACCGACCCGGGTGGTGCAAGACCGGGGGCCGGTCGGGTTCAGTTGCCGGGCGCGGGCTTCGAGGCCAGTGCCACGATGGCGTCGTAGTGCTTCTTCTCGACGGGCATGACCGACAGACGCTGGCCCTTGGCGAGAAGTGGCATGCCGACCAAGGACTTCTTCTGCTTGAGCTCGTCGAGCGGTACGAGGCGGGGAAGATGGGCGACATAGCGCATGTCGACCAGGATCCAGCGTGGGTCGTCGGGGTCGGACGTGGGGTCGTAGTACTTGGAGTCGGGATCGAACGCGGTGGGATCCGGGTAGGGCTCGCTGGCGACCTCGGCGAGACCGACGACGCCGGGCGGTTTGGCGTTCGAGTGGTAGAAGAGCACCCGGTCACCGACGGCCATGTCGTCTCGCATCATGTTGCGAGCCTGATAATTGCGGATGCCGTCCCACGGTTCGGTGCCAGCAGCGGCGAGGTCGTCGATCGAGAACGCATCGGGCTCGCTCTTCACGAGCCAGTGACGAATCTTGGCCATGCCGGCGACCCTAGCCAAAAACGCAACAGGCCCCGGTGACCGAGTGGTCACCGGGGCCCGCTGTGCGGTTCAGCCAGATCGGCGAAGCCGGAAGCTGCGGAGCAGATCCAAGGCAACAGAGGCCTTAGACGAAGGCGCTGGCGAAGACGAGGCTCACGATGGTCATGACCTTGATGAGGATGTTCATGGCCGGGCCGGAGGTGTCCTTGAACGGGTCGCCGACGGTGTCACCGACGACGGCCGCCTTGTGGGGATCGGAACCCTTGCCGCCGTGCTGACCGGTCTCGATGTACTTCTTGGCGTTGTCCCACGCACCACCGGCGTTGGCCATGAAGATGGCGAGGGCGAAGCCAGTGACCAGTGAGCCGGCGAGGAAGCCGCCGAGCGCGTTGTAGTCGACGAAGCCGATGATCAGGGGGACGACCACGGCGAGGGCGCCGGGAATGATCATCTCCTTGAGGGAGGCGGCGGTCGAGATGGCGACGCAGCGTGCCGAGTCGGGGATCACGCCTTCCTTGCCTTCCCGCAGACCGGGGATCTCGCGGAACTGACGACGGACTTCCTCGATCATCTCCTGGGCGGCACGGCCGACGGCGTCGATCGTGAGCGCTGCAAAGAGGAAGGGGAGACCGGCACCGAGGAAGAGGCCGACAAAGACCTCGACCTGGCCGACGTTCAGTTCGAGTTGGCCGCCGGCCGCACCGATGGCGAACTCGAAGCTCTTGAACAGGGCAAGTGCGGTGAGGGCAGCCGAGCCGACGGCGAAACCCTTGGCGACGGCGGCGGTGGTGTTGCCGAGCGAATCCAGAGCGTCGGTGACCTCACGGACCGACGGGTCGAGCTCGGCCATCTCGGCGATACCGCCGGCGTTGTCGGCGATCGGTCCGTAGGCATCGACCGACACGACGACACCGGTGGTGGCGAGCATGCCGATGGCGGCGAGGGCGATGCCGTAGATGCCGCCGAAGCCGACGGGGATGTCAGGATTGGAGTCAGCCAGGGTCTTGAGGGTCATCTCGCCACCCCAGTAGGCGACGGCGATACCGACGGCGACGAGCAGCACCGAGGAGGTCACCGAGACCATGCCGGTCGAGATGCCGCCGAGCACGGTGGTGGCCGGACCGGTCTCGGACTGCTGGGCGATCTTCTTGACCGGGTTGAAGTGATCGGAGGTGTAGTACTCGGCGGACTTGCCGAGCGCCCAACCAACGATGAGACCGCCGATGACGGAGATGGCCAGACCGAGTGGGCTGTCGAAGACGTCGTCGCCGAAGAGCCAGAACGAAGCGGCGGCGACACCGATCACGGTGATGCCCATGGCCACGTTGGTGCCCATGTGGAGCGCACGGCTGAGCGCGTGCGAGTCGACCGAGTTGCCGCCCTTGACGAAGAACGAGCCGATGATCGAACCGATCATGCCGATGAAGGCCACGAGGACCGGGAACATGAGCAGCGGGAGGGCGATGCTGTCGCCCGAGGTCTTGGCCACCACACCGACGGCGAAGGCGGTGAGGGAGATCGGGGCGATGATCGACCCGGCGTAGGACTCGAAGAGGTCGGCACCCATGCCGGCGACGTCGCCGACGTTGTCACCGACGTTGTCGGCAATGGTGGCAGGGTTGCGGGGATCGTCCTCGGGGATACCGGCCTCGACCTTGCCGACGAGGTCGGCGCCGACGTCGGCGGCTTTGGTGTAGATACCGCCGCCGACACGGGAGAACAGGGCGATGGTCGAAGCGCCGAGGCCATACGAGGTGACGACCTCGAAGGCGTCGTCGACCTCGAGCAGCTTCACGAACACGATGTAGACGACCATGAGGCCGAAGAGTGCAAGGCCGGCGACCGAGAAGCCCATGACCGCACCGCCGCGGAAGGCGATGGGGAGTGCTTTGCCGGGGCCGTCCTTCGCGGCCTCGGTGGTGCGGGCGTTGGCCATCGTGGCCACGGTCATGCCGGCGTAGCCGGCGGTGGCCGACAGAATCGCGCCGAGGATGTAGGAGACGGCGCCGAGCGGCGTGATGACCACGGCGATGATGACCGCCATGACGACGGCGAACCCGGCGACCCAGGTGTACTCCTGCTTGAGGAACGCCCTGGCGCCCTTCTGGATCTCGGTCATCAAGAAGACCATGCGATCGTTGCCGGGGCTGGCCTTCTTCACATCGCCAAAGAAGAACACGGCGAGCCCGAGCGCTGCGATCGCAGACGCCAAGGCGAGATACGGGATACTTTCCACGCGACTCTCCTCCACAGAGTTGGTCGTTCACGGCGGCGTTCGCCATGGACGGGTGTTGTCAGATCGTCACGACCGAGGGTCGCTGCACCCGACAGACCGAGCAAACGTAGTGGGGCGCGCAGCGGGCAGCAACAATGCCAAGCGTCGTTTGGCACATTCCCGAAACATTCCTCGAACAACTCACCGACCGGAGTAGCCCGAACACCGCAGGTGTTCGGATCGCGCGGCATGTGGTCGGCCCGCCACGGTGGACGGGCCGCCGACGGGTCAGTCGTCGAGCGGGATCGTCGACGACCACGCGGCGGTGAGCGTGGCGACGAGGTGGCCGACGTCGGCCGTGCCGGCCATCTCGCGGATGCTGTGCATGGCGAGTTGGGGGGCGCCGATGTCGATGGTCGGAACGCCGAGGGCGGCGGCCGTGGTGGGGCCGATGGTGGAACCACACGGCAGGTCGTTGCGGTGGTGGTAGGTCTGGAGCGGTAGCCCGGCCTCGGCACACACGGAGCGGATGAACCACTCGGAGTCGGCATCGGTGGCATAGCGCTGGTTTGCGTTTCGCTTGACGACCACCCCGGCATTGACCTCGATCCGATGGTTCGGGTCGTGCTTGTCGGCGTAGTTGGGGTGGGTCGCATGCGCACCGTCGGCCGAGATGACGATGGACTGCTGGAGGAGCCGCAGGAAGGTCGGTCGGTCGGCCCCGGCACCGGCGGCGATCCGCTCGAGCAACGACGCCACCATCCGGCTCCCGG
Organism: Acidimicrobiales bacterium; assembly: GCA_041394265.1. NCBI lineage: Bacteria > Bacillati > Actinomycetota > Acidimicrobiia > Acidimicrobiales > Acidimicrobiales bacterium. The sequence goes on from JAWKIO010000005.1 coordinate 4,811,696, forward strand.
CGCCGGTGGCCGTGGTGGAACCGATCTCCTCATGGTCGAACATCACGAAGACCGGCACCCGAGCGTTGGTATCGGAGAGCGAGATCAGTGCCTCGGTGGCGGCGAAGCACGAGAACTGATTGTCGATGCGGGCCGTGGCGAACAGGTCGCCATCGCGGCCGACGATCGCACCGGGTTGGGTGTCGAAGGCCATGACCTCCGCCGCAAGGATCTCATCCGCAGCCACACCGGCGAGGCCGGCGAGATGGTCAGCAAAGGCGCCGGGTTCGTCGGTGCCGAGCGCCCACAGCGGATTGACGTGGGTCTGGGGATTGAGAAGGAGGCCGCTCTCGCGGATCTCACGGTCGAGGTGGATGGCCAATTGGGGGACGCGGAGGATGGGCCGCCGATCCTCGACGAGGCGGGTCTCGACGCCGTTCGCTCCCCGAATCCGTAGTCGGCCGGCAATCCCGAGGTCTCGATCGAGCCAGCTGTTCAACAGCACGCCGCCATAGACCTCGACCCCGAGCTGGGCCCACCCGGCCGATGAGGAGGTGGCGTGCTGTTTGATGCGCAGATTCGGCGAATCGGAGTGGGCGCCGACCAATGTGAACCCGTCGATCGGGCCGTCGGGAAGGCGCCAGGCGATGAGCGCACCACCTCGCCGCACGAAGTGGCCGCCCGGCGACGACGCCAGCTCACCGTCGAGCGGCGACTCGACGAACCCGGCAGCCACCAGTCGTTGCCCGATCTCGGCGACGGCGTGATACGGGGTCGGCGACGCGTCGATCCCGCTCATGAGTCGCTCGAGGGCATTCCCTGGCGCAGGACGGAAAGAGTCGGGGGTCGTCATGCTCGCGACGTTACCCGTCTGGCGGCCGCCGATCGTTGCAACGCCGGTCGACGTCATCTCCCAATGGGGTGACCGCGGCCGGGTCGATCGGCGGCAGCGATGAAAGATTACGGAAAAAAGACCCGATTGCGGTAAGGTCAGGCAGCCTCCTGGCTGGGCCAGCGCCGTCCCTGCCGTTGTGAACGCACCTCAGAACCGGGAGAAATCAATGGAGCATGAGCTTCCTGCTGCACCAGCCGTTCCGGCAGCGCCAGCCCAGCTGACATCACAGGGCCTGCCTGTCGCCCAGGGTCTCTACGACCCCACCAACGAACACGACGCGTGTGGTGTGTCGTTCGTTGCCGACCTGCACGGTCGAGCGAGCCACGACATCTTGGAACGTGGCCTCTATGCCCTGCGATGCCTGCAGCATCGTGGCGCCACCAACGCCGAGCCGAACACCGGCGACGGTGCCGGCGTCCTGCTCCAGGTTCCCGATCGGCTCTATCGCGACCTGGTGCCCGGGCTGCCCCCGGTCGGGCAATACGCCACCGGCATTGCCTTCCTCCCGGCCGATCCGGCCAAGGCGGAGCGGGTCAAGGGCTTCATCGAAACCATCGCCGGCGAAGAGGGCCTGTCGGTGGCCGCGTGGCGCGACGTACCGATCGATGCCAGCGACCTCGGCACGCAGGCGGCCAGCGTGATGCCGTCGTTCCACCAGCTCTTCTTGGTCTCCCCGAACGGTCTGTCTGGCCTCGACCTCGATCGCGAGGCCTACCTCGTGCGCAAGCGGGTCGAGCACGAGGTGTCGGCCGCCATCGGTGCTCACGTCTACTTCCCGAGCCTCAGCTCGCGCACCATCGTCTACAAGGGCATGCTCACCACGCCCCAGCTGACCACGTTCTTCCCCGACCTCACCGACGAGCGAGCCGAGACCGCGATCGCACTGGTCCACTCACGGTTCTCGACCAACACCTTCCCGTCGTGGCCGCTGGCCCACCCGTACCGCTTCGTCGCCCACAACGGCGAGATCAACACGGTCCGGGGCAACCGCAACCGGATGCGAGCCCGCGAGGCCCTGCTGGCGTCGCCCATCTGGGGCGACCGCATGAGCCGCCTCTTGCCGATCGTTACCCCCGACGCGTCCGACACCGCCAGCTTCGACGAGGCGCTCGAACTCCTGCATCTCGGCGGCTACTCGCTGCCGCACGCGGTCCTCATGATGATCCCCGAGGCGTGGCAGAAGAACGCCGAGATGGACCCATCGCTGGTCGACTTCTACAAGTTCCACGCGTCACTGATGGAGCCGTGGGACGGCCCCGCCTCGGTGGCGTTCACCGACGGCACCGTCATCGGTGCGGTCCTCGACCGCAACGGCTTGCGACCGAGCCGGTACTGGGTCACCGACGACGGCATCGTCGTGCTTGCCTCCGAGGTCGGCGTGCTCGACGTCGAGGCGTCGAAGGTGGCGAAGAAGGGTCGTCTCGAACCGGGGCGCATGTTCTTGGTCGACACCGCTCAGGGGCGGATCGTCGACGACTCCGAACTCAAGGCCGAACTCGCAGCGGCCAAGCCCTACCGCGAGTGGCTGCAGAGCCTCGTCGAGCTGGGCGACCTGCCCCGGCGCGACATCCCGCATCCGGTCCACGAGTCGCTCGTGCCGCAGTTGGTCGCCAATGGCTACACCGAGGAGGAACTGGAGCTTCTCGTCGAGCCGATGGTGCTCAGCGGCGCCGAGGCCATCGGGTCGATGGGTACCGACACGCCGATCGCAGTGCTGTCGAGCCGGCCCCGCCTGTTGTTCGACTACTTTGCCCAGCTGTTCGCGCAGGTCACCAACCCACCGCTCGACGCCATTCGCGAAGAGCTCGTCACCTCCGCGAGTCGTGCGATCGGCCCCGAGGCCAACCTGCTCGACCCCGGTCCCGGTTCGTGCAACCAGATCAACCTGCCGTATCCGGTCATCACCCGTGAAGAGCTGATCGAGATCGAGCACGCCAACGACGAGGGCAACTTCCCTCAGTTCGTCAGTCACACCGTCGAAGGTCTCTACCCGGTCAACGCCGGTGGTGCCGGACTCGAGCAGCGGCTCACCGAGATCCGCAACGAGGTGTCCGAGGCCATCGAGGGTGGGGCCACCATCATCATCTTGTCGAACCGGAACGCGACCGCCGACATGGCGCCCATTCCGTCGCTTCTCCTGACGGGGGCGGTGCATCAGCACCTCCTGCGCGAGAAGACCCGCCTTCGGGTCGGGATCATCGTCGACGCCGCCGATGCTCGTGAGGTCCATCACTTCGCCCTCCTGCTGGGCTACGGCGCCGGAGCGGTGTGCCCGTCGGTGGTGTTCGAAGCCATCGAAGACCGCATCGCCTGGGATCGCTCGAACGCCGACTTCCTCACCGGGTCGTACAACTACGTGCGGGCAGCCTCCAAGGGAGTCATCAAGGTGATGTCGAAGATGGGCATCTCGACCGTCAGCTCGTACGCCTCGGCCCAGATCTTCGAAGCCGTCGGCATCAGCCAAGACGTGATGGACGAGTACTTCACCGGAACCACGTCCAAGCTCGGCGGCATCGGTCTCGACGAGATCGCCAGAGAGTGCGAGCTCCGCCACAAGCGGGCCTTCCCCGATCGTCCGGAACTCGTCGCCCATCGCGAACTCGAACTCGGTGGCGAATACCAGTGGCGTCGCGAAGGCGAGTACCACCTGTTCAACCCCGAAACCGTGTTCCGACTGCAGCACAGCACCCGAACCAAGCGCTACGACATCTTCAAGCAGTACACCTCGGCGGTCGACTCACAGGCCACCCAGCTGGCCACCCTGCGCGGCCTCTTCTCGTTCAAGTCGCTGAACGGCCCGATCCCGATCGACGAGGTCGAGCCGGTGTCGGAGATCGTGAAGCGCTTCGCCACGGGCGCCATGAGCTACGGCTCGATCTCGGCCGAGGCCCACGAGACCCTCGCCATTGCGATGAACCGCCTCGGCGGCAAGTCGAACACCGGCGAGGGCGGCGAAGACGTCGAGCGCAACGCCGTCGATGAGAACGGCGACACCAAGCGGTCGGCCATCAAGCAGGTCGCCTCGGGTCGATTCGGCGTCACGTCGGAATACCTGAGCAACGCCGACGACATCCAGATCAAGATGGCCCAGGGCGCAAAGCCCGGCGAGGGCGGCCAGCTCCCGGGCAAGAAGGTCTACCCCTGGATCGCAAAGACCCGCCACTCCACGCCGGGTGTCGGCCTGATCTCCCCGCCGCCACACCACGACATCTACTCGATCGAGGATTTGGCCCAGCTGATCCACGATCTCAAGAATGCGAACCCGTCGGCTCGCATCCACGTCAAGCTCGTCGGTGAAGTCGGTGTCGGCACCGTCGCCGCCGGTGTGTCGAAGGCCAAGTCCGACGTCGTGCTCATCTCGGGCCACGACGGTGGGACCGGCGCCTCGCCGCTCACCTCGCTCAAGCACGCCGGAGGTCCGTGGGAGCTCGGTCTGGCCGAGACCCAGCAGACCCTGCTGCTCAACGACTTGCGCGACCGGATCGTCGTGCAGGTCGACGGCCAGATCAAGACCGGCCGCGATGTCGTGATCGGCGCCCTGCTCGGCGCCGAGGAGTTCGGTTTCGCCACCGCACCACTCGTGGTGTCGGGCTGCGTCATGATGCGGGTGTGTCACCTCGACACCTGCCCCGTTGGTGTCGCCACGCAGAACCCCGAGCTTCGGGCCCGGTTCTCCGGCAAGCCTGAATTCGTCGAGACCTTCTTCGAGTACATCGCCGAGGAGGTGCGGGAGTACCTCGCCGAGTTGGGCTTCCGTTCGCTCGACGAGGCCATCGGCCGAGCCGATCACCTCGATGTCTCGGCGGCGGTCGATCACTGGAAGGCGTCGGGGCTCGATCTGTCACCCATCCTGTACGTCCCCGAGATCGATGAGAACGCCTCGCGTCGTTGCATCACGACGCAGGATCACGGCCTCGACGTGGCCCTCGACAACACGCTCATCGAGCAATGTGCCCCGGCGCTGTCCGACCGCACGCCGGTGCGACTGTCGTTCCCGATCCGCAACGTCAACCGCACCGTGGGCACCATGCTCGGTCACGAGCTCACCAAGCGGCATGGGGGAGCGGGACTGCCCGACGACACCATCCAGCTCGACTTCGCCGGTTCGGCCGGCAACTCCTTCGGTGCGTTCGTGCCGAAGGGCATCACGCTCCGGCTCGAGGGCGATGCCAACGACTACGTCGGCAAGGGCCTGTCCGGCGGCCGAATCGCCATCTTCCCCCCACGGGTCTCGGCCCTCGTGCCCGAGGAGAACATCATTGCCGGCAACGTGATCCTCTACGGCGCCACCAGCGGTGAGACCTACATCCGTGGCCGAGTCGGCGAGCGCTTCTGTGTCCGCAACTCTGGCGCCACTGCCGTGGTCGAGGGTGTTGGCGACCACGGGTGTGAATACATGACCGGTGGCCGTGCGGTCATCCTCGGCTCCACCGGTCGCAACTTCGGCGCCGGAATGTCGGGCGGTATCGCGTATGTCTACGACGGCGATGGCACCTTCGAGTCGAGAGTCAATCTCGAGATGGTCGAACTCGACCCACTCGATGACGACGACCGGGCCGAACTCCAATCGCTCGTCCGAGCGCATTTCGTCGAGACGGGGTCCGGCGTCGCCGACCGGCTGCTCGCCAACTGGTCCACCGAGGTGGAACGCTTCGTCAAGGTCATGCCGTCCGATTTCAAGCGTGTCCTGATGGCCCGGCGCCAAGCCGAGGCCGATGGCACCGATCCGATCACCGCAGTCATGGAGGCTTCCCGTGGGTGACCCAACCGGTTTCCTCAAGCACGGTCGGGTGACCCCGACCCGTCGCCCCGTCCCGGTTCGACTCAAGGACTGGAAAGAGGTCTACGAGCCGTTCCCGACCGAGGAGCTCCAGATCCAGGCCTCGCGTTGTATGGACTGCGGCATCCCGTTCTGCAACAGCGGGTGCCCGCTGGGCAACATCATTCCCGACTGGAACGACCTGGTGTACCGCGACCGTTGGCACGACGCCATCGATCGACTCCATGCCACCAACAACTTCCCCGAGTTCACGGGCCGGCTCTGTCCGGCGCCGTGCGAGGGGGCGTGCGTGGCCGGGGTCAACACCGAGCCGATCACGATCAAGCAGATCGAGGTCGAGATCATCGAGAAGGCCTTCCGTGAAGGTTGGGTCACCCCGGTCATCCCTTCGAAGCTCACCGGCAAGTCGGTTGCCGTCGTCGGGTCGGGACCGGCCGGTCTCGCCGTGGCCCAGCAGCTCACTCGGGCCGGCCACTCGGTCACCGTCTTCGAGCGGGCCGACCGGATCGGCGGCCTGCTCCGCTATGGCATCCCCGAGTTCAAGATGGAGAAGTGGGTCATCGATCGGCGGCTCGAGCAGATGGAAGCCGAAGGCACCATCTTCAAGACCAACGCCTACATCGGAGGGCCTGCCGACGACGAACGCTCGATCCCCGTTGCCGAGCTGCAGTCGTCGTTCGACGCCGTCGTGCTGGCCGGCGGCGCCACTGCGTGGCGCGATCTGCCGATTCCCGGCCGCGAACTCGACGGCATCTATCAGGCCATGGAGTTCTTGCCGCTGGCCAACCGGGTCCAGCTCGGCGACATGGACGAGCCGCCACTGAGCGCGGCGGGCAAGAAGGTCGTGATCATCGGCGGCGGCGACACCGGCGCCGACTGTCTCGGCACCTCACACCGCCAGGGCGCCGCGTCGATCCATCAGTTCGAGATCATGGAGCGCCCGCCCGACACTCGGTCGGAGCGCACCCCGTGGCCAACCTTCCCCCTCGTCTACAAGGTCACTTCGGCCCACGAGGAAGGCGGCGAGCGGGTCTACTCGGTGAACACGACCGAGTTCATCGGCGAGAACGGCACGCTCACGGGTTTGCGCGGTGTCGAGGTCGAGATGGTTATGGAGGGCGGACGCCCGAACTTCGTACCGATCGCCGGCTCGGAGTTCGAGATGGAGGTCGACCTCGTCCTCCTCGCCATGGGCTTCGTCGGACCCGAGCAGGGCACCCTGCTTGACCAGCTCGGCGTCGAACTCGACGAACGGGGCAACGTGGCTCGTTCGGGCCAGTGGGCGACCTCGGTCGACAACGTGTTCGCCTGTGGCGACACCGGCCGTGGTCAGAGCCTCATCGTGTGGGCGATCGCCGAGGGACGCTCATGTGCGGCAGCGGTCGACGCCCACCTCATGGGGGAAACGCTGCTGCCGTCGCCGATCAAGCCCACCGATCGCCCGATGGTCTGAGCCCGCTGGTCTGCAAGCGGAGCGCTCAAAGGTGATCGTGTCGTCGCCGACGCTCAGGCGTCGGTGATGACACCTTCGAGCAACAGGCGATACAGCGAGGTCATGATCCGAAACGCCCGCTCGCCGGTGTCGTCGATGAGTTCGGCAACCGATCGTCCGCCACCGATGAGGGCCAGGTAGCGCCACTCGTCGGCGTTGAAGACGCGCTCGTCGACCCCGGGCGGAAGCTCGGGCGCCAGCCGGAACCGGTTGCTCGTCGACGGGATGCGGGTGGCAATGTCGCGCCAGATGAGGAGACGTCGTTCCGCCTGCCCGAGCAGGTCGTCGACCGACTCGGCGAATCGAGGCCCGATCGGATGCATCTGCTGGGCGTCGTCGTCGAAGGAGTTCGGGCCGGCCACCATCATCTCGAACAAGGCGGTGAGGTTGTGCTCGTGCAGGAGTCGCCCGAGTGCCGGAATGGATGCGGGATACTGCTCACTCAGCGTGGCGGTAGTGTCGCCGGCGTCGTCGGCCAGGAGTGCCTGCACATCGGCGAGTGAGCCGACGTCGGCGCCGAACACCACGCCGGCCAGGTCATCGCTGGTGGCGGTGGTGGCGAGATAGAGGCGGCCACCGGCCAGCCACGCCTCGCCGATCGGCTCGCCATCACGAGCGACACGGACGACCCCGGTGAACCCGGCCGAGGCGAGCGGGCGCAATGCGTCGCTCAGGCCGCCCTTGGACGGCGCGTCGCCGTCAAGCGCTGCACCACCTGCGAGTTCGTTGTCGTCGTCGAATTCAGCCACGAAACGGAACGGTATCTCAAGGTTGCCTTCGATCGGCCGATGGACACAGAACAGGGATTCCGAGAGGCCCGAGAAGGATCATGTTCAACAACTTGCCACTGCGCACCAAACTGATCGCCATCGTCGTTCCACCGCTTGTGGTGTTGGCGCTGATCGCTGCCTACGGCGTCATGCTGGGCTTCAGGGGAGCGAGCGATCTTCCGGGATTGACCAACGACGTTCGTACGCTCAGCGGTGTCGCCACGATCGGCTTGCTCGTCAGCGGCCTTGGCGTCGTTGCGATCTCGCGGACAATCACCGACCCGCTCGAGGACATCCGGGCATCGGCTACCGATCTCGCCGAGAATCGGTTGCCGCTGCTCGTCGAGGCCCTGCGCACGCCGAACGGGACCACCCCGACCTTCGAGCCGATCGCCGTCGGCACCAACGACGAACTCGGCGACCTCGTGCACGCCCTCAACGCAGTGCAGAGCGCGGTCGCCGAAGTGGCGAGTGAACAGCAGCAGGTCGTCCGCAAGGGACTCAACGATCTCGTGATCAACCTGGCTCGCCGCAACCAGTCGCTGCTCGATCGCCAGATTGAGTCGATCGACCAGCTCGAATCCCGTGAGCAGGATCCCGACACCCTCGAGGCACTCTTCGGTCTCGACCACCTCGCCACCCGGATGCGTCGCAATGCCGAGTCGCTGATCGTGCTGGCCGGCGCCGAGGCGCCTCGCCGACGTGGCGGGCCGGTCGCCACCGCCGACATCCTCCGGGTCGCCATGAGCGAGATCGAGGACTACAGGCGAGTGCAGCTGACCTCGATCGACCCCGGCGAGATCGGTTCGCAGGGCGCCGTCGACCTCGCCCACGTCTGTTCTGAACTCATGGAGAACGCCACCCAGTTCTCGCCACCCGATCAGCCGGTCACGGTGAACGGGATGACACAGCCCGATGGCTGCTACCTCATTTCGATCACCGACCACGGCATGGGAATGAACGCCGAGCAGCTCGAGTCGGCGAACTCGGTGTTGGCCAACCCGCCCGATCTCGGACTCGGTCTGTCACGTTCGCTCGGCTTCATCGTGATCGGTCGTCTGGCCAAGCGTCTCGATGTCCGAGTGGAGCTCATGCCGACCGAGAGCGGTGGCGTCACGGCGCTCGTTCTCGTGCCCGCCGTGCTCATGGGCCATCAGGCCCCCGCTGCGCCTGACACCGCCGCCGTTGCCGGGGAGAGCCTCCCCGCTGCCACGGCTGCCAGCTGGGCCGATCCCGCGGACGGCGACGAGCCCGCCTGGACCCCGCCGGTCGCCCCCGAGCGAGGCGCCAGCCCGCTCACCGATCGCGGCGTCGCCGACCTACCGACCGCGCCGGTCGCCGACGTCCCCGCTGCGCCGGCCTACGACGCCCCGGTCGGCTTCGACGCACCTGCGCCGTTCGACACCCCGGCGAGCTGCGACGCTCCGGTCTCCTACGACGAGCCGGTGTCGTATGACGCGCCTGTGTCCTATGACGAGCCGGCGTTCACTGCCGAAGCTCCTCCAGCCCCGGTCGCGCCGGCGGCCGACGCCACCCCGGCGCCGGTGGTGCCCGGTCACCCCGAGATCCAGTCGGAAGCCCTGGCGAAGCTCATGGGCCTCATTCCGGTCGACAACTCGGGCGTCAACTCCTCCGAGTCCAACGCCAGCGTGTCGGTCAACGGCGGTGACGCCGGCGTGTGGTCCGGTCCGGTCTTCGAGCCGGCAGCAGAGAGCTTGTCGGGTGCGGGCGCACCGCCCAGCACCCTCGAGTCGGCAATGCCGAGCGGCGATGCCTTCGATGCCGGGATCGATTCGCTGTTCGACGCCAATCCGGCCGGCCAGACCGATAAGGGTCTCGTGCGGCGAGACCGCACCAAGTCACAGGCCCCCGTGAGCGAGGGGCGTCCGGTGGCGGCGAGTGTTCGCAGCCCCGAGGAGATTCGCCAGATGCTGGCCCGCTACCGCGACGGTCGGGCCCGCCCCGCCGGCGACGGCGACGCCAATCCCACCCCCTTCGACAGCTCGTCGACCTACGACGATCAGCCGTTCCCGTCACATGGAGATCACCAATGACCGTCCTCAGCACCCAGGCCAGCAATGTCAATTGGCTCGTCAACAACTTCGTTGACCGGGTCCCCGGCGTCACCGACGCCGTGGTCGTGAGCTCCGATGGTCTGCCCATCGCCGCTTCGAGCGGACTCGATCGCGATGCGGTCGACCGGTTCTCGGCCGTGTCGTCCGGTCTCATCGGCCTCGCCTACGGTGCCTCCAGTCGCTTCGGCGGCGGGGCCGTCACCGAGGTGATCGTCGAGATGCAGAACGCCTTCCTGTTCGTCACCGGTATCTCCGACGGCTCACTGCTCGCCACCTTCGCCGAAGCGACCTGCGACGTCGGGCTCGTCGGCTACGAGATGGCGGTGCTGGTCGAGAAGGCCGGCGCCGTCCTCACGCCCGAGTTGCGGGCCGAACTCCAGGCGAGTCTGCCACGATGACCTCCGACGACCGTGACCAGTTCACCGCACTTCGTGTGCGGCCATACCTCCTGACCGGAGGCCGGACTCGCAGCGCGGTCGACCTGCCCCTCGAGGCGATCGTCCGCAGTACTCCTGATGGCGCGAACCGCCTCGCCACGCTCGACCACGAGCGCAAGAGCATCGTGTCGCTGTGCATGCAACCGCAGTCGATCGCCGAGATCTCTGCCCATCTCCACATGCATCTGCAGGTGGCAAAGGTCCTCGTTGGTGACTTGATCACCGAAGGACTCGTCGGAAGCCATGCGGCGACCGCTCCGACGTCAGCTCGCCCCGACGTGGCGTTGCTCGAACGTGTCCTCAACGGCCTCCAGTCTCTCTGAGGGATCCATGACCAACGCAACACCCATTCCCGTCAAGATCGTCGTCGCCGGAGGCTTCGCTGTCGGCAAGTCGACGTTCGTCAACTCGATCTCCGATATCGATCCGCTCCGAACCGAAGCGGCAATGACGAAGGCGTCCGAGGAAGTCGACCACCTGGGCGACGCCACCTCGAAGCAGTCGACCACGGTGGCCATGGACTTCGGTCGCGTGGCCCTTGGCGACGAACTGATGCTCTACCTGTTCGGCACACCCGGCCAGGACCGTTTCCACTTCATGTGGGATGAGCTGGTTCGTGGCGCTGTCGGCTCCGTCGTGCTCGTCGACACCGGTCGCCTCGAGGCGTGCTTCCCGGCAGTGGACTACATGGAGCGTCAGAACGTGCCGTTCGTCGTGGCGGTGAATGCCTTCGACGGTGTGCTCCGTCACCACCCCGAGGACGTGCGGGAAGCGCTCGACGTTCCGGCCCACATCCCGGTCATTGTCACCGACGCTCGCCACAAGGCGGCCGTGCGCGACACGCTCATCACGCTGGTGCGCCACGCCATGGCGATGGCGAGGGCCCAGGCCGGGGTCTAGCGCAGCTGACTTCGTGAGTGGTGCGGCGGGGCCAGTAGGCTCGCCGCCCAATGAGTGACCATCACGCAGTCCCCTCGTCAACCCGGCCCGACGCTGCTCCGCGTTTAACCAGACTCAGCCGCTCCATCGACGGTCGAGTGGCGGTCATCACCGGCGCCGCCTCCGGCATCGGACGGGCGATCGCCCAACTCTTCGTCGATGAAGGGGCGAAGGTCGGACTGATCGACCGCACCGCGGGCGGGATCGGCGTCGTCACCGACGAGCTGGCGGACGCCGGTGGTGTCGTGTGTGGTCGCACCGCCGACGTCGCCGATCACGAGCAGGTCCAGGCAGCGATCGCCGATATCCGGGCCGAGTTGGGCCCCGTCGACATCCTGGTCAACAACGCCGGGGTGAGCTTGCCTGCCCCGATCGACAGCGCCGACTACGAACAGGCATGGGACACCACGTTCGGGGTCAACCTCGAAGCCCACACGGTGCTCATCCGCGCCTGCCTCGATGACCTGCTGCGCGATGGCGCCGGTCGTATCGTCAACGTGGCATCGACCGAAGGGCTGGGTGCCACCCCGTTCTTGACGCCTTACACCGCGTCCAAGCACGGCGTGATCGGCTTGACCCGCGGCTTGGCGGTCGAGCTGGGTCGGCGTGGGGTGACCGTGAACTGCATCGCCCCCGGGCCGATCCGCACCGGCATGACCTCATCGATCGACGACCGTGACCGGGCCACGTTCGCTCAACGCCGGGTGCCGGTCGGCCGCTACGGCGAGCCCGAGGAAGTGGCACATGCGGTGCTGTCGTTGGTGCTCCCGGCGGCGTCGTACATCAACGGCACCGTGATGGTCGTCGACGGCGGCATGACCGCCCAGAACACCTGATGTCTTCACACGAGAGGGAGCGACTGGCGATGGACGAACCGACCCTGCTCGAAGGTCTGGCGACCACCCGAGCCATTCGTCGCTACACGGGCGATCCGATCCCCGACGACGATCTGGCCACGATCCTGTTCTCGGCCACCCGGGCGCCCACCGGCTCGAACCGACAGAACTTCCGGTTCGTCGTGCTCCGGGACGGCCCGATCGCCGCGCAGGCGAAGTCGCTGCTCGGCGAGGCGTTCCGGGCGGGTTGGGCGTCCAAGCGGACCGGCGACGGCTATGACGAGGGAAGCGGCGCAATCGACAACAGCCCAAAGGCACGCCAGGCCCGGGCGATGGACTACTTCGTCGACCACTTCGAGGAGACCCCGGTCGTCGTGCTCCCGTGTATCCGGAAGCGTCACGGCGGGCTGATGGACGGCGCCTCGGTCTACCCGGCCTGCCAGAACCTTCTGCTCGCCGCCCGAGCGCTCGGCTACGGCGGGGTGCTCACCGGCTGGCACGGCATGGTCGAGGCTGAACTGCGCGCCTTGGTCGGGATCCCCGATGACCACCTGATCGCGGCCACCATTCCGCTCGGCAAACCGCAAGGCAACCACGGCCCAGTTCGTCGCCGCCCGATCAGCGAACTGGTCTACGACGACACCTGGGGTGGCGCTGCGCCGTGGGCCACCGAGCCCGAAGGCACTCGCCACACCTCGGCCGGCCCACCCAAGGGCGACTGACCAAACCTCCGGGCCACCGTCCATTTTCAGGCAACCTCCGGGGCTCCGTACGCTCAGCGGCGCGGAACCCCGGAGGTTTGCTGAGATTGGACGCAGGCCCGAGGGTTCGGGAAGCAGGTCAGACGTCGAGGAAGTCCATGGACTTCATCAGGAAGTTCATCGCCTTTGGTAGGCCGAAGTGGTCGACGTTGCGGAGGGTCACCAGCGTGGCGTTGGGGAGCGCCTCGGCGAGCGGTTCGCCGGGGCCGGCGAAGTCGGCGTCGCCGATGATCACCAGCGTGGGATTGGTGATGCCCGCCGCGTCGTCACGTGTGAATGGCGGCGGGGTGCGCTTGAGGAACGCAGCGAGTGCGAGCGGGTCGTTGCCGTCGGATTCCGACATCTGCTTGAAGTGCAGACCGACCATGTCGTCGGGGTCGGCGCGGCCCTCGATGGCATCGAGCAGCGGATTGTCTTCCCTGGGTTCGAACAAGCGAGCCCCCATGCCGGCGATGACGAGTTTGCCGAACCGCTCGGGATGCTTGGCGGCCAGGGTGAGGACGATGCGGGCGCCCGCCGAGTAGCCGACGGCATCGACCACGGCGCCCTCGGGAATGGCGGCGAGGACGAGCTCCTCCACCTCGGCGTAGGCCTCGGTGTCGTGGGGTTTGTCGTTGTCACCGTGGCCGAGCAGGTCGGGGGCGATCACCTCACGACCGGCGTCGGTCAGAAGATCGATCCAGCCAGGCTCCTGCCAGGTGCGTCGGGCCGAGGTGGCGAAGCCGTGTACGAGGAGGACGGGGTTGCTCATGCCGGCCGACACTACGCCGCCACGAGCGAGTTGGCCGAATGCTCCGCACCACGCCGTTCGTGCAGGCGGGCCCGGCAGCCCTGATGGCGACGCACGGCCACGATGTCGGCGGTGCGGAAGCTCGCCAATCGCATCGACCACGAGTCGATCACTCGACGGCCGTCGTCGAGGCGGAAGAACGTGGTCAGCGGTCCTTCCTGTTGGTAGGCGTCGGCGTCGTCGATCTCGATGGTGGTCTGGTCGGTGAGGGTGACGTGAAAGGTGGCCATGCAACGAACCTACGACGGCCGCCCTGTGGGGAGGAAGGGCCATAACCCTGTGACTTGCCTGTGGTTTCGGTGTGACCTACAACAGGCGATCCTGTGGACAACCTCGTGACCAGGTGGAACTAGACAGGCTCGAACTGTGGTGGTGGATCGGCGGCGTCGACCTCGTCGCCGTCGTCGCCGTGGTTGTCAGTGGTGGTGGCGAGCAGGGGAGTGGCCGACGCCAGCCGTCGACGTTCGCCCCAGGCCCGGCCGACGTCGTTCATTGCGATGCCCACCCCGAGCAATGCCAGCGCGACGAAGCCGTCGGCCCACCAGTGATGTCCGGTGGCCGCCACGACGAAGATGGTGAACAGGAGGTGGGCGACACCGACGATGCGGACCGGCCAATGCTTGCTGGCGGCGTACATGCCGAGTCCGACCACCGCCGCCCACCCGACATGAATGGAAGGCATCGCAGCGAACTGGTCGGAAACGCCGGTACCCACTGGTCCATAGACGTCGAGGCCGTAGCGTTTGGCCAGACTGACGAACTCGAGTTCCGGGATGAAGCGAGGCGGCGCGACCCGGATGAAGCGGATCACGAGACAGAACGCGGTGAGAATCACCAGGCCGGTTCGCCACCGTAGGTAATGGTCGCGGTGCAGGACGAAGAGCCAGATCAAGAAGATGATGATCGATGGCACGTGGATGGCGGCGTAGTAGTAGTTGACGAAGCGGGCCAGCCAGTCGTGATCGATCACGAAGTGCTGGATCGAGATCTCACTCGGCAGGTGCAGCGCTTGTTGCCAGTCGTTGATCTGCCGACCACGTTCGATCGCTCCAGCATTGTGTTTGAGCGGCAGCACTCGAGCGACTCGCCAGATCGAGTAGACACCCGCCACGAAGGCGAACTCCTTGGTCGCCTCTCGGATGAACGCCGTGATCCGGTTGGCGGGCAAGCGGGTGGAGGTGAGGGTGACCGCTCCGCTGCAGACCGAGGCAATCGCCGCTTCATCCCAGGTGGCCCACTTCATCGCCATAGCTTGCCGGACAATGGCGGTTTGGCAAACGCGGGCTCGACGGCAGGTGTCGAATCGTCACACATTCGTCGGACACGCCCGGTCGCGGCAGTGAGAGGGCCCAGACGCGAGTCAACCGGTGGCAAGCACCGGTTGACCCAATCCCCCGTTGTACCCCCGACGGCTTCGAGCGTGACGCTCGGCACATCGCCGGTAGATCCGAACATTACCGAGCATTGGGTCGCCGTGTCAATGACCCCGAGGGGTGAGATACGACCGCACGAGGTGAGGGCAATGGCTAGCCTGCTCGCCGTGGCCGATGAACCTGTCCTTCGAGCCAACCATCTGGTGCCGCACCCCGACCGGTTCGATGCCACCGACCCGGCCAATCAATCGGCGATGGCCGCTCACGACGCCGCGGTCGCCGCAGGCCACGGTGGCTATCTCGACCCGGCGACCGGGCTCTTCGTCATGACCGCCCTCGGCTTGGCGAACCGGGGGACCTGCTGCTCGAACGGCTGCCGTCACTGCCCGTTCGTCATCTGAGATTTCTTCCCAGGGTGCCATCGCCCGTAGTGTCGGGCCGTCACGTACCGACCCGGGGAGCCACCGATGTCCACCACCAACGTTCTCGACCGCATCGCCATCACGATCGACGACGCCGGCGTCGCCGACGTCCGTCTCAATCGCCCGGACAAGATGAACGCGCTCGACCCTGTCATGTTCAAGGCGCTGGTCGAGGCATCCGACATGCTGGCCGCCGACAACTCGGTGCGGTGCGTGGTGCTCTCGGGCGAAGGTCGGGCCTTCTGCGCCGGTCTCGACTTCTCGAGCTTCCAGGGCATGGCCGACGGCTCACGAGAAGCGAACACCGACGAGGTCACCAAGGAGCCAGAGATCACCGCCGCCAACGAAGGGCGGATCACCCACATGGGCCAGCAGGCGGTCTACGGGTGGACGAACCTCCCGGTCCCGGTGATCGGCGCCATCCATGGGCACGCCCTGGGTGGCGGGATCCAGCTCGCGCTCGGTACCGACATCCGCTTCGTGCACCCCGAGACCAAGATGTCCGTGTTGGAGGTCCGGTGGGGCCTGGTGCCCGACATGACCGGCACCCAGTCGCTCATCGACATCGTCGGCCTCGACGTCGCCAAGGAACTCACCTGGACCGGCCGCATGGTCTCGGGCACCGAAGCCGTCGAGTTGGGCCTCGGCACCCACCTGTCCGAGGACCCCAGAGCTGACGCCCTGGCCATGGCCGGCGAGATCGCCCAGAAGTCGCCCCACGCCATCCGCGCCGGCAAGCGCCTGCTCAACAATGCGTCGAAGGTGTCGGTGGCCGAGGGATTCCAGGCCGAACGGCAGGAGATCGGCGCCTTGATCGGGTCACCGAATCAGAAGGAGTCGATCATGGCCTTCTTCGAGAAGCGCACCGCCAACGTCGCCAACCCCGACTGAGCAACAGCGGCTGCTCACCGCCGGCTCAGTGGTCGATGGTCGCCGCTGGCTCAGTGGTCGATGGTCGCCGCCGGCTCAGTGGTCGATGGTCGCCGCTGGCTCAGTGGTCGATGGTCGCCGCTGGCTCAGTGGCCGATCATCGCCGCTGGCTCAGTGGCCGATCGCCGCGCCTGTCAGCGCGCGGGGGTCGGCCATTCCTGCGACATGCGTGGACCCATCACCGTTGCCGACCACCTCGATGAGATGGGCGTGACCGTACAGTCCGAGTCCGTACGCCGTCTCGACGACCCGATGGCCCCGGCCAACGAGGCCATCGGTCCACGGCGCCCCGGCTTCGAGGGACACCGTCAACCCCTCGGGATTCGACCACGTGTCAAAGCCGATCGCGTCGGGCACGGTGAGGGTGAACCGAGGTGAACTGAGGTTGGTGCCCGGTCCCTGACCGGCCTGCAACATGCGGGCCAGCATCTGCAAGACGACCTGGGGTTGACCGTCACCGCCCATCGTGCCGAGGACCGATCGCAGGGTCCCGTCGGCGTTCGTGACGAGCGCCGGAGCGAGTGTGCTGGGCGGGCGTCGACCGGGCGCCAATTCGGCCGGATGTCCTTCCTCGAGCGAGAAGCCGAGACCCCGATTGTGGAGGAAGACCCCGATGCCCGGCAGGGCCAGGTGCGAACCGAAGCCGGCGGCGTTGGACTGGATCAAGGAGACGCCCATCCGGTCACGGTCGGTGGTGCACAGGTAGATGGTCCCGCCCGCTGCGGCCGGTGGTGTCAGCTGGCTGGCCGCCCCGACGTCGATGGCAGCACGGCGCGGCGCCAGACGAGCTTCGGCAACGAGCGCCTGACCGTTTGCTCCCTCGTAGAGCGACGCCGCCCGGTCGTAGCCGGCCTGCTTCGCTGCTTCGATCAGGAGGTGTGCCCACCGCGGGTCGTCGGGGTCGTCGGGAAGGTCGAGCCCGTTGGCGATCACCGCTCCGGCGAGTGACAGATAGCCCTGGGAGTTCGGCGGCGCCGTCCACAAGTGGTGCCCCCACGCATCGGCGACGGTCGGCTCCACCCAGTCGGCCTGCAGGCGGGCGAGGTCGGCGGCCGAGTACAGACCTCGGCCCAACTCGATGAGTTCGTCACCGAACTCGCCTTCGTACCAGGCGCTGCGGCCGTCGGCCGCGATCGCTCGCAGCGAGCGGGCGATGCCCGGGCGGCGGACCATCTGCCCGGTGGTGACCGGCTTTCCGCCGATCAGGTAGTCCTGATTGCCGTCGACGTCGGCGATGAGCCGGGCCGACACGCCGAGGTGCGGGCTCGCCGGAAACCCGAGTTCGGCCAGCTCGATGGCCGGCTGCAGAATCTGGTCGAGGGGCAGGGTGCCATAGCGCTCGTGCAACGCAGTCCAACCATCGACGCAGCCGGGCACGGGGACCGAGCGCAGGTCACCTCGGAACGGCATTGACGTGTGGCCCTCGGCCCGCATGGCCGCAGCGTCGCTGCCCGATCCCGCTCGACCCGAGGCGTTCAGTGCAGTCGGCGTTGCGCCCGGTTCGTGTACCACGGCCCACAAGTCTCCACCCATGCCGCACATGTGTTGGGTGGTGACGGCGAGCGCCGCCGAAGCGGCGATGGCTGCGTCGACGGCGTTACCGCCATCGGCGAGCATGCGCAGACCGGCGCCACTGGCGAGATGGTCGACCGTGCAGACCATGCCGTTGGGCGCTCGGCGCGTGGTCTCGGTGTGGAACGGGCGGGGAGATGAGGGAGTCGACATCGGGGTCGTTGTAGCACGCCTGGTGGTTCCTACGTCGCTCGCTCGTCGAGCACCCTCCGCTCATGTCGCTCGCTCGTCGAGCACGCGGCGCAACACGCTCAGCTTGTCGGAGACCAGCGCATCGACCCCGGCGTCGAACAGGCTCCGCATCGTCGACTCATCGTTGATCGTCCACACGTGTACCTGGAGGCCAAGCTGGTGGGCGAGATCGATGAGTGGCGCCTCGGCCAGCCTGACGCCCTTGATGATCGGGGGGACCTGCAGGCATCCGTGCTGTTCGGCGATGCGACGGACCGGGCCCGAGCGCGCCACGGCGCCGATGGCCCGTGAGGTATGGGCGGCGGCCCACAGTGCGGCGATGTGGCGGGGGCCGGCCGAGGTGCAGAGTCCTGGACCGAGGGCTGCCGACAGGCGGCCAATCCGATCGTCGCTGAACGATCCGATACAGACCCGATCGATCGCCTCGTGGAGCCGCAGCAGCTTGATGAGCGGCTCGACCGCCGCATCGGCTTTGGGGTCGATGTTGAACCGTGTGGTGGGGAAGGTCTCGAGCAGCGACGCCATGGTGGGGATCCGCTGGCCGTCGCCGATCTCGACCTGCGACAGCGTCGCCCACGTATGGTCGGCGATCGTGCCGGGCAGGCCGGCGACCCGTTCGAGTCCGGCGTCATGGAAGGCAACCAACACGCCGTCGAGCGTGCAGTGCACGTCGGTCTCGAGGTGGTCGAAGCCGAGTGACACGGCGTGTTCGAACGCAGCGACGGTGTTCTCGGCCGCCACCTCGTTGCCGCCGCGATGGGCAAGGCCGAAGGGTGTCGCTTCTGCGAGGAAGGCGAAGCGTTCCATCGCCTCACCCTATGCCCAGGTGGTCGGGGTCGACGACCGGCCGCTACCGTCCGGGCATGACTGCAGAGGTACGCATCGAGATCGACGGTTCCATCGGGTGGTTGATCTTCGACCACGAGGCTCGCCGCAATGCCATGACGCTCGACATGTGGCACACGGTCCCGCAACTGTGCGCCGAACTCGAAGCCGATCCCGCCGTTCGGGTCGTCGTGTTGCGCGGTGCCGGCGAGGTGGCCTTCATCGCCGGGGCCGACATCTCCCAGTTCAGCGACAACCGCTCGGGTGAATCCTCGGGGACCTATGACGACGCCACGGGCAACGCCTACCGAGCGATCGCCCACCTGGCGAAGCCGACGATCGCCATGATCCACGGGTTCTGTTTCGGCGGAGGACTGGCGATCGCGCTGTCGGCCGACCTGCGCTACGCCGCTGACGACGCCACCTTCTGCCTCCCGCCCGCCAAGCTCAGCATCGGCTACCCGGCGTCGGGCATCGGCACCGTGGTCGACCTGCTCGGCCCGTCGATTGCGAAGGAGATGGCCTACACCGCCGACGCGTACGACGCCGCAACCGCGTTGCGCTGGGGCCTTGCCAACTCGGTACACGCCAAGGGCGAACTCGAAGCGTTCGTCCGGGACCGCTGCGCCATGATCGCCTCACGGGCACCGCTCAGCCAGGTCGCAGCGAAGCTGGCTGTGGCCTCCCACCTGGGTCTCGGCGACCCAGCCGACACCGACCAAGCCATCCGCCGCTGCTTCCTCAGCCAGGACTACGCAGAGGGCGTCGCCGCCTTCCTGGAAAAGCGCCCCCCGGTCTTCACCGGCGAGTGACGACTCACGTCAGACCGAGCTGCTCGCGGAACCAAGCCACGTCGTTGGCCACGTCGAGCGTGGGTCCCGGCATCGCTGCGGCCATGCGCGGCCCGGTCGATTGTTCGAACTCGACCAGTAGCCGCTCGAGCTGTTCTCGACGCGTCGGGTCGGCGGCGGCCTCTCGCGGCGTGACTCCACCCAGCGCCGGGACCTGTTCGTCGAGCCAGCGCACTCGGAACTGGCGAGACAACTCCTCGTTGAGCGCTGCCATGACTGCGTCTTCGTTCGATCCGTCGACGCTCGACATGACCCGGTCGAGAGCTTGGTGGTCGAGCATCTCGTCGAGCATGCCGGGCCGACGCACGATCGTCGGCGGAGCCAACAACGCCCCGATGTAGGCACAAAGTTCGAACGGATCGCCGTCGGCGCACAGATCGAGGAGCGGTTCCTCGCGCCCCGTTGGTACGCCGATCACGCTCCCGAGGAGCTGGTGCGCCTGGCCGTCCGGAACGACCCGAGCGCAGATCCGGGCGCCGACGACGGCGTCATGGCTGAAAATGCGTTCCCGTACCTGATACTGATCGCCTGTCGCGAGGTCACGCACGACGAGCCCGGTGCCGGGTTCGACGCTGAGAATCTCGTGCACGCTCCGAGTGACGGTGACCCAGGCGGATGCGAGGAGGTACTCGTCCGGCGGCAGCAGCGCACCACGATCTACCAAGAAGCGCCGGAACAGTCCGCCTTCGTTGAGGGCGGCATCGAAGATGATCGGATCGTCGAACGCTGCGTCGACCCGCTCGGCGAGATCGTCCATGAGATCCGGCCATTCCGGGGACGGGTGGGGGGAACCCGTCACGTAGCACTCGATCAGGCTCGGCACGAGATTCCGTGTCTCACCAACCGAGTGCTCCATCCAGAGCGTTGCCTTCCGGGCCAACCAGCCGACACGATCTGGCAGCGGCGGAAGCTCGCCAGCGGCACCAAGGTGGCACTTCTTGTACTTCTTGCCGGAGCCACACCAGCATGGATCGTTGCGCCCCAGCTCGCCACCTCCTCGCCCCAGCCGAGCGAACTCCTCGGCGGTTTCGATGGCCTCCGGCGGGTCGACGAGTTGTTGCCAGTGCTGGAGCGCCCTTCGCGCGTCACCCCGGTCAAAGTGGTACCACCCGAGCCGTTCGATGGCTGGACCGAGTCGAGGCTGGGCGTCGAGCGCTCGCCGAAGGTGTGACTCGGCGAGCTCAGGTTCGGAGCATCGTTCGTAGAGCACAGCGGCCAGGTATTCGGCGGTTGTGATTTCACGTGGCCGATTGGCCACAGCCGTCGCTCGATGCACGAGGTCGAAGACGTACCCCGGGCTGCTGGGCCGGAGCCGTTCCTGCTCGTCGTCCCTCGACAACGGGCGATCGATCAGCGCGTCGGCGAGGAGGTCGACGAGTTCGGAGTCGGCGCAGGCCGCAAGGCTCTCTCGGACCTGTTCGACCGTCGCATCGGGATCGTCGAGGACACGAACTGCCGCAAGGAGCGGCCGGTAGACGGTCGGATCATCCGACATGTTCACCACGGTGCGGACGCGGTGAGAGACGAGCGCATTTCGCCAGGTTTCGTCGCTGTCGGCGACCTCGCTGCCGTCAACGTCGAGGTCGAGGGCGTCGCACACCTCCAGGAGTGGCGCCATGGGTCCGTCGAGCACGGGTCGCCGATGGAACGACAGCCAGAGTCCCAGCTGCTCACCGCTGACGGGGAGTCCGGGCTCGGCATGTTCGTCGCCATAGGCGGCAGCGACCGCTTCCATCATCTCGTTGGTGACGGGCAGCTCGTCGTCGATCGGGGTGATCTCGACCGTGCCGCGCAGCGGTCCGAGACCATGGTCGAGGACCGTGATCTCGGTGGGTCTCACGGCCAAGAGCGTGCCGGCGGGCCATTGATCGAGCCAGTCGTCCGGCGCATGCCATGCAGTGTGGCCGCGCTCGACCGAAAACGGTTCGAGCATGACGCCGGTGGTAGTCGTGACCTCATGCAGACGCGAAAGCGCACCGAGGTCGAAACCGACCGCCAGTGCGCTGGTTCGTTTTTCGGCTTCGCTCAGTCGGTGGGTGAAGGTCACGCCGGTGACGGTGTCGGGCACATGGATCGTGAGATCGCCCGGCAGCCAGTGCATCCAGGTCGTCAGCATCTCGTCGACGATCTGCTCGAGCAAGTCGTCTCGCTCGTCGGAATCAGACAGACCCAGGCGTTGACGTGTCAGCTCGAAGTGGTCATCGACCAAGATCCCCGGTTGCTTCCGAAGCACCTCCATCAACACTTCAACGATGTGCCGCTCAGACTCACCCAGGGTCTCACTCACTCGAGCAGACTACGCCCCATCAGCAGGCCGCGCATCCCCGTCAAAGCCCGAGCGGTGTCGAGCAACCGAGCGGCAGGCGCCGCAGGCCCGTCAAAGCCCGAGCGATGCCGCAGTGCCACTATTCGAGCGGCAGGCGCCGCAGGCCCGTCAAAGCCCGAGCGGTGTCGAGCAACCGAGCGGCAGGCGCCGCAGGCCCGTCAAAGCCCGAGCGGTGTCGAGCAACCGAGCGGCAGGCGCCGCAGGCCCGTCGAAGCCCGAGCGAAGCGAGGTGAACGCTTTGACGGAACCAGGATGAGCCTCGGCGGAGCCGAGCCCTGGCCCTTGGTTGCCGCAGGCACGAGCTTTGACGGAACCAGGATGAGCCTCGGCGGAGCCGAGCCCTGGCCCTTGGTTGCCGCAGGCACGAGCTTTGACGGAACCAGGATGAGCCCGGCGGAGCCGAGCCCTTGGTTGCCGCAGGCACGAGCTTTGACGGAACCAGGATGAGCCTCGGCGGAGCCGAGCCCAAGCCCCTGGTTGCCGCAGGCACGAGCTTTGACGGAACCAGGATGAGCCTCGGCGGAGCCGAGCCCAAGCCCTGGTTGCCGCAGGCACGAGCTTTGACGGAACCAGGATGAGCCTCGGCGGAGCCGAGCCCTGGCCCTTGGTTGCCGCAGGCACGAGCTTTGACGGAACCAGGATGAGCCTCGGCGGAGCCGAGCCCAAGCCCTTGACTGCCGCAGGCACAACGGTTGCCGCAGGCAAGATGACTGCCGAAGGCACTACGCCTGCCGCAGGCACGAGTCGCAGGCATGACTAAATGATGCGGCTGTCGTGGCCGGCCCAGTACTCGTCCTTGAGGATGCGCTTGTAGAGCTTGCCGGTCGGGTGACGAGGCAACTCGTCTCGGAAGTCGACGGTGCGGGGGCACTTGACGTCGGCGAGGTGCTGGCGGCAGTAGGCGACGAGTTCGGCGGCGAGTTCGGGAGATCCCTCGAAACCTTCGGCGGGCTGCACGATCGCCTTCACCTCTTCGCCGAAGTCGGCGTTGGGCACGCCGATCACGGCGACGTCGAACACCGCAGGATGCATGGTGAGGATGTTCTCGGCCTCCTGCGGATAGATGTTCACCCCGCCCGAGATGATCATGTAGGCCTTGCGGTCGGTCAGGTACAAGAAGTTGTCGGCGTCGAGCTTGCCGACGTCGCCGAGCGTGCTCCAGCCCTTGTCGTTGCGCGAGCTCTGGGTCTTCGCCTCGTCGCCGTGGTACTCGAAGCTGGCGCCACCCTCGAAGTAGATGGTGCCTTCCTCGCCCACAGGCACCTCTTCACCGTCTTCGCCGACAATGTGCACCGTGCAGTTGATGGGCGTGCCGACGGTGCCCTTGTGGCCGAGCCACATCTCGGAGTTGCAGTAGACGAACCCGTTCCCCTCGGTGCCGGCGTAGTACTCGTGAATGACGGGACCCCACCATTCGATCATCTGCTCCTTGACCGCAACGGGGCACGGAGCCGCAGCGTGCACGCACATCTGCAGGCTCGACACGTCGTACTTGGCCCGGACTGACTCGTCGAGCTTGAGCATGCGGACGAACATGGTCGGGACCACCTGCGTGTGGGTGATCGAGTACTTCTCGATGTTCGCCAGGTAGAGCTCGGGGTCGAAGCGGTCCATGACCACGACGGTGGCCCCGTTGACGTGGCTGCCCATGCAGAACCGCAATGGGGCGGCGTGATACAGCGGAGCAGGCGACAGGTAGACCGAGTCGGCGGTCATGCCGAAGATCAAGCCGAGCATGCCGGCCACGCTGTGGGCCGCCGACTCGAGCGGTTCGGTGGTCCGCGCCGGCACTACACCCTTCGGCTGACCAGTGGTGCCCGAGCTGTAGAGCATGTCGGCGCCGGCGATTCGGTCGGGGAGGGGCTCGGCGGGCTGTGTGGCAACGGCGTCTTCGTAGCTGTCATAGCCGTCGATGGTGCCGTCGAGCATGAGTCGAGTGGTGACCCCCGGGGTCGCCCCGATCAACGCCGCGGCCTGCTCCTGCTTGTAGAGCGAGGTGATGAAGACCTTCGCCTCGCAGTTGTTGATGATGTAGACCATCTCCTCGGTGGTGAGACGCGAGCTCATCGCCGTGTAGATCAGCCCGGCATAGTGCGCGCCCCAGGCGATCGGCAGGAACCGAGGATGGTTCTCCATGCAGAAGGCGACGTGGTCGCCCGGCTTCAGGCCGAGGGAGTGGAACAGCTGGGCGAGGCGGTTGGCTTCGGCGTCGAGCTGGGCGTAGGTGATGGTGTCCCCCGTGGCGGCCATGATGATGGCGGGCTTGTCGGGGGTGGTCTGGGCATGGGCACCGGGATACATGGCCGGGAAGGTAGCAGGGAGGCTTCGGGCGGAGCGAATGTGGTGACGTGCGGGAACGAGTGTCACCATGCGCCGGTGACTGCATTGTTCGTGCCCGACGGTGACCGACTCTTGCCCACGCCCTACACGGGGGGTCCGTGGCGAGCGGACGCCCAGCATGGCGGCCCGCCGTCGGCCATCCTCGGCCGCTCGATCGAGGCCGTCGTGGAGCCAGGTGAGCGGATCGCTCGGGTGGCGATCGAGTTGGTGCGTCCCGTCCCGCTCGTGCCGCTTCGCGTAGTGGCCGAGCGCGTTGGCGTTTCACGCCGTGTCGCCCACGTCGAAGCCCGGATCGAAGTGGCCGACGGCGGCGAGCGCGACGGCCAGGTCGTCGCGACGGCACGTGGCCTGTTGCTCGCAACGACAGCGATGCCGGACCCCGGCTATGCGGCCGATGAGGCCGAGGCGCTGATCGGACCCGAGGCCGCCGTCCCGGCACCCGACTGGGCGACTGGCGCCGAAACGATTGGCTACCACAAGGACGCGGTGGAGCACCGGCCGGTCAGCGGGGGCTTCGGCGCTCCAGGCCCGGCTGACCAGTGGATCCGCCTCCGTGGTCCGCTCGTCGAAGGCGAGCACACCTCGCCGTTGTGCCGACTGCTGGCCGTCGCCGACTTCGGGTCGGGCATCTCGTCGATCTTCGACTTCAGCGCCGGTGTGGGTCTCATCAACGCCGACATCACCGTGGCGGTCCACCGCGAGCCCATCGGCGACTGGATTCGCCTGCAGTCGACCACCCGCATCGGACCCGACGGTGTCGGCTTGTGTACGACGATCTTGTCCGACGAGCACGGGCCGGTCGGCACCGGGCTGCAATCGTTGCTCGGGGTTCTCGGGGCAGACTGAGCGAATGCCATCGCTTTCCGGTCCTGACCGCGCGGTCGTCGTCGATCTGCGCTCCGACACCGTCACCCAACCCACCGACGCGATGTGGGATGCCATGCGGTCGTCTCCGCTCGGAGACGACGTGATGGGCGATGACCCGACGATCAACGAACTCGAGGCGTTCGCCGCCGACCTGCTCGGGAAGGAGGCCGCCGTCTTCGCCAGCTCGGGCACGCAGTCGAACCTCATCGGCATCCTCGCTCACTGTGGCCGGGGCGACGAGTACCTCGTCGGCCAACACGCACACACCTATCGGATGGAGGGCGGGGGAGCGGCGGTGCTCGGGAGCGTCCAGCCCCAGCCCATCACCAACCAGCCCGACGGCACCCTCGACCTCGACGAGGTGCGGGCCAACATCAAGCCCCACGCCAATCCGCACTACGCCATGTCTCGGCTGCTGGCGCTCGAGAACACCTGGAACGGACGGGTGTTGTCGCTCGACTACCAACAGCGTGCCGGGGAACTGGCACGCGAGCACAGGCTCGGATTCCACCTCGACGGCGCCCGCTTCTTTCACGCCGTGGTCGCACTCGGTTCCACTCCGGCCGAGGTCGCCGAACCGTACGATTCGGTGTCGATCTGTCTGTCGAAGGGACTCGGTTGCCCTGTGGGCTCGCTGCTCGTCGGCTCCGAGGCGTTGGTCGCCAAAGCCCGACGCACTCGCAAGATGGTGGGCGGTGGTTTGCGTCAGGCCGGCGTCATCGGCGGCGCCGGTCTCTACGCCCTGCAGCACAACGTCGAGCGAATGGCCGACGACCATCGGCGGGCTCGCAGGTTGGCCGAAGGACTCGCAGCGATCGACGGCATTCGAGTCGACCTCGACGCTGTACAGACCAACATGGTGTTCGTCGACGTCGACGGCGACCCGAACGATCTGGTCCGCCACGCTGGCGAGCACGGCATCAAGCTCCTCGTGGCATACGGCCGGAATCTGCGGATGGTCACCCACCTCGACGTCGACGACGACGACATCGCCAAGGTCATCGACGTCATCAGCAGCTGGCGTACCGCTACTTCTGGAGGTGCACGATGATCGACCCCACCACGAAGCGCTCCCTCGGCCAGATGATCAAG
Organism: Acidimicrobiales bacterium; assembly: GCA_041394265.1. Classification (NCBI taxonomy): domain Bacteria; kingdom Bacillati; phylum Actinomycetota; class Acidimicrobiia; order Acidimicrobiales; species Acidimicrobiales bacterium. The sequence continues at coordinate 4,838,240 of JAWKIO010000005.1, forward strand.
GGCGTGCAAGTCGTCGGCGCGAGCCACGACGGCGTCCACCGGGCCTACACCTCACACTGGGTCAGCCAGATCTCGTTCGAAGAACCGATCGTGATGGCCTCGGTCAGTCCCAAGCACGACACCTATCCGCTGATGGTCGCGTCGGGCCGCTTCACCGTCTCGATCCTCGCTGCCGATCAGGTCATGGCCGGCCAGTACTTCTCGTATCCCGGTCGCAAGTTCAAGTACGTCGCCGACGAACTCCTCACGCTCGACGACGACGGCCTGCCGATCGTGCCCGACGCCATCGCCTACCTCACCTGCGAGGTGTTCGACCGGATCGAGCGCTTCGACCACGACCTGTTCCTGGCCAACGTGGTCAAGACCGTCGAGGGCCGCTTGTCGGAGCCACCGCTGCTCTACTCGGCCCGGCATGGATGGCGGACGACCGGTGAGAACGCCCGGGAGAAGGGCGTGTCGATCCGTGACCAGCTGCTCGAACGCGTGGCCGAACTCGACGACTGACGGCAACGAACGCTCGACCAGCGCCGAGCCCGGCTTGACCGAATGGTCAAGAATCGGTGCCGCGATCTACGATGCGCGCCATGACTGCTCTCGACAATCCCACCGAGGTCAGCGCCGACGAAGCACGCGTGAATGCGCTCATCGATCAGCTGCTGGCCGAGAAAGACCCGAAGACCACCGACGTCACCGAGTTCCTCGGTCACCAATTCGATCTCGGCCTGGCCTGGGTACACTTCCCCGAAGGCCGGGGCGGCCTCGGTCTCGGTCCGAAGCTCCAGATCACGATCAACAACCGGCTGGCCGCAGCGGGCGCCACGTCGCCCTACTACCGCAACCCGATCGGGTACGGCATGGGTGCACCCACCATCGTTGCGCACGGCAGCGATGACCAGAAGGACCGCTACCTGCGCCCACTCTTCACCGGTGAAGAGGTCTGGTGCCAGCTGTTCTCCGAGCCCGATGCCGGATCCGATGTCGCCGGCTTGTCGAGTCGGGCGGTCAAGGACGGCGACGAGTGGGTCGTCAATGGCCAGAAGGTCTGGACCTCGCTCGCCCACCGTGCTCGCTGGGGCATGCTGGTCGCCCGAACCGATCCCGATCAGCCCAAGCACAAGGGCCTCACCTACTTCGTGGTCGACATGAGCGCCCCCGAGGTCGAGGTGCGGCCCCTGCGTCAGATCACCGGCGAAGCCGAGTTCAACGAGGTCTACTTCACGGACGCTCGCATCCCCGACAACGAACGACTCGGCGAGGTTGGCGACGGCTGGCGAGTGGCGATCACCACGCTCATGAACGAGCGGGTGTCGATCGGTGGCACCGTGCCCGAGAAGGGGAGCGGCACCATCAGCGTCGCCGTCCGGGCCTACAAGGACAACCGCGACCGCTACTCCGAGATCGACCACGTGAACAAGCGGGCTCGTCTCATGGAGCTGTGGGTGCGAGCGGAAGTCCACCGCCTCACCAACGCCCGTGCATCGTCGAACCGCAAGACCGGAACGCCGGGTCCCGAGGGTTCGGTCGGCAAGCTCGAGGCGGCACTCCTCAACCAGGCCATCTACGAGTTCACGCTCGAGGCGCTCGGCCCCGACGGCATGCTCTTCGGCCAGTACGACCACGGCGACGAGCAGCCGGTCACCTCGGCTGCGTTCAGCTCGCCGCAGCAGGCGTTCCTGCGTAGCCGGGCGAACTCGATCGAGGGCGGCACGACCGAGGTCATGAAGAACATCCTCGGCGAACGGGTGCTGGGTCTTCCCGGTGACATCCGGGTCGACAAAGATCTGGCGTGGAGCCAGGTCCCACGTAGCTGACGCACCGTGTGAGCGGTCTCGGGGCACTGACCCCGAGGCCGCCTCACCGCAGGATCAGGTGTGGATGCGGTCGGAGGTGGCCGATGTCGTTGAGACTGCGCACCGATCGATCACCGCTCGAGGCGATCATGAAGCGGTTGATGCTGGTGTAGTCGGGATTGAAGAACAGTCGGGGCGGCAGGCCGAGCACCGACGAGGCGTAGGCGTTGATGACGCCGCCGTGGCATACGACCACCACTCGCTCACCCCGGTGGCGGGCCACGATCTCGGTGAGCGACCGGTTGACAGCATCGAAGAACTCGGAGCGGTCGCTGACGCCCTCCGATGCGACGTAGCTCTTCCACTGTTCCTTGTCGGCGCGGAGGTCTTCGAGCGGGATGTAGGAGGGGTCCTCGGCATCGAACTCGCGGACCTCGGGCACGACCGTTGCGTCCATGCCGAGCACCGACTCGAGCGGACGTGACGTTTCGCGTGCCCGCGCCATCGGACTCACGTAGAGGGCGTCCAGGACCTCGATGCTCATCCATTCGGCCATCGCTTCCGCCTGGTGCACCCCGGCTTTGGTGAGGCCCGGATCAGCCCCACCAGCTGCACCTTCGACTCGTTCGGGTCGGGCGTGGCGGATGAGGATCAACTCCATAGTCGGCGGACCCTAGACGAGGAGCAACCCATCGGGAAATCCGCTGACTAGCATCGTCGACGTGCATCGACGTACAAAGATCATCGCAACCATCGGGCCGGCCTCCGACGACGAAGCGGTCATGGTCGACATGATCGAGGCGGGCATGGACGTCGCCCGTCTCAACCTGTCACATGGCACCCTCGACGACTCGACCGCTCGGTTCAACCGGGTCCGTTCGGCGTCGGCCACCGTCGGCAAACATGTCGGCATCCTCGTTGACCTCCCCGGTCCGAAGGTCCGTATCGGCAAGCTCGCCGATCCGATCGAGTTGGCCGAAGGTGACGAAATCGACCTCACGCCCGGCACGGCCGACGATGTCAGCACGAAGCAGCTGTTCACCGTCGACTACGCCACCCTGCTCTCCGACCTACAGACCGGTGACCGTCTCGCCATCGGCGATGGATCGATCGTGCTGCAGATCATCGGCTACGGCAACGACGTACTCCGAGCCAAGGTGCTCTACGGCGGACGGACCCAGGGCCGCCCCGGGCTGCACATCCCATCCGACCGCCTCAAGATCACGACCCCCACCGACGAAGACCTGCGCCTGCTCGACGCCTTCGTCGAGGTCGGCACCGACATGGTTGCCCTCTCCTTCGTGCGCTCGGCCCACGACGTGCGACGTGTCGGCCTCGAACCGGCGCCGCGCGGCCCCCTTGTCGTCGCCAAGATCGAAACTCGTGCGGCGGTCGAGAACCTCGACGGCATCATCACCGCCTCGGGTGCGGTCATGGTCGCTCGTGGCGATCTCGGCTCCGAGTGCAGCATCCAGGAACTGCCGCATCTGCAGAAGGACATCATCGCCCGCTGCATCGCACTCGGCCGTCCCGCCATCACCGCCACCCAGATGCTCGAATCGATGATCACGGCACCATCACCCACTCGCGCCGAGGCATCCGATGTCGCCAATGCGGTGTTCGACGGCACGTCGGCGGTGATGCTCTCGGGTGAAACCGCCGTCGGCAGCGACCCGGCCCACGTGGTGGCCACGATGGCGGCCATTGCCACTCGGGCCGACCAGGAGTTCAACTACGACGGCTGGGCCCACACCATTCGCCGCGACCGGCTCTCAGAACCGCAGAGTCTCGATGCCGCCGTCACCGATGTCATGACCATGGCCACGTGGCGCGCCGCGTCGGAAATGGGCGTCAAGAACATCATCTGCATCTCCCGGTCAGGCTTCACGGTCCGGGCGATCGCCCGATTCCGACCGAAGGCCCGCATCCTTGGCTTCAGCCCCGAGGAGCGCACGCTCCGACAGCTGTCGATGAGCTGGGGCGCCGAGCCGATCCTGATCGATCGCATCGATGACAACGACTCCACCGTGTTGAGTGCAATGGCGAAGGCGAAGGAGTTGGGCCATGTGCGGACCGGCGACATCGTCGCCGTTCTCGGCGGGAGCACCGCCACCATCGGCGCCACCGACACGCTGCGCATGGTGCGCTGCCCCTGACCCTTCTGCTCTCCTCATGGGGCCACGACGTGGTTGAATCGTGACATGTCGGTGAAGGACGAGGCCCGATCGTTGCGCGAGGAAGCGCTGGCGCTGCGCAACTCGATGCGCGGCTTGCGCCGCCGGCGAGTTGCCTTCGTCTTCTCCGGTGGCGGCAACCTGGGTGCCGTGCAGGTCGGCATGGTCAAGGCCCTCCTCGACGAAGGCATCGAGCCCGATCTCGTGGTCGGGAGTTCTGTCGGTGCCATCAATGCAGCAGCCTTGGCGGCCGAACCCGGCAGGCACGGGCTCAAGCGGTTGGAGCGAATGTGGGGCCGCATGGCCGATGGCCGGCCCGAGATCATGCCCCACTCGTTCCTCCCGGTCGCCGTCGAGATGGCGCGCAAGGGACAGGCACTGCACGACCCGGCGCCACTGCATCAGCTGCTCAATGAGGAATTGTTGTGCGACACGGTCGAAGAGCTGCAGATGCCGTTCGCCTGTGTCGCCACCGATCTCGAGACCTCCGACGAGCACTGGTTCGAAGCGGGACCGCTGATCCCCGCGCTGCTCGCCTCCTCCGCGCTCCCGGCGGTGTTCCCGCCGGTCGAGATCGATGGACGGCGCTACATCGACGGCGGTGTGGTGCGCGAGGCACCAGTTGCGAAGGCGCTCGAGATGGGCGCCACCGATATCTACTTCTTCCACCCGGGGCACCTCGGCGGGCGGCGGTTCGAGGCCAAGCGACCGTTCGATGCGGCCATCCATGCCTATTGGACGCTTCGCTATCGCCGGATGCTCGACGATCTCGACGAAGTGGCAGGTGAATGCGAGCTCATCGTGCTCCCCACCGGTGTGAAGCCCCGGCTCCGATTCGACGACTTCTCCAAGGGACGTGAGCTGATGTCGTTGTCGTACGACGCGAGTTTGCACTTCCTACGGACCGGCGAGACGGTCGAGCCGGTCGAGTTGTGGAGCGGGCGGGGCCGTGACGACGACGAACGCGAGCCTGATGGCTCCGACGGGCTCACGCTCGGATAGGTTCGCCGCCATGAGCGACATCCGCCTGTCCGGTACCGGACCTCCAGAGACGATCCTGCCCGCCGAGGATCCGGCCATCGTGTCGGCGATCGAAGCTGCCCTGCGGCTCCCCGACGACGAGCAGCGAGCTGCGCTCGCCGACATCGTCGCCTCGGCTCCACGATCGCTGCTCGGGTGGGCCCACCTCGGTGAACTGGGGCGCGACGACATCGAGCAATACGCCGCCTTCCGAGTGGGCTACCACCGGGGCCTCGACACCTTGCGGCAGAACGGTTGGCGGGGCTCGGGGTTCGTCCGCTGGGAACACCCCACCAATCGTGGTTTCCTCCGTGCCCTTGCGGGGCTGGCCCGCGTTGCCGGACGCATCGGTGAGCACGACGAGTTCGAGCGCTGCGAAATCTTCCTTCGCCAACTCGACCCCACCTGGTCCGACTCCTTCCTCGGCTGACCCGGTGATCGCCGCCATCCTGGCCGGGGGCGCCAGTACTCGGTTCGGAGCGGACAAGGCCCTCGTGATCGGCCCCTCGGTGCGCGACGCACTCCGGTCGGCCGACTGCGACCCGGTCGTGCTGGTCGGCGGCACAGCGGGACCGGCGCTCGGGCTCATCACCATTCCTGACCGGCGCCCTGGTGAGGGACCGCTCGCCGGGCTGGCGACGGCGCTGTTGTGGGCCGGGCCCGAGCGGGTGCTGGTCGTTCCCTGCGACCTGCCGAATCTTCGCTCCGACGACCTCGCCACGTTGCTCGACGCAGCCGCCGAGCCGGGGATTGCACCAGATGTCGCCATCGTGGCCACGGTCGACGGCCGGCCCCACCACTCGGTAGGTATCTGGCCTGGTTCGGCCGGTCGGGCGCTCTGGCAGTCGGTCGAGAAGGGGGAGCGAGCCTTGCGCCACGCGCTCGACGTGGTGTCGTGGCGAGGCGTCGAGCTACGCCCGGAGGCCGTGGTCGATGCCGACACCCGTGCCGACCTGCACCGGGGTTCGGGCGCTCCGCCCGATTAAGATCACTCTTCGTGCCGGAACTGATCACCGACGAAGTCGCCTTCCACGCCGTCCTCGAGCAGGCGGCCGCCCACGACCGGTACGCCATCGACACCGAGTTCCACCGCGAGAAGACCTACTTCCCGCAGGTGGCGCTGGTGCAGTTGGCTTGGGCCGATCAGGTCGCACTCATCGACCCGCTCGCCGTCGATCTCGGCCCGATGGCCGAACTCCTCGACTCCGACAGCGTCTGTGTGATGCATGCCGGCACCCAGGACCTCGAAGTGCTCGACCTGGCCTGCGGGACCGTTCCGACCACGTTGTTCGACACCCAGGTCGCCGCCGGCTTCCTCGGGATCGCCACGGGCTCGCTCGCGTCGCTGCTCGACATCTACCTCGGCGTGCAGCTCGCGAAGGGCGACCGCCTCACCGACTGGCTCCAGCGACCCCTCACCAACGACCAGCTCGCCTACGCCGCGGGCGATGTCGATAACCTGCTCGACCTCGCCGGACTGCTGGAGGGCCGGCTCGCCGATCTCGGGCGGCTCGAATGGGCGCTATCGGAGTGTGAGCTGGTCCGCACCAAGCCTCGGGGCCGCCGGGCACCCGAGGACGCCGTGCATCGCATCAAAGAGGCCCGTTCGCTCAAGGGCAAGACCGCCCGGGTCGCCAAGGCGATCGCTGCGTGGCGTGAGAACCGGGCAGCCGAGGCGAACGTACCGGTGCGCCAAATCCTTCCTGACATCGCCGTCGTCGGCATCGCCCAGCAGACTCCCAAGTCGGTGCGCGACCTCGAACGGATTCGGGGCCTCGACGGTCGTCACCTCCGAGCCGGCGCCGCCGACGAGCTCCTGGCGGCGGTCGGCGAAGGTCTCCGGGCCACCGACGACGCTCCCAAGGTCCGCGAGCCCAGCTTGTCGAAAGACCTTCGTCCCGTCGTCACGCTGGTCACGGCCTGGATCTCGCAGCTGGCTCGAGACCACCAACTCGATCCGGCGCTCTTGGCCACCCGGTCCGATGTCGAGGGCTTGTTGGCCGACAATCCGGCCAGCCGGCTCCACGAAGGCTGGCGTGCCGCCATGGTCGGCGAGCCGATCCGACAATTGGCACGGGGTGATGCCGCACTCGCCTTCATCGGTGACGGGCGACTCACCCTCGAGGCGAGGAGCCACCAGCCGCTCCACTAGAGGCGACGTGGCGGCGGTGCGAAACCAGCGCGATTGAGGTTGCAGAGGCGAACTGGGGCGAGTTCTTGGTATGACTCGCTCATGTGAGGTCATTGCCCCTACACTTCAGCTTTGACCTGCCGCCGGACCAGGTGGCACTACTGCATCGCGATTCAGGAGCGTGGCCCGTGAAAAAAGGGCGTCATCGCAGATACGAAGAGGCTCGGGCCCTGAAGCGCTCGAACCCCGCTGACGACATTGAATCCTTGATGGATCGGCTCGAAGACGATCCCTGGGACCTCCCCGTCACCTCGGCAGCCAGCCGAGTCGGCGAAGAGGACGATGACGACGACTACTACGACGACTGAGCCATCGTCGCCCGACCGAACGACTGCCCGGTGCCTCGGCGCCGGGCAGTCGGCGTTTTGACCATCCGCTTTGATCATCCACCCACCGCACCGCCACGCCGAGGTTGCCCGATGAAGCTCGAATCGATCACCACGTACGTCACCGTGCCACCGACGGGCATTGGTGGGTCCTACTGGGTCCTGCTCGAGCTGCAGACCGATGATGGTCTGACGGGCGTCGGCGAGTGCTATGGCATCCCGGTCTCCGGGGACATCGCTGCGGCGATGGTGGTCGACACCTTCGACCGGTTCATCGCCGGCGAGGATCCCCATCGGGTCGAGACGATGTTCCGTCGGGTGTATTCCGCCGGGTTCACCCAGCGGCCGGACCCCACGATGATGGCGGTCTTCTCGGGCATCGAGATGGCCGTCTGGGACATCCTCGGCAAGGCTGCCGGAGAGCCCGTGCACCAATTGATCGGTGGGCGTTTCCACGATCGGCTCCGGACCTACACCTACCTCTATCCCGGTCCCGACGGCGCCGACGTGTACCACGACCCCGACGCCGCAGCTGCCCGTGCCCTCGACTACCTCGAGCTCGGCTTCACCGCCATCAAGCAGGATCCCACCGGTCCGTACAGCTTCCAGGGCGGCCGAGAACTTTCACTCACCGAGTTGGCGCGGAGCGAGGCGAACGTTGCGGCGCTTCGGGAGGCGGTCGGCGACCGGGCCGATCTGCTCTTCGGAACTCACGGGCAGATGACCACGTCGTCGGCCATCCGCCTCGCCCGCCGGCTCGAACGGTTCGACCCGCTGTGGTTCGAAGAACCGTGTCCGCCCGATCAGATGGCAGCAATGGGGCGCGTGGCGGCAGCGACCTCCATCCCTGTCGCCGCGGGGAGCGGCTCACCACGCGGACCGAGTTCCATCAGCTGCTCCAGCAGGGAGTCTCGATCGTCCAGCCCAACGTGGGTCGAGCCGGGGGCATCTGGGAGATGCGCAAGATCGCCATCCTGGCCGAACTGTTCAACGCCCAACTCGCACCGCATATCTACTGTGGACCCATCGCTCATGCCGCTGCTGCCCACGTGGCCTTCGCCAGCCCCAACTTCTTGATCCTCGAGACGATCCAGACCTCGTTCCACGACGCCGTTGTCCGTCGGCCGCTCAAGTGGGACGCCGGCTACCTGCTCGCCCCAACAGCACCGGGCCTCGGGGTGGAGTTGGACCTCGACACCGTGCTCGCCCATCCCTACTCGAGCGGCGGACGGCTCCACCTCGAGATGACCCAGTCGGTCGTCGACTCCGCCAACACGAAACTCACGTCCGAACTCGACTGACCCACTGACCCTCCCAGCCCCCAGCCAAAACCCATCGCAACTTTGGAGAGTTGATGCCGCTCAGGGGTGTCAACTCTCCAAAGTTGCGTGAGGGGTTGCCTGTCGCTCGAACGCGTGTAAACGTATACGAATGCAAGCAAGAGTAGATGACCTTCTGTTGGAGATCGCCTCACGCCAACACGGGCTGTGTACGAGAAGCGACCTGATCACCATCGGCCTCCGCTCCAGTGCCATCCAGCGACGAGTCGAACGGAGGTCGCTGGCGGTCGTGCAACGAGGCATCTACCTCGTCCCTGCGCTTGCTGGACCGCTGACCGAGCTCGCCCTCCCAACGCTGCTCGTTCGTGGCAGCGCACTCAGTCGGCGGACCGCTGCACAGCTGCACTCGCTCGCCCTCCCTCGGTCGCCGCAGATCGACCTTGCGGCACCACTCGGCGCACACCGTCCAACGATTGCCGCCGTCAAGATCCACCGCACCGGCCACCTGCCGGCGGTCGACGTCGCCGACGTCAACGGACTTCGGGTGACCACGGCGGAGCGAACGCTCTGCGACTTGGCCGCCGTCCTGCGGCCAGCGCACTTTCGCTTCGTCGCCGAGCGGGCGATCCTCGATGGCACCTGTACCGTCGAGGATCTCGCCGCCTGCCGATCCGCCTTCGTTCGCCGTGGTCGAGGTGGAAGCGCCTCGCTGAACGTGTTCGTCGATGCGCTCCTCGAAGAAGATGGCCCCGATGCCTCCGCGCTCGAGAAGTTGCTGCAGGGTGTGCTCGAGCGTTTCGCGATTCGGGGATTCATCCAGCAGTTCCAGCCACCGTGGTACGACGGCGTCCGCGGCGTGGTCGACTTCGCCCACCTCGAAGCTCGCATCATCCTCGAAGCCGACTCGCGGCGGTGGCACGCCACCACCCAGGCAATGGCCGAGGATCGACGGCGGGATCGCCTTGCCCAACAGCACGGCTGGATCGTCCTGCGCTTCACCTGGCACGAGCTCAAGCAACGACCGGCCGCCGTTGCCGCCGAGATCCGAGCGCTCGTGACCGCTCGCCGGCAATCTCCCGCCGCCTGACCCCGCATTCGCCGCAACTTTGGGGGATTGACACCTGTGAGCGGCATCAACTCTCCAAAGTTGCTGTGGGTGGGATCGAGTGCGGTGGGGTGGGTTGGTCAGAGGTTGCCGGTCTCGTCGAGGATTTCGCCGAGCTTCACGATCTCGGATTCGAGAACAACACCGATGAAGTTGCGCTCACCGTCGGTGACAGCCATCACGGTGGAATGGTTGGCCTCCATGGCGGTCACGACGTCACGGAGTGACCAGCCAGGGTTGGCGGTGTGGTCGGTGGCTTCGAGTACTTCGGCGACGGTGGTGGTCTCCCAGTCGTCACGCTCGATCTGGGCGCAGCTCTCGACCGAGCACAACCCGAGGTAGGTGTTGCCATCGACGACGGGCACCACTCGCTCGCGCCGACCGAGCGCGTGGATCCAGACGAACTCCGACACCGTGGCGTCGGGTGGCACGGTCAGCACGTCGGTCGTGAGCGCCGCGGCGAGCGGCATGGTCAGCCGTTCCTCGAGGTGTCCGAGACGTTCGACTCGCTGACCGGCGCTCACCGAATGCGGACCGGCGACGAGCTGCGAGACTGCGGCGGCGATCAGCGCCGGCACGACGGCCGAACCCGAGTTGGCCGTCGACTCGGCGACGAACATCACCGCAGCGATCGGGGTGCGATAGCCGGCGGCGAGGAAGGCGGCGAGACCGAGTACCGGCAACAGCGCCGACCCGTTGGGGTCGACACCGAGGTCGGAGAGCCCGAGTCCGACGAGCTTGCCGAGCAAGACGCCCTGCACGGCCAATGGGATGAAGAGGCCGCCGGTACCGCCACCGAGGATCGTGGTCATGGTCGCCGCGATGCGGAGCACGAAGATGATCGCCACCGCCTGCAGCGTCTGGTCCTCGGCGAGCCATTCGACCACGCTGACACCCGGGCCGAGCGTGAGCGGCTGGTCGAAGAGTTGCACGGACAGCAGCGCCAGCAAGCTGAGTGCGGTACCACCCACCACGACCCGGACAGCCGGCGAGGTCTGCTTCGACAGCTGCTTGGTGCGCCGCACCAGCGCTGCGTACATCCGACCGCCCAGCCCGGCGCCGAGCCCGATCGCCAGCGCAGCGACGAGGTCACTGGCCTGGAGCGGCCGCCCGAAGACCTGACCGAGGAGGGGCTCGGGATGGTTGAGCGGCATCGAGATGAACGTCAGGTACGCCGACGCCGAGGCGACCAGCGACGGCAGCAGGGCGCGGTGAGCGAGGTCGTCGCGATAGGGCGCCTCGAGCGCGAAGAGCACCCCGGTGGCAGGGGCCTGGAACACAGCGGCGACACCGGCCGCAGCGCCGGCGGTCAGCAGCAGCTTGGCCGAACCTCGCCCAAGCCATCGGTCGAGGCGCTTCGCCGTCTCGAGACCGAAGACCGAGCCGGTGTAGATCGAGGGGCCTTCGAGCCCGAGTGCGCCACCGAACCCGATGGTGGTGACGCCGGCCAGCAACCGGGCGGGCAGCTTCGCCGGAGGGAGGGTGGGATGCCGCATGTGGTAGGCGGCGATGTACTCGTCGGACGTGGAGTTGGTGGCGTTGTTGCCGAGCTTGGCGAGGATGATCGCCGTCAGCGCCAGGCCGACCAGGGGAGCGAGCGTCTGGACCAGCAGACCCTGGTGCGTGATGCGCTCGAGCACACCGGCGACCGTGATGTACTCGAAGAGTGAGACGACGACGCCCACAGTGACGCCGAGCAGTACGGAAGCGCCGAGAAGGCGCGAATGCTTGGCCTCGGGCGCCAGTGACTGCACAAAGGAAAGCACGCTTCGCAGGATGCCGCACCGGAACTGCCAAGAGGTGGCTCTCGCAAAATTCGCGTCAAGAAGTCGTCAGACCGACCGTCCGGGACGACACCAATCCCCCGCTAGCGGCCGAGGCGGACCGGGGTCTCGCGCATCAGCGCATCGAGCTCGACGGCGAGCCGTTCGTAGATCGCGGCCCCAACCAATTCGGTCAGCTCGTCCTGCGCCGTGACGTACAGCGGCTCGACGTTGTGATACGCAGCGGGCTCCTCGCTGCACCACCAGTGGAAGTCGAAACCACCCTCACCCCAGTCCCGACGTTCCCACGCTCGGACGAAGACGGTGTCGTGGCCGTAGTCGTCGGTGTGGATGTCGAGCCGGATCGGCACCTGCCAGCACACGTCGGGTTTCCAGTCGAGCGGCCGCTGACCGAGCTGGAGTGCCTTGGCGTGCAAGGCACAGCCAGGTCCGCCGGGATGGTCTTCCCGATTGAGGAAGATGCAGGCGCCGTCGACCTTACGCGTGACCCATGCACCTTCTTTGTTCTGCTTGAAGGCGCCACCCTTGCGGATCGAGCGGCGTCGGTACTGCCAGTCATCGTCGGTCAGCAGCGCCGCGTAGGCCGCAGTGCTCTCGAGATCGGCATCGTCGGAGAAGTGCGCACCGTGGACGCAACAGCCGAGCGCCTCGGCTCGTCCAGCCGGCAGGGCGCCAGGCTCGTCGGCGATCGATGGGCACCCCTGGCCGTAGATGCAGTGGAAGTTCGACAGCAGGAAGGTGACATCGAACATCCAGGTGTCGCCCTGGTCGTCGTGGAGGGAGATCCAACGGTGAGCATCGGCGGGTGGCAGGCCGTCGCCGGCGGTCGCTGGCATCGAGGGGTCATTGGGGGGAACCACCGTGGGAGGGTACCGTGCCTGCCATGCCGGGTGAGTACGACGAGCGATTCGCAGACATCGCCGAGCGGTTGCGCTCGATCAGCGAAGAACTGAGTGAGCTCGGACTCGGTGCGCTGCGTGAGGCCGTCGCCAACGGGGCGACCGAGCGTCCGCCGGTCGAGAAACCGATCGCCGCCGCCCGCCGGGCCGTGGAGAAGGCCATCCGCTCCCTCGACACTGCGTAGCAGGAGCGGCACTGCGTAGCAGGAGCGGCACTGCGTAGCAGGAGCGGCACTGCGTAGCAGGAGCGGCACTGCGTAGCAGGAGCGGCACTGCGTAGCAGGAGCGGCACTGCGCTCTCAGAGCCCGCTGGCCAGTTCTGCCAGATCGCACAGGTTCGCGTACACGTGCAGCTTGCGCGCTCGGCCAACGAGGTGCTCGTCACCGAGTACCTCGTTCGCACCGAACAGCGAATTGATCGCCGAGCGAACGCCATCATGGTCACCGTCGAAGGCCAGCTTCTCGAGGTGCTTCGCCGTGCTCGCAAGCTGATGCTGCAGGCCGATCTGTTCGTCGCGATCGACGTCGAAGCCCTCTGCCGACAGTGTGCGGTGCAGATCCCACACCCAGAACGCAGCCTGGAAGCCTGCGGCGATGGGGAGCGGCTCGCTCCTCGGGGTCGGTGCCTTCTCGTCGGACCACGACGTTCTCGGTACGTGTCGGACCCAGTGAGCGATCTGGTCGATCACTTCTGCCGTTCGCTCCCGTTCTGGGACGGCCGGAAACCTGATCTCGGCCCACCGACGAGCGCCGACCATCCGGGGGGTCGGACCTCCGCACCTGCTCCTCGTCGGCTCCGAATCGGATGGATGGGCGGAGCAGCAGAACGTCCAGAAAGCGGCGCGTCGTGCAGCGCCACAGGACATCGGCACCAGAAGCGATTGCCGGCGAGACCACCACGCCGGTGGCGCCGTAGGAGTGGACGAGTCGCTCGACGTCGGCGCTGACCACTGCGTCGGGGGCATCCCTTGGGGCGTCGAGCATGGCGAAGTGAAACGTGGTGCTCGGTCCGCTCTTCGCCCCTGCGGCGACGAGCGGACCGACAATCGAGCGCCACGTCGTGTCGGCTCCAGTGGCGCCGATGATCACCATGCGTTGGCGCGGTTCGAGCGCGCCCCGGGTTCTTGGAACTCGGCGAACAGGTTCGCTCATCGTCGCTCACTTTCACGGGTAGTGGGCCCGTCCGTGGGCGTCGATTCGACTGCTTCGACATCCTTGCAGCATGAGCGCCCGCCTGTCCAGCGTGGGGCTCGGATGGGCGAAGCCCGGGACTGCGGAGTGGTGTGGCTGCGGAGGGACGGAGCAGCTCCGAGCGTGGGGCTCGGATGGGCGAAGCCCGGGACTGCGGAGTGGTGTGGCTGCGGAGGGACGAAGCAGCGCCGAGCGCGGGGCTCGGATGGGCGAAGCCCGGGACTGCGGAGCAGTCCCTAGTCAGAGAGCATGTCGGCGTTCTCGGGTTCGAGGTCGTGGAACATGCCGGTGGTGACGCGGGCCTTGGACTCGGCGAGTTCGTTGATCCGCATGATGAGTTGGTTGAGCCGGGCGAAGCTGCGGTCGTTGAACTCGAGGGCGATGCGGGGAAGGGTCACGTGGTCGTCGGTTTCGACCTCGGCGTTGGTCACCTCGATGGGCTCGATGGCGCCGTCGACGATGATGTCGCCGAACTCGTCGTTGAGCCGTGCCAGCGCCTCCGACGACACGGGCGTGTTGGTCCGGATCACGAGGCGGCGACCGACGTAGCGCATGGAATGGAAGCACGAGTAGTAGTCGGCGATGTAGTCGGCGGCCGCTTCGGGGTCGTGCGTGTGGAACACCAGCGACGTGTCGACGTCGCCGATCATCCCGTTGGCGAGCAGGCCTTCCTCGACGAACCGCAGCAGCGATGACCAGTAGTTCGAACCTGGATGGTCGAGCATCACGATCGGCGCGGGGTAGGCCTTGCCGGTCTGGATCAGCGTGATCAACTCGAAGGTCTCGTCGAGCGTGCCGAACCCACCGGGCAACAAGACGAACCCGTCGCTCTCCTTCATGAAGAACAGCTTGCGGGTGAAGAAGTAGCGGAAGGTCGCGAGCTTGGGATCTCGATCGATGATCTCGGAGGCCCGCTGTTCGAACGGCAGCACGATGTTGACGCCGAAGCTGTTCTCGACGCCGGCACCTTCGATGCAGGCGGTCATGATGCCGGGCCCGGCACCGCTGATGATCATCCAGTCGCGTTCGGCGATCTTGGCTCCGAAACTGCGGGCCAGCTCGTAGTCGGGGTGATCGGGTGAGGTGCGGGCCGACCCGAAGATCGTGCACTTCGCTCGGCCCCGATAGGGGGAGAACACCCGCCAGGCGTTGAGCATCTCGACCATCGACTGCGAGGCAATCTTGAGTTCGAGACGATCGACCTCGGCCGCGTCCATGTCGAGCGCGGTCACGATCATCCGGCGGACCAGATCGTCGTTGTTGTCACGACCGACCGCCGCCGTGAGCTCGCTCAGCAGGCGGTCGACCTGTCCTTCGCCGTACATACTCCGAGCTCGTGGTGCGCTCATCCTGGTGGCCTCCGAGTGCCTCGCCGGTGAGGGCGGGTCACGCTAGATGGTGTGGTCGCTCCAGGGTGACACACTCGGAGCGTTCAGGTGTGCACGATGTCACCGACTCGTTCGTACAGCGTCGTGCGCTGCACCAGGCGTCGGCCGATCGGTTCGACCAGCGCCCGGAAGTCGTCGACCCCCACGTCGGTGCCGTGCGACGCTCCCGCAGCTCGCGAGATGTTCTCGTCCATCAACGTGCCGCCGACATCGTTGCAGCCGGCCTGGAGTAGCTGGCGGACAGCGTCGAAGCCGATCTTCACCCAGCCGGACTGGATGTTGGGGATGTCGTTGCGATAGGCGATACGGGCAACGGCGTGGACGAGCAGGTTCTCGCGGAACGTCGGTCCTCGCCGAGCCTTCTTCTGCAGGTAGATCGGCGCCGCCATGTGGACGAACGGGAGACCGACGAACTCGGTGAAGCCACCCGTCTCGCGCTGCAACGCGCGCGTGGCGAGGAGGTGTCGCACCCAGCTCTCGGGTTGCTCGACCGCTCCGAACATGATGGTCACGTTGGAGCGCAGCCCCACGCCGTGGGCCGTGCGATGGGCGTCGAGCCATTCCTCGGTGTCGATCTTGTCAGGACACAGCAACTGCCGCACCGGGTCGTCGAGGATCTCGGCCGCCGTGCCCGGCAGCGTCTTCAAGCCGGCGTCCATCAAGCGTTGGAGGTACTGGTCGAGCGGCTCACCCAACCGCTTGGCCCCTTCAGTCACCTCGAGTGCGGTGAACCCGTGGATGTGCATGTCGGGACAGGCTTCGTGCACGGCGCGGGCGACGTCGATGTAGTAGTCGCCGTCGAAGTCGGGGTGGATGCCGCCCTGGAGACACACCTCGGTGGCGCCGACCTCGTGGGCCTCGACAACTCGCCGTTGCAGCTCCTCGAGCGTGAGCAGGTACGGCTTGCCTCGAAGGTTCAGGCTCAGCGGACCCTTGGAGAACCCGCAGAATCGGCACTTGAAGGTGCAGACGTTCGTGTAGTTGATGTTGCGGTTCTTCACGAACGTGACGTCGTCGCCAACGATCGTCTGCCGCAGCTCGTCGGCCACCTCCGCGATCGCCGCGACCTCGGGACCGCGGGCTCGGAAGAGGGTGAGCAGTTCGTCCTCGCCGACCTCGTCACCGTTGCGCACGCCGTCGAGTACGTCGGCGACCGGACCGTCGAATCTCGGACCCGCGCCGCGGCCGGTGACCATGGTGGGTGGCGTGACCGGCGCACCGGAGTACCACTGGGTCGATCGGTCGCCGATCAGGATGACGTCGGCACCGTCGTCGCCCGTGGTCACGAACTCGGCTCGCTCCGGGAACACCGCACCGGGATCATCCCGCGCCATTCCTTCGGCGTCGGAGCGGTCGAGCACGGTGAAACGTAGCGACGGGTCGAGCCAACGTCCTTCCGCCGGCGAGTCGGCGGTCGGGCTGAGTTCGGCCAGTGCGAACTCGGGATAGATCGTGAGGCGTGGCGCCAGTGTGAAGCCCGCACCCTCGGTGACCTCGCGCAGACGATCGAGCGCAGGCCATGGGCGCTCGGGGTTGACGTGATCGGCCGTGACGGGTGAGACGCCGCCCCAGTCGTCGATGCCGGCAGCGAGCAACGGGGCGAAGTCGTCACTCAGGTTCGGCGGCGCCTGCAGGTGCACATCGATGGGAAGGATGAGTCGGGCCAGTGCGATCGCCCGCCGGTACGGCTCATCGGGTGCTGGCGCGTGCTTCCACATCGCCGTCCCCGCCTTGGGCAGGAAGTTCTGCACGATGACCTCTTGCACGTGACCATGCCGGGCGTGACTGTCGGCGATGGCAAGCAAGGCGTCGATGCGGTCGGCCTCGTTCTCGCCGATGCCGACAAGGATCCCGGTGGTGAACGCGATGCCGAGTTCGCCGGCCG
This sequence comes from Acidimicrobiales bacterium, assembly GCA_041394265.1. Classification (NCBI taxonomy): domain Bacteria; kingdom Bacillati; phylum Actinomycetota; class Acidimicrobiia; order Acidimicrobiales; species Acidimicrobiales bacterium. The sequence continues at coordinate 4,855,273 of JAWKIO010000005.1, forward strand.
CCTCAAGCGTGGCCAGGCGTCGGTCGGGCACCTTGTCGGGGGCGTTGGCGTGCGCCGCGAGATCGGTGCGGAGCGTTTCCAGCATCATCCCCTGACTGGGGGCGACTGGCCGGAGCACCGCCAGTTCCTCGGGGTGGAGGGCGCCGGCGTTGGCGTGGGGCAGGAGTCCGGTTTCGTCGATGACGAGGCGGGCCATGGCCGCCAGGTAGTCGACGGTCGAGTCGAAGCCTCGTTCGGCCAGCCAGGCCGCGGCTTGTGGGTAGCGCAACTCGGGTCGCTCGCCGAGGGTGAAGAGGGCCTCGTGGCAACCGGCGCGAGCGCCCTGCTTGGCGATCCGCACGACCTCGGCCGGCTCGAGGAACGGAGCGTCGAGTCGGGCCGGCGGCTGGGCGAACGTGCAGTACCCGCACTGGTCACGACACAGCATGGTGAGGGGAATGAACACCTTCGGCGAATAGGTGATCCGATTGCCAAAGGCGCGATCGCGGCGCGATCGGGCACGAGCGAGCAGTTCGTCGGTGCTGAGCTCGGTGAGTGCGTGAGCTGCTGCCGGGGTGGCGGGGGCGTCGATCACGCTGGTGGCGTTGGACTGAGGATTCAAGGTGAAACACTTCCTGCCTCGATGGGCGGATGGGCGAGGGAGCCGGCCTGGCTCCGAACTTTCCCGGGCGTGACGGCTTCATTGCAGGTCGGGCACGACACGTGCTGTTCGAGCGGCGTGCCACACGCCTCATGCACGAGCACGACGGGTGGGTTGCCGTCGGCGTACCACTCGTCACCCCACTTCATGAGCGCGATCAGGGCCGGCGAGAGATCGGCTCCCTTGGCCGTGAGCCGGTAGTCGTAGCGAGCCGGCCGTTCCTGGTAGGCCACTTTCTCGACGACACCGTGTTCGACGAGACGTTTGAGCCGGTCCGACAGAAGGTTCTTCGCGATCCCGAGATCGTCGACCAGGTCGGAGAAGCGGCGCACGCCACGGAACAGGTCACGGAGCACCAGGAGCGTCCAGCGGTCACCGATCACATCGAGCGTCGCTTCGATCGAGCATGCCTCGTGAGTGCCGGATGTAGCCATCGGCGGCAACGTAGACGAGTCGGTTGCAAATCACAACTTGCTCGAATGTGAACGAGACCAAGATCGAGTCGTCGAGGTCTCGATTCGGTCTTGCACTATGATCGAACACATGTTCGTTCGCACGACGGCAACCACCGAGCGGTGCCCGATCCAGGGGTCGCTCCTCACGATGGGCGAGCCCGGTGTCCCCGTTTCCGTCGGTCCGCTCCGTCGGATCGACCTCGATCACGGCGCTTGGATCGATCACGCGCCGGGATGGCTGCCGGGCGCCGACGCCTGGTTCGATCGCCTGGTGTCCGGCCTCACCTGGCAGCATGCACGGCGCCCGATGTACGACCGAGTCGTCGACGTGCCGCGACTGATCTGGTCACACGATCAACCCGACCTTGGGCCAACCGAACTCCAGGTCGTCGAGCACCTGCGTGCTGTCGCCTCGAAGCTCGCCGACCACTACCGGCGTCCCCTGCCGCGGCTCCATGCCAACTTCTACCGAGACGGTGATGATTCGGTCGCCTGGCACCCTGACTCCGTCGATTGCCCGAGCGACGCACTCGTCGCGATCGTCTCACTCGGAGCTGCTCGCACGTTTGCCGTCCGCCCACTCGGCGGTGGATCCACCCACCGATTCCAACTCGGGCGAGGCGACCTCCTCGTGATGGGCGGGACCACACAGCAGTACTACGAACACGGTGTCCCAAAGGTGGCGATGGCAGCACCCCGCATCAGCGTGATGTTCCGGAGTTGACCTCCCGATGGCGGTCATCGACCCCGCCGGACGTCGCGGACCTCAGCTCACCGGTGGCAGCAGCGTGTACGGCACCATCCGGTACTCGCCGGTGTCGATCCGCAGCGAAGCGATCACCGTGCCGTAGCGGTCGAAGGGGAGCTCGGCCCGAATCAGCCGGTAGTTGAACTTCCCCGGCTCGATCTGCAGCGGTTGCATGTTGCGAGCCATCGGCTCGCTCGAACGATCGACGTCGCCCGCTTCGTCGGCCATGTGGAACACGGTCTCGAGTGCAGCGAACTCCCCACCGTTCGGTGGGTTCCACACCAGAACCACGAGATGCGGGGCGACCGTGCAGGGAACCGGCGCCGGTGCCGGGCCCGAGAACTGCACACCCGAGAGGTCGATCCGGGTCGTCGGACCGGGCTCTTGTCGCAGTGCGATGTCGTCCATGAACAGAGCGGCGATGATCTCCATGCACCGATAGTGTCGGAGAGGATGAGTGAAGCCTCAACCCGCGACGTGATTCTTCGTGAAGCACGTGCCTGCTTCGCTCGCCAGGGGTTCGAAGGCACGTCGCTCAACGACATCGCCGCCGGCGTCGGAATCCGACGACCGAGCCTCCTGCACTACTTCCCATCGAAGGAAGCGATCTACCGCGAGGTCCTCACCGAGGCCCTGCTCGACTGGGGTCGACGACTCGATCGCCCCCTTCCCGACGACGCCACGTCGGGGTGGGAGCGAGTCGACGACGTGTTGAAGGTCAGCTTCGACTTCTTCGTCACGAACCCCGAAATCGTCGTGATCGTACGGCGTGAGGCGCTGACCGAGGAGAGCCATCTCGGCTTCGATCTCGGCGCAGCGCTGCGCCCGTACTACGAGCGGGCCGTCGACTTCTTCCGGCGAGAGATGGACCGCGGCGTTTTCCGCGAACACGACGCCGAGCACCTCGTCCTGACCGGCTACGGGGCCCTGTTGACGTACTTTTCCGACCACGCGCTCCTTCGTGGCCTGATCGACGTCGATCCGTACGGGCCAGACGAGCTCCAACGGCGGTTTGCCCACATGAGAGCCTTCATCCGTTCGGCCCTCGAGCCGCCGGCCAAGGTCGACTGAACCGGCAACGCCCGACCTCGACCTCGATCGTTCGACGTCGGGATCGAACGAGAGTCACGCAGTGCATGCTTCGAGTCCCTAACATGCTCGATGTGCCTCGCCCCATCGTCACATCGTGCGAGTTCGAGAGGGAGCATTGACCACTTCACCACCTGCAGGGCCGCGTCCAACCTGGCTCGTCGTCGAAGACGAACCCGCCGATCAGCAGATGCTGGAGCGGGCGGTCGTCCAGGCCCGGGCCGAGGTCGACCTCGTGATCGTGGAGGACGGCCGGTCGTCGCTGCGGCATCTCGATGACGCCACGATGCTGCCGTCGCTGATCATGCTCGATCTCAACCTTCCCGACATCGCCGGCACCGACGTGCTCGCCGAGATTCGCGAGAACGCCCGCACCACCTCGATCCCGGTGCTCGTGCTCTCGGGGAGCAGCGACCAGCGCCTGATCGATACCGCCTACCGCAACGGCGCCAACGCGTACTTCGTCAAACCTGACACTCCAGACGAGCTCGTCGAGCTGGTCGGACGGATCCACGCCCACTGGCATCAGACCGCGGTACTGCCAACCTGACGCTCGCGCTCGTGGCGGGTGATGCACCACGGGCGCCAAGTGGGCCTCCAGCGATCGGTGGAATACAGTCGCCGCCATGAGTCGCACGCTGTCAGAACAGCAATCCAAGGAACTGCTCACGCCGTTCGGTATTCCCTTCCTTCCCGAGCATGTGGTCGACACTGCCGAGGCGGCGGTGAGCGCCGCCGATCAGGTCGGGTACCCGGTCGTGGTCAAGCTGAACGGTGATGCCATCGCCCACAAGACCGAGCGTGGACTCGTGCGGCTCTCACTGGGCGACGCCGCAGCGGTACGCACCGCCGGTGCCGAACTGCTCGCTGCGGCAACCCCCGAAGACGGTCCGGTGTCGCTCCTCGTCGCTCCGATGGTGAAGTCCAACCGCGAGTTCATCTGTGGCGTGTCGACCGACCAGCAGTTCGGTCGCACCGTGCTCCTCGGCGTCGGCGGCATCCTGGCCGAAGCCATCGCCGATGTGACCCTCCGTCTGGTGCCCATCACCGAAGCCGACGCAAACGAGATGGTCGACGAACTCGCCACCCAAGACCTCCTGGGGGCCTTCCGGGGCGAGGCCGAAGTCGACCGCCGCGCATTGGCGTCGGTCCTGGTGTCGCTGTCGCAGGCGGCCGAGCAGTCGCCATCGATTGCATCGATCGACTTGAATCCCGTACTCATCAACAACGGTGGACCCGTCGCAGTCGATGCGCTGGTCGAGCTCGCCGAGGAAGGCTGACATGTCCACCACGTTGACCCCCGCGCACTTCGCTGCGCTGTTCGAGCCCCGCGGTGTCCTCGTTGCCGGCGCCTCCACGCATCCCGGCAAGTTCGGCTTCGTCAGCCTCCACAACATTCTCGCCAACGGCTACGCAGGCCAGGTCTTCGCCACCAACCGCGACGGCGCCGAGGTGCTCGGGATCACGTCGGTGGCCGACGTCGCCGACCTGCCTGACGGCGAGATCGACCTCGTGTTCGTCTGCACCCCGGCGGCGGCAAATCCTGAGCTCCTCCGTTCCTGCGCGACCAAAGGCATCAAGGCCGCCTTCGTCACCTCGGCTGGTTATGGCGAGGCCGGTGAGGCCGGCATCGCGGCCCAGGCCGATCTGGTGGAGCTGGCCGAGGAACTCGACATGCTCCTCGCCGGTCCGAACGGCCAGGGTGTGGTCTCCACGCCCGCCAACCTGTGTGCCCAGATCGTCGCCCCGCACCCGCCGGCCGGCCGTATCGGGGTGGCGTCACAGTCCGGCAACTTCGTGTCGTCGTTCCTCAACTGGTCCCGAGCCACCGGTGTCGGCATCTCTCGAGCCGTCAGCGCCGGCAACGCCGCAGCGGTGAACGTCGCCGACTACCTCGACTTCTACGCAGCCGACGATCACACCGCCGTCGGCCTCGCCTACGTCGAGGGAATCGAAGACGGACGAGCGTTCTACGACCGCATCAAGGAAATCGCGGCCAAGAAGCCCATGGTGCTGGTGAAAGGTGGCGCCACCGCCGGCGGCGCACGAGCCGCAGCGAGCCATACCGGCAGCCTCGCCACCGACGATCGAGTATTCGACGGCGCAATGCGCCAGGCCGGCGTCATCCGCGCCGCCACGGTCGAGGAGGCATTCGAGGCTGCCGCCACGTTCGCGACGCAGCCACTGCCCAAGGGAAACCGAGTCGTGGTCATGACCACGGCCGGCGGCTGGGGCGTGGTCACCGCCGACGCCATCCATTCCAGCAGCCTCGAACTGATGACCCTGCCCGACGACCTCCTGGCCGAGATCGACCAGCACCTCCCACCGCGCTGGAGCCGGAACAACCCCGTCGACCTTGCCGGTGGCGAAACCCGAGACACCATCCCCGAGGTCATGTCGATCATCGCCAACCACCCCGATGTCGACGCCATCATCTACCTGGGTCTCGGCATCCAGTCGAACCAGGCCCGGATGATGAAGGAGGGGCCGTTCTACCCCGACCACGGGCTGGAGCGGATCGTCGCCTACCACGAACGCCAGGACGCCCGATTCGCCGAAGCGGCCGACGAGATCTCGCGAGCAACGGGCAAGCCGATTCTGACCGCCACCGAACTGGCCATCGCCGACCCCGACAATCCGGGGCCAGCGGCGGTGCGGGCCAGCGGGCGACTCTGCTACGCAACCGCGAACCGGGCGGTCACTGCCCTCGAGCACCTGTATCGCTACTCCCTGTTCCAGCAGCGTTGACCCGGAGCGTTCGCCCCGTCATTCGAGAACGCCCGTCCTTCGAGAACCCCAGTCATTCAAGAACGACAGCGCCCTGGTAAGTTCGGGCGGACATGTTGTCGGCCCGCCTCGTACGTCGCTATCTCCCGCTGGTCCTGCTGGTGCTCGTCGCCGGTCTGGCGTGGCGCGCTGCCGACGCGGCCGACACCGACGACGAGCGGCTGACGCCGATTCTCTACGAGCGTGACCTCGCCACGCCTGTCCTGTCGGCTCGTCGGATTCCCAAGACCCTGCAGGCGCCGGTGGCCGACGACGCGATCCAACCGGCGATCGGTGCGGTCGTGGCCGGATCGACCCCCGCCACCTGCCTCGTCGTCACCGTCGACGGCCGGGTCATCACCTCACAGAACGCCGAGCTTCCGGTGGTGCCCGCATCGAACGAGAAGGTGCTGACCACCTTCACCGCCATGGCGATTCTCGGACCCGATCACACCTTTGTGACCGAGGTGCGGGCGAGCGGCACGGTGGTCGACGGCGTGCTCACCGGCGATCTCTTCCTTGTCGGTGGGGGTGACCCTTTCCTCGCCACCGACAACTGGTGGACCCAGTTCGACACCCAGGACGGTCGGGCCCACACACGTCTCGAAACGCTGGCCGACGCCGTCGCCGCCAGCGGGATCACCAGCGTCACCGGGTCGTTGTTCGGTGACGACACGCTGTTCGACCAAGAGCGCTACGGACCGTGGGCGACTCGCCTGATCGATACGCGTCAATCGGGCCCCCTGTCGGCACTCGCCGTCAACGAAGGCTTCATCAGCTGGCCTGAGCAGTACACGGGAAGCTTCCGCCCGCGAGTGCCCACCGATGATCCACCGTCGCATGCCGCCGCCGTCTTCGCCCAGTTGCTCGGCGAGCGCGGCGTCACTGTCAGCTCCGGCGGCGCAGCCACCGCTCCGGCCGAGGCCAGCCCACTCGCCCAGGTCGTGTCGCCGCCACTGAGCGAGCTCATCACGCACATCAACAGTTACAGCAACAACTTTGGGGCGGAGATCCTGCTCAAACACATCGGGCGCGATCAGCGTGGGATCGGCAGCACCGCCAACGGGGCTGCGGCCATGATGACCTTCCTCACCGAGCAGGGCTTCGACATGAACGGGGTCAATCTGCTCGACGGCTCGGGCTTGAGCGAGGAGACCACCCTCACGTGTCAGCTCCTCACCGATGTACTGCTCGCCGCCGGACCGAGCTCGCCCTTCGCGCAGAGCATGTCGATCGGTGGGGTCCGAGGCAGTTTGATCGGGCGCCACGTTGCCACCGCTGCGACCGGGCAGGTGTTTGCCAAGACCGGCACACTCAACGACGTCACGGCACTCTCCGGATATGTGTATTCGCCGGTCGAGGCCGGTACGACGCTCACCTTCGCCTATGTGGTCAATGGTGAACTCGCGGGTCAGGACGAGCGCATTCGTGGACTCCAGGAACCGTTCGTCGAGCAGCTCGCCACCTATCCAGCGGGACCGAGTCGAGATCAGCTCTCCCCGCTCGCCCCAGTGGTCAATCCACTGCCCGAAGCGGCAGCGGGCGACTCGTCCGACGACACGACCGGCTGAGCTGGTGATGAGCAGCCGACTCCCACAGTTCCCCCTGGGGTCCGTCCTGCTGCCCACCATGCTCCTTCCGCTGCACGTGTTCGAGCCCCGATACCGTCGGCTCGTCGCCGATGTGGGCGATGACGGCCAGTTCGGGGTGGTCCTGATCGAGCGGGGGAGCGAGGTCGGCGTCGGTGGCGAGAACGTTCGCGCCTCGATCGGTGTCGTTGCGAAGATCCTGCGTCGGGAGACGCTCGCCGACGGTCGTTCGACGATGCTGTGCGTTGGCACCGACCGGTTCCGCGTGACCACGTGGCTCGACGACGATCCGTATCCGATCGCCGAGATCGAGTGGCTTCCCGATCTCGAGGGTGCGCCGTGCAGCGACGATGCCGTCGCCACGATGTACGAGAACTTCCATCTGTGCCGGTCCGTTTTCGAACGTCACGGCATCAACACCGGGCCGGCGCCCTCGTTCGACCCTGACCCCGCCGTGGCGTCGTTCGAAGTTGCCGCACTGTCGCCGCTCGGCGAACTCGACCGCTACAACCTCCTCCGGGTCCGCTCGGCGAGCGAGCGAGTTGCACTCCTCGGCGAGCAACTCGAAGCAAGCGCCGCCACGCTCGAGTTCCGTCTGAGCTCCTGACCGGAGCGACAAAGGCCGCCGCGATCCCCCGGCACTCAGGCCGAACGCGCCTACACTCCTGCCTGCAAACGGTGTGGGACAGAAAGCGAGGCCGTTCGTGGCCAAGGCAAACCCGCTCGATGGGGCGAAGGAAATACAGGCAATGCTGGTTGGCTACGCCAAGCAGGAGACGGTCGATCCGCTCAAGACGCTCGGCAAGTTCATCGGGCTGGGTCTTGCCGGCGGGGTGTTCGTGTTCCTGGGCGTGTTCTTCTTGAGCATGGGCATGCTGCGTCTCCTGCAGCAGGTCTTCGAGGGAGGAAGCTTCGCCTCACTGCTGCCCTACGTCGTCACCGTGGTGGTATTGCTCGCCGCCATTGGCATCATCTTCAGCCTCTTCAGCCGTTCGAAGAAACGAGTGCTCTCATGACCGACTCGACCAAGATCTCACCCGCCGACATCGAGGCGAAGTTCCGCGACATCGCCGACCAGGTCGACACGGTGGCGAACGACTCGAAGAAGAAGGCAGCCGTTGCTGGCACCGTCTTCGCCGTGCTCCTGATGCTGTTGATCTACATTCTCGGAAAGCGCAACGGCAAGCGTCAGAGCACCGTCGTCGAGATTCGGCGGCTCTGATCATGTTCCGCAAGCTTCTCGTGTGGGGCGTCCGTCGGTCATTCGCCGGTCCGGGCAAGCCGTGGCTGGTCTCGTCCGGCGCCTTCATGGCGATGCGCATGTTCAAGTCGGTGTCGACCAAGGCCGAGGTGATCGACCTGTCGAACTCCAAGCCTGGCGACAAGATCGTGATCGAGCATCTCGACATCACCCACGCTCAGCAGATCAAACAGATCAAGGCGGCGAAGAAGGCCGAGAAGCGCGCCGCCAAAGACGCGAAACGACTCGCCCGAAAGGGTTGAGGGCGTCGCGAGGTCTCTAGGATCGGCAGCCGTGAGAATTCTGCTGCGCAATCCAAGCCGTGAGATCGAGCTCGACGGACCCATGTCGGTCGTCAAGCTGCTCCGTCAACTCGAAGTGCAGCGCGAGTCGGTGCTCGTCATCCGCGAGGGCACCCTGGTGCCGGGTGATGCCGTCTTGGCCGATACCGACACCGTCGAGATTCGCCCCGTCATCTCCGGCGGCAGCGTATGAAATGCCGGGTCTGCCGCGGCCCGGCGATCATCGACCTCCGTCGTCACAATGCGAACTTCTGCGGTGAGCACTTCATCAAGTTCTGCCATGACCAGGTCGCCAAGGCGATCAAGGACTTCTCGATGTGTGAGCCCGACGACCGCCTGCTGGTCGCCGTATCGGGCGGCAAGGACTCCCTCGCGGTCTGGGACATGCTGACCGCCATGGGCTACGAAGCCGACGGCCTCTACATCGGACTCGGGATTGGCGAGTACTCCGATGTGTCCGGCCACTACGTCCGCCAGTTTGCCGAGGAGCGCCAGCTTCGGCTCATCGAGATCGACCTGCGCGACGCCTATGGCTACGACGTGCCCACGGCGGCCGCCGTCACCAAGCGGGTGCCGTGCTCGGCCTGTGGGTTGTCCAAGCGACACCTCTTCGACGCTGCGGCGGTCGACGGCGGCTACGACGCCGTCGTCACCGGGCACAACCTCGACGACGAGGCGGCGGTGCTCTACGGCAACGTGATGCGATGGCAGACCCCCTATCTCGCCCGGCAACGACCGGTCCTTGCCGCCCGGAAGGGTTTCCCTCGCAAGATCAAACCCTTGGTCCGGCTGGGCGAGCGTGAAATGGCGGCGTACTGCGTCATTCGGGGGATCGACTATCAGGTCGAGGAATGCCCGATGGCGGCGGGCAACAAGCACCTCCACTACAAAGAGATCCTGAACACCCAAGAAGCCGCATCCCCGGGCTCCAAGGCGGCGTTCTACTTCGGGTTCCTCCGCGACGCCGTCGACCGGTTCGACGACGATCCAGCCGATCACAGCCTCGGCACCTGCGAGCGGTGTGGCTCGCCTGCCAGCTCCGAGGTGTGTTCGTTCTGCCGTCTCGTGGAGCGCACCGAAGGTGCGGCGCCCGTTCCCGTCGACATGCCGAAGGTCAAGGCGGCCGGTGTCCCGGCAGCGACAATCGACCCCACACCGAGCGATCCCGTACTCAGCGATCCAACAGCCAGCGATGGAGTCCCGACATGACCGCACGATCGAACGAACTGTCGGTCGGTGAACTGGTGTTGATCATCGACAATCGAGATCGCCGGCACCTCATCACCCTTGCGGCTGATGGCGCCTTCCACTCCCACGCGGGCGTGCTCGACCACTCGAAGATGCTCGGTCAGCCCGAGGGCTGCGAGGTCGCGACCACCAAGGGGCAGAAGTTCCGGGTGTTTCGGCCGACGCTCGAGGAGTTCATCCTGTCGATGCCTCGCGGCGCTCAGGTGATCTATCCGAAGGATCTCGGGCCGATGATGATGCTTGCCGACATCGCACCCGGCATGAAGGTCTTCGAGTCGGGTATCGGTTCCGGTGCGCTGTCGATGACCCTGTTGCGGGCCGGTGCCGACATCGTCGGCTACGAGCTGCGTGAGGACTTCGCCGCCCGAGCCAAGAAGAACGTCGAGACGTTTCTCGGGCCCGAGGTGCTCGATCGATATCAGATCGAGATCCGGTCGGCCTACGAGTCGATCGACGGCAACGATTTCGATCGAGTCATGCTCGATCTGCCCGAACCGTGGCAGGTCGTGCCGCACGCCGAGATGGCGTTGAAGCCGGGTGGGGTGTTCATGGCGTACACCCCTTCCATCACGCAGGCGTCACGGCTGCGGGAGGCGTTGGCCCACACGCGCTTCACCGAGATGAAGACGCTCGAGGTCCTGAATCGAGGCTGGCACATCGAGGGCCAGGCGGTCCGGCCCGATCACCGCATGGTGGCGCACACGGCGTTTCTCACCCGGGCTCGGTTGTTGGCCCCGACCGCCGGCCCACCGAGCGTCCAAGCAGACCACGCATAGTGTTATTCGGGCGCACCCTTCGCTAGAGTTCGGGGCGAGTTCTCACCAACGACGCCGCAGTGCCGATGCGTCAGTGGTCACGATCGTGCACGACACGATCGATACAGCCGCCCGGCCCTCTCGGGGCCGGCGGGGGCAGAAGTCCAGTCACCCCGGTCGTCTCTGACCGGGGTGACTGCGTTTTCGCAGTGACAGGACTGCGTTTTCGCCGGGGGGACGGGATGGGTCTAGGTTGACGCAATCGCGTTGCGCCGACCCGGGACCGGTCGGTGGCGATGCGTCGACAGACGAAAGGGACCAGCATGTATCCAGGCCGTTGGGCAAGTGAACGACCCGAGCATCCAGCCGTGGTGATGGCGGGGTCGGGCCAGACCCAGACCTATGCCGAACTCGACGCCCGCTCGAATCAGCTGGCGCACGTGTTCCGCGAGCTCGGGATCGAGCGTGGCGGGCACATTGCGATCTTCATGGAGAACCAGATCCGATTCATGGAGGTGTGCTGGGCCGCTCTGCGGTCTGGGATCTACGTCACTGCGATCAACTCCTACCTGTCGGCGCCCGAGGTTGCCTACGTCATCGACGACTGCGACGCCGAGGCCGTCATCACGTCCCGAGCGAAGGCGGCGGTGGCCAGCGAGGTGCTGGCCGGTGACGATCGCCCCCCGAAGGTGCGAGCGTGGCTGATGGCCACCGGCGACGGAAAAGCGCCGCCGGAAGGTTTCGACGACTATGACGACACGATCGCGTCACGCCCGGCCGACAAGATCGCCGACGAATCCAACGGCACGATCATGTTGTACAGCTCCGGAACCACCGGCCGTCCGAAGGGCATCCTGCGCCCGCTGCCGACCGTGCCCGTCGAAGAGGGCGATCCCCGCTCGGCGGCCATTCCCGTCACCTATCGGTATCGCCCCGACATGGTCTATCTGTCCCCGGCGCCGATGTACCACGCCGCGCCGCTCGCCTTCTCCCTGGCGGTGCACCGTGCCGGGGGCACGCTCGTCATCATGGAGAAGTTCGACGAGCGCAACGCGTTGGCCGCGATCGATACCTACGGGGTCACCCACAGCCAGTGGGTGCCGACGATGTTCGTCCGCATGCTGAAGTTGAGCGACGACGAGCGAGCGGCCTACGACCTGTCGACCCTGGAGATCGCCATCCACGCTGCCGCTCCCTGCCCGGTGCCGGTCAAGCACCAGATGATCGAGTGGTGGGGCCCGGTGCTCTACGAGTACTACGCCGGAACCGAGGGCATCGGCTCGACCTTCATCGACTCCGAGGAGTGGTTGACCAAACCGGGCTCGGTTGGTCGGTGTCGGCAGGGCGTGCTCCACATCGTCGACCCCGAGGGCAACGACCTGCCGGCGGGGGAGACCGGCGGGGTCTACTTCAGCGGCAACGCCGAATTCGAGTACCACAAGGCACCGGAGAAGACCCAGGAGTCACGCCTCGACGGCGGGCGGGTCACCCTCGGCGACGTCGGCTACGTCGACGAGGACGGCTACCTCTTCCTCACCGACCGGAAGGCCTTCATGATCATCTCCGGCGGGGTCAACATCTACCCGCAGGAGGTCGAGGACTGCCTGATCGTGCACCCGGCAGTCGCCGATGTCGCCGTGTTCGGCATTCCCGACGACGTCATGGGCGAGGCGGTGAAGGCGGCCGTGCAGCTTCGGCCGGGCCAGACGGCGGGACCCGACACCGAGCGTGAGTTGCTCGACTACGTGCGGGAGCGGATCGCTCACTACAAGGTGCCCCGTTCGATCGACTTCCATGATGAGCTGCCTCGCCTGCCGACCGGCAAGCTCTACAAGCGCCTGCTCCGCGACGAGTATTGGGGCAAGAAGGGTTCGAGCATCGTCTGACTCGACAGCGAGCCCGGAACGTGAACGATCCGTTTCGAGCCGACCGGGTCGACACGCCGCCGGTAGGTTTGGCGCCATGAGCGCTGCCGAGGACCGTCGAAGCACCGATCGCCAGAACACCGAGCTGCGGAACGACATCCGGCGTCTCGGTGAACAGCTCGGCCACGCCGTCGCTCGTCAGGAAGGTCGCGACTTCCTGGATCTGGTCGAGGAAGTGCGCGTGCTCGCTCGTCGCCTGCGTCGTGACGGCGACGCCGACGCCGGTGCGGAACTCTCCGACGTCCTGGCGAACGCGTCGCTCATCGACGCGATCCGCCTGGTTCGGGCCTTCACGACCTACTTCCACCTGGCGAACGTTGCCGAGCAGGTGCATCGCATCGACGACCTCAATACGAAGAAGGAGGGTGTCGGCCGATTCGAAGCGACCGTCGACGACTTGATCGGTCGTGGCTTCACATCGGAGCAGATCCAGGCGGCGCTGGCGAAGACCGCGTTGCGCCCGGTCTTCACCGCTCACCCCACCGAGGCGTCGCGTCGGTCGATGCTCGACAAACTCGCCGAGATCGCGACCCTGATCGAGCGTCGGGGCTCGGATCGAGTGACCACCTCGGAGCGCCGTCGGATCGACCGTCGGATCGATGAGCTGCTCGACGCCATGTGGCAGACCGATGAGATCCGGCGGGAGCGGCCCAGTCCGCTCGATGAGTCCCGAACGATGATCTACTACCTCGATCAGATCGTGCGCGCCGGCCTCCCGCAGCTGTGGAGCGACATGGCGCTGGCGCTCGAGCGGATTGGTATCGACCGCCAGGTCAACCTCGCACCGGTCGTGTTCGGCAGCTGGGTCGGTGGCGACCGCGACGGGAACCCCAACGTCACGCCCGCCACCACCGAGGCCGTCGTCGAACTCCACCGGGCGCGAGCGCTCCGGATCCTGCGCGACGAGGTCGAGGGGCTTCGTGCCGAGCTCAGCCCATCCGAGGTCGTCCGGCCGGCGTCCGACGAACTGGTGGCGGCCGTCGAGGCCGACCGTCTTCGCTTCCCCGAGGTGTTCCGCCGGATCGGTCGGATCAACGACGGCGAGTGGTACCGACTGCGCTTGGCCGTCGTGCTGTTTCGTCTCGACGAGACTCGACGAGATCCTTCGGCCAGCCGGGCCTACGCCCGCCCGCAGGAGCTCATGGCCGATCTCGACATGATCGATCGTTCCCTGCGGGCGCACGACGGCAGTCTGATGGCCGACGGCCGGCTCGCCCGAGTCCGCAGCATCCTCGCCACGATCGGCTTCACCCTGGCGGCACTCGACATTCGTGAGCATGCGAAGCGCCACCATGCCTCACTCGGTGAGCTGTTCCGCTCCACCGGCATCACCTATCCCGACGACCGGGGCGCAAGAACGGCGCTGCTGCTGAGCGAGCTGACCTCACGTCGCCCGCTGGCCCCGCCCGGATCGCATGCCGCCGACGATGATCCGCTCCAGCTGTTCAGGGTGCTGCGCACGCTGCTCGACGAACACGGCGACGAGCTCGTGCAGAGCTACATCGTGTCGATGACCGAGGGCGTCGACGACATCCTCGCTCCGGTACTCCTCGCCCGGGAAGTTGGCTTGCTCGACCCAGCGACTGGGGTGTCCCGTCTCGGCTTCGTGCCGCTGTTCGAAACCATCGACGACCTGCGCAGTATCGGCGACACGATGCGGCAGCTCCTCGGGATCAGCGCCTATCGGCGGATGGTCGAGCTGCGGGGCGGTCTGCAGGAGGTCATGGTCGGCTACTCGGACTCGAACAAGGACGGGGGCATCGCGACCTCACAGTGGGAGATCCACAAGGCGCTGCGTGAGATCCGCACCGTGTCCGCCGAGACCGGCGTACGGATCCGGGTGTTCCACGGCCGCGGCGGCACCGTCGGCCGGGGCGGCGGTCCCACGCACGAGTCGATCCTGTCGCAACCTTCGGGGGTGATCGACGGCGAGGTGAAGATCACCGAGCAGGGCGAGGTGATCGCCGACAAGTACGGGCGACCCGACATCGCTCACCGCAACCTGGACCTGGCGCTGAGTGCGGTGCTCGAGGCCACCGTGGCCCAGCAGGCGCCCCGACACGACCCGTCGCACATTGCTCGGTGGTCCGAGGTGATGGAGCAGCTCTCCGACGCCTCGTATCGGACCTACCGTTCCTTCGTCGAAGAGCCCGCGCTACCGATCTACTTCGCCACCTCGACCCCGGTCGAGGAGCTCGGCGGCATGAACATCGGATCGCGGCCGGCACGGCGCTCGGCCGGCTCGAGCGACGGTGGACCGAGCCTCGCCGACCTGCGGGCCATTCCCTGGGTTTTCGGCTGGACCCAGAGCCGCCAGATCATCCCCGGCTGGTTCGGCGTGGGTTCAGGCCTTCGGGCGGTGCGCGAGGAGGGCGGCGGTGACGCGCTTGCCGAGATGTTCGCCGAGTGGACGTTCTTCCAGACCTTTCTGGCCAATGTCGAGATGACCATGGCCAAGACCGACCTCGGCATTGCCCGGCGCTACGTCGATGCGCTGGTCGATCCGGCCCATCATCACCTGTTCGAGGTCGTCGCCGCCGAACACGCGCTGACGGTCGACGAACTGACGCTCGTGACCGGCCGCGAACTGCTCGGCGACCTGCCGATCCTGCGCCGCACGTTGGGCGTGCGTGCGGTCTATCTCGACCCACTCCATGTGCTCCAGATCGACCTGCTCGCGAGGTCGAGGGCCATGGAAGCCACGGGCGCCGCCGACGACGACGACACCCGTCGCCTGCGTCGGGCACTGCTGCTCACCGTGAACGGCGTGGCCGCCGGCATGCGCAACACCGGCTGACTCCCCGTCGGCGCGCTGCCGCGAACTGCGCCTGGTCTCGTAGTCTGTCGGGCGTGGTTGCACGAATCATCCAGTCTGCACGCCGTCGAGGGGTCCGCCCGTCGATCACCCTCACGTGGAAAGATGCCTGATCGTGGACCGCATCGAGCGACATGATGTCATCAACGCGATTGGGCTCGCCGCCGTCCTGCTGGCGATGGCGCTCGGTCTGGTGTTTGGCGCACGGTCGTTGTTCAACACCATCAACGGCGGGCTCGTCGACAAGACCGAGGATCCCGCAAAGATCGCCGCCGAACAGGCCGAGCAAGCCGCAGCCGACGCTGCGGCAGACGGCACCGACTCGACCGATGCCGACACCACCGATACCACCGAAGCCGAGCCGGTCGAGACGACGTCCACCACTCAGGCCGTTCGTCCCCCTGGCGAGGTGACGATCCGTGTCGGCAACGGTGCCCGCAAGGGCGGCGTGGCCGGCGCCGGCACCGATCTGCTCACCCAGGCCGGCTACATCGCGCTGAGCCCCAAGAACGCGCCGACGGTCGCCAACAGCGTCGTCTACTACATCGAGGGCTACGAGGCCGACGCCGCCCAGGTGGCACGGTTGACCCTCATGGGCGAGACCGCCATCGCCCCCATGCCCGCCGACCCGGGTGTACCGATCGACGGTGCGCAGCTCGTGGTCATCCTGGGCCAAGATACTGCCGTCGGCTGACACCGACGGTCGTCCGACCATTCACCAGAAAGGGCAAGTGACGCATGGGAACCTTCCACGAGTTCACGATGACCTCGATCACCGGCGAAGCGATCGACTTCGCCGACTACCAGGGCAAGGTGGTGCTGGCGGTCAACGTCGCCAGTCGTTGAGGGCTCACGCCCCAGTACGCAGGTCTGCGTACGCTGCATCACGACTTCGCCGACCAGGGATTCGTCGTCCTGGGCTTCCCCTGCAACCAGTTCGGCCAGCAAGAGCCGGGCACCGATGCCGAGATCCTCGAGTTCGTCACCTCCAACTTCGACGTCGACTTCCCGATGTTCTCCAAGATCGACGTCAACGGTGACACGGCGGCTCCGCTCTATCAGTGGCTCACCACGACGGCGCCGAACGCCGAGGGCAACACCGCGATCAGCTGGAACTTCGAGAAGTTCCTGATCGGCCGAGACGGCGAGACCGTCACTCGTTTCCCGCCACCGACCACCCCCGAGCAGATCGCCGACATACTGCCATCGCACCTGTGACCGACGGCTCGTGATCTCGACACCGTCACGGTGACCTGTCACCATGTCCGACCGTGCCGACCTCGCCAAACGACCACCCGTCCGACTCGCCTCCGTCCCCGTTGGCGGGCGTGAGAGTGCTCGACTTCACCCGAGTCGTCGCCGGGCCGTTCGCAACCCGCATGATGGCCGACCTTGGCGCCGACGTCGTCAAGGTCGAGCCGCCCGACGGTGACATCACTCGGATCTGGGGCGAGGAGCGAGGCGGCCAGTCCGGCTTCTACGTGCAGCAGAACGCCGGCAAACGCAACATCTGTGTCGACCTGCGAGCCGATGGTGCGACCGAGTTGCTGCTGTCGTTGGTCGAAGCGGCCGACATCGTCGTCGAGAACTTTCGGCCCGGGATCATGGCCCCGCTACGGACTCGACTACGAGACGCTCCGAGCGGTCAACCCGAGGGTGATCATGCTGTCGGTGTCGGGTTTCGGCCAGACCAGCAGCCACGCCGGCCGGGCCGCCTTCGCGCCGGTACTGCACGCCGAGTCCGGTCTGCTCGCTCGCCAGGCCTTCTTCGACGAGGTCCCGCCGGTCGACCCGGTGCTGTCGATCGCCGACACCAATGCGGCGCTGCACGGCCTCGTCGGCGTCCTGGCAGCGCTGCACCTGCGCTCGACCACCGGCACCGGTCAGCACATCGACATGGCCATGTTGAACGCCATGACCGTCACCGACGACTACGCCCACAACGCGCTCGATGCCGCCAAGCCGTTCCGACTCGGCGGCGAGGTCTGGGAGACCGGCTTCGGCCACATGCTGATCGCTGCCAACTCGAAGGTCATGTGGTTCATGCTTCGCAAGGGCGACCGACTCGATGACGGACTCCGCCCTGATGCCGCGGTCGAAGTGAAAGCGGCGAAGCGGCAGCAACTGATGACCGACTGGTTCAAGTCGTTCACCGAACGGTCGGCGCTCATCGCCGAGCTCGACGCCCTCAACGTTGCGTATGGCGACGTGCTCGCTCCTGGAGAGGTCTTCGACACCGACATCGCGCTCGAGCGACGTTTGTCGACCACCGTCGACGACCGAGCCGGCGGCCGCCGTCGCGTGACCGAGTCGCCATATCACTTCAGCAACGCCAGCTCGCGGGTCGCCGGTCCGGCGCCCCACCGCGGCGAACATCATGCCGAGGTACTGGGCGAATGGATCGGCGCATCGCCCGAACGCATCGCCGAGCTCGAAGCGGCCGGGATCCTGCTGCTCGACGAGCATGCCGCAGCGCACCGGTCATCGACCGGCAACGAGACCGAGGAACAATCGTGAACGCGCCCGCTGGTGGCAGCGCCCCCTCCCCGTACATGACCTTCACGGCCGAGCAGTGGGCCGATCTGCGTGCCGCCACGCCGCTCAGTCTCGACGAGACCGATCTCGAGCGGTTGCGAGGCATCAACGTCGAGCTCAGCCTCGATGAGGTGGCGAGCATCATGTTGCCGCTCTCTCGCCTGCTCAACCTCTACGTCGGAGCGTCACAGGAGCTCTACCGGGCGTCCGACACGTTCCTCGGCCAGCTGCCGGCGAAGGTGCCGTTCGTGATCGGCATCGCCGGTTCGGTTGCTGTCGGCAAGTCGACCACCGCCCGCGTCCTGCAGGCGCTGCTCGGCCGCTGGCCCGATCACCCCAAGGTCGACCTCATCACCACCGATGGGTTCCTCTACCCCAACGCCGTGCTCAACGAGCGGGGCCTGATGGAGCGCAAGGGGTTCCCCGAGAGCTACGACCGGCGACGCCTGCTGCAGTTCATGTCCGACATCAAATCGGGCGAACCCAAGGTCGAGGCGCCGGTGTACTCACATCTCACCTACGACATCCTCGACGACGTCCACCTCACGGTGTGTCAGCCCGACATCGTCATCGTGGAAGGGCTGAATGTCTTGCAGACTTCGGCGGCCACCGCCGAATCACCGCTGTTCGTGTCCGACTTCTTCGACTTCTCGATCTACGTCGATGCCGACACCGACGACATCGAGCAGTGGTACGTCGAACGGTTCTTCACGTTGCGCGAAACGGCCTTCCAGGACAAGCGCTCGTTCTTCCGACGCTTTGCGGAGCTGACCGACGAGCAGGCGACGGCCACGGCCAGCAGCATCTGGGCCGCGATCAACGAGAAGAACCTCATCGAGAACATCCTGCCGACACGAGAACGGGCCGACCTCATCCTTCACAAGGGCCACGATCATCGCGTGACGCAGGTCAAGCTCCGCCGGCTCTGAGCTTGCGCCCCTCGGAGCGAGGGAAACCTGCTCAGAGCTCGGCCTCGATCAGGTGTGGTCCCGGCTCCCGGGCTGCCCAGTCAAGTGCATCGATCAGCTCGGCACCGGTGGTGGCTCGCCGACCCGGCACACCGAAGCCCTCGCCGAGCTTCACGAAGTCGATGTCGGGACTCCCGAGATCGGTGAGACGTCGACCGGCAGCGCCGACATCGAGGGCGGCGTTTGCCAGCTCGACGTCGAGGATCTGATAGCGACGATTGGCGCAGATGACCGTGGTGACATCGAGGGCTTCGCGTGCCATGGTCCACAACGACTGCACGGTGTAGAGCGAGCTACCGTCGGCTTGGAGCGCCAGCACCGGCCGGTCCGGACAGGCGATAGCGGCGCCGATGGCGCTCGGCAGTCCACCACCGATGGCGCCACCCAGCACGCCGAGGAGCGTGTGGGGCGCTGCTTGCGCCGTGAGGTATCGGTAGGTGCCGCCGGACGAGATGCTCTCGCCCAACACGATGGCACCCTCGGGTACCGCCGCTGCGAACGCTGCGCCGAGGTTGCGAGTGTCGAGGGGACCGGGATCGGCCTCGGGCAGGGGAGCGTGGTCGACGGTGTCGTCGGTGTCGGCGCCGAGGTGGTCGGCGATCTCGGTGAGCAGACGCTCGAGGTCGACGTCGACGCCGGCGAGTTCGATCTTTTGGGCCGAAGCGGGCAGGGCTTGCGACGGATGATCGGGATACCCAAAGAACGTGACCGGCTCGCTCCGACCGACCATGACCGCGGTGGTGACGTCGGCGAGCGCCGCGAACAGCGGGGCGGGGAAGTAGGGGAGTTCCCGAAGGGCGGGCAGATGCCGACCAACGGCGAGCTTGGCCGTGCGGGTGAGGTGGATGGTGGCACCGGTCGCGACACGGATCCGGCCGAGCAGCACGACCGCACGGTCGCTGATCTCTGCCCCGCCGACGATCATGACGGCGCCCGGCGTGCGAAGCGCTTCGGCCGCCTCGGCGATGGCATCGGCGCTCGGATGTGCTCGGGGGGCGACATCGGCGTCGTGCAGCACGACGTCGGCCGCGCCCCACGCGTGATCGGCGGGCATCACGAGGCTCACGATGCGCTCGTCGCCGCTGAGCGTGAACGCAACGGCATCGGCCATTTGCTGACCACACGCCTGCGCCGAGGCGGTGTGGACGGTATGACCGGCCCAGCCAGCCAGGGCGTCGATGTCGGACGTGAGCGGAGCGTCGAAGCGGAGGTGGCTGGTGGTTTGATCGCCGATCAGGTTGATCATCGGCGTGTGGTGGCGGCGAGCGTTGTGCTGGTTCGCGAGGCTGTTGGCGAACCCCGGACCGAGGTGGAACAGGCCGAGCGCAGGCTTGCCGGCCATGCGGGCATAGCCGTCGGCTGCACCGGAGCACACGCCTTCGAACGCGCTGAGCACCGATCGCATCCCCGGCTGTTTGTCGAGCGCTTCGACGATGTGGAGCTCGGTGGTGCCGGGGTTGGCGAAACACACCTCGACTCCATTGTGGACGGCGTTGGCGATGAGGTGGTCGGCTCCGGTGGTTCCCATGCCCGGCAGTCTGCCCCATGACGGCGCCGGCCGTCGATCGAGGGTCGACGCACCCGCCGATCGCGCCCCCGGCGGTCCTACAGTTCTCGGTTCATCAGCCGATTCTTGGAGCTGATGGCCCGCATGCCCAACCCCCTTGCTGAGGCAACTTCATGAACACGACAGATTCTTCGGCACTTCGAGCGTCGCTGCGCGCCGTCGCGTCGAACTACGCATGGACGTGGAACGTCCAGCTGGCGGGCGTGCTCCACGACGCCCTCGGAGCCGACTGGACAGGACACGGCCATCCGCTGCAGGCCATCGACGCCATCAACGACGCTGCCTTGTCGTCGCTGGCCGCCGATGCCGCCTTCGTCGAGCGAGCCTCCGACGCAGCCGCAGTGGTGGCGGGGCTGGAAGCCGCCAGCGTGTCGACGGGAACGGCCACGGCGCCGACGCCGGTCGAGGTGGCCTACATCTCGGCCGAGTTCGGCGTGTCCGAGACCCTGCCCCAGTACTCGGGTGGGCTGGGCATCCTCGCTGGCGACCACCTCAAGGCGGCCAGCGATCTGGGCGTCGGCCTCGTCGCCGTCGGACTCTTCTACGCCAACGGCTATTTCGACCAGTCGGTCGACGCCTCCGGGCAGGTGGTCGCCTACCAGACCTACCAGCCCCAGGATCTCGGCCTCACCGACACCGGTGCCCGCGTGTCCGTCGACACCCCGCGTGGACCGATCAACGCATCGGTCTGGTTGGCCCGTATCGGCAACATTCGGCTCTACCTTCTCGATACCAGGGTGGCCGGCAACGCCGACTGGGCGACAGCG
This sequence comes from Acidimicrobiales bacterium, assembly GCA_041394265.1. NCBI lineage: Bacteria > Bacillati > Actinomycetota > Acidimicrobiia > Acidimicrobiales > Acidimicrobiales bacterium. The sequence continues at coordinate 4,876,682 of JAWKIO010000005.1, forward strand.
GTCACCGATCGTCTGTACGGCGGCGACCAGCAGAAGCGCATCGACCAGGAGATGCTGCTCGGCATCGGGGGACTGCGAGCCCTGGCGGCGGTCGGACTCGTGCCGCAGATGGTGCACCTCAACGAGGGCCACGCCGGATTCGGTCTGCTCGAATTGCTGGCCGATGAGATGGCAGCCGGCCGCACGTTTCCCGACGCCCAAGCAGCGGTCCGGGCCCGCACGCTCTTCACCACCCACACGCCCGTGCCCGCTGGTATCGACCGGTTCCCTCGCTCCCTGCTCGCCCCGTATCTCGAGACGTGGTGCCGACGCACGGGTGTTGCGCTCGACACGATCTGGGCCGAAGGCGACCTCCCCAGCGATCACGCACCCGACGAGTTCAACATGGCGGCATTCTGCCTCGGCCATGCCGCTCGCACGAACGGAGTCTCGGCCCTGCACGGCGAGGTGAGCCAGGAACTGTTCGGCTCCCGTCCCGAAGGTGCGGCGATCACCTCGGTGACCAACGGCGTCCACGCCCGCACCTGGACCACGCCCGCAACACAAGCGTTCCTCGACGACGCGCTTGGCCACGACAGCGGCTGGGATCTCGGGCATGCCGATGCCTGGCGTGCGGCGACCACCATCGGCGACGACGAGATCATCTCGCTGCGAGCTGCGCTCCGCCGACAGCTCATCGAGCATCTCAACGCCAACTATGGGCTGACGCTCGATCCGAACATCCTCACGATCGGTTTTGCCCGGCGCTTTGCCACCTACAAGCGGGCTGCGCTGCTGCTGCGCCACCCCGAGCGCCTCGCTGCCCTGCTCGGCGACGACGAGCATCCCGTGCAGTTCGTGTTCGCCGGAAAGGCGCACCCGGCCGACCTTCCCGGTCAAGCCGTACTGCGGTCGGTGCTCGACTACGGCAACACGCCAGAAGCCAACGGCCGATTCGCCTTCGCCCCGGGCTACGACATGGCGCTCGCCGGACTTCTCTACGGCGGCTGCGACGTCTGGCTCAACAACCCGGTTCGACCCCAGGAAGCCTGTGGCACCAGCGGTGAGAAGTCCGCGCTCAACGGCGGGCTCAACTGCTCGATCCTCGATGGTTGGTGGGCCGAGTGGTACGACGCCGCCAACGGCTGGGCGATTCCGACCAGTGACCTCGACGATCCCGAGGCGCGTGACGATGCCGAGGCCACGGCATTGCACGACCTCCTCGCCACCGAGGTCGTGCCATCGTTCTACGCCGACGGTGAGCGTCGACCGAGCGCCGAGTGGCTCGACCGGATCCGGGCGGGTTGGACCATCCTCGGCCCGAAGGTCACGGCCGGTCGGATGGTCGCCGACTATCGCGACCAGTTGTACCGACCGATCATCACCTCGCAGAGCGCACACTGATGACGAACTCGGTCCGCTTCGAAATCTGGCCCGGAGCCGCCAACCCGTTGGGGGCAACGTGGGACGGGTCGGGAACCAACTTCTCGGTGTTCTCCGAGAACGCCGACCTGATCGAGCTGTGCCTGTTCGACGAGAACGGCGTCGAGACCCGGCTGGAGCTGCCCGAGATCACCGCCTACTGCCACCACGGCTACGTGCCGGGGGTCGGCCCCGGTCAGCGGTACGGCTTCCGAGCCCACGGGCGTTGGGCACCCGTCGAGGGCCAGCGATTCAATCCGGCCAAGCTGCTGCTCGACCCCTACGCCCACGCCATCGAAGGCGACGTCGTCCACGATCGAGCGCTCTTCGATCACCGGGCCGATGCGCCTGATCATCCCGACTCGACCGACTCGGCCCCCTTCGTACCCCGATCGGTGGTGGTATCGCCCTACTTCGACTGGGGTACCGATCAGCGACCCAACCGGCCCCGTCGCGAGTCGATCCTCTACGAGATGCACGTGAAGGGCATGACGGCGCTGCATCCCCTCATTCCCGAGGCGTTGCGCGGCACCTACGCCGGGCTCGCTCACCCGGCGGTGATCGACTACCTGCTCGACCTGGGTGTCACGGCCATCGAGCTCCTTCCGGTCCACCAGCACCTGTCGGAATCGTTCCTCCACGACCGCGGCCTCACCAACTACTGGGGCTATGCGAGCATCGGGTACCTGGCGCCGCACAACGGCTATGCCGCCTGGGGAACGGCCGGTGAGCAGGTCCAGGAGTTCAAGCATCTCGTGAAAGCGATGCACGCCGAGGGCATCGAGGTGATCCTCGACGTCGTCTACAACCACACGTGCGAAGGCAACCAGCTCGGCCCGACGTTCTGCCACAAGGGACTCGACAACTCCAGCTACTACCGGGTCTCGGCCGACAACGGCCGGCACTACATCGACTACACCGGGACCGGCAACACGCTGAACGTCGCGCACCCCAACGTGTTGCGACTCATCATGGACTCGTTGCGGTACTGGGTCGATGAGATGCACGTCGACGGCTTCCGCTTCGATCTGGCATCGGCGCTGGCCCGCGACATCCACCACGTGGACCAGTTCGCCGCCTTCTTCGACATCATCCACCAGGACCCGACGCTGCGAGACGTGAAGCTCATCGCCGAGCCGTGGGATGTGGGTGAGGGCGGCTACCAGGTCGGTAGGTTCCCGCCGCTGTGGTCGGAGTGGAACGGCCGCTACCGCGACTCCGTTCGCGACCTGTGGCGGGGCCAGGCCACCATGGCCGATCTCGCCGCGCGCTTCACCGGAAGCTCCGATCTCTACGAGTGGAGCGGACGCCGCCCGTCGGCGTCGGTCAACTTCATCACCTCGCACGATGGCTTCACGATGGCCGACCTCGTCAGCTACAACGAGCGTCACAACGAGGCGAACCTGGAAGACAACCGCGATGGTGACAGCCACAACTCATCGTGGAACTCCGGTGTCGAGGGGCCGACCGACGACCCCGAGATCCTCGAACGGCGGGCATACCGCGTGCGGGCCATGCTCGCCACGATGCTGCTGTCGCAGGGCGTGCCGATGCTGATGGCGGGCGACGAATTCGGCCGGAGCCAGGGCGGCAACAACAACGCCTACTGCCAAGACAACGAGATCTCGTGGCTCGACTGGTCGAATACCGACGAGGACCTGATCGCGTTCGTGCGCCGCCTGACCACGCTGCGCCACGAGCACCCCCTGTTCCGACGCCGTCGGTTCTTCACCGGGGCCGGCCTCGAGGATCAGCGATCGGAACTGCAGCGGGCCGCCGACGGACCGGGACGCCACCACGAACTCGTCGACATCGCGTGGTACACGCCCCACGGCACGATCATGGCCGACGGTGCGTGGCACGATCCCTCACGACGCTCGCTGACCGTTTTCATGAACGGTCACGGCATCGCTGCTCGCGACGCGAGGGGCCGTCCCGTGATCGACGACAGCTTCCTGATCATGTTCAACGCCGGCCCGGGAGCGGTCCGCATGTCCGTGCCACCCGAACTCGCCGATCGGGCGTGGTCGCTCACGCTGTCGTCATCGGCGCCGATGGCGAAGGGACACACCGTCATCTCGAGTCTGGTGGTGGAACCCTGGTCGGTCGTGGTGTTGTGCGATGCTCCAGTGGCGTGACCGACCCGACCGTTTGCCTCGATTGCAGGAGCCGTAGATGAGAGTCCTCTTCGCCACCGCCGAACTCGCCCCGCTCGCCAGGGTGGGCGGGCTGGCGGAAGCCGCAGCCGGTCTGGCCCTCGAACTCCAGCGGCAGGGGATCGAGCTGACCATCGTCCTTCCCGACTACGGCGACATCGAACTCGACGGCGCCGACACCTGGGCCCTCGACGGCCCCGAATGGGCGGGCGAGCTGACGGCGCGGCGCGGATCGGTCGGTGCATTCGGCGACATCATCCTCGTCGGACGTCCGGGCATGGCCCGCCCCCATCCCTACGTCGACCCGGTGACCGGGCAGGGCTGGCCCGACAACGACTACCGGTTCTACGGCTTTGCCGCCGGCATCGCCGCGCTCGTCCGCCAGCTCGGCCCCGACCTGCTGCACCTCAACGATTGGCACACCGCCGCCACGCTGGGATTCCTCGGTACCCCACCGCCGACGATGCTGACCATCCACACGCTCGGCTATCAGGGCATCAGTGGTGCCGAATGGCTCGGTCGGCTGCCCGTCGACCCGTGGCGCTTCGCCTGGTACGACGTCACGAACCCGTTGCTCGGCGCCATTCGCTCGGCCGACGCCGTCGTGGCCGTCAGCCCGAACTACGCCCGCGAGATCCTCACGCCCGAGCAGGGGATGGGCCTCGACCACGAGCTGGCTCGGATCGGCGACACCCTCGTCGGGATCCGCAACGGGATCGACACCGGCGTGTGGAACCCGGCCACCGACCCCCACCTTCCCGTCACGTATCGCCCCGGTGACGACGACATCAAGACCATCGAGGCCGCGAAGAACGCCGCCCGCTCGAGTATCGCAGCCACCTTCGGGGTGCCCGACGACGACCAGGTCCTCATCGCCATGGTCACCCGACTGGTCGACCAGAAGGGGGTCGACATCGCCCTCGGACTCGCCCCCTACCTCGAGCACCTCGGTGCCCGCCTGGTCATCCTCGGGTCCGGGCAGGCGAACCTCGTCGAAGCCGTTCGATCGAGCGTCGACCATCACCCGCATCGGATCGCCGCCATCACCGATCGCTACGACGAGCCGTTGGCCCACCAGATGTTCGCCGGTGCCGACCTCTTCGTGATGCCGAGCCGATTCGAGCCGTGCGGGCTCGCCCAGATGCAGGCCATGGCTTACGGCACCATCCCGGTTGCCACGGCGGTCGGCGGGCTGGTCGACACGATCACCGACGCCGACGACGATCCGACGAACGGCACCGGCTTCCTCTCGGCGACGGTCGACCTCACAGGTCTGGTCGACGCCAACCACCGTGCCGTGCGAGCGCATCGAGCCGCGAAACGCCGGCGGGCCATCCAGAAGCGTGGGATGGCCGTCGACTGGTCATGGCACGAGCCGGCCAAGCAGCACATCGAGTGGTATCAGCGGCTGCTCGAGCGCTGAGTCAGACGAACTTGTAGTTCTTGGGGATCGCCACGATCCCGGAATCGGTGACCGTGAACCGCTCTCGGTCTTCCTCGGGATCGACACCGATCCGGGTGCCGGGTGGGACCACGACGTTCTTGTCGATGATCGCACGCTGCACGACGGCGCCCTCGCCGATGCGCACGCCGTCGAACAGAACGGCGCCCTCGACCGAGGCGTTGCGCTGGATCCGACAGCCGGGGGCGATCACGGCATCGGCCACCGAGCAACCCGACAGGATGCTGCCGTTGCTCACCATCGAGTTCGAGACCTGCGGCGGCTGGGTGCCATCGATGACGAACTTCGCCGCCGGCAGCGAACGGCCGAGGGTCCAGATCGGCCATTCCTCGTTGTACAGGCTGAATGGCGGCAGCGGCTTGATGAGGTCCATGTTGGCCTCGAAGTAGGCATCGAGGGTTCCGACGTCTCGCCAGTAGCCACGCTGGAGCTGGCTGTCACCGGGCACGATGTTGGTGCTGTAGTCGTAGACGTCGGCTTCGCCCCGGTTGACGAAGTAGGGGATGAGATCCCCGCCCAGGTCGTGCTTCGACGCCTGGTTCTCCGAGTCCTCCTGCAACGCCGCACGCAAGGCGTCGGCGCTGAACACGTAGTTGCCCATCGAGACGAACGACTTGGTGGGGTCGTCGGCCAGACCGGGAGGATTCGCCGGCTTCTCGAGGAAGGCCTTGATCGAGGTGCCTTCGCCTTGGTCGATGACGCCGAACTGGTGCGCCTCGGACTGCTCGGCCCGCAACGCAGCGACGGTGCAGGAGGCGCCGCTCCGGATGTGCTGGTCGAGCATCTGCCGGGGGTCCATCCGATAGATGTGGTCGGCGCCGAAGACGAAGATGTAGTCGGGGCTCTCGTCGTCGACGAGGTTGAGGTTCTGGAACAGCGCATCGGCCGAGCCCTCGAACCAGCGCTGGCCCCGGCGCATCTGAGCCGGGACCGACGTGACGTAGTTGCCGAGCAAGGTCGACATGCGCCAGGTGCGAGAAATGTGGACGTCGAGCGAGTGACTCTTGTACTGGGTGAGCACGACGAGCTTGCGGTAGCCACCGTTGGCGAGATTCGACAGGGCGAAGTCGATCAGGCGGTAGTGCCCGCCGAACGGCACCGCGGGTTTTGCCCGATCCAACGTGAGCGGCATCATTCGTTTGCCCTCACCACCGGCGAGGACGATGCTCAGGACCTTCGGGCGAATTCCAGCTTCGAGTGCCATGACGACATCCTGCCCGACGACGAGACCTCGTGCTGGCTCATGGCAGTGAAAATCACGGAGAACTGATGGCCTCGCGAGTGTTGCGACGAGCCAAAACGCATGAGCCGACCAACCCATTTTCGTCATCGGCATTGCCACGGAGGGTGCTGGTGGTGTTCACTGTTGGTGCGGGTACCGGGAACAGTGTCTGTGGGAACCACCTCTGGCGGGCAGAGGTCCCACACCAGGGCATTTTGTTCTCGACTCCGAGAGGGTGGTCCGGCCGGACCACCCTCTCACTCTTTTTCGGCCGAGCGGCGTGATCGGCTCGACCCGGCCCTTCCTGGGGTCGACCATCTAGGGTGCGCACATGCAGAAGCGACTGCTCATTGCCGGGTCGGTTGTCGGCGTACTCGCCGTGATCGGCGTGGGACTCGCCTGGTGGCTCGGACTTTTCGACGAGCCCGAAGCCGAGGTCTCGCTGGCCGAGTCTGCCGCGCTGGTCGCCGAGGAGGGCGACGCAACCACGTCGGCGGTCGCTCCAACGACGTCGACCGAGGACTCGACCGAGTCGACGACCACGGCGCCGACGGATGCCACCGAAGAGACGACCACCACCACGACAACCGACGCCGGTCCCATCGACGACCTCACCGGGACTTGGTCGGTGGTGCCGAGTGATGCGACCTTCGTCGGCTACCGGGTCGATGAGGTACTCGGTGGTGTCGGCGACTTCACCGCCGTCGGTCGCACGGCCGGCGTGACCGGCGAGCTCGTCGGCAACGGGTTGACGATCGAGTCGGTGTCGATCCTCGCCGACCTCACACTGCTCGTGAGCGACAACGGCGCTCGTGACGCGCAGATGCGGCGGCAGGGGCTCGAGACGAATGACTTCCCCGAGGCCAGCTTCGTCCTCACCGCGCCGATCGTCCTGAGCGAGCTCCCAGCGGAAGGCGCAACGATCAACGCCACGGCGGATGGCGAACTCACGCTGCACGGCGTCACCCGAGCCATCCAGGTGACCATCGATGGGCAGATCGTCGGCGGACGACTCCTGGTGGTCGGATCCACCGAGATCGCCATGATCGACTACGACATCGATCCGCCCCGAGCACCGGTCGTCGCCAGTGTCGACGAGATCGGCATCATGGAGTTCTCCCTGGTCTTTGCCCGCGCGTGAGCAGTACTGCAATTGACCCTGGGCGGTGGTCGCGACTACACACCTGACGTGGCAATCGCCACACGCCGAACGACGTGGGCAGCATTGCTGTCCCGTGTCGATTCGACAGGGTGCGTGACGCCAGTCACAATTCTGCACCATCATTGCGAGTCACGACACTGAGGACCCGGGGGACGATGAATCAGGCAAGCCAGAACGGCGAACGGCTTCATGCCACGACGGCCAGCGATGTACTCCTCGCCGTCTCGGACCTGCGCACCCACTTCGCCACGCCGGCCGGTTTGGTGAAGGCGGTCGACGGTGTGAGCTTCGACCTCAAGCGAGGTACCACCCTCGGGGTGGTCGGCGAGTCCGGTTCGGGCAAGACGGTGCTCGCTCGCTCGATCATGCGACTGAACATTGCGTCGAACGTCCTCTCGTCGGGCTCGGTGCTCTACGAGGGTCAGGACCTGATGACCAAGTCCAACGCCCAGATGCGCGACCTGTGGGGCATCGAGATGGCCATGGTCTTCCAGGATCCGATGACCTCGCTCAACCCGGTCGTGAAGGTCGGACGCCAGGTCACCGAGCACCTGCGCTACCACCTCGGTGTCTCGAAGGATGAGGCCCGCCAGACCGCCGTCGAACTCCTCCGCAGCGTGCGCATCCCCGAACCCGAGGAACGGTTCGACGTTTATCCTCACCAGCTTTCGGGCGGTATGCGTCAACGCGTGTCGATCGCCATTGCCCTGGCCTGTGGCCCGAAGCTGCTCTTCGCCGACGAGCCCACCACCGCTCTCGACGTCACGGTGCAGCACCAGATCCTCAACCTGCTACGTCAGCAACAGCGTGAGCGGTTCATGTCGATGATCCTCGTCACCCACGATCTCGGCGTCGTCGCCGGCCGGGCCGACGAGATCATGGTGATGTACGCCGGCAAGCCGGTCGAGAAGGCCACCACCAAGAACCTCTTCGCCGACATGAAGCACCCGTACACCCAGGGGTTGCTCAACTCGATCCCGAAGGTGTCCAACCCCAAGCACACTCGGCTGCAGGCCATCACCGGTCGCCCGCCCGATCTCATCAACCCACCCAAGGGTTGCTCGTTCTCACCACGCTGCCCCTACGCCCAACCGAAGTGCTTCGAGGAGGAGCCATCGTTGACGCCCGCCTCGACCCCTGACCACTCGTTCGCGTGCTGGTTCCCCGTTGGCACGCCCGAGTCCGCTGCGGCCTTCGAGTCCAACCTCGCCGCCGGGAATCCCGTCACGCTCGCCGCCGCCGGACGAGCGATGGCCACCGAAGAGATGGCCCTCTGATGGCGGGTTCGGGTAAGGCGCACCTGCGCCCCGAAGGCGAGGCGCTGCTGCGAGTCGAAGACCTCACGGTCGAGTTCCCTGCCGGGCGCGGCGCGGTCGTTCACGCCGTCAGCGGCATCAGCTTCGACATCGCACCGGGCGAGACCCTCGGGCTCGTGGGGGAGTCCGGATGTGGCAAGTCGACCACCGGTCGGGCGATTCTCCAGCTGCCGGTCCCCACCGGCGGCTCGGTCAAGCTCGACGGCAAGGAGCTCACCGCCCTCAAGGGTGAGGCGCTGCGGGAGATGCGCACCAATCTCCAGATGATCTTCCAGGATCCGATCTCTTCGCTCAACCCTCGTCGCACGATCGGCGACGTCGTCGCCGAGCCGCTCAACGTGTGGGGGCCGGCCGACGACGCCAAGCAGAAGCAACTGGTCGATACCATGCTCGACGCCGTGGGGATCGACCCCGACGTCGCTCGGCCGAAGTATCCGCACGAGTTCTCCGGCGGTCAGTGCCAGCGCATCTCGATCGCCCGCTCGCTCGTGCTCGAGCCCCAACTGATCATCTGCGACGAACCGGTCTCGGCACTCGACGTGTCGGTGCAGGCCCAGATCCTCAACATGCTCGAAGACCTGAAGGCCCGCTACGGCCTCACCCTGGTCTTCATCGCCCACGACCTCGCCGTCGTCAAGAACATCAGCGACCGAGTCGCCGTGATGTACCTCGGCAAGATGTGCGAGGTGTCCGAGTCCGACGAGCTCTATGCCAACCCGGCACATCCGTACACCCAGCTGCTGTTGAGCTCGGCGCCCATTCCCGACCCGATGATCGTCCTCGACGAAGAGGTACTGGTCGACGAGGGCCTGCCATCACCGATCAACCCGCCCTCGGGTTGCCGATTCCGCACCCGGTGCCCGTATGCAGACGAGGTCTGCTCGAGCACCGAGCCACAGATGCGTCGCGTTGGCGACGACCATTTCGTGGCGTGCCACCATCCTCTGATTCCCGTTCAGGAGTCAGAGCTCACGATCACACCATGAAGGGACAACGACCGCTCGCGCGGTCGGGCATGAGTGACCGTGTCCAACGGGCGGGCCAGATCGGCCCGCACCAAACCGAAGTAGGGGAGATACCTGAATGAAATGGCATGAGTTGAAGAAGCTCATCGCTGTCGTGTTCGCACTCTCGATCGTGGCCGCCGCCTGCGGTGGCAGCGGGAGCGACAGTGCGGGCGGGGACAGCGAGGGCGCCGGGGACACCAGCGCGACGACGGCCGCACCGCAAGCGGGCGACGAAGCCGAGGGCGACGTCGATACCGAGGTCGAGGAACGAACCGACGCACCCGACTACGGCGGCACCGTCAGCATCGGCCTGGAAGCCGAGGCCACCGGTCTGCGGCCGTGGGAAGATGCGTGCTCGTCGCCCTGCTACAACATGATGATCAGCATCTACGACAAGCTGACCGAGCAGGCGTCCGACGGTTCCATCCAGCCGTACCTCGCCGAGTCGATCACGCCGAACGCCGACTTCACCGAATACGTGATGACCCTGCGTCCGGGCGTCACCTTCCACAACGGCACCGAGCTCACCGCCCAGACCATCGCCGACATGTTCCCCCTCCAGCAGGAAGGCGCCGCTGCCGCCGGATCGCTCGGCTCGTCGAAACTGATCGGCGTCGAAGCCACCGGTGATCTCGAGGTGACCTACACGCTGAGCGGGTCGAACTCGGCCTTCCCGTCGTACCTGTCGCGTGCACCGCTGGGCATGGTCTTCGACCCGGCCGCAGCAGCTGCCGACCCCGAGGGTTACAGCACCGCACCGATCGGCACCGGCCCGTTCGTGATCGAAAAGCGTGACCTCGACAACGAAACCGTGGTCGTCCGCAACGACAACTACTGGATGTCGGATGCCGATGGCAACCAGCTGCCGTACCTCGACTCGATCGTGTTCAAGCCGATTCCCGACGAAGGCACCCGTCTCGACGCCCTCACCTCGGGCACGAACAACGCGATGCAGACCCTTCGCCAGGGCACCATTCGTGACGCCCGGGCCGTCGGCGACTCGATCGTGCTCTTCGAGCACCAGGGTTCCAACACCGGTGGCGGCATGTTCAACGTGGCCGTCGCTCCCTACGACGACCTCCGGGTTCGTAAGGGCCTCACGCTCATGAACGACCAGGCCGGCGTGATCGAAGCGCTCGGCGGCACCGGCATCTCGCTGCCTTCCACCCAGTGGTTCAGCGCCGACAGCCCGTGGTGGAGCCAGAAGGCCGCCGACGCTTGGCCGCAGTTCGACTTCGAGGCCGGCAAGGCCATGGTGCAGGAGTACGTCGACGATCCAGAGCGCTCCGACGGCAAGGCCGCCGGTGAGCCGATCGACGTCGAGTTGTCGTGCCAGCCGGATCCGACCCTGATCGCCGCCATGCAGGTGCTCGAGCAGGTGTGGACCGGGTCGGAATTGGTGAACGTCACGCTCACCAACTTCGATCAGCAGACCCACATCAACAACGCCCTCGGCGCCGACAACGGCTTCATCGGCGTCCACGGTGCCCACTGCTGGCGCTGGAGCTCCGAGGACGATCCGTCGATCTCGCTGAACCCGTTCCTGGCGCCGTACAGCGCCGAGAACGCAGCCGAGAATGGTCTCGACGGCATCGTGTCACCGTCGAACTTCGCCAACTGGTTCAGCCCCGAAGCCTTCCAGCTGGCCCAAGAGGCGATTGCCACCGACGACTTCGAGACCCGCAAGGGGCTCTACGAGCAGATCAACCTGATCATCGGCGAGGAACAGCCGATCTGGTACTCGGGTTCGACTGCCACCGCCATTGGCGTCACTCCCGACATCCGAGGCCTCAACAGCTGGACCCTGCCCAGCGGTGACCTCGGTATCGGGCATCCCTCGGCCGAAGGCCGCTGGACCCAGGTGTACATGAACACCAAGTAATCCCAATTCCGGGTGGGGCGGGGCCGCAGCGCCTCGCCCCACCCGCCCTCGTTCCCACCACGTTGCCCCACCTCGGGCAGGAGGACCCCCGACAATGCTCAAGCTGATCGCCTGGAGACTCGTGCGGTTGCTCGCCACGCTCCTCGCCGTGTCGATCATCACCTTCGGCATGACCAAGCTCCTGCCCGGTGATCCGGTCAACGCCATCCTCGGGGTCGACAACCTCCAGGATCCGGAACTCGTCGAGCAGATTCGCGAGGAGCTGCACCTCAACGACCCGCTCCCGGTGCAGTACGCCCGGTGGCTCGGCAACGCCGTGCAAGGTGATCTCGGCCGGTCCTACATCACCGATCAGCCGGTCATGACCACGATCAAGGAACGCATCCCGGTCACGGCCCAACTCGCCTTCATGGCGGTGATCATCGCCGTGCTGCTCGCCGTGCCCATTGGGGTGCTCGGCGCCTACAAGCAGGGGAAGAAGGCCGACCAGATCAGCTCAGCCGGCGTGCAGGTCGCACTGTCGGTGCCGAACTTCATCACCGGCATCTTCCTGACCTATTTGTTCTCCATCAAGCTCGGTTGGTTTCCGAACTCGAGCTGGAAACGGCTGAGCGAGGCCGGACTGATCGACAACCTGAAGTCAGCGATCCTGCCGTCCGTTGCGCTCGCCTCAACCCAGATGGCGATCTTCTCCCGCCTCGTGCGTTCCGACATGATCGCCACCCTGCAGGAGAATTTCGTGCTCTCCGCCCGAGCCAAGGGCCTCAAGGACCGCTACATCCTGCTCCGCCATGCCTTACGACCGAGTTCGCTGAGCCTCGTCACGATCGTCGGCATCAACTTCGGTGCGCTCCTCGGCGGCACCGTCGTGATCGAGTTCCTCTTCGCCATCCCCGGGTTGGGCGGACGACTCCTGAACGCCATCAGCCAGCGTGACATCATGGTGATCCAGGGGATCACGGTGTTCGTGGCTGCGGTCTATGTCATCATCAACACCCTTGTCGACCTGCTCTACGCCGTCGTCGATCCGCGAATCCGAAAGGGCTGAGTGCCATGACCATCGCCGAAGGCACCACCACCGCCGAAGATCTCATCGTCTTCGCCGAGGCCGACCAACCGCCTCCTGGAAACGAACCGAAGGGCCGCGAATCGGCCCTTTCGATCTTCCGGTCGATGCCGATCGTGGTCAAGCTGGCCGCGATCTGGCTGATCCTCATCGTCGTCGGTGCACTCTATGCCAAGCTCGACGGCCTCCTCGACGACGCATTGCCGTTGAAGGATCCGTTGCTCCAGAACAACATCTTCAATCCGAAGACCGGCCAGCGGGGCACAGGGTCGCCGATCGAGAACCCCAGCGGCAATCATTGGTTGGGCACCGACGTGCTCGCCCGTGACAGCTTCTCCCGCATCGTTCACGGGGCCTGGGTATCGATGATCGTCGCCACCGTGTCGGCCGTCGTCGGTGTCTGCGTCGGCGGCTTCCTCGGCTCGCTGGTCGGCTTCGTCCGGGGTCGCACCGAAACCATCGTGATGGCTTTCATCGACGTGATCCTCGCCTTCCCCGCCCTCATCCTCCTGCTCGCCATGGTGTCGATCTTCGAGGTCCGCAACCTCTACGTGATCGCCGGCGTCATCGGCTTCCTGTCGATTCCGGCCTACACCCGTGTGGCCCGGGCCAATTCCCTCGCCATCTCCAATCGCGAGTTCGTGCTCGCCGCTCGAGCGATCGGCACCAAGCCCCGCACGATCCTGTTCAAAGAGATCATTCCCAACGTCTTCCCGACGCTGCTCTCCTACGCGCTGGTGGCCGCGGCCTTCGTGATCGTGGTCGAGGGTTCGCTGTCGTTCCTCGGCCTGAGCGTGTCACCACCCACGCCTACCTGGGGCAACATGATCAACGAGGCCCGACGCGACATCAAGGTGTCGATTCTGCCGGTGCTATGGCCCTCGCTCGCGCTGACCCTGACAGTCTTGTCGCTCAACCAGGTCGGCGACTGGTTCCAGAAGCGGCGTGCGGTGCGTTCCTCCGCTCTGTAGATCAGGGGTTCTGGAGTAGGTCGATAAGGCTGCTCGTATCCCACCGGTTGCCGCCTCGGGCCTGGACTCGGGCGTAGAACTGATCGACCAGGGCTGCCACCGGCAGGCTGGCGCCTCGGGCATTGCCCTCGTCGAGGGCAATGCCAAGATCCTTGCGCATCCAATCGACGGCGAAGCCGAAGTCGAACGACCCCTCGACCATCGTGGTGCCGCGGTTGTCCATCTGCCACGATCCCGCGGCTCCCTTCGAGATCGTGGCCAGCACCCGGTCGGTATCGAGCCCGGCCAGCATCGCCAGGTGGAGACCTTCGGAGAGTCCCTGCAGCGTGCCGGCGATCGCGATCTGGTTGACCATCTTCGTGAGCTGGCCACTGCCGACGGGCCCGATGAGCGTGGCGTTGATGGCGTACGTCTCGAGCAGGGGAGCGACGGATTCGAACGTCTCGGCCTCACCACCGCACATGACGGTGAGCCGACCGTTCTCGGCGCCGGCTTGCCCTCCTGACACCGGACCGTCGACGAAACCCACGCCCCGGGCGACGCAGGCGTCGCCGAGTTCACGAGCCAGTGCGGCCGATGCCGTGGTGTGATCGATCAGCACGCTGCCGTTGGCCATCGCATCGAGCGCTCCGTCGTCGCCGTAGACGACCGACCGAACGTCGTCGTCGTTGCCGACGATCGTGATGACCACCTCGGCGCCCTCGGCTGCGTTCGCCGGGGTGGCCGCCAGTGCGCCGCCGTACTGTTCGACCCATGCGTCAGCCTTCGAGGAGGTCCGGTTGTACACCGTGACCTCGTGCCCGGCCTGCTGGAGATGCCCGGCCATGGGAAACCCCATGACACCCAGTCCGATGAATCCGATGCGCATGCCGATGTCTCCTCACAGATCGTGCGGCGACGCCCGCGATCGGTTGCGGACGCTGCCCCTCCTGGCAGGATAGGAAGCAATGTCGTCGCGTCGTAGCCAGATCGCACCGTTTCACGTGATGGAAGTGATGCGTCAGGCACAGGAACACGAGTCGGCAGGCAACGAGGTCCTGCACCTCGAGGTCGGCCAACCCGGCACGCCGGCGCCGGCGGGCGCCCGAGCCGCGGCGATCGCCGCCATCGGCACCGCCACGCTCGGCTACACCGCCGCCCTCGGAACACCGGAGCTACGTGCTCGCATCGCTCGCTGGTACGACGAACGACACCAGCTCGCCGTCGATCCCGGCTGCGTCGTCGTGACCACCGGGGCGTCGGGCAGCTGCGTCCTGGCGTTCCTCGCCCTGTGGGACCCCGGCGATCGGGTCGCCGTGATCGAGCCGGGATATCCGTGCTACCGAAACGATCTCGAAGCCCTCGGCATCGATGTCGTCGGGCTCCCCGTCGACATCGCCGACCAGTGCAAACCGACCATCGAACAACTCGACGCGCTCCTCCCGCTCGACGGCCTGGTGCTCGCCAGCCCGAGCAACCCGACGGGCACCGTGCTCGCCGACCACGAGCTGCAAGCGCTCGCCCGCTGGGCCGACGTCAACGAGGTCCGCCTCGTCGTCGACGAGATCTATCACGGCATCACCTTCGACCGCCCCGCCACCACCGCCCTTGCCCACAGCGCGAACGTGGTCGTCTTCAACAGCTTCTCGAAGTACTTCTCCATGACCGGCTGGCGCCTCGGCTGGATCGTGGCCCCGCTCGACCTCATCGCCCCCCTCGAGCGGCTGGCGCAGAACCTGAGTATCTGTGCGCCGAGCGTGTCGCAGGTGGCCGGGCTTGCGGCGTTCGACGACCTCGCCGAACTCGATGCCAACGTCGCCGTCTATGCCGAGAACCGGCGCATCATGCTCGAGGGGTTGGCCAACGCCGGCTTCGATGAGCTCGCGCCGGCCGACGGTGCCTTCTATGTGTGGGCCAGTATCCGACACCTTGGCATGGACGCCGTCGACCTGTGCCAACAGTGGCTCCGCGAACTCGACATCGCCGTCACCCCCGGGATCGACTTCGATCCCAGACGCGGCCACGATTTCGTGCGATTCTCATACGCCGGTTCGACCGCCCACATCACCGAGGCCATGCACCGTCTGGGTCGCTGGCACGCAGCACGAGAAGAGTCAGCGTCATGAACCAACCACGACTGGTCAAGGATCAACCCAAGCGCCCCGGTCCATCGACGCCGACGCTGTTGCGTCGCGGGGCGACCATGGCGTGCCCGGCGTGTGGCGAACGAAAGGGGTTGTTCCGGCGATGGACCAAGATGGCCGATGCCTGCCCCAATTGCGGGCTCGTCTTCGGTCGGTTCGAAGGCCAGTGGATCGGCGCCATCGGGATCAACACGATCGCCAGCTTCTTCATCTTGATGGTGTTCGTCGGGGTGGCCACGGCGCTGTCGTTCCCCAACCCGAACGCCAAGGCACTCATCATCATGTCGGTGATCGTGGCCGTGACGATGCCGCTCCTGCTCTTCCCGTTCAGTCGAACGTTCTGGATGGGGATGGACCTCATGATGACCCCGCTCGAACCGCACGAGGTCGACTGGACCAAGGTCGAGCCCGCCATCGCCGACGACATGAAGCGGCGGGCAGCCGAGATCGAACGCGAGCGGGCCGAGGCGGAAGCGGCACTCCAACGAACGACCGAAGGTGAGCAGTGACAACCGAGACCTACGACCTGATCATCGTCGGAAGCGGCTCGGGGAACTCCATCCCCGAGTATCTCGACGGCTGGAAGATCGCCATCGTGGAGCGCGACGTCTTCGGTGGGACCTGCCTGAACCGTGGCTGCATCCCCTCGAAGATGTTCGTCCTGCCGGCCGACGTCGCCGAGACGGTTCGCCACGCCCAGCGGCTCGGCATCAATGCCAGCGTGGCGAACATCGACTGGGTGGGCATCCGCGACCGGGTGTTCGGCCTCATCGACCCGATCGCCGCCGGGGGAGAGGTGTACCGCGCTACCGGCTCCGAACACATCACGCTGCTGCGTGGCACGGCGCGCTTCATCGGCGACAAGACGTTCAACGTGGCCGGGCCCGATGGGTCCAACCAGACCATCACTGCGCCGAAGGTGCTGCTCGCCGCCGGCGCTCGACCGATGATCCCGGCCATCCCCGGACTGGCCGACGTTCGCTACCACACGTCCGACTCGATCATGCGGCTCGACCACTTCCCACCACGGCTCGGCATCATCGGTGGCGGCTTCATCGCCGTCGAGATGGGGCACGTGTTCAGCGGGCTCGGCTCCGACGTCCATGTGTTCAACCGCTCGACGAGGCTCCTCCGCCACCACGACGCCGAGATCTCCGACCGATTCACGCAAGTGTTCTCCGAGCGAGTCACCTTCCACGCCGGGTGCATCCCCGACCGCATCGAGCACGCCGACCACACGATCCTCGTGCATGCCGACGGGCACACCCACGAGTTCGACGAGCTGCTCGTCGCGACGGGGCGGGTCCCCAACAGCGACCTCCTCGACGCTGCCGCCGGCGGGCTCGAGCTGCACGACGATGGTCGGGTGGTGGTCGACGAGACGATGGCGACGCCGGTCGAGGGTGTCTGGGCGGTGGGTGATCTTGCGAACTCCTACCAGCTGAAGCACTTGGCGAATGCCGAGGCCAAGGTCGCCTTCTGGAACCTTGCGCATCCTGACGACCTCCGCTCGACCAACTATGCGGCCGTGCCGTCGGCGGTCTTCAGTGATCCGCAGGTGGCAACGGTCGGCTACTCGGAGTCCGAAGCGACCATGTTGGGCATCGACTATGCGGTCGGGCGCCGTGACTATGGCGGCACCGCCTATGGCTGGGCGCTGATCGACGAGACGTCGTTCGCGAAGGTCCTGGTCAGCCGGTCCACCGGTCTGGTCATCGGCGCCCACATCATCGGGCCGCAAGCCGCCACACTGATCCAGCCGCTCATCCAGGCCATGCAGTTCGGGCTGCCGGCCGAGCGCATGGCCCGCGAGATGTACTACATCCACCCGGCTCTTACCGAAGTGGTCGAAAACGCCCTGCTCGATGCCCTCGAGTGAGTGAACTTGCTGCTCATGACGGGCCAAAACCGCCGATACAGTCGAGGTAGAGAGGAGCACCGTTGCCCGCTGACGCCGATGCCGAACAGATTGCCGAAGTCCTGAGGTACGCCCCGGGCGCCTGCGTGGTGCTCGAGAACGGTGTGATTCGAGGGGCGAACGCCGAGGCGGTCGACACCACGGGCATTCCTCGCAAGCGGCTGGTCGGCTCGCCACTGTCCGAGCTGATCATCCCCGAGACCCAGGTACCGGTGGCCGACTTCCTTTCCTCGGCTCGTCCCGAGGTCCACGCCATGCCGGTCCGCCTGGCGGCCGGGATGATGCCGCTCGAGTTGTCCGCACGCCGCATCAACGACGCCGTCATCGTCGTCGGACTCCGTCGCATGGAACTCGAGCACCAGCTCTCGGCCATCGCCGGCGGAGACCTCACCCACGACCAGATCACCGGGCTGCCGAACCGCTTCCACCTGCTCGAACAGCTGCACCACCGCCTCACCACCCAGTCGCCCCAGCCCCTGGCGGTAATTGCGCTGTGGATCGATGACCTGCCCAACCTCGCCGCCGAGCGGGGCCAACGGGTGGTCGAGCGGGTCTCGCGTCAGGTCGGCGAACGAGTGCAGGCCCGCCTGCGCGGCCCCGATCTGCTCGGTCGATTCGACGACGCGGCGTTTCTCGCCCTCCTCACCACCGATTCGCCGCCCGAACAGCTGCGAGAGATCGCCGAGCGACTTCGCGACGAGGTGGTCTTCCCGGTCGAATTCGACGGCAGCCTGATCAGCTTCACCGCCAGCGTGATGGTCGGCATGATCGGAACGAATCGGCCGACCATCGACAAGATCCAGTCCCGGCTCGAGGTCGTTGGCCGCCTCACCGCCACCGGTGACGGCAATCGCACCGAGATGGTGACCTTCTGACGCTTGCGGCGACCTGATCGGGCGTGCACGCTGTGCGGTGTGCCCGACAGATCCTCACCGCTCCATATCGGCATCGTGGGCTGCGGCCTCATCGGCCGCTTCCACGCGCGTTCCCTCCAGCCCGTCGCTGATCGCGCCCGGGTCACGACCGTCTTCGATCTCGACATGGTTCGAGCCACCGAGTTCGCCGACGAGTTCGGGGCCGAGGTGGCGCCGTCGCTCGACGCGCTGATCGCCGACGTCGACGCCGTCTACGTCTGCACCTGGACCGCGGCCCACCGCTCGATCGTCGAACAGGCCGTGGAAGCAGGACGGCCGGTGTTCTGCGAGAAACCACTCGATGTGGGCTTGGCCGAGGCACGGTCGCTGACCGAACTCGTGCTGGGAGCCGAGGTGACGAACCAGGTCGGGCTGGTGCTTCGACGGTCTCCGGCGATGCGTTGGGTCGCCCAGCGCCTGGCATCGGGAGTCGACGGTGGCGTCATGAGCATCGTGTTTCGCGATGACCAGTACTTCCCGACGCAGGGTACGTACGCCTCCACGTGGAGAGGCGACCGGTCGCTCGCCGGGTCCGGGGCGCTCCTCGAGCACTCGATCCATGACCTCGACCTGCTCGACTGGTGGATCGGCCCCATCACGAGTGTGGCGGCGATGACGGCGCACCACCACAGGATCGACGGCATCGAGGATCAGGCCACGGTGCTCCTGCGGGGCGAGGGCGACGCCGTGGCCACCCTGAGTTCGACGTGGCACGACGTGCTTTCGAGGCCAAGCCAGCGCCGAATCGAGATCTTCTGTCGACGAGCCACGATCACCGTGGAGGGGGAGTGGACGGGGCCGGTTCGGTGGGAGAGCGAGACCGACTCGGGTGTCCTCGAAGGCGCCGAGCTGGTGGCGTCGGTCCGATCCGACGGGCACACACAGAACCCCGACCGCGAGTTCGTCGATGCCGTCATCGCCGGCACGTCGGCGCACCCTGATGTGGCGGTGGCGCTGCGAGCCCATGTGCTCGCTGATGCGGCCTACCGATCGGCCGCCGACGGCGGGGCCGCAGTCACGGTGTCGTAGCCGGCCTCAAAGATCGCGGGCGGCATCGATCAGCGGGGTGAACCGGTCGAGGTCGGCCAGCACCTCGTCGCGCGGGCCCTGGCTCAGGCCCAGGACCGCACGGGTGATGCCCTGCGCCGCCAACTTCTCGAGCGATTCGGCGTCGGGCTTGGCGCCGAAGACACCGAGGGACACCGAGGCGGGATCACGCCCGATGTCCTCACACGCCGCCCGGACGGCGTCGATCCCGCTCGACAGGTCATAGCGCCCGCCGATCGGCATCCAGCCATCACAGAACTCCGCGATGTGCGCTGCGGTCTTCGGGCCGGCGCTGCCACCCAGGATCACCGGCGGATGTGGAGTCTGGACCGGCTTGGGCCACGCCCAGCTGGCGTCGAACGAGATGTGGTCGCCGTGGAAGGCGGCCTCGTCGTTGGTCCAGAGTTCCTTCATCGCCAGGACCGACTCACGAAGCCGGGCTCGGCGATCGGTGTAGGCCACGCCGTGATGCGCCAGCTCCTCCTTGTTCCAGCCGTAGCCGATGCCCAACATGAAGCGACCATTCGACAGCCGATCGAGCGACGCCACCTCTTTGGCCAACCACAGTGGGTCGCGCTGGGCGACGAGGGTGATGCCCGTCGCCACCTTCAGGTTCGTCGTGGTGGCGGCAACGGCGGCGAGCGCCACGAACTGGTCGTAGGACCGCCAGTAGTGATCGGGGAGTGGGGGAGCACCGTCACGCCCTCCCCACGGCGTGGTCCGGGCCACGGGAATGTGGCTGTGCTCGGGAAACCACAAGGATTCGAAGCCCCGCTCATCGGCCTCACGACCGAGTTCGACGGGGTCGATCGTTTGATCGGTCGGGAAGATCATCAGGCCAAGGTCCATGGGTGGCAACTTAGCTCAGTGCCGCCACTCGGGCGGCCGTGAGAGAATCTCACCGTGCGTGATGGAACACAACAGGGAGCGGTGACCCCTGACGTCGATCGCCAGCCGGCCTGGGGCCGGCGGCGATCGACACGGCGACCCATCACCCCGACCTCGCCCTCGGGGCCGCTGTCGGCCGGCGGTCTGGTCGTCGGCGTGGCAGTGGCACTCGCCGGGCTCATGGGAGCGACGGGATCGGTCGTCGATCGAACGATCGACGACAACACGACCGTCTTCTCCGATGCCACCACGGTGGCAGCTCCCTTCGTGCCGAGCGATCCGTCGGCGGACTTCGGCCGCATGCTCCTCCCGGTGGATGCCGGCATCATCGCGGTGGGCAGCGAAGGCGTGAACGGTGCGACGGCCACCGTGGTCCTCATCGGCGCCGAAGGGCCTCCCGCCAGCGCCGACGTCGTCTTCGCCGAGCAGACCATCGCTGCGTCGGGCAGCACGCTCGTGGTGGTTGACGACGGCCGACTTCGTGTAGCGTCGATCGGTACTGATGGCCTGCTCACCGAGATCGCGAGCCACGAGCGGACCGACGGCGCGGCCTTTGCCGACGTGGCCGCGCTCGGCGGCGCGACGCTTGCGGTCCTGAGGGACTCCGCCGGTGACGAGGCAGGATTCGTCGACGTGTTCGACCTCAATGGCGGCGTCCAGCCCGTGGTGGCACTCGCGCCCGAACTCGAGCGGGTGTCGATCGCCGTCGACACCTCTGGCGACCTCGTTGCCGTCAGTGGGGTGCGGTCACAAGCCGCCACCGGTGAGGTGCAGTTCTTCCGACGATCGGGCGATGCCTGGCTCGTCGACGCTCGCTTCGACGGCATCGGTGGCGGCGCGGTGGTCGCCTCGTCGACGGTGCCCGGCGAGTTCCTCGTGCAGCGGAACGGCTTCTTCACCCGGCCGAGCGGGGTCTGGACCCGCATCGGCCCCGACGCCGGCGGTCGATTGCAAACCGATCCCGAGTGGTCGGTCCAGGCCTCCAGCGCGGCGAGCGACGGCACCCTGGTCGCGTTCGGCCTGCCCGGCGACGAGCGCACCATGACGTTTTCGATCGAGTTGGCCGACGAAGCCGCAGGCGGCGGCAGCACCGCAGTCGTCGACCTGCGCCACGCCCAGACGATCCAGGCCCCGATCCCGGTACCGGCCGACGGAAGCCCGGCTCGCCGCCGGCCCCCTCCTTCACAGTTCGGGACCGCGGTCGCCTTCGTCCAGGGGCGCCTGGTTGTTGCCGGACCCGGGCTCGAGATCGATGGTGTCCGTGACGAGGGTGCCATCTTCGTGTTCGAGGCGACCGTGGGTCCGGCCGGCTGCACGATCACCGGTACCGACGGCGACGACACCCTCAACGGCACCACCGACGACGACGTGATCTGTGGCCTCGGAGGCAACGATCTGATCCGGGGCAATCTCGGCTTCGATCGAATCTACGGGGGACCGGGCGACGACGATCTGAGCGGCGATGCCGCTGACGATCTGCTCGTCGGTGGCGCCGGCAACGACCGACTGGCCGGCGGCGCAGGGGCCGATGCCCTCTACGGCGGCGACGGCAACGATCGGCTCTACGGTGGAGCGGGCAACGACCATCTCGACGGTGGCGACGGGCGTGACCCGTGCTACGGCGGCGCCGACATCGACACGTTCAACGCCTGCTGAACGACCGTCACGGAGCGCGCGGCGCCCCGCAATGCGCACTCAGCGATGGGTGATGGCGTGGGCGACATGGGGATTGCCGCCCAGCCCATTTGCCAATTGGCTCGTCAGCTCGTGGGCCATGATGTCCCACATTCGGTCGATCAGCTCGGCCGTCATGATCAGATCGGCATTCACACCGAGCGCCGACTCTCGGCGCAGCCGGTCGGCCAGCGATCGCAGTGCGATCAGCGACGCCGCCGACGCCAGATCGAGTGGTGCTGCGCCGGCGGCGCGAGCGGCACGCACCCGTGGCTCGGTGTCCTCGATCACGCTCGCCACGATCAGCTCCACCAAACCCTCGTAATGGGCACGGTCGGCTCGTGGCGCTCGAATCAGCAGCGTCTGGGTGGCACTGCGTCCGGCCTGACGAGTGAGGCGAGCCATCTGCGCCTGAATGCTGATCACCCAGGCCTGTCGGCGGCTCCATTGCGCTCTGGGCGGTGGTTGCGGCGATGTCGGTGTTGCGAGGTGCGAGCGACTGCCGAGCGTGAGGTCGTACCGCTGCCGAGCGTCGGGGTCGGACAGGATGCGCCACGCCTCGTTCAGCTTGGCCATGGCGAGACCGCCGTCGTCGAGCCCGGCCACATCCGGATGGAGCTGACGGGCCAACTGTCGATACGCCTGACGGAGCTCGTCGGGCGTACAGGCCGACGGCACGCCGAACAGGTCGTAGAGCGTGACCACGCCGGTTGCCGCGCCCGCTCGGTCGGCGTGTGCTCCGGCTCGACTCATGGCGCCAGTGTGGCCGATGGACTCGGCGTTGTGTCGCCGCCGAGTCGAATCGCCCCGCTTCATTTCTGTGATCGTGCGGCCGAAGGAAGTGCATGGCCGTGGTCGAGACGCCGACGATCGCCGAGCAGGCGAACAGCCGCTGGCCCGAGATCGTGCGCTTCGTGCTGCTCGTGATGGCGTGGGGCATCGCCATCGGCGCTGCGCTGGCACCCATCGTGTACCTCCTACGCCGCATCGGCGTCGGCTGAGGACAAACTGGGGCCATGACGAGTCTCCCCACCTTGCTCCACATCGCCACGCCCGACACCTGGGCCGAGGCACAGCGGGTGGGGGAGTATCGAGCCGACTCGTTGATCTCCGAGGGATTCATCCACCTGTCGACTCCCGAGCAGGTCCTGATCCCGGCCAACGAGCGGTACGCCGGGCGGACCGATCTCGTCCTCCTGGTGATCGACGGCTCGAAGCTGTCCGCCGACCTGGTCTTCGAGGACTCCTACGGCAGCGGCATCGAGTTCCCCCACGTGTACGGCCCGATCGATCTCGCCGCCGTCACCGACATCGTCGACTTCCCGTCGAACGATGACGGCACCTTCGACCTCCCCGCCTCCCTCCACTGATCGAGCATTCGACGCCGACCTGACCACCCGAACTCTCGGCTGTCGAGCTCACCCCCGGCGAACTCTCGGCCGGGCAGCCCACTTCCGGGCTCAGGAGCCGAGAGATGGGGCAGCGGACCCACGTCCGGCGGATCGAACGAACTACAGAATCTGAGCCGTCTGGCTCACGTTGGCCACACCGCAGCCGAAGGTTCCGGAGTACCCGTCCCCGCCGAGGTCCTCCATGTTCGCTGCCGTCCGGGCATCACTCGTTCGTCGCTTGTTCGTCAACACGCTTGCACTCACGCTGGCCGTCACCGCATTGGTGGTCGGCTCGCCCACCGCAGCCACCGCAACCTCACCGGCACCAACGGCCGCGGCCGACGGTGACGTCTGCATCGGGGCGACGCCTCCCAGTGACCTCTACGTCACCAGTACCAAGCGGGCGTCGGTCTATCGCCTCTACTGCGCAGCATTTCTCCGGCTGCCCGATACGAGCGGGCTCGACTACTGGACGGGGGAAGTGTTGGCGCATCGGCTCGATGTAGCCGGCATGGCGGATGCCTTCATCAGCTCGGCCGAGTTCGTCCAGCGCTACGGCGCCGTCGACGATCGTGGCTTCCTCGACCTTGTCTATCGCAACGTGCTCGGGCGACCGTCCGACGACGTCGGCTACCGCTACTGGGCGACCCAGCTGGCGCGCCGAGACTTCGACCGTGGCGACCTGTTGATCTCGTTCTCCGAGTCCGCCGAGTTCACGACGGCAACCGGAACCGCAAGCGCGGCCGCGGCCGGCGACCGGGCCTTCCTTCGGTCCGGCATGTCCGCACGGGCCGCAGCGGATGCCGAGCTGGCACGCGGTACCTACGTGGCAACGCAGTGCCAGGCCGACCAGTTCGGCGGGAACGTGCGTTGGGTGCGCAGCACCTGGAACCTGACCTGGTGCGTCCGCACCGACCCCAACTGGCCGGCATCGACGACCGATGCGGTCTACGTCCACGAGGCCTTCCACGCTCGGATCTCGCTGTTGTATGTCCATCGTGACGCGTTGACCACCGCACAACGGGCCGAGGTCGAACGGGTCGTGAACGACAAGGCGGCCAATGAGGGGCTGGCCGACCTGTGGACCATGCGTCTCGTACCCGGGTACGGGGGAGCACCACAGTACGCCAACGACCTGTTCACCAACGCCATCTGGGAGGAGCTGTTCGCTCGCTACCCGCTGGGTGGCGATCTCCCCGGGTGAGCCGCTCGCCGGCGAGCGCCGTCCGAGATCAGGCCAGGAACAACCGATACGCCGGGTGCTCGGTTTCCTCCCAGTACCGGTAGCCGAGTTGGTCGAGGAACCGATCGAACTCGCCGGCATCGGCGTCAGGCACCTGCATGCCCACCAGGACTCGACCGACGTCGGACCCGTGGTTGCGGTAGTGGAACAGCGAGATGTTCCAGTCCGGGGCCATGCTCGACAGGAAGGTGCTCAGGGCACCAGGGCGTTCAGGGAACTCGAAGCGGTACAGACGCTCGTCGTTGGCGAGAGGGGAGTGGCCGCCCACCAGATGCCGCAGGTGCAGCTTCGCCAGCTCGTCGTCGGTGAGATCGAGCGCTTCGAGACCGGCCGTCCGGAACGACTCGGCGATCGAACGCGCCTGCGCCCGGCTCGACACTTGGAGGCCGACGAACACATACGCTTCGTCGGCGTCGGCGATGCGGTAGTTGAACTCGGTGACGGCGCGCCCCTCGTCGAGGATCTCGATGAACCGCCGGAAGCTCCCCCTCGTCTCGGGAATCGTGACCGCGAAGACCGCCTCGCGATGCTCGCCGATCTCGGCCCGCTCCGACACGAAGCGCAACCGGTCGAAGTTCATGTTGGCACCGCTGGCCACGGCGATGAGCGTCTCACCGCTGACGCCGGTCCGCTCCGTGTACGCCTTCACTCCGGCGATGGCCAGGGCGCCGGACGGCTCGAGAATGGCGCGGGTGTCGGTGAAGACGTCCTTGATCGCCGCGCAGATCTGGTCGGTATCGACTCGGATGACCTCGTCGACACATCCAGAGGCGACACGGAACGTCTCCTCGCCGACCAACTTCACGGCCGTGCCATCGGCGAAGAGCCCCACGGTGTCGAGTTCGACCCGGGCCCGGTGCTCGAGCGATTGCGCCATGGCGTCGGAGTCGTCGGATTGCACACCGATCACACGGATGCCAGGCCGCAGCGCCTTCAGGTAGCTGCCGATGCCCGAGATCAGCCCGCCTCCTCCGATCGGCACGAACACGGCGTGGATCGGCTCGGGATGCTGGCGCAGGATCTCCATACCGATCGTTCCCTGGCCGGCGATCACGTCGGGATCGTCGAACGGGTGTACGAACGTGAGCGATCGTTGCGCCATCAGTTCGACGGCGAGGCCGTAGCTGTCGGAGTACGACTCACCGTGGAGGACCACCTCGGCCCCGCGAGCCCGCACGGCGTCGACCTTGACCTCGGGGGTGGTGATCGGCATCACGATGACCGCCGAACAGCCGAGTTCCTGGGCGGCCATTGCTACGCCCTGTGCATGGTTCCCGGCCGACGCCGCGATCACCCCGAAGCCGCGTTGGGCAGGGGAGAGGTTCGCCATCTTGTTGTAGGCACCGCGAATCTTGAACGAGAACACCGGCAGGAGGTCTTCGCGTTTGAGCATGACCCGGTTGCCGAGCCGGGTGGAGAGCACGGGTGCATCGTCGAGCGGCGACTCATCGATGACCTCGTAGACCTTCGAGGTCAGGATGCGCTTGAGATACCCGGCTTCGTCGGCGTCGGACAGCGGTACTCGTTCGATCTCCACCTGGTCACGCTAACGGGCCATCGCCCGCGGTGGCTCAATGGTGTGACGTGACCACCGAACGCTCACCGGTCAATCCTGCGAGCGACGCGGCGTTGGTGTTCATGTCCTGTGCTGTGTGGACGAGGCGCCCGACGATGCCGGTCGTCGACGAGGCATCGGAGGCGACGTCGTGGATGCACGCGGCGATCTGATCCGTCGTGTTCGACGCGGTCGCCATCGTGCCTTCGAGGTCGTGCACCGAGAGCGACTGCTGATCGGCAGCGACCCGGATGACGGTCTGGGCATCGGCGATCTGGGCGATGGTCTCGGAGATGCCGGCGATGGCGCCGACGACGTCACGAGTGTCGGTATGGATGGTCGAGACGAGGTCAGCGATCTCGGTCGTCGCGGCCGTCGTCTGCTTGGCCAGTTCCTTCACCTCACCAGCGACCACGGCGAATCCCTTGCCGGCCTCACCGGCTCGGGCCGCCTCGATTGTGGCATTGAGCGCCAGGAGGTTGGTCTGCTCGGCAATGGTCGAGATCAGCACCAGCACATTGGCGATCTCCGCCGACGAGGTATCGAGGCGCTGGATGGTCGTCGTTGCCACCTTGGCCTGGTCGGATGCGGTGTCGATGATCGTGTCCGAGCTCGCCACCGACGCTGCGATCTGATCGGCCGATCCGCCGAGCTGCAGGATCGACGCCGACGCATTGCGGATCGTCGTGCCCATCAGGTCGGCCCGCTGCACCGCCATCGCCGTCCGGTCGACGGACCCGGTGGCCGAGGACTCGAGCACCGAGCAGACATCGTCGAGTTCGGTACCCGCCAACCGCAGTTGTGCGAAGACCTGGCCGATCCGTCGGTCGACCTTGGTGCCATAGACCCACGACAGCCCGAGGACGAGCAAGGCAACGAACGCGGCGCCGGCGACAACGATGATCTGGAGCGACCGCCCGGCATCGTGTGCTTGCGACGCCACGAGTTCCGAGTGGGCACGGGCCGCAATGGCGAGATTGGCAGCGGCCATGTCGGCCTCGTCGACCGCAGCGAGCAGTTCGGGACTGGAGATGGTCGCCAGCACCTCGAGCGGGGCGTCGCCACCATTCGACAGGGTCTCGGCGTAGGGCCGGAGCCGATCCGTGGCCGCCGTCAGGTTCGCTGCTGCGGTACGAACCTCCTCGCTGTTCGACTCGGCCGCGATCTCGACGATGCGCGTCGCATGGGTGAGTTCATCGGTCAGGCCACCGACCACTGCGGCCGACCCTTCGTCGGCGGTCGCCTGGTCGGTGGCACGAATCAGGCCAAGGACGCCGCCATACACCTGGACCTTGGCGACCTGGAACTGTTCCATCTCGGCGAGCACCTCGGCCGCCTGGTTCATCTGTTCACCGCGCTCGATCGACGCCGACGCTCGTTGCACGACGATCGACACCAGCCCACCGAGCAGGGCGATGAACGTGCAAGCGGCAATGACGATGGATCGGCGCATACGGGGCTTCCTCTGGCTTGGAGATCAACTCGATCCACCAACGCCAGCGGGCAGGCGCGTCAGATCGGTGTCACCAGCTTCGGAGCCCCGCCACCGCGCTATGAGCCCTCGCGTGCGCTCGATGACCCGGTAGACGTCTCAGTCGGCGAGCGAGTCGAGCATGTCGTCGTCGGGCACGTCGCTGTCATCGAGCGGATCGGTGCCCAACTTGACCTCGGCATAGTCGGACACGCCATCGCCGTCGGTGTCGACCTCCCACGGATCGGTCTTCAGATCGATCTCGTAGCCATCGCCGAGCCCGTCGCCGTCGCTGTCGGCCGACTTCGGGTTCAGACCGTACTGGTCCTCGAAGTCATCGGACAGGCCGTCGCCATCGCTGTCGACCGGAACGGTCGGCGCCGGGGGAGTGCTACTCCCCGTCCCGAAGCCGCCATCACCGTCGACGACATCGCCAGTTCCGGTTTGGTACGAGTCCTCGATTTGGCTGTCACCATTGCCGACGTTGACATTCCCGGTGTTGAAGGAATCAGCGACTTGCGTGTCACCATCGCCGGTCAACGGCGGAGGTGTGTCGTTGGCGTCGTTGGGGTCGGTGCGGCGCAGCACCGCCTCGTACCAGTCGTTGGCGCCGTCACCATCAGAGTCGGCGTTCAGCGGGTCGGTTCCGTAGTCGAACTCCTCGCTGTCGATCAGACCGTCGTCGTCGGTGTCGACGTTGTGCGGATCGGTGCCGATCGTCGCCTCGACGATGTCGTCCAAACCATCGCCGTCGGAATCGGGAAAGTCGATCGGTTCGGCGTACTGCACCTCGACCGCATCCATGGCCGGCACGCCGCTGCCCTGACCCTTGCCCGACAGGTTCGTCACCTTGTCACTCATCGCATCCCTCCAGACGTGAGTTCGTTGTGGCACTGGACACTAGTACCTGCCACCAACGACGTCCGCTGTCTCGTCCGGTTTCACGACGTGGCGAAACAAACATAATCGTCATTATGCAGCACTTGTCTGGAGACCCAGGTCAGCCAGCTTGATGCCCTGAGCGACTCCTACCCCTTCGCTGCCGACGCCCCCTCGTGCTCGGACGTCGCAAAGTCGAACGGGGTCGACTGGTAGAGCTGGTTGATCCAGTTGCCGAACAACAAGAAGGCGTGTGACCGCCAGCGGTTCAGTGGTTGCTGCGTTGGGTCGTCGTCGGGGAAATAGTTGTGCGGTACCTCGATGTCGACGCCGGCGTCGACATCTCGGAAATACTCGTTGGCCAACGATGTCGAGTCGTACTCGACATGATTGAACATGTAGAGCCGATTGCCGGCGGTTTCCGACACCAGACACACACCCGTTTCATCGGACTCCATCAAGAGTTCGAGCTCGGGAACCGCAAGTACGTCGTCCTTGCGGACCTCGGTCCAGCGCGACACCGATACAGCGAAGTCGTCGGAGAACCCGGCGAGATACGGCGAGGCCGGCTGAAGATTTCGATGCTGGTAGACACCGAAGGCCTTGGCGTCGAGCGTGTACTTCGGCACACCATGGAAGTGCCAGATCGCCGCCATCGCACCCCAACAGATCGCAAAGGTCGAATGGACGTGGGTAGTCGTCCAGTCGAGGATCTGTGTGAGTTCGGGCCAATAGGTGACCGCTTCGAAGTCGAGGGTCTCGATCGGTGCGCCGGTGATGATGAACCCGTCGAACGTGCGGTGTTTGATCTCGTCCCAGGTTCGGTAGAACGAGATCAGGTGATCCTCGGCGGTGTTCTTCGCCGCATGGCTCCCCACTCGCACCAGTGTCAGTTCCACCTGGAGCGGCGTCGACCCGAGCAGCCGTGCCAGTTGGGTCTCGGTGACGATCTTGTCGGGCATCAGGTTCAAGAGCGCGATCTGCAGCGGCCGGATGTCCTGGCGAAGTGCGGTCGACTCGTCCATCACCCGCACGCCCTCACGTTCGAGGACCTCGCGGGCGGGAAGGGCATCGGGAATCCTGATGGGCACGACGAAAGCGTACGCGCCCGCCGACCCCCGCCCCTCCCCCTGATGCTCTGCCGAAGTGTTGGGAGGCTCCGCGCTTTGGTC
This sequence comes from Acidimicrobiales bacterium, assembly GCA_041394265.1. Classification (NCBI taxonomy): domain Bacteria; kingdom Bacillati; phylum Actinomycetota; class Acidimicrobiia; order Acidimicrobiales; species Acidimicrobiales bacterium. The sequence goes on from JAWKIO010000005.1 coordinate 4,906,602, forward strand.
AGACGGCGGCGGGTGAGGCGGCGGCGGTGGCCGCCTGGTCCTCGGCGAGGACGGCGCCGAGGCCCTCGGCCGGGCCACGGCCGTCGCCGAGGTTCGGGATCATCCGTAGCGGGACGTTGTTCCGCGCTGCGGAGTGGGTGATGTGATCGACCAATCGGTCGCCGTCGACCATCCGGTCGTCGTCGGCGTCATCGTGCACGAGGAGTGTCGCCACTCCCCCTCGGCGCACCGCATCGAGGACCGGCGGGCCTTCGACCACTCGGCCGGCATCGCGGGCCGCTCGGAACTGCGCCAGTTCGAGGGTGAGCGTCTCAGCCGCCCGTGATTGTGCATCGCGAACGATCTGGTCGGAGATGTCGACGAGCTGATCATCGAGATCGTCGGTGGCATAGTGCTGCACCCAGGCATGGGGAAACGCATCGCTGAAGTTCGCTGCATATCGCTCGAGCTGGTCGCCGGTCCCGACGAGGGCCAGCAGCGTCGGTTCGACGAACCCCAACTGTTCGATCGCCGTGTGCACGGATTGGCTGACCGCTACCGGCCCGACAGCATCGTGGGCGCCGCCGCCCGGAACGTCGACCGACCCGAAGGAGGTGACGCCGAACATGTCGTCCTCGATCGTCACCACGGCGTGAGGCGAGCTGAATTGGGAGTATTCGACGAGCGTGCCGAGCGACAGGACCTCACCGCTGCGGGCAACGTCATGTCGAAGCGGCTCTTCGATCGAGAACGTCACGACGGGTCCGTCGTCAGCGGCGAAAATCGCTCGGCTGGCGAGCAGTTCGGTCGTATCGATGGCATCGAGGATGCGGTGAAGGTTGGGAGCGCCCGCTGCGTCGAGGGCGAGATGGGCTCGCTCCCGCGGCTGGGGTCCACCGTTCAGGTAGAGCGAGGTGAACGGCGGTCGACGGCGAGCCAGTTCGGTGACATCCACCCCGGCGATGAACATCGAGCTGGTCGAGGGGGTGGGGATAGTGACGTGGTCGGACATGACGAGGGGCTACCCGCCACTCCCCTGTCACAAACGTCGCCGACGGCCAGATCCGAGCGTTGGCCGATGGGGATCAGGGCCGATCGGGATCAGTGGCCGGACGGCGGAGCGGCGGCAGCCGCTTCCTCTTCCGACATCACCTCGGGAGGGATGGGCATCTCCATCTCGACCGGCTTCAACACCTGGACACCGCAGATGTCGTGTGCATGGCCGGACAGGGTGACTCGTCGATCGGCACTCGAGAACTGGGTCTTGCCGTCGAACAGCGTCTCGATGATCCCGATCTGGAACCAACCCTCGGTGGCGTCGGGAACGCGGTTCACGACATCGCCGCACACGGCGTCCTGCATTCGCATCCTGGCCACTTGCACGATATTGCGATTCATCGAAGGTCCTCTGCCGAGACCGCGGGTTCCGGGTGCGCGGTCGCTCCCCCATTCTCGGACGACTCGGTGCGCGACCTGAGGAGAATCTTTCGACTGTTCGAGCAGGTCAGGTGGGTCATCGGAACCATGTTGCGACAGATCGGTCAGGACTGGCCCGAAACCGCCGATGTTCTCCTCATATGGACGCCCTGGATTCCACCATGCTGACGGCGCGGCCGGCCGCCCGGGTCGACGACCTCGGGATCCCCCGCGGTCTCGTCGAAGACCTGTTCGCTCGCCGGGTGTTCGTCGAGCGGGAGACGACGATTCACAATGTCTCGTTCGGCCTCGGCATCACCATGCCGGTCGCCAAGGAGATCGCCGATGCCCTTCGAGACAAGAAGATCATCGAGTACTACGGCATGGAGGGCCGTGACTACCGGATCGGCCTGAGCGACACGGGCTACCGCACCACCAGCGAGCGGATGGTCGGTGCCAGCTATGCCGGCAGCCTGCCGGTGTCCTTGGCCACCTATACCGAGACGATCCTCCGTCAGAAGTCCGACGTGACCATCAATCGCGAGACGATTCGGGCCGCCTTCGGCGACCTCGTCGTGGCCGACGAAATGCTCGACCAGCTCGGTCCGGCCTTCCTGAGCGATGGCGCCATCTTCTTGTACGGGCCTCCCGGGACCGGCAAGACCAGCCTCGCCGAGCGGATGATCCGACTCCACACCGACGCCGTGCTCGTGCCTCGGGCGGTCGAGGTCGACGGGTCGATCATCACCGTCTACGACCCAGCGACCCACAAGGCGGTCGACCCTCAGCCACCCGGTCTCGATCAGCGCTGGGTGCTGTGCAATCGGCCGCTCGTGCTCGTCGGCGGTGAACTCAACGCCCGCATGCTCGATCTCGAGTACGACTCGATCTCGGGCGCCTACAAGGCGCCGATCCAGATGCAGGCCAACAATGGCATCCTCGTCGTCGACGACTTCGGACGCCAACAGCTCCTTCCGACCGAGCTGCTCAACCGGTGGATCGTGCCGCTCTCTCGCGGCATCGACTTCCTCCGGCTCGTCAACGGCTCCAAGTTCACGGTGCCGTTCGAACTGAAGCTCGTGGCATCGACGAACCTCGATCCGCATGAGCTCGGTGATGAGGCGTTCCTCCGACGGCTCCGCAACAAGGTCTACGTCGGCGCAGTGACCGAGACGGCGTTCAACTGGATCCTCGTGCGGGCTGCCAAGGCCAAGAACATCAATGTCAACGCGGAGGCGGCGCACCACCTTCGCCGGGTATCGGAGCACTTCATCGGCGAGCTTCGCCCCTACGTCGCAATCGACTTCCTCGATCTGATGACGGGCATCGCCGAGTACGAGGGACTCCCCCGCGCCCTCGACATCAAGATGATCGACCGGGTCGCCCAAATCTACTTCGTGACCAGCGGCGACGAAGGCCCGCCGCCGGCTGCGGCGGCGCAACAGATGAGCGCCCCGCCTGCTCAGCCGGGCCCGCCGATGGACGCGAACGCCCAGCAGCAAGCGGCCATGCGAGCGCTCGCAGCACAGCAGCTGAACCAGCAGCAGGCCACGGCGGCACCAGCAGCCGCGCCGTCATCAGCACAGCACGCAGACGTATCGCAAACGCCCGCTCAGCCGGCACCCGTCCAACAACCACCGGTGCAGCACGCGCCGCAGGCCTACGCCGCTCCCCCGGCCGACCAGCGCTCGCAGCCGGCGCAGGTCTACTCCCAGCAAGCCGGCGTCTGAGCCAGCGAAGCCGCTGATCGAGATGGTGGTCTTCCCTCCGTTGACCACCACCCCGATCTGCGGGTTCGTCACGCCTCGGCGGCGTTCTTCGTCTTCGTCGTCAAGACCTCGACCAACTCCTCGGCCGTGGTGAACACCTGCGACTCACCGGTCGCCGAATCCTCCACGGTGCCTCGGAGACCCTCCGGCCAGGTCTGGCCCGGTTGAGGAATCTTGACGACGAACACCTTCACGACGCCCATCTTGCACGGCCGTGTTCAAGTGATGTTCGAGTCGAGTTCGAGCGGCCCAATCCGCACGCTCATAGCGAGGGGAATGCCGCCGCTTCGATCCCGAGTTCTGCCATCTGCCCTGCGTAGCGACGGTACGCGCGACGAGCTTCGCCGTGGCGACGGCTCGCCGTCAGCAGTCGCACCACCCCGAGATGCGCTTCTTCGTCGTAGGGATCGGACTCGATGATCCGCAGCCACTGACTCGTCGCCCGCTCGAGGTCGCCGTCGCCTTCGTAGAGTCGGGCCAGGTGGCGCGAGAGGTCGAGGAACCGAAGCCGACACAGCTCACGCATGGCCACCGACCACTCCTCGTAGAGGTCGTCCTCGAGGAACTGTCCCCGGTACAGCCCGCTGGCGCGCTCCATCTCGGCCCGGGCCAGCACCAGATCGCCGCCACGCCGCAGCTGCTCGGCCTCGTCGGTGAGCGCCAGGAAGTCGGCGACATCCAGCTGCAGATTCTCGGTTCGCAGTGCCACGGTGTTGGCGTCGGCAGTGAGATAGTGATCGGACGCCTCCCGCTTCTCGGGGTCGAGAACGGCTCGGGCGGTGCTCAGCGCCACCGAGAACCGCCGCTGCGACTTGGCCGGCGGCTCGTCGGGCCACAGCATCTCGATCATCTGGTCACGCGGCATCCGCGCCGGTCGGCGTGCCAACAGCATCTTGAACAGGTCCCGGGCCTTCTTCGACTGCCAGCTGGCGATCCCGATGTCCTCCCCATCGCGGGTGACGACGAAGCTCCCCATCGTGCGGACCTCGAGCCCGTGCCGCACCGCCTGCGCCAGCTCGCGGTGGAGCAACTCGGCATCGGCGGCCAGCCCGCGAGCACCGATGCGTTCGGCCCGGAGCTGCGCCGACCGAGTGAGGGCGCTCCCCTGCTCCGGAACAGCCCTCGCCTTCACCAGCATCGCCCGGCACTCCCCGACCGCGTTGCCGATCTCGCGCCAGATGGTCAGTGCCCGGTCGGCGCACACCGGATCGGGCGGATCGCTGGCGAGCGCCTGCATCTCGTAGGCCAGTGCCAGCCCCGGCCGGTCTCGGCGGACGGCGGCGATATCGGCAGCGGCCCGGGCGTCGGCGGCGGCACGCTCGCGATTCCCCTCCGCCAGTGCCACCATCGACGACACCGACAGCGCCTGGGGATGGTCCAGCGAGGCCTCGCCCTGGAGTGCCCGATCGATCAACCCCCGGGCGGCAGCGACGCCGCCGGCTTCGGTTTCGCGATCGATCAGTGCCAAGCGGGTCAAGCCGACGAGCGAGGGAACGATGGCCTGTAGGTCGCCCTCAGGCTCGGCCATGGCCAGCGCTTCGGTCAGCGACGCGCGAGCTTGACGGGTCTCTCCTCGATCGAACTGCACGAATCCGAGTTCGAGGAGGGCATACGCCGCCTCGAGCGAGCCGATACGGGTCGCCACCTCGAGCGCGCTGCGCAGATCCCGTAACGCGTCGTCGAGTCGCCCCATCGCGTGGTACGCCTCGCCCCGGTTGACCAGACCGATCGTCAGCATCGTCCCGAAGCCGCTCGTCTCGCCCAGGTCGATGGCTTGATCGAGTTCGATCAGCGCCTCCGCGTACAGCCCCTCTTCGATGAATCGCGAACCGCGATTCGAACGGATCCGCATGATCGCCATGACGTCGCCTGCCCGCTTGGCGTGGTCGAGCGCCCGAAGGTAGTGGAGGTCGTTGGCCGAGCGATCCGAGCGGAGCGCCGCCAGCATGGCCATCACGGTGTGGGCCGTCGCGAGCGCCTCGTCGTTGCGGCTCTCGCTGGCGGCGGCGAACGCGAGCTCGGCCTTCTCCGCGCACGCGTCGACCTCGTTTCGCAGCCACAGCGCCGACGACCACCACGCCCAGACCCGAGCGTCGGCCGCCCGGTCGCCCTGGCCGAGCACTGCGCGCTCGCAGACGGCGATCGCCGGGCCGATCTCACCCCGCAAATAGCGGATCTGGGCCAACCTCGCTCCCAGCCGTGCGGGGAGCGACCCGGTGAGTCGCTCGCAGCGCTCGAAGGCCTCGAGCGCACGATCCCAGTCCCCACGACGAAACGACACCCGTCCGATGGTTTCGGCGATCACCGGATCGTCGGAGGTGCCGAGATGGTCGAGGACCCGCTGGAGGCGCTCGGGATCGGCTCGTGCGACCAGTTCCTCACCGTGGTCGACGACGAAGGCCACGAGGTCGGCCGGCTCCCCGATCCCCAGTCGATCGGACCACACCACGAGGGCATCGTCGACGTGCCCACTCGCGACGTATGCGTCGGCAAGCACCTTCGGATCGACGTCGATGCTCGCCGGCGACATGCCAAATACCGTCGCCGCGAGCTTGGTCGAACGGAACCATCCGTGCTCTTCGGGATCGGAGGTCAGGAACAGACCGGTTTCGGAGAGACGCGCCAGCACGTCGGCCGTCGTCGAGCCAAGTCCCACCGCCTCACAGAACCGATGATTGAGGCGAGGCACCGATTCGGCGACGTGCAGGACCTGTCGGCTGAGGTCGTCGAGTTGGGCAAGTCCCTCCTCGATCAACAGGTCGGCGAGCGGGCTGCCCGGTTGGTCGAGCGAGTCGATGCGGACCTGCCAGTGCTCGGGCGCCGACCGTTGGAGCGAGTTCACCACGAGCTCGACGGCGAGCGGCCAACCGTTCGTGAGGCGATGCAGGCGCTCGGCCTGCTCGGCGGCGGCATCGCCCACACGCTCGATCAGGTCGTGACGGAGTTCGTCGAGTGTGTAGGCGAGGTCACGAGGCGTGATCTCGCCCAGTCGTCCCTCGGCTCGCAGTCGAGCGACACGCAGGTCGGCCGCCGTTCGGGTGGCCACGGCGAGATGCAATTCGCCAGGGGCCTGACGAGCCAGCGAGAGCACGAGCGCCGGCACCCCGGGCGGGAGTTCCTCCAGATCGTCGATGATGAGGAGCAGGGGCTGGGACACCGTGTCGTCGAGCGCTCCCCGAACGGCGGAGGCGACCAGCTCGGCGAGATCAGAAGCCACGGCGTCGGCGTCGGGTCCGCGGCCGCTGGTGGTGTCGAGCACCGGAGGGAGCTGGACCCCGGGGTGGCGCAGGGCCACGGTTTCGAGCAAGCGACGACCGAAGGCGATCGGCGTCGGATCGAGGCCGCTCCTTCGGACCGGCAGCACCCGGTGGCCGTCGGTCCATGAGGCGAGGAGGGTGGACTTGCCCCAGCCCGAGCCGCCCGTGACGAGAGTCAGCGGGACCGTGAAGGCGTCCTCGAGCAGCCCGACCAGGCGCTCACCGTGCGTGGGCGGCGTCATCCCACGTAGTGTGGCCGGTCATCACAGGGTTTGTCGCCTCGGAGCAGCGGTTCACTCGTGGCAACTTGAGCGGTGGGTCACCCAGCGGCGCTCACGACGCCCGTGAGAGCGCCGCCGCTCGATGCCCGGCCTCGGTACCCCGAGCGAGCACGACGAGTTCGCCGCAGTTGCGACAGCGGCGGAGTTCGGCACCATCGACGACGCCGGCGGGAGCAAAGTGGCGGTGATCGGTGGTGCTCGCATTCATCGAACACGACGGACAAGACAAACGGTGGTGCATCGGACCCTTCCTTCTCGGACATCTATCGGCCGGTCGAGGGGTGGTATGAGCCGAACGGCCCAATCCGGCGTGACCACCCCACTACGGTGGAACGGGTGTCCGATCCGCTCCCGGCGCTCATCGACGAGTTCTTCCTCGCTCGGCGCCCGAAGAAACATTCCGCTCACACACTCGCCGCCTATCGACGAGACTTCGACGCGATCCTCGTGCAGCTCGCCGAGGTGACCCAGCGCCCCATGGCCGAGCTGCGGGTCGAAGACCTCGACATCCGCACCCTGCGGCGGGCGTTCGCCGGCATCAGTCATCAATCGGAATCGACCGTGTCGAGAACATGGTCGACCTGGAACCAGCTGTACACCTTCCTTGTCGCCGAGGGTGTCGTTCCCGGCAACCCCATGGCCGCCATCGAGAAACCACGCGTTCCGAAGAGCCGGCCCAAGGCCATCGTCGGCGACGACAGCATCCACCTCCTGCTGACGGCGGCGGCCACCGGGCGCAAGACGGCTCGCGACCCCTGGCCCGAACGCGACCTCGCGCTGATCGTCACCCTCATCACCGGCGGACTCCGGCTCGCCGAGATCCTCGACCTCACCATGCGGTCGATCGACGGTCCGCCGGGCGAGCGGGTGCTGGCCGTGCGAGGCAAGGGCAACAAGGAGCGGACCGTCCCACTCGAAGCCGAGGTCGAAGCGGTCATCCACCACTACCTCGAGACGCGACTCCGACGATTCCCCGGTCGGATCCCGGTCGATGCCGCCCTGTTCGTCGACACCAAGGGACGCCCGATGCAACGAGGAGGGCTGCAGTACCTCGTCGATCGGCTGTATCGAGAAGCCGGCATCCGATCCCGCGTCCCGAGGGGCGCGCTCGTGCATGCGCTGCGCCACACGTTTGCCACCAATCTCGCCAGGAACGGGGCATCGGGGACCGAGCTGCAACGGCTGCTCGGTCACGAGTCGCTCGCCACCACGCAGCGCTACGTCGATGCGACGGCTCGCGAGGTGCGGGCAGCGGCCAGGAGCAACGACGCCTATCGCGCACTGAGCGAGGTGACCGCCACCGTCGCCGCTGCCACGCCGGAGGGCTCTACCGAGGGCGACTGACGATAGCGTGGTCGGCGTGCGTGTCACTGTGGCGCGCCGGTGGCGCCGCTATGCGCCCACATCGAACGTAGGAGCGCCACGATGGCTCGCAGAATCGAAGTCGAACTCACCAGCACCCGTGACGACGGCAACTGGACCTGGCGGGCGGCCAACGCTCGCCAGCCCAAGGGTGAGCTCAGCGGCTCGCTCCTCTATCCCGACGCCAAGATCGGCGACGTCGTGCGAGTCGAAGCCGAGTTCCACCTGGATGGCATCGAGGTCACCGAGGTGTTCCCGCCCAAGGCGAAGAAGGAACGCACCGACCTGCTCCAGATGGTGTCCCGGCCGGTCTCCGACGACGAGCTGGTGACCACCGTCCGCACCGGCCGGCGCGACCGCGACGACGATCGTCGTGGCGGTGGGCGTCGGCGCCGTGAAGGTGGTCGTGGCGACGGCGAGCGTGGCCCCCGCCGCGACGGAGGCCGCGGCGATGGTGAGCGAGGCCCTCGTCGCGAGGGTGGGCGTGGTGACGGCGGCCGTGGCCGTGGCCCCCGAGAGGACTCCCGCCCCAAGGCCAAGCGACTGCGTCCCGGTCGGGTGCATCGCAACGCCGCACTCGAGGCCGTGCCCGAGGAGCATCGCCCCATCGCCGAGCAGGTGCTCAAGGGTGGGCTCCCCGCCGTCCGGGCGGCAATCGAGAAGCAGAACACCGAGGCCGCGGCTGCCGGTGCCCCCACGATCGAGATGAAGACGGTGCTGGCCATCGCCGAGCCGATGGTCTCCACCATGAAGAACGCCGACTGGCACGACCGGGCCGACGCCGCGCTCGCTGATCTCGACGAGCTCGAGCTCCGCGACCTGCGGTCGGTGGTCAGCGCAGCCGATCCCACCTCGAAGGATGAGTCGGCTCGAGCGAAGGCCGAGCAGCTTCGCGCCGGGTTGAACGCCAGGCTCGAGAAGGATCAGGCCGCCTGGTTGGCCGAACTGGAGTCCGCCGTGCAGGGTGGCCGCACCATCCGGGCCTTGCGACTCAGCTCGCGTCCAGTCAAGGCCGGGGCTCCCATCCCTGCCGAGTTGGCCACCAAGCTCACCGAGGCGGCCTCGGCCGCACTCAGCGCCGACATTGCACCCGACCGCTGGGCTGCGGTCGTCGATGCGCTGGCCTACTCCCCGGTTCGCGGCGGCGTGACCCCTGCCGGCTACCCGGCCGAACCCACTCCTGAGCTCCTCGAGGCCGTCAAGCGCATCGCCGATCGGGTCCCCGACATCGCCACACACTTCGGCATCGACCCGGCCGAGGCCGCATCGAAGAAGCGTCGTCGCCCCAAGCGCGACAACGCCAAGAAGAAGTCGGCGCCGGCACCCGCCCCTGCGTCCGAGGCTGCTCCGTCGAAGGCTGCTCCATCGGAGGCTGCTGCATCGGAGGCTCCCGCCGGCGACGCTCCGGCAACCGAGTCCGCCGCCGCAGCGAGCGAGGCTCCGTCGGCCCCCGACGCCCTTCCGGCCGGCGCTCCTGCCCCCGACGCGCTTCCCGCCGGCGCCCCGGCGCCCGACGCCCTCGAGGCCGGCGACCCCGCCCCCGACGCACTCCCCGCTGGTGAGCCGGCAGCAGACGCTGAGGCCGCCGCACCGGCCGACACCACACCGGCCGAGGAAGAGGTCAGCGAAGGCTGATGCCTCTAGTGTCGGCGCCATGATCGACTTCACGGTTTCCGACCACATCGGCTTCATCACCATCAATCGTCCCGACGCCCGAAACGCCGTCAACGGCCCCGTCGCCCAGGGCATCGAGGCAGCGCTCGACGAGATCGAATCGAACGACGACATCTGGGTCGGCATCATCACCGGTGCCGGCCCAGTGTTCTGCGCGGGGGCGGATCTGAAGGCGGTTTCGACTGGAACGGGCGCCCAGATGAGCACGGAACGGGGAGGTTTCGGGGGCATCGTTCGGCGGGCTCGCACCAAGCCGCTGATTGCCGCGGTCGACGGACCGGCGCTCGCCGGCGGAACCGAGATCGTGCTGTCGTGTGATCTCGTGGTGGCCTCGTCGAACGCTCGCTTCGGAGTGCCCGAGGTGAAGCGATCGCTGGCCGCCGCCGCCGGTGGGCTCTTCCGCCTCCCCGTGGCCCTCCCCCGCAATGTTGCGACCGAACTGATCCTCACCGGTGATCCCATCTCGGCCGAACGGGCCCACCATTTCGGCATGGTGAACGTGCTGTGCGAACCCGGTCAGGCCCTGGCCGAGGCGACAACCCTCGCGGAGCGGATCACGGTCAACGCTCCGCTCGCCGTGCGTGAGAGCCTGGGGGTGATGAAGGGGTCGGTCGGTCTCGACGACGACGCCGCCTTCGCCCTGTCGGGCAAGGCCATGGGCCGTCTGGCGAAGACCGAGGACTATGCCGAAGGCCCGTTGGCCTTCATCGAGAAGCGGGCCCCTCAGTGGAAGGGTCGCTGAGCGACTTGGCAGAACGGTCGCTCAGCGACCGTGCCACCGTGAGCATCCGGGCTTTGAGCCCGAACGACTCGAAGAAGTTCTTCGTGTGACGATCCCCGGGGAGCGCGACCGACTCGATCTCGGCGCATCCCCGGGCCTCGCACGCCTCGAGCAGCTCGTTCATCATCGCCTCGCCGATGCCCGAGGCTCGTGCATCCGCGTCGACGACCAGACGCTCGATCTTCCCAGCCGTCCGGCCGTCGGCTCGTTCCACGAAGCGCATCGTTGCCACACCGAGGACGACGTCGTCGTAAGTGCCGACCAGCACGACCGAATCCGGATCGTCCAGGGCCTCGGCCAGGGGTTGCAGCGCCGCGCCCTCGGCGACCAGGAACGTCGCACCACCCCGTTGCTCGGCGACCTCGGGCACCACGGTCTCGAGCACCGTCGTGATCGCCGCGAGATCATCGACACTCGCCCGACGAGCGCCCTCGCTCATGCGCCCATCCGATCGACCTTGGCCAGGATGGTCTTGCGGTTGCGATGCGACCGCTCGTAGGCCGCGATCACTTCCACCTGGTCGAGGGTCAGATCATCGAGGGCCGCAACGACGGCACGGGCGTTGAGGGCGTCATAGTCGTCGATCGGCAACGCAACCGACTCGGCGTCGGCGGTGGAGACGTCGTCTGCGTCTGCATCGCCGACCGGGTCAGGACTCGGGTGCTCCTCGACGTCGACCACGTCGTCTCGCTCGCCGGCACGAGCCGGCGTGGGCACGAGACCCAGCGCTGCGCCGAACTCCGCCAGGCTCTTGGCAACGACGTCGGCCGCGAATCCAACCGCCTCGTTCACCATGGCCTCGGTACCACCGGGCTGCTGTGACGCCATCTTGGCCATGAGCCGAGCCAACTGCACCTGGCTCTTGCCGCGAGTGATCAGTCGGTCGACGACCTCATCGCGCTCATAGAGGAAGCCGACCGGCGCGTAGACGAAGAGATCGACCAGTTGGTCGAGCGGGGACTTCGGATCGCCGTTGCCGGCCATCTCAGCCGAAGAGGCGCACGATCGACGGGCAGTCGGGATCGCCCATCGGGCAGCGCGGCTTGGTGGGTTTGCCGAACTGGGCCCGGTTCACGAGCATGAAGCAGCTATCGCAGACGAACTCGTCGTTGCGCTTGCTCTCGGCCGGCAACGGCTTCGGGCCGTCGTCGTCTTCGTCGTCGTCCTCGTCGTCGGAGGCTGCCATCCGATCCTTCAGAATGGCGTCGAGATCGGCCTCGACATCGTCAGGATCGAGATCGTCGTCATCGTCGTCTTCGTCGGGATCGACCTTGCGAGCTCGCGGGCGGGCCGGCTCCTCGTCTTCTTCTTCCTCGTCGTCGTCACCGACCTCGTCGGAGACGGCGAACTCGTCGTCGCCGAGGTCGTCATCGAGATCGTCGTCGTCGAGATCGCCATCCAGATCTGCGTCGAGATCGTCGTCGTCGAGATCCTCGTCGAGGTCCTCTTCGACCTCGTCGTCGATTGTTTCTTCGATGTCGTCGTCACTCATTACCGCAGACCTATCGGGTGGTTCTCCTGGAACGGGCGGACTCTACACAGAGAACACCCGCAACCGCCGAATCTCGCCCCAAAGTTCGACCGCAATTCCCTGAGCTGGCGTTTCTCTGCCGATCCTCAGTCCGTGCTGTCGGTGAAGAGCGCTCGTTGTGCCATCACGTTTGCGACATACTGCTCGGTGGCGTCGAGCCACTCGCCGTTGCTGACCGAGGTCGGCCCCTGGAAATACCCGCCGAGCGAGAGCCGAACGTCGCCGTCGTTGCGATCCAGGAGCCAGTCGAGGTAGCGAGCGCTCATGCGGATGTTGTCCTCGACCTCGAAACGATCGAGCGCTGGCTGGCCGATCAGGCTGGCACCGATCCATTCGGCGGTCACCGGCATCAACTGCCCGACGCCGACCGCACCGGCGCTCGAGAGCGCCTCCTGGTTCCAGCCGGACTCGTGCCAGGCCGTGGCCATGAGGAGATCGACCGGCAGATCGTTGGCCGCCGCCCACCGCTCGAAGACGGGGATCAGGGCAAGTCGCTCCGGCCGCTGCCGGATGCGCTCGGGGAGGTTCGGATACCGATCGAGATCGATGGTGTCGATGACCGCAGCCAACGAAGTGGCGGGAATCTGGAGCTGCTGCCCGACTCGGATGCGATCGTCGTTGACCAACCCATTCAAGGCCACGAGTTCGGTGGTAGTGGTGCCCCACTTCACCGCAAGCGCCGACAGCGTGTCGCCATCGGCCACGGTGTAGGTGATCGTCGGAACCGACACGACGAGACGTTGGCCGACGTAGATCCGGTCGACGTTCCCGAGTCCGTTCAGATCTCGCAGATCCTCGATGGAGGTGTTGGTGCGAAGCGCGACGTGTGACAGGGTGTCGCCTTCGCCGACGGTATAGGTCGAGCCGTCGTCACTCGCGGCTGCCGCCGCCGGGAGTGCCAACACACCCGTCGTCGCCAAGCCCAAGGCAAATGCCGAGACAGTGATGCGTCGAACCATCAATGGAAGAGCCATACCGATCTATCGGCCGACGAACGACGAAGATGAGTCGTTGGGCCCACGCGGGCCTGGTTCGATTGGCCCTACGAGCGTGCGGTGCGGCGAGCCTCGGCTCGCCGCTCGGCGTCGAGGCGTTCGAGTTCGGTCTCGGAGTCGTGATTCACGAAGCTCATCATCGCTGCGACGGCATGGTGACCGGCCTGCTCGGCGATGGCGGTGTGCATCTCTTGGGCCACGGTGCGGTAGGCCGGGTGGCCCTGTGGGGTCGAGCGCAGTTCGAGCATGTGCATCGCGGATCGTGCGTTCAGGTTGAAGTTGAAGCGCACCCGGTAGGCCAACGACACCGCCAGCGACGCCTGCGGGCCGAACGCCGGCTCGAGCGCATCGAACAGGGCGGCCGAGCGCTCCATGGCAGCGTCGAAGCGGTCGCCCACCCCCGCCTCGTCGACCAGCTCGGGGCGGGTGAACCCGTGGGCGGGTGTGAGCTGCTGCCACTCGACGGTCAGGAGCCGGTGACGCTGCAGATCCCGGAAGGCGCCGTAGTCGGCGAGGATGTCGAAGCGGTAGAACGGACGCTCGAGCGCCCGGCCGGGCCGATGCCGACGGTTGCGGCGATCGCCGGTGTAGGCCCGGATGACCCGCAGCCGGTCTTCGACCGTCATGGCCCGCACCTGTTCCTCGATCCGCCGTTCAGGCAGCGACGAGTAGGGATAGAGCATCGACGCCACGAGCTTGATCTCGGCGTCGGGATCGAAGTCGACCAGCTCGACCCGGGCATCGGTATCGGCGGGACCGGCCTCGTCGAGCAGGTCTTCGGCGATGTCCTCCATGGACAGCCGAGCGTCGGCCAGGTACTCGCTCCATTCCACGCCGCGCTCGGGCAGGTCGACCCGTCGGACGAACGACGGGATCACCTTGCGGAGCTCGGTGAGCATGAGATCGGCGTAGAGCTGGGCTTCGGGGAGCGGATGCGACCGCATCCGCAGCAAGAGTTGTTCGTAGGCCTGCCCCGATGCGTAAATACCCACGTTCGACTGGGCGGCTGCGGGCAAGATGCCACGGACGGCGTCGAGCGCCTTGGCCTTGATCGCCTGGCGGTACACGAAGTCGGAGTCCGATGCCGCCTTCGGTGTGGTGGCGCGCACGTGGTCGGTGACGATGTCGGCGAGCTCGGCGTAGGTGTCGAACAGCCGATCGAGATCGCCGACGTAGCGAGTGCCGAGTTCGGAGCCCAGGATCACCGGGTCTCGGTAGTAGCGGTAGCGGCCACCGACCCGGCTGTCGTAGGAGATGTAGCGGGTCGATTGCTCGAGATACGAGGCGAGACGCCCCCACTCGAGCACCTTGGTGAGCAAGTTCGATGCTTGCTCACAGGCCAGATGCACGCCGCCCAACTGGGCCACGGAGTCGTCGCCGTATTCGACGAAGATGCGCTCGTAGAGCTGTTCTGCTCGGTCGAGGCCCATGGTGGCATCGACCCCGGAATCGCCTTCGATGTCGAGTTCACCGACGAACTCGTCGAGGAACAGCCGGCGCAGGCTCTTCGGCGAACGGGAATAGCGGGCGAACAACGCACCCTTGACGACTTCGGGGAGGTTGACGAGGGCGAAAACCGGCAGGTCGAGGTTCGTGAAGTACCGCCGAAGGACATCGGCCTCGGCGGCGGTGAATTCCTCGACCACATACGTACTCACGGTGACAGAGCGTATTCGGGTGAACACCCAAGGGGGTGCATCCCCGTCATGCGATCACCACGAACGCATCGGTGACCAGACGGACCTCGAGATGGAGGCAACGACCGGTGCGACGACCGTCGATCCACACGGCGGTCGGGCGGGCGAAGTCGTGGGCCCAGACCGGCCGACGGACGACGGTGAGTGCTGGATGCGGGAGGTGTGTGCCCTGCCGGGAACGCTTCGAGGCCATCAGCCGCTGCTGCAGCGGGAGGGCACCGAAGGTGACATCGAGCAGGTCGTCGTTGGGATGGGACCGGGGTCCGAGATACCGCTCGCCCACGTAGGCGGCGTTCATGACCACTGCCGCCTCTCCCTGCCACCAGCGACGATGGCACACCACGTGGGCGGCGAAGGGGAGTTCGGGACCGTCGTCGAGCCGGACGAAGCCGAGGTCACACGGGTACCGATACGGCGCTGCGTTCTCGGGACGGGGTCCACCGAGCGTGCGCCGCAGATCACCCGCTGCGAGCACCGCCTCGAGCTGCTCGCCTCGCTCCAGCGCAGCGGCGGCGGCCGCCGCCAGCTCGCGATCGGTATCGAAACGTGGACCGCCGACCGGCCAGACCGTCTCGGTGGCCCAGACCGAGTGTTTCTCGATGGTCACGAGTCCGACGCTCGATCGAGGCCGTCTTGATCGAGTCCGACATCATCGAGTCCGTCATCCTCGAGACCGTCGAGGTCGAGACCGTCATCGTCGAGCTCATCGCCGTCGAGGTCGATCGCCGACGAGACGGCCACCAGGTCGCGGTGCACCGCATCCGAGGCGGCCCTGGCCGCACGCTGAGTGGCAGGATCGATGGCCAACTGGGCGATCTGGCGCAAGAGGTCGATCAGCAGTCGCGCGGTGCGCACGAAGTCACCGGCGGTGAGTTCCTCGTCGTCGAGTACCTGATCGAGGTGCCCTCCTGCGGCCCAGCTGTGGGCGACCGCCATGAAGCCGGCATCGGGGACCCGGGTCTCGTTCAGGCGCAGCCGATGCTCGTGGTTGGCGAGCGTTCGATGCAGGCGAGTGAGCTTGCCGAACCGGCGCCGGAGCTCGTCGGTGGGAAACCACGGCTCGGGCACATCGTGGCTGCGGCGCTCCTCGAAGATGAAGGTCGACGCCAGCGCCGCAACCTCGGACGGGGCCAGTCCATCGAACAGGCCGGCTTCGATGGCCTCGACGACGAGCAGGTCGAGCTCGTGGTACATCCGAGCCAGCCGCTCCCCCGACGCGGTGAGCGACCAGCCGTCGAGGTGGCCTCGCTCGGTGAGCAGCTCGATGACCCGATCGAACTGCAGCCCGAGGGACTCGGCGGCCGAGTTGACCCCGGTGCGCATCGACGCCATCTCGGCGTCGAGCTTGTCGAGACGGCGCAGACCCTTACGGGCACCGGCAGGCACATCGGCGTCGCTGGTGTAGATCGTGGTGGGACCGAGCGAACGGCGCTTGCTCGCCCGGAAGTTCGCCGTCGCCAACGCCTGGCCGATCTCGTAGACGAACGAGACGCTGTTCGGCAGGTACGGATCGGGCACGGCGACGTCGCCGAGGTGCACCGGCACCCGCTCGAGCATGGGTGCGGTCATCTCGTAGCTGTTGGTTTCGGTGTCGGCGACCAACACCTTCACACGCCCGCCCTTGCGGTAGGCCACGGCCATCACCACGACCGGCGAGGGGAGGTCGGCGGCGACAACCTCGAGCGCGTTGCCCGGGCGCAGCTGACTCAGTGCGAAGGCGATTTCGTCGGGATCGGCCTCGATCTCGGACTCGGTGGCGAGCGCCGCACGGAGTTCACCGATCGGGCCGAACTCTCGCTCGATGCGACCCTCGATCTGGGCGTAGCGGTCGCGCAACTTCTCGAGCTGATACTCACCTCGCACGACGTCGGCGTCGGCACGGAACTGGGCGAACGACAGGTTGAGCAACTGTCGGGCCCGCTCGGGGTCGTAGCGCCGCACCAGGTTGGCGGCCATGTTGTAGGTGGGGCGGAACGCCGAGCGCAGGACGTAGTCGCGGCTGGCGGCGAGCGTGGCGACCTGTTCGAAGCGAACCCACGGTGACCACAGCACCACCGCATCGCCGAAGTCGTCGATGCCACGCCGCCCCGCCCGGCCGGTGAGCTGGGTGTATTGCGCCGGGCTGAGGAATTCGTGGCCGTCGCCGTTCCATTTGGTGAGCTTCTCGATCACCACCGTTCGGGCCGGCATGTTGATCCCCAGTGCGAGCGTCTCGGTCGCGAAGACCGCCTTGACCATGCCCCGCTCGAAGCAGGTCTCGACGACTTCCTTCATCGGGGGCACCATGCCGGCATGGTGGGCGGCAACACCGGCCTCGAGCGCCTGGAGGAATCGGTCGTAGCCCAGGACCGCACGGTCGGTGTCGCTGAGGTTCGCCATGCGTTCGGCGGCGATCTGGCGGATGCGTTCGCGTTCCTCACTGGTGGTGAGGGTGATGCCCGCATCGAGCACGGACAGCGCGGCCTCGGAACACGCAGCGCGAGAGAACAGGAAGTAGATGACGGGGAGCAGCTCCCGCTCGCGCAGCAGCTGGATGACATCGACTCGGCGTGGCGTCTGCCATTTCGGACGGGTTCGCCCCTTCGGCCCCTTGGGGCCCTTGCGGTTGCGCCCTCGCTGGATCTCGGGGTCGTAGCGGAAGCCCTTGGCGTTGGGTTTGCCCTGCGACAGCGTCTTGATCAGATGAAGCTTCGCACTCGCCCGCTCGCCCACCAGGTAGAGATTCTCCAGTTCGACCGGTCGGCGCGTCTCGACCACGAGTCGAGTGGTGCCGCGGACGGTCTCCATCCATTCGGCGAGTTCGTCGGCGTTCGACACCGTGGCCGACAGCGCCACCAGCTGGATGTCTCGGGGAAGGTGGATGATGACCTCCTCCCACACCGGCCCTCGGTAGCTGTCCTGGAGGTAGTGCACCTCGTCGAGGATGACCGCACCGAGCGAATCGAGGCGTCGCCCGGCGTAGAGCATGTTGCGCAGCACTTCGGTGGTCATCACGACCACGGGAGCGTCACCGTTGATCGCGTTGTCACCGGTGAGCAGACCGACACGATCGAGGCCATAGGTTCCGATGAGATCCCGGAACTTCTGGTTCGACAGCGCCTTGATCGGCGTGGTGTAGAAGACGCGCCGGCCGCGGCGCAACAACTGATCGATCGCATACGACGCCACGAGCGTCTTTCCCGCACCGGTGGGCGCGGCCACGATCACGTGCGCCCCCTCGTCGAACGCGGCGAACGCATCGAGTTGGAATCGGTCAGGCTCGAACCCGAGCGACTGAACGAAGGCAGACTCGGCGGTCACAGCAGGCTTGCTCGGTTCTTCGTGAGTCGCCCGCCGATGATGAGTGACGCCTCGTAGAAGAAGTACATCGGTACGCCGACCACGCTCAATGTGAACGGATCACCGGTCGGCGTGATGATCGCCGCAGCGATGACGACCAGCACCAGGGCGATGCGGCGCTGGCGTCGCAGCGTTGCCGTTTGCACGATGCCGGTCATCTGCAGGAAGACCAGCACCAGCGGGAACTCGAACGCGATGCCGAACGCCAGCAGCATCTTGATGAAGAAGCTGAGGTACTGATCGGCGGTATAGAACTGAGCAAAGCGGTCCTCGCTGCCGATGTTGCTCAAGACCTCGAGCGACCGCGGCAGGAACAGGTAGGCGGTCACGACGCCTGCGAACAGCAGGAGAATCGAGGCAGCAAGGAACGGGAGCACCGCCCGCTTCTCGTTGGGATACAGCCCGGGCAGCACGAAGCGCGCCATCTGGTAGAAGATGACCGGCAGGGCGAGGATCAAGCCGCCCCATCCGGCGAGTGTGATCAAGACGTCGAACTGGTCGAGCGGGCTGGTGGCGAGGAACTGGGCGCAGTCCTCCGCACCGTCGCTCGCCACCTTCGTACCGACCTCGCAGTACGGCTCGGTGAGCAAATCGAAGACCCGCTGTTGGAACACGAGCACGACGACGGCACCGATCACCACGGCCATCACGCTCTTGATCAGTCGCGAGCGCAGCTCGGACAGGTGCTCGACGAGCGACATGTCGGCCTCGGCAGACCGAGGCGTCTTCTTCTTGCGAAACGACACCTTCACGAAGCCGGCGGATCCTGCTCGGCGTGCGATGACTCGATGTCGGGGTCGGTGTCGGGCTCGAGCGGGAGAGCGGCCTCGGCCACAGTCTCTTCTGCGGCCTCGGTGTCGGGTGCCGCTTCAGCCTCGGCCTTGGCCGCGGCGCTCGCACCGCGGGGGCCGAACGCCTGGTCGATCGTGGACTTCGATGCCGACTCGGCATAGCCCCGCGGGACGATCGGCTTCTCGTCGGAGCCGTCGCCGGTCCACTTGACCGGATCGAGCTCGTCCATCCCCGACATGAATTCGCCACGGACACCGTCGGCCAGGCTTCGGAGCTGGGCGACGTAGTTGCCGAACTTGCGCATGACCGATGGCAGTTGTTCGGGACCAACGGCGATGAGCGCCACGAGGGCGATGACCAAGAACTCGCCTCCTCCGATCCCGAACATGGCGGCCAGACTAGCGGCCTGCGTACAGCAGCAGAGCCTCGCCAGACTGAGTCGCCGTGCTCGTGCTCGCCGGTCGACGCCCCCCTCGCCTGGCAGAACGCGAACGAGCCGCCGGGGGCTCCCGGCGGCTCGTGTCGACGAGGCAGATGTTCGAATTGCTCGAGCTAACCGGTGAACTCCGACAGCGCCTGGCCCAGGGCCGAGTCGTCCATCAGGAGATCGTGGAAGTCGAGGAGGTCGTCGTGGTTGATCGGCTCGCCGGCATGGACCTCGTTGAGCTCGGCGGGGAGGCGCCAGGTCGTGAACGACACACCGCTGGCCACCAGCAGATCGATCGTGCGAGTCTCTGCGGACTTCACCACCACCATGCGGCAGTGGGGGCAACGGAACGAATACGTGCCGTGGTTGTTGTCATCGCAGATGCGAACCTGAACGTCATTCGTGGTGAGCTCGACATCGCCGCAATCGGGGCAGCTGGCTCGAATGGTCGCCATGTTGGGAGTTCCTCCTACCGTCTTCCTCGTCTACTCGCATAGGTTCGGCAGGAGGTAGGGCACTCTTGAGGACATGGGCAAGAGAACACAGATCTCCTGCCCCTGCGTCATTGTGCCCGGTGGATTGGTGGTTGCGGTGGATCTGCGTTGGCAAGATGGTGGACGTGCCGCCGCGACTGCCACCACTGCTCGACGTTCCGATTGCGTTTGCCCACCGTGGAGCACGTGCACACGCCCCTGAGAACACGATCGAATCGTTTCGCCTCGCACTGAGATTGGGTGCGACCGGACTCGAGAGCGACGTCTGGATCACCGCCGATGGCGAGCCGGTGCTCGATCACGATGGTGCGTTCGGCCCACGTCTGCGGCGTCGTCAAATCGCCGATCTGCGCACCTCGCAACTGCCGTCGCACATGCCGACACTCGCCGAGTTCTACGACTCGGTCACGACCAGTGTTCCGTTCTCACTCGATGTGAAAGACCCGGCTGCCTTCGATGCCGTGGTCGCGGTCGCACGCAATGCAGGGGCCGAACACCAGCTGTGGTTGTGTCATCCCACACTCGAGCAGCTGCTCCCGTGGCGCCATGCCACCGAAGCCCGGCTCGTCGACTCCACACGGCTGTCACGCATCGCCGAGGGGATCGAGCGCAGGGCCCACCGGTTGCGCGACACCGGGATCGATGCGATCAACCTTCGCCACATGGACTGGTCGGGTGGCGCGATCGCCATGTTCCACCGCTTCGAGCGGTACGCCCTCGGCTGGGACGCCCAGCACCCCCGTGAGATCGCGAACCTCCTCGACGCCGGTATCGACGGTGTGTTCAGTGACCACTCCGACCGTCTTGCCGCCCAGTGGGCGGCGTTCTATCCCGACCACGCCGAGTCCAGCGACGCCCATCAGCCGAACGAGCCGGAGTAGCCGATGAAACCGAACATCAAGAGTTTCCTGGCTGGTGCCGTCGTGGTCATCCTGGCGTGGGTGATCGTGTCCCTCGCCGGCGGCGACGACACCACGAACGACAACGAGCTGTCGAGCAGCGAGGTTGCGGCGGAGATCACCGCCGGCGGGACGGCAACCCCGGCCGAAGACACCTCGGCGACCGCCGACGACACCGCAGTTGACGACACGGCAGTGGACGACACCGCCGCCGACGAAGCTGAGGACGCGGCAGCCGACGACACCCTCCACGACGCGCCGAGCGCCAACGACGAGGCGCCGCCGACCGCACGATTCAGTGGGCTCCCGGCCATCGCGCCGGCCGAACTGCCGATCGAGGCGATCGACACGCTCGACCTCGTCGCCTCGGGCGGCCCGTTCCCCTATTCCCAAGACGACTCGGTGTTCCAGAACCGAGAAGGGATCCTGCCGGATCAGCCCCAGGGCTACTACCGCGAGTACACCGTCGTCACCCCGGGCGAGGGTGATCGCGGCGCCCGCCGCATCGTTGCGGGAACCGACGGCGATCTGTACTACACCGACGACCACTACGACTCGTTCCGCGAGATCGTGTTGTCGTCATGATCGAACCGATCGACGCGTTGCTCACCGGCTGGACCGCCCCCGGCGTCTGGTCCATCGACACGCTTCCCGACGACCTTGCACCTCGGGCCGAGGGGCTCGGCTGGCGACCGTTGGTGGTCGAAGGTGAGCACGCCTCCAAGGAGTCCTTCCTCGCCGCCGTGCGCGAAGCAGCGACCTTTCCTGAATGGGTCGGCAACAACTGGGATGCCTTCGAAGAGGTGATGCGCGACCTGTCGTGGCTCCCCTCCGCTCCCCTGCTGCTCGTGCTCACTTCGCCGGTGCCCGACACAGCGGTCGAGATCCTGATCGACGTGGCGCGGCACTGGGACCGTCACCAGCGACGGTTCGCCGTCGTGATCAGCGGGCAGTCACTCGGGCGAGCCGCAAGCGAACTCCCACAACTCGACCGGCTCCCCGTGATCGGTCAGAGTCCACCGAGACGGTCGAGTGGCCAGTAGCGGAAGCGAGCCTTGCCAACGACGGTGTCGTCGCTGATCGGCCCGAAGACGCGGGAGTCGCTGGACCGATTCCGGTTGTCACCCATCATGAACAGCTCGCCCTCGGGCACCACCACCGGCGCGAAGTCGACGATCGTGACGTCGTCATCGAGGTAGGGCTCATCGATCGCCTCGCCGTTCACGAAGACCGCGCCGTCGTGTCCCTCGACGGTGTCGCCCGGCAGACCGATCACGCGCTTGATGAGTTCGTCGTATTCGCTCGGCAGACCGGGCGGCCGGTCGAACACGACGACGTCGAACCGGTGAATGTCACTGAAGCGATAGCTGAGCTTGTCGACCACCACATGGTCGCCGACGACCAAGGTCGACTCCATCGACTCGGACGGGATGGAGAATGCCTGCAGTACATAGCTGCGGACCACGAGGGCGAGGAGGATCGCGCCTCCCAATACCAACACCCATTCCATGGCTGCCCGCATGGGCGACGATGGCGACTCATCGATCGGTGCGCTCACTTCGGCGGTGGGATAGCCGTCAGTGCCGTCAGTGTCGGCGTCGTGTTCGGTCACGGCTCGGTCGGGGTCGTTCGGCACGGGTCGGTTCGCAACCGGTCAGAGCGAGCCGACGCGGTCGAGCGGCCAGAAGAGGACGAACGCTCGACCGACGATGTTGCCCTCGGGGACGGTGCCGAAGAATCGGGAGTCGTACGAGTCGTCTCGGTTGTCGCCCATCATGAAGTACTCACCCTCGGCCACCGTGATCGGCGCGAAGTCGACGATCACGTCGACCGGATCGAGGTAGGGCTCGTCGATGGCCTCGCCGTTGACGTACACCGCACCATCGCGCCCTTCGACCACATCGCCCGGTAGCCCGATGACTCGTTTGATCAGGTCTTGATAGCCGTTGGGGTCGTCGTCAGGACGCTCGAACACCACGACGTCGCCCCGGCTGATGTCGCCGAAGCGATAGCTGAGCTTGTTGACCATGACCCGGTCCTGCTTCTCCAGGGTGTGCTCCATCGACTCCGACGGGATCCAGAACGGCTGGAACAAAAAGCCACGCACGAACAGGGCGACGGCGATCGCACCCACCACGACGACCACCCATTCCATGACCGCGCGGACGGCCTTGGCATCTTCGTCGATCTCGGGCGTCGGCTCGGCGACGTCGGCGGGTGCAGTCATCGGATCCCCATCGGCGCCCTCACCGGATTGCTGAACCGGTTGGTCGGAGGCGTCGTGCATCACCTACGAGACTAACGGCGCCCTCGCCACGAACGGGGCCGTCATCTCGAATGGCGGTAACGCTCCAACACACGAGAGGCAGCAGCCGAGCCGAGGTTCGTGAGTCGCTCGTCGTCGGCGCTGATGACCCGGACCTGCGACCCCAGTCGGAGCAGCAAGCGTTCGAGCCACGGCACCGCCGTGATCACGAGCGTGGCCTCGCTCGATCCGTCGCGACGGCGTTTGACCGACTCGGTCGGATACGTCTCGATCACCCACTGGGCCTCGGGCGCAAGCCACAGCGTGACCTTCGGATCGTCGGCGCGGGGGTGGAACAATCGCACCTCGGGGCCGGAGTCGTCGGGGCGATGCGCACTCGGCTCGCCGGTCGGGCGCAGGTCTTCGATGCGGTCGACTCGGAACAGTCGCTCCCCCTCGGCGGTGTGGCAGTACCCCTCGAGGTACCACGCACCGCCGGTCGAGCTGACCCTCCACGGGGAGACTCTGCGGGTGGAGCGCTCGTCGCGGCCGTACGAGTAGTAGTCGATGATGAGATCCTGGGCGGCCTCGGCGGCCTGGCGGAGCTCGGCCAACATCGGCGCCTCGGCCGCTCCCAGATCGACCTCGAGGTTGACGTCGGGCTCGACGCCGAGCACCTCGGCGAGTTTCGCCAGCGCTCGGGCCAGCGGCCCATCGGGTTCGGTGCCGGGAACCGAGAGCAGGCCGTCGGTGGCCGCCAGCAGCGCCAGGCCTTGACCGGTGGTGAGCTTGAGCGGTCGTGAGAAGAAGTCGGCGTAGTGGATCCACACCTTGTCGTCCTCGATCGCGACCTCGACGAGTGCATCGGGGGTGTACGGCGGGAGGCCGACCATCCAGACGACGTTCAGGTCTTCGAGAACGTCGGCTTCGCTCATGCCGAACCGGTGGGCGACGGCGGCCACCTCGACGCCTGGGTTCGCCACGATCCACGGGACCATCGCGAGCACCCGGCGGAGTCGGTCGGACGCGTTCGCCGCAGCCATCAGCCGGCCTCCTCGATCGCTTCGAGCCAGGCGATGACGTCGGCCCGGAGCTCGGCCGGGCTGAGCACCTCGGCGTGCTCGAGGAGGCCGAGCACATACGAGCGGAAGGCAGCCAGGTTCACGACACCCACGGTGAACACCACACTGTCGTGCGGTCCCTCGGACGGCGTCGCCGGGCGCTCGGTGGCGTTGGGGCCGAGCTCTTGGCGCAACCAGGCAACCCGCTCGGTGTCGACCACGACCTCGACCGGTGTCGGTGCCTCCTCGCCCAGCTCCCATCCCTGGAGGGCACGGCCGGCTTCGCGGTGCTCGGGTGGTTCGGTCGACCAGGCCTGATCGCCGAGTACGTCGACGTCGCCGTCGATGCGTCCGATCCGGAAGTTGCGCTCCGCCTGGCGGTCCTGGTCGAACCCCGAGACATACCAGCGACCCCGCTGGAAGTGCAGACGCCAGGGATCGATCGTGCGCTGCTCGCCGCGGTAGCCGAACCGAACGGCTCGGCGTTCCCTGATCGCTTCGAACAACGGGGTCACCGCAGGATCGATGGGGAGGCTCGCCACCGAGGGCGAACCATCAGGTGCCACGTCGCCAGCCATGCCGCCGAGCTTCCACAACGCTTCCCGACCCTCACCGCTGCCGTCGACACGCACGGCAATCGTGGCCAGGTGAAGGGCGGCGAGTTCGGCGGCGTCGAGGCCCGGATCCGCGAGGTAGTAGTCCTCGGGAAGAATCCGGTAGCCGTCGACCGGCGGGTCGACCCCCGGCACTCGGGCGACGGTGAGCGGGATGCCCATCGTTCGCAGGTCGTCCTTGTCGCGCTCGAACGCACGGCGGAACGACGGACCCGGCGGTGGATAGCCCTCGACGCTCTTGCGAAGGTCTTCGGCGCTGAGTGGCCGCGGAGTGTCGAGCAGCACCGCGGTGAGGTTGAGGAGGCGTTCGAGTTTGGACACGGAGCCGACGGCCTACAGCGAGTCGATGAGCTTGGCCACGCGCTCGTCTTCGTACTTGAACGGGTCCTTGCACAACACGGTGCGCTGCGCCTGGTCGTTCAGCTTCAGATGGACCCAGTCGACGGTGTAGTCCCGCTTCTGCTCCTTGGCCCGGCGAATGAAGTCGCCACGGAGTTTGGCTCGTGTGGTCTGGGGCGGGGTGTCGATGGCGTCGAGCATCTGGTCGTCGGTCAGCGTCCGCTCGAGCAGTCCCCGATCCTGCATCCGGTAGAAGATGCCCTGACTGCGCCGGACGTCGTGGTACTGCAGGTCGAGCAGCTGCACCCGGGCGTCGTCGAGGCCGAGCCCGTGCTTGGCCCGATACGCCTCGATCAGGTTGTGCTTGATCACCCAGTCGAGCTCTCGGTCGAGCTTGAACGGATCGGACTCGAGTTGGGTCATCACGTGTTCCCACATGCCCAACGCCTTCATCTCGTCGTCGGGGAAGCCCTTGGTGTCGGCGTACCGCAGCGCTCGTTGCAGATACTCGGACTGGATGTCGAAGGCCGACACCTCGCGGCCGTTCGCCAATCGCACCTTGCGTTGGAGGGTGAGGTCGTGCGAGATCTCACGGATCGCCCGGATCGGGTTCTCGAGGGTCATGTCTCGCAACACACACGCCGGGTCTTCGACCATGCGCAGCAGGATCGCCATGGCCCCGACCTTCAGGAAGGTCGTGTACTCGCTCATGTTGGAGTCGCCGACGATCACGTGCAGGCGCCGGAAGTGTTCAGCATCGGCGTGCGGTTCGTCTCGAGTGTTGATGATGGGTCGGCTCCGCGTGGTGGCCGACGACACCCCTTCCCAGATGTGTTCGGCCCGCTGACTGACGGCGAAGACCGAGCCTCGGGCGGTGTGCAACACCTTGCCGGCACCGGCGTAGATCTGGCGCGACACGAGGAACGGGATGAGCACCTCGGCGTAGTGGCCCATCTCGTCGCTGCGAGTGGTGAGGTAGTTCTCGTGGCAACCATAGGAGTTGCCCGCCGAGTCGGTGTTGTTCTTGAACAGATGGATGGTGCCCCGGATGCCCTCGTCTTGCAGCCGTTCCTCGGCCGAGTCGAGCAGCTGTTCGAGGATTCGCTCCCCGGCCTTGTCGTGCACCACGACGTCGCCGATCGTGTCGCACTCGGCGGTGGCGTATTCGGGGTGTGAGCCGACGTCGAGATAGAGCCGTGCTCCGTTGACCAGGAACACGTTCGATGAGCGGCCCCACGACACCACGCGACGGAACAGATAGCGAGCCACTTCATCGGGACTGAGTCGGCGCTGGCCGCGGAGGGTGCAGGTGACGCCGTATTCGGTCTCGATGCCGTAGATCCGCTTCTGGTACATCAGCCGAGCAGTGCCCTCGTGTCGTCGCTGGTGAGGCGACGGAAGCATCGCCCTTCGTCTCGCCGGTCGAGCACGGCGAGTTCGATCTCGTCGGGGGCCAGTTCGCGGTCGGGGCCGGCGAGGGCCGCGACAGCGGCCTTGGCCGCCCCCGACTCATCGAGGTTCGCAAGGTCGGCGGCGGCGAGGCGCTGGCGGATCGCCTCGGCATCGCCGCCGAGGGCGACGAAGACGTCTTCGTCGGTGACCGAACCGTCGTAGCGGATGTGGAACAGACGATCGCCGTCGGGCACGTAGCCGATGGCGACGACGAGGATCTCGACCTCGAGCGGCTTCATCTCATGGGTGAAGATCTGCCCGAGCATCTGGGCGTACTGGTTGGCGAGCGCCTGGGAGTCGACGTCGTCGCGGCTGTAGGTGTACCCCTTGAGATCGGCGTGGCGGATCCCGGCGATGCGCAGCTGGTCGTACTCGTTGTAGCGACCGACGCCGGCGAACGCGATGCGGTCGTAGATCTCGGAGATCTTGCGCAGGTTGCGCGAGGGGTTCTCGGCGCAGAGCAAGATGCCCTGGTCGAACTCGATGGCGACCAGACTGCGACCTCGAGCGATGCCCTTCTGGGCGTAGTCGGCCCGGTCCTTCATGACCTGCTCGGGCGCAACGTAGAACGGCATGTTCATGGCTCAGTCCCTCTCGGTGAGATCGGCCACGATGGCGGCGAAGCGCTGGGCGAGGACGTCGTCGTCGAGGCGCTGGTAGCCGTCTTCGGTGATGGTGGCGATGATCGGGTAGATGCCACGCATGGCGTCAGGGCCGCCGGTGGCGGAGTCTTCGTCGGCCGCAGTGAACAACGCTTTCAGCAACAGGTCGACCGACGCGTCGACCGAGGCCATGGCCTCTCGATGGCCCATCTTGATGACGGTGCGGGCGTGGAGCGAACCGGACCCCGAGGCCACGTAGTTCTCTTCTTCGTAGCGCCCGCCGGTGACGTCGTAGGCGAACAGCCGGCCCTTACGGCGGCGGCGGTCGTAGCCGGCGAACAGCGGGACCACGGCGAGGCCCTGCATGGCAGCAGGCAGATGGTTGCGGACCATGCCCGACAGCTGGTTGGCCTTGCCCTCGAGCGACAGGGCGTGACCCTCGACCTTCTCGTAGTGCTCGAGTTGGAGTTGGAACATCTTGACCATCTCGATCGCCGGGCCGGCGGCGCCGGCGATGGCGACGCCCGACCAGCGATCGGCGGGAAAGACCTTCTCCATCGTGCGGTGGCTGATCAGGTTGCCGGCAGTCGCCCGGCGGTCGCCACCGATCACGACGCCCCCGTCGAACTTGACCGCAACGACCGTGGTGCCGTGGCTGATGTCGAGCTCGTCGCCGGCCGCAGCAGCGATCTTGTAGCCGGGATCGACCCCGACGCGCTGCAGCAGACCAGCAAAGCTCGGACCAGGATCGTCCGACGTGCTGAACAGGGGCAAAGTCATGGCCCTACGTTATCCCTCCTCGACCTGCGCCAACCGACTCGGTTGCCGCCCGGCTCGGCTACTGGCCACCCTTTTGGATGTAGCTCTTCACGAAGTCCTCGGCGTTGGTCTCGAGCACTTCGTCGATCTCGTCGAGGAGGTCGTCGAGATCGGACTTGAGTTTCTCGCCGGCCTCGCTCGCGGCCGGTGCCTGCTCGGCGACCTCTTCGCTCGGGCGAGGAGCGGTCCGCTTGATCTGCTCACGTTCGGCCATGTCAGGCCCCCAGTTTCTCGAGAAGTTCCTTGGCGGTGTCGCTCGAATCGATGAGCGCACCAACGTGGTCCACGGTACCGCGAAGCGGTTCCAGCATGGGAACCCGTCGCAGCGGCTCGGCGCCAGTGTCGAACACCATCGAATCCCAGTTGGCCGCAACGACGTTGTCGGGGTACTTGGCGAGACAGCGCCCCCGGAAGTACGCCCGGGTGTCGGTGGGGGGTTCGGTGCGCCCGTGACGGGCATCGGCATCGTCGACGATCGTCTCCAGGCCGGCACGCGCCGCCAACGACTTCTCGGGGCGTAGGTCGTGGTACTGAAGGTCGAGCGCCCGAAGCCGTGGGTCGTCCCACCGGGCGTCGTGACGTTCGCGGAACCCGTCGATGAGCCGGAGCTTGGCCACCCAGTCCACTTGGCCCGCCACCTCCATCGGATCACGCTCGAGCCCGGTGAGGACCTGCTCCCAGCGGTCGAGGATCATCGTGCCGACGTCGTCGCCACCGACCGACTCGAGGCCGTACTTGTCGGCCCAGACCTTGGCCTGATCGAGCAGGTCGGCCTGCAGCTCGATGGCGGTGGCGGTGGTGCCGTCGGAGAGGCGCAGCGGCGCTCGCAACGACAGGTCGTGGCTGACCTGGTGCATCGTGCGCACCGGGTCGAGGAAGGTGGGGAGACGGTCGAGCGCGTGGTCCTCGAGCATGGCGAACACCACGGCGCTGGTGCCGACCTTCAAGAAGGTGGCCACTTGGCTCATGTTGGCGTCGCCGGCGATGACGTGCAGCCGCCGGTAGCGGGTGGAGTCGGCGTGCGGCTCGTCTCGGGTGTTGACGATCGGTCGCTTCAGCGTGGTTTCGAGCCCGACTTCTTCCTCGAAGTGTTCGGCCCGCTGGGTGAGCTGGTAGTCGATGCGGGCGTCGGGCAGCTCGCTGCCGACCTTGCCCGATCCGGTGAAGATCTGGCGGGTGACGAAGTGCAGGGTGGCACCCTGGATGATCTGGCCGAACGGCAACGACCGGTCGAGCAAGTAGTTCTCGTGGCAGCCGTAGGCATTGCCCTTGCGGTCGGAGTTGTCCTTGTAGAGGATGATCTCCTGCCCCGGCGGCAGCACCTGGCGGACCCGCTCCATGGAGTCCGCGGCGATCATCTCGGCGGCCCGGTCGAACACGACGACCGAGAGGGCGTCCTTGCACTCCGGTGTCGACAGCTCGGGGTGGGCGTGGTCGACGTAGTACCGAGCGCCATTGGTGAGGACCGCATTCACCAGATGCGTTTCGACCTCGGGCGGCATGGCGAATTCGAGCGCCATCGCATCGCGGGCGTCGGCGCCCGGGGTCTCGTCGATGAAGTCCCAGGCGACCGGAGCCGAACGTTCGCCGAGCGAGCCGGTGGCCGACCCGATGTAGGCGTTGATGAGGACCGACGACGCCGAGACCGGGTTCCAGTCGTTGGTGCCGCGGACCATGATCCCGAACTCGGTCTCGATTCCGACGATCTTGGGGACGGCCATGCGCTACAGGTACTGACCGGTCGCGACCTGCTCGATGGTGCGGCCGCCGGTCTTGTCACCGCCGTTCTTGCCGACCAGCGTGCGGACATACACGATGCGCTCGCCCTTCTTGCCCGAGATCTTGGCCCAGTCGTCGGGGTTCGTCGTGTTCGGGAGGTCTTCGTGCTCCTTGAACTCCTGGCTGATCGAGGCAACGAGGTCTTCGGCCTTGATGCCTCGCTCACCGACGTCGAGGAACCGCTTGATGGCCAGTTTCTTGGCTCGTCGCACGACGTTCTCGATCATGGCACCCGACGAGAAGTCCCGGAAATACAGCGTTTCCTTGTCGCCGTTCTGATAGGTGACCTCGAGGAACCGGGTGTCGTCGTCGCGGCGGTACATGTGCTCGACCGCCTTGGCGACCATCGAGTCGACGGCGGCGTCGATGTTGCCCTCGGCCTCGATCTCGGAGGCGTGGATCGGGAGATCGTTGGTGAGGTAGCGAGCGAAGATCGAGGTGGCGGCCGTTTCCTCGGGGCGCTCGATCTTGATCTTCACGTCGAGGCGGCCCGGTCGCAGGATGGCCGGGTCGATGAGGTCTTCCCGGTTGGAGGCGCCGATGACGATGGTGTTCTTCAAGGTTTCGACACCGTCGATCTCGGCCAGCAGCTGCGGCACGATGGTGGATTCGATGTCGGAGCTGATGCCGCTGCCGCGGGTACGGAACAGCGATTCCATCTCGTCGAAGAAGATGATGACCGGCATGCCCTCTTCGGACTTCTCACGAGCCCGCTGGAAGATGAGGCGGATCTGGCGCTCGGTCTCGCCCACGTACTTGTTGAGCAGCTCCGGGCCCTTGATGTTGAGGAAGTAGCTCCTGGCTTCGCCGGCGCCGGAGGCCTCGGCGACCTTCTTGGCCAACGACGCGGCGACGGCCTTCGCAATGAGGGTCTTGCCACAACCCGGGGGTCCATAGAGCAGGATGCCCTTGGGTGCAGGCAGCTGATGTTCGGCGTAGAGGTCGGCGTGCAGGAACGGAAGCTCGACCGCATCGACGATCATCTCGATCTGGTCGTCGAGACCGCCGATGTCGTCGTAGCTGACATCGGGGACTTCCTCGAGCACGAGTTCTTCGACTTCGAGCTTGGGGAGCTTCTCGATCAACAGTGAGGCGCGGGGTTCGAGCAGCATGGAGTCGCCGGCCCGTACGAGCGTGCCCTTGAGGTGCTCGGCCAGCTCGACGACGCGCTCCTCGTCGGCCCGGCCGATGATGATGGCGCGGTTGCCGTCGTCGATCATCTCCTTGACGGCGACGACCTCGCCCGAGCGTTCCGGCCCACGGACCTTCACGATGTTCAGCGACTCGTTGAGGACGACCTCGTTGCCCCGCTCGAGCGTCGACCGGTCGATGGCGGGACTCAGTTCGACTCGCATCTTGCGACCGCTGGTGAAGACGTCGGCCGATTGGTCGTCGGCGTTGATGCCGAGAAAGGTGCCGTACGCGGAGGGGGAAGCGTGAGCTTCTCGACCTCTTCTCGCAGCGCGGCGATGTGTTCGCGCCTCTCGCAGCGTGTAGGTCAACTTCTCGTTCTGGCTGACGGCTTGGGCGAGTTGGCCCTTGGTGTCGAGCAACCGCTCTTCCAACGTTCGGACCCGCTTCGGCGCGTCTTGGAGGCGACGGCGAAGAGTGATGACCTCTTCCTCCATTGCCTTGAGCTGCACCTGCAGCTCGGCCATTCCGCTTTCGTAGGCGGTCAGGCGGCGCTCGTACTCTGACTTGTTGACGGCACTACCTCCTGCTGCATCCGACAGACGGACCCTACACGCCTCATCGGCCGACGAAGGAACGGGCTGAGGGTTTCACCGTGGCCCCGGCTCGGCCGATCCCACGGTGTCGATGATGAACGCCAGCGTTCGGGCCTCGTCACGCCACGAGTCGTAGCGACCCGACGGGCCGCCATGACCGGCGCCCAGATCGGTCCAGAGCAGGACCGGCGCGCCGCTGGTGGTGTGCTTCCGCAACCGCTGCACCCACTTCGCCGGTTCCCAGAACCCAACTCGAGGGTCGCTCAGCCCTGCGGTCGCGAAGACGGCCGGGTAGGGAAGGTTGCTCACGTTCTCATACGGGCTGTACGCCCGCATCGCTCGGTAGATCGCCTCGCTCTTGGCCGGGTTCCCCCACTCCTCCCATTCGGTGACGGTGAGCGGCAGGCTCGGATCGAGCATCGTGTTGATGTTGTCGACGAACGGCACCTGCGCCACCGCCGCCCCGAACAACTCGGGCGCAAGGTTGATCACCGAGCCGACGAGCAGCCCGCCGGCCGAGCCGCCTCGCACCGCCAGTTGGGCCGGCGTGGTGAACCCCTCGGCAACGAGATGTTCGGCGCTCGCCACGGTGTCGGTGAACGTGTTGACCTTGTGCTCGAATTTGCCGCCGAGGTACCAGCGGCGGCCCATCTCGCCGCCACCACGGACGTGGGCGATGGCGAAGACGAAGCCGCGGTCGAGCAGAGAGAGCCGAGCGACCGAGAAGCTGGGGTCCATCGACGCCTCGTAGGCGCCGTAGGCATAGAGGACACACGGCTGCGGGCCGTGCTCACCGCTCCCCCGCCGACGAACGAGACTGATCGGGATGCGAGCGCCGTCGCCGGCGGTGGCCCAGCTCCGCCAGGTCTCGTAGTCGTCGGAGTCGTAACCGCCGAGAACCTCCGACTGCTTGAGCAAGGTGCGCGCACCCGTGTCGAGGTCGATGGTGAACACCGACGGCGGCGACACCATCGAGGTGTACCCGTAGCGCAGCACGCTGGTGTCGACCTCGACGTTGGCGCCGGCCCAGACCGAGTACACGGCCTCGGGTTGGTCGAGCACCCAGGTTTCGCCATCGCTCCAGCGGCGGACCGCCAGCCGAGTCAGCCCTTCGGCCCGTTCGAACAGCACCAGGTAGTCGCCCAGCGAGTCGAACCCGCTCACCATGACATCGTCTCGCTCGGGCACGAGTTCGACCCACGACTCGTGGCCCGTCGAGTCGAGCGACGTGGTCATGATCCGGAAGTTCTCGGCACCGTCGTTGGTGTGGATGACCAGCTCGCCGTTGCGGTGCATGACGCCGTATTCGATGCCGTCACGGCGAGGTGTGACGATTCGGAGTTCGCCGGTGGGATCGTCGGCGGGCAACAGCCAGGTCTCGTCGGTGATCGCCGACGACACACCGATGTGGATGAAGGAGTCGTCCTTGTCGCGGCCCACCGAAGCGAAGAAGCGCTCGTCGTCTTCAGTGAAGACGCAGACGTCGTCGTCGACCGCAGTACCGAGGACATGGCGCCACACCTGGAACGGTCGCATGGCGTCGTCGGGCTTGACGTAGAAGAAGGTCCGATGATCGCCCGCCCAGGCGCTGCCGTAGGTGACCCCCTCGATCCGGTCTGGCAGGTCCTCGCCGGTGGTGAGATCGCGGAAGCGCAGGGTGAAGAGTTCGTCGCCGGTCAGATCGTCGGCCCAGGCGAGCAGGCGGTGATCGATCGACACCTCGAACACGCCGACCTCGAAGTACTCGGCGTCGCCGGCTTCGACGTTCTCATCGAGCAGGATCTGCTCGTCGCCCTCGCCTGCCTCGGACGCGTCGGCCTCGTCGACGATGGGGCGGCGGCAGTGGATGGCGTATTGATCGCCCTCGACGGTGCGGGTGTAGTACGACCATCCGTCCTTGCGGACCGGCACCGACAGGTCGGTCTCCTTCACCCGCTGCTTGATCTCGTCGAAGATGCGCTGCTGGAGCTCGGCGGTGGAGCCGAGCATGGCGTCGACGTAGGCGTTCTCGGCCTCGAGGTGGGTGGTGACTTCGGGCGACTTCTCGCGCATCCACGCGTAGTCGTCGACCACGGTCTCACCCCACAGCACTCGTTCGGTCGGACGCGCCTCGGCCCGGGGTGCTTGCGCCTGCTCGGATTCCATGGCCGGAGGCTAGCGGGAGGCCCTGGCATGGCGGCCAGACCCGTTCTGTGCGTCAAACACCTCGCTTTCTCCGAACTGTGCGCCAAACTTCCCGCTCGCGGGAACTGTGACGCACAGAACGGGATTCGCGGTGAGAATGACGCACAGTTCGGGATCGGTGGGGGTGGCGACTAGCTTCGGCGGGGTGACGACGACACCCGAACCCAAGTCCTATCCCCAGACCTTCTTCCAGCCGCCACCTGGGGCGTGCCAGATCGTGCTCGTCCGCCACGGCCAGTCGGCCCCGTTCGTCGAGGGCACACCCTTCCCGCTGGTCGACGGCCAGGGCGATCCCCCTCTGTCACCGCTGGGGCGGTTCCAGGCCGAGCGGGTCGCCGAGCGCTTGCGAGATGAGCCGATCGACGCCGTCTACGCGTCGTCGCTCCAGCGCACCGTGCAGACGGTCTCGCCGCTGTCGGCATTGCTCGGTCTCGACATCGCGATCGAAGCCGATCTGCGAGAGGTCCACCTCGGTGAGGGCGAGGGCGGACGGTTCCGGCAGATGGCCGCCGAGGGCCACCCGGCCACGGTCCGCATGCGGGAGCGCCGCGAGTGGGGCGAGATCCCCGGAGCCGAGACCAACGAGATCTTCACCCGGCGCACGGTCGGCGCCATCGAGGCGATCACGTCTCGCCATCCCGATCAGCTCGTCGTGGTCGCCTGCCACGGCGGCGTGGTCGGCGCCCTCCTCGGGCATGCCACCGGCACCGACGCCTTCACGTTCGCCGGCTGCCGCAATGGCGCCATCTCGATGCTCGTGGTCGATCCGGCTGGACCGTGGGTGGTCCGATCGTTCAACGACGCTGCCCACACGGGACCCCTCACCGCCGACGCCGAACCCCCGACCTGATCAGGGCCGACGGTCGGATGGGTGAGCACATCTCCACGGCGGGGAATCCACCCAGCAGGGCATCCTTCCGTCGCAGACTCACCTAGGGTACGGTCCTGGGCACGGTCCGTGGCCGCGGGAAGAAGGACATGGCGGAATCTCTGTGGGGAAAGCGCTATCGAGTAGCAGCGGCGGTGTTGCTCGGTGGTTCAGCGCTCTTGGCGTTACTCGATCTCGCTGCGAGATCGGGTTCCACCAGCGCGTCCGCCGCACTCACGCTGATCGCCATCGCCCTGGCGTTGACCGCCGTCGTCGCGGCCTTCATCCCGTGGGAGAACATCGACAATCCCTGGATCCGCTTGCTCCCTGCCGCCGTCGCCACGATCGCACTCGTCGGCGCCATCACGGTGGGCGGCGCGGCCAGCACTCGCTACGCCCCGGTCGGCCTCACGGTCATCGCTGCGCTGATCCTGGGGTTCGTCGGCTTCGTGTCTGCCCCGGGCCTGTCGCTCGGGCTCAGCCCAGTGCTCCTCCTCACCCTTCTCCTCGCCTACTGGCGTGAGTCGGATCGGCTGTCGCTCGCCCTTCCACTCGTTGCGGTACCGGCCGGCGCGCTGGCGGCAGAGGTCGTCTCTGCGCTCGTCGACCGGGTCACCCGATCAGGCTCGCAGGGCGACACCCGCCTTCAGCGGCTCGGACAACTCGAAGACGTCCTGCGCCGCTTCCGCCAGCCCGGTTCGCTCGAACAGGCGGCCCACCAGGTGGCTGCGGCCGCCACCGAGATCTTCGACGTCGAGCGGGCCACCGTCGTACTCCGAGACACCCAGGGTTCGCTGATCCCGGTGAGCGTCGGGGCGACCACCAACAATGCGCCGGGTCCGCTCGCCTCCCAGCTCGTCGCCAAGGCCGTCACCGGCGACCAGCCCGAGTTCATCCCCACCGAGACCAACGGCACCATGCTCGTGCTCCCTCTTCCGGCGGCCGAGGCGCCCGCCGGCGCGGTCCTCGTCTACCCGATCGCCACGACCGACCCGGAGTTCACGCTCGAACTGGCCCGCCTCTTCGCCGTGCAGATCGCCATCGCGATCGAGCACCTCTTCGTCATCGACGAGCTCAACCGGGCGACGACCCGCGACGAACTCACGGGCATCGGCAACCGTCGCCACGCTGAAGCACTGCTCCGGGCGCTCCAGCCCGGCGACGCTCTGATCCTGCTCGACCTCGACGGGTTCAAGACCATCAACGACACCCAGGGCCATCCTGCCGGTGACCTCGTCCTCCAGGCGCTCAGTCGGCATCTGCAAGAGACGCTGCGTGACTCCGACACCTCAGCTCGCCTCGGCGGCGACGAGTTCTTGATCGTTGCCCGACGAGCCTTCGCCGATCCCCTCACGGTCGCCAA
The DNA here is from genome assembly GCA_041394265.1 of Acidimicrobiales bacterium. Lineage (NCBI taxonomy): Bacteria > Bacillati > Actinomycetota > Acidimicrobiia > Acidimicrobiales > Acidimicrobiales bacterium. The sequence goes on from JAWKIO010000005.1 coordinate 4,942,348, forward strand.
CCGTGTGCTCCTCGGCTGGGAACACCAGGCACACGGCACCACACTCAGCGCCGGTGTCGCCCTGCACGAGGCCGATCACCCCTCGGAGGAGACCTTCGAGCGAGCCGACCGAGCGCTGTATCGAGCCAAGGCGAAAGGCAAGAACCAGGCGCAGTTGTGGCGTCCGGGACTGACCGTCGACGACGCCGCGAGCTGAGCCGACCAGCCGCAAACGGCCCACCGAGCGAGCAGCGGCTACGACGCTCGCTGCGCTCCCGGCAACGGCAAACGAAGCTGCACGATGGCGGCGTCGATCTCTTCCTTCACGCCGGCCATCGGCAGGATGTTCAGCACACCCTGGCCTCGCTGCAGCAGCTCGATGAGCTCGTCGCCGGAGCTGATGACGACCGAATTGGCGCCGTTGATCACGAGGTTGGCCGAAGCGACGTCTTCGCCGAGTTGGTTGCGGAGGAAGGCGAACGCCTCGCGGACCGATTCGAGCCGGATGCCTGCGTCGAGCAGAGTCTTCACGACCTTCAGCTCGAGCAGGTCGCGGTAGGAATAGCGACGACGTGAACCCGAGCCGTGGGCCTCGGCGATCGACGGCTTGATCAGATCGGTGCGCGCCCAGTAGTCGAGCTGGCGGTACGTGATGCCAACGATCTCGGCTGTGCGCTTCCCACTGAAACTGTCTTCGACCGGCACCGGCCAAACCTCCTCGAGTTGGTGTCGTCGGGCCCTTCGCCCGGCCGGCGCGATCGATGTGTCACGCGCCCGTAATTACGACAGTGCAACCAGGGGAAACCTTAAAGTGAGGTCGAGACCGGGTCAAGGACCGTTCGCGCGAACCGCGCGTGACCTGCCACTACTCGTGTTCTCCCGACCACAGCAACACCAGTAACTCCGCCGCACTGCGAACCCAACCGACGCACCGAGACCCACGCCGAGAGCCCCATGACCATGCAGCGAGCCCGATCGGCCGCCACCGCCACTTTCCCCGATCGCACGATCCGCTCCGTCGAGGATCTCAACCGAGGGCGCGGGGTCTTCAGTGAGGTCTACCGCGTGGAGTTCGAACCGAGTGCCGGTGGCGGACCCGTGTCGATCGCGGTCAAGCTCGGCGTCGAGGGCCCCAATGGTGATGCCGCCCGACGGAGTGGGGCGTACGACCGCGAGGCACTGGCGTACCGCCAGCTTCTCCCCCACCTCGACGTGCACGCACCGACGTGCCACGCCGTGATCGATGACCCACTCGGCCCTGCGCTCGTGCTCGAGGACCTCTCGGCGCACCGCATCGTCGATCAACTCGACGGGCTGTCCCCCGACGACGCCGTCGCGATCGCCGCCGCGCTCGGTCGGCTCCACCGCAGCAGCCGACCGACAGTGGCAACCGACGACAAGTCAGCGACCAACGACGGGGCAACGGTCAGCGGCGTGCGAAGCAATACGGTGGCCGGCCTCGACCCAGGTGCACTCCGGCTCGGCCTGGCGACGCTCGCTGATCGTTGGTCTGACACGGTGAGCCCCGGCGAGCTCGCGGCCTTCACGCGGCTGGTCGATGCGCAGGACGCAGTCGCGGCGCGCTTCGCCGACGCTGGACCATCGGTGCTGTGCCACGGTGATCCCCGGGCCGACAACCTGGTCTTCCGTCCCGACGATGGCCAGCCGGTGTTCTTCGATTGGCAGCAGATCGCGCAGCAGCCCGGCGTCGGCGACCTGGCGTGGATGCTGGCCACCAGCCTCGAACCGGCCACCCGCCGTACCGTCGAGCACGACGCGCTGGCCACCTATGGTGCGGCGGCCGGCATCGAGATCGACCACGATTCCCTACGGGCCGGCTTCGCCTTGCCGGCGTTGGCTGTGCTGTTCCTCGCGCAACGCCAGGCGGTCGATGCTCGCACCACGGCGTTCATCGCGACCAGCCTGCGCCGTATCGCCCAGGCCGTACTCGATCTCGATCTCGTCGGTCTGATCGACTGCTAGCTGCTCAAGATTTGAAGTCGTCGGGATTGGCCTGATCGAGGAACTTGCGGAGCTCCTCGACCATCTGCTCGGCCTCGTCTTCGCTCTCGTCGGGTTCTTCGTCGATGCCTGCTTCGTCGACCAGCGCCTCGTTGGCGAGGATCGGCGCGTGGGCGCGAACGGCGAGTGCAACCGCATCCGACGTGCGGGCCGAGAACCGGTGCTCACTGCCGTCACCGACCCGCAGCACGATTTCTGCGTAGTACGTGCCCTGCCGCAGTTCGGTGACCACCACGTGGTCGAGGGTGGCGCCCAGACCATCGATGACGGTCACGAACAGGTCGTGGGTCATCGGCCGAGGCGTGGGCTGGCCGGAGAGGGCGAGATCGATGGCGTGGGCCTCGGGCCCGCCGATGTAGATGGGAACCGTCCGCCTCGTGCCGGTGGCTTCACGCAGCAGGAGGATGGGTGCATTGGTGGGCATCTGGACGCGGACGCCGACCAATTCCATTTCGACCGTCATGGCGACACCGTAGTCGACGCCACGCCGAGTCACCCCGTCGACTCGCACCGTTCATGACCTCGGCGCCCGCCGAACCGATCAGTGCTTCGGGAGGAGTTCCTCGGCGGCCTGGCGCATCAGGATCGAACGCAAGCTTCCGGCGAGATCGGTGAGATCGTCGAGGGTCTCGTGCGCCTTGCGACGGGTCTCGGCATCGCGCCGGTGCAGCATCGGCTCCACGACCTGGTGGACCAAACCCATCTCTCGCTCGGCGCCGATCAGGAACGTGCGAAGGTGGCGAGGCTCGAGTCCGAAGGCGGCGAACTGGGCGGCGATGCGAGCGATGAGCAGCGCCGTGTTGTCATAGAGCACGGTGGGACCCGCCTTGCGCCCCTTCACGAGCCCGTAGCGCTCGAGATCGGCGAGCATCTTGACCGAACACCCCGACGACTCCGACAGCTCGTCTCGTGTCAGCGCGAGCGGCGCCACCGGCTCGTCGACCACCACCGTGGGCTCGCCGGCATCAGATTCGTCGGCGATCGACGGTGCCATTGGCGCCGCGTCGGCTGCCGCCGACTCGGTGGTCGGATCGGTCTCGCCGTTGTCGCCGGACACCTCGACCGGTGATGTCGCCCCTGCGTCTGGCTCGGCGCCGGAGGTGGCGTTGGCGTTGGTGGCGACCGCCGACTCCGACGAGAGCGGGACGACGTCGGGCGCCACCGGACTCGGCCGCTTCGGAGCCACCTCGCCGCCTGGCGAAGGCTCGGCCTCTGCCCGCGTGGATGCCGGCGGGTGGTCGCCGTTGGCACCGCTGAAGTCGAGCAATCCCTGTTCGGTGTCGCCCGACTTGATGCGGTCGCGGATCACCTTGAGCGGCAGGTAGTGATCGCGCTGTTGGATCAGGATCCACTGGAGCAGGTCGAAGTCGCTCTGGTAGAAGCGGCGGTAGCCAGACGGGGTGCGCTCCGGTTCGATCAGACCCTGACTCTCGAGGAACCGGATCTTCGAGATGGTGATCTCCGGAAACTCGTCCTGCAGGAGCGACAGCACCTCACCGATCGACCAGTACTCGCCGTCGCCCATCAATCATCGGCTCCGAGTTCGAGATACACGAGCTTGAACTTGCCGACCTGGAGTTCGTCGCCGTCGCTGAGCGGGCCCTGCTCGATCAGTTCCTTGTTGATGTAGGTGCCATTGAGGCTGCCGGCGTCGACGACCTCGAAGCCGCCGTTGGCTCGACGGACCTCGGCGTGGCGCCGGGACACCGTGATGTCGTCGAGGAAGATGTCGCTGTCGGGATGGCGACCGATGGTGATCAGATCGGCGTCGAGCGCGATGCGGCTGCCTCGCTTGCTACCGACCCGCACCACGAACATCGCCTGCACTCGTTCGGCCTGGGCCTGCGCATCGGCCACCGAGTCGGGGGTGATCGCCGTTGGGCCGGTGGCGTCGAGGCTTGCGGTGTGTTCCTGGAACTGGGGGCGCGACAGCTGCTTGCCGCACGACATGCAGAAGTTGGCGCCGATCGGATTGTCGTAGTTGCAGTGCGTGCAGACGCTGTCCACTGCCACCCTCAGCCCTCGGTGAGTGAGCGATATGCCTCGGCATCGAGCAGGGCCGACAGGTCGGCGTCGTCGGCCAGCTCGATCACGCAGATCCAGCCGTCACCGTAGGGGTCTTCGTTGAGACGCTCCGGAGCGTCGACCAACTCGGTGTTGACCTCGACGACCGTGCCGTTGAGCGGGGTGTAGATCTCCGACACCGACTTGGTCGACTCGACCTCGCCCACCGCCGACCCCGCAGTGTGCGCCGCTCCGACCTCGGGAAGCTCGACGAAGACGACCTCGCCGAGGTGATCCTGGGCGTAATCGGTGATCCCGACACGAACTCGGCCGTCGGCTTCTGCACGAACCCACTCGTGGTCGGAGGAATACCGAAGATCATCAGGCACGTTCATACGGCCCACGCTAGCGCATCGTGTCGGAGTGAGCGCGAAGCCATCCTGCCCGGGTCATGGGCAGGTACTGGAACAGCACCGAGTAGTAGCTGTAGCCCAGTCCCGGAACGGCGAAGAGCCAGGCGAGGGGGCCCAACCAATCGGCGTAGGAGAGTTCGGAGTTGGACCCGAGGAACAGTGGGAAGGCAAACATCAGCAGGAACGCGCCGGTCTTGCCTTCCCAGGTGACATCGAATCGGGGAACGCCCGCCTTCGCCAGGACCAGCGCCGCCAGCGCGACGATGCCTTCACGAGCCAGCGCCAAGACGGCGACCACGATCGGAACCGAGCCGTCGATCAGCAGGCATGGGATGGCCACCAAGAACATCAGTCGGTCGACCAGCGGGTCGAACAGCTTGCCGAACTCACTGACTTGGGCGAAGCGACGGGCGAACCAGCCATCGACCCAATCGGTCGAACCCAGCGCAGCCAACAACCAGGCCGCGCCACCGCGGTCGTCGCGCCCGAACAACAGCCACACGAAGACCGGGATCATCAACAACCGCACGAACGTGATCAGGTTCGGCACCGTGGCCAGGTCGCGCACCGTCAGAGGCCCCATGAACGACAACGCTGACGAGGTGGGCCGCTCCCCTGGTGTGGTCATGGCCGGTAGTACAGCAAGACGCCGTTGGTCACGTCGGAGTAGATCAGGTCGTACCCCTGGGTCCGCATGCCGGCATCGAAGCTCTCCCTCTGGATCACCCGATCGTCGTCGGGCAGCGGTGGAAGGTCGTCCTCGACGATCAACACGGCCCGCACCTGGTAGACGGCGCTGAGGATCTGCGGCTGTTGGGAGGTGTCGAGCACGTGCAGCCACGACCTCTCGGCCAGGGGAGCGACGGCCGAGGGCGTGGTCCGCACGGCATCGTCGCTCGTGAGCAGCGCCACCGCCTCGGTGATCGAGCGGTCGGTTGCGGTCTGCTCGGACCAGGACCACGGTTCGCTATAGGGCGACGAGGGTGCATCGTTGATGAACAACAGGATCGATGCCGCGACCAACGACAACAGCAGGCGAATGTCGACGAACACCCGGTCGACCCCCATGGTGCCGAGGCGAGCGAGCGCAAACGTCGAGGCGATGAACACGAACGCCGTCAACAGGCCGTACCGCTCGGAGAAGGCGGCGTCGCCGTCGGCGGTGACGAGGTAGAGGGCGCCGAGAGGCAGGGCCGGGGCGAGATGCCGCAACGACAGCAGCGGCAGGAAGATCACCGGTGCCAACAGGCCGACGAGGATCGTCACATTGGATTGCGAGGTGAGATCGCTCAGCAGTTCGATCGGGTGCGTGACCATCTGGATGATCGCCTCACCGAGGGAGTCGCCGTAGGTGCCGTACTGGCGGACCACCGAACCGGACAGCACCGGCTGCACCACCAGGAGCAGACCGAGCGCCCAGAACGTACCGACACCGATCGTCCAGAGGCCAGGGCGGCGCTTGCCCTCGCTGAGCAGGACGAATCCCCAGAGCGCAACGGCCAGGCCGAGATCGGCGCGGCAGGCGAGCACGAACATAACGCACGCCCAGTAGCCCACCCAGTTCTTCACTGCTCCCAGGTAGACCATGGCGATGAGACCCGGCACGGCGAAGGCCTCGGGATGGAAGTCGTCGAGCGCCAGCTCGTGGACTGCGGGGTAGAACGCATACGCCACGACCAGCGCGACCGAGGCACCGACACGCACGTTGGCCACCCGGCGCGCCAGTCGCCACAGCGGGATCACCCCGAGCCCGAGGGCGATCGACTGGGCCACCACGAGCACAGTGGCCGTCGACGCCAGCTTGGCCGGTAGCGCGAGCGGATAGACGACGAACGACCAGTGCACCCCCAACAGGTGCACACCGTCGCCGAACAGCGAGGCCTGTGGCAGCTTGCCCTCGCCGAGCAACCAGAGGGCCTGGGCGTAGCCGGCCAGGTCGATCCCGGCGTCGACGCCACGCACACGCGCCACCGACAGACTCGTGAGCACCGCCGAGAGCAGCAGCGCCACGACCGGCGGGATCCATCGGTCGCCGGTGCCGGCCTCGAGGCGAGCCTGGAGGCGCACCAACTGACGCCGAAATCGGCGTTGGAAGGAGAGTTCGCTCATGAGCCCGCGGGCGGAGCTTCGTCCATGAGCTGCGGCCCGTTGTTCCGCACGTTGTTCACCGCCGTCGTGATGGCCCGCAGCTGCAACAGGCCCTCGGGGCCCGGCACGAGGAGGTCGGACAACGCTTCGAGGTCGGTGTCGGGGTCGAGCCAGTCGTCCCATCGCACGGCAGGAATCATGACCGGCATCCGGTCGTGGATCGCCGCCATCGTGGCGTTGGCGGCGGTCGTCATGATCGTGCAGCTCTCGACCCGTTGGTCGTTCAGCCACTGCCCGTTGTCGTCCTTCGGCGCCCACCGTTCCCAGAGCCCGGCGAACACGAGCGGCTCCTCGTCGACCCGACTGATCAGATACGGCTGCTTTGCCTTCTGGCCCGGGACCTTCTGCCACTCGTAGAAGGCGTCGGCCGGGATCAGGCAGCGGCGCTGGGCGTAGGCCTTACGAAACGCCGGCTTGGAGGCGACGGTCTCGGACCGGGCGTTGATCATCCTGGACCCGATCTTGAGGTCGTCGGCCCACGGCGGGACCAAACCCCAGCGGAGCAACGCGACCGATCGGTGACCGTGGTCGGCACGGACGGCGTACACCTCGTTGGTGGGCGCCACGTTGTAGTTCTCCTCCAACGTGGTTTCTGGCGGCACGGCCCCGAAATAGCGAGCGATCTCATCGGGGGGTGACGCCGACACGAAGCGGCCACACATGCGTCCACCGTACCTGCTGTCAGGAGCGGGCACGCTGCTCGACCAGCGCCACCGCTCGGTCCACCTCACTCGGATGCACCGTGGCGATCACGAGGGCTTCGTCGGGCCGTCGCCAGGTCGGATCGCCGACCTCGGGGCGTTCGACGATGATCGTCGGCAGCCCCGCCGATCGATAGCCCTCGACGATCACGAGGTCGTGGTCGGCGAAGAAGAGACGTACCAGCTCATCGAGCGCCGGCGGCGTCGACGCATCGCTCATCCACGCCAGCTGATTCGCTCCGACGAGGAGGGTTTCCGCGCCGGCCTGGCGCAGCCGCCAGGAGTCCTTGCCCTCGGTGTCGAGTTCAATCCGATGGGCATCGTGCTTGACCGCGCCGACGCGGTGTCCCCGCGAGATGAGCGAGGCCACCACCGCTTCGACCAGTGTGGTCTTGCCGGTGCCCGACGGTGCAACGAACGACACCATCGGAGGGAGATCGGAAGGATCGGGGGGTCGCAGCACGGCCTGGTTGTACTACACCAATGCTCGTTCCGGCGTGAGTGCCGTCACCTCGATACCGATGCTCGTTCCGGCGTGAGCGCCGTCACCTCGATACCGATGCTGATTCCGGCGTGAGCGCCGTCACCTCGATCTCGATCTTCATCCGCTCGTCGGCCAGGCCGACGACCATCATCGTGGCCGCCGGCTTTGCCTCGGCGAAGTAGGATCGCAGCGCCGGCCAGCAGGCCTCGAAGTCGGAGGCGTCGGGCAGCAGGTAGTGGACCCGGACGACGTCGGCCGCGCACGCTCCGGCCGCGACGAGCGCCGCGTCGATGTTCGCGAGCGTCTGCTCGACCTGGCTCACGATGTCGTCGGCGATCGTCATCGACGAGTAGTCGAACCCGGTCGTTCCACTGACGAACACCCAACGACCATCGACAACGGCGCGTGAGTAGCCGATGTCGCGTTCGAAGGTACTGCCCTGGCTGATGTGGCGTCGGTTCATGGCGAGCATGCTCGCACGTGAGTCATCCGATGCTCAGAGGTTTTCGGCGAAGAAGTCGAGGGTGCGCTGCCACGCAAGCTTGGCCGAGGCTTCGTGGTAGGACGCCCGGGCGTCGCAGTGGAACCCGTGGTCGGCGTCGTCGTAGATGTGCACGGGCACGTCGGGGTGGGCCTCGGCCACCCGCTGGACGCCGTCGAGTGGGATGTGGGCATCCAGCGCGCCGAAGTGCAGCATCGTCGGCACCTGCGGGGCCTTGTCGATCATGCCGATGACACCACCCCCGTAGTAGCCGACGGCCGCTTGCACCGGAGCGCTCGACGCCGCGAGCCACGAGGTCGTGCCGCCCCAACAGAAGCCGACGACGCCAACGCTGGTGACACCCTCGGAGCGCAGATGCTCGATGGCCGCAGTGAGATCGGTCATGGTGTTGGCCCAGTCGAGCTGCGAGGCGTACCCCACGCCGGCCTTCATGCCGTCGCCGTCGTAGCCGAGTTCGACGCCTCGCTCGACCCGGTCGAAGAACGCCGGTGCGATGGCGCGGTACCCGGCCTGTGCTGCACGATCGGCGACCGATCGAATGTGAGGATTCACGCCGAAGATCTCTTGGACGACGACGATGCCCTTGCTTCCCTCGCCGGTTTCGTAGGCATCGAAGGTGTGGCCGTCTGCTGCTGTCAAGGTGGTCATGCCACATCCTGGCACCTCACCCGGCAAGATGTCGCCGTGAGCCGTATCGACCATCGCAGTATCGCCGTGCTCGGCCTCGTGACGATCTGTTCGTACGGCTCGTGGTACTACGCGTTCGGCGTCCTGCTCGACCCGATCCGGCTCGACACCGGATGGAACGAATCGTCGCTCGCCGCATCGTTTTCGGCCGGCACCGTGGCGATCGGGTGCTTCTCACTCGGCGGCGGACGCCTTCTCGACCGAGTGGGCCACCGTCTGGTGCTGTGCCTGGCCGGACTCGTGGGCGCGGCGGGGCTGGCGCTCGCGTCGTTCGCCCACCACCTGCCGGTGTTCTTCCTCGGCGCAACCATCGGACTCGGCACGTTCGGCTCGCTCGCGTTCTACCACGTCACCATGACCACGGCGGTGCGGCTCAACCCGGACCAACCGACCCGGGCAATCGCCGTGCTCACCATGTGGGGTGCGTTCGCCTCCGCCACCTTCCTGCCGTTGACGGCCTGGCTGGTCGACACGACCGACTGGCGCACCACCGTCCGGATCCTCGCCGTCCTGGCGGGTACCGTTCTCGTGCTCGCCGGCCTCGGCCTTCCCGCCGTGCCCGACGACGAGACCGACGCCACCCCCCTGCCGCTTCGCGACGTGATCCGAGCCACCGTCGGCGAGCGCGGTCCCCGCCTCTTCACTGCCGCCGTCGCCTTCGGCGGCATCGCCATGTCGACCCTGCTCGTCTACCAGGTGCCCATCATGACGACGGCGGGGCTGTCGGCAACGACCGCCGCCACGATGGCCGGACTCCGTGGCTTCGCCCAGATCGGCGGCCGGGTGCCGCTCGCACCGATCGTCGATCGGTTGGGCTCGGATCGTTCCCTCATGCTCGCCTTCGCCGCAATCGGCGCAGGCGGCGCGCTGGTGTCGGTCGCCGGCACGTTCGTGGTCGCCATCGTCTTCGCTGCCGTCGCCGGGTTCGGCATCGGTGCATTCAGTCCGCTCCAGGGCATGAAGTCCGAAGAGCTGTTCGATCGGCGTCAGCTCGGCGCCACGATGGGGTTCTACGGCTCGGTGCTCCTCCTGGTCGGGTCGACCGGTCCGGTTGCCGCCGGGGTCGTCGCCGAGCGCACCGGCGAACGGCGCTGGGTTTCGCTGATCGTCATCACTGCGGCGGGCCTGGCGACCATCGCAACGTGGCTGGCGGGCCGTCCCGCTCGGCTACCGTCTCGACGATGACGGCAGCCGACGATCCGCTCGACCCGGTCTACGAGACCGAGCTCCACCTCCCCACCTTCGCGCTGGCAACGGCGGTCTACGCCGAGCGGGCCGATGGCGCCATCCTCCTCCTCCAGCGGGCCGAAGGAACCGCCATGGCCGGCACGTATTTCCTGCCTGGCGGACTTGTCGACCCCGGTGAACATCCCTTCGAGGCGGCGGTGCGCGAACTCCGGGAGGAGGCCGGTTTCGAGCTGGCCGGACCGCCGACGATGGTCGGCTGCTACCCCATGTGGGTGTATGGGCGCGACATGCTCCAGCTCAGCTTCTGCGGTCCGATCGTCGGTGATGGCGAGGTCGCGATCAGCCACGAGCACACGAACCACCGATGGGTCCTGCCCGACGAGTACGCCGCCACCTTCACCCCCGAAGCCATCGCTCGACGATCCGGGGGCGACGAACGCATCGCTCGCCTCCTCGGCCACATCGGCGCCGACGCCGAGCGGTATCTCCAGCTCCGCTCGAGACTCCGCTGAGCGACGTGGCGAGACCGTTTCCTCGTGCGACTCGTTGGGTTCGCCGGGCGTTCATCGGGGCCTTCACCGTGGTCGTCCTCACCGGGATCGGCCTGTTCATCACCTACCGCCCCGGATCGAGCGGACTGAGTCGAGCGTTGATCATCACCCACCTGGTCGCCGTCGCCATCGCAGCCCAGGCCGTCGTCGCCTCAGGAGTGCTCGCGCTGATGGGACCGGGCCGAGCCGATCACACCGCTCGTCGAGTGCTCGGCCTCGTGGTCTCGGTGCTCGGCCTGGTGGTCTCGCTGATCACCGGTTCCCTCCTCGGGTGGGACCAGTTGGCGCTTTTCGCCGTGACCAGCGGCGACGACATCCGCGGCTACCGGTGGGTGTTCGGCAACACCGTCGATTTCGTACTCATCGACTCGAGCGTCATCGAGGTCGACACCGTGCAACGCCTGTTGACGGTCCACGTGGTGTCGGCACTCGTGGTGGTGGCTGCCGCCGTGGCGGTGGCGCGCACCGGGCGTCCCAACGAGGGAGCCCACCGGGGAGAGGATGCCCACCGGGAATGACCAGCGGGAACCCGGTGTTGGAGCGAACATGACCTCACCATCGCCGACGACGGCCGACGACATCATCGTGTACTGGCGGCCGGGCTGCGGGTTCTGCAGCTCGCTTCGCTCACAACTCGATCGTGCCGACGTGCCCCACCGGCTGGTCAACATCTGGGACAGCCCCGAAGCAGCAGCGACGGTCCGGTCGTTCGCCAACGGCAACGAAACTGTCCCGACCGTCCAGATCGGGGACGTCGGCCTGGTCAACCCCTCGCTCGACGAGGTCCTCGCTCTGGCCTCGAACCAAGGGGTCGCAACGACCGACCGCGACGCCTGACCGCTCCCCCAGCCAGCTCACCACGTCCAGCCGTAGGGGTGTGGCGTTGACCTGCTGAGAACGCTATAACCTGTCGATCGACGCAGAGGTGAGAGATGGACGTTTCCGCACGAACAGAAGACGGCGTCACGGTGGCGGTGCTCCAGGGTGAGTTCGATGCCCACCACAGCGACGGCGTGCTCGAAGAACTGGCCAAGGTCGAACCCGGCCCTGGCGGGCTCGTACTCGACATGAGCGGGGTGTCGTTCCTCGACTCGGCGGGTATCTCGGCCCTGATCCGGCTCCGAGAGCAGAACCCCGAGGGCACGGTGTCGATCACCAATCCCTCCACACCGGTCAAGCGAGTGCTCGGCATCGTCGGCCTGCTCGAGATCTTCGGCCTCGATCCGGCCTAGACCGCACCCACCTCAGTCACCAGCCGGCAGGTAGACCCGCATCTGATCCAACGCCCGGCGGAGCAGACGTGAGACGTGCATCTGGCTGATGCCCATGCGGTCGGCGATCTCCTGCTGTTTGAGGCCGCCGAAGAACCGGAGCTCGATGATTTCGCGCTCGCGGTCGGGCAACTTCTCGATGAGCGACTGGACCGCCATCGACACCTCGGCCTGGTGGAAACCGCCGTCGGTCTCGCCCAGCCGAGCGGCGAGCGCGTGCCCTGGACCGTCGTCCTTCGTCCCCGCCGGCAGATCGATGCTGGAGGCCCGATAGGCGGTCTGTACGTCGAGCGCCTCGATGATCTCGTCGTCGGAGTAGCCGGTCCGCTCGGCCAGCTCCTGGACCGACGGCGGACGGCCGAGATCAGCCGACATCGCATCGATGGTCTTGCGGACTTCCGCGCTACGTTCCTGCAAGCTGCGCGGCACCCGCACCGCCCAGGTCTTGTCACGGAAGTACCGTTTGAGTTCCCCCTCGATCGTGCGACCAGCGAACGTCGAGAACTTGATTCCCAGGGTCGGATCGAAGCGATCGACGGCCTTGACACACGCCAGCTGGGCGGTCTGGCGAAGATCTTCGTCGGGCACGCCGCGATTGCTGTACCGCTTGGCGAAGTAGACCACGAGCGGGGCGTAGCTCTCGACGAGGCGATTCCGCACGTCCTGGGAGCCGGTCTCTCGCAGCTCGAGGAACAGCCGCTCACGCTCCGCATCGCGAGCTGCCGTCGCCGATGACTCGCCAACAGCGCTGTCGCGTGCCGTACCGCCAGCCGCGCCGTCGCCAGCTGCGCTGTCGCGCTCAGTTGCCAACGAGGTCTCGTTCCTTGCGCAGTTCCACCCATCGCTCGCCGTCAGGCCGGGTGCCGAGCTCGTGCGAGTCGAGAATGGCCGCCAGGATCGCATCGACCAGATCGTCCGGCTCGCGGACTGGCAGGGCGTCACCTCGGCGGCTCGCCCGCAGACAGAACTCGCCTCCGTCGGCCTCGTAGATGATCGTGACCTTGCCGCCAGCGGCGTCGTCGAGCAGCAACCAGCCGATCGCTTCACCCACGGCCAGTCGGATGTCGTCGAGTTCTTCCACGTCGAACCCTCCGGCCGCCGCCATCGACGCTGCGTTCAGACGAGCCAGACTCAGGAATCGGGACCTCGCCGGGAACTCGATCGTGAGCAGCTCTTGCGTCTCGTTCATTCGCTCGATCCATTCATGGTTGTGCTTCTCCCCGACCGCGCTCACGCGCAAACATATCGTTTCGGTGGTCCTGCTCAGGGCATGAACGCACCATGGCAGACATCAACAACCCATTCCAGACCGACGAGGTCGTCGGCATCGCCCCGGCGCCGCGCCGCAACGACATCGTCGACGTGCTCCGCACGAACGGCTTCGACGTCGAGGTGCTCGACGGCCCCCACGACGCCGATCAGATCGATCTCGACGGCGACGGCCTCGCCGGGAAGATCATCCGCTTCTTCCAGCAGGGTGAGGAACTCGATTCGCTTCGTGAGTTCAAGGCCCAGCTCGAGGATGGCAACTCGGTCGTGCGAGTCCTCAGCGTCGGCGACCGAGCGGAGGAGGCCGGCCGAATCATCGTGGATGGCGGGGGCGAAACGATCTGGCACTACGGCAGCTGGACCTACCGCAAGCTGCACGACTGACGACCGGGTCTCAGCTCGCCGACTCGTCCAGCAGCGCTCGAGCCGACGGAGGTCCCCATGAGCCGGGCTCGTACGACTCGGGTCTCGCGCCCGAATCGAGCACGCCCTCGACGATCTCCCAGGCTCGAACGATGTCGGCGATCTGGGCGAAGTGACGTTGGTCGCCGTCGATCGCACCGGCAAGCATCGTGGCGTAGTCACCGAGGATCACCTCGCCCCGTTTCGCACCACGATGGTCCCCCGCCTCGTCGGCGGGGTGACCGGTCGGTGCACACGCCACCAGGTCCGTACGCTCCCCATCGACGTCGAGCCGGAGCACGACGATGCGCTCGGGTTTGATCCCGAAGCGAACGGTGTTCTCGCCGAGGTGGATCTCGATGCTCGTGACCGAGTCGGCAAGCTCCTTGCCGGTACGGAGCGTGATCGGCACGCCGCGCCATCGTGTGTTGTCGACAGCGAGCCTTGCGGCGACGAATGTTTCCACGATCGAATCGTCGGCGACATCGTCGAGGTCGCGATAGCCGTCGAACTGTCCCAGCACCACATCTGCCGGCGTCAGCGGCCGCATGTCGGCCAGCAGATTCGCTCGTGCCCGATCGAATGCCTTGGCCGAGTCGTCGGCCGGCGCCTCCATGAGCACGACCGCGATCATCTGCAACAGGTGGTTCTGAACAACGTCTCGGAGTGCTCCGACCGACTCGTAGAAGCTTCCCCGTCCATCCACACCAAACGCTTCGGCCATGATCACCTCGATGCGATCGACGCTCGACTGGTCGAACGCTGCGTCGATGAGTGGGTTTCGATACCGGAACGGAGCGAGGTGCTCGACCTCGGCCTTTGCCAGGAAGTGATCGACGGCGAACACCTGCGATGCCGGCATCAAACTGGTGATCTCGTCGTGAAGGGCCACGGCGCTGGCGACGTCATGGCCGAAGGGCTTCTCGACCACGAGTCGAGTGGCGGCGGGAAGCGCATCGGCAATGCCGCGTGCCACGCCACCGAACAAAACGGGCGGCAGCGCTGCATACACCACCGGGGCCACGTCGTTGCCGAGCATCTTCGACAGTTCGTCGTAGGTCGACGGCTCCTGTGAGTCCCCCCGGAGGTAGCGCAGATCGAGCACGTCTCGCAGGTCAGCCACATCGTCGTCGACGGCATCGTGCAACATCTGCCACAACTCGTCGTCGTCGAGCTGACTGCGGCCCACGCCCACCACCGGGCCGTCGAGCCGCCCGGCCCGGGCGAGCTCGACGATCGCAGGGAACAGCTTCTTCCGGCCGAGGTCACCGGTGAGCCCGAACATGACGAGTGCCGTCGTGGTCGATCGAGCGGTCATGAGGGCGTCGACAGTCGGTCGAGGTGGATGGCGGCGCTGATGAGCGACAGGTGCGTGAACGCCTGCGGATAGTTCCCGAGTTGGTCCCCCGATGGCGACACGACCTCGCTGAACAGCCCGAGCGGTCCGGCGAACGTCAGCATCTTCTCGAAGTGGATCCGTGCGTCTTCGAGCCGCCCGGCCCGGGCAAGGCATTCGACCAACCAGAACGAACAGATGCTGAACGAGCCATCGTCTCCCTCGAGTCCGTCATCGCTCGTCGCATTGTCGTAGCGGTCGACGAGCACGCCGTGCACCAGTCCGTCTTCGATCGCGGCCAGTGTCGACAGCCACTGGGGATCGGTTCCGGAAACGAACTTGACCAGTGGCATGAGCAGGAGCGAAGCGTCGAGCTGATCGCCGTCGAAGACCTGTGTAAAGGCCGCCCGATCCTCGGACCATCCCCGCTCGACGATGGCTGCGTGGATCTCGTCGCGCGTGCGTCGCCAACGGTCGAGATCTGCCGGTCGACCTCGAAAGTTGGCCATCCGAATCCCTCGCTCGACCGCCACCCAGCACATCAGCGCAGAGGAGGTGAAGCGCTGGCGGCCAGAGCGGACTTCCCACATACCGTCGTCGGGCTGATCCCAGTGATCGCAGACCCAGTCGACGAGCGCCGCCAACTCGCGCCACGTGGCGAGGGAGAGACCGGCGCCGCGCTTGTCGGCCAGATACATGCAGTCCAACAGCTCGCCGTAGGTGTCGAGCTGCAGCTGGCGTGAGGCGGCGTTGCCGACGCGTACGGGTCGGCTGTCGCGGTGGCCCGACCAGTGGTCGAGTTCGATCTCGTCCAGTTTGGTACTGCCGTCGAGGTCGTACAGCGGTGCCAGAGGAGACGCCCGCTCGTTGCGATCGTCGTCGATCAACCGGTCACCCAGCCAGCCGGTGAACGCCTCGGCCTCGGCGGTGAAGCCCAGCTCGAGAAAGGCGTAGAGCGTGAACGCTGCATCGCGGATCCAGACGTACCGATAGTCCCAGTTCCGCTCCCCGCCGACGAGTTCGGGGAGGCTGGTCGTGCCGGCAGCAATCACACCTCCCGACGCCTGGTGGGTCAGCAGTTTGAGGGTGAGTGCCGACCGTCGCACGACTTCGGCGTATGCCCCTCGATAGCTCGACTGCGAGATCCAGCTGCGCCAGAACGAGCTCGTCGCGCGTCGCAGCTCGTCATCGAGAAGGTCGACACCGTCGGTCCCGAGGGCGAAGCAGTGCGTCTCGCCTTCGCTCACCACGAAAGCGGCCGTCACCGACCGGGCGTCGTCGGCGATGGTGAGGTCGACGGTGCCGGTGGCCGAGAGCATGGTGCCACCGACGTCGAGCAGCACCGAACCATTCGACGCTGCGGTGAGCGTCGGCTCGCGCCGCCCATAGTCGGGGCGTGGTGCCATCACACTGCGCATCTCGATGGCGCCGCGGACGCCGGTGACACGCCGAACGAGTCCTCGGCCTGCGCCACCCACCACCATGAAATCCTCGACCTCGACGAGTCCCTCGTCGGAGTGGAAGCGGGTCACCAGTACGTTGGTGTCGGGGAGGTACATCTGGCGGTCCCGCCAGGACTCACCGACCGGTGTGATCGACCACGCGCCGCCGTCCTCGTCGAGAAGGCAGCCGAAGATGCTCGGTGAATCGAACCGAGGCCAGCAGCACCATTCGATGGACGCTGCTCGGCCGACGAGCGCAAGCGTCTCCATGTCGCCGATCACGCCGTGCTGTCCGATGGGGGTCGAGGATCCGTGAGCCACCGGCTCGACCTACCCCTGACGAGTTGGGTCAAACGTGCCGGTCGGATCGACCGGCACGCTCACACGCCCGTACGGCTCCCCGGTTGGTTCGGTCACATGGTCTGCGTGTTCGACCGCCACGAGCGATTGCCAGCGGCGTCGTAGGCACGTACGGCCACGGTGACGCCCGGCGTCAGTGGCATGGTCACCTCCGTCGTGGCCGAGGTGGCAACGACGGCACCGGTGGCAACATCGAGGATTTCGTAGCCGACCACACCGACGTTGTCGGTCGAGGGCAGCCACACGAAGCTGATCGTGGTTGCGTCCGAACTGGCGATGTTGAAACCGCGGGGCGTGCTCGGGCGGGTGATGTCGTCTCCCGTCAGGACGACGGAGCGGATACCTGAGCGCCACGACCGGTTGCCGTCGGCGTCTTGCGCTTTGACGTAGAGCTCATAGGTGCCGGCGGCCAGCCCGGTGACGGTCACCGAGTTGGTCGGCGACGTGGCGATCACCTGACCGGACAGATTGTCGTAGACCTCGTAGCCGGTCACCCCGACGTTGTCGGTGCTGGGGTTCCACGTGAGGTCCACCGTCGACGACGTGGCGTTCGCCGCCGTCGGACTGCCCGGGGTGCTCGGGCGGACGCTGTCGAGCACGGCGAGGTCACAGATCTTGGTGAGGGAACGCTGGCTCACTCCGTTGGTGGCCGAGATCCCCCCGCCGACCCACAAGCAACCGTTCGGTGAGGTGTGCAGCGCCCACGGCCCGGCCTGGCCGGAGAAGTCGGGCACGAAGGTGTCGACCTTTGCGCCCGTCGCACCGTCATAGGCGATGACCCAGTCGATGTCGGTGACCGTACCCGTCCAGTTCATCGGTTGGCCACGGAACAACGTGTTCACACCGCCGTCGTTGCGGCTCCAGTGCTGGTTGAAGCAGTGGCAGCTGGCATACACCCGGCCGGTCGCCGGGTCGTACTCGGCGGCCTGGTAGTCGCCACCGGCGGGATTCGTGGTGTGTGACCACTGCAGCGCCATGTCGGTTTCGGTATAGGCGTTGAGGATGTGCTGCGATCCGCCGATGAAGACCAGGCCCTGCGGTGTGGTCTCCACCACCTGCGCCCACTCGGGATAGTCGTGATTCAGCACGTAGCGCCAAGAACCCAACACATGGCCGGTGTCGTCGAGGCGGGCAACGTGCTGGGTGCCGGCCTGGCCATCGACCGAAGTGAAAGAGCCAACGATGTAGATGGCGTCGCTCGTCTTCGATGGGGCCAGATCCCAGGTGGTGCCACCGACCATCGTCGGCAGCCACGTGGTGTCGATCACGCCGGTGGAGGCCGACACTCGACCGACCCCGTCGGTGGCAACTCTGACGCCGTTGACGCCGAGGTAGTCGAACGATCCGCCGACGTAGAGCTGGTCACCCTCGAGATCGAGGGCGCGCACGACGGCGGGCGAACCGCCCGAGACCCGAGTTCGCCAGTTCCAGTCGACTCGCCCGGTCGCCGGGTCGAGGGCGACGAGACCCTTCACGTTGGCTCCGTCGACGGTCTCGAATTCACCACCGACGAACAGCCGACTGCCGTCGGCCGAGCGCTGCAAGGCGTACACCGGTCCGTCGAACTGCGGAGTCCACGAGCTGATCCAAATGCCGGTTGCGGCGTCGAATGCGGCGATGAACGGCTGGTCGAATCGATCGGTCTCGTGGGCGATGCGTGAGAACTTGCCGCCCACGTACACCCGGTCGCCGATCTGCTCGATCGCCCAAACGTCGTTGTCGATCAAGTCGGTGGTCGTGCCGGTCACGGTCCCGTCGACGCCCCACCAGGTCTGGTTCGTCGGATCGATCTCGGCGGCGACCGGCAAAGCGAAGAGTCCGAGGCCACCGACGGCCACGGCGAAGGAGAGGACGATCAATCGGAGCACACGCATGCTCACAGCGTGACGAGACCAAGCGGGCACCGCCAGAGAAGGCTTGCCCACGTTCCGTGGCGTCGCTGAGGGTTGCGACAAAAGGTTTGCGCCGTCGATCACGGGGTAGCCCGCCATCCGTATCCAATCGAAAGGAGCCACCATGGCTGGAGAAGTCGATCAGATGAAGGGCCGCATGAAGCAGGCCGCCGGTGACCTCACCGACGACGACAAGCTCAAGGCGGAAGGCAAGGCCGACGAGGCCGGAGGCAAGATCAAAGACGCCGTCGACGACGCCATCGAGAACGTCAAGGAAGGCGCCCAGAAAGCGATGGACGCCGCACGGTCGGCAACTCGCTGACGTCGCCGAGGTGCCCTCGCCGGCTACGAGCGCACGTAGTGCAGCTGGCTGAAGCGTCGCCGCATGGCCGACACGTCGTCGGCCACGGCGGCTGCCGGCGAATCGGCATCCAGACCCCGGGCGATGAGGTCGGCCAGTTCCGGCATGTCGGTCGGGGTCATCCCCCACCGAGCCATCTCGTTCATCCCTAGCCGCAGCCCGCCCCCCGAGGCTTCCGCGGTGTCGGTTGGAAGACCGATGGCCGAGGCGAGCAGACGCCGTTCCCGCAAGCTCACCGCCGCGGCATGTCCCCCGCCAAGGTGGCGAGCATCCACCGCAAACGCATGTGACTCGGTACCCCCGAAGTCGGCTGCGAAGATCGGTACGCCCCTCGCCGACAACGCTCCGACGAGTGACTGCGCCGTCGCCACCATGGCGGCGGCGTAGTCCGTTCCGTGGGTCTGCCAGTCGAGCATGGTGATGGCCAGGGCAGCGGTCTTTGCGGCGTCGAAGTTCGCAGTCAAACCGGGGTACGCGATCGCGTCGACCCGTTCGGCAATCGCCGAATCATTGGTGAGCAACAGTCCTGACGGCGGGCCGCCGAGACTCTTGTACGTGCTCATCGTCATCAGATGGGCCCCTTCGACGAGCGGATTCGGCCACGCGCCACCGGCGATCACGCCGCCGAGATGCGCGGCATCGAACAACACCACCGCACCGATCTCGTCGGCGATCTCGCGAATGGCCGACACCGGATGGTGGAACAGGTTCAAGCTGGCGCCGACCGTGATCACCTTCGGCCGGAGCTCACGAGCCGACATGGCGAGGGCGTCGACATCGATCACGTAGCGGGCTGCGTCGAACGGCGCGTCGTGGGTATCGAGGTGGTAGAGACCCGCCACGCCCGCCTGATGATGAGTGACGTGACCGGCGATCGCCGCCGGTGAGGCGATGATGGCATCGCCGGGTGACGTCGTCGCCATGAAACCGAAGAGGTTGGCCATGGCACCCGATGGCACACGTACCTCCGCGTAGTGGGCATCGAACACTTCGGCCGCCAGTTCGGCCGCCATCACTTCGATGGCCTCGATCGCCTCGAGACCCATCTCGTACTTGTCTCCCGGGTAGCCGAGCGACGGGCGACTACCGAGCCCCGACGACAGTGCCGCCTCGGCGCGTGGGTTCATGGTGTTGGTCGCCGGATTGAGGTTGATGCACTCCTCGTCATGGATCCGTCGGTTCCACGCGATCAGTTCATCGAGTCGTGCGGCATTGGCATCGGGTGTCGCCGACGCAGCGGTGTCGGCGATGCGCTGGACAAGTGCTTCGGCGGCGGCAGGGACCCAGGGTCGGGCGTGGAGATTGGTCACACCGACAGGATGTCGGATCAACGCCCCCGCTTGCGACCCTTTCGCTTGGAGAACGACTCCAGGGTGCGGCGCTGATCTGCGCTCAGGCTCTCGACACCGAAGGCGGCGATTTGATCGAGGATCGGATCGATGTCGAGCTCTCGGAACCGGGCGTCGTCGAGTTCACGCACGGTTGCTGCCGAGGGCGCCGGGGCCGCCGCGCGCCCGCCTGAGCGGCGCTGGATCGCTGGGATCGGCAGTTCTTCGGCCAAGCCGAAGGCCTTGGTGGCAACCGCGATCAGACCCAGCGTGAGCAGGAAGTGCAGCGCCCCGATCCAGTTCCGGTCGGCGAGATAGCTGAGCAGCTGGAGCGCAATGACGACCGCTGCCATCACCCAACCCGGGATTCCGAAGAAGAAGCGGACACCGGGCAGGTACAGCACGAAGACGAAGAACAGCAACTGGCCGAGCAGGCTCCCGCCAGCGAGCGCGATCGGGGCGCCGGATTGGTCGAGCAGGTAGAAGGCCAACCCGAGCACGGCCGGGATGGCGACGATGACGGCGAGGAACTGCGCCATCTTGACCCGACCCAGTGCGCCCTCGATCTGGGAACCGAACGAGAAGATCAAGAACGCTGCGACGAGCGTCCACAGGCTGATCGCGCTGGGCACAAACCAGGTGAGAAGCCGCCACACCTGGCCCGCAGCGACGTCGGATGCGTTGAAGACGAGCCACTGGCTCGCAGGGTTCGCCCGGCCTTCGACGGCCACCAGCACCATGCCGACGACCACGGCCAATGCCGCGATGCCAGCCGACCCGACATCCCACGTACCAATCCGGAACCACGGGTCTTGGCCGCCGCCGAAGCGGCTTTGGCGGAAGCTGTACATGCCGAAAAGGTACCCGGCCCACACCACAACCGCATGGGCCGTCCGTCCGTGCAACCGTGGGTCGACACCGGGATTGGGCTCGCGCTAGCTTGCGGCCACGCCCCGAGGGAGCGCTTCCTTGCCACGTTCATCCTCACCGGCCGCTCGACGTGGCATCGTCACCGTCCTGGCGTCGGCCGCGAGTATGCGGTCGCTGCTCGTCGCCCTGCTCGGTCTGCGCCTCGCCGAGGACGCCGCCTGGCTCACGTTGTTGCTGTACGCCTACCAGAAGGGCGGCGTGGGCGAAGCCGGCTGGGTGGCCGTCGCGTTGCTCGCCCCCGCCGTCGTTCTCGCTCCCGCCGTCGCTGCGGTGGTCGACGCTGCGTCTTCCCGCCGAATCCTCCCGATCGGGTTCGCCCTCATGGCAGCCTCACTCGGCGCCACTGCGGGCGCCGTCCTGCTCGATGCGCCTTCGTTGGTCGTCTACGGTTGTGGGCTGGTGTTCTCGGTACTCCTGACGTTCCCGGCACCTGCTGCGGCGTCGGTGGTACCCCGCATGGCCCGGTCGCCGGATCAACTGACCGCCGCCAATGTCGGGGTCGGCATGATGATGAGCCTGGCCGAGCTGCTGGGACCGGCCGTCGCCGGTGTGCTGCTCTACTTCGTCGACCTCGGGGCCGCATTGGCCGCGATGGCAGGATTGATGACGCTCGGCGCGTTGCTCGGGCTGCGGGCGGTGCCCGGCGATCTCGCCCCGAGAGCGCACGTCGACGATCCTCCGATCAACGCCATCGGCGAACGCCTCATGGCCGGGCTCCACCTCATCCGCCGCGACCGTCCGACACTGCTGATCGTGTTCGTGCTGGCTACGACGTCGATCGCGGCCGGCGCGCTCGACGTTGGTGCCGCGGCGGTCGCCGTCGAGTTTCTCGGTCGCACCCAGGACACGGCAACGATCTTGGTCACCTCACTCGGTGCCGGCACCCTCCTCGGCGTCGTCGTGAGCATCGGACTCGTTGGCCGTCGGCGTCTGACCCTGGCCATCGCGGGCTCGTCGATCGTTGCCGCCGGCGCCTTCGCTGCGCTTTCGCAGGTGCGGTCGTTGGTGCCGGCGGTCGTCCTGCTCGTCCTCGTCGGTGCCGGCACGTCGGTCAGCTCCATCGCCGGCCGAACCATGCTGCAGAGCCTCACGCCCGACGACACCCTGGCCCGCGTCTTCGGCGTGCTCGAGTCCACCAGCACAGCGGCCCTTGCGCTCGGCGGCGCCGCCTTCTCGCTTGCGGTGGTGCACCTCGGGCTTGGATCAGGGCTCCTGCTCCTCGGCGCGCTCGGCGCCGTTGTCCCGGTGCTGCTGTGGCCCGCCCTCCGAGCGATCGATGCCGATCGAGCCCCCGTCGACCTCGAACTCCTCGCCCTCCTCCGGTCCACGGTGATCTTCGCACCGCTTCCTCCCTTCGCGCTCGAGCAGTTGTTGCGGAACTTCGTACGAGAGGAGGCGACGCCCGACCAAGTCGTGCTGCGCCGCGGCGACCCGGGAGACGACATGATGGTCATCGGGCGCGGACACCTCGTCGTGCACCTACCCGACGGTGGCACGATCGAGCGGGGCGTGGGCTCCTACGTCGGCGAGCTGGCCCTGTTGACCTCCGGCACCCGCAACGCCGACGTCGTCGCTGGACCCGACGGCGCAACGCTCTACCGGCTCGACCGCACCGTCTTCCTCGACGCCGTCGACCGGGCTCCTCGCAGTCGGGCCCGGGTCACCGCGGAAGCCGATCGGCGGTCGATTTCGGGACAGAATTCGAAATTCCTCGGGATCGAGAATGCGAAGGACCGTCGAATTCGCTAGAAAGACGGTCGTCGACCGGGAGGAGGACGCCGCCGCCCCTCTTCCCGGTCGGCACTCCTGCCCCCGCCGGTGCGTCGACCCTCCGCGGCGACCATGGCCGAAGCGGCCGCGGCGAGTGCCGTGACCAGCAGCGAACTCAGGTGCTGGCGAGTGAGACCGTCGCCCAGGTGGGGCAGCCAGAACGAGCCGACCGAGCGAACGCCTGCGACGATGAGGGCACCCAGCGCCACGGTGAGGGGCGCATCGAGACGTGCCGCCCGTGCATGGAGCCAGAGCGCGCCACCCGCCATGGCAACCGCCATCACGATGCCGACGGGCACCATCGTGGTGCTGACCCCTGCGGCCGGAGCCCCACCGGACTGGTGGGCCCGAAACACCCACCACGCACGACACACGTCGCCTCGTAGCCAGCCGTTCCCAGCAGTCCGAGCGGCACCAGCGCAGCCAGTCGTGCCATGACCGCAACGCCGGAACGCCGAGCGGCTGCTGCGGCCACGATTGCGGCAACAACGACGCCCGGCCAGAACTCCACGCCGCTACGGATGATCAACACGTCGGTCACTCGGCCGAATGCCGCCGGGTCATCGAGGACGATCGCCGTCAGCCGCGCCACCACCAACCCGGCAAGCAGGGGCCCGAGGACCACGTCGAGCAGATCGGGTGCGAGAGGGTCGGTGTCACCGGAGCGCTCGCCCCCGCTCGACCATCGGCGTGCCACGACGATCGGCACGCCGAGCGTCACGACCATGCTGAGCAGCAGGCCGAGATCGATCACCCGAGCGCCTCGGCAACGAGTCCGGCGAGACGCTGCTCGGAGATGCCGCCGTCGACTCGAGCCGTGATCACGCCGTCGCGATCGAACACAAAGGTCGACGGATAGGCCGACACGGCGAACGCTCGAGCAATCGATCCGTCGGTGTCGAAGACGTTGGGGTAGCCGACACCAACGTCGACCATGAACTGCTCGGCGTCAGCGACCTGATCGTTCGACGCCACGCCGAGGAACGTCACCTCGGCCTCGTACTCGTCTGCTGCCGCCTGGAGCAGGGGCATCTCGGCCCGGCACGGGGCACACCACGAAGCCCACACGTTCACCACCACCGGGCGGCCGCGCTGGCCGGCCAGCACCTGGGCGAATGACTCGGCATCCGCAGCGGTGATGCGCCCGGCGTCGGGGAGGGAAATGGGCGTACCCGCTCCCCCATAGTTCGGGAGGTCGGCCGGGGTGAGTGACGAGATCGCCAACCACGCCACTGCGGCGACCGCCACCGCCGCCAGCCCCGCTCGTGCTGCCCAGCTTCGCTTGTCGGTCGGCTCCATGAGCCGCCAACGCTACTGCCTCAGGCGAACGAGGATCGGGCAAGGACCTTGCCGTCGGTGGCGTGCACGACGTGCTCGGTCCGGTCCCGGCGGGCGATCTCCTGACCGGCCCGCTGGGCTTCGGCCCGCGTCCGGTAGACGGTACGGATCGCCCCGGCCCGGCTGCGCTGGTTGACCCAGCCGCTGTCGGTGGCGAACGTGTGAACGGTTGCGCGTGCCATGGAGACTCCTCTTCGTGGGCCACCGCGGTGGTGACACGTGGAACGTAGAGACGCCGCCTCCGCGTTGGAACCGCGAATTCATGGTGTCGCAAGCTGTTCACACAGCGCACCACGCTGTTTACACAATGTTGACAATCCGCCGTCAGAGCCGAGGATCAATCGGCTGGCTCCCACTGCTGATGGTGCTGGCACCACCGCTCGGTATGAAAGTGATCCCCATGCTTTCTGCGGCGAATCTGGCCATCGACCGGCTTCGAGGGGGTGGTGACGCGACGCTTGTTGGTGGGGCGACTCATGATCCACGTTCTATCAACTCGACGATCCCGTCGGTAGCTCGCGGCCATCGACACTTGCGTTCCCGCCACCACTCTGCGAGAGTCCTTTGGTCACGTTGCGTGGTGGGTTGGTGACCGGTGGGAGGGAATGTGCGGTATCGGTGGCGGAATGGTCGGGGCGCGATCGCGCCGTTGTTGGTGGCGCTGAGCGCTCTCGCCGGTGTGGTGCCAGCGGTCGACGCCGGCGCCAACGGTCGCAAGGTCGTCTATCTCACCTTCGACGACGGCCCTGCGCTCGACAGCGCCACCTCGTCACTCCTCGACTTGTTGGCCCGAGAAGGCGTCACCGCAACCTTCTTCGTGATCGGTGACAACGTCGATCGAAACCCGGGGATGATCCAACGCATCATCGATGGCGGGCACGCCCTCGGTAATCACTCCGACACCCACCGCCCCCTGAACGCCATGTCGCCGGCCGAGATCCGCACCGAATTCGTTGACGCGCAGGCCGCCGTTTCCCGAGGTGGCGGCCACACGATGACGTGCTATCGCCCCCCGTTCGGCGCGACGAGCGACTCGGTCCGCTCGATCGGTGCTTCGCTCGGCATGAGCGAGGAGATGTGGGACCTCGACATCCACGACTACGAGCGAGTCAGTGCCGCGTACTACGCCGAGGCACTCGAGCGCGCCGGCGATGGCGACGTGGTGTTGCTCCACGACGGCTACACCGATGGTGAGATGACCGTCGAGGCCGTTCGACGCTTCATCGACGAGCACGGCGACGAGATCGAGTTCCGCTCGCTCCCAGGGTGTGACCCGGGATCGAAGCCACCGACCACTGGCTCCACCACGACGGAGCCAACGACGACCTCCACCACGCAACCGACCACGACCACGACCGGGCCAACGACGACCTCCACGACCTCTACGACGCAGCCAGCAACGACGACCACGACCACCGTCGAGACCGGCGACCTGGTGCTCCCGCCGGCACCGTGTCGACTCGGCCCGGTCGACGACTTCGTCGATCGCAGCGATCCCGACCACGGTGCGGTGTTCCGGATCTACTGCTCGCACCTGGGACGCCAACCCGATCGCGACGGCTTTGCGTACTGGCTTGGCATCGCGACCGAATCGGCGTCGCTCCATCCGCTGTCCTACTCCTTCCTCCACAGCCCCGAGTTCGTCACCACCTACGGCCCGCTCGCCGACACGGCGTTCGTGACGACCGCCTACGCCAACGTGCTCGGCCGGACGCCCGACTCCGCCGGACGTGACTACTGGCTGGCGCTACTCGCCGATGGCGTCCCGCGCCGTGAGGTGATGCTGGCGTTCAGCGAGTCCGCAGAATTCCGCATGACCACGCAGACCGCATGAGGACCTAGACCGCATGACCGCCAAGACCGTCTGATCGTCGCCGTTCTGTGCAGCACGCTGCCGGCCGAGCGGCAACAATGGACCAGGCGAGCGAAACGAGTCAGCCATGTCGGTCCCGGACGATGAGCATCACGGAGACATGATCGAACAGCCGCTGTTCGTCACGCGTCCTCGGTGGCGACGAGCGCTCCCCAACGCCCAACAGCGCGAGCTTGGTCTCCGCAAGATTCGTGAGCTTCGGGAGCGCCTCAGTCGCTCGGACTGAGGCCGACCTCAGGGCTCGAACACCAGGGTGACCGTGGTGCCGGTCGTGCTGGTATGGCGTTCGAACGAGGTGGCGACGGATTCCATGATGTGTGTGCCGCGCCCGCGGTGGGGCAGCTGCGTCCTACGCTCGTGCCACCGTCCAGCGTCGCTCACGATGACCTGCACGGTGCCCTCGGTCTCCGCGGCCCGCACGTGCACTCGTCCCGAGCGGATCTTTGAATAGCCATGCTCGATCGCATTGGCGCACGCTTCGCTGGTCCCGAGCACCACTCGATAGCGGGTCTCCTCGTCGACGCCACCGTTGGCCAGCCAGGCATCGAGGTCCTCGCGCAGCGCAGCCACCTTGGACTGTTGGGCATTGATGGTCGCTCGGAACCGATTGCCCGTCGGGGCGTACCGCAGCGAAACGACGACCACGTCGTCCTCGGCGGGCAGCGGAACACCAGACACCAACTGCTGATTGAGATGCTCGATGTCGAGCCCAATGAGCGAGCGGGCCCGTTCAGCGAGCGCACCGATCGCCTCGTGCAGGTCGCGGCCCCGCCGCTCCACCAACCCGTCGGTGTAGATGATCACGGTGTCGTCGGGAGCGAGCTCGACCGATGCCGACCGGCGACGCTCGACTTCGATGGCGCTGATCGGAATCGATTGTGCCTGATCGAGCCAGCGGGTCTCGCCGGTCTGGGAGACCACGAGGGCAGGGAGATGGCCGGCTGACGCGTAGGACAATCGGTTGGTGTTCGGATCGACGACGGCGCAGAAGGCGGTCAGATACTCGGTCCCGTCGGGTCCCCGGGCGAAGCGGTCCAGCGTCTCGAGCATGACGGACGGGTCGGGAGGACCGGACGCGAACAGGATGCCGGAGGCGGCACGGAGCCGTCCCATCGCGGCCGCGGCCTCGATGCCGTGACCGACGACGTCGCCGACGACCACGCCGTAGGACCCGTCGTCCCAACACAGGGTGTCGTACCAGTCGCCCCCGACTTCGAGATGCACACTCGCCGCCTGATAGCGGGCAGCGGTGTCGATGGTCGGATGCTCCACGACCTGATCGGGCAGGAGCGCGTGCTGGAGACGTAGCGAACTCTCGTGCTCCTGCTCGCGTGAAGCCGTGGCATTGATGACCGCCCCGACTCGGTACGCCAGCTCGTAGAGCAACCGAAGATCGTCGTCATCGAAACGGCGTCGTTCGGGGTCACTCATCCCGCACAGCAAGACGCCGTGGCGATCGACGCCGAGGGACAGCGGGACTGCGACGTAGGAGCGCATCGCCAACTGATCGAGCAGTGTGGCCGTCTCGTGATCACGCTCGACCTGTCCCGACGGGTCGGCATCGACATTGGGAACGAGGCGAGCCTCGCCGTGGGCGACGCCGTGGAGCGACCACGGGTTCCGGTTTTCGAGCCGATGCCAGCGACGAAGGGAGGCGAGGGTGACCGCTCGTTCCGGATCGACGTGTGCCATGGCCAACAACGGATGCTCGCTGTCCGGGTCCTCGATCGTGACGAAGTCGGCGATGCGTGGGACCAGCAGCTCGGTCAGCACTTCGACTTGCTCGTTGACGCTCGACACCGCTTCGACGGTGGTGAGGGTGCTGGCGATGAGCTCGGCACGGTCTCGGGCTCGTCGCTCACGCTCGTGGAGGAGGGCCCGCTCGAATGCGCCCCCGGCTTGCTGAGACGCAGCTCGCAACAGCGCTCGGCGTGAGAGATCGAACCAGCCTGCGACCGGGCTCATCGCTTCCACTGCGCCAAGGGGTGTCCCGTCGGCCGTGGTGATGGGCTTGACCACCAACGACTCGAAGCCGACAGCGCGCCGGGCCGACGCCAGATGGGGGAATCGCTCATCGAAGGCCAAGCCGGAGGGAATGCGGAGCGGGTGGCCGGTCGAGGCGACGACCTGCGCCGGCGTTTCGAGGTCGTCGGCTGCGGTCCAGGACTCGACACTGCCGCCCGCACTGGCGACCATCGACACCTCGCCGTCGCGTGCGAGACTGACGAACACGGCGCCGCCGGTGTGGTCGTGCAGCTCGTGAGCAAGGACGGTCGACGCCTCTTCGACGGTTGCGGCGGCGGCAAGGCCCGATGCGATCGACTCGAGCGCCTCGGACTTGCGGCGGGCGGCCAGTTCGGTGGCTTGTGCCTGCACACGGTCGGTGAGGTCGAGGCCGGACACCACGAGGTGGGTCACGCCTCCACCGGGCCCTCGCAGCGGTGCGATCTGGAAGTCGATCGGCAGACGGCCGTCGTCTCGGATCCGTACGACAGCGTCGTAGCGGACGACCATGCCGGCGGCGGCGTCCCGGCAGCTCTGCTCGATGCGACCAGCGACGGCGTCATCGTACGACCACCAGTGGCAGGCCCAGAAGTGCTTGCCGACGACGTCGTCGAGGTCCAGACCGGCGGCCTCGAGGGGGGCGCGGTTTGCACTCATCACGACGCCTTCGACGTCGAGGACGCCGGCGAAGGTGAACAGACCGTCGAGCACTCGATCCGTGAAGGCGGCGGTGTCGGCGAGTGCGCGCTCGGCGCTGCGTCGATCGGTGATGTCGGCGCTCGTGCCGATGTGGCCCTGGTAGCTGCCGTCGGCATCGAAGCGCGGAGTACCCCAGGACTCCAGCCAACGCCACTCACCGTCGCCCCGGCGCACCCGCACCTCGTGATGGAATGGACGTTGTTGGGCGACCGCCTCGGCGAAGTCGTCGGCGTACGCGGTGCCGTCGTCGGGATGGGTGAGCAGCGACCAACGATCGTCGCGCATCTCGTCGCGCGTCACCCCGAAATAGTCGCAGAAGGTCTGATTGACGAAGACCTGGGCCCCGGTGGCGTCGTGCACCCAGACCACGAGTGGGAGTTGGTCGATCAGGCGGAGTGACGCCTGGTCGAAGGGCAGGCGGTGCTCGAGGTTCGGGTCTTCACTCACGTCGTCAAGTTTCGAGGTTCGGGCCGCCCCGGGCCAATCGTGCGAAAGATCATCGACGCTGGCCGCCGCCGGAGACACAAACCCCGAGGCCGTCGAGCTGCGACCTCTACGATGCGGCGATGCTCTCGATCGATCTCGACGCCGTTCGCAACGACACCCCGGGATGCGCTGCGGTCGCCCACCTCAACAACGCCGGCGCTGCGCTGCCTCCGAGGATGGTGGTCGACGACATGATCGATTACCTCCGCCTGGAAGAAGTGCTCGGAGGCTACGAGACGGCTGAGCGTGAGGCCCGGCGACTCGATCGCCTCTATCACGCCGGCGCGACGCTCCTTGGATGTCAACCTGGCGAGCTGGCGCTGACGACCAACGCGTCGGAGGCCTGGTGGCGTGCGCTGTCGGCCGTGCCACTCGAGCCGGGCGACCGAGTGCTCACCGGGCAGGCCGAGTACGTCTCGAATGCGCTGGGGCTGATCCAGGCCAGGGAACGCGGGATCGACGTCGACGTGGTGCCCGACGACGACGATGGACAGATCGACCTCGACCTCCTCGCAACCGCCGCCGAGGACGAGCGAGTGAAGCTGATCGCCCTCACGCACGTGCCGACCAATTCGGGACTGGTCAACCCGGCCGAGGAGGTCGGCGCCATCGCCAAGCGCACCGGGTGCTACTTCCTTCTCGACGCATGCCAGTCGGTCGGTCAGATGTCGGTCGATGTCAACACGCTGCAGTGCGATTTCCTGTCGCTGACCGGTCGCAAGTTCCTGCGTGCGCCACGCGGGACCGGGCTGCTCTACGTCCGGGCCTGCATCCTCGACGAGCTTCGACCACCCGAGTTCATCGATGGTCACTCGGCGAGCTGGAACGCGGCCAACGGCTATGTACTCGATGCCACTGCCCGCCGCTTCGAGCTGTTCGAGTCGAGCCCGGCAGCAAAGAGTGGCCTGGCCACCGCGATCGACTATGCGCTCGCGCTCGGCATCGACGCCATCGAGGCGCGGGTCACCCTGCTGGCCCGCCACCTGCGATCGCAGCTGCGCTCACTTCCCGGCGTCGAGGTGCTCGACCGAGGACGCCGACTGTGCGGCATCGTCACCTTCACGGTGAAGGGCCACGATCCGTCCGACATCCGCGCTGCGGCGGCCAAGGCCGGGGTGAACGTCACGGTGGCGACAACCAGCCCGTGGCAGTCAAATGGGGGCACGCTCCGGTCGACGGTCCGGGCGTCACCGCACTACTACAACACCGAAGCCGAGCTCGATCGTCTGTGCACCGTGGTCGCCGGCCTCGGCTGAACGAAGCAGGCGATACTGCCCCCACCCATTGCCCGAACTGTCAGCACTCGAGCCCACCCCTGGCGAACTCTCGGCTGTGGAGCCCACACCTGACGAACTCTCGGCTCTGGAGCCCGGAAATGGGCTCGACAGCCGAGAGTTGAGAGGAGGTGGGCCGGAGAGCCGAGAGATGGCGTGCGCGACGAACGGCGGGAGTGGCCCGATATCGGGCCGGCAACGCTGGTAGAACAGCGGGATGGCACACCGCAGTCATCTCGCTGCCGTCGTGATCGACGTTCCGGAGGACCGGGTCGAGACGACGACGAACTTCTGGGGCGCGGCGCTCGGCCGGCCGCTTCGTCAACTCGATCACGACGAGTTCTGGGGTGTCCGGGTCTCGACTGCGATGGTGCTCCTGGTCCAACGCCTCGGCGAGGGCGCACCTCGAGTGCACATCGACATCCATACCGACGACGTCCCGGCCGAGGTTGCGCGCCTCGAAGCACTCGGTGCCGTCGTCGCCTCGTCGTTCGCTCAGTGGACGGTCATGACCGACCCTTCCGGGCAGCCGTTCTGTGTCGTCGAGGCCCCGCCGGGAACACTCGAAGGCGACGACGTCATCGAATGGTCGTGACACCGGCCGATTCGGGCGTTCCGGCGATTGGCCAGTTTCAGATCGTGTCGATGCCGAGCTGACGGAGCTTGTGTCGGGATCGCTCCACGATCAACGGATAGGTGTCGAGGTAGTAGGGCCACGCGGCGCACGCCTGCTGCACTGCCGCCCCACGGGCACGAGCGAGCGTGGCGTCGTCGACACCGAGCGTTTCGAGGAACACCTCCCGGGACGCCTCGGTGAACAATGGTGACCAGACCACGGCGACATCGGCCGCAGGATCACCGACGCACGCGAGACCCCAGTCGATGAGGCCGCAGAGTTCGCCGTCGGCGACGATGCAGTTGCCCTCGAGGTCGCCGTGCACCCAACGGACCGGACCGCCGTAGGGCGGAGCGTCGAGTGCCGCCTCCCACAACTCGAGCGCGGCCGCGGTGTCGACGAGTGCAGCGGCCGAGGCGATGGCCGCCCGCGCCGAGCGGTCGTAGTCCTGGATCGGTCGTGCCCGGTTGCGGGCGATCGGAGCGCCCTCGGTCGGCACGGCAGCCAGCTCCGCGACGATCATCGACAGCGTGCGGGCAAACGCGACCGGATCGCCGATGCGATCGAGCGCGGCCCCGTCACCCTCGACCCATCGGTGCACTGCCCAGGGAAAGGGGTAGGTGGCATCGGGCTGGCCAATCGCCAACGGTTCCGGCACCGCGACTGACAGGTACGGCCCGATGTGGTGCAGCCATTCGGCCTCGAGGGTGACCTGGTGCCGGGCGGCCGCGATGCGTGGCAGGCGGACGACCAGCTCGTCACCGAGGCGGAAGATTGCGTTGTCGGTGCCCCACGGCTCGACGATGGTGATCGGCAGCTCGGCCAGGGCCGGCATCTGTGACTGGAGGAGGCGGCGCACCAGCTGTTGGTCGGTCCCGATCTCGTCGGCGTGCATTCGCTCGGCCATTGCGCCGAACGTAGTGCGTGCGTCGCTGGACCCTGCCGGAATATCCGACGCATACTCCCGGCATGGGTCTGTTCAACGGAGAGGTCGTGTTGGTCACCGGCGCCGGTCGAGGCATCGGTCGGGATGAGGCGCTGATCGCGGCGCAGGAAGGTGCTCGAGTCGTCGTCAATGACCTGGGCGGAGGGTTCGACGGCACCGGTGCCGATGCCGGTCCGGCCCAGGCAGTCGTCGACGAGATCATCGCCAACGGTGGCGAGGCCGTGGCCAACACCGGTTCGGTCTCGTCGTGGAGCGACGCCGAGGCGATGGTCCAGCAGGCGATCGACGCATTCGGCGACCTGCACGCCGTGATCAACAACGCCGGCGTCTTGCGTGACCGCATGCTCGTCAACATGACCGAGGACGACTGGGACACCGTCATGGCGGTGCACCTCAAGGGCACCTTCGGGCCGACCCGCCACGCCGCCGGCTACTGGCGCGAACGGTCCAAGGCGGGTGACGACCAACCACGACGCATCGTGAACACCACCTCCGGCTCGGGCCTCTACGCCAACATCGGTCAAGCCAATTACGGCGCCGCCAAGTCGGGCATCGCGACGTTCACCCAGATCATTGCGAAAGAGCTGGCCCGCTACGGCGTCCGCGCCAACGCGATCTCACCGGTTGCTGCGACCCGGATGACGCTGTCGGTCCCCGGCGCCGATGGTCGGATCGACCCTGACGATCCAAAATGGCAGCCGGCGCACCCCGCCACACTCGCGGTCTACCTGGCCAGCCCGGCCTGTCGGTTCACCGGACAGATCTTCCGGGTGTTCGGATCGCAGATCACGCTCCAACAGAGCTGGGGCCACACCGATCTTGCCGTCGCCGCCGGCGACGATCCGTGGGAAGCCGGTGCCCTCGCGGAAGCGCTCGAATCGATTCCTGCGGTGGCGCCGCTCAACCGCCCACAGCGGGCCACCTGATCACGCGTCGGGTTCGAGCAGTGAGCGCTCGGTCGGTGTCCGGAACTTGGGCTTGAACCGCACGTCACCCAGCCAGAACTCGACTGCGCCGGCCTCGCGCTCGACCGCCTCCTCGGTGTCGCGACCGAGGTCTTCGAGCAACCGCCAGGCGATCGAGCCATCGGGCCGCTGTGCCCATCCACCGACGACGCGACCGTCGGACCAGATGGTCGGTCCGATGTTGCCGCTGCGGTCGAACAGGGCATCTCGATGTGGGCCGAGATACCAGTCACGGTCCTTCCACCCCATGGCGGTCGGATCCAAGGCCGGCAGCAGCGCCACCCACGGCTGGGGATCGATCACGGGATCGAGGTCGTCGGGCATGGCCCATCCTGCCGCTCCATCGAGACCGACCTCGATCGCTCCGATCGTGGCGAGCGCCCGGCGTGTTTGGGTGAGCGTCCACCCGGCCCACCACCGCAGATCGGCCTCGGTGGCGGGACCGTAGGTGCGCAACCATTCGCCAGCCATCGTGGCCTCGGCGTCGGTCGGGTCGACCGAGTCGAGTGGCTGGTCGATCCAGTGGCCGACCGGTTCCCACCGGTAGCGCGTCGACGTCCAGCGGCCGGTGGGGCGTCCCCGCACGATCTGTCCATCGGCTGCGAGTTGGGTCAACACTCGATTGTTGATGGCACCTGTGCCGCCGTATGGCTTGTCCAGCGAGACCGACACACTGGTGCGGAGATCAGGGACGGCGGCCGACAGCTCGACGGCGGTCGCCGCGCCGAGTGTCGTCAGCGTCTCGACGACCCGCCGCTCGAGGTCGGCCAACCAGCCATCTGCTTGGTCGTTACCGTTCTCTTCGAGCAGTTTGACCAGCGCTCGGCGATGCGTCGCTGCCACCTTTGCGCTGCATGCCTGGTGCATGACCGCCGCACGATCGACCGGGATGACGAACACCGTGCGGCGCATGCCGAGCATCCTCACCACCCGGTGTTCGTCGTACATGGCCGTCTCCAGGTGCTCCGGCCGGAAGCCGTCGATGCGAGCCCGGAGCGACAGGTAGATCGAGACCGGATCGGTTGCGTGGAGGCCCCACAAGGCGGTTGCAGCATCGACAGCGCCGGTGAACCGGGCCTCATCCGCCAACCCATGCCGTCGCCCGAGCCGAGCTCGTCGCTCGGCAACGCCGATCTCCCGCATGGCTTCAGCCCTGCCGGCGCGGCGGGTTCGGGTGTTGCGATATTGGAGCGGGCTGCCTCATGGCACCATCATGCCCCCGGAGTCCGAGGATCGACGTCCTCGGCGAGACCACCAGCGAGCACCTGCTTCAGCGTCGGCACATCGGACGCACATCGAGCTCGACGAAGTCGGTCGGGTCGCCGGCCGGCATGCCGTTCTCGAGGATGAAGTCGGCCTTCGAGCGCACCCGGAACCTGCTTCCATCGGCACTCGTCACCGTCCCCCGCGTCGAGTTGAACACGTCGACCAAGTCAGGCGAGTGCTCGGTGACGCGGAGCTTCAGAGCGACCGCGCCAGTTGCGAACGCCTCCGGTGGTTCGGCTCCATTCGCCATGTCGGCGCACACCGCCTCGATCCATGGAGGCCCACCCGCTGCACCCGTTCGATAGAGGTACGCCGGCTGTTCCTGGTTGGTCGCCTTCACCGTCACCGCGCCGTCGCGGTGCACGAACACTCGTGCCATCGCCGAGCCCGGCTCGGCATTGAAAGGATCTGCGGGATTGTCCTCGCAGAACTCGCCAACGCTGCCACCGACGAACAGCATCTGGTTGTCGGTCTCGTCGAAGGTCTCGTAGACCAACCCGATG
The DNA here is from genome assembly GCA_041394265.1 of Acidimicrobiales bacterium. Classification (NCBI taxonomy): domain Bacteria; kingdom Bacillati; phylum Actinomycetota; class Acidimicrobiia; order Acidimicrobiales; species Acidimicrobiales bacterium. Next base: position 4,977,358 of record JAWKIO010000005.1, read on the forward strand.
CCGATCTCTTGGACGAGCGGCCGATGCTCGCTGGCTCCGGCAAGGCCCGCTGGGGCGAGGACCGATCCTACGATCGCCGTGGCTGCCATCAGTTGTTTGAACATTGTTGCTTCCCTTCGCTGGTTTGGGTCTCACCGCTCGATGAATTCGAGCGACTCGACGATTTGCTCGCCTTGGGCGAGGGCCGTTTCGAAGACCTCATCTGAGGCAAGGAACGACTCGGCGGTGATGACCAGCACCCCTCTTTCTGGATGCTCGACCACCCACATCCGGCCGCGCGGCGGAGCAAGCCATGCCGACGCCGAGATGGCGCTCCGCGTCACGACGGGCGGACCGTTCGAACTCGCGACGTCGAACACGCGGGCCGGAAGCCCCCCGACGACGGTTGGATCGAGCTCGGTGACGACCAACTTCGCGTCAGCGAGGACGTCGACCAGGTCGTCGGTCGTGGCGATGGGGTGCCCCTCGAGGTCGTTGGGTGCGATGAGCAACTCCGATCCCCCGGGCAGGTAGGCCTCCTTGATCGTGCCGTAGCCGCCGCTGCCTCGCTCGACCACCATGGGCTGATCGACAACGAAGCTGATGCCTCCGAGCAGATCGAGTTCGGTCGGCCCCTGGATCTCGATGACCGGGTTCGGCTGGGGCTCATCGAAGGCGACCGTCGCCAACACGTCGTCAGCGGTGTCGAACCAGTCGGCGTCCGCCTCGCCTCTGATCTCGACCATCACCAAGAGCGGGTCATGATCGCCCTGGTCGACCATCCAGAGCCGATAGATGGCTTCGCGGGAGAACAGCTTCGCCCGGAGCGAGTCGTGATTGATGGCGAAGATCACACACGGTCGGCCGGGAACGCAATCGCCGCCTTCGAGCGTCACCTGTGCCGACACCGCCGGCCTCCCGGCCAGGAGGGTTTCCTGCTGATCGGTCACCACGAAGGCATCCGGGAGTGCATCGAGCCATCCGGCGAAGTCGGTCGCGGGCCACGCTCCGAGCGATTCGATGTTCCCGTCGAGCGATGTCAACAGGTCGTCGGGGTGGACGAGGCTCGGTAGCCGAAGGAACACGATCGCCCGGTCGTCGGGCCCGTTGCTCCGTGGATGGGAGAGCACGAACATTCCTCCGCCGTTGAGCTGCACCCAATGCTCCTCCTCGGTGGAGAAACTGAAGGACGTCCCGATGGTCTCCACTCGGTACGTGCCTGGGTCCACTGGGGACAGGCGAGCGTCGAGCAGCGGTGCGGCGGCATCGAAGGCCGGGCCGGTGTCGGGGGTAGCGGACATCGTCGAGTCGCTCGACGCCACGTCAGCGTGGTCCGTCGTCGCCGTGGTGTCGACTGGAACCGTCGTTTGCTCCGCCGGTGCCGCCTCGAGCGGTGCGACATCGTCGCTGGCACATGCAGCGCAGCCGAGCGCGAGTGCGATGGATACGTTCCGAAGCAGCGTCATGCTGGTTCCCCTCTCGGCGCTGCCATTCGCAGCGCCCTGCCGTCCTCAACCTCTTCGACGATCGAAGCTGCCGAATCCCCTCACGGAACTTCGACGATGCGCCCTCGCTGATCAGTCGCCCGCAGCGAAGCGCAACGATTCGAGCAGCGCCTCCGTCTGCTCGATCGCCAGCGGGAGGACGATGTCGACGCTCTCGAACGCCTCGGCGACGACGACAACGACGCCACGCTCGAGGTGTTCGATGAGCCAGAGTCGCCCGCGAGGTGGCACCGACCAGACCGAGGTTCGATCGTTCGACAGTGCGAGCTCGACGGAGTCCGAACTGGTCAGATCGAACACCCGTGCCGAAGCCCCGTCGACCGACGTTGTAGCGAATTCGTGCAGCTCGACGCCTTCTGACTCCAGTGCATCGACGAGGGCATCGATCGACGACACGGGCGCGCCGTCGGCACTGATCGGGTTCGTGAAGAATGCGGTGTCGGCCGACCAGTCCGGAACCATGATCCGGCCGAGGCCCGACGGTTCCAGCGTTGCGTACGAGCGCGGGGCCAGCTCGATTCGAATGCCGCCGAGGAATGGAAGGTCGGTCGCACCAGCGCCCGTCGTGAGCACCGGGTTGGCTTCGACGCCGCCCAGCGAGAGCGAAGCGACGATGCGCTCGGCATCATCGAGCCAGGTCACCTCAGAGCGACGGTCAACTGCCGCACGTACGAGGATCGGGTCCTCGTCGCCCTGATCGATGATCCACATTCGATAGATCGAGCCGCCGCGCAGACCAATCTCGTCCGACGAGCCATTGCTGCCGACGCGTAGACAATTGTCGGGGAACGGCGGGCAGACCGGCTCCGGCACCTCCAGATCGAGCCGGGTTGTCTCCCTACCATCCACCACGACCGCACTCCTCGTCGCCGTGATGCCCTGGCGCTCCGCTCGCGCCAGCCACTCGGCGGCGTCCTGCGGCGTGTCGCCGGCGTCTGTTTCGCTTGGCGGCGTCTCGCCCGTCGATGGGTCGCTCCACCTCGATAGCCGGGAGAAGAGGATGGTGCGGTCGTCGGCTCCCTGGGAACCGACGTGTGCGAGTTCGACCATGCCGTTGCGGCGTGCGCTGAACGACATGAGGCGATCGGTGACGAACGTGAACGCCGTGCCCAGTGTGTCGACACGATGGGTACCCGGCTCGACATCAACGGACTGGCCACGCAGCGGAGCCAAGGTCTCCCCTGCGTCAGCGACCGCGTGCGTGGCGGCTCGATCATCGACAGTGAATTGACGAGCCGCCAGGAGGCCGACGACGGCGACGACGGCGGCGATGGCCAAACGTTCGGCGATCCTCGGGCGTTGCCCGGTGTGACGGTGTCCGTCGTCAGCCGGTGCTCCAGCGACCTCGCGCGGCACCGCCGGGTCGATCGATGCACGTTCGATCTCCGCTCGCAGCTTCGCGACGAACGCCGGGGTAGGGCTCTCGCCCTCTGTCGAGCGCACGAGCACCTCGAGTTCATCCGCCATTGCTGCTCGATTCATGCGTTGCCCCGAGACGGGATCGCAGCTCGCGACGGGCACGAGTGACGAGCCCTTCGACCGACTTCACCGATCGACCGAGATGTTCGGCCAGTGCGGGGACCGTGAAGCCGTCCATGTAGTGGAGCGTGAGCACGAGTCGGTAGTCCGTGCTCAGCTCATCGAGCGCCTCCTCCACCCGGAGTCGATCTGACGGGTCGACGGCTTCCATACCCGTGGCCGTGGCGCCGAGCAGACGGAGCCGCTCGTCGTATCGGGTTCGTCGTCGCAACTCGTCGATGAGCCGGTTTCGCGCCACGGTGAGCAACCAAGCGATGGTGAGCGAGTCCGGATCGTCGGTCGAACGGATGGCCGTCAGAAACGCCTCCTGCGTGATGTCCTCGCTGAGTGCGTGATCGCGGCAGCGGCGGTGCACGTAGCGGTACACCTCGTCGACATACACGTCGTACATCGCGCCGAAGGAGCGCGTGTTGCCGGCCTTACGGTCGGTGGTTGCACGCTTTGCGAGCACTTCCATCACCCTGTTCAACGTCTGACGGCGTCGACCCCCCTCGTCTCATCCTCCGCGGCGCTCATGCCGTGCGGCTCGTCATCGGACCACCAGCACCGAGCACGGAGCGTGGTCGACCACGCCGCGGCTCACCGACTCACCGCTGAAGATACGGGACCACACGCCGGGGTCGCTGGTTCCAACCACGATGAGGTCGGCGTTCACCTGCGTTGCCAGTTCACAGATCTTCTCGACCGGATCCCCGTGCGTGACGACGACGTCCTCACCCGCCACCGCTGCCGGCAGGGTGATCGTGGCCTCCGCCTGCTCGTCATCGGGCTCGAGCGGCGGCATCACGGGCGCCACCGGCGGGAGGAGGGCGAGCGCCGCGTAGCCTAGCCAATCGAGCTCGCGCAGCTCGTGGACCCGGTGGTGCATCGGCTCGTGGTCCGAGGCCACGTTCACGACGATCACCGTGTCATGCTCGTCTGCGATCCGGACCGCGAACTCGGCCGCCTTCCACGAGCTCTCGTCGTCGGCGACAGCGAGCACGATCACCATGCTGTTCGATGTTGGGGCATCGGCTGCGGGATTGGAGGCGGTGGGGCTGGGGGCTGCGTCGGTCATGAACCCATCATGCCCGTCGCCGCCAGGCGAAACGGAACCAGTCTGAGGGTTGTCGTTCCCTCGACACGGGTAGGGCGTCGACGGCTCGCCTCCGGTCCCACGTCCGCAACAATCCAAGGAGCACATGATGTCGATCCCCGATCCCCTCAGCCCTGATCCCGGCGTCGTCCCTTCGCCCGCTCCCCCGGTGCCCGACCCAATCGAACCTCCGTCGCCTCTGCCGCCGCCGATCGGGCCGCAGGATCCGCCTGAGCCGCTCGTGCCCAACGACCCTCCCGAGCGGCCGATCGTGTGATCAAGCTCTGGTCAGTTTGACCGGGTGCGGATCGGCGCCGGTCTGGAAGTAGAGCGTCGGGCCGTCACAGCTGTAGGTGGTGTCGTTCACGGGAATCGACGTGAGCATGTCACTACCGAGATCGCCGGCGTCGAGCTCCATCCCCCCGACGTTGACCGTGATGTTCATCGAATTGGATTCGAGCTCGGTCGTGATGACACCATCGCTCGCCTCGTAGCTTCCTTCGGCGACGCCGTCGGCCTCGGCGTTGGCGATCTGGCCGCTGAGGTCCATCTCGAGCTCGAACACGGCGTTGTAGACGAAGTGCTGATCGAGGAACTCGAACCGAGCCGACCCGGTTGCCGTCATCGGCACACCCGACGCCTCGCCGAGTGCGGCGTAGTAGGCCGCCAACTCGTCTTCGGTGATGTCCCACTCGCCCTCGAGACACGACCCATCGTCAGCACCCGTAGCGGCACCGGTGTCGGTGGCATCATCCGAGTCACTGCCATCGGAGTCACTGCCATCCGAGCTGCTGCCTTCCGAGTCGCTGTCGTCCGCAGCGTCGGTGTCACCGCTCCCGGTGGTCTCGGACCCCGCGGTGGTCGTCGTTGGCTGGCGTTCCTCGCCGGTGGTGGCGGTCGTTGCGTCGGTGGCCGACGCCAATCCATCGCTCGAACCGCCGCACGACGCGGCGAGCGCGAGGACGGTGAGCACCAACAACAAACGCAAGACCTTGGGCATGCGGGCCATACTCGCGCGGGTGGGCACCGATATACGAAGGGGCCCCGATGGAGACGCGGCAGTTTCGGAGGTCCGGCCAGTGGGTAGCACGCTGGGCGTGCTGCAACCCCTCTCCCCTGACCACCTCGATGCGATCGTCATGGCGATCCAGCGGGGCGACGAATCGGCGTTCGCCGCCTTCTACGACGCGATGGCGCCGCTCGTCCTCGGGATCGTCGGGCTCACCGTGAAGGATGCAGTGGGCCGCTTCGACGTCGCCGCCGGAGCCTTCGTCCAGCTGTGGCAGCAGGCACCGCAGTTCGATCGAGCGACCCAGTCCGTCACCAGCTGGGTCGCTGCGACGGCCCATGCCCGGGCCGTCGCCTCGCTGGGTGCGGCCTGAACGCTCTAGGGAACGAACACCAGGAGTGAGGCGGCGTGCTTGTCGACGTCGAAGTTCCCTCGGCCTCCGAAGATCTCACCGTCGGCCGCCAGGTCGAGTTCGCCGCGTTCGGTGGCCACCGTGACGTGATCGACCGCCGCCTGGTGGTAGGTCGGCGAACGATCGAGGCGGCCGGTGAGAAGCGCCAGCGCCAACCGCAGGCGGGCCCAGAGGACCGAGCCGTCGATGATGCGCAAGTCGAACTGCCCATCGTCAAGCTGACCGCGAGCCGCCGGTACGAAACCGATCGGCCGGTACACCCCGTTGCCGATGAAGATCATCCAGACGCACATTTGCCGTCCGTTGATCGACGCCTCGATGGGCTCACTCGTCGCCAGAACCTCGGCCAGGGCCACCACCATGGCCAGCCGCTTGCCAATGGCGGGTTCGAGTTCTTCGCGCCGAGCGACGAACTCGCTGTAGGTGCCGAAGCTCGCCGTGTTGACGAAGCGGTGGCCGTCGATCGTCCCCGTGTCCACGGCGGCGACCGTGCCGGCCCGGATGGCCGCCAGCGTGTCGTCCACCGACGCCACACCGAGGTCTCGGGCGAAGTGATTGAGCGTCCCACCGGGGAAGACGGCGAGCGGGACGTCGGCGGCAATTGCCGCATCGGCAGCAGCACTGATGGTGCCGTCACCCCCGACCACCCCGAGCGCCTGGCAGTGGGCGGCGGCCTTCGCCAATACCTCGTCGAGCGGATCGTCGGCGTCCACCTCGACGATGTCGACCCGAGGAAGGGCGGCCGAGATCGCTGCGACATCGTCGTCGTATCGACCGTCACCGGCGGATCCGTTGACGACGACCACCAGGCCGTCGCCCTCATCGCAAAGTCTCGTCTCCCGCACCTGCAATTGTGGCGTCGGCGTGGAGATGTCGGGATCGAGGCGAGGCCAGATCCGAGTCGTTGCTCCCGCCAGCGCGAGACCGACGCCGGCGCCGACGACGATGTCGCTCGGGTAGTGCACACCGGTCGTGGCCCGGGACAAACCCAACAATCCCGCCAGTGGGACCACGATCGGCGCCGCGATCGGCAGCTCCATCACCGTCGCCGCGGCGAAGGCTGCGGCGGAGGCACTGTGTCCCGAGGGGAACGACGATGACACCGGTCGGCGGACGAACGGAAGTGCTCGAGCCACGACGTCAGGTCGGTGTCGGGGCAGGAGCGGTTTGAGCCCGGCGTTCACGACGAGCGATGACGCGGCGATCGAGAGGACGCCCCGGAGCGCTGCTCGCCGTCCCGCTCGACCACCGAGCGCCGCCTCCGCGAGCGCGACGGCCGCCCACAGTTTGGAATGGTCGGCGGCACGAGTCAGCAACGCGAGCCGACGATGTGCCGTCGCCGATGGTGCTCGCATGGCCAGCTGCAGCCCTCGCCGGTCGGCGTCGGCGACGGCACGAACGAGGGCAGCAGCAGTGGACACTCGAGCGATCATCGAGGCGTGGTGCCCACGGAGCGAGCGAGCAAACCTCGACGGTGACGGAGCGAGCCGGCCCCGCCCGACCTCAGCTGACGCCGAGCAGGTCGACCACGAAGATCAGCGTCTCGTTGGGAGCGATCACGCCGCCGGCTCCCTGCGAGCCGTAGCCGAGGTGGGGCGGGATGTGGAGCGTTCGCCGACCGCCGACCTTCATGCCGGCGACGCCGTCGTCCCAGCCCTTGATGACCTGGCCGACGCCGAGCTTGAACTGCAGCGGATCGTTGCGGTCCCACGACGCATCGAACTGTTTGCCGGTCGACCAGGACACACCGACGTAGTGCACCCGTACCCGGCTTCCCGGCCGAGCCTCGTCGCCCGTGCCCACGGTGTCGTCGATGACGACCAGGTCGGCGGGCGGATCTTCCTGGGGAACGGTGACGTCAGGCTTGGTCATGGCGACGACGCTATCGGCGGTGTCAGTCTGCTTCGATGATGGCCCGCAGATCGGGCCACGCCGCGGCGAATCCGGCGTGCAGCGGCCGCTGCTCGACTTCGTCGGGCGAATCCCAGGCGATGGCGTCGGTCTCGAAGTTGATCGAGGCTCCGAACTCACCCGGCACTTCGACGACGAACGTCGTGTACGACCAATCGTCCGCCGGTTGGAACACGGTCTGGCCGACGACCTTCGCTTCGGCCGGAATCGGCCCGATCTCCTCCGATGCCTCGCGAAGTGCGCCCTCGAGCGCCGTCTCGCCCTCGTCGAGCGCTCCCCCGGCGCAGGACCAGGTTCCTCCCTCGTGAGCGAACGCCGACCGCTTCTGGAGCATCACCCGCGGGCCGTCGGGGAATCGCACGATGAAGACCACACCGGCGGCGCCGAAGATGCCCCATCGAACGTGCCCGTCGGAACACCTCATGAATCCGTCACCTGAGCGCGTCATGGGTCGCAGGCTAGGCGGCCCGACCGTCAGTCGTCGCCCTCGTCGAGAGCGAGTACCAGGTCGCTCTGCTCCGGATTCTGACCCACGGCGATCAGTTCTCGCACGGCGTAGTAGAGCATCAACACGATCGAGATGAAGGTGCCCCCGGTGATCGCTCCGCCGAGCAGGACGGCGTAGTACACCCAGAGGTACCAGGACCGCTCGACGTCGGCCTCACCGATCGGGAAGCTCAGGAACATCAACAGCATGACCGAACCGACGATCACGCCGACCGTCAGCTGAGCGATCTGGCGGATACGCACGTAGTGCTCGGCCCGGAACTCGCGATCATGCGAGATGGAGAAGGTCAGCAACGTCAGCATGAGTGCCAGCACCGTGGCGCCGCCGGCCACGTAGGCGGAGGCGGCAAATCTGACCGTTGGAAGGACGGCGTCGAGCAGCCGCTGCGCCTGGAACGAGTTGGCGGTACCGACGATGGCCATGCCGGCAAAGCCCACCAACGCGGCGACGACCCCGCCCAGCAGCGCCAGGCGAAGGTCGTCGCGTCGAGCCTCCCGATCTTCGGGCAGCTCGTCCTCCTGTGAGGTGGAGGAGGTGGTGGTCGGCGACCGCGTGGTCATCGACCGGCCGGCTGGTGATCAGCCCTCACTGGTGGCGTCGGTCGAGCCGTCGTCCATCGAGCCGTCGTCGGTGGCACCGTCGTTGGTCTCGCTGTCGATCTCGTTCTCGAGTTCCTCGGCGCCGGAGTCGATCTGGTCATCGAAGCCGTCGACCGGATTGTCGATGTCGGTGGAATCACCGTCGTCGTCGCTGCACGCAGCCGCACCGAGGGTGAGACCTGCGACGACGACGCCGGTTCCTACGTAGCGTGCAAGTCGATTCCTCATGCCACACGTCCTCGGAGGACGGCAATGAGGCCAATGATCGCCAAGGCGGCGATGACAATTCCGATGATGCCCATGGTTGGACTCCTTCACTGGTGAGGCCCAGGTCCTCCCCGACCTCACCCCCGCCAAACCAACTTTGGAGAATTCGCTCCGCTCAGCGGTGTCAACTCGCCAAAGTTGCTTGGCAAATTTGGCGTCTGCGGCGGATTGGCACTTGCGCCAGTGGGTAATGCGGGGGCATGCAGCGAGCTGAGCACGACGACCGCCGACCCGACCCTGGCAGACACGAGGTGAGTGTGGGCGAACCTCACACCTCGGCGGCCGGGGCGGAGGCGATCGTCACCACGATGACCCGCAGCCTCGACGCCCTCGGCCCGGTCCGCACCGGACGGACGCTGTTGCGTATCAACCAACCCGAGGGGTTCGACTGCCCGGGTTGCGCCTGGCCCGACCCAGCACCCGACGAGCGCAAACGAGCCGAGTTCTGCGAGAACGGTGCGAAGGCGGTCGCCGAGGAAGCGACCAGGGAGCGGGCCGATCGCCGGTTCTTCGCCGAGCACTCCCTGGCCGACCTGAGGACACGCTCGGACTTCTGGCTCGGTCGTGCCGGCCGTCTCACCGAGCCGATGATCAAACGCCCGGGAGCGACCCACTTCGAGCCGATTGGCTGGGACGAGGCCATCGCTCAGATCGCCGCCTCACTCACCGCGCTCGGCGACCCGAACGGGGCGATCTTCTACACCTCGGGCCGCACGAGCAACGAGGCCGCCTGGCTCTACCAGTTGCTGGTGCGGTGCTATGGCACCAACAACCTCCCGGACTGCTCCAACATGTGCCACGAGCCGACGAGCCGCGCCCTCGATCGAACGATCGGAATCGGCAAGGGGACGGTCCGACTGACGGACTTCTACGAGGCCGACACGATCGTGATCGTCGGCCAGAACCCCGGCACCAACCATCCACGGATGCTGACCGCCCTCGAACGAGCCAAGCAGAACGGTGCTCGCATCATCGCCGTCAACCCGCTTCCCGAGGCGGGGCTACGCCGCTTCGACAATCCCCAGACCGTTCGAGGACTGGTGCTCGGAGGGACCGAGTTGGCCGACCTCCACCTCCCGATCGGCCTCGGTGGAGACCAAGCGTTGTTCCAGTTGTGGTCGTCGATGCTGCTACAGCGCGAGCGTGTCGGTGAGGTCACCATCGATCGGGCATTCATCGAGCACTACACCGAAGGATTCGACGCCTTCGTCGACCACGTCGCCGATGCCGACCACGACGAGCTCCTCGCCATGACCGGCCTCGACGCAGCGCTGGTCGCCGAGGCGTTCGACCTGCTCGCTCGGTCCGACCGTGTGATCATCTGCTGGGCAATGGGGGTCACCCAACACCGCAACGGGGTGGCGACGATCGACGAGATCGTCAACTTCGCACTGCTTGGTGGCCACATCGGTCGACCCGGCGCCGGACTCTGCCCGGTGCGGGGCCACAGCAACGTGCAGGGCAACCGGACGGTTGGCATCTGGGAACAGGTCCAGCCCGAGGCGATCGAGGCCCTCGAGCGCCGCTATGGACTCGATCTACCTCGCGCTGCCGGCCACGACACCGTCGAGTCGGTCCGGGCGCTGCGCGATGGCCGGGCTCAGATCTTCTTCGGTATCGGCGGCAACTTCGCTCGAGCGACACCTGACACCGAGGTCGTCGAAGCGGCGTTCGCGTCGACGCCGCTGGTCGTCAACGTCTCGACCAAGCTGAACCGGTCGCATCTGCTAACCGACCACACGTCCATCATCCTGCCAGCGCTCGGACGGACCGACCTCGACGAGCAGAACGGCACCGACCAGTTCGTGACCGTCGAGGACTCGATGACGATGGTGCACTCGTCTCGTGGCGGTCTCACGCCGCCAGGCCCCGACGTGAAGAGCGAGGTTGCGATCATCTGCCTGCTTGCCGTCTCGCTCCTCGGTACCGATCACCCGGTTCCGTGGGCCGAGTTCCGCAACAACTACGACCTCGTTCGCGACGCCATGGCGGAGACGATTCACGGCTTCGCCGACTACAACCGCCGTGTCCGGGTACCCGGCGGCTTCGAGCTCCCACACCCGCCGCGAGACGACCGGCGGTTCCCCACAGACGACGGCAAGGCCCACTTCTCGATCACCCGCCCAGAGCGACCAGCCGGCCGCCTCCTGCTGCAGACCATGCGCTCGCACGACCAGTACAACACCACGATCTACGGTCACGATGACCGCTACCGAGGGATTCGCGGCGACCGCCACGTGATCCTGCTCTCCAGTGCTGACCTGGCGGCGCGCGGGCTGACCGATGGCGACCGGGTCGACATCATCACCGACCTCCCCGGCCCCGAGCGTCGAGTGCGTGACTACCTCGTCATCGAGTACCCGACGCCACCCGGCGCCGCTGCGGCCTACTACCCCGAGACGAATGCGCTCATCCCGCTCGATCATCACGATCCGAATGTGCGAACGCCGGCGTCGAAATCGATCCCGATTCGCCTCGAACGTCGCTGACTGGCGGCGGCACAGCGGCCGTGGGGCAGGTCTCAGCCGAGGTCGAAGGTCGTGCCCTCGCCGAGCGGTGGGAAGGCGACCGGTCGTCGTTCGAGGAAACTGGCGATGCCCTCACCAACGTCGGGACCCTTGAGTGACTGGCGCATGAGATCGTCGGACTGGTCCATCGCCCGGTGGGCGTCCATCTCCGACTGGGTGGTCACCTGGTACTTGACGACAGCCGCCGACGCAGGTGAGACATTCGCGGCGATGTCGGAGGCCAACGCCATCACGGTAGAGCGGAGGTCGTCGAGCTCGGCGACGGCGTTGACGAGTCCGAGGCGGAATGCCTCGTCGGCGAGGAACACCCGAGCCGTGATGAGGAGGTCGAGAGCGGTCGCCCGCCCGGCGATCTGGTGGAGCAGCCAGGGCATGCCGTACTCGCCGATGAGGCCTCGGCGAGCGAAGGCCGTGGTGAACTTCACCCCGGCAGCAGCGACGCGGAAGTCGCATTGCAGGGCGTAGGCCAGGCCGACCCCGGCGCAGGCACCGTTGATCATGGCGATCGTTGGCTTGGTGATCTCGAGTGGCGTGCGCGTGGAGACAATGGCATTCGGGAGTGGCTCCTGGCCTTCGCCGGGGCGATGTGCGAGGTCGGCGCCGGGACAGAAGCCGCGGCCGGTGCCGGTCACGACGATGACCCGAACCGATGGATCGGCCTGCGCCTGGAGCAGCCGTCCGAAGTAGGCGACCTCCATGTCGCCGGTCATCCCATTCATCTGGTCGGGGCGATTGAAGGCGATGGTGGCGACGTTGTCGTCGACCTCGTAGGTGCAAAGGGTCTCGTCGAAGGTGTGCATGGCCCTTTCATAGTCCAGGCTCGACCGACGCTTCAGATGGCCAACGCCGACGATGGCCCGACCATCGCCCATCGTGTTGGTGCCGCTACTGTTCGGCGATGGCTGGAGAACCACCGGAGCTGTTCGACAGCGTCGCCCAGATCGAAAGCCTGGCCGAGAGGGCGATTCGAGAGGGCCAACGGCGGGGTCAGTTCGACAACCTGGCCGGCCATGGGCGCCCCCTGCCCGACCTCGACACCGAGCGGCCTGCAGGTTGGTGGGCGAGCCGGTGGATCGAGACCGAGCAGCGGCGACAGACGGCCGAAGAGGTGCGTGAGCACCGACGAGCCGTCCGCAACCAGGCCCTCCACCACGACGACGTCGCCGTGCTCCGGGCCCAACTCGACGAGCTGAACGCCCAGATCCGAGCGCACAATCGCTCGTCGGTCGACGCCGAGCACCACGTCGAGTTGGTCGATGTTCACGAAGCCATCGGCCTGTGGATCCGACTCCGTCGCACCAAGCGAGAACAGCGGAGTCGCTGGGGTCTGCTCTGACCGGTGCGTCGGACGACCGGTTTCGCTCTCATCGCAACCGGGTAGGCACCGACCCGGTCGGCACCGCCGCCGACCGCACGACCGGGAGGCGCGATGGAGACAACGGACGTTGGCGATGCGTCTACCGCGTCACCCTCCGGTGGTCGAGCTCCGATCTGCATCGTCTCGTTCCAGCTCCCTGCCGTCTACGACGCGGCCGAAGGTTGGCAGCGCAACAGCAGCAGCCTGGTGAACGACGTCGCCACCTCACTGCGGGGCACACGTGCGCACTGGTACGGGTTCGCCACCCACCGTGAACCGCCGCCCCCCAGCGGCGACCTGTCCCTGCACACGATCGTGGTTCACCGCACCGAGATCGCCGAGGCGATCGAGGGTTTCGCCGACCGGACCCTGTGGCCGGCACTGCACGGTTTGCGGGACAACATCGAAGTGCGGGACTCGTGGTGGTCGGCGTACGAGCAACTCAGCGATCGTGTGGCTCGTATGTTGGCCAACCAGTTGCCTGTCGGCACCTCGGTGTGGATGCACGGTCGACATTTTCTCGGCGTGCCGCGGTTGTTGCGGGAACTCCGACCCGATCTCCAGATCGGGGTGTTCTGCCACACCGCCGTGGACGGCGACACGATGGCCACCCTGTCGTCCGCGGTCGAGCTCGCGAGACGTGTGGCGGCCGCCGACGTCATCGGTGTGCAGACCGACGCAGATGCGGTCAGCGTGCAGCGGATGCTTGCAGCCAGCGGACTGGCGCACGACGATCTCCCTGAGATCCACGTCGAACCGGTCGGCATCGACACCGAAGCGTGGCTCCGGCAGCTCGACGACCCGGTGGTGGCCGCGCTCAGCTCCAAGCTCCGCCTGCCCGGCGGCGTCCTGGCCGTCGGGGTCGATCACCTGCACTACAGCGCCGGAGTGATCCACAAGCTCCTTGCCATCGAGACCTTGCTCGAATCGGGTGCACTCGGCGCCGACGACCTCCGACTCGTGCAGATTGCCCTCCCGACGTCGCTCGCAGGCCCCACCCATCGGTTCCTGCAATCCCAGCTGGAGGAGATCGCCACCCGGATCAATGGCGCCCATCGTCGCTCCGACGGTCTCGACGTGATCGACATCGTGTCCTCACCTCCGTCGCCTCGAGAACTCGCCGCCCTCTACCGCGCCGCCGACGTTGCGCTCGTGACCCCGGTCAGAGACGGCTTCAATCGGGTGGCCGTCGAGTACTCGCTGGCCAATCACGACCGACCGTGTGTCCTCATCCTCAGCGATGGCACCGGTACGTCGCATCATCTCGGTTGGCACTGCGTGACCGTCGATGCGTCGGATGTCCTCGCCATTGCCGCCGCGCTCCGGCGTGTCATCGCCGACCCCGATTCTCCCGACCGAGGGTCGGCCGAGCGTCGCGCCGCCGTCGCTCGCTCACTCGACAGCACCACCTGGGTCACCCGTTGTCTCGATCGCCTGGCCGGTGCAGCCGGGGTTGCGTGAGCCATCGCCCGCGAGCATCCGTACCTCCACGTTTGTGACCGCGATCCACGGGTACAGCGCCACTCGTTGGCCCGCTCCCCACCCGGAGCGCCCGCTATCGCCGACGTGAAGGAGCAGACATGAGCACCTCAACCGACCGGAAGGTCACCACCGATCTCATCGAAACCCTCGAAGACGGAAGCAGGGGCTTTGCCGAGGCTGCCGAGCGCCTTGCCGGCACCGATCGGCCCGACCTGGCGACACGCTTCGCCGAGTTCGGCCGCCAGCGAGCAGCCTTCTCCCAGGAGCTCGAGTCCATGGCCGCAGCCTACGGTGACGACATCGACGAGAACGGCTCGGTGGCGGCAGCCGTGCACCGTGGCTGGATGAGCATCAAAGACGCCGTCACCGGATCGTCGGCGAGTGGTGTTCTCGACGTGGCGCGCAGCGGCGAGGAACATGCCGTGAGCGAATACCGCAAGGCGCTCGACAGCGACATCTCGATCGACCTTCGCTCCACCGTGGAGCGCCAGTTCGCGGCCGTCAACATCGTCGCCGATGAGGTCAAGACGCTCCAGGCATCGCTGAGCTGACCTCGGCACTCGGCCGCTTCGGCGGCCGTCCAGATCGCGGCGGTCCTCAGTCTTCGCCGCTCTGCTCTCCCAGCGCGAGCGGGCTGAGGATCGCCGCCAGGTCGTCGGGGTGCGTCGTCGGGATCAGGTGATTCGTTGCGATCTCGTGATACGCCCACCGGTCCGACGCCTCGGCGTGACGGGCCGCCTGCCAGAACGCCGAATCGGGCGACTCGTTGGCGTCGGCGGTCGCCTTGACGTAGGTCAACGAGAACGGCCACGCCTCCTGTGGCTTCGAAAGACGCACCGCTTCGCTGAACGTCTTCACCGGCTGCATCGATCGGCGTTCGTTCGACCACGCCGTCTCCACCGGATCGTCGAGTTCCCTCGGGATCGGTGGCACGAGCCAGTCGTCGCCGATGGCGATCGGACCCGAAGTAGCCGGCGCGTTCGCCAGCAGCCCGCCCACGATCGCCAGCAGGGACTGACCATCGGCGGGGACGAAGGCGTCGAGGTAGACCAGCGCCGATACTCGGTCACCGATGTGGTCGAGCGCCCCCGTCACGACCATGCCGCCGTAGGAGAAACCCAGCAACACGATGTCGTCCAGATCCTCATAGAGGACCGTGTTGACGACGTCGGTGACGTGCGTGGACAGGCTGACGCCCGGATGGGTGAGATGCGACCGCTCGCCGATACCGGTCAGGCTCGGCGTGAACACGTCGAGCCCGGATCGGGTGAGGATCGGGCGCACCTTCCGGAAGCCGTGAGCGCCACCCCAGGCACCGTGAACAAGGACGATCGGTCGAGACATCGCGACATCATCGTCGCTGGTGCCCTCGGCTTCAACCACCATACTGGGAACCAATCGACCCCGACCGGACGCTGATCACCACATGCCCCCACTCCCATCGCACCCCGGCGAGCACGAACCCGAGCATCTGCGTGAGCGGTTCGAGCACTTCAAGGACCGGGTCGAAGAAGCCGCGATCGCTGCCGAACTCGAAACCGGTGAGCGCGAAGAGACCCTCGACGAAGCCAAGGCCCACGCGCTGGTCCGAGTCGCTCGGATGACGCTCGGCTTCACCGTCGTGCTCATCGGTATCGCCGCCCTTCCCCTCCCAGGGCCAGGCTGGCTCATCATCGCCGGCGGCCTCACGATCCTGTCACGCGATGTTGCCTGGGCCGATCGTCTGCTCCGCTACATCCGCAAACGCGTCCCGGGGGTGCCCGAAGACGGCAAGATCCCGCGATCCTCGCTGATCACCATGGGCCTGATCACGCTGGCGTTCGTCTCGGCCTCGCTGTGGTGGACCTTCGCACGAGGCTCTGATGACTTCCAGGCCGGCAGCTACGTCGCCACCGAACTCAGCGATCCGATCCTGTCGGTGCCGGTCGCCGACCCCGGCATCGAAGTCGACCTCCCCGACGTCGGCCCCGTCACCCTCCGATCCGACACCTGCGAGCCGGTCGCCTTGGCGGTCGGCGAGCGGTCGAAGGAGAGCGTCGAGGTACTGGGCGTCGACGATCAAACCTGGACGTGCGATGACCCGTCCGTCCAGCGGTTCGTCGAAGCAGCCGGGAGCGGTCGGCTCGAACTCGGCTACTCGACCGATGGCATCGTGTCGTGGTTCCTTGCCGACAACCGACTCTCGACCATCACCACGACCGGAGCAACTGGCGACATCACACTCACCGTGGCAACGACGAGCTGACCCTCAGACCGCCGTCGGGAGCACGAGCCGGAACGTGGACCCGCTCCCGGGCCCGGCGCTCTCGGCGGTCAGCTGACCGTGATGGCCCGACGCGATCGAACGGGCGATGTTCAACCCGATCCCGAGCCCCGGGCCTTCACGGAAGCGCACGAACCGCTCGAAGATGATCTGCTGCTGGTCGGGAGCGAGACCGTCGCCGGTGTCGACCACCGCGACCTCGCTTCCGTCGGTGGATCGACGGGCTTCGACCGTGACCGTCCCGCCGGGTGGCGTGTGGGCCACCGCGTTCTGGAGGAGGTTGTCGAGGACCTGGGCCAGGCGGAGCGCGTCGCCGTGGGCGGGCACGGCGTTGTCGGCGACGACGACGAGCGTCAGCCCCTTGGCCTCGCACGCCTGTTGGATGCGCGCTGCCGCCTTCCTCGCCAGCTCCGCCAGATCGAGCAACGCCATCTGGTACGTCGCCGCTCCCTCCTCGGCCTTCGACATGAAGGAGAGGTCCTCGGTGATGCGCTTCATCCGGTGCGCTTCGTCGGCGATCTCGCCAAGCGTTTCTGCATCGGGGGTGAGGACGCCGTCGATCAGTCCTTCGAGGTACCCCTCGATGGTGGTGAGGGGATTCCGGAGTTCGTGTGCGACGTCGGACATCAACCGGGCCCGCGACTCCTCGGTCTTCGCCAGCGACGTTCCGAGCGTGTTGATCGAACGGGCAAGGTCGGCCAGCTCGGCCTCCGGTGGGACGTCAACGCAGTGGTCATAGTCGCCGGAGGCAAGTCGGGTGGCCGCCACCTGCATCGGACCGAGGCGGCGCAGGAGCAGCCGGCCGAACACCAGGGCGAGCATCGTGGCCGTGACGAGTCCGACGGCACCCGCAATCAGCACCGACTGGGTCAGCGCGGTGTCATAGGCGGCCTCGATCTCGCTCGACACGACCGGCCCTCGGCCTCGCTGCAGTCCGGCAACGTTCCCCGCATGGAGACCACGATCGAACAACAACGGCGTCAACAGCCGCACGGCGATCAGCCCGGTTGCGACGACGACACTCACGAGCAGGAGCATCGAAAGGAGCAGCCGACTTCGCAGCGTGGTGAACCGGCTCATCCGTGGTCACTGACGAACCGGTAGCCGACGTTGCGCACCGTGCCGATCCACCGGGGATTCGTCGCATTGTCCCCGAGCGCCTTGCGCAGATTTCGGACGTGAACGTCGACGACACGCTCGTCGCCGATGTAGTCCCATCCCCAGACCCGCTCGAGCAGCTGGCGCCGGGAGAACACCCGACCGGGCTGCTCGGCGAGGGCAACGAGGAGATCGAACTCGAGCGCCGTGGTCTCGCAGGCGGCGTCGTCGACGCGGACCCGGCGCTGCTCGACATCGATGTCGAGACCGTTGCCACCGAGCACGGCATCGGGTGTCGGACGGTCTGCTCTCGGTCGGCGCAGGACGGCTTTGATCCTGGCGACCAGTTCTCGGGGGCTGAATGGCTTCGACAGGTAGTCGTCGGCGCCGACCGCCAGCCCGATGAGCCGATCCGTTTCCTCGGCCCGAGCCGTCAGCATGATCACGTAGACATCGGAGAAGCTGCGGATCTGGCGCAGCGCCTCGATGCCGTCCAGTTCGGGCATCACGACGTCGAGGATGACGACGTCGGGTCGGCGCTCGCGTACGGCAGCCACCGCCTCGACCCCGGTGGTTGCGGTGATCGCGGCCCACCCTTCGGCCTCGACGTACTTGCTGATGAGTTTGCGGATCGGGCCCTCATCATCGACAACCAGGATGGAGGTAGCAGTGGCCACGTGACCGATCCTACGTGCCCCGACCAGGGCCAGTGGACGACCGACGGACAGCTTCACGTCAGCTTCACATCCGCCCGCTTCGGGGCTTCATGCGGAAGGCGTCCAATGGACTCGTCAACCAACGAGTTCTCGAGTCCGGGCGGACCAGTCCGGGTCGGCGGGAACCAACTGCAAAGGAAGCCCGTCATGTTCACATCGACGCTCACCCCCGCCATCGCACTCACGCTGGCCCTGACCGCCGGCGCCTGTACGACCCCCGACGTCGGTGCCAGCGGTGCCGACCCCGTCACCACCGTGGCGGCCGAGACTGTCGATGACGCCACGCTGACCGCTGCCACCTCGTCCCAGCCGGTGTCGTTGAGCGATGCTCTCGACGCCTACCCGGTGGCCGACCTGACCGAGGAGGAGATCGCCGGGCTGGTCTACATGCGGGAGGAGGAGAAGCTCGCCTACGACGTCTACGTCACGCTCTACGACCAGTGGGGTCTGAACGTGTTCAGCAACATCTCGAAAGCCGAAACCACTCACCAGGAATGGGTGGCCGAACTCCTCGATCGCTACGGCATCGCTGACCCGGCGACCACGCTGGCGGTCGGCGAGTTCTCCGACCCCGTGCTGCAGTCGCTGTATGACGACCTGGTCGCCCGCGGCTTGGTCTCCGAGGTCGAGGCCCTCATGGTGGGCGCTCTCATCGAAGAACTCGACATCGAGGACCTGCGGGATCGGGCCAGCACCAATGCCGACATCGCCCTCGTGTACGCCGAGCTGGAGCGGGGATCTCGTAACCATCTGCGAGCCTTCGTGCGGCAGCTCGACCGGGTCGGCGTCGACTACGAGCCGGTGTATCTCGACGCCGACGCCTACGACGCCATCGTCTCCACCGATACCGAGCGTGGTGGCGCCCTCTCCGAAGGCTCGATGCACGAGAGCGGCGGACACGGCAACGGCGGTGGCCAGGGACACGGCAACGGTCAGGGCCAGGGCAACGGCGGCAACGGTCGCCGCAACGGCTGACGGCCTCCGTTGGCAGTCAGAGGATGTAGCGGTCGCCCGTCGCCCGCACCGTGATGTCACCGATGGCCACACCCCACGGTTGGTCGATGGCGTGGAGGATGGCGTCGGCGATGTACACGGGTTCGAGAGCGGCGTAGGCCGGATCGTCGGCGTCGAGTGCCTCGGCGCCGGCGGTCCCTTCGCGTAGTGCCTGCATCACGCCCAGGTACTCGGCGGTGTTCTGCCCGAGGATGCCGGTGATCGCCGCCGGGTTGATGACCCCGCCGCCCAATCCGGTGCCCGGAACGCCCGTCGGCTTGACGATCGTGACCTTGATCTGGCCTTGGGTCTCGACGCGGAACGCCTCCGACATCATGTTGACCGCCGCCTTGGTGGCGCCGTAGACCGCAGCGCCGACAACCGGGAAGTTGCCGTAGATCGACGACACGTTGACGACGTGGCCACGCCCCTGGCTCGACATCTGGTCGTACACGGCGATCATGCCGTTCAAGACGCCCTTGATGTTGATGTCGATACATCGGCTCCACGCGTCGGCGGCCGCCTCGTGATCGGAGAAGAAGGCGAGCGGCATGACCCCGGCGTTGTTGACCATGACGTCGACCTCACCGAACTGATCGACGGCGGTCGCGACCACCGCCTTCATGGCGGCGAGGTCGGTCACGTCGGCAACTGCGGTGATGGCCGAGCCCCCGGCGTCGCGGATCTCGCCGACCAGTTCGTCGAGCCGCTCCTGATCGAGGTCGCAACACACCAGGTGCGCTTCACGGGCCGCTGCCTTCTGCGATACCAGGCGCCCGAACCCGCCGGCAGCGCCGGTGACGATGACGGTTCGGCCTACGAGATGGGAGGGAGCTGCAGTCATGCCGTCACCATCGCAGAACCGTTGGAGTTCGTCCATCGCAGCGGCGCACCCGCGCACTCGACCACTCGGTGGGGTTTGCCACCTCGCAGGGCGGGTATCGGCGTGCCATTCCCGAGAGAAAGACCCGCCCATGCGTTTGACCATTTCCGTCGTGATGACCCTCGCCCTCCTCCTCGCCGCTTGCGGATCCGATGCCAGCGACATCAGCTCGGCGGTCGACGATGCCTCGAGCGAAGTGAGTGATCAGATCGAAGGGGCCGACACCGAGGCGCTCAGCGACGACGTGTCCAACGCCGGTCAGCAGCTGCAGTCGCAGATCCAGGAGGCCGACCTTTCGACGCTGTACACCGCCATGGATCTCGTCGGCTTCGATCAGATCAGCACCGCCGAGGCCTTCACCTTCTTCGCTCCCAACGACAGCGCCTTCTCGGCCATGAGCGCCGACGAAATGGCCGATCTGCTCGCCGACCCCGATGCCCTCCGCCAGGTGCTCGAGGACCACTACCTCGACACCACCGTGATGGCCGCCGACTTGGCGACCACACCCAGTGCGACGAGTGCCGGCGGCCTCGAGCTGGTCTTCGACACCTCTGGCGACACCCCGACGGTCAACGGCATCGAGATCGTGCGCAGCGACATCACCCTCGAGAACGGCGTGGTCCACATCATCGACGGTGTGCTCATGGATGCCGACGCATGATCCCGTCGGGTTCGGTGATCGAGGCCGAGGGGCTCGCCAAGCACTTCGGCGAGACGAAGGCGTTGAAGTCGCTCACACTCACGGTCAAGCCCGGCGAGATCGTCGGTGTGATCGGGCCCAGTGGCTCGGGAAAGACCACCGCTGTTCGACTGGTGATCGGCGCCTACGAACCAACGGCGGGCAGTCTTCGGCTGTGGGGGACGCCCGTCGATCAGCTGT
The DNA here is from genome assembly GCA_041394265.1 of Acidimicrobiales bacterium. NCBI lineage: Bacteria > Bacillati > Actinomycetota > Acidimicrobiia > Acidimicrobiales > Acidimicrobiales bacterium. Next base: position 4,998,362 of record JAWKIO010000005.1, read on the forward strand.
CCACCAGTGTCAAGGCGAACATCGGCTATCTGCCGCAGCATCCGGCGCTGCTGCCCCATCTCTCGATCAACGAGAACCTGCACCTGCACGCCTCGCTCGTCGGGCTCAGCGCATTCAAGCGATCCGATCGCTTCGCCGACATGCTCGAGCTGGTCGACCTGGCGGGTGCCGGGAAGACCAAGGTCGCTGCCGCCTCCGGCGGGATGAAGCGCCGGGCTGCCCTGGCGGCGGCCCTCGTGCACGATCCGCAACTGATCGTGCTCGACGAGCCGACCGCCGGCATCGACCCCGTACTGCGCCAGCAGCTCTGGGAACACTTCGAGCACCTGGCCAGCGAAGGCCGCACGCTCCTGATCACCACCCAGTACGTCGGTGAGGCCCGCTACTGCGATCGGGTTGCCGTGATCGTCGAAGGTGAACTCGTCGCGTTCGAGACACCGAAGGGCCTTCGGCACCGGGTCTTCGGCGGCGATGTGATCGACATCGAGTTCGACCGAGAAGTGCCGAGCGACCAACTCGCTCGCATCGCTGAACTCCCCGGCGTGCGCTCGGCCCCTGAGATCACCGGACGACGGAGCGTCAGCGTTGTCACCGACAGCGCCGGCGAGGTCATCGCCCTGATCGGCCCGCTCCTGATCGAGGCAGGCTGCCCGGCGACATCGCTCGAGGAGCGCATCGTCGACTTCGACGCCATGTTCGTTGAGTTGGTTCGCACGTCGGCGAGCAAACCGTTGGCGATGCGGCCATGAGGTGGCTCATCGGGTTCTCGGGTCTCGCCCGCCGAGAACTGAAGACGACCCTCACCCAGCCGCGGCTGCTGCTCGTCCTCGTGCTCGGTCCGTTCGCGATCCTCCTGCTCTTCGGCGGTGGCTACCGCAACGAGACCATCAGTCTCCGCACGATGTTCGTCACACCCGAAAACGAGGAGCTGCGGGCACAGATCGTCGACAACCAGGACAGCTTCGCCGACTACGTGGTTCCTGTCGGCTTCACCGATGACCTCGTCGCCGCCCAAGAACAGTTGCGCAACGACGAGGTCGACATCGTGGTGGTGTTCCCGCCCGATCCCGAGGAGAAGATCCGGGCCGGCGAGCGGGTCGAGATCGCCGTGTTGCACGACAAGATCGACCCGATCCAGCTCGCAGCGGTCGACATCGCCTCGGAGGTCGCCGTTGCCCAGATCAATGCCGCCGTCGTGACCGAGATCGTACGGGTGGGCCAGAGCGAACTCGATGCCGAGGGATCCCAGGTCCAGGAATTGCTCGACCTGTCCGATCGCCTCGACCGTGCCACCGCCGCCCGTTCCGACGCCGAGATCGAGGAGCTGTCGGTCGAACTCGACCAGCGGCTGACGACGGCGGCGTTGGCCGCCGACACCTCGTCACGGCTCCTGGCCGTCACCGGCGAGGACGCACGAACGGCCGATGAGCGAGAACAGCTCGCCCAGCTGCAGTCGGACCTGGATGAAGCCAGCATGACCCTGGCCACGATCCGTCGGGACCCGGCAGCCCAGGATGCACCGCAGCGTGCCGTCGAGCTGAACTCGACCATCCAGGAGCTGTCCGGGCCGCTCGAGGAGTTGCGAAGCATCCCGGCCGAGGTCCTGGTCCGCCCGTTCGATCAGGACACCGAGAGCATCGTCGGCCGCTGGATCTCCCCGGTCGACTTCTTCGTCCCCTCCGCGATCGCCTTGCTGATCCAGCACGCTGCGCTGACCTTCGCTGCCCTCACCATCGTCGGCGATCGTGATCTGGGGATCATGGAGCACTACCAGGTGAGCTCCACTCCCCCGTCGGCCATTCTGCTCGGCAAGGCCGTGGCATTCGTGCTCGTCGGGGGTGTGCTGGCGGCTGCTCTCGTCACCCTCGTGAGGTACGCCCTGGGGGTCAAGATCGAAGGAACGATCTGGTCGCTCGTTGCCGTCTTCGTCCTCCTCCTGGCCGCAGCGGTCGCCGTCGGTCTCGTGTTGTCGATGCTCTCTCGCTCGGACACCCAGGCGGTGCAGTTCGCGATGCTCACCCTCCTTGCCAGCATGTTCTTCGGTGGCTTCTTCCTGAGCCTTGATGCGCTGCGGTACCCGTTCAAGGGCGTGTCCTGGATCCTCCCCGTCACCTACGCCATTCGAGGGCTCCAAGACGTGATCCTTCGGGGACAGGCGCCGAACCCAATCGACCTCGCCGGTCTCGGCGCCATCACGGTTGTTGCCGCAATGGTGGCCTGGCTGCTCCTACGCCGGGAGGTTCGGCCGGCGTGACCGATCCCCAGGCGGTCCCATCGCCGCCGCCGACGGTCGAAGCGAACCTCACGCTCGCCGTGCTCGCAAAGCTCGGACTGTTCGTCGTCGGGACGGTGGTGGTGATCGCCGCCATCGGGCGGGCCCAACAGTTGTTGGCGCTCGTGATCATGGCCGGCGTGCTGTCGGCCGTGGTGGCACCGCTGGTCGACTGGCTCGGCCGGGCGCTCGCTCGGCCGGCGGCCACCCTCGTCGTCCACCTGGTCGCGTTCATCGTGCTCGTGACCGTGACGTCACTGGTCGTCTCCGACATTCGCACCGAATCCGAGCATCTCGAGACCTACGCGAGCGAACAGCTGGCCGAACTCGGCGACGGGGTCGCCCCGATCGCGTTCAGCCGAGCCGATCTGAGTCGACGTGCGGCCGACGCCACGGCGTCGTGGGGTACGACGGCCGTGCTCGGCGATGATGCAGCCACCGGCATCGCCGTGCGGGCCTCGCAACTGGTCGTGATCGTGGTGTTGAGTGTGTTCTTCTCCCTTCAGGGCGATCGGGTGATCGACGCGATGGTGCAGCGCAGCAGCGATCGCGATCGCCGACGCCAGCTGCGAACGATCTGGTCTGATGCCGTCGATGCCGGGGCACGGCAACTCCGTCATGCGCTGGCCCATGGCACGGTGGTTGGCATCATTGCGCTGGTCGTCACCCGCTCGTTCGGGCTTCCCGGCGCCACGCTGCTCGCCTTCTGGGCTGCGGTCGTGTCGCTGGTTCCCGTGCTGGGACCGGTGGTCGGGTGGATGCCGGCTGTCGTCGTCGCCGGCCTGAGCGAGGGTTGGCGGCCGGCGCTCACCATGGCCGCCGTCGCCATCGTCACCGTGGTCGTGTCCAGCCGAGCGAGAGCGGCAACGGCTCCTCCCTTTCGCGTCGGACCGCTTCTCGCCGTCGTCGGCATCGCCTGTGGTGTGAATGCTGCCGGGCTTCCCGGTGCGGCAACGGGGCTGTTCCTGGTGACGGCAGGTGCCTACGCCGCCGCCCATCACTGGTCGAGCGTTGCCGAGCTTGCTGCGGAACGCCACGCCGATGGCGCCGTCGAACGCCCGCCGGCCGGCCATCGTCAGACCGAGCCGGTCGAACAGACCAACGACGCCGACCGGGCACCCCGGGTGTATGTCGACATCTCATCGACAACGTTGCTTCGAGTCGGCGCGCTCGTGGTATTTGCCGTCATGTTCCAGCTGTCGTTGGCGTCGGCCGGTGCCATCGTGATCTGGGTGGCGGTCGGTTTGCTCATCGCCGTTGGACTGGATCGACCGGTCAGCTGGGCCGAGCGACGCCTCCACGCGCCTCGGGCGGCCATCGTCGTGGCCGGAGCGATCGCCGTTGCGACTGCGCTCGCCGGTCTCGGGTGGGCATCGGGCGGCGACCTCGGCAGCGTCGGCTCACTCGATGACGATCTCCCTCAGCTTGCGGCGTCACTCGGTGACCTGCCAGTGGTCGGGGGTCGTCTCTCGGAGTTGGACATCGAAGGGGCCGTCGCCGACTTCCAGCGGCGTGCACCGTCATTGATCGACCGCTCCCCTGTCGCCGGACAGGCGATCGGCTTCGTCGGTGGAGGTGTCGTCGCCCTGTTCTGGATCGTCGCCACGGTGTTGACGGCACTCATCGACGGGCCCCGCGTGATCTCGGCCATCGACCGCCGGATCACTGCTCGCTACACCCGTCAGGTGCGCCGGCTCGCCACCTCGGCCCGCGATGCCCTGGCGGGCTACGTCGCCGGCTCGGCCCTCGTTGCGGCGATCAACGGCTCGCTGATCGGCGCGATGGCAGCGCTCGTCGGCGTGCCGATGCCGCTCATGCTCGCGGTCTGGGCCTTCTCATGGAACTTCGTGCCACAAATCGGCGCCATCATCGGCTGGGCCCCAGTGCTCATCTTGGCCATCGTCCTCCACCCGATCGCGGGACTGGGGTGCGTCGCCTTCTTCGTGATCTACCAGCTGCTGGAGAACAACCTCGTGCAACCGGCCATCGTCGGGCACGCCGTCGACATCTCGGCCCTTGCTGCGCTCGGCGCGGCACTGGCCGGAGGCGCAATCGCGGGCCTCATCGGTGCGGTGCTCGCCATCCCGATCGTCGGTGTGCTCCACGCGTTGCGCACCGAGTGGTCGAGCGACGACTTCCCCCGCCTGCGGCCACGACCCGCTGTGGCATGATGAGCGGCCATGCCCAAGCTCACAGCGACCGAAGTCCGCGAACTCCTCACCGAACCGGGAATCCTGGTGCGGATCGGCACGGTTGACGACAACGGCTATCCCCGTGTGGTCCCCACGTGGTTCATCCTCGTCGACGACGACATCGTCTTCACCCCACGCTCGCCGGCCGCCTTTCTCGCCAACATTCGCCGCGATCACCGGGTCGGGCTCTCGATCGACGAGGACGCGCTTCCGTATCGCAAGCTCACCGTGCAGGGCGATGCTCGCATCGTTCACGAAGCGGGCGAGGACGACGAGTGGCGGGACCTTTACCGGAGCATCGCCAAGCGCTACGTCGGTGAGGAATCTGCCGATGCGTACGTCGACAACACCATCGACCAGCCGCGGGCGTTGATCGCCGTTTCGCTCGCCAACTCGACCACCTCGACCTGGCGCATGCCAGTCGAAGGCGAATCCGGCACCGGGATCTGGGCTCGCCGGTACTACGGCGACGGCACGATCATGGCAAAGCGCGCCGATGGTCGAGATTGATCGCGCGCAGGCTCGATCACCGATGGTCCGGCTCGATCCTCACCGGGTCACCGACCCGTAGCTCACCCTGGCCAAGCGGCACGGCGTAGAGCCTGCTCGACCCCGGATGGTCCTCGTGACGGATACGAGCGAAGTCACCGTCGACGAACCACTGGGCGTTCTTCCCGCAGGGGACGGCATGCGCCGTGACGACCATCGGCACACCGCCGCTCGAGACGTGCAGCCCGGTGATCCGACCAGCCGAGGTCCGCGCACCGTGTCCGAGCAGCACCCGAATCCGGCCGATGTCTCCCAGGTGATGGATCCCGTCGTGGAGCACATGGCGAGCGAACCAGCCGGCGGTGTGGGCCTGCCCCGCCAACAGACACGGGGTGTCCCACCCCGCACGGTCGAGTCCGGCGAGGATCGAGTGCATCTGTTCGAACTCCCGGTCCAGCCGCTCGAACGTAGCGGCGACGTCGACGATCGTGGGCTCTTCGTCGAACGACGGTGGCACGGGCGAACCCAGGTCGACGCCCGGATGCTCGAGGACGTACTCGAGAGCTCGCCGGTTGAGACGGGCGACCTGTCCGACGTGCTCGAGGTACTCAGCCGATCGTGCTGGCGGTCACCGCTCGAACCTCCACTCGCCGGCGTCGATGGCCTGCCGCTCGATCCGGACGCTCGGGACTCCCGGCAGCGAGTAGTAGCCGAGCGCAACGGTGACCGACGTGGGATTGGCCTCCTGGATGCGTACGAGCTCTGTCTCACCCGTGGCGGTGTTGGTGAGCGACCAATGATCGGTGAGGGAGGAGAGCCCTTCGGCCAGCACCTGATCGATGGCCTGTTCCTGCTCGGCGTGGCGCCCGATGGCGGCGCCGAACACGGTGCACGCCAGCCACACGTCGTCGCTCGGCTTCACGAAGCCGCAGAGTTCGTTGTCGTGGTCACGCCGGATCTCGATCATCGGACGAGTCTGTCAGCCACACCGACCCTGGATCGGGCATTTTCGGGCGTGCCCGTAGGATCGACCGATGGGTGCAGGGGCAAAGAGCGAAGCGATCCGACTCGTCGAATCGGCGAATCAGCTGATCGTGGCGGCGAGCTCCGGCGGCGACGTGGCCGACGCTCACACCGAACGAATCCGCCGAGCGCTCGATCATGGCCTGTCCCGTCGCGTCGACCATCGGGTCCGTGAAACCCACATCGAAGCGCCGGGCTGGTACGACCTCACCGCAGACGAGGTGGACGGTCTCGTCGCCAACGAAGCGGGAATGCTCGTGGTGCTCGGGTCTCATCCGAACGGACGAATTCGCGAAGCTGCCGTTCACCTCGCTCAGCCGATCGTGGAACCGACGGACCCGAACGCGCGCAAACCACCGGCAGGTGTGACCCGTATGCTCGCCCAGCGATCGCTCGACCCGACCCCGCCGGTGCGCGAGGCTGCGATTTCCCTGGTCGCGGCGCTGTTCCGCAACGAGCTCCGTCCGGAGTTCAGCGGGCGGATGCCCACCGGGGTCGAACGAGCAGCGCGAGAAATCGTCGCCCAGAGCAGGGCCGTCGTGCGCTGTCCGCAGCTCGTCGAGGCGGCGCTCGATCTGTTCGCGTGCCGCATCGGTCGCTACTCCGTCGACGGGGTTCGAGATCATCACCAGCACACCCTCACCGAAGTCGACCGCCGGGAACAGGTGCTCGCCGAGCTCCGCCGCCTGGTGACGACGCTCGACGACGAGGCCCAGATCGCCGCCGGCAACCGATTGATCGAGTTCTACGAGCGCTCGCTCCGTCCGGTTCGGGCCGACGACGAGGGTGCGGTCATCGACCCAGCTTCGTCGTAGCGCACGCGCTCACGGCGTGAGCGCAGCAGCGTCGAACGCAGCGAGCAGGCCGCTGTCGCCCGACCGAGCGAGCTGGCCATGAGGCCGGCGCCACAGCATCAACAGCAGGTCTTCACTGCGACCGGAGATCGTGGCGGTGCCGGCACCCGAGGCGCCGAGCTGGAGGGTGATCCCCGCATCGGTGGCCTCGAGCGACACCAACCCGTCGAGTGCTGCGGTGCGCTCGAGTCCGACCTGGCGGTCGAACAGGAAGTTGGCCACCTCGTCGATCCCCATCACTGCCAACTCGGTCGGGATGGGCGACGGCGGACGAACGGCCGACTCCACGTCGAAGCGATGCACCACTGCTTCCAACGCCTGTCGCCGAGTCCAGAAGCCGGCGTTTCCCGGTGGGAGCCCGAAGGTCCAACACCGCGACTCGGGATCGGTGTCTCGGAGCGTTCGCAGCAGGGCGGCGGCGCCGGCCTCGAACCAGGCAACGAGCTCGCCGTCGGGAACGTGATCGATGTCGACCTCCGGCGGATGACCGGTGGTCACGATGCCCGTCGCCCAGCGGTGGACATCGCCCAGGTGTGCGACCACGCCGCTCACCGTCCAACCGCCGCAATGGGCGATCGGTGCGGAGTCGCCGTCGGTTCTGGCGATGGCGGCGATGGTTGCACAATCGGTGGCGATGGAGTCGAGAAGAGCCGTGCGGTCGAGCATCGCCGGATCGTAGTGGCGACTCACTTCGACGCTGCCGGGGTTTCTCGAAGGGAGGCGTCGGTTACTTGGCTTCCTCACGGATCGAATGCTGCGGTCCTTCGGACCACCAGGCGTCGATTAGCGATCGGTGGTTCGACGGGCGGAACTCCACCTTCAGGCCCATCGGCGAGATGATCGTCATCACACTGGCGATGCTGCTGATGTTCGACCGCCTCGCGACCGATGATGACGGGAACCGCCTCGGCACGGGAGGCGGCGGACTCAAGATCGAGACACCGAAACGCCGATAGGGGCCGCATGACCACTCGAGCGAGGTTCCGGCTCCCGACGACGCTGCTGCTTTCCATGCTGTGTCTCACCGCATCGATCGTGGCGGGCGCTGGAACGGGACCGGCGGCCGCGGCACCACGGCCAAACGCTGCTTCCCTCCAGGTCGAACGGCTCTACTGGGCGTACTTCGACCGTGCTCCCGACGCCGCAGGACTCAGCTTCTGGACGGGGCGCCGCCTGGCCGGTGCATCGCTCGACAGCATCGCCGATGCCTTCGGCGAGAGCGAGGAGTTCACGGCGACGTACGGCCCCCTCGACGACGCAGCCTTCGTCGACCTCGTGTACCGCAATGTGCTCGACCGTTCGCCCGACACCGCCGGCGCCGCATTCTGGAGGGGTCAGCTGGCCAGTCGGTCGCGTGGAGCGGTGATGGTCGGCTTCAGCGAGTCGGTGGAGTTCGCCGTACAGCTCGGCCATCTGGATCCCGGCCAGGTCGAGCGCCTCTATCGGGCGTACTTTCTCCGGGCCGGTGACGCCGCTGGCCTCGGCTACTGGAGGGAGCAGCAATTGGGGGGCATGTCACTTGCTGCCATCTCGGAGGTGTTCGCCCGTAGCCCCGAATTCGTGTCCATGTACGGGTCTCTCTCCGACGCCGACTTCGTTGCCCTCGTCTATCGGAACGTGCTGCGACGCGAACCCGACACGGCTGGCCTGACCTTCTGGACCGAGCAGCTCCGGCGTCGAACCATGACCCGGGGTGCGGTGATGGTGGGCTTCAGCGAGAGCCCGGAGTTTTCCGGTCGGCCGGCCGATCCGGTTCATCAGACCATCGGTGGATGCCAGCTCTTCCCCTCGGATTCGTTCTGGTACGCCGACGTGACGTCCCTGCCCGTCCATCCTTCGAGCGACGCCTTCGTCAACAGGATTGGTCGCACAGCGCATGCCCACCCCGACTTCGGCGCCGACTACGACGGAACCGGCGCCTTCGGCATTCCCTACAACGTCGTCGCCGGTTCCGGACTGGCAACACCGGTCACCTTTCTCTACCGCGACGAGAGCGATCCCGGCCCCTACCCCGTTCCTCGGGATGCCGCCATCGAGCGAGGGAGCGACGCCCACCTGCTCGTCGTCGATACCGACACGTGCGTACTGCACGAGCTGTTCGCCGCGCACTGGAACGGATCGACGATCAGCGCCGGCAGCGGTGCCCGTTGGGATCTCGCCTCGAACGCCATGCGTCCCGATGGATGGACCTCGGCCGATGCAGCGGGCCTCCCGATCCTGCCCGGCCTGGTCCGCTACGACGAGGTTGCCTCCGGCACCATCGACCACGCGATCCGGTTCACGGCACCCATCACCGATAACAGCTATGTCTGGCCTGCGTCCCATCAGGCCGGCAGCGACGGCAACTCCAATCCCCCGATGGGCAGCTGGCTGCGCCTCAAGTCCTCGGTCGATCTGGAGTCGTTCACCGGCCAGTCACGGGTGATCGTCGAGGCGCTGCAGCAGCACGGGGCGATTCTGGCCGACAACGGATCGGCCTGGTACTTGAGCGGCGCTCCCGATGATCGGTGGGACAACGACGACCTCGATCAGCTCAAGTCGATCGACGGCTCGATGTTCGAGTTCATCGATGCCTCGTCACTCCAGGTCGGCGCCGACTCGATGGCGGCGAATCAGTAGGCCGAACGCCGTGCGCCGACGACCAACTTCGGTCGTCGGCGCACGGCACATGCCGGTTCCCGCAAACTCAGTTCTGGGCGTCGACCCGCACCGGCGACAGGCGGCGACGGCCGCCGAGCACGACGAGGCCCACGCCGATGAGACCGGCGCCGATGCTGGCCAGCAGTCCGGCGTTGCCACCGGTGAAGGCCAAGACGCCCGTCGGCGCCGTTGCGACAGCGGTCGTGGTGGTCGTCGTGACCGGCGCCGTCTGACCGGCGGTCTGCAGGTTCTCGGTGACCTCCTGCCCCGCCCGCAGGACCACGGCACCCGAGACGACTTCGCCGGTGCTCGTGGTGGCGACCACGGTCGCCGACCCGGGGGTCAGCGCGACCGTCGGCCCCGCCACGATGGCATAGCGACCCGACGCATCGGTCGTGGTGGTGTAGCGGTGACCGTCGATGTCGGTGACCACGATCGTGGCGTTGGCCAACGGCTGCCCGTTGGGCCCCGTGAGCACACCCTTCAGTGCGGTCACGTCGCTGTCCAGGCGGTTCGGGATGCCGTCACCGTCGTCGTCGGCGTTGCCACCGGCTGCGACCTCCTGGGCGTCGGTGAAGCCGTCGCCATCGCTATCGAGATCCCGGTAGTCAGGGATCCCGTCACCGTCGGTGTCGGGAGGATCGATGCCGAGACCAGCAGCTTCCACGATGTCCGGGATGCCGTCGTCATCGGCATCGACGTCGAGGTGGTCTGGGATGCCATCACCGTCGGTGTCGAGCGGGTTCGACGGGTCGCCGCCGACCTCCACCGAGTCGGGGATGCCGTCACCGTCACTGTCGAGGTCCCGGTAGTCGGGAATCCCGTTGCCGTCGCGATCGACGGGGTTCGACGGATCGCTCCCCGCTTCCACCGCATCACTCAGGCCGTCGTTGTCGGAATCGGTCTCCCGGAAATCGGGAATCCCGTCCAGGTCGGTATCGACCGGGTTCGCCGGGTCTGGTCCCGCTTCGAGGGCATCGGTCAGGCCGTCGTTGTCGGAGTCGATCTCCTGGAAATCAGGCGTCCCATCACCATCAGTGTCCACCGGGTTCGCCGGATCACTACCGGCCTCCAACGTGTCCAACAGACCATCGTCGTCGGAGTCGATCTCCTGGAAATCAGGCGTCCCATCACCATCAGTGTCGACCGGGTTCGCCGGATCACTACCGGCCTCCAACGTGTCCAACAGACCATCGTCGTCGGAGTCGATCTCCTGGAAATCAGGCGTCCCATCACCATCGGTATCCACCGGGTTGGCGGGATCCGAACCGGCCTCGAGGGCATCGAGCAACCCGTCATCGTCGGAATCGATCTCCTGGAAATCAGGAGTCCCATCACCATCAGTGTCGACCGGGTTGGCGGGATCCGAACCGGCCTCGAGGGCATCGAGCAACCCGTCATCGTCGGAATCGATCTCCTGGAAATCAGGAGTCCCATCACCGTCGGTATCCACCGGGTTCGCCGGATCGCTACCGGCCTCCAACGTGTCCAACAGACCGTCATCGTCGGAATCGATCTCCTGGAAATCAAGAGTCCCATCACCGTCAGTGTCGACCGGGTTCGCCGGATCGCTGCCAGCCTCCAATGTGTCCAACAGACCGTCATCGTCGGAGTCGATCTCTTGGAAGTCAGGAGTGCCATCACCATCGGTATCCACCGGGTTGGACGGGTCGGCCCCAGCCTCCAACGTGTCCATCAGGCCATCGTCATCGGAGTCGAGGTCGAGGTAGTCCGGCGTGCCGTCATTGTCGGTGTCGACCGGATTGGCGGGATCAGGGCCGATCTCGATCACGTCGGCGACGCCATCGAAATCGGAGTCGGCACCGAGATCACGGCTCAGCGACAAGGTCGCCGAGTCGTTGGCGGGCACATCGTCGGTCACCGTCTGGCCGGTCACCGAGACCGTCGTCGGCGACAACCCGCCGGTCGTGGTCTGCGGAGCGGTCAGCCGCACGGGAACGATCATGTCAACGGTGTTTCCGCTGTCCGTCGAGGGGACAGCGCATCGAGCACCAATCGGATCGATGGCACAACCCGAGGGGTTTGGTGCCGTCGGGTCGAACTCGACATCAGCCGGAAGCTCGACGACCAGGTCGGCGGCACCGCTGCGCGAGGGGCCGTTGTTGGCCACCTGCACGGTGACGTTGTCGCCCGAGGCAACCGTGAGCATCGGCGCCGAGGTCACCGTCACACCGAGATCGGCGACTGGCGCAGCCATGCCGGGGTCGGCGGCTGAGGTGTCGTTCGCTGCCACTGGGTCGGAGGTGGAGGTCGCCACCGAGAGCTGACCGCCCGTCGGGGCGATGGTCACCGCCTGGTCGAGGTGGACAGGAATCGTGACATCGATGGTGCCCGCCACTGCGAGCGCCGAAGGAACGGCGCAGGTCGCCGTGGTCCCGCCATTGGTGACCACGCAGTTGGCGGCGTCCCAGTTGGGGCTCGAGGTGTCGATCGTGACACCGGCCGGAGCGTCATAGCTCACGACGACCGTCGAGGCATCCGACGGGCCGTTGTTCACCACGTGAGCGACGATGTCACCGCTGGTGCCGGGCACGAGGGTGGGCGTCGCCGAGGTCGTGATCGCCAGGTCGGCGACCGGCGCCGTTGCCTGAACGTTGGCCGGTCCCGTGGCGCCGTCGGTGTCGGTGGCGTTCGAGGTCGCAACAAGCGTGCCAGCCAACGTGGTCGGGCCGACGACATCGGAGTCCACCAGGATCGGGATGTCGAACGACGCCGCGCCCGCAGGGGCGACGGTGCCTGCATCGCAGGTCACGGTGCGCCCGGTGACGTCGACCGAGCAGCCGCCCGGCAGCGGAGTGCCGGTGTCGAGCGAGACCCCGGCAGGCAGGTCATAGGTGAGCACGGTGTTGAGCGCCGACGAGCTGCCGGCTTCGTGGGTCACCGAGATCGTGGTGGTTCCGGCCGATCCGGGAACGAGCGACGGCGTCGTCGCCGAAACCTCGAGGTCGGCCATCGCAGCGGTGACGGTCAGGGTGCCGCTCGCCGAGTCGTTGGCTGCAATCGGGTCGGTCGTCGACGCCGACGTGATGGAGGCGGCCAACGTGTTGCTGCCGGGCGTGGTCGCCGGGTCGACGGTGAAGGCGACGTCGAGCGTGGTGGTGTTGCCAGGAGCGACTGGTCCGGTCACCACACAGTCGACGGTCGAGCCGTTGAGCGTGCAGTTCGGCGAGGAACCAGTGGGCTCGAAGCTCGTGCCGGCAGGAAGCGGAAGCGACACGGTGTGTCCCGCGGCATCCGATGGACCGAGGTTGGTGACCACGATCGTCGTCGACCCGGTGTCGCCGGGAGCGACCGAGTCGTCGCCGACGGTGGTGACCTCGAGGTCGGCCTGAGGATCGAGGAACGTGAACGTGCCGGCGACGGTGTCGTTGGCCGGCACGGCGTCGGGGGTGTTGCGGTTGGTGATCGTCGCCGAAGTGGCGATCACGCCCGCGGTCGCCGACGGATCGGTGTCGAGGTCGAACGTGAACGACGGGGTGGCCCCATCGGCGATCGGTCCGGCGAAGGTGCATTCGACGGCACCACCCACCTCGACACAACCCGCAGGACCGCCGCTGGCCAGCGAGGTGCCGGCGGGCAGCGGATAGCGCACGACCAGTTCACCGGCGTCGCCAATACCATTGTTGGTCAAGCCGATCGTGACCGACGTCTGCGTACCGGGAACGGCGGACGGCGAGGTGAGCACGGTGACCGCCACGTCGGCGTTCTCGAGGAAGTCGTCGGTGCCGCCGTCGGCGTTCTGGATGCTGTACGAACGAGTGGCGTTGGTGGTGTCGAAGTTGGAGTCTGCGACCTCGACCGAGTCGGCCCAGCCGTTGACGCCGTAGGGTCCGGGGATGCGACCGGCGGTGTCGGCGATGCCGTGGCCCGCCTCGGACGCGTCGGTCAGCCCGTCGCCATCGCTGTCGAGGTCGAGGTAGTTCGGGGTGCCGTCACCATCGAAGTCGGCCGAACCTTCATACGCGTCCTCGATGCCGTCGTTGTCGGAGTCGAGGTCCTTGTAGTCGGGCTTGCCGTCGGCATCGGAGTCGGCATCGCCCTCGTCGACGTCCAAGATGCCGTCGTTGTCGTCATCGGGGTCATCGATGTCCGGGATCGAGTCGCCGTCGAAGTCGGACACCCCGATGCACGTGATTCCGCTCGTGATGGCCGCAGTGCCGTCACCGTTGTGGATGTATCGGGCCCCGGTGCTGCCCGAGTCGAGACCGTAGGTGATCACGATCTCGGACACGCCGGCCAAGTCGAGCTGGACCTTCGAGGTGTCGCCGCCGGATTCGTCGGCGCCGCCCACGACGGTGGCCGGGTCGCCCGATGCGTTCACCGAGAGGTTGGTGGTCGACGCGGTCGATGCTGCGGTCAGCCCGGTCGCTCCGATCGACAGCGACTCGCGGCTCGGTCCGTCGATGTCGCGGATGAGCCAGCTCGACAGCACGGGAACCGGCTGTGCCGGATTCCCGTCGGCGTAGAACGACCACGTGATCGTGGCCGACGCCGTGGTCCCTGTGCGGTTGATCAGGAAGGAGGCCTCGCCGTCGCCGCCGTTGGCGCCACCTCCGGTACCGCCAGCGGTGTCCTCGAAGTTGATGGTGCCCCCGCTGAGCGCAGTGACGGTTGCCGTGGCGTCGACCACTTGGCCGTCAACGGTGGCGACGTTCTCGTAGGTGACGACCGCTCCCTGCGCGACCGTGCCGCCGTTCGTGGGGTTGGGGAAGGCCATGGCTTCCACACCATTCACACCGACCACGCCGCAACCGGTGGGCGGTGCCGCAGCGACGCCGGGAGGCGCCGCCGTGGCCAGGGCCGTCGTCGCGAGGGAACCCGCGGCGAGGAAGCGAACGAATCGGTTGGTCATGTGTCTGTCACCCTTGCAATGTGTCGTGATCAACGTGAGGTATTCGCATGTGCAGGTCGGCTGCAGGTGCGATGCAATGAACCCGTCAGGTCGGAATGAGACCTTCGGACCATCCGTGCGAGGGGCGGCGACCAGCAGCGATTCCCATCGGTGAGGCGTCTGGCCCAGTCATGGGACCGTTCGGCCCACCGCCACGCATTCAGTGTCACACCCTCGAACTATTGTTCGTGATATGACCTGCAGCGACCTGACACCATCTGCCGAGGTGGCTGAAGCCGTCGCCGCGGCCGATCGGGCACTCGATGCCCTCCTCCATCTCGATCTCACCCTCGTCGATGCAGCCGCCGGCGTCGCACTGGTCCAACGCATCGAACACCTCGGCACCCGCATCGACGCCCTCCAGACCAGCGTCGCCGGCACCATCACCAACGCCGGTCTCCACACCATCGACGCCCACACCCCCACCACCTACATCGCCCATCACGCCCGAACCTCGCGCCGCGAAGCCCACCAGCGCGTTGCCACTGTCCGGGCGCTGCAACATCTCCCGTCGGTCGCCACTGCGTATCGCTCCGCGCACATCGGCACCGACGCCGTCCGCCGCATCACCCGCGCCTACAGCAACCCTCGAGTCCGGGCCGCGCTCATCGACGCCGAGGCCGACATTGTCGACCACGCCCGCACCCTGCCCTACCCCGACTTCGACGCCTTCCTCACCCAATGGACCAAGCTCGTCGACGAGGACGGCACCTGTCATCACAACCAACGCCGCCACCACCAGCGCAACGTCTCGCTGCACCAGGACTTCGATGACTCCTGGACCCTGAAGGGCAGCTTCGCTGCGCTCCAAGGCGCCGAGATCGACACGATCCTCCGCCACTACCTCGATCTCGAGTTCGCCATCGACTGGGACCAGGCAACCGCAGAACACGGCGACGCCACCACGACTGCCCACCTGGCTCGCACCGAGCACCAGCGCCGAGCCGACGCCTTCCACAAGATGTGCCTCGCCGCCAACGTCTCCGGGTCGGGCAAGCCTGCCGTCGTGACCGGCATCG
Organism: Acidimicrobiales bacterium; assembly: GCA_041394265.1. Taxonomy (NCBI): domain Bacteria; kingdom Bacillati; phylum Actinomycetota; class Acidimicrobiia; order Acidimicrobiales; species Acidimicrobiales bacterium. Next base: position 5,013,763 of record JAWKIO010000005.1, read on the forward strand.
TGATCGACCAGGCCACCTTTGCCCGCTGGATCCGCAAACTCAACGGCGCCGACCCTGGCCCCGACGATCCGTGGCGGCCCGGCTACCGGTGCAACACCACCGACGGCATCCGCCTCGAACCCGGCGAAGCCGTCGCCGCCGCCCTCCTCGGCGACATCCGCCGCATCATCACCGATGCCAAGGGCGTGGTGATCGACCTCGGCCGCCGCAGCCGCCTCTTCACCGGCGGCGCCCGTATCGCCGCCCAGATCCCGCACACCCACTGCATCTGGCCCGGCTGCCACGTCCCCACCAGCCGCTGCCATATCGACCACGCCACCCCCTGGGCTCCGATCCCCGGCGTCGACCCCGGCGGCGGCACCACCAGTCCTGACAACGCCGCACCGCTGTGCGCCAAACACAACCGGCACAAGCAACACGGCTATCGCACCAAACGCGGCCCCGACGGCAACTGGACCATCACCCGGCCCGACGGCACCACCCTTCGCTAGCCGGTCCACCTACCGAGCCCACCGAAGCAGGCCGCAGAGCGGCTCCCTCGACGCGCCGCGACAATCCCCAGTCAGAAACGCGTCACATCGGGCAGAATGCCGAGCTCGTCGATGGTGGCGTTCATCTCATCGACCGTCAGCGGACGGTCGGATTCGACGGCGGCGGTGATGATGGCTTCGGTGAGGTTCGTGCCGAACGATCGCCCGTCGAACCGTGGGGTCGTGGTGATGAGCAGATCTACACCCGTTCCGGCGAGCCACTCCACGTTCGCTTCGGTCGTCGTGTTGGTCAGCACCGTCTTGCCTCCGAGGTCGTCGGGGGCGTGCTTCGCGATGTACAAGAAGTCGCCGCAGATGAGATCCGACGAGGCGAACAACTCGGGGAACTTCGGTTGGCGCACCGTTTGGCTGTCACCAGAGGGATACAGCCACTTGAGCGGCAACAACCCGGCAACGGGCACGAGTGTCTTGGCGACACGCTTCACGCCGGCAAGAGAGCGAATGGGAAGCGGGATGCCGAAGCTGAACATGAGATCGCCGTAGATCGAACGTTCGGCAACCTCATCGACGGCGAGGGCCATCCCCCACCGATCAAGCGCAACGTTGAGGAATGCCTGTTCGAAGCGTGGGACTGCAGAAAGCGTTCGGTCGACCTTGGCCGCCAGTTCGAAGACACGTCGTTCGAGCGTGAGTTTGAGGCCCGATCCGTCGACGACCGGCGTCGCCTCGACCCCGGCAATCAGCTTTTTGCTCGAACGGAATGGCAACATCTCACCGTCGACATGGAAGGCAATCTCGGTCCCGCCAACGGCGAGCACATCGACGGTGCCTTCGAGTTCCTTCATGAGCCGGTGAAAGGCCTTTGTGTTCCCGTCGACGCCGCGGCGCTCGGCTCGGATCTCGACGCCTCCGAGCTCGAGTGACACGGCTTTGTCTCGCGTCGCGCTGCCCAGAGACACTGACACCACGTGCTTGCCCATTCCGTCTCCTTCGTTCGGTGCGACGCTCGGTCGTTGTGACGGTAGTTCGTGCGCATGCGAGCCTCCGGAGGATGAGAGAATGCGCAGATGTTGATCGCCAAGCGCTATTGGGAGCCGATCCAGCGGGGTGAGGTCGTGCTCACGTTTCGACGGTGGAAGCGCTCGCAGGTGAAGGCCGGCAACATCTACCGAACGGGCGCCGGGCGGCTGTTGGTCGAGGCACTCGATCTCGTCGACCCAGCACAGATCAGCGATGCCGATGCCGTCAGCGCCGGCTCTGTCGATGCCGACGCCCTGCGACGTGACCTGCGCGGTGACGCGGCACTGCCGGTCTATCGGATCGCCTTCCGCCATCTCGACGAACCGGACCCTCGCACCGAGCTTGCCAACGACGCCGAGCTCGGTCCCGACGATCTTGCCGCACTCGCGAAACGTCTCGAGCGGCTCGACCGAGCCGACCATGGACCGTGGACGACGGCGTACCTCGAGGTGATCGAGGCCCATCCCGAGCGCCGGGCCCCCGAGCTCGCCGAGATGTTCGGACGGGAGACCCAGCCGTTCAAGCTCGACGTCCGCAAGCTTAAGAACCTCGGTCTCACCCTCAGCTTCCGGGTCGGCTATCGGCTCTCACCCCGAGGTCAGGCCTACCTCGACCATCTTCGATCCTCGACATCGTGAGTCGTCCAAGCGGGTCCGCCGATCCGTCGCGCTGGCGTTGCATTTCGGTTGCGTCTGCTTCTTAGGGTCGACCAACTCACGAGCAGCGTCAGGGGGATCAGTGGGCGAGGGAATGAGCCTTGCCGAATTCGCCGAGCACCTCGGACGGGCGAAGCGGGCGTCTCGGTGGAGCTACAAGGCCCTCGGAGCCGCACTCGATCGACCGCCGTCGACCCTGCACGGATGGATCTCGGGCGAGCATCTGCCCTATCCCCGTGATATCGACGATTTCGCCCGCTTGCTCGACGTCCTCGGGATCGAGGACGTCGATCGCATGCTTGCGGCCGTTGTCTTGTTGCGCACCCAGCGCCACTCGCCTCGTCGGAACCCCTACCGCGGCCTCGAGGCGTACTCGGCCGACGACGCCGACCTCTTCTTCGGACGAGACGACGACGCAGCATCGATCGCCCAGGTCGTCAGCGAACGGCTGGCCGTGAGCGAGGCATCGCCACCCCTCGTCGTGCTCGGGCGATCGGGCGTCGGCAAGTCCTCCCTCCTCCAGGCCGGGGTTCAGGCATTGCTTGAGACCGATGGGCACGACGTCGACTACGTCGTTGCAGCCGACATGCCCCTGCCGTCGCTCGGCGACGGACCACGTGTCGTGATCGTCGATCAGTTCGAGTTCCTGCTGCAGCGAGGCCAGGAGGCCGCGCTCGCGGCGACGATCGGTCAGTTGCACGAGGCGATCGATGTCGGTGCGGTCGTCGTAGTCGTGATCCGCTCCGACTACTTCGAGCGGGCGTCGTCGATCGGCTTCTTGATGGCCGGCTTCCGGGCCGGACCCTATGTGGTCGACGCGCTCAGCCCGGAGCAGGTGGTGTCGTGCATCATCGCTCCGGCGGACCGAACCGGGCGGACGATCGAGCCAGCACTGCTCACCCAGCTGCTCGTCGACGTCCAGGTCCACGCTGCGCAGCGGGTCGAGTCGAGCCCACTCCCGTTGCTCTCCCACATTCTCTACCGGCTCGCCTCCGACGACAGCGATCAGCTCACGCTCGACGGCTACCGGGCGATCGGTGGACTCGAGGGAGCGCTCGAACAGTCGGCCGAGGACGCCTTTGCCGAACTCGAGGGCGAGCTTCCCGGTCTCACCCGGGCCGTGCTCTGCCGCATGGTGGAGCTCGGCGAGGAAGGTCGTCCGACTCGTCGACCGGTGCGGCTCCAGCCGTTGCGGGCATCGCTGTCGGCATCCGATGTCGACGCCGTGATCGACGCCTTCACCCGCCGTCGCCTCGTCGTGGTCGACATCGACAGTGCGACGATCAGTCACGAGACGTTGGTGATGTCGTGGCCCCGCCTGGGCCGATGGATCGAGGAGACCCGCGCCTCGTTGGCCACGCTTCGAACGGTGCGGACCGCTCGCAGCTTGTGGAGCGATGCCGATCGCGACCCGTCGCTCTTGCTGTCGGGTCAGCCGCTCGACGATGCGATGGCGGTGACCGCCGACCCGATTGCCCAGCTCCACCTCGAGCCGGCCGACGAGGAGTTCTTGGCGATCAGCTGCGAGCGACGAGATGCCCAACGGACCGATGACGACGCTGCGACGTCCCGGCACATTGCGACGGCCGCCGCGCTGCTGGCCGAGTCCGAGCGAGCAACGAGCGCCCAGCTTGCCGCAGCGGCCTACACCATCTCCCCCACCGTCGAGGCCCGATCAGCGCTGATCAGTGCCGCTGCGTCAGCACTTGGACCGCGGATCGCAACGGCGCCCGGCAACACCGGCCTCGCCCGATTCGACCGAGGACTGGTCCATGCGACACGCAACTCCTTGACGCTCTATCGCCGGTCTCCGCTCGGACTGCAGGTGCAGACAACGCTCACACCCCATCTCGACGGCGACGTCGCCGCCTTCGACATCTCGAGCGATGGCAAGATCGTCGTCGCCGGCACCGAGACCGGCCACGTGGTGATCCTCGGGACCGATCCCGATCAACCTGCGATCGTCGAGCTCTCAACGACCGATCGCCCTGCCGACGAGCGACACGAGGTCACCGCCATCGCCGTTGCGGGAAAAGGCCAGATCATCGCCGTCGGGCATGGATCGGGCGCCGTGACGATCTGGCGGCGCGAGGGCGACACACACGACTGGGTGCTGTCCGACACGATCGCCTTGCCGGCACGCACGATGGACCTCGCCATCGACGACGGAGCCCTGCGCCTCGCAACGGCGAGCTACGACGGCACGGTTGCCCTTTGGAATCTCGAAGGGATGGCGAACCCCCTGTGGACCAATGACGACGCCAGGGGCGATCCCGCCTCGGCGATCGCACTCGACGCGGCGGGCTCCCGCCTCGCCGCTGGTCACCACGGTGGCGAGGTCCGGTGCTGGGACCTGACCGATCCCGATCGCCCAGTCGAGTTCGATCGATCGGGAAGCCGCGCCGCCACGTGGATCAACAGCATCAGCTTCGCTCCTGATGGCAACCTCGTGGCCGTTGCGAGCTCTGATGGACGCGTGCGCTTCTGGCAGGTCGCGGGGTGGCAGGCGCTCGAACGTCGGCTCCGTCACCCGTCCGTGATCACCGATGTCGTGCTGTTCGACAGCTTTGGTCTGGCCACGACCGGCGAGGACGGTGTGCTGCGTGTCTGGCTCGACCATCAGGCACAACCGCTCGATGTGCCGCCGACCTGGGCGATCCTTGCCGACCGGAACCCTGAATTCGTCGTGTCGGTCGATCGCACGGGCGCCTATGCCTGGACACTCGATCACAACGGCGAACTTCGAACCGACGACCTCTTTCGACCGGCGGCCGAGGGGTTGATACTTGCGGGTTCCGGTGCGCTCTCGGCTGGAGGCTCGGCGCTGTGCTTGGGTACCAGGACCGGCTCGATCGTGTGCATCGACCCGGCGAGTCGGCAGGTTCGGGGCACACTCGACGATGCGGGCGATCTGATCGAGCAACTGGCGATGGACGACGCCGGCACGATGCTGGCGGCAGCCGTTCGCGACGGCGTCTGCACGGTGTGGACCAAGGCGGCCGATCGATCGATGTCGGTGGTCGGCACCGTCTCGATCACCGCGCCGGCGCTCGGGGTCGCGATCGATCCTGCCGGTCGGCGAGTTGCGGTCACGTCCGGCGCCGGCGAGATCGCGCTGGCCGAGGTCGACGACAGCCTCGGTTTGGAGGTCATCGCCCGACACCGGCCGACGACGTCGACGGGAACGCTGTGCGCAACGTTCCACCCGACGTCGGCCCTGCTGGCCACCGGTTCGGTCGACCGGACCGTCACGGTCTGGCGAGCCGACCGATCCGGCCTTCACGTCGTCCGGCAGCTGAGGGGCCCAGCCGGCAATGTGCTCGGTGTGAGGTTTTCCCCGAGCGGTCGCCGCCTGGCGGCCGGCACGACCGACGGCTCGATCTGGCTCTGGCAATGCCACGACGACCGGTTCGAACTCGAGACCGTGATCACGACCGGGACGGCGGGCGTGTACTGCGTGGTCTTCGCCCACGACGATCTGCTCTTTACCGCCGGCCCGGCCAACCGGCCCCAACGCTGGACCCTCGATCCGACGGTCATTCTCAACGACTTGGCCGAGCGGGCCGGCGATCCCATCGACCCAGAGCTCCTCCGCCGGTATGCACCCAGAGGTGACCTCGAACGAGTCGCATGGCGCCGTTCGAAGTCGTCCGAGCTGACCGGAGATCGTTGCTGACGTCCTGCGATTGAAGGACACTGCTTCGGTTCCGGGAGGAGGACAGTGGGCAGCGGCAACAAGCGACGGTTCGGGGTGCGCGTGTTCGGCCACGTCACCGTGACGGGTGGCGAGTCCTCGACAGCACTCGACCTGTCGAAAATCCACACGCAGCTGCTCGCGGCCCTTGTTGCAGCCGGACCGGAAGGGCAGCCACACGACCGACTGGCCGAAATCGTCTGGCCATCCGGCCCTCCTCCGACGTGGTACGCGGCGCTGCGACTCAACATCAGCCGGCTGCGAGATCAGTTCCCCGACATCGACATCCGAGCCGCTTCCGGTCGCTACCGCCTGGCATGCCCCATCGATGCCGTCGACGCCTGGTGGCTCGATGAACTCGTGCGATCCGAACGCCTCCCCGACGAAGTCGACATCAGCCGGGCGGTCGTCGGTCGGCCGTACGACGGGATCGCGTCGGGGCCACTCCTCGACGACGCCCGGCATCTCGCCGAGTTCCAACAACGGCGACTGGTGGAACGCTTTCGCAGCGTCGGGGCCACGACGCTCGAGGACGCCACCGCATCATCGTTGATCGCCCATGCCGCCCGGGAGTACACCGACACCGACACCATCGGCCAGGTCATCACGATCCTCGAGGTCGCCGACCGCGGCGACGAGGCCGCACGACTCCTCCAGACCGTGATCGAACGGCACCGCCGGGAGATCGGTGTCGTACCCGACGAACTGGGCAGCCGGCTACGGGCCCTGGTGCCGCAACGACCGATCGCCGCCCATCAACGGGCTGCGGCATCGGTGGCGTTGCGACACCCGGCGCTCGACCTCGCCGGCACGAGTCCGCTGATCGGTCAGCACGACATCGTCGACACGCTCATGTCGTCGACATCGTGTTTGTTGCTCGGGCCGAGCGGCTCAGGCAAGACCAGGCTGACCGCGATGGCCGTCGACCAACTCGCTCTGAGCGGTCAGCCCTGTCTCTACGTGATCCCCCTCGCCGACGACGCACCGCCGCTGGCCGCGCTCCACGTTGCCGTTCCTTCCCTCGCATCGTTTCCGACGCCCAGCCAACCCGGCGATGACGCGATGGCCGAGGCCGTCCGCCAACATTGGCAGCACCTGGTCCGTCTCGCCCGCGATGCCGACGACGTGCTCCATGTGTTCGTAGATGACGCCGACGCACTCGATGCGGCCTCGCTCGACGTCGTTCGGCTCCTGATGCACTCATCGCTCACCGACGACCGACTCTCGGTCACGGTGGCGGCCGACGGCGACGGAGCGTCGTCCGAATGGCTGAGCTTGCGCCACGACCTCGAGCACCTCAGGGTCCCCGTGTTGCACATCGCTCCACTCGAGCGTGACGACATCATCGCGGCGGTTCTCCGCGAGTTCGGTGACGCCACCCTCGACGCGGCCGAAGGCTTGGCCGACGACATCCACGCGGCGAGCGGCGGGCTCGCCGCCCTCGTCGTTGCACTACTGGCGGCGGCCGATCCCACCACCTTGCTCCTCCCGGAGCGCGCCGTCGCCGGTCAGGCAACCGGTCGCCTGCTCAGCCGCCTGAGCGAGGAGGTTCGCGAGGTCGGCGTGGGCGCCGCCGTTCTGGGCGACACGTTCCGTCTGGACGACCTGGCGCACATCCTCGACCGACCGGCCGACGAGATCGAGCGAGCGGTGGGCGAGCTGTGGTCCCGAGAACTCGTCGACGAGTGCGATGATCAGAACGAGTTGCGGTTCCGCGACCTCCGTCTGCGTCACGCACTGCTGGGTTCGGTCCCGCGGTTCCGGCTGTCCGCGCTGCATCTGCGGGTGCTCGAGATCGAGAGCGATCCGCATCGCCGAGCCCATCATGCCTACGCAGCCGCTCCGAGCGGTTCGATCGACGTTGCGGTTGCGCTGCTCACCGACTCGGCGACCCGGTACCACGAACGTGGTCACTGGCGTGCCGTCACACGGGAATGCGAGCGTGTCGACCAACTCCTGGGCGACGAGACACCGGTCGAGGTGCTCACCATGTGGGCGGCGGCGCTGGACGCATCCGGGCTCGACGGCACGACGGCCCGCCTACGAGCCTTCGAACGAGCGGCGGCTGCGCAGGATTGGGACCAGGCCGTCGCTGCTGCTCTCTCGGGCCTTCCGCACGGTGAACGCGGCGCTGGCGACTCGGCTCGTCTCTCACTCCTGCGACGGCTTCCATTCGATCAGATCCCACCCCGTCGCCGATTCGACGTGGCCTTCTACCAGAGCCGGTTCTCGGCACTCGGCGGCCGACCGGCCGACGCCGTCGACTGGGCCGATCGGGCACTCGGCCTGGCGACGACCGACGAACAGGTCGCGCTGGCTCACGTCACCAGCTGGACCGCCCGCCACCACATCCAACCGGCCGACCACGCCTTCCCCGATCATCTGCACGATCTTGGTGGTGTCGAGGGCGCCCGGATCCAGCAGATGATGGCCATCACCGCGTTCGAGCGCAACGATCGAGCGACTGCACTCGAACACCATCGTCGGTTCGTCGACCTTGGCACCCGAACAGGCGACCCGACCCGCTTGTGGCATGCGTTGTGTTTCGACGCCATGCTGGCCCTCGACGCCGGCGAGGTCCAAGCTGCCGGGCGCATCGCCGACGAGGCGTACGAACACGGCTCGCGACACGGAGTGGTCGAGGCCTCGAGCGCCCGAGCCGCGGCCCTGTTCTTCGACGCCTGGACCCGAACCGATCTGGCCGACCTCGCGCCGATGATGTGGCAGCTGCGCAACAACCTCGGACGCACCATCACCGGTCGCGCCGGGCTTGCCATCGCCGATGCCATCTGTGGTGATGCCGAACGAGGCCGCAGCGACGGCGTGCAGATCGCCAGGGAGGCGCTGGCCCGACCCGGCAGCATGTCGCTCCCGATCGTTGCCGCACTCGCCGACGTCCTCGCCTCGACCGGCGACCGAGCGCTCATCGACGAGACTCGACGATTTCTGCTCCCCTTCGCCGGGAGGTCGATCGTCGTCGGCTTCGGACTGTTCAACCTCGGTCCGGTCGAGCGTGCGCTGGCCCTTCTCAGCGACGACACGCAGCGCACGCATTGGCTGGAGGCTGCGGTCGCCGCATCCGACGCGTCCGGCTCACTGCGTTGGCGAGTGCTCAGCCGTCTCGCACTGGCCGATCACGCCGGCGATGTCACCATCCGCGGCGCAGCCGCCGACCTCGCGGCCGATTCCGAGCTTCGATCGCTCTTCATCGACGACGTTCGGACCTGACTCAGGCCGCCACGGTCGTGCGGGCTGCGGCCCGGGGGATGGCGATCGAGGCCAAGAGTCCGGCAACGGCGACCGCCAGGCCGAGGAGATAGGTGATCACGAACCGGCTACTCGAGCCGTCGTCGCCCACCAGCACGTTCATCGTCTGGATGCCGGCCACGATGCCGATGAACATCACCTGTTGGCTCATGCCGTTGGCGATTCCCATGTCGGCCTCGTCGACGGCGTCGACCACCATGGCCGAGATCGAGGGCTGGGAGATGCCGGCCGCGATGCCGGTGAGGACCAGGCCGAGCACGATCAGGCCGATGCCGACGCCGTCGGTCAGCGGCGCTGCGGCAGTGAACGCTGCCATCGACGCCACCATGAACAGCGACCCGAAGACGATCGGCAGACGCTGGCCGATGCGCTGCGGCAGGTAGCCGCCGAACACGGCCGAGGCGCTGAAGGCACCGGGTCGGGGGGCCATCAGCAGGGCGATGCCGCCGACGGTCCAGCCGTAGCGCTTCTCGAGCAGTGCGGGGGTGACCACGAACCCGCCCATGTAGGCGAACTGCATGAGGGCCGACGAAACCATCGGCAGCGTGAAGTGACGGCGACCGAAATAATCGAGCCGGATCATCGGTGCCGGCGCCGACCGCTCGACCCGGATGAAGCCGACGGTGGCGGCGACTGCGAGGACGATGAGGAGCCAGCCGAGCGGATCGAAGATTGCGGCGGTGTCGACCCCGTCACGCAGCTGACCGGTGAAGCGAGTGATCGCCAAGAGCGCACCCAGCACGGCGAGCGCCAGCGCTGCGGCGCCGTTGTAGTCGATGGCCACCACCTTGCGGACCGGTGATGCTTCCAACACGAGCGCCGCGGTGACCAGGGCGAGCCCGTTCACTGCGGCGAAGATCAGGAACAGGGCCCGCCAGCCGAGCAGGTCGATGAGGGGTCCACCCAGCACGATGCCGATGGTCGGCGCACCGGTCATGGCGAATTGGAACCAGCCCATGGCGGTGGCCCGTCGCCGTGGCCCGTAAGCGTGCATCATCAGTGCCTGGGCGTTGGGGATGACCATGGCGCCGCACATGCCAAAAGCCACGCGGAACACGATGAGCGAACCCGCGTTCCACGCCAGGCCCGAGGCCAATGTGGCGAGCACACCGGCGAAGAGGCCGATGAGGAAGACCTTGCGGTGGCCGTGGATGTCGCCGAGCTTGCCACCCAGCGGCGTCATGACCGCCATGGCCAGCATGAGCCCGGTGATCACCCAGGTGAGCGTGGCCCGAGAGGTCTCGAGATCGTCGGCGATCGTGCCGAGGGCCACGGTCACGATCGTCATGAGCGAACCGAAGGCGGTCACGGCCAGCATCACGACGGCCAGCAGGGTGGCTCGATAGCGGTCGCCGGGGTCGACGTGTTCGATGATCTCGTCGTCGGCGATCGTCACATCGGGCCTCGTCGCACGGGTCTCCTGTCGCGTTGGCATGATCCCGAACGAATCTCGTTCGACTATCGAAGGATCAAGCTATCGCGGGGCGGCCCCCGGGCGGTCAGGCGGTGAAGACCACCGGGCACTCACGCGGGCCGCGCACCTGGCCGCCGGCCCAGGTGACTGTGGCGCCCTCGACGATCGAGAACTCGGGGATGCGGGCGAGCCACTCCTCGAGTGCCACCCGCAACTCCATCCGAGCCAGGTTCGAGCCGGCGCAGCGGTGGATGCCGACACCGAAGGCGACGTGGCGGTTCACGGCACGGTCGAGGATGACCCTGTCGGCGTCGGGAAACTGCTCGGGATCGCGATTGGCCGCCGGGAAGTTCAACACAACGTGATCACCCTCGTGCATCGGACAGCCGTTGACCTCGGTGTCGGAGGTGACGAGCCGGGCCATGGTGACCGGCGAATAGGCCCGCAGCAGTTCCTCGAGCGCGGTGTCCATCAGCTCGGGCTCGTTGACGAGCCGGCGGCGGTCGTCGGGGTGGGTGGCGAGGTGCCACAGCGCGGCACCGATGCTCGACCAGGTGGTGTCGACACCGGCGATCAGGGTGAGGGCGACCGTGCCCAGGATGTGGGCGTCGGGAATCGGTTCACCTTCGATCTCGGTGTGCATCAGCGCCGAGATGAGGTCCTCACCCGGGTCGACCCGCCGCTCCTCCATCAGCTGGCTGAAGTACATCACCAGCTCGGCGGTGGCCTTCTCCCGGCGGGGAACGTCGTGTGCGAACTCGAGCACGTCTCGCACCCAGCCGGTGAAGGTGTCGGCCATCGAGTCGGGCACCCCGAGCACGAGACCGATGATGCGCACCGGGATCTGCTGGGCGTAGTCGGCGGCAGCATCAGCCGTGCCGTTCTCGATGAAATTGTCGATCAGTCGACGGCACAGTTCACGGGTCTTGGCCTCGTACTGATCGACCCGTGTTGGCGAGAACCAGGGCAGCAAGAGCCGTCGTGACCAGGTGTGATCCGGAGGATCGACCGAGATCGGCGGCACGCCGGCGGGCAACAGATCGGGTCCGTCGAAGTTGGGGTCGGGCGGCAGGACGCCCACATGGCTCGAGCTGAACGTGGCCACGTCGCGTGCAATGGCGACGACGTCTTCGTAGCGGGTCGGAAGGAACGAACCCCCGCGGCGCTCGGTGTGCGCGACCGGGCAGGTGCCCCGCAGGTCGTCCCAGATCATGAACGGATCGGCGACATAGTCGGGATCGAGGATGTCGAAGTCGATTGACCAGTCCTGCACGGCATCACTCATGGCAGCTCCCCTCGTTGGCCGACTCACCCCGAGCCGGACCGTTTCAGCGCAGCCTTACGCAGTATGGCTGTGGCGGCAAGCAGCCCCACTGATCCCGATGGCGTCGGCCCGGGCGATCGCCCGTGCCGATGGGGTTCGGGCTCGGTTCAACGGGTGAGTTCGAGCGACGCCGATCGGCGGGTTGCGCCGAGCTGCACCGGCGTCTCACCGGTGATCCGACGGGGCAGCGTCGGTCGGCCCGACATGGCGGCGATCAGATCGAGCACCTGCTCGCGATTGGTCTCGCGGAAGGTGCCGCACCGGTCGGGGCGAAGCGCCTCGTCGAAGGCATGGTGGGCGCACCCGCCCATGCACACCGGAAGGGCGATGCACTCCCGGCACTCGGCGTCGGCGAAGGGGTCGTAGTCGAGCCAGCGCCGGATCTTGGAGTTGGTGTTCGCGTGATCGTCGATGTGGCCGGTCACTTCGGCGGGATCGCCGACAGAGTCCCAGCACTTGTACAGCTCGCCCGCGCTGCCGATCACCATGGAGTTTCGGCGCACGGCCGTACAGGCCGTTCCCTTCGGACTCACCAGGTGCGGACGGGCAAACCCACGGACGACGAGCTCACGCTTGAACTCCAGCTCGACCTGCGCGAACTCACGCTTCGACATCAGCGGTGTTGCGTAGTCGGCGTTCGGACCGATGCCGTCGACGGTGCTGCCGACGAGATTCGCCACATACACGCTCACACGGCCACGCAGTCCCTCCTGCTCGAGAATGTCGAGCAATTCGACGGCTCGTGGCGCGTTTGACCGATCGAGGTTGACTCGCAGGGCAACGTCGAAGTGGTCGGCAGCGTGGTGCAGGTTCTCCACGATGCGGCCGAAGGTGGCGCCGCCCGATGCCAGCGGTCGGTAGCGATCGTGCACGTCGGGCGGTCCGTCGAGCCCGATCTGCGCCGACCGGACTCGCCGGGCCGCCAACTCGCGACACATGTCGGCGTCGAGCAGGTAGCCATTGGTGATGATCGACGCCGTGTAGTCGACGTCGTTGGCGTCGCAACGCTCGATGAAGGCGTCGGACAGGCTGAACAGCGGTCGCTTGCCCACCAGCGGCTCTCCGCCGAACCAAGTGACGGAAAGCTGCGACAGCGAGTCGATCTGGCGGTCGACAGCGGCGAGAATCGATCGCTCGACATCGAGATCGATGATGGACGGGTGCTTGGCCTCGAAGCAGTACGGACAGTCGAAGTTGCAGCCGAGGCTGGTCACGATCGTGAGCCCGAGAATCGAGGCATCATCTCGTGACGCTCGGTACCGGGCCTCGAGGACGTCTCGCTCATCGTGGCCGCCGGCAACCACGATGCGGCCGAGGGTCAGATCGGCCAGGAAATCCTGCGAGAGACCCGTCGCTGCGCTTCCGGACACCAGGGCGTCAAGCGCCTCTCGCTCCGACCGGCTCATCGATCGCACGGCGCCGGACATGCCGTTGTGGACATACCAGCGGTCGTCGACCTCCACCCAGGTGTTGTAGCGAGACTCCCGCACGCTCAGTACTTCCAGCCCGAGCGGAAATCGCTCCCCGTCCCGACCACGTAGTACTTCCCGCACTCGAGGTCGTCGCACACGTTGGTGCCGGAGCAGGTCATCTCCCCGCACTTGAGATCGAGTGAGATCGGGCCGAAGAAGTCGAGTCCGACCTTCGACGAGAAGGAGCTGAAGCCGACCACTTCTTCGTCGTGGAGGGCCTCCATCAGTTGTTCGAACGCCGCAACGGCCTCGGGCGTCAGCTCGGCACCTTCACCGAGTCCGAGGGCGACCTTGATCTGGCCGACGCCGGGCGGCTCGATCACCCAGCCCGACCCTGCTTCCTCCGACCCTGCTGCTTCTGACGCTGTTGCTTCTTCCTCGGCCATGGGACCACTCCTTCGTTTCGTGCACGACGCGTTGACACAGACGCCGATAATCGAGCGCGGTTACATTGGCCGTCCTGGAGGTCCGAGATGCTCGAACACACCGATCTCGCTGCCCGAGTCGGGATGCTGCTCGTCGACCGAGGGCAGTTCGTCGCCACGGGCGAGTCCTCGGCCGGCGGATTGATCTCGGCCACGCTGCTGTCGGTGCCGGGAGCATCGGCGTTCTGCCTCGGCGGTGCGGTGGTGTACACCGGGCGTTCCCGCGGCCTGCTCTTCGCCGACGGTGAACTCCCGGCCGACGTGCGCGGCGGGACCGAGGCCTTCGCCGTTCACCTCGCCACCGCGGCGGCGAGTCGGATGCGGGCCGACTGGGGGCTGGCCGAGACCGGCGCCACCGGACCGAGTGGCAACCCCTACGGCGACCCTGCCGGCCACGCGTGGGTTGCGCTGCACCGCCCCGACGGCACGACCCGAGCCCAGCACGTCCTCACTGGCGACAACGACCGGGCCGCCAACATGGGCCGATTCACCAAAGCGGCCATCACCCTCCTGCTCGACGAGTTGACCGGCTGAGCGTCAATACGCTCGCTCGCTGCAAGAGCTACGACATGTCCTGATCGTCGTCGGTGTAGAACCGCGAGCCGGCGTCGAAGCGGTTGGGCGCGGCGAACATCGAGAGGATGACGGCGCCGTCGACCGAACGGGCTTCGTGGCGATTGCCACCCGGGCGCCAGATGTAGTGACCGGGGAGCGCCGTGCCCTCGTGATCCTCGAACGTTCCGGAGAGCACCCAGGTCTGCTCGACGTCGGCGTGCTCGTGGGGCGGGACGACCGCTCCAGGCGCCAGCTTGAACAGGATGGTCGATCGGCCGGTGGCAGCATCGGCCCACAGCACCTTCGTCTCGATGCCTGGAAAGTCGGACGGCTGCCACGCCATCTGCTCGGGATCGATGTAGCGCGACCGCAGCTCGGGCGGGTTCGGGTAGTTGGCGCTGCTGATCGGCGGTGCGGAATCGGCCATGACGGCTCCCCTCGGTGAGCGCGCCAGCTTAGGTGCACGTGGCGGTGGCAGACTGAGTCGGTGACCACGCCGGGACGACATCGCATCCTGCTCGTCGAGGACGACGATCGCATTCGGGCCTCGCTCCGGTTGGCCATGCGAGACGAGGGCTACGACGTACTCGAAGCCCCGTCGGCCGAAGCGGCGCTCGACGTCATGGCCGACGAGCGGCCCGAGCTGCTCCTCGTCGACGTGATGCTGCCCGGCATGAGCGGTCTCGATCTGATCCGTCGGGTTCGGCGAACGAGCGCCATCCCGATCGTCATCGTGACCGCTCGTGACGACTCGCACGACGTCGTTGCCGGCCTCGAGTGCGGGGCCGACGACTACGTGACCAAGCCTTACAACGTCAAGGAACTCGCCGCCCGGATCCGATCGCTGCTGCGCCGGGTCGACGGCATGTTCGACACCGGTGACGCTCCGATGGAGCTCACCTTCGACGAGCTGGCGATTGGTATCGAAGCCGGGACGGTCAGCCACCGTGGCCAGCGGATCGACCTCACCACCACCGAGTTCAAACTGTTGAGCGAGCTGGCGTCGAGCCCGAAGCGCGTACTGTCGCGTGAAGACCTCCTGTCGCGGGTGTGGGGCTACGACTACTACGGCGATCTTCGAGTGGTCGATGCCCACGTGGCGCGGCTGCGATCCAAGCTCGACGCCGCTGCCGGGCTGAAGGACTGGATCGTCACCGTCCGAGGCCTCGGCTACAAGTTCGATCCCGATCAGGCCTGACCGGATCCGCGCGCACAATCGGTCAGCGCGCACAGTGCGCGCATCGGGCGCGCAGAAGCGTCACGTTGGTGGTTCAGACTGCCGCCATGACCCTGACCCCGCCCACCGAACATCAGGTCCTCGTCTTCTTCGTCGCTCTCGTCGTCGTCATCGTCGTCGCCAAGTCACTGGGCGCGCTGATGCGCCGGATCGGCCAACCGTCGGTCGTCGGCGAGCTGGCGGCCGGCTTGATCCTCGGGCCCTCACTGCTGGGCCGGGTGGCACCCGATGTGACCGACTGGCTCTTCCCCGACGATGCCGCGCAGACCGCCATGCTGTTCACGGTCGGCTGGCTCGGGGTGATGCTGCTCCTCGTCTCCACCGGGTTCGAGACCGATCTCGGCCTGATCCGCCGGCTCGGCGGTGCCGCGGCCTGGGTGTCGACCGGCTCACTCATCGTGCCGATGGCCGCCGGCCTGTTCGTCGGGTGGTCGATCCCGAGCGTGTTCGTCGGCGAGGAGACAGAGCGGTACGTCTTCGCCCTCTTCATCGCCGCCGCGCTGTCCATCTCGTCTCTACCGGTGATCGCCAAGATCCTCACCGAAATGGGGCTGATGCGACGCAACTTCGGCCAGCTCACCTTGGCGGCTGGCATGGCCAACGACGTGCTCGGCTGGCTCCTGCTCGGCTTCGTCGCCGGATTGGCTCGAGGTGGACTCGACATCGGCAAGCTCGCCTTCACCGTCGTCGGCCTCGGTGTCTTCTTCGTGTTCGCCTTCACGGTCGGCAAGCGTCTGGTAGATCTGTCGCTGCGCCGTGTCCGACTCAACGGCGACGATCCGGTGTCGGGCCTCGTGGTCGTGCTCGTGACGGCGCTGGTGTTCGGCGTCATCACCCAGTGGCTCCATGTCGAGGCGGTGCTCGGCGCCTTCGTCGCCGGGGTCGTGCTGGCCCGGTCACGGTTTGCCGAGCATCGCCTCATCGCACCGGTCGAGTCGGTGACGACCGCGTTCCTCGCCCCGGTCTTCTTCGCCACCGCCGGCCTACGAGTCGACCTCGGCTTGCTGGCCGACCTCGAGACGCTCGCCTGGGCACTGCTGGTCGTAGCGGTCGCCAGCGTGTCGAAGTTCGCCGGGGCGTGGGTCGGTGCACGGTTCGGCCAACTGTCGAGCCGTGAGGGTGCAGCGCTCGGGGTCGGGCTGAACGCCCGAGGTGCGCTCGAGGTGGTCATTGCGACCGTTGGCCTCTCGCTCGGTGTGTTGAACGAGCGCTCCTACACGATCGTGGTGTTGATGGCGATGGCCACGTCGATGCTCGCTCCCCCGCTGCTGCGTCGGGTGCTACGTGACTTCGACGGCAACGCCAAGGAGCGTGACCGTCTCGATCGGGAGGCGGTGCTGGCGGCCAATTCGGTCGTCACCGACAAGGGTGTGTTGCTCGCCACCCGGGGCGGTATCTCCTCGATGCTCGCCGCACAGGTCATCGCCACCGCCTGGCCTGAGGACACCCCGGTCACACTGTTGACCGTGGGCGACCACGACGTGGACCTGCGCCCCTTCCGTGCCGTGCTTGCCGGCCATCGGGTGCACCACGTCGTGGTCGAGGACGGCGAACACGTTGCCGACGCCATCACCCGCGAGGCCCTCCTCGGCTACGGCGCCATCGCCATGGGCGCGGCGGTAGATGCCGACAGCGGTGGCGTCGTCTCACCACTCGTCGATGAGGTCGTCATGCATGCGCCGGTGCCGGTCGTGGTGGTTCGCATGCAACGGGACCACGGTCATCGTCTGCCGTGGGCCTTCGCCCGTGCAGTGGTGCCGGTGAACGGGAGCGCGGCCTCGGTCGGAGGTGTGGAAGTGGCTGGCCATCTCAGCGCCTCACTCGGTACCCACCTCCATCTGGTCTATGTCGACACGGCGCCGGAGCGGCGGGGCAGCCGCTCCGGCGGGGTCGGGGGTCTGCGCGACGCTGCGGGTGGTCGTCACGTGCTCGATCAGGTGTCGGCGCACATGACCCGGGTCGGCGCCAACTTCACCGCCACCCTCGAGCGGGCAACGTCACCGGCCGACGCCGTGGTGGCCTCGGTCGAGGAACTCGACGCCGACCTGGTCGTCGTGTCTGGGGCGCAGCGCAACGACGGCGGGGCTCCGGTCCTGGGCAACACGATCGAGCGAGTCCTCGATCGTTGCGGTGCCACGCTCGTGCTCGTCGTGTCACCCAACCGTCGGCGCGAGCCCGCCGCCGGGCGCGCCGAGACCGAGCGGATGCCGGCGGGCGTGGGACGGTGAACGCCGCTTCCCCCGGTCAAGTACGGTGTTCGACACCACCCCTAGCGCCCGGGTGAGCGATCCGCCGGGGAGAAGATACTGGTGCAGACCCAACTCGATCGCCGACGCCGCGGGCTCGAGTTTCGTCGTGCGGCCTCGTGGCGCCGCTTGCGGGTCCGCATTGCGGTGCGGGTCGCCGCCGTCGCCGCAGCGATTGCGATCGGGCTCGGCGTTGGCACCTACCTCGTGGTCCGGGATGCGCTGATCGACGAGCGGCAGCGAGGTGCGGTCGAGCAGGTCCGGGCCAATTCCCGGCTCGTCGCGTCCGGCATCCGCAGCACCGGCATCAGTGAGACGGAGCTGCTGGCCTCACTGCGACCCCAGGTCCGTGCTCGCCCGCTGCTCTATCGCGACGGGCGCTGGTTCACCGCCTCCTTGCAGATCCAGCCCGACCAGCTCCCCAACGCCTTCGTCGACGCCGCGCTCGACGGCGAGGCGGTACGCCAACGATTCGACATCGACGGCTCGACCGTGCTCGGTGTCGGGCTTCCGGTCGACGAGGTCTCCATCGTTTACTTCGAGGTCTTCTCGCTCGGCGATCTCGAAGAGACACTCGACACCCTCGCTGCCGCCCTCCTGATCGGCGCGGTCGTGTCCACCATCATCGGTGCGGCGCTCGGGCACTGGATCGGCTCGAGCGTGGTTCGCCCACTCGACGCAGTGAGCACGGTGGCCGAGCAGATCGCCGCAGGAAGTCTCGACTCCCGCCTCAGCGCCGCCGACGATCTCGACCTTCAGCGCCTGTCGCAATCGTTCAATTCGATGGCCGATGCTCTGCAGCGGAGGGTGCAGCGTGAGGCTCGATTCGCCTCCGACGTGAGCCACGAACTCCGCTCACCGCTCACGACGCTGCTCACCTCGGCCGCCGTGCTCGAGAACCGTCGCCACGAGTTGTCCGACGATGGGCGGGAGGCGCTCGATCTGCTCTCGGGCGACCTCGCCCGGTTCCAGCGGATGGTGATCGACCTGACCGAGATGTCGAAACACGACGCCGGGGTCGTGGTCGCCGACCGGTCCGAGGTCGGCATCGCCGAGCTGGTCGAGCGAACGCTGCGTCGTCTCCGTCGACCTGACATCGAGCTGGTCGTCGAACCGTCCGGTGCCGAACCGCTGGTGGTCGTGAATGAACCGGCAGTCGAGCGGATCATGGCCAACCTGATCGAGAATGCCGATCACCACGCCGACGGGGTGCATCGAATCACGGTCGAGGGCGATGCCACCACGACCAGGGTCCTGGTCGACGACCGGGGGCCGGGTGTGCCGGTCGAATCCCGGGAACGGATCTTCGACCGTTTCGCGCGCGTCGGTCCCGGCCGACTGTCGCTCGGGTCGGGCCTCGGACTGGCACTGGTGTCGGAGACGGTCATCGCCTTCGGCGGCCGAATCTGGTGTGACGACAGCCCCGAGGGCGGCGCACGGTTCGTCATCGAGCTTCCGAGAAGCGACCGATGAAGCGGCGTTGCTCCCCCTCAACCCTGCGGCTGGTTGCGCG
Source organism: Acidimicrobiales bacterium (assembly GCA_041394265.1). Taxonomy (NCBI): domain Bacteria; kingdom Bacillati; phylum Actinomycetota; class Acidimicrobiia; order Acidimicrobiales; species Acidimicrobiales bacterium. The sequence goes on from JAWKIO010000005.1 coordinate 5,033,077, forward strand.
CATCGCTGCGCTGTCGATCGTCCTCGCCGCCTGCGGTGTCGGTACCGAGGAGAACCCGACGGTGCTGGCTGAGGGAGACCAGCCCTTCGTCCTCGCTGGCCCCTCCGACGACGGAACGGACGAGGCCACCACCGAGTATGCGGTCTATCTGGTGCGAGACGAACGGCTGGTGGGCGTGTCCCGTGAGCTGTCCTCCGACGCCGGCGCAGCCGGGACCGTTCGCTCGCTGCTGGACGGGCCGACCGATGCCGAGGCGAGCGAAGGCTTGTCCACCGCCATCCCGTCGTCGACCCTGCTCACCGCTGTGGCCGTCGACGGATCAACGGCGACGGTCGATCTCACTTCCAGCTTCACCGCCGTCGGCGGAGTCGAGGAGATTCTCGCCGTCGGCCAGGTGGTCCTCACACTCTGCGAGTTCCCCACCATCGACGACGTGGCGTTCGTACTCGACGGCCGTGCGGTGGCCGTGCCGACCGGGGACGGGGCCCTCACCGAGCGTCCGGTCACCGCCGAGGACTACGCCGAGTTGCTCGATCGCTGACGGCGAACGCGCGCGATGCGCGCACGATCGTCGGACCGAACACACACCGCTCGTTCACACTGTGAGAGGAAGAACCCGGGAGGTGTTGCATGTCTGCAGTGATGGTCCCCACGTCGCCACGATCCGAACGTCGAGCCGAAGCGCCGATGCCTGCGCCGCCTCCGGTGACCGAGCGGCTCGTGGTCGTCGGCTACTCGGGCTCACCGAGCTCGCGATCGGCCGTGGCGTGGGCGGCCCGAACGACGCCGCTCACCGACCGGCTCGTGATCGTTCATGCAACGAGCGTGCCGATCGCTGTCCACAATGGCCCGTCGGCGCAGGTGGCCGAGGCGCTGGGCAACCCGACATGGGCCACCATGCGAACCGTGGTCGACGAGCTGATCGGCCGGGACCGAGCCGACACGATCGTCGAGCACGGACGGCCGGACGAGATCCTGCGTCGCTACGGGGCGACCGCCGACATGATCGTGGTCGGCCGACGCTCACGCCGCAACCGCCTGCTGCGACGGCTCATGGCGTCGGTCCCCTGCGCCGTCGTCGGCATCGACGTCGGCGGCTGATCTGGTGTCGACCGCTACCAATCGAGCTCGCGGAGGAAGGCGATGAGTGCGGTGTTGACCTCGTCGGGGCGTTCCTGCTGGACCCAGTGACCGGCGCCGTCGACGAGGACGTTGCCCCGATGGTCGTCGAGCCACGACACGTTGGCCTCGGGATCGACCATTTGCAGGACGGGATCGGCCGAACCGCCGATGAAGAGCGACGGAACGGTCACACGGGCACCCGCCAACTCGGGATGTCGCTCCCAGTTGCGATCGAAGTTGCGGTACCAGTTGATGCCGCCGGTGAAGCCGGTGCGTGAGAACTCGCCGGCGTAGTGGTCGAGCTCGTCCTGGGTCAACCAGTCGGGCAGCCCATCCGGCTCGGGGAACCGGTCGACGAAGCCGGCATCGTCACCGACCGACGGTGCAAGATCGCTCGATCCCATTCCGGCGAGCAGACGACGCATGGTGGTGGCGGCGTCGCGGCCGAGATCGGCGTCGGCGACCCCGGGCTCCTGGAAGTACAGGATGTAGAAGAAGGAGTCGCCGAACACGTGCCGCCAGATCTGGGTGGGCGGATGCTCGGAGCGAGGCGCGAATGGCACGCTCATACCAACCACGCCGGCCACTCGATCGGGCACGAGCAACGCTGACTGCCACACGACCATCGAACCCCAGTCATGCCCGACGAAGACGGCCTTCTCCTCCCCCAGCGCATCGAGGATGTTGACCAGGTCGCCGGTCAAGTGATCGATGTCGTAGGCGTCGATCGCATCGGGTCGGTCGGAGGCGCCGTAACCACGCTGGTCGGGAGCCGCGACCCGGTAGCCGGCATCGACGAGGGCCGGGATCTGATGACGCCAGGAGTAGGCGAGTTCGGGGAACCCGTGTGAGAGCAGGACGAGTGGTCCCTCTCCCGCCTCGTAGACCACGATGTTGGAGCCATCGACGCCTCGGACCGATCGTGTCGGGACGTCCATGGTCACTTGCGCTGCACCGAGACCGGCAGCTTGGCGTAGCCGTTGACGAACGACGAGAACGTGTAGGTGGGGTCGTCCTGCACCTCGATGCGCTCGAAGCGGGCGAGGATCTCCTCCCACAGCACGCGGAGCTGGAGTTCGGCCAGGCGACTCCCCATGCAGAAGTGCACGCCGTAGCCGAATGACAGGTGGCGGTCGGCGTTCGGGCGTTCGATGTCGATCACGTTCGCGTTGTCGCCGAACACGTCTTCGTCGCGGTTGGCCGACAGGTACCACATGAGGACCTGATCGTCCTTGAGGATCTGCTTGCCACCGAGTTCGGTGTCGCGGGTGGCGGTGCGGCGCATGTAGGACAGCGGGGTCTGCCAGCGAATGATCTCGGGGACCATCTTCGGGATGAGTCCGGGGTCGGCGATCAGCTTGTCGTATTGATCGCCGAAGGAGTTGAGCCCGAAGACGCTGCCCGACATAGTGTTGCGGGTGGTGTCGTTGCCGCCGACGATCAGCAACAGGAGATTGCCGAGATGATCGACCGTGGCCATGTCCTTGGTGGCCTCACCGTGCACGAGCATCGAGACCAGGTCGTTGCCGGGGTTGGCCCGCCGCTCCTCCCACAGGCCCTCGAAGTACGTCACACACTCGGCCAGTTCCTGGCGGCGTTGGGCGTGGGACTCGACGAGACCACCCGGTTCGGGGATGGCGAAGACGATGTCGGACCAGCGAGTCAGCTTGCGCCGATCCTCGAGCGGGAAGTCGAACAGGGTGGCCAGCATGAGCGTGGTGAGCTCGATCGACACGGTGTCGACCCAGTCGAAGGTCTCGCCCTCCGGCAGCGACTCGAGCACGCTGACCGTCCGCTCTCGGATCTGGGACTCCAAGAGCTTGAGGTTGCTCGGAGCGGAGACACCGCGCACGGTCTTGCGCTGCTCGGTCTGCTTCGGCGGGTCCATCGCAATGAAGGGTTTGGCAGTCGACATGCCCTCGGGCAGCGGCGAGCCGATCTTCAGACCAAGCGTGATGCCCGGGTCGGACGAGAAGGTCTGCCAGTCACCGTCGACCGCCTTCACGTCGTCGTACTTCGTGACCGACCAGTACCGACCCGCCGTCTCCAGCTCGTTGAAGTGCACCGGGTCCTCGCGACGAAGCCGGGCGAAGTAGTCGAACCAGCGGTGCTCCGCGAAGAGGTGGGCGTTGAGCACGTTGATCTCGTCGATGGCGAGCTGGTCGGCGTCGGCGACGTCACGGCCCTTCTCCGCCATCTCCTGCTCCGGGTTGCGGAACTCCTCGAGCGAGGGTGCACGTTCGGTCGTCGCTTGGTCGGTCATCAGCACTCCTTGGTCAGCGGCGTCGCCCTCCCCTGATCGGGCAACATCGGCATGGGGCGCACACTAGACGAACCACGTCGTCTGTCCGATTCGAGGCTCGGTCTGGCAGCGCTCAGCCCAGGTGGCGGCGATACAGCGAGATCAGCCGCTCCCAGTGGCGTTCGGCCGCGGGCTTGTCGTAGCACCACCGTTGCGGGAACGCGAAGCCGTGGTGCACGCCGGGATGGATCTCGAGTTCGCCCTGAACTCCCGACGCCTCGAACAGGGTGGTGAGTTCGGCCACCATGTCGGGCGGAGCGAGGTCGTCGTGTTCGGCGCAGGAGATGTAGATCTCGCCGGTGACGTCGGCGAACGTGAGGTGGGGGCTCTCCTCGGCGTCGCTCACCAGCCAGGTGCCGTAGAACGAGGCGGCCGCGACCACTCGATCGGGGAACCGGGCGGCGGCAGCCAGGGCGTAGGGTCCGCTCATGCAGTAGCCGTGGGCCCCGACGCCGCCGGGAGCGGCATCGGGGTGGGCGTCGATGAACGTGATCATGTCGGCCACGTCGTCCATGACCGGTGGGATGGTCATCTTCGTGCGAATGGCCCGCATGCGGTGGTAGTCGTCGCTCTTGCCGTCGAGCACCTCGGGACCGAAGGTGGTGTCGGCACCCGCCCGGTAGTAGAGGTTCGGCACCAAGACGAAGTAGCCGACGGTGGCCAGTCGGCGGGCCATGTCGTGCAGCTCTTCCCGGATGCCCGGTGCGTCCATCAACAGCAACACCGCCGGGAACGGACCGTGTCGCTCGGGGCGAACGACGAAGGTCGGCATCGAACCGGATCGAGTGGTGATGTCGGTCAGCTCTTCGATCATGTCGTGGTCCGCGGGTAGAAGCCGTTGATGATGAGCGACGGTAGTGCGCCGACGAGAGCGAAGACGAAGAAGAATCGATCGAAGGCCTCGAAGGCGATGGCGTCTCGCTCGCCGAGCAGGGCGACGGCCGCGGCGACGCCGAGCCCGGCCGACAGGTTGCGCACGGTGTTGAAGCCGGCATTGACTTCGCCGAACATCTCCTCGGTCTGGCCTTCCAGTGCGGCGGCGTTGAGCGACGAGAACGTGAGGCCGAAGCCCGTGCCGAACAAGATGATGCTCGGCAGGTAGGCCGTCAGGTAGCGGGGCTCGGGTCCCCAGGCGAAGGCCATGATCAGCATGGAGGCGAGGGGAAAGAACGACCCAATCCGGATCAGTGCGCCCCGGCCGAAGCGGTCGGCGAGCTGACCGCCGATCAGGCCGAACGCCGACGCGCACACCGGGGCCGGCGTGATCGCCAGGCCGGCCTGCACCAACGAGTAGTCCCAGATCTCGGTGAGAAAGAGCGGCCACACCACCCAGGTCGATGCGCCGAGCATCGAGAGGACAAAGCCGGCGGCGGTTGCCGTCCAGACCTGCCGTTTGGCGAACACTCGGAGATCGAGCAACGGCGCCGGATGGCGCAGCGAGCGCACGATGAACAGTGGCAGCAGGACAACGGCACCAATCATCGCACCGAGGATCGCCGGGTGGGTCCAGCCCCATGACGATCCCTGCACGATGACGAGCGCGATTAGTCCGATGGCGACGGTGCCCATGGGGAGGCCGATGAAGTCGAGGCGGTCGCCGGTGACCGGGGTCTGCGCACTGGGCAGCAGCGACCGTCCCCAGATGAGCACGGCGGCGGTCGCCGGGACGGCGATGAGGTAGACGTAGCGCCAGCCCACGTGTTCGACGATGGCTGCCGACAGGCTCGGAGCGATGGCTGCCCCGACCGTCCCGCTCGCGGTCCACGCCGCAACGGCCGATGCTCGTCGTCCGACCGGAAACGCAGGAAGCACCAGCGCCAGCGACGTGGGGACGGTGAGCGATCCGCCGATGCCCTGCACGACGCGGGCGGCGACGAAGACGGTTGCGTTCGGTGACGCCACACAGACCAATGACGAGAGCAGGAAGATCCAGACGCCGGCGAAGAACATCGTGCGTCGACCTCGCCGATCCGACAGTCGCCCGGCCGGCACCATGAACGTGGCGAGGGCAATGCTGTAGCCCGAGAGCGCCCACGAGAGGGTGGCTCGACTCGTCTCGGAGAACTCGGCGGTGATCGCCGGGAAGGCGATGTTCGTTCCCGTCAGCGTGATGCTGATGACCAGGAAGGTCAGTGCCGCCAAAGACAGCGCCAGCCAGCTGCGGGCCGGAACGGGCTCGAGGACGCGGCGCACGAGCGCCGACGCTACTCCACGAACTCGGCGGGGCCGAAACAGCCCGAGCACCGGCGACACGAGCATTCTCGTGGCAGGCTGTGGGTGTGGCTCGGGTCCGAATCAACACGACGGTCGATACCGATCTCCTTCATGACGCGCGCCGAGCACATCCCGACGCGAGCTTCCCTGAACTCTTCGACGCAGCCCTTCGAGCACTTGTCAGCGCACCTCACCCGAGCGCGATCGATGCTGCTTGTGCAGATGCGTACAGCTCCTACCCGTATCAAACCCAAGACGCATGGGGCGATCTCGAATCGTTCCGTGCATCTGCGGCGCGCACTTGAGCCTTCGCGCCTAGCAGGGCGCGGAAAATCGGCTTGTAGCGGCGGTTCTGGTCGGGATCGGTAGGGCTGGCTGGTTCTCGTGGCCCTGGGCTGGCCGGAGGACCGGCTCGGGTAGCTGTCGGGGCCCTGGCTTCAGGCTGGTATGGCGGTGTCGAGGGCGCAGATCCGGATCAGGTTGTAGGTCGCTGCCTCGATCTTGAGCCAGGCCCGGTTCTTGGTCTGGCCGATGTAGCGGAGCTTGCGGCCCGCCCCGACGGTCTTGATCCAACCGAAGGGTTCCTCCACGCGTTTCCGGATCCGCAGCGACGTGCGGTAGCCCTCGTGCCGGGTCGTGCGGCCATCGATCGCGGAGCGACGATTCGAGGTGTTCTGCGCGACATGCGGGGTGAACCCCAACTCCCGGACTCCGGCCACGAAGTCTTTGGTGTCATAGCTCTTGTCCGCCGCCACGGTCCGACGCCGACCCGATGCCGGCAACCGTTTGAGCATCTCGGTCGCGCAGTCCCGCTCGGCGTAACCGGTCGCTTGGGTCAGCTCGACATCGACGATCAGGCCGGACCGGTTCTCGATCAACAGATGCCCCATGTAGGACAGCTCTGCTGCGGCGTTGGAAGACTTCCGGAACAGCATCGCTTCGGGATCGGTCGTGGAGGTGTGGGTCTTGTTCGATCGCCGCTGGCCTTTGAAGTCGACCTCGGCGTTGCGGCCCTTGAACCCGTTCCCGTCGCCGTCGTCGTCGGACCTGTCGTTGGGTTTGAAGCTCTTGTTCGATGCCCACGCCTGCAACAGCGTGCCGTCCACGCTGAAGTGTTCCGAGGAGGTGTAGCGCCGCAACCTGGCCTGGGCGACGACGGCGGCGAAGAACTCGTCCGCGATCGCATGATCCAACAGGCGTTGACGGTTCTTGGTGAACGTGGTCGGATCGAACGCCCGATCATCGATCGCCATGTCCAGGAACCACTTGAACAACATGTCGTAGTTCAACCGTTCACAGAACGCCCGCTCGGAACGGATCGAGTAGAGCGCCATCAACACCGTCGCCTTCAACAGGGTCTCGGGCGGCACGCTGCGGCGGCCCGAGTCCGCGTACATGGCATCGAACCGGTCATCCATGCCAGCCAGGACTTCGTCGACCACAGCCCGGATCCGGCGGATCGGATGATCGGTCGGGATCAGGTCCTCGGTCGAGAGCGACGACAACATCGACAACTGGCGATCAGGCGTTCCACGCATACCCACCAGTATTTTCGATCCCCGCCCAGAACGCGAGCCCCAATCAGACGAACTTCAGCACCCTGCTAGCCGGTACCGTCGACCCACTCGACCACTCGGCCAGATTGCACGATCCCGGGTCGAACACCGGGTCGGCTCGCAGCAACGGTTGCCGTGCAACAGACTGGAGCGATGGATACGACAGCCGACGCTCCCGATCGTACGATCTCGTCACCACCGCTTCGCATCGGGCTGATGTACGACTGTCGGCTCGATCCGCGATCCGACATGACGATGAGCGACGTCTACGCCGCCACCATCGAACAGGCGGTGATGGCCGATCAGTTCGGCCTCAGCCATGTCTGGTTCACCGAGCATCACTTCTGTGAGGACGGCTACCTGCCGGCGTTTCAGCCCCTGGCCGGCGCGATTGCAGCCCGGACCGAACGCGTGCGCATCTCGACCGACATTGCGCTGCTCCCGCTCTACCATCCGATCCGCCTGGCCGAGGAGCTCGCCGTGCTCGACCTGATCTCGAACGGACGGATGGAGTTCGGCATCGGGATGGGTTACGTGCCCCGGGAGTTCGAGGCGTTCGGCGTACCGCTGAAGAACCGGGTGTCGATGACCGAGGAGGCGATCCAGATTCTCCGGCTCGCCTGGTCCGATGGACCGTTCAGTTTCCACGGCAAGCGCTACCGACTCGACGACGTCGACGTACACCCGAAGCCGGTGCAGCCCGGCGGTCCGCCACTGTGGATTGCGGCGATGTCCGAAGCCGGGGCCAAGCGGGCGGCACGCTTCGGGACCAACCTGCTCCCCCAGGGCCGGCGATCCGAGGTGCTCGACCCGTGGCGCGAAGCCGTCGCCGATGCCGGCCGCTCCCCTGCGCAACACCGGGTGGGGTTGATCCGCTCGATCTACGTCACCGACGACAAGGAACGGGACTGGCCGATCCTGCGTCGGGCCGAGCAGCACCGGATGAGTGTCTATGACACGTTCATGGCCGACACGCCCGACGACTACGGCTGGCGAGGCGGCGACACCATCCCGCAGACGGTCATCATCGGCACACCCGACGAATGCGTCGCCCAGCTCCAGGGCTTCATCGACGAGTTCGGCATCACCGACATCGCATCGTCGGGACTGCCACCCGGTGTCGACCCCGACTTGATGGGGCCGATGGTCGAGCGGCTGGCTCGAGAGGTCGTGCCACGCCTCACCGGTCCGGGCGCCGTTCCGGCCGATTGACCTCGTCTCCCGGAACGCTGACCGCGTCCGGTTGGTCAGGTTGGTCGGCCCATCAGCGTCCGCAGCAGGTCGGGTGTCGGGCGTGGCTCCAACACCGGTGCCTCGGGAACGGGCCGAGCGATGGCCGGGGCGAGGAGGTATTCGACCGGTTCACCGAGCTCGGCGGACACGGCAGCGAACGCGCCGAGGACGTCGTGGGTCGCGCTGATCCGCACGATCTGACCGTCGGCTCGGGTCGCACAGTGCGCTGGATCCGATGTCACCACGTACTCTCGGCAGGCCAGCGGTCGTGCCGGGTGGATGCTGCACGACTCGTCAACGAGGAACGGGCAAGCGATTCCCAGGGCGAAGTAGGCCCGCTCGTTCTCGATGCCGATGGCTTCGGCATTGGCGGCGTCGAGTCGAGTCTTGGTCGCAGCGATGCGTCGCTCGTGGGCCATCCGCTCGTCGTCGGGCAACCCATCGAGCCAGGCGCGCACCGCACGCAGCTCAGCGGCGGTCACCGGCACGGCTTGGCGGCAGCATGCGCCGCAGCCCGGTCCGCACGAGATCGGGAACTCGGGGCGAGCGGCGATGCCCCGAACGTCACTGTCGACGAGCACACGAGCTGCATCCAACAACTCGTCGACCGAGGTGACCTCCAGCGGCGCCGAGATCGCAGTCGTGGGCACGCTCAGATGCCCTTCTTCTTGCCCTTCGAGTCGTTCTCCGTGTAGCCCGCAACCTTGACGTTCTCCATCGTGATCGTCAGGTAGTCCAGACCGGTGCGGGGCTTGAGATTCATGAAGTCCATGGCGAAGCCACTCACCTCGTCATCGGAGACCTCGGCCTGCACCTGCTGGAGCAGCGAGGCCAGCGTGTCGCTCATGGCATAGTCGGCGCCGATCTCGATCGAGATGCGGATCTGGTCGGAGGCAATCGTTGCGTTGTTGTCAGTCATGCCACACGAGACGGACAGAAATGCCGGCGGTTACGCGAGGCATTGCATCCGACCGAGCGACAATGCGCAGCTGTGTCCACTGTCTCAACGCTTGCCGAGTGCGCCGCTGACCTCCCATTCGGGATCGAAGCCGGTCCCGGCGGCGGCGATCGAGGCCACATCGTTGTAGATCTCGGCTACGAGCACCGGTGGGAGCGAAGCGATCGGCGCAGCGTTGCCTGCTACTGGTCGTTGGCCGACGCGGATGAAGTACAGCAACCTCAGTGCGGTCGTCCAGTCCTCGGCGTAGGCGGGCATCCCAGCGATATCGAGAATCGCCTCGAAGTCGGATCCAGGAAACTGCCTGACGATCGAGTCGATCACACCTCCCCCGGCTGATCCACCGGCGCCCCAGCCGAGTTTGGTCATCATCCGCTTGAGTTTGAATGTTCCGATCAGATGACCGTTGAAGTCGTCGATCACGTCGCCGAGCTGCTCGGGCACGGGCGGCCGTCCGAACTGCGTGATCAGCGGCGACACCTCGTAGTCGCGCAGGTGGGCCAACCATCGTTGACCGTCACCGGGCGAGACCGTGAGATCGTGTGCAACGCGAATCACCGCATCGTCGCAAAGACCAACGGTTTGGTCCTCCACGTCGAGCAGGGTGGCATCAGTCAGCGGCCGAAAGGTCAAGGTCTCCGTCTCGGTCTCAGCGGTCCACACCAATCGGGAGGCAACTCGACGCATCACGGGGTGGCCAAGGATGTCTCGCCGGAAGTCCTCGAGCGTCCAGGCCCGCTGCATGCACATCGCCCTCGCCAGCCGACTCGGCTGGGACGACGCCGCCTGCTTGATCTCCTTCCTTGCGGTTGCCAGGTCAGCCTTGGCCCGACGCACCACTTCGTCATCCTCGTCGACGCGAGGCTCGGGCAGCGCCTTGATCGACGATCCGGTCTGGTCGTTGACAAGCACGACCTTCAGGTCGTCAGTCAGTTGAGCGGTGAACGTGCGCTGGCCATAGCTCAGCACCAGTCGACCATCGTGATCGAACCCACTCGTGGGAATGGTCCGATCTCCCAGTTCGTCGAGGGTCCATTGCTTGCGCTCCGCGAGAAGCTCGGTCTGAAGCGCTGCTTCTGCCTGGATCGTCTTGGTTCGAAAGCGGGTGCTGATCGACAACACCGCTTGCGCTGCAAGCGGGTGGTCGATCCAGGCCAGCATCTGGATCAGCGACTTGCATTGACTGGTGCGGTTGCCTCGCCACATGTCGATGTAGGCGACGCTCGGGGCAACGATCGGTGCTCCGCCGCCCGCGGCGACAACGGCGAGGAGGCCCTTCGACGGCAGGGCCGATCCGAGCGTGCCCTCGGCCATGGCCAGGAAGCGGGCTGACGTCGCTTCGCTCGCGGTTCGAGCGGGAGGAATGCCCGCAAGATCCTGTGTGATCCAGCGGTCGAGTAGCCACTGCGCGAGTTCCTCCACATCGCTCTCGACCATCCGTGCGAAGTGGCGGCGGAGCAACGGCGATGGCTCGGCTGTCTTCGACTTCACAGCGCTCACGATGAACCACTGGATGATGACCGGATCGACCGGGGAGCCGTCAGCCCACCGCAGCTCGGGGAGCCGCGCGAGGTCGAGCCAATCGATGGCCGGGGGCAGGCCCTTCTTCATCGCCTTTGTGGCGTCAGCGAGCAAACGCTGAGGATTCAAGTATTCCTCGAGCGAGCCACCGAGAGATTCGATGGCGGCCATCTGCGCCTGCTTGACGAGGTCGAGCTTCTCCCTGGCAATTGCGACGCGAAGCGCAGGCTCAACCGAAGCGTCACGCAACGAGCGCATCCACTCCGCAGCGGCCTGACGCGCTGCGGCAGCACCAGCGGTGAGATACGGCACGAGGTCGCTGGCGATGTCGGACCCGAGCAGACCGCGGGCCACCGCCCGGTCGATAATGGTGCCGGTGAGGCCGCACTCGATCAGATCGTCGTGCCGGAAATGCACGTACGCTCGAACGTCGGCCTCGCTCCACAGGGAAGCGGATTCGTCGGCGAGAACCCCCAGCACGACGGGCAGCTCGGCACTTGGTCTCCCATCGGCGTCGGCGACAGCTGCCAACTCCATCGGCGTCGGCTGTCCGAAGGCTTCGATCAATGCGGCCCGAGCATGCACCGATCGACGCGAACTTCCTTCGAAGCCCAGGTTGATGATGCGAGCCAAGTGAACCACCTGCAGCTCATCGGCGATACCGGGATCACGTCGTTGCGCGTACAGGAGGAGACGGTCCAGATCATGGCCGGAACTCGATTCACCGCTCATCGCCGAAATGAGCGCCTCGATATCCCAGTCACCGTGCGCTGGCCTCACCGCATGAAGGCGCGAGCGCAGACGGGCACCGACGGGAGGGTCAATCGCGACGTGAAGAACCCGGAGGGCCTCGGTGCGATCGGCGGCTTCGCTGTTGCTCATCTACAGGAAACTCCAATGGAGATGGTGGTCGAGACATTGTCCTCCACCTACGGGGAATCATCGTGAGCAATCATGGCCATGCTCATCGTCGATCGACCCAAGCCGATAGCAGATGAGGCAGCAGATCAGGGGAGCGGCGCATGCGAAGATGGATGAAGCGACATCGTGGGCCTCGGAGACTCGGCGACGACATTCTGGATCTGAGAGAGTTTGACGGCTCGTGGGAGCAGCTGCTCGCCACGGTGCTGCAACCAAGCTCGCAGCTCGCCGAGGTCATCGCCTACGTCAAGGACGGGACCAGGCCCAAACCCACCTCTCACCCACTTGCGAGCGCGAACTACCACATCTCGGTGGCCCTCGGCGCAGGGCATCGGGCGTTGATCGGTGCGCCACGAGTCTCATTGGCGGTCGCAGCTGCGCTGACGCCGGCCGAGCGCCAACGTTTCGGCGATCTCGTCGTCGGCGTCTGGGAATTCGAGAACATCGTGACAAGGCTGGTTGGCCGCGACGCAACGGTGACGCTGCACGACCTCGATGCGGTAGGCCCGGCGCTGGGGTGGCCAGCCGAGGTATTGGTCAACTCCATCGTCTCGCCAGCGATCCGCTGGGGGAACGTCATCCAATCGCTCGCTGGTCGGGAAGGCCTCGCCGATCGGCTGATCGCCGACATCGAGCGGCTCCGGAGCGCTCTGACGCCGGCGTCATCCGATCACGAGCAGCACTGGGTGCGACTCCAGTCGACGGATCCCGAGGTGTTGGTGCTGCTGGCAGACCAGCTTTGCGACGCAGCGACGGCCAATTCGAAGAATCTCCGATCAGCCACTGCACCCATGCTGGCCCGGTTGCCGATCGAAGTGACAGCCGAAGCCTTGCGCAGGCTTGCCGAATCCGCGCCATCTGCTCAGAGGGCCAGAGCAATCGATCTCGCTATCGGTCTATCGGCCGATCACGACACGACTCAGGTGCGGATGTGGCTCGACGACCTTGCTGCGGACAACCGGTCTACCAAGGTGGCCGAGGCGATCGAACGAGCTCGTGCGTCCCTCGAGTTCGATGAAACCAGCGACCCTGAGATGCCGTTGCTACCGCGTGTCGAGCTCCCACACCTCGACCTGCTTGGTCTGACCCCGGTTGGTCGACTCGATCTTGCCACCGAACTCACCGCGGCGATGAACGGGGAGTCTGCCGAGCGATTCACCACCTCACGGTTCCTTCTGGCGACTGCACTTGCGAATGAGCCGCGTGCCCTCCGGAAGGTGACGTCATCACATGTGGCACGCGTACTGATCTCTGGAGGCAGCTACAGCTTCAACCTCGACTGGTCGGACCTTGCTCGGCTTCTCACACATGTCGAGCGACCGGTCCCCCTCCTTCTCGCTGCCGTCGCCGAGGTCGATCGCTGCGATTCGAACACCGTCATCGGCGTCGTCGCCCACCTCGCTCATGGGGATCCCGAGCTCTGGTCGACGCAGGAGCTGACCGACTTCGTCCGCTACTACAGCGACGAGCTCATTGCCATCATCGTGACCAGACCGAGCTGGGGATTCGAGCGCGCGAGGGTCTTCGAGCTGATCGGTCGGGCTGCAGCTCTGACGCATGCGCTCGACTCGTCGCTCGTTCGGGCTGCCGTCGCTGGCTATGTCGCCGATCGAACGGCCCTCTACAAGCTCGTCGGACCGGACCGGACCCGTGATGTCCTCCCCTTCCTGACCAGCCGAACGACGAGCGAGCGCCTCGGCGCCGCCGAGTGGCTCAAAGCCCACCCGACGAACGAGGCCATCGAGGGCCTCCGCACCGCAGCTCGGGTCGAGTCAGACGATCGGGCGAAGACGACGATGCTCTCGGCACTCGAGATACTCGATCAGCCACTCGATGAGTTCGTCGGCCCTGACACGTTGTTGGCCGACGCCACCAGGGCGTTGGCCAAGTCATCGACCGTACCCAAGGCCCTCAGGTGGCTCTCGCTCGAGTCCCTGCCCGCACTCACCTGGACCGACGGCCGACCCGTCGAGCCAGCGATCGTGCAGTGGTTCCTCACCTCGGCGGTCAAGAACAAGTCGGCTGAACCCTCGCCAATCCTCCGGCGTCACTTCGCCAACATGGACCGCGCACAAGTGGAACGATTCGGCGCGACACTTCTCGACCTTTGGCTCAACGAAGATCAACGACCGGTGACGGAGCACGAAGCACGGGCAGAGGCTCGCAAGTCGGCAGCGCACCACTTCCGCTGGCAACAGAGCACGCCGAGCGGTGCGACGAAGACGCTGCAACAGATCGAGGATGAACTCACTGCGCACTATCGGCAGACCATGACCACGTCGGCGACGGCGAGCAAGGGACTTCTGGCCGTAGTAGCCGCCTCGGCAAGCGCCGATGTGACCGAGAGGACGATGGCCTACATTCGCAGGCACCGCGGTCACCGCATGAGTCAGGGCAAGTCGCTGCTGCAGATGCTGGCATGGATTGATCAACCGGCCACCGTGCAAGCGGTCATGTCGGTCGCAACTCGCTTTCGGCCGAAGGGCATGCAGAACGAAGCACTACTGCAGGCGGAACTCCTCGCAGAGCGACACGGATGGACCCTCGACGATCTTGCCGACCGCAGCGTGCCCGCTGGGGGCTTCGAGTCCGATGGTCGGCAAACGATCAGCTACGACGCCCGCACCTTCACCGCACACCTCGGCGACGACTTGTCGGTCACACTCGTCAATGACGAGACCGGCAAGACCCTCAAGAGTCTGCCCCCGGGTCGCTCCGGCGAAGATGCCGAGAACATCAAGCAAGCAAAGGCCGACCTCGCAGCAGCCAAGAAGGACCTGAAAGCCGTCCTGGCCCTTCAGCCTGACCGGCTCCATCTCGCCATGTCGGTGCAGCGGCGCTGGTCGAGCGACGACTTCGAGCGCTACTTCGTCCGGCACCCCGTGATGGTGCGCCTCGCCACGCGTCTGATCTGGGTTGCGACGACCCCCGACGACGTGATCGGCTTCCGGCCGCTCACCGACGGCTCGCTCATCACCATCGACGACGGCGACCTCGCTCTCGATCCGGCCTGGGAGATCACCATCGCCCACGAACGGCTCCTTCCCGGGGATCTCTCAAGCCGCTGGCGGCAGCACATCGCCGACTACGAGGTCACTCCCCTGTTCGCCCAGTTCGGGCGTCCTCAACTCGACCTCCTCCCCGAACAGCTGGCGATCACCGATCTCGTCGGATTCATGCACAACGACGGGTCACTTCGTGGCCAGATGAACCGCCACGGCTGGCAGATGGGGACGCCGCACGACGGGGGCATGGTGTACGAGATCGTCAAGGTCATCCCAAGCGAATCGATGACCGCTGTGGTCGAGGTCCTCGGCGGCGTTCCCGCGGGGGCATACGACGTCGGATCGTGGGAATGCGCCATCGGCGAGTTCTACGTCGTGCCTGCCAAGGAGTCGTACATTCATCGCCAGTCGGCCATGAAACTGACCGAGATACCGCCGATTCTGCTGACCGAGTTGTTCGCGGAAGTGCTGGCGATCGCAAACGGCGGCAGCGGCTTCGACCCGGACCATGCCAAGAAGGTGCACTGATGAGCGACCTGCAACTCCCCGCCGAACTCCGGCTCGGCGACGAACTCGAACGGCTCCGGCTCAACGACCGCGGACCTCGTCCGGACGGCTGGGCGCTGAGTCCACGGGCCGCGAGGCGCTTCATTCTCGGCGACCCCGAACTCGACATCGCCAGAAAGTTCTACGGCGACGACCCGCTGGTCGATCGCTGTCTCGTGACACTCATGGGCAATCGTGGGCTCCTGCTCGTCGGTGAACCGGGAACGGCGAAGTCGATGCTGTCTGAGCTCCTCGCCGCAGCGATCAGCGGCGACTCCACGCTGACTGCGCAGGGAACGGCGGGTTCCACCGAGGACCAGGTCCTGCACAGCTGGAACTATGCGATGCTCATCGCCAACGGGCCCTCCGAAGATGCGCTCGTTCCCGGACCCGTGCTCAAGGGGATGCGTGACGGCAAGATCGTACGCATCGAGGAAATCACGAGGATGCAGGCCGAGGTCCAAGACGCGCTCATCGCCGTGTTGTCCGACAAGTACCTCACCATTGCCCAGTTGGGAGCCTCCGGGTTCGTGGGAGCACGACGGGGATTCAACGTCATCGCAACGGCCAACCTACGTGACCGGGGTGTCCACGAAATGTCGTCGGCACTCAAGCGACGCTTCAACTTCGAGACCGTACGACCCATCGCCGACCCTGTCCTCGAACATCGGTTGATCGTCAGCCAGACCCAACAGCTCCTGGCCGAACGCGGCCTCGACGTGGAAACCCCGGACGACGTGGTCGACATGCTGGTCACGGTTTTCAACGAGCTTCGTCACGGATCGACCCGCGAAGGCGTCGTTCTGGAACGACCGACTGCCGTCATGTCCACCGCCGAGGCCGTCGCCATCAATTACGCCGCCTGCCTCGAGGCAGTGTTCCTCGACGATGGCGTGCCCACAGGCCGCCAGATCGGCCGCCAACTGATCGGAACGGTCCTCAAGGACAACCCCGATGACGAAGCCAAACTCCGGCACTATCTCGACGTGGTGGTGAAGAAGCGGTCAGGCCCATGGCGCGACCTGTGGGATGTCCGTTCCGAGCTCGCCTGATTGCATCTGATGGACACCGACGTACCAACGGAAGCCGATGATGTACGGAAGGCTGCTGCGGGCCTTCTCGCTCCGCCGGTGATCTACGTGCCGATCCGCCATCACAGTCCGACCTGCGCACACGTAGTCGCCGAAATCATCGCGGAACAACGACCATGCGCTGTGCTCGTCGAGGGTCCTCCCGCCTTCGATGACCAGATTGACTTCCTGGTGGATCCTGCCGCCCGAATGCCGCTGGCGATCTATAGCCATGTCACCTACGCGCCGGTGTCTGAGGTCGACGCCGACCAGTTCGCACCGGCGGAGGACGAAGTCGATCATCGAGCTGCAGAACCGATCCGACGTGCGTTCTACCACCCGTTCTGTGACTACTCGCCCGAAACGGTTGCCCTCCGCTCCGGCCGAGCCATTGAAGCTCGACTCGGCTTCATCGATCTCGACGATCACTCCCTTGCTCGGTTGGACTCCTCTCCTGCCGGCCATACCGACGAGCGGCGCTTCGAGTTCTCTGCCACCTTGGCCGCAGCTGCGGAACACTTCGGCTGCCGCGACCACAACGAATTGTGGGACCACATGGTCGAGGCGACTGATCTCCCGCTCGAGGAAACCGTCGCTGCGGTGCTGACCTACGGTTCACTTGCCCGAGCGGGCGTCGGCACCGAAGAACTCCGCCGGGACGGAACCGAGCAGCGTGAGTTCGCCATGGCAACCCGTATCGCCGCGGTTCGAGTCGAGATGAGCTCGGATCCCCGGCCGATCGTCGTCGTCACCGGAGCGTTCCACAGCGTTGCGCTGCCAGCGCTCGTCGACAGCATCGTCACCGGCACGGCTTCGGCACCAGTGACCGTCGCCCCCGTCCGTTCCGTCGTTGACCATGGGCATGGTCTCATCCGCTACTCCTTCGAGCGGCTCGACGCGCTGAGCGGCTATGCCGCCGGAATGCCGAGTCCACGCTGGTATCAGGCGGCCTGGGAGGAACGCCGAGCGGGAGGCACCGGTGCAGTGGTGACCGCACATCGTTTCATCAGCGAAGTCGCCACCGAAGTGCGGAGCGTCAGCGGTGATGGCCAACCGAGCCTGCCGTCGGTCGTCGATGCCTTCGTCGCCGCCGAACAGTTGAGCAAGCTCCGGAACCGACGCAGGGTGAGCCGCAACGACTGCCTTGACGCCATGGTGAGCTGCTTCACCAAGGGCGAAGACAACGTGTTCAACCCGGTCCGACACTTCGCTGCCCTCTCCATGACGGGCACGGCCCTGGGTGTGCTCCCTCCGGGAACACCTCGCGTGCCGTTGGCCGAAGATTTCGACCGCATCGTCGCCGCACTCGCGCTTCCCAATGACACGACCGAGCCGAAGCAGCTGCATCTCGACGTCTATCGCAACGACCGAGACCTACGTCGATCGCGGCTACTCCATGGATTGGATGCTCTTGGTGTCGTCTACGGCGTCTGCATCACGCCGCTGCGCTTCTCACGTGCCGCCGGACGGGATGTGGTTCGCGAACGATGGCGAGTCCGGGTCGACGGAAGCACTGACGTTTCGCTCACCGAGGCCTCGGTGTGGGGAGCCGGCGTCGTCGAAGCCGTTGCCAACAAGACCCGACGAGAACTCTACGAACTTCTCGAGTTCCAACCGAGCGCCGCTGCGCTCATGCGCCTCGTGATGACCGCAGCCCAGCGAGGCGTACCGTCCGTCGTCGCCGAAGCGCTCGATGGCATTCGCTCTCGACTCGCCATCGAGCCATCCATCACAGACCTGGTAGGCGCACTCTCCGAAGCTGAGCTCTTGTGGGCCGCGAGAGAACCCTTGAGCGGTTCCGACCTGACATCACTTCCTGCACTCGCCGAGCAGCTCTACGTCCGTTCGTGTCAACTCGGCAGCCGGCTGCACGAGACCCCACGAGAGGAGTGGCGAGCGACCGTCGGCAGTCTGGAGTCGCTGCACCGAGTCATCACCACCGATACTTGGGCCGGACTCGATCACGAACTGTTCTGGGACATGCTCGCCGACCAGCGGGACCGGGTCGAACCCGGCATGCTCCGAGGCGCGATCGCCGGACTGGAATGGCGAGGGGGCCGGATCGACGACGATCATCTGCTCGCAACGACGGCCGGTCATCTCGCGCCCGCCACCGAAAGCGCCGTCGGAGGCCTGTTCCTCGCAGGGCTCATTTTGGTCGCCCGCGATTCCCTCTGGGACGTCAACGGCATGGTCAGGGTGTTGTCCGACGCTTTCGGCAGCCTCGACGAGGAGGAGTTCTTGCGACGAGTCCCCTCCTTCCGCTCAGCATTTGCGGCGCTCGCACCACGACAGACCGATCGATTGGCCGAGATCGTTACCACCATCACCGGCTCCCGGGCCAATGTGCGTGTCAGCGGAGTGACCGCTGGGGAGGTGCTACGGCATTCGCTGGCCTCGGCAACCGTCGAGACCCAGCTCGAAACCGACGGCCTCGCCGGATGGATGCGACCATGAGCGACATTGAGCAGCGGTGGCGACTCATCCTCGGCAAGTACGCCGAGCCGCGTCTACCCCTCGCACCTTCACAACACGCAAGAGACCGAGCGCTTGGCTACCTGTACGACCGGCTCTACACCGGTCGCGGTCTCCGAGGCGACGCCGAGGGCGTAGGCAGCAGCGGAGGTGGTCCCGGCGAGTCTCAGCAGCGCAGCGCGGGACTCGAGGATTCCGCACCGCACCTGGTCGACTGGCTGCAGTCAGTGAACGAGCTCTTCCCCAACGAGGTCGCCGAGGAACTGACGGCAGAAGCGGTCGAACGATTTGGACTGACGCAGCTACTCACCGACTCGCAAGTACTTGAACGAGTCGAGCCGAATCTCCACACGTTGCAGCTGCTGCTCTCGCTGAAGTCTGATGTTCCAGCCGAAGCGCTCGGTGCGGTCCGGCGCATCGTTGCCGACGTCGTCGAGGACCTCATGCAGCGTCTACGGACCGAGATCGAAGCGGTACTCACCGGCCGGGTCAACCCCCAGAGCCGAACCCGGCGGCCGACCGGTGTGATCGACGCCCGACGAACCATCGAGGAAAACCTCGGAACCTGGGACCCGGAACGCAGGCGCCTCCTCATCGAAGAGGTCTCGTTCTTCCGACGCTCCCGAGTTCGCTATCCGTGGGAGATCATCCTCTGCGTCGATCAGTCCGGCTCCATGGTCGGCTCCGTCATCCACAGCGCTGTCCTCGCCGGTGTGCTTTCAGGCTTGCCGGGCGTGTCGGTGAAGGTCGTCGTTTTCGACACGGCCGTCATCGATCTCTCGCACCTCAGCGACGATCCGGTCGAGACCCTCATGTCGGTCCAACTCGGTGGCGGCACCGACATCGACCAAGCCGTTCGCTATTGCGAACAGATCGTGACCAACCCCAGCAGAACCATCGTTGCCCTCATCACCGACTTCTACGAAGGGGGTTCGGTCCAATCGCTGCTCGCAACGGTTGGCCGCCTGAGCGAAGCCGGCGTCACGTTGATGGGCCTCGCCGCGCTCGACGAAGTCGCCGCACCGGCGTTCGACCATCACACTGCCGAGCGAGTGGTCAACGCTGGCATGCCGGTTGCAGCGATGACACCGAAGTCGTTCGCCCAATGGGCAGCGGGTGTCATGCGATGAGCGATGATCCATCGCGGACGGCAGGCGACGATGCCCGATTCCTCGCCCTCCTCGTCGATGCTGCGCTCTTCGACGACGCAACGCTCGAGCACCTGTCGAACAAGGGTCTCGTGCGACGAGCGCACAAGCTCCTCGAGACACCTCCGCAGCTCGAATCGGCCGACGCGCTCGACGTGATCGCCGTTGAATGGCGGGTGCGCTTCGAGTGGTCGACGCCGCTGTCCAAGGCAACATGCGATTGCGCAACAGCTGGAATCTGCCAACACGTGATTGCTGCGATCATTGCGCTCCGCGAAGCGCACGCAGATCTCCATCCTGCGCCGACTCCGACCGACCGACCCGTCGTCAGCTCGACGCCAACAGCCGGAGACATTCTGAGCGGCCTGCTTGGGCGTCATGACGAGGAACTCGCGAAGTGGGCGACGTCAGCGGAACTGCGCTGGGCGCACCAGCGCCTGGCCTCGATCGACCCGACGCAGATCATCGTGATCGAAGACGGATCGGTGACCGTCGAGCTTCCACCTCCGCACGCCATCGTGCGTTTCATGGCCACCACGTTCGACTCGGCAATCGTCAAGCCGACCACGCCCAACGATCGAAGATCCGTGACGCTCGCCGTCCTCGCGCTGTGGCTCAGCCACGGACGTGAAGTCGTCCGAGACGACGCGACACCCGCCCGGCGAACCGAATTGCCGAAGGAACGGCAGGCCCTGGTGCAACGAGCAGACCGCGTGTGCCGCGACCTCGTCGCCATCGGACTTCTCCATCTCGGTGATGCCGAACGTGAACGTCTCGATTCGCTGGCCGCATCCTTCCGCGGTGCGAAGCTCTATCGTCTCGCACTCCTCGCCGAGCGGGCTGCAGACCAAGTTGATGCGCTCGCCGCGCTCTCCGTCGACGCAGACACCAGCCGGCTCCTCGATCACCTGGCCGAGATCTCAGCGGTCGCCGAGGCGATCGACACTCAGATCGCTGCCGGTCAACTGCTGCCCGAGGGTCTCTGCGGCACGGCCCGAGCGCGATACGAACCCGTCGGTCAGCTCCGCATCATGGGCCTGGGCCACTATGACTGGGGAGACCATCGCTTCGCTGGAACGACCGGCATTTTCGCAACGCCATCAGCCCGGTTCTTCGCCGTCGCCCGGCCACGAGTCGTGAGCGGGCGGCACCTACCCGAAGCGCTGGGCTGGACTGGTGTCGGCGACGTGTCAGCGCTCAGTGGCAAGCACGTGACGCTGTCGGGTGCCAAGGCGAGCAGCAGTCACCGACTGTCCGCGAGTCCAACGACCACCGCGGCGACCGTCGGACCGGTCACCAACGACGATCTCGCCCGCCTGGCCTGGGGCGGTACGAGGCCGACTGTACCGAGCCGGCTCCTCGGCCGATCCGAGCCCGGCTGGACGGTCGTCGCCGTCGAGGGGCAAGTGTCGCCGCCCCGATTCGATACGATCTCGCAGCAGTTCCAGTGGGAGCTAACCGCAGCGGGAGCCGGCATCGTGGTCACCATGCCCTACCGCCCCTCCTCGGTGGGAGCGCTTGCCAACCTCGAGCGGATCGCATCTGAAGGCCCTCCCGAGTACCTCGTCGGTCGCCTTCGGGCTGATGGCCAGACGCTGTCACTGTGGCCGATCTCGGCGATGACCAACGGGACACTACGAAACCTCGCAGCCCCGAGAATCGCCGGCGGCGTCCTCCCCGACGAAACGGCAGCGTCGGCGAATGCGCCGATTGCCACCATCGATCACCTCGACCGCCTTTCGGCCCGACTCGTTCGCGTTGCCGACGGCGGGCGACGGCCAACGACATCGACCGACCTCACATCGCTTGCGTCGACGGCTCGTGATTGGGGCTACACCATCCTTCACCAGGTGATCGCTGCGGCACCCGACCCGTCCGTCAGTGTTCTACGCGCCGCATGGACGCTCCTCCTCCTGCGCGATGCCGACGGCAGCGACGCGCCAGACTCCGCAGAATGACCCTCCACTCGTCGCAGATAACGCCGATAGTTGGAAATGGCCGATTCCCCCACCCGACCGAAGCTCGGTACCGACATCACCGACCTCACACCGTTCGGCGGCTCGGCCACCGAAGTGCTCCGATTCGCGCTGGCCGAACACGACACCAACTCAGCGTTGATCGACTACTTCGTCGAGGGAACCCAGCCCGACGCCGACACCGTCACTGCGATCAACGAACGCTTGAAGTCCTGGGTCCATACGTTGGTGGTCGAGCCACGCCTCATGCTCGCTGCGGTCTTGAGCTTGCCAGATGAAGCGGCCAACCGAACCACCCCGTTCGCCGGAGCTGAGCCACCCCTGACCCTTGTCACAACCGCAGCGATCGGCGGCGCTGACAGGTCTCGCGGATTGATGACCGATCCGACGACGATCGACGACCTCGTTGCCTGCGGTCGACGATGGGGATGGGATACCGGCGACGTGATCGCGGCCCTGGTCGACGGAAGGAAGGGCACCATGTATGTCAGCGAGCTCGCAGGTCTCGAGTCCTTCGTTACCAACAACAGCGCTGAACTCCTCGCAGCGGCTCAAGACCAACCCAGTCGAGCGGAGCTTTGGCGTTCGCTCCGAATGCTCTCAGGTGAGCAACTGCTGCCATTCGCCACGGACCTGATCGATGACTCCGCATCGACGGACAAGGGGCTTCGTACTGCGGCTCGGCAGGTCGCTCTTCAGCTGCCTCCGCTGGCCGCGGTACGACAGACCCAGGACGTGATCGAGCAATGCGCGCCGGCCAACCGCTTCCACGCCGCGTCAACGCTGTTGGCCAGCATCACCAAGGCACAAGTCCCGATGCCATCGGTTCGCCGCTGGGTCGAGCAACGAATCGAAATCGAGAGTTCGGCAAGGGTCGTCGCTGTGCTCGACAAGGCCCACTCAACCCTCGCCCATCGCGAGACGGAACCCGTCGTGCTACCCGAGGTGAGGTTCGAGCGGGTCGAGTTGAGCGACGACCTGTGGGCAGCAATCGTCGCTGCGGCCGCCACTCGCGGGTGAACGAGTTCGCAAGCGCTCCCGAAGTAGCGAGCTACTTGAGCGGCACGCTCCAACGAGCGTCGTACGCCAACCAAGGGGACGCTCCTATGTCGTGTCAAGCGGTGTGATGTTCGAGCTGGCGGAAGAGCTGTCGCGTGACGTATCGCTTGAGGCAACGTTTGATCTCCCGATCGGTCTTGCCCTCGGCGCGGCGCCGCTCGACGTAGGCCCTGGTCTCGGGATCGACCCGCATGCGGGTAACGACGACGGTGTGGATGGCCTGGTTGAGACGGCGATCACCGGACCGATTCAGCCGATACCGGATCGTCATTCCCGACGAGGCTGGAATCGGAGCGGTGCCGGCAAGCATCGCGAACGCAGCGTCGGAGCGAACGCGGCCGGGATGTGACCAGGCGCAGAGCACGGTCGCCGCCACGATCGGGCCGACACCACAGTTGTCCAACAAGTCTGGGCGCCAGGCGCGGACGAGGTGAAGGATCGCTCGTTCATGCTCCCGGGCTTCCTCAGCAAGGTTGATCGCCCGGCGGGCGAGACAACGCAACACGAGTGCGGTCTCACGTGTCGCCACGTCCCAGCGTGGATCCACACGAAGACGGGAACAGATCTTGAGCATCTCCGCCGTGGTCTTGCCCCGAAGCTTCGACCGGAGCTGCTCGGGAGCGACAACGACGAGCCCGTGGATCTGGCGTTGAGTATCGGTGCTGCTATCGACAGCGAGGCGGCGGGCAGCCAGCCGAACTGCGAGCGCTTGGCGTTCCCCGTCAGAGCGAGGCTCGCTCAGGTGCTCACGGCTGAGTGCTTCACGAGCAGCACGAACGGCGTCGATCGGGTCGGACTTCGCTCCGTGGCGACGGTTGGCTCGTTTCGGTCGATCGAGTTCGACCACCCATTCACCGCGCTCGGCCAGGCAACGGGCGAGACCGGCGCCATATCCGTTCGCACCTTCGATCGCCCAGACCCGCAGGCCACCGTGATTCCCAGCGAACTCGAGCAGTGCCTGATGGCCACCGAGATCGGTGCAGGCGGTCATGCTGTCGATCACGGCGCCGGTCGATGCCGCAACGACAGCGGCGGTGTTGGTGTGTTTGTGGGTGTCGACTCCGATGACGACGTCGACGACTTCTGCCAGCATGGTCACTGCGTTTCTCCTTTGAACGTGGAACGTGAGGTTCCGGTCCAGGGCGGAGATCGGCGGGACTGTGATGGGACACGCCAGGGATCAGCTGGCGGTCGAGCTCCTGATCAGGCCAGTCACTCCGGCCAGGGCCGGGGCCGATGACCGGATGCGGACATGTCCCCAACAAGACACTGCGGTCAGTCAGAATTCGAGTCACGCACCAGGCCATCGACCACAGCACACCACGAGCGCGGTGGCCGCAGCTACAGACTCACAGTCAGAACAGCGCTCTGGCTCGCAGCCGACCTGGATCTCCTCGGTCCCCTTGCCGATGCCAACCGGGTCTATCTCATGCTGGAATTTGCGGCATACGGCGCTGGCCACCGGGCGCATCTCGGGCTGGCGGACTACGACGGCGACGACCCGCTCTTCTTCAGCGCAGTTGCCGAAGCCGGGCACGTCATCGTGCCAGAGGTCGTTCGGCTCGTGACCGAGCTGTGGAGGGGTGACCCTGAGCGCTTCTCGACAACGAAGATCCGGCAGTGGGCCAGCCACCACGCACTCGACATCGTCGAGCTCCTGGAGAGTCCGAGGCACTACGGCGTCAACCGAGATGCGCTTGTCTCGATGCTGATCAGCAGCCCTGATCGTCCGGCAGCTATCGACGACGCCCTCATCCGCTCGGCAGTACTCGGCTCCGAGTTCCGCCAGCGGGCCTTGTCGGTCATCGACACTCGGTACACGCAGGAGGTACTCGCCTACCTCGACCGGGGCCAGCGTGAGCGAATCGGCGTTGCGGAGTGGATCCGGATCCACCCAAGTCCAGAAGCGACCAGCGCCCTGCTGAGCGTCGTGCGCTCGGAGCGCGACGATCGGGTGAAGGCGGCGGTGTTGACCACACTCGAGACCCTCGGCATCGACCTGGAGGAGTTCCTCAGCCCGGAGGCTCTGAGGTTGGATGCAGCCGCGACCATGTCGAAGAAGACGTCTCGTTCGAAAGCCATCGACTGGCTCGACACCGCTGGACTGCCACCGTTGCGATGGATGAACGGTGACCTCGTCGACGGAACGATCGTCGACTGGTTTCTGCACAGCGCCGCCAAGAACAAGTCCGCAGTTCCCTCTCCAATCGTGCGACGCCACTTCTCGCGGATGACCTCGGACAGTGCCACGGACTTCGGCCTTTCACTACTCGAAGCGTGGATGGAACGGGACCTGATGCGCGTGAGCAGCGCCGATGCGCTGAAGGAAGCGACGATGTTGGCTCAGAGCCAGCACCGAATGGCGCAGCAGTACCCTGCGCATCGGTACACCGGGCTCACGATCGAACAGATCAAGGGGATGCTGCTGCCTGAGTGCGAAGCGAAATTTGCCGGCTCGGCGCGCACAAGTCAGGGAATCCTCGCACTGGTCGCCGCCAGCGCCAGCCCAACGGCAGTCGACCTGGCCCTCTCCTACATTCGAAAGCACCGGTCCAAGAGGGCCAGCCAAAGCAAAGCGCTCATCGAGATGCTGGCGTGGATGGACGAGCCCCGAGCCGTTCAAACCGTCATGTCGATGGCCAATCGTTTCAACCCGAAGGCACTCCAACAGGAAGCAGCTCGCCAGATCAAGCTTCTCGCCGACCATCGCGGCTGGTCGGTCGACGACCTCGCAGACCGATCTGTCCCCGATGGCGGCTTCGACCAACGAGGCAGACGCACGTTCGAGTTCGGTGCACGCACCTTCACGGCGCAACTGTCGGGGAATC
Source organism: Acidimicrobiales bacterium (assembly GCA_041394265.1). Taxonomy (NCBI): domain Bacteria; kingdom Bacillati; phylum Actinomycetota; class Acidimicrobiia; order Acidimicrobiales; species Acidimicrobiales bacterium. The sequence goes on from JAWKIO010000005.1 coordinate 5,059,011, forward strand.
CCGGGATCTCACTGATCGACGACTCGTCGGGCAAGACCATCCGTTCCCTGCCCCGTGGCCGAGCCGATGAAGATCCCGAGCAGGTCAAGGGCCAGAAGTCGGCATTGAAAGAGGCCACAGCCGATGTCGCCGCCGCGCAAGACTTCCAACCACAACGACTGCGCCGCGCAATGGCCACCGAGCGGACCTGGTCGAGCGACGAGTTCAACCGATACATCCTCGGGCATCCGCCGATGGTTCGGCTCGCGACGCGGCTGCTGTGGTCCACGACCGTCGCCGGCGTCGAGGTTCTGTACCGTCCTCTGGTCGACGGCAGCCTGCTGACGATGGACGACGAGGAACTCGTCCTCGACGACCAGCCGGTACGCATTGCGCACGGGCTACGCCTCGACCGTGTCGCCATCGAGGCCGCAGCCACGCACCTTTCCGACTACGAAGTGGTCCCGCTGTTCTCACAGCTCGACCGGCGCCCGATCGAAGTAGCGCGCGGCCAGCGCACCCTCGATGTCGTCGCCGGTTGTCAGCTCAGCGCCAATCTGCTCGCATCAAGGGCCAGAAGCCTGGGGTGGCAGGTCGCCGACACCGGTGGAGCCGGCTTCTCAGTCGGCGTGACCACCCAATTCGCCGATCTCGGACTCGAAGCCGTTCTCTCCGTCGAACGGGGCCTCTTCCTCGGTGGCTACGACCACGTCGACTACGACTGCACCCTGTCGAGCCTGTACGTGATCGAAGGAGGCTCCAATCGACCCGACGAGCACGCTGCACTTGAGCTGGGCCAACTCTCGCCGGTGCTCATTGCCGAGATTGTCGACGACGCGCTGATCATCGCCGGTCACCCGGGCGCCTGATTCTCGACTCCCCGCTCCTCGAGCCGATAGGCAACGATGTCCGACTCCCCTATCTGCCCGGTTCTCGGGAGTGACATCACCGACCTGTCGGCCTTCGGCGGCTCGGTCGCTGAGTTGCTGCGACACGGGCTGGTCCATGATGACCTACAAGCGCCCCTGATCGAACACGTCCTCGAAGGTCGTGAGCCGACGACCGAACAGTTCGCTGCGATCAACAAGCGGGCGACGTCACGAAGCCACTCCTTCGTCGTCGAACCGCGGCTCGTCTTGGCCGCGCTACTCGCGCTTCCCGACGAGGCGATTGCCCGAATGGCGCCGGCAGTAGGGATCCGATCCCGACCCAACCTCAAGAACATCATCGACCTGGCCATCGGAGTGTCGACCAATCGGAGCGCGACTCAGAAGTCGACGGTGGACGACATTGTTGCCTGCGGTGAGCGTTGGGGTTGGAACATCAGCGACCTGGCTGCCTCGATCGTTGTAGGCGAGTTCAGCCCCGGACTACCAGCGATGGACGGCTACGAGCGGTTCGTCATCGACCGCCCATCCGAGCTACTCGCTGCAGCGCAGCAGGCAACCACACGAACGAGCCTGTGGAGGTCGCTCTCACAAGTGAGCATCGAAGCCCTCGGTCCTTTCACGGGCTTGGCGATCGATGACGCGCTTGGACGCAATGAGTGGACGCGGAATCGGCACATGCCATCGCGACTCGATTGCCTGCAACGCTCGCGATCCCGACGCTCACGACCCTTATCGAAACCGGATCGGCAATTCAGCGTCAGCGGGCCGCAGGCGTTCTGCGATCGATCGCTTCTTCGATGCCGAACCCGACACGCGAACTGCTCGACTGGGTCGAGTGTCGAGTGGAGCAGGAGACCGCCGGTCGCGCACGTGCTGAGCTCGAACTCGTCCGCGCCGTCCTCGAATTGCGCTCAACCCAAACCATCACACTTCCGGACGTCGAGTTCACCGAAGTCGACCTGTCTGACCAGGAGTGGCTGGAAGTCACTGGGGGTGACGACAGCTGGGCGTCAGCCGACCAGGTCCGACGCTTCTTCAACACCGACCGGTCGATGGACCATCTCGAGGTGTCGAAAACGTACGAGTCGATCGTCGGCGCCTCGACGCTGCGACTCTTTCAGCGACTGGCCCGTGCCAACCGTGTCCTGTTCATGCTCCGCTACGCCGCCTACGGCTCCGTTCACCGCAATCTTCCAGGGCTCGACGAATCCCGAGACGTCGAACCGTTGTTCATCAGCGCAGTCGCTGTTGCTGCTGGCATTCAGGACGACCTTGTCTTCAAGCTCGTCTCGAACCTCTGGCGCGCTGATCCACAGCGATGGACTTCGATTCAGCTTGGCAAGTGGCTGAGCTTCCATGCGATCGACATCGTGGCAGCAATCGAGGATCCGTCCACACACGTCGCGGTTCGCCACGAACTCTTCGAGCTTGCACTTTGCATCGAGGAACGTCCAGGCCCGCTCCACGATGCTCTCGTGCGATCCGCAGTCACCGGTCCCGACGAGGATCGCAAGGCGCTCTGGCCACACGTCGATGACCGCTTCACGACTCAAGTCCTCACCTTTCTCAGTAGGGGCCAGGCCGAGCGGATGACAGAGTCCCGTGGAGTGGTGGGGTTCCGAGTGTGTTGCTCGGTGTGTCAGGCCTCGAGTTGGGCCCGTGATCGCTCAGTGTCGCGCACACTGTTGAGGTCCGCCATCGACCCCTCGGTCATGTAGCGACGAGCGACCGCCCATTCGGCGTGCTGATCAGCGAGCACCGCACCGATGAGCCGGATCGCGGCGGCGTCGTTGGGAAAGATCCCGACCACGTTCGTCCGCCGTTTCACTTCCTTGTTCAGTCGTTCCAACGGATTGTTCGACCAGATCTTGCGCCAGTGCGACGACGGAAACGCCCCGAACGCCAACACATCGGTCTTGGCGTCACGCATCGACAACGACGCTTTCGGGAACTTGGCCTCCAGCATGTCGGCGACCTCGTCCCAACGGCCGTTGATCTCCCCGGTGGTGCCGAGCGCAAAGATCGACCGGAACGCGGCCGCCACCATTTCTTGCTGCCCTTTCGGGACCTTGGACAACAGATTCCGGGCGTAGTGCACACGACACCGCTGCCAGCTCGCCCCGCTGATCCCCTTGCGGATGGCGGCCTTCAGCCCTTCGTGGGCGTCGGAGATGACGAGGCGGACACCACCAAGACCACGTTTACGCATCGAGCGGAGGAACCGGAGCCAGAACGTTTCGTCCTCCGAATCACCGATATCGACACCCAACACCTCGCGGTCACCCGCAGCGGTGATCCCGGTCGCGATCACCACCGCCCGGGACACGACCTGCCCGAGGGCGTCGTCACGGACGTTGATGTAGGTGGCGTCGAGATACACGTACGGGAAGCTGGTGTGACCCAGGGTGCGTGTCCGGAACGCTTCGACTCGTTCGTCCAGACCGGCGCAGATCCGCGACACCTCTGATTTGGAGATGCCGGTGTCGATCCCCATCGCCACCACCAGATCATCGACCGCTCGGGTGGAGACGCCGTTGACGTAGGCCTCCATCACCACCGCATACAAGGCCTGGTCGATCCGGCGGCGGGGTTCGAGGATGCTGGGGAAGAACGAACCCTTGCGAAGTTTCGGGATCCCGAGTTCCAGATCGCCGGCCTTGGTCGACAAGGTCCTCGGCCGGGTCCCGTTGCGATGCGTGGTCCGGTCGATGCTGCGCTCGTACCGGCCGGCGCCGATCGTTTCGGCCGCTTCGGCCTCGATCAACTGTTGCAGCGCCCACTGGGCGAGCTGGCGGACCAGATCGGTTCCTTCTCCGATCGAGATCGCGTCGAGCAAGCGGTCGATGTCAGACTGTTCAAGAGTCATCGGTGTGGTTCTCCATGGTGTGCACTTGGTCGTACACACCGAGCATCACGCCGGTGACTCACCCACAGGTGGACCCGCCCCGAAATCCCACCACGCCAAGGGACTCATACGAGCGGATCGGTGCAGCGCAATGGCTCGGCGCCCATCCCAGTCCCGCTGGTACCGAGGCGCTCACCCTCGCCGCTCAGCGAGAGGCCGACGATCGGGTCAAGGCCGCCATGCTGACATCACTCGAGAGGCTGGGCTCAGATCTCGACCGATTTCTCAGCCCTACTGAGCTTGTCACTACGGCACACAACGCGATGTCCAAGAAGTCGTCGCATTCCAGGGCGATTGACTGGCTCGCCATCGACACGCTTCCCCCAATCCGTTGGCGAGATGGCGACCCTGTCGACAGCAACGTCGTGCGGTGGTTCCTGCACAGCGCCGCCAAGAACAAGTCGGCAAGGCCATCGCCCATCCTGCAACGCCACTTCTCCGACATGAATGGTGCAGACACGCGGGCATTCGGCGAAGCGCTCCTGCTGGCGTGGATCGACCACGATCTCGCACTGGAGGGTAGGGGATCCGCCCGGACCTCCCAGGGGCTACTCGCGCTCGTCGCGCCGTGCGCAAGCCCTGTCATCATCGACCACGCCCGTTCCTACGTGCAGACCTACCGAGGCAAGCGAGCGAGTCAGAGCAAAGCGCTCATCGAGATGCTGGCGTGGATGGACGACTCGAGCGCCGTCCAGACCGTAATGTCGATGGCTCACCGCTATCAGCCACGAGCGCTCCAGCAGGAAGCAGCGCGTCAGATTGCGCAAGTCGCCGACCACAAAGGCTGGACAACCGAGCAGCTCGCGGATAGGTCGGTGCCCACCGGAGGCTTCGACCGGACCGGAACCCTGACCCTCGACTATGGCAGTCGAACCTTTACCGCGAAGCTCACCAACGACCTCGACATCACCATTGTCGAAGACTCGACCGGCAAGTCACTCCGCTCGATGCCGCGTGGCCGAGCCGACGAGGACGCAGCGGCCATCGGGCACGCGAAGGGCATTCTCAAAGACGCCATCACCGACATCCGATCTGCGGTCAAGCATCAACCACTGAGACTTCGCCGAGCGATGGCCACGGAACGAGTGTGGAGCGGCACCGACTTCCAGCAGTTCGTTCTCGATCACCCGGTGATGCTTCGCCTCGCCAGCCGAGTGTTGTGGTCGACCGACGTGCCTGGCGGCGAGATCATCTTCCGCCCGCTCATCGACGGCACGCTGCTCACGCTGGATGACGATCACTTCGTGCTCGTTGGGAACGATGTGAAGATCTTGCACGGACAGCGTTTGGACCCCGAGACCAGATCACGGGCACTCGTCCATCTGCGCGACTACGAGGTCGCCCCGCTCATTTCGCAGCTCGATCCGATCGGCATCGTCGTCGCCAAGGGCCAGCGGACCATCGACCTCGTTGCCGGGAGCGAGCTCAGTGCCAACCTTCTGGCCTCGCGGGCCCGAGCCCTTGGCTGGCAGGTGGCCGACAACCTGCGATCGTTCGTCGGCGTGTTCCTCCAATTCGCCGACCTCGGTCTGGAAGCGATTCTCGCCGTAGATGGAGGGCTCCACCTCGGCGGCTATGAGTACTCCGACCACCGGTGTCGCCTCGGTAACCTCTTCGTCGTCGAGTCAGGCTCCGCTGCGCACGGCGAGTATGCCGCCGTCGATCTCAGCGAGCTCTCCCCGGTCCTCCTCACCGAGATCGTTCGCGACGTCCACTCCATCTGTGGGCAAAGCAGCGGCGCTGATTGAGCTGACCAAGCCTCGCTCGAACTGGACGTGTCGCGTCTCTGCCTTCCTTGGAGCAACAACAAGGCCTCGTCGAGGCCCCACATTCGGGTTGTGGTCGACCGAGCGCAGCTTCAGAACGATGGCATCAGGGCTGATCGTAGGGGTGGCGTGTGGCCGAGTGCATCGAGTCGTACCGCATGACGGTCCAGAAGACCTTGTCGTTGTCGATCGGCACGTTGATCTCGATGTCGAAGACCACCCGTGGATCGTGCTCGACGTTCCACTCGAAGTAGTACTCGTTCGGCTGAAGAGTGATCGGTCCGGTCCCCGGAGCTGATCCGACCGGCCAGTAGTCGATCTCGAAGGAGATCGCTTCCGCCGAATCGTTCCAGACTGCGACATCGGCGTATCGCATGTCGTTCGTCGGCACACTGACTTGACCGATGCCGCACGCAAACATCTTGGGCCGGCTGTACCACGTGAGATAGCCAGCGAGCGGAGGCCACGTGTTGGTCTTGACGACGAACTCCTCCGATTCGCTGAACGCGATCATCACCGCACCACGGCTGTAGCCACCGTTCAAGGAACTCGTCCAATGGTCCCATCCAGCGGGGTCGGGGTCACGATCCATCACATTTCGATAGACGAGACGGACGAACTCGCGGTTGTCGAGTCGCCCGTAGGTCTGCACGAACTCGTCGGAGACCTCGAAGCTCGCAGAAATCGTCTCGAGATTCGTCGACCGGTCTTTGTAGGTTCGGAGCCAGTAGTCCCATCCGCCGGGGTCGGGTTCTCGCCCGAAATAGGCGGCGTAGAGCCGGTAGACGGAGTCGGTCAGCTCTGGACAGGCGGACGCGTAGAGCGCCGAGGAAGTCGCATCCTGGCTGACGGCAAGCGCAATGTGGCTTGTTGACGTTCCATCATTCGAGTCGGCCGGTTCGGCCCCACTCGCGCCTCGGCTCACAACCGATACGAACAGAACGACGGCGAAGAGCGCCTGAGCGGCCGGTCGGTGTCTCATGCTCCCATCTTGGCAGGTCACTGGCTCAGCCACTCATCGAGTAGCGCCGCACCTCCCCTCGGGGTTTTTCGGTTTAGAAACAAGGAGAGCCGGCCCTCTCGGACCGGCTCTGACCTGCTTGTTTACCGTCGGGCTGGGGAGATTCGAACTCCCGACCTCCTGACCCCCAGTCGTAGCAAGTAGGTCCACACTCGTCCGCCGACGTTCAGATCACAAGACGTTGAACAGGTAAAATGCACGACCGGCGTCCATCCTCGTCGATCTCCATCCGCCATTGCGGCTACCTTGTTGTCCACCTGTTGTCCACCTCTCGACCCGAGGCCACCGATGCCCAAGAAGCGCGCCAAGCGACCCGACGGTGACGCCAGGGTCACCCGAAACGTAAAACGCAATCGGTGGGAGGCGAAGCTGACCATCGGACGAGACGAAGACGGCCGCCTTGTCCGAAAGCTGTACACGGGCCGCACCCAGAAGGAGGTCGCCGACAAGATCGATGATGCACGCAAGGAGCTGGCCGCCGGGGTCGACCTGGTGACCGCCGCCTCGACCGTGAAGGAGTACCTCGACCAATGGCTGACCGAGGTGCTACCAGGCACCGTGTCGGCGGGGACGCTCAAGAACTACAGCGAAGTCGCCAAGTACTGGATCATCCCGCAGATTGGTGACGTGAAGCTCGCCGAGCTCACGCCGGGCCACGTCGAGCGAATGCTTCGTGCCCTAGCGGCCGATGGAAAGAGCACGAACACACAACGTCTCGCTCGATCTGTCCTTCGCCGAGCCTTGCGGCGAGCCCAGCAACAAGGGGTGTTGTCCCGAAACGTCGCTCAGATCGCCGACGGCGTGAAGGTCTCAAAGAAGAAGGAGGGCCGAGCACTCAGCATCGAACAGGCCCGCACCCTGCTCGACCACATTGCCAGCTCCGACAATAGGCGGATCAAACGTCTCGAAACTGCGTGGCTCACCGCCCTTTCGCTCGGACTGCGCCGAGGCGAGCTGCTTGGGCTCCGATGGGACGATCTCGAGCTCGGCGGCGACACGCCTGTTCTCCGGGTGAGATACGCACTCAAGCGTGAGACAGGCCGAGGCCTCGTCATCGAAGCGCCCAAGACCGCCGACTCGCGCCGAACACTCAACCTCCCTACCCGCCTAGCCCATCGCCTCACTGCGCACCGGACAGCGCAACACGCGGAGCGAATGGCTGCTGGTCCAGCGTGGGAACTGCTTCCGCTCGGACACGATCTCGTCTTTCGCACAGAGTTCGGGAAAGCCATCGATGCCGACAACTTCCGGAACTGCACGTATCAAGTCACCGAGGCCGCAATTCACGAAAAGTGGAGCCCACACGAACTTCGACACTCCGCGGCCTCGATCCTGCTCGCACAGGGTGTACCGCTCGAGGTCGTATCTGAGACGCTCGGGCATTCGTCAATCAGGATCACAAAGGACGTCTACGGCCACCTCATGCCGGCGGCCCGCAAGCAAGCCGCCGACGCCATGGACGATGCGCTCTTCGGTGGTGCCTGAATCGGGAATGCAGATGCGCTGCGAGGCGCCACACCCGCCCGAGCTTCGAATGAGGCGACGTCCACTGTTGATGGCTCGACGGCCAGCCGACTCGGGAAAAGGTGGGTTCTCGACCTCTGCGCAGGTCGTGGCCGTGCCTCCGAAGCCGGCCAGCTGGCGGTGGGCACACTTGCCCAATTCGCCCGATGGATTGCGCTCCCCATGTCCCCGTGACCGCTACTGGATGAAAGTGACGATTGGAGGAGGCGGCGACATGAACGAGCTGAAGCACCGGCGAGGCAAAACCTGGGCGGAGAACGACGAGAGTACGGGGTTGGAACCCCTCGGAGTACGGACGTCCTGGGATCCCAAGCGACTCGGTCCGCTCGGCTCGATCCTGGGTAGGAAGTGGACGCTCACGATCATCGCCACCCTGCATGACGGCCCTATCCGGCATGGTCAGCTCTGCCGCCGTCTGAGGCCCATCGCTCGAAAAGTTCTCCACCAGAGCCTCGACGGGCTCGTCGACGATGGTCTCGTTGAAAAGGTCGTTGGCATAGATGACTGCGGCAACATCGCAGTCTCGTATGGACTCACACCGCTAGGTAGGTCGCTGCATACCGTCCTCGACGCCATGCAAGCCTGGACCGAGCACCACTTCCCCGTCCGCCTTCACCCCGATGCAACAGAACCGAGCGAGTCGGTCCCAAAATCCGGGTCGAGGCTTCCTCGCGCTCCGGGAAGCGGCCTGCCAACGCCACAAGTGTGAACTTGGTAGGCGCGCCGAGTCGGCGTCGATCGTTGCTGGGACGATGAACGAGCAGCTCATCGATGCCATCGATGGAGCGATATCAAAGCGTCACGAAACGGCACTTCGCGGGCATGCCCCAGTCGGATATCGCCTGCGCGTTATGGGATACCGAAGTGTCGCCGCCTTCGGTAACGGGCTGGGCCGGCGACCGGCTGAACTCGGTTACGTTGGCGGGCGAAGCTCCCAGGGGAACACGATGATTCGGGCCGATAAGTAGATGGAAGAAAGCATCGATGGCACGCCGTCGCCGTTCGCCACTTTTCGCCCCAGCTCGATGTACCCGTACACGATCGCTCTCGGTCTGGGTTTCTGGGCTTGGCTTTTCACCGGTTCCGTCGTGACCGGGACAGCTCTCGCCGCCGTCGCATTGTGCGCAGTTCTCGTGCGTCGCTCCCGATTGACCGCAGCGTTTGGCCCAGACATGCTCATCGTGCAGGGGTGGCACGCTCACACGACCTACTCCCCAAACGATTGGGTACTCATCGAGCGGTACCGCAACACGGGTTGGCGATTCGACACTCTCAGCTTCTTGCTCCGACCAGTGAACAAGCCGGACACAATCAAGGTTCCGGCCCTATGGGGAATCTGGCCGACACTTCCCGGGTTCATTCGCTCCCGGCCGAGACGGGTGGCCGAGGCAGCAAGACTCGCGGGGTTCGAGGTCATCGTTGAAGGGAACCCTCACCCCTTGCGCTACGGGCCTCGGCGTTGACAGCGGCGCCGACACAACAGACGCGGCCATCGGTCATCCCTGCATTCTCTTCCACTCATCGAATCGTTCTGAGAAGTCGTGTTCGATCCACTCGACCGCATCATCGACATCGAGCGAACCTGCGGATCCATCAAAAACGAACCTGACGATCGTGTACTCCGGAGGAATGACGGCGATACGGCTGAACTGGCGTTTCATGAGCGTCTTGAACGGAACCGGACGAGGGAAGGGTCGGGCTGGGCTGATCATCTCGACATCACGCAGGTCACCGACAAGACGCCGAGATCCTGGCCAGGGGAAGTACCGATAGATGACCAGCTCGCCCCGCCGGCCAGCGACGCGAGCCCTGCGCCGCCACAACATGCTGAAGGTGGTGATCGACCCCATGATGAGCATTGCGCTACTGGCGACGAGCAGGATCCATTTGCGTCCGGGCCCGGCGATGCCGCTCGCCCCGAACCAGAACCCGAAGAGTGCAAGCATCCAAGCCGCCGCCATCAGTCGAAGGCGCACCGTGTTGTAGCGAACAATCGCTATCGACTTGTCCTTCATTGCGATCGACCCTCACTGGATGCGGTGCGCGACGGTAGCTGACGGGGGACGGGTCCCGTCTCGTGGTGTAGATCGGCGGGTGCAGTAGGCAGCGGCCCGTCCCGTACTCCCTGCGGGGTCGGCAGTCTTCGACGGCTCTGCGTCGCCGGTGATTCCGGTGGCCGCCAGTTCACGGCGTCGCGGGAGCGCTAGACATCTACGGAGCGCGTTCGATTTCTCAGCGACTGCCAGCGTCTCAGCACGAGGCCGTCGTGTCGCTACTGAAGCGTCTTCCAGGCCGCGAAGTTCTCGACGAACCCCGGCTCGACACGTTCCAGAGCAACATCGGCATGGATCGACCCGGCGGAGCCTTGGAACACCAACGTGACCCAGGTCAACCTCGGTGGTGACACTGCGAACGTGCCGAAATGCTGCTTCAGCAGTGTCGCGAAGGGAACCGGCTCGGGTAGCGGAAGCGGTGGGGACACCAGTTCGACGTCGCGGAGATCACCAGCCAACCGTCGGGTGCGGGGCCAAGGAACGTACTGGTAGACGAGCAGCTCACCTCGCCGGCCGACGATCAAGCCGTTCCGCCGCCAGACCAGACCGGACAAGACGATCGTGGCGAAGAACAGCATGCCGGCACCGACGACTTGTGCGATCGTGTTGCGGCCAAGGCCAGCCTCGCCGTTGAGACCGAGCCACAGGACGAACGCTGCGAGCGGCAGCAGGAACAATCCTGCGTACATCCGGGCTCGATTGTAGCGAACGATCACGATCGACACCGCCTGGTCCGCCAGACAGAGTCCCGTGGAGTGGTGGGGTTCCGAGTGTGTTGCTCGGTGTGTCAGGCCTCGAGTTGGGCCCGTGATCGCTCAGTGTCGCGCACAGTGTTGAGGTCTGCCATCGACCCCTCGGTCATGTAGCGGCGAGCGACCGCCCATTCGGCGTGCTGATCAGCGAGCACCGCACCGATGAGCCGGATCGCGGCGGCGTCGTTGGGGAAGATCCCGACCACGTTCGTCCGCCGTTTCACTTCCTTGTTCAGTCGTTCCAACGGATTGTTCGACCAGATCTTGCGCCAGTGCGACGACGGAAACGCCCCGAACGCCAACACATCGGTCTTGGCGTCACGCATCGACAACGACGCTTTCGGGAACTTGGCCTCCAGCATGTCGGCGACCTCGTCCCAACGGCCGTTGATCTCCCCGGTGGTGCCGAGCGCAAAGATCGACCGGAACGCGGCCGCCACCATTTCTTGCTGCCCTTTCGGGACCTTGGACAACAGATTCCGGGCGTAGTGCACACGACACCGCTGCCAGCTCGCCCCGCTGATCCCCTTGCGGATGGCGGCCTTCAGCCCTTCGTGGGCGTCGGAGATGACGAGGCGGACACCACCAAGACCACGTTTACGCATCGAGCGGAGGAACCGGAGCCAGAACGTTTCGTCCTCCGAATCACCGATATCGACCCCCAACACCTCGCGGTCGCCAGCAGCGGTGATCCCGGTCGCGATGACCACCGCCCGGGACACGACCTGCCCGAGGGCGTCGTCACGGACGTTGATGTAGGTGGCGTCGAGATACACGTACGGAAACGAAGTGTGACCCAGGGTGCGTGTCCGGAACGCTTCGACTCGTTCGTCCAGACCGGCGCAGATCCGCGACACCTCGGACTTGGAGATGCCGGTGTCGATCCCCATCGCCACCACCAGATCATCGACCGCACGGGTGGAGACGCCGTTGACAGTAGGCCTCCATCACCACCGCATACAAGGCCTGGTCGATCCGGCGGCGGGGTTCGAGGATGCTGGGGAAGAACGAACCCTTGCGAAGTTTCGGGATCCCGAGTTCCAGATCGCCGGCCTTGGTCGACAAGGTCCTCGGCCGGGTCCCGTTGCGATGCGTGGTCCGGTCGATGCTGCGCTCGTACCGGCCGGCGCCGATCGTTTCGGCCGCTTCGGCCTCGATCAACTGTTGCAGCGCCCACTGGGCGAGCTGGCGGACCAGATCGGTTCCTTCTCCGATCGAGATCGCGTCGAGCAAGCGGTCGATGTCAGACTGTTCAAGAGTCATCGGTGTGGTTCTCCATGGTGTGCACTTGGTCGTACACACCGAGCATCACGCCGGTGACTCACCCACAGGTGGACCCGCCCCGAAACCCCACCACGCCAAGGGACTCATACGTCCGCCACGCCCCTCAGCGTAGAGCGACAGCCAGGTGAGCGATCGCGGGTCGGCGAAGCCGTGAGTGTCTGATCGCTGCTGAAGATCAACTCGCGCGACATCGACAGGGCTGCGTCGCTCAGTGCTGCAGCGATGCTGTGGTCGATCGGAATGGAGCTACGGAGGTCACTCTGGCCCGAAGCGCCCCAGGACTCTCTTGTTGCTACCCGCACGAACCGCCGCCGATCGCGGGCCTGGAGGTGTTCTTGCGGCTCTACCAGCCGAGCTGTTTGAGCACGCCCAACGCGAGAGCGAAGAGGCCAAGGACAACGAGGGTCGGCGGCAGCATATGGAGCCGGAAATTTAGAACATCGTCATAGGTCCCGCCCCTACGACCAAGCTCCTTGAAGCCAACCCTCGGAACGGCTCGACCAACTCGGCGCAGAACCCAGGCGAGCACCCAACACACGAGCGCGATGACGATTGGGACAACCACTACTGCCTCCGTCGGACTGTCAGGACGCCAGGAACGATCGTTGCCGGCAGCGAAGAAAGACACGATCGATGGCAAGCGAGTACTCTCGGTTGCACGCACCACCAGTTCCGCAAGAGTGTTCGGTCCGTAGCCTGCCGTCGCTCACGAGCTGCAGCAAGCTCGACGGTCAGAAGCCACTTCCTCTGGGGCCCCGAACGACATGAACACGGCAACGGAGGAATCACCACGGGTCGTGCTGGTCAGGGTGAGTCCGAGAGCAATATCGCTGTTGATGGTCGGCTCGGTCGGACTCTTCACGGCCGGTGCCTACTACCTGATCGACATGGGCAACGATCCCGGTTTCGTCCTCACTCGGACCACCGGCGTCCGTTGGGCATTTGCTGGCTCTGCTCTGATGGCGGCGGCGGTGCTCCTGTTCAGCTTCGCCGCGCAACTCGTGAACAGGTTCATCTGGGCCGTGGGCACGAGCGCTGGAGTTCACGCTCCAATGTCTCCTCTCGGGAGGGCTCCACGACTGAAGGTCCCTGGCCCGCCGGCAGACATCAGCCTCAGCGTCACCCCGCACCGGCTCGGGCTGAAGACGCTCGTGTTCTCCAACGCTGGAAGGCACTACAGCCTCACGGTGTCCCGCTCCAACGCTGCCCGGGTCGTGGAAACATTCAATGCGTGGGCAGCGACTCATCCCTCGCCCACAACGCCAAGCAGCGCCACCTAAACGCCAACGAGTCCGACAGCCCCAGCTCCGCCCAGCGGCTGCGTGGTCGCCTCTGCCTTCGACCACCGGCCGTGGGATGCGCGGCGCTCATTGCCTAGCGTCAATCGTCGACGGCCACCGGACTCGGTTTCGGTCCACCCGACAGACCGGTGTCGCTGGCGATTGCCGGCCGTGGCGGATCGAACCGGCCATCCATGATTCGACGCTGCGCCAAGGGCTGAGCCAGGTCGATCGTCACGGTGTAGGCGACCGCCATCGCCTTGCACGCCGAGCCATCGTTGTTGTCAGGGACACGCACGCGTACCACCACAGCATCGTTGGTTTCGACCACGCCGACGTCAATATCGTCACGATCGAGCTTGATCGGGCATGCCGGATCGGTCACCGAAACCGGCTCTCCGCGTTTCAGCGGGGTGTGATGGTGGCGAGTAGGTCCCAGTTGGGTCGGCCGGCGTAGAGCAGGGCACGGATCCGGTAGTTGGTGAACTGGCGGAACCCGAACGCCACACGCTTGACCCTCTTGATCAGATTGTTCGCCGCCTCGGTCGGCCCGTTCGACACCCGGGCCTGGTGCCAGGCCGAGATCTGGTTGCTCCAGCGGACAATCGACCGCCCGAGACGCTGGATCTCGGGCGGGCAGTCCTGGTCTTGGAGATCGTGACCGAGCCGTTCGACGAACTCGGCCGCGAGCACGGGGTCGTCGATGTCGTAGATGCTGCGCACCGTCTCTTTCGCATGCCACGCGTTGCGGACCTCACCGTGCGGGTCCCCAGCGTCGAGCAGGCCCAACAGCTTGGCTCGACCATCCTCGTCGAGGCGTTCATCAGCCATGGTGAGCAGCCGCCGGCATCGGTAGAGCGGGTCGTCTTTGTGGCCCCGGTGCCCGAGGGTCTGGTTCTGGACCCGGCGACGGACCTCATCGAGACGCTGGTTCGCCAGCTTGATCAGGTGGAACGGATCCGCGATCTGGGTGGCGTCGGGGAGCATCGTGTCGAACGCGAGCCGCCACGGACCCGACAGGTCCAGCACCGCCCAACAGATCGTGTCCCGCCACGACGGCGGCGTCTCAGCAAGCCATTCACACAACCCGATCGATGAGCGGCCCTCGATCACATCGATCAACTGACCCCGGGCAACATCAACAATCGAGGTCGACCACGCCTGGGTCCGCCACCGACCCCGCCTCGCGAACAAGACCTCATCGACCCCGAGCGCGTCCACCGTGCCGACCCGGTCGGTATCGGCATCGAGGAGCGCTTGCCCGTAGGCGACCACGGCGTCGTTCACGGCGTGCCAGTCAGCACCAAGCTCGGCGGCGACATCGCTGACCGCACGACCGTGGCGGCCGACCTGCACCGTGGCCCACCGTGCGGCCCGGTCGGTCAACGACAACCGGGGCGCTGCGATCTTGGGGTCCTCGTGCGTCCAGGACCGCTGCTGGCACCAGATCCTGGGGCAGCAGAAGCGGTGCTTGCGCCACCGCAACCTCACCGGCCGTCCGAAACAGGTCAGGTCGGCGAGTTCGACCACGGGCCGGTCCTTCACCCAAGCCCGTTCGCGGCATTGCGGACACGCCGGCGTCTCGATGATCGATTCGACGGTGACCTCGAGCCGGCCGGGCAGCGGTTCGGTGACGTCGACGATGTTGACCGCGCTCAAGCCGACCAGCAGCTCGCACGCGCGCGTAGGGTTGAACACTGCAGGGGCACCTCAGAATCCGAACGGCTTAGACACCCTCAGATTCGCAGGTGCTCCTGAACCGCGTCGGCGATCCCCACCAGATCACACACCCCGCTCAGACGCGAAGCGCCCCGAAACCTCGAACGATGCGGCATCGGCAGCCGGTTCACCGATGACGGCCCAGTCGGCATCCACATCGCCCCTCATGCTCCCGGTGAGTGCCCAGGTCGCTGCCGCGGCCACAACGGCGGCCAGCCCAACGCCCAGCGACCGGACAGCGAACGCTGATGGAGCGGCCGAGCCAGATGCCATGCCCGATCCATCGGCCGAACGCATCCCGGGATGAGACAACGCCGTTGCCTAGGGCCGGACCTTCATATCAACCAATGGACTCGAATCGCCGGCCGTGCTGAGGCATCCCCGAATGTCGATCGCACCACGGCTGACGCACCCCCAGATCGCCGGGACGGCGACGCACATTCTTGAGCGCTTCGACGCGACCGTATTGCCGGCTATGCGCTATCGGGGTGGGTGGCGGCGTGAATGTTACGAGCGGTCGCACGCGGACCGATGGTGGATCGTGTTCAGTTCGGCTGATCGGGGTGCCGGATGATTCCGGTGGTGTTCGCGGCGATGACGGCAGCCGTTCGGTTTTCGACGTCGAGCTTTTTGTAGATGTGTGCGAGGTGCGTTTTCACGGTTGCTTCGCTGAGATGGAGGCGTTGGGCGATCGCCCGATTGCTCAAGCCTTCCGCGAGAAGTTCGAGCACGTCGAGTTCGCGGATGCTGAGGTCGTTGTTGCGCGCTTCTTTGTCGCGATTGATGACCCGATCGGCGATGACAGGGGCGAGCACGGCCCCGCCGGAGGCGACCTGTCGGATTGCTGCGAAGACGTCGTCGGGGAGGGCGTCTTTGAGGATGTAGCCGCGTGCTCCAGCGTCGAGTGCTGCGGTGATGTCGGCGTCGGTCGAGAACGTGGTGAAGACGATGACCTTTGGTGGGTTGTCGAGCGCTGTGATCGTGGCGGTGCCTGCGGCCCCTCCCATTCCGGTCATGCGGAGATCCATCAGGACGACATCGACCTGGTGGTGGGTGGCGTAGTCCATGGCGCTTTCGGCGGTGTCGACATCGGCTACGACAGTGAGATCTGGTTGGGTGTTGATTGCGTCGCAGAGTCCGACTCGGAACAGTGGGTGGTCGTCGACGACGAGTACTGAGATCATGGTGTCGGTACTGCTGCGTGGACGGCGGTGCCGGCACCGGGTCGGGACTCGACGACGAGTGTTCCGCCGACCTGCTGTGCTCGTTCGCGCATCACTGACAGACCGAAACTCCCGGCAGACCGTTGCGTCGTGTCGCACGGGGTGAACCCTTGCCCGTCATCGACGATGTCGATGGCGACTTCGTCGTCGAGGTAGCTCAACGTGATGTACGCGCTCGACGCCTGGGCATGCTCGCGAATGTTCGCAAGCGCTCCTTGGGCGACGCGAAGCAGCATGGCTTGGAGCGGCTGTGGGAGGTCTCTGGGCTCACCGCTGACTTCGAACACGATCTCGGGCTGACGTTCTGGGTCGGTCACGGCGAGTTGGGCGAGTGCTGTTGGGAGCGGTGTTGCCACGAGTTCGACGGGACCGAGCGCGTCGACGATTCGGCGCGCTTCGTGGAGTGCTGTCGTGGCGAGCTCTTCGATTCGTGACCTGGAGTTCGTCGCGTCGGGCGACCTGGCGATCAACAAGATTCCGGCGAGGTCTTGGGCGATGGTGTCGTGGACCTCGCGCGCCATTCGTCGACGTTCGTCGAGCATCCCTCGCGCGTGTTGACTGCGCGCGAGGTCGTCGCGGGTGGCTTCGAGATCGGCGAGTGCTCGTTGCGTGTGGTCGAACTCGGTGGCGAGGCGTCGGTAGCCGACGCAGGCGACGATCGCGAACCCGGCACCGAGGATCGGGCCGACAACCTCAGCGGCAAGGAGGCCGTCGTCGTCGACGGCTTCGGCTGCGATGACCACTGCCGTGATCGCCGCGACGACAGCGACAGCGGGGCGCAGTGGCAGCATCAACAAATAGAGAAACATCAACGGGACCGACACCCACACGAAGTCGACCGTCACGAGCAGTACTGCGGCCAACCAGGCAACGGTGAGTACGATCAGCCAGATGATCTCGGACCGTCCACGCCGCCGAATCGGGACCCGGGCCACGTAGAGCGCGAGCAGGGTGATCGCAGCTGTCAGGGTCTGCCAGTCGGCGTTTCGTGACGCTGAGACGACGGTGACGGCAATGAAGAAGACGTCGATACCGCGTTCGAACCAGCCTCTGTTCGCTGAGAGCGGCGCGGGACCCATCACGGGATCGAGTGTACTGACGGGCCGACGGCGGCTCGCTCACCCGATCGACGCACGGCGACTCATCCGTTCGGATGATGCCCCGTCATCCCATCCACCGAGTGGCCCGAGAGTGGCAGCCGAACACACTGGACCCCGTTCGGCGACCGCCGACAATCGACCCGGCCGGAGGCCACCACAATGTTCCTCGCTCTACGAGAACTGCTCGTCGGACGAGCCCGCTTCGGGCTCGTCGCCGCAGTCGTCGGTCTGATCGCTTTGATGGCCACACTGCTGTCAGGACTCGCTGTCGGCCTGGTCGACGACGGCATCTCCGGGGTTCGTCGACTCCCGGTCACTGACATCGCGTTCCAGGACGGCGCCGACGCGGTGTTCAGCCGGTCCACGCTGAATGACGCCAACCTCGACCCGTGGACCGAGTCGGGTCTCGAAGTGTCGCCGCTCGGTGTCACCTTTCTCAACGCCCGCACCGACACATCGGGCACCATCGACATCGCACTGTTCGGGGTGCCGGCCGACAGCTTCCTGGCCCCCGACCAACAGGCCCGCCAAGCACTCTCAGGTCCTGCGGGGATCGTGCTGAGTGACAGCTTCGAAGCCGAGGGGATCAAGATCGGCGACGAGTTGACGATCGTCGGCGTGGACGAGGTCCTGCCGGTCCTCGGCTTCACGTTCACCGGCTCCTACGGCCACGTCGACATCGCGTTCTCGTCGCTCGACACCTGGCAGCAACTGCAATACGGCGACAACGCAAAGGGACGGTTCTCCGCAATCGCCATTAACACCGACGACACGTCGGGCTTCGCAGCTCTCGACGCCGACGCCGGCACGGACACAATGTCGAAGCAAGCCGCATACAAGGGATCACCCGGCTACAGCGGTGAAACCCAGACGATGACACTCATCCGCGTGTTTCTGCTCGCCATCTCCTCGCTCGTGGTCGGCGCGTTCTTCGTGATCTGGACCGTGCAACGCACCCAACAGATCGGGCTCCTCAAATCGATCGGAGCCTCGAACTTCTACGTCATCAGCGACGCAGTCGGACAACTCGCAATCATCCTCGTCGTCGCCACCACGGCCGGCGCGCTCGTCGGAACCGGCGTCGGCCAACTCGTCGGCGGCGCCATCCCGTTCCGACTCGAAGCATCCGCCGTCCTGACCACCGCCGCCAGCCTGATCGTCCTCGGTCTCCTCGGCAGCATCGTCGCACTCCGGCGCATCGTCAACGTCGAACCAATCGTCGCTCTCAAGACCGACACCTGAACGAGAAGTCATGACACTCCACTTCCACAACGTCTCGCTCGCCTACCCCGACGGCGACGACACCCGCACCATCCTCGACAACGTCAACCTCGACATCGCCCCCGGCGAGACCGTTGCGGTCGCCGGCCAATCAGGATCTGGTAAATCGACGCTGCTGGCTATCGCCGGACTCCTCCTCACCCCGGACACCGGCGACGTCACGATCGCCGACAAACCCGCAACCGGACTGTCCAACAGAGACGCCACAACAATCCGACGGGAACACGTCGGGATCATCTACCAAGCATCGAACCTGTTCCCCGCGCTCACCGCCACCGAACAACTCGAACTCGTCGCCCACATCAACGGCAACCTCGACTCCGTGCACCGCGACAAAGCACGGGAACTGCTGTGCGAGGTCGGACTTGAACACCGCCTCGACGCCCGACCCGCCCAACTGTCCGGTGGCGAGCGCCAACGCGTCGGCGTCGCCCGAGCACTCATGAATCAACCCGAACTGCTCCTCGCCGACGAGCCAACTGCGTCACTCGATTCCGAACGAGGCAACCAACTGATGAGACTTCTCCTCGACCAGGCGGACGCACGCGGCACCGCCACGCTCATCGTCACCCACACCCTCGACCAGCTCCCCGAACGCGTCCGACAACTACGCCTTCAAGACGGGCATCTGCACGCTGCAAGCTCTCCCAGCGAACTCGCTTCGACCGTCGATCGCTAGCAGCTGGCCATCGCAACCTGCAGCGGCGGCGGCCCGTCGCAATGCCGAGAGCCGCATCGAAGCCGCAGCACTTCGCGCTCACCGCAACGGTGCGTCATAGGGAGTCATCTGGACAGCTCGGCATGACCCGCCAAGGCGCACGTCAGCGCTTCGAGCGACTCGCGAACCCCTGACCCGCAGCCCGAAACAGGCATTGGCCGAAGGGTTTCGAACCACGCACATCGACAGGGCCTTCGCAGCGTCACACCCGAGAAAGGTCGGCGCGTCGGTGCTCGGTCGGTCGGTGACGACGTTCCCGCCGAAGTGAACAACGACGTCGCCGATGTCGAGGTCGGTGGTGGCGAACAAGCCACGGCCCTCGATCGATGATTCGGCGACAACGACTCTTGCACTCACCCACGACGACTGTGGCGGACGATCTGAGCGGGTCCCGTTGATTGGTCCAGGGGCTATGCGGGTTGGGGTTGGTGGTTGATGGTGGTCCAGTGGTCGGCGAACTCGGTTGGGGTGAGGTCGCCGTGGGCGGTGTGGGGCCGGTTCTTGTTGTAGTCGATTCGCCAGTCGTCGATGATCACGCGGGCTTCGAGCAGGCTGTCGAAGACCCAGAGGTTCAACAGCTCGTCACGCATCCGGGAGTTGAATGATTCGATCCAGGCGTTCTGCCATGGCGAGCCGGGGTTGATGAACACCGCGGCCACGCCGGCCTCCGCGCACCACTCAGCGACCACGATCGCGACGAACTCGGGGCCGTTGTCGAAGCGGACGAAGGCGGGCGGGCGGCCTCGCTCGATCACCAATCGTTCCAGGCAGGCGACGACGTCGTCGGCGGTGATGGAGTGATCGACATCGGAAGCGAGGGCTTCGCGGGTGAACTCGTCGATGACGTTGAGGATCTTGACCTGGCGTCCGTCGATGGTGTGATCGAACTGGAAGTCCAAGGCCCACAAGGCGTTGGGGGCGATCAGCGACATGGGCCCGACATGGGCGCCGATGCCGGTGAGGCGCTTGCGTTTGCGTTTCTGCGGGACCTGGAGGCCTTCGTCACGCCACAGACGGCGGATCCGCTTGTTGTTCACCACCCAGCCCTCCCGGCGGAGATGCTTCGCGGCGCGGCGCCAACCCCACCGAGGCCGGCGCTTCGCGAACGCCCGGAGTTCCTCACGGATCAAGGCCTCGTCGTCGGGCGGCGGCACCGGCTCATGACGTTGCGTGGAGCGATGCTGGCCGACCACACGGCACGCGTGGCGTTGGGAGACCCCGAACTCGTCCTCGAGCGCTGCGACGGCGACCCGGCGACGGTTCGGGGTCACCATTTTTCCTCCGCGAGGTACTTCAACATCGCCTTGTCCAACTCGGCTTCGGCGAGCAGCTTCTTCAGCTGCGCGTTCTCGGTCTCGAGCTCCTTCAGGCGTTTCGCGTCCTCGGCCTTCATCCCGCCGTACTGATTCAGCCATCTGGCCCAGGTCGACTCAGCGATCCCGAACTCGCGACACACCTCCTCGACGGTCTTGCCTCGGCGAGGAGCTTCTGGCCCTCGGCCAGCTTGCGGATGATCTGCTCCGGCGAACGCCGGCGCCGTTTCGACATGGTCGGTCCTTCCTGCCCCGCCATCATGGCGGAGCCGTTCAGACCGCACAGCTACTGGACCGATCTCAGGGGCTCAGCGCAGATCCGACATCCATCCATCCTGGCCGCTCGTACGAACCCCTCGCAGCACACCGACGCGGATGTGGCTCTGACGCGCTCGGAAACGCGCCCCTCAGAACGCCGTCTACCTGCGTGCGATCGGATCCAACTGCGCGTTGCTACACCGGCTACATGCATGGTGCTGGACTGGGACTGTCAGATCCGCGGTGTAACTGGTCTGGCCTGAAACGCTGAGCGGTTCGCTCGGCGGGAAGGACAGACAACCGTGACGAACCATGATGTGGCGGTGGCGACACCGTCCAACGACGACGATGAGGGGCGGCCGGATCAGTCGCTGGCCGAGCAGCTCGTGGAGCAAGCCAGAGCCGACGGTAGGAGCCTGGTCGGCCCGGACGGGCTGCTGTCGGATCTGACCAAGCAGGTCCTCGAGACCGGCTTGGAGGTCGAGATGGAGGAGCATCTCGGCTATCCGAAGCACGCTGCTGAGGGCCGCAACGGCGGGAACTCACGGAGCGGGACGAGGTCGAAGCAGGTGATCACCGAGGTCGGCCCGGTCGACATCGATGTGCCTCGAGATCGGGGTGGCAGCTTCGAACCCAAGACGGTGCGCAAGAACCAGCGCCGCCTCGATGGTGTCGACTCGATGGTCATCTCACTCACCGCGAAAGGGTTGACGACCGGTGAGATCGAAGCCCACCGCGCCGAGGTGTACTCGTCTGAGATCTCACGGGAGACGATCTCGAAGATCACCGACCGGGTTCTCGACGAGCTCTCTGATTGGCAGAACCGGCCCCTTGATCGGGTGTATCCGGTGATTTTCATCGACGCGATCGTGGTGAAGATCCGCGATGGCCAAGTCGCCAACCGGCCCGTGTATGCGGCGATCGGCGTAACCGTGGATGGCAAGCGAGACATCCTAGGACTCTGGGTCGGAACCGGCGGGAGAGGGCGCCAAGTACTGGCTCCAGGTCCTCACCGAGATCAAGAACCGCGGCGTCGACGACGCCTGCATCGTCGTGTGCGACGGCCTCAAAGGACTACCGGAGTCGATCGAGGCGACCTGGCCGCTGGCGGTCGTGCAGACCTGTGTGCTGCACCTGATCCGCAACACCTTCCGGCTTGCGTCACGGGCCGACTGGGACAAGATGGCCAAGGACCTCCGACCCGTTTAAACCGCGGTGAAAGAAGCCGACGCCCAGGCGCGGCTCGATGAGTTCCACGACCGCTGGGGCGACAAGTATCCGGCGATCCGCACGCTGTGGGCGAACGCCTGGTCGGAGTTCGTGCCGTTCCTCGACTACTCGCCCGAGATTCGACGGGTGATCTATTCGACGAACGCCATCGAGTCGCTCAACGCCAGGTTCCGGCGAGCGACCCGAGCCCGCGGCCACTTCCCGAACGAACAGGCCGCGTTGAAGTGCCTCTACCTCGTCGTGCGGTCGCTCGACCCGAAAGGCACCGGACAGGAGCGATGGTTGAACCGCTGGAAGCCGGCACTCAACGCGTTCGCGATCGCCTTCGAAGGCCGCCTCTTCTGAGGCCCTACGATCCCCAACAACAATGACCAGCCAGATCAGTTACACCAACGATCTGACAGTCCCGCTGGACTCAGGAACGGCGTCGTTGTCTGCGTAGGAGGGAGCGGAGTGTCTCGGCGTTTGCGTAGCCGACCCGC